>NZ_JAUSTW010000034.1 GCF_030813055.1 Neobacillus ginsengisoli | reverse complement strand
CTTTTGGTATTCTAAAAGCATATTGATATACATTTTTAGCGTTAAAATATGGCTTTGATATAAAGTTTTCTGAAAGGGATTTCGTGCTGCTGCAGCTATCAGTTCCTTTGCCTTTGTAGCCGCCCACTTACGAGATCGACTATTACAGTTTTCCTTTATTCTAGCTGCTATCGTTTCTTCTCCAGCTTTTAAGACATCGTTAGATGTAGGATATTCTAGTAGAGTTAGTAAAGAAACAATTGAATATAAGTCCCCAAAAACACCTTTATACTCAGGAAAAACCTGATCAAGAACTGCTTGAAACTGCAGTTTAGCTTGTACAAATATTTCTGTTAAGTTTTCGTGTTGCCGTGTAAGATTACGAAGGTTTAAGAGGTGAATTCCTCGTTTTTTATAAGGCTCTAAATCCTCTTTATAGTACAATTGACAGAGATGATAAGCATCGATTTTATCTGTTTTAACTTTCCGTAAACTCGAGCTCTTTGCTCGATAGGAGATAAGATTATTTATTATAATTAATAAATAATCTCTGTCCTCAAAATACTGCACAACGGGAGTATGATAATGCCCTGTAGCTTCAAGAACAATTGGAGGTTTAACTCCTGTTAAGTTCTCAACTTCTCTAAAAAATTGATGTAAAGTATCTAATCCCTCTAGAGTATGTGATACTTTAAAACTACTTTTGTAAGGTTTTTTCTTATCCAAGAAAGCTTGAACCTGACTTTCGCCTTTAGCTACATCCAGACCAACGACTGGATTCATTTTTAAATCTCCTCCTCCAATAATAAAATTCACCGGTACCCCTAATCCTTCTTGCAGTATCATAGCTTCGCTTGTTATACGAGATCTATGTCCCAACCAGCCTCAAACATGTTTCTACAAGTAGGGGGCGAACTGTTTACTTGACGGGCTCTAAGTCCCACGGGTGCTTACGTTCTACCCCGGCTACCGTTATCATAAAACCATATAAAAAATGGTCAACCAGAAATATCTGGCTGATCTTATAATACGAACGGGTGCTT
>NZ_JAUSTW010000032.1 GCF_030813055.1 Neobacillus ginsengisoli | reverse complement strand
CTAAAAGAAATTTAAGCTGCTATCTGTAATTCCGCCATATGAGGAATGTCCCTTAACATACGTTCTTCACTAAATTCACACTGCTTTTTACCGATGGTAAACAGAATTCGTATAAGCTTGTTACATATTGCAATCAACGATTGCATCTTTTTTAATGGATTATTTGGGCGTTTTGTAAAATACTCATGTAATGCTTTAAAAGCTTTATTTTTAGCGACCAAAGGCATTGCCACCCGAAAGAGGAGTGCTCTTAAAGTCTTCCTTCCTCTCTTGGTAATTTTGGTTTGTCCTTTGTGCTTTCCAGATGTATTTTCCTTCAGGCTCAGCCCAGCCAATTTGATAATCTGTCTAGGGTGGGTGTAGTTGCCTAAGTCTCCAACCTCCGCATAAAAGCCTGCAACCGTGTCTTTCCCTATTCCCTTAATCGCCAACATTTGTTCAACACCAGGAATTTGTTCAAGAAGTTTATCTATTTTAGATTCCAGTTCTTCGAACTTTTCCTTTATAAGCTCATATTTGTCTATTAACGTGCTTAGCTCTAATTTAGCCATACCCGAACCTTCACGAATGCCGATAGAATCAGTGGCAACCTGCTTTAGTTCTTTTATTCTACCGATTCCAACTGCACGTTTAACAGCTTTTCGAAGATGTATTAATATTTCTTGTTCCGAAAGGTTCACTAACTCATGAGGCAATAAATTTAGTTTTAATAATTGGATCGCCGACTTACCTTCCCAATCTTTAAATACCGTAAGGAATTCTGGAAAGTAGCGGTCTATCCAATTATGGACTTGCCCCTGAACTGCTTGAAGATCAACAGCTAGGAGATTACGTATTTTTCGAGCCACTCGAAGTTCTGCATAAACTCCATGCGGAATATTCGGTTCAGCATATCTCCCGTCTTTGACCAACTGTGCAATAACTCTTGCATCCTTTACATCATTTTTCGTTGGAGAATTATCATCCAGCTCTTTACTCTTCTTTACATGCATAGGATTTACAACTACAAATTTAATATTTTTTTCTTTAAGAAAGTGAGCTAAATTAAGCCAATAGTGACCTGTCGGTTCCATTCCTACAATCACTTTTTCCATTTTGTTTTGATCCATTAAATTTTTAATCCATTCTATGAAACAGTTAAAGCTAGAATTTGAATTTTCAAAGTAATAGGGTGCCGAAAATTCTAAACCTCTAAAGTCTTGAGCTCTTGCCACATGCTTGTATTTAGCAATATCAACACCTATAATTAATGTTTGAGAAGTAATTTGAGCAATTTTTTCATTTTGGTTATAATTCATTTAAATAGCCTCCTGGTAATTTGTTTGTGTCCTTTTTGCCGCCAAGCTTTGGACACTCATATCTTACCAAGGGGCTTTTTTATATTCAAACCTCATATTTCTTCATTACAGGAATGCTGCCAGTTA
>NZ_JAUSTW010000031.1 GCF_030813055.1 Neobacillus ginsengisoli | reverse complement strand
TTTAGGAAGGTTATTCGGCGTGCACATTTTTAGTATAGCATGAGAAATTTAATTTTTTATTGAAAAATATTGACAAACTATTAGCTGGTTTAGCTTAATAAGAATTCGATGAAATGCCTTTCCCACCTCTTGTTTTTAGGGTGCTGATTCTCTCCATTCCAGTAATAATTGGTTTTGCACGTTTTATTAATGTTTGTGTTGTTTCAAGAGTTAGAGAGGCTTGGTGGGCATTTTCATTACTCCACACTTCATAAACATAAACAGCATTTGGTTCGCTCTCAGAAATATTTACGAGATATATCTCGCATTCATCCAGATTCTTCATTGATTCTGCTGCTTCCAACAAAATATCTACCATTGTGTCACGTTCGCCTTCTTGTATAATAAACTTGCCAAACAAACTAAATTTGCTCATATCGTCCTCCTTAATTTTGTCAACTGTTAATTATTTCTACATCCAAACTCGATTCTCCTATTATTTCCATAAATAAAAACTAATAAAAGCTTCTTTCACTAACCTGCCACGTTACTTGAATAAGTAAAAATGCATTACCCCCTTTTGAAAGTAAAGCACCCAGTCATTTCTGCAAGTAATTAAAAAAACTGAAAGATTCCAACTGAATCTTAAACTTTCAATTTTGTTATTACTAATAATTGTTGCCTATTTCTCCCCACATACTTCCTTAACTTGATGATTTGTGTCAATAATGAAAGTGTTCCCCTGTGAAGATTCAATAGTTTGAATAAGTCTAAGTTTCACCAATTCTGGATTTTTTCCATCATCTTAGCTGCTTTTGAAAGACTTCTTAAAGTCGCCATTTCTCCTCTTGCTTTTTCTAAGGAGATAAGGGCTTCTTTTTTAGCTTTAATTGCATCTGCAGATAGCTTTTGCAATGTGCTAAAGTATACAAAATAAGCTTACTTAAAGAATCCTTATTAAGCTAACCTGCCCATTTAGTTAAATAACGATAATGAAAAAAGGACTGCCGAAATATTCTTAAGAAAATATAATAATAAATTCCTTTAAACTAGGTGCATATTCTTCTAATTCTGTTGTCTCGTGATTCCAAAGATAAACGGTATCTCCCATTTTCCCGTTCATTTTTTTAAAGCAAAGTATATCTCCCGAACCATCATCACCAATCGCAATAAGGTCTTCAGACATTCTTTCATCTCTTACTTCCTTATTTTGTCTAACAACATCATCCCATGTTTTTTTAGGATTTATTTGGGTTTTAATAGGATAGAGAATCCATTCACCAATCTCCGCATTATTTACTAACTTAAAAAGTTCTTTGTACTGTTCGGGAAAAATCAAACCTAACTTTTCCTCTGCCAGCTTTATATCCGATTCAGCAACGCCTGATTTCTTTGTTTCGATTAATTTCCGTACATTCTGCATTTAGATATAACTCCTTTACCCATAAATCTTTCATTATTAATAATTCAATAACAAATTTATCATTTCCTTCTTCAAGTAACCTGCTTCGTTACTTCAACAAGAAAAAAGAGCTGCCGATCTGTCCGTTGATCTTCAACTCTTGAACTCCGATAGCTGAATAAGAAAACTTGAGAAA
>NZ_JAUSTW010000030.1 GCF_030813055.1 Neobacillus ginsengisoli | reverse complement strand
ATAGCATTCCTGTAGATTGTTAAATATCAGGTTTGAAAAAAATAGAGCCCCTCAGTAAGATACGAGTATAGAGACCAATCTAAACTCAGTTTCTTAAGGAGGAAGCCCTACTATGAATTTTAAAATGCAAGACAAACAAAATCAACTAATAGAAAGAATTTCCGATACACATCTTATTGTTGGCGTGGATATCGCTCAGCATCTACACGTTGCTCGAGCTGTTAACTTCCGTGGAATTGTAGTTGGAGATCCTCTTTCATTTGAAAATAATGAAGAGGGATTCCTAAAACTATTAAGTTGGATTCAAAGCTTACAAAAACTAAAAAAATTTGATTCAACAATAGTTGGTATGGAGCCTACAGGCCATTACTGGATTAACCTATCTAAATGGTTATGTAACCAAAACATTGAGGTAGTAACAGTCAATCCCCACTTAGTAAAAAGGAATAAAGAGAATCGTGATAATACCCAATCTAAGAGTGATAAAAAGGATGCGCTCGTTATCGCGGATATGGTCAAAAACGGCTACTATTCCTTCATTCGCCCATCATCAGAATCATTTGAGAAACTTAGAGTTCTAATGTCTAATCGTGATGTGGTTGTAAAACGTCTTGTCATGTCTATTAATCAAATAAATCGATGGGTAGATGTTGTCTTTCCAGAGCTGCGGCAAGTGTTTAACGATGTTTCGTGCAAAGGGGCCATAGCAACCCTTCGTTTGTTTCCAACTCCAGATGAAATATCTTCAATGGAGCTACTAGATGTTATGAGGGGATGGAAGTCATTAATGAAAAGACAACCAGGATCTAAAAAAGCTCAATTACTGATCACTCTAGCAAAATCTTCTATTGGAACCGGACAAGCACTTGATGCTTATAAATTCCATTTAGAACAATTATTAGAGGAATATGACCTCGCTGCAAAACAACTCGAAAGAGTTGAACAACAAGTTAAAGATGTCCTCAACAAAATACCATTCGCGAAAAAACTACTTATGATTAAGGGAATAAGTGAAATTTCATTAGCTGGGATACTAGGTGAGTCAGGAGACTTAAGCGGATTCTCTCATGGAAACTCGCTATTACGTCATGCAGGATTGCATCTAGCAGAAGCAAGTTCAGGAAAATGGAAAGGTCAGATTGTCATTTCAAAGCGTGGAAGATCTCGGCTACGGCGATTCCTTTACTTAGCAACTATGAGCCTTGTGATGAATAACCCTGAGTTTAAAGCCCTCCATTCCCATAATGTGAAGGTAAAGAAAATAAAGAAAATGAAATCAATCATGAAACTGATAGGTAAACTAGCAAGGATTTTTGTAGGAATAGCACGAAGTAACGAGTCTTATTGTTCAAGTAAAGTCCAAGTATTAACCTCTTTAGCAGCTTAGAATTAAAACAATTGATATATAAAATGTATTAATTAAAATAGTAAACTTTATTTTTGAATGTTGTCTTATTCGTAGGATTTCAAATATGTACGGAGTACCAGGTTTATTCAACAAAAGGGCACTGTGACCCATCAGGATAGCATAACTGGCCTCCACCCCTTGGATAGGCATGACGATGGAATGAGAGGGCAATTGACCCGTTGAGACATGGGAGGGAAAGCCTCCAGGGGCGGCGTGGAGATGTGCATTATATGGAAAAATATGGAGTGGTAGCTGACTCCTTTATTTAACTATGCCTTCACGAAGCCAAAATGATCTGAACTCATATCAATTACACGTAAATCCAAATACAAGGGTTATGAAATCCTGCGAATAAGTGAGCATTCGAGAGATAATCGTATCAAACTGAGGGAG
>NZ_JAUSTW010000029.1 GCF_030813055.1 Neobacillus ginsengisoli | reverse complement strand
GAAGCACCTAAGTTCATTCTATAATAGATATAATTCAACGTTGTAAGCTGATAACGTGGAGGACTTACTTCCTATGAACCGTTGGTAAGGAAAGCAATAGTGAGATTAGCTATTGTATAACTTATCTTTGTATCAGTGAAAGTGGTGGCACAGTACCAATGAAATGTCTAATCAACATGAAGGGATAGCCACTAGACTAATGAAGAATCACTCAACCATGTAAGGCAGTTCTATCGGTTAATAAGGTTCTTGTGAGACTAAAAGAGGTTCAACTCCCAAGGGAGTCACCGACTTGTTGAAACGGAAGAAACTGAGACACAATGAGTATTACGATATGCAGTATTGTTTTGACAATTTGTACGCTCAAAGTGTTAATGGTCAAAATTTCTATGACTTAATGAAATGGATTAGTTCTGATGAAAATATACGTCTTGCTTATCGAAATATCAAAAGAAATACAGGAAGTAAAACGGCTGGTACAAATAAATTAACCATTGAAGATGTCAAATGTTTGTCTGTAGAAGAAGTCATTCAGAAGGTTCAAAATATGCTTCAATCGTATGTTCCACAAAAAGTTAGGCGTGTGTTCATATCAAAGCCGAATGGCAAAGTAAGACCGTTAGGTATCCCAACGATATGGGACAGAATCCTTCAACAGTGCATATTACAAGTGTTAGAACCGATTTGCGAAGCGAAGTTTCATAAGCATAGTTACGGTTTTAGACCGAACAGAAGCACTCACCACGCGAAAGCAAGGTTTGAGTCCCTTATAAACTTGGCGGGCCTCTATCATTGCATAGATGTAGATATTCGCGGTTTCTTTGACAATGTAAACCACAGTAAATTACTTAAACAAATTTGGTCATTAGGCATTAGAGATAAATCACTACTTTTTATCATTTCAAAACTGTTAAAAGCTGAAATTGAAGGTGAAGGCATACCGACAAAAGGCGTGCCGCAAGGTGGCATTTTATCTCCATTATTATCTAATATTGTTTTAAATGAATTAGACTGGTGGATAAGTAACCAATGGGAGACATTTAAAAGCAACCATCCATATAAACACAACGGAAGTAAAATACAAGCGCTCAAGAAATCTAATCTAAAAGAATGTTACATCGTAAGATACGCTGATGATCTTAAAGTTTTATGTCGCACACGCTCGCAAGCGATCAAAATGAACTACGCTATAAAAGATTTTCTTTATACAAGATTACACCTTGATACAAGTGAAGAAAAATCAAAGGTAATAAACCTAATGAAAAATTCGTCAGAATTTCTTGGATTTGCTTTCCGAGCTATTAGGAAAGGTAAGACAAGGATGGGCTATGTAGTCCAGTCCAATATGACGAAGAAAGCAAAGTCCAATGCGTTCATAAAAATCAAGGGATCTATTAAAGCCATTCAGGAAAAACCTTGTAAAGAAACAGTTTGGCATTTTAATACAGTTGTAATGGGAATTCAAAATTATTACTCTGCCGCCACTCAAATCACAAATAATTTAATTGAGTTGAACTCTTACCTCCAAAAGACGCTATATAATCGACTAAAGAACGTCAGAAAAGAAGCCAAATTTACTGACATGACTAGTACGTTTCAGAAACGCTACAAAGGGTACGACCTACAATACTATAAGATACAGGAAATGGTGTTTGTCCCGATTTATGCTCAACGGCATAAAACAAATCTATGTTTCTCGCAAGATACGTGTAATTATACTGCTAAAGGAAGAGAAAAAATACACCAAAGCCTAAAAGCGATTAACAAAAACGTATTAAGCTATGTTATGAAAAACTTTATTCCAAATAAAACGATTGAATACAATGACAACCGCATAAGTAAGTTCATTTCCCAATATGGAAAATGTGCAGTCACTGGAAC
>NZ_JAUSTW010000028.1 GCF_030813055.1 Neobacillus ginsengisoli | reverse complement strand
AATCCTTCAGTTCCAACGGAACTGTCTAGCCTTTACCTGAGAGATGGGACCATCCTCAATTTGAGCTAGAAACATTTCGCACAAGAATATGGCCCTTTTATGGAATAACATGACTGTTGTTTTAGACCACTTTATTTTAAATTGAAGAACTTTATTTTAACTTTTCAGGTATCATTTTAAGATAGCTTTTTTATTATTTATCATGCAAAATAGCGACTAAAACAGGTGCAAAATAACATCTAAAGTGACATGTTAATCTCACTTACCAATTTAGGATGTTCAGTAAGTTGTATCTTTCTGAACACAATATTTTACATTTATTTACATCCATCATGCCGTTTTTAGATCTCGGACTTACCCCACTTATGCCTGAAATATTTTCAAACAAGTATCATGATAGTTTTCTGCAATATCTTATTACTTTTTTCACGAATAATCACATTCCACTTGAAGCCAAAGAAATTAATTTTATTAAAGAATATTTTAAAAGCGTATCGAAACGCCATGAATTTAAGATAATGGCAATGGAGTTCGATCAAAACAGCGTGAAACTGATAATCAACTGCCAAACAACTCACTTTATTCCAAACATTATCAAAGCTCTCAAAATGTTTGAGGAGATTAAGGTTCACTTGCCACCATGCCCAATACTTCCGTATAAAAGTTAATTGTTGCATCAAGATTTGGAGTAGCCAAAGCAACATGATGAAATCCACGCCATGCAACTGAAGCTTCAGAATCATTAACACTCGACATATATATTTTACCTCCTTTTTCCTGCTATCCCTCTTATTAAATCTATTATTGCAATTCCAAGATTATAAACAAATTTATTGTAAAACAACTTTATTGTCACTCAACATCAATTTTAAATTTATAAATTTCGTTAGTAAATTTATTGAAGTAATCTGTCTCCGTTAATTTAATAATTTATAATTCGATTACTTACGAGTAATCCCTTCTCTTATTCAAAAATATGGCCCTAAAATGAAAATAAGCGCTGATCCTTGTTCAAGGAAAGCGCCCGATTATGGAAGATTGATCAAATCATATAGGTTGTGGCATTTCAAATCCTCGTTTACTTTTCAGCCATTTTTATAATCTCATGTGCAACAACTACTTCAGTGCCAGAAAGTCCCACAGAACAAAACAATGTAACATCATTGATTGAATTTCTACCCGGTGTTTTTCCAGTTACGATGTCCGAAAGCTGTACAATATTTTGTTCATAAGGCGTATTGGCTAAGAAGTGAGGTGTTGAATAGGCACATAACTGTTCAAGGGAATCTGTTAGACTACGAAGTTCCGGTTCCACCGCAGTTCACAAGGAATCATGCCCTCAGAGTCTCCATATTACTCCCATATAAGTCTACTAATTATTTTGATACGTTTAGCTATAGCTCCTTGCTCTGTTCGATTTACACATTAAGATGCTATCGAATCATTCACATGAGTGCTCCAAAAAATCTTTCAACTTTGTCCGTGTACATTTCCTTATATTTGGCATAAGATCCAACATGGCCAACTCCCGTGGTTTCCCAGAACTGGAACCTGTCTTTATGTTTTTCCCACATGGTTTCACTATTCGTATAAGGGATGTCCTTATCGGTTTGACTATGGATAAACAGAACTGGCCGCGGGTAAATACGGTCAACTGCAGAAAGCGCGTTCACCTCTTCCGGATGCATGCCGGTAAGTGGAGGGATAATATCAAGAATCAGCGGTGTAAAAGGGAAGTTCGGCAGATGCGACCAATCTGACAAGTTGTCTTTCAGATAGGAGAGTAAATTATTAAACGGACTGTCAGCAATAACCCCAACGATAGAAGGATCGTCCGCCGCCGCAAGCAATGAAGTGGTAGCTCCCATGGAGAAACCGATCAACCCCACCTTGCTTGGGTGATTTTGTTTTACCCAATCCACCGCGCCTAGCAGGTCTTGCTGTTCCAATTGGCCGACAGTCGTTTCTGTTCCTCCTGATTTCCCACAATCACGGAAATCAAACATGACAACATTATACCCATCGTTGATGAGCGACTTTACTAGAGAGAGTGCTGGCAGCTCTTCCTGTAAACGGTTTTGCGCATATCCGTCAGCAAAAATCAGCGTCCTGTCCTTTTTTCCCGTTGCAGAAGGGAGAAACCAGCCTTTTAATTGGACATCTCGGGTTCTGCTCATAAACTGGATATTGTCATAGGTCAGATGAACGGATGCAGGTGTTGTCGTTACGGGTTTTCTAGCCGGATGAGTCAAACTCCATCCTACGTATACAGATATACCTACAACGGCAATGATGACTACAAGGAGGATAATGACAACTGCCCATATGAGCCACTTCCAAGACGTCCTTCTTCTTACCAATAGTGGTTTTGAAGTCTGCAATTTTACCATTTCTTTCTCCCCATTCCTTCTAAGTTACCTCGAAACTAGGCTAAATTAACAATTCGGCAGTTATATTCAACAATCCTTCTTCAAGTAACCTGCTTCGTTAGAATAAGAAAAGCTGCCTCAATGACAGCTCTGATCTTTCACTCTAGCACCCGTTAGCCACCTATGCAGCGCAAGCGCTGCACCAAAGAGAATGAAAAATGTTTAAAACCGTCAATAATGATTCTACGGCTGGGAGAGGAAGGTCGATACACTATGGTGCGTTAGAGCCCATCCGTTAGTCTGACTCCAACGAC
>NZ_JAUSTW010000027.1 GCF_030813055.1 Neobacillus ginsengisoli | reverse complement strand
TCATGGATAGGTTGGACGAAGGAATTTGAGAGCGAAGACTCTGTGAGGCATGGGAGGGTTGACCTCCATGAGAAATGTGGACATCCACCAGTGCGGTCATATTTTGACTCATTAACCAATTTCTGTAAGTGGTTGGTTAGTGGATAATAAGTCTTTTTTCTCAAAAGGTCCAATTTTATCCTTTCAAGTGATATTTACCCAACTATAATGCGATTACCGCCAGGTAAACTACTATGAAAATCTAAGAAAAACGGAGAAATCGGGAGATTTTGCTTTCTATATTGAGGGAGTTTAGTTGAAGAATAGTAAGGAAAATTCACCAATAGAAAAATGATTATTTTCTTTTAGAATTGCCTCAATGAAAGGAAAGGATGGTTATTTTGGGCATTCAAAAATGTGAATCCTATGACTACCAATTTAGATGGAAAGAAATTCAAAAAGCTAATTTCGGGGGATATAATCCTAGAGTATGTGGGGAATGTGGTACGGAACACCGCATTACTAAACTGACTAGCCTGTTATCGAAACTTATAGTTGGAGTAATTGTAGCATTCACAATATTTTACGTGAAAAGTATGGCAGTTCCTTTTGCTATTGGCTTAGCATTATTACTAATATTACTCTCTATTGATTTACTCCGTTTTCCTTACTATATAAAATATAAAGCTATTCAAAATCATAAATGAAATGTTTTTTGTTCAACTATCCTGAAAATTAGTATTTTCATTCATTATTTCCTCAACGTGCGCTTCTCTTCTAATCTGGGCAGCTTCTTGATCTGGGTTTTCTTTAAACAGTTTTACGTTTACCGGAAACGTCTTCGTTGCATTATTTTCGATTCAAATCCTTGATAAATAATCCTAATGGTTATCTCCATTTTCAATATCCTCATACAATTCGTTTATCTTAACACCTATTTGTACTCCAAAATGAACTGCTTAATATGTCCTTTACCTCGTTGAGAGGATTAAAGCATAAAAAAACTCTCTTCCAATTAATACGAGGGGAGTTTTTATTTTGACTGAAATATTGTGAAATATTTGCACTTGAAGCAGGTTTAAAGATTAATTGGATTCATCTTGAAATTTTTGCACCAGGGCTAACTGATATGAAAAACAGTCATTTTTAAATTTCTAATTTTTTTGTAAGTTTTTTAGTTTTTTTGTTAGATTCTGTAGGTCTTATTATAAATTAAAATCATGTAAGCGTTCACTAAGGTTTAACTTGCATTAATGGGCAGTAAGACCCAACTGATGGAAGTTTCACTTTATATTTTTGTTAATCACACGTTATTTGGAGGAATTTCGAATGAAGAAACTAACTACAATGAAAAAAGTTGCTCTCACCGCACTAACATTAATGGCTTCCGGGATTATCATCATCTCTTCAAGTTACACGGATGCATCACATCCTGTTGAGGCTAAACAGATTATAACATCTAATACAACCAATCCAGTTAAGAAAAAATTACCTAACATTAAAATTCTGGCAACGGGTGGCACCATTGCGGGAACGGGTTCTACTTCGGTTCAAACCACCGGCTATCAGGCAGGTGTCCTAACTCCAGATCAACTAATAGATGCGGTTCCTGGGCTAAAAGATGTTGCTAATATTTCCACTGAGCAGGTGGCACACATTGATTCTGGTACGTCTAATACTGATGCTTTAATGGTCAAATTGGCGAAGGATGTTCAAAAAGCATTGGACGACCCAGAGTGTGACGGTGTTGTTATCACCCATGGTACCGACACAATGGAGGAAACGGCTTACTTTCTCAACCTGACTGTTCATTCTGACAAACCAATCGTCTTGGTTGGCGCAATGCGTCCTTCTACGTCACTCTCTGCTGACGGTCCGTTGAACCTGTACAACGCTGTAATACTGGCTGGTTCCAAGGAAGCTCGAGACAAGGGCGTCCTGATTTCCATGAATGGCAAGATCGGAAGCGCTCGCGACACATTTAAAACGAATACCACCGACGTTGATGCCTTCGATAATCCGGAGCTCGGCTCCCTTGGCTATATACAAGGCGGTAAACCTTACTTCTATAACGTGCCAACTAAAAAGCACACCACTGAGTCCGATTTTGACATTCGCAAGATCACTGAAGACAATCTGCATCGTGTTGATATTGTTTATTCGCATGCCGATGATGACCGTGTAATGGTTGACGCTGCGGTTGCTGCCGGTGCGAAGGGAATTATCCATGCTGGAACAGGTAACGGTTCTATCAATGAAAAAACGCTTCCAGGTCTGCAGGATGCTGTGAAGAAGGGTGTTGTCGTCGTTCGTGACACTCGTGTACCAGAAGGAATGGTTACTCACGAACAAATCGACGAAGACAACCACTTCGTCAATTCTGGCAACATCAACCCTCAAAAAGCTCGTATCCTATTGATGTTGGCGCTCACCAAAACCGAAGATCCTAACAAGATCCAAGAGTATTTCAATGAATACTAAGGCTGGTTTAGCATAGCCACTCCTTTGAAGATATGGTCAAGTTTGATAGATCTCTTGAAGCAACACCAAAGAACCTTTTCTTGTCAACAAGATAAAGAGAAACAAGAGGTTGGATACCTAAAAGGTACCCAACCTCTTTCATTGCCGATAATTTGCTCTCTTGTTTCAAGAGAGGTTTTTTACATAGAAAAATTTATTAGTGATGGTAACTTCTATGACGCTCGGGAGTTAAAGGTATTGTTTAGGGACTTTTCAGATTGAAACATATCCTTTTTCAGCTAAACCAGCTAATAGTTTGTCAATATTTTTCAATAAAAAATTAAATTTCTCATGCTATACTAAAAATGTGCACGCCGAATAACCTTCCTAAATT
>NZ_JAUSTW010000026.1 GCF_030813055.1 Neobacillus ginsengisoli | reverse complement strand
AGAAGAAGTCAAAGTAAAACATCGAGTAATCGCCATTTTAGTTTTCTCTCTTATTTTATGTAAGAGAATTAAACCTTTTAGGTTAAGTTAGAAAGGGCGCACGGTGAATGCCTTGGCACTAGGAGCCGATGAAGGACGGGACTAACACCGATATGCTTCGGGGAGCTGTAAGTAAGCTTTGATCCGGAGATTTCCGAATGGGGAAACCCGCTGTTCGTAATGGAACAGTATCTTTACCTGAATACATAGGGTATAGAAGGCATACCCGGGGAACTGAAACATCTAAGTACCCGGAGGAAGAGAAAGCAAACGCGATTCCCTGAGTAGCGGCGAGCGAAACGGGACATAGCCCAAACCAAGAGGCTTGCCTCTTGGGGTTGTAGGACACTCAACATGGAGTTACAAAGGAACGGGGTAGATGAAGCGATCTGGAAAGGTCCGTCATAGAAGGTAAAAACCCTGTAGTTGAAACTTCGTTCCCTCCTGAGTGGATCCTGAGTACGGCCGGACACGTGAAATCCGGTCGGAAGCAGGGAGGACCATCTCCCAAGGCTAAATACTCCCTAGTGACCGATAGTGAACCAGTACCGTGAGGGAAAGGTGAAAAGCACCCCGGAAGGGGAGTGAAATAGTTCCTGAAACCGTGTGCCTACAAGTAGTCAGAGCCCGTTCATGGGTGATGGCGTGCCTTTTGTAGAATGAACCGGCGAGTTACGATTACATGCAAGGTTAAGTTGAAGAGACGGAGCCGCAGCGAAAGCGAGTCTGAATAGGGCGAATGAGTATGTGGTCGTAGACCCGAAACCAGGTGATCTACCCATGTCCAGGGTGAAGTCCAGGTAACACTGGATGGAGGCCCGAACCCACGCACGTTGAAAAGTGCGGGGATGAGGTGTGGGTAGCGGAGAAATTCCAATCGAACTTGGAGATAGCTGGTTCTCTCCGAAATAGCTTTAGGGCTAGCCTCACGTAGTAAGAGTCTTGGAGGTAGAGCACTGTTTGGACTAGGGGCCCTCATCGGGTTACCGAATTCAGACAAACTCCGAATGCCAAAGACTTATCCGTGGGAGTCAGACTGCGAGTGATAAGATCCGTAGTCAAAAGGGAAACAGCCCAGACCACCAGCTAAGGTCCCAAAGTATACGTTAAGTGGAAAAGGATGTGGAGTTGCTTAGACAACCAGGATGTTGGCTTAGAAGCAGCCACCATTTAAAGAGTGCGTAATAGCTCACTGGTCGAGTGACTCTGCGCCGAAAATGTACCGGGGCTAAACGTATCACCGAAGCTGTGGATTGACATCAACGATGTCAGTGGTAGGAGAGCGTTCTAAGGGCGTTGAAGCTAGACCGTAAGGACTGGTGGAGCGCTTAGAAGTGAGAATGCCGGTATGAGTAGCGAAAGATGAGTGAGAATCTCATCCACCGAATGCCTAAGGTTTCCTGAGGAAGGCTCGTCCGCTCAGGGTTAGTCGGGACCTAAGCCGAGGCCGAAAGGCGTAGGCGATGGACAACAGGTTGATATTCCTGTACCACCTCTTTATCGTTTGAGCAACGGGGGGACGCAGGAGGATAGGGTAAGCGCGCTGTTGGATATGCGCGTCTAAGCAGTTAGGCTGCAAGTGAGGCAAATCCCGCTTGCGTGAAGGCTGAGCTGTGACAGCGAGGGAAATTTAGTACCGAAGTTCCTGATTCCACACTGCCAAGAAAAGCCTCTAGCGAGATAAAAGGTGCCCGTACCGCAAACCGACACAGGTAGGCGAGGAGAGAATCCTAAGGTGAGCGAGAGAACTCTCGTTAAGGAACTCGGCAAAATGACCCCGTAACTTCGGGAGAAGGGGTGCTCTTTGGGGTGAATAGCCTCGAAGAGCCGCAGTGAATAGGCCCAGGCGACTGTTTAGCAAAAACACAGGTCTCTGCGAAGCCGCAAGGCGAAGTATAGGGGCTGACGCCTGCCCGGTGCTGGAAGGTTAAGAGGAGGGGTTAGCGCAAGCGAAGCTCTGAATCGAAGCCCCAGTAAACGGCGGCCGTAACTATAACGGTCCTAAGGTAGCGAAATTCCTTGTCGGGTAAGTTCCGACCCGCACGAAAGGCGTAACGATCTGGGCACTGTCTCAACGAGAGACTCGGTGAAATTATAGTACCTGTGAAGATGCAGGTTACCCGCGACAGGACGGAAAGACCCCGTGGAGCTTTACTGTAGCCTGATATTGAATTTTGGTACAGCTTGTACAGGATAGGTAGGAGCCGTAGAAGCCGGAGCGCTAGCTTCGGTGGAGGCGTCGGTGGGATACTACCCTGGCTGTATTGAAATTCTAACCCGCACCCCTGATCGGGGTGGGAGACAGTGTCAGGTGGGCAGTTTGACTGGGGCGGTCGCCTCCTAAAGAGTAACGGAGGCGCCCAAAGGTTCCCTCAGAATGGTTGGAAATCATTCGTAGAGTGTAAAGGCACAAGGGAGCTTGACTGCGAGACCTACAAGTCGAGCAGGGACGAAAGTCGGGCTTAGTGATCCGGTGGTTCCGCATGGAAGGGCCATCGCTCAACGGATAAAAGCTACCCCGGGGATAACAGGCTTATCTCCCCCAAGAGTCCACATCGACGGGGAGGTTTGGCACCTCGATGTCGGCTCATCGCATCCTGGGGCTGTAGTCGGTCCCAAGGGTTGGGCTGTTCGCCCATTAAAGCGGTACGCGAGCTGGGTTCAGAACGTCGTGAGACAGTTCGGTCCCTATCCGTCGTGGGCGCAGGAAATTTGAGAGGAGCTGTCCTTAGTACGAGAGGACCGGGATGGACGCACCGCTGGTGTACCAGTTGTCTTGCCAAAGGCATCGCTGGGTAGCTATGTGCGGACGGGATAAGTGCTGAAAGCATCTAAGCATGAAGCCCCCCTCAAGATGAGATTTCCCATAGCGTCAAGCTAGTAAGAACCCTGAAAGATGATCAGGTTGATAGGTCAGAGGTGGAAGCGCGGTGACGTGTGGAGCTGACTGATACTAATCGTTCGAGGACTTAACCAGTTTTAAAGCGAACTCGTTTT
>NZ_JAUSTW010000025.1 GCF_030813055.1 Neobacillus ginsengisoli | reverse complement strand
CTTTTTGCCGCCAAGCTTTGGACACTCATATCTTACCAAGGGGCTTTTTTATATTCAAACCTCATATTTCTTCATTACAGGAATGCTGCCAGTTAGTGCAATAAGAAAAAGGGATTGCCCGCAGCCATCCTAATCTTAAACTATTGCACCCGTTTGTTTAAGTACAATCATTCACAATCTGGCACTTTTATCGATTCCAATACTTTTCCTCATTTAATGCTTTAAAGGTATGACTATAATGTTTTTTGTCAAAAAATCCTGTGTATTCGAGACCAATGCAAGGTGAAAGGTCTCCATCTACTATGTTTGTATCAATAAAGGTAAATTCTTTTAAATTTGAGATTTCTTTAATAAAACGTATATTATTGAGTTCTCCACAATTAATAATCTTTAGTATTTCTAAATTTTGAAGACAAGCCGTAGATTCTATATCTAAGATATTTTTGCAAGTTTCAATTGCTAACTTTCTTAAAGTGTTTTTTACTCCTTCTAGTTCCCCAATATGTTCAAGCTTAGTTGCCCTATAAATTTCAAAATCATTTAGCTTTTTTAGATTTTGTATTCCTTCTAAAGAAGCCACATTTGTCATATACAACTTTAAAATGGTTAATTGGCTTAAATTTGACAATCCAATAAGGTTTTTGCTTTTTGGTTTATACTTGGTCAAATGAAGGAATTTTAAATTATGACACTCATTCACCCCAACTAATAATTTCGAGTCATTTACTTGTAGTTCCTCTAAGTATTTAAAATGAGAAACGTTTAATTCCCCAATAGGTTCATCAGCATATAAATATTTTAAATTGGTTAAATGATATAGCCCTCTATAATCATTAATCCTATCATTGTAAAAGTAGATACATACAATATTGGGGCAGTACTTTAAAAAGTCAACATTATGTAAGCTATAATCTGGAGGATTAATCAATATCTTATTAATCTTATTATCATTAATGTAAGTTATGGATTCCTCTAATCTGTTGTCCTCGATTGCTAAGCAGTTTAAGTTTTCGTGATATTTGTAGCCCTCTTTAATTAAATACACTATAAATCATTCCTTGCATTGTTTTTGTTATAAAAGGATTGTCGTAGCCTCACATACTAATTTATTCTATCCTCTTATCGTTTACACCTTCTTAAGCTAAACTGACCGTTTGTTCAATAAGAAAAGGAGGTGCCGCAGCTACCTCCGTTGTTAAACTCAAGCACCCGTTAGCGTAAGTACATTTTTTTCACAAACTTACTGTCGGAATCGAACGATCTATTCGATAGCCATTTTCATCAAATAACGTTTGGACTCGGAAAGTTTCACTGTTTAACCAATCAGAAAAACTGTCCCATTCTTGTAGAATATTCGTAGTCCAGCGTTCAATTCGGAATACTTTGGGATATTCTAATTCAGCTGTATCCATCACAACTTCAGAGCCATCCCAAGAATAACTTCCGAATATTAGCCAACTTTTAGGACACTCTATGTGTCGTTCCAAGTTCGGAGTTATTAAATCATACGGTTGGATAGATTCATCACCAGTTCGTACATAGGAAGTTCTCACTCCAAAAACACAAAAAACATCAGAAAAAAGATTAATACCGTTCATTTTTCGATAAAATTCTTTTAAAACAAGTGGAACTTTTTTTGTAACTACATTTCGTTCTAAGACATTAATTGCTTCTTCTGGTAGCGGTGCATAGATCTTATGCAACCATGCTTCAGGCCCATTTTTTGGTACATGGCAAATGATTTCTGTTCCATTTTTGAGTTCACGATAACCCTTTTCTTTCCATTTTCCTAAAACGCTTAAAGTTTCGTTAATTTGCAAATGCATGGATAACACTCCTTATCTAGATGACCAATAAACAATCCAAATTAATAAATATTATACCATTCCTTCTTCAGCTAACCTGCCCTTTAGTCGAATAAGAAAAGAGACCGCCGCAGCCATCCCCATCTTTAACATAAGCACAATAAGATTTATATTACTGAAGTCCTTTCCAAATCAAATACATTTATTTGATGTTCTTCAAATAGCTGTTCTAAAGCCCCAATCCCGTTATTATCCGCAAATTGTTTTTCTTCTTCCGAAATTGGAATTCCCATTAACCAAGCCACTTGTTTTTTCTTGAACTTTATTGTTTTCAACGTATCTTCCCAAAGAAAAGGAGATAAAAATAAAATATGTTTCATAGGGCTATCAGGCAGATACATATCAATTACGTTCTTAAAAATCGTTCCAAATGAACATTCAAATCTAGAATTAATAATATTGAATGCACAAGTTGCTAAAATATTGGGGAAGCATTCAAAATCACTTGCCCCCACCAATTCAACCCTTAAAGGTAACCTGTTTCCCTCGTAGCCAATAGAAAAATCGGATAAACCAAGCGTAGAATAAGATAAGATACCCTCAAAATTTTTGTCTTCACAAGAAAGAATATCGACTGAACTTTTATAGTTATCATCATAATATTTAAAAACATTAGGCTTTCCTTCAAATGCTTTAACAGCAGTTTGTGCAAGTATTTTGTTTTCTTCTGATACACTCATTAAAATATCCCCAATACTTTTTGTTTCATCAATTTTATCATCAATACCTATTTAACCGACAGGTAGAAAAAACAAATAAATTCGCACCAATGACTGCCTCAGTAAAATAATCCTTCTTCAAGTAACCTGCCCGTTAGTTCAACAAGAAAAGCTGCCTCAATGACAGCTCCATTCTTACACTCAAGCACCCGTTAGCACAATAAAGAATTTTAAGATTGGCTAATCAATTTTTCAATATATTCATCCAATAAATTTTCAATATCTGAATATTCAACTGTTAAATCTAAATGTTTAAAAAAGATAAGTTCACCAGATTGAATGTCCAAGATTTCCATATCAATAAAGCCTGATTTCCAAACAGTTACTCTTCCACCTCTTGTACTAGTTAGATGGTCTACAAAAATACTTGGATTTGGATTACAAGATTGAATCGATTTTGATATTAAGTCAGTTTGAATCCCCATTTTTTGCAGATTTTCCTTGTGGTCATTAAACCACCTATAGAAAAGTTCATCCATTGTTATATCACCCCTAAAACCGATTACTACTATATATTCCACTTGAAAAATTAATTCTCCTTCTTCCGCTAACCTGCCACGTTAGTTCAATAAGAAAAGGGCTACATCAGCTAGCCCTCTTTATTTTAGTAATGCACCCGTTGAACAAGGATGTTAGGTTTTAGCCTTCACAAGTATCATTATAAGGGTTTGCATACAAATCAATATCAAACTCAGCTTTTATACTATTAGCGAATTCAATCTGTTCTTTATTAAGATAAAAAGCTGGTGTATATCCATTTTCCATTATTATTACAATTTCGAAATGACATTCCAGACTAAACTTCGATTTTAATTGATTAATTATATGTGCTTTATTTTTTAATGGTTTAATTACCTCATTTAGTTGTTCTTTTACATCATAGGATTCTTGATAGTCGGTACCTAATTCCCAGGCTGTCTCTTTTCGATAGTGGACTTTAGTTGAAACAATATTTGGATTGGGTTTTATTTCAATGACATCACCCTTTTTATAGGAATTGGTTGGATTAATTCCCAATAATTCAGTCACACTATCAACAGGAAAGTCATCTCCATACAAGCTGAAATAAACCATTACTTGAGTTTTATTCAAGTACAATTTCCCCTTCCGCAAAGCCTCATTTTACTCATTTTAAATCAATTATAATACCATTCCTTGTACAACTAAACTGCCACGTTAGTTATAAAAGAAGACCATTATGAAAATGCCAATCGAAACAATATTGTTAAGGTAATTCAACTTATTATTTGATTTAATTAATATATCTTCAACAACAGCAAGCAAACTCATTAGTGAACCAGCAATACAAGCAGGTCTTATATAAACAGATGAAAATCCTTCAATATATCCTTTTATGAACAACACAGTGCCTAAAACAAAAAGTAACAAATGTATAATATATATTGGTTTATTACTTTTTGAATATCTTTCCTTAATCTTTTTTAGCATTTTTCCCCCTCCAAATAATCCTCTTCAATCATCTCTTTATTAACCCACTTAAGGCTTTATATATTACCTTATTCTATGGTTTAGATTTTTTTCCTTCTTCCACTAAACTGCCACGTTACTTGAATAAGGAAAAAGCGATCTTCCCTACTATCCGTTTTAATCAATCCCCAAAGTGCAATTTTATATACACATTTTATCATTTCTTCTTCAAGTGCCCTGCCTAGTTATTTGAAGAAGAAAGAAGCATTACCGTTGTTCCAGTAATGCCCCCGTTAGCGAAACAGTCTATTTTATATCTTTAATGGCTTTATATTTTGTAAAGTAAGGAAAAATTAAAAAATCAATAAAGCACAGTAATACTAATAATGTACATCCCAAAGCAAAAGAAACCTTACTGGCAAGGTAAAATGAATAGAATAACATTATTGATCCGCAAAATATACCTGAAAGATACCTGGACATAGAATTAATTCGATGTTCCAAACCACATTTTTTACAAATTAATGGCTTATATCCCCATAACAAGCTCTTTTGGATTTCCCTCCATTTAAATTTGTATCTGCATTTTTCACACTGTTGAAGAGGCAAAAATAATCACACTTCCTTTTATACAGCCTAAAGGTATTACTTTTTATATATGAAGGTCTTAGACAGCTTATTCAACTCCCTCAGTTTGATACGATTATCTCTCGAATGCTCACTTATTCGCAGGATTTCATAACCCTTGTATTTGGATTTACGTGTAATTGATAT
>NZ_JAUSTW010000024.1 GCF_030813055.1 Neobacillus ginsengisoli | reverse complement strand
TGGCTGAGCAAATCCTAGCTGAAATCGGAACAAATATTAAAAAACAGTTTCCTGGTTCTTCACATTTATGTTCTTGGGCAGCATTAGTACCAGGACATAATGAAAGCGCAGGTAAAAGGAAATCATCCAAAACAAAAAAAGGAAACAAGTATTTAAAATCCGCATTAACAGAAGCAGCTCATTCAGTTGGAGCATCTAAAAACTACCTTGGTAAAACTGTATAGGCGTACAGCCTCACGAAAAGGAAGAAAACGAGCTGGAATTGTGGTCGCTCACGCCATGTTGAGAATTGCATATTTCCTCTTAACTCGAAAAGAAATGTACGTTGATTTAGGTAAAGATTATTTTGATAAACAAAAAGAAACTTCAATTATTCGGCATTCTGTACGGAGACCAGAAAACTTAGGTTATACCGTAACAATCACGGAAGCATCCTAATCCATTAATAAAGTTGGTGAAATATCCTTGGATCAGGCGCTCTCTTTTTAAAAAAAATTTGAATGAGCTGCGACCTCTTTAGTATTGCCATTTTACCAAGTTACTGAAGTTAATTTTCATAGTAGACTCTCATGCCGCGTTGCAGCACCATCAAATGAATGAAAATGGTTCTTAATCCCGTCTAGTTTTCATTATACCTGTCAATCCTTTTTATAGGCTGGCGAAGGAAGGTCGTTCAACTATGGTGCCTCAAGCCCGCATAGTAGACTGATTTTTAACGACCAGGTGCACCACAAATTGTCGCTCCCTCACAGGAAGCACGCAGGATAGATTAATCTTATATGGTTGTTGCACCAGCCTTAATTTATTTCAGCCTGTAGGAAGGAAGATAATAATGGATGTTGTTAATGAACGATGTTGTGGATTAGATATTCACAAAAAAAGCATTATGGCTTGTGCCATTACTCCAAAAGGAAAGGAGATTCAAACATTTGGTACGATGACAAACGATCTGATTAAATTAATAGATTGGATAAAAAGCAAATGCTGTTCTTACGTTGCTATGGAAAGTACCGGTGTTTATTGGAAACCAATATACAACCTTCTTGAATTAGAAGACATTCAACCAATGGTCGTCAACGCCGCTCACATCAAGGCTGTCCCAGGAAGGAAAACCGATGTTAAAGATGCTGAATGGATCGCAAAATTGCTTCGTCACGGTCTTCTTCAACACAGCTACATTCCGAATCGAGATCAAAGAGAATTACGGGAACTAGTTCGATATCGCCGAAGTCTTATTGAAGAAAGAGCAAGAGAAATTAGTAGAATGCAGAAAGTGTTGGAAGGTGCTAATATTAAACTTTCCTCCGTTGCAACAGACATTATGGGTGTGTCCGGAAGATCGATGATCCTCAAGTATTAGCTGGAATGGCAAAAAGAAGCATGAAAAAGAAAAAGGATGATTTGGAACGTGCCTTATTCGGATCGGTCGGACTCCATCAAAAGATGATGTTAAAAACTCAGCTTTCACATATCGACTTTTTGGATCAACAAATTATAATGTTAAGTGAAGAAGTCCAGCAACGTATGCAACCCTATGAGGAAGATATTGAATTACTAGATTCTATTCCAGGTATAGGTAGAAGCCATGCGGAACAGCTTTTGGCTGAAATAGGACTAGGAAAAGACATTGCTTCTCAATTTCCTACAGCCCCCCATCTTTGTTCGTGGGCAGGGATGGTTCCAGGTAATAACGAAAGTGCTGGAAAAAAAAAGTCCGGGAAAACGAGAAAAGGTAATAAAAAGTTGCGAGCGGCACTTGTTGAAGCAGCACATTCAGCAGCAAAAACTAAAAACACTTATCTTTCTTCCCAATATCAACGCTTGGCAGCGAGAATTGGAAAAAAACGTGCAGCAGTAGCGGTTGGACATACCATTTTAACGATTGTTTATCATTTGTTAAACAAAAGGCAACTTTATGTGGAGTTAGGCGCAGATTACTTTGATCGACGAAAAAAAGAAATAGTGATCAAACAATCTATTAAACGAATAGAGGTACTTGGTTGTAAAGTAACGGTTGAAGCTATAGCCTAATGAAATCAACATATATTGTTAATTAAGAGCCCAGATCCTTTTTTTTAACGGATTTTAATGGGTCTAGTTTCGTATTGCCCAAATTCCCACATAATCGTTTTATTTTCAGGATAGTTTAATAACCAAGCTTCTAATTTTTTTACATGTTTTTTATTCTCTGAGAAATAATAAAAACACTTAACAATTTCGTATATTGGAGGTTGAATTTTGGATATAAATAACCCAATTCGATTAACTGCTCCAGAAATTGCAAGTCTTTGGACTCAATACATATTTGATACAATGTCCATTTGTTTTTTTTGTTATGCACTGGAGCATATCGAAGATCACGATGTCAAATCACTGTACCAAACTGCCTTGGGACTATCCCAAAAGCATGTTCAAGAAATTACAGATTTCATGTTAAAAGAAAATTACCCTATTCCACATGGTTTTACAGAAAAAGACGACGTAAACATTAACGCACCTCGTCTTTTTCAAGACCCTTTCTACCTAAATTATATTTATATCATGACTTTGCAAGGGTTGACTGGATACTCTTTGTCAGTTAGTACGTCGATTCGAGCTGACTTACGGAAGTATTACATAACCTGCATGACCGAAACGATGATGCTTTTTGATCAAACCATTGATGTAATGCTTACGAAAGGAATTTACACCCGACCTCCCATTATATCACCACCCGATTCTATCGATTTTGTAAAACACCAAAATTTTTTAACTGGATGGTTGGGAGAACGCCGACCGCTGAATGTTTTAGAAATTGGAGATATTACTTTCAACATGCTTAAAATGCATTTACATGCTGCTTTAAAAGTGGGATTCGTTCAAGTAGCCCAATCAAAAGAAGTTCGTCAACATCTCACTAGAGGTCTTGACATTGCCAATAAACAAATAAAAATATTTGAATCGGTATTTCATGAAGAGAAATTAAATTCACCCATTTCTTGGCAATCGATGATTACAAACTCTACTTCTATGACTTTTTCAGACAAATATATAATGTACCAAATCCAATTATCTACACAATTATCCATTTCATTTTATGGTACTGCTATGAGTGTCATTTCAAGGAGAGATATAGGTGCTCATTACATTCGACTAATTCTAGAACTTCTACAATTTGCAGAAGACGGAGCAAACCTGATGATAAAAAATGGATGGTTAGAGCAGCCTCCAACAGCGAGTGATCGGGATTCGCTTGAAAAGGAAAGGAGCAATAAATAATATTTCAGAAATTTATGTTAATAATTAATTTAAAAAAGGTATAGCTTTCATACTGAGGGAAGAGAACACGTTTATAAAATGTGTTCTTTTAACTATTATTAGACTAAAGCACCCGTTAATTTAAGTACACTTTTTCACAATCTTTATTTGTCACGTCAATAGCCACTACAGCCATTTGATTCAATTCTTCAATTTAGCATTTAAATGTGCAAGCAGTTCATCAGCAGGTGCAAGATGTCCATAGGTTCTAAATTTTGTTGGATCGTCTTTTTTTACATATGATGGTAAGGTATTTGATCCATAATAATTCACAACCGAGTTTTCAAACCTTTCATCAGGCGATGGAACTAACTCGAAATAGATTGGGGCATAATTGGTGTTTGTATATTTATAAATTAAATAATCACCATGGCTTGGAAAACCATTAGAGTAAATAAGCTCAGTTTTTAATGCACCTAATTTTTTTGTTTGCCTCTTGTTATTTAATTGTATAATTGTTTGAAATTTTTGATCCTCTTTCGTATAAGTCTTCTTAACTCCATCATGCAAATACACAAGTTCATCAGGTGTAATCAATTTTGTAATATCTGATACATCCTGTCCCTTTAACTCTGTATTCTTCTTTAGATTGCTTGATGTAGTTGAGTTGGAAGACGAAACATTTTTTGCTGATTGATTACTAGTTTTCATGCAAGATGTTAGAAAAAACAACAGTAAACACATACTAACTATACATGCCTTTTTCTTCATACTTTCCACTCCTCGCCAATACCAATGAAATTCATTATTTGTACTATGATTGCTTTTTGTTTTAGTAATCACCCCATGTTATTTCTAGTCAATAAAGTTTATTTTATTTTCCCGACACCATTCAATCGCAATTTGTTTAAAACACTCGTCACGGTATGAATACCATTGGTCTTCCATTTCACAATCTATTATTTTGTCCTTAAATCTTCTAAAGGCACCCTTGCCCTTAATTGCCCTTAATAAGGATTCCTGCTTTCGTTGATCACTTATTGTTAGGCAAAAGTTTTCCATTATTTCATATTTATTCACATCATATTTAGTAGGTAACTCTATATAATTTTCAAAGTTTTCAACCACATCAATTGCAATCATTCTATTTTCTTGATCCCATTCTGTTAAATAATCAAATGGTTTTTCGTCCTCAACAGCTCTAAAGTCATCCGATGAAACTAACACTATTTCACCCGTCTTAATATTTAGAAATGAATGTGATTCTTCAAACTGTATTTCCATTTCCTCGATTAAATCTTTCAGTTTTATTTGTATACTCATTTTAGATCACCTTTTGAAATTTTTTACTAATGCACCCAGTTATCACAATAAGGAATAACTTATTTTTTTCCTTTTAAGTCGCCGTACTTGTCAACCAAATTATTCAACTGGCGTAATGTTGAGATTAAATAACTTTGTTCACTTTCAAACTCAAAGTGCAATATATTTTCTTCGTCTACTATTTCTTGAAAATATCCTCGAATGTTTATTTGACCATACTGATTAAAATTAAGGTCAAGTTTAAGATGATTCTCTGATTCCGAGAAGGTAACACAACCTTTTAAATCGGTATAACATTTTTGCAACTGAATGAAGAACTGGTATAACTGACCAGTGGAAAACCATAATTCAGCATCTTTAACGTAATAATTTCCACTCTTAATTTCGATTTTTCCTTTAACATCATAACCTCCATAATAACTTGTCTCATTAGGAAAACCATACACATTATTTAATTGAATTCGTATGAATCCCTCTTTACCAGCAATTTCAAACTCATTCACTTCAATCACCCCTGTTTAATAAACGTTCCCGTTAGCACAATAAGGATAAATTCACCCAGTCCTTAAAATAGTATTAAACATTCGGGGTCTGTCCTTTTGAAAAGCTTTTATTAATTCTTTACCGAATATAGTTATTGTCTTTTCCCAGGGATGACCTAAAAATCCCCAATTGAAATCCTTTTGAATAAAGAAATAATAATCCCCATTCGGGAAAAAAGGGATTATCCACTCATTAAATTCGTCTCTTGGAAATTCTAAAAAGGGATTAACCCAATAACAAGGATGATGCCAATCTAAAGCATAAAAATATTCATCATTTGAAGTTACATTTTGAAAGGCTGACAATGCCTTTTCTTCGAGGTCTGCATAATGGAAATCCCATTCCTCGTTATTAAGGGACCCATTTAAGTATGTAGAAATGTTGTATATGATGAATGGGTTTGGCACAAAAAACGACGGAAACTCAGAAATACTTGGTTTAAATTGAAATTCTGTATATACTCTCTTCCATACTTTTTCCTCTTCAGATGGTGTAAGTTCAATCCAATTATTAATATAAATCCCCCCAAACACAACCTCAATAAGGGTAATTATACCATTTCTTATTGAGCTAAACTGCCCCCGTTAGCTGAATAAAAAAAGGGTTGCCTTAATAACAACCCTGATCTTTCATTAGTATCGTAAATTGAACAAAATAACCCATACATAGATAAGGTTATTATCTTGGCACCATTCTATTGCAATCTCTTTAAATTTTTCGTTTCGAAATGAATACCATTGATTTTCAATTTCAAACTCAATGATTTTATCTTTAAATCTTCTAGAAGCACCTTTTCCCTTTATTGCTTTTAATAAAGCATCTTGCTTCCCTTGTACGCTAATGCTAAGACAAAACTCCTCCATAATCTCATACTCATTAACATCATATTTTGTCGGTAGCTCTATGTAATTCTCAAAGTTTTCAAATACATCAATAGCAACTTTTCTGTCTTCCTGCTGCCATTCAGGTAAATGATCGAACGGTTCATCATCTTCAGCTGCTCTTAATTCATCGGATGTTACTGAAATGATTTCACCCATTTCTACATTAAGAAATGTCCGAGATTCATCAAACTGAATTTCCAATTCATCAATAATAGTTTATAGTTTTACTGGATTTCTCAAATTTTTTCTCATCCTTTGTTATTTTACTCAAGCACCCGTTCGTATTATAAGGTCAGCCAGATATTTCTGGTTGACCATTTTTATATGGTTTTATTATAACTGTAGCCGGGGTAGAACGTAAGCACCCGTGGGACTCGATCCCGTCAGCTAAACAGTTCGCCCCCTACTTGTA
>NZ_JAUSTW010000023.1 GCF_030813055.1 Neobacillus ginsengisoli | reverse complement strand
CAATATTCAAATGGACTTTAAAACAAACTACTACGAAATTTGGAGAAAACAAGAGAAATCGTGAGATTTTCCTTTCTATATAGAGGGAGTTTAGTTAAACAAGAAAAAATTAATCATTTACTGGGTTTTAGGGTTATTATTGAGGAAAAGCTATTTTTCTTGTGAGGGATTATATAATGAGTCAAGAAGGTTATTTATGTAGATGTTGTGGAAAGTATCACAATGAACTTCCAATGAGTTATGGAAGTCCAGTTCCTGATTATTGTTACGACGTACCATCAGAGGAGCAAGAAGGCAGGATAGAGATGAACGAAGATTTGTGCATTATTGACGATGAGTATTTTTTTATTCGTGGATGTATTGAAATTCCCGTAAAAGATGGAGAGGGACCATTTATTTGGGATGTCTGGGTTTCATTAAGCGAAGGAAATTTTGATAAAACTAATGATTATTGGGAAGTGGAAGGAAGAGAACAAGAACTAGAGCCAATGTTTGGCTGGTTATCAACTTCAATTCCTTGTTATCCTGAAACAATAAATTTAAAAACAAAGGTTCATACTCGTTCCGTTGGTGTACGTCCTTATATTGAGTTAGAACCAACTGAACACCCCTTAGCCATAGAACAAAGAGAAGGTATAACAATAGAACGTATAAAGCAGATTGCAGAAGAATTATGTGATGAAGAGGAACAATAATAACTTTTCTAGTTGAACTAACGGGTGCGTTAGTGAAACTAGATAAATAAAAAAAGTCGATTCTAAAAACCGTACAGGAATCGGCTTTTTTAGGTTTGAATTTGCTTAGCATAAGGAAATCAGGGTTTCATCTTCCAAAAAATGTCTTAGCGTATAATATCCGCGTTTTGTCGGCAGGACACCTAAAAGAAGACTATTGATAAAAATTAATTCATTGAAGGTGCAATATAAGATTTCCAATGTATTAAGATGTTCAAAGGAGTTTGGATTTTTTTATGTTTGTAGAATTTAGAATTAATGAAAATTCTCACTATAGCTAAAAGCAATAGTTTTGAAGGGATTATTCCCTTCCATTAAAAAATTCACCAATGATTCTGGTCAAATACCATTTTGATTAAAACAAAGTACCGGTTCTTATAATTTTTGCCTTTATTTTCGTATCTATTTTAATATTTTTATATTCCTCTTTCCAATTGATTTTCTTCCAAAGTTCTGGATAATTACTTTCAATTTCTCTCCCAATACCTAAAGCATCACAATCGGCTTTTTGAAGAGTTTTAGTAACTAGATTTGCTTGTTTTGTTAGTTCAGCGGATATTTGTTTGTTTACCTTATTTACGTCTATTTCTTTAAATGCTTGCTGAGGGAAACTAAGAATCCGAAGCGAAAGGGATAGATTTATTGTATAATGTATTTTTTTATTTGCTTCATTTACATCCCTTTTAACTTTTCTTTTCAATTTCAATATCATCATGCTAATAGGCTCTTTCCGACCATCCGAATTAGATATTCGAAAATTTAGTATATTCTTTCTATGCAGTTCGTCTAATAAAATCAGTAAAATAGGTGAACCATACTCAGGCAGGGAGATTCCTGAGTATTTCTGCCCGTTAAATAATGCTAAGCCCCCAATTTTTATTATCCCTGAATCTGTTTTTTCGACCATTGGGATCACAATATCTTTTCCTGGTTCCCATATTTTAGACCAAAGGGAAAATATGGACACCTTTGGGATATTGCCGGTTGCTTCAACACTTTCAATTAATTGTAAGATGTCAAATGCAATCGGGCTTGATTTTTCCTCTGTTGAAAGGATTTGAAATCCACTTTCTCTCCCTATGATGATTTTTGAGCCTAAATAAGTTTTCTTTGAGCGATAAATAGGCTCCAATAGAGGGATAATCCCTTTTTTTGCCATTTTTTCTCCTATTATAATCACATGGGTTTTGCTAATATCAAGTTCTCCTGCCAGCAATTTATTTAGATTTTGAGAAATTTCTAATCCTGAATAGCCGTCCGCCTTATATAGTTCATCATGTGCTTCAAACTGCCCTCCGCCTTTACTCAAAAGTCTTAGTGCCCGTATTGCCCCTAGTATCTTTCCATCCTTTCCTGCATCGAAACTTACACCATTTATTAATGATTTTTTAACGAGTCTATCTTGGTCCCAACAGCCTCCTAACAGAAAAACGATAAGTAGGCAATACATAAAAAAAACGATTTTTCGCATTACATCTCATCCATTTCTTGTTTTTTAAACATATATGATAGTAATAATAGAAGCAACGGGGCTCCAAATACTAAACCGTAACTCAAATATTGAATAAATTTACTGAACTGATTTAGCTTTTCGTCGTCAAAAGGGATAAGACTTATAGCATAAATGAGTAAACTATTTACAACTACGATTTTAGAATAAGAGTTTTTTTGTTTACTGAGGCTTTTACTTGCCATAAATAGATATGCCATTACTGAAGTTGTCATTGGAACGATCCAAACCGTTACAAAAACTAAATCCAGTCTATCGATAATCTCACTTGATAAGCCTCTGAACATATATAATACCGGTTCCTTTATTTGCTTGATTACACGAGGGCTAAAACTGATTAAATTTATAAAAACAAAATACGTATAAAGAGTGGTAACAGAAAGATTGGCAAAAGAAATCGTTTTTAAGTAGCCTTTTTCTTTATTTTGGATATTAGGATAAATGACCAATAATATTTCAAACCCTAACATAGAAATCAAAGACTCATTCGATCCCAACATAATATTCTTTAACCCTGATTGCCCTACCGGTATCACATAGTGGATATCCAGTTCATGAGAGAAATTAAAAAGGGAAATCACAATTAGAGCGATATAGAGGAAAGAGGCAAATGTAAAAAATCTTGCCACTATTCTAATATCATCAATTGTTAAATATAAACTTGCAATGATGATAAATAAAGCTAAAATCCATGGAGGGGTTAAAGGCAATATCCATCTATTTGTTAATCTGATACATAAAATAAGCGCATAACTTCCTACTAAGACAAAGTAAATGTAAATGAAACCATTTAGGATTCTGCCGACCATTTTCCCTAAAATCTTTTCTGTAACTTCTGTTAGGATAGAAGTTGGAAACCTTCTTAGCAACAACCAATAAATTACTAAAATAACTTCAATACCAATACCTGCAATAATAGTTGATAACCAAGCATCTCCTTTTGCGGTTTTTTGTGTAACGGATGGCAAAGATAAAACTCCAATACCGATTTGACACTGAATGAGCAAAAAATAAAGCTGAAATTTTGAAATTTTTTTATTATGTTTCATTTCTTTTTCCAAACCCTAGAATACCATTGTTGTCTCACAAAATTCGGCTTTGCATCTGTAGGTCTGCTGTTTAAAAGCCATACCGGCAGCCTTAGAAAAGTATCTTTAAGATCTTTTATTTTCAAAGGAGCAAAAGGTGCAAAATAGGGGGTTCCAAAAGACTCTAATTTGCTTAAATGAATAAAAATCATCATAAACATGAATGCAATTCCAAAGAAACCAAACAAAGCCGCCATTATCATCATCGGGAACCCTAATAGTCTTACACTTGTCCCCATTTCGTCCACAGGTACAACAAAAGAAGCAATGGCAGTAAAGCCAATGACCACAATCATCGTATTTGAAATTAAATTAGCTTGGACAATTGCTGTGCCAATTACCAATCCGCCAACTACGCCAATCGTTTGAGCAATTGGGGAAGGTAAACGGATAGAAGCTTCTTTTAATAATTCAAGAATGGTCTGCATTACCATTGCTTCGAGTAAAGGGGGAAAAGGAACATATTGTAATGAAACTCGGACAGAGTACAAAATACCAAAGGGAAGAATTTCTGAATGATAAGAGACAAGCGCTATGTAAATGGCAGGAAAGCTAATAGCAACTACAAAGCCGAACAATCTAATAAATCGGAAGAAAGATCCAACCATCCACCTGTTAGTGTAATCATCGGAGGACTGATAAAATGCAAAAAACGAGATGGGCATAATTAATATTCTTGGGTCGCCATCGACAATGACGCATATTTTCCCTTCCGTTAAATTAGATATTGCTCTATCTGGTCTTTCTGTATTCAACATTTGTGGGAATGGAGAAAAGGGAGTATCTTCAATAAGCTGTTCTAAATTGCCCGATGCAAGCAACTGATCAATCTTAATGGTAGAAATCCTTGTTTCAACTTCCTTAATGATTGCGCTATTTACAAGGTTATTTAGATAAATCATTGCGATTTCAGTATTCGATATATTTCCGACCTTGAAATACTTCACCTTTAATTGAGGGCTCTTAATTCGTTGACGGATAAGGAATATATTCGTATTCAAGTTCTCTACAAAACCCTCATGAGAACCTTTAATTACCTTCTCATTTGCAGGTTCCTCTATAGAGCGACCTTGTGATTTTGGAACAGCAATCAGATATAAAGCAGGGTTATTTCCTTCTAAAACAATACATTTCCCTAACAACAAACTGCCTACAGCTGCGGAAAGGTCAGAAGTTTTGTTTAGTTGAGAGGCCCTTACTAGTTGTTCGATTACACCTGTATTATGTTCTAATAGTGGCTCAATGATTATAGAATCAATCAGTTTCTCATCTGCTAATGTGCCTAAATAGATTAACAAGCATGGTTGATCATTGAAAATGAATTCATGTACCTTTAAATCATCAGTTTCACACATTAATTCTTTAATAAATGATAAATTTTTATATAAGTCATTTGTTGCTAATATTGAGTCTTGAGGTTCCTTATAAACGGAATGTTTCTTTTTCAAAAATCTCATTTTTATTTGCACACCCTGAGTTCACTTTTTCATATTTTTTACATTGGCAGAAATATTATGCAGGAATTGAAGTATATACGTCATTTGCCTAATTAATTAACCTTGTGGAAGGAGTCAGACTAGGGTGGACTCTAAAGCACCATAGTTTATCGACCTTCCTCATCCAGCCGTAGAATCAGTATTAACGGTTTTAATACATTTACATTCGCTGTGGTGCAGTGCCGATCTTGCGCTGCATGGATGGCTAACAGGTGCAAGAGTTTAAGACCCGGCTGCCATTTTTGGCGGCTTTCTTCTTGTGTTAACGGAGCAGCTTAGTTAATCAGTATTACTAATAAAGTAGAAGGGTCTCTGGTTTTTTCTTAATACATTTGCGGATTAAAGATATTGTGAAGCCGTTTAACGGGAACAATACTTTTTAGCAAAAGATTAAAAAACGAGGTGGGGAATTGAACCAAATATATAATACCGACAGGATGGAAAAGCTGTTGGAACAAATTGTTGAACAAAATGAAAAGATTCTTCAATTTAACAAGGAAGTTTTAAGTAACATTGAAATAACCCAGGATAAATCAATTGATTTTGAAAATAAATATGCTGAAAGTAATACCAAAGATAAAGAAGAAAAAATTCCCGAACGTTCATTAGAAGCACCAGGTAGTGAACGTTCATTGACTGGACAACAAATCGGCTTGACTGAATCCCTAAAAACAAATACTCAAGTAATAAAACATATGTTAAAAGGTTCCAAATTAAAAATATGTAGTTATACAATTGGCACAGAAGCACAAACTGAAATGAATCTTTTTTATATTGAAAATTTGGTTGACAAAGAAATACTTCATCAAGTTAAAGCTACAATTTCTCAATTTAAAGTTAAATACATGCTTCATCCTTCAGTGCTAATTGAGGAATTACAAGCAAAAGGCACTGGACTATCTCCAACAGTACAAATAACCGAACGTTTTGATATTATTGGAAATGATTTACTTCAAGGAAAAATGGTTATTATTGCAGACAATACACCTATAGCTATTATTGCCCCTATTGTTTTTTGGGGACTATTTCAAACACAGGATGAATATTATAGTTCTTACGGAAGATTGTCTAACCGTATAATGAGATTAATCGGTTTTCTCCTAACAATGTATTTACCTGCATTTTATATTGCCACCCAACGGTTTCATATGGAAGACATAAAAAAACTTCCCATAGGTAAACATAAAACAGAATTAATAAATAAATTCCTGTATACTGGCGAAATTTTAAATGGATTTTGGGAAATGATTTTTATACTATTTGTCTTAAGAATTATTTATGATACTTCCTTACACATTTATAAAAGCTTAAATCTTATGATTACCTTATTAGCAGTCATGATTGTTGGGCAATATGCTGTCAGCACTAAAATTATAAGTTCTGGCGGATTGATAGTTGGAGGTTTTGCCCAACTGTGTGTTTACTTAGTACTTGTAAAAGGTCTTTTACCAATGGCAGCTACTATGAGATGGGTATTAATACCAATCGGATGGTTTTTTGGATACACAGGTTTGATAGCGGCATTTCTTGTTTTCTTTATTTGGGGTGCTAGTCTAAAGCCATTTGGAATACATTATTTCGCTCCACTTATTCCATTTAGACCGCATGAATGGAAGGATACGTTTTGGAGAGGTAAATTGAAACAAATCGTTAATTCGGAACACAAATATCGAATGAAGAAATAGGGAAGATCAAATGGAAAATATTAGAGGAATGAAGGATGACGAAACCTTTTTCCTCTACTTTATTTAAAGGGGACTGTTCATGGAAGGGTGCAGTGCAGTCTCTTTTTCCTTTAAGGGGTTCTTCTTTACTTTATAAAATATTCTCTAATACAAATCTTCACATTTGTGATGTTCATTTGGTAGGTCTATAATAACTGTTTCTATTGTTTAATGTGGATTTGTGAAGAAATTCACTTAAAGTAAACCAGCTAATAGTTTGTCAACATTTTTCAATCAAAACTTAAAATTTTTTATGTTATACTAAAAATGTGCATGCCAAATAACCT
>NZ_JAUSTW010000022.1 GCF_030813055.1 Neobacillus ginsengisoli | reverse complement strand
CTCATATCAATTACACGTAAATCCAAATACAAGGGTTATGAAATCCTGCGAATAAGTGAGCATTCGAGAGATAATCGTATCAAACTGAGGGAGTTGAACAAGAAAATATTTGGTAAAATTCAAATTAGAAGGACTAGCAGAAGGGGGTTAGTAAATGATATTGGTGAGTTCCTGCTTTGCGGGGTTAGATGTGAGATATAATGGGACAAATTGTTTAAATGATAAAATAAGTAAATTGGTAGAAGAAAATAAAGCTATTACAATATGTCCAGAATTACTTGGTGGGTTTTCAACGCCTAGAGAACCAGCTGAGATAATTGGTGGAAACGGAGAAGATGTTCTGGATGGAAACGCTAAAGTAGTTGATAAATCAGGTAAAGATGTTACCCAACTTTACATAAAAGGAGCATATTCTACGCTAGAACAAGCTATAGAATTAAATGCGACTTTGGTGGTTCTAAAGGAAAATAGCCCATCTTGTGGCGGTTCAACCATATATAACGGTGAATTTACCGGAAAAAAAATTATGGGGATGGGAGTCACTTCTGCTTTACTAAAAAGAAATGGATTAAAAGTAATTTCAGAAGAACAATTTGCAGATACCCTCCTTTAGTTCTTACTAATATTGGCATTTTTATATTGTTTATTTTAAAGAGATTGTGAAATACTGCACTTAAACAAACGGGTGCAAGAGTTGTAGTTCAAGCTGTCATTTAGACAGCTTTCTTATTGCACTAAACGCCCCTTATATATAGTATCAGTCCTAAAAAGATTGATAGAAAGCACCTTTTATCTATGTTTACATGTAACCATAGAAAAGCGTTTAAGGACTTGACTTGGAGCCTCTGTGGGCATGATTGGTCTTGAAAGGCTGAAGACGTTGTTTCATCAGGCATGCAAGCCTATCATACCCACCCCTCCAAGTAAAGTCCTATGTTTGTTAACGTTAAAAACTATAATTACTTACTATATATAATGCTTCTACAAAGATACATATATGGCATTTTTCGTATCTTTACTTACGTTGAATACGGTGGAAAATCATACTACATATAAGGGCAGGTTAGTTGAACAAAAAATATTTAATTTTTGAAATAGCCCTTTACAGGTTATTTGCTACGGAGTATTATCGCTTACAAGGAAACAATTTCATAATGCCTAATCCCGAAAGAGAACGGAGGACCCACTATTTGGGGTTAATTCTACAGCAGTAGAAGGGATGAATTCTCTTTCGCAATCCTACCCGTCAGCTAACTTCGTCGGCTAAAGCGAAGGAGGTCTAGAGACCGCCTAATTCAGGGGGCTTTTTTGTTTTTTAACAAAAACGCAGTTTGATTAAAAAGCAGGTCTTTTTATTATACCTATTTAACAAAGGGGAACTTTAAGACTGACGTTATTGGGAGGTGTTTGTATAGCTTTAAAACCATAAAAATAACTTTTGAGTTTACTCGGTTTAATAAAATATATCATGGAAAATATATATTAAATCGTTCAAAACGTTTTTTTGGAGGAAAAGTAAAGATGAGTAAACCCTCTTACCAAGGTAAAAGCAATACATATGTTTATTTAGACAACACTTTACCAACTTATTTTGGGCTTAATAGTGGATACCTTGATATTCAAACCATGAGATACAGAATCTTTGGTGTAGTTTGGAAAATAGTAGATGATACAAGGTATATTTTGGGATATTGGTTTACGGACAACGAGAACGATATTCATCATGCTATACAAAAGGCGGGATTTTCTGATCCGATTAAATCACAAAAAGGGGAGATAGACCAGCTATATCAAGCTATAAGGGCGGAACAAGATAAAGAAAATTGGTCTAAAAGAAGGAGATTGCACTTTCTTTTAAATATGAGAAAGCCTTGGAATGAATTAACCGAGGGATGGTATGTTTTAAAATCAGGCAATGATTTCCCTATGGCTTTAACTTGTATACAAAAAAAAGGGTATTCCATTTGGATTGAGCATATAAAGGTTTGTGAAACAGTAGAGGATATTAAAAAATTTTTAAACCTAGTTAATTTAGAACATGATATAAATTTAATTCCTGAAATAATAGAAAGCCATATCTGCAAACAATTTTTTACCTAAAAGTACTTACAAATTTTTATGTGATGATATTTATTAGGTTATTTCAAATACTAATTTATAGCCTGATTTTTATTTTAATTATAGAAGGGAATTTAAAAAGTGACTCATCCATCTCATTTTATAGAACTGTTTTTTGCCATATTGGCCTTAATTGGAATTTGGTTTTCTTTTTCCAATTTCAACAGTGTTAAACGTTTATTAATTGGAAGGCCGATGAGAACGGCAGAATTGAATGCCCAGCACAATAAGTTAATTTGGTATATTGCTCTTCCTATCCTTTCTGCAGACCTTTATTCATCCGTTGCTTACGGCCCAGAGGCAGGAATAACAGAACTCGCTAAGTTTGGGAATGAGGCAAAGTGGTATATCTTCCCAATCACTGTTTCTACCGTGATATTATTGGCCATCCTGATCCTTTCCTATATCATGGGAGTATTGGCCTACCCAAATGGAGGCGGGGCATATGCCATTGCAAAGGATAACTTTAAACAACGGTGGGTATCTTTAATTGCTTCAAGTTCATTACTTGTAGATTATATTTTAACGGTGGCTGTTTCTGTTTCCGCTGCGGTACAAGCTATTGCCTCCGCCTATCCAATCGTTACTCGTTATGAAACAGTTCTTGCTGTACTCTGTGTTTTTCTATTATTATTGATGAATCTTCGGGGCCTTGCCGAATCCGCTAAAATTTTTGCATGGCCTACATTTGGGTTCATGGCATGTATGTTAATACTCGTTTTTACGGGTTTTTTTAACGAGACCAGGCATGGTTTTGTTCAACCTAGCACACCCCCTTTTGGGACCGTTCCAAAAGGAATGACCATTTTACTTATATTAAAAGCATTCAGTTCGGCTTGCTCTGCATTAACAGGGATCGAAACCATCTCAAATGCTGTTCCTATTTTCAGAGAACCTCGTCCAAAAAATGCAATTAAGACCTACATTGCATTAGGAATCATCACAGCCATAACCCTTTTGGGATTTGCTTATCATTTATATGTAAAGGGTATTAGTCCAAATCCTAATAATACTATGCTATCTCAATTATCAGAATATTATTTTGGACATGGCCTCATGTATCAATTAATCATATGGTTTACTTTTATCGTCCTCATTCTTGCAGCCAATTCTACGTTTACAGGTTTTTCACAATTAGCTGCCATTGTAGCAGTTGATGGATTTTTGCCTCGTGGATTGACGAACAGAGGAGATCGCTTAGGTTACTCTAATGGCATTATTGCACTGGCAGCTATCGCCAGTTTATTGATTATCGCATTTCAATCTCAAACAAATGCCTTAATTCCTTTATATGCAATCGGAGTTTTCCTATCCTTTACAGTTGCTCAATTTGGCCTTATCAAACGGTGGAAACGTGAAAAGGGTTCAGGTTGGAAAACCAAATTAGCCATTAATACGGTGGGGGGAATTGTCACAAGCGTTGTTGCTGTCATTTTTGCTGTCACCAAATTCACTAGTGGTGCGTGGATTGTTTTAATTGTAATACCCCTGTTTATTTTCTTTTCATTGACAATCCATCATCATTATCAGGCTGTTGCAGCTGAGTTAAAGATTGACTTGAAAACGTTACGCCCTGAAAAGAACAGGGTCGTTACCATCGTACTTGTTTCAGGTATTCATCGAGTTGTCCAAAATACATTATCATTTGCTATAAGTTTAAGTCAGGCTAATTTATTAGCTGTATATGTAGGTTTTGATGATGATTCGATGAAAAAGATGGAGGCGAAATGGGAGGAATGGGGGAATCCATGTAGATTAGTAACCTTGAAAAGTAAATATAGATCGGTTTTAGAACCTCTTTCAAGATTAATAAAAATAATCGAAGAAAAAGAACAGTTTAAAGCACAAATTCATATTGTCATACCTCAATTTGTTACTAATAAGTGGTGGCATAACTTATTACACAATCAAACAGCTCTATTACTTCGTCTATGGTTAATAAGACATAAAGATGTTGTGATTACAACTGTACCTTATCATTTAAAGAAATAGCTTTTAAAGGCATGGAAAATTTTTTTCATGCCTTTAACTTTTATGATGAAGTTGGCTGTTGTCGTACCGATTATTTTATGGGTGCTCATTACGGTTGTGGCTTCGTATTTTTTCGCCAAAAATATTGAGTTTATGATTCAAGAGTGTACTTTAACACGAACGTTCTTTTAGGAGACACAATTTTATTTATAAAACTTCAACAATCGGGCGCATTTCTTGAGTAACCAAAAAGCCCTATTTCTAAAAATTAAATTAAGAAATAGGGCTTTTTAATATTGGTGTTTTGCTGGTGGTACCCCGAGGAGTACAAATGACACAAATTAAATATCAATTTTTTTTGATAAATTGATTGTAATTAGAAAAAATTACTAATATACTGTAATTGTAAATCAAAAAAAGTTGATTTATATCCTTTAAATCAAAAAAAATTGATTTACGATACCAATAAATATTAAGGAGCTGTTAAAAATGAAAATGCATGTTGGAGTAAATGTTACGGATTTAGAAAAGTCAATCGAGTTTTATACAAAAGTATTTAATGCAGAGCCTGTTAAAATAAAGCCTGGATACGCAAAATTTTTACTAAATGATCCAGAACTAAATTTCACATTGAACTTAAAAGATAAAGTAGCCGGAAATCAGGTAGGACATTTTGGGTTTCAAGTGGAAAATCGAGATGAAGTTTTCCAGCATAAAGACCGTTTTGAGAAATTAGGGTTCTTTGCTCGCGAAGAAATGGATGTTACATGCTGCTATGCTACTCAAGATAAATTTTGGGTTACAGATCCCGACGGCAACGAATGGGAATTCTTCTATACAAAAGGTGATGCTGAGGTTCATTCGATCGTTGAGAATGAATGCTGTATAACTACTACACCATCAAATCCTACTTCAACAACTTGCTGCAATAAGTAAAATCTTTTAGGGAATGTTCTTTCTTTTATCTTCGTAAAGTGTTTGATAAAACATAGAATAAAGAAGAAATGTAATAAGGGCAAACCTTTTCCTGGTAATGTCCTTATTTTTGTTATCAAGTGGCTGTCTTCAGGACAGTCATTGTTCGTTCACGAATAGGTTTCTTTCAATATATAGAAGGATTTTAAATTATAATGATGAAATTGAATCTATTATGTTAAAAAAAGGTGGTCTTAACATGGGTAATAAGGAGTTCTTGATTAATAACTTGGAAAAAGAAGACTGGGAACAAGTTTGTTCAATATATCTTGAAGGAATTGATACCGGGAATGCAACATTTCAAACGGAAGCTCCTACTTGGGAAGAATGGGACGCTGCACATTTATTAGAATGCAGATTGGTTGCCCGTGAAGATAAGAAAATTTTAGGTTAGGTTGGATCGCATTAAGTCCTGTTTCGAGTAGATGTGTTTATTCTGGTGTGGCTGAAGTAAGTATTTATGTGAGTCAAATACACAGGGGAGAAGGAATTGGAAGTGCTCTACTTAAATCTTTAGTAGATTCAAGTGAAAAAAATGGATATTGGACATTACAAGCGGGAATTTTTCCGGAAAACAAGGAAAGTATTAAATTACATAAGAAATTTGGATTCCGAGAAATTGGCCGTCGAGAGCGTATTGGAAAAATGAATGGTGTTTGGCGTGATGTAATTCTGCTCGAAAGAAGAAGTAATAAGGTTGGAATTAATTAAGATCCATCAGTGAAGCAGTTTGCTTGCTTGTGGAACACGAATTAAAAGGGATTAGAAGCTAGCGCCTACAGAAAACTACATTAATAACTACGAAAATAAGCGTGACGAATATACAAACGAAGACAAAACGAAGCATGATGAATACAAAAAGAAAAATGCTATAGTTGCAATGAATACAAATAAACGCAAGTATGCTTTTGGTGATGTGTTTGGAGTCAATCATTCTTTACATCGTAGTGTAAAAGATGCAAAAGGATTTTATATTAGCTACGGACTTCTTATCTTAATTGCTGCTGGAATTGTGCTCATTCCACATGCACCGCTTGGACTCATTACAACAGCAGTACAGGCGCTTGCAGGGATATTGCTTCCTAGTGCTACGGTTTTTCTCTTGTTGCTTTGCAATGATAAGGATGTTTTAGGACCGTGGGTAAATAAGATGTGGCTCAATGTAGTAAGCTCAGTTATTGTGGGTGTCCTTATTATACTTTCTTTACTTCTTGCAGTAACAACACTATTCCCAAATGTCGATATAAAGGTATTAACTGAGGTACTATCCGGCGCACTTATTATTGGACTTATTCTTGCAGGGCTTCTATATTACTTTCAAAAAAATAAATTTAAAGTAAAAGCCGTAGAAGAAACCCAGTATGCTATGGATCGTCGTTTTTGGCGTATGCCTCCAGTAAGTGAGCTCCAAAAACCAGTATGGTCAAAAACTCGGAAACTCGGTATGATTTTACTACGTGGTTATCTGTTAGTAGCAGTGATTTTAATAATTGTTAAGATTGTACAACTGGCTCTTGGATCCCAATAAAATTTATACGGAAAGTATATTCGTTAATATTAAGACAAATAGAAAGGAGTTCTAATTAATGAATAAAAATATTATTCCGTTTCCAAAACAACAGCAGGTAAATCTTACGGAAAATCATGAATATAAAGAAAATGTACCTTGGAAATTAGGAAGACATGTAAAACCTCACCACGTAGAAATGTTAGAAAAGCTAGTGGAGGATTACAAGCAACAAGCGCTTAATGATATGAAAAATAATAAAAAGTATCATTAAATATATATTTAAGAAATACAATTAAGAAAAACCTTTAGACCTTGTTTAAAGGTTTTTTTATTATCTTAATTGGCTTTGTTTATACTTTTGACAGTCAGTATAATAGTGACTTTTTTAGATATGAATAGGTGTATACTTAAGTTTATTTTCAATATACTGAGATATAAACAAAAAGACACTTTGCAAATATCGAATACATAAAAATATATTCATTATGATATGCTGCGAATATGACAAAAAGAGAGGAGTTTGCAATTGCAGGAATCTCATTTTTCAGATAACCACCATATTAAGGTTCCTCGGGGCGCATATTTATTGACGGTTCTAGTCATTGGTGCACTACTTAGTATTATTTCGGAAAATTTAACTCTAGGTCCTAGTTGGACAATAGTTTCAATCGTACTCATTCTGCTGGTACCAATGGTAATAAGTATGGTCCGAGGTCATCATGGATGGACGCGTGTTTTGTCTCTTGGCATAACAGGGGTAATTACGTTAGGGTTAGTCAGCAGTGTGTCATTTTTGATTTATGCATTGTTTCAACATACTGCTAGTGCAGCCAGTTTATTCCGGAGTGCAGGCTTGCTTTGGATTGTCAATATCGGGGTTTTTACCGTATGGTATTGGGAAATCGACCGAGGTGGTCCGTTGAAGAGGCATAGTGGAAAAAGTGAGCCATCCGATTTTTTATTTCCGCAAATGACCTTCGAAATCCCTGGATGGGAAAAATGGACCCCGTCATTCCTTGATTATTTATATCTGGCTTTCAATACAAATACAGCGTTCAGTCCAACCGATACAATGGTTATTTCCAAAAGAGCAAAAATTTTTATGATGATTCAATCATCTATCTCCCTTCTTATAGTAGCTGTATTAGCTGCACGAGCAATTAATATAGCCTGAGTGATGAGGAATGACCATAAGCAACAGGATAGGAACCATTTCGCTCGAGACCAGCCATGTAGCCAAGTTCCCAAATTTTATTGGTATTTTTAATTCTAGTTTTTATTGAGAAATCAAAACCCTCCAATGGGAATTCCAATTGCAATTATACCTAAAAAAAATGATAAAAACTTTTCGCCAAATAGCGATACCAATGGTAACCATACTTTCTGCCTAATAGAGTAAGGATGGATAGAATTGTGTCGTTTCGCTAGTAGTGCGAAAAAATAAACAGCCGGTTGCAAAAAATCGGCTGTTTAGTAAAATCATTCATTTATAGCTGCTGTTTCACTTTCTAAGTAAAGCACCTCTGCTTTTTCATCATAAGAAATTAGTTCGGCATATCTTCCCCAGTCAATTAAAATATCTAATTGGTGTTCAGCTTCCTCTGCCCCAAAGTGCTTCTCAAAAATTTCAACAAAAAACTCCCGTTCCATTTTATTGTTTGATTTAGATTGTAAAATCCATACTATTTTTTCCATTATTGGAACATACTTCATTAACTGTTCTTTAAATAATATTTTCCGTTCAAGTACGCTAGCGTCTGCAAATTGATGACCAATTTCCGTCAAATCTATATCACCTTGGTGAATGGTTGCGAACTGAAGCAGATGAGCAGCTTCGACAATTGGAAGAAAATCTTCTAAGTTAAGGCTTAATTGATCAGCTAGTTTGTATAAGTCAAACTTCTTTCCTAGGTCATCAACCAATTCAATAAAGCCAGTGAGAGCCCCCGCAGGGACTTCCTGAACTTTTTCAAGCTTCTTTTTCTGTACTTCTTCTACCTCAATCGTTTTAATTTCACGTTTTGTCAAAATAGAATAAATACGATCTACAAGCGATGTAAATTTAGGCTCTTGTTTATCCCGCCAATGTGGCATTGTAATCGGAATATCAGAGATAACACGAGCAGGGTCCCGTGATAAAACAATGGCTCGATCTGACATATAGACAGCTTCCTCGATACTGTGTGTAACCATGATAATGCTTTTCGTTGGAATTTTTTTCTCCGTCCACAATTCAAGCAAATCACGCTTTAAGTTTTCGGCAGTTAATACATCAAGAGCGGAAAAGGGTTCATCCATGAGAAGAATGTCAGGTTCCATGACAAGTGCACGGCCGATCCCTACACGTTGACGCATCCCACCAGATAGCTCTTTCGGATAAGCGCCTTCAAAGCCATCTAGACCTATCATATCGATGACGGAAAGTGCTTTTCGCATCTTTTCTTCTTCCCTTAGTGACTTGTTTTCAAGCCCTAGTTTTACATTTTCAATAACAGTTAGCCATGGAAATAAAGCGAATGACTGGAATACCATACCAACACCTGGGTTTGTTCCGACAATGGGTTTTCCATTATATAAAACTGAACCTTGTGATGGGGAAACGAGACCAGCTATAATTCGAAGGAGTGTTGATTTCCCCGAGCCAGAAGGACCTAGTATCGAAACGAACTCTCCTTCATTAATGTTAATGTTGATGTCATCTAAAACGGTAACGTTGCCTTGGCTTGGCAAATCATACCGTTTGCTAATTTTCTTTAATTCAATAAGGTTTTTTTCCATGCCTCACACCTCTAATCCAAATGGTATTTCTTTTCGGCGAGATTATACAGCCTGCGCCAAACCAGTCGATTTACAATTACAACTAATATACACATCACGATAATCCCCCAAATGATCTCAGGCCAATTTCCTTTTGTAGTTGCTTGAGCAATATAGGAACCTAAACCAGAGGCTTGTAGGGTATTACTTTTCCAAGATACGATTTCTGAAACAATACTAGCATTCCAAGCTCCTCCGCTTGCTGTGATACATCCAGTAATTAGAAAAGGAAAGACAGCAGGAAGGATAAGCGTTTTCCAAGTCTGCCAGCGTGTTAATTTTAAAATCGAGCTTGCTTCTTTAAGGTCAGAAGGAATTGCCATGGCACCTGCAATGACGTTAAAAAGCACATACCATTGTGTTCCTAACATCATTAACGGGATTGCACCAATTTCCATTGAAATTTTTAATTTAAGGTAAAGAATGGTGATAATAGGAAATGCCATATTGGCAGGAAATGAGGACAAAACCTGGACAATCGGTTGAACAATTCTTGATAACCGTGGATTCGTGCCGATAAAGACTCCTACAGGAAGTGTCCAAATAACCGCTAATAGTGTAGAGATAAACACTCGAAATGCAGTCAGTAGCCCAAGAACGACTACATGGGTCACTTCGTACCAGCTCAACCTAGATACTTCAATAATTCCTTCGAATAAATATTTACAAACAATTGCAGCAACGCAAGCAACCAGCAACCAATTTATGACTCTTTTAAAAAGACCCGGGATTTGTGGAAAAGTAATTTGTGAGCTTTTTTTAGAAAATACAATAAACCAATCGTGAAGTATTCTTTTAAGATATTGGTTAACAAAATGAACAAATCCTGCTCGTTTTAGGATATTAAATACCCAAGAGGTCGGAATATCACTAGATTCCGTCTGTTCATTTTTGAATTTTTGACTCCATGCAATAATCGGTCTCCAAAATAACTGATCCACAACAACAATTAATATAATCATCGTTAGAATTGAATAAATAATAGCATGGATATTTCCTTTATCAGCTGCCAAGGCCATGTACGATCCAATACCAGGTAAATGGATATCCTGATTGAGAACACTTATGGATTCACTAGCGGCAAGGAAAAACCACCCCCCGCCAAAAGACATCATGCTGTTCCAAACTAAGCCGATCATAGAAAATGGAACTTCTAATTTGAAGAAACGATTCCTAATACCTAATCGATTCATTTTTGTAGCTTCATCCAATTCTCGTGGGATTGTTTTTAGGGAATGGTAAAAGCTGAAGGTCATATTCCAAACCTGTCCAGTAAAAATCGCAAAAATAGATGCACACTCTACACCTAGTAAACTCCCTGGAAACAATGCCATAAAGGCAAGAACAGTTGCCGATAGAAATCCTAAAACAGGTACGGATTGTAAAATATCGATAGCCGGAATCATGAATTTTTCTGCAGTCTGATTATAGGCAGCTATTCGACCATAAACAAAAGTAAATATTAATGATGCTGCAAATGCGATAAACATTCGAAGCAGTGACCTCCCTGCATAATAGGGAAGCCATATTGGGTCAAGACTTAACTTTGACTGCTGAACTGCCGAAAAAGGAACCTCCATACCAGAACCAAGTTTCGCTGCGGCATATAAAATGGCTAATAATAAGAAGATGACAAGTATATCTGCCCATCCAAATTTTTTATTTTGTTTGACATTTGAGAAAATATTGAGTTGCATAGTGAACAGCCCCTTTTAAAAGCAAAATAAAAACCCCTACATATTCAGTAGGAGAGTACCGTCGTCCTTCCTTTAAAAAGGGTTAGTGGAATAAATTCAGCCTAAAGATGTTTAAAGTACAGACTGAAAATAGACACACCTAATCCATGGTAAAGGAATTTTGTAGATCCTACTAAGTAAAATAAATAATTTTTGAAACAAATAACACATTCGACTACTACTACTGTCCATTTCCAGTTTTCCCCCCTTGGTTATATAATATGAAAAGCCCCATAGGATTGTCCCTAGGGGCTTTTAGTTCATGGCAAAATAAACCGATTCCCCCAAGTTGAGTTTTGGCACTATACAACGTAAAGGAAATCCCTTAGCCACGTTAAGTAGAGCCTTAATCCGGCAATACCTGTTCTACCCATTGGCGTCTTTCGACGTTTCCGGGCAGTGGCCTATGTTTGTATAGGAGCCTCACCTAACGAGACATATTTTATCATTCTAGTGAATAATATCGCTGAGATATAGGTTTGTCAATTACTTTTTAAAGAGCTTGTATTAACTAACATTTAATTGATAATCCTTAGATTTATTTAAAATCTGTAACTAATTGAAAAAAATATTACGTATGTATGAACTTCTAATATGGGGGTATTTAGTTTAATTTGTGAAGTATTTCACTTAAACTAAAGGGTGCGATACTTCAATAAGAAGGTCGCCTTTTTTTTCAAAAGGAAGATTGGGAAATGTTGTACTTAAACTATCTGGGCAGGTTACTTGAAGAAGGATTTTTAGTAATAACAGGCGAAATTATTAGTATTCAAGAAAAATTATATCGGGAGGATACTATGACCTTTGAAGAATTGAAAAAAAACAAGCCTACGATCCAATGGATTGAAAATGATGAAGACGGCGAATTTTTTACTGAAGAAAATATCAGTGCGACAAATAAGGTTCTTGACTCTTACATTGACGATTTAAAGAAACTAGGGGCTAATCCTTCTGAAGCCGAGATAATTAAAGCTGTTAAAGAAGTGGTTATTAGCATAAATGAATTAAATGATGAATACGACGATTTCATCGAAACGGTGGAGAGAGAAGACCTTTGTGAGTTTATCGATACAGCAGCAAAGATAGCTGGTTTAGAATCCGAGGAAGACATCACCGAAGAGTGGAGAGAATGGTAAAATATAAGTTTCTTTTATTAAGCTAATGGGTGCTTGAGTTAAAGATGGAATAGTGACACATTTAAAATTAAATTCAATAATAAAAATTTTACTTATTGGAGACTACTGATATGAAATTAAGTGACCGTTTTTTAAAGAACAGAGTAAAGCAGATTGTAATTACTCAATTTATATTGATTATCCCGATGATAGTATTTTTATTTTTATCTTTTACGACATATCCCGTAAATTTTTTCTACTCTGGATTTATAGGAATTATTCTTGCAATATCTATGTTTTTAAATGGAATAGAACAATATATTTTAAAAAAGAAAGGATGGTCAATTTCTTTCTTCATCTTATCAGTATTTATAATTTTAGTTGCATTGCAAAGTTTTTATGTTTCAACCTTAAAGAGATAGTCCGATTTTCTTTTTTTTAAGTAGGATTGTGAAACATTACACTTAAAGTAAACCAGCTAATAGTTTGTCAACATTTTTCAATCAAAACTTAAAATTTTTTATGTTATACTAAAAATGTGCATGCCAAATAACCTTCCTTAATTCTGCTTTTGGAAGGTTTTGTATTGTTTAGTTTTATTTATTATTTAAGCTATATCTTGGAAAGTTGAGTTGCTTTTTAATAGTGCATAGATCCATTGTAAAAGCTTATTTGCACAGGCTATTACAGCTACTTTATAAGGCTTTCCTTCTTCACGTTTCTTATCATAGAACTCTCGTAACCTCTTGTTGCGTGGGATTATATCTTTGGTTGTTTTCTTTTTTCGACAATCACGAATGGCACATTTAACGGCTAAATATAAGGCACGCCTAAGCCTGCTTGACCCTCTTTTCGTTATTCTGTTCACTGTTCCTTTGAACCTTCCTGATTCAAAGATACTAGGGTCAATTCCGGCAAATGCTACAAGTTTTTTAGGGTGATTAAACCG
>NZ_JAUSTW010000021.1 GCF_030813055.1 Neobacillus ginsengisoli | reverse complement strand
TTGGGGCGCCGTATGCGATGAAAGTCGCACCTACGGTGCTAGCAGGGGGAAAAGGGGGCGATAACGTCAAACCCTTACCTATCTGTCATGAATAAGAAAAGGGATTTCGTAAGTAATCGAACTATAAGTTATTCCATTAACGGGGGCAGGATAGCGCAATATTTTGCTTGCAGTTATAATGTTCAAAGACGGATATTTAATGGCTCCAATTCATCGGATGTTTACCAGTGACCTGTGTCGAAATATTCGGAAAAGGGAGGGGAGGTGTGTAATGAAGGACCCTGATAAGATTTACAACACTGCGGTAGAGGCAACTTTGGAGGTAATTGGAGGAAAGTGGAAACCTGTGATTCTCTTTCATCTAACATTTGGCAAGAAACGTAACAATGAATTGAAAAGCTTGATACCTGTTACTCAAAAAATGTTAACGCAGCAACTTCGGGAACTTGAAGAGGAAGGCGTCATCTTACGCATTTCTTACAATCAGGTTCCACCAAAAGTCGAGTATGAATTGACAGAATACGGCTGGAGTCTAAAGGAGATCCTGCATCTAATGTGTAGGTGGGGGGATTCGCATATAGAGAGAAAGTACAGGGGAAGGGCTACCACTCTGGTCAATCCACATCTTGAAGACGTAGAAAAGATATAAGAAGCCGACCTAATATACAAGGCCGACTTTTCGTTTATGGGATGACTTTGCGTTTGCGGAAGTCGTCGAAGATGTTCATAAACATTGATTCGGTATCGACGTATTCGTGAAAACCTAAGCGACGGGCCTTAGTTCCGTCGGCGAAGAAATCGTAATCCCAAGAGAACACAAAATCACCGAATCGCCAGGAGGATACGTCTTTATAGGAATGCCGAGCAAGCCCATGATTCTCGACCATTTTGTTCCAAAGCTGCTCCTTGTCCGCCATGACAACGTCCAGTGGCATCTGCAACGGAGGCGCCGTCTCCAAGCTGAAGTAGTGAGCGATCTTAGGCCATAATTCATTCCAGCGGAACAGGTCACCGTTCGTGATGTTGAATGCCTGATTGGCACAACGCTCTTCAGTCGCCGCCCATACTGTTGCCTTCGCGAGAAGCCCCGCATCTGTCATTTCCAAGAGGCTGTCGTAAGCACCCAGCTTGCCCGGAAACCGCAGCGGAAGTCCAAGCTCCTTCGAAATTGAGGCGTAGATCGCAATAACTAAGGCGAGGTTCATCGGATTTCCAAGCGAGAAGCCGCAGACTACAGAGGGACGGAGCGCCGACCAAGTCCAAGCCTTACCTTTTTGCCTTTGTTCTAAGAATTCTTGCTGATCAACATTGAACTCGGGTGGCATATGGTTAGCGTCTGTCTCACGAGCAGGTGTCTTGAACGGGCCGAGATGTGCGCCGTATACCTTATATCCCTGCATCAAACTGACATGTTTTAAGCTCGCCGCGATTGGTTCGATCGTCTCTATGGTGTTCACTAGCATGGCGAGGTTGGGCGAAACAAGTTCGGCCCAAGTTGGACGGTCCTGATAGGCGGCATAGAAGATGTGGGTTACCTCAGTTAAACCGCTTAGCTTCTCGCGGGTGTCGTCTACATTGAGTAGATCCGTAGCCACATACCGGACACGGCCGACAGACTCTCCGCCTCGACGACGCGATAGGCCGATCACGTCCCAATCAGGGAGAGTAATGAGGTGATCAATGAGGTTGCGACCGATGACACCATTTGCGCCTACGACCAATGCGACTTTGCGTGTTGTTTGAGATTCATTATTCATAGTGTTGCAGCTCCTTCTGTACTGTGCTTTGTTCACTGTTATTTTGCATCAAGGAACCCCACTTGAGAAGTACGCACTTTGGAGTGCCATAAGCACTTTTTTGTAATCCAGCAGTGTTCTTAAGACAAATATTTGGTATTAATAACATAATAACATCAAAAAATCCATCGTTTAGAAATAATGCCAGTTTACTAAATTCTTATATAATCCTAACTATTCTCTTATTCGTTCTTGCAATAACGGGTGTGTTAATAAAATAACTTAGAAGCCATGTTTGCAGCTCTTTCGCATTTTTCAATCTTCCGCAATCGGGCGCGATACTTCAATAAGAGAAGTATCGTCTTTTTTATTTGGATACAGGGTGCTGTTAGCAGGCTAAATTTCATAAATTTTTTTCCTATATTTGTTACGACATTTAAATTATAATTTTTATGAAAATTCAGATGAAATGAGGGATATAATTGGTTCTTCCATCAATTGAAAAACAATTTGCAGATTCGTTGAAATCCATTGCTCGAAATTTAGAAATAAAGGAGTACATTCAACAATCTCCAGAACTTTATCCGTTATTTTTGAGTTCTGCTAAACGATTTGTAACAGGTGAATCAAGAGAAGACGGAGTATCTATTGGTGACCAACTTGTACATAAAGGATACCGTATTTCTCTGGAATTCATCGGAGAGAACACTATAAACAAAGAGGAGTGTGTCCGAGCCAAAGATGAGTTTATAGCGTTGATAAAACAATGTAGCAATCGTGGAATAAGTTCTCGCATTTCTTTTGATCTATCCCATATTGGATTATCCGTTGATCCTGAACTTACCTTTCAAAACTTATTAGAAATGGCGAAAGAAGCACAGTCCCATGGTCTTTCTCTTATGATTAGTATGGAGGAATCAGCAAAAACGGATCAGATACTCTCCATATACAAAAGAGTAGTTGTGGAATATTCGAACGTTGGGGTCACACTTCAAGCCCAACTGTATCGAACACTTAACGATCTTAATGAATTACTTAACTACTCTGGGGAAATTCGTATCGTTAAAGGGGCATACCAAGAGCCGTCAGATATATGTATTCCTCGTTCAGACAAGTTGGATCAACGTTATCTCGAATTAGTAGATTTATGTGTTAGAGCTGGTCACCAAGTTTCAATTGCTTCTCATGATGAAGCTATATATAAACAAATCATCCAGCGTGGTTATTTACAAAACTCAAATGTGGAGGCAGAAATGCTATACGGAATTCGTCCCGAACTTTGTAAACAACTAAAAGATGATGGGTTACCCGTTCGGGTTTATCTTACTTATGGTGTTGAGTGGTACTTATACCTTTGTCATAGAATAGCTGAATATCCACCAAATATTTATGTTGCCATCACTGACATGATTCAGGGGGCAAAAGACACTTCGAAACTTTATTAAACAATAGGGCGCAATTCTGCAGCAAGAATTGTGCTTTTTCTTGTGCGCCCAGCATGGGTGCAATCTATAGGGTGCAAGTCCCGAACTGTGAAGGCAGAAAAAACAGTAGCTTAACGCAAGGGTGTCCGTGGTGACGCGGAATCTGAAGGAAGCGAGCGGCAAACCTCCGGTCTGAGGGACACGAACTTCATATAAGGCTAGATACCATTGGATGAGTTTGCAAGACAAAACAAAGTCCATTCTGCCGAAGGTGGTATAGAGTAAATGAAGCAGATAGATGGAGGGAAAGATTGTACTCTTACCTGGGGAGGTCTGAGTGGAATGCCAAGCACACTTGGTAACCTATCTAGCAATAGATAGCTGAACAATCAGAAGTCAGCAGAGGTCATAGTACCTTACCTACTCGAGATGGTAAGGGAAGGACTGAACAATTAGGAAGAACGAGAACTAGGCATATAATTCCTGTGTAGAAACAGACAATCTGAAAGGACTTACTTGAAAGAGGAAATGGTGAATCCCATAGGGGACTTCAAGAGGGTGGAGCAGGAATAACATAAATAGATTTCTACGTTCACGTCGAAAGGAAATATCAAATGTTAATGGATCTGATCTTGTCACGGGAAAACTTAATAGAAGCACTTAAACGTGTCGAGAAGAACAAAGGGAGTCACGGCATTGATGGAATGTCCGTAAAATCCCTACGAAGACATCTCTATGAAAATTGGGATTCACTTTGTAATTCTTTAAGAGCTGGAACCTATAAACCGAACCCAGTCCGTCGAGTCGAAATCCCGATTGTAATATCTACATGAAGTCAAAGAAAGCAGGCGAAAGAGTGATGAACTCTATTACAAACTTTATAGAAGTTAAATTGAAACTTAAAGTGAATAGAGAGAAATCTGCAGTTGACCGCCCATGGAGACGGAAGTTTCTTGGTTTTAGTTTTACATCTCATAAGAACCCGAAGGTTCGAATAGCCAATGAGAGTACTAAAAGATTAAAGTCAAAAATAGGGGAACTAACCTCACGTTCAACATCTATCCCAATGGAAATAAGAATCGAGAAATTAAATCTATACCTAACGGGTTGGTGTGGTTACTTTGCTTTAGCGGATACACCAAGTAAATTTAAAGAATTTGATGAATGGATAAGAAGAAGACTCCGTATGATTGAATGGAAACAATGGAAAACACCCAAAACAAGAGTAAGAAAACTCAAAGGGTTGGGAGTACCACCAAACAAGGCTTACGAATGGGGAAACTCCAGGAAGAAATACTGGAGAATCGCTAGTAGTCCGATTCTACACAAAACCCTCGATAACTCCTTTTGGAATAATCGAGGGCTGAAAAGTCTATATCACAGATATGAATTTCTACGTCAAACTTAATTGAACCGCCGTATACCGAACGGTACGTACGGTGGTGTGAGAGGTCGGGGGTTAGTCACCCCCTCCTACTCGATTATGGTTAGGGCCAGATTGTGGTACAACACATTTAAAGTAAATTGTTAAAGGCATTGAGATTGTGAAGATTTTTACTTAAACTATCTGTCAGCTTTCTTGAATAACCCAGGGGAATGACCCAAACACCTAAAATTTGTTACTGGATTCGAGCTAACGGAGTTGTTTTGAGAGATTGCTTTTGTTTTAAAGTGTGAGAATAAATAACATCCTAAAATCACAATGAAACCCCCAATTCCTTGTATCCATGACAATTGTTCTCGTAAAAATAAAAACGCTAAAATTGCAGTGAAAACTGGATTGAAATTCAAGAAAATACCGGATGCTGTAGTACCTAATTTCTGTATGCCAATATTCCAAAATACCATACAAACGACAGTGGAGATAACACCTGTATATAAAATAGATTGAATGAAAGAATGATTGACATTGGAAAAAGTAAAATCAAAAAGGTTAAACGGAAGAAGAACGAGAAGTCCAAATATTCCAGAGTACAATGTAGACATCAACGGTGATGTCGTTCTCATTGCCCACCTACTGCACACGGAGTATATTCCCCACACGCATACAGCTAGCATCATCCATAAATCGCCTGTATTAAAATGTACTGCCAGTAATAGGTTGATCTTTCCTTTGGAAAGAACGAGAAGTACACCCAAAAGTGAAATAATCATTGAAAATATTTGTAGTACACTGATTCTTTCTCTTAAAAAAATAAATGAAAAAACGGAAATCGAGATGGTATTTAATGTGGAAATTAATCCAACATTAGTCGAGGTTGTTCGTTCCAATGCTAAAAATTGAAAGAGATTAAATAAAACAACACCTGTGATTCCCATGAAAAATAAGGGAAGAATGGCATCTCGTGAGGGTAGTATCCTTTTTTCTTTCCACCATACCATTGGTACAAGAAAAACAATAGCAATCATCCATCTTAAGCTCGTCAAGGTCAACGGAGAAGCATGACCGACAAGAGATTTTCCAACTACAAAATTTCCTCCCCATAGCAAGCTTGTTAAAAGCAGCAATAAAACATAAAAATTCGCCATACCATTTAGCTCCTTTGATTTTTCACTAGTACAGTGAAAAAGATAGAAGCCATTGTGCACAATGACATTTAGAATATTCCACATCAATTTATTAATGATCATAACATTTTTGTTGATTTTGTAACATAACATTTTGTACAATTCAATAAACTTGAAATAATTCGAATAAAAAGTGAAATATTAAAGAATAAAATTAAGTTCCAGTATTAAATAAGACCTGTATTTTGAATAATTATTAAGGGAGAAGATTGCGTGGAATCTTTTGTAAGCAAAATTTTAGATGATGTTGATATTCAAATTTTAGATATAATGCAAAAAGAAGCTCAGTTAAGTAATGCTGAACTTGCAAGACGTGTTAATTTGTCCCCGCCAGCGACACACACAAGGATAAAACGATTAGAAAGTGAAGGGTTTATCGATAGGCAAGTCGCAATTTTAAATCAAGAGAAGCTTGGGTTCGATTTACTTTGCTATGTTTTCATTAGCACAAATATTCATCAAGCTGAACAATTGGAAGTTTTGGAAAATGCCTTAAAAGCTATGCCAGAAGTATTAGAATGTCATTGTTTAACAGGAGAATATGATTATCTTCTAAAGGTAGTTATTAGAGACAGGAAGGAATTGGATAGCTTTATAAGAAAGTTAAATAGGCTTGGCATATCACGAATTCAAACTAACTTATCGTTAAGAGAAGTAAAATATTCCACAGTTTTGCCTATATCGAAAGGTGAAAACTGAGAGTGGCTTCATTGCTCGGCGTTATTGAAGTAACGGTTGTGTTGGTTTAACAAGGATTGATTTTATGATCTTCAACACTGTAAGAAAGGAAAAACGCTCTTTCTAACAGTCAGTACATGTCGCTTTGGCATTAAATGGACCGCTAAATTCAACTTGTTAATTGTGAAAATTAATTGACAATTATGGAAATTAGTTTTTTGCGATAATTGGAAAAAAAGATAAATTTTGTTATAATTTATCTATAAAATAAACTGATTAGTCACTTTGAAAATATGATTAATAAATGAGGCGCGGAAAGTGAAAATAAGAAAAATTGATTCAGCCAATTACAAGCAAATTATTACAATTTTAAATGATTGGTGGAATGGCCGGCAGATGACAGATATGTTGCCTAAGTTGTTTTTTGAACACTTTCAAGAAACTAGTTTTATTATGGAAGAGAAGGATCAAATCATAGGATTTTTGGTTGGCTTTCTCTCTCAATCTAAAAAGAAAGAAGCATATATTCATTTTGTTGGAGTCCATCCGGAAAAAAGAAACTTAAATATTGGAAAACGATTATATAATCAATTTTTTGAGGTCATTCAACAGAAAGGATATGATACAGTCCGTTGTGTAACATCTCCAACAAACAAAGCGTCAATTTCGTATCATACAAAAATGGGATTTCAAATCGAAATAGGAGATCGAGAAGTGGATGGAGTATCCATACATACCGATTATGATGGACCAAAACAAGACAGGGTTTTATTTGTAAAAAAACTCTATTAATATTTTAAAACAAGGGTGGTCATTTGAAATCCCGTATGATTAATAATGAAAAAGACAGGGATATGATTATTCAATTTAGGAAAGATTCTTTTGCAATAAGTTAATTTTTCTTATATAGGCACAACAAAATTAGTCTGTTAACAAAATGAGTGACAGCATCATCTAAATAGATGGTGCTGTCACTTTTTTTATCCATATTTGAATAAAATATTCGAAATTGTATAAAAATTGTTTATAATTTGATATAACTAATATGTAAGGGGATTTTTCTGAAAAATTATTCATAAATGAATAATTTGCCGCGAAAAAAGGGATTCGAAAGGGGGGATTTTCGAATGGATGAAAAAAAAGTTTGGAATGAAAGTGAAGCAATTCTTCACTCATTACAAGATGATATTTTAGTAACGAATACAGAGGGAATTATTTTAAGAGTGAGTGAAGCAACAGAAGCAATTTATCAGATGAATTCCAATGAAATGATCGGCCGGTCCGTGTATGACCTGGAGAAAGAAGGTGTTTTTACACCGATTTTGACACCGATTGTGATTAAGGAAAAGAAGAAAATTACCCTTGTCCAAACGACCATTGATGGAAAAAAGCTGTTAGTAACAGGTATTCCTGTATTTGACCAGGACCATAAACTAGTTCGGATTGTTAGCTTTTCACATGATGTGACTGAGTTACTAAACATGAAAAAATACCTGACGGAAATGGAAGACGAAATGGAACGTGTTAAAAGTGAGCTTGAACGGCTTAGAAGCCTTCATTTTTATACCGACGGCATGATAGCTACTTGTGATGAAATGAAAATGGTCCTTCACCTTGCCTTACAAGTGGCTGAAATCGATGCAAATGTCTTGTTGCTTGGCGAATCCGGAGTGGGGAAGTCACATATTGCTAAATTTATTCACAACAAAAGTCTAAGAAAAGACGGCCCGTTTATTGAAGTTAACTGTGGTGCGATTCCTGAACCACTATTTGAAGCAGAGTTTTTCGGCTATGAATCCGGGTCCTTTACAGGAGCCAGTTCAAAGGGCAAAATCGGTTTAGCCGAGCTTGCAGAAGGCGGAACATTATTTTTAGATGAGATTGGCGAGTTATCCTTAGTAAATCAGGTAAAGATATTGAAGTTTATTCAAGAAAAGCAGTTTTACCGGGTTGGAGGAACAAAGCAGCGAACGGTTGATTTTCGAATTATTGCTGCGACGAATAAAGATTTGGAGAAGGCAATTGATGAAAAGACATTTAGACAGGATCTTTTTTTTCGTTTAAATGTTGTACCTATCACGATCCCGCCTTTAAGGAAACGGCCATCGGATATAATTCCGTTAGTGGATTACTTTTTAAAGTATTTCTCTGAAAAGTATGGCCGTGAGCGCAGCCTTGATGAGGGCGTCATCCATGTACTGTTAGCGCAAGAATGGAAGGGGAATGTTCGAGAGTTAATCAATTTAATTGAACGTCTTGTTGTTACTTCCTCAAAACACCTCATTGAAATAGAAAATCTTCCGGAAGGTTATCGGAAAACGTTCTCAGCTGTTTCATTGGCTGAAGATGGAAACCGACCATTGGTTGAGATTCTTGACAGCGTAGAAAAGCAGGTTCTAATACATGCCAGGAAACGGTACAAAACCACCATTCAAATGGCTAAGGCATTGGGAATTAGTCAACCTTCTGTGGTTAGAAAAATCAGAAAATACAGAATAGATTAAAAATTGGCATAGAACTTGCATGATATTAGCTAACAAGAAAAAAATATACGTAAAAATAGGAAGGAATGGAGGGGCGTATATAGACAGTCTAAGAGGACTTTACTTCTCTGAATCCAACTCCTGCTAGGAAAAAATATATTTAAATAGCAAAAAATGCCTTCTTCTATTTGTAATTCATTAAAACATCAAAGTATTTTGATATTTTAAAATATATTGACATAAAAAAGTTAAAATTTTATATTTATAGATAAATATTTATTTTTATACAAAAAATGGAATGAGGAGGGATGGATTTTGAAGGTAACGGTAGGGCCTGCACAATATATCCGAAGGATGGGTTTGTTAAATGAAGCGGGAACATACATAAAAAACTTCGGAAAAACCGCTGCACTCATTGGGGGGCATAACAGCTTATCAATCGTAGAAAAATCATTAAGACAGAGTTTATCAGAGTACGAGATTTCTTTGGAGTATTCATTATGGTACGGGGGAGAATCTTCTCAAACAAATATTGATAGACTTGTCGAAGCATTAGCTTCACATAACATCGATGTTGTCATCGTTGTTGGTGGAGGGAAAGCCATTGATACGGTTAAAGCCGTTGCCTATCGGCTTAATAAACCTCTTGTGGCTATCCCAACAATCGCTGCGACCTGTGCAGCCGCTACACCCATATCGATACTTTACAATGATGAAGGTGAATTTATAGGAATTGGACGAGAATCAAAAGCACCTGATTTGGTGTTAGCAGATACGACCGTCATTTTGAATGCACCTGTTCGGTATTTGATAGCGGGTATTGGCGATACATTGGCAAAATGGTTTGAAACGAAGTCTTCAGTAAAAAATGCTGTACCGACGGCGATAAATCAAACAGCTATTGTGATTGCAGGTCAGTTATACAAGACTTTGCTCCGTATTGGGAAAGAAGCTGTTCAATCCGTAGAAAAACTAGACTTAACGAAAGAATTAGAAGATGTAATTGACGCTATTATTTTAATCAGTGGAAGTGTTAGTGGTTACGGTGGTGACGATTGCCGTACTGCCGGAGCACATGCTATTTATTCGGGTTTAACAATCTTTCCGGAGATTCATGAAACCTATCATGGTGAAATTGTTGCTTTTGGAATTTTAGCCCAGTTGTGCATGGAAGGTGCTGGGAAAGAAGAACTAAACACTCTAATCAGCTATTACAAAGAAATCGGTCTTCCTTTTACCTTAAGACAAATGGGGATTAAGAGTTTAACAGATCATCAATGGAAAGAATTTGGAGAAATAACTGTCACAATTGAAGATATGGCTAATATGCCTTTTGAAGTCACACCAGAAATGGTGATAGAAGCTGTTCGCAGGGCCGATGAAATTGGAAATGAGATTTTATCCACTACTACTAAGTGTTAATGATAGAAAAAATAAAGGGGGAACGTTTGATGAAAAAATGGTTAGTGATTGTCTGTTCGTTTATGTTGTTATTAACATTGGTAGCTTGTGGAAAGGATACTGCTTCCAGTACAAGTGATGGGAAGTCTTCAGAGCCGTTGAAAGTGACACTGCCTACCTGGACAGGGTATGGACCGCTTTTTTTAGCGAAAGAAAAGGGCTTTTTCAAGAAAAATGGTGTTGATGTCGACCTTTCTATTGTTGAAGGTTTAGCTGAACGCAAGCAGGCATTAGCAAGTGGAAAAATCGATGGTATGGCAACCGCTTTGGATGTACAAGTTACGTTAGCGGCCTCAAATATCCCGGTGCAGGTTGTTTGGTTATTGGATGATTCACACGGCGGGGATGGAATTTTGGTTAAAAAGGGAATTAATAGTGTGAAAGATTTAAAAGGGAAACAAGTGGCATTTGAAGTAGGTTCAACAAGCCATATGCTGGCATTACAAGCGTTGAAACAAGGTGGATTAACAGAAAAAGACGTGAAAGTCGTTCAGATGTCAGCCGGGGATGCCGGTGCAGCGTTTGCGGCAGGTAAAGTAGATGCAGCCGTTACATGGGAGCCTTGGTTAACAAAAGGTGCACAAGCCAACGGTAAAATTTTGTTAACAACAAAAGATTTACCCGGAATTATCGTCGATACGATCAGCTTCAAAGAGGACGTGATTAAAAACCGTCCGAAAGATGTGCAAGCATTTGTAAAAGCTATGGGTGAAGCGATGACATACTGGAAAGAGCATCCAAAAGAAGCAGACGAAATTATGGCCAAAGGGTTAAAAATCGATTTGAAAGAATTTGAAGGCACGGTTACAGGCTTAAAATTCTTTGCACAAGAAGATAACGCAAAATTATTCGGAACAGCAAGCAATAAAGGCTCTATTTATCAATCTGCTGAAAATGCGATTAAGTTTTACAAGGATCAAAATTTAATTACGAAAGAACCAAAAGTGAATGATTTAATTAATCCAAGCTTCCAAAAGTAATAAAGCGGTTTTCATTGTTATGATGTGAATTTTTAGTAGTTGCCTGACTCATGAAGGTTGTCATTTGCCACGTGAGTTAGGCCCTTTTTTAAATAGCTTCTAGAAGAAATAAGAAATTAGGTGAGTTTTAATGATAGCAAAATTGTTTACTCCAAATAAAGAAATATCAAAATCGCTTTATTCATCGGCCGGTTTTATTACCTTTATTATTTTTCTAGCTGTATGGTCAGTTTTAAGTTACGGAGGAATCGTTAATCCTTTATTTTTACCAACGCCAACCGATGTGTTGGCAACAGGTGCTGATTTGTTTATGCACGGGGATATCCTTTCCGATATCGGCATTAGTTTTACAAGGGTGCTGATGGGATTTTTGATCGCCGCAATAATTGGAATACCTTTAGGAATTATGATGGGCTCATTGCGGATTATGGAAGGTGCTTTTGAGCCGTTTATCGGATTTATTCGCTATATGCCAGCTTCAGCGTTTATCCCATTGTTTATTCTTTGGATTGGTCTTGGAGAGTCAGAGAAAATGGGTGTAATATTCTTTGGAACCTTTTTTCAACTTACTCTTATGGTCATGGACGTTACGAAAAATGTTCAAAATGATTTAGTGGATGTTTCTTATACATTAGGGGCAAAGAAGGCCCAAGTTTTTACAAAAGTAATTCTACCGGCTTCTTTACCCGGGATTGTCGATACACTTCGGATTACCTTCGGGTGGGCTTGGACGTATTTAGTGGTAGCGGAAATTGTCGGAGCATCCAGTGGTTTAGGGTATATGATTATGCAAGCATCCCGTTTTCTGCAGCCGGATAAAATCATTGTAGGAATTTTGATTATAGGTTTGCTGGGGCTTATGACAGATATTATCTTTAAAGCCATTTACCGTGCTTCATTTTCGTGGATGAGAAAGGATGGTTTGTAAGATGGTGACACCTGTTGTTAAGGAATTTGAAAAAATAGTAAAACCGCACACGAAAGAAACGGTTGTTCCTCATATCGGCAAGCCGAAGCTGGTAATTAAAGAAGTAGGAAAAGTTTTCAAGACGAAAAGAGGAGAAACGACAGCATTAGAAAAAACCTCTTTTGCCATAAACGAAGGCGAGTTTGTAACAATTTTAGGGCCTTCTGGATGTGGCAAATCCACCGTCCTGCGGATTGTGGCAGGCTTGGAGGAAGCAACCTCAGGGCAAGTCCTTTTAGATGGGCAAGAAATCAATGGCCCCGGCCCTGACCGCGGAATGGTCTTTCAATCTTATACGCTATATCCATGGTTAACTGTAAAAGACAATATTACATTCGGTCTAAAGTTAAAGGGAGTTTCCCAAAAGGAACGGGACGATGTCGCAAGGCACTACTTGCAATTAATCGGTTTAGAAGGATTTGAGAAACATTTTCCAATTCAGCTATCAGGCGGAATGAAACAACGTGTTGCGATTGCCCGCGCGTTGGCCAACGATCCGAAAATTTTATTAATGGATGAACCGTTTGGCGCATTGGATGCCCAAACGAGGAACATCATGCAGGAAGTACTGCTTAAGGCATGGGAAGAGTCGAAAAAGACGATTTTATTTATTACCCATGACGTTGATGAATCCATCTTTTTAGCCGATTCTGTTTATGTGATGACCGCACGTCCGGGGCGTTTAAAGAAAAAGGTTCCGATCGACTTGGAAAGACCCAGAGATTTCAGTGTCAAAGCTACATTGGAATTTGCCGAATATAAAGAAGAATTATTGTCTCTTATTCGAGAAGAAAGCTTAAAATCTATTAAATAAAAAATAACAATTAGTAAGAAAACCTCTTTGAGGGGATTGCAAAACGAATAAGGGGGTCAATTTTATGGAAAACAAATGGGATCATCTTGTAAAAAATATGCCCAATCGATTAGCACCCAGTATGGCGAAGGATCATCCGAACCTGCCGGTAGTGAAAGAGGAAGGATGTTATTACTATGGAGTGGATGGAAAAAGATATCTGGATTTTACGTCGGGGATTGCCGTTACAAATGTCGGGCATCGTCATCCGAAAATTGTTCAAGCGATTAAAGATGCTGCAGATGGTTTAATGCACGGCCCTTCCGGCGTCATTATGTATGAAACCATTTTACGATTAGCAGATGAACTTGCAGAAATTTTACCTGGAGACCTTGATTGCTTTTTCTTTGCTAACAGTGGGGCAGAAGCCATTGAAGGAGCTATTAAACTCGCAAAGTATGTAACGAAGCGTCCTTACGTTGTTTCATTCACGGGGTGTTTCCATGGGCGTTCTTTAGGTGCATTAAGTGTAACTACTTCCAAAAGCAAATACCGTAAATTTATTCAGCCATCAGGCCTTACATATCAAGTTCCCTATGCGAACGTGAAAGAATGCCCAAAGGGTTTAGATCCTGAAAGCTATGTAATTGAAAAATTAGAAAAAGATTTCGCCGCGCTTTTTAGTCATCAAGTAACACCTGAGGAAGTTGCTTGTGTTATTTTGGAACCGGTACTGGGAGAGGGGGGCTATATCGTTCCTCCGAAAGCTTGGTTGAAAAAAGTCCGTGAAATTTGTGATCGCCATAACATCTTACTCATATTTGATGAAGTGCAAACGGGCTTTGGCCGTACAGGAGAATGGTTTGCGGCACAAACATTTAATGTGACACCGGATATTATGGCGATTGCAAAGGGTATTGCCAATGGCCTCCCTTTAAGCGCAACTGTATCCTCCAGTGAATTAATGAAGCAGTGGCCGCTTGGCAGCCACGGTACAACATTTGGCGGTAATCCGATTGCTTGTTCGGTTGGATTGGCAGTATTGGAAGTGATGAAAGAGGAAAATCTTCTAGAAAACACGAAAATAATGGGAAGTTATGCTGTTCAGCAGCTTGAACGGATTAAAGAAAGACATTCAGTTGTGGGCAGCATTCGCGCAGTTGGGCTAATGATTGGGATTGAGGTTATTGATCCAAAAACAGGTGAGCCGGATGGAAAGGGTTTATTAAAAATCCTCGATCTAGCGCTTGAAAAGGGAGTATTATTTTACCTTTGCGGGAACCACAGTGAAGTGATAAGAATGATTCCGCCTCTAATTGTTACAAAAGAACAAATTGATGAAGGTTTGCAAATACTTGATGAAGCATTAACAGAGTATGAAGCAACATTGATGAATCTTGTAGAAAATTAAATAATAGATTATTAGCAAATTGGGCTGACACAGTTGAGTCAGTCTTTTTTATTTAGTTTCATGTAGGATAATTCATATCACTAATGGAAAAAATTACATTTGAACTACTGCATCAAACAATGTTATTATATAAAAGCTCCTTATCGAACACGAAAAACAAATAGTTACCTATTAAAATATTTGTTTGAGTTGACACTAATTAAGGAATGTGATAAGATAAATCTTGTCGCTTTTGAAATATAGTAATCTTGTTCTTTGAAAACTAAACAAACAAAATCGTGCAAACAAACAATAACTATCAGTGAATCTTTCGAAAGAATTTGAAGCTGAGCCAACGTAACTTTTATGAGCTAATCAACTTTCTTGGAGAGTTTGATCCTGGCTCAGGACGAACGCTGGCGGCGTGCCTAATACAT
>NZ_JAUSTW010000020.1 GCF_030813055.1 Neobacillus ginsengisoli | reverse complement strand
CGAACACGGAAGTTAAGCTTCTCAGCGCCGATGGTAGTTGGGACGCGAGTCCCTGTGAGAGTAGGACGTTGCCAGGCAAAGATGAAAGACAACCTAATATGGGTTGTCTTTTTTTTTTAGAGAAGTAAACTATTCACGACTTATCTGAAAATGTGAAGCATTGTCGAAAAAGAACTTTTTTGAAGAATTTAATGTATAATAATTCGGTATAAAAATTTATCCCAAATAAGGATAGATAAACTATTTAATTAGCTGTTCATATTTATCTAATTTTTTATTTCCTACATTTTTTGACTATATTTGAAATTTTTTGCAAAAATGATATAAAACGTTGAAACATGAAATCTTACAAAATGAATTATAAAGGAGAAGGATAATTATGTTGAGGATCATCTCTGAGTATTTATGGAGGAATAAGGCCAGGGCAAGACAGCGGGCGATTTTTATTCCCGATGAGAGAGTGGGATTCCATAATGAATAAATTAAAGCTGTCCATCGAAAAATATGGGCAGTTTATTAAATTTTGTATTGTTGGAGCAACAAATACGGCTATTTCGTTCGTTGTGTATGCCTTGCTACTAAAACTTAATATGAATTATTTAATTGCAAGTACATTGTCGTATTTAGCGGGATTATTAAATGGCTATATATTCAGCTCATCATTTGTTTTTAAAGATAAGCCAAACTTAATTCAAGGGTTAAAGTTTTTGGGTGTGTACTTATCTTCTATGCTAATAAATTTAGCCTTATTATATATTCTTGTTGATTATTTTAAATTCTCAGAATTACTGGGACAGTTTATCGTAACGTGTTTTAATGTCATCTATAACTATTCTTTAAATAAATTCTGGACGTTTAAGAAGTAAAAATTAGATCATTATTTCCGATAATCGACTGCACAAGGCGCTGATCTAATAAACGGAGGGTTTGTGAATTTCTTATGATCTTTAGCGCGAATTAGGCGTTGGTGACCCAAACTTTTTTTCAATCCAATTTCGGTCGCCAAAGCCTTCAGGTGTGAATTGTCCAGTGACCAAGGGAAAAAAAACTTACGAATTTACCTATTGATTTTGCTGGCGATTTGCATTTCCCCCCATAAATAAACCAGTTGCTCTCCAGCGACTGGTTTTGCGTTTACCTTAAAAGAAATTGGTAAATTAAATACGGCCCTTTTTGTAATGTAATATTTAAAAAGGATTGTATAAACGGGTAATCCTTGTTAGGCATCATTTTTGATAATTCACTCCACCATTCGGTTTCATATCGGGCAATCATACTTAAATTATAAAGAAGTAAATAATGAATAAGCAGCTCCGGTAATTGAAGAGAGTCATTTTTTTTCATTGGTAGGGCAAAAAAGCCACTGTCCAAGTTATATTTTAAAGGTGACAACACTTTATGAGAATTTTCCTCCATTGTAAAAATAAGGCCGTCGTTAGAAAATTCAATTGGTTTTTCAAATTTTGACGCAAAGAACTCTTTAAAGCGATTTTCCGTCATATGATAGTGGTCTAAAATGCTGTCCGGTATCATAAATTGTTTTTCCTGAGAATGTACTTTTATAAAAGTCCTCTTACCCTCCAGTAAATAAAATAACTCATCTAATTCGGGAATTTGCTGAAGCAATTCTTCCATGGTTGCTTTTTCCCCTTCCATTTGTTTCATGTGAAACATTTTTTCTGACATAAAGGGATATAACCCGTTTTTTTGAAATTTAACCTCATCCTGGAAGAATTGGTAGTTTTGCTTTTTCCTTTTTCTTGTTGAAACACCATGTGCTAATACGGATGTTGTTTCCGGATAGGATGGATCAATCGTGAGTATACAAGCTTTAATTAGATGGACAAGGCCGTAAAAAAGCAGGATTGGTTTTAAGATGAGCGGTGCCTTTTCTGCCTGCTGATAATAAATTTGCCCATGTTCTAAATAATAAAGAAAGGGGTAGCAATTTTCGTAACTTTTTTGTTCCGGGTTATCAAGATTGGATTTATGATAGCTATTCTTTAAATAAGCTTGACAATATTCTGCAGAAAAAAAACAGGCGTAACTTTTCCATCCGTTAAATGGCACGCTCAAAGTAAAAACTCCTTTTTCAGAAAAATTAATTAAATACTTATTCCTTGACAGTATTTTGTCCAATTGATAACCTACAAATAAAAATTTTTTGTCGTGGAGGCCATAAAATGTGGGAAAGTAAATTTGCAAAAGAAGGTTTAACCTTTGATGATGTATTATTAATTCCAGGTAAGTCGGAAGTCCTTCCGCGTGATGTCAATCTTCAAATTGATTTGTCAGCAAATGTAAAGTTGAATATACCGCTTATTAGCGCAGGTATGGACACCGTTACCGAATCAGAAATGGCCATTGCTATGGCACGTCAAGGCGGATTAGGAATCATTCATAAAAACATGACCATTGAACAACAGGCAGAACAGGTCGAAAAGGTAAAGAGATCAGAAAGCGGTGTTATTACGGATCCTTTTTTCCTTACACCGGAACATCAAGTCTATGACGCTGAACATTTAATGGGGAAATATCGGATTTCAGGCGTACCTATTGTCAATAATGTTGAGGAGCAAAAGCTTGTCGGGATTATTACGAACCGGGATCTTCGTTTTATCCAGGATTATTCGTTTAAAATTTCCGATGTGATGACCCGGGAAAATCTCGTAACTGCTCCGGTGGGAACCACGTTGAAAGAGGCAGAAAAAATTCTGCAAAAGTATAAAATTGAAAAACTGCCGCTTGTAAGTGATCAAGGAGTATTAAAGGGCCTTATCACGATAAAAGATATCGAAAAGGTAATTGAATTTCCAAACTCTGCGAAAGATAAACAAGGCCGTCTGTTAGCAGGTGCTGCTGTAGGAGTAACCAAAGACACCATGAACCGTGTAGACAAACTTGTGAAGGCTAACGTAGATGTAATTGTTGTCGACACCGCACATGGCCATTCTAAAGGTGTTCTTGATACAGTTAAGGAAATTAGAAATGCTTATCCGGATTTAACGATTATTGCCGGAAATGTTGCGACTGCCGAAGCGACAAAAGATTTAATTAAAGCGGGAGCGGACATTGTTAAGGTCGGTATAGGGCCAGGCTCCATTTGTACCACCAGAGTCGTTGCGGGTGTCGGTGTTCCGCAAATTACTGCCGTCTATGATTGTGCCGGTGAAGCTATGAAGCATGGGAAGACGATTATTGCAGATGGCGGTATTAAATACTCCGGAGATATCGTAAAAGCACTTGCTGCAGGCGGACACGCAGTTATGCTTGGAAGTTTGCTTGCAGGCGTTTCTGAAAGCCCGGGCGAGACTGAAATTTTCCAAGGACGCCGCTTTAAGGTCTATCGCGGCATGGGTTCTGTTGCCGCAATGGAAAAGGGGTCAAAAGACCGATATTTTCAAGAAGACAATAAAAAATTCGTACCGGAGGGTATCGAAGGCCGTCTCCCATATAAAGGGCCATTAGCGGAGACCATATATCAATTAATTGGCGGCTTGCGCTCGGGAATGGGCTATTGCGGCACAAAGGACCTGGATGAATTAAGAAATAATGCCCAATTTATTAAAATGACAGGTGCCGGATTAAGGGAAAGTCACCCGCACGATGTCCAAATAACAAAAGAAGCACCAAATTACTCATTATAATAAAAAAAACAGAGAAGGTGTATCGACACTTCTCTGTTTTTTTTGCGGAAAAGAGGCAATGTCCCGATTTTATTTTTACTGAAAAAGTCCTAAGTAATATGGAATTTATGACGGATATGGAAAGAAGATAGGACATTGCTCTAGCTATGCTTTGCTATAGAGTTATGTTAAAATAACCAAGGTGTATTAATTCGTTGGAGGGCGTATAGAGTGAATAAATATTTATATCAGAAATATATTGCCGGTGCATTGGCAATGATTATGTTTTTTAGCCTTTTTGCAGGCTTGAATAAAGCTGAAGCAGAAACAGAAACAGCTGCATTAAATGTAAATGCCAGTGGTGCGATTTTGGTTGATGGTGAAACCGGTCAGGTTTTATATGAAAAAAATGCGGATAGTCCGCTTGGAATTGCAAGTATGTCAAAAATGATGACAGAATACATTTTGCTCGATGCGATTAAACAGGGCAAGGTAAAATGGGATCAAGAGTTCTCGGTTGATGATTTAGTTTATAAAATTTCCCAAAACCGTAATCTATCTAATGTCCCTTTACGCCGTGACGGTAAATATAAAGTTAAAGAGTTATATCAAGCGATGGCTATATACTCTGCAAATGGTGCAACGATTGCACTGGCAGAAGTGATTGGCGGTTCCGAGACAAACTTTGTAAAAATGATGAACAGTATGGGGAACAAACTAGGGTTGAAAAATTTCAAGTTTGTTAACTCTTCAGGATTAAATAATAGTGATTATAAGGGTGAGCAGCCTTCAGGAGGTGCTACGGATGAGAATGTAATGTCATCCCGTTCAGTCGCGACCTTAGCTTTTCACTTAATTAATGATTTCCCGGATGTTTTAAAAACAGCCAGCACACCTACAATGATGTTCAGACAAGGTACGACTGATCAAATTAAGATGGATAACTGGAACTGGATGCTGCCTACTCTGGTTTATGGCTATCAAGGCATGGACGGACTAAAAACAGGTACCACCGACTTTGCAGGCTACTGTTTTACCGGTACAGCAATGCGTGATGGGAAAAGATTTATAACCGTTGTTCAAAATGCAACAGATGCCTCAGGTAAAGGCGGGTATTCAGCACGCTTTGGCGAAACGCGAAAAATGCTGGATTATGCGTTCAGCAACTATTCGAAAGAAGAAATTGTACCTAAACATTATCAGGTAAAGGGACAGAAAACAGTTAAGGTAATCAAAGGGAAAGAAAATCAAGTAGAGATTTATACGCAATCAGCTCTTAATATGGTGATTCCAAATGGAGATAAGAAAAGTTATCAGCCCGTTCTAGTGTTGGATAAATCAAAGGTAAATCAAAACGGTGAACTTATAGCTCCGATAAAAAAAGGTGACATTGTTGGGTACTTAACAGTTAAACCGAAAAATGGCGGTAAAATTAGTTACTTAACCGCTGAAGGCCAGAAAAAGGCACAGGTACCTGTTGTGGCAGCTCAGGATGTTGAAAAAGCAAACTGGTTTGTTTTATCGATGAGAGGAATCGGCGGCTTCTTCGGAGGCATGTTCCATGGAATTTCCACTACTGTTAAAGGGTGGTTTAAATAAGAAATTTTCTTAAGGGGAAGTTAAAAAAAACATAAGAAAATTTTTACAAAGAGGATTCTTGTCTTGACAGGAATCCTTTTTTGTTGATATGTTTCTATAGGGAAGAATTAAAATCCTATTTTAAAATAAGATTTATCTAAAAATTCACAAAATACAACTCGAGGGGGATTTAGAATGATAACTGGAACAGATCGTGTTAAACGGGGAATGGCAGAAATGCAAAAGGGTGGCGTCATCATGGACGTTGTTAATGCGGAACAGGCTAAAATCGCTGAGGAAGCAGGAGCAGTTGCAGTAATGGCCTTAGAACGTGTACCTTCAGATATTCGTGCAGCCGGCGGTGTTGCAAGAATGGCCGATCCGCGAATTGTTGAGGAAGTATTAGGCGCAGTTACAATCCCTGTTATGGCCAAAGCAAGAATCGGTCATATTGTTGAGGCTCGTATCCTTGAAGCTATGGGTGTTGACTATATTGACGAAAGTGAAGTTTTAACACCTGCAGATGAAGAATTCCATTTATATAAAAAAGAATATACTGTACCGTTTGTATGCGGTTGCCGCGATCTTGGTGAGGCTGCCCGCAGGATCGGTGAAGGAGCTTCCATGCTTCGTACTAAGGGTGAACCCGGGACTGGAAACATCGTGGAAGCAGTTCGCCACATCCGTAAGGTTAATGCTCAAGTGCGTAAAGTAGTAGGAATGAACGAAGATGAGCTTATGACAGAAGCTAAGCTTTTGGGTGCACCATTTGAATTGCTTCTTGAAATTAAACGTCTCGGTCGCCTTCCGGTAGTTAACTTTGCAGCCGGTGGTGTAGCAACGCCTGCTGATGCGGCTCTAATGATGCAATTGGGAGCGGACGGAGTATTTGTTGGCTCCGGTATTTTCAAATCCGAAAATCCTGCCAAATTTGCAAGAGCGATTGTTGAAGCAACTACTCATTACCAAGACTACAAATTGATTGCTGAGCTTTCAAAGGATCTTGGAACGCCAATGAAGGGCATTGAAATTTCATCACTCGCACCTGAAGCACGGATGCAGGAACGCGGCTGGTAAAACGAAAAGCGGAAGAGCCCGTTTAGCAACGTTCAAGATAAAACTGATAAGTAACAAAGGAGTAATTTTTTATGGTGAAAATAGGGGTACTTGCCTTGCAAGGCGCTGTTCGTGAACACATAAAATCGGTTGAAGAATGTGGCGTCGAAGCCATAGCCATAAAAAGAATAGAAGAATTAAAAGAGGTAGACGGCTTAATCCTTCCCGGCGGAGAAAGCACGGCGATGCGCCGCTTGATTGATAAATATGATTTTATGGGTGCATTGAAGGAATTCGCGCAGGAAGGAAAACCGATGTTTGGCACATGTGCAGGTTTGATTTTACTGGCAAAAAACATTATCGGTCATGATCCGCATATTGGCGTCATGGACATTACGGTTGAACGCAACTCTTTTGGCCGCCAAGTAGATAGCTTTGAGGCCGACCTCGACATCAAGGATGTAGCTGGAAGTTTCCCGGCAGTGTTTATTCGGGCGCCGCACATCGTGGAGGCAGGTCCGGAGGTTGAAATTCTTTCAAAGCATAATGACCGCATTGTCGCCGCGCGTGAAGGACAATTTCTTGGCTGTTCCTTCCATCCGGAACTGACAGATAATCATCGCCTTACGGCTTACTTCGTTGAAATGGTGAAGGAAGCAAAAGCAAAACAACTAGTATAATTTGGTTGCAAATGGCTAATAATTATAGTACATTAAAATATACCAAATTCTTATAATGTTAAAGCAATGAGAGGAAATAGTAATAGGAACCTCATTCTCTAGAGAGCCGATGGCTGGTGTAAATCGGTGGATGAAGCTTGTGAATCCCTCCTCGAGTAAGGTATGGAACGCCTATAATGGGTAAGTAAGTACTTTCGGTAGAAACCGTTAAATTTTTTCAAGGTGAACAGTTTTTGGCTGTTAACCAGGGTGGTAACGCGGGTAACTCCCGTCCCTGTTTTAGGGGCGGGAGTTTTTTGTATTTTAAAGCGGAAGCACCCGTTTAGCGACGTATGGGCTGGACCGCTCAGACTGAGATAAAGGAAACACGAAGAGCGGAGCGATTCGATGTTGACTTATCGTAGGGAGGAGAGGGAAGTCCACTAGTCGCTGGGTGCTGGAGCTAGATAGTTATCAAAGTTAAAGGAGTGTAGAATTATGCTTGATTTAAAAAACTTAAGAGCTAATTTTGCTGAAGTGAAGGAGAAACTGCAGCATCGCGGTGAGGATTTAACCGATCTTGGCCGGTTTGAAGATCTTGACCAAAAAAGACGCGAATTAATTGTAGAATCTGAACAATTGAAAAGCAGGCGAAACGAAGTTTCCCAGCAAGTAGCAACATTAAAACGGGAAAAACAGGATGCGGACCATTTAATCCGGGAAATGCGTGAGGTTGGCGACCGAATTAAATCATTGGATGATGAACTGCGGGGAGTGGAGGAGACACTTGAGCTATTGTTATTGAGCATTCCTAATATCCCTCATGAAAGCGTTCCGATTGGCGAAACCGAGGATGATAATGTTGAAATTAGAAAATGGGGGCAGGTTCGTCAGTTTGAGTTCGAAGCAAAGCCTCATTGGGATATTGCCGACCAATTAGGCATTCTTGATTTTGAACGTGCGGGCAAGGTTACAGGAAGCCGTTTTGTATTTTACAAAGGCCTTGGAGCCCGCCTGGAGCGTGCATTAATCAGCTTTATGCTTGATCTCCATGTTGATGAGCATGGCTACACGGAAATCTTGCCGCCTTATTTAGTAAACCGTGCGAGCATGACGGGAACCGGGCAGTTACCGAAATTTGCAGAAGACGCCTTTTTAATTGAAAACGAAGACTATTTCTTAATTCCAACCGCTGAGGTACCTGTTACAAATCTTCACCGGGATGAAATCTTAAACGGAGAGCAGTTGCCTATCCGCTTTGCGGCGTACAGCGCGTGCTTCCGCTCAGAGGCAGGCTCTGCCGGAAGGGACACTAGGGGATTAATTCGTCAGCACCAATTCAATAAGGTCGAGCTCGTAAAGTTTGTAAAGCCGGAAGATTCATATGAAGAATTGGAGAAACTGACTAATGATGCAGAAAGAGTTCTGCAATTGCTGGAGCTGCCATACCGTGTGTTAAGCATGTGTACCGGTGACCTTGGCTTTACAGCCGCCAAAAAATACGACATTGAAGTATGGATCCCAAGTTACGAAACGTACCGTGAGATTTCTTCATGCAGTAACTTTGAGGCTTTCCAGGCCCGTCGTGCTAACATTCGGTTCCGCCGTGATCCAAAGGCAAAGCCGGAACATGTTCACACCTTAAATGGTTCAGGTCTTGCAATTGGAAGGACGGTTGCCGCTATTTTGGAAAATTATCAGCAAGAGGATGGCAGTGTGGTCATTCCAACTGTATTACGTCCATATATGGGTAATCGTGAGGTAATAAAGCCTAACTAAGATTGCTTGTCATTATTCCGGACGGATTCTCTGGGAAGATAAGAAAGCATAAATTTTGGCTTTGAGAATTGTCTAGCGCAAGCAGCCCAGCGACTAGTGTGCTTCGCTAAACGGGGCGCTTGCGCTTTTCTTTCTGTCCGGAATAATTCACATTTTGCTATTGACAATTAATTAGGAATATGATAAATTATTTTTTGTCGATACGGAGGAATACCCAAGTCCGGCTGAAGGGATCGGTCTTGAAAACCGACAGGCGGGTTAAACCGCGCGGGGGTTCGAATCCCTCTTCCTCCGCCATAACTATTATTATTGACTATCGCGCATAAAAACTGGAGATAAAATTCGTTGCAAGCAATTGTAACGAATTTTTTTTATAATTGTCTAGCTCCAGCGTCCAGCGACTAGTGTACTTCGCTAAACGGACGCCTCCGCTTTTCTAATAAACAAAAGCACACAAGGCATTTAGCCTATGTGTGCTTTTGTTCTATTTAGGATTTCATTTAATTTCTCTTCAACATCGCGGCAAATCCTTAAAGCATCCTCAGTGCTTTTGACAACATCTGTCGTATCCATATCAATAATAAGCACTTCGCTTGCAGCGTATTGATTAATTACCCACTCATCATAACCCTTCCATACTTCAAAGTAATACTCTTTCAGTTCAGGGTTAATTTCAAAGCTTCGGCCGCGGGCCATAATGCGGTCAATTACCGTATCGAAGGAACCTTTTAAGTAAACCATTAAATCCGGCGCTTTTTTTGGAAGTTCATTTAACTCTTCCATCATATTTTCAACAAGCTCTTCATATATTTTGAATTCGAGGTCTGAAATTCTGCCTAAGTTTTTATTCACATAGGCAAAATACCAATCTTCATAAATCGAACGGTCTTGAATCGTGTAAATCGGCTCTTGCCAGTTAAGACATTCTTTAACGGTTTTAAACCGTTTATTTAAGAAAAATAATTGCAGGAGAAAGGGAATTCTCTTTGAGTCTAACTCTTCAGGAGTCAATTCATAGTAGAGCGGGAGAATCGGATTGTCATCCACCGCTTCATAAAAAACCTTACTCTTAATTCCTCTATTTTGAAAGTGTGCATTCAACGTGTCAGCAACACTTGTTTTCCCAAGTCCAATCATTCCACCAATAACGATACTCACGAACATCCCCCTGATCTTAAATTGTATTAGTCCAGCTATTTGTTTTTAACGATAATGAAAGCTTTTCAAAAATATGGTTTAAATCCTGTTCGCTCTTTACAAAATCCAACTCATCGCCGCTAAAACGTAGAACGGGTATTTCAGGATGCATCTTTTCAAAGCTCGTTATGGCCGCTTCGTAATCTATGGATAGCTGTTCTAAATATAAAGGGCTGATATTTTTCTCTACTTCACGCCCTCTTATTTTAATCCGCTTTAAAAGCGTGTCCAGACTTGCATTTAAATATATAATGACATTAGGCTTCGGCATATCTTCAGTAAGAATTTGATAAATCTTATAATACTTTTGGTACTCATCTGTATTTAATGTTCTTTGGGCAAAAATCAGGTTTTTAAAAATATGGTAGTCGGCTACCACCGATTGATTTTTGCTTAAATAATGGGTATTGATATCCCCTAATTGCTTATAGCGATTGCAGAGAAAGAACATTTCCGTTTGGAAGCTCCATTCCTCGATATTTTCATAAAACTTTCCTAAAAATGGATTTTCATCGACAATCTCTTTTAATAAAGCAAAATTAAATTGGTCTGAAATGGCTTTTGCGAGAGATGTCTTACCTACGCCAATCGGCCCTTCAACGGTAATAAAGGGTGTATCCCCCATGTTGCTGCTCCTCCTTCACCAACTGCCTGCTCTTTCTATGCTTAACCGGATTCACCTGAATAATTTCCTCTAGTCTAAATGACACAAAGAATATTTTATCATAATCTGTCACAGGAAGGGATATGGAATATTTTGAAGTAAGTAGATTTATGTCGAATATATAAAGAAACTGCCGAATGTCGGCAGTTTTTGGTTGGAAAAATTTAAGAGGGTCTTTTTGTGACATTGAAGTTTTCCTCGATTAATAACCAGTTCTGCGGGAAAGATAACCCTAGCTTCCAGTAGCTCATTCCTCTTATATTTAATTCTTTGATTAAGTTAAACTTGGCTTGGATTGAACGGGCATCTTCAAACCACACCTCATGCTGCTTCCCGCTCGAATCTGTATAATTGAAATGAGGCGCCTGTGCTTTTGTATCATATAGAATAGGTACCTTATGATTAGCTGCAAGCTGGATCGCCTGTTGCGGACTGACCGCCTTTGCTACCGTTCCCTGAACAAACGGCAGGGTCCAATCATATCCATATAGGTTTTGCCCCATTAGGATTTTAGTAGAAGGCATAGCCGTTACCGCATAATCTAAAACTCTTCGGACCTGATCAATCGGTGATACCGCCATCGCAGGGCCGCCGCTATAGCCCCATTCATAAGTCATGATGACCACAAAGTCAGAGATTTCCCCGTGTGCCTTATAGTCATGTCCTTCATACCATTTACCTTTTTGCGTCGCACTTGTTTTCGGTGCCAGTGCGGTCGACATCAGCCAGCCTTCATTTTTAAATCTTGCCTTTGCTTTTTTTAAAAAATTATTGTAGGCCTCGCGATCAACCGGGCGTAAATATTCAAAATCAAAATGGATATCTCTGAAACCATATTTTTTCGCTGTCGTAACAATACTGTTTAAAAATTTATCTTGAATCGCGATATCAGTAAGTAAGATCCGTCCTAATTCATCATTGAATTGATCATTCTCCTGATTGTTAATAACCATCATTAAAACATTTTGATTCGCTTTTGCAATAGAGGGGAAATTATTCAACAACGGTTCCTTTAGTGTGCCGTCACGGCGGGCTTGAAAAGCGAAAGGTGCTAAATACGTTAGATAGGGAGCAGCCTCACGGGCGCTGTTTTCTAAAATAGGAGCAACGGATGTTCCGCGGGGTTCTACATAGCCGTTAAATTCAGCATTTCTTTTTCTTGTTCTTGGAATATAAAGCCGATATCCCACTTGGAGATGTTGATTAACCGGAATTCGATTTACCGAAGCAAGCTCCTGAGGCGGTACTCCTACTTTTTGTGAAATAGTCCATAGGCTATCTCCCGGCTGAACGAAATAAAAGCTGCCGATGATCGGAATGATAATTGATTGTCCCGTGACAAGATTGTTTGGATTCGGTAACTCGTTTGCATCTGTTATATCTTTAGCAGTCGTATGATATGCCCTTGCAATACTCTCTAATGATTCATTACTTCGAACCACATGAATTTGCATCCTATCCCCTCCCTGTAGACCTACGCTACACCTATTTTATGAGGGAGGTAGAGGATAAATGTTATAATGATTGTAAATTCCATGGCTGCTGGGCTCAATCCCTGCCTTTAAAACATTTTTCATAATTAGTAATGCATACTAATTATCCAAGTCATCTACTGAGGCAATGCAATTTTCAGGAACCAAAAGCTGATATTCCCTCATAAATTGATTATTTTTTCAAAGTCAGCCTGCCATAAATTATAATGATCATTAACGAAAATGACCGATAACTTTTTTTTATTGAAGCTTTCCTTTAAATCTTTAATGGGTTGGGCAATTTTGAATGCCTTTTTGGCAAGAATGGGACCATGGGAAAAATCAAAGTTATTAATCATGTCGATAATAAGTAAGGCAGGACGGATATCATTCATCTATTTCTCTCCTTCTTATTTTATTTTGGAGAGCGGAAGTAATTTTTATCCTGTTAAAAGGAGAAACGTCGTGATGGCAGATTTGATTGAAGACGAATATTTTATGAAAGAAGCGATAAAGGAAGCGAAAAGAGCGGAGGAATTAAAGGAGGTACCGATTGGAGCGGTAATCGTGATCGGTGATAAAATTATTTCCCGGGCACATAACTTGCGGGAAAGTCAGCAAAATGCTGTTGCTCACGCTGAACTATTAGCTATCGACAGGGCTTGTCGGGTTAGGGGTTCGTGGCGTCTGGAGGATGCGACCCTTTATGTTACATTGGAGCCTTGCCCGATGTGTTCGGGTGCCATCATTCTATCAAGGGTAAAAAGAGTAGTTTATGGTGCAGCAGACCCTAAGGGAGGATGTGCGGGCACCTTTATGAATCTTTTGCAGGATGTGCGGTTTAACCATCAATGTGAACTTACAAAGGGAGTATTGGAAGATGAGTGCGGCAGCATGCTCTCAAGCTTTTTTCGCGGGCTTAGAGAAAGAAGAAAGTTAGAAAAAAAACAAGCGAGAGAAATGCAATTGGATCTCCTTACAGGAATTGACAGGGAATAAAGATTGATTTTTTTTCTAAATGTTTGTATACTAAAAAAGCGTCAGATACGACGCATTGAAAATTTGGTATCAACTTTGCCGTGCTAGGTGGGGAGGTAGCGGTGCCCTGTACTCGCAATCCGCTCTAGCGAGACTGAATCCCTTCTCTGAGGCTGATGTCCTGTAGGGTCTGCCTTAAGTAAGTGGTGTTGACGCTCTGGTCCTGCGCAATGGGAATCCATGAACCATGTCAGGTCCGGAAGGAAGCAGCATTAAGTGGACGCTCCCATGTGCCGCAGGGTTGCCTGGGCCGAGCTAACTGCTTAAGTAACGCTTATGGGCGTCAGTCGAAGGAAGGTGCACGGCAGTTATTACATATGCCTATAAAATTAACTCATCTCGATTACGGGATGAGTTTTTTTGTGAACTCTGTTGAATTCGTTTTGGAAAAATAAAACTAGATAGAGTATAATAAATTAGATGAAAATTCGGAAGGGGGCGGTGTTTTTGGCATATCAGGCTTTATATCGTGTTTGGCGTCCGCAAACATTTCTCGATGTAGTAGGACAAGAACATGTAACCAAAACATTGCAAAACGCCCTGCTTCAAGAGAAAATTTCTCACGCCTATTTATTCTCCGGACCAAGAGGGACGGGTAAAACAAGTGCGGCGAAGATTTTAGCGAAAGCAGTCAATTGCGAGCGTGCACCTGTAGCTGAGCCTTGTAATGAATGCGGAGCCTGCCGCGGGATTACAAACGGAACGATTCCCGATGTTCTTGAATTTGATGCAGCCTCAAATTCACGTGTCGAAGAAATGCGTGATGTCCTTGATAAGGTCAAATTTGCCCCGACAGCTGTTAAATACAAGGTCTATATCATAGATGAAGTGCATATGCTATCCATTAGCGCCTTTAATGCCTTGTTAAAAACGTTAGAAGAACCGCCGAAGCATGTGATCTTTATTTTGGCCACAACAGAACCCCATAAAATACCGCTGACGATTATCTCTAGATGCCAACGTTTCGACTTCAGACGCATAACAGCCCAATCAATTGTGAATCGAATGAAGTTAATTGTCGAGGAAACAGGGGTTGCTTGCGATGAACGGGCGCTGCAAATGATTGCAAGAGCAGCGGAAGGCGGTATGCGTGATGCCTTAAGCTTATTAGATCAGGCGATATCCTTTAGTCAGGACCGTGTCACCTTGGAGGATGCACTTACTGTAACAGGCTCTGTATCACAAGGTTTTTTGAACAAATTAGCAAATGCTTTCCAAGAGAAGGATGTTGCAAACGGACTAGAAGCGTTGGAGGAGCTTTTGTTCCACGGTAAAGATCCAACCCGTTTCATTGAGGATTTGATTTTATTTTATCGGGATATGCTGTTGTTTAAAACAGCGCCAAATCTTGAGGAATCCTTGGAAAGAGTAATGCTCGATGATGATTTCCTTCGTATGGCAGAATCGATACAGACTGCTCAGATATATCAGCTTATTGATCTTTTAAATAAAACACAGCAAGAAATGCGCTGGACGAACCACCCGAGAATTTTTTTGGAGGTCGCGATTGTCAAACTGTGCCAATTGGAAGTTAGGCAAACGGAACTACCTCAGACAGATCAAGTCTTACAATTGATTTCGAGAATTGATCAGCTGGAAACTGAATTACAGCAGTTGAAGGCCGGCGGCGTAACAATAAACCGGGAATCAGCCCCTCCTGCACAAAAACCTGCTCAACGAACTTCGAGGAAAGGTTTCCAACCGGCTGTCGGTAAAATAAATGAAGTTTTAAAACAAGCAACGAAAAGTGATTTAAATCAAATTAAGAGTAAATGGGCAGAAATGCTGACAAGGTTAATGAAATCACATGCGGCATTACTAAATGAAGCTGAACCGGTGGCCGCATCTTCAAATGCCTTTATCGTAAAATTCAAACATGAAATTCATTGTCAAATGGCTATGGAAAATAGCCGGTTTATCGAAACAATGACAACTGCATTAAATGAATTAACAGGAAGAAGATTTTCTTTATTGGGTGTTCCGGAAGAACAATGGATGTCAATTAGAGAAAGCTTTTTAAGCACGCAGCATGCTGATGAAGGAGCGAGCGGGGAAAATAAGCAAGAGGAAGAACCGCATATTTCGGAGGCAAAAAAACTGTTTGGTGCTGAATTTGTAGAAATTATTGATTAATTAATTGGAGGTAGAAATTATGATGCGTGGCGGAATGGGAAATATGCAAAATATGATGAAGCAAATGCAAAAAATGCAAAAGGAAATGGCGAAAGCACAAGAAGAATTAGGTCAACAAAAGATCGAAGGCACGGCGGGCGGCGGAATGGTTACTGTAATTGTTACAGGACATAAGGAAGTAGTAGAAGTGAAAATTAATCCTGAAGCGGTGGACCCGGAAGATGTCGAAATGCTCCAAGATCTTGTATTAGCCGCAACTAATGACGCCCTAAAAAAGGTAGAAGAGCTAACAAATAATACAATGGGGCAATTTACAAAAGGAATGAATCTTCCTTTTTAGGAGAGGAAAAAAATGCATTATCCTGAACCGATCTCAAAGCTGATTGACAGCTTTATGAAATTGCCGGGTATCGGCCCGAAAACGGCCGCACGTCTGGCTTTTTTTGTCTTAAGTATGAAAGAAGACACCGTACTTGATTTTGCTAAAGCGCTGGTGAATGCAAAACGTAATCTTACTTATTGTTCGGTATGCGGGCATATTACGGATCAAGACCCATGCTACATTTGTGAGGATGTGCGAAGGGATAAGACTATTATCTGTGTTGTTCAAGACCCGAAAGATGTTATTGCTATGGAGAAAATGAAGGAGTTCAATGGTTTGTATCATGTTTTGCATGGGGCCATCTCTCCGATGGATGGAATTGGACCGGAGGATATCAATATCCCCGATTTATTAAAGCGGCTGCAGGATGAAACGGTGCAGGAGGTAATCTTAGCAACGAATCCGAATATTGAAGGTGAAGCAACAGCTATGTATATTTCAAGGCTGTTAAAGCCATCAGGAATTAAAACGACAAGAATTGCCCATGGCCTGCCTGTTGGCGGAGATCTTGAGTATGCGGATGAAGTTACCTTATCAAAAGCGTTAGAGGGCCGAAGAGAATTATAAATACCGGGGGAATCAACTATGTTTTTTCGGCGTAAAGGAAGGCTCCGTAAAGAGTTTGATGAAAAGATGTTAACCCAATTAAATGAATATAAGGCAGATTGGCAACAGCAAAAACTGCTACTAGATAAGAGTTTCGACCCATCGGAAGAAGTTATTTGCCAAACAAAAATAGCCGAAGTGAAATACTTTTTTCTATTAAAAGAAGCAAAGCAGCGAAATATAACGATAAAGAGATAAGCATAAAGCTGTTCCCATCCATGGTCTATTTTTACAAACTTGTACATAAGTTAGTAGTAAAATACTTGGAGGGGGACAGCTTTTTTGGAACCTATTATCGTAATATCCATTTTAGGCGGGCTTATACTTTTATTATTATTTACAGGTGGTCCATTTAAATCCGTGAAATTTGTCGGCCAAGCTGTTATTAAATTATTAATTGGAGCGTTGTTCCTATTTTTCCTAAATGTTGCGGGTAATCGGTACGGCATTCATGTTCCTATTAATTTTGCCACATCCGCTGTATCCGGGTTCTTAGGGATACCGGGGTTATTTGCGTTAGTAGCTATTCAAAAATGGATTATTTAACCTCGAAAACCGCTGTGTAACAGCGGTTTTCCTTTTGGTATTAAATGAAATAAAATTATTTTATATTAATGTATTGACCGATTCGTTAGATTGCTGTAATATATTAAAAGTCGTCAGCGAAACGGCAGAAAAACATTTTCAAAAAGTTGTTGACTAAATTAACTGGAAATGTTATATTAATAGAGTCGCTTTTGAGCGAATGTAAAATCGATCTTTGAAAACTAAACGAACAAAATCGTGCAAACAAACAATAACTATCAGTGAATATTTCGCAAGAAAATTTACTTTTGCCAACGTAACTTTTATGAGCTAATCAACTTTCTTGGAGAGTTTGATCCTGGCTCAGGACGAACGCTGGCGGCGTGCCTAATACATGCA
>NZ_JAUSTW010000019.1 GCF_030813055.1 Neobacillus ginsengisoli | reverse complement strand
CTTTTTGCCGCCAAGCTTTGGACACTCATATCTTACCAAGGGGCTTTTTTATATTCAAACCTCATATTTCTTCATTACAGGAATGCTGCCAGTTACTTGAATAACGAAAAAGCTTTACTTCATATTTATTTATTAATTTTGAGTTAAATGATGAAATAAACCATCTGGAATTTGAAGGTGTCGAATAGCTAGTAATTTCTTAACTTCCATCAACTAATACTTGAGGTTTCTAAGTGCCGTGGCTATAATACTTATCAAGTTAGCTTATTTGAAACTTTTTCAATGCAGGACCGTATAAGTCTATTGGTTAACTCTTTTAATAAAACAATTGATAGGAGAATTATAGATGAAAAAATTTATCATTGCGTTAGTTTTACTGTTTACCCTTGTGGTTCCAAGTATGACAGAAGCAAGAGGGTTCAGTGGAGGACATAGCTCCTCATTCGGTTCACATTCGATGTCAACACTTTCAGGCAGCACGTACCACTCTGGATACAAATCGCCATCAAGCAGTGTATCTAGGTCAACGTCTTCGTCTTATACGAGTTCTTCTTCAAGAGGCGGTAGTTTCTGGAGTCATGCCGCAGCCTTTGGAGCAGGAACGTTTTTCGGCAGTATGTTTCACCCTTTTGGCGGCCTTTATTATGGACACTCCTATGGTTTCTCGATGTTCGGGTTTCTCTTCGACCTTATTTTGATTCTGATCGTTGTGCGGATTATCAAAGGGATTTTCTTAAGAAGGCGTTACTAGGAGATAACAATGAAATTATTATTTAATGAACAGGACGTAATTGACGCTTGTTGTGTCATTGCAGCACAACGAATTAACGGTAAGCCTGAAGAGATAGATGTAGACCTTCAATTTAATCCAACGACCGGATTTGAAGCGAATGCTAGAGATATGAATAGAGGATTTCAAACTATTCATTTAACTGAGCAGAATATAATTGATGGTATTATTGTTTACCTATCAGATTACCATAATTTCATTCCAGAAAGATTAAAAGTGAATCTAGAGTTTAATAAAGGTACAGGGATTGAGGCTGTTATTGTTAGTTTATGAACCAAAGTGAAAGGTTGCAGATTGTGCAACCTTTTTTATTATTCTTAATTTACATTTTTTGCAGGGAATTGTATGCGATACATCGAATTATATATGAACATACGTTTGTTGTAGAGGGGAGAATCAAAAATTGGACAAAATCTGTTGTCTAGCTTATCTTTTACACCAATCAGATGATAAAAAAGTTAAAAATATCGCCATTAAATTATTAAATGGTCATGTATCTCTTAAGGACATAAAAAAAATAAAAGAATTAAAAACATATATTACAGCAACAGAAGCTAAACTCAAAAAGGTTGATACACACAAAGTAGCTCAATTCGTGGAAAAATTTATGTTAATGGAAGTTTAACTTGAAATTAGGAACTTTATAATTGACTGGAAGAAAGGAATCTCTTTTCCTTCCTTTTGTTTAAAATCATTCTATTGCCTTCGCTTTTTCTATTCAGTAAATACACATAAATGATAATTCAAGTTTTTTTCGTTTGTATATGTATGTAGTGAAAAAACAAAAGAAGGGTGATAAAATGGCTGGTAATAAACTTTGGTCTCCGCAAGAAGATGAATTAATCGACAATACCATTATCAATCTTCCACATCAAACTGACATCGAAATTTCAGCAATTTTGTTTGGGCATCCTTTGTTAAAAAAGAGAACCTCATCTGGGCTGCTTCAACACGTAGAGCAACGACGCAGTAAGTTAAAGAAAACCAAAACCAAAGACAAAACTAAAACCAAAAAAGTGGTATAGAAGTAGGGTATTTTTGCATCTTCCCCCGAAAAAGTTTATTACGAAATCCCTCGTGGTGTCGGCAAAGATCGTAGATTGAAGGGCCATCAGAAGAGTAAATACCATTTAAGCAATTTTGATAAATATTTATGGACTGAACAGAAAACTGTTCAGTCCATAAATATTTATCTTACACCATTAAAGCGCCCGATTGTTGAAGATCATAGTTTAGAAGAATCAATTTTTTAGAATATAATTTTTCCTTAGATTTGATGGGCATAGGGTAATAATCCCATCACAATGTCTACTTTTTCTCTTTTTGGAACCAAGTCTCTAGCAGCTCCTGCTCTCTTTCTCGTAATATCCCCGCTTTAAGTTCTGCATCCTGTCTCGCTTTCTCCCATTGATACACATCATAAATAGTATCTTCAAGGGGGCGGAAGGAAAGTCCGGCCTCAACGGTTTTTTCTATGCTGATGCAAAACGAGCCTTTCCACGGTTCTCTTTCTCCTTCTAACGGGAAGTGTTCAGGAATCCATAACGGCATTTCCGTCCATGGCTGTATTTTATGATCCAATACAAATTGTTCATCTGTCCATACAAATTCGGCATCACCGTTTGTGACAGCTTTACAGGTATTCAATAGCACTTCTATAGTCAATTCATAATCCGGCCCTGTTACATTGAACGTACCTGCTTTTCTGTTTTCCGCCATATTGAACACCCATGTTGCTATATCTTTTACGTCAATCAATTGAACAGGACGATCTGGACGTCCCGGCACTAATACTTTTCCGCCCTGTCCTACACGCTGAACCCAGTACGTGAGCCGATCCGTATAGTCAAATGGTCCGACAAGCTGTCCCGCTCTTATATGCAAAACACGCCCTGGCCAATGCTTCTCCGCTTCTTCTTCACATAGTACTTTTAATGCGCCGTAATACTCGTAAGGAGAAATTGTCCCCTCCTCAACATCCTTCAATTTATCCGACGGCATGGATTGTAAATGATAGTCTTCCGTAATATTGAGTGGAATCCAATCTTTATAAACAGAAATGCTTGAGATGTATGTATAATGTTCGATGTTATCCCCGAGTACTGCTGCTATTTTTTTGATTTGATGAGGAGCAAATCCGCATGTATCCATTACAACATCCCATTTCCGGTTTTCCAAAAGTGATACATCACTGTTTCTATTGCCGATTAGCTGCTCCACCTCAGGAAACGTCTCTTTATTGGTGCCGCGATTAAATAAGGTAATTTCGTGCCCTCTTTTCAATGCTTCTTCTACCAAAGCTTTTCCTAAAAAACGAGTACCTCCTAATATAAGGATCTTCATAATTTTCCCCCATTCAGTCTAATAGTTTGTAAAAATACCTTTCGTTTTATAAAACGGTTTTTCTTCGTTAAAAGTTACGGGAGTATGAAAAATTTATGCCTTTTTATTAAAGAAAGGCGCCCTTTTGTGGAAGATCAAAGGCTATTGAAAATTCGTACTTATTGAATATTAGCATCCGTTATCACAAGAGGGTTTAATACACTGAAGTTTGACCTCGATAATATAACACTATAAAATAATTCCATACTAAATTTGGAGGTTTTTGTTTGTCAAACTTATGTTTAGAGCTGGGTGAGTAAACTTTCTTAATGACTTCGTGCATTAAGAAAGTGCCATTTATAGGATAAAGAAAAGACGTAATTTATTAAAAGAACAGGAGACTATAAATGGATATATTAATTAGACAAGAGCTCACTGAAGAATATAACACAACTGAAGAAGTTGTTAAAAAAGCATTTTTAAATGAAGAATATAGCGACAAGAAAGAACATTTACTTGTAAATCGGATTAGAAAATCAGATGCATTTATTCCTGAACTTTCTTTAGTTGCATTAAATCAAGACAAAGACATTGTAGGTCATATTCTTTTATCTAAAATAAAAATCGTAGATGGTGATAAAACTGTCAATTCTTTGGCACTTGCTCCAGTTGCTGTTGTACCTGAGCATCAGAAAAAAGGAATGGGGAGTATGTGAATTATTAAATTACTATCATTTAGAAAATCTTTCATTAATAAATTATGACTACCTTTTAAATTAAAGCGCCCGATTGCGGAAGATCAAAATATTTTTAAAGGCTTAAGGGCCTGTTTACGCTTAGCTGGCTAGGCAGAAAATTGTTTGTGTTTTATATAGTTACTGAATAATAGACAGCTTTTTTGCACGTGTCACTTGTTGATAGTAGCACTCCTGCCAAGAAATTAAAGCTGGGCTGAAACTCCTCTTATTGCTATCCATATCAATAATCTTTCAGTTTAATCCCGTTGGCAGCTTTCGCTATCATTTTCGAAATCATCTTAAACTGTACGACCATAAGGGTGGGTACCCGCAACATTAAATTGCGTAGAAAGATTTTGAAGTTTGATTTTTCAATCATGCTCCTAGCAGCCATAAGTCCTATTTTTTGATTTTTCTCAACAAACTTTCTCATTTCTTGTTCATAGGCAACAAAAGCACGGGCATAATCGCCATGTACAGCTTTGAGTTCGCCAGCTAATACATAAGCACCAACGAGCGCCAGGCTAGAGCCTTGACCTGAAAGGGGTGATGGGCCATATGCTGCATCGCCTTCCAATGTAATCCGACCTTTTGACCATGTCGGCATATGAATCTGGCAAATCTCATCAAAATAAAAGTCTGTCGCATATGTTGTGTCCAAATTTTGTATAAGACTTGACCATCCACTATGGTTTTTTCTTGATGAATACAAATTTTCACATTATTATAACTAGCCCAATCAGGTAAAAGATTTCCTAAATATTTAATAACCTTCTCGTCAGGAGTAGCATAACCTACATTAATCTGACTAATTAAATATGGACCGAAATCTGGAAGTAGGGCATCCGCCCATTCTTGAGCTTGAATATCGGAATCAAAAACTCGACTATCTTCTTTATAACTTCCATTTATCCATATTATATTCCCCATACAGTCACCCTCTTCGGAGTTTAGGTAAGTAGAATTGTTAGGCACCAACCACTTCTTCAGCTCTAGCGACCGTGTTTACAAAGTGGCTATTTCCCTTCGTATTTATCAACTCTAATCGCTTTTTTATACCTTCCATCCTCTTCTCTTATGGCAATAGCTTTATTGGAACTAATTCCTTTAATCGAAAAATATTGGGTATCTTTTTTATACATATTTGAGAAGTTACCTGAATAATTTCCTTCTTTGTCTGAATAAGTTGTTATTTCTCCAATTACCTTATCAATTTGATCTACATCTACATATTCATTGCTTGTTTTGTAGGAATATCCATTTCAAACAACAAAAGGATAAGACCAACTTGCAGAAGATATCCTCTCCGTTTTAGTATTTGAGAAACTTAGAATGCAAGGTAATAACAATAATAATATTGAAACGGAAATAAGAACTAAAGATACTTTTTTCGGGAGTTTTTTCCTCTTACCTGTATACCATCCACTAAACTGATATTTATTTCGATACAGTACAAAGAAAAATATAATAATTGCAATTATTATCATCCATCCATAAGTGGAAGTATCAGTTCCTAACTTTGAGTATAAAAATGTTATAAAAGCACTTAATATTCCTACAAAAAATACAAATATAAAAGCAATTCGTACTAACTCTAATAAAGCCTTCATTAGTACCACTCTCCACCTTTAATATTCGTATTAATTTTACCATACATTTCCAAATATTTATCTAACTAAACTTCTAGTTTGTTCAATAACAAAAAAGGATGCCGCAGCAGCATCCCTTTCTTTATCATAAGCACCCATTAGAGCTTAATAACTGTCGATTCTACCTTACAATCATTGGTTTTCTACACATCTTGGTATAATCTTCATACTCGGCTAATTTTCTCACTTTCACATCTTTTATAACCCAGTCCGTAGGAGAATTGTTACCAACTTTTAAAGTAAACAAATGATATGGAGGCATTATTGCCCTTTCATATGTTATGAATTGATATGTTATTTCATATCTGTATGCAGAATCGGGTTTCGTCTTAACCTCTACAAACTTACAAAAATCAGATAAGTATGTATCTCCAAAATACTCCTTAATTGCTTTTGATTCCAGAGGTGATAAAAATGTATAAATTATATCTTCAAGCTTCATTACATAACGTGAACTATCTGTTTCTGCTTGGACAGGTGTGCTTAAAAAGATAATAAAATAGGTAGTCATAAGGATTTTTCTCAAATCAATACCTACTTTCTTTATAGTGTATAGTAGGTACTTTCCCTGAATGAATTGTTAATATTCTTGTTCAACTAAAGAGCCCTTAACATAAAAAAAGAGCACAATTCTTACTGCAGAATTGCGCCCGATTGTTGAATAACATGAAGGTGTTATATCGACAATAGTTACCCTGAGAACATGACAAATAATTAAAGTATGGAAAATTTTTCCGTGCTTTTCCAAACATATATTTTATTTCGGAAGATTTAGTTGCCACGAGACACCGAACCGATGGTGTACTTACCCTAACTGGCGTTTAAATGCTTTATTGGCGAAGAAGTAAGCGATGACCATGATGCCGACGCACCAGGCAAGCGCGATCCAGATACCGTTGCCAACAGACCCTTCATACAAGAGGGCACGGATCGCATTCACGATTGAAGTCACGGGCTGGTTCTCAGCGAACGCACGGACAATTTTAGGCATGGTTTCGGTGGGGACAAAGGCCGAACTGATAAACGGCAGGAAAATCAGCGGGTACGAGTAGGCTGTCGCCCCTTCCATAGACCCCGCTGTCAATCCGGGAATGACCGCCAGCCATGTCAGCGCCAGCGTAAACAGCCCGAGTATCCCAGCTACCGCGAGCCAATCCAGGATATCAGCGCTGGAACGGAAGCCCATCAAGAGCGCGACGAGGATAACCACCACGACAGTAAGCGCATTGGAAACAAGCGAGGTCAACACGTGAGCCCACAATACCGACGAGCGCTTGATGGGCATGGTAATGAAACGCGCCATCAGCCCGCTCTTTACATCCGTAAACAGCCGCACGGAAGTGTAAGCGACGCCGGATGCGATAGCCATCAGCAAGATTCCCGGCAATAAATAATTGACGTAGTTGTCCGTGCCTGTCTCTATGGCGCCGCCAAATACGTAGACAAACAGCAGCATCATCATAATCGGCGTAATCGCCACCGTGATAATCGTATCCGGGCTGCGCAGGATGTTGCGCATTAAACGCCCTAGTAATACCCCTGTTTTGCTTTTCATTTACATCTCCTCCTTTTTGCCGATGATCGCGAGAAAAATTTCCTCCAATGTCGGCTGCTTCTCGATGTACTCCACTTTCGCTGGCGGGAACATCTCTTTGAGTTCGGTAAGGGTACCGGTCGTGATGATTTTTCCGCCATGCAGGATGGCGATACGGTCCGCCAGTTGTTCGGCTTCCTCCAGGTACTGGGTCGTCAGCAAGATGGTCGTGCCGCCGCCGGCAAGCTCCTTGACGGTATCCCAGACTTCAATCCGCGCTTCGGGGTCAAGCCCTGTCGTCGGTTCGTCGAGAAAAATGACTGCTGGCGTTCCGATCAGGCTCATGGCAATGTCAAGCCGGCGCTTCATTCCGCCGGAATATTTGTCCGCCCGGCGGTTGGCCGCATCGGTCAGGCTGAATCTTGCAAGCAGATTGTCGGCGACTTGAGCGGGATTGGAAACTCCCCGCAACTTGGCGATCATCATCAGGTTTTCCCGCCCGGTGAGCATTCCGTCTAAAGCTGCGAACTGCCCTGTCAGGCTGATGCTCTGGCGAACATGATCTGGTTGACGCTGGACGTCAAAGCCGCAAATACCTACTTCGCCGCCATCGGGCTTCATCAGCGTAGAGAGGATGTTGACCGTCGTCGTCTTGCCCGCTCCATTTGAGCCCAGCAGTGCGAAAATTTCGCTACGCCGGACCTCAAAATCCACCCCCTTTAAGACTTCCTTGTCTTTAAAGGATTTTTTTAACCCTTTTACAGAAATCGCTGCATTGTTCATACTTTTTTCCTCCTTATAAAAAGCGTCTTTGCGGAGCTAGATTGCCTATACTCTTCTATTTAGTCTGACTGATAATCAGTATTACTTACTACCTGGTTAAAAATATAACTGAATAGCGAAGGCGGCAATTCACATTTGTAACAGCTAATCAGTCGGTATGATCTATTGAATTTATTTTTTTCCCAATCGCTTCATGATACTCTGATTCAAATCTTCACGATACTTTGCGAAATAGGTTTTAGCGTTTGCCACTAGTTCGTCGGCAAAGGACGCCACGTCGTCCCCAGTGATTTCCAGCACTTGTCTGCCTTCCGCCGTACCGGCTTCGAACAACTCGATTAATTCATACTGCATGTGCAGCATATCCATCCCGTTGCCCGCTGAGAAATTCCACATGTAGTTTTGAATTTTCTTAAATACAAACTGGTAGTCCTCTGGCAGGGCTTCAACCCGTGCCATCATCATCTTGTACTCTTTTTTATCACCAATCATTTTTTTGAACATTTCCAACATGTTATTTTTCCTCCTTTTTTATATAGATGAACAAGACACTCCAAAAATATCGGACGGAATATCTTATGAAGCTAGATTGACTTTAAGACATTTATTTTTGATGATACAAAATCCCATTTTTTCCAAAACAATTCAAGTTCCTGGCGGCCAGCCTCATTAAGTGAGTAAAACTTGCGGGGCGGCCCCATATCTGACGGTTTTTTTTCTATGTTCACAAGTTTTTTCTTTTCTAATCGCACGAGGATGGTGTAGACCGTCCCTTCCACGACTTCGGTAAACCCAAGCTCGTTTAGGCGGCGGGTAATCTCGTAGCCATAGGTTTCATGGCGGCTGATGATTTCCAGCACGCAGCCTTCCAGCGAACCCTTCAGCATTTCAGTTAAATTTTCCATGTTCAGAGCCTCCTTTACCTCCTCTATTTTGTCTGACTTATATTCAGTATAACTTAGTACTAAGTAAAACTTTTACTTAATAGCTTTTGGGAAATCGCGCTATTAAGTATTGCTTATTACAGGTACATCGTAACACCGAGTAGTACGGATGTCAACTGTTTTTCTTAAAATATTTTTGTAACCTCACTATTCAGTGGTGTTGGTATCCAGTGTTACTTATTACAGGTATATCGTAACACCTAGTAGAGGAACTGTCAACTGGTTTTTCTAAATATTTCTAAAACCAGCTATCCCCATTGGATACAGCCGTTTTTCTTTATCGAGCTTTTACTTCCTCCTATGCTTCTTTCACAATGATTACACCGTGGATAATTCCCATCCAGCAGCTGTACATGTGAATATGGAAATTCTATCCCTCCATTATTTTTCGATTATCTTATTCACTACTTGCTCATTAACTTTTTTAAGTAAAAAGCCGTCTTCTGTTTCAATGAACACACCGAATAGATCTAGAAATTTGCTGTTCATTAGTAGAGACATGGGAGGGAAAGCCTCCAGGGGCGGCGTGGAGATGTACATTATATGGTAAAATATGGAGTAGTAGCTGACTCCTTTATTTAACTATGCCTTCACGAAGCCAAAATGATCTGAACTCATTCCATTTACCCGTAATTCCAATTACAAGGGTTACGAAATCCTGCGAATAAGTGAGCATTCGAGAGATATTCGTATTAAACTGAGGGAGTTGAATTAGAACGGAAGAACTTCATTGAAAATAAAAGTTTCCAGCATAGTGACTTGAAAGCTCCATTCATCAATTGAGTAAAAATAATTAAGATATTCACCACTAACAATAGCTTTTACTTCTATCTCTGCTAAGGTGCAGTATAGGTCCGCGTTTTTAACTGATATGGGTTATCAACTCATTACCAAAAGTATGTGTCCGAGAGACAATTATATCCTGGTCATCTGCGTATTCGCTGTCTGAAATTTTAACAAACCCGCCTGCCTCTTGAACCAACAAAAGTCCCGCCGAATAGTCCCACACGAATTGCCCATAAGCGACGTAAGCGTCCAGTCGTCCTGCGGCTACATACGCCAAGTGTAAAGCAGATGACCCAAAATCTCGAATCCCTTTTACATAAGGTATAAGTTTCAAGGTCTTTGACAATGCTACAGCGCTTTTTTCAGGATCAGATGGAATCCCTAGTGCTATTATAGCGGTCCTTGAATCAAACTCCTTACTCATTGAAACGTATAAATTCCCTGGCATACTATTTGTTTTTGAATTAAGCCACGTGGTTATCTCACTTGATTTTGCGTATCTAACTCCCTGTCCTTTGATACTAAAGAAGAACTCTTTATGGTGAGGGTCGTATACCACTCCGATAGTCACTGTGCCATTTTCCATATAACCGATAGATACAGAAGAAAAAGCAATTCTCCGTGTGAAATTTGTTGTCCCATCCAATGGGTCTATTATCCAAACAGAAGAACAGTTCTTATCGTATAACACGCTTTCCTGCGACTCTTCTGAAAGTATTTTATCGTCAGGGAACGTTTGACGAATGATTTGTTCAATAATACGATTGCATGTTAAGTCAACTTCAGTGACAACATCCATCGGTGAAGTTTTCTCTATTATGTCATATTGTGTACCAAATTTTTTAATCATGTGATACCCAGCATAGAGAGCTGCCTCGAGTGCAACCTTTAACTGAACATGGATATATACACGCTCCCCCTCCTAATCCGGCTGAATCTGTGCAGATACAAGCGTCTCTACCACAAACGTACCATTAATTGTCGAAAAGGTATTATTACATACGGCTCGCCAGTTTCGACGGTAATGACATTTGCTCGTTTTGACATATCTCTTAGGATAGTCTGTTTTACTTCGTATGGTGAAAAGTTTAATGGTAGTACGAACGAACATACGAATGTTTTTTCTATTAGGCAAAATGTTAATGAAAGTCTTATTTAACTTTTCTTCTATTTTCCGTAATAACCTACTATTTCAAGATAAAGAATTTAATTTCCTCTTTATTCTATATTTATTCAATAGAAAATAGATTAGCCCTTTTTTCTTATTACAGGAATGCTGCTTCGTTACTTCAACAAGAAAAAAGAGCTGCCGATCTGTCCGTTGATCTTCAACTCTTGAACTCCGATAGCTGAATAAGAAAACTTGAGAAATTAATTGGTATTCAAAGGAAAAAGCCTCCTTTATGTCGAAAATAATAGATAAAGGGGATGACCCAATGAATAAAGTTGGTTTATTAAAAAAACTACACAATGCCAGTCGAGGTAATTTGTTTTCAACAGAGATTCCTAAGGCTACAAAAGAAGATGAAAAAAAGATTAAAGAATTGGTTGGAGAATTAGAAAGTGAAGGAAAAATCAAGTTAAGAGAATGTGTACAGCGAGAATACTCAGTTTATTTACATGGAATACTTAAGTATGCATCTGAATAATCGTGTGCTTTTTATTGGGGTGAAATACAAAAGGACATCCGAGTTCTTCAACTAATCAACCCCATTAAGAAAAAGACTGTCGCAACAGACTTACTTTTTTGAACTCAAGCACCCGTTACTTCAATAAGGTATACCCATTTTTAACCGAGATAAATAATTTTATTTTTCTCTTTTTTCACTCTAATAACTATCTTTGCTGTTAAATGTTCCGGTTGGTCATATGATGACTGAATTTCAGCAAAAAGTTCGTTAATAATCTCTTCAAAATCCCCTAATGTTAGTTCTTTTGAAAGACTTTTTGTTCTTGCAATTTCGAATTTTTTAAATGAACTTTCGTAACCATTTATTGTTTCTTCACCAACAGCATTTATTTCAAAATCTACTTTTATTTGCCCTTCCATATCTCCATACCTCCTAATATAACTGCCAACTCTTATCTTTCCATCATTCTTCTTTAGCTATTCTGCCCTTTAGAGTTAAATACGGTAATGAAAAAGGACTGCCAAAACAGCCCATTTATTGTGAACCTAAAACACCTGTTTGTTTAAGTACACTATTTCACAATCTTACTTACCGAATTAATAAATTGCTTTTAAGGACTGTTTATCAATCCCAAGTTACACTATAAATGGGTTTCGTCTATATCAATTTTAGATAAAGCTTCATTATTACTAGCTAATTTTTCCTTTGTTAGTTGAATATTAGCATCTCCCGAATTTTCTTCCAAAATGTAATTTTGTTGTACCTGGACGTGGAATAATAAATGGTTTTTGTGCTAATTCCCATGCTAAGACAACTTGTGCAGATGTTGCATTCTTACTTTCAGCAACTCCAGCAATTAATTCTAATAACGCTTGTTTATGGTCAATCACTTCAGGTTTGAATCTTCCCATGAAACTTCTAAAGTCACAATATATCTTTTTAACAATTAAATATTTATAAAGTGACTAACGCATCGAATCAATTAATTCGATGCGTTAGTTTTATAACTTGTTATACCATTCATCATCAACAGGTTCTAACCATTCCGGAGTTCCTGCAGTGATTGCAATGTGTTCAAACCAGCTATCTTTTGTAGCACCATGCCAGTGTTTCACACCATCATGAGTGACAATCACATCACCAGCTTTTAAAAACTGAGCTGTTTTTCCCTCTTCTTGATACCAACCTTCGCCGCCAGTTACAAGTAAAATTTGAAATCCATTACGGTGAATATGCCAGTTATTTCGGCATCCTGGTTCAAAGGTGACATTCCCAACACCAACATTTACTTTAGGATCAGAAACTAATCCTTTAAGATAACTTTGTCCTACGAAAAATTGTGCAAATGCTTCATTTTTTTCGCCTACTGGAAAAATAACACCATTTTTTACTTCCTCATGTTTTGCCATATTTAATTTAATTCCTCCAATAGCTTTATTTTTTATTATTAACCTACTTGAACAGTCGAACGATTATATTATTCAGCTGGTTTTAGTGGTCCGTAAAAATAAGAAGCCGTAGCTCCACCGTCAATTAGGAAATCAGTTCCGGTGATGAAAGCTCCCTCAGGCATCATCAGCAGCTCAGCAACATTTGCAACCTCATCAGCTGTTCCTGGTCGTCCGGCAGGGCACTTGGCAAACATATTCTTATAGAACTCTCCTCTTGGACCATTGAACTCGTCTATAGCCAATGGCGTTACGATAATCCCCGGAGAAATGGAATTGATGCGAGCGTTTTTTTCCCCCCAGCGAATAGATTCAAACATAACGCGCTTCACATTACAACGTTTCGCCATTTGATAAGCATGCAACGTATCCTTGATATTTTCTGGACGAAGGACTTCCAAACTAAGGAGTTCTTCAGTTGGTGTCGTTGCTAGCTGTTCATCAATTTCAACTCCCAATTGAGGCATTCTGTGTCCAGACTGACTGGAAATTGTCACACCTACGCCTCCATGAGCTATGACCTTTCCTACTTCCTCCAGCAATACTGCAGTTCCGTACAAATCCACCTTCAAAATGGTTTCAATAGGTGCCTGACTAGGTGACACGCCGGCTGCATTGATAAGAGCAGTGATTTCACCATACTTCTGACCTTCTGCAATCAAATTTAAAATAGATTCTCTGGAAGAAATGTCCATTTCGACAGGTACCACATCAAATCCGGCTTCTTTCATAATTTTTGCAATAACCTTGGCATTATCTAGGTTCTTATCACCAATAATAATTTTCTTACCAAAACCGATTCTTCTAGCTATCGCCATTCCAATCTGTCCAGCACCTGTCCAAAGTATAACTTCTTTCATTGTATGTCCTCCTTAATTTTATTCTAGGATTAATTTATAATCAGCAGTTGGCTTAATTTGTTCATTAATGAACAAATTATAATGAATTACCGTTCTTGTGATGTAGGACGGATAATCATTTCGTTAACTGCTACATCGGAAGGTTGTTCAATAGCAAAATCAATGGCACGAGCTATTGATTCAGCATCAATCGCACCTTCATAAATTTTATCGATTCCTGGTTTCAGATCCATATCTGTAATCGAATTTGTTAATTCAGTCGTAACTGCTCCAGGTGAGATAATAGTGGAACGAATATTGTTTCCAGCTTCTTCTTTACGAAGACCCTCTGAAATAGCACGTACAGCAAACTTGGTCCCGGCATAGACAGTGCTTCCAGCTCCAACAAAGTGTCCTGCAACAGATGAAAGATTAATGATATGCCCTGATTTTTGTTCTCTCATTGTTGGAAGTACAGCTGCGATTCCGTATAGAATTCCCTTAATGTTTACATCAATCATCTTGTTCCAATCATCAATTTTTTTCTTGTAAAGGAAGGAATGCGGCATGACTCCGGCATTATTGACCAAAACATCAATTTTCCCAAACTCTTTTAGAGCTAACTCAGCCAGTTGTTCCATTTGTTCATGCGAAGTCACATCTACCACTTTGTAAATAGCTTGACCACCATTGTTCTTGATTTCTTCTTGTAATTGCTTTAAACGTTCTTCACGACGAGCTGCTAGCACCAACTTCGCACCTTTAGATGAAAGTTCCTCTGCAGTAGCCTCTCCAATCCCACTGGAAGCGCCTGTAATGATGACAACTTTATCTTTTATATTTGACATAATAAAACACCCTTTCTTAAAAATACCTTGATTTCTTCAAGCAATAAGGGATGGATAATCCCCCAGATTACACTGGTTTGTTGACCCCTAAACTGCGACGAACTTCCAATCCTGGCGTTACTGCTAATTTAACAACCAAGTCAGCAACACTCTTTCGAGATATATCATGCCCTTTAAATGGTTCGCCTTTCTGAGTTATCTCATAATCGATTTCATCCTCGTAGGTAAACCAACCTGGTCTCAAGATTGTATAGTCGAGGTCAGAAGCTTCAATAATCGCTGCCGAATCTCGATACGGATCTAAAATACTTCTATACCTCTCTCCTGGGACTTCCTCATAAATTCCCATTGAACTAATCCAAATCAGGCGTTTAATGCCAGTCGCATTCATTGCCTGTACAACCGTTTTAGCCATTTGTACAAGACTACCGGCAAGATTGGCGTAAACAACGTCTTGACCAATCATTGCTTCTTTTAATTTTTCTATATCCAAAACATCGCCTTCAATTACACGTACACGACTAGAATCAATATTTTTTAGTCTGCTTGAATTGCGCAGATAAAGCGTTAATTGTGCATCCGTTTCTTTTAAGAATAAGTCTACTGCAACACGAGCGATCGAGCCATTTGCTCCAAGAATTAAAACATTAGTCAAATTTAACGCTCCCTTTCATTATTAATAAGGTAAACATCCAGCTGTTCTGGACAGCTGGATGGAGAGTTTCTACAGTTCTTGAATTGTTGGTCGAATTATCATCTCATTTATTGCTACATCAGATGGCTCTTCAATTGCATAGGCAATTGCACGAGCAATGCTCTCAGCTGGAATCGCTACTTTGTAAAATTCATCAATTCCAGATTTTAATTCCTCACCCGAAATCTTTTCTGGTAATTCAGTAGCAACTGCTCCCGGTGAGATGATGGTTGTACGAATATTGTTCACAGCTTCTTCTTTACGAAGACCTTCCGTAATGGCACGAACAGCAAATTTTGTACCACTATAAACAGAACCTGCTGGTCCAATTAAGTGCCCTGCTACAGAAGAAATATTAATAATGTGTCCTTCTTTACTTTCCCTCATAAAAGGAAGAACAGCAGCAATACCATAAAGTACACCTTTGATGTTCACGTCAATCATCGTATCCCATTCTTTGATCTTTTTCTCAAAGACAGGAGATAGTGGCATTAGTCCTGCGTTGTTAATCATTACATCAATTTTCCCAAACTCTTTAAGAGCAAGCTCAGCTAACTCTTCCATTTGTTCATCGGACGTAACATCTGTCACTTTGTAAATTGCCTTCCCTCCATTACTTTGAATCTCTTCTTGCAATTTCTTTAAGCGTTCTTCGCGACGAGCTGCTAATACCAACTTCGCTCCTTTAGATGCAAGTTCTTTGGCGGTAGCTTCTCCAATCCCACTAGAAGCACCTGTTATAATTACAACTTTATCTTGAATATTAGACATACTGTTTAGTCTCCAATCTGAATGTAAATTTATTATCTGAACCACGATATTGAAAATAGTTACTTGGTAACCAGACAACCATAAATAGTTTAGCCATTACCTATTTCTTCATGCCGTGACAGAATACCTGAAAATAGTCAATTGAACACATTTTGTTCATTATTAAACAAATCCCTCAAAATTGTTTATTATCACCTTTGATAAACTTATTTATTTTATGAAATTGAAAGCATCTTAACCATTTACAAGGTTGCAATGTCAATAACGAATCGATAACGCACATCACTGCGAAGAACTCGTTGATAAGCTTCGTCTACTTTTTCAGCACGAATTACTTCTATCATTGGGGCAATTTTGTGCTCAGCGGCAAAATCAAGCATATCTTGTGTTTCCCGGATTCCTCCAACGAGAGAACCGGCTATGCTACGACGACCCCTTAGTAATGAAAATACATTATACTGATCTGGCTCGGCTGGTGCACCGACATTCACAAGGGTTCCATCTATGCGAAGCAAAGATAAATAAGCATCAACGTCAAGATTTGCTGACACGGTGTTTAAAATCACGTCAAAACGGCTAGCTAATTGAGTGAAAGTAGCTGGCTCACTTGTTGCATAATATTGGTCTGCACCAAAACTAAGTGCTTCATCTTTCTTATTATGAGACCTGCTCAAGACGGTTACTTCAGCACCCATCGCATGCGCAAATTGAATCGCTACATGTCCGAGTCCTCCCATACCAACAATAGCAACCTTTTTACCTGGTCCTACGTTCCAATGTTTCAATGGAGAAAATGTGGTGATACCTGCACATAATAACGGCGCTGCCACATCCAAATTCAAAGCATCGGGAATACGGACAACGAAATTTTCCTTTACAACAATTTTTTGACTATATCCACCGTAAGTTGGATTTCCATCATAATCTACATCATTATAGGTACTGATAACACCTTTCGTACAAAACTGTTCTTCACCATTCAAGCAGTATTCGCATTCTCCGCAGGAATCTACAAAGCATCCAACCCCAACACGGTCACCTACAGTAAATTTTGTCACCTCTGAACCAACTGCTGATAAAATACCAGCGATTTCATGACCAGGAACCATCGGGAAGGTTCCACCACCCCATTCATTGAATGCATTGTGAATATCTGAGTGGCAAATACCACTATACTTAATATCAATTAAAACGTCGTCTGGTCTTAACTCTCTTCGTTCAATAGTAGTCTTTTCAAATGGTGCTTTTGTACTTGGGACACTTAAAGCACGGGTCATAGTTATGTTTGTATGATTATTACACATAAGAAACAACACAATCCTTTCTTAATCCAGATACCCTTACAAAATAAACATTGATAAATTAATGAACATCTGTCTATAATTATAAACAGATACAAAATACTTACAATGGTCAATTCAACACGCTTTGTTAAGTAATGAACAAATCTAATAAAATTGTTAAATATCTTTAGGAAAGTTGGAGATTTACAATGTCTAAAGTGGATAGAAGAATAGCCAAAAGCCAAGAAGCCATAAAAAAAGCAGTTATTGAATTGATGTCCGAGAAAAGTTTTGATGAAATTACGATACAAGATATTTCCGACAGGGCAAATGTTAGTCGGGGAACTATCTATCTTCATTATTTGGATAAATATGATTTACTGGATAAGCTCATTGCAGAACATATTGACAAACTACGAGAAATATGTGAATCGTCATCTGAATTGGAATATATAGATGCAAATCTCCCGTGGTTCGAATACCTTGAAGGTCATTATTTATTCTTTTCCACGATGTTAGCGAGTAAAGGAGCCCCTTCATTTCGTAGTCAGTTCCTAGAATTTCTCATCGAAGAATTTAAAGATGAAGTGGATGTAGCAAAAGGGAAAAATCAAGGATTAAAGGAAGAAGTTATTCTTCAATTTATTGTCACCTCTTACGTAGGGCTAGTAGAATGGTGGTTTAATAATGGAATGCCTTATACGTCCCGTGAGATGGCAGAACAAGTAGGGATTTTATTAGATAGGAATTTATAAAAAACAGAGCAGTGTTGCACACTGCTCCTAAGGGCATTTAAAACGCAATTTATTTCACATGTTACTTAAATTAAGGGACCGACTACTGGGTGCGGTACATATGGTTCCTCCAGTGAGGCTATTTCTTCAGGCGTTAACTTGATCGAAAGAGATGGAACTGCATCTTCAAGATGTGAAATTTTTGTTGCCCCAATAATAGGAGCTGCTACCGGTTCCTTCTGCAGTAACCAAGCGATTGCAATTTGGGCACGAGCTACGCCACGTCTTTCTGCAATTGCAGCAACCTGCTTTGCAATCAACCTATCCGTATCAGCAGTAGCATCATATTTAGACTTCTGCACTTGGTCGGTTTCGGAACGATGTGTTGTTTCAGCCCAATCACGCGTCAATCTTCCTGATGCAAGGGGACTATAAGGAATCACACCAATTTTTTCTTCCTTACATAAAGGCAGCATTTCACGTTCCTCTTCACGATATAAAAGGTTTAAATGATTCTGCATTGATACAAATCAGGTCCAACCATTTTTTTCAGCAACATAGTTCGCTTTTAGGAACTGCCATGCCAACATCGCAGAAGCACCAATGTATCTTGCCTTACCAGCTTTCACAATATCATGTAAGGCTTCCATTGTTTCTTCGATAGGAGTATTATAGTCCCAGCGGTGAATTTGATACAAATCCACATAATCTGTTCCGAGGCGCTTAAGACTCTTGTCAATTTCACTCATAATATGCTTGCGAGAAAGACCTTTGCCATTTGGACCCTCATGCATAGGGAAATACACCTTCGTTGCAATGACAATTTCATCCCGATTGGCATAATCCTTTAGAGCCCGTCCAACAATTTCTTCACTTGTTCCGTCTGAATACACATTTGCTGAGTCAAAAAAATTGATCCCCAAGTCAAGAGCCTTTTTAATAATCGGACGGCTACGTTCTTCATCAATTACCCATGGATGCACCCATCGTTCCGTTACACCAAAACCCATACATCCAAGGCAAAGGCGGGATACATCTAAACCTGTATTTCCAAGTTTTGTATATTCCATTTGATTGCTCCTCGCTTTCCAAATAAAATCGTTAACCATCGACTACTATTATAAACAGAAAGAAAACACTTTCAATTGTTAAATGAACGCAATTTGTATATTACTTAACAGAGCAATTATAATTGTTTATTTACTATTGATTTAAAATGCAGATTGTGAAGTTATTCACTTAAACTAATCTGCCACTTTACTTGAATAAGAAAAAAGCATTACCGTTATTCCAGTAATGCTACCCGTTACTTTAAGTTCATTTCTTCACAATCTTATAGGCTCGGTAGGGAGCATAATGCCCCTGCACCTTTAGTTGAACAAACACCTTAATTCATTGCATAATATATTCGTATTGTGCAAAAAAATATTACAACTCGCAATGTCTATTGACCATTAAATCCATCAACTTCCTAATGAAATCATTTATTTAAAAATATTATTCTAAAAAGTAACTATATTAATTGAAACTCATACTATAATATTAAGCCATTTGAAAGAAGTGTGACAATTGACTCAATATATTCATACTGGTAAACATCCTGGACAACCTGGAGCTTGTATTGCACAATATAACCACTTTACTTATAGCCACACTCCTCATCATCACTCTACGCAATACAACTCGACCCATCACAATCACATAATGCCAAATATTCAGCAATCACTTACAGTTCATGGTTATTATGGGAATCCTTTCTGGGGACCGCCTGTGGCCTCATATCCTTCTTTATTTTAAAGTTTAAATGAGCTAGCTGTTTGAGTACAAAGTTTTTTAACAATCAGTTAGCTCTTTTGTTTCATTTTTTCTCCCTCCGATAGTCCGTGCCTAGTTCCCAAGCTGTTTCTTTTCGAAATTGGGTTTTAGTTGAAACAACGATATAACAATAAGAAAAAACACCATTTTATTATCTTGATTTTTAACTCTTGCACCCAATAGTTTAAGTTCGAGCTAGCGAAGATGCCAAAGAAGATGAATTAAGAGCCAAACATCGATTAACCAAATTCCTTTTACGAAATGATATTCACCCACCTTTCAAAGGAAAAAAATGGACTCGTAGATATCGAGAATGGTTAAATACTCTAAAATTTGAGCGTTCTGCATCTAAAGTAGTTTTTCAAGAGTATCTACACCATCTACAAGAAATTGAGCAAAGGGTAAAACGATTAGAAGAAGAAATTAAATTACAATCAACTAAGGTCACCATGCGCCAATGATTCAAGCACTCCAATCATTAAGGGGAATAGCTACTATAACAGCTACCAGTCTTGTGGCTGAGATTGGATCATTTAAAAGATTTGCTTCTCCCAAAAAATTAATGTCTTACGTTGGATTAATTCCAAGTGAAAGTTCAAGTGGTGAAATCAGAAGGCAAGGTAAGATTACAAAAACAGGAAACCGTCATGTTCGGCGTCTGCTTATAGAAGCAGCCTGGAGCTACGGACATCAGCCCGCTGTTAAGGGAGATTTAAAGAAAAGAAGCCGAAAAACGCTTCTCTCCCTAAAGTTGCCCAAAACCCAAACCAAAATCAAATTGTGTAGGGGGCATTGACAGTTTCGTTCATATCAGTACAATTCTTCACAATCTTTATTGCTTTCAAATAACAAAGAGCCGGCAACGATCTGCCGGTTCTTTGTTATTTGACTACATTGAAATAGCCCATCATATAATTGTCTTTTGACATTGCCCAGCCTTTGGCATCGTCATCGCATGGGATCGTACACATCCACATGAATTTCCCTTCTTTTTGTGGAGTAAAAGTGAAAGTGGAGACAGCGGGAACACCGTCTTTCGCACTCGCTTTAGCTACGAAATTGAGTCCAAGGTCTTTAGCTGTAATAGAATGCTCACCTTGGTCAAGATTATAAACTGTCACCTCTACCGGCTGTCCGACTTTCACAGTGATGTCGCCATTCGCAAAGGAATCATGCATTTTTCCGTCCGGACCCAATTTGTAACCAGGGTTCACCACCATGGATACATGCTGAACTTGATTACTAGCAGGAAGAACCGTAATTTTTCCTGTCATATACCCTTGCTGCGACATTGACCATTGTTTGCTGTCATCGCAGACATCCGTACAATTCCAGGTGAACGTGCCTGATTTGGAAGGTGTAAATGTATAGGTGGTCTCTTTCGGCTGACCTTTCTTAGTGGAGCCTTTGATTTTTACACCTAGTCCAAGTTCAGGTGAAACATAGGTATGTTCCGCATCATCATAATTCAAGAAGTGAAGGGTGACTGGTTGGTTTTGTGTGATTTGTATATCACCGTTGATAAAAGCATCGTGCTTCTTCCCGTCAGAACCGAGTTTTGAACCTGCCTCTACAACGATATATTGATTGAAAGCCGTTTGAACGGTCTTGACTTTCTCGGATGTAGCAGCCTTAACTGGTTTTGCCGATTGGCTTGTCCCACATCCGGCTAAAGAGAGGGAGATAGCAGAAGCCAGAGCGACTGCGATAGCACCTTTATTCGCTGTTTTGTTCACGATAAACCTCCTAAAATGAAAAGTTTGAACATGAAAAGCATACCACGTCTTTTAAAATTCCCAAGGAATCTTAAGGGAATTTTAAGATTCTTAAGGGAATTTTAATTTACCCATCTTATTCCAAACTGTTCTATTTTTGGATTTGCACAAGCTATGACGAAGAAAAAATACCGTTATGATTAAAGAAACCGTGTTTATATGAAAAAGCGATCCTTCATTATTGAAGAATCGCACCCGTTTGTTGAATAACATTTTTAAATTAAAATTCCTCACCCTTAATACATATAAGTGAGGATAAATTTTTAAATTTTTTTGTTTCATTTTAGGATATAGGTTGAATAGTCCAATAAATAGGGGCGGTTTTTTGAGTTATTTTTATTAACTTAAGATAATATCTCTAACTAAACTTTTCTATCTACTGCTTGGGGAGGTTGTTCAAACCATTTTTCTTTTATCGCTAAAAGCAAACCCAGTCCATAATACTTCTTCATATCGTCTGATATTTTGCCTAATTTAGAAACTATATCCGTTCTTAAACTGGAAGTCATAGCCTGACTTATCATGGCAAAACAGAATATTCCCAGACAAGTATTCACAAAAAACAACATTAACTTTTCGGAAAATGGAGACATCTCTACATCGGAAATTTGATAGTCCCCTGAGGCTGAGATCGGAATATTTTCTTTTTCAAGAACTTCTTGAAGTGAATCTAATATTTTTTCGATCCCATCTCTACCTTTACCAAAATGTTGTTTTAGCTCTTTTGTTTGGGCTAATTTACTAAAAGTGACAAAAACCATTTTTGAAAACTGTGCCCTATGAATAATCCTTGATACATTAGCGATCTCAGCAGCATTTAAAGGTCTTGAACCACCAAAAAAACCATTAAGATACAAGAAGTTATCAGCAAATTCCACCTCACTATCTATCGCTACTTGTGGAGGTTTCAAATATATTCCTTGTGATAACATTAAGTCTACAATTTCATTCTGGATTTTTACAGAAAATGCAATGTTTACTTGAAAATGATCTCGAACATCGTTTCTGGTGCAATCTGATAATGCAATTGGATATGTACTCATCGAGAGGTGTGTTAGGTCAAAACAAAAATGCAAAATAAATGTATCAGAAAATACTTTGAGTGCGTCAACCCTTACGTCTTCATCGGTAAAACCAAGAGGGACAGTAAGATTCTCTTTGACAAAAATCTCCTTGAGTTCATTTATATTCTTTTGAGATTGATTTAACATCTTTTCTATCACTTGTTTTATTTCGCTATCTTCTGTACTTGCAAAAAAATATTCAAAAAGTCTTTGTTCCATACTGTTCATTAAAAAGGAAGACCAAAGGTTAGATACCTCGTTTGCGGTTAATTCTACAAAAGGCAAATTGTTTTTTGAATGACTCATTTTTTCCACTCCTTTCTAAATAATATCTCCAATCCTCCACCTAATATTAATTAGATTAATTAGTTAAAATGGCAATAGCAACGTGCATATTCAATGCCCTTTCAGAACTATTAAAAATAGTTTGTCCCATTTACAATTATTTATTTTTGAAAATCAAGAAACTATCTAAGGAGCCTCAAAGAACAATGGGGAGGATTACTTTTGTCATTTTATTCTAAAATCCATTCTTCAACTCCCTCAGTTTAATACGAATATCTGTCGAATGCTCACTTATTCGCAGGATTTCATACCCCTTGTAATTGGATTTTCAGGTAAATGAAATGAGTTCAGATCATTTTGGCTTCGTGAAGGTATAGTTAAATAAAGGAGTTAGCCACCACTCCATATTTTACCATATAATGCACATCTACACGGTGCCCCTGGAGGCTTTCCCTCCCATGTCCTGGCGGTACCCCATTTTGTTCTAAACAAAATAACCCCTAAATTTAACAATATTTAACATGAATACTGTATACAAATCTAGTTAACATAAACGCCAAACCCATACAGTTAAAGGGTTTGGCGTCTGTTCGTTTTTATCATTCATCATTATTTTATACATCGTGGATACATCAACGTTTTTTGCTTCTGTAGAAGCCTGGTCGCTACATAAAAAAGTGGAGTTTTATGTAACTTCTTATTCAATATAATGGCCCGTTTGCTGAACAAAGATCAAACGGGACTCTTCCACTAAACTGCCACGTTACTTGAATAAGGGAAAAGCGATCCTCCGTTATTGAAGAATCGCACCCGTTCGTATTATAAGGTCAGCCAGATATTTCTGGTTGACCATTTTTTATATGGTTTTATTATAACTGTAGCCGGGGTAGAACGTAAGCACCCGTGGG
>NZ_JAUSTW010000018.1 GCF_030813055.1 Neobacillus ginsengisoli | reverse complement strand
AGTTACGTTGGCTCAGCTTCACTTTCATACGAAAGATTCACTGATAGTTATTGTTTGTTTGCACGATTTTGTTTGTTTAGTTTTCAAAGAACAATAATATCATTTGAATTGCCCGAACATAAGACGTTTTTTTAAATTAAGTTCTTCGTCAGGAGCAACTCTATTAATATATCATTTCGTTAATTCGTTGTCAACAAAATATTAAAATGTTTTTAAAATCTTGATGTTGTTAACAGGTCGTTAACGACTGCTTTAATATATTACCACCCTGCCTATCTTGCGTCAACATTTTTTTGCTTTTTATTTCATCTTTTATCACATTCTCTGCAATACATATGAAAACTTATTAAATAGATTGTGACTTCCGATCTTTTTCCTTAAGCGGAAAATCAAAATTGTATGAAATTCAACAACAAAGGGAATCAGAATAAATAAGCGGGGCTGAGTAAGAATAATCCTTAAGAGCTATTATTTGTATTTCAACTGAAATCCGGGTGATTTTTAGGATTACGTGCGGTCATATTATGTAAATCTGTCGAAACAAGGAGTCTCCTATGCATCGTTTAACCCTTAAATTTAATTTCTTTTATCCCATTATATTGCTATCATTGCTGGTAATCGCTTTCTACAATATTTTTTACAGACTGGAAAATTTCCCAATTTCCAGCTGGGATGAAGCAAGGCACGGGGTAAGTGCCTATGAAATGCTAAAAAGAGGAAACTTTATCGTTAGCACCTACAGGAATGATATCGATTATTGGAACTTAAAGCCGCCACTAAGTTTTTGGGCAAACATAGCCGGTTATAAACTAGCCGGATTCAACGCACTTGGACTGCGACTTTTCTCTGCTCTTTCCGCAATGCTAACCATAATCCTTGTAGCTATTTTTGTATATAAAAAACACGGAAGGCTAGCCTCACTCATATCGACACTGACATTAACTACATGCACTCAATTTTTAATTAATCACAGTGCGAGAACAGGAGATGCTGACTCCCTTTTTGTTTTTTTATTTACCGCATCCATAATGTCGCTATTACTTTGCGAACACAACCTCAAATGGCTATATGGTTCAGGGCTGGGATTTGCTCTTGCCTTTTTAACAAAAAGCTGGCACGCAGGTAACATCGCGATCATTATCGGGTTGTATCTTCTTTTTACCGGAACCTATAAAAGACTTAACCATACAAACTGGATTTTGCTATTAATTTGCATGGTATTTCCGATTCTCGCCTGGGGAGGTATTCGATATCAATATGATGGATTGGAATTTTTCAAAAATATGTTTGCCTATGACCTGCTGCAAAGATCATCCACCACCATCGAAGGACATTTAGGGGGAACACTTTACTATCTTGAAATATTATGGAGGTTTTTTAATTATTGGCTTGCCATCCTGTACGGTTTAGTACTTGTTTATGCTAATAAAGATTTCTCGTTCAAACAATTCTTATCCGAGAAAAACTCCTACAAGATCGGAATTTGTTTATGGGTGATTATTCCTTTGCTCCTTTTTTCATTAGCTAAAACGAAAATTAGATGGTACATTTTGCCTGTATATCCACCGTTATCGGTTATAATCGGAGTTCTTGCAAGTAAACTTCTATTAATTGAAAAATTAGGAACAAAAATCACCCTACTTGCTTCAATCCTTTTTGTATCCTTTCATTATGAAGGAGAGATTCAAGCTTATTTAAATAAACCAACGCCAAAATTACAGCTGAATTTGATTCAAAAGATTCACGATATAGAGAAATTGAAAGGATACAGCTTGTTTTTGCACCTTCCATCCAGCCCTGCCAAATGGGCACAAAATATGGTGTTAACTTCAGAGCTATATACTGACTCACAGGTGGAAGATGGAGGAATGAACGAATTTTTAAAAAAGGATAAAGCGCTGCTTTTGCTTCAGAAAGGAAAAGGAACAAAACAATTAATAAAAGCGAATCAATTCATTATCATTGCATCCAATAAATGGGGTTATATTGTCCGCAAAAGCAAGTAAACATTAGTTAAAGGGGCTTACTCTATTCGAGCAAGCCCTTTTTTGATTAAAAGTATTTTTGATAAAACCAAAAACGTTTTCCAAGACAAATGGATGCCAGTTCCCGTGATAACTCACCCGTATTCCATGTTCCATGATTGTTGGAAAGAACAATCACTGTAACCCTATCCTTAACAAAATCGGCTAAATCCGATTTATAACCAGGCAAACTGCCATTATGCTCAATTAAGGGTCTTCCGAAACTGATAAAATTATCAGCGACATTCCAACCGTATCCATATTTAAAAATACCCCAGCTCGCGCTATCAATATAGCCTGTCTCCATTTTTTCTACTTGCAAAGTTGATAAAAGCTTATCGTTTTGAATAGCATTATTGTATTTGAGTAAATCGTGGACTGTTGAAATAATATCCCCGTAACCCGCGAGTTGACTTTCATCATCCCGCTCTGTGATTTTCCTCATATTCTCATATCCAAGGGCAAATTTCTTAGTTTCCGCTTTTCTTAAGTAGGTATGATACATGCCGGCAGGTTTGAAAATATGATCTTGATAATAATCCCCATAACTTTCTCCGGATACAGTTTCGATTATGTCAGCAAGAATCATATAGCCGGTGTTGGAATATTTATATTCCGATCCCGGGCTAAACTCCAATTTTTGCTTTCTCATTAAATCGATAAATGCCGCCATCGTAATAGGTTGGGTTGTATCGGTGAGTTTTAAATGATCAGCGACCCCCGAACTGTGGGTCAACAAATCATGGATGGTAATTTTATCACCGTTTGGAAAATTTGCAATGTATTTTGAAATCGGATCAGATGTCTTTAATTTCCCTTGATTTTCAAGCTGGAGGATGGATACGGCAGTAAACGATTTCGTTAGTGATGCAATTCGGAATTCCGTATCAATTTGATTAGGAACCCCCTCTTCGCTATTTGCAAATCCATATCCTTTTTCAAAAAGCACCTTTCCATCCTTAGCTACGAGAACCACTCCATTAAATTGATTAGCATCCGCCTTTTTATCCATAAAGGCACCGAGTTTTTGCTGAATGTTCCCCTTTAAATCCGAATGAACCGTACTTCCAAAAGTGATTACAGCTGCAGTAAACAAAATCAAGACCCCTATTAGAACGCCAAAGATCCAAATCACTGATTTTTTAATTCGCAATACAAACAACACCTCTTTGTTGAACATATCCCTGCACTATTATAAATGGAAACAAAGAAATTTCATAATAGAAAAGCGGAAGAACGAAGTACACTAGTCACTGGGTGCTGGAGCTAGACACTTATCGTAGCTCAATATTGCTTTCTTATCTTTATTTAAAAAGCCAGCCTAAAGACTAGGCCGGCTCCTCAATGTTATTTTGAAATCTTAATAATACCTTCTTGTTTCAAATCAACGTTACCTTGTTTTTCAAGAACGATTTTTTCGCCTTCCGCTAAGTTTGTGAAGACAATCGGTGTAATCGTTGATGTTGCATGTTCTTTAATATAATTTAAATCCATTTTTAATAATGGCTGACCGCGTTTAACCGTATCATTTTCTGCAACTAATGTTTCGAAGCCCTGACCTTTAAGGTTCACTGTATCAATACCAACGTGTACAAGAATTTCACGGCCGCCATCGGAAAGGATGCCAATCGCGTGTTTAGTTGGGAATAGATTCACAATTTTACCATTAACTGGTGAAACTACTGTTCCTTCTGTTGGTACAATCGCAAAGCCGTCACCCATCATTTTTCCTGCAAACACTTGGTCAGGCACCTCAGTAATTGGCTTGATTTCCCCTTTTAGAGGTGCTACAAAAATTTCGTCTTTTCGTTCTGTTTGAAGCGCTTTTGGATTCACTTCTTCAATTTGCTGTTCTACACCTTTTTCCGGTGATTTTACAACAGCTAATTGAGGTGCTTTTCCGTCCATAATATCCTTCATTTGACCTTTGATTGTTTCAGAACGAGGACCAAAGATAGCTTGAATATTATTACCTACTTCAAGGACACCGGCAGCGCCTAACTTTTTCAAACGGTTTTTATCAACATCTTTAATATCATTAACAGATACGCGTAAACGAGTAATACATGCATCAAGATGGGCAATGTTTTTCTTTCCGCCCATAGCATCTAAAATGTTGGCAGCTAGGTCGCCTGCTTTATTATTACCAGTTTGTACTTCTTCTTCAACTTCTTCCAATTCACGTCCAGGTGTTTTAAGATCGAACTTACGAATCGCAAAACGGAATCCGAAGTAATAGATAACAGCAAATACCAGACCTACAGGAATAACTAGCCATGCATGTGTTTGCGGGTTAATTAAACCAAATAGGATATAGTCAATTAATCCACCGGAGAATGTCATACCGATTTTTACATTTAAAAGATGCATTGTCATAAATGATAGTCCCGCGAAAATAGCGTGAATACCGAATAATACCGGTGCAACGAAAAGGAATGAGAATTCGATTGGTTCTGTAATACCTGTTAAGAATGAAGTTAAACCGGCTGAGAACATAAGACCGCCGACAAATGCTTTCTTTTCAGGCTTTGCTTCATGATAAATTGCTAAAGCAGCAGCAGGAAGACCAAACATCATGAATGGATATTTACCTGTAGTAAATGTACCTGCAGTTAGATTTTGTACACCATCTTTAATTTGTTCCATGAAGATATGTTGGTCACCGTGGATAACTTGACCCGCTTTATTTGTATAGCTGCCAAACTCAAACCAGAACGGCGCATAGAAAATATGATGCAATCCAAAAGGAATTAGCGAACGTTCAATAACCCCGAAGATAAATGCTGATAATGTTAAGTTCGCATTAACCATGTTGGTTGAGAATGAATTTAAGCCTGCTTGGATTGGAGGCCAAATGACAATCATAATTAAACCTAAGATAACTGCACTTGCAGCAGTAACAATTGGTACGAAACGTTTACCTGCAAAGAATCCTAAGTAGGAAGGTAATTCAATTTGGAAGAATTTATTATACATTGTAGCAGCAATGATACCGACAATAATACCGCCGAATACACCCGTTTGAAGTGTTGGAATACCTAAAACTGATGCATAGCTTTGCGGGTGCTTTACTAAACCTGCTGCATCAATCCCTAAAGCCGTCCCCATTGTTGCATTCATAATCAGGAATCCAACAATCGCAGCAAGTCCGGCAACGCCGTCTCCGCCTGCTAGTCCAATGGCTACCCCTACTGCAAATAGTAAGGAAAGATTACCGAAGATGACACTTCCTGCTTGTTCCATAATTTTTGCGACCATTGCCACACCGTGGTTATCAAGGAACGGAGCAAGATGTAGTAATGTTGGGTTTTGAAGCGCATTACCAATTGCTAATAAAATCCCGGCAGCCGGCAAGATAGCAACTGGCAACATTAACGCTTTTCCGACTTTTTGCAAGACGCCGAAAGCATTTTTAAACATAATATTGCCTCCTAAATATTTTTCAATTAGCTCATTAAGCGTTTTCATTATTAACAATAGACAACAAAAAAAGGCATGAGTAAAAGTTTAACTGAATGAAAGTATAGGTATAGATTGCCCCTAAAACTCCATTTCAATTATCACTTTTCACTCATGCCTGATCGAATCAGTAACACGTAAAAAATAATAGCTATTTAATTTTCTTCTGAATCCGCTGCAAATGCATTGTTAAATAAACGGCTTCTGCATCGAAAACTTTCTTTTTCAAGGTTTGTTGCATCACTTTAATGAGCTTCCATGAAAGATTATAGCATAGCGGATATTCCTCTTTCAAGAGGGAAGTTATTTTTTCAGGTTCTTCTACTTTTTCCTCTTTGATTACTCTTTCAATTGCGAAACGCAAATGACGTACAAGCCTCATATAATCAATGCCTTCTCGGTCAATCTCAATTTCCAGCTGCTCTTCTACCATTTCTACCAGTCTGCTAACCAACTGAGAATGCTGGTTTACTTCCGACAGATTTTTATTGGTAATTGCTGAATGAATATGGAGGGCAATAAAACCAATCTCTCCAACAGGAAGGGTAATTCCTGTCTTCTCCTTAATCAGCTGAACAATTTCTGACGCAATTTCGTATTCACGCCTATAAAGAGCTTTTGTTTCCACTAAAAACGGGTTCTTCATTTCCATCCCCTGAGATGCTCTTGTAATCGCAAACATTAAATGGTCCGTTAAAGCGACGTGAATATGTTCATTTAAGGTCGAATTTGTTCTTTGCTTAATTAATTCTATGGAAGAGATAATCACTTCATGTAATTCATTTTCAATGAAAGGAAGCAACTTAATATAATTTTCCTGTTCCTTTTCATTTTTTAATACAAACAGCTTTTCAACTGCATCTATCTCTATATAGTCACCGCGTTTCCGGTTGAATCCTATGCCTTTGCCAATTAATACGACTTCTTCATAGGAAGGGTGTTCAGCGATTAATACATTATTATTTAACACCTTATCAATCAGTAATTTTGCCATACCCTTCTTTCCCCATTTCGCCCTACTTACCTTTAGTATACTCATGTTATAAAAGACAATCCAGGAAGTCAACGACAAAATCCTGCTTTATACTCAGGAAATATGGCAATTATTCGACAAAAAAAGAACCGCCTGCACAGCAGTTCTTTACATACATTATTTTAAAATAAAATAAATGAGAAAGATGACAAAGAAGAAATACATAATTGGATTAACTTCTTTAATACGTCCTTTAACAATCATCGTAATCGGATAGAAAATAAAGCCAATCGCAATACCTGTTGCAATACTGTAAGACAACGGCATAGCAATCATTGTAAGGAATGCCGGTACTGCAATTTCAAAACGATGCCAGTCAATTTTCCCTAATGAAGATACCATCAATACTCCGACAATAATCAGTGCCGGCGCTGTAACAGGCGATGTAATAACAGATAATAACGGGAAGAAGAATAACGACAGGATAAACAATCCGGCTGTAACTAACGACGCAAAACCTGTTCTTGCCCCTGAAGCAACCCCTGCAGATGACTCGATATAAGAAGTGGTAGTAGATGTACCAAGAACCGCGCCTACAATTGTGGCAATCGAGTCAGAAAGTAAAGCTCTTCCTGCGTTAGGAAGTTTGTTATCTTTCATTAAACCTGCTTGGTTAGCAACTGCCACAAGTGTACCGGCATTATCAAAGAAGTCTACGAATAAGAATGTCAAAATAATCCCAATCATTCCGGTTGACCAGAAAGAGCTGTCACCAAAGGATGAAAATACTGCCCCAAAAGTAGGTTTTACGCTTGGAACCGCACTAACTACTTGATGCGGAATAGCAATCAAGTGAAAAATCATCCCGACAATCGCTGTAACAATCATTCCATAGAATACTGAACCTTTAATTCCTCTTGTCATCATAATAACGGTTATAATTATACCAAAAATTGCAAGTAGGGTTGGGCCCTTCGATAAATCACCTAAGCCAACTAGTGTAGCATCATTTTTAACAATGATTCCTGATTCCTGCAAGCCAATAAAGGTAATAAACAAGCCAATACCAGCACCAACAGCATGTTTTAAATCAATTGGAATCGCATTGATAATTTTTTCACGAAGCCCTGTAAGTGTTAATAAGAAAAAGAAGATACCGGAAATTAACACGGCGCCAAGTGCATGCTGCCAAGGGATTTTGCTTCCTAAAACAACGGTATAGGCAAAGAATGCATTTAACCCCATCCCCGGTGCTAAAGCAAGCGGGTACTTCCCAAGGAGACCCATGACAATTGATCCAACAGCAGATGCAATAGCAGTTGCCACAAAAACTGAACCGTAATCCATTCTCATTGCATCCGGAAGACCTTTAACACTAGCAAGTGTCAATGTAAGTGGATTAACCACCAGTATATAAGCCATTGCCAAGAACGTAGTTAAACCACCCATGAATTCCTGACGATAATTTGTACCTAGTTCGTCAAATCGAAAATAGTTTTTCAATTCCGCTTCCCCCAATAAATCTTTTTCTAAATATAATTACAAAAAAACGCTCCGGTATCCACCGGAGCGCTTGACTTAGGTTTGTGTAAATAATAGGGGAAAAGGGTACCCTATCGATTTAACACTTACCTCGTAGTCAAGCCTTTTACGGTGGCTCGGTAGAAACTTTTGGGCCATATTCCCAAGATTATACGACGTAAATCGACAAGTATTTAATTCCCTTTTATCATACCAACGACCTATCATTTCGTCAATACAAAACACGAACAATTTTAATGTTTTTTTTGTTTTTATTCGCCTTTAATCGAGATAGACTTACTCCCACTCAATTGTTGCCGGCGGCTTACTTGTAATGTCATAGACCACTCGATTTACATGCGCTACTTCGTTGACAATTCGCGTTGAGATTACTTCAAGAACATCCCAAGGAATTCGCGCCCAGTCGGATGTCATCCCATCAATGGAAGTAACAGCGCGGATCCCAATCGTGTAATCGTAGGTTCTTGTATCCCCCATTACGCCAACACTGCGAATGTCAGGTAGAACAGTAAAATATTGCCAGATATCACGATCAAGCCCGGCTTTTTTGATTTCCTCACGTAAGATCCAATCAGATTCACGAACGATTTCAAGCTTATCTTCAGAAATGGCACCTAAAACCCGAATTCCAAGCCCCGGTCCGGGGAATGGCTGCCTCCAAACAATTTCATCCGGGATTCCCAGTTCCGTCCCAAGAGCACGAACTTCATCCTTAAACAAGGTATTCAATGGTTCAATCAGTTTAAATTGCATGTCTTCAGGCAGGCCGCCCACATTGTGGTGCGATTTAATCGTTTGAGCCGTAGCCGTTCCACTTTCAATAATATCCGTATAAAGAGTACCTTGAGCTAAGAACTCAATCCCTTTTAGCTTTGTTGCTTCGTCATCAAAGACGTAGATAAATTCGTTGCCGATGATTTTCCGTTTTTTCTCCGGATCGGATACGCCTTCGAGCTTGGATAAGAAACGATCTTTTGCATCAACTTTAATGACATTCATATGAAAGCCTTCAGCAAAGGTTTTCATCACACTATCAGCTTCATTTTTACGCAGCAAACCATGGTCGACAAAAATACAGGTTAATTGATCGCCGATTGCTTTATGAATAAGCACAGCAACAACCGATGAATCCACCCCGCCGCTTAGAGCGCAAAGAACTTTTTTAGTGCCCACTGTTTCACGGATTTTAGCCATTTCCATTTCAATAAAGTTTTCCATTGACCAATTGCCGCTGCAATCACATACATTGAAAACAAAGTTCTTTAGAAGCTCATTGCCAAAAACGGAATGGCGGACTTCAGGGTGAAATTGCACAGCATAAAGATTGCGTTCCTGATTACTCATCGCCGCAATCGGACATGTTGGGTTCGTGCCATCAACGGTAAATCCGGCCGGTGCCTCGACAACTAAATCACCATGGCTCATCCAAACAACCTGCTCGTCTGGAAGACCGTTAAATAATGCAGATTGATTTTGAATCGTCATGACAGCCTTTCCGTACTCCCGCTGCTTTGCTTTTTCGACTTTCCCATCAAAGTGAACAGCCATTAATTGCATTCCGTAACAGATTCCGAGGATTGGTAAACCCATTTCAAAAATATTTTCATCACACCGGAACGAATTTTCGTCATAGACGCTGTTAGGTCCACCGGAAAAGATAATCCCTTTTGGATTCATCTTTTTAATTTCCTCTGCTGTAATCGTATGAGGATGAAGCTCACTATATACTCCAAACTCACGAATTCGTCGTGTAATTAACTGATTATATTGGCTTCCAAAATCTAAAACAACAATTAAATCTTGCTTACCTGTCAAATTGGCCACCTCTTTCTAATAATAAAAGCCTGTTACTTCTAGTTTTTACTAAAATTGCGAAAAAATTATCCGAAAAAACAAAAAGAAAACTAGGTTTCCGCGCTCCACAAAAAGGAAGGCAGAATTCTAGTTTTCTCGCAAACAAAAAATATAGAATTTCTGCCTTCATAGTCAGGCCATTTACGGCGACCCGGTAGAGACTCTCGAACCTTATTTTCGAGGATATATGAAGGTAAAGTACCCCTATTTAGAAAAGCGGAAGCGACTCGATCAGGGGCGACAACTGCTTGCGGGCCTGACGGTGAAGTCCGTTTTTTGACTTCATCGGCAGGACCGAAGCGACTCGAGCCCCTAGACGCTGCAGCTAGACATTGAATTAAAACATATTGTAACAATAGGAGGTTTTACTGGTCAAGCGATTGTCTTTTTGATTAAATTTTCCCACAATTTACGCACGTCTTTCCATGTTCCATGCGGAAGCTCCCGATGATACAAATATTGCTCATATTTTGCAGTCAACCTGGTCATCTCTCGCGTCGAAAAAAACGTATCGATATATCCTGCGTAACTTCGAAGGGTTTGATTTTCTTTCCGTTTTAAACCGTAACGATTTAATTGATCCAATAATACAAGGTAAGCAAATTCGACATTTTCATCCTTTCTCTTGAGCCGATATTTGAGAAGTAAAAAATACGGGAACCATTTACCGCGAATCCGATAGAGAATCCCGACGACCGCTGCGATTAGGACAAGAATAAACAGCACCCGTTTCCAATAGTTATTTATCAACGCAGTTGTTTGCTTCCATAAAGTTTTGCTATTGGCAGATTTTTTTGCCACTTTTGATGATTGGGTATCTTCCAGAAGATTCTGCTGCGGCTTTTTCACAGGAGCCGGTGTTGTTTGTTGGTTTATGGCCGGCTTCTGTTCTGCTGCTCCACTGCTATGAATAATAACATCATTTGAAAAACCCTTGGTTGGTTCAAACGGCACCCAGCCTTGATTTGGGAAAAAGACCTCTACCCAGGAATGGGCATTATTATTGGTTATTCGGTAAAGCTGCAAGGAAGGGTCCGTTTGGCTCTTGTTGATTAACTCGCCTCCTGTATAGCCTTTTACCCACCTTGTTGGAATCCCAAGTGTCCGCAGCATAACCGCCATCGAAGTCGAGAAGTTATCGCAATAGCCTCGTTTTGTATCAAATAAAAATTGATCCACATAATCCACATGAGCACCGGGAACCGCAACATTTTTTTGATCATAGGTGTAATCAGAGCTGCTGAAATAACTTTCCACAGCTTTTGCTTTATCAAACCAGTTGTTTTTCCCGGCGGTTATTTGTTTGGCTAATTGTTTCACTCTTAGCGGCAGCTCCTTTGGAAGCTGCGTGTACTTTTTGATAAATTCCGGGCGGACTAGCGAGTAGTCAACTGCTGTAGTTTTGATTAGATCGGCTGCCTTATATATAGGTATTACAAACTCAAGCAAATACATATTCGGCATTACAGGCTGATGTCTGCTATCGTAGTAAAGAATTCTTTCGTTAGGATTCTCAAGCTCAAAAAGGTTCCCTTTACTATTAACAGGCGATGTTTTCAGGATTTTTTGGATTCCCTGAGGATACATGATATGGTTGCTTTGGAGATGGTTATAGACCACTACCCGCGCTGTTTCCTTCTTTGTTTCAACTGTTTCCGGAAAAGAGGATACCGGAACAAGATCTCCCTCCCTGAACGGGACAGTCGTTGCACCGGAAGAAATCCACCCTTTCCCTGTATAGGCATCCTTTGTTTCGACCATCCAATAATTCTTTTCTTCCGCTTCAGTCGTGAAAACAGGTTTATTATCCCCAATAAACGGACCGCCTAATGCTGAATCATTCGTCCCATAGCCAATTCTTTGCGGCCCACTTTTCCCATTTCTGTCACTTTTGCTGTTTGCAGCCTGCAAATACGGTACTGGGTCAGGCCAAACCGGCGCCGCCTTTGGGGCAGTTATTCCAACCAAGACACTTAAAGCAATCATCACTAAAAGTGGTACCATCCACTTTCGTGCAGAGCTATGCTCACTATCTACATTTTCTTTGGCTAAAATGCGATAAAAGGTAAGCATACCCATTAAGGTAAATCCAAAGACGACTGTTCGAACAACGGCTGCTTTTGCATTATATGGCGTAAAGGTATCCAGAACGGTTATGTACACCAACGTCATAAAGAAAAAAATAAAAATCCTCCGGCGATTTAAAAGCCAATAGTTGATTAAATACACCATTAACCACAGCAGAACAAAAAATAAAAACGTTCGAAGTTCATTGGATAAATCTTCTACATTTCTTGCAAAAAGCAAGACCATATTATTTTTAAAATCACTGAAAAATGACTGCAGCCAACTTAGGTGAAAGAAACCTTCTTTATAATACAATCGGTTGATCGAAACCATGATGTACATTAGGTTAATCAAAAACTTCCAAATCCATTTGATTCTTAAAAAATAAGAAAGAACCGAGATTAACAAAAAGAGAACAAACGTTTCCATATGACCTGTATTTGTTAATTGCCGGATTGGTCTAAGCCATTCCCATAGAAGTAAAAAAGCAAAAGCATAAAGAAGAAAGGTTGGAAAATTTCGTTTCATTACCGGACTTTCACCTCCGAAAAGGCTGCAGCAAAATTACCTTCTTGAACTATGATAATCCGTATACCTCTTGCATTTGCCACCGCGATTAACGAACGCTCATTTCCCGATGGCAATTCTTTTTCCGCTTTAATTAGAAAAAGTGTAACTGTTCCTTTTCTCTGACCTAGGAAGCTTGCTTTCTCAATCAATAGTTTCGATATTTGTCCTGTAACTAGAATAAACGATACAGTTTGTTGAACAAGAAGGCCATCTGTCTCCAATACTTTTTCAAAGGGGAGAACACTTTTTGCCTTTATTTTGGCAAGATGGTAAAAGAGCTGCTGCAGCTGCTTCTCTCCGCCCCTGATTGGAAACGATGTTCGTTCATTACTTATTGTCAACAGCCCTGACTGTGCACCCTTTTTCAAGACCGCACGCACGAGGGAGGCAGTATAGGAGACAATGGTCTCAAAGTGTCTATCCGGAAAACAATCCATGACAATCACGACATCATTTGATTGGCGCTGCTCAAACTCCTTTGTCATAATTTCGTTCCGCTTTGCTGAGGCTTTCCAATTAATCCAAGAGAATCGGTCCCCCGGCTGATAATCTCTTACCCCAACCGCCATTGAGGTATCACGTTGCACCCGTTCCCTTGAAGCCGTCATCCCCTGGTCATACTGATGTTCAAATGGACGATAGATGAGTTCTGAGTAGGCTGGATAGACCATAATTTTATTTTCAACAGTAAATGTTTTTTCCTTTTCAAATAATCCAAGCGGGTCACCTATTCGAAGGGAAAAGGAGTGAAAAAAATGCTCTCCGCGCGGAAGCTCATTAATGATATAGTTGTAGGAAAATTCTTTTTTTAAACCTGGGAGCAAGAGAGCCTTTGCTGATTTTTGCTGTGGGGTAAATTGTAAGGAATCATCCAGTTGATCAGCAATAAGTAAATAGAATAATGGGAAGGAATTTCGTCTCGTTACCGTTACCGTTACCTTTAAAGGTTCACCAGCATTGTAATCGGCTTTTGGTAAAACCCGTTTCACTTTAAGCCCCTTTAAGGAATAAAACGATAAGAACACACAGTAGCCGGCAAAGGGTAAGAAGCTGTACAATAAAAACCAGCTGACATAACCGCCTTGAAACATCGCATATGAGAATGTTAAAACGATTAAAAAAATTAATACGGTAAGTTTCCAAGCCTTTGTGAACAGAGTTAATCCTTTTTTCATGCTATTTCACTAGCCTTTTAACAGGAATAGGAACTCTTGCAACCACCCGATTAATTATTTCTTCAGCAGAAAAGCCTTCAAACTTTGCTTCTGACCTTAAAATGATCCGGTGCGCTAAAACAAATTGGGCTAAGTATTGGATATCGTCAGGGAGAACAAAATCGCGTCCGTACATATAGGCATATGCCTGAGCCGCTTTCATTAAGGCAATCGAACCGCGGGGACTTGCTCCAAGATAAACACTGCCATGACCTCTTGTCCGGTTTACAATATCAACGATATACCGCTTAATCGTATCATCGACGAAAACCTCTCTAATATCCCGCTGCAGGTCAAGAAGCCCTTCAAGGTCAATGACCGGAGACAGGTCTTCAATAGGGGGAACCTTTTGTGCTCTGTTTAACACTTCAATTTCTTCATTCATATCGGGATAACCCATTTTCATTTTTAATAAAAACCGGTCCAACTGGGCTTCAGGAAGCGGATAGGTGCCTTCATACTCAATCGGGTTTTGCGTCGCCATAACGAAAAATGGCTTATTCAACTTATGGGTCACCCCATCAATCGTTACACTGGCTTCCTCCATCCCTTCTAATAGAGCAGACTGGGTTTTGGGCGAAGTACGGTTAATTTCATCTGCAAGAATGATATTCCCCATCAACGGACCGGGGCGGAATTGAAATTCCAGTTCTTTCGGGTTATAAATAGATACGCCTGTTACATCTGACGGCAAAAGGTCAGGGGTAAACTGAATTCTCCTGAAGTTGGCGTTCACGGATTTGGCAAGCGCCCGAACCATCATTGTTTTTCCTACACCCGGTACGTCTTCTAAAAGAACATGACCGCCTGCAAGCAGAGCCACAAGACTGAGCTCAGCAACATTCCGCTTTCCTATCATTACTTTTTCAATGTTTACGAGAATTTTTTCTATCGTGGGGTTCATCGGCTCACGGGTCAATGGAATTCCTCCTCAGGTGGCTCAGTAGACCAAAATTTGGCATCATCTTTATGTATTCTCTATAGTCTGGAAAATTCCTGTATGGAAAATGATAATAACTTAAATGCAAAAAAGTCTGGACACCCAGACTTTTGCTTTTAAAAAAATAGCTATAGTTCTACTATCCAAGTATTCTTTCGGTTTTCTTTACATTTGACCGATTCATCGATACCTTTGAAGTGGAGCGTTTTTTGAGGAAGCAATAAAGATTCCCGATACATAACCCGATAAACAAATAGATCAATCCCCCAAAAAGGCCATATATCACTGTTCCCGCTGCCGCCGTAAGGATACCGAATATGACCTGCTCTTTATCTTTTGCCGGGGATGTAGGTGGATCGGTGAGCATAAAAAAGCCAAAGAAAAGGGTAGCATTTATAAATGGCGGCCGAAGTGCATCGACTTCATCACCTATATGGAAATGCCCCATAAGCAGCAAAAGTAAAAAAGAAGTCCCTAAAAATGAAAAAACCTGGGGGTATTTATTGATTCGGCCGGTGATTTTGTATCCACCAACTAAAAGAAACAATATAGTCCATGCAGGAAGATCTCCAAATGCTCCCCACCAGCTTTGTCCTGTTCGAAAAAACAAGACGGATATTAGTAAACCAAAAGCAGCCGGGTTAAAGATTGGTTTTTTCTTATAGACCAAGAGATGCTTGGACAAAATGGCGATAACCGCACTTGCTGCAATGACACTTAGAGAGGTCGCTGTACTTAAGATGAGAGAAATGATTAACCCTGTAATAACGGCACCGTCCGGGATCGTCCATTTTCTTTTTTTCATTACATTACAGAGGATGTCAACAATAACTGAAACAATAACAGCGACGAAACCATTTTTAATCCCCATTATATTTTTATAACCAATTGAGGCAATAAGAAGATAAGCAATCATGGCAATGGCCACATAGCCTTTTGGCGTTTTAAGCCATTTCTGTATTGTCATTTTATATCCCTCCAACTCTAACAATTTGTAACCCGGGTGTGATAAAAAGCCCCTTTAGATCAACGATTTCGATTAATTCCTTCCCTTTTCCACTACCGAGCAAAAACGCAGCTGTCGAAAAAGCATCCGCCATCATAGAGAAAGGAGCAATGACGCTGCAGCTGACCCAATCATTAGGTGAAAGTCGTGTTTTTGGATTGATGATGTGATGCATACCGGGAAGTTTAGCGTTTCTGCGCTCGTAACTACCGGAGGTACAAATCGCTTCATTAGAAACTTCGACTGTATGGATGATTTGCTCTTTTTTCTCAGGATGCTGAATTCCTATCTTCCAAGGGCAGCCATTCCTATCCACTCCCCCGGCAAACAGATCCCCGCCGGCGTTGACGACAAACCCGTCAAAGTCTTTGAGCTCATTTGCAGCCAAATCGATAGCAAACCCTTTAGCAACTGCTCCTAAATCGATTACCATAGGCTTGTTCAAATACAATGTACGGTCATGTTCATCTAAAATAATATCCCGATACGTAACAGAATCAGCTGAAGAATTTTCACTAAATTCCCCTGTTAAATAATGGCGATTATAGCCTTGCTCCTCCATGACTTTCCCAATAGAAGGATCAAATTCACCCTCCGTTAATTTCGCAATTTCCAAAGCGAACTTCAATGGTTCAAATAAAAACGGACTAATCTGTACCGGATTTCCCATTACTCGGCAGGCATTCATCAATTCACTGCCAGGGCTAAATCGGCTACAGGCCTGTTCTACTTTTCGGAATGCCTCAAAAGCCCGATCAATTCTTGCCTCCGCCTCTTCTTTTGATGTAGCATCCCGAATGACGACCTGTATATCGACAACTGTATCCATATATAATTTCGTTTTTTTCATTTTTACCCCTTACGCATTTTGGGCCTGAGAGAGTGCTTCTTGGACTGCATCTTCAAAAGCTTGCGTACTGTAAGTTGCCCCTGATACATTCGTTACTTGCGCACTTTGCTTTTGTAAGACTTCATCTGGCAGACCGACTACATCCCTTTCAGAATAATGCATTGCAAAATTACTAATTTCAACATCCGTTATTTTATCATTCTTTATCGTTACAGCAACCTCAATCGACCCGCGGCGATTTTCTCCCATGCCAGTATAGGTCCCATCTTTATAAAGCTGTTTTGTTTGGGTATTATTTGATGCAGCAACATTTGATTTAGTTGCTTGGTTCTTATTTGATGAAATAACGCTTGATTTATTCAATCTTGTTTGAATGCTCATTTGGGCATGTTGTTGCGATTCCACTTTTGTTGCCTGAGCTTCCGTAGAAAAAAATCCAGCGGAGTAAACTGCGGCAACAGCCGTCGAACATAAGAGAACCCACTTTTTATCCATCTTTGCCATTTTGTTATCCTCCCAATTCCTTTTGCTCAATATAACCTACTGCCAACCACACCAGTATAGATAAACAATTTTAAAATTTCCTTAAAAATTACTTTTGGAAATTAAAAAAGAAGGAAACTAAATAAAAATCCCTCAGGCAGGAGGACGCCTGAGGAAACAAAGGTTAGGCAAGGAATTTCATGGAGGGCGATTCCAAAGAAGTTATTTCCTTGCTCTTAATTTTAGTTTTCACTATAAACATTATGTTTATTCCAATAATTGTAAACCAAACAATTGACTATTAATGCAAAACAGTGAAACAAAAATGGACTACTTGTTTCAGTTTTTTATTGCGAATAAGTTCAATAGGAGCAATGCCTGGTGACAATCCGTAAAAAACAAGCTTTCTCTTTTATAAAATAAAGGCTGTGTTAAAGGCGAATGTTGATTTTTTACAACTGTTGATTGGAGCGGAGGGCGCTCGACTCCTGCGGGATTGAGAGGTCACGGGAGACCCCGCAGGCGCATTAAGCGCCGAGGAGGCTCTCGGACCTCCCCGCGGAAAGCGAGCGCCAGGAGCGGAAATCAACAACCAAGTTTAACAGAGCCAAAATAAAAGTAAAGCCCTTCTCTTAAAGGAGAGGGGCTCACTGTTTCCTTGATATATACCATCCATCAGGTAATTTTTCTAAAAGAAAAATATCTTCATTAAATTTTAATCGTAATTCTTTATATTCCTCATTTTCAAACTTAACCTGTGTTACTCTGATTTTTTTTAGCGTTATTTCAGGTTTATCTAATTCAAAAAGCAAATCATCAATCATAAAAAAGGTTTTTTGACGTTTCATTCTCCACTTCCTTCCTTTTATATTTTCATACGTATAGAATTAGTCAAAAATGAATAAAACCCTATAAAACCTTTGTTAATTTTTTGTAAAATAAACTAACCCCTCTTATGTCTGCCGAAATAACCGGATTGATACCTCGATGAGCAAAGAAGAATTAAATAAAATATTTCTATCCTATCCGATTCGCTTCAAAACACAGAGTCCATAATAATTTATAGGCTGTCCTCATAAAATCCTAGTGAAAGAGCCCTTCCCTACTTTATTTCTCAACATATTTTATAAGGAATGAGTAAAAAAGGAGGGCTATGAAATGTTTGGTTATGGTGGATATGGTGGATGCGGTTGCGGTGGCTTTGGCTACGGCGGTGTCGGTTTCGGCGGCTGTTTTGCCTTAATCGTTGTATTGTTTATCTTGTTAATCATCGTTGGAGCAGTGATCTGTTTTTAAGTAAAAAACAATTACAAATAATAAAAAGCCCACACAGGGCTTTTTATTGTGTTGGAAGCTACTACCATTAAGGTGCTATGGAACGGATATGGTGCTTCGGCTACACTTTAGCTTATGCAGTATTTCAAGTGAATAACCAATGGGTTAAGCCTTATTTTTTTGAGGTAATTTTATTTATTAATGTATAGTAAACTTTTTTTATTTTAAATCAGCACTTGTCCATTCAATTTTATTATCTTGTACATATGTTATTACTACCCAGACACCCAAATTAACAAAACCTCCGAAGAGGCGTTTGCTTGTATTGCAAATGCTTCTTTTCATTTTTAAGCAAATCGCTGATTTTGTCCGACACTATGTTAATTGTCCAATCAAAATATGTCTTAAGAAATATATATATAGTGAAAGTGTTTTTACTTTAGATATTCAAAACGGTGGTGAAAAGATATGTGGGGATATGGTTGCGGCGGCTACGGCTACGGCGGTGGATATGGCGGCAGCAGTACATTTGTATTAATCGTTGTATTGTTCATTTTGTTAATTATTGTACTTGCTAGTTTCTGTTAAGGAGATAAACTTCAAGTTATAGGCTTTCTTTACCTAGTACATTCGCCTAAAACACAGTGAATTATCTTTTATCCAGCAAAAAAGCCCTTCTCTTAATTGAGAGGGGCTTTAGTTATATTGTTTCATGCTTTTCATTTCGAATGCAAATCTGGATTTGATCATTTCATTAATCTGTTTTGTAGAATCTATAAATCGAATGTTATTCTTGATGAATTGAAAAACAATCCGTAAAAAAACAAGCTGGTTCTTTTATAAAATAAAAGAATATCTATGCACATATTACCACCAATATAGAAGAAAAGGCCTCTCAGCAGTTTAGCAAACTGATGAAAGACCTTCTCTTATAATTGGTAATTTTTTTGTCGTGCTTTGTCTGTTTTTTGATTACGAGGACAAACACGAGAACAAGTTTTTAAATAATTGGTTGAAACGTTGATATAACAGGGTTTCAATCCCCTAATTACATCATGCCGCCCATATCAGGCATGCCCATGCCTTTGTTTTCTTCCGGCTTGTCAGCAACAACTGCTTCAGTTGTTAAGAACATAGCCGCAACAGATGCAGCGAACACGTGTTATAATCATGTTTTACTTATATTCAATTAGCACTAACCACTTCTCAAGATAAAGCTTCTTTTTCAATTATAAAGTAGTGATAGAAAACTGTAAAGTGGTCTAGAATCTGTTGAGTACCGTTCTAGAAAAAACCGCCAATTCCGTAGTTCCATTCTTCCAATCTACTTTTAAGTTTGGAAAGCATAAGTTGATACTATCAAAGAATTAAACTACTTTCTTCTGCACACACAGTTATCCTTAATATATCAAAAACTGCAGTAGTCTATCAGCGTTTTTTATCATATAAATTATACCTAATTATGGTATAATACCCATAGGAAGTAACCTTACTTTGAAAAACAAGTCCCCTATAGCTCAGCTGGTTAGAGCGCACGCCTGATAAGCGTGAGGTCGATGGTTCGAGTCCATTTAGGCTAGCAGTGCTTATATTTCACAAGTAAGTACTAGCACCTAGAAAGGTGATAGTGATGTTCAAGCTAAGATTCAAGACTAAAAAAATTGAATTTGAATTGACTTTATCGTTACTTCCATTCCTAAGATAGTAAATATCCCCTTCATACTAATGAAGGGGATATTTACTATCTTAGGAATCAAAAAACCAACTACAGTCATTAGGACCAACTGTATTCTTTTACATTTAAGTATATATTTGATGAAGAAATAACAGTAAAATATAATCATCTTTAGTATTATTCATTCAAAATCCCTTGCAAAAAGGAGACTTTGAGAAAGGAGAACAAACCCTTGTATGTATATATAGATGACTCTGGAAATATCGATTCTGCTACAGGTAGCCTGTATGTCTGGGCTGGTTTTTCCATACATAAAGGTCAAACTGCACTAAAAAGTAATTTGGAAAAAGTTATACAGAACTTTACTTACGATACAAAAATAGGAGAACTAAAAGGAAAAGATGCGTCCTTCGAACAAAAACAAAGACTATTCGAAACCTTAGTTGATTGGCATGAATTACGCATTTGCTACTTAGTTGCCGACAAAAAAATCGTTACCGAAGCACAATCAAAATTCATAACAGGTGCATCTTCACGAAGTAAAGAACAAAGTGAAAACTATTTCTTAAGTAAAGTAGTTACCCGTCTCTCAGAACCATTTCCAGAACAAGATAAAAATAGAATAATCCTAAATATCGATGGAGAACCAATCCGAAAACATGAATCCCATATACGTCTACATGAGTATTTGTCTCTGAGAGTTAATTACCCAAAATGGAAAAAAGACACCTATGTGAATCACTTAGTAATCAATTACAACTCAGAGTTAAATAACAGCTTAATTCAAACTGCTGATTTCTTAGCAAATTTTTTCCTTGAGTATTATAAATACCTTTATTACCAACCTAAGAAAAGTCCTACTGCTTCTGCAAAATATACTGAGATATACAATATTTTGCTCCCAAAAATACACCATCGAATAGTAGGACTTCCTAATTTTTCTTTATTATGATTGATTTTTCCCATTTCTCATTGTATAATAAAGACTTAAAATAGAAATCCTAATACTGGTAAGAATAAATCCAGATTATACGGTGCTGGCAGAATTGCCAAAGTCTTGTTAAATCAAGACCTCCTATATAGGGTGCTTGCCAAACGTCAAGGAAGTTTTTCGACTTTAGGAATACAAAAGAATAAGTCCAGTGATGGTGTAGAGGAGCGAAGCTCCATGTCTAATCAGACCTCCCAGAAAGGCACTTTTGATTCCCCCAAAAAAACCATTTCAAAAAGAGTCAGATTTATTCTGACTCTTTTTTCTGTTTGTTTTTTTAATATCTTCACGTCACACCATTTTTACGTTCTACTGCTTTCATTTTGTTTAGCGTTAACTCGTAAGGCTCAATCACATCCAGCGTTGCGTTGTCTTACTAGCGCACACTTTGCAACACATACCAATCGTCATAATCTTGCTGTTCGATGAATTTTACTGCTTAATAATTCTAGGTATGCAAGGATAGTTACTGTTAATTTTGTGCAACTAACTAATCCAACTTTCATAAACGGCCTGTTCCCTTTAAGTACATGTATAGGTGAATTATTTTAATATTGTTGCAAAAAAGAGCAGCGCCCCTTTTAACGATGCTCTCATAGAACTTTTTTGGTTTACTTTGCTCGGCAACTTTAGAATTTTAGGGACGTGGAGATGAGGCAACCTACCCCATCTCCTGCTCACGTTCCCAGTGAAAATGTGGAATTATGCCCCCCATATCATGAACATATAAAAAGAGACTCCTCGGTTCTGGAATCTCTTATAATTGCTTTGCTTCTAGTTCATTCTTTCTGTTAATCAGTGTTCGTTTCTTTATTCCAGTCATTGCTTCAACTTCTTTGTATGTATGAGTCTTTAGCAATTCTAAAGCATGTAGAACTTGTTGCTTGGAGTGTTTTCTTGGTCTACCTTCTCTGAAATCATCTCGTTGCTTAGCCAATGCCTTACCTTCTTGAGTACGTTCTACAATCATATCCCGTTCAAACTCTGCAAATGAACTGAGTATATTGAAAATAAGTCTTCCTGTTGGGGTGTTTTCCACTAGTCCCATATTGAGGATGTGAACCTTTACCCCTCTTGCAAATAGAGCCTTAACTGTTTGAATACCTTCGACTGCTGATCTAGCAAATCTATCCAACTTTGTTACAACTAACGTATCCCCTTCTTGTAATGCCTCAAGCACCTTGTTGAACTCTGGTCTATCTGTTTTAGTACCTGTGAACTTCTCTTTATATATAACCTCGCAACCTTCCGCTTGTAATGCTTGAATTTGAACCTCTAAATCTTGTGCTACTGTCGAGACTCTTGCATATCCATATTTCATGTTATATCCTCACTATTCATCATTCATTTATTGCACTAAGTTAATGCACCTTGTGAAGCCTATTATAGCAGGGTCGCTAAAATGGTGCAATAACTTTCAAGTATTTGCACCATAAGAGTTAACCATAAACAATTTGCAAGGATAATTAAATGAAGTATTGATATTCGGTAACCTAATCCTTTTCGGCGATTCTTTTCGAACAATGTGAGTATTTTACTAAAACATATACTCATTTAAGATTCTGTAACATACCTATTATTTGATTCGTGTCGTAATTTTACCAAGTACCAGTTTGTGGATGAGCTTGGTTTCTAATCGAACCAAGCTACAAACAAAGCACTCCAAAGCAGGCATTCAATATGCTTTCAGATTCAATCGTAAACACAAAACAATGATCAGACCTCTTAAAATCTACCACGAATGTGCATTTTTGCATTGCAAAAAAGACATCCATCTAACTTGGATGTCTTCTCTCAACTTTAATTCAATTGTTCTTGTAGTACCTCTTTTAATAATACATTCGCATCTTCTTCACCTGAGTCATTTGTTCCAAGTTCACCTCTGAAGGCTTTGTAGAGTATGGACTGTCTAAGTGCATCAAAATTCTCTTCCATAACTAGCATTTCTTTTTGTTTACTTTCTAATTCTCGATAATTATTCAACAATTTAACAATTTCAATTGCTTCCTCTTTTGGCGGTAAAGGGATAGGTAAAGATGCGAGTTTTTGTGAGTTTATATTAGCTTGACCAACTTGTTGAGAAACCATTGACAAAAGTATTCTTCTACCTAAATGACTATTGATATAATGAGAAACATAATCAGCTAAGATTTCCTTATAAAACAATCGAACTCTAATAAGATAGGATGCAAATGTAAAACTTTTAGCTACCGCTTCAGGTATTACAGCAGTTTTTCCAACCAATTCATAACTATTTGTTCTATTGAACAGCAAATCATGTGTTTGTAAAACATATTTTAAAACATCTGGGTGATCTAGTGGAAGGTATTTCAAATCATTCAAATCAAAATAACCATCAACTATATTCCCCATTCTTATTACTGGTGTTCCTGATGCATCATCATTTGTTTTAGCAGATGTTCCATAAGTAGACGATTCCATTAAATCATTTAAGCGTACCCATTCCCAATCCTTTGGTAATTGATATAAGTTATCGAGTATGCTCGTGTCTAATTGATCTTTATATTTCGTTTTAGTTCCTACCTTCAATGAATCTATATCTTTCATCCATTCCATTGCTGTAAGACTAACAGTATTCCGTTCTCTCCACTTCCTCGTTAATTCCCCACGAAACGCTTTATCCAAAATAGCCGCTCGACGAAGTTCAAACGTTTCTCTTGCATCCTCAATCAACTGCTTTGCTTCTTCAATTTTATTTAATAGACACTCCACTTTCATAGCAATTCGGGTTTGTTCCTTTATTGGTGGTAAAGATATCGGAAGCTCCTTAACTATACTGGAATTAATATTTACTTGTGCAGCCCCTTTTGCCTTACTCAACATCTGATTTAAAGCACTAACTAAATAATGATATAAATAATGTTTATCAATAAAACGATTGTCCTCTGTCAATTTCACAAATCCATCGTGTATACAAACACCTATCTTGTTAATACACGGTCTCCCCACAGATGCACTAATGCTTAAAATTAAAGTATTTGGCTCTACATATACACTTTTTTCTCTTCCGGCTTCAGTAACTGTATCTTCAGTTTCATATATATATTGCCCTTGTTTAGTTACGTCTGAAATTTTCAACCAAGGTATATCTCCACCGAAATATTTTGGGTCTCCTTTAGGTCTTGGGGATGCTCCTCTTTTTACATCTACCACTGAACCTAACTTCACCCATCTCCAATTTCTTGGTACTTCATAAGGTTGCTCTTCTTCTAATACTTTCGCTTCTACTAATAACTGGTCGTTCGTCTTGCTTTTCTTACTCATCGTGTTACCACCTCATCCCCTTCAACAGCACGTAATTCCTCAACAACTTCCCTTAATAAATCCATTGCTTGTTGAAGTTTATCAACCGTTTCTTCTGCTGATTCAATTGGGTCAGGTAAGTTTTCATATGATGATAATGATTCATCTGCAATCAATCCAACATCTAAACTATCATCTTTTTTCGCAATTTCTTCTCGTGTAAACTTATTCCATCGCTCGTCTTCCACCTTTGAGCGGTCGTCTGCTACATACGCTCTCATAAAGTCCTCAAAATGAGCCATCGTTAACTGATTACGTTTTCCAAATGAGGACATGTTTGTGCGAAGGTCATAAACCCAAACCTTTTTTGTATTCCCTTGATCTGTTTTATCTTTAGTAAAGAATAAGACATTAGTTTTTACACCTTGTGCATAGAAAATCCCTGTTGGTAGTCGAAGGATGGTGTGAAGGTTACACTTATTCATTAAATCACGTCTGATTTGCGCACCAATACCGCTTTCAAACAGCACATTGTCAGGTAACACGACTGCGGCACGAGCATTTCCATCATCCTTTAATGAATTATAGATTAACTGCAAGAAGTTCAACTGCTTGTTTGATGTTTCAAAGGTTAAGTCGTCACGAGAAATTCGTTCCCCACCTTTTTTTGTACCGAAAGGTGGATTTGTTAAGATCACATCGAAATTTTTCATCCATTTTCCGTTGCTTGATAACGAGTCACCTTGTTCTAATCGACCTTCCATGTTATGAAGCAAAGCGTTCATTAAAGCAAGGCGATGTGTATCTTTTACAAGCTCCATCCCCGTGAAGGCTTCCTTCTTTTGGAATTCGGCTTCTTCTGGGTCTAAATCAAAATAGTCATCTGTTTTCTTTTTTAAGTATTGGTCTGCAGCTATCATAAACCCAAATGTTCCTGCTGCAGGGTCATTGCACCGTTCCCCTACCTTAGGATCAACAAGCTGTACCATTACATCAATTAGTACACGAGGTGTAAAATACTGCCCCGCTCCAGATTTCTTTTCACTAGCATTCTTCTCTAACAGACCTTCATAAAGATTTCCTAAACCTTCTTCTTTTGCATTGTACCAATCCAGTGCATCGATTGATTTAATAATCTTCTCTAAGTTTTTTGGTTCAGCAATACTTGTAGAAGCATCACTATATATAAGACGTAAACGTTCGTTTTCACTACTACCTAAGTCTAGTAATAGTCGCTGATAAAAAGTTTTTAACTCCAATCCTTCAAGCTGTAATAAATCATCCCAACGGTATCCTTCTGGAATTACCCCTTCTGTCTCTTGTTCTTTCATCATTTTTAAAAACAATAGGTATGTTAATTCCGTTACATATTGTTGATAGGTAATTCCGTCGTCACGCAACACATTACATAGATTCCATAGTTTTTGTACGATTTCTTGATTGTTCATTTTCTTCCTCCTGCAATCTTTTCAATCTTATTTAAATTAATGGTTTATTTTTCGAACAAATCTCAATTAATTAAGGCAACCTATCTATTATACCTTAAAAAATGCCTCTATAAAGAGGCACAAAGTTAACTAACATATAGGTTCTCATTTATTGTTCTTACCACGGTATCAATTAAATCACCGAACTCACGATGTAATAATTTATACCCACCTTGACTGCGGAACGGCTCTTCAGTAAATGCTTCCTGCGGTGTTGGAGCAAGTACTGGCACTTGAAGAAGCTGTTTTTCAATTCTCTCTAGCCACTTTTTCTGCCTCGGAGTCCAGTCATGCAAGGAATAGACTTTTTGCATAGCTTGCTTTATCCGTGTTTCGTGATCAACAAGTGCTTCACCCAAAGCTGCTTGACGAATAAAGCTAATGATATCTGCAGCAATGTCTTCGTTCTTTGTCTGTTTCCAAGCTGTTTGCAAATGTGACTGCTTAAACCCCTTCGTTTCAAGAATCGTAATTAGTTCACGTAGATCTTTTCTCGTTAGATCTTTCGGTCTTGTACATACGATATGAAGAGCAGGAATTTCATTAATATTTTCTTTGATAAAGTTTACAAATCCATCTAGATAATCTTCTGGACGTTTGTTTCCTTCACCATAACCACGGATGACCTCATCCACTTTATCTTCTTTGTTGGAAATAAATCTTCTTTCTCCCGTAACCCGATATGTCTCCATGTATTCAAATAACATATTATTTTGCTTTGCTACTAGAGGCGTATAGGATTGAATTTCTTTAACCCACTCATCCACATCTTTGCCATTGGATAACTCTTCAAATCTCCTCTTACCTTCATCATTCAACCTCTGTTTTTTACGTTGAATCTTGGCAACTAACTGTTCACGATAGAAAGCGGATTCCTCTTCTGAAGATGCGTTTGTAAGGGATTCATATAAATCACCGATGCTATAATTTTGTTTTTTTACAACAGGTTTCATCTCTGTGTAACTTTGTAGTCTATCATAAATACCTACGGCATCGTAAATATTGAAATGCGTCTTTCCAATCTCAGGACACAGACGAGTCGCACGTCCAAGCATCTGATCATACAAGATACGAGATTGAATTCTTCGCAAAAATACCAAATTTGTAATCGTAGGAACATCAATCCCTGTTGTTAGTAGATCAACTGTAACAACTACATTTGGTAACCTTTCATTCTTCAAGCGTTTAATTGCTTCTAAAGGTTTGTAAATATAACCTGTAATTTTAACAATGGCATCATCTTCAACTTCATCGCCTCGCTCAGTGAACGCTTCTTTTAAGATACGGACGACAAGGTCGGCATGTTGATCCGTTGCAGCAAAAATGAGAGTCTTCTCTTTACTTGTAGGGTCAATATAATCTGCTAATTTATTCAGTACCGCTCGGTTAAAAGGCTCTGTTATTACTTTCTTATTGAATTGTTCCACTTCAAAGCGAACAGTGTCTTCCATTTTTTCTAACTGGATTTCACCTTTATCGACATCATATACTTCTACTTCCTCATCCTTTTCAAACACAATACCAGCTTGAGAAAGTTCTGTCTTAAATAGATATGGTGGCTCATGGTCTACTAAATAACCATCTAACACTGCTTCACTATAGGAATATTTAAAAATTGGCATTCCAAAAATTTCTGTTGTATGTAGAGCAGGTGTTGCTGTAAGTCCTAAACTAGCTGCATCAAAGTAGTCAAGTACACGTCTGTATTGGCTAACATAGTCATTTTGATCACGGAACTCTAGCTCTTCTTCTGACATTTCACGGTCACTTGTATAACCTCGGTGAGCTTCATCCACGATGATAAAATCGTATTGTCCGACACTAGGGAGCTTTTCACTGTCGCTATAGAAGAGTCTTCTTACCATCCCTTGAACAGTAGCAATGTGAACTTTCGTTTCCACATCGGAAGTCATATCCTCTAGCGATTTTACATCATAAATATCGGAAAATGAGTAGCCTTCAATTTTCGTATCTTTTAGGGCATCTTCTGTTTGAATTCCAAGTGAGTTACGATCCACTAAAAATAATATCCTACGGCATTTTTTCGATTTAATTAAACGATACATTAGAGCAATCGCAGTACGAGTTTTACCAGTACCTGTTGCCATAGCAATCAGCATTCTACGATTACCTTCAATTAAACCTGCCTCAGCAGCTAGGACGGCACTTTGTTGATAATGTCGTAAACCAAACTTGGTAATATCCTCTTCTTCTAGACGCTTATTAGCATCTTGACCATCTTGACCAAGCAGAAGCTCTAAGTCAGCAGGAGAGTGCCACCCCTCTAAGGGACGGGCATGTTCTAAAGGTTTACGTGAATCCCAAAACCAAATTCCTGACTCTTCCTGAAGTTGTCTTAAATAAGGTCGACCATTTGTTGCGTATAAGAATGGTACTTTGTATTCACTACTCGTTGGTGTAATGACTTCCTTATCAACCAGTATAGCATTTTTCGCATATACCTTAGTTTGGCTTTCTAAAGCACCAGGAATTGTTTTTTTCTTGGCTTTTGCTTCAATAAAACCAACCAGCTTTAAACCAATAAATAAAGCATAGTCAACTCTTCCACCCTCAACCTTCCACTCAGCAATAGCCATGTTTCGATTTTTTTCTGGTAGCGTACCATTCTTTTGATGATTCAACACAGTAGTATCTACTTCCCAGCCAGCTGCACGTAGTTTTCCGTCAATAATAGTCCGTGTTTCAGCTTCTGTAAGTCGCTGGCGGCGCATAAAAGTTTTTGACTTCCGTTTACGTTCTTTTTTGGCATCAGCTTTTTCAGTTTCCGCTTTCTGGCGAACCTTTTCTAATTCTTTCTCGAACTTCTTGATCTTTTCCTCATATTCTTGTTGAAGCTTGTTTGTATTTGTTTCTACTTCTTCCTTAGGGTCTAGATATTCTGGCGCTTGGAAATCCCAGTCTCCATATACTTCCATAAACCAAATCGATAAACGGAAGGCTAATTGTAACAAAGCCTTTGCTTCTTCGGGTTTCCCATAACCAGCTTCGTGCATTGCCAAATTCCCTTTTCGACGGAGGGTTTCAAAGATATCAATTAACTCAGGCTCTAGTAAGCCTTCTTGACGTAATGTATTAATACGATCAATCTGTGTCGTACCGTATGCTTCTTTAATGTTCTCCGCAGCAAGGACAAATTTCGTTAATGTCTCCGCAAACAAGCGAAGTTTCATTAAGGTAGTATGTGGGTCGTGATATACATTTCTCTCAGCTGTTTCTCCCAAGTTAGCAAGTACATCCCATTTCCCTTGGAAAAATGAAAAGTTGCTATTCATTGTTATCACCGTTTCCCTTAGAATTGTATGTATCCATTGTACTACAAATATACAATAATTGGTGTAAATGCGGAAGTTAGCAGTCCTTTTAGTCATCATAATTTTAAATCAATTGGAAGTTATTTTGGTAATGAATAAAATCGATATTTCATTAATTGTCGTCATCTAACTTACTCCACAAAAAAAGCATTTAATCATATCTAGGAATGATGCTCACTCTATAGAATTTAAGTAAGACATTCTTCACTGTTTAAAGGAAATAGCAATGGCATTCGGATTAATCAATGGTGAATTCGCCACCCATCATAGACTGTTTGAGAATGTTGATTTATCAAGGTTTTATATTACTTTTGGAAGGTTATGAATTGCAATTATGGTTGTTTATTACAAGCTATCTCGATCGTTAAAAGCAATAATCTCTATTCAAACAATCACCTTATTTCACTGTTTTAGATTGCAGCGATTCGTGGGTAATTAACTCAAGAGGATAATAAAAACCACCATGCATCACGCACTAGTGGTCTTGTTGGTCAATCATGAATTAACTCAATAATACTTACCATGATTACTCAGGCTGTTCAAAATGTACCAAAATAAACTTTTGGGAATGTTCATCTTCTACATAGTCATTAATAATTTCTTTTTCAATTGTAGCTTTAATTAGACTTGGAACTCTAAATTTAATGTTTTGATCGTTTTTCAACCTTTTAAATAAGTCCTTTGACATTCTGCCACCAATTTCACCATTGCCCGTTGAAATTCTAAAATTATTATTAATAGTATTAACAGATGTCAATAAACCTTCTAATTCAATTTTCTCTGTGTATTTTTCATTCTTTTTACGAAGGATATTAGTTAAAATGTCGAGCTTATTGTATGAGTCTTTATCAAATTTAACCTGTTTATGAAGTTTGTCTGATTTCGTTGTTGCTTCTAATTTGATTGAAAACTCATTTTCTTTTATATCTTTAAGCAATTTTTTAACACTCTTAATTGTTTCCAATGAATATTCTTCATCAATTTCAATTTGTTCTTCGATTTCAGATGGATTTTTATGTTCTATGTCATCAATCAATTCAAAAAGGTTATTCAAGGATTTTTCTGGGACTTCAAACAAGTCAGCCTCTAAAGGCTCAGTTCGTAACCACACACCAAAAGATGAAGGCTGGAAAGAGTCGACTCTTAAGTTAATTGGATAACTTGATTTTTCTCCAATTAGCTTGCTTCCAATATCATTCGCAATATCGTTAATTGATTTTTTAAGATTGCTCAAGACTTCAATAAATAAATCTAATCCTATATCATGACTGTTATTAGGGTCTTTTAATACAATTTTAAACCTAGAACTATCAATGAGGTCATGTTCTATTCTAACTAAGTTTCTTTTTGTAACATAATCAAATTCCACAAAGAAATCTTCTTCTGGGAAACTCTCTGGGTCAAAATTACTTGAATTAACTAATTCAATATTCACTTCTTCATTGGGTTGGTTTAAATTTGAATCAACGTATAGATGATAAAGACGTTGCTTCTTTAATAGGCGATTTAGTAAATTTGATACGGATAACCTTTGTTCAATTAAATCTTTGCGTTCTTTATTAGTGATTTTGCTAAAGAGCCATTTATCCACATTCTCTTCAATTTCCTCTATATAATAATTCAGAAACAACTCACCATAAGGAGATTTTGAAATGAAAAATAGAGGGAAATCATAATACTCAAAAGTATGAATAATCTCCGACTGTTCTAAGTCGGAATATTTAATTGTTTTCACCTCTATCCTCCCCTCCTAGAAAAATTTTTAGCATATCTACATCTTTATACAGCCATAAATTTAGGTGATTGTTTATAGTATGATGTGCGCCGCATTCAGATGTTATTTGACCCACCATAAATTTTTTATTTCTTAAACCTTTAATTCTTTTGCCTGCAATTTTTGCAGCTTCTAGTGTCGTAAAAAACGAAAGAGCAAGTGCTTCACATGTTTTATGTGGTGGGTACGGTTTATTTCTCTCTTTATGATTAAGAAAATCAATTTCTTGAACAATATCATTTTCGATAAATCTATAAACAGGTTCAACATCATTTTCTTCCGCTTCCGCTGGCGGGCATTGTGCTGGCATGTCAGCTTGACTTTTAAAAACCATTATTATATCCTTTCCCCTCTTTTTTATTCTATATACTTAGCCATAATGTTTAATTAGACGAATTTTTATAATTCAAATATACCAGTCAAATAGGCTTTAGGGATGATTTCGACAATAAAAGACAGGAAAAATTTGAGTCGTGTCGGAAATTTACAGAATGTGTGTGTGAATGAGAGTGGTTTCTGTATTACAACAACATAACTATCATTCCTACTCTATAGAAGACTTTCATTTGTCCTCAGACTCAATACTAAGCAAACCTTGAACCATGAAGAGCATACAATCCAGAAAAAGACATCCAACTAATTTGGATGCCCTTCTTAAAACTATTTCACTTGTTCTTGTAACACTTCTTTTAACAATTCAATCGCATTTTCTTCACTTGGGACATTTGTTTCTAGTTCATCTCGTAAATAAGAAAAAACTGTTTTTTCAAACGACTACTCTAATATATTCCACTCTCTATAAACTTTCCAAATCGCTTGGTATTTAGAAGTGGATTCGGGTTGAAAAAACCCATTATGAGCCTTGTCCTCAACAATTCTCTTAATTTCACTAAAGTATAGTTTTTTAAAACGATCTTTATCTATTTTATCGTCTAGGTACAATCCACATGCACTTTCATATGCGTTTACGTTACTTTCCATCGCAGATTTCATTAAACTCATCAAGGTATTTTTCACCTGCTCAGCTGCATTCAGAGGTAATTCTGAGATTTTAATAGTAATATTCATTACGTTCCGCTTGGTTTCTTCTATCGTTTGATTTAATTGTAATTCAGTTTGTCCAGATACAAACTGATTATTTCTCTCGACTAAGCTATTATATTCACCACTTAACTTATTCGATTTATTATTCGCACTTGCAGAAACAACTATTGATATAATTGAAATTACTGCACTAATTGTTGCAACAATCACTGTAATTAATTCATTACCACTCATTTCCTACCCCCGTTGAGCATTTCAAGTGCATTAGTAATTAGGATTAAATAATATTTATTATCAGCGGATTTTTCAATATAATTTAGTCCATATTGTATTAAATTTGAACTTAACTGTTCATGTATATATTCCAGTATCCATATCTTATCACTAGCACTTATGGTTTTTTTGGTTTTTATATAAGTTAAGTTATCTATTTCATTTATTATAGATTTCACTAGTTGTACTTTTGAGCTAGAACTCTTGATGTTTTCAACGTAGTGCTTAGCTAATTCCTCTTTAGTCAAGATTATTCACCCCTAAACCATAGAATTACTTTGAAGTACGGTTTAATATTTCTAGAGCATTCTTGATTAAATCTAGATAATACTTATTATCAAATTGCTCATTTAAAAGTAATCTACCATCAATCAATCTCGGTGGTAAAGCTAATTCTTGATAAAGCTTTTCTAATAATCTTTTCTTTACTTCAATAGTAATTGGTTCTTTTGAAATGGAGTCAACAAGAACATCTATTTCTTGTAACACTCTTTTAATATCATACTCTTTGTTTTTTGATAATTGAATTCTTTTTACCCAAGTCTCAACTAATTCCGACTCTTTCAAAAAAAGCTGCCCCCTCTTTAAACCTCTACCGTTGCATAATAACATAGTTTTTTACAAGATTCTACATATTTTCCATTAGTGTAAAATAGCATTAAATACAAAAAAATATTTCACAAGGAATTCAATATAATATAACCCTAATAAAATCAAAATTTCATTAAGTATAACGAATAAACCCAAAGGGAATGTACAATACATTCCCTTAAAGCAACTATCAATTTATTTCAACGAAATTACCTTGATTTATATGTTATCACTACGAGGTTGGAAACTTTATTATGTAATTCAAGATATACGACGTTTAATTCATTTACTTAATATATTACTTAATTAGTAATAAAAAGGGCTACAGAATATCTGTAGCCCTTTCACAATTAATTATCATCTTGTTCTTCTAAAAGAGCGGATAATAATTCACTATAAGTTGATGACCATGTAACGGTGTTTTTCCCTAACGCATTAGGATCTTTACCTACTGCATTATATGCTGATTGGACAGAACTCATTAAACGTGGACCATGTTTTTTCCAAACGCTTAATACTTCATCAAATCCACCTTTTTTCTTCCATACGTACAATCCGCTTTTTGGATCTTCCTTAACAAACCAACGGAAAGCTGCCAGTACTGGGAATAAAGCACCTTTAGAAAGGTATACCTTTGTTTCTTTGTCAATAAAAATTAATTCAATCGGTGATTTTGTACGTTTCTCAACGTAACCTAAAGCACCAGCTTTACCACCTTGCTTATTATGCATCAACGGTCCTTCTAACTTAATCGTATCATGAAGTACCAGAATATCTTTCAAAATCAAGCGTAGCTTTCCAAAACTCTCGGGATGCTCCTCGAATTGGGCAAGACACTTCGCTTTTGCTGAATAAGCATATTTAGGATGCTTATCTGCTACATTACCTTCTAAAGAATTGATATCAATGTTAAATAACACCATAATTGAAATCAACTCACGAATATCCATTGGCAAATTCAAGTTTTCCACGTATGAAATCTTGTCTGCATATGACTCATTTTTAAGGACTTCCTTAATCCAATCAAAAGCACCTTTTTGGTTTAAAATACTTTCTGAGTGTACTTGAACAGAAGTATTTAATCCCATCGCCATTTCTGCAACAAAATCAGGATGGACGTTAGTTGTAATCTTTACTAACACATACTGATCGCCAACTTCTTTTGCATTTTTTTTCATAATTTCAAACGAATGTTTCCCATTTGCTAGCCCCTCAGAAGAATTGAAACCAACTTCATACTGATCTTTCTCTGTATTTTTCACATAAGAAGCAATAATATCAAGACCCTTATTCTTCAAATGGAAAGTATACGGAGTTGAAGCACCTTTATTCAAGAAAGAATCTAACACTTCTTGATAAACTGCTAAATCTGTATTGGATGGACGTGGATTTGGGTTTGCAGGAATTGATTCAGGTAAATCTTGTGCAGCCACCCACATAAAATGATGTTCCTTCTTCGGGTCAATCGGGTCTGGCATTCTTCGTGCGAATTTCGAACGTAACAAAATAGTAGTAAGTGCTACCATTTTCAACATCTCCTCTTTGTGTACAACCATCCAGTTGCCACTATTGTATTAGCCAAGTCCATGGCTTAGTTAGAATATAACAAAAAAAATAAAATATTGCAATTAATTGTATCTTGACCGAAATGAATTATATCTCCCTTACAACTTGAAAGCTCAGATTCCCTCTTCTTTATCCCATATCTGTAACAGTAATACAGTACCACTACCATGGTATCTAAATTTTGAAATTCATCTTTCGGTTTTGAGACATAAGGCTACTCACTCCATTTAGATAACAGTTACTTTTTGGTTTTCCGTATAAAGACGGGTTTTATTAGTTCATGTAAGTCGATGTTATAATTTCTGACCCTTTGTTCAATCTTCTGATCCAATATACAAAAAAGAGAGCCTCTATTAAGAGACTCCTTCAAAGTGTATTATTTGCTATAGACTTTAGCTTATACAAATCGAATAGCTGCCCCATTCGCTCCATATATAAGTTCTGCAAGTGTAACCTCTTAACGCCTAGGTCATATCCTGTAATGATATCCTCCAGTTCTTTCTGCGTGTAAAAGTATCTAATTAGTTCTTCATCTTCTGCTGTTGCAAACCCAACCTTCATCTCCTTGTATTCCTTTAGCTTTTGCTTGTGGCGTTTCTCTGCCTTCTTCATGAAGTTAGCTTTACGCTTAAGCACATAGTTCGCTTCATTTTGATTTATGAATAGGTCTTTATTATTGACATAGGCTTCTAATTCTTCGGCGCAATACGTTTCAAGATATCGCTGCACTACTTTACTTGTAGCCTTCAATATCACAGCGTATTCTTTCCAGTAATACTTAATGCCTAGGACATTGCCAAACTCATCTTTTACTTCTGCTAATGCTTGTTTCCATTCGAGCTTAAAGTTTTTAACCTTTTTAGCATTACGATGTGCAGTTAGATTGAATTCAACAACATCATGTTTCTTCATTAGATCCCGTCTAGTCTTTTGGATTTTCTTCATTATTTCGGGATTGATGTTGACTTTACCATCTTTACCATATCCCATCCAGTTTTCATAGAATAAGATAATACCACATTTCTTCATATGCTCTAAGGTCTTAACCAATTGTCCATATATCTCAAGGCAGTGAAGTGTAAATTCATCTAATAGCTTCGTTTGGTCTTCTTCAAGAAGACCATTCTCAATAGCCAAATCAATATGTTTTTGACGTAGAGTACTGCTGTGTCTAGAAAGTAATAAGTCAGATTCAAGTTCTGAAATTAGTCCAAATTCAACTGCCCATTTACCTAAACTCATACTAGCTTGTTTCGTCATATCGTATTCTAAGTGAACCGCTACAATTATGTCCATTGGGATTCTATGTTCAACTTGTTCTCGCCCACTTCTTACACGACCGTCTTTCTTCATGACCTTTTCAACACGCTTAGTACATACGTATATGTTACTCCTGCCTAGTTTAACAATTTCCACTATATATTCCTGCTCAGCCGTTTTAATAATAGACTCTCTAGTTCTTGACCCTAGTTTACCATCCCTTTTGAACTTAGCCTTCTGCACCTTCGTCCCAAATTTCATTACAAATTCTTCTGTTGTTAATGTCACTATAATTACCTACTTTCTATTAGAGGACTGCCTATGACAGCCATTTTTACTCCCTCCTTACATAAATTAGTTAGGTTTTTACAGATTATTAGACCCTTTAAAATAGCGTGCAAATTTTGTCGTAATATATTAATACTACCCAGATTTATATTATGTCAAAAGATGCACACTTTTAATAACCATACAACCCTTGATATGATTAATGATTCATTTATAGGTCTGAGCTTGATGGGGTCGACACCTTTAGGTGGCGAAGTGACCCGCAGGGAGCGTCCCGCTAACGACCGTAGGGAGGCGGCAGAGTGAGCGAAGCGAATGCCCTTTATTTAACAAAACTCAAACTCTGCTATCAAAGTAACACAAAAAAGGAGAGAATCTACATACAATCCCCCGTTAGAAAGCACACTTATCCCTGTGATATGTAGGCATGAATAGCCCTATCCTATGATTAACTCATAGCTTTTACAGAAATATATTGTGTGCCTCCTAAAGAGGCGGGTGCATGTAAAGTCTCTCCTTCATAGTTTAATTGTTAATTATACAGATGTAATATACGATTATTAATTTTAGTACATATATTATAGCACTATCATTCTAGTAATACAATAGCCTCATTCAAAAACAGCTTTTCCACCTGAGGTATTTTGTGGCATTTTCCTTTTTACCTAAGTACTTGTAATAATTTATCTCATTTATCGAACGCCTTTGTTGCCTTGCAAAATCCAAATATATTCTCAATCTAGAAATATGATTTTGAATACTCCTTAAACTCTTTGCGTTTAATGAATATAAGAATTCTTCAGCTTCTTCGAATGTAAAGTCGTACAAGTCCTTCTGTGCTTTCTCTTCAAATATACTGGCTTTCTTAAAACGAACTTCATCTACTCTACGGGTACTAGCTGCATACTCAGCTAAAAAACTGTTTTTAAATTCTCTATTATAAATATCTTTTGACTTACATTCGAATCCGAACTTGATATCTTGGAGTTCTTCTAATAGTGTTGAAAGTAACCTTCTTCGCTATGATTTTGATGTATGTAATTTACAACTTGTTGATAAACAATCTCTGGTATCGTCACCTCTCCAGTTATTACCTTTTGAATTCGATTTCCTCTTCTTTGTTTATATCCCCATCCAATCCTAGAAAACAACTCTATTAGAACTAATTCACAAAGCTCATGCTCAGTAGACTCAAAAATTATCTCAAAGGAAAAGTTTTTCTCTCCTACCCTGCAATAGTCTATTTGTAATTGCTCATTTCTTTCTCTTTCATTTTCTAATGCTAAACGATGTTCGTTAAGTCTTACATCCCCACCCCTTGTTGTTCCACCTAAGTAAATTAAACCAGTTAAATTATTTGTAATAGCATAGACTACACCCATTTTTATGCCCTCTCTCCTTTACTTCCAAAATCAATTTTACTAATGTAGCATCTAGTTTAACTTTTGCAACTTTCTAATTGCCCTCCAATGACTACCAACTTGGACATTATTAACCTTAGTAAGCTTAATAATGGTATCTCCATGTACTTTTATTCTTTTATCATGAATCGCATACATCTTAACACCATCCAAATCTTCCAAGAGGTCAGCTGACCATATTTTCTTATTTAGCTTCATTTGTGCCTCATGAAAGGTAGCAAAACGCTTATTATATATCTGCCTGTATTCTTCAAGGACAGATAACTGTAAAAGGTAATCGGGAAAATCCTCCACCTTTTGATAGTAATGACGGTTAATAGATGAAAATGGAGTAGATTTTAAAGATTTATTCTCAGAGCATACTTGGTGAGCAACATTATATTTTCGAGGAATTACCTGAGTTCTAACACTAAGTCTTCTAAGGATTTCCTTGGTGTCCTCGGATAGATACTTATTAGTTTTTCTTCTTGACCGTTTTAGATGGCTTTTTAAACCATTGGAATCAAAAAGTATTAAACCTCCCTTAAAATTGTAGTAGTCGAGGAAAGAAATTAACTCCTTAAATGCTGAAGCCTCTGCAATGTTGTTATTCGTTTGATTAATTACGATCCTTTTTGATATTTTACTTTTATCTTCAAAGAAGATTACAAATGCTAAAATTGCATTTTGATTTCGGATTGAAGCATCTGTATAAGCGACAAACATCTAATCCCCCTTTAAAAGATTTTTTGCATTAGTAATTGTACTAAACCAGAAGTTTACTGGAATAGATTTGAAGAAAGGAGAAAAATGGAGAAAAAGCGAGGGGATCTAAGCAATTGATAGAAATTGCAAATAAATCTAACTTTTTTAAAGATTAAAGAGAACAGCCATTTGACTGCTCTCTTTTTTCCCACTTACACATCTAATGAATTTAGTGGATTATACTTGTCATTCTGCTCCCTTAGCTCGTTCCCCCACATAGCAACATACTTCATCGTAACTGCAATATTTTGGTGTCTCATAAGCTTCTGAATGGCAAAGGCACTCATTCCAGACATTGCAAGCCTATGGCAAAATGTATGGCGAAACGTATGGGCGGATACCCGTAAATCTTTAAAATTCATTTTTTGCCCTAGATATTTGAAAACTAACATCAATGAATTGTCGGTCATTTGAGTGTTATCCCGTTTTACAAAAACATAATCACTTATAGTTCCCCAATATTGCTTGCAAAAGGATTGATATCCTGCCAGTTCTTTTACCAACTTATCTGTAATGGGAATCGTTTCTTTTCTTCTACTTTTTCCAAAAACAGATATTGTTTTATTGATGAAATCAATATCAGACCACTGCAGATTTATGACTTCACCTCGTCTAATTCCAGTACCAAGAATCGTCACAATAATCATGTAATCTCGATAAGCTACATAGCTTTTTTCACGTTGTTTTATCCTTCTGTAAAAGTTCAACATCTGCCGTATTTGTTCATCACTGAAGACATCGATCTTGATATCTTCTTTTTGCTTTTTAACTTTCTTGGCAGGATTAGTTTTAATAACCTCACATTCCACCATATAATTTAAAAATGCCCGTATTCTCAATAGCTTGGTATTGATTGTACTAGCCTTGTCTCCTTTTTCTTGGCAATTTAAAAGGTATTGTCGCACATGACTGTAGGTAATGTCTTCAGCGTTTACCACTTGATTCTCAATGCAGTAATCCACAAACTTACCTAATAGCATTTCATAATTTTTGATATTCGTCTTGGTTGTGTTCTTGAAACGTCTGTCATCCAAAAAGTCTTGATAAGCAAATTTTAACAACACAAAAAACCACTCCCTAAATTTTTATAGGAAGTGGTTATTGCTATTGATATAAATAATTTACATGACTACTTCTCAAAATGGGGGGAAAATAGCTATAACTATTTCTCAGATTGTGGCTTAAACGCCTTACATCATGCCGCCCATTCCGCCCATGCCGCCCATATCAGGCATGCCCATGCCTTTGTTTTCTTCCGGCTTGTCAGCAACAACTGCTTCAGTTGTTAAGAACATAGCCGCAACAGATGCAGCATTTTGAAGAGCTGAACGAGTAACTTTAGTTGGGTCAACGATACCGGCTTCGATCATGTTTACCCATTCGCCAGTAGCAGCGTTGAAGCCTGTTCCAACAGCTTCACGCTTTAAGCGATCCACGATTACAGATCCTTCAAGACCTGCATTGTGAGCGATTGTGCGTACAGGCTCTTCCATCGCACGTAATACGATGTTGATACCAGTTGCTACGTCACCTTCAGCTTGAATTTCAGCCACTTTGCTGAATACGTTTAGAAGGGCTACACCACCACCGGATACGATCCCTTCTTCAACTGCAGCACGAGTAGAGTTCAAAGCGTCTTCGATACGTAGCTTGCGCTCTTTTAATTCTGTTTCAGTAGCAGCACCGACTTTGATTACCGCTACACCGCCAGCTAATTTCGCTAAGCGCTCTTGTAATTTTTCACGATCAAATTCAGAAGTAGTTTCTTCTAATTGAACTCGGATTTGGTTCACACGGGCAGCAATTGCTTCCGCTTCGCCGGCACCCTCAACGATTGTTGTGTTTTCTTTTGTCACAACAACTTTAGAAGCGCGGCCCAGAGAATCGATTGTTGCAGATTTAAGGTCACGGCCAAGCTCTTCAGTGATGACTTCACCGCCGGTTAAAGCAGCGATATCTTCAAGCATTGCTTTACGACGGTCACCAAAACCAGGAGCCTTAACAGCAACTGCATTGAAAGTTCCGCGAAGTTTGTTCACTACTAAAGTAGAAAGTGCTTCACCTTCGATGTCTTCAGCAACAAGTAATAATGGCTTACCTTGTTGAACAACTTGTTCTAGAACAGGAAGGATTTCTTGAATGCTGGAAATCTTCTTGTCAGTGATTAAGATGTACGGGTTTTCTAAAACAGCTTCCATTTTGTCTGTATTGGTTACCATGTAAGCTGAAACGTATCCACGATCGAATTGCATACCTTCTACAACGTCCAATTCAGTTGTGAAGCCTTTTGACTCTTCGATTGTGATAACGCCGTCGTTACCAACGCGTTCCATAGCTTCTGCAATCAATTGGCCAACTTCTTCGTCAGCTGCAGAAATTGCCGCAACTTGAGCGATTGAAGCTTTGTTTTCGATTGGTTTAGAAATAGCTTTTAATTCTTCAACAGCAGCAGAAACTGCTTTTTCGATTCCTTTACGGATACCCATAGGGTTAGCACCGGCAGTTACGTTCTTTAAGCCTTCACGAATCATCGCTTGAGCAAGAACAGTTGCAGTTGTTGTACCGTCACCGGCAACATCGTTTGTTTTGCTGGCTACTTCAGCTACAAGCTTGGCGCCCATGTTTTCGAATGCATCTTCTAATTCAATTTCTTTCGCAATGGTTACACCGTCATTTGTGATTAATGGTGAGCCGAATTTTTTCTCAAGAACCACGTTGCGTCCTTTTGGTCCAAGAGTAACTTTTACTGCATTTGCAAGTGCATCCACACCTCGAAGCATTGCACGTCGAGCGTCTTCACTAAACATAATCTCTTTAGCCATTGTTCAAAAACCTCCTCAAATAGTCAAAAAAATTTATTTTTTTAGGAATAATCCTTATGCGCCTACAACAGCAAGAATATCGCTTTCACGTAAAATTAAATATTCAGTACCCTCGAATTTCACTTCTGTACCAGCGTATTTTGAGAAGATAATGCGATTGCCTACAGAAACTTCTAGTGCTACACGTTCTCCGCTTTCAAGCACGCGACCAGTACCAACGGCAACAACTTTTCCTTCCTGAGGCTTTTCTTTAGCTGAGTCCGGTAAAACGATACCGCTTGCAGTTTTTTCTTCTGATTCAACAAGCTCAATAACAATGCGATCACCTAATGGTCTTAACAAATCAAACAACCTCCTCAAAAATATATGTAATTCTGACATTATTAGCACTCTCTTGTTATGAGTGCTAACACAATTATTATAATAATGAATCTGAAAATCTTTTGCAAGTGTGATGCATAAAATTTTTCAAAAAAGAAAGCTACTTTTTCACAACCTTAAAAGTATGTGATTAACATGTAATTCTATACATTATTTTTGAAAGTAACTCTTCAAAATTGATACTCGAGCTGATTTAAGAGTAGAATGAAGAATAGTGCAAAAAGAAAAGCGGAAGCGCCCGTTTAGCGTACAACAGGACTGGAGCGCTTCGACTGAGATAAAGGAAACACGGAGCTGCTAAAGATTCGATGTTGACTTATCGTAGGGAGAAGAGCGAAGTATACTAGTCGCTGGGCTGCTTGCGCTAGACAGTTATCGAATTTCAAAGAAAAAAGGAGATTACAATTTGAAAAGGGAATATTGGATGATCATAATTGTTTATCTTGTTATGCAGTTTTCCAGCCTTATCGGGGTTCCCCTGTTGATGTTAGGCTTTAAAACATTAGGAATAAGCACAAAGCTTGCAGTTCCTTATTGGCTCATCATCAGCTTTTCCATTGCCTTGATCATAGTCCTTCTTATCCTACGAAAAGAAATGAAGCAATTTAACCTTAACCAAAGAGGAACCGGCTTCAGCCGTTCAGTTATCTGGGCAATTTTCGGTGTCTTCATAGCCTTATTTGCTCAATCTATAGCCGCAAATATTGAGCAGCTCCTCGGAATTGAAATGGGCTCAGAAAATACAAAGGATATTATTAAAATTATTGATTCTTTTCCGTTAGCTATATTAGTCAGTTCCATTTTCGGCCCTATACTGGAAGAAATCATTTTTCGAAAAATAATTTTCGGTGCTCTTTATAAACGCTATAACTTTTTTGTTTCTGCTTTCATCAGCTCGCTCATTTTTGCCTTAGCCCATATGGAGCCTAAGCATATTCTCATTTATTCGGCGATGGGGTTTACGTTTGCGTTTCTCTATGTTAAAACAAAACATATCATTGTCCCTATTTTTGCCCATGTAGCGATGAATACTATGGTTGTCATCCTTCAATCTGCCTACAAGAACGATATCGAGAAACTTATTCACGGCGCTGAGAAAGTGCAAAACTTCATCGGAGGATTTTTATGAGACGTTCACCGTTGTTTTCCGGCTTCATTTATCTCCTGCTCGGTTCTTTATTTACTTACTTTGCGATCCAGGATGTGCAAAAAAGCGGCTGGAGTTTTTTCAGTTATCTCCTTGTCGTGTTAGCGACGTTTGATTTTGGCTCAGGAATTAGAATGATTTTCTTTTATATTAAATTTAAGGATAAATTGAAATAAGAAAAGAGGCTGACACCATACCGTCAGCCTCTTTGTTTTTATTGAGAAACCGATTCTTTCTTGATCACCATTCTCTCTGTTCCTAAAATAACAATAAAGAGGAAGGCCAAGAAGGCGGGAACAAGTGCCTATGTAAAAGTATGGATAATGGAACCGGACAGCGCATCCGTGATTTTGGATAAAATAGGTGCTGGTATGTGACTTCTTGCCTGCTCCGATAATAAGGCACGTGAATCCCCAAAGGACTGGCCTTTTGGCAGTGGTCCCATTCCGGAAAAAGCATCCTCCAGTTTCCCATTAAAACTATTTCTTTGGATGGTTCCAAATATGGTAATCCCAATCGTCATTCCCAATGACCGGATAAAGTTGCTCGTTGAAGTCGCCGAGCCGCGCTGGTGGATGCCAAATGGAGGCATCGCCGCCATACTTAACACAGAAAAAGAGAACCCGACCCCAAACCTCCTTTTAGATCTTTTTCTGAGTTTTTATCGTTGAACTAGGGTCATGCGTCAAGACATTTCGATACTCCACCAATCCGATTTGACAGCCGGGTCCGATTTTAACGTCATTACCCCTGACGATTTCTGCCTTTGTATTTTCTAAATGGATATCATCCCCTTCGATTATCTTGGCTGTAAGGGACCCAATTCCTTTTCCAAATGGCAGCAGCGAGTTTTTCTTTTTCTTAATAGTGATTTTCCCGCCGCCGATTTCCTCTGCCGTGCTTTGACCAAAGCGCAAACCGACCTTAATCGTATCTGCAGTTAATAATCCTTTGATTTCAAAACCGCCGCTTGAATCGAATGCCTCGTATTCGACATCACCCTTTACCGATATATTTCCTTTAATAACCGCTTTATCACCGCTTAATCTTTCACCGACTACAAGCAAGCCAAATATCTTTATTTTTTTCAAATGCGCTTTGCCGCCGACCTCCATGGTCCCCATAACCAACGTTTCATCCGCTTCGATATTGCCATTGACATTTGCTTCACCAAGGATTTTTACAGAACCTGTTTTGACATTTTGTTCGGAATCACTAGTTCCATATACATTAAAAGCAGAGGATTCAACATCATTTACAATCGTGCCCTCGCCTCTAATACTGATTTTGTCGTAATGTCCGCCGGGATAACTTCCCGATCCATTGATAATTAGGTTTTCGCCTTTTCTCATTGAATTGCCCCCCATTAGATTTTTCTGCTATCTCCCACAAGTGCTTTTTTATCAATAAAAGCTTCACCTGTATACTCAACAACGTCAATTCTACAATTAGGACCAATCGTAATTTGATTTCCGCGGACTACTTTCGCTGTCGTATTTTCAAGGACAATTTTGTCCCCTTCAATTAATTCCGTTTCAAGCTGGGTTTGAAAAAGAGGCTTCAATAATTGACCGAATAGCGATCCTTTATGTTTCACTGTAATCGTTTGGCCGCCGATTTCTTTAGCTTTTGATTCACCATAAAGGTTAATCTCAATTTGATCGGCGTTTAATAGCCCGCCAATAACAAACTGGGATTCTGCTTTAAAAATTTCCGCCTCACAATCTTCTCCAACCTTTAGGTGACCTTTTATTTTTATTTCCTCACATTTTACTTTTCCACCCACAGCAGCGGTCCCTGAAACATTCAAATTTTCCACATACAAGTTTTGATCAATTTTTGCCGTCCCCTCAATCGAAAGAACCTTCCCTTCAATATTTCCTTTGAACTTGGCTTTACCGTTTACTTTTGTTTTATCTGATTTAACGTTTCCAGTTACAGTACCAAACCCATTACATTCAAATTCAGTGCAATCCACATCATTGTTAACTGTACCGAAACCATTAATCGTTACAAGATGGAATTGACCGCCGCCCGATGCCCCAAAGCCATTGATGACCAAGTCTCCTTTTTGGTTCATATTCATTCTCCTTTAAAGTAATTTTGATTTAATCTCTTCCATACAGGTCATCAACGAGAGCTGCGTGACAATTTTCGTCCCCCGCTCAAAAAGGAATGCTTCGGCATTAATCAATAAAAGACAGGATGAAACTCCCAGTTTTCTCGTAATTACTAATTCGCTGCTTTTCTGTTTAATTAAGGGTTTATTGTCCTTTAGCACCTGAAGCAGCATTTTCCCTTCATCGAGATTAATTTCACCTGATTGCAGCAGCTTCTCTAAAACAAACACTTCAAGCATTCTTGAAAAATCAAATTGCTGACCGCCTTTTTCCTGTTCCAAGTAAAAATCGACAACCATTGTCGAAACAATGTTACGTTTTATTAATTCATCCTTCGTTAAATTTAAATCAGTGACATTTGGTGAAAACATGTCGGCCAGTTCGTCTAAGGAAAGATTCTCTTTCATCGTTTGAATTTTTTCGATTCTTTCTAAAATCTTTTCTTTTGGGAAAAAGGTTTCCTGACCGGTGAACGTTGATTTCCGCACAAACCATTCTTCCGGAATGAGGTCCTTTCGTTTCCATCTATATAATTGCCCATACGATATCCCGGCCAGTTCTAATAAATCCTTTTTAGAGATTAACTCCTCGCTCATTTTGAAAACCCCTTTCATGAAATTAATGTAACATAACACTGTTACGTTGTAAAGTCGATAATTTGGGGTCCCTATTCCAAAAGAAAAAGACCTTTCCGCGATATTTTCGCGAAAAGGTCTTTGTTTCTACTCTGCTTCAATTTCCTCTGTCGGATAATGCTTTAAAAAATATACTAGTGATTGAAGCTCTACTGCTAAGTCAATATGATGCACTCTTATGGAAGACGGAACATTTAACCTTGCAGGAGTGAAATTTAAAATCCCCTTAACATTTGCTTTCACAAGCCGGTCTGTAATTATCTGGGCAGCAGGAGCGGGCACTGTTAAAATCGCAACCGGTATATTTTCATTGGATAAATACTCCTCCAAATTATCCATAGGAAGAATAGGGACGTCCCCAATCAATGTTCCCATTTTTTCAGGATCGACATCGAAGGCACATGCAATTTTTGTATTATTATTTTTCAAAAAATTATAATTTAAAAAGGCGGTTCCAAGATTACCTACCCCGATTAAGGCTACCTTTGTGAGCTCATCCTGGTCAAGTGTTTTACGGAAGAAGGTTAATAGGTAATTTACATTGTAACCATAGCCTTTTTTCCCTAATGCTCCGAAATAGGAAAAATCCCTTCGAATGGTGGCAGAGTCCACTTTTACTGCTTCACTTAATTCTGCTGAAGAAACTCGCTGCTTACCGGAAGCATGGAGGTTTTGTATAAATCGATAATATAACGGCAGCCGTTTTGCGGTCGCCTGTGGTATTTTCATCGTTTCATTTATCATTTGACTCCTACACCCCGCATGTATGGTTTAGTATATTATATTACTTGACTGGGTTCTTTGAAAGTCGCCGTTTTTTCCGCCTGTTTTCTCCACTAAATAGGTAGGTCCTATTACCATACCTTTATCAACTGCCTTACACATGTCATAAACAGTCAACGCACAAGCAGCCGCTGCTGTTAGCGCTTCCATTTCAACACCTGTGCTTCCTTTTGTTTTTACAGATGCAGAAATATTTAATTTGTACTGATCTTTGTTAGCTTGTTCCCATATAAAGGTAATATTTACACCTGTTAATGGAATTGGGTGGCACATTGGAATGATGTCCCATGTTTTTTTGGCAGCCATAACAGCCGCTACTTGAGCCACTGCTAACACATCGCCTTTTTTCATTTCATTATTCGTTACTTTTTCATAAATCTCTTTACTAACTGCAATGCTGGAATGGGCAAGCGCAGTGCGGACCGTTTCTGGTTTATCACTTACGTCAACCATTTTCGCTCTGCCTTCTTCATTAAAATGAGTAAATTCTGTCATATTTAAAAGCCTCCAATTAAATCATACACTATTTTTTCTTCTATGTGTGTGAAACTTTGAGCGAATTTGTGTGAATGAATATTTTTTTCATTCGACAAATTCCTTTCGAGCTTTGCAATTAACAGCAGTTTATTGCCGACAAACCGGGATTAAGGTACACTATTCGTATGTAATAGAGGTGAAAAAAATGATTTTGTTACAAGTAAATCAACTGGCAAAATACTATGGTGCTGAACTTATTTTATCGAATATAAAACTGGAATTACAAACACGTGACCGTGTAGCACTCGTTGGCCGCAACGGTGCAGGAAAATCGACATTATTGAAGATTATAGCGGGACACCTGTCACATGATGGCGGTGAGATTTTTAAGCCAAAGGAAGTAACCATCGGCTATTTAGCTCAAAATACAGGTTTAGAATCAAATTTGTCGATCTGGGAAGAAATGATGACTGTGTTTGAATCGCTTCAAACCATGGAAAAAACACTTCGTCACCTGGAAGAACAAATGGCGGACACTGATGCAATGAACAACAGTGGAAAATATGAAAGAATACTAAAAGAGTATGATGTGCTCCAAGTGAAATTTAAGGAACAAGGAGGCTATCAATACGAGGCCGATATTCGCTCTGTTTTGCACGGTTTGAAATTTCGTGATCATGGAGTGATGATTTCCAGCTTAAGCGGCGGACAAAAAACAAGGCTCGCATTAGGAAAGCTCCTGTTAACAAGGCCCGATATTTTAATTTTGGACGAGCCTACCAACCATCTTGATATTGACACTCTTTCCTGGCTTGAACAATATCTGCAAAGCTATGAGGGTGCCATTTTAATTGTCTCCCATGACCGCTATTTTTTGGATAAAGTAGTATCCCAGGTATATGAGGTCTCCCGAAAGCAAATTCAAAAATTTCCGGGTAACTATAGTGCCTACCTTGAGCAAAAGGCAGCCAACTATGAACGTGATATGAAGCTTTACGAGAAGCAGCAGCAGGAGGTTGCAAATTTACAGGACTTCATCCAGCGCAACCTGGCTCGGGCGTCAACCACCAAAAGAGCACAAAGCCGCCGTAAAAAGCTTGAGAAAATGGAAATCATGGATCGACCGCTCGGAGACGAAAAATCTGCTTCCTTCACCTTTGAAATCGAAAAGCAAAGCGGAAATGATGTCCTGACAGTGGATTCTCTTGCGGTTGGGTATCATGGTGAAAAGGTATCAGAGTCGATTTCCTTCCGCGCATATCGCGGCGAAAGCATTGCCCTAGTGGGTCCTAACGGTATCGGAAAATCAACCTTGTTAAAGACGATTATTAAAAAGCTGCCTGAGCTTGCAGGGACCATCCGTTACGGAACGAACCTTTCAATCGGATACTACGACCAGGAACAAGCTGAGTTGAGGTCCAATAAGCGTGTTTTGAATGAATTGTGGGATGATTACCCATTAAAAAGTGAAAAAGAAATCAGAACGGTATTAGGAAATTTCCTCTTCTCCGGTGAAGATGTCTTAAAAATTGTTTCAACATTAAGCGGCGGTGAGAAAGCACGTCTTGCCCTTGCCAAGCTCATGCTGGAGAAGGCGAATGTGTTGATTTTAGACGAGCCTACCAACCATCTTGACCTTGATAGTAAAGAAGTACTTGAAAATGCGCTTATTGACTATCCCGGGACGATCTTATTTGTCTCACATGACAGGTATTTTATTAATCGAATCGCCACGAAGGTATTAGAACTAAGCCCCAGCGGCAGTACGGAATATCTGGGTGATTATGATTATTATGTAGAAAAAAAGACGGAACAGGCAGAACTTGAAGCATTGGCTGCCACTGCTGCTGCTGTAAAAAATGGACCAAATGGAGAGCTTGCAGAAAAAAATTCCTATCAACAGGATAAGGAAAGCAAAAAACTGGAACGGCAGCGAAAAAGAAAAGTAGAAGAAATGGAATTACGAATTGAAGAGTTGGAAGAACAAATTCAGGATTATGAGCAACAATTATGCGAGCCGGAAATCTTCCAAAATCACGAAAAGGTTTTAGAAATCAACTTAAATAGTGAAAAAGCAAAAGCGGAGCTTGATCAACTCATGGAAGAGTGGGCCGAGCTTGCTGAATAATGACCAGGCAGCATTGCCTGGTTTTTATTTGTTTTTTTCCGAGAAGTCATATAAACCTGTTTAAAAAATCGACATTATTTATGGTATATCAACAAAATTCAAAGAAATATCGACAAAATTCCGAGCAATATCGACAAATTTCCCAATTGATCTCATCATTTTTTTAAGAAAAAGTCATGTTATTCTACCTTTTCCACAGGCTTATACACATTCAAAAGGGTACTTCTACAACTCTCCTTAGACTTTTCCACATTATCCACAAAAAACCCCCTATTTATCCACATTATCAACAGATTATCGTAGAGTTATCCACAAAATTATTTTTTTACACGTTTCTGAATAATATTTTATCCACAAAAAAACTAACCCGGAAAAGAGTTAGTCTTTAATGATTATAGATTTCTATATCGAGCCCAGGGAGGGCATTAAGAGATAGATCCGCTCTTATTCCCCTTTCAAACATAATACTTCCAACAGCTGCAATCATGGCCGCATTATCCGTACATAAGGATAGCGGCGGAATGACTAATTCAATCGACTCTTTTTCTGAAAATGCCTTTTCCAGCGCAGCTCTAAGTCCTTTATTTGCGGCAACGCCACCCGCAACTACTACTTGTTTCACTCCGTATTCAGCAACAGCCTTTTCAGTTTTTTTCACTAATACTTCAATGACACTTGCTTGAAAGCTCGCTGCAAGATCTTCGGGAGCAATTATTTCGCCGCGTTGTTCAGCATTATGAACCGTGTTGATTACAGCTGATTTTAAGCCGCTGAAGCTAAAATCATATGATCCTTCCTCAAGCCAAGCGCGTGGTAAATCAATGTTCGGGCTGCCTTCTGCTGCTAATCGATCAATATGAGGCCCCCCCGGATAAGGGAGATTTAATGTTCGTGCCACCTTGTCATAGGCTTCCCCGGCTGCATCATCTCTCGTTTCACCGATTACTTCGAAGTGACCATGCTCTTTCATATAAACAAGCTCTGTATGGCCGCCTGACACGACTAGAGCTAGAAGTGGAAAATTCAACTCTGTTACTAAACGGTTGGCATAAATATGACCCGCAATATGATGCACCGGAACAAGCGGGATACCATGGGCAAAAGCAAGTGCCTTAGCCGCGTTGACGCCTATCAAAAGCGCGCCCACCAATCCGGGCCCTTCAGTAACAGCAATGGCATTAATATCCGAAAAAGTAAGATTTGCCCGATTCAATGCCTCTTCAATTACAATGGTGATTTGTTCTACGTGATGGCGTGAAGCAATTTCCGGAACAACCCCGCCAAAGCGCTTATGACTTTCAATTTGTGAAGCAACCACATTTGCAGCTATTTCCCGGCCATTTTTTATAATCGCAACGGCAGTCTCGTCACAGCTTGTCTCAATACCCAATACAAATTGGTCTTTTTTCATAAATTCACCCACATCACTAATCCATCTTCTTGATTGTCAGAATAATAATTTTTTCGAATCCCGCCATTTTGGAAACCTAATTTTCGGTAAAGGGATTGGGCAACATGATTGGTTACCCGCACTTCAAGAGTCATACTCTTTGCACCCATTTCCATAGCAACAGTCATTAACTTTTTCAACAATGCTTCACCAAGCTTTCGACCTCGATATTCAGGAAGGATGGCAACATTGGTTACATGGGCTTCATCGATCACAATCCAAGCCCCACAGTAACCAATAATTTTTTTGTCTTCCTCGAGAACAATATAAACCGCAAATTTGTTATTGTATAATTCATTATAAAAAGCTTCCCGGCTCCAAGGTGTAGCAAAGGATGCATGCTCAACTATTAAAATTTGGTCAATATCCTCTTCCCTCATATTACGAAAAACAAAAGAATCTACCATATCAATAATTCCTATCCTTTTTAAATTTTTCCTTTTGCTTCCAACCACTTTGCTTCCGCTTCGGCTAAGCGTATATAGTTGGGAACAAATGTATGGACGTCTTCCCCTTGTTTGTACATGCCCAATTGTCCCAACTCTGAGGGCCTCGGATTATGTTCCGTTAGAGCGGCAAATACTGCTTGTTGTCCTAATATTTCTTCCGCTTTCGTCCGATGAATCAGTAAATCATTTCCGACAAAAAGGATGCGTTTAGAGAAATTCTTTAATTTTTCGGCCCAATCCGTTAACATCACTAATTGATCCTGTTCAACAGTAACAAGCTCTCCATCCCGGAACTGAAATAACCCCGTATAGACTTGTCCTCTTCTTGCATCAAATAACGGAGATATATAGCCATCAAAGTAGCGGCCCGTTCCGGAAGCAAGAATTTCAAGACTGGATATTCCTACAAGCGGAATATTTAATGTCCAAGCTAATGTTTTGGCAATCGTGACACCAATTCTCACTCCTGTATAGGAGCCTGGTCCTTTTGCAACCACAATTTTCGTTAAATCCGCCGGTACCTTTTCACAATCTTTCATAAGGGTCTGAATGGCTGGCATGATTCGAACAGAGTGGTTCTTTTTTAGGTTTGTTATATACTCGCCAAGAACTTGATTATCTTCTAAAAGCGCTACTCCTAACGCGTAGTTAGAAGTATCAATCGCTAATATTGTCATGAAAATATCTCCTTACATAATTGCTCATATCTTTTTCCCTTTGGCATGAGTACAATCTTCCTTTTTTCCTCATCTTCATGGTACAAGAAAATAGCCAAATGCTCACCGGGAAGCTGTTCTCCAATTAAATGAGCCCATTCCACTACTGTTACGCCATCACCTTCAAAGTATTCATCGAAGCCTAAGTCTTCGTATGAATCCGCTACACGGTATACATCCATATGATACAAAGGCAATCTACCTTTGTATTCCTTAATAATCGTAAATGTCGGGCTATTTACTGTTTTCTTTATTTCTAACCCTCGGGCCAATCCTTTTGTAAAGGTTGTTTTTCCAGCACCTAAATCCCCTTCTAACGCGATTAGATCACCCGGTTGTAAAAAACCGGCTATTTTTTCCGCAAATTGGGATGTTTCCTCCGGATTGGCTGTATTCATTTCATATTGATTCATTTAATCACCTTTTAATTATAGCATTGCTTAACACTATCTCCATTTTACCTTATTTTGCTTACAAAAAAACCTTAGGATGTCTCCTAAGGATGCAAAATTTATATGTAGTTTAAACGAAAATAAAAAAAACGAAACCTGGTTTCGTGTTTTTCTTAAATTTATTTTGTGGCGGTCTGGACGGGACTCGAACCCGCGACCTCCTGCGTGACAGGCAGGCATTCTAACCAACTGAACTACCAGACCAAATTGCGGAGGCAGGATTTGAACCTGCGACCTTCGGGTTATGAGCCCGACGAGCTACCAGACTGCTCCACCCCGCGACGGTAAAAATTATAAAATTTATCTATGCTCACAGTTTGTAACGACCGCCCCGATTTCAGAAAGCAACTCAAGCTGCGGTTCAATCGGTGCGCTGTAGATTATTCGAAGAAGATAATTCGAACGTGCTCCACCCCGCGACGGTAAAAATTTCACATTTCTATTGCACCATATTATTATGTGTCTTAAATCAATAAATTATGCATGCAATTTTTTAAAATTAAACAGCCTGGCAACGTCCTACTCTCACAGGGACTCGCGTCCCAACTACCATCGGCGCTGAGAAGCTTAACTTCCGTGTTCGGTATGGGAACGGGT
>NZ_JAUSTW010000017.1 GCF_030813055.1 Neobacillus ginsengisoli | reverse complement strand
ATAAAAGTTACGTTGGCTCAGCTTCACTTTCATACGAAAGATTCACTGATAGTTATTGTTTGTTTACACGATTTTGTTTGTTTAGTTTTCAAAGAGCGATTTAACCCGTCGCCCAAAAGCGACTTTTTAATCTTACCAAGTTATCAACTGAAAGTCAATAACTTTTTTATTTTCTTTTTTCATTTCGTTGTTATTTCGCAACAACAGATATTAATATACCACCATTAATCATAAGGCGCAATAGCTATTTATGCTTTTTATACATAAAATTTAAAGTAAAAATATTCGAACTCTTCTGTATGGGGGTACAAAAAAGCACCGATGAAATCGGCGCTTTTTAAATAGACTATCAACGATGACGCATTAACGGGAATAATAGTACATCTCTAATAGACGGAGAGTTAGTTAATAACATTACCAATCGGTCAATACCGATTCCTAAACCGCCGGTAGGCGGCATACCATACTCTAAGGCTTCTACGAAGTCTTCATCCATCATGTGGGCTTCGTCATTTCCTTGTTCTCTTTCTTTGAGCTGTGCTTCGAAACGTTCTCTTTGATCAATTGGATCATTTAACTCTGTAAATGCATTAGCATGCTCACGGGCAACGATAAATAATTCAAAGCGATCCGTGAATCTTGGGTCTTCATCATTTTTCTTCGCAAGAGGTGAAATCTCAACAGGATGACCGTAGATAAATGTTGGTTGAATGAGCTTCTCCTCTACCTTTTGCTCGAAGAATTCATTAACAATATGACCGTAAAGCATATGGTCGTTTATTTCTACATCATGTGCTTTTGCATGTTCACGCGCTTCTTCAACGCTCATCTCTTTCCAAAAGTCTACACCCGTGTATTCTTTAATGGCATCTACCATATGAAGCCTTTTCCATTCCGGCTTTAGATCTACTTCATAGTCACCATATTGAACGGTTGTTGTGCCCAGCACTTCTTGTGCAATATGGGCAATTAGATTCTCAGTGAGGCTCATGATATCTCTATAATCAGCATAGGCTTCGTAAAGTTCAATCATTGTAAATTCCGGATTATGACGGGTTGAAACACCTTCATTTCGGAAAACACGACCAATTTCATATACTTTTTCAAGACCGCCAACAATTAAACGTTTTAAGTGTAATTCAATCGCGATACGCATAAATAACGGCATATCCAGTGCGTTGTGATGAGTAATAAACGGACGGGCAGAAGCACCGCCGGCAATAGCATGCATCATCGGTGTTTCCACTTCTAAATAGCCATGATCATCTAAATAACGGCGCATCGATTGAATTATAAGGCTTCGGGTAATAAAGGTGTTTTTACTTTCCCCGCTCATAATTAAATCCAAATAACGTTGACGGTACCGTTGTTCAACATCCTTAAGGCCATGAAATTTATCCGGTAATGGACGAAGCGCTTTTGTTAAAAACACAAAGTTATGGACTTTTACAGATAGTTCCCCCACCTTTGTTTTAAAAAGAACCCCCGATACGCCAATGATGTCTCCCAAATCAGCTGAATCAAACACCTCATACTGTTCTTCGCCAATGGCATCCTGTCTTACGTAAATTTGAATTTGACCTGTTAAATCTTGAATATGGGCAAAACCGGCCTTTCCTTTACCGCGCTTTGTCATAATACGTCCAGCCAGACTAACAGTTACGTTTTTTTCTTCAAGCTCTTCCTTTTCCAACTCACCGTATTGTTGGATCAATTCGTTTGTACTGTTTGATCGGTCAAAACGCTTTCCAAACGGATCAAGACCATTTTCACGCATTGTATTCATTTTTTCGCGTCTGACCCTTAATTGGTCATTTAATTCTTCCTGACTCATTCCAACTCAACTCCAATAATCTCTTAATATGTAATAACGCTAGAGCAAACCGCGATCACTTTTTTGCATACTTTATTATTTTACACAAACTTACGAGTTCAGACATCAAAAAAGTTCAAGATAGAATAAAAACTGCCAGTTATTCCACTGGCAGTTTCCTTCTTAAACAAAAATAGTATAAAAAAGTAAGCACAAAAAGTCAAATTCACCCTACAATCAATTGGCTTCTTTCCTGTTCTTCAGCATCTAGGACTAAACCATTTAATAGAGAAACTAAATCGTTGCGTGAATTACATTCATTGATGGCATTACGGGCTTTTCCGTTTCCTCGTACCCCTTTTAAATACCAAGCAGCATGTTTGCGCATTTCACGAACGGCAATATCCTCATTTTTCAAAGCAATTAAGCGATCTAAATGCAGGATACAAACATCAATTTTTTCCCGAACGGATGGCTCGTCCATCAATTTGCCTGTTTCCAGGTATTGAACGGTACGGTAGATCATCCATGGGTTTCCTAAGGCAGCCCTGCCAATCATAACACCATCAACGCCGGTTTCATCCAGCATTCTTTTCGCATCCTGCGGTGTTTGAACATCACCGTTTCCGATGAGTGGAATATTAATCGATTGTTTTACTTCACGAATAATGTCCCAGTTTGCTTTTCCTTCATACATTTGTACACGTGTGCGGCCATGAAGGGAAACTGCTTTCCCGCCGGCACGTTCAACCGCTTGGGCATTTTTAACAGCATAGATATGCTGTTCATCCCAACCTATCCGCATCTTCACAGTTACCGGCTTTTCAACTGCATCTACTACAGCTGAAACCATTTCATAAATTTTATCCGGATCAAGAAGCCACTTAGCCCCTGCATCACATTTGGTGATTTTCGGTACCGGGCACCCCATATTAATATCAATTATATCCGCATTTGTATTTTGATCGACAAATCGGGCCGCTTCTACAAGCGTTTCTTTTTCACCGCCAAAAATTTGCAAACTGAGCGGTTTTTCACGCTCGTCAATATAAAGCATATTCATTGTTTTTTCATTTTTACAAACGATCCCTTTATCACTGACCATTTCAGCACAAACAAGACCTGCTCCAAACTCTTTTACCGTTAACCGAAACGCAGAGTTACAAACACCGGCCATCGGTGCAAGGACGACCGGGTTCTTCATCTCAATATCACCGATTTTTAACATGAAACAACCTCCTTCATTATTCCTTAGGCTCTAATTCTTCTATACTAACCTTTAAGGACCGTGCTATTTTTTCTATAAAATCAACTGCAGGCAAACGGTTTCCTCTCTCAATCTCTCCTAAAATTGAAACCGATACACCTAGTTCCTTCGAAAAGCTTTCCTGTGTGAAACCCTTTAGCTTCCGATAGGCTCGAATACGTCTTCCCCATTTTTCCGCTTCCATATTCGGACTCCTTCTTTATTAGGTAATTCATTTAAGTATGATTCAAAAGGTTTTTCCATTTCCGGAATAAGAACGTCATTGCGAATCTCCAACAGTGGAATCATGACGAAAGCTCTCTCCAGCATCCGAGGATGCGGAACTGTAAGCTTCTCTGTTTCAATATTTTCTTGGTTATAAAGGAGAATGTCAAGGTCTATTGTTCTGGGACCCCACTTTATTTCCCTTTTTCTCCCAAGTTCCAGTTCCGTTTTTAAACAGATATCTAATAATTCCTGAGCGCTATACTCGGTGTTTATCTCAATTACCATATTTAAAAATAAATCCTGTTCCTCATAGCCGACAGGATCTGTTTCATAAACAGAGGAATAATTTACAAGTTGAATCCCAGGGTAATCAATTAAACGCCTAATTGCATTCACTAAATAATCATAACGGATTCCCATATTTGAGCCAAGGGCAATAAATGCTGAATTTCCCATTATTATCTACTCCTTGTAATTTCTACTGCAACAGACTTGTAATGACCCGGTATAGGCGGGTCCGGTTTAATTACCATTACCGTGACCTCCTTAACAGCAGGGAATTCCTGCAATACAGAACCTGCTATTTTTTCAGCAACGGCTTCGACTAGCCTTTTGGGTTTTCCCTCTACAATCTCTTTGCATAACTGAAAAAGTTCACCGTAATTAACTGAGTATAGTAATTCATCAGTATCCCCTGCTTTTTTCAAATCCAAGGAAACCGTTAAATCAACACTAAAACGTTGTCCTAGTCGATTCTCTTCAGGAAATACACCGTGATATCCGTAAAATTCCATCCTATTTACATATATTTTATCCAATGATATCACCTTTTCCCATCAAGGCATCCATCATTCTTGCCATTCTGCTCATTTCCTTAATATCATGGACCCTGATTATCTGACACCCTTTTTGAATGCCATAACAAATGGTTGCACCCGTTCCTTCCGTTCTTTCGCTAACAGGGAGATCTAAAGCCTGTCCAATCACCGTTTTTTTCGAAGTCCCCAAAAGGACCGGATAACCAATCATTGTAAGCTTATCTAAGTTCTGCATCATTTGAATATTTTCTTGATAGTCTTTAGCAAAACCGATACCCGGGTCCAAAATAATATTATGATCCCTCACTCCGGCATTTTTTACGATCGTGATGCTTTCATACAGATCATTGAAAACATCTCTTATAAATAAGGAGTAGTTTCGATCATGGCGGTTATGCATTAAGATAATCGGGACATCATACTCCGCTGCAACCTGCGCCATTTTATCATCGGCTTTAGCCCCCCATACATCATTTATGATATGGGCTCCTGCTTCAATTGCTTGTTTGGCCACCTCTGCTTTATATGTATCAATGGAAATCGGTATCTGTACCTGTTTGGAAATGGCTTTAATAATCGGAATCACCCTGCCGAGTTCATCCTCCAAAGAAACAGCCGCAAAACCGGGCCGAGTTGATTCACCGCCAATATCAATAATATCAGCTCCATTTTCCACCATCTCTATGGCATGTTTAACAGCTATGTCAACCTCATTAAATTTGCCGCCATCTGAAAATGAATCAGGTGTTGCATTTAAGATTCCCATGACAATCGTCTTTTTCCCATAGTCTAAGGTAAATGGGCCACATTGTATCGTTTGTTCATAAGCTGCTTTCATCCCTTATCCCTCCTATGCCGTACTAGTTTTCCTTTTTTATCATACATGAAGTTTATATTGGTTTCATTTTTTATGCAAAAAAAAGAGACGTTGGCCAAATCACCAGCCGCCTCTCTTTGTGTTTTATTCAACATCATATTGGTAAAGCGGTGTGCTTAAATAGCGTTCACCGTTATCAGGAATGATCGCTAACACTTTTTTACCTTTTCCTAGTTCCTTTGCAACTTTTAAAGCGGCAGCAACCGCTGCTCCTGAAGAAATTCCGCCTAGAATACCTTCTTCTCTTGCTGCACGGCGTGAAGCTTCAAACGCTTCTTCCGTTCCAATTTGGATGATTTCATCATATATGCTTGTATTTAGAGTATCAGGAACAAATCCTGCACCAAGTCCTTGAAGCTTATGCGGGCCCGGTTTTCCCCCTGAAAGAACCGGAGAATCCTTTGGCTCAACAGCGTAAATTTTTACATTTGGATATTTTTCACGAAGAACGGTGCCTGCACCTGAAATAGTACCGCCAGTACCGATACCGGAAACAAATGCATCAAGTTGATCCATTTGTTCAGCAATTTCTCTTCCGGTTGTACGTCTATGTACCTCTGGATTTGCTTCGTTCTTAAATTGCTGCGGCAAGAAATAACCATGTTCCTTTACAAGCTCTTCCGCTTTGGCAATTGCACCTTTCATACCTTCCGGTCCCGGAGTTAATACAAGCTCAGCTCCATAGGCACGAAGAAGGTTACGTCTTTCTAAACTCATTGTTTCAGGCATTACAAAAACGGCTTTGTAACCTTTTGCTGCAGCAATCATCGCAAGGCCGATACCGGTGTTTCCGCTTGTAGGCTCAATAATGGTATCTATACCGGGCTTAATTAATCCTTTTTCTTCTGCAGCTTCAATCATTGCTAATGCAATACGGTCTTTAACACTGCTGCCTGGATTAAAATATTCAAGTTTTAAATAAACCTCAGCACTGTTTTCATCTACTAATCTGTTTAATTTAACAATTGGAGTTTGGCCGACTAAATCGGCAACTGAATTTGCAACACGAACCATTAAGAGCACCCCTATTCCGAGTAATTTGATTGGATTTATATTATTAAATTTACCAGTTTCATACTCAGTTTGTCAATCATTTAACCCGAACTTTTTTGAAAATTTTTAATATAGAAAAGCGGAAGCGCCCGTTTTGCGACGATGGACTGGAGCGCTTCGACTGAGATAAAGTCAACACGAATCGCGTTTTTGGCTTTTTCGTGTTGACTTATCGTAGGGAGAAGAGCGAAGTACACTAGTCGCTGGGCGCTGAAGCTGGACAATTCTCAAAGACAAATATTATACATTCTTATATTTTAAAAAGCACAGAAAATTTATTTCTGTGCTTCTTTGTTTCCATAAAACCAATCGACCTTCGCTTCATCCCAAAAGGTGCTTGCAGATTCGGGTGTTTTCATTTGTTCAAGGGCAATTTGGCGGCGAATTTGCTCTTTCACCTCATCAAACGAATATTTTTTTCCGTTCATTTTTCCGACAAGCTTTAGAACGGCATATCCTTTATCAACCTTAATCGGGTCACTGTACGCCCCATCCTTTAACGTCTTTGCTGTATTGATATATTCGGAAGGATAGCGGTCATCATCACCACTAATATAACCAATATCGCCGCCTTCATTAGCAGAAAACTCATCGACAGAGCGTTCCATAGCCATGGCGGAAAAACTTGAGCCTTGAGATAACTCTTTAATCGCCTTAGTTGCTTCCTCATTTGTTTTAACAATGATTTGTGCTAAATGATATGCGGTTGGTACATTGAATTGTTCTTTATTTTTATCATAATAACTTTTTAGTTCTTTATCGGAGATATCCACATCTTTTGTCAATAATTCTTCTAAAAGCAGGCTATTGCGAATTTGTTCTTTCCAATTCTTTTCATCAGCGCTTTTATTCTGGGTGGAAGAATTATAGTTTGTTTGAAGCATCCTGAATTCCCGTTCAACATCCTGGTCAGATACTTTTATATTATATTTCACGGCCATTTCTTTAATTACTTTTTGGTCAATCATTTCTTTTAAAACATCTTTTCCATACCTGTCTGCTAATTCATTAAGCCAATCTTGTCTTGAAATTGTGCTTTTCCCCACCGTGGCTACAGTCTCTTCACCTCCGCCTGCCCCGGATACCTTATTTTCTTTTGATAGAAAAAAGGCAACCGTTAGACAATTGAGCATAGAAAGAGCTACGATTATAAGCCAAAGCTGCTTTCTCCTCAACTTCTCCTCCCCCCATATAAATTTTTATCTGGCTTCTACTTTTAATTGTTCTAATTCTTCCTTTGAAAAATGGTATTTTTCATTACAAAAATGACAATGCGCCTCTGCCTGTCCATCTTCTTTAATCATATCGTCAATTTCAGTAACACCTAAACTGACAATGGCATCTGAAAAACGTTCTTTTGAACAATTACATTCAAAGCGAACCGGCATCGTTTCAAGGATCTTCACATGATCCTTGCCAAAGAGCTCTTCTAAAATCTCTTCAGGAGTTAATCCCTTTTCAACTAACTTAGAAATCGGGGGAATCGTTTTTAACCGTTCTTCCAACTTACTAATCGTTTCTTCCTTTGTACCGGGCATTAATTGAAAAATAAATCCTCCTGCAGCCAAAATACTATCATCAGGATTTACCAGAACGCCCACACCGACAGAAGAAGGCAGTTGCTCAGATGTAGCAAAATAATAAGTAAAGTCTTCCCCCAGTTCACCAGAAACAATAGGAACCTGACCGGAGAAGAAGTCGCGGAGCCCCACATCCTTTACAACTGACATGGTACCCGACGTTCCAACTGCACGGCGGACATCAAGTTTTCCGTGCTCATTTGATTCAAAATCAATTTGAGGATTCGTGACATAGCCGCGGACCTCGCCTTTCGCGTTACTATCAACCAAAATCACACCAATAGGACCGCCGCCATCTATTTTTACGGTTAATTTATCTTCACCTTTAAGCATTGCCCCCATCATAACCCCTGCAGTCATCGCGCGGCCAAGCGCAGCAGAAGCAGTACGCCATGTTTGATGACGGCGCTGCGCCTCTGAAACTGTTTCAGTCGTACGAACCGCATATGCCCTAATATTCCCGTCATACGCAAGAGCCTTTACCAAATAATCATTCATTGTCAAACTCCTTTCCAGCTGTTATTTCTTATCTGTCAGGCACGAGGCACGCCTTACACATTTCTTATCATATCCATGTTTCGTTTATAGATAAGCTGCAGCCCTTTTAAAGTTAAATAAGGATCTACAACGTCAATAATTGTAGACTCTTGGGCAATCAAAGCGGATAACCCTCCTGTAGCGATTACTGTTGGCTTTTTCACACTTTGATCCATCATTCGCTTTACGATACCTTCCACTTGGCCAACATAACCATAGACAATACCTGCTTGCATTGCCGAAACAGTATTTTTCCCAATTACACTCTCTGGCCTGGCAATTTCAATTCTTGGCAATTTTGCTGCTCGTGAGTATAGGGCTTCCGTTGAAATACTTACACCTGGAGCAATTGCACCGCCCATATATTGACTTTGTTCATTAATATAGCAATAGGTCGTAGCTGTGCCAAAATCTACAATAATAAGGGGACTCCCGTATTCATTAATAGCGGCAACAGCATTTACGATACGGTCTGCACCCACTTCTCTTGGGTTTTCATACTTAATATTTAACCCTGTTTTAATTCCCGGTCCAACAACGAGAGGCTTAATATGGAAATATTTATGGCACATTCTTTCTAAGGCAAACATAATTGGCGGAACGACAGAAGAAATAATAATACCTTCAATATCTGAAAACAATAGGCCTGAATGATCAAACAACGATTTAATGATCATTCCAAACTCATCTTCTGTTCGATTTCGATGCGTTTCAACTCGCCAGTGATATTTAAGTTCATCACCTTTATAGACACCTAAAACAATATTTGTATTACCTACATCAAATACAAAAATCAAATCGATCACTCACTTTTCAGGATTTCTTTCTCCACACTGCCAACATCATAACATAAATACAAATTAACATGAAAAAAAGAGGGCTTCAATAGAAGCACTCTTTTTAAATCATACTTTTATTCACGGTCAGAAGGAGGAAGATCCGATTTTTCTAAATCAACTCTCTCATCTTCTTTTTTAGTGTTGATATTAACCTTTACATCGTCAATTTTTTTAGGGCCGATTTGTACGCTTTCGAGAGCAACTGAACTATCCGGCATATGACCGTGGTCTACCAAATATTTGATTTGCTCAGCAACAAGAGTTTCAACTTCAAGAAGAGTTTTGGCAATAAGATCTAATTTATCACGATTTTCAGTAAGGATCTTTCTCGCTCTCTCATAACACTCTTTTATAATCCGTTGAATTTCAAGGTCGATTTCGTAGGCAATCGCATCTGAATAATTTTGTTCATTATGAATGTCACGCCCTAAGAAAACCTGACCTTGTGCTTGACCGAACTGCAATGGACCAAGTTTATCACTCATTCCATATTCGGTAACCATTTTGCGGGCAATTCCAGTAGCGCGTTGGAAATCATTATGCGCTCCGGTACTTACTTCTCCAAAAACAATCTCTTCTGCCACTCGTCCGCCTAATAAACCGACAATTTTATCAAGCAACTCAGGTTTCGTCATAAAGTAGCGGTCTTCCCGAGGAAGCATGACGGCATATCCGCCTGCCTGGCCGCGTGGAACGATCGTAACTTTGTGGACCATGTCCGCTTCATCGAGGACTAAACCAATCACGGTATGGCCACCTTCATGGAATGCCACAATATTGCGTTCTTTTTCAGAAATAACTCTGCTCTTTTTCGCAGGGCCGGCAATTACCCTGTCTGTTGCTTCATCAATATCTTCCATATCGATTTTCTTCTTACTTGAACGAGCTGCAACCAGTGCAGCCTCATTCAATAGATTTTCCAAGTCCGCACCTGAAAATCCAGGTGTCCTCATAGCAATATTCTTTAAGTTAACAGAGTCATCTAACGGTTTATTACGAGCATGTACCTTTAGTACTGCCTCACGGCCAATAACATCCGGCCGGTCAACGGTAATTTGACGGTCAAAACGTCCCGGACGCAATAATGCAGGGTCCAAAATATCGGCACGGTTTGTTGCTGCAACGATAATAATCCCTTCATTTGCGCCAAACCCATCCATTTCAACCAACAATTGATTCAACGTTTGTTCACGCTCGTCATGTCCGCCGCCCAGTCCTGCACCACGCTGACGACCGACAGCATCAATTTCATCGATAAAGATAATACATGGAGCATTTTTCTTTGCATTTTCAAATAAATCACGGACACGGGATGCACCGACCCCGACGAACATTTCAACGAAATCAGATCCGCTTATTGAAAAGAAAGGAACGCCTGCTTCACCTGCTGTTGCTCGGGCAAGAAGCGTTTTACCTGTACCCGGAGGACCTACAAGAAGTACTCCTTTTGGAATACGGGCACCAAGTTCAGCAAATTTGCGCGGGTCTTTTAAAAACTCTACCACTTCTACTAATTCCTGCTTTTCTTCATCTGCACCGGCTACATCTCTAAAACGAACCTTTTTCTTATCATCGTTATAAAGCTTCGCTTTGCTTTTACCAAAATTCATAACCCGGCTTCCGCCGCCTTGAGCTTGGTTTAATAAGAAGAAGAATAATATAAAAATAATCACAAACGGAATAATCGATGTGAAGAAGGTAACCCAACCGCTTGTTTCTTTCGCCGGTAAAACTTCAACGTCTTTTCCGGCTTGATCAATCCGGTCAAGAATTTTTTCACTGTTTGGAATATAAGTTAAGAAATTTTTATTTGTCCCATCCTTTAATTCACCCCGAACCTCATAAACACCGCGTTCAGGCTGCATGGAAAATGACTGTACTTCACCCTTTTCCAAATAGGAAACAAACTTGTCATACGTGATATTATTGGTTGTCTGATTGGTTCCATTGAAGAAACTGACAACACCTATAATGACTAAAAATATCAATAAATAAAAGATGGTATTACGGAAAATCCGATTCATCTCTTACCTCCTCCCACGGATAAACAAACTATATTAAATAGTATCATAGAAAATCATGCCAATTCAAGGAATTACACTTATTAACAAGTCTTTAAAGACTTTAGGCAAACGGAGAAAAAAATCCTTCTATTTAGGTATTGCTTAAAGACTGTCGCTATATACTTCAGGTTTTAAAACACCAATATATGGAAGGTTTCGATATTTTTCAGCATAATCCAATCCGTATCCAACAACGAACTCATCCGGCACGATAAAACCAACATAATCAGCTTTAATAAGGCTCTTTCTTCCAGTCGGCTTATCAAGCAATGTGACAATCTTGATTGATTTAGCTTTCCGATAACGGAAGAGATCGACTAAATAACTGAGAGTTAAACCACTGTCGATAATATCTTCGATGATTAAAATGTCTCTTCCTTCTACTGAAGTATCCAAGTCCTTAAGAATTTTTACTTCTCCAGTAGAAACAGTCGAATTGCCGTAACTGGATACATCCATAAAGTCCATTTCCAGAGAGCAATCCATTCGTTTTAATAAATCAGCCATAAAAGGCATTGCACCTTTTAAAACGCCAATTGCAAGCGGGAAGCGTTCTTTATACTCTTCTGTAAGTTGATGCCCTAAATCCCGAATCTTCGCTTGAAGCTCGTCTTCCGTAAATAATACCTTTTCGATATCCTGTTTCATTTTAATTGTGCCCCCTAGAAGATCATTACTTATCATATGTGAGTAGTATATATTGTTTTGCTTTGTAATCTATTCCTTCTAATGAAGATTTTTTTAATCCCGGAAGCCAAAGAATCGTTCCTTCCGCGTCTGTAATCACAGGCCATGTATCCCGGTCCCGGATTGAGACTTTGCGATCAATAAAGATATCTTTTAATTTCCGCGTGCCTGACATTCCTTTTAAAGTCATTCGATCCCCTATTTTCCTGGTACGGATAATAAAAGGCATCTTGATTTTATCTACATGGAATAATGCAAACACAAGGTTTGTCTCTGTAAATTCCCTATCGATAAAACTCATCTTAATTCTTCCGCCGCACGGTAACTCAATCGTTCCAGGCTCATGTACTTCAAAATGATAGGTTTGATCATTTACCGAGTCAAATTGGAAGGACATATTCAGATAGGATCGAATGATGTGTAAACCATGCGGTAAATCAAGTTTCCCTGAAGGATGTGAATTCTGCATTAATGATAAAACTTGATCAATATGTATAGCTGAAAGGGAACCTGGTTTTTCATTGTAAAGATATTTTAATATTAGTTGAATACCTCTCCTTTGTAAAGGTATAGGCACTATAGAAAAACGTTTAACGTCAATGGTAATTTTGTTCTTTTCCCTTTTTGTCATTACTGTATTCATTTGTTGGACAGTTAATTCCTGCAGAAACGTTTCATCACTTTGCAATTCTTCACTAAACCGTTGAAAATGTTCATGAACATGTCGATTTTCAAGCTTCAAAAAGGGAAGTACTTCTTTTCGGAATCGATTCCTGCTATACGTGCTTTTCATATTACTGGGATCCAGCCTCGGTGTGAGACCCTGCTCTTTACAATACTCCTCGATTTCTGCTTTCGTTAAATTTAAAAAGGGGCGAAATATGATTCCCTTATGAAAAGCACGCGTAAATGGAATTCCTGCTCTTGCTTTACCCGAGCTTCCCCTGGTCATCCGCATTAGCATCGTTTCCATTTGATCATCACCATGGTGCCCAAGAGCTAGATACGGATAATTATACTTTTCCATGATTTTCGCATAAAATTCATATCTCGCTTCTCTTGCTGCAATTTGCGAACTGTTTCCCGTTTGTTTTATCAGCTCGGGGACATTAATCCGTACCATTTCAAAGGGAATGGTGTATTGTTCACAATAATGCTTTACAAACAATGCATCCTCAAAGGATTCCCGGCCACGGAACATATGGTCCACATGTGCCACAACGATGGACAGGTTTCTCACTTCTTTTTGTCCTTTTAGGTAATGAAGCAAGGCAAGAGAATCAGGTCCCCCCGAAACACCGACAACCATTTTTAAATTTTCCAATTTGAATGAGTGGCGGTTAAGAAAAGCCTCTACCTTCGTTTCCAACATATTGTACGCTTCCTTAAAAACAATAATTTTTACTAAAAAATATAGAATACCAATAGCTTACCACTTTTATAAATAAACTATCAAAAACAAAGGCTTGTTTCCCGGTACAAAAAATGATTTTTGAATCTTGCAATTTTTAGAAAACCATTTTTTCCAATATTACTTCCTTTTTATACGATTAAATTTCATAATGGTTTCAAAAATTTACATCATTTTAAAAATATATACCACGTACAAAAGGATAATTCCCGCTGCGATCAGCATGGTCTCCAGCCACCGGCTTTTTTTCTTTTTCCTTCGATAATGTTGTCTTGTAATAGCCTTTGACTTTTCCGGATTATTTGCCGGAGGGGTCTTGCTTTCCGCCTGCTTAGTCCTTAATGGCGGACTTTTATCTTGAGTTGTTTTATCAACCATTAAATCTAATAAATCAGCTCTCATTTGTTTGGCATTTACGTATTGCCCCTGCAATGCTTTTAAAATCACTTTTTCCAAAGGTACTAACTCAGGTTGCTGCTTAATGGCCTCTCTTAATTGAGATAAACCTCCCGCCGTTTTATTAAACCGCTTTGGATAGGCTGTATTAATCATAATCATCGCAACAGCAAAAAGATCATAGGACGGTTCTGCCTTTCTTGTACCAAGACCCCAATAGCCGCGGTCATAAAATTCGGTAAATTCTTTAATGGCTCTCCCTTGAATGGTAGTGCCGCCAACATCAATGCAGCGGATTTTTGGAGGAGGACCTGTCACAATTAAGTTTTCAGGCTTTAAATCACCAAATACCCAGCCCGTCTTATGCAGTTTATCCAAATCATTTAGGAGCTGCAAAAATAACACGATTGTCCACGCTTTCCCTTTTTGCTGAATAAAGGACAAAAGGTCAGTGCCTTGAATATACTCCATTACATAAAAGGAGATTTGACCGCTTTTATTTTGCCAGTCATCAACATCAAGTAAAGAAGGTCCGAGGGCTGACCCCTGGACCTTTGCAAAGGATTTTAAAACATTCACCTCAGAGGTAATTGACATCCCGTTATCACTCATTTTCAAAGCCACTTGAGTGTTCTTATGCTTCGCAAGGTAGACAATCCCATTTGCTCCAAATCCCAGTTCCTTCAATATTGTATATTGCTTGGAGTGCCATTTACCTGAAATGACTGTGCCCGGACTAACTTTACATTGACTCTTCAAAGTATGATTCATCATCACGGGAAAGAAGGCTCCTTAACGATTGTTTTTGATTGAAAGAAGATAAGGCAGTTCGTAACGCAGGACCTGTCGGCGTAATTCCGCCGGTTGTGAGTTGGGAAAAAATACTTGTCAAAGATTGTAGTTTCGGCGTCCAATCTAACAATTTTTCGACATCATTCTTTTTCCCGGGAAATACGAAAACAGAAAATTGATTTTCACCTGATCGGGCATTTAAGCTTAGAGAGAGGTCAAGCAGCGCCTCCTTAACAGTAGGAAGTTTATGCTTCATGCTTGCACTCGTATCGACAAGAATCAACACCTCTAATTCGACAGTTTCCCCTAATTCATCCACTACCTCCATTACTTCACCCCTTTTTTCGGGTGGAAGGTCCTCTATCGTTTGGGAACGGCCCAAAATCTGCTGCAGTTCACGATTTACAACTCCATGAATCGTTTGGGTCATGGCTTTTCGTGTAACCATCTGCACGGTTTGAGAGAGCTGCTGTGCATAAACAATTTGGCTGACCCCCCCACCTGACAAGGCAATTCCATCAATCTCCGTCATTCCCTTTTCATCAATCACATCATGCTCCATCACACCGATAACATTTACAATAATCCCTTGTTCTTTTGCGAGTGCCGCCATCGCAATTGGATCATCACCTTGATTTGAGCATCCGTCTGTTATCAGTAAAATTTGGCGAATTTTCCCTGTATACATAACAATCTCCTTCCACATTCAGAATTGTTACCATTTTCGACCGTGTGGAGGTGATTTATACATAATTCGAGAAGTGATGGAGCAAAATAATCAATTAGGCTCTTTTTTTCATTTTTTGTATGGGAATCGATGCCCATTTTGGTGTATTATGTTTTATTTTTGCGACTGTCACAGTCATATCATCTTCAATTAATCCTCCTCTTGATCGGATAACATCTTCCATGATTAAATCGGATATCTCTTGCGGGTCATCTGTTTGCAATTCTTGAATTTTTCGTTTCATCCATAAATCATAATTTTCTACATGCTTAGGCCCCTCAAAAACGCCATCGCTCATCATAATTAACAAATCTCCTGCTTTTAACTGCTCACTGACGACATCGACTTCAAATTCCTGTATCATCCCGATTGGCAAATTACTGGCTTGAATTTTAATTACTTTATTCCCCCTTTTAATAAAACTTGGGATCGAACCAATTTTAAGAAATTTAGCAGAAGCATTTTGAAGGTCAATCATTGCTAAATCTAAAGTTGAAAAAATTTCATCCGTCGTTCTTAGTGATAGAATGGAATTTACGGACTTAATCGCTACCCGTTCTTCAATACCCGATTGCAGTATTTTTTGTAAAAGCTGCAAGGTTTCCTTACTTTCGTAATGGGCTCTTTCACCATTTCCCATGCCATCACTAATGGCAATCGCATACTTACCAAGGCCGAGTTCAATGGTTGAATAGCTGTCCCCTGATACAAAGCCGCCATCCTTGGCTGCGTGTGCCACCCCTGTTTCGACTGTAAAGGCTTTTGTCGACCGAAAGCCTACCTGACAGAAACCATTTGGATAGGCTGCACATTCTTCCCTATTCACCACGATCGTTTCTCCAAGAATATCAGATAACATCGGAGCAATTAACTTTTCACACTCCCCGTGGCCATTGCAAAAAGGTACCGCCATCTCGATATCCACATTTCCCTGTTCGAGGCTATAAATCTCTACTTGTTCAATTTGAATGCCGAATTCCTGAAGCGCTTCCATGATTTGTTCTTCCTGCTTATGATGATTTTCCCTTTCCCGCTGTATCTCTTTTGCAAAATTGTCCATAACCTCAGAAACACCGAGAAGCTGATCGGCAACTAACTTCCGGCTTTCTTGTACCTGTTTTTTTAATTTCTGATTAGCTTGATAAAAAGTTAACTCTGTTTGAATCGCATCAAAAACTCGTTTATGACGGGTACAATGCTTTTCCCATTCCCTTGATAATTTTGCGGAAACCGCTCCATCCTTTTGATCCATTTCATGAATAATTTCTTCCATATAGGCATAGGTTGTATTAAAATTCTTTGCCCAGCATTGCTCTTTCTTAAAGCATGTTTGGCACGTCTTTTCCGTAATATTGCTCATAAAGTAATCAAGTTCCCGTTCACTATCTTTTTCATTTGGCAAAACATCCATTTGAGAGAAGCTTTTTGACAAGGCGTGGAAAACATTTGAAAATTGGGCAACCCGCTGTGCTGTCACATCTCTCATCTTTCTCATGTATTTTTGCTGCTCAGCTGTATATTCAGCTGTTCCCGGAATATATTTAGCCAAGCGTAATGTAAATGCTTGCGGCGTCAGCATGAATAAGAGGATAGCCGCTGTTGTCTCTAATACGGAGAGTGATAGGGAGCCGCCTCCTTCTCCATACATTCCGATTAGTAAAGTCGAAATAAATAAACCAATCGAAACACCTATTTTCTTCCCTTCTTTCAACAAACCACCTAATACACCCGAGAAAGCGAGTAAACTCATATGATAAAAGCTTGATACACTTGCCAAACTAAAAATTAATCCAGTTACCACTCCAACAGTTGAACCAATGGTAGCACCCGCTACAAAAGAAAAGACAAGAACTAAATATCTTGACATAATATGTTCAACAGACAGATCATATACTTTCCAGCCAATGGTACCAGTCATGATCGAAGCAAGCATTATAATCAAGCAAACAATTTCTTCCGTTTTTAACAATTGTCTGCGTTTATTTAATGTTAACAATGGAATGCTTTGCAAAAAGATGAGCGTTAAAATAAATGAAAGACTTGCTTGTACTCCAGCCATCATCAAATCATATAAAGTCAATTGCCTTTGCATGATAAATGATTCAATTAACTTTCCTACTCCAAGAATACTGCCGACAAAAAACGGTATGGATCTAAGTTCGCTTTTTAGCCACTTCCTACTAATTTTAAAAATAACTAAAAAGAGTAATGTAACTGCAAAGGTAAAAGCGGCATTTGGGAATGATATGGTTATGGCTCCCGCAATGAGTCCAACGAGCGCTAACGGTGCATGGTCTTTTCTTATTAAATAAACGGAAGCGAAAAAGGGGAGGCTAAAGGGCGTAAGCTTTGACAATATTAAAGCCCGTCCAAGCAAAAATCCAACCATTAGTAAGAAGTATCCCTTTTTAATAAAAAAGGATTCCAGTTTTAATAGTATCTTTTTTAGACTGCTTTCCAATTCTGATTTTGATGAATGAAAGTTGACTTCCCCGATCGGTTCTATTAAACTCGCGTTTGGCTTTTCCATAAATCACACTCCCTTTTATTTCATCGTTGCAGACTATTATAAAAGTGATAGAATTAAAAGTTTGTCAAAATAGTGAACAAGCTTAAAATTTTCATTCGACGGTTTCTACGATAAATATCCAAATAATGTTAGTAAGCTAGACAATTGTCGTTTTACGCAGTTTTTCAGAAAAACTCATTGACAACTTTTTTAAAACTATGTAATATATTCTTTGTGTCAAAAACACATGGCGGTGTAGCTCAGCTGGCTAGAGCGTACGGTTCATACCCGTAAGGTCGGGGGTTCGATCCCCTCCGCCGCTATAACGGAAAGCGGAAGCACCGATTTTATAATCGGTGCTTTTTTTTCATAAACAAAAAAGACAAGTCATATGGACCTGTCTTTATCTATAAACGATTCAATGACACCTGCCATCTATCCTACTAATTAATAAGCAGCAAGTTAACCCCGTCTAGCTCCTCTTCCTCCACGCTTTGACTCCGTGTGTCGTTTTAAGGAAGATAAACGATCTTCACTATCTTTTAAGAAACGCGCCATTTTTGATTCGAAATTTTCCGGTCTTGCGTTGTTATTACGATCGTTTGCTCTACCTTGACGTGGACGTTGCGAGTGTGAGTTTGAATTAGAATGGGATCTCTGAGCCGGCTCCGGTCTATCTTTTGCTTTTTTAATTGATAGCCCGATTTTACCATCTTTCTCAACATTAATGACTTTTACCTCTACTTGGTCGCCAACCTTAAGATGCTCGTTGATATCTTTTACATAATTGTCAGCAACCTCGCTGATGTGTACGAGTCCTGTTGAGCCATCCGGCAGCTCCACAAACGCTCCGAAATTTGTAATCCCTGTTACCTTTCCTTGTAACTTGCTGCCTACTTCAATTGACATAAAAAGAATGTTCCTCCTTAAAAATATAAAAAATCAATCTTACTATATATTATACAGAAAGAAAAAAATCAGTGTCAATAAGACTAGTTACCGGTTGATTTTTCCTTTGTCTTATCAGGAATATTGAAGATGATTTCATTTTTATCTGAAAAGAAATATTCTTTTCTTGCGAGCTTTGCAATGTAATTATCATCATTTAATTTAACAATATCCTCTTTCAGTACATCCTGCTGCTTTTTTAATGCCGTTAGCTGCTTATCAAGCTGCTTCTTTTGAGCCTTCTTTGCATCAATAACTGAGGCTTGGGTGATAAAGCTGGAAACCATGAAGTACGATACGAAAACAGCAAAAGCTAAAAACAACGAAAGACGTCTAAATAGAAGCTTTCTTTTCCTGGATGTTGCAATTTCAGCATATTCTTGCTGCTTTACATAGGTTGACTGGATCTTTGCTACATTTTTCTCTCGTACCGCGCCCATTTCCCTTAACCTCCTTACTCTTTCCTTTTTTTGAATTTATCCATCAACTTAAGAATATTATTCTTGATTTCCTTAAAATTTCCTGCCGTTTTATTATATAACTTCTCGACGTTTTTTTTAATACCTTTCGGCAAAAATTTCCAAAGAATTAATAATATTTTTATTAATGGCGTAAAAATCATTGTTTTTATAATAAATAATAAAACCTTAAAAACAAATTTGACAAGGGTAAAAAGCCCCCTGCCAAGAAAGAGAATAATAAGTATTACGAGACGGATTAAACCAAGGACAGGTTTATATACAAGCATAAGAAAGGTGTTTTTCAAAAATCGATAAACGGCTATTACCGTAAAAATGAGTATTTCCAACAATCGAAGATAAATACCTTTAAACAAGCCTTGGTAGGCCGCGAATCCGCAGAGAAGCGCAATAAAGATATAAAACCTTAATTCTCCATTGTTAACCAGGAATAAAATATAAAATATTAATAAGGCTTGAATGATCCAAAATAACAAATCATTAAAGAATACAATCCATCGATTCCTTTTGGGGCGATTTAAAAAGCGTTGATAGGTATCAAACATGACACCAAATAACGACCCCATCCCAATCATGGAAAGCATCGTGAGAAATTGGGCGGAGAGGGTCATCGGAATAACTTGCTAAAGAAGCCTTTAGCTTTCTCCCCGTGATGCTCGTCTAAATAGACTAAATCAAAAATCTTTCCCTTAATTGAAACAATGCCCTTTTCGACATCAAGATTCTTCATTTGCAGGTTTTGCCCCTTGATGGCCAAGAAACCCATTGACGTTTCCAATAAAAACTCCTCATTATCAAAGCTTTCTACCTGTTTGACACCAGTAATTTCAAGGAGTTTTCTTCCCCTCATGATGACATCGTGATCCGGAATATTACTCTTTGGTGTATTGCTTTCATAATATTGGCTCATCCTTCATCCCTCACAATCATTTGTACAACCCTTTTGTACATATGTATGAACAGGATGAAGGAAATAGAACAAGCTATTCTTACAGGCCTTCCGCGGAACCAACCTTCTCCTCTTTTATAATCGTGTACATCTCAGCAGCTTCATCCTTTCGGGATGTTTCTTGAATTCGATCTACCCTTGCTGTAACCAGTCTTTGCCCAAGGCGGATGGTTAACTCATCACCTACTTTTACCGTTGAACTTGCTTTTGCTTCCTTCCCATTAATTTGAATCCTGCCCTGATCGGAAACTTCTTTTGCTAATGTTCTTCTTTTGATCAATCGTGAAACCTTTAAAAATTTATCTAAGCGCATAAAAATCCTCCTGTTCTATAGTCCCTTTAATTTTGCCTCATCCCAATATCGGTCAAGACTCTCGAGCGTGTGTTCTTCAAATGCTTTCCCGCTTCCCTTTACCTTTTCTTCAACAAATTGAAAGCGGCGGATAAACTTTTCATTCGTCTCAAATAGCGCTTCTTCAGGATGGATATTTAAAAATCGCGCGACATTCACAAAAGCAAACAATAAATCGCCAAATTCCTTTTTAGCCAAAAGCATCTGCTCTTCTGTGCCCTTTAATTCATTTTCAAATTCCTGAAGCTCTTCTTTCACTTTCTCCAAAGCAGGTGTAATTTCCTGCCAATCAAAGCCAACCTTTGCTGCTTTCTTCTGTAATTCGTAGGCTCTTACTAAATTGGGAAGTGACTTTGAAACACCTTCAAGGAGTGACTTTGCCGCTTCTCCTTTTTCTTGCTTCTTAATTTCCTGCCAATTCTGCAGTACTTCCTCTGAACTATCGGCCTTTACATTCCCAAAAACATGGGGATGTCTGCGAATCATTTTTGCAGACAGAACTTCAATGATTTCATCAATGGAAAAATAGCCTTCATCCTCACCAATTTGGGCATGGAGCATCACTTGAAGAAGAACATCCCCCAGTTCTTCAATTAAATGATCAATATCCCCGCTGTCAATGGCCTCAATTACTTCATAGGTTTCTTCAATTAAGTATTTTTTTAATGATTCATGTGTTTGTTCCTTATCCCAAGGACACCCATTCGGTCCTCTTAACTCAGCAATAATTTCTCGTAGTTTGGAGAAGCTTTTCAAGAGAATTTGTTCGTCCTTCACCGGTGGAATATAGACGGAAGTAAGATTATTGATGGTTACTCTCCGGTCTAATTCATACAAAGGTACCTTTTCAATGATTTCATCCCTGCTTCCGGCTGCTGTGACGATATATACCTCATAATCATCAGGTAACCGCTCCATTAACGTTAACTTTACCTCCGAGGCAACGAACTGATCATATACCTGGCTGATAAAAATGTGCTGATCCACTTGCAGTTGATTTCTCTCGAGCAACGTCCCGTCAAGGAGCTGGAACCCGTCAATCGGATCAATTTTTAAGGATTGAAAAAGGGCATCAATAAAGCTTTGTCCGCCGCCAATGTTAATTTCAACCTGCCTTTTAGGGCTATTTTCCAAAAGAAGCTGCACTGTCCGTTCGGCAACAAGCGGGTGTCCAGGGACAGCATAAATGATAGATTCACTTTGAGCTTTATCCAATAATATTCGGACGATTTCCTGATATACTGCTTCGAACTGATCATGTTTTTCGTATATGGAATCAAAAGAGGTATAGTGAAGTCCTTCTTTTTCCAATTCAACCACTGCCGGATGTTCCTTCGTCCTAAGGTATAAATGACTTGAGCCGATTAATTTTTTATAAACACCAAGCGGGAGCTGCTCAAGATCTCCGGCTCCCAAACCGAGTATTTCAATTTTTTTCACCATTTTTTTAGCTCCTTTTCTTTCGCGGCAATAAATAGATTAACTTGCTGCCAAGCGGAAATAATGCAAGTTCTTCAGCAAGGAAAACTCCGCCTTTAATCACAATCAGCAAAAATAGGAAACTGCCGAATAACACAGCACTTAATGCTTGAAAAGCTGCGCATATCCGTTCAAAACCGAGTCCACTAATAATAAAATCCGTTACAAATAAATAGCTCTTTAAAAAGAGCACCATTGCTATTGTCGCGATGATAACTGTCCTCAAATATAAAACCGTAAATAGGGGTATAGGTACTATTTTTTTAAATTTGATACCTAGAAGTAAGCTCACAACTGTTAATGTAAGAATAGTAGAAATAGCAGCACCCATTGTACCTATGAATGGGACTAAGACAACGTTTAATCCATACTTAATTGGAAAAGCGACAGCAATGCAAATTGCCGGAAACAATAAATTTCCCAATCCCTGCATGATGGCAGTTAACGTTGAAATGATCGAACTAAATAGGATCATAAAACCTAGGACACCCAAGACGGATGAGCCATTTTCATTTTCAAACAGCATCGTATTCGTAGGTCCAATTATCGCCCAAAGCCCCGCTGAAGCACCGAGGCCAATTACGATACTAATCTTGATCGCTACTTGGATCTTATGATGTAAAAAGTCCGGTTTTTCCTTTAATCTTCCGCTTGATATAAGTGGAACAAGGGATAAGGACATAGAAGTAGCCGCGACTGTCCCTAATTGAATTAAAGGCTGCCCGCGGTCAAAAATTCCTTTTAAATTTTTCGCCATATCCTTACCAAATCCACTGGATACAAGCAAGGAGTACAGGTTTAAAGAATCCGCCATTTGAATAAAAATCATCAGCATTCCACTTATACAAATTGTAAGACCATGAAAGGTCATTTCCTTAAAAATCCAACTAAGTTCGGTTAAAGGGATATGAGCTATTTTTTTTACCGATGATACTTGTTTCCATTCTTTACGAATCCTCAAGAAAGTAAACAGTATAAGTGCAGATATAAGACTGCCTGTAATGGACCCAAACATCGCTCCACCACCCACAAGATAGAGTGAATAGCCTCTATGGGTAAAAAGGAATGCCAGAAGAATAATCGTTAAAACCCGAACTGTTTGTTCCCCTACTTGTGATAACGCCGTCGGAACCATATCTCCATTCCCCTGATAAAAACCCCTTAATATGGAAACAAGCGGAAAGGTTAAATAGACAAATGAAACAACCTTCAATAAAATTGCTAACTTAGGATCCTTCATCCATAATGCAATTTTCTCTGCACCCAAATAAAGAATAAGAAAGCATACAAACCCAAATAATTGCAGATAGATAAATGACCCAAAAAGAAGCAGCTTATTCCTTTCATTGTCTCCCTTTTCTTTTCTTTCCGCATACAGCTTGGAAATCACTACAGGGAAACCGGTAGTGGTCAAAACGATCGCAATTGCATAAAAGGGATAAACTTGTTGATAGATATAAAAACCGACATCACCGACAATGTTTTGAAACGGAATACGGTAAAAAGCACTTAAAATTTTCGTTATTAATCCTGAAAGTGTTAAAATGAAAGCCCCTTTAAAAAGAGCCTTCGATTGATTCACTGGCTTCATTTCCCCTCTCCCTTCCACAGCCTTAAACATATAAACACTAAGGTATTATAGCATAGGCATCATTTTTTAAAGAGCAATTAGAAAAGCGAAAGCGCCCTGTTTAGCGGCGTATGGACTGGAGCGCACCGTATGAGATAAAGGAAACACGGAGAGCGTTAGCGATTCGATGTTGACTTATCGTAAGGAGGTGAGCGAAGTACACTAGCTGCTGGGCGCTCCTCGGAAAAGCTAACGCTTTTCCTTCGTGCGAGGTATCGCTTCCGAAGCTTACTCTTGTGGAGCTGGACAATTCTCAAAGTCAAAAATTTATATTTTCTTATACAATAAAAAAGACAGCAACCGCTGCCTTTTTTATCGTAATAAAATGATTATTTCTATGACTCCATCTGTCTCGCTAAGAAGCCTGCTGCAGTTTCGACAGCTTTTTGTTCGACATCTCCAAGCGTTCCTTCTCTTGAGAAAATAATAACTGCCCCGATTGGATCACCATTTGCAATGATTGGTCCAATGGTATATGATGTAACGGTTTCATCATTTCCGTCGGCCAAAGCAATATCACTTTGCTGCGTCGAGAGTACCGAGTTACGGTCTTCCATTGTCTTTTCAACTAAATCACTAATATTTTTATTTAAATAATCTTTTTTAGAACCGCCTGCTACAGCAATATAGGTGTCTCTATCACAAATTAAAACGGGATTACCAAGGCTATCAAAAAGAGCTTCTGCATATTCTTTGGCAAAATCACTTAATTCACTGATTGGTGAATACTTCTTTAAGATTACTTCTCCATCTCGATCCACAAAAATTTCTAATGGGTCACCTTCACGGATACGTAAGGTTCTACGTATTTCTTTTGGAATGACAACACGACCTAAATCATCGATTCGACGAACTATACCAGTTGCTTTCATCTAATGTTGCCTCACTTTCATCTGATGATTTTAACTTGGTAATGATAATCCTTCCTTTTGTTGTAATCATCACCAACTTTGAACTTAGTATCTTTCATCTGGAAAGTTCTATACACTTTCGTTATATTTTTTCACAAATGCGAGAAAAATTCCAAACTTAGGATAAGATTCACATTTCAGACAAAGAAAAGCGCAAGCGCCCGTTTAGCGACGTATGGACTGGAGCGCACCGTATGAGATAAAGGAAACACGAATCGCGTTTTTTGCGATTTGATGTTGACTTATCGTAAGGAGGTGAGCGAAGTACACTAGTCGCTGGGCGCTCCTCGGAAAAGCTAACGCTTTTCCTTCGTGCGAGGTAACGCTTCCGAAGCTTACTCTTGTGGAGCTGGACATTTCTCAAAGATAAAATACCTTTTTATGTTTCTCCTATTTTACTGAGTTTTCCTCACTCTTTTTTGCAGATTGAAGCCCTTTAATCATTTCAAACACTACATTCAGCCACCCCGCTGTCTCAGAACCTTTTATCTGGATGACCATTTTAAATCTTTGGCCTTCCATTCCGAGACTAACCATTCTGCCAAATTGATTGCTTATCTTAAAAATCTTTTCTCCATCGATTGTGTTGCTTGCCCGCTCGTTTACCAAAATAGTAACTTCCTGTTTTCCTTGTTTTACAACTTCAACTCCTGTGAGGAGCGCAAAGACTTTCATTTCAGCAATTTGGAATAGGTAAGCGACTTCATCCGGATATTCACCAAACCGGTCAAGCATTTCATCCTGAAGCTCTTCAATATCCTCAAGAGTTTGAGCGCCTCTAAAACGCTTATACATTTCAATTTTTTGATGTCCATCTTTAATGTAACTATCCGGAATATACGCATCAATTTCAAAATCAATTTCAACGGTTGCTTTTCCTTCCGCCTTAAGGTCACCTTTACGCTCTTCAATTGCTTCTTTTAACATTTGTGAATACAGGTCAAAACCTACAGAATCGATAAATCCATGCTGTTGGGCCCCTAATAAATTTCCTGCGCCGCGAATGGATAAATCACGCATGGCAATTTTAAAACCGGAGCCTAATTCAGTAAACTCTTTAATTGCTTGCAAACGTTTTTCAGCGACCTCTGTCAACACTTTATCTTTTCGGTAGGTGAAATAAGCGTAAGCTACCCGATTAGACCTGCCGACCCTGCCGCGAAGCTGGTACAATTGCGATAGTCCCATCTTATCCGCATCAAAAACAATCAATGTGTTTACATTCGGAATATCGACACCTGTCTCAATAATGGTCGTGCTGACCAGGACATCAAATTCCCCTGATAAAAAGCTCAGCATAACAGATTCTAATTCATTCTCGGACATCTGACCGTGAGCATAAGTGACACGGGCATCGGGTACAAGCATTGAAATCTCTTCTGCTTTGCGCTCAATATCTTCTACTCTGTTATATAAAAAGTAGACTTGTCCGTCGCGGGCCAGCTCTCTTTCAATTGCTTCCCTTACAAGCGACCCGTTGTACTCCATCACATACGTTTGAACAGGAAACCGATTCTCAGGCGGTGTCTCGATTACCGATAAATCCCTGACGCCGAGCATTGACATATGAAGCGTTCTTGGAATAGGAGTTGCTGTCAAAGTTAAAACATCAACATTTGTCTTTAATCTTTTAATTTTTTCCTTATGCGTTACTCCAAACCTCTGCTCTTCATCGATAATCAGTAGCCCTAAGTCACGGTAAATCACATCTTTTGACAGCAGCCGATGGGTTCCGACTACAACGTCGACCGTGCCTGCATTCAGACCCTTAATTGTTTCTGTTTGTTGCTTTTTCGAACGGAATCGGCTTAACAAGCCAATATTAATCGGGAAATCCTGAAATCTCTCTCGCATTGTTTCATAATGCTGTTGGGCCAAAATAGTCGTAGGCACAAGAAAGGCAACCTGCTTACCGTCAGAAATTGCTTTAAAGGCGGCTCTAATTGCCACCTCTGTTTTTCCGTAACCCACATCTCCGCAAAGCAAACGATCCATTGGGCGCGGCCGCTCCATATCCTTTTTAATCTCATGAATGGAACGGAGCTGATCTTCCGTTTCCTGATACGCAAATGCCGTTTCAAATTCCCTTTGCATATCTCCATCTGGAGAATAGGCATAGCCGACAGCTGCTTCGCGTTCTGCATATAATTTGATTAAATCATCCGCTATATCTTCCACAGACGATTGGACTTTCTTTTTCACCTTTTTCCAATCACTGCCGCCAAGTTTATATACCTTCGGCTCTTTTCCTTCTGAACCGACGTATTTCTGGACAAGGTCTATTTGTTCTACCGGAACATAAAGTTTATCCGATCCTTGGTAACGAATATGCAAGTAATCCTTATGGATGCCATTGATGACAAGTGTTTCTATTCCTAAATACTTGCCAATACCGTGATTGACATGAACAACATAATCACCGATTCGAAGCTCTGAGTAGCTCTTAATTCTTTCCGCATTGGAAAGCTTTTGCCGTCTGGTTGACTTTTTCACTCTTTTATTAAAAAGCTCTTCCTCTGTGATCACGGCAATTTTTTGGATGGAAAGCTCAAAGCCGGAATGGAGGTTTCCTTTTAAAATTTGTACCTTTCCCGGTAAAAGCTGTTGGCCTTCACCTAAAACACTCGCGGAAATTTCGTAATCCTCTAAAACCCGTTCGAGCTTTTTCACCCGTTCCGCATCCGGTCCTAAAAATAAAATAGAATAATTACCTTTTTTCCACCTATCTACCTCGGTTTTTAATAAATGCATTTGCCCATGGAAATTTTGCATTTGTTTACATGATATATTAATAATATTTTGCGGGCTCGTATTTGCAACATGACGCAGAAACAAGGACATATAAAGAATCGGAAAATCCTTCTTTTGTAATAATCCCTGCAGGTCATGAGAAATATGTATATCATGGATAATTTGGCCTTCACTTAGTAAGGATGTATACCATTCCGCCTCTTCCTTTACGAGCGAATCGTTCATTTCTTGGACCCTGCTAATTTCATCAATAAACACGAGGCCATTACTTGGAAGGTAGTCTAGTAAACTATTAGTCCGTTCGTAGGCGAAGGATAAATACTTAAATACCTGGTCAGGTTTTTGCCCATTTTTCAGCTGTTCCAGCTCATAGCTGATCGTTTGCGAAAGCTGCATTTTCGCCTTGTCATCTTTTAATTTCCTGAGGCTCTTTCCTAAGCCTTCCTCAAGCTGACTTATAATGCGGCTATAGTCCTCCGCTTCCAGAAGTACCTCTGTAGCAGGCCCAATTAAAATTTCAGAGACCTTTTCTTTCGATCGCTGGTCTTCAAGAGAGAAAAAACGAATCGAATCTATTTCCGTATCAAACAATTCAATTCGTAGCGGGTCGGCTTCCGTTAATGGATAAATATCAATGATCCCGCCTCTTACACTAAATTCCCCGGGAGTTGAGACCATTTCCGCCCTTGTATACCCCATCATAACAAAGGTATTTAAAATCTGCTCCACATCTAAATCTGCCCCGAGCTTTAATGGAAGCTGATATTTTTTCCACAAATCCTTAGGAGGAATGATCTTTCTAAGTCCGGAAATCGGGACAATCATAATGCCCCGTTCGCTCTTGCTCCAGTGGTTCAGGGCTTCAATTCTTTGGGCTTTTAACTCAGGGCTGGCAACGCTCATCTCAGCAGCGATTAACTCATTTGCAGGGAATAGAAAAACTTCTTTTTCGCTTAATAGATTAACAATATCATCATATAGTTTTTGTGCTTGTAATAGATTGTGTGTAACAAAAAGAATCGGCCTGTTCATCTGATCATAAATGGAAGCAGTAAGTACTGTTCTCGATGACCCGGACAATCCTGCAATAAGCTGCTCCTTCAAGCCTTCCTCCACTCCGGATATAATCGAGCGGATATCTTCCTGTTGAAGGAACAATGATCTTAAACCATTCAAAATTTTATCCTCCTCTCCCAAACAAATTCCTGCTGTAGTATATAGTAGGGTTTTAATTGTTGAATATTATAAATAGAAAAACGCCTTGGAGAACATCCAAAGCAGGATTAATGAATAAGGAAATCGTATTGATGATACTCCGGATTCCGCTCCAAGGCTTCTTGACAATCTTCACAAATTGCCGTTATGTTAATATCTCCGGCGGATAGATCGTACGCAACCATTTCCTGCCTTTCTTGTTCCGTTAATTTATGAAGGCCAAGTGTTTCGCTGTGTATTGATGCGTTTTCAATTGAACCTAGTTTTGTACCACAATGGCGACAATGATAATGGATAGCCACGCCTGTCCCTCCCTAGTATACGATTTATGATTAGTATTACCCTATAGGAGGAACTTATTCAATATTTTTTCCGGTTTAAGGGACTATGCCGTCTCCCCTTCCATAAAATAAGAAGGTTTGATTTATTGTATGAATAAGGGGACTATCTCATGAACAATTACTGATTATATTCATTCATTACTTCCAGGAACGGCTTCTCCAACCAAGCTTCACACGCACCGGCACTTTTTTTGACAGCCTCCGCTTGGGTCATAAGTTCGTCCTGACGAAAACGGCCTAATACATAGTCGGGGACACTCATTCCTTTTTCCGGACGGTCAATTCCGATTCGAATTCTGTTAAACTGCTGTGTACCGAGATGGGCCACTGTTGACTTAATCCCATTATGACCGCCGGGGCTGCCTTTTTGGCGGAGTCTAATTTTCCCTACCGGTAAATCAAGGTCGTCATAAATCACCACTAAATCCTCTAAATCTATTTGGTAATAATCCACTGCAGCCCTGATAGATTCTCCCGATAAATTCATGTACGTAAGCGGTTTTAACAGAAGGATTTTTTCACCCTTGTAAAAGCCGATTCCGTACAACCCTTTAAATTTTGACTGATCCAACGGAATACTAAACTCACGTGACAATTCATCGATTACTTCAAAGCCGATGTTGTGCCTGGTATGTTCATATTGCTTCCCCGGATTGCCTAAACCAACGATCAATTTCACCTTTCCCACCTCTTCCGGCCCCGTCCATCTTCTAAAGATTTTCCGTAACATACTTGTCTCCTATAAAATTTAAAGCGGAAGCGCCCGTTTAGCGCACGACAGGACTGGAGCGCTTCGACTAAGATAAAGGAAACACGAATCGCGTTTTTTCGATTCGATGTTGACTTATCGTAGGGAGAAGAGCGAAGTACAATAGTCGCTGGGCGCTGCAGCTAGATAGTTATCTTAGTTCAGAAAGTTATAATTTCTTAACATCAAAGAAAAAACTGCAAAAGACGTAACCTAAAAACAGGCTACGTCTACTTACTATTCTCCTACCGGAGTTGTTTCTCTTCCTTCTTCATTATCAGGATGACCTGATTCCTGTTGTTCCCCGGCATTAATTTCCTCTTCTTGCTTAGGAGGAAGAATGGATGCTACGACTTCGTCTGCTTCATGGTTGATGGTAAATGAACCTTGATAAAGAATATCAGCTACCGTTACCGTTTCGCCTACCTGTAAGTTCGCTACGTCCACTTCAATTTGCTGCGGGATATCTCCCGGTGTAGATGTAATTGAAAGCTCATGAACAGGCTGCTGCAGTACACCGCCGTCTTTTACACCAGCTGCATCTCCAACAAGCGCTAATCTCACAGTCACATTGATTTTTGAAGATTTATCAACGGCTAGAAAATCGACATGGATGATTTCCTTTTTTATAAAATCCTCTTGATAATCAGTTAGTACAACATCATGCTTACTGCCGTCTACATCTAGAGCAATGACTCCATTCCGGCCCACAGTGCGGATTGTTTTGGTTAAGTCAGCTGAACTAACAAACACCGGCTTGTTCTCAACCTTTGCTCCATATATGACTGCAGGGATATTTCCATCATCTCTGATTTTCTTTAAAGCTGAATGTCGGAATTCCTTCCGTTCTTTTGCCTGTAAAACAGTACTCATGAGTTTGTCACCTTCCTATTTTAGTTGAATCTGTCTCTATAAAAATTCCCTAAAACAGGAAGGTCTAAACATAAAAGTTTATTAAACCAAATCCGCTTAATCAAACAAAGTACTGACGGACTGTTCTTCGTGGACACGAATAATCGCTTCACCAATTAACGGTGCTACAGATAGGTTAATAATTTTATCCGTCTTTTTCTCATCCGGAAGGGCAATGGAATTGGTTACGACTAATTCTTTAATTTTTGAATTTTGAATTCTATCAATGGCAGGTCCCGATAATACTGGGTGTGTACAGCATGCATACACTTCAAGGGCACCGTTCTCTACCAAAGCGTTAGCAGCAAGAGTAATCGTTCCTGCTGTATCAATGATATCATCAATTAAAATCGCTACTTTTCCTTCGATATTACCAACGATGTTCATCACTTCGGCCACATTCGGTCTTGGGCGTCGTTTGTCAATAATCGCAATCGGTGCTTTTAGACGCTCAGCCATTTTCCTTGCTCTCGTTACCCCGCCGTGGTCAGGAGATACAATAACAATATCACCATTTAATTCCTTATTTTTAAAGTACTCTGAAAGAATAGGTACACCCATTAAATGGTCAATCGGTATATCAAAGAAACCTTGAATTTGCGGAGCGTGTAAATCAAGACAGATAACACGGGTTGCGCCGGCTGTCTCAAGCAGGTTTGCCACTAGTTTCGCCGTAATAGGCTCACGTGCTCGTGCTTTACGGTCCTGACGGGCATAGCCATAGTAAGGCATAACAATATTAATGGTCTTCGCAGAAGCTCTTTTTAAAGCATCAATCATGATTAACAATTCCATGATATGTTCATTAACAGGTCCACTTGTCGACTGGATGACATACACATCACAACCGCGGATACTTTCTTCAATATTGATTTGGATTTCTCCGTCACTAAATCTTGTTACAGAGCTTTTTCCAAGTTCAACACCGATAAATTTTGCAATTTCTCTAGCAAGGGGAACATTTGAATTTAAACTAAACACCTTTAAATTTGGATCTAAGTATTGATTTGACATGATGGCCCTCCTGAATCATTCGCTTATTTCTTAAGATTTAGCTTTTGAACGTAATTTTCCTTATTCACTTGCTGAGAACGGGCAATGGACAATGCATCACCTGGTACGTCTTTCGTTATAGTGGAACCTGCTGCCACATAAGAACCTTTTCCTACTGTTACAGGGGCAACTAGATTTGAATTACAGCCGATAAAGACGTCATCTTCAATTTTTGTTAAGAATTTATTTTTACCATCGTAATTAACGGTAATCGAGCCGCAGCCAATGTTGACATTGCTGCCTACCTCGGCATCACCTATATAGCTGAGATGTGATGCTTTGCTTCCTTTTCCGAAAATAGCCTTTTTAATTTCGACAAAGTTACCGATTTTTACGTCGTCGGAAATATCAGAATCCGGTCGAATATGGGCAAACGGGCCGATATTAACATGTGCGCCAACGGAGCTTTTATGTACAACCGATTGACGGACAACCGTTTCTTCCCCAATTACACTGCTATCGATCTCTGAGTTAGGCCCGATTTCGCAACCTAAGCCGATGACTGTTTTTCCTTTTATCATTGTTCCCGGATAAATAACCGTATCCTGACCAATTTCCACATCTGCCCCAATGTATGTATTTGCAGGATCAATAATTGTTACTCCGTTACGCATATGCAGTTCATTCGTGCGCTCACGCATAATCCACTCTGCTTCTGCCAATGCCACCCGGTCATTTACTCCCAGTGTTTCTTTAAATTCTTCAGTTTGGAAAGCTGAGACAACTTCCCCTTGTTTCTTCAGTATTTCAATTACATCCGGTAAATAATATTCTCCCTGAACATTATTATTGGAAACATTTTTTAATGCTTCAAATAAAGCAAAATTGTCAAAGCAATACGTTCCGGTATTGATTTCATTTATTTCCCGTTCTGCGTCTGTTGCATCTTTATGTTCAACAATTTTTTCAACCAGACCGTTTTCATTACGAATAATTCGGCCGTAACCGGTCGGGTCATCTATTTTTGCAGTGAGAATCGTAGCTTTTGCCTTTAATTCCTCATGGTGTTTAAAAAGAGATTCCATCGTTTCCGCTCGAATCAAAGGGGTATCACCGCAAACAACAATGGTTACACCTTCTTTTCCCCCAAGAATCTTATTCGCCTGCATGACTGCATGAGCAGTACCCAGTTGTTGTTCCTGTAGTACATATTGACTCTGGTCCCCTAACCCGGCTTTTACCATTTCGGCTCCATGACCAATGACTGTGACCAAATCTTGTATTCGGAGCTTTGTTACTTGATCAACAACATGTTGGACCATGGGTTTACCACATACAGGGTGTAATACTTTATAAAGCTTAGACTTCATCCGCGTCCCTTGTCCTGCGGCTAAAATCACAGCATACCGATTTGACATGAACAGGCCTCCAATTTAACCTTTTATCCATTAAAAATATTATCGTAAATGACCTGCCTTTTCAAGGAATGAACCGAAAGTGTCAAATTTTAATATCTGGAAATTTTTTCGAAAGGATTCAGAAAGAGATTTTCGAGGAAGGGAATTAAAAATAAAAAGAGCCTTACTTGTGAAGTAGGCCCTAGTTGTATTAATCCTTAGGAAGCTCCGGCTTCTTCAAATTCTACTTCTAATTCACCTAAACGGTGGTACTCAGCCAATACAGCTTCTTGGATTTTACCGCGTGTTCCTGAATTGATTGGATGCGCAATATCACGAAACTCTCCGTCCGGAGTACGTTTACTTGGCATAGCTACAAACAAACCGTTGTTACCGTCAATAACCCGGATGTCATGAACGACAAATTCATTGTCTAAAGTGATTGAAGCAATTGCTCTCATGCGTCCATCCGTATTAACACGGCGTAATCTTACGTCTGTTACTTCCATTTGCTCACACCCTTTTCTCATAGATAAAAAGCTAGTTAAATAAATTCAACAAAAAATTATGTATTCCTTCTTAAATTTTAAAAAATTTTTGAAAAATTAGGGCAAAATAGTGAACTATTGTAAAAATTGGTCATTTTTTTACAAAAAAATACAAAAGAATAACCATTTTCGAATTAAAATAAAAAAAACGCCCGTTTATTTCACGAGCGCAACTACTTCAATTTCAATTAAAGCATCTTTTGGCAAACGGGCAACCTCAACACACGATCTTGCCGGTTTATGAGTAGAAAAATATTCGCTATACACTTCGTTTACTAAGGAGAATTCATCCATATTTTTAATAAATACGGTTGTTTTAACAACGGTTTCTAACGAAGCTCCGGCAGCAGCAAGAACCGCCTTCAAGTTAGCAAAAACTTGGTGTGTCTGCTCCTTGATATCTCCTGTAACCATGTTTCCTTCTGCCGTTAATGGAATTTGTCCTGAACTATAAAAAAGATTATTAACAATAATTCCTTGGGAGTACGGTCCAATCGCAGCAGGTGCTTCATTTGTTTGAATTACGTTCATGTCACTACCTCCGGTCTATTTAGTAAAATAATTTCCTTCTCTAACATTAATCTTTTTTTGTTTGACATCCACTTCCGTTAATTGTACAAGGGATAGATATTCATCCACAAGGCGTTCATGGATTTTTTCCGCTTCAACTAAAACAGCAATTCCTGCAACATGTGCATTAAATTCCTCAAGCAGACTAATCATACCCATAATTGTTCCGCCGGCTTTCATAAAATCATCAACGATCAGAACCCTGGACCCCTGTGCTAAGCTTCTTTTGGATAGGACCATCGTTTGAATTCTTTTTGCCGAGCCGGAAACATAATTAATGCTGACCGTGGGTCCCTCCGTTACTTTGCTGTCCCTTCTGACGATAACTACAGGACTATTTAACTGACTGGCCACTGCATATGCAAGGGGGATCCCTTTGGTTGCCACCGTCATGACAACATCAATTTTCGTATCAGAATAAGCGGATGCAATAATTCGTCCTGCTTTTTGAACGATAGAAGGATTGCCTAAAATATCTGTTAAATATAAGTACTCACCGGGTAAAAGCCGATCAGGATCTGCAATTAAATCGCAAATTTCCTGTACAAACGGCTTTGCCTCTTCTTCACTAACCTTTACGAAAAATTTAACTCCACCGGCAGCCCCGGGGACCGTTTGAAGTGTACCGATTCCCCTTTGTTCAAAGGTCTCTTTGACAATCCCTAAATCTTCACTTATCGATGATTTTGCAGAATCGTAGCGTTCAGCAAAAAAAGTTAGCGGAACGAGCTGGCGAGGATGATCCAGTAAATAAGTCGTCATATCAATCAAACGTTCACTGCGGCGAAACTTCATAGCTAACCCCCAAAAAGACGAATATTCTAACTAAAGGATATCACTATTGTACGCATTTAATCAAGAGAATGCCGTTCACCTAACATGCGTACTGCAAATACTTGATCGCAAAACCCTCTAAGACCATTATAGATTCGATGCATTCTCGAATCGTGCTGGACAATCCCGAAAACAGTTGGGCCGCTTCCGCTCATTAATACAGCATCAGCTCCAAAGCGCTTCATTTGATCCTTTATCTGTGCTACTTCCGGATGGAGGTTTAAGGTCACATCTTCTAAGACATTCCCTAGATTTTCGCATACCTTTTGATAGTCATTACCTTTGATGGCCTTAATCATTTCATTTATATTTGGATGCTGCATTCCATTCAAATCAAGCCTTCTGTAAACTTCTGCTGTAGAAACACCAATAAACGGCTTGGCAAGAATAACCCAGCATGTCGGCGGGGCAGGAAGATCTGTAATCATTTCCCCTCTCCCTTTTGCCAGGGCTGTACCCCCATAAACACAAAATGAAACATCGGAACCGATTTCAGAACCGATCTCTGCTAATTCATCTAATGTTAATCCAAGATTCCATAGCTTATTTAAACCTCGTAATGTAGCTGCCGCATCACTGCTCCCTCCGGCAAGTCCTGCTGCAACAGGGATGGTTTTTTCAATACAAATCAGTACGCCTTTTGTTACTTGAAATCGATCTTTCAATAGCTGTGCTGCCTGATAGGCTAAATTACGCTGATCATCCGGAACGTATCGATTATGGGAAAGAATATGTATTTTATCTTGATTTAATAAAGTTAGCTCAACCCGATCGGCCAAATCAATCGTGGTCATAATCATTTCTACCTCATGATATCCATCAGGACGTTTGTGCAAAACATCTAATGATAAATTAATTTTGGCCGGTGCTTTTACTAAAAGCTTCACGCTAAGTCCACCTACTTTTGTCAATGTCCAGCTCTTGCGCCAGGGCGCTTGCGCTTTTCTCTTTTCCGCGATGCATATTTTGTCCTATTTTACCACAAAATGATAAAAGTAAGACGTGACATATGATAATCCTAACAAATTAATTATTTTATCATTAGAACGATAGAGAATAAAGTGTGTGAGAAAATACGGGGATTGGATCAATTTTTGACTGAAAACGAATTAAAGCCAGGGGTTTTATACCCCTGACCATGCCGCTACGGATGAATGATGTTTAAACTACAAGCGGAAGGTTCCGTTAGAGTTAACTTACTTTCGCAACTGTTGTTCTGCAAGTTCGATGGCACGTTTCACCATATTGCCTGCATCCCGTGCACGAATGCCGCCCCATCCCTCTTTTTGGACGACATCATAAAAACCAAGCTCTTTTGCAAGTTCCTCTTTAAACCGTTCGGACATGATCCCTTTTCTTCTGCCCATCTAAACAACCCCTTTCTTCACTCACGGCATTCTTAGTATGTTCATTATATCCTGCATAATCCCGTGCAGGCTTTTTGAAATAGCAAAAAGCAGTAAACGGTTTGTTTACTGCTTTTTATTGCTTATATTCTAGCTTAAAGCTACATGTCCTGCTGCATCTTCATAGAAAGTAATTTGAACAGTTTCAGTTAAGACATCCGCGTAGCTGTAAGAAACACGTTCAAATGCATTTTCATCTTGATCTAACTCAATTACAAAAACAGATGGGTACGTTTCAGCTAATACACCTGAACGTTCGATTGTTTTTCTACGTCCTCCGTTTGCCTTAAGTAACAATCTTTTCCCTAAATTTGAATCGAGAGCCAGTTTAATATCGGCTAAGGTTTTTGGCATTCGGTCCACCTCACTATGTAAAGTATAACACACTGACATAGTTCTGTCAAACAAAAACATAAAATTATATCAGTCCAACAAAATGATTGTCAATATTTTTTCTTCTACTTTTTCTCCCAAATTTCAACATCCTTATGGTTACCCTAACAAGAGAGGAATATGTACGCCCGCAAAAAAATAAGCCTTCGTGAAAATGAAAGGCTTATTCCTCTTCTTCTTGTACCGGTCGATAGGGCATTCCTGTTCGTAAAACTCCTTTTGTTTCTATTCCTCCTAACCCTTTTTCACCTGTTAGCGTATTACGCAAAACATCCCATACGTTTATTCTTTCCATAAAGGGAGTAAAACCTATTTTTGCAACAATATATACGGGATCCAGTGCATGTATATTGATCCTGGATGGAGAGCTGGCAAAATTAGCACCTGCATGGATAAGTGATTCGAAATGAGATTGACATGCACCTGCAAAAATGACGAGTTGATCTAAATGGGGGATTTTTCTCCGTGCCTCCCTTACTGTTTGCACAAAGTGTTTTGAATGGCGGTATGCATTGATATCCGACATTTTCCCTTTGGCCTTTGAATAGGCATCATGTCCGGTGATGACTAGGATATCGGGACGGTAATAATCAATGAGCTGGCCAATTTTTCCGGGCATCTCCTTTTCATTACAATGGATACCAAATACAGGAACTCCGATTTTCTCATATAATGTCAAACACTTTTTCAAATAGGCCTGATCCCCATCCAGATGAAGGACCTTCCCCGGTATTTGAAAGTAATTCGTTGGTTTAACATAACCGCCGGTTGCTTCATATTCCTGTCTCTGCTTGATAAGCTCGACATCCTGAGTAAAAAGCCGAAAAGATTGCTCTTCAAGGGTTCTATATTCCTGTGTCATCTTAGCTCTTTCATATGGATTGATGACAATCAAATCCTCGTAGGGAGCATCAGCAACCAGACGAAAATCCTCACCATAAAGAACGGCCATTTTTTGATCATTTATTTTACGAATATCAATAACGCGGAATAGAATATCACAGTTATACGATCGTCTTCCGACCATATCCATCAAATTAATATCCACTGCCTTCACTCCAATAAGACCTGTAATAGATCTTACAAATAAAGTTTCTCTCATAGGCTATGCAGACTTCTTTATACATGTGAATTTTTGTAGGATCGAAGTAATTGGAGGAGTAAAAAAATAAAAAAGACCCGTAAACCGGTCTCAGACTATCGAAAAACTTTCGATAGCCTTTTATTTTATCCATTTCCTTTAACAATTCACCGCGTTAATTTTTTATATATTATTAATATATAGGCTTTTCAACAGGCCAGTTAGCAGAGACAATTAATTAATAAAAAATTAGTAATTTAGATTCAGACAAAATAAAAAATTGCCGAGAAAAATATCTTTTCTCGACAATCTGAAGACCCGTAAACGGGTCTATCGAAAATATGGGTATAATTCATCGCTTAAGCGACCAAATTCCTCTAAGGAAAGGGTTTCTCCTCTTCTTGAAGGATCAATCCCACTTGCTGCTAAAGCAGCTAGGATTTCTTCCTTTTTCTGCTTTCCATCCGGAAGCTGGCTTGTTAGATTATTGAGCAAGGTTTTTCTTCTTTGAGCGAAGCCGGCCCTTGTTACTTGGAAAAAGAAGACTTCATCTTTTACTATAACAGCAGGTTTTTCCCTTTTCGTAAGTCTAATAACAGCAGAATCAACATTCGGCTGCGGAACAAAAACCGTTTTTGGGACAATCATGACCGTTTCAGCATTGGTATAGTATTGAACCGCGATCGAGAGTGAACCATAATCCTTTGTCCCTGGGTTGGCTGCAATCCTGTCTGCAACCTCTTTCTGGAGCATGACAACAATACCGCGAATCGGTAACTGTTCCTCAAGGAGCTTCATGATAATCGGAGTGGTCACATAATACGGCAAATTAGCTACCACCATAATATCTTCAAGATTTGCAAACTCCTCATCCATCACTTCCCGTACGTTCGCCTCCAGGACATCTTTATGAATGATTTTCACATTAGGATAGGGTGATAACGTCTCTGATAAAATCGGGAGCAATCGTTGATCAATCTCAAAGGCAACCACTTTTTTACTGCTTCGTGCCAGCTGCTCCGTAAGCGCGCCGATACCCGGTCCAATTTCAATTGCACCGGTGTTCTCACCAATATCAGCAAAATCGACGATTTTCCGTAATATATTTGTATCAATAAGGAAGTTTTGTCCAAGGCTTTTCTTAAAAGAAAACCCGTATTTTTCAAGAATGGCCCTCGTCCTCACGGGGGTAGCAATATCTTTATTCATTTTTTTCCTCCTGCCTTACAACCGCAATCGCTTCTGCGAATTCCTTCTTACTAATTTGAAACATCATTAAACGTTTATGCAGCTGTTTACCATTTGTATAACCAATTTTTAATAGCTTTCCCAAAACGATCCTTCGTTCCTTTGAGCCTTCTCCGCCGATCAGACCGGCCGTAATTAGGTCCTCTTGCGTTATTTCTTCAGTAATCGTTTCATGCATGAGTTGAGCACATTTTAGCGCTTCTCTAATCGTTTCCGGACTGGCATGTTCAACCCCTACACCCTTACCATTTTTCGCTATCGCCGCTTCTTTTTCCAAGAAGGCGTGTTTACAGCCGGGGACATTTTCAGTAATCGTCTTCCTGATTTTTTCACCGGGGTAATCCGGGTCCGTAAAAATAATAACACCTCTCGATTTTTGCGCGCGTCTTACTTTTTCAATCGTTTCCAAATTCACTGCAGAGCCATTTGTTTCAATGGTATCGGCATCAACAGCCCGTTTAATTGCTGTAGTATCATCTTTTCCTTCAACGACAATAATCTCTTTAATCTTCATATATTTCTTCCTTTAAAAAAATATTAAAATTGAAAAAATTTTGAAACATTTTTGTAATGTCCTTCGTCTATATTAACGTAAATATTCATACAATGAAGTATAAAGAAATTTACGAAAAATGCAAAATGCAGAGGATAGGACCCTCTGCACAAAAAAGATTAATTCAAAATTTTTATTTTTATCTTCTTATTCCCCCAGCGGTAGCAATCCGAGCTAGAAGGAAAGAAAACATCAATTTTGTACCCTTTAATCGCTGAACCAGTGTCAGCTGCTACTGCATAACCATAGCCTTCAACATAAACCTTTGTTCCAAGGGGAATAATCCTCGGATCAACGGCAATCACTTTCATGTTCGGGTTTGCACGCAGATTAATGCCCGTTGCCGTATTCCCTGAACAGCCATTACAATCAGCTGTATAGGCGGTAGAACTCACGTAAAACTCCGGTCCCGGGTCAGTTGCACCACGGGATACCTGTAAGGCCAAATCCTTCGTTCCGACAGCCACTACTTTATCTTGTTTGCCTCTAACTAATTCTTGACTGATTAACATTCTCGATACTTCTTTGCCATTCTCAACAAATACTTCGTATTGATTAGAAATAAGTCCTGGCTGCCCTTCAGAAACAGTCTTTTCAGTCCCTTTTTCCAAACTTTCATCTTTCTTGGTGATCACAGCAAATTGAAGAGGTTCTTCCACTACATCGGTGACTTTTTCTACTCGAATGATGTTTACCACACCATTCTCTGATACTGTCTCTGTTAATGACGGTTCAACTCGGTCAAATTCATTTAGTTTGATTCCCTGTTGTGTTAAAAAGTCAGCGACCGTAGCCGAAGTGGACCAAACGTGTTGCTGTTTCCCGCCGTCAACATATGTAAGATGAAAAGCTCTTTTAATTCCGATATTCATCTTATCCTTAATTGCAATTTGCGGTCTTGGTGAGATTTGGTCGTGGTCTTTCAAAACAATTTTCTGCTCTTTTAGGAGCTCAGCCACCGTATTGGCAGTTGTCCAAATCGTTTTTTTCTTGTTGTCTTTGACAATATGAACCTGCTTTGCTTGCTTCCAGACAACCCTAAGGCGGTCCTTCACCTTGGTGCTTGCCGCGGGAAACAAGTAGTCTTTTGAGTGAATCGGTACATCCAGTTCATCAAATAGTTCCTTGACGGTATCTGCATGTGTTGCTACGACTTTTTGCTTGCCATTAAGAGTAAGTGCAACGGTTTTCTTTGATCCTTCAAAGGTAAGAATCCCAAAAGTTGTTGCCAAAACTACAAAACTAGCAAAAGCGATGGCCAATTTCTTCTTACTCAAAGACTTGGAAAACAGGTTTTTCATGTTTTCAAATACGATGAAAAACGCCTCCTTTTCTCGGAGAGATTGTAAGAACCATGCTGTCGGCTGTCAACCCTTGCATTTTTTGTGAAGGTATTTCTAATTATGCATAATGTTGGGTAAATTGCAAAGGAAAACTTATCGACATGGTAATCCTATGAGGAAAAGGAGACTTGTAGAACTTTTTGTTAAAAGAAAAAATTTGGACAAGCTTCTAGCTGCTTCGACATCATTCTTTATCGATTTATGGCGAATAATTTTTTAGCATTTTGTGTCGTAGCTTCAGCAACTTCCTCGAACGATACACCTTTTATCGCCGCAATTTCTTCAGCAACCAACTTAACATAACTTGGTTCATTTCGTTTTCCGCGGTATGGATGCGGTGCTAAGTATGGGCAATCTGTTTCAATTAACAATTTATCTAATGGAATTTCTGCCGCAACATCTTTTGGCTTTTTTGCATTTTTGAAGGTAACAGGACCTCCAAGTGAAATATAAAAGTTTATTTTCACACATTCTTTTGCTACCTCAGGGCTGCCGCTAAAGCAGTGCATGATTCCTCCTACTTCTTCTGCTCCCTCTTCTTTTAATATTTCCACAATATCTGCAGTCGCCTCACGATTATGGATAACAATCGGAAGCTTTACTTTTTTTGCGAGTCTGATTTGCTTCCGGAAAACCTCTTTTTGAATATCCTTTGGTGACTTGTCCCAATGATAATCTAATCCCATTTCGCCGATTGCCACTACTTTAGGATGTGCAGCTAACTCCTCGATCCATAACAAATCCTCATCCGTCATGTCAATGGCATCAACCGGATGCCATCCCACACATGCATAAATAAACTCATAGCTTTCGGCCAGCTCCATTGCCCTTTGAATGGTCGGACGATCAAAGCCTACAACCACCATATTATGTACGCCTTCTTCCCTGGCTCTTTCAATAACTTCTTCTAAATCTTCATCGTATTGCTCTGCATTTAAATGTACATGGGTATCAAATAACATCATACTGCTACTCCTTCTCATCCTTTTATTAATCCGTGTCAAATGCTGAATAAAAAAATAGAAATGTCCCGAAATTTGTTTCACGTGGAACATTTCTATCAGAAAAGCGCAAGCGCCCGTTAAGCGACGTATGGACTGGAGCGCTTCGACTGAGATAAAGGAAACACGAATCGCGTTTTTTGCGATTCGATGTTGACTTATCGTAGGGAGAAGAGCGAAGTACACTAGTCGCTGGGCGCTGGAGCTGGACAATTCTCAAAGTCTAATTTTATACATTCTTATCTTTTCAGAAAAGCGCAAGCGCCCGTTCAAGGACGCTTGCGTTAGACCGTTTTCAAATCCATATGCTTATTTTACTTTTGCCCCATTAGCCAGCGATTGATCAACCGTGGCTAAAGATAGCGAACCGTCTTTTGAGCCAGCCAAAATCATTCCTTGTGACAGCTCTCCACGTAGTTTTACCGGTTTTAAATTTGTAATACAAATAACCTTCCGTCCCACTAGTTCTTCCGGTTTATAGTACTCTGCAATCCCCGAAACCACTTGACGCTTTTCGTATCCAAGATCAAGCTGAAGCTTGAGAAGTTTATCGGCTTTTTTAATAGGTTCCGCCTGAATAACTTCAGCAACGCGCAAATCAATTTTCATAAAATCATCAATAGCAATTTCGTCGATCGTTTCCGGGACTTCTTCTTTCTTTTCTTCGACTGCCGGTGCAGTGCCTTGCATTTTCGTCTTTATGAATTCAACCTCTTCAGCAATTTCGAGCCTTGGGAAAATTGGAGCATCCTTTTCAACCTTTGTTTCGTGAGGAATAACACCAAAGCTGTCAAGACTTTCCCAAGATTTAAGAGCCTCATCTTGAATGCCTAACTGTTTAAAAATCGCATTAGGTGTACGTGTTAAAAACGGTTGAAGAAGAATACCGATTCTCCGAAGAGATTCCGCTAAGTGAACCATTACGCTTGCCAGCTCGGGTTTCCGTTCTTCGTCTTTTGCCAATGTCCACGGCTGTGTTTCATCGATATATTTATTTGTCCGGCTCACCAGTTGCCAAATAGACGTTAAGGCAATTGAAAACTCCATTTTCTCCATTGCTTCCTCGTATTTTGCAACCGTTTCGTTGTTAACTTGAAGCAATGAAGCATCAAACTCGCCAACTGACCCGGTGTAATCAGGAATGACCCCGGCAAAATACTTCTCAATCATTGCAACCGTTCGATTCAACAGGTTTCCAAGATCATTCGCTAAATCAAAATTAATTCTCTCGACAAAACCTTCCGGTGTGAAAACACCATCTGCTCCAAAAGGTACTTCCCTTAATAGGTAATAACGAAGAGCATCCAAACCATAACGGTCAATTAACGTAACGGGATCGACCACATTTCCTTTTGATTTGGACATTTTACCGTCCTTCATCAATAACCAGCCATGGGCAAAAACCTTTTTCGGTAATGGTAAATCAAGGGCCATTAACATAATCGGCCAATAAATCGTATGGAAACGCACAATTTCCTTTCCGACCAGGTGTACATCCGCAGGCCAATAATTTAAATACTTTTGATCATTTTCTGTTCCGTAACCAAGGGCCGTAATATAGTTCGATAAGGCGTCAATCCATACATACACGACATGCTTCGGATCTCCGGGTACTTTGACTCCCCAATCAAATGTAGTTCTTGATACAGCTAAATCCTCGAGACCGGGTTTAATAAAGTTATTAATCATTTCATTTTTTCGGGACTCTGGTTGGATAAAGTCCGGATTTTCCTCATAGTATTGGAGCAAGCGATCCACATATTTTCCCATTCTAAAAAAGTACGATTCTTCTTTTACCTTTTCAACCGGCCTGCCGCAATCGGGACAATTCCCTTCCACTAGTTGACGGTCCGTATAGAACGATTCACACGGTGTACAGTACCAGCCTTCATACTTGTCCAGATAGATATCCCCTTGCTCAAGCAATCTGGCAAAAATTTTTTCTACAACCTGCTTGTGCCTTTCTTGTGTCGTCCTGATAAAATCGTCATAAGAAATATCCATTTTCTTCCATAACTCTTGAATTCCCTCAACGATCCCATCAACATAAGCCTGCGGTGTTATCCCGGCTTCTTCTGCCTTACGCTGAATTTTTTGACCGTGTTCATCCGTACCGGTCAAATACATAACATCAAAGCCTCTCATTCGCTTATAACGCGCCATGGCATCACCGGCTACCGTTGTATAAGCGTGGCCAATATGTAAATTACCACTCGGATAGTAAATTGGTGTGGTAAGATAGAAAGTTTTTAATTTTTCTTGCATAAGTGTCCCTCCTCTTTTATTGACAACCATCAATACTCATTCTATCATTATAGCCTGTTTTTTCCCTCTTATATCATCAAAATATACCGAAAAACCACCCTTGTTGCAATAAACCTAAAATGTAGCAATTTAAAAAATCCCTTTCAACCCCCATAAAAAAGGATTATCAACTGAATCCTTTGTTGGTGAACTATCGCCTATTGTAGATTTTTGTCGAATCAACTTCAACTAAAAAAATTATTCCGTTTTACAATATGATGGTAGTAAAACCCCTTGATATTGAATGATTATTCACTTTTTCCTTGTTAAATCAACATTTATAAAATATCGTATTTTTTCCAATTATTTTTCAAAATAAAATAATTGACGGATATGGGAATGGCTGGTATTATTGATTTATAAGAAATTTGTCGAATAATGACGAATAAAAGATAGAGAAAATAGCATGATTAAGTGAGAGGAGATTGTAAATATGAAATCTACAGGTATCGTTCGTAAGGTTGATGAATTAGGCCGTGTGGTTATTCCGATCGAATTAAGACGTACATTAGGCATTGCAGAAAAAGATGCTCTTGAAATTTATGTTGATGATGAGCGCATTATCTTAAAAAAATATAAACCAAATATGACTTGCCAAGTAACTGGGGAAGTTTCTGATGACAACTTAGCTCTTGCAGGCGGTAAATTAATCCTTTCCCGTGAAGGTGCAGAGCAATTAGTACAAGAAATCCAACAATCATTTGAATTAGCGAAATAATAAAGTACTCCAGCCCTAAAGTAGGTGCTGGAGTTTTTTTATGTACAAAAAATCATTGCTCAATATGATACGCCTGGTAAACATCCCTTTTATTTAGGCCGCGATCTTTAGCCGTTTGTTTAATCGCTTCCTTTGATGAAATATTTTTAAGTGAGATGTAGTGGTTAACATGTTCATCTAGGGTTAAATGCTCCCACCAGCAAGTTTCTTCTTCTAATTGGTCCTTAGCACCCTCAATAATCAAGCAAAATTCACCGCGAATCTCATCCTCATTCGCCCATGTGATTGCTTCTTGTAAGCTGCCGCGAATAAATTCCTCAAATTTCTTTGTTACCTCGCGTGCAAGGGCAATATTCCTGTCTCCGAAAATTTCCAACATAATCGACAGGGTCTCTTTAAGGCGGTGTGGAGATTCGTAAAAAACAAGCGTAGCCATTTGTTTTTTCAAGCTTTCCAGTTGGCTCCGCTTCTCCTTTTTATTTCGGTCAAGAAATCCGAAAAAATAAAAAGGCTGGCAAATCAGGCCGGAGGCAATTAAGGATGTTAGCGCAGCGTTCGCACCTGGTAACGGGACAACTGCTACTTTTTCCCGGATGGCAGCGGCCACCAGTTCATAACCGGGGTCAGAGATTGCAGGCATTCCGGCATCACTGACTAATGCGATTTTTACCCCTTCCTTTACCTTATGAATCAGCTTCTCGCCACTCGTTTCTTTGTTGTGTTCATGGTAACTAACCACCGGGGTCCCAATCTCAAAGTAATTGCACAGCTTTTTTGTATTTCTTGTATCTTCTGCGGCAATCAAATCCGCTTCCTTTAAAATTCTAATCGCCCGAAAACTCATATCCTCCAAATTTCCAATCGGAGTGGGAACAAGATAAAGGATTCCTTTCTGTTCCTCGTTCTCAAAGCTTTTCTGCTGCCACATCATAACCACCCGTTTCCCTAATTAAAAACTCTATTTTTTTCTTCCTTGTTAATTGCTTAAATTGATATTCCGCCTTTAATGCATCACTTTTATTGTCAAAGCTTTGAAAATACGTTAACGTTACCGGCCTTCTTCCGCGTGTATACTTTGCCCCTTTTCCTTCATTATGAAGCCTAATCCGCCGTTTAAGATTATTCGTATAACCTCCATAAAAACTTCCATCCGTACAGGTTAACACATAAAAAAAATGATCATGATTCTCCATATAAAATCTCTCTTATTTCAGGTGTGTATTCATCATCCTCATTATAGACAATGAGCGGAGGCAAAATTTTCAAATCAGGATTGCCGTCTTTTATGGCTTCAATCAAAATTGTATTGGCTTCTTTTCCCAGCTTCGGATAAACGAATTGAATCCGTTTCGGCTCCAGCCTGTATTGCCGCATCAAGGTAATGATGTCAATTAAACGGCCGGGCCGGTGGACAAAGGCCACTTTTCCACCCTGCCTTACTAATTGACTTGCGGCCCTAATCGCATCTTCAAGCGTACATAGTATTTCATGACGGGCGATTGCCAGATGTTCATTTGGATTTATTTCTTCTTTTGATAGTGTAGGAAAATAAGGAGGGTTGCATGTGACCACATCATATTTTCCAAAACCCAATTGTTTCGGCATTTCCTTAATGTCCCCATGAATCATTTTTATCCTATTGTGAAGATTATTATATTCAATACTTCTTATTGCCATATCATATAATCGCTCTTGAATTTCCACACCGGTAATTTGCCCTTTTGTCCTTGCACTTAAAAATAAAGGGATTACCCCATTCCCGCTGCACAAATCGATTAAGTTCCCCTTTTGGATCGGTACGTACACAAACCTCGCCAGCAAAACAGCATCGAGTGAAAAGGCAAAAACCGATGGACTTTGGATAATCCTCAGGTTTTCGGCAAGCAAGTAATCAAGTCGTTCATCTTCTTTTAAGTTAACCATTTTGAAATCTCCTTGCATAGCAAAAGTATAAAAATAGCCTTCCTGCTGAAGGAAGGCTTCATGTTATTTCTTATTAAGAAAGGAAAGACAAAATAAACAATCGCCTTCTTTACGCAAGCTGCCAAAATGAAGGTTGCAAATATGAAACCCTTCATGATAGAGACGGGCGAGGTTATCATATCCTTCCCCTACATCAAAGGGCTTAGCTTCAGGGGATTGTATTGGGATTGTCCCCTTTTTATTAGTGACATCCTTCTTTTCCTTATCCGTAGATACATCTAAGCGGCGCCTTAGATGTTCATTTTCAAGCTTTAAATAATGATTCTCTTCTAGTATTTCGGCTAAATGCTGCTTTAATTCCCCTAGCTGCTGGTAAAGATGACCAATTTGTGTTTCCATGTTACTTACTGATTCAAATATTTCTTTTTTATCCACGTATTCCACCTCATTAATCTGTGGATTGTATAGAAAAGGCACCCTCTTTATTGATCTCGTCCAATGTATACTCCAGAACCCGGTCCTGTTCCTTTAGTTCTACCTGAAGTACCCGCTCTAATATATTTAATCCTACTACTTTTCCTTGCCCCTGTGGCGTAAGAATTATCTCTCCTAAATCAGGCAGCTGCTCTTTAGCTGATTCATATTCATCATTTTCATATTTTAAACAGCACATGAGTCTGCCGCATAAACCTGATATTTTTGTAGGATTTAATGAAAGGTTTTGGTCTTTCGCCATTTTAATGGAAACAGGATCAAAATCGCCTAAAAACGTGGAGCAGCAAAGCATTCTTCCACATGGGCCAATTCCCCCAAGCATCTTGGCTTCATCTCTAACTCCAATTTGGCGCAGTTCGATTCGTGTTCGAAAAATAGCTGCTAAATCCTTTACCAGTTCGCGGAAATCCACTCTCCCATCAGCGGTAAAGTAAAAGATTACCTTGTTTCTGTCAAATGTATATTCAACATCCACTAGTTTCATATCCAGTTGATGCTCATTTACTTTTTCATTACATACTTCATAGGCTTCATGGGCGGCTTGTTTATTTTCATCAACAATCATTTTATCCTTTTGGTCCGCTATTCTGACTACCTTTTTTAATGGGAGAACGACATCGTGCTCCTCTACCTGTTTACGGGCAATAACCGCTTTACCATATTCGACACCGCGGACTGTTTCGACAATTACGAAGTCATCCTTTTGAATAGAAAGATCTCCCGGATCAAAATAATAGATTTTCCCCGCCTTCTTGAAGCGTACTCCTACAACATCATACAAATGAAGATCCCTCCTGCAATTTTAACACAAGCTGTTCCATCATCAGCTGAGGATTCATATTAGCCTGCAGCCTTCTTTTTGCCTCAAGAATAGCTGACATTTGTTCCGATAGGCGCCGCCCGGATACATGTAGGGCAAATTGCTTTAACCGTTCGCTTTCTCCCATGAAAACAATTTGCTCCTGCTTATCTAATTGTATATATAGTAAATCCTTAAAAATAAGAAGTAAAAGATCTAAACCAAGATTGACCTGTTCTTTATCCTTAAAGTGAAGAAACCAATCTCCTTGAAGCGTTACCATTGCCTCCAACGGATTTTTTTTCAACACCTCATATAATTTTAACACTATTTTTTGGGCTTGTGCAAACCAATCATCGTCATTTAATTTCAATGCCTCATCAAGACTATTCGTCAACTGGGCTAAAACGCGCGCTTTTGTTGGTTCAATGCCGCTTTCCTTTAATTGACTAATCATTGCATGGGGTGATAAAGGTTTGAATGTTAAGATTTGGCACCTGGAAAGAATAGTCGGTAATAGTTGCTGCGGCTGCTCTGTTAACAGAATGGCCACTGTCCCCGCATTTGGTTCCTCAAGAAACTTAAGCAGACTATTTGAAGCTCCTGTACTCATTTTATCTGCATGGATAATGTTATAGACCTTTTTTGAGGATTCTACTCCTTTTTTTGAGAATTCTACTTGCAGGTCTTGGATTTGTTGTTTCTTTATTGACAATCCATCCGGCTCTACCATATGAACGTCCGGATGGTTTCCGTTATTGATCCTTCTGCAATTCGCACAAGTTTCACATGGTTTGTATCCTTCTTTTAAGGAATCGCAAAAAAGAGATTTTGTCATTAACAAACTTATTTCCCTTTTTCCTGTCCCTCTTATACCTTCAAATAGGTAAGCATGGGCCACTCGATTTTTAATAATACTGTTTTTTAACATTTTCAAAACAGTAGGCTGTAACTCTTCTAATTGATCCCATGTTTTTCCCAAATCAATCACTCGCTTATCAAACTTATTTTAAAAATGCATAAATTGCTCGATAGGTAAGACGAATACTGTTGCCCCTCCAACCTCTACTTCAATTGGATATGGAACATATGAATCTGCATTTCCTCCCATCGGTGAAACAGGAGCTACTAATTGATCCCGCGCACTGCAATTATCCTTAATAATTTTAAGAGCCCGATCAACGCGAATATCCTCCGTACCAATCATAAAAGTAGTGTTGCCCGACTTCAAAAATCCACCTGTACTCGCTAGTTTTGTCGCCCTAAAATTATTTTCTACTAACGCCTTTGATAATCGGTTGCTATCTTGATCCTGTACAACAGCAATGATAAGTTTCATCCAACCCACCCTCTCCATTATTAATACGGGATTTTCCACTTTTCTATATTATAACAGGTATTACTACAGCATACATGGATATTCGATAGGGAAAACAATACGATTTTTTTGCGACTCTACTATAATAAAAAAAGCCCTATACAGGCTTTCTTTGCTCTAATCTTTCTAATACGATTTTCATTGTTTTTTGGAATACATCCTCTAATGTTCCCGAAGCATCAATTTTTACTATTCTTTTTGGGAAACGTTCCATTAGGATATAATATCCTTCTCTAACTTTATAATGGAAATCCAAATTTTCTAAATCTAATCGATTAACTTCTCTGCCTTTATTTCTATTGATTCGTTTAAGCCCTAACTCCGGCTCAATATCAAAGTATATCGTTAAATCAGGCATCATTTGTTCAATGGCAAATTGATTGATATTAAATACCTCTTCTATTCCCAAACCGCGGCCATGCCCTTGATAGGCCAAAGAACTATCCACAAACCGATCGCACAAAACAACTTTTCCCGCGTCCAATGCCGGCTTTACCTTTTCAATTAGGTGCTGTCTTCTGGCAGCTGCATACAGAAGCGCCTCCGTACGGGGGTCCATCGCCGTATTGTCCTTATCCAATATGACTCTTCTAATTTGTTCCGCTATATCTATACCGCCCGGTTCCCTTGTTAACAGTGCATTTTCAAGCTGTTCTGCTATCATACTGATAATGGTGGTCTTCCCAGCACCATCAGGTCCCTCGAATGTAATAAAAATTCCACTTTCCATCTAGTTAAACCTCCAAAACTGTTCTTTTCTTAAGATGTCCAAAAAACTTTTATAAAGCCATCCTCCAATGAGTTGCCTCCTTGGAACTTCGCCCGGTTATCTATTAATTTTTTTAGATATTGAATCTTTTCATTTGTAGCCTCTTCTCCCCGTAAAAGCAAAGGAATGCCGGGAGGGTACGGAATAACCGTTTCTGCGCAAACTTCGCCAACTGCTTTTGAAATAGGAATATCCTTTTCTTCATAATCCGGCATGTCTTTATAAGCTATGGCCAACTCGGAAATCTTCCGGTTATCCACTTGACATTCATCTGTTCCCTTTTGAAAAGAGAGCCCCTTTAATGCCTTTTTTATTCCTTCAACACTTTCTGTCAAAGGATAGTCTTGTTTTTCTTTTAACAAGGGGAGGATTAATAATATATTATAAGGATCGGCCAATTCCGTAAAAATCCCTATCTCTTCAAATCGTTTTTGCAGTTCAAAGCCGCTTATACCACACGCTGATTGAATCGTTACCTTCAACGGATCGCCTAATTTATTCGGATACTCTAACACCCTAACACTGGGAATGTCCGCAAGCTCCCTTTTAAATCGGCCTATTTCTTTTATTAAAAATCGGACATCCTGCCTTTCATAGGCAGCTAAATAATTCCTTGCTAAATCCAAAGAGGCCATAATTGGATAGGATGGGCTGCTTGATTGAAACATATGTAAGTAATCCTTTAGCTTGTCTACATTAACTAAATGGCTATTAAAATGTAAAAATGAGCCCATCGTCATAGCCGGGAGTGTTTTATGAGCGGATTGGACGACAATATCCGCCCCCATTTGAATGGCGGAGGAAGGAAACGGTTCGCCGATAATAAAATGCGGCCCGTGTGCCTCATCCACTAATACCGGAATGTCATGACTATGTGCTTCATGGATTACACTTTGCAAGTCATAAACCATCCCATAATAATTAGGGTAGGTCAAAATGATGGCCTTAGCTTCCGGATATAAATGAATAGCTTCCTTGACTGTTTCGAGACTGACACCTGTGGCTACTTTCCATTCCCGGTTAAATTCAGGCTCTAAAAATACAGGATTTACTTTCGCTAGTTTAAGAGCATTCATAACTGATTTATGGCAATTTCTTTGAACAAGGACATGTGTTCCTTCCGTGCAAGCTGCCATAATCATTGCAAGATTTCCGACTGTCGAACCATTGACAAGGAAAAAGCTCTTCCTCACTTGATAAAGCTCCGCTAAAAGGGCCTCTGCTTCCTCTATAATCCCATCTGGCGAGTGTAAGTCATCCAAGCCCGTTAATTCGGTTGCATCGATTTGTAAAATTTGCTGAAAAACACTTGCTGTTGGTTTAAAAATACTGCCATATTTATGTCCGGGGACATGGAATGAAATAGGATTTTTCCTAGCATGTTCCACTAATGCTTGATATAAAGGCATTTTTAATTGATTATTCATTTTTATACTTCCTTCTAAGAGTCTCATCTATTTTAACAAAAAAATAAAGCCCTTAAAGGACTTGTTAAGAAAAAATCTCCGGCGTTGTTATTTTTTTTAGCTGTTTTAGGAAATATTTATATTTTGGATCATTTATTTCTGTTCGAATTAAATCATTTTCACATTCAGTACAGATAAATGAAGTATATAGATGTATGCCCTTCGGTTTTAATTGATCACAAATCACGCACGTTTCCTCTAAATGACTATGTGCAAACAATGAACTCAATCGCTCCACCTCCATACACCTATTCTTCCCTTATCAACTAATTGTATACAATTTTTCGAATAATCTTTTCAGGTTGCTCCTGATTTATATTTTATGTAGCAATGAGCCGTTGGGTGTATGTCTAACAACGATTTCTTTCAAAACATTTTGTACTTTTTTATCAACTTAAAAGGAAACCTTTCGCAAATAAAACAAAAAAAGCTGGGTTTTCAATTCATCTACATGCTTTTTTGCAGCTTATCAGCGAAAAAATACACTTTATCAGCGAATATTACATTTAATCAGCGAATCTAGGAGTTTTATCAGCGAATTGTTTAGATCATTAATAAGGACCATTGTCCTTACGGACAAACACAAAAAAAGACAACCCATATCAGGTTGTCTTTCATCTTTGCCTGGCAACGTCCTACTCTCACAGGGACTCGCGTCCCAACTACCATCGGCGCTGAGA
>NZ_JAUSTW010000016.1 GCF_030813055.1 Neobacillus ginsengisoli | reverse complement strand
TCGACTTGCATGTATTAGGCACGCCGCCAGCGTTCGTCCTGAGCCAGGATCAAACTCTCCAAGAAAGTTGATTAGCTCATAAAAGTTACGTTGGCAAAAGTGAACTTTCTTGCGAAAGATTCACTGATAGTTATTGTTTGTTTGCACGATTTTGTTTGTTTAGTTTTCAAAGAACAAATCTATCATTTAAAATAGCGACAAGAAATATCTTATCACGTTGTTTCATAAATATCAACTAAAAATTAATTTCTTTTAAAAGATTTCGTTTTCAATTGATACAATTTTTGAAGCAACCTACTAATCATAACTCTTTTACTGTTCAAGCGCAATATTTTTTTACTATTTTTCTATTTTTACTTTGGCAATTGTTGAAAGGCTAGCTTAATAGCTCTGTCTAACACTGAATATTCATTAGAAAGTGCCAACTGTGTAAAAAAAGAATATCTAGAGATTTTTTTATGAACCCCTCCTATAATTGCTTTTGTTTTGACACAAAAAAACATTCCAATATTAGCTAATGGAATATCTAATTAATACAAAGTAGCAGAACATCATTCCGCTACTTCATATTTAAAAATCCAGATCTATAACTTCTTTAATAGTCCCTGTTACTTGATCACTTTCGAGTAATTGTCCTTCTTTAATATCATTCACTTCTTCCGAATGTTCCAAAGCAGGGGTTGACTTATTTTGATTGGCAGGAACAACCGGGCGGAAGGCAAGTTCATTTTTAAGCAAGTTAATCTCATCTAAAAACTCGCTGCGAAGGGAGTTTAACAACGTTTGGAATTCTTCCTTATCTAATTTTTGCTCACCGAGTTTCGTTACAAAATCTTGCAACTCGTTTGCTTGGCCGTGCTCCATCCTGTTAGGATCAACAACAGGACGGGAGGCGAATTCTTGTTTAAGTAAGTTGATCTCACCTAAAAACTCGTCACGAAGTGTATCAAATAAGGTTCTTGTCTCTTCCTCTTTGTCCAATTTATCTAAATCCCGCTCAACAAGCTTCGTTATATAATCCTCCAGCTCATTTGCTTGTGCTTTTTGCTCAAGAATTGAATACACCTTTGGAGAGATTTTCGAAGTTCCTAAAGTAAACATTTCCCGTTCGTTTTTACTTCCTGATTCCTTATTCATTAATCTGACCACATCCGTTTGGAGATTACCAGCTGTTAGAAAAAAGTTCGATAGAACGTAAAATGGTGCAGCCATCTGAGCACCTAGATGCGAATACATATCGTTTAATCCGAAAGCGAACTTTTTACCAAGAAGATGATCTTGGTTGCTCATACGTTCTCCTCCTCTTCTTAGGCAAAAACTACGTTTGTTTCATGCCTGCTTATAATTTCTAGACCATATAAATTTAACTTTCTTGTATCTGGTAGGAATAGATGATTTTCCTCTCTAATTTCGACTCCATACCTTGTATCGATCAATTCTTGGATGAAGCGTTTAAGGATTCTGGCTATTCCACCGATATAAACATATTTATAGATCTTATCTTTAGGTGATGGAAATGTGTTTTCAATTTTCGTTATTAAAATTTGCGTGTACTCCCTCAATGACTCATGGATTTGCTCTGTGAGATCAACCTTTTTACCGCTATTTCCATCCCTTTGCTCCATTTTTGTTTTTTCAATGTTATTGATAATGAATTCCTCTAGGGAACGAACATCGTCAAAGTACTCGAGTAACTTTTCACTTCTTAGTTTTTCAATGTGTTTTAAGTACGAAATGTCTGCGAAACAGTTCAATGATTCTCTACTCTTAGGAGCTTGAAGTCCTGCTTGAAGCAATGCAAGATCAACGGTCCCTCCCCCTAAATCAACAATTAGGGTTTCAAAGTTTTGAAATGAATTTGCTTCCTCACGATCTTGTAAATCAAAATCTTTTTTAATTGCCCAACGAGCAACTTCACTTTCAATCCGGCATTTACTTGTTTCGACGTAAATGGTTACAACTCTTTCTAATCCTGGAGTTAAAATTGTTACTTGATGTTCCCCTTCAAATCGGCTGGCCATTTTATTTTGCATTTCACTGAACTTGTTCGTTTTCTTAAGCAACCAAATTGGAAGCATAGTTGAAAAATAATTAATGTTTACTCGTCTATCTTCTTTGCCGTTTCCTTTTAATACATTGTAATAAGCAACTGACGTCAGGAACATCACATAGGGAATCTCAGATTCCGTTTTATCATGAAGCTTGTTGATATGAATGTTTCCTAACACCTGTTTTTCTGCTGAATCGCCCACTAGATAATATTTCTCTACACCGTCTATCGTAGTTGAAATGAGCAAACTTTGAAGAAGGAATTGGGGATCATGTAAAGAAGACGGAAAGTGGCCGTCTGCCTTATCCTTTGTTATTTCTACTACATTTGTAGGAATCTCAAAATAATAACCGTCCACAAGTGTTTGAAAGATTGAATTACCAAAATCGACATTCTGACATTTTATATCCATTATTTCTCCTCTTTTCATGCTTTTTCCTGATAATAAGTATATATTCTTCTCCCCTATTTGTCTAAAAATGTTAATAATTAAGATTATTTTAAATTATTATTCTACATTATTTTTCCGATAAATATGATATTCTCTGCTCCTTTTCTATATGTTCCAGGTATAACATCGTTAAAAGTGAAATGGTGTTACAAAATGCCATCTTATATTCCACTAAAGCACTCGTGTTGCTTTAAAATAAAGTTGATCATTTAAGTGATCCTTATTCCATTAGAGAGCCCAATACACGAAAAAGACGCGTTCTTAAATAAACGCGCCCTTTAGTGGAATAGCATAAGTTTTACAACATTGGCAAATGAAAGAAAAAAAGTCCCGTAACGATTTTGATCAAACTGGATTCAATAACCACAAAATTGTAAGATGACAATAAAGTTATTAGATTTACTTTAACTGCTAATACTTCATACTTAGCCAGATTTAAGTTTATTTCTCTTAAAATGATCACATAGGGTTTTCCCTTGGACAAATGATTAATTCGATGCAAAAAATCATCTTTACAAAGCTATCGATTTGTAACACAAATGGTAAATGAGGAACTCAGGTTTAAGATAGAAGATATAGTAGGTGAAGGAGCATACTATTCTCCTAAACTCTAATATAATCTGTATAAATAGGCTGCAAGCCTTTGCTAAGAATCACCTGATGAACTTCATTTACAGTTCGTTCATCTGAAATTTCAAACTGTTGATCTCCCTTTTGTTCTTCATTGTGGCCTCCAACACCCACATTAACACCAGCTGACATTTTCGTAGCTGCCATTCCGATCACATGATCACGAAATCCTGCTCTTTCTCTTGTAGAAATAGTAACTCCGGCATATGGCATAAACAAGCGATAAGCAAGCATTACCTGCAAAAGCTGTTTTTCATGCACATCTTTTGGATTATTATCCGCATTGTTAATATAAGGGCGTAAACGGGGTACAGAGAAACCAATCTCTGCATGCGGATATTTTTGCTGGATCAAAAGTGCATGTATGCCTGCCGCAAATGCATCCTTTCGAAAATCATCTAATCCAAGCAGTGCGCCAAAAGAAACTCCACGCATTCCCCCTAATAAAGCACGCTCTTGAGCATGAAAACGATATGGGAAAATTCGTTTTGACCCCCATAAATGAACCTGTTCATACTTATCGGTATTATAGGTTTCTTGGTAAACTGACACAAAATCTGCACCACAAGTATGTAAAAATGCATATTCTTCCGTGTTTAATGGATAGATTTCAATCCCGATTGTCGAAAAATATTTCGCCGCAACTTTAATTGTTTCTCCAATATACTCAACTCCGGATTTATGACGAGATTCTCCAGTGAGTAATAAAATCTCTTTCAAACCAGTGGCAGCAATTGCTTTAAGTTCATCTTCCACTTCTTGTAAAGAAAGAGTTGCCCGATGAATTTTATTTGTAGCACTAAATCCACAATAAACACATTCGTTTTCACAATAATTAGCAATATATAAGGGCGTAAAGAGAGAAATAGAATTCCCAAAATGCTTCCTAGTCTCTGCCATTGCTTTTCTTGCCATGTCTTCTAAGTAAGGCATTGCTGCAGGTGATAATATCGCTGCATAGTCCTCAATGGAAAGCTGTATTTTATTTAAGGCATCTTCTACATCTTTACTCGTATATTGATCATAATCATATTCTTTTACTAATGTTAAGACTTTTTCCATAAGATCAGACTCAATAACTTCCATCCCATCATTATATTGCATATGATCTACTTTTTTTAATTTCATCATTAATCCTCCAAAAATCCAGTCAAAGGACTAGAGGCCTCTGCCTTATAGTTTAATATTCTTCCTAAACCGGCAAGATATGCTGTACGACCTGCCTCAATAGCTTGTTTGAAAGCTTTTGCCATTAAAGCCACTTCCTTTGCCGTCGCAATTGCCGTATTGCACATAACAGCATCAACACCCAACTCCATTGCTTCACATGCCTGTGAAGGACGGCCAATACCGGCATCTACAATAATAGGTAATTCTATTTCGTCTACTAAGATTTGGATGAAATCCTTTGTACAAAGCCCCTTGTTGCTTCCAATTGGTGCACCTAAAGGCATGACGGCTGCTGCACCGGCATTAACTAATGATCTTGCCGCATATAAATCAGGATACATATAGGGCATGACAATAAATCCTTCCTTGGCAAGCATTTCAGTTGCTTTGATTGTTTCATAGTTATCAGGCAGTAAATATTTAGAATCATGAATGACCTCGAGTTTTACAAAATCACCGCAGCCAAGTTCCCTTGATAGACGGGCGATTCTCACTGCTTCCTCTGCATTTCTTGCCCCTGAAGTGTTTGGCAGCAATGTAATGTGCTTCGGAATATAATCCATTATATTTTCTTCTCCGCCTGTGTTTGCCCTCCTTAGAGCAAGGGTTACAATTTCTGCTTCACCTTGTTCAATAACTGCTTTCATTATTTTTAATGAAAATTTTCCGGAACCTAATATAAATCTTGATTGAAACTCATGCCCGCCAATTGTTAACTTATCATTCATTTTCAAAATCCCCTCTCTTATTCAAAATAACAATGTCCGTTTGATTTCCGATTTGTTCTCGTACTTCAAACGTCTAGTTCCATTTATTTCCCGTTTATTGTTATTTTCACAGATCAACCACCTCCCACAAATCTAACAATTTCCAAATTGTCTTCATTCTCGAGTAAAACATCCTTATATGCAGCTTTTGGAATAATATCTCCATTTCGTTCTACGGCAATTGTTGCCATATCAAATTTTTGCATGGTTAAAAAATCAAATAAAGTTTGCCTTTTCTCTAATACAACAGTGGTGCCATTTACTTTCATTTTTTCCCATCCTTTCTAAATTTTCACAAAAAAAAGCACAAAATGAGACTAACACCCTTTCGGTGGTGTACCCCATTTTGTGCTTCATTTTATTTAATCGAATTATATAAAAGTTGAGCATTAGAGTCAAGATAAGGATAGACTATTTGTAGGGATAGAACAGAAAATATGGGTGCCAGCTGAAAGAACCAAAGTTAGAAGGTAAGTATATTTTTGTGTTACTATTTTCATAATATGCTCTGAGTCATTTACCCATCTTTTAAAAGAGAATAGATTATTCTTCACTCTTTCTAGCCATATGATAAATAAGGCCATATCTTATTCAACAATCTGGCCCTTTACATAAAGAAAGAGCACATTTCTTATTCTGGAATTGCGCCCGATTGCTGAAGATCAATAAATAAAATTGTGTTTCCGAAAAGGACGTTCTTATTTAAGAAAGCACTCCGTTAGCCATCCATGAAGCAGAGCTGCACTACAGTTAATGGAATCTAAAATCGTTCTTGTATGGTAGTTGAATAAGTATTATTCCGAAATTTTATCAATCAAAGTAATTTTGATATTGAATACAGAACTAGTGTTCGTGTATATTATTATTAATATCATTGGTGCTAGTACCTAGCAGGTTAAGAGGCATTTGAAATAGAAGCATCAAGGGTAACCTATATTATTTGACGAAGGAGACTGTAAAATGATTAAACCCTATTTAATGTTTAACAGAGAATGCAAGGAGGCTTTTAATTTGTATCAAAAAGCTTTTGATGGAGAAATGATTGCTATTCAAAAATATGGTGATATGCCGCCAAATCCTGAATTTCCTGTTGTTGAAAGCGATAAAGACCTTGTTTTACATGCAGAATTGAAATTAACAGAATCAGGATATATTATGGGTTCGGATGGGAAAAAAGATTTTCAAGATGCTGAGAAAGTGTGCATCAGTGTGGAGCTTGACTCTGAGGAGCGTGCTAAAAACGCATGGAACGTACTTCAAGAAGGTGGAACCATTCATATGGATCTTCAACCAACATTCTTTTCTAAGCTTCATGGTTCTGTGAAGGACAAATATGGAGTTACTTGGATGTTTACAGTTATGTAGATACAGCTAATCCTATTTCAAAAATCCCTTTGCAAGGCTCTACCTTTTACATGTTTTAAAGATGACTTTCTTTATAAATTTCTTGGGGCTTTGTACGTGTCATCATCGGTGCTAAAATACCCAATATCAGCGGTATACCTAAGCACAAAGGTGTGTTTAAGTATAATATCTTTATCCGTGTAAATTTAAAGCCACTTCTTAAACGGAGTGGCTTTAAATCAAACTTCTCTTTTATATAATGTCTGTTTATAAATGGAGGATATCACAATTATTACGTGTGAGTTCCAAAAATCGTTCGTATTAAATCTGACAACATCTGATCATATACTACTCTCGCCGATTCATCATTCTTAAGATGGCCGCCTAAATAAAGGTGAATCACTCCATGTAGAGAAGCCCAGATCTTGAAGATGACAAGAGTCAGGTCCTTTACATCAATAAGTTCTTGCTGAACTGCTTCCTCTAGGACATTCATCACTTGCTGTAAAGCGGTTACGGTACCCTGTAAGCTTTCTTCATCCTGCTTGAAACTAATAGCTCCTCCGAACATCATCTTATAATAACTTGAGTAGTTCAATCCGAAACTCCAATAAGCATTGCCGAGTTCCCGTAAGTATTGTTGGGGATTCTCTTGCTTCGGAACCGCCTCAAAGGTTTGTGCTAGCAGCTTACAACCATCTAAATAAAGTTGTTTTGCCAATTCGTCCTTGCTTCCGAACAAGCTGTAGATAATTTTGGTGGAGCAGGCCATTTTGTCCGCGACCCGACGAACGGTCACTGCTTCCGGCCCACCTTCTTGTAAAAGAATGGCTGCGGCGTCGACAACGTTTTGTCTTAAATTTTCGGTATTTTGAAGTCTTGCTTCTTGATAAGTTTTTACAGTTCGAATTTCTTTAGAATGCAGTTCGGAATTATTACTCATTTTCACTTTCCTGTCATGTTTTCTCACAGAAACAACGTTTCCATTCCTGCCTGATTATTGTACTACTTGCATTGGTAAGAGTCAATTTGAGTAATATAGATCAAAATTATTGACATAAAATAAAGTTAATAATACTATGAGTCTCATAGGTAACGGTGTTACCTGATAAAAACATTAATTCTGAGAGGGTTGAAAAAATGATGCAATTGCGAAACAAATGGATACTTATTACAGGTGCTTCTTCAGGTATTGGTGAGGTATTTGCGTGGGAGCTTGCTAAACGGGGGAACCATTTGATTCTAGTCGCCCGATCGGAAAATAAGCTCGCAGATCTGGCTAAGAAGCTAAAGAAAGAGCACGGCGGTCAAGTCGAGGTTATCGTCAACGACTTATCCAAGGAAGGCGCCCCCGTTAAACTATATCAAGAATGTCAAGAACGCCAATTGGATGTTGATATGATCATCAATAATGCAGGTTTCGCTACTCACGGTTTTTTTGAGCAAGTTTCCGGTGAGCGGCAGCATGAAGAAGTGATGTTAAATGTAATGTCAATTGTTGATATCACACATCTGTTTTTGCCTGGTTTGTTGAAAAAAGGGAGTGGGGCGGTCATCAACGTTTCTTCCACAGCGGGTTTCCAACCGGATCCTTACATGGCCGTATATGGGGCTACGAAGGCTTTCGTATTGTCGTTTACACAGGCGCTTTGGGAAGAAAACAGAACACGCGGTGTACAATTCCTCGCGCTATGTCCCGGTGCAACGCAAACCAACTTTTTCAACGTCGTCGGCACAGATGACGCTTCTGTCGGAAAGCGGGATACTCCGGAACGTGTCGTGAAAGTGTCACTGCGGGCATTGGAGAGGGGACAATCATATGTCGTTCCCGGCTTTCAAAACTATATGAACGCACAAATATCTCGTCTGCTGTCGCGCAAACAAGTACTTCGTCTTGTGGGTGGATTGCTCCGCCCACGTAATAAATAGAAAGTTTCAGTGTAGGATCCTGAAATTCCTGTACATAAACAAATGTAGCTTTGAAATAAAGTTTAATTAAAAATATCACGCAAATCCCCGATTAACGGCAAATAAAAAGAATCCATTTTGAAAAAAATTGATCAAAATGGATTCCACATTTGAGATTAATTATTTAATTTTCATAAAAAAGTTTGATCATTTTCTCAATCAGTGAATGCACACGATCCATAGAGAAAGACACTTTCCTTACTCTGGAAAAGCTCCCTTTCGTATTATAAGGTCAACCAGTAATTTTTTACTGGCTAACCTTATAATACGATCGCACCCATTAGCTCAATAGCTACTTACAGTATTTGGTATTACTTCTTAATATACTGGGTCCCAATTTTTCAGTCTTTGAATTAGAAAGACGCACCTGTACTTCTACATTTTCCATTTTCGCTGTAATTTCATCAAATCTTCCAGCCCAAGTTGTTCATAATGTTTAATCCATTGGTGGAGTAAACTAGGATGTACACCGATAGAATTAGCAATGGTTTTTCCTCCATCATTACCATTTATATATTCTTTTACTGCTTGTATTTTTTCTTCTGGAGATTGGTTGAATTGTTCTGTCTGTTTTTTCATCTTTACTAGTTGCTCCTGAGTAAAGTATTTTTCTACGTTCATATTAATCACCTCAATTAAATTAATAAACTGTTCTACCTTCACTTGTTGTTGAGAATTAACCAGCGTATACAAATTTTCTAATTGACTGCGCAGTTCTTCCTGTATTCGAATGTGCTCATTTAATCGTTCTAAATATAACCGTATGACTTCACTTGGATTAAAACTCTGATTTTCGATTAGTTCTTTTATCTCCTCCAAAGAGAAACCTAAATGCTTAAATGACATAATTTGTTGTAGCTTGGCGATATCCTCTTCAGTATAGAGCCTATGGCCTGTATCTGTATGACGTGAAGGAGAAAATAATCCGATCTTATCGTAATGATGGAGAGTCCGTACTGTAAGTCCAGTCTGATTGGCTAATTCTCCTACTTTCCAATACTTATTTTGTATAATCATCCCCTCATTTCGCGCGAATTGTTTTTACCGGTAACTTTACTTTACAACCTGACGTAGCGTAGGGTTCAAGTACTCTTTTAAAACTTTTTTGGTTGTTTATATAAATAACAATTTTCATAAAAAAAAGACGCCTTCTAATTTAAGAATAGCGCCCGATTCTTGAATAATTAACAAATCTTCTATTAGCTGATATTGAGGAATAAGAAAAGCACAGTTATTTGTATGCCTATTTCACATAATCAAGTGTTAGAGGAAGTATATTATTTTCACATTCCTATGCTATTGTTTGATTAAAAGTTTGTAATTCTTTTAATTTAACTAGTTCGACATTTTTTGAGTCCTGGTTTACAATTTCACAGTAACCTGAGCTATATATGTATATTATTCTATATAGTTCTCCTTCATATAACACGACGGATCCATTTTCTAATTTCTCTAACAAGCAGATACTCCCCCTTTTAAATCCTCTCTCTTTAAACAATTATAGGAATATCTTTTTATATATGTAAACCTTATTTTTTAGTGGTTAACAAAATACTTTATTGTATACCATATACAAATCTAGTTTACATAATCGTAAAAGGAACCTACCTAAATGAAACCCCTTGGGGCCAAAGAGTTTCATTTTATCGACATTTATCATTTATGCTGGATTTTATACATCGTTGATAAATCAACTATTACGCTCTCTCAATTGTGCTTGATGCTGCATAAAAAAGTGGGGGTTAATGAACCTCTTACTCAATTAAATGGACCTAAACATAAAGAAAAAGCACAATTCTTGCTGCAGAATTGCGCCCTTTAATGGAATAACTAGATATGTCTCAATCCTAAATCCACTGAATTGTTCTTCCACTAACGCCACCTTTACTTTAAGTGTATCTAATCACAAAAAAGGCGATGCCCTCTTGTGGCATCGCCAACGTTTATTCAAATTGTTTATTTCTTGGTACATAGTTGAATAATTTCTGCTGTTTTCAAAACACATTGTACTGTGTAATTGAATTAAATATCCAGTTTACGGGTACCGATTGATTTCACCATTTCAGGATCCCTATGAGAAAAGAATAGGCTCTCTTTCGTGTCTAACGTAGCAATTCTTTCCATATCCTCTTGATTTAATTCAAAATCAAAGATATTGAAGTTCTCAATCATTCTTTCTTTGCGAACAGACTTTGGAATCACAACGACTCCTCTTTGCGTTAACCAACGTAAAACCACCTGGGCAACAGATTTATTATGCTTTTCGGCTATTGACACCAAAATTTCGTTATGGAACATGTTGTTTCTTCCTTCAGCAAAAGGTCCCCAGGATTCTATCTGAACATTGTGCTCTTTCATAAATTTAGCACTTTCGATTTGCTGGTTGAAAGGATGTGTTTCAACCTGGTTTACGGCAGGAGTTACTTCATTATGAATAATTAAATCAATCAGACGATCGTTCTGGAAGTTACTCACTCCGATTGCCCTGATTCTTCCCTCGCGGTACAATTCCTCCATCGCGCGCCAAGAACCATATACATCGCCAAATGGCTGATGAATTAAATACAAATCCAAATAATCCAGTTGCAGTCTTTCCAGCGATTTTTCAAATGCTTTCTTAGTACGTTCATATCCTGTATCCTGAACCCATAATTTCGTAGTAATAAACAATTCCTCTCTTGGCACACCGCTCCGTTTAATGGCTCTTCCGACCGCTTCTTCATTTAGATAAGAGGCGGCAGTATCAATCATTCGATAGCCTGACATAATCGCGTCGTAAACAGCTTGTTCACATTCATTTTCATCTCGGATTTGAAAAACTCCAAAGCCGAGTATCGGCATTTCAACACCATTGTTCAAAATAACTTTTTGCATAAAAAATTCCTCCTAATTTTTGAAAATAAAGTGTATGTTAATTTGCTCACTCTTTTTGCGTAATCAGAACCTGCAGGATATCGATCTCCCAAACTTTTATTTTCGAGAGCGCATTGTTCAAATCACTCAGTTCCTCAGTAGTCAGTTCAAAGTCTACTGCACCAATATTTTCTTCCAGTCTCTCCAATTTACGAGTACCAGGAATGCCGGTTATATCTTTCCCTACTGCAATCTTCTTTATCAGTTCTACCAAGACCTGATTTGCTTCGAGATTCTCCGGTTGGAAGCGAGGAATAAAACTATCTTAATAAAATGATGGCTTCGCCCAATCTGTATCTGGTTCGCCTACCCCAAGACTGGCTTGAAGATATTTAGCACTTTTTTCTTCGATAATATCCATTATTAATTGAGTTACTGCTTGACGAGTAACTTGTGCACCTTTAAAAAGTTCTCCTTTTTGGGTAATCAAATATTTAGTATTACCAGCTTGGTTGTAAAGCCATGTTAATCTTAATAATGTATAATCCAGATTAGAATTCTCAAGCATCCGTGCAGATTCAATCTGGGAATACATTCTGGGGCTTCCACCGATCATACGTTTATTCCATTCACCGAAAACTCCCGGCACTTCATCATAAATTCCAAGAACGGATGCCGCGATTACTCTTCTCACTCCTGCATCATGCATTGCATCAATTATTGTTTTTGTTGATTCTTCATCACCCATGTCATTGATATACACAAGATCTACATCTTTCATAGCATCGACCAGTTTATTTTTGTCTTTAAAATCACAGTCAAAAATAACTTCCCGGCTATCATCAATGATAGTTAATCGCTTATGACCGTTTCTTGCATAAAGAACGATAGTATGGTCAGTTTTATTGAGCAATTCATTTGTCAGCATACGGGCTATTTGACCTGCAGCACCTAAAATTAAAATTTTCATAATACGTACTCCTCGTAGAATAAATTTTTTCCCATAGTTGATGTCAACCTTGCGCCACGCTATGACTCAGTAACCCAAGACTTTTTATTTTAAAAATCATCCCCGTGCGCTTGATAACGAACGGGCAAGGCCGAATGAGAAGACTGCGACCACAGCTGCAATTACGGCCGAGACGGCACTGATCCATGTGATCTCCATTATCGACCAGCCTCCCACGACGATTCCTCCGATTCCGGCGCCGGCGGCAAATCCGAGCTGCACGAACGAACTGTTCAGACTAAGAACGATACCGGAGGCTTCCGGAGCAAGCGAGACTAGGTTGAAGTTTTGAGTCGGCCCAAACGTCCAGCAAGCGATCTCCCAGAGCATGAGCAACATGACGGTAATGAGTACCGATGATGCAGAGACGGTAGACACCAACGCTAGGGTAAGAGCTTGGACGGCCATGGAGCCTAAAAGCGTGCGGACTTTGCCGATCCGATCCGCCAAAAAGCCACCAAGCCTGGAGCCGATTAAGCTCCCTATACCCAAGGTCATGAGAATGATGCTTATTTCCCGTTCCATCGTCGGCATGACGGCTTTCAGAAAGGGGGTAATATACGTATCGACAATCGAAAAGCCGATAAACACGAAGAATGTTACACCAAGGGTAACCATGATTCTCGGCTGCTTCAAGAGAGCAAAACGCTTGCCTAGAGGAACTGCCCCTTCGCCTTCCATGGCCGGAATCGCCCGTGCGACGGCAAAGGTTGCTAGCAAGCTTAAAAGGCCGATGGCCCAAAAGATCATCTTCCACCCAAATGCCGCTGCCACCATACGGCCCAAAGGAACGCCAAATACTAGGGAGGAGCTAAAGCCCATTGCGACGTTGGACATCGCGCCGCCCTGACGTCCGGGAGGAGCCAACTTTGCAGCTATTCCATAAGCGGTGACGACGAAGACGCCTGTTCCGACCCCAAGTATAACGCGAGAGGCCATAAGGAAGCCGAAGCCTGGAAGGGCGAGCATCGTAACGATGCCGACTAATATGATTGCGAGAGCCATTAGTAATTGCTTGCGCTGATTCATCTTAGCCGTCGCCACCATTACAAGGGGCGTGCCGACTGCGTTACCGAGCGCAAATACGGTAACAAGCTGTCCCGCTGATGATACCGATACACCTGCGGAAGCTGCGACTTTATCCAGCATGCCCACGATGCTGAATTGTGATGTGCCAACAATGAAGCTGATAAGAGTCAGCATGTATATTTTCCATGTGTTATTCATGGTGATCTATCTACTCCCTTATCTATAATTTGATATTTTTTTGATGAAAATAAAGATGCGCAACAACTTGAGCATCCTTATTATGCAACAGATGAAATCACGACTGGTATCACAATCGTATCAAATGATTGCCTAATACTATCACAGCCATTTACGCAACAGGAGAATAAGAATTATAATTGGACCATCAATGATGAAGAAATAAAAGGAGAATTTTATGTTTGAACAATTATACAAACAAAGAGTTGAGCTCGCCAAAATCATAGAGGGTCATACAGGACTGGACGGTTCTCACATGACTGATATTCCGTCTTTATTTTTCTCCCGTTACTCCAATGATACTGGACCAAGTTACGGACTTCACAAGCCTTCCTTATGCATTGTCGTTCAAGGAATGAAAGAGGTATTGCTGTCACAGGAACGCTTTAGGTACGGCCCTGCCGATTATCTTGTTGCATCCGTCAACTTGCCTATTACCGGACAAGTCACGGAATCATCTTCCCAAGTTCCGTATTTGGCTCTCAAACTTGAATTTACGCCGACCCAAATCTTAGACGTTTTACGTGAATTTCAAATGGGAGTTGACAAGAAGGAAAATGCTAAGCGAGGAATGTATGTCAGCAAAATAGAGACATCTCTACTGGACGCGGTAACCAGATTAGCTCGTCTGTTAGATAATCCTAAGGACATCCCGGTACTTGCTCCTCTAATTATGAAAGAAATCATCTATAGGGTTCTGCAAGGAGAACATGGGGGGATGCTGAAACAAATAGCAATAGAAGGAAGTTCTACCCATCAAATCAGTGACGTGATTGAACATATCATGAATCACTATGAGAAGTCTTTTAAGATTGAGGAACTTGCGGAAATAGCAAATATGAGTGTTTCTTCACTTCATCGGCACTTTAAAGAGGTAACCGCGATGAGCCCTATTCAATTCCAAAAACAACTGAGACTTCAAGAAGCCCGGAGCCTATTATTATCCGAATCAGCGGATGCAGCAGATGTTGCATTCCGTGTTGGCTATGAAAGTCCATCACAATTCAGCCGTGAATATTCGCGCATGTTTGGTGAAACACTTCACAAACAATCTTTTTATCAGTATTCTTAATCTTTCTGTTTCCTCCACAATCTGGCCCGATTGTTGAATACTAAATAGCCTATGCTCCAGATGGTCTAGGCTATTTTTTACGAGTTTCTTCCATTATATCTAGAGTACGACGTAATTCCATTCGAATAACAAACCGTCCTAATTTATCTACTCCCCTGAAAATACCTGTAGATTTCATTCATGCACACTTGTGGCACCATAGAATCTTTTTTCTATCTACAATATTTGCACCAAAATTTGTCAAATAGACTCACTTTTTTGAAATTTTAAAATTATTTCAGTAGATTTTTGTAGTTTTTCGAATGATTATGTAGTTCCTATTATATTATAAATTAAAACTACGTTTTTGTTAGAGAGAAGAAATATGAAAACGCTTAACAATATTTGTAAGTTTCTAATTTCGAAACCTGCCTGTGATGGGGTTATCAGTAGAAGTGATTACAGTCTCGTTTCATTAACCATTGAAGGTGTTCATTAAGGCCCTTTCAAGAATTGCTTTCTGATGAAATTTATTCATCTACTGCTTTAACAAATACGTATGCGGCCATGAAAGGAGTGGTACAAGATCAATATAGCATAATAAAATTACATTTTTATGGTTTCTTACCAGAGCGACAAAGAAAGCATTATCTTCCGCTGTATTAGCATCCATGTCTATACGGATGATTAGCTAACTCTTCGAATGAAGCTGATATATTAAACCCTATTAACAAATGATCTTACATTAAAATCCCAGCAGCAGGCGGCACCAACGCCGGCACTGACTCTACTTCGACTCCAACCATCGTCTATCAAACTGATGTCCTAACTGCTTCAATATAAACTACTAAATTTTAATAAGAGGTGGTAAAATGCAACAATTACTACAAAATATAGTTGGCGTAACAAATGATTTCCTTTGGTCAAAATTATTAATTATTATGCTTGTTTCTTGCGGAATTTATTTCACATTTAAATCGAAATTTGTACAATTCCGCATGTTAAAGGAAATGGTCCGTGTTTTAATGGAAGGGAAAACTGGTTCTAAAGACAACATTTCCCCATTTCAAGCGTTCTGTATCGGTATGGCCGCTCGCGTTGGAACAGGTAATATCACAGGAATTGCGATTGCGATTGCATTAGGCGGTCCTGGAGCAGTATTCTGGATGTGGATTATTGCTATTATTAGCTCAGCATCCAGCTTTATCGAAAGTACGTTAGCGCAAGTATATAAAGTAAAAGATAAAAATGGTTTCCGCGGCGGTCCATCCTATTATATGGAAAAAGGATTAAACAAACGTTGGATGGGAGTATTATTCTCCATTTTAATTACGCTTGCTTTCGGTCTTGTATTCAATTCTGTACAATCAAATACCGTTACAATTGCTTTTGAGAACTCATTCGGTACAGATCGTTTAACTGTAGGGATTATCATGGCACTTGCTTTCGCTGCGATTATCTTTGGCGGTGTGACGCGTATTGCAAAAATGGCTGAATACAAGGTAATGATTCTAGCTGTGTTATACATCGGTGTTGCATTATTTGTTGTAGCTACGAACATAACAAAAATGCCGGAAATTCTTTCTCTTATTGTTCAAAACGCATTTGGCTTTAAACAAATAGCAGGCGGTTCAATCGGCGCAGCGCTCATGAATGGAGTTAAACGTGGTTTATTCTCGAATGAAGCTGGTATGGGGAGTGCGCCAAACGTTGCCGCAACAGCAACAACAAGCCATCCGGTGAAACAAGGACTTATTCAAGCATTTGGCGTATTAACGGATACACTGGTCGTCTGTACAAGCACAGCATTTATTATTTTGCTTTCTAATGCTTACAAACAACCAGGGCTAAGTGGTATTGCCCTTACACAAGCAGCATTAAGTGAACACATCGGTTCCTGGGCATCAGGCTGTCTTGCTATCTTTGTTTTCCTATTTGGATTCGGTGCGTTAATTGGTAACTATTATTATGGGGAAACAAATATTAGATTTTTACACACAAGTAAAGTATGGGTGATACTATACCGAATAAGCGTGTTAGCCATGATTATATTCGGTGCGGTTGCAAAGATCCAGCTTGTATGGGATTTAGCGGATTTATTTATGGGCCTTATGGTTATCGTAAACTTGATTGCTATTGCATTACTATCAAAAATAGCCTTTGCTGCGTTACATGATTACATGCAACAGAAAAAAGCTGGCAAAGATCCTGTTTTTTATAAAGACAGCATTAAAGGTCTTGAAAACATTGAAGGTTGGGAGCATTCTCAGGATGCTTCAACTTCAAAAAAGGAAAAAGCTATGTAAATAATACAAAAAGATGTTCAGATACAGTACGCAGTCTGAACATCTTTTTATTGGTTCTGGTATAAAAACATCTATGATTGTTCAATATCAGTAATATTAGATCCCAAAATTAAAATGATTTCAATCAAAAATAAAATCAAAATAACAGGTAAAATGATTTCTGCAAGCCGAGCTATAACCTCCATTCCACTATATAAAGCGTATGAAATGGCAATCATAAATACGCGAAGTATGATCCAAGTAGGGGTACCCGGTAAAAATGGAGCCGATGGTCCACCCATTTCTTAGCCTACCCATCCCAGATCGACTGCGTTTATTTTAATATACCCTTGATGAGCTCTTAAAGAATGTTGAATTTATTCCTTATCTAGAAAGTTGTTTTGTAGGACTATGCATGTAGTTTCTTAGTAAAATAAATACCACCCCTAATACTAACGATAATAATCCCACTAATACGACGTATTGTGTACCTAATTCTGAAATAAATAATCCACCTACAGCTGTACCAATTGTTGTTCCTAAGTTAACAGATGATAAAAATAATCCATTCGCGAAATCAGGAGCTTCTGGAGCTGCAGACGTAATCCAATATTGATTAATATTAGTTCCTATACCAGCCAATATTCCCCAAACTAAAGTTATGATTGCCATAGGTAAAGTAAATTGTCCTAATAAGAATAAAACAATGTAAACGGCTCCCAATGCAAAAGGAAAAGATACTACAGATTTGATGGCATCTTTAGTAAGTAACTTCCCTGCCACAATGTTTCCAATAATATTTGCCCCCCCGAATATGACTAACATTAAACTAATTGATTTACCAGAGGTATTCGTAACGGTTTTAAGATACTCAGCAAAATAACTATACACCCCAAATATGGCTGAATTTAGTAAAATGACAGCAACAATGGAAACCCAAGTAATTGGTTTTTTTAATACGCTTACCTGTGCTCCGTAAGAAAGTCTTTCTTTAACAGGCATAGAAGGGAAAAATACTAATGTAGCAATAAATACTATAGCGTTCACGATGGCGAAAAATGCCATTGATATTTGAAACGAAACTGTACTAGCAAGAAAACTTGCGATTGGTACACCAACTACCATACCCGCAGATACTCCAATAAAAACTTTTGAAACAGCTTTTGGAGCTTCTTCCTTGCGAACTGAGTTAGCAGCCATTGTAAAAGCTGCTGAAAAATAGATTGGATGAAAAATGGCTGGAATCACACGCGCAATTATTGCAATGGCATAGTTAGATGTAAATATAGAGACAATGTTACCTAGAACGAAAATACCAAGTACAAGTAACATTGCCTTCTTACGATTTATTCCCGAAAATAATAACGGCATAGTTGGGCCAGATATTGAAACAGTAAGTGCGAAGAGACTCACCAGCCACCCGGCCTTAGATACACTGATATGAAAGTGATCAGCAATGTAGGGTAATATCCCTATAACCCCCATTTCAGTATTTATGATGCCGAAAGCCCCTATGGTCAATATAAATATAAGTAAATTATTTCGTTTAGACAAAAAAGCAACTCCATCTTCAATTATTTACAATTAGGCAGGAACGTTTCTCCACATTCTTATGCAGGTTCAGACATTTGTATCAAAGCAAACTACTGAGACCTGAATTTCACCATATTCTACCTTCCGATAATTCAATATGATTCTCTTTTTCAATCATTTTTTTCAATTGTAACTTTATAATAGACATTTATACTTTTAAGTTTTTCTACCCCAGATAAGATCTTACCTAATTTGATCAATCCATTTGAAAACCCATGATCCAGATAAAATATAGCCAAATTTCCCTATGTGGAATAATAAGTGAAATCTCCAACTAATGGTATACAGCCTAATGGTACATCTTATTTTGATAATCTTTTAGGTAGATAACTAATTTTTTGTTTATCAATCACTGATGGCAAACGTAACCTGTACATTCCCCAACAAGCTACGGGGCAATTTTTTCATTAGGAGATTTTATAGAAGTCGACCTGTAGGACGAATATTATTTCCTAATCGCAACATCCATTAGATAACTTGTTTTGTTGGACGAATCAAGATTTCACTTACCGCAACAGTTTCAGGTGTGCTAATCGCATAAGCTACTGCATCTGCGATATCGCTTGGTTTCAAAGAAAGACCTTCTCCTGCAGCCATAAGATTTTTTACCCATTCCCGATCTTCAGGAGTATTAATAGTTGTATAAAGTTCAGTACTTACAGCACCTGGTGAAATGATCGTTGAACGAATATTGTTTTCTCTTTCTTCCTGCCGCAATCCCTCCATAATCGCTCTAACTGCAAACTTAGTCCCACAGTATACAGCAGACCCTGGATAAACAACATGTCCAGCTACGGAATCAGTTGAAATAATGTGACCGGACTGTTGTTGCTTCATAATAGGTAGTACAGCAGCAATTCCATTTAAAACACCCATAATGTTAATATCTAACATTTGACGCCATTCATCAAAGCGAGTTTCTGAAAGTGGCGCTGTCGGCATGACTCCAGCGTTGTTGTAGAGTACATCTACACGACCATATTTTTCGATTGCCAAATTTACAACTGCTTGAACTTCCTCTTTATTCGATACGTCGGCAACCGCGTATGAGATTTCAGTGTTTGGTAATGATTCAATAAGAGCTTTCAATCGATCTTCACGACGAGCAGCAATCACTAATTTTGCTCCTTCTTGTGCCAGTTTCTTGGTAGTTGCTTCACCAATCCCACTTGATGCACCCATAATAATAACAACTTTATCTTGAATATTAGACATAATTAATAACGCCCTTTCTTAATATTGTTTTGAAAATAAAAAAATCATCATTGATTGCTTAAACAACATACGTTTATTATTATAAAGAGAAACAGGATGCATACAATGGTTAAATTAACGCAATTCGTTGTTTATCCAACAAATGAATCAAAATTGTTGATTATCTATAAGAAAGTTTGGTGACCTACTATGTCCAAAGTGGATAGAAGAATAACCAGAAGCCAAGATTCTATTAAAAAAGCTCTAATCGGACTGATGTCCGAAAAAAGTTTTGATGACATTACCATTCAGGATATTTCTGACAGGGCAAATGTTAACCGAAGTACCGTCTATCTTCATTACTTGGATAAATTTGATCTATTAGATAAAGTCATGGAAGAACATATAAACAATATGGGTAATTTTTGTGAGTCGGCAACTGAAATGGATTTTATAGAGTCAACTGTACACTGTATGGAATACTTTGAGAGTAATTATTTATTTTTTTCGACGATGTTAGCGAGTGAAGGAGCTCCATATTTTCGTAGTCGGTTCCTTAAGTTTAATATCGAAGAGTTCAAGAAAGATGTGGACATAACTAAAGGAAAAGATTACGGACAAAGTGAAGATGTAGTTGTTCAATTTGTTGCAAATGCTTACGTAGGGGTAGTTGAATGGTGGTTAAAGAATGGAATGCCTTATCCACCTCGTGTAATGGCAGAAAAGGTGGGGGATTTGTTAGAGAGGATTGTATAGGTTCAAGAAAAAAGAAGAATATATCTAGTTAGAACCTTTACGGCGGTGTTTCAAATGTAGCAGGAAACTTCCAAGGTTTCCAAAACTTGCTCATCAAATTTTCGTTAGATTCCAAGCAAACCGATAAGTAATAGAGTGCTTACATTACAGTAAAAAGGCTATCTGAAATTCAGATAGCCTTTTATTTCTATTTTCTTGAACCAAACAACCTGAGAATATACAGAAACATATTGATAAAGTCGAGATATAAAATAAATGCACCAAGCACTGGATAAGTTGCATATTCTCTGTTTGTTGTTATTTTTTGCGTATCATATGCTGTTAGCCCAATGAATAAAACAACGCCGATGATACTAATGACAAAATCCATCGGACCGCTTCCGATAAAGAAATTTACAACAGATGAAAGGATAAGCCCGATCAACCCCATGAACAGATAACCACCCCAGCTGTTCAAGTTCCTTTTCGTTGTTACTGCATAAAAACTTGATAACCCAAACACTCCAGCAGTAGTTACAAATGCTGAGGTAACACTTGATTGAGTGTAAGCGAGCAAAATTAGACTAAGAACAACGCCAGTGGAGATTGAATATAAGATAAACAAACCGGTTGCCATGACTGGGTGAATTCTTGTAATGAAAAAGCTTAATACAACAACCAACCCTAATTGAAACAGGACAATAAGGAAAAATGAGTTTCTTGTTAATTCAAGTGCTGCCATGTTTTGTGATACTTCGTATGAAGTTAACGCAGTTATCAAAAGCCCAATGAACATGTAGGCATATACTTTCGCTAAAACACTTTGTTGCTTTTCTTTCGATAAAGAAATAGTACTCATTTCTTTCACCCCTTATCTAAAATTATTATCATTATATACCCTTTATATTGTATGTCAATTTCTTTTTGTCTCCTTTTTTATAAAAAGATGCCACCCAAATTGGGTAGCTTCCAGCGCGCTAAAAAATTAGGATATTCTTGCCCTTCTTTCTTTAATTCCGCCATTTAGTTAAATAAAATCATTCACAATCCTACATCAGAGGTTAATTATATTGTGACATTCCAAGCTATTGATACGAATGTAGGACAGGGATCGCGATTGATAGATTCAAACAGATCTTAGACTTTTAATAATCGTAAGGAATCCTATACTCCTTATTGTTGAGGGGTATAGTTTTTTTAAGTCTCTTAATCTATTGGATAATTGAAACATAAAATTGTTCTATCCTTATTCAACCTACTTCGTTAAGTGTAACTTTTCAGAAAGTATTCTTTCCCCTCCTGCTTCCTCCACAATCTAGCCCGCTTGTTAAATAAAACAAAAACTTAACCAACTAATCTTCACAAAACTAGCTTCAGTTCATTAAATAAATTTTTATCCTATTGATAAATAGTCTTTGCTCCCGATGCTTAAAGGCTACTTTTGACGAGTTTCTTCTATAATATACGCCATTTAACTAAATAAAGACCAAGAAAAATGGACTGCTGAAACAGTCCATCATTGTTCAATTCTTGCGCCCTTTAATGGAAGATTGATAATGAGAGTGTTGGGGATTATGATTTTCAGCTATCGTACCCGTTAGTTTAGTTTTCTTGTGGTCTTCTATCCATGAACCGTTCGGTATTTTTTTTAAAACAAACCAAATTTTTCGTAATGGCAATGATAATCTAATGGTCCAATTTAGCCTATAATATATACACTTTATCTTAGAAGTCCTTATAACTTTAATCCTTCATACCGACTGCATATCGCGCTGCGATGGTGTAAAATACTTCCTTGGGCTCCCAAGGCAGGTCGGGGTAAGTCGTGCCGTGGCTTTCTTGCAGCACTCGCACGATCCCGTAAGACGCTCGATCAAAATCGTAATTGGGGTCTTCGTCGTACGGCAGGTTGTGGGAAGCAAAGGTACACCAGAATGCTGTGTCGACTCCAGCTTCTTCGAAAACGTTGACGCTATCGATGAAGTATTGGCTCTGTTCGGACTCATCACGCTCGTAGCTGCCTGTCAGCCGAACTGCACGCGCACCGTCCCACTCGACGATGAACATTCCGCGTGCGCCCAGATTGAATGCACCCTTGAAGGTCGTGCATCCGAACTCGGAGATCACCAGAGGCTTATTTGAGCTGGCCAGCTTCTTGATTGAATCAGCATAGAGATGAGCAACCTCAACAGAGTTGTAGGCGTCGACGGCGATGAAGTCGAAAGGTTCCCAGTTCACAGGTTCGATAGGCAGGGACGCGTATGTAACACGACCCCCGAATCGGGCTCGCACGACGTCTACAGCACGTACTAGGAAGCCGTTGAGCAGAGTCGGTATTTTGGCGAACGCGGCACGGCTAACCGTCGGTTCGGACAAAGCAGCGAGGCGATCCGGCAGAGTCTCGCCGGGAAAGAAGCCGCGGGTAAAGAGCATGAGTTCGGCACCCGTTACCATGACCACCTCCGCCCCCGTAACCCGGAGGCGTTCGGCGCGTTCTGCACAGTCCGCGAGCAAGTCAAGCAACTCTTCTTGGTCAAGATCGTTTGTGAACGGTGAGAACCATACCTCGAGGCCTACTGCTGCTGCCGCTTGTGCAGCGATCTCCAGGCGAACGGGCTCGCCGCCTGTCACTCGTACGGCAGTGCAATGCAGGTCCCGCCGTATAATTTCCATCTCCCTGTACACTCTCGCCGCATCGAAATTGGGGTGTGTGCTTGTTCCTTCACTTAGGAATCCCGTGTCATAGGTCACTCCACGCATGCGCATAATGGACTAACTCCTTTCGTTTTCAAAAAACATAGAATGCCTAAAAGTTTGGTTACTAATTAAATAGGTATCCTAAGTATATGCAAATAAAAGTAGATATTTAACTAAATTGTTACTTGATACACTGCCTTAAACTGACAGTTAGTTTAAGTACATGTCTTCACAATCCCTCACCAATATTAATATAAATATCCAATTTAGTTTGGAAGCTTTATTCCATTAAATGGCCCGTTTGTTGAAGAAACTAATGACTTAAGCAACTAATCTTCACAAAGTTAGCTTCAAAGTACATAAAAAAATTATTATTCACATTGAAATAGTCTTTTCTCAAGTTGAGTAAAGGCTATTTTGACGAGCTTCTTCTATAATGAGTTCGTAAAAGTGTGTTAAAAATAGAGAACGTTCATAAATTAATTTTTAAGTTTTCGTTCGTAAAAGTGTACTTTTTTCGAACGGGTGTACATTCTCTAGGAACAATGTCTCCTTATTTATCTGAGAATTATTAGAACCAATCAGTTCGCCGATCGGTACGACGATCTGTACGGCGACGGTCGGTTCGGCGATCAGTACGACGGTCTGTAGGAGGGTCATCATCTTCAATTAAGTAATTTGATAAAGCATCGTCTTCATCTCGTGCATGACTAGATGGTGTATATACAAATGATCCTCCTGTTCCTCCTAATAAACGGAATAATGCAACAATTAATGCTAAACGGATTAGTAAACGTACAATTCGGCCTCTAATTCTAGTTCGCATAATTAATATACTATTCCAGAACGAAGCCATTCCACTAGTGGAGGATTGGACTTCCTAAATAACACTAATGCTTTAGTCAAAGGTTAAATAATCGTCTTTTATATGAACATAAATGAATAGGACATCATAATCACTATCTTTCGATGGGAACTGCCAAGTTCTGCTACCTGATTCTCAAGCATAGAGAATCTTAATGTTAAAGTCTTCCTCGACTTTTTTCAATGATTTTAAAATGGGATCTCTCAATTTTATTACCTCAATTCGGCTTCCTTACAAATTTTAAAAACATTAAAGCCACATTATCATTCAGCGTACGTACTAACCTTAATTAAATTCAATAAAAAAGGGTATTCCTTATTCAAGTAACGGACAGGTTTATAAATTTGGGATCTCCTGATTTTTTAATACTGTCAGGTTGATAGCAAGTGATTGTACCCCTAATTTTTGTTTATTCATTCATGTTCCAACAATTTTTTCTCCTCTTGGAGTTACGCTATTTTGGTCTGGTTCTAACGTAATTCCAATCTTATCAAAGGCTTCATTTTTTTGAAGTTCATATGTCAAAATACCTGAACCATCGATATTGGGTTTAAATATCCCAGCATTTTTCCGTTCTCCTTTGTTGATTAACCAAACTTGATAAACCATTTTGCCCTTTGCTTTTTGAAAGTTGTTTACTTGTACAACTAGCTTTTTTTCGTCTCCTTGCTGCACAATAAAAGCATGTCCATTAGCTTCAAATCTATTTTGATCGACGGATGATAAAGTAAGTGTAGATAATATTTCAACTGGCCGATTGCTTAGTTCTTTAACAGATAACGTTTGATTTCTAATTTGAATATTTTCAATAGTGAATACCATTGTTGTAATGAATAATGTTAAAACTAATACAGTGGTCAATGGTGTAAATTGCTGTTTGTAAAAAGTAAACCACTTTTTTAGGGTACTTACGAATGAATCTGATTCCTTCTGCTGTGATTCAAATACAAAATCAAGCACTTCAGATTTTAATGATTCCGGTACTTCCGCTTCCTCAAAATCAAATTGGAGTGCTTCCCATGCTTCTTTAATCTGAATATAGTCTTTATCACAATTTGGACAGCTTTTTAAATGGTTTTTAAAATCTTTTTGTTCATCAACACTGAGCTCGTTTGCAATATAAGAAAGTAAATGATTACATTTCCTCTCCATTAATACGCCCTCCTGGAGTCAAATATTTTCTTAATTTTTTAAGAGATTGATGGAGTCTATTCTTAACGGTACCTAATGGCTCATCTTCCATTTGGGCAATTTCATTAAGCGAATATCCTCTCCAGTAAAACAAATCAATCAATCTCTTTTGTGATTGAGATAATTTATTCTTTGCTTCTTGGATTTCAGTATTATTAATTTTATCTTCAATTTCATTTCTTGGATCTTCTAATTCAAACTGGTGGCCAGAATTCATAGGTTCCGCCCACATCCTATTAAGATTTTCTTTACTATCTTTACGAATATAATCTATACAAATATTTCGAGTGATAGTAAGTAACCAATTTACAAATTCACCCTTAGAGGTATCATATGCGCTTTTTGTCATCCAAAGCCTCAAAAATACTAGTTGAATAATTTCTTTCGTCTTTTCTTCATTCCCCTGAGTAAATTTAAAAACGAAACTATATATTAATCTAACATAACGGTCATATATTTCTTCTAATGCAGGACGATGCTTTTTGTTCACTAACTTCATTAATTCATAATCGCTCTTATCTTTCACTCTCTCCTGCTCCTCCCCATGATGTATTTTTAAAAAGGTTTTTGATTAAATTATATTATTTGAGAATAAAAAAGGAACAAATCAATTTTACTGATTGTTCCTTTTTAAGGGATGTTTATTTTAATGAAAGGTAGTTTCTGTGTTTACAATATACCATATATCCTTAACTCCTTGCCCATTCACTTCTCCCTTTACTTTATCATTAACGAAATAGTAAAGTGGGTAACCCTTATAGGTTACTTGCTTTTCTCCTGTATCTTTTCTTGCAATGGTTCCAAAATCAGATTTATTGAAGCCCGATGGGACTTTAAAGTTTTCAGCAGTAAATGGTGGCCAATTTTTCAAACATTCTCCACTACAATTACTTTTTTTAGATTCATCTTTCTTAAAATAATAAAGAGTCATTCCTTTTGAATCAGCTAAGTATTTTCCGACTTTTTCGTTTTCTAATAATTGTAATGTTAATGGATCCTGACTTTTAACGTTTTCATTACTAGAAGATTTCGCACTTGTTTGAGTACTTTTGGTACTTTCTCTAATACCATTGTTACAAGCAGCTAACATCAAAATTGTGGCGAATGTTAATACGATAAATAACCATTTTTTCATCCTAGTTCCTCCTCAAAAATTATTTACATTATTGTTAACGCTTCTAGTTTTCAAAAGGTTTGAAAAAATTAATATTTTTTTGATTTCTCAAACCCTTATTTATATTTCACAGATGAGCAATTGTCTTTTAAATAATTTTGTCCAATTACTAATGCATTTTCATAATCCGAATAATACTTTCAAAATAATGGTCAAACTTAGCATATACACTAGATGTAATTAGTAAGAAAAGATCATTGAATTCAGCAGAAGCAGGAAATATTTACTTTAATTTAGCCAAGACCCGTTTGGCAAATGGAGTTTCTCTTGAATTTAGTCAAGTCACTAAAAATAAAGAACTTCGAAAATACCTTGAAACGAACATAGGTAATATAAATAAAAACTTTGGCATTTTTTCTTCATTGTTACTAGAAGACAATCTTCACGTTCCACAGTTATTGAATACACTTGTAACAAATTCAACAGTTGCACCTATCTAGTACAATTCTTCACAATACAATTTACTTTTAAAGAGTTATTCCATAAAATGGCCAGTTTGTTGAAGAAAAGACTTAAGCAACTAATCTTCACAAAGTTAGCTTCAATGTACATAAAAAAATTATTATTCACATTGAAATAGTCTTTTCTCAAGATGAGTAAAGGCTATTTTTGACGAGCTTCTTTTATAATGAGTTCGGAAAAGTGTACTTTTTCGAACGATGTATTAAGACAAATGAAAATATTAACTTTCCTGAGTGATGAACACGTTTCATATAAATGTACCTTATTGAGATAAGAATAGACTGAACGGTAAAAACTGATCAGTCAATAAATAATTACCTTACTCCACTATAGCGCCCGATTGTTGATTATCAAAATAAAGTCTTATTGAAGAAAGCAACCAGTTAATTAACAAACAAGCTTAGCCAGACAAGGTATATTCATATTCTAGTCATTAATTAGTTACTTTTATTGGTTCAAGATTCGCAGATAAGCCTTCCAAGGTCCAACATCTTCTTGATATCGTTTCGCCAGCACTCTTGTAATTTGAGATATGTGATTGAGATCATGTGCAACCCATGTTGATATTTGTTCTCTAAGTTTTACAATTCCGAATTCGGGGTGAACACCTGTTTGTTCTAAATTAGTATGAGAATTAATTAAATTTCTTAAATTTTCTAGGTTTTTCCGACGGATTTTCGTAAACTCACTAAGTAATTGCTCAATTGTTTTCTCTGCGTTTTGATGAATCTGACTAAACCGGTCAAATGGAGGGAATGTTTCAGTTTTTCCTTTTAATATAATCATTTCTATACGTGGGATCCAATTATTCTTTTCACCTTCGATAAGATGTCCTACTACATTAAAGGCATTCCAAGTTGCTTCACCTTCATTACAAACAATCCATGAGTTCGATAATCCAATTAGCAAATTACTAAGTGTTTTTGGCGTACGTTCTAGAATTTCTATTGCTTCCTCGAACTGAAAGTTCACTTTCATAACCTCCTTAAACAATTAAAAATGTCAATTATCTTGTGGTTTTACCGTTTTTACCCTCTACTTTATAGAAAACTTGAACTATATGATCGAAGTTCTATTAGACTAAACAAAGTCAGTAGCAGAATCCCCGATTAGTTATCAGACTGACAACGGTACAACGTTACTAAGTAAACGCGCCCTTTAATTATATAAAGCTTCTTTTAAAGCTCTATAAGTTTCTTTTGTTGCTAATTGACTAATAGAAGCTTTAGGTTCTATTGCTTCAAACTCATGGAAACAACCAGGATATAAATGAAATTCTACAGGAACGCCTGCATTAGTTAAATTCATGACATATTTGATTGTTTCATCTCTAAATGGATCAAGTTCTCCCACAGCTGAATACGTTGGTGGTAAGTTTGAATAATCTTTTACTCTAGCTGGTGCAGCGTACATCGGAATATCACCAGTTACGTTTTTCAAATACATTTTCCAAGCAAACATATTAAATTCCTTACACCATACACGCTTATCTGTAATTTCATTACACGATTCTGAATTACAACGATCATCAATCATTGGAAATAAAGGCATTTGAAATTTAATTTTCGGCCCTTTTCTATCTCTTGCCATTAATGAAAGTGCTGCCGTTAATCCGCCACCTGTACTACCACCAACTACAGCAATTCTATCAACATCAACATTTAAAGATGACGCATTTTGTGAAAACCAAGTTAAAGCAGCATAGCAATCTTCTATAGCAGCAGGATAAGGATGTTCAGGTGCTAAACGATAGTCTACTGAAACAACAACACAATTTACAGCCTCTATGATTTCTCCGCATTTCGCATCATTCCCTTCTACTGATCCAAAAATATAGCCGCCACCATGAATATATAAAACCCCGGGTAACATAGTTTCTTGTTTCTTTGGACGATAAATCTTGACACTTACTTTTGGAGTATCTTTTAATCCTGGAATCCATTGTTCTTCTAAAAGAAGATATTCATTTTTATAAGAAACTATAGCTTGTTTTCCTTTATTTCGAATATCATTTAAAGTTTCTTCTGAAAGTATCATGTCTGTTAAAGATGAAAATACATCTTTCAAATCTGGGTGTACTCGCTGTTCCATTATTTCATCTCCTACTTTATTAACTATTTTTCAAATATTCCAAAATATTCATGAACGTTCGCTCATTTTCAGGTGAAATCATTGTATTTAAAATAGACTCCGCTGTTTGTTTATAAATACTTCCTTTTATATAGTCTTTGTCTACTTCAACAAGCTGAGCTAATGATTGTGTAGTTGTTTCTAAATGAAATTGTAATCCAACTACATTTTTATTATATATAAAAGCTTGATTTACACAGGCCTCCGTTGAATACAGCAATATGGCTCCTTTTGGTAATGTAAACGTATCTCCATGCCAATGAAGAACATGTAAGGTATCTGGAAAAAACGTAAAATCTTTGGAAACTTTTTGAATTTCACCAAACCCCACTTCTCGACCATTAGGATTAACTATACACTTCAGCACCTAGCACAGATGCAATTAATTGTGCACCTAAACAAATACCCAGAACAGGCTTACTAGCGTCCATTACTTCCTTTAAAAACTGTTTTTCTTGTTCTAGCCAATGAATTGAGTCATGTACGCTCATCGGTCCGCCTAAAATGATTAACATACTTACTTCATCCACTGAAGGAAGAGGCATCCCTTCATATAATTTAATGAGTGTATATGAATCTAAACTTTCTAAAATACCAGGCGTCTCAAATGGTACATGTTGTAGAATAAATGTTGTCATACTATGAACTCCTTTTTCAAATGAAACAATGCTAAATTTTTTCTTTTATAATCGAATTTGAGTTAGTAACTTATTAAATTATCAAGAATGATTGATTTTTTCTTTCTAATGATAGGGTATAATAATACTGTCATTATAGAAAGTGGCAGTTTGAAAAGAATTTTATAGGACAGTTTTGGAGGAAAATATATGTTTTTTTATTTTAATCAAGATAAAGGAACCCCCCCGCTTAGGTTTACCTGGAGAAGGACATGAAAGAATTAGAGTCTTGCGAATTAAGTGGTTAAAGAGGCGTTTTTTCAATAAGTCTTATTCCATTAAATAGCCCGTTTGTTGAAAAAGAAAATGAGTTACACTCTTTATGTGAAACCTAAATTTTTAATAATAGATGTACATAAATTTATAAAACTTATGATAATGATAAAGTATTCCCTATTGATAGAAGCCTTTGCTCTTGTTGAGCAAAGGCTATTTTTTTACGAGTTCTTTCTATTATATATAGGTACTTTTCAATTTTATTTCGTACTTCTTAACTAACTTATAAAAAGTTGAATTTTTAATCCCTATTTCTTAGTCAAAATCAATTTCATATCGCGTTTGTAAACTTCTTCAAGTAACTCGTCAAAATCTGCCATCGTACCGAATTCATCCATAATATCATGATAGTCAGAAATATCATAACCATTATCATCATTGGGCGATTTGTACATAGGGTATAACCATATCACATCAATACCTAAATCCTTAAGATAAGATTTGACCATCAACCTATTAGAAGAAAAATTAACGCATTTTGATCGATCATGTACGGTATTAATCTATCTAAATTGACCTTTTTTAGTTAAATGACAAGATAACAAGATCAAATGGGAGGATTACAACATCTAGTTCGACTTTTTCGGGAATAAAATAATCACCGGTCAGTAAATTTAATACTCTTTTTCCCTTTAGGTTGAACGGTATATCAACCCTGATCCTCGTATTGGAATTATTGTATACAAATACGATCGTTTGCCCCTGGTATGTTTTTGTATACATCACATGATTTGTCTCATTGTTAGCTGAAAGAATTTGAAACGTTCCTTTATTTCCAAATGCCTGGTTTTCTTTACGTAACTTGATTAACTTGGAAACAAATTCAAGTAAGTCTTGATCTTGCTTGTCTTCTTCCCAAATCATACATTTACGGCATCCCGGATCCATATCGCCCGTCATTCCGATTTCGTCTCCATAATAAATACATGGAGATCCTGACGAGGAAAGCAGAAACGTAAACAGCTGTTTTACTTTCATTGTATTTTCGTTGCAGACTGAGGCAATCCTGGGAGTATCATGACTTCCAAGTAAATTGAATGCGACTTCTGTTACATTTTCCGGATACATTAAAAGAGCTTCTGTTGTTTTACTTACAAATTCTTCTGCGTTTATCTTCCCTTGAGCAAAAAATTGAATAGCAGCGTTTGTATATGGATAATTCATTACTGCATCGAATTGGTCCCCTTGTAACCAAGGCATAGAGTCGTGCCAAATTTCGCCTAAAATATATAGATCCGGCTTGACTGCTTTCACTTCTTTCCTAAATTCCCTCCAAAAATCATGGGACACTTCGTTTGCCACATCTAACCGCCAACCATCAATATCAAATTCCCTTACCCAATAACGTCCTACTTCTAGTAAATATGCTCTTACTTCTGGATGACCTGTATTTAACTTTGGCATTGCGTAAGTGAAGGCAAATGTATCATAATTTGGTATAGGCTTCGTTTGGACAGGGAAATCGTGAATATAAAACCAATCTTTATACTTTGATTTTTCCCCGTTCTCAAGAACATCTTGAAATTGGGGGAAGTAGAAACCACTATGATTAAACACAGCATCAAGCATCACCTTGATTCCCTTTTCATGACATACCTGTACAAGACGTTTAAATGTTTCTTTATCACCAAACTGAGGGTCAATCTCCATATAATCAATGGTATCGTATTTATGATTGGAATAGGCTTTAAAAATGGGAGTGAAATAGATACCTGTTATCCCTAATTGAACTAAATAATCAATATGTTGGATAACTCCTTCAAAGTCTCCCCCGAAGAAATTTGTTGGAGTTGGCTCTAAACTGCCCCAAGTTAATGTTCCTTCGGGATCATTTAGTCTATTACCATTTGCAAAACGTTCAGGGAAAATTTGGTACCATACAGTATCCTTTACCCATGCAGGAATCTGAAATACATCCTCTTCATTAAGAAATGGGAATGTGAAGTAGGTGGAGTTATCATCTAATGGCGCATTATCCCAAAACCCCTTTTCTGTGTAGACAAGCTTATTTTCACCGCATAACAATTCAAATCCATATTTTAAACGTCTAAATTTGGGTTCAATTGCAGCCTCCCAGTAATCAAATAGATCTGTCCTTCCTTTTTTGGTCATCTCTATCTTCTCCCATGGTTTCCAACATGCGACACCTTCTTTTGTTTGCCCCCATGAATATGGATCACCAGAAATTAGATACACTTTTTCCACATCGTTCCTTTTTGTCCGTAAACGTAAATGTAATGTTTCTTTATTGTAAGCATAAGCAAAATTATTTTTGGGCCTATGATATATAGCTTCTTTCAACATGATTAAGTTCTCCTAATATTCATTTTGGCAACGCTTTCCTAACTGACTTTAGGTTATTTAAAACTTAAAAAGAGACAAATTACATTGTGCTAATAGCCTTGGGCACATTTATAAATGAAATAACAACAAAGTAGCTACGTCTCCATAATTATTTGATTAAACCTACCATAGAGATCTAAGTCACTTGAATATTCCTTTCGAATTTGCCTTTTACCTTTCACCTCTTTAACACTTGATACGGATAAACAAAATATCCATTTACACAGACCTCGTGTAAATGGACCTTAATTGTTTTACAAATCGTTTCTTTAAGTGATACTAATTTTAATCGTTAACATTTTTCGTTGTTCATTGTTTAAGAATAATCGTACTAATAGCCGGTACCTGAACTTTACCTGTTACATGCCCTAGTGAGTTCTCACCAACTTGGTCTCCTAATCCTACAATTGTCCAATTTCCACTTGGTAGAGTAAGAGTTTGTGAAGTTTTATTTGGATTATACATAACAATAATGTTTTTCCATTTATCATGATTTGCATAATCTTTTAATTGGAATGCCACGGTGTTCGTCGGACTATCCAAGAAAGTGAGATGTTGTTTGATCTGATCTGCTGTAGTCATTCGGAATGCTGGGTGCTTATCACGTAGATGAATCAAACCGGAATAATAGTCAAATACATTTTCAAATTGTGCTTTTCTTGACCAATCAAACTGATTCACTTGGTCACCAGCGTTGTAGCTATTATCATTCCCGCCTTTAGTCCGGAGCATTTCTTCTCCACCCTGCATAAATGGAACACCTTGTGAAGTAAATACAACAGCTTGAGCCAATTCATCCATCTTAATTCGATCAGCTTGTGAGTCGTTTGGATTACTTGTCATAATTTTATCCAACAATGTCATATTATCATGGCTTGTTACATAGTTAATGGTTTCGCTAGGTGCTGAGGTGAAATCCTGAATACTGCCTATAACACCATTTTTAATGATATCAACTTGATTTGGATCCCCTGTTGCAAATCCTTGTGCCGATTTCTCAAAAACATTACCGTCGAGCCCGTTTCGAATATTATCATTGAATACACCAATTCCTAAGCCCTTTTGCTGGCCCTTCGTCAACAATTGGTCACTTGGTAATCCTGATGTACCGCCAGTCCATGGTTCTCCATACAAAACAATGCCAGGGTTGATTGCATGCAGCTCTTTTGAAATTTTAGCCATGGTGTCTGTTCCTAGAAGGGCCATAAGATCGAAACGAAAGCCGTCGATATGGTATTCGGTTACCCAATACTTAACTGAATCCAGAACAAACTTCTGGGCCATTGGATGTTCAATCGCAACCTCATTACCACAGCCTGAGCCATTCGTATAATTCCCTGCGCTATCTGTACGATAATAATATTGCGGAACAATTTTATCAAAATCAGATACCAGGGTACTAAAGGTATGGTTGTAGACCACATCCATATTGATACCGATTCGGTCTTGATGAAGGCTTTGAATCAATTGTTTTAATTGGGTAATGCGAGCCGTTCCTTCCGGTGTGGTTGCATACGCCCCTTCAGGAACGTTGTAATTTCTTGGATCATAGCCCCAGTTATACATATTCGGTTGGGTTTCGTCAATGCTGTTAAACTCCTCAACCGGCTGCAATTGAACGGTAGTGATTCCTAATTTCTTCAAACTATCAATACCCGTTTTCACATTATTCGGGCCCTTCGTACCATGCTCTGTAAAGGCTAAATATCTGCCTTTATAGTTCATGCCGGAATTAGCATCAATCGAAAAATCACGTACGTGGGCTTCATAAATTACTTCATCTACTGGATTTGCAGGTGTCTGTTGATGATCTTCTTTCCATCCTGCAGGATTAGTATCTTCTAAATCCACAATCATGCCCCGTGTAGCATTGACAGAAACAGCACGTACATAAGGGTCAACGGCCGTTTGTGTCTTCCCATTCACTGTGACTTGATAGAGGTAAAACCAGTTTTTCAGATTACCAGGAACCTGAAGTTTCCATGTGCCGTTATCACTCTTTTGCATTTCAAGCTGTTGGGTTATAGGTCCTGTTTCACTATTATATAAAAGCACTTGGACATCCGAAGCAGTTGGAGCCCATACATGGAAGGCAGTTGCCTTATTCGAATATACATTCCCCAAATCACTTCCACTATAATAATAACGAGGCAGATTTAGTACATTCCGCGGGATAATATTTACCGATTTATAACCAGCAGCATCTACCTGTAATGTATGCGAGACATCCGGTGCACTTGCTAACGTCAATTGAACAAGATCCGTCTGCCCAGACGAGGAAGCTGGGTTCGCATTTATTGCAGAGGTAACTAGAATTTGTTCCCCTGTCGTTTTATCTGTAACCGTAAAGCCGCTTGAACCAGCGGTTAGCGTCATCGGGTTACTTAGCTTTGTTAATACCGTTTTTTCATCATCAAGATACGCATTCGAAACAGACGGTATCGCGGCAGCCTTTGCATCGCTTAGATTGTAATAAATATTGGGATCTCCCTGTACAATCCATACTTCATGGCCTTTTGTAAGATCAATATGAAGATCGCCCGGTGAATTTTTCTGGCTCCAATCATTCTTACGAACAATCAAACCTATCTGTGTATTATCTCCAGGCATTTGAACATCTGCCGTGGCACCAAAATCATCAGTTCCAGAAAACTCATAAGCGGATCCGTTACCATTAACTGGCTGATAAGGCCACATCCACAAATCCCAATTCGTATAGTTAGAATCAAAACGATGATAATGTACCATGACTTCTGTCGAGTTGGAATCTGCTAAAGTTTTATGGGATGAAAAAGAACCGATACAGACTGTTAGGAACATTATGGACACAATGAAAAGAATGACATAATGATTATATTTCGAACGAATGAATGACACTAATAAACACACCTTTTATTGGTTTATTGAAAAAGCATTTTTTATCCTATGAAACAGCTTTAGATGAAAGAATGCTATCGAAACGATAAAGGGTGATCCACAAAGTTAATAAAGGAATTCGTTAATACAAGGTCGTGACTCTCTGAACCCCTTTGCATCCTTTTCATCGATGGTGTCGTTGTACCCCGCTCATTTCTTTTATAAATAACAATTCATACAAACTTCCCAATTATATAAATAGTAAACTTACTTAACCTTTAACAGAACCGGCAACTAACCCTGAAGCAATGTACTTTTGTAACAAACCGAAAACAATTGTTAATGGCAATGCAGAAAGTAACGCGGCAGCCGAAAACTCTCCCCAGCTTTGTGCAAATTTCCCGCTAATCATCGAATACATTCCTACACCCAAGGTATAATTTTGCGGTGATTGAATAATCGTTCCAGCTAATACGTATTCACCAAATGCCCCCATTAATGTGAACAAGAAGATGACGACCAACATAGGCATCGACAAAGGCAGCAAGATCTTTAGAAACCTTTGCCAAGCATTTGCGCCATCAATAATGGCAGATTCATCAAGTTCTTTTGGAACTGTATCGAAATAATTTTTAAGAAGCCAAATATTATAAGCACTTCCACCAAGCATGACAAGAACATAAGCTGCAATACTATCAATCATGCCAAACTTTGCCAAAACCCCATAAATGGCAGCGATTGCCAAAAAATTCGGAAACATCTGCAAAATTAAAAGGGTCATTAATCCATACTTCCGCCCATAAAAGCGCAATCTCGAAAAAGCAAATGCGGAGGTTGCGGTAAAGAAAACTTGACCAATCGCGACGCTTAAACCGACAATCAGGCTATTTTTTACCCAAATAAGGAATTGCCCATCCTGAAAAAGCTTAATATAGTTGTTCAACGAAAAGTGATTCGGTATAAGAGATGAAGAAAAATAGGTATTCGTTGGATTAAATGAAGCAGTTACGACAAAAAGCAAGGGAATGATAGTGATTAAAATAACACACCAAATAATTAAACGAGAAATCCAAAGAACGAGACCTTCACCCGGTTTTAGTTTTTTACGTTTTTCTCTCATTAATTGTCATCCTCCTCAAAGGCACGGGTATACTTCATTTGGACTAATGTAAGGACACCTACGAATATAAATAAGATGATGGAAATCGTCGCCGATAAATCAAACCGGTTAAATGACAAAGTCATCTTATAAGCAGCTGATGCTAAGTTGTCGGTATATCCCACAAATTGATTATCTGAACGTGCAGGGTTACCTTGTGTCAATAAATACACCGCATTAAAATTATTAAAGTTGAAAGCAAAACTTGGAATAATAAGAGGAAGGCTGATCTTCCAAATCACCGGCATCGTAATTAAACGAAATTGCTGTAACCATGATGCTCCATCCATTGCACTTGCCTCATATAATTCAGTTGGAATCGCTTGTAATCCCCCTAAACAAACTGTCATCATGTAAGGAAAACCCGCCCAACAGTTGACCATAATAATGGAAACTTTTGCCCAAGTCGGGTCATTTAGCCATGGGATGCGGGGAAGTCCAATCGAATGCAAAAGTGCATTTATTTGTCCGTACGTATCATTTAAAAGTCCCTGCCATGCAAGCAAACTAATCAGTGCAGGAACCGCCCATGGTATAATTAAAATAGATCTATAAATTGCTGATTCGCGCATATTTTTGTTATTTAAAATAACCGCTAATGTTAATCCTACTAAATAATTAAGCAGGGTAGAGACAACCGCAAAAAATATACTCCACATAAAAGTGGGAATAAAGAGAGTGGATAACGGATTACTTGGGTTTAAAAGTGCTTGAAAGTTTTTCAAACCTACCCATTGATAATCTAGGAAATGAGCAGAGTTGAAATTCGTAAAAGCAATATACATCGTGTATATAATCGGAGCAATGCTTAAGACAGAAATAGATATTATAGCTGGTGATAAAAATCCATATGCTGACCAATCCGTTTTTCGCCGCTTTTTGTTTTTTTGTTTTTGCTTTATGTGGCCGCTTACGTTAACTGTGCTTTCCATGTTAATCCCACCTTTATTTTAAAGAATGGAAAAGGCGACGGATGGCCACCTTCCCCTGCTTGATCGGAATTTTAAGAACCTTGAACTTGGATACCTTTTTTGGTGTTATTGACAAAATCTTCTGCGCCTTTTTCCGGGGAGATTTTACCGCTAATAACATTTTTAATGACACTCATCGCTCCCCAAACGGCTTGCATTTGCGGTATATTCGGCATAGGTACAGCCGTTTTTACTTGATCGGCAAAAGCTTTAATATCTGGATTATTCTGGACAGCCGACTCATTTTGTACTTTCACAAGCGTTGGTATTTGTTGAGTCTCTTTGAATAATTCCTCTTGTTGAGTAGCGTTCGTAATAGCTTGCAGTAAGCTCCATTCAGCTGGGCGTAAGTTTTGCGGACTGCGCGCATTAACAAAAGCTGTTTTTATACCCATGAAAGGTGTTGCCGGTTGACCGTTTGATAACGTTGGAAGTGGTGCAACGGCATAATGGATATTCGCTTTTTTGAAATCAGGAATGTTCCATGGACCGCTAATATACATCCCTATTTTTCCAGAGGAGAACTGAGCTTTTGCAATCGCATCGGTTACATCCGGAGTCATCCAATGATATTTTGCATTCATATCATGCAGAAGACTTAATGCTTGTACTGCCCCATCGTTACCTAAACCAATATCCTTTGGATCAAGAGTTCCCTTATTGTTTTTAAACACATAACCGCCAAGACCGCCAATAAAAGCATAGTTATGGTAAAGATTAGTAAATTCAAAACCAAAACCATTTTGATTGGCATCTTGTACAAACTCGTCCCAAGTTGTTGGAGCTGTTTTTATTTTATCTGTGTTGTAATATAATGCTGTTGTTTCAACACCCACTGGCATTGAGTAAGCTTTTCCATTCACTGTTACAGCATCGGCTTCTGTTTTTGTATAATCGTTCGGATTGAAAATTCCTTTTGGAAGCGGTTCGACTAATCCTTGTTGGACAAACTGACCATTGTTATCATGCGCAATACCATACGCGATATCAGGTCCTTTACCGGTTCTGGCAGACGTTGCATAGAATTGCATACCGTTTGAATTCGCTGACTGATCGACTACTTTTACTGTATCACCATGCTCTTTCGCCCATGAATCGGCAGCCTTTTTTAAGACATCGATTTTCGGTTTTCCATCCCATGACCAAATGGTTAAGGTTTGACCACTCGGAATTTTGTTTGATGCACTACCAGTGGAGTTATTATTCGAGACAGAATAATTACTGCTGGAACTACAGCCTGCCAATAATCCTCCAATCATCCCTACAGATACAACACCAGATATTATTTTTGACCAAATTTTCATACATTTTCCTCCTTTATAAATATAAATTATAAGCAAATGGTCCCTGAGGTAACTCATTAAAAACCTGTTATGAATCTTTGCATTAGAAAGGGGGCATTATCGCGCAATCTCTTGCATAGCTGGAAATAATCGCATTTACTTGCTTTCTATATTAATTTATAGACTCTTGCTTCGTACGGCTTCATTACAAAATCTGTAAAAGTTTCATCATCTATTACTTCGTAGTTACTGATGAGAAGTTTTGAGCTTGTATATTCAATACCTTCCGGTAGCGTAAACTTAGGTGATTCCAATGAAAAATTACATATAACAAGTAATTTTTCCTCATTTAATGACCTAGTGTAAGCATAAATTTGCTCATCATTTTCTAAAATCAGGTCATAACGACCATAGACAATGATTTCATGCTCTTTTCTAAGACGAATAAGCTTTTGATAAAAATAAAAGATTGAGCCTTTATCTTTTATTGACCTTTCAACATTCACTTCTTTATAATTTGGATTGACTTCTATCCATGGTGTACCAGTTGTGAAGCCAGCATTTGAAGTACCATCCCAATGGATCGGTGTTCGAGCATTATCTCTACCTCGATCGTGAATCGCCTTCATCATTTCTTCCTTACTTAAGCGATGTCCAGAGACAAGCTCATTATAAGCATTCAAAGTCTCAATATCTTTATATTGATCGAGTGATTCAAAAGAAACATTTGTCATTCCTATTTCTTCACCTTGGTAAATATAAGGTGTCCCTTGCAACATATGAAGGCATGTTGCGAGCATTTTTGCACTCACCACTCGGTACTCTTGATCATTTCCGAAACGAGAAACCACTCTTGGCTGATCATGATTATTCCAATACAAACTGTTCCACCCATCATCCTCTAATCCTTTCTGCCAGCGTGTCAACGTTTGCTTCAGATCACTCAGTTTCCATGGTTGGTTACTCCATTTTCCTTCAGACCCATCACCTAGTCCCATATGTTCGAATTGAAAGACCATGTTTAATTCATTTCTATTATGACCGGTGTAGAGCTTTGCTTCATCAGGTGTTACCCCAGGTGTTTCACCGACTGTAATAATGTCATACTTAGATAAAACTTCTTTATTCATTTCTTGGAGAAATTCATGGATTCTTGGACCATTCATATAATATTTTGATCCATTGCCATATTTTTTCCCCTCAATGATTTCACCCTCAGGATAACGAGTGTCCTTAGAAATGAAGTTAATGACATCCATTCTGAAGCCATCAATCCCCTTGTCTAGCCACCAAGTCATCATGTTATAAATCTCTCTTCTTAAACTCGGATTCTCCCAATTTAAATCCGGCTGTTTTTTACTAAATAAGTGTAGGTAATATTCTCCCGTCGTTTCATCATATTCCCATGTCGAGCCTTTAAATGACGCTTCCCAATTGGTAGGTTCATTTCCGTTCTTACCTGGTTTCCATATATACCAATCTCTTTTTATATTATCCTTTGACGATTTTGACTCAACAAACCAAGAATGCTCATCTGAAGAGTGGTTCACTACCAAATCCATCATTATTTTTATTCCATTTTGATGCGCTGTCTCAAGGAGCTCATCAAAATCTTTCATCGTTCCAAATTCATCCATAATAGTTTGGTAATCACTAATATCGTAACCGTTATCATCATTCGGTGACTTGTAAATTGGTGATAACCAAATCACATCAATCCCAAGTTTTCTTAGATACTCGATTTTTGACGTAATACCTTTTAAATCGCCAATTCCATCACCATTACTATCCTTAAAACTTCTTGGATAGATTTGATACACAACACTTTCTTTCCACCATGCCATATACATCTAACTCCTCTAACTTTTTGAGTAAACGTTTACGTATTTGTGTTAAAAAAATTATCCAAAAAACTTCTTACTTTTCCCTTCGAACAGTATAACAATTACGGTCCTTAAATCTTCTTGGATAGATTTGATACACAACATTTTCTTTCCACCATGCCTTATTCATCTAACTATACAAACTAATTACGTAAACGTTTTCGTTTTTATGTAAAAAACAATTATCAAAAATAACTTCTTACTATTTCCCTTTCAACAAAATCACAATCGCTTCTTTTAAAAACTCCTGGATAAATTGATACACAGCACTTTCTTTCCACAACCTGATTCATCCAACTAAAAACGTAAACGTTTTCGTTTTTGTGTAAAAGAAGCAATTATGAAAAATAGCTTCTTACTGTTTCCCTTTCAACAATTTCATGACTCATTATACGACTTTGTATAACTTCACCTGTTTCCTTTATCTCAAAAAGCATAGTTGCTGCAACAACTCCCATATCAAATAGAGGTTGAGCAACGGTTGTCAAGGAAGGGATTATCATTTCTGCTAATTTTGTATTGTCATATCCAATTATTGAAAGTTGATCAGGAATTTTGATTCCATTCCTATATGCGACAGACATTGCACCAACTGCTAATTCATCACTACTTGCAAATATCGCAGTAATATCTAATTGTTTTTGAAGAATTTCTTCCATAGCTTTAATTCCATCTTCATGACTAAAAGTCTGACAATCAATAATGTAATCTTCATTTATTTGTAGACCACTAGAAAGAAGAGCTGATTTAAAGCCTTCGATTCTCGGTTTTCCTGCTAGAGGATCCTTTGCATCCCCAGCAATCATTGCAATTTTCGTATGACCTTTTTTTATTAGGTAATTCGTTGCAGTGAATGCCGCATGTCGATCATCGACTTTGACATATGGAATCGGAAACTCTAAAGAAATGGTAGAAACCAATACAACGGGAATATCCATATCATTCAAAATCTTGTGGTAATCATCATAAATAAACTCACTGACAATAATAACACCATCGACGCGCTTCTCTGAAAGGACTTGTAAATAATCTATTGTTCTTTTACCAATACTACCTGTATTACAAACAATAACACTATATCCCAAATCGTTTGCGTGTTTCTCTATGCCACTTAGTATTTCGGAGGCGAACATATTTGAAACGGTTGGTATTAGAACACCTATTGTTTGCGTGTTTTTATTGATAAGTCCACGTGCTAGTGCATTGGGTTGATAACCCAGTTCTTCAATTACTCTTAATACCTTTTTTTTTGTTTTTTCAGAAAATCCCGTTTTGTTATTTAGGATTCTTGAAACGGTCGCAATCGAAACATTTGCTTTTCTCGCTACATCTTTTATTGTAGAATTCATTAAATTTACCGCCTTTACGTAAACGTTTAACATATGTTTACGTTTCCATAATATTATATTTTGAAATTTGTGTCAATATATTATTATAATCGCCAATAATATAAGACTTTTTCGGAAATAAATCAGTTTAATTTTAAGAAAACGTTTAATCTTTATAGAAGTATAACTACTAATTCCACCTGCTCTTTAGAGGTTTTTAACCTCTATTTTCTATTTCATTTTAGTCCTAAAATCTAGAAATCTCTATTACTAACTTAATAATCCTTATCTAGCCATTTGCCTGTTTCCCAGCAAATCGCCCCTTGAAGTATTCTAGCAGGATTTTAAAATTCTTATTAATTTAAAAGCGAAAAACCTCTTTGGACTTTTCGCTTTATTTATTTCATTTGCAGCTAGCAAAATGTCATTTTTCGACCTATTACACGCGAAATGCTTCTTAAACAAACGTTTGATTAAATATGCCGCCAGCCCTTTATTCTAAAGGATTTTACTGTCGTATTAGCTAAAAAGAATGTCAATTAATGTTTTATTTTTAGGCTGTGTTAAAGGCAAATGTTGATTTTTTACAACTGTTGATTGGAGCGGAGGGCGCTCGACTCCTGCGGGATAGAGAGGTCACGGGAGACCCCGCAGGCGCATTTAGCGCCGAGGAGGCTCTCGGACCTCCCCGCGGAAAGCGAGCGCCAGGAGCGGAAATCAACAACCAAGTTTAACAGAGCCTATTTTTAAAGGATCATTTCAAATCTTGCCTTTCATTTAAGTGAAATGACATTTCTCAACCAATTTAGACCTAATTCGTTTTCAATCAAACGTTTGATTAGTTTTGCGTAATTGCCCACTATAAAGGGAATTTTGCTGCTTAACCGGTAAAAAATATGTCAAATCATGCTTCGACAAAAGCCGTGTGGTGACTGGCACCAGGATTGATGAAAGAAAACTTTGGATGATCATTTTTATAAATATAAATCAAACTTTACTTTTCATAGTAAGATATTGAACACCCCATTCAGGAGAATATCCGATAAAATTCAATCCTCCAAAAAAAAATGCTGCAAAGGTTGCAGCATTCAGAGCGTAGAAGAGTCTAATGGACCTTCTCCGCTTTTTTGTCCACTTTCAACATCGATTACGTATAAGAAACAATCAATTCACATTTCCCATCTATTTCAAATTCCCCCAATGATAAGATGAGTGCCTTTCCTTAATCCATACATGAGAGCCACGGCGGCTCTCATTTTTTCCTTTTACCTAACTTATGTTTTTTTAATAAAACCCATATAGTATTAATTTACTATTTTACATTTAAACCCCAATCTCTAAGCTGTTAGTCAAATATATTGTTATAATAGACCTCAGAAGGTAGATGTTCGATACACTATATACAATTTGGCAATAAAAAGATTCCCTATACACATTCAAGAAGCTACCATCGCATGACGTTTTCTATTTCCGTTGGCAAGCATGGCGTATCAGTCGTATCCCCTTGCGAGGTATCACGGCGGCACCTTTTACGTATAAAAAAGACCAGAATCCAATTTGATCCTGGTCATTTCTTTTTATCCATATTGAACTTCTGCCAATACAGGAAAATAGCCAAAACAGGAGACCTACCCTGCCCAGGCTTATATATCCCTGCCGGCTTATACCAGGAAGCAGAATTCACCATAAAAGAGATAGGCAGCAAAGCGACGTTTCCAGGCCCTCGATTCATTGATAACAAAGAATATTGTAAATTAAGGAGAAGATAAATGACCTGGTTAATTATTTCCACTTTACTTGCTGCGTCTGTCGCTTGGTTAGCATATATAGTAAAAAAGGAAAAGGCTATACAAAAAGAAATGAGAAGCAACCATTACCAAGAGTTAGCCGCTTTTAAAGAATTACAAAAAGCTTCTATGGAATCCGCAGCAGCAAATTTCGATGAGCAGGCTATACTTTTGTCCGAATCATACAAACGCGAAATAGAAAAGCTAATGATCGAAAATGAAGATATACGGAAAAATTATAGAAACCAAGGGGAAATCATTACCCATCAGATACTAGAAAATTTTAAATCAGATTTGATTAGTAAAAGAATCGTTTCACCAGATGAAATGATTCTTATGCCGAACATTTATATACCGGAAGAAAACGGTAAAACCAGGCAGATAGATCACCTTGTATTATTACCAACCGGTATATATGTTATAGAAACAAAAAACTGGAAGGGCCACATAGTAATGGGATTGACAAGAAAGGGCAGCCACAGGTTTTCTTTTTTAGCAGATTTATTAGACAGTGAAAAAGAGGACACGCTTATATTTGATAAAGCTGAGTCGGGATCATTAACTGTAAAGACTTATGAAAATCCAATTAGCGAGGTTCAACAGACAGCCGTCATCCTATCAACTTATTTACAAAGTCAAGATATCAAAACGTGGATAAATAACTTGGTATTTTTTAATCACGCTAAAAAAGAGGTACACGATTGGTCGGATAACAGCATAGTAAAACGGTTTACGAATAAAGAGCAATTACAACAGTATTTTATAAATGAGCTTACATCCCAAAAAAGAATTTATGGAGCTTTTCAGCTTAATAATATAAAGCATCTTATCGAAAGCGCCAATTATATTTAATGAGAGGGAGTATATCCTTATGGGGCATCCGGCTTATCAAGACAGATTGGACAGTGACAAAAAAAAGGAGCGGAAATCGCTCCTTTTTCTGTTCATTTTTACATTACCAGTGGTGACTCCACTTGTGGAGAGCAATAAATAATATTGCATTAAAATTACTCTTAATTTTGAATAACTTTCATATCTTTAATCCATAAAATGAAAACCTTGGTTTCCCCTAAAAACCTTGGTATAAACTATTACAAAAAATCCATCAGTAAGTGACTTGAAACCTCCTGAAGATGGATTTTCTCGTATATAAAAAAAGCACTCAAATTATGAGCGCTTCCTCCGGATCTTCTCGATCATCTTTTCCTCTTTAAAACTTACCATATCCCGAAAATTTACTATATTTCTGTTACCGCTTTAACAAATTCTTGGACCATTTCCCTAAAACATAAGAGAATAATTTGGTAAATATGTATCAAAATTCAAAAAAGTGAAACTCTTCATCCCTCAAAGCGTATCTCTAAATGGAAAGAGACAGCAGGAAATTTACAGAGCATCACATAGTTTTGAAGGAGGTTTTTTACAACTATGATTTCTTGTTTCAAAAGTTAATGAAAGAAATAGTAAAGGTTAGAAACATTGTCGCACTGGAAATTAGCTTTATCCTTTTTACTTGTGAAAAACTATTCAAAATAGAAATGGAAGGATGTAATAAATGGTTTCATTTAAAAGGTTTTCTGGATACAACTTACGCTATCTTCAAAAAGATTTGATTGCCGGGTTAGTTGTTGGGATTGTTGCAATTCCTTTAGCAATGGCTTTCGCGATTGCTTCAGGGGTAAGACCAGAGTATGGACTCTATACGTCGGCAATTGCCGGAATCATTGTTTCTCTTTTTGGAGGTTCTAAATTTCAAATTGCAGGCCCGACTGGAGCCTTTGTCCCGGTCTTATTGGGAGCGGTGATCCAGTTTGGTTATGAAAAGCTGTTAATCGCCGGCTTCTTGGCAGGGATTTTAATTCTTCTTATGGGTGTGTTTAAATTAGGAAGGTATATAAAATTCATCCCTCGTCCAGTGGTAATCGGCTTTACTGCTGGAATTGCCGTGATTATCTTTTCTGGCCAGATTGCCAATTTCCTGGGGCTTGAAAACTTAAAAAAAGAAGAAGCCTTTCATTTGAAAATGAAAGAAATTTTAATTAATTTAAATACAATCAATATATATAGTATTTTAACAGCAAGTATATGTTTAGCTATTGTCATATTAGCACCAAAATATTTGCCTAAAATTCCAGGTGCCTTGTTAGGATTAATGGTTTCAACTGTTGTTGCTGCGCTGTTCTTTCCAAATCAGGTAGCAACCATCGGTTCAACTTATGGAGCCATTCCAAATGAATTACCAAAATTCGGGTTCCCTGAGTTAACGATTAACGTAGTGATTGAACTCCTTCCTGCCGCTTTCGTAATTGCCATGCTTGGGGGGATTGAATCATTATTATCTGCATTAGTAGCAGACAACATATCCGGCAGTAAGCATGATAGTAACAAAGAGTTGATTGGACAGGGATTAGCCAATATCGTCACCCCTTTATTTGGAGGAATTCCTGCCACTGGTGCGATTGCGCGAACGGCAACGAATATTAAAAACGGTGCGTTCTCCCCTTTATCGGGTGTCATACATGGTGTTGTCGTAGTACTTGTGTTAGTACTGTTAGCACCCTATGCCTCTTCCATTCCTTTGGCTAGTATGGCTCCCATTCTTATGTATGTCGCTTGGAATATGAGTGAGCGCAAGGAATTTGCTCATATCTTACAATCAAAAACGATGGATTCCCTTGTTTTAGTCTCTACTTTTCTGCTAACCGTTTTTATAGATTTAACTACAGGCGTTGGAGCAGGTCTGCTTTTAGCTCTCCTCGTTTTTGTCATCCGAATAAGCAGTACGTTAAAAGTATCAAAGGTTTTACCTGATCCAAACGATAAAATGGTAAAACCCGAAATGGTGAAACAGGGTTCAAACTGCCCACAAATTCACATTTATACATTAGAAGGCCCATTATTCTTTGGCACTATCGAGCAGTTTGAGGAGGAAATGGAAGAAATTCTGCATTTAAAACCAAGAGTGCTCCTATTAAGAATGAGTAAAGTTTCCATCGTAGATTCGTCCGGGGAGGCGCTTTTCATGAATCTTGTAAAAAAATTCAAGGATAATAACCAACAAGTAATATTTTCTGGTATCCAGCCACAGTTGGAAGATTTTTTTAAGAAAACTGGTTTTTATCAATTGGCAGGTGAGGAAAATTTCTTTGCCCATACAGGTAATGCTATCAATTATGCTCTCTCAAAACTGGATGTTAATCGATGTAAAGGGTGTAAACATTTTTCTTTTACTGAATGTTCAACCCTCTCAAAAGAAAAAGCAAACCCTAAAGCAAAAAGTAAAACAAAACGTGAGCTTGGGTTAACTTAATTGAACATCCCCCTTTTTAGGAGCTTATGTTAATAAAAACATAAAAAAGATAACTATGGATTTTTTTATTAAGAATACTAAATCATTAAATGGAGGAAAAAATTATGTCCACGATTTCTAAAATTCTCGACTACAACAAGGATTTTGTGAATCAAAACCAGTATGAGGAGTTTAAGACGACAAAATTTCCAGATAAAAAACTAGTCATCCTAACTTGTATGGATACTCGTTTGCTGGAATTACTCCCCAAAGCAATGGGTCTAGGAAATGGGGATGTGAAAATGATCAAAAACGCCGGGGCTGTTATCTCTCATCCTTTCGGCAGTATCATGCGCAGCATTCTAGTCGCTATTTATGAACTAAAGGCTGAAGAAGTGTGTGTTATTGGGCATCATGGATGTGGCATGGTAGGTCTAGAAGCATCCTCTATTCTAAAAAAAGCAAAACAGAATGGAATTGACGAGGAGCGGATCGATATTCTCACAAACGCTGGGATTGATTTGTCCAAGTGGCTGACGGGGTTTCAATGTGTAGAAGAAAGTGTCGCCAACAGTGTCCGTTTAATTAAAAGTCACCCATTATTCCCTAAAAATATAACTGTTCATGGGATGGTGATTGATCCTGAAACAGGAAAATTGGATCTGGTAATCGACGGATATAAAGATATAAAGTCAAACAGCACAAACATACCCAGCCTATAAGTGAGGTTTCTAAATGATTCCCCACTAGAAGGTTTCGAGGAAATAACTTAGGGCATTTTCAGAAAGATGCAGTTGCTGGATTGATCGTCGGGATTGTAGCGATTCCTTTAGCGATATCCTTTGCCATTGCTAAAGGAAGGGTACCGCCAACATTTTGACATAAAACCCACGCTAGTACATTTTTTGGAAACAAAAAGCCGTTTTCTCCTACGCTAAGGGAAAAACGGCTTCTTTTTATCTTGTTTTTCTTATTCTTTAACTTTTAATAGTTCGGGTACCGCCACATTTCGGAAATTTTAAACACTAAGAAAATATCAAAATAAAAAAAGTCGATTCATTTTCGTACAGAATTGCTTATTTAACTACGCACCCATTTTTTAAGTAGAATCCTTCACAATCTCTTCTACTACAATCCCTTAAAGTTGTGGCCCCATTTCTATTCAAGTATCGCACCCGTTAGCCACCCATGAAGCAGAGCTTCACCACAGAAAATGTAAGAAAACTACGTTCTTTCATAGTAGTATAAGTGAATTTTTTCACAATCTAAGCTATTTTAAAAGTATTCGTTTAGTTATCACAAAGGATCAAATGATTTAGCCTTACTAATTCGATAAGCAATTAAATAGATAATAATATAAATTGGAAAGGAATAAAAAATACTCCATTTTATAGTAGTATAAAATCCGATCCATTCAAATAAAGGTTCACCTATAAAGGATGTCAGTGCGGAATAAATAACAGCTTTAAAAAAGGGATTTAGAGTTGGTTTAAATTGTAGCCAAAGCATAAGAGTTACAGGTATTAAAGTAAAATCCCAAGGTAAAAACGTTGGAATGGTAGGCAATACTCTCCCAGAATAATGCCAGAGCCCAAAAACAAGTCCCAAAAAATCAAACCAAAACGCTACACTTAACCCAAAACTTCCAGCCAAAAGCAATCTTGCTTCACTTCCACGCTTTCGCAGTATTATCCATACAAACCAAGGAATGATTGATAAGGCTACTGATAGCCAAAATTCCCAGTGCCACAACGTATGTTCTTTCCAATAGTTTACATAGTCCACTTCTACTTTATGAATTCTTTGAAAAAACTTATCAGAGCTTATAATTTCTTCTTTACTAATCAATGGTGTCATTTTTAAATTCACCTTTAAAAATAATATAACACCAGTATTCCCAATCCTTGTTCAACTATTCTGCCACTTTAGTTAATTAACGATAATGAAAAAAGAACTGCCGAAACAGCCCATTTGTTGTGTAACTAAAGCACCCACTAGTTAAAGAAGAACCTTTTCTTATATTCTCAATAATCTTCTTACGGTTCCATTTTTATTTGTTTAATGTAATGCCCATTTTTAGATAAGAAATGCTCATTTCTAAACCATCTGACATATGTCTAAAGTGTAATAAAAATAAATGGAAAGTAGGTGTTTAAATGCCCCCTTACTTTGGTCCATACGGTTATCCGATGATGGGATATGGCTATCATCCATATGGTTACGGCTTTCATCATCACCATTACCCTTTCTATGGTGATTACGGATTTCATCATCCTTGGCATCATTACGGACACTGTTGTTAAAAGAAAAGTATTTGAATATTTGAGGAGGATTTGGGATGTCCCGATCCTCTATTACATACTTTAAATTTATGCCTGTTACAGTAATGTTCTTACCGAACAACTTTATTCAAGGAATGGTGCTCCTTTAGTTGAAGAAGAAAAAAAAAGAGTTCCAGTTATTTGTTCTTACACGACATCCAGCCTTTCACGACCGGTATACACATTTAATGTCTCATTTCTGACAAAGCCAATTGTTGTAATGCCCAATTGTTCCGCTAGCTGTAGTGCAAGTTCAGTTGGGGCTGATTTTGACAAGACCATTTCACAGCCAATTTTCGCTACTTTTAATATGATTTCGGATGAAATGCGTCCACTAAACACGAGTAACTTGTTTTGAAGTGAAATATTATTTTTTAAACAGTGCCCGTAAATTTTATCCAATGCATTGTGACGTCCGATATCAATCCTGTTTATAATCATTTTATCAACCTTACATAAGGAAGCATTATGTACACCCCCCGTGCTTTTGAAAATAATGGATGATTGTTGCATCTCATTCATTAGCTTAAAACATTCATCAGAGGATATTCTCAAGCTGACAGAATCGATTTTCTTGGCATTTATGGCATCATTAACAAAAACAAATCCCTGTCGGCCCATGCCACAGCATGAGGTTACATAGCGTTTATTATGGAAGTTTTGATAATAAGGATTGATATTATTTGTTTTCACATGGACAAATCCGTTGTTTTCTTCCATCCACATATCTTCAATATCATCATATCTTCGGATGATTCCTTCTGAAGCCAAAAATCCTACAACTAAATCTTCAATATACTCAGGTGTACATACGAGTGTGACAAATTCTTCCCCATTAATTTTAATCGTTACTGGATATTCAGTTACGACACTGTCTTCAATATGTTCGGTAATTCCCTTTCCAAGCCGAAGAATCTGCCGTTTAACCTCAATTAGTTTCAATGTTATCTCACCTGCTGTAAAACAGATTGGATGATCTTAGGAACATATTTTACTCGTACAATAAACTGTTTCAAGTTCAAATCAAAATGATCAAAGCACGTTAAATAAAGCACAACCTGATTTTCCAACAAAATACTCAGTTTTCAATAATGTGCCATTTGCGGTCTTCCATACAGCTTTCACAAACATGGAGGATGATCGATACAATTGTTTCCTCACCATTATTCTCCATTTCTTCTTTTGTTCCACATACTTCGCAAATTTTCATTGCAGCACCTCCAATTAATGAGCAATTTCAAATCCAGTTTCAATAATCGCTTGTTCAAAATCTTGTGAAGACGCCATCCGTTCATCATAAGTAAAGATTGCTTGGCTCTTGGAGAATATGACTTCGGCTCTATTCAGACCCCATACATGTTCTATGGCTTGTAAAACTTTATCTGCATCCTGTTGATTCACCATATTTTTCACTGTAACAACACCTGTTTCCAAGGTGATCATCCTTCCCTTATGGATTTTCCCGCCTGTTACGCAAAAATACTTCGCCCATTCCATCCATAAAATCAACCATGGTTGTCATGGCTGCTCGTATTTCCGGGCTCCACAGTCTTTTTCTTAATTTCCAAAGGCTTTGCTTTTCGCCTTTTTGGCCGGTATTAGAAAGACGTTTTAAACCCTGCCCAAGTCCATCCAGTATCGTTGTCAGCTGGCCGGGCTGTAAGGAGCCTAAAAACGAAAAGGCACTCATTCCATTTTTAATAACATTGTGCATGGTTGGCTGATTAACTTGCTGAATAGCAATGGCCCCAATCTCAGTCCGCTGTTCGACCATGGCATGTACGGCATCCAAGACCTTCGTCTCGTGGAGCCCCTTAATGATGCTAATAGCTTCTAAAATGGCTTCCTTATTAGCAGCCAACTCCTGAATGATCTCAGAAACTGCTTGTGATTGTTCCATTTCTTGATTAGGTAACTCTTTCCTAATTTGCTTGATTGCCTTGGCCATATTCGTCCCCCTTTAATTGAATGAGCTCCGGGATAGGAGTGTAATCTGAACGTTTCCACTTATCTTCCACCTTCACACTTAACTGTGGAACCCTATTTCCATATCGATGATTATGTCTAGGTAATGGAGATTCTCCTTTTGTTTCCAACAACTCCATTTTCACACCAGCTTCCTTATAAGCCGGAGTATGGGTAACCGTATCGTGGTAACTGCTTGTTAGTCGGTTGACTGCCTCGATTTCTTCTCTGGTATTCATCGTTAAATAAAGTTCTTTTCCTTTTACTCGGTCCGTAACAATGACTCTTACTTCAACATGTCCATATGGAGAAGTAAGCCCAACCAAAGAACCGTCCTCCAGGTTCCTTTCATGTGCAAGTTCAGGTGATACTTCTAGCCATGGATGAGGAACCTTGTGAATTAACCCTTCAGATTGATACGTCATGTTTCCTTCATGGAAATGCTCTAATAAACGACCATTATTTAAATGCAAATCATATTCTTCGCCTGCGACAAACGGCGGTGTCCAATCAACTGGCACCAATCTAGCTTTGCCTTGAGGTAACGAGAATCGTTCTGTATATAAAAGCGGCGTATCTTTACCATTTTTCGATACTGGCCATAACTGACTATTCCATCTTTCCAGACGTTCATAGCTTACCCCGGCAAATAATGGTGCAAGACTTGCCGCCTCATCCATAATTTCGCTCGGATGTTTATAATTCCAATTGGCTCCAAGGCGATTGGCCACTTCCTTAATAATTTCCCAATCAGGCTTAGATTCACCCAGCGGCTCAAACACTTTATGGAAGCGCTGAATCCTTCGTTCGGTATTGGTAAACGTGCCATCCTTTTCAAGACTTGGTGCAGCGGGCAGAACTACATCAGCAAACTGGGCTGTCCTGCTAAAGAAAATATCCTGAACGACAAAAAACTCCAACCTTTCAAATCCCGCTTCCACATGGTTTGAATTTGCATCGACAAGCGCCATATCTTCACCAAACAGATATAGTGCCTTCAATTTTCCTTTGTCCATTCCTTCAACCATATGGTGGTTGTCCATACCAGGCTCTTCCGGTAGCTTCACGCCCCATGCTTCTTCATAGCGCTCTCGCACTTGTGGATCCTGGACTGGTTCATAGCCAGGCATCCAGGCTGGCATTGTTCCAAAATCACATGCTCCTTGAACATTGTTATGGCCTCTGAGTGGATAGGCGCCGGTACCAGACCGGCCAAAATTACCCGTAATTAAAAGGAGATTACAAATAGCCGTACTAGTTTCTGTTGCCCCCATATGTTGAGTGATCCCCATTGCCCATAAAGCACAAACAGATTTGGCGGAATGAATCATCGTCGCAAGCCTTACCAATTCTTCCTCTGTAAGACCTGTTTTTTCTACTGCGTAACCTAAAGTGAATTTTTCGAGAGATGCTACGTATTTTTCAAAATCATTCACACGATTCTTCAAAAAATCTTTGTCTTCCCACCCTTGGTCAAGAATGTATTTCGTAACAGCAGACAGCCATATTAAATCCGTGCTGGGTTTTGGATGAATAAAAAAATCAGCCCGCTGTGCCATTTCGTTTTCTCTAATGTCTGCTACAATTAATTTTTGTCCATGTAGTTTACGGGCTCGTTTGATACGGGTTGCTAATACAGGATGCGATTCTGCAGGGTTAGCCCCAATTATGATAATTAGTTCAGATGACATGATGTCCTTAATCGTTCCAGAGTCCCCTCCTAAACCAACCGTTCTCATCAAACCTGCTGTAGCGGGGGATTGACAATATCTCGAGCAATTATCAACATTGTTGGTGCCCATTACAGCTCGGGCTAATTTTTGGAACAAATAGTTTTCCTCATTGGAGCATTTAGATGAAGCAATATATCCAATTGAGTCTGGCCCATATTTTCTTTTGATATGTCCAAGCTTTTCACCAATGAGATCAAGTGCTTCTTCCCAAGTGGATTCGACAAACTCATTCCCTTTTCGAATTAATGGCTTTGTCAATCGCTCTTCGCTATTGACGAAATCCCAACCCCACTTCCCTTTGACACAGGTGGAAACTCCATTAACCGGTGCTTCTGTATCTGTTTGAATTTTCAATATTTCACGGCCCTTTGTCCAAACCTCGAAGCTACAGCCGACACCGCAATAGGTACAAACGGTTTTCGTACGTTTAATCCTGGCTTTTCTCATAGATGCTTCTACTTCGGATATAGCAAAAATCTCTTTATAACCTGGCTCAACCTCTTTCGTTAAATCAATCATCGGCCCTAAAATTTTAGGAGGAATCCCTGTTAAAAAGCCTGCGTTCCCTAACATCGATTTTTCCATGAGAGCATTACATGGACATACACTGACACAATGTCCGCACGAAACACAGGATGATTGATCAATTGGTACATCATTATCCCAAATAACACGCGGTGCCTCTCTACTCCAATCAATGGTTAGAGTTTCATTTACTTGCAAGTCCTGACAAGCTTCCACACATCTACCACACAATATGCATTGATCTGGCTCATATCGGTAAAATGGATGTGAATTATCAGGCGGGTACGGTTTTGCTTCGAACGGGTATTGTTGATGTTCGACGCCCATGAGTTCCACTGTATTATGGATTGTGCAGTTCCCGTTATTATTATCACAAACCGTACAATAAAGTTCATGGTTCTTTAAAATGCGGTCCATGGCCTCATTTTGTGCATTTTTGACTGGTTGTGAAAGGCTATCAATTTTCATTCCTTCCACCACTCTTGTAGCACAGGATCGAACTATTTCACCGCCCACATTCACATAGCAAGTGTCACATGTTTGAATAGTTCCTAAGTTCGAGTGATAGCAAATGCCAGGAATAAAAACATCTTTTTCCCTGGCGACATCTAAAATGGTTTGACCCAGTTTAGCTTCGTACTCTTTTCCATTAATCTCCACTAAAAAGGTTGACTCTTCCACGACGTTTCCTCCTATTTTCCTGGTATTTAGCTACAGTTCCTGACTTTTACTTCCCGATTCATCCTATATGCAGTCCTTATATGTTGTGGGTTTGAAAATATCATATTTCCATTAATTCAAATTGGGTTCATGTCATAATGTTTACTATAATGGGAATTTTATTAATGACTTAAATATTTTTGGAATTTAATTGGGGCGGAAAAGAAAGAGAGGGATATTTTTGGAAAAAGAAAACTTATATCAATATGTCCATACCATGATTACTTCATCAACACACCGACCAAAATACATGTCTATTTCTTCCGTAAAAGTGGCTGATTTATTAGGAATTGCTGTTTCAGAAGTTGAAAACGGTTTACACGAACTCGTCATGGAAGGTCGTTTGCAGACTTCAAAACTAGGCCAACCCCCAAACTGTGAAATTTATTTATTGCCATAAAAATCAACAATTGAGGAACCATTTTAATAATGGTAAAATCACAAAAAGGCGCCTTACCCCCGACGTATTAACGCTCTGGGGGAAAGTCACCTTTATTTTGGCGATACTATTTGTAGCATTATCATGATCTTTTTTTCACTAATCGGTCTGCAATACTATTCTTATGGTCTTGGCATCGATGTTTACCGGCGTTGGAGGGGGGATGATTCGAGACATCTTAGCTGCTCGAAAACCGCTTGCTTTAAAAGAAGAAATTCATGCTACTTTAACGATTTTATGCACTATATGTATTTGGCTGGGTTGGAGCCCCCCTTTCAGTTAACTCTCATTGTCAACTCTCATTGTCATTGTTGTAATGGCCTTACGCATGTCTGCCATTCACTATCAGTGGCGGCTGTATCTTCCCTGCACTCTTAAAAGGAGCGGACTCTGGCATGAAAGAAGGACATATAATTAAAAAATTCAATTATAAAATAGAAAAAAAGCCGATTCTTACTCCTAATGAAGGAAGAACGGTTTTTTTAATGCAGGAATTTATATGATTACAAGGGATAAAAAACCTCATTTACTTATGATACGGTTCACCGTGCTTAATATTAAACTTATAGAAAACATAATTTGACCAACCTCTTCTCCAACAATCTTCCCATTTGTTGAAAAACACTACACTTAATAAACTGCCTTTTAAGCGCTCAAAATAAAACGAATATTAGCGCGAAAGAACAAAATATCGACCACTAAGCCGGTATATTGCAAAATTCTCTCCTTTATTGTCAGAGTTGCTCCTACTGTTTTTTAGCCCGTATAAGCGTCCTTTTGCTTATCCCTGTTGTTCCTCAACCTGTTTGTATGATTGTTTTTCCAGCAGCTCCAAAGCATGTTCCATTTGCTTTTTACTGTACTTTTTCGGTCTGTCCTCTCTAAAATGGTCACGTTATTTAGCAATGGCCTTTCCTTCTTGTGTCCGTTCTACAATCATGTCCCTTTCAGACTCGGAAAAAGCTAACATCACACTTAATATTAGATACTCTTAAGATATAACACCCCCAAAAAATAAAAAAGCCGATTTCCAAGTGGAAACGACTTCAATAATCTTCTTCAACAAAAGCACCCGATAGCCGTCCATGCAGCAGAGCTGCACCACAGAGGATGGGATTTTAACTCGTTCTCCCATGGTAGTTTAAGTACCATTCTTCACAATCTGTCTCTTTCCTTTTTGAGTCTTACAATTACCTATTACAATGCCACAAAATATTAAAATAACACCTAACCATTGGTATATGGTTATATGTTCGCCTAATATAAATGCAGATAGGGTAACTGCAACCGGAAGCTCTGATGAGGTTAAAATCGTACCAAGTCCTGGTCCGATAAATGGCATCCCAATTGAAAATAAAAGAGGAGGTAATGCTACCCCAAACAAACCAAGAAATAATCCATACGGTGACAACCCAATTAAAACAGGTAACTTAAATATATAAAATGGTGGAAAGATGGACATGACAACAAATAAACCACCGGTCGAAAGAAGCGCACTTTTTAATATTGGTGGGGTATCTTTTTCGACTGAACTACTTAAAAAAATGAAAATTGTATATGACAATGCCGAAATTATTCCCCAAATTGTTCCTTGCCAGGGTGGGAGTTTTTCTCCTTTTAAAATAAGACCAGCTGCAAGAATGGAGCCTATGATTAATATCACAATCGTAACAACCTTACCTTTACTAGGCTTGTTTTTATAAATAATCCACTCCAAAAAAGTGCCCATCCAAACAAATTGAAACAAAAAAACAATTGCCAGTGATGCATGGAGTGTTTGCAGAGAATAATAATAAAAAACACCTGTTAAACCAAGCGGAATCCCTGATAATAGTATCTTAAAAGTTTTATTTACCGTTAACCTTTGCTTTTTTGTTACTAATGCGACAGACCAGATTAGTATTGAACCAAATATAAATTGTACGCCTGTAACTTCTGCGGTCGTGAAGCCAGCTGAATAAGCAAGCTTCACAAAAGTCGACAATACTCCATAACAACATCCACCTAAAAATACAAGAAATATATGTTGCCAAAATTTCATCCTTTTAGCTCCCTTCAGTAAAAATAAAAAAGCCACACAACTGTCGAAAGACAACTGTGTGGCGAAAATAGAGTAATCTCTAGAAAAATCCACTTACAAACGAATTTTAGTATTCAATTAACATTTAGACTAAAATAGATAATGAATATTGTCAACATGAACCGTTACTTGAAGAAGAAAATGGCATTAACTAATTGTTGAAGTAATGCACCCCAATAGTTTAAGTACAATATTTCACAATCTGTCTTCCATATCCTGTACTATTTTTTCTGCTTGTACAGGTGTGCATAGTAGGTAATCACCTAATTTGAATAAAGAAAAGCTCTTTCCTAGTTATAGGTCATATCATGAAATAGGCTAGACATTCTCCCTCAAATAAGTAGGTGAAAACATGAATTTAGATATGAGAGCCTATATGCCTTATCATTATGGAACAGGCTATATGCCATATCCTTACTACGGAATCCATATGGGATACGGATACCTTTCTTATGGAATTGGATACCATCATCATCACCATCCTCATTATCATCATACGCAAGACGCAACTTTTGCCGTTCCTTTAAGATACCCAACCTCTTTTTTGTTACCATAACTGGGATTTTAGGAAGTACGAATACTAAAAACCCCTTGGACGTGAACTGCACTGCACCCCAATTGTTTGACACAAATAACCATTGGAGGTGTAGTTTTTTATGGGGAAGTTTTCATTTGAAGTTAAACTGAAGGCGGTTCATGACTAGACAAATTATTGGTACCACTAAAATTTCTCTTATTAAACTCCCTCAGTTTGATACGATTATCTCTCGAATGCTCACTTATTCGCAGGATTTCATAACCCTTGTATTTGGATTTACGTGTAATTGATATGAGTT
>NZ_JAUSTW010000015.1 GCF_030813055.1 Neobacillus ginsengisoli | reverse complement strand
CCCGTTAAATAATGGCGCGCCCGAAAGGAGTCGAACCCATAACCTTCTGATCCGTAGTCAGACGCTCTATCCAATTGAGCTACGGGCGCATTTTTTTAAATCAACTTTTATAGTTTACCAAAACTAATTTGGTTTGTCAAGGTTTTTTTGGTGCGGCCGAGAGGACTTGAACCTCCACGGGGTTGCCCCCACTAGGCCCTCAACCTAGCGCGTCTGCCATTCCGCCACGACCGCATTTAAATTAGCGACAAAAACAATCATAACAGATTATTTCTATTTATTCAAGAGTAAATAATTGGTGCGGGTGAAGGGAGTCGAACCCCCACGCCTTGCGGCGCCAGATCCTAAGTCTGGTGCGTCTGCCAATTCCGCCACACCCGCATATATTCAATATTATAAAAAAATGGCTGGGCTAGCTGGATTTGAACCAACGCATGTCGCAGTCAAAGTGCGATGCCTTACCGCTTGGCTATAGCCCATTGATATTACTTCATGAATTACTTCTCCAAGAAGACTTCATGAATATTCACCGCAGGAACATTTAATTGCAAATGAATAGCTATCTGAATCGCTACTGTAGTAAAATGTTCCGACATCACTATGTTTTCATAAAAAACAATTGAAATGGCGGTCTGGACGGGACTCGAACCCGCGACCTCCTGCGTGACAGGCAGGCATTCTAACCAACTGAACTACCAGACCAAAACATTTGATTAAGAAACGGGAAATGACTTTTTGTCTATTCCCCATTCCAATGACCCCTACGGGATTCGAACCCGTGTTACCGCCGTGAAAGGGCGGTGTCTTAACCGCTTGACCAAGGGGCCGTTTATATGGCGGAGAAGGAGGGATTTGAACCCTCGCGCCGCTTACGCGACCTACACCCTTAGCAGGGGCGCCTCTTCAGCCACTTGAGTACTTCCCCATATGGCTCCGCAGGTAGGACTCGAACCTACGACCGATCGGTTAACAGCCGATAGCTCTACCACTGAGCTACTGCGGAATAATATCAACTTTCACCAATAAGATAGGCAATTACCTTATCGACTCTTCATATTATAATGACGATACAATATAAAGTCAATATGATTTTTAGATAAAGATTTTTTCCAAAATTTATTCTTACTCCAAGAGCATTTCTTTGATTTTCTTTAATTTCCCTCTGCATTTCCCACAAACATATCTACTTGTATCAATACTCCTTTTTCTTTTGAAGTGAAAATGACATTTTGTGCATTCATATATGAGGATCTTTTTAGAAGAGCGTTTCTTCGGCATTTCTCTAAGCGAGCTGCAAAACCGGGGTGCCCCTACTTTTTTTAATAACGATTTAAACTCCTGATCGCGATGCTGATAGCCTTTGCCTTCAAGATGCAGATGATAATGGCAAAGTTCATGTTTAATAATGCCGATTAATTCGCTTTCTCCTAATTGCTCTAAATATTTTTTATTGATTTCAATATTATGAGTGCCTAATAGATACCTTCCGCCTGTTGTTCGCAGTTTGGAATTAAACGAAGCCCCGTGCCTAAACGGCTTTCCAAATGCTTCGAATGATAATTTCTCCACTAATTCCTGCAGCTCTTTCTCTTCCAATTTTCTCCCCTCACTTCTTAGAAGAACGTGACAACCTATTATAGCATATATTGTATATACCTAAATGAAGTACTTTTCGGGAGGTTTTACAATGCCAACTTGGTTTCAAAACCAAATGAAAAGAGCCTTTTACGAGAAAGACCGCTATCAAATAAAGCTTTTAAACCAATGCTGGTTTTTTTACAGAAAGAAACACTGCTCCTAAAAGCAGTGTTTCTTATTATTCTCCCGGCGGCAGCATCGTTAATGCGACGCGTCCTTTATTCATATCCACTGAATCAACCCAGACCGTCACAACATCTCCCACAGATACGATGTCCAATGGATGTTTAACAAATCGATTGCTTAATTTTGAAATATGAACAAGACCATCCTGTTTGACACCAATATCAACAAAAGCCCCAAAGTCAACAACATTTCGAACCGTACCTTGAAGTTCCATTCCCGCTTTTAAGTCTTCTAATTTTAAAACATCCTTTTTCAGTAGCGGGCGAGGTAAATCATCACGGGGATCTCTTTCGGGTCTAACTAATGCATCGATAATATCTTTTAACGTTAGCTCTCCAATTGATAGCTCTTCTGCTGTCACTTTAAGATCTAGACCGTTTAAAGATTCCCTTAACTCGTTTGTTCCCAAATCATCACCTGAAAAACCAAGCTTGGATAATAATTTTTTTACTTCTTCGTAGTTTTCAGGGTGTATTCCCGTACGGTCCAGCGGCTGTTTTCCATCTAACACCCGCAAGAAACCAATCGCCTGTTCATATGTCTTTGCACCAAGACGTGGCACTTTCTTTAGTTGGATCCTGCTTGTAAATTTCCCTTCCTCTTCACGCTTTTTCACAATATTATTTGCAGCTGTTTTCGTTAATCCTGCCACATACTGCAAAAGTGAAGATGAGGCGGTATTTACATTTACACCTACCCGGTTAACTGCCGTTTCCACGACAAAATGCAAGGATTCAGAAAGTCGCTTCTGGGAAACATCATGCTGGTATTGACCGACTCCCACTGATTTAGGGTCAATTTTAACCAATTCAGCAAGCGGATCTTGCAATCGTCTGGCGATTGAAACCGCACTTCGCTCTTCTACCTGGAAATTCGGAAATTCCTCCCTGGCAAGATCCGATGCCGAATAGACGCTCGCACCCGCTTCATTAACGATGAGGTAAAAGATTTCTTCATTCATTTCTTTTAAAATATCAGCAACAAACTGCTCTGTTTCCCTTGAAGCTGTTCCGTTACCGATTGCCGCCATTTCCACTTTATAGTCTCGCAGGATAGATATAAATTTTTCTCTGGCTTCCTTTGTTTTATTAACAGGCGGATGCGGGTAAATAACATCTATTTTTAAAACCTTCCCTGTTTCATCAACCACTGCCAGTTTACAGCCTGTCCGGTATGCCGGGTCCACTCCGATCACGACTTTTCCTTTTAACGGCGGCTGCAGCAGCAAATTACGGAGATTTTCAGAGAATATATGTATCGCTTGTTCTTCCGCTTTGTCAGTTAGTTCACTGCGGATTTCTCTCTCGATTGAGGGTTGAATAAGTCTTTTATAACTATCTTCAATTGCTTCTAAAACAAGTGCCGCTGCAGGTGAATACTGATTGCGAATCCATTTTTTCGAAAGATAGGACAGGATTAATTCCATATTCATCTTAATCGAAACCCGCAGAATTTCTTCCTTTTCCCCGCGATTTAAAGCAAGGCTTCGGTGAGGAACAATTTTGTTTACAGGCTCCTCATACTCATAGTACATTTCATAAACCTTTTTCTCGTCCTTTTCCTCTTCTTTCACTGTAGAGGCTACAGTACCTGACTTGAAGGTCTCTTTCCTAATCCATTTACGGCCTTCCGCATCATCGGAAACCATTTCAGCAATGATGTCTTTTGCCCCTGCAACAGCCTCCTCAATCGTAAGAACTTCTTTTTCTTCGGATAAAAATTCCTTTGCTTTTTCTTCGATGCTTTCCTTAGAAAAAGTTAATAACCATTCCGCTAACGGTTCAAGACCCTTTTCTTTGGCAACCGTCGCCTTTGTCCGTCTCTTTTGTTTATATGGACGGTATAAATCTTCGACTTCCTGAAGTTTTTCAGCAGTGGTAATCTTTTTGGCTAACTCATCTGTTAATTTGCCTTGTTCGGCAATAATACGGAGAACTTCTTCCTTTCTTTGCTCCAGGTTTTGAATATACTGCCAGCGTTCTAATATATTCCGTATCTGAACTTCATCAAGAGCGCCTGTCATTTCTTTTCGATAGCGGGCAATAAAGGGTACCGTATTCCCTTCATTTAATAATGAAATAACACTTTTTACTTGTTTAAAGGTAATCGCCTGCTCTGCCGCTATTTTTCCGTAAAGTTGTTCGTCTTTTACAACTGTATCATTCACAAAATAATCCTCCACTTCTTTTTTCCATATTGTATCAAATCCAATTCCTTGTTTCATTAATGGAGCAATTCGCCCACCAAGCACTTTTAATAAGGAATTTTTCCCTTAAGAACCTTTTGAAGGACATTTCCAATGTTCGCTTGTGGAATTTTGTCTTTAGGAGCCTTATGAAAGACACTTTCCTGTCCCCTGACTTGCTCCACAACTGCTGCTTTTTTACTCTGTTTCTTTTATGTTATCACAGTATAGGTCAAGAAAAACGATCAGAAGCTTTTTCAAAACCCATCATGACTCCCCTTAAAGCTTAACTCTTACAAATAATATACAAACATTTTCTGAACAGTTATCCACAAGTTTAGAAAATTTCCCTTAACGATAAAAAAAAAGCAAGCTGATTAGCTTGCTTAAGCAGAAATATGAGGGCAGGGATATGTATAAAAAAACGCCCTTTTAAAGAAAGAGCGTGCTTTATGCTAAAATTCGATGAGACCTAAGCTTACCTGCAAGGCTTCATCCACTTTTTCCATCATTTCGTCATCGAGATGGGTAATTTTATCGGTTAACCGCTGTTTATCAATTGTACGAATTTGTTCTAAAAGTATGACTGAGTCTCGTTCAAAACCGTACCGCTTCGCATCAATCTCAACATGAGTCGGAAGCTTCGCTTTTTGAATTTGGGCTGTAATCGCTGCAACAATAACTGTGGGACTAAACCGATTCCCGATGTCGTTTTGGATGACAAGTACAGGACGGACGCCGCCTTGTTCAGAACCAACAACTGGGGATAGGTCCGCGAAATATACGTCACCACGCTTGACAATCAAAGGATTATCCTCCGCTAACAAGACGTTCTACTGTGTGTTCTGCCTCATATTCTGCTTGAAATGCTTCCGATGCAATCCTTAAATTTATCTTTGCCATTTCCATGTATCCACGTCTCATGGATTCGCGAATCTGTCTCTTTTTTCGTTCGCGCAAATACATTTTTGTAGCTTGGTAAATAAATTCACTGCGATTGACATTTTCCTGCTTCACAAAACCATCTAATTCGGTTAAAAGATGTTGCGGTAATTTCACTAAGATTTCCGTAGTTGCGCCAGATTCAGACACAAACATACACCTCCACCATCACTACACACCATTTTTTATCTGTACCATATTCAATAATAACACTAATCAAACTAAATGCATAGACTAATTATAATACTACTGTATTATAAGCCAATAAAAGCTGCTTTTATGCACGAAACATCCGCAATATCATAATTATGTTAGATTTCAGCCATTTAATCCTATTTTTCTTCAAGTAAATAATTTTTTAAAACGGTTATTTTGCCACCCTTTTTGTAAAGACGTGGTACGCGATGGGCAATAATGCAGGGGACCTCGTAATTAATTGTATCCAGTTTTTCAGCAATTTCATTAATTGATAGGAATTGACCTGATTGCTCCCCGATTAAAGTAACCGTCGTCCCGACAGGAACATAATAAGGGAGCCAGACCATGCATTGGTCCATGCAGATCCTTCCGACAATGGGCGAACGCTTCCCGTCGACAAGCACTTTCAGACCCGACAGCTTACGAATCCACCCATCCGCATATCCAATCGGAAGGGTACCAATCCATTCCCCGCCCTCTGCCTCATATGTGGCTCCATAACTGACTTTATCGCCTTTTTGAAGCTGTTTAACGTGGACAAGCCTTGATTTAAGTGAAAAGGCTTCCCTTAATTCGAAGGGAATTTCTTTTTCCATTTCAAGAGAAGGTGTTAATCCATACATCGCAATACCGAGACGAACCGCATTAAAATAGGCATTGGGAAAACGTATCGCAGCCGCACTATTGCTGCTATGAACATACCTTGGGCGTCTTTTTAGTACACTGAGCAACTCTTGAAACATTTCTAATTGGGTTTGAAAATAAGTTTGATCCAGTTCATCCGCGGTAGCAAAATGAGTATAGATTCCTTCGAGGTAAAAGCGATTATCTTCCAGAATCATTTGCTCGATTTCAGCTAATTCTTCCTTGCTCCGAATACCAATTCTCCCCATTCCGGTATCAAGCTTAATATGGACAGAAACCTGATCATTCGCTTTTAAATGTTCTTTCGCCTTCTGCAGCCATTCCTGTTGAAAAACTGTGAGCGTAATACCGTAGCTGACGGCGATAGGGACGTCCTCTGCTCTGGTTGCACCCAGGACAAGGATTGGAGCATTAATCCCTTTATTCCGTAATGCAATTGCTTCATCCATAAAAGCAACTGCTAAATAAGTTGCCCCGGCTTCAAGTGCTGTTTCTGCTACCTGAATATCTCCGTGGCCATATGCGTTTGCTTTAACAACTGCAATAACATCCACATCTTGTGGCAAAAGTTTTTTAACAGAGGCAACATTTGAGAGAATACAATCTAAATCCACTTCCGCCCATGTATCTCTGTAGAAAAAGCCTTGCTCTTCCATGGTTCCACTTCCTAAACTTCAGAATAAACTATTGATTCATTTTATCATAAAATTATTATACTCCTTTTCACTAGAAAAGCGGAAGCGACTTGATCAGCCCCGACAGCTGCTTGCGGGCTGACGGTGAAGCCGTTCTTTGACTTCATCGGCAGGCGTAACGCGACCTCGAGTGGCTAGGCGCTGGAGCTAGACAAATTTCAATTTTAAATAAAGAAAAACAGGCCCCTTTAAAAGAGCCTGCGATGTTATTTATCTTTATTTCACTGCATCACCTTGGACAGATTTTGCTACTTCCACAAGCTCATTCCTTGATAGGTTTTTCGATGCAATCATGTAATCAACACCGTCTTTTGTCCAGGAAATGGAGTGGTCAGAAACAGCGCCAATGGTTACACCTAAATCAACTAAATCTCCGTCTACATCCTCAGGCGTAATCGATGCTTCTTTAACAGCGACCTTTTCCTCAATAAGAGTATATGACTTTTTACCATCATAGGTCAGAACAACCCGCTTGCCATCCTGGACCTTGACATCATCTTCTTTAATTAATTTTGTTCCTGAAATCTCTGCAGTTGGATATTTTACCGTAAACGCTTGATCGCTAGCCTTAGCCATTGCCGGTAATCCAAGCTGGGCACGTGTCATGTTCTTTTTCATATCGAAATCGTCCTTGTTAAAGTCGGCATTAAAATTCATTTTTGAAAATTCAACCGTTACAAGGGCATTCCGGTCAGGGTCCATCACTTTAACGACTGCCGGTGATAAATCACTTTTATTTAGCTTTATTTCTTGGGTTGGCAGCATACTATTATTTTGGTAACGTGTTTTGGTTTCAAATACATAATAATCCTTGGTCGTAGAGAACTTGGCATTTTTATCTGCCATGATGTCCTTAATCAGTGATTCATATAGATAGGCTTGGCTGCTGTTTTGCGGCCAATCACTTTGGAAGCGAAAACTCTTATTTAATGCAGGCGTGAGGACGAATACCCCTTCCTCATTCCTTAGAATCATTTGACTTTGATCTTTTCCGGCATTCTTTAAATTCACCCGGTAAAAAGTAGGATCTTTATGCCAAATATCCACGTTATAAACCTGTGAATCAGTTCCCATTTTTAACGTCATTTTGGCATTTACTTTATATCCTGATAAGTCCCCAAGTTTTCCATTTAACTCTTTCACCACATCATCTTGTGATTTAGAACCACAGGCAGCCAGCAAAAAGATGACCATCAGCCCCGAAGCAAGCAGCAACAACTTTTTCCTCATTCCTTCAACCCCTTCTTGTCTCATATGATTATGGAGAAGAGAAAGGCAGGGATCAGGCAGTGGATAATGTGCTTTCCAAAATGACCATAGCTGACCTTGTCTCTCCTATTTCCCTATGAATATATGAGACAACCTTACGGAATATGCTAATGAGGTTGCCAAGTGTTTATTTTTATAAAGGTTTTTCCTCTTCAATAATTACTTGGGCGACGGCATAGTCTCTGCTATGGGAGATGGATAAGTGAGCATGAACCTCTGGTTTTCTAAAAAAGGGTTTCCCTAGTTCATCCGTTAAGATTTCTATATCTAAAAATGACAGGTTTTTTCCAATTCCTGTACCCATTGCTTTTGAAAAGGCTTCTTTGGCAGCGAATCTTCCCGCCAAAAACTCGACTTGGCGGCTACCGGAAAGCGTTTCAAACCGATCCCTTTCCCTGGGGGTCAATATGCGGTCAATCAGTTTCTTTTGTCTAGTTAGTAAATCATCTATCCGTGATAGTTCAATAATATCGATACCAATTCCTTTAATCATCGTTCATCTTCCTTCTAATTAAGTTGCAATATGCATAAATAATAGTGTACAAGTTTAAAAATAAGGCAAAAATGATTTTATAAGAATAAACAGGAGGTTTATGATGTTTACAAGAACGGAGAGCTTTCGGGAATTTATCCGCTTTTATCCGATTGTTTCTATTATTATAGCCATCCATTTAGTATTATATCTTTTCACTGTTCTGCCGATATTCCCTAACTACTGGTTTATTGAAACCTTCTCAGGTGTAAATTTGTATATTAAGGAAGGGGAATATTGGAGGCTTATTACACCAACCTTTATGCATAGCGGTCTTGCCCATCTAGTGTTTAATAGTTTTTCCCTTCTCCTTTTCGGGCCTGCATTGGAGCGGATGCTTGGCAGCGGTAAATTTTTAGTTGTCTACCTTGTTTCCGGAATCATCGCAAATATCGCCACACTAGAGCTTGAACCCATCACATATACGCATGTTGGTTCAAGTGGTGCGATTTTTGGTTTATTTGGTTTTTACCTTGCCATCATTATGTTCCGAAAAAGTTGGCTCAGCAAGCAAAACTCGCAAATTATCATCGTTCTTTGTGCTGTTAGTTTGATTATGACATTTTTACAACCGAATATTAATATTACAGCTCATTTATTTGGATTAATGGCAGGATTTGCAATCGGTGCTATCCCCTATTTTAATAAACGTGATTTTTCCGATTCAATGAAAAGTGTAGTTAATTGGGCTGAAAGCAATAGAAAAAAACTATCCTACCAATCACCATTAAAAGTGATTATCTGGGGCGCAATTATTATCATTGCCATCCTTGGTTTTTTGATACAAAGATAAGAAAAGCGCAAGCGCCCCGTTTAGCGCACGACAGGACTGGAGCGCTTCGACTGAGATAAAGGAAACACGGAGAGCGGAGCGATCCGATGTTGACTTATCGCATGGAGAAGAGCGAAGTACACTAGCCGCTGGGCGCTGGAGCTAGACAATTCTCAAAGATAAGATGATATAAATTGGTATTATAAAAAAGGTTGACCTCGAAATGTGACGATAAAGGTTGTGAAAACCGAAAAGAGCATAGACAAGTGTCCATGCTCTTTTTTATTAATGATTAAAGCTTCTTGGTTTTGATTTTCCACCGGTTCTTTTTTCACCGGTTCTTGGTTTTACCGGTGCTTTTTTTCTGTTACGATCCGCATTGTATGAACCTCTGGAATCATCTCTTCTTCTACGGTCACGGTCCTGCGGTTTTCTTTCTCTTTTTTGTGGAAGCTGCTCTTCGGTCAGTTTAACTGGTGTAGTGTCCGGTTCTTTTGTTAACATTTTCAAAACAGCTGCGATAACTGTTGAAGCATCATTTTCCTCAAGCAATTCTTGGGCTGCCGCTTTGTAGTAATGTAAATTGTTGGATTCAATCGTTTGCACGATTTTTTCTACAACCGCTTTTTGCTGGCCTTCCAACGCTTCATCAAGTGTCGGAGCTTTCATTTTTTCCATTTTACGCTTCGTCGTTTTTTCGACTACAGCTAGGTAAGATTTTTCGCGCGGTGTAATGAATGTTAGTGCCACACCTGTTTTACCAGCGCGACCTGTACGGCCGATTCGGTGAACATAGCTTTCAGGATCCTGCGGAATATCAAAATTGTAAACATGTGTTACGCCGGAAATATCGAGTCCTCTTGCAGCTACGTCTGTTGCAACAAGAACATCAATCGTTCCTTCTTTAAATTTACGAAGGACAGATAAACGTTTTGCTTGGCTTAAATCACCATGAATACCTTCTGCTGTATACCCTCTTAAGGTTAATGCTTCGGATAATTCATCAACGCGGCGCTTGGTACGGCCAAATACAATAGCCAATTCCGGGGATTGAATATCAAGAAGTCTTGTTAACACGTCAAATTTATTCTTTTCCATCACTTCAAGATAATATTGCTCAATGGATGGAACAGTCATTTCTTTCGTTTTAACACGGACGATTTGTGGATCCTTCATGAACTTTTCGGCCATTCTTTGAATTGGGCCTGGCATTGTTGCTGAGAAAAGCAATGTTTGGCGCTCTGTTGGTGTTGAAGCAAGAATAGATTCTATATCTTCAATGAATCCCATATTTAACATTTCATCTGCTTCATCAAGAATAACTGTATTTACAGTATCAAGGCGCATTGTTTTACGATTAATATGGTCCAAAACACGTCCAGGAGTACCGACAATGATATGAGGAGCTTTCTTTAATGAACGGATTTGACGGCTGATATCTTGCCCGCCGTAAATCGGCAACACGCGAACTCTTTTGCCCGCTCCAATTTTATAAAGCTCTTCTGATACTTGAATCGCCAGTTCGCGAGTCGGTGCGATGATGATCCCTTGGATGGCATCCATGCTCGTATCAATTTTTTCAACTAACGGAATACCAAATGCAGCTGTTTTACCTGTTCCTGTTTGAGCTTGCCCGATCAAATCTTTATTTTCTAAACTCAATGGAATCGTTTCTGCTTGGATTGGTGTAGCTTCCTCAAAACCCATTTTGAGAACAGCTTTTAAAGTGGCCTGGCTTAGGCCTAAGTCTTGAAACTTTGTCAATGTTTTCATTCTCCTTCATCTATTTGAAAATATTTTTATTTAAGTGCTGAATATTTTCTCCCGATACGCATCAAAATGCCGTAATTAGGTAACAAGTTTATTTTACCAAAAAAAAGACATTCTCCAAAGGAGTATGCCCTTTTTTTATCGTTCTTTAGACACGTTGATGAATATCATACCACTATTTTGCAATAAAGACAAGTTTACGACAGATTCAAACCAGCCTTACCGCTCCATCAAAAAGTCCAACACTTGAGAAAATAGGGCTTCTTTTTCCTCACAATGGCAAATATGATGCTTAGAATCCTTTATATAAGTAAGCTTTTTCTGCTTTGCACCAATCGTTTGATACAAGTATTCAGCACTTTTCGGCGGCACAATCCCGTCACACTCACCCTGTGCAATTAGCGTTGGTACCTCCACTTGATTTAAAAGTGGTTTGATAGAAGAGACCAATTGACGAAATTGCCATGTAGCCGCAAGGGGAGTTTCTTTTATTTTTCTTTTATAACGCTGAAATAATTCATTATCCAATAAGTTTCCTCTTAGCGAGTCAATCATCATCGATTTTAGTTCGCTTGCAATCTGCCTCGGATTTACGTAATACGCTGCAGCACTAAGAAGAACAAGCTTGTCCACATGATAATTTGCCGCAAGAAAACTGGCGATAAGGCCTCCCATGGAAAAACCAATCACATACACCTCATCACATGTTTGAATAAGCCGGTTTAATTCGGTCTCAGCATGTTCAATCCATTGATGGTAGTGCACTCCTTTTAAAGAGAGCGTATCCCCATGACCGGGTAGAGTCGGCACACTGAATACCCAATTTGTTCGTTCAGTTAAATACTCTACCAGGGGCTCCACTTCATATGGAGCACCTGTAAAGCCATGAATGCACAAACAGCCAATCACGGTCGCTCACCTGCCATTAAGGACATTTACTTCATACAGTATTGTCCAAAAATAAAAATTTCATAAAATACGAACATCAGCTTTTTTGTAAGGATATCACGATTTCCTCTAATTTCATTCCCCTGGATGCCTTGACTAAAACCAATGTCTGTTCACATAAGTGCTGCTCCAGCTCTTGAATAAGTTCCGCCTTATCTGTAAAAGCATATACCCGTTGCTCGCCTAAAGCGGCACGTGCACCTTTGGCGATATGTCCGCCTAACTGCCCGTAGGTGAACACCAAATCAATTTGGTCTGCATTTAGCCCTGCTCCAATTTGAAGATGGTATTGCTCTTCCTGCGGTCCCAGCTCAAGCATATCTCCAAGAACAAGGATTTTCTGTTCATACCCCTGAAGATTTGAGACCAATTCAATCGCAGCCATCATCGAAGTCGGGCTGGCATTGTAGGCATCATTGATGATTTTTTCACCGTGCTTTCCTTCAACAAGCTCCATACGCATATTTGTCAGTTTTATCCTTGCTAAGCCTTCATTCATTTTTTCAAAAGGAATCGAAAAATACTTGGCAATTAACATGGATGCAAGTGCATTTAGAATATTATGCGTCCCTAAGACAGGGAGCTCAAAGCTACTATTGGAGGCATTAATCGTAAACTGATTTCCTTTGTCAAGCTGGTGGATTTCGATAGGGTATAAATCATTTGTATCATTTCTGCCGAAGGTTTGGATTTTTATATTTCCTTGATCACGATGAATCCGCTCCATCAATAACGGCTCATCACCATGTAGTACAGCAAGACCGCCGTCTTGCAGTCCTTTCAAAATTTCCATCTTTGCTTCGGCAATCCCTTCCCTGGAACCGAGGTCAAGTAAATGAGATTCTCCGATATTCGTAATCACTACAGCATCCGGACGTGCAAGCTTCGTAAGAAATTCGATTTCTCCTTTTCCGCTCATGCCCATTTCTAGGACGGCAATTTCCGTGTCCTCGTGTAATCCCAAAACAGTTAGCGGCAGTCCGATATGATTATTATAGTTACCTTCTGTTTTTTGGACTTTATATTGTATGGCTAAGAGCCCGGCTGTCATATCTTTCGTCGTTGTTTTCCCGTTGCTTCCTGTTATTCCAACCACTTTTACAGGCAATTCTTTTCGGTACTTTCGCGCTAATTCCTGCAGGGCAACCTGGCAGTTGTCCACTATTAGAATTGGCAAATGCGTAGGTGGGTTCGGGACATCACTTTGCCAAAGTGCAGCTGCTGCTCCTTTCCGGATAGATTCCTCAACAAAAATATGTCCGTCCGAACGCTCACCTTTAAAGGGAATAAACAAGTGGCCTTGTTCGATTTTTCGGGAATCAATTGAAACTCCCTTGATCATGACATCCGCAAACGGGGAAAGATCATTTTTCGCCGAAATCATCTCGGAAATCTGCTTAAGCGACCTCTTTATCATGGATATTTTCCTCCTTTTTCAAAAGAAATGGACACGGCACATCAGCCGTGTCACCGTTATTCTAGAAAGTATATTTTATATTTTGTTTTTCAGCGTGTCTTTCTTTTGCAAGGTTCACCAAACGCTCAATTAATTGCGGATATTCAACACCGGTGTGTTTCCACAATAGCGGGAACATACTAAACGGCGTAAATCCGGGCATCGTATTCACTTCATTAATTAACGCCTTTCCATCCTTCGTTAAAAAGAAATCAGCACGAACAAGCCCTGAACAATCCAATGCTTTAAAAGCACGTATCGCCATCTCTTTAATTTGGCCATAATCTTCCACCGAAATATCTGCAGGAATGATAAGAGCTGTCTCACCATCTTCATATTTCGCTTTGTAATCATAAAAATCTTTCTTCGGAACAATTTCACCGGCAACCGAACACTCAGGGGCGTCATTTCCAAGAACACCTACTTCGATTTCGCGGGCTACAACACCTTCTTCAATAATCACTTTGCGATCGAATTGGAAAGCCTCGCCAAAAGCGGCATCCAACTCTGTGCGATTCGTACACTTGCTAATTCCTACGCTTGAACCAAGGTTGGCCGGCTTAACAAAACAAGGATAACCAAGAACCTGTTCCACCTCGGCATAGGCTGCCTCTTTCGCCATTTCCCATTCACTTTTTATAAAAGCAACATAATTCACTTGCGAGAGCCCCGCTTGAGCAAACACATTTTTCATCATAACTTTATCCATACCCGCCGCAGATGCAAGAACTCCGTTACCAACATAAGGGAGATTTAATAATTCCAATAACCCTTGCACCGTTCCATCTTCGCCATTTGGACCATGCAAAAGCGGAAAAATAACATCCAAGGGTTGTTGTTCTTGTTTTTCAGCTTGAAATAGTGCAGGTGCCAATGATAATGGGGATAATTGATTTCCCTGTGAAAATTCAAGTGCCGTCACATTTTCTACCGGTCCGGTTAATTGAGGACCTTTGATCCACTGCCCCTCAACATTTATGTAAATAGGATGAATTTCAAATTTTTCATGATCAAGCGCACGAATAACAGCAAGAGCCGTCTGCAAGGAAACTTTATGCTCAGCGGATTTTCCACCATATAATAAACCAAGTTTTGTTTTCATACGAAACCTCCATATTCTCATTCACTTTTATATTTTAACACTTTATCAAATAAATCAAATAAAAACGGGTACTTTGCTATCATGTTTTTAAAAGAATTTTCACCCAACTTTTTTCTATTTACTATTTTATGAAATCCACTGCTTGCCTAAAAACAATCGACCGTAAAATTAATAAGCGCATAAATGAAAATCTCTCCTTTTATCCGGAGAGATTTAAATAACATTGAGCTTCCACTCTTTTGTTTTCTTATCAAAGATGATTTTAGCATGACACGGTTTACCCGCAATTTGTTCATATTCCTCATACATATCATCCATATTTGCAAAGTCCCCAATTACCCAAATTGGAATCTCTATTCGACTGCGCTGATGATCGGCATCCTTTAAAGAGATACAGATTCCTTCTTTGATGAACGGTGTCAAAGAAAGAAGAATTTCTTTATTCACCGGAGGATAGGAGCGTTTTTTTCTGATACCTAAGAGTGATTTTTCCAGCTTTAACGTCCCTAATTTATCTGCTATTGCCAGACTTAGCAAATGGAAAAAGTCTTTAAAGCTGCGGTAATAGATTTTGTTAAACCAGCCATCGTCATGAGCCAAGTAAACAAATCGATTTCCTAATTTATTATAAAAAGGTAATTTCAAATGTTGTTTTTGATGACCTAAATATAATAATTCCGCTATTTCCTGGCCGGTGAGCTCATTTAAAACCTCTTCTTCAAGAAAATCAATCCAACAGAAATTTCCATAACTATAGACATCTTCTGCCGCTAACTTCGCTATTCTGCCATCCGGACAATATTCAAGCAGTGTGTGCATATTAAAATCAGCATCATCAAAGCGGTGCTTTAATAAAAGCAAATGATTTAATGAACCTGAAAAAGCAGCAGCGAATTCATTGAATTCGATGCCGTATGACATTACATACTGATCCGTTTGATTTAAATGAACATAAATAAGATCCCGTATGTCTTGATGATGCTTTTTCAAAGCCTAACTCCTCCGTTCAAACCATAAAATGAGAACTAATTACTAACTTTGTATGAAAATATGTATAAAAGAAAGCTTCAAGATGATAGGGTTACATGGTTAATCCTTTTCCATTTTATCAAATAATAGGTCAAATAGCTTATTTCAATTCTTTTACAAATTTAAAGCTTTTATTTCGATTGATTCTTTATTATTATTTGTCTCCCGGCTGCATTTCATCTATATTAAATGAAAACAAATTACATATTAATATTTTATTAACAAGCAACTATATATATTTCATTATGATTCAAACTAGGATACACTAAATAAAGTTAAAACATATATAAGTGAAGGTGGATTATGAAAGATTTTATTTACTCTGCTTTATTATTCTTGTCACAATTAGGCTATCCGGGCATTGCCCTTGCATTAATGGTAGAGATCATCCCAAGTGAAATTGTCTTGGGTTATGGTGGGTATATGGTCTCGCAAGGTCATGTAAATTTCATTGGAGCAGTTATTGCAGGAACAATCGGCGGAACCATCGCCCAATTATTTTTATATTGGGCAGGCTATTATGGAGGACGTCCATTTTTGCAAAAGTATGGAAAATACATCCTTCTTAAACAGAGCCACATTGACCTTTCAGAACAATGGTTTATAAAATATGGAGCCGGCGTGGTTTTCTTTGCCCGTTTTATTCCTGTCGTAAGACAAGCTATTTCCATTCCTGCCGGTATTTCTAAAATGCCAATCGGAAAATTTACCCTATATACGGTGGCCGCTACTGTGCCTTGGTGTATCCTATTCCTTTATTTAGGACAGGTGTTAGGTAAAAACTGGTCACATGTAAAAGAATACGCACAGCCATATGTGTTGCCGCTTATTATTGCCGCCCTCGTATTAGCTGTCATCTACTTTTTAATAAAGAAAACGAAGAAAACCACTGATTAATGGTGGTTTTTTTCGTTAGATTGTTTAGTAGAAAATTTCTTTTGCGCCCAGATATCCATTTTTTTGACTTGGTTTTTCCCTAGGGTAAAACCATATAAAATTAATAACAAAATGATTAAAGTAAATAAATCAATTTTTCTCGTTACTATAAAATTAATGATTCCCATTAACACTTGAGGAATCACCCCTGTTAGAGCAAATAAAACTGTTGCAGCTTTGAACCATATTTTTGATTTCAACCCATATCTGGCATATAGAAGGAAAAATGTCGATGACCATGCTAACACCTCCAGCGTCAGCAAAATAACCCATTTGTTTGTAATTAATATTTCCATCATTCAAATTCCCCCTATATAAGAAATGCGCAAGCGCCCGTTTAGCGAAGTCGTCTCGTCGCCGGGCGCCGGTGCTAGACATTCTCAAAGTCAAAAAATTTATACATTCTTATCTTTTAGAAACAAAAAAGCCCGGAAAAATATCGTTCACCGACATCTCTCCCAGGCTTTTATCCTTCCGTGTACATATCATTTGATATGCGTTTTCTCTTGGACCAGACCGGCATATTGACCGCGGAACCCTAGAAAACCAATATATATTTAATTTTTAAAATAGTAACCTTACTTTTTAAAGTGATAAGGCAGGGTAGAAATAATAACCCTCTTTTTAAAAATAAGATAAGCGCGAATCAAAAAGCTTGATTGATTGTGTAAGATATTATGCCAGCTTTTCTTTGTAATGAATTGTGGAATCAGGACGGTTACCCTGTAATTATTTTCGCTTGCTTTATGTTCAATGGTATCAATAAATTTCGAAAGTGGCACAAGCACACTGCGATAATGGGATTGCAAAGTAACAAGCCGAACATCCGGCTGCCATTTCTGCCACTTTTCCTCAAAGCGCTTCTCATCTTCCCTGTCAAAGGAAATATAAACAGCGAAAATTTGATCGGTTAACGACTTGGCATAATTGATAGAGTTCTCCACAACCCTTGTGATTCCTGCAACGGGGACAATAATGACATTTCCTTCAATCGGAATTGCCGGATGTTCAGGGTCAACTCTTAATTGTTCGCCAACAGCTTCATAGTGCGTATTAATTCGATGAAAGAAAATAACAATTAGTGGCAAAAAGACAAAAACAAACCATACTTGGCTAAATTTCGTAATAAAGAAAATAAGTAGAACGGTTAAGGTAATGAGCGCACCAATAAAGTTAGCACTTAGTTTCGCAATCCACCCTGCCGGCTTTTCGCGAAGCCACTTGATAATCATACCGGTTTGCGACAAAGTAAACGGAATAAACACCCCTACCGCATAAAGGGGAATTAGATGTTCTGTTTTTCCATGAAAGGTAATGATAAGCAGGATCGATGCGACTCCTAAGGAAACAATCCCATTCGAATAACCGAGACGGTCTCCCCTTATGGTAAACATCCTTGGCATATATTTATCTTTTGCTAAGTTAAACGCTAATTGTGGAAAGGCTGAATAACCGGTATTGGCTGCAAGGACCAAAATCAAAGCTGTTGTTCCCTGGACAAAAAAGTAGAGGTAATTGCGCCCAAATGTTTCTCTGGCAATTTGCGAGACAACGGTTTCGCTTGCCTTTGGAGCAATTCCATAATAATACGCTAAAAAGGTGATACCGGAAAAAAGCAACGCCAACAAAGATCCCATTAATATCAGCGTTTTCGATGCATTATTTGGCGCGGGATCTTTAAAGTTTGGAATTGCATTCGAAATAGCTTCAACACCCGTTAACGCAGAACAGCCTGATGCAAAAGCACGGAGCAGTAAGAATAGCGTAATCCCCGAAACCGGTGCACCAATTGGAGCGTGATGGATCGAAGCAGAGGTATGGCCTGTGGCAATTTTAAAAATACCAACACCAACTAAAACCAAAATGGCTAGTACAAACAAATATACCGGATAGGCCAGAATGGTTGCTGACTCCGTTAAACCACGTAAATTTAAAAGAGTAATCAAAACAACTAAAATACAAGCAATAAACACGGTATGCGGATGCAGTGCCGGAAACGCAGATGTAATCGCATCCGTTCCGGCAGACACACTTACAGCCACGGTCAGTATGTAATCAACCAATAAGGAACCACCGGCAATTAATCCCGGATTAACGCCTAGATTCTCTTTGGATACGACATATGCCCCTCCGCCATGTGGGTAGGAAAAGATAATTTGCCGATACGATAAAATAAGTGCCGCTAAGAGAAACAATACCCCAACTGCAATCGGTATGGAATACCAAAAAGCAACCGCACCAATGGTTGCCAGCACAATCAGGATTTGTTCTGTCCCGTATGCAACCGAAGATAATGCATCCGATGACAGAATCGCTAAAGCCTTTAATATATTCAGTTTTTGTTCGCCTAATGCCGTCGATTTTAACGGACGGCCTATCAATAGCCTCTTGATAGAAGAGAGCATGTGATTTCACCCACCAAAATATTCTAATTAGAATTACCCGATTGATTTTATCACAACTCAATCGTTTTTATGAAGTGTTTTCTTTTTAACAAAACAGAATTACTCTTTTTTAATGCGATGGTAGATTTTTATTTATTCTTCTCGAAAGACATCTGTTTATTACGAAAGTACTTGAATTAAAATGGGCATAGGGAATTTTTATCCCTATGCCCTTTACAAAAGCACTGTAAAAATCTAGGATTTTGTTTTGTGTCCTTCTGCTTCAAGCAACATTTCTTTAATGGGCGTGTTGCTGCCCGCATATCCAACTAAACTTCCGCCCTTACCGATGACGCGGTGACAAGGTATAATAATCGGCAGTTGATTAGCCCTATTTGCTTGACCCACCGCTCTAACGGCCTTCGGATTGCCAATCATTTCTGCCACATCTGAATAGCTTCGGATTTCTCCATACGGGATATTTAACAGCGCATTCCAAACTTTCTTTCTGAACTCTGTTCCCTCAATGGAAAGCGGCAAATCAAATTCTTTTCTCAGCCCGTTAAAATACTCATCTAATTGGCGTACGGCTTCGCCGCAAAGTGTCCTATCCTCTTTAATCGTTGGATTCTCTTTCAAAAACTTATTCCAATCCTCTTCGAAAAGCTCAACTCTTTTCACACCGGATTCATCTGCGATAACACGAATGATTCCAATTGGTGATTGGTATGCTGCAAACCCAAGACTCATACGATCGCTCCTGACAACTACTCCATTTTTTCTTTAGTATAGTTTCCTCATTTAAACTTCAGCTTCGGAATTTTTAAAATGAAAGAAGCTGACTCTATGGAGAGGCCAGCCTTTACATTCATTATTTCGCTGAAGCAGTTACAATCACGCGTTTCATTGCATGGATTTGTCCCAAATGGTTGGCTTCATGGAAAATGGCGAAATTAGCAACCTCGCCAAACGTTTCAAGACCAAGGAATGGATTTTTTAGCTTTTCATTCAAACTCTCTGCCGGAATCTCCTTAATCCGCTTCATTTGTTCTTTTAGTTGTGCCGATAATTCGCTGACAGAAGGGACATCTCCCTGCCAATCAGCCGGTTTCGTACCAGTAGCAAATAGTTCCATATACTTTTCCGGTAAGCTGTTTGATTTTTTAGGAAAACCAAACATAAATTGCTCTGCTACCGTTAATACATGGCCCACATGCCAATGAATCGTGTTATTAAAGCCTTCAGGCTGTACTTCAGTTATGCTCTCATCCAGTGCATCAACATTTTTTAAAAAAAAGCTTCTTGTTAGCTCAAAATGCTTAAACAATAATTCACTCATCAAATCTACCTCCCCAAATTATTCTGTTTAATTTTAACCAAAATCAGCTATTTATTAAAATATTTCACCCTACATTTCCTCAGGAGCTTCCAGCCCCAGTAATCGTAAGCCCTCCTTAAGAACAATTGTAACGGAAGCTGTAAGTGCTAATTTTGCTTGTTGCTCAGCACTTTCTTCAAGAATTTTTACTTCACCGTAGTATTTATTAAAGGCTTGTGCCAGGTCAATTACATATTTAGCGACTTGTGACGGATCCAAGTTCTCAAACGCTCTTTTAATAGTATTTGGGAATTCCATTAAATAGCTAATGACCTTCCATTCCTTATCCCAAGAATCATGATTTATTTCTGCCGAAAGTTCTGATTGCCATTGGCCTTTTCGTAAAATGGAACACGCCCTCGCATACGTATATTGCACGTATGGACCTGTTTCCCCTTCAAAACGAAGCATTTCTTCAAGAGAAAATTCGATATCATTCATCCGATGGTTTTTTAAGTCATGGAAAATGACGGCTCCAACTCCGACCTGTCTTGCGACTTCGTCTTTATATAACAGGTTAGGATTCTTTTCTTCAATATTTTGTCGTGCCATTGAGATCGATTCATTAAGTACTTCTTCTAGCAGAATAACCTTTCCTTTTCTCGTTGACATTTTCTTTCCGTCTTTTAACATCATCCCGAACGGAACATGATCCATTTGCTGAGCCCACCCGTAACCCATTTTATCCAAAACAGCGATTAACTGTTTAAAATGGAGACTTTGTTCATGTCCGACTACATACAGGGATTTCTTAAAATCATAGTTTTCCTTCCGATAGATAGCCGCAGCTAAATCACGGGTTGCATAAAGGGTGGCTCCATCCGATTTTTTGATTAGGCATGGCGGCAGTTGCTCTTCAGTTAACTCCACCACTAAGGCCTGATCAGATTCAACCAGCAATTGTTTTTCCTCGAGGAGTTTAACAACCGGGTCCATTTTGTCATTATAGAAGGCTTCCCCGGCAAACGAGTCAAATTGAACGTTCATTAATTCATAAATTCTCGAAAACTCTGTTAGTGATTCATCGCGAAACCATTGCCATAGAGTTAATGCTTCCGCGTCTCCTTCTTCCAGGCGTTTAAACCATTTTCGGCCCTCCTCAACAAGGGATGGATCCGTTTGTGCTTCCTCATGAAATTTGATATATAGTGCCAACAGTTCTTTAATGGGATTCTTTCTTACTTGTTCCGCTTCACCCCAAAGCTTATAAGCCGTGATAAGCTTGCCGAATTGCGTACCCCAATCGCCAAGATGGTTTATCTTTAGCGGATAATAGTTACATTTATCCGCAATTAAGGCTAACGAGTTCCCAATAACAGTTGAGCGCAAATGCCCCATGGAAAAGGGTTTGGCGATATTCGGAGAAGACATATCGATCGTTACCTTACCACCCTCTCCTAAATCAAGAGCACCATAGCTTTCCTTTTTCTGTAAGATATCGGTTATCAGCTTTTGGGCAACCGTCTGTTTGTTTAAAAAAATATTCACGTAGGCACCAATGACTTCTATTTTTTCAAAAATAGGTGAGGCAATTTTTTTACTTAATTCTTCAGCAATCACATTCGGTGATTTTCTTTTAGTTTTTGCTAAGAAAAAGCAGGGAAAAGCTAAATCACCATGCACTTCGCTTTTTGGCTTTTCAATTAGCAGCTCTAATTCACTCGCCGGGATTTCATTATCTAGTGACGTAGAAAGCAGGGCTGCAAGTTCTTTTTTAAAATTCATTTTCATAAGACCTCCCTTTATTTTTCTAAAACAAAAAACCCCCGCCTCTAAATAAAGAGACGAGAGTTCAACCCGCGGTACCACTCTAATTGTTCAAAAGAACCAGCTTACATTGTTAACGGAGTATTCTCCGGCATACCCTACTGTTTTCAGGCAGGCGTCTCAAAAGTGCGCTTCATTATCTGATCCCCGTCAGGCTTCCACCACCCCTGGCTCGCTAATACTTCACAGATAACTACTTTCTTTTTCATTGACTTTTTCCGAATTGTTTAACAATTATTATACTGGATAAAAAAGGATTTATCCAGTGAAGTTTATTATTTTTTTCAGGCGGGGAAATGATAAGGGAAAGGAGGAATCACCATGGCCAGAAGAAACAAAATCCTTGTCCCTGAAGCTAGAAGCGGCTTGGATCAGCTAAAAGCAAAGGTAGTAAATGTTCAAAACCCTGAGGATGCGAAGTTTGAAGCGGCGGAAGAAACTGGAGTTCCATTGAAAAAAGGGTACAATGGACAGCTGACTTCAGAACAGGCAGGAAAAGTCGGCGGAAGATTAGGCGGGAGCATGGTTCGTGAGCTAGTGAAAATGGCACAGGAAAATATAAGTAAACGGACATAAGAAAAGCGGAAGCGACCGTTTAGCGAAGTACACCAGTCGCTGGGCGCTCCTCAGAAAAGCTAACGCTTTTCTTTCGTGCGAGGTATCGCTTCCGAAGCATACTCTTATGGAGCTAGACAGTTATCAAAGTTCAAAGTAACTTTCTAATCACTAACGCAAACTCGGGGCATTATACCCGAGTTTTTTTCCAGAAGCAATTTTTAAATGTAAAGTTCACTAAATTTTAAAAAAGATTTGACAATTTCGTGACAATTGATAGAATATTCAGTATAAGGAGTTGATAACGATGCAGGGAAAACAGTTAAACACTTTACTCACTTTTAAAAAGGCCACTATTTATGGAATTAGCTTCGGAATGATTCTTTTTTTATTCAGCCTTTTTGCAAGCGGTTACAACCAAGGATATTTCCTCTCTATATTAGGGATCGGAATCATGGTTGCCTGCATGGTTGTTTTTGGTTTTGGAATGTTTTTAAGCCTGATTGAGGAATACACTTCAAACAGCAAAGGAAAAGTTCAAGCTCATTCTTTTAAAAAAAGTGATAGCTTCGCATACAAAGAGTTTAACCATTATAACCGTTCACTTAAGAGCAGATATGCAAATGTAAAATAAAAAGCTATCTCCTGCAAAAGGAGATAGCTCTTCTTTTATTGAAATTGCGGACCGCTCTGACGTTTGAATTTAACCACAAAGAATGTAAGAGTTACCGTGATAAACGCAGCAAAGAAAATCGCCATATGTGCGATATTCGCCCATAAAAAGCCAAAATCGCCTGTTGAAATAATCGCTCTAAATCCGGCAATTGAATAGGTCATCGGCAAGAATTGATTCAATTTTTGCAGAATCTTTGGCACCAATTCAATTGGATACGTTCCGGCACTGCTGGTTAATTGCAGGATTAGGATGATTACCCCTAAGAAACGGCCTGGATTATCAAGAACCGTTACCAGGAATTGAATAATCGCTAAGAACGTCCAGCTGGTAAAAATACTTAACATAACAAAATATGGAACACTCTTCACGACTAATCCGAGTCCTTGCAGGAGCACAAAGTCAGCCAAAAGCGCCTGACCAATACCGACCGCTAACAAAATGCCTAATTTACCGGCAAACCAGCCAAAGCCGCTTTTCGGCGCTGCCGCCGGTTCAAGCATTGGAAAGATAATCGAAAGCATCAGTGCTCCGACAAACAAGCTTAACGATAAGAAATAAGGGGTAAATCCGGTACCATAGTCCGGAACATGGTTCATCCGGTCTTCTTTTAGATTGACTGGCTTCGCGAACATATTGTAGACACCCTTATTCGCTTTGACATCACTTGCGTCCTTTGCACCCTTATTCAGTTCCGTACTTAACTCTTTCGATCCATCTGAGAGTTTCCCCATGCCGCTTGTCAATTCTGAAGAACCACCGGCAAGACGGTCAATTCCATTCTTCAAGTCCGTATTCCCTTCGGAAAGTTTACCTGTGCCATCCGCTAATTGGGTAGAACCCTGTGCCAGCTGGTTGGTTCCATCTTGAAGCTGTACAGAACCCGCTGCTAATTGATTTAATCCGGTTGTTAAACTGCTGTTACCACCGGTAATTTGACTAAAACCATTTTCGGCCTCAGCCAGCTTTGAAGCGAAAACACTTAAGCCTTGTGTTAGCTGCTCCTGCCCGCCTGCAAGCTGTTTCGCACCTGCAGACAGTTGACTAACGCCTGTTGCAAATTGACTTTGCCCTTGATTCAGTTGACCTGCTCCTGTTGCTAATTGATCAGATGCTTGTTTTAAAAGGCCTGCATTATCTGATAATACTGCAACGCCCCCGGAAACCTTTTGACTGCCTTCTGATAGCTGTTGCAAGCTTGCTTCCAAGCCTTCAAGCTTTGCCTTTTCAGCAGGATCCGCAGTACCGTCGGCCATTGCACTGACTTGGGTAACTACTTGCTGAAGTCCTTGGCTTACTTTGTCAGCTCCTGTCTTGGTGTCCCCTGCTCCTTGTTTCCATTTCTCAATCGATGAAGAAAGCTGACCCATATTATCAGCCAGTTGCTTGGAGCCGTTTTGAAGCTCCGGAAGCTTTGCTGCTGCTGAATCTAATCCTTCAGATAATTGCTTGGCACCTGCTTCGGACTTTTTCGCTCCATCTAACAATTGGGCATTGCCGGCCTTTATTTGACCAAGCCCTGACCCGAACTGCTGAAGTCCATTTTGAACTTGTTTAGCCCCTGTCGAAGCAGACACAACACCTTGTGAAAACTCCACTGATTTTTTGGCAAGCAGCGTAAGGTTTTGTTGGATTTGCTTGGCACCGTAGTCAACGGATTTGGCACCCTTACTTAAGTCAGCAACGCCGCTTTTGGCAGTATTTATCCCTGTATTTAAATCCCCTGCACCATTTTTTGCTTGATCAATGCCATTATAAAGATCTCCGGCACCATTACTTGCTTTGTCTAATCCTTTTGCAACATCCTTAATATTAGTAAAAATTGATTCTGCATAAGTCTCGGTAACAGTGCTTGCCACTTCATCCTTAATTTTGGTAACGGCTGAATCACCAATTTTTGAAGACAGATAATTAAAGCCTTCATTTGGAGTATAAATCAAATTTAATTTTTTCGGATGGTCACTTTGCAAGGTTGTGGCATTTTTGGAAAAATCTTTTGGAATTTCAACTTTTATATAATACTTCTGATTTTTAAGCCCTTTATTCGCCTGCTTCTCACTGACAAATTGCCACTCAAAGCTTTTCTTCTTTTTTAAATTCTTCACTAAATCATTGCCAATCTCTAACTTTTTGCCGTTATAAACCGCTCCTTGGTCTTGATTTACAATGGCGACCGGCATTCTGTCCACATGGCCGTATGGATCCCAAAATGCCCATAAGAATGTTCCGCTATAAAGCAGTGGAATCGTCATTACCCCGATAACTGCAATAAGCAGCTTACGATTACGGAGGATTCCTAAAAATTCACTTTTTAATGATGCTAACACCTTCATCTGTTTTCCTCCTATTAACTTTTCTAAATGACTGTTTTTCCCAACTGGTCATTTTTCTTTAAAAAAGAAGAATCACCATTGTGATAATCCTTTTAATAAGAATATTTCCATTAACTCTGCGATTTGTTCTGAACTCAGCGGCTGATGATTTTTTTCCCAATCGGAAACAAGTGCAATATACATTTTCAAAAGCAGGAAGCTGGTAATTTCAGTGTCAGCCGCCGGAATTGCTCCTTTGTCTATTGCGGTTTCAATTTTCTTTTTTAAATATGCAATGATTTCATCCTCAATGTGTTGAAGCATTTCAGATACAGCTAAGGTTCCCATTTCCCTCTCTTCTTGGATCAATTTAATCATTAGCTGGTGCTGTGAGCGAAATTCTAATAACCGATAAAGGGCACGATGGACATTTTCAGTAAAAGTTAATTCTGGTTGAATCACACTTTCAGCTTCAGCAATCATTTCTTTTACCATCGTAGAAATGATTTCTTCAAAGAGCTCTTCTTTATTTTTAAAAAAAGTATAAATTGTCCCCTTCCCAACGTTTGCAAGCTTTGCGACTTGATCCATCGTTGTCGCTTTATAGCCAAACAATGAAAAGGACTTGGTCGAGGCCTCAATAATCATCTTTCTTCTATCAGTAGCCATCGGAACTCCTTTTTTGACTGTTTTAGTTTTTTGGTCAGTTAAGAACGAATATAAATATACCACATTCCCCCATTCGATTCAACTATTTTAAAGTTAGTATTGGCCATAATTAGTACCTGTATGCTGAAAAGTTTGGTTGTTTATAAGAGATTGGAATTGCCTCCTTATCATAGAAAAAATCCCAGCTGGTTATACTATCATGGAATTGAAGATAGGTTCACTAGGAGAATACACTTGAAAAAACAAACAATAAGTCTGCTACAAATGTCTCTTATTCTAATTGGCAGCACAGGCATTATCAACCATGTAGTTATTATCCCTATGTTACTGGACGTTTCTGGTCGTGATTCCTGGATTACCATTTTGTTCTCATCCGTTGCTTATCTATTTTTGATTCCTATTCTCTTTTTTATCCAAAAACGTATGAATGGAGAACAGCTGTTTCTTTGGCTTAGGGGGAACTTCGGGGTTTTTATTGCCTATCCATTAATGGCAATAATCCTCTTATACTTATTCTTCTTGAGTGTTGTAACTTTAAAGGAAACGTTAACTTTTTTATCGTTTTATCTCCCGATGACACCTAAACTTTTTTTAGGAGCTTTATTTTCTATTATCTGTTTTTATAATTCAAGGCACGGGATTCAATCCATAGCCCTAACAACAGGTATCCTTCTGCCGATCGTATTTGTTTTAGGTTTCTTTGTCATGACGGCAAATTTCCCAAATAAAGATTTCTCTTTATTAAAACCATATTTGGAGCATGGCATCTCACCGATCATAAATGGCATGATATATCCTGTGTCAGGTTATATCGAGTTAGGCTTTATCCTATATTTGCATCAATACGTAAATACAAAAATAAAGTTCACATCTTTTATTTGGATCGGGATCATTTTTATAACACTTACACTTGGACCAACAATTGGAGCGATCACAGAGTTTGGACCATTCGTAGCTGCAAAGCAACGTTACCCGGCCTTTGAGGAATGGAGGCTTGTAGCAATTGGTCGCTATATTGAACATCTCGACTTTTTATCCGTTTATCAGTGGTTTGTAGGAGCTTTCATCCGCTTGTCACTTCTTACTTTTTTAATCCCTGATCTTCTGCAAATTACAAATAAGAAGGTAAAAGATGGATTACAGATCTTCATTCTCGGAGGGATAACTCTGCTGTCAACTTGGTCTATTAACGATTCTTCTTTTTATTGGTTTTTATCCCGCCTATTTATGCCGTACTCTGTAGCATTAATTCTTTTTCTTTCTGTATTCTTAGCGTTCCTATCCTTGATTGTGAATAAGAAGAAAGGAATAAAATCAAATGAAGCGCATTAAACATGTTGTTCAAGATACGAGTAACATCAAGTGGGATGAGGAAGTTTTACAGGGATGGTTTGAGGGATGCAACGATGTCTACATCCAAAAACAGCATTTAGGCAAAGACTTACATACGTTCTCTATTCTTACAGTATATTGTCAAAGTCTCATTGATATAAAAGAATTGAGAAGAACGATATTGCCTCATCTTCATGAGGTGCTGGAAAATGATTTTTCCGGTGATTCAAAGGAATTAGAGTCGAAGGTTGTTTTCCCTTTAACCTCCTTAAAGCCAGATTTATTACCCGAAGACATCGCCCAAAAAATTTTTGAAGGCGAATTGATCTTTTTGCTCCCTGAATTTAAGCTGGCCTATTCAATCAAAGTAGCTCAATTACCTGCAAGATCAGTAGAAGAGCCTAGTACAGAAGTTACTCTGAAAGGAGGAAGGGACGGGTTTGTTGAAGAGCTGCAAACAAATGTAGGTTTAATTCGGAAAAGATTAAAAACATCCTCTCTTAGTTACGATGAATTTGTAATCGGAACCAGAAGTAAAACTAGGGTTGCAGTTCTATATTTGAGGGACGTTATTTCACTGGATTTATTAGCACAGGTACGATCCCGTCTAAAAGAAATTAATGTCGACGCCGTTGTTTCGTCTACGCAAATAGAAGAGCTTATTACCGATCGGACTTACAGTCTTCTTCCTTTATTGGAATACACCGGACGGCCTGATTATGCTGTAAGTTGTTTACTTACTGGTCGATTCATTATATTAGTTGAAGGCTCCCCGACTGCGACAATTGGACCGGTCACCCTGCCATTTTTCGTGAATAACGCAGAGGATCAACATTCTACGTCCCCTTTTGCAAGCTTCGGTAGGGTACTAAGAATCTTCAGCTTACTAGTATCCGTTTTCCTTCCAGGATTTTGGATTTCTTTAGTCGCCTATCATCCTGATCAAATTCCCTATACGTTGTTGGCAACACTGACCTTGTCAAGAGAGGGTGTACCATTGCCTGCTGCCCTGGAGGGCTTCATCATGCTTTTTTTATTTGAGTTGCTTAGAGAGGCTGGACTTAGGATCCCTTCTACTGTTGGCCAAACATTATCCGTTGTAGGTGGTTTAATCATTGGGCAAGCTGCCATCAGTGCTGGATTCTCCTCCCCAGGTATAGTAGTCATGATGGCAATTTCTGTCGTTTCAACCTTTACTTTAGTCAATCAGTCACTAACTGGAACGTTAAGTATCCTCCGTTATTTTGTCTATATTTTCTCATCCTTTCTCGGAGTAGTAGGGCTCATATTTGCTATCTTTATCATTTTTATTCATCTCGTGAATCTTCGCTCTTTTGGGATTCCGTTTATGACACCCTACTCTCCGTTTGTACCATCTAGTGTTTTACCTGCTACATTCCGAGTTCGTTTTAAAAACATGCTGAAACGGCCGAAAGAGCTTCACACAAACGATAGCACAAGAAAAAAGGATGAGTAAAAAGGATGAGTAAAAAGGATGAAAAAAATCCCACTTCAGCAAAAGCTTCTTATGGTATTTGCATCCATTTTCCTGCTAACTGGTTGTTGGGATACCCGAGAAGTAGAACATGTATGGTATATTAATGCCTTAGGAATTGACTTTCAAGACAACCGTTACGTTATCTACCCTCAATTAATTAATTTTTCAACCTTTGCCAAACAGGAAGGTTCTGCAAATCGGGCTCCACAGCCAATTTTTATCGGAAAAGGAAGCGGGGAGATTTTAGACCATACAGCGTTCGATTTTTATAGAACGGCCCAACAACAGGTGTCTTGGGAGCATATTAAAACAATTGTATTCTCTGAAAATGTCCTGAAAAATGGAGATATACGACAAATCGATGAATTCTTAGCCCGATTCTTTCAGTTTAGAAATAGGATGTGGGTGTTTGGAACAAAGGAATCAATTCAAGATGTGTTGGCAACCGGGACCATCCTGAATATCTCACCCCTTTATACTGTTATGGATATCCCAAATGAAATGACAAAAAATTATTCCCTTTTTAGTCCTTTGAAGTTCTTTAAATTTCGTGCCAATTTTTATGAGCCTGGAATGACAACACAAATTCCTTACTTATCTATTGAAAAAAAAAGATGGAAATCAAACAAAAAGGATTTCCCCCTGCTAAAGTATAGCGGAACGGCTTTTGTAGCATCGAAGCGCTACAAAGGGTACATGTCTGAGAAGGACTTAACAGGCTTAAAATGGACAGATAAGATGATAAAACGAGCACCTATCCAATTAAAAAGAGATGGGGAGCCAGTTGCCGAAATCGTGCTGAAAAAACCAAAAATCAAAATCCAGCCCTACATTAAGGACCACAAACCCCATTTTCGGATGAAACTTAGCTTTGAGGGGGATATTTTCCAAATAGTAAAGTATTTACCTGTGAAAACTTTAGAATCACTATCAGAACAAATGCTGCAAAAGGAGGTCAAAAGAACCTACACAATTGGACTAAAAAAAGAAATTGATGTATATCAGCTTTCGCAAATACTTTATCGTAATAATGTAGAATCATGGAAAAAACATGAAAAACACGGTGTTATCCCGCTTTCTCCATCTTCCTTAGATGTAGATGTAAAGGTGCAAATTATGACGAGCGGCCAATGGAAGCCTACCAATTTGAAAAAACCCTTCTCTAGGGAGTAAGGAGCATATTCAAGCAAACAAGGATGCCGTGCAGACGGCATCCTTGTTTCATTAATAAGAACAGTGTTTAAGGGAGGAGTTAAAATATCTTATTTCTTTATAGCATTGTACTGGTTTACAATTTCACGAGTGATTTCGCTGTTTTCGTCTAATCCGCTTACTTCTTTAAGCATAGCTGGAATTCCATTATCCTTAATCAGCGCTTGAAGCTTTACTGCTTCCTCATCTCCTTGGTAATCAAAGAGTAAGGCAGAAGCAATTGCCTTTGCAAGATTCGTAAAGCCTAGCCCGGCTTTCTTAGCCTCTGTAGCCGGACGCACCAGACGGTCATTCGGTCCAAGCTTACGAAGTGGCGAGCGTCCAACCCTTGTTACACCATCATTAAGGTAGGGATTTTTAAACCGATTAATAATCTTGTTGATATATTGTTGGTGCTCATCTTGATTTAATCCATATTGTTTAATTAAATAAGCGCCAGTTTCGCCAAGTGTGGCCTGAACTTGCTTGACAATCTCCTCATCTGCTAAAGCCTGGTCAATCGTCGATTTGTTCTTAAGATATCCCAGATAAGCAATAACTGCATGCCCCGTGTTTACTGTAAAAAGCTTTCTTTCAATAAAAGGAGCAAGGTCTGATACAATTGTCATTCCCTCAATCGAAGGGATGGTTTCTCTTGTCTCCACAACCCATTCATAATATGGTTCAACAAGAACATCGAGCGAACCTTGATTGTTTTGAATAGGAACAATACGGTCAACTGCGGAATTAAAGAAAAAGACTTTGTCTGCTAATTTCGATGTTGTCTCTTCATCTAAATGTTCAAATATATATCCTTTTAATAGGTCTGTTGCCGATATTTGATTTTCGCAGGCAATAACATATAGTTTTTCAGCATTTGAATTAACTCTTTCAGTCAATCCTTTCGCAATTAAAGGTGCAATACGTGGAAGGATATTCGGTCCGATAGCTGTCGTAAGATAGGTAGCATGCTTGATCGCTTCAATTACTTCGTTGTCCTGTGTCATATTATTTAGGCCGGATACGTTATCAATTGTCATGCTTTCATGTTTATCGGTTGCCAACTTAACCTGATACTGCTTTTTTTCGTTTAACATATTAATCACTTGATCAGCAATATCAACAAAGGTTACATGATATCCGGACTGAGAAAAAAGTGCTCCAATAAATCCTCTGCCAATATTCCCTGCACCAAAATGGACTGTTTGTTTCATTTTTATCATTCCTTTATTATATTTGTGTAAAGATAATCTAAAAAGTTTTCTTCTAATTTTTGCAGAATATGCTGTTCATTCGCTGAGGAAAAAATCATGATGGATTCAGGGCTCTCAATTAAACTAGTACTAATCAAGCTTACTATTTCCTGCACTCTTACCCTTAATTCCACAGGTGCCAACATGAGAAACAAATTCTTCATATACATGATTTTTCCGTCCATGCCTTTAATTTGTATAGGTTCATCTAAATGAGTAACTTGGAAAATTAGCTCATGGACATTTTCATGCCTGCAGTGAAAAAGAGCCATTTCTGTATCCGGTATTCCTAATCCACCTTTTCTTTCCCTGTCCTTAAGTGACTCCAACACATTTTTTACATGTGTTAAAAGCTTTTCCTTTTCGGCCATCTTAACCATTTTTTCAATAATCTGTTCATGTCCTCTTTGATGCGGCATCTTATAAACACGGAAATTAGTTAAAACAGCTTGGATACTTTTTCGGACATCTTCCAGCTCCTGTAAAATCGAGGAAACTCCTACCTTTGTTAAGTTAATTGATAGAGTCTCTTTTTGCGGAATTTTTATAAAGTGCTTTTTTTTCGTTAGATTCTCAATGTTATTCCGTAAAAAACCCCTGATTGTCAGAATATTCTCCTCATTGAGGAGAGGAGAAACCAAGAGATAATCGATGTCTAAAAATGGAAGACGAACAGTGGAGATAATAACATCATAGCTTTTTAAATTACCATGTTGCTGAATATCCTTAATCGAACTGATTTCTATTGAATTAATCTCAATGATTTCTTTTTTTATTCGGCTCGCAAGCATCTTAGATGTTCCTATACCGGTGGGACATACAATCAAAGCTTTTATTAAAATTTCTTCTTCTCTCATAACCAATGCAGACCCAAAATGAAGTACAATGAAGGCTATTTCATCATCAGGAAATTCATCAATTTCTATAAATTCCTTTTCTACGCTGTTCTTGACCGCCATGAATAGGACGGGATACTTTCGTTTAATTTCCTCTTTTAATGGATTGAATAGACCCATTTGCTGTTTAAGCCGGAATAATGAAGGCTCCAAATGAGCCAGCAGCCCTTGATACAAAGAAAAGTCGATTGTTAAATCAACATGAAGCTGCGAAGACACATTTTGTATTAAGTTTTTTATCTTCTGGCTCAGCAAAACACTATCATAGGGAACCTCATCCGCAGCTTGAAGCTTAGAACCTTTTAGAATCACTGACAAATACACTAAATCCTCTTTTGTAAACTCTACCGAAAATGCATTTTCAAGTTCGTCACTTATTTTCCTAATAAGGTTATATTCATGTGACAGTTCACTAGTAAAATCTCCATCTTCATCAAGTTGAAAATCTTCTTCCGTCCTTTGCATGGTAATACCAATATGTACAATTAATCTGATATAATCAAAATCCGCAAGACGGGGCTGAAAACTATTAAAGGTAGCATTTATTAATCGATCAATAGCTAGGAGATAGTTTGGTTTTAAATAATACAGAATCAATTCTTCAGAGCACTTTTCATTTTCTAAAAGAAATATACTCTCAATCAGTTCTTCATGAAAATTAAGCAAATAATAGCCCGCAAGAGCTTTGCGTTTGTCTGATTCTGACCCCAAAAGATCGATCCCAACACCTCTTTTTCTAATAATTCGGATATTAAATCGACTTAACCACTCGGTTAATTCATCCAAATATGTCGTAAGGGTTGAAATACTTACACCTAGATAAACGGATAGCGCTTGGATTTTAAATGCTTCTTCTTGCAATAAAGCTAGAAGCAGCTGCAGTTTCTTTTCCTGTGGTGGTTGATCAATTGTTTCAACATCCAATAAGTGCTGGATGAGCCGAAATACTTGTTCATTCTTTCCATCTATAATTAGACCTTTATTTGAATTACGCGCAAGCTGAAGCTCGAATGACTTAAGAATTTTTTCTACTGATTTTAAATCACGTTGAATCGTCCGGACACTCACATTTAAATAGGCTGCAATCGACGATGCGGTGTGTTTTCCTGAAGTTTTAATAATTAATTCAATGATTGTTTTTTCCCTTGAGGTAATAAACATGCTACCATCTCATTTCAGCTGAAATAACATTAGAAAAGCACATGCGTCATAGCTACATACCAAGAAAAAAGTGAATAGAAAAGCAGCAAAGCCGCTTTTCTATTCGTTTCAAACTAAACTTTCTATTTTTTTACCATTCAGTATATCCATTATTTCTCTTGACGATTTTGCAACCACTAGCTTTTCAATATTTTCCATATCAGAACAAGTAACGGCAATTCCAGATAATATTTCAAGATGTGTTCCATCTTTGCCGGCAATACCGAAAATCAACCGAACCTTTTGGCCGTCAAAATCTACTCCATTAGGAACTTGTAAAACCGTAAATCCGGAATTAAGGACATCCTTTTTCGCTTCTTCGGTACCATGTGGGATTGCTACATCATTCCCCATATAGGTTGAGGTCATTTCATCACGCGCGATCATCGCTTCAATATAGCTTTCCTTCACATATCCAGCCTTTACTAAAGCTCTACCGGCGAAACGTATTGCTTCTTCCTTATTGGAGAATTCTTGATTTAAGAATATATTTTCTTCCTTCAGCAATGCATCATCAGCATCAAAATTGTCAGCAAAAGTGACACTTGCATCAGCATCCTCAACAATTTTCTCTAGCACATCCATTTCAGGATTTTTAAGCTGATCAATTAATTTATCGTATTCAGGACTAGAGAGGAAGTTATCGACCGACACATGGTATGCGTTTGGAACTTTATTGTTAGCTCTTGGTGTTAGCTCTTCCTGTGTAATCACAATCTGTGCATCTGACGGAATATTACTAATCGCCGTATTCGTGACAGAAATATTCAAGCCTGCTTCCTTTACCTTTTTACGAAGCAGAGAAGCTCCCATTGCACTTGAACCCATTCCGGCATCACAAGCAAAAACAATTTTGCTTACGTTCTCAGGCAGTGAATTTGAATTTGAAGCAAATACATTTGCTACAGAGCTTTTCTTTCCTTTTATTTCTTGCATTTTTCTAGCAGCCTCTTCAATGTTTTCATCTGTTTGCTTACTTGTTTTTAAAATGAATGATGAAAGAACAAAGGATACGATTCCAGCTACCAGAACCCCGGCGAAGTTAGCAATGTAAGAACTAGCATGGTGCGGAGTAACAGCTGTGATTGCTAAAATACTACCAGGTGACGCAGGAGCGAATAAACCTCCGCCTAAAAGAACCAATGTGAATACTCCACTCATTCCACCTAAGATTACCGCAATAAACAACATCGGGCGCATTAAAATATAAGGAAAATAAATTTCATGAATTCCACCAAAGAACTGGATAAGTGCTGCTCCCGGTGCAGATTTCTTAGCCGCTCCTTTGCCAAAAATACAATAAGCAAGCAAAACACCGATACCAGGTCCAGGATTGGCTTCAAGTAGAAATAATACTGACTTTCCGCTTTGCTTAACTTGCTCAACACCAATTGGTGAAAGCACACCATGATTGATGGCATTATTCAAGAACAATACTTTTGCAGGTTCAATGATGATACTGGTCAACGGTAATAATCCCGTTCCCACTAGCCAATCGACACCTTTTACAAGCCAGCCGGTAAACACGTCCACAGCAGGGCCGATAGCTAAAAACGCAAGAATTGCCAGCAATCCTCCAAGGATTCCTGCTGAGAAATTGTTAACTAGCATTTCAAAACCAGATTTAACTTTTCCTTCAATCCATTGGTCAAATTTCTTTATAACGTAACCACCGATTGGTCCCATAAGCATGGCACCAAGAAACATCGGAATATCTGCTCCTGCTATTACACCCATCGTTGCAATTGCTCCAACTACTGCACCACGTTGGTCGTGTACTAGCTTACCGCCTGTATAACCTATTAAAAGCGGAAGCAAATAAGTAATCATAGGGCTAACCATTTTGGCAAGGTTTTCATTTGGAAAGAAACCAGTAGGAATAAATAATGCCGTAATTAACCCCCATGCAATAAAAGCTGATATATTTGGCATAACCATCGAACTTAGGAAATTACCAAACTTTTGTACAGCTACTTTTATATTAGATTGAGCCATTTGCTCTCTTCCCTTCATTGTTAGAGTACCTTAATAAGAATAAAGTACGAATCTCACTCATTCAATAAAGAAGAAAGCTATCTTTGTCGTCACAAATTAGACAAATTTATTGTTTCTCAAAAAAATGAAATATACACGTTACACTAACCGATGCTTACCGTCCCCCAAATGTATGGATAATCTATCCTTCCACACCTTCAAAGATTTCTAGAATTTCATCTGCTGTTTTTGCATTTACCAATCTTTCAATATTCTCTTCCTCAGAGCAGACAATCGCAATATTAGATAAAATATCAAGATGTTCATCATTTTTGCCGGCAATTCCAATAAACAGCTTTACGATGTTTCCAGCGCCAAAATCAACTCCCTGGGGTACTTGGACAAATGAAATTCCTGAGTTCTTGACAAACTCCTTTGAATCCTCTGTACCATGCGGAATGGCGACAAAATTACCCATATAGGTAGATGTTAACTCTTCTCTTTCAAGCATTTTTCCGATATAGCTTGCATCGACATATCCTTTTTCAACAAGGATACTTCCTGTTAATTTAATCGCTTCTTCTTTAGTTCCGACAGATGCATTTAATAAGATATTTTCTTTTGCTAAAATGGCTTGAGACATGGTTAAACACTCCTTATTTCTTGTAATTTCTCTGTGAAAAATTGATCAAATCTTGATGTCAACAATGCTGAAATCTGTTCCTTGTTTTCCGACTGAAAAATAGAAATGGTTTCTTCACTTTCAATTAACAATGAGCTAAGAAAACTTAATACTTCCATTTCTTCTTCTGAAGCTATTACAGGTGCCAGTAACAAAACTAAATGCTTCATTTTCATATAAGCATTATCCATTCCCGGTACTTCAATAGGGTTTTTAAGGGTATAGATTGTGAAGGTGGGTGCGATCACATTTACTGATCGAGCATGATATAATGCCATCGTTGTTCCGGTGATTCCTAGCCCCCCAAGCTTTTCTCGTTCGATTAACGAAAAAACAACCTCTTCCCTATCCTTAATCTTTTGGTCAGCATAAAGCTCTTGACATGCCTGTGTTAATAGGTCCTCAATCGTGGAATATCCATCTAGCTCTTTTCTGTCGAAGCCTATTAATATCTTAGAGATTGCCTTGGCAAAATCCTGAACACTGTCCATTTCTTCAACAAGTCTTTGGACACTTTTTTTACTTTCTACAGTCTTTAATGTGCTGCCCGTTTTTTTTTGGCCGGCATTCTTTTTTAGCAATTGGGCAATAACCGTGCGAATTTTTTCAATCTCAACTTTATTTAGAATCGGACTTACCAGAATATAATCTTCCTGAAAGCCGGGGATTGGAATCGTTGAGATGACCAAGTGATAATCACTTGCTTTCATTTTCTTAAATTCCATTACTGATATATTTTGTATTTGATCCAGTTCAGGGAACTCTTTTTGCAATCTGGTTACGAGCATCTTCGATGTGCCTATTCCACTAGAGCATATCACTAATGTATTAAGCTCTCCCATTACCTTATTACCGAGCACCGCAGCCCCAAAATGCATCACAAGATAGCCTATTTCCTCATCAGGAACATGAAACTCAAAAAACACTTGTTCAACCGCTTCTTTTACGACAGAAAACAGCTCTCCATAATCGTTCTTAATTTTTTCTAACAACGGGTTACTTATCCCCATATTCTGTTTAATCCGATAGAGGGCAGGTTTTAAATGCATCATTAATCCTTCAAATAACGAACGATTATTTGTTAAATCCCTATCTAATAGTCTTTCAACATACTCAATGAGATCCTTTGTTTTAATTCCTGCCTGCAGACTGGATGCTTCCATCAAGTATTCATGATCATGGCGCAGTTTCGCACCCATTAGATGCATCGTGATATACCCAATCTCTGCTTCAGGAATCGTAATTTGAAATGATTGTTCTAATTGTTCAACAATCTTTTTCGCAAATAAATATTCTTTTGTTGATTGTTGATTTTCTAAATAAGAAGGATCGATTGTGATGCCTTCTCCTTTTTGGATTCTTTCTACAGCGAGCGCCAAGTGGACAACTAAACCAATATAGGCGCTGTCTGCCATTGAAAAAGGAAGCTCCTGACTGATGGATTCGATCACATTCTCGACAATGAGCAGCTTTTTCCTTTCAACTAAACCTAATAGCTTTTCAGATACGGTATCAATTTGCTGATTGGAGCGTTTTTGAATATTTTCTTTTGCCAATGAAAGAATTTCTGATTCATCCAGATTCTCAGCAATTAAACTCCTCATGGCTTTTCGTTTTGCGGTCTCAGAGCCTTCAATTTCAACCCCGTAACCTCTTCTTCGGATTAATGACAACCCAAATGACTTTAAGCTATCTTCTAATTTCGTTAAGTCATTACTAACCGTTGCAATGGTTACATTAAGATCATTTGCCAGACCAAGCAGCTTTACCGGCTCATTTGACTCCAGCAGCGTGCATAAGATCATCGTCTGCCGTTCATCCGGTGTATATTCGGTATGGTAGAGATTGAATAAAAACATCTCAAGGTCGCGAATCTTGGTTTTATCGCCTGTAATCTGGATTCCTACACCTGATTTTTTTTGCAAAATTAGATTGTACTCTTCAAGAATATCTTCCACATTCTTTAAATCACGGTGTACGGTTCTTCCACTTACGCCTATTTTGTCTGCGAGGTCTTTTACGGTCAACTCATTTGATTCGGTTAGTAAGATTTCAAGAATTTGTCTTTCTCTTGCTGAAATATACATAGATCTCACTCCGTTTAGGAATTCCGACTAGCGTCCTCCTACCCTAGGTTGTTGCCAAAATTATAATTTCAAACTTACATTTTAATAGTAAAACGTTAAACACCTTTATACAACAAGAGGAAAAACGAAATTAGTCATCATACTTGTTGACAAAATTATAAAAGCGGAAGCGCCTTGCTCAGGGGCGACAGGCATAAGACGAGCCAGCAAGGTTGCTTTTTAACCTTCAGTACGGATTGGCTTATGACCCCGAGCCCCTAGGCGCTGGAGCTGGACAATTCTTAAAGATTGAATTTTATACTAGATTTTCTTGTAAATAAAGAACCCGGCATTCACCGGGTTCCTTTTTTACATTAACTGGTTTTTAAACCATTTACTAATTCGTCATACTTTGGACTATTTAAGAAGTTTTCAACCGAAATATGAGTTGCATTTGGAAGCTTTGCTTTTGCTCTGTCGGTTAAATCTTTATGCGTAACAACAACATTAGCATCCGCAGGCAGATTATTAATGGCCGTGTTAATTACCGTTATATCTAATCCTGCTTTTTTCACTTTATTTCTTAGAATTGAAGCTCCCATTGCACTGGAACCCATTCCGGCATCACAGGCAAACACAATTTTGTTCACTTGATCAGGATTAAATACAGCTTGAGTGTTATTTAACACGGCAGTAACCGTGCTCTTCTTGCCTTTCATTTCTTCCATCTTCGCTGTGGCAGAGGTTAAATCCTCTTCTGCCGCCGCCTTGCTTGTTTTTAAGATTAATGACGATACTGCAAATGATACTGCTGCTGCTACGATAACCCCTGCAAGCGTACCCACATAACCGCCTTTTGGCGTCATGGCTAGAAGGGCAAAAATACTTCCAGGAGAGGGAGCTGCTACTAGACCTGCATGGAATAAGGTAAAGGTGAATACCCCACTGACACCGCCAGCTATAGCTGCAAGAATTAACATTGGTTTCATTAAGATATATGGGAAGTAAATTTCATGAATACCACCTAGGAAGTGAATGATCACTGCACCGGGTGCCGTTTGTTTTGCTGTACCTTTACCAAACAGCCAGTATGCTAGTAAAATACCTAATCCCGGACCAGGGTTTGTTTCAAGCATGAAGAGAATCGATTTTCCGGTATGCGTTGCTTGTTCAACACCCAATGGACTTAAGATTCCATGGTTAATAGCATTATTTAAGAATAATACCTTCGCTGGTTCAATAAACAGGTTTGCTAATGGTAATGCATGATGATCGACAATAAATTGCACACCTGAAGCTAAAACCTTACTTAATGCTTCAACAACCGGCCCAACACCTTTGAATGCTATTAATGTTAAAGCACCACCGATAATTCCTGCAGAGAAGTTATTGACAAGCATTTCAAATCCAGCCTTAATTTTTCCATGAATGAGCTTATCAAAGCCTTTAATCGCAAATCCACCGATAGGTCCCATGATCATTGCTCCAAGGAACATCGGAATATCTGTACCTACGATCACACCCATTGTCGCAACGGCACCAACGACACCTCCGCGAATATCATAAACTGTTCTACCGCCGGTAAAACCAATCAATAACGGCAATAGATAGGTAATCATTGGACCAACCAGTTTCGCCAGCCCTGCATTCGGCATCCATCCTGTTGGAATAAATAAAGCAGTAATAAGTCCCCAAGCAATAAAGGCACCGATATTCGGCATAACCATGCCGCTTAAATAACTGCCAAACTTTTGTATTTTAACTTTGACATCTTTGTTGTCTTTTACTGTCTCGTTCATTTTTCTTTTCCCCCTTCAACTTATTTGTTGAACTTTCTATCTTAATAGTAGAGCGCTTTCACCGCTGCTTCAATTTATACAAAAATGCATTTTGTCACTGTGATTGTTGCCAACATTAAAATATGCTAAGGACATTTTGTCGCTATAAGCTATAAAAAGAGAGGTAATCTCTCCTTTAAAATCAACCGGGTTTATTGCGAGATCCGTAACTGTGTGTCAGGGACGGATTTTCTTTGTGAGTAAAAACTGAGTAAATCGAGTATTAAAAAAGGGGTAGGCATTCCGCCCACTCCCTAACATTACTATCAATAACCTAGATTGAAACTGCCCCACACTCATGAAAAATGCTGTACCGCCTTGACGTGTCTATATTTAGGCTGCCATATCGCTTCGTGTACGGCTTGCTGAACGTCATTGATTTGCGAATTTGCCACGCCTTCAGAAATGGCGGACTTTACCACTTCAATAGCGACCGCTGCTGAAGTGATCCGCATGTCTTCAATCTTGGGTATCAATGATGCACCTGGCGCGCTAGTGTCAACCATCCCCGCCACAGCTTTTGCAGCAGCAACGAGCATGCCGTCGGTTACTCGCTCTGCCCGCGACACAATCGTGCCGAGTCCAATTCCAGGGAATACAAAGGCGTTATTAGCTTGCCCAATGATGTATGTTACCCCTTTGTAATGGACCGGTTCAAACGGACTTCCGGTGGCAACCAAGGCTTTCCCATCTGTCCATTTTATGAGATCGGCTGGTTTTGCTTCGGACTTATCCGTGGGGTTGGAGAGAGGCAAAATGATGGGGCGGGCTGTGTGAGCAGCCATTGCTTTGACAATTTCCTCCGTAAACGCTCCTCCAACCGTCGAAGTCCCGATAAGAATGGTGGGATGTACTCGCTGAACCACCTCTAGAATGCTAATCTTACCCTCTGCATCTTTATTCCAGTCTTCCACTTCTTTCACTGGTCGTGCAAAAGGCTTCTGAAAATCACGTAGGTCTTCCGTAGTTTGGAGCAACAGCCCCGGTCGGTCGATCCCCCAAAAGCTGCTGTTTGCTTCCTCTTGGGAAAGTCCCCCACGTACCATCTCATCGCGAATTTGTTCAGCAACACCGATACCGGCTGTCCCCGCGCCAAATACAACTATACGATGTTCCGACAAAGGAATTCCTGAAGCACGCGCAGCTGACAATACAACCGCCAGCGAAACCGCACCAGTTCCCTGGATGTCGTCATTAAATGTACAGATCTCATGCTTATATCTTTCAAGGATTGGTCTGGCATTTGGCTGTGCAAAGTCTTCCCAATGAAGCAGTGCATTTGGAAACATCTTGCTTGCTGTACGGACATACGTATCAATGAACGCATCATACTGTTCACCATGAATCCGTGGATGGCGAATTCCGACGTAAAGCGGATCATTCAGTAATTCTTCCCGGTTTGTGCCTACATCTAAAATGACTGGGATCACGCGGCGAGGGTCAACACCACCTGCAACCGTATACACGGTGAGCTTACCTAACGCAATGTCAATGCCGCCAACACCCCAGTCTCCGATGCCCAAAATACGTTCACCGTCAGTGGCTACAATGAGGTCAATTTCGTCAGCATAAGCACCGAAGTTAGTAAATGCTTCTTCAATACTGTCTGGATCGTCGATGGATAGATAAACACCAACAGGTCGACGATAAAGGTGGCTGTAGTGCTCAATCGTTTGACCGACTGTTGGGGTGTAGATAATGGGCAACATTTCACTCAAGTGCTCGGAAACCAGTCGATAGAATAAAACTTCGTTCCTGTCGCGAAGAGCCGATAAGTAAACATTTTTTAGCACATCCGTGGACTGACTAGAAAACTGTTGATAGGCTCGTTCAAGTTGCTGTTCAATGGTAAGAACAGTTGTAGGGAGAAGCCCGCGGAGACCCAGTTCACGCCGCTCCTCCGAAGTAAAAGCCACACCTTTATTGAGTTGAGGGGTCTTCAATACTTCAACCCCTCTTGCGCTGGTTTCAATAATTCCCTCTGGTTGTACTTTGAAATTACGTATCAACGTTCCCTTCCCCTTTTCCATAGCAGTTGTTTCATTAGCCATTATATTGTCCCAATAAAGGTTTAAAATACTCCTGTAGATCCTAACCATAATCTTTCTGACAAATCTATGGGGTAAGATATAACCAATCATTCATTAAATACGAAAAGGATGATGTTCCCTAATCGGATTGTGACATTACAAAAAATATGCTTGTTTTAAGGAATACACTAGTACAAATTTATTTTTATTTCAAAAATTCAGTAATCAATAACTGGAATGAATATAAAAATAATATATAAAATCTAAATAAAATGAAGAAAGTCAACCAAATATTATAGAGTGAAAATTACAAATAAATATAATTTTTACATTCTCCATATATATTCTACTATTTTATTTCTCCTTATCTAATTAGAATAAATTTAGCTATAGCTAAACAGTTTAATTAGGTTAAATGCATTTGAAAACGATTCCATAAAAAATAGGATTGAGGCACAGCATTGTAAAATTTAAAAAAAAGCTAAATTTATGGAGGGGTTTCAATGAATATTGAAAAACGAACGATAGAATTTATACCTGAGGAAGAAAGACATGGTAGTGTTCGCAATTTGTTTACGATTTGGTTCAGCGCAAATATGCAAGTAACAACTCTTGTTACTGGTGCCCTAGCGATTGAATTCGGTTTAAGCATATTTTGGGGACTCATTGCAGTTGTTGTAGGGAATCTGCTTGGAGCGATTTTTATGGCTTCCCATTCTGTACAAGGACCAAAACTAGGAATTCCTCAAATGATTCAAAGTCGTGCCCAATTTGGGGTAGTAGGTGCGGTTATTCCTCTTTTTGTTGTCATACTGATGTATATTGGATTTTTTGCAAGTAGCAGTGTGCTCGGTGCTCAGGCAATCAGCAGTGCATTTTCCATTCCTGTTAACTGGGGAATTGTTTTAGTGAGCATAATTGCACTTGTTATTACTATGATTGGTTATGATTTAATCCATAAGTTGGAGAGATATTTTGCTATTATTTTCGCTATTGTTTTTATTTTTGTTACTGTTGAGGCTTTTCGTCTTCAAATGCCTGCTCATATATGGTCACCAGGTCATTTTTCAGTGGGTTCATTTTTATTAATGGTTAGTATAGCAGCAACGTGGCAATTAACGTATGCACCATATGTAGCCGACTATTCAAGATATCTTCCAAGCAATACCCCATCATCAAAAACATTTGGTTATACCTATGCAGGAACTGTGATTGGAACGGTTTGGATGATGTCACTAGGTGTTATTCTTACGGCATTAATTCCTAAATTTTTAGATAATTCAAGTTTAGGGCTAGCAAAACTTGTTGGACCTCAATTAGCTGTTTTAATGTACATGGTGATTGTGCTAGGTGTGTTAGCGGTAAATGTGCTAAACCTTTACGGTGCATTTATGTCAATTACAACAACATTAGAAGCATTTACAAAATTAAAAGCAACAACTAAAGTTCGATTTTGGCTAGTTTTTGCAACTGCACTTATTGGAACAGGATTAGCGATATGGGGGAATGGAAACTTTTTAACTAATTTTGAGAATTTTATTCTTTTACTTTCTTATTTTATGGTTCCATGGACTGCTATTAACTTAATCGATTATTACCTTTTACGTCGAGGAGAATACAATGTATTGGATGTTTTTGATGTAAATGGGCAGTATGGAAAATTTAATTGGATTGCAATTATTGCTTACCTGGTTTCTTTTATTCTAGAAATTCCATTTGTGAATACGACCATGTATGTTGGACCAATTTCTAAAATTCTGGACGGGACAGATATTGCTTGGATAATGGGGTTAGTTGCTCCCTTAGTCCTATACTATTATCCAATGAGGAAGAAAATAAATCTATCAGTCAGTAATGAGGTAATTGCAAATAAACAATAGTCCAAGTAATTCAATAATGACACAGGTCATGAATTTAACAAATATTTAGGGTGGTGGGAGTCATCACCCGTTTTTTGTTTCACATTTTATTTTAATTAGCGTCATTTGTATATAATTCTCCAGCTAACATTTTCTCTTTTTCAGTTTTCATTTTAAATCACTCCTAATATATTTTCCTTTAATGTAAAAATAAGCAACTTTGTTATCTATTGAACCCCTACATGATTAAAATGCTGTTGAGCTTGTATCTTTCCTCTTTAATACATCCTTCTTTGTCAGTAAGGTATTTAATTTTTCTGAACTTAGGAGCATTGCTGCAACAAAAACAACAATACAAAATGGGAAGATTCCTATTGTTGAATGAGATGCAATGAAACCAAGAAGAGGTGGCATGAATGTACTACCTGTATAGGCAACAGCCATTTGATAACCCATAATTGTCTGGGAATGCTTCTTCCCAAAACGTGTTGGTGTTTCATGCAACATACACGGAAATATCGGTGCTAATCCTAGTCCAACCATAATAAAACCTACAAGCGAGAAAGTGGAATGCAGTGGTAGGAATAGAAGTGTGGCGCCAGTTAATGCTATTGTTTGCCCCATCCGAATGAGAGTACGGTTACTCATCTTAAAGGTAATAAAGCCTGTAATAAATCTACCAATTGTTATTCCTGCGTAATATAAGGAAACCCATTGTGCAGCAACCGCTACGGGTAACTCCTTGACATTTACCAAAAAGCTACTTCCCCAAAGACCCACTGTTGATTCAACTCCACAATAAAACAAGAAGGAGATCAAAGCCAGTTTAACTCCTTTAATTTGTAAAGGTTTTACATGTTTAACATCTTCATTATCAAATACACCCTTTGAATCTTCCGGCTCTTCATGTAAGGTGATATTGCTGTTTTTTTTCACTCTATTCCATAAGGGCAAAGTGAAGAGAAGGATTACAGTTAAGGTGAACTGAATTCCAGAGATTGCAAGATATCCATTTCTCCAAGAATGTTGTTCTGAAATAAACTGAGCCATAATGATAGGACCAAAAGTAGCTCCCACTCCCCAAAAACAATGTAACCAACTCATATGGTGTGCCTTATAATGTGTAGCAACATAATCGTTTAATCCTGCATCAACAGATCCTGCACCTAATCCAAGTGGTATGGCACATACAATTAACCAAACGACCGATGGAGCAAAATGAAATCCTAGCAAAGCACCAGCAGTCATTAAGCAACTGACAAATGTGATATTGCCAGTACCGAACCGTTTAAGTATCTTTCCGCTAGCTAAACTGGAAATAATTGTACCACCTGCAATCGTCATAAAAAGTAATCCAGCAGTCTCAAGTGGGGCCCCATAGTCCGATTGCATCACAGGCCATGCTACCCCCAACAATGAATCAGGTAAACCTAAGCTGATAAAAGCCAAATAAATGATGACTAAAAGAAATGTTGTCATATTTAAACCTCACCTTTAATTATTTTGTGGTCCATTGTGCTTTCCGATTTGTTTTACCTGCTTGTTCTATTCATCATGAGATCAAGTCCAAGACTTTGTAATCCATACAAATAATCTTGTTTCCAATCCACTCATTGTAAGCTCTGGAAGATGTTCTGACGGAACATATTTTGAGCTACCTATATTTAGTCATTATGTTTTTAATGCACGTAGTTAATAAAATTAAACCATCATCTATTAACACACTCGGTGCTTTTCCCTGTTCCTTTACTTCTCCCATACAATTAAAAACTGTATAATTCGTTTCTGTTCTCTCTAAACAAGTTCTGCCGGACTAAACGGCTTCGTTAAATAATCATCTGCTCCGTAACCTAAGCCTCTAATTTTATCAATATCATCGGTTTTGGCAGAAACAATGATGACCGGGATCTCTCTTTCGCTGCGGACTGCCTTTAAGATTTGGAAACCATCTTTATTTGGCCAGCAATAGCTTGCGGTTTTCTTCATATTCCTTCTGTATTTCTTCGCCTTTTTTCAATTTCTTTGCCATATTATTGAACGATACTATCAACGCTTGGATTTTGTTTTTTGTCGGATGGGTAATTTCTGTATCGTAATTTCCTTTTGCAATTTCTTCTACTCCCTTAGATTGAAAGCATTCATAAGGACTTTTGCTTTGATGGGCATGCTTAGATAATAAGTAGATTTTCTCCGTTCTTTTGTCTATCTAGATTGACACTTTTAATATTCTTTTAAACCAACAAGCTCCTCTTCAGAATAGCATAAATACTCATTTGCAATTTATTATTGCAAATGAGTTTTCTTCACTGACTGACATCTAGCTCTGTATTAAAATATCGCTTGTTTTATTAAATCTAATTTAATTATTTTGCTCAAGGCATTGGTAAACCGCCATCATATCTTGTTTATTCAACTCCCGAATACGATTGAAAATTGGAATATCACCAACGTCCTCCGTCCGTAAGCTTTCAGCCACAACATCACTTACGTTGCCAGTCAGCCATGTTTGCACGTCTAGACATGCGACGATTTCCTTTCGTCCTTCTTCATTAATGCCGCTTGCATGACAGCTAACACATGGTATCGATAATTTATAAACGCCATCATGGAGACCATCTTCTGAAATAACTTTCTTCCCTTTACAGAATGGACATGGATGACTTGCTTTAATCTTATTAATTTGGGTGACAATTTTTTTGAAACCAAACGCTTCATAGACATACGTCAGTTTTTTGTATTTTCCATTGGTGAAATACTTATCAATGATGGTTTCTCTCGTTTCGGTGATATTGGCAAAATCACAGATGGTAATCCGATTATGGACGCTGATGGATTCGATATTGCCTCTAATTCTGTCCCAGAATGGTAAGACATTTTGTAAAACCATTTCATAATGGGCAAAGCTTGCTTGATCCAGTTCAAGCATTTTCAGCGCGACTTGTGTTTCCCTAGGCAACAGGGAGACATCTTCCGTCAAAGCCATATCGCCGCCAACAATGGCTTTCAATTTTTCCAGTTCCGGTAACTTCCCTACTGTTTGCAAAACTTGATCAAGTGGCTGTTGAATAATCTCACGAATATCCGTGTCACCAAATTTAAGCTTTTTATGATGGTTTAGCACGGTTCCTTGACAAATCGGACAGGTAATCATCTCTTTGGATGCTTTCATATGCTCTTTAATAATCGATTTCGAAATAAACATATACCGCCCAATGATGATATTAAAGCCCTCCCATGTCCTCGACGCCTTGCCAGCTTTATCATAGAATGACTTTTCCCAATACCCGTATAAAAAGGTATGCTTTTCTGCTTCTGTCATCTCATTATAGCTTTTACTTATATCCTGACCGAGCTCATTCTTAATCTCATCAAAGAGGAATTGCAATTTTGGGTATTGATAGTATTTTAAAACCTCCATCACGTCTGGATGCAATAGGCCATCCCAGAATGGCACGGTTTTGTCCTTAATAACAACATCAATATCAAATTTTTCAATCACCCGGCGGCCCGAGCAGCATGGACAATGATTTTCTTGATAATAGAAATCGAAGCTTCTCGTATCTTTATTGGTCGGATGCGCCGCCACAATATGGTTGATCAGGCCGCCAATTTCATAGAGAAAACTATATTGGCTATACAAGTGCCGTTCCAGATCAATGGCGATAACGGGTGCAATTGTTTCAGATTCGTATTCACCATAAATCACACGGGCCATTGGTGATAAGCTTTTTAAGATACCGCCCTTATAGACGTTTTCTGCATTTTTAAAATAGACAATATGATTTTCTTTTAAGTAGTTAATTCCATTTTGTTGATTGAGTGTTGAAGAAATTTGCAATGGAGCAACTCTATCTGCACTGTTTTTTTGACGATAATAATCATCATGACTGACAACATCAAGATGTTGAACAGGTGCAAGCTGTCTTTTACCAAAATCAACGATAAAATCAGAGTTTTCTAGCATATAAGTATTATGTTCAATCATCATAATTGAGACAGATTCATCCTGCAGAATGACCCTGACACTATCAATGAATTGATTTAAAATATTTTGAGATAACCCTTTTGAAGGCTCGTCAAAAATAAACAGCGTATGCGGGTTTCTCGAGTTGGCAAACAGCTCAGAAACTAAATGAACACATTGAAATTCACCAGTCGATAAGGATTGTGTTTTTCTTTCTAACGTCAAATAACCAAGTCCAAGTTTGATTAATAAACTCAAGCGTTTATGAGCGATGTCTTCATTTGGCATTTCATCAATAATATCTTCAATCGAGCGCTGAAAAATATCATCAATATCCTCACTGTATTTGGTGAGTTTCTTTTTGATATCAAGAAAAGTCGCAACGGTTGACCGGCTGGTAATCGATTGGTTTCGATCTTGCCCCACCATGACCAGTTTATCTTTTGGATACCGCTTCAGAAAATCTTTGGACATACACTCATTGACAAGGGTCGATTTACCACATCCAGATTCACCCGTAAAGGTGACAAGTCTATTTTTGGGAATCTGAATTTCAGCCATTTGAATATTACGACAGTAAAGATCATGAAATTGATAGTATTCTGTTGGCATTGCCTGATTTCGTTCCCAAATAACAGGTTTTGGACGAGGTGATTCCTCGACAATTTTTCCGCCGTATTTACCACTGCCAGGTCCAAAGAACACTTGCTCATCCGTTGTGTCGAGTACCGTGTCAGAATGATCAATGAGCCAAATTTGATTCCTATAGCCTAATTGTTTAATCTCTTCTAAAATTTTTAAGAGTGTTTGATGATCGAGACCTACAGAGATTTCATCAATGATAATTACGGTATTTTCACTTGCCGCCATGAATTCTGCCAAGTAAAGCCGTGTTAATTCCCCTCCTGACAATGTACCCATGATCCGATTTAATGTTAAGTAACCAATATTCATATTGATAATATTTTTAAGAATATGCTGTTTCGCTTCACTAATATGTAAAACCTCTGTTAATGAATTAATAGATTCAATGCTTAAGTTGTTGATATCGGAAATAGTATGTGGTTTGCCAAATAATTCAATCGTATATTCTTCCACTTCCTGATTATAGCGATTCCCCTTACACTTTGGACATTCGACATTTTTGGTAGTTCCGCGTCCTTTACAATCCGGGCACCAGCCTAATGCATTATTAAAGGAAAAAACTTCTGGAGAAAGATTAAATTTTTCAGCAAGCCACACGCGTAACTCTTTAAAAACGCCCGTATGGGTACCAATCGTTGAGCGCGGATTGGAAGAAATCGATGATTTTCCGAGAAAAAGCACTAAAGGCATGTCTTCCATCTTGATGGCACTAAAATTGGTTTCCATAATATTGGAAAATAAATACTGGTATTCAGCCTTAGGCAATAAGGAAACGAGACGCTTCTTGGATTCTTCACCAATAGTTTGACAAAAAGTTGTTTTACCAGATCCAGACAACCCAGCAATTCCTAACGATTTATCTACTGGTAGTGCTGCATCTAATTTGTTAATATTGTTCGCAATTAATAGATTTATTTTCATAGTGATACCCTCTCCATTCTCTAAATCTAGTCTTGCCATGTTAGCACAACTTCAAATGAATTTGTTGTGTTTTTTTCGAATCTACAAATTCATACTAATTGCAGACGAAAATTTTTAAATTTCTCGTTATATATTCACTTATACCGTTTTGAAGAAACAATTTCCTGGCTCAAATCCAGCAATTAGTGGTCCTTTTTTCAACGCAACCCCACAAAGTTTTTATGCTAAATTATAATTATTTCAAAACTTGTTATTTAACTCAATTCTTTATTCCATTAAAAATGACGCTTTCCGTGTTCCGGAAAAGCGCCCGATTGCTGAAGATGGAAAATGTGAAAAAGCTACCAAAAATGGCACCTCAGTTATTTTACTAAAGCACCCGTTTGTTTAAGTGTATCATTTCACAAACCTTCAGTTATTTTAGCTTAATGCCTTTTATATCTTCAATAAATGAATGTAACTTAATATTTATTTTGTTACATTGGGATAACACCATGCCGGAAAAAGAAAGGACGACTGCATCAAGCAATCGCCTTCCATTCTGTAAGCTGTTTCGTTTGTTAGACCGAAATGATACCGCCTGTTGGGACTGGGACTGCTGGACCGGTTACTTCAATTTTTGCATCAACAAACAACGCATGAGGGAAAGTCGCCCCTGCATCATCAAAAGCCAAATCCGGTCCAGAACCAAATATTGTCCCAGCAATTACTTCAACGCTAAGTTTGTTTTTCATTTCCTTGCGGTCAATATCGCCCCAAAATGAAAAACGCCATGTTCCGAAAGCCAAAGCGGGACCGATGACTACGATGACGAGGGTATGGTGTGGGAGAACTGTTACAGTCCAGCTACCATTTGGTGGAGACGAAATTTCCGGGTTTTGAACGCCAGGAGCTACCCCAGGAGAGGAAAATTCCACTAGGAAATTCGCAGTAAGCAGTTTTGAACTCGGATTTTTGAAATAGATGTTGATCATAGTATTGGTATCTGGCACTTGGTTATCAACGGGCACATGAAATACACCAGTTGTAATTGCCTTCACCATTCTATTACCTCCTTTATTATCACCACTCTCTTCTGATGAACTTTCTTCTAAGAAATTTTCTTCAAAGTTGTTATTCAAATAAATCCTTCCTTTCAATCAATAAAATTCACTTAGGGATATCCATAAATAATATGCAAGAAGAGACAAAACTGCTTGTACACAAATCCATGAAACTACCTTTTGGACAGCCTTTTTTCTATCAGCTTAAACTCAACTACAATGAAATTGGCATTACCAAACAACATAGTCCTCTCTGATAATTGGAGTGTCTGATAGTTAATCCTTCTTCCACTAACCTGCTTACAATAGTTGAATAGTTTCTTCCGTTTCAATTTTAAGAATAAGGTCAATAATTCCTCTAAAAATTAATTTTTAGGGAGAGATGTACTTTGTTATTGTCAAAGGCATGGGAAACGTATTCCTAAGTTTTTGATCGAATTTGAAATCGAACATTTACGGGAAGCATGCACCACTTCAATGGAAAAGGCTTTGTTTGAATTTATGTTTTCTACAGGCTGCCGTATTGGTGAAATTGTTTCATTAGAAAAAAATCGAATTAATTGGTCAAATCGTTCAGCCGTCGTAAGAGGAAAAGGGGATAAAGAAAGGGAAGTTTATTTTAATATCCGCTGCCAAATTTGGCTTAAGCGTTACCTTGATCAACGCCAGGACGGAGATCCCGCCATTTTTGTCACCGAACGGAATCCACATCGAATGAGCATAGCTCAAATGAGATACATCATCAAGCGGATTTCTAGTCGGGCACGAATAAATAAAACGATTCATCCGCACCAATTGAGGCACAGCTATGCCACTCACATGTTAAATAATGGTGCCCCTCTTGAAGTTATTCAAAGTTTATTTGGGGCACGAGAAAAGTGAGACTACAAGGATCTATGCACAGTTAAGTGGGAGCTTTAGGCAAGAGCTTTATAGAAAGTATTTTTAAATAGGTATGCAAAAAACAATGCCTAAAATATGCATTGATTTTCTTTAATTCTTGCCCCTGTTTGCTGAAAGAAGTCTCATTTAGCCTTTTTGCAATCTTAATTAGAATGTATTCTTAACAGTAATTTGATCCAGAGAAAGACGGCCGGACGGTCTTGCCGGCGATGCAGCAAGGCCAACGGTGATTAGCATCACGGGTACATAGCGGGCAGGAACATTAAACGCTTCTACGAATTTGGCCGCGTCATATCCACCCATCGGACAAGTATCGTAACCCATTGCTTTCGCGGCAATCATAAGCTGCATAGAAGCCAAGGAGCCATTGCGGATCGCTTCATCTCGCGCAAGTTGCGGATATTGGTATGCGCTATTAATTTGATCGACTAGAGTGTCCATCACTTCTTTAGACATAAATCCGCCTTTTACAGCAGGACCAAAAACAAGCTCTGCATTTTTGTTTGCTTCAAGATCACCCAAAACAGCGATCACGACGGTGCTTTCCACGATTTGCTTTTGTCCGTAAGCAATTGGAAGCAGTCTATCTTTCTGAGCTTGATCTTCGATAACGAGGAACTTCCAGTGCTGAAGGTTCCAAGAAGATGGCGTTTCGGAAGCGGATTTCAGCAATTGTTCAAGATCCTCTTTCGGCATTTGGTGGCCGACTTTATATTGTTTCACAGCACGACGGTCGCTTAACACTTTTAAAACTTCTGATTGTACAGTTTGTTGAATCATTGACGATTCCCTCCGATATAAATTGAATTCAGTATAGTTTGTTACTGGGGTGAGAAAGTAAACAGCCAATCGTTAGGAAAATGCTTCCACCATAAAATGCAACTCAATCTGTAATTAACTGTAATTAACTGTAATCATAAATATTGCGTGCTGGCTGTGGTCAGCTCCCACTTGGAATCGGATACGGTCAGCGGCTTTTGGGTACGTTATAAAGGGGTATAGCTAGCAAAGCGGGCCAGTTTAAGAAATGAAAAAATTTTCATAAAAAGATAGAATTTTAACAACAGTATGCATGTATTTATCAGCAGCATCCTTAAGTTATAAAGACCTAAATTATAGAAATTCTTAAACATAAATAAGAGCACATATTAGACCTAATATGTGCTCTCGTTTTATTAAATTAAAGCGCCCGATTTATCAATTTTCATACTTTTCATTACATAAGTTGTTCTATTTTCATTTTTTCCTATTGCATGAAACATCAAATTTTATCTAGAGCAATAGGGCTATTTTATTTCAAAAAAGCGATTTTCCACGTATGCTACTTTCTGAATTTCTGTCATTTCGCTCCTGCAAGGAGAAGTATTTCTTTTATTTCTTCAAAACCTCTATCTTTTGCATGTTGAAGTGGAGTCACTCCTTCCAAATCTGGTATGTTCACATCCGCTCCATGTTCAATTAATAATTTAATGGTTTCTTGTTGGCTTTCTCCCCCATCACCCAGAACAATCGCTTCCATCTATGCAGTCCAACCTAGATTGTTAACATGATTTACATCGATATCCGTATTATCAAGAAGCAATTTTACAACATCAACATAACCATGTTCTGAGGCTGGGATCAAAGCAGTTCCTCTCCTCCATATCGGTTAGTAATGGCGGGGTCAGCACCTGCATCAATCGTAAGCTTCAGGATTTCAATTTATCCTTCTGCACCAGCATATAAGAAGGGATTATTTTTCATGTTATCTTGAATGTTGACGTCTGCACCCGCCTCAATTAGGACTTTCGCAGTCTCTATGTCATTTTTATATGTTGCAATCATAGTAGCAGTTCGTCCTTTTGTGTCCTGTGCATTAATACTTACACCTTCCTTAATCAACTTTCTTATGATATTTACCTTTTCCACTATCCGCTGCTTGAAGAAGCTGTTCATTCACTCCTTGGGTAACGACTTCCCTTTGCTTTTCTTGTTTTTTGATTTCTCCACTGTCATTTGAGACACATCCTTGAAGCAAGAAAATACATCCTATAAATGCTATCATCCACTTCCACATATATAGATGCTCCTATTCCTATTTATTGCTACCTACATTTTAGAAAATTACTCAATAAATGGCTTTTAAACACATTGCGAATGTATTCCCCCTATAAGGCTTGATCCTTTACTCTCCTATTTTCTTGGGGGATTACTCCATTCTTAATCCCTAACCACTTGACTGATATAAAGCAGCTGACAAGTAGCACGATTGCTCCGAATAGATAAGGCAGGTTGATATGAATATCGAATAAAGCCCCCGCAAGCACTGGCCCAAAAATTTGTCCGAGACTCATATAGGCATTGTTCAACCCTGCTACAAATCCTTGTTCATTTCCAGCTTCCTTCGATAGTAACGTGTTAATCGTCGGCCGTAATATGTTATTAAATGTGAAAAACAACATCGTAATTACCATTACATAAAAGAAATTGCCCGAGAATAGTAAGAACACAAGAGATACTGCCGATAGCAAGAGCATGCTGCTAATAATTAGCTTTTCCCCAAATCTTTGTGTAAGCCTGTTGGTCAGCATTACTTGGTTGAATGTACCGATCAAGGAACAAACCATAAACAAGATGGAAATATCTCTAGTCGTAAATCCATAGCTCTGAGTAACGAACAACGGATATATCGCCTCAAAGTGAGTAAGTCCGAATGTAAGAGCGAATATCATTAACAATAGGATAAAATAGCGAGATTTAACCGATTGTGCAAGTTGACGAAAAATATTTTCTTTCTTCTGTTTCGATTTCAGATGCATGAGACGAACCTCTACAGATTTGGATTCCGGTAATAATGGTAAGCAACAGATCACCGCCAAAAGACCAATACTTGCAGACGCAAAGAAAGGAACCCTAGTTCCAAACTCAGCAAACAATCCTCCCAAACCCGGACCAATAATAAAACCGGATGACATCGAAGCGCCTAGAAATGACATCGCTCTAGGCCTCTGTTCATCTGTCGTGATATCAACGACATAAGCCATAATGGAGGGAACCAAGGCAGCAGAACCCATACCGCCAATTAATCGTGAAACAAGAAAAAGCGAAAAATGATCTGCAGCAGCAGCCAATAAGTTGGAAATAACGAATAAGCATAGTCCAACGACAATCATCGGCTTACGTCCATATTTGTCTGATAAATGCTCCTTATGTCAAGTCAAAAAATTGGTTAATTTCAGAAGAGGATTTGTCTCACAATTCCCAGTGGAAAATTGTCAGGCAAATTCTGCTTTCTGGGCACGTATAAAAAAAGACTCAATCCAAAATGGATCAAGCCTTTCGTGTGTTACCATATTTATTTTTTAGTTACACTTTATTTTTCACGGACAAAATGGCATTACCCGACTTTTTTGTCTTTCAACAGTTCTCGATTCTATTAATAAGCTTTTATTCAACCGTTACCGATTTTGCCAAATTACGCGGTTTGTCGACGTCGCAATCACGGTGCAAGGCAGCATAGTAGGCAATTAATTGCATAGGTATGACAGAGATAAGTGGTGTTAATAATTCATGTACTTCAGGAATGACGAAGCTGTCTTCGTCCATTTCTAACCCCTTCATCGAAATGATGCATGGGTTTGCTCCGCGGGCAACGACTTCTTTGACATTACCGCGAATGCTTAAGTTTACACTTTCTTGAGTTGCGAGAGCAATGATCGGAGTACCTTCTTCAATTAAAGCAATCGTGCCATGCTTTAATTCTCCGCCTGCAAAGCCCTCTGCTTGTATATAAGAAATTTCCTTTAACTTCAAGGCACCTTCTAAACCAACATAGTGGTCAACCGAACGGCCGATGAAGAAGGCATTTCGCGTTACAGATAAAAACTCTCTGGAAATGTGCTCAATTAGTTCTTTTGAATCACAGAGAACTTCCATCGCATTTGCCACGATGCCCAGTTCATGTACAAGGTCAAAGCCAAGAGTATAATTGCGGCTTTTTGCCGTTACTTCAGCTAAAATAGATAAAACCGCTAACTGTGCAGTGTATGCTTTAGTCGAAGCAACTGCAATTTCCGGACCTGCATGTAAAAGAAGAGTATAATCTGCTTCACGTGAAAGAGTGGACCCGGGAACATTCGTAATTGTTAATGTACGATGACCTAATTCCTTTACACTTACAAGAACGGCACGGCTGTCCGCTGTTTCGCCGCTTTGTGAAATAAAAATAAACAATGGTTTATCAGATAAAAGCGGCATGTTGTAGCCAAATTCACTTGCCACATGGACTTCAACAGGAATCTTAGCGATCTTTTCAATAAACTGTTTACCAACAAGGCCTGCATGATAGGAAGTTCCCGCCGCAATAATATATACCCTGTCCGAATCATTCATCGCATTGATAATCTCAGGTGCAATTGTTAATTCACCTTGTTCATTTTGATACGTTTGAATGATTTTCCTCATTACAAGCGGCTGCTCATCAATTTCTTTGAGCATATAATGCGGATACGTCCCCTTTTCTATATCACTTGCATCAAGCTCAGCTGTATATGGCTTACGGCTAATGATATCACCGTTAAGGTTTTGAATGGTTACGTGATCCTTTGTGACAATAACAATTTCTTTATCCACTAATTCAACATATTGATCAGTTACTTGAAGCATTGCCATTGCATCGCTTGCAACCACATTAAAGTCATTACCGAGGCCGACAAGCAGAGGGCTTTTATTTTTTGCTACAAAAATTGTTTCATTATTCTCGGCATCTAACAAAGCAAGGGCATAAGATCCTTTTAAAAGAGTTAATGTTTTGCGGAACGCTTCAATTACTTCAAGACCTTCTTTTACAAACAGCTCAATTAACTGAACGATTACTTCTGTATCCGTTTCACTTACGAATGTAGCGTCCGCTAAATATTCCCGCTTTAAGATATCGTAGTTTTCAATGACACCGTTATGAACAAGCGTAAAACGACCCGACGTACTTTGGTGAGGATGGGCATTTAGCTGGCTGGGAACACCGTGAGTAGCCCAACGGGTATGACCAATTCCAATATTTGCCACAACATTTTCATCGACAATACTGCGAAGGTCGGCAATCCGGCCCTTTTCTTTAAAAACGTGAACGCCATTTTCATTCTTAACCGCAATACCGGCCGAGTCGTATCCTCTATATTCAAGCTTTTCTAAACCTTTTAATAAGATTTCTTTTGAATCATTATTTCCAATATATCCAACAATTCCACACATTTTTTCTTTTCCTCCCTAAATATAGGGGGCAAGAATGCACCGGAGGCGTACTTGCCCCCTTATCTCTGTTCTTTTAAGGTATCCGTCTATACCTTTTTTTGTTTGCGCAGCTTCTTCTCTTTGTGCACCGAGTTGCCTCAGGTGTTTTAAAGAAGAGTTTACGGTTGTGCGATTCAACCGGGAGGTATCCGCCGAACATTCGATAAACCTCCTCCTCGTCAACTAATCTGACTGCTTCAGATTAGTTCAGGCGCTTTAGTTAAAACTATCCGCGATCCACCTTTCTTTTTAAATGAATAATTTTCCACTTTGAAGATATAAAGCAAATTCATCTTACCTGATTGTCAGAAGTCCGTCAACCACTTCTTGACTATAAAATTCTACATTTTTATAAATAATTGTAAAATTATACATAATAAAATATGCATAAGGGGTTTATAGGGTTCCCTTATGCATATTTATATGTCTCTATTCTTTTAATTCCATTTCTTCTTTTACAACAGAAACGATACGATTTACATAGGCTTCGCACAGCTCCTCTGAAGGGGCCTCTGCCATTACACGTACAAGCGGTTCTGTTCCGGAGGGGCGGACAAGAATCCTTCCATCCCCGGCCATTTCTTGCTCCACCTGCTCAATTACAGCCTTAACTCTTACATTATCAGTGACATGATTTTTATCTGTTACCCTTACATTAACTAGTTTTTGAGGAAATTTTTTCATTTCGCCTGCCAATTCAGATAAAGGCTTTTGTGTTGCTTTCATAATATTTACTAACTGCAAACCGGTTAATAAGCCATCACCGGTAGTATTATAATCCAAGAAAATAATATGACCTGATTGCTCTCCGCCAAGATTAAAGCCATTTTTCTTCATTTCTTCTACTACGTAGCGATCACCGACCGCCGTTGGGATACTGTGAATCCCATGACTTTCAAGTCCTTTATAAAATCCAAGATTACTCATAACTGTTGAAACAATGGTACCATGCTTTAATCGACCTTGTTCTTTCATATACTTTCCACAGATGTACATGATTTGATCCCCGTCGACAATATTTCCTTTTTCATCAATCGCAATTAAACGATCTCCATCACCATCAAAGGAAAGTCCAACATCTGCTCCTTTTTCTTTAACCAAAGCCGCAAGTGACTCTGGATGGGTGGAACCCACACCTGCATTGATATTTAAACCATTTGGGGATGCACCCATGGTAGATAAGTCAGCGTCTAAATCTGCATATAAATGGGTAGCCAATGATGAGGTAGCACCGTGTGCACAATCCAATGCAATATGAATTCCGGAGAAATCCTCATCTACTGTGTGTTTTAGGAATTGAAGATACTTTTGGCCGCCTTCAAAATAATCCATCACCTGACCAAGCTCAGACCCAATCGGCCGTGGTAATTGGTCATCCGGAAGGTCAATTAATGCCTCTATTTCTAACTCTTGTTCATCTGATAGCTTAAAGCCATCAGGACCAAAAAATTTAATCCCGTTGTCCGCGACCGGGTTATGCGAAGCAGAAATCATGACACCGGCTTGAGCACCCAATGCTTTTGTTAAGTATGCTACTCCCGGAGTCGAAATAACCCCCAGTCTCATAACTTCTGCTCCGATGGAAAGTAACCCTGCAACAAGGGCTCCCTCAAGCATATGGCCCGAGATTCGGGTATCACGTCCAATAATGACTTTTGGCCGATCCTTATCTTTTGTTAACACATATCCGCCAAAACGGCCTAATTTAAAGGCTAATTCAGGTGTTAACTCACTGTTTGCCACTCCGCGAACTCCATCGGTACCAAAATATTTTCCCATTTCAAAAATCGCTCCTTCAAGTATACTGCTCTCGTATTATGCATTTTTAGATATAGTAATTGTTGCTGTCGATTTATCCGGTGTCCAATTTACATCGGGAGGACCTTCAACTTGAATTTTCACTTCATGATTGCCTTCAGCAAGACTCGTTAGATCAATAAAGGCGTTAAAGTCATTAGGCGTTAACCCATCTACGACTGAATTCGGACCGTTAACATATAGATTAATCATCTGATTAACAGGGTCATTAATCTGCGCCTGATAAGAATTGGACAAACCCCTTATTTTTAAAGGGAGGCCCGATACTGATTTTTGTCCTTGTTTCTTCACTGTTACAGTTGCTTTTACCAATTGCGGTGTCACCTTTGTGATTCCATTTGAAATGATGACAGGTAAAGTAAGGGTCGTGTTGTCACTAATTTTACTTACGTCTACTTCTACCCGGACGTGGTCAGTATCTTTTAAAACATCTTCACTCCCTATAATGGAGGCATCAGTTGCATCGAGTGTTATGGAATCAATCGATACTCCGGAAGGCGGCGTTCCTTTTTGAACAATGCTTATTGGAACGTTTTTGCTGGTGCTTTTAACAGGTATCGTTACCTTTACAATGCCGGGGTCCACCGCTACTTCCAATTTATTCAACTCTCTATCAAGGACACTTATACGCGCTTCCTTTGTAATCGTATCGGTAAGATGATTCTTGGTATCAACAATCGCTTTTACATAAGTAATCCGATCAATTACATTTTTCGCCCCGGTTATCTTTACCTTATTCGGTTCGACAATAGGCTGTCCCGCAGAATAACCGTCTTCAAGCAAGCTGCTGTTAAACTCTGCTTCAACCTTGAATTCCTTCGTAATCTTCTCTTGAATCGATACGTTTACATAACCCGGCTCGATTGTTGCCTTCAATTTATCAGATAGGTTCTTAACTTTAAGTTTAACTGTCTGATTGCCAATTTTCGCCTTTGTTAAATCAACATAAACCTCAAAGTTTTTTAGTGCTTTCGCTGACTGAACATGTGTAACAGGGCCTTTTATGGTCATATCAACTGTATTTGGAATACCCGATACAACCAGATTCTCGGTATCGTAATATACTTTTACAGGGATATCGGTTATTGTTGCAGTGGTTTGTTCACCTGGTACATTTACATCCGTTATTTTACTGCCGGTATGCGGCACAGATGAATAGAGAAGAATCGCCAACAGCAAGGCAATAATTTTTATAAACCACGGATTATCCATCAGTTTATCCATTTTTCTTCCCCCTCCAATTCCAACGGGCTGAGGATGTCTGTTTGACTTTGTTCGTAAATAACAATTCATTAGAGAGTAATTCTTTAAATTCCTCTGCTTTCAAATCACGATGAAGTTCCCCATTTTTCGTTAGGGAAATATTCCCTGTCTCCTCTGAAACGACGACCGTAACACTATCCGTAACCTCACTGATTCCTAATGCAGCACGGTGTCTCGTCCCAAGTTCCTTTGATATAAACGGGCTTTCCGATAATGGAAGATAACAGGCAGCGGCTGCGACATTATTCTTTTGGATAATGACGGCTCCATCATGGAGCGGCGTATTCGGGATAAAAATATTAATGAGTAATTCGGAAGAAATGTTTGAATCCATATGAATGCCGGTTTCTATGTAATCACTCATGCCCGTTTCCCTCTCAATAGAAATCAAGGCACCGATACGGCGTTTCGCCATATAGTCTGTGGCTTTAATGATTGCAGCCACAGCTTTCTCGGGATCTTCATCATCAGGATTACTGCTTCTTGAGAAAAACTTCCCTCTTCCCAGCTGCTCGAGTGCTCTTCTTAGTTCAGGCTGAAAGATAATAATTATTGCTAGAAATCCCCATGTAATGGCTTGCTCCATCATCCAGCTTAATGTTTTTAAGCCTAAAAATTCACTGACAATCCTTACAAGAAGAATAACAAAAATACCTTTTAATAATTGAACGGCCTTTGTCCCTCTTATAACCATTATCAATTTATAAATGACATACCACACAAGGAGAACATCAACAATACTAGACAAATATTTCCATATTGTGAAATCTGCAAAAAACGGCATTGTTCTTCCTCCGTACTATAACTTAAAAAAACATTAGAATATAACCTTAGTTATTATAACATAAATCTAACATGTACCTATTATATGTATTCTGATTCAGTAAAAAACAAATCACCCGTTTTTGAGTGATTTGTTTTTTACTCATTTTTGTTATCATCAAATACACTTACCGTTTCATGAACGGTTTTTTTCATATAATACCAAATCCAATCAAAAACTTCATTAACCTCTTGAATTTGACCTGTTACATGTCCTGCAGAGGCCATATACTTTTTTCCGTTTATTACTGTAACATCCCCCTGGACTTCTCCTTCAATTTTTAGGTTTCCGTTTCGGACAATAACATCCCCTTTAACCACTTCCCCTTTAGGGACAATCACCGTATCGTTTTGTACAATTAGGTTTCTTTGCTTTGATACTGAAAATTCATGATCCTGATTCCAAGTAGATAACAAGCTTCCCATCATTAAGACGAAAAAAAGCGACGCAGCAGCTAATAAAGGATGGTTCTTTAACCAACGCTGTATTCCGACCTTTTTCTTTTCTTTTGGAAGACGGGCCATCACGTTAGCAGTAAAATTATCAGGAGCTTTTATATTTGACGTACTCTTTACGAATGCTATTGTCTTTTTTAATTCATTAAATATCGTTTCGCACTCCTTGCAGTTCCGGAGGTGCTCTCTTAAAATCATTTCATTCTGTGAATTTATTTCTTCATCTAAAAAATCATGCATTAATTCAATGATTTGTTTTGGGCACATTTTTGTTTCACCTCTTATCACACATATCGTAATTGCTGTCTTAATGCTTCCCGTCCGCGATGAATTCTGGTTTTAACTGTTCCGAGGGGCAAATCAAGGATTTCACTGATTTCATTTAATGACAATTCTTCAATATATTTTAATACGATTGCTGTTCGATATTTTTCAGGAAGCTTTAAGATTTCCTTTTGAACAGTTTCATGAAGCTCTAAACTTTGGATTTCATTTTCGGGGAGCGGGGAATTTGAAGGAATCTGTGAATACATTGTCAAACCCTCTGTCCCGGAAACTTCAGCATCTAAATAGTAATCGGGCTTCTTTTTTCGCATTCTATCTATACATAAATTAGTGGCAATACGAAACAGCCATGTTGAAAACTTTAAATCTTGATTAAACGATTTTATATTAATATAGGCACGAATAAAAGCTTCCTGTGCCATATCCTCTGCTTCATGCCGGTTTCCAAGCATTCGGTAGCAAAGCTGATAGATACTATTTTTATACAATTCAACAATTTCACCAAAAGCATCTTGATCGCCTTTAATGACTTGTTTAATTCTCTTTTTAACGACTGCTTCCATTTATTTACCTCGCTTCAGTGCAGCTATACGATAGTACGAATCGTTAGCAAAAAAGTTTCAAATATAACAAAAAACTTCTCAATAACATTAATATTAACAAAAATTTACTTAAATGGATAATAAACTCGTATAAAAGATTTTTATTAGGGAGATAAAAAATAGTAAGGACCTGAGGAAAGTAGGTTAGTATTTGTGGATATTCAATTGTTCAAACTAAATGAGGATATTGAAAATTGCAGAGAAGAAATGGTTCGCATGGCTTCCGAAACCTCATTTGCAAATTCTCTTGTTATTGAAACCAGTATGAGGCTTGATTCATTATTAAATAAATATCATTTATTAAAGAACTCTTGTGAGCATTAATAAAAAGGAGCAGCAGCTCGTGAGCTGCTGCCTTCTTATTTTATAAAAGCTTTTCACCGAATAATGAACCCATAAGGCCAACTGCACAAATGGCAGTTTTATTTTTTTCATCAAGAATTGGATTTACTTCAACAAATTCTGCAGAGGTAATGATTTGGGCTTCTTGCAGCATCTCCATTGCCAGATGGCTTTCGCGGTAGCTGATTCCTCCCATGACAGGTGTTCCTACACCTGGAGCATCATGTGGATCAAGTCCATCTAAATCAAGAGATAAATGGACCCCATCTGTTTTTTCCTTAAGATAATCAATTGTTTCTTCCATCACTTTTGTCATACCAAGTCTGTCTATTTCATGCATTGTATAAACTTTTATGCCCTTTTCTTTAATTAAAATTCTCTCACCCTCGTCAAGTGACCTTGCGCCGATAATGACAACATTCTCCGGATTAACTTTAGGACTAAAGCCTGCAATATCAGTTAAAGAGCGATGGCCTAATCCGATGCTCACTGCCAATGGCATACCATGGATATTACCTGAAGGGCTTGTTTCTGCTGTATTCAAATCACCATGAGCGTCATACCAAATAACGCCAAGATTTTTATAATGCTTAGCTACCCCCGCTAATGTACCAATAGCAATACTATGGTCGCCGCCAAGTACCAGAGGAAATGAACCTGTTTCAATCGCTTCATCCACTTTTTCAGCAAGTAATGCACTTTTTTCAGCTACTAAGTCTAAATTACGCAGATTTGATTCTTTATCAATAACTACTTCAGGCCTGCCGATCGGGATATCCCCTAAGTCATGTACTTCATCGAATAGAGGTTTAAGCCTTTCATTTATCCCAGCGTAACGAATTGCGCTCGGACCCATATCTACCCCGCGTCTCATTTGACCTAAATCCATCGGCATACCAATTATCGAAAGCTTTTTCATTATTTCTCCTCCTAACCCTTTATACTTCTATTTTAACCGCTTTCATAGTAATGACTCAACTCGACAAAATTATGTATAAACATACGAAAAGCGGAAGCGCCTTGCTCAGGGGCGACAAGCATAGTAAAAAACAAATAAAAAAAGCCTTAAATCACTTGGTGATTTAAGGCAAATATATGTAGTGTGATGGTGGAGCCTAGCGGGATCGAACCGCTGACCTCCTGCGTGCAAAGCAGGCGCTCTCCCAGCTGAGCTAAGGCCCCAAAGAAATGGAGCGGAAGACGGGATTCGAACCCGCGACCCCCACCTTGGCAAGGTGGTGTTCTACCACTGAACTACTTCCGCATTTCATAGATAAAGACCCTTAGAAATTAATCCCGTGGGTCTGCAATGTTAAATTAATGAGCCATGAAGGACTCGAACCTTCGACCCTCTGATTAAAAGTCAGATGCTCTACCAACTGAGCTAATGGCTCTTGGCTGGGCTAGCTGGATTTGAACCAACGCATGTCGCAGTCAAAGTGCGATGCCTTACCGCTTGGCTATAGCCCAATGATGATTTAATAATATCTAGTTTGTCCAACTTTTCTTAAAATATGAATGGTGGAGGGGGACGGATTCGAACCGCCGAACCCGGAGGGAGCGGATTTACAGTCCGCCGCGTTTAGCCACTTCGCTACCCCTCCATATTCAATTTAAAAAAGTGGTGCCGGCGAAAGGACTTGAACCCTCAACCTACTGATTACAAGTCAGTTGCTCTACCAATTGAGCTACACCGGCAAATATGGTGGAGGATGACGGGATCGAACCGCCGACCCTCTGCTTGTAAGGCAGATGCTCTCCCAGCTGAGCTAATCCTCCATATTATGGTGACCCCTACGGGATTCGAACCCGTGTTACCGCCGTGAAAGGGCGGTGTCTTAACCGCTTGACCAAGGGGCCTTACTATTATTAAAATAGGTAAGCTTCCAAGCGGGCTCGAACCGCTGACCTCTTCCTTACCATGGAAGTGCTCTACCTACTGAGCTATGGAAGCATAGCTGATTTTCTAGTTAGTTAAAATGGCTCCGCAGGTAGGACTCGAACCTACGACCGATCGGTTAACAGCCGATAGCTCTACCACTGAGCTACTGCGGAATAATTTTATAACAGCCTG
>NZ_JAUSTW010000014.1 GCF_030813055.1 Neobacillus ginsengisoli | reverse complement strand
TACGAGAGTTCTATGATAAGAAACGGGAAGAAGGAAAGCCTTATAAAGTAGCTGTAATAGCCTGTGCAAATAAGCTTTTACAATGGATCTATGCACTATTAAAAAGCAACTCACCTTTCCAAGATATAGCTTAAATAATAAATAAAACTAAAAAATACAAAACCTTCCAAAAGTAGCATTTAGGAAGGTTATTTGGCGTGCACATTTTTAGTATAGCATGAGAAATTTAATTTTTTATTGAAAAATATTGACAAACTATTAGCTGGTTTAGCTTAACAACCACGGAACATTCATTTGAAATTCAAACTGAATTACTGGTCTAGGGAATTCAGTTGGTACTAATGCTAAATCTTTATTAAACCCTATCTCAATATCATTATGACCTAGAGAAGAAAACTGTTCCCCTTCCTCGGTTGGTATCCATAAATCAGGTCCATTGATTATCCTGCCAACAATATGATAAAAGCCTCCATATAGGCCTAGTCACAGGGTTGCTGTCATAGACCGCAAAGTAGCAGATAAATGGAGAGATGATAGGGAACACAGGAGCAAAGTGCATGTACTCTTGGGGTACGGAACCGATTTGAAGGATGAGGTCCTGCCACCTATTAAAAAACGTGATTTAGAGTTTGCAAAGAACGTAATAAAAATACTTGAAAATCATTTTAATATTCTTTATTCCGATGAAGAAACCTATGAATTTGCTCTTCTTCTCGCTTCTCGGGCCACTTCAATTGATTATAAATTAATCGATCATTCAAATCTGATCGATTATGTTGGAAAAGAAAATTTAGATCTGGTTAAAGAGCTGATTAAATACATGAAAATGTTTTATTATATTCAGCTCGATGAACAGGACTTTTTTATTAGATTTGTTTTACATTTACGAAACCTTTTAGTTCGAGCACGCAATAATTATTTCAGTAAAAACCCACTCAAAGATGGCAATAAAACTGCTTGCCCTTTAATTTATGACATTTCCGTTTCACTGGCCAAGGTCATCAAGCAAAAGACAGAAGTAACGATTAACGATGATGAAATTGCTTATATAGCCTTCCATTTAGGCAGCGCAATTGGATCTCATAAAATATTTAGCACTAAAATTACAGCGGTTATTTTTTGCCCAAATTATTACGATATTAATTTGCGATTAGCCGATTCTATAAACAGACACTTTTCTTCAGATATCCTAATTACAAATATTTTGACGGATGAAAGCGAATTAAAAAAATTTCTCCCGTTGATTTCATCATTTCAACTTTACCAATTGCTGAGTTATTAAATATCCCAATCGTGCAAATTGGACTTTTTCTAAATGGAATAGACATAAATTCTATCCGTGAAAAAATGGTCCAAATCAAAATCCAAAAGAAGCAAAGGCATTTTGAAGAAAATCTAAGAAAACTTATCGTTCCAGAGCTTTTTGAAATTAATAATGATATAAAAAATGAGGTTGATGCCATTCATCATATGGTGAAAAAACTTGAGGCTCAACATTATGTTTGGGAAAACTTTGAGGCGGAAATTTTGGAAAGAGAAAAAATGTCTTCAACAGCATTCAACTTATTTGCCATTCCTCATTCTATGGAAATGCATGCTAAAAAAACTGGTTTAAGTGTATTAATCAGTGAAAACGATATTGTTTGGAGCAACAAGCCCATTCAATTAGTTATTATGTTATGTTTCAAAGCCAATGAACGACAAATTTTCAATGAAATTTTTGATCCTATTACCATAATATTGAGTGATATCAATAATATAAATAAACTGATCAAGTGTAGAGAATATAATGAATTTATTGAAACGATGGTTTCAATGTATAATTGGAAATGCCATCCGGAAAATGTGCAATTTTAATTTTTGAAGAAATTTACCTTGAATTTCAATTACTATTTTTACCTACAAAAACACTTACAAATGCTGTTTTAACAGCATTTGTGAGTGTTTTATCGTTAGATAGACCATTTTCTTCATCATTTCAACCAACCTGGTGCCCACCAGTTCCATTTTCCCATCATTTTCATTAAAGATGGAACTAATACCATCCTTATTACAGTAGCATCAATGAAAATCGCTGCTGCAATACCGATCCCTAATTGTTTAACCCCTATTACATCTCCGAATGCAAACGGCAATGTAACGGATATCATAATGGCAGCAGCTGAATTTATAATCCTGCTAATAGAGGATAGTCCTACCAGTACTGCTTGATTATTATCTCGTGTTTTTTTGTATTCTTCAAAGATCCTCGATACCAGGAATACCCCGTAATCCATACTGATCCCAAACACTAATCCGAAAATAAATACAGGAATCATGATCGCAATCTTGTTCGGCTCAATTCCAAAATTCCCCTCCTTAAATACCCATACTAGGATACCGAACGATGCTCCTAGACTTAAGAGATTCATAACAATCGTTTTTAACGGAACGAGAACGGATCGGAATGCAATAAACAAGACTACATAATTGGAAACGATAATAAAGAAGAGCACGTACTTGATGTTTTGAAATACATCATCAAAAACCTCTTGTTGGTATTTTGGTTCGCCTCCCAACATGAAAGGTATAGTTGAGAGTTCTCCTTCCTGCTCCCAATGTCTGAGCCAACTCATAACGTTATAAGATGAAGGCTCACCCTTTACTGTAACATGTATGAGTATTTTATTTCCCTTAACAAAATGTTGAAGGAAGGGTTTGTATTTCGCTTTTAATATTGGTTTTTGAAATATGGTGGCCAGCTGCTCGGGCGGCATTCGCAGGTTCGAAAAAACAGAATCCACTTTTTGTACTTCAGGATCGGATTCTAATCTTTGAATTAGTGCATAAGCGTTCAACCAATCATCTTTTTTCAAGCTATCTGTTTTCCCATGCGCTACGATATAAACCTCTGAATTAGTTGGAGAAACAAAATGAGTCTGATAGGTCTCGAAAGCGAGTCTAGAATTATAGTCTTTCGGTAAGGATGTTGCATCTGGAATAACCAATTCCATTTTGTTCAAAGGCAGGATACAAATGCTTATGAGGAAGGCAGCCAATAAACCCAAATGAACTGGTCTTCTCATAACGTAAAGTGATATGACGGACCAAAAATTCCATTTTTTGAGTCTATAAAATGACTTGTTTTCTGCTAATATTACAGGCCTCAATACATACAAAAGTGCCGGAACCAATGTTAAACTTAACAGTACGGAAACTGTTAACACCATCATAGCTCCTAAAGTAATGGTAAAAAACATAGGTAAAGGAATAAATAAAATCCCCATTAATCCCAAAAGGACGCTGAGTGCTGAAAATAAAACAGCTCTACCAGCTGTCTCCATCGTTATAACCAGTGCTTTTTCAGCAGGCTTTCTTTCTAATTCTTCACGAAACCGACTAACTAGCATTAAAGCAAAATCAATACTAAGAGCAAGTCCCACCATCGGAATCACATTCAATACAAAATTGGACCATTCGACCTCGGTGTTCATCCAGTACATGATTCCCATGGTACCTGTAACACCGATCACCCCAATAATAATGGGAATCATAGCGGAAATAGCTCCTCCAAAAGCCAGCCATAGTATGATAAAAGCAGCTATAATTCCTATCCGTTCTGCTTTTATTAAATCAGTTTGGCTCGCTCGATTCACATCAGTTTGGACGACAGATTTTCCTGTCAATTTCACCGAGATTTCTGTATTCATTGGCAGACGTCTTTGGATTTCATCAAGTACAGGCGTCATCTCGTAGGTTTTTTGTTTAAAAGCCAACAGAGCATAAGCGAAATTCCCATTGGTCATCCCCTCTCTTTGGAGCGGTGATACCATTTGGGTTAGTCCGTCGATTCCTTTTAATTGAAATAATGTTTTCTGAATAAACCATCGAAAATTTTCATCGGATACAGATTCTTTTTTTTCAAAAACGAGAATGACGGGATCCTCGGGAATGTGGAAGTCAGTTGACATGGTGTGCTGAACAATGGTACTTTCACCATCCGGTATTAAGCCGTGATCCTTTAGAACAGTAGGTAGCTTTGGGGCAGAAAATCCGAAAATGATAAAAAATAATAACCAAATTAGGATGATTACTTTTGGATATTTAATGGAGATATTGGCAAGCTTACGAAGGTTCATGACTATGCTCCTTTTCTTTATTTACCGAAGAACACCCTTCACGAAAGGTATGTGAAGGGTGTTGCCAAATGAGTTGGGATGCTAACTACAAGTTGCTTTCTTTTAACCTGGTTGCTTGAACCAATCTATCTACCAAACCTGGTGTGAGATGCGCTGTCCCTAATAATAGCCGGGGCATAGCAGGTACATCCAATAGCCATTGGAGAAGTCTTCCCCATTTTAAGGGACCCTTGAATTCCCGCTGAATAGAATGTGAATACTCATCCTTCCACTTATCAAATGTTAGGTCTCCTGACAAATAACCGTCTGCCAAAGGTGCACACAATTGGGCCGAGCGTAGAGCCATCGACATCCCGTCCCCGCAGAGTGGCGGAAGCATGAGTGAGGCGTCTCCTACATGGGGAATCATCTCCCATGCAAGTGGTTTACGGTTTAGAACTACCGGAGCAATAGCAGCCTGTGAACTTGAGATTGGAACGGCATTCGATAGCTTTTGATACAACTTCGAGTTCCTGCGGCAAGCAGAATCAATTAGTCCTAAAACCGTCTTTTCATTGTGCCGGAAATCGTTCCTTTTCAACAATGCCGCAACATTGATCAATCCGTCTTCGATTGGGGCAATACCCAAATATCCGCCATCAAAAAAATAAAGCTCTACAATCGGCTCCATTTCAGTTACCTTAAAATGGGATTTCACGCCGATATACGTGTTTTTTTCAGTTCTATTCGGTTTAAACCCGGGGAGCCCTGAGCGAGCATTAGCACCCCATGCTGCGATAACGGCCCGCGCATAATAGGTTTTTCTCTCCCCACTATGTTTTGTCTCAATTCTGAATCCACTTTGATGGGGAGTCACAGATTCAACCGTAGTAGAGGTCTTTACATGGACACCGGATCTAAGCGCCGCGCTGTGCAGAGTGGAATCCAGTGAATATCGGCTTATCCCAATTGCATTATCAGGTAAAGGGAATTCTAAAGGATCGCCATAATTGAAAATTAGCCTTATCTTATTGATCATACTTGGCTGTAAAGCTTCCACATCATCAAGCAGACCAAAATGTCTCAACATACTACGAGATTCAGGGGAAAAAAATTCTCCACAGACTTTATGTCTCGGGAATTGCTTACGGTCGATTAAAACAGCCTCCCACCCCCGGTCTGCTAAAGATTTGGCCAAGCTGCTGCCAGCAATCCCAGCTCCAAGTACCGCTACATCTTGGATACGATTCATTACAATCAACTCCGAAAATATGGATTAGATCTTGTGTTTCCCGATTATAACTACATATCGAAACAAAGGTCTCCAGGAATAGAACATGTTTAATTCCCCCAATGCTTTTTCGAGATTCTTCCAATCCTCCAAACGAAACCCTTTTGCCACAGACAACGGTGCGTCATTTAAGATATATTGGTTATTAGAGATTATTCTTGATGTCAGCCACACCGCGGTCCAAGGAATCCAATGCCGATGGATGTCATTGACCACTATGCCGATCCTCGAAGCCTTTAACATCCTTACGATTACTTTTTGAAGATCATCTGCAGCAAAGTGATGAACAAACTGCGTTCCCGTTACCAAATCCGCACAGTTTTTAGAAAGCTCAAATAAATCGCTTCGGATTACCTCTACCCGCGGTTCATTGTGAAAAAATTGCCTTGCCTCTTCACAGGCTTCTTCTGTGATATCTACTAAAGTGATCTTTAAATCAATCTGGTTCTTATCCGCCCATTTCAGAATGCGCCGATTCACATCTCCGGAGCCTGATCCAATATCCAGGATTGATAAATGCCTTGGCTTGTTCGCTTCGTTCCATAATCGTTGTACGCCATAAAGTGTTGGGGCGGAGGCGCCAAAAATCCGATTAATGATACGAAGATGTTGCAATGCCTTCTGAAGCTCTATTCCTCCTTTTGAAAAATCATCCATCATCTCTGGTTCGATCGCACGTTCCTTAAACCCTCTAAACATGATCGTGAACGTACTGCTGTGCTTGTAAAGTAACGGATGGGAGATAGGTGATCTGGATCATCTCACAGGTAATACCCGGCCCAAATGCTAAGGCTAAACCGCTGGCTGACTTAGAATGAAGAGCTTGTAACTCTTGTCTCATTTCATTGAGCACAAATAGTATGGTAGCAGAAGACATATTTCCAAAATTGCGCAACACGTTACGGCTAGGTCTGGTCTGTTCTTCCGTAAGTTCGAATATTTCTTCTAACTTGTCGATAATCCCTTTACCTCCGGGATGTATAGCCCAAATATCAGGCTTTTGGTCATCACGTAATAGGTGTTTTACCTGTTCCGGAACAAATTGGCCAATCAGTTTAGGAATATTCGGTGACAGATAAAGATCAAAACCATAATCGCCTACTTCCCACACCATATCCCCTGCAGCGTCTTGCAGGAGAACGGAATGCTCCTTTCCTAATTGAAAAATCGCAGTATGCTCAGCTCCTGCAGAACCTACAATACATGCAGAAGCTCCATCCCCAAAAAAGCTGGTTCCATATAAAGCCTCACGTTGGGTAGACGGTTGAATGTGAAGCGTACATAATTCCACACACACGATTAATACTTTTGAGGTAGGATTATTCGACACGATTTGCCGTGACATACAAACAGCTTTTAAGCCCGCTGCGCATCCGATAAAGTTAAGCGGAATCCGATTAATCGTTTCAGCTAGTCCCAAACCTTTGACCAATTCTGTATCCAATCCCGGAAGAAACTGTCCTGTACAACTAACCGTGATTAAATGCGTTATGTCAGACACATCCACTTTCGCATCTTCAAGTGCCTTTCTCGCAACGTTCAATCCAAGCGGTACAGACGCTTTTTTATAGATCTCCATTCGTTCAGCGGTTGAAGGAAATCGTCGATTGGAATTTTGTGAAAAATAACGGCAATCTTCGGCGGATTCCAACAGATTCGGTTCACACGTGTACCGAGTTGCCACTCCGCATTGCTTAAATATTCTTTTTGCCCATCGCATAGAGTCCGGGTACTCTTTTAATGCTTCAGCCAATCTTTGTGAAGTATCTGTTTGATCTAAACAAAATTCTGGTACAGCCGTTCCTATTCCCAGTATCGCAATCAATTGATCCGTTCGATTCATACACCATTCATCCCCTTGTCCAATTAGTAGATTAATTAATCCAACTCTTTACTTAACATTTCTATTAGATTTTTCAAGTAAATATGATATGAAGTTGTGGACAAGGGAAAAAACAGCTTTTTATTGGCAACCTTTTGGGTATTTTGTTACATAGTCTTACTAAAAAATCAAAAAGGCAGGTTCTATACAGAACCAGCCCCTCGTGCAAAAGGCAAAACTTCTACTCCCATTTCAACAAAATCTAATGCTTTGCAATGATTCCAGCAATAATGATGACAATAATGGCACCAATCAGTGCTGGCACTAACGAAAAGCCCTCTACCATAGGACCCCATGTCCCAAAATTTGGCGGGATTACCTGAGAAAGAACCCAGCTACGGTGGCACGCACCGCACGAACAGTTTTAAAGACTCCCCGTACTAATTAAGTATTTTTGTAATTTGCTACATTAGGAAGAAACCCAACCAAATAAACTTCAAATGAGTTTATCACTAATATTTTTCTATTTATATCACTAGTATCTTTGCCAAATTCACTAATATTAATTATATCGTACTTTTTTTATAACTCAGTAATCATACATTTTGTGTGAGTCCCAAAGATTCCATTTTCTAACTTACTTTCAATTACATACCCTTTTCCACCTATCAATATCTCTTGGTTTTCTTTTCATAACTTGATTAAATATATATTCCTTATAATCATCATGAACTTTTATTGGAACCAATTGTGCCCATGGGTATCGGTCTAGAACTTTCATTGCTTGAAAAATTTCTGATACAAGACCTGATTTTTGAAAATATGCTTCTATAGGTAAATCATCTGCTTCATCATATAAGGCACCTTCATTTGTTGTAACACAATACCTAACTGAATTATTTATAATATGCCTAACCAATGAAATACTTCCTCCTTTCCAGCCAACTTCTAGAATCGTTTCAACTATTGATTTTATTATAAAAAGATTATTCACTTCTTCTAAGACATTGCCAATCTTTTTATCATTAATTACTAGGTCTGCTATTGGATCTAAAGGTGTTTTTTCGCCATTCACAATCACCACCTTTGCTCCATTTCGTTTTGCTAAAGTTGGAAAATAATTCGCTGGTGAAACTTGTAACGAAGAGCCAAGAACAATAAATAAATCGGCTTTTATTGTCTCTTCCTCAGCCATTGCTATAGCCTCTTCTGATAGTGACTCTCCAAAAAGAATAACAGATGGTCTTATAAATCCTCCACAGTTACAATGTGTTTGATTTTCTAAGAAAAGTTGATTGTCATATATTTTTCCACAGGTATTACAATGACAATGGCTGAGTGTGCCATGAAGCTCAGAAACTTTCAAATTTCCAGAATGAAAGCCATCTGTATTTTGGGTGATAATAGCCTGGATAATTCCTTTCTTTTCCCATTCTATATTTTCGAACCATGCTCATGTCAGAATGACCCAGTATTTTTTGTAAAGAAAATGGATCACCGCCATTCATAGTATAGAATAGTGCACCTGTATGTCTAAAAGTGTGAGGCGATACTCTTTTATTAGAGATACCAGCCATTTCACCTAATTCTGTTAGCCTTCTCCTCCATGTATTACTAAGAATTTTTCTACCGTCATAGGAAACAAATAAGAATTCGCTACCGAAATCGTCTGACTCCCTCATGTATTCTTCGAGAAGTTTAATTGTTTTTGTTGATATTGGAACACTCCTACTACGCTTTGTCTTGGTTTCATGCGGTTCAAGTTTGATGTACCCACTCTTTAAATCCACGTTACTTCTCCTCATATTAAGGAGTTCCAATATACCGACCATAGTATCCAATAAGACATAGATCATAACTTTATCACGGAATCCTACGAATCTTGAATCATCAACTTGGTTTAATAACGCTTTTATTTCTGCTGGTGTAAAAGATTGTATTTCATCTTCGGGAGTTTTAATTGGCTTAAATTTTTCGTGTATAGGTATTTCAATCCATTCTTCTTGATAACAGTGTCTTAAGAAAGCACGATTTGTTCTGATACGTACATTAACAGTAGTGGGTTTTAAACCTTGGTCATTAAGCATATAGCCAATATAATTTCGAAACAATTCAACAGTAACTTCTTCATTAGGAACATCTCCTCCCAAGTAATCATTGAGATAATGAAAATGTTCATAATAGCCTTGGATTGTAGGCTTTGCCAAACCCTCAGTTTGTTTGAAGGCCATAAATCGCTCAAACATTTCAAACAGAGTCATCTTTTGTTCAGTTTGTTTAAAGCAGTTATTACTATGTGAAGTTCTCGAACCTTTACGTTGGGTTTTCCTATCCGTTTGCATAAAAAAATCCACCCTTCATACAAATTTGGTGGATTTGACACACTAGTACACCTATAGTCAGTCGCACTAGAACTAAGTAATTTTCAGAAAAAATACTGGTGACTTTTTAACTCCAACTCACTGTTCAAATAGCCAGAAAAACAGAGCTTAAAAACAGTCGAAGTCCTTGATATCACTGGGTTTATTTGGCGGGACTGCGTGGGAATCGAACCCACCAGACCTGGCACGCAGGTCTCAAGCAGTTTTGAAGTTTGCTGACACCTGTTTTTCTAGTACCTTAATGTGCCCTAAAGTATTGATAAATCAAGCTTTCTTGCTTCCTAATGTTTTCTTGTGATTTGTAATTTTAAAAATTTGGGCACCGAGCATGGCACCTTTAAACACTTAAATATTAATTGGATTGATGTTGAGTCAGCCTAAAATTCAATAGGAGAATTTTAACACAGCTCTTTTCAATTTGCTAAAATTGAAAATGTACTTAAAGTTACGTGTACCTGTTTGTTGAACAATTGGGTTGCTGTGGCAGCCCTTTTTCTTATTGAACTAACTAGCAGGAGTTGAACAAGAAAAAAATAAACTTCCATATGACTGAATTTTCAGTGAAATTATATATAATATAAACAAGGGGGTGTCTAATGAAACAAATATCTTTGTTTTTATTGATAGTTGGCATCATACTTACTATTTTTGGGCTTATTCCTTTTATTTTCGGTTATCCGTACAGTAATTCTTCAAATTCTGGTCCCACAAATTTTTGGGAACTTATTGTAATGATTTCATATGAGATAAAAGGATGGATTTTGCTTGCTGGGATTTTAATATCCTTGTTTTCTTTATTGCTCCATAAAAGAATGGCAATATTTAAATAAGCAACTTATAAATTGCTACCGCCCCTTTTGGGCGATTAAATTGAGTTATCTTAAAGGTAATTTATGATGTGATTACTTTTATTTCTCTTAAATCCAAAAAAAGTGGGTGACTTTATGGAGAACATCGTATGGATAAATGGTAATTATGAGGAAGATATTCGTATTTTTGATTCGAAAAGACAAGCGGAGGAATGGGCAGATGCTTTACTTCCCGATTTCGGTCCATATTTAATTAGTAAGTTGAATGTTGGCTATGCGTCTCCTGATGAAAAGGTAATCAAATATTTAGAATACATTTTACCTAAATGGCCTAATCACAGGGTTGCTGTTCTAGACCGCAAAGTAGATTTTAATACGTGTGTATTTGGCAATTAAAAAATCCTATTTATGGCAGCGTAAAAAGAGCTAAAATACGCAAATATTGCATAAAAACTTGCATATTTTAGGCTCTTTAATTTTATTTCTTATTGTGTTAAAGCACCCGTTACTTTAAGTGTAATCCTTCACAAAGTTGAGATGTAACGGGTTAGTTTAAGAGGTGTTTCAATCGTGGATTAGAAATAAAAAGAAGTTTAAATCACATACTTTTATGTAATTCCGTATTAAGTTTCATCCTTTAGAGGACTTCTAAAATCGCACAGAAGCCAACCAATCCTCATCTTTTTTAATCCTATGTTATCCCTTCTTATTTTTGATTAAATAAAGAAGCCTTAGCAGGCTTTTATCGTCCTTTGTAGTTCTTCTCTTACTTTTTTTACTCCCTGATCCTATAGCTCTATAAAATACTCCAGTTTGTGGCAGTCAATTCTTTAACAAAAAGTACCCATTTGTTGAATAAGTAACAAGCGTTCCTACTTATTGTAGAAACGCAACTAGGCAAAGCTCTAAATTTTTCTATTAATGATACGGGTACGATGGATAAGGGTAAGGATAAGGATAATAGTATGGGTAAGGGTAGCCACCTATGCCTGGTCCACCTAAACCAAGACCTGGATAATAACCAAGTCCTGAGCCTGGTCCGCCTAAACCAAGACCTGGAGCAAAACCAACGCCAGAGCCAGGTGCACCTATACCTGGACCACCTAAACCAAGACCAGGACCAAAACCAGCGCCAGAGCCTGGTCCGCCTAAACCAAGACCTGGAGCAAAACCAACGCCAGAGCCAGGTGCACCTATACCTGGACCACCAAAGCCATGACCTGGACCATGACCATGACCTGGACCATGACCTGGACCATGACCTGGACCATGACCACCTAAACCAATCCTCTCATATGTTGGACTATAAGCATTATAATTAAGAATCACGTTCATCCTCCTCATTTAATTTACATTAGAGCATATGCATTTTTGGGATAAATTCCTGGGTATTCGTCCTGATTCTTAAAATATTATATGACAAATGCGGATAGGGTAATTATTTAAGCTAACCTGTCAGTTACTTGAAGAAGAAATATTACGCAAAAGACTCATATTGCAAGTAAGATTTAATTTTTAATTACGTTAAAAAAGGTACCTATAAGGTATTACCTAAAAGGAACCAAAGGAGACTTTTGAATCTTGGAACGATTTTAGTATATGAAATTGTTTTGTATTTGCTAACAAAAAATAACCCTGCCTAAATGGTGGGGGGTAAAAGAAGCTAATATCCAAATGGTCCAGTTGGACAACAAGGATTGACTGGGGCACCGCACATCGTATGTGTTTCGCAGCATTCATTTACACATGATTCTGTGTGTGGGAAATAGTGCTGATGATGAATCATATGCTTGTTAACTGTAGTTGTATGTGACGGGTTTACATGTGTTACTACTTTATTAAACAAATTTGTTTTTACATACTGTTGTCCCGGTGAAGCTAGTGGTGGGTCATACTGTGCAGGAAAAGCTTGAGGCGGACAGTATATTGGCGGACATGGTTGTGGCGGGCAATATTGGGATGGCATTGGCTGTACAGGTGCAATCGGATTTGGCATCATATTCGGCATTATATTTGGCATCATATTTGATGGTGGAAAATTTCTTTTCATAGTTAATAGACCTCCATGTGAATTTGTCTTGTTACATCAATAGTCTATGTGAATATTTGTCTGTGCGGACTAGTTTAGATACCTATTTTTGTAATAAAAATGATAGACACCAGGACAAAATTCTTGCTTATTCAAGTAACCTGCTTACTTTACTTGAATAAGAAAATGGCATTACCCCATTGTTGAAGTAATGCACCCGTTTGTTTAAGTACAATCGTTCACAATCTTGGAATTAACTCTTCTAACAACAAAAATACTGACTACAACAGCTATTAAATAAGGTAGTAATGAACCTGTTGAATAATCTTTATACCTATGATGAAACACTAATAAAGGCATGTTAAATTTCATTCCAATTACATATAAAATGCTTATCGTAATAATAAAAGCAACTAAAACAATGGAAAATTTCTTAATTCTGTTTATCAAAAATATTCCCCCATTTATTAAACATAAGCACTCAGTTAGTTGAACATCGACCTTTTATCTTTTTAATATAAATCTTGGCGGCGAACCAGAAACCAGTTCAGTTTCAAAATAAACTAGCTTTCCTGGAATACACGAAACGATGGACGGCATTCCATATCCAACAGCTTCTTCTATTGCTGTTAATAGCGGTAGTTCTTTACCATCAATATCTTCATTTAATGAAATTGAGTAACAGGAATCTTCAGCACCATACTTTTTCATTATTTTTACTATTTCTTGTGGGTCAGAGTTAGGTTTGGGAATTTCAATCATATATTCATTACGAAGTGTTTCAAAATAATTGTGACACAATCTGTGAAGTGCGTGCCTTCTTTTGTTCTGAGTAGATAATTCAAACAATACTCTTTGCCGAATCCTTTTATTAAAAAATGATTTAACAATTATTTCTTCAATTTCTTTATTCAATCCAACCCCCTCTTGGCTAAATTTTACCATAATTTCCAGATGTGTTATTGAACTAAACTCCCTCTATAAAGAAACGATTATCTTCAATTTCCTCTTGTTTTCTCACGTTTTCATAATGATTCAAGTTTATTATTCATAGTAAGGCTGGAGTATAAATGTAATTGAGGATAATTTTGGAACCCGAAAGTAAAAACGACCATTGCCACCTATCCACTTTCACCCAAAAAGTGGATAACCAGTAAAATTATGATCGCACTGGTAGATCTCCACATGTCTCATGGAGGTGTACCCTCCCAAGTCTCACAGAGTCATAGCTCCAAAATTCCTTCGTCCAACCTTTCCATGAGGTGGATGTCAGTGATGCTGCCCGACAGGGTCCTGGCCCGTATTTTAGTTGAATTACTGACTAATCCGTGCTTCAAATATCTAATAAACTTTATTCTTGAACCTATAAACGAGTTTTGAAAGTAAGAGTTATTGAGATTAAGCCGCGATCTTTAAGGTTGCCATATGTGGTATATCCTGCAACATTCTTTCTTCACTAAACTCGCATTGTTTCTTTCCAATGGCAAATAGGATTCGTATAACCTTATTACATATAGCGATAAGGGACTGCATTTTCTTCAATGGATTATTTGGACGCTTTGTAAATATTCATGTAAAGCTTTAAATGCTGAGTTCTTAGCTACAAGGGGCATAGCTACTCGGAAGAGGAGAGCTCTAAGAGATTTTCTACCCCGCTTTGTTATTTTGGTTTGCCCTTTGTGCTTTCCAGATGTATTTTCCTTTAAACTTAATCCTGCTAGTTTATGATTTGTCTTGGATGAGTATAGTTACTTAGGTCTCCTACCTCAGCTAAAAAGCCTGCAATAGTATCCTTACCTATACCTTTTATGGCGATCATTTGAGAAACACCAGGGATCTGATCTAATAGTTTATCTATATTTGATTCTAGTTCTTCGAACTTTTCCGTGATCAATTCATATTTTTCTATTAATGTACTGAGCTCTAATTTAGCCATGTTTGAACCCTCACGTATTCCAATTGAAACTTGAGCTACACCTGTTAGTTCCTTTATTTTGCTGATCCCAATTCCACGTTTAACAACTTGTCTAACATGAATCAATATCTCTTCATTAGATAGCTTTACTAACTCATTGGGTAATAGATTTAATTTTAACAGCTGTAATAATGCAGCTTTTCCTTCCCAGTCTTTAAAGACCGTTAGAAACTCTGGAAAGTAGCGATCCAACCAATTGTGAATTTGACCTTGAACTGCTTGTCGGTCAACGGATAATAGATCGCGTATTTTTCTCGCCACACGTAGTTCTGCATAAACTCCTTGTGGGATGTTTGGTTCGGCGTATCTCCCATCCTTGACTAACTGTGCAATGACTCTGGCATCTTTCACATCATTTTTCGTTGGTGAATTATCGTCTAATTCCTTGCTTTTCTTTACGTGCATTGGGTTTACAACAACAAATTTAATATTATGTTCTTTAAGGAAATGAGCTAGGTTCAGCCAATAATGACCAGTTGGCTCCATTCCTACAATTGGACACTCATATCATACCAAGGGGCATTTTTATGTTCAAACCCCATTTTTCTTCATTACAGGAATGCTGCCCCGTTAGTTTAAGTGAAATTTTTCACAAATTTCAACACTTTTTTTAGTACACATATTTTCAAACACTCCAAACACCTTTATATTTTACACTTCACTTACGCTCCAATCCAATAATATTATAGCTTATGATTTCTCTTTAATTTTCCAGGTTGATGAATGTTAATAAAGATTCTAGAGCATACGATTATCAAGGATTTATTCCTGTTTAATGGAATAAAGAACCTCTGACCTAATAACTTCTCTTTTTCAAAATTTGATTCCTCTACTGGATTGCTCTGTAATGAAATGAATGGGTAATTATATTAAAAATAAATTTTAATTTTGTCTGAGAGTCAATCTCAGACAGGACTAATACTCTAATTCTTTCAACTCACATATTATTAGATGTTTTTTTGTGTTTTTTTAAATCTGTAAGGAAGTATGTAGATAGAACAAACATTCTATGGTAAGATATAAGTAAAGATAATTAGGTCTTATCTTTACTATACATAATATAATTATTATAAACTATTAAATTAGGAGGTCAAAAAATGAATGACTTGACTCTTCTTAATCAGAATGTAACGGATGAACAGTACCTAGCCTATTTACAAGATCACCTCAAAGACCGACAGTTACTTGACGAAAATAGAAATCTTTCTTTAGAAAATAGTTCCGAACAGGATTTCCTGGAATTGTTTTTTTTGGAGAAAGTATTTCCACAAGATAAAAAGCTTTCTCCACATACTGTTAAAGCCTATCGTTCAGATGCCAAAACGCTGCTCTCTTTTTTAACCAATCACTCCCTTTCTTTTCGGGATATCGGTTTTCCGGAAGTAAAGGCATATAACAAATTTATTAAAGAAAACTATGCAGCTAAATCGGCCATAAGGAAATTGGAGTTTTTCAGAAGATTATTGGACTTTGGTTATGAGACACAATTTTATAAAGCTCACCTTTCCACTTGGATCTCTAAACCTGTATCTAAAAAAGGACACTATATAATAGAAGAAACTCGTCACGAAGAGGCACAAACCCGTGTGCAAGTGAGGGAATTGAATCAAAAGGATGCGGAATTTCTACTCTCCTTCTTTCCTAAAATCGTCAAAGCAAAAAGGAATCGCGAACAATTGGAGAAGAGAAATTTACTGATTGGTTACCTACTCTATACCACTGGGCTTCGTGCAAGTGAGCTTTTGAGCTTAAATTGGGGAAGTTTTCGAACCAATCGTAAAGGTTTTCTATTTGCAGATGTCTTTGGAAAAGGGAACAAGCCCCGATCCATTCCAATAAGAGAAGAGACAAAAGAAATTCTGTTTAAATATCGGGCATCCATAAGAGAATCGGTTGAAATAAACATTGAAGATACGAGTCCGCTTTTTTTCGCTTTATATAATAAAAATGAACCCTTGCTAAATAAAAAACGATTAACATACCCAGCGTTATATAAAATCGTGAAGGAAGCGGTTCACCTTGCTGGAAAAAATTTGAAAGTAACACCTCACTGGTTCCGGCATACATTTGTCACTCTTCTGCTAGAGAACGATGTTCCATTAGCTGTTGTTAAAGACTGGGCAGGCCATTCGGATATCTCCACTACTAATATATACTTAGAACGAGTGAATCAAGATAACTCATATCTCCATTTAAATAAAGTGAATTTGTTTTAATAATCCTTAATTATCACTGAAGTCAATGATATGGTATTTTTTCAATGTAGTATTAACTTAAAAATTCTCTGATTTAGAAATGGTTATAAATTGACTATCAAATGTTAAATAGAGTATGAATTAGTTGAAATGAATTTTTTTGTCATCTAAATACCTTAAACGAAAATTTATTGGGAGATTTAAGTGATTTTTTATTATTTATGCTTTTATTTACTTAGGATGTTGTGCTATTCCTTAGCTGCCGATTTTCAACAATTTTCAATATATTAGGGTACATTAGTACCCTTTAAATAAATATGGGTATTCACCCTTTAATGAACTCCTTTTAAATAAGTTACTGGGGATGAAAAAGATGCCTTATAGATTTATAAGACACATAGAAAACAAAGGATACAGTTCAGAGACATTAAAAAGTTATGAGAAAGTCATTAATCAATTTTTTAAGTTTATAGCGAAATCTTACCCATTAAATAAAGAACCTTTTCAAATTTCTCCAACTGACATTAAAAATTACTTGGAAGAACAACTAGAACTGGATAAGAGCATTTCTACGGTTAACAAAGAATTAGCGATCATTAAGACATTTTTCAATTACCTTTGGGAGATTAACAAAGTACCCATTGATCCAGCTGTAAAAATTAAACGTTTTAAAGTGAAAAAAGAGCTTAAAGTAGTTATTACATATGATGTAATACTTTCAATTTTGGAGAAGGTTTTGTCGAACCAAGATTATTCTAAATTGAGAAAAACTGTATTCCTTTTAGCAGTTAAGGGATTAAAGACAGCAGATTTTCGTTTTAAAAAGGAAGATGTTTTGGATAGTATCGAAGATAATTCTATGATCATTCAACTTAAGAGTCGATCCATTTCATTACGTGGTAAAGAAGCTGCATGCTTTTGTGATTACTATAGTGAAACGATTATGTATAGTGAAAGTGAATATGTTTTTACCGCTACTTCACATGGTGAACAATGTGAAGTACCCATTCATGTAATGTCTATTCTTAATCATTTAAGAGCGATAACTTCAGATTATCTAGGGGAAGGCTCTCCAGGATTGACTCTGATATCAATACGTAGAGCAATGGCCCTAAATCTGTATTTAAAAAAATATTCCATACAAGTAATTGCTAAGGAACTGGGGATAGAGGAAAATACAGCTTCTAATTATTTAAAGCACATTATACAAGGAAACATTGGTTCAGAATCCTAATATTAAGTGGTTCATAGAGTAAATTTAAATAGTGTTTTAGAATGTATTTTCAATTTTTTTATAAACAATTCATTATTTAATTCATATTTCCCTTTATTTGGTGTGTTGGAGATTAGCATTGTAACGCATTTATTTTTCTCTTTGTGTATAAACCATCCATCTAATTTCGTTGTAGAATAATTATCTGAAAATTCAGAGCGGAGATATACAAATATTAGCCCTATTTTAAAAAAAAAACAATTACTCATTAAAGATGCTTGCCGCTTACCTTATACTCTACCGTCGAGCTTCCCTATTTATTTAATACCAATGATGATATAGAAAATCAAAAAAAGATAAAATATATTATAAGAAATATGATAAAAAATCATATGACATATATGTTGATATATGTTTTAATGTTATTACTAAAATATTGAGAAGATAAAGACAGTCCCCACTTGTCAAATCTGTACGTACATATAAGTAAAACAACGTTTAGTAAAAATCCGTCACAAATACTAAAAGTCTCGAAAAGTAATTTTCGAGACTTTATCACAGCAAATCATAAAACAATTAGTTGATTGAATTAACTTGATTAGTGGGCCCGACTTAAAGCCACAACGCTCAATCGAAATTTTAAAGATATTAAACCTAATACAAATACTACTTTTCAATAAAAAGATTACTTAGCAAAGTCGGTAAAACCTTAAAACAATCAAGTTTAGCTCCCTTAATTTAGGATACCCGAGAATTGCATTCTAACGCATTTATCTTTTCTTTTATGGATAACCCCTTCATCTAATTTCGTTGTAGATTAATTGTCAGATAATTCAAAGAGGAAAATATACAAAAATGTTTTTATCTTTTAAAAGCTCAAACACTCGTTAAAGATCGTTTTCGTTTCCTAATATTCTTCCGTTAACACCCATATTAATATATTGTATACTTAATAGTAATTATGATATAGAAAACAATAATAAACATAACATATATTTTAAGATATATTTTAAAACTATTTATAACATATATGTTTAAATATATTTTTTTCTTAATTATTTTAGAATTGTTATTCCTAACGGGCCATAGGTTTAATAAATTTAGTAAGTCAATTACCAGTAAGAAAATTTTTTCGCTTATACAAAAAGTCCCGAAGACTTACTTCGGGACTTTTTTGTATTTATTATGAACTTATACCATGCAAATATATTTTATACCCATTGAATAGAGCCAAACTCACCATGCGGATGGTTTTGTAATTTAAATCTCCTATACTCATATTCTAATTTTGATAGTGGCAGCTTATAAATCTGTTGATCTTCTTTGTTATATACGTTTAAAAAAATTAGTTTATTGATAAGTTTTTGCCGCTTTTTTTCATCGTTATTTCTCATCATAAACACTCCTTCAGGTTTACAAAAACCTTCCCTTGAATACAACAACTTTAAAATCGGTCCGAATAAATTTTTTTATTTGATTAATTGTATTATAAACTTACAATTCCTATATGTAAAGTATGAATTAAAATTAAATAATAAAGGCACTCCATCATAACAGTACCTTGGCGATTTTCAATGACTAGCGGTATGGATCAAATCGGCTAAATTGCTGTTTAAATTTCCGATGAAAAAAACTGCTGCTCTCATAACCAAGTTCAAGAGTTATGTCAACAATACTCTTTGATGTATTTTTTAAGAGTACAGATGCACGAATCATCCTCTGCCTTTGAATGAGTTCTAAAAATGTATTACCTGTTTGTTCTTTAATCAAATTCCCAAGATAATTGGGGTTAAAATTAAACTTTTCAGCAAGACTGGTAAGACAGCAACCTTTGTTCGGGTTTTGGCATTAAAAAACCCCCTCTAGTGATTGGAGCGGGAATCAACAGACCATTTAAGAAGCCAAAAAATTAAAATAAGAGGGGCTACCAAAGGTCAGTTACCTGACTTTTTGGACAGCCCCATTATAAATAAACTATATAATAAATAAGATTCATCTCCACATTTTGTGATTTAGCCAAAAAAATGAAAACACTCACTGCTTCCTGGCAATAATGTTAGCGGCGACTAAACATAACAGGAGGGTCTGTAAGTGTTTTCCGTATCACTAGATTTGCCAGAATTTGAAGTTGTTAAACAAGTATTTATTGAAGGTTGCAATCTGGGTTCTGGTGCGAAAATAAAATAAAAAAGACCCAAGTCCGAACAATTGATGTATGAATTCTTTCTGATTTTGGACAGACTGATCCCGTAAATCAATCTGTTCTTTTTTTATCATATGCATAGCTTCTATTCCTGAAAGAATGGACGTAGCTGTCTCAAAAGATTTAAACCCTAACATAGAACGGACTCGTTTTTTAATGAACCGATGATCCTGTTCTACGATGTTGTTTAGGTATTTTATTCGCCTTATTTGGATGCCTTCTGGTATCTGTTTTTCTTCTTTTAACTCCTGAATGGCTACAGGATAGGCTGGGTTTTTATCTACCGTTATGACACGCGGTCTTGAAACATGCGAAAAAGCCAAGGCTTTCTTAAGAAAGCGCTTGGCTGCTTGTTTATCTCTTGATTCACTTAGATAAAAATCAAGAGTGTTTCCTTCGGAATCTACTGCACGATACAAGTACATCCATTGCCCTTTTACCTTGATATAGGTCTCATCTACTCGCCAAGAATCGTTTGTTTTCTTAAGGTGACGGCAAACTCTCTTATCTAATTCAGGTCCATATTGATGGACCCAACGCATGATCGTGGTGTGAGCCATGGATAAGCCACGTTCCTCCATCATTTCGACTAAATCACGAAAACTGAGGCCATATCGAAGGTACCATCTAACCGTTAACAAAATAATGTCAGGCTGATAATGTTTCCATTTGAATTCTACTAGTTTTTTATACTGATACACATCCTTTATTAGATTAATAGTATCAGTATATCCAAGTTTAAGAAATTACTTACGGATCATTTGAAGTTTTTGCACCAGCCCGAAATCCTTTTTCCCTGAGATTTTTATGAATTCCACATCGATAATTTGATTTCAAGTTTGGACAAGATAATGCTCGATAGACGAGTTGTGCATCTTTGTTTGGACCAGCACTGAAACCAATGATTCCTATCTTGTATGTAAACTATTTATTTTTTACTCATATAGCTACCAATACCCCCTTGCATTTATTCAATTTTACTAACATAATTAAATTTTGCATATGAAAAGTTAATTTTTTTCAATACTTTACCTTAAAAGTAATACAGTGACTCCTTTTAAGGGAATTTCATTTTGATATAAAATAACCACCACTTCTTTTGAACTATATACGATACACTCTTGCTTCGTAGGGCCTTAATGTAAATTCACGAACAGGCTCTTTCTCATGTACCATGTAATTATTTAACAATAACTGTTTATTATCAAAAGTTAAACCGATATCCTTTTCTACCTTAGCTGGATGAACGGATAGGTTCACAAGAACCACAACTTTTTCTTCATTTAAAGTGCGGGAATAAGCCAAAATTTGTGGGTCATCCTCTAGTAACAAGTCATAAATGCCATACGTAAATACCTCGTTTGACTTTTTTAAAGCAATCATTTTTTTATAAAAGTTTAGGACAGATTCAGGATCTTAAACGGTGTGCCTTGTATCAGAAAATACATTGCAGCAAATGCCGTAGCACTTTCCCGCCAATATTCCTGATCATCCCCCCAAGTTGAAACCGCCCGGGCGATATCATGGTTTTCAATATATAAGGCATTCCACCCTATTCCTTCGAGTCCTTTTTGCCAACGGGACAATACATGTTTTAATTCCACGATGTCCAGCTGCTTTTTCTTTTCGGCATCCCAGAGTTTGAGATGTTCAAATTGAAATACCATATTGAACTTACCCTTCTTTTCATCGACCCAAAGCTCAATATCGTCCACTGTAACGCCATTTGCTTCTCCAACCGTCATAATGTCATAGTTGGAAAATGTCCCATCCTTTAATTCTTGTAATAAAGGTTTAATTCCATTGACATTCATCATTTTATCAAAGCACGGGACATATTTTAGCTTTTTGGGATTGGTCATATCATTGAGGCCCTTTTCCTTTTTAATATGACTAATAGCATCGACACGGAAGCCATCGATTCCTTTGTTTAGCCACCAATTGATCATTCCATACAGCGATTTCCGTACCTCTTTATTTTCCCAATTTAAATCCGGCTGTTTTTTTGAAAAAATGTGCAGGTAATACTCTCCAGTGTTTTCGTCATATTCCCACGCAGATCCGCCGAAAATACTTTCCCAGTTATTCGGTTTGTTTCCATCCTTTCCATCCCGCCAAATATACCAATCCCTTTTTGGATTGTCTTTGGAGGAACGTGATTCGATAAACCACGGATGTTCATCCCTACTATGATTAACGACTAAATCCATGATCAGCTTCATGCCACGGCGATGGGTCTCTTTTAAAAGTAAGTCAAAATCGGCCATCGTGCCGAATTCTCCCATGATTGCTTGATAGTTGCTAATCTCATATCCATTATCATCATTCGGAGACTGATACATCGGACAGATCCAAATCACATCAATCCCTAATCCCTGCAAATAATCCAGCTTAGTGATAATCCTTTGGATGTCGCCAATCCATCACCATTAGAGTCCATAAAGCTTCGCGGATAAATTTGATAGGCTACTGCCTCTTTCCACCATACTTTTCTCATATTAAACCCTTTCTAAAACCCTTCTTTTGTTAGCAAAATCACTCAACTTGGCTCACTGCATGAAAGACGTTCAACCAATTTATGAGATATAATAATGCGTTTAGTCGGTTCATTATTGTTCTCAATTTTTTGAATTAAGCTTTTTGATGCTTGATACCCGAGGCCAAATATATTAATATCAACAGATGTTAACGGCGGATTCGACAATTCTGCCAAAAGCACATTATTAAAGCTAACAACAGAGATTTCTTCCGGAACCTTTATTCCTAATTCATTTAATGTGCTAAGTACACCCAGTGCCATAAAGTCATCCACTACCACTAGCGAAGTAGGGCGTTGTGCAAGTGCCATTAACTCACTTACCGCCTCCTGACCGCCTTCCCTTCGGAATTCCTCATGAAGGATATATTCATTTTTTATAGGGATGTTTGCATTCTTTAAAGCCTGTTTATACCCATGCAAACGATCAACTGTGACCATTAGTTCCAGACTTCCGCCGATAAAAGCAATATCCCGATGTCCATGGTCTATTAAATATTCAGTAGCTTCTCTCATGGCACGAACATTATCATTGTCAACATGTGTTATTTCTTCTACATGTTTTGAAGGTTTTCCAATGATAACAAAAGGAAAATCCATTTTTCTCAAATAGGAGATGACCTTATCCTCTACTTTTGAATTGAGAAGAATCAAGCCATCAACTCTTTTCCCTTGTACCATATGAATAACGGCTTCAAGTGTTTCCTTTTCTAATTTCCCTGTTGTCATATGCAAAGCATAATTTTTTTCACGGGCCCCCTCACTTATCCCCTGTAATACGGAAGGGAAAAACGGGTTCTGAAAAACGGCATCTCCAGAGCTCGGCATAACAATCCCAATTGTTTGGGTTGATTGACTAGCAAGGCTTCTAGCATTTAAGTTCGGATGATAGCGAAGCTCCTCCATTGCTTTTTTTACTTTCCGTTTTGTTTCTTCACTAATCCGCGGACTATTGGCAATTACTCTTGATACAGTAGACGGAGCTACATTCGCTAACCTGGCCACATCCTTAATTGTAACGGCCATTTTTTCACTTCCTTAATTCCAATTGTTAAACCTATTATATCATTAACCCTTTGTACCGCCCGCCGTTAAACCAGATACAAAAAATCGCTGGCATGACAAGAAAAGAATAGCAATCGGAATAGCAATCAATACAGCCCCTGCGGCAAACGTGGTAAATTCATTCCCAAACTGTTTGGCAACTAAATCATATAAACCAACTACTAACGTATAATTTTTTTCTTTTCTAATTAAAAGGCTGGCAATAATAAAGTCTGCGAAAGGTGCAATGAAGGCGAATAAAGCAACGACAGCAATAATGGTCTTTGCAAGCGGCATTACAATTTGAAAAAAGATTCTAAAATTACCTGCACCGTAAAATTTTTGCCGACTCATCAAGCTCTTTTGGAATGGTGTCTAAGTAACCCTTCATTAGCCATGTATTCATAGGAAATTGACCGCCTACATAAACACAAATCAAACCGATGTGGGTATCAATGAGATGTGTAAGATATATAGATCATAATCAGAGTTTTCATCTTGAGTGTTAGTTGTATGAGAACCCGCAAGTAGTATTGCTTCTACCTCCTGTAATTGTGAAAACTCGTTTACAATAGCATTTAATATTGAATGGTCTTTAAACATTTCTCTGACCTCCTCTTAAATTTGATGAATTTTTTTAATTTACCTAAATGGAGCTGGATTCAAATAACTTTTTAAAGTTATCCACACCAAATTAGTTTATAAATTCCTGGTGTATGAAATAATCATTTTAGACACAAAAATGTCCCAGTGACTATGTTACGATTGAAGTACTTAACGAAGTTTAACCAGTGAAAGTAGTACAACCTTGGAAAGAGTCCAAGGTTGTACCTTTTAAAGAATCATTGGCTTTAAATTTTTTGTTATTATCAAAAGAGAAACTGTTTATTGGGCTAAAATCGCACCGTAATGTCCGTTAACTGTAAGAGTAACTGTTCCGTTCTGTACTGTGTAGGTGGTTCCGGTCAGTTTGTCTGTTACAATGCTTCCATTTTGCATACTTAGCTGCCAGACAGGAACGGTTACACTGTGACCGACAGTATCATTGTTTAGTACAACCGCAATTCTGTTTGTTGTGTCAAAACGGCCATATGAATATATTTGGTTTGTATCGTCTGTCTGCAATGACATATATGAACCAGTTCTTAGTGCCGGATATTGGTTACGGATGCTAATGAGCTTTTGTGTTAAAGCTACAGAACTATTGGAAGTAGTAGCCTGGGACCAGTCAAACGTCCGTCGATTGTCAGGATCGGCGCCGCCCATCATGCCATATTCATCTCCGTAATAGATCGTTGGAGTACCAACATACGTCATTTGGAAAATTAGCGCCAAATATGTCTTCCAAATATCGCCGCCAGCACGTTCGCCAAAACGAGTAATATCATGATTGGAAAGATGATTGCTCATGGCTTGCTGAACGTTGGTCGGATAATTGGCACGTGTGCCTCTTAACCAGCTGTCCAGTTGGGAAGTAGATATGGAAGCCGCATTATTGCTGTAATCTTTTCCGGTTATCCACTCGGAAACGGGTTGCGTAAATCCGTCAAAATTCGTTGCCCCGTCCCATTGATTGCCTTGGCCTGTCCAAGGATTTGCATTTCCCCAGTATTCGCCTAATATTTCTGCATTAGCGTTTACGGACTTGACTGCGCTTCGGAATTCAGTCCAAATTTGATGATTAACTGTATCACTGCCATTTCCTCCGCCGGCATCTACATATTGAGCTGCATCTAATCGCCAGCCGTCAATATTATAAGGAGCCCCTAAATACGTTTTCGCTACGGAGTTGCTATTATTATAGATTTGATTTCTTACGGGTGAACCGCTGGCACCATAATCCAGCTTAGGTAAGCTGTTATATCCTAAAAAGGTAGAATATGTGTTTGGCCAAGACTGGAAGGTATAAAAATTATACCATTGGCTGGATTGGGACTCAAAAGCTCCTAACGAGGAGAAGTCATTGTATTTATCGAACCATTGATGGTTGTCTCCTGTATGGTTAAATACACCATCTAACACTAAATACCCCTTTGACCCATTTGCAGTGCCATGAATATCTGATGAAAGGGTTTGCAAATTTGAGTTTGTACCGAATGCAGTATCCACATTCATATAGTCCTGTGTATCGTACTTATGGTTAGAAGAAGATTTGAAAATCGGATTTAAATAAATAATATTAGCCCCAAGCGTTTGTTTAATATAGCTAAGCTTCTGGTCTACTCCTGCTAAATCACCACCGAAGAAAACAAGGTTGTTCGTATAGCCAGGATCAGCATAGACACTACTTCCCCAAGCTTTTTTCTCAGTTGGTGTGCCGTTGTAAGTGTATGCATTCGTTTGCACATCATTCGATGAATCACCGTTATAAAAGCGGTCAGGGAAAATCTGATACATCACACCATTCTTCATCCAATCCGGTGTTTTAAAATTCGGGATGATATAAAAATCGCCCGATGATGGTTCAGATGTAGAAGGACCGTTAGCATTGTACCAAACAGTAGCAGACCCATCAGTAATTTGGAAACGATAATATTTCTCCGAAGAGCTGGCAGGAATTGTTCCTTGCCAATAATCAAATGTTCCCGTAGAATCGTTGGACACCCAAGACATAGGAAGGACATGGAACGATCCGTCTGCGTTATCATAGTACTTAATATTAGCACCGGTGATATCACCTTTAAAGACACGGAATTTCAGTGTCACGCTTTGGGCGGATGTCGGTTCTGCTGTGCTATCATAAACGGGTCCTTGATCGTGAAATAGACCATTCCACTCCACGTTATTATCATTAGCTGCAGCATAGACCGAAGATGAAGGTGGTGTGTACAGCAAGAACGACCCTAAAACAAGAGCGGATAATGCAACCGTTTGCACAAACGTGCGCTTTTTTTTACCTTTCACTAATCCTTTCATCGCAAACCTCCTATGAATGTAAATGCTCTCAAAATTATTTAATTACTATCTTAAAAATTAGATTGGGAGTGTTCAAGTTTGATATATTACTTACCATCCAATTGAATTTTTTGAACCTCAATCAAATTGTCTAAGTTAGCTTTTTTATTTCAATTAAGATTCTGTCATCAAAATTAGAGATGCTGTCCAGTAAATCATATAAATTTTCTTCCATATTGAAAGGGAGTTTAGTCGCCTTTTCTTTTAATATTTTTACTAATTGTTTTTCTCCAGGATGTGGTATTTCATTTTTCGCAAACAAAATATCGAAATAGCTTGCTAATAAAGCGGCTACTCTATGGTTAACACTTACATAATCGTTTCTTTTAAGTGCTTTTTCTATTTGAAAATAATATGCAGGCATCTGTTCTCTTAATAACGGATAATTTTTTTTGATAATATTTAACTTTAATGCTGGAGGATATTTTATATTGTATTTTTGTTGAAGTTTTCTAGTTTTTCCGTGTTTATCGTACAGTATAACGGATGTTATAAAATTACTCCAAAAACATGTTGTATATCCAACATCTGCTTGGCATTTAAATAATGTTCTCTCAAGTTGTGCATCAATCCAATCAAAATCTCGGTATATAATTTCGATTGGGATATTCCATCGCTCAAGATTCCATCATCTTCTGTCTCCCAAAATTGATTATTAATTTCCATATAATCGCAAAATTTTCTTGTAATTTCTTCTCTTTTAACGACGGGAACTTCTTTGTTGGAATAGAAATATAGATCATAATCAGAGTTTTCATCTTGAGTTCCGGCTGTATGAGAACCCGCAAGTAGTATTGCTTCTACCTCCTGTAATTGTGAAAACTCGTTAACAATGGCATTTAAAGTTGAATGTTCTTAAACATTTCTCTGACTACCTCTTTAAATTTGATGTATTATTTTTTACATACCTATTAGCTTGTTCCCCGTTTTTTTCCTTAAAATAAGTGCATTTTATCAAACCTCCTAAAAAATATAAAAATATGATTCTCGTAGTGTCTAACCTGTTCAGAGTAAATTACAATGATTACCTATGAAAACGGTTGCACAATGTACTTTTATTATAAAGGGTATTTTAAAGTTTACAACTAGTTTTTTTTTAAAATTTAAATATTATTTCCTTACCTTAATCCTTTTTTGTTACTCTTAAAGCAAAAATATACCTCAGTTGACATTCATCTTTTTTGTAAAATAAATTTAAAATATCAATTATATGAAAGAAGTAAAGGGAGATTGTTTAAAGAAGCGATTAATCATCGACTATCGATAGTTATGCATACGTTTGCGCAAACTCTTATTCAGTCTCGAATTATCCCGTAACTTGTCCCTACCATGACTTCTTTACCTTTTTGGTTACGATACACTGACTTTATCTCGACTTTTTTAAAATCTTCCCTTTGTTCAACTTTTGTAAGTGTTAGTTCGCATGTAATGGTGTCTCCAGTAAAAACAGGTTGACTAAATTTACCTTAACTTGTTCTACTAAACTTCATCGTTAGAATTCCTGTAGATCACTAATTATCAACTTTGAAAAAAACATTTTGCAAAATTAGCTTAAGTACAATTCTTCAGAAACTCCTCTATAATTTAACATAAAATATCCAATTATCTTATAAATGGGTAGCGTCAGGAAAATGCGGATTTACAACGTTAAGGAATTTTCAATATTAAAAAGTCCAATTTCTCAATTTAATGCTGAGAAATTAGGCTTTTTTGTTACTACATAAACGCGCCCGATTGCTGAATAAGTAAAGTACAATTTCTTTGTCTGCTTATTTACATAAAGCCCCATATGGTGAACGAAAAAAGAGAGACTAAAGAAGTCTCTTTACTGTTAACACTATAATTTTTTATATCTTCCAGGTGTATACTTTTCGCTGGCTTTGAAGTTATAAACTGGTTTAATAAAGCAAGCAAGCTCGGATGTTTCTTCGATTTTTTCTAAAATTTCATTTATTGGCTTGTAGGCCATTGGCGCTTCATCAAGTGTTTCTTCAGAAACTGATGTCGTCCAGACACCCTCCATCGTTTTATGAAAATCGTCCATGTCTAAGGTTTTCATTGCTTTTGTACGGCTCATGACGCGGCCAGCTCCATGTGGCGCTGAAAAATTCCAATCCTCATTACCTTTACCTACCGCCAAAATTGAACCATCTCTCATGTTGATAGGAATAATGAGCCGTTCTCCTTTTTGCGCAGAAACTGCCCCTTTTCGTAAAATTAAGTTCTCCGTATCAATATAATTGTGCACCGTATCGAAGCGATCCAGCTCCTCAAATCCCATATTCTCGGTGATGGCTCTTGCAATTTCTTCGCGGTTTGCTTTTGCGAATGCTTGAGCTAATTTCATGTCATGCATATAATTTTGGAAGTCCTCGCCTTCCAAATATGCTAAATCATTAGGAATTACTGGATTCTTTTCTTTGTAGCTTTGAATTGCTGTTTGGATTTCTCTTTCTCGTCTCTCAGCTTTTAATTGTTCAATAATTTCGGTTAAATCATGATTACGAATCTTTGAGATGGCTACTTTTTGATAGTATGTCGCAATCTTTGCTCCAACATAACGGCTGCCAGTATGAATAGTTAAATAGTGTCGGCCATCAGAATCAACAGATACTTCGATAAAATGATTGCCCCCGCCTAGCGTTCCCAAGCTATAAAGACTTTTATTCTGGCTCAGTATGTGCTCGACCTTAAACTCTTGTGTGGATGGAAAATTCGTGTTAATAAATCCTGCCGTCTCTTCTGTATGGAGCTCATGTCCGCTTGGGACGTATGTTCGAATGACGTTATCAAGCTTGTTAAAATCAATTTTTTTATCTTGAAGCTTGACGGTTAGGACGCCGCAGCCGACATCGACACCAACAAGGTTTGGCACTACCTTATCTTTTAACTGGATAGTCGTTCCAATCACGCAACCTTTTCCGGCATGATAGTCTGGCATAATTCTAATCTTTGTATCCTTTAAAAAATCTTGATTACATAGCTCTTGTATTTGCTCAATCGCCGTTTCCTGTGGATAATTGGAAAATACCTTTGCTTCTGTTTGTGCCCCCGTTATTGTTATCACTAGCTTTCTCTCCTCCAAAAGCAGATTACCAATAGGCTACAATTTATTGAATATTCTGACAATGTGTTTTCGTGCGACAATTTAATTGAGTTAGAAATCTGTCATTTTTGTATAATTTTTATATCATTAAATACGTTGAATACGGTAGAAAATCATACTGTATATTACTGCTTCGTTAGTTCAAGCGAAAGCCTTCACAATCTCAATTATTATTCTAACGGCATACGTGAAAGTGTTCATCAAGAATATAGCCCAATACACGAAAAAAACGCGTTTTTAAAATAAACGCGCCCTATTATGGAATAAAAAGTTTAATTTATTGAACAGTATCATCGAAGTGTGACATAAACTCCAATTTTTTTCATTTAGTGTCGAAATTTTCGGAATTTTATTTGTAAAATATTTGAAATGTTTATAGTATCATTTATGTCGTTTACGATCATGTATGCTGTCTTACTATTAACACCTTATTATTTAGATCAAGTAAAGCATCTGCCTATTTTTCAAGCTAGTTTTTTAATTACAGTTATTCCAATCGGAATGACCAGAACAACACCCATTTCAGGGATGATAACCGACCACCGCGGACTGGCTCTTCCGTTACTTCTTGGTTTATCTATGGTAACAATTGGTTCATTTTTGTTAACCTTTATCGATTTAACTGGAACCTACATCATTACAGGTATCGGACTTTTCTTAATTGGTTCAGGCATTGGAATGTTTACTTCGCCGAATAATAGTAGTGTCATGAGTCATGTTCCCAAAAGTGTTTTAGGTATAACAGGAGGAATTTTAAATATGTCACGGACCTTGGGTATGGGTTTAGGGGTTACGCTTGGTGGATTAATGTATCAATTCTTTTTAAATGTATATGAACCTTCTCATCTTAATCATTTGCTTTTAACGTTCGACCATCGTACTATGTAATTGCTGTTTGTGCATTATTAGCCCTTCTGTTAACGTTTAATAATTATAAAAAGGAGCTGAAACATAACGGCAGCTATCAATCAAAAGAAATTGGTGTTTAACCAATTCGAGGGTGGTCCTTTCCGTCCTTAGCCTTAAATGGAATAGGAACCCTACGGAATATTATCATGGAAGAAATTCATAGAGTAAAGGGTACTGAGTTCTCACTTTTTTCAGTTCTATAAAAAGTATACCGTACACGAATGATAAGACTTTAGATTGCTAATTCTGGAGTTTAACGTTTTTCGATTAATAAAAACAAAATAATGGATTTGTTGTTGAAGGGATGTTTAAAAAAATGCATAAGGATTTATTTAACTTTTTTGGTTATGTCGTTCAAACTCATGCAGTTATCTCACTTCTCGCTATAATACTTGGCTACGGCGTTGGCCTCGCTTTAACAAGAAAGACAATTTATTATAAACACTTGCAAAATTTCCTTATTTACGGTGTGGTTGGTGCAATAATTGGAGCTCGAATTTGGCATGTCTTTGTCTTTCAATGGCCGACATATTCGCAGCATCCACTTCAAATTTTAGAGATATGGACAGGCGGTATTTCGATAGAGGGGGCTATTGCGGGTGGGATTGTTTCATTAATGATTTACTCGCGCATTCATAAAATAAGCTTTTTGGAATTTGCAGATTATCTTTCACCAGCTATGATATTGGCCCAAGGCATTGGACGAATTGCCTGCTTTATGAACGGGGACGCTTTTGGAAGTCCTACAGGTGGAAATTTTGGGATTGTCTATCCGAAAGGGTCTTATGCTTACGAGTACTACGGCAGTCAACCATTGTGGCCGGCTGAAGTTTGGGAAAGTCAAGGAGATATGATTCTTTTCTGTATTTTATTCATGTTACAAGTGCTTGCAGGACAACGACTCACTAAGGGCTGGCTCATTTCTTTTTATGTTTTTCTTTATTTCCTTGAACGTTTTATTCTAGAGTTTTTCCGTGGAGACTCTCCTCGTTTTGGCAATTTAACTGGTGGACAATGGTCTGCTATTGCCATTATTATCATTGACCTCGGGTTTATGACTTATCTTGCATTAAGGGATATAAAACATAAACAAAAAGAAGAAGCTTTGAAATAAAAATACATAGTGAACTTTTTTATAAAATATATCTACTAATGTAAGGGCAGTTTTTTAGAAGGTAATAAGATAAAAATTATTGGTGCGGGTGAAGACGGCTTTTGGGTTGACCAACAGCCATCAGTCTTTCTAAAAACCAGGACATGATATTTGCAATATAGATATCTTCTAAGAGATTAAATAGTAAATGAAATACCTAATAATGCTATTTAGCTCTATATTTTTAATATTTGCAAGACCAAAGGATTCACTCTTGTTTGAGTGATAATTAAGTCATTCATAAAAGGCAGGCCCTCTCTAGAAGGCCTGCCTTTTATGTCGATGATTTTCCCCTTAAGAAATAAACACTCAGAGTATTATTGCTCTAAGCATTTTAATTTATTAAAATCATTTTTTATTCAACAATCTGGCCCTTTACCAAAATAAAGGACGCAATTCTTATTCTGGAATTGCGCCCGATTGTGGAATAATCCTATGTCGATTAAATAGACATAAACGATAATAAGTGCTACTTACATTGTTCACTAACAACCACCATTTATTGAATAACAAACCATCAACTTTTGTGGGTGTAAACAGTTCGGAAATATATAAAACCGAACAAAACATAAATCCTCTATAAAGAATGTCGTTCCAACGAACATTCCTTACAAAAAGTCCATGTCTGCCCGGTTTTATTAAACCATGGGAAGAGGTCATCTTCCCACTTTATTATAACCAAACGTTATGTACTCATTTGCTTCACGTTATCCCAGTAACGTTGAACTGCAGCTTGAAGAGCCACAATGATCGCTTGCTGGGATGGAGCAAAATAAAAGCTTTGAATTCGTTCAATCAACTGCTCAACACCATCTTTAAGACAGTATCCTATCAACAGTTTTTGAAAATATTTTTTTGTTATTTCTGTTACGAATGTGAATTCAGCTCCGATAATCTTATGTTCTTTCAGATCCACTTCGAGTACAATTCCCGCATGCTTATACAATTCATACATGGAAGTTCCGTGTGGAGCTTTTGCATATCCTGTAACAATCACTGTTTCCATTGTTTGCATGCCCCTAAACCTCCTTTCAAAAACCAACTAATCATTTTCTTTTTCTAACATGAGTATATGGGACAGAAAAACAATGTCAACATAAATATTCTAAAATTTCTGAATACTAAAGCGTTTTCAATAACAAGTAAGCGTTTACGATTATTTTATAGAACTATAACATTTTATATATAAATTATTCTCCCTTGCATGTCAAAATCATTCTAGAAAGGTAAGAATTTTTTTTATAGGAAAACGGAGGGGCTTTTTACGCTTTCTAGTCTCAATACATCACAAAGCAACCATGCTATACAGGTTTTTCGTTCTTCGCTTTTTTCACCATTTCGATAAAATAAGCTGTCAATCGATGGTCATCTGTTAATTCAGGATGAAATGAGCAGCCGAGGTACTGACCTTCTCTTGCTACCACAATTCTGCCGTTATGCTTGGCCAACACTTCAACATTCTCGCCTGCTTCAACAATGTGCGGTGCACGAATGAACACAGCATTAAAATTTTCTGCTACATCCTTAATATCAAGATCCGCTTCAAAGCTTTCCCGCTGACGCCCAAATGAATTGCGCTCTACAGTTACGTCCATTGCTCCGATATGCGGATCATCATAGCCGACAATATTCTTTGCCATTAAAATTAAGCCAGCACAAGTCCCAAATATCGGCTTTCCTTTCGCAGCAAACTGTTTTAAGTCCTCCATGAAATCGTATTTATCTATCAATCGGCGCATCGTTGTACTTTCTCCACCAGGAAGAATTAGCCCATCTACTTCTCGAAGCTGTTCTTTCGTTTTAATAACAACAGCCTCTGCCCCAGCTTCTTCGATCGAACAAACATGTTCACGTACAGCACCTTGTAATGCGAGTACTCCAACCTTAAGCATTAGAAAAACTCCTTACCAACCACGATCCTGCATACGTGCTTCAGGAGACAGAGTTGAAATTTCAATACCTTTCATTGCAATTCCAAGATTTTTTGAAATCTCTGCAATTAGTTTATAGTCCTGGTAGTGGGTTGTTGCTTCAACGATTGCTCTAGCGAATCTTACTGGGTTATCAGATTTAAAGATACCTGAACCAACAAATACTCCATCAGCACCTAACTGCATCATAAGTGCAGCATCAGCAGGCGTTGCTACTCCACCAGCTGCAAAGTTTACTACGGGCAGGCGTCCATGACGCTTAATCTCAAGAAGAAGTTCATATGGAGCTCCAAGTAGCTTAGCCTCTGTCATCAATTCATCTTCACTCATTGTAACGACTTTTCTTACTTGTGCATTTACCTTACGGATATGACGAACAGCTTCTACGATATTACCTGTTCCCGGCTCTCCTTTTGTACGAAGCATGGATGCACCTTCACCAATACGGCGTGCTGCTTCGCCAAGATCACGGCAACCACAAACAAATGGAACAGTGTATTCTTTTTTATTTAGATGGTACTCTTCATCTGCTGGTGTTAAAACTTCACTCTCATCAATATAATCAACACCCATCGCTTCAAGAACTCGGGCTTCTACGATGTGTCCGATACGTGCTTTTGCCATAACTGGAATGGAAACCGCATTCATAACTTCTTCAGTAATTCGTGGATCTGCCATTCTTGCTACTCCACCAGTTGCGCGGATATCAGAAGGAACGCGCTCCAATGCCATTACAGCTACCGCTCCTGCTTCCTCTGCTATTTTTGCTTGCTCAGCATTCACAACGTCCATAATGACGCCGCCCTTTTGCATTTCAGCCATGCCTCTTTTTACACGATCCGTACCTGTTTTCATTGTTCTTTTCAGTTCATTTGTGTTGTTTTCTTGTAAATGCATAGAATTTCTCCTTTCATTCCCTAAAAAAATGCATACGCTTCCATTTTGCTCCTAAAATAGTGATACAAATTGCAAAAAGAGAGGCTTCACATTCCCTTCACATTTGGAAGATAACACGCTAAAGGGAATTTACACCAACCATATTTTCAAAATTATCAATATTTTCATTTTATAAACATGCAATTTCTGTGCCAATATTAAAAACGCCTATTTGATAACATTTTTGAAACAATATGCCAAATTTCTTGGCACTATCCTTATTTTTTTGCACCTCAACTGCAAAAAGTCTCTTTCTGATAAAAGGGAAAGAGCTTTTTAATTTTATGAAAATGCTACTTTTTGAAAACATATGTTGTTTTATATTGCAGTCGATATAATGACAATGTACAGCGTAGACGAAGTATTTGAAATGTTAAAAACTTATAAACTCACAACAGTTTTCTTAGCTTCTAGCCGGAAAGGTTCGGGTGTCCTACCGGCTGGAAGGTTAGAAGGCTTGCGCTGTTTTACGATTCGGAAGACAAAAGGGAAAAATAAATAATAAAAGAAGCCGTTTCGGCTGCTTTCCTTTGTCTTTTATTCTTTTATTCTTTTGATTTTCCGGTTTTCGGCTCGTTCGATATGGCAGCGTTAGCCGTATAGACCGTGGTTATCGGTTCATTTAATACCGAAGCGACACGTACGGAATGACAGAAAAGGGGGTTTTTCCTTTCTGATCAGTCCGTAGTGCTGCCGCCCAAAGTCATTCTGTATGCTTTTAACCTATATTTTAAAGTCCTTATTTATGAAGAAAAATCGCAGCCTTAAGGCTGCACGAAAGGGGGATGTAGACAAATCCAAAATTTTTATAACATATCCCTTGAACAATAAGAACAAACATTCCTATAATAAATAGAAAGGGGGAATTTTTAATGAATAAAGATTATAAAGATCGTGGAATGAAGAAGTTTATATTAAATGTCAAGAAATTAATTTGAATTTTAATAATGACAAGTGATTTTTTATGATGTCTCACAAAATGTAATGGAAAAGTAGGTGTCTTGAGGTGATTCGTGACAGAGACCGTATTAAATGGGTTTCAATGATGTTACCGGAACATGTAAAATTACTTAGGGAATACAATGAAAGTTTAGATAAAAGCCGAAAAACCGGTTTTGGATGAACAAAAATATGAAGAATTTTATGAAATTATCTGTGGGGTGAAAATGCCAATATTTAAAAGCCCAATTTCTCAGTATGAATTCGAGAAATTAGGCTTTTTGTTACTCCGCAATCGCGCCATTTAATTGAATAACTGGAATTAAAAATTTTATTCAGTTCTTTTTTTGCTTCTTCTTCAACGTAGGAGTAGTGCTTTGCTGTTTCTATTTTAAAAATATCTCCCCCTGTTTTTTCCTGTAGCTTTTCTGCAATGGCTTTTGTATTTCCAATAAGGGGTCCCACCAACAAATTAACGAAACCATACGCTAAACAATTTTCGACACGGAAAAACGTTGATTTTACTACTCTAAGGGACTTATTTAGTCTAGACTAACAAAAATCTATCCTAAAATGTGGTAAAAACAGCTTTAAACCTGTATCAAAAATCATCTCTAAATCAGAATCTCAATTAGAATCAGTAACATTGGGTTTTGAGAATCTCTTAGCGTATAAAACCGTTAATATGCGTGCTACCCCTTACTGATGACGATTTTCGTGACTAGTGGTGTGACGCTCATCCTCTTCTTTGTGGCGATCCGCCTACGTCGGATTGATTAGTGATGAATCTGCTAGACGGAATCACCATATGGAATACCGTCTAGCAAGTGTTTCAGAAGCTTGCAGATCCACAAAAGATAACACCAGGGGCAAAATTAAACGGAAAGCGTTGATCTACCAGTGGTTTAGTGCCAAGCTCCGAGTTTGAACTTAGAGAATTAGAACTTGGTGAAAATCTAGAGTGTAAGATCGCCCAAACAACTTAAATCAGCGCTTTAAAACTGATTTTTGTTCCGATACTTAGCCTTTTCGGAACTTTTGTATATGAATTTCCTTTTTTTTACTCGCGTTTGCCCCTGGTGTCAGGCTGGTACTAGGTCTACTCGCTCAATGACAAGCTCATTATTTTCCTTGTAGATTTCCAGCTTTTTCATGGATTTTCCCTCCTAATTTCAACCCTCTCTCTTTTCTAACCACTTTTTCACTTCTTCTACATCATAAAATTTAGGTTTTTTAAATTGGGCGAAAAGCTCAAAACAAAGGTGTATTGTGGATTTAAAATAAAGTTTGACCGTTTAAACGGTCAAACTTTATTACAAACGGTTAGACTTTGTTTTAAATCTACACCAAAATCGGCGGATGCTACCTTTACCTTAATAAAAAGCCGATTTCCATTTTTTCTACCATCCCTCTTGCTCAAAAAAAGGCATGCTCGACAGATCCGGATTTGACATGTCTGCGACTAAGACAGCCACACCAACTTCACCTTTGTATAAACTTGCTTTAGAGAAAGATGTACTCCGTATGCCAATTGCAGCACGATTGGCCATCTCCTCAGCACGGTGTAACCATACTGTTTGATTTGTATATTTATATAAGTTTAGTAATGCATACGCTTGCCCAGCGATACCACAACATAAATTGCTTATGGTAGACGGTTCTTCCAATGTATTCCAAGCAGCTTTTTCAGCTAACTCCAGATAGGCATCATCCCCAAGCATCTTGTGTGCACGAGTCCACAAATAGACAAAGCCGGTGCTTCCATTACACCATCCTGACATGTAATCGTCCGAACGATTTCGTTTAATATTATGTTTTCTAAGCCAGTGAACACCTCGACCGGTTGGCTCTGCAAACTCGGCCAACTGTCGTAGACGATCTTCCATCTGATCAGGCATACGCTGTCCCGAAGTCTGACACCATCGCATCGTTGTATACAGTAAACCTGCCCACCCATGTGCAATTCCCAGAAAAGAGACCTTTTCTTCCTTGGATATATGTTGCAAACAGTTTATTTGATCCCATATATCATTCATTGTTTGATTTCCTAATTGCATAAGTGAACTGCGAACATGCAGATTGCTGTCTTTTATCGTGTCTAATAGCAGTGAGGAAGCGATTAATGTGCTAGATTTTCCAAGAGTAAGATCAAGTTTTTCACATGGAGCATTCGATGCTGATATAAACCCGTTCACCGATTCTTGTAGTGAAGTTATATCTCCCATTGCTTTACTGATTAATGCCCGTACAGCAAAAACCCCACTCGCTGTATGATAAGGAGAGATATGCCCGACTGTCTTAGGAGTAAGATCAAGTTTAGTTGAATAGAAGGCACCCTCGTACCCCATATTGGATTTAGCCCGCATAGACCACAGATCAGCAAGTGACAGTAACCGCGAATCATTTTTTATAGTAGCAATTCGATATAAGGCATAAGCAATTCCTGCTGTTCCGTAGTTAACTGAACAAGTAGGTGCAGTTATCAACCCGGATGTGAACCAGGATTCTGATGAATCTGTCCATCGTAACACGTCTTGGATTAAATCATTTTTAGCAATGTTTGTATGTCCTGAAAGAAAGATGCCCCCCTCTTCTTGATCATCAGTCAAGATTTCGTTTAGCCTTCTGGAAAATTCTAAAACGGACTAAAATCGCTCCTCATGATTTTTACTCAATGCTTTCGTTAGAATTCCTTCTACCTCTGGCCATGGTTCCACTTTTTGTTTGTCAAACGAAATCGGGTTATTTTCGGCGATTTGACAATCCATTTTCATCTTCTCAAGTGAGAAATTTTGAGTATGTGTGCCTGTCAAAAGAAAATACAGTAGGGCAGCTAACGCGTACTGTTCTCCCAAAATACTCGACGGGGGCGGTTTACATCCGGCAAGACGTGCCATCGCAAATTCTGGTTCAAAAAAGTACCCGATTCCCCCTCTTTCAGGTTTGCCTATTTTTTGATCTACGGTTTCATGCCGAGAGAGTCCGTAGTCAATAATTTTGATTGTTCCATTATCGGAAATTAGTATATTCTTTGGATGTATATCCGAATGAATCACATTTTGAGCATGCAAATGGGAATATGCTTCAAGTATTTTACAGCACAATCGTAAAAGCTTTTTACGGCCTTCATTACTTTTTTGAAGACGAAAATTGTTGGCAGCAACTCCTACGTTAACACCTGAGCACCATTCAAGTGTAAGGTAAGTTCGATTAGAAAAGGTACCAACTTCTATTAATTTAGGATTATATCTTCCATCCAAATGCTTTAATATGGCAGCTTCTCGCTCATACATACGTTTCAACTTACGGCCCTTATTTCCTTTTTTTCTAAATGATATAACTGGAAATGCATTAAAAAACGTACTTTTTATATTGTACTTACCCCATAAATTCTCCTCTATCTTCAATTAAATGGCCCGATACATAAAGAAAGACTTATTACAGAAATGCGCCCGATTGTTGAAGATTATTGCTTAAATCTTAATCAAGATAACCAATGGTTAGCTGAAGAAGACCGAATGACATTAAATAATACTTTCCCTTTTAAGGTCAATCAAATCTGGGTTTAATTCTTCAAGTTTATTTTCGAATTCTTCCCAACCAGTCTGTCTAATAAATTCTGCTTCCTTTGAAGTAATTGGAATTAACCAAGCCATTATTATAGTTTTTTTATCATCTACTTTAAAAGCATCAAATGAATCTGGAAAGTAACCTGGGATAGTAACATAAAGGGCTTCTAAATTTGAATCATCAAAAATTGGTCCATATGGTCCAATTACATCTCCTCTTACAAATGCGTTCCTAGAATCTAAAGCCATCTGGCTAACTTGTGCCAATAATGCAGGTATGTTTAAATTTCCAATATTGTAGTACCCAAAAAAGGACCTTTATTGTATTTTGCAATTTGAACAGGAAGTGGATCTCCCCTGTCATTCTTAGTCCAACCACACTCAATCGTACCTAGATGATTCTCTAAAAACTGTATAAATTTATCCATTTGTCCACCTTTATATATACAAACTTTATTTATATTTCTATTTAAATTACTCGAATCCCTTCTTCAATTATCCTGCCATTTAATTGAAGAAGAAAAGGGCTTTACTCCTTTTAAAGAGAAGCACCCGATAGATGAAATAAAGAAATTGAATTTTTCCTTAATTTCTCGATTATTACTTTTCTTTTATTCTTCACCATCATCCCATAGGTTGATAATGTCACCCCAAAAAGATATTCTTTTGATATTTTCAAAATCTATATGGTCATAATCCTTAAAATTAAATTCAACTAAAAAATAAGAAAATAAGTTCTCACCATAATATATAATATCAGATTGGTGTACAGACATAATGGGGTTCCCTTTTTCAAAGGGGGTAGACGGAATGTACCTATGGGAATATAATGGTATTAATTTTGGTGCTTTATTGTAATACATAGTAGCAATATTTACCGCATCTTTTAAAGAAGAGGGCTTTTTTCCCCAATCCTTCATCCAAAATTCATTATGTTCAATATCAAAAACAATACCTTCTAATGGCCAGTTTAATCGATCAGTTATACTTTCAATATTTTCTTTACTTTTATCAATCCAGTTTACAAATCCATCTGAAATAGGTAAGGCAAACGTAAGAAATTCTTTTAAGTCTGGTGGGAACTGAATGTTGTATAATACCTCTATTTCATCGATTTCTTTATGTGTTAATCCCGTTGTAAACTTCACACCTTTTTCTGTTAATTTATTCACTATTTGAACAGAATCCATTGATGTATAACCTCCCTAAAGAATGTCAATAACAAAAGCTTCCAGTGGCAGCTAGATCCTCAAGTAATGCACCCATTTATTTTGATTTATCCATCCTTCTTCTTAGCCTTTTAAGTGCAGTTTCCCTCGCCTTATATTCATATAGTCCTTTTTCAACATTTAAGCTTTCTAAAACTGGAATTACATCTACGCAACCAAGCTTCCCAAGCCCCTCAATTGCGTGTCCACGGACAGTTTTGTCATTAAGGCATTCAATGAGAACCTTATAAGCCTCTATACTTTTAGTTCTTGCCAAAGTTCCCATTAGCATTTTTCTGGCAATGCCATACTTAGGGTTTTTGCAAATTTCTAGTCGTTTTTTCTATAATGGTCTTTATTTGAATGTCCAAGTTTAATCACTTTTCGCTTAATATCTGCTACCTCTTTAATTAGTAGTTCAACATCGAGCGCTAATGCTCTTATCTCCTTTCGGATAATGTGAAATTTTCCGTCAATAAGGTACATTCCCACCTTTTTTATAAACCTTATTTTCCTAATCATGGGTAGGCATCTCTCTGTGCAGAAGGCTCGTTTCCATATTGATCGAGGACAACTCATCCATGGTCATGGAACATTCTTTAAGCTTTCAATCTACCTTATATAGATATAATCTATTTAAAGTATGCATTTTAGTAATATTTTGTCATGTTTTGACATCTTTTGTAGAATGTATTTTCATTTTGATTTTGATTGTTCATAATTACTTTGGTTGACCCTTGGACGTTCTAGGAAAAAGGGGAAAATTATCTATTAATTGGAGGTAAGCATTTTAATGTGGGTAATCACCGTCTATTCAAAAGAAAACATTACGATGTTTGAATTTCACACAGAAAACGAAGCAAGAGAAGCTTTCGAGAGCATTCAAGGTTGTAAGATTCTTTCAGAAATTGTTTACTTTAATGATCATGATGTTGCTTAAACCGCTGTTAAAGATTTTTCCCAGGAGAGCTTAGTATTTTTTGACTAGGCGGTAACAAAAATGAAAATAAACATAAGGAGAACATTGCATGTCAACATTACGTGAAGAAGCATTACAAATGCACAAGGAAAATCGCGGAAAGCTAGGAGTTCATTCAAAAGTTCCAGTACGAAATGCGAAAGATTTAAGTCTTGCATATTCTCCAGGTGTAGCGGATCCATGCATGGACATTTATGAAGATGAAAGTAAAGTGTATGATTACACCATGAAGGGGAATCTTGTTGCTGTTGTTTCAGATGGAACAGCCGTACTCGGTCTTGGAAATATAGGCCCGAAAGCTGCCATGCCGGTTATGGAAGGGAAAGCATTGTTATTCAAATCGTTTGCAAATGTGGATGCCTTCCCGATTTGCTTAGATACAACAGATCCGGACAAGATTGTGGAGGTTGTTAAATTATTGGAACCGACCTTTGGCGGAGTGAACTTAGAAGACATCGCAGCACCGAAATGCTTTGAAATTGAAGAGCGTCTGCGAAAGGTTTGTAATATTCCGATTTTCCATGATGACCAGCACGGTACAGCGATTGTCACCGCTGCTGGGTTACTCAATGCTTTGAAACTAGTTGATAAAAAAATAGAAGAAATTCGCGTTGTAGCTAACGGTGCCGGAGCTGCCGGCGTGGCGATTGTCAAGTTGCTGCTCAATATGGGTGTAAAAGACGTCATTTTATGTGATACAAAAGGAATCATATATGAAGGACGTCCGTTGGGAATGAATCAATTCAAAGAGGAAATGGCGCGCATCACCAATAATGAACAAAAACAGGGAACATTGGCAGATGCCCTTGTGGGAGCGGATGTTTTTGTTGGAGTATCAGCTGCAGGTGCCGTCACGAAAGAAATGGTTCGTTCTATGAATCCTCATTCGATCATTTTTGCCATGGCCAATCCGGTGCCGGAAATCATGCCGGAGGAGGCAAAGGAAGCGGGAGCACTCGTAGTCGGGACAGGCCGTTCTGATTTTCCAAATCAGGTCAATAACGTACTAGCATTCCCGGGAATTTTCCGTGGTGCTTTGGACGTTTGCGCAAAAGAAATCAACGAAAAAATGAAACTGGCAGCCGTTTATGCGATTGCCGGATTAATCACAGATAAAGAACTTCACCCTGATTATGTGATACCAGATCCATTTGACCGTAGAGTAGCGGCTCATGTAGCAGCAGCCGTTGCTCATGCTGCAATCGAAACAGGTGTTGCTCAAAAGTTTGTTCATACGGAAAATGTGAAAGAGCACTTATTAGCGTTAACAGAAGAAAAACAACCTGCTATAGTATAAAACTAGTCCTAAGCCGATTTCCTAAGACGATAAGGAATCGGCTTTTTATTATTGCCTCTTCTAAAATAGAGCCTGATTGCTGAATAAGAACAGCCCATTTCTTTGACTGCCAATTTTACATAATTACCTTTAGCCGCAGTTAATTTTTTTATCAAAAAGACTAAATTACTACCGGAAAGATACCACAGCTTCTTTGGATCCCTTCCAAGCCCTGTTCAGCAGTCTACGTCCTGTAAGCCAAATTGCCACTCCGGTCCCCCACAATATCAGGGCTGAGCCAAAACCGACAGATGTCCACCATACCATAATTTGATGATTCTCCCAGGTAACTCTCACAGGTAAAGTTAGCAGCGTGATTGCCACAAGCAGACAGAGGAGTGTACCCGAAATGTAATGGATCTTGACCTGGAAAAGGTGCGCTAGCTACTATAATACACTTGCTCCTGCCTCGACACAAAATCTAGCGGTTTCTGTATTAATGCCACTGTCTACCTCGATTTCAATCGATAATCCGCTACCTTCAATCACCTCTGAAAGGGGTGCATTATTAAGAAAATATCTAAGTGATAACATAATTGATAAACACCCATGATAGCCAGTGCAATACCAAATCCTTTTATCGCTATTACAAGGATCAATTCAGATACATAATATATTTAACATCTATCCATTTTATGAAACAAATCCTTAAATGCATATAATTCCTTAATGAAAAATAGGAATAGGATTATTTTACATTTTACTTGGACTTTTATAATAAAAAGGCCTGTTTGAGAAATGTTTCTAAACAGGCCTTAAGGTATTATATTTCATTATTCTCAAGCATTTTTAGTAACTCTTTTAAAGCAAAGGATTGATAGGCTTCATTTTTGGTAATAATCCCAAGCTCCCAATAGAGATGCGGTGAATCGACTGAAATAATTTTGATATTGCTGTTAAGGAGTTTGTTATGTACAGATTTAGGCATTAATGTAATACCAAGATTAGATAAGACAAGTTCAATAATTAAATCCCATTGTGAGCTTTGATAGGAAATATCTGGTGAGAACCCTGCTTTCTCACATGAATGTTTAATATAGTCATATAAGGAAAAATCCTCGGCAAATAAGATAAACTTCTCGTCCTTCAATTCACTAAGTGAAACAGAGCCTTTCTGAGCTAACCTGTGATCCTCATGGAGGTATAAAACGATTTCATCTTGAATAAACGGATAAATATCAAATTGTTGTTCATTTGCTGGCAGCACAATCATACCGAGATCGATTTCTCCGTCTTCAACAAGCTGGCAGATTCGCTTTGCACCAAGTTCAACCAACTTGAGCGTTACTTGTGGATACTTTTTGTGAAATTTTTCAGCGATTCTTGGGAAAAACAGGGTTCCTACCAGCGGCGGAACACCCATTTTAATTTCACCAACGCCAATCTCGATAAGTTCATCTAAAAGGATATCCAGCTCCGCTAATGCCCCGAGCACCTTGTGACCTTGCTGGTAGACGATTCTGCCAGCATCTGTCAGGCGCAAATTTCTCGTAGAGCGGTCGAAAAGCTCAACATGAAGTTCTTCTTCTAGTTTTTTTACAGCTTTACTTAATGAGGGCTGCGTTAGGTAGGAATGTGCCGCTGCTTTGGTAAAACTTTTGTGGGCAGCCACTTCAATAAATGATTTTAAGTCACGTAATTCCATAATAGGCACCTATTTATTCCTAATATTCATAGTATTTATTCTATTTATTCATTTTACTTATAGAAGTCTTGGTTGTAAAGTGTTAGTAAAGAATAATTAGAATTTTAAGATAATGATGATAAATACGATAACTGAAGGAAGCGGAAGAGAGGAGAGATTACAATGTCAACAGCAGGGTTAGAAGGGGTTGTGGCAACCCATTCTGGAATCAGCTCAATTATTGATGGTGTATTAACTTATCGGGGGATCAATATTGATGACCTAGCCAAGTTTGCCAGCTTTGAAGAGGTTTTGTACTTATTATGGAATGATGAATTGCCTACAAAGGAAGAACTGACTCAGCTTAAAAAGGACCTTGCCGAACAAGGTTTGTTACCGAATGAAGTCATTTCTTTAATGAAAACCCTCCCAAAAAATACACATTCGATGGCAATGCTTCGGACTGTTGTTTCAGCTCTTGAAATGTATGATCCAGAGTCGTTTGATATGTCTTTTGAGGCAAATCGCCGAAAGGCTTTAAGGATTCAAGCGAAGATTGCCACAGTGGTAGCTGCGATCCAACGTGTAAAAGAGGGAAAAGAAATTTTAGCTCCTAAAACGGAATTTTCTTTTTCGCAAAATTTCTTATATATGTTAAACGGCGAAGAACCAGAGGAACTTGCAATTAAATCACTTGATACTGCCCTGGTCCTTCATGCAGATCATGAATTAAATGCATCCACGTTTTCTGCTCGTGTAACAGTAGGGACGCTTGCAAATATTTATGCTGGAGTTGTATCAGCAATTGGGACGTTAAGCGGTCCGTTGCACGGCGGAGCAAACGAAGCTGTAATGAAAATGCTCGAGGAAATTGGAGAAGTTGAAAATGTTGAATCCTATATTAATGAAGCGCTCGTCAAAAAGAAAAAGATTATGGGATTCGGACATCGTGTCTATAAAACAGGAGACCCACGCGCAAAATTCCTAAAGAAAATGTCAAAGGAACTGACTGCGCTTAAAGGCAAGGAGAAATTATATCAAATATCTGTAAAAATTGACGAAATCATTCAAAAGGAAAAAGGGCTTCTTCCTAACGTGGATTTTTATTCTGCATCGACCTATCATAGCTTGGGAATTGCAAGAGAATTGTTTACTCCAATCTTTGCTGTCAGCAGAACTTCAGGATGGACAGCTCATATTCTAGAGCAATATGCCAATAATCGTTTATTCCGTCCACGGGCAGAGTATATTGGATCACAATTAAGAAAATATGTGCCAATCGAGGATCGTTAAAATATTTTTTTGTGAACTTTCATTTTTAATAAAGGATAGTTTAAAATGGTTAAAACTTATGTTTATTCAAATTTTTAGGTTTAAGTAATCCTATTAAGTCATTAGGGGTCGGGTGAAAAATGAAACCAAAAATTTATATTACAAGAAGCATGCCAAATGAAGTTGTACTTTTGCTGCAGGAAAATTTCCAGCTTACTATTTGGGAAGAGGAAGACTTTGGCATACTCGAGCAAGCAATCGAGAATGATGACAGAGATACTAGTAATACAGCTTTTTTATAAGTGTAAGATAAATCGTCTGGTCTCGCTTAAAATCCTGAACAGGGATATACTGTTCAGAATTTTTTTTATTTTGTATATATCACTTTTTTTAGACACCTCCAGTTTTCCCGCATATTGGTGAATCACTGAACCACTACATCATGGAAGAAGCCTTAAAAGGATTAACTGGATTGTGTATAGTTTACCACTACACTTGTTTTGGCTGACCAAGATAGAAGGGACATTAGGACAGTCTCCCTGTTTCTTTCCTATTTAACGTTATGTAAACGTCCAATCCCTTCTACCTCGACAAATTTTCAACATTTTATGAGGAGGCTATAATGATGAACAAGATAATCACTTATTTTGTCAATGGGGAAGGTTATGAATCTACTGAACACAAACTTACTGTAACATCCATTTTATCGAATGCTGGTTTAACTTCACCAGAAAATTACCGTTTGATTCGTGACAACGGTAATAAGCCATTAACTGATTATGAAGAAGTTGTCTCTCTTCACGATAATATCAGGTTCACTGCACTGTTTTAGGGACCAACCCCCACATCATGAGGTGACGAAAAGATGACTAACCAACTATTGGAAGAATTTTTTCGAAATCAAGGATATATTGTTGAGAATGTCTTAGGACAAGACCATAAAACCTATATCGTCATCCGAAATTATTGTATTCCTGCCGGGAGTTTAGCTGGTAAGACTTGTCACGTAGGGATTGAACAAACCAGTTCTGTCCCATACGTGGCTCCTCCTGCCATCCATACATTTCCAGTTTTGATTCCTATGGATATGAGTAGCAACCTTCGCACTCAACCAATTGGACTTGGGCCGGAGTGGCAATACTGGAGCCGGGTTTTAAGGGTTCCTCCTATTCCTAAAGCATATGGAATCCTATATCGCTACGATCTTTAGTGAGGTGTACCTTGATGATCAACAGTCAGGATTATAGAGGACAAGCATTTTCAATTGCCATGAACGAATCCATGGATCGATCTTAAGAGAACACTTGAATAAAGGCACACTTCAGGAAGACCTTAAATTTGCTCTATGGATTCCAAGTCGTGGAAGTAGCCGTTTTACGGCTATTCTCCACGATCTTGTATTACCTGAACATGGGGATCGTATTTTACAAGGGAATGTTGCTTTTACCCCAGAGTACATTCAAAGAGTTCTAGAAGTAGCCGATGGAAAATTTGGCATTTGTACGGTCTTTATTAATCAACTGGTCAATTAGCCATTCTTCATTTTTATAATCAAATTTTTTTGTTTTTCGTTCTTCAACCTTAATCCCGTGTTTTTTTATCCAAACGTGTACATTGCTACCACTTGTTCCGATAAGTTACGCTATTTATTAGGAAAACTCTTTTAATTCTAAATACTTTTTAAAAGAAATTTGTTTCAAATGAAAGATTAACTAATATGGACTTACTATGCAGCGGCTGAACTCTTTCTTTAGGATCAATATAGGCTATCGTATTGTTAACTGTCGTAGGGCCCTCACCAAATCCTGAGGCAATTTGTTTGACCTTTGCTTCATTTGTACAAATATCCCTGCAGCGTGCCTAATAGTGGCTCAGTAATGTTTATGAACCTTCTTTCTAATGTTAGAAATTAGCCAAGTCCCCGCACTGACAATCCTCCATCACTGGAAATGATTTCTCCGGTGATCGCGCGTGATTCATCAGATGCTAACAGGACGTACGCCGCAACGTGATCTTCTGGCATCTGGGCGAGTTGAAGCGGGTTTCGCCTTTTAATGTTGCTTGCCTTCGTCTCATTATCCACGATTTTCACAAATGGATGCAGTGGTGGAATAACCGTGAGTTCTGTCAGTGTGCCTCCTGGCGCTACAGCATTTACCCGAATATTTGGCGCGAGTTCGAACGCAAGCTGGCGCATCAGTCCGACTTGAGCGTGCTTGCTTGCTGTGTACCAAACTCCACCGCCATCAGGATAGAAACTTGCACCTGACACTGAAAAAATAATATTGCCATTTGTTTTTTGCAGTTCTTCAAGTGCTGCTTTCACACCGAAAAATGAGCCTTTTAGGTTAATATTGAGTAGGTAATCATATGCCTCTGAAAGCGCATCAGAAGTCACATCAGCAAATTTGGCAAATCCATCGAAGACGCCAGCATTAGCAATAAAAACATCCAACTTTCCAAATTGCTTTACTGTAGCTTGAACCACTTGCTCATTGTCCTCGTATTTGCTTACATCTCCCTGATAAATGAGAATATTTTCACCAAATTCTTCTTTCATTTTCGCTAACTTTTCTTTAGAACGGCCGATAATGCCCACTTTTGCTCCTTCTTGTATAAAACGGCGTGTGACAGCTTCTCCTATTCCTGAAGATCCACCTGTAATGATCACTACTTTATCTTTTAAGACCGCTTCCATTGTATCCAACCTCGCTTTATTAATTAACTGTTATACAAAAATAGCCAGATTTCTTGTATTAATCGTTGTTTGATCGACAATAAATACTCGCTTGGAAAGCTTCCATTCCCCATCAACATAGGTAAATTCGTCCCGGCGTTCTCCTGAAATAATATCATGGTGAATATCTGTGCTGCGGCTGCGGTATATCGTTAAATAACTGTTTACTGCCGCTTTTTCATTTGGAATATACTCTAGGAGCTGTACATTATTTACCGATCTCCTTGTACGGGATGGCGGGATTTCAGCCCAAGCATAATCAGTCTTCAAACGATCCACACGAATTTTCAATAATTCATAGTCATCATTAAAAGCAAACATATCTAAGGAAAAATCAGGACGTTCTACTCCTTCTTTATTGACCCTCACCGGCATTTGATAGCAAATATTCGAGTGCAGCAAATGAAACCATCCATCAAAATCGATATCATCAAGATACTTTGCCTCTCTATATAACCATTGTTCAAATTCATAGGTTGCCAGCATTTTTTCGATACTCATTCTAATTCCCCCAATCATTGAAAGCTCTTTCATTAAAGGCATGCCACCTATTTCAACCTTCCCATAGCGGATTACTTCGTCATCAAATCCAACCAATAACGATAGAAGTTCCTTTGACTAGCCTCAGTAAATTTATCATCAAAGACAACACCCGGACCAGTAAAATCCTTATCTGGCTTTCTATGCAAGCCCATTGTATAGTTAAAGGTTAATTGTTTCATCAATGGCATGGCACCAGAAGCAGCAGCGGTAATATCCGTGAATACTTCTGTATCGTCCTGTTCAAAGATTCCTGAAGGGCTGAAGGTTAAAACAAAGGATTCACGAGATCGTCTTTTCCAGTCTTCAGAAGCATTTTTCTCTACCAAGAACCAGGTAATAACCTCCATTTTATCCACATCAACAGGTCTCCAAAGCCTAACGGAGGTATTTGATATTAACTGACCTTTTATCTTTGTATGAGAAATTAAAAATGAAAGATTTGGGAAAATGTTTCCAATCATATTTTTTAAATTACATAAAATATCGTATTGTTTATCGGTTAAATTTGACTTATATTCTTCTCTCAATTCCTCAGGAAAAGCAAAATCTGGATTCGGGGTACCTAGATTTAAGCCATGTCCATTCTCGGTGTAGATTTGATATCCCTTTTTAGAATAAGTTGCGCTTGGTACCATACCTAATTTGGCAATGGAACCATGAGTGACCATCGTGTGATAGGAATCACCTACAAAGTTATCAGCACCAATTTTCCAGTTTGAGTGGATAATGAATCTTTGCGGCGGACCTAAAACTTCCATTTCAGCGCGGCCTGCTAAAATATCGATATACCATTTAAATTCCCCTAAAAAGTCTTCTAAAGCTTCGGCTTCATTATTCCATGTTCCAAAAAGAAGGCCTTTGTAGGATTCAACTCTGATTTTATAAAGCCCTAAGCGAGATTTATCCAGTTCGTCTCCATAAATATCCTTCTGAAGCGGTACACCGATGCAATCTCCAGTGTTTTTAAAATTAAAACCATGATATGGACAAGTAAAGGAAGATTTATTTCCTGCATCCGCCCGGCAAAGCTTCATGCCGCGGTGTGTGCACATATTATAGAGACCACGGATTTCCCCATCCGCACCTCTTGAAATAATAACGGAATACCCGGCAACATCTCGTGTAATAAAATCGTTCTTGTTAGGAATTTCTGATTCATGTCCTACAAACAGCCATGTTTTTAAAAACACTTTTTTGTGTTCAATTTCATATACACTGGGATCCCCTAAAAGATAAGCAGGAATAGCGCCAATTTCCGGTTGCACAGATTCTTTTAAGTATTCAATTGTTTCTTTTTGCGACATTTCTTCTAAATTTATGTTAGTTTTTAACATCTGCTTATTCCCCCTAAGTAGTAGATTTTAGTTCATAAATTGGGTTATCCGGTCAGATATTTTATATGAAAAGAACATCCACCAAATTAGTTTAGCATTTATCCAACTAGAATGGATGCATCTTTATTCTTCAGCGATGAAAGGACACTTAATGCAGCTAAGTAGCTCGTTTTTGGATTATTAGGCATGGGATTATTTTCTACATGCAATGATAATTTCCCGAATGAGCCTGTTGCTTCTATTATATGGCTATTTTTTTCAATGCCAGGATCAGATATAATTTTAACATTTGTATTTTCCGGTCCAAGACCAGCCAAGGACAAGATAATCGATACATTAATATTTTTGGGGAACAACTCGATTGCATCCGCTGCTGAACCTTCGAACATTACATGTTCAAGATTTGTTGGTGCTCCGGGCAATGCTCGGGGAGGTTTCCTCGTTATGATCGAAACAGATTCAAGTTCTCCGATGGATTTTGCTGCTTTAATAATATCCAAACCGCCAATTGCACCGGATGGTAAATAAATTTTTGTCCCTTTTTCAATGCAAATTTCTTCAAGACTTTGATAAAAATTCAAATCAGCAAGTGCTCCGACACTGCTTAATACTAAGTCTTTTCCACTTTTTAAAACATGAGCGGCAATTTCTTTCGCCACTTGGACGGTTGCCGCTTCAATAATCACATCCACATTTGATTGAATTAATGATTGGATTGTTAAATAGCACTCTGCTTTAAACTGTTCAGCCAGTTGTTTCGCCGATAATTCATTTCTTGTATAAAGTCCAACAATTTTCGAGTTTGGCAGAAGACCATCCATATTGATGCTCTGAAGGAGGAATTTTCCAATATTTCCTCCTCCAATTAACCCAATTCTCATTTAAACTTCCCCCTCTTAGTTTGCTAATCCGTAAGAGTCTGCAAAATATTCCAAGCCGCAATGTCTTACTTCACGGGATAAGCCGCTTTCTTTTAATCCTGGGAAATCTAAATGAAGATCTTGAAAGATCGTATGATTATTATGAAACACCGCTCCAGCTTCTAATCGGTCTGCCAATTTAATTGCCATCCCTTCATCCTCAGTCCAAACAGATGCTCTTAAACCAAACTCACTATCATTTGCAAGCCGAACGGCTTCATCCACATCAGAGAAAGACAGGATTGGAATAACAGGACCAAATTGTTCTGCACGGACAATTTCACTTTGCTGATCTACACCGGTAATGATAGTAGGTAAAATATAATATCCTTGTTCCCATGATTCCGGGTCTAATTGAATTCCACCCGTGATGACATTTGCACCGGATTCCTCTGCTCGTTTGATCAGACCATTAACATAATCAAATTGTGATTTATTGTTTAACGGACCCATTTCAACATCCGGTTGAATTCCGTTTCCCACCCGGATTCGGCTAAATTCTTTCTTTAATTTTTCGACTACTTCACCATATCTTGATTCATGCACATAGATTCTTTTAATCGCTGAGCAAACTTGTCCTGCAGCGCGCAGGACGCCGAAACGAAGTTTCTTGATCGCTGCTTCATCCAAATTGGCGTCAGGGAGAATAATCGCAGCATCATTTCCGCCGAGTTCTAAATAAAGTTTCTTGACCGTTCCGGAAGCAGAACGGATGATTTCTTTACCCGTCTTAGTACTTCCAACAAAGGCAATCGTCTTAACCCGCGGGTCGGTGCAAAGTGCATCTCCAATCACACTGCCTGAACCCGTTAACACATTAATAACACCATCCGGAAAATGAGATGCTAGGACTTTTAAGAATGTCATAATCGTCAATGGACAGCTGGTTGCAGGCTTTACAACCACTGTATTTCCTGTTAAAATTGCTGGAATTACCCGTTTGAACGTTAGTATCATCGGTGAATTCCAAGGTGAAATGATGGCTGCAACTCCGCGTGGTCGCTTACGTATTTGTACTTTTTGATTGCCGGGGAGGTTTTCCGGTTTCCACCATTCTAATAGCTCTTTTGCTCCTTGGATCATAATATCAGAACAGCGGAGCAAATCTTTTTTTGCCTCCACTAAGACTTTTCCATTCTCTCGAACAAGCAAGCTCACATTTTCTTCAACGATTGATTTAATCTCTTCTGCCGCCATTTTCATGCGGTGTGCCCGATCTTCTATTTCACTTTGAGACCAGCTTTCATATGCCTTAGCAGCGGTTTCAACCGCTAATTCGACTTCATTTTTTGTACAAATCGCCACTTCACCGACCACATCAGTATGATTAGCCGGATTGATGACATTTGCTGTCTTTTCAGCTTGAATCCACTTACCGCCAATGAGATATTTGCTGGATACATATGGATGTGTTGAAATCATTTCCATTCCTCCTTACAACTTTTTCGGTTTGAAAGCTTCTGCAGCACCTGGAGGACCTCCAAAAGGTTTAGCCATTGGGCCGACTGCTTCCATATCGACAACAATCATCGTTGGATTTTTTGTGGTTACCGCTTTTTCAAGCTCCGTTACAAATTCTGCCGGCGAGCCGATTCTGGATGCATCAAATCCCATGGATTGGGCTAATAACACAAAGTCAGGACTTAACAGATCGACCGCAACTTGACGGCCATATGCCGCACTTTGGATATTTCTTAGCACTCCATAACCCGCATCATCAAATAAGACAATAATCATTGGAAGTTTTTCTTGAGCAGCTGTAGCCATTTCTCCAACATTGACCATAAAACCGCCATCTCCTGCCATCAGAACAACCGGGCGATTTTTATCTGCCATTTGCGCACCAATCGCAGTTGGCAGTCCTTGACCAATTCCGCCGCCGGAGGCATGGATTGATGTTCTTGGTTCATAAATTTCAAATAAGCGGCTTCCCCATACATTCGCTTGAACAGTTACATCTCGAACTAAAATCGTATTTCGGGGTAACACTTTACGCATCCCGTCAAGGATTTGTTCGTATGGTCCAAGCGTTGCTCTTAACTGGGCACGTAATTCCTCCCGAACTGACTGCACTTCATCTAAATATGCAGGGTTGGGAATAATGGATAGTTTAGATACCCCATGGTTTATCGCTTGGAGGATTTGTTTGGCATCCCCTACTAAACTATTAGTAGCTTCATAGTTTCGATTGACAGCAAGCCAATCCGCATCAATGGAAATATGCTCCTCTGGAACGGTAACCTTCCAGTTCGAGGTTTCATTTCCTCTAAATCTGACTCCGACACTAATGAGTAAATCAGCATTTTTAATTAAAATTTTCGTTAACTCATTTGCTGCAAAATGTCCGATACACTGTGGATGATCTTCCGGAATACTTCCTTTTCCGGATTGGCTTGTAACCACAGCTGCACCAATAGTTTCTGCTAGTTTTTGAAGTTCCTTTGATGCTCTGGAGGTAATCACGCCTCCACCCGCCCAAATAACCGGCCGGCTGGCATTCTTTATTTTCAATACTACCTCTTCTGGAACGGATGGAATCGTTTGATTAACAGATGCGATAGTTTTTATTTCTTCAATTGAATGATTTGGGATAATGGCAGATTGAAAATCGATTGGAATTTCAAGGGTTACCGGCCCGGATGGATAAGCAAATGCTTCCTGGATTGCTTGTCTGACAACTGCTGCTGCCTGCTCAGGCCTTCTTAGACGGATGGCCTTTTTAGAAGCTCCCTCCATTATTGACAACTGATCTTTACACTCATGGATATAGCCTCTTCCAGTTCCTAAATAAGGAGATGCAACTTCGCCAGTAAGATGGAGAACTGGGACGCCTGCTGCCCATGCTTCAATTAAAGAACCTGCAGCATTTCCGGCTCCTGTTCCAGTACTTGTAATGACAACACCCAACTTACCGGTAGCACGTGCATATCCATCTCCCATATTTGCTGCACCGCTTTCTCCGCGGGAACATACTAAATGAATACTTCCTTCGCGAAGAATGGCATCATAGATGGGCATATTGTGGATACTGACAATACCAAATGCGATTTCCACGCCCGCACGAACAAGTTCTTTTACCACCGCATCAGCTGTGGTAAATTCCATTTGCTTTTGCTCACTCATCATTTATTCCGCCTTTTTCTATTATTAAAGCGCTTTCCCCAGCGCTCCAGCTGTTTCAATTGTTGAACCCGATACATAACTAGCTTTACTTGAAGCTAAGAATAAAATAACACTCGCTACTTCTTCTGCTTCCCCTACTCTTCCTAACGGAATATTTCTCTTTTTCGCCAAGTCGGCATAATAGTCTTCTACCTTCATATCAGGAGCATTTTTCAATCTTCTCCGTTCCCATTGGTCGGTACGAATCAGACCAAGGCTCACAGAGTTTACTAAGATATTATCTGCAGCAAGCTCCTGTGATAAGGTTTTACTTAAATTCAATAAACCCGCTCTTGTTGCTGCTGTAGCAACCATATGCCTTTCCGGTTCTTTTGCCAAGGTGGCATTGATATTAATGATTCTGCCGCCGCCACGTTTCACCAAATATGGATGAACTGCTTTCACCGCATAGATAATAGCAAAATATTTTAATTGAATTTGCTGTTCCCATTGTTCATCGGTCACATCAAAAAAGTATCCCATAACACTTTGGCCGGCAGCATTTACGAGTATATCGATTCCTCCAAAAAACGTAGCAGTCTCTTCAATAAAATGATTAACATCCTCTTTATTTGTTACGTCACAGGTAGCGGCATAAATGAATTCTGCTGCACCAAATTTCAGAAGATGATCATATGCTTTTTCTTTTCGCTCAGCATTTCTTCCGCAAACAGCTACTTTGGCACCTTCTTGCAAAAACATCTCGGCTGTTTTCAAACCGACTCCAGATGTGCCGCCCATAATCACTGCCACTTTATCTTTTAGTCCTAAATCCATCATGACACCCCTTTTACTAAATCCTTTAAACTAGAGTATTTACGGCTGCCCATCCCGGATCAGGAATGCCTGCCATCGCTTTGCGGGCCTCCGGTTTTGGCGGTCCAGCAATTCCCCATTGATCCATTAGGTGTGGTACCCGTTTCCAGACACGCGCTCTCCATTCCGATTCGTCTTCAATCGTTTCTAAATAGCAGGTATATTCCATAACAAATTTTCCTGGATCTTGGAAGTAACAAAAAACATTGTTCCCGGGACCATGACGTCCAGGCCCCCAAAGCTCTTGATATCCCGCTTTTCTAACATTAGCGATTCCTCTCATCACTTCATCGACAGTATCGACTTCATAAGCAATATGATTTACAGAGGCATGGTTATCTTGATTAAATGCAATCGAGTGATGCTTTCTGTTACAGCGCAAGAAGGACATTTGATGCTCGCTCCAGTCCGTAACCTTGAACCCTAGTACATCTGTATAAAATGCTGTAATCATGTCAAGGTCTTTTGTGTTCATGACGACGTGGTTCAGTTTGACCGGGTCAACATTTTTCTTGTTCCAAATGGATGTATGAATTTCTACCCATGCTGATAACTCAATACAGCGATTTTCCGGATCAAGGAAACGAAGACCATACCCTTTTCCCTCTTCATCTAAATATCCCGGTTCCGATACAAGTCTTACACCTTTTGAAGCAAGAATTTCAGCAGCTCTGTCGACCGCGTTTTTATCAACCAATCCAAAAGCGATATGGTGAAGGCCACTTTTTTCGCCTGCATGTAAACTTAATATATGATTTTCAGGACCGGCCCCGCGGAAGTAAACCGTGTTCTTATCTTCAGCCACCTTATCAAGACCCCAAATTTTTTCGTAAAAATCAGCCTGCTCTATAAGAACAGGAGTAATTAATCCAATATGCCTTAAGTGTGTGATTCCTAACATGATGCCACCTCCATTTATTCGTACCAAACATCCTTATAAAACCGACAAGGATGATCCTGTATGCATTTAAGAGGACCATCCCTGTCAACCAAGGAATTTACAACAATCAGGGAGTTTGTTTTACCCTAGAAACAACTGCCTAATTTTTAACTTATTTTCCGTTAATGATTGCTTCTCTTTCCTTTGTACGTTTGATTCGAAGTTCTTCTAATGCACTTCCTTCTGGATAGGTTGGAAGATTTGGCTTAACAGCTCCCAGCATTACAAGCATTAATGCCTCTTCATCACCGTCGTTTCGAAGGCCGCGGTATACCCCAGGAGGTGAACTGATGCAATCTCTCTCATTTAAAACGATTTCATGTACTTCATCACTGCCTACTTCTTGAATGAGTGCTGTGATGCTTCCTTTAATAATAAAGAACACTTCTTCAACATCGTCATGTAGGTGAAGTGGACCTTGGCATCCTGTAGGTAAAACCATAGTGCTTAATGTAAAGTGTTCAGCTTGGATAACATTTGCATCATTGTTAGCTGTGGCACCACGGCCGATGTATCTCATTTGTGCTCTGCGGTAGGATGGATCAATTTCTTCTTGGAATTTCAAAACATTCCAATCTAACGTACGATCTTTTAATCTCGCAACATATTTCTTTTCAAATTCAGGCAAATTAAATTTTTCAGTAGTCATTTTCAACACTCCTCATTTTCTGTTTTATATATGAAACATTGTTTTCTTAATAATTTAATATTAAATCCCAATATTATAATTGTCAATTATAAATATTGAGAAATTTTTAAATACTAAAATATGTTTTATATACAAAATTATAAGCTGTTTTTTCTTTATGCATTCTTTAAACGGTTACCCGATTGGCCGGCAAATTTTCGATCTTAAGTTCCTCAGCTTCTTTTTTCAAAGTAAATAAGTACGCGATGAAACCAAGAGAAGCAGCAATAATCAACATTACTATCGAAGGACCAAAATCACCATGTGCAAGATCCACCATCCAGCCCATGATATAGCTTGCAAAACCGCCAAGGATGTTGGTAAATCCCATTAAACCAGCTGCACGACCTGCTGTTTCAGGTGTTGAAAATTTAACATTGAATAAATTACTTAAATGGAAAACCCCGCCTTGAGCTCCCATCGCTAAGCCCATACATACCCCTGCCAAAACAGGTTGAGGGGATAAAATCGCAGCCGTTAAAAATAAGCAAGTTAAAATAAAGAGAATGGTTGCCAGTAAGCCTGGGCGTTTCGTCTTATCAGATAGAAATCCGCAAAGCAGGACGAAACCTAATGCAAACAGCCATGATAAAGAAGTAATACCTGTCATGGCTTCCCGTGAAAAGCCCTTTGCACCAACCAGATAGGTTGGAAGCCATACACTAATTCCGAAGAATAAGAAGGACGCTACTAACATTCCGAACCAAACAATCCAATAGCGATAATCTTGTGCAAAGTTTTGTTTTTTCGCCATTTCATTGGAATCAGACTGACGGATAAAGGCCAATTCACTTTTATCTAGTCGTGGATGTTCTTCAGGAGTATCACGAGTAAGGAAGATAAACATCGGAAGTACGATTAAAATATTGAAGCCGGCAAGAAAGAAAAATGCAGCCTGCCAATGGAACGTAGCGATTACCATGGTTAAGATAAAAGCTCCGCAAGCCGGCCCCAAGTAATTTCCCGCAAGCCAGGAAGATTGAGCACGGCCTAGTTCACGTTTGTTAAACCAGTTGGAAATGAATTTTCCACAAATCGGAATCATCATTCCTTCGCCAATTCCGAGGATAACCCGGCTTATGATAAACATTTCATAAGAAGTGGATAGCCCGCCAATAATCATTGTAATCGCCCAGACAATAAGACCAAGAATTCCAGTTTTCCTAGCACCCAGTTTGTCGATTACAAATCCCCAGAAAACATTGGATAAGGCATATGAAATGGTAAAAATAAACGTAATCATCCCAATTTTCGAATTTTTATCTGCACCTGTTAATCCTAAATCCTTTAAAAAGTGAGGGTCGGTTTGGATTATGGAAATCCCTAATTTATCAATTTGTCCAAAAAACCAAAAGAAGAAAATCGGTAATGCGATATAAATCCACCTTTTGTTGCCATTAAACATTAAATAGCCCCCTTTTGTTTTAAACCCGAATGAACACGCTTCCAAAAAGTATTTTAAGTATACATTATCATACCTTATGAATCAGAATTCCTCCTTTTTATTATTTACTGGATACCAATTGTGTTTTATATACAAAACACAGTTTCCTATATATTTTATTTTAAAATGTTGTGAAAATTGTGTCAACAAAAAAATATCTACTTGTTTTATATAATAAAATTAGTTTCATATATTAAACGTTATTCGAATTTTTGAATAATAAAAAAAGCTTGCGATAATCGCAAGTCTTTCCTTTTTAAGTATTATATCCCATAAATCCTGAAAGCATTTTGGATATTTCCAGTACTTTTGGTAAGGCAACTTTTTCAATGTATTCACTATGAAAGGTCGTCTCCGTTGTGACCAAATTAATCGCAGCCATAACGTTTCCACTTCGGTCAAAAATAGGTGCGGCAACAGATTGGATTCCATGATGCAATTCACCTTTTGTAATCGCATACCCTTGCTCACGAATCGCCACTAACTCTTGTTGAAAATCTACAAAATCTGTTTGGGTCCTCTCTGTAAATGGTTTTAAGTTAGAACCATATAAGAACTGACTTAATCGCTCTTGCGGCTGATAGGCTAACTGGATTTTCCCATTGGCCACCGCATGTGCAGGAAGTCTTAGTCCAATATTAACATTAACGGCAGAAACGCCTCTTGCCGGCGCGCTGCCCACATAAACCACTTCATTGCCATCCAAGATGGACAAATGACAGGAGGCTCCTGTTTCATCCCTTAATTTTTCTAAATAAGGCTGAGCAATCTTAGGAAACTTTAATGTACTAAGGAATGAAAAACCCAATTCTAAAACTTTGGGAGTCAGAGTATATCGTTTGGTATTTTCATCTTGATGAAGATAACCAAGAGACTGTAGCGTATACAATAGCCTGAAAGGTACCGTTCGGCTTACATCAAGTTCCTTTGCGATTTCTACCAAGGATAATGTAGGGCGCTCCTCGCTAAAAAGCTTTAAAATTTCTAATCCTCTTACTAAGGAATTTGCATTATAACGTTCTTTTTCTTCTTTCGCCATATACTTTTCACCATCTCGTTGTTATTAATCTGCCTTTTTTCCCATCATATCAGAGTTTAAATATAAAAGGACATATTTTATTGATGTAAGGATATATTTTTACCTATCCCAATTGATGTTAAGAAGTCGATAATGATTGAATTAAAGCTTTCAGGGTCTTCTTGATAACATAAATGTCCAGTATTCGGTATAGTAACAAAATGTGAATCTTGAATGTGTGCATGAAAAATTAGCGATTCACTTACCGGTGTAACTTTGTCCTGTTCTCCACAAATTACAAGGGTTGGAACATTGATAGCAGGCAGAATTTCCATATTATTCAAATGGAATAATGAATAAGCTACCGAGCGGAAACCCATCGGCCTTATTTGTGAATAGATTCTCTCTGCTTCTTTCAATACTTCTGGTTTTGGATCTGGTGAAAGAAGCTCTTTTACTCGCAAATTAGCCAATTCACTTGGTGATAATGATTCTATATTATTTAAACGATTTTTTAATTTCCTTTCATTCTCTTCTTTACTTAAGGCCGCTGAACCTCTTGTTGCATCTGATATAATTAGCGCATCCACCATATGGGGAAAGCGGTAGCAAAACTCAATGGCAATTGCCGATCCCATCGAATGTCCTAGAAGGGTAACAGACTTATAATTTAAGTTTTCAATAAAGCCTTTTAAAACATCTGCAAATTGCTTAAATTCTTTTAATTCCTCATTAGGATCGGAACTTTTACCATATCCGGGAGCATCCCATGCAATAACGGTGAATTGTTCAGAAAGTCCCTTCAATTGTTTTTTCCACGATTGCGAGTTGTTTCCCATACCATGTAATATAAGTAATGGAGGCCCTTCTCCTGCAATCTCAAAATGAATCGTATAATTTTCCACAAGTAAGAACGCCATTTTCTTCCCCCTCATCTATTGTTTTATTGACAAAACTATGTTTTATATATATTATACTAAAACAACTACGGAATAAGTCAACGGAATTTTCAGAAGTTTCATTAACTCTTCAAAAATCCTTGGTTACTGTCCTTCTAACGGAACTGGAAGGACAATTTATGCCAGGTTAAACCAATAATGGCCAGTGATTCCATCAAAACTATCAATTTATCCAAGCTTTGTTCTTTCTTTATAATCATCATACAATCGCCATTGTGCAGCATTTGCCATCTGATGATAGGTAACATCAGGGGTAGCACTGCCTTTTTAGGTAATCCTATATTCGTTCCTATTGCCATGAGTGCAGATATAAGAACGAATTTTTCTTCTCCCTTTGGAGGGCGGTTTGTTGAAGCGTGTATTAACATTTCGACAAATCCTGTCCAGTGGGCTACCACCATTAATAGATCTGTAAGTCTCAATGACACTCCGATTTTCAACTCTTGCATCCGTTTATTGAATATTAAGAAATACAGTGAAATTGAAATTTAATACTTAAACAATAGGGGTGCTTAAGGGCCATTTAATGGAATAACAAAGAACTTCTATTAGCTGACTCTCAGAAGCAGGAGTAGGTTTGGAAGAAATTATGGATCGGCTTGGTCATTCGGATGATGATACAACCAGAAAGGTTTATCTTCACGTCACAAAGAAATTAAAGAAAGAGACTTCTCAAAAATTCGGACAATTAATGAGAAGCCTACAATAATACTTAAGGCGATAGCAAAATGTTAGCATTTCACTCTCACCTCACTCAAAAAACCTCATATATCAAGGCTTTGAGGGCGTTATTTACTAACCGTTGTGAATTTGATGATGGAAAGGCTCGTTATCAAGACAAATACGTTGGTTACATGTCTTTAATGTAAAACCCTTGACAAATCAAGATTTTTTATTCTTCTGTATAGATAACCGCATTTTGTTGGCGGTACCCCGTTAACCAATGTCTAAGCCAAGGGTTTAACATTATTAAATAAAGAACAAAAAGAAGAAACACGCTGAAATCTCAGTGTGCTTCTTAATGACTATGTGACATGGTCCTTCTTCTAATACCTATATGATTAATACTGTAAACCCATAATGCATTTAGCAGTAATAAAGCACTTGTAGTGAAGAACACATAATGAATGCCAAAGAATGCTGCCATTTGCCCGCCTAATACAGATCCTCCGAGAGTACCAATATACTGTGCAGATTGATTATACCCGAAAATACGACCAACAATTTCATCTGGTGCACTTTTTCGGACAAGGTTGTTAATTGATGGCAATAATCCAGCTGTCGCAAGTCCAAGACAGAAGCGCAGTCCCATGAGTTCCCATGGTGTTTTCACAAATGCTTGTGGAATAAAGATAATTCCTGCAACAATAAGTGCTCCGATCAATATTTTTCTTGAACCAATCCGGTCAGCAAGCTTACCTAATCGTGGAGCAGCGATTATATTGGCTAAACCGGCAGCAGCCACCACCATTCCCGCAATCATAGATAAATGGGTTGCATGTGGTGATAATTCTTTTACATAAACAGTAATTAATGGCTGAATAGACATATTGGCAATTTGCAAAATAAATGTGCTAGCAAACAATGAAATTAGCAATCTCGTATCAGGAACTAGCTTCCAAACTTGGCTAAAGGCTAACGGTGTTTTATGAACAGGTGTAAATTCTTCTTTTATCAAAAATAGAACGGCAAAGAAGGCGATTAACAATAACACACTTGTTACAACAAAACAGCTTCGAATTCCAGAGAATTCTGCAATAACCCCCCCCATTAAAGGACCTAGAAGTCCGCCACTAACGGAGCCTGTTGAAAGTGTACCGAGTGCCCAGCCTGAATTTTTCTTCGGTGTTTGTGTTGCAACTAATGTAACCGATGCAGAAATGTAACCGGAAACGGCACCCATTACCATCCGTAATGCGAGTAATTCATAAACGTTTTGTACAAATGTCATCATAAAAACGACAATGGCCATTCCAAGGCTCGCACGGAGTAACATTAGTTTTCTGCCCTTTTTATCTGCAAGTCTTCCCCAAATAGGCGAAACAATGGCTGAGATTAAAAAGGTTGAACCAAAAATCAATCCAGACCATTTTTCAATATCTGAAGTTGCGTGTACTCCTAGCTGATCTATATATAAAGGTAGCATAGGGGCTATTTGACTCATCCCCGCGGCCGTCACAAATGAACCGAACCAACAAACAAATAAATTTCTTTTCCAATTCTCCATATAAACACCTTTCTAATTATTTAGAATTTATTTCGACTCCCAAAATAATTTATATCCTTAATCATACTCCAAATAATTGATAATGACTAATATATGTATTACTATTTGCTTATAGGTTGAGGACTATCAATAGAGGTGGACAAATGGATTTCTTACAATTAAGGTATTTTCAAACCGTTGCCGATTTTGAACATATGACAAGGGCTGCCAAAGAGCTTACGATTGCACAACCGTCACTAAGCCAAACCATTTCTCGTTTAGAGGAAGAGCTGGGTTTTTCCCTTTTTGATCGAGAGGGAAGGAATATTAAACTAAATCAATTTGGGAAAATTTTTTTAAAAGGAGTAGATAGGGCTTTTTCTGAATTAGAATCTGCCAAGCTTGAGATGGCGGAACTCGCAGGAGAGAGCAAGAATCAAATTTCACTTTCTGTCATGCATACCCCATTATTACCGAATATTATTAGTCAATTTCGTAAGGCATATCCATTCGCCAATTTTCAAGTAAGTATGCATTCTCCCTTGCGACTTGTGGAACAATTGGAAAAAGGGGAAATCGATTTATGTGTTACTTACTTTCCTATTGAGAAAAAAGGAATCAGCTGGATTAATCTTATGGAGGATGAAGTATTCATCATAGTCCCGGATACCCATCATTTGGCTAGGAGAGATAGCATTCAGTTAAAGGAAGTGGCAGATGAACAATTTATTCACAGAGAGCCGACAAATCCCTTCAGAATGCTAACAGATGGTTTTTGTGAAAAAGCAGGATTCACACCGAAAATCGCCTTTGAACTCGAAGAACCAGGATCCATTCATAACTATGTAGAGGAGGGATTGGGTGTATCCTTTTTAACCGAGCATACCCTTCGCTATTCACACTATGAAAAAATTGTTCCATTGCACATTGAACAGCCTGTCTGTACAAGAACGATAGGAATGGCATGGAAAACGGAGCGGCATACTTCAAAGGTCGTTCGGGAATTCCGGGAATTTATGATTGGGTATTTTAAGGAATTAAGCTAAATGAAGTATGGGTATTTTAGGAAATATGTATGGGTTTGTTTGGTTCCTGAGCAACTGCTTTTTCCATGAGTATGGTCATCAATAAAATTTCCATCACAAAAAACGCTCTCCAACATTAGGAGAGCGAGCAATCTATCAACCTTCGTTATGATCATTATCGTGTAATTGCAACGACATAAAAAACGGCTGAAACAACATATTTCAGTCGTTTTTTTGAATTTGATGATAATTTTGCATCATAAGAGAGGGTTTCAGTAGGAAACTATCACTTTATTTTTCAGCCTCACCTTTTTTATTCCAGAACAAAATGATAAAGAATAACAATCCCCTGCAAGCCAATCTGTGTCACTTATCATTCTGTTTTAATTACAAAAATCCTTCTACAACTTAACTGCAGTTAGCTCATAATCCTTATTTCATAAAATGGCCCGATTACTGAACAAGAAAAAATCCTACATATCAATTCAGGACTTTTGATCAAACTTTTTTACAAATTATCAATCTTTATTAAAAACGATCAGACTTTTTTATAAATTATCGAACTTTATTTCAAAGCCACACCTTGAAAATGAAGTGTGTCAAAGTTATTTGGGTCTAACATATCTGAAGCGCAAACGGGTAGTAGAGGAAATAAAAAGCTTTCTTAGCTGATATGTTCAACATTATTAAAAATAACTTATATGTTACATATATAAGTTATAATGACATATATCTAGAAATATATTTTAATAATATTTTAAAACATAGATGGGATTAATAATTAATTTTAATTTGGTTAATTTACGACTTACCAAATAGCATTGGTAGCAAGCAATACTGCAAGTTTGCAATCCATTAGTTTTCCATCCACAACGCTGCGAATCGAGCAGGCTAACTCCTCACTCTGGCTGTCCTTCAATAAAAAAATCTCTTACATCATCTTTTAATGCACGTTGAAAATAAACAGTGCTTGCAAAAGTTGTTATAATAATTACTTTGCATACCCGCTCTTTTAAGACATATCTATATCCATGATACAAACATCCAGCTGTAATTGGTAAACAAGAGTAAGTGCCTCTTCTCCATCCCTCGCCTGCCCCACCACTTCCATATCATCTTCCAAATTCAGTAGGGAAATAAATCCTCTAACAGTTTTTCCTAATTCTCTGCAATTACAATTCGAATCATTTAAGTTCCCTCGTTTATCGGGCGGCCACTATTAAGCAAAGATTCCCATTATAGTTCAGGTGTAACTTGAACGGAAATACTATTTCCAGCTAAAGATTTGACGTCTTTAAAACCCACAAAATTCTAGTTTTCCTCATCCCATAGGCTAAAACGGAGTGACCGCTAGCTTGAAGCAAGGGATATCGTTAGACGTTTTGTAAAAGAAGCTTATTATTGTGTTAAATTAGGCTTACCTAATGATATCTTGTACGGACATTATGCTTTAACCAAACACTTTAGAAAATTCTAAAATGATTCTCCTGAATTCGTAAATATACAAATTCCACTTCCCTGCTACTGACCAAGAAAACTATCGGTGAATACATTTTTTATCCGTTAAACTAGCATTCCTCATATTACTTGGAGTATATTAACTAAATATAATAGGTTGTTTTAGGTGTTTATAAGTAAAAGGAGTGTATAATTCGGATGTTAAAAATTGAAGTGCCAAGAATCGAAAAGGTTATGATTAGCAAGGATGCCAAGTACGGAAAGTTTGTCGTTGAACCACTCATGCGAGGATTTGGAACGACACTTGGCAACTCATTACGTCGCATCCTTTTATCTTCACTCCCCGGTGCCGCTGTCACTTCCATACAAATAGATGGGGTGCAAAATGAATTTTCAACTATTGATGGGATAGAAGAAGATGTAACAACTATCATTTTGAACATAAAAAAATTATCTATGAATATTTTTTCTGACGATGAGAAAGAATTGATGATCGATGTACATAGAACCGGTACAATAATCGGACGGCTACGTTCTTCATCAATTACCCATGGATGCACCCATCGTTCCGCTACACCAAAACCCATTCATCCAAGGCAAAGGCGGGATACATCTAAACCCGCATTTCCAAGTTTTGTATATTCCATTTGATTGCTCCTCGCTTTCCAAATAAAATCGTTAACCATCGACTACTATTATAAACAGAAAGAAAACACTT
>NZ_JAUSTW010000013.1 GCF_030813055.1 Neobacillus ginsengisoli | reverse complement strand
CCTGACTTTCGCCTTTTGCTATATCCAGACCAACGACTGGATTCATTTTTAAATCTCCTCCTCTAATAAATAAAATCACCGGTACCCCTAATTCCATCTTGCAGTATCATAGCTTCGCTTGTTATACGAGATCTTAGTCCCAACCAGCCTCAAACATGTTTCTACAAGTAGGGGGCGAACTGTTTAGCTGACGGGATCGAGTCCCACGGGTGCTTACGTTCTACCCCGGCTACAGTTATAATAAAACCATATAAAAAATGGTCAACCAGAAATATCTGGCTGACCTTATAATACGAAAGGGTGCTTTACTTGAATAAGGAGTAGAGCCTTTTTTTTTGTTCCACTAACGAACAGTTAATTTAAAGAGGTGTTTCGCTTTAAAAGGGAGAAATTAAAAAGAAATACTTTAAATGTGAGGAGATAAAATGAAAAATAAAGAAGTAGACCAATTTTTTCTCTCGGCGTTGAAATATTGTAGCATAATTGAAAATTTTGACTCCAATAAGGAAAAAAACAAACTAAAAAATCTCCTTATTTCGCTTTTAGATTTGTATTCAAAAGCTCTTTATCTTCCTGAAGTTGAACCAGAAAACGATGATGCCTCCAACATTGATCTATTTGTTCCTCAAATAAATTTCGATCAATACGACCAATATTGGGAGGTCTTTAACCCGTACCACTTAGAGGAACCAGTGGGGGCAAGTTTATCTGATGACATATTAGATATTTATAAAGAGGTTAAAAGAGGCATACTTTTATACCAGAAAAATGAGCATATAGAGGCAACCTGGGAATGGAAATTTAGTTTTGAAATACATTGGGGTAGTCACGCTGTTGATGCGATACGTGCTCTGCATTCAGCAAATCTTATGTAATTCTTATCAAGCTAACGGGTGCGTTAATTCAATAAGAAAAAGTAGTTAAGATCTTCAACAATCGGGCGCTTTAACACAATAAGGAATAAAATTAAAAAGCCTAAAATATGCAAGTTTTTATACACTACATGCATTTTTTTGGCTTTTTTTACATTCATAAAACTTACTGCCATAAACAACATTTTTTAATTGCCAAATACAAATTAATCAACCTAAAAACACCTCTCCTATTTTGAAAATATTTATTTAAATTTGATTGGCTAATTCTTAGCTGGTTTACGATCCATAATCATTATCAGATATTAGTTGGTTATTCTACCGGATTATATTTGTCAAAATTAGCAAATTATATCTAGTATTCCTGTTATAAACGTAAGCACCGGTAAATGACTGAGAATTAATTGGATAATTTTCGATTCAAGAAGGAAGGACGTAGGGTTTTGCCTGCTTCAACATAGGCGGCTGTTATAAAGTATCTAAGACTCTCACTGCAGCAAATAAGATGGTGGTACTAAACTAGGTTCACTGATATTAATTTATGAAGCTCCATAAGAATTTTAAAAAAACTGCAAATCCTTATGTATTAGGATTTGCAATGTTGTTAATAACCTAAATTAAAATTTACTATCGAAACTCAATTTTTCACCATTCCCTTTATTTTCGCCCTTGTCCCCGCACGCCAGTTCTTCACTGCCGATAGCGATACCTTTTCAATTTCGGCAATCTCTTTGGTAGAGAAGTTACACAAGGCTGAATACATGACCCATTTTCTCTGGTTCTCTGTCAAGGTAGAACAATAGGATAATAGGATTTCTTCTTCTAATGGAACTTCAGAAAGCAGATCCTCGACTGTTTCCCAAAATTCCTCCTGCGGATAGATACTTCTTTCTTCGTCCTTGTTCGCCTTGCTTAATTCCTGTTGGAGGAAGCATTTGATATACGTATAGGCATAGTTGGTAAAGTTCCCTTTGGCTGGATCAAACCCTCTGCTGGCTTCCCAAAGGGCAATGAGACCGTGCTGGTAGAATTCTTCTATATTTTTGTAGATGTGCAGGGAGTTGATAATTTTATGGATCATCGGTTTATATTGTTGAGCTAACAGTTCAAAGCTTTCCAATGGTAAATCCTTTCAGAAAGCGCGCTTTGCCATGTATTCCCGGGTACCTCTACCATATCGGGAATCGCTCAATCTATCGAATCACATAAAATCACTTTTCATCAGGATATATACTTAAAAGCTTCTTTTTTGCATTAATAAGTGTTTTTTAAGGGCGTTTTTTACATTTTTATTTAGTTTTTATAGAATTTCAGAATTTCCGTGTCTAGTCACGCCCCGATTTTGTCGAAGATAGATAGGTATTTTAATTGGTATAAAATGTTAAAGTAGAGCTGCAGTTGAATACTCGTAAGGGTGTTTGGTTGTCACTCTTCTTACCGATATTGGAAAGAGGTGATAATTATGAACACATTTCTTGAAATTCTACGAGAAGTTCTGAAGGGGATTTTGCGTGAAGTTGCGCTTGTTTTTTTGGAAAACCGTTCGAGCAGCAAAAATGGTCACAAATGTAGCATTAAAACAAAATTGGAGTAACCGGGTCCAAATTAAAATCATTCGGCTGGCGAGAACCATTTGGAGTGGGGAAGGGACTTCTACCTAAAATCTGGTTTGTGTACATGAGATCATTTTTCCTCAAGTTTATTAAAAAAAAGGGAACGTTTCCGAAAAACGTCCCCTCTCATACGAACTCTAATGTTTCACAGAAAACTCTTCATCAATTAATTCTTTCAAATGATTAATAGCTAATTTAATACACTCTCGTTTATTTTCATGTCTGGCCATTCCTGCTAGATCATCATTCAGGAGCAGATTTCTGTATGCAAAGCTTGTAAAGCCCACAGGATATTTGATTGTTCCTACTGTTATGATAAATCCCTTTCTTACATGAAGATAATAGAATTCAATATCACCAACAACTGATTGCGAATTAATCAACCTAAAAACACCTCTCCTATTTTGAACATATTTATTTAAATCGATTGGCTAATTCATAGGTGGTTTACTATCCAAAATCATTATCTGATATTAGTTGGTCATTCTAACGGAGTATATTTGTCAAAATTAGCAAATTATTTCTAGTACTTCTGCTATTAACTTAAACACCAGTAAATGACTGAGAATTAATTGTATATTTTTCGATTCAAGAAGAAAGGCCGTAGGGTTTTTGCCTGCTTCAACAGTAATTTCTTGGTATTGTTCTGCAATCTTTAGTTTATTGTTGAAGGAAGATAATTTAGAATTGACTAGCATATGGAAGCCGTTCTTAAACTTCACGTTTGTTTTTCTATAAAAGCTGTTGGTTCTATGAATATGATCCGGATTAAACCACATGGTATCAACCCGTTTGGCTGATTGGATCGGAAATAGACAGATTTTCAGAATTGGATTCACCATTACCGGACACATATGTATATCACCAAGGAACCATTTAGAAGTTGCCATGGCACCCTTTAGATTAAAACCTATAGATTTAATGCTGATTTCCAGAATTTCTAATGGGGATTTATCGACTATAAAAGTCTTGTTCACTTCTCTAACGATCGTGCACGTCTTTCCGTTTCGATCATAAACGCCAACCATGCACATCAAATGCTGATTAATGATATAGTTAATTTCTAAAGTCACTTTCTTCGCCTCCTTAAGCTGCATATAAGTTGAATGAATTTCGAAAAAGGGTATACTAACAATAAGTTAGTAATCCTAACTTATCCGGTCAAGAGCATTGTCTTCGTAGGACACCAATTGCTCTTGGCTATTTTATTGTGCTTTTCACACATTCACCACCTCCTCAACAACATGAAGGAATGCTTCTGAACGATGTTATAGTTTTATTTAGCGATTCACACTAAGCATTTTAGTAAATCGCTTCTTACTCTCTTTTTCCTTTATTACGATCAATTCCGGATTGTCCTCAATTTCTTTTATAAGCTCAGAGGCCTTGATACCAATACCTTTTACAAGTGCAAAGGTTGAACTTAAACTTGGAGCTTGGACATTTGTTTCAATATAACTTATGGTTGTCCAATCTAAGCCGCTACGGAAAGCTGGCTAAGTTGCTTAGAAAACCTTAATCTTTTTAGTATTTCTCCAATATAAATGGTCTCATTTTTCAAGGAAATTCTCCTTTTTAAGACCATTAGATAATTTTAAATACCAATTTCTAACGTGGACTGTAATCTACAAAAGTTGGTTAGGGTAATCTTTTTTGGGCTATCTATTTTTCCTGCATTGACAATAAAATAGAAGTATAGTTGTAAATCGTACAGTTGGTATTAGTTGTTTATTCTTTTACCGTTCTTATTAAGAATAAGCAACTCTGTTTTAGAATTGTAACTGAAAATCAGATATAAAAAAATTCAAATAGTGGAAATTACCTTGAAAATATGGGAGAGTATTCCTTTCGGGTATATTAAACAACAAATAGGTATTTTTTGCTACAACTTTTGTCACAGTTCGATATTTATTACTCCCATTAAACGACGTTTTATTTATAGATTTAGAGTTTAAAATCTGATTAAATCAAAGCTCAAAGCAATTTAATCAAACGTTTGAATAAAAAATATAATTGAAGAATTTTGTCGGAATTATGAATTTAGTAGAAAATGTTAAAATATCAATCCTCCATTTCAAATAACTCCTTAACAAAGAGCTCTTCAAATTTTTTATCTAAAACCCCGTAGAAATAGGCAATTGGGTTCTTCACCTTTTGGGTGGACTTTAGCTTTCTAATTAGCTGTTTAAATCCAGCAATCGCGATGTCCAGAACTTTACCCGTTTCTTTTTCATAATTATTCCGATAGGCTGCAATTTGCGTCATCCTCCAGTATGCTTCAATGGTCTTAGCCTCGGAAAAGAAACACTTTACCAACTGCACAAATCGCTGTGGTACACGGTCGCTAACATAGCTGTAATCGAGAACAGACGGTTCTTCTGTACGTTTATTTATCTTTTGATTATTTGTTTTAGAAAGAATACTAGTTTCATTAGGGCGGTTCAACTTTTCCTCCTTGGGTGGTTCGTTTGCAGGAAAACGCTGAAAAACGTAAAGATTGCTGGACTGTGAGCCGTTTTTTCTTTCGGTTTCATAAACGGTTATCATCCCTAATGCGATGGCCTTTTGGGTCATCCTCTTAAAGGTCGAGCGTGAGATGCCGTGTTCGTTATAGTCATCATGAATCGCTTTTAGCACCGTTCCAATCTTGGCGTTACACACGCCGGGAATTTTTGCTGAAAAACGAACCAGCCGCTTTAAGCCGACTAATTCCCCTTTGGTAAAATCGTTATGGGCTGCCATCCACATTTCCATATGATGATTAAACTCCTTAAGATTCGTAAACTGAGAATATTCTTCAAAACGTTCAATTTGGCCTGATTTTAAATTCATTTAAATGCACCACCCTTTTATCCTCTATATATAAATCTGGAGGGAAAACGGACATGGTGGTTTAAGCGTTTTGGTGGCAAAATTGTGACTCTTATAAAGGATTTTTTTAAATTTGATAAGAGGGTGCTGGATTATTATGAAGACTAATTTATATCCTGTTTTTTTATACGAAATAGAGGAAGAATTACAGAAGCTATTGGAAGTAGAGGAATACCTTGATTTGAAATTTGATAAAGGAAATTGAAGCTGGGAACCCGATCAATGGAAGTTTCAACAGGGCTTTCCTCTTTTCTTAAGGTTGTATTACCAGCCGCCGGATACGGATTAATCTTTTGGCTTTTTAGTACATTGTAGGAGAGGATTAGTAAACGAAATTGGCGTAATGCACGTTGATCAATTGCCGCCAGATAAGAAAGTGAGTACCCGACTTTGTTGTTAATGAACAGGATCTTAGCCGCATAAAAAAACCTGCCCCTTGGGGCAGATTTTTTATGCGGCTTTTTTAATTTCTTGTTCTTTGATTTTGTGACCTTCCCATTTTGTAATGACGATGGCTGCAAGGGAATTTCCAACGATGTTAACTGCTGTACGAGCCATATCTAGAATTCGGTCAATCCCGGCAATAAAAGCAAGTCCTTCAACCGGTATTCCAACGCTTCCTAATGTGGCAAGAAGAACGACAAACGATACACCTGGAACGCCAGCAATTCCTTTTGATGTAAGCATTAGGACTAAAACCAATGTAATTTGATGCGTGATGCTCAAGTGGATTCCATACATTTGAGCAATAAACAGTGCGGCAATGGCTTGATAAAGAGTAGACCCATCAAGGTTAAAGGAATATCCAGTTGGAATAACAAAGGAAGTAATCGCCTTCGGACAGCCGATTTTCTCCATCTTTTCCATGATCTTCGGAAGTACCGTTTCGGAGCTTGCCGTTGAATAGCCTAATAATAATTCGTCTTTTAAATACTTTATTAATTTGATAATGTTAAACCCGGCAATTTTCGCCACCAATCCAAGGACAGCGAGTATAAAAAATATCATGGAACCGTATACCACAAGAACAAGTTTCCCAAGTGGAATTAATGAAGTTAACCCAAATTTGGATACAGTAATGCCAATTAAAGCAAACACGCCGATAGGGGCAACCTTCATAATCTGGTTCGTGACATGGAACATGGCATCTGCTGTTCCTCTGAAGAAATTTAGGATTGGTAATCCTTTCTCTCCGATCGCCGCTATTCCAAGCCCAAACATAACAGAAAAGAAAATGATAGCCAGCATATCCCCATTTCCCAGTGATTGAATGATATTCGTAGGAACAATGTTCACAACTGTGTCAATCATCGAATGGGTTTGTGTGGTTTTTGCTGTGGTTTCATAGGTGCTAATGTCCGTTTTTGTTAGATGTGAACGATCGACACCTGCTCCTGGCTGAAACACGTTCGCTGCTAATAACCCCACAACGATGGCAATCGTCGTAATAATTTCAAAATAAAGGAGGGTTTTTCCCCCAAGCTTCCCCAATGACTTGACATCACCTACACCCGCCACTCCAACAATTAAACTTGAAACAACGATTGGAACAACAATCATTTTAATTAAACGGATAAAAATATTTCCAATTGGCTGCAAATAATCTGCCACATGCGGATTTCCGTAAAAAATGGCCCCTACAATAATCCCAAGAATTAAACCTATAAAAATTTGCCATGCTAAACTAATTTTTTTCACTCGCTTCTCTCCCATCGATAAGTTTTTTGATAATATTATAGTAGAATATATTTTGTAAACGTTTTCAACATTTACATCATACCAGTAGTACTACGATAAACTACAAAAAACTACAAAATGGATTAAAAATATTTTTACAATTATTAAAATTTTTTTTACGATAGAATGGGAGTGATTGTATTCGCGATAAATTATTAGCGTATTTATTTATGATTATTGCTGTGCCCATTACTGGAGAATTAAAGTTTTACCCTTTAAGCGGTGCTGATTTAAGATTCAGCATGAGTACAACTGTATTCTTCTTCATTTTGTTATGGTCACGAAAAATCCATCCCGTTTTAGCCGGCTTTTTAACGGGAAGTGCAGTGGTTTGTTTTCGGATTATTCTGGACAAGGTTCAAGTTGGCTCATTCGATTTCCCTAACCATTTTCCCGTGTTTTTTTATTACATGGTGTTCGGCATGTTTTTCCATATTTTAAAGGTAAAAAAATTGTATCACCAGCCGCTTCTCATTGGTTTGCTTGGCATGGTGCTTGAAATCATGGGCAATTTTACGGAAATGACCATTCGGCATTTTACAATTGATATGAAAATGACCACCTCAAGCTTCTTGATTATTGTAGGGGTAGCGATTATCCGCAGTTTCTTTGTGCTCGGTTTTTTCAATACCATCTTAGTGTGGGAAACAAGATTAGCTGAAGAGCAACAACGGAAGCGGACCGAAGAGATTTTACTATTAGTCTCAAATTTATATGTAGAAATGTTTCAATTGGAAAAATCAGCGAAAGATGCGGAGAATTTAACCAGCACCTGCTACGCAATTTATCGTGATTTAAAAGCTCTAAACAATCCAAATCAAGCGCAAGCGATACTGAAAATCGCCGGGGAATTACACGAGATTAAAAAAGATAATCAACGTATATATGCCGGTTTGTCCAAATTAATGGCCAAAGAAAAATTAGATGATTTTATGAACATTCGGGAAATCATTTCTGTTGCAACCATCTCGAATAAAAATTATAGTGAGCTGCTTGGGAAAACAATTGATTTCCAGGTAAGAATTTCCGGTGAACATCCGGAGTACCGTACTTTTATCCTCCTCTCTCTAATCAATAATCTTATCGCTAATGCTGTGGAAGCCATCCATCAGGAGGGGCAGATTGTGGTAACGGTTAAAAGGGTTCAAGACCTAGTCAAAATAACTATAAAGGATAATGGAAACGGGATTTCTGAAAAAAACAAAGTGTATATTTTTGAACCAGGCTTTACGACGAAATTTGATCAAGCCGGAATTGCTTCAAATGGAATCGGTTTATCCTACACAAAAAATGTCATCGAAAATCTCGACGGCAATATTCACCTGATTGAATCTTCAAAAGAAAAAGGAACAACCTTTGAAATTCAGCTTCCGGTTTTAAAATTAATGAAAAAGGGGTGATTACCGTGAATTTTTTTATTGTCGATGATACTGCCACTATCAGAGGGATACTCTCCAATATTATTGAAGAAGAGGGATTGGGTTTGGTGGTCGGGGAGGCAGCCGACGGGTCTGAAGTGGATGCCCATACCCTTGCTGTACAGGAAGTTGATATCCTAATGATTGACCTGCTCATGCCGATAATGGACGGGATTGAGACAGTCAGAGAAATTGCTCCCTCCTTTCGGGGGAAAATTATTATGATCTCTCAAGTCGAAACGAAGGATATGATTAGCGAAGCGTATTCCCTAGGTGTCGACCATTATATCACAAAGCCGATTAACCAGCTTGAGGTGGTAAGTGTCATTAAGAAAGTAAGTGACTATCTGTTACTGGAAAAATCACTTCATAACATTCAAAAGTCATTAAGCTTTTTAACTACGCACAATACAAAAAAACGGCTGTTTGAGAACACTCTCCCAAGTAAACAAGCTTTGTTTCTGTCCTCTGCCAAAAGCATCCTGCTTGAACTTGGGATTGTTGGCAAAAACGGTGAAAAGGATTTGTTGAATCTTCTAGAAATTTTACATCAATTGGACATAGAGGGAAATCGGGAGCTCCCGCCTTTGAAGGAGCTGTATGAGCTGGCAGCCAAAAAACGGCTCGGTTCATCCATCACTCCGGAGGAAATAAGAAAAGAAGGTAAAGCAGTGGAACAACGGATCCGCCGCATTCTCCAACAGGTGCTCGAGCATCTTGCTTCACAGGGATTAACCGATTATGCCAACCTAACATTTGAATACTACTCATCCAAATTGTTCGACTATACCCAAGTGAGAATGAAAATGCTTGAACTTGGAGGGAAAAAACACACCACAACCACCCGAATCGACATCAAAAAATTTCTCCATGCTTTACACATGGAGGCGAAGGTTAGGGGCTACCATGAAAATAAGTTTCCTCATGATTAGAAAAATGACAATACTTTTTCTGGATATGTTTGATGTTTTCATGTAGGTATAAGAGGATTTAGATGGTAATAAAAATTTTAATAAAGATTTTGTTGAATTTTATTATTTTGTTCATATTTTTTTCGAAATACATGGATACATTGATAGGTGTAAGGAAATTGATTTTAATAAGGAGAGGTTTTCAAGATGAAAGTTAAATCCAGTTTAATCGTCCCAATTTTAGCAGCATCTATATTAGTACCAACAGTAGGAAATGCGATGGCTAATCAAAAAACCGATTCTTCCAACACATCCGCATCAATAAAAAAAGAGGATCAAAAAGGAACTCATCAAAAATGGGGAAAAGGGGAAAAGCAAAAAGAACTTTTCAATATTGTTAATCAATATGCTTCTCCTCAATTAAAAGTTCAACTTACAAAAGATCTTACAACTCGTGTAAGCTTAATGAAGCAGTTAAGACAAACACCAGGTTTCCAAAAGAAAGAGGAACAAGAAAAAGCAGTTCACCAAGCTCATAAACAAGAAATTGATGCTATCAAACAACAAGTTAAAGATGGAAAATTAACAAAACAACAAGCACAAAGTCAAATAGAAGCGCTATTCGGAAAAGAAAAAGGTAAAGATCAAGATAAGGATAAAGGGAAAGAGCGAGAAAAAGGTGGTATCTATCAAGAATTAAAAGCAGCCATTCAAAAGAAAGACCGAGCAGCTATTAATTCTGCATTAGAAAAATTGGAACAAAAATTAGAACGTTCTAACCAGCAATTACAACAAAAGATCAATGCTAATAAATAATAGTTGATTTACATTTAAGTAGTTCCATTACTTTGGAGATAGCTTAAATAGCCATATTCATATCAATTAAACGCTTGGGGTCACTTATTCCCAAGCGTTTTTTATAATATACTTTGTATTACTTGTTAATAAGTAGTCAACTGAAGCGCCGAGTTAACCCATGAATGGATCAACCTAATATAGTATTGCCTTTCCATTGAAAGTCCTCCTTCTTTTAAAACGAATTCCTCTTACAAGAATCTGTTTAGAAATTTAGAGACTGCTTTTTTAATTACAAAAAGACATTAGTATTACATAAAAATTTTATCGTTTTTTCCATTTGATAATCTGGGGTATAGCTTAAATGAATGAATAGTCACATATTAATTTTTTCCTGTTCATTTCTAATAAAAAATTGTTATCTACCATGTCCTTTTCCTTCCTTTTTTTATATATAAAAGGTGAAAGGAGGTGGTAGACAATGGCACAGGCATTGTTAGCAGAAACAAAGCTGCGATTGGTATTTGAAGTAGGAATGGATGAGAAAGGAGCTCCCATTTTAAAGGCAAAGACATTGAGCAACATCAAGAAAGAAGCAACAGCAAATCAGCTCTATCAAGTGGCACAAGCATTATCTGTTTTGTGCAATGATCAGCTGAGCAGCGTTGAAAGAGCGGATAACACCGAGATTCTAGCCTAATGGTTGGAGATTCGATTACGATAGGAGGTGAAAGGGATGGCTAAAACATTGGAATTACAATTTGTTACCGAGTTCGGGAAGACAGCTCGATTGACCGTTGATAATCCAAAAGAACCAGTGAATGAAGCGGTGGTCAAGCAATCGATGGCAGATATTATTGCTTCAGGAATTATTAATACAGCAGGCGGCAATTTAGTTTCCGCACAAGGTGCTAGAATCGTAGATCGTAATATAACAGATTATAAACTTGCTTAATTACTAGAGGAAAGGCCGGATTCAGAGTGAAGCCGGTCTTTCTTTTATATGCCTTTATTATGTATGAAAGGAGATAGTCATATTCCCTTTGATCCCCATAATCTAAGTCGGTAGACTTTTATATCAGTCATAACCCTACTTTTGTCGAAGAATGATCTGACATATTTTTAACCAGTTAAGCAGTAAGAATCCCTTTATAGCGGGCAATTAAGTAAAACTAATCAAACGTTTGATTGAAAGGGAAAAAGGTCTAAATTGGTTGAGAAATGTCATTTTACTTAAATGAAAAGTAACATTTAAAATTATCTATATAAAATAAAGCATTAATTGACATTCTTTTTAGCGTTTTAGACGGCAAAACCCTTTAGAATAAAGGGCTGGAAGGATTTTTAATCAATCGTTTGTTTAGGAAGTATATTACATGAAATAGGTCGAAAAATGACACTTTGCTAGCTACAAATAATATAAAAAAGCGAAAAGTCCAATAGAGTCTTATGGAATGGCAACTTCTTGCTGGAGACCTTACATCTGTATGGGTTCCTGATGATTCATGTTTCGAAAGTAAGCAATGATTAGTAGAATAACCGGTATGATCACTTGAAAGGGATAATGTAAATAATATTCAATAACTATTTCACCTTCTTTCATTTGTTCTGCGAAATTAGAAGAAACTGTTATGGAAAAAAGTAAGATAATAAACCCAATAGGAAAAACGAGCTTTCGTTGATTTTTAAATTTGAAAATATCAGCAATCCCCATTACTCCAGCATAATAAAAAATTGCTATTTTAAAGAATCCTCCTATCACTAAATAAAGCATAAAGAATATATCCAGTCTTTCTATAAATTCTGCTAAGTGTATTTTACTAATTGTGCTTAAGAGAGGGAAATTAGCACGAGTGAACGTATCTATTCCTAGAACAGCAATATTAACAACAGCTGTAATAGCGATATTAATCCCGCTTATTATCATCCCGCCAATACAGGATATTTTCACTTTTTTATGATCATTTATATAGGGTAAAAACATTGTAAAAACAACCATCTCTCCAAACGGAAAATTTACTGTTTGACCAAAGACCGTTTTAAATATCGGTTTCCATCCATTTTCAAGCATCGGTTGAAGGTTATCTAAATGAATTAAGCCAGAAAAGAGAATTAAAAAGAAACCCATTAATGCCAAAAAATAAACAACAGCAAAAAATAGCTCTGAAACCCTTGCAATAACTTCAAAACCCTTATGAATGGCATAAATAATTGTTAACAGCATCAATGCGTTGATAACAACTAATGGTGTATTGTTATAGCTTGTCGTTACTAATAGTTCTCCGAAATCACGTAAGATCCTAAATGCTTGAAATAAAAAATAAACAGTATATAACAAACCAATTAGGCGCCCAATCCATTTACCAGTTATTTTTTGAACATAACTGGTAATGGGGATATCAGGATAAAATTTAAACAGTCGGTAGTATACAAGAAAGAGTACTAGACCGCCTCCTAAACCAAGCAAAATCGCAATCCAAGCGTCCTGTTTCGCTTTTGATCCTAGACCAAAAAGTAGAGCACTACCCATTTCATACAAAACCACTAAGACAAACAGCTGGTATGCATTTATCTTTGCCTTCTCCATATATTAACTTCCTTTTTCATTAGGGATAGTTTCCACAGTTAAAACACCTTATTATCTGATCATATCGTTGCTTTATCATCATTTACTATTACCTTAATTGATATCTTTTAATAAATTTCCTCATTAATTTTTTTTTATTATGCACTTGTGGAATCAGCATGTTTTAATGAATTTTAAAACGGAATTTTCAGATAACGACGCTCGTGATTACGCTTTCATGTTCGAACTATGTAGGGAGATCCAGGATAGGAGGCGGTTATATGTCGTTAATATCTAAGATTCTATACAGTTGGCATTATCTAAGAAAGAACTATTATCAAGTGTTACATGATAGTTGTCTCGATAATAAAATCAAAGCTAAATTAAGAAATAAATTGGAGTATCATAGGAAGAAAATTGACGAATTAATATAAAATCTCCGTGCCGTCATTTTTAAAAGTTTTATATATTTTGTTAACCATAAACACAAAAAGACCCTTCAAATCCTTGTATGCCACTGATTTGAAGGGTCTTTTTGAGTTTACAATAATTTATATATTCAATTATTTTAATAGAGAAAGGAGGAATGGGACCCAAATATAGATTGCAATCGTCACTTCCAGTTTCTTTTAAATTTAAACAACTCTTGTATATATCCGTATACTGATACAGGAGACATAATCATTTGATAACCAAGAACGAAGAAGATGAAGCCAATAAAATTTTTTCGAATTCTAAGGTTCAAAGGTTTAAATACAAAATTTCTTTGATAGAAATAAAGAATACCAAAACTTATGAGTGTTAAGGGCAGAACAAGTAAGGTCATTGGTCCAACAATCCAGTAAAAACCGAAAAATGATACTATAAGTCCGGGAATCCAACATAGCGTATAGGTTAGATCTAAATAAGGCATGATTAAATTGATACCAGTTAAATATTTAACATAAGCCTGAGGCTGATTCCAAGGTTTTATTTCCGCTAATCCTTCAATCATGCCCCTTGCCCATCTTGCCCTTTGGCGGACAAAGTGTTTAAGGGTACTAGGAACCTCAGTGAATGAAACAGCTAATGGCTCAAAGTAAACTTTCCAGTTTTTCTGAAGTAATCGCCAAGTTAATACAATATCTTCACCTATTGCATCAGGCCAGCCACCCACTTCGTTAATACACTCTGTTTTATATAGACTGTAGGCACCTTGGGCAACTAACGTGCCTTGATACAGACCTTGTAATCTTTTAATGGAGGCAATACCTAAGAAGTAATCCCATTCTTGAATTTTTGTCCATAAATTTTCTCGGCTGTTTTTGGTTAGAACAGAACCGGCAACAGCACAAACTTCTGCTGGGCTAGATTCCATTCGTGCTACAAGATAACGAATAGAAGACGGATGAAGCAGGGTATCCGCATCTATGGTAATGACATAAGGAGTTGTTACTACTTTTAATGCCTGATTTAATGCATTGAATTTTCCAGGGGTCTCTTCATGTAGGACCTTAATTTCAATCGTTAATTCCTCTTTAGCTTTTAATGCTTCCTTAACCGTTTGATCTGAGGAACAATTATTGATAACAAATACCTTTATTTTCCCTTGATAGTCTTGCTTATCTATATATTTCAAAGTCTGATAGATTTTGTCTTCTTCATTATGGGCAGCAATAAGTATGGTAATTTCATTCGTAGGAAATTCATTCTTAAAGGAAGGCTGTCGATCTAAAAGTAAGCTTATAACTAAGAAGGCATTCATATAACCGGGAATGTAAGAAATGCCTCCGATTATCAGTAAAGCAAGTGGAAATGAAACAATATGTGCCAGATCTTTTAACCATGGAAATGCTAAGTAAATAGTGAAGCACATCCATAGAAAAGCGCCAAAGTGACTTATGAGAAACTTTGTTTTGATTGGAATATAGTAATTTTTGTACGCGGGCTTTAATGGTAAGTTAAGTGGATTTAAAATGGGTTTCATAGAACGTAGGCCTTTCTCTAATATAGTACAATCATCCTATTAATTTAACATATCCTACAGGGGATTTAATAGTAGGTTTTATTGGAATTGCTTAAAAACTTAGTAGAAGACTGCAAAACCATAATTAGGGTATAACGAAAGCCAGATTGTTCACCAAGATGAGCAGTCTGTCTTTTTTTATCTTCCTAAATTTTTCATTCAATACTCATAGTTTATATTGTTAGAAATCTGCCTATACTAGTTTTACAGTTTAAAAAAGATTAAGTGTAGATTGCAAGGATTTCTTGAGGGGGAGTTATTAATGAGCAAAGAAGAATTAAATAAAATTATTGCTGTAAAAAAGATGGATTTAGAGGAATGTGAACAAGAACTTAACAATCGATATTACCCTTCAATAGTGAGAATGGCTATGACGAGCTACATATCAGTCTTACAAACACAACTAGAAAAATATAGTAACGATCTTATTAATTTGTTGTGAGCCTTTTTTGAGGGGATTTTATTTATTATGAACCGGTCAACTTTATTTACTTTAAATCAGCACTTGTCCATTCAGTTTTAGTAGCATGTACATATGTTAGTATTACCACCAAAACCAGTAACATCTGCATAAACCATTACCTTCTAAAGAACGTTTGCTTAAATAGCAGACGTTTCTTTGCGTTTTTTAGAACACCATTTTCGACTGGAAGTTTTATAAAAGGGGTGTCCCGAAATTTGCCGACCAAACGATTTTTTCTACATTAGATCGTGTTTTAGCTTCCAAACTCCTGCCCTTCCATTATTTATTAGTTTAATAGGGTTGATTTTTAGGTTTATGAATATTATGATTTAATTAACAATTCGGAATAGATGTTCCGAAAAACGGAACGATAAAAGGTGGGAAGAACATAATGGATATTCGGCAATTATGGAGTGTAAACGGACTTTTTTATTCCTTTGATATGAAAGCGGTTCCAACCGGAATTCGGGCACGTATTACGGTTTCATCGCGTCGCACAAGCTGGGAGACGGCTGCAATGGTGGAGATGGCCGGGAGAATTGGCTTGCATTGGGCTATGCAAGAGGTATTGCCTCAATTAAAACAGGTAAAAGACGTTCATATCGTTGAAATAAAGGCTAGAGCCTTTCAACCGAAGAAAAAGCACCTTGATCTTGTTCACCGTTTTTTACAAGAGTTGTACCCGAACCATTAGAAAATGGAACAATCCGAATCGGGCTTGAACGAATTCGCCCGCTTTAGACGCAAGGCTAGGATAAAAGTTTTATCTGGATGTCACAACGAGAAAAAATAAGGTAGAGGAGTTGGGAAGATGGTTTTAATTGGAGTTGTCATTGTTATTATTGGTTTTATTATCCGTTTAAATCCTTTATTAGTTGTAACGTTGGCAGGCCTTGTCACAGGGCTTGTTGCCCATCAGTCCCTTTATTCGATTATTACACAGTTTGGTCAGGCGTTTACTACCAATCGCTATATGGCGGTCTTTATTGTCACGCTTCCGATTATTGGGTTATTAGAGCGTAATGGTTTGCGTGATCAAGCGGAACATGTTGTTGCCAAAATAAAAGCTGCAACGACAGGACGCATTCTGACGATTTACTTTATTATTCGTGAAGTAGCTGCTGCCTTTGGACTTACTTCTATTGGCGGACATGCACAAATGGTTCGCCCACTTGTTGCGCCAATGGCAGAAGGTGCTGCGGAGGCTAAATATGGAGAGGTTCCTGATAAAGTAAGGGACAAAATCCGAGCCCATTCTGCTGCAGCAGACAATATCGGTGTCTTTTTCGGGGAAGATGTTTTTGTCGCCATAGGCGCGATTTTATTAATGCAAGGATTCTTTGAACAAAATCATATTCATTCTGATCCATTGAAGATGGCATTATGGGCGATTCCAACTGCGATTGCCGCTCTCATCGTTCATTCCATTCGGTTATATTTATTTGATCGCTCACTCGATCGCAGTCTAGGTAAGAAAGAAAGCAAAAAAATTCCGAAGAAAAAGGAGGCGTAATCATGTTTATTTCTATTGAATATGTTTATATGTTTCTAGGAATTATCACGATAGCAGGAAGTATTTATACATTTTCAGACCGTAAAAATCCACGACGTTTCACATCAGGGCTTTTCTATTGCTTATATGGGGTATCACTTCTATTTGGCAAGGTGATTCCGCCTTTTTATATGGGTATTCTCGTTATTGGTCTTGTTTTAATTGCGGGCTTCGGCGGGTTAAAGCTTGGCAGTTACAATGAGGCAAGTGTAGAAGAAAGACAGAATAACCGTAAACGCTTAGGCAATAAGCTCTTTATTCCTGCTCTATTAATTCCCATTTTAACTGTCGCAGGATCAACAGGCTTAAAAGGGGTAAAAATCTTCGGTACCTTTTTACTGGATCAAACGAGTTTAACACTTGTATCGTTAGGTGTTGCTGCCTTCATTGCGCTCATTATCGGCTTATGGATGACAAAGAGCTCACCTGTCACTGCGATTAAGGAATCAAGGCGATTGATGGAGTCAATTGGCTGGGCTGCTTTACTGCCGCAATTGTTGGCGACGTTAGGAACTGTTTTTACTACTGCTGGTGTTGGAACCGTTGTTTCGAAGTTAGTAGGCAATGTGATTCCGGCTCATTCTCTTTTCTGGGTCGTGTTTGCCTATTGTATCGGAATGGCCTTGTTTACCATGATTATGGGGAACGCATTTGCCGCCTTCCCGGTCATGACAGCAGGAATTGCTGTACCTCTTCTGATCAATCAGTTTGGAGTGAATGCCAACCATGTGGCAGCAATCGGAATGTTTGCCGGTTATTGTGGAACATTGATGACACCAATGGCAGCAAACTTTAACATTGTTCCGGCCGCCTTGCTGGATTTAAAGGATAAATACCAGGTCATTCGAGTCCAAGTTCCGACTGCACTCATTCTTTTAGGGGTTAATATTCTGTTTATGTATTTGTTCTCGCTATAATTAAGAAGAGATTGGGAAAAAGAGGAGCAAGGGATGCAAAACAAAAATATAACAGTTGTGAAATCGATGGATGTGTTGAATCTTTTTTTACATCATTCAGAACTGACATTAAATGAAATGGTTGAACTTTTGGGGGTGCCAAAAACATCTGTTCATCGGATGGTCGGGTCGCTCGAAACGATGGGATTTCTGCAAAAAAACAATGAGGGCAAATATTTGCTTGGGCTGCAGTTTTTACAGTTCGGCCAGTTAGTTGCTGATCGATTGGATATAAGGCAGCTCGCCTTACCAATCATGAAGGAACTTAGGGATAAGGCGAAAGAGGCAGTTAACCTGATTATAAAGGATGGCAATGATGCCATATATATTGAAAAATTAGACACGCCGCATCCCGTCCGGCTTTATACAAAAGTTGGCCGAAGAGCCCCGTTATATGCAGGGGCTTGTTCGAGAATTATCCTGGCCTTTTTAAAGAAAGAAGAACAAGAACACTATTTACAGGAAACGGAACTGACGGCTATCGGTACTGGGACCATTACGGATAAGGATCGAATGAGGCAGGTTTTGGCAGATGCTAGAAAGTTTGGTTATACAATAAGTTATTCTGAATTGGAAAATGATACGGTTTCCATTGCTGCACCGATTTTTGATCATACGGGCTGTTTGGCTGCGGGACTCAGCATTGCCGGTCCTGATTCTCGCTTTGGGACCGATCGTCTTCCAGAATTAATTGACTCAATCAAGAATGCCGCAAAGGAAATATCTTTTCGATTGGGCTACCGGGAAGGGAACTAATAAGTAGGCAGATCCCCTGCAATGAACAAAGAAAGAGGGAGAACAATGAAAAGGGTTTTAGTAACTGGCTTTGATCCGTTTGGTGGTGAAGCTGTCAATCCGGCATTAGAAGCTGTTAAAGAATTGGCAGGAACTTCTACGGAAAAATACGAAATAAAAGTCTGCGAGATTCCAACGGTTTTCTATAAATCGCTTGATCATTTAGCAAAGGCAATCTCTGAAACCCAACCTGACATCGTCATTTGTGTCGGGCAGGCGGGAGGACGTTCCGATATTACGGCTGAACGGGTGGCGATCAATGTGGATGACGCCCGGATTCCGGACAATGAAGGCAATCAGCCCATCGGTACTGCTATAGTGGAGGGTGGACCTGTCGGGTATTGGTCGACTTTACCGATTAAGGCAATGGTGAAAGAGATGAACGATAAAGGGATTCCGGCTTCCGTATCGCAAACGGCGGGAACGTTTGTGTGCAATCATCTGTTTTATGGGTTAATGCATCAGCTTGCATCAATGAATAATGCCATTATTGGAGGATTCATTCACATTCCGTTCCTCCCTGAACAGGCTGTGAAAAATCCCGGTCAGCCGAGCATGGCGCTAGAAACCGTTGTAAAAGGATTAAAGGTAGCAATCGAGGCAGCCGTAACATTTGAAGAAGACATCGTTGCTCTTGGCGGTCAAATCAGCTAATAAAAGAGGAGAATGTAAAATCTCCTTTTAACTGGAGTAAGGAGGGGAGTAGAATGGATCTCGACCAATTTTCTCCGCTCGGGGATTCGGGGATTGTTGTCAAAATGGGCGAAGGGATTGACAGAAAGACACATGAAAAAGTGATTGCTTTATCATGCTATTTAGAGGAACACCCTTTTGAGGGGATGATTGAAATCGTACCCGGCTTTACGACGGTGGCCGTTTTTTATGACCCAATCCGGCTGTTTAACCAAGGGGTATCGTTTCCATATGAATGGGTCCATAGTAAATTGAAAGAAATTGTCTCACAATTCTCGAACAGGAAAGTAGAAGAAGCGAGAAGGATGGAGATTCCTGTTTGCTATGGGGGGGAATTCGGCCCGGATTTGTCGGAAGTTGCCAATCATAATGGTCTAACACCGGACGAAGTAATTCGTATTCATTCCGAGGCTGAGTACCTTGTCTATATGATCGGCTTTGCCCCCGGGTTCCCTTATTTAGGAGGCATGGACAAGCGGATCATCACACCCCGCCGTCGTTCTCCTCGTTTAACAATCCCTGAAGGCGCTGTGGGGATAGGCGGGGAACAGACAGGGATTTACCCAATTGAAAGTCCTGGCGGCTGGCAGCTTATAGGGCAGACTCCGTTGTCCTTATTTCAGTCTAGAGAAGATCCGCCAAGCCTGCTACGTGCCGGAGACATTGTTCGTTTTCGACCGATTACACGGGAAGAATACGATCATTTGGGAGGGGCAGATTCATGAGTGTTGAAGTACTTCAATCAGGACTGAGCACAACCGTACAAGATTTGGGGAGATTCAGTTATCAGCAGCATGGTGTCATCGTGGGCGGGGCGATGGACACACTCGCTTTGAAGCTTGCAAACCGCCTTGTCGGTAATCCTGAGAACAAAGCTGCGCTGGAAATCACGCTTCTTGGACCGAGATTAAAGTTTCATGAAGATAAGCTTATTGCCATTTGCGGCGGTGATTTCTCCCCTTTGATAGACGGGAAACCGGTACCATCTTGGCGTCCCATCTGGGTGAGAGAAGAAAGTGTCCTGGAGTTTGGTCATGCGAAAAAAGGCTGCCGCGCCTTTGTTAGCTTTGCAGGCGGTATGGATGTACCCAAAGTCCTCGGAAGCCGAAGCACCTATTTACGGGCAGAAATTGGCGGATATAACGGACGGCCTTTAAAAAAAGGCGATCACCTGCAAACGAAACAGCCTAAAGCTATTAGCTTAGAACTTATCGGACTTTTAGCAAATAAAAGTGACAGTGCCCCGTTTGTGGCAGCAGACTGGTACATTGGAGAAAACATTCTCCCTTCATATGAAAATTCAACCGTTCGTGTCATTCGAGGACCACAGTTCAAAAACTTCACACCAGAAAGCAGGCGTGCCTTTTTTGAACAAGAATTTCAAATTACTCCGCAATCTGATCGTATGGGGTACAGGTTATCCGGCTCCAAGGTAGAATTGAAGCAGTCGCTGGAACTTCTTTCTGAGGCAGTAACCGCAGGAACGATTCAAGTCCCGTCTGATGGTCAGCCCATCATTCTCATGGCAGACCGGCAAACGACCGGTGGGTATCCAAAAATTGGTTTCGTTGCTTCTGTTGATTTGCCGATTTTAGCTCAGCGAAAACCTGGAGAAAAGATCAGATTTAAGGAAATTACTTTGATGGATGCACAGCAAGCAATGATGAGAGTAGAAAGAATGATCAAAACGGTCTCACACGGAATCGAATTGATCACACGCAGTAACATCAATGCGACTCGCTCGTGAGTTTTATTTTTATACATGGTTCGGTGAATACAAACTTTGTTTTTTTATAGTATCAAGGAAGGGGGCAGTAATATGTTTGTAGATTTAAATTGTGATATGGGTGAAAGTTTTGGTGCGTATCAAAAAGGAAATGACAAAGAAATTTTAAATTACGTAAGCTCAGCTAACATTGCTTGCGGCTTTCATGCAGGAGACCCTACAACGATGAGAGAGACGGTTAAGCTGGCATTGGAAAAAGGCGTTGCGATTGGTGCACATCCCGGACTGCCGGATTTAATTGGATTCGGTCGTAGAAACATGGATGTTTCTGCACAGGAAGCTTATGATATCGTTCTCTACCAAATCGGGGCTCTCCATGCTTTCATCCGTGCGGAAGGGGGAAGCTTGCAGCATGTCAAACCGCATGGGGCGTTGTACAATATGGCAGCGAAAAATTCGGAGCTAGCGATGGCAATTGCCGAAGCCGTTTACAAGGCAGACCCAGGGTTAATCTTGTTTGGCCTAGCAGGAAGTAATCTCATCAAGGCTGGAGAAAAACTCGGGCTGCAAATCGCCCATGAAGTATTTGCAGATAGGACGTACCAACTGGATGGGACGTTAACGCCGAGAAAACAAGCAAATGCCTTAATAACCAATGACGAGCAGTCTGTTAATCAGGTCATAAGAATGGTAAAAGAAGGACGCGTCCGAACTGTGCAAGGGGATGATACATCCGTTCAAGCAGATACGATTTGCATTCACGGTGACGGTCAACACGCCCTTGAATTTGCTCGCAAAATTCGTTCCGGCCTCGAAACAGAGGGTATTGAAATTCGTGCCTGGTACGCCTCGAAGTTTGTCCAAGGGTGAACCGTTGACATTTTCCAGTCTTGTGTGTGGGTATTAACAAGAAAACAGGAAAACCCTTTGTCCAAAGCAAAAGGGTTTTTTGCTTTTTGTAACTAGGAGTTTGGTAAATGGAAATGAACGAGTAGCTGTTTATACCTACTTCCATTTTTTGTTCAGGAATATAAAAAGTGGACGAATGAAGTCCTCCATGTTTCGCAATTTGCTCCAATTAAAGAGACAAAAGACGACCTTATGTTTCATAACATTCCACATGAGCAATAGAAAACAGCCCCTCTACCATGTCCTTTTTCTCCCTTTTTTTATATATAGAAGGTGAGAGGAGGTGGTAGACAATGGCACAGGCAATGTTAGCAGAAACAAAGCTGCGATTGGTCTTTGAAGTTGGAATGGATGAGAAGGGAGCTCCCATTTTAAAAGCAAAGACATTGAACAACATCAAGAAAGAAGCAACAGCAAATCAGCTCTATCAAGTGGCACAAGCATTATCTGTTTTGTGCAAGGATCAGCTGAGCAGCGTTGAAAGAGCGGATAACACCGAGATTCTAGCCTAATGGCTGGAGATTCGATTACGGTAGGAGGTGAAAGGGATGGCTAAAACATTGGAATTACAATTTGTGACCGAGTTCGGGAAGACAGCTCGATTGACCGTTGATAATCCAAAAGAACCAGTGAATGAAGCGGTTGTCAAGCAATCGATGGCAGACATTATTGCTTCAGACATTATTAATACAGCAGGCGGCAATTTAGTTTCCGCTCAAGGTGCTAGAATCGTAGAGCGTAATATAACTGATTATGAACTTGCTTAATGAATAGACGAAAGGCCGGATTACTTTGAAGCCGGTCTTTCTTTTTACATGTCATCATAATTAAAAGAAAGGAGATAAAATCGTGGATGAGCTCATACCTATCATCAGTCAGGTAGGATTCCCAATTGTTGTGTCCTTATACTTGCTTTATCGGATTGAAACAAAGCTTGATATGGTGGTCCAATCCATTCAGAATCTGCCCGAACGAATGAAGGAAAGGAATTGACTATTGTCTAGTTCCATTTCAATAACAAAGACGTAAAACAGAGATATTCTTTCATGTCTATGTTTTACGTCTTTTATGATTTCTTTGATCATTTTTTGGAATCAGTACCAGAAACAATCTCATCCTAACAAAATGAAACACTAATTGACATTATTTTCAGCACTTTAGACGACAAAACCCTTTAGAATAAAGGTCTGGCGGGATGTTTAATCAAACGTTTGTTTAAGAAGCATTTCCTAGGGAATAGGTCGAAAAATGACATTTTGGAAGCTGCAAATGATAAAAAAAGGCGACAAAGTCCCAAAGAGACTTTTTCGTTTTTTTTAATAAGAATTTTATTTCAAAAATTTTTTTAATAGAAATAGATTTCACCAAGTTTTCACCATTCTCTATTAAACTTCACATCATCAAGGACTGAAAGGAGAAAAGATAGAGATGAATACTAAAGTAAAGTTAGGTATTTTCTGGGGTGCGATGATCGCTTCTATCATGGTTGGAATTAAATTTTTTCAACATCTATTAGGAGGCCATCGGCGCTTTGAAGACGGAAGTAATGGATTTAGCTCGGAAGGATGGGGAAATCAAGGTGGTTTCGGATCCCACCATTTTATGGGAGACCTGCATCATGGAGGAGAATTCCATTGGATCGGGCTTCTATTATTCCTAACTGCTGTAGTTCTATTAGTGAGATGGCTTAGAAGGAAGGCAAAGGCTTCCTCCATGCAACAATTTATTGAAACACCTTTAATAAGTTCACATACACCTGTTATTAACCAAAATGCACGTATTTTAGATCAGTGGGAAAAAGAGTTAACATATAAAAAGGAGAATGAGTAAAATGGGTATTTTTAAAAGAATGAAAACAATGACGATGGCTGAAATTAATAGAATGCTGGATGGTATGGAGAATCCGATTGCGATGTTGAATGAGTATTCGAGAGAAATGGAGCAGGAGATTGCAAAAGGCCAGAAAGCGTTAGCCAGCCAGATTTTTGTGGAGAAAAAACAAGCTGCGCTCATTCTGGAAACAGAAGGACTTTTAGCAAAAAGAGTTCGTCAGGCAAAACTGGCCATTGAACGGGGCGAGGATGAGATGGCGAAATTGGCGGTTCAAGAAAAACTTGTCCATCAAGAGCAGCTAAGCCTTTATAAGGAACAGCTGGAAGCAATTAAGGAACAAACCCGGAATCTTATTGAAAAATTGAATCAGCTGAAGGAAACGTATAACGAAATGCAGCATAAGAAACTCCTTTTAGCTTCACGGGTAAATGTTGCCCAGTCTATTAACCAGATTCAAAAAGCATCATTTAGTTTTCAAACGGACAATATTGGTCGCGGGATTGCCCGAGCAGAGGAACGAATTTTATTGATGGAAGCCCAAGTGCAAGCGGGTAACCAGTTTTCAACTCCAATACTTGAGCGCCTTGATTTTGTGAACGATGAAGAAGTAGAAAAGGAAATGGAAAAATTGAAATATGAGCAGGAAAAAGTAATCTAGTTAGAGGCAGATCATATAGATGCACAGGTAGGAAAGGAAGTACCCCCGAAAGATAGGTAAGGTACTTCTTTTTCTTTATAACGGGGGTGCTTTCGTAAAACTTATCATACCGCGGATTATTTTAGATAATGAATGGCTTGAATGATGATAAGTTGAAATGAAATGTGTATTACAGTCAAGGTGAATTGCCGAAGGCGGGTATATAACTACAAAACGGAGGGTTCGGGCATGAACAAGTTCAACATCAATGACAAGAAGAAAGAATCTAAAATGGCAAAATTCACAAACTGGTTTAGTGGAATAAGGAAAATAGGTAAGTTTTTAGTAGTTTTCGTGACGGTCTCAATGCTAGTAATATTATTTGGAAACGGTGGCAACAAAACCGAACCTGGATATGTAGCGGGAAACGAATCTACGTATGTGGGGTAGTAACAGGGTTTATGTCATAGACAGCAGAGCAGCATTCATGAAGGAATATTTTGGGGTAACAGGAGCAAAGAATGCTCCTTATTTAGCTGAGTTGCTCGAAATATGTAAAATACTCAAACAAAGAAAAAACTGACTGGAATCTCTCCAATCAGCTCGCTTTATTTTATAGATTTAACTGTGTCTTCAATTCATTTTGAACTCTTTGTTTTTCTTCTGCTGATACAAGTCCGTAATAAATCTTGTCTATCATTGTTCCTTTTTCTGCTATTTCCACTTGCTGTATGTTATTGCCTGCATCCCGATAATTTTTTTGAATGTCCATTATTTGATCGAATGTAAGATTTGTTTTTATATTTTTCCCAAGAGCAGAGAAAATGGTGGAATAATTCGTTAATGATGAAAGGCTTGTTCCTTCTTTGATCACTGCTTGAAGAATTTCACGTTGTCTTGCTTCACGTCCAAAGTCACCTCTAGGGTCTTCGTGTCTCATTCTGGAAAAACTTAATGCTTTTTCACCGTTTAGATTTACTGTACCTACTGGAAAATGAACACCATCTTGTGTGAAGTCTAAGTTATTTTGAACGGTAACACCACCAACAGCGTTCACCAAATCTTTAAATCCATCCATGTTAACCTGTATATAGTAATCTATCGGAATATCAAGGAAGTTCTCCACCGTATTCATTGACATCGGAACCCCACCAAATGCATAGGCATGGTTGATCTTATCAACCGTTCCTTTTCCTATGATCTCTGTGCGCGTATCACGTGGGATACTAAGCATTTTTACTGATTTGTTGTTTGGGTTGACAGTTAATACAATAATCGTATCAGACCGGCCTTGGTCCCCAGGTCGTTCATCCACACCTAACATTAATACAGAAAATGGATCTTTTTTTGGCAAAGCAACAGGTTTTACCCGTTTCTCTGATTGCTTACGATCAATTGGCTGGTTCATCGTTTCTACAGCATTTTTAAAGGACTTGAATACTGAATAAGTATAAACTCCACCCACAATCAATAATACAAGTAGAACGATTCCTGTTCCTTTTAACCATTTTCGATTTTTCTTTTTTTGCGACTTCATTTGATAAATCCTCCGGTAAATTTACAAAATATTTACATCTAATACATAGAATATCAAAAAAGTAGGAAAATGGATATGAAAATATTTGGATAATAGACGGGTTTAATAAATGATTGAATCTAAAAGTAATTTCGTTTAATTTTACCTGTAGAAAATAGTAACTCTTTAATTCTAGTTTTTTTCAGGAGAAATCTAATAAGGATCCCAACAAAAAATTAGGATCTCATTAGTTTATAAATTATGTGCTAGAAATGTGAATAAAGCACTAAGTATGACGGTCCCTGTCAAAACTGTAATATAAAATAGAATCTTGTTTCTCTTTTTCTTTCTAATTACTTCTTCTGGTGTAAGCCAATAGTTGGACATCAATTACTTCCCCTTTTCTCCCTGATGGTGGCTGGCAGGCTTTGCGTCATCACTTTTCAGTGACTTTGCCGTTTGTTGGCACTTTATATTATAAATGGGAATTTGTAAGAAATCATCAAAAATCTGTTACTTTTGTATTATTTTAACCGAATTTGCCGACTTTTTTCTAAAAAAGAGTATGCCATTGGTATGAGTCCCTGTGAATTTCCTTATATTACATTCAAAAATACCAAAAATCCCACTTACACAGATTGCACCATACAAAATGAACTCAAAAGAGGAGAACAGAATTTAATCGAATCAATACTTTACCAGGTAGTGATCCTTAGTGTAGAAACAGGATTGCCGAACGATTGAAAGCCTGCTAAAAAGCTCCATTCGATTTTTTGGCTAGGAATAGGGGAAGGGGCTTCAGCGTCCGTGTATGTGTGACGACAGGAAACGGAACGATGAATTGTTGCTGACAGTCATTCCAAATGGTGGTAAAATATTATGAATATTATAAAATTACCAGAAAAATACTAAACCAAGCGGAGGGATTATGAAAAAGAAGGGAAAATGGAAAGTTATTGGCTACTGCTTTTTAGGGATTATCATTGTTGCAGTCGCAGCCATTGGATTTGAATACCATCAGCTGCAGCCACAGAATCATTTTAAAACCATTCCTGTTGTTGCTACGGGGAAGGCAGTGACGCCAGGAAAGCCAGAACAGCCAGAAGAGCAAAAACAAACACAACAGCAAACCAATGCGAATGCTCCTGGATTCAACATTTTAATCATGGGATCAGATGAAAGACCAGGTGAAACGATTGGGCATTCCGATACTATGATGCTGGTGCATGTTGATTTGGGGAAAAATCTCATTAATGCGGTAAGCATTCCGCGTGATACTCGTGTTCATTTAGATGGTTATGGCTATACAAAACTAACGAGCGTCCAGTATATCTTGCAGGCCAACAAAGGGCCTAAGCAAGGGATAGAACAGGCGGTACAAGCGATTAGTGAATTAACAGGAGTGCCGATTAATTATTATGTTGAAACCAATTTTGAGGGCCTTCAATCGATGGTAGACGCCATGGGCGGTATCACAATGAATGTACCAGCTGATGAAAAAATAAACAATCAGGTGATCAATGCCGGTGCTCATTCCTTTGACGGTAAAATGGTGTTAGCACTTGCCCGTGAGCGCCATTCCCTAGCAAACGGCGATTATGGACGACAGCAGCTTCAATTGGAGGCTTTAAAAGGGATTGCCAAAAAAGCTTTAAGCCCTAGTAACATTCCAAAACTGCCATCACTTATCAATTCCGTCTCAAAATATATGATTGGTACCAATATGTCAACGTCCGATATGTTAAGTCTTGGTCTTACAGTGAAAAACTTTGATCCTAACAAACAATTAAATTACCTGCAACTCCAAGGGGTTGGAGAAAGTTTATACGATGATATTCTAAAGGCAAAGAATGATCAAATCGTGATTGATCCGCAACAAATGAAAAGTATCATAGCCCAATATTTTTAAAGTTAAGGGGATTTACATTTATTCCATCCTATAACAAAGACGTAAAATATAGATATTCTTCATGTCTATGTTTTACGTCTTTTTGATTTGTTTGTCTAATGTATTTAAAAGAGAAAGACTTATTTGTAAACTGAGGGAGAACAAGGGAAGTTAAATAGCTGATTTTAATAAAAAAGTAGTTATGAAAAATGGAAGACTCCAATAAAAAAAAAGACCTATAAAGGTCAAGCGGATTGATTGAAGAAATCCCTTATTTCATCAACAGATATGCCGGTTTTTAATGCTTCCAAAATCAGTTCTGCCCATTCTGTATCTAATTCTTTTTCGTCAATCAAAGTAGGTACCATGTTTCCTCCTAAAATATAAATTATTTTAGGTAGCTCAGCCATCGTCGTTTAGAACATTAGACCTGTAGCTTTGCGTCCCAATCTTTCAATTGGTTTGCCTTTATCTTTTAAAGTACTAAAGCCCCATAAGAAAATATTACCATAGTTGTTCTGTATACAGAACAAAGAAAATTCGAAAAACTTCGACATTATTTTCTCTTTATAGTTGGCATTTAGAAAGAAATTCATCTTTACCAATAATCCTATTGTTTTGGTAAAGATGAACGAATAGGAGATTCTAATAGTTTGGCTATTTATCTAGGAAACAACCTGAATGATTAGGTTGTTTCTTTATTGATGTCGCATTGAAAAATGGAGTAGCTTTTGGAAGACCGAAATCAACCATTACAGAAGAATTTAAACAAGTCTACAATCGATGGAAATTGGGAGAGATGACACCTATGAAGGCGATGGAGGAAATAGGGATTAAAAAGACAACTTTTTTATAAGTTAGTTAAGGAGTACGAAATAAAACTGAAGAGTACCAATATATAATAGAAAGAACTCGTAAAAAATAACTTTTGCTCGCGTTGAGCAAAGGCTTCGATCAAGAAAATGGGATTTCTATTTTGAAGTTTAGAAGAGGTTGTGAAGGTTTGTACTTAAACTAAAGGTAGCAGTTTAGTTGAACAAGAAAAATTCCACTCAAGGATATTTAATTATAAATCCTGCACGATAAAACGGGAGTTTCGTGCAATAAACCATTTGCAAAAAAATAAATGTGGAATTTTTATTCCCATCTGTTGAACTTTCTCTATAAAAAAGAGTCCGTAGACTCAAAGGAAACACTTTTTTAAATCTGTTTTAATCATTTGTCTAAAAGAATCTGCGTCGTCTTCTTTCGAATTCAAAGCGTCTTCTTCTTTCTAATTCGATTTTAATTTCAAAGGATAAACGTCTTCTTCTATTTATATAAAGAAAAGAGAGGCGATTAAAAAGAAGGGAATGAAATCAAGAAAAAAGCCTCGACGCATAAATATTCCTCTGGATGGGTCAACCCTTTCTATTACTCCTCTGTGAACTCTTCCAAAATGGTCCCTGATCTCACAAGCACGTCCAACGTAATTTCGCATTTTAATTTATCCTCCTTTCATTTCAGCAGTCTAATTGTCAAAGAGACAGATTAACTTTCAACCTGCCCTTTGTTCCGTACAATTAGTAGCCCGTAAAAGAAGTTCCTACAATGATAAGCAGAATGAACAATACCACGATTATCGCAGTAGACATTCTCAATCCATCCATTTATAACACCTCCAGCACTTGCTGATCTAAATAGACTTTGCTCAAAGTCCAATGTCAAAACGTGTTTAGTTTATTAAACATTAAATCACACTTGTTAGTACGATAATTAAAAGGATGAACAATACTACTACTAAAACAAATGTTGAACCTCCGCCATAGCCACCGCCGTAGCCATAACCGCCGCCGTAGCCGCCGTATCCAAAGCCCATATTTTTCACCACCCTTTTGAATATCCAAAGTATAAACACTCGCTATATATATATATTTCATAAGACGAGAATCGATTGGACAAACATCATAGAGTTAAGACAAAATTCGAAATTTGCTTAAACAAAAATGAAAAGGCATCTGCAATACATGCAAACGCCTCTACGGTGTACTTCAATATGCTGGATGTGAGGTAGTAATAATATATGCACTCAGAATAAAACTGAATGGACAAGTGCTGATTAAAAGTAAATTAGGCAGGAAATTAAAAAAATATAATCATTCTAGACCTCATACTCTTACTATTCTTGCTAGTCTATTATAAAAGGATATGTAAATTAGAGAAAACGCATCATATATGTAGGAGTAATGAATGTAATAAATTAATTCACTAACGGGTGCAATAGTTGATGATCACCAGCTGCTTCGGCGGCTTTTTTGCTTGTTCCACTAACGTAAGCAGGTTAGCTTTATCAAATTGGTTTGACAGTACAAAAAAGACATTCCTGATAAGAATGTCTCCTTATTGAAAGGCTTTCAGCTTGTTTAAAAAGTTTTGATTTTGGATAAAAACACTCATTTAGGCGGTGTAATACCATTCAGAAGATCCCATGTGTTTAATCCAAACGTATATTGAAAATGCGGATAATCAACTATAGTCTTAAATGTTCCTCCCCATTTAAGACCTAACTGCTCTCCTAAATGCCCCATAGTAAAATATTTCTGTATATCATTTGATACCTGACTATTTTCAACAGGTGCGGCATCAAAGGCTAATCCCCAGTTGTGATAGGAGTCTCCTCCTCTGGCATTTGAAACAATTGGTCCAGGTGTTGTTCTCCCTTGAGCAAATAATCTGTCTGATTCGTCCCAGCTTCTGAATGCCTGAGTAATCTTAACATCTAAATTATGCGATCTTGTCAATTCCAGAAATCTTCTTGCAAGCATCGCAACGTGCGGTTGGAGTGAATTTATGTCATTTAAACTCGGACGCTTATCTATATTATCCTGTGGATGTGGATTAAACAATTTTCTTCGTGTTCTTGGTTCAACAATTCCTGACGGGGAAAGCCCATTATGGTTTTGGAATTTTCGCACTGCATCTGTAGTATGAGAGCCAAACCACCCGTCAGGATATCCAGTATGATAGCCATAGGAATTCAATAGTTTTTGTACAGCTTTAACATTTTCAATTAATAATTTCCATGTAAGAGATCTTACAATGCCATCACTTTTTATTTCAAATCGGTCCTGAAAATTTTTTGTTGCATTACTTGTCTTTGAATCAAATATACCATCTATCGTAAAGTTGTTATAATTAAGTGCTAATCCATTTAAATCCATTTGCAGTAGTTTTACATAATGACCTTTAGAACCTATCCCAATCGTTGGTAACCCCGGCATATCTCTACATCCTTTCATGATTTTAAACATGATATCGTCTAACAAAAGTGTATGGGGATGAAATTTGTCCTGTTCCAACAGTGCAGTTACTAATCTTATTAGAGTATTCTGTACAGCATCTTCAAGGGTAACTTTGCCCAAAGTTATCTCTAATGCTAATTGAACGGCTATGAATAATGGGTCTATCAACTTGAAAAGCAGGATACTAATAGATTTGTGAACTATTTCACTTAAACTATAGGGGGCTTTACTATCACAACAAATGGACTGTTTCGGCAGTCCTTTTTCATTATCGTTATTCAAGTAACGTGGCAGGTTAGTGAAAGAAGAAGAATGAAAATTCCTTGTCTATAATGTTGCATTTGACAACAACAGTGCAACAAATAATAAAAGCTAGGAATTATCTATCTAGCGATTATTTAGCTTATTAACTTTTTTGTCAATTTTGTAAACATAATAAAAAAGTACTGTAAATGGTGGTGAGTAAACCAGCTAAAATAGCAATAGAAAAGATTATTCCAAGTTTTTTCTTCAATCCTAGAAAAATAAAGTAGACCCCTTTATCAAAGTAATCATCTTATTTGTAACCAACATTTGGAAAATTATGAATTAAGTATCTTACGCATTTCGAAGATACTATGCATTATAAGAAAAAGTACTTGTTGCAATAAAAGGTGGAAGAGTTAAACAAAGGAATTGTAAGGGAACCTCATTTTTCTTATATGATAAGAGGCAGTAATCTTTGAATAGAGACAATGGAAATGTCAGAACTAATGGATTAGGTGTTTATTTCATATTACTGATTGGCACTTTGAAAAGCCACAACAATATCACTGGTGCTACTACAGATAGGGCAAAACATAATAATGGCTTTTTGTAGTGGAGGCGTGCCATAGAAAAGAATGTAATATCAAATAATACAGACCACATAAAGTTCCATCCATTATAGTAAGAAAATTGCCCTAGACTTAGACTTACAAACTCGAGTGCAGACCATAAGAACACCCAGAAGCCGATCCAAAGAATCTGTTTAATCCAACCAAAGGGATAACGACCTAAATAAACGAGCAATACGCTTGGATAAGCAACAAACATTACCAACAAGCTCATTGTAGTGTGGTTTGGGAATAGTGTTGTAGGCTCGTACTTCCATAGAGAGTGGTTGTATGTAAGAAAGTTATATAGTAAATCAAATACAATCGTATATAAAATGGTTGCTTGATATTTCGTCCAGTTACGCCAATCACCCCAACGCCAAGCTACAAAAACATCTATTACTGTCACTAGAATATTGAACATTCAAATCAGCCTTTTTCTTTTTTGCTTTTTATTATTCTCGTCCAGCTCCTAATTCATCCGTAAACATCGTCCTAGAATTATTACTGATGAATTTACCTGCTAGCCTTACTTTTGGTAACCAATGGGGGCATTGCTTTAATAAAAGACGATGCCTTTTGGTGAGTTTGAGTCCCAGAAAGTAAGGTTGGGCTGTTGCGGCAGCCTTTTTCTTTTTCGACTAACGGGGCAGGTTTGTTGAAGAAGATGTATTAAATATTTTAGTTCTAGTGGTGAGGAAATTTTCTCACTTTTTTTATTTTATTGACAAGGAATTTTATTTTATTTATAGTAGTAATACATATTACAACTATAAAGGAGGTTATTATGGAACATTTAATTGAGCAATTTGAAGAGATTGGATTTTCAAAAAATGAAGCAAAGGTTTATATAACATTACTTAAGGAGCCTGCTATTAATGGTTATGAAATAAGTAAAAAGAGTGGTGTGCCACGCTCAATGGTTTATTCGGTCATTGCAAAATTAGTATTGAAAGAAGCAATCTTAGAACTTCGAACCGAACCACCAACCTATACTCCAGTGCCAGTAAAGGAACTGGTTATGAATCGAAAAAGGAAAACAGAAGAGACCCTTACCTTTTTAGAGACAGAATTGCAAGGTATTGAAAAACCTGTAGAAGTGAATGTAATAAAGCATATTGAGGGACGTATGCAAATCATTCATGCAATGCAAAAATTGATGAAAGCATCAAATGAGGAAATCTGGCTTTCTGTATGGAAAGAGGAGCTAGGGGAATTACGTAGTTCTGCCGAAGAACAAGTTAAAAAAGGAATTACAATGTATTCATTACTCTTTACAGATGAAGAAACTACATCTTTTGGAAACGTATTTTATCATCGTCAATATACAGCTTCAGTCGAAAAACATAGAATGAGCCAAAGATTAACAATCATTATTCAAGATAATCAAGAGGTACTAATTGCAGGTTTTATTGATGGTCAAATCCCACAGGCTATTCAAACGGCTGAACCAATGTTAGTTCTCTTGGCAAAAGAATATATTCGCCACGATATGATGATGAAAGTTGTTACTGACAAATTAGGAAATGACAATTTTAATTCACTATGGCAAGGCAGCGAATTATTAACTTATATTGTTCAAAACGTGAAGATATAAGGAGTTGTTTTTTGTGTATATGCAAGTTTTTTTAGTCGGTGTTTTGGCAGCAATATCACCTGGACCTGATTTTGTAGTAGTAATGAAAAATAGTTTAGGGATAGGTAGAAAATATGGTGTTGCTACAGCACTAGGTATTGCCAGTGCATTAATTGTTCATATAACGTATACCATTTTAGGCTTTACTATCATATTAGATAAATTTCCAACTGTTTTTAATATCATTAAACTTGCTGGAGCTATCTATTTACTATGGTTAGGGTACAAAGGAATTCGTTCGAAAGCACAATCTGAAAGTTCAAAAGAAATAAGCGTAGAACAGAAATTAAAGCCCTCTATAGGGCTTGGTTTTCGTGAGGGATTCCTATGTAACCTTTTAAATCCAAAAGCTCCTTTATTCTTTTTAAGTGTGTTTTCTCAATTTCTTGGACATGACACTCCTGAATGGATGCGATGGGTATATGGTGGAGAAACCATTTTAGCTATTGGACTTTGGTTTATTTTACTAGCGATACTTATTTCAAATAACCATTTTAGAAAACTCTATCAACAGTATATGCATTGGTTTGACCGTGGACTTGGTATTATTTTAATTATTTTTGCGATTACTATCGGGATAACTACGGTTTCTAGTTAAGGGGAATTATTTTAATTTGTGAAGAAATACACTTAAAGTAACGGGTGCAAGAGTTAAAGATCCAGCTGCCATTTTTGGTGGCTTTCTTCTTGTTGCAACGGGGCAGGTTAAAGAAGGAGTTTGGCTGTCTATTGTTGAATAATTTCAAATGATAGTATGGAAGGGATATATTGTAAGAATTAAAAATCTACATCCATTAAATAGGGTTAGGAGCTGGTGGTTTGATTCAATATACTTTAGAAAACTTAGATAAAGCAGCATTATACTTTATTGCAGTTATGTCTGTTTTTATTGTAGGAAGATTAGGTAAAATAATATATCTTTTAGAAGAAAACAAAAAAAGAGATAGGTAATAGTAAATAAAGATATGTGAAATATTTCACTTAAAGTAACGGGTGCTTGAGTTTAAGATAGGGCTTTTGCGGTAGCCTTCTTTTTTATTCGCAATAATTACAGCTAGTATTTTAATTTTTTTCTTGCATCTTTTTATCTTTGCTGAAAATAATAAGTTCGGGGTGATAAAATGGCAACTGCTAAAATCGGGGACAATATTTTATTTAAGCGTGAAGGGAAAAGCTATAATGGAATTGTTACGGTTGTAAGAGAAAATTCCGTTATTGTTGAATACGGATACAATAAAGAAAAAGACGTACCACTTACAACAATAGTCAATCATAAAAATTATAAAATAACTGATTCTTAAAGATATTTTTAATGATTAAAGTTGTTAAAGGATAAGAATACATAAAGATTTAAACAAAATAAATTAAACAAAGAATGCCACCCAAAAAGACCGCCTTAACGATTGCGGTCTTTTTTTCTGATTTGCTTATTAAGATAATTTTTTATATAAAAAGTTCTTTACTGTGTCTTTATTAATCGTTTTCACTACTTTTGAACAACCTCTATCAACTATTTCCAATATCCTCAATTCCTTTAATAGGAACGAAGAACCACAATACAAGTACACATATTTGTAAGATTATTATGTTTTCTATTTGCAAACGGAGTGCAATGCTTTAAGAAGGCAACGCCTTTTTCTTGTTCGACTAACTGGGCAGTTTAGTGAAAGAAGCAATAGGAACATTTGATTAGAATTTTATAATGTTTTGTTCTATTTAACAAAAATATCACGTTTGGATTTTCACACGCATTTTTTGTTGCACTTTGAAAGATTATTGAACCTTTTGAAATATCTTAACATTATATTGATAAATTAATTTTTTGTTTAATTATTCAGGTGAAATAGTGAAAGATTATAACACACTCTTGAAAAACAAATACAAGTTTAGAATTATCTAATTTCTATTGCAATTAAGGAAACATGAAGTACTGACATATAAAAAAGACTAGCTATTAAATCAAAAAAGCTAGTCTTTATTTCATTACTATTACCTTTATTTTTAAGGGTGGCGGTGATGAGGATGGTGATGGTCATGGGAACTTGTCTCATCATGGTCTTCATTACAACATTGAGCAAACGAGTCATCCGGACACACGCCTGGAATCGGAATGCATGGGTCAAAATTATGATTTTGGAGTACTTCGTACGGTCGCATCATATCGTGGTCTTCATGTTCAAGGATATGACAATGCCATGGATAGATTCCTGTAAATGGCCCAAACCGTGCAATTATACGGGTAACCTCTCCAGGATTTGCACGAACGGTATCTTTCCAACCCATTTCACTCGGATCGAGTGGCAGTGGCGGCCCAATGACAGGATTATCATTTGGATCACCGGAGAACGTAGCACGACTCAATATTTGAAAAGTAACAAGGTGCAAGTGAATGGGATGAGTATCCGGTGTAGTATTGTAAAGCTCCCAAATCTCTATAGTCCCATTATATGGGGTTTCTGTTATAGGCAATTGATCCCAATCCAGATTATTTAATAGAAGTTTTAAACGCCCGAACTCATCTGTAGTTTCCACTAAGACATTTTTTCGTACCGTTACAGCATCGGCAGGATCAAGTCTCTCTAGGCAACTTAGCTGTTTTGGAATTTTACTTTTGTCAGGTTTAGAGAGTTTTTGTTTGACACGAAATTCCATAATCTGCGTAAGGTCCGGTGATGGTGGATCGCCACCAGGGAATGGTGCTGGTGCGTCATTTGTTAAAATAATACTTTGACCGTTATGGGTTGAAAAATCGATAACCACATCGACCCGTTCCGCGGGTGCAAGGGTAATTTGGGAAACATTTTCTATCTTTTTTTTCAATAGTCCTCCTTCCGTGCCAATTAAGGTAAATTTTAGACTAGGAGAACTAAGACTAATACGGTAAAAGCGAGCATTGGAGCCATTAAGGATGCGGAACCGGTATTTCCTTGGCTCAACCTCAAGGAAGGGCCATACTTTTCCATTGACTAATATTGTGTTGCCAAAAAACTCAGGAACGACTGATGGATTTGGTAATGTTGGATCTATTGGTGGAGGCGGCTGTGGTGCTGGCGGTGGCTCATGGCCTGGCTGGGTTGGATAGAACAATTTACCATTAGGATAGAACGAACGATCTTGGATGACCAGCGGAATTTCAAATTTTCCACTTGGAAGGTCCAATTCTTCCTCTTCATCATCTCTGAGGATATAAAATCCTGCAAGCCCAGCATAAACGTTCAAACGAGTGATTCCAAGGGCGTGATCATGATACCATAGTGTTGCAGGGCGTTGACAGTTTGGATAAAAATAGACTTCATGGGCGAATTTCGGCCCAACATTTTCAAAATCTCGCGTAAACCATGCCTCAGGATATCCATCATTTTCCGGTCTAACCCGACCTTCATGTAAATGTACAACCGTCCTTACTGAAGGTTTATCTGGTTCTGCACCATGAAGTGTTCGATCCACGGGCAGCAGGTGTTCAAAGGGCAATTCATTTTTCCACTTGACTAAAATAGGCTCATTTCTTCTTACTTCGAATGTAGGACCAGGATACATACCGTTATAACCCCAAACGGTAGTTGGCGGCAAATCGCGATGTAATTTCTGCTTTACTTCTCTCATGGTTACTTCAAAGAATGGAATGCCATCTGATTTATCTTTTGGTTTTATGATTGATGGTAAAGGTAATGCATCTACAAACTTCTGTAAAGACATTTATCTTCCTCCTGTAAAAAAATTAACATACCTTTTATTTTTATTTCTTAAACAGGTAATTTATGACAAAAAAGAGTTGATTCTTGCTCATTTTTATCAGCAGCCCCGGTCCCGATTAATCATCCTTTTTTGGTTTAGGGATCTTTTTTATTAAACCGCGGGCGCTTATGTTAAAAAAAGGGCTGCAGTGGCAGCTTTTTCGTTTCTAAAAAAAAAGATTGTGAAGAATTGCACTTAAAGTAACGGGTGCTTGAGTTTAAGAAAGTAAGGCTGTTGCGGCAGCCTTTTTCTTATTCGGCTAACGGGTCAGTTATTTGAATAAGAATAAATTAATACTTTGGCTATGAAACTTACCCGAAGTTTTTTTCGTACATATAAAAGATTAATAAAAGTTGAATGTTTTGAAGGTTTGAATTTCAATTTGAGGTGAGAATATGCTTTATTGGTCTTTTATTTGTATTTCAGTTTTACTCTATATTATGGGTTTTATTGTAAATAAACAACACAACCAAATCTTTTCTAGGTCTTCCTTACACATCCGATGGTGGTTTAGTTCAATAGCACTTGTGCTTCTTGGAATCTGCATTATAGATTTAATATATGGGTTCCAAAACATAAAAATGGCTGGTTATAGTTCAATTTCATCTTTTTTATTTCTAATCATTTCTTGGTTAACCAAAAGATATAATTAAAACGATGCTCTTGTTGATGTAACGGGTGCTTGAGTTAAATATGTGGCTCCGCCAATGCTCGCTACGGCGGTCTTTTTTTCTTGTTAAACTAACGTAAGCAGGTTACTTCAATAAGAAAATTTCAAAAGTCTCATACATTATATTTCATTTTGTTCGGGGCACAGCAAGTTGAGGTTACTTAAACAATTAAAATAAAGCATAAGTTTTCATTTAGTTACTTATGCTTTATTTTGTTGGTTCTTTAAATATGCTTCTTATTTTTCCATAAAGAAGGCTCTTCGCTCAGTAGTAATCCATTTCTCTAAATCGTCTTGGCTGCGTCGGACAAGTCGATTTACTAGCACATCATGCCACACATAATCCTCTAATAGGTAAATATGAACAGGGTCATCTGTATAAAAAGCAACACTACGCTCCTCAAATGATGGTCCATAAATCATTTCTTTAGAATCTATGGACAAAATAAACCAATGTTCTGTAGATGAGGTTTCAGTAAAAGGTGTGATACGATGCATTTCTACATTACCAATTGGATTTTCAACATGTAGTGTAATACCTTGTACGGTTACTTTTTCAACCGCCTGAGCCAGTTCCTCCTTCAACACCTCATACATATCGTCCCACATCGAAATAATAATACGCTTTTCTGCTTTTTTTATTAACGTCACACAATAGCTAATTATCGATTTATAGTCCTTTAAAGTTATTACACGATTGTCTATTTTTTCTCCAGAAGTTTCTAGACTTCTTAACGTATCACTTATTTCCATATAAGTCGATTGCCATTCTGATTGAGCCTTCTGCAAAAAGATGTCAACAGGCAGGGGTGAATATCGAGCGGTGTCATTTATTTCTTCCTTCATGACAATTCCTTTTTCAACAAGATTATTTAACACTTCATAAATTCGTGCCCTAGGGATACCTGACTCTTTACTAACTTGGTAGGCTGTAACAGGACCTTGTTTAATAAGAGATAAATAAGATTTAGCTTCATATTCTTTAAAACCTAATTTTTTGAGCTGTTCCACTATGTAGTCCACTTTTTTCGTCCTCCAATTGTTTTTTCCTTTAGTATCAACGTTACAATAACTATTTACATTTCGCAATCGATTAGTTACTATTTTAGTAGTGACTACAGAAAGGTTGATTGAGATGCATTTTTACTTAGACCTATCGTTATTATTTATTTTGATTGTTTTTGGATTTTCAGCTTCATTTATTGATTCAGTTGTAGGGGGCGGAGGACTGATTGCATTGCCTGCATTATTATTTACAGGGCTGAATCCAGCAGGAGCAGTAGCTACTAATAAACTAGCTTCCACAATAGGTTCGTTAACGAGTACATTTATGTTTTATCGTTCTGGTAAACTAGATATAAAATCAGTGTTTAAATTATTTCCACTCACGTTTATTGGTTCGATGGTGGGTGCATGGACTGTTCATTTGATAAACCCTGAATTGCTAAAGCCATTGATGTTGGTAATGCTCGCAGCAGTTGCTATTTATACCATTTTCAAGAAAGATTGGGGTAGTATTTCAACCCCAAAAAAATTGTCTATCCGTCACTTCATTATTTTTATGGTTGCAATTTTTGCTATTGGTTTCTATGATGGATTTCTTGGTCCTGGAACAGGTTCATTTTTAATTTTTTCTTTCCTATTGATTGGATTTGATTTTTTAAAGGCTGCGGGGAACGCAAAATTTTTAAACTTTGGTAGTAATATTGCTGGATTGTTGATGTTTATGTTTTTAGGACAAGTAAATTACACTTACGGATTAATAATGGGTATTGCACAACTTGCTGGGGCGATTTGTGGCTCAAAATTTGCGATTAAAAGAGGAAGTAGTTATATCCGTGCAATATTTATTGCAGTAACCTGTTTATTGTTAGCGAAGAATATTTATGATTATATTCAATAATTTTTAAAATACTGTGCTTCCTTCTAGGTCACAGTATTTTATTTTGCTTTATATACGGGTACTAAGTTAACAATTAAAGTTTGTGAAACACTGTACTTACACTACTATGAAAGAACGTAGTTTTCTTACATTTTCTGTGGAGAAGCTCTGCTTCATGGGTGGCTAACGGAGCATTCTCGGACCGCAAGAAATGTTCTTATTCGCTCAGAGACGCCCCTAGCAACAGGATCTAAACAAAAAAACGAGGCATACCCCGTTGTTTTACTTATCTTTTTTTAACTTTTCTTTCAACGCTAGTGCCTTTTCAATAGCCCAAAGCGAAAGAGTCCAACATTAACCAGTTGGTAAACGCTTTCATTAGTGTTATACTGGTGATGGCTGCAAAAGCCGTCTGAAAATTACTACTCGGCTTGGATGATTGGCGCCATCGTCTACGTCGATAACAGGATGTATGAAAATATAAAAAACCCCTGGACTAAATTCCTAGGGCTTTTACCGAACTTTTTAGTAGAACATGAAAGAAACTCCAATGATAATAAGAAGAATGAACAATACTATGAATAACGCAAAACCGTGTCTTTCCTCACCCATAAACAAGAAACGTCTGCTGTATAAGCAAACGTTCTTAATAGGGTAATGTTTGTATGCCGTGTTACGATTTGGTGGTAGTAATAACATATGTACAAGAACTAAAATGGAATGGACAAGTGCTGATTTAAAGTAAATTAAAATAAGGCTTAACTTATTGGTTATTCCCTTGAACTTATGCATAAGCTAAAGTGTAGCCGAAGCCCCGTAGCTCCATAACCTTTCATTGCACATATACCTGAATAGTCTCAAACATAAAAAAGCCCTACAAGGGCTTTTTCATATTTTTAAGAAATGTAATTATTTATTACTAACAGGTAACTGCTCCAACGATGATTAACAAGATAAACAATACAACGATTAAAACAAAACAACCGCCGCCATAACCAACGCCATATCCATAACCGCCGCATCCGCAACCACCAAATCCGCCGTATCCACCATATCCAAACATTTCATAGCCCTCCTTTTATATTCAATCCTTATAAAATATGTTAAGAAATGAAGAATGGAAGGGCTCTTTCACTAGGGTTTTGCGCGGACAGCCCATAATTTACACTCCGCTATATCGGAATCACCGATGAGGAAATAGAGATGAGCATGAGCGGTTTCATTCTGTAACCATTAAGGCGAGGGTGACAAAATAAGAGCAGTTTACTTTAATTAAAATAATAAGCTCTATAATAGAGTTTTATTTGATTCCGTTAATATCTTATTTTTAAACATTGTAGCTGGGTTAAAGAGCTTAAGGAACACCATGTCATTCAAAATTTGTCACGAAAAGCAACTTGTCTTGATAATGCAGCAATGGAGGGTTTTTTTCACCTCTTGAAATGTGAGACAGTCTATCTTTACGATTACCAATCTTTTGAGGAAGTCTCCCAGGCTGCAGCAGATTGGATTAGTATCTATAACAACTATCGAATAAAAGAAAAACTCAGTGGTAAGAGTCCTGTAAAGTACAGGCTTCTTACCACCGAGGAAGCATCATAATATTTTTGTCCAGCTTTTTGGGGTCAGATCACGATGGCGGATTTTTTGTTTAATCAACTAAAGGGCAGTTTTATTTAAGTAGAAGTAATCCCTTGTTTCATATAAACCATAAAGAAAAAGGCTGGGCAAAGTTTGCTCAACCAAATTTGTTTTCATAAATGATGTTAGTTTATGAAGTAGGTTTAAATTTTACATAAAATATAGTTCCTGCTGAAGTAGATTTGCATTCAATTTTAGCATTATGACGTTGTACAATGCTATAACATATTGGTAAACCTAATCCTGTACCATTGGGCTTTGTAGTAAAAAACGGTTTAGAAATTTCCTCTATAAGCTCTTTTTTAATTCCAGTACCCTCATCTTGAATTGCTAAAGTGATAAAATCATCTGTAAAGTATGTTGAGATTGTTAATGTTTTCCCTTTGGACATTGCTTCACGTCCATTACGAACAAGGTTCAAAATTAACTGCTTTATTTCATTCTCATCGATAAATGCAAAAGGAATGTTAGGCTGTAGGTTAAGTTTAAAATTATGGTCTGATAATATAAAATTTTTTTCAATTAATGGAGAAATAGATAAAACTATATCGTTTAAGCAACACTTCTTTTTATTAATCCTTTTATTCTTAGATAGATTTAAAAATTCAGAAATGATGTCATTTATACGATCCATCTCATCGACCATTAGATTGAAAATATCTTTGGAATTTTCAAATTCTTTATTGTTTTGAAGGAATTGTAAGAATCCTTTAATAGTTGTCATAGGATTTCGTATTTCGTGTGCTAAACCTGCTGCCATTTGTCCGACTAAATTTAGTTGGTCTAGATGCCTTATTTGACTTTGTAATCTATCACGTTCTTCTATTTCAAGTTGAAGTTTTTTATTCAACTTTTCTAATTCAAGAGTCTTTTCACTGACTAATTTGGTTAAATGATTTTTATGATGTTGAAGTTCCTGTTCTGTCCGTTTTATTTCTGTAATATCTGAAATAACTACAACAGCACCCTCAATTCTGCCTTCAAAGTCATAAATGGGGGAAGCAGAATTTAGAATTGTTTTTAGTTTACCATCAAAAGATTGAATCTTTATGATTTCACCATAGGAACTTTCACCTTTTAATGCTCTTGAAGCTGCCCAATCATCCTCATTTAATTGTTTGCCTGAAGCTTCCCACCAAGCAATGTATTTTCTATAATCATAAACATTTTTAGCGGAAAAAGCATTCTCTCCCCATATTTCATAAACAATATCATTCATATGAGTGAATTCGCCGTCTTTGTTAATAATAAAAACTCCAATTGGAAGTGAATTAAGAACAGTTTCAAGTCGTATCTTTTCTAATAGTAGATCATTAGTTGGAGAGGTGCTAGTAAGAAGGGATCCTTTTTTCATTCTTCTTTAACTCCTTAGAAAGCGGTTTCTACAATAGATTATACCATTTTAGGAAAGTTAATTCTTTTGGTAATTAAATTGTGAAGTATTACACTTAAACTGATATGAAAATAAACTTCTACAAGGATAGGAAAATGGCAATACTAAAATAGACGCAGCTCATTCATTTTTTTTAAAAGAAGAGACGCCTGATAAAAGGTATTAAAGGAGTGGAATAAAGGATTAGGATGCTTCAAAAATAACCTAAGTTTTCTAGTCTTCGAACCGAATGTTGGACGATTGATGCTTGTCTTTGTTTATCAAAATAATCCTCGCCTAGGTCAACGTACATTTCTTTTCGGGTTAAAAGGTAATATGCGATTCGCAACATCACATGGGCTCTAACGCACCATAGTTCAGCGATCTTCCTCTCCCAGCCTTAGAATCAGTATTGACGGTTTAAATCCATTTTCATTCTTTGTGGTGAAGCGAAGGTTTTTGCGATTTATGGATGGCTAAAGGGGTGCTTTACCTAAAAAGTTGGGCATAAAAAAGGTGTTACCTTATCTGGTAGCACCCATTTTTATTATTTTAAGTCAGATTTATATATAGAAGTAAATTTAGTTAAATTATAACATTAAAAATAAGGGTTAGGCAATCTGAGAACTACACCCTGTACGAACTTGTTCCAATTGTAATAAATCATTTAAGGCTTGCTGATTAATCACTTCATTAAAATCAGAAGGTTGGTCTAAGGAAATTCCTCTCCGATTAGCAACAGAAATAATTATGCCTAATTCATAATACATATTTTTCGTAAGAATACCTTTTTCAATATTTTTAATAATTTCATTATAAAAGTGAATTAAAAACTCAACAGGTAACTTTTCATAGAAATTCATTATCTATTCACCTCAAACTTCAACGATTGTAAGCCTTTTCAAAAATTATACCATTATTGTTTTATTTAGGTTGTTAAAATTGTGTAAAAAATAAAAAACATTATGATTTTTTTATAGTAAAATATTAAAAAGATAGTAAAAACAAAATCCCTCACTTATTACCTTAATTCATGAGTGACTAAGGAAATAATTCTTAAAAAAACAAAAAGGAGCAAAGACACTGGATTTTAATGATTCGTGTCTTTGCTCTTTGTTTCTTGTTTTTTCGTTGAAAAATAATCGAGTAATCCTAAGTAAACCCCTTGAGCCACGTTATCATGGTAAGTAGAGCTTTCCACAACCGAATCATCTTGTTTATTTGAAAGGAAGCCAAGTTCAATCAGTGTACATGGTTGTGAATTGTTTCGTAAAACATCCAAGTCATCGAATCTTGTTCCATCATTATTTAATCCCGTTGTTTTAACAACCTCATTTAAAATATCCGAAGCTAAAAGGTAATCTTTTGATTTTTGATAGTAAAAATCAGTCAATCCATTTATTAATGGGTCATTTATCCAATTGTAATGAAAACTAATAAAAGCATCCGCATGGTTTTTGTTTGAGACATCTGCACGTTGTTGTAACGGAACATAAGTATCGTTTGTCCGAGTCATAATGACTTTGGCACCTGCATTTTCCAGCTTTTGGTCAACAATTTTAGCTGTTGCTATGGTCAATGTCTTTTCATATGTACCAACAATGCTTGTTGTCCCATCATCACTCCCTCCATGACCTGGGTCAAGCACAATGGTTTTCCCTTTAAGCGGCTCCTGAGTATTTTGTATGCTATCTGTTGATATTGTGGGTCCAGTAACAGGTTGTGTATTATTGTTACTAGCTTCGTCCTTAGAAATGTAATTTGTGTACACCCACCCTTGGATACCAGAAGAAGATTTAACTTTTGCCCATCCAGATTGTTCATCATTGACGGTTACTTTTGTTCCCAAATTTAATTTTCCTACAACCGAGCTAGATAAACTTGGTTGTTCTCGAACGTTTAAACCATTGACTCCTACGGTTGCTTCTAAATTTTCAGTTGGAGTAACTCGTTTGTGAGTTTTAGTTTTAAATTTAACCCTCGCCTGTTTAATGTTAACATTGAGAACCCATCCAGCTTGGGTGCTTGATAGTTTAATTTGATACTTTTGAGAAAGACCAACGAGGAAGGGTAATACAATAACACTAAGAATTGTTAGTACCTTAATTAGTCTTAAGTTCTTCATTTTGATTGCTATGTAACCTCCATGATTTTTTAAACTTTAAAACTAATATGGACAAGTATTTATCTGAATATAATTATTTTTTGAAAGTGAATAAAAATCTCGATAAATATTCCGTGATAAAAAGGTATTTTAATTGTTTTCTATTGCCGTTATTTCCCTTTTTTTATCGGCTCGCTAATTGAGTAAATATTAATTAAGTTTGAACTTCACAGAATTGCTACGGCATGTCTCTTTTCTGTGAATGTTAAGATTGTGAAGAATTATACTGATATGAAGTTTGTTTCCTCTTAAGCTAACGATTCACAACAAATGGACTGCTTCGGCATTCCTTTTGATAAAATGATCATTTGAAAAGATAATTTGGTATTAATTATAAAAATCAACACATACTTCTCTTATATTAAATTTCTAGGAAAAGTTATAACAATATAAGGGAGTAAATCTATGCATTGGTATGAAAAATTAAATCAGTATTTTCCGGTTGAAGAAATGAAATCAAAAGAACATATGGAAACACTCCTTAAAGAGCGTTCTAACATATATCATAAGGATGAGGGCTCTAATCACGTCCTTATGTATGCGGAATTTGACACATTTGTCTTTATTGATTACCTTTTCGTTTCGAAAAATGCCCGTGGACAGGGGCTTGGTCATAAACTGATGGAAAAAATGAAACGCAAAGGAAAACCAATAATCCTTGAAGTGGAACCAGTGAACTATAAAGACAGTGATACCGAAAAAAGGCTGCATTATTATAAACGGGAAGGGTTCGAGCACGCCCATTCCATTGGATATAGAAGACGTTCGCTGGCGACAAATGAGGTGAATCCTATGGAAATTCTCTATTGGGCACCGTACAATGAGTCTGAAGAAATGATTTTTCAAGCTATGAAAAAAACCTATGATATGATTCACACTTATAAGGATGAACACTTCTATGGAGAATCCTATCAGCCAGTTGATGAAGTGTTAACCTTTAATAAAAAGCCTTTAAATGAAAATATATTGGACAATCTATAAAAGAAGTAATTTTCTGAGCCTGGTAATAAATGAATCATTCTTTTTATTGACATAATTACCTAGTTGAAACACACTGGGATTTTTTTGATTTATGTATGGTTAACAAAATGTGGATTTTAACGCTACGTTATTTTTTTACATAAGCAAAGCCGGATTCCTGCTCGCTCACAGGTTCCGGCTTTGCTGATTGTGCACTTCTTTTTCCGCTTATTTTAGATATTTCCACTTACTGGTTGATCAAAGAGATCAACTGCATTCGTATTCGTTAAATTCGTACCAGTAAGAGTAAAATTGAAAACCGCAGTGTTGTTGGAACCTGCACCATAGGCAGCTTTTGAAGCCAGTTTGGGAGAAATAACTAGTGAACCGTCAAAATTAACGATTCCTCCTGCAATTTCATCTATTTCAATAGAACCTCGGTCATATCCAACCATTTTAATCACACTCCCTTATGAATTTATACTCTAATGTATGTCAATTAGTTTTATTATGTTTCATAGTATCTCTCGTTTTTGGGCAGTACCTCTAAAGAAGAAGAACAAGGACAGGGATAAAAGCATAGATTGAAATAAACTTAATGAAAGGATGCCAGCCAATGCCTGCAAATATTTTTGGACCCATACAAATTACTACCATCAGTGCAAATGGTGTGGTCGAATTTGGTGATAGCCTTATTGTCTCACCAAAAGTTGCATCTAAGACTCCTGTTGGAGCTGGGTCATTAAACACAGCGGTTTGGGTTATGACAAATACGGCTGTGAACAGTACAATTTTCATTGACTCCAATTTAATTGATCAGCCAATTTCGGGACTATAATTATAAAGTGCCATGCACCCCATCTCCATTCGGTTTCATACATCTCGTTTTTTAGTCGTACCCGAAAGAAGAACAAAGTCAGGGAGCAAAGCATAGGTTATTGAAAATATTTTTAAATGGGAGGTTGTTTCTAATGCCTGTAACTATTTGTGGACCCCTACAAATTCATAACGTCACTACAAATGCTATTGTCAAATTCGGTGATAGCTCTGTTTTATCCCCTAAGGATCAATCGAGGGTGTTTGCTGGGTCCGGAGCAATTAACTCAGCCTTTGGGGTTATGACAAATACGGCTGTGAACAGTACGAATTTTATTGACCCAGATGGAATTGATCAGCCGATTGTCAGAAATAATTAAAGCCATTAAGTACGTTTGGACTAATCACCCGACCTGGAAAAAAGTGAATGTCCCTGCCTTCGTTTACTTCACTCTTCAGAGCCCCCGAAATCTGAGGGCTTTTTTCCTTTTGAACATATACATATTAGGGAAGAACTAAACGCTGTTTTAGGAGATAAGGCGACTGCTGTTGCCTTATCTCCAAAAGGGTTTGCTTCCGGACCGGTGCCTGTATGGGCACGACAAAACTTGCACCAATCATATGATAAGGCATACAAAAGTGAAAGGGATGATGAAAGGGATGATGGAAGTAAGAGTGATGATACCATGACAATGGATGCCCGTATCCTATATAGGAACCGTAAAAAGGAGATGGCATATATCCTATGCCATTACTGGAACAACGGTAATGCTTTTTCTTATTGAAGTAACGGGGCAATATAATTTAAAAATAAAATTAATACATAATGAACCAAGCGAAAAAGCAATTGAAGATTTTAACGAATTATATTAAAATGGTTTTTCTGTTTGTATATTAGTGATATATCATAATCTGGAGGGGAAATAATGAGCAAAACAGAGGAATTGAAACAGGAATTGCAGGTCTTGACCAGTCGGCGTGATCGGATGCAGAAGAACCTTTATGAAGTGGAAAAACGTATTAATGAGATTGTTAATGAATTGAAAAAACAATAAACAATGGGAGCCTCCCTTTGTTTTTTACATATTAATTAGTAATGGTAAAAACGTAAAGTAAGGATTGTCTCCCTTAATATGCCACTTTAACTTCATTATCTTTTAAACGATACATTAATTAGCATTAAAAAAACTATTCAGTGCTTCTGATACCAGATTATCTAATCATAGTCACTAAGGGAATTCACTCATATCGGGGGCTTTCCTTAAATAGTTGGCTGCCACAAACGGCAGCCTTTTCTTATTAAGCTACCGGGCAGGTTAATTCAAGAATATGATATATTATATTTTCCCTAAATGAAGCGGTAGAGGTGTTTGGAAATGAAAAAGGTTTTTGTCTTAGATGGCAACAATTTTTCTAATTATAAAGGACTTTGCAAAGAGTTTTCAAATGTTGTTCTTTCTGGAAACATGTTGAGCAAACGTCTCAGGTTAGGTTAATAAAAATTAATAATTAAATAACTGGAAAATACTTGTATGTATGGTTTAATTTGAATCAAGGGTGAATAAAAATAATAAAACGGACTTATTGGAGGAGTCCTAGAAATTAAGTCAATCTTCAGATAGACTATTTAGTGGAAAAACAAAAGTGTTTACAGAGCTTCATGGGACCTTGGGTGAATACTTGTTTTTTTCAAAAATGTTTAATGTGAGGAGAATTTTTATGAACTTAGCATTAAAAAAATCAATACTTAAATGGGCTCTTGTAACTCTAGCTTTAATTCTTATTATGGGATGTTCAAGAAATAGCAGTCCGACAGGCGGTAATCAGAATCAAAAAAACACCACTACCAGCGGACAGCAAAACACCACTTCCAACAATTCAACCCCATCTTCTTCCACTTCCACTTCATCTGATGTATCAAAATCAATTGTCTATAAAAATACAAAATACGGTTTTAGCTTTAAGCTTCCTGCAAGTTGGAGAGGTTATTCAATTATAACTAGTCAGTGGGAGGGGATCGCTAATGAAAACGGCAGTACAGTAGATGAAACAGGTCCGATTATATCCATTAGAGATCCTAAATGGACTAAGGAAACCCCACGCCAGGACATCCCAATTATGGTATTTACAATTAACCAGTGGAACTCACTTAAGCAAGGAGTATTTCATATAGGAGCCGCTCCTGTGGACCCAACTGAATTGGGTCGAAATAATTATTACGTGTTTGCACTTCCTGCACGATACAACTATGCTTTTCTACCGGGATATGAGGATGTGGAAAAAATTTTAGCCGGTAATCCTTTACAGACAACCCAACTAAAATAAGGGAATTGGCTAAACAAGGAAAAATATTAATTGCAACTTATGGATTAATAGATTGAGTTTCTTATTAAGTTGATCAGATTGCTGGTTAGCTTTTTATACGTTAAAAATAGATCAAGACTCTATCTGCGGTTATCTGTAAAAAACTCTCTTCCAATGATGAAGGGGGTTTTTATTGTTTAAAGATTGTGAACAAATACACTTAAACTAAAGTGGCAGGTTAGTTCAACAAGGATTTTTTGATTAGCAGGATTTTGTTTGACTCAATCGAACTCTAAATAGATAAATTGAAATGGGAGTATGAAAAATGATAAATAATGAAATAATTATCGAAGCCAAAAGGCTTGTAGAAAGAATTAAGTTAAAATATCCCGATTTTGTTAGCAAAACGGCAAGCGAAAGAGAGTTAGCAAAATTAGAAAGAGAACTTAAAATAAAATTGCCAGAATGGTATATCGAATTATTTACAACTGTCCCTTTAATAGATGCTGAGTTAGGAATTCAAGAAGATGAACCAGATGAAGATTATGATGGGATTTCATATATTATATGGGGAGGTGTGGATGACATAATTGATGAAAGCAATAAATATGAACCTGGGATATCGGTATTAAAAGATGGATATGTTTTTTTAGCAAGTTGTTCCCACGGAAGCGGTGACCCTATATATATCAAACTAAGTTCAATGCAGCCAAGCGTATTTCGAATATATCACGATGATTTTTCTAAAAATCAATTAGCAGATGACCTTACTTCTTTGTTTAAGAATGCAATAATCTAACCAGACGGTACTACTCGTCTTTTTCAACTAACAGATGCTTGAGTTTAAGAAGGATAATGATAGCAGTAAAAGGGGAATACATATATGCCAGTACCAGAAATAAACCTAAAAGTGATAGAGAATATTGCTGACGAAAAAGATGAAATTTATAGAAATTATTTATATTCTATTGATGATATATATACTTTGTATTCAGTTTATATAAATGAAAATGCAGTAGCCGTGTGTAATATAAAGAAAACTGAAACTGGTTATCAAATTGTTGATTTTATAGGTTCTCATAGTGTTATTAAATTAATTGAAAAGAAAATTGAAAATTGGATGTGATGTCATTTTTATCGAGACCTGAGTTGATGACTTAGAGATTCAGGTTAGCAAGATTGTGAAGTTTTGTACTTATACAAACGGGTGCAAGAGTTTAAGATCAAGCCACCATTTTCGAGTTTTTTATTGTACAAACTAAGCAGTTTAATTCACTAAAGTTAACTTCTGAAAGGAATTGGTTTAATGAACAATTATAAAGTAGAAGCGTTAATTAGACTTATTATACTTTTCCTATCCTTGGCTTTCGGGCTTCTACTACACAAAGTTATATTTTTTATTATTGGTGCAATAATTTTGATTTTAGTATCGTTATATTTTAACAAGGTTAGAAAAAGATCCTCTAAAGAATGATTTTCCATAAAAACAAATGCAATAGGGATAGATTCTTTCTTCAACTAACGAGTGCTAATTCGGAAGATTAATGCTGCCAACATAATGGCGGCTTTTCTTATTGAAGTAACGGGGCAGTATAGTTGAATAAAGGTATAAAAAGAATGCAATAGTTTTCATTTTACTTAAAAACTGTAAGTTTTAAAAACTAAGCATTCTTATTATATAAACAATGACATGAATGTAGCCTTTTTTTCATACTATATTTTTGGGGTGGAAAAATGCCAAGAGTAAGTTACCGAAGTTCAGACGTTGACTTAATGGCAAGGATGATGAGAGCAGAAGCCGAAGGTGAAGGAAAACAGGGAATGTTATATGTTGGAAATGTAATTGTGAATCGTCTTGTAGCAAATTGTACAGACTTTAAAGGTTTAAGAACAATTAACCAAGTTATTTTTCAAGTACAAGGAGGAAATTTTTCCTTTGAAGCAGTTCAAAAAGGGAATGTATTTTATCAAAGAGCAAGAACTTCTGAAAGAAGATTAGCAAAACAGAATTTGGATTATTGGAGAGACCAACCAGCGAAATTTGCTCTTTGGTATTTTAATCCACATGCTCCATGCCCTCCAACATGGTTTGGTCAACCTCAATCTGGTCAATTTAAACAACATTGTTTTTATGAACCAAAACCTGGATTTTGTGATAGTGTTTATAGCGGTTAAGCTTACTCAAAGAGTAAGCTTTTTTACTTATTTAGAATATTTACACAAAATAAAATAAAACTTTTAGTAATAGTTTTTATCCAAGAATGCAAGATTGTGAAATATTGTACTTAAGCTAACGGGTGCTTTCCTTTAAGAGCTGTCTGCTGTGGCAGCCTTTTCTTATTCGACTAATGAAGCAGTTGAACAAGGAATTCCGTTTGTTGTGGAATATTTAACTCTAAAACTGTGAAAAAGCAACTTCAAAGGCAGATGTCTGGGGGAACATTTAATATGCGAATTCTGTCAACAATTTTTTGCATAGATGCATCCAATTATAAAAATGCTATTGATTCGATTCTAGATAGTTACAATCACGTCCTGAAGGAAAGAGACGGTACATTAGTGCGGATGTACTCGGACCTACCTGAGTATAACAAACTAAAAGATGAATTAATTTCAGTTGGTGTTGAGGTAGAAGAACGGAGACGTGTGGAATTTAGTAAGAAAGAGTTTGATTTGGCACCATTACTAGCTCTATATCCAACGTACCAAGATCTGAATCCTTATTCGGAAGTTCCTGATACATACTTTTCATCATCGTGTAATCAGTGTAATGCTTATATAAATCAAACTAACGACCTTATGATACGAAGGAACAGTGTTGGAAGCCGAGATTTCATTATGTCTTGGGAAGCTGAATTATTAGTTTCACCGAAAGTAAAACGGCTATTTGATGCAAACTCAGTTACTGGTATTAGTTACCGACCAGTGTATACGAAAAAGAATATACAGGAAATTGCCTATCAGCTAGTACCTCTTAATGAGCTTCCACCATTACAAACAATGTTAAACCCAGCAATAGACTGCTCCAATTGTGGATTCAAAAGTTTTGGGAAAGCAATGGACTCTGTTCTTTGTTACGGAGTTGAAGCTTGGGATAATTACAAAGACTTAAATTATACCTCGGAATATTTTGGTGAAGGGTACTTTCCTCGGCGTAAGATAATTATTTCGCAACGGGTTCGACAAATCCTTATCTCTTCCAAGGTACGAGGAATTAGATACGAACCTGTATGCATTAAAAACTAAGTACCGTGTGCAATAAAGATGAGTTCCTATTAGATGGTGGTCAAACGCTGAGTGTCTGGTTTGGGCAGGCATTATGATGGCTTTTTTATATGGCATGGAGTAGAGTTTGTGAAAAATTGTTCTTAAAGTAACGGGTGCTTTAGTGGAGTAAGATTAAGATAATCTATGCTCCTTAGGGGGTTAAAGAAAAAAATTAGCCCTCAATCAAGGGCCTAAATTATATTGTGGCCCCTCCTTTTTTCGATTCCAAGACAATTTCCAATGTTCTCTCAATACTTTTTGAAAACACTTTTTGAATTACATTTACACGACCTATCTCATTCAAATTCTTGAAAACGACTATCAAGCAGCTTTAACATTGAAATTTAAAATTCCCGAAGCATATCAGCATTTAATTGAGTCCAAATTAAAGGAATTACGAAGGCAATTGGTTGATTTAAAATCAAAAATGAAGGAATTAAGAATAAAAGTAGCAGATCCTGTTAGAGTTAATGAGGAGTTTATTGAGTACTCTTATTATCCGCACGGCTATCAAGGAAAGATGCGTTTTTGGGATGCTGCAATGGTATACGAAGGCACCAGAAGGTTAAGACAATTGTTTAATGTCCAATTATAAATAAATCAATAAAAACAAAGATTTGAATGTCGGTGTTTTTATTTAATCTCTAGGCATTTTAATAAATTGGTTGTCTCGTTATCGTAGCTTCTTCACTGGATCTCTTATACTAATTAGCAGTATGCCCTGATTTAGTGATTAGTCTAAGCTTGACCTTATTTTTTTGTCCAGTTAAGTGTAGTTGATTCAACGCATATATAATAAAATGGCATCAATTTGCTAGTACACCTTGATACTCTTCCTTACTTTCAAGAACACTTTTTGCGTAAGGACATACAGGAATAATATATAAGTTTTCATCTCTTGCATATTCAGCTATCTTGTTTACTAATTCTTTGCCTAATCCACGACCATTATGTCCCTCATATACAACTGTATGGTTTATAATAATTAAATTTCTTCCATTTACATCTTTTCCGCTTGGGATAAATTGAATTCTTGCAATAATTTCATTAGATTCCTCAATATAGAATTCATTCTTGCCCATTTTAATTTCAGTCATTTCCTCATTCTCCTAACTTTTTTAGTTCTGTTTATTTTTGCTCATAAGTAAGTGCTCTGCTTGGACAACGATCAATCACTTCCATAATTTTTTTAGCTGTTGCATTCTGTGGTGATACCCAAGGACTTTTCTGGGTATTGAATACACTTGGCAATCCCTTTACACATTCTGCTGCATGTTTGCAAATATTGGGTTTCCAAGATATTTTGATACCTTCAGCTCCATAAGTTTTAATATTTTCGCTCATAATATCCTCCTTCTAATAGATCTGTGGGAATAATAATTTTAAATTACTCTTAATTCTTCCTCTGATCTAAATTTCACAAAACTGTATGATGGGTTTTTACCAAAAAACGAGTCACTTGGTAGCAACATGATAAATTTTTGAAAAACAATATTAATTTAATAGTACTTTATTTTATGAGGAATCTCCAACATGAACTCCATATTTTCAATATGAAGATTGTACAAGACAAGAGAATTCGGATTTATGATTTAACCCTGTCTCAAAGTGAGATTTCAAAAGTATTAATTCTTCATGATATTGATATAGAAGAAATACAAAAACATTCAAGCACATTGGAAGACTATTTTTATGATCAAATCCATGGAGGTGGTAAAAGTGATTAAATTGATGGAGTTGGAATGGAGAAAATTAAAACAAAAAACTGTTATTAGTGAGATTATTATTTATTGTGGTATTATTATGTTTTTGCCAATGTTTTTCATCAAAATGGTAAATGTTGGTTTTGGCCAGAGTTATTCCACAATCATTCAACTTATTTTATAAAACCTAAAAAACGACTAGCGGAAAGTACTTTGTGAAATGTTTCACTTGAACTAACGTGGCAGTATAGTTGAACAAGAATAAGAAGCCGATAGAAATATTAATCACATTTAAAGGGAAGGATAACCAAAGCGATTCGTTGTAGATTGGGGTTATATAATGTGGTATTTCTCATCCTTTCAGTTATAATATTTAATCTAATTGCGATATTTATCCCAAAACGTATTTCTGGAATTGAAATTCTAACCACGACCTTGTTTTCTTCTTTTTTAGAGCTTATTGCTAATATCCTTTGGGACTTAAAATATGACTTATATGGGTATTTTAACAAAGGTGTTGATTTTAAAGGGTTTATTTTTGTCTTTGGTATTTATCCAGCTATTAATATAGTATTTTTAAATTTTTTTCCTTTCAAAAAGAATATGATTAGAAAGGTTATTTATATTTCTTGCTGGTCACTTTTTGCGAATATATATGAATTACTATTCCTATGGAGTAAAACATTTTACTATAACGGTTGGAAGTTTTGGTATTCAATAATAATTTACCCTATACTTTATATAATTTTGATTGGCTTTTATCAATATGTTAGTTATCTTTTAAGAAGGAATCAACAATAAGGAAATTAGAGAACAACGAATATGTTAGACTCAGTAAAAATGCTTTTTAAAAAAAGGCTGAGCCTTCTGAAAGAACATTATTGAGTTGACCAAATATCAAGAACCTTCTTTCTATAAAAAGTTAAACAGTTTGGAATAAGATAGGTAAATTAAAATTCCCTTAAGATTCGTGGGGATTTTAAAAGATGTGGTATGCTTTTCATGTTCAAACTTTTCATTTTAGGAGGTTTATCGTGAACAAAACAGCGAATAAAGGTGCTATCGCAGTCGCTCTGGCTTCTGCTATCTCCCTTTCTTTAGCCGGATGTGGGACAAGCCAATCGGCAAAACCAGTTAAGGCTGCTACATCCGAGACAGTCAAGACCGTTCAAACGGCTTTCAATCAATATATCGTTGTAGAGGCAGGTTCAAAACTCGGTTCTGATGGGAAGAAGCACGATGCTTTTATCAACGGTGATATACAAATCACACAAAACCAACCAGTCACTCTTCACTTCTTGAATTATGATGATGCGGAACATACCTATGTTTCACCTGAACTTGGACTAGGTGTAAAAATCAAAGGCTCCACTAAGAAAGGTCAGCCGAAAGAGACCACCTATACCTTTACACCTTCCAAATCAGGCACGTTCACCTGGAATTGTACGGATGTCTGCGATGACAGCAAACAATGGTCAATGTCGCAGCAAGGGTATATGACAGGAAAAATTACGGTACTTCCTGCTAGTAATCAAGTTCAGCATGTATCCATGGTGGTGAACCCTGGTTACAAATTGGGTCCGGACGGAAAAATGCATGATTCCTTTGCGACTGGCGACATCACTATGAAAGTCGGACAGCCGGTAGAGGTGACAGTTTATAATCTTGACCAAGGTGAGCATTCCATTACAGCTAAAGACCTTGGACTCAATTTCGTAGCTAAAGCGAGTGCGAAAGACGGTGTTCCCGCTGTCTCCACTTTCACTTTTACTCCACAAAAAGAAGGGAAATTCATGTGGATGTGTACGATCCCATGCGATGACGATGCCAAAGGCTGGGCAATGTCAAAAGACAATTATATGATGGGCTATTTCAATGTAGTCAAGTAACAAAGAACCGGCAGATCATTGCCGGCTCTTTGTTATTTGAAAGCAATAAAGATTGTGAAGAATTAAACTATTGGGTGCTTTTCTTCAATATCCCAAATTATAAATAAGCCGAAAATATGCAAGTTTTCATTCACTTTATGCATGTTTTTGGCTTTTTTACATTCAAAAAACATACTGCCAAAGGGGTTAACGAAGGATACCTTAAAGCAGGTATGGGATACGATTCATGAATTGAAGGACGGGCCTTTTTCCATTGATGAAGTAGCAAATGTTGTAGGAATATCAAGGGTTTCGGCAAGAAAGTATCTTAATTTCCTAAAGGACTTAGGAATCCTTGAAGTCAAGGTTATCTATGGAACGATCGGAAGGCCCGTATACCAGCATGAATATAACAAATTTAAAGAGCACTTAATAAAAAACTTTCTGTAAGCAGTTATGGCAGCTGCTTACTTTTTTTATTTACAAAAAGAATTATTAAACTTTCATATTCTATGAAAACGGTTTATTTGGGAATATGATGGACTTGTAACAAAACAAAGGGGGATAAAACATGGCACAACCCGCAAGGAAATGGAACCGCTTTCTACGATTGCTGGAGAAATTGGTAAAAATAGCATTTAGAGGAGCTCTAGATGTTACAGCAAAAGAAATTAATGAGGAAATGAAAAATAGCGGCAGCTTACGCTATAGCAAATAGCATTAGTGATGAGGAATTAAATTACGTAATACTAAGTCTACTAGACAAAAGAATAGCTGCAAATGTAGCAGAAGAAATCATAAAAGCAGCTAGAAAAACTGGTGTTGCAAGATTACAAAAACTATTTTAGGAGGATTAAAAATGCAAATTCCAATTAAGAAAACGCTTGATAAAATTCCAGGTGGTCTGATGGTTGTTCCACTTTTTTTAGGGGTATTAACTAATACATTTTTCCCGCAATTTTTGAAAATTGGAAGTTTTACAACGGCATTATTCAGTAAAGAAGCATCATCAACAATTTTGGCATGTTTTATGTTTTTAATTGGTTCACAAATTAATTTCAAATTAGCACCAAAGGCATTAAAAAAAGGTGCAATATTATTAACAGGAAAATTTATAGTAGGTGCTGGTATAGGTTTAACTGTAGCAATGCTTTTTGGGCCTGCCGGTATACTAGGATTATCACCATTAGCAATCCTTGCAGCGTTATTAAATGCTAATGGTGGATTATATGCATCTCTTGCTTCATCGTATGGTGACGAAACTGATGTAGGGGCATATGCGTTATTTTCTTTAAAAGATGGTCCATTTTTTACATTAGTTGCATTAGGTGCATCCGGCCTTGCCTCAATTCCTTTTCAAACACTTGTAGGAGTATTAATTCCAATAGTAATAGGAATGATTTTAGGAAATATTGATCCTGATATGAGAAAGTTCCTTGGAAGCAGTAAATTATTATTAATCCCATTCTTCTCATTCCCATTAGGTGCAGGAATGAATCTTTCAACTATTATACAAGCGGGAGGTCCTGGAATATTACTAGGATTAATAGCTGCATTCACTGGAATTGGAGCTTACGTACTTTTGAAGTTATTTAAAGAAAATCCTATAGTTGGTTTAGCAACAGGGTCGACTGCAGGAAATGCTGTAGCTACACCAGCTGTTGTTGCAGCAGCAGATCCAACCTTAGCTTCGATAGCACCAGGAGCTACTGCACAAATTGCAGCAGCATGTGTAATATCTGCAATAGTCTGCCCGATTATTGTTAACTATGTATTTAAAATGTCCGAAAAGAAAAAAGCTAAAAAATCAATTTCAAGTGCAGCATGATAAAAAGTAAAGTAAATTAATAAACACGGAAAAGTGGAAGATGGACCAAAGCAGTCAGCGGTTTTACTGTCTGCTTTGTTTAGTTAACAAAAAAGGGTCATTAAATTAAAAAACCTAGTGTGATAAGGAAAATGTTATTAACATGGAAAGGTAAGAAATCTATGTTCCGGTATTGTCCGAATAGCTATTTTAAGATAGAAAGAAGGAAACACCATGAATGTACCTGAGAATGTTATTATTACAACATTAAAAGGAAAAGAAGTTCTCTCAAATCCTTTTTTGAATAAAGGAACGGCCTTTACTAAAGAGGAAAGGGAAGACCTTGGACTCGACGGCCTGTTACCTCCCCAGGTGTTCACCCTTGATGAACAAGCAAATAGGGCCTATGAGCAATATTCGATGCGAACTACGAATCTGTTCAAAAACGGGCTGCTTTATGATTTATATAACCGTAATGCCGTTTTGTTTTACCGACTTTTGAAAGAACACATAGCAGAAATGCTCCCAATCATCTACACTCCTACTGTTGGTGAAGCTATCCAGACATACTCTCATAGCTACCGCCGCCCAGGTGGCTTATATCTTTCCATTGATGATCCTGAGGGCATTGAAAAGGCATTTTATAACCTTGGACAGCCCAAAAATGGCATTGATTTAATCGTCGTTACCGACTCTGAAAGCATTCTTGGTATCGGGGACCAGGGGGTAGGTGGTATTAATATAGCAATCGGTAAACTTGCCGTGTACACAGCGGCAGCTGGTATTGATCCAAGCCGTGTTCTGCCAGTCGTGTTGGATGTTGGTACGAACAATCAGGCTTTGATTGCAGACCCTATCTATATCGGCAACAAATTCGCCCGTGTCCGCGGTGAGCGTTATGACCAATTCATTGATTTATTTGTGCAGACTGCAAGAAAGTTCTTTCCAGAGGTTCTTCTTCACTGGGAGGACCTTGGCAACGTGAATGCGCGTAACATCTTGGACAAATACGGTGACAAAATCCTTACCTTCAATGATGACATCCAGGGAACAGGTGCAGTAACCCTTGCTGCAGTTATGTCTGGATTGAAAGTAACAGGAGCTACTCTCAAGGACCAGCGTATTGTTGTCTTCGGACCAGGGGCTGCCGGCATTGGTATAGCTGACCAAATCGCAGATGCCATGGTTCTTGAAGGGCTGACCAGAGAAGAAGCCTATGACCGTTTCTGGGCTATCGACTATCGGGGTTTACTAACGGATGAAACACCAGATGTCCTGAAGTTTCAGAAGCCTTATGTAAGAAAGGCGGATGAAGTAAAGGACTGGGATAAGAATAAGGAAGGGATCATTTCATTAATGGAAGTAGTTCAGAGGGTGAAGCCAACCATCCTGATTGGTACTTCCGGACAAGCCGGCGCCTTCACTGAGGAAATTGTTAAAGAAATGGCCAAGCACGTTGAGCGTCCCATCATCTTGCCTATGTCCAACCCGACCGCACTGACTGAAGCAGTGCCGGAAAACCTGATTAATTGGACAGATGGCAAGGCTCTAATTGCAACCGGCAGCCCGTTTGCCAATGTAGAATACAAAGGTGTTTCCTATGAAATTGGGCAGTCAAATAACGCATTTGTATTCCCAGGCCTAGGTCTTGGAGCCATTGTTACAAAAGCTGAAGTGATCTCAAAAGGAATGTTCGCGGCTGCTGCTTATGCGGTTGCAAGAATGTCTGACACCAGCACACCTGGAGCATCCCTGCTGCCATCCATTGAAAAACTTCATGAAGTCTCAAAATACGTAGCCATTGAAGTAGCTAATGCTGCAATATTCGAAGGAATTGCAAGGGCGAATATCCAAGATGTTGAGACTGCTATTGAAGATGCTATGTGGAAACCTCAGTATAAGGAAATAAAGAGTGTGGGTAATTGGACAAGAATTTATTCCTATCATAATTAAATAGTAAAATAAAATGCCTGTACTCCTGGTAATTGTCGAACTTTCGGTATTCCAGGCAGTGACAGGCATTTTTGTATTTAACTAGATTAAATGGAGCCCATCCATTTTGGGTAAAGCTTTCATACATACGGTTTGTTTAAGAGTTTTGCTAACGTGGATGCGTTCCCGATTTGTTTAAATACACAGTATGTTGAAGAAATAGTTGAAACAGTAAAGCGTCATGAACCAACATCTTCTTATAAGGTGCAATAACTGCATAAACTCCATTATAAGAAAATCTTAATCTTCTTCTTCTCTCCATTCCCTTTCCCAATTGTTTTAGCTGCCTCAAAATATCTAAAAGCTGCTAGTGAAAGATGTCCAGAATCTGCTAAACAATTTGACTAAATCCGAAATAAATCATCTCCTTTCACATATTCATTCTATGAATGCTTGTACAACATAGTTACGGCGATTGTTATTAGATATAAAATTTTTAAAAGTTTAGGGGGAATAGAATAAAAACAAATTGACGTTTGTATCTAAAAAGGATAATAAAGCAAGGAAATTTGCACCTATTCATTTTTCTTATTAAAGTAACGGGTGCAAGAGTTAAAGAACGGTGGATTGCTGCGGCGATCCTTTTTTCTTGTTAAGCTAACGGGCAGAATAGTTGAACAAAAGACCTTATCTCCAACGCAAAAACGGAACCGCGATTTGCGATTCCTAAGATTAAAAGGTGCCCTTTAAAGACGATCCTCTCTCGCCTTTAAGAGCTTTACATTCTCTTTTTCTACTTCATTTAAAGAGCTATTATAGGAAGGGTCTGCATTATACCATGATTTACTTGAAAAATATTTTTGCAAATCCGCCGATTTAAATACATACCCATGACGTGCGTAGATCTCATTTCTAGCTAAATGCAGTTGCCCTTTTGTAAGAGTAGCAATGTCTTCTTCACTCAGAGCCCTCTTATCACTATCAGGCAAAATATTATCTGAAGAGGAAAGATTTGAACTTTCCCTGATATTTTTTTCTGTTGAATTTTTACCATTATTTGGATCTATATTATTTTCCAAATTATTATTTTTAGATTGATCCATCGTTTTTGTAGCTGCTACATCTGTTTTAGGTTCATGCTTATTAAAATCTTTAATGATTAAGTAAGCAACACTTAAAACGAACAACAAACCAATAATTGATCCAACCCCTACCACTAATCTCTTATTCCTTAATACTATTGTTTTCGAACGAACTTTCCTTTTTTCAATGCGCGTTTTTGGAGCCGAGGTAATGTTTTTCTTAGCTAGTGCCACCATTGAATCGCAATTACTGCAGAATCGACTAGATTCATTTAACTTTTCACCACAATTTGTGCAAAAATCCATTTTACATATTCCTCTTTCTATTGATATTTTCCTTTACTATTCAAATTGGCTTCTAGTAAAGGTCATCAGTAGGGGTGCTGTTCTGTCTGACCGTTTAAAAAAGCCCGGCTTTCCTATTAGTAAGGAGCCGGTCTTCTACTAGGGATACAGCTATACTATATCATGGCTTGTTTACAGTTTAGTTAATAGAAAAGAACAGTTTGATAACAGAGACCAGCAGCATCTCCAAAAAACCACCTAAACCTTGGCCACCTAGAAGGTAAATAAATAAGAAAGTTGGAGGTTCGAAACCAAAAAATAAGTGCAGGAAAAAGGTAACAGTATATCCTTTGATTCACCATCACAAACTAACGCCTTCTTACAGAAGGCTTTTTATTTTCAAGAGGAGTCATATCTAATAAGGTGTGTGAAATATAGGTACCTAACATAACGGAATATCTTCGGATTAAGTCATTTGTAGAGAGTTAAGTATTAAAAGGGCTAAATCGCAAAGGTCTAATGATCGAAAGATTGTGAAGGATTATACTTAAACTAACGAAGCAGTTTACTTGAAGAAGGATTATTGGATTGTTAGGTGAATTTTAAAAGAGAGTAAATAGGAAGTGAATAAGTAAAGGAGAGATATTTTTTGAAAAACTTTATTTGTGAAACTTGTGGAGTTCAGTATGAGAGTTCAATCGAAGCACCAAAACAATGTTTGATTTGCGAGGAAGAAAGACAATTTGTTAGTTTCAAAGGTCAGGTGTGGACCACATTAGAAAAGCTGATAGAGGTGGGTACATATAGTAATATCATTAAGCTCCAGGAAGAAGGATTACATAGCATAAAGACTAATCCAAGTTTTGGAATCGGACAGACAGCTTATCTTGTACAAGATAAAAATTACAACTTATTGTGGGATTGTATTACATTTATTGATCAATCAACCATTTCACATATTAATAAATTAGGCGGAATTGATGCTATTGCTTTATCACATCCCCATTATTACTCTAGTAAAGTAGAATGGGCTGAAACATTCGATGCTCCAATTTACATACATGAAGATGATAAAGAATGGGTGACTAGAACCAGCGAGAAAATTATTTTTTGGTCTGGAGAATCTCTAGAATTGAAGGAAGGTCTTATCCTTCAAAGAATTGGAGGACATTATAAAGGCGGTACTGTTTTAGAGTGGAAAAATGGAAGCAGTCATAATGGAATTTTATTGAGTGGAGATATAGTACGCGTGGCGGCTGATCGTAAGTGGGTGAGTTTTATGTATAGTTATCCTAACTTCATTCCTCTGCCCAGTGTAACAGTTGAAAGAATTGCAGATAGGGTAAATGATTTTACATTTAATCGATTATATGACGCATTTAATCTGATTATTAGAGAAGATGCAGATTTGGTGGTTCAAAGGTCAGCAAAAAGGTATATTGAAGCACTAAATGGAACATTATTTAATACTTAATTTACTAATTTATTAGGAAAGCTTGAAGAACTTATGAATGAACTTTTTCCTCAAATTCAGTTACCTAAACCAACCTGAACATTTAACAGTAAAGTTAGTAAATAGAGATGACAAGGGGAACAAATCATATTCTTCAATTAACAAGTGCTTGAGTTTAAGGTCTGAGCTGTCATAGTGGCAGCTCTTTCTTGTTGAAATAAAGAAGCAGGTTTGCTGAAGAAGGAATTTCCACATTTTTACTTGAATATATCTTAGGAAAAGACTATAGATGGAGGGCTATTTATGGCATTAGTTTCAATCTATACTGTTGGTAGGCTAAACCACCCCTATGACCACCCAGCCTCTCGTGAATTTTTTCAAGTGGGAAATGAAGTATATCGTCAAGCAACTAAATCAGGACTTATAGAGGCGTTTTCACCTGAAGGAGTCCCTTTCCCTGAAGAAACCGTAAAAGGAAAGGGTTCTCCTATTCTTACACTAACTGTATGGAGAAGCCTTCAATCCTTATATCGCTTTACTTATTCAGGAAAGCATATGCAAGCATTACGAGATAGAAGCAGATGGATAGAATCTTATCCAGATAAACACCTATCTTATGTAGTTTGGTGGACAGAAATGGTGAGGGATGTCTCATGGGAGGAGGCATTCAGGAGATACAACCATTATATTCAGTATGGTCCGACTCCTTTTGCATTTGATTTTAAGCATGCATTTGATGAAAATGGGGAGACGTTCTTGATTAATACTAATGGTGACGTTAATGAATAATACACCTTCCTGTGACATTTTTATTTATTTTGGAGGAATTTGTGAAGTATTACACTTAAACTATCGGGTGCGATTGTTGAACAAGGGCAATCGCTTCTTGTTCAACTATTGTGGTAGTTTAGCAACAGAAAAGGATTAAAACATTTCATCCCTTTTTTATAGCTAGATTTTATTTTTATTCAGATTCCATTTTCAAAACTTCTTCTTCAAATTTTTGATATGCATTTTGGACACCCATAATAACTTTTTTAATTTTAAAGTAACCATTAGAATATGCATATGTATCGCGGACTTCTTCCCACATAAAATGATACATTTTTAAATCTTCTGTCTCACAAAAAATAAAATCGGTATAGGTACCATCTCCAAAAGCATCAGCATCAAAAAATTTCACCTTAACATATTTGTTGTATTTTTCAATTATTGAATAAAAATTACCTGCTAGTTCTCTTCTTTTTTCACGAGGTAAAGCTAACCAAGATGGATAAAACTCTAATAAAATAATAATACCGTGATTTAATTTTGTTTCTGTCATTTCTTTGTCTCTCCTTATAATTCATTTGAATACAATTAATTATACCAATTTTTAGTAAATACTGATTATAATTCATTCATATGAAGCCAAAAAAAACGCTGTCTAGTGTATAGTGTATTGTGAAATGTTTCACTTCAAGTAAAGGGTGCTTTACTGAAAAAAACATTGTTATTAAGACAAATGGCTTAGAGCAAAATTCTAAGCTATTTATTATTTTGTAAACAACTAATACAGCTTTACAGGATATTTAAGGTTTGGACTTTTTATTTAATCGTGATTCCCAAATCAATGTCGAATTTCTTCGAGTTTATTTAAGACTATAAACCTGATTTTATATTTATCATTTAACAATGGATATAATTGTAAAATTAATATGCTAAAATATGGTTGGAGGGGGATTAATGAAAACTTATCTAATTATTAGCCAGATCCTATATTTGCTTTCTTTGATTCCATGGTTTTTAATTTGGGGATTATCTTTTATGAGCTTTGATAATGGTGTGAATCTATATAATGTTTCTTTTGTTCTGTCCATTTCTTTATACCCAGTTGCTGTGATTGTGTGTTCTATTTTATCTTGGTACTTCCGTGTAAAAAAGAAACGGTTTGCTATGATCATCAATATAGCTCCGATGCTATGGATTATCGCGTATTTCGTTTTTATGTTCCTGTAAAATTGAACTGAACATTTCTCCACTACTTATTGGGTACTGGAGACTTGTTTAATTAACGGGGGCATTACTGGAACAACGGTAATGCTTTTTCTTCTTCAAGTAACGTGGCAGGTTACTTGAAGAAGGAAACATCTTCAGTCTAATTGTATAATCATAAAAAAAGAGGTGATTGGGCTTTGAGAAGCATTCCGAAAAAACAGGAAATATTACTCGATGAAGAAATTGATGAACAAGAGTTTGTTAGCATAATCAATAGCTTTTACAAGCAAGATTGTTATATCTATGCGATTATTCCTGAATATGAACAAGACCTATTAAATGAAATTTCAAATGACTTTATTGAAGTTAATAAATTCCCGTTACCACGTGTTTTTCCAAGGGAAATAGGTTATTTGGGTTATATAAAAGACAGTCAAAAACGATTTATTTACGAATTTTATTTAAGGTCTACTACAATGGACTATCTCATTTTTTCCGAGACTGATGTATCAGAACAATTGAGTAAAATAACCAAGAAGAATTTGGACATATACAAAATGTTTGAATTAAATAAGGTTGCTCATATAACAATTGGTCCCGATGGTCAATGGCTTAATATTGTTGAGTATTGAGCTAGTTTCTTCTTTAGCTACCATGAAAATAAGTTTCCTCAAGATTAGTAAAATGACAATACTTAAGAAGACCCTGCTCAATCGTTAAAAAAAAGAGGAGAGCGTTAATTAATAAGTCTATGAACTGGTTGACTGGATTAAGGTCAGTATCAGTATTGACACTTCCTTACCATTTTCATTCTCTGTGGTGAAGCGCTGATTTTGCGCTTCATGGATGGCTAACGGGGCAGTTTAGTGGAAGAAGAAAATGTTCAAATCATGGATAATTGACTCTTTCAAATTTGTTATAATTACTTTTTGAGAAGTTATTAACATATTAAGATAAACAGTAGAATGAGGTAATGCAATGACAAATTTTATGTACATATTTTGCTTAATGGTATGGGGGCTAAATTTTATTGCGGTGAAAATTCAAGGAACACCCGTCAGTTTGGAATTATCATTATCATATCGTTTAGTTATGACAGCTTTTTTATTTTTAGTTCTTGTGTGGTTCCTTAAACCAAAGGGGAGACCACGTACAAAAGATTTCCCGTTTATAATAGTTTTTGGTGTATGTAACTTTGCATTAAGTTATCTGTGCCTTTATTACGCCACAATTTTGAGCTCTGCTGCCATTGTAACTTTAATCTTTTCGTTAAAAGTGATATTGACTCCGATTGCTCTCCGTGTTTTTTTAAAAGAGAAATTACATTCTCGCGTGTTAATTGGGGGAATTCTAGGGGTATTTGGAGTATGTGTCCTAATCTATCCGAACTTAAATGATTTTCAAGGACTTACTGATTTAAAAGGAATCATGATTGCTTTGTTAGGTACGATTCTAACAGCTGTTGGTGATGCAAGTTCTGCAAGAAATGCTAATAGAAAGATTAACCCTATCTATGCAAATGCTATTGGTTTTACAGTTGCTGGTGTATTAATGGGGGTAATTGTACTGTTCCAAGGAAATAAAATTATACTTCCAACAACAGTTACATATTTATCTGCTTTGCTATATTTAACTTTGATTGCTTCTTTTATGGCTTGGCTATTTTATTTAAAACTTGTAGAAAAAATTGGAGGAGCAAAAAGCGGGTATATGGTAGCTCTATTCCCAGTAATTGGAGGGGTTGCTTCTGTTTTAATTGGTGAATCAACTCCATCAATTTATTTGGTAGTAGGGTGCCTTTCTAGCTGTATTGGAGCTGCAATTGCTTTAGGGTTTAGAATTCGAAGTCAGAATAATAATCTGCCTGTAAATACTAATTAAGAATAGACTTCTTTATTAAACTACCATGAAAATAAATTTCTTCAAGAATAGAAAAATGACAATACTTAAGAAGACCCTGCTCAATCGTTAAAAAAAAGAGGAGAGCGTTAATTAATAAGTCTATGGATTAGGGTTGACTGGATTAAGGTCAGTATCAGTATGACACTTCCTAACCATTTTCATTCTCTGTGGTGCAGCGCTGATTTTTGCGCTGCATGGATGGCTAACGGAGTGCTTTAGTTACACAACAAATGGGCTGTTTTTCGGCAGTCCTTTTTCATTAACTTTGTTTAACTAACTGGCAGGTTAGTGCAAGAAGGATTTCTGTTTAATAAAGCGAATTTTTACTATTTATGTAGTCTTGTTAAGTAAATTTTCTTAGTGGGTGTTAATATGTCAGAATACATTTTCGAGGAAGCAAAAAAGTTTATTGAAAAATCTGGAAAAACAGAAAGAAATGAATTAGGAAGAACTGCAACGAATGAAGAAATAGAATTATTGAAGGAAAAGTTCGGAGATAAAATACCAAGCTGGTACTATCATTTAATTTCTGAGTTGCCCATTATTCATATGGAAATAGGTTGGCAAGCATATGAATCTGATGATGATTATGACGGAATAGAATATGTTAAAATTCTTGAACCTAAACATATGATTGAGGAATCTTTTGAATATTACCCTGGGATTCCCATTATTGAAAAGGGCTATGTATGTATAGGAGGAGACCCAACGGGTTCAGGCGACCCTTATTTCGTAAATTTTGATAGCGATAATCCTCCTGTTTATCAAATATATCACGATTCTGGCAACGAAGCCGATGAAATCCTAACAAACGGTGCAGCTAAAGTAGCGAATTCTCTAACAGAATTATTTAAAAACGGAATTGTTTCAGCATAATGTATTTGAAAAGCCTTCTTCTGCTAACGGGGGCTTATGTTGAACAATCGGGTTGCTGCGCAGCCCCTCTTTTTTATTAAACTAAAGGACAGTTTAGTTAAATAAAAATCCCCAATAAGAGTATTTGTGTTAATAAATGTAAAAAATAAGAAAAAACAATATAAAGGATTATTCTAAATGAATGTAATGCTGTTTATCTTATATATTTTTATAGGGTGGAAATTTGGAAATTGGAAGGACTTTAATAAATATTACTCAACCCTCTTATTTTTAATAATAGGTGATTTCCTGTATCAGTTCATATTATTTAACCACTCTATGTGGGAGTTTCACCCCAGAGGGTCTATTGATTACAGTCTTAAACTAAATCATACTTTAATTGCATTAGGAAAAATGCTTATTCAATATCCTGTAACAATTGCCGTATTTCTTGGAAGGATGAGTTCTGAAAGAAAGAAACAGGTCCTTATGATTGTTTTATGGATTGGCATATATGCAATTACTGAAGGGATTGCACACATTACAGGTGTACTTATCTATCATAATGGATGGAATATTTGGTGGGATATAGCTTTCAATGTAATGATGTTTCCAATGTTGTTATTACATTACAAAAGACCTTTCATTGCATGGATTCTGGTAGTTCCAATAGTATTAGGCTTGTGGTGGATATTTGATGTGCCATTTTATGTTCTAAAATAATACTGACCTATTATAATTTTGTTAGGAAGGGCATTAAAGTGAGGTATTTATCTTGGTTAGTAATGTTAGTATGGTATTTTGTCATGACAGTTATCGCACTTTGTGAAAAATTTCACTTAAACAAACGGGGGCAAGAGTTAAAGAACGGACCTCTGTGGCGGTTCTTTTTTCTTCTTGTGCTAACGAAGCAGGATAGCATTCCTGTAGATTGTTAAATATCAGGTTTGAAAAAAATAGAGCCCCTCAGTAAGATACGAGTATAGAGACCAATCTAAACTCAGT
>NZ_JAUSTW010000012.1 GCF_030813055.1 Neobacillus ginsengisoli | reverse complement strand
TCACACCCGTTCCCATACCGAACACGGAAGTTAAGCTTCTCAGCGCCGATGGTAGTTGGGACGCGAGTCCCTGTGAGAGTAGGACGTTGCCAGGCAAAGATGAAAGACAACCTGATATGGGTTGTCTTTTTTGTGTTTTGTCCGTAAGGACAATGGTCCTTATTAATGATCTAAACAATTCGCTGATAAAACTCCTAGATTCGCTGATAAAGTGCATTTTTTCGCTGATAAGCTGTATACAGAGTAGGTAGATGAATTGAAAACCCAGCTTTTTTCTTTTTATTTGCGAATAAATCCGTCTTATTTACGAATTACACGATTTTATTTGCGAATCTAATATTAAAGATAAAAATTATTAAAAACCACATAAAATGTCCACATTTTTATGTGTCCACTTTTTAGACTAACCTTATCCATCCCCTAAATCAGATCTTCAAGATTCCCAAAAAATCTAAAAATCCGAATCACTTTAAAAATCCTCCAAATTTACAAACAAACCTCCCCAAAATCCCCATATCGTTTACCCGAATCTACAAAACACAAAAAAACAACAACCCCCCATTTTAAAACCCCCTAATAAATTAAAAACTTCCACGTTTCACAACCGCGGGATTTGGAGAAAATCATTAGTATAGAATCGTTGCAACTGCATAAAATTTTCAGTATAATTTATGTCAAATATAGTCAAAGTCAGAAGGGGGTGGGAAGATGAGAAACATCTCCGATATTATTGAGAATTATTTAAAACATGTATTAGAAATGAGTGAGCAGGATCTTGTTGAAATCAAACGAAGTGAAATTGCCGATAAATTTCAATGTGTTCCCTCGCAAATCAATTATGTGATTAATACCCGATTTACAATTGAAAGAGGATATATTGTAGAAAGTAAACGAGGCGGCGGGGGCTATATTCGAATAATGAAGGTTCAATCGCATGATTTAGCCCATTTAATTGACCATTTGCTGTCACTCTTCCAAAACCGAATAAGTCAAACAAGTGCAGAAGATGTCATAGTTAGACTGGTTCAAGAGGAAATAATAACAAAACGGGAAGCGAAAATAATGCTTAGCGTTATTGATCGTTCCGTTTTATACATTGATCTTCCGTACCGCGATGAATTACGGGCAAGGATGTTAAAAGCTATGTTAACTACTTTAAAATATAAATGAATTATGCAAGCTGGAGAGGTGAAAAAATGATTTGTCAGGAATGTAATCAAAGGCCTGCTGCACTGCATTTTACAAAAATCATTAACGGCGAAAAGACAGAAGTACATCTTTGTGAAAAGTGTGCTCAGGAAAAAGGAGATATGTTTATCTTTAACGGAGGTTCCGGTTTCGCTTTTAATAATCTACTGGCGGGCTTACTAAATATTGATCCAACCATACAAAAACAAAATGAAAATCCATTTCATCAAGAGGAGATTCTTCAATGTAATCGGTGTTCCATGACATTTCCTCAGTTCGTTAAAGTAGGCCGCTTTGGCTGTGCCCATTGTTATGACACATTTAAGGAACAGCTAAAACCCGTGTTAGGCCGTCTTCATAGTGGAAATTGGTCTCATAGCGGGAAGATACCGAAAAGAATCGGCGGAGGCATTCATCTTCGAAAACGGATTGAAGACCTGAAAAACGAACTGAAGGAATCAATCTCACATGAAGAGTTTGAAAAGGCAGCTGAGATTCGCGATGAAATACGCACATTAGAGAAAAAATTAACTGGTAGCCATCGAGAGGGGGGAGAATAACGTGTCGCTTGAACATTTTTTAAATCAAGCAGTTAGCTCTTGGATGAGCGCAGAAGGACCTGATTCAGATATTGTCCTAAGTTCCCGTATCCGTTTAGCCAGAAACTTTGAGGACTATAAATTTCCAACACTATTTTCTCATGAAGAAGCAAAAAAAGTTATTTTATCAATGGAAGAAGTTTTAGGCAGCTCCGGTTTTAACAAGTTTGGGCAAATGGAATTATTAAAAATAGGAGAAATGCAGCCTCTTCAAAAAAGGGTATTGGTTGAAAAACATTTGATCAGCCCCCATTTAGCTGAAGATTCTCCATACGGTGCCGTCTTAGTAACTGAAAATGAAGAAGTTAGTATTATGATTAATGAAGAGGACCATATACGGATTCAGTGCTTATTCCCTGGGTTACAATTATCGGAGGCATTGGATACGGCGGGTGAAATAGATGATTGGCTTGAAGGCTATATTCAGTACGCATTTGATGAGAAATATGGCTATTTAACCAGTTGTCCCACCAATGTAGGAACAGGTCTTCGTGCTTCCGTCATGATGCATTTACCGGGATTAATCATAACGCAGCAAATTAACCGTATTATACCTGCAATTAATCAATTAGGGCTGGTTGTTAGAGGAATTTACGGGGAAGGTAGCGAAGCTTTAGGTAATATCTTTCAAATTTCCAACCAAATCACCCTTGGTAAATCGGAAGAGGATATTGGACGTGATCTGAAAGGGGTTGTTAGCCAGCTAATTTCACAAGAAAGGTCCTCACGTGAAGCATTACGGAAAACTTCTAACATACAATTAGAAGACAGGGTGTACCGATCCTATGGAGTTTTAACAAATAGTAGAATCATTGAAACTAAAGAAGCAGCAAGGTGTCTATCTGATGTTCAGCTTGGAATTGATATGGGCTTTATTAACAATATTCCAAAAAATATATTAAATGAATTAATGATACTGACACAGCCGGGTTTTCTCCAGCAGTATGCAGGCGGCCCGCTAAGACCAAATGAAAGAGACATCAGAAGGGCTGCATTAATTAGAGAACGGCTAAAAATGGAATAAGATAAATGGTGAGGAGGAAGAGAATATGATGTTCGGTCGTTTTACGGAAAGAGCACAAAAGGTTTTAGCTTTAGCACAAGAGGAAGCAATCCGTCTGGGTCACAATAATATTGGAACAGAGCATATTTTATTGGGCTTGGTTCGTGAAGGCGAAGGTATTGCAGCAAAGGCGCTTTATGGTCTCGGATTAGGTTCAGATAAGATTCAAAAAGAAGTTGAAAATTTAATCGGTAAAGGACAGGAAACTTCTCAAACCATCCACTATACACCAAGAGCTAAGAAAGTTATTGAATTGTCAATGGATGAAGCGCGTAAGTTAGGACATTCTTATGTCGGAACAGAGCATATTCTGCTTGGCCTAATTCGTGAAGGTGAGGGAGTTGCTGCACGGGTACTCAATAACCTTGGCGTAAGCTTAAATAAAGCACGTCAGCAAGTGCTTCAATTATTGGGCAGCAATGAATCAGGAGGACATCAGGGAGGAGCGTCTGTTAGCGCTAATACACCAACACTCGATAGTCTTGCCAGAGACTTAACAGCGATTGCAAGAGAAGGAAGTCTTGACCCGGTTATCGGAAGAAGTAAAGAGATTCAACGTGTAATTGAAGTCCTAAGCCGTCGTACAAAAAATAATCCTGTATTAATTGGTGAACCCGGGGTAGGTAAAACGGCGATTGCGGAAGGTCTTGCCCAACAAATTGTGAATAATGAAGTTCCGGAAATTCTACGTGATAAACGCGTGATGACCCTCGATATGGGGACGGTTGTAGCCGGTACGAAATATCGCGGTGAATTTGAGGACCGTTTGAAAAAGGTAATGGATGAGATTCGCCAAGCGGGAAATATCATTTTATTCATTGATGAGCTTCATACCTTAATCGGAGCCGGAGGAGCGGAAGGGGCCATCGATGCTTCTAATATTTTAAAGCCTTCCCTTGCACGCGGGGAACTGCAATGTATTGGTGCAACTACACTTGATGAATATCGGAAATATATTGAAAAAGATGCAGCGTTAGAACGGCGCTTCCAGCCAATTCGAGTTGATGAGCCAACAGCGGAAGAGTCTGTTCAAATTTTAAAAGGATTACGCGATCGTTATGAAGCACATCATCGTGTTTCGATTACAGATGAAGCGATTGATGCAGCTGTTAAACTATCAGACCGCTATATTTCCGATAGATTCTTGCCGGATAAAGCAATCGATTTAATTGATGAAGCGGGTTCAAAGGTTCGTCTTCGTTCTTATACAACCCCACCTAATTTAAAAGAATTAGAAGTGAAGCTTGAAGAAGTACGGAAAGAAAAAGATGCTGCTGTCCAAAGCCAGGAATTTGAAAAAGCTGCCTCATTAAGGGATACTGAACAACGCTTGCGTGAACAGCTTGAAGAAACGAAGAAAACCTGGAAGGAAAAGCAGGGAAAAGAAAATTGCGAAGTCACGGTTGAAGATATTGCCAATGTTGTTTCCAGCTGGACGGGAGTACCTGTTTCGAGGCTTGCCCAGACAGAGACCGCAAAGCTGCTGAATTTAGAGGAAATCTTGCATTCCCGCTTAATCGGTCAGGAAGAAGCTGTTATTGCTGTTTCAAAAGCGGTGCGCCGTGCAAGGGCCGGACTAAAAGATCCAAAGCGTCCAATTGGTTCATTTGTTTTCCTTGGGCCAACAGGCGTCGGGAAAACGGAATTGGCACGTGCACTTGCGGAAGCAATGTTCGGTGATGAAGAAGCGATGATTCGTATTGATATGTCAGAATACATGGAGAAACACTCTACCTCCCGTCTTGTCGGTTCTCCTCCGGGATATGTCGGCTACGAGGAAGGCGGACAATTAACTGAAAAAGTCCGCAGAAAACCATATTCCGTCATTTTACTTGATGAAATTGAGAAAGCACATCCGGATGTATTTAATATTTTATTACAGGTTCTTGAAGATGGCCGCTTAACCGATTCAAAAGGCAGAACGGTGGATTTCCGCAATACAGTGTTAATTATGACATCCAATGTTGGTGCTGAGGCCTTAAAACGTAATAAATATGTCGGATTTAATATTCAGGATGGGCAGCAGGATTACAAAGATATGAAGGGCAAAGTGATGGAAGAGTTAAAAAAAGCATTCCGTCCTGAGTTCCTGAACCGGATTGATGAAATTATCGTATTCCATGCTTTAGAGAAAAAGCATCTTGAAGAAATTGTTACACTATTGTCTGAACAGTTAGTCAAACGCTTGAAAGAACAACATATTTCTTTAGAGCTAACTGAATCGGCGAAGGCAAAAATTTCTCAAGAGGGTTACGATCCTGAATATGGTGCCAGACCATTAAGAAGAGCGATCCAAAAACATATCGAAGACCGGCTTTCTGAAGAGCTTCTTAAAGGTACAGTTTTAACAGGACAGCATGTTATAATCGATGTCGATAATGGTGAATTTATTGTAAGAACGGCTGAACAAGCGAGCCTAACTAAATAATCCATCTCAAATTCTTTAAACAGACTTCCTGCTTTGAAAGATAATTAGCTGAGGTACACGTGAATAAAGTCGAATCGTGTACCTCTTTTTTATTTAAGGGATAGATGAAAGGAAGAAACATCTTTATGGCAAAACGAAAAACAAAGTTTATGTGCTCGGAGTGCGGCTATGAATCTCCAAAATGGATGGGGAAATGTCCGGGCTGCGGTGAGTGGAATAAGATGGTGGAGGAAGTTGAAGTTACCGGAGCAAACAGAAGGGGAGCGTTTGCACATTCTCAGGGGAGTTCAACTATTGCTTCAAAACCTCTGCCGATTACCTCGATCGAAATGGAAAATGAACCAAGAATTCTTACTGACTTGAATGAACTAAACCGTGTCCTCGGCGGCGGTGTAGTGAAGGGCTCACTTGTATTGATTGGCGGAGATCCGGGAATCGGGAAATCTACTCTTCTACTGCAGGTATCATCACAACTTGCCCAAAAGGGAAATCAGGTTTTATATATATCCGGTGAAGAATCCTTGAGACAAACGAAGCTCCGTGCGGAACGATTAGGAATTTCTTCGAAAAATTTGCTCGTTTATTCCGAAACAAATTTAGAGGAAATTAACAGGACAATAGAAAATACAAGCCCAAGCTTTGTTATCATTGATTCAATTCAAACAATCTTCCATCCGGATGTTACTTCAGCCCCGGGAAGTGTCTCACAGGTACGTGAATGTACCTCGGAATTAATGAGAATTGGTAAAACAAAAGGAATTGCTATTTTCATTGTAGGGCATGTGACGAAAGAAGGCTCGATTGCCGGGCCAAGGTTGCTCGAGCATATGGTAGATACCGTTTTATATTTTGAAGGTGAACGGCATCATACGTATCGGATATTAAGGGCAGTCAAAAATCGTTTCGGCTCCACCAATGAAATGGGTATTTTCGAGATGAAAGAATTTGGTCTTGATGAAGTCGAAAACCCTTCAGAAATATTTTTGGAGGAACGCTCCCAAGGGGCAGCCGGTTCAACAGTGGTAGCTTCGATGGAAGGGACCCGTCCGGTTCTCGTTGAAATTCAAGCCTTGATTTCACCAACCAGTTTCGGGAATCCGAGGAGAATGGCAACCGGAATTGACCACAATCGTGTACCTTTGTTAATGGCTGTTTTGGAAAAGCGGATTGGGATGCTCTTGCAAAACCAGGATGCCTATCTAAAAGTGGCCGGAGGGGTAAAATTAGATGAACCGGCAATTGACTTGGCGATTGCTGTGAGCATAGCCTCGAGCTTCCGTGATAGTCCAACAAAACCAACAGATTGCATTATCGGTGAAGTAGGCTTGACAGGGGAAGTAAGACGGGTTTCAAGAATTGAACAACGAGTCCAGGAAGCGGCAAAGCTTGGTTTTGAGAGAGTCATCCTGCCTGCTAATAATCTAGGCGGTTGGAAGGGTCCAAAAGGAGTCGAATTGATTGGCGTTGCATCCGTTAGTGAAGCATTGAAAGCAGCATTGGGAGGGTAGCAGATGGAAATGAAAAAACTGGGTGAGCAAACCGTAAGCGAAGTATTACAGTTTGTTGCTCCGGGTACACCTATTCGTGATGGAATTGATAATGTACTGCGGGCAAATACCGGTGGACTTATTGTTGTTGGGTATAATGAAAAAGTGAAAAGTTTAGTAGACGGCGGTTTTCAAATTAATTGTCCGTTTTCGCCAAGCTTTTTATATGAATTGGCAAAGATGGACGGAGCAATTATTCTAAATGAATCGGGAAATAAGATCCTTTTTGCCAATGCCCAGCTTGCACCTGACTACGAAGTTCCATCCTCGGAAACAGGGATGCGCCATCGAACCGCGGAAAGAGTGGCAAAGCAAACAAAGGCGCTGGTTATCGCCATTTCCCAAAGAAGAAATGTGATTACATTGTATCAGGGGAATTTCCGCTATGCCCTAAAGGACATTGCGGTTATCTTAACCAAAGCGAATCAGGCTATCCAGACGCTTGAAAAATATAAATCTGTTTTGGAGCAAAGTATCGTTAATTTGAGCATTTTAGAGTTTGAGGAATCCGTTACATATAACGATTTTTTACTTGTACTTCATCGCTTTGAAATGGTTTTAAAGATAAAAAATGAACTATTAGCCTTTTTAAATGAACTTGGGACAGAAGGCCGCCTTATTCGTCTGCAAATGAATGAAATTTTAACGGATTTGGAAGAGGAGACGACGCTCATCATCAAAGATTATGCATTTGAGCGGGATATTAAGGCGCGTGAGGTTCTTCAGCGCATGCAAGCTATATCCAACAACGGAGCCATCGAAGATACCGTTTTATTAAAATTACTCGGATATCTTGGATATGTTCATCTTGATGAAAGTAAAAATCCACGCGGATATAGGATTCTTAATAAAATTCCGAGACTCCCGACAATCATCATTGAAAACCTTATCGGCTGTTTTGGTGAGCTATCGAAAATCATTTATGCTTCAGTAGAAGAGCTTGACGAAGTGGAAGGAATAGGGGAAGTTCGCGCGAAAAAAATCAAAGAGGGCTTTAAATTGATTAAAGAGCGCTTGTACACGGATCGCCAGCTGTAAATTGTATCGAAAAGGAAATTACTGGTATACTAAGAAGGAATATTCCTATTGTTTGACACTTGTTTTTTCCAATGCTACCCTATGAGGAGAAAATAGCTCCATCATTTTTTAAATGGAAACAAATATGTTTCAGGACGATTACAATTAGGAAAAATATTCATCAAACGCAGGTTTCAATTTTGCGAATATGTTTATAATGAGTAGGGGAGGTGAAGGAATGTTAAAACGAATAGTTCAAGCATGCTTCCTCATAACCGGAGGAACACTCGGAATTTTATTAATACCGGGATTGTTGAAAGTAATGAATATGAATGACATTCCTATTGTCAGTAACTCATATGTCACGGCTATTTTAGGTGCTATTATTTTTTATCTTATTACTTTTTGGGCAGTGGATTATGTAATTGAATTTATTAAATGGGCAGAAGACTCGCTTATTAAAGTCCCTGTTACCGAAGTCCTTTTTGGAAGTATCGGTCTGATTTTTGGGCTGTTGGTTGCCTTTTTGATTGGTTTTGCTCTTAATGCTGTCAAAGTGCCTATTTTAAATGCTGTTGCTCCTATTCTGCTGACATTGTTGTTTGGTTATCTCGGCTTTCAGGTAGGATTTAAGAAAAGGGATGAGCTTTTAAATCTTTTTACCAACCGGATAGGGAAGAAAAAGTCCGGTGATGAGGAGAATGAAAAAACCCCTAACCATCCTTTGAAAATATTAGATACCAGCGTCATTATTGATGGACGGGTTGCTGATATATGTCAGACCGGATTCTTGGAAGGAACGATTGTCATTCCTCAATTCGTGCTTGAGGAGCTGCAGCATATTGCGGATTCCTCTGATGTTCTAAAACGAAATCGCGGCCGAAGAGGCCTGGATATTTTAAATCGGATTCAGAAAGAACTCGCAATAAAAGTTGAAATTTACGAGGGAGATTTTGAAGAAATCCAAGAGGTTGATAGTAAATTAGTGAAACTTGCTAAGCTTACCAACGGCATTCTTGTAACCAATGATTTCAACCTTAATAAAGTATGTGAATTGCAAAATGTTTTTGTTTTAAATATTAATGATCTGGCAAATGCTGTAAAGCCTGTTGTTCTTCCAGGAGAAGAATTAACCGTTCAAGTGATCAAGGATGGAAAAGAGTATCATCAAGGTGTCGCCTATTTAGATGACGGAACGATGATTGTGGTCGAAGAAGGAAGAGAATACATTGGTAAAAGAATAGATGTTCTCGTAACCAGTGTCCTTCAAACATCTGCAGGCAGAATGATATTTGCTAAACCTAAATTATTGGAAAAAGCTTTATAGAGATTAGCGGGGTTAGAATATGTCCTATCAAGTGATTATCCCTGCTGCCGGGCAGGGGAAAAGAATGGGAGCAGGGAAAAATAAGCTTTTGTTAGAGCTTAATGGAATGCCTGTGCTGATTCATACGTTAAAGGTATTTGAGGATGATGAGAACTGTGATGGAATTATTTTAGCGATTCACCCTCAGGACGAGGATGCATTTCATGCTTTACTCAAGAAGTATAGGATAGAAAAAGTTAAAAATTTAGTACCTGGTGGGAAAGAACGTCAGGATAGCATCTATAATGCATTGAAAACGGTAGAATCCGAGGGAATTATTCTGGTGCATGATGCAGCACGCCCATTTATCCAAAAGAACCGGATACGCCGGTTAACAGAAACTGCGGAGAAAACCGGTGCAGCGATTATTGGAGTCCCGGCGAAAGACACGATGAAAAAGGTACGGGATAATGCGGTTGTGGAAACTGTCGAACGATCTAGCTTGTGGGCTGTTCAAACCCCACAAGCTTTTCGTATTTCAATCCTGCTTAATGCATATAAAAAGGCTGAAGAGGATCACTTTATTGGAACCGATGATTCCAGTTTAGTTGAACGAATCTCCTATCCCGTTTCAATGGTAGAAGGAGATTACGAAAATATTAAATTAACCACACCGGAAGATTTATTTTTTGCCGAGGCTATTCTAAAGAATAGAGAGTCATAAAAGGAGTTTTGCATATGTTCAGAATAGGTCAGGGCTTTGATGTCCATCAATTAACAGAAGGGCGGCCGCTTATTATTGGAGGAGTAACGATTCCGTACGAGAAAGGTCTTTTAGGCCACTCAGATGCAGATGTTTTATTACATACTGTCGCAGATGCCTGCCTCGGTGCGATTGGTGAGGGCGATATTGGTAAGCATTTTCCCGATACAGATCCAAATTTTAAAGATGCTGATTCCTCGAAGCTAATGGAGCATGTTTGGATGTTGGTCAAAGAAAAAGGGTATGAGCTCGTCAATGCCGATTGTACGATTATTGCCCAAAGGCCGAAAATGGCACCTTATATTGGACAAATGAAAGAAAGAATTGCCGAATTACTTGAAGCATCGCCTGAACAAATTAATGTAAAGGCAACTACTACAGAGCAATTAGGCTTTACCGGCCGAGGAGAAGGAATCGCTTCCCAAGCTGTTGTTTTATTGAAAAAGGTTAATATTTAGTCTTTATTGCTGAAAACCATAATGTTAAAATAAATCAGATGAATACCAATTGGGAAAGATGGAGGCATTATTGCGATGACAAACGATGTTCGTGTAAGATATGCACCAAGTCCAACAGGACATTTACATATTGGAAATGCTCGTACCGCGTTATTCAATTATTTATATGCCCGAAATAATGGCGGGAAATTTATTATCCGTATAGAAGATACCGATAAAAAGAGAAATATTGAAGGCGGAGAGGCGAGCCAGTTAAAATATTTAAAATGGCTTGGAATTGATTGGGATGAAAGCGTCGATGTCGGTGGTGAATATGGCCCGTACCGACAATCTGAACGAAATGACATTTATGAAACCTATTATAATCAATTACTGGAGTCAGGCCAGGCTTATAAGTGTTACTGTACGGAAGAGGAACTGGAAGTGGAGCGGGAAGCACAGACCGAAAGAGGCGAAACGCCGCAGTATTCTGGAAAATGCCGCCATTTATCGGCGAGTGAACGCAGTCAATTTGAAAGCGAAGGCCGGAAGCCAAGCATTCGTATCCTGGTTCCGGAAGCACGGACCTATACATTTGATGATATGGTTAAAGGTGTTGTTTCCTTTGAATCCGAAGGAATGGGCGACTGGGTTATCGTCAAAAAGGACGGAACGCCAACCTATAACTTTGCCGTTACCATTGATGATTATTTAATGGACATCTCTCATGTGCTTCGCGGGGATGACCATATTTCAAACACTCCGAAACAGTTGCTTGTGTATGAAGCTTTCGGCTGGGAGCCGCCGGTCTTCGGTCATATGACATTGATTGTCAATGAAAGTCGTAGAAAATTAAGCAAACGGGATGAATCCATCATTCAGTTCATTGAGCAATACGAAGAGCTGGGCTATCTTCCAGAAGCGCTATTTAACTTTATTACCTTACTTGGCTGGTCGCCTGCTGGTGAGGAGGAAATCTACTCTAAGAACGAGTTTATTGAGATTTTCGATGCAAGCCGTTTATCGAAATCACCGGCATTATTTGATAAGCAAAAGCTATTGTGGATGAACAACCAATACATGAAAAGGGTTGAAATTGACCGGGTTGTTGACCTTGCGTTGCCGCACTTAATCAAAGCGGGCCGTTTAAGTACGGACATGACCGATGAGCAGAAGCAATGGACAAAAAGCTTAATTGCTCTTTTTCAGGAAAAAATGAGCTTTGGTGCAGAGATTGTCGAGCTTACGGATATGTTCTTTAAGGACGACGCAGAATATGAAGAAGAAGCGAAAGAAATTCTTTCAGGGGAACAGGTGCCGGAAGTTTTAAAGGCATTTTCACAAGAACTTGACCAATTGCCAAACTTCCATGCAGAAGAAATTAAGGCTGCTATGAAAGCGGTCCAAAAATCAACCGGTCAAAAGGGGAAAAATCTCTTTATGCCGATTCGTGCTGCCGTAACAGGGCAAACTCACGGGCCTGACCTTCCTCAAGCAATTGAACTTTTAGGGAAAACAAAGGTTCAAATGAGAATAAATAAAATTATCAGTTAACATTGGAGCAAAAATATAATATATTAAAAGAAAGTAATTTTATATGTAACAAAGTGTTGAAGAGGAAAAGTAAAAGAATGACGCTTTAAAGAGAAAACCATCATCGGCTGAAAGTGGTTTATGCCTCTCATTTTTTGAAATGCACCTCTGAGCCCCGTTTCGAAACGATACGAATCCAAGTAGACATGGGCGGAACCTTTCCGTTAACAGGTAGAGTGAGACCAATGTTTAGCTTCAGCCTTAAGCCCCTGGAGGGAATAAGCGGTGTCCGTAGGATTTCCATTTAGGAAATATGCTACCCGGTATGAATGAGCTTTCGGTCTAATCAGAGTGGAACCGCGCCCAAGCGTCTCTGTCAATATGACAGGGGCGCTTTTTGTTTTTTTTAAAATTTTCAAGGGGGAAACCGGCTATGTTCAAAATATTTAAAGAAGATATTGAGGTTGTTTTTGAACAAGATCCTGCAGCAAGAAGTTACTTAGAAGTGATCTTAACGTATTCAGGTTTACATGCGATTTGGGCACATCGTTTTGCGCATGCCTTCTATAAGCGAAAATTTTATTTCCTGGCACGGGTAATTTCGCAGGTGAGCCGATTTTTTACGGGGATTGAAATTCATCCCGGGGCAAAAATAGGCAGGAGGTTTTTTATCGATCATGGTATGGGAGTTGTGATTGGGGAAACATGTGAAATTGGTGACAATGTGACAGTTTTTCAAGGTGTAACCCTTGGGGGAACCGGTAAAGAAAAAGGGAAACGGCACCCGACCATTAAAGATAATGCTTTGATTGCAACGGGAGCAAAGGTCCTTGGATCGATTACCATTGGGGAAAATTCTAAAATTGGTGCAGGCTCTGTCGTTTTGAAGGAAGTTCCGCCAAATTCCACCGTTGTCGGAGTTCCCGGAAGAGTAGTCATTCAGGATGGCAGACGAATTAATAAGGATTTAAATCATTGTGACCTGCCGGATCCAATTGCCGACCGTTTAAGAGAAATGGAAATGGAAATAAATGAACTAAGGCAAGAGCTTGAAGAATTAAGTGAAGAAAGGATTAAAGTCAATGGCCATTCAACTTTATAATACACTTACACGCAAAAAGGAAGTTTTTGTTCCCCTTGAAGAGGGAAAGGTTAAAATGTATGTTTGCGGCCCTACGGTCTATAATTATATCCATATAGGGAATGCCCGTCCTGCTATTGTCTTCGATACGGTACGACGGTATTTTGAGTATCGGGGTTATGAGGTTCAATACGTCTCCAATTTTACAGATGTAGATGACAAATTGATTCGTGCGGCAAACCAACTCGGGGAGGATGTTCCGACTATTGCTGACCGATTTATTAATGCCTATTTTGAAGATGTTTCCGCACTGGGCTGCAAAAAGGCAACTGTTCATCCCCGGGTAATGGAAAATATGGATATCATCATTGATTTTATTAGCCGACTGATTGGAAAAGGCTACGCGTATGAATCCGAAGGAGATGTATATTTCCGGACTCGAAAATTCGACGATTATGGTAAACTTTCCCATCAATCGATCGATGAATTACGAGTGGGTGCAAGGATTGAAATTGGCGATAAAAAGCAGGATGATCTAGACTTTGCTTTATGGAAGGCAGCGAAAGAAGGAGAAATCTTCTGGGAAAGCCCATGGGGAATTGGCAGACCTGGCTGGCATATTGAATGCTCGGCAATGGCGAAAAAATACCTTGGTGAAACCATCGATATTCATGCCGGGGGGCAGGATTTGACATTCCCGCATCATGAGAATGAAATTGCTCAATCGGAAGCACTATCAGGAAAGACGTTTGCAAATTACTGGATGCACAACGGCTATATTAACATTGATAATGAGAAAATGTCCAAATCTCTCGGTAATTTTGTTCTAGTCCATGACATCATTAAAAAACATAATCCGCAAGTATTAAGGTTTTTTATGTTATCGGTGCATTATCGAAATCCAATCAATTACAGTGAAGAATTATTGGAGAGTACAAAGGCGGCATTTGAAAGATTAACAACCTCCTATCAAAACTTAAAACACCGGGCATCGGCCAGCACAGATTTAACCGATAATAATCAAGAGTGGCTGGATAAAATAGCTGAGCTGCGTGACCAATTTATCAAAGATATGGATGACGATTTTAACACTGCAAAAGCGATTTCTATCCTATTCGAGCTTTCAAAACTAGCGAATTATTATCTTTTGGAAAAAAACACAGCTGTCGAAGTAATCAATACCTTCTTATCGGAATTTGAACAATTATTCCATGTTTTAGGTCTAACGATAGAAGATGAGGAAATGTTAGACGAAGAAATTGATGCCTTAATTGAAAAGCGAATTCAAGCGCGGAAGGACCGGAACTTTCAATTATCGGATCAAATTAGAGATCAATTAAAGGAAATGAATATTATTTTAGAGGATACGGCGCAAGGGACAAGATGGAAAAGAGGCTAATTTAATGCTTAATTATGAAAATAAAGTGGATGCCAAACAATTAAATAGCCTTGCCCTTGCCTATATGGGAGACGCTGTCTTTGAAATCTACGTAAGGCGCCACCTCCTTCAAAGCGGGAAAGTGAAGCCGCACCACTTACACCGTACAGGTACGAAATATGTATCTGCAAAAGCGCAATGTCAAATTTTATTTCAGATGATGGATGATAAACTTCTCTCTGACAATGAATTAGCAGTTGTAATGCGCGGACGAAATGCAAAATCAGGGACAATCCCGAAAAATACGGATGTCCAGACGTATCGTTACAGTACTGCGTTTGAAGCTTTAATGGGATATCTTTATTTAACGGGGGAATTGGACCGGTTAGAAGAACTCATTCGTAAGGCATTTTCGTATGTGGCTGAAGAGAAAGGAGGAACAGTAGGATGAATCAGGAAGAATACATCATCGGAAAAAACCCGGTGATTGAGGCACTAAAATCAGAAAGAGATATTAATAAAATCCTTATTGCTGAAGGGTCGCAGCGCGGTCAAATGCAGCAAATCACCCAGCTGGCAAAAGAAGCAAATGTGATTGTTCAATTTGTACCAAAGAAAAAAATCGATCAAATCACGGATCAAAATCATCAAGGGGTTCTCGCTTATGTTGCAGCATATCAATATGCGGAACTGGATGATTTATTTGCTGCTGCGGAAAAGAAAAACGAACCTCCTTTCTTTCTGCTGTTGGATGAAATTGAGGATCCCCATAACCTAGGCTCCATTATGAGGACAGCAGATGCTGTCGGGGCGCATGGAATTATTATTCCAAAACGGAGGGCTGTAGGCTTAACCGCAACAGTAGCTAAAGCCTCAACAGGTGCAATTGAATATATTCCGGTCGTACGAGTGACAAATATGGCAAGGACAATTGATGAATTAAAAGAACGCGGTGTGTGGATTGCAGGAACAGATGCCCAGGGAAAAGAAGACTATCGCGTGTTTGATGGGACACTTCCACTTGGGCTCGTCATAGGCAGTGAAGGAAAAGGAATGGGCAGGCTTGTCAGGGATAAATGCGATTTTCTGATTCATTTACCAATGACAGGAAAAGTAACTTCGTTGAATGCATCCGTTGCAGCAGCACTCCTCATGTATGAGGTTTATCGAAATCGTCATCCTCTTGGGGGATAGTTTATGGATATCCTGCTAGTTGACGGATATAACATTATCGGTGCATGGCCGGAGCTCAGGACATTAAAGGAACGTGATTTGCCTGCCGCACGGGACCGTTTAGTGGAAAGGATGGCAGAATTCCAAGCATATTCCGGTTTCCATGTCATTGTTGTATTTGATGCACATTTTGTTCAAGGGACCGAGAAAAGATATAAAAATCATAAAGTTGACGTGATTTTCACAAAGGAAAATGAGACAGCTGATGAGCGGATTGAAAAAATGGCTATTAGTTTAAACAATCGGAAAACGCAAATTCATGTAGCCACCTCCGATTTTACGGAACAATGGGCAATTTTCGGACAAGGGGCCTTAAGAATATCCGCTCGTGAGCTGCTTCATGAAATGTCTTTGATTGAAAAAGGAATTGAAAAAAAGGTAAAGAAAATCCAAGAAAAAAAACCAGTATCCAAGATACCGATTAGTAATGAAGTGGCAGAAATTTTTGAAAAATGGCGCAGAGGGAAAAAATGAGCGTTGAGATTAAAAAAATTCTGATGTATACTAATACTATCTATGCTTGTACGGTGGAGGGGATCGACGTTGAGTACAGAATTCGGGATGAAAATCAACGAACACTTCATTGTAATGGAAGATGAAGAAATCGTTGATTTAGTGCACCAAGGTGACACGGAGGCTTTGGATTTTTTAATTCATAAATATCGAAATTTTGTACGAGCAAAAGCAAGATCCTATTTTTTAATTGGGGCAGATAAAGAAGACATTGTCCAAGAAGGTATGATTGGTCTTTATAAGGCGATTCGTGACTTTCGGGAGGATAAACTTACTTCCTTCAAAGCGTTTGCTGAGTTATGTATAACCCGTCAAATTATCACTGCGATTAAAACTGCTACAAGGCAAAAACATATTCCTTTAAATTCCTATGTTTCATTGGACAAGCCTATATATGATGAAGAATCAGACCGGACATTGATGGATGTTTTATCAGGTGCAAAGGTTCTTGACCCTGAAGAGCTAATTATCAATCAGGAAGAATTTGATCATATTGAAGTGAAAATGACCGAATTGTTGAGTGATTTAGAAAGAAAGGTTTTAGCTCTTTACTTAGATGGACAGTCCTACCAAGAAATTTCTGAAGAACTGAATCGTCATGTCAAATCTATTGATAATGCCCTGCAACGTGTAAAACGAAAACTAGAGAGATATTTAGAGGTTCGAGAATTTTCTTTGTAAATCGACATTATTGTCTATAATATTAATACGCTCTCAAGGGTTATTGACAATAATTTGGGTGCATGTTACATTTTTAAAGATAAAAATGATGGTTTTTTGAAGGTGTAAACAATGAGTAAAAAAATTATCCTAGCTTGTGTGGAGTGCGGTTCACGAAATTATTCGACAGCGGGTAACCAGACACAATCAGAGAGATTAGAATTGAAAAAGTTTTGCAAAACATGCGGTTCTCATACAAACCACCGTGAAACAAAATAATTTTACTAGATTCCAGCAGTGCTATTCATATAGTTGGGGGTTATTGAATGCAACGCATAAAGAAGTTTTTCAGTGATGTTTTCCGTGAAATGAGAAAGGTAAGCTGGCCGAGACGCGGTGAATTAACTCGTTATACGATTACCGTTTTATCGACTGTTGTATTCTTTGCTCTTTTCTTTGAAGTGATAGATTTTGGGATTTCGAAATTGATTCGTTTAATTCTTGAATAATAAACTATATTTCATGGTATAATGGTGAATAATACAGGAAATTTTATGTAAAGCCCGTTTAACGGGTTTTTTCATTTGGTTTAAAAACGAAAAGCGGAAGCGCCTTGGTCAGGACCGAAGCGACTCGAGGGGCTAGGCGCTGGAGCTAGACAGTGATCATAGTTCAAAATAACAAAAGGGTTACTGATAAAAATGCAGGGAGGGACGGACGCTCTAGTCCTCTTAAATGGAAAAGAATTGGTATGTTGTTCATACTTACTCGGGTTATGAAAATAAAGTAAAAGCTAATTTAGAAAAACGTGTCGAATCAATGGGTATGGCGGATAAAATTTTCCGTGTCGTTGTTCCGGAAGAAGAAGAAACAGAAATTAAAAATGGTAAGAAAAAGGTCGTAAAACGTAAAGTTTTCCCTGGGTATGTGTTAGTTGAAATTGTGATGACGGATGATTCCTGGTATGTAGTGAGGAATACACCCGGTGTAACCGGATTCGTCGGTTCTGCCGGTTCGGGTTCAAAGCCGACTCCGTTGTTGCCGGAAGAGGTAACTGGATTACTGAAGCGTATGGGCGTTGATGAAAAACGAGTCGATGTGAATTATGAAATTGGCGAAACCGTTCGGGTGAAAGAAGGTCCATTTGCCGACTTTACCGGTTCCATCGAAGAGATGGATAAAATGAAATCGAAGCTTAAAGTTCTTGTCAATATGTTCGGTCGCGATACCCCGGTAGAATTAGATTTTACACAAATCGAGAAATTATAATGTAAAAAAACTTGAAATCAATTTCAAAAAATGTTAATATTTCATAGGTCAGTATGTCTCGATTGCTGAGACAAGACTTATGTCAAGTTCTTTATCTTTATATAAAGACAGATGCCTGAGTGGGAGGGTTTATCCCTATTACCACATCACGGACTTTAAGGAGGTGTGTCTCGTGGCTAAAAAAGTAATTAAAGTTGTTAAATTGCAAATCCCTGCTGGTAAAGCAAATCCTGCACCGCCAGTTGGTCCAGCACTTGGTCAAGCCGGTGTTAATATCATGGGATTCTGTAAGGAATTTAACGCTCGTACAGCAGATCAAGCTGGTTTGATCATTCCTGTTGAAATCACGGTATTTGAAGACCGTTCATTTACATTTATTACGAAAACTCCTCCTGCTGCCGTTCTTTTGAAAGTAGCAGCTGGAATCCAGTCTGGTTCAGGCCAGCCTAACCGTAATAAAGTAGCAACAGTTAAGCGTAACACAGTACGCGAGATTGCGGAACAGAAAATGCCTGACCTCAACGCAGCTAGTGTTGAAGCAGCAATGCGCATGGTTGAAGGTACTGCACGCAGCATGGGTATCGTTATCGAAGACTAATCCATGTAAACTGTTGGATGTAATGAGGGGTTGCGACGTTGATATATTTCACTCGCAACCTTTTTCGTGGGAGGTAACATTCCGCTAAAACCACAATCTAGGAGGAAAAATTAAATGGCTAAAAAAGGTAAAAAGTATTTAGAAGCTGCAAAGCTTGTAGATCGTACAAAAGCTTACCCGATTGCAGACGCAATTGACCTTGCGAAGCAAACAAATTTTGCGAAATTTGATGCAACTTTAGAAGTAGCATTCCGTTTAGGTGTTGACCCTAAGAAAGCTGATCAACAAATCCGTGGAGCTGTTGTACTTCCAAACGGTACTGGTAAAACTCAACGCGTTTTAGTTTTCGCGAAGGGTGAAAAAGTGAAAGAAGCAGAAGCAGCTGGTGCTGATTATGTAGGTGATGCTGAGTACATCAACAAAATTCAACAAGGTTGGTTTGAATTTGATGTCATCGTAGCAACTCCTGACATGATGGGTGAAGTTGGTAAACTTGGCCGTGTATTAGGACCTAAAGGCTTAATGCCAAACCCTAAAACTGGTACAGTTACATTTGATGTAACTAGAGCTATTAACGAAATTAAAGCAGGTAAAGTTGAATACCGCGTTGACAAAGCTGGGAATATCCATGTTCCAATCGGTAAATCATCTTTTGAAAACGAAAAGCTTGTTGAAAACTTCAACACAGTTTTTGAAACAATGTTAAAAGCTAAGCCTGCTGCTGCAAAAGGTACTTACATGAAGAACGTAACTGTTACTTCAACTATGGGACCTGGTGTGAAAGTAGATCCTTCATCCGTTGCGGTAAAATAATTTTTAGTTGACAAACAATAATATATTTTATATAATATGTTTTGTTGTTTAAAATAATAAACATTTGTACTGTAGACAGCAGGTGCCAAATGGCTTAATGTCCTGCCGAGGTAATGCGATAGAATTGGCTGAATTAATCGGCTATTGTATGCTGCCTCCATGTCGTTGTTAAGATATGGAGGTTTTTACTTGCCTGGTATAAATGTAGAGAATCTACAGGAGGTGTAAAGATGAGCAACGCAATCGAATCAAAAAAATTAATCGTTGATGAAATCACCGATAAATTAAAAGCTAGCAAATCAACAATTGTTGTTGATTATCGCGGACTATCTGTTGCTGAAGTAACTGAACTTCGTAAACAACTTCGCGAAGCTGGTATCGATTTCAAAGTTTACAAAAACACAATGACTCGCCGTGCAGCTGATGCAGCTGAGCTTTCAGGTTTAAATGATGCGTTAACAGGTCCGAACGCAATTGCGTTCAGTAACGAAGACGTAGTAGCACCTGCCAAAATCTTGAATGATTTTGCGAAAAAGCATGAGGCACTTGAAATTAAAGCTGGTGTAATTGAAGGAAATGTTGCAACAGTTGAAGAGGTTAAAGCTCTTGCTGAACTACCTTCACGCGAAGGCTTACTTTCTATGCTACTCAGCGTACTACAAGCTCCAATTCGCAACCTTGCTCTTGTTACAAAAGCAGTTGCAGAACAAAAAGAAGAACAAGGCGCGTAAGTTAATCTGAAACGCTATCCTAATAAAACGAACGTAAACTAAGGAGGAAAATTTATCATGACTAAAGAACAAATCATTGAAGCAGTTAAATCTATGACTGTTTTAGAACTTAACGATCTAGTAAAAGCAATCGAAGAAGAATTCGGCGTAACTGCTGCTGCTCCTGTAGCAATGGTAGGCGGAGCTGGAGCTGCTGCTGTTGAAGAGCAAACTGAATTTGATGTAATCCTAGCTAGCGCTGGCGATCAAAAAATCAAAGTTATCAAAGTTGTACGTGAAATCACTGGTCTTGGACTTAAAGAAGCAAAAGACCTTGTTGACAACACTCCAAAAGCTGTTAAAGAAGGCGTTGCTAAAGAAGAAGCAGAAGAAATCAAAGCTAAGCTTGCTGAAGTTGGAGCCAACGTTGAAGTTAAGTAATTACCAAAAAAATGAGCTCGCTGTCTAAGCGGGCTTTTTTTCGCTTAAGAAAAATCCATCGATTGTTTAAAAAATGAAAGTCCTCTTTTTTCTTCAATTATATACGCTCTCCGGGAGGTGAGTCTGTTGACTGAACACTACTATTCTCGTACCCAAAAGGTTGAAAGTGATCCGAAATATTGGGATTTTACACTCAGGAATCATCTATTTCGTTTTAAAACGGATAATGGTGTCTTTTCGAAAAGGGAAGTAGATTTTGGCTCACGTTTATTGATTGAAACGTTTGAAATGCCGAAGGCGGAGGGGCTTGTTTTAGATGTAGGTTGCGGATATGGACCGATTGGCCTATCAGTTGCGAAGAGCTTTCATGGACGAACCGTTCATATGGTTGATGTCAATGAGAGGGCGATTGAATTGGCAAAGGAAAATGCTGAACTTAACCGGATTCAAAATGTTGTTATATACGAGAGTGACCGTTTGGTAAATGTAAAGGAAAGTAATTTTTCAGTGATCCTAACAAATCCACCGATTAGGGCCGGAAAAAAGACAGTTCATGATATTTTTGAACAAAGCTACGAACGTCTTGTTTCACACGGTGAGCTCTGGGTGGTCATTCAAAAAAAACAAGGGGCACCATCCGCAATTGAAAAATTAAAAGAATTATTTTCTGTTGTTGAGACTATTGACAAATCAAAAGGTTATTTTATCATTAAATCGATAAAATAGTTGACTGGAAAATGTCACTATGGTAGCATTATAAAATGCCATCATAATATTTTCCGAATTATTCCTATAAATACTTACTTTTTATGTATAAAATTGGATTGATTAGGAAAAGATGACAAAATAATAGTCAAAATGTGAAAATGTGGTTTTTGATTTAAAAAACCCTTTTTCTTTTTGTCTGATGGAAGGAATGTCAATTCCTTGCTGAGGACGTAAATAAATTTTTATCATAACGCTTGATTTGAGGGGTGAATCAGTTGACAGGTCAACTAGTTCAGTATGGACGACACCGCCAACGAAGAAGTTACGCGCGAATCAGTGAAGTTTTAGAATTACCAAATCTTATTGAAATCCAAACCTCTTCATATCAATGGTTTCTTGATGAGGGATTGCGTGAAATGTTCCAGGATATTTCACCGATTGAAGACTTTACTGGTAACCTATCACTGGAATTTATTGATTACAGCCTTGGCGATCCAAAGTATTCTGTTGAAGAATCAAAAGAACGGGACGTTACATATTCAGCGCCGTTGCGTGTTAAAGTGCGTCTAGTTAACAAAGAAACAGGCGAAGTAAAAGACCAAGATGTTTTTATGGGTGATTTTCCGCTTATGACGGAAACAGGTACGTTTGTCATTAATGGGGCAGAACGTGTTATTGTTTCCCAATTAGTCCGGTCACCGAGTGTTTACTTCAGTGGGAAAGTTGATAAAAATGGAAAAAGAGGATTTACAGCGACTGTAATTCCGAACCGCGGCGCTTGGCTTGAATACGAAACTGATGCCAAAGATGTCGTATATGTAAGAATAGATCGTACTCGGAAACTGCCCGTTACGGTTCTTTTGCGTGCGTTAGGGTTCGGTTCTGATCAAGAAATCATTGAATTGATTGGTGATAACGAGTATATTCGCAATACGTTAGAGAAGGACAACACAGAGGGTGTTGAAAAAGCACTGCTTGAAATTTATGAGCGCCTCCGTCCGGGTGAACCGCCAACCGTTGATAATGCGAAAAGCTTATTGGTTTCCCGATTTTTTGACCCAAAACGCTATGATTTAGCGAACGTTGGGCGTTATAAAATCAATAAGAAGCTTCATATTAAAAACCGCTTATTCAATCAGCGTCTGGCAGAATCCCTTGCTGACCCTGAAACAGGTGAAGTTATTGCGGAAAAAGGAACAGTCCTTGATCGCAGAAATCTGGACCGAATCATTCCTGCTCTTGAAAAAAACATTAACTTTAAAGGCTTTAATCCTGCCGGTGGTGTAGTCGAAGAAGAAATTATTCTTCAAGGAATTAAAATCTATGCTCCAAATGATGAAAGTGAAAAAGTTATAAATGTGTTGGGCAACGCCTATGTGGCAGAGCCAATTAAAAATATTACTCCTGCTGATATCATTTCATCCATAAGTTATTTCTTTAACTTACTGCATGGTGTCGGTGATACTGATGATATCGATCATTTGGGTAACAGACGTCTTCGTTCTGTTGGAGAATTGCTGCAAAATCAGTTCCGTATCGGATTATCCCGGATGGAACGTGTGGTTCGCGAAAGAATGTCCATTCAAGATACAGCAACAATTACTCCGCAGCAATTAATTAATATCCGTCCTGTGATCGCTTCGATTAAAGAGTTCTTTGGCAGCTCTCAGCTTTCACAGTTCATGGACCAAACGAATCCGCTTGCGGAATTAACTCACAAGCGTCGTCTTTCAGCATTAGGACCGGGTGGATTAACCCGTGAACGTGCAGGCTTTGAAGTCCGTGACGTACACTATTCCCACTATGGCCGTATGTGTCCGATTGAAACGCCTGAGGGTCCGAACATCGGACTAATTAACTCATTATCATCATATGCGAAAGTAAACCGCTTCGGTTTCATTGAAACTCCATACCGCCGTATTGATCCTGATACCGGAAGGGTAACAGGCCGAATCGATTATTTAACCGCAGATGAAGAAGATCTCTATGTAGTGGCACAAGCAAACTCCCGTCTTGGAGATGATGGGTCATTCCTTGATGAAGATGTAGTGGCGCGTTTCCGCGGTGAAAATACAGTTGTTAAACGTGAACGCATCGATTATATGGATGTATCACCAAAACAGGTTGTATCTGCGGCAACAGCATGTATTCCGTTCCTTGAGAATGATGACTCTAACCGTGCCTTGATGGGTGCGAACATGCAGCGTCAAGCCGTACCGCTAATGCAGCCTGAGGCTCCTCGCGTTGGTACCGGTATGGAATATGTATCCGGGAAAGATTCAGGTGCGGCTGTTATTTGTAAGCATGATGGTATTGTGGAACATGTCGAAGCACGTGAAGTATGGGTTCGTCAAATTAAAGAAGTAGATGGTCAAGAAGTAAAAGGTGACCTTAAAAAATATCGACTCTTAAAATTTATCCGTTCAAACCAAGGTACCTGCTATAACCAGCGTCCAATCGTTGCAGTAGGTGACCGTGTGAAGAAAGGCGAAATTCTTGCTGACGGTCCTTCAATGGAGCTAGGGGAATTAGCTCTAGGACGTAATGTTCTCGTGGCCTTTATGACATGGGATGGCTATAACTATGAAGATGCGATCATCATGAGTGAACGTTTAGTAAAAGACGATGTGTATACATCGATTCATATTGAAGAATACGAATCCGAATCACGTGATACAAAACTGGGACCGGAAGAAATTACCCGCGACATTCCTAACGTAGGGGAAGACGCCCTTCGTAATTTAGATGAACGCGGTATTATCCGTACCGGGGCAGAGGTAAAAGACGGAGACCTTCTTGTTGGTAAAGTAACTCCAAAAGGGGTTACAGAACTTACTGCTGAAGAAAGACTTTTGCATGCTATTTTTGGTGAAAAAGCACGTGAAGTCCGTGATACTTCTCTTCGTGTACCACATGGCGGCGGAGGAATTGTTCACGATGTTAAAGTCTTTAACCGTGAAGATGGCGATGAACTCCCGCCGGGTGTGAACCAGCTTGTCCGTGTCTATATTGTTCAGAAGCGTAAAATTCATGAAGGCGATAAGATGGCTGGTCGACATGGTAATAAAGGGGTTATCTCAAGGATTTTACCTGAAGAAGATATGCCTTACCTACCAGACGGAACGCCAGTTGATATCATGTTAAATCCTCTAGGGGTACCTTCTCGTATGAACATCGGTCAGGTGTTAGAGCTTCATCTTGGAATGGCAGCCCGCTACTTAGGAATTCATGTAGCCTCTCCAGTATTTGATGGTGCTCGTGAGGAAGATGTTTGGGGAACGATTGAAGAAGCTGGAATGGCGCGTGATGCGAAAACGGTTCTATATGATGGCCGTTCAGGTGAACCATTTGATAACCGTGTTTCTGTAGGTGTTATGTATATGATTAAACTTGCACACATGGTTGATGATAAGTTACACGCCCGCTCAACTGGACCATACTCACTTGTTACGCAGCAGCCACTTGGCGGTAAAGCACAATTTGGTGGACAGCGTTTTGGTGAGATGGAGGTTTGGGCACTTGAAGCATACGGAGCAGCATATACACTTCAAGAAATCCTAACAGTGAAATCAGATGATGTAGTTGGTCGTGTGAAGACATATGAAGCGATTGTAAAAGGTGAAAATGTTCCAGAGCCAGGTGTTCCTGAATCATTCAAAGTATTAATTAAAGAACTTCAAAGTCTTGGTATGGATGTGAAAATTCTATCAGGAGATGAAGAAGAAATTGAAATGCGTGATTTGGAAGATGAGGATGACTTACAACAAGTCGATACGTTAAACATTGTTTCTGAAGCGCAGAACTTTGAATCAGAAAAAGTCGGTTCAAAAGAGTAGTTACTAGCTGCAGCGCACACCCAAAAGGGAAGCTTATCGTGTATATGCTTCGATAGGAACAAGCTTTGCTTGTTCCGAGTGCGCTTTTAGCTTTTGTTCGCAATAAGGGTAAAACCTGGAGATCAAAAGGGAGGTAGGCCCCTTGCTGGATGTTAATAATTTTGAGTATATGAAGATTGGTCTTGCTTCACCGGATAAAATCCGTTCATGGTCATTCGGAGAAGTGAAAAAACCGGAAACCATTAACTATCGTACTTTAAAGCCTGAAAAGGATGGCTTATTCTGTGAAAGGATTTTCGGTCCAACAAAGGACTGGGAATGTCATTGCGGAAAGTACAAACGTGTTCGTTATAAAGGCGTTGTTTGTGACCGATGCGGTGTTGAAGTAACACGGGCAAAAGTCCGCCGTGAGCGAATGGGTCATATTGAGCTTGCTGCACCTGTATCTCATATATGGTATTTCAAAGGAATTCCTAGCCGAATGGGACTTGTTTTAGATATGTCCCCACGGGCATTAGAAGAAGTGATTTATTTTGCTTCTTATGTAGTAACGGAATCCGGAGATACCGCCCTTGATAAGAAGCAACTCTTATCTGAAAAAGAATATCGTGCATACCGTGATAAGTACGGAAATAAATTCCAAGCTGCCATGGGTGCAGAAGCTATCAAAAAATTACTCTCAGATATCGATCTAAACAAAGAAGTAGAAAGTTTAAAGGAAGAATTAAAAACAGCACAAGGCCAACGACGCACCCGTGCGATTAAACGCCTTGAAGTATTAGAAGCATTCCGCGGTTCCGGTAATGAACCTTCATGGATGATTCTGGATGTGCTTCCTGTTATTCCTCCTGAACTTCGTCCAATGGTCCAATTGGATGGGGGAAGATTTGCTACATCTGACTTAAATGATCTTTACCGCCGTGTTATTAACCGTAATAACCGTCTAAAGCGTTTATTAGACCTTGGAGCACCGAGCATTATCGTTCAGAACGAAAAACGGATGCTGCAAGAAGCGGTTGATGCCTTGATTGATAACGGCAGACGCGGCCGTCCTGTAACAGGACCGGGTAACCGTCCGTTAAAATCACTATCCCATATGTTAAAAGGGAAGCAAGGTCGTTTCCGTCAAAACCTTCTCGGTAAGCGTGTTGACTATTCCGGCCGTTCGGTAATTGTAGTAGGTCCAAACTTAAAAATGTATCAATGCGGCCTTCCGAAAGAAATGGCTTTAGAACTATTTAAGCCATTTGTTATGAAGGAGCTTGTTGAAAAAGGTTTAGCACATAACATCAAGTCCGCGAAGCGGAAAATTGAAAGAGTGTCTCCTGATGTTTGGGATGTACTTGAAGATGTAATCAGAGAGCATCCGGTTCTATTAAACCGTGCCCCTACATTGCATAGATTAGGAATTCAGGCATTTGAACCTACGCTTGTTGAAGGCCGGGCAATTCGCCTTCACCCTCTCGTATGTACTGCGTATAACGCGGACTTCGACGGTGACCAAATGGCTGTTCACGTTCCGCTTTCGTCAGAAGCGCAAGCAGAAGCGCGTCTGTTGATGCTTGCTGCACAAAACATCTTGAACCCTAAAGATGGAAAACCGGTTGTTACACCTTCACAGGATATGGTATTAGGTAACTATTACTTAACCTTAGAGCGGGAAGGCACAGTCGGTGAAGGGATGATTTTTAAAGACACGAGTGAAGCGATTCTTGCCTATCAAAACGGTTATGTTCACTTGCATACACGTGTTGCAGTCCCTGCCGGTTCATTAGGAAATGAAACCTTTACGGAAGAACAAAACAGTAAGCTATTAATAACAACTGTTGGGAAACTTATTTTTAATGAGATTCTACCGAAATCATTCCCTTATATCAATGAACCAACAAGGAATAATCTGGAAGTCCAAACACCTGAAAAGTATTTCGTTGAAAAAGGTGAAGACGTTCTAGCAAAAATTAAAGCAATGCCGTTAATTGATCCGTTCAAAAAGAAAATCCTTGGAAATATTATCGCTGAAGTATTCAAGCGTTTCAAAATTACTGAAACGTCCAAAATGCTTGACCGTATGAAAGACCTAGGGTTCAAACATTCAACAAAGGCCGGTATTACGGTCGGTGTTGCTGATATTGTTGTACTTAAGGAAAAGCAGGAAATTCTTCATGAGGCACAAGCAAAAGTAGATAACGTGATGAAGCAATTCAGACGTGGATTAATTACCGAAGAAGAGCGTTATGATCGCGTTATTGCGATTTGGAGCCAAGCGAAGGATACCATTCAAGGTAAACTGATGAAATCCTTGAATAAAACGAACCCAATTTTCATGATGAGTGATTCCGGTGCCCGTGGTAACGCATCAAACTTTACGCAGCTAGCAGGTATGCGCGGTCTAATGGCCAACCCGGCTGGACGTATCATTGAATTACCGATTAAATCCAGTTTCCGTGAAGGTCTAACGGTATTAGAGTACTTTATTTCTACACATGGTGCTCGTAAAGGACTTGCTGATACAGCTCTTAAAACAGCTGACTCTGGTTATTTGACACGTCGTCTTGTTGACGTAGCACAAGATGTCATTGTCCGTGAAGATGATTGCGGAACGGATCGTGGTTTATTAATTCGTTCATTAAAAGACGGTACTGAAGTAATTGAAGGACTAGATGAACGTTTAATTGGACGTTATGCACGTAATGCCATTAAGCATCCTGAAACGAAGGAAGTCCTTGTACCTGAGAATGGACTTATTACAGAAGATCTAGCTGAAATCATTGTTGGCGCAGGTATTGAAGAAGTGAAAATTCGGTCTGCCTTTACCTGTAATACTCGCCACGGCGTATGTAAGAAATGCTATGGTCGTAACTTAGCCACTGGCCAAGAGGTTGAAGTCGGCGAAGCTGTTGGTATTATTGCTGCACAATCGATTGGTGAGCCAGGAACACAGTTAACGATGCGTACTTTCCATACAGGTGGGGTAGCAGGAGACGATATTACCCAAGGTTTACCACGTATCCAAGAGATTTTTGAAGCGCGTAACCCTAAAGGGCAAGCTGTAATTTCTGAAATCGATGGTGTGGTTGTCGGGATTAACGAAGGCCGTGACCGTCAGCATGAAATCGTTGTGCAAGGCGATGTTGAATCACGTACCTACAATGCTCCTTATACAGCACGCTTGAAGGTTGCAATAAATGATCAGGTGGCACGCGGTCAAGAACTGACAGAGGGTTCTATTGACCCTAAAGAATTAATTAAAGTAAAAGACGTAAATGCCGTCCAAGAATACCTATTGCGTGAAGTACAAAAAGTTTACCGCATGCAAGGGGTTGAAATTGGCGATAAGCACGTTGAGGTAATGGTGCGCCAAATGCTTCGTAAAGTCCGTGTTATTGATGCCGGTGAAACAGATGTCCTTCCAGGGACACTCTTAGACATTCATCAGTTCACTGATGCGAATGAAAAGGCGTTATTAAGCGGAAAATTACCTGCAACCGGACGTCCGGTATTACTTGGTATTACCAAAGCATCACTTGAAACAGACTCTTTCTTGTCTGCAGCTTCTTTCCAAGAAACAACAAGAGTTCTTACAGATGCAGCTATTAAAGGTAAACGTGATGAATTGCTTGGATTGAAAGAAAATGTTATCATCGGTAAGCTTGTACCTGCGGGAACAGGAATGCAGCGTTATCGCAAAGCAGATCCTGTCCTAAGAGATACAACTTCTGAAGAAACAGTAGCAATTGATTAATAAAACATGAGTAATGTCTAGCTCCAGCGCCTAGGGGCTCACAGGTCTACAGTAAATCCGTCGGGAAGGTTAAAAAGCAACCTTCCCGTCGGCTCGTCTTATGCATGTCGCCCCTGGTTAAGGCGCTTCCGCTTTTCTATGTACCGCGTTTTAAAGAAAGTCTATAAGTCTTGTTGACATCCTTTTATGAAGATGTTACTATATTAAAGGTGCTTCTATTCACCTGATACTTTGGAGGATATGATAAATGTCTTATGAAAAAGTATTACAGGCCAAAAGAATTGTCATTGGAACAAAACAAACAGTAAAAGCCCTTAAAGAAGGTAGTGTTCAAGAGTTAATCATTGCAAGCGATGCTGAACCGAAAGTGACAGCAAAAGTAGTAAGTGTAGCTCTTGAATTAAGCGTTCCTGTCTTATATGTGGAATCGATGAAAAAACTCGGCAAAGCATGTGGGATTGAGGTAGGTGCTTCAACTGTTGCAATTATCCGTTAAAAACTGTTTTTGTAGATAGATTAGTCTGCAAAAACTTTGTTTTTGCAAAAAAATGAACCACCTGGATGTGTGGGTTTACAAATAATGAAGGGAGGAAAAAAACATGCCTACAATTAATCAATTAGTGCGCAAGCCTCGTCAATCTAAAGAGGAAAAGTCAAAATCACCTGCGCTAAATAAAGGCTATAACAGCTTTAAAAAATCACAAACTAATGTATCTTCACCACAAAAACGCGGAGTATGTACTCGTGTTGGTACAATGACTCCAAAGAAACCGAACTCAGCGTTACGTAAATATGCACGTGTACGTTTGACAAATGGTATTGAGGTGACAGCATACATTCCTGGTATTGGCCACAACCTTCAAGAACACAGCGTTGTTCTTATCCGTGGAGGACGTGTAAAAGACTTACCGGGGGTACGTTATCATATCGTACGTGGAGCACTTGATACTGCTGGTGTAAACAACCGTATGCAAGGTCGCTCAAAATATGGTACTAAGAGACCAAAAGCACCGAAAAAATAATCATATTAAATAGAAGCTTCTTTGAAAGGAGGAAAAAATATGCCACGTAAAGGTCCTGTAGCAAAAAGAGACGTGTTACCAGATCCGCTTTACAATTCTAAACTTGTTACTCGTCTAATCAACAAAATGATGGTTGACGGTAAAAGAGGTAAATCGCAAGAAATTCTTTACTCTGCATTTAATACAATTCGCGAACGTTCTGGAAAAGAGCCAATGGAAGTTTTCGATGCAGCGATGAAAAATATTATGCCAGTACTTGAAGTTAAAGCACGCCGTGTAGGTGGTGCGAACTACCAAGTACCAGTTGAGGTGCGTCCTGACCGCCGTACAACTCTTGGTCTTCGCTGGTTAGTGAACTACTCGCGTCTTCGCGGTGAAAAAACGATGGAAGAGCGTTTAGCTAACGAAATCATGGATGCAGCTAACAACACTGGTGCATCTGTTAAGAAACGTGAAGATACACACAAAATGGCAGAAGCAAACAAAGCGTTTGCTCACTATCGTTGGTAATTTAACCTTCAATATAAAAACTTTCATACTAGGAAGGAGAAAGACCCAATGGCAAGAGAGTTCTCCTTAGACAACACTCGTAATATCGGGATCATGGCACACATCGATGCCGGTAAAACGACAACCACTGAGCGTGTTCTTTACTACACCGGTAAAATTCATAAAATCGGTGAAACACATGAAGGCGCTTCTCAGATGGACTGGATGGAGCAGGAACAAGAACGCGGAATCACAATCACTTCCGCAGCAACAACTGCATCATGGAAAGGTCACCGCGTAAACATCATTGACACACCGGGACACGTAGACTTCACAGTTGAAGTTGAACGTTCTCTTCGTGTACTTGATGGTGCGGTAGCTGTACTTGATGCACAATCAGGCGTTGAGCCGCAAACTGAAACAGTTTGGCGTCAAGCAACAACTTACGGCGTTCCGCGTGTTGTATTCGTAAACAAGATGGACAAAATTGGAGCTGATTTCTTATACTCTGTAAAAACACTCCATGACCGTCTACAAGCGAATGCTCATGCAATTCAGTTACCAATCGGTGCTGAAGACCAGTTTGAAGCAATCATTGACCTTGTGGAAATGAATGCTGTATTTTACGGAAATGACTTAGGAACTGATATTCAAGTTCGTGAGATTCCGGAAGAATACAAAGCACAAGCTGAAGAATACCGTGAAAAATTAGTTGAAGCTGTAGCAGAACTTGATGAAGAGTTAATGGAAAAGTACCTTGGTGGTGAAGAAATCACTAAAGAAGAACTAAAAGCAGGGATTCGAAAAGGTACCGTTAATGTTGAATTCTACCCGGTAATCTGTGGATCAGCATTCAAAAACAAAGGTGTTCAGTTAATGCTAGACGCTGTTATCGATTATCTTCCATCTCCATTAGATGTACCGGCTATCAAAGGTCATGCACCGGATGCAGAAGATGAAGTGATCGAACGTCATTCAAGTGATGAAGAACCATTCTCAGCACTTGCGTTCAAAGTTATGACTGACCCTTATGTTGGGAAATTAACGTTCTTCCGTGTTTACTCAGGTATGCTAGAGTCCGGATCATATGTTCAAAACTCTACTAAAGGAAAACGTGAGCGTGTAGGACGTATCCTGCAAATGCATGCGAATAGCCGTCAAGAAATCTCAAAGGTTTATGCAGGTGACATCGCAGCAGCAGTAGGTCTGAAAGATACTACTACAGGTGATACTCTATGTGATGATAAGAACCTTGTTATCCTAGAGTCTATGCAATTCCCTGAACCGGTAATTCAGCTTTCAGTAGAACCAAAATCAAAAGCAGACCAAGACAAGATGACAACGGCACTGCAGAAGCTTCAAGAAGAAGATCCAACATTCCGCGCACATACTGACCAGGAAACTGGACAGGTTATCATTGCCGGTATGGGTGAACTTCACCTTGATATCTTAGTTGACCGTATGCGTCGTGAATTTAAGGTTGAGGCGAACGTAGGTGCACCACAGGTTGCCTATCGTGAAACTTTCCGTGCTTCTGCACAAGTTGAAGGTAAATTCGCTCGACAATCCGGTGGTCGTGGACAATACGGTCACGTTTGGATTGAATTCTCACCTAACGAAGAAGGTAAAGGCTTCGAATTCGTAAACGGTATTGTCGGCGGTGTTGTTCCTCGTGAATACATCCCTGCTGTTCAAGCCGGTCTTGAAGATGCTCTAGATCGCGGTGTTCTTGCTGGATATCCGTTAGTTGATATAAAAGCAAGATTGTTTGATGGATCATACCATGATGTTGACTCCTCGGAAATGGCGTTTAAAATTGCTGCATCTATGGCACTTAAGAATGCTGCATCCAAGTGTAGCCCTGTCATCTTAGAACCTATGATGAGGGTTGAAGTGACGATTCCTGAAGAATATTTAGGAGATATCATGGGACAAATCACTGCTCGACGAGGCCGTGTTGAAGGTATGGAAGCACGCGGTAACGCCCAAGTAGTTCGTTCAATGGTTCCACTTTCAGAAATGTTTGGTTATGCAACAGCACTTCGTTCAAGTACACAAGGTCGTGGTGTATTCTCCATGCACTTTGATCACTACGAAGAAGTGCCAAAATCAGTTTCTGAAGAAATCATCAAAAAAAATAAAGGTGAATAATTGATTTTCACCTTACTATAAAGTATAACTACTAGTGTAAGCATGGAAGCTGAGAATTTGGACAACCACTTCACAGCTTCCATAAAAAAATATACTTAACTTTTATAATTTAAAGGAGGACTTCCTAATGGGTAAAGCTAAATTCGACCGTTCAAAGCCACACGTTAACATCGGAACAATTGGTCACGTTGACCATGGTAAAACTACTTTAACAGCTGCTATCACTTCTGTTCTTGCTAAAACTGGTAAAGCAGAAGCTCGTGCATATGATCAAATCGATGGTGCTCCAGAAGAAAGAGAACGTGGTATCACAATCTCTACTGCACACGTTGAGTATGAAACTGACAACCGTCACTATGCACACGTTGACTGCCCAGGACACGCTGACTATGTTAAAAACATGATCACTGGTGCTGCTCAAATGGACGGCGGTATCCTTGTTGTATCTGCAACTGATGGCCCAATGCCACAAACTCGTGAGCACATCCTTCTTTCTCGTCAAGTAGGTGTTCCATACCTTGTTGTATTCATGAACAAGTGTGACATGGTTGACGACGAAGAACTTCTTGAATTAGTAGAAATGGAAATTCGTGATCTATTAACAGAATACGACTTCCCTGGCGATGACACTCCAGTTATCAAAGGTTCTGCTCTTAAAGCATTAGAAGGCGATGCTGCTTGGGAAGAAAAAATTTATGAACTTATGACTGCTGTTGATGAGTTTATCCCAACTCCAACTCGTGACACTGATAAGCCATTCATGATGCCTGTTGAGGATGTTTTCTCTATCACTGGCCGTGGAACAGTTGCTACTGGACGTGTTGAGCGTGGTGTAGTTAAAGTTGGTGACGTAGTTGAAATCGTAGGTTTCACTGAAGAACCAAAATCTACAACTGTAACAGGTGTAGAAATGTTCCGTAAGCTTCTTGATTTTGCAGAAGCAGGAGACAATATCGGTGCCCTTCTTCGTGGTGTAGCACGTGAAGATATCGAACGTGGTCAAGTATTGGCTAAACCAAAGTCAATCACTCCACACACTAAGTTTAAAGCACAAGTTTACGTTTTATCAAAAGAAGAAGGCGGACGTCATACTCCATTCTTCTCAAACTATCGTCCACAATTCTATTTCCGTACTTCTGATATCACTGGTATTTGTATGCTTCCAGAAGGTACTGAAATGGTTATGCCTGGCGACCACATCGAAATGACAGTTGAACTAATCGCTCCGGTTGCGATCGAAGAAGGAACTAAGTTCTCAATTCGTGAAGGCGGACGTACTGTAGGTTCAGGTTCAATCACAACAATTCAAGAATAATCATTCAATATCAAAAGCAGGTGGGTGACGATCCACTTGCTTTTTTATTTTTAGCTAAAATGTATTATTTTATTAAACATTAAGAAATGTCTAGCTCTAGCGCAAGTACAAGGCGCTAGGGCTTTTCGTATTAGGACTTTTATAACAATTTATCAAAATGCCTGAAAATTTTAAAATAACTGATTGACTTTTATACAAAATGCTGTTAAATTAAATTAAACCGATATATTAACTAGGAATTAAATTTTAGAAAAATTTGAACTTTATGTTTTAAAAGTGAATACTTATCCAGAGCGACGGAGGGAATTGGCCCTTTGATGTCCGGCAACCTACAAATAGCAAGGTGCTAAATCCAACAAAATGTGAACCATTTTGAAAGATAAGGTAAAAATATTACCTAAACAGTCTTTCCGAAATGGGAAGATTTTTTTATTTTACAAGGGAGGGACTTGTTTGGGAAAAGAAGACGTGCTGGAACATGTTTTTATACAGCTAAAAGAGCTAATGAAAGATTTGAAGTTTGGCTCGATAACGCTTGTCGTTCAAGACGGTAAGGTCATTCAAATTGAAAAAAATGAAAAAGTAAGGCTGAAATAAAAAGTGCTGACTAGATAAACTAGAGGCAGTTTTCACCGCAAGGAGTGAAACTGTCTTTTTTTTATGGCCTTGCTAAAGGAATGGGGGATATAGCTTGACTGAATTGTTGACATATAATACGTTTGATTCTTTTTCACCGCCTTTGTTTACAACGGATGATGAAACAAAAGGAGCTCTCGAAGTATTAAGGTGGGCGTACCGGCATTACTCAGAGGAGGAGCTAACATATGCCTGTAGTTTCGGAATTGAAGGAATTGTCTTAATTGATTTGATCGCAAAAGTAAACAACAAAGCTAAAGTAGTTTTTCTGGATACAGGGGTCCATTTTGAAGAGACCTATGAGCTAATAGAACAAGTAAAACAAAAATATCCTCACTTAAGAATTGAAATGAAAAAACCTGATCTTACACTTAAACAACAGGCATTGGAATATGGGGATGAATTATGGAAGCGTGAGCCTAATAAGTGCTGTGAAATGAGAAAGGTCATTCCGCTAAATGAAGTCCTGTCCGGCGGGACTGCATGGCTTTCAGGATTAAGAAGAGAACAGTCTGAAACGAGAAAAAACACAGAATTTATTAATGTAGATAGTAAATTTAAATCAGTAAAAATTTGTCCGCTTATCCACTGGACCTGGAAGGATATTTGGAGATATGCACACAAAAACCAGTTGCCGTACAATATCCTTCATGATAAAGGCTATCCAAGCATTGGCTGTAAAACTTGTACCGCACCTGCTTGGAATGAAGAAGATCTTCGTTCAGGAAGATGGTCCGGTAAAGGTAAAACAGAATGCGGACTACATGAATAAGAGGGGATGTCAATGCTAACTTATGCTGCTTGTGCAGTTGCCTTGTTTTTTGCTATGAATATTGGAGCTAGCGGTGCCGCAGCTGCTATAAGTATCCCTTACGGCTCAGGTGCACTTCCGAATCGAAAAATAGCCTTACTTATATGCGGCATCGGTATATTTGCCGGTGCTGTCATCGGAGGCGGTGAAGTAGTCAAAACAATCGGGAGCAGCCTTATTCCCCATACGTTTTTAACCGTGAAGGTTGTTTTGATTATCCTTTCATCTGCCGCTTTATCCTTATTTGTCGCTAATATTTTAAGTATCCCACTCTCCACAAGCGAGATTACAGTTGGCTCTGTGGTGGGGGTAGGAATTGCCTACCATGCTTTATTTATCAATAACATTTTGGTGATCGTCGCTTTTTGGTTTATCATCCCAATCATTGGTTTTACACTGGGGTTCGTTTTTGGAAAGTTGATTCAGAAAATACAAAAGAAATACCCTAAGTTAGAAACAGGGAAATCAAAAGGCATTCTCTCACTATTTCTAATTATTGTTGGCTTTTTCGAGGCTTTTTCAGCCGGTATGAACAATGTTGCCAATGCAGCAGGGCCAATTGTCGGTGCAGGCATATTAACAGTTAAATCAGGCATTATCATTGGTGGGCTGGTTATTGCTTTGGGAGCCATTCTTCTTGGGAAAGGTGTTTTACAAACTAATGCTAAAAAAATAACTAGCTTTTCCCTATTAGAAGGTGGAGCGATTTCCGGGACGGGAGCAACTCTTGTCATTTTAGCCTCTATTTATGGATTACCGGTGCCACTTACACAAGTAACAAGTACTGCGATTATGGGAATTGGTACTGCACAAAGAGGACTGGAAATCTTTAAAACTACCGTAATTAGTAAAATTGTGAAAGTATGGCTGGTATCTCCGGTCCTTTCACTTGTGATCTCATATGGTTTTGTAAAATTATTTGTTGACAGTGACATTTACACAGTAGTCGTTTTATTCGGTGTTTGCGCAGCAACATTAGGAATTATAAGCCTTATTAAGACAATACGGGAAGATAGCAGGTCGTATTACGAAGGCGGAGGGGGTATTTAGGTATAAGATATTTATCTTACACCTAACCCGCCTACAGTATCTTAAACTTTTTAAATAATGGAGGAAAAAATCATGGCATTAATTAAACCGCATGGAGGATCACTAATAAATCTTTGGGAGCCTTCTTATAATTATGAATCTGTAGAAAAAGAACTTCAATTAGATGTAATGGCACTAAGTGACTTGGAATTAATCGGGACGGGGGCTTACAGCCCTAATAAAGGTTTTATGAATAAAAAGGATTATGAGTCTGTCGTAAAATCAATGCGCCTTGCAGATGGTACTGTTTGGAGTATCCCTATTACACTTCCTGTCTCTGAGGAAGAAGCACAACATCTTTCCGTTGGTGATGAAGTAAGGCTTTTGCACAATCATGAAACCTATGGTGTTATTACCGTTTCTGATATTTTTCAGCCTGATAAATTTGTAGAAGCAGAAAATGTATATCGAACAACTGAAACAGCACATCCGGGAGTAAAAAAATTACTTGATCGAGGAAATGTATACGTTGGCGGTGAAATCAAACTTATTAAGCGAATCAAACGAGACCAATTCGCAGATTTTTATTTTGATCCTGCCGAAACAAGACAAGAATTTGAAGCAAAGGGATGGAAAAAGGTTGTCGGCTTCCAAACAAGAAATCCGGTTCACCGTGCACATGAATATATTCAAAAAACGGCCCTTGAGACTGTGGATGGTTTATTTTTAAACCCGCTTGTCGGTGAAACTAAATCAGATGATATTCCTGCAGATGTTCGAATGGAAAGCTATCAAGTATTGTTAAAGAACTATTATCCGCAAGAGCGTGTATTCCTTGCTGTTTTCCCTGCCGCGATGCGCTATGCAGGTCCTAGAGAAGCTGTTTTCCATGCAATGGTTAGGAAGAATTATGGCTGCACGCATTTTATTGTCGGCCGCGACCATGCCGGGGTAGGTAATTATTACGGAACGTATGATGCCCAATTAATTTTCAGCAATTTTACCCAAGAAGAACTTGGAATTAACCTATTATTCTTTGAACACAGCTTTTATTGCAAAAAATGCGAAAGCATGGCTTCAACCAAAACATGTTCACACAGCAAAGAAGATCATGTTATTTTATCCGGCACAAAGGTTAGAGAATTGCTCCGCAACGGCGAACTGCCGCCAAGTACATTTAGCCGAAAAGAAGTAGTGGAAGTTCTGATCGAAGGATTGCGCAAAACTGCAGTTAAAGCATAAAGGAAGCGGAGTGGATTATGTTGCAAAAAAGTTCAAATATTGTTTGGCATGAACAATCGCTGACAAAGGAATTAAGAAGAAAACAAAATGGACATAACAGTTTTGTCCTATGGTTCACAGGCCTTTCCGGTTCGGGAAAATCAACGGTTGCCAATGCTGTTGCCAAACGTTTGTTTGATGAAGGAATAAAAAACTATGTGTTGGATGGGGATAATGTCCGGCATGGCTTGAACAAGGATCTCGGTTTTTCAGAGGAAGATCGTAAAGAGAATATCCGCAGAATCGGCGAAGTTTCAAAATTGTTTGTGGACGGCGGACAGGTCGTTTTAACGGCATTTATCTCTCCTTTCGCAGCCGATAGGGAACTAGTTCGTTCCCTTCTTGAAGATGATGAGTTTGTAGAAGTTTATATCAAATGTCCGATTGAAGAATGTGAAAAAAGAGACCCTAAAGGGCTTTACGTAAAAGCAAGACAAGGAATAATTCGTGACTTCACGGGAATCGATTCTCCATACGAGGAACCGGTAAATCCTGAATTGACAATCGAAACGAATGCCTATTCAATAGAAGATAGCGTTGAAAAGATTATTGAGTATTTAAAGAAAAGAAACTTCATTTCATAGAAAAGATTTAGATGATTATGCAGGAATGTTTTTATTAAAAGCGGGGTGAATGGAATTTGGGAAAAGTATATCTAGTCGGCGCAGGACCGGGCGACCCGGACTTAATAACGGTAAAAGGACTAAAATGTATTAAAGAAGCAGATGTCGTTTTATATGATCGATTAATAAACGAAGAATTGTTAAGCTTTGCAAAGCCAAGTGCCGAATTGATTTACTGCGGAAAACAACCAAATTCTCATGCACTTCAGCAAGAAACTATTAATCAATTACTAGTTATGCACGCAAAGCAGGGGAAAGTCTTGACCCGTTTAAAAGGCGGCGACCCATTCGTCTTTGGCCGTGGCGGGGAAGAGGCGGAAACCCTTGCAAACAACAGTATTGAATTTGAAATCGTGCCCGGTATTACATCAGGTATTGCTGCTCCGGCATATGCCGGTATCCCGGTGACACATAGAGACTATGGTTCTTCATTTGCGATTGTTACCGGTCACCGTAAAAATGGAGAGGCCGATAATATAAAATGGGCGGCATTGGCCAAGGGGATTGATACTGTTGCTGTCTACATGGGGGTAAAAAATCTTCCTTATGTTCAAGAGCAGTTGCTGCAGCATGGGAAAAGCCCGGATACCCCTGCGGCGTTAATCCAATGGGGAACTAAGACTAATCAAAAAACAGTAATAAGTACACTCCGGGAGGTAAATGTTGCTGCACGGAGAGAAAAAATAGAAAACCCATGCATGATTGTGGTTGGGGATGTTGTAACCATGCATCACAAAATTAACTGGTTTGAAAACAAACAATTAAACGAAAAACTTATAGCAAGCGAGGCTTTTTAAATGGAAGCAATTTTGTATATTTGCCATGGTAGTCGGGTTAAAACGGCAAGGGAGCAGGCCATAACATTTATAACAAAATGCATAGAGCGGAGTCATGCTCCAATCAACGAGTATTGCTTCCTTGAACTTGCCGCGCCGACAATTGAAGAGGCATTCATTAATTGTGTACAAAAAGGAGCAACAAAAATTATCGCGCTGCCGGTATTATTATTAACTGCTGTACATGCAAAAGTGGATATTCCAAATGAACTGGCGAGACTATCTGCACTGTTTCCGGGTATAGAATTAGAATATGGCAGGCCGATTGGTGTCCATAGGAAAATGATTGATACATTAATTGAACGGATAGAAGAAACAGGTGAAGAGCTTGATGGAAACTCAAGAGTCCTTCTGGTTGGAAGGGGCAGCAGTGATCCTGATGTTAAAAATGACCTTAATGCAATTGCGGAAATGCTAAAAAGGAAAACAGGTGTTAAGAGGGTACAGACGTGCTTTCTAACAGCTACCTCACCCGGTTTGGAAGATGGCATGGAACTAATCGGAGAAGATAAAAATTCAAAGGTGTTTGTGATTCCTTATTTACTATTTACCGGTATATTAATGAACCATATAAATAAGGTAATAAAAAATCACCCTCAAAGTCACCAGTTCATACTATGCAATTATTTAGGATATCATCCGAATATTGAAAGTGTAATACAAGAAAGAGTTTTGGAGATAACTGCTTAGTAGGCTTTAAAGATACTTTTCTTCTATATATATATTTGAAAAAGATGGAGCAGCTGAAAATCAGTTAGCTCCTTTTCTATTTAAATAATGGAAAGAGTAATTTATTTGTTTTCAGAAAAAAAGAATCTATAACGATAAATTATCCAATTAATTTCCTAAACCCCCGTTGTAGCGCCAAAAAAACTTATAAACAAATAAACCGGAATAAAAAGAAATTAACAATATACGAATATTCACTTGAAAACAGGCTAAGCCCTAGTTATAATAAGAAAAGTGTTCAAAACATAATAAATTCGTAATAAATGTTGCGTTTGCTTTATGTTTTATGTATAATAGACAATGTTGGTCTTTGACTGCGATGATGTGGAAGGTTGCTGACACACCCGGCCGCTTTGCCATGGCGAGTGTGTGGGAAATTTTCACTGAGAAATGTCTATTTAGAAAATAGGCGATAAAGGAGGGAAAATAATGGCAAAACAAAAAATTCGTATCCGTTTAAAGGCGTATGATCACAGAATTCTTGATCAATCGGCAGAAAAAATCGTTGAAACAGCAAAACGTTCAGGTGCGGCAGTATCCGGTCCGATCCCGCTTCCAACTGAAAAATCCGTTTACACGATTCTTCGTGCGGTTCATAAGTATAAAGATTCTCGTGAACAATTCGAAATGCGGACACATAAGCGTCTAATCGACATCGTTAACCCAACTCCGCAAACAGTTGATGCGTTAATGCGTTTAGATTTACCATCTGGTGTTGATATCGAAATCAAACTTTAATAAAAATAAATGAACAAATTACAGGAGGTGTGACTTAAATGACCAAAGGAATCTTAGGAAGAAAGATTGGAATGACTCAAGTATTTGCGGAAAACGGCAACTTAATCCCTGTTACTGTTGTTGAAGCAACTGCAAACGTAGTACTTCAAAAGAAATCAGTTGAAAGCGACGGTTATGTTGCGGTTCAAGTGGGCTTTGAAGATAAACGTGAAAAGTTAGCTAACAAACCGGAAAAAGGCCACGTTGCAAAAGCTAATACTGCTCCTAAGCGCTTCGTTCGCGAATTCCGCGGAGATGACTTAGCAGGACTTGAAGTTGGTCAGGAAGTCAAAGTTGATATTTTCGCTGCAGGCGATGTAGTAGATGTAACAGGAGTTTCAAAAGGTAAAGGTTTCCAAGGCTCAATCAAACGCCACGGACAATCTCGCGGCCCTATGGCTCACGGTTCTCGTTATCATCGTCGTCCGGGTTCAATGGGACCTGTTGCTCCAAACCGTGTATTCAAAGGTAAAGCATTACCTGGTAGAATGGGCGGCGAACAAGTTACTGTTCAAAACCTTGAAATCGTTAAGGTTGATACAGATCGTAACTTACTTTTAATCAAAGGTAACGTTCCAGGACCTAAAAAAGCATTACTAAAAATTAAAGGTGCGATTAAAGCATAGTCACTTTATAAGAAAGGAGGAACAAAGGAATGCCTAAAGTAGCATTATTAAACCAAAACGGATCACAAGTTGGTGAAATCGAACTTAATGAATCAGTATTTGGTATTGAGCCAAACCAACACGTACTATTTGAAGCGATTGTTATGCAACGTGCTTCATTGCGTCAAGGAACTCATAAAACAAAAATTCGTTCTGAAGTAGCAGGCGGCGGACGTAAACCATGGCGCCAAAAAGGAACCGGCCGTGCTCGTCAAGGGTCAATCCGTTCACCACAATGGCGCGGAGGCGGTACAGTATTTGGACCTGTTCCACGCAGCTATAGCTACAAATTGCCGAAAAAAGTGCGTCGTTTAGCAATCAAATCTGCACTTTCTTCAAAAGTATTAGAAGAAAACATTCTAGTACTGGAAAGCTTAGCTTTCGAAACTCCAAAAACAAAAGACTTCAAATCAGTTTTAACCGGTCTTTCTGTTGAGAAAAAAGCACTAATTGTTACTGCAGATCTTGATGAAAATGTAGCACTTTCTGCTCGTAACATTCCTGGTGTAACAGTTGTAACAGCTGCCGGAATCAACGTATTAGACGTTGTTAATCATGAAAAATTGATTATCACTAAAGCAGCGGTTGAAAAAGTAGAGGAGGTGCTTGCATAATGGATGCACGCGATATCATTAAGCGCCCCGTTATCACTGAACGTTCTACTGACCTAATGGCTGAAAAGAAATATACGTTCGAAGTTGATGTTAGAGCTAACAAAACTCAAGTTAAAGATGCCGTTGAAGAAATCTTTGGCGTTGATGTTGAGAAAGTTAACATCATGAACTATAAAGGTAAATTCAAGCGTATGGGGAAATTCGGTGGTTACACAAACAAACGTCGTAAAGCAATTGTAAAATTAACAACTGACAGCAAAGAAATCGAATTCTTTGAAGCATAAGAACCTAACAAGAAGAGGAGGGAAATAAAATGGCGATTAAAAAGTACAAACCTACCTCTAATGGTCGTCGCGGTATGACTACGTCTGATTTCGCAGAAATCACAACTAGCACACCAGAAAAATCTCTTTTAGCTCCATTAACGAGAAAAGGCGGCCGTAATAACCAAGGTAAGTTAACTGTTCGTCATCAAGGTGGCGGCCATAAGCGTCAATATCGTTTAATCGATTTTAAACGTACAAAAGATGGCATTCCAGGACGCGTTGCCACTATCGAGTACGATCCAAACCGTTCCGCAAATATAGCACTAATCAATTATGTTGATGGAGAAAAGCGTTATATCTTAGCTCCTAAAAACTTGCAAGTTGGCATGGAAGTAATGTCCGGCCCTGAGGCGGATATTAAAGTGGGTAACGCTCTTCCATTAGCAAACATTCCTGTTGGTACAGTAGTACACAACATCGAATTAAAACCTGGTAAAGGTGGACAATTAGTCCGTTCTGCTGGTACTTCAGCACAAGTACTTGGTAAAGAAGGTAAATATGTTCTAGTTCGTTTAACTTCTGGTGAAGTTCGCATGATTCTTTCTGAATGCCGTGCTTCTATCGGTCAAGTTGGTAACGAGCAGCACGAATTAATTAACATTGGTAAAGCAGGTCGTTCACGCTGGTTAGGCAAGCGCCCGACAGTACGTGGATCTGTAATGAACCCTAACGACCATCCACACGGTGGTGGTGAAGGACGTTCACCAATCGGACGTAAATCACCAATGTCTCCATGGGGTAAACCAACTCTTGGATTCAAAACACGTAAGAAAAAGAATAAATCAGATAAATTTATCGTACGTCGTCGTAAAAAATAACGGGGTTGAACTACGGTTCAAGGAACGAACCGTAGACCAATCACGAAGGGAGGTTCCTTCATGGGTCGCAGCTTAAAAAAAGGACCATTTGTTGATGATCATTTAATGGTTAAGATCGAAAAGTTAAATGAAACCGAAAGTAAACAAGTTGTTAAAACTTGGTCTCGCCGTTCTACGATCTTCCCACAATTTATCGGCCACACAATCGCAGTATACGATGGTCGCAAACATGTGCCTGTGTATGTTACTGAAGACATGGTAGGACACAAGCTTGGAGAATTCGCTCCAACTCGTGCTTATAAAGGTCACGGTAACGATGATAAGAAAACAAGACGTTAAGAGAGGAGGGCATCCAAATGCAAGCTAAAGCTGTTGCAAGAACAGTTCGTATTGCTCCTCGTAAAGCACGTTTAGTCGTAGATTTAATTCGAGGTAAGCAAGTTGGTGAAGCGGTGGCGATTTTAAATCTCACTCCTAAGGCTGCTTCTCCAATCGTTGAAAAAGTATTAAAATCCGCTATGGCAAATGCCGAGCACAATTATGAAATGGACGTTAATAGCTTGGTAGTTGAGCAAGCTTTTGTAGATGAAGGACCAACATTAAAACGTTTCCGTCCTCGCGCAATGGGCCGTGCAAGCCAAATTAACAAACGCACTAGCCACATCACAATCGTTCTATCAGAAAAGAAGGAGGGATAATCAGTGGGTCAAAAAGTAAATCCAGTCGGTTTGCGTGTCGGGATCATCCGTGATTGGGAATCTAAATGGTACGCAGGTAAAGACTTTGCTGAACTTTTACACGAAGACCTTAAAGTTCGTGAGTACATCACGAAACGTTTAAAAGATGCTTCTGTTTCTAAAGTTGAAATCGAACGTGCTGCTAACCGTGTGAATGTAACTGTTCATACAGCTAAGCCTGGTATGGTTATCGGTAAAGGCGGTACTGAAGTTGAAGCACTTCGTAAAGCATTAAATCAACTTACTGGCAAACGTGTTCACATCAATATTCTTGAAATCAAGAAAGCTGACCTTGATGCGAAACTAGTAGCTGAAAATGTTGCTCGTCAATTAGAAAACCGTGTATCTTTCCGTCGTGCTCAAAAGCAAGTTATTCAACGTGCTATGCGTGCTGGTGCGAAAGGTATTAAAACAATGGTATCCGGACGTCTTGGTGGCGCTGATATCGCTCGTTCTGAACATTACAGCGAAGGAACAGTTCCACTTCATACACTTCGCGCTGATATCGACTATGCTACAGCTGAAGCTGATACTACTTATGGTAAGCTAGGCGTAAAAGTATGGATCTATAAGGGAGAAGTCCTTCCTACTAAGAAGAAAAATGCGGAAGGAGGCAAATAATCATGTTATTGCCAAAACGCGTAAAATATCGCCGTCAACACCGCGGGAAAATGCGTGGAAACGCAAAAGGTGGCACTGAAGTTACTTTCGGTGAATACGGCCTACAAGCTACAGAAGCTTCTTGGATCACGAACCGCCAAATCGAAGCTGCCCGTATTGCCATGACACGTTACATGAAACGTGGCGGTAAAGTTTGGATTAAAATTTTCCCACATAAGCCTTACACTGCTAAACCTTTAGAAGTGCGGATGGGTTCTGGTAAAGGGGCGCCTGAAGGATGGGTAGCTGTTGTTAAACCGGGAAAAATTATGTTTGAAATTGCGGGGGTTTCTGAAGAAATCGCACGTGAAGCACTGCGTCTTGCAATGCACAAGCTTCCTGTAAAGTGTAAGTTTGTAAAACGAGAAGAAATTGGTGGTGAATCAAATGAAAGCTAATGAACTTCGTGACCTTACCACTGCTGAAATTGAACAAAAAGTAAAATCATTAAAAGAAGAGCTTTTCAACCTTCGCTTTCAATTGGCGACTGGACAACTTGAAAATACAGCTCGTATACGTGAAGTACGTAAAGCGATTGCTCGCATGAAAACTGTGATTCGCGAGAGAGAAATCAGCGTTAACAAGTAAATGAGAGGAGGTTCACATAATGAGTGAACGTAACCAACGCAAAGTTTACACTGGACGCGTTGTTTCTGACAAGATGGAAAAAACCGTTACGGTTCTTGTTGAAACACATAAAAAGCATCCTCTTTACGGTAAACGCGTTAAGTACTCTAAAAAGTTTAAAGCTCATGATGAGCAAAACCAGGCAAAAGTTGGCGACATCGTGCGTATCATGGAAACTCGCCCACTTTCAGCTACAAAACGCTTCCGTTTAGTAGAAGTTGTAGAAAAAGCAGTTATTATTTAATTGTTCGGATAAGTTTCATTCCGAAGGGAGGTTACACGCATGATTCAACAAGAAACACGTTTAAAAGTTGCTGACAATTCCGGTGCTCGTGAGGTACTAACTATCAAGGTTCTTGGTGGTTCCGGACGCAAAACTGCCGGGATCGGCGATGTTATCGTATGTACAGTAAAACAAGCAACACCTGGTGGCGTTGTTAAAAAAGGTGATGTTGTTAAAGCTGTTATTGTTCGTACAAAAAGCGGTGCTCGTCGCCCTGACGGTTCTTATATTAAATTTGACGAAAATGCATGTGTGATTATCAAAGATGATAAGAGCCCACGCGGAACTCGTATCTTCGGACCAGTCGCTCGTGAACTTCGCGAAAACAACTTTATGAAAATCGTTTCTTTAGCTCCAGAAGTACTATAATTTAAATTCAAATGCCTTTAAGGAGGTGCTTAATGATGCATGTGAAAAAAGGTGACAAAGTAAGAGTCATCTCCGGTAAGGATAAAGGTAAAACAGGTGTAATCCTAGCTGCCTATCCTAAAGAAAGCCGAGTTCTTGTTGAAGGTGTAAACATCGTGAAAAAACACGCAAAACCTTCCCAAGCGAACCCGCAAGGCGGAATCATGAGCTTTGAGGCTCCAATTCATGTATCAAACGTTATGCCTATCGATCCTAAGTCCGGTAACCCAACTCGTGTAGGTTACACAACGGTTGATGGCAAAAAAGTACGCACAGCAAAATCCGGTGAAGTTTTAGATAAATAGTTTAAATTAAGAAGGGAGGTACAATAAATGAACCGCCTAAAAGAAAAATTTGTTAAAGAAGTATCACCTGCTCTAGTAAGCAAGTTCAACTATAAATCAGTTATGCAAGTACCAAAGCTTGAAAAAATCGTTGTGAATATGGGCGTTGGTGATGCTGTTGCTAATGCAAAAGCACTCGATAACGCCGTTGAAGAACTTGCAACTATTACTGGTCAAAAACCTGTAGTAACTCGTGCAAAGAAATCAATCGCCGGCTTCCGTCTACGTGAAGGTATGCCGATCGGTGCGAAGGTTACTCTTCGTGGTGAGCGCATGTACGAATTCTTGGATAAATTAGTTTCTGTTTCTTTACCTCGTGTACGTGACTTCCGTGGTGTTTCTAAAAAAGCATTCGATGGTCGCGGTAACTACACTTTAGGTATTAAAGAACAATTAATCTTCCCTGAAATTGATTACGATAAAGTAAGTAAAGTTCGTGGTATGGATATCGTTATCGTAACGACTGCTAACACTGATGAAGAAGCACGTGAACTTTTAACTCAATTTGGAATGCCATTCCAAAAGTAATCGCTAAATAAGGGAGGCGAAAACGTGGCTAAAAAGTCAATGATTGCGAAACAAAAACGCACGCCTAAATATGCAGTACAAGAGTACACACGCTGTGAACGTTGCGGCCGTCCACACTCTGTATACCGTAAATTTAAGCTTTGCCGTATTTGTTTCCGTGAATTAGCATACAAAGGACAAATTCCTGGTGTTAAAAAAGCTAGCTGGTAAAACCCAAGTCTGGGAAGGAGGTAAAAATAATGGTCATGACAGATCCAATTGCTGATATGCTTACTCGCATTCGTAATGCGAATATGGTGCGTCACGAAAAATTAGAAGTGCCTGCTTCTAATATGAAAAAAGAAATTGCTGAAATTTTAAAGCGCGAAGGTTTCGTACGTGACGTCGAATTTATCGAAGATAATAAACAAGGCATCATCCGTATCTTCTTAAAATACGGTGCAAATAACGAACGTGTTATTACTGGTCTTAAGCGCATAAGCAAGCCTGGACTTCGAGTTTACGCAAAATCTACGGAGGTACCACGCGTTCTTAACGGTCTTGGTATCGCGTTAGTATCAACATCACAAGGTGTTATTACAGATAAAGAAGCTCGTGCAAAACAAGTCGGCGGAGAAGTATTAGCTTACGTTTGGTAATAGAGTTTCTGAATGAATGGAGGTGCACTAAATGTCACGCGTAGGAAAAAAACCGATCGAAATTCCAGCTGGAGTTACGGTTACTGTTAATAATAATGCTGTTACTGTAAGAGGACCTAAAGGCGAACTTTCCCGTACTTTTAGTCCTGATATTACAATTAACGTAGAAGAAAATTTAGTTACAATTACTCGTCCATCTGACGTAAAAGAACACCGCGCATTGCACGGAACAACTCGTGCGGTAATCGCGAACATGGTTGAGGGTGTTTCAACAGGATTCACAAGAGGCCTTGAATTAATCGGGGTTGGATACCGTGCTCAAAAGCAAGGTAACAAACTTGTATTAAACGTTGGTTACTCGCATCCGGTTGAAATTGAACCGGAAGCCGGACTTGAAATCGAAGTACCTGCTAATACAAAAATTATTATTAAAGGTACTGATAAAGAACGTGTTGGTGCATTAGCTGCCAATATTCGCGGAGTTCGTCCTCCTGAGCCGTATAAAGGCAAAGGAATTCGTTACGAAGGCGAATTTGTTCGTCGTAAAGAAGGTAAAACCGGTAAGTAATGCCGCATAGGTAAACGAAAGGAGTGACCTAAATGATTACGAAGCTTGATAAAAACGCTACTCGCAAGAAAAGACACGCTCGTGTTCGTGCGAAACTTAGCGGAACTTCAGCTCGTCCGCGTCTAAATGTGTTTCGTTCTAACAAACATGTTTATGCACAGGTTATCGATGACATGAGTGGTGTTACTTTAGCAAGTGCATCCACTTTAGATAAAGAATTAACTCTTGAATCTACAAGTAACGTTGAAGCTGCACAAAAGGTCGGAGAATTAGTTGCTAAACGTGCGGTAGAAAAAGGTATCTCGTCTGTTGTCTTTGACCGTGGAGGATACCTGTATCATGGACGTATTCAAGCACTAGCTGATGCAGCTCGCGCGAACGGCTTACAATTTTAATAGGCAAAGGAGGGACACAAAAAGATGCGTCGTATTGATCCAAACAAACTTGAACTAGAAGAACGCGTAGTTACGGTTAACCGTGTTGCGAAAGTTGTTAAAGGCGGACGTCGTTTCCGTTTCTCTGCTCTTGTAGTAGTTGGAGATAAAAACGGTCATGTCGGTTTCGGTACCGGTAAAGCACAAGAAGTACCGGATGCGATTCGTAAAGCTATCGAGGATGCAAAGAAAAACTTAGTCGAAGTGCCAATGGTTGGAACTACTGTTCCTCACCAAGTAATTGGACGTTTTGGTGCCGGTGAAATTCTTCTAAAACCTGCTTCTGAAGGTACAGGAGTTATCGCCGGAGGACCTGTTCGTGCAGTTCTTGAATTAGCAGGGGTAGCTGATATCCTTTCTAAATCATTAGGAACTAACACTCCGATCAACATGGTTCGTGCCACAGTTGATGGTCTTAAACAATTAAAACGTGCTGAAGACGTAGCGAAATTACGTGGTAAATCAGTAGAAGAACTGTTAGGATAAGGAGGGAAATCAAATGGCGAATAAACTTTTAATTACCCTCAACCGCAGCGTAATTGGTCGCCCTGAGGACCAACGCGCGACAGTTACTGCTTTGGGTTTACGTAAATTAAATCAAACAGTTGAGCATCAAGATAACGCTGCTATTCGCGGTATGATTAACAAAGTTGCTCACCTTGTAACAGTTAAAGAACAATAATTGATTCTTTTCTTTCATAAGGAGGTGCCAATATGAAACTTCATGAATTAAAGCCTGCTGAAGGTTCCCGTAAAGAACGTAAACGTTTAGGACGCGGTATCGGATCCGGTCAAGGTAAGACTGCCGGTAAAGGCCATAAAGGTCAAAACGCTCGTTCCGGTGGAGGTGTACGACTAGGTTTTGAAGGTGGTCAAACACCATTATTCCGTCGTTTACCAAAACGTGGATTTACGAATATCAGCCGTAAAGAATATGCAGTTGTTAACCTTGATGCTTTAAATCGCTTTGAAGACGGTACAGAAGTTACTCCAGAACTTCTTATCGAAACAGGCGTTGTAAGTAATGAAAAAGCAGGAATCAAAATTCTTGCTAAAGGGAACGTAGAGAAAAAGTTGACTGTAAAAGCTAACAAATTCTCCTCTGCTGCTAAGGAAGCTATCGAAGCTGCTGGTGGAACTACTGAGGTGATCTAATGTTCCAGACAATCTCCAATTTTATGCGCGTGGGTGATATAAGACGAAAGCTCATATTCACCCTTTTAATGTTAGTCGTTTTTCGATTGGGGACATTTATTCCTGTACCAAACGTAAATGCTGATGTATTAGGTGCTCAAGATAAATTAAGTGTTTTCGGTATTTTAAATACTTTTGGCGGTGGAGCGTTAAAAAAATTCTCCATCTTTGCAATGGGTATTATGCCTTATATCACTGCATCTATTATCATTCAGCTCCTGCAAATGGACGTCGTTCCGAAATTTACGGAATGGTCAAAACAAGGGGAAGCCGGACGTCGTAAGACTGCTCAGTTTACTCGTTACTTCACTGTAATACTTGGATTTATCCAAGCATTGGGTATGGCATATGGGTTTAACAACTTGACCAGCGGTCAATTAATTGAAAATCCCGGAATCGGAACATATCTTTTAATTGCTGTTGTGTTAACGGCCGGAACATCCTTCTTGATGTGGCTCGGGGAGCAAATTACCGAAAAAGGTGTTGGAAATGGAATTTCCATTATCATCTTTGCCGGGATTGTTGCTGGAATTCCTACGACTGTCAATCAGATCTATGTACAGCAGTTTCAGAACGCCGGTGAACAATTATTCCTGCGCATTGTTACAGTTGTTTTAATAGCTCTTGCTGTGATTGCAGTAGTTGTTGGGGTTATCTTCATCCAACAAGCTAATCGTAAAATTCCAATTCAATATGCAAAACGCGTGGTTGAGGGGCGTAATCCTGTTGGGGGACAGTCTACTCACATGCCTTTAAAGGTTAATGCAGCCGGCGTTATCCCAGTCATCTTTGCAGTTTCCTTTATTGTTACGCCAAGAACGGTTGCATCGTTTTTCCCAACAAATAGTGTAACAACTTGGATTATTAATGTATTCGATTATTCCCATCCTATTGGGATGGTCCTATATGCTGCCTTAATTATTGCGTTTACTTATTTTTATGCTTTTATTCAAGTTAACCCTGAACAAGTAGCGGAGAACTTACAAAAGCAAAGCGGTTATATACCGGGGATTCGTCCAGGTAAGAGTACGCAAGAATATTTAACGCGTGTTTTATATCGTTTAACATTTATTGGCGCCATTTTCTTAGCTGTCATAGCAGTATTACCAGTCCTTTTTATACAGATTGCTAACCTGCCGCAAACAGCTCAAATCGGTGGAACAAGCTTGCTTATCGTTGTGGGTGTAGCCCTTGATACGATGAAGCAACTTGAAGCACAGTTGGTTAAACGTCATTATAAAGGTTTTATAAAGTAAAAGGTTTTTGGGGACTCATGTTCCCTAAAACCCATTTATAGCACGAGGGGGGAACACGTGTGAATTTAGTGTTAATGGGGCTTCCTGGTGCCGGTAAAGGTACACAGGCCGAAAAAATCGTCGAAAAATACGGCATCCCTCATATCTCTACCGGAGATATGTTCCGTGCAGCGATGAAAGAAGGAACTGAACTAGGTTTACAAGCTAAATCATTCATGGATAAAGGCGAACTTGTTCCTGATGAAGTAACAATCGGTATTGTACGTGAACGGTTAAGTAAAGAAGACTGTCAAAAAGGATTCTTACTGGATGGCTTTCCTAGAACGGTACCTCAAGCAGAAGCTTTGGAAAATCTTCTTGTTGAATTAGATAGAGAGATTGATTATGTGATCAATATCGAAGTTGACAAGGATATTTTAATGGAGCGCTTAACAGGACGACGTATTTGTAAAGATTGTGGCGCAACTTATCATCTTGTCTTCAACCCGCCTCACCAAGAGGGGATTTGCGACCGCTGCGGCGGTGAGCTTTATCAAAGGGCAGATGATAATGAAGAGACTGTTCAAAACCGCTTAGATGTAAACATTAAACAATCTCAGCCATTATTGGATTTCTACGAAACAAAAGGTTATTTGCGTCCGATAAACGGTCAGCAGGACATTCGTAAAGTATTAGCTGATATCGAGCAATTACTCGGGGGCTTAATTTAATGATCATTTGCAAAACCCCCAGGGAAATTGAGATCATGCGCGAAGCCGGGCGAATTGTCGCCCTAACCCACCAAGAGTTAAAAAAACATTTAACTCCTGGTATAACAACGAAAGAACTGGACCGTGTCGCTGAAGAATTTATTCTCGCTCACGATGCATTTCCTTCTTTTAAAGGGTATAATGGATTTCGCGGCAGCATCTGTACCAGTGTGAACAACCAGCTTGTTCACGGGATTCCTGATGATCATGTTCTAAATGAGGGCGATATTATTAGCATCGATATCGGTGCGAAATACAACGGTTACCATGGTGATTCTGCATGGACTTATGCTGTTGGAAAAATTGATGAAGATTCACAGCGTCTCTTAGACGTAACAGAGGAATCTCTTTATCAAGGACTAAACGAAGCAAAACCAGGTGAGCGACTCTCGAACATCTCCCATGCGATTCAAACGTTTGTGGAAGCAAATGGCTTTTCAGTTGTGCGCGAGTATGTAGGACATGGAGTTGGGCAAGACTTACATGAAGAACCTGATATTCCTCATTACGGTCCGCCAAACAAAGGTCCGAATCTATTACCTGGAATGGTACTGGCAATCGAACCGATGGTAAATGCCGGAAGCCGCTATGTGAAGACATTGGCTGACAATTGGACAGTTGTAACGGTAGACGGAAAAAGGTGTGCTCATTTTGAACATACTATTGCGATTACTGAAACAGGATATGAGATCTTAACCAAAGCCTAAGTCCGGGTGATTTCAATGTTCAATACCGGTTTTATTCCGCAAATAGGGCAATTTGTAATAGTTACTAGCGGACGGGACGCAGGTCAATATGCTATAATTGTAAGGTTGGCTGAAAAGTTCGTTTATCTTGCGGACGGAGAAAGGATTCCTTTTGACCGACCGAAGAAAAAGAACCCGCGACATTTACAATTTATTGATCACGTTTCTCTTGAGGTTCAGAACAGCATGAAGGAAATAGGGCGTGTTACGAACGGAAAGCTGCGATTTGCACTTACAAAGTTTTTAAATGAACGCATATCTGAAAAAGAGAAGGGGGACGAGACCCATGGCCAAAGATGATGTAATTGAAATTGAGGGTAAAGTAATTGAAACTTTGCCAAATGCGATGTTTAAGGTAGAATTAGAAAATGGTCATACTGTGCTAGCTCATGTTTCTGGTAAAATACGAATGCATTTCATTCGGATCCTTCCGGGTGACAAAGTGACTGTTGAGCTATCTCCATATGACTTAACACGCGGAAGAATTACTTACCGCTTTAAATAATCTGCTTGCACTCCGTACTACTAAGGAGGTTAGGATAATGAAAGTAAGACCATCTGTTAAACCGATCTGCGAAAAGTGCAAAGTTATCCGTAGACGCGGAAAAGTTATGGTTATCTGTGAAAACCCTAAACATAAACAAAAACAAGGTTAATTTTTGAAGGAGGTGCGCTAAATTAATGGCACGTATTGCTGGTGTAGATATTCCACGTGAAAAACGTGTAGTTATCTCTTTAACTTACATTTATGGTATTGGCAAAAATACTGCACAAAAAGTCTTGGCAGAAGCCGGTGTTTCTGAAAATACAAGAGTGCGTGATTTAACTGAAGAAGAATTAAACAAAATCCGTGACATCATCGACAAGTTAAAAGTTGAAGGTGACCTTCGCCGTGAAATTTCTCTTAACATTAAGCGTTTAATGGAAATCGGCTGCTACCGCGGGTTACGTCATCGTCGTGGTTTACCGGTTCGTGGACAAAATACGAAAAACAACGCTCGTACACGCAAAGGTCCTCGTAAGACTGTTGCGAACAAGAAGAAGTAATCGGCAAAGGAGGTTATTTAAATGGCACGTAAAACTAATACACGTAAACGTCGTGTTAAAAAGAATATTGAATCAGGTATTGCACATATCCGTTCAACATTTAACAACACGATCGTAACAATCACTGATGTTCATGGGAATGCAATTTCATGGTCAAGTGCCGGTGCGCTTGGATTTAAAGGTTCTCGTAAATCTACTCCATTCGCTGCGCAAATGGCTGCTGAAACTGCTGCGAAAACATCAATCGAACATGGTATGAAAACTTTAGAAGTAACGGTTAAAGGACCTGGCGCAGGGCGTGAAGCTGCAATTCGTGCTCTTCAAGCTGCTGGTCTGGAAGTTACAGCAATTAAAGACGTTACACCTGTTCCTCATAATGGATGCCGTCCACCAAAACGTCGTCGTGTTTAATTTTTTTGTATAGATTTTGTATCATACGTCTATAATGGGATATGATACTAATTTTTGAAGTTTATACAGAAAATTTATTCCAGTTGTTGTGCACAAAACGGGAACGTATACATGGGGGAATTTCGCTTAGAACTAGTATCTATTCGAAGTTTCGACGTTTTGAAGGAGGGTTATTTGATGATCGAAATAGAAAAACCAAAAATCGAAACGGTTGAGATCTACGATGATGCCATGTACGGTAAGTTCGTCGTAGAACCTCTATTGCGTTGATTTGGTACCACTTTGGGTAACTCCTTACGTCGTATCCTATTATCTTCACTCCCAGGTGCCGCTGTTACATCGATTCAGGTCGATGGGGTACTTCATGAGTTCTCAACAATTGAAGGCGTCGTAGAGGATGTAACATCCATAATTTTAAACATTAAAAAATTGGCTTTAAAAATCTACTCTGATGAAGAGAAAACCCTTGAAATTGATGTACAGGGTGAAGGACCTGTCAAGGCCGGTAATATTACGCATGACAGTGATGTTGAGATTTTAAACCCTGATCTTCATATTGCTACGTTAGCAACGAGCGGTCATCTTCGCATGCGTTTAACTGCTAGACGAGGTCGCGGTTATACTCCGGCAGATCAAAATAAGAGAGAGGATCAACCAATCGGTGTGATACCTATAGACTCTATTTACACTCCGGTTTCGCGTGTTTCTTACCAGGTAGAAAATACACGTGTTGGTCAAATGACAAACTATGATAAGCTTACGCTTGATGTTTGGACAGATGGAAGCACTGGGCCAAAAGAAGCGATTGCTCTTGGTTCGAAAATTTTGACCGAGCATTTGAATATTTTCGTTGGTTTAACCGATGAAGCACAAAATGCTGAAATAATGATAGAAAAAGAAGAAGATCAAAAGGAAAAAGTTCTTGAAATGACTATTGAGGAACTGGTTCTTTCTGTTCGTTCTTATAACTGCTTAAAACGCGCCGGAATCAACACTGTTCAGGAATTAGCTAATAAAACTGAAGAAGATATGATGAAAGTACGTAACTTAGGTCGCAAATCACTTGAAGAAGTGAAGGCGAAACTAGAAGAGCTTGGGTTAGGCTTACGTAAAGACGACTAGTAGCGGTTAAAAACTTAAAGTTTATCTCCCGTATGCTTAACGATCGATTTATGACTTCAACAAAGGAGGGAACCCTTCATGGCTTACAGAAAGTTAGGACGCACAAGTGCACAGCGTAAAGCTATGCTTCGTGATTTAACTACAGATTTAATTATCAACGAGCGCATCGAGACAACAGAAACTCGCGCGAAAGAACTTCGTGTGACTGTTGAAAAAATGATTACTTTAGGCAAACGCGGTGATTTACATGCTCGCCGTCAAGCTTCTTCATATGTTCGTAATGAAGTAGCTGATGCTGAAAATGGTCAAGATGCAGTACAAAAACTTTTCGCTGATATCGCTCCGCGTTATCAAGAGCGTCAAGGTGGATACACTCGTATTATGAAACTTGGACCACGCCGCGGTGACGGTGCGCCAATGGTTATTATCGAGTTAGTTTAATACTTTTACAGACAACAAGGGCGCTGGACAGTTTACAAACAAACTTGTTCTTTGCCCTTTTTCTGTAACAAATATAATATGTACGAACCAAGCCAAACGAGTGTTACGATGAGCGTGACTCCGATTAAGGAGCAAAATAGGAGTGTGTTAAATACTCCTTGGAAAGAATTCATTTTCCCAATATTTTTCACGTCTCGTCTAGCTCATGCACCTCCTCCCATTTCTTTTATAGAAATCCCGGATTTTACAGCAGATGTTATGCGTTTCTGCTAGGGACGAGGTGCAGGCTTTTTTTGTATTGTAAAATAAAAGAGATTAGATTAGCAGAGATTAGGGGAGGAAACATTAGATGAAAAAGCCCGTTGTTTCCCTTGATGGAGTTTCCTTTCAATACGAATCACAGGAGCGATATGCCCTTCACAATGTCAGCTTTAAAATATATGAAGGGGAATGGCTTGCGATTGTTGGCCATAACGGCTCAGGCAAATCTACCATGGCAAAACTCTTAAATGGTTTGCAATTTCCAAAACAAGGTGAGATTACCGTTTGTGATATAAAGTTAACTGAAGAGTCTATCTGGGATATTCGCAAGCAATTAGGTATGGTTTTTCAAAACCCTGATAACCAATTCGTTGGTACCACGGTTCAGGATGATGTGGCTTTTGGTTTAGAAAATCACGGGATACCAAGGGATGAAATGGTCTTTAGGGTTGAAGATTCACTTAAAAAAGTCAAAATGGATCGTTTTCTTAATCAAGAGCCCCACCATCTCTCCGGTGGACAGAAGCAACGGGTTGCCATTGCCGGTGTTCTCGCATTGAGGCCGTCAATTATCATCTTAGATGAGGCAACATCTATGCTTGACCCAAGAGGTAGAGAAGAAGTTTTAGAGACAGTAAGGAATTTAAAAGATGAAAAGCATTTGACGGTTATCTCCATTACACATGATTTGGAAGAAGCTGCAAAGGCGGACCGAATCATTGTTATGAATAAAGGGGAAGTTTACAGGGAAGGAACTCCCGAAGAGATTTTCTCAATGGATGATGAGTTAATCCAATTAGGCCTTGATATCCCGTTTTCGGTAAAAATGAGTAAAGCATTCAATCAAAAAGGGATAGAATTTTCAAAGCGCTATTTATCGGAAGAAGAGTTGGTGACAGAGTTATGGACATCTCACTGCAAAATGTAGAGTACCGTTATCAGGCAAATACTCCTTTCGAACGCCTTGCTATTGAAGATGTATCCATCGAAATAAAAGAAGGCACATATATGGCGATAATCGGACATACCGGTTCAGGTAAGTCAACGGTTTTGCAGCATCTAAACGCGCTTCTTGTGCCCACGGAAGGAACTGTAAGAATCGGTGAGCACGAAATAAGGGCAAAGAAGAAATATAAAAATTTGAAACAAGTCCGACGTAAAGTGGGAATTGTTTTTCAATTTCCTGAACATCAGTTATTTGAGGAGACGGTTGAAAAGGATATTATTTTTGGCCCAATGAATTTCGGTGTATCGGAATCAGAAGCGAAGAAAAGGGCGCGGATTGCACTGAAGCAAGTGGGATTACAAGAAGAGATTCTTGAAAAATCACCATTTGACCTATCGGGTGGTCAAATGCGCCGCGTAGCCATCGCCGGAGTCCTGGCCATGGAACCGGATGTGATTGTGCTAGATGAACCAACCGCAGGATTAGACCCGCGTGGCCGTAAAGAGATTATGGATATGTTCTATCAGCTGCATAAGAACAGAAATCTATCCACCATCCTTGTGACCCACAGTATGGAGGATGCAGCCTGCTATGCAGACCAAATTGTGATCATGCAGCAAGGAAGATTGGTCAAAGAGGGGTCTCCGGAGGAGATTTTCTCCTCACCGGATGATCTGATCAAGATGGGATTAGATGTACCGGAGGTTGTTCGATTTCAGCTCAAGCTGGAGGAAAAATTAGGTGTAAAACTAGGGAAAGTCCATCTATCAATCGAACATCTATCTGATGCCGTGACAGATTTAATCAGCAGAGGTGAACGGGTATGATGGAAAAAATGATTTTTGGCAGATATGTACCTGCTGATTCTTTGATTCACCGGATGGATCCGCGGTCTAAATTGATTGTTATTTTCTTATTTGTTTGTATCATTTTTCTTGCAAATAATTGGGTCACATACGCACTAATAGGAATTTATACTTTGTTAATGCTCGGATTGTCACGGATTCCCTTACGCTTTTTATATGTGGGCTTGAAGCCGGTTATCTGGCTCGTTCTTTTTACATTAGTTCTGCAATTATTTTTTACAAAGGAAGGGAACCTGCTAGCAGAGCTTGGTCCTTTGAAAATTTACGATGAAGGCCTCAGACAAGGAATTTTTATCTCAATGAGATTCTTTTTCTTAATCTTAATGACGTCACTGTTAACATTAACGACGACACCGATTGAAATTACCGATGGAGTTGAAACCCTTTTACATCCATTGAACAAGGTTCGCTTTCCAGTTCATGAAATGGCTTTAATGATGTCGATATCATTGAGATTTATTCCTACGCTTATGGAGGAGACCGATAAAATCATGAAGGCTCAAATTGCCAGAGGGGTCGAGTTTGCCGGCGGGCCGATAAAAGAACGTGTCAAAGCGGTTATTCCGCTCTTAATTCCGTTATTTGTTAGTTCATTTAAACGGGCTGAAGAGCTTGCGATTGCCATGGAAGCTAGAGGATATCGCGGCGGCGAAGGCAGAACCAAATTTCGTCAATTAAACTGGAGAACGGCAGATTCCCTGCAGATTCTACTGCTTGTCATTCTAACACTATGCTTATTTTCATTACGTTCATAAATGGAGTAATTAAATGCAAAGGTATAAGTGCATTATTTCATATGATGGTTCGGGCTTTTCCGGTTACCAGATCCAACCGAAGAAGCGAACGGTACAAAGCGATATTGAAGCGGTTTTAACCAAAATGCATAAGGACAAGCGTGTTTTGGTTTCCGGTTCCGGAAGAACGGATGCAGGAGTTCATGCGAAGGGTCAGGTTATTCACTTCGACTCTCCTCTTCCGATTCCGGAGAACAAATGGGTCGTAGCCCTCAATTCCATGCTTCCAGAGGATATTACGGTCCTATCTATTGAGAAAGTAAGTCCGTCATTTCATGCACGTTTTGACGCAATAGGAAAAGAATATCGCTATTTCCTTCATCTTTCCGCAACGAGGGATCCATTCAGGCGTAACTTTGCCTATCAATATCCTTATCCTTTAAATATAGATGCCATGCGTGAGGCGAGCCGATATTTATTTGGAACACATGATTTTTCCAGCTTTTGTTCTGCTAAAACAGAAGTTGAAGATAAGGTGAGGACCATTGAAAAAATTGATTTGACGATGGAAGGCGAACTACTGTTATTTCGCTTTGTCGGAAATGGCTTTTTGTATAACATGGTACGTATCCTTGTTGGTACATTATTAGAGGTGGGAACAGGTGCACGAGAGCCAAAGGAAATTCTCGATATTTTAGAAAAAAAAGACCGTCGTTACGCCGGAAAAACGGCTCCGGCTAACGGTTTATATCTTTGGAAAGTATTTTACAACTAATTTTATACTGTCAAGCTCCAGCGTTTGTCGGGGCTGACCAATGTGCTTCCTCTTTTCTTACTAACAACCTAACCTGGTGTAACATTTTCTTGACATTCAGCCCAGGAGAATTTATTATATTATATGTGTGTGTTTTTAATCCCACGATAAAGCCCCGGAAAGTCTTCATCGTGATTGAAAATATATGTTTAGAAAATTAAGCGCATAATGGTGATTGACGTTCATTCCCGGAACAGAATCGAACGGAGATTGCTTATAATCGTGCGAGAAAATAATCTTTAACGGATTTAATTAGGAGGGAAATTCATGCGTACAACGTTTATGGCAAATGCCAACAATATCGAGCGTAAATGGTACGTTATTGATGCAGAGGGCAAAACTCTTGGACGTCTTGCTTCAGAAGTAGCATCAATCTTACGTGGTAAAAATAAACCAACTTTTACACCACATGTTGACACTGGTGATAATGTTATCATTCTTAACGCTTCTAAAGTTGAATTAACAGGTAAGAAACTAACTGACAAAATTTACTACCGTCACACAAATCACCCAGGTGGTTTAAAACAAAGAACTGCTTTGGAAATGCGTACTAACTATGCTGAGAAAATGATCGAACTTGCTGTTCGCGGCATGCTTCCAAAGAATTCTCTAGGACGCACAATGTTCAAAAAATTACATGTATATGCTGGCGCAGAACATCCGCACCAAGCACAAAAACCTGAAGTTTACGAACTTCGCGGTTAATTAAGAGGGAGGGAATTAACTTGGCACAAGTTCAATATATTGGTACTGGCCGTCGTAAGAGCTCTGTCGCACGTGTGCGCTTAGTTCCAGGAACTGGTAAAATTGTAGTTAATGGTCGTGACATCGTAGATTATATCCCATTCGAAGCTTTACGTGTTGTTGTAAACCAACCGTTAGTAGCTACTGAAACTGTTGGCAGCTATGACGTTCTTGTAAACGTAAGCGGCGGTGGATACACTGGTCAAGCTGGCGCAATCCGCCACGGTATTGCTCGCGCATTACTTCAAGCTGACCCTGAATATCGCCCAACTTTAAAGCGCGCAGGTCTATTAACTCGTGATGCTCGTATGAAAGAACGTAAAAAATACGGTCTTAAAGGTGCTCGTCGTGCGCCTCAGTTCTCAAAACGTTAATTATCAACATTTCAAAGGCTCTCAACCAATTTGGTTGGGGGTCTTTTTTATGGCTAAACGAATAGGGGTGCAGTCTTCCCTAGTAAAAACCATGTTATTATTATCAATGTTATTCATGGATGCCATAATCGCTTCTTTTGGGCGTATACGCCACTTTTTCAGAAATGAAAGCGTTGGGCTGTCCAAACTAATTAAGCGCTTAGATTGAGCTTTTTTAGGCTTTTGAATAAGGAAATCACCTTCATTATGGAAAAGAGTCTATGGTAGACGAATTGAAGCTGCTGGAAACACATTCTAACAAACAGATAGAGGAAACAACAGGGATAAGCAAAAGTACGCTGATTCGGGCCGAAAAATGCGTCCGGGAGAGATAATTAGGTTTAATGATATATTTGGTTGATCATGCTTGTGTTTTTTAAAAATATCTATAAATTAGAACTGGTCCCTCGTAACAATCGACATTCTTTTTTCAACTTTAGAAGGAAAAAGCCCTAAGTTATGCGAATTATGAAAGTTCTAATCAAACGTTTGATTAAGAAGGAAAAATGGAGAACTTTGTAGGATAATGTATAGTGGATTGTTTTATTAGGTGTGTAAAGAAGTAAAAGAGAATTTCCCGGACAATAGTCGACATTCTTTTTTCTAGAATGGCAAGGAAAATCCTTATCTAAAAGGGCTCGCGGGAGATCTAATCAAACGTTTGATTAAGAATAGAAAACGGTGAAACCAGTCGAAGAATGTATTTTTTAGGAGATATACCGATCTGAGACAGGTGCATAAATTATTTCTTACGCCAACTCTATTTATATAAATTGGTGAAAAACTGTCCTCAAGACAACGGTACATTGAAAAATATAAAGCCCAGGTTTGAACGCCTGGACTTTATTATTTTGTTCCTTCAGTATATTTAGTATAAATGGTGCGGGCGAGAAGCCAAATTAAATATGCAGCAACTAATATACTCATTATGTTACCTATCATCTTACAATCCCTCCTGTTACATACTCCAAAAATCATCATGGTTTATGTTTTTTTGGGTTAGTTTCCGCAAGGCGTTAATGATCTTTGTTGCATTTCTCATATTGGGGGCAAATTCATCACCCTGGCATATCCGGCTAACAGTGGATTTACTTACCCCGCTTTCATTGGCCAAGTCTTGTTGATTTATTTCGTTTTCCTCTAAAAATTTGGCTAGCTTAGATCGGTGTCGTTTCCCCAGGTTAAACCAGTTATACAAAAACACGTTTTCCCACTCCTATTTGGCTTTTTTATCAGCATAGCCACAATTCCAATTTTCTAAACTTAAATGAAATACAGAAAGTTGGAAACATGGACAAGCGGTGTCTCATATCTTTTACAAAGGCGTCTTAGGGCGTCACGAAAGGTAAGGGGGAATATATATGTATCGTCCGACTGTACGCTATGAGTCTTTACGATCAATTAGGGTGGTAAAGGTGAAGGGGAAATACGGCACATATTTAATTAAAGATTGGGAGCAATATGAAAGGGCAATTGGAACTGTTTTTATCTTGGTAGCGATCGTGGTAATCATTAGGCTTATTAAGGTAAAAATATTTGATTATGAAGACTGTTATATGGAACTTTCCTTTATAATGAAAAATAAAACGAAGTGAACCAGCCTCAAATTCAACGTAGTCCCAAGTAAGGGGTAATAACTCACCTTTACGAGCTCTAATATAGATTAAAAAGTAAAAGAGAACGTAATCACGTAATGATAATTCATTTTTTGTTAACGCCAGAAATTGTTTTATCTTTTCCTTTTTCCTGAGAGGGGCCGATCGGTTCTCCTTTTTGGTTCGTATCGCTGGGCGATACAGCTTTCAAATAAATCCAAAAATGGCGTATTCTTGTTCAATCTGACAATGAAGAGCTTATAGCGGTACGCGATACAGCAAGCCCCTAGACGATACAGCTAAAGGTCTTACGTATCAACAAAAAGAAAGATTAGAAGGATCAAATGAAACAGAGCTTGCGATATCCGATACATATGATAATTTACCCCATGATACTAATTATTTATATGAGTTTTAACGTTTTTAGCCAATGAGCTCGGAGCTGCACGTAAAATGAATGTCCACCTGACAAACGGTATGTCTCTGCATCTCTTAACATAATTTGGGACCTGCTTTGAAGAGCTCGGTAATACATCCCATGTATCGGCTGGCGATATGACTTGCAAAAAAATCCTAAAACCCTCATATTTAATATAAAAGGAGGTCCGATATGCGATATGATATACAACCGAATGAACGTTCTTTCTCTTCCAAGGAGGTTGCAGAAGAAGCGGGAATTGCAACACCCACCGTTCGAAAGTATGGCCAAATTTTAGAACGAAATGGATATGAGTTTTTAAAAGATGGAGACCGGCGTATCTTTGTTCAATCCGATATCGAAGCACTTATAGCGTTACGCGATACGGACAAGCCCTTAGACGATACAGCTAAAGACCTTGCATATCAACAAAAAGAAAGATTAGAAGGATCAATTAAAACAGAGATTGCGATACCCGATACATATGACAATTTACCCCCCGATCCCCATCAATTAAAAGAGATATTAACTTTTTTAGCCAATGAACTCGCAGCCACACGTGAAATGAATGTCCAAGTGATAAACGATATGTCTCAGCTTAAAACATCAGTTTCCCGGCTTCACCAAGATCATCATGATTTAAGTTCTAATATTGGAAATTCAGCGCAAAAAACAAATGCTAAAATTGAAAAATTATCTGAACAACAAAGGACTCATTACGAAACATTGCTGCAACAAGAAAAACAAAAAAGCGAATTCTTACAAAGAGAAATACAAAATATGCGGGACGAACAGAAAAATGAATGGCGTTCACAAAATGACTTTAATAAACGTTTAGAAGGAGCGATACAAAAACCAAATGAAAAATGGGGGTGGCTTTTCTCCATATTCCGTAAATAAGGTGCCTATATAAGACACTTTTTTGCTTAAATGTTGACATGATAAGAATTGTTTTTTCCGTGTTTCTTCATATAAAAACACACATAAAAGAGCGAAAAAAATACGGTCTTAAAGGTGCCCGTCGTGCGCCTTAGTTCTCAAAACGTTCATTTTTGGCATTTTAAGACTCTCAACCTTTACTGGTTGGGGGTCTTTTTTATGAATAGCATCAGCTTTTGACCACATTTTGTAGAAATTATGCAATTGTTGTATAATATTATCTGGAATGAAAGCAATCAATTTAAATCGTATTAATTGTTTAGATTCAAAGTGGAAAGAGAGTGTTCATAATGGGGCGTAAGTGGAACAATATTAAAGAAAAAAAAGCTTCAAAGGATGCAAATACAAGTCGTATTTATGCAAAATTCGGCGTTGAAATTTATGTAGCAGCAAAGCAAGGTGAACCCAATCCGGAATCCAATCAGGCTTTAAGGTTTGTACTTGAGCGGGCAAAAACCTATAATGTGCCGAAACACATTATTGACCGTGCGATTGATAAAGCAAAAGGCGGTTCAGAAGAGAGCTATACTGAACTTCGATATGAAGGCTTTGGTCCAAGCGGTTCAATGGTCATTGTTGATGCACTGACCAATAACGTAAACCGTACGGCATCAGATGTGCGTGCTGCATTTGGTAAAAACGGCGGTAATATGGGGGTAAGCGGATCAGTAGCCTATATGTTTGATGCAACGGCTGTTATCGGTGTAGAAGGGAAAACAGCTGATGAGGTGCTTGAACTTTTAATGGAAGCAGACGTAGACGTACGTGACATTGCCGAAGAAGATGAAGCGGTCATCGTTTATGCTGAACCTGACCAGTTCCATGCCGTACAAGAAGCATTCAAAAATGCGGGTATAACTGAATTTACAGTAGCGGAACTAACGATGCTTGCCCAAAATGATGTAACCCTTCCGGAAGATGCACAAGCGAAATTTGAAAAAATGATTGATGCATTAGAAGACTTAGAAGATGTCCAGCAAGTTTACCACAATGTCGATCTAGGCGAATAATAAATCAAAGTTTAAAGGCTTTCAATCCTATTATGGTTGAGGGTCTTTTTATTTTAAAAAAATAAAATTTTTGATCTTTCACGTAACAAAAATTAATGACGCCTTAAAATAAAAAAATCTCTCTTTCCTACCAACTTTTGGGGCTTAAAAAATTGGAAATGGAAAACGGTGAGTACTTTGCATTTCTTATGAACAAGGGATGAAAAATAGTTCTAAGAGGTGAAAAGTGAGTGAATGTAATTACAACCTTTAAAGAAAAGCGTCGGGAAAAACAAATTAAATACGAGCGTTCCGTTTTACGGGACTTATCCATCAATATGTTGAAGGAAAGAGTTAAACAATATTTCGGTTCAACGAGAATTGCTTCGAGCTTTGTTATGAATACCGGAATTGAGGAAGCTTGTTATGATGTTGCTCTTGAGGCTTATTTATTAGGAGCGAAATTTAGTAAATTCGGCTACCACGGAGAAGACTTGGAGGAAGTTCGGTCACGCTGCAATAAAGAAGAGAACCATTTGATTGATACTTTGTTTAACTTTTTACTTTATTGGGGGAATGGCGAAGAAGGAACCATGAGTGAATCCCTTTATTATTTATGTGAACAGTATGTTCATGTCTGGTGGAGGGAAGGGTTTGATAAAGGCCAAAGACGTCATAAGCTCCGCCTACACTAATTTGATAATTGTCCGTCTCTAGCGCCCAATGGCGTTAGAGCATTTCTTTCTTCCTGTTCTAAAAAGTGTTCTTGTCCCATATAGTTAAATGAACATGGACGAGCGGGAAGGAATGATTTGGTTGTTAAAGCGAAGATTGAAAATCATCGGTTTTTCTGTAGGATTAATTATTTTATTTCTTATTCTACAACACGATTTTATGGAAAATGATTCGTGGAAATCATGGAATCTTCCATTATCAGGGAAAATCATTTTAGTTGATCCCGGACATGGTGGACCCGATGGTGGTGCCGGAACCGATCAAACACTTGAAAAAGATATAGCCTTATCAATTTCATTAAAAGTAAGGGATTATCTTCAACAGCAAGGTGCTCTTGTGAATATGACACGCGATTCAGATATCGATTTAGCGGATCCTGATACACGGGGCTACAGCAGAAGAAAAGTGGAAGACCTAAAAAAACGATTAAAATTAATTAATGATGCTGATAATGATTTTTTTGTAAGCATCCATTTAAATGCCATTCCTTCTTCCCGATGGAGCGGCGCACAAACCTTCTACGCTCCCCAACATGAAGAAAATGCAAAGGCGGCAAAATTTATTCAAGATGAGCTTCGCAAAAACTTGGGGAATACCACACGTAAAGCAAAGCAGTTAGGTCAAGTATATATATTAAAAAATGCGAAAAAGCCCGGAGTATTGGTTGAAGTAGGATTTTTATCAAATCCTAAAGAAAAGGCGAATTTAAAAAAGGATTCCTACCAAGAAAAAGTGGCGGCATCGATTTATAAAGGAATAATTCGTTATTTTACGAATGAAAAAGAAATAAAAGAAAAAGATTAAAGAAGGTGCGATAAACACCTTCTATTTTTTTACATGTATATTAAAATGGAGTTTCAAACGTGAAGATGTGTTTGTGTGTGATTCATTTAACTGCTTCCATTAACGGATATGGTATACTGAATAATGGAAACGAATTCATATGGTGAGGTGTTTTATAGATGTTAACAGAAGTGAAAATACAAGAGGTACTTGGCAGCCTTAAAGAGCCATTTTTACATAAAACATTAGCTGAATTAAATGCCATTGAGGAAATTAAAATAAAAGAAGAAAAAAACCACGTAAGTGTTAAAGTGGCAATCGCCAAAACAGGCACTGCCGAACAATTACAGCTGCAAACACAAATCGTCAATTTGTTAAAAGAAGCAGGCGCTGAAACTGTGGGCATCCGTTTCAGCGAGCTTTCTGAAGAAGTATTAGCGCAGCATCGTCAAACTGCACCTGAAACAAAAGAGAAAAGCCTGCTAACATCTGATACAACTTTTATCGCCATTGCGAGCGGAAAAGGCGGGGTAGGTAAATCAACCGTTTCAGTAAATCTGGCTGTTGCCCTGGCCCGTTTAGGTAAAAAAGTCGGGTTAATTGACGCCGATATTTATGGTTTTAGTGTTCCTGATATGATGGGAATTACAAAAAGACCTGTAGTAAGAGGAGAAAAAATCATTCCCGTTGACCGTTTTGGCGTTCAGGTCATATCTATGGGCTTCTTTGTCGAAGATAATGCACCTATTATCTGGCGCGGTCCGATGTTAGGAAAAATGTTAAACAGCTTCTTTAATGAAGTGGAGTGGGGAGAGCTTGATTACTTGCTATTAGATTTACCGCCGGGAACGGGAGATGTCGCATTAGACGTTCATACAATGCTTCCGGCGTGCAAGGAAATCATCGTGACAACCCCGCATCCAACTGCTGCATTTGTAGCTGCACGTGCAGGTGCGATGGCACTTCGGACTGACCATGAGATTCTTGGTGTTATTGAAAATATGGCGTATTTTGAAAGTAAGCTGACCGGTGAGAAAGAATATGTATTCGGTCAAGGCGGCGGGGATAAACTGGCAGAGGAATTAAATACCGAAGTTCTTGGACGCTTACCGTTGAATCAACCGGATTGGAATGAAGGGGACTTTGCACCATCGATCTATCAAGAGGATCATCCGTTAGGAAAAATATATCTGGAAATCGCTGAAAAAGTTACAAGTCTGATTAAAAAATAAATTAATGAAAGGCTGACCCTTGGTTTAAATGGTCAGCCTTTTTATTTGGTTTACGCTCCGCTGCTGGATTGTCCTCCGGCTTTATTTTGCCCGCTAGATTGGCTTCCTCCTGAATCGCTTTTTCCGCTAGACTTGCCTTTCAAATCCTCTGCTGCCTTTATAAGTATATCTTGGATTTTAACTTTAAAAAGCGGACTGTCCACTGTTTCAGTAATCACTTGTTGAAGGTGTGCACGATAGTCTTTACTTTTTAGAGCATCAGTCAGCTCTTGCTGAATGGCGGGCTCTTTAAAAACTTGAATCATCATGTTTCTGTATTCTGGATCATTCATTAATGCTTTAAGTAATTGTTGATTTTCGGATTTCATGTTTTTAGCGACACCCTGAGCAAATTTAGCGTCACTAAAGGTTTTTTTCCAAAATTCTGTTGCTTTATCAGAAGTAAGGGTTTGCTGAATGGTGTCAGTTACCACCTTTTGATCCATAATCAGTTTTTCTTTCATTTTGTCATCCGACATAACATCTTGAATTGCTTTCTTACCCTCATCTGTTTTGAGAATATCAACGACCATTTTTTTGGTTTGGTCGTAATCCACTTGTCCTCCACTACTTGACTCTTTCGAAGAACAGCTCGTTAGAAACACCATAATGAGGAGGAGGAGCAATGTACTTTTTACTTTCATTGAAAAGCTCCTTTCACATAAGAGTCCTTAATTTTAGGATGGAGAAATTAAGCCTAGATTATTCGTAAGTAAATTCTAAATGTAGATTTTTAAAAATTGGATTGGTACAATCAAAAGGAATTTATTTTTAATTTTGGAGGAAAAAAGTGTGACAAGCCGCAATTGGGTAAAATTGTTTATGACCACATTATTAATAGGCGGGCTCACGACGGCTATTGTGGGTTTTATTGTGCGCTGGAATGAGTTTCAGCCCTATTTTACTGAATTTAGAATAATCGATATTCTCTCCACTACAATTTGGTTAATTGTTATGGGGTTTCTTTTTAGCGTCATAAGCCAAATGGGATTTTTTGCGTATTTAACCGTACATCGGTTTGGCTTAGGCATTTTTAAATCCGTTTCATTATGGAATGCTGTTCAAGCCGTGCTTATTTTATTTGCTTTATTTGACTTAGTTTATTTACGATACGTTAATTTTGCCAAAACGGGTGATACAATTTTACCGTATTTTCTTCCCGCGGTAATTCTTTTGTTGGGCGGTCTGATTGTTGCTTGGTTTAAACTTAAGCAAACCAATCAATCGGCTTTTATCCCGGCTCTCTTCGTCATGATCGTTGTGACATTAGTGGAATGGGTACCAGTTCTTCGGGTGAATGAAAAAAGTTGGCTTTATCTTATGATGTTTGCATTAATGGCCTGCAATGCATACCAATTATTAATACTTCATAAACTGAATTCACGATCAGAGCAGGATAGACAGAAGCGTGTTCTTCAATCCGGTGCTGCAAATGATATCCCGAAAAATAAAATGAACAAAAAACCGTCCATTTAAAATGGGCGGTTTTGTTATTATGAAGCCTTCTAATTAATTTCCTTCGACTGTACATTCCCATTAGCAATCATTTCAGAAGCGGATACAAGCTTTAATCCTTTGGTGCGAATATCCTTTAAAATTTGCGGCAGTGCCATTGCGGTTTGTTTTGCTGAATCTGAGGCGTGAAGAAGGACAATATCACCTTTAGTTGCCGTTTTCACATTTTTAACGATTGTATCTACACCTGGATTGGTCCAATCCTTTGAATCCACACTCCAATGCACGACAGTATATCCGTTTCTTTCAGCAATCTTTAAGGTTCGCTCGTCAAAATGACCTGTCGGTGCTCGTAAAAGTTTAATATCCTTAACATTCAACTTTTTGAAAACTTCTTGTGCCTTTGAAATATCTTTGCTTATTTCAGCATCCTCTAAATCCTGATAATCAACATAAGCGTAGCCAAGAATACCAATTTCAAAGCCATCTTTTTCGATCCTGGTTACAATATCGGGATGCCTTTCTGCCCAAGATCCTGCCAAGAAGAAGGTAGCAGATTTTACGTTTTCCTTTTTTAAAGTATCTAAAATAGGCTCTGCCTTTTCATCACCCCAACCGATATCGAAGGTGAGTGCCAAGTCCTTTTCTCCCCGATAAACAGCCTTTGGGCCATCCTTGGTTGAAAAGACAGGAATTTGAGCAAGGTTTTCCATGTAGAGGAACCATGCTGTAAAAAATGCAGCAATTAGAATTAATGAAATATTCTTTAAAGCCTTTCCGTTTAATACAAAAAAGAAATTCATGAATACCACCTCGTCCATTCCATCCTTGTCTAAACCTATGCTTGTTTTTTTAATAATATGATTTGAGAATTTAATTATAAAATTCAAGGAATTGGAAAAGACTACTAGAACTAGATATATTTCCACAGGTGGTGCTTCAATGATAGGATTTTTAATTAATGACAAGGAAATAAAAGAAATGGAATATTTAATCAAACGGGAAATGGACGAAATTTTATTTGATCTTAGGGATGAACGGATTGATCATATAGTTAAAAGAGCAATGGAAGAGCGATATAAGGTGCTGTTTACATTATTTAGAAGGGTTGCTTCACCGAATGAATGTTTAAAATATATAAGAAAAGACAGGAAAGGTAGAAAAAAAGGATAAATTGAAAACTTCATTTTTATTTTATGAAATTCAATTGACAATTATATATTATCTTGGTATATTAATAAGCGTCGCTGCTGACAATAAAACGACTTAAAAAAAGTTGTTGACATTAAGTTTTGCAGATGATATATTAATAAAGTCGCTTTTGGGCGATGGAGTAAATAGCTCTTTGAAAACTAAACAAACAAAATCGTGCAAACAAACAATAACTATCAGTGAATCTTTCGTATGAAAGTGAAGCTGAGCCAACGTAACTTTTATGAGCTAATCAACTTTCTTGGAGA
>NZ_JAUSTW010000011.1 GCF_030813055.1 Neobacillus ginsengisoli | reverse complement strand
AAACTGAGTTTAGATTGGTCTCTATACTCGTATCTTACTGAGGGGCTCTATTTTTTTCAAACCTGATATTTAACAATCTACAGGAATGCTATCCTGCCACTTTAGTTTAAGTGAAAAATTTCACATTCTAATTTAAAAGGGCTTCCCATACTCTTAAGATATAATTCAGTCTGTATTCATGGATTTTATGGACGAGGATGAAGAGAAAAAATATAACAAATAAAGGGAGCGATTAATTTCCTTCATAAACTGATAGTAAAAAAGAACCAAATATCATTTGATTCTTCACAGATGTAATCTTTATTTATTATTTTGATTTCTTAATTTCTGATTCAATTGATAAAAGAAGTTTTTTCACTGTTTTTAATTCATTTTCCAGATACTCAAATCGCTTTATTTCATCTTCTTCAATTCGGTGCAAATGCCCTTGCATATCATCGACTTCTTCCTCCGCCCTGTAATTAATGGCAAAATTGACGATAGATTCATTTTTGTCTCTGGCTGCTTGCCTGTTTTGGCTCATCATTATAATTGGAGCTTGAAAAGCTGCTAAAAATGATAAACACAAATTTAAAAGAATAAAAGGTGGTTCATCAAAATGAAACGATTTGGTTAACGCTAAGGTGTTGAATAGCATCCATATAAATAGGATAATGCCGAAAATATTAATAAATTTCCAACTACCACCGAATTGAGCAATTTGATCCGCTACCTTATTTGAAAACTTAGTGTTTTTGTTATATTCATCATCAATCCGATTTAAAATGGTTCTTTTGTATTCCGCTACAATTTCATCTACTCGCCCAGATTCCATCAATGCTGCTACTTTGTTTCCATCATGAGGAAGCTTAATCGAACTTGGTTGATTTTTATAATGCTTTTGTTTCAACTTAATTTCCCCTTTTTATATTTATTTTAGTAGTATAAGATTGTTATTTGGATTAATTTTATATTAATCTTTTATGAGAAATATTATAGTATTTAATTGTCCCATTCAATTGAAATCAGGCTATTAAAGCTTGTGGACAGCCCTAATGGAAATGGTATAAAGTATTCTCTTTCTTAAACAAACGCACCCTATAGTTTAAGTGATAATCTTCACAATCTTTTTTTACCTTAACAAAATCTAATCCCTTAATGTGTAGGGGAATATCAAAAAGACGCCTTCTTACTAAAGAAAAGCGCCCTATAACGTAATAAGCACCCTACCTTTTGATTTCTTAAATGAGGGTGAGAATAAACTCCTCCACATCTTCACCACGTGCATTGGAAAACCCGCTGTCTTGACCAGTGATCGTAAATCCGCATCTTTCCAGTACCTTGAGTGATCCAATGTTGTCTTTCGCAGCACGAGCATAAAGGGGACGAATTGTAACGTGTTTTAGAAATTCCCTTAAAGCGTTAGTTGCAATTCCTTTACCCCAATATTCTTTTCCAATCCAATAGCTAACCTCTGGTTCTCCGAACTGCTCGAAACATGAAATATGGCCAACCACGTTATTTTCGACAATGATCGTCTGCTTCATAATATCCTTATCCGTAAGAATTTTGTTCCAGTGTGTAATGAAGCTATTCCAATCACCGGGGTCCTTACTCGTAAAGGCAGCCATATGGTTTGCTTCACGGTTCTGTTGGTGCTTGAAAAAAATAGGAAGGTCATCCCCAACCACATTCCGAAGCATTACGTTACTCATCAAACTCCTCCTTTATCGTTTACTTTATTTTAACAAACGTGCGTTCCTGTTTCGATAAAATATTGGAATACCAAACCCATTTTATGAAAACAAAAATATATTCTGATTAAACCACTTTGATTTGCCTCTAATAATCCTTTTCCTTATTCTATTAAATGGCCCGATTGTTGAATAAAAGCTAATGACGATTGTTCAACTAACCTGCCCCGTTACTTGAATAACGATAATGAAAAAGGACTGTCGAAACAGCCCATTTGTTGTAAAACTAACGTTTTACGAGTCCTTAAGTAATAACCATTCATTGAATACAGAGTTACTTTTTAAATTGAAATAATATTTAGTAAATCTAACAAATTCTTGCGTATTTACCTCTTTGTATTTATAAAAATCATAATAATTTTTCAAGAATTTTTCAGCCTCTTTAATCCCACCCCTTTTTTCAAAAAATTTCCATAGCATAACTTCTGATTTACCATAAAAATATGAGCTTGAATTTGATGAATACTTATTTAGAGGCATATTTACAGGAAGATCTAAGTCGTTTATTGGTATTGATTCAAAAGGGTTATCATGTTTCGATTTAGAAAAATAATATAGTTTTCCAGCAAAATCAGCGAACCCTTCATCCAACCAAGCTTCATTATAAGGATCATTACTGACAACTGCATAAAACCATTGATGTGCAATTTCGTGAACAACCATATATTTTAGAGAATCAGGGTTAACTTGTGTCAGATTTTGAATTGACCCCGCAGTTACTATACCTGGATATTCCATTCCCATCTGATTTAAAACTATATCTAATTGTTTGAACGAGTAAGAGCCAATATTCTTTTCAAAGAAGCTTAGGGCATCTGAGGCTGTTTCACTTATTTCCTTTATTAAATTTTTATCTTCTTCATTTCCAAATACCCTGATATTTACGTGTCCCTCCTTTTTTTCAGTGACAATTGGCTGTTTAAGTATCGCCATAAAAATTTCTTTTACTTTTTTAACTTCGAATGAACCTTTGTTTTCGCTAGGATATTTATCATTTTCACTAGTTGAGACTAAGGTATACTCATTTGGAATGTCATAGGTTACTTTAAAATCACTGAATGCTGTATGATATGTTTCACCATGGGTTTTATATTCTTCCTTATTCCATTGATGATTTCTATATGTAGTAACCATAGGATAGAATTGTGCCAAATAAAAATTTCCATTATTCTTTGTAAATCTATAACCCTTTTCTGGGAGAGTAAAATCATAGACAAAATCAACTGTAATTTCTTTATTAGAGTCTAATTTTCTTGCCAGAGGAATATTTAATGTATCCTTATCTAGTTTAAAATCAACTTTTGCACCATCGATTGCTACTTTAACAAATTGATCTGTAGATGGCTGTTCTAATTGTGGTGAATTCTTTTTTGTAAACATATTCGGAATAAAGTAAAACACTAAATTGTCCCACGAATCTTTAGAAGCGTTTTTTACTTTTACCGTTGTTTCTAAATGAAACCTTCCGTCTTGATTCATTGACAACCTGATATAATATTGGCTTTGACTTCCTGGGGACACACTTTTTGGAGAGAATTGCATTTTGGGTGTTTTTTCAATTTTAGATGATTCTGCTTGTTTAATATCTTTTAATAGCAACCAAGTAGCGAATGAAATAACAATTATTAAAGGTATTAAAATCAAAACACATTTCTTATTATAAATCGTCCCCCACCCTTTCCTTAATATTCCAATAACAATGAGTATTCTCGATTGTTACTGTTATTCCCTTCCTTTTTTTGGTGCCTTTAATTAAATATCTATAAAAAAAAAAGACTGCCTAAACAGCCCGTTTGTTGTGAAAGTAAAACACCCGTTCGTATTATAAGGTCAGCCAGATATTTCTGGTTGACCAATTTTTATTTGGTTTTATTATAACGGTAGCCGGGGTAGAACGTAAGCACCCGTGGGACTTAGATCCCGTCAGCTAAACAGTTCGCCCCCTACTTGTAGAAACATGATTGAGGCTGGTTGGGACAATGGATCTCGTATAACAAGCGAAGCTATGATACTACAAGAAGGAATTAGGGGTACCGGTGATTTTATTTATTAGAGGAGGAGATTTAAAAATGAATCCAGTCGTTGGTCTGGATATAGCAAAAGGCGAAAGTCAGGTTCAAGCTTTCTTGGATAAGAAAAAACCTTACAAAAGTAGTTTTAAAGTATCACATACTCTGGAGGGATTAGATATTTTACATCAATTTCTTAGAGAAATTGAGAACGTAACAGGAGTTAAACCTCCAATTGTTCTTGAAGCTACAGGGCATTATCATACTCCCGTTGTTCAGTATTTTGAGGACAGGGATTATTTATTAATTATAATAAATCCACTTATCTCCTATCGTGCAAGGAGCTCGAGTTTACGGAAAGTAAAAACAGATAAAATCGATGCTTATCATCTCTGTGAATTGTACTATAAAGAGGATTTGGAGCCCTATAAAAAACGAGGAATTCACCTCTTAAACCTTCGTAATCTAACACGGCAACACGAAAACTTAACTGAAATATTTGTACAATCTAAGCTCCAGTTTCAAGCAGTTCTTGATCAGGTTTTCCCTGAGTATAAAGGTGTTTTTGGGGACTTATATTCTGTTGTTTCTTTACTAACTCTACTAGAATATCCTACATCTAACGATGTCTTAAAAGCTGAAGAGGAAACGATAGCAGATAGAATAAAGGAAAACTGTAATAGTCGTTCTCGTAAGTGGGCGGCTACAAAGGCAAAGGAACTGATAACTGCAGCAGCACGAAATCCCTTTCAGAAAACTTTATATCAAAGCCATATTTTAACGCTAAAAATGTATATCAATATGCTTTTAGAATACCAAAAGCACCTATCAACGTTTCAGGCTGAGATAGATGCTTTAGCAAAAGAACTTATAGAATATAAAATTATCCAATCAATCCCTGGTATCGGAGAAAAAATCGCGGCAATGATTATTTCTGAAATTGGTGAGATTGATCGGTTTAATCATCCTAAAAAACTTGTAGCATTTGCCGGAATTGACCCTAGTATCTTTGAATCAGGAAGGTTCAAAGGAACAGTGAACAGAATAACCAAAAGAGGGTCTAGCAGGCTTAGGCGTGCCTTATATTTAGCCGTTAAATGTGCCATTCGTGATTGTCGAAAAAAGAAAACAACCAAAGATATACTCCCACGCAACAAGAGGTTACGAGAGTTCTATGATAAGAAACGGGAAGAAGGAAAGCCTTATAAAGTAGCTGTAATAGCCTGTGCAAATAAGCTTTTACAATGGATCTATGCAATGTTAAAAAGCAACTCAACTTTCCAAGATATAGCTTAAATAATAAATAAAACTAAACAATACAAAACCTTCCAAAAGTATAATGAAGGAAGGTTATTTGGCATGCACATTTTTAGTATATCATAAAAAATTTTAAGCTTTGATTGAAAAATGTTGACAAACTATTAGCTGGTTTACTTTAAGTACATCAATTCACAATCTGCTTGAAATCAACATTTTACCCACAAAAAAACTAATCGGATTTTTCCGATTAGTTTCTCATACTTATTGATTCGCTTTCTTTACCCATTTTGCAACTGTTACTGTCCTTTTAGCTTGATGTTTAACGGCAGCCTGGACAGCTGAAAAATCTTCAACCATTTTTCCATTCTGATCCACTGTTACACTTATTCCATATGGATTACCGCCTGCTCCAAATATTACTGAATCAGTATATCCTGGAGTTGCAATAATCGCTCCCCAATGGTGCATTGTTGTATATAAAGATAAAATAGTTGCCTCTTGACCGCCATGTGGATTTTGTGCAGAAGTCATAGCACTTACAACTTTATTTACTAACTTTCCGTTAAACCATAAACCGCCCGTTGTATCTAAGAACTGCTTCATTTGTGATGGCATATTCCCAAATCGAGTTGGTACACTGAAAATAATTGCATCTGCCCATTCTAGATCATCTAGTGAAACAGTTGGAACACAAGCTGCAACTTCTTCAGAATAATGCTTCCACGCGGGATTTGAATCAATGACAGATTGTGGAGCTAATTCTGGAACTTTTAATACCTTGACCTCTGCACCAGCTTCTTTTGCACCCTCCAAAGCCCATTGTGATAATTGATAATTTGTACCTGTTGAACTATAAAATACAATTGCAAGATTCACATTTGACATTAATGTCATTCTCCTTTTTATAAAGAAAAATTATTTATAGTTGAACTTGGATTATTATTAATTGCCCCTCTTGTCATTTTCAATTTAAATTTAATTTTAGGTCATTATCATATGGATATTTATTATTCAACCACTTCAAGAGTTACGTCAATATTTCCTCTTGTAGCTTTTGAATATGGACAGAATTCGTGGGCCTTATGTACAAGCTCTTCTAATTTTTCTTTTTCAATGCCATTTCCTTTTACTTGTAACGTTACAGCAATTTTAAATCCTTGATCAACATCATCTTTAAAAAAACTTACATTTGCAGTTACTTGGGAATCAAATTTAACATGCTCTCGCCTTGCTATGTGTTGTATAGCCCCATCAAAACAAGCAGAGTAACCACAAGCAAACAACTGTTCAGGATTTGTAGCATTTGGTAATTCTTTTGCTCTTGGGGTTCCTGGCATCGCTAAATCCATTTTTATATTGCCATCGGACGATTCCACTCTTCCTTGTCTTCCCCCAACCGCTGTGGCAGAGGCAGTAAATAAAGGTTCTTGTTCAGTCATCATTTTCTCCTTTATTGAAAAATGTAATTACATTAAGGTTATTAATAAAAAGTACCTAAAAAAATTTCTCTATTTTCCTAAATTACAACTACTGTTTGTTTGACTAGATTTTCATCATTATTTTCTCTTTGGTATGTTATTAATATTCCTTGGAGATTAAAAGATTTAAAAATTTAATCTATGTGAAAAGATGCAGGCATAGAGCCCCCAAAATGCATTTCCCCTATCTCTATTTACTTAAAAAACTAATCGGGAGGCCCGATTAGTTTATAAAATTTTATTGGTTGGCTTTCTTAACCCATTCTGCAACTGTTACAGTCCTTTTAGCTTGGTGTTTTACCGCTGCTTGAACATCTTCAATCATTTTTCCATCTTGACCAACAGTAACGCTTGTTCCATACGGGTTACCACCTGCTCCAAATGTTACTGGGTCAGTATAACCAGGAGCAGCGACAATGGCACCCCAGTGATACATTGTTGTATATAGTGATAAAATAGTTGCCTCTTGACCGCCGTGCGGGTTTTGAGCGGAAGACATTGCACTTACAACCTTATTCACTAGCTTCCCATTAAACCACAGACCACCAGTTGTATCTAAGAATTGTTTCATTTGTGCAGGCATGTTACCAAATCGAGTAGGTACACTGAAAATAATGGCATCTGCCCATTCCAGGTCTTCTAATTTAACCTCTGGAACATCCTTTGTTGCTTCTACATGTGCTTTCCAACCTGGATTTCCTTCAATAACTGATTGTGGTGCAAGTTCTGGTACTTTAAGAACCTTTACTTCTGCACCTGCTTCTTTTGCCCCTTCAGCAGCCCATTGTGATAATTGATAATTTGTTCCTCCCATGCTGTAATAGATCACTGCTAATTTTACATTTGTCATTTTTTCTGCCTCCTTATCAGATGAATTTCCAAATAGTTTGGATAAGAAACTCATTTATTACACCACCTATTATTTCTATCTTCCTAATTTATTTATTCACTATTCTTTTTTCATTTCTATAATTAAGATGTGTGACGTTTCAACGGCTTTAATTTGAATATCTTCTTCAACAATCTCCATTCCATCTCTATCGGACAACTCAATATCATTAATTACGGAAGTGCCTTCAATTTGAACTAAATAAGCCTGCCTGCCCTCTTTTACAGGGAAGGTAATCTCATTTCCTTGATCCAATTCCAATGAAAAAATGTTTGCATTCTGATTAATTTTGATTGGGGCATTTCCGTTTAATCCTGAAACCATATGCAAAAAATTATTCTTTCTGTCTTCCCAATTGAATCTATAATCACCGTAGTTTGGCTCAAGTCCATTTTTTACGGGGAGAATCCATATTTGCAAAAATCTAAGTGTATCTTCACCTAGGTTATACTCACTATGAAGTACACCTGTACCTGCACTCATGTATTGAACTTGACCACGAGTAACAGTGTTATTATTTCCCATGCTATCACCATGTGTTAATTCCCCATTGACATCGTATGATATGATCTCCATATCCCTATGAGGATGGACACCAAAACCTTTTTTCGCTTCAACCAAATCATCGTTGATTACTCGTAAAACGCCGAATTGGATATTGTCAGGATTAAAATAATCTGCAAACGAAAAATGGAATTTACTTTTTAACCATCCAATATCACTAGAACCCATTTTGCTACTTTCGATTTTTTTTAGCATAAAATTTCTCTCCTAAGTTCATTTTCAACAACCCATTTGGTGACAACGTACTATTTACTCCATTGTTTAACTACTTGCTCTTCGGCTATGTGCATAATTTTTTCACAAGTCATTCCTTTTTTAGCAAGGACATTGGTTTGATAATTTTTACCTTTATAATTAACTGTAACCATTACCTCAAACATTTTTAATTTCTCCTTTCAACAATAATTGTCCCTTTGTATCACCGTTTAAATAGTATTCTTGGATTCAAGGTGTTATAGTTGGATATACCGTTTTATGGTCCGCCAGTATCACTAATTGTTTTTCATTAGGTTGATAATTTACTTGTGCATCAGAAGAGTAATACCAGGTCTTTTCCGTTTCATTTACCTGAAATACATTTAACTCATGCTTAAAATTCAAAATTTTTGAAGACGTTTCTTCATCAACTGGCAGGCTAATCTCCCAACGTTCACCTTTATTTACAATCGTATAAAGTTCAGTTTGGCAAAGTAGGCGGCTCCCGATAGAATGACGAATCAATAGCATTTAAATATGACCCCCACGTTACTTATAAAGTTCTTTATACCACTTTGCAGCGGCTTCAACTTCTTCCATGGTTAATTGATGACCTCTATTCTCCCAATGAAGTTCAACATTCGCATTAGCTTTTTTTAATAAAGATTCTAATTCAGCAGATTCCATTGGCGAGCATATTGGATCATTTGTTCCCGCAGCAATAAACACATTCTTACCTGATAAATCAGGAAGATCAACTCCTTTTCTTGGCACCATTGGGTGATGAAGAATGGCACCCTTTAAAGCATTTTGATAGTGAAACAATAAACTTGCAGCTATATTGGCCCCATTTGAGTATCCAATAGCAACAATATTATCTCTATCAAAACCATACTTTTCTGCTGCCTCGTCAAGAAACTCATTTAATTCTTTGGTTCGAAAAATAAGGTCTTGTTCATCAAAGACTCCTTCAGCTAATCTTCTGAAGAACCGAGGCATTCCATTTTCTAAAACATTTCCACGAACGCTTAATACAGAAGCCTCATCATCAATTCTTCCCGCAAGAGGTAACAGGTCTAATTCATTGCCACCAGTACCATGAAGCAATAATAATGTTGGTTTTGTAGGTTCTTGCCCTTTATTGAATATATGTTTCATTATTTATCTCCCTCCAGAACACGAACCTCCACAGGAGGCAAGGTTAATTCTAATTCTTCTCGTTTTGACTCTAACCAAGACGGCAGCATAAGTTTAGTTCCAAGTCCATCGGCAGGTTCATCCACTGAAAAACCTGGTGGGTCGGTGGCTATTTCAAAGAGAATACCGCCTTCTTCATGAAAATAAAGTGCTTTGAAGTAGTTTCGGTCAAGAATTTCTGTCGGATAAAGTCCCTTCTCTAGAAGAAGTGATCTCCACCTTTGATGGTCTTCCTCATCCTTAGCTCTCCATGCTATATGGTGAACCGTTCCTGCTCCCATTAGTCCTCGGACTGAAGGATTTAAGTGAATATCAATGGTGTTTCCAACATTTCCTTCAGATTTAAATCTTAAAAATTCACTTTCTTGGCCAATGCAATCTAACCCCAAAACGTTTTCTAGAACATCCGTTGTCTTATGAGGCTGTGCAGAAAACAGAACAGCACCGCCAAAACCTTTAATGGCATTTTCTGCTCGAACTCCCCCGAAGTCCCAAGTATTCATTGGTCCCTCATCTCGTTCTATCAGTTCAAGTTGTAGTCCGTCAGGGTCGTTAAATTTAATATATTTTTCACCAAAGCGAGCGGATGAAGTAAACTCCACTCCAAATTTTCGTAATCGATTCTCCCAAAAAGGAACCGAATCCTTTGGTATAACATAATTGGTTACTCCAACCTGACCAGTTCCAATTCTACCTTTTAGCTGTTTAGCCCATGGGAAAAACGTAATCACAGTTCCTGGTTGACCAATTTCATTCCCAAAATAAAGATGATACACTTCTGGCCTATCAAAATTGATTGTCTTTTTTATAAGCCTTAATCCCAGAACACCTGCATAAAAGTCAATATTTAATTGTGCATCATTTACCATGGCTGAGATATGATGAATACCTGCTGTTTTTTGCATGTTTCTGCCTCCACTTCTTCAATGGCTACTTGGATCTTTCAATTTCGAAAATCTCACCAATTTTGGCGTAATAATTTCCAGCCAATCGACTAACAGCAGCTAAGCCCCGTGGATCAATTCTTCCATTTTCATAAATATCGTTTTCAATATGAAATTGAACGATTTTTCCTATAATCAGTTCACACCCTGGCGTATCCGAGCCTCCTAGTTCTAAAGAGTGCTCCAACGTACATTCCATTCTGATTTTTGCTTCCTTAACTCCTGGAACTGAAATCTTCACACTTTTTACTGGAGTTAAGTTTGCTAAGTCAATCTCACTCTCGTCAGGAGGAAGGTTTGCAGCTGTTTTATTTATTTTTTCAACATTTTGTTCATCCACGATATGAACAACAAATTCTTTTGACTCGATGATGTTTCTTGCTGTATCCTTTTGTCTCCCCGCTGAGCGTTGAATAGATAATGAAATCAGCGGGGGATTGGATGACACGATATTAAAATAGCTAAATGGAGCACCGTTCAAAATACCATCTTTTGAAATCGATGTGACGAAAGCAATTGGTCTTGGGATTATACTCCCTATTAAAAATTTATAATTTTCTCTTTCAGACAATGATGCTGGATCGATTGAAAGCAAAGAAACCATTCCTTTCTTCTTGTCAATCTAATTCTCTTACCTCAAACGGTAGCAAAACTTGTTCAATCTTCTCTCTATGAGGTTCATACTGTGAAGGCAACATCAATTTTTCACCCATTGTCGCTACGGATTCATCATGAGCAAATCCTGGAGGATCAGTGGCAATTTCAAATAGGATTTCTCCATGCTCTCTAAAGTAAATAGCATTAAAGTAGTTTCTATCCTTAACAGGAGTGGCACCATATCCATTGCGTTCTACAAACCGCTTCCAATCTAGTTGATCTTCATCATCTTTAGCACGCCATGCAATATGGTGAACAGTGCCTACACCCATTTGTCCACGTCCAATAGAAGTTAATTTAACATCGATAATATTTCCAATATCAGCAGTGGAACGATAACGAGCGAAATCTCCTTCCTTGCCGATTAATTCAAGACCCATTACTTTTTCTAACAACTCAGCTGTCTTATTAGGCTGGGCCGATAATAGAGTTGCTCCGCCAAAACCTTTGATAGCAACATCAGGCGTTACCTCTCCGAAAGTCCATGTGTTTACTTCGCCTTCTTCTCTTTCCACAATTTCAAGGTGAAGCCCATGAGGGTCATCAAACTCCAAATATTGCTCTCCAAAGCGTTCCATTTTAGTAAAAGGAACATTGAACTTTTCTAGTCTTTTTTCCCAGAATTCCATAGCCCCTTTTGGAACAACATAAGAAGTCACTCCTACTTGACCGTCTCCAATGATTCCTTGCCGAGCACCTGCCCATGGAAAGAAGGTAATGATGGTTCCTGGTTTTCCACCTTCATTACCGAAATAAAGATGGTAAGTACCTGGATCATCAAAATTGATAGTTTGCTTAACTAAACGTAACCCCAATACTCCTGCGTAGAAATCTACATTTTCTTGTGGATGCCCGACAATTGCAGTGATATGGTGAATACCCATTATTTTCTTACACATTTTTAACACTCCTTTTTAATTTAAAATCCAGTTATATAAAGGAACTCGATACCTTATTTTGTTCCTAGTCCATTAATTAAAATCCAACGACATTACTTTTAATTTAAGAGTTCTTAATTTGAGATATTTTAGAATAAAAATGAATCTAAAGCATATTGACCAGGACCGATTAAAGCTATTCCAATAGCAACTGCAAGCAACGTTAAGTTATATTCGTATCCATTTGATGTTGCCCATAATCCGTTTGGAGCATGAACCTTTACAATCGCCATTACCATAGTCCCCGCAATCAAAATTCCTGCAAGTGGGGTTAAAAGTCCTAAAGCAAACAATATTCCGCCAATAAGTTCAGCTAATCCTGCGAAAAGAGCCATTGTTACTCCTGGTTTCATCCCAATGGAATCAAACCATCCACCAGTTCCTTTTAATCCGTAGCCACCGAACCAACCAAACAATTTTTGAGCACCATGACCGATAAACAATACTCCAATTACCAAACGAATTATTAATAAACCAATATTTATCATCTTAAAATCCTCCTAAATTGTATTTTATCTCGGATTCGAGATATTATTTCAAAAAAAATGCAACCTTAAACCTTATTTCTTACTTTTTTCAAAAGCTCCACCAATGTATCCGCCTCATCAGAGCCTAATGAGTCAAACATATTAGTAATGATCTCATTATATTTCGGCATGATTTCGTTCATCAATCGATTTCCATCATCAGTTAATATCACGTGTATCACTCGGCGGTCATCTGGACAGGCATTACGGCTTAATAAACCTCTTTGTTCTAGCTTATCTATAACATAGGTCATCGAACCACTTGAGATCAAAATGCAATTTCCAATTTGTTGAATTGTTTGTTTCCCCTTTTGGTAAAGTACTTCTAAAACAGAAAATTCCGTAATACCTAACTTATTTTTTGCCATTTCATCTTTTATTCGATCGTGAATGGCTTTAGATGTTTGCATTAATATCAGAAAGAGCAGATTATTGCATTTCCTCTCCATTGGTTTCACCCCCTTAAAAAATCTTGAATTAAATTATCTTGAATCTGAGATAATAATAATACTTATAAATTTATTTGTCAATAACCTAATTTCATTTTTTACTAAACTGCATCCTTCAATAAGCCTGGATGTTAAAGCTCCCGATTTCAAACTGAAAGGTATCGGATTTGAGGTGAACACCGATGCCTTGTAAAAAAGAACAAAATTTTTTATGCTTGATATTTCTTAATCATATCAACAAAGGCATCAACGAAGGATTGTAAAAATTTAACGGTTCCTTCGTCTTTAATTTTGTCGTTTCCATCCAATAAATTGGCAACATTTCCAATGTACGCTTCTGGTTGTTGAAGTATTGGCATATTCAAAAATACAAGCGGTTGACGTAAGTGGTGATTAACACCAAAACCACCTAAATTACCAGGGGATTGGCTGATAATTGCAGCTGGCTTGCCATTCCATACGCTTGCACCATAAGGACGAGAACCCACATCCAATGCATTCTTTAATATAGCTGGGATAGAACGGTTATATTCAGGAGTTACAAATAAAACTGCGTCAATTTCCTTCATCTTGTTGCGAAATGTAGTGTACTCTGATGGAACATTGTTTTCATCATCAAAATCCTGATTATATAAAAGTAAATTTCCGATTTCTACAAATTCTGCTTCATATCCTTCAGGGAATAAGGATGCTACATTAGCTGCAAGTTTTTTTGAAAAAGATTCTTTTCGTAGACTTCCTAGTAAAATACCAACTTTTGTCATTTAACATTTTCCTCTCTTAATTTTATTTCGAAATCAAGATTCTCACAATAAGGATAATATGTTGGTTTATTTTATTTGTCAAATATAAAATCTAACCCGCCCCAAGGGAAATAAAATGTGATTAATTGCATTAACAATTAAATATAATGGAAACAAACAAAAAGAGTCGCAACAGCGACCTCATCTTAAAGCACAAGACATTTAAATAAACTAATAAAAATCTAATGTTACACAGATTCAATCTTATTTTTATTTATAATTATCTTTTCCACAATGTACTGATAGCCATAAATAATAATTGCCAAAAATACACAAATAAAATACCAAGAGGTATGAGTTACTTTTTTAAATTTAAATATACCAAAATTTTCCCACATAGAACCAAGTGGAAAAGCATTAAGGATATTCAAAATGGCATTGGTAATTAAGTATTTTGTAAAATTACCATAAGTTAATTTAAATATCCATAGCGTTGCAACAAAATATGGTCCTAATATATATGAGAAATCAACATTACCAGGGGAAAATGGATTTTTATTTACCCACCATTTTCTTTTATTTGCCATGACACTAAAAACACTTAAAAATAAATTAATAAAACTTGCTACAGGTAAATATCTAATTAATGATTTTTTATCCATGAATAAAACAGAAAACCAGGGAATTATTACCATAGCTAACGAGAATGCTTTCTTTTTATTCATTTAAACCAACTTCCTTCATAATGTTTTTCTTAACATACCTCAAGCTAAGCTATTTTATTATCCCCTGTTCAACTATTCTGACCCACAGTAGAATAACGTTATTTTGGTTCCTTATGGCCATTAAAAAGTAACACGACTGCCATATTTTTGAGCCAGTCAAGACAGATTCTAGAGCCATCTCAACCAAATAGTGAGCTATCATATAGGACTAGTCGTACACGTTAAGTAAAGAGGCAGGTTTTAACAGCTTAATGGCTTGCCCGTCTCATTCATGCTGGCTTTAGGGTTCAAGCCCGTAGAGGCTCCATGTAAAGTGACAATTTGCTCTAACTACCCAATTGCAGAATTCATTTGTTTGGCATAACGTGGTACAAAGTCATGTCATTATTCACATAATACCAGCTGCATATTTATAGGCATCCCACATCGATTTGTCTAACCTTTTTCTAATGAATTGCCTTGCTTAACGCTTTGCTCGCTACATTATTTTCAATACTATCGTAAAGATGGCAATATCTAATGCATATAAAGGTCGCACATGTAAAAAGTAACCATTTAAAAAATCTTGATGAACAAGTTCCACTTTATCTGGTACTGGAATAATAGGTGGTTTTATGATGAGTCCTCTATTCAATAATATTTCTTTGATTTGTTTCATCCAAGCCACTGTTAGATTCCAAACAGTAAGAAAAAGACTCTTCTACATCATTTCTAAAAACAAGTGGTACAGCAAAATTATAATTACACATACCAGCTTTCGAAGCATATTTAAAATAATGAACAAAGTATTCATCTTCAAATAAACGAGTAGTACCAGCGCTAAGATCTTCTTCTGAAAAACCTTTCGGAATTGGGAAATTTTCTTTCTTGAATATCTCTTCTGTTGTTTTCAAAAGCTCCATGCTTAATCTTAATGCGTTCTCTAAAAAAATTTTAATATTTTGGTCCTCAACGTATTGAAGGTAATAGAGTAAAATACATTTTGACATGCTGTTGCCCATATAGGTAGCCCGAAGTTAGACTTTCGGTTTTGTTTGTTTTATTAGAACTTAAATTATGTGGTTTAATTGTTTGCAAATCAATTGTTTGCATTGTAACTACCTTCTTTTATTTTTTGTCTTAGTATTTTCCCCATTTCAAATCATATTCTTCGGTTAACTTTTATCCATCAAAAGTATTAATTTGTACTTAGGTTTATTTAATTAAACTGCCACGTTAGTTAAACAACGGGAATGAAAAAGGACTGCCGAAAACAGCCCCTTTGTTGTGAAGTTAAAGCACCCATTTAGTTGAATAAAGAGAGACTGAACAGCCACTTTTAAAATATACTGCGATGTTTCTTTATTTGTTCACTGTTTAAATTCTCTGATAGCTGTTCGGACACAGTCAACTGTATCTGTTTCATTTTCAGCTCTACACCTAAATGTAACTCTCACATCTAATTCAAATTCCCCAGACCCAGCGACTTCCACCCTGTCATTGCCTACTTTACGAGAATCTCCGACGATTCTTGGATTTCCCGAAATGGAAATTAAACTCCATTCATATATAGTATCTTGGTCAAACCCCTCACAAAATACTCCACTACATCTTAAATCAGCATCTGCAAAGTAAACTCCACGAGTGCTTGTTCTTCTGATACCTGGAGGTCTTAGGTTAGAACCACGGCAACAACCTTCATTCGGTTGACCAACTCCATTACAGTCACAATCACAACGATTAGTTCGATTGTTTCTCATATCCGCCCAATCAGGTTCATTTCGCTTATCGAGCATTGTAATCACCTCATTTTATAGCTTGTACTAACAATTTACTCGGATTTTATTTGAGTGCTAGGACAAATTAAAAAAATCACCATATTTAGTCACTCTCTAAACAATCCTAAAAAGATTCTTCAACAAACCTACCAATTTAATTGAATAAGAAAAGCAACCAGTTTATTGGCAACCGTTTTCTTTCACAAAAGCCCCCGATAGCATTCCTGTAGATCGTTATTTTTCAACTTTGAAAAAAATAGGGCTCCTTAGTAAAATATGAGTATAGACACCACTCTAACTCACAACTTTAGGAGGAACCCTACTATGAAGTTAGCTTGCCTAACTCTTACAAGTTTAGTGAGACTAACAGCAAGCTATTTTACAATTTCTAATTGGTGTATAATAGTGTGAAGAAATTGTATTTTAACGGGGTGGTAATGAAAATGAAGATTTTGTTTGATGAAACTTACACTTCAAATGACGGAAAGCGAACAAGCAGGAATATTTGGTATGGAGATGCTGATATATCTGTTGATGGTGAATATGGAAAAAACATTAATCTTAATGAAGATTTTATGGATAATTTATGCGAAATAATAAAAAATGACTTATCTAAAAATGCAGCAAATAAGCCTACTGAAACTAACTGGTATATTTATGGAAGTGGTGTAACTCAGGACGCTATTGGAGACAATATCCGTCCGACAATTATGGTTCGTGAGAGGTCTGACGAGTTTATAACTAATTTTAATATCAGTGACCACGATTTTGCTGTAAATATTGATGCTATTCTGTTGTTTAAGGCGGATTTTGAAAAACGTTTAGCTAGTCATTGAGGAGTAATATCACTATAAGCATTTTCAAACTATTTGAGGGGATGATTTCATAATGAATTCATTCTCCTTTTTCATCTGGTGGGAGTCTTTTTGTGTGGAGGAAAAGGACATTTAATAATACAGATTGTGAATAATTACACTTAAATTAAACTGCCACATTAGTTGAAGAAGAAAAAGGCTTTACCCTAATTGAAGTAAAGCACCCTATAGTTTAAGTGAAATAGTTCACAAATCTATTAGTATCCTGCTTTTCAAGTTGATAGACCCATTATTCATAGCCGTTCAATTAGCATTAGAGATAACTTTGGGCAAAGTTACCCTTGAAGATGCTGTACAGAATACTCTAATAAGATTAGTAACTGCACTGTTGGAACAGGACAAATTTCATCCCCATACACTTTCGTTAGACGATATCATGTTTAACATCATGAAAGGATGTAGAGATATGCCGGGTTACCAACGATTGGGATAGGTTCTAAAGGTCATTATGTAAAACTACTGCAAATGGATTTAAATGGATTAGCACTTAATTATAACAACTTTACGATAGATGGTATATTTGATTCAAAGACAAGTAATGCAACAAAAAATTTTCAGGACCGATTTGAAATAAAAAGTGATGGCATTGTAAGATCTCTTACATGGAAATTATTAATTGAAAATGTTAAAGCTGTACAAAAACTATTGAATTCCTATGGCTATCATACTGGATATCCTGACGGGTGGTTTGGCTCTCATACTACAGATGCAGTGCGAAAATTCCAAAACCATAACGGGCTTTCCCTGTCAGGGATTGTTGACCCAAGAACACGAAGAAAATTGTTTAATCCACATCCACATCCCGTTTAATCCGTTTTGAGTTGCATATCGTATAAATGGCAATGAAAATGGCGTGCAAACTGACATTAGTTTTGGCACGCCATTTCTCTGGTCTATAGAGTTATTTGACACCTAAAAATTTAAAATGCCTTATTGAACAAAAGCACCCGATAGTTTAAGAAGAAATCTTTAAAGTTGGAGACCTAAATCATTTAAAGTCCCATTCAATATTTATCTGATTTTCTCCGCCAACTCTAAAATAATTCCCTCTGGACCACGAACGTAGCATAACTTATAACTTTCTTCATATTGCTGTATCTCACTAAAGATTTCCGTGCCCTTCTTTTTCAATTTTGCAACAATAGCTTCAATATCTTCAACAGCAAAGCAAATATGTCGGATACCCAGCGTATTTGCAAAAGGTTGCTGAATATCTTTTTCATCTGACGGCGTATAAAATTTGACTAACTCTATCCATGCCTGACCATCTGGCATCCCCAATCCTACACATGCCGTTTTAACATCATTAAGCCCAACTATTCTGTCCAACTGTTCTCCATCCAATTCCCATTCCGCTTGCACTTCAAGTCCTAAATCAAGAAAAAACGCTTTAGCCTCTGAAAGATCATTTACGTTTATACTCACATGATCTATTCTATTGATCTTCATATCTCATACCTCCTATGTTCCTGTTATTTTCAATACCTGTATTCGTGTAAGGTTTGTTTGAAATTCTAATTCGCTTAAAACAGGTAAATATCCTTCTTCAACTATTCTCCCTCTATATAGAAAGGAAAATCTCACGATTTCTCTTGTTTTCTCCAAATTTCGTAGTAGTTTGTTTTAAAGTCCATTTGAATATTGGAATTATAGTGTACTAAAGGATAATTTTGGGGACAAAATGAAAAAGAAACTTATAGTTAACCAAACCAACCTTATCCAAAAGTTGGATAACTAGATAAAGTATGGTCGCACTGGTAGATCTCCACATTTCTCATGGAGGTCAACCCTCCCATTTCTCACAGAGTCTAAGCTCCAAAATTCCTTCGTCCAACCTTTCCATGAGGTAGATGTCAGTCATGCTGCCAGACAGGGTCCTTGCCCGTATTTTAGTTGATTTACTGACTAATCCGTGCTTCAAATGTCTAAAACAATAAAACTACTACCTAATGAATTTCACTAAAAGAAATTTAAGCTGCTATCTGTAATTCCGCCATATGAGGAATGTCCCTTAACATACGTTCTTCACTAAATTCACACTGCTTTTTACCGATAGTAAACAGAATACGAATAAGCTTATTACATATTGCAATTAGCGATTGCATCTTCTTCAAAGGATTATGTGGGCGTTTTGTAAAATACTCATGTAATGCTTTAAAAGCAGTATTTTTAGCGACTAAAGGCATTGCTACTCGAAAAAGCAGTGCTCTTAAAGTCTTCCTTCCTCTCTTTGTAATTTTGGTTTGTCCTTTGTGCTTTCCAGATGTATTTTCCTTTAGGCTAAGCCCAGCTAATTTGATAATCTGCCTTGGGTGGGTGTAGTTACCTAGGTTTCCTACCTCTGAATAAAAGCCTGCAATCGTATATTTGCCTATTCCCTTAATAGCCAACATTTGTTCCACACCTGGAATTTGTTCAAGAAGTCTATCTATGTTAGATTCCAGTTCTTCCAACTTTTCCTTTATAAGTTCATATTTGTCTATTAACGTGCTTAGCTCTAATTTAGCCATATCCGAACCTTCACGAATGCCGATAGAATCGGTGGCAACCTGCTTTAGTTCTTTTATTTTACTGAGTCCCACTGCACGTTTAACAGCTTTTCGGAGATGTACTAATATCTCTTGTTCTGAAAGGTTGATTAACTCATGTGGCAATAAATTTAGTTTTAATAATTGGATTGCCGACTTACCTTCCCAATCTTTAAATACCGTAAGGAATTCTGGAAAGTAGCGGTCTATCCAATTATGGATTTGCCCCTGAACTGCTTGAAGGTCAACAGCTAAGAGATCACGAATTTTTCGAGCCACTCGGAGTTCTGCATAAACTCCTTGCGGAATGTTCGGTTCAGCATATCTCCCGTCTTTGACCAACTGTGCAATAACTCTTGCATCCTTTACATCATTTTTAGTTGGAGAATTATCATCCAACTCTTTACTTTTCTTTACATGCATAGGATTTACGACTACAAACTTGATATTTTCTTCTTTAAGGAAGTGAGCTAAATTAAGCCAATAATGACCTGTTGGCTCCATTCCAACGATCACTTTATCCATTTTATTTTGATCCATTAACTTTTTAATCCACTCTAAGAAACAATTAAAGCTAGATTTTGTATTTTCAAAGTAAAATGGTGCCGAAAATTCTAAACCTCTAAAGTCTTGAGCTCTTGCCACATGCTTGTATTTAGCAATATCAACACCTATAATTAGAGTCTGAGAAGTAATTTGAGCTAATTTTTTGTTTTGGTTATAATTCATTTAAATAGCCTCCTGGTATTTATGTTTATTGTCCTTTTTGCCTGCAAGCTATGACACTCATATCTTACCAAGGGGCTTTTTTATGTTCAAACCTCATATTTCTTCATTACAGGAATGCTGCCAGTTAGTGCAATAATCAAAAAAAGCCATTAAAATAGCAGCTGGATCTTCAGCTCTTGCACCCGTTAATTTAAGTACACTTTTTTTCACAATCTTTATTTGTCACGTCAATAGCCACTACAGCCATTTGATTCAATTCTTCAATTTAGCATTTAAATGTGCAAGCAGTTCATCAGCAGGTGCAAGATGTCCATAGGTTCTAAATTTTGTTGGATCGTCTTTTTTTACATATGATGGTAAGGTATTTGATCCATAATAATTCACAACCGAGTTTTCAAACCTTTCATCAGGCGATGGAACTAACTCGAAATAGATTGGGGCATAATTGGTGTTTGTAAATTTATAAATTAAATAATCACCATGGCTTGGAAAACCATTAGAGTAAATAAGCTCAGTTTTTAATGCACCTAATTTTTTTGTTTGCCTCTTGTTATTTAATTGTATAATTGTTTGAAATTTTTGATCCTCTTTCGTATAAGTCTTCTTAACTCCATCATGCAAATACACAAGTTCATCAGGTGTAATCAATTTTGTAATATCTGATACATCCTGTCCCTTTAACTCTGTATTCTTCTTTAGATTGCTTGATGTAGTTGAGTTGGAAGACGAAACATTTTTTGTTGATTGATTACTAGTTTTCATGCAAGATGTTAGAAAAAACAACAGTAAACACATACTAACTATACATGCCTTTTTCTTCATACTTTCCACTCCTCGCCAATACCAATGAAATTCATTATTTGTACTATGATTGCTTTTTGTTTTAGTAATCACCCCATGTTATTTCTAGTCAATAAAGTTTATTTTATTTTCCCGACACCATTCAATCGCAATTTGTTTAAAACACTCGTCACGGTATGAATACCATTGGTCTTCCATTTCACAATCTATTATTTTGTCCTTAAATCTTCTAAAGTCACCCTTGCCCTTAATTGCCCTTAATAAGGATTCCTGCTTTCGTTGATCACTTATTGTTAGGCAAAAGTTTTCCATTATTTCATATTCATTCACATCATATTTAGTAGGTAACTCTATATAATTTTCAAAGTTTTCAACCACATCAATTGCAATCATTCTATTTTCTTGTTCCCATTCTGTTAAATAATCAAATGGTCTTTCGTCCTCAACAGCTCTTAAGTCATCCGATGAAACTAACACTATTTCACCCGTCTTAATATTTAGAAATGAATGTGATTCTTCAAACTGTATTTCCATTTCCTCGATTAAATCTTTCAGTTTTACTTGTATACTCATTTTAGATCACCTTTTGAAATTTTTTACAATGCACCCGTTAGTTTAAGTGCAATCCTTCACATTCTAATTTCTTATTAAATCAGTAAAAGACAAAATTCTTAAACCATCAATATGTTTCTGTCATTCTAAATTATAAGGGAGTCATAGGTGATAACTATGGATTCCTCTTAAACAATATCCCCGCTTGTTCTGTCATCACACGAGATGGAACTGTAATTCCATTCTTAAGCTACCATCCAACTAACCCTACGAAAGCTGAACTGAAAAATTGAACAAAAAATTTTTAAAAAAGGACATACTGTCAGTGACATATTACTGTTGATAACAGTATACTGTTATTAACAGTAAGGTATTGCTAAAATAATTTTACATTTAAATTAGGAGGTTATATATTTCATGAAACATACAGGGAGACATACAGGTGCATTTCTTCTGCTGTTTTTAACAGAGGGAGATAGCTATGGAGGGAAACTCCTGCAGAAATGTGAAGAAGAGCTTCCCATCAACCCAATTGATAGTGCCATTCTTTATCGCACATTAAAAACATTAGAGAAAGAAGGTGCTGTTGAGTCTTATTTGGACACATCTAATCAAGATAAGCTGATAAAAATGTACAAAATTACTACAGTTGGAAAAAGAAAATTAGAAGATTTTCAAATAGATATAGAAGAAAAAATGAAGAACTTATCATTTTTCTTAAATAAATACAAAGAATGGAAGGAGTCTAATCATGATTAATGGTGCTATCCTTTACGCTATGGCTATCATTCTTCTCAGTATTTCTTTTATAAAAGATCGAAATAAAACAAGAGATGCTCTATTAAAGTCATGGAAAAGCTTTCGTAATATTATACCTGACATGTTATCAATTATGCTTTTCGTTGGGCTATCACTATCTATATTAACTCCATCCTTAATTTCTTCAATCATTGGAGAAAAATCTGGATTGACAGGTATTGTTTATTCAGCATTAATTGGTTCTATTGCACTAGTTCCAAGCTTTGTTGTATTTCCTCTTGGACACACATTAGTCCAAAATGGTGCAGGACTCCCTCAAGTAGCTGTATTAATGTCTACATTAATGTCCGTAGGAATCACAACTTTACCTATGGAACAAAAGATATTTGGGCGAAGTTTTGCCTATTCTCGCAACGTATCTGCAGTGGTAATGTCTCTAATATTTTCATATATTATTTGGGTGGTGATGGGATGAATGAATTAAAAAGGTATCGTTTCTTTTTCATTTTATTATTTGGGCTCATTATCCTTACCTTTATAAACCAATCGGTGGGATGGAACGCATTTCAATTAACAGGAAAAAGCATTTTAGATATGCTGTTTCTACTCCCTCCTGTCTTAATATTCGTAGGTTTGCTTGACAAATGGGTGGAGAAAGAAACACTTATTAGATATATGGGAGAAAAATCCGGCATCTATGGCATTTTGTTCTCCCTATTATTAGGAGTAATTGCAGCTGGTCCCCTCTACGTAGCTTTTCCAATTGCGGCACTATTATTAAAAAAAGGAGCAAGCATACGCTATATTGTATTTTTTTTAGGAGTTTGGACAACTGCAAAATTACCGGTTATTGTATATGAATTTGCTTCATTTGGAGTTAAATTTACACTCATTCACATTTGTTTTGGTTTGTTATTTTTCTATTTAATGGGTATTATTTTTGCGAAATTTTATAAGCATCGACAATTGTTAAAGTATGATATAACTAAAGACGTTTAGATTTAGATCGATAAATCTTTAACCACTCAATCCCAGATTATTTTGTAGCTGAACCTACAACGGACTATACTGCGTGCAGCAAAAGATTAGAGGATACAGTTTTCACTGCATCCTCTTTTTCTGACCTTTTTTCAATATAGAAGTTCAGTATTTTCAAAGCATCGTGGCAATTACGATTTGGGCGGAATCCAAAGGAACAGTCTAGGAAGTTATTTTCATAAATGGTATTTAGTATCTTTGTAATGCCTCTTTGAACAATTTTATCTTCATGTTCTGGTATTCCCAATGGTCTTTTCTTGTTTGAATTGAGCTTTGGAATATACATTCTCCTTACGGGAACAGGACGATAGCTTTTGCTTTTAAGCCTACTTACTAAATCAATTATGTTTTCTTCTAAACTTTCACCGTATTGCTCTTTAGTTGTACCGTTAATCCCTGTTGCCTTCTTATTGTGAAGTTCAAAATGACATTGGACTAATGCTTCCTTATTTAATAGATGTGCAAGAGATGTAAATTTCAATTTAGGATCAGATTTTGCTAATTCTGCTATCCTCAATAGTTTTGTTTCCATTTATTATACCTACCTCTGTGTGTAGTAAATGTGTCCCTAGTAAGGGTGATAACTGGTAGCTAGCCTTTCCTCCATCGGCATTACCCAACTTCATTGGTACTACGCTGCTATCCGACTCCCTACATCGGCATTTGGTTTCCTAGCTTTTTATCGCTTGTACACCATACTCTTTCTAAATAAAAAAGACCGGTAGGGTCTCCCGAGTTGCCGTATCATATCGATGTGTAACGTGCCAAGGTCTCTGACCCCAGAGAGGTTTTATCCTTCTTGCCGTTAACGAAGAATAAAATGTTGCTTTCTGCTGTGCTTAAGGCATCAGCCCTCTCGATTTACTAACATTATGGAGCTCAATCCCTTCAACCATTTGGCTTTCGGCCCACTACCTAACTGTCTACGCTTAAAGACTAATGTCTCCATTAGCCCTCCATGACTCGCTACGAGCGAATGGCTAGTTCTTACTCGACGGGAATCCCACCCGCTATATGATACGACCTAAGCTGGGCCGCACAAGCACCCGATAGTTTAAGTGAAATTATTCACAAAAAAAGATAAATAAAAAGCACCGAAGCAGTGCTTTAATTTGCCGGCTTATTATATCCTCTGTCTCCATAAGGTTGCAATTTCTCCATCCAGTGCTTTGCCATTTGCTTAAGATGCCAGCGTTTGTCTATATCTTCCTCCACTTCCTTCTTCTCTAGTACCTCGTAGACGAATGAATCTGCCCCTAATTGACTCCAATCTTTTTGCAACTGGGCATTTGCGAATCTCCCCATTTCTAGTTGCATTTTCAGTGTTAGCCACTTGTTTTTTAAGTTAGGACAGCTATCAACATAAATTTTTCCGTTAACCTTGTTTTTAATTTGATATATGCCCATATAGGTCTTAGTTTGCTTAAATTCCTCTTTTAATTCCTTACGCCTGCTCTTATCCACCGTTCTCTCTCCCTTCGGGGTCTATTGCTTAATATCCCATCTCTTTTAAGATTCTTGATAGAACACGCAATCGTTCACCAATAAGCTCATCATCATCACTTAGAGCTTGGCTGAATAATTTAATGTCTTCGTTAATTTTTTCATTTTCCGTACATACAGCCACCGTCATAGCATCTCCTTGCAGCCCTACTCTATCTATAATAGGGTTTTCGCAATCATACAGCTTTTCATAACGGTAAGCATCTTGAAAATGAAGTTTTGCTCTACATATCAGAATGGCAAGGTCAATTACACGGTGAAATGGTAATTCTTCAGACTGTCTTGACCATTTTTCCCCTGTGTGCCTCCATACTTTAGCGGAAATATCTACTTTTCCCCGATCATTCCACTGTGCCAAGCCTAATGAAAGTCCTTTTGCATCGGTATGATATGCATTTCTGCCATCAACATTTTCATAATTCTCAGATACGATAACGGGTTTATGTTTTAAAGTAGTCGGTATTTTCATTATTTAGCCTCCTATTTAGTAATTTAGTAAATTACTGAATTACTAATTGAAATTTAACACTTCTTAAATGATATGTCAATTTATCTTAAAAAAGGGCTTATCGAAAAAACCGGATATTTCAGGAGGAAAATTTCTACACAAAAAAGTCAATTTTTAAAAATCGACTTTTTTATTTATTCTTATTCAAGAATACTGCCACGTTAGTTTAAGTGAAATTTTTCACAAACTACAACGATTTTTTTGTACCCATATTTTCAAACACTCCAAACACCTTTATATTTTACACTTCACTTACGCTCCCAAGGGTTCGAGATTTGACGTCCATGTTTGCGTTACACCAGGCAATAGGCGTATATCAATGCCCCCCTGTTTTTGCGATATGGTACCTCCCCCTGTATCTAAATCAATTTTGCTTACTACCAAGGGTGTCGGTTAAATCTACTCCCTTCTTATACTTGTCTAATCGATTATTGTCTCATTTAAAATGAGGGTATTCATTTTGTTTCCACAACAAGGTATAAGGTTTTCTTAGGGCCTTCCAATGGGTGAAAGAATTGTTCAGTCGTTACGATATGTTTTCGTTACTGTTTAAGTAGAGTTTTACGGTAACGTCCTTGCTTAATCGGAAATCAGTTATACCAACTGTATGTGGCTTCCTTTCACATTATCGTTTAACTGTTACCGAAATAAACTTAAGTCAATAAAATCCATAGTACAGATAGCAATTGTTTAGGTTTCAAGATTTGACGTTCTTATGTACGTTACATTAGGCACAAGTTGATTATACATATGGGGTCGATTTTGTGACAATGTGTGCCACCCTCCATACTCTTATGACGACCTAAGTTGAACTTAGTGAGATTTCCAAACCATTTTGGAAAAAGGTGACTCAAACGACGGCGAGTCTGAAACTGTGTTATTAAACCCGGTAGGTTTAACCCCCCGTCCAAATGCTGCTATATCGATACCCGCTTGTTTTAATAGCTGTGGCGCTTGCCCATAAATCCCAAACGTATCGGGAAAATACCCCAACTTTGATACATGCCCATAGGATTTTGCCTCGTTCATTCCAATTAATAAGTTCCGGACATTTGATTCTGAGCTTGTTAAAAAAGCATCCTGTAGAACATACCAGTCTATATATAGTTTTTTTCTTCAATTAGCTTTTTGACAATCGCCCGCTTTTCCGGATGAACCTCGAAATAATCTTCTAGAAGAACTGTTTGACCATCCAGGTGAAACGATTTAAATAGATTTCCATCCTTTTCGAACTGCTCGATTAGATTATTCATAAGCCGAATGAAGTATTAGCAATGTTTCTCAAAGGATAAATACCACTCTCTGTCCCAGTGTGAATAGGATATAATATGAGCAGTCTTCGTCACAAAGCTTCCCCTCCTTCATTTGTTTTATAGCAACTCGAAAACGCTATCATTTTTATCATAAATACTATAATGTTAACAATAAAAAATCCCTCTTCAAGTAGCAATAGAGAATCTTTAAGTCATAAAGATTTTTCAGTGATTCTAAAAATAGTCCATTTTCATAAAGATAGTTTCAAGCAACATGGATTATAATAATGACTGATTTAAGTAGTTTTTATTCTTCTCTTGCTCATAAATAGATAGTGTAAGAAATGGCTGGGATTCAACTAAACAAACTTAGTATGTAAACATATTAAAATATTTTTAAAATAGAAAAAGGAGAGCGTATCCTCTCCTTTTAGATTGCCGAAAAGCCTTTAGCTTTTTTCATTATTATTAAAATCTTGTCTGGACAAATATAGGATCTCCGATTCCTCCCCTGAACCTGAAATAACAATAATGGGACGGTGACAATGAATTGAAATATCTTACCTAGTTAAGAGTTCCCCTACTATTTTTGTCCCATGAGCTTCTCTAATATTTAATTTCGTTGCAATTTCATTTAGGTTCTTTTCTGTGATGTTCCCGCCAGGCAGGATCATTATTCTGCCTGCAGCATAATCTACATATTCCTTCAACCGGATCAGGTTATCTTCAATCGGGGAATCCATCGGTCCTCCGTGAGTTAAAATCCGATTCACACCATGTTTAACAAGCCAATCAATCGCTTCAACCTGATATTCGGGCTTGATCTGATCAAACGCCATGTGAAAGGTGATATCCAGTCCTTTTGCTAATTCTAGAAGTAAAAGCATTGCAACCTCATCAATCCACCCTGAATCAGCTAAGCAGCCCAGCACCACTCCATCTGTCCCCAACTGTTTGAAATGAGCAATATCATTCTGCATAATCTCTATTTCTTCTTTATTATAAATAAAGCTTCCACCTCTAGGTCTGATCATTGTCATAACCTTAATATTTTTGCTTTTACAGTATTGAATGGTTTTTGCAGCCACCCCATGACTAACTGTGGTGCCGCCTACAGATAGGTTGTCACAAAGCTCAATGCGACGAGCCCCCCTTGCAATAGCCTCAGGAACCAATGTAAAATTTTCTACACAAACTTCTTTTAGCATAAACACCCACCTTGTAGATACTACTCAATGAAAACTCTAGAAACCACCAACTCATATCAAATCTCCTGATTACTTGCAGGTTCATCATGTGCTCCTATAAGCAAGAACCTTTCATAAACCGTCCCAACTTCAGCCCCTGCATCATTTTTAATGATATATGGTTTTAAAGCTCTTAAACTATTAATTGTATCTTTATTTTTATAACCAATTTGTTCAAGAATAGCGGCTACGATGATAGGCCAGACCTCTTCTGAACCATTTAACACTTTTAAGGAAAATCCAAGTCTTTCCTTCTTCAAACCGAAGCAATAGACCCCCTGCGCTCCGCCTTTTGCCACGATATTTTGATCTTGAAGCAATAGGGAACAAATAAATTGCTCGGAAGCAACCATAATTGGATGCTCATTCATAATGCTAATCATTTGAGTAACTGTTTTTTGCAATAATGGGTCCTTAATTAAATCTGGACAAGCTAATTTTAGGTAGGTCATGGCCATTTTCTTTAATGGAATCGCAAAAACAGGGACACCGCAGCCGTCTTTTCCAATTTTAATCTCAGAAATGGGAACTTCAGATAACCTCGAAAGAATATTCAATATTTGTTGTTGGAGCGGATGATCCACTTCCCAATATCCTTCAATAGGATACCCTAGTTCACGGCAAACTGTGATAAAACCCATATGTTTACCTGAACAGTTATGGTAAAGCTTTCTTTTTTCCTTGTTTCTTCTTAACATTTCCTCTCTCGGTTCCACATTTAAAGGATATGAATAAGGACAAAATAATTCGTCTTCATTGACTGGTAATTTCTTCAACATCGATTCAAGAGCAGCTATATGACAGGTTTCACCTCTGTGAGAAGCTGTAAACAGAGCCGCTTCTTCCCTTGTTAAACCGTATTTAGTTATAACATTCAATAGAAATACGGGTAACGCTTGGATCGGCTTGGCAGCAGACCGATAATACGTGTAATGCTCCTGATTTCCCACATGGTATACAGTTTCTAATTTTTCATTTACTCCGCAAATCATTCCTGAATGAATATTTTCAATTAATCCCGCTCTTGTTTCCTCCACTAAGGGTACTGAATTCATGAATCTACATCTCCTCTTGTTAAAAAAAATCACTAACTACTCTAAATCTAGCATTAGATTTTGCGCCTGAATCGCTGCACCAAGTACAACCCCACGATCACCTAACTGCGAAAAGGCAATTTTGATTCTTTCTTTTAATGGTTCCCAAATATATAATTCACATTTCTGTTTGATCGGTTCTTTAATTTCAGGAAGTTTTTCAATGGTATTTCCACTCAGAATAATGACCTCTGGATTGTAAAGACATAATATATTGCTAATCGCAAGAGCTATGTAGGTCGATGTTCGATCCATAATATTGATTGCCCATGACTCGCCATTTCGGTAGGAATCAAATACATCATCAATAGTGTCAATCTCCTTTACTTTCCTGCTATCATCGATAAGAGCCCCTTCGGATATATAGGTTGCAAGGCAGCCTATTTTCCCGCAATTGCATACATTTCCAGTCGGATCAATAACCGTATGACCGATTTCCCCTGCATTATTGGAATCCCCACGGTAGATTTCTCCATTAAGAATAATAGCAGAACCGATACCCGATCCAATCCCGACAAGGACCGCATTTTGAGAATCCTTTGCGATTCCCTTAGAATTCTCAGCCACTATCTTCATTTTTAATTCATTGTCGATCATGACATCGAATGCGGTTAGTTGTTTAAGGTCTTTAGCAATATTTACATTTTTCCATTTTAGTTGATCCGATACCTTTACAACGCCATTTTTATAATCAATAGAGCCTGGTATTCCTACCCCTATCCCAATAATTCTTTTATTAAGGATACAATTTTTAGAAATCAATTCCTTTACATTCACATTCACTTTTTCAAGCGTTTCATAGTAACTCTCAGAGACGTCTCTGGGAATACCCTTCCATGCAACAATTTCCCCTACGTAATTTACGATACCTATCTTGATAATTAATTTATCGATTTCTACACCAACTGTATAAAGAACATCACCACAGACATCAAGTAATACAGCCTTTCTTCCTACTCCAGAAGTAACTAATTCCGTTTCTCTCACAAATCCTTGTAAATGTAACTCATTAACGATTCTGGTAATGGATGTTGGGCTCATTCCAGTTACTTTCGCAATTTCCATTCTAGAAATAGGAGATTGGTTTTTGATAATTTCAAGGACTAAGTTCTTGTTCTGCTTTTTCATTAAAAGTTGATCTTGTTTTTCCATTCCATTACATCCTTTTTTTAAGTAATAATTTTGAAAAATCTCCTTAAAAAATCATGTTAATTCTCACATAAGAAAGAACTAACATCATTTTTTAAAAGTAACATCCTAGAGAGAGAATTGGGTTCTCCTCATAGGATGCGCTATGATAGCTAAAATCACGGGTTTATATCTTATTTGAATGTTTTAATAAATTCTATCGCCTCAGAGATATCTTTGACTGGGTTCGTGTTAACTTCTCGCTCAATCGTTAAATAACCGTCATAATGGATTTCTTGTAAGGCCGCAAAGTATCGGGGAAAATCAACCACTCCCTTGCCAAGCGGCAATTCTCTAAAATACTCACCAGAGGCTACCATTTGGGCGATTTTTTCATGGTCAGTACCGCCTCCATAGCCTAGGGCCCCGTAGACATTACGAGGATCTACTGGTTTTAACCGGATCCCATCCTTCACATGGGTGTGGACAATATAATCTTTGAGGAGATTTACACCTTCTACAGGATCATCACCCGTTACCATCACCATATTGGCTGGGTCAAAATTGACTGAGACACCATTGGTACTTAAGCTATCCAAAAAGTCTTTTAATCTTGAAGCGGTTTCAGGACCCGTTTCGATTGCAAAGTATGCATTCATACTTTTTGCATAAACCCCTAGCTCCTCACAAGCTATTTGCATGGCTTCATAAATTGGACTTTTCTTTTCTTCCGGAATCATACCGATATGAGTCGTTACGATTTTGGTCCCAAGTTCCACCGCGAGATCCAAAATCCGTTTAGATTTTTCAATTTTCTCTCGGTTCTGATGGAGGTCCTGGAACCCGTGACCTCCTAAATCACCACAAAGTGCCGAGATTTCTAATCCTAGTGACTCAATATAAGCTTTTAGCTCCTTACGTAAAATAGCACTTATATTTTCAGGTGCCATTTCACCGTAAACAGCATAGATTTGAACACCATCAGCTCCCATATCTTTTACTGCTTTTAGTCCTTCCCGGAGTGGTAATCGAAGACTATCAACAATTACACCAATTTTATTGTTAACTTTTATACGATTCATTGGTTAAAATGTCACCTCGCACTTCTTTTCTGAGGCTTCATAAATACCAGCTAAAATTTTCATGATTTCAACACCATCTTCAATAGGTGCTACTGGTTTTGTGCCCGTTAAGCAGCTTGTCACAAACGAATCAATTTCATTTTGAAATGCATTGGAAAAATCAAATGTGAGATGATCAATTTGTGGGTGAACATTCAGAATGGTGTCATTTTCTTCACTAATTAAAACTAACTCCGGTTCTAATTCAGCTCCGCCTTTAGTCCCGTATAATTTTACCTGAATTTCATCTTTCTGTGCATGTAAAGTAAAAGAAACATCTACTAGCAATGAAGCACCATTCTCAAATGTAATGAGGGCATTTGCTAAATCTTCCACGGTATTTTTTCCATTATCATAGTCTGCTGCTTTATAAAAACGTAAATTCTCTATGTTTCCACGGTTTCCTAGTTTCCGATAGGTGTTCCCTGAGATGGATTTCACCTTTGGACGCCCCATTAAATACCAACAAATATCAATAATATGTACGCCAAGATCAATTAATGGGCCACCTCCAGAGCGTTCTTTATCAGCAAACCATCCTCCTGGATTCCCCAACCGACGTAGACACGAGGCTTTGGCATAATAGATTTCTCCTAACTTTCCATGATCAATAAAGGATTTTAATAGCTTCGCGTTCGTTGCAAATCTCCTCACGAAGCCAACCTGTAATGTTTTATTATATTTTCGTGTTGCTTCCTCCACCTTTAATGCTTCTTCTACAGTCATAGACAGTGGTTTTTCAACCAAAACATGTTTGCCGCCTTTTAAGGCACCAATGGAAATTTCAGCATGGGTATTATTCCAGGTGCAAATACTGACTGCATCTACATGAGGGTCATGAAAAACCTCTTCCAAAGAGGCATACACCTTTTCTATTCCATATTTCTTTGACTTTTCTTCCGCTCTTTCTTGTGAATAATCATATACTCCATATAAAATGGCATTTGGGTTGTTCGCAAATGATTGAAAATGCATATCAGAAATCGAACCGGTGCCAACCACACAAACTCGTAAAAGATCCAAATTCATTCATCCTTTCAACATAGTATTATTCGATGACTATACTTCATCCCATAATCTTCTTACATTATCCATTCCAATTTTAGAGCCGACTTTACAATCTTCCATTCCCTCAAACTCTACCGTTAAATAGCCATCATATCCGGAGTTTTTCACTAATTTCATAATCTCACGAATATTTAGGTCTCCATGGCCGACAATGGCTCCCCGCAAATAGTTTTCATTGACCGTCCTAAACCAAACTCCATCGCCAGGGTTTTCAAAGTAAGGACGAATATAGAAATCTTTAAAATGAACAGTAGCGGCATATTTAATATTTTTCTTCACCCCTACAAGCGGGTCTTCATCGACACAAAGGAAATTCCCAACATCAAGTGTTGTTTTAAAATTCTCACGGTTCACGGCATGAATCACCCGTTGGACACGATCACTCGATTGTACATTAAATCCATGATTTTCAATGGTGGTAGTAATACCGAGCTGTGCTGCATAATCAGCAAGCAGCTGGCATCCTTTTACTAATTTTGAAAAATGCTTATCAAAATAATGAATCGTCATTTCTTCCGGCTGTAAAGTAAATGCCGTTACATCATGACGCATGATCTTGATACCTAAACGATTCACAATATCAACATGTTTTTTTAACCGTTCCACTTCTTCATGAAAAGCTTCTTCTGTCTCTTGAACAAAGTTTGCAGGCATAGAATAGGCTGACAGCTCAACACCTAAAGATGCAGCTTTTTCCTTTATTTGATCGGCTAGGTCTACATTATCTACTACAGAATAACCGTATGGGACGATTTCCATATGTTCGCCGCCATGATCAGCAATCCATTGGATGACATCTAATATCGTCATGGTACCTTCTCTTAATTCTCTAACCAAACTGTACGTACTTAATCCTACTTTCATTAAAAATCACTCCTATTATTTTTTTAAAACTACTATTCTACTAAATGACAAGCAACAAAATGGTCTGCTGTTCCACCTTTTTTAACGGAAGGTTCCGTAACTTTACAAATATCCATCGCAACGGGGCAGCGTGTATGAAACCGACAGCCTGTTGGCGGATTAACCGGACTAGGTAAATCACCTTGTAAAATAATTCTTTCCCTTCTTAATCTCGGGTCCGGAATCGGAATGGATGACAATAGTGCTTTTGTATAGGGATGCTGCGGGTTTGAGAATAAAATCTCCTTCGGACCAGACTCCACAATGGTTCCTAAATACATAACTCCAATATGGTCACTTATGTGCTCAACAACACTTAAATCATGTGAAATAAATAAATAGGTTAAGTTAAATTCAGATTGTAAATCCTTCAAAAGGTTAAGGATCTGGGCTTGGATCGAAACATCTAATGCAGACACTGGTTCATCAGCAATAATCAACTTTGGTTTCATGATAAGTGCCCGAGCAATGCCAATGCGCTGACGCTGTCCGCCACTGAACTCATGAGAGTATCGATTGGCATGATACTCACTTAACCCCACGACTTCTAAAATTTCAGATACCCGTTTATACCGTTGTGCTTTTGAAAGGTTTGTATGAATTGCAAGTGGTTCTGCTACGATATCGCGAACTTTCATTCTAGGATTAAGAGAGGCATAGGGATCCTGGAAAATCATTTGCACCTTTTTTCTCATTATTTTTAATTGAGATTCCTTTCTTTGCGAAATTTCTTCCCCGTCAATCCAGATTTCTCCCTGACTCGGTGCAATTAGCCTAGAAATCAACCTCCCTGTTGTTGATTTTCCGCAGCCACTTTCCCCAACAAGGCTAAAGGTCTTCCCCTCCGGAATCATGAATGATACATCATGGACGGCTTTTAACGTTTTCTTCTTTCCAAACATGCCATCAGGAATGGAAAATGACTTTTTTAACCCAGTTACTTTTAAAAGAGTATTAGACACGAATGCGCCCCCTCTCCTCTTTGTACAACCAACAACTACAAGACCTGCCATTTTCAAAATTCATTTCTGGTGGTTCTTCTTTAATACAAATAGACATCGCATCGTTACATCTTGGAGCAAATTTGCATCCTTTTTGCAAATTACTTGGATCTGGGACGTTTCCTTTAATGGAATCCAATTTATCCTTTTTCTGACCAAGCTTTGGTACAGAACCAATTAGTCCTTTTGTGTAAGGATGTTTTGGACTTTCAAATAAATCGAATACATCAGCCTCTTCAACCACTTTTCCTGCGTACAAAACTACCACCCGATCACACATTTCTGCGACAACACCTAAATCATGGGTAATCAATAGAACAGACATTTTTTCCTTTTGTTGAAGCTGTTTCATTAAATCTAATATTTGTGCTTGGATTGTGACATCAAGTGCAGTTGTCGGCTCATCCGCTATCAGTAACTGAGGATGACAGGATATAGCCATTGCAATCATGATTCTTTGACGCATACCTCCAGATAACTGATGCGGAAACTCACTCATAATTTCCTCTGCTCTTGGGATGCCTACCTTTTTTAAGATTGAGACCGCATGTTCCCGTGCCTTTTTCTCTTTTAATCCTAAATGAAGGCGAATTGGCTCCAGTAGCTGTTCCCCAATTTTCATCACCGGATTTAAGGATGTCATGGGTTCTTGAAAAATCATTGCGATTTGTTTCCCGCGAATCTTTCTCATTTCATCTTCGGATTTATTCGCTAAATCCTCATTATTAAATTGAATCCTGCCGCTGGTAATTTCTCCACTCGTCCCTTTGAATAATTTCATGATTGAAAGTGATGTTATGCTTTTTCCACTTCCAGACTCACCAACAAGGCCGATAACCTCGCCTTTATTAATGTGAAAGTTAACACCATGTAAAATTTTAATTTTTTGTTTATCCTTCGTGAATACAGTTTCAAGATTATCTACTTGCAGCAGCTTCTCCATCCTTTTCAAACTCCCTTATTCATTCTTCGTTTTAGGGTCCAACACATCTCGTAAACCATCACCGACGACGTTGAATGCTAAAACGGTTAAAAAGATGGCAATACCTGGCATTATGACTACATGTGGAGATGTACCTAAATAATCACGGCCAAGACTCAACATCGCTCCCCAATCCGGTGTTTCCGGGCTTGCACCTAAACCAAGGAAGCTTAAACTGGAGGCAGCCAGAATAGCTGTTCCAATCCTCATCGATACAAAGACAATTAAACTACCGAGTGTTTCAGGCAGAATATGTTGAAACATAATCCTAATATGCGATGCTCCCATTGATTTGGCAGCTTCTACAAATAGTGTTTCTTTTGCCTCAAGCGTGGATCCTCTAACCAATCTAGCAAAGGATGGGACACCAAAGATGGATACGGCAATGACCACATTTGTTAATCCCGGCCCCAATATGGCGACAATAGCAATCGCTAATAATATATCTGGAAAGGCAAACATGACGTCACTCGCTCTCATGATGAGACGATCTAACCATCCACCAAAATAGCCACTAACAAGTCCTAAAATAGTTCCAATAATGGCTCCTATAGATACAGAAAGAAAGCTAACACTAAGTGAAATTCTTGCACCTGCTAGTAAACGGCTAAAAATATCTCGACCATATTCATCCGTACCAGCTATGTGATCTTTGCTAGGGCCCTTTAATAAAGCATTATAATCAGGTTTATATGGATCATGTGGCGCTATGTAAGGACCAATTACAGCAATGATAATCAGCAATAGAATAAAAAGACTTGCCCAGAACGCGGTCTTTTGCCTTTTCCAATTTTTCCAAAAATCTTGTAACGGAGAATACTTTTTCTCTGTGATGACGGTGTTATTCTGATTTACTGCCTTAGATAATTCCATTACTACCCTCCTCTATACTGCGTAGCGGATTTTAGGATTGAGAAAACTATATAAAAGGTCAATAATTAAATTTACGACAATAAATTCAACGGAGAACAGTAATAATTCTGCCTGAATGACTGGGTAATCCCTAAAGGCTATGGAATCAATTAATAACCGGCCCATTCCTGGAAAACTAAAAACCGTTTCTACCACTACAGACCCACCTAATAAAAATCCAAACTGCAGACCTGCAATGGTAACAACTGGAATCAATGAGTTTCTTAGTGCATGTTTAGGAATAACAACTGACTCCTTTAGCCCCTTCGCTCGTCCCGTTCGAATAAAATCAGCTTTGAGAGTTTCTAACAATGAGGACCTTGTAAAACGTGCAAGCATTGACATAATACCTGCTCCTAGAGTTAACGAAGGTAAAACATAGCTTTTCCAGCCTTCAGCACCTCCTGTTGGAAACCATCCCAGCTGCACTGAGAAAATCTGAATGAGGATTAATCCTAACCAAAAACCTGGTAACGAGATTCCTGAAACGGCAGTCACCATCCCTAGATAATCCTGCCATTTATTTTTAAAAACGGCTGATAACGTACCAATCAGTAAACCGACCTCTAAAGCCCATACCATGCTCGCTAATGTTAAATAAATAGATGGCATAAAACGGTCGCCAAACATATCTGTAACAGGTAGTTTTGTTTTAAGTGATGTGCCTAAATTGCCATGAAATAAATGATTCATATAGGTAAGATATTGTTCCCAAATGGGTTGATTGAGTCCTAGCTGTGCTCTAATAACATCTACCTCGTCTAACGTGGCATCCTTACCCGCAACTAAACGGGCAGGGTCCCCTGGAATTAAGTGAGTAAAGAGAAAGATTAAGATCGAAACAATAAATAGGATTGGAATCATTTCAAGGATTCTTTTTAAAATATATTGTATCAAGTTGAAAACCCCTTTCTAAAGAAGGAAAGAAGCTTCGGGAAAACACCCCTCCGCCTCTTTATTACAACGACTTTTACTTCATTTAACTTACTTCATATTTGCATCCGTGACGTCAATTCCACCATCTGGTGTAATGACCACGCCATCAACATTTGTTCTCTTACCAGCTAGAATTTCATCCACACCTAGGAAAATCCAAGGCGCATCTTTATAGATGGTGGACTGAATATCACGATAGATTTCATCCTGTTTTGTTGGATCTGCCGTTTTGTTAACCTCCTCCATCCATTTGTCTACTTGATCATTTTTATAATAAGCAGTATTGGCACCATTTGGAGGGAAGGATCCGCCATAGAATAATGGCTTCGTTGCATTTGTTGTATCAGAAGGATAGGCCGACCAGCTTACGTACCACATCTGTAATTTTGTATCTTCAGGTTTTTGTGCTCCGTAAATTTCGTCTGAAAGGGTACCTTCTTCCATTGATTTAATTTTTAAATCTACACCAATTGCTTTTAATTGCTGCTGGATAAACTGCATCCCTTTCATCGTGTCTGAATTGGTGTTCCCCCAAATTTCCGTTTTGAAGCCATTATCATATCCAGCCTCTTTTAACAATTGTTTTGCTTTTTCGATATTTTGTTTATACTCTTTCTGTTTCACATAATGAAGTGTTTTGTTAGGAATAATGGAGTCTAATGGAAGCCCCAATCCTGAATTTACAACACTTATAAAGGCATCCTTGTCTACTGCATAGTTTAATGCCTGGCGGACGCGAGGATCGTTAAACGGTTTTTTCATTGTGTTAATGGATACATATTGAGCAATAGTAGAAGGAATTTTTTCTACTTTAATGGCATTATTGTTCTCCAATTCTTTTATGTTTTGACTTGGTAATGGATAGATTACCTGAGCTTCACCTGTTTTTAGCATGGCCACTCTTGAGCCATTTTCTGGAACTGGTTTATAGGTTATTTTCTTTACCCTTTCCCCTTTACCCCAGTAACCATCAAAACGTTCGACTGTTAAATGATCTCCTTGAATCCATTCAACAAATTTAAAAGGACCTGTACCGACAGGGTCTTTCGCAATTTTTTCCTTACCTTCTGCTAGTAGCTTAGGACTAAGAATTTTCGCGGATACAAATCTAGTTAACATTCCTGCATAAGGTTCTTTTAGCGTTACCTTAATTTCATAATCATTTATGATATCTATTTTCGTTATAAGATTAAATCCACGACTGTTTAAACGAAGACTATTATCTTTCATAATTCTTTCAAAATTGACCTTTACTGCCTTAGCATTAAAATCTACTCCGTCATGAAACTTTACACCTTTTCGAAGTTTAAAGTTGTATTCCAATGCATTTTCACTGACAGTGTAACTTTCAGCTAATTTTGGGGTAATTTTTCCATCTGCATCAAATCCCAATAGACCTTCAAGCATTGCTGATTGTACAGAGTTTGAATTGGTATCACCTGTATTGTGTGGATCCATTGAAATAAAATTTTCATTTACAGCGATTACCATTTCTTTATTACTTGTTTTGTTTCCATCTTTCTTTTCCACACTACTTTCTTTACTGGAACATCCAACAACCACCACTGCCGAGATGACAACAAACAGCAGCATTTTCCAAAGATTAGCCTTTCTCAATTGATTTCCCCCTTTTATTAGTTTTTTCAGGTATTTCGGTCTCGTTGTGATTTTCTCAGTCATACCCCTGAATAAATATGATTTGATTACTTCAATCTTCTCTTCCTGTTACAGAAACATTGATGGAAAGTAATCTTAAATCCAATTAACGAATTTTGTCCACGGTGTTACCAATAGGTTTAAAACAGCTGAAAACTTTATATTTTTTGTCGATTTTTACTATTAGTTTCTCCAGTGATGAAATTAATGTAATAAAAATTTTTAAACCTCTTAAAATTCCTTTTATGTAAAGTTATAACAAATACTATTTTAAGATTCATGGTGAGATTAAAATCATTATATCTTTTGTCAGAAACGTTTTCAATCTGTTTTTAGAAAAATAAAAATTTTACAAATTTAAAAAAGATTCATCCTTTAAAGGGATTTGTTAACCACTGTAGATAAAAAATCGAGGTGATTACGTGAAGTCTGTATTAAATGACTTACGATGGGGGAATATCGGAAGTGTTCTCTTTAAGTACCTTTTCTTCCTGATAACTTTAAGTATGCCAATACTCTAATGTAACTTTGCCATTCGCATCCCCTGATGCATTTTTTTGATTCACTTGTGCTACTACTACAAGCACCTGTGAATAGCAAACTGGAAATGGCTATCCCTGTAAGTAATGATTTAAATAGTTTCAATGCTTTGACTTCCCCCTCTTAACTAGTTTGTTATCGTTTACATCCTTATCATGTTTTAGAACCAACTAAAGTTCTGCTGGCTCCATCCAAATTTTGTAATATACTGCTTGTTTTCTAGGCTCACATTATATTTGGCAGTTCCGATTAAACGTCTGACATATTTATTTATATCCCTTCTTTAGTCATGTGAATTCCACTTCCTTATAACTAACAGGATTATACAAAGAAGTTATGTATTGAATATGAACTGCTGTTTTATAGTACCCCGTTATACACATAGAATAAAAGCGGGCAATTTAACCAGCCTAAGTTCTAGATTCAAATACACTCAAGCTGGTTGGTTTTCCTAGAAACATTTAGTCTATTTTTTGTAGTAAACAGAAAGATCAACGAGTTCAAGTATGGATTCATCTATTGCCTTAGCAAAACCTTGCGGAGCCCCAGTCGAAGGAACAGCAAATGGTCAAATTCTTGATTAGAACTAGAAGGAATAGAACTCCCAAGTGATTTGTTAAATCAAACAATAGCAGGCCTTTTTACTCTTCACTATAGCGAGTGTTGCCGTAAAAGACTGTGCAAATGGTTCAAAAATACGCGGATGTTTTTTTACGTCTTGTTCATGATTCACAAAAATACCCCCTGTCTATATTTTGTAATTTTTCTGGAACTACTTCCTTGCACGACCTATATAATTTTTAGAAAAGTGAAAAAATTTCATGATGATTACAGTTTTTTTACTATTTGACCCTCTGTGATTTGTTTCTCCCGTGTGCCCATTCTCTTTTTAAAAATAAAACCTATTTGCACTGTGCTTAGAAGAATACCTGTAAAAACGAGTACAGCACCAAATATTTTTTTTACAGTAAGGGGATTTTGGTAAATCAAAAAATCTAGTAGCATCGTCATAATTGGTTGTAAGTTTAGCACGATAGCAGACCTTGAAGCGCCTAGGTTATTCATAGCACTATTCCACATCATGGTGGTTATTCCTTGGCCAATCAACACTGACATGACAGCAAATAACCAAATTGAAATTGAATGATTCCAATTAATGTTCGTCCCTATTAAGATAAAAGGATCATAAATAATAGCACCAATAAAAAAACTATAGGACGTAATAATGAATGGTGATAGACGCTTCGACAGCAAACGGACAAAAATAAGGTTGAAGGAAAATGTTGTAGTGGCACCAGGTAATAACAAATCCCCCATGCCGAAGACAAATTGTCCTTTGACAGATAATACAAAATATAGTCCAATAATGGCAATGAAACTACCAATAATCATCTGCCGTGTAATCTTCTCTTTAAGGATTACACCCGCAAGCGCGGCTGTAATCAGTGGAGACATGTTGAAAATTAACGAGGCATTGGTCGCTGTTGAATATTTTAAGCCTGTAAATAAGAATATTTGATTGGCAACCAATCCTATTAAACCAGCACAACACAAAAGCATGAATTCCTTCCGTCGCGGTCGAACAAAGGATTTAGTAATAAACCCCATCAAACAAAAGAAAATCGATATAACAGTCAAGCTAAAAGCAGAAAGAAAAAAAGGAGAAAATTCTTTTAGCAGGAATTGCCGGGCGAGGTAGTTCCCTGCCCAAATAAAAACACAAGATAAAAGAATGAGATAGGATTTGGCCAAAAAATAACCCTCTTTCAAAGCAAAAACCTTATTTTAAGCTTTTCGCATGGTTAAACGTGGCCGCTGCCATGATTGTCATGCATTTGAAGCCTGTTGCTTGTAAAGTGTGGATGCAAACAATCCTTCTGCTTCCACTCCATCAATAATAGGAACATCTAATTCTTGCCGTAATAGGTCTGCTAGGCCAATTGTTGAAAAACCGGTGCAGGCAAACACAATAACTTTTGCCCCTTGGTTTAATAATTGTTTAACAGCTTCCAACCCTCGTGTTCTACCAGTTGGAGTCAATAGGTCGGTTGTATTTGTCACTCCTTCTGGCCGTAAATACCCTACTAATAGGTTTCCTAATAGGTTTTCTATTACCGGTGGCGGCGTATCGGTGATTCCGAGGACTCCCACTGGCTGACCAAGGGCTAAAGCTGTAAGGGCCGCTGCACTTCCTGCTCCAATGACTGGGATGGCTACTTCCTTTCTAAGCTCCTCAATTGCAGGATCAGCAGCACAGATAATGGTTAGAGCCTTGCATCCCTCTTGCTCCAACCTTTTTCCTAACGCTACGATCTTAGGGACTGCCATCTCTTCTGTTTCAACATTAAAGATTCCTAGCGGCTGATCAGGTATACATTTATTGATTGTTGGGACCCCGTAGCTTTTGGAAATTATTTTTCTATGCTGTTCAAGAATTTCTTCTATCTCCGTCGTAAAAACCCGTATGACACCAATCATTTATTGATCTCCTTTCTAAAATGTTTTATTTCTCCATTATTCAGAAAAAGTTGAAAGTAATGAATATTTAAATTTTAATGTATATTTAACAAGATGAACACGTCCCCTGAAACCAAAAATAAACAGGGTATGTTGTGCTCTCGGCACAACATACCCTGTTTTATTCATTATTTTTGAATAAGTGGTAAGAGATACAAAAGAAATAAACCAATCTTTCTTGGCTATTTTCCGTGTGGATGTCAAATAATTCCCGAATTTTATCCACTCGGTATTCAACTGAATTTCTGTGTAAAAACAAATGTTTTGCCGTTTCTAATAAACTGCCTCGTGTATAAATATAGTAATATAATGTTTTTACAAAGTCTGTTCCATTCTCCTGATCATATTGATTAAGCTTCCCTATCTTTTTTTCTACAAACTTGTCCATTTCCACTGATTCGGAAACATCCATTAATAAATGAAACATTTCTATTTCTTCAAAAGTAAAAACCCTTTTTTGATTATCTAACCTCATACCAAAAATGACGGCTTTTTTTGCTTCTACATAACTTTTCTGTACATCCCATAATTGAACTTTCTCCCCAAATCCAATTCGAATCCCACTACAATGCTGAATAAAGGGTATCAATTTTTCTCTCCAATTAAAGGTGTCCTTCTTCGGATTCTGAGTTGGTATTTCTTGGCTTGGTGATCCAAGTAATAAAACTAATCTTTCACCTATCCAATGGATATGTGATTTAATATGATGCTTTTGAGATTCTTCGGCTAATGTATGATTTAATTTATCGATATGTCTGGATATCTCCTCTTTTTCGCCTTCAATAATGGCGACTTCCCAAATCGCCTCTGGTTTTAAACCTAATTGACTCCCTTTACTCATAATCTCCTGTTTCGATAGTGGCAAACCGGATAATAGCTCATCAACAAAATTGCCGCGCAACCTCTTTTCCGTATCCACTGCTGTTTTTCTCCTCATTAATTCTAACGAAAACACAAGCCGTGCTTGTTCAATACAAACCTGGTCTAGCTCATCTAATTTCTCCTTGTCAACAATCAGCTTTCCTACCATCTCCTTATCCACCCTAATTTCCCAATAGCGCGGATTTGGTGAGGAATGATAATGGGCATTGGACGGTGAGGCGACGATTGTTTCCCCCGTCTTATCTATAAGCCAAATGGGTAATTTTAATAATAGAGAAACATTATCGGCCACTGCTTGAATCCCACTATTCTCAAGAACTAAAGTGGTCAACATCTTATAGATTTCTTCTGATTTTCTAAGTAATGATGATTGCTTATTGATGATTTGTTCCATTACTGCATGAGTAATATCAATGTAAGGAATACCTTTTGGAAGCTGAATAATAGGTAGATCAAATGTATTGCTCATTTGAATCATTGCTTTAGGCATTTCATGTAAAAACCTTTCCGGTTTAATCGCTAAAGCCGCAGCATTTGCCTCTGCCAATTGTTTCACTAATTTTGGAAGTAATGCCGGCTCGTGACGAATGGAATACGCTGTTGTAAGGAGTAATTCTCCTTCCCTCAACCAGCCGCTAATGTCCGGCACCTCCATAATATCTATGTATCGAACTACTCTATTTAGCCCCTTTTCGCCACTAATTACCTTGGCATCTTTTAATACTGGGAGGTCGAGTAACTCACGTAATGTAATCCCGGCTGGATTCATCTTATTTCACCTATTCCATTATTTATTTACACAGTCTATTAAAAAATATTCTACATGCCCTTCTCATGACTGTACATTACAATTTCAAGTGTAGACAAAATTTCAGTTATCTCTATTAAAATTTACAAAACACAACAAAAAGTAAGAAACTGGAAAACCTAAATAAAGAGACAACTTGTATTTATCCTAAGTGCCTCTTTACAATCATATTTTTCTTTTATAAGTAACAGTTGCTGCGTTACATTACTTGCATTTATAAGGCTGTTAACGTTGCTCAGGAAACATAACAGGTGGCGTAAGCGATACATATGGGAGAACAATTTATTTAAAACCTAACATGAAATAGTAGTCTATATTTGTTGATAGCTGTGAAAAACATAATTCCATGAATCCTCGGGTACGAAAAATTGTCCATTACGACTATCGTAACCGGCGTTAACTAGACGTCAACTATTTTTTTTTGCTGACTGCCATCCAACATCCCAATATAACAAAAGAAGCCGACTCTCTTTTGGATCGGCTTCTTTTGTGATTTGAGCTACTTAAAGGGAATCTCTTGTCTGAAAAGAGATTCCCAAATGTGGTAGCACAATATTTTTACGTACATGATTATAAGACACGACTAAAATAACAAGGATTGCTTGTTCAGTCGTGAAGACTAAACTCACAATCCTTGTTATACCCGAAGAAAAAAGGGGCTTTAGTTAAAATTAATACCGGTGTTCGGGGGCGAACAGACACTCCAGATGGAAATTGATTTTGAGTAGCTTTTTCAAAAATTGAAGAAAACGAATCGTTTATCTATTGTGTTACAACGGAATATTTCACCTTATTATAAATAATGCGTCTAAAGAAAATACATCTCATGGTGAATAAAAGAATAAACATTACGAAAATACCAATAATAAAATTTTGGTGATAATAATGTATAGCACTATACAACCACGGACACGATTACGAACAAAAAGAAAAAGTAAAAGGCTTGAGTCCGGTGCAATACCGAACTCAAGCCCTAAAAGTTGCCTAATAAAATATCCTGTCTAACTTTTCGGGGTCACTTTATTATGACCTTGCTGCACTTATCCCTCCATCTTTTTCACTTAATTGTCCTTTACTCTAAAGTCGTAAGAATTGATTGGTGGGGACTCCTAGACCACATCTGGATGAAACGCAAATAGAAGAGATGGAACGGCTGTTATCTGAAAGAAAGGACACCAAAATCCTTTTAGAAATTACAACATGGAAAAATGATTCGATAAAATTACATCCACTGACCTTTTACTTTGATATACGTTTCATTGACCTTTAAACCACTAAGCATTTTTTCGTTACAAACCAAAACCTCCGTAAAGATCTGGGCGCCGGAATCGGCAATAAATCAAATAAGAATCCACCAATTTTAGAAAGTTTTTCATAAATACGATTGCAAATTAGAAAAACGAAAATGACATTTGCTTTTCCCCATATACCATTTTTATTTCAGTTAATAACCATATAAAAATTGGAGTCTGACCCCCAGCGGTATCATGCTTTATCGCGCCGAGAGTCAGAACCGCCATACACGAAATCATTATTTAGTTTGGATTATTAAAATTTCATCAATGATTGGAATTTCGTTTTTTAATATGGTTAAAAGATCTTCCCCATTCTGATTGTCGATTTCGCAAATTGTAATCGCTGGACCATTGATTTTTGAACGTTCATTCGCCATACGGGCAATATTAAGCCCTTTTTGATAAAGAATGTCTGATAGCTCGGAAATGACCCCTTTTCGGTCGGTATGGTGAATTACAAGTGTCGGCCGTTCACCGGAAAACTTTAACGGATAATCATCCAATTCCTGAACCTCTACTTTGCCGCCGCCTAAGGAACTGGCCAGTACCTTTACAGTCCGCGTTGCCCCAGATAATTCTACAAGCACCGTATTCGGATGATAGCTTCCAAGCACCCGTTTCGTGAACACGTATTGTAAGCCATTTTCCTCAGCAATGGATTTTGCCTTTGGAATGCCTCCATCCATGGTTGACAGCCCCATCACACCGGCTATTAGTGCCAGGTCTGTCCCATGGCCTTGATAGGTTTCGGCGAAGGAGCCCATTAACGAAAACCTCACATATAATGGTTGTTCGTTTAACAACTGGCGTGCAATATTGCCGATGCGGACAGCCCCGGCGGTATGAGAGCTGGATGGCCCAACCATGACAGGCCCGATAATCTCATAGGCGCTTTGGTATTTGGCCGGTCCACATCCACTGCTTTTTTCCCCGAAAACCTGCTCTTTTAATTTTTTTCCTGTCGGGGTCCCGGCAAGTCCGCCAATCCCTGTTTCCCGCAACGACTCCGGCATTTGCTGCCCGACTTCATGCATCACATGGATCACTTCATCCGGTGGGATGATGCTGACTACCCCCGCTAACGCCATATCTGCCGCAGCCTGGGCGGTAATCGCGTGCAATCCGTTCCGCAGGATGCACGGAATTTCCACCAGTCCGGCAACCGGATCACAAACCAGGCCCAGTGAGTTTTTTAACGCAATTCCGACGGCATTTCCAACCTGCTTTGGCGTTCCGCCGGCAAGCTCAACTAAAGTGCCGGCTGCCATCGCGGTTGCTGAGCCGATTTCCGCCTGGCATCCGCCGGCAGCCCCTGATATGGAAGCTTTATTGGCAATCACCAAGCCAAGGGCAGAGGCAGTGAACATCGACAGTACGATCCGCTCCCGTGGGAATTTTCCGCTGTCCAGAGCGTGAACGAGTACTGCCGGCAAGATTCCCGCTGAGCCTGCAGTCGGTGTCGCCACAATCCGCCCCATTGCCGCATTGACCTCTGATACGGCCAGCGCATTGGCTGCGGCATTTAATGTCACGGGATTGATAAAGGATTTTCCATTTTCGGCATATTGGTGAAGGCGGTACCCATCGCCGCCGGTCAAGCCGGTACGGGACATGACAGCACTTGTCGTCCCTCTGAGGACAGCATCTTCCATTACCGTAAATTGCTCGGCCATTTTTTCGATAATCGCTTCCCGTGGAATGCTCTTTTGCTGTATTTCAGTTTGGATCATTAATTCCGCAATCGTTATGTTTTGCTGCTCGGCCAGTTCAATTACTTCTCTTAAACTCGTGAAAGACATAATATCACTCCCTCAAAGAAGACGGTCCCCATGCATGAAGCATTAGAACCGTCCCCCCTTTCATCCTTTGTTTTCTTTATATTATACTGCTTGTGGTTTTGTGCCTTTTTCGTTTTCGGCCTCGTCTAACGGTACGCGTTTTTCCATTTTTAACAGATAGAAAATGGCTGTCATGATGGCAAGGAATGCAATTCCCACGATTAACGGGATGCGCGTGCTTGGATTGATAAACATACCGACAAGGACGACCAGTAAAAATACAATGGTAGCATAGTTGCTGTACGGTGCAAAAGGCATTTTAAATGGATGTTTTTCCATTGCACCAGCATTTACTTTTCTAAATCTGATTTCACTGATGAGCAATACAAACCATGGAATCATTCCTGGAAGTATACTCGCACTGTAAACATACACGAAGATGGATGGCGGTGCAACATAGCTCAACACAACCCCAATGACCAAGCCGACTAAAACCGTTAAGGTTGAATAGACAGGAACTTTATTTTCCGATAATTTGGCAAAAATCTTTGGTGCCTGTCCATTTTTCGCCAATGTGTAAAGCATCCGTGTGGCGCTAAAGATGCCGCTGTTACAGCCGCTCATTGCTGCCGTGATAACGACAAAGTTGATAATGCCGGCTGCAGCCGTAATTCCAATTTTGGCAAAAACCGAAACGAATGGGCTGCCAATTTGATTGAGCTGGTTCCAAGGGTAAACGGTTACAATGACAAAGATCGCACCTATATAGAAAATTAAAATACGCCAAACGGTTGTTTTCACAGCATGTGTGATCGTTTTTTGTGGATTTTCTGCCTCACCGGCCGTAATCCCAATCAGTTCCACTCCTTGATAAGCGCCGATTACGATGGAAAGGGCAAAGAAGAATCCTTTAAAGCCACCGGTGAAAAAGCCGCCATTTTTCCAAATGTTCGAAAATCCAATTGCATGGCCGCCATTCCCGAAGCCAAAGAGAATAATGCCAATACCAGCAATAATTAAGACGACAATCGTTAAAACTTTAATTAATGAAAACCAGAATTCAAATTCACCAAAGTTTTTAACCGAAATCATGTTGGCAACGCCAAGGATCACCATCGCGACCACCCCAGGGACCCATGTTGGCAGATGTGGGAACCAATAATTCATATACGAACCAACCGCGATGATTTCCGACATGCCGACAATGATCCATTGGAACCAATAGCTCCAAGCTGTCAAATAACCGGCCAAAGGATGGATATATTTATTGCCGAGGTCAGCAAATGAACCGGTGGTTGGTTCCAAATAAAGCATTTCCCCCATCGAGCGCATAATGAAAAATAAGAAGAGACCTGCAACTGCATAGGCAATCATAACCGATGGGCCCGTCCATTTAATCGTACTGGCCGATCCCATAAATAACCCAACCCCGATGGTCCCACCCAAAGCAATCATTTGGATATGACGCGATTTAAGCCCCCGCTTTAATTCCTGGTTTTTTGACATAAACTGCCCTACTTTCCCTAATTGGATTTTTTTAAACTCTTTCTTCTTGATGTTATTCTTTCTTTTAAACCAATACAGGTTCCCCAAATGGAATGCCCAATTTTTTCGCTAAGTTTTCGAGCATGGATTTTGTCATACGGTCTAAATCGTACCGCGGGTTAAAATCCCATTCCTCTTTGGCAGCGGCCGCATCAATGCTGTTTGGCCAAGAGTCGGCAATCTGCTGCCGGACTGGATCTACCTGATAATTCATCGTAAACTCCGGTATAAATTTTCTGATGGAAGCGGCAATTTCTTCAGGTTCAAAACTCATGGCTGTAATATTAAAGGCATTTCGATGTTTTAATCTTGGTGAATCCGCTTCCATTAATTTAATAATCGAATCAATCGCATCCGGCATATACATCATATCCATGTAAGTGCCTTTCGCAATATAGGACGTGTATTTTTTGTTCTTTAACGCTTCATAGTAGATATCAACCGCATAGTCTGTCGTTCCTCCACCCGGAAGTGTTTTGTAGGAAATCAATCCGGGGAAGCGGACGCCGCGGGTATCGACGCCAAATTTTGCAAAATAATAGTCACATAGCAATTCGGCGCTTACTTTGGTGACACCGTACATCGTGTTCGGCCGTTGGATTGTATCCTGGGGGGTATTGTCTTTTGGCGTGGACGGACCAAAGGCGCCAATCGAGCTTGGTGTAAAGAACTGGCAATCGGAATTTCGCGCCACCTCGAGCGCATTCACCAATCCGCCCATATTTAAATTCCAGGCTAGCAGCGGTTTTTTCTCGGCTGTTGCCGATAGCAGCGCTGCCAAATGGATAATCGTATCAATGTGATGGTCATTGACCAGTTTCTGCATTCTATCCCCATCCAGCACATCCAATGTATCAAATAAACCATTTTCCACGACTGGGTTGCCGTCAACATGGCGGATATCAGTGGCAAGGACATTTTCCTCTCCGTAAAGTTCCCGCAGTCTCATCGTTAACTCTGAACCGATTTGGCCTAAGCTTCCGGTCACAAGAATTTTTTTCATCGTAAACAACCTCCTGAGTATTTTCCTCAAAAAATGAACATGGTATCAAGTTGTAACAGGGAAGGACCCATTCTGAAAACGGGGCCCTCCCCTGTCTATCTTTTAAACTTGGATGACACCCAGTTCTTTTCCAACCTTTTCATATACAGCAAGCACTTGGTCTAGCATTTCTTTTGTATGGGCCGCTGTCGGCATATTGCGCACTCTGCCTGTTCCCTTTGGCACCGTTGGGTAGGTGATGGCTTTGGCGTAAACCCCCTCTTCCATTAGGCGGCGGGATAATTGCTGCGTTAATGTTTCTTCGCCGATGATACATGGTGTAATCGGTGTTTCCGAGTGGCCAATATCAAACCCTAAGTTTATCAAGCCTTCTTTTAAATAGCGGCCATTTTCCCATAACTGATCGACTCTCTCCGTTGATTCCGTCATGATGTTGATGGCTTCAATGCAGGCAGCGGCAGCTCCTGGCGTCAGCGATGTTGAAAATAGGAATGGACGGGCACGCACTTTTAACCAATCAATCAATTGCTGGGTACCGGCCACATAGCCGCCCACGACACCAATGGCCTTGGAAAGCGTTCCGATTTGAAAATCAATTTGATCGGAAAGGCCAAAATGTTTAACCGTGCCGGCGCCATTGCCCATGACGCCTGAACCATGTGCGTCATCAACATATGTAAGCAAGCCATATTCCTCGGCAATTTCCACGATTTCAGGAAGCTTCGCCACATCCCCATCCATTGAAAAAACGCCATCGGTGATATACATAATTTTTTCATAGGCACCGCTTTCGACCGCTTCTTTTGCAGCCCTCCTTAGGTCATCCATGTCCTGGTGTTTGACCCGGATGATTTTTGCTCCGGACAAACGGCAGCCATCAATAATCGATGCATGGTTCAATTCGTCGGAAATAATCGCATCCTTCTTCGTCATGACCGCCGAGATTGCGCCCATATTGCAATTAAATCCTGATTGGAAAGCAATTGCCGCTTCCGTATGCTTGAATTCGGCAATCCTTTTTTCCAATTCATTATGGATGGTCATAGTTCCGTTAATTGTCCGAACGGCACCGGCACCCACACCGTACTGTTTCGTCGCTTCGTTCGCCTTTTGGATTAATTTTTCATTGTTTGCTAACCCAAGGTAATTGTTGGATGACATATTGATGACATCTTTGCCATTGATTGTCACGATTGGGCCATTGGGGCCTTCTACTGTATCAATGACGTTATATAGCCCTTTCTCACGCAGCTCTTGCAGCTGGGGAGTTAATATATCTTCTAAAACTTTTCTTGACATCGTACAAACCTCCATCAATAAACTTTTCAGTAAAAATTTCTTATCCGTTTCCCATTAAGAAAATCTGCTATGAAAACGTTTCCATATCTTTAGTTTAAATCGAACTTTGTTGATTTGCATTCCCATTTTTGTTGTATGTACCTCCCATATTTGCCCTCCTTCACATTTTCGTCACATTTAACCGCAAAAAAGGACCATTAAGTTTTAACTTAATGGCTTTATTTCAAAGAGATGAAAAGCGTTTAAGGTCAGGGTGGATTGCAAATAAAGCTCCGCTGCCACTTTTTCCTCATAAATTTGCAAATCAGGGTGGGTTCCCTGCTTGATAAAGGTAATGATCTCCGGATCGTAAATATCCTGATGCTGTAAATTTATCCAGTTAATATAAAATTCGCCGTTATTTTGATCAAGGATGTGCTTGCGGATTTGGTAACGGCCAGGCGGCAGCCCTGAAATCACCACTTTCTTTTCCTTTGTAATGGAATGCAAAAAGAAACTTTCGACCGAATAAGAAGGATTGATATAGGAGGGGTTATAAATGGCCAATTGGTAGCCATTTTCCCCCATTGCCATGACAAAATCCTCGCCTTCAGCTAAAATCCGCAAGGTCATTTTTGCCATCAGTTGAAGATTAAAATAAGCAGGGCGTTTAATTTGATAATAATACAGGAGGGCAATTCCATTCATGGCAATATGGTCTTGATCCAGATTATTTTTTTCCAGTGAGTGGGTATCAATCCAGAACCCCAAACCGGAAATTTCTTTCATCGCATCCAGCATTTCTTTAAAAATAAGGGCCGAACGGAAAAAAGTGCCGCTCAAATCCATCGTATTTCCATAAAGTGTATTCCAATCCGTAAGAAAAATCGGAACCTCCTCCAAACCCGCAGACGATAAACTTACCTTTAATCTGCTGCATGCTTTCTTTACATAATTTTTTACTCCTTCAAAAGTACGATTATTCATATCGGTAAAATCCACTTCTTCATTCGGATTGCAGGTGAAGCAGACCAGCTCGCAACGGTCGGAAATTTGGTTTAAAAAGTCAGCAGCAGGAACGGGTATAGCCTTTCCTAAAGAAAACGGCACATGAAGTCCCACTTTTGCGGCATAAGCCCACTTTTTCACGGTTTGATAAAAATCTTGATAAAAGCTCATAGCTGTTTCACCCCATTCCGGGAAAACCAATTCAAACCGCCATTTGCCAACAAAACCGCTGCCAAAATAACTAAGACTGTGCTGTAAAAATTCATCCAGCTTCTTAAGATATTCAGAGCTGCTTGCCACTTCCTTTTCTACTTCCACGCGAATGAAAGGAACCAACCCTAATTGTTGAAAGCGGCTGAATAAGGCATCCATTTGATAAAATTGCCCTCCTATTTGATAGAGCGGCGTTGTCATTGCAAAGCTGCCCGAAAAAAGGTTCGTAAAATAGATATATTCAAATCCAAGTTCCTCTTGGATCAACTTTAAGTCTGCCTGCACTTCTTCATGCAAAGCATATTCCAGCTGCCCAATCACCAGTAACTTTATGGCTTTTTCCCTGATAAAAATGGGCTCCTGCGGCAGGTCCAGATATACCACTGAAGCAGCCGGTTCCATCAGCGTGGTGCTCTTCTCATTTCCTGAAATATATTTGCTGATTTCCATTAAAAAGTTGGACGATTGCAGTAATGTATATTGTTCCGTTTCATGTTTCACTTCCTCGACATCCATCGGTTCCATTTTATGAAGGCTGCGATATTCAGCAGGCGTTTGCTGGTACATTTCTTTAAAAGCCTTATTAAATGCCTTCACATTGGGAAAACCATTATTCAGCGAAATCTGGGTAATATTATGGCCGGTATACAGCAGGTCATGAACCGCTGATTTCAATCGGACATTTTTGACATATTGGGAGAAACTAACACCAACTTCCTGCTTGAAATAACGCGACAAATAGTAAAGAGACAAATACTGCCGTTTGGCGATTTCCTCCAATGATATCGGTTTGCGATAATTTTTTTCGATAAAAGCTAGAATCTCTCTAATTCTTTCATCCTTCATTTCCGTGAATTGATTACTCACGAGATGTGTTGCTTTAAAATTTCGAATCAACAGTGTAACTAACTGATAAATCAGTCCGTTGATCTCAATTTCACTGCCATCCTGCTTTTGGTAAAATGAAATCAAAATTTTTGCCATTAGTTGGCGAATTTGATCAAAGAGCAGATACAGCCCATTATTCTCTTTGGATGAATTGCAGTTAAAATGACACTCATGAATATTCGGATAATAAGGCTCGATTAGATCCATGGGAATTTGTAACGATAAGACCACATTCTCCTTATTACCCTCAATAGAGCGTATATCATTGGCGTTAATAAGCAGAAGATCATTTTCAGCTAAATGGCAAGATTGTTGATTGACCGTAACCTCAATTTCCCCACTTATAACAAGAAGAATCTCAATCCCTAAATGGATATGCTGTGAATAATATTCAATGTTTTGTAAACTTATTTGATAAGAATCTTCTTTTATCAGCCGATTCATGAACATTCTCCTCAGGACTAGATTAAAAATGTGCAATGCACATAAAGAATAGACTAGAGCCTTTAACTCTAGTCTTTTTACTTGTTTTGAAGCTTATCCCAATGAAACAGATTTTCCAAAACAAGAGTCAAAAATATGCCCCCACTAATAATCCGCTGCTCAATAGCAGCCGTATAAAGCCAGGAAGTCTAGCAAAATAGGACAGGGACAGGGGCATAGTCATAATCACGATCCCCACGAATATTTTCTCACAATGAAATCTCAATGTTCATTATATTAGTTACTCTTCATAATAACAAAGTTTCATTTGAATATCTTTCATAGTGCGAAGATATTTTGAGAAATATCATGTAATTAAACTAATGGGCCCAGCTATTTTGATGGTGTAACAGGCGACTTTTTTGAAGGCAAAGCTACATCCTGGAAACGTGTAAACTTCATAGGGTGTTATAGAATTAATACAACCAATTATTGAACATTACAACGAGAAATTCCCGGAAACTTCATAATTTTTTCGCGGAGACAGTGGTTTTTCTGACCCAGATTTATATAATTTGTGTGTAAAAGAAACGGTCTATTACGTGATTCGACTAAAGTCTAATGCCTAGTTACAACAAATTGTAGAAGAATATCATCCCTTCTCAATGCCTAAAGATGTTACAAAGACCGAATGCTATTTTGAAGAAACTATTTATCAGGCAAAACCATGGTCTAAGCCAAGAAAAGTGATTATATAATCGGTACGCTCCTCGGGCGAACTGTTCTTTATCCATTCATTTTTTGTGACCAATTTATAAGTTGCCTTTTCTTCCAGAGATTTCGTCATCAAAGAGGCCAAAAATGGTTTCAAGTTTGATCAGATGAAAAGCCATACTTTCCACGTGAACGAGGTTAAAATGATCTTAAGCCTTCTGGCCTCTGGCATATAATAACTACACTTCCTATAGGTTCCTGTTGATTTTCAACAATATGGCCCGATTGTTGAATACGATGACTGGAGTTTTTAACTTTATTATCATAAAACAGTTAATATCAAAAATTAATCGCTACTTTTTATAAAGTAGCCTTTTCTATGCAATTACCGTAACAAAAACGTTCGTTTCTGTTAGGCGGTGTAAAAACAAATATTCTGTCTACCAATCTCTCATAAATTACGTAACAAAAATATGTAACAAAATATTTTGTGACAATATTAATTATTTGATATTTTTGGTCAATAATGTAGGAAGGTGAGGATGAAATGACATTGGGTTACATGCGCGTTTCCACAATTTAACAAAATTTAGATCGCCAAAAGAAACAGCTTGAAGATTTCGGATGCGAACGTATCTTTTTTGAAAAAATGACTGGTACCAAATGGGATCGCAGCCAAGACTCCTTTAAACTTTTTAAATGCGCTCCTTTTTGTGAAATTAGCTCTGTAATCTCAATCAGATCTTTCGAGGAACGAGATAAACGAGTTAAATCGTTACAACAACTGTATCTTCCGTTCGAAGAAATTCATACGGTTAATTCCGGTTAGAGGGGATTTCTCCTTCATATGTAGCTTAAATTTCAATTCAAGACCCAAAATAGAGGCAATAATAAAAAGCTGACTCAAAAGAGTCGTCATTCAACGACCTTTTGAGTCAGCCTCTTTTAATTACTTATTAAGTTCAATGAGAAAATCGCCTGTTTGAATGGCATCGCCGTCTTTTACAAACACTTCTTTCACTGTGCCTGTAAATGGAGCTTGAACCGTTGTTTCCATCTTCATCGCTTCTGTAATAGCGATGGACTCTCCTTTTTTCACTTGATCGCCAGGCTTCACAAGCAGTTTAATAACCGTTCCCGGCATCGTAGCGTTAATATGGCTCGGATTATTACGGTCGCCTTTCACACGCTGCGCCACCGTCGATTTAATACTTTCATCTTTAATGATGACTTCACGCGGCTGCCCATTCAATTCAAAGTATACCACGCGTGTACCGTCTGGCTGCGGTTCACTGACAGAAACGAGCTTCACGTTTAACGTTTTGCCCCGTTCAATTTCCATCTCAGTTTCTTCCCCTAGACGCATTCCGTAGAAGAAGGTAGCTGTATCAAGCACAGATACGTTGCCGTACTCATCATATACCTTTTGATAGTCCATATATACTTTCGGATAAAGCGCATAAGACAGTATATCAAACATTGTGACTTGACGCTTTAATTTATGGAACAATGTTTCCTGCATGTCATTGAAATCAACTGGCTCTAACAGCTCTCCCGGCCGCACTTTAATCGGCTCTTTTCCTTTTAAAATAATGCGTTGTAATTCTTTCGGGAAGCCGCCGTGAGGTTGTCCCAGGTAGCCTTCGAACAATTCAACAACAGAATCTGGGAAGTCAAGCGTTTCACCGCGCTCATAAACATCGTCCTCTGTGAGATTGTTTTGTACCATGAACAACGCCATATCTCCTACTACTTTAGAAGAAGGCGTTACTTTCACGATATCTCCGAACATATCATTTACACGGCGGTACATGACCTTTACTTCGTCAAAGCGGTCGCCAAGTCCGACTGCTTTTGCCTGCTGTTGCAGGTTACTATATTGTCCGCCCGGCATTTCATGCATGTATACTTCCGTGTGCGGAGCGTTCATCCCGCTTTCAAAGTTGGAATAATATTTACGAACATCCTCCCAATAATGGGATAGCTGCTCTAGTGCACGAATATCCACATCAGGGCAACGCTCGCTTCCTTCTAATGCATAGTAAAGTGTATTCGCACTCGGCTGGGATGTTAAGCCCGCCATGGAGCTTACAGTTACATCGACAATATCCACGCCCGCTTCAATTGCTTTTGTATATGTTAAAATACCATTTCCGCTTGTATCATGAGTATGCAAATGGATTGGAATAGAAACGGTCTCTTTTAGTGCTGATACTAAGTCATAAGCCGCCATTGGCTTTAATAGGCCTGCCATATCCTTAATGCCTAAAATATGAGCTCCTGACGACTCTAACTCCTTCGCCAAACTCTTATAGTATGCTAAGTCGTATTTGCTGCGGCTCGAATCGTGAATATCACCCGTATAGCAAATCGTTGCTTCTGCCAACTTGTGGCTTTGACGAACCGCATCAATTGCCACTCGCATACCTTCTACCCAGTTTAGGCTGTCAAAAATGCGGAATACATCAACTCCGGCTTGTGCAGAGCTTTCTACAAACTTTTTAATCACATTATCCGGATAATTTTTGTAGCCCACTGCGTTAGAAGCGCGAAGTAGCATTTGGAACAATACGTTCGGCATGCGATCGCGAAGCTGTAACAGTCTTTCCCATGGATCTTCTTTTAAGAATCGGTATGTTACATCGAACGTTGCACCGCCCCACATTTCCATGGAGAATAAGTTTGGCAACATGCGCGCGGTCGGCTCAGCAATTTGTTTCAAATCCTGTGTGCGGATACGTGTTGCCAGTAATGACTGATGTGCATCGCGGAAGGTTGTATCCGTCAGTAAGACGCTCTTTTGCTCTTGCACCCATTTCACAAGACCATCTGCACCGCGCTCCTCTAAAATTTGCTTCGTACCTGGTGCCATTGGCTCAGAATACTTTAGCTTCGGCATGCGTGGCTCTGGAAAGATCGGCTTTTCTTTCTTTCCCACACCAGGAAACCCGTTTACTGTAATGGAGCCAATATACGTTAACATCTTTGTTCCGCGGTCGTGTCGTTTCGGAAATACAAAAAGCTCTGGCGAAGAATCAATAAACGATGTATCATATTCGCCTGATAAGAAATTTGCGTGCTTTACAACGTTCTCTAAGAATGGAATATTTGTTTTAATACCGCGAATCCGGAACTCTTTTAAATTACGTTCCATTTTCGCTGCCGCTTGTTCAAATGTTAGCGCCCATGTTGTAACCTTCACAAGCAAGGAATCATAGTACGGTGTAATGACAGCACCTTGGAAACTGTTTCCTGCATCTAGACGTACCCCAAAGCCGCCCCCGGAGCGGTATGCCATAATTTTTCCTGTATCCGGCATAAAGTTATTGAGCGGATCTTCCGTTGTAACGCGAGATTGGATAGCAAAGCCATGTGTTGCAATTTCCTCCTGATACGGAATTCCCACTTTACCGCTATGTAAATTATATCCAGCAGCAATCAAAATTTGGGACTGTACAATATCAATTCCTGTAATCATTTCTGTAATCGTATGTTCCACTTGAATGCGCGGGTTCACTTCTATAAAATAAAACTCATTGTCTTTTACGAGAAATTCCACTGTACCTGCGTTCACATAGTTTACATTCTTCGCCAACTGCACCGCAGCTTCACAAATACGGTTTCGTAAATCTTCAGTCAGCGATAGGCTTGGTGCCACTTCAACTACCTTCTGATGACGGCGCTGCACGGAGCAATCACGCTCGTATAAATGCACAACGTTTCTATGTTGGTCTGCTAGAATTTGCACTTCAATATGCTTTGGTTTTTCTATAAACTTTTCTACGTACACTTCATCGCTTCCGAACGCAGCCTTTGCTTCTGACTTTGCCCGGTCGTACGCTTCTTTTACTCCTGTTTCGCTGCGAACAATACGCATGCCGCGACCGCCGCCGCCAAGAGCTGCCTTAATGATAATGGGATAGCCGTATTGTTCACCAAATGCTTCAACTTCTGCAAGGCTGGCAGGGCCATCACTTCCCGGAATTACCGGAATATCCGCCTGCTGTGCCTGCGTTCTTGCCTTTACCTTATCTCCAAACATGTCTAAATGTTCGCTTTTCGGACCGATAAAAAAAATACCTTCTTCTTCACAGCGCTTTGCTAAATAAATATTTTCTGATAAGAAACCATACCCTGGGTGAATAGCATCTACGTTGTTGCTTTTTGCAATTTCGATAATCCCTTCAATATCGAGATACGCATCAATCGGCTTTTTGCCTTCTCCGATAAGATATGCTTCATCCGCTTTGTAGCGATGATAAGATCCTGTATCCTCTTTCGAGTAAATGGCTACTGTGCGAAGACCAAGCTCTGTACAAGCACGAAAGACACGGATCGCAATTTCACCGCGGTTTGCTACTAACACCTTTTGGATTTGTTTTTGGTTTTTCATAATTCTCCCCCTCTACGGTTCTGGTGTAAAAATAGTTTAATAAGAATATAGAACAGCGATTTCCTGTTAACTTTAAGGATTAGGTAGCTAATCCAAACATTTTATGAATAAGTTCAACCTCATTTTTGGCAGAGTTCACCCTTCGATGAAGTTGCCCTTTTTTCATAATATGCATAGCTAAATCAAGGTAGCTGGACGAAAAGATTGTAACCCTAACATGGAACCAACTCTCTTCTTTATAAAACGGTGATCCTGTTCCACGATATTGTTGAGATATTTACTTTGCCTTATCTGCATGCCTTCAGGCATATATTTCTCTTCTTTTAATTCTTGAATCGCCACTGGATAAGCCAGGATGATTTCATCCAATACTTCGAGAGAGAATACGGTCAGTGTAATGTCTTCCGAAACGGCTTTTTGCACCGAGCGCACTGGCGAATACCCTAAAACAAGAATCGGATGAGAGGTACCTGCATTCCGCAGCTGCATAGCCTCATCTAAAAGAGCGACAGCCAAATAATCTGCCTCTGCTTGCATGAGTGTCTTCGCAATTTCAACTGCGCCATGCCCGTAGCCGTCCGCTTTAACAACAGCCATAATTTTTGTTTGTTCCTTTACATATCCCCTGAATTGCAAAAAATTATGATGGATGTTTTCCAATAAAATTTCTACCCATGTGTCACAATAACTGTTCAGTTTCATGTGCCCATTCCCTTTGTATGAAAAACCCCTCAAGAGCTGCTCTTAAGGGGAGATCTATAGAAGTGAATTCTTATTAGATAGAGACAACTTCTTTGGCGAGAGCGTCTTCTACGGATACGTAAGTGTAGCCGAGGTCTTTTGCGACTACTTCGTATGTGATTTCGCCGTTCGCCGTGTTTACGCCAAGTTTCAATGCGCCGTTTTCAGAGATTGCTTTTTGCACGCCCTTGTTGGCGATTTGCATTGCATATGGAACTGTTACGTTCGTCAAAGCAATAGTAGATGTTCTTGGAACTGCGCCCGGCATGTTCGCAACAGAGTAGTGAAGAACGCCGTGCTTTTCGAATGTAGGATCATCGTGAGTTGTTACATGATCGCAAGTTTCAACAATGCCGCCTTGGTCGATGGCAACATCCACGATTACGGAGCCAGGTTTCATTGATTTGACCATTTCTTCCGTTACAAGCTTAGGAGCCTTTGCACCAGGAATTAAGACTGCACCAATGAGAAGATCCGCTTTTGCTACTGCTTCAGCGATGTTCATTGGATTGGACATTAATGTTGTGATTTGATAACCGAAAATATCATCTAATTGACGTAAACGATCTGCGCTTAAATCAAGAATGGTTACATCCGCACCTAAACCAACTGCCATTTTTGCAGCATTTGTTCCTACTATACCGCCGCCGATAATGGTTACTTGTCCACGGCTTACACCAGGAACGCCTGCAAGTAGAATTCCTTGTCCGCCGTTTGTTTTTTGTAAGAACTGTGCACCGATTTGAACAGACATTCTTCCAGCCACTTCACTCATCGGTGTAAGAAGAGGAAGCGTACGGTTCACTTCTACTGTTTCGTATGCGATTGCAGTAACGTCATTATCTTTAAGAGCTTGAGCTAAAGCAGGCTCTGCAGCCAAATGCAAGTATGTGAATAGAATTAAGCCTGGACGAAAGTATGTGTATTCGCTGGAGAGAGGTTCTTTTACCTTCATGATCATTTCCGATTGCGCCCATACGTTAGCGGCGCTTTCAATAATTTCGGCACCAGCGTTTGCGTAATCTTCATTTCTGAATCCGCTTCCAATACCAGCGTTTGCTTCAACCAATACTTTATGACCAGACTTCACGAATGAGATAACTCCTGAAGGCGTAAGAGCGACACGATTTTCATTGTTTTTTATTTCCTTCGGTATTCCGATAATCATTAGATTTTCTCCCCCTTAATAACTTTGATTTCTCTTGTTGTAATCCGAGTATAGAGTGTTCAAAATGTTTTTTCATCGTTGAGAAAGGAGAAAAACGCATCATCCTTTTGTGAAATGCCACAAAAGGATGATGCGATAGCATAGAACCTATATCTCATTGGTCTAGGACCTGGTATGAAGCAGACGCTGGCGTGAAGAGGCGTATAAACAAAAATAGATTAATAGAATTTAAAAAGGGATTCAAACGATTGGTTTTGAATCCCTGCCAGCTTGCTTATTTTCGGTCATCGTTTATTTACGTAGGTGCCCTCTTGTATTTGCAATGGTTTTACAACTGTAAAAAAACGCCTCTATTTATGGTAGGGTTCCTTCCCAAGGGTGCTTTCCTCAATTGTAATAAATTAAAAAATGGTAATTTTTCCTTATTTATTAATAGTAGTAACATACAATCTTACTTACTCACTTCAACATTCTTGTCATAATTTCTTCGGGCTTTTTTAACTGAAGTTTTCTTTTCAGATGTATCAGCCACTCTTCTTTCCAACTTGTTCCCTACAAAAGATATAATGCGTGTAATTCCTACAGCAGAGATGACAATTCCATAGAAACCTGCCCCAATTCCTATACCAACGGAACCTGTGAAAAAATCCATAGCTGCAGAGGTTAAGCCTTTAATTCTCATACCATCCTTTATAATAAGTCCTGCCCCTAAAAAGCCTAAACCACTGACAATTTGTGCTGCTAACCGCATTGGATCCATATTTACTTTTACACCAATATGACCATACATCTGAAAACTATAGATTGAAATAACCGTAATTAAACAACTAGATATCGAGACATAAGTATATGTTTTAATATCCGCTGGTTTTCGCTTGGCTAAACGATCAAATCCAATAACAAAACCTAAAATGGCGCTTATAAACAACCTGCAGAAGATTTCGAAATTAAAAATTCCATTTGAGAAGAAATAGTGTCTCCAAAAATCAATCATATCATTTCCACCCTAGTGTATGTGAGATAAGAACTATAGTAGAGATTCATTTTACCTACAAGTAAGATGTGATCCGCTCGAGTTTTAGCTAAACAAGTTGATCACATGCAATTTGGATTTAATTAGAAATAAAGAAAGCTAACAATAAAAAGGATTTACAAAATTCATACCCTTTTAACATTAGCTATCCCAGGAGTTTCAGAATTCTGATTTTGATTACTTTAACCATGCTAAAACGAGGTTATCGCTATTACAGAGTATTAAATAGGTGATGATATATTTGCACTTTCTGAATCTAACAGTTTCAATAAATAGTTTTTCGCCTTTAATGCGTATTCATATGGAACTCGTTTCAATCACAAGTAACCAACCAGATAACGCGGTAGGAAGTGGGAATACATCTAATGATATACAAGATGCTGCTTATGGTACCCCAGATACTAATTTTTCTGTTCGAGCTGAACGAAGTGGATCTGGAGATCGTATTTACACGGTGACTTATAAAGCAACAGACAATGCTGGTAACACTACAGTTAAAAGTGAAAATATCGTTGTTAAACACGATAATTCTCAAAAATAAAAACCTGTGAAATCTAGTTAAAGGAAAATAGCTTTAACATACCTGGATAGCTATATGCTAAAAAAGAGTGACCATTTTTGGTCACTCTTTCCTTATTCAAAATTGACACTCTTTATTTTGTGTTAAACGTGCCATTTATAAGAAGAATTTGTATTAGTCTAAAAGGACCCACCCTGCTAGGTTAGATTAGGGTGGGATTATTGCGCCCGTTTGTTGAAAAACGAAACTTTTCAATTACATTATGTTCAATATATACGCTTTTCTGGTGAAAATTCAACATCTTTTACAGAATAAATTGGCCAAATCAATTATGACCACTATGTATAATATATGAGCGTTTTCTGGGGCGTCAACTGGGGAGTAGCCGGAAGAATGGTTATACTTGGGTCATCACTTTACCAATTTCTGCTTGTATCGCCGGTATCGTAATATCTATCATGAAACTCTTTTAATAAGGTTGAAAACTCAGTATTCCATGTACTCTTTTCTATTTGCTTTGGTTAGATTACATACGAGAGATCAAAATGATATTAAACTAACCAGGGTAAGAGTTAAATAAGGCTTTGATGCAGCAGTGATTTATTCTTAATAAGCTACAGGTTCAAGTGTTCTTTCGAAAATGAAAAAGTCTATCCATAAAGAAAAGCCTCAGACTATCGGCAAATCCAAAAAAATTCGGATTTGTCGATAGTCTTTTTGAATCAACCCCTTTCAGTTTATCAAGTACACAATGTTTTAGAATCAAATTTTTCTATCCTTTTATTTGACTTTATATAAATAGATTCGCCAATAGGCATCCTTTGAATCAAAGACTTTTTGTAAATCAAGGCTTTCTTCCTTTGCATTTTCAATTGGAACAGCAGACAGCACATAATTGTCACCCATTTGTTTTAATGCCTGTATATTTAAGTCTAAATGATGAATTACCTTTTTTGAATCTTTTGAATACATGTAATACTGGCCTAATTCGCTGGAAAAGATATAGCACCGGCCACCCCATAAATCAAAATAGTCTTTTAGTGTTTTGCTTTTTGCAAGCTCAGGAGCAATGATTTTTCGAAATTGATGCTTATATGACAAAGGATAAAAGTTGTTATAAGTATCCAGCGTGTACATCCCGTTATATTGAGCAACCGCCGGGAATATACCGATACTGACAACCCGGTAGCCCTGGACAGGTTTGCCAATAAATTTTTTGATAGCATTAAATTCTTTCACTGCATAAAATTGCCCATATGACGGCGAATCGCCGAAAGCAATTTGTTCATTTGACGGGATTAAAACAGCAATCTGTATAATGACTAATAGCACTACTAATGGGCGCCAGATTAATTTATGTTTAAACCTCCATAAAATTTGCAATGAAACGGCAAATAAAATATAAATAATCATTGGTTTTAAATAATGGTACCGGGAAAAATTAAAGGTAGTTAAAATACTGACCTTTTGTTTTAACGGGATCCATCCTGTATACCACCAGAAAGCATACCAAACAGAAAGCAAAAAATTCACCAGATGCAAACCGATGAACAGTTTTTCTTGGTTCCAACTTTTATTTAGGATAATAACAACCAGTGCAAATAAAGAGATTGGCAGAATAACGTATTGATAAAGAGTCGGGTCCTGATAATGCCCAACAACATAGTTTTTAAATATTAACCGAATTGTAGCAAGCAAACTATTCGTTGATTCAAAAAACTCCGACCGATTCGTTTTTTCCTTTAAAAAAATGAGCGATGCAAAATCCCGGTACTCAACAAACATATAAATAACGGTCATGTAGGCAATCGAACAAAAAAGCCTCCACTGCGTTTTTTTTGTTCTAATCACATCTACCAGCCAAAAAATGCCCATTGCACTCAGGAAAAAGAAAAAGCCTAACATAAATGTCGAATAAAAAGGCAAAAGGGTTAACGTTAAAATACTAACCTTCATTTGCTCCCTTTTTCGAATATTTAAAAAGGCCCATAAAGCCAGAGGCATTCCTAAGGTGCTTAACATTCCATTTGCCCAAAAAGGAGTTAATGCGAAGGTTAACGCTGCACCTACACGGATAATCCCCAGATTCTCTTCTTTTACTACATATTTTTTTAATAATAAATACATGCCCAAAAATGCAGCAAAACGGGAAATCGTTTGGTTTAGTCCATAAGCAATTTCCCCCGGGAAAAAACGGAAAATCTGTACAATTCCGTAATACTCAGAGTAAATGGCATTCCGCGATAATTGTCCATTAATGATTTGAGGAATATTGGCATGTATGGAACCATATAGCTGCCCGCTGTCCATCAACATCTTATACCATGCAACATTCGAATCCAAATTATCCAAAATCCGCATATGCGTTTGTTCTCCAAGGATAAAATATGGAGCGACCCATACAGCAATGATAATCAGTGCTAAAACTGTGTAAGTCTTTTCTTTTTTTAAAATGTTAATAATGACCATAACTTTTTCCTTCTTTTATAGATTTCAGTTATAACTTATAAAGTTTCATAATCTTATATATGTTACTATTTAAAACTTAAGAGAAACTTAAGGTTGTCGATATAAACCGTAGCCAGTTGGTCCTGCTTCATAACACACTCGAGGATTATCTTTTTCTCCAAGCTTTTTTCCTAACTTTCTAACTGATTCCACCGAGTTAGGAATCATTCTGTAATACCTTGGCTCATCTCGACCTTCATCTGCAATGGCAACCGCAATTTTTTCTTTTGAAACGTCTAGTTTTGTTTGCCATAGTGGCCCCTGAAATTCGGAATCGTTTCCGTACCCCATTATGGTGATATTAAAGCTGTATTTAATGGCGATAAAATTCCCTTCTTTGGTGTCTAGACCAAACGAAAAAAATAGTTGTATTAAAACAAAAAAGCCTACTCATTAGAGTGGGCTCCTTTTCGTTATTCTACATATTCCTGATAATGGGATTGTATTTTTAATTACCAAACAAATTTTGCCTGTCTTTTCTTTAAACGTCTGTTTTTTTCTTTTTCATAGAGGAAGTTAACGACAAAGTAAGATATGAATCCAAGCAAACTTCCTAAAATCACCATACCAATTAACACATGAAGGCCTCCATAAAGGAGATTAATTAACCCTTGAAAATCACCATGTAATAAGTCGGTAAAAGAAAAGTGTCTTAGATGATTCACTATTCTTACTCTCCCTGGATAGATCAATTTTCCAATTTTTAATGCTAAAGGTAATAGTATAACAGGAAGAAGCGAGACTTTTCCGATTAAATTTCCGATAATGGCAACAGGAAGGGAAGCTTTTGATAGTCGAACAAGAGGGATAAGTAAAACATAAATAAGGCCAGCAGTTGAAATGACCAACATTTCTAACCCGAACCCAATAGCAAATCCTAAAGCTACTTTATTAGCTCCTTCTGACGAACGAAGGAGTTTAACGAAATTCAATTTGAGCATTCTCCCGATTTTTTGAAAAACATTATTTTTCTTCAAAGTCTTATTCAACTTTAATCCCCCCCGGTAAAATCGTTTCCATATTCTTTATATAGATAAAATATTAACACATCTTTATTAATAAAAAATAAACTCTATATTAAATTAAAAGATGTTCCCGAGAAAACTTTTAATAAAAAAATAATCGCTCGGCAAATGGCTGCTAAGCGATTATTACGTAATGCACGTATCTTTTGGAAGTGTATGGGTCATCCAATTTGTTTTGTCGGCAGGACCCCACTTACTAAAATCTTAACGTTGTAAATCCGCATTTTCCTGACGCTACCCCATATTGAAAATGCACATTATCAAAAACATAATCACTTTTTTAAAATATTTATTCCTATTTTGTTCGCTTAACCACGTAAGTAAAAATACTTTTGTTTCTTCTGCTGGAAAAATCCATTTTTTGTTTACCTTATATTTAGGAAACCGTGGATCCTAGAAGAAATACTCCTTAATAGTATTCATACTCATGCAAGTCCTTCTCATGAGCTCCTTACTATCCCAAAATACGAGTTCCTTATTTACGTCTTTCAGAATTTCTTCAATTTTTCCAGAGCTGAATTTTCACTTCTTGTTCATCGATCTGAATACGTAGCACAAAAACACCTCCATTAATAAATAAAAAAGGAAAAAGTAATAACCCCCCCAAACAATTTAATATTTAATTAAAATTAACAAGATATGATAAGGACAATCTTTTTTTCATTAGCAACCCCTATCTCTATATATTAATTGTCACCCTCTAGATGTTAGAGGGCATTTTTTATGTAGATATGAAAAAAGCACGGAAATAGAAAGCCATGCTGGGAATAGATACTATAAAGCTATATAAAAGCTAAAGTGAAAAATCGCCCGCCGCTCCAGCACTACCTTCACTAGTTAAATAATACTACGTCCATTCTCCCAGTTTTCTATCCACCTTTTTTTATAATAAAAAATTGATTAAATGTTCATATCTTGTCCATAGTTTGTTCAAAATTCATGGCTAAATTGATAACTGTAAAACCACATTGATTTAATTAAGGAGGATTTAATTTGAAAGTTAAATCTAGTTTAATCGCACCCATAGTCGCCGTAACTTTATTAGCACCAGCTGTTGGAACTGCCGTTGCCAATCATACAACCGATTCTACAAAAACGCCCGTATCTGCAAAACAAGTGGAACAAAAAGAAGGGCATCATGAATCAGAAAAAGGCGAAAAGCAGAAAGAACTCACAAACATTATCAATCAATACGCCACACCTCAACTTAAGGATCAATTAACAAAAGATCTTGCAGCTTGTGAAAACTTAATGAAGCAATTAAGACAAACACCAGTTTTCCAAAAGAAAGAGGCCCAAGAAAAAACGCAACGACAAGCTAATTATCAAGCTCACAAGCAAGAAATTGATGCTATAAAACAAAAAGTTAAAGATGGAAAATTAACAAAACAACAAGCACATAAGCAATTAGAAGCACTATTCGAAAAAAAAGAACGTAATCAAGAGAATGATAAAGCACAAGAGAAAGCATCACGTCAAGAATTAAAAGCAGCCGTTCAAAAGAAAGACCAAGCTGCTATTAATACTGGTCTACAAAAAATTGATCAAGAATTACAAAGCTCCATTCAGCAATTACAACAGCAAATCAATGCTAATAAATAATATTTGTTTAGAAACAAAAAGTTAATAAATAGTTAAGTTTCACAAGTTAAGATAAGCTTATTAAAGCTCTTTTTCATATAATTTACCCCTAAATTTTATATATCGTGGAAGTCCTCGCTTAACACCTCCCAAGGCAGTTATGATGAGGGCTTATTTTTTTATATAAAAAGCATGGATCCTTGTTTCTATGCTGTAGAAATATTACCGCTCTTTAAATTAATTACACAGGGAACTTCAGACTACTACCGCATTTGTGGGTCGCGACTTTCATCCTGTAGACTGCAACCGTGCCGGGCGCACTTAAAGAAGGCAAGCCAATTACAGGCTTGCCTTTATCTATATGATGAAGTATTAAAAAACGCAACAATTTATCCTCGTCTTCCACCTCTACCGCCTTGTTTTGTTCCATTGTTTGAGTGTAGCCAAATTTTCTTCACTTGTCTTTAAAAAACGAGTTCTCCTCATTTTTAATTCTCTTTCTCTTATTTTACTATAATAGGTTCGTAAAAGTGTGTTAAAAAGAGAGAACGTTCATAAACTAATTTTAAATTTTACGAACGTAAAAATTGGCTATTTTTGCCTGGAAAATACCTGTTCGGAAAAGTGTACCTTTACAAACTATTTATAGAACTGATAAAAATTTATATGGAAAATTATAGAAATGTATTATACACTATAATAGTGTAAATATTTAAATAGGAGGAACTATTCATGTTTTTAACTATTGATGGGTTTGTCAAGGCTTGGGAGTTCGAAAGTACTTCAACGCAAAAAATGCTTGACGTTTTAACCGATGAATCTTTGAAGCAATCCGTTAAACCTAATGATCGTACCCTAGGTGGTATTGCTTGGCACATTGTCACTGCCCTTCAGGGTATTATGGGACAAACAGGTTTAACCTTTGATGCACCATCTCATCATGCTTCCGTTCCTACTACAGCAAACGAAATCGCAGATACTTACCGCCAAGCTAGCCAATCCTTAATCAAAGCTATTAAAACACAATGGACAGATGAAACCCTAACGGAATCTTGTAACATGTTTGGACAATTCGAATGGGCAAAAGGATTTAGCCTTTCTATACTTATAAATCATCAAATCCATCATCGAGGACAAATGACCATCCTTATGCGCCAAGCAAACTTAATCGTTCCAGGTGTATATGGTCCTGCTAAAGAAGAATGGAGCCAAATGGGTATGGAAGCTCCTGCAATTTTATAAGGGTAGAACCAACTTTTTTTACGAAAAAAGAAGAAACCGGTTTTTCCAACGATAAGAAGGAATAACCGGTTTTTTTATATTTAAAGAATCTGACGTTAAGTTATATGATGAGTATCTATGGTTACAAAACATATAAAATGATAGGATTAAATAACATTATTCGTTAAGTATAACAAGGTTTTTTATCTTTTTTACGTACAAAATGCATATTATATGCTAAGTTAAACTCAAGCATTAAGCATAAATCAACCCTTTAAAGGGTTGCTCATTAGAGAAGGCGCATGAAGAAAATTCATGCGCCTTCTCAAAAATCCGTAAATGCGGGTCTTTGCCTACTGTTCCTCAACGGTTATCGCTTGTAGATGTATATTATTAACATCTTAAATAATTCGGACAATAGTAATTAACTCAATTATGATTAAAAGTAGACTTAGATAGTTTATAAACTTATAATCTCGACTTTTAATGCTTAGAAGGTTTTGTTCTATTTTCTTTATTTTTTTCCCACTTATAGTCAAAACTCGATATTTAAAAGGATAAGCAGGAAAGAACAGATATTTTCTACTAATTTCAACCACATAGTCCAAGATCGGCAACGACTCTGTATACTTGTCCCAAAAAGAAAGGAGAGGGATGACTGCCAAGGCTGTTTGCGGTGACGACATCGGGTGGTCAAAAAAACCGGTAAAAAGTAATATTGGTAGAGAAAGAATAAAAGATTCCATCATGATCTTTTGGGTAGAAAAACACTTGACCAAGGTTAGGTATTTTACCCCCGTCCAAAGCAGAAGAATCACAAACCCAAGACCGCCAAGAGTTCCATATTCAGAGAAAAAAGCCAATAAGATATTATGTGCATGCGGGACCGGTGCTCCAAAGGCTGAATAAGCTTCTTGAAATCCTAATGGAGTGGTGCCAAAAAAAGGATGCTGCTCCCAAATACGAATGCTATTTAGCCATATCTGTTCCCTAACGGAAGTTGAAGAGTCAATCAAATTGGACCGCGGTATGATATTTAGCAGATATGGGAGTAATAATACCATTACACCACTTACCCATAAACCTAGCTTACTTCTATAACGAAACAAAAACAAAAGAAAGATTACGATCATAGTAGCGATACAAGCTCGTGATTGAGTTGCAACAATTCCATAGCCTAAAAATAAGACCAAGAGCCAATCTGGCATTTTAAAAGTGCTAAAGATTTTCTTTTGTCTTAAAAGTTTACTAAGAACGAGTGAAAAAGAAAGCAGCAACAAAAACGAAGCAAAATTTGGATTATACTCACTTCCCACTAGGCGAGGATCTAGCGTATTTCCGCCAAACCATTTGGTTCCTAAAAGCATCCCCCAAATGGGGTGAGCTCGAATTGATTCTGGGAGAAAACTGGAGAGAATGGAATAACATCCTCCTGCAATTACCATCCGTTGATATCCTTTAAAAAGTGAAATTCGGAAATTTTCTTTCGTACGTAAATATAACCCGAGATATCCGAGCAACATGGCCAACACTAGCACATACTCAAGTTTTTTTGCAGCAAGTGCTGCACCAATGGTAGAGACCATAAGGCATAAAAAGAAAAAGGTCGTCACAGTGAATGGAAATTTAAAGGAAGAGTTAATCATTCGCTGAATATGACACCAGCCCAAAATAAAAAGCCATAGCATGCCAATAGGCGGCAAAAGGAAAATCAACAAAACCCCTACTTCTACAGGCCAATCCTCTATAAAAAGTAAATATGATCTAATCTTGAATATACTCATCATTCTCCCTTTTTCCTAAAGATTTTTATTAAAAATTATATTACGTTCATAACAATACAAGAAGTTTAAAAATACTACTTATAGACACAAACGATAAATTTTCAAAAAGGCCTATAAGTTCTATTCAATCTGCTGTTTCCTGATTTATTATGGTTTAAAAAGAGTAAATGTTGGTGTTGTAGGCGTATTTCTACCTCAAGCTATCTCGTTTAAATTGAATATCATTTCTGTACCAACCTGTAATCACTTAAAATACTAATCTCCCTAAATAAAATATTTAAACTAGTTAATTCCCCGTTCTTTAATTAAGAAAAAATCGTTGAGCCTATATAATTCTTAAAACTTATTACTTACCACTTATCATCGAAGAAATCAATTGAGACACTTTTTTTGCTTCCTTTGATACAATGGTTACTATTGGAGAAAGACATGTGTATGTTGCCATGATATTAGCTGCCAAGCCAATACGTTTGGCCTCAAGAACTGCTTCTTTCAAATCAGGACGTATTAAAATATTTTCCTCTGGAATACCCGCATATATCATCCTAAATGCTGCATCATATGCTGGTTAACACTTGCAATAAACAACTTTACCTCATCACAGTTAGCCAATCCATGTCAATATCCCATATCCATGAAATGTCTTCACCATCAGCCAGAAGGTCATTTAAACAGAAGATTAGTTGTTTTCTTTCATTCGTTCGAAAAAACTCTGAAAGGGTTAGATTTGCCCCAGCAGGATTCAAGTCTCCAAGTATTATTATTGATAAAAAATTCGTGCATCCTTCCATCTACCTTTTGATAGGAAGTCAACCCGATAAGGAATTCATTTGATTCCATCCCCAAATCCTGTCACACTCTGTTGGCAAATAGGGCATTATATGCATTATACATTCCCTTTAGGGTAGTTTGATAATCCTCCCCATCCACGATCAAACCAATTCCTTTTTCAGTTTGAAAAACCTTTTGTGCTGAAATATTTGGCTCAGGTCGAGTGAATCCACAGCTGCAATAATAATGTCCAAGCTGACCAAAATGTAAGAAGCTGTATGTTTGGCAATTTGGGCAATATTTTGATTCCCCCATTGTATGTGATTGAAACCAGCAAGCATTGGCGCTTAGGCCGATATAAATCTTCTCATTTTGAAGGCCAGAAAACCGATGGACAAACGGGTCGTCCGCATTCAAGATAAGTTTAACGTTGGAGATCTCAAACTATCTTTCATCTTTCGAATTAAAATATTCCCATATTGTTCTTCCAGTAACAAGCAGTAAAAAAAACAACCAAATCGTTTAGATGGTTCACTGGTTGTTTTTTGTCAAAAACAAAAAATCTAATCAAATCTAACTTATTTCTTACCTGTTTATTATAATCCAATCCATAGAGTAGTCGTAGAACCACTATTTAATTTAAGAAAAATTTTATTAATTATTAATAAAGCTGAATCAATTTCAAAATTATGATCCCTACGGGCTCAAGGCTTTAAAACACTAAGAAAAACCGGGAAAAAAAACAGCCCAGTCCTTTTTTGTTTCGCGAATATCCGATATTTTGTACTCTATTCCGTGTATCCCTTTATAATACTCAGGGTACATTTCTCCCCCACAATGTTCACACGAGAACATAGGTGGAGTTGTATAAAGACTCATTACAATTAGCTGATAAACTTGCCGATGAAAAAATTGATTATTTACACTTATCGATGGTTACGGTTATAATTCTAGCCCTACAGAATCAACAGTTTCCTACGGTAAACTTTTTAAGAAGGTTTTAAATGGTAGGTGCCCAGTAATGGTTGTTTCTAATGTCTTATCTGTAGAAAATGCAGTAGAAGCACTTGAACATGGAGACATTGTTGCAATCGGTCGAACTGCACTTGTAGAACCAGAATTCTCTAAGAAAATAAAAGAAAATAGAATTAAAGAGATAGATACGAATGTTTATGATATTAATAAGTTATCTCTTCCAGAAAAGCTAGTGGAACGCTTCTTAATGGAAAACACACCATTACCACCATTACCAGGGATTGAAAAAATCAGAGAAAACATCAAAAAATAAAGAAAAGACGGTTAAATTAATAGAATGAAGCACAAAATGGAAGGGAGAGCGCCAATTTCATTGATCTATGGTAATTACGTGGACTTGATGGATACTATTACTCTTATAAGGTGTGTGAACGGTTTGGTAAAGCAAAATTTATTCAAGTGGAAACATTATCAGCCTGGCATTATCTTGTTAACAGTGAGAAGGTACCTGCGGTACAACTTGAGCATTCGTAATTTAGTGGAGATGATGGAAGAACGTGGCTTATCGATGGCCCACACAACGATTATGCGTAGGGTTCATCAATATAGACCGGAATTAGATGAAAGAGTACGACGTCATCTTAAGCCAACAAATGACTCCTGGAGAGTCGATAAAACATATATCAAAGTAAAAGGTCAATGGAAGTATCTATATCGTGCAGTGGATTCCGAAGGAAACACGATTGATTTTTATCTCAGTAAAACAAGAGACAAAAAGGCTGCAAAGCGCTTCTTCAAGAAAGCTTTGCGGTCTTTTCATGTTTCTAAACCTCGTGTCATGACACTTGATAAGAATCCGGTTTATCCTATAGCAATTGAACAGTTGAAAAAAGAGAAAAGCATACCTGACGGTATGCAACTTAGACAACAGAAGTATTTGAATAACATAGTGGAGCAAGATCATCGCTTTATAAAAAAGCGTGTTCGTTCTATTTTTAGGGTTGAAATCTTTTCGAACAGCCACTTACATACTGAGTGGCATAGAAGCGATGCATATGATTAAAAAGAAGCAGGTTCATCAAGGGGTGAAGTCTGCCCAAAATGAAGTGGAATTCATACATAGACTGTTCGGGATAACCGCCTAAGGGGTTATCTGAAAGTGGACCTACAACTTTTTTCTATTTGTCATGGTATTTGCACAAGAACCAAATAAAAATCCTTGCCCAGATAAAGGTGTTTTTCTCCCTTAAAGAACAGTTATAACGGCTTCTTTAACCATCATTTATAACCTTGTATCATTCCAAAAATTAACCATAAAATCCATATCTGGATTATAGGCTTGGAAAGTATAACCTCTATCTTTAAACAATTTGATAATACCTGGTAACGATTTTACAGTATAACCATGGTCGTGCATAAGTACTACCTCATGCTGTCTTTTGATTTGGCTACTTACTTGATTAATAATGAGATTGGTCTGATCCTTATACCGCCAATCATTAGAGTCAATAGTCCAGTCCCAGAGTTTCATATGCGCGTAAAAAATTTGATCACGATAAGGTTGAGTCAAAAGAGGTTTACTTCCATATGGAGTTCGACTTATATTGGTTTGAACACCTAACGACTGAAGCAAACTTTGTTCTTGTTTATACTCGTTTATATAGCTCTCCGGACTAAGAAATAAAAGTTTTTCATTATGTGTCATGGAATGAAGCCCAATTCCATCCCCGTCATCCTTTATTCTTTTAACTGTCGTTTCTTTCCCATTAATATAGTTTCCTACTAAAAAAAATGTAGCTTTTATGTCATTTTGTTTTAAAATATCCAAGATTTGAGGCGTATATTTCGTTGGTCCATCATCAAAAGTTAAATACACAATTTTTTGTTGGCCCCATTGAGTCTTTTCTTGTTCTATTATCTTTTTCTTTGTATTTAGCGCTTGTAACTTCTGCGTAATAAAAAACTGTTTTTGCTGAACTATCTCGTTTATGGGATCATTTATCACTAGATGATGAGATTGCTGAGGATTCGTTTTTTGAAGGTCAAAAGAAGAACTGAAAATTAGTGTTACAATTCCTAACAATACAAACCATATTGTTTTTACCACGTTTCCCCACCTCTTTTGTTTTTCTAATAAATTAGCAAAGGTTTTTTCCTCTCTCGCAATGATATTTACTTTTTCAATAGCTTAAATAAAAGTAAATCAAAGTTTGTTCAAATCCTATTACTTGACATGCCATTTTTATACAATTTTTTACACAATTCTATTATATATTAAATTATTATTTAGAAAATTATCTTTTTTGTAAAATTTATTTTAACCATTCGCATAAAATTGTAGTATTTCAGTAATAATTCTTCATTAAATATAATCATTAAATCGCTGTTGGGGTACGTTGTAGCTGGTTTTATTAATCTTCATAGTAAGCCCGCTGTGGAAATACAATCTTTCGATGAAAAATGTATTATCTGCTTCTGATTGAGGGTAATAAAAGTTATTTTTTTAAATTTAATTACAATGTTGATATAGATAATAAATTTTAAGATAACGCATATGTTATTGAATAATATATAAATGACATATGTGTTGTAATATATTTTAAAACTTTACTAAAATATTAAGTAAAAATAGCCCACGATTAAAGATGAATTCCAGACTTTTTATTTTGTCGTTATGCTGAACAGATTTCAAAGGTGTTAGTTTCTAAACAGAACGGTCAAAGTTTAATATCATAGATTTTAAACTCATTATTGATGTTGTCAAAAAGAAGAAAATAGTTAATGTGGTGCCTTATCCTGATTGGTTGCCCAGGCTGCTTTAATATTTATTTAACATTTTCGTCATTCTATCTTAAATTTTTAATCATATAATACATTGTGAAATTTTCCACTTACAAAAGGAGGATATTTATGTTTTTGAAAAAATTAACTGAGAATAAACTAATTACTATTGATTATTATAAAAATGGAATTTTACAAAAAATTAAAGGGCGTGTAAATGGCCTTAATCTAAATGAACAAATCCTAACTTTAAAGGATGAAAAACAAAAGCCTTTCTCAATCCGTTTATCTGGAATTAAACATATTTATTAACCATTTGTCTTTGGTATAATATCCATCCTATTTTCTATAAGTGACCAGTTTATATTTTGTTTAACTTGTTTTAAACACAAAAAGAATTGTAGATATGTCACATTTTTAATAGAAACTTTTAGCAGTAAGCTTTGTTGCTCCCCCCTTGCCCCTATCATTTCGGAAACGATAACCGTTTTTGAAGCTGTGTGTAAAATATATCTAATTCTTTACATAGTCTATAAATCTTCTTTTTATTGACAATAAATGTTACGTCTCAATAATTTCGTTAATTAAGAGTATCCATAGCGTATTAATTAATGGGAAACGGAATATGCAAAAGGCAGATAAAAAAGTTGTTGGTATTTGGAAAGTATTGTGTTTTGTGGGGAAAAACATTAGATAAGCTTTTAAAGGAGACCGTTTTCGTTACAGATTGTCCCTTTAGTGGTAGGATCTAAATTGTATATTGAAAAAAAGAACAGCGAAAATTCGCTGCTCTACTTAAACAAATTAAATGCTATTTTTGTATTGGATTCAATTAAGTCCATAAATCCTTTTTGAGCAGTTTTAAATTGATTTAAAGCCTCTTCACGAATCTTTTTTTGTTGTTCGATAGTATTTTTAATCGGTTGTTGGAACTGCTCTTGTAACTGATTTAATAAATTTAAACTTTCTTTGTAAGGAGTGGAGGTTAACTGTTGAACGCGGTTATTGATTTCATCCAGTTGAGCATTCCACTTTTCGAATGAATCGCTTGTTTCCTCACCGCAAACATTTTGAATGTTTTGCTTTACGTAGTCGCGAACTTCTCCAATGATTTTTTTCTGGTCTGCTTGAATTGACTCCAATTCGCCAGCAACTTTCTCTAATGATTCTTTTTGGCTTGTAAATGCTTGAAGCAAATGATTTTCTACTTCTTTTTGAGAAGCGGTCACCTTGTCCAAACTGTTTGTCCAAATGTTTAATAGAGATTCACCAAAATTAGTAACGAACTCATTGTTTAATTCCATTATAAAAAACCTCCTAATCATAAATAACCATATATGTAAATTACACCTATGTGAGAGATATGTCAAATACTAATTTTAATATATTTGTTACTTCTCCTTCATAATTTTACGTTATCTTTATTTATAATTAATTGGGTAACCTAAGTGTTTGCAAAATGGAATTAATAGAGGAGACCAATAAATGACTCAAAACTTAGACATGTCTGAAATGTGGAAAAATTATTTTAACCAGTCCAGTACCCTAATTGATGAAAAAATGAAAGAACAAATTCCACCTCAGGTCATAGGGCAGCTCTTAGAAATGTATCTTCTGTACCATAAAATGCTAAATGAAACAACAGAACGGTATTTGGAGCAGATGAATGTCCCAACCCGTAAAGACATTTCAAAGATCTTCTCCCTTATCGTCAATGTGGACACAAAAGTTGATGACTTAGAAAATCTTTTAGAAAAAGCGAGAGCTAAACAACTAAACCCTGCAGAACTGCAATTCAAAATTGAAAATTTTGAAAAAAAACTAGAAAGTGTAGACGCTAAACTTAACCAAATCCTTACTCAAGTAAATTATCTAATCGAAGTTAATAATAAAAAAGCTGCAGATACCACCGAAGCTGCAAAGATTAACGCGGCTGACGATAACAAGGAAGCAGCAAAGATTACCCCGGCTGGCAATAACAAAAAAGTGACAAAGATCACCACAGCCGCAAAAAACAGGAGAACAGTAAAGAATAAAGTTGCTACCAAGAACAAAAGAACAGCAAGTAACATGGATGATTAAAACAGCCTGTTATTCCAGAGTCAGTTAATAGATGATTCCATTAATCATCGACACAATCAATAGTTTTATTAAAAATTAGCCTCCAGTTTATTTCTAATTAAATCACTAGTATTAATGTCAAATCCATTAGTATTATTATACTCAATATTTAGTAGGCTTAATATAATGGTATATCTATTACAACTTTAGGACTTTGTAAAAAAGAATTGCAATGCGAAAAAAAATGGTCTAAAACATGATTTGTTAACTTGTGTTTAAATTAAAATAAAAAATAGCACACTCAAATTTGTGGGCTATTTTTTCATCTGCAAATTACATTTAATTCTTATTAATGAAACAAATAGTTTGAAAAACATCATCTTTACATTCCAAACTTTTGAAGCCTTTTATAAAAAGTACTTCTTGGGATATCGAGTAATTTTGCTGCTGCCGTTACATTACCTTTTGTTTTTTTTAAGGCTTCTAGCATTAAATCTCTTTGTATTTTCTCACGTGCTTTTAAATTCTTTTCATCTACCTCAATGTATTCCTGTTCAATGATTGAAGGAATAGATGGGTGATTAATTTTTAATAATTCGATGCAGTTAATTAAAATATCCTTACTTGACTGATTATCTGGAACCATTATGTGTAATCGCTCCAGCATATTGGTTAATTCTCTTATGTTTCCTGGCCAATCATAGTCTGTTAATCTAGTTGATATATCCTTTATGTTAACGATGTTCCAGTTATTCTTTTGACAAATATACTGAACGAGGTGCGGGATATCTTCCTTTCTTTTTCTTAGAGGAGGAACGTCAATTGGATACACATTTAAGCGGTAATAAAGGTCCTCTCGAAAATCCCCTTCTTTTACAAGTTCCGTAATATCACGGTGGGTTGCTGTTATAACACGTACATCCAATGGGATTTCCTTCGTACTTCCAATCGGAGCCACTTTCCTTTCCTGAAGTACACGCAGTAAGGCTACCTGCATCGTGTGCGGAATTTCACCAATTTCATCCAGAAATATGGTTCCCTTTTGCGCCTGTTCAAATTTTCCTTTATAGCCTTGCCGTCTAGCCCCAGTAAAAGCTCCTTCAACATAGCCAAAAAGCTCGCTTTCCATAAGGTCTTTCGGAATTGCCCCGCAATTTAAAGAAATAAATGGACCATTTTTTCGGGAGCTGTTGTCATGAATTGCTCTTGCAATCAGCTCTTTTCCTGAACCAGTTTCACCTGAAATAAACACGGTTGCATCAGTTGGAGCTACTAGTTTTACTTTATTTAACGTGTTTTGGAAAATCTCACTCGTTCCACACTCCCCTTTATAGATGAAGGGTTTTAATTGACTTGAAAAGGCAAAAGTTGCGTTTTGATGCTGGGTAATCACTTCTGACAGGAAAAAGCAGCTTCCGATGATGATGTTGTCTTCCTTTGCATGGAAAGGCATTTCAGCATCAATTTGATACCCTTTATGTATTATTTCATTCAGGTTCATTCCAATTAATTGTGGAAACTTTTTGCGTACGGATTTACTTGCAGATATGATCATTTGTTTTTGATTACTTACAATGAAGAGCTGGGTTGGATAGGTCTCTGCCAAATGAGCTGCTTGCTGAATAAGTGCTAGTTCTTCTCTATAGGACCGCTTACTTATTTCTTTTTCGATTGCATAAGCAATCGATGTGACCATTCCAAGCATAAAGGGATGGGAATATTCAACTGGACATGAAACATCAATGACACCCATTAGTTTTCCATTATCATGAAAAATAGGTGTGGCGGAACAGCTCCATTGATGGGAAGCGACGGAATAATGCTCAGCCCCATTTATAATAACCGCTTCTTCTGTTTGTAACGCTGTTCCAATTGCATTTGTTCCGACCTCACCCTCGGTCCAGCGCACCCCTTCTACAAAATTAATTCTGTGTGCGTCCATTAATGTTTTTTCATTTCCAGTTAAAGATAGAACATATCCATCCGGATCGACCAAAAGTGCCATCATTCCAGAGTCTTTAATAGCCTGATCCATCTTTTTTATAAAGGGGGAAGCTGTTTCGATCAGCAGTGAATTTTTCGCTTTTTTTATATCTAGTTCCTCTTTTGATAATAAATGAAGACCTTTATTTAAATAAGGGTTTACCTCTTCTTTTTTACAGCGATGCCAGGATTCCATAATTCGTTTGTTCAACCTCGATGAATCGAGAACCCCTTCTTTGACAAAACGCTTCCAAGTATCAAAATGAAAAGTTGTATTCATAAACCCTCCTCTAGTCATGGAAAATATCTTCAGTGATTTGAGATAGAATACTTGTTTGTATATCTTGCGAAGAAAAAAGGAGTTTCAGAAAGTAATCTTTTAAAATGAGGATAAAATTACAGTTTTAATTATACAAAATTCCGAATACGCTTTCAATGCAACAATCGTCATTATAAAGAAAATTCAAAAAATAAACTTCGCAGAAAAAACGCGAAGTTTGACTTAATTAGTAGAATGATAGATGCTAAAGAATTCTATAAAGAAGGGTCTACTAGTATCTTAATTTGGTTCTTGTTTTTGGTTAATGCTTCAAATCCTTCAGAAACAATTTGATCAAGGGATATTTTCTTAGTAATCAGTTCTGAAGCTTGAATTTGCCCATTGGCAATCAATTGAATTACTTGTGGGAAAATGTTTCGATAAGCGATGATACTTGTCATTTTTCTCTCAGTTAAAATAAAATTGTTCATCGGAATGCTAGCTGGTTTTTCCCAAATGCTAATATTCACCACATTACCTTCTGATTTTGTAGATTCAATCGCTGTATTAATAGTGGCTTCGATTCCGGCTACCTCAAATGCCACATCAACCCCAAGTCCATTAGTATATTCTTTTATTGCTTGAACAGGATTTACTTTGATAGGGTCAATGACGATGTGTGCTCCTGCTTGTTTAGCAATCTCACGTCGTTCTGGAGAAACCTCCACCGCAATTATTTGGCTTGCTCCTGCAGCTTTAACAGCTTGAATGACTAATAATCCAATTGGTCCTGTACCGATAACAGCGATTGAATCCCCAATCCTCATATCGCTTTGGCGAACTGCATGGACGGCAACAGCGGTAGGTTCAACAAGTGCTGCTTGTTCCCATGTCATATATTCAGGGATTTTATGAACCATCTTAGAGGGTACCACGCTGTATTCTGAAAAACCGCCCAAGCCGCCAGAGAGACCAATGAAACCTAATTGTTCACAAACATTATAATGCCCTTTCTTGCAGGAAGCGCATTTCCCACAGCTGTATATGGGTTCCACGCATACCCGGTCACCTACTTCAATACCTGTTACAGCTTCCCCAATTGCTACTACCTCACCTGCATACTCATGGCCCATGACAATTGGAGCCTTATCCTTCGATATTGGGTGGAGTTCTTCTACCGGGATAAAAATGGGACCCGCCAAATATTCGTGTAAATCTGAACCACAAATTCCACAATAGGATACTTTTATCTTTACCTGATCTTTTTCCTGAGAAGGCTCAGGAATATTTTCAACGCGAATATCTTTTGTGTTATACCAAAGAGCAGCTTTCATTAACATTCCTCCTTTTCTTAAACATGTACAGCATGGCCAACTGCACTAAGTAATGCTTCATGCACTGCTTCAGAAAGGCTTGGATGGGCAGCGATGAAATCTTCCATAATATCCGTTGTTAATTCAGAATGGATTATGACAGTTCCTTGTCCAATCAGTTCTGTAGCATGGGGCCCGACAATGGAGATGCCAACGATTTCCCCAAACTCTGGTTCAACTAGCACCTTTACTTTTCCACTCCGTTCATTGGCAATTAATGCCTTCCCGTTTGCAGAAAATGGAAATTCACCCACTCTTATATCACCAAATTGATCTCTCGCCTGTTTTTCCGTCAAACCTACACTGGCGATTTCGGGAGAGGTATAAATACAGCGAGGGACAGAACGATAATTTACCAGTGCATCCATCCCGCAAGAGTTTAAAGCTGCCACTGTTCCCTCATGGAAAGCCACATGTGCCAGTTGAATACCGCCGATAACATCTCCGCAAGCATAGATAGACGGAATGTTCGTTTGCATTTGATCGTTCACATGAATTCCTCTTCCAGAAAAATCAATTCCGATATTCTCTAGACCCAAATTATTCACTCTTGGCTTACGGCCAATCGAGACTAGAACTAAATCTGCTTGAACCTCATAGAGGCCATTATTTTTTTCAAAAATCGCCTTCTTTTGGTCCTTAATCAATTCTTTTAGCTTGGTGGAAGGGTAAATGGTTACACCATCATTTTCAAGCTGCTTATGTAAGATCGTGGCAATATCTTCATCTTCACCTGGCAGCAACTGATTCGCCATCTCGACAATGGTAACCTTTGTTCCCAATCTGCTATAAATACTAGCAAACTCGCAGCCTATTACACCTCCTCCGATAATCAGCAAAGAGGCAGGGATCGACTGAAGCGACATCGCATGACCGCTATGAATAACCCAATTCCCGTCAAATGGAGCGAATGGTAGTTGAACTGGTTCAGAGCCTGACGCTATGATGAATTTGTCTGCCGTTATCTCTTCTTGTTTCCCATTATTCTCAACCCGTAAAACCTGACTTGTTAGGAAGGAAGCCGTCCCCTTAACTACCTTAATCTTATTTTTCCTCATTAAATATTGGATTCCTTGAACCAGCGTTGAAACGATCCTGTTTTTACGACCTTGGACGGTATTCCAATCAATTTCGATTTGACCGAATGGCAGACGAACCCCAAACTCACTGGCATGTTTTAGCTGACTGTACACTTCAGCACTCTCTAAGAGAGATTTAGTTGGCATACATCCTTCATTTAAACATGTACCTCCAAGCGGCCCTTGGTCAATGATTGTTACTTCCTGTCCCTGCTGGGCTGCAGAAATTGCAGCCACATATCCAGCAGGTCCACCTCCAATAATTGCGATAGATGCCAATGAATTCACTTCCTTCTATAAAAGCATAGTTATTGGCTCTTCTAAATACTGTTTGACCGTTTGTAAAAATGCTGCTGCTGGGGCTCCATCAAGTACACGGTGGTCAAAAGTCAGACTGAGCGGTAGAATGCTTCTTCTTTCTAATTTTTCACCTATATAGGTTGGGGTATCATTGACTGCACCAACACCAAGAATCCCTGTTTCAGGCGGATTTAAAACTGGTGTAAAGTGCTCAACACCGTAGGCTCCAAGATTACTAATCGTAAACGTGGAACCATGCATATCCTCATTACTAAGCTGTCCTTGTCTTGCCTTTTGTGCCAGTGTTTTAATGCTTCGTGACAAATCAATGAGCGTAGATTGTTCTGCATCGCGGATGACCGGAACAACTAACCCTTTTTCAAGCGCAACGGCCATTCCAAGATGGACATGCTTGAACAAATGGATTTTATCTTCACTATACGCACTATTCATTTGTCCGTGCCTCTGTAGTGAAAGCACAACTGCTCGTGCAATAAAGTCGGTCACAGTTAATTTGTTATCATAGCGATTTTGAACTGTTTCCGCTGTCTGCGTTTGTAAAGCTATTAAAACGGTCACATCTGCCTTCATGTTAATCGTAAGCTGTGCTGTTTTTTGCAAACTATCAAACATTCGAACTGCAATCACTTTTCGGATTCCGCTGACTGGGATCTGCTGGGTCTCCTCCTGAGGTCTTACCGGAGTTTCGTTCGTTTCCTTTTTCCGTTCAGCCTGAGGTGTATGTGAATTCATTATGGCTTCCTGCACATCTTCCTTCGTAATTCTTCCGCCGGGTCCTGTTCCATGGATTTTCTCGATATCAAGGTTGGCTGCCTCCGCTATTTTCCTTGCTACCGGGGAAATTTTCACGCGATCAGCCGGTTTCACTGGTGTGAAAGGCTCCGTTTTTTCGTTTGCAGGGGATTGATTCTCCACTTCAGGCTTTTGGACTTCTTCCAAGGTCAGCCCAGCTGCTACTTCTTCTCCCAGGGCTCCGATATAACAAATGACTGTACCAGGCGGAACCCCTTCTCCTTCGGGAACAGTAATTTTCAATAATGTTCCCTCTGCAGGAGATTCCACATCGATTTCAATTTTCTCTGAACTAACACTTGCAATCGGTTCACCCCTTCTGACAGGGTCCCCGACTCCTTTATTCCATATCGAAACAGTGCCTTCTTTCATGGCCATTCCCAGTTTTGGCATAACGACTTCTACTGTCATGTCTATCTCTCCTTCCTGTACTCTGCTTTACACTCCAAGAGGTGCACTTATTAGTTCTGCTGTCACTTTGACCACTGTTTCTGCTTTAGGCAGATAAATATCCTCTAACGGCGGAGAGAACGGTACAGGAGTGTGAGGTGCCGTAATTCGTTTAATTGGTGCATCAAGCGTATCGAATCCTTTATCGGCCACAAGTGCTGCGATATCAGTAGCAATACTGCATCTTGGATTCGCTTCATCAATGACAATTAGGCGGTTTGTTTTTGCTACTGAAGAAAGAATGGTTTCTTCATCTAATGGAGACAAGCTGCGCGGATCAACGACTTCCACTTCAATACCTTTTGCTGAAAGTTGTTCAGCAGCTTCTAATGCGGTATGAACCATCTTACCAACCGCTACAATCGTCACATCAGATCCTTCCCGCTTTATATCAGCTTTACCAATTGGAATCGTATAATAACCTTCTGGAACATCACCTGTCATATTATAGAGTGTTTTATCTTCAAAAAAGATGACCGGATCGTTATCTTCGATTGCAGCAAGTAATAGTCCCTTTGCTTCATAAGGTGTGGTTGGGACGACCACTTTCACACCTGGAATAGCAGTAAACAAAGCATATAAACTCTGAGAATGCTGAGCAGCCGCTCTAAATCCAGCACCGTGCATCGTTCGAATCGTAACTGGAACCTGCGCCTTGCCCCCAAACATATACCGGAACTTTGCTCCCTGATTTAATACTTCGTCTAAACAGCTCCCAATAAAGTCGTTAAACATTAACTCAGCAATTGGCCTTAGACCAGTTGATGCAGCCGCCATCGCAGCACCCATATAACCTGCTTCCGTGATTGGGGTATCTAAAATTCGATCACGGCCAAATTCTTGCACAAGCCCTTTCGTGACCCCGAGTACTCCGCCCCATGCGTCTTCGTCCTGTAAGTGATCCACTTTAGCCCCGCCGGCGACGTCCTCACCTAATAGAATGACATTCTCGTCCTTACGCATTGCAAGTTTCATAGCCTCATTGATAGCAGCTGACATACTCAATTTTCTAGTCATAACCTTTCCTCCTTTTAATTGGCTAATCAGAATTTATTTGATTAAATTCTAAGGGCAAAAATTCAGGTTGTGCTTTTGAATCGCCCTTTTGGATTTCCCATTCAGTGGGTTTCCATTATTAATAGGACACGTATACATCGGTTAACAATTCGGAAGCACTTGGATACGGGCTCTCTTCACTAAACTTAACCGCTTGATTAACTGCTTCTTCAACTGATTTTTCTAAAACGACTAATTCGTTTTCAGCTAATAGCTGCTCGCTTAGCAAATGATTTCTAAATAGAAGAACAGCATCTTTTTCTTGCTTATGCACAGCCTTTTCTTGTTCCGTTTTGTATTTTTGCGCATCTCCTTCAAAGTGGCCATAATTCCGATAAGTTACACATTCAATTAGTGTTGGACCTTCCCCACGGCGTGCTCTTTGAACAGCTTCTTCTGCAGCCTGGTAAACAGCCAGTACATCCTTTCCATCAACCTTAATACCAGGGATGTTATAGCCAATCGCACGATCTACAATGGATTTACAGCTCGACGCGTAAGAAAATGGAGTAGCTTCTGCATAACCGTTATTCTCAGCAACGAAAACAACTGGAAGCTTCCAAATGGCAGCTAGATTAATCCCTTCATGGAAAGTTCCATGGTTTTGAGCACCATCTCCGAAGAAGCAAACGCTTATATTATTTGTCTTTTTATACTTGGCAGTTAGAGCAGAACCGCATGCGAGTGGAAATCCGCCGCCAACAATTCCATTTGCACCAAGCATCCCTTTGTCAAGGTCTGCAATATGCATGGATCCGCCCTTACCTTTACATAACCCTGTGACTTTTCCATAAATTTCAGCCATCATTCCGTTTAAATCGCAACCTTTGGCAATACAATGCCCATGCCCACGATGGGTACTTGTAATACTATCTTTATCATTTAAATGGGAACAAACCCCTACGGCCACTGCCTCTTCTCCTGCATATAAATGAACAAATCCTGGCAAAATTCCTTGTGCAAATAACTCATGAACCCTGTCTTCAAAATTACGGATCTCTAACATTTTATAATACATCCACTGTGCTTTTTCCTTTGTTAAAGATACATCTTTTCTTTCCAATGTTTTCATTTTTTCAGCCTCCCTGGAAAAATTCATTTCACCTTTATTAACGCAAGAACCGTGCCAAGAAATAAAAGCGAATATTCTCAATGCTTCTGAGAAACTATTTTACAAAAAAAGAGACAAAACGAGACAGTAGTCTCGTTTTGTCTCTTTTTGATTACTTTCTCAGTGACTATTTATATTTCTAAAATAATCTTACCTGTAGAGGTTTGATTAATTATCTTTCTATGTACCTATAAAGTTGGTTATAGTGGCAGCACTTCAATTCCATCTACTTTTTCATCACCCACTTAGAAGGTTTAAAAGGTAAAGGGCATTAATGAACTAAGTAGCTGTAATTACTGATGGAAAGCAAAGCTAAAAATTAGGCGAAAATCACTGATATGGCTGAGTTCCGTAGGCGGGACTGCATGGGAATCGAACCCACCAGACCCTGGTATGCAGGTCTCAAGTATTTTACGATTTTGTCAATATTGAAAGTACAGTCACCAAACAGGATAAATCAACTGATATTATCAATAAAATTAATGACAACTTATACAATTATAGATATGTAACTAATAACATATATGTTGAAATATAATTTAAAAATATTATTAATGGTTTTTGGAAGGAAAAGACATGTCCTCATACTGTTCATGAAATATTTACCTATTTGGGGTAAGTCCGAGATAAGTCCAAAAACGGCCTGTGATTTTATTCCCCTTTATCTCCACTCTATAACGAATTTCTAAGTCAAAAGTGGAAGCAATTCTTCTTAAAACAGCAAGAGGATTTGTATATTCTTTAATCTGAATCGTTCTAATAAATGTATAATCGATTACACCTACTTGCCATTCAGTACCTAACAAAGCAAAATCTGTTGCAGAAGCCGAAGTTGCACCTTGCAATGTTTGTGGCTCAATCGTTTTCGCTTTTGCTAAATCTATAATACTTGCATTAGATTGAACAATTTTTTCACTGTGGTTATGCCGTTCTGCATAAACAATGATATATTCACGAAAAAAACCGTCCTCATCTTGAATGACGAGACGGTTACGCTTCTCCAATAAACTTGCTTTATCAATCTTTGCATTTGCAGTGAAATCAAATATGTTCTGATTATCTAAGGTATCTTTTCTTTTGGCTTCCACATATACAGCCTTATCACTGTTTAAAGTACCTACAATTTCGTCTGTTTGCTTATCTAATATATGGGGATCAGAGCCATCGTTCACGCCACCTAACTTCTACATTAGAAACTGAGTCCGCTGGTTCAGTAGTAATTGATACATCGCCCGGCAACAAAGGAAAATATTCACCAATGAACGCTTTATTTTTTGTAATGTCCTCTCCATTACGCCTAATAATATCCTCTTGATGATTAAACTCAATAATATCTCCAGCTCTAGCAAGAATCGGCACCTGACCAGCTGTAGGATTATTTAACCTATAAACATTAATATCTGCGATTTTTTGCTCTAAAACTGGAAAACTAGCACGTTGTATAAGCCTTGCTTGAACTTGGGTAACCGCAGCTGAAGCAATTCCGTTTTTATCCGTCCAAGTGTTAGTAATTGGAGATTGAAATTTACCATTCACTAATTTAAAAACTTGAGCTGTCCAGACATTGCCTTGTCGCCACATCCTAAAAACTCCCTCAAAAGCGTTCTGGAAATTTGCTTGCCCACCTTCATTAATAACATCAAAGCCACTATTTGCTGTGCCAGCTCGTAGCCTTGAATAGAGGGTACTCAGACCGCCAAAATGCTTTGTCATTGAGAGTTTAGCAACAATTCGATTACTTGCATCTAATAAAGAAACTTCAATACCGCCAGCTTGATTATTACCTTTAACTGTCTGTGAGAATCCAACATCGAAACGAAAATCTTGAACGGCTGAACCTAAGCTAGTTTTCATTGCTGGCCCATGCCATATTGGAGATGTACCATAATCATTTGTATAGAACACGGAACCATCTGTTTTCAATGTCCCTGTAATATCCGAACTTTCTACACTTGTTGCTGAAGAAACTGTCCACCCTACTAACGAGTTACACGCTCCTATATAAATAGGAGTTTGGGGGTCAAAAGGAGTTTCTTCCTGTTTGACAGGGTTTCCAATAAGGTTAATCTTATTTCCATCCGAAACCGCTATATAAGTAGTGTCTTTACTTACCGTACATGTAAAAATCGGTTCGGATTTCACTGATCCGCCCACATTAAACCTTTTTTCAACACTGTATTTATAAGAATCAGGACAAATAAAATTGAAGACACCTCTCCCTTTATTAACTATTTCATCAAGGTCAAGACTGCCATCAACTACCGCATAATAAACTCTATCAGGTTCATCATCAAAAATTAATTCTTTAGGTTGGTCAGTAATAAGCCATTTAGCTAGATCTTCTTTTATCTTTTGAAGGTCCGCCATTCAATATGCAAAAGAAAAGCAATTACCTAATGTAACTTGTTATAAAAGATATTTCGGCTCGTGAAATACAGTTAAAACACTACTTTATTTATCGATATATACAAACACAAAAAAGAATGTTATCTACTCAACCAATCAATTGATTGATATTTTACAAAGGAATGAAAGTATAGCTATTAAACAATCAACGAACTAGTAACTCTACCGCTTTACTGCGATTTCGGTCATAAGAAGAATCATCTAGCACTAGTACTTTCGGGCGATCATGATTCGTCAGTTTAGTTACTTTTCTAATCGTATCAGCACTTAGGAACGTTAAAAATCGTCTCCATGAAAACGTAGATTGATTTAGGAAACGGTAGACGGCATCCTTGGCAGGGAAATTGTTAGATTTCTTTCTTTCAAGTGTTCGAAACCAGTTCTTGTTTTCAAATCAAACAAAAAATCAATTGAAAAAGGTAGGCACAAGAAAAGTCGAAAGACTTTGTAATACCAGCTTTTCTTAAATGTTTTAGTACCTGAAGTAGAAAATACCTTTCATTGTTCTTCCCTAGAACAATACATAGAACGGCACGGTTTATTCAAGCAGTTATTTGATGCCTTCTCATTGTCAAGACATCACTACATTGTATACTTTGAATACGTTGTTTATTGAGTTAAGATATCAAGTATTAAAAGTAACTTTTCACTCAATCTTTCTTCTTAGAATACTTTAAATACTCCTGATTTTCATAGTTCAGATAAACGCGTAATGTTGGTGGTACCCCTATTGGAATTAGGACTACTAATAATAGCAACAATCATCATACTAAAAACAGTAACTATCAATAGTCCCCAATTTCTAAAGTTACTAAAAATAGTCCCAAGTGTGTAAATCACTTGGGACTATTTTTATATCAAGCTTGTGTCAATCGGTTTGCTGTTCGGTAATTGATTTTCATCCAACAGCAGTAACTCTGGAAGTATTCCCTTAAAAATTAATGTATGAATATCTACAATAATGTAGCTATAGTCAATCCAATGAGCAATACGACCATAGTCCAGCCCCATATTCTACCGAATAAATTGCTTGTGTATTGTCCCATCAACTTTTTATCACTTGTCATTAATATCAAGAATATTAGAAGTGGTGACACAAGGACTCCACCGATCACCTGAGTGATGATTGAGATGTAGTTTAAGGGCAAATTGGGTATTAAAATGGCGAGAGCAGCAAGGACTAGACTGCCAATATAGATGACATAAAATTTCGGTGCCTCCCAGATCTTATCATTGAGACTTTTGGACCAACCAAACAATTCAGCAATGCTCCAGGAAGAAGATAAAGATATTGTTATGGATGCTAAGAAGCCAGCATTGAACAACCCGAGCCCAAAGAGGATTGCTGGCCACCGCCCTACATTGTGATCAAGTGAACCGATGATGTCAGATGGGCCTGCGTTGCTAATATTTTGTACGTGACCAAAGAGTGCAGCACCACAGAGAATAATCCCAGCTGCAACAATAACCTGAATGATACAGCCAATTGCGGTGTCAATCCGGCTAAAACGAAGTTCTTTTGCGGTCACACCCTTATCAATCGTACCACTTCCTTGAAAGAAGATCATCCAAGGGGCAATAGCATTCCCGATAGTTGCGATTACGTACCAAATTACACTGCCTTTTAGTAAATACGGAACATTCCATGCCGAAAAGGCATGCCCGATCGCTGCCATACTTGGATGCGTCATACCAGCTACCACTAAAAAGACGACATTGAGTAGTCCTACAAACAGCGCAATTCGTTCTTTTGTCCAGTATCCAGTAAATACAACGAAAGCAACGATAAGCACTAAACAAATTATGGTACTAGGCAATAGTGGAATTCCTAACAATATCAGCCCCGCCGTCATTCCAATGAATTCGGTAATCAGTGTTAACAGATTTTCGAAAGCAAGGGTACTGATGTGATAGTAACCCCAAAATTTTCCATAACGTCGTAAAGCCAACCTGGAAAAGCCTTCTTGGGTTACGGCACAAAGCCGCATGCTCATCTCCTGAATCGTAAATGTCAGAGGGGCAAGGCAAATTACTAAAGGAATAAATAGCCCGATGCCAAATTGTGCCCCTGTGACGGCGTAAGAAATAACTCCACCCGCATCATTATCAGCCATTGCAGCGATAAAACCGGGTCCCATAAGTGCCCAAATGATTAATAATCGACGTTTCCAGCCTGTTTTATGTTTTGTAACAATTGAATGAAACTTGGATTGACTTACTTCTGTAGATGATGATGTTGATTGTATTTCAATCATGTCCGATTTCACATCCCACGTAATTTTCTATACAACATTAATGTATTCTGGTGTTGAAGAATGTGCATAGGCTATTATCACATGTTGAAAATAAAGAAATATTTCTTAATGTTCGAAATAAATATATAACTATTAGGGAGGAGTTTAGAAATGGGAGCATCATTTATATTTATAACTATAATATCTGGGATAGTATCATACATCCTTGGAATACGGATTATGAACCACTTTCATAAAAGGAGAAAATAGGTGGAAATATCTAATAATAAGACTTTAACGGTCAAATTAACGAACAATTTAGTAAAACTCCGGTTCGTTGAGCTTTTCTCAAAACATTGTTTTGAAATGTGAAGATAATAACATAATGCATTAAAAATTCAACATGTCAGTTGCCATTGCTGCTATTTTAGAAAATACCCACAACAAAAAACAATAACCATTTTGGAAAATGATCTCGACATAGCCCCGGAAGGTTTTTACATGTTGCAATTCCAAGTTTAGCTGACATATTTTGAAGCAGATATAACCAATACAACAACCCACAGCATCTAATCAATATTAGCAATAAACGCAATAAATGTGGTCGGTGAAAAGGTAAAATTGCACGAATTCCTTTTCGTTCCCCCGTTGCAACGCTCCCCTGCGTTATTCAGATTAAATTCAATACATTTTGCAAGATAGTAACCTTCCAAGAATCATTCCAATTCCTCCTTAACAAAAAAATTTAGAATAGTAATTTAAAAAGCTGAGGAAATGTGTTTATCTCTTACATATACTGTTGATAAAACTTCAACAAATTGAACATGGAGTAATTAGAAAGAGGGAAACAGCGATGCTAGAGAAAAATAAAGAACAAAACCTTGGGTTACTGATAAAGACATTGTTAAAGAAACATTCGCTTTCCATGCGAAAACTTAGCGGACTCACAGGAATTGATACAGCAACCATTTCACGAATTGTAAATGGGAAACAACAAGCGAAATTGAATCACTTACAACAATTTGCTTATCACCTAAACACATCGCTAGAGAAATTAATTGAAGCTGCAGGGTATGAGATGGGTGGAGGAAAAGAAGAATCAAAATCAGAAATTCAATACTCAGTGGATACCATTCAAAAAATCCTTCAATCCTTTAAATTGGTTGATACACAATTTACTTTGGCTCATGTCGAAAAGGAATTAGCTAAATTCGAACAATATGCACAAACAGAAGAGGGACATCGGATTATTTGTGAGGATTTTAAGAAGAAAATAGAGCAAGTAGGTAGTGTGGGTCCATTTATCGAACAGTTAAAGCAAATGAATATTCAATATTGTGATCCTACAACGTTAAGTGCTGAACGTGCAGTAATTGGAAGTGCGTTGTTATATTTTATTTTATCTGCTGACATTATCCCTGATTATGTATATCCAATTGGTTATTTAGACGATACAATTGCTGTGCAACTTGTGTTAAAACGTCTTGCGAAATGAATATTCTTATATAGAGCTATACCATGTAAGTAGGTGAAAGAAGACAAAAAAGAAATGCATTTTTTCCTATTTTGTTCTAATAATTTATGCGCAATGGTCGGATTGTTAATTTATTACCTCCACCAGAACATATTTTCTAAAAGACACCACTTACTGACATTTATCTGTGCAGGTAGTTTGATGATAATTCTGATTAAACGGTTGTATATTGATAGATTAATTAATAAGGTCATAATGAGAGTTTTTTGGTCAATATTTGAGTTAAAGGTCATTATAAGTTAATAACTTACCCTTTCGAAAAGGGAAAAAAGAAAAAGGAAAAGAAAACAGAAAACCTTGTCTAGTTTTAAGGTCCTTTATAAAATTCACAAAAAAAGAAAAACCCCCTATTTACATAAGTTATTACCTTGTAAATGGGGTTTTTTTAGTTGATGTTATTGTTACTTTAAGTATTGCTATGAATAGTAGTTTTGCTATGGCGTTATGTGTTATTCCTCGTGTAACTCGCTGACGGTCATTTTCATAGTGCTAAAACTATTTCTAGTTCCTGTACCTTTATAGAATTTTGTAACATGGCTTGGAGCTAAATTTAATGATGCGCGAATTTCGTCAGATAACGTTTGTCGTTCTTGATTATCAACTAATAAATACCACGAATTATGAATTGTTGCACCTTGCCCTTGTATTTCTAGATTACTAATCTTTTTAGCTGCAGGTTTGTATGAAGACATAATATTAATCATATCATCTAATGTTAAGTTTGTTGTAATGTTATTTGCAAGTACTTTAAGTATTTTATTGTAATTTACTAAAGTTGACATTGACTTACCTTTGTCGATAATTTTAGAAATGACTTCACGCTGTCTTTCCTGACGTCCAAAGTCACCTCTTGGGTCTTGGTGTCTCATACGGGCATATTCGAGTGCTTGTAGCCCATTTAAGTGTTGTGGACCCGTTTTCAGCGTAACTCCATCCAATTCAAACGCATATTTATTATTTACGTCAATACCACCCACTGCGTCTATGATATCTTTAAAGCCTTGAAAATTCACATTAACATAGTAATCGATTGGTATATTTAAAAAGTTTTCAACGGTATCGATACACATCTCAGGTCCGCCAAATTCGTATGCAGCGTTAATTTTATTAACCTGATTCTTGCTTGGATCTTTATTATCAATTAACTTTGTGCGGGTATCACGTGGGATACTTAATAATTTAGTCGTTTTATTTTTAGGGTTAATCGTAATGACTAACATAGTATCAGTGTTGCCACCAGGTTCGTCGGCGCGATGATCATCACCAAGCAACAAGATAGAGATTGGATCTAAATTGTTAAATTTGACTTTTGATGTTCGCTTTGCAGAAACATCTCGTAAAAGTGGCTTATTCATTTTATTGACAGCTGTTGCTACATTATTATAGATATAATAAAAAAAGATACCTCCGCCAAACAATAAAATTAGTAGGGTTAATAGACTGATGCGACCCCAACGCGGCTTCCTCTTTATTATCTTTTTATGATTTGATCTAGAATCATTCATAAAAACTGTTCCCTTCTTTACCAGTATTATCTTAGTTAAAGACAATCATAAACAAATTTTTTTTAAAGTTAATTATCTCCCTACTACACGTTTTACCCTAAGTAGCTATTTGTAAAGTTAAGCGAAGCTTAACGTTGTTGTTTTTTCATTTTTTCTTTCAACATAATAAGCTATTTCTTTTCTATTGAGCTTTTACTTCCTTTGATAGTAAATCTAAAACAAGGTTTACAACAATTGCGTCGTCTAGATACCCTATCGGAAAAATGTAATCCGGAATAATATCTATTGGTAATATGAAGTAGATTAATGCACCTCCCATTAAAGCTAGTTCACGTGGTGTACTCTTCATCGTACTAAATTTCACAAACATATCCTTCAAATGGTCAATAAATGGACCTATGCCGTCTACTTTTTGAAGCTTCTCCTCAAAGCCCTTTAAAATAGTCTCTTTCCCTACTTCAGTTTGTGCAAATTGTGTATATTTAGCTAATTGTTGTTCAACACTTTCAATGGTAAACTTTTTATTATATATTTTTGAGGATTCAAGTATATTTAGAATGCTGTCAATAGACGAATGAAAATCATCAGAGTGGAGATTTTCCTGTTTTTGTTCAATGGGATAACTTGCTGCCAGAAGTAAATCAGCAATAGGGGCTTTAAGACAGTTAGCAAATTTTTGTAAGTGTTCTGGAGTAGCTTTTCGTTTACCGTTTATGATCCGTGAGATTGTAGCTATATCGATTTCTGTAAGCTTACTAAGTTTCCTCATTGATAATGACCGTTGCTTAAGTAATTCTTTTAACAGCACACCAATGCTATTTTTTTTTACATCAGACATCATATACTATCCTTTCCTTTAATTAATGAGAAATTAAGATATTAATCTTAGTTTTTATATGAAAAATCCAATGCAATAAATTAGTATAATAAAGTAAATGCTGTTTATAAAAAAATCTATTTGTTGACTTTTTGTCAACAAATTACACTGGTTTTGTCAAATGGGGATTTAATCCATTATTAAACTTTTAAATTATTAATATACCTTATTAATAAAGGAATAAATAAACTTGTTGAATTAATTTCATTTATTGACACACCAACAATGAAAGCATATTTTTGATTAATGAGAAATTAAGATATTAATCTTAGTTTTTATTTAAAAAATGTATTGCAATTCCATAAATTAGTTGTAATAAAGTAAATATTATTTATAAAATATATCTATATGTTGACGATTTGTCAACGGATTACACAGGTTTTGTTAAATGGGAATTTTATTCACTATTAAACTTTTAAATTATTAACTCAAATTTCGCACCTAAATAATTGGGTGCAGTTAAGCCCTAATTAATTCTTCAATGTTTTAATATGATCCTTGACATAGTCCTTAAAAATACAAAATGGACCTCAATCTTTGGTATAGTGTGATTGTCCAGAAAATACTACCAAACAGAAGAAGTGCCCACTATATGAATACAGGGAACCATTGTCAACGATGCGTTTTATTTTTCACTCGGTGTCAATGGTGATACTGTAGATAACATGATTCTTGATACTGGAGCCTTTGAATTAACTTTCAATGGAGATGTTGCGAATGCACTTGGGTTACCGAATCTAGGTGCCATTCAAATTGGCGGTATTGGAGGAACAACTCAGGCGTATCAATCCGTTTGCAACCTTCAAATAGGCGATCAAATGTATTCAGATGTACCTTGTATTGTAGACCCGGACTTTCAAGATGCAGGTCTGTTTGGGCTACGTTTCTTCGTCGATAATCAACTTGCATTACAACTAGATCCTAATTCACAAACACTTACAATTCTTTCTTGTTAAAAAAAATCGCATAAACGTCTAATGTTCGTGCAGATTACCTACCATGGTTATATCTGGCGGACAGTAATACACTATTGTGATTTTAGTATAATTTTTATCTTTAAGTGTTATTGTACAAGCATTTAATCGCCTTTTTAATACCTTATTAATGGAGGTGATTAAATAAGATGGTAAAACTTTTTATTGACCCTGGACATGGGGGTACAGACTCTGGAGCTGTGGGTAATGGTCTACAAGAAAAGAATATCACTTTACAAATCGCCTCGACTTTAAGGGATATCTTACTTAATGAGTATGAAAGTGTATCAGTCTTGTTAAGTAGGACAAGCGACCAGACTGTTAGCTTAAGTGAAAGAACAGATGCTGCAAACAATTGGGGAGCAGACTATTATCTTTCCATTCATATCAATTCTGGTGGAGGTACAGGTTTTGAAAGTTATATCTACCCAGGAAGTGGAGCCCCTACAACAACTTATCAGAATATCATTCATGAAGAGGTTCTAAAGCTAGTGGATTTCGCTAATCGTGGTGAAAAAAATGCTAACTTCTACGTATTACGTGCATCAAAAATGCCAGCTTTGTTAACAGAAAATGGATTTATCGATGATGCAAATGATGCAGCTAAATTAAAAAATACAAGTTTCCTAACGACAATTGCTAGAGGCCATGCCAATGGGTTAGCTAGAGCATTTAATTTAACTAAAAAACCAACTGCTATGTATAGAGTACAAATTGGTACATTCAGTAACAAAACAAATGCGGACAACCTTGCAGCAGAAGCGAAAGCGAAAGGTTTTGATGCCATTGTTGTATTGAGAGATGGTTTGTATAAAGTTCAAATTGGTGCTTTCGCATCGAAGGAAAATGCAGATGCGTTGGCAATAAAAGCAATGAATGCTGGATTTAATGTCATTGTGATATATGAATAATTTAGTATCTAGTTTTAAAGAATATAATTTATATATGACAAGGTTTTGAACTTCCTCTTCTAAGAACAAAGGACAGACTTGGTGAATCTGTCCTTTTGTCATTTAAACAAATGTTTATAACCGAATGTAACTTAATCTCTATTAAGTTACATTGAGTTTTTTTACAAAAAAAGCTGCATGTCAACTGATATCTGCATAAACCATAAAAACACCAAATTGAAACCCCTTGAATACCAAGGGGCTTTTAGATTGCTAACTTCCGAAAATTGACATTATACTAAAAATGTATATGGTTCTACTATCACATGAGGACACATCAAATCTCCTTTGAACTTGTATACAAAAGTATAAACTGCCAAAAAAGAGGAAATATTTTACCATTTATTCTATTATTCCTCAATAAAAGCTGTAATCCATTTAAAATGATTAAATTAGTACTTTCATATCCAATAAAATTGATACTAATTTTTTAAATTTCATTATTACAATTCATCGCTATGTATAATATGGTTGGGGACTGTAACCAATTTCCATCCAATGGCGGTAACTTCCTTTTCTAAACTTATGGACCCAACAATTTCTTCAACTACTGTATCTTTTTTGGTTTCACTATGTAAGCATGCTTTAACAGTTACCTTATTGCCTTCTTCTTTCTCCTCACTATACAAGGTTCGTAAGCTAATGGATTCCGAATTAATTTATAAGTATATATTCCTATGGGGAATCTTTTTCCATGTATCTATTTATTCGTCTGCAAAAGACGTAATCCATTTAAAATGACTAAAATTGTACTTCCTTCATGTCCAATAACGCCAAACGGTAAACCAAGGATTTGAAAGAAATTAGAACAAATTAATAGTAGAATTACAGAAAGAGAAAAGATAACATTTTGTTTTACAATGGTATTCATTCTTTTGGACAAACGAATTGCTTGTGCAAGAGGAGAAAGATCGTTTTTCATTAATACCACATCTGCAGTTTCTAATGCTACATCGGTTCCTTCTCCCATCGCTATTCCTACACTTGCGGTTGCTAAGGCGGGTGCATCATTGATACCATCTCCTACCATAGCCACTGTTTTATTTTTTTCCTTCAGTTCTTTCACGGTTTGTACTTTTGTTTCAGGTAAACAGGACGCATAATATTCTGATATTCCGCTTTCCTCAGCGATAACCTGCGCGGTCTGTTCGTTATCACCTGTCATCATAATCGTTTTTATACCCATTTCGTTCAATTCTCGAATAGCTGCCACAGTTTCTTCACGTATGATATCCTTAAAAGCAACAATCCCTAATACATCGTCTTTATCAGCAATATATACGATTGTCTTCCCTTGTTTGGACAGTTTACTTACAGTTGATTTTTGAAAACTCCTAGCTTCATCTCCAATAAAGTCAGCTTTCCCAATTTTATAAGACTTTCCGTCTAAGATTCCGTTTAACCCATATCCTAAAAGCTTACTATTTTACGTAATATAAATCGGAATTTCCTATTTGTTTGCTTGGAGTCAAATAAATAAATTGCAAAATATGAAAAAATTCATTTAGTGGTGCTAGATAGGAAAGTGGAAAATCGATTTTATTAATATAAATTCGATTTTCACACCGATTTTCCTATCTGAATAACCAGCAAAACGCATATTTACAACGTTAAGGATATTCAAGAATTAAAAATCCCAATCTCTCAGTGATATAAATGAATGAGAAATTGGGATTTAATTATTGAACAATCGCGCCCGTTTGTTGAAGATCGTGCTTAAATCTTATTCAAGATAAGGAACCGCTAGTGTAAATGAATCGATTCACATTCTTTAGGTTTAACTACACTAAAATACAATTCTTCAATTTTCACTTAAAAGAAATAATTATTGATAACAATAACAGTAAACTTCCAACACTAACAAAAATGTATTATTGAACAAACCTAGCTCTTTACTTTAACAAATAGTGAGCATTTCACTTCTTAGTTGCCGTTGCCTATTAAAAAAGCAAGGTCCGATTGGACCTGCTTGTTATTTGACTATTACTTTTCCAACCATTCCTTTCTGGAAATGGTACCGACATATCAGTTCATATGTACCAGGATTTTTCGGTTTCACGGTAATGGTTTTTTCTTTTCCTGGCTGTACTTCAGCGTCAATTCCGAGCTTTTCCACTGTGAAGGTGTGTTCTTTCTTACCTTCGTTTTTCAATATCAACGGTATCGTTTTTCCATTGAGAATAGTGATGACTTTCGGATTAAAGTAATCATCGTTCAACTCGACCTCAATTGCTTTAACCGTCTCCATAGGCTGAGTTCCACCACCCGATTCTGCAAATACGCCGAGTGAGCCTAGAGTTGTCACAATCAAAATCATTGCAAGCAAAACGACCAATCCTGTAAACCACTTTTTCACAGACATTCGAAATCCCTCCTTTCCTAAAAACTATTTTTTTCTAAATCATAAAATATTATCACTATAAATTGGGTTCCAACGGGCTTTCAAATAGTAACTCTTTTATCTGAAACAGTGAAAAGAAAAAGATCGACTCTAATGACGATCTTCTAGAATCCATTCTTATTCAACTTCCACGTTACTTGAAGAATAAAAAAGCATTACCGTTGCTCCAGTAATGCTCCATAACTTAACTTTTTTCAATCTTACAAATCCACTTATAAAAATTCAGTAAAATAACTAACAAAAGAGGGTCAACAAGAAAAGAATACTCCAATTTCCACCACCCATAATTGAAGTACCCCCAAGGTTCTGGAAGTAATGGTATTTCTTCATAAATCAGCATAAACAATATCCAATAAATATAATAAAGAATTCTTTTTAATAATGGAGAGTTAAAAGGATACCAATTCAAAAACATCATATTTACAGGTGGTAAAAGCATTGTAATGTTAGGTAAAGCTTCCCAATCTACATCTTGTGTAAAGTACCAATAACCGTGGTATTTTTGGTCAATAAACAAATCAGCAATAGTCTGTAAAGTAATGGTGAACAACCAAATATGAATAATCTGATTTTTAGTAAGTCGCTTGGTAGTTATAAAAGCAATCAAATTAAAAAGAATTACAGCTATAATAAGTCCAATCATAAAAATGTACTTTTTTCACTACTTTTCTCTTATCATTGTTCAATTATTCTAAACCGTTAGCAGAATATGAAAAAGCCACCAATATGGCAGCTGGTCTTCAACTCTTGCACCCGTTACTTTAAGTGCAATCCTTCACAAATCAAGAATTTATTACTTCCCATCTGCTAATTAATCCCAAAAGCAAAACTTATTTTTATTAAAATTTTTTCTTATGGTTTTATTAACTAAATAAAACTAGGAGGGGTTGGTTACCATTATGACTTCGAGAGGAGTTCCAATCACATCATCAGAATTAGCAAATTTATGGATGGCTTATCAAGAAAAAACCATGATTCTCAGAATTTTGGAGCATTTTATAGAAAACGCCAATGATGCAGAAAAACAGTTGTTACAGTCACATTATAATAGTGCTGCTAAAAACGTAGAAATGATTACAAGTATATTCCAACATGAAGGAGTTTAATTCCTCTTGGTTTTACAGAAAGCGATGTACATAAAGGAGTTCCAAAGTTGTATGTTTTCATGTACGATATCATGTATTTGCCTATGATGACAAAGGTGGAAATGAGCCTTTATTCACTTTTTTGTGGTATGTCTTATCTGAAAGATATTAATGATTTTTTTATCGATTTGACAGCTGAATCCCAAGCGATGAACAGCCAATCAACTCAATTCCTTTTAGAAAAGGGGTTTTGGTGAGTCCAGCTTTTGTATCAATGCTTAAAGAGGTGCATTTTGTACAAGATAAAAATTATAGGAGTGGTTTTAATTTGTTTGGTGATCCGAGATCCCTAAATACGATTGAAGTTTCTCTTATCCATCATGCCATAGAAACAAACCTTGTAGGAATGCAATTAATGATTGGATTTGCTCAAGTTGCTTCAAATAAGGAGGTGCAAAACTATCTTGTCAAAGGGAGGAAATTGTCAATAAAGATCGAAATGGATTTAGGTGAATTTTTACGCCAAAGTTTTATTGAACCCCCAGCTACTCATGCCGGTAAAGCAACTTCGTCAAAAGCGCACCATTTTCTGATAAATTGATGATGTACAACACCAGTTTGTTAACTTCATTTGGGCTCGGAAGCAATGCATTGGGAGGTGCATTTAGTTTACGAAATGAGTTGCCGGCAAAAATGGCTATCCTTGCAACAGATATTTTCACTTTTGCTCAAGATGGAGGAAAGATTATGATCAAAAATGGCTGGATGGAAGAACCTCCACAGATTGAGGATCGAATTCAACTAACTAAATAATTGTTTTATATTTGAGCAGTATTTTTTAATGTAAATATTTGCTTTTATTGGGTAAACTAACAACACAAAAAAGTTAACCTAAGGATAGAACTTTATGTTTCAAAAAAATAAAGATAATATAATTATTAAACTTGGACTTGGTACTACGTTACTATCGACTATTTTTAGCTTTATTATTATTCGTTTACTATTGGATATAAAACAATTATCGGGAAAAGGTTAATCCTATTCCTTTTTCGCTTTTTGGGTCAAAAGCGACATAAAGGAGTCATTTCCTTATTCAATTAAACTGCCATTTAACTGATTAAAGATCAAGAAAAATGATCTGCTGAAACAGTCCATCGTTGTTCAATTCTTGCGCCCTTAAATGGAAGATCGTTCAACAACAATCCGAGTTAAAAGAAGCTTTAGAAATTGTAGAATAGCCCCCGATTGTGTATCAAGCAATTAACAGTGTTTGATAAAAGATCGTTGCCCTTCACGATAAGATTTTGGATACATCCCCTTTAGCACAACCTGCTTAGTAATTATTATGCTTTAGATAAAAACTCATTTATTGATAAGGAGAAATTACCTGTCATGTGAATTTATTTTTCAACCATCCTATTAATGGAGGTGAAAATAATGGCAGATATAAATCCTATTGAGTATACAGGGAAAGTTCTGGATCAAAGAAATAACCTTACTGGTCCTGACGATCCAGGTAAGCGACCATATCCAGAAAAACCACAACATGTATCTATTCAGCAGCCAAATAGTAAAAATGTTCAATAACCTGTTTAGTAAAACTACAGGTATTATCTAAAGTTATAATAGTGTCACATAAGTTAATTAGTGAGACGGGCTGCCATTGCTGCAGCCTTTTAATAACCTTTATATTGAAGAATACACTTACGAAAATAATTTGCTTTCCCAGGTTAGGACATTTCAAGTAACTCCACGAATTGAATTATATACAGAAGATAAATTTAAAGTTGAAATAGATGAGGACGGCAAAATAATTAAGTTAATTGAGGTCCGATAACTAATGGAGTCTGGGAACAGCGGGTTTTTAATTTTAAGAGGTAGAAAAAATCAACCTTGTTAAACCAAAGGGTGCGTTTGTTGAATAACAATTAAGTGATTTTAGGACTAAGTTATTCCATTAAAGGGCGCGATTATTTAATATTAGGATCCAGGCTCTTTTTTCTTTTTCTGATAACAGGCAGGTTAGTGTTACAAGTCTAATTCTCTAATGCGTTTAAGTAAATTACGTTCATATTTAACAATATTATTATTTTCAAAGGTACATCTGGAAACAGCTACGATGTCACCCGTATGTTCAAACTCTACCCCGGTAATGATGTTACTTTTATAAAGCAAATATTCCTCATTAAAATTGCTATCGGGAGTTGTAAATTCATTTACACCTCTTACGAGGATCAGTCTGTTGTTTGTATCAAAGCAGTATTCATAAGAATATCTTCCGAAATGAGGTTTTCTTTTAAAAAGCTTACCTCTTTTAAGTGCCCCAACAATCAAATCTAGAACAGGACTCGGACAATAATAATCTCTGTGTATGGTCTCGCCCCCCTTTGAATACTGAACATTTACAATTTCCTTTTCCGTTAAAGTTCGTAAGTGGGCAAGTTGTTCTTCAGACTCATTTCTAATGCTTACTAACTCTGAAATAATGCCCTTAAATCTATTTAATTTTTCTAGGTCAATTTTTATATTTGAATTTTCCAACGTCTGCAAAGTTGACTTTCTTATTTCTTCTAACATAAGTTCGAATTCGTCCATTTTTTCACCTTCTCGTGTTTTGTCATAAAACTCCTCTATCACCTACTCTTGTTAGTATCAGTTTTTACCAGAGGTAGCTGTTCTTATTAAACAAACCTGCCATTTGACTGAGTAAAGACCACGAAAAATGGACTGCTGAAACAGTCCATCGTTGTTCAATTCTTGCGCCTGTTTGTTGATCAAGAAAAAGTAGTAGTTACAAATGCACTATTGCTGGCGGTACCCTGTTAGAATGGAAATACAATTTTCTCGGAGAATATTCGTTAATCCTAAGTTCGATTCTTGCCGTTTTCGATAAATGTTGTACAGAGAAAAACTATATAAACAATGTAATGTTAATCTTTTAGGTTTGACTACTGGACAAGTGTAAATCCATCTCCGGCAGCTCATTCCAGAACGTCACTTCATCGACAGACAATCGTGTTGTAGGATGTCCCGGTTCCGAAGCTTTTCCGATGGCAATTAACATGACTGGCAGATAACGCTCCGGAATCCCGAAAACCTCCTTAAACTGCAATTTATCGTATCCGCCCATCGGCACTGTATCATATCCTCTTGCTTTTGCGACTAGCAAGATCTGCATCGACACCAGACCAGCATCTATCAAAGCGATATCCTTGATGACTTCAAGATTCCTGTTTGAATACGATTTTATGATGTTACTGACAAATGCATTTTTTACCTCTTCGGTCATAAAGCCTGCTTCAACTGATTTCTGAAAAATTCGATTGGCTTCCTTGTAACCCTCCATATCCCCCAATACCGCGATGATGGCTGATGCATCTACCACTTGCTGCTGATTTCGTGCAATTGGCAACAGCTTTTCTTTCAGCTCCTGGTCATCAATAACCAAAAATCTCCAAGGCTGAAGGTTATTGCTTGAAGGTGCCAAAATTGCCTCAGCCAGCATATCCTCAATCTCTTGGCGGGGAATTTTCCGCTCTGGATTATAATGACGCACTGATCGACGTTCTTGAATCACTTTATAAAAATCAATTGTTTGCTTCATGTTCTTTTCCATATTTTCATCATCCTCCGTAGATTTTTAACAAAAGTGGGAATACATCATATTTAGAATCAAATCTCATTATTTAATCCCTTTTCAATTTAATTTAAGTCTTTTCTTTTTTATGACCGCTGTGGCTTTACCAATCGATTACCGTAAGCTTCTTGACAGATACTTCTGGCTCTCCGTTTTCCAACAATCCTTGTTCTTCTAGAATTTTGTTGACATTTTCATAATCGAATCCTTCTATAGAACAACAATCTTGTATGGTCATAAAGAAATAATTTCCCTTATAGTTCAAAGCTCTATTTTACGCGTGTTTTGAAATTAATTCTGTCAAAGCTTCTTTTGATTGGAAGCCGATTACCTTATCTACAGCAACTCCGTCTTTAAAAAGAATTAAAGTCGGAATGCTCATGATGCCAAATGTTCTTGTTGTTTCTGGGTTTTCATCTACATTAAGTTTGATAATCCCAACTTTATCACCAATTTCACTATCGATTTCCTCCAAAAGTGGTGCAATCATTTTACAAGGGACGCACCATGGCGCCCAAAAATCTACTAACACTAATCCCTCTTTAATTTCAGTAGTAAAAGTTTGATCTGTTACATGTGAAATAGCCATTATCAATTCCTCCAATATCCTTTTTTATAAACACTCTTTTGATTCTCTCAGATAAATATATATAAATTACCTTTTCGCACCGGAATTCCCAATTCTGTTTCCACTTTGAATTTCTGATTTCTTGGTATGCAATTCTGGAAATTTTTTAATAGATGCTAATTTCGCAGATAATTCTTTAAACCATTCCTCATCTTTTGATAGTAAAGCCAAATCGATTAATGTTAAAAGTTGACTTTCATTCCTAACTGTTAAATCCGGCAACTTTTCAGTCCATTTGTTTAGAATCCAAATCGATTTGCCAATTGCTTTTTCATTATCACTTTCCACTACAAATACTTTTATAATTCCTTGGTTAGAGTCCACTATTTCAACATACCCGTGAATCAGTTCTGCCTCTCTTGACCTTCCCTGTACCCAATCTCCAATTTCAAATCGATATTTATCGGCCATTGTCATCTACACCCCTTAAATGTAATAAAAAAAGTTACAGATTGTTTTTAAAAAAATCATGCCCTCTTTTTTGTGTCATACTGTAATAAAATAATTTACAGTATAGTTAAATAAAAAAACTAAATCATGGACACAATTTAATTTTTTCTAAAACAGATCTTAGGGTAATATTCTCAAAATATTTTTCCAAATACAATTTAGCTTTATTAAAAATTTGATTCATAACCACCTGAGTATTAGACGATACAATACATTTTTGCTCGGGATCACCAGTATACCAGTTTGGTTTTAGGCTTCCACGTGAAACTGTACGATAAATATCTGCCAATGATACCTCTTGAGGGTTACAGTCGAGAATATAGCCACCGCCAATACCTTCTTTTGTCTTAACAAATCCATGATTGCGCAAACAGCTCATTATCTTGCGAATCCGTGCTGCGTTTGTACAAACATTTGCAGCAATAGACCCACTGCAAGCCATATGATCTGGTAGATAAACTAAATAGACTAAGTAATGCACGGCTATCGTAAAATCACTGTTCACTTTGATCGCTTCCTTCTCAAGAAGATTACTGTAATTTTAATATTTACAGTTTATAATGTCAACAAAAAAACTTATTCATAATAAATTCCCTTATAGCCCATAAAAAGGGCGCATTTCTTGCTCCGAGGGCACTGCAAAAGGCAGGACTTAATTACTGAAGTACAATATGTAGAAGAAAAATAAAAGGGTGAAACACTACCAGTGGTAGGTGCTCACCCTTTTATCATTTGTTTTTGGACTTTTGCAGTGCCCTCTGCTCCAGAAATGCGCCCGATTGTTGAAGATCATTGGTAATCACGTGCTGACATAACGACGAATAAAACAGCGTAAGAGAAAAATTCCTCCTAGGCTGTTTTTTTTTGCTTATGAAATTTGTAGTCAGCAAGATTCTTCGGTTTGCCGTTCGTATCCCGGATCAGACCTGCAGGCTTTCCTACAGGTCTTATGGGCTTAAAACGGCTCGATGGCTTTCTCGTTTTTACCAGTTTGAGGCTGATTTTCAATTCTTCTTTTTTCGGCTTCCTTGGGAATTTCTTTAAGTTGTTTATTTACTTCTTCTACTTGATTAGTAGTTCTCATTTCATCCATTTTCAAAAACCTCAATTCATTAAAATATTTTGATAAAAATAGTATGCAGCAGTAACGAAGATTTTATGTCCGCTGAGTCAGACCCGCAAGTTTTGCCACAGGGTGTCTTTATATGGGGTACGGCAAGAATTCCTTCTTTTTGGGGCCACTTGTAGATTGACAATAAAGTTATTTAATTTTAAAACCTCAAACACGAATACCCCCGTCCTGATTTTAGGACGGGGGTAAAATAAAGTTGTTTAATTTTTGATAAAAAATGCTTCATCGAACTTAAAAAATAACAATAAAGTCGTTTAAAAATTGTTTTATTCAATAATAGCGCCCGATAGTGGAACAAAGTATTGATATTTTTAAGCCCATTCCTCAGCCAAAATTCCATAAATAATGTGGTCAACATAATGGAACCTGTTTAGCTGAACAAGAAAAAAGACCGATGCTCGAGTATCCAGCTTGATCTAATTCATAATCGAAATCTTTCCTTAATAATTTCAGCTACTTCTACTGCACTCAGGTTGGTATTGTTTATCCTTAAGTAATTTTCCTTTTTAATTTCGCCCTCTAAAGAATTGAGTCTATACTTTTGCATTGAGCTTTTTAAATTAGCTTCTGAGGTCTCAATATTTCTTTTGGTTGGTTTGTGTTCCAGTCGATTCGGGCTTTTATTTCGTTCCAGTCTCTCGTTAAAGTCAGCTTCTAATTCAACAAAATAAATGGTTGCACCTTTGGATTCAAAAATTTCACATATCTTCTCTACATAGTCCCAATCCTCTTTTTGGTCAAATGCCCATACATAGGTAAATATCAAACCTCCCAGGTCACTCTTTGCTACTTCCTCAAATATTTCCATCCGAAATAGATCTGCTAATCTCCACATTTCTGGACTAAATCCGAAAAATGGTTCAAGTAATTCAATTGTCATATGATTATGAAATAACTTTAACTCCGTGTTATTTCCTAATGCTTGCCCTACAGTCATTTTCCCAACAGCCTGCGGACCAAATATCAAAACTAATTTCATATGCTCTCCTTTTGTAACATTTTTTAAAAGGAATTCTATTTTTTATTGGTATTTCCTTCTTTCACTAAAGAAAGAGTGATTCCTCGTTATTAAACACCGTTACTATGAAATAAAAAAGACCGTCATTGTGACGATCCATACTAGGCAATCGGTGTACCATTTTTAACAGGCTCATCTGGCTTTAAGAGCACTACATCACCCTCTTCTGGAACACCTCCAATAACTAATACCTCAGATTTGAATCCTGCAATTCGACGAGGAGGGAAATTTACAACTGCGACCACTTGACGGCCCATTAATGTCTCTAAAGTGTACCTTTTTGTTATTTGTGCACTAGATTGTTTAATTCCTAATTCTTCACCAAAATCAATCCCTAGTTTAATTGCTGGCTTACGAGCCTCTAGAAAGGGTTCAGCACTTATTACAGTACCAATACGAATATCTAGTTTTTCAAAATCCTCAATCGTTGTTATGGACAAAATTATTACCTCCAAAAAAATAAATAAAATTCATTATCTTTACCAAAAATACCCTCAATCAGTTTAATATTTCCACACCAAGATTTGTTATTTCTTCTTAAAGTAACCTGCCATTTAACTAATTAAAGACCAAGAAAAAGGACTGCTGAAACAGTCCATAGTTGTTCAATTCTTGCGCCCGATTGTTGAAGTTCATTACTTAATTATTCAAGATAAGCACCATTTACACGCCAATAATAACAGAAATAATTGGGAGCCAAACAGGACCTAATCATAACACAAAAATATTTGTCTAAATATAATAACCGGTTTTCAACTTTACCCGGCTGTCATTCTGTTCTTTTACATAGACCGGGTCCGAATTATACAGCGGAAGTGTGATCATTATGGTTGTTCCATCACTTGGGACACTTTCGATATCAAGCTTTCCGTTCATGGTTTGGACTGTTTTCAATACAACCATTGACCCAAGTCCAGTCCCTTTTTCTTTGCTGCTGTAATATGGTTCACCATATCGATTGATTTGTTCTTTGCTCATGCCGATGCCATTGTCACTGATTTTAATGATTGCATGATTTTTATCTGTTAATGATAGGACCTTAAGTTCGCCACCGTTTTCCATTGCCTCAATTGCATTTTTCATTAAATTCAATATACATTGCCGGAAATAATTTGTATTTACCAAAACCATTCCGGAGGCAAGCTGATTAGTTACCTTAACGGCGTTCATGTTAGCGAAAGGCTTAATAACTTCAATTAAATTTTTAATTTCTTTATCTATTAAAATTGGTTCGACTTTCTCAATTGCCGGTTTTGCAAAGGCTAAATAATCACTTATAATCGATTCGGCAGTTCTTAGTTCTTTTAAGGCATACTGAATATAGCGCTCCTTGTCATTCTGGGATAAATCAGGAGTCTTTAGCAGCTCGATAAACCCTTTTACAACCGTTAAAGGATTCCGGACCTCATGTGAAATACTGGCCGCAAGCTGACTGACAACGTCCATTTTTTCGATTTTAACAATATTTGATCTGATGTGAATGGTATCCATTAAAACTTCAATGAGATACACCAGAAAAAACATGGCGACAGGAGGAATCATAATAAAATAGAAAATGTAAGCCTCTGTTACTTTGAAATAGTCGGACATTTTTAGTGCAATTTCCGTAGTAAGAAGCTCCAGTACAAAAATTAATAAAGCAGATGTCATAAGTTTGGACTTTTTATTCATTCGATTAAACTTTATGGAAAATAGGGCCGTTGCCAAATAGAGCACTAGATAAACTACCAGTGTGAGGGAGTTAAAGCCGTAAATGGCAAATCGGGTGGATAAAGAAATAATCAACAATGCAGCCCCTGCCGCCCATCCGCCGTAAAGCGTCCCGATAAATAGAGGAATTTGCCTTAAATCATGTACGCAATATTGATCAATATAAATGGGAAACTTCATGCAAAGGACTATCGGCAGACTCATGGATACTGTAAGCAACAAGTTTTTATGATTTTTAAACTTTTTTACATTATCAAATAAAACGAAAAACATTAATATACTGACTAAAATATAAAATAGGTTATCTAAAACATTATGGTTGATAAAAACAAATGTCATAACAGTATTCTCCCAGCAAATTATCTATTGAATCAAGTAATAAAGTTTGGCACTATTCATCTCTTGTAAATTATAATTGAATATGACATTGAAAAAAAGTCTCTTTTATAGGCATACTCGGAGGAGAATTGTGGGATATATAGTGAAATTCCAAAAGCAAATGGAATACCCATCCATTTCTGGTACCTCCCTGAAATCCAAATCGTAACAGCGACTATAATAGAAGCCGCAGCGAGAAGCAGAAGACCAATTAGAAACATAATAAGCCCTGGACCAGAACGTACGACATTTGCAAGACTAACTATATCTGCATTCTGTCGTTTCATCGCCTCCAGCCCTATAGCGTGTAGACCTTGCAGAACGGACACCTGGATCCCCACCCGGAAAGACAGTCACAAATATCCAATTTAATTACCAAGTGTTATTCATGACAGATAGGTAAGGGTTTGACGTTATCGCCCCCTTTTCCCCCTGCTAGCACCGTAGGTGCGACTTTCATCGCATACGGCGCCCCAA
>NZ_JAUSTW010000010.1 GCF_030813055.1 Neobacillus ginsengisoli | reverse complement strand
TCACACCCGTTCCCATACCGAACACGGAAGTTAAGCTTCTCAGCGCCGATGGTAGTTGGGACGCGAGTCCCTGTGAGAGTAGGACGTTGCCAGGCGACAATGAAGGACAACCTTATATGGGTTGTCCTTTTTTGTGTTTTGTCCTTAAGGATAAATGGATAGGCCATAAATCTAAAGAGAGCAGAGTATTTAACTATGGTCTTCTTAAAGAATGAAGTGGCACATAAATGAATAAAAGCGGCACATAAACTTTTGGAACCGGCACATAAATCATGAAAAGCGGAAGATAAAGAAAGAATTAATAAAAAAAGAGGTAACTTAAAAAGTCCAATGCCCGAGAAGTAGAACAAAAAAAGGCCGAATTTCTAGAAAGTAAGGTGAGAAAGATACCTAATCTAGGCTATTGCCTGGATATTTATTTGTTTAGAAAGGTGTCTAAGAGGAGTTGGCACATAAAAAGGTAAAAGTGGCACATAAATGCATAAAAGTGGCACATAAACTTTTGAAACCGGTACATAAACCATAGAGTTTAATTTCAAGAAATTTAACAGAGTCTTCCCCCTAATTAAAAAAATTAAAAACAATTTAAATTGGCTCTTAACAAACGATTCAAAATAGAGTTAAACTGTACTACAGAAAGAGAACATATCTGGGAGGGATTTCTTTTGATGCACAATAGTTTTATGATGGTTGCTATTATTCTTATTATTAATATTGTGTATGTATCTTTTTTTACGATTCGAATGATATTAACGTTAAAGGGCCGGCGCTATTTAGCAGCGTCTCTAAGTACGATTGAGGTTGTTATTTATGTCCTGGGTTTGGGCCTTGTTTTGAAGAATCTTAATGAAATTCAAAACCTGATTGCCTATGCGGTTGGGTATGGGATTGGTGTAATTGTGGGTATGAAAATTGAGGAAAAGTTGGCATTGGGCTATATTACAGTCAATGTCATTACAAAGGAATATGATAAGGACCTGCCAGGAATTTTAAGAGAGAAAGGTTATGGAGTAACGAACTGGGAGGCCAATGGGCTCGAAGGGGATCGGATGGCGATGCAAATCTTAACGCCAAGAAAATTTGAATTGCGATTATATGATACGATAAAGAATTTGGATCCAAAAGCATTCATCATTTCTTATGAGCCCAAATCGATCCATGGCGGATTTTGGGTCAAAACTGTGAAAAGAGGGAAATTGTTTTCATGAGTAAAGATAGAAAGAAAATGAATTTTGAGGTTCAGGAAAATGAAACGATCGAAGATTGCCTGGAGCGGATCAGGAAACAGGGCTGTGTCCCAACTCGAAGGACGGAGAAGCCGATTTTTCAAGAGGTCATAATAGGCAGTGAAACCACATATGAACCAATTGGAAGGCAAATCATTTTTGAAGCAAAGGTAATCGACAAAAGCGAACATTAAATTTACCAATTAAAAAAAATGTTCGTTTTTATTGACCATTTGCAGTGATAATTGTTAATATAGAGGTATCGAAAAGTTCATAAAGTATTACCCTCGTATAATAATGGGAATATGGCCCATGAGTTTCTACCCAATTACCGTAAATGATTGGACTATGAGGGGAAGTGGATGATGCCGTAAGTGTTAACTCACTTCGAGGTATTATTCTGTTCGAATTTCCAGCCCGGACAGACTGCTTTCTCTCAAACCAAAATTGGGGAAAGTGTCTGTTTAGGGCTTTTTATATTGGAAAAAGTTTGGGGAGGAACAAACATGAACCCGAGAGTAGCCGTCATAATGGGAAGTAAATCCGATTGGGAAACGATGAAGCATGCATGTGAAACACTTGATCGTTTAGACATCCCGTACGAAAAAAGAGTTGTCTCCGCACATCGGACTCCTGATTTAATGTTTGATTTTGCAGATTCTGCACGAAATAGAGGAATAAAGGTAATTATTGCGGGTGCAGGAGGGGCTGCACACTTACCGGGAATGGTAGCAGCAAAAACGACACTGCCTGTTATCGGAATTCCGGTTCAGTCAAAAGCACTAAATGGTTTAGACTCTTTATTATCCATTGTTCAAATGCCGGCGGGAGTTCCTGTTGCGACTGTCGCAATCGGAAAAGCGGGTGCAACAAATGCAGGTTTACTTGCTGCTCAAATTTTATCGATAACTGATCTAGAATTGACCGAACGACTTGAAAGAATGCGTCAGGAAGCAAAAATAGCAGCAATAGAAAGCAGTGATGAACTTGTCTAATAAAGTTATTTTACCTGGTCAAACGGTTGGAATTATTGGCGGCGGGCAGTTGGGAAGAATGATGGCACTTTCAGCACGGGAAATGGGCTATCGAATTGCTGTCCTTGACCCTACTGCCGACTCACCTTGCGGCCAAATTGCAGACGCTAAAATAATAGCTTCCTATGATGATATGGATGCAATCAAGGAGTTAGCTGAAAACAGCGACGTGATTACCTATGAATTTGAAAACATTGATTCTGCGGCACTCTCCTGGCTTTGTGAAAATGCCTATGTTCCGCAAGGAAAAAAATTACTTGAAATTTCTCAAGATCGAATAACCGAAAAACGGGCAATACAGAATGCAGGAGTACAAGTGGCACCGTATGCTGAAATTTATTCAATAAATGATATCTATGATAGTATCAAGAGGTTGGGTTTACCGGCTGTTTTGAAGACTTCACGCGGCGGGTACGATGGAAAAGGCCAAGTAGTCATTCGTAATGAGCAGGAAATTGAGGTAGCTGCCCAATTACTGGGGCATGGCAGTTGTGTTCTTGAAAAATGGGTTCCTTTTAAAAAAGAGATCTCCGTCATCGTCACACGAAGTATGAATAGTGATACAACCGTTTTTCCTGTAGCGGAAAATGTTCATATAAACAATATTCTCCATCAGACAATTGTTCCTGCCAGAATAAGTAAAACGGCAGAAGAAAGAGCCATCCAATATGCTAAGAAGCTCGCCGATGCTTTTACGTTAATTGGAACACTGGCTGTTGAAATGTTTTTAACTGAAGATGATAGGATTTATATAAACGAGCTTGCTCCAAGACCGCATAATTCCGGGCATTATTCCATTGAAGCGTGTGAAACGTCACAATTTGAACAGCATATCAGAGCGGTGTGTAACTTACCGCTTGGATGTACAGAGCTATTAAAACCTGCTGTAATGGTCAACCTATTAGGGGAACACCAATCTCGCATGTTGGAGAAATTATCAGACGTGAAGGATTGGAAAGTACATCTTTATGGCAAAAAGGAACCAAAGTTTAAACGGAAAATGGGGCATGTTACACTGCTTCGCGAATCTGTAGAAACGGCGCTAGAGGAAGCGGAAAAGAGCGGCGTTTGGAATCAAGTGATGGTAAGGGCTTAGAAAGAATAATTATTAAAAAATGTTTGGAGGATAAAAGATGATTGATCGTTATACAAGACCTGAAATGGGTGCAATATGGACGGAAGAGAACCGCTTTAACGCCTGGCTCGAGGTGGAGATCCTTGCTTGTGAAGCATGGTCCCAGCTTGGGGAAATTCCAAAGGAGGATGTACAAAAGCTTCGCGAAAAAGCCTCCTTCGATATTGAACGGATTAAAGAAATTGAAGAGGAAACCCGCCATGATGTTGTTGCCTTTACGCGGGCAGTTTCGGAAACATTGGGAGACGAGCGCAAGTGGGTTCATTACGGATTAACCTCTACAGATGTAGTAGACACGGCACTTTCTTATATATTAAAGCAGGCAAATACTATCTTACAAAAGGATCTTGAAAACTTTGTTGAGATTTTAAAGAACAAAGCGATTGAACATAAATTTACTGTCATGATGGGACGTACACACGGGGTTCATGCAGAGCCTACGACATTTGGCTTGAAGCTTGGCCTCTGGTATGAAGAAATGAAACGGAACCTTGAGCGTTTTAAGCAGGCGGCAGAGGGTGTTGAATTCGGGAAAATTTCCGGAGCTGTTGGAACGTATGCCAATATTGATCCTTTTGTTGAAAAATATGTTTGTGAGAAGCTTGGGCTCCAAAGTGCTCCTATTTCAACGCAAACGTTGCAGAGGGACCGACATGCCCATTACATGTCAACCATCGCCTTGATTGCAACTTCAATTGAAAAGTTTGCTGTTGAAGTCCGTGGACTGCAAAAAAGTGAGACACGTGAAGTCGAAGAATTTTTTGCTAAAGGGCAAAAAGGTTCATCAGCGATGCCGCATAAACGGAACCCGATTGGCTCGGAAAATATGACAGGAATTGCCCGTGTAATTCGCGGTTATATGCTGACTGCTTATGAAAATGTACCGCTTTGGCATGAACGTGATATTTCTCACTCCTCAGCAGAAAGGATTATTTTACCGGATGCCACAATTGGCTTGAATTACATGCTTAACCGCTTTGGTAATATAATTAAAAACCTGACTGTCTATCCGGAAAATATGAAACGGAACATGGACCGCACACTCGGCTTGATCTATTCACAACGTGTGCTTCTTGCTCTTATTGATAAAGGATTATCACGTGAAGAAGCATATGACACCGTACAGCCGAAGGCTATGGAAGCATGGGAAAAACAAGTTCCTTTCCGCGGTTTGATTGAAGCAGAAGCGAAAATTACGGCATTAATTTCACCAGAAGAAATTGCCGATTGTTTTGATTATAACTATCACCTGCAGCATGTAAATACCATTTTTGAACGATTAGGCTTAAATGAATAATTAAAGGGGCTTGCATTGCCCCTCTGTTTTATCCTGAAGATTCCTAATATTGCGAAACCTGGAGGCGTTCCTGATGAAAGAACTTCTATATGAAGGAAAAGCGAAAAGAATTTATACAACAGAAAATGAACAGATCGTTTTGGTTGAGTACAAGGATTCGGCAACAGCTTTTAACGGGGAAAAGAAAGCAAATATAACCGGTAAAGGACGTTTAAATAACGAGATTACCAGTTTGCTATTTTTACAGTTAAAAGAAGCTGGAATTGATTCTCACTTTATCGAGCAAGTTTCAGAAACGGAACAGCTCGTGAAAAAAGTAACGATCATCCCGCTCGAAACTGTGGTTCGGAATGTAGCGGCAGGGAGCTTTTCAAAAAGATTAGGAGTCGAAGAAGGAAAGGAATTAACTGCACCAATCGTTGAGTTTTATTTAAAAAATGATGAACTTGGAGACCCGCTCCTAACAAACGATCATATTCTTGAGTTAAACTTGGCAACAGCGGAAGAAATCGCAGTTTTACGTGAAAAAGCATTAAAAATAAACACTGTTTTATTGAGCTTTTTTGATGGGCTTGGAATCCGTCTCATCGATTTTAAACTTGAGTTTGGAAAAGACAATCAAGGTCAAATTTTACTTGCTGATGAAATATCCCCTGACACATGTCGATTTTGGGATAAAAATACGAATGAAAAGCTCGATAAAGATGTATTCCGTCGAGATTTAGGGAATTTAACAGATGCATATGAAAATATTTTAGCGAGATTAGGAGGACATCAGCATGTATAAAGTTAAGGTATTTGTCACGTTAAGAGAAAGTGTATTAGATCCACAGGGTAAGGCAGTAACGAATTCTTTACATTCTCTAAATTATAAGGAAGTAGCCGATGTCCGAATCGGTAAATATATGGAGCTAACAATTGAGAAATCAGAGCAGGATATTAACGATGTAGTGAATGAAATCTGTAACAATCTGTTAGCGAATCCGGTTATTGAAGATTACCGTTACGAAGTAGAGGAGTGTGTTACTCAGTGAAATTTGCGGTAATCGTCTTTCCAGGATCGAATTGTGACGTTGATATGTTCCATGCCATTCAAGATGAACTTGGAGAGCAGGTTGAATATGTTTGGCACGATACAGAAAGCCTTGAAGAGTTTGACGGAATTTTGCTCCCGGGCGGTTTTTCATATGGTGACTACTTGCGCACTGGAGCTATCGCCAGATTTAGTAATGTCATGAAGGAAGTAATAAAAGCTGCAGAAGCAGGTAAGCCGGTTTTAGGAGTATGTAACGGATTTCAGATTCTCCTCGAAGCAGGATTACTTCCAGGAGCGATGAGACGAAACGCGAGCCTATCCTTTATTTGTAAGCCGGTTGAATTAAAGGTAGAAAACAAGCAGACAATGTTTACGGGTGAATATAGCGAAGGACAAACGATCATGATCCCGGTTGCGCACGGAGAAGGAAACTACTATTGTGACGAGGAAACGCTCGAGAAATTAAAGGAAAACAATCAAATCGTCTTTACATATCAGCAGAACCCGAACGGAAGCCTTGCTGATATTGCTGGAATTACAAATGAAAAAGGGAATGTTCTTGGAATGATGCCCCACCCGGAAAGAGCGGTCGATAAGCTTTTGGGCGGTGCTGATGGACTGAAATTGTTTCAATCGATTGTAAAGAATTGGAGGGAAGCACATGTTGTTAAAGCTTGAGCCAAGTACGCAGCAAGTGAAAACAGAAAAACTTTACCAGCAGATGGGTTTGTCCGATGAAGAATTTGCATTGATTGAGAACATTCTTGGACGTACACCAAATTATACTGAAACCGGACTTTTCTCCGTTATGTGGTCCGAGCATTGCAGCTATAAAAATTCAAAGCCTGTACTTAGAAAGTTTCCTGTTACTGGTGACCGTGTCCTTCAGGGTCCCGGTGAGGGCGCAGGGATTGTTGATATCGGTGATGATCAGGCAGTTGTTTTTAAAATCGAAAGTCATAACCATCCGTCAGCGATTGAACCGTATCAAGGTGCGGCAACAGGCGTAGGCGGGATTATCCGTGATGTTTTTTCCATGGGCGCACGGCCAATCGCCATGTTAAACTCGCTTCGCTTTGGTGAACTGGATTCCGCACGGGTACGCTATTTATTTAAAGAAGTAGTTGCCGGTATTGCAGGATATGGAAATTGTATTGGTATTCCAACTGTAGGCGGCGAAATTCAATTTGACCCATGCTATGAAGGCAATCCATTAGTCAATGCGATGTGTGTTGGGTTGATTGACCATAAGGATATTAAAAAAGGGCAGGCACACGGTGAAGGCAATACCGTTATGTATGTCGGCGCCAAAACAGGCCGCGACGGCATTCATGGTGCGACGTTTGCCTCTGAAGAATTAACAGAACAATCCAATGAAGATCGCCCGGCTGTTCAGGTAGGCGACCCATTTATGGAGAAATTGCTGTTAGAAGCATGCCTAGAGTTAATACATTTTGATTCACTTGTAGGTATTCAGGATATGGGCGCAGCAGGATTGGTCAGTTCCTCTGCTGAAATGGCAAGCAAAGCGGGAATGGGGATTGAGATGAACTTAGACCTTGTTCCACAGCGGGAAACGGGAATGTCTGCTTATGAAATGATGCTGTCCGAATCTCAAGAACGGATGCTGATTGTCGTTCAAAAAGGCAGAGAACAAGAAATCGTTGATCTTTTTGCGAAATACGGTTTAGAAGCAGTTGGAATCGGTACGGTTACAAGCGATAAAAAACTGCGTCTTATTCATAATGGAGAAATCGTTGCCGATGTTCCGGTTGATGCATTAGCAGAGGATGCACCGGTCTATCATAAACCTTCAAAAGAACCAAGCTATTTTGCTGAATTCCAAGCAATGGAAGATATAGTTCCACAGATTGATGACGCAAAAGAAACGCTTTTAAAAATCTTAAGTCAGCCAACCGTTGCCAGCAAGGAATGGGTGTATGAGCAATACGACTATATGGTACGAACCAATACAGTCATTGCCCCCGGTTCTGATGCTGCGGTGGTCAGAATTCGCGGAACCCGGAAAGCTTTAGCGATGACAACAGATTGCAACTCCCGTTATGTCTATTTGGATCCGGAAGTCGGCGGGAAAATTGCAGTAGCGGAAGCAGCGAGAAATATCATTTGTTCAGGTGCGGAGCCATTGGCAATTACGGATAATTTAAATTTTGGAAACCCGGAGAAACCGGAAGTTTTCTGGCAGATTGAAAAAGCAGCAGATGGAATAAGTGAAGCTTGCCGCGTCCTTCAGACACCAGTAATTGGCGGCAACGTCTCTTTATACAATGAAACGAGCGGAACAGCGATTTATCCAACACCTGTGATTGGCATGGTTGGATTGGTCAGCGATATTGACGATATTACAACCCAGCATTTTAAAGATAATGGCGACCTTATTTATTTAGTGGGTGAAACAAAGGCTGAATTCGGCGGCAGCGAACTTCAAAAACTACAGCACGGTAAGATCTTTGGCAAAGCTCCGGAGTTAAATGTGAATCTTGAAAAAGATAGACAAAACCAAATTCTTGCAGCCATCCGTGCGGGAGTGGTGCAATCAGCCCATGATCTTTCCGAAGGCGGATTAGCAGTAGCATTATCAGAATGTCTTTTTGCCGGCGGACATCTTGGTGCAGAAGTGAATATTACAGGAAACCCTGTAGTGGCTTTGTTTAGTGAAACGCAATCCCGTTTTCTTTTAACTGTAAAAAAAGAACATCAAACGGAGTTTGAGAGTCTAGTAGCAGCATTGCACATCGGAGAAGTGAATAATTCAGGGACGCTTCGCGTTTTAACGGAAAAGAAAATTGCACTTGAAGCTTCGGTTGAACAATTGAAAGATGCCTGGAAAGGAGCTATCCCATGCTTGCTGAAATAAAGGGATTGAATGAAGAGTGCGGAATTTTTGGCGTCTGGGGACATCCTGATGCTGCACAGCTTACCTATTACGGCCTTCATAGTCTTCAGCATCGCGGTCAAGAAGGTACCGGTATCGTGGTATCCGACGGAAAAACGCTTAAAGGTGCAAAGGGCGAAGGTTTAGTCTCTGAGATTTTTACATCAAATGTGATGCAGGAATTAATAGGGACTGCGGCCATCGGCCATGTTCGTTATGCCACTGCCGGCGGTGGCGGCTATGAGAACGTCCAGCCGCTCTTGTTCCATTCACAAAGCGGCAGCCTTGCGCTTGCTCATAATGGAAATTTGGTCAACGCCAATGTCTTAAAACATCAGCTTGAAGCACAGGGAAGCATTTTTCAAACGAGCTCAGATACGGAAGTTTTGGCTCATTTAATGAAGAGAAGCGGTTTTTCTGATTCAAAAGATCGTGCTAAAAATGCTCTTTCGATGTTAAAAGGCGCTTATGCCTATTTAATTATGACGGAAACGGAGCTAATGGTGGCGCTCGATCCCCACGGCTTGAGACCACTTTCGCTTGGCTGCCTTGGTGATGCGTATGTTGTTGCATCAGAGACATGTGCCTTTGATGTTGTAGGAGCTGAATATATTCGCGATATCCAGCCGGGAGAACTTTTAATTATAAACGACGATGGTCTAACATCTGAACGATTTGCCGTCAGTACCACGAAAGCAATTTGTACAATGGAGTATATTTATTTTTCAAGACCTGACAGTGATATTCAAGGTATCAATGTTCATACCGCCCGTAAAAATCTTGGGAAACGATTGGCGGTTGAAGCTCCGATTGAAGCGGACGTCGTTACAGGTGTACCGGATTCCAGCATTTCAGCCGCAATCGGCTATGCCGAGGCAGCAGGAATTCCCTATGAAATGGGCTTAGTTAAAAATCGTTATGTCGGACGTACCTTCATCCAGCCTTCGCAATCACTAAGGGAGCAAGGGGTAAAAATGAAACTATCACCGGTTCGGGGTGTTGTAGAAGGAAAGCGTGTCATCATGGTTGACGATTCGATTGTTAGGGGAACAACCAGCCGTCGTATCGTGACGATGTTAAAAGATGCAGGAGCGACTGAGGTCCATGTAGTCATCAGTTCGCCGCCCATTAAAAATCCGTGTTTCTATGGGATTGATACATCAACGAAGGAAGAATTGATAGCTTCTGGTAATTCAGTAGAGGAAATAAGAGAACTGATTGGTGCGGATTCACTAACATTTTTAAGTGTAGAAGGAATGGTTGAAGCCATCGGTAAAAAAGACGGTGAGGGAACAGAAGGGTACTGTCTTGGTTGTTTTACCGGAAAATACCCAACAGAAATTTATCCTGATACATTGCAATATTATTATCAAAAATAGGAGGGGCAGTCATGGCTAATGCATATAAAGCAGCAGGAGTAGACATCGAAGCGGGCTATGAAGCTGTTTCGAGAATGAAAAAGCATGTTCAAAAAACGGCACGGGCCGGAGTACTGGGAGGCTTGGGCGGTTTCGGCGGCATGTTCGATCTGTCAGCCCTAAACTTAAAAGAACCCGTTCTTGTATCAGGGACCGACGGGGTCGGTACGAAGCTGATGATTGCCTTTATGATGGACCGACACGACACGATCGGCATTGATGCTGTAGCGATGTGTGTGAATGACATTGTGGTACAAGGTGCTGAGCCGTTATATTTTCTCGACTATATTGCCTGCGGAAAAGCGGTTCCTGAAAAAATCGAAGCGATTGTTAAAGGCATTGCCGATGGCTGCGAGCAGGCCGGCTGTGCGTTAATTGGCGGAGAAACGGCAGAAATGCCCGGTTTATATAGTAAAGATGAGTACGACCTCGCAGGTTTTTCAGTGGGCGCCTGCGAAAAATCTGCTGTAATCACAGGGGAAACGATCCGCTCCGGAGATGTGCTCATCGGCCTCTCTTCAAGCGGGATTCACAGCAATGGCTATTCACTTGTTCGGAAAGTATTTGCAGATTCGTCGTTAACCGAATTTGTTGCGGAACTAGGGTGTACATTAGGCGAGGAACTACTCAAACCGACAAAAATTTATGTGAAACCGATTTTATCTGCTATGAAAAAATTCACCTTAAAAGGGATGGCTCATATCACCGGCGGCGGTTTTATCGAGAATATTCCAAGGATGCTGCCTGCAGGTCTTGGTGCGGAAATCTATGAAAACAGCTGGAGCATTCCACCGGTGTTCCGTTTGCTATCTTCCCTTGGACAAATCAATCCGCAAGAGATGTATAATATCTTTAACATGGGAATCGGCATGGTAATAGCAGTCGATCGCAAAGATGCTGACGCAGTGTTGGAACATTTTAGTCAATGCGGTGAAACGGCGTATGAAATTGGTGTTGTAACGGAAAATGACGGGATCACGATTACCGGTGATGGAGGAAGAAAATGAAAAATATCGCTGTGTTTGCGTCGGGTAGCGGAAGCAATTTTCAAGCCATTGTAGATGTTGTTCAAGCAGGAGAGCTTGATGCAAACCTTTCTCTTCTCGTTTGTGATCGACCGGGTGCAATTTGTCTCGAGCGAGCCGAAATGGCAGGGATTCCCAGCTTTGTTTTTAAGGCTAAAGACTATAGCAGTAAGGAAGACTATGAAAATGAAATCTTGGCAGAATTAAAAAAACATCAGGTGGAATTTATTGTCTTAGCAGGTTACATGCGGTTAATTGGTTCAACATTATTAAGAGAATTTGAAGGGCGGATTGTCAACATCCATCCATCCTTGTTGCCTGACTTTCCCGGTAAGGATGCAATTGGCCAGGCATTGGTTGCCAGAGCGAAATGGAGCGGTGTCACCATCCACTTTGTTGACGAAGGAATGGATACAGGACCGATTATTGTCCAGGAGCGGGTGCGCTTAGATAAAAATGAAACAAGAAAAAGCCTGCAAGAGAAAATTCATAAAATTGAGCACAAGCTATATCCATCGATTTTACAGATGCTGCTAACACAAGGAGGAGTTACAAATGACAAAAAAACGCGCGCTTATTAGTGTTTCCGATAAAAATGGAATTACCGAGTTTGCCAAAAATCTTGTCAGCCTCGGTTTCGAACTCATTTCTACGGGAGGGACGAAAAAAGCCCTTCAAGAACAAGGAATCCCTGTCCTAAGTGTGAGTGATGTAACTGGATTTCCTGAGATCCTGGAAGGACGTGTCAAGACGTTAAACCCTTTTATTCATGGTGCCCTTTTAGCCAAGCATGATGATGAGCAGCATCAACAGCAATTGAATGAACACCAAATCCAGCCCATCCAATTAGTGTGTGTGAATCTCTATCCATTTCAGCAAACGATTGAAAAGCCCGGGGTGACTGTTGCTGATGCGATCGAGAATATTGATATTGGCGGTCCGACAATGCTTCGTGCTTCAGCGAAAAATCATCAATATGTGACAGTTGTGGTTGACCCGGCTGATTATCAAACGGTTTTAACAGAATTAAAGTCTGACGGTGAAACAAGTCTGGCAACGAGAAGAAAGCTGTCGGCGAAGGTTTTCCGCCACACGGCAGCCTATGATGCATTAATCGCTGAGTACATGACTGATTTAGCTCAGGAGGAAATGCCTGAAAAATTAACAGTGACCTATGAATTAAAGCAAGCACTGCGTTATGGGGAAAATCCTCATCAAAATGCAGCTTTTTATAAGAGACCGCTCGGATCAACGTTCTCTATTGCTAATGCGGAGCAGCTTCACGGAAAAGAGCTTTCCTATAATAATATCAATGATGCTGATGCCGCACTTCAGATTGTGAAGGAATTTACAGAACCAGCTGCAGTAGCGGTAAAACATATGAATCCATGCGGTGTTGGTACAGGAAAAACGGGATATGAAGCTTTTACAAAAGCGTTCGCTGCAGACCCTGTTTCTATTTTTGGCGGCATCATTGCTTTTAACCAGGAAGTAGATGCTCAAACTGCACAAAAACTACATGAAATTTTCTTAGAAATTATTATTGCCCCTTCTTATTCAGAAGAAGCTCTCGCTATTTTAACGGGGAAAAAGAATCTTCGTTTATTGACGATTCCATTTGAACAAGCGAAAAAAGCGGAAATGAAGATGACAACAATTGAGGGCGGATTGCTCGTTCAAGAACAAGACCGCTTTACATTAGAGGATGCGAACATCACGATTCCGACGAAAAGACAGCCAACTGATGAAGAGTGGGAGTCATTAAAGTTAGGCTGGAAGGTTGTTAAACATGTGAAATCGAATGCGATTGTTGTTACAAGCGAGGATATGACCATTGGAATTGGTGCAGGACAGATGAATCGCGTTGGTGCAGCAGAAATTGCCTTAAAGCAGGCAGGTAAAAAAGCTGAAGGCGCATCCCTGGCATCTGATGCCTTTTTCCCAATGGGTGATACCGTAGAGGCAGCAGCCAAAGCAGGAATAACAGCAATTATTCAACCAGGTGGCTCCATCCGTGATGAGGACTCCATCAAAAAGGCGGATGAATATGGGATTGCCATGGTATTTACGGGAGTAAGACATTTTAAACATTAAGCGGGGGTGTGAATGGTGAAGGTTTTAATCATTGGCCAGGGCGGAAGAGAGCATGCCATCTGCCGAAAAGTTAAGGAAAGCCCGCAAGTTAACAAGGTATTTGTAGCACCGGGTAATCCGGGGATGGTAGATGTGGCAGAGCTCGTCTCTATTACAGACCATGAACAGCTTCTGCAATTTGCCAAAGAACAGCAAATTGATTTGACGATTATCGGGCCGGAGGTACCGCTCCTAGAAGGGCTCGCCGACAAATTCATGGAAGCAGGCTTAGCTGTATTTGGACCACGGAAAGCGGCTGCTGAAATCGAAGGCAGTAAAGCATTTGCGAAGGAACTGATGGACAAATATCAGATTCCTACTGCTGAGTATGCGGTGTTTACCTCTTTTGAAGAGGCGCGTCTATATATAGAAGAAAAAGGGGCACCGATTGTCATTAAGGCAGACGGACTAGCGGCTGGAAAAGGTGTAACGGTTGCCTTAACCATTGAAGAGGCAATCCAAAGTCTTGAAGAAATGCTTATTGGCGGGAAGTTCGGTGAATCCTCCTCCCGGGTGGTCATTGAAGAATTTTTAAGCGGTGAGGAATTTTCATTGATGGCTTTTGTAAATGGGGAAACCGTTGTTCCGCTTGAAATTGCACAAGACCATAAGCGGGCATTTGATGGTGATCTAGGGCCGAATACCGGTGGAATGGGTGCTTATTCACCGGTTCCGCATATTAGTGATAATGTGGTCCATATGGCAATTGAAACTGTTCTTAAGCCCGCAGCAAAAGCGATGGTACAGGAAGGTCGAAGCTTTTGCGGAATCCTGTATGCAGGTTTAATTGAAACAGAAAATGGTCCAAAGGTAATTGAATTTAACGCCCGTTTCGGTGATCCTGAGACGCAAGTCATTTTACCAAGATTAAAATCGGATTTAGTCCAAACCATTATTGACCTGCTAGACGGAAAGTGTCCGGTTCTAAAATGGGATGAACAGGCAATGCTTGGTGTTGTGGTTGCTGCAGCAGGTTATCCTGAAGCAGTTGAAAAGGGTGCGGTATTAGAGGGGTTATCGGAAATAGATAAAGATGTTTTTACCTTCTATGCGGGAGTTTCCAAAAATAAATCCGGTGAATTAATTACGGACGGCGGCCGGGTTCTCCTTGTCGGGGCGAGAGCGGAAAATTTACATGAAGCTCAGAAAAAAGTGTATGTGGAACTGAAGAAATTAACGTGTGACGGAGTCTTTTACCGGAAAGATATCGGTGGAAAAGCAATAAAGCACTTTATTTATTAAATTCCCAAAACATATTCGCGGACTGACCAATAAGGTCAGTCCCTATTTCTTCTTAAGAAGGATTGTAAGGGAGTACCTGATCGATATCGGTATTTGATCCATCCGCCTCTTCAACGGAATTCTGTGTACGATTTTGGTCTTCCATCCAATTTTGATATCTTTCACATAAGGCAGTAACAGGGCAAAAACGAACAATACCCTCGGCAACCTTCATTGCTCCGCATAATGCAACAAACAGATAGGAATCTCTCCAAGGCTGTTTAACAAGTTTTGCCGTGCACCAAGATAAGACAGTTAATCCAATCGTGATTCGTATTAAAGCATTCAAAATACTTATATTCGGTTTAATATTCACATTGTTCACTCCTTCACAATATTTTTACAATATTTATCAATTCTTTAATGCTTTAAACAGTAAAATATGATAGTATAGAAACAAAAGATTTTTTGTAAGGGCTTTCTTTACTGCTAAATCAACCTTTATATAGATTAATAGTATTTTTAAAAGGGAGGGATATTGTATGCTAGAACAACGTTACCGCTGGAAAAACAGACATTTACGCATGCATGTATCCATTTTGGATGGCAAAGAATCACCGACGATTTTATTGAAAAATGCTTTGTATTTAAATCAAACCTTTCGTCAATGGATGAGGGCAAATATTTGGATTTATGAAGATCGAATTGTTTATGTTGGAAAAAATTTGCCCGCTCATATTGGAAACTGCGAAATAATTGATTGTACGGATGAAATTCTTGTACCGGGATACATCGAACCGCATGCTCACCCATTTAATTTATATAATCCCCATACGCTCGCGGCCTATGCATCCCAGTTTGGAACGACGACCTTAATCAATGACAACATGCCCATGCTTTTAAATTTAACTAAAAAGGAAGCGTTTTCATTATTGAAAGATCTGCGTTCTATTCCGACTACCATGTTTTGGTGGAGTCGTTTTGATTCGCAAACGGAGCTTTTAAATGAAGATGAAATTTTTTCCCACAGCAATATTAAATCATGGCTTGAGCATGATGCCGTTCTGCAAGGCGGGGAATTGACAGGGTGGCCAAAATTGTTGGACGGCGATGATATGATGCTTCATTGGATTCAGGAAACAAAGAGGATGCGAAAGAAAATCGAAGGACATTTTCCCGGTGCTTCCGAAAAAACACTGGCCAAAATGATGCTGCTTGGAGCAGATAGTGATCATGAGTCGATGACCGGTGAAGAGGTGTATAACCGGTTAATGCAAGGCTATATGGTGTCATTACGTTATTCGTCAATCCGTCCGGATTTACCTGAATTATTAGATGATTTAAAACGATTGGGAATTCAGGCATATGATCGCTTAATGCTTAACACGGATGGTTCATCATCGACCTTTTATGAACAGGGAATAACGGATCAAATGATTAGGATTGCAATCGAAAAAGGGGTTCCAATCATTGATGCCTATAATATGGCGACAATTAATATTGCCCGTTATTACGGTATTGACCATTTACATGGTAACATTGCCACAGGACGTGTAGCCAATATCAATTTTTTATCAGGTATTGAAGACCCTACACCGGTTTCAGTACTTGCAAAAGGAAAATGGGTCAAACATCGCGGAGAGAATACAAATGCATACGGCTCTATCAACTGGGGGGAATATGGTTTAAAACCGATGGAATTGGATTGGGAATTATCTATGGATGATTTGCAATTTTCCATGCCTTTTGGGATCAAAATGGAGAATTCTGTCATCACGAAGCCTTATTCTATTGCGATTGATGTTTCAGGAGATGAGCTGGCAACGAATTATGATGAATGCTTTTTTACCCTCATTGACCGAAATGGGAAATGGAGAATTAATACGCTTTTAAAAGGTTTTGCTACAAATTTACCGGCTTTGGCCAGTTCTTTTTCCAGTACGGGCGATATCATCTTAATTGGGAAAAGCAAACCGGATTTGCTCCATGCATTTAACAGAATGAAAGAACTTGGCGGAGGAATTGTCATGACAGAAGGCGGCGAAACCATTTGTGAGCTTGGTTTACCATTAGGTGGAGCTATGACGGACCTTCGTATGGAAGAGTTAATGAATCAAGAAAAAGAATTGCTGGAAAAATTGCAGGAGCGGGGCTATGCGTTTTCAGATCCCCTTCACTCCTTGTTGTTCTTTTCATCGACGCACTTGCCATATATACGCATTACCCAACAGGGAATGTATGATGTGATGAACAAAACTGTACTCTTTCCGTCAATAATGCGTTAAAATGTAAATGTACTAACGAACTACAGCGAGAAAGAATTGACACCGTAGTTGGATTAGGAAACAGAGGTGTTCATAATATGAGAAAATGGGCGGTTGCGATAATTGCTGTTCTTTTATTACTCGCAGGCTGCAGTGATAAAAAGGCCGTCAAAGAGCCTGTCAAAAAGGAAAAGGAAGTAACAAAGCCTGCGAAAAAAGAAGAAGAGAAAAACCAATACCCTTATTATTTTCCTTTAACGGGGAAGGGCTCTCAAACACAAACTGACGGCAGAGCCATTGCGGTTATGGTTAACAACCATCCTTTGGCAAGACCGCAATCCGGGTTGAACAAGGCTGACATCGTTTATGAAATTCTCGCAGAAGGAGATATTACCCGCTTTCTTGCTGTATTTCAAAGTGAAAAACCGAGAAATATCGGACCTATTCGAAGTGCCAGAAAATATTATATGGAACTGGCCAAGGGACTGGATGCACTGTATATTCATCATGGTGAAAGTCCGGAAGCAGAAGAAATGCTAAAACAGGGCTATATTAATGATCTTGATGGTATGGTCTATGATGGCACCCTTTTTCAACGGGCAAGCTTTCGGAAAGCGCCTCACAATTCCTATATTACGTATGAAAACATTTTAAAAGGTGTGAAGCTAAAGAAATATTCAATGGATCAGACACCTCCTGCCTTCACGTTCATGCCTGAGGAAGATAGTAAGAAGATTACAGGAAACGATGCGTCATCCGTAATGATTTCCTATTCTTCCAGCCATACCTCTGATTCATCTTTTGTGTTTGATGCAACTCTTGGCAAATATAAGCGGTTTTCAGGTAGTGAACAAACTGTTGATTTAGAAACAAAAGAGCCAATTTTACTTGATAATGTCTTTATTGTTGAGGCTGTCCACAAAATTGTAGACTCAGGGGGACACAGGAGCATTGATTTAGTATCCGGTGGAAGAGGCTACTTATTGCAAATGGGCAATGTGAATGAAGTGGAATGGAAAAATGAAAACGGAAGAATTGTTCCGGTGAAAAATGGTAAAGTTGCTCCATTTGTCCAAGGAAAGACATGGGTAAATGTTGTCCCAACAAACCCTGGTCTCGAAAAAAGTGTTTCGTTCAATGTGAAACAATAATATCAATTAAAGGGGTAAAAAATATGCAAATAAATAAATTACGGGGAAAAGAGCTCGATCAATTATTCCTGGGAATTCTTTCATTAAAGGATTTGGAGGAATGCTACCGCTTTTTTGATGATTTGTGCACGATTAATGAAATTCAATCGTTAGCACAGCGTTTAGATGTAGCAAGGATGCTTCGCGAAGGAAACACCTATCATAAAATCGAAACAGAGACAGGTGCTAGCACAGCAACGATTTCACGTGTAAAACGTTGCTTAAACTATGGAAACGACACGTACGAATTAGTGCTTGAAAGGCTTAAAGAAGAAAACAGTACAAAAGTTGTGGAAGAATAATAATGCCAAACCGGAGAGAGAACTCTTCGGTTTTTTTATGTCCGGCTCTGCGCCCGGCGACAGTTGTACTTCGCTTAATGGAAACTTACGCTTTTCTATCAATGGTTAAGATTTCTATTTAGAGAATTACGGTTTTCTTTTTGTATCGTTTCGGCCTAATGCTATAATGGTGTAATGGAAAGATGAATGGGAGGATTTTGGGATGTATGATTTTCGCGAGTGGTGCCATGTGTTTAAACTCGACCCAAATAAAGAGATATCGGACGAAAAATTAGAAAAAATTTGTGAATCAGGTACCGACGCGGTCATCGTAGGTGGAACAGATGGGGTAACACTCGAAAAAGTCCTCGATTTAATGGCAAGAATTCGCCGGTTTACCGTTCCTTGTGTACTCGAAATCTCAAGCATCGAAACGGTGACACCGGGATTTGACCTGTATTTTATTCCGACAATAATAAATAGTAATGATCCAAAGTGGATAACGGGACTTCACCGGCAGGCTGTAAAAGAATTCGGTGACATTATGGATTGGGAAGAAATCGTCATGGAAGGCTATTGTATCCTGAACAAGGATTGCAAAGCGGCAAAGCTGACATCTGCCGATTCTGAGTTAACGACTGAAGATGTCAAAGCTTACGCCATGATGGCAGAAAAAATGTTTCAGTTGCCGATTTTTTATTTAGAATACAGCGGTCAATATGGCAATGTAAACTTGGTAGCTGATGTAAAAAAGGTGCTTAATAACACAACATTATTTTATGGCGGTGGAATTACTACCCCTGAAAAGGCAGCAGAAATGGCTAATCATGCAGATGTAGTAGTGGTGGGCAACGCCATCTATGAAGACTTTGATAACGCATTAGCAACTGTTAAAAGTGTAAGATAAAATTTGCTAGAGAACGAAAATAGCATTAAAATAAAACTAGAACAAATGTTTGGTATGGTGGTGACGAAATGCAATATTTATCAGACAAGCTTTTAAATGGCTTGAATCCGGAGCAACAAAGTGCTGTAAAAGCGACAGACGGACCGCTTTTATTGATGGCCGGTGCCGGAAGCGGTAAAACAAGAGTGCTAACGCATCGAATTGCTTATTTAATAGTAGAAAAAAGGGTTAATCCCTATAATATTTTAGCAATTACGTTTACCAATAAAGCCGCAAGAGAGATGAAAGAAAGAATCGGAAAAATGATGGGCAGGGCTGCCGAAGAAATTTGGATTTCCACCTTTCACTCCATGTGTGTGAGAATTTTACGCAGAGATATTGACAGATTAGGCTTTAATCGTAATTTTACAATTTTGGATTCCGGTGAACAGCAGTCAGTTGTGAAAGCAATCCTGAAGGATAAAAATATTGATCCGAAAAAATTTGATCCGAGGGCAATCTTAGGTTCAATTAGTTCTGCAAAAAACGAACTGATTGAACCTGAAGAGTATGCTAAAACAGCGGGAGGTTATTTTGAACAAGTCGTCAGTGATGTTTACGAGGAGTATCAAAAGCGTCTTCGCCGAAATCAATCCCTTGATTTTGATGACTTAATTATGATGACAATTCAATTATTTAGTCGAATACCGGAAGTGCTCGAGTATTATCAACGGAAATTTCAATACATTCATGTTGACGAGTATCAGGATACAAACAAAGCACAGTATCTTTTAGTAAAATTACTGGCAACTCGTTTTAAAAACCTTTGCGTGGTGGGAGACTCCGATCAATCCATCTATAGGTGGAGAGGTGCGGATATTGCTAATATCCTATCCTTCGAGAAAGACTACCCGAATGCAGCAGTTATTCTGCTTGAACAAAACTACCGCTCAACAAAGCGGATTCTCTTGGCGGCCAATAAGGTTATTGCCAATAATATGAATCGTAAAGCGAAAAATCTTTGGACGGAAAACCCGGAGGGTAATAAACTAGTTTATTACCGTGCCGACAGTGAACAGGGTGAAGCCCAATTTGTCGCAGGCAAAATTAAAGAATTAACCCGAAACGGTGAATATAAGTTGGCGGACATTGCCATTCTTTATCGGACAAACGCTCAGTCCCGTGTGATGGAGGAAGTTTTACTAAAATCAAATATCCAATACAGCATCGTTGGCGGAACGAAGTTCTATGACAGAAAAGAAATCAGGGATATGCTCGCCTATTTGCGGTTAATTTCCAATCCGGATGGCGACCTAAACTTGCAGCGTGTCATTAATGTTCCAAAACGCGGGATTGGCTCCAGTTCGCTTGATAAAATAGCCGATTTTGCGGCGATGCATGATTTATCCTTATATCAGGCACTTGATTCAATTGAATTGATCGGTTTAAGCCCGAAAATTACAAAAGCAGCAAGAGAATTCCATGATATGATTCGCAATTATTCACAAATGCAGGAATTTCTTTCTGTAACAGAATTAGTTGAAGATGTTCTTGAAAAGACCGGTTACAGGGAAATGCTAAAGGCGGAAAAATCGCTTGAAGCACAGAGCCGCTTGGAAAACTTAGAGGAATTATTATCAGTTACCAAAAACTTTGAAGAATCGAACGAAGATAAAAGTCTTATTGCCTTCTTAACAGATTTAGCACTTGTTGCGGACATTGATTCGATGGATGATGAAGGCGAGAAGGCCGATTCCATTGTGCTTATGACCCTGCACTCTGCAAAAGGATTGGAATTCCCCGTTGTCTTCTTAATTGGTATGGAAGAGGGAGTATTCCCGCACAGCCGATCGCTTACGGAAGAAGCCGAAATGGAAGAGGAACGCCGTCTTGCCTATGTAGGTATCACAAGGGCAGAACAAACTCTGTTCCTTACCAATGCACAGATGAGAACCTTGTTTGGAAGAACCAATATGAATCCTGCCTCAAGGTTTATTAGTGAAATTCCTGCAGATCTCCTTGAAGGGGTGGAGCCGGAGAAAAAAATGAACAGTCCTTTTGGGGCTTCCGGAAGATCATTTGCTTCAATAGGGACCGCTTTTGGGAATCAAGCGCCAAGAAAACCGGTTATGCGCCCTGTAGCTGCATCAACTGGCGGCGACACGATTGGCTGGAAAGTGGGAGACAAAGCGGAACACGGCAAATGGGGAATTGGAACAGTTGTGAGTGTAAAAGGACAGGGTGAAGGAACGGAGCTTGATATTGCTTTTCCTAGTCCAACCGGCATTAAACGACTCCTTGCCAAATTTGCTCCAATCAAGAAGGCGTAATTGTTCATAATTGCCCCAATTCTTGTTTTGGATTACAGTAATGCTAGATAAATCCTTTACGGAAGGGACAGGATCTATGGAACTTCAAACGGCTGAACTGAAAATCAATGAATTAAGAAGCCTATTAAATCAATATGGCTATGAATATTATGTATTAGACAAACCCTCGGTTCCAGATGCGGAATATGACCGGTTAATGCAAGAACTTTTGGAGCTTGAAGGTACGTTTCCGGAGTTGAAAACTCCGGATTCACCGTCAGAACGTATTGGCGGTGCAGTTCTTGATGTTTTTGAAAAGGTGGAGCATCGAACCCCGATGCTCAGTCTGGGGAACGCCTTTAATGAGCAAGATTTAAAAGACTTTGACCGCCGCATCCGTCAGGTAGCCGGCGATGAATTTTCCTATGTTTGCGAATTGAAAATCGATGGGCTCGCTGTTTCTTTACGGTATGAAGATGGCCTGTTTGTCCAAGGTGCCACCCGCGGGGATGGGACTGTGGGTGAAGATATAACCGCCAATTTAAAAACAATTAAATCGATTCCTCTGAGATTACGTGAAAATACCTCTTTGGAGGTTCGTGGCGAGGCTTTCATGCCAAAGCGTTCCTTTGAAGCATTAAACAAAGCAAAAGAAGAGCAAGGGGAAGAGCCGTTTGCCAACCCGCGAAATGCTGCTGCAGGATCACTGAGACAGCTGGATCCGAAAATGGCTGCTTCCAGAAATCTCGATGTCTTTTTATATGGAATTGGTAACATTGGCAAAAGCGGGGTCACCTCTCATAGTGAAGGCCTCGATTATTTGGATCAGCTAGGATTTAAAACGAACAAAGAGCGCAGGAAGTGTGCAACCATTGATGAAGTAATTGAATTCGTGAATAGCTGGGTAGAAAAGCGTCCGCATCTTCCGTATGAAATTGACGGGATTGTAATAAAAGTAGACTCTCTTGAACAGCAAAGGGAGCTTGGAACTACGGCAAAAAGTCCGCGGTGGGCAATTGCCTATAAGTTTCCGGCGGAAGAAGTTATCACAACACTAATGGATATCGAATTAAGCGTTGGCAGAACAGGTGTGGTGACGCCAACGGCGATTCTAGTGCCTGTAAAAGTAGCCGGAACGACCGTCCAACGGGCTTCATTGCACAATGGAGATTTAATCCGTGAAAAGGATATTAAAATCGGCGATAAAGTTGTGATCAAAAAAGCAGGAGATATTATTCCGGAAGTCGTGAATGTGCTTGCCGATCAGCGAACAGGACAGGAAGTCGATTTTCATATGCCGACCCATTGCCTGGAATGTGAAAGTGAGTTGGTTCGCCTTGAGGGCGAAGTGGCACTTCGGTGCATTAATCCCAAATGTCCAGCGCAAATTCGCGAAGGTTTAATTCACTTTGTATCGCGTGATGCGATGAATATTGATGGTCTCGGTGAAAAAGTAATCAGCCAGCTTTTTTCTGAAGAGTTAATCGCAGATGTTGCGGATATTTATAAGCTGACCCGTGAGCAGCTTTTAGCTCTTGAACGAATGGGTGACAAATCTGTCTCTAATCTTTTAAAAGCGATTGATGCGTCAAAAGGAAATTCCCTTGAAAAGCTATTATTCGGTCTTGGGATTCGCCATGTTGGGGCCAAAGCTGCCAAAACACTTGCACTAAAGTTTGGGACAATGGACCAACTGACCGCAGCTTCCAAAGAAGATTTAATCTCAATTAATGAAATTGGCGATAAAATGGCAGACTCGATCGTTGCTTTTTTTGAAAAGGAAGAAGCGATGGACTTGATTCATGAATTAAAAGAGTATGGCGTCAATATGGAATACAAAGGTCTTAAGCCAGTATCGGTTGAAGAGTCCAATTCTATTTTTGCGGGAAAAACAGTCGTCCTTACCGGAAAACTGGAGCAATTATCCAGGAATGAAGCGAAGGAAAAAATTGAAGCACTCGGCGGAAATGTATCGGGGAGCGTCAGCAAAAAAACGCATCTGGTCATTGCCGGAGAGGATGCCGGTTCCAAACTAACGAAAGCACAAGAACTGGGAATCGAAGTGTGGGACGAGGAGAAGCTCCTTGTAGAATTAAATAAATAAGAGGTGTTATCGACGTGAGAAAACTCTCATTGCTCGCTCTTTCCCTTGTTTTTTTGCTTAGTGCCTGTGCACCAAACTTTCAACAACAAGATCAGGTGGTACAAACAAAAAATTCATCAAAAGGGAAAGCGATTATTCCAAAATATAATATTTCAGATAATTATTATCGGACCATTTTGCCGTTTGAGCCAGGGGAAACACGCGGTATGACGGTTGCTAATCTTAATACAAGATATGATATTGACGAATTTGAAACAGGCTTGATGAGAATTGCCCAGAATAATTTTCCTACGGACAAATATTTGTTCCGTGAAGGCCAGGAAATTAAGCGGGATACGGTTAAGCTTTGGTTAAATCGCAAGTTTACGGCGGGACAATTAGCTGCAAATAAAATGAAAGATTCGGATAATATTGGGTTAAATCCAACTGATGATGGAAGCGGGACTACCCCGATTTATTTATCTCAAATTTTAGAGCACGATTATTTAACAAAAGATGATAAAGGGAATGTTTCGCTTGGCGGTGTGACTATAGGTCTTGCCTTAAATTCAGTTTATTATTATCAAACAGTGCAATACGGTCCAACTTATGAGAAAATAATTCCTGTTAATGAGATGGAAAGCCAAGGAAAAAGTATTGCAGCAGAGGTAATTAAGCGCCTGCGTAGTATGAAGGACTTGCAGAATGTTCCAATTACGATCGCATTATTTGCAGAGCAAAGTAAATCATCTGTAGTTCCAGGGAATTTCTTCGCGTATGCTGGGGTTGACAAAGGCAGTGCGAATATTGGTAATTGGCAGCCCGTTAATGAAAAGTACTATTTGTTTCCTTCAACAGACGCTCAAGATGCCCATCGTGATGATGTTACGGCGTTTTTAAACTTTAAACAGGACGTGGAACAGTACTTTCCAAACTTTAATGGGGTTATTGGCAAAGCTTTTTATGTTGGTGACCAATTACAGAACTTGGATATTACAATTCCAATTCAATTTTATGGTAAAACGGAAGCAATTGGTTTTACTCAATATGTTACTGGGCTGGTTATGGAGCATTTTCCTAAGTATATAGCTGTTTCGGTAAGCGTTACTTCCGTTGACGGGCCGGAAGCGATTATTGTCCGCAAAGCAAATGAAACTGAACCGTTTGTTCATATTTATTGATGAGAACTGGCATATAAGCCAGTTCTTTTTTTCAGGTTTGAATCGTTGATACTAAGAAATGAATCATGTAGAATGGAAAATGGATGTAAACGTTTTTAATACATAGGAGGGTTTAAGAAATGGTACAACCTTACAAGCATGAACCATTCACAGATTTTACGACAGAAGAAAACCGCCAGGCCTATCTTAAAGGGTTAAAAACAGTTGAAGGTTATTTAGGTCAGGATTACGATCTTTTCATCGGCGGAGAAAGAATTTCTACAGAAGACAAAATTGTTTCCTATAATCCTGCGAATAAAGAAGAAGTAATCGGCAGCGTGTCAAAAGCAAATAAAAATCTTGCCGAAAAAGCAATGCAGGCTGCTGTTGAAGCATTTAAAACTTGGAAAAAGACAAAACCGGAAGTTCGAGCAGATGTGCTGTTTAAAGCAGCAACGATGATTCGCCGGCGGAAGATGGAGTTTTCTGCACTTTTAACAAAAGAAGCAGGGAAATCATGGAGAGAAGCCGATGTTGAGGTAGCTGAAGGAATCGACTTTCTTGAATATTATGGACGCCAAATGCTGGCTCTAAAAGATGGCGTACCAGTTAATAGCCGTCCAAATGAATATAACCGTTATCACTATATTCCACTTGGGGTGGGAATTATCATTTCACCATGGAACTTCCCATTCGCCATTATGGCAGGTACTACGGTAGCAGCCATTGTATCCGGTAATACCGTTCTATTAAAGCCAGCTTCAACAACACCGATTGTAGCGGCTAAATTCGTTGAAGTGATGGAAGCAGCAGGTCTTCCAAAAGGTGTACTAAACTTCGTACCGGGCAGCGGTGCTGAAGTGGGCGACTACTTAGTCGACCATAAAGATACCCGTTTCGTTAGCTTCACAGGTTCACGTGAAGTAGGACTACGCATTTTTGAACGTTCATCTAAATTGAACGAAGGCCAAATTTGGATGAAGCGTTTGATTGCTGAAATGGGCGGAAAAGATACAATCGTTGTGGACAGTGAAGCAGATCTTGAGCTTGCTGCACAATCGATTATGGCATCAGCATTCGGTTTCTCCGGCCAAAAATGTTCTGCATGTTCCCGTGCGGTTATTGTAGAAGATGTGTACGATCAAGTATTGAACCGCGTTGTTGAATTAACCAATCAATTAACGATTGGAGATCCGGTAGACACAGGAAATTATACCGGACCGGTTATCGATAACAGTGCTTTCAAAAAAATCATGGAATACATTGAAATTGGTAAGCAAGAAGGTAAATTAATGGCCGGCGGTGAAGGGGATAGCTCTAAAGGCTACTTCATTAAACCAACTATCATTGCTGACCTTGATCCAAAAGCCCGCATCATGCAGGAAGAAATCTTCGGACCGGTTGTTGGTTTCACAAAAGCAAAGAATTTTGATGAAGCAATTGAAATTGCCAACAATACGGAGTATGGTTTAACAGGAGCGGTTATCACAACAAACCGTGCCCACATGGAGCAAGCCCGTGAAGACTTCCATGTTGGTAACCTTTATTTTAACCGCGGCTGTACAGGTGCAATTGTTGGCTATCAGCCATTTGGCGGCTTCAATATGTCTGGAACGGACTCAAAAGCAGGCGGCCCAGACTACCTATTACTTCATATGCAAGCAAAAACAACATCTGAAATGTACTAGAAAGAATAAACCTCTTCTCAATTTGGGAAGAGGTTTAATTATGACTTTAAAACAGGGCTAATCTGGAAAGTTATGTCCTTTAAATCTACTTTCAAGGACAGTTCGATCTTTTCCTAATGAAGTTTTGTCCTTCACCCTACATTCTTCATCTCCGGTACATCGACAACAAATGGAACCACTATCACCCGGTTTTCATACTGAAATTGCCCCCATATTTTATATACCCCTTTTTTCGGGAAAAAGGTCATAAAGGTAACCTTAGGGCCGGTCCCTTTAGCGGTCATAGGATGAATATGCAGGTATTGCTTTAAATCCTTGCTTATTGCCACGCAATGCCCCATGGCCCCTAAATAGGGCTGCAGGTTTTTAATTGGTTTATTTGTAGCAGCATCACTTAACGTAAAGGTCATATTCAACGACATGCCCGACATTAATTGATCAAATGAAAGTGTTGCTTTTACCCCATCGACAACTTTCGTAAGCGTACTATCTTGAACAATTGATTTGGCTGTTGGGACAGGGCCGTCAATATGTAACCAATGTTTTTCAACACTGTTATCACCTGCACCGTGAGGAGTAACCTCTGCGATGAGCTGATAGTCACCGCCTGCAGGAAAAGCAGTGGTGATATCAAATTCACCATTCCCATTATATTCCGGATGGATATGAGAAAAATAGGATAAATCCTTATTTACAATAATAAGATGCATCAGCTTTTCATGGACAGTATCAAATTTTGTGATTGGCTTATTGGATTTATCTTTAATGAAAATGGAGATTGGAATGTTCTCGTTTGCTTTTAAAGGTTGCGAACCGGTTTTCCATTCTGACTTAATCGGAATCACATTCATTTGCATGGAACCCATGTTCGTTTTTTTGTCCATTGTCGACTTCGGGACTCTTATAGCATTACAGGCTGTTAGGATGACAACAGTAAAAAGTGAAAATATGATTAGGATTAAAAATCGTTTCAGATGGCATTCCCCTTTCATGAACCAATGAAGTTCATCTGCGCTGATTCCAATTGATTTAAGGTTGGTTTTCCAATTAAATTTTATTCAGACAACATGGAGAAGTAAAGGATTAAGGCAGGTACATGCAGTCTTATGTAAATTTAATTTTTATTTAATCCTTTATTCACAAGCATCGTTTATAATAGAATTGATACGTTTTTCCTATTTAACCCAATAGGTCCAAGATATGTAAGGGATAATAGTTTAATTCGATAAGGGCAAAAATAGGGTTAAACTCAAGAATGATTATTTTGGAGGGGGCAAAAAATTGTTACCACATTATTTACTGCATGTGACAGCAGTGCCTCATACTGAAAGCCCAAGTTTAATTTGGTCATTAGTAGCAGGTAATCTCTTTCTAGTGATTGCAGGAATTGTATTTATCTATAACTTATTTAAACAAAAAAATGTTCGAAATTCGGGAATTACGTTTGGACTTGCGCTACTTCTTAATTATATCCTTGTGGCAATATACGGAACGATTTTTGACCTGTTAGGTTAAGGAAAAAGGGAGGTAGAAGTTTGAAATATTACCGCTTATGGGTAACTGCATTTTTATTGAAATTTATTGGCTCTGCATGGGATGCGTCATATCATTTTAAATATTTATTTGAAGAATATTCGATTCCACATATTGTGAATTTTTGTGGTTTTACACTTGGAGCTTTTTTGCTGGTCAAGGAATGGAGACAGCTCCATTATATGGACCGATTTTCCCGGAATCTGATTACCATTGGCTATTCCTTATTTTTAATTGGGATTCCGTTAGATTTTAGCTATCATATCGCCTATGGCATTGATTTAACCACTTGGAGCCCAACCCATTTTATTTATTATATTGCTACAGACATTATGATTATTGGTGTGTGGCGCGGATTTAATAAATTTACGGAAAATGAAAAGCCGACTTGGAGGTCACTGCATACTTGGTTTGCGATGTTCCTGCTTGAATGCTTGGTATTCCCGAATATGCAGCAGGAGAACGGGGCAATTTCGTATAACCAATATATCCATCATCAATCGATTGCTTCGAAAGAAATCCTGGCACTGATTTCAAACCCTGAATCACAAATTTTTGGGGGCATCCCCGAATGGGTTTATCCGATTTTTTCAGTAGCGATGGTTTCCCTACTAACTGTATTAGTCATCCGGCTAATAGGTGACTATACAATACCTGTGATGGCGACAGCTCTTTATGTATTATTACGATTTATCGGCAAAACCATATTTCTTGCTATCCACTATCCAACATCGTATGTTCCGGTTACACTTATATTTATCCCGATTTTCTATTTAGTGTTTAGAAGGGATGATTGGTTGGCAGGGCTTGCCGGGAGTTTGTTTTACTTCCTAACCTTGTTTACCATTAATCGGTTGGGTTTGCTGATTACACCCCCATTGAAAGTATGGGAGCTCATACCGGTTGTAGTCGTCGGCATTTTGGTACCGGTGGTAAGTTCGTTGGTGAAACGAATACCACAAAGGCAAAAAAATAAACAGACGGCGTAGAGATATATTTAAAAAAAGAGGATGTCCTATTTAAAAGGGTCATCCTCTTTTGTTGTTTATGACAATAATGTGAAGTTTTTCACAAAAACTGTTGAAATGTGATGTACTTCACAAATTTTTAAAACGCGGGAGATTACAATTTAGCTATAGAAAAAACCTACATTAAACGTAAACATTAATTGATTAATAGGGAGAGACCCAACATGAAAAAATTAGTTATGGTCGGGAACGGAATGGCCGGAGTTAGAACCATCGAAGAAATCCTGAAAATTTCTCAAGATCAATTTGAAATTACTATTTTTGGTCAAGAGCCATACCCAAACTATAATCGGATTAAGTTATCTAATATCCTTCAGGGAGACACAAGCTTTGAAGACATTATCATAAATCCATTAGATTGGTACAAAGAAAACAACATTCAATTATTTACAGGGGAAGCGGCTGAACGGATTGATGTGGAAGGGAAAATGATTTTTACAGATAAAGGCCGTGCAGTAGAATACGATGAACTGATTATTGCAACGGGATCAAATTCTTTTATCCTGCCAATTCCGGGTGCGGACAAAAAAGGCGTTACAGGATTTCGTGATATCAAAGATTGTGAAATGATGATCAAATCAGCAGGCGAATATAAAAAGGCGGTTGTCATAGGTGGCGGACTTCTCGGATTAGAAGCAGCCAGAGGATTACTAAACCTTGGAATGGTAGTTGATGTTGTCCATTTGATGCCTGACTTGATGGAACGCCAGTTAGATTCAGTTGCATCCGCGATGTTGAAAAAAGAACTCGAAGCACAAGGTATGAACTTTTTAATGGAAAAACAGACAGTTGAAATCCTTGGAGATGAGCGGGTAACAGGTCTTCGTTTTAAAGATGGATCCGAAATTGAAGCCGACCTTGTGGTCATGGCAATTGGGATTAAATCCAATACCGGGTTTGCGAAAAACAGCGGAATTTACGTAAATCGTGGAATTGTTGTCAATGACTATATGGAAACAAGTGCACCGAATGTATACGCAGCAGGTGAATGCGCAGAGCATCGGGAAATCGTCTACGGCCTCGTTGCTCCATTGTACGAGCAAGGCAAAGTCCTTGCAGGAAGAATTTGTGGGGTTGATGTAGCTCCTTATGAAGGGTCTGTAACAGGAACACAATTAAAGGTTGCAGGCGTAGACCTCTTCTCAGCAGGAGAGATTTTTGAAGACGAAACGACAAAAGCAATTAAAGTTCACAATGAATTTGATGGCATTTATAAAAAGATTTTAATCAGAAATAATCTGATTGTCGGTGTTGTTTTATATGGAGATACAAAAGATAGCACCAAGTTATACCGGATGCTGACAAAAAAGGAAGACGTCAGCGGAATGACGAGCATTTCCATTTTGCAAACTGAATGCGACGCCGGAGGAAGTGACGATGTTGCCTCCATGCCGAATGATGAATTAATTTGCGGCTGTAATGGGGTCACCAAAGGCGCAATCGTTGATGCCATTCAAGCAAAGGGGTTAACGACACTTGATCAGGTTAGCCATTGTACCAATGCAGGCCGTTCTTGCGGACGCTGTAAGCCGATGGTCAGTCAAATTCTTGCCCTTACGCTTGGTGATAAGTTTGATGCTGCAGCAGCGGCAAAGATTAGCCTTTGCGGTTGTACTCACCTGAGCCGCGATGAAGTGGTAGCTGAAATTAAAGCCAAAGGGTTAACAAGCGTTAAAGAAGTCATGAATGTGCTTGAATGGAACAATGAAGAAGGCTGTACAAAATGTCGTCCTGCTTTGAACTATTACCTTGGCATGATTTACATGGATACCTATAAGGATGATCGTGATTCCCGCCTGGTAAATGAAAAAATGCATGCCAATATCCAGAAGGACGGAAAATACTCTGTTGTTCCAAGAATGTATGGCGGGGTAACAACTGCAGCAGATTTGAAGAAGATTGCAGAAGTCGCTGAAAAATATGATGTGCCACTAGTCAAATTAACGGGCGGACAACGAATCGGTTTGTTTGGAGTGAAAAAAGAAGATCTTCCAAGTATGTGGGAAGAGCTTGATATGCCATCCGGTTATGCTTACGGAAAAACACTTCGTACCGTTAAAACATGTGTCGGGGCTCAATTTTGCCGCTATGGTACACAGGATTCTATGGCATTGGGTATTGAGCTGGAGAAAAAGTTTGAACGTCTTGATACACCGCATAAAGTCAAAATGGGCGTATCTGCCTGTCCAAGGAACTGCTCTGAAGCAGGAATTAAGGATATTGGTTTTGTTGGTATTGACGGTGGCTGGGAAATTTATGTTGCCGGTAACGGCGGGGTTGACCTTCGCCCTGGAGAATTATTATGCACGGTAAAAAACCAAGCTGAGGTTATGGAAATGACAGGTGCCTACCTCCAGTACTACCGTGAAACAGCTAATTATCTTGAACGTACTTCTAAATGGATCGACCGTGTCGGCTTGAAGCATGTGCAAGAAGTTCTGGCAAATGAAGAAACCCGCAAAGCATTAAATAGCCGTATGGACCAAACATTACAAAAATACATTGAGCCTTGGAATGAAGCAATCCAAAGTGAAGAAATCCAGGATAAATATTATGCAAAACACACCATTATGGTAGGGAGTGAAGGTAAATGATTTCAACAATAACCCGTATTCCTGTAGCAAACTATTCTAATCTTAAGGTAAGAGCAGGCTATTCAATTAAAATTGATGATAAAGAAATCGCCTTATTTAAATTAACAAACGGTGAAGTATATGCGATTGAGAACCGCAGTCCACACCCAAAAGGCGGCGTGCTTACCGAAGGACTCGTTAGCGGTGAATACGTTTTTTGCCCGGTTTATGATTGGAAAATATCATTAACAGACGGTAAAGTTCAGGCACCGGACGTAGGTCAAGTACGGACATATCAGGTTGAGGTAGATAACGACATTGTTTTTATAGTAATCTAAGAGAATAAGTATCGGTTGAATGGAAGGAAGGCTGCAGGATGAAAACAGGAAAAGTATTTCTAGTAGGAGCAGGGCCCGGGGATATTGGTTTAATTACGGTAAAAGGGTTGGAGGCCATTAAGCAAGCAGAAGTCATTTTATATGACCGGCTTGCCAATCCAAAGCTATTGGAATTTGCCCCGGCTGATTGTGAATTGATTTACTGCGGCAAATTGCCTGACCGCCATACATTAAGACAGGAGAATATTAATGATCTTTTAGTAGCGAAAGCGTTAGAAGATAAAATGGTTGTCCGTCTTAAGGGCGGAGATCCCGGTGTTTTCGGCCGTGTAGGTGAAGAAGCGGCAGCCCTGGCCGACTATCAGATTCCCTTTGAAGTCGTTCCCGGCATATCGTCGGGGATTGCAGCCCCCCTCTATGCGGGAATTCCTGTTACTCACCGTGAGTATGCGGAATCGTTTGCGGTCGTAACCGCCCATGATAAATCAAAAGACGGTAAGCCATTACTCCACTGGGAAGGCCTGGCACGCGGCGTTGATACGATTGCCTTTTATATGGGTGTCGGGAATTTACCGTTTATTTGTGAAAATCTCATTACGCATGGCAAGCAGGCTAACACCCCCGTTATCTTAATTCAATGGGGTACATTTGGCCGTCAGAGAACATTGCAAGGGACGTTGGCAGATATTACAGCTAAGGTTGCGGAAGCAAAGTTTAGCAATCCTGCGATTATCCTCGTAGGTGAAGTCATTTCACTCCGTGAAAAAATAAGCTGGTTCGAGAAAAAGCCGTTGTATGGCCGGCAAATCGTGCTTGCTCGTACAGGTGAAAGCCCCAGCCAATTAGCAAAAGAACTTCAGGAGCAAGGTGCAGATGTTATTGAGTTTCCTAAATGGAAAAAGACAGCAGTGCCAGTTGATCTTGAAAAAGCATCTGCCTATGAAAAAATTCTCTTTGCTTCCCCGGAAAGTGTGGGTGAATTTTTCTCAGCTCTTGTGGAAAATAGGGTTGATATTCGGAACATAAACGCCGACTTCTTTGGAGCCTCTGTCAAAACAATTAAAGCATTAAATGAGCGTGGATTTTGTGCAAGTTTGGCTGCTGAGATGCCTGATTCAGGGGAATTGCTCATTATCGGTGATGACAGCATTTTGAAAAATAAACCGGAATATGGCGACACTTTAGTTACGAGTAAAAAGGTAGTGGATTCGCAATTCTTTCCGATTTTTAAAAGAATGTTGGAAGAAGCAGAGGTAAATACGATGGTGTTCCCAAGCAGTGCAGCTGTCGAACCTTTTTTTGAGGCGTTAAAAGAATGTGAGATCGATGCGCGGGAATTTTTTAAAAGTTTACACGTAATTTGTATGGGGAAACAAACGATGGCTGCCGTTGAAACGGCGGGGCTAAAGCAAGCGGAGATGCCCGAAAAAGCAACAAAACAGGCATTGATTGCTTTATTAGCGGGAAAGCCTTTTGTGGCCGAATGACAATGGAAGCAATCATTTATATTGCCCATGGAAGCCGTCGGACAGCTGCAAATGAGAAATTTATTTCTTTTATACGAAGGATAAAAAATAAGCCCGGGGGGGCTATCCACGCTTATGGATTTCTCGAACACGCCGAACCATCAATCTCTCAGGCGATTGAGATGTGCATCGATAAAGGCGCTAATAAAATAACGGTTGTCCCCGTATTACTTTTGCCGGGAATTCATGCGAATGAGGATATTCCGAATGAATTCAAAGGCTATCCTGATATTGTGTTCCGATATGCCGAGCCGCTTGGTGTCGATGAAATAATGGTTGAGGTATTAATGGATAGGCTGAAAGCGGCGGGATTTGAGCAAACTGAGGATAATGCTGTCCTGGTTGTAGGGCACGGGAGCAGAGAGCAAGAAACGGCTATTGAATTTGAAACACTGGCACGGAGGCTGTCCGGGGAGATGAACGTAGAGGTCCACACTGCCTATTTAACTACCCCTGTTTTCTATCTTGAAATGGTAGAGAAGCTAGTGGATAAAAGAATCTATGTTCTCCCTTATTTATTGTTTTCAGGCGGATATAAGGCCAAAATGGAGAAAGAATTACGAATGTACGATGAGAGCATTAAGCTTTGCGACCCTGTTGGTTTTGATGAAAAGTTAATTCCGCTTATCCAAAAGAGGGCAGGTGAGGTGAGGACATGATGGAAATCTACCCGATAATGCTGCGGCTAAAAGGGAAAAGAATAGTCGTTGTTGGCGGCGGGAAAGTGGCAGAGCGAAAAGTAGCCGGCTTGCTTGGGACAGGAGCGAGGATTATATTGATTTGCCCTGAAGCGAGTGATGGACTAAAGCAACTTGCGCTTGATGGAAAAATCGATTGGAGGCAAAAGTCTTTTTCCGAAAGCGACCTTCAGGATGCGTTTATGATTTTTGCGGCTACAAATGATACGGAATTAAATCGTTTGGTGAAAAATTCAGCGGCGGATCATCAGCTTGCAACCATTGCGGATGACCCTAATGGCTCAGATTTCCATGTACCATCCCACTTGAAGCGAGGCCGTTTAAGTATTGCCGTATCGACAGGAGGCGCGAGCCCGACACTTGCGCGCAAAATCCGTCAGCAGCTTGAATTGCAATTTGATGACTCCTATGAAAGTTATCTCGAATTTCTTTTTGAGACGCGAAAATGGATTTTGAATGAAGTGGAAGATGCAGCAATTAAACGTAATCTTTTAAAAGCGATTGTAAGCCCGGAGTTTTTAAACAGTAAAAATCGGGATGAAGATTTTCAGCGATTATATGAAGAGTTAAAGTGAAGCAGGTACCCTGAGGCGGGTACCTGCCTTTTTGCGTATAAAAAGTTATCGATGTGGCTAGAAAGAATGGTAAAAAGAAAGAAACTGAGGGGCAAAAATGAACGAAAAGGTTTTCAATAGTTATCAAATTCTGGATCATTTACGTCTGCCGCATGGTTTGTATGTAGCTTCCCCGTCTACAGACTACAGTTATGTTTGGTTACGTGACTCCTTCTATATGTCTTTACCTTATTTGAATCAGTGTAATGGTATTTATGAAATGACCTATCATCGGATATTGGATTTATTTAAGGAATATGAATGGAAACTGGATATACATACAAGGCAAAAGCCGATAGAGCAATGGGAATACATTCATTCCAGGTATTCAGCCCATGATGTCAGGGAAATGGAATCTCCATGGGGGCATGCTCAACACGATGCGGTTGGAGCAATTCTTTGGGGAATTGGGAAGGGGGAGAAAAGCGGAAAAAGAATCATCCGAGATGGAAAAGACCACGAGATTGTTCAAAAACTTGTGGGCTATTTAGGATGTGCCGAGTATTGGGATGATGCTGATAATGGAATGTGGGAAGAGTGGAGAGAGGTCCATTCCAGTTCAGTTGGTGCTTGTGTGGCAGGGCTTCAGGCAGTTAGAGACCTCGTCTTTGTTCCGGGAGAATGGATTGCCAATGGATATCAAACCCTGTCCTCACTATTTCCGCGTGAAAGTAAAGACCGAACATACGACTTAGCCCAAATGAGTTTAGTATACCCTTACCGTGTTTTGAGCAGAGAAGCAGCGGAAGTGGTGGTCGAACAAACTGAAAGCTATTTGCTGCGGGAACGTGGTGTCATTCGATATAAGGGAGATTCCTATTATTCAACAGTGGAACATGAGGGAAGGCATCATGAACTTTCATTTTATTTTGATACGGAGGCAGAGTGGACATTTGGCCTTCCATGGCTGGCACTATGCCATTTAGAATTAGGAAACATCGAAAAAGCAGGGGAGTATATTAAAAAAACTGAGAATGTAATGCTCAGTGATGGAAGTTTGCCGGAATTGTATTTTGCCAAATCAACAAACTATAATTCGAATACACCATTAGGGTGGGGAAGCGCCATGTACATTTTGGCAAAAGAGAGATATGAGAGAATGATCTAACTAAAAAAAGTGTTAAAAGGCTGTCGATCGTAATCGGCAGCCTTTTTGGTAATTCCTATTGAAGGTAAACCAAATGGATGAGATTAAAATAAAAATGCTACTATAGGTTTATTTTTCCTATTTTTATAAAATTTTCTGAAAAGTAGTTCCTTTTTTGATTTTTGTGTTATATAATACAAAGCGAGGATAGATACTGTAGTATAACAAGAGGTGATAAAGTTCATGTCCACGCAAACAACAGGTATTAAAGTAGTCGGGCCCTTGAGAGCCCAGTATAAAGAGATTTTGACGCCTGAGGCATTAATTTTTATTGAAGAACTCGAGCGGAATTTCGGTGAAAGAAGAGTGGAGCTGTTACAGTACAGACGAAAACGCCAAGAAGAAATCAACAGCGGAAAGCTCCCGGATTTCCTTCCGGAGACAAGAAATATCCGGCATGGAGACTGGACGATTGCGCCTCTGCCTCAAGACCTTCAAGATCGCAGAGTAGAAATTACAGGACCGACTGACCGGAAAATGGTCATTAACGCCTTAAATTCGGGTGCGAAAGTTTTTATGGCCGATTGTGAGGATGCTACTTCTCCGACATGGGAAAACATTGTCGAGGGACAAATTAACTTACGGGATGCCGTAAATCGGACTATTTACTATGAAAATCCCTCAGGTAAGAAATATGAACTGAACGAAGAAACAGCTGTACTGTTTGTAAGACCCCGCGGACTGCACCTGGAGGAAAAACAAGTGTTATTGGATGGCAAACCAATCTCCGGTAGCTTTTTCGATTTCGGGATGTACTTTTTCCATAATGTGAAAAACCTACTTGCTGGAGGAACAGGTCCCTATTTTTACCTGCCAAAGCTTGAAAGTCATCTAGAAGCAAGGCTTTGGAATGATGTATTTGTATTTGCGCAAGAAAAGCTTGGGATTCCAAATGGAACCATTAAAGCAACTGTCTTAATTGAAACCATCATGGGCGCATTTGAAATGAATGAAATTTTATATGAGCTAAAAGAACACTCGGCGGGCTTGAACTGTGGGAGATGGGATTATATTTTCAGTTACTTGAAAAAGCTGCGTAACCACAAGGATGTCATATTGCCTGACCGTTCCCAAGTAACGATGACCGTTCCATTTATGCGTTCCTACTCGATGCTGACGATTCAAACCTGTCATCGCCGCAAGGCACCGGCTATTGGCGGGATGGCAGCGCAAATTCCAATTCGTGATAACCCTGAGGCAAACGAAGAAGCCTTTCTTAAGGTCCGTGCCGATAAAGAGCGCGAAGCACGAGATGGGCACGATGGGACATGGGTTGCCCATCCGGGTCTTGTACCGGTTGCCCTGGAAGTATTCAACCGCGAAATGCCCGTAGCCAACCAAATTCATACAACCAAGCAACAGAAAATAGAAGTTACTGCTAAAGACTTACTTGAAATACCCGGTGGAAACATTACGGAAGAGGGCGTACGGGTCAATATCAATGTGGGGATTCAATATGTGGCTTCATGGCTATCCGGCAGAGGGGCAGCGCCCATCCATAACTTAATGGAGGATGCCGCAACAGCGGAAATTTCACGGGCACAGCTGTGGCAGTGGATTCGCCATCCGAAGGGTGTTTTACAGGACGGTCGAAAAGTAACTGTCGACATGTATGAACAATACAAGGTTGAGGAATTGGAAAAAATTAAACAGGAAATCGGTGATACAGCCTATAAGAATGGCCGATTTACTGAAGCTATCGAACTGTTTGATCAACTGATTTTGAATGATGAGTTTGCTGAGTTTTTAACCCTACCCGGGTATGAGCTTCTATAAAAAATATTTTAATAGATTAATAGGAGGAATTTTAAATGACAAATTCAAGAGTTAATCAATTGCAGGAAAGCTGGGAAATGGATCAACGTTGGAATGATGTTACAAGACCATACACTGCGGAGGATGTGATCAAACTGCGCGGTTCGATTGATATTGAACATACATTAGCGAAAAAAGGCGCTGAAAAACTTTGGAAGCTATTAAATGAAGAAGACTATGTAAATGCACTGGGCGCACTTACAGGAAATCAAGCCGTTCAACAGGTGAAAGCAGGTCTCAAAGCCATCTACCTAAGCGGCTGGCAAGTGGCAGCGGATGCCAACCTTTCCGGACATATGTATCCGGACCAAAGCTTGTATCCGGCAAACAGTGTTCCAAATGTCGTGAAAAAAATTAATCAGGCCCTTCAGCGCGCTGACCAAATTCACTATGCCGAAGGAAACAACTCGGTTGATTGGTTTGCTCCAATTGTGGCTGATGCGGAAGCAGGCTTTGGCGGTCAATTAAACTGCTTCGAATTGATGAAGGGGATGATTGAAGCAGGAGCATCAGGTGTTCACTTTGAAGATCAGCTATCTTCAGAGAAAAAATGCGGCCACTTGGGCGGAAAGGTATTGTTGCCGACGCAAACAGCCGTACGCAACTTGATTGCAGCCCGCCTGGCAGCAGACGTTATGGGTGTTCCAACAGTATTGGTTGCCCGTACTGATGCAAACGCTGCAGATTTGATCACAAGCGATATCGATATGAATGATGCACCGTTTATTACCGGTGAGAGAACTGCTGAAGGATTTTACCGAACAAAAGCAGGGATTGACCAGGCGATCGCTCGTGGTTTGGCTTATGCACCATACGCAGACCTTGTTTGGTGTGAAACTTCCGAGCCGAATATTGAGGAAGCCAGACAATTTGCCGAAGCTATTCATGAAAAATTCCCCGGCAAACTATTAGCCTATAACTGTTCACCGTCCTTCAACTGGAAAAAGAAACTCGATAAAGAAACGATTGCGAAATTCCAACAGGAGCTTGGAAAAATGGGCTACAAATTCCAATTCGTTACACTTGCAGGCTTCCACGCCTTGAATCACAGTATGTTTGAACTTGCCCGCGGTTACAAGGAACGCGGCATGGCAGCATATTCCGAATTGCAGCAAGCGGAGTTCGACAGTGAGCAATATGGTTATACTGCAACACGTCATCAGCGTGAAGTAGGTACAGGTTACTTTGACCAAGTGTCGATGATTATCTCCGGCGGAACCTCTTCAACAACGGCATTGAAAGGTTCAACAGAGGAAGAACAATTTACCGGCACCTCTAAAAAGTAATGCTTAAACGGCAGAGCCTTCTCTCCTTTTGGAGGGAAGGATTTTTTTAAAAGATAAGAAAGTATAAATTTTGACTTTGAGATTTGTCTTTATCTCATACGGTGCGCTCAAGCCCTGTCGTGCGCTAAATGGGCGCTTGCGCATTTCTAAGGGAACATTTTTTCAGGTAAAATCATACATAGTAATAGCCTTGTAATTGGAGATGATGTGTTTGAAAAAGCCTACCGTTGACGAGGTTTTACAGCAAGGGATTTACGGCGCATTAGAAACAAAACCGGAGGAACGGCGAAAATTTCTAGGGACTTTACGCGAACGAATCATTGTCGCCCTTAAGAAGAGTCAGGTAAGAGAAACCGAAGTTTATCCTCAAGTCGAACTTTATATGAAGAAATTTCCGCAATCCCATCTTTTTTTAAATGGAAACATGAATTACGGCGAGTTATCAAAGTATGTAAAACTAGCAACAAAATATAAAATCGAACATACGATTGTGACCAATAAAGAGCATAACACGGAAATCGGGTTAGTTTTAGCCATGGACCATGCAATAGATAAAGACGAGATTTATATTACTAAGAAAGACCCGAAAAAACCTGAAATCAAAAAGAAAAAAAGTCTTTTTGCTAAAATATTTAAACGGTGAGAAGTTAAAAGACTCATCAAGGCATTAAATAGCGCGGGGGTTCATTATTAGAAACCCCGCGCTATTTTTAGTCAGAAGCCACTTCAACAGTCGCCTGTAATTCAATCTCTACATTTCCTTGAACGGCGCGGCTGATCATACAAGAGGTTTCAGCTTTTTTGGCAAGCTTTTGCGCCAATTGATAATCTTTGTCAATGGCATTCGCTTTCAAGACAATATGTGGCCGATGAATAATTTTTTTATAGGTAATCACTCCATTAGTTACATCAACAATTCCTTCAGACTCCATCGTTAACTGTTCCTTCTCTAAATGGCTGCGCTCCATCATCGCGGCAAGTGTGATGATATAACAGGTAGCCGCAGCTCCAAGAAGCATTTCATCGGGATTCGTCCCGACACCAGGTCCATTCATTTCCGGCGGGATTGAAACTTTTGTTTTTAAATTACCGGTTTCAATTTCGCCTACACCATTCCGTAATCCGGGCCAGTTTGCTTTTAAAGAAAAAAGATGTTCAGCCATTCGCTCAGCCTCCTTGAGTGCTTCTTTTATTAGTGTAAGCCGGTTAGATAAGAAATACGACGAAAACGTATTTTGTTTTTGCTTAAGGGTGGTATTTTTAGTATATAGGATTTCCCCAATTAAAAATGGAAGGTGATTAGGTGTCAATTAAAGGTTTAAACCATTTTTTATTCTCCGTTTCTAATTTAGAGAACTCTATTGAATTTTACCGAAATGTTTTGGGTGCAAAGCTGTTAGTTAAGGGGAGAAGCACGGCCTATTTTGATCTTAATGGGATGTGGCTTGCTTTAAATGAAGAAAAAGATATTCTTAGAAATGATATTTGCTATTCGTACACACATATAGCTTTTTCAATAGACGAAGCTGATTTTTTAAAAATGCACGAGAAACTTAAGGATTTGAACGTAACCATTCTTTCCGGTCGTACAAGAGACGAAAAAGATAAAAAATCGATCTACTTTACAGACCCAGATGGTCATAAGTTCGAATTTCATACAGGTACATTGCAGGACAGATTAAATTATTATAAACAGGAAAAGAAACATATGGAATTCTACGATTAAAGGGAGATGGGTGATTTTACATCAAAATTTTGTTTATATGCAGCAAAACCAAGTGCACTAATTGAAATACTAAAAGCTAAGTGGCAAATTAGATTGAAGTATCAGAATAGTGTTGACACATTAGGACTCTAATCAGTTAGAACTTTTTTATAATCATCCGCCACTACAGAACTAAAAAAAAACAACCTATGGATCTTCAAAAGGATTCACTGGTTGTTTTTTTGCTACTGATTACTGAAACACTATCTGCTAGCGAATGAACATTTTTTGTTACTTTTGTGCTATAGGTAAAATCACCATAGCAGTAGGGATAACGAAAATTATTTTTATTGTCCCTGCAAGTATAAATGTTTGGTTTCTTTTGAACTTGGAGAAGCGAGAATTGTTTCGCTAAATCCTCACTGTGTTTGCCACCATGCTGTGCCACATAGTCAATATAACCGATTCCCATGTTGTAAGCCTGAATTATGGTTGGAAAATCAACCTTTTTCTGGTTCCCATACGTAAGTGCCCGCTGAAAATGCTTTACCCCCACTTGGATGCTTTGTTTTGGATCCTTAATGGTATTTGGCGCTAATCCTGCCGATTCGGAAGCCTGCATAGGATCGCCGCCTTTCCCGTGGCTTTCCTGCTGCATTAAGGCTATTACGACAGTAGTGTAATTTTCGAGATGATATTTTTCTAATTCATTTTGGATTAAAGGACTATATTTTTTTACGTCAGCAAATGGGTCGCTTTTTACAGTATGTGGAGTTCTATGTTGAAAATAATTTTGAATCGCGGCTAAAGCGCAAAAAAGCATCAGCAGGACGAAAATGGTTTTGAACTTCTTTCGTCTTCGTTTCATTGATTTACTCTCCTAAACACACTTTCTCTTTTGACTATTATAAGGCAAGATAGCCTTTATGTCTGCAAGGAAGCTTTGTGGCAGTTGATTCATAAAACCCCGAAACTATAGTCAAAATAGGTATTCATCTATGGTTTAACCCATTATTTTCTAGTATCGTAACAATATTTCCAGCGGTCATAGAAATTGTTATAGTACATAAAATACTAAAAGAATAAAAGAACAATGGAACCGATTCTTTCTTTTAAGTCCCAAAATGTGGACAACCATGCCAGTAAAAATTGAATCATAGTTGTTTTTGAATGGCTAGTCTATTGTGCAATAGATTCAATACCGTTGGAGGAATAAAATGAAGACGCAAGTAGCCATTTGGGCGGGGAAAACAGCAGGATCACTTAGCCGAGTAATTGGATATGGCGGGAGTACCATCCCAGGTGTCGTAGCAAGGAAGTTGGATCATGGCTTTTTACGGCATTTGCGAAAAAATGCAAACACCATTCTTTTTATCACAGGAACCAATGGAAAAACCACCACCGCAAACCTGATTTCTCATCTTCTTGAGTCCTCAGGAAAAACGGTGATTGCCAATCGTGAGGGTTCTAATATGGTTACTGGGATCTCTGCTGCCATGGTACGCAATGCCCCTTTAATAGGGTGGTTGAAGAATGATGCCGCAGTATTGGAAGTAGATGAAGCAAGCCTGCCAAAAGCGGTATCAGAGTGCCCCCCTGACTATCTGATTGTGACCAATTTTTTTCGAGATCAGCTAGACCGTTACGGAGAAGTTGATTTATTAATAAAAAAAATGAAAGATTGTCTGAAAGAAATTGACGTAAAGCTCATTTTAAACGCGGATGATCCTTTTACCCACAGGTTTTCCGACCTTCAAAAGGAAAATGTATATATTGGTTTAGATGCTAATTCCTGCCGGTTCCAATCGTATGCAATGGCAGAATCGAAATATTGTCCAAATTGCCAGGATGAACTCGTGTACAGTGTTTTACATTTTGGTCAGCTCGGGCATTATCATTGTCCCTGTGGGTTCGAACGCCCTAAAGTTACCGTAAACGCTGAAAAGATCTTCCAAGATGAAAAAGGGATTCGGCTCATTGTAAATGGAGAGGAATATCCGACAACGTTAAAAGGAACGTATAATGCTTATAATGCTCTTTTTGCTATTAGCGCGTGTCAGGCTTTAGGAATGCCCCTGAAAGAAATCAAGAAGGGAATGACCACCTACCAAAAAACGGACGGTAGAATGCAGGAGTTTGTTATTGGGAAAGAAAGGTGGAAGCTGAACCTTGTTAAAAACCCGACAGGTGGAAACGTAACGCTTTCAGAGTTTTTGCAATCAAATGAAAAGAAACAATTAATGTTTTGTTTAAACGACCATCTTGCTGACGGGGAAGACATCTCATGGATATGGGACATCGACATGGAATTGGCCAATCGTGAAGAGGTAGAGACATTTATTGCAAGTGGAAAAAGGGCCTATGATGCTGCCCTCAGAATGAAATATGCTGGTATACCAGAAGAAAAAATCAGAATCCTGCCAAGTTTGAAACATGCAGTGTTCTTTGCCAAAGAGATGGTTGTTCCTGCCTATATCATGGCTACTTATACCTGCCTTTCCCCGATGGTTTCAATTTTATCGCAGGAGGCAAGAGTAATAAGAAAGGAGGAACCGAACAATGGAGTTACTACTATACCATTTTTGCCCAGACACTCTAAACCTGTATGGGGACAGAGGAAATATCATATGTTTAAGAAAGCGCTGCGAATGGAGAGGAATCACCGTTCGGGTAGAGGAAATCAAGAATCCTGATGAGGTTCGAGGATCTGGATGTGATATATTCATGATCGGCGGTGGCAGCGATCGTGAACAGGCTATCGCTACGAATAGACTAGCTCCCCTTGTAAAGGAAATAAAGGCATGGGTGGAAGATGGTGTGTCCGCCCTGACTGTCTGTGGAGGATATCAGTTTTTAGGTGAATATTATGAAACAAAAAACGGAGAAAAATTAGAAGGAATGGGTATCCTTCCGTTTTACACCAAAGCTGATGAAGACAGACTGATGACGAATATTTTAGTGGAATCCGAAACATTTGGGAAGGTCGTTGGTTTTGAAAACCACGGGGGAATGACCTATCATGACTTTCCAACGCTTGGAAAGGTCATTAATGGTTTTGGCAATAACGAAGAAAGCGGCGAAGAAGGCCTTCATTACCATAACTTAATTGGAACCTACCTTCATGGGCCCATTCTTCCTAAAAATCCGAAAATAGCTGATTACTTGATTGAAAAAGCATATGAACGAAAGACAGGAAGGAAATTAGAGCCACTTGAAGATGAATTGGAAAAGCTAGCGAATCAAACCGTTTGGAACAAATTTCTGACTAGTAAGCGAACCAAATATAAGAATGAAGTGTAAGGTTTTCACTAGGAATTCATGTTTCTAAAAATTATTACTATTGATTATATCAGAAAAATATTAATTAATTAGATTATTTACTTCTTTTGAAAATTATCAATATCAATACAAATTTAAATTAAGAAACTTAATTAGAAAAAAATGATAATTGACAATTATAAAATATTAAAATATTATTATAGTATATTAAAAAGGAGGTCTAACTATGTCTGCAATAAAAAAAGAGAAAATTATTGAAAGCGCTTCACATAAAAGTTTAAATAGACAGAAAATTGTGGAAAGCGTCCCGCAAAAAGGATTTTTTGGTCATCCTAAAGGCTTATTTACGTTATTTTTCACTGAGTTCTGGGAGAGATTTTCCTACTATGGTATGAAGGCAATCCTTGTATTCTATATGTATTATTCAGTTTCAAAAGGCGGATTAGGAATCGATCAGCAAACAGCTCTTGCAATTGCGTCGGTATACGGTTCATTAGTGTATATGTCGGGAATCATTGGGGGCTGGCTATCTGATAGAATTTTTGGAGCCTCGAAAGGCGTGTTTTACGGCGGTATATTGATAATGTTCGGGCATATTGCTCTAGCGATACCTGGAAGCATGACAATGTTCTTTGTTTCGATGGTTCTGATTGTAATCGGTACAGGATTCCTGAAACCAAATATTTCTACAGTATTAGGGGAAATGTATGATATTAAAGACGCGCGCCGCGATGCAGCATTCAGCATTTTCTACATGGGCGTTAACCTTGGCGCATTTGTTGCACCGCTAGTTGTCGGAACAGTTGGAATGCAGTATAATTTCCACTTAGGCTTCGGGCTTGCTGCAATTGGTATGTTCTTGGCATTAGTGGTTTATATTGCTACAAAGAAAAAGAATCTCGGTCTTGCCGGTACTTTTGTTGCCAACCCGCTGCCATCAGCAGAAAAGAAAAAAGCTTTCACCAAAATTGGTTTTGTTGCACTTATTGTAGTTGTATTAATTGCTGTTGCCGTTTCAACCGGCACTTTAACTATTTCATCATTTATTAACCTTGTGGGAATCTTGGGATGTGTCATTCCAATCCTTTATTTCCTATTTATGTATCGAAGCCCGAAAACAAGCAAAGAAGAGCGTTCTCGTCTGATTGCTTATATTCCGCTATTTATTGCGTCAGTTATGTTCTGGTCGATTGAAGAACAAGGTTCAACAATTTTGGCAAACTTTGCTGATAAGCGGACACAATTAGACTTTGCAGGAATGCATATTTCACCTGCTTGGTTCCAGTCATTAAATCCGTTGTTTATTATCGTTTTTGCACCGATTATTGGCTGGCTTTGGGTAAAATTAGGCAACAAACAGCCGACATATACACAGAAATTTTCATTTGGTCTATTGTTTGCAGGATTGTCTTTCGTTGTGATTCTTGTACCGGCAATGATTGGCGGTTCACATGCACTTGTTAATCCATTATGGCTTGTACTAAGCTACTTCATTTGTGTTATTGGTGAATTGTGTTTGTCACCTGTTGGATTATCAGCCACAACAAAATTAGCACCATCGGCCTTCTCGGCTCAAATGATGAGTCTATGGTTCTTATCAAATGCTGCAGCTCAGGCACTCAATGCACAACTTGTTAAATTTTACACACCTCAAAACGAAATGGCTTATTTTGGAACTATTGGGGTAGTATCAATCGTTTTATCCATCATTTTATTTGCCCTTTCACCAAAAATGCAAACCTTTATGAAGGGGATCAAATAAATTATTTCACAATAAAAATGATTTAAAAACTACGGAGCAAATCACCCCGTAGTTTTTTCTTTTTTCTTTTTACAACATTTGTTAAAGTATTTAGCGAAAATTCAATCTAAAAATACATTCTCTTGCCTATAATGGATGAGGAATCATTGCGGTAAAGCAGAAAAGTCTGTTATTATCAATATTAAATGAATTAAGATAAAAGGGATTGGAGGTCACGAAAAATGTCACGAATTTCAAATGAGCAGGTAAAACATGTTGCTAATTTAGCACGATTGGCGATAACGGAAGCAGAAGCAGATAAGTTCACCAAACAGCTTGATGCGATTATTACTTTTGCAGAACAGCTAAATGAGTTGGATACAGAAAATGTGGAACCTACATACCATGTCCTTGATATGAAAAATGTTATGCGGGAAGACATTCCTAAAAAAGGACTTCCGCGTAAAGAAGTGCTTAAAAATGCGCCGGAGCATCAGGATGGCCAGATTAAAGTACCATCTATTCTAGGGGAGTAAGGGAGGATTAAAAAAAGTGGGTTTATTTGATTATAAGGTTTCAGACCTTCATGAGCTTTTACATAAAAAAGAATTAAAAATATCTGATCTTGTAGATGAATCGTATAAGCGAATTGGCCGGGTTGAAGACAAAGTCCAGGCGTTTTTAACGTTAGATGAAGAGCAGGCACGGCAAACAGCGAAAACGCTTGATGAAAAGCTGGCAGATGGTTCTAAGCAAGGTCTGCTGTTTGGAATGCCAATTGGTCTAAAGGATAATATCGTCACAAAAGGGCTAAGAACAACATGTGCAAGTAAAATTCTCGAAAACTTTGATCCGATTTATGATGCAACCGTTGTTCAAAAGTTGCAGCAAGCGGAAACGGTGACAATTGGAAAGTTAAATATGGACGAGTTTGCAATGGGTTCATCGAATGAAAATTCCGGTTTCAAAATGACTCGTAATCCATGGGATCTTGACCGAGTACCCGGCGGATCTTCAGGTGGTTCTGCGGCATCGGTCGCAGCGGGAGAAGTGCTGTTTTCGCTTGGATCGGATACAGGTGGTTCCATTCGTCAGCCGGCCGCTTTTTGTGGTGTTGTCGGCATGAAACCTACATATGGACGTGTATCACGTTTCGGTTTGGTTGCATTTGCATCGTCACTTGATCAAATCGGACCTGTTACGAGAACCGTTGAAGATAATGCCTACCTTTTACAAGCAATTTCTGGACTTGATCCAATGGATTCAACATCGGCAAATGTTGATGTTCCCAGCTTTGTAAGTAACCTTACCGGTGATGTGAAGGGCTTAAAAATCGCCGTTCCGAAAGAGTACTTAGGTGAAGGTGTGAATGAGAGAGTCCGTCAGTCCGTTCTGGATGCTTTAAAGGTTCTTGAGAGTCTTGGCGCTGTTTGGGAAGAGGTTTCCTTGCCGCACTCGAAGTATGCACTGGCCGCTTATTATTTGCTTTCATCATCGGAGGCCTCAGCAAACCTTGCACGCTTTGATGGCGTGCGCTATGGATATCGGACACCTGACGCTGAAAGTTTGATCGATTTATATAAAAAGACGAGAGCGGAAGGCTTTGGTGATGAGGTAAAACGCCGGATTATGCTTGGAACATTCGCATTAAGCTCCGGATACTATGATGCCTACTACAAAAAAGCACAAAAGGTTCGGACTTTGATTAAAAAGGACTTTGAAGATGTTTTTGAAAAATATGATGTAATTGTTGGCCCGACAACTCCAACTCCGGCCTTTAAAATTGGTGAAAATATTGATGACCCATTAACGATGTACGCCAATGATATTTTAACGATTCCTGTGAATCTTGCCGGCGTGCCCGGAATCAGTATTCCGTGCGGTTTTGATGGCGGTTTACCATTAGGCTTGCAAATTATCGGGAAGCACTTTGATGAAGCAACCGTTTATCGTGTAGCACATGCGTTTGAACAAGCAACAGACTTTCATAAACAGAAGCCGGGATTGTAGGGGGTGTAGACTTTGGAATTTGAAACAGTAATTGGACTTGAGGTCCATGTAGAGTTAAAAACAGAATCAAAAATCTTTTCTGCGAGCCCAAACCACTTTGGGGCCGAACCGAATACAAATACATCTGTCATCGACCTGGGTTACCCCGGGGTGTTGCCGGTCATCAATAAAAAGGCTGTAGAATTCGGGATGAAAGCCGCAATGGCTTTGAATTGTGAAGTTGCAACCCACACTAAATTTGATCGGAAGAACTATTTTTATCCGGATAACCCGAAGGCCTATCAAATATCGCAATTTGATAAGCCGGTTGGGGAGCATGGCTGGATTGAAATCGAGGTAAACGGCTATACAAAGCGGATTGGAATTACAAGAATTCATCTTGAGGAAGATGCTGGAAAGCTGAATCACGAGAAAGGGTATTCTTTATGTGATTACAATCGCCAGGGTACTCCGCTTGTAGAGATCGTTTCCGAGCCGGATATTCGTACGCCTGATGAAGCCTATGCTTATCTTGAGAAATTAAAATCGATTATTCAATATACAGGCGTATCCGATTGTAAAATGGAAGAAGGATCACTCCGGTGTGATGCCAATATTTCGATCCGGCCTGTGGGACAAGAAGAGTTCGGGACAAAAACCGAGTTGAAGAACTTAAACTCGTTTAATTTTGTCCGTAAAGGTCTTGAATATGAAGAAAAGCGTCAAAGAGAGGTTGTGTCATCAGGTGGAAAAATCGACCAGGAGACACGCCGATTTGATGAGTCTACTGGGGCAACCCTGCTTATGCGTGTAAAAGAAGGCTCCGATGATTATCGATACTTCCCGGAACCGGACTTACTCGATTTATACATCGACGAGGATTGGAAAGCAAGGATTCGTGCCGAAATCCCTGAACTGCCTGACCAGCGTCAAAAGCGTTATGTAGAAGAGCTTGGGTTACCTGTTTATGATGCAAAGGTGCTTACAGTCACAAAAGAAATGGCTGATTTCTTTGAAGCGACTGTTCATGCCGGTGCCGATGCGAAGATGGCATCCAACTGGATTATGGGTGATGTTTCAGGATATTTGAATTCAGAATCAAAGGAACTCGATCAGATTGCACTAACACCGTCCGGTTTAGCAAGTATGATTAAACTCATTGAAAACGGAACGATTTCATCAAAGATCGCGAAGACAGTTTTCAAAGAGTTGATCGAAAATGGCGGCGATGCTGAGCAAATTGTGAAGGACAAAGGGCTTGTGCAAATCTCCGATGAAGGAACACTTCTGAAAATTATTTCAGAGGTTCTTGATGCCAATCCGCAATCGATTGAAGATTTCAAGAATGGAAAAAATAAAGCTGTCGGCTTCCTTGTTGGACAACTTATGAAGGCAACAAAAGGGCAAGCAAATCCACAATTGGTCAATCAATTATTACAACAGGAATTAAATAAGCGTTAAAGAAATGGCCGGCAGAAACTTTTCTGCTGGCTAGTTTTTTGTCGATAACACGATCGACATTCTTTTTGCAATTTCCCGGGAAAAAACCTTTTACTTAGTCGGGTTTGTGGTTGATTCAATCAAACGTTTGACTAGAATCGAAAGAGAGGAATTCCTGTCAAAAGATGTAGGATTTTAGGAAATCATTCATTTTTCGATTAGAATTGCGGTCTAATTGATGAAATCGTATTAGAAATCGACTCTATTTTTACAACTTTTGAGGTATAAAATCTTTATTTATAAGGATTAAAGGGGATTTAATCAAACGTTTGATTAGTTTTTTATACTGAAAATAATCGACAAAAATTTTTTGTATTTAGAAAGTAAAAACCATATTTTAAATGGTTCATGCCATATTTAATCAAACGTTTGATTAGTAATGCCTTAAGTTGAAGCTTGTCGAAGAATGGACACAGTTAATAAAGGAATCTCCATAAATAAAAAGTGGCATAGGATTCCCAGCCGGTCCAGTTTGCAGCCAATCGTCCTATTTCTTCTTTCGTTGGTTTATTTTCTGTCCCCATTAGATGCTTAAGCGCATTGTGAAGACCAACATCATCAATCGGGAAAGCGGAAAGATATCTTAAACAACGCATTAAAACATAATTGGCTGTCCATGGCCCAATACCGCGAATTTTAATTAGCATTTTTTCTGCATTTTTTACATTCCCGGCGTTTAGCAATTGCATTTTTGTTAGTTTTCCTTCAACGATTAGTTGGGCTACATCAATAAGATACTCACATTTTTTTACAGTCATTCGTAATCCGGCCAGATCTTCCACTGCTAATGCTGCAATATCATTTGGTGTAGGGAAGATCCAAAAGTCGTCTCCATCATACTCAATTCGTCGTCCAAAGGATTCTACAAGGCGTCTTTTCAATGTATAAGCAAAAGTAAGATTGATTTGTTGTCCGATGATCCCCCAACAAATTGCCTCGAAAAGGTCAGGAATCCCCATTAAGCGCAACCCATAGAACGAACCGACAGCACCATTTAACAGTACATCTGTTTTAGCCATTTCATAAAACGGAAGCAGATCTCTATCTAAATCAAACCAATCTCTTACATAGCGGACTACGGCATCACGTATTCGTTCACATGATGGAGTTGTATCGCCTATAAAACGGATAGTCATAACGTTTTCATGATCAGCACTTATTTCAATAAGGAGTGTTTCTTCTTCTATCGGTAACGCTTTGTATAGCCGCTGATTTTTAATATGGAACAAGCATTCATTCGGAGCTCTTGATAAGTATTTCAGATTTTCATTAAAATTGAATTCTTTAGGAACAAATATTTTTAGTTCATTATTGTTTTCTTTTTGCATTATAATCCTCCGTTTGAATCTATTTCATAGTTTAATTTATACCATATACAGGACACTAATAATTTCAATATCTTGCTTTTACATTGGTGAAACGCTAAATACTAGTTATATCGGGGGTATAATAGTGGCAGAGGTGATAGAAATGGAGAACAAGGATGCGAATCAAGCCAATGTAGAAAGCGGCATGACAGATGAAAAATGGCAAGCAATTATTCACAATGATGAAAATTATAATGATCAATTTTTCTATGCTGTAAAGACCACAGGGATATTTTGCAGGCCTTCGTGTAAATCAAGAGTCCCCAAAAAGGAGAATGTCCTCATTTTTCAAAATGCACATCAGGCACTGAGCGCAAATTTTCGGCCGTGTAAACGGTGCAAACCGACAGGAGAGCGGCTTCCGGATGATGATTGGGTGACTCAGATTACCGAGTACATTGACAAGAATTATATTGAAAAGCTGTCACTGGAAACCCTTTCTGAAATCTGCCATGGCAGTCCGTATCATTTACACCGTACTTTTAAAAGAATTAAAGGGGTAACACCCGTTGAATATATACAGCAAACGAGAATAAACAAGGCTATCGAGTACTTGATCTATTCGCATACTGCAATAGCTGATATTGCTCATGCTGTGGGAATGCCCAATACCGCTTATTTTATTACATTGTTCAAAAAGAAAACGGGGTATACACCTACAGAATATCGGCTATTAAATTTCGGTAACAATACTTCGGAGGTGAAAAACAGTGGAAGTCAAGACTAAACCAATGATTTATTGGACTTTGTTGGTACATGACGGCTGGAACCTTTATCTAGCTGCAACATTAAAAGGACTTTGTTTCATAGGCTCTCAGAATCAGACTTTTGTGGAATTATCAGATTGGGCAAACAAACATTTTCCCGGTAGCCCTGTAGTTCCTGATGATGGAAAATTGCAGCCGTATTTGACCGAACTTATCGAATATTTACAAGGAAAGCGAAAGTGCTTTACTAAACCAATTGATTATAAAGGTACACCGTTTCAGCTTGCAGTATGGAATGCGCTCTGTGAAATACCTTATGGACAGACCAAGTCCTATTCGGATATTGCAAACCATATACAAAAACCGGCAGCGGTTCGTGCTGTTGGGGCAGCGATAGGTGCCAATCCAATCTTAATTACCGTTCCGTGCCACAGGGTGATTGGAAAAAGCGGAAAGCTTACCGGCTATCGAGGCGGTTTAGAGATGAAAACCCAACTCCTAAAGCTGGAATGGGAAGGTTCGCAGGTTAATGGGGGCGCGCTGCATGTCTAAGAGTATGAAAGACCGAATTACATCCTTAGACTGGCCGACATTGCAACAGATATTGGATGAGCAGGGGTACGCAAAGATTCCGGTATTATTGGACATGGACCAATGCCATGAAATCATGAAAACGTACGAGCAAGCATCCTATTTTCGGAGTACGATTAATATGGCCCGTTATCGGTTCGGTGAAGGTGAGTATAAATATTACCAAGCACCTCTCCCGGAATTGCTACTGCAACTTCGTGAAGGTTTTTATCCGGAATTGGCTAAAACGGCGAATCGCTGGCAGGAACAGCTGGGGCATGTTGCCGACTATCCGGCTACGCTTCCGGAATTTATTAAACAGTGTCACCGGCAGGAACAGCTCCGCTCAACACCCTTGATCTTAAAATATGAAATGGGTGGATACAACTGTTTGCATCAGGATTTGTATGGCGATGTGTTCTTTCCATTTCAGGTGGTTTTCTCCTTAAATCAAAAAGAACTGGATTATACAGGCGGAGAGTTCCTGTTGGTGGAGCAGCGGCCAAGGGCGCAAAGCAGGGGTCATGTGATTACGTTGGAACAAGGTGCGGGACTGATTTTTCCGACGAATAATAGACCTGTAAAAGGAACACGCGGATATTATCGAACAACGCTTAGACATGGAGTTAGCACGGTTACGTCAGGAACGAGATATACATTGGGAATCATTTTTCATGATGCTAAGTGAATCGGATCTAAAAAAGGGGATTCAGGATGAAAAATGAGTTTATCTTCAAAACTCCAAAGACATTGTTAAATAAAGGAAGCGGTTATCTTTGTGGTTACACACATTCCTTGAATCCCTATACGGGCTGTTCTTTTGGCTGTTCATATTGCTATGTCCGCCAAATGCCGGTTTCGCTGTTCCGTAAGGGTGAATGGGGGACCTGGGTTGACATCAAGCTGGAAGCAGCCGCTTTATTGCGTAAGGAACTTCAGAAAGCTAAGGCAAAAGGGAAGGTAACCATTTTTATGTCCTCCAGTACAGATCCGTATCAACCGATCGAACACAAGGAGATGGTGACGCGATCTTTACTGGAGGTGATGGTGGAGGATCCGCCTGATTTTTTATTTGTACAGACGAGGAGTCCGCTAGTCCGTAGAGATATTGACTTATTGATTCTCTTAAAGGATAGAGTTCGAGTTAGCATGACTGTAGAAACCGACTTAGAAGAGATAAGAAAACATTTTACGCCGGATGCCCCGCCGATTAACGCCAGGTTAAAGACACTTCAGTTGTTAAGGGATGCAGGGGTACCGACTCAGGCAACGATTGCACCGGTTTTACCTAGTAGTGAGGCCTTTCCGGAAAAACTAAGGTCATTGGTCAGTCGTGTCTGTGTAGATGATTATTATATGGGAGACGGCAGCGGCGGTAAACGGACAAGGAAGTTAGCCATTAAACCGTTGTATGAAAGATTTGGGTTGGAAGAATGGTATGAACCTTCTGCGTATCGGATTGTTTTTGATAGACTCAAACAAGTTTTTCCTGCAGATCAGCTTTTTTTGAGTCAGGAGGGTTTCGAGCCATAATAGAAAAAGAAAATCCCGGGATTCGACATTGTTTTTTCATGTTGGAAGGAACAATGTCTTTATTTTAAAGGGATTGAGGCATATTTAATCAAACGTTTGATTAGGATTTTTTTTGAAGAATTCAGGTCGGAAATTGGCAAATGAAATAAATATAAAGGACGTGCCAAGTGATTATTGCTATTCTAATAATTCCAATGTTTTATTACCTTCGACAGGTTCCCTCAAACTGCATCTTCGTTACCACAGTGCAAGACGAAACCACTACAATATTACTTTTTTTAATTACAAAATAGTTATTAAAATTACAAAACCTATATTAGAACCTATGAAGAAAGTAAAATGAGAGAAAAAAGGCAGGAGTACAATGAAATAAATTTTAGAAAGAAGTGCAAACGCTTACGGAGTTGGATTAAATGAAAAAACCAAACAAAGAGGAGGAATTCTGTATGTCAACTTTACGGGATGAAGCATTAAAGATGCATAAAAAATATCAAGGGAAGCTTGGTGTCTATTCTAAGGTTCCAGTACAAAATGGAAAGGATTTAAGCCTTGCGTATTCTCCAGGTGTAGCTGAACCTTGCTTGGACATTTTCGAGGACGAAAGTAAAGTATATGATTACACCATGAAGGGGAATCTCGTTGCCGTTGTTTCAAACGGAACGGCTGTACTTGGTCTTGGAAATATCGGCCCGAGTGCTGCCATGCCAGTTATGGAAGGAAAAGCAGTGTTATTTAAATCTTTCGCAGATGTAGATGCATTCCCAATTTGTTTAGGTACAACTGACCCGGAAAAAATCGTGGAGGTTGTAAAGTTATTAGAACCAACCTTTGGAGGAGTGAATTTAGAAGATATCGCAGCTCCTCAATGCTTTGAAATCGAAGATCGTTTACGAAAAGCTTGTGATATCCCGATTTTCCATGATGACCAACACGGTACAGCTATTGTGACTGCAGCAGGTTTAATCAACGCACTTAAACTGGCGAACAAAAAAATTGAAGATATTCGCGTCGTGGCAAACGGTGCCGGTGCCGCAGGTGTGGCGATTGTCAAACTCTTGCTTCAAATGGGTGTAAATGATGTCATTTTATGTGATACAAAAGGAATCATTTATGAAGGCCGTCCTGTTGGAATGAATAGATTCAAAGAGGAAATGGCTCGGATTACAAATAAAGAACAAAAAAAGGGAACGTTAGAAGATGCTCTTGTAGGAGCTGATGTATTTGTCGGGGTATCTGCAGCGGGTGCCGTTACAGAAGAAATGGTTCGTTCCATGAATTTTGATCCAATTATCTTTGCTATGGCCAATCCTGTACCGGAGATTATGCCGGAAGAAGCAACGAAAGCCGGAGCACTAGTAGTGGGTACAGGGCGTTCAGATTTTCCTAATCAAGTCAATAACGTACTTGCATTCCCTGGTATTTTTCGTGGCGCTTTGGATGTTCATGCGAAAGAAATCAATGAGGAAATGAAACTTGCTGCTGTTCATGCCATTGCTGGTTTAATTTCAGATGATGAGCTTCATACTAATTATGTTATTCCAGATCCATTTGACCCTAGAGTTGCAGCTCATGTAGCAGCAGCAGTAGCTAAAGCTGCGATACGAACGGGTGTTTCACAAAAATATGTCAATACAGAAGAAATCAAAGAACGTCTATTAGCATTAGTAGAAGAAAAAAATTCTGTTCTTGTGTAAATCCAGCACCTAAATAAATCAAATAGAAAAAAGGGACACTAAGGCTGCAAAGCGCTTCTTTTAGAAAGCTTCGCGGTCTTTTCATATTTAACCAGACGAGCTTGGAGATGATTGTCTCCTTCCGGGGTCTTACTTTATAGGAGGAGAAAATGAAAAAAGGAAGATGGAGTTTACAGTCAATCATAATTATTTTTGTTTGTATTGTTGTAGCTGTTTCACTTCTCATAACAGATTTACTTATCAGTAAAAGGGTAGCATTAAGTGTCGAGAATGCTCAGGCAGAAAAAGCAAGAAATGTTGCTCGAATGGTGGCTCATAGTCCTCTTGTCATTGAAGCCATGAACGGTAAACGGAGTGAAAAGGAAATCCAGCCGTTTGCAAATGAAATTAGAGAGGTTACAAATGTTAATTTTGTTGTTGTGATGGATATGAAGGGGATACGCAAATCCCATCCGGATATTAATCAAGTAGGGAAGCATTTTATTGGCGGGGATGAAGGTCCTGTTCTAAAAGGAAAAGAGCATATATCCTACTCAAAAGGAACCCTCGGAACTTCATTACGTTCGTTTACACCCATTAAGGATCCAGAAGGAAAACAGATAGGGGCAGTCGCAGTCGGGATATCTCTGGATAATGTAGAAAAGGCTGTCAATAAGAGCAGAATGGGTATTTATATAGGTACATTAATTGGAATTTTAATCGGTGTTCTCGGAGCAATTGTTTTAGCCAGGTATATTAAAAAAATCTTACATGGGTTGGAACCGTTTGCTATTGCCAGGCTTTTTGAGGAGCGAAGTGCTATGCTGCAATCGGTTCGTGAGGGCATTGTTGCAGTTGACCAAGAATCAAGGATTACCCTTGTCAATCGAGCTGCCCTAAGGTTGTTCCAAAAGGCAGGATTGAGTGAAACGCCTATCGGGTTAAATATAGAAGAGTATATGCCTACAACTCGCTTAAGCAAGGTTTTAAAAACAGGCAAAGCAGAATTGGATGAAGAACAAAATTTAAATGGTATTTCCATTTTCGTAAATCGCGTTCCCGTCGTAGTTGGCAAAAAAACCGTGGGGGCTATAGCTACATTTCGTGATAAAACTGAAATACAGTTACTAGCGGAACAGCTGACAGGAGTACGAATATACGCAGACGCGCTTCGTGCACAAGCGCATGAGTTTATGAATAAACTGCATGTCATTCTGGGAATGGTGCATATGGGGTATTATGACAAATTAGTAGAGTTTATTAATGATACAGTAAACCATCGACAAAACGAAATTGGCTTTGTTACAGGAAAGATACAGGACCCAGTGTTAGCGGGTTTTCTTATTGGGAAACTAAGTTTTGCAAGGGAATCAGGGGTAGAGTTATATGTATCGTGTGACCATCCGTTGCCACAGCCTGAGGATTCCCATATCACGCATGAGCTAATCACGATTGTTGGTAATTTAATTGATAATGCAGTCGAAGCTGTGACCAATTGTTCTGTCAAGAAAATTGACGTAAAATTCGAGTATGGGGATGAAATTCTTACAATAGAGGTAAAAGATACAGGAACAGGGATGAGTGAAGATCTGCAAAACAAAGTTTTTCAAAAAGGATTTTCAACAAAAGGGGAAAATAGAGGTTTAGGTTTGTATTTAGTCTTTCAAGCGATGGAAAAATTAGAAGGGGAATTAATTATTTCATCTAAGTCTGGAAAGGGAACGATGTTTGCTGTGTATCTACCATACAAAGCGGAGGGGGAGAGCTTTTGATCCGAGTGATGATTGTAGAGGATGATCCAATGGTAGCGGGATTTAATAAAAGCTATCTGGCAAAAGTGGATGGATTTCAACTGGTTGCGATGGCTAGTACAGTAGATGATGCCATAAAGATCATTGAACAACAGGAAATCGATCTTATCCTATTGGATATTTTTATGCCAGGGAAACATGGACTTGAGTTGTTAACCTACCTGCGTGAAAATGAGAAAGAAACGGATGTTATTATCATTTCAGCAGCCTCAGATATGGATAGAATTAAAAAAGCATTAAGATACGGAGTAGTTGATTATTTAATTAAGCCATTTGAATTTGAGCGTTTTAACATGGCGTTAGCAGCTTACCAAGAGAAAACAACGTTTATTCAAAAACAACAAGTGATTAATCAGGAAGAGCTTGACAATCAAATTTTACGTAGAGAAGAAAAAGCTATTCTAGAGGAGCTTCCCAAGGGATTAACAAAAGATACATTAAAAAAAATCTGGGAAGCCATTCAGTTAATGAAGGAAGCCCCGTTTTCAACAGAAGAGATTGTAAAACATGTCGGAATTTCAAGAGTTTCCACACGAAAGTATTTAAATTTTTTAAAAGATATTGGGATTCTTGAAGTGAAAGTGATTTATGGGACGATCGGAAGACCTGTTTACAATCATGAATTAAATAAATATAAAGAACATCTTATCAAAAATTTTTTGTAAGCAGTTTAAAACACTGCTTGCTTTTTTTAATTTCAAAAAAAATTATTAAATTTACATAAACTATGAAAGCGTTTTATTAAATATTATGATGTAGACATAAAGGATTGGGGTGTCCCTGGTCCAGTCAAGAATTGGCGGTTCCTCTACCGTTATATTGGCAATATTATTAATGAAACTACTAAGTTAAAATTTAATCATTTTTGTATTTAAAACAATTAAAATCTACCGGATAAACATAGAGTGCTTAGCCTAATGATAGAAGGGGAAGGTTTCAATGAATGAAAGAGACATAAAGGAACATGCATTACAACTTCACAAAGAACTGGTTGGAAAAATAGAAATTGTCAGTAAAGTGAACCTAACCAATGCATATGATTTGAGTTTAGCTTATACACCAGGTGTTGCTGAGCCTTGTAAGGCTATTGCCCAAGACAGCGAGGCTTCCTTTGAACAAACAGGGAGAGGAAATTTAGTCGCCGTTGTGACAGACGGAACAGCAGTATTAGGCTTAGGAGATATTGGCCCGGAGGCTGCAATGCCAGTAATGGAGGGTAAAGCAGTATTGTTTAAACAATTCGCAGGAGTAGATGCTTTTCCTCTTTGTTTAGCTACAAAAAATGTAGACGAGATTGTAAATATTATTAAAGCATTAGAGCCAACTTTTGGCGGGATTAATTTAGAGGATATTGCATCCCCAAGATGCTTTGAAATCGAAGAACGATTAAAAAAGGAATTAAACATACCAGTATTCCATGATGATCAGCATGGTACAGCTATTGTTGTGTTAGCGGCTCTTCTGAACGCTTTACGACTTATAAAAAAGAGTATTTATGAAGTTAAGATAGTTCTTAACGGTGCGGGTTCTGCCGGCATTGCCATTGCCAAGCTTTTGTTAAAGGCAGGATTTAAGGATCTTACGCTTGTAAGTCTAGAAGGAATTCTTTGTCCAGGTGAAGAGTGGATGAATGATAGGCAAGAGAAAATAGCAGAGGTAACAAACCTGCGAAGGTTGCGTGGAACATTGCAGGATACTATTAAAAATGCAGACATATTTATCGGGGTTTCAGGACCGAAGGCTATAACGGGGGCTATGGTAAGAACAATGAATAAAGATGCAGTCGTCTTAGCGATGGCTAATCCAATACCCGAAATATATCCTGAAGAAGCGTTGGAAGCCGGTGCAGCAGTAGTCGGAACAGGCCGCTCTGATTATCCTAATCAAGTAAATAATGTGTTGGCCTTTCCTGGCATCTTTCGAGGAGCTCTCAATGTCCGCGCTACAGATATAACAGAGGAAATGAAACTTGCGGCCGCATATGCAATAGCAGGTCTTGTAACGGACAAGGAACTTAGTGCTGATTATATTATTCCCAATGCCTTGGATAAACGGGTTGCAGCCCGAGTGGCTTCAGCCGTCTCTGAGGTGGCTATCGAAACAGGAGTTGCCAGAAAAGGATCCAGCCTGGAAAAAATCAATTAAACCATGTTATCAATACAGATATTTTAGAAAGGATATAAACTGATGATTCTCAAAGCATTAAGTAAAAATCGCTTAATTACAATCATTTATTACAAAAAAGGTTTATTACAAACATGTAAGGGCTGCATCAGCAATCTTAACCTTACTGAACAAGTGCTTTCTTTAAAAGATGAACAGGAACAGATCTACTCCATTAGTTTATCAAGTATTAAGGAGATTTATTAATTTCTTTGTAAATGATTAAAAGGTAATACGGTAAGAGCCAGTAAGATATAATTTGCTAAAAAAGTAAAGAAATAGATTTTTAAAATAATATCAAAAAATCGTTTAGTTTGTCTTCAAAATGGTAAGATTTAGAGAAGACTAATAAATAAGTGAGGCCAAGGAAATGACGATTTACATTGCGCTTTTACGGGGCATCAATGTCGGCGGACATAAAAGGATTAAAATGGCAGATTTAAAGCAGCTCTTAGAAACAATTGGTTTACGGAAGGTGAAAACATATATCCAAAGCGGGAATGTTTTGTTTGAATCGGAAGAGGAAGCAGATCTGCTGCGCCAACACATTGAAGAAGAGATCAATAAGACGTTTGGTTTCCCTGTACCGGTTATTTTAAGAACGGCGCTGGAATTTGAACGGATTTTCAATAATTGCCCCTTCCCGACAGAATCATTACCTGAAGGAGAGAGCGTAAATGTAGCATTTTTATCAGGGATACCTTCCGAAGAAGGAATTGATTATTTGCGCACTGTTGAAAGCGGAAGGGATGAATATAAAATCAAAGGTAAGGATGTATATCTATATTTTGGTCAAAGCATCCTTGATTCAAAGCTGGCGGCCCAGCTGCCAAAGTTAGGTGTTGCAGCAACAGTCCGCAACTGGAAAACAGTCACTAAGCTGGCTGCAATGGTAAAAGATTTGTAGAGTTAAAAAGAAAAACGCTCGGCCAAATGAACTGCACCCCAATTGTTAGACACAATCTAACAATTGAAGGTGAATTTCATTTAAATCCGAGCGTTTTTTACATGAGTTAACTGATCTTTAAAATAGAAATGTTTGTGTTCCTTGGCAGGCAGTTACATTGTTAGTTGTGCTTGAAACGATTATCATAAAAAGAAAATGTAAGGAGTGTTTGATGATGGGATTAAATGAATGGTTTCAAAAAGGACTGACTAGAGACCAATACATAAACTCGATGACTAAAAATAAAGATGAGATGCTCTCTATTTATGAGGGGTTTACGTTAACGGATGAAGACAAAAACAGATTGGAGTCTTTAAGAGCAAAAGAATTGAGGGCGATTGTATTAACAGAGGATTGGTGCGGGGATGCCTTACTTAACAACCCAATTTTACTGCGGGTTGCGGATGCAGCTGGAATCGATATTCGTTTCGTGCTTCGTGACCAAAATCTTGAGTTAATGGATCAATACTTAACGAATGGTACGTCAAGGGCGATTCCTATTTTTATTTTTATCGATCAAGAAGGAAATGAAGTTGGAGTTTGGGGTCCAAGGGCACCTGAGATGCAGGCGCTTGTGGAAGAGAGGCGAGCTGCCTTGCCTGATAAAGATGCGGCAGATTTTCAGGAGAAGCAAATGGAAATGTATAAACATCTGGTGGCTTCCTATCAGAAGGATGGGTCCATTTGGAAAACTGTTGCAGACAGCATTATCGGTACTCTTTTTATATGAAAATGAATCCCTGGCAGCCATTGCTGCCAGGGTCTTTTTTACATTTTAAAGCCGCCGCCTTTGGGAGGGATACGGTCCTTGTTTAGATTTTTATCGGTAATTTTTGGTTCAATGCCAAGAATGAAATTTCGGATGTTAGAGCGGTGGAGGAAAATCAAAAATAAAGAAAAGAATAAAAAGATAAGTTCAGACTCTAGCTTGGGTGAAAGGAAAGCATAGGTAAGAATGCTAAGACCAACAGAAAGGGAGCCCAAAAACACATACTTTGTTAACAAAATTACCAAAAAGAACGTAATATACGTGATGAGGAACAAGGGGAAATTGGCAATTATTAAAGCCCCGGCTGTTGTGGCGATTGCTTTTCCTCCTCTAAAACCTGCGAGGATGGGAAAGCAATGACCTAAAACCGCAGTAAACCCAAAATATAAGGGTTCAGTTTCAAGGTTGAAGTAGATGGGCAGATAGGTGGCAGCAATTCCTTTTCCAACGTCTACGAGCAGAACAAACAGGGCTGCTTTTTTCCCAAGAACCACTAAGGTATTAGTTGCCCCGGGGTTTTTACTGCCATGATCACGAATATCTACCCCATAGACCAGCTTGCCCACAATTAAGGCAGTGGGTATGCTTCCAATCAGGTAAGAAGCTAGAAGTATCAACCACAACATAAGTATCATCCTTTGTCAGTTATTCTTTCTAATTAATAGCATTTTTCCATATTTAAGTGGTATTATTTTGTTGAAATCTCATTTTTCGGCAATCAAAGGAGCATAAACATGAAACCAATTGATTTTGGTCAAGTTGCTAATAGCTATGCGAAGTCAAAAGCAGATATACCAGTAAACCTGATGGATAGTCTGTTGATTCGGAATATAAATTTTGCAGGAAAAAAGGTCGCAGTTCTCGGTGCTGGAACGGGTGCGCTAACAAGAAAAATTGCTTTGAGAAACGCTGATGTAATTGGTGTAGAACCATCCAAAGAATTATTGGAACAAGCGAAAATTTTAAATCGAATGAAGAATTTTTCGATTCCTTATCAGCAGAGGAATGCGGAGGATACAGGGCTGCCAGCTTCTGAATATGATTTTGTAACAGTTATTTGGGAGTGGCACGGGTTCAACCGTGAGAAGGCCATTTCAGAAGTAAAACGGATTTTGAAGGCAAATGGGGCATTAATCGTCATCGATACAGGTTTCCTAACTGGTTCTGTAGCTGTGGAAAAGACTTTTGGGGTTTTAGATAAATATGTAGGGGGCAGCTTGCAACCAGCAGGATCAAATGCGGAGACTAGGCAGTGTATTAACGGCTTCCCGGTTGAGTGGTTCGAAGAATGGACCCGGAACGGTTTTGAATTGAGGGACTTTTACAGGATGAATTATACAGTCAGCTTTACGAAGCTAGAATGGGTTGGACGTGTTGATTCCATATTGCGACTTGGTGGCTTTGATGAATCAGAACGTAAAATGGTACTTGAGGAGATATATCGGGCATTACCAGAGCAAGATTCATACGTGGTCCCACATGAATGCAATGTTTGTATTTTAAGATTAGTAGAATAGCGTTGCTGCGACTAGTTTATAATTAAGGAAGAGAGAGGGCAGAAGGTTGTCCTCTTTCAAATTTTATAATGGCAGAGGATGATCTTTTTGAAAAACAAAATTCAACAGCCGAAAATTCCCTCAAGTCTTACTCAGATAAACTTTGACGAACGAGAAGAAGATTATATTTATGCCTCGATCATCAGCGATTGTTCCATTATTGGCGAGGATATTGAAAAACTACGCTTTGAGGAGGTAATATTTAAAAATGTTACCTTTATCGATGTCTCTTTTAGATACCTTCAATTAACAGATTGTCTTTTTGAACGTTGCGACCTGTCAAATGCAAATTTTAATGATGCGATAATCCACCGAACGGAATTTAAAGAATCAAAGCTATTAGGGTTGAATCTGGGAGATTCGACCGTTCGAAATGCATTATTTGCACAGTGTAATATGAATTTAGGAGCATTTGGTTATGCAGATTTGAAGCAGGTGAAGTTTGATACTTGCTCCCTGCGAAATGTTGATTACTTTGAAGCTAAGCTTGATAAGGTGGATTTTAAAAATTGTGATATTAATGAGGTGAATTTTACGGGAACCTCATTAAAGGGAATAGATCTAAGCAGCTGCACATTTAGCAGTCTAAATGCATCTCTGAATAGTTTGGCAGAATGTACAGTTTCCCCGGAACAGGCAATTGGATTTGCTAAGTTATTGGGGTTAATTATTAAAGAATAACGTGCGAGACATATCGCTCGTTTTTTTTTTGCAAAAAAATAAAAAAACGGTATGATAATAGACGGAAGTAAAAGGAAAGAATAGTATTTATGGCTTAGCAGAATGTTTGAAAGGTTTGATATTCATTGGTAGAATATAGAAACACCCTTCTGTTATGAATGCCAATAGTTGATTTCAAATAATAGGATGATGAAATGATGAAAAGAGCAAGACTTATATACAATCCTACATCAGGACGGGAAATTCTTAAGCGCAATTTACCGGAGATTCTTGAAAAGTTGGAGAGGGCCGGATATGAAGCATCGTGTCACGCCACAACCGGGGCAGGAGATGCGATTCAAGCAGCAAAGATCGCTGTTGAGCGCCGGTATGATATTGTCATTGCAGCCGGCGGTGACGGAACGATTCATGAAGTGGTCAACGGTCTTGCAGAACAGGAGTATCGGCCGAAGTTGGGAATTATCCCCGCAGGTACAACGAATGATTTTGCCCGTGCGCTGCAAATTCCAAGGGATATCGGAACCGCTGTTGATATTATTACAAAAGGGGATATGATTCCCGTTGATATCGGAAAAATCAATGATAAATACTTTATTAATATTGCCGGCGGCGGCAGAATCACAGAGCTTACATACGAAGTGCCAAGCAAATTAAAAACAATGCTCGGGCAACTGGCGTACTATTTAAAAGGAATGGAAATGCTTCCTTCCATTAAACCATCAGAAGTTAGAATTGAATATGACGGGAAACTTTTTGAAGGTGAAGCGATGCTATTTCTTGTGGGACTGACAAATTCAATCGGTGGATTTGAAAAGCTTGCACCGGATGCGTCGATTAATGATGGGTTATTTTCATTGTTAATTTTGAAAAAAATCAATCTTGCCGAGTTTATCCGAATTGCCACTTTAGCCGTTCGCGGTGAGCATGTAAATGATCCGAATGTTATTTACACCCAGGCAAATCGTATTAAAGTACATTCTAGTGAAACAGTGCAGCTTAATTTAGATGGGGAATTCGGCGGCTTGCTTCCATCAGAGTTTGAAAACCTGTACCGCCATTTGGAGGTATTCGTTCCAATCGATGATATTCGCCCGCTGGACCGCCCTACTGATTGGGTGCCGGGACAAAGATACAGTTAACAAAAGTTCGTTCCAAATGGGGCGGACTTTTTTCTGTGATGTGAAAAAGGAAAAAAAGGTACATGTCTAGAATTATTGAGTATAATGAAAAAAAGACAATCGTCGTGGCAGGACATTTGTGGCGATAGATGCTTCTAGGGCATTTTGCACAATCGCCGGTGGCTATGGTTAAATAGTCTTTTAAATGGTAGAATGGTTAATAATGTTGAAAAAGCTGTATAGTATTCGGGGGTCAATTATGAAACACATTTATCATGATGATAGTTTTACTCTGCATACAGATCTTTACCAGATTAATATGGCAGAGACATACTGGAGAGATGGAATACATAATAAACGTGCGGTCTTCGAATTATTTTTCCGCAAGCTTCCGTTTGGAAATGGCTATGCTGTTTTCGCCGGATTGGAAAAGGTGATTCAGTTTATTCAAGGTTTCCGTTTTAGCGAAGAAGACCTTGAATATTTGAAAAATGAAGTTGGGTACAAGGATGACTTTTTAGAATATCTTAAAAATATGCGTTTTACAGGAACGATCCGTTCCATGAAAGAGGGCGAGCTCGTTTTCGGCAATGAGCCGATCATTCGAGTCGATGCTCCGCTCGCAGAAGCACAATTAATCGAAACAGCTTTACTTAACATTGTGAATTACCAAACATTAATAGCGACTAAAGCTTCACGAATCAAGCAGGTTGTCGGCAGTGAAGTGGCAATGGAATTTGGGACAAGACGGGCGCAGGAAATGGATGCAGCCATCTGGGGAACACGTGCAGCGTATCTTGCCGGCTTTGAAGCTACCAGTAATGTAAGAGCGGGAAAAATGTTTCAAATCCCGGTTTCAGGCACCCATGCCCATTCAATGGTACAAGCCTATAAGGATGAATACACAGCTTTCCATAAGTATGCAGAAACACATAAGGACTGTGTATTTTTAGTAGATACGTATGACACATTGCGTCTTGGCGTGCCAAATGCCATTAAGGTGGCAAAAGAATTAGGAGATAAAATTAATTTTATCGGGATCCGTCTGGATAGCGGTGACCTGGCCTATTTTTCAAAAGAAGCTCGCAAAATGCTGGATGAAGCAGGTTTTAAGGATGCAAAGATTGTGGCATCAAGCGATTTGGATGAATATACGATTATGAATTTGAAATCCCAAGGGGCAAAAATCGATAGCTGGGGAATCGGCACGAAGTTGATTACAGCATATGATCAAGCTGCACTAGGGGCGGTTTATAAAATTGTTGCCATTGAAGGTGATAATGGCAATATGGAGGATACAATTAAGATTTCCTCCAATCCGGAAAAAGTAACAACTCCAGGACTGAAGAAAATTTACCGAATTATCAATAATACGAACCACCATGCTGAAGGGGATTACATTGCGATGGAGGAGGAAAAGCTGCCTGAGAAGAAGCTTAGGATGTTCCATCCAACCCATACGTACATGAATAAGATTGTTACCAACTTTACGGCAAAAGAGCTTCATGAGAATATTTTTAGTAATGGAGAGCTTGTTTATGAAATTCCATGCCTTGAAGAATCACGTGAATATTTGAAGCAAAATCTTGAATCGCTTTGGGATGAGTATAAACGGATCATGAATCCGGAGGATTACCCGGTTGACCTTAGCCAAAAGTGCTGGGATAACAAAATGGAAAATATCGAAGAGGTTAAAGAGAAAGTTGTTGAGATGAGAGATTAGAAGGAAGGGGCGTCCTAGGGGTAGGGCGTCTTTTCATTTGGCTCTTTTCTAAAAGATTGTGGCTTTTTGTAATAGAAAACGGTTATCCCCAAATGGAAATGGCTTTTTCGCAAATGAAAGCTGTTTTTCGCAAATAAAAGCAGCTTTTCGCAAATGAAAGCGGCATTTCCGCAAATGGAAGCACATTTTTTTGCAAATAAACTCTGCATATCCACAAGTAAAGGAAGCCTATCGACTTGAAAATATTTAGTTTTGTAGCAAAAACAATATTAACAAAAACAGACTTTCATTTTTAAAGGGAAATTCAGAATTTTAGTATTTAGCCTTCTTGAAAATGGGTATTTTGCTGGATTATTTGTGAAACTCGGCGGAATAACCTTGTTTAACAGAAAATCACTCCCGTCCATTTCATACTTACCCTCATAGTATGTTACAATTTTTCTAGTCAAAATAGCGCAAAGGAAGAAATCGATGAACAAAATAATACCCGTACAAAAAAATGACTATATAGATGTAGTTTTCGAAGATTTAACCCATGACGGAGCAGGTGTAGCGAAGGTTGACGGTTACCCGCTGTTTGTCTCCAATGGTTTACCGGGTGAAAGGGCGAAGGTAAAAGTCATTAAGACTGGAAAGGGTTACGGTATTGGGCGATTAATGGAGCTTTATGAAAAAAGCCCTTATCGGGTTGATATTGCCGGTAGTGACTCCCATATGTATGGCGGCTGCCAATTGGAGCATATCAGCTATGAAGGTCAGCTGAAATATAAGGAAAATCAAGTCCGGCAAGTGCTGACCCGCATCGGCAAACTGAAGGATGTTAAAGTTCATCCGATCTTAGGAATGGCGGAACCATGGCACTACCGAAACAAAGCCCAAGTCCCTGTGGGAGAAAAAGACGGGAAATTGATTGCCGGTTTTTTTAAACCAAGAAGCCATGAAATCGTAGATACGAATGAAAGTCTGATTCAATTGCCGGAAATCAATGAAGCGGTACAGGCGGTGAAGGAAATTTGCAACGAACTCGGGATAGCTGCCTATCAAGAAGAAACCCATAAAGGAGTTCTCCGCCATATTATGGCACGTTTCGGTAAGCAAACGGGGGAGCTCATGGTGGTGATTATTACGAGAACGGCGGATATCTCTCAGAAAAATAAACTGGTGGAGGCAATCCGTGCTCGACTTCCTAAGGTAAAATCGATTGTTCATAATGTCAATTCAAAACGTACAAACGTTATTTTAGGTGAGAAAACCACCGTTCTTTGGGGCAATGAAGTTATTTATGACTATATTGGAGATGTGAAATTTGCCATCTCCGCTCTGTCCTTTTACCAGGTGAACCCTGTTCAGACAAAGGTGTTGTATGATAAAGCGCTGGAGTATGCCGACTTAAGCGGGGAAGAAAATGTGATTGACGCTTATTGCGGCATCGGAACGATTTCTTTATTTTTAGCACAAAAAGCCAAAAAGGTATTTGGCGTGGAGATTGTCCCGGAAGCGATAGAGGATGCAAAGCGGAACGCGGCAATCAATGAAATTTTGAATGCCGAGTTTGCTGTTGGGGAAGCGGAAGTTGTGATACCAAAGTGGTACAAAGAAGGAAATACTGCAGATGTACTTGTGGTAGATCCGCCGCGAAAGGGTTGTGACGAAGCTTTGCTGCAAACCATCATTGAAATGAAACCGAAAAAGGTTGTCTATGTATCCTGTAATCCGGCTACCCTTGCGCGGGATTTAAGGGTTTTAGAAGATGGAGGATACAAGACGGTGGAAGTGCAGCCTGTGGATATGTTTCCGCAGACGACGCATGTTGAGGTAATTGCAAAGATTGAGCTTAGATAGATTGCTTAAGGGGACAGGCACTAGTTTTAAAATAGGAGGTCTATTGTTGGATAATAACGATATATTAATTCGATTGAGATATGCACTGGAAATAAAAAATACAGAAATGGTAGAGATTTTTAAACTTGGTGGCGTGGAAGTAACAGTACCTGAAGTGCTAAAGATTCTCACAAAATCAGATGATTATGAAGCTGGAAATGACGATCAAATGAAATGTAATAACGATATGGTAGATTCATTTTTAAATGGCTTTATTATTTTTAAAAGAGGAAAACAAGAGCCCAAACCAGGACAGCTTGATACACCAGAGCCGTCTTTAAAGAAAAGCGCAAACGTTAATAATCTCCTTTTAAAGAAAGTAAAAATATCACTAGCATTAACGACTGAGGATATGCTTGATATATTCGAAAAAGCAGGAATCACGGTAACAAAAGGAGAACTGGGCGCTTTATTAAGAAAAGAAGGCCATAAGAATTATAAAGAGTGCGGAGATAAATTCGCCAGGAACTTCTTAAAAGGACTAGCTATCAAATACAGGGGATAACGGCATTAAAGGATCCTACAGGTGATGACATGATACATACCTACTCAGGTAAGACAATACGTTTTGAGATAAAATACAAAAACCGGACCTCAATAGGAATTACTATAGATAGCTATGGAAATGTTGAACTCCAGGCTCCGAAAGGGACACACGATGAAAGAGTGCTTCAGTTATTAGAGGAAAACTGGGATCTTATTCAGCAAAAATTAAATGAAATGAGGGATAGGCTACATGGGCAACAGGAAAAGGTTTATGAGCATGGTGAGAGCTTTCTTTATTTAGGAAATACCTATCCAATAAAGATCTTCCAAGACATAAATATAACGAAAGACCATGTAGTGTTTGAAGGAGAACAGCTGCATATATGTGTGAAGCAGCTTGAAGATGAAAAAGTAAAACAAGCTTTAAAACGATTTTATTACCAGCAGTGTAAGGCTTTAGTGGAGAAAAGTATCTATTTCTATCAATGCAATTTTAAAACAAGACCACGCTCTATTCGTATCACGGATAGTAAAACTACATGGGGAACCTGTGATTCAAAACTGCAGCTAACATTTAATTGGAGGCTGGCAATGGCACCACGTGCGGTAATTGACTATGTAGTCGTTCACGAAATGTGCCATATGGTCCATCTGAATCACGACCGATCCTTCTGGCGCCTTGTTGGAACAATAATACCAGATTATAAGGAGAAGGAAAACTGGTTGGCTTTATCAAAATGGAAAATGACAATTTAGTCAGTAAGTATTTTACTACAACCCTTATTTGAAGCTAAATCAAAAGGATCTCAATTAGCGATACTTCACTCCAGTGTAAAGGCATAAAACAGTAGAACGGTTTTTAGCATAAAATACAAAAAGGCACAGCTAGGTTCGTCCCGCTAGTTGTGCCTTTTTTCTTCGACACTTGGCATCGTATCATGGTGGTTACAATAAGGGACCCCTTATAGCCCAAGCTGCTTAGCAAACCAGATCATTCAGATGTTCAAATAAAAAACCAGTCGCTTTCATTTGCTTTTGGTTAGATATTTGAAAAAAGTACTATGCGAAAGGGAGGATAACATTTTTCACAGGATTGACGTTCTCAGTCTGTTAAAATGAAACATGGCTGTTAAATGATTCGAGAGAGGAAACCGAAATATGTATACTTCATTAGAAATGTTGATCCATTTATTCGAACGGGCAGCTCTGCTGTTAATCTGCCTGTTTTTTATGACACGGATTCCTAGGTTTAAGGAGTCACTTCAAAAGGATCGTCATTCTCCGGCAGAACGAGTAGTCATCACTTTTATCTTTTGTGTTTTTGCCATTTTTGGTACATACTCTGGCATTAAAGTAGAAGGGTCGATTATGAATATTAGAACAATCGCAATCGTGTCCGGAGGAATATTGTTTGGACCATGGGTTGGGGTCATCACCGGAATCGTTTCAGGAGTGCACCGCTACTTTTATGATATTGGAGGGGTTACATCTGTACCATGTCTTATAACAAGTATTGTAGCGGGGATAGTTTCCGGATTTATTAATCGAAAAGTGAAGAGGTCCCAACGTTGGATTTATGGAATAGCTGCAGGAATGTTTTGTGAAGTCTTGACCATGCTGTTGATTCTTAGAATGGCGAATCCGTTTGATCTTGGTTTAGACATTGTCTCAAAAATTGGATTTCCAATGGTTATTGGAGAAATCAACATTGGCCTGATTGTATTGCTTGTCATGAGCGTCGAAGGTGAAAAAGAAATGATTGCCGCAAAACAAGCCAAGTTAGCATTGGAAATAGCCAATAAGACGCTACCATATTTTCGTTCTATTAATTCTGAGTCTCTAAAAACGATTTGCACCATCATCAAAGATGATATTAAGGCTGATGCGGTCGCTATAACCGATACTCACAATGTTCTCGCTTATGTTGGCTTCGGGGAGGAAAGATATAAAATAGGCCAGGAAATTATCAGTGATTTCACAAAAGAAGCCATTCGAACGGGGAAAATCACGATAAAAAATCAAGTTGCTGATCATCATACACCTCAAATCCAATACCTTCTCATCATGCCATTTGAGGAGAGGGGAGAAGTGACCGGAACCCTCAAAATCTATTACCGCAAAGCCTATAAAATGACTTATTCCTTACAGACAATGGCGATTGGATTATCGCAAATGATTTCCACACTTATGGAGGTATCTCGGATTGAGCAAATTAAGGAAGCGGCTAATAAGGCTGAGCTGAAGGCACTCCAAACGAAAATAAACCCGCATTTTCTCTTTAATGCACTAAATGCGATTGCATCCACGACGAGAAGAAATCCGGAAAAGGCTCGTGAATTGATTATCAATCTTTCGGGCTATATGCGGTACAATCTTGAAGTAAACGATGAGTTGATTGATATCCACAAAGCACTCGAACAGGTTCGCGATTATGTGGAAATTGAGAAGGCTCGTTTTGGCAGTCGTCTGAAAGTAGAATATGATATAGACGAAGTGAGTGTAAGTATTCCAAGCCTGTTGATACAACCGCTCGTGGAGAATGCAATTATCCATGGCATATTAAAGACAAAAGGACCAGGAATTGTTACCATCGCGGTTAAGGATATGGAAAATACCATTAGAATAAGTGTGAAGGATACGGGGGCCGGGATTGAAGAAGAAGTAATTGAAAATTTGTACCGTGATAATGTGCCGGCAAGAAAAATCGGATTGTATAATGTTCATCAGCGAGTCAAGCTTATCTATGGGAAAGGGCTAATCATCCATCGGCTCGCACCAGGAACTGAGGTCTATTTTGACATAGCAAAGGAGATAAAATGAAAGCGATCATTGTTGAAGACGAAATACCGGCCCGTGAGGAACTAGAATATTTAATTGAGACGCATAGTGAAATTGAAGTAACAGATTTTTTTGATGACGGATTAGATGTATTAAAATTTTTGCAGGAGCAAGAAACAGACGCGATTTTTCTGGATATTAACATTCCCTCACTTGATGGCATGCTTCTAGCAAGTAATATCAGTAAGTTTGCCAAGAAACCATATATTATTTTTACAACAGCCTACAAAGAACATGCTGCTCAAGCTTTTGAACTTGAAGCCTTTGATTATATTTTAAAGCCTTATGACGAGAAGCGGATTGCTGCAATGTTGAACAAACTTGAATCTGTTTATAAACGTGATCATTCTAAAACTAATAATCAGGGTATGGAACTTAGTAGTAATCAGAAACCGCTTCTTCATGAGGGGGAAATGAGTTCGGGGGCTGCGGGCCGAATAAATCTAAGGAAGAACGATAAAATTTTTGTAACAGATGTGAATGATATTTATTACGCTTCCGCTAGTGAGAAAATCACGTTCGTTTATACTCAAAAGGAAGAGTACACAATGCCGATGAGTATATCAGACTTCCATTCGCGGTTGCCACAGGACTTGTTTTTTCGCTGTCATCGGTCTTATTCAGTAAATCTGACAAAAGTCCGTGAAATTGTTCCATGGTTCAACCAAACCTATCTATTACGCCTTAAGGATCTTACAGTGGAAATTCCAGTTAGTAGAAGCAAGGTGAAAGTGTTTCGACAAATCATGCGTTTATAAGCACCGTTCATTCCCTATTATAGGCATTTCATGCTGAAACCGATTTCAACTCCTTTTTCAGGTGGTATTATTTTTATTGTAAACAGACCAAATAAGGTTTGCTGATTATGAAAATAACAATTTTGAATACCTGGATAAGAGACAAATGAAAAGAGGAGATTGAAATGAAGGCAAGCAATGATAAACGATGGCTGATTGTATTGGGGACAATTATCGTGCAGATGGGATTAGGAACTATCTATACGTGGAGTTTATTCAACCAGCCGTTAGTAGAACACTTCGGGTGGAAGCTAAACTCGGTCGCTGTTACCTTCTCTATTACAAGTTTTGCGCTGGCCTTTTCAACGCTGTTTGCTGGTAAGCTACAAGATAAATGGGGGATTCGCCGTCTCATTGGCTGTGCGGGTATCGTCCTCGGAACAGGATTAATCCTTAGTTCCCAGATTTCATCGCTGTGGATGCTCTATATTTTGGCCGGTGTTGTTGTCGGATTTGCTGATGGAACTGCCTATATAACGTCCCTATCTAATCTGATTAAATGGTTCCCTGAGAAAAAAGGGCTTATATCCGGAATTTCTGTGGGGGCATATGGTACTGGAAGTTTGTTATTTAAGTTCATTAACGGATCACTTATTCAATCAGTAGGCGTTTCTCATGCTTTTTTATACTGGGGATTAATCGTCATGATCATGATTGTGGGTGGATCATTCCTAGTGAAAGAGGCAGTAATTAACAACAATCCTCAAACACTTAAGGAAACAGCGCAGAAAGACTACACAGTCAAAGAAATGCTGAAAACAAAGGAAGCATACTTATTGTTTGTGATGTTTTTTACAGCTTGTATGAGCGGCTTATATCTAATTGGGATCGTAAAGGATATTGGCGTTAGTTTAGCCGGATTAGATGTAGCAACTGCAGGTAATGCGGTGGCATTAGTAGCTATTTTTAATACAACTGGCCGGATTATTCTCGGTGCATTATCAGATAAAGTGGGTCGTTTGAAAGTGGTATCTGGTGCACTTTTAGTGACTGCAGTGGCTGTAACAGTATTAAGCTTTGCAAAATTAAATTATGGCTTGTTCTTTACATGTGTAGCAGGGATTGCTTTTAGCTTTGGTGGTAATATAACCATATTTCCTGCAATTATAGCTGATTTCTTTGGTTTAAAAAATCAAAGCAAAAACTATGGTATTGTTTATCAAGGCTTCGGTCTTGGTGCACTTTCTGGTTCGTTTATCGCAGCTGCACTCGGCGGATTCGTACCTACTTTCACCTTCATTGCCGTATTAAGCATAATTTCAATAATCATCGCTTTAACGATAAAGGCTCCTAGTCAAGGAAAACCTCGAAAGAAAGAAAATGCAATCACAGGAAAATTTGCTGCGTGATGTTAATAATAGATATAAGGGTCAGTCCTTTAGCACATTCAGTGTCTAAGAGGCTGACTCTTTTTGATTCTCAGGACCGACAAATCGGACTTCACAAGGAAGTCCTTTTGGGACAACCTCTATTTTCTGACTTGGGACCATATTTCTTTGACTTTCAAAACGACAGCACCAGGGCTTGAATGGTTTAGTATCCAAAAGCTCGTAATCTGCTTTTGATTTTGAACCTTGTATTACCTAAAAAAAGCACCAATCATTTACTAACGAACCTTTATATAGTTATGAAAAATTAATTAGTGAACAATTTCTGAATAAAGGATATCCGGTATTAGCAAATTAAGAATAATCTTGTAATTTTATTGCGGCTTTTAAAGATGATTCACAGTAATTGAATATAAATACCTTCTTGCTGTTGGGTTGGATAAATTCTTTTTTTTAAAATTGGCTGTGTTAAAGGCGAATGTTGATTTTTTACAACTGTTGATTGGAGCGGAGGGCGCTCGACTCCTGCGGGATAGAGAGGTCACGGGAGACCCCGCAGGCGCATTAAGCGCCGAGGAGGCTCTCGGCCTCCCCGCGGAAAGCGAGCGCCAGGAGCGGAAATCAACAACCAAGTTTAACAGAGCCTAAAAATTAAATGAGATAAAAACTTACCATAACTATGTGAGGCAATTCCATGAAAAAAGGAATTTTTTACCTTTAAGTTTTTTGTTCGATGTGGTATCTGGGATTATGTTGGTAAGTCTTATCCTTCTTATATCTACATATATCAAGACAAAAAACCCGCTAAGTGGAAAAGGAGGTGATCCCTTGGATTTAAATATATTTAACGGAAAGAATCGCGAAGAAAAGGAAAATCTTGAAGAAATTCTTAAACATTCAATTGAAATTGAAGAAGATTTAATGCGGACGTATCTTATAACCGCTGAGCGGATTCACGATGATGATGAATTAAAGGAGCGCCTCGAAAATTTTGCCGAAGGAAATGCGAAAAGGACTAAACAGCTTATTGATGAGTTAAATGAAAGTAAAGAGAAATAGATGGAAGCTGTGAGGATTCCAATAATCCCACAGCTTTTCATTTTTTGAATGTGATTCAAAAAGAATCAACAAAAAAGTACTCTTATCGGATTTTTTTTGATGGATTTAAACAACTACCCAATAAAATCTGCCAATTCTCTATTTAACTTGTTTCGCTCTTCCCAGAACAATCCATGACCGCTTTGTTCAAACCAAACAAGTTTAGAATTTATAATTCCTTGATGAAGCGCAGAGGCCAATGGAGGTAAACAAATTTTGTCATGTATACCATGTAATATCAATGTAGGGACTTGAATTCTTTCAATATCAGAAAATAAAATCTCATCTCTTAAGGAGGCTAATACATATGCAGTAGAATAACCGGAGGCTTCAAGACCTAATTGGAAGAACCAGTCCGAGAATGGTTTGGTAAGTTTTTGATAAAAGAACATGTTTGTAAACTCAGCCAGCATTTTCGGACGATCATTATAGACTTCTTGGATAAGTGCATTTACAGCTTCCGCTGCTAGACCATAAGGAAAGCCGGACCGTTGAATAAAACTGGGAGCAGCAGCGGCAAAAAGTGCTAATTTCGATACTCCATAGCTATTGTGACGCCCCATATACCTGGTAACTATCGCTCCTCCTACAGAATGCCCTGCAAGTGTGAAGTTCTGTAATCCAAGCGCTTCGGCTACATATCGAATATCATCAGCCAGCCTGTCGTAAGAGTATCCAACCGAAGGCTTATCTGATTTACCAAACCCCCTGATATCAATTCCAATACACCGATACCCAAGACCTGGGAGTACATTAAACTGGTATTCAAATAATTTATGGTTTGCAGGCCACCCGTGTACAAAGAGGATGACCTTCCTACTCGTACGGTTAACATCTTCTACATAAATATTAACGTCAGGTTCTACGCTAACATAGTATCCCATTTGGCATCCCCCTAAAAAGCCTCTTATGGTTCTTGTAACAAAGCTATTCAATAAGAGCAAGGTTTATAACTTTGCATTAGAGAATGGTAAAGGAGTAAGGGCGGTCTTCCTATGAGTTAGGTTGATTATAAAAACTAACCTGTTTGAATAATTTGGATAAAATAAAAAAATAGCTATTGACCTTGACGTTGCGTAAAGGTGTATCGTTATTTTAGGAGGTGAACGAATGGAATACACAGTGCAAAAGCTAGGGAAGTTAGCAGGAATAAGCACCAGAACTCTTCGGTATTATGATGAAATTGGAATTCTTAAGCCGGCAAGAATCAATTCGTCAGGATATCGGATTTACGGGCAAGCAGAAGTTGACAGACTGCAGCAAATCCTTTTTTACAGGGAATTAGGTGTAAGTTTAAATAGTATAAGGGATATTGTTACGGCACCTTCCTTTGATGGAGCGAATGCACTGAGAGAACATCGTGAAAAACTCCTTGAAAAACGACAACAATTAGATATGTTAATTGCCAATGTGGAAAAAACCATTGCGGTAACAGAGGGGAGAATCAAAATGGCTGATAATGAAAAGTTTGAAGGATTTAAGCAAAAAATGATAGATGACAATGAGAAAAAGTACGGTGAGGAAATTCGGAAAAAATACGGAAATGAAGCGATTGACAAGTCAAATGCAAAAGTAAAAAATATGACTCAGGAACAATATGCAGCAGTCACAGACCTGGAACAGCAGGTTAAGGAAGCATTGGCTCATGCTTTCGCCACCGGCGACCCGGCAGGTGAATTAGCGCAAACGGCAGCGGATTTGCATAAGCAATGGCTCACTTTTTATTGGAGTGAGTACAGTAAAGAAGCGCACGCCGGTCTTGCGCAAATGTATGTGGATGATGAACGGTTTAAAGCCTATTATGATAAGGAACAAACGGGTGCTGCAGAATTTTTAAGAGATGCCATTCGTATTTACACCGGTATCAAAGAATAAATATATGGCAATATGCAAGAAAAAAGCGATTGGTGTAAAAACCAATCGTTTTTTATGTTGGATAGTAAAAGTTCGTTTAAGCCAAATTTAAACCATCATCAGCATGTCCACCCTCGGTGGACAAAACAGGCGTAGTGTCTTTTGATGGTGTCAGGCACCATCTAGTTATTAAGTCAGTTGTTAAATTATATTAAATATTAGGCTGTGGATCTAAAACCTGTTACCTAATACTGGAGGCACCTACTAATGACTCAGGAGTCATACCAAGTACTAACTGACTGATTTTTGCGAAATCAGTACTTCTGAATTTAGTTAAAAACTGTTTTAGTATTTGGGAATCTAGATCATCTTTTAATTTTTGTAATTCTTTTTTATACAAGCGCAGTACAGAACCATACACAAAATTTGGTTTATATTCGCCTGGATCTTCATCCATAATTAAACATCCCATGTAATTATATTTAAATTGAAATGCCCGTGTAAGATTAACCATATCCAAAAGTTTTTCGAAAAGGGCCGGATAGTCTTTTTTTAGATTCTCCAAGGCTTCGCTAGTGGCTTTTAACTCATCAAGACTAGTCAAAGTGATCATTACATTTTCCTCCTCTTATTTATCCCAAGGTTTTTTTACTGATATATACTCAGCTAATTCTTTACTTTTTTGTCTTCTTAATTTACGTATTTCTGCTCTTTCTTTTCCTGTATCATATAGGAATTTTTCTTCTTCTGTTTCCGGAATAATGCTTGGAACTTCGACCGGACGTTTATTTACATCTAAGGCGACAAAAGTCAAAAATGCAGTTGCGGCAATTCGTCTTTCACCATTCATAATGTCTTCGGCGATAACTTTACAAAAAATTTCCATAGAAGTTTTACCTGTATATGTGACAAACGATTCGACACAGACTGAATCAGTTTGATGGATAGGACATAAGAAATCAATTGAATCTGTAGAGGCCGTTACACATTCTTTGACTCTCGAATGTCTCCTGGCTGATAAAGTTGCGGCGTCATCAAGCTTTTTCATTAAAACTCCGCCAAAAAGTGTATTATAGTTATTTAAATCGCATGATAATACTTGAGCAGTATTAATAATGCGGCTTTCTTTCGCTTTTTTTGCTTTCATTAAGCTGTTTCCTTTCATGCTGGGATTCTAAATGAAATTTACTATATCCACGTTATTAAAAGGTTTTTCTTACATAAACAAGTGTACGCCGCATTGATAGGTAAGTAAAATGGTTAAATTTTATCGGTTGTATAGCCATTTTCTATGTAAATGCTTTCAATTATGCAGTGTATATATAGTTGAAAAACGGCCCCTCTTTAAGGAACCGTTTGAACAAATTTTTGTGATAAATAAAATTAATCTGCATGTATTAGATGTTCTCTTGTGAACTGCAGCCATTCTTTTGCCGCATAGGAAAGGTATTGATTTTTGCCCCAAATAACGGCAAGGTTCCAGCGGATGGAAGGGTTTATTACTTTTACAGGAATAACATGTTTATTTAGATGCCTGCAAATACTTTCAGGCAAAAGGGATACGCCAAGTTTCGAAGCCACCATATCCTGTATAAAAGACCATTGGGAACTTTCAGCGATTATATGAGGATTAAAACCAACATTGTTACAAGAAAAGATAATCCGATCGTTTAAGACAAAGTCTTTATTAAACAATATAAAAGACTCATTTTTCAATTCTTCTAAGCTGACTTCGTCCCTTAATGCTAAAGGGTGTGATGAATGAAGCAGTAGTTTAAAGTCTTCTTCTAAAAATGAGAAATACTCAAAATTGTCATTTTTGGTTGGGAGAACAATGACACCCACATCAAGAAGATTGTTGCTAACGTCCTCTTCTATTTTTTTTGAACCGTCTTCCAATAATTGAAAAGTAATGCCGGGATATTTTTCATGAAAGCTTCCTATTATTTTAAGGAAGAGGTTTGCATCGAATATGGGAGGCAAACCAATGCGAATATGCCCCTTTTTTAACCCAAAAAGGTTATCTAATTCCGTTTCTAAATTAATAAAGGCTTTGTCGATTAATTTCGCTTGCTCCAAAATAATCCTCCCTGCATCTGTTAGGGTTAATTGTTTTCGAGAGCGGTCAAAAAGAGCAACCCCTACCTCTTCCTCAAGGTTTTTAATCATTTTACTAATGGTGGGCTGCGTGATAAATAAGTGATCTGCTGCGCGTGAAAAACTATTAGAATTTGCCACCTCGATAAAATATTGTAAATGTTTAATATCCACAATTGTACACCTGCTTGTGATTAATTTTATTAGTATTAACGTAACATAAAATCTGTTTTTTTATCATGAAACTAAATAAAAGGCCTCCAATCCAAAATGAAGGCCTTTTAGAGATTCACAAATCTCGTAAAATAAATTGTTTTTCTACCAGAGGAAAGAATATAATGTTAAAAAAGTGGATTTGTTCGTTTTTGCTTAAGGGGGATAGAAACAATGGGAGAAAAGAGTTTCGTGTTTATTGGATTTATGGGTGCCGGGAAAACAACAATTGGGAAACTGGTAGCTAAAAAGCTTGGCAGCAATTTCGTTGATATTGATGAAGAAATTGAGAAACAATACCAAATGCCTATTACGCAAATTTTTAATAAAATCGGCGAAAAAGCATTTAGAGATAGGGAAAAAAGTTTAATTACAAGTCTTGCCGAACACAAGCAGCAAATTCTTTCTGTTGGCGGCGGAGCTTTTTTACAAGATGAGGTCAGGAATGTATGTTTGTCATCTTGTATTGTGATTTACCTGAATTTATCGTGGGAGAGCTGGAAGCAACGGTTAAGCCTTCTTATTGAAAGCCGTCCGCTATTACAAGGAAAGTCCCTCGACGAAATGGAAGAGCTTTTTAATAAAAGACAAGAAATCTATAATTCAAATCATCATTATAAAATTGAAACGGATAACCTCGATATAGAAGAAATAGCAGATTCTATAGTGGAAATGTTGAAATTGGTTGGTTGATGAAATCAGACTAAAGGGGGGCAGAAGGATGAAAAAAACCGTTACAGTGAAAGGTATCACCATTGGAGAAGGTGCTCCGAAAATTTGCGTCCCGATGGTGGGGGAAACAATTGCGCAATTGATCGAAGAAGCAGTGTTTCTTAAAGCAGTTGACTTTGATGTTGTGGAGTGGCGCGTCGATTTTTTTGAGAATGTCCTGGATTTAGAGAAGGTAAAAGCGGCACTGGGTGAGATTCGTGTTATTCTTCCGGACACACCTCTTGTCTTTACGTTCCGCAGTGCGAAAGAAGGCGGAGAAAAGGAAGTAAGCTCGGAATTTTATGTTGAATTAAACAAGTCCATGGCCGAAACAGGAATGGTGGATATCATCGATGTTGAGTTGTTTAACGATGAGAATGATGTGAGAACATTGATTGAAACAGCGCATTCAAATAATGTATTTGTTATTATTTCTAACCATGATTTTGACAAGACTCCTGCAAAAGAAGAAATTGTGTCGCGATTAAGGAAGGCACAGGATTTGGGAGGGGACCTGCCCAAAATTGCTGTTATGCCTACCAATACTTCAGACGTGCTTATGCTATTGGATGCGACCAATTCAATGAATGAACTCTATGCTGACCGCCCGTTTATTACCATGTCCATGGCTGGCAAAGGAGTTATCAGCCGCTTGGCAGGAGAGGTTTTCGGATCCGCGCTAACATTCGGTGCTGCAAAGAAAGCATCCGCACCAGGACAAGTGAGTGTTACAGAGTTACGTAAAGTTTTAGACCTTATACATACTAATTTATAAAGATGTGGGTGTCAGGTACTGTATGCGGACAACTGTCCTTCAACGGTGCCTGACACTATTTTTTGTTTGTGGAGGTCTTCCTGTATAGGCGCCGAAAGGCTAGTTATGAAACAAACGGAAAAAGTTCTTTTCTTTATGGTAAAATTAAGTAGAATAAAAGTAAGAGTAAATGAGCGTTGAGGGAGATTTCTATGTCTAAAAATTTTCCGATTTTTAGGAATGATAGTGAAGCTGAATTATATAATCCAGATGAATTAATTGATTTATTTCTTGAATGTACAGCCGACGGATTTGCAATTATAGATATGGAATATCGGATTATTCGGATAAATCATATGTATACAAAAATTTTCGGCTATACAGAAGAAGATTTAATCGGGAAAAGAATCGATGCATTGCCCCATCTGGAAACAGCTGTAGAAATAATTAAACAAGTCAAATATGGAAAAACCTTTACCGATTTAATTACCCAACGATTTCATAAAAATGGCAGCATCTTGGATATTGCTGTTTCCTATTCTCCCTTTCGAAATTTAAGAAAGGAAATTATTGCTGTAATAGCCATTTTTCGCGATATAACAAAATATATAAACATGGAAAGAGAATTAAAAAGAACACGTGAACTGTACAAATTAATTACCGAAAACACCACAGATATGATTAAGGTTTTTACGAAAGAAGATAAAATCATATATGCTTCTCCTTCGTATGAAAAAGTGGTCGGGATACCACAGGAGGAATTTGTAGGTCGATACCTGTCCGAATTTTTCTTTCCTGAAGAAGTAGAAACTCATAAAAAAACCTTGCAGAAATTAATGGATACCGGAGAACCGCAATTATTTCAAAAAAAGATAAAAACAATTGAAAACGATATCATCTTTGCTGAGTTCAACGTTTCCCCTATTTTTAATGAACAAAAAGAGATCGATGCATTTGTCACGGTTGGGAGAAATATTACGGAACGGATTAAAAATGATGAAGCCCTCCGTAATTTAGACCGGCTTTCAATCATTGGTCAGTTAGCAGCAGGCGTAGCCCATGAGATCCGAAATCCGTTGACTTCCTTAAAAGGATTTTCAAAGCTTTTAAAAAATACAACGAATAAAAATAAGCAGGATCACTATTTATCGATTATCACGGACGAATTAGATCGAATTGATATGATTGTGAATGAATTTATGTCATTGGCGAAGCCCCAAGCCATTCAATTTGAACGTGAAAATTTGATTTCAATCATAGACAGCACGGTCAATGTCCTGCATCCGCAAGCGCTGCTTCATAACGTCCAAATTAACAGCAAATTCGAAAAGGACGACATTGAGCTGCTTTGCAGCCCAAATCAGCTTAAACAAGTCTTTGTTAACTTCCTCAAAAATGCGATTGAATCTATGCCTAACGGAGGTAATGTCCATATAGAGGTAGAGAAAATAGAAGATAAAAGAGTGAGGATTAGCTTTTTTGATGAAGGAACGGGAATCGAATCGGATGTATTAAGGTTTTTAGGAACACCGTTTTATACGACAAAGGATAAAGGCATCGGGCTTGGACTTACCGTCAGCAACAAAATCATTCAAGAGCACAACGGAACAATGAAAATAGAAAGCGACATCGGCAAAGGAACAAAAGTGATAGTAGAATTACAACATAACTAATGAGGACGGATCTTCACTTTTTGGTATGATAAAGCGATGGGGAATTCCCGGCTGTTTTATTGTGCATTACCATAGTTGGAGACAGTCCTCCATTGCGTTAATGCGTTACTATCAAATAATTTAGATTGAGGGATCTATAGATTATAGGGTATAAGAGGGAGTTGGGATATAAGCGGGTTTTAGATGAGGAAGCCGGTTATAGATCTTAAATAACGACGTTATTTTGTATAACGGTTGGCATAGCTTGAAGCAACGAAAGCATCAGGTTTTATTTTTGGTTCAACACCCATTGATTCCATTCGTGTAACCATTTCTTTAACAAACTCACTTGTTTTATTTCGTTTGCCGGCACCAATGTCGATATGACCTTCCATTGAAAATGTAGCTCCTTGATACAGATAAGGTAAAATGATATTGATTAATTGATTTTTTCTTTCTTCGGTAAACATCGAAACAATCGATTCTGTTAATGATAATTCAAGAGAAATCCGCTCGTGGAGCTGCGTCATTTTTCTTGATATGATCACTTTTCTTATACAAGCCCAAACACCTTTTCCTTCATTTTGAATCACAATTCCAGTAATAAAAACGGTATAGGATTTATGAACTTGCGAATCTGTTCCAACCATCAAGCGGTAATTGCCATCGGGATTAATTTTCATAAACGTAATGATATGCTCAAAGACTTGTTCAAACGTCATATTACTTTCTTGAAGGTTTTGAAACAAGTAGTCATGAAGTTGATTTTTTTTCATAAGAAAGCACCACATCTTTCCTGCCCTATTAATATATATGAAAATAATAATGGAATTATTAAACTATTTTTTAGGGCTATTTATAATATCTTATGGCACAAGATTTATTAGGTGCAGAGGAAGGAAGAGATAAAGAACCGGGGGAAAGTAAGCCTTTAAATCGGTGTATATTGGTCGGGGTTGAAGCGGTAGTTGTGCATACAAGCGTTAATTATAAAAAAGAAGTGTTCAATAATGAGGTTCGAGAACTGCTTGAAAAGGATTCTCTTTTGGATGATAGCTATTTAGTCGCGGAAAAAAGATGCTAACTGAAGACTTATTTTAACAGCACAAAAGTAAATTTAACTTGAAACGGAAAAAAGAAGCGTTTGCCTATCAATATTTATGCCAGTCCATCATTAGATAGAGAAACAGGAATAATTTTATTAAGGATGGATGGAAATGGCAAAGAGGAATCGTGGAAAAACAATCAGCTACCTGCCTTCGAATGGAAGAGGGACCTGCCCATTATGCGGAAGGACAAGGATTAAGCTATTGTATCCGCATAAAACGGAAACAAATCAAACAATTAAAGTTTGCAAAAACTGCCGTCATAAATAATAGATAAAAAAATTCCTAGGATATTCTTAGGAATTTTTTTATAAACATTAACAATAGGTGCCTGACACTAATATTGTCCACAGGTCGTGGATTAGTGTCTTTTTATGGTGTCAGGCACCGTAGGCTTTAAATAATGATTTCATAAATGCCGATGAGGATGAGGATGAGCCCTGCGATGATGTTTGAGTATTTTCCTACCCGGTTGTCACTAATTTTGCTGCCAATTTTTATCCCGAAGAAAATGGAAATAAGGGAGAAAACACCGATAGAGATTGTGGTTAATATTGGAGATATTCCGGTGAAACCGGCTCCTAAACCCATCGCTAAACAATTCATTGCAAGCGCCAGGCCTAATAATATTGACTCCTTAAAGGAAATCACTTTATCCTCATTAATATCAGCTAAAGCCGGTTGAGATATAACCTTTGTAAGGTTAGAATCAGCCCTAACCGGAACTGGCTCTGATGCAGGTTCAGGATCAGGGGAAGATTTAGGGAAGATGGATTCAACAACACACTTTCCTCCAAGAAAAATAATCAGCAAACCACCTGCGTAATTAGCAACTGTTAACGATATAAATTGTGATATATATTCACCTGCCGTAATGGAAATATAGGCACAGAGCATGGAAATGACAGCAATAACTATATTGGAAACAAAGGGGATACGTGTTGATTTTAGCCCATATGAAACACTGATCCCTAAGTTGTCAAGGTTGGCTGCGACACCTATTAGCAATATTGTTAACCAATGCATGTTTGGATCCTCCTAGGAAGCATTATTTTCTATTTGTATGCAAAATGGTCCTGAAAGTGCCTAAATAAAAACTGCGGTGACAGGCACCGTTTGTGGACAGTTCACTTGAAATGTCCATATCCAGTGGACGGTGTTTTTGTATGTAACTTGTCAGTACTGGAAAAGTTATAATATTAATGGATTTATGAAAGGGGGAGCTTTTATGCCGATGCCGAAGCCGGTTGAAGAGTCAAAAGCATTTTTTGCTTCTGTTATACCTGTTGACCCGCGTATCATGATTAAGCCGATGTTTGGAAACCTTGCTAGTTTTATCAATGGGAATATGTTTGCCGGCTTATACGGAATCCATATTTTTGTCAGACTGCCAGAAAATGAACGACTTCGACTTTTGGAGGAGGAAGGGGCAGCCGAATTCTCGCCGATGCAGGGAAGACCGATGAAGGAGTATGTCGTGTTCCCAGAGAAGTGGCGTGAAGAACCGGATAAAATAAAGGAATGGATTCAACAGTCCATCAAATGGGTGGAAAAAATGCCTGAGAAGGTATCAGCTAAGAAAAAGAAAGCAAAAACGACTACCAAGGATTAGTAAGGTAGTCGTTTTCTCATATTTAGAGGCGTCATGGACTGGACTAAGCATTCACGCATATTTTTTTGACTTAATCTCTTCGATAACAGCTGAATAATGCCAAAGTAAATTTTCAAAAATTTTATCCCATTTTTGCTCTAAAGCATAATTTCTTCCTTCCCAACCCATTTGCTTTCGTAAGCTCTCATTGTTTAGCAGCCTGGCGATGGCCCCGGCAAACTCAGGTACATATCCCGGTTTGCACAAGTACCCATTCTCCCCCGGTTTCACGATGTTTTTAACGCCCCCGGCATTGGCTCCAATAACAGGTGTGCCGCTGGCCAGCGCTTCAAGGACCACGTTGCCAAACGTTTCAGTTGCAGATGGAAAAACGAATAAATCCGAAGCAGAATAGACCTCTGCTAATTTTTCTCCTTTTAAGTAACCGGTAAAACTCATGTTTAGCGGGGCTTCTTTTTCAAGTTCTTCACGCAAAGGACCATCACCAATAACGAACCAGTGAATGTTTTCATTTAGTTCAGGCGGCAACGATTTGGCAACAGCAAGAAGAGTGTGAACATCTTTTTCAGGTGCTAACCTTCCAACATAGGTTAGGAGGTATTTTTTCGAAACTCCGTAGTGCTTTCGGACCGCTTTTTTATCATAAAAGGGATGAAAAACCTGACAATCAACCCCTCTAGGCCAAATTTCCAGATTCGAAAATCCGTGCTGTTTGAGCTGCTCTAATGTTTCATTGGAGGGAACAAATAATTTTTCACAGGATCGATGGAACCAATTCATATATTTCCAGAGGATTTTAGAAAGAAATTGAAGGTCGTAGTAGTGTAAATAATGATCGAAGTCGGTGTGATAGGAGCCGACTAGTGGGATATTCAATTTTTTCGCAAAATAAACGCCGCAAAGGCCAATGTTAAACGGCGTTGCAACGTGAATCAAATCCGGCGCGAAACTTTGTAATTCTGACTTGATACGGTGAAGGTTCGGTAAAGCGAGACGGCATTCAGGATATAAGAAAAAGGAGAGGCTTTTTAAACGATAAATATGGCTTGACGCATATTCGCTCGGATAAGAATCCGGTGCAAAGACTTTAAAGGAGATGTTTTGCGCATCTAGATAATGGCAAAATCGTTTAAGTGTGCGGGCCGCTCCGTTGATATCCGGGTAAAAGGTATCTGTGAAAATCGCCAGTTTCATCTCATCCCTCCTAACCTTGTTTTTTCAAATACATAATAGATAAAAGCTTAGGATACCGGTACATGTTCCAAGAATGCCGCCGGCGATAACGTCTGAGGGATAGTGAAGACCTAAGTATATTCTCGATAACCCTGTAAAAAGCCCTAATGGTATTAAGACATAAGAAAGCTGCGGAATGAATAATACATATGGTATTACAACGGAGAAAATCGCCGTTGTATGGCCCGAAGGAAATGAATGATCCTGTAATGGATTTTCTGGGAACTTCGTTTTCTCCACTATCAAATAGGGTCTTTTTCGCGGAAAAAGCTGCTTAACAAAATGTACAGGTATATGACTGGCTGTTAATGCAAGGGCACTGGATATAGCAGTTAATCTTACGGCACCCCTTGGCGATAAGAAAAGGAGGAGAAACGTGACGGCAATTGTAAATCTTGCTCCTCCTAGATGTGTGACTGAGCGGAAAAATAGATTTAACAGCTTTTTATCAAAATGGCGATTGACCTTTTGCAGTAATCGGCATTCGAAGCCATAAAATACATTTATCATTCTTATCATGGTCACTTCCCCTTTATAAATTATTCAATCGTAGATCATCATGCTGTTGAGCTTTATTAACGGCAGGTCTTCCTATTGAAATATAAGTCATCGGATACTTTTGAACTTTATCGAGGGGATAACAATTTCGCCCATCAATCACAATCGGATTTTTCATAAAGGTGCGATATACATCCAATGGGACATGCTTGATTTGTTCCCATTCAGTGGCAATAATCGCAAGATCGGTATCTTGAAGAGCAAAGCGAATGTCGTAAGCGTACTCAATTGTGTCACCTAAAATCTTCTGAGCATTGGGTATCGCAGCGGGGTCATAGGCTCTGACTACGGCACCTTCCGCGAGCAATTCTTTGACAATCGTTAAAGAGGCAGACCCACGAACATCATCGGTATCCGGTTTAAATGCGAGACCGAGCAGGGCTATTTTTTTATCTTTTAACGAACCTATCGTTTCCTTTGCAATTAAAACGGGAAGAAATTGTTGCCGGTTATTTACCTTCATGACAGCCTCCAGCAATTCAAAGGGGTGATCCGCATTTCCCGCAAGCTGCACTAATGCTTTTGTATCTTTAGGAAAACAGGAGCCGCCAAATCCTATCCCTGCTTTGAGAAAATGATGACCAATCCGTTTATCCCGGCCAATTCCATCAGCAACTTCTTCGATATCAGCTCCGACTTTTTCACAAAGGTTTGCAATTTCATTAATAAAGCTAATCTTGGTTGCTAAAAATGCATTGGAAGCGTATTTAATCATTTCTGCACTTTTGATGTCCGTTTTGATGATCGGGATTTTCAATGGAAGATAAAGTTGTTCCAGAGTGGATGCCGTTTCAGGGTTGTCGGTGCCAATCACGATGCGGTCTCCCTGAAAAAAATCAATGACAGCAGAGCCTTCCCGAAGAAACTCAGGGTTGGAGACCACCTCTGCACAAAGATTTGGAGGTTTACGGCTGTGAATGATTTCTTGAATGAGGTCGTTCGTACCGACTGGAACCGTGCTTTTTGTACAGACAATTACATCCTTTTCGATATAATGGGCGATCGTATGAGAAACCACATGGATGTATTTTAGGTCCACTGAGCCATCCTGCATTTCGGGCGTACCGACCGCTATAAAAATGATATCAGCTTCTGAATAGGCACGATGAGGATTAATGGTAAACTGCAGCTGACCGTTACGCAGATTTTTTTCTAAAAGTGACTCCAGCCCGGGCTCATAAATCGGAGAACGTCCGTTTTGAAGCATGTTAATTTTATCTTTTTGAATGTCTATGCAAGTCACAATGTGTCCTAATTCAGCTAAACAAGCACTTGTGACTAATCCTACATAACCTGCTCCGGCAACGGTAATCTTCATCCAATCCCTCCAATAGGTTTAGTTAACTTCATTGTATTAGAGAAATGAGAATCTTTTCTAAACCTAGTGTTAAAGATGTGTAAAGAATTTGTATACCTCCAAAAAGAAATAGGGGATGACACAAATGGTCACCCCCTATTGGTCTAAGATTTGTACCCTAATTTAGTAGAAATTCTCATCCCATATTCCATTACTTTTTCAATTAAAAGGGCTTGTCTTTCCGCTGTGACATTGAAATTGACATAGCCGATACTTAGTGCACCGATTAGCTCATTTAATTTATTAAACAGCGGTACTGCAACAGATGAAGTACCCTTTGTTTTCTCACCGTGACTCACCCGGTAGCCTTCTTTTCGGATTAGCTTCAGCAATAGTAAAAAATCATCTCTTTCCTGTTCAGGTACAAGTGAATTCACGACTTTTAAAGCTTCTTTAGGAGGCATGTGAGCTAGCATGACTTTATTGGCAGCCCCAATGTTTAGCGGGATGCGAATACCTAACTGGTCATAAATGCGAATGGGGTTATGCAGACAATCTATTCTTTCCACTATTAAGGATTCCAAGCCAATTGGTTTACTAAAATACACACTTTCTTCCACTTCATACATTAATTTTTCCATTTCAGGTCGAACCAGCCCTACGAAATCAAAGGTATCATACATCTGCAAACCATACTCTAACCAAGTGTTCCCCATCGAATAAAGTTTTAGTTCAGGATCCTGTTGAATCAGCCCGTGTGTCTTCAATGATTGTAAAAGCCGATGCATCGTGCTTACCGGCAGGTCGCATTCCTTAGATAAATCAGTAATCGAGAGCCATTTTTTTGTTTCGCTTCCAGCAAGAACCTTGATTACTTGCATAGCTCGATCAATCGTTTGCATATAATCAGCTCCTATTCCAATCTATTATCTACTATTTTTGGTAAAAAGTTAATCGCTAGAGTATTTAGTAAATTCGAAATATATTGACATTAATTTCTTGCTATTATAATATCATAATTATAAAATTTCCTTCTAGAGGAATTGAATTCCACTATACGGAAAGGAGAGAGAGGATTGCATTATAGTCAATCAATGCATAAAAAATTAAATTCAGTGATTGTGAAACATCCGAAAGATGCTTTTCTAGATCAAGAGCATTTAAGTAAAGAATGGGAGAGATTCAACTATTTTCAGGAGCCGAATTTTTTAAAAGCACAGCAAGAATATGAACAGTTTATTTCGATACTTAAGCAGCATGTGGAACAGATTGAATATTTACCCGCTTCGGAAGCGGTTGGTTTAGATTCCCTTTATGTCCATGACCCCGTTAAGTTCACGAAAAAAGGGGCGATTATTTTAAAATCGGGAAAAAAACTTCGTCAGCCTGAAGCAGCGGTTTATAAACAATTTTTACGGGAAAAAGAGATTCCTATACTGGGAGAACTAACTGGAGAAGCTGTCTCCGATGGGGGAGATCTGGTGTGGCTCGATGACCGAACACTACTTGTCGGCCGCGGCTACCGGACGAATGATGAGGCAATCCGGCAAATTCGAGAAATGACCAAGGATTTAGTAGATGAATTGATTGTTGTCCCGCTTCCACATGATCAAGGGGAGGATGAATGTCTCCATCTCATGTCGATTATTAGTTTAGTAGATGATGATCTAGCAGTCGTTTACTCAAGATTAATGCCTGTGTTTTTACGACAGCTTCTGATCGAACGCGGCATAAAGATGATTGAAGTTCCGGAGGACGAATATCATCGGTTGGGCTGTAATGTGCTGGCGCTCGCACCTCGAGTTTGTGTGATGGTATCTGAAGGCTCTTACACAAAACAAAAATTAATCGAGGCAGGGGCAACGGTTTATGAGTATGAAGGAAATGAAATCTCTTATTTAGGAACAGGCGGCCCGACGTGCCTTACATGCCCTGTTATCCGCAGATAATTCAAGGAGGAGTTAACATGTTTAAAAATACGATCGTCAGAATTCCCGGTGAGAGCTATATCAATGGATTAACCACTTCCAATCTCGGAGTACCTGACTATGAAAAAGCATTAAAGCAGCACGGAGCCTATATTGAAGCACTGAAAACATGCGGCGTAGAGGTAACCGTTCTACCGGGTCATGCAGATTTTCCAGACTCTACATTCGTGGAAGATACAGCAGTCTTGACACCCGGGTTTGCCATCATTTCCAATCCGGGAGCAGCTTCACGGAATAGAGAAGTTATCGAGATGGGGCAGGTTTTAAAATCTCATTACGAAAACATGTATTATATCAAATCTCCAGGGACACTTGATGGCGGGGATATTTTGCAAATTGATCGCCATTTTTATATTGGTCTGTCTGCGAGGACCAATTTGGAGGGGGCTGAACAACTGAAGGCCCTTTTAGAATTAGAAAACTACGATGCCACCATTGTTCAATTAGATAAGTTTTTCCATTTGAAAACAGGAATTTCTTATTTAGGGAATCAAACGGTAGTGGTGGCGGGTGAATTTATTGATCATCCTGATTTTCAATCCTATAAAAAAATTATAGTACCCCCGGAGGAAGAGTACGCAGCAAATTGTATCCGAGTGAATGACTATGTCATTATTCCGTCAGGATACCCGAAAACAAAACAAATAATTAATGAGGCCGGATACGAAACGATTGAATTAGATATGTCTGAATTCCGAAAATTAGATGGCGGATTGAGCTGCTTGTCACTAAGGTTTTAAGGATACTTAAACATTTAAGGGGTGTGGGAAGTGTGGTCGAACAAGAAGAAGGGGCTCAGCAAAATCAGTTAAATCGATCGATGAAACGCCGGCATTTGTTTATGCTTTCTTTAGGCGGAGTCATTGGAACAGGGCTGTTTTTAAATGCCGGATTTACGATCCATCAAGCCGGAGTTGGCGGTTCACTCGTTGGGTATATTTTCGGCGGCATCATTTTATACTTGGTGATGGTGTGTTTAGGGGAACTTGCGGTCTATATGCCAGTAACCGGCTCGTTTCAAACGTATGCAAGTAAATTTATTAGCCCTTCAGCTGGTTTTGCCTTAGGGTGGATGTATTTCATCGGATCGGCGACCACGGCCGGTGTAGAATTTACCGCGGCAGGGATCCTGATGAAACGCTGGTTTCCGGATGTATCCGTTTGGATTTGGTGCGCTGTCTTTATCGCTCTGCTATTTTTTCTTAACGCCCTTACCACAAAAGGCTTTGCGGAAGCAGAATATTGGTTTGCTGGAATTAAAGTAATTGCGGTTATTTTCTTTCTTATCATTGGGTTTGCAGCTATTTTTGGGGCTATCCCTCTTGCAGACCGGCCGGCGCCATTTTTAAAAAATTTAGCGCCCTCAGGCCTTTTCCCGTCTGGTTTTGTCATCCTCTTTACGACGATGATGAATGTAATCTTTTCCTATCAGGGCTCTGAACTGATTGGAATTGCCGCAGGTGAAAGTGAAGAACCTCATAAGAATATCCCTCGGGCGATCCGTAACGTGCTTTTTAGAATTATCATTTTTTATCTTGCATCGATTATTATTTTATCAGCGATTTTCCCGGCAAAGGAACTGGGAATATTGGAAAGTCCTTTCGTTAAATTAATGGATCTTGCAGGAATTCCATTTGCCCCTGACATTATGAATTTCGTTATATTGACAGCTATACTGTCAGTAGGCAACTCGTGCATTTATGCTTCGACCCGATTACTGTGGGCGATGGCAGGGGACGGTATGGCCCCAAAACTTTTTGGAACCTTAACCAAACGCAAGGTGCCCTTTGCCGCTCTCGTGTTTACGATGATCTTTTCGTTATTGTCATTATTAACAAGTGTGGTCGCAGCGGACACTGTATTTGTTTTATTAATGGCGATCGCAGGGATTTCTGTTACGATTTCCTGGATTGGAATTGCCTTTTCCCAGTTAATGTTCCGGCGTAAATATATCCAAGCCGGCGGAAAAGTAGAAGATTTGCAATACAAGGTGCGATTTTATCCGCTCATCCCAATTGTTTGCATCGTATCCTGTATATCGCTGCTAGTATTCCTGGCCTTCGACCCCACCCAGCTCGTAGGACTGCTTGTAGGGATAGGATTTTTAGCTGTATGTTATCTATCTTATTACTTTAAGAATAAGAAACAAGACGGTGACAGGCACCGTTGGTGGACATTTTGATTAAAATGTCCGCGACTTGCGGACAGAGAACGATATATTTATTGAACAGAAGGAGTTTGTGACAGAATGAATCAGCTAAGATGGGAGCGACCTGAAGCACTGAGGGAGTTATTGTGCGAGGTGGTCAGCTGGAGGAGCATGACATTAACAGAGGGGGAGCGTGAATTTCCTGTAAGGTTACAGGCAAAGCTGCAGGAGCTGGCGTATTTTCAGGAGCATCCTGCTCTTTTGAAACTTCATGATGCCGACCTTGGCCGCAGATTTTTAACTGCTTTATATAAGCATCCTGAAGCGAAGGAAACCATTGTTCTTATCAGTCATTTTGATACGGTTAATACAGAAGAATATGGTGACCTTGAAGCATTTGCCTATCAGCCGGAGGAGCTGACGAGGCAGCTTCACGGAAGAATCGATGAACTCCCGGAAGATGCAAGTGAGGATTTGAAATCCGGTGAATATTTATTCGGCCGGGGTACGATGGATATGAAGATGGGGCTTGTCATGCATATGGGATTAATTGAAAAAGCGGCGGTCGGGCAGTGGCCGCTGAATCTCCTTTTGTTAACTGTTCCGGATGAAGAAGTAAATTCAGCCGGGATGCGTGCAGCTGCGGAAAAATTACTGGAGATGAAGGAAGAGCATCAGCTCGTCTATAAACTATTTCTAAACGGGGAGCCAGTTTTCACACAAGAGCCGGGTGACCTTAAATTTTATGTATACTCAGGTACAATCGGCAAAATTCTGCCTTCGGCTCTTTTTTACGGGAAAGAAACACATGTAGGTGAACCGCTTAGCGGAATCACAGCTCCTTATATCGCTTCCTTTTTGACCCAGCGAATGGAGTGGAACAGGGATTTTCAAGAAACCGTCATGGGGGAGGCGACTCCACTGCCGGTCACGCTTCAGCAAAAGGACATGAGATCGGAATACTCGGTGCAAACACCATACCGTGCCGCCGCCCTGTATAACGTATTTTTGATGAAACGGAATGCTGCTGAAATAATGGATGTTTTTGAAAAAATCGCAATAGAGGCCGCTCGGGCTTGCAGTCAGGCGTACAAGAGGGTCTGCGAGGAACAATCTGTGAAGCCTGTCAGAGAAGTACGTGTAGTAAGATATGGTGATTTACTCGAGCATGCAAAAAGAAAATTTGGCAACGAATATATCGAAGCGGTGAAAACTTCGGTTCAGGCAAACAACGAATGGGACGATCGTGAAAAATCGTTACGAATTGCTGATACGCTCATGATTCAATGTCAGGAGCTTGCTCCGGCAATCGTCCTCCTATATGCGCCACCCTATTATCCGCCGGTTAATTCGTCTGATGCCGGACTCGTTGTGCAATGTGTGGAGTATTTAAAGAAGCAGGGCCTTCAAGAATATGACTTGCCGATCCAACAAATTCATTATTTCAATGGAATCTGTGATTTGAGTTATGTGAACTATCAAGAGGATGGAGAAGGCTGGACAGTTTTCAAGGCAAATACACCTGTTTGGGGCGGGAGCTATAGGATTCCGTTCGATGCGATGAAAAAGCTGAAAGCACCTGTTTTAAATGTGGGGCCATTTGGCAAGGATGCCCACAAACGAACTGAACGTCTACATATCAAAAGTGCCTTTGAGGAAGTTCCGACATTGGTAGAGGGTATGATTAAGATGATGATGGATAAGAAAAGCAAAAACTGATTCGGGGAGCCGAATCAGTTTTTTTAGGAAGTACAAAAAGCTTGAAAAAAGAAATCGGTTCAATTACTATTATATAATACTAGATATTGTTTTAATAAACATAAACAATAACTACATATTGTGTTTGCCTTGAGTTAGGATGCCGTTAGGCTTAAAAAGGGAATCCGGTGAGAATCCGGTACTGCCCCCGCAACTGTAAATGCAGACGAAATGAGATAAACCACTATATAAGAAAGCTTATGGAAATAGGTACTTATACGGGAAGGGCTCAGAGTAGGAGGATGCATAAGTCAGGAGACCTGTCTTAACTTGAGATGTTTCACTTCTTCGGGGATTGGGAAGATGAACGGTGGCAATTAAGGACATGAAGGCCGCCAGCCTTAACCCCTTATGACTGTTATCGTTTCATCCGCTCAATTCAGTTGGGCGGATTTTTTTTATGAAAAAATGAGGAGGATGTTCGTATGGGAACACAAATTCATTCAGAACTTTATGATGTTTTAGAAGCTATCTATCAATCTACTGAGCAATATAACATCGACTCAGGAGAGATTATTCGAAAAATAACAGCCTTGAATTTAGACGGAGATCCTAATCAACAGGCATTATTGTATGCATTAAACCAAATTGCGATCGATCAGCCTGACTGGACGTTTGTCGCCTCCCGTTTGTATCTAAATGAACTATATACAAAGGCTGCGAAAAATAGAGGCTATTCGCGTTCCGTCAAGTACGGTGATTTTAATGAACTTATTCAAACCTTAACAGCAAAAGGAATCTATTCACCGAATCTTCGAGACTTTTACACCACTGAAGAAATCGCGGTGCTGGGGAAAGAAATCAATCCTGAACGGGATTACCTATTTAATTACATAGGATTATTTTTGCTCGCTGACAGGTATCTCGCCAAGGATCATGACGGAAATTTGTATGAGCTGCCGCAAGAACGTTTTATGATCATTGCGATGACGATGATGCAACAAGAACAATCGGGACATCGGATGAAACTAGTAAAAGAAGCTTATTGGGCATTGAGTAATCTTTATATGACGGTCGCTACTCCAACTTTGTCGAATGCGGGAAAAAGCTTTGGCCAGTTATCGTCCTGCTTTATCGACACCGTTGATGATTCACTTGACGGCATTTATTTAAATAATTGGGATGTTGCGAGATTAAGTAAAGACGGCGGCGGAATCGGCATTTATTTTGGCAAAGTCCGCGCCCTTGGTTCCGATATTAAAAAATTCAAGGGCAATTCCTCAGGAGTGGTGCCTTGGATTCGGCTGATAAATGATACGGCTGTCAGTGTCGACCAGCTTGGACAGCGCCAAGGAGCCGTCGCGGTATATCTTGATATTTTTCACAAGGATATCATGAACGGCTTCCTCGATTTAAAAACAAATAATGGGGACGAGCGCCGAAAAGCACACGATATTTTCACAGGTGTCGCGATTCCCGATCTTTTTATGAAAAAACTGCAGGAAGTAGATGCTGACGGAAGAAGTATTGGCGAATGGCATACGTTTTGCCCGCATCAGGTGAAACAGGTCATGGGGTGGAAAGATGAACATGGGAATCTCCTTGGCTTAGAGGATTTTTACGATGAAAAGCGACAGTTATATTTTACAGAAAAATACGAAGAAGCAGTCAGAAACCCGTTGCTGCCGCGAAAAACCTACCGGGCGATGGATATTATGGCGCGAATTATGGTGGCACAGCTGGAGACAGGCACTCCCTATATGTTCTATCGGGATGAAGTAAACCGGCAAAACCCAAATAAGCATTTGCTTGCGGAAGGTCGGACAGCTATCTATTGCAGTAATTTATGTACTGAAATTGCCCAAAATATGTCGGCGACGACAATTATCAATGAATATGAAGATGCCGACGGAAATATTGTCATCGTTCGTAAACCGGGAGATTTCGTCGTTTGCAATCTTTCTTCGATTAATCTGGCAAAAGCAGTACCTGCGAATGTGTTGGAGCGTGTGATTCGAATTCAGGTAAGAATGCTTGATAATGTGATTGATTTAAATACGATTTCGGTGGGACAAGCGCAAAGAACGAATAAAAAATTTCGGGCGATTGGGCTGGGGACATTTGGCTGGCATCATCTGCTGGCATTGAAAAAAATCTATTGGGAATCGGAAGAAGCGGTACGCTTTGCCGATGAGCTTTATGAGGAAATTGCCTATCATACGATTCGCTCTTCAATAGAACTGGCCAAGGAAAAAGGCGCTTATCCCGGGTTTAAAGGGTCGGAATGGGAGACAGGGGTTTATTTTGAGAGGAAAAATTACTGTTCCGGCAGTTGGGTCTGTTTGAAAGAAGAGGTAGGGCAATACGGAATTCGTAATGGCTGGCTAATGGCGATTGCCCCGAACTCCTCGACGGCAAAAATTGGCGGGTCAACGGATGGCATTGATCCAATTTATTCGGTGGAATATGCGGAGGAAAAGAAAAATTTTAAATTTAAAGTAACCGCTCCTGACTTGGATCATCAGACATACGAATATTATCGCCGGGCGCGCCATGAAGTGGATCAGTTGTGGAGCATTAAGCAAAACGCGGCCCGCCAGCGCCATATTGATCAGGGAATCAGTTTTAATCTATATGTCCGCCATACGATTAAAGCAAAGGATTTGTTAAATCTTCATCTTGAAGCATGGAGGCAGGGGCTAAAAACGACTTACTATGTGAGGAGCACATCCCAGGCTGAAATCGAAGAATGTGAAGCGTGCCATAGCTAAATTTCAGGGAGGAATAATTTTATGAATATGAACGCAACGCTTTTAAAAATAAAGCTTCTTAACCCGGAATTCCCCAATAAATCGACCGGAATTATCAATGGGGAATCCTCCGGACTCTTGAATTGGAATGATATTGCCTATCCGCAGATGTATGACTTGTATCAAACGCTGTTATCAAATTTTTGGAAGGCGCAGGAAATAAATATGCAGGATGATCTCAAGCAATGGGATTATCTTAGTCCTGTAGAGCAAGATGTTTTCTTGCGCTTGAATACCCAATTGGCTTCGCTTGATAGTCTGCAAACACCAACGATGACTCAGGTGATGGATTATGTAACCGATTCAAGCTTTAAGGCGATTTTTGCCGTCATTGCCCAGCAGGAAGCGGTTCACAATGAATCCTATTCGTATATTTTAAGTTCACTCGTTCCATTGGCTGAACAGAAAAAACGATTCGACCAAGCGAAAAATGACCCGATTGTCCGGAAGCGAAATCAACTTATTTTAGATGCCTATGAGGAATTTAGAAACAATCCTACTCCTTTGAACCTATTTAAACTAGCGGTAAATTCAATCAATCTCGAGGGGATTTATTTTTACGCTGGGTTTGCCTTTTTCTATCATTTGGCCAGGCAGCAAAAAATGCTGAAGACAAGCACGATGATCAGTTACATCCAGCGCGATGAGATGCAGCATGCGTATTTCATTGCCCAATTTATTCGAATCCTGTTAACTGAAAATCCTGAGCTGGATTCGGAAGAAAACATCGAATATATCTATCAAACGATTGGACAAGCGGTGGAGCTTGAGAAAGAGTGGGCTCGTTTTATATTAAAAGAAATAAAGGGAATTGATTTGGAGGAGTTCGGAGGATATGTAGAATATTTGGCAAACAAGCGCTTCCGGCAGCTTGGCTTGGTAAATCTTTATCAAGATCGGGAAAACCCGATGCCCTGGATTCATGTGTTCAGCGATGAAATGATGAACGAAACCAAGTCGGATTTCTTTGAGCAAAAATCAAGAACCTATTCAAAAGTAACCCAATCGAATGGGTTTGATGAGCTATAGGAATGAATATTGCGCTCGTTTATTCATCGATAACGGGGAATACAGAGGAACTTATTAATATCCTTAAAGGATTGTTTCGGTTTTATAATGTGGAATCCACTGCTATACGGGTCGACGATTTCCCTTTAGAAAAACTGGCCCGATATGATGCAATTGTTATTGGAACCTACACTTGGGGGGACGGAGATATCCCTGATGAAATGCGATCCTTGTACAATGCATTCGAAGATCAAGATGTAAGAAATGTCGTAACAGGCGTAGTCGGAACAGGGGACCAATTCTATCCAAACTTTTGCGGGGCAGTCGACGAATTTAGGGATATGCTTTATGTCCACACTCAATTGGCTGTAACATTAAAAATTGAGCTAACACCACAGCTGCAGGATCTGAAACGTTGCCGAAAATTTGTGGATTCCTTAATTAAACGTTTAAGTACTGTGGAAATAAAGTAGCAATTATTGCTAGTTTTGCTTGAAATGGGAATTTAATTTTCATAAAAGCCAATAATATAACCAAAAATATATTAGGAGGCTTTTATGGGCTTTGCAGTTTTTTTCTTCCTTTCGTGGCTAATAGTCGCCATATTTATCGTTATGCAGAAAAGACTCTCCATTGTTGAAAATACATTTGTTTTCTTAATTTTACTTATTGTTACAATTAACGTCTCTTGGATTGCCGGTGATGAGCTGAAGCTTATTATTCGGACTAAAAGCAGTATGAACTATACTGCGTATTTATTAAACCGAAGTATTATTATGCCTATGGTACTTATAACTCAGCTGAACATGCTTCAAAGATGTAAAACAGTTACGATGAAAATTTTAAATATAGTTTCTGCTGTGATTATCATGCTCGGTTTAAGTGTTCTCTCTAATATCTTTAATATTGAAAAATACACAAAATGGAACTACGGCTATGATGTTGTTTACTTTGTGATTCTTCTTTTAATAGCGTATTCTTCTTATAAGGCTATTAGGAAGGCATCCCAAAATGTGGTGGAATACTCATGATACTTTGGGAACATTTTGATAAGAATGAAATATATATTTTAGTAATGCTAGTGATAGCTTATACAGCCTTTTTTCTATTTCCGAAAAGGCTTCCACGGAATATTACACTGCTATTTCTAGTCTGGGGGTTTGCCAGCTCAACATTATTTGACTTTACGATTGGCGGAGGGTTACTTGATTATTATAAGGTAAATGACTCAAACCGTTATGAATTAACTGACCTTCTATCCTATTTTTTATTCGCTACATTTGGATACTTTTTTGTTTATTTCTATGAAAGATTTAGCATCAATAAAAAACGATTTATTTTTTATATCCTTGGATGGATGATCGTTGGGCTTTTTATGGAAAGGCTCTCAGGCTGGATGGGAGTAACACATTATCAACATGGGTATAAACTTCCCTACTCTGTAGCAGTTTTCCTGGTGGTTCAAACCACGACAGGGCTATTTTATGAATTAATTAAAAAGAATATGAAAGTCCAAAACTGATTCCGAAAAAGGGATCAGTTTTTTAGTGTCCGTCAGAGGGAGACAAAAATGACTTAGTGTCTTTTTGTGGTGCCTGTCACCAAATTTAATTGTTAACTAAATATTAAATTTGGTTGACAATTATCAGGCATACCATTTATCTTATAAAAGAATAGAGGAAAATTTTGGTGTAATAGTATGGAATGGAGGATGGAAGAATGTGGAATTGGAAGGAACTTGCTTTAAGAGTTCTTGATGGTGAAGAAATAACAAATGAAGAAGCATTGGAGATTTTAAACTGTCCAGATCAGGATTTGCTGGATTTAGTGAACAGTGCCTTTCTTATTCGGCATCATTACTTTGGTAACAAGGTCAAGCTGAACATGATCATTAACACTAAATCTGGACTCTGTCCTGAAAACTGCGGCTATTGCTCGCAATCAAGCATCTCAACAGCACCAATTGAAAAATACCGGATGGTGGATAAAGACACAATCATGAAGGGCGCTGAGAAGGCGCACACATTAAATGTTGGAACATACTGTATCGTTGCCAGCGGAAGAGGACCGAGCACCAAGGAGATTGAGACGGTTGTTTCAGCTGTTGAAGAAATTAAAGAAAAATATAATCTAAAGGTTTGTGCGTGTCTCGGAATTTTGAAACCGGAGCAAGCACTGCAGCTGAAGGAAGCAGGAGTTGACCGATATAACCACAACATCAATACTTCAGAGGCACATCATGAAACCATTACGACTTCACATACATATCAAGATCGGATCAATACGGTTGAACTTATTAAACAGTACGGGATATCACCTTGTTCGGGTGTCATAGTGGGAATGAAAGAAACAAAGCAGGATGTAATAAATATGGCAAGAAGCCTGAAAGTGTTAGATGCCGATTCCATTCCAGTTAATTTTCTTCATGCTATTGACGGCACCTTGCTTGAAGGGGTCAATGAACTTAACCCGAGATATTGCTTAAAGGTTCTCTGCCTGATGCGCTATATTAACCCAACAAAAGAAATCAGGATTTCAGGTGGAAGAGAAGTGAACCTGCGCAGCTTACAAGCACTAGGTCTTTATCCAGCTAATTCCATTTTTGTTGGAGATTACTTAACTACAGAAGGGCAGGAAAGCTCAAAAGACCATCAGATGTTAGAAGACTTGGGATTTGAAATTGATTTTGTTAATCACTCAGAGAATGTGAATTGCTGAAGATAATAGCAAACTGGGTGACAGGCACCGTTCGTGGACAAAAACATCATATTGTCCATTAAAGGTGGACATTATCCTTTTCTGGTGCCTGTTTCCCTCTTTGTATAAATCCTTCATGAAATCGATAACGGCTTTCTTTCCTTCTTGCTCTCCGAAAAAATTAAGGTAGTCACAGACGATAGACTTTTCGCTTCTCCAATCGACCCCCTATGGCATCTCTCCACCCTTGCAAATAGAAAGAAAGGGATTCCCTTTCGGATCAATGAAGATCCATTTACCATCTTTTTTCCCCTACAGTACGAATCCATTCAAAGTGTTATATCCTTTATCATTTTTGATAAAATTTATCATATATATAGTTAACAAATGTTTATAATAAAGGCCCTTTTCGTAAACTTTGTGGCTATTAATATAAAATAGACGAACAAAACAAAGTTTCAGGAAATAAAAACGTTTATAAAATGACGTAAAGATGCCACGATACCTTAATTAGTACGAGTTAGACATTTCGTACGAAAAACCACAATCTTTGCGAAAACAGCCATAATAAAAAATTAATAAGATCAAAAATGTTAGAAATAATAAATTTTAATTTACTAAATGTCGAGTTTTCTTTGAAGAGAGGAAAATCAGTATGGAAACTAAAGTCGAAAATATTGCGAAAAACTACATTCAACTTATTCCGTTATTTTACGGTAAATTAACCACACTACAAAAAGCTGCTCCAAAAACGGAACATGATTTGACCCATTTGCAGTTTCACATTTTGGAGGCAGTATTCCATGCGGTCGATGGAATATCTATGACGCAGCTGGCTCAAAATATCGGCATCTCGAAGCAGCAATTGACGCCTTTGGTTAATAAATTGGAAGAAGCCGAATATGTAAAGAGAGTTTCAGATACAAATGACAAGAGGGTCGTGAACCTTTTTCTCACTGAAAAGGGAAGAAAAATGGCGAGCTTACGTTGGGAAGAATTCTATCATACCCTGTGTAAACGATTTGACGAACTAAACGAGGATGATCTGCTGGATTTGGAATACGCCCTTACCAAAATCAATCGTATTCTATCTAAATTAGAGTAGGGGTTTATGTTATTAAATTAACGCACCGGACTGACTCCCGGTGCGTTAATTCATTAAAGGATGATCTTATCTTTAAGATTAATCAAATGCAAACCCACAGGAACAACGGTCTTTTCCAAATAGCAATTGATAAGAGGAGGGGAATTCCTGATTGACCCGCTGGACTTCATGGGTAAATTCTTTACTATCTGAAGGTACAGCTGAAAGTGAATCTGCCTTACTTTGAGTATCAATATGGGCTCCAGGAGGCACATTGATTTTCTCCTATCGCACAGGAATTAAGGATAAGTATAATAATATTCATTTTCCTTTGACCGCGCCGGGGTATGTAAAAGAATTGGCGGGCATTGATATTTATGATAGTGAATCATTATATAAACCTGTCATGATTACGTCTATGAAGGAAGACATGATTCCGAAGGATGGACATGCGACCGTTTGGAGAGATCTTGTTCGGCTACCGTCCGGGGGGACAGTCTCGCTCAGTCCCCCGGGACGGTAATCCATGAAAGAATGAGACGATCGTAAAGCTGTCTTTTCCATGATTTTTCTTTTTTCGACAATTTACACATAAAACGCTTTCATGGTAAATTGTTTGTATCTAATAATTAGAAGATTAAGAGTTGCGTGGAATTAATAAGGATTTCCCCATTTTTGAGTTAACCCGATGATCCGTACAGGCAATGGGATTGGAGATGTTTTATGAGCAAATTATCCATTATGGCTTATTCAGTTGGTACGCTTCTTTTTCTTGTGAGCTGTTCATTCGCAATTTTTTACGGATATAAGGTTTTAACCCATGACCCGCCCCCTGATAAAAAAACGGTAGAGACCTATCATTATCATTTTGTTCTTGTTCCTGAGGAGCTTGATAATGAATACTGGAGACTCGTTGAAAAAGGGGCAGAGGAAGCAGCGAAAAAATTTGGTGTCATGCTCGAATATGCGGGACCAAAGCAGGCAAATATCGATGAGCACTTAAAAACAATTGAGATGTCAGCTGCTTCTAAAGTGGATGGGATTATCACACAAGGATTGAGTGACGAGCAATTTACACCGTTAATTAATAAAGTCATCGGAAATGGGATCCCTGTCATTACGATTGATACAGACGCACAGGCAAGTAAACGGATTGCTTATATTGGAACAGATAATTATTATTCCGGATATTTGGCGGGAAGGGCACTTGTTGCCGATACACTGGGAAATGCGAATGTCGCCATTATTACAGGCAGTTTTTATGCCACCAATCAGATTCAGCGGGTGAAGGGTTTTCAGGATGCGGTGAAGTTTGAAAAAAGAATCCGTATTATCACGGTCCAGGAATCGGGAATTAGCAGGGTAAAAGCCGCAGAAAAAGCTTACCAAATCCTGCAGGACCACCCTGAGGTTAACGCCTTTTACGGAACGAGTGCACTCGATGGGATCGGGATTGCCCAAGTGGTTGAAAAATCTCAAATGGAGGATAAAGTTTATATTATTGGATTCGATACACTTCCTGAAACGATTTCCTACATACGTCAGGGTATTATCAAGGCAACCGTTGTCCAACAGCCATATGAGATGGGTTACGGAGCTGTAAAAATGATGGTTTCACTTATGGAGGGGAAAAAGGTTTCTCCGATTGTTCATACGAAAACAGAGATTATGAGAATAGGAGATTTACCATTGCCGCCTACGGACCGAAAGCAGGTGAGTCAGTGAAGTTATTTCGGATAAGATCAAAGCTGCTTATTTATTTTATGGTATTGGTCGTTTTGTTAACGTCGATCGGAATCTTTTTTTATAACAGCAGTGAAAAACTGATGGTTGAATACGATAATAGCTTTCAACGATTCCTTTTGCTCAATGATATCTCGCAAAGAACCAATCTTATTACCGAAAAGCTCCATGCGTATATTTTAGATAAGGAAGAACGGTATCTTGTAGACTATGACAAGGAAAGGCTTAAGCTTGTCGGGGATCAACAAAGACTTTATGAAGAAATAAACACCAATGATATTTCAATTGTTAATTATAAAAACATGATTGATAGCTTTTTGAAGGAATGTAATGCGGCCATACAATCCTTTCAAAAAGACGATATTAATCTTTATTCCAATCATTATAATGAAGCATTGAAAATCGCCTCATTTCTCCAAGAAAGTACGCTCTCACTTTTAAATAATAAACTGACCGACTATCAAAAATTTTATAGCCAAATTGAATTGCAAAATCATTATTATAAATTATTGTCCATCTCCCTCTTTTCGGCTACTTTTTTCCTTAGTACCTTGTTGGCATTATGGATTTCCGGCGGGATTACAAAACCGATCAGCCGATTATCAGCAGCTGCCAAACAGATTGCAAAAGGAAATTTATCGGGAGAAGATATTAAAATTACAACCAACGATGAATTAAAGCTCTTAACGGAGACCTTCAACCAAATGCGTACAAATATCAGGCAATTGGTAATGGAAATTAAACAAAAATCGGAATTAGATAAGCTTTTAAAAGAATTAGAGTTAAGGAGCTTGCAAAATCAAATCAATCCACATTTTCTATTTAACACTTTAAATACTGTTTCCAAAATGGCTTACTTGGAAGATGCTGAACATACATCGAGATTAATTGAAGCTGTCGCGGCGTTGCTTCGTTACAATCTTGGTGATTTAAATAAAGCGTCTACATTAAGAGATGAAGTAAGGGTCGTCAGAGAGTATTTTTTTATCCAACAAACACGATTTGGTGAGCGGATTCAGTTCATTACTGACATAGAGGATGATTGTTTAGATATTGAAATACCAAGTTTAATTCTCCAGCCGCTAGTGGAAAATGCCTTCATTCATGGTGTTGAGTCCTATGAGGATAATGCCGTCATCAGCCTGAATATTTACCGGCAAAATGACTGGATTTATGTGGAAGTGAACGATAACGGGGTTGGAATGGATGCAGTCACTAAAAAAAGATTGTTGGAATATGCGGATGGAATTGAAACAGAAGAAGCGTTTGAACCGGAAAAATCCAATGGGCACTCCACTGGCATTGGCGTGAAAAATGTAATTAAAAGGCTTCAGCTCTTCTATCACCGAAACGACATTGTGGAAATTGAATCAGAAGTAAACAAAGGAACCAGTTTTAGATTGATCATACCTGAAATGGCAGAGGGGGAAAGAGAGCTTGCTTAAGATCCTAATTGTCGATGATGAAGTCCTCGAGCGAAAAGGTTTAGCAAAAATTATTACGGATTCAATCGAGGATGTAATGGTCATTGGAGAAGCAGCCAATGGGAGAAGGGCGATTGAGATGGCTCTTGAACATCGGCCGGATATCATTTTTATGGATATTAAAATGCCGGGGATTGATGGAGTTCAAGCCGTTAAGGAAATAAAAAAAATCGATCCCGCAATCAGATTTATCATGGTTTCTGCCTTTAATACCTTTGAATATGCCAAGGAAGTTATGCAGCAGGGAGTCAAGGAATACATTTTAAAACCAAGCAGAAAACAAGATATTCTAGAGGCGCTCGAGCGTGTTTCCTTCGAGATTGAGGGGGAGCGAAAACAGCGGGATGAGCAGCAAAGCTTAAGGGAAAACTTGAATCGCGCTGTTTCGATTGCCCAAAAAGAATGGGTTTCATCGCTGTTGATTAATCAAGTTCAAGACATTACTTTTGATGAATGGGGCCAATTGCTGGGTGTAGAAATAACTTCAGGTTATATTATGCTTTTCTCCCTTCAGCCCAAAGAAAAATCTGAACTTTCTGCAAGTGATAAGCTTAATTGGTACGCTTGGCTTAAGGATGCTCTTAAATCCAACGTTAAAAAGCAAGAAATTATGGTTGGGCCGATAACAGAAACACAGGTCCCGGTTTTGTTTTTATGCAAAAAAACCGCTGAAAAAATCCATTTTAAATCATATGCAGGGTCAATCATTGAAACGATCCATACTCTTATTCAAAAGCAGTTTTCCCATGCGGAGTTAAGGATTGGCGTAGGTCTCCCGTACAATCACGCACATGAGCTAAATAAATCCTATCATGAAGCGGTGTTAGCCCTCCAGAAATTGCAGTTGACGCCTAAGCAAAAGTTTTTATTTGGCGTAAAGCTTGGTGCTGCTGAAATAACCCCGGCTGATAAATCGGGTATTCTCGAGATGGAGAAAAAACTGTTAGACGCTGTCCGTATGGGGGATGTCACTCAGGTGATGTTTTTATTCGATTCATTTATCAATGGGCAAGCAACTATCAAGAATATTGACCCGCATTTTGTAAAAAAATCGTTCGATGAATTATTTGTGCTGTTATCGAGGATGCTCCATGATTTAGGAGTGCCTTATGAACGGAAACCTGTGATTGATGAATCTGAGACGATGGCGTCCATTTTAGAGACGGGAAAAGTACATCTAATGTCGATCGTTCAGCAGGTACAGACCTGGAGAAACAACCATGCTAAAGGGATGCTCCACAAGGCAAAAGAATATATTGAAAATCATTATGCCGAATCGATTACTTTGGAATTAGTGGCTGAATATGTGGAGTTAAGTCCGTTTTATTTCAGCAAATTATTTAAGGACCGGTTTGGCATGACGTTTATTGATTATTTGACGGAAATCAGGATAAAGCATGCAAAAGCACAAATGGAGGACCAGGCCAAAAGCTTGAAGGAAATCTGCTTTTCCATCGGCTACAATGATCCTAATTATTTTAGCCGGGTTTTTAAGAAGCTTACAGGATTATCACCAACAGAGTATCGTAAGGCAACTTAAATAAAGAAGCGGTAAAAGGGCCAGTTCGCATAGCGGATTGGTCTTTTTTTTAAAAGGAAATATAAGTTAAACGTTGATAACAGTCTAGCTCCAGCGCCCAGCGACTAGTGTACTTCGCTCTTCTCCCTACGATAAGTCAACATTGAATCGCCAAAAACGCGATCCGTGTTTCCTTTATCTCAGTCGAAGCGCTCCAGTCCTGTCGTGCGCTAAACGGTCGCTTCCGCTTTTGTCTGTAATCGTTTGCAAAATAATCTAGAAAATCACAAATTAATGCTATAGTTTTGAACTATTTGAAAAATCCCGCCCATGCTAACATGAATGTAAGGGGTTACACAGCAGGGAAGTAGAAACTTTTCTGAAACTGGTTCCATATTTTTAGTAAATAGAAAAAGGAGAATGATCAAATGTTAAAAAAGAAAAAAGGGTTAATGCTATCCTTAACAGTCGCTTCTAGTATTCTATTAGCTACAGCTTGCAGCAGCACATCCAGCACTACTTCAAGTTCCTCAAAAGATAGCGGCAGCAGCCTTCCGGCTGTTGGTGCGACAATTTACAAATTTGATGATAACTTTATGTCCTATGTGCGCCGAGCAATGGAAACTGAGGCAAAAGGAAAAGATCACCTTATGCTAAATGACTCCCAAAACGACCAATCTAAACAGATGGAACAGGTAGATACACTTATAGCTAAAGGGGCAAAGTCTTTAGCTATTAACCTAGTAGATCCAAAAGCAGCACAAACCATTATTGACAAGGCAAAACCTAAGAACATTCCGGTTATCTTCTTTAACAAAGAGCCGGATGCCAGTGTCATGAAAAGCTACGATAAAGCTTACTATGTAGGAACCAAATCATCTGAATCAGGCGTGCTTCAAGGTGAAATGATTGCTAAGGCTTGGGAAGCTAACAAAGATAAATGGGACAAAAATCATGACGGCGTCCTTCAATATGTTTTACTAAAAGGTGAGCCAGGTCACCCAGATGCAGAGGCTCGTACAAAATATGTTATTGACACACTTAAATCAAAAGGCATTAAAGTGCAAGAATTAGCGATGGATACAGCAATGTGGGATGCAACAAAAGCAACAGAAAAAATGGATGCATGGTTAGCGAAATATAGTGACAAAATTGAATTCGTTATTGCTAACAACGACGGTATGGCCTTAGGTGCGATTGCTTCTCTTGAAAAAGCAGGATATTTCACGAACAACAAATTTATGCCGGTTGTGGGTGTTGACGCGATCCCAGAGGCCCTGGAAATGATTGGTAAAGGAAAAATGGTCGGTACCGTATTGAATGACGCGAAAAACCAAGGTAAAGCAACAATTGACTTAGCAACGAATGCAGCAAATGGTAAGGATGTATTAGCAGGAACAAACTGGAAGCTGGATGATTCCAAAGCCGTTCGTGTACCATATGTAATCGTTACAAAAGATAATCTACAAGTTGGACAAGACGCATACAAATAAAAATGAAATTACTAAAATATGAGATGCACATCTTGTGCCTCTCATATTTTTTAGATAGGTTGGCGAGGAGGTTCGCTTATGTCAGAAGCTAGTACGACTAATTTACTAGAAATGATTAATTTAACAAAAAGATTTCCGGGAGTGATCGCTCTACAAAATGTTTCGCTGAAAGTAAAGGCAGGAACCGTACATGCCTTAATGGGCGAAAATGGTGCGGGAAAATCGACGTTAATGAAATGCTTATTCGGCATTTATTCAATGGACGAAGGCAAAATTCTTTTTAATGGACAAGAGGTTTCGTTTGCTAATTCCAAACAAGCACTGGAAAACGGCGTTTCCATGGTGCACCAGGAACTAAACCAAGTACGTCAACAGAATGTTATGGATAATATTTGGCTCGGTCGATATCCGAAAAAGGGTATTTTCATCGATGAAAAGAAAATGTACGAGGACACATTAGCAATTTTTAAAAGCCTTGACATTAATATAGACCCAAGAAATAAGGTCAGTACATTATCCGTTTCCGAAATGCAGATGGTGGAAATTGCAAAAGCGGTTTCCTATCATTCAAAGCTCATTGTCATGGATGAACCGACTTCGTCCCTAACAGAAAATGAAGTAAACCATTTATTTAAGATTATCCGAAAGCTGCAAACGGAGAATGTCGCTATTATCTATATTTCTCACAAAATGGAAGAGATTTTAAAAATCTCAGACGAAGTTACAATTATGCGTGACGGTCAGTATATTGCGACGAAAAGCGCCAAGGAATTAACAACAGATGAAATCATTAAGCTGATGGTTGGACGTGACTTATCACAGCGCTTCCCAACTAAAATGAATCAGCCCGGAGACATAATTTTGAAGGTAACTGATTTAACAGCTGAAACGCAGCCATCTTTTTCTAATGTGAATTTTGAGCTTAGAAAAGGAGAAATATTGGGAATTGCCGGCTTGGTCGGTTCGAAGCGCACTGAAGTGGTTGAAGCCTTATTTGGGATAAGGGCATTGAAATCAGGAACGATTGAACTAAATGGGAAGGCCGTTCAAAATCCATCGCCTCAACACGCCATTAAAAATGGCTTCGCTCTTGTTACCGAAGAAAGAAGAACTACAGGTATCTACCCTGATTTGAGCATAAGTTTTAACTCTATCATTTCAAATCTCCGGCAATACAAAACCAATGGCATATTTCTATCAGACCGAAAAGTGTTCGATGATACAAAATGGGTGATTGATTCCATGAAAGTCAAGACACCTACTCAAAAAACATCCATCGGAAGTTTATCAGGCGGGAACCAACAAAAGGTGATTATTGGACGCTGGCTGCTTACTAATCCGGAAATCCTGTTGCTCGATGAACCAACAAGGGGAATTGATGTAGGGGCAAAGTTTGAGATTTACCAGCTAATTAACCAGTTAGCAGCCGACGGAAAGGGAATTATTATGATTTCTTCCGAAATGCCGGAGCTTCTGGGTGTTACAGACCGAATTTTAGTTATGAGTAATGGAAAAGCAGCGGGAATCGTAGAAACGGCAAAAACGTCCCAAGAAGAAATCATGCGATTGGCAGCTTTGTATTAGGAGGAGATGCAAATGAATAACTCAGTTTCACAAAAAAGCAATATCAAGAAATGGCTTTTTGATAATGTAATTTATGTGTTTTTAATCCTGCTGGTCATTGGGATCGTAATCGCTTCTCCAGACTTTCTATCCGTTACAAATTTTATTAATATTTTAAGTCAATCATCCTCGAGGATTATCATTGCGCTTGGAATGGCCGGAATCCTGATTACAGCCGGTACAGACTTATCGGCAGGAAGGATGGTAGGACTTGCTGCCGTTGTCTCAGCGTCACTGCTTCAAGCATCTGATTATGCGTATAAAATGTATCCGCACCTACATGAATTGCCGCTGATTGTCCCGATTTTAATTGCTATGGCGGCAACAGGACTTATTGGAGCGTTCAATGGTGTGATTGTATCAAAGCTTCATGTTCCGCCTTTTATCGCAACATTAGGGATGATGATCATCGTCTATGGTCTTAATTCCATGTATTTTGACCGCCCGCCTTATGGTGCACAGCCAATTGGCGGTTTGAGCCAAAGCTTTACAACGTTTGCTCAGAAAGGTATTCCAATTGGTCAATACCAAATTCCGTATCTCGTTCTTTACGCTATTGTTGCCATCATCCTTATTTGGGTGATTTGGAATAAAACACAGCTTGGTAAAAACATGTACGCCATCGGAGGCAATCCTGAAGCGGCGAAGGTTTCCGGTGTTAACGTGGCTAAGAACATTATTATTATTTACATGATTGCCGGGTTATTGTACGGTTTCTCAGGTACGCTTGAAGCTGGCCGCGTTGGCAGTGCAACCAACAACACAGGGAATATGTACGAACTTGATGCCATCGCAGCGTGCGTGGTCGGCGGCGTATCACTATCAGGCGGTATCGGAACAGTACCCGGCGTTATCACCGGGGTACTCATCTTCCAAATCATCAACTACGGCCTAGCCTTCCTTGGCGTAAGCCCATACATTCAATACATCGTAAAAGGCGCCATCATCGTCGTCGCAGTCGCGTTTGATATGAGGAAGCACGCGAAGAAGAAATAAAATAGTGACATTACAGTACATTACAGTGCCTGTCACCGTTCGTGGACAAATGTTGAAATTTGTCCGCGTATAGTGGACAAGACTCAAAAAGAAGGATTGAACAATGAAAATTGCTCAATCCTTCTTTTTGTATTTTTGCAAATAATGCAACCCTTTTCAATTTTAAGTGAAAAAAGAGAAGGGAAATTGAAGGAAATAGGCGATTTGGTTTCTTACCTTGCTTCAGACCGTGCAAGTTATATAACCGGAACTACGTTAAATATCTCAGGTGGAAAATCCCGAGGTTAAGTAAGAGCTAATGACATCAGAAAATGCCTTAAAACGATTGTTCAATAGAATGTTCAATCTGAAATTTTATTTTGTCGACTCGATATTTTTTTCGCTATAATTATTACTTATAGCAATGGTTCGATTGAAGAAGGTGGTGAATAAATGTCTGATTTAAGTATGGATGATCGGGTAATCCAGATAATCGAATTGACCGGGAAAAAAAACTACTGCTCATTAGATTATCTGGCTTCAACAATTGGGGTTAGTACCAGAACCATCCGCAACTATATTAAGCAGCTTAACAGCGACTTAGGTGGAATCGCTGTATTAGAGAACGATAAGGGTAAAGGCTACTGCTTAGCTATTAAGGATAAGCAATTGTTTGATGACCTGATTGGAAAAATTCATTCAGAAAAAAACAGGCTGGATTCACCACAACGACGTATCGCTTTTATCATTGACCGATTAATAAACAGCGATGAAATGAATACCCTGGATGAGCTGGCTTTTGATATGAATATTGGCAGGACGACATTGGTTAATGAATTAAAAAAAGCGGCAGTGGCCCTGGAAACATATAATTTAACCATCCGCGGTAAGCAAAATAATGGGATGTATTTAAGTGGTAGCAGTAATAAGGGTATTGTTTAGACTTCTAAAAATAATATTAATTAGTTATGCTAATGATGTCTAACTAATTTGAAAGGTGACGAATATATACATAAGAATTTGTTTGGAAGGATTTCCTTACTCACTTTTACAGTATTTTTAATGTTTAATCTTGTTCCTGGCCTTCAGCAAATGTTAAGCAGAGGAGAGTTATCCTGTTAAATGGATAACCTCCTCTTTTTTTAGTTTTTCCAAGGCTTTTTGAAAAAATTACAAAGACTTAATAATCCTGTCCTTACTCATAAGAATAAGTCCAATACATTGTTCATAAATTGATAACAAAAGGAGGGAATATAATGAACACATTTCTGATTATCGTGAATATCGCCGTTTTACTTTTGCTCATTTTTGGTTTGTTCATGATGCAAAAAAAGCATGTGTCCTTTTCAAAGCGTGTTTTCACGGCATTGGGTTTAGGTATTATATTTGGTTTTATTATTCATTTAATCTATGGTACAACACACAAGGTTACAGCAGGTTCAATCGATTGGTTTAATATTGTCGGCAATGGTTATGTGAAACTGTTGCAAATGGTTGTCATGCCGCTTGTCTTTATTTCGATTGTCGGAGCTTTTACGAAATTAAAATTGACCAAGAATATTGGAAAGATTAGTTTCCTTGTCATTGGAATTTTGCTTGGAACAACAGCTGTTGCGGCAGCGATTGGAATTGGCTCCGCACTAGGATTTGGTCTGGATGGTATTCATTTAGATCAGGGTACTGCAGAAGCTGCCCGTAATCAACAATTACAGCAAGCTGTCGTTAGTGTAAAAGATGTAACGCTCCCGCAGCAAATCCTTCAATTGCTCCCAAGTAATCCGTTTCAAGATTTAACGGGTGCCCGCCCGACATCGACAATTGCAGTCGTTATTTTTGCAGCCTTTGTCGGGATTGCCTACCTAGGAGTAAAACGGAAGGATCCCGAGCACGGGGAATTTTTTGCAAAAATAATCGATACGATATACTCGGTCACCATGAGGATTGTCACGATGATTCTTCGTTTAACGCCATATGGAATTCTTGCGATCATGACGAGGGTTACAGCGACAAGCGATTATGCAGCGATTGCGAAATTAGGTAAGTTCGTCATTGCCTCTTATGTTGCTCTTTTCGTGATGTTTGTCGTCCACCTATTACTTTTAACATTTGCAAATCTTAGCCCTTCCAGGTATGTAAAAAAAGGGTTGCCAACCTTAACCTTTGCCTTTACGTCACGGACAAGTGCAGGCACGTTACCATTAACGATAAAGTCGCAAACAAAGGATTTTGGCGTATCGGAAGGGATTGCGAACTTTGCAGGATCCTTTGGACTTACCATTGGTCAAAACGGGTGTGCGGGTATATACCCGGCGATGTTAGCGGTAATGGTCGCTCCCTCTACGGGCATCGATCCTACGAGTGCCTCCTTTATTATCACATTGATACTGGTAGTGGCGATTAGTTCATTGGGTGTCGCAGGTGTCGGCGGCGGAGCAACCTTCGCAGCCCTCATCGTATTATCGGTAATGAACCTTCCAATTGCCATTGTCGGTTTACTCATCTCTGTTGAGCCTTTAATCGACATGGGGCGTACCGCCTTAAACGTCAGCGGCGCCATGACAGCCGGCATCTTAACCAGCAAAGCAACAGGAGAATTGGAGGAAGAAATCTACCAGCAACCGAATATTGTAGAAGCATAATGGTGACAGGCACCGTCCGTGGACAAAACGCTGTATTTGTCCGCGTGGAATGTACAGTTTATAGTAAGAAATGCTCTAACTCCTCGACATTGAGGAGTTTTTTATTTATAAAAAAGGAATTTATCCAATAAAATTGAAATAGGTATAGATGAAAAATCTTATTGGAGGTAAACATGCCAAATTTAGAAACTGAAAGATTAGTATTAATAGATTTCTTGCCGGAATATGCTACAGCCGCAGCGAAGGAAATTCAGCTATTAGAAAGGATCTTCCCATACAATGTATCAAAGCAATGGCCAAACAAGGATTTTGCAGAAATACTTTCATATATCGCAGCCTCTTTAGAAAAGAACCCTGAAAAGGCAAAATGGAGCGGTCTTATTATTCATAAAGGGGATAACACGTTAATTGGGGAATTAGGCTGCAAGGGCGGACCAAATGAGGAAGGAACAGTTGATATCGGCTATGGAGTTGTCCCCGATTATCGCGGGAAAGGCTACACTACAGAAATAGTAACAGCTTTAGTTTCATGGTTATTTACATTGCCGGAAGTAAAAATGGTTACCGCCGACTGCCTCCACAATAACGTAGGTTCACAAAAGGTACTGGAAAAGGCGGGCTTTGAAAAATATAAAAAAGATGAAGAATTAATTTATTGGAGAGTTGCCCGGTAAGAAAACGGGACTAATTAAACGTTTGATTAAATGGAGTTAAAAGCTTGGTACAAAAGGATTTTTATAACTTTTAATCTATATTGTAGAATCTAAATTGTTTTTTTATTAAAATCATACAAACTATAAAACAAATTATGAGGAAAATTTGATGTTTTGTCTAATGACAGCTATAGGTACTGTTGTATAATTAATAATAACTGAATATTTACATAAATACAGACTAAAACGGCTTATTTGTCGTTTCTACTAAACTCAAAGCATTACTAAAACTGAATATCAGCTTTTGCAGTTCTTGGCGAAGCCATGCTCTCTTTGCCCTAACTCCGGGAGAAACACTTACAGATGAAATAACTGAATGCTTCAAGTATTTATTTCTATTGGTGAGTATACCTATCCATAATAAAAAGGAGTGTTTATTTATGCAACGACAAAAGTTATTGATTAATGGGGAAAGACTTAAAGATGAACTTGAACGATTTGCAAACTTTGGACGTACTGTAAACAACGGGGTAACGCGGTTGTCATTATCAGAAGAAGATCGTTTAGTCAGAGATTACTTTTGTACTTGTTGTGAAGAATTAGGTTTGACAGTCAAGGTGGATGATATGGGCAGCATGTATGCCACACTTGAAGGAACTGAAAATAAACCTCCAATTGTCATTGGATCCCATCTGGATACAGTAAAAAAAGGCGGCCGGTTTGACGGAGTACTGGGTGTCGTTGCCGGTTTGGAAGTAGTACGGACATTGGTGGAGAATCATATTAAACCACAAATTCCAATTACGATTGTCAACTGGACAAATGAAGAGGGTGCGAGATTTGAACCTTCGATGATGGCTTCCGGCGTGCTATCAGGGAAATTTGATAAATCTGGCATGTTAAAAAAGAAAGATTCAGAGGGAATTACATTTGAGGAAGCTTTGCAGTCCATTGGATACAATGGTGAGGAAGAGAACCGACTAAAAGAAGCTTCGGCCTATATAGAATTGCATATTGAACAAGGCCCTATCCTGGAAAAAGAAGCGCTTTCGATCGGTGTTGTTGAATGTGTGGTCGGGATGGCATGCTATGAGATTGAAGTGACGGGCGAATCGGATCATGCCGGAACAACCCCGATGAATATGAGAAAAGATGCTCTTTTTGCAGCCAATAACTTAATAAATGAAATCCGCAGGCGCTTGGGTTCTATAGATAATGAGTTAGTTTTTACCATTGGAAGAGTAAATGTTTATCCGAGTATCCACACAGTCATTCCAAATAAGGTTGTATTTTCACTGGAAGCAAGACATAAAGATACGGAGATCGTAAGCACTGTTAAGGATTTCATCCAAGGACTTCCGTATTTAGGATTAAACGAGGGCTGCGAAGTAAAAACGACCAAATTATGGGAACGGGATACGGTTTGGTTTGATCAGGAAATTCTAAAAACGTTAGACCAATCAGCACAATCTCTGGGATATTCAAATAAAAGAATGGTTAGCGGTGCGGGCCATGACGCTCAATTCATTGCCGGCTATGTACCTTCAGCCATGGTATTTGTTCCAAGTATTAACGGAAAAAGCCATTGTGAAGAAGAACTAACCACTTGGGAAGATTGTGAAAAGGGCGTAAATATAGTGTTGGATACTGTTCTAACATTGTTAACAAAATAAATTGACGCTCCTGCCACATGAAAAAAGATGCTCTCAAAGGAAGAGGGCATCTTTTTTCTGTAAAATAACATCGATTAATGCTTTAAGAATTTACGATCAATAGTTGGCATCGCCCTCGAAAACATTTTTCCTGAAGGATTTCACATTATATTTCTTCTTCCTCCATATGACCATAAATGCTTGATCCCCTCTTATATTATTTACCAATAAAAATTGGAAATAACGAATAAAAATTCCTATTAATAGGACACTACCTGTAGGGAGGTGTGTTCTTAATGAAAAGGTCGGTTTTAAAAAAACAATCCATTCTACATTCTAAGAATTTAGTTCAAACTTATCTATCGTTATCTCTAGAGCAAAATTTGGCTCTTCTACAAGATACATTTGATAGTTGTGACGATCTTGTATTTCATTCAATTCATTTTAATACAATTCCTGGATGTCTTATCTATTTGTCAGAAATGGTAAATAGTCATGCACTGTTTGAGTTAGATCAAGGTTTCAATAAATACATAGGTTCATCTGAAACGGAGTCTTCCGATGCAATTAAATCCTATATTCGTAACGGTTTCGCTTTTAGCAACACTAATGAAGTGAATAGTTTGGAAACCGTTATTGATCATATTTTGTCTGGTTATACGGTGTTGTTAATTGACAAAATAGATCATGCCTTTTTGTTTCATTCCATTAATGAAACAGGTAGAGCAGTGCAAGAGCCTGTTGCAGAGCCAATGGTTCGAGGACCAAGAGAAGGATTTGTGGAAAATATTGAAACGAATTTGATGATGATTCGCAGGAAGGTACGGAATCCTTCACTTAAAGTCAATCACTTGCGGGTTGGAAAACAGACGAACACTGAGTTAAGCGTGGTTTATATTAAGGGGATTGCCGATGAAAAGGTAGTGGATGAAGTTCATCATCGATTATCCCGTATAGATATCGATGGTGTTTTGGAAAGTCATTACTTAGAATCGATGATTGCAGATACACGGTGGTCTCCTTTTCCAACTGTTTATAGCACAGAACGCCCTGATCGGGTATGCGCAGCCTTGTTAGACGGGAAAGTTGCTATTTTGACGGACGGAACACCCTTTGTGCTAACGGCACCAGCTGTATTTGTCGAATTTCTTCACTCGAATGAGGATTATTATAATGGCTCGCTCATTGCTACCTTTACCCGCTGGATTCGTTTTTTGGGACTTTTTATTACGCTTATTCTCCCTAGCTTCTATGTGGCCATGACGACATTTCACCAAGATTTACTTCAAACTCCTCTTTTACTAAGGATTGCGGCAAGCCGTGAAAATTTACCTTACCCAATAGTGGTGGAAGCATTTTTCATGGTAATTACGTTTGAATTAGTTCGGGAGGCTGGGCTGCGGATGCCAAAACCGTTTGGTGGCGCTGTTGTCACGATATTAGGACTTGTACTGATAAGCCAAGCTGCTGTTCAAGCTGGAATTATCGGTCCTGTCATGACTGTCGTGGTTTCAGTAACAGCTTTAGTTTCGTTTATCTTACCAAACTATGCATTTCATCAAGTGATCCGGTTTTTAGGATTACCTTTGCTTTTATTGGCTGGATTATTTGGATTTATGGGGATACTTGTCGGTCTAATGTTTGCATTGGCTCACCTAGTAAGCTTGCGTTCTTTCGGTGTTCCTTATTTTTCTCCTGTTTCCCCTGCTAGAAAAGAAGGATGGAAAGATGTTTTTATACGGGCTCCGTGGTGGGCGATGGAAACCCGTCCTCCTGGTTTAAACATTAAAAACATTCATCGTGCGGGTCCAAACGATTCAAATCCTTCAAGGAAAAATGAAGAGGTGGATGCAGATGATAAAGCATAACCGTGAGAAGGCCCGCTGCTTATTGTTAACTTTTATCATATTGATGGGTTCTTTTTCATTAACTGGTTGTTGGAGCAGTCGGGAAACAACGGATCTTGCTATTCTGAATGTAATGGGTGTCGACAAGGATGAAGGAGGTCAATATAAACTTACTGCGTTAATTGCGAATCCTCAAAGTCCAGTTTCACAGACATCCAGCGGAAGCGGACAAAATCAGGCTTTAATTAAAATAGGTAAAGGAAGAAGTTTATTAGAAGCTTTAAGTCAACTAGCTACTTCAACCTCTAAACAATTCTACTTGGGACATGTTCAGGTTGTTATTTTCGGAGAGAAAGCGGCAAGTGAAAGTATGAAAGAGTCGTTGGATTTTTTGAAAAGAGAAAATGATTTTCGGCCCAATATTCAAATGTTAGTCACGAAGGGGAAGGCAAGTGACATAATTAAAACGCCTACACAGTTAGAAACACCTTTAGGTTCAGAAATTCAAGATTTTATCAGGACCAAGCAGCTTTCTTCAACTAACATGGTACATGATCTCAGTCAATTTTCAGAAGCTTTAACAATGAATATGAAGGACCCCTTCACAGGTGAGATTAGCTTGGCACAGGAAAAAGGAATACAAGTGGAGCAAGCGGTGTCTGGAACTAATCAAAGTAGGACCCAAGATAAAAAAGCCACTTTAAAAAGCGAGACAAAACAAAATTCCAATAAAAGCGAGACAAAACAAAATTCCAATGCAGCATATAGAATACAGGGAACAGCTGTATTCAAAAAGGCACATTTAATGGGATTCCTAAACAAAAAGGAGTCTCGAGGTGTTCTTTGGGTGAACGGGAAGTTACAAAATGATGTTATAGTATTAAATTGTCCAAGAAAAGAAAGTGGAACCATTAGTTTGCAAATTAAGCATACAACGTCTCAATTATCTCCTCAAATTGTAAATGGTAAACCGGAAATGGACCTTGCTATCAAGGTGGATGGAGATATCGGTCAAATTACTTGCCAGAATATAAATCTAAGTTCGGATGAATTAGAAGAAATGAATAAGCAGCTAAGAGGATTGATTAGGCAAGAAGTAATGCAAACATTTGCCAAGGTGAAGCAGGAGTGGCAAGCTGATATTTTTGATTTTGGGGAGTCCATTTATCGGAAATACCCAAAAGAATGGAAGGAGATCTCTTCAGAATGGAGAAAGGGCGGATTAAAGGAAATGCAAGTTCATGTAAAAGTCCGAGCGAATATTTCGCGTTACGGACTACGAGGAAGGTGAAGAAATGAATATTTTGCTCAGTTTATTATTCATTTTGGTGGTCTTTGGTACTTCAGGGCTCCATGTGTACTTCATTTGGAAAAAGAAAGAGTATAAAACCTTAATTGCTCAACTTGGTCTTATAGGTCTGGCCATTGTAGGCGGGGTCCTAACGATTTATAATACCCCGGATCTGTTTTCAATATCGAAACTACTAAATCTTTTATCACCTCTATAGTAATGAAAGGAGGAAACAATGTGGGGGGAAAAATCAGAATCAGTAATATTCAGGCGGCCATGCTGGCAATTACCTCTTTGACCATTATTGGGCATTTGATTTTGCTAACTTTGGTACTGGATCAAAGCAGGCAAGACGGCTGGATTGCAGGGATTGTCGGTTCTATTTTAAGTTTAATCGGAATTTTTGCCTTGTCAAAATTATCTCAACGTTTTCCAGGGCTCACATTAATTGAAATTCTCTTTCAGCATTATTCATGGATCGGTAAGATAATAGGAATCGTCTATTTGATCTATTTCTATATCATGGCTGTTTTGGGGGTGCGATTGTTTGGTGAAGCATATAAACTCATTATGAGTGAGACCCCGCTATGGGCCTTCGTTACAGTCATTCTTCTGTTGACTGCATTCATTGTTTATTTAGGATTAGAAACATTAGCAAGACTAAACCAAATTATGCTGCCTGTGTTGGTAATAATTGCACTAACAGTTGTTTTGTTGACGTTTGGAAACGATAAGGATTATGGAAACCTTTTACCGATCCTTGGCAATGGAGTTGTTCCTGTTGCCAAAGGGTCATTATCTGTAATGGGATGGTTCGGTGAATTTGTCGTTTTAGGAATGGTACTACCTTATGTGAAACAACCGGAAAAACTAATGAAAACCGGTTTTTATGTAGCAGCTATCACTTTACTTTTCTTCATGGGTCCCATTACCGGTCCTGTGGCGTTGTTTGGTCCTGCAGAGGCAGCAAATATGGCTTTTCCGACCTTCTCGGAGGTTCGTTATATAAAGGCCGGGGAAGTTTTGAATAGATTTGATTCAGTTGCCATTCTATTTTGGACCGTCGGTTTGATGATCAGGATTTCCTTATTCTTTTACGGAGCGAGTCTCGGCACCGCTCAGATTCTCAGACTTTCTGCCTATCAGCCTCTGGTTATTCCAATGGGATGGTTGATTGGTGTGGGTGCGATATTATTTTCCAAAAATTTCTCGGAGTTATCAGAATTCCTATTAAAGACTTATGTACCTTTAAATATATTGATGGGAGCGGTCCTACCGTTACTGATCATTATATGGGCTATAATAAGGAGAAAGAGAAAGTTGGTTGTAAATGCAAGTTAACTGTAAAGGGTACTGAACGGGATTAATAGAAAATAAAATTATATGACCAATCGTTTTAGTCTATACGTATTCAAATAGTAACCCCTGCTTGACAATAAAAATAAATTTTATTATCCTTTAACAAAAGTAAACAAATAAAAATTTCGTATAACTCCAATGATATGGTTTGGAGGTCTCTACCAGGAACCAATAATTCCTGATTACGAAGAAGATGCATGAATTTGTATTTTCTTCGTAATCAGGAATTTTTTTTTGCTATTCATATAAATAACATTTAATTAGGAGGCTATTATGAATTTTACAACGTTACCTAAAATTGAACTTCATTGCCATTTAGATGGTAGTCTTAGACCGGAAACAATCATTGATATCGCAAAGAAAGAGGGCATCAGTTTACCTTCTTTTGATATTGAGGAAATTCAAAGAGAGATCACGGCTCCATTAGAATGTGAATCACTTGATGAATATTTGAAAAAATTTGCTATCCCAAATTTAGTCATGCAGTCAAAGGAGAGTCTAAGAAGAATTACCTTGGAACTTTTTGAAGATGCAGCCCTGGAAAATGTGAAATACATGGAGGTTCGATTTGCTCCGTTACTTCACACTGCAAGGGGTTTAGACGTTGAAGAAATAATTGAAAGTGTCTTAGATGGTTTGAAGGCTGCAGAAGATCAATTCGATATAAAAGGAAATTTAATCCTGTCATGTATGAGAACGATGTCTACAGATAGTGCTTTTGAGGTCGTAGAAAACGGTAAAAAATTCCTTGGAAAAGGAGTGGTTGCCATAGACTTATGCGCATCAGAAGAGGAAGGGTTTTGTGGAAAATTCGTAGAACCAATTCGCTTAGCTAAAGAATATGGTTACAGAGTAACGATACATGCCGGTGAAACAGGAATCGGAAGAAATGTATTAGAAGCAGTTGAACTATTGGGTGCTGAAAGAATTGGACATGGAGTATTTATTAAGGACTGTGCTGAAGCATATAAAATAGTGAAGGAAAAACAAGTGGTGCTTGAAATGTGCCCGACAAGTAACGTCCAGACAAAAGCAGTGACTCATTTCAGTGAACATCCGATTTATCATTTTCACAAGGATGGAATAAAAGTAACCGTTAATACAGACAACAGAACAGTATCAAATACAAATATGGCGAATGAATGCAACATTGTATTCAACGAGTTTAATATTAGTTTCGAAGATTATAAACAAATCTACGATAATAGTGTTGAAGCATGCTTTGCAGATGTAGAGACAAAGGAAAAGCTGAAAAAGTATATATAGGATACAAAGACTCTTTTTCAACGGAAAAAAAAGCTGCCTCATTGCAGAGTGTGAGGCAGCTTTTTATAGTAACGGATCTACTATGAAACCAATACAAACTTAAAATTATTTTAAATTACCTGGAACTGATTTGGACAGTCTACCAGAGTTAGCGGCTATTTGCGGAGCAATAGCAGGTTTCAAAATACGCATCTTTTTCAACTCCTTCCTTAAGTATTTTGTTTATAAATTAAACCCAAGACTCGTTTTATTTTTCTTTTTTCATACGAGCAAGGTCGTTTACCTGTTCTTAATCTATATAAAGGACAATGGTTTCCTTGGCATGAAGGACGGTAAAAACAGGATTGGCACACTGAATCCTTTTCTTCTCCGGATGTAACCCAAAGAGCCATTTTGTCATAATCAATTTCCATGGAACCATTTGAAAATAAAGTGCCAACCTTATTAAACTCCTCATCAAGAGAACAGGTGCATTTATATAATTGTCCATCGGCGCCAACTGCAAAGGAGTGAGGTTTGGCGGCATAACATACTGATCCTGTAGGCATTAAGGCCGATTCAATAATGGAACTCATATTGAGTCCTTGATTCAGTCCAAACTCTGAAAATTCCCAAATTTTTGTTTCTGCAGTGCGGTTATCGCAGATTGGTAAATCGCCATCATTTGCTCCTCCCCAACGACCTACCGGACGGCAAAATATTTGGAAACGTGGATCGTTACTAAATAGGCTGCCAATATATTTAAGGAATCTCGGGATTTCATCTAAGTTTGCTTCGTCAAAATTAATGCGAATATAAATTTCATAATTCTCATTAATCTGCTGAATAGCTTTCAAGTTTTCTATAATTCTAGCAAATGTTTTTCCGCCGCCTGTTAAAAATCTGCGTGAATCATGGATATCAGCCATCCCATCGAGCGTAATCATATAGCGGCGAACGTTCCAGTTTAATAAAGAACGGAATGCCTCCGAGGTTAAAAGATATCCATTGGTTGACATTTCTGCGGTATAAGAAATATCGTGTTGATTCACAGTTTTGAGAATGGATTCGCTTAGCTCCTGGATAACATCAAGTGCTAACATCGGTTCTCCGCCAAACCAGCTGATGTTTAAATGCTGTAAGGAACCGGCTTTTTGTTCTATGTGTCGCTTTAAGCCTTCACGAACTTCCTGCTTCATCTTTCCGTAGGGAAACGTTTGGTAGCAATATGTACATCGGAAATTACACGCTTCTGTAGGCATAACGATAAGGTGCATCGTGTCCGTACGATGAAGAGATTGATGCAAAAAGCTTGCTCTTCTTTCCTCATCAATATTTTCAGGAACAAGAAACCCTGCATCCGCTAACGGTTGTAAAAGATCAGACAAATCTCCCGGTAGCCCTTCTCTTTTTAAGGCAGACATCACTTCTTGTTTTTCCTCTACCGAAAATGACACAATTGCCCCTGAATAACTATTATAAAGAATGAGATCTCCGTTATCCGCATGTGAAATCGCATTGAAGCGAGAAGGAAGCCATCGTGTAGATGACATGTATAAAAACACCCTTTTCATTTAGAATTAGATGTCATTGTAGTGGTAAATATTTTTTTTTGCAGTGACATTTTATACAATATATTAATTGTTCATAAATAGTTCATAAACAAAAAGGATTTCAGATTTTGTGATAATGATCTAAATTTTTAACCGCTTCTTTTCACTACAGCTGTGTAACTCTTTTTGTATGGCACCGGCAAATACTCTTTTTTGGAACTTATGGTATAATTAACTCACAAAAGCTTATCAAAAAATGATTTTTATCAGGATATCCAGTATGATAGGGGGCAAAGTTAATGTTTAAAGAGCTTGTAGTGCCAACTGAACTATTCATAAAAGATAAAAAGAAAATTTTAAAAGGTGCTGTTACACGAGCAGCCATATTTGCAAGGAGCAAAGTAGTGGATGTTCGAACAGAAGAAAATGATAGATTTTTTCTTGTGTACTATAAAAACACCCTTATTTATGGTGATAAACTTGATCATGTGGAGGAAGGATCATTTATAAATAAAGCATTTCGTGAAGGTATTGTTGTTGAATCTCCTCATCCGATATTAACCGCATTAATCCCCAATCTAACCGTTTCTGTTCCAAATAAAAATAAACTCTTCTCTCTAATCCAAATCCAGTATTCTCTACAGGAATTAGCCTATATTGCTACAACACTTGACTCATTTTTTGAAAAGGAGCAGCTTATAAAAATAATCGACAAGGTCTATTTTCACTATAGAAGAAGCGGAAATTTTATTAAGTCATTTCAGGTTATTCAAATTTTAAGTGATTTTGCACCTACGCTTAAATCAGCAAATGAGCGTCTGAATTCAAAAGAATTCAATACTTACCACAGTTTTTACAACTCCTCGAGTTTACCTTCCATACAAAAAAAGGATCCTCTTTTTATTGAATTACATTGCTTCCAAAATAGATCGAATCCAGATAAGCGTATATTTTTAGAAGAAATCTTAGGAAAACAAGATGGTTTAGTCGATTTATTATTGCTTTGGTTAGAAAAAGTAGAAAAGCATCAAAAAGCTGAATCGCTTGAAAAGTATACTGGTATTGCTTTACAGTTAGTCACAATGGAAGAATGGATATTAATTTTAGGACATGTGAAAATCAATCCGTATCGAGAGTTAAAGGAGACCAAGTTAATTATTGAAAAATTGGTTCAAAAAGGTAATTATGAAAAAGCCGCCTTATATTTATTGAATTTTATCCATGATCTGCCCCCTGCCTTTGATGCAATTCTAAATATATTATGGGGGAATTTGAATGCCGGATTTGTAGTATCTCACCTGGATGATTTCATCTTTATGCTTCAACAGCTAGTCGACAAAGATAATTCCAAACAAACAGAACAAAAAATCTTTCAATTTGCTGTTATCCTGCTTGAAGAGCATAGTCTCAAAACTGTTCTTGATAAACTTTTACCTATACAAAAATTACTCCCGCATTCAGCGGTGATTCCCAAAATGACGAAAATGTTAGGATTGTTAGAAGATCCAGATCGGATGATGGAATTGGGTGATTATTATGCAGAATTTAAACAATTCGATAAAGCCATTGATTGCTTCTTCTGGGAAATGGAACTCAAACCACAGGACCCTTCACCTGTACAAAAAATCAGTAAAATGTATCAACATAAAGGAATGGTAAAAGAAGCTGCCGCCTATATAAAAATTTACGCTCAATTAAAAAGTAATCAAGAAACCGGATGAAAACGTGGCTAATTAAGTTTAAAAAGAAGGATGAAAATAAAGAAATATTCTCTTAAAAATATGACAGAAAGCTTAGAGACACCATGGTCAAAATACAGGTGTCTCTATTTTTTTATAGCATTTTAATATGCCCTTGCTCTAATCTAATATAAAACCAATAACATCCCTAGCAACTGCCAATGTTGTTGTGTAATGATTTAAACCTTTCATTCGTTCGTTCTCGGGCATTGCTTTTATCACGTTTGATATCACTTTTGAGAAAAACTAATCAAATATTTAATTAATTATATTGAGGGGAAATTTGTGAAATAAACAAAAAAGATGAGCCCCGACTCGACATTTAGGAGAATTTTTGTCGATATAATTTGTTTTAATTCATAAACATACTATCTCATTGCTTTTTAAAAATAGGCGAGAAAGGATTACTATCATGCAATTTTCTTTTGACCATCTAGTCTGGTTCTTTAAAAAGCCGGAAGAGGCTATCCCTCTTTTAAAACATAGAGGAATCCACGGTGTCATCGGTGGACGTCATGAATCTTGGGGAACCTATAACTCACTAATTTATTTTGGTTTAAGCTATATAGAGTTTTTAGGAATTGAAAATTTATTGATAGCTGAAAAACATGAAGATAATCGGCTGGTTACTCAAATCGTTGAACAACTATCAAAAGAAAATCGGGAAGGTCCTGCAAGAATAGCAGTTAGAACAGACCAAATTGAAGAATTGGCGGTAAAGCTAAAAGAAGAAGGGTTTACTGTTTATGGTCCACTCCCCGGTGAACGAGTTCGTGCTGATGGACAAGTAATCAGATGGTCCCTGCTTTTCCCTGAATACGCCGCAAATAAGCTTTCTCCGCCATTTTTTATCCAATGGGAAAAGACTGATGAGGGAAGATTTTCCGAATTAAAGGAACAAGGATTAATAGGTTCGCACAACACTGGGAATTCAAAATTTGAGAGTGTTGGTTTTGTTGTTCATAACTTAGACCAAACCATAAAAACGTGGGGGAAATTGTTTAATCTTAATCCAAGTGGGGATTTTATTGATTCAACAATCAATGCGCGTTGTAGAAAATTAGAATTGCCCGGCACAAAGCTTTTGTTCTCTGAACCACTTGGGGAGGGCCTGGCTAAGAAAGTTTTAAAGGAAAAAGGAGAATCACCATATTTAGTAACCCTGACTGAAACGAATCAAAGTCATATTTTTGAGATGCTGAACGGATACTGGAGATTTCAATAATCATTTATTTTATCTTTTAATTGTTGACTTCTTGAGGATATACTAGTAATATAGTAATTCCCGCTAAGGGATGTTAATTAATGAAGATATTTTTCTTTAATTTATATTCCTAAAGTGGTTGACGGATATGATTCTTTTTGATATTATATTCCTTGTCGCTAATTTCAAGCGAAATTATTTTAAAAAAAGTATTTGACACTTTCGAGGCGAAATGATATATTGATATTCTGTCTTGAAAAAATAGTTCTTTGAAAACTAAACAAACAAAATCGTGCAAACAAACAATAACTATCAGCAAATCTTTCGTAAGAAAGTGAAGCTGAGCCAACGTAACTTTTATGAGCTGATCAACTTTCTTGGAGAGTTTGATCCTGGCTCAGGACGAACGCTGGCGGCGTGCCTAATACATGCAAGTCGAGCGAATCTTTAGGAGCTTGCTCC
>NZ_JAUSTW010000009.1 GCF_030813055.1 Neobacillus ginsengisoli | reverse complement strand
AGGACTTAACCAGTTTTAAAGCGAACTCGTTTTTACAATACTTCTTCTGCATTATCTAGTTTTGAGGGAATGAAACCTCAACATAAATAGTCTGGCAGCAATAGCGAGAAGGTCACACCCGTCCCCATACCGAACACGGAAGTTAAGCTTCTCAGCGCCAATGGTAGTTGGGACGCGAGTCCCTGTGAGAGTAGGACGTTGCCAGGCAAAAATGAAAGACAATCTGATAAGGGTTGTCTTTTTTATTTTATGTCCGTAAGGGCAAATGAATAAACAGGTTTAATGCTCCTGAATTTGATGAAAATGAAGCATTAATAACATTTTATTATTACATTTCTTATTTACCAATCTCTGAGAAAATTACTTCTTTAAATTATCTGTAAAAAAACTAAGGACCTTCCGATTGTCGGATCAGTCAAATCAAATGCATGATCTATTGAATGATGAGATATCCTTATATTATTGTCTTAAGGACCTATATTCTTTTTCAAGTTCACTTAAAGTCCACTCAAAAAGATGTTTGTCATCTTTTTTATAAAAGCCCAATGCAATCAACTTATCAATCAAGTATTGTTTTTTCTTCTCAACAGCATCTCGAAGTAAATTGCTCATTCTTCAAACACCTCCGATTACCCTATGATTATCGTTGAGCAGCTCTAAGAATAATTCCCTCACTTCCATTTAACATCCATCTCATTAAGTGAATGAGTTGCAAGCAAACCTGTTGTAAAGAGGTTAGGATATTTCCATCTCCCTAGGATTACTAGCATATTTCTCAATAAATAGACAGCATTGGTCAGCAATGAATTTCTTTTCATAATCCATCGAAGCAACGTGATAGGAGTTATACAGTGGAATGATTTTTTTTATATCGGACTGAATATGAGCCATTATATAATCCGTGTTTTCAGGGGGAACGACATGGTCTTCCTCTGATCGAAACGCAAATGTCGGACACGTAACACTTGGAAGTTTTCCCCGTGTGATATCCATTAAGGATAGCAACTGCTTAATAGATCGTATTGGTGCCTTTGCATAAGTAATTTCATGTACATCGTTTGCCTTAATATCCGGTGCTCCTTCATCAATAAATCGAGGCTCCATTTTATCTTTAAACTCCTCCATTTCAGGAATTGCTGTCATTGCTGCATTCACCAACACAATCCCTTTAATGTCAGGGTATTTACTTGCAAGATTTATTGTTAAGGTACCACCCATGGATTGACCGATAATAAAGATATCGCGGCAATGTTGTTGTAAGAAACGATACCCATCTTCTAGACTTTGAATCCAATCCCAGTAGTTGCATCTTTCCATATCCTCATAATGCGTTCCATGACCTTTTAATCTTGCTCCGTATACAGTATAACCATGAGATGAAATATACTCTCCTAAAAACCGGACGCTTTGGGGGGTTCCAACAAATCCGTGGGAAATCAGGATACCAATATGATTCCCATTAAAGAAAAAAGGTTCTGCTCCTGGTAAGACGGGATATTTTTCAAGCATATTAAATCTCCTTCCCTATTCCTGCTATTTTTTATAAAAAAAATAAAGCACCTACCCTCAAAAGAGTTAGGTGCCTTTGGAAGACCAATCAGCCATTCAATATAAAGTATCATAATAATATACTTAACTATTCCGATGAGTCAACTGTGTTTTTAAAAAAATATTAAATTAAATATTTCAAAAAATGAATTGACAACAGATTCTTTAGGCTTTATATTTTAGTCAATAGTTTCAATCCCAAGTAAACAAGTAGGTAAAATACGAATGAAGGCTTACTGGTCAACCGGCGGCCCTTAGTATAAAGTGAATTTTATACTAAGGGTCTTTTTATTTAGGGATGTTACATTAAATTTCAAAAATAGTAAGTGGGAGGTAAAAAGCAATGTCGATCTCATAGTCAAATTGTTGTTAAATTAGATGGTAATTGCATGTAATGAAGCACATATTGAAAAAAGAGAAAAATTTATCTGCCTGATTTTCATTTATCTTAACAAAAGCCGATTGGACTACCAAAGGCTCCTGTATCTAACAGGAGCCTTTTCTATTGAAAACATGAGGAGGAAAAAAATTGAGTAATACATATCGCTTAGCCACGTTGGAAGATGCGGAAGAGCTGTTGAGTCTAACATTAAGGGCATATGAACCAATTAGAAAACTAGGCATTCAGTTCCCGGCTGCAACTGCAGATATAGAGCTTGTTAAACATAATATAACGAATCATTCTTGCTATGTGTTAGAGCAAAATAATTCAATCGTTGCAACCCTTTCCGTTAGATTATTCGAAGAAGTAACTGATTTGCCTTGTGTATGGTGGTTCGCGGTTGACCCCGCCTATAAGAAACAAGGATTTGGGTCAAAAATACTACGATATGTTGAAGAGGTTATTATTAGAGATACTTTGAAGGCACCTGCTGTTGCACTCGGTACATCCGATAAGCACCCTTGGTTAATTCCAATGTACGAAAGGAATGGATATGAGCGATTTTATGAAGTGGATCACGGAGAACGAGGAAAAGGTGTTTTTTTAAGAAAGGTTCTGATACCAGAGATGTTTTTTACTACAAATAAAAAAATATAAACCAAAAACAAATAAAGAATAAAAAGATGGGGGTTAAGGAATTGAAAAAAATTACATTTGCCGTAACATTATTAGCTATTATATTACTAATCACAGGCTGCGGGTCAAACACTGCTGGCATATCTGAAAAAAATGACGCAGGTAACAAAGAAGTCAAGACGATTGTCGTGGGGACAGGTACGCAGTTTCCGAATATCTGCTTTATCGATGATAAAGGAAATTTAACTGGTTATGATGTAGAACTCGTGAAGGAAATTGACAAACGACTTCCTGAATATAAATTCGAGTTCAAAACTATGGAGTTCTCGAATTTGCTGCTTAGCCTGGAAACGAAGAAAATTGATTTTATCGCCCATCAAATGGAAGTGAACGAAGAGAGACAGAAGAAATTCCTTTTTAATGATGTACCATATAATGTTTTTCCGCTAAAAGTTACTGTTCGTCAAGATAACAACGATATTAAGTCAATTGAAGATTTAAAAGGTAAGAAAGTCATTGTAGGCGCGACAAGCAACGCAGCGGTACTCCTTGATAAATATAATAAAGAACACGGTAATAAAATTAACATTGTCTATTCCGGTCAAGGATCTGATGATACCAAAACGCAATTGAAAACAGGCCGTGTAGATGCAACGATCAGCACGCCATTTGCAGTAGATTTTATCAATAAAGCTGCTAATGCACAGCAAAAAGTGGTAGGGCCGGCACTCTCTAATTCAAAAGTATATTTCCTTTTACGTAAAGACGAAACGGATTTGAAAGCAAGTATTGATAAAGCACTAAAAGAAATCAAAGCAGATGGTACATTAAAGAAACTGAGCACAAAGTGGTTAGGTGAAGACTATACACAGGCTGAATAGATTTTAATAGATGCATAGAAAGGTAAAGGGTGTGAAATGGGAAAAGCGTTCGATAGTTCACTTGTGTGGGAGTTTATCCCCAAATTGTTGTCATACTTTCACGTAACATTGCTTATTCTTGCTTTATCCGTTCTGTTTGGCATTGTCATTGGATTTTTGGTTGCCCTGCCGCGCCTATATAATATGCCTATTTTGGGCCATATAGCCGCCGTATATGTATCGTTTATGAGAGGTACTCCAATATTGATCCAATTATTCTTGATTTTTTACGGGTTACCGGCACTTTTAGAAGCTGTTAATATTGATCTTTTTAAGACGGGACCGTTGGTGTTTGTTATTGTTACTTACTCACTTAGCAGCGGGGCTTCATTTTCTGAAATCATACGCGGTTCGGTTAATAGTATTGAAAAAGGTCAAGCTGAAGCCGCGTATTCCGTAGGGATGACAGGGAAACAAGCATTTGTACGTATTGTCCTTCCCCAGGCCTTAGTCATTTCATTCCCTAACTTCGGTAACTCGGTTATCGGATTTTTAAAAGATACTTCTCTTGCTTTCACCATTGGAGTAATGGATATGATGGGCAGGGGGGACACCTTGATTACAGCTACCGCTCATGCATTGGAAGTGTATATGTCATTATCAATCATATACTATGCAGTTGCTGTCCTGCTTGAAAAAGTCTTTGCTTTTTTTGAAAACAGATTGCAACGGCACGAGCAAAGGTTAATCTCATAGTTTTATCGGATTACTCAAGGCTTTTTATATATTAATCTATTTTGAATTAGAAGGTGAGGTGGAGACGATGACCATTGATATCCCATTTATCTTTACGGCATTGTTGGAAATTTTAAAAGCTTTGCCACTTACACTTGTCATTACGATTGTACCGTTAGTCATTGGTTTTGGTATAGGTGTTGTCATTGCAATGATTAGGCTTTATAAAGTAAGGCTTCTTCATCGGATTGCTGATTTTTATGTATCTTTCCTACGGGGTACACCAATAATCTTGCATATTATGCTCATTTATCTGGGATTGCCAATAGTCATTGATCGTTTATGCAAGTATTATGGTTGGGGATTTAAAACAAATTCGATCCCAGTTCTTGTGTTTGTGTTAACCGCATTTTCGATCACTGCCGGTGCCTATATGTCGGAAATCATTCGATCAGGGATATTAGCAGTGAATCGCGGGCAGATTGAAGCAGCCTATTCTGTGGGCATGAGCAGTTCACAAGCAATGAGACGCATCGTGCTTCCTCAAGCCTTTGCGGTTACATTACCAAATTTGTGTAATATATTTGTCGGATTTTTGCACACTTCCTCCATTGCTTTTATTGTGTCTCAAAAGGAGTTGAATGGCGCAGCGAATATTGTGGCATCAAATAATTTAAAATTTCTCGAGGCTTATATTGCAGCTGCTATTATTTATTGGACCATGACCATTATGGCAGAATCGTTTACAGCCTTTTTAGAAAAGCGGGTTACTTTATACAATAGAGGTGAAGTCCGATGATTCAATTAAAAAACATTCATAAATCCTTTCATAAACATTCTGTTTTGAAAGGAATCAATTTATTTGTTAAAAAAGGAGAGGTTGTCGTCATTCTCGGTCCAAGCGGGTCAGGAAAGACAACGCTACTTCGGTGCATTAATTTTTTGGAGAGGCCGAATGATGGAGAAGTGACCATCGGAGATTTTACTATTAGTTGTAAACGACCAAGTAAGCAGGAAATTCTTAAACTACGGAAAAAAACGGCGATGGTTTTTCAACATTATAATTTATTTAAGCATAAAACTGTACTCGAAAATGTGATGGAGGGGCTAGTGATTGCACAAAAGGTTCCGAAAGAAACAGCGAGGAAGAGAAGTCTTGAAGTGCTTGAAAAGGTTGGTTTATCGGATAAAATAGATACTTATCCGATCCAGTTGTCCGGGGGACAGCAGCAACGTGTTGGCATTGCCCGAGCTCTGGCTTTAAATCCGGAGGTTATCTTGTTTGATGAGCCTACATCTGCACTGGATCCGGAACTTGTAGGGGAAGTATTAGAAGTCATTCGGAATATTGCCAGTGAAGGGATCACGATGGTAATTGTAACACATGAAATGGGGTTTGCACGGGACATCTCAAATCATGTCGTTTTTATGGATCAAGGTACGATTGTAGAACAGGGAAGCCCAATAGAAATATTCACAAACCCTAGAGAAGAACGAACTAAGCAGTTTTTAAAACGGATTACACCGGATGTGTTGTATGGTGTTTCATAATCCTTAATAGATATTTCTTTTTTATAGTTCTAGATAGTTAAAATTTCTAAGATCCTGATTTATTTTTTTAAAACTTAAAACCTAGTTGATAAATTCAATTATAAATCTTTCAGACGATATAAATAATGCTGGTCGGACTACCGAAGGCTCCTTTCTCCATTTCATGAGATTAGGGGCCTTTTTTGTAAACTTTATTCCGAATGAGATTTCAAAATCTACTAAGAGTAATTTGAGAAGCAGGAGGAGTCGAGCGTGATTAAAAAATATAAGCGTAATTGGTGGGTGGCATTTATCTTACTTTTGTCTTTTCTTCTAAGTGGATGCAGTACCTCCACATCTGGAGAAAAACAAGAGTCTGCGTCCAATACCAAGGAGTTAAAGGTAATTAATATTGGTTATCAAAAATTCGGGACCTTAAACATATTAAAGGCGAAGGGAAGCTTGGAAAAAGGATTAAAACCGCTTGGTTATTCTGTTAAATGGACCGAGTTTCCCGGAGGACCCCAGTTGCTGGAGGCACTAAATGTAGGAAGTCTGGATTTTGGCCATACAGGTGAAGCGCCGCCAATTTTTGCTCAAGCGGCGGGTGCACCACTTGTATATTATGCTGATGCATCTGCAAATCCAAAAGGAGAGGCGATTTTAGTACCAAAAAATTCACCAATCAAAACGCTGAAAGACTTAAAAGGAAAGAAAATCGCTTTAAATAAAGGGTCAAATGTCCATTTTTTATTAGTAAAAATATTAGAAAAAGCAGGCATTCCATACGGTGATATTAAAACTGTATTTCTTCCGCCTGCAGATGCACGGGCAGCGTTTGAAAAAGGAAGTGTAGATGCCTGGGTGATCTGGGATCCGTTTTTAGCAGATGCCGAGCGTGCTACAAATGCTCGTATTTTAGCAGATGGAACGGGGCTAGTGAACAACCGCGAATTCTTCTTAGCTACAAGTAAGTTTGAAAAAGAGAATCCTAAAGTCTTAGATGTGATTTTTAAAGAACTAAAAAAGACAGATAAATGGGTGGAAGGAAATCCAAAAGAAGCAGCAAAATTCTTGGCTCCTCAAATTGGAATGAGTGTGGATACTTTAGAGTTAACACTGAATAGAAGAACATTTGGATTAGAAAAGATGAATAAAAAAGTGGCAAAAGATCAGCAACAAATTGCTGATGCTTTTTACAAACTTAAATTAATTCCGAAAGATATCCAGGTACAAGAGGCAATATCAAAATAGATAAATGAAAGAAAGGGGATTTAAAAGATGAAAGTTTTTTGGTTTTTACCAACTCATGGAGATTCACGTTATTTAGGAGTAACAACAGGTGGCAGGGCAGTTACTTACCCATACTTGAAACAAGTCGCTCAGGCGGTTGATCATCTGGGATATACCGGTGCCTTACTTCCAACAGGAAGATCTTGTGAAGATTCATGGGTAGTGGCTTCAAGCTTAATTCCTGTTACATCAAGAATGAAATTTCTTGTCGCTGTACGGCCCGGCCTAAGTTCTCCGTCGCAGGCAGCAAGAATGGCAGCTACTTTTGATCGTTTGTCAAATGGCCGATTATTGATCAATGTCGTAACAGGTGGAGATCCTGTAGAGCTTGCGGGAGATGGCTTACATTTAAGCCATACAGAGCGCTATGAACTAACGGATGAATTCCTTACGATTTGGAGGGATTTAGTAGAAAAGGGAGAAGCTGATTTTTCAGGAGAGTACTTAAAAGTAGATAATAGTAAATTATTATATCCACCTGTTCAAAACCCTTATCCGCCTCTTTATTTCGGTGGATCTTCTGAAATTGGTCAAGAAATAGCTGCTAAACATGTGGATGTTTACTTAACATGGGGTGAACCGCCTGCAAAAGTCGCAGAGAAAATTGTGCAAGTAAAACAATTGGCAAAAGAGCAAGGCAGAACTGTTCGCTTTGGTATACGATTACATGTAATCGTAAGAGAAACAGAACAAGAAGCTTGGGCTGCAGCGAATGATTTGATTAAATATGTCGACGATGAATTAATCGCTTCCTCTCAAAAAATATTTTCCCGATTTGATTCCGTAGGACAGCAGAGAATGGCGGAATTGCATAATGGAAGGAAGGAGCAATTAGAGATCAGTCCTAATTTATGGGCCGGAGTTGGTCTTGTTAGAGGAGGAGCAGGGACTGCATTGGTCGGAGACCCTGAGACTGTTGCTAAAAGAATGAAAGAATACGCTGATCTTGGAATTGAAACATTCATTTTATCCGGATATCCACATTTGGAAGAAGCGTATCGCGTATCAGAATTATTATTCCCGCACCTTCCATTAGAACAGGATGTAACGGTTTCAGATACAGCTACTATCATCAGTCCATTTGGAGAAATTGTCGCAAACAACGAATTCCCAAAAGTTTTAAAGTGAAGGGTGGATGAAGATGAATAAAAAACAGATTGTTCCGTGGATTGTTCCTATTTTATTACTTGTTTCCTGGCAGCTGACAAGTCAATTTGGGATCCTATCTTCACGGGTGTTACCGAATCCTTTAGATGTCTTCAAATCAGCTGTGGAATTAGCTCGATCCGGTCAGCTTTTTGAATATATTCGTGCAAGTACTAAACGAGCTTTATTAGGTTTTTTTATCGGGGGAGGAATTGGCTTTGCATTAGGGCTATTGAACGGCTTGTCTAGAATTTCGGAAAGTCTGCTGGATAGTTCCTTACAAATGATTCGGAACATTCCCCATCTTGCTTTAATTCCGATCGTGATTTTATGGTTTGGAATCGAAGAAGAGGCAAAGCTGTTTCTTGTTGCATTAGGTACTTTTTTTCCGATTTATTTAAACACATTTCATGGAATTCGTTCTATAGACAAATCTCTTATTGAAATGGGAAAAGTATATGGTCTTAAAGGATTTTCGCTATTCAATAACATTATTTTACCGGGTGCTCTCCCGTCTATTCTAGTAGGAGTGCGGTATGCATTAGGAATTACTTGGGTAACACTTATTGTCGCAGAAACGATTGCATCGAATTCTGGTATTGGGTATATGGCGATGAATGCTAGAGAATTTATGAGGCTGGATGTCATCGTATTGAGTATTATTCTTTATGCACTTCTTGGAAAACTGTCAGACCTTGCAGCGAAAATTGCCGAGAAAAGATTTTTAAAATGGCATCCGACTTATCAAAAATAGATAGGAGGGTTATCAATGACTCAAAATAAAGTGAAAGATATGATTTTAGAAGTCTCTAATATAGAAAAATCATTTGGTAATCATAATGTACTTCGAAATATTAATCTAAAGGTTAATAAAGGAGAATTTATTGCAATTGTAGGAAAAAGCGGGTGTGGTAAGAGTACACTGTTACGTTTACTTGCCGGCCTGGATACTGCAAGAGATGGGACTATTTTTGTTAACGGTAAACGTTTGGAAGGTAGAAACCAAATTGCAAAAATAATGTTTCAGGATGGCCGACTACTGCCATGGAAAAAAGTGTATCAGAACGTCGGTTTAGGATTAAAAGCGGACTGGCAAGAGCGTGCTGAAACGGTATTGGAACAAGTCGGATTGAGAGACCGGATAAATGATTGGCCCTCCGTATTATCAGGAGGACAGCGGCAAAGAGTAGCACTTGCAAGAGCATTGGTTCATGAGCCGGAGATACTGTTATTAGATGAACCACTTGGCGCGCTTGATGCACTAACACGGATCGAAATGCACCGGCTAATTGAAGATTTATGGATGGAAAAGAAGTTTACCGCTGTTTTGGTAACTCATGATGTAGAAGAAGCAGTAGCTCTTGCTAATAGAGTCATATTAATTGAAGATGGAGAAATTGTGATGACCCATCCTATTAAACTTCCATATCCACGCCAGAGGGATCATCCTTTATTTTCTCCAACAGTAAGCCATATATTGAAACGAATTTTGGGAAAAGACAAATTGTCTAATCGAAAAATAGAGTGACAGGCACCATCCAATTTTTGAATGGTGCCTGTCACCTATGTAAAACGCTAAGAAAGGAGTGCATTTTATATGTCAGAGATCAATTTAAGCTCACGGAATATTTTCAGAAAGGAGTTAGGAAAGGACCCTTTGAAAAAGAACGGAAATCTAAATCTGCCTGATTTACAGTTTTTCAATTGGTGCAATCATCAATACAGATTAAACAGGGGGATATATAATACCATCGATCAATGGTTTTATGATTATGGGATCAAGGAAGTTCTTTCTCGTTGAATTTTTATTTACTATTTTATCTATAGTCCTATTAAATTATTATTTTAGTAAAACGTTATTTTAAAACCAAGTTTTTTAATAGCAATAATGAGCTATAGTAAAAATCCATTCAAGAAAGGGAGCATAACTGATGAGTAAAGTAACAATTATTTCTGGAAGTCCTGCTGAAGAAACGAGATTAAATGGGATATTAGATTATGTTGTAAGTTATTTTAAGGGTGTTAATATACCGCCTAATATAATCAATATCCGCAATCTTCCGGCACAAGTTTTAATCCAAGCGAAATTTGATAGCGAAGAAATTGTTGAGGCCAATAAGAAGGTTGAGGATTCAACTATGATTGTGGTTTTGACTCCTGTTTATAAAGCATCCTTTACTGGAGTTTTAAAAACTTACTTGGATCTGCTTCCGCAAAATAGTCTTGAAAATAAAACGATTTTGCCCATTGCAATCGGAGGAACCTTTGGTCATCTTTTAATGATCGATTATGCACTTAAGCCGGTGCTGGCAGCTCTTGGAGCAACCCATATATTAAAAAGCACTTTTATTTTAGATAGCCAAGTAAAAAAACTAGGTGGTAATCGTTATGAATTAGATTTAGAAGCTAAAAATCGATTAGAACCTTCATTGAATTTCTTAAAGACATCTTTCTCTCCTGAAAAGAATGTTTCCCGCTCCATTGTGTAATGAAATAAACAGTCTGTTGGTCTATATATAACTTATTTTTTCAAGGAGGGGAATCAAGTGGGATTACGACTAAGCATTTTGGATCAAAGCGTCATCGCTGAAAATGAAACAGCAATTGATGCGTTTAACCATACGATTGAATTAGTCCAGAAGGCGGAAGCGTTGGGGTATCACCGCTTCTGGGTATCAGAGCATCATAATTCAGATAAATTAGCAGGGTCTGTACCGGAAGTCTTAATATCACATCTTCTGGCAAAAACGAATCGAATTCGAATTGGTTCAGGAGGAGTTATGCTGCAGCATTACAGTCCATATAAAGTTGCCGAAATCTTTAATGTGTTAGCTTCTTTAGCTCCGGGGAGAGTGGATCTAGGATTAGGGAAAGCTCCCGGTGGTCTTCCGTTATCAACAAAAGCCCTTCAGGAGGGATTATCAGAAAAAACGAAAGAGTTGTGGGAAAAACTAGTTGATTTAAAAAAGTTTGTGTTCGATAACATTGAACCACACGCCCCTTTTTACGGACTGAAAGCTGAGCCTGTGCCTTCTAATCCTCCGGACCTTTTCTTATTGGGTGCAAGTGCATCAAGTGCCAAACTCGCAGGAGAATTAGGATATTCCTTTGTATTTGCCCAATTCATTAATAGTAATAAGGCTATCCTCGAAGAAGCTTTTGAGGTATTCAGTCGGCTGCAGGAACGGAAAAAATCAGAACCGATCTCTTTTATTCTTGCTCTTTCGGTCATTGTGGCTGACACAGATGAGGAAGCAAAGCAGCTTGTAACCAATTCGGAAATTTTTAAAGTTCATCTTGAAAGCGGAAAGACAGTGACAGTTGGGAGTATCGAGCAAGCAGAGATTTTTGCCAAACAGGCAGATGAAAACTATCGAATTGAAATACAAGAAGCCAGCATTATTCATGGTTCAAAGGAAACAGTGAGAGAAAAACTGCTCCAAATTCAAGATATCTACGATCTGGATGAGGTTATTATTATCACTCCCATTCAAAATTTTGAAGATAGACTTAAATCCTATGTACTCTTAAGTGAAGCATTTTCAGAAATTTCTGTTCTATTAAAATAGCTGTATGAAGGAGAGAGGAAAATGACAAAAGATAAAAAACTTAGACTAGGAGTTATGCTTCATGGCGCCGGGGGAAATATGGCTGCTTGGAGGTATAAAAATGCACCAGCCGATGCGAGTGTGAATTTTTCCTTCTATAAGCAATTAGCACAAAAAGCAGAAGCGGCAAAATTAGATTTGGTTTTTGTAGCAGATGGATTATACATTAACGAAAAATCCATTCCTCATTTTTTAAACCGCTTTGAACCGCTTACAATCTTATCTGCTCTTGCTTCGGTAACTTCTCATATCGGTTTAGTAGGAACTCTTTCTACATCTTATAGTGAACCTTTTACAGTGGCAAGGCAATTTGCATCACTTGATAGGATAAGTGACGGCCGGGCGGGTTGGAATGTTGTTACCTCACCGCTTGAGGGATCAGCCAAAAATTACAGCAAGCTGGAACATCCCTCCCATCAATTGCGGTATAAAATCGCAGATGAATATTTAGAGGTTACCAATGGTCTCTGGGATTCATGGGAGGAGGATGCATTTATCAGGGATAAAAAGACAGGTGTATTTTTTAACCGGGATAAAATGCACACCTTGAATCATCAAGGAGAATTCTTTTCGGTTGAGGGCCCTTTGAATATCAGCCGTTCAAAACAGGGGCAGCCCGTAATTTTTCAAGCAGGATCATCTGAACCGGGAAAAGATTTGGCTGCAAAGTGGGCGGATGCTGTGTTTACGGGACATGACAATATTGAACAAGCGAAAGAATACTATCATGATGTAAAAAAACGTGCAGTATCCTTTGGCCGGTCTCCAGATGAAATCCTCATATTTCCTGGTATTAGCCCTATCATCGGTCGCACCAATGAAGAGGCGGAGAAAAAATATTTGGAAATCGCGAGTTTAGTTACTGTAGAAGATTCCTTAAATTATTTAGGCCGTTTTTTTGACCATTTTGATTTTTCTCAGTTTCCACTTGATGAATTATTTCCTGATATTGGAGAAATTGGTAAAAATAGCTTCAGGAGTACAACCGACAGAATCAAGAAAATGGCCAAGGAGGAACAATTAACTCTTCGTCAAGTAGCTATTCGAGTAACGACACCTAAGACCACTTTTATCGGAACACCTGAAAAAGTTACTGACCTCTTACAGCAATGGTTTAAAGAAGGGGCTGCAGATGGGTTTATGCTTGGCAATGCTGTTTTACCGGATGGTCTCAATGATTTTATCCACTATGTGTTGCCGCTATTACAAGAACGCGGACTTTTCCGTTCGGAGTATGAGAATGACACACTAAGAGGGAATCTAGGAATTCCCGTACCAAAGAACCGTTATAGTAAAGAACTTTATTTTAATAAGTAGGTGAAAAGATTCACTGAATTCGAGTCAGCCGTAAAAAAAGAAAGGGTGATAATGATGGCACAAAATAAAAGGATTATTATATGGAGCAAGAAAGCTTGTCCAAATTGTGAAGAGGTAAAAAACTATTTAAGTGAGGCGGGCTATAAATACACCTCCATTGATGTCGAGAATAAAGATTACTTAAGAGATGTTTTGGAAACAAAGTATGGTATCCGCCATGTTCCCGTTATTGAGGTTGGTTCAGAACAAGTATACGAGGCAATATGGGAGAAAGATTTTGAGAAACTCAAGATTCTGATCAATAAATAAGACTATTAAAGCAAGCAATTAGAAGTAATCTATTTAATAGATCGTCTATAAGACGGTCTATTTCTTTAGGTTAATTATTCTCTAACAAAGTCTTACAAAACAGCATCGTTTAAATTTGAATTTGAATGAGGTTTTATTTAACATGGGATTAAAGGAAACTCTTGGAAAGTTTAAGATTATATTTTAGGAATGGAGGAGAATGTATGTCGTTGGAAACAAAGTGGGTTCAATATGGGGAAAATCAAGAATTTATTGGCTATATGGCAAAAATGGATCAAGAGAAGGAAAACCTGCCTGCCGTTATTATCATTCAAGAAATATGGGGCGTAGACGCCCATATTCAAAATATCACTGAAAGATTCGCCCAGGCGGGTTACCTTGCTTTTGCTCCTGATTTATATGCGAAAAATGGGAATCGTATTGAAGAGTTACGTTCAGAACGAATAGATGAGGTAAAGGCATTTCTAGATTCGTTGCCCCATACCGTGTGGAATAATCCAGCGGAAAGAGAGCAAGCTCTAAAAGAATTACCTGAGGAAAAACAAACTCGCGTTTCCCAAACATTTGAAAGAATGTTTGGAGGAATGCATTCATCCGATTATATTGAGCAGCTCGTTGCAACTTCAAATTATTTGCGGAATGACTGTGATGCATCAAAAGGACAAGTTGTTGCTTCAATTGGATTTTGTATGGGTGGAGCTCTTTCAGCGTTGTTAGCCTGTCGCGATCCTCTTTTAAAAGGGGCTATCATTTTTTATGGCAATGCACCATCTAAGGAAGAGCTGAATCAAATTAACTGCCCGGTTTATGGTTTTTATGGTGAAACTGATAAACGAATATCGGACTATGTCCCTGCATTTGCCGAACAAATGGAGCAACATGGCAAAACATTTGATTATCAAATTTATAAAGAGACAGGCCATGCGTTTTTTAATGATACCCGTGCTTCTTACAGTGTGACCGCTGCAAGGGATGCCTTTCAGAGGGTGTTACAGTTTTTCCACAAAGTGCTTGTTTTAGAAAAGTAGTTAATTTTAAAAAAAGAGAGGATGAGGTTAGCTATGCAAAAAAGAATGCTTGGGAGTACTGGCTTAGAGGTTTCGGCTCTTGGCTTGGGTTGTATGGGAATGTCCGATTTTTATAGTGGCCGCTATGATGAACAGTCAGTCAAAACGATCCATAAAGCTCTTGAATTAGGTGTTACACTTATGGATACCGCTGATATGTATGGGGTAGGCAGGAATGAAGAATTAGTGGGACGGGCAGTTAAGGGTTATCGGGACCAAGTGGTTATTGCCACTAAATTCGGGAATGTAAGAGCGGAGGATGGTGCGTTTTTAGGCATAAATGGCCGTCCTGAATATGTAAAACAAGCTTGTGAGGCCAGCCTTCGCCGCTTAGGTGTGGATCACATTGACCTTTACTATCAACATCGGGTTGATCCAAATACACCAATAGAGGAGACCGTCGGTGCGATGGCTGATTTAATTAAAGAAGGGAAAATACGATATATTGGTTTATCGGAGGCTGCTCCACAGACGATACGCCGTGCCCATAAAGTTCATCAAATTACGGCTGTCCAAACAGAGTACTCTCTTTGGAGCAGAGACGTTGAAGATGAAATTCTTCCGGTTTGCCGGGAATTGGGAATTGGGAATTGGTTTTGTACCCTACAGCCCTTTAGGCAGAGGATTTCTGACTGGACAAATCCAAAGGTTTGAGGATTTGGCAGAAGACGACTATCGCCGTCATTCTCCCCGTTTTCAGGGTGAAAATTTTCAAAAGAACATAGATTTAGTCAAAAAGATTAAAGAAATTGCTGAGGAAAAAGGCTGTCTTCCTTCGCAGCTTGCTCTTGCCTGGCTGTTAGCACAAGGAGAAGATATTGTTCCAATCCCCGGAACTAAGAGGGTTACGTACTTAGAGGAAAATATTGGAGCACTTTCAATTTCGTTAACAGCTGACGATCTTGCCCGTATTAATCAAGTTGCCCCACGCGGAATTGCAGCAGGTGAACGCTATCATGAAGCTGGCATGAATGGGGTTAATTTATAATAAAAGTCATAAACGAGGTCTGCTTAGATCAATAAAAGCAGGCTTCTTTTTGATTAAGAGTAGACTATTTCTATACTAACTCCAAACATTGAACGCCTGTTAACTTTGGGATTAAGTAGCTAATTCAAACAACCGACCTAGTTTTGGGCTTATTTCATTCATAGGTAAAGTGTCTTTTTTTCATCCTATGCATAGCTTCGATACTACTTATTAGGTTAGTTGTACGAAATGATTTCAGTCCTAACATTTGAGCTGGCCCTTTTCTTAATGAAATTGGTTCTGGTCTTCTAAGAGAAAAAAGAATTATTTTCGAACATAATACTATCAGGGTTAGCAACAAAATTGCTTACAAGTAATGCACTTCAATTATAATCCAGAGGGCTTTTCGTTGTTTCCTCCTTAAAAGAATGTAAACTCCTTTCTCTTTGTTTATTTGACAGCCCCCATGGATCGTGTTGTTACATCTACAGAAGTATTGATAGTTGCTTCTCCTAGGGCTTTGCCCCAATGATCCCGTACTTGCTCATAATGCTTATTTTGATAGGCTCTGGCATATACCCCTAGGCCAATCGGGTCAATTTTATGTTTTTGGATTTTCTTTATGAATTGACCAAATTGCATTTTCAGTTGTTCTTCTACCATCTGTTCTAGTTTGTCATTATTATTAATCATATCAAATGGAGATGGACGCTCCGTTAATTCCATGTACATATTAATGTGAATGTCGAATGTGAATTTACCATGTCTATACCCTGTATGAATTTTTGTTTTTACGCTATGCGCATTAAAGCTTAACATATTTCTGTAGATTGTGTTCTCCTCTTTCCCCTTTATAATAGGAAGGGTAAAGATATAATCGGCCTTGTCTCCTTGCAGTATTTGTAACAAGGTTGTTTCCTGAGAATCAAGCGAAGCACTGAGCGTTCCTTTCTCGTTTAATAATGTACTGCCAGTCACTATGACTTCTTTCCCCAGTTTAATCTTAGGGATGCAGGGAGTGAGGCCTTTGTCAAACATCTGCCGATGCAGGTCCTGTAGCGTTGTTTGTATGGATTCTCCCCTTCCATGTGAAGAATCGATCAGGGACCTTAAATATATTGAGGTGATTGGTTTGTTTTTAGGATTAAAGTGCATAATCCCTGAAACAGGACCATCTACGATTATTATTCTGGGATTGACCGTAGCTTTAGTATCACGATAAGAGTTATCTAGTAAGGAAAACCAATTTGGATCTTGAAGCAATCGTTTCCCGATAAGTAGAACCTGAACTTTTGATCCGACGTTCGTACCAGTTCCGCGCCTGTCGAATTCCTTTCTAGATTGCCGGATCGTTTTTGCCCTGACTTCATGTAATTCTTTTTTTTCTTTCACTTCTTTATTGAATATAGGACTTGATTCATAAAATACCAATTCATTTTCTTCATTCAAATCTATACCAAACGCTAAGGCAAACATTGTATCCTCCAAGTATGGTGGTTGCACAATTGCTGATGGAAGGATTAGTAGAGAAAATAGCAACAGAAAAAGTCCAATCAACCACTTCATTTGGTAACCCTTCCTCGAATACGTTCATGGATACTTAAGTAAATCCACAAAAATAAAGGAATGATATATATGAAGGGAAATGCAATTTTCGCACTCAGCCCTTGCAACAGGTCATTTTGATTAAAAGTAGGAACAACAAAATACATGAACATCACCATCAACAGTAATAATAGGAGCAAATGTTTGCTGTGATCCTGTTTCCCGAACAGCCAACTTGTACAGAAAGTAGCACCATACATATAAGGCATCCAGGTCCTAGATAGCACCATCAAGTAAAACGCAAGAAAAATAATTTCCATTCTCTCTAAAAATCGGAATTCCACTACTTTTAATATGCTTACTGTAGGTTCGTTAAATAGAGTAATTTGGTCTGGACTAAAAAAGACAAAACATGCAATAGTTACAAATAAAAATACCAGCATTGTTAATGAATTGGCGATTATAATGCCGATGGAAGCTTTTTGCTTCTTTTGTAAAAATGGATATAGCAAAAACGTAAGTTCAAAGCCATAAAAAGAATATGAAGTAGATTGAGTAGCCAACAGCACCTTCTTCATATCTTTGAACAGAGGGAGAAGGTGAATCCAGTGATGGTTTTCCCGCAAGGCAACCCAGTAAAAGAAAGGCATCCATAATGTAATGAAAAAGACGAGTTCTGCGTATCGACCGATAATGCGAAACCCATTACGAGCAATAGTATAAGTAGGGATTGCGAATAAAATCATAAGTACATAACCATCTACTCCCGGCAAAATCCATACTTGAATAAAAAGGATTGCCCGCTGAAAAATGATAAACCCACTATAAGCGAAATACAGGGCACTCAAAAGGGCAATGGCTTTTCCTGCCCACTTTCCAAAATACTTTGTACACAAATCAAATAGTGTTCCTTCTGGATATTTCTTCATTATTTGAATCATGATTAGGCTCGCTGCAACAGATGCCATCCAGCCAAAGATGATAGGGATCCAACCATCCGTACCTGCCTTTTCTGCCAAGATTCGTGGGAGTTGCAGTACACCGATGCCCACTTGTGCGCCATGTATTAAAAAAATATATTGCATTAATGTAATCTCATTGTAAGCATACTTTTTCACTTTCCATCTCCCCGAGGGTGATTGGAGCCTTGTTTCTTTGCTTGAATCGCTCTTGCGCTCAAAGGACGACGGTTCATTTTCCAGAGTGGAACACGCAAAAAACTATCCTTCCAATCGGAAAAATAGACTGGAGCAAATGGACTGCTGTATGGATTGCCCAGCGATTCCAAAGAAATAAGATGTCCAATCAAAGTGAGCAAACCAACCACAATACCTACAATTCCAAAAAAAGATGCTAGCAACATCATAGGAAATCGCAATAACCGAATGGCTGAGCTCATATCATAATTAGGTATAATAAAAGAAGCAATAGCGGTAGAGGCGACAACTATAATCATCATGTTGCTGACAATCCCAGCTTGTACAGCAGCTTGACCGATAACAATAGCCCCTACAATTCCTACGGTTTGCCCAATGGGAGCAGGAAGGCGTATCCCTGCTTCACGCAGCATTTCAAGAGCAATCTCCATAATAAGTGCTTCAATCAGCGGAGGAAAAGGCACCTCAGCCCGGTATTTTCCTATGTTTAGCAACAATTTTACAGGAATTAACTCATAATTAAACGAAATAATAGATATATAAAGTGAGGGTAAAAGAATAGCCACGAAAAAAGCAAGTAACCTCAGTAACCGTATAAAATTAGCAGTTAGGAAACGTGAGCCGTAGTCATCGACATTTTGAAAAAAAGATACAAGTGTTACTGGTGCGACCAACGCTGAGGGTGATCCATCCACCATAACGACAAATCTTCCCTCCAAAATATGAGAGGCAGCCGCATCCGGCCGTTCCGTTGAGATAAATTGCGGAAATGGGGAATAGGTATTATCCTCAATGAATTCCTCTAACTCTCCTGCATTAAGAATCGCATCGACATCTAATCGTCGGATGCGATCCTCCAGCTCTTGTAATACCTCTGGGTGTGCAACATCTTCTAAGTACATAATCGAAACCTTGCACTTACCTCGGCGTCCAACTATCATCTCTTTGATTTTTAGCTCACGGCTAGTAATATAGCGGCGGATTAAGGCGATATTTCTGCTGCCTGTCTCCACAAATCCTTGATGTGCCCCCTTTAAAGAGGCTTCGAGCTGTGGATCTTCAATTGCTCTTTCTGGCCAACCTTGGGTGTCGAAGGTCATTGCATCGTTTCGTCCCTCGACTAACAATACACTTTTACCTTGTAGTATACTGTTCTCAAGCTCTGTCCAATGATTCGATGATCCTACGTGACCAATCGATACCGGTAAGTTGGGATTCTCCTTATCTTCAATTCCATATATTAACGGGCGAAGGATATGATCATGGACGGAGTCTGTATTAGTTAGACTTGCAAGGTAAATAAGGACCGCTTTCTCACCACTCTTCTGAATATCCAAGTGTCGTACAATTAAGTCAGGGGTATGGGTGAAAAGTGTATACAAATCTACAAGATTTTCAGATAGGGTTGTGCTTATCTTTTTATTTTGAATTTCGTTTGCTTGTTTTTGAGGCTCATAAAAACTTTTTCTTGGTTTATTATGAAAAATCTTCATTTTACCATCACCCACAGGAATTAAATTATTATTATAATTAACTACTTATGTAAAAATAATTCAGGATATATCAAGTAAAAGGACAGTGGGTGTGCTTATATGTGCAGTCGATTCAAAAAGGGAATATCATTGATTTTTATTTAAGTAAATCAAGAGATACGCCAATTTTAGGAAGGAGCCATCATTTTCAACCTACTATTAGAGATATGGTACACTGTTAAGGACTATTAATGTAAATAAACAGAGGTGTCCAAAGTGAAAACAGTCCTAGTAATTGGCGGAGGCATTACCGGATTATCTGCCATGTATGAATTACAAAAATGGAAAAAGGCGAATCATGCTGACTTAAAACTTATTCTTGTAGAATCATCTAGTGAACTTGGGGGGAAAATTCGTACGGTAAAAGACGGCAGTTTTGTGATGGAATCAGGAGCTGATTCCATTGTCGCACGTAAAGCGAACAGCATGCCGTTCATCGATGAACTGGGCTTGGAGAGAGAAGTGGTCTATAATTCCACAGGCCGATCTTTTATTTATACAGATGGGGAATTAAAGCCGATCCCTGCAGATTCCGTCTTCGGAATCCCTGCAAGTATCGAATCGTTAGCCAATAGCACACTCGTCTCAGCGGAAGGAAAAGTGGAGGCATTAAAAGATTTTTTTACAAAAAACGAAACGTTCACAAAAAGCGATTCAGTCGGGACCTTTCTGGAGTATTTTTTTGGCAAAGAATTAGTTGAAAAACAAATTTCTCCAGTTCTTTCAGGTGTATATTCAGGTGAGCTAAGCGACTTAACGATCGCTTCCACACTTCCTTACCTTCTTGATTACAAGGAGGAATACGGAAGCATAATAAAAGGTTTTGAAGCAAATAAGAAGAGATTTCAAAGTAACGGAGAAAAGAAGTTTCTTTCATTTAGAAACGGCTTACGTTCATTGATTGATGCGTATGAGTCAAAGCTTGATGAGGTTGAAATTTTAATGAATACAAAAGCCGCCAAAATCACAAAAAGCAACAATCGTTATCATGTGAAATTAAACAACCATGAAATTATTGAAGCGGATTTTGTGGTGCTCAGTATCCCTCACACCGCTGCGGAAACATTATTTGGCGATGAAGAGCTTGTAAAAGAATTTACGGGTTTTAAAAATAGTTCACTTATTAGTATGTATGTGGGCTTTGATGTTCCAGACAGTATCCTACCGGCAGACGGAACCGGTTTTATTGCGGCAAACACTGATGAATTGTCGTGTAACGCCTGCACTTGGACAAGCAGGAAATGGGAGCATACCTCTGAAACCGGTAACTTGCTGGTAAGGTTATTTTATAAAAGCAGCCATCCTTCGTTTACAGCTTTAAAAGAAATGAATGAAGAACAACTGCTTCAGGTTGCCCTTATGGATATTCACAAAGGCCTTGGGATTATCGCTGAACCTGTGGCAAGTGAAGTAACAAACTGGACGGAACAGATGCCGAATTATTTGATTACCCATCCGAAAAGTGTGGAAGCGCTTGAAAACAAATTGGCGGAAACCTTCCCGGGAGTTATCATTGCAGGGTGCTCATATTATGGGGTTGGTATTCCGGACTGTGTTGAAAACGGGGTCCGTACAGCAGAGAAGATCATAGAATTTCTTTAATTAATGAAAATTTTTAATAAAGAAAACCGCTCTGTATTTTTTCATATCTTTATCCTCCCCTTTTTATATTGATATAAATTAATTTTAAAGGCTTTCATAGAGGATTGCGAATTTTAAAATTTATTTTGACACCCCCCTTTTTTAAAAAGAAACAATATAATTTCCAAGTTGTGGGTGGGATAGGATAAATCCTAATGGAGCATTCTGTACATGAATTAAAAATTTAGGGAGGGTAACGATGAGCGAATTATTTGGTTTTTTTGAGGATGAGAAGGATGAAAAGAATGAGAAGGTAGAAGCAGTTGATGATAAAAAACTGCTTCTACGTCAAGAGGAATTAGACATTGACAAGGATCGGGTTGAAACAGGTGAGGTCATCCTGAGCAAGGAAATTGTTGAAGAAACAAAGGCGGTTGACGTCCCGGTCATGCATGAGGAAGTGGTTATTGAGAGAAGGGCTATCGATCATGAACTGAGTGATTCCCCAATTGGTGAAGAAGAAACTATTCACATTCCTGTCAATGAAGAAAGAGTAGAAGTTGGAAAACATACAGTAGTAACAGGTGAGGTTTCTGCTTACAAGCGTGAAATTGAAGAAACACGCCATGTTGAAGAAACTCTTAGAAGAGAAGAAGCACGTGTGGAAACGACCGGCGACCCTAATATCGTGAATGATGAGGAGATTTCCCATTTAGAGTAAAAATATTATAAAAACACCTCACAAACAATTTTGAGAGGTGTTTTTTCAAAAAATCTTAAATATGGTTGTATATGCCTTAATTCAAAAACGGACTATGGAGGATGCAAAATGTCAATGAATATAGGCAAAAAATCGAACGATATTTTATCAAATCAGAAAACGGAAGGGAAGCTTAAACTACGTACTGAACAATTGGATATCATAAAAAAATGGGTGCAAACCGGAACAGTGACCGTACGGAAAGAAGTGATCAAGGAGGAAAAAACAATCGTCGTCCCGGTAACCCGCGAAATCCTTGTAATCGAAAATAAGATTTTTGATTCTGATAATATAAATGAAAATACAAAAACGATTCAAATTCCGATTAGTGAAGAACGCATTGAAGTGATAAAACATCCAACGGTTTTGGAAGATATCAAAATTTACAAACGGCAATTCCCTAAGATTGAGCATGTTGTAACGACCCTGAAAAGTGAAAAAGTTCATGTGAAAATTATCGGGAATGCTAAAATTAAAGACAATGAGACTCAGAATGAGCATTCCTAAAAGGGGTATACCATGCTGGGTTTTTACATAGGTTACAGGGAAATACAAATGATATATGTGAAAAAGAGTCCCAAGTGAAAACTGCACAAAGGACTCTAAAACAAAATTTATTAAAAATATTACCGCTTCAACCGTTGTAGGACACGTTCCTCAAAATTTGACGAATCTATATCCAATCCCAATATTTCATTTCTAAAGGGCTTGAAACGACCATTATTCACTTCTAGCGTAAAATAACCCCTTTGACTTAAAAGATTAATATCCCCAATAATATTTTTCCCGCGTACAGGATCGAACAAATTAACTAAATTAGGATTGCTGGGATGGGCTCTGAATCTACAGCCTTGTTCCACACAAACTCTTACAATGTTTCGCACCTTTGGATGAGCAATGCTCTCAATTTTCTTGCTTAAATCGTTACTGGCCATAATTGTAATCCTCCTTTCCAGTTAAAACGATATGCGACGAATGAAGATAATATGCATTTTTTAAAGGAACCTAGAATCCTACTGAAATCGAAAAATGGATTGCTGCATCTGGAGAAAAACTGCTTTTCTTAAACAAGCCTTACAGGCACACCTGACCTACTTTTCATCCGTAAAAACCGGGTTAAATGAGGTGGAAACGATAGTCTTAGAATATATTAATGAAAATACATGCTCTTTTACGGAATTTGTTTCATTTCGTAAGTAAGCAAAGGAGCATTGATGGAATTTGTGATCGCCACTTTGCAGCCATTCTAAACGGGCTAACATATGGACCTTATCCTCTTTTAGAATGCGATAGACCGTTACCAAATTATCAAAATCAAGCACCTGTTTCAAAGGTAAGCTTAACTTCCATAGGATTAGACGTCCTATATAATCAACAAGACTATCTTGAAATAGAAGAGCGTGATTGGTGGCTAGGCGAGGTTTTTTTAAAAATAATAAATGGTACCGAGATGGCAATAGGCTTTTACAACGGTAAGCGTGAACCAGGTCATCGCGGATAAGAATATATTACCCATTTTATTAGGCAGAATAATTCGAGATTCTTCATCAGCACTTAAGTGTTTTTATCATCGAATATGGATGGTAAAGACACTTTTTTTTGGTTGACAAAAAGAAATATATGTATTATTATTATCTCGAATTCAAAATATATTAATCAAAGATATCTTAATTAAGAATTTTTATATTCACATCAACTAACGATTTATTACCCTTCATAACTGAAAAAGATTTGCCAGATAAAGAATCTGGACTGAATTCATCGATTTCAGTTGAAGAACAACAAAGAGTAAATAGGAGGTGTAGGCATTGAGTTTTTTAGGCAGAATATTTGGTGGAACAAATAATAAGGAGGAAGAAACAATGACAAAATTAAATATCGGGATCATCTTAGGTAGTACACGACAAGGGCGCGTTAGCCCACAAGTTGGAGAATGGGTTAAAGGAATCGCAGACAAACGTGGAGATGCACAATATGAAATCGTAGATATTGCAGACTTCAAATTACCATTTTTGGGTGAAGGTACCGGTCAAGAACAAGGAATCCAAGCTTGGAATGAAAAACTGGCTAGCTTAGATGGATTTGTCTTTATTGTCCAAGAATACAATCACAGCATTACAGGCGCATTAAAAAATGCATTGGATTCAGCGCGCGAAGCTTGGAATAATAAGGCGGCAGGTATCGTGAGTTATGGATCAACAGGTGGGGCCCGTGCTGCTGAACATTTACGTGGAATCTTAGGTGAGTTACTCGTAGCGGATGTACGTGTTCATCCAACCTTATCCTTATTTACTGATTTTGAAAACGGAACTGTATTTAAACCGGCTGCATTACATCTGAACAATGTTAATGCAATGCTTGATCAAGTTATCGCTTGGAGCGGTGCTTTAAAAACTTTGAGATAAAATCAATTTCTAATCGGAAGATGTAAATTCCGATAATTTGGTGAAAAAGCAAAATTACAGTACGATTTTCAAATAAAATCACACCAGAATGAGCATATGAAATAACAGTAAATTTCGAACAAAATGGCATGGTATTAAACCATGCCATTTTGTGATCTTATGCTGCTGTTTGTTTCCTCCAGCATAAGAATTATTATTTAGCACTAAATGTTTTTAATTCAGCACGGGTGCCGGGAATTTTTATAGATCCAGACTTAATTTTACTTGTCCAGTCACTTACAGCTTTTTCAATTGCTGCTTTATTTGGAACATCCGGGTTAAGTGGCGCTAAACCAACACCATTTTCAGTTAAACCATAAACTGTTGTTTTTCCACCGGGGAAATTACCATTTTTCGCTTTAGTAGTAAGGTCTAGTACTGCATTGTCAACACGTTTCATTGCAGATGTAATCACAACGTTTACTTGTTTTCCTCCAGCAGTTACAACACCTTCATCACTTTGGTCATTGTCTACACCGATTGCCCAAATTGCTTGACTTGGATTTTTGGCTTTTCGGTCACGTGCTTCTTTAAATAATCCGTTACCAGTTGCACCGGCAGCGGCAAATACAACATCATCACCTGATTGGTACATTCTAGAAGCAATGGCTTGCCCTTTAGCTGCATCCGTGAAGGTTGCAGCGTATTGAATATCTACAGTAGCATTGGGATTAGCTGCTTTAACACCAGCAACAAAGCCTGATTCAAAACGTTCAATTACCGCACTTTCCATACCGCCAATAAAACCAATTTTATTTGATTGGGTGGTCATTCCAGCAACAACACCCGCTAAGAATGAACCCTCATTTTCTTTAAAAAGAATACTTGCAACGTTTGGTTCCTTCACTTCAGCATCAACGATGGCAAAATGCGCTTTTGGCTGTTGCTTCGCAATTTTATCAACATCATTTTGCATTAAGAAGCCAATACCATAAACTAAGTCAAAACCTTGTCGGGCAAGTGTGTTTAAGTTAGTTGCATAGTCCGCATCAGATTGGGATTGAAGATAATCATATCCGTTCTTGCCTTTTTGCAAATTGTTTGCTTTACCAAAATCTTGAAGCCCTTTCCATGATGACTGGTTAAATGATTTGTCATCAATACCACCAATATCCGTAACCATACCAACAGTGAACCCTTTTGCTTTGTTTCCGCCGGCATTGGTATTATCAGTAGTCTTTCCACATGCACTTAATAGTGTTCCAGCTGCCAGCACTAGCGATAATGCCAGACCGATTTTACGCTTTTTCAAGTTATGTCCTCCTAAATTTAGTAGTTATGAGAAACCAAGTTAAGTTCCTAGCAAACGAAAACTAAATTTGTTTGCTTTAAATTAGTTTACCGAGAGTAGGACAGTTTCATCCATTTCAACGATGTGCATTTTTATTTTGGAATTATCTTATCAAAACAATATGACAAGTATAATAATCGAACATAGGATTGACCAACAACAGAATTTTTGTTAATCTATAGTTAACTTTTTTTCTTATGGAGAAACTTTTTCGAAGAATAATATAATCGTTTTAAAAAGAATGTTTAACTTGAAGAAACGAATATCGTACAACGAATATAAATGATTCAGTGTACAGAATGTATCCTGAACGATGAATAATAAATGAGACCAGAAGGTGGCAATAATGAATTTACAAGCAGATGTTTGTATTGTTGGTGGGGGTCCTGCAGGGGCATTACTTGGGTTTTTATTAGCTAAAAACGGAGTGTCCACTATTACTATTGAGCGTTCTGCGGGGGGAATCAGAGAATTTAGAGGGGAACATATTAACGCTGAAACAGAGGCAATCTTAAAAGAACATGGATTGTTTGAAAAGATTGAAGAACAAGGAATTTTGAGAATGAACAAGGTCGAATTCTTTGCCGGAAAACAAATCGTTAATAAAGTCACACCTACTCCTCAGGAGGAGCATGTGGGAATACACGTCCCTCAAGCACATATCCTGAATGCGATTGTTCAAGAATCGGAACCATATAAAAATTCCTGTCTTCTTTTGAATACAACTGCAACAGAATTGATTCAGGATGAAAATGGATTCTATACTGGTGTTAAGGCAGTAAAGGATGGGGAAGAACTAATTATTAGCAGCTCAGTAATCATAGGAGCTGACGGCCGTTATTCTACTGTAAGAAAGCTTGCGAATATACCGGTGAACAAAATGAAACATGGTTATGACGTATTATGGGCAAAAATTCCCGCTCCGTTAGGCTGGGAGCCAACGACAAGAATGTTGCTTGTTGAAGGCCATCAGTTGGCTTTGTTCACACAAACCGGCGGGTTCATCCAAATTGGCTGGAATATAGAAGAGGGTTCCTTTTCTTCATTAAAAAGAACACAGTTAAAGCCATTTCTTGAACCGTTGATTGAAAGTTTCCCAGAATTAAAAGAAATAGTGTTGCAGCATCTAAATTCATGGAAAAATTTCGTTTGCTTAAAGGTAGAAAGTTCCCGTTGTGAAACATGGGTAAAGGACGGTTTAGTGATTATAGGCGACGCAGCGCATACAATGACTCCTACGGGGGCAATCGGAATAAACTGCGGGATGAAAGACGCACATGTGTTGACTCCAATCCTAACCGAAGCGCTTTTAGAAAAAAACATTAGTGCACAACGATTGAAAGTATTCGAAGAGAGCAGAAGATCGGAAATCGAAAAACAACAAGAAATGCAGAAAAAACAAGAAGAAGTATTTTCGGGAAAATTTGCGCAGTTTGTTCTTAAATGAAATTATTAATAATCGTTAGCAGATGAATTTTAAGACAACTTTTTTAAAAAGACTTAGAGGTGCAGCTATCTGCACCTATTTTTATGGAAATAGCAAATAAAACCTCCCCTTAATTTCTCTAAATTAAGGGTATTAATAAGGATATATTTAATTTAATTCGATTTTTTTCGGTTTTTAACCCATTTCTAATTTTTTTGACAATTAATTCTTCATTTTCTAAATCACGCAATCGCTAACAATCAAGAGCAGGTAGAAACTGCATCTGCCGTCATTGCGGTATTGGGCGATAAAGAAATGTATAAAAGTGTAGAAAATGTATAAAGAAGTGCTTTTGAAGACGCTTACCATTAGACGATGTGTTGATTGATTATATTTAAAAAAGGTGACAGGCACCATAAAAAGACATTTTTTGCAATCTGTCCGCAGTGGGTGGACAGTTTAGTTTTGATTTTTGGTGTCCGCTCTGTACGGACAAGGAAAAATTGAAATTGTTAGTAATTTAATATTAGAAATAAAAAATTCCCTTCAATCAAGGGAATTTTTTATTTCATTTGCTTTATTTGTTAGATTGTTTACAGCGTTTGCCGTTCCGTCTACAGCACTCATAGCGGCGTTTTCGGTTGCTTCTAAAGCATTATGAACTCCGTGGAATGCAGCTCCTGCAGTATCTTTTACGCTTTCTGAAATGCTTTGGTCATCTCGACGATTGTTATTATATGTTTGATCTGACATATTTTTCACCTCCTGAACAGCAATAGGTTATGTAATAAATGGAGAAATATTCATTTTTCTACATGAACCATTTTAGAAGAATATCTAATTGTTAAGAAAGATTTACTAAATTATAATGATTAGAGGTTTATCCATTATACAGATAAACTATAAAAGTAATAGCTTTATTAAAGGAAGTGTAAGGATTGTCAAATCAATTAACGAAAAACGACAATATTCTTAATCAGTTTAGGGCAGACTGTGAAAATTGTTTTGGCTTGTGCTGTGTAGCTTTGCCGTATGCAAAATCTGCTGATTTTGCAATTGATAAAGATGCCGGTACTCCCTGTCAAAACTTACAATCAGATTATCGTTGCAGTATACATAAAAATCTCAGAAAAAACGGGTTTCGCGGCTGCGCTGTATATGAATGCTTTGGCGCAGGTCAAAAGGTTTCTCAAGTCACGTATTCCGGAAACGATTGGCGAAATTACCCTGAGTTATCTAAGGAAATGTTTGAGGTATATCCGATTATGCAGCAACTTCAGGAAATGCTTTGTTACTTAAATGAAGCACTTAGTTTAGAAGAAGCTCAGCCGATTTATAAAGATTTGCATGCTGCTCTAGAAGAAACGGAATTTCTCACGAATCTTAGTCCAAAATCTATCCTGGGCCTTAATGTACCGGCTCATCGAGCGATTGTTAATAATTTACTTCAACAAACGAGTGAACTGGTACGTGCACAGGTTTCTCCTAATAAAAATCTGAAAAAAATAAGGAAGGGAAGCGACCTAATCGGTGCAGATTTGAGAGGGGCCGACCTTAGAGGGACAGATTTAAGAGGAGTGTTGCTTATAGCAGCTGACCTCAGACAAGCTGACATGAGAATGACTGATCTTATCGGTGCAGACTTTAGAGACGCTGATTTAAGCGGAGCTAATCTTACAGGAAGTATTTTTCTCACACAAGCACAAATTAACTCAGCTAAGGGAGATCATAATACAAAATTACCACCTTCTTTACACACTCCTCATCATTGGTTTAAAGTTAGTAAATAAGCTTCAGAAGGATTGAGTTATGCTGAATTTTAAAAAAATTACAAAAGTGCCGGCATATATAACACGTGAAAAAGAAAGGAAAATCAACTTCTAACAATGATAGAAAAAGGTGTTGAGTCCTTTGGTCTTCAAAAATCGGGTGGCGCATTTCGGTTGTTAAGGAGGAGTTAATAAATGAGCAGGGATATTTCTACAGCGATCCCGATGTTGGCAGTAAATGATGCTAAAAATGCAATCGAGTTTTACAAAAATGTGTTTCGCGCCGACGAGGTAAACAGAATGGTAACGATCGATGGGAAAATTGAGCATGCTGAGGTGAAGGTTGGAAATGCACACATCATGATAGCCGATGAATTTCCCGGACACAACCGTGCGGCGAAATCGCTTGGCGGTAAACCAGGAATCATTTATTTATATGTAGATAATGTTGACGATGTAGTAGAACGTGCTGTGAATTCAGGTTCAACTTCCCTTAGACCGATTCAGGATATGCCACATGGAGACCGTGTAGGAAAAATTGAAGACCCTTTCGGTCATGTATGGATGGTTGCTACACCATTGAAGTAAAATAGCAAAACAAAAAATTACTGGCACGCAGGTGTCCAAAAATAATGGAGTGATTTTAATATGAATAAACCTAAGGGTAAAGGTGGAACAGGTAGAGGAACAGGCAAGAAGGGCTGGAATCGTTGGCAAGCCAGTGCCAACAGAGCCAAGAGTGCCAAACCTTATGTAAGCAAAAGTGCTAAAAAATCGGAAGGGTCAAAGGATGCCGGCAATAGTTAACATTTGATGTTTAGTGATTTTACAATAAGGAAAGAAATAAATGAATATATAAGTGTAAGGTTGTTTATATATGAATTTAAATGCAGCAATCCGCTAGACATGTTTCTCATTTATGCAAACAGGCCTAGCGGATTCGCGTGAACATGGATGGTAATAATCGAAATTCCCAGCTAATTAACTGATAGTTCCTCTTCCTTGTTTAATAATTGTAATAGATGACAAACAGCATAAGCAAAACCATCTTCATCATTTGTCTTTGTTACTAAATCAGCTTTTTGCTGAATTTGAAGTGGTGCATTGCCCATTGCAACCGAAGTCGTGGCTACTTCAAATTGTGCGAGATCGTTGCCGCCATCGCCAAACGCAATAATTTCATCAAAAGATAGATTCATCATTTGCCGGTAACGTAATAATGCCTTTCCCTTATGTGCTTCGTTTGAAGTAATTTCCACATTATTAGGAAAAGAAGATGCCATTGTAATCGGAAATTTACCGGCTAATGCCGTTTTTACTTCTTCTACCTTTTCCAATTGATCATGGTGTACCAAAGCAATAAGTTTATAGATTTTAAGATTATCTTTTTCCAGAATTTCATCATAATTGTACCCTTGAAAAAGGATATCGAGTTCTTTTTTATTTTTACCATGTAATGGTGGCAAAGTGGACGGGAAGCCGCCATAATTTGTATATACGAGAATTCCTACACCTAACCCCTTTAAAATCTTGAATATTTCTTTATATGTGGAAACAGATAGAGTAGCCTCATAAAGCAGTTCACTTGATTTTGAGTATAAAACAGAACCATTAATACAAAAAATAGGAACTTCCATATTTTGCACCGCTTTTAATTTAATTACATCCGCATAAGCCCGACCTGTGTTCAAAATAATGCAGTGTCCCAGTTCTTGCAATTCATTTAAGGCTTTCACATTCGCATCAGAAATTTCATGTTCAGAATTTAATAACGTTCCATCTAAATCTATTGATATACATTTCATTGTTTATCTAAATTCCTTTCTATTTTTTCTTAAAGATTACTATATCAGATTTATAGGACAAAAAGTGCATGGATGTTGTTGCTAAAATAGAATGTCATATTTTTCGAACCAATCTGTAATAAGCAGGCAATGATTTCCTGCTATGTTTTAGTAGTTTCTTTCAATTACAAAATGGGCTAAATCGCCGCGATAAATTGTTTTCGAGTATTCAATAATTGTCCCATCACTTAGGTAGGCCAGAGTGTCGAGCTCAAAGCATGGATCGCCAATGCTGATATTCAATTTATCTGCTGCCTCCTGGTCAACAGTAAACAATTCTAGTGTTTCGATTGTCTTGTTTATTTTCAAACCAAATTGACTTTCTAAAAGTTTATATAATGATTTTTCACAAGCATCTCGATTTAAAGCAGGAGTTTTATACCAGGGTAAATAGGCAATTTCATACTGTAAAGGTACTTCATTGACAAAACGAACCCTCTCAAGCATATTGACGGGGTCACCCTCGCGAATCTTAAGTTGTTCACTGAGATACTCGTCCGCCGGTATTACTTCCAATTTCAGAACTTTAATTAACGGCTTTTTGCCCTGCATCTTAATTTGCTTCGAAAAGTGTTCAACAGTTGTTGTTAAAATTTGTTTTACTTTGTTGGCTGAAACAAAGGTGCCGCTTCCCCTTTTACGAAAAACATAACCTTCCGTTGTTAACTGTTGTAATGCAGTTCGTACCGTTGTCCTGCTTACCCCGTATTTCTCGCAAAATTCAGCCTCAGTCGGCAGCTGAGAGTTCGGCTTATATTCACCGTCGTTTATTAATTGAATAATTGCCTCTTTCACTCTTAAGTGCAAGGAATTTCCGTCTTTCACATATTCTTTCATATCGAACGTCCTCCTCAATATACTTAGAATAACAAAAATTAGGACTCAAATATAGAAATAATACAAATTTTATTAATTTGTAATAACAAATAAAAATAATGATAACAAATTTATAAAAAATGTATTGTAAATATTCAGAATTGTCATTACAATTAGGTTATAACAATTCAACACTACGTTTTCAAAATAAGGTATACGTTACATAAGGGGGAGGAGGTCAAACAACCGCATTACTGTTAAATTACGTTTTCAATTGGCCCATTTCCATTTTTATTAATGCAATTATTTTTCATTTTTGTAAACGTTATCATTTTTGCTTAGGTGGGATTTTATGAAAATCTTATTATGTTGTTCAGCCGGAATGTCCACAAGTCTCTTAGTTTCAAAGATGGAAGCAAGTGCAAAAGTTCAAGGTATCGATTGTAAAATTTGGGCAGTTGGTTCAACAGAAGTTAATAACCAAATAGAGAAGGCTGATGTGCTGCTTCTTGGACCGCAAGTTCGTTATTTGCTTTCGCAGCTTAAGAAAGTCGGAGAGAAGAAAGGAATTCCTGTGGAATCTATAAATCCTATGCATTATGGACTTTGCAATGGAGAGGAAGTATTGAAACAAGCAATCAATCTGTTAAAAGGGGCGTGAGGGACATGATGAATTTTATTGATAAATTTTTTATGCCATTCGCAAATAAACTCGGCAATAACAGGCATCTTCTTGCGATTCGTGACGCATTGGTTGGAATGATTGCAATTACAATTATTGGTTCTTTATCTGTGTTATTAACTAACTTAGGTGCAGTACCGGGCTTTGGTGATTACTACCAAAAATTTATGATATCCATTTTCGGTACGAATTGGAAGACATTGGGGTTAGATATTTGGTGGGGAACACTTGCCTTCATGACCATATTTGCCGTTTTTGGTATTGCTAATAAACTAGCAAGGTCTTACGGTGATGATGGTTTCGAAGCAATGTTTGTGTCCGCTGCTTCCTTTTTTGTTCTAGTTCCTCAAGTAGCAAATGTTACACTCACTCCCGCAAGCGGCAAAGCATTGACAGGGGGAGCGTGGGGTTTTGTCAGCTGGAATTATTTCAATGCTACAGCCTTATTCACAGGGATCATAGTAGCGATTGTGGCAACTGAAATATTCGTCCGCTTAGCTAAAGTCAAATATTTAGTGATTAAGTTGCCTGATGGTGTCCCACCAGCTGTAGCTCGTTCTTTTGCAAAGTTACTCCCAGGAATGGCGACGATATTTATAATAGGTTTGTTTGGACTTATTTTACGAACATTTATCAGTGATGGTGCATACCTCAATGATTGGATTAATAAAGTACTGGTCTCACCGCTCACAGGTGCAGTAGATTCCATGCCGTTCGCAATTCTGATCGTTTTCTTGATTCACGTCTTCTGGATCTTTGGTCTTCACGGTCCAAACATACTAGGAGGAATCTACACACCTTTATTAACGAAGCTAGGGCAAGATAATGTAAATATGTATGCACAAGGCGTGAATGATTTAAGCAAATATCACGTCCTTGCTGGCAATTTCTTCGATGCGTTTGTTTTTCTTGGCGGTTCTGGAGCAACAATTGGCTTATTAGTTGCCATGTTTATCGCCGGTCGAAAACGCCATAAACAATTACTTGCATTAGGTACACCACCGGGGATTTTTCAGATTAACGAACCCATACTGTTTGGTCTTCCAATCGTTTTAAATCCAATCTGGTTCATCCCGTTTATATTAGGACCAATTATCATGACGATCGTATCCTATTCAGCTATCCATCTAGGTTTAGTTTATCCAGTTGTTGCTGTAATTCCTTGGGTGACCCCACCGATAATTGGCGGTTTGCTGGCAACTGGCGGTCATATTTCAGGTGCTGTGTTAGCGGCCGTTAATTTAGCCATTTCCATCTTTATTTATTTGCCTTTTGTTATTGCACAGGGTCGAATTGAAGCTAAGAAAGAAAAAAGTAATACTACAACCGAACCAACTGATACCTTAAGTTTATAAAAACAGGTAAAAACACTAATTCTATGAAATTTACTATAAGCCCTGAGCACAACAGAATCATCGTATTTGTTTTCAACCCCGTTCCTACTCAGGGCTTTGCTTTTGGTCTGATCCAAGTGTTTTACTATTTGCTACATTTATTGGGGGTCTTACATAGAATTTTAACGACTTAAATAATCGATTCTACAAGAGGTGTAAAAGAATGAAAACAGGTTTAAAAATCGCAACGATTGGCGGGGGATCCAGTTATACACCTGAATTAATCGAAGGGTTTATAAAATATCATTCCGAGCTCCCAGTCAGAGAAATATGGCTTGTAGACATAGAAGAAGGAAAAGAAAAGCTTGAAATTGTCGGTAATCTAGCAAAAAGAATGGTTCAAAAAGCAGGAGTTTCTATTGAAATTCATTTAACTTTAGATCGAAAAGAGGCTTTAAAGTCAGCTGATTTTGTTACCACCCAATTTCGCGTAGGGCAGCTTGCTGCACGCGAACTAGATGAGCGTATACCGTTGAAACACGGTGTTCTTGGTCAGGAGACAAATGGTCCCGGCGGCTTATTTAAAGCCCTAAGGACGATCCCGGTTATCCTTGAGATTTGCAGAGAAATGGAAGAGTTTTGTCCGAATGCCTGGCTGATAAACTTTACAAACCCTGCCGGCATGGTAACAGAGGCAGTGCTCCGTTACAGTAATATCGATAAAGTTGTCGGGTTATGTAATGTGCCGATCGGAATGGAAATGGGCGTTGCCAAACTGTTAGAGGTAGATCATAAAAAAGTTAGGATTGATTTTGCAGGTTTGAACCATATGGTGTATGGACTTGATGTTTTTGTTGATGGGGTATCTGTGAAGGATCTAGTGATTTCATTAATTACTGACCCCGATAAAAGCATTACGATGCAAAACATCCATGCAATGGGATGGGAGCCGGAATTCATAAGAGCGTTAGCCGTTTTTCCGTGTCCCTATCATAACTACTATTATAAGGCTGGAGACATGTTGGAAAAAGAATTGGAAAATTTTAAAGAAGGCGGAACACGAGCAGAGGTAGTCAAAAAATTAGAAGAGGAACTGTTCGAGTTATATAAAAATCCAGCTTTAGCTGTTAAGCCTCCTCAGTTAGAGATGCGTGGAGGTGCCTACTATAGTGATGCTGCAGTAAGGCTCATTCACTCCATGTATACAGATAAACGGGACATCCAAGCGGTTAACACAATGAATAATGGAGCTATAGCCAGTATCCCTTTTGATTCCGCAGTAGAAGTCAGCTGCATCATTACAAAGGATGGACCTAAACCGATTGCGATGGGGGATTTACCTATACAAGTGCGTGGTCTCGTAAACCAAATGAAGTCATTTGAACGGGTAGCGATTGACGCTGCCATCAACGGTGATTATGGAACGGCTTTACTAGCCATGACAATAAATCCACTGGTACCCAGCGACAGAATCGCAAAAGTTATTTTAGACGAAATGCTTGAATCTCACAAAAAATACCTTCCACAGTTTCATTAAATAACAGAATAGGAGGGAAATAGAATGGATAACTTAGAAGTAGTGATCTTTCAAATTATTCTCCATGGCGGCAACGGAAGGAGCGCTGCGATGGAAGCAATATACTTAGCAAAACAGGGTGACTTTAATGGCGCAAAAAGTAAATTAAAAGAATCAGCAAACGCATTAAATGAGGCACATCATATTCAAACGTCTCTTATTCAAAGTGAGATCAGAGGAGAAAAAACCGAGATCTCCCTGTTAATGGTTCATGCGCAAGACCATTTAATGAATGCAATGATAGTAAAAGATTTGGCGGAGGAAATAGTTGATTTATATCAAAGGTTTAAATTATCAAAACGTATACCAATGGAAGAGTAAAGTAAATACTTGTTCGGAGTTCTTTTGCTCCTGGAGTGTTAAAAATTTTCGATTAAAGGTGATTCCTACATGATAAAATTAATCGTTAATGCAGACGACTTTGGATTAAGCCGTGGAGTTAACAATGGAATTATAGATAGCTATTTATATGGAATAGTCAATTCAACATCGATGATGATGAATATGTCAGGGACAGAACATGCCCTACACTTAGCTAAGAAATATCCGGAACTCCGCGTTGGAATCCATCTCGTACTTACATGCGGGCGTCCGATCTTAGAAGATGTGCCGAGCTTGGTCGATGAAAACGGGCAATTTAAGTCCTTGTCTATTTTTATGGCAAAAAATATTTCATTAGATGAATTGGAAAGAGAATGGAACGCTCAAATCGAACGATTTATCCATTCAGGACTTAACCCAACCCATTTCGACAGTCATCACCATGTCCATACATTAATAGAACTGTCTCCGGTTGTAAAAAGATTGTCGGAAAAATTCGGAATCCCAGTAAGACGGAATGGCAGTATAGGCATTGATGGTGTAGAATCACTCGCAGACCTAACACTTTTTGATTTCTACGGAGAAGGCGTAACACCCCATTATTTTACAAACCTCCCAGCCCGCCTACAGGATGGGGTAACCGTCGAAATTATGTGTCATCCAGCCTATTTAGATAATAATCTATTAAAGGGTTCTTCATATACTTATAAGAGGTTAGTTGAACTTGATATTCTGACATCAGTAAATCTGCCTGAAAACACCTGCTTGTTGTAATTCGGTAAACAAATAGAAAAGGACTTTTGTGAAATAATGAAAATAATTTGATTGGCAGTCTATAGCTATAAGTGAGCATTTAAGAAAAGATGGAGTTACAATTACAGACATCAGTTAGCAAAAAAATAATAAAAGAGCAGCCATTGCATGAGCGCAGTGGTTTTTTCTGTTAAAAATTGCTTTCCAGTTTAGAGCAAAAATGGTTGAGAAGTTTTTGTCATCTTAAATTCTTGTTGAAGGTGTTTTCTCGCAACTGCTTGCGAATTTGGAATGCAGGTTTTGGTGTGATATTGTTGTAAAACAATTCACCTTTTGTTAATATTTACATTTACATTTTTTCGTTGATGAGTTTACAAAATTTCGTAATTTCTAAAAATAAGATAATATTTTGTCAATTTTAATGTTGAAAAAGACAGATTCCAGGAGTGATGAAAAAATAATTTCACATTTGTTCAAATTTGTTTTTACACTTGTTCAATAATGTGTTATAGTTATTAAGCAAACAAAACATATCAAAACGTAAAAATGAAAGCGGTCACTAAAGTTATATCTTCTAGGAATTAATTACATCATTGTGGAGGACAACATGAAATATATCATTGCTATCATTGGATTACTAGTTGTTTTTGGACTTGCTTACGTGGCAAGTAATAATCGGAAAAATATTAAAATCAAACCGATTATTCTTATGGTCGTCATTCAAGTATTATTAGCAGGTTTATTATTAAATACAAAATTTGGTTTAGTATTAATTAAAGGATTTGCTGACGTTTTTAGTAAGCTATTAGAATACGCAGGTAGCGGAGTATCATTTGTGTTCGGAGGTCTTGCGAATAAAGGTGAAATGTCATTCTTTCTTAACGTCTTACTTCCAATCGTGTTCATTTCCGTGTTAATTGGTATTTTCCAGCATTTCAAAATACTTCCTTTTATAATGAAAGGTATTGGATTGTTGTTAAGTAAAATAAATGGTATGGGTAAATTAGAGTCATACAATGCAGTTGCTTCCGCAATGGTTGGCCAATCAGAAGTATTTATCACGGTTAAAAAACAACTCGGCCTCCTCCCTGCCCATCGTTTATATACATTATGTGCTTCAGCTATGTCAACGGTTTCGATGTCAATTGTCGGTGCATATATGACAATGATTGAACCAAGATATGTCGTTACAGCACTTGTGATTAACCTTTTTGGCGGATTTATTATTTCATCTATTATTAATCCGTATACGGTTCCAGCAGATGAGGATATACTCATTATTCAAGACGTAGAAAAACAAAGCTTCTTTGAGATGTTAGGGGAATATATTGTTGATGGATTTAAAGTAGCGATCATTGTCGGTGCAATGTTGATTGGATTTGTTGCGTTAATGGCATGTATCAATAACGTTTTTCAATTGATTTTCGGAATTTCATTCCAAGAAATTTTAGGGTATATTTTTGCGCCAGTTGCTTTTATTATGGGTGTTCCATTTGCCGAAGCTGTCCATGCTGGTGGAATTATGGCAACGAAGCTTGTGACAAATGAGTTTGTTGCCATGATGGATTTAGCAAAAATCCATGCAAGCTTTAGCCCGCGTACATTAGGAATTATTTCTGTCTTCCTAGTCTCATTTGCCAACTTCTCCTCAATTGGTATTATTGCTGGAGCAGTAAAAAGTCTAAATGAGAAAAAAGGAAACACAGTAGCACGATTTGGTTTAAAACTATTATATGGCGCAACACTAGTTAGCGTTTTATCATCCGTGATTGTAAGTATGGTTTTATAAATAATGATGAAAAAGCAATTTCTCTTCTTAATAGAGAGGAGAAACTGCTTTTTCTTATTTTGAAGGAGGGAAGGTTGTGAAAAAGGCTTTTCACAACGATTGATATGAGTTTCGTTGGTTTATTTCTTTCAGGTGCAGTTTTATTTCTAAATAGTCTTATGTTGATAGGAAAAGCAGAAGCAAAGAGTGTCGGTATCTTTAATATTTTCGTCGGAATCCTTCAAATGATTATTCCATTTTATTTAATCGTTCATTCTAATCAAAGTAATTGGGAGTTATATACTAACGCAGCAATCTTTTTATTTGGTTTAACATATTTATATGTAGGGGTAACGTTATTGAAAGATCTTGACGGAGCTGGGCTTGGTTGGTTTTGTTTATGGGTTGCAATTGTTGCAGTCGTTTATACCTTTACAGCCATTCAACACTTTCATGATGTTGTCAGTGCATTGACTTGGGGAATGTGGGCATTTTTATGGTTTCTATTCTTTTTATCAAATACACTAAAAAAGAAAATTGACAAATATATTGGTATTGTTGGAATTGTACAATCATGGGTAACGTTAACCATACCAGCTTTGCTTTATTTTTTAGGTATCTGGAATACATCTTTTGTTTATCAAATCTGGATCTATGTATTAATTCTCTCAATAGTGTATTTTATTGGCAGTCTTTTTAAATTGAAATTTTCAGTAAAAAAAGTGAATGGTGGCAAAAAAATTCAAGTGATTTAAGTAGGAGTTATTCTTATTTGTAGAAATTTGCATTTAAAACTGAGAGTATAATGTATACTTAATGGAACACGGCTAAATATATTAAATAAATGGAAAGAAGGGAATTTTAGTAATGAACAACCTTACAAAATTTAAACTATTGAAACCGGCGAATGAAGTATTTGAAGCCTTCATAGACCCTTCAAAAATCGGAAATTTTTGGTTCTCTTCAAGCTCTGAAAGATGGGAACAAGGTAAAACGGTTACGTTAAGATATGATGAATACAATGCTCAGGTGGATATAAAGGTAATAGAACTCGAGTTAAATAAGAAAATCGTGTTCAAATGGGGTCCTGCTGCGGAAGAACATATTGTTACGATTTCACTGAATGAGTTGGATCATTCAATTACCATAATTGAAGTTAACGAAGAAGGGTTTAAAGAAAATGATGTGGATTTACTACATAAATTGATTGACAATAAAGAAGGTTGGGTCTATATGTTGACCTGTTTAAAGGGATATTTAGAATTTGGTATTAATAAATTGCGAGCAGGAATAGTGAAGGATTAACCAACTAAAGCAAAAAGGACGATTATGGAAGGCATAATCGTCCTTTTTGTGGATTAAATTACTTAATAGCTTTGCTAACTTTCAGTTTCTTCCCCTTGATAGGTGTCTTCTCCAAAGCTTGTAAGACTAGCGAGCCTTTTCCGTTCAGAATATCAACATATGACAAATTATCCAGAATGGTAATAATGCCAATATCATCAGCTGCTACACCGGGAATTTTTGCGATCGTTCCAACAAAATCTACCGCTCGAAGCTTTTTATTTTTACCGCCGCTAAAATGTAGTTTCATAATATCTTGGTTTATTCGGGCCGTTTTATTATTTTTAACAACCCGGCGGCCGTGTAGTTTTTCTTCGAAAGCGGCTTTTCCTGCAGCAACCTCCTGTTGTTTTGGAGCTTCTATTTTAGGAATTTCAAAGCCGATATAGCCCTCAATGGCTCTAATGAACTTTCCTTCATAAGGTGTCGCAAACGTAATCGCTTTTCCTTTATTGCCCGCTCGGCCTGTTCTTCCTGTTCGGTGGACGTAGCTTTCTTTTTCCATTGGAACATCATAGTTAATGATTAGTGTTACATTATCAATATCAATGCCACGTGCTGCAACATCGGTGGCTACCAGATAACGGAAATTACCCATTTTAAAACCATCCATTACGGCAAACCGCACTTCTTGTTCTAATCCTCCATGGAGTCGTTCACAAGAATAATTGGATTGTTCCAATTCGGTAAACACTGTATCAACACGATCTTTTGTTCTGCAAAAAATGATACAGCTCTCCGGGTTTTCAACGACCGTAACATCTTTTAGGAGGGTTATCTTTTCTTCGTCTTTCACTTCAAGTAAAAAATGTTCAATTGTAGTTGTCGTAATTCCGGTTGATGCAATCTCGATATTATTCGGATTTTTCATATATTTATGGCAGAGATTTTCAACATCTTTAGGCATTGTCGCAGAAAAGACCATCGTTACTCTGTTTGAAGGGAGTTCTTGTATAATCGCTTCTACCTCGTCAATAAACCCCATATTTAGCATTTCATCGGCTTCATCTATAATAAGATACTTAATTTGGTCTAAAACCAGTGTTTCTCTCTCGATATGGTCCATAACACGCCCGGGTGTACCCACGACGACGTGCGTTTTTTGTTTCAATTCTTCTTTTTGTTTGGCAAAAGGTTCTTTCCCGTAAACGGCCATTGCTTTAATCCGTTTAAACCTTCCAATATTCGTGATATCCTCCCGAACTTGAACAGCAAGCTCCCGAGTTGGTGTAAGAATTAATACCTGCGGCTTTTTTTCCTCCCATTCAATCATTTCACAAATAGGTATCCCAAAAGATGCCGTCTTGCCGCTGCCTGTTTGCGATTTTACGACAAGATCTTTATTTTCCGTTGCTAATGGAATGACTTTACTCTGAACCGCTGTAGGAGTTTCGTATTTTAATACAGCAAGAGCTCTTTTTATTTCATCGCTTAAATGATAATCCTCAAAACTATTTTTACTCATAATGTTACCTCATTTTTTTTATATTATCTCACTTAAACATAGGATTCTCTCAAAGCACTATCATATGCAAAATCTGAGTATGGTTCATTATACTTTAAATGTTTAATATATGGGCTCTTATATCGAAATAATAAAAAAAACATACATAACAGGCTGAAAAGAAATCACAACTCATTTTGACCGAATGTGGAAACACTTTACAAATGTGTAAATTGTGATCAACTTGTACATGACATTTATCATGTTTTGCACATGACACCTGCTACTTACAAGAACATATTAATTCCTACATAATAAGGATTAACAACACAAGGGAAGTGAATTTAATAAAATGACCTTACAAAATACGAAAAACTTGAGAAAACAAATCGCCCCTTTTGAAAAATCAACGACAAAGGAAAGTGTATGGCAGCTCATCAACACGGTCGTGCCATTTTTAATCTTATGGTACCTTGCCTATAAAAGCCTGTCCGTTTCATATTGGTTAACATTAGGTATTTCTGTGATAGCAGCTGGGTTTTTGACAAGATTATTCATTATTTTTCATGACTGCACCCATCATTCCTTTTTTAAAAGCCGCCGCGCCAATAGAATTGTTGGGACAGCAATGGGTGTGTTAACGATCTTCCCGTTTGATCAATGGGGATATGAGCATTCTGTTCATCACGCCACAAGCGGTAACTTGGATAAGCGGGGGACAGGAGATATTTGGACACTTACAGTGGATGAATATTTGGCTGCACCACTAAGACTTCGTTTAGCTTATCGTTTTTATCGCAACCCATTTGTTATGTTTGGATTAGGACCAATTTATGTTTTCCTCTTGAAAAATCGATTTAACCGAAAAGGTGCCAAAAAGAAGGAACGCATGAACACTTATTTGACGAATGTATTAATTGTTTTATTAGTTGGATTGCTTTCATGGGCAATCGGATGGCAGGCATTTCTTTTAGTCCAAGGTTCAATTTTCATGATTTCAGGTTCTGTAGGTATTTGGCTGTTTTACGTACAGCACACATTTGAAGATTCATATTTTGAAGAGGATAAAACGTGGGAATATGTGAAAGCGGCAGTGGAGGGTAGTTCATTTTATAAGCTTCCAAAACTGATGCAATTTTTAACCGGAAATATTGGTTATCACCATGTGCATCATTTAAGTCCAAGGGTGCCAAATTATAAACTTGAAGAAGCACACAATAATACGGTTCCATTACAAAACGTCCCAACGATTACCCTTGCTACAAGCTTGAAGTCACTCCGTTTCCGTTTATGGGATGAGGAAAAAAAGAATTTTGTAAGCTTTAAAGAAGTTAAAGCTTTAGCCAAAAATAGTATTTCTGTTCAAGTAAAACCTGAACTATAACTTCACCGTTTATCGCTGACTCCCCTTAATAATCGTTAATTTAAGGGGAGTCTCTATTTATAGGAGCAACCGGAGAGGGAGAGAACGAATATGATTCGGATAGTCATTGCAGAGGATCAGGAAATGCTGTTAGGGGCAATTGGTTCTCTACTCAATTTGGAAGAAGATATGGAAGTAGTCGGTCTGGCCGGCAATGGAGAAGAGGCTCTTTCCCTTGTGCACCGATTACAGCCAGATGTTTGTATCATGGATATTGAGATGCCTGAAAAGAGCGGACTTGAGGCAGCAGAAGCGTTAAAGTCATTTGAATGCAAGGTCATCATTCTTACAACCTTTGCAAGGAACGGATATTTTAGGCGGGCAATAAAGGCCGATGTACAAGGTTATTTACTGAAGGACAGTCCGAGTGAGGAGTTAGCCTGCTCGATACGGAGCATTATGGAGGGAAAGCGAATTTACTCCCCCGAATTAATGGACGATGATTCAGGCGAAAACGAACGGAAAATGGAGTTGTTGGAAACTCCTGCCCATGGTCAAAATAAAAATGAAACCTCTTATCGGCAAAGTTTTGGAGCAGTCAGAAGGTATTTTTCAACCATTATGGATAAAATGAGGTTACCGACGGCATAGTGATATTCAACTCGGAAGCTTAATTTTTCAAAAGTGTTGGCATCGATAAAGCCTGGTAACTTTCATTTTATAGTTCGTTGGCTATAAATAACTCGTTCAACCGTAAAAAAATGGCTCCCTAAAGGAAGGGAACCACAAAAAATTTTGATAATGCTATGATTATTAAATGTCCGGAACACAAATTTTCTCCGGTATGCTATTCACTGAGCTGCCAAAGTTTTTTTGCATAATCAAGGTCAATCGACCAAGGACTTACACCGAAACCCTTTAAACTATTGGCTGGACAGCCTCAGCAATATCACTATCTTCACAATAGACCTCCCGTTCCATCCCGCATCATTCGTTGCACACCCTACCGATGTGGCACCCTGCCTAATGGTGATTGGCCATAGAAAGTTGCTGCCTGTTTTTAAAACTAATCTATAATAAACATAAAACATGAATAACGCTCGTTGACCTACGGTTAGTTACTAATAAAATTGCTCTTTAATTTGAGAAATACTAAATGAAGATTGTTCAGCCACTCTTTTTTTTATAAATCTTAATAAGCGGTTCAAAACATCCTTTACTTAAATTAGTACGTGTAAATAAATCAAAATCATGCTTTTTCATATTTACTAACAAATTTAATAACTCCTTAATCAAAATTATACAATATTTGGAATCGAAGGTTTCGTTCTAACTTTAATGTATTTTACTAGTGAAGCAGGATAGGACAAGTACCTTATCGAATTATTACCCGAGGTAGACTGATCAAGGAGAGGAATATCGAGATGGAGATAATATACGAATTTGTTCAAAAGATTGATGCATCGGAAGTAGCAGATGTCTTTAAAAAGTCAGGGATTACCCGGCCGGTAGATGATTTAGACCGTATTCAAAGGATGGTAGATAATGCAGACATTATTGTAACGGCGAGAAACAACGGTCAACTTGTTGGTATCACAAGAGCAATAACTGATTACTCTTATTGTTGTTATTTGTCAGACCTTGCTGTGGATGCTGAATATCAACGTATTGGAATTGGGAAAGAACTCGTTCGCATTGTTCAAGAAAAACTTGGTGAAGAGGTTACATTGCTGTTGGTAGCAGCACCAAATGCAATTGAATATTACCCTCGAATTGGATTTGAAAAACTGGATAAAGCATTTTCAATTAGGCGTAAACGCTAAGCAGGTTATGTCACTTAAAGTGCTTGAGTTGGATAAAGGGGTTGCGGCAGCGATCCTTTTTTATTTTGCTAACATTAAAGTTTCAATATGAATCGAATGCTTTTGTTCAATTAGAAATTCATATTAAAAATATGAGAGCCAGTATCTTTGATTACTTAGTAATAAAAGATACTGGCTTTTATATTTAATGTTTAAAGGGCTTAAATATATTTAACAATTAGTCTTGGTTGTCCCTTTTACATGCGAATAAAGCATTGCTTACTGCATTTATTATTAATAAAGTTCTGAAGCAAAAGAATAAATTTTTTTTTCTTAAGGGAATGTTAAGCAACTCACATAATAATAGGCTTATCAAATTTAAAATATCCTTGGTTGTCGAATCAGGAACATACCATGGAGTAAAGGAGTAAATAAAAAATGAAAAAATGGATCATGGTTATGATAAGTGTTTTAGTCATCGGAATTGGAGGATATATGTGGTTTAGCTCAAAAACAAGCGCTCAACAAGTTCCAACACAAGTACGAACTGCATCTGTACAAAAAGGAACATTAACGGTTAAAGTTAGTGGCTCAGGTACCGTTCAACCGGTTACGAGCGAGGATATAAAATCTACGATTGATAATAATTCGATTAGTGAAGTGAATATAACGGCCGGTCAGGCGGTAAGCAAAAGGGCTGAGTTGGTCACCTTTACAGATGGCAGTACCCCGATTACCGCACCAACCGACGGTGTTGTCACTTCTGTTTCAGTGGTTGCCGGTCAGAGAGTAACAAACGGTGAAGTTTTGGCCCATCTTACAAACTATAATGATTTACAAACTGTAGTTTCCATTGATGAGTTAGACATTGCAAAAATTCAAGTGGGCCAAGCTGTTAACATTTCTGTAAACTCATTCCCTGATCAAACCTTTACAGGGAAAGTAACTGCGATTTCAAATGAAGGAACATCAACAAATGGAGTATCCACTTTTGATGTGACCGTCCATATTGACAAATCAACAGGCTTAAAAGTAGGGATGAGCACGGAAGCAAGTATTGTCACCCAAAACAAGGCAAATGCCCTTTATGTACCAATTGAAGCCGTTCATGAAACTAATAATCAGAAATATGTGCTTGTTACAACTGCAAGTGCCGAAAATCAAACGAGCAAGACGCAAAAGCAGATTGTCCAAACAGGATTAGCAAATGAAGATAATGTAGAAATCACTCAAGGACTAACTCAAGGAGAGACGGTTCAGTTGCCGCAGCTTGCCACAGGAACAGCTTCAGTGTCTACTTCTAATAAATCAAATAGTTTTATGCAAGCCGGATTTGGCGGCATTGGCGGATATAGTGGAATGAGAAGTAGCGGTGGAAACGGTTATAGCAGAAGGAGCGGTAATTAATGAGCACCCCGATTATTGAAATTAACAACATTAGAAAGACGTATGAACTTGGAGGGGAAACCGTACATGCCTTAAATGATGTTTCTTTAGAAATTCAAAAAGGCGAATTTTTAGCCATCATTGGTCCTTCCGGTTCAGGTAAATCCACGTTAATGAACATGCTTGGCTGCCTTGATCGGCCTGATACTGGGACCTATCTGCTAGACGGGAACGATATTGGAAAAATGAATGATAATAAATTAGCAATGATTCGCAATCAAAAGATCGGGTTTATTTTTCAAAATTTTAACTTGTTAACGAAACTAACAGCTCTTGAAAATGTAGAATTGCCAATGCTCTATGCCGGCGTAACGGCAAACGAAAGACGTGAACGAGCATTGGAAGGTCTAGACAAGGTCGGGTTAAAGGAAAGGGCCGGTCATTTACCGACTCAGCTTTCAGGTGGTCAACAGCAAAGGGTAGCCATCGCTCGAGCTCTTGTTGGCCAGCCGGCGATTCTGCTTGCGGATGAACCAACGGGTGCCCTTGATAGTAAAACCAGTAAGGAAATTCTCACGATGATGAAAGAGTTAAATGAAATGGGCCATACGATAATTCTAATCACACATGATCTAGAAATAGCAAAACAAGCAAAAAGAATGGTCAGTATCCAGGATGGTCAGCTTTTTGAGAATGGGGGTGTGCTCCTTGGGCATCATTCAGTCTATTAAAATGGCACTCAAGAGTATTAAAAGCAATAAGCTGCGAGCCGTCTTAACTATGCTTGGGATTATCATCGGTGTTTCTTCGGTAATCGTGCTTGTCTCGATTGCCCAAGGCTCAACGAAAAATGTTACGAGCCAAATCAATCAATTAGGGACAAATCTATTAACCATTAATTCAACAGGTTCGGATATCACCTTAACAGAAGACAAAATCAACAAGTTAAGTAAATTAAACGGAGTCAATGCGGTCTCACCTGTCGTATCAGGACGAGTAACGGTTAAAAAAGAAAAGACGTCGTCTCAAGTAAGCCTGACAGGAACGAATGCAGCCTATGAGTCGGTTCGCGGTGCCAAGGTGAATCAAGGTCGGTTTATCACGGATCTTGATGTCGAATACAGACAAAAGGTCGTTGTTCTCGGATCGGATACAGCTTCGACATTTTTTGGAACCGACAATCCTGTGGGGCAATATATTCAAATTGAGGGAACTTCTTTTAAAATAATTGGCGTTTTAGCTTCTAAAGGGAGCTCTTTGGGACAAAGCGGAGATGATGTTGTCATTGTACCGCTTAGCACAGGTGAGCGTGTAGTTGGTACTACAACAATCAGCCAGGTTTATTTACAAGGAAAGAGCCAGGACCATATGGATTTTGTCATGACTGAGGTTGAAATGGAGATGGCTTCCTTGTATCCAAATAAAAGTGACTCTTATAGTGTTACTAATCAGCAGGATTTAATGAATACGATGAGTTCTGTTTCCAATACGATGACGATGATGCTAGGAGGAATTGCAAGTATTTCCTTACTTGTCGGCGGGATTGGAATTATGAATATCATGCTTGTTTCCGTGTCAGAACGGACAAAAGAAATCGGGATTCGAAAGGCGATTGGAGCCAAAAGGCGGGATGTTTTACTGCAGTTCCTTATTGAAGCTGTTGTTTTAAGCTCAATGGGTGGAGTCATCGGTATTTTCGCAGGTCTAGGGATAGGAAAAATTGTTTCAACCTTTATGAATATGTCTATTTCCTATTCAACATCGGTCATGCTGTTATCATTCTTGTTCTCTCTTGTAGTTGGAGTCGTGTTCGGGGTATTCCCTGCTAACAAAGCTTCAAAATTAAATCCCATTCAGGCCCTTAGGTATGAATAGGGAGAGGAAAGGTAGCGATCGCGTTATGCGGCCGCTTTTTTTATAGAAAAGCGAAAGCACCCGTTTAGTGACGTACACTAGTCTTTGGGCGCTAGAGCTGGACAATTCTTAAAGTCAAAATAACAGGCTGATTGTAAAATGAACGGGAAAGGAGTACTTAGGATGTTCCGCAAAACACATCTACGACTGACTTTTTTAAATTCCTTGGTTTTTATTGTGTTGATTGGGATCCTTGGCAGTATTGTCTATTTTTATACCGAAAATAGTTTATATAAGGATGTAAATCAATCGCTGCTCGAATCCGCCCGTCATTTTCAGCAGGATCAGCCTGTATCTGATCGTAATGGCAGCCCTATGGGAATGAGAGGAGACCCAAGGATTGTTACGTTATTATGGAATGAAAAAAATAATTTACTGGATCAACAAAGTCATGACTCAGGAATTTTTCAAGATAATGAAAAGCTAATTGAACCGAAAAATTTAAATACACTGAAGGATGTCACTATCGAAGGATTTTCATTTAGATATATTTCAATTGAAATGTACACAAGCGATTCCGGGAAAATAAGAGTCCAATTCATTCGGAATGTAAATTCGGAAAAAGAATTACTAAATCGGCTGTTGTTGATTTTACTGATTGGTTGTGGCCTAGGAGTGATATGTGCAGTGGTTTCCGGTTATCTCCTAGCTGGAAAATCCTTGATACCCATTAAAAATGCCTGGCAAAAACAGCAGCAATTTGTGTCCGACGCTTCCCATGAGTTAAGAACTCCATTAGCAGTGATCCAAGCAAAAACTGATGTATTATTTCGTTCGCCGCAGGCAAGTATACGGGAAAAAATTATCGATGTCTCTGCGATTTCAAATGAATCGAGAAGGCTTTCGAAACTGGTGGCCAATTTACTGATATTAGCCAGATCGGATTCCAATCAAATTGAAATAAAGAAACAGGTTTTTCGATTGGATGAGCTTTTAAAAAATATAACACAGCAATTTGAAGATATCGCTACGTATCAAGGGAAGTCGATTCATTTAGATGTTTCAGAGTCTGTCCTCTTTCTTGCCGATCAGGAAAGAATTCATCAATTAATCGTTATCTTGCTGGACAATGCCATGAAGTATACAAATGAAGGCGGGGAGATCTGCCTTTCCTGTCATCAAATTGGCTCTTCCATTACCTTAAGGGTAAAAGATACAGGAATCGGCATCCCGGAAGAGGACATTCCAAAAATCTTTGACCGCTTTTATCAAAGGGATAAAGTAAGAACAGCAGGCGAAGGAACCGGACTTGGTTTATCGATCGCAAAATGGATTATTGAACAACATCAAGGAAAGACAAAGGTTCAAAGCATCCCCGGAAAAGGAACAACAATTGAAATGATATTCAAAAGACAGGTTTAGAAGTAAAATAATGATAAAAAGGATTGAGAGAGGGTCAGGATGAAAAAATTTGAGATTGCTGCTATACCTGGAGATGGAATAGGGAAGGAAGTAGTTCCGGTTTCATTACATGTTCTAAACACGATTGAAGAACTTCATGGCGGACTGAAATTTGATTTTAAAGAATTTCCTTGGAGCTGCGACTATTATCTGGAGCATGGAAAAATGATGCCGGAGGACGGGTTAGAAACATTAAAAAGCTTTGATGCTATTATTCTAGGGGCGATTGGAAACCCTGAACTTGTCCCAGATCATGTTTCATTATGGGGACTATTAATAAAAATTAGAAGAGAATTGGAGCAATCGATTAATATTCGTCCGGCTAAATTTTTTAAAGGTCTACAGTCGCCGCTCGTAAATCCCAAAGATTTTGATTTGATTGTTGTTAGGGAAAACAGTGAAGGTGAGTACAGTGAAGTCGGCGGCAGGATTCATCGAGGAGAAGATGAGGTAGTTATTCAAAATGCTGTATTCACAAGGAAAGGGACAGAGCGTGCCATGCGATACGCTTTTGAGCTGGCAAAGAAAAGAAGAGGGCATGTTGCTTCCGCGACAAAGTCAAACGGGATCATCCACTCAATGCCATTTTGGGATGAAGTTTTTAATGATGTAAGAGCGGATTATCCGGATATTCAAACCGCATCCTATCATATTGATGCCTTAGCAGCTTTTTTTGTGTCACGTCCGCAAATCTTTGATGTCATCGTTGCAAGCAACTTGTTTGGAGATATTTTAACAGATGTCGGCGGAGCGATTATGGGTAGCATTGGGATTGCTCCGGCAGCTAATATCAATTTAAATGGAAAATATCCTTCGATGTTTGAGCCTGTTCATGGATCAGCTCCGGATATTTTTGGCAAGGGGATTGCGAATCCAATTGGACAAATTTGGACAGCGAAAATGATGCTTGACCACTTCGGAGAGATTGAGCTGGGCCGAAAGCTTCTTGATGTTGTAGAGGATGCTACAAATGACGGTTTTAAGACACCTGATATAGGAGGGAAGGCTTCTACCATTGAGGTTGGGGATGAAATTTGTAGGAGGTTAAAAAGATTATAATTGGGGAAATTTAGAGGGGCTTTGATTTTAAGAAGGACAAAATCCACTTTAGGAAGAGGGAAGTTATCTTTGAAATCGGTTTTGAAGGACAGAATCTGCTTTAATAAGAGGGACTCTGTCTTTGAAATCGGTTTTGAAGGACAATATCCGCTCAGAGAAGTGGATATTGTCCTTCATCAAGTTACCCTGAAACAATTCTTTATCCAAGCTTACTTTGTAATACCCGACTGTTTCGCTGTATAACAAAAGCGCCACACAGCAAGAACAACGTCAAGGTAATATATAAAGCATTTTCGCCGCCAAAACCAAAAAAGAATGAGCCAAGGAGCGGGCCAATTGCTGCTCCGCTAAAGCGGATAAAGTTGTAAATCCCCATTACTGTTCCTTTCTCCTTGGTAAATAAATTAACAAGAGAGGTAATTTGCGAAGGTAGACTTATACCTTGCAAGACACCGTAGACAAGTAAAAATACAATTAATGCCGGTATTGTGATGAGGTGTAAGGAAAGCAATACCCAGAAAACCGCAACCCCTAATCCGAGTCCATATGCTGAATACACGAGAATAGACGTATGCCGCATAAACGTTTGAATTTTGCCTCCTAGGAAGGACCCCAAAACAATCCCCGCTGTCAAAGGAACGAAAAACAAGCCTTTCATTACCAGAGACACCGTAAAAAGTTCGTCCAGTAAACCGGGAATAAAAACTAAATAAATATAATAGCCGTAAAACTGTACAAAACCAAGCAGCATAATCGAAAAAGCGGCACGATTCTTTACTATCCCTGTGAAGGTTTTAAAGGTAATTCGGCTCGGAGCAGCATCCTTCTTTAGCGTCTCTTCTAACGTAAAATGGTTATAGAAGTATGCAAACAATGCTCCAGCAGCCAAAACGGCAAATGCCCAATGCCATTCAGCGTATGATGCAATCAAGCTTCCGATGACAGGACCGAGAACAGGACCAAGAAAAACCATAGTTTGGTACACACTCATAGCTTTGCCTCGCTCGGCTGGAGCATAAATGTCTCCAATAACAGCAGCGGCTACGACAGAGCCGGTCGTAATCCCAAAAGCTTGCATTGCTCTCCCGAAGAGAAACAGAAAATAGTTTGGTGAGAGAAAACAAATTAGGGAGCCAACCATAAAAATTAGCAGGCCCGGCAGCAAAGTTGCTTTTCGCCCGCGAGTATCTGTCAGGGGACCAATAAAGAACTGATTGGCGGCCAAAACAAACGTATATAGGGAGATGGTTAGATTCACCATAAATTGATTTACTGCAAAATAATGTCCAACCTCCACCAGACTAGGTGTATAAATGGTCTGGGTAAATGGCCCCAAAAACGCAGCAACCGATAATCCGAGCAAAATCTTTCCGTTTCTGGATTTCAATGATCTCACTTCCTTTTTTCATATAGCTTTAAAGAGAAACAGAAAGTTCAATGTTGATTGTAACATACAAGTTTTGCATAGGTGTATTCATATGCGAATTCAGATCTATATTTTTTTGCACTCCGGCAGTTTCTGGGCATTTGCCTTTTCACACCGTAAATGTCTGCATATTCTGTAGGATATTAACCCAAAAGGAGAATGCCCAAATGTATCCGTATGGAAATTATCCAATTCAACAGGGTCAGTTCGACTACAATCCATATGCACAGCAGGAACTATATGACCCGAACAGACAACTGTCGCAGCTACTGCAACTTCCTCAATGGCAGCAGCTTGAACGCAGAGTTAGTCAGCTTGAAAGGCAAAATGATCGGCAACAAAAAGAAATTGACCAGCTTCAACGCCGGCTTCATCGAGTAAATCAGCGGCTTCGTGCAGTGGAAAACAGATTACACATTCAATTTACCCCCTTCGACGGGGAGTTTTAAAGAAAAACTTTAGAAGCTGACTCGAAAAGAGCGTTCAACATAACCTTTTCGAGTCAGCTATTTTTTATAAATAGTAGTTTATTTGGATGTAGGGTATAATAAATTGGCAAAAGTAGACATTAAAAAGGGTTGCCAAGAGTTAATATGGAAATAGATAACCATATAAAGTACTTAATTAGGTTTGAAAAAATCTGAAAGCCGATTTTTTCTAGGGTATAAATCAACTGTCATATAGAAATGAGTCTATGTAAAAGAAAAAATTTTGGAAACAGAAAGACAAAAGAAGGGAAGGAGATACGATGGCAAAAGAAATAAAAGAAACAGGATGGAACTTAGACAACAGTTATTCCCGTTTGCCAAAATCATTTTTTTCCAGTCAGAACCCGACCCCTGTTCGCTCACCGAAGTTAATCATTCTCAATGATCCGTTGGCAACATCCCTGGGATTGAACGTCGAGACGCTGCAAAGCGAAAATGGCTTAGCGGTGTTCGCCGGCAACCGAATTCCCGAAGGTGCTTCGCCTCTTGCTCAAGCTTATGCCGGGCATCAATTTGGGCATTTTACGATGTTAGGTGACGGCCGGGCTATACTGCTTGGCGAACAGATCACCCCTTTAGGTGAACGGTTTGATATTCAGCTCAAGGGTCCGGGCAGGACGCCGTACTCCCGAGGGGGTGATGGTCGGGCGGCACTTGGACCGATGCTGCGCGAATACATCATTAGCGAAGCCATGCATGCGCTTGGTATCCCTACCACCCGAAGTCTTGCAGTGGTGACAACCGGTGAGGTGGTTATCCGCGAAACCGACTTGCCCGGTGCCATTCTGACCCGTACGGCTGCCAGTCATATCCGTGTCGGCACCTTTCAATACGTTGCAAAATGGGGCACAGTTGAGGAACTACGTATTCTGGCTGACTATACAATAAAGCGCCATTTTCCAGATGTTGAAGCTGATGAGAACCGATATCTTTCGCTACTTAAGGAAGTGATCAAGCGTCAGGCTGCACTGATTGCCAAATGGGAACTGGTTGGCTTTATCCACGGGGTGATGAACACCGATAACATGACCATTAGCGGAGAAACCATTGATTATGGTCCTTGCGCCTTCATGGATAATTATGATCCGGATACGGTTTTCAGTTCCATTGACCGCCAAGGCCGCTATGCCTATGGCAATCAGCCGTATATTGCCGGATGGAATCTGGCGCGATTTGCTGAAACCCTATTGCCGCTGCTTCATGACAATCAGGAACAGGCTGTCAAACTAGCCCAGGATGCGATTTCAGATTTTATGGAGCTGTATCTGAATAATTGGCATGCGGGAATGAGAGCAAAACTGGGAATTTTCAACGTGGAAAAACAGGATGAATCCCTTTTTGATGACCTCCTCAGTATGATGCAGGAGTCTCGAGGGGACTATACTAATACCTTCCGAGCCTTAACTTTTGATACACCGGAGGAAACGGTCCTGTTTGGGACCCCGAAATTTGCTCAGTGGTATGAGCTGTGGAAGGCAAGACTAGGCAGGCAGCAGGAATCGAAAGCCTCATCGCAACAGTTGATGCGGAACAGCAATCCTGCGCTTATCCCTCGGAACCACCGTGTAGAAGCCGCACTGGAAGCCGCAGTGAAACAAAGAGACTACAGCGTGATGGAGCAACTTCTTAATGTTCTTTCAAGCCCCTATGCGCATAATCCCGAACAGGCTGAATACTCCACACTGCCTGCGCCATCAACCAATCCTTACCGAACATTTTGCGGTACATGATATAGAAGCATTGGGATAGTCATTCTGCTTTTCTCAATCAAGTTGCTGCTTCGTCATGGTTTACTACTACTGATAATGCTACCTCTTTACTTGAGGTGGCATTATTTTAGTTTATGAATACCTTCATACACTAGAAGGAAGATTGACAAAATTAGAAGAGGAACGAAGGGAAGGTTTAAAGGATTTTCTGCCCCTTGAAATTAATAACTCTAAAGTTAAATGGTTATTCTATGCCATTTAACAATGCCTTTTTTCTTTGTGTTATAATATAAAAATTGGAGGTATCCAATGATGAATAATGAATTATTAGAAGTATTACGTTCAGTTTAAATAAACGTGTTTATGCTTTGGAAAGAAAGATACATAGGTTAAGCAGACAATAAAATTTAAGGAACCAACTATTGCTGGACCCGACATTTTCCTTCTTGCTCGGTCTTTTTTAATAGTATCCCGTATATAGAATGTAATCGGAGGAATGAAAGGTGGAAAAATATAATTTGAATAAACAGACTTTTCTTTTTGTACCTGAATTGGCAAATACACTTCCTGATACAAACTTGAGAAATCAAGAAAAATGATGTCAAACGATAATGAATTCATTAAATTTGAGAATGTCCATTATTCTTTTGGAGATGCACCTATTTTAATAGATATTACCGGTTCCTTTCCCGAGGGCAAAATTACTACATTAGTCGGTCCTTCAGGCGCAGGGAAAACAACCTTGTTTAAATTGTGTAATGGACTGATATCTCCTGATTCAGGTGCAATTTTTATTAATGGCAAAAAGATCGAAAGCTTTGACCCGGTCGAATTGCGCCGGAAAGTGGGGCTTGCTCTCCAAAGTGCAACGATGATCAGCGGAAGTGTATGGAGAAACCTTGCACTGCCGGTTACATTACAAGGAAAGCAGCTGCCTGAGGAGAAAGCTATAGAATTATTAAACCTTGTCGGACTGGAAGAAAAATTCTTGAAACGGAATGTAAAGGATTTATCCGGTGGTCAGCGTCAAAAGATATCCATCGCTCGCACCCTAGTAAACAGGCCAAAGGTGTTGCTGCTGGATGAAATAACTTCCTCGCTTGACCGTGTATCCCAGCAGGAAATTGAAGAGCTTATCGTTAGAATTAATAAAGAATATTTAACAACCATTGTCTGGATTACCCATAATCTAGAGCAAGCATTATCGATTGGCGACTATTCGTGGGTTATGATGGGCGGAGAAGTGATTGAAATCGGGGAGAGTGACATCCTTCATCATCCAAAAGATGAAAGAGTGCAACGCTTTGTAAGGGGGGATATGGAATGAGTTTTCTAACTTTAGCATTAGCCCTTATTTTCGTTCTAATCCCTATCATTTTATCGAAAACATTAAAATTGGGATTGGAAAAGGATACCATTATCGCTACCGTTCGCTCGATTTTTCAATTATTGATCGTCGGATATATCCTGAAATTCGTATTTGCTTCAGACCAATTTATTTTTATTATCCTAATGCTGATGCTAATGATTGGAGCTGCAACTCAAAATGCAAGAAAAAAAGGTGGATCCATTAAAGGTATGACAAGGAAACTGGTGGGAACTTTTGTGTTCGTTGAAGTGCTGACCCAAGCCATATTGATTGGATTTCACATCACACCTCCAACAGCACAATACATCATTCCCATTAGCGGGATGGTCGTCGGGAATTCTATGGTACTTGCCATATTGTTTCTCAATCGGTTCACGGCAGAAGTGGAGGCACGTCAGGATGAAACGGAACTGATTTTGTCACTGGGCGGAACTCCAAAGCAGGCAATTCAAACTTCTCTTATTACATCCATAAAAGCAAGCACGATTCCCACGATTGAAAGCCAGAAAACTATTGGTCTCGTTCAACTGCCAGGCATGATGAGCGGTCAAATTATTGCAGGCGCCAATCCCGTACAAGCTGTGCAGTTTCAGCTGCTCATTCTTTTCCTGTTATTAACGACTGCAGTTGTCACAAGTATTATGATTGGATTTCTATCTTATCCAACCTTATTTAACAAGCGTATGCAGATGCTAAAGCAAGAGCGGAATAAAAATTTCCTGTAAATTTAAATATGGCAGGGTGTCATCAAATATTTTGACAAGTGACACCTTGTTATTTATTATACCTATATAGTGACACGATGTCATATATATGTATTTTTAAAAATGGCATTGTACAAATTAGGGGGAGGAGCTTAGCCCAAAATAACCTTTTTTAATATTACTCGAGAAGTAAAAAATTACTAACCGCCCTGGAGGAACACATAAATGAAACAAATAAAACCACCTAAGAAACCGCTTCTTTTTTACTACGGAGTTACAATAGTTGTCATTTTGCTGCTAAATTCGTTTATTTTTCCTGCAATTTTTAATCATTCGGTAAAAGAAGTCGATTATGGGACATTTTTAACCATGGTTGAAAAAGGTAAGGTCAAGCAGGTTGAGATTGAAGATGATACTATTATGTTTAAACCTGTTGATACGAGTGAAGCTAAGCTTTATAAGACTGGAACAATCGACGACCCTCAATTAGTCGATCGCCTGCATAAGGCGAATGTTAAATTTACAAAGGTGATTCCGAAAGAAACCTCGCCGCTTTTAAATTTCATTTTGACTTGGATTCTTCCGTTCTTCATTTTTCTTGCGATCGGTCAATGGTTTATGAGAAAGATGCAAAATAAGATGATGGGCGGAGGAGGTCCCTTATCGTTTGGAAAAAGTAATGCCAAAGTATATGTAGAAGCACAAACCGGGATTACTTTCAAAGATGTGGCAGGTCAGGATGAAGCAAAAGAGGCCTTGCAGGAAATTGTCGATTTCCTCCATAACCCTAAAAAATATAAAGAAATCGGTGCAAATATTCCAAAGGGAGCCTTGTTAGTCGGCCCTCCAGGAACAGGAAAAACCCTTCTAGCGAAAGCAGTAGCAGGGGAATCCAAGGTTCCTTTCTTTTCCATGTCAGGTTCTGAATTTGTTGAGATGTTTGTCGGTATGGGTGCTGCAAGGGTCAGAGATTTATTTAAACAAGCGCAAGAGAAAGCACCATGCATTGTTTTTATTGATGAAATCGATGCGATCGGAAAAAGCCGTAATTCTGGTATGCCCGGTGGCAATGATGAAAGGGAACAAACCTTAAATCAGCTTCTAACGGAAATGGATGGATTTGATGCCGATAAAGGTGTCGTCATCTTGGCAGCAACCAACAGACCTGAAACTCTTGATAAAGCACTTCTAAGACCAGGCAGATTCGATAGAAGAGTTCCGGTTGAATTACCTGACTTGGCAGGCCGTGAAGCGATTTTAAGGGTACATGCCAAGGACGTGAAATTAGATGATCATATCGATTTTAATGTAATTGCCAGGGCTACCTCGGGAGCTTCCGGGGCTGATTTAGCCAATATTATCAATGAAGCAGCACTAAGAGCCGTCAGATTGGGTCGCAACAAGGTGATCCAAAGTGATTTGGAAGAGTCAGTTGAAGTGGTTATTGCCGGATATCAAAGGAAAAATGCTGTGATTTCAATGAAAGATAAATTAACGATCTCCTATCATGAGATTGGCCACGCTTTAGTTGCGGCAAAACAAAGTTTTTCCGCACCTGTTCATAAAATTACTATCATCCCTAGGACTTCTGGTGCACTAGGCTATACGATGCAGGTGGATGAGCATGAAACAATACTGATGACGAAAGAACAGGCTTTGGATAAAATCACAACCTATATGGGAGGTCGTGCGGCAGAAGAGATTATTTTTAAAACCGTTACATCCGGCGCTTCCAATGATATTGAACAAGCAACCAAGATTGCCAGAGCCATGGTAACCAGGTTTGGGATGAGTGAGGAATTTGATATGATGGCCCTAGAAACCGTTAATAACCCGTATTTGGGTGGAGATACTTCTCTTATGGTATCAGCAGAAACAGCTTCAAAGGTAGATGCAGAGATCCTTAAAATAATTAAATCCTGTCATCAAAAAGCCATTAAGATTTTGGAGGAAAATAAAGATAAATTGCACGAATTGACAAAATATCTTTTAGAGAAGGAAACGATAACAGGAGAGGAATTTATGTCCATTTTAGTAAAACCGTCATAATCAAAAAGGCTAGGGTGCTCGGGTTTACTGTCGGATAGGTTGGTTTTACTCTCGTTTATGGGGGATTTACTCTCGGAAACGAAGCCTACTTTTTAGAAGTTGGTGCCTGCTCCCTTGCGTGAGAAATACAAGATTGGGTGTCCTTTAACGGAAAATTATGGAAAGAAAGAATTTTCAAGCTAAGTCTGATATTAGATGAAAATGGGCTCAGATAAAACCATTAAATATGATCCGGCTAAGTCCGTTTTGAAATATAAAGTCGGTGATGAAATTAAATTGAAGGATAAGGATTTTGAATTAATATCCGAGGCTTTTTTTGCTGAAATTGAAAAGAAGTTTTTATAAAGTACCACTTTATGGCATTCATTGAAATTTGAGTGCCATTTTTTCACCCAACAGATCAGAATGGATCTGTTGGATGTTTTTTTACATACTTGAACATACTTACCGCTAAATGAATGTTAAGTAATTGTTTACTATCTGTTAAATCAATAGAGAGAATTTCTTCAATCCTTTTTAAACGATAGTTTAGGGTGTTTATATGGACATGCAAGGCATCTGCCGTTCTCTTTACATTTTGATTCCCTTCCAGATACTCATAAAGTGTCTTAAGTAGATCTCCTTTTCGTGAATTTTCATAGTCAATAAGGGGACCTAACACTTCATTGATAAAATCAATCACTTCCTCCTCTGAATTTTGAAGGATGAACCTTTGTATACCAAGGTCTGTATAACTGACTATTGAATTTTCCCAATTAATACGCTGAATAAATTTCAAACATTTTTCAGCTTCCTGGAGGGATTTGTGAACATTAAGTATCCCTTGTTTGACTCGTCCGATTCCAAAAGCAACCTCAACCTCCCATTTCCTAGACATAATTTCCTGCTGAATCCATTTTGCCCTTTCTTTTATACGTGAAATGATCAAAGAAAAAGCAATATTGGAATGATAGGAGAGAAGAACGACGATTTGATGATGATGCCTTACTGTCATGCCTTTGGTGGATTGCTCCAAAAAAGCCTGATTTGTAATTTGAATTATTTTTCTTATAAGACCATCTTTAGGATGGAATTTATTATTAGAGTTCGTGGAAAATTCAATAATGATAGTGATGTAGTTTCGTGTAGGATTTAAATTCAGACTTTTTGCCTTTTGTATTAGGGCATCATCCATATGCTCTGCAAAAATTCTTGTTACGAACTCTCCTTTTAATCGTTGCTGAGTGTCAAATAAAGTCTGTTCTTTAAAAAGTTCTAATGAAAGGACGGTACAAGCATGTTCGAGAGCCGCAATATCCACATCAGCCATTTTTTTAGTAGAAAGGATGACCAACAAACCAAGAAAATTAGGTTTAGATCCAAGAGGCAAGCTAACCAAATGGTAGGGCATTCCATCTATTTCCGTTTCTTTTACAGCTAGTGTATTTTCAGGTGACTTCATAAACACACTGGCCTGTTGTTTTACAAACTTTAGGATCTCGCTTGATAGGCTTGGATCATAGGATGATGCCATCAGCTCTCCTAAATCATCAAATAAAAAAGTGTTTTGCCCAATCCATTGATGAATATACTGAAGAATGGAATGAAGATCCTCGCCTTGGAGGACAAGATTCGCCAAGGTTCTGTGTGCTTCAATCGAATCCGAAAGGCTATTTACAGTTTCTTCTTTTTCCTTGTAGAGGCTTGATCTTTCTATAGCGACAGCCGCTTGATGACAAATTGCCTCTAATAGATGAGTATCCTCAGGCTTAAAGTTTTTAGACTGTTGGAAAGAATCCAATGTAAACACTCCGATGCATTTACCTTTCAAAAATATGGGGGAAGAAATAACAGTTGAAAAACTAAAATTATTAGGAATAGACCTCCTTAATAGCTCAGAATTTTGTGAAGATAACGATGTTAATGCTTTTTTTATTTCTTTCTCATTTGGAAATATTAAAGAGTTTCTAGCTTCAAAGGTTTTGCCTGTCATGGATTCACCGGGTTTTAGCCGGATCTGTTGAAAAATCTTTGGGTAAAACACGCCCTGTGCGGATTGTGCGATTAGGCAATCTTTATTTTTATCATATAACCATAGTGAGCCGCCTTCGGCAGCTTCAACAACAGAAATAGTTTCTCTCATAATTAATTCAATAATGGTGTCAATATCAATTGATGTATTTAGAACATTGGAAATATGTATTAAGGATTGAAGCTGGCGATGTGTTAATGTCTCCTCCATTTGGCCCTCCTTAGAAATTAGTAAATTACTAACTCAAATCCTATTATTAGTCTAAATTAACAAATACATATTCTTAAAAATTGATTAAAATTTTTCAATAAATTTACTACTTTTCCTAACAATCAGCCAAAATAAACATTTATCTAAGTAGAATTATAGAAAACCATGGGAAACTTATCAATTATTCTTTTTGTGTAAAACCTACAAAAATTATTTAATCATTTTTATGAAGATAAACATAGTATTCTCATATTTTATTGCTATAATTATTAGAAGATTTAGATTTATATTTAAAAAATTCATCTTAGAAACAATCAGAATTGTATCAAAATTTAATTCTATTAAAACAAGAGAGGATTGATACTAATATGAATTTTGATTTAACAGAAGAACAGGCAATGATTCGAAAATTAATTCGTGATTTTGCAGAAGCAGAAGTAGCCCCAGGGGCCGATGAAAGAGACCGAAAAGGGGAATTTCCAAAGGAAATTTTCGATAAGTTGGCGAAGTTGGGAATCATGGGACTGCCATTTCCTGAACAATATGGCGGAGGTGGAGCTGATACCATAAGTTTTGCCATTGCAGTAGAGGAATTAAGCCGGGTATGTGGGTCTACTGGAATCACATACTCTGCGCATATTTCATTAGGCGGTGCTCCGATTAATTTATTTGGTACACATGAACAAAAGGAAAAATATTTAACTCCACTTTGTACTGGGGAATATTTGGGGGCTTTTGGACTGACAGAGCCGAATGCCGGGTCTGATGCCGGAGGAACTCAAACGACTGCAACATTAAATGGTGACCAGTGGTCCATTTCCGGTTCCAAATGTTTTATTACAAATGCCAGCTATGCAAAAAATCTTGCCATTACAGCCGTTACCGACCGTTCGAAAGGAACTAATGGAATAAGTGCATTTATGGTATCGACGGATGCTCCAGGGTTTACTGTCATTAACAATTATGAAAAGATGGGCCTTCACGCATCGAATACAACAGAATTAATACTTGAAAATGTAAGCGTATCCAAAGACGACTTGTTAGGTGTTGAAGGAAATGGTTTTAAACAGTTTTTAGCTACTCTTGACGGAGGCCGGATCGGCATTGGCGCAATGGCTGTGGGGATTGCTCAAGGCGCCTATGAGAAAGCGCTTCAATATGCTCAAGAAAGAAAACAATTCGGCCAAAGCATTTCGAAGTTTCAAGTAATTCAATTCAAACTGGCTGATATGGCCATGAACATTGAAGTAGCCCGAAACATAGTATATAAAGCAGCATGGTTAAAGGATCAAGGGAAGAAATTTAAAAAGGAAGCCGCTATGGCCAAATTATTTGCATCGGAAATCTGTATGCGGGTTTGTGATCAAGCTGTTCAAATCCATGGCGGATATGGGTATATGAAGGAGTATCAGGTGGAACGTTTCTTCCGTGACGCGAAACTTCTGGAGATTGGGGAAGGAACCTCTGAAGTCCAAAGAATGGTCATTGCACGCGAAATTGGTTGTTAACAACTTACTAATTTTAAGAGGAGAATTTCCAATATGAATGAAATCCTTCAAATTACGGTAGGAAAGCTGTTAGAAAATCTGGCATTGGAAAGACCTGAAAATGAAGCCGTCGTCTATGCAGATCGAGGTCTTCGCTATACCTATAAGCAATTCAATGACCTGTGCAGGCAAGTGGCAAAAGGATTTATGAAGCTGGGAATCGGTAAGGGAGAACATATGGCCATATGGGCGGCCAATCGTCCTGAGTGGGTCGTTACCCAATTCGCCTCCGGTAAGATGGGCGGTGTCCTTACTACCGTAAATACCAATTATCAGGCAGCCGAACTAGAGTTTTTATTAAAGCAATCAGATGCAACTACGTTAATTTTAATGGAATCATACCGTCATACACCCTACGTTGACGTGCTTTATCAGGTTGTCCCGGAATTAAAAAATTCCCATCCCGGCTGCCTGCAATCTGAAAAGCTCCCTTATCTAAAGAATGTCATTGTTTTAGGTGATACCCGCTATCCGGGTATGTTTCTGTGGTCGGATATTTTAACAATGGGAAACGATGTCAGTGATGATGAATTAATGAACAGAATGGATTCATTGGATCCAAACGACGTCATCAACATGCAATATACATCGGGTACCACTGGATTTCCAAAAGGAGTTATGCTGACTCATATTAATATCGTTAACAACGGGTTCAATATTGCTAAATGTATGAAGCTTACATATAAAGATCGAATGTGTATTCCGGTTCCTTTCTTCCATTGCTTTGGTTGTGTACTGGGAACCATGGCATGTGTAACGGTTGGAGCTACGATGGTGCCGATTCAGGAATTCGATGTGGTCTCGGTTCTAAAAACGGTACAGGATGAGAAATGTACTGCTCTGCACGGCGTTCCGACCATGTTCATTGCTGAATTAAATCATCCTGATTTTGAAAAATATGATCTGTCATCATTAAGGACAGGAATCATGGCGGGTTCGACTTGCCCAATTGAAGTTATGAAAGCCGTAGTTGGAAAAATGGGGGCTAGCGAAATAACCATTGTATACGGGCAGACAGAATCTTCACCGGGAATTACCCAGACAAGAACCAATGACCCAATTGAACTAAGAGTAAGTACAGTTGGCCGCGCCCTACCTAACGTGGAAGTGAAAATTTGTGATCCTTCGACGAATCAGGAGGTACCAAGGGGTGTACAAGGAGAGTTATGTACACGTGGCTATCATGTCATGAAAGGTTATTATAAAAATCTGGATGCAACAATGGAAGCAATCGATCCAGAAGGATGGCTACATACCGGTGATTTGGCTGTTATGAATGAAGCCGGATATTGTACGATAACCGGACGTTTAAAAGATATGATCATTCGCGGCGGCGAAAATATCTATCCACGTGAGATAGAAGAGTATATCTATACTCATCCAAAAGTATTGGATGTACAGGTCATCGGGATTCCAGATGAAAAATATGGTGAAGAAGTTATGGCGTGGATTCGCCTTAAAGAAGAGACATCCGCCACAGCAAAAGAAATTCAGGATTATTTTGTTGGGAAAATCTCCCGCCACAAAATACCTCGCTTTATTGAATTTTGTGATGAATTTCCAATGACCGCATCGGGTAAAATTCAAAAATTTAAACTGAGGGAACAATCCGTACAATTAATTAGGTTGAAAAATTAAAGGGGGAGCGCACATGTTTAAAAAGGTGTTAATTGCTAACCGGGGGGAAATTGCGGGACGAGTAATCCGGACTTGTAAAGCATTGGGGATCCAAACGGTCGGAATTTACTCAGAAGCTGATAAGGATGCCCTCCATGTGAAAGCGGCGGATGAGGCTTATTTACTGGGGGGACCCAAAGTTTCAGAAAGCTACTTGAACATCGATAAAATCATCGAAATCGCTCGTCAATCCGGAACAGAAGCGATTCACCCAGGATACGGACTTCTTTCGGAGAACGCCGAATTTGCCCGCCGCTGCGAGGAAGAAGGCATAGTTTTTATTGGCCCAACTCACGATGTTATTTCCAAAATGGGCAGCAAAATTGAGGCAAGAAAGTTAATGGAGTTAGCAGGAGTTCCCGTTGTGCCTGGGATTACCTACCCTTTAGCTGATGTGGAGGAAGCTATAGAAATAGCTGGGAAAATTGGCTATCCGATTATGCTGAAGGCTTCTGCAGGCGGCGGTGGTATTGGCATGCAGATCGTTCGAAGCGATGATGAACTTAGAAAAGCATTTGAAGGCAATCAGAAACGCGCTGTTAGTTTTTTTGGTAATGGAGAAATGTTTATTGAAAAATATGTTGAAAATCCTCATCATATTGAAATTCAAATTCTAGCTGATTCAAGCGGGAATACCGTTTATTTATGGGAACGTGAGTGTTCCATTCAACGACGCCATCAAAAAGTAGTCGAAGAGGCTCCATCACCATTTTTAGATGAGGCTACCCGCAGTAAGATGGGAGAAGCTGCTGTAAAAGCTGCCAAATCAATCGGCTATAAAAATGCAGGTACGATCGAATTTTTAGTCGATGAGCATAAAAATTTCTACTTTTTGGAAGTGAATACCCGCTTGCAAGTGGAACATCCCGTAACAGAAGAAATTACTGGGTTGGACCTAGTTGCCGAGCAGCTTCGAATTGCCTACGGCGAGTCCTTACCGTTTAAACAATCTGAGATTAAACGTGAAGGGCATGCGATTGAAGTGCGAATCTATGCAGAGGATCCGAAAACCTTCTTCCCTTCTCCAGGAAAAATTACAACTTTAGTTTTACCGGAGGGCCCTGGGATTCGACATGAATTAGGAGTGAGCGAACAGTCAGTCGTTACCCCTTTTTACGATCCGATGATTGCCAAGCTTGTCGTAAAGGGGAAGGATCGTGAGGAGGCAATTGGCATTCTAAAGGATGCATTAGCCCTTTATGAAGTACAAGGAATTAAAACCAATATCCCGATGCTCCAACAAGTTGTCGAGCACCAAGCCTATCGTTCAGGTAATACGACAACGAACTTTGTAGAAAAGTATCTGCAGGGAACTAACAAAAAAGTCATGAAATAAGTGGAGGTTTTACTAATGAATAAAATTGTTGCAGTAATGGCAGGTAATGTCTGGAAGGTTTTAATTCAACCAGGTGACCGGGTAGAGGAAGGGCAGGATGTCATCATTTTAGAATCGATGAAAATGGAAATTCCTATTACGGCGGAATTCGCTGGTACGGTTAAGGAAGTAAAAGTAAATGAAGGCGACTTTGTAAATGAAGAAGACGTATTAATTGAAATGGAATAATCCTTCAAGGGAGTTGAGAACATGAACTGGCCAACGAATGTAACCATTAAAGAAGTTGGACCAAGAGATGGGCTGCAAAATGAGCAAACATTTCTTTCGGTGGAGGATAAAATCAGCTGGATTAATCAACTGTCTCGTACAGGTCTTCAATCTATCGAAATTACTTCATTTGTGAATCCCAAGTGGATTCCTGCGCTCGCTGATTCCCTTGAGGTGGCAAAAGGAATTGAACGCCTGCCAGGTATCACTTATACAGCACTTGTCCCAAACCGTCATGGGCTTGAGAGGGCATTTAAGGGCAGCGTGGATGAAGTCGCCGTATTTATGTCGGCCAGTGAAACACACAACCAAAAAAATATCAACAAATCCATACAGGAAACCTTTCCTGTATTAAGAGAAGTCGTCCAGGAAGCATTATCGGCAGGAAAGTCTGTCCGCGGCTATGTTTCAACCGTTTTTGGATGCCCATATGAAGGTCAGGTTTCGGTTGAAAATGTGATTTGTGTGGCTGAACATTTATTTGAAATGGGGATTCAGGAATTATCCTTGGGTGATACAATTGGCGTTGCCAATCCCAAGCAAGTGCAAGCCGTGTTAAATATTCTTTTAAAACGATTTCCTGTTGAAAAATTAGCACTACACTTTCACGATACGCACGGCACAGCACTAGCGAATATTCTGGCGTCATTAGACATGGGGATCACTACCTTTGATTCTTCAACAGGTGGATTAGGAGGCTGTCCTTATGCCCCTGGTGCTTCAGGAAATGTGGCCACAGAAGATGTTCTTTACATGCTGAATAACATGGAGATTCAAACAGGAGTCAATCTAGAAAAACTGCTGAGTGCCGGACACTTTATCCAAGAAAAAATAGGAAGAACACTAACTAGCCGCAATCTTCAAGCATGTAACATCAATCATACCAGTCCACATAAATAAAGAGGTGACACATATGGATCAAGCTGTGCTTGTTTCTACATTAGAAAATGGAATTGTTGTCATTACATTAAATCGGCCCGATGCTGCGAATGCACTATCTATCAAAGTTCTGGAAGAACTTAAAAACGTAATCGATAACTGTAAATTTGACCCATCCGTTCGTTGTTTGGTAATTACAGGAGCTGGAGAAAAAGTTTTTTGTGCAGGGGCAGATTTAAAAGAGCGGGCTGGAATGGATGAGCAGACAGTAAGGAAAACCGTTTCCTTGATTCGGGAGTGCATCAACAATCTAGAAACCTTACCTCAACCCGTCATTGCTGCGGTAAATGGTGCTGCGTTTGGGGGTGGAACTGAATTGGCTTTGGCATGTGATATTCGTGTGGCCTCAGAAAAAGCAAAATTCGGTCTTACTGAGACTTCACTCGGAATCATCCCCGGTGCTGGCGGCACACAGCGGCTCCCTAGGCTGGTCGGGAAAGGAAGGGCGAAAGAGCTTATTTTTACAGCAAGACGTATTGATGCGGAGGAAGCAAAGGAAATTGGCTTAGTTGAATATGTAGAATCTCCAGAATCACTGTTAGAAAAGGCAATTGAAATAGCGGGCCAGATTGTTCGAAATGCGCCTATTGCGGTTCGCCAAGCCAAATTTGCCATTGAAAAAGGATTTGATGTCGATTTAACAACAGGGCTTGCAATTGAACAAAATGCCTATGAAGTCACCATCCCTACAAAGGATCGTTTGGAAGGGCTTCAGGCTTTCAAAGAAAAGCGGTCACCTGCTTATAAAGGTGAATAACTTCATTAGAAGGAGGAAAACGTTATGACCATTGAAGTTCAAAAAGAGAGTCGAACATTACAAGAACGGCTTGAAAAGATTTATAAAGGCGGTGCTCCAAAATATCACGAAAAAAACAGCGAGCAGGGAAAACTATTTGTCCGTGATCGTTTAAAGCTATTGTTGGACCCAGGTTCTGAGCTCGAAGATGCCTTATTTGCTAATTGTCTTTCAGAGGATCTTCCAGCTGATGGTGTCGTTACGGCCATCGGAAAAATAAATGGTAAGACCGTTTGTGTAATGGCAAACGATTCAACGATTAAAGCCGGTTCTTGGGGATCACGGACAGTTGAAAAAATCATTCGAATTCAAGAAACTGCCGAAAAACTGAGAGTACCTTTGATTTATCTCGTTGATTCCGCAGGAGCACGTATAACAGATCAAGTTGAAATGTTTCCCGGGCGCCGCGGAGCAGGTCGGATTTTTTACAATCAGGTAAAATTATCAGGAAAAATCCCACAGGTGTGCATTTTGTTCGGACCTTCTGCAGCGGGTGGAGCATACATCCCGGCATTTTGTGACATTGTCATCATGGTCGATAAAAATTCCTCTATGTATCTTGGATCACCACGGATGGCGGAAATGGTGATCGGTGAAAAAGTAACGCTGGAAGAAATGGGCGGTGCACGCATGCACTGTTCGGTTTCGGGCTGCGGAGATATTTTGGCTAAAAATGAAGAAGACGCCATCGTAATGGCCCGAAAATACCTCTCTTATTTTCCAGCAAATTTTTCGGAAAAGCCGCAAAGTCAAGAAGCACTGCCGCCTAAGTCATTCGAAAAAACCATAGAAGACCTTATTCCTACAAATCAGAATACACCTTTTAACATGTATGAATTGATAGACCGAATTATTGATGAAGGATCCTTTTTTGAAATCAAGAAGCTTTTTGCTGCTGAATTAATTACGGGATTATCCCGTATTAATGGAAAACCTATCGGGATTATCGCAAACCAGCCAAGATTTAAAGGTGGAGTTTTGTTCCATGATTCCGCAGATAAAGCAGCTAAATTTATTAATCTATGCGATGCCTTCCATATTCCGATCCTATTCCTTGTGGATGTCCCTGGTTTTATGATTGGGACAAAGGTTGAGCGGGCGGGTATCATCCGCCATGGAGCAAAAATGATTTCGGCTATGGCAGAAGCAACCGTACCGAAAATTTCTGTCATTGTCCGTAAAGCCTATGGAGCCGGACTCTATGCAATGGCAGGCCCTGCATTTGAACCAGATTGCTGCCTCGCTTTACCTACAGCTCAAATTGCTGTGATGGGGCCAGAGGCCGCAGTTAACGCAGTCTATTCCAATAAAATTGAGAAATTGCCAGATGACGAGAAGGCTGCATTTGTTGAACAAAAACGTGAAGAATATACGAAAGATATTGATATTTATAGACTGGCTTCCGAAATGATAATTGATGGTATTATTCCAGCCAATTCCCTGCGTGAGGAACTGGCCAATCGATTTGAAGCGTATTCCACTAAATATACTTGTTTCTCTGAACGAAAACATCCTGTTTATCCAGTATAAAATATTTATATAAACCTAATTTAGAATTTTAAAAGGGGGCTATTTCTTTGAAAAATGGGAAAATTGTAGACTCTTTTTCTAAAGCCATCCATGATATTCATGATGGAGCTACAATCATTGTCGGAGGATTTGGATTGTGCGGAATTCCTGAAAAAGCCATCATCGCTTTACGTGATAAAGGTACAAAGGATTTAACCATCATAAGCAATAATTGCGGGGTGGATGATTGGGGGCTTGGTTTATTATTAGCCAACAAGCAAATTAAGAAGATGATTTCATCCTATGTGGGTGAAAATAAGATTTTCGAACAACAGTTTTTAAGCGGGGAATTGGAGGTAGAACTGGTTCCACAAGGTACATTAGCAGAACGAATCCGGGCAGGCGGGGCTGGAATTCCTGGATTTTACACAGCTACAGGTGTAGGGACTGCCATTGCCGAAGGAAAGGAACACAAGGTATTCAACGGAAGAACCTATATTTTAGAAGAGGGAATCGTTGGAGACTTTGCTCTCGTAAAAGCGTGGAAAGCAGACCCAATCGGAAATCTAATTTACCGTAAAACTTCCCGTAACTTTAATCCTTTAGCGGCGATGGCTGGAAAGATTACGATTGCAGAAGTAGAAGAGATCAAAGATCTTGGCGAGTTAAATCCAGATGAAGTTCATACGCCTGGTATTTATGTTCAACGCCTGTTACTTGGTGAAAACTATGAAAAGAGAATTGAAAAGCGGACAGTCTTGCAAGCATAGTCCAAAGTGAGGAAAGGAGGAACTATTATGAGTAATGCTCGGTCCATTATTGTTAAACGTGCTGTTCAGGAGATTAAAGACGGAATGAATGTCAATCTTGGGATTGGCATACCAACCCTAATCGCCAATGAAATTCCAAGCGAATTTAATGTTCTGCTTCAATCAGAAAACGGATTATTAGGGATAGGGCCATACCCTATAGAGGGTAATGAAGACCCTGATCTTATCAATGCTGGAAAAGAAACCGTTACTGCTCTCAAAGGGTCATCCTTTTTTGACAGTGCCGAATCCTTTGCGATGATTCGCGGGGGGCACATTGATCTCGCCATCCTAGGCGGTATGGAGGTTTCTGAACAAGGAGATTTGGCCAATTGGATGATTCCAGGGAAGATGGTTAAAGGAATGGGCGGCGCCATGGACTTAGTTAATGGAGCTAAACGGGTAATCGTCATCATGGAACATGTAAATAAAAATAGGGAATCTAAAGTAAAAAAAGACTGTTCACTTCCTTTAACAGGTAAACAAGTGGTCCATCGATTAATTACTGATTTAGCGGTTTTTGATTTTACTCCAGAAGGAATGGTCCTTATCGAAACACAAGATGGCATAATGGTAGAAGAAGTAATCAAAAATACTGAAGCATCTTTTACAGTAAGCAGGGAATTAGTAGCAAAATAAACCATTATTCGCTCGATAATAGATAACGAGATTTTAAACAACGAGCAACTTTAATTGGTTGCTCGTTTTTTTTAAGGCTTAGTTAATGATTATTGTTGATCTTTCAATAAATACACTTCTCCACAATTGCCCATTATCTTGTAAATACCATCGCGATGCTTTCCTTCTATTTCAAAATTTTATAGGCTTGAAAATAGGAATTTAACCTATATCTACTGTTCCAACACCAATTTCTGCTTAATACATTGTAATGTACCTTACGAAGAGATGTTTTTACTAAGGATTTGCGAAAAAGTCTCTTCCGTTTGTTCAATAACACGCACCATTTCGGTGCGTGTTATTGAACTTTATTGTTGTCTATATGGGGGGGGGTTGCATTCCTTGAAAATCCGCAGTTTGGAAAGACGGATTCATGTAATGCTGTGGCTGCATGTCAGTGAATCCCATTTGGTGCAGCCATCGTTGGCAAGCGATAAATCTTTGCGGCGAAACCTATTATCATCATCGCTTCCCACTCTATACATCTGTGAACTGGAAAATAAATACAAAAAAGGAAGGGATTCTTCTTATCTTGGCTTTTTGTCATTTTTTGATTCATACAGGTTTTTACGAAAATAATTTTCGCTAAAGAAAATATAGACATTCACAACGCTTATGTTATTATATTTTTTTCTGGCATAAAACAATGCCCTCTTGATTTCTAACGATTTCATTTTTAAAAAAAATTGTCTTGCCCCCCTTAAAAACAATGCCACCTACGAACAAGTATAAATGTACAGTTTATGGAGTGAATAAAATGAAATTTACAATACACGATTTTCTATATATTTTTTTAGGCTTTGTCTTTGGAATTTATGAATTATTTATAAATAGCACGCCTAGGCTTTATACAAAAATAGTTGGAATGCTTTCGCTTATTTTAGCAATATGGATCCTTGTTTCATGTTTAAAGTCTATTAAAAACAAAACCAAGAGATAATAGCTGCTAATGGAACAAATAGCTTCTTACTTTAAATCAACTTTGAGTAACTTAAATATGGGAGAGAAAATGAATGGCAGAAGAAAAGTATCGTTATCGGCAGGAACGAAAAGAAGCGGAAAAGGCAAAAGAACAACAACAAAGAGGTAAAAAATTACCCCAAAAAAGCTCTTTATTGAAAAAAGTTTTCCTTGTTTGTTTACTTCTTGGTGTCGTTTCGGTTGGAGCAGGGGCTATAACCTTTGCTGCTATGATAAAGGATGCACCTCAACTGGATTCTTCAAAACTAGTCGATCCACTTTCGACGAAATTCTATGATAAAAACGGAAATTTTCTTTATGAATACGGGAAAGAAAAACGAACAAAAATTACCTATGATCAAGTACCGAAAGTGCTGGAACATGCATTTATCGCTACGGAGGATGCACATTTTTATGAACACCATGGCATTGATATAAAAGGAACTGCTAGAGCAATATTCGAGAATATTACAGGGCATTTCGGAGCCCAAGGCGGGAGTACGATTACACAGCAGGTGATTAAAAATTCATTTTTGTCACCTCAGAAAACATTAAAGCGAAAAATACAGGAATGGAGTCTCGCCTATCAGCTGGAACAAAAGTATTCCAAGCAAGAAATTTTAATGATGTATTTAAATAAGATCTACCTTGGAGACGGGTCCTACGGAGTGGCTGCTGCCGCGAAAAGCTACTACGGAATCGATGCAAATAATCTAAATAAATTGACGCTTCCTGAGGCTGCTATGTTGGCAGGGCTCCCACAAAGTCCAAGTAATTACGATCCTACCAAACCAGAAGACAAAAAAGCTGCTACCGATCGCCGAAATCTTGTCTTAAGCTCTATGCAAAAACAGGGTTATATTACGGAGAAACAAATGCAGGATGCAATGAAAGTTCCAATAACGGAAGGGCTTGTGCCGAAAATCAGTCAGCAAGTTATGCCCTATGAAGCGTTTTTGGATGCTGCTGTAAAAGAAGTGGAAGGAAAACTTAAGAATGTAGACATTAGCACTGACGGATTATCTATTTATACGACTTTAGATCCGAAAGCACAGGATTATGCGGATAAAATGTTGAACACCAATGAAATTATTGCCTATCCGAATCCTAAGTTTCAGGGAGCCTTCGTATTCTTAGATACAAAAACGGGTGAAGTCAGGGCAATCGGAAGCGGTCGAAACGACTATAAAGCAGCATTCCGGGGAAACAACTTTGCGATTGATATCAGTCGTCAACCGGGTTCTTCATTTAAACCGATTTTTGATTATGGTCCAGCGATTGAAAATTTAAAATGGTCGACAGCTCACCAAATCAATGACCAGGAAACAACGTATTCAAATGGCCAACCCATTTCAAACTGGGATCATCAATATCACGGGATGTTGTCGATCCGGACGGCACTGCAAAACTCTTACAATATTCCTGCTCTTCTTACGCTCCGAGAGGTAGGGATGGATAAGGCAAAGAATTTTGCAGAACAACTTGGAATCACTTTTAATAACAACCAAGTATATGAATCCTATGCGATCGGAAGTAATACCGTTAATCCTCTTGCAATGGCAGGGGCCTACAGCGCTTTTGGAAATGACGGTGTATATAATAAACCGCATTTTGTCCAAAAAGTTGTCTTCCCAGATGGCAAAGTTGTTAGCTTTTCGCCGAAACCTAAACGGGTTATGAAGGATTACACTGCCTATATGGTGACTGATATGTTACGGACAGTTGTAGATGCTGGGACAGGAATAACAGCAAATGTCCCTGGATTGGATGTTGCTGGAAAAACAGGCACAACCAATTTTGACGACAAGACTAGTGCTAAATTTGGATACCCGTCCACTGCGACAAATGATAGTTGGTTCGCAGGTTATACACCACAATACACAATGGCTGTCTGGACCGGCTATGCGCAAAATGGTCCGGGTAACTATATGATTGGAAATACTACAAAAATCTCGCAGCTGATGTTTAAAGCGATGATGCAAAAATTCGGTACAGACAGTACAAACTTTCAGCAGCCTAGCGACGTATACAGAATGAATAATGAGCTGTACATTAAAGGTGGAAATCCTGACGATATCCCATTTGTACCTCAGAACGACAATGGGATTAGCCAACAAGACAATAATGGAAATCAAGACAATAATGGAAATCAAGACAATAATGACCAAAAGAAATTTAAAGATGAATTGAAACAGTTTAAAGATGAATGGAAGCATCAAGGGAAAGAGAAACATAAACACGGCTAAATCAGTAGAAACATATCTACTGATTTTTTTTACCTAATGGAGCGAAATAGGAAAAAATAAGCAGTGGAATCTTTAGTGATTCCACTGCTCTTAAAAGTCAGATGAGGTGCATGTGAATTTTTATCCAGATAAAGCGTCAGCTTTATAAAGTGACAGTTAAAAAATATCAAATGTCCTTTCCAGTTCATCAAGGTCATCTTGTGATTCCCTGCATATTTTGAACCAACTTAACTTAACACTTTCCAACTTTTCAACAAGATAAGGATCAAATTGTGTCCCCTTACCCTCAACAATTCGTATAAAGGCTTCCTTTTCAGACAAGGCACTTCGATAAGCTCTAGTGCTTGTCATGGCATCAAAGGCATCGGCAAGAGCTAATACTCTAGCTTCCAAAGGAATATCTAATTCTTTCTTTTGAGTCGGATACCCTTTACCATCCCATCGTTCATGATGATACAGAACCCCTGATTTTAATCCCTCTAGCCCTTCAACTTTTTCAATCATTTTTGCGCCCACAACTGTATGGGTTTTGATTAGTTCATATTCTTCGTAAGACAATTCTGAGGTTTTACATAAGACTGATTCTGGAATATTAATTTTCCCGATATCATGAAGGAGCCCCATTAGGTGAAGTTGAGTCAATTTTTTTCCATCTTCAAATTCTGGTAAGGTTTTGGCGAACGCCACAGCATACTTACTAACACGATCAGAATGTCCGAACGTATACCTATCCTTTGCCTCAACAGAGACAACGAACGTTTTTACCACTTGTTCAATGGTGATTTCAGCAGACTCTTTTACAAATTCAATTTGTTTTTTATATAAACCATTTAGTTTTCTGATAACCATAAAACTAAAGGAAGTAATAATAATGTGTGTCAGCAGTTGATTGGAAAGATCAATTGAATCAAATGGTTTTTGAATAGGGAACAGGAGGGAAACCCCAAATAACAATACAAAACTGAAAAAAGAATAGATCAATAGTATTTTAGATTGCCCATATAACGCAGCGATGATCGGAACAATTAAGTAGTAGGTCCAAGCGTCCGTAAAACCTGATCCAAAATAAAGACAAGTGAAAATGAATAGCATAAAACTTAAGATTACATGAATCATTATGTCCTTTGGAAGGAACTTCTTTAGGATCATAATTAAAAGGCAAATAACGAGTCCAGCAAAAAGTATGGAAAGATTGGCACGGGAATACGGGACATTTAACAAATGGAAAATCACATTCCATGTAACACTTAGAGCTAAAAAAACAAAGGATATTTTTAAAATTTGCTCATTTAAATGATTGTTGTGAGAATCAAAGTATTGTTGTACTCTATTTTGTTTTATCAAGTTAATTCTCTCCGCTAAATTGTTTATATCACAGTTTCAATTTTACATGAGAAACAAATGATTAGAAAGACGAATTACGAAATTTGTCGTATTTCCCAATTTCACTGTTGCAGTTTAATTGGTATACTGATACAATGAGGACTATGAAAAAACAACAATATTCCACAATTAAATCCCAAGTTTATAAATTGAACTATCACTTTGTTTTTTGTACACGCTACCGAAGAAAGGTATTGGTTGATCGTGTAAAAGATAGATTGGAAAATATTTTGATTCAATTCTCATCTGAGCAAGGGTGGGAAATTATAAATTTGGAAGTAAAACAGGATTATTGCCACTTCAAAATAAGCGCACCTCCAAATTTATCTCCTTCAGATATTGTGGCAAAAATAAAACGTGTTACTTCACGAGCCTTAAGACATGAATTTGAGCACTTACATCATTTACCAAGTTTATGGACAAGGGCTTTCTTCGTTAGTACCGATCCATTTCTATCATCATCCTTGATTCAAGAATACATTCAAGAACAAAAAACAAGGGGCTAATCAAGTAAAAAATACAAAAAGAGAGTTATTGAATGGGAGAGTAATAAAATGGGAGAAAGTGAAAACGATTATTATTATTACCATGTAGCAAGTAAGGAATTACGTGAAAAAGCTATAGAGCTCCATTTTCAACGATATATGGAAGTGGGTTTCTTTAAAGATGGTGAGGTGGATCCGTACCAAGATTCCTCAGTTTATTTTGCAGCTGTTTATAAAGAAGATCATTCTGTTGTTGGCGTGAATCGTTTGATTTTTAAACCAATGAATGAACTTCCTACATTACAGGAATTTACGATATATGATCTTGAAAGGAAAAAACTGAAACTACTAGAATCACATCTATATGCAGAAATGAGCGCACTTACAAAACTTCCAAAGCATGACTGTACACTTGGTATGCTTCGTACTACCTTGCAATATTCGCTCGAAAACGGGATCTACTATTGGTTTTGTTCGTTAGATCAACGAGTGCATAATTACATGAGAAGAATGTTCAATTTTCCTTTTATCCAAATCGGCGAACCTAAAGTATATTTAGGGTCAACCACCGTTCCATGTATTTTAGATTTGAAGGAAACAGCGAAGGTTTTAAAGGATACCAGGTTAAAACTTTATGAGTATTTATATACTCCGAATCCAATGGAGGCAATTAAATAATGATAATTAAAGAACAGTTTAGCAGGAACATTGGGATAATGTCGGAAGAGGAAGTTTACACATTACATAGCACTACAATTGCCATTGCAGGCTGCGGATGCATTGGCGGTTTTTCCGCCGAGCTATTGGCAAGGATGGGCGTTGGAAAGCTAATTCTTGCAGATCCAGATATCTTTGATGAAAGTAATATTAATCGTCAATGTGCTGCTACACATCATACAGTTGGACAAAAAAAAGCAGATGCACTAAAAAATCATTTATTATCAATTAACCCGGAATTAGAAGTTGTTTGCTTTCCTGAAGGTGTTGATGAAGGGAATCTTGACCTTTTTCTTGAGGGAGCGGACTATGTAATAGATGCAATCGATTATTTTGCATTTCCGGATGCCGTTACCCTTCACCGTGCAGCTAGAAAAAGGGACCTCTATATCACAACAGCAGTAGCTCTTGGATTTGGTACAAGTGTGCTTACCTTTGATCCCTGCGGAATGACCATTGAAGCTTATACAGGTATTACCGAGGATACAACCATTGAAGAATTAAAAGGTTTTATGTTTCCTCCATCAAGCTATAGTGCAAATTTACCTTCTTATGCTACTCCTGAAAACTTGAAAAGATGGATTGAAACGAAGTCCATCCCAACAATTAGTGTAGGGCAAGCATTAGGACCTGGAATATTGGTATCGCAAATGGTGTTGCATATATTAGGCCGAAAATCACCAAAAATCGTACCGGAATCGATTCAATTTCAATTCGAAGAATAATATAACTTAAAAGTAAGACCATTGCATTCCAGGCAATGGTTCTTTTTCTTTTAGTTAATTACTCAAACTTCGTACCTAAATAAGTAGGTGCAATACTTGGTCCTGTAAAAATCCTCACGTATTCAATTTGTCAATTTCACTCTGCGAAGTTTGAGTTGTTAATTTTATATTTTCTCATTGGACAGATGTTATATTTAAGGTACAGATCCTATCATAAAAGATAATAAAAAAAAGGGGGAGTAGCGTAATGTGTGAGCATAAGCCCTACTGGCGAGATGTTCCTCTAGAATTACGGAAGCAAATTGAAGTAAAAGTAGGAAGTCCGATACGGCTGGCTAATCGTGTATTTGGAGGTTACGGACCAAGTGCAACATTTCGAATTTTCTTAGAAGACGGCAGAACTGTTTTTGCCAAAGGAGCTGGACTAGGGTCTATTTCAGAGAATTGGAGAGTGCTTCCACTAGAAGAAACTGTATATTGTGATATCGCTGCGATTTATCCAATTTCTCCTCGTTATCTTGGATCGGTGCGTGTTGAAGGCTGGCATCTTTTATTGTTAGAGGATTTAAGAAATACGAAAAAAGTACCGCCTTGGTCAGATAAGCTTGCACTAAAAGCTGTTCGGGATATAGCAGAATTTCATTTGCGGGGACTTTCTGAGGTTGGTAAGGTTGAAGCAATGATAAGTAAAGGTGTAACTGATAATTGGTTCAATATTAAAAATAACAATGATGAAAGAAATTACTTTCTGGGGCTGTTCCGGGAGAAAAGAAGGGAATCTGAGTCTTGGCTGGAAGCGGTAATTGACACGTTTATTTCAATCGAAGCGGAATTTATGAATACAGACCAACCTTGGGGGTTAATCCATAAAGACATACGATCGGATAATCTTCGTTTTAGAGACGGTTCATTGTTATTGTTCGATTGGGCATTGGCATGCAGAGGACCATTGCTTTTTGATGTGGGATTCTTTCTTCCGAGTATTGAGGGGGAAGGGGGACCAACCGCAGAACATTTGTTACCTGAATATAAAAGAGTAATGGCTGATAATAATATTAATTTTTCTTTGGTTGCTCAACAATCCGTTGCCGTTGCTGCAGCAGGATTTTTTGCATCACGTGCAGGGAAGCCGCCAATATCGCTACTGCCTCGGCTAAGATACATTCAGCGTTTACAATTAGGACCTGCACTGCGATGGTCCTGCAATATTCTCGGATTGCCCCAGCCTCCTGTATTGAATTTCAATGATTAATTAATAATGTTTCAGATAAAACCAATACAACCAATTTTTTTTAACAGGGGTATCTCCAAAGAGATGCCCCCATTTAAATTCCCCTTTTTTGGACATGGCTGTCGAATTTTCATAGGATAGTCGAGAGACCTTCGCAAGTATGAGGATAAAAATTATAATTTTCACTACAGTCCTTCCTTTTTAATCCATTATTTACGTATGATAAAAATATCTAAAATGTAAAAAGGAGAAAAAAATTATAAGTATCAAGAAATGAAGGGAAATAGAAGTTTAAAATAGGAATTGCGTATCCCTCTTAAAAAAGTACGCAGAGTAAAAAATAACTGAAATTTCAGTCCTTATAGGCAAGCATCTAAAAAATCAACTTGCTATACTAAAAACTATATTAAAGATTTAAAAAATCACAGAGGAGGAGCAAGATGATTCAATTGACCGGTTTTGCCGATGAAATTTCACCAGAATTAGATGTACAAATCGAAGTGCTTCAATCCGAAAAAATGAAAAATGTTGAATTTAGGGGAGTTTGGGGAAAAAATGTTCTCAAACTAACTGATGAAGAATTAGAAAGAGTAAAAAAGGAATTTGATCAGAATTCAATTTCTGTTTCTTCCATTGGATCCCCCATTGGAAAAATCAAAATTACGGATGATTTTGAACAACATCTAAAAGATTTTGACAGAGCCCTAGAAATTGCTAAATTTTTTCATTCTCCATATATTCGCGTTTTTTCTTTCTTTATCCCTGAAGGTGAAGATCCAGGAATATACCGAGATGAAGTTTTGTACCGAATGAAAACGCTTACAGAAAGAGTAGAAGGAACAGAGATCGTCCTTCTTCATGAAAACGAAAAAGATATTTATGGTGATACAACTGAAAGATGCTTGGAAATCTTAGAGCATGTAAATTCTAAAAATTTACGCTGCGCATTTGATCCGGCGAATTTTGTCCAATGCGGGGTAAAACCGTATACAGAGGCATATTCAAAACTTCTTCCTTTTATTGAATATTTACATATAAAAGATGCGAGATTTGAGGATGGAAAAGTGGTTCCTGTTGGCGAAGGGGACGGAGAAGTTCGGGAAATTTTAAGTGCATTAAAAATCAATGGATATGACGGCTTTATGTCGTTAGAGCCACATTTAAAAGCAGCAGAGATATTCCAAGGTTTCAGTGGTCCTGATTTATTTAAAGTAGCAACACTAGCATTGAAAAATATTTTAGCTGAAACCAATTGGCAGTGGAATTGATAGAAAGGGGTACTACATATGTCAAAGAAAAATTATAATTTTGCGATCATTGGTGCAGGTGTGATTGGTAAATCCCATGCGGAAATGCTGCAACACGTTGAACGTGGAAACCTTATTGCTATATGTGACATAATTCCAGAGAAGGCGCAAGCACTAGCAGAAAAATACCGGTGCAACTGGTACAACAACATTGAGGAAATGTTAGAAAATGAACCCATCGATATTGTTAATATTTGTACTCCCAGTGGATTGCATGCAGACCACACAATACAAGCAGTTAGAGCTGGAAAACATGTTATTTCAGAAAAACCAATGGATGTAACCTTGGAGAAAGCTAGACAAATGATTGAAGAATGTAGAAAAGCAAACAAAAAGCTTGCTGTCATTTCTCAACACCGTTTTGATGCAGCTACTATAGAAGTAAAAAAGGACCTTGATAATGGAAAATTCGGTAAGGTAATCATTGGAAATGGAGCAATCAATTGGTATCGCTCTCAATCCTACTATGATAGCGGAGATTGGAGAGGCACATGGGAATTGGATGGTGGAGGGGCACTTATGAACCAAGGTATTCATACTATTGACGTGCTTCAATATCTAGCTGGTGATATCGAAAGTGTTTATGCCCATTGCGAAACCATGGGACATGAACGAATTAATGTGGAAGATGCAGCAGTGGCCACCTTACGATTCAAAAATGGTGCTATCGGGACACTTGTCGGAACTACCTGTGCTTTTCCTGGATTATCAACGAGAATTGAAGTGTTTGGAAAAGATGGTTCGGCAGTTATTGAAAACGATCGCTTAGTTCATAAAGTATTTCGGGATGATATTGGGGAAGTTGGTAACTATGGTGGAGGTAGCCAATCGAGAACCCAAGAAGAAATAAATGAAACAGGTGCTTCAGATCCAGCAGCGATTTCACAAAATAGTCATGTTCTTCAAATCAACGATTTAATTAAAGCCATTGAAGAAAATCGAGAACCAAAAGTAAATGGTCTCGAGGCAATCAAACCACTGAAGGTCATATTGGCAATCTATCAATCTTCAAAAAAAGGTGAGCAAGTTCAAATTGACGAAATCTAGGAGGATATCATATGAAGAAAAATATGAAAAAACTAGCAGCAGTCACATTAATCGCAGGACTTACTTTTGGGATTGTGGGTTGTTCCAATTCAACTTCTGGACAAGCAAACAGTTCTGATGCAAATAAGCCCATTACATTAAAAGTAGCTTGGTGGGGCTCACAGGATCGAAACGATCGTACACAAAAAATGATTCAACTCTTTGAAAAACAAAATCCCAACATTAAAATCGAAACAGAATATACAAATTTCAACGACTATTGGCCAAAAATGGCTACCGAAGCCGCAGGTCAAAGCTTACCGGATGTTATGCAAATGGATTATGGCAAACTTGGAGAATATACTGGTCGTCATTTGATTGACCCGCTTGATTCTTATATCAGTTCAGGAAAAATAGATTTATCTAATGTTGATAATAAGGCTTATCTTGCAGGGGGAATTATAGACCATAAAAACTATGCCATTTCACTTGGAATGAATGCACCTGCAGTAGATTATGACCCAACGATTTTTCAAAAAGCAGGTGTCCCTGAACTTCAACCTGGATATACAACTGAAGATTTAGATAAAACATTGTCCGCATTAAAAGAAAAATTGGGAACAAAAGGATTTAGTCCAGAAGATACAGTACCATATGACTTCCCTTTTTACCTTCGCCAAAGAGGAACCCATGAGTATAGCGCAGATGGAAAAAGTCTGGGGTATAAAGATGATAAACTATTCGTAGATTATACAAATTACAGACTCTCACACTACAAAAATGGATTGTTTGGAGATCCAAAGGTTGTAGATTCACTAAAAACGAATGAAGCAAATTTAATGATTTCCACAGGAAAAGCAGCTGTACACGGTTTTACAAGTAACTTGGTCGTTGGGGAATCAAAATATGCCGGCCATACCTTAAAACTCATCGCACCGCCAGAATTGCCAGGTGGACATGAAGGGAACTATTTAAAGCCGGCCATGTTAGTTTCTATGTCTTCTGCTTCCAAACATAAAGATGCCGCTGTTAAGTTTATCAACTTTTTCCTTAATGATTTAGTGGCGAATGATATTTTGAAAGCAGAACGCGGTGTTCCCATTTCTAAAAAAGTTCGCGACCACTTACTTCCAACATTAAGTGAATATGAAAAAGAGCAATTCTCTTATATTGAATATGTCGCAAGTCACTCTAAACCAATTGATCCTCCGGCACCACAGGGTAGTACGAAAGTGTCCGATCTATTCGATCGGCTACAGATGCAAATTGCTTATGGTCAGCTGACTCCTGAAGCAGCGGCAAAACAATTCCGTGAGCAAGCAAATCAAATTTTAAGTACGAATTAATATAAATTAAATTTGAACAACAAGCCATCTATTTAGTAGATGGCTTGTTTAAAAAAAAAGGGGATAAAAATGGGGAAAACATGGAAAAAGCATTTAGTTGGATATTCCTTTATTTTGCCGTGGCTTTTAGGATTCATATTTTTTGTCTTAGGTCCCATGATTGCTTCGCTTTATTTCTCATTTACCAACTATGACATGCTATCAAGTCCGAAATGGGTAGGTATTAGAAATTATGTTTATATGTTTACAAAAGATCCTAGGTATTGGAATTCTTTAAAAGTAACATTTGAATTTGTATTGATATCTGTGCCGTTGAAACTGGTATTCGCCTTGATGGTAGCTATGCTTTTCGTAAAACCAAGAAAAGGAGTCGGAATTTATCGGACTACCTATTATATTCCATCTTTGGTTGGCGGAAGTGTGGCAGTAGCGGTCATGTGGAGACAGTTATTTGGAACTGAAGGAGCAATCAACCATGCTTTATCCCTCATTGGAATTCATGGACCTGATTGGTTGTTAGATCCAAAAACATCCATTTGGACACTTATTTTACTTGTCACATGGCAATTTGGTTCTCCGATGATAATTTTTTTAGCAGGATTAAAACAAATCCCTCCTGAGTTGTACGAAGCGGCTAATGTAGATGGAGCAAATTCAATTACAAAATTCTTTAAAATTACACTTCCGATGTTGTCACCCATTATCTTTTTTAATCTTGTGATGCAGATGATTAGTGGCTTTATGACATTTACACAAAGTTTTATGGTTACACAAGGCGGACCGTTGGATTCAACATTATTTTATGCAGTCTACCTGTACGACACGGCATTCAGTAATTTCCAAATGGGATATGCATCAGCGATGGCTTGGGTTTTGTTAATTATCATTGCTGTATTCACTGCTATTGTCTTCAAAACATCGAAATCATGGGTACATTATGAGTCGTAAGGAGGGAAGTAAATGAAGAAAAAATTAATTCCAAATACAATATTTCATTTGTTCACTATAACATTTGGACTATTTATGATGTATCCAATTATTTGGACACTAATTAGTTCTTTAAAACCAGAGTCAGAGATTTTCAAACAAGCGGCTTCTCTAATACCTTCCAGTTTCCAGTGGCATAATTATCCGGATGGGTGGAAGGGGTTTGGCGGCACTTCCTTTGGAACGTTCTTTTTAAATTCGTTTATCATATCATCTTTGTCAATGATTGGGGCAATGTTTACATCCAGTCTTGTGTCATTTGGATTTGCAAGGTTAAAATTCCCATTTCAGAAACCATTATTTGCTTGTCTTATGGTCACCATGATGTTGCCAGTGCAAGTAACCATGATTCCACAATACATTTTGTTTCATAATCTAGGGTGGATTAATACATTTCTTCCCCTAATTGTACCCCAGTTTATTGGGGGCAATGCCTTTTTCGTCTTTTTAATGATGCAATTCATTCGATCAATTCCAAAAGAATTAGATGAAGCAGCGTTCATTGATGGTTGCTCAACTTATAGGACGTTTTGGAAAATCATCTTACCAATATGTAAACCTGCTTTAATTACAGTATCTATTTTTTCATTCATTTGGACATGGGATGATTTCTTAGGACCATTGATCTATTTAAACCAACCAAGCAAGTTTACAATTTCTTTAGGGCTACGGATGTTTTCAGACCCATCTTCTTTCACAAATTGGGGAAATTTATTTGCAATGTCGACTCTATCATTATTGCCGTTGTTCATAATGTTTATCATATTCCAACGTTATATAGTAGATGGAATTGCCACACAAGGATTGAAGTAATTAAATTTCTGAAAGATAAATGGTGAATTTGAAGCTATGACCATTTAATAGCAGAGTGTAATGGAGGGAGCGAGTATGCTAAAAGAATTCCGTTTTGCTGTCATAGGCTGCGGGGGAATTAGCAAATTGCACATTAAACAAATTCAATCCATTCCTAATGCAAAACTGATAGCAGTAGCAGATGAAGTGGAAGAAAGAGCGAAGGAATTTGGAGAATTGTATGATGTGGACTGGTATGTCGGGTACAAAGAAATGCTAAAGCGTGATGACATAGACATCGTTAATATTGTGACACCAAGCGGACTACACGGTAAAATAGCTATCGATGTTGCAAAGTCAGGAATGCATGTAATAGTAGAAAAGCCGATTGAGGTGACCCTGGAAAAGGCAAACGAAATGATTCAAGTGTGTAAGGAATCCAATGTAAAATTAACCGTCATCTCTCAACATCGTTTTGATGCTGCAACAAGAAAGATCCACAATGATATAATAGAAGGGAAATTCGGTGAGTTAGTAATGGGTCAGGCATGCATTCATTGGTATCGTTCCCAGGCCTATTATGATAGTGGAGCATGGAGAGGAACCTGGGAACTGGACGGTGGGGGAGTACTCATGAATCAGTCTATCCATACAATCGACCTGCTACAACTATTTATGGGCCCTGTGGAAAGCGTATTTGCGCATACAGCAACTAAAGCCCATAAGAGGATTGAAGTGGAGGATATAGCGGTTGCTACAGTAAAGTTTAAAAGTGGCGCTCTCGGAACGATAACAGCTACAACAGCGGCCTTTCCCGGACTATCAACTCGAATCGATATCTTTGGAACAAAAGGCACTGCAATCATACAAGATGACAAACTCACTCAATGTTATTTCTCAGAAGAGAATAACATTGAGTTTTTAGATCTAGAAAAAACTAAAAATATAGCAGAAACAATACATCTTGAAAATCATCATCAGAATGCACATCGATTGCAATTTTTAGATATGATGGATGCCATTACTAATGATCGAGAACCGGAAGTAAATGGTCCAGAAGGAATCAAGCCCCTTGAAATTATCCTAGCTATTTATAAATCTGCCCAAACCGGAAAAGAAATTAGTCTGCCAATTACATGAGGAGTGACCGCAATGATGGATAATTGGATTCCGAGTGCTTTTTATAAAAAGAGAAATGAATATACTCAGACAGATTTTCATTCTCATACAGCATTCGAAATTTATCGTTTCCACGAAGGAGATTGCAGGTATCTCATTGGAAATAATATTTATTATCTTCAACCTGGTGATATTGTTGTGATGAATGGATTAACATTGCATCGTGCATTTCCCTCACCCGATGTTGCCTATGTACGAAGTGTTGTCTCATTTTCGAGTGAGTGGATAAAACCTAGCTTATGTAATGACATCAATTTGCCGGAGCTTTTAGAACCTTTTACAAAAATGGATCATGTGTTGTTACGAATGGGTGATCATGAGTTTTTAAAAACAATCGATTTACTTATGGAAGATATTGAAAAGACAAAACAAAATTGTGATCGGATTGGACATGCAAATCGTGCATCTCTTACCTATCGTATGCATGAAGGGAAATTTAAAACATCATTAATCCAATTGTTAATGATGATTTATGAATTAAGTCAAAGTTATTTCCATTCTGATTGCGATGATTGTTCTGAAAAGGAACATCGAGTATTTCAAATTAAAAAATGGATCGATAAAAACTACACAAAATCTTTATCTCTGGAAAGCATTGCGGGTTCGTTAGCAATCAGTCGGTCATATATGGCTGCTTTATTTAAAGAAGTGACGGGTCTTTCTGTGATGGAATACGTTATGCTTTGCCGCCTAAACTCTGCACGGTATATGCTTGAAATGGAAAATAAAACCATTCTCGCTATATCCATGGATGCCGGATTTGAAAGTGTTTCTCATTTTAGTCGTTATTTCAAGCAAAAATTAGGAAAAACACCTTCTGAATATCGAAAATTAATTCCCAAAAAAATAAGTAAAACAGAAAGGTTTTAATAGATATGAAAGGTTATATTAGTTGTAACTACCATAAACGTAAACTAATTTACGTTTATGGCAGCTATAAATTACACTGTTGAAAAGGAGGTAGCAAAATTGTCTGTAAAAAGGTCAGAAAATATTGAATTTTTAATCTTCGATCTTGTTAAAGGGGATCGAATTTCCTTTTTGTCGGCGAATTCCATTTACAGTGTAAATAGATTTTGCGATGTTAAAGTCAGGGTTAGTCCGTGTTCCGTTAAATACTAGGCTTTCGGAAGAAGAACAATTCCATATGATTGCAGAAACCCCATGACTTAGAGTCTAGCTTTTATAAAAAGATATGAAAGATTTCAGAATTCCTTCAGGATTGTAAAATAAATAGGCGAAACCATTGCATTTGAAGCAATGGTTTTTTTGTATAAAAAATGCTTTTAGCTATTAAGCATGTATGACGGTGTAACTTCTTATTTAAATTGCTAAGATTGTAGTTAATAACGAATAAAGGATGCCTATGTTAATGGGTATTATTAAGATATTTCATATTATTTATTAAAACTCAATCACAAATAACTCTTCAAATTTTTAATAGGATATAGTAAAAAGTAAGCATTAATGTCGAATTATCCTTACCTTGCCACTACAATTTTCTTTACTCAGATTTAACAGAATTCGTTCAAAACTTAACATTGATAATTTTAAGAAAATGATATTATTAAACTATTACCGAATACAGTTGATGTATTCGGTTTTTAATTTTTTACTGACTTTAAAAATTATTAAAAGGGGAAAACCTTCATGTATAATTTATTAATTGAGTTAGGTGGTAGTATTTTTATTACTATTTTTACTTTATATATCCTAAGAGATCTTGATTAAATACGTAGATTTGTCTTGAAAGCATACTGCTTGTTCTTACTTTTTATTGATAAAAAAACCATATCGCTGTTATAGCAAATATGGTTTTTCTAAACTATTAAATTGTTTCTTGAATGGTATATTTATAGTTATGGCGGATTTGAATAACAAATCCGGAAGCAACGGCACATAGGATTCCTGCAAATACAAAAATAAACGTGTAAGACCCGGTCAATGCATGTAAAGTTCCTCCGCCAAACGCAGCGGTTGCCGCTCCTAACTGATGTGATGCCCAGATCCAGCCAAACACGATTCCACTTTTTTCACCGAAAATGGTATTACATAAGCGAACAGTCGGCGGGACAGTGGCGACCCAATCCAATCCGTAAAATATGATGAAAATCGCTAAACCCCAAAAAGAAGTTGAATCCAGCGCTGTCGGTAAAAAAACAAGAGAAAGACCACGTAATCCGTAATACCAAAATAATAGCCATCGGCTATCCCACCGGTCCGATAACCACCCGGAAAATGTGGTTCCGATAATATCAAAAATTCCCATAAATGCTAACATGCTTGCTGCGGTAACTTCAGGGATTCCGTGTTCGCCGCAAGCGGGGATTAAATGGGTTCCAATTAACCCATTCGTAGATAATCCACAAACAAAAAAACTCCCCGCCAGCAGCCAAAATTCTTTGGATCGTATCCCATATCGGAGACCTTTTAAAGCTGAGCTAAAAGGGTTCCCAAGAGGTTTTTGTAAAGGTTCGATGGTCTCTGTCGTACCTGTCGCACCGTATGGGAGAACACCGACATCACTCGGTCTCTCTTTCATAAATAAAAGGACTAAGAGAATGACGAAAAAGGAGGCTAGCGATGTAACCAATACTGTTAATTGCCAGCTTTCTTCTGTAGCCAATTTCGCTAGCAATGGCAGGAAAACAAGCTGCCCCGTTGCACCGCTTGCTGTAAGGATTCCAATTACTAACCCTTTTCGTTCTTTAAACCATCGATTTGTGATTACAGCTCCAAGTACGGAGGAAGTAAAACCCGTCCCGATTCCAATCACCAGCCCCCACAATAGAGTAAATTCCCAGATATTCTTCATCCATGCGGAAAGTCCGGTTCCTACCACTAACATTGTGAGGGAGCATACCATCACCCTTTTAATTCCGTACTTCTCCATAATGGCTGCCGCAAAAGGTCCGCAAAGCCCATATAAGGCTAAATTAAATGCTAAAGGAAAAGTGGTACTCATACTATCCCACCCAAACGCACTTTCCAAAGGCAGGATGAGAACTCCCGGAGTTGAGCGGATTCCGGCGGAAACTAATAAGGATAAAAATGCTATACAGATGACGATCCATCCATAGTGAAGTCTCCTAAAAGAAATAATTTGTTTTTTCATTGTAATTCCCCCTCGTTGATATAAGTATAAATTGTGATATTATATTTGTAAAAACGAATTAAATGGAGAAATGGTTCATTTTTTTTGAATTGAGGAGAAACATGGATATAAAAGCGCTCATTACCTTTCAGACTATTATCAAACAAGGGAGCTTCCAAGGTGCTGCAGAAGAACTAAACTATGTTCAATCAACGGTAACGTCTCAAATACAAAAATTAGAATTAGACTTAGGGGTAAAGCTTTTTGAAAGGGGAAGAAAATTACGGTTAACTGAGGCCGGAAGAATTCTTACTAAACAGGCTGCCTATATTCTGAATGATATTGACAGTCTTCGTAAAACGATAAGTGATTTTACCGAGGGTGAAACCGGAAACCTTCGTATAGGCAGCATGGAGCCTACAGCAAGTCTGCGACTCCCCAATGTATTGAATGATTACTGTAATGATCACAAAAAAGTTCAAATTAATCTAGAGATTGGGAACTCTACCACAATTAGAGAGAGGATTTTGTCGGGACAATTGGACCTGGGAATTTGCACATCACCTGACATTGAAATGGGTTTGGATTTTACCCCTTTGTTTGTCGAAAAAATCGGTTTACTTTTACCGGTAGATCACAAACTTGTTATGAAAAATGATATTAAAGCAAAGGATTTGCAGGGAGAACGACTTATACTTACAGGTAGGAATTGTGCGTATAGAAGAAAACTAGAGAAACTTTTGTTAGAAAAGGGCAATCACGTGATGCCGATTGTTCAAAGCGGAAGTATAGAGGTGGTAAAAAAGCTGGTGGAAAAAGGACTTGGTATTGGAATCATCCCGGAAGTATCACATGAGTTTACATCTACCACTGTGTTAAAGAGTATTAACGACTTTGAACTGGATGTCACAATTGGACTCTTAAAACGAAAAGATGAGAGTCCAAGTAGAGCGATGCAAAACTTAATTAATGCTATTACTATTTCACTTAAACGTTCTGACTGCATGGTAATGTGATTATATTTCTGGTAGACGTTCATTTCTTTAAAAAAAGTGGTGTCAGGCATCATAAATAGTGCCTGACACTCGATTTTAAAAAAATTTATATTTCAATGATGATCGGGAGAATCATTGGCTTTCTTTTTGTTTGGGTGAATAAATATTGCCCTACTGTTTTTTTGATATTTTGTTTTATTACATTCCATTGGCGGATATTCTCTTCCTGTAAGTCATTAACTGTTTTTTTAACAAGGCTATTCACTTCTCTTAAAAGATCTTCGGAATTTTTTACATACACGAATCCACGAGTAATGGTATCAGGGCCTTGAATAATTCTTCGGTCCGTTTTACTTAATGTTAAAACAATCACGAGCATTCCATCTTCAGAAAGCTGTTTTCGGTCTCGTAACACAATTTCTCCTATATCCCCGACACCCATTCCGTCAACATACGTATCCCCTGATGGTATTTTACGAGTCTGGCGGGCAGCCCCGTTTTCAATATCAACCACATCACCATTTTTAATGATAAACGTATTTCCTTTCCCGACTCCAACTAATTCGGCTAATTCACGGTGATGGTGCAGCATTCTAAACTCACCGTGAATCGGAATAAAATAGGTTGGCTTCATCAATGTCAACATAAGCTTTAAGTCTTCCTGATAACCATGTCCGGAAACATGCATACCTGTTGAACTTCCCGAGCCGTAAATCACCTTGGCACCAAGTTGAAAAAGGTTGTCGATGATTCGTGAAACATCCCGTTCATTCCCGGGGATTGGGGATGCTGCTAATATCACAGTGTCACCGGGGTAAATGGCTACATCCCGATAGTTTCCGCTTGCCAGGCGTGCCAGTGCAGCCATTGGCTCTCCCTGACTTCCCGTACATAGGATTGCCACCCTTTCCGGGTCCAACTGATCAACATCGCGTGCCTCGATCAGCATTCCTTCCGGAACAGTTAAATAGCCTCGTTCGATAGCAACCGAGACAACATTTACCATACTCCGGCCAATCAATGCAAGCTTTCGATTGGTCTTCATCGCAGCATCCACCACTTGCTGAACACGATTTACATTCGAAGCAAAGGTAGAGATAAAGATTTTCCCTTGAGCTTTCATGAAAGCCTCGGTCATATGACCGGCTACCATCCGCTCAGATGGTGTTAAGCCGGTTCGCTCAGCATTTGTACTTTCTGAGATTAAAACCAAGACACCTTGACTGCCGATTTCGGCCATTTTATGAATATCCGCAAATTGGTTATTTGCAGGTGTTAAATCGAATTTGAAGTCCCCGGTATGGACGACATTCCCTTCAGGTGTTTGAAAGACAATGCCAAGACAATCAGGTATACTATGGCTTACTTTGAAAAAGGATGCCGTTATCTCTCCGAATTCAAGTTTTGAATTCGAGTCGATTGGAATGAGTTTTGTATCTCTTTTAAGTCGATGCTCGTCTAATTTTAATTCAATTAACCCCAGTGTAAAATGGGTAGCATATATCGGAACATTTATTTTTTTTAAGAAGTAAGGAATACCGCCAATATGATCTTCGTGCCCATGTGTCACAATTAAAGCTCGGATTTTGTCCTGATTCTCTTCTAAGTAGGTAATATCAGGGATAATCAAATCAATCCCTAACAAACTCTCATCGGGAAACTTCCCGCCGCAGTCGATGATTACGATACTGTCCTCATATTGGATCGCATACATGTTTTTACCGATTTCATTAATTCCACCTAAGGCGAATATGGATAATGTATTTTCATTGGCTGTCATTTTAAATCCTCCCAATTCCATAAATATTAGTAGTATTTCATTATGTCTTCCCATTTATTAAGAATTGGTGAAATGGGGATATTCATACTTTTCTCCAATCATTTCAGCCATTTTAAAAAGAACAAGTCTAAATTCATAAAACCTGAGTATTATCATAGTAAGATAAGGAGGCGATCTGGTGAAATCAATAGGCATATTGGGTGTAGGTCAAGCAGGTGGGAATATTGCTGAGATAGCAACAACTATGGGCTTTCAAACCGCCCTTATCAACACTAATCAACGTGATGGCGTAGTTAATACGAGGGTGGAAAAGAAGTATTTTGTCCCCGGGTTGAATGGTGCAGGGCAAGATAGATCGATAGGAATAAAAGCTGTTCAGGATAACTTTCGAGAGATAATTGATTTCGTAAAGAAATCCTATAAGAACATAAAGCTGTTATTAGTAGCGTTCTCTACCGATGGCGGTACAGGTTCCGGTATGAGCCCGATTTTAATGGATTTGTTATTAGACCAACTGCCTGGAATAAACGTTGGAGCGATTGCGATTCTACCTGAACGAAATGTGTTAGCGGGTAACCGAATCAATACAGCTGAGTGCATTGAAGAGATTTCCAAAATAGATGGCATTTCTTCCGTTTTCCTGGTAGACAATGATCAGATGCGTAAGCTGAATCCGCAATCCAGCAAGCAGCAGATCTACCTTGTTTCTAATCATCAAGTGATGGAGGCCATTGATAATGTACTGCAGGTAACGAAAGAGAGTTCTTTATACGGTAACTTTGATGAAATGGATCTTATGAATATTCTGTGCACAAGAGGAGTTACGTTAATATCCTCTGCTACAATCACAGAGTCAAAATCATCGTCGGACGTTGCAAGTAAAATTCAACGTTCTTGGGCTACCTCAATTTTCTGTCCTGTCGAATCAACGGGTGTAATTCGAGCAGGTCTGATTTATGAAGGACCGGTAAATCTTTCAAAGCTAATTAATGTGCCGGCTATTTTTGAAAGGGTTGGAGAACCGCTGCAATTATTCGAAGGAACCTATATCTCAGAATCTGATCCTACTATAACCACCGTCCTAGCAGGGCTGCCGTTTCCTTCCCGTCGATTACTGGCTCTTGAGGAATCTATTGAGAAGAATAAAGAACGGTTACAGAACCTGGTCAACAAGGAACATACCCAGAAATATGAGTCGCGGATATCTTGGTCATCTAATCTTAAAATTAAACCTGAGAGGAAGACTGATTCTGTATCATTCAAGTTATCTAAGTATGAAAGATAAATCGTAAATGTGTATCCCCGCTGGTTTTTCTTACAATTGGCGGGGATATTTTTGTGTCGAAAAAACTTAAATTAATAATTCCGTTTTACCAATAAAAAGTAGTGATTCAATTTCCGAGTGCTGTAGGTTTAGAAGCTGAAAGGGAAAACGGTGAAAATGGAGGACAGGAAAAAATGGTGCCTATGAAAAATGTTAGGCACCATTTTTATATCTAGATGGATAACATTAATACATCCAAGTTTGACAGGTGAACGGCACCGGAGTCTCGGAGGTCTTTTAGGCGATTAATATCCAGGATGTCTATCGTCCGATTCGATAAATGGATTAGCTTTTGATTCTTCCACTTATTTAGAATTTTATTTACGGTAATCCTTGATGAACCAATGTAGCGGGCAAATGACGTTTGGTCAATTGAAAAATTGTCATTTTCGCTGATCAGCTTTAAAAGGAAGTGGGCCATTTGTTGTTCAACAGGCGAGTTAAGAAAAGAAATAATTTCTGCCAGTATCCTAAATTTATAGATGAGCGAATTGGTAAAAATACAAGCAGCTTCAGGATGCTCTTTACAAACCCTTTCTAAAGTTTCATCAGAAAAATAATAAATAACTGATGGAATTGTTGTGAGGGCAGAGGTTAAATAGGATTCCTTTTTTACTCCATGTTCTCCAAATAACATCCCTTCCGGAACATAATTAACCGTCCGTTCCACACCTTCTTGAGATAGAAGGGTAATCTTGATACCGCCTTTGCATAAGTAAAAAAATCCATTTCCTTCTTCACCCTGATGGTAAACGACTGAATTCTCCTTCATCTCCATTTTTTGCCCATATGTTAAAAAGGGCCCCCATGCATAACGAAGATTTTTCATATTATCACCCTGCCAAGAAGCTTTTTTAGTTCATCCGTTTTTTTTATTAAAAACTTTCGACCTTGAATCTCGATGATTTGTTTTTCTTTCCATTGTTTTAAAATCTTATAGATGGTAATTCTCGTTAAACCAGTACATTTGGTAAGGTCTTGTTGTGTGAGAGGGACTTCATAATTTCTAAATTCATAACAAATATTCAAAAGTATTGCGGACAGCTGCTGTTCCGGAGACAGAGTGTCCAAGTAAATTTTTTCAGCAAGATTATGCATTTTATGAATGACGGTTTTGATAAACATGTTTAAGATGGAGGGTTGAAATTTTATTAGTTCTTGAAAATGCTCACAAGAGAAAAAATAAAGAATGGAGTCACTTACTGCTGTCGCTGTTGTAAAATGGGGCTGCCGGTCCATAGTTTGGATACCTAAAAGTTGCCCGGGAATGGCTATGTTTAATAATCGTTCTTGTCCAATAGTAGTAGTGGTTGTCACTTTAATTAATCCCTTTTGTATATAATAAAATCCATCCCCCGACGAGCCTTGTTGGTATATGCAAGATTTTTCTTTGAAAAATTGTCTAGTACCAAACTGCAAACATGTTTCCCAATTTATATCACTGTCAAACAGGATTGCCACCATATCAACTCCTAAGTTAACTATTAGTTAGCTGATTTTTTGTTAGCGCTTTCATTTAGTTATATATTACTTGATATGTATATTTATAGCTTAACAATAGTGTAAAAGATTTAAAATATAAAATCAACGGTAACAACCTTGTCCTTCTCTAAAAGTATAATTTGCTGTTTGAAAAAAATGAAAATTTTATTTTTTGAAAAAATGTTAATTAGACTACAATTGGTCGGAAAATTCAGTTTTATAATTACGTTATGAACTATGAGGAGGATGTTTATGGGAATCCGTACAGGTAAACATTATATTGAAGCGTTAAAGTCCCGAAATCCAGAAGTTTGGTTATCTGGAAAAAGAGTAACAAATATTTTTGAAGAGCCTGTTTTTCACCAGCCAATTCTTGAAATGGCAAAGCTATATGATTTACAGCATGACCCAAAGTATCAAGAGGAAATTACCCATATTTGTGAAGAAACCGGAGAAAGAATATCAAATGCATTTTTGGTGCCAAAAAACTATCAAGATCTAGAAGCTCGAAGAAGAACGTTCGAAGTATTTGCTAAAGCCACCTTTGGTTTGATGGGAAGAACGCCTGATTTCTTAAATGTCGTTCTTACTTCCATGGCGAGCAATTCAGAGTTCTTGGACAAATACAATCCAGAATGGGGAAAAAACATCCGAGCATATTTTAAGCATGTTCGCGATAATGACCTATTTTTAACTCACGCCATCATTAACCCTCAGAATGACCGGAGTAAATCATCACATGAACAACACGATACGTTTACGCATTTAGGTGCTGTAAAAGAGACCCCAGATGGATTACTCGTAAGGGGAGCAAAAATGCTGGCTACACTATCACCAATTACAGACGAGGTGATTATTTATTCTTTCCCTGGGTTTAAGCCTGGTGATGAACGTTATGCGCTTGCTTTTGCACTTCCAATTGATACTCCGGGATTGCGCATTTTATGCCGCGAAGCCATGCAGGATGGAAAACGTTCAGTTTATGACCACCCGTTAGCTTCAAGATTTGAAGAAATGGATGCTGTTTTAGTATTTAATGATGTTTTAGTCCCATGGGATCGTGTCTTCCTTTATAACAATGTCGAAGCCGCCAATTTACTTTATCCGAAAACAGGAATCGCCCAGCAGCCAGCACATCAGTCTGGTGTACGAGGATTAATAAAACTGCAATTTGCTACTGAAGTTGCTTGTAAATTAGCTGACTCCATTGGTGTCGATGGATACTTAAATGTTCAAAATGATTTAGGAGAATTAGTACAATCTGTTGAAACGATCAGGGCATTGCTCCGAGTTGCGGAGTATGAACATGAATTAATGGCTACCGGCGAGGTTATGCCTGCCTACGCACCACTTGAAACCATTAGAGGCTTGCTGCCAAAAATGTATCCGCGTGCGATTGAGGTCATCCAAATTATCGGTGCCGGAGGGCTCTTGATGTCTCCAACAGATGCCGATTTCGAGAATCCTGAATTAAGAGAGGATTTGGATCGGTATTATGTTGGAAGAGAAGATGTATCTGCAGAAGAGCGTGTGCATTTGTTTAAGCTAGCATGGGATCTATGCGGTGAGGCATTCGGACAAAGGCTTCTTCAATACGAACGCTATTATACAGGAGACCCAATTCGCAAGCGAGCGATTTTCTATAACAACTATAAGAGGAATAATTCATTTGAACTGGTTGAGGAAGCACTACAGGTGTATGACCAAAGAAATGAGGTTCCTAGTCTTTAAGATTTTAATACCAATTTGAGGAGGTGTGAAAAATTCAAACGCTAAAAGATGGAGTACTGACACTGGAAGGTTCTGTGATTGCCATAGGTGCATTTGATGGGGTCCATAAAGGTCATCAAGCTGTCATTAAACAAGCTGTGGAAAAGAGTCGGATTTGTCAAGTTCCCAGCGTCATTTATACGTTTGATCCGCCTCCTCGTCATTTTTTTAGAGGGGTTCAAATCCTGACGCCCATTCAGGAAAAGGTCAACAGGATAGCGAAGCTAGATGTAGATTATGTGATTATTGCTAGCTTCACAGAATGGTATGCAACCCGTCCTCCTGAAGATTTTATCTGTGAATTATCGAAGCTTAATCCGGTTGAGGTCAATGTTGGTTCCGATTTTCATTTTGGGAAAAATAGAGAAGGCGATGTAAATCTTTTAGAACAGTATTTTCCAATAAATATGATGCCGCCTGTTTATTGTAAGAGTGGAAAACTTATTTCATCTACGAGAATCCGCCAGCTAATTTCAGAAGGTGATTTTCAGCAGTCCTACTCTTTACTAGGGTGGCGCACAGGAATGGAATAAAGGGGGGCAACCTGAAAGCTTTTTACTATAGGAGGTCTTTAATATATGAAACTAGTAGGAATTTCAGGAACGATTATTGGTGCGAAGACAAGTATTGTCGTGCAAAGAGTGCTTGAGGAAGTGAAAAAACACCATCCTCATGTGGATGTAGAACTGTTGGATTTAAGGGATTATGATATTCAGTTCTGCGATGGACGAAATCCATCCACCTACACAGGTGACACGAAAAAAGTTCTTGATATCGTAAATTCAGCAGATTTCTATATTATCGGTACGCCGATTTTTCAGGGATCTTTATCAGGACCCCTTAAAAATTTATTTGATTTAATCAATCCAAAGGTTATTCGCAATAAAGTAATGGGTTTCGTCGCAACCGGCGGAACATACCAGCACTACCTCGTAATCGAAAATCAATTAAAGCCAATCGCAGGATTTTTCCGGGCATATGTGGCACCTAGCTATGTTTATGTAAATAACGACCATTTTAATCGAGAAAATGAAATTGTCGATTCCGATGTCCTAAGCAGAATCACGTCCTTAGTAAAAGAAGTAGTCTTTATGCAGGCGGCATTAAAATCATCGGAAGAAAAGCTAGTAACACTAACTCAATAAACATATGGATTGTGGGGGGAACTCCAACATCTAGTTCAAAAGGAAAACAAAATTTGAGAGGAGACGATTATTCATGACAAAATCTTTAAAACCAATCAACCTTTGGGGATTTATTGAAGAAAATAAGGAATTACTTAAGCCGCCGGTAAATAATAAAGTAGTTTGGAAGGATTCAGAGCTAATGTTTATGATTCTCGGTGGCCCGAACAAACGACGTGATTTTCACGTAGATCCATCTGAAGAGATCTTCTATCAATTAAAAGGCGACTGCTACGTGGAAATTATTAATGCAAAAGGAAAAAGAGAAGTGATTACCGTTAAAGAAGGAGAAGTATTCCACCTGCCACCGAATGTACCTCACTCTCCGCATAGAGTCGCTGATACGATCGGAATCGTTATTGAACGAGACAGGGCTGATGGTGAATTAGAGGATTTTGTTTGGTTCTGTGATGAATGTGACCATGAAATGCATCGTGTGACCGTCCAATTAACTAATATTGAAGTGCAGGTGAAAGAGGCAATTAATGGCTTTAACGGAAATTTAGAGCTTCGTACTTGTAAGAGCTGTGGACATATCATGCCGCAAGAAGCGAGTGAATGGAAATGCGAGTAGATTTTCATACACATATTATCCCTGAAGATTTCCCGGACTTTGCCACAAAATACCAAAATGACAAGTGGCCTGTACTTCAGCCAACGTGCTCATGTGGTGCAAATATTATGGTGGCTGGCAAGGTTTTTCGGGAAGTGACAGACCAGGTTTGGAGTCCTTCGATGCGAATAAGTGATATGGAAAAAGAAAGTGTAGACCTTCAGGTTTTATCACCGATTCCTGTAACGTTTTCTTATTGGGCACCAATTGAAGAAGCAGCAGTGTTGGCAAGATTTCAAAATGATTTTATTGCAGAGACCGTATCTCAGCATCCAACCAAGTTTATCGGTTTAGGAACGGTCCCCATGCAAAATGTGGAAGTGGCTATTCGTGAGCTGGACCGCTGTGTCCACGAGCTTGGTTTAAAAGGGATTGAAATTGGCACAAACATAAATGGGAAAAATTTAGACGATGAATCATTAACAGATTTCTTTGTCATGTGTGAGAAATGGAATGTTCCGATCTTTGTTCATCCATGGGAAACGCTGGGCAGAGAGCGGTTATCCTCCCATAACTTAATGTATACGGTTGGAATGCCAAGTGAAACGGCTTTAGCTGCTGCTAGTTTAATCCTTGGCGGCGTTATCGAGAAGTATCCGGGACTGAAAATTTGTTTTGCTCATGGCGGCGGGTCACTACCGTATATCCTTCCTCGCCTTGATCATGGGTGGAATGTTTGGCCGCATTTGCGTCAGACCGAGAAACCGCCTAGTTTTTATGCCAAGAAATTTTTCTATGATTCCCTCGTCAATAGCCCTGTGAATATTAAATTCCTAGTGGGAAAATTTGGGGCAGAACAAGTCATTATGGGATCTGATTACCCATTCCTACTCCGGGAAACTCCACCAGGGAAAATTATTGATGATACCTTGACCCTAACAGAAGCACAGAAACGAGCGATGTTAGGTGAAAACGCATTAAGATTCTTAAATTTACCGGTTAATCAATTAATTTAGTAAGAAAAGAGTTGAGAAAATGGTAGAAAATGTGATGACGCCAGAAGAGAGATTAACGGAACTTGGATTGAATCTGCCCCCGCTTCGACCTGCTGCCGGTAATTATGTAAGCTGTGTTCGGACTGGGAATCTTATTTTTACTTCTGGTCAGGGTACTGATGAATACCGTGGAAAGCTTGGAGAGGATGTTTCGCTTGAAGTAGGATATCAAGCAGCCAGACAGTGTATGTTGAATCTTTTAGCGGTAGTCAAACATGAGCTCGGTGACCTTAGCAAAGTAAAGCGAATTGTGAAAATTCTTGGATTTGTCAACTCAACTCCTGACTTTACAGACCAGCCGAAAGTAATGAATGGCTCCTCTGATTTGTTGGTTGAGGTGTTTGGTGAAAGAGGTAAGCATGGAAGATCGGCGGTAGGAATGGCACAGCTGCCAAACAATAACGCTGTCGAGGTTGAGATGATTTTAGAGGTTGAGGATGGTGAAGCAAATGAACAAGGTGATTGAGAAACAACTTAAAATTAACGATGCAAAGCTGTTTATCAATGGAGAATATGTAAACGCAGTGTCCGGTGAGACCTTTGATACCATTAATCCAGCAACGAATCAAAAGTTAGCTGCTGTCGCTAGTGCCAGTGGGCAAGATGTTGAAAGAGCGATTCAAGTTGCACATCGAACCTACGAAAACGGCATTTGGAGTAAAATGCCAGTCGAAGTGAGAGCAAGGATTCTCTGCCGAATGTCCGACCTTGTAATGGAACGGGTTGATGAGTTAGCACTAATCGAGACATTAGATGTGGGAAAGCCCATAAAAGAAAGCAGAGATTTTGATATTCCTAGAGCAGCATCAAATTTACGTTTCTTCGCAGAAATGGCGAAATATATCAATCATGAGCATTACGAGCAATCCAAACATATGAGCTATACAAAATATGCTCCTGCAGGTGTAACGAGTTTAATCATTCCTTGGAATTTGCCGTTCATGCAAATGACCTGGAAAGCTTCTGCTGCCTTAGCAGCTGGTAACACGGTGATTGTAAAGCCAGCATCCTATACACCGCTAAGTGCGGTTATGTTAGGTGAAATTGCCAACGAAGCAGGATTACCGCCGGGCGTGTTGAATATCCTTACAGGACCAGGTGGAACTGTGGGTACTGCGATGACTACCCATCCAAACGTTCGCAGGATTTCTTTTGTTGGCGAAAGCTCAACAGGTAAAACAGTTATGAGAAATGCAGCATCACAGTTAATACCTGTATCATTAGAATTAGGTGGAAAATCAGCCAATATCGTGTTTGAGGATGCAGACCTAGATGAAGCCGTAGCAGGCTCAATTGAAGCGGTTTTTCGAAATCAAGGAGAAATTTGTCTAGCAGGCTCACGATTGTTAGTCCAAGAAACTGTCTATGAAAAATTCCTAGAAAAATTTGTCTCTTCCGTTAAGAACATCAAGGTAGGCGACCCATTGGATGAAAATACGGATATGGGTGCGCTTATTTCAAAAAGTCATTTAGAAACCGTTGACAATTATGTGCAAATTGGAATTTCTGAAGGTGCAAAACTTGCTATTGGTGGTAAACGTGTGGAAGGATTATCTCAAGGTAACTTTTACGAGCCAACCGTGCTTTATGATGTCAATAATAAAATGAGAGTAGCGCAGGAAGAAATTTTTGGCCCTGTTTTAGTTGTCATTCCATTTAAAACGGAAGAGGAAGCAATTCAGATTGCGAACGACTCAATTTATGGTTTGGCAGGTGTAGTTTGGTCCAATGACTTAAGGCGTGCTCATCGTGTCGCTTCTCAAATCAATTCAGGGTTATTCTGGATCAATTGCTGGTATTATCGGGATTTAAGAACTCCATTTGGCGGTTCTAAGGCAAGTGGTATAGGAAGAGAAGGCGGACGTCATAGTTTTGAGTTTTATACTGAAGCCAAAACCATTACAATGAAATTATAAGATGGAAAGTGAATAGGTGGCTTTTTGGCCACTTTTTATCTATGAATATAGCTAAGGTAGGTGTTGGAAAATGAAAACTTTAGTAGAATCGATCGCGAAAGAATTAATAGATGCGGAAAGTCATCAATATTCCGTTGCCCCTCTAACAGAGCGCTATTCTGAATTGAGTGTAAGTGATGCATACCAAATTCAGCTCGAAGTGATTGATAATAAGATAAGAGAAGGGCACGAGGTGATTGGGAAAAAAGTAGGACTGACAAGTGCAGCGATGCAACAAATGCTTGGCGTTGATGAACCGGATTACGGCCACCTTTTAGATTATATGAAAGTAGCAGATGGTGAAAAAGTGAAAATAAGTGATTTCATTAGTCCGAAGGTTGAGGCGGAAATTGGGTTTATCCTTGAACGAGACCTAGTAGGTCCTAATGTGAATTATTTAGATGTGTTAATGGCTACGAAATATGTAGTGCCAACAATTGAGATTATTGATAGCCGTATAACTGATTGGAAAATTAAATTGGTCGATACAGTGGCTGACAATGGCTCATCTGCCAGGGTTGTGATCGGGAATAAGCTTAGCACAATTGAAGGCTTTGATTTGCGATCCCAAGGCATGCTTTTTTATAAAAATGATGAGCTTGTGGGCACAGGGGCTGGAGCTGCTGCTCTTGGACACCCTGCACAAGCCGTTGCCTGGTTAGCGAATAAACTGCATGAATTTGGCATTCACCTCAAAGCAGGTGAGTTAATTCTTCCCGGTGCACTTTCCTGTGCAATTAGTGTAAATGAAGGGGATACAATTTCCGCCCATTTTGGCCATTTGGGTACTGTCTCCGTTACATTCGAGTAAAAGAGGAATTCTCTAAGAAAAAGATAAAAGCAGCTGTATGCTAGTCGTGGGAAAATTCTAATTAAAGGAAAAAGTGAAAAATGGAGGTTCAATTTATGACACTAATACAAGGAACGGAGCAAGAAATTGTAGAGTGCCTGTTAACAGCAGAAAAGGAAAAACGAGAGGTCGAAAAAATTACCACTCGTTACCCATCTTTAACGGTTGAGCAAGCGTATGAAATACAAGAAAAATTAATTGAGCGGAAAGAAAAGGAGGGTCTTCGCCGAGTTGGGGTTAAACTCGGATTAACAAGTAAGGCGAAACAGGAGATGATGGGTGTACATGAAGCAATCTACGGTTATTTATTGGACGATATGCTCTCTCCTGAATGGGAACCGATTCCATTTGGCGGTTTCATCCATCCAAAAGCAGAACCTGAAATTGCTTTTTTGATTGATGAAGACATCCAAGGGACATCCGTTACTGCCGATGATATTTTAGCTGTTACGAAATATATAGCACCTGCCATCGAGATTATTGATAGCCGCTATTTAGATTTTAAGTTTACTCTTGCTGATGTTGTTGCTGATAACTGTTCTTCCTCTAAATTCATTGTAGGCAACAAATGGGTATCGCCGGAGGCTCTTGACCTAAAGGAAATTGGCGTATACTTGTCAAAAAACTCAGAGGTAGTTACTGTTGGGACCAGTGCTGCGGTTTTAGGACATCCCGCTACTGCAGTTGCATGGGCTGTAAACAAACTGGGAGAAACAGGACGAGGCTTAAAGAAAGGTGATATCGTACTTAGCGGTGCGATATCAGAAGCAATTAGCTTTCAGCCAGGTGATACGATTGTAGCTCAGTTTGCTGAACTAGGGAGTGTATCATTCTCCTGCAAACCATAGGAAAGCTGGAGGAAATCACAAAATGGATAATGAAGGAAAGAGGAGGATAAGAATGCTTTTAACATTAGACTATGCAGAACAACTGGACAAAAAAGATAGACTTAACAGATTTCGAGATGAATTTTACACAAAACCGAATTCCATTTATATGGATGGTAACTCATTAGGGCTGTTATCGAAAAGAGCGGAACGGACTCTATTGGAATCTTTAAATGATTGGAAAGAACATGGCATTGATGGCTGGACAAAGGGGAAACATCCATGGTTTTTTTTATCGGAAAAGCTAGGAGAAATGATGGCGCCTTTAGTGGGAGCTTCAGCTGAGGAAGTAATCGTAACTGGTTCAACAACAGTAAATTTGCATCAGCTTGTGGCTACTTTTTATAAGCCTGAAGGCAAGCGGACAAAAATTTTAGCAGATGAATTAACCTTTCCTTCTGATATTTATGCCCTTCAAAGCCAGTTACACATTCGTGGATATGACCCGGATACGTATCTTATACGGGTAAAAAGCCGAGATGGTCGTTTTTTAGAAGAAGAAGACATTATTGAAGCGATGACCGATGAAATTGCTCTCATCATTTTGCCAACTGTACTCTATCGGAGCGGCCAAATCCTGGACATGAAGCGATTAACGGCAGAAGCGAACAAAAGAGGGATTTTAATTGGATTTGATGGATGTCATTCCATTGGTGCGATTCCTCATTCATTTAGTGAATGGGGTATTGATTTTGCGTATTGGTGCAATTATAAACATTTAAATGGTGGTCCCGGTAGTGTTGGTGGTTTATATGTAAATAGAAAACATTTTGGCACATTTCCTGGCCTTGCTGGCTGGTTTGGATCTAAAAAAGAGAAACAATTTGATATGGAGCATACGTTAACCCCTTCTGAAACTGTCGGTGCATTTCAAATCGGGACACCACATGTTTTGAGTCTTGCACCATTACTTGGAGCTTTAGAGATTTTTGAAGAAGCAGGGATAGAAAATATTCGTGCAAAGTCTTTAAAAATTAATCAATATTTAATGGACTTGGTGGATCATGAGCTGTCAGACATGGGATTCAGTATTGGAAACCCTATTGAAGATAAGCGCCGTGGAGGTCATATAAGTTTAGAGCATAAAGAAGCTGCACGTATCTGCAAAGCATTGAAAGAAAATGGTGTCATCCCGGATTTCCGTGCACCAAACATCATCCGACTTGCTCCAGTTGCGCTTTATACCTCTTATTCAGAGGTGTGGCAAGTGGTGCAAATACTTAAGAAAATTATGGGAGAAAAACAATATGAAAAGTTTGAAAATGAACGCGAAGTTGTAGCCTAAAGGGGAGGAATTATATGGAGAACAAAAATACTCATTTGAATAGTGGGAATACAACAGAAAAGGGATTGAAGCGTGCTTTAAAAACCAATCAGCTTTCCATGATTGCCATGGGGTGTGCAATTGGAACAGGCCTTTTCCTTGGAAGTGGCATGGCTATAAATACAGCAGGTCCAGGTGTCATACTCAGTTATGGGATTGGAGCGTTTATCGTCTTACTGTTAATGGGGTGTTTATCTGAAATGACAGTTGCTCACCCAACTTCAGGTTCTTTTGGCACCATCGCTGAAAAATATGTCAGCCCCTTCGCTGGCTATCTTGTGCGGTATTCCTATTGGATCGCAAACGTTCTTGCTGTTGGCGTAGAGGTAAGTGCAATTGCCGTTTATATGAAGTATTGGTTTCCGCATGTGCCTGGTATCGTTTGGATCTTATTGTTCGCGGCAGTACTGATTTATGTAAATGCCACAAGCGTAAATGCTTTTGGAACATTTGAGTATTGGTTCTCTATGATTAAAATAAGTGCCATCGTTGGTTTCATTCTCTTAGGATCCTATGTAGTATTTGGAGGTTCTGATCAGCCAAATATGGGACCAAAAAACCTAGTGAATGACAGAGGTTTTTTACCGTTCGGTTGGTGGGGTATGTGGGTGGCAATCTTTATTTCTCTATTTAGCTTTTTAGGAACAGAATTGATAGCGGTTACAGCTGGTGAAGCGAAGGACCCGGATGTTGCAGTGCCAAAAGCATTGAAGGCAACAGTTTTCCGTTTATCCACCTTTTATATTTTGACTATTGGCATCATGTTAATGATTGTTCCTTGGAAATCTGCGGGAATTGATGAAAGTCCTTTCGTAAAAGTAATGGGGCTCCTGAATATTCCTGGTGCATCCGGAATCATGAATTTTATTATCTTAACTGCCGCGCTGTCATCGATGAATAGTCAATTGTATGCTTCTACTAGAATGATGTTTTCACTATCACGAGGAAATTATGCACCAGCATTTTTAGGGCAATTAAGCAAAAAAGGTGTTCCGCTAAGGGCTCTTGCCATTTCTACTCTAGGAATTTTTCTTGCTGCTTTGGTAAATGCCTTATTACCTGATTCGTCGTATGCATTTATGATGGGAATATCCATGTTCGGTGCTATCTTCACTTGGTTTATGGTGTTCGTTTCCCATTTATTTTTCAGAAGAAAGTGGGAGAGGTCAGGAGGCCGGAAATTACCTGTTAAAATGCTTGGTTTTCCATATTTAACGATTGCAGGAGCCATACTTTTATTGAGTTTAATAATCACCACCTGGTTTACACCTTTTAAAATCATGCTTCAATTCGGTATTCCCTGGCTACTATTTTTAACTGCAGCATATTATATTCTTAAAAAAAGAAAGACCAATCAAATTCCTGTAAAAGAATCAAATGATGAATTAAAAGAGAATATATATTAGTAGATTGCGAGTCTTAGATGAATTGAATATTCTTATAAAAGATAACTATAAATAACGGGGTGGGGATATAACATGAATACACACGAAAAAAATACAAACTCAGGACTAGAGAGTGACATTCAAACCGATTTCCAAAAAGCGATGTCATACGGAGATTATCTTCATCTTGATAAGATTTTATCTAGTCAACATCGGTTATCGGGTCACCATGATGAAATGTTATTTATCATTATCCATCAAGCAAGTGAATTATGGATGAAATTAATTATCCATGAATTGACAGCGGCTATCGAATCTATACGCCGTAACGATTTGGAACCATCGTTTAAAATCCTGTCGCGTGTTTCGAGAATTCAGCAGCAATTGATTCAGTCCTGGAGTGTTCTTTCCACTTTGACGCCTTCAGAATACTTGGAGTTTAGGGACAAACTGGGTCAATCTTCCGGTTTCCAGTCTTATCAGAACCGTTTGATTGAATTTGCATTAGGAAACAAAAATGTTCATACATTAGCAGTCTATCAACATCAAACAGAACTATACGAAAAAATGCTGGAGGCCCTTCAAAAACCAAGTATTTACGATGCAGCCATTCATGCTCTTGCTGCGCGCGGAATACCTGTTGATCTGGAGGTCCTTAATCGGGATTTATCAAAAAACTATGAACCAAATGCTAGTGTAGAAGATGCATGGCTTACTGTATACCGAAATGTCGAAAAATATTGGGATTTATATGAATTGGCAGAAAAGTTAGTTGATATTGGCAATCAACAGCAATTGTGGCGTTTTAATCATATGAGTACAGTGGAAAGAATCATTGGTCATAAAACAGGAACAGGTGGTTCTTCAGGGGTGACCTATTTAAAAAGAGTGCTAGACCAGCAATTTTTCCCGGAATTATGGAGTCTTCGAACGAAATTATAAGATGCATTTATATGAATATTCTTAATTTTCTTTCTGGTGCTGACTGTATTTGTTATAATAATAGAAAAATACTTTATAAGGAGATGGGTACAGGATGAGCAAAAGTATAGTTGAAAAAGGATTTTACGGAGAATTTGGCGGGAGCTACGTTCCTGAAGATTTACAAGAAGTGTTGGATACTCTGGAAGAACAGTTTAACCGCTATAAAGATGATCCCGAGTTTGTAGAAGAATTTCAATTTTATCTAAAAGAATACATTGGACGTGAGAATCCGCTTACCCTGGCGAAAAATGTAAGTGAAAAAATAGGCGGGGCAAAGATTTATCTAAAGCGTGAAGATTTAAACCATACCGGTGCCCATAAAATCAACAATGCGATTGGACAAATTTTACTTGCAAAACGCATGGGGGCAAAGCGTGTTATTGCAGAAACGGGTGCAGGACAACATGGTGTTGCGACGGCAACTGCTTGTGCAATGTTTGGGATGGAGTGCATCATTTACATGGGTAAATTAGATACCGAACGACAGGCATTAAATGTGTTTCGAATGGAATTACTCGGGGCAAAAGTTATTCCGGTTGAGAAAGGTCAAGGCAGATTAAAAGAGGCTGTTGATGAAGCGCTTAATGATCTAGTACGTAACTATAAAGATACCTTTTATCTGTTAGGATCTGCTGTCGGTCCCCATCCGTTTCCGACCATCGTTAAACATTTCCAATCTGTTATTAGTGAGGAATCCAAACGACAAATTTTACATAAAGAAGGGAAATTACCTGCTGCGGTAGTTGCTTGTGTCGGTGGAGGCAGCAACGCCATCGGAGCTTTTGCCCATTATATTGATGATCCATCTGTTAGATTAGTTGGAGTAGAACCCACTGAAGCACCAACGCTAACTGAAGGCATTCCTGCTGTGATTCATGGCTTTAAATGTTTAACTTTATTAGATGAAGAGGGCAATCCGAAGCCAACTTACTCGATAGCAGCAGGTTTGGATTATCCTGGCGTTGGTCCGGAGCACAGTTTGTTAAAAACAAGCGGCAGAGCCGAATATGTGACTGTTTCTGGAAAAGAAGCACTTGAAGCTTTCCAAACCTTATCTAAATTAGAAGGAATTATTCCGGCGTTAGAAAGCTCCCATGCGATCGCTCATGCAATGAAACTCGCTGCTGAATTAGAAAAAGATGATGTGATTATTGTCAACTTATCAGGTAGAGGCGATAAAGATGTAGAGCAAGTATTTAAAATGTTAACATCTAATTAAATTAAGAAACAGTCGAGTTATGGGATTTCATCCCAGGTCATTATTCCTGATTTAAAAAGGAATTTTATACTAACTGACTATTAGTTAATGCTATTCATAAACTATTATCCTAAATGTCGTCAAAATATAAAAAAGGTAAATTAAGAAAGCAATGCAGGTACCTAAAGATGTACTCGCATTGCTTTTTTATTTCTTCAAACTATCGAGGTAATATCTACCAAAATTTTACGTTTATTAAAACTTTTTACTCTGAATGAGAAAGAATAATGATAAAATAATTCTTATTAATCACTTTTCTTTTTAGGAGGGATTCAAATTTGGATTCAAAGTTTAAAAAACCAAAAGGCTTTGGTGAAATTCTTGACCATACGTTTAGTTTAAGTAAAAAACGTTTTAAGGACTTTTTTATGATCTTCCTTATATTATTGGGACCGGTTTATTTGCTTGAAGCAATCATTCAATTAGTTTCCGGGACAAGCTTTTTCAGAGAGTCCGGAAGCGGCGGCGGATTTGAACAACTTCTTGCCAATTTTAATGAATCACAAACAATCGATTCCAGCAGTTTAAGCTCTGACTTAGGACTAATTGTCACGGGACTGTTGGGTTTTCTTTTGTTTCCGGTCGCTGAGGCGGCCATCCTATTTGCCATTAATCACATTCGGAAAAATGAAGATTTTACGGTTGGATTGGTGATTAAACAAGGCTTTTCACGATTTTGGCGAATGCTGGGCAGCAATCTTTTTTTTGGTGTTATTGCTTTTGGAATTATGATCATCCCCATTATTATTGTTAGTTTTACAGGCGTGTTTGGGTCTTTTGTGAATCCCATTCTAGGAATTGGATTAGCAGTCGTTCTTTTTTTAGGTTTTGCAATCGGCATTGGCTTATTATTTACCCGCTGGAGTTTTTATTTTGCTTTGGTCGTACTGGAAAAAGATTCACCGACATCCGGAATTGCAAGAAGCTGGCGGTTAACAAGGAAGCGGACTTGGTTACTGATGGGGCTTTACATCGTGTTTTATATGATTATTTCAAGTATTAGTTTTGCAGGACAAATGACTTTTGGTATCTTGTTAGGTAACAGTGTATTGCTATCCATCATCACGAACATCATCTCTTTATTTACCACGATGTTTTTCTCAGTGGGGTATGGTGTTATGTATCTTGATCTTAAAATAAGACATGATGCCGATGATTTAAAGGATCTGATCGATGATTATAACAAGACAACTCTATAAAAAACCTATTTTAGTAGGTGACGACGATGCTTGATTCCAACCATGCACGAAATACGCTTAAGGGAATTTTGAATAAAAAAGAATATAGAGTCTATTACCATGATTCAAAGAGTTGGCTCGAAACTTGGTGGGATAAAGCAAAACAACGGCTTGCCGAAAGACTTGCAAAATTGTTTCCATCCTTCGAATCTGCAAGCAATGCTTCTGTGCCTATTCTTATTGCGATAATCGTCGCAGTGATTATCGGTTTAGCAATGACCGCTTTTTTTATCTTTCGTAATGTAAGAAGGAATCGAATGCTACGTGACCAAAAACCGCTTCATTCAATGAAAGAAATCAATTGGTCATTTCAACATCATTTAATCGAGGCAAAAAAACGGGAAGCCTTGGAAGAATATACACATTCCACCCGTCATTTATTTTTAGCGTTACTCCTTTACTTTCATGAAAAGGAATGGCTAGTAGCTAGGATTTGGAAAACGAATTGGGAGTACTATGAAGAACTGCGAAAAGTAAATCAACAGGTTGCCGTTCAATTTTTTGATCTTGCCTCTTTTTTTGATGAGGTGACATATGGGGAGCGGGATGTCCGGAAAGAAGAATACCTTCAGTTTCGAATGGTTGCAATGAAATGGTTGGAAGAAAATGAATCAATACTTAAGTCGTATGGTGATAGGGGGGAGGAGGATAATTGAAGAAACCTCAATCGAATAGACTGACATGGATTTGGCTGACGGTACTCCTTCTTCTTTTTGTGCTAATCAATTATTACATATTTTCACAAAAGCCGAAGGATTATCCAATCTTCGTTTCTGATTCTCCTTCTCCTACCGGCGTGAAGGCAATTTATACATATTTAACGAAAGAAATGGAAGGTAAACGGTGGGCGGATTCTCCGGGGTTGCTGCCTAAAAACACAGATAAACAATTACTGGTTATGGTTGAACCTTCTTTAATTCCTGATCAAAAAGAATTGGAAGACTACAAAAGCTTCATGAAGGCTGGGAATACCATCCTGATTTTCAAAAGCAATCCGAAGGGGATGTTTGATTTAAAGACAAAACCGGTAAAAGATGATGCTTCACCAAATAGAACAATGAAGGTATATGATCAAAATCATGCCGTATATAAGGCTGAAATTAGTTCCGCCATTCGTCTCTCTACCCAAACTAAAAATGAAATCTTACTATATGATGATGCGGGTCCCATTGCCTTAAAACAATCTTTTGGTAAAGGTCAATTGATCGTTTCGATTGCTCCGGAGTGGATGACAAATGGCAAATTATTAACCGATGATCATTTACCGCTCATTCTTAAGCTTTTTAAAGATAGTCATACAAAAACGGTATTGTTTGATGAATACATTCATAGCGGCCGGAACGCTTCAACTATTTTCACGGTATACCCAAGGTGGTTTTTACTGCTGGTCCTGCAAGGAATACTATTGATGATTCTCTGGCTTTGGCACAAAGGAAAGCGTTTCGGACCTGTATTTGTCCCAAGGGAGGAATCTGTTCGGTTTAGTGATGAGGGAATTCAAGCTTTAACCGCCTGGTATCTTCGAGGAAGCCGCTATCATGATTCGTTATTGATACAGGCTGAGTATGTTAAACTTTTACTTCAGGAAAAATGGGGGATTCCCTACAACAGGGATTGGCAGGAGCTTTCCGGTATGTTTGAACGAAAGTGGCTTCAACTGCCGGTGAGTGAGATCCGTCCGTTACTAAACGGTTTGACCAATGTAATGAAAAAAGAAAAATTAAGCAAACAAGAATATTTGCTTTGGTCGAGAAAGCTTGAACGCTTAAGGAAAGAGGTGGAGCAAGGATGAGGACAGAATTATCATCCTTTTTGGAGAAATATGAGGAACGAATTTTAGGACAGAGTCTAAATTTAAGGCTCCTGCTTTCGGCCGTTTTAGCAGGAGGTCATGTCCTTCTTGAAGGGGTCCCCGGTACAGGGAAGACGCAAATGGTTCGAACTCTTGCAGGACTTCTGGGTGGCAAGTTTAACCGCATTCAGTTTACTCCCGATTTACTTCCAAGTGATATCACAGGAAGTATGATTTACAATATGAAAGAGGGTTCGTTTCAAACGCTTAAGGGACCTGTTTTTACTAATATCCTATTAGCTGATGAAATTAACCGCACACCTGCAAAGACGCAAGCAGCGCTTCTGGAAGCTATGGAAGAAAAGCAGGTAACCATCCAGGGTGAAACCTATCTCCTGCCAGAGGTATTTTTTGTTGCCGCAACTCAAAATCCGATTGAATTTGAAGGAACCTATCCGCTTCCTGAAGCACAACAGGATCGTTTTCTTTTTAAGCTTCAAATTGATTTCCCATCCTTTGAGGAAGAGAAAAATGTTTTAAAGCAGGTAATCGAAAACCGTTTTGATGAAACGCTTATTGATTCTATCATGGAAATGAACACATTTATCTCGATTCGAAAAGAAATTGAGAAAGTTACGGTTGGAGAAAATGTTTTGGATTATATTATGCAAATTGTCAGAAAAACGAGAGAAGCGGAAGCAATTCGCTTCGGTGCCAGTACAAGGGCTGGAATATCCATTGGAAAAGCAGGTCAAGCATGGGCGTATCTTGCAGGAAGGAATTATGTTTCTCCGGATGATATAAAAATGGTAACCAAACCGGCTTTACGACATCGGATTCAGTTATCCCCGCATGTAGAATTGGAGGGTGTTACGGTTGACCAAATCATTGAAGAGCTTGTGGGGGCGGTTCCTGTTCCGAGGTAGAGGGGTTGTGCCAACGAAGCGGTTGTTGTTGATTTTCCTCATTCTTCCCATCATATTGTTGATTGGGACTGTTTGGGAAACCTCATGGGGATTCATTATCACCGTTAATAGTGTTGTTTTTTTCGTAAGTCTGGCAGATTTATTCTTTTCACCGAACAAAAATCAGCTATTTTTTAAACGTTCGCTTTCGGATGAAATGGAAAGAGGGATTTCCTATTCAGTTGAGCTGGAAGTGAAAAATAACTCACACCATTCTTTTTCTTTCAGATTGATCGATGGAATTCCCCAGTCCTTCAAAAGGCCGTTTCCTTTAGTTGGAATAGCAGGGAAAGTGTCAGATACAATCTTGACGTATGATACGATGCCATCGGTGAGAGGGAAATATGAAATGAAACAGCTTTTTTTTCGTTATAGAAGTTTCATCGGTTTATGGGAAAAGCAAACAACTGTTGAATTAGCAGACTCAGTCAAAGTCATACCTGATTTATCAGAAACAAAGCAGTATTTAGAAAATGCCCAGCAATTTTTATTATTTGAAGGTGTAAAGATTCGAAAGCAACGGAGTGGTGTTGGAGATTTTTCGAAAATCAGAAGTTATGTCGTTGGAGATGACCCGCGCAAAATCAATTGGCGACAAACGGCTAAGCTGCAGGAAGTGATGACGAATGAATATGAACCTGAGCATGGGAAGTATATAACGATCTTAATTGACTGCGGAAGAATGATGGGAGCTGAACTAACGAAGGGGAATCGGTTAGAAAAAACATTAGAGGCGGCATTAACGGTAACAGCTGCCGCTCTGCAAAAAGGTGACTATGTTTCTGTACTTGCTTTTTCAAACGAAATAAAAGTTTATGTTCCGCCCGCAAAAGGAATGTCTCACCTTCAGACCATACTACAAGCCATTTATCATCTGCAAGTTGATGCGGCAGAGTCGAACTATTCAGCAGTATTGCAATATTTAGAAATGGTTCAAAAGAAACGAAGTCTTCTTTTATTATTCAGTGATGTTCGAACCTTTCTTTATGAGGAGAGCGCTCTAAATTACTTAAAGAGGCTAAGACAACGTCATTTGTTTTTGATGATCGGAGTCGAAGACATTTCAGTCTTAAAAAGAGTAAAAAAGGAGCCAATTGATATTCCGGCAGCGATGCTGAAAAGTATTGCCATGCAGCAAATTCTGATAAAGAAACGTGAAAAAATCAAATGGGAAAAACAAGGCCTCCAAATGATTGAGGCCCGTGAGGAAAAATTGGCTGCAGCAGCCGTCTCCTATTATATTGATATCATGAATCAAAATCTTCTGTAGCCTTGTGTTTAACAAGCTTCAGCTTTCCGATGATGACATACAGGATTAAACCTATTACCGTTAAAAAAGCAACGATATATTTAGCTTCTAATGGGATGGCAGCCGGAGTAATAAAGCCTTCAATCACGCCTGCAATGACAAATAAAGGGATGGTCCCAAGAAGTAGTTGGACGGATCGGTTCGCTTGGTTTTTTAATTGTAAGACCCTTGAATATTGTCCGGGGACAAAGAGCTTATAGCCCATTAATAGTCCTGCACCGCCTGCAATAAAAATGGCTGTAAGCTCGATTATTCCATGGGGGACAATATACGCCCAAAAATCATAGTATTTTCCATATTTCCCAAAAAAGGCAGCGAGTGCACCAAGTAGGATGCCATTCGTGACAAGTAAATAGATGGTCAAAATCCCGAAAGTAACGCCTCCGGCAAAGGCGAGCACCGCTACACGGATATTGTTCGTCATAATGCTTGCGGACATCAGGGAGGAATCTACCTTCCCGGCACCGCTGCCAATGTGTTCAGGTGAAATCCCTTGCACCATATCCGCAGGAAGAATCGAATAAATATGAAGTGGATCGTTGAGTACTGAAACAAAGCTTCCTAAAGCACCGATGAAAAAAAGTATCATCGCGGCCAAAACAAACTTCCATTGTTCCACCAATAAACCAATAAATTTTGTACTAAAAAAATACTGAATTTGTTTTAAACTTGAAATTTGATCCTTGTACAATAAATTATGTGCTTTTGATACCAGTCCATTTAAGTATAATGTTACTTCAACATTGGGGAAGTAAGTCTGACAGTATGAAAGATTCTGGGCTGCTTTTTGATAGAGCCGGTAAAATTGAGTGATTTGTTCACCCGTTACGCCATTTCTTCGCCTACTTAATAGAGTAACCATTTGTTCAAGCTGGTTCCATTCTTCACGATGCTTCTTTATAAATTGCTTCACATCCATTTTTTTACACCTTCTTGCTTAAATGGGGATTTTGTTATTCCTAATTATAGTAATTATGTTGAAAAATAGGAACAACTTTAGAAAAAAATCAACCATGTTGGGGGAATCCTGGTGAATCAAGAACAGTTGGATATAAAAACACCTGAATTTGTATCACTTCAGTTTCAGCTTGCCGGTTTAGGAAGCAGGGCTGCTGCATTTATCATTGACAGGTTAATCTTATTGGCGGTTAATATATTGATTTTGCTTGTCTTTTTTTTCGTTACGGAAGGGATGTCATCTCTTCCATTTTTTGCAGAACTGAATTTGAATTTTCTTCCTTTGGCCATCACGATTATTGCTATTTTTATCATTAATGGAGGATACTTTTTTGCTTTTGAATTTTTTTCAGGAGGAAGAACGATTGGTAAGCGAGCGTTAGGGATTCGCGTCATTCAGGAAAATGGTCACAGTCTCACATTGCTTTCAAGCTTTATCCGCAATCTCCTTCGTATGATTGATGCGTTACCGGTCAGTTATTTTCTCGGCTTTGTGATGATGTTTTTCCATTCAAAGCATAAGCGGATTGGAGATATTGTCGCAGGTACGATTGTTGTCCATGAACGAAAAGCAAAACGGAAAAAAAAACCTTCTGCTCTTGAAAAGGAAATTAATAACAGAGGTCTCTCCAAAAATAACCTTAACATAGACGAATGGACGCTAAAAACATTCGGATTGAAGGATTGGGAGCTTGTTTCTACGTATGTAAACCGATTTACCCTATTTACCAAAGCTGAAAGAACTCAATTGACGAAACAAATCGCGGATATTTTGCTTCCGAAAATAGGGATAGATGTTGAAGGCAAAAACGACGATGAATTAGAAAATACACTTTTTGTTCTTTATTTGATCCTTAAAGATGAATGGGAATTTGAGATGTGATCAAAATAACCTAAAAAAAGCTTGGAGACCCAAGCTTTTTTTAGTAATGAACCAGTCTGATATTAATTAAGGGCAGCAGTTAGAAACGAAACTATCTGTATCAATTTGCATCATTTACTTCTGATATAAATTGCTGAAGCAATCTTATCTTACCGATTCTTGGGAATATATATTTACATGATGCCTCGTGTTCTTCCAGGCTGAAAGTAGTCATGGCATCTGAAATGAAAATTTGGTTATAGCCATATTGAAATGCCTCTCTTGCCGTACTTTCGACTCCGATGTTAGTGGCAATCCCGCACAATACAATCGTATCGATGCCTCTCCGGCGAAGTTGCAGATCTAAATCAGTCCCGAAAAAAGCCCCCCACTGACGTTTTGTGACAACATAGTCACGGTTGGCTACTTCAAGCTCCGGAACGAGCTCTGCCCAATCTGCCGGACGCTGAACAGCGGTAACGGGTTGGTCTGTTAACGGCTTTAAAGAATCTTTTCCGTCATGAAATTCAACTTTCACAAACGATATAAACCCGCCTTGTTGACGAAAGAGCTTTACCAGTTCGGCGGTTTTTCCAACAACCTCTTTACCGCCCGGCATACCTACAATCCCTTTTTGTAAATCTATGATAACTAAGGCTGTCTTTTGAAAATCAATTTGCATTGAACTCATTTTAATTCCTCCCCTGTTTTCTTTAAACGTTCTTATGCTACGTTTTAGTAAATGCTTCTCGAATACATTAGTATCATACAAAATTTTGTTTGTATAATACAAATTTTTGTGAATATAATCACCTGTGAAACAGACTATCAAGGATAAAAACAAAAATTCTTTAAGAAAATTTTTACAGCCAGCTTTTCTAGTATTGTATAATAAAGATAACGCTGTCATTTCTTAGAAATAATTGATACATAAGGGGGAAAGGTAACGATGGCAAATTATGTAAAAATAGGTAATCTTAATGTAGCAGATGTACTCTATCAATTTATTAATGACGAAGCCCTGCCCGGAACCGGACTGGACCGTGAGAAGTTCTGGTCTGAATTAGAAACTCTTTTCAGTGAGCTAACACCGAAAAATAAGCAATTATTAGCACAAAGGGATGAAATCCAAGATAAAATCAACGTATGGAAACGGGAAAATAGAGACTTTCGGTTTGAAAACTATAAATTATTTTTACAGGAGATTGGTTATTTAGAACCTGAAGCAGAGGATTTTCAAATTTCTACTGAAAATGTGGATGATGAAGTTGCATTAAAGGCAGGGCCGCAGTTAGTCGTACCTGTTGATAATGCAAGATATGCTCTAAATGCCGCCAATGCCCGCTGGGGAAGCTTATATGATGCATTATATGGGACAGATGCCATCAGTGAAGAGGATGGAGCTCAGCGTGCAGGGAGCTATAATCCGATTCGAGGGGAAAAAGTCATTACCTTTGCAAAAGAATTTTTGGATCTAGCGGCACCGTTAAAACAAATTTCCCATAAAAATGCTGTCAAATATTCAATTGTAGAAGGGAAATTAGCAGTTTTACTTAGCGATGGAACAACAGCAGGCCTTCAGGACGATTCTAAGCTGGCAGGGTATAATGGAAATCCTGAAAACCCAACAGCCATCCTGTTGAAAAATAACGATCTCTATTTTGAAATCGAAGTGGACCGCAGTCATCCGATTGGTAAAACAGATCAGGCGGGCGTAAAAGACATTCTTTTAGAAGCTGCTTTAACGACCATTATGGATTGTGAAGATTCCGTCGCAGCTGTAGATGCTGATGACAAGGTTCTTGTTTACCGCAATTGGCTGGGTTTAATGAAAGGAAATTTAACTGCCAATTTTAGTAAGAACAATAATACTGTGACCAGGACTCTTAATCCTGATCGTTTTTACACTTCCCCAACCGGTGAGGATATTTCCTTAGAAGGGCGGTCACTCATGTTTGCCCGTGTCGTCGGCCATTTAATGATGAGTAATGCTATCCTTGATCCGGATGGAAACGAAGTACCTGAGGGGATTATGGATACGGTTCTTATCAGTTTAATTGGTAAGCATTCTCTTTTAGGCACTGGAAAATACCAAAACTCTGCTAAAGGCTCAATCTATATCGTAAAGCCGAAAATGCATGGATCAAAGGAAGCCGCGTTTGCTAACGAAACATTTAACCGTGTTGAAGATATGCTTGAACTTGAACGGTATACACTAAAAATCGGAGTTATGGACGAAGAGCGCCGTACATCTCTAAACTTGAAAGCTTGTATCCGCGAAGTAAAGCAAAGAATCGTTTTCATAAATACAGGTTTCTTGGATCGAACCGGCGACGAAATCCATACATCTATGGAAATAGGGCCGATGATTCGGAAAAATACCATGAAATTTTCAACTTGGCTTCAAAGCTATGAAAAATCAAATGTTTTTGTTGGCCTGGCAGCCGGTTTTCAAAACCGTGCACAAATCGGCAAAGGAATGTGGGCTATGCCGGATTTAATGGACGAAATGCTGAAGCAAAAAATTGGTCACGTTAAAGCTGGTGGTACAACCGCTTGGGTACCTTCACCAACGGCTGCAGCTTTACATGTTCTTCACTATCATCAACTGAATGTCAAAAGAGTGCAGGAAATCCTGGCAAAAGACATCCATGATTTAAAAGATGACATTTTAAATATTCCGGTAGCAGAAAATCCTACTTGGACTCCTGAGGAAATTCAGCAAGAGCTTGATAACAATGCACAAGGAATTCTTGGGTATGTTGTCCGCTGGGTAGATCAAGGTATCGGCTGCTCTAAGGTACCGGATATTAATAATGTTGGGCTTATGGAAGACCGTGCCACACTTAGGATTTCAAGCCAGCATATTGCCAACTGGATGCACCATGGAATTTGTACGAAAGATCAAGTGCTCGATACATTAAAGAGAATGGCAAAAGTTGTAGATCAGCAAAATGCAGGGGATTCAGCCTATCGTCCCATGGCGACCGATTATAATCAGTCCGTCGCATTTCAGGCCGCATGTGACTTGGTTTTCGAAGGCTACGTACAGCCAAACGGCTATACTGAGCCTATTTTACATCGTCGCCGCTTAGAGGCAAAAGCAAAAATGTCTGTGGAAAAATAAAGATATAACAAGATAACTTAAAAAGATCAGCTACCTTTATTTTGTAAAGGAACTGACCTTTTTTTTGTATACTTTCCGGCAACATTCAGCAAACTACGGAAAATGAGAAACGTACAAAATTAGAAATTTCACAAAATAATATATAATGAAAGCGTATGCTATAATGAATAATGATGATGAAAAAACAACAATAAGGAGCATCCGCTATGTTGAAAGACTTTTTTATGGGGTTATCTCAAAACCAATTTCTTAATAGTACAGCAAAAAAATATGGGCTGAAAATGGGAGCGCAAAGTGTTGTTGCGGGAACAAATATTGAAGAAGCAATTAAAAGCATTAAAGAACTTAACGCCCATGGAATCTCTTGTACCGTTGATAATTTAGGAGAATTCGTCTTTAAAAAAGAAGAGGCGACCGCAGCAAAAGAACAAATTCTTGAAGTTATTGAAGCCATTCATAAGAATAATGTAGATGCACATATCTCATTAAAGCCTACCCAATTGGGGTTGGATATTGATTACTACTTTTGCTTGGAAAACTTAAGAGAAATCGTTGATAAAGCCAATACCTATGATATATTTGTCAATTTTGACATGGAGGACTACGGTCATCTAAAGCCATCTTTTGATCTTTTGGACGAGCTATCGATGGAATACAATAATGTAGGAACCGTTATTCAGGCTTATTTCTTTGAGGCAGGAGAAAACCTTGAAAAATATAAAAATTATCGTCTTCGTATCGTAAAAGGTGCTTATAAAGAACCGGAACAATATGCCTACCAAGATAAGAAAGATATCGATAAAAACTTTATTAAGCTAATCGAATGGCACTTATTAAACGGAAAATTCACATCGATTGCTACACATGATCATCGAATCATTAATCATGTGAAAGATTTTGTTAAAAAGAATGATATTCCTAAGGATAAATTTGAGTTTCAAATGCTTTACGGTTTCCGTAAAGACCTTCAACTCAAACTTGCCAATGAAGGCTACAATTTTTGTACCTATGTGCCTTTCGGAAATGACTGGTATGGTTATTTCATGAGACGTCTTGCAGAAAGACCGCAAAACTTAAATCTTGTTGCCAAACAAGTTTTTAACAAAAAAACTAACACGATGATTGGCTTGGCAGCAGGTGCATTCTTAATCGGAAGAATGTCTAAACAACAGAAAAAACGTAAATAATTTTGTGTTTATATTTGGTAAACTGACAATACAGCTTCTGCTGTATTGTTTTTTTTTAGATAAGAAGCATAAATTTTGACTTTGAGAATTGTCCGGCTCCAGCGCCCAGCGACTAGTGTATTTCGCTCTTCTCCCTATGATAAGTCAACATCGAATCGCCAAAAACGCGATTCGTGTTTCCTTTATCTCAGTCGAAGCGCTCCAGTCCTGTCGTGCGCTAAACGGGCGCTTCCGCTTTTCTTACAATCTTACAAAACATATAACATTCAGTAGGAATGATTTTACTTTTTGTCCAATGACAGCATTTTTAGGTGAGATATAATATAAGATAGGAAGGTAGGTTGTTTGTTTTGCAGCCAACAGGTAATTTTTGTACAAGGACTTTGGAATCGCAAAACTCTTTGGATGAAGGAAAAAAGCAATAGGATGGTGATGCTATGGGCAATGCCAGAAAAAGCAGCTGAAATTTTCGCAATATTCTCACGAATTGGTATAATGACTGTTTACTCCATAACTGAATAATTGTAAATCAGAAATTGGTTGACGATACGGGATATGGAAGAAGGGGAAGAATCAAGAAATATTCATGATCGTAAACTGCCGCAAAGTTTCGCTTGAAAAGCTCCATTAAAAACGAAACAAGGGGGAATTTTTGTTGAAAACGCAAATTGAGCAAAATGGGATTGTAACCCTGACACCGGAAGTGGCAAATGGATTGAGTAATAGTGAAATGTGGAATGATGATTTACGGCCCACAACACTCTCAGAACACTCATGGAAAGGTTTAAACTTTGCTACATTATGGATCGGCATGTGTTTATGTATTCCTGCCTATACAATGGCTAGCGGGATGATTTCTTTAGGAATGAACTGGTGGCAAGCAATTGGAACAATATTTCTCGGAAATGTCATTGTCCTTATCCCTATTCTATTAAATTCACATGCAGGTACCAAATTCGGAATTCCCTATCCGGTTTTTGCCCGACTTTGGTTTGGCTCTAAAGGGGCTCACATTCCTGCGTTAGCTCGTGCAATTGTAGCTGCCGGTTGGTTCGGGATTAATACGTGGATCGGAACGACTGCTATCGATACGCTACTATCAGCTTCTTTCTCTGCTTGGGCAAATTTAACTGGCCATACGGCGATTGTATTTGCAGTGTTTTGGGCTTTAAATGTAGTCGTTGCCTATAAAGGCCCTCAAGCAATTAAAGTACTCGGTTTAATTGCTACCCCTGTAGTTGGGATCTCTGCTATTATTCTACTCATTTGGGCATTTACACATTCCGGCGGTTGGGGACCAATTTTATCGACCCCATCTAAATTCAATACTGCAGGTGAATTCTTTAAAGTGTTTTTTCCGGCGCTTACAGGTGTTATAGCATTCTGGGCTACACTTGCTTTAAATATTCCTGACTTTTGCCGTTATGCTAAGAGTCAAAAATCACAGATGATCGCACAAAGCTTTTCACTGCCGATTACCATGAGTATCTTCTCTTTTATCGGAATCGCCGTCACATCTGCAACTGTGGTCATTTTTGGTTCAGCTCTTTGGGATCCCGTGCAATTGCTGGCTAAATTTCCGCCATTTGTTATCTTCTTGGGAACACTTGTCATTGTCATTGCTTCTTTAACGATTAACGTTGGAGCAAATATCGTAGCTCCTGCCCGTGCAATCGAGAATTTAAATCCAAAACGGATTACATTTGGTCTTGGCGCCCTTATTACCGGTTTATTTGCGATCTTAATGCAGCCATGGTATATTATGGAGAACTTTGGAAATTATATTTTTGGCTGGTTGGGAACATATGGCGCATTACTTGGACCAATCGATGGAATTGCGATTGCGGATTATTGGCTTGTTCGCCGGCGACAAATGGCGCTTAATGAACTATATGATCCGAATGGCCGATATAGTTATTTGAGCGGCTTTAATAAAAACGGCGTCTATGCGCTAATCATCGGCGTGGCCATTCCTGTACTTGGTCTATTCATTCCGGGACTTCACTTCCTGTGGGATAATGCATGGACGTTTGGTTTGTTTATCTCGATTGCCGCCTATACGTTCTTAATGAAAGGTGACAAAAGTGTTCTTCAGCCGGGAGAATATGAGCAAATTACGAGTTTCAAAAATTCTACATCTGATTCTTTAACAGATTCAGTGGAAAATATGAACGTAGACCTTTACTAGAATAAAATTTACAAGAGAATATCATTTTGAAAAAACCGTTCCCGTGTTGCTTCTAGAACGGTTTTTTGTTTTGTAACATTTTTTACCGGTAATTATACTGTAAAAAAGAGAGCTCCAATTAGGGATTTGTAATTCAAACAGGTGAAATTGTTCTAAAGGGTATGGAAAAGATTTAATGACAAACGAACAGGTCCAAGAGGCATACTTAGCTTGATGTACAAATAAAAGACATAAAAGACTAAAACATGACGAAAAGGTCATGTTTTTTTGTAATCTCGCAACATTTTTGGGATTAGGATGGAAAAGCAGCCCTAGGTATATTATGATTAAATAATAGAGTTAAATAGTGAATCTATTCCAATTGTATAGGAGTGACAAGAGTACTATATAAAAAACCAGATTATTTTGCTAAAATATTAAATAGTAAAAATGAAATATGTAATCGATAACATAGGCAGGTGGACCATTGAATGTGGGATTTTGACATGAATATAGATCAAATAGCTAGAATTAAGGTAATCGGTGTCGGCGGTGGGGGAAATAACGCTGTTAACCGAATGATTGAGGATGGTATTCAAGGCGTCGAATTTATTGCCGTTAATACAGATGCTCAAGCTCTTAAACTATCAAAAGCAGAAATTAAAATGCAAATTGGAACAACCTTAACAAGAGGTTTGGGTGCAGGTGCAAACCCGGAAGTGGGCAGAAAAGCAGTGGAAGAGAGCAAAGCCCAGCTCCAAGAGGCACTAAAAGGAGCAGACATGGTCTTCGTAACAGCCGGAATGGGCGGCGGCACAGGTACAGGAGCAGCTCCTGCAATTGCCCAAATTTCCCACGAGCTGGGCGCGCTGACGATTGGTGTCGTCACCCGTCCGTTCGGATTTGAAGGACGTAAGCGAGCAGCAAATGCAGCAAACGGTATCGATATGATGAGGCAGGCGGTGGATACATTAATTATTATCCCAAATGATCGATTATTACAGATTGTCGATAAAAAAACCCCAATGCTTCAAGCTTTCCGTGAAGCGGATAACGTCCTGCGGCAAGGTGTTCAAGGAATTTCGGATTTAATTGCGGTTCCTGGATTAATCAATCTTGATTTTGCTGACGTAAAAACGATTATGTCCAACAAAGGAACAGCGTTAATGGGTATTGGAGTAGCAAAAGGTGAGGGCCGTGCTGCTGAAGCTGCAAGAAAAGCGATTTCAAGTCCGTTGCTTGAGACTTCCATTGATGGAGCTCAAGGTGTCCTTATGAACATCACCGGCGGCAGCAATTTGAGTTTGTATGAGGTTCAAGAGGCGGCAGATATTGTTGGTGCTGCTACAGATCAGGAATTAAACATGATTTTTGGTTCGATTATTAACGAAAGTCTTAAAGATGAAATTATGATCACGGTTATTGCGACTGGTTTTGTTGATAAAGAGGATCCTTTCTTAACCCAGGCTTCCAATTCTTCCAAGGAAGTAATGTCAAAAACCCGGTCCCAAGTACGGCCTAGACGTGAACAGATAATACGTGAAGAACCTAGGTATGAAAATAGCCGTCAATGGCAGGAGCCAGAACCATCGGTATATGAAAATAGTCGCCAATGGCAGGAGCCAGAAGCATCGGTATATGAAAATAGCCGCCAATTGAAGGAGGCAGAACCATCGGTGCGTGAAAATGGGCGACAAATGCAGGAGTCAGAAGATTCATTGGATATCCCAACATTCTTGCGCAATCGAAATAAAAGGTCTTACTAGTTTTTTATACCTACAAAAGGCTGTTGAGTATCACTCGGCAGCCTTTTTCTGTTCTGAGTTTACTGGAAATTTAAAAAAATGGTTTAACGAGCTAAGCAAATGATCTGATAAAACACAACTAAAATCTGTTCGTGAATTATTATGATGTGCTCACAGAAGAAGAATTAGATCTAATCTTAAATGTTTACGACATGACAGAACCGGGGATTGCAGGTGCCGCTCTTTTAGATAGAGATTAACGTTTTTCTAACGGAATTGCCTATTACAAATCTATATTTGCAAGTGAAATAGACCGGCCTACTTTAAAAAAAGAGTAGGCTCTTTTTTGTGGCTCTTTTCTAAAAGATAGTTGTTTTTTTGCAATAGGTGAAGGTTTACGAAAAGATAGATATGGATAATTGAAAGCGCTATAAAAAAAGTTGAAAACTTTTCACAAGTAAATAGGGAGAAATACGATAAAATCAAAGTATGTTCAATGATTCACAATTTATTTACAAGAATGTCACTATAAAGGAGTGCTCTTATGGCTTACAGTAAACCCGAAAAAATAATGGAGATCACAGTGGAAAACGGAATTAAAAAAACGAAGTACCCTTTTATGGAAACTCTTATATTAGGGTTTGAAGCAGGTGCATTTATTGCCTTGGGTTATTTACTTTTCATCCGTGTAACAGCTACATTATCTGTAAATCTAGAAGGGTTAAGCAGTTTGATTGGAGCATCTGTTTTTCCTGTTGGTCTTATTCTTACCTTACTTGCAGGCGGTGAGCTTTTGACAGGGAATATGATGGCTGTGCCAATCGCTAGGATGGCAAACAAGATAAGCACTAGGAAGGTTTTCTATAATTGGTTCCTTGTTACCGTTAGTAACTTTGCCGGAGCAGTTTTTATTGCCTACTTTTTCGGTCATGTTATTGGCCTTACAGAAACGGCACCTTACTTGGCCAAGACCATTAGTATCGCCCAGCATAAACTGGAGGCATCATTCCTCCAAGCCTTTCTTTCCGGAATTGGCTGCAATTGGTTAGTTGCGTCGGCAGTTTGGCTGTCTTATGGGGCAGAAGATATGATGGGGAAAATTGCAGGTATTTGGTTTCCAACAATGACATTTGTTGCAATCGGTTTTCAACACGTAGTGGCTAATATGTTTGTCATCCCTGCTTCGATTTTTGCAGGCCATTTTACCTGGATGGAATATATCCATAATTTTATCCCGGTTTTTTTAGGAAATGCGGTTGGCGGAACTGTGTTTATAGCCATGGCCTACTGGCACGCCTATAAGAAAAAGAACAATACAATGCCAAGAGTTATTCAGCCCATCTTAAAAAAAAGCGTAAGATAATCAGGGTGCCAGGCACCATCCGTAATTTGTAAATCCCGAGAGTGGTGAATTTGTCCAAAAAGCTGACGTTTTAGAACGTTAGCTTTTATATATTTACGTATATTAAAAAAATATAACAATACTAGTTTTGGTTCTTGTCCCAATGATTTTACATATGAATAGAAAAGAAATATCAAAATGGAGGTATTAATCATGAAAGACACCTCTAATCATGGTTTTGGGTCAGCTACCAAACTTCGGTTTAAAAAATCAATCTGGGTTCTATTTGTTTTTCTCGTCCTTATTGTCATGATTATTCCCAGCATCATTATCATGTTTTTTGGAGCAGGGACTGCTTCTGTTCATTTCAATGAATTATTTACGGCTTCAAAGCAAAATCAAGCATCATCAAGATTCAATAGTAATCAGATAGCAAATAATACTTCTTCCCAAAAATCTCCACTTGACATAGGGTGGATTTCCGGCAACAGCATTAACATTCAACATTTAGCTGATTATCATAATTTAAAGGTGGTTTCTCCGGAATTAGCCGCTATTGATAATCAATTTAATCTGCAAGTAATATCGGCCCCATCCTTAACCAACACTATTCGCCAGCAAGGAAAAAGAATCTGGACAAGAGTAATCATCGGTAGAGATACATATACAAATGTTCATACATTTTTAACTAACTCTAAAAAAATCCAAGAGGTGATTGTTAAGATTATTCAAAGTGCAAAATCCAATCATTGGGATGGAGTAAATGTAGATATTGAAAATGTAAGTAGTGAGGATCGAAATGCCTTTTCCCAATTTGTAAAAACTTTATCGGACGGATTAAATAAGTCCTCAGTTATTCTTTCTATTGATCTCCCCCCCGAAACAATTGGAAGTAATAATAAAGGCACGCCATTTGATCATGAACTCCTCGGGAGGTATTGCAACTATATTATTTTTATGGGATATGATCAACACTGGTCAACCGATCCAATTCCAGGGCCTATTACCTCTTTATCATGGTTAAAAGAAAATTTACAAGAATATCTTCAAACCGGGATTCCTGCTGAAAAATTAATACTGGGACTTCCCGCCTATACAAGAATTTGGGAACAAAATCATCAGGACCATGTTGTAAAGAATCCAGCCGAACCTCTTCAATATGTTGAGAAATTAGTAGCTCAAAATCATCGGAACTTTTCTTGGGATTCAACGTTGGGGGAGTATTTTATTTCATATACTGCACAGAACGTACAATATAAAATCTGGCTTCCCACAGCTAAATCATTTAACTTATATTTGGACTTGATTCCTCAATTACACCTAGCTGGTTCTGCTGTGTGGGATCTAAATCAAATGAATTCAGCTTACTGGAATGAAATATTTTAATGCCTTCTTGTTAATTAATTTAATAATTTATTCATAAATTGGTAATAATTTCTGGGCATCCTATCTTCTGTAAAACCAACAAATGAAGGAGGAAGTTACATGAAGAAGAGGATGTTTATAACTTACATTTTTTCAGCAGCATTTTTGTTTGGTTTGATTGGATCCACGCAAGCTTTTGCCGTAAATGAAGGAAATATCGAAACACATACAGCAAGTCATGATAATGCCCATAAAGGTCATCTTTGGGACAATCCGGAGTTTATCAAAAAACAAGCACAAATGCTAGGAATCCAAACGGAGGGTAAAAATACTCAGACATTGGCAAAAGAAGTTAGGGAAGCGATGATCAAGAAGAAGGCTGAAGCACTTGGGATTGAAACCAAAGGAAAAGATACTGCCACATTAAGAAATGAATTACGTGACACGTGGATAAAGAATAAAGCAAAAGAATTAGGAATTAATACTACAGACAAGGATACGAAGGCGTTGTTCAGCGAAATACGAGATAAACAAATTAAGAAAGATGCCAAAGAACTAGGAATTTCAACCGAAGGAAAAGAACTTAAAGATTTGGCCCATGAAGTGTTTGAAGCCCGTAATAATCAGCAGGCAAAACAATTAGGAATTAGTACGAAGGGAAAGGATCTTCGTCAAATCTCCCATGAAGTACGGCAGAAAACGATTCTTAACGCAGCTCAAAAGTTAGGAGTTGACACGAAAAATAAGTCAACACGGGAAATCTTTACTGAAATTATCACTAACCACCCTGACAAGGTCAAAGAGTTAAAGCTTTTTCCGGCAGATAGAGGAAATTGGCATTTCTTTCGATAAAAAGATAGGAAATAACATGATAAAAAATCCTCAATTGAGGATTTTTTATATTTTACTAATTAGATTTCAAATAAAATTATGCACCGAGATTCACGGAATTATAGGAAGAATTCTTCTCATCCCATTTAAAAATACCTTCTTGAAGTTTAATAAAGCGCTCAAACGGCCGTGGGACGGAAAAGTCCTTTTCTAAGGGTTTATCATTATTTTCAATTAATTGATTCTTTAATAAAAGTATTTCCTGTTTTGAAGCAATACGAAGAATTTTATCAATAGTAATCTTGTTTTCTCTTATTCCATGTTTGTGACAAATGCTATCTTGAAAACTCTTGTTAAATTGAATCATCAATTGTAGATCCTTGACACAAGCAACCCCAAACACATCTTTTATGATATTTTCATACGCCAATTGGGTGCCTGTTGCAAATTTAATTATTTTCTTTTCGGGGTTTTCGAGTATATAAACCGTTTCTATTTTATTTTCCAAGAAAAACACCCTTTCCTTAAAGTTGAATAGTTGGAGTGGAATAGTAAATGACCAAGTTAATTTCACATACATCATTAGAGGTATTTTCATAAATATGATACACATCTGAAGAAAAAGAGACACAGTCTCCTATATTTAAAGAATAATGATCATCTTCGCCAATCCTAATCGAGAAAACTCCTGAATGAACGGTGATTGATTTAAGTGTTCCGATTCCGGTTGGTTCAGATAGATGTTTGCATCCGGGTAACAAACGAACGCGATAGCTTTCAAAAGGAACGCCAGGAGAAGCAAATGTATTATAGACTTCAAATAAATCATCATCCTCTTTGAAAAAAGGCTGTTCATCCTCGCGAATTATTTTAACTGAGGGATTCGCGGTTAAAAAGGAAGCGAAGGGAACCTGAAGACCTGCAGCAATTTTCCAAAGAATCGAAACTGTAGGATTAGAGATGCCCCGCTCAATTTGTCCCAACATTGGTTTACTGACACCTGTTAATTCAGCCAGTTCATCTAAAGTCAAATTGCGCTGCTGCCGGTTATAGCGTAACCGCTGGCCTATTTGAGCCGACAAAAAGTCTTTATCCATTTACTTTCTCCCTTTGTTTGTATGTTATATAATATTTTAAATACATTATAGCATATTAATCGACATCCAGGTTAGAAGGCAAACTATCCGCCACAAAGTAAATATTTTTTCTGAATATTTAGTAAAAATAATTGCAAAATGATATTCTATATTATACTATTAATGACAATATAACATATCATATTGATTTATCACGAAAATGATTTATTTAAAAAAGGAAGGGACTTCTATGAATTATTCATTTGCGCCACAAACTAAAACCTATCAATCTTCTGCAGTAAGAGACATACTTAAAGTAACTCAACAAGGACATGTGATTTCATTTGCCGGAGGATTACCTGCCGAAGATATCTTTCCGTTGGAGCAAGTGAAAATCGCTTATGAAAAAGTATTCGCATCGGGAAATTCCTCCTTGCAATATGGCTTAACAGAAGGATTCAAGCCACTTAGAGATGCAATCCAAACGAAAATGGAACCTAAAGGGATATCATCCAATCCTGATAACATCCTTATTACAACCGGTTCGCAACAAGTAATCGACTTGTTTGCTAGAATTATGCTTTCCGAGGGAGACGTTGTTCTAACAGAAGATCCCACTTACTTATCAGCCTTACAGGTTTTTCGATCTTATGGGGCACATGTAGTAGCTGTTAAAAGTGACGATCATGGTATGGAACCGGAAGACCTTAAAGCAAAAATGGAGATTTTACGGCCCAAATTTGTTTATATCATTCCTACTTTTTCTAATCCTGATGGGAAGGTCTGGAACAATGAACGTCGTCAAAATTTACTCAACCTATGTTATGAATATAACGTCCTTGTGCTTGAAGACGATCCATATGGTGATATTCAATTTCATCAGGATGAAGAATATCATCCTGTAGCAGCTTTTGATACTTATCAGAGTCATGTTTTATATACAAGCACTTTTTCAAAATCAGTAGTTCCTGCTTTAAGGACCGGATGGGTAACGGGTCCAATTGAAGTGATCCGGATGATGGCCCAAGCAAAGCAAATGAATGATTTACATTCCAGCTCTATAGACCAGCAAGCACTTTATTACTTGTTACGGGACTTTAACCTTACTAGTCATATAAATCTATTAAGAAGTGAGTATTACTATCGAATGACGATCATGAGGGATTATTTAAGTAAATTAGGTTCTGATTTATTCACATGGAAAGAACCGAAGGGCGGAATGTTTATGTGGGTAGAAGGTTGTGAACAGCTAAACACAACCAATTTACTCAGTAAGGCAGTTGATAATGGTGTTGCGTTTGTTCCGGGAGCACCTTTCTACGTTGACCGGCCTAAAAACAACACCTTCCGATTAAACTTTAGCCATTCCACACCTGATATGATAAAACTGGGGATGGATCGCTTGGTTGAAGTGTTGCTGCCTGCCACGACACAGGTTTAGTAGATTTTTTCACAAAGCGAAAAATGTCAAAGTAAAATATCGATGAGACAACACTCAAAAACCGTTAGGATATAACAGTCCTGACGGTTTTTTTAGGTGCTAAGGAAAAAAGGTATTTCCAACTAGTAATAAGAGGATAAAAGGGAAAGTAAAATTGTCGAAAAAATTCAAATCCCGTCTACATTTGTCTATTTTTAACTTGTTTTATCGAAGTCATTTAATATCAGTCAAAAAATGCTATAATTCTGTTCATGACTAATAGAATCAGCTGATTATCAATAAAACAATTACTAGTTTTTTACGGGGTGTATGTTTGCTATGAGACTAGACAGATTAAAAGAGAAAATAAATGAAAAAAGAGAAGAAATGATAAAATTAGGAATTGAAAAAGGATTAATAAATGAAGAAACAATATATTGCAGCCAAGAACTGGACGAGCTGTTAAATGAATATAACAGATTATTATCGGAACATCAACGTACCGGACCAATAAATAAATACATTGAAGTATTTTTACATCTTGAAAAACAGGCATTTAATCTTTTATGGATGCCCTATAGTTATATTATTAATCACATGTAACATTAATACTTTTGGTAGAAGGTTAATACGGGACCTAAATGGTTCTTTTTTTCTTTTGGAATTTTGAAAAGCAAACCGGTTAGATAAGAAAAAGATACTCCCTTCAAGAAGTATCGAATTAATTAAAGATATTTTTCTTTCGTTTTGACCGATAGTCATTCAACTATTAAAATACAAAACGGAACAGCAATAGTTTTGCTTAATTAGCTTTTTTCTTTTAAAGGGAGTTGAACATGAATGGTTGTTCCTTTTCCGACTTCACTCTGAATAAAAATATTACCTTGATGTTCATGAACCGTAGTAAAGACCTGTGTCAGTCCAAGGCCGGTTCCATCGGTTTTGCTGGTAAAAAATGGTGTGCCTAACATTTTTAATTTTTCTTTTGGAATACCAATTCCGGAATCAGTCACTTTTATATGAATCCAATCATTTTTATAATAATGTTCAATTCTAATTTTTCCTTTGTCCTCAATTGCCTCAAGTGAATTCTTTAAAAGATTGAAAAAAGCTTTTTGAAATAAGTTTCGCTTTCCAACGATCTTCTTTTCAGAATCTCTTAAATCCAGTTCTACATCTACTTTATAAAGTCTGTCTTGGAATAAATAGATGAGAGAAGCTAACTCATTACATAAATCGATGGAAACCAATGGTTCATCGTGTAAATCAGGCTTGGATACCTGTAATAAATTCTGTAAGGCTGCTAATGCCTTCATTAATTCATTTTCCATGATATCTAAATAGGGGTGCGATTGGGATTCCTTTATTAACTGTAAAAATCCTTTTACCGATGTAAGGGGATTTTTAACTTCATGTGCAATACCTGCAGCGATTTGACCAAGTGATGCTAGTTTTTCTCTATTATTCAAAAGCTTTTCTGCAGCTTTACGGTGTGTAATGTTTTGCATCGTAACCTGGGCGAAAACTTTGTCTTTTATAAAAAAGGGTACTGACATGACTTCAACATCTATTTCTTCCCCATTGCTCTTAAGCATTTTTAATTCTGCTGTTTTTAATACTTCCTGATTTTCAAGGATCCTTCTTAGGCGTTCTCTACTTTTATCATGGAAATCAGGGTGAAGAAAAAGCCAAATCCCTTTTGATATTATATCTTTTGAAGTTTTTAAATGAAACAAATCCAAACAAGCCTTATTGTAGTATAATATTTTACCCTCTTGTCCAACAATCCAAATTGAATTCAGGGAATTTTCAACCAATTGATGAAAGTCTATATCTTTGGACTCAAGATGCAATTTCAAGTGAATTCCTCTTTTTCTATCTAGTATTAAAATTAGTATAGCAGGAAGCACTTAAAACATAAATGTTATATTGAAATTTAGTCTTTATACTGTTAAAAAACCATCAAGAAAAACGATATGTAAAAGGACAAGGAACCATTCCATTTTGAACAGAGGATTGTTAAGCCTTATTATTAGAGGGAAGTCTTTTATTTTTATTAATGGAGCTGGATGGCTGTTGAATTTACCATTTGAAAAGGAAATTCCATTAGTAAAGTAAAATAAAGAATAAAGGAGGGAAAAATAATGTTGTTAATTAGTATTGTGATTATCATTTTATTAGTCCATTTTTTAATAATCCGCCCTCTTACACAACGAAATCGTCCGCAAAGAATGGATCGGCGAAGAGGCTATTATGAACAACCCGAATATTATGGGTCATCTGGAGGCAATGGGGGATTGGGCAAATTTGGATCATTTGCCGGAGGTATAGCTGCCGGGGCTTTGCTTACGTATTTGTTTGAACAAGGTAGAATCGGATTTAATCAATATAATGCTTGGCAGCATTTAGAAGATCAAGAAATCATGCAGGAGCTTATGGACCAAAATATACTCCAGGAGCATGAAATTGCTCAACTGCAAGAGGAGGTTGGACATCCGGAAAATGACCAACAATCAGCTTGGGATAATGACAACAGAGATAACAATCAGGATTTTGACTATGATGATCAAGATTATCAACAAAATGATGGATCAAATAATTGGAATAGTGAAACTGATAATTGGGTTTAATAAATTTTCACTTCATTCATGCAATAGAAGGGATTGAAATTCAGATGACACAACCTATTACTGTTCCTGATCTTTCCTCAAGACCGTTTTCTCTAACGGTGGAAAGACAGATGGAATTATCCCCCAATGTTCTTTTCAGAGCGTGGACACAGCAAATTGATCGCTGGTTTGCCGCGCCGGGATCAGTGTTAATGAAAGGTGAAATCAATACACCATTTTTCTTTGAAACGATATACAAATTCGAGGAACAAAGTGAGGCACAGCGTCACCCTCATTACGGTAGATTTCTTCGGCTCGAAGAGGATCGACTTGTCGAATTGACGTGGGTTACTGGGGAGGGGGGTACAAAGGGAGCTGAAACAGTAGTTACAGTTGAACTGGAACCGCTTGGTAATGGTTCCTATCTTCGTCTTACACATGCAGGATTTCCCGATGAAGAGTCGAAGAACGGGCATGAATATGCATGGCCATTTGTGCTTGAGCAACTCGATAAACGTATGATGGAATAAAAAATTGAGTATTTTAAAAAAAGCCCTGCAGCCGACCTTTTGGAAGTCGGCTGCAGGGCTTTTCGTTATTCAATTTTTATCTTAATTTTATCAACTGAATTATAGCCATATCCTTTTCGATTCCAAAAGGGACTAGCCGGCTGAGTTCGATTGAAAGAATCTGTTGCTTTGGTCATAATGGTGTATTCACCCTTTTCTAAAGCAGGCCATTCAAAGGTCCATGATATCCATTCATAATTGCCTTTCTTCTGATTCGTTATTTTTGCATCAGACCAGCTTTTTCCACCATCCGTACTGACTTCAACCTTTATAATAACTCCATTTCCCGTCCAAGCAATTCCGTTAATGAAATGGAAACCGGTAGTAAGCACTTCCCTATCCAGTGGTTTTTGGATTGTAGAATTCACGTTTATGGTTGTGACAGGGAGTGTATCTATGTTATTTTCCCTATTTGGATAATAAACATAATCAATTACTTGAAAAGGACCTTGAAACTCCGACTCTATTACTCTAATTTGCTTAATCCATTTTACTGAAGCCATGGCATACCACTGTGGAACTATTAATCTTAGCGGAAAACCGTGCTTTAAAGGAATAGGTTGGTTATTGTATTCGTAGGCAATGATTGTATCGGGATGCAGGGCCTTATCTAATGGTAAGCTTCTTGAAAAAGAATAGACCTGATCAGAGTCCGTTCTTTTCCCATAATCAAACCCTTCCACCACAACTTCTTTGGCACCCTTTTTTATACCGGTTAATTCGAGGAGCGCCCTCAGCGGGACTCCTTTCCAGTACCCCTGACTAATCGCGCCTTTTTGCCATTGTTCACCAAACACTTTAGGCTCAAATAGACCGCGTTTATCACCTGAGCATTCCAGAACAAGTTTGATCATTTTTGAAGGTATGTTGAGGATCTCTTGCATAGAAAACAATCTTGGTATTTCAACCGATCCATTAATAGGAAGCCAATAATTAGAAGAAGTAAGAAGTGGATAAGAAAAGTGGTTTCTTCGATAAAACAAATTAGGGTCGATGGTGTCACCATTTATAAATTGAATGGGTGTTTCTTGATTTTCAGGCTGCAGGCTTCGGACTATAAGGGACGGTTTTACAGAAGAATGAAGTGGTTTTGACATGTTTACCTCCTAAAGTTAATGTCAGGTAATAATTTTTATGCTTTTAAAAAAAAATTATTAATCTCTAATCTTAACAATACTTAACACTGGATTAATACTGGCTTTACATTAGTTCGGTAAAGTACAAATGTAATAGATTAATAGGAGGCGTATTTATGAATGCAAAGAAGCTTAGTAAAATTTTTAATGTTCTAAGTGTTGCTGCTTTGGGTACTTTGTTATCTGCTGCTCCGGTGGTTAACGGACAAGTTAATGCACAGGCAAATGCACAGGTAAAAGCACAAGCAAATGTACAGGTTAAGAATGCAAAGGTGGAAACTAAAACACCGATTAAACATGTCGTTGTGATTTTCGGGGAAAATGTTTCATTCGATCATTACTTTGGTACATATCCATATGCGCTGAACATTAAAGGGGAACCTCAGTTTATGCCAAAGGGAAATACGCCTGAAGTTAATAATCTCTTAACTCCAAAAGATTATAATGGAACACAGCCAGGTATTTCTAATAGCAATTTAATAACAAATAATCCAAACGCAGCCAACCCTGTACGTTTAGATCGTTCACAAGCTATGACAGCTGATATGGACCACGCTTATCATGATGAAATCGCAGCTACTGATGGTGGAAAAATGGACAAGGCAGTCGAGACTACTGGAAAAGGTGCTAATCCTGGAATCGTTATGGATTATTATGATGGAAACACCGTAACAGCTTTATGGAATTATGCTCAAAACTTTGCCATGAGTGATAACTCTTTTGGAACTACTTATGGGCCATCAACACCAGGTGCGTTAAACCTGATTTCTGGTGAAACTCATGGGGCAACATTATATGATAAAAATGGCAAGGTTGAATCTGGCAACGTTTTAAATGAGTTTGAAAATGGTACTGTAACAGGCGACCCAAATCCTTATTTTGATAAAGCTTCAACTGGTGCGACGGTTGCAATGAATGACACAAATAAAAATGTCGGTGATTTGCTAAATGGAAAAGGACTTACATGGGGCTGGTTCCAAGGCGGCTTTGCTGATCCAACAGCGAAGCACACCAATATTGGCGGCTCATCAGTAACTGATTATAGCCCGCATCACCAGCCATTCGAATATTATAAATCAACTGCAAACAAAGATCATGTAGCTCCAAGTTCTGCTGACATGATTGGGAAAACAGATCAAGCAAATCATCAATATGATATGAAGGATTTTTGGACAGCTGTTGACGGAGGAAATATGCCAAGTGTCAGCTACTTGAAAGCACCTATGTACCAAGATGGTCACGCTGGTTATTCAGATCCATTAGATGAACAGCAATTTATCGTTAATACAATAAATCACTTACAAAAGACACCTGAGTGGAAGGATACTGCCGTTGTAATTGCTTATGATGATTCTGATGGCTGGTATGATCATGTATTTGGACCAAACAACGGACAATCGGTTGAATCAGGTAAAGCTGGATATGGGCCAAGATTACCACTATTAGTTGTTTCACCATATGCGAAAAGTAATTTCGTTGATCACACATTAACGGATCAATCATCTATCCTTAAATTTGTTGAAGATAACTGGAACTTAGGCCGTATCGGCGGTACTTCACTTGATGCCAAAGCAGGTAGCATCGAAAACATGTTTGACTTTAACAAGGGTCCTCGGAATAAAAAACTATTCCTCGACGAGAAAACAGGACAACCTGTAAAAGGAAACGATGAGTAAAGATTTAGAATATAAATAAGAATACAAAAAAGACCTTCCTGAAATTACGGAAGGTCTTTTTTAGGTTTTAAACTAAATGTCCACTACAGGCGGACATTTTGGTGGAATGTCCATATACGGTGCCTGTCACCGTATCAGGTGAGACGTTTTTCAACCGTTTTATCCAAGTAAAATCTCCTCCTAATTTTTACTTATAATTAAGTATAATCATTTATTATTAGAACTTTTAAGCCAATATGTTATACTATTCAGAAAAGGAGGAGAGACAATGGAAGAAATAGTACATAAAGCAATTCAAGATGAGTATCCGGACGATTTTGCCTGGTGCTATGGCTGCGGCCGTTTAAATGAAGAAGGACATCATTTTCGTACCGGATGGCACGGTGAGCAGACACTAACGATTTTTTCACCTGAACAAAAACATATGGCACTCCCGGGATTTGTTTACGGTGGCATCATTGCTTCATTGATTGATTGTCACGGTACAGGGTCCGCTTCTCTGGCGCTTCATCGAAAAAATGGCCATGAAGTAGGTGACGGAGCCGAGTCGCCTCGTTTTGTAACCGCTTCCTTAAAAGTGGAATTTGTTAAACCAACCCCACACGGTGTGGCATTAAAGGCAATCGGAACCGTGACAGAAATTCATCCAAAAAAGTTTAAAGTGGAGACTGAGGTATTTGCCAATGATGTGCTTTGTGCCCGCGGTGAGGTTGTTGCGGTGGTTATGCCCAGTACTTTTTTAAAAAACGAATAAGTGTGGTTACTATCTCCTCCGCCAATCCTGCGGAGGAGAATTTTTTTATTTCTAACAATAATTCGAATTCGATTCCTAAGTGTACAAGTGTAAACTATATTACTAACTTCTTGTCAGTGCTCCCTGGGATGTCTAAACAAGTATGATGATCTGACGATGATTTATTATTCTTTGAACATTCAAGTTAGATATCCTTACAAGTTTAGAGAAAATCATTTACTGTTATGCCATACTTACTTTAAAGAATGTCGATGTATATTTGTTTTCTTGTATTAGAGAGTAAACGAGGGTAATTTAAAAAACGGAGGTGGAGCCGATTGGTTCGGATTATTGCTCAATTCCTCACAATCCTCTTTGTTTATCTTATTGGGAATCAAATCGTGACATGGTTAAAACTACCTATCCCCGGGAGCATCGTCGGTATGGCTTTACTTTTTATTGCCTTAGTGTCGGGGGTATGTAAATTAAAGTGGGTGGAAAAGGTAGCTCAGTTGCATATCAAACATATTACGCTTCTCTTTATCCCTTTTGCAGTAGGTGTTTGGCATTATGCAGGAATTTTTCGGATTGAAGGATTAAAACTAGCGATTATTTTGGTAACGAGCAGTTTGTTTGTACTTTTTGTGACAGCTTATAGTGCAGAGTATTTCGAAACGAAAAGAACAAGGAGGAAACAAAATGGAGACATTAATAACTAATGTGCTTTTATGTACAGTAATTACTTTTTTGAGTTATGTAATTGGATTAAGGGTGTTTCAGAGATTTAATAAGGCATGGCTAAATCCTTTGTATTCTGTTACAGTTTTCATTATCTGTCTACTTCTTCTCTTTCATTTAGACTTTGCCCGATATTCCTCAGGAACGGGAATTTTCTCGCTGCTTTTGGGAACAGCAACTGTTTCATTAGCTGTTCCCCTATACAAACAGATAAAAGTAATTAAAAAATATTTCTTACTCATTGTTTGGGCAGTAATTCCAGGTACGTTAGCGGGAGTCGCAGCAGTGGTGCTGTTAAATAAGGTGCTGCATTTGAATCAAGAAATGATGTATACTCTTATACCTAAATCCGTTACCGCACCTATTGCCTTGAGCATTTCACAGTCTATGGGAGGAATACCATCTCTAACAGTCATGTTTGTTTTCATATCCGCTATTTTTTCTCTTCTCACCGGACCATTTCTTTTTAAATTCATTCGGATCAAAAGCGGGATTGCAAAAGGTCTCGCATTAGGAACCTCTGCCCAAGCTATCGGAGCAAATCGGGCATTTGAGTGGGGGGAACTAGAGGGAGCAATGGGAAGCATCGCCATGATAACATCTGCATTGTTCATGTCATTGATTAGTGTATTAATTCGTTAAATCACTTGGGGGATTTTCCCCGGTGATTTAATATGTTGGAGGAACTGTGAAAATTCGTTAACAGTCTTAATTGGAGGATGATAGAAGAAAGCGAATCCACTATCATGCTAATTGAAATAACCAATGATCAATCCCGGGACAATCACTCAAAAACATGCTGCGGCATTGAAGGCAGGACAAAAAGATCGATTGACTAAGAGCCTCGACCTTAAAGCTGTTAATGTTAATGATCATCAGGCAATGGATACGGGCATTTAATAGTTGTCATTGAGCCAATTGAAGTGCGGATTCATTTCCTCACTTTTTTCGATGGGCATATAAAATCCTAATCCGTAATAAATGGATTAGGCGCTTGTTTCCTCTAATTGATTAAAATAGGAAGAAATTATCTCTTCCAATAATTGAAGTTCTTTTTTCCAAAGGTCTGCTTGATTGGCTTTTAAAGAAAAAAGAGCGCTGTTAATTAGAAATTTCCTTGGTGTTCTTGAGTTCTGCAGCTCTTCAGAAATAAAGTCAAGCAGCTCAATATATTTTATTTGTTCCTCGTCATTGGTTAGCGTCTTTTTCAACGATAGAACGGTGTGAAATAATTTCTTTTGAAACCCTTTGTTGTTTTTTTCGCAATCCGGCAGCCATGTTTCTAAAAACTCCTGTTCTATCAATTGATCCCCGCTTTCCGCTACCTCGTCTACGATTTTTACAATCCGATCAACACTATAACGGACTACCTTGTGAATTTTTGCACCTGAACCATTCGCCATTAATTTGAAATGAAGGTTCTGATGTAAAATTCCCATAAACATAATGGCACAATCCAGTAAATAGGGTTTTTTACTTTCCCCGAAAATGTCGATAAACCGGTTATATAACCAGTGAAGCATCATCAAATGACCGCGTTTAATGAATTCTTTCAGATCCTCATCATTCGAAAACAATACTTCTTCGAAAAGGGTAAATAAGTTATTTTTTTTGTTCGACTTCATTTGCAATTCCATTTGTTTGATAAAAATCTCGATATCTGATTTATCCTTTCCAATTAGTAATTCATCCCGCTCCTTATCCATTTTCTTGAAAATTGTTTTAAATATGGCTTTTAATAATTCGTTTTTTGAAGAAAAATAATTATAAAAAGTTCCTTTCGAAATTCCACTATATTCCAAAATATCCTGGATGGACGTAGCTTGAAAACCTTTTTCGATAAATAATTGATGGGCCATACCTATAACATGCTGTTTCCGGTCGTTCATCACATTCACCTTTACTTTTAAATTAGACTGCGTGTATAAAAATATAGTACCCTATTTATTTTATTAATACAAATCCAGTAAATAACAGGTTATTTTATGATTGCAAAAAGTGAACTGCCGGTATATGATATTGTCTGTATGAAATATCAGTATAAAAAAATGAACTATGAGTTTATAGGAGGAGATACAATGGACCATTCCATTTCAAAGACTAATCGCCCGCCGTACGGGATTATCGCTATCCTGCTTATTGGGGCTTTTATTTCCATGTTAAATGAAACACTTTTGAATGTTGCCCTGCCAACGATTATGAAGGACTTGAATATTTCAGCATCGACTGTTCAATGGCTGGCAACTGGTTATATGCTGGTAAATGGAGTCATGATTCCATCCACAGCATTTTTGATTCAAAAATATTCTGTCCGACGTTTATTTTTAACTGCGATTAGTATATTTACCGTCGGTACGATTCTCGCAGGTTTTGCACCACACTTTTCTATATTATTAGTGGCTAGGATGATCCAAGCATCAGGTTCAGCAATCATGATGCCGCTCTTAATGAATGTAATGTTAACAGGCTTCCCTGTTGAAAAACGCGGAGGCGTGATGGGACTTTTCGGATTGGTGTTTATTTTTGCACCTGCAATTGGACCGACATTATCCGGCTGGCTTCTTGAACATTACGATTGGAGAATGTTATTCCATTTAGTGACACCGATCGCTATTATTGTTTTATTAATTGGGGTCTTCTTGCTTAAAGATAAGAAGGATAAAGTTGATCTTCGTCTTGATTTATTTTCACTCTTATTATCAAGCGTAGCCTTTGGCGGTATGTTATATGGATTTAGTTCTGCAGGCAGCAAGGGCTGGGATAGCCCTCAAGTATACATTACGATAGTTGTTGGGGCTATTTCATTGGTTTTATTCATACTTCGACAATCTAAACTTGAAAAGCCAATGCTTAATTTTAAGGTCTATAAATACCCGATGTTTGCTTTATCATCAGCTATTTCAATTGTTATATCTATGGCTTTATTTTCAGGTATGCTGTTATTACCGATTTATGTTCAAACGATTCGCGGGATTTCAACGCTCCATTCAGGATTATTGATGTTGCCGGGTTCTCTATTGATGGGAATCATGTCCCCGATTACGGGTAAATTATTTGATAAGTTTGGCGGCCGTGTACTAGCGATTATTGGATTGACAATTACAACGATTACAACTTATTTTTTCAGTAAATTAACACTTGATACCTCATACACACAATTAATTATTTTATATTCTGCACGGATGTTTGGGATGTCAATGGTGATGATGCCTATTATGACAAATGGATTAAATCAATTGCCAGCCCGCTATTATCCGCATGGAACAGCAATGAATAATACGCTACAGCAGGTTTCAGGTGCAATTGGCTCAGCGTTGTTGGTAACGATTATGTCGAACCGCACGAAAACACATGCGACTGATTTAGCAGCATCTGCCATGAAGCATTTAACAGGTCAACCAACACCTGCGGTAATTGCTCAAATGAAGCAGCAAGTTGCCATGAAGGCAATGTTAGAAGGGATTAATGATTCATTCATAGTGGCGGTTGGAATTTCTTGTGTTGCTTTAATCCTTGCTTTCTTCATTAAACGTGCTAAACAAGCTGAAGATCCAATGGAAAAACAAGCAGGTAATAAGGTTACACCAAAGTTAGCAGAAAATTAGAAGGTGCAAGGAACCATCCGCTATTTGGATGGTTCCTGTTTTATTTTGTTAAGAAAACTTGATATTCTTATTAAAAACAGTGAAAATGAACTGATATAAAGGAGGAATTCTGCTATGTTACATAAACAATTGCAACAATTTATTTCAGAAGCTTGTCAACAAGGGGAGAAGGTTGAAATTTTTAAAGAAGAAAGAGAGTTCGCAGTAAAACATGGGTTATTCCCAAATAATATAGAAGCTGTAACCGAAAAAGATCCCGTCTTTCGTTTTGCAGATGCATATATCGAGCGCTGTGATAAGGAATCCGAAAATTTGCTTGCAAATGAAACAGCTACGTTTTTAAATCAACCTATTACATATTTGAAAAAACATCAGAATGAATTTATTTACGTAGAATCTAATTGGTTTGAGTTGATTGGTGTGGAGGCTGTATCATTAGAAGTTGATGATGTTTTCGGGACATATGATGTGATGTTAGGCTTGAGACTGCAGAAGAAATATGGTGAAGCGGTAAAGGAACAGCTTAAATCTGTTTTAGCCGGAGACAGCGGAAATTTCGAGTTAATGTTTAGCTCTGAGGATGGTTTATGGAATTTGAACTTTGACCTGAATTTTGTTGACGGGTTCAACGAAGGAATGTCATTAAATGAGGCATTTCAGCTAATTTATCGTTTTTTGTTTAAGCTTGTTGAGGCGATGGAAGTATAAAAATCCAAATTGAAATAGGTGAGATCGTGAGAGTCATTTCTTTATGCCCTAGCAATACCGAAATTATTGGATATTTAGGATTAACCCGGCTTTTGGTAGGGGTTGATGATTTTTCGGATTGGCCGGCGTCGATTTCCGGGCTGCCAAGGTTAGGTCCGGATTTATCGATCAATATGGATTTAGTAGAGCAATTAAAACCGGATATGGTTCTGGCCTCATTAAGCGTTCCGGGGATGGAAAAAAATGTCGCAGCCTTAGTAGAACGAGGCATTCCGCATATCGTCTTAAATCCGCAATCACTTCCCGATATTGAGCAGGATTTGATCAAAACAGCTGAAATTCTTGGTGTTGCGGAACGTGGATTGCAAGCGTCAAAGGAATTTCGTTTGCGGCTCAATGCAGTAAAGCAACAAAGTGAAAATAGTGGCAGGAAGCCCAGGCTTTACTGGGAATGGTGGCCTAAGCCGATTTTCACGCCTGGCAAAATAAACTGGCTGACGGAAATATCTGAAGCAGCCGGAGGAGTCAATGTTTTTGCTGATATTGAACTGGCGAGTATTCAAACAGATTGGGAAGATGTGTTGAATCGGAAGCCTGATTTTATTTGCCTTGCATGGGTTGGAGTAAGGAAGGAAAAAGTTCAAAAAAGCATCATTACCAAGCGACCAGGCTATCAAAGGCTAAACCTGCCAACTGAAAGCCGGATTCTCATCCTTGAAGAGGAATTATATTGCCGGCCATCACCAAGACTCCTTGATGGGTTAGAACAGCTTTTTAGATTAATTCACTAAAAGTACTTATTGTAAATTTTAAAAGGAGAGCTATTGGCTCTCCGAGATTAACTCAGCTCTTCTTCTGTAATTGAAATCGCCGAACCTGTTGAGGTATGTTGATTAACCCATCCAAGAGATGAATCAGATACGGCAGGCCAGTTTGGAATTTGGTCCTGATGCTTTTCAACCCAGCTCATGCAAAATTGTGGATCGATATTATAATCCAGGCATTGTGCTAAAAATGATTGAATGTTTGTCTCATTACAATTCTGCCATGTTCCGCACGTATTACTCCAGACATTTTCCATTTTTGTTTGAATTGAAAGTTCATTTATAAAGTTACTAAATTGATTCTCATATGTCATATTTGTTCCTCCTTGTCATAAATTACATAACCTAACAAAAGATGACATAATCAGTATGTCCAAGGAAAGTGAATTCATTCCATGAAGATTAAACTGGAGGCTGCATATTTAACTCCTATTTTATGTATATTCACCTAGATGTAATTTTGCGATATTTATTTTGTCGCTTGAAATTGTTAATGATCTTTTATCTCCAAAGATTAGATAATAGGATAGTAAAAAAACATAATTGTCAGAGAGGTATTGCTATGGAAAAAGGGTTGGCAGGGAAACGAATTGTGATTGGCGGTTCACGAAAAATTGAAGAAATAAGCACGATAATAGAAAAACAAGGCGGTGTACCGCTTGTTCGTTCCCTTCAAGGAACGGTATTTTTAGCCGATAAGGAAGTTGAACCTGAGTTAGTGAAATTTGTTAAAGAGGGCGCAGATTGGGTCATTTTTACTACCGGGGTTGGGATTGAAACACTGGTAAATGTGGCTGCGAAATTGGGAATTGAAGACCGGTTTTTAGAAGTGATTCGTCAAGCTAAAGTAGCATCAAGAGGTTATAAATCCCTTGCGGCACTTAGGAAATTAGCGATAAATCCTGTTGCAGTAGATGAGGATGGTACTACAAAAGGGTTAATGCGTTCCCTTGAAAATGTTGACTTTAGCGGAAAAAAAATAATGATTCAGCTTCATGGCGAGTCAGCTCCATTATTGACTAAATACCTTGAGGACCAAGGCGCAACTGTACAAAAGATTCTCCCATATCAACATATTGCTCCTGATACTGAAACGGTTTGTAAATTAACTGAAGAACTTCTTTCGAACGAATGTGATGCTGTCTGTTTTACTACCGCTACGCAAGTTCGTTCCCTTTTTGATTTTGCCGGGGAACAAGGCAATATATCCGATATTGTCCAAGTTTTTAAGGAAAAAGTTTTAGCAGTAGCTGTCGGCAAAGTGACGGCAGAAGCTCTAATTGAAGCCGGAGTTGAAAGAGTACTGGCTCCTGAAAATGAAAGAATGGGAGCTATGATTATTGAATTGTCCAAGTATTATAATAGATAGTATTCTAAATCTTATTTTATTACAGAAATTCTTTTCAAACAGTGTACCTGATCAAGGTATGCTGTTTTATTTTTAGTATTTGTCGAAATGCGTCGAGAAATTTTTGATCCTGATTCATTTCTTACATGTTGATATATCAGCATTCTTCATGCAGAAGCATTGATAATTAAAGATATTGATTAAGATTTTAAAAAGTATGTAAGAAAAATTAACAATTCGATATAATTTTACAAATTTAATTGTATAATTGTGATAAATTGAAAAAGGATTCAGATAATTGTACAAGAAAGCTTTTCCTCACCGCTCTTGTTGTACCGGCTTTTTACCTTCCGACTAGTAAAAAAAAATTTTTAGTCCACGATTACTACTTTATTTCTTTGTTAGGGAAACAAATCAATTTTACATACTGGATAATCAAATGCTTGCAGCATTTTACAGGTTGTATAATGTAATGCCCTTGTATAGCCTGTAAAATTTAGAATAGATGCAGAATTTTCTGTAAAATACATAACCGCTCTAAAGGAGGATTGGTACCTACTCAAGAAGAGAGTTTTTTCGTCATCACTTTTTAGTAAAGCGCTTTCATTTCTGATAATACCTTTTTTAGGTAAAAAATTTCAGAGTTTGTAACCTCTATATCATTCAATTAAGGAGGGTTTCTTTTTGGCAAATGAAAAAATGCAGCGTATTTCCTTATCCAATCTTGAAAAGAACTTTCAAGAGGTGGAACAGGGTTTAACCAATCGGGAAGCAGTTGAAGAATCTAATCGATGCCTTTATTGTTATGACGCCCCTTGTATCAAAGCCTGTCCAACAGGAATTGATATCCCGACATTCATTAAAAAAATTGCCTCAGGAAATTTGCTTGGTTCGGCCAAAACGATTATGTCTTCAAATCCAGTTGGTGCAAGCTGTTCCAGGGTATGTCCAACAGAAGAGCTTTGTGAGGGCGCATGTGTGTTAAATCATTCAACAAAGCCGATTATGATTGGTAACCTGCAACGGTATGCGACGGATTGGGCGATAAAAAATGAGCAAACTTTGTTTCAGCCCGGTAACTCCAATGGGCGGACAGTTGCCGTCATTGGCGGCGGTCCTGCAGGATTATCTGCTGCAAGGGAGCTTGCAAGATTAGGTTATGAGGTTACAATTTTCGAAGCAGCGGAAAAGTGCGGCGGATTAAACACTTTCGGTATCGTTTCCTTCCGATTGCCGCAGGCTATTTCCTTTTGGGAAGTAGAACAAGTTGAAAAATTGGATGTAAAGATTAAGACAAGCACGTCGGTCGGAAAAGATGTTTCACCTGAATTCTTACTGGAAAATTTTGATCATATCGTCTTAGCTGCCGGGATGGCCCATGTTCCGAACCTCGGTGTTGAAGGTGAAGACTTAGATGGTGTCCATGATGCGATCGAATTTGTAAAAGCAACAAAAAGCGGTCAGCTATCAGAGGACTTTGTTGGAAAGCAAGTTGTTGTGATTGGTGCCGGAAATACGGCAATTGACGGAGCTACCTGTTCGGTTCGCTTAGGAGCTGAGAATGTAAAAATCTTGTATCGAAGAACGGAAGAGGAAATGACAGCCTATGACTTTGAATATGAATTTGCTAAGCAGGATGGCGTCGAATTCCGCTTTTTAACAGCACCAAAAAGAATTATCGGCGATTCATCAGGTAAGGTTACCGGTATTGAGTGCATCAAGATGAAACTCGGTGAACCTGAAAAAGATGGACGCAGGAGCCCGGTACCAATTGAAGGATCCGAGTACGTTATTCCCGTAGATGCTGTTGTAAAAGCAATCGGACAAACAAAACATTTAAATTTAATCGAGTCATTAGGCCTCAAACATGAATACGGTGTCGTTCAGGTGAATCAAGAAACATTCCAAACGTCAAACCCTAAAATCTTTGCATGTGGAGACGTTGTTTTCGGCAAAGGAAAAGGGGATGCCATGGTGGTAACGGCAGCAAAACATGGAAAAAAAGCTGCTTATGCCATTCATATGCAATACAGTGCGGTGGGGACAGTTTGATGCTATTCGCCGGCAACCTATTAATCTTCTTATTTGATAACAAAGGGGAGAAAAAGAGATGGCTGATTTAAGTATTAATCTTGCAGGTATTAAATCTCCTAATCCGTTTTGGCTTGCCTCAGCACCTCCTACCAATTCAGGCTATCAGGTGCAAAGAGCGTTTGAAGCAGGCTGGGGCGGAGCGGTTTGGAAAACGTTGGGGGATCCAATTTTGAATGTTTCCTCAAGGTTTGCTGCGGTAAGCTTTAACGGACAAAGAGTAGCCGGTTTCAATAATATTGAACTCATCACCGACCGGCCATTAGATGTTAATTTAAAAGAAATCTATGAAACGAAAAAGCGTTTTCCAAACCATGCGATTATCGCCTCGTTGATGGTTGAACCGAAGCAAGAAAAATGGCATGAAATTGTTAAACGGGTCGAAGATGTCGGCGTTGACGGACTTGAATTAAATTTCGGCTGTCCGCATGGAATGGCTGAGCGGGGAATGGGAGCAGCCTCCGGTCAGGTACCCGCGCTTGTAGAACGGCAAACGTTCTGGGTGAAAGAAGTTGCTAAAACACCTGTCATTGTCAAATTAACACCAAATATTACCGATATTACAGCTACTGCTGAAGCAGCCGTCAATGGCGGTGCAGATGCCGTTAGTATGATCAATACAATCAATAGTTTGGCAGGAGTTGACCTTGATACCTGGAATACAATTCCACATGTTGCGGGAAAAGGGGCACATGGCGGGTATTGCGGTCCTGCAGTTAAACCGATTGCCTTAAATATGGTGGCTGAATGTGCAAGGAACTCAAGAATTAACGTTCCAATCTCAGGAATTGGCGGCATTTCCAATTGGCAGGATGCGGTGGAGTTTTTACTAATGGGTGCAACCGGTGTTCAGGTCTGTACGGCTGCGATGCATCACGGTTTCCGCATTGTCGAAGACATGATTGAAGGACTTAGCCATTATTTAGATAGTAAGGGTATTGCTTCTGTTTCAGATATTATTGGGAAGTCTGTCTCCAGATACTCTGATTGGGGTAATTTGGACCTTAACTACAATATTGTTGCCAAAATCAATACTGATGTTTGTATTAATTGTAATAAGTGCCACATTGCCTGTGAAGATACCTCCCATCAATGTATTGACATGCTCACAGATGCAAACGGAAAGAGCTATTTGAAGGTTCGTGAAGAAGATTGCGTCGGCTGTAACTTGTGTTCGATCGTTTGTCCGGTTGACGGGGCTATCGATATGATTGAAGTGCCGAGCGAGCTGCCGCCGATGACCTGGAATCAACGCCAAGCTGCACTGAAATTGAAAGCAGAATGTAAAGTCGATATAAAAGGATAGTTTGAGGAGGGTATAAACGATGAAGAAGCTAATTAAGAACGGTACGATTGTAACGGCTGCAGATACTTTTCAGGCCGAACTATTAATTGAAGATGGAAAAGTTACTCAAATAGGAACGAACTTATCAGCAATTGGTGCTGAGGTAATCGATGCAAAAGGCTGTCTTGTTCTACCCGGAGGAATTGATCCCCACACTCACTTAGATATGCCATTTGGCGGAACGGTAACTAAGGATGATTTTGAATCAGGAACCATAGGAGCGGCTTTTGGCGGAACAACAACGGTCATTGACTTTTGTTTAACCAATAAAGGGGAGCCATTAAAAAATGCCATCCAAATCTGGCATGACAAATCAAAGGAAAAATCGGTGATTGACTATGGTTTCCACTTAATGATTTCGGAAATCAACGAGGATGTACTAAATGAACTTCCAGAGGTTATTAATGAAGAAGGAATTACTTCCTTTAAAGTATTTATGGCCTACAAAAATGTCTTCCAAGCGGATGATGAAACATTATTCAAAACGCTTGTATCGGCAAAAGAACATGGAGCACTTGTTATGGTGCATGCGGAGAATGGTGATGTAATCGATTATTTAACGAAAAAAGCCATTGAAGAAGGCAAAACAGAGCCGATTTACCATGCTTTGACAAGACCGCCTGAATTAGAGGGTGAAGCCACAGGTCGTGCTGCCAGTCTGACGGGTCTTGCAAATTCTCAATTATACGTGGTTCACGTATCCTGTGCAGATGCGGTAGAAAAAATTGCCCAAGCTCGCAGTAAAGGCTTTGATGTTTGGGGAGAAACATGTCCGCAATATTTGGTCCTTGATCAAAGCTATTTGGAAAAACCGAATTTTGAAGGTGCCAAGTATGTTTGGTCCCCTCCGTTGAGAGAAAAATGGAATCAAGATGTCCTTTGGAATGCGTTGAAAAGCGGCCAGCTCCAAACTATTGGATCCGATCAATGTTCTTTCGATTTTAAAGGACAAAAGGATTTAGGACGCGATGATTTTACGAAAATTCCAAATGGCGGGCCGATTATTGAAGACCGACTATCGATTCTGTTCTCTGAAGGTGTAAAGAAGGGGCGGATTAGTTTAAATCAGTTTGTCGATATTACTTCTACACGCGCTTCGAAATTGTTTGGTTTATTCCCGCAAAAAGGGACGATTGCCGTTGGATCGGATGCTGATATTGTAATCTTTGATCCAAATGCAGAACGGGTAATTTCTGCAGAAACTCACCATATGGCAGTTGATTACAATGCGTTTGAAGGAATGAAGGTCACCGGTGAGCCTGTTTCTGTTTTATCCCGCGGGGAATTTGTTGTCCGTGAAAAGCAGTTCGTCGGCAAACCGGGTTCAGGCCAATATTTGAAAAGGGCAAAATACAGTGTAAATACGCCGGTAACTCAAAATGAAACATTATCAATCTAACGTAAAACAACTTGCTTCATCCTCTTGTTAAATGAAAGCATTCCGCAATTGCTCGTTTCATTGAGCAATTGCCCTTTTTATTAATAAGTTATTTGAAAATTCAGAGGAAACAACACGGTCTTTATCGAATTTAATAAATGATTAAAGAATGCGTTTTTCACCATTTTGAATAGGGGGGATAAGATGTCAGAGTATCAACAATTTTTAGATGAAAGAGACAAAATCGATTTTTTCATTCAAAAGGGATATCGCATTAACGGAGTTAAGGAACAATTAAATGGGGATAGCGTCGGTTTTTTATCTCCGAATGGAAATATTACTGAAACAATTCTTATAAAAAATCCGAATGCAAGGAAATATTTTTCAAGTCTCCTTATTCAACAGAATCAAGGGACGAAGTAATGGAGAAAAAAAGATTTTGAAAATGGGGGAAGTAGATGGAATTCTTCTTAAAATCCAAGGACAATGCATACCCATGCGTTGTGACCATTGATGAGGATAATGGCCGTTACATGATTCGCAAGTCTGACTCAAGCGGTGAGGTTTTCAATACACCGGCAGAATTAGTGGTATGGATTCTGGAAAATTGGGGGGTAGATGATTTTATTGATAAAGAGGAGTTTGTATCGATGCTAAATGCAATCAAAGAATACTTCCCAATCATTCATTAATTTACTATTGGTCTTAAGGAAAGGGGTTGGTTAATCGTTGCCAATCCTTTTTTGTTCATTCCCAAATAAATAACTTCAAGGAGATTTAAAGGATGAAGGAACATTTACAACTTACGGTTGCAGATATTTTGGGGCGGAAGCACTTTGAAAATGCTATTTTGATTGCTGGGGAGGAAGGCATCCACCGGATCGTAAAATGGGTCCATGTTGTGGAAGTAACAAGTATTCGAAATCTCCTGAATGGAGATGAACTTATTTTATCCACAGGGGTAGCGTGGAAGGAAAATATCGAACTATTTGTCTCCATGGTTAAACAGTTAATTGAATTTAATGCTTCAGGGCTTTGTATTGAGATGGGGACTTATTTGTCGGAGATTCCGGCTGAAGTTATCGAAATTGCCAATCAGTATCAATTCCCTGTAATTGTGTTTCAGCAGGAGGTTCTGTTTGTGGAAATCACCCAAGATATTCATTCCTGTATTATCAATCAGCAATATCAAATGATTTCCGATTTAGAAAACTATTCACAAAACCTCAATAAACGGCTTTTGACAATTGAATCGTATGAAGATATTCTTCAATTTATCTTTGCAACGTTAGATATCCAAATCATTTTCCGAATAAAAGACAGGGAATATGAGTTTGTTCCTGAAATTAAACCAATTGAACAAAACGGGATTATTCAGCTACTAGAGAGGGCAAACAAGCAAAACAGTGATCATTTTGCGTTTGCCCCAATTTACCTTTTCGGTCAGGAATACGCAGATTTAGTCATTTTTTCGAAGGAAATTCCCATCGGTGAATTTGATTTATTAATTTTGGATCGTACGTCAACCGCTTTGGCTCAGCACTTATTAAGAGACTTATATGTCGAGGAAAAGAAGAGAGTAGAAGAGTTTGAGTGGTTGCAAGGGTGGCTTGAGGGTGAACATCCGCTCGAGAGCATTAACGATTATTTGCTTGAGAACGGTATCAAAGCCAGGACGAATGATGCAGTAGTTTTAATCACAAAGTTTTTTGCTATAAAAGGAAAATCTGATGTTACATACCTAAAATTATTATTTCGTTCTGTTTTTGAACAAAACGGTTTTTCTGTTTTTGCGGTGGAAAAAAGAAACGAAATAATTTTTATTCTACTGAACAATCGAACGAAAACAAATTTGAAAGAACGAATTAAAAAAGCGATTGAATCAATTAAAGACTCTGATTTTATCAAAAATCAAAGCTCGGCAAAAATGTTTATTGCTGCGGGAAGGTTTATTGATACGCTTAGTGATGTACATAAAAGCTATTATTCTGCTAAGGAAACCGTTCGAATTCAACACAAAATGACAAAGAAAGAAATCTATTATTTTTATGAAGATTTACATTTGTATCGTCTGATTTCCAAAATGAGCAAGCATATGGATTTACAAGAGCTTGCCATGGAGTACCTGCAGCCTGTTGTCCAATATGACGAAAAATATAATGGCAAGCTACTTGAAACGTTAAAAACCTATTTAGAGTGCAATGGTTCAAAGCAGGAAACATCCAGTAAGCTCTTCATCGTTAGGCAGACACTCTATCATCGTATTCAAAAACTGGAAAGCCTTCTTGGAAATGATTTTATGGAGCATGAAAAACGGGTTGCCATTGAATTTATGCTGCTTGTAAATGATTATGCAACTCCATTTTCCCAAAAGAAGGAATTTAAAACACGCTGATTTATGCTTTTAGCAAAGGAAATAGACAAAAAGTTGAAGAAGTGTTCACTATGTCGAAGAAACGAAGGAACTCATTTTACATTCTGTCTAATGAAAGAATTTTCAAATTACGAGATAATTACATTATAAAGTTTTTATAAGCTATTTATTCCAAATTAATTTTTAAAAAAATAAGGAGGCTAAAACATGAGTGTAACAAAAAATGATACTGCCATTTTAAAAAATTTTATTAACGGTGAGTGGGTTAATTCAAATAGTGATCAAACATTGGACGTCCCAAATCCGGCAACCAATGAACTTTTGACAAAAGTGCCGGTCTCAACTAAAGAAGATGTCGATCTAGCCGTTGCAGCTGCAAAAGAAGCATTTAAAACTTGGAAAAATGTTCCTGTGCCTAAACGCGCAAGAGTCCTGTTTAAGTTTCACCATTTGTTGACAGAAAACCATGAGGAACTTGCCAGACTAATAGTTTTAGAAAATGGAAAGGCTTACAAAGAAGCCTATGGAGAAGTTCAAAGGGGAATAGAGTGTGTTGAATTTGCTGCGGGGGCTCCGACATTAATGATGGGTGAAACCCTATCCGGAATTGCCGAAGAGATTGATTCCGAAATGTTCCGTTTTCCTTTGGGGGTTGTCGGCGGGATTACACCATTTAATTTTCCAATGATGGTTCCGCTTTGGATGTTCCCAATGGCCATTGCTTGCGGAAACACTTTCATTTTAAAACCTTCTGAGCGTACACCTATTTTAGCGAATAGACTAGCAGAGTTATTCCGTGAAGCAGGAGCTCCGGCCGGGATATTAAATGTGGTTCACGGTGCACACGATGTTGTCAATGGCTTGCTCGAACACAAGGACATTGCAGCAATCTCTTTTGTTGGCTCCCAGCCGGTTGCAAAGTATGTGTACGAGCGTGCCGCAGCCGAAGGCAAGAGAGTTCAAGCCCTTTCCGGTGCGAAAAATCATCATATTGTCATGCCTGATGCCGATTTGGAAAAAGCAGTCCAAAATATTATGAGTTCAACGTTTGGAAGTGCTGGGCAGCGTTGTATGGCATGCAGTGCTGTTGTCGTTGTTGGTGATAATGCTCCATTTATCGCCGCCCTTAAGAAGAGTGCGGATGAATTAACCATTGGAAATGGAATGGATGATGAAGTGTTATTAACACCGGTAATCCGCAAAGAACATCGCGATAAAGCTCTTGGCTATATTGAAAAGGGACTGGAAGAAGGTGCGGACCTGATTAGGGATGGACGTAGAGAAATGGATGAACTTCCTGATGGGAATTTCTTAGGACCAACCATTTTTGATCATGTTACTACCGACATGACGATTGCGAAAGAAGAAATCTTTGCACCTGTATTAAGCTTGCTGCGTGCAAAAGATTTAGATGAAGGCTTGGAATATATTCGGAAATCACGATTCGGAAACGGGGCAACCATCTATACAAACAGCGCTAAAGCTGTCCGTCAATTCCGTGAAGAAGCAGATGCAGGTATGTTGGGAATAAATGTAGGGGTACCGGCAACAATGGCCTTCTTCCCATTCTCCGGCTGGAAGGATTCTTTCTACGGTGATCTCCATGTAAATGGCAAAGACGGATTAAACTTCTACACTCGTAAAAAAATGATCACTTCAAGATTCTAAAGAGAAATTGCAGAATGCAAATTAACTGGGGGTCTATTCATATAAAGAAAAAGGAACAGGGGGAAATAGGAATGGTTCAAACAAGTAAATCCCAAGAAACGTTACTTGAACAGGATGAAAAGTATCTTTGGCATTCTATGAAGCCTTATAATCCCAAGGCCACTATCGTTGCAACGAAAGCGGATGGTTCGTGGGTAACTGATGCGGATGGGAATCGTTATTTAGATGCAATGGCAGGCTTATTTTGTGTCAATGTAGGCCACGGGAGAACAGAGCTTGCAGAAGCAGCATACGAACAGTTGAAGGAAATGGCTTATTTTCCACTTTCACAAAGCCATGTACCCGCGATTAAATTAGCTGAAAAGCTCAATGAAATGCTTGGCGATGAATATGTCATCTTTTTCTCTAATAGCGGTTCCGAGGCAAACGAAACAGCCTTTAAAATCGTTCGCCAATACCATCAACAAAAAGGCGAGCATAGCCGCTACAAAATCGTTTCTCGCTACAGGGCCTATCACGGTAATTCGATGGGAGCCCTAGCGGCAACTGGGCAGGCACAAAGGAAATACAAGTATGAGCCACTTGCACCTGGGTTCATTCACGTTTCGCCGCCGGATTCCTACAGGGATGATTGCAATGTTGCCGACCCGAAGGAATTATCTTCAGTAAAAGAAATTGATCGCACGATGACCTGGGAACTAAGTGAAACAATTGCTGCTATGATTATGGAACCAATCATTACAGGCGGTGGAGTCCTTGTACCACCGGAGGGTTATTTGCAAGCGGTAAAAGAAGTCTGTGAAAAACACGGAGCACTTTTAATCGTTGACGAAGTCATTTGCGGTTTTGGCCGCACCGGTAAGCCATTTGGCTTTATGAACTATGGGGTGAAGCCGGACATCATTACGATGGCAAAGGGAATAACCAGCGCCTATCTGCCACTTTCGGCAACAGCTGTAAGAAAAGAAATTTACGAAGCGTTCAAAGGATCCGAAGAATATGATTTTTTCCGTCATGTGAATACATTTGGCGGAAGCCCGGCTGCTTGTGCTTTGGCCTTAAAAAATCTTGAAATTATGGAAACGGAAAAATTATTTGACCGCTCTCATGATTTAGGTGCACAGACTTTAAATGATTTAACGAATCTGTTACAGGACCACCCGTATGTGGGGGATGTCCGTGGGAAAGGGCTTCTGATCGGTATTGAGTTGGTTAAGGATAAAAAGACGAAGGAACCTTTGGATAATAAACTCGTTACTCAGGTGATTGCCAATTGCAAACAGAAGGGTTTAATAATTGGTAGAAATGGAACCACGGTAGCTGGCTTTAATAATGTGTTAATCTTATCACCGCCTCTGAACATTGAGCAGGAAGATTTGGACTTTATCGTTCAAACCCTAACAGACTCGTTAAATAAAATACTTTAATCTTTAACGTAATGAACACTCGCTATTTACATTTTGTAAAAAGCGGGTGTTTCTTTTATGGGAATAATTCAAAAAGCGACAAAAAATACTAGATTACCCAGTTTGAATATTGCTCATTTGCAATTGGAGATATGTCGATTTAAAATTATAAAATTTAGATAAAATCGCCCTAAAGGCGATTTTTTATATAAAAAAAAAGACCAATGGTCTTTTCTTTGATAATTTATCTATATCTTTTCCTTTTTGGTCTATAGTGGAAAACATCTTCACTTTCGAATGTATTTATTTCTTCATCCAGTTCTTCTACATCAAAAGTTTTAACTTCATTACTAACAATTCCAACTTTTTCAATTACATTTGCACTTTTATTGCTTCCAACTTTAATTTTATCATTTACCGCTCGTTCAGCAGTAACACCAACATCCTTAGGATCATGGACTACGTTTGCACCACCAGTTACCACACTAACTTCATCAGCTGCATCTTTTTCTTCATCATCGTCCTCCTTTTCACTACTTATTTTAATTTCAAGACCTTCATCCTCCTCATCATCCGCTTCATCTTCCTGCATGGATTTTTTGATCCTTCGCAAGGTATCTGTTCTTGAATTTGCGACTCCAATAATCTCATCAAGTAGCGTTGTGAAATTATCAAAATCTACATTATTTACACCACTATTTTCGATAATACTAAAAAAATCATCATAAAACATATGATATTCTTTATTATATTGTTCGCTGGTCATATCTCTGAACAGTGTGCCGTTAGTTCGAATAAATCCATAAATTAATTTCGTTAATACCTGAGTAGTGGCTTGTATTTGTTCTTTATCCAATTCAGTATCATTTATGAGATAATAATTCACATCGCGAAGTGTTCGATAATAGCTTTTAAAATTTCGATTTATTTCTAAAAATTCCAATTTACTCATTAGAAATTCCTCCTAATATTATTAAAAAATTCGTCAAATGAACCATATTTCCATTGTATTACCGATATGTAAAGAACGTTCTTATAGAAGGGAATTATTTAATGAAGGTCATAACAAATATAAAAGAATGGCAGCAGGCACTTCAAAACGAAATTATTCATTTAAAAAAATACGGTAGTAATAAATTTCTTCTATCGAATGGCAGGCTGTTATCAAGCGAAGGGTCTTTTACCTATTACTTTGATACCGTTGCTCCCGTTCGAATTCCTGTAGGCTCCTCCATCAAACTGGAGTGGGGGGGCAGCCGGCAGAACGGGCGTGTACTTTCTTCAGAAGATCAAGGCGTGATGCTTGCAATGGAGCAATCATTCGGGGAGTTAATTCGTGAGGCCTATTTATATCATGATCCCTGGGAGCTGCTCGAACAGCTTATTCAAAGGTTTGATGAAATCAAGAAAAGTAAACAAAAACGGTTACGAGTGAAAAAATTGATGGATCCCTCGATGCCGTCAAAGCATCCAATCGATAAAATTAAAAGTAATATCCATGAGCTCGTTTTAAGGTCTAAATACAACCCAGTAACCTTTGTCTGGGGGCCGCCCGGTACCGGTAAAACCTACACACTTGCACGAGTTGCTGCAAATAAATATTTTCATGAAAATCGGGTGTTGATTTTATCTCACAGTAACCAAGCAGTCGATGTTATTTTAAGTGAAATCTCAACCTTTATTAAAAAGAAAAACCGTTTCCAAGAAGGAGATGTGCTTCGATACGGTTTTAATTCCGGGGACACTCTAGCGGTTTCTGAAGCTGTTACCACCGGTCAGTTGCTGCAAAAGCACGACCCGCATCTTGCTGAGGACAGACAAATGTTAATAAATGAAAGAAGAAAACTAAAGCATGATTTGGCGCGGTCTTTTAGCAAAAGGGATTCTAACCGGTTATTAGAACTTGAGACACAGATTGCAAGAGTTCTCGAAAAAATTCGTCAAAAAGAAATCCAGTTTGTAAAAGATGCGTTTGTTGTCGGAACTACACTTGCAAAAGCAGCCGGTGACGCTGCTATTTATGAAAAGGAATTTGATATTGTCATCGTGGATGAAGCAAGTATGGCTTATGTCCCCCAGGCAGCATTTGCTGCTACGCTTGGAAAACGAATTATAATATGCGGGGATTTTAAACAATTACCACCGATTGCATCGTCTAGGGATCCGTTAGTCACGAGGTGGCTTAAAGAGGATATTTTTCACAGAGCAGGTGTTGTTGAGTGGGTAAAGGAAGGGAAACTGCATCCCCATTTATTTTTATTAAAGGAACAGCGAAGAATGCATCCGGATATCTCTGCTTTCACGAATCATTACATCTATCATTCCCTAGTTGGTGATCACGAAAGTGTTCAAAAGAGCAGAAATAAAATTGTCGAACAAGCACCGTTCCCAAAGCAGGCAGCAGTTCTGGTGGATACAAGCTATACTGGGGCACATTGTATGAATGAAAGGGCGTCAAATTCACGGTTGAATCCATGGCAAATGCTGTTATCTTTTCAAGTTATTCATGAATCCTATATGGGAGGTGCCAGATCAATTGGTTATGTGACACCCTACCGTGCTCAAGCCAATTTAATGGAATTATTATTAGAGGACGTATATGAAAAAGAACGTTCATCGGCTGATATCATTGCTGCGACAGTACATCGCTTCCAGGGCAGTGAGCGGGATGTGATGATCTTTGACACAGTTGATAGCGAACCGCAGGAACGCTCAGGTATGCTATTAACGGGAAAAGATAGCGAACGATTGATTAATGTTGCCATTACGAGAACAAAGGGAAAGTTCGTTCATATTAGCAATCAATCATTTATTCGCAAGCATGTCTATAATGGCAAAACACTTAGGCAGCTTGTGGAACATCAGGAAAGGCACCATCAAGCAGTACGGATAAAAGAAATAGGTGCCTGGATAAAAAAACAGCACCCTCAATTACAATGGATGCATGCACGTAAACTGGAAAAAGTGTTCCAAGATATAGAGGCTGCACGGGTCTCAATCGTTATTTCAATTCCAGTGCAAACAGCTTTACCAGAGGAATGGAGGCAAAAACTGAAAAATCGTGGCATAGGCGTTAAACTGATCATTTTTTCAGAGGAACAATGGCCGGAGCTATTACCGGATGAAGAGTTTGAAGAAAGCTTGTCGTTTCCGTTTATTATTATCGACCGACAGCTTTTCTGGCTTGGTTTGCCCTTGGAAGGTGCTATAGGTGTAAAACCGCCTTTCGTCGCCGCCAGACTGGATTCTGAGAAGGTTGCGGATTATTTTTTAGGGCAGTTTCAGGCAGGTGAGCAGTATACATGGCAAAAATGAAAGTTAAAATAGATCGATAAAAAAGCATCCTAATTGGATGCTTTTTTATCTTATTGAGTTATCCTTTCATTCAATTCTGCTTTGATTTTTTGGGAAGCTTGGTCATGTTGGACAGAGTTTTTCACTCTAAGAGTTAATAATAACCCTAGGCCTAAACAAATTGAGGGAAAAAAAAAACCGCTTTTTGAGAAAATAAAATTAAATAAAATGGTTGACGTAATTGAATACATGTTTTATTATTATCTCATATTCAAGATATTTTAATTCAAGATAAAATTATCGGAGGTGGTGAGATGGAAAAGGAACTTACTTTCAAAGCTTTTGTGGTTTTCATGAAAGCTGCGAAATCTGTTTAAGATAGAATTAAACATGATATAAACAATTACAGCCTCAGTCCAACAGAGTTTTCTGTGTTAGAGGTTTTATATCATAAAGGAATGCAAACTGTTCAACAAATTTGTAACCGGATTTTATTAGCCAGTGGCTCAATGACTTATGTGATTGATAAATTAGAACAGAAGGGTCTACTAAAACGTAATTTTTGCCCTGAAGATCGACGCGTCATTCATATCACAATTACAGAATCAGGAAAAAAAATAATGGATAAGATTTTTCCACAGCATCGAAAAGTAATTGAAAAATTATTTGATGGAATTGATCAAGAAGAGAAGCAACAAATCATCAGTGTCCTTAAAAGAGTTGGTCAAAAAGCTAGCTCGGGCATTTAAAAACAAAACCTATTTTGGAGGAAGAGAAAATGTTGAATATTGGGTTATTATTAATACGTTTAGTGATTGGATTATTATTTATTGGTCATGGTTCACAAAAACTATTTGGTTGGTTTGGCGGCTATGGTATAAAAGGTACAGGCGGCTGGATGGAATCGATCGGAATTAAACCTGGTTTTGCAATGGCTCTTATGGCTGGATTAGCAGAATTTTTTGGAGGTATTTTATTTGCAGCAGGATTGCTTACTTCTCTTGCTGGTATAATGATTGCATTAACAATGGTAATGGCAATTGTAAAAGTGCATGGTCCAAATGGCCTATGGTCTACACAAAATGGTTATGAGTATAATTTAACATTATTTGTAGTAGCAATTGCTGTAGCTATCGCAGGTCCTGGGCATTATTCAGTTGATGCATTTTTATTCTAATATATCTCGAATTAGAGATTCTTGAATATAGGGTGATTATGTTATGACCAAGTTTCAAATAATAGTGGTAAAGATACTTGGTCTTCCTGCTATTCTTCAGAGGAAAATAAGGAGGAGAGATGGATATGAAAAAAACAATGGGAATCCACCATATCACAGCAATTGTGGGACACCCACAAGAAAATGCTGATTTTTATGCGGGTATTTTGGGATTGCGACTTGTCAAACAAACTGTTAATTTTGATGACCCGGGAACATATCACTTATATTTCGGTAATGAAGGGGGGAAACCTGGAACAATTATTACATTCTTCCCGTGGCCTGGTGCATACCAAGGAACCATAGGTGACGGTCAAGTGGGAGTTACTTCCTACGTTGTTCCAAAAGGCTCTTTTGGCTTTTGGGAAAAAAGATTGGAAAAGTTTAAGGTCCCTTATACAATAATTGAACGATTTGGTGAGCAGTACTTAGAATTTGACGATCCTCATGGATTGCATTTGGAAATTGTAGAGCGAGAAGAAGGCGAAGTAAATACGTGGAATTTTGGCGGTGTTTCCTCAGATGTAGCAATTAAAGGTTTTGCTGGTGCAACACTGTTATCTGCCCATCCTGATAAAACGGCAGAATTATTAGAGAATGTCCTCGGTCTTGAAAAAATCGGAACAGAAGGAGATTTCGTTCGTTTTCGGTCTTTAGGTGATATTGGAAATGTAATTGACCTAAAACTAACTCCGATTGGCCGCGGGCAAATGGGCGTTGGGACTGTACATCATATTGCTTGGCGTGCCAGTGATGATGCGGATCAAATAGATTGGAAAAAATACGTTCAGAGCTATGGATATGGAGTTACTCCCGTTCAAGACAGAAATTACTTTAATGCCATTTACTTTAGAGAACACGGAGAAATCTTATTTGAAATTGCCACTGATCCGCCAGGATTTGCACATGATGAGTCACGAGAAACTATGGGAGAAAAATTAATGTTGCCTGCACAGTACGAACCACAAAGAGGAAAAATTGAAGCAGTTTTGGCTCCATTTACATTAAGAGAGTTAGATTGATTTCTGAAAGGAGGATCTAAATGCGTACGATTGACCCGTCCCTTAATACTGAAAGGGAAAATTATAAGCTTTTAATTGGAAGTATTATCCCCCGACCTATAGCGTTTGTAACGTCTATTACCGAGGATGGAACATTAAACGGGGCACCATTTAGCTACTTTAATATTGTAACAGCAAATCCACCAATGATTTCCTTAGCTATACAAAGGTTGGATGGGAGACGGAAGGATACAGCCCGTAACATCCTTAAGTCAAAGGAATTTGTTGTTCATATTGTTGATGATCTCAATGTTGAAAAAGTCAATAAGACAGCAGCAAATCTTGCTTCTAATCAAAGTGAAATCGAAATTGCTCATCTCACTCCTATAAAGAGTACCAAGATTTCAGTTCCAGGTATAAAAGAAGCAAAGGTGCGGATGGAGTGCATATTAGAACAATCTTTAGAGTTGGGTGGTAATGATTCTCCAGTCTGCGATTTTATTATTGGAAGAGCCATTCAATTCCATATTGATGATGCTATTTATGAAAATGGGCGGATTAATCAAGTAGGATTAGGTGCAGTAAGTCGATTAGCTGGGAATGATTATGCTAAAATTGGTGAGGTATTTACGCTTGAAAGACCAAAATAAACTCAATTTTCCAGCTATTGAACGGAGAGGAGAAAAAAGATGAAACATTTTTTTCAAAAAGGAAAAGACGGAACGAAGCCAACTTTTTTATTGCTGCATGGGACTGGTGGAAATGAATTGGATCTTATTCCTTTAGCAGGAAAAATGGATGAAGATGCTTCATTTCTGAGTGTCAGAGGAAATGTATTGGAAAACGGAATGCCGCGTTTTTTCCGAAGATTAGCGGAAGGCATTTTTGATGAGGACGATTTGGTGTTTCGGACGAAAGAACTATATGAATTTCTTGACGAAGCATCTGCGAAATATGGTTTTGATCGGAAAAATATAATTGCGGTTGGGTATTCCAATGGTGCAAATATCGCCGCAAGCATGCTTTTCCATTTTCAAAATGCATTAAAAGGAGCAATTCTACATCATCCGATGGTTCCTTTAAGAGGAATTGAATTACCTGATTTGACTGGAATCTCTGTGTTCATTGGTGCCGGTACAAATGATCCTATTTGTTCACCGTTGGAATCAGGTGAGCTCGAGTCATTATTGGCAAATGCCAATGCTAAAGTACATCTTCATTGGGAGAATAGAGGTCATCAATTAACTTTTGAAGAAGTGGAAGCTGCTGCTAAATGGTATAAGGAAACTTGGTTAATTTAACAGATTATAAATTAAAATTTTCAAAAAACTATCTTGACAAGTTGCCATTTTCTGAGGATAATATCAAATAAATCTTAAAATCGAAAATGGTATGGGATTAGTAAAACTTTGGAACGTGATAGAGAGTGAGACCCATTGGCTGAAAGGTTTCTCACGGAAAAAAGCTTGAACCTGCCCACAATGCGCCGCTTATGCAAACATAAGCCGTTTTCCCTCGTTACGGGTTCAAAGTGGATGCAAGGCATCAATGAAGGTGGTACCGCGGAAACGACTTTTCCGTCCTTTTTTAAGGACAGAGGAGTCGTTTTTTTATTTTATAAAGAAAGGTACGAATAAAATGAAGAAACAGCTGGTGGTTGTAAAAATAGGCAGCAGTTCTCTAACAAATACATCAGGGACCATTTCGGAACAGAAAATGTACGACCATGTAAAGGCACTCGCATATTTAAAAGAACAGGGACATGATGTCATTCTTATTTCATCTGGTGCTGTTGCCGCGGGATTTGGCTCGCTTGGATATCCATCCCGCCCAAAAACGGTTGCTGGAAAACAGGCAGCGGCGGCTGTCGGCCAGGGGCTTTTAATGCAGAATTATATATTACTATTTAAAGAATTTAAAATTGTACCTGCTCAAATATTATTAACTCGAGAGGATTTTTACAGTCAGGAACGATTTCACAACTTATTTTCAACCATGAATGAGTTACTCCAGAGAGGTGTCATACCGATTATCAATGAAAATGATTCGGTTTCCATTGAAGAGTTAACCTTCGGAGACAATGATATGCTCTCAGCACTTGTCAGTGGGTTTCTACATGCAAATGCGCTGATCATATTAACGGATGTCAACGGACTTTATGATGGCAATCCGAAGGTATCAAAAGAGGCAAAAAAATATCATTTTATCCCTGAAGTGTCGGATGAGCTCCTGGGTATTGCAGGGGATAGCGGGTCTTCCGTTGGTACCGGGGGGATGAAATCGAAGTTACAGGCAGCGAAAAAAGCTTTATCGCTGGGTGTCAGCGTTTTCGTCGGAACTGGAAATGGAAGGGAAAAACTTTCTGATATTTTAGCGGGAAAAGGGGATGGAACTTATATCGGTGGTCCGTTCCAAACACAAATGCAAATGAGAAAACAATGGATTGCGTATCACTCTCATGTTGGCGGGATTATTGAGATTGATGAAGGGGCGGAAAAAGCAATTGTGCAAAATGGCAAAAGCTTGCTCCCGGTAGGGGTTACAAATGTAATAGGAGAGTTTAACGCTTTAGATGTTGTCGTCGTTCGTAACCAAAAAGGTAGGGTTGTTGGGAAAGGGCAATGTTATTATTCCTCGATTGATTTACAAAAAGTAAAAGGATTACCCAGTGACCATTCGAAAGGTTATTCTATAAACAAAAAAGCAGAAGTGATTCACCGGGATAATTGGGTCACGATGCCGAAGGAGTGAAGGTAATGGCTGAGTTGTTAGAAAAAGCGATTAAATTACAAAAAGCATCCAAGACTTTAGGAATGTTAACCACCCGAGAAAAAAATGATGCCTTAGCTAGGATGGCAGATTATATTTTAAATGAAAAAGAATGGATAATAGCGGAGAATGAGAAGGATATTCACGTAGGAAAAGAAAAAGGACTATCTGATTCCCTATTGGATCGCTTACTATTAACAGGAGAAAGAATCGACCAGATTGTGGATGGGATACGCCAACTAATCAATTTAGAAGATCCTATTGGTGAAACAATCGAATCCTGGGAACGTCCGAATGGTTTGCGCATCCAAACGGTTCGTGTACCGCTTGGAGTCGTCGGAATGGTGTATGAGGCAAGGCCGAATGTTACAGTTGATGCAGGCAGCCTCTGTTTAAAAGCCGGGAATGCTGTTCTGCTACGAGGCAGTTCTTCAGCCCTCCATTCCAATAAAGCGCTCGTTCAAGTTATGCAAAGGGCGCTTGGCAGTTCTGCCATTCCTGAAGATGCGGTTCAACTTTTAGAAGATACGAGCCGTGAAACAGCGGCGCAAATGTTTAAGCTTAATCAATATCTTGATGTCTTGATTCCCCGAGGCGGGGCAGGTTTAATTCAATCGGTGATTCAAAACGCAACAGTTCCTGTACTGGAAACAGGCGTTGGCAACTGCCATGTTTTTATTGATGAATCAGCAAATGAGAAAATGGCTACCGACATTACAATTAATGCAAAACTACACCGACCATCTGTTTGTAATGCAACCGAAACGTTACTTATTCATGAAAAATGGCCATATATTTCCGAATTAGTCAGCACCCTAAAAGAAAAAGGTGTCGAACTGCGCGGTGATGAATCATTATCTTCAACCTACCCCTTTGTAAAACAAGCAACAGAGGACGATTGGCAAAACGAGTTTTTAGCGCCGATTTTAGCAGTAAAATTAGTCAGTGATGTGAAAGAAGCAATTGACCATATTGATCAATATGGTACAAAACATTCTGAGGCGATTATCACTGAAAATGATCAAAACGTAAGGCTCTTTTTCCAGGCGATAGACGCAGCTGTGTTGTATCATAATGCGTCAACCCGTTTTACCGATGGAGAGCAATTTGGCTATGGTGCAGAAATCGGCATTAGTACCCAAAAGCTTCATGCAAGGGGACCGATGGGTCTGAAGGCGATCACGACTACCAAAGCAATCGTTCAAGGAACGGGGCAAATACGGGTTTAATTTGTAACTAGAAGCATAATTTTGCCGCAACGGCAGGGTTATGCTTTTTTTAATCTAGGTAAACTTATTCTTGAAAACTTACTTTACTCGTTTATTTTTCTATTCATCCCTTTAAAAGGGTTTCCCTTCATTCAACATTACAATACCAAAGCAATCAAAACACTTGAATAAGAGTATTTTTGGTAAAATTAGGTATTAAAAATGTAAAATAAATAATAAGATTTTAATGAATATATGTATAGTTTTTACAAAAGGAGGAAAATAATGGTTCAACTAACAGCATTTATTTACAAACCTCATTATGGACCAGACAAACATATTGTTTATTCAGTGGATTGTAATAGTCCTGAAACTGCAAGTGGCTTTATACAAGGATGTTGGAAATGTAAGCATTGCAGAGAAAAAAATCATTTCAGATTGTATGTTGATTCAAAACAAACTAAATATATAGCGAGATGTCCAAAGTGTAAAAAAAAATTTATTGCCATTGATGATGCTAAATAAGAGAAGAATATAAATTGATCAATGATAATTGAATTTCTTTAAAATATAAGGACAGGATGTTATTCAGAATTTGTAGGTACATTTTTTAGTTCTACAGGTAATTGAGGATATATAACAGTTGAAGCATCCAAATAAAATCGGGTGCTTTTTCTTATTTTAAGAAAAATTTAATAGCAGTAAACACAAAGAAGTCTTATAATTACATTGTTTTGAAAAAAGACTTGACGGGTGATATTTTATGGTTAAAAAGAAAAATAAACTTTCAGTAATTCTGGGGTTAGTAATAACAATTATTATTATCTCGTGTATTAATTTATCAAAGGATAAAAATGTTAATAATCCAATTCATCTATTAGAGGTACATAAACTAGAAATATCAATGGATTTCAAAGAGGCAATTATATCAAATCAAAGTGATGAAGCAACAGTTAAAGACTGGGATCAATTATTGGATAAAATCATAGATATTGATGGGTAAGTAAATTCTAAGGAGTCCATTGGGGGTTGCTTTATTATTTTGTTTTAAATTCGATTCATACTCAGTTTACCGATTATTATTGATAATTTAATGATTAAATCAGTTTTGTTAAATTTGTGTAAAGTTTGATAATTACATAAATGCGAAGAAGGACTACCTCCTAACTTGGTCTAATTATAGATAGGTTGGGAGGTGAGATGAGTGGGTAAGTTTTTATTAAAATGTGACTGTGGTGAAGAAGTAGAACTTGAAGGCTATAATTACAGTGGTAATATCAGTGATTATTTAAGTATTGAAATTGAGGTTGATGAAGTCGATCATACTGATATAAATGTAAATTTTAAGTGTGGAACGTGTGGAAATCACTTTTACATTGCAAATTTCTAAATTACAGAATAGTCCATATTTTTTGTAATTTTCCAGTATTATTAGAATATTATATATTGGTGAGGAGCAGGGGAAATGGTTTTTACTGATTATGAAAAGAAAATTTTGGAAAAACTTTATTTTGGTGAAAGTTTAGATGATTTATTTGAAGACACTGAAAAAAGCAGAGATTATAGAAAAGCTCTAATCGATTTAAAAGGAATCCTGGTTGATGGATTTAAAGAAGTAAAAACTTCTGAGGGATTTCAAATTTATAATATAAGTGAACTTAAAATCTCCTTAACGCCATATGGTAGGGAAATGTATGAGGAATATATTTTAAAATAAAAGTTAATTTTAGTACAAACAGGAACTATGGTTCAGTTAAAAGGAACAGGAAAATTAGGAGTAGTTTATTAAGTCACTAATTAGCGAGTGGCTTTTTTGTTGTCTGAATGAGGTGTTTTTTTGGTAGAGATTCTATAAAGGTGGACAAGTACACAAGCACAAAGGATGTAAATAAATATATTAAAAATATAATGGGTGAAAGAAGGGATTAATTCACCTATCTTTCAATGAAGGATTTTGTTATACTAAAATACAAACATATATTCTCCTTTAGCGGGTGATCACATGTCTAATAATGTTCAGATTTCCGTAAGAACACTTGTGGAGCATGTGTTCCGAAGCGGGAGTATTGATAATCGTTTCCGTTCACAAACTACGCTTCTCGATGGAACAAGGGCTCACCAAAAAATACAAAAAACGTATCAAGACGGTGATCTGAAAGAAGTCTATGTCAGTATTGAAATCCCATTCGAAGGTCTCACATTTATTATTGATGGCAGATGTGATGGGCTTTTGTTTCAGGACGGAGAGGTGACGGTGGACGAAATCAAGTCTTCTTCTCTTCCGCTCGACCGGATTGAAGGTGACGGTTACCCTGTTCACTGGGCTCAAGCAAAAATGTATGCTTACATATATGCGAAGGACCATGATTTGCCAAACATTTCTGTACAGCTAACCTATGTGCATGTTGAGACTGAAGAGAAAAGATATTTTAGAAAGACCTATACAATTTTCGAATTGGAAAAATATATTTATGATGTTATTAAAGGGTACGCCCCATATGCCAAGCTGCAACTTGGGCATCGAAACAAACGTAATGAAAGCAGTAAAGAGTTAACTTTCCCATTTGATTCCTATCGGGAAGGACAGCGGAAACTAGCCGTAGTTGTATATAAGTCAATTTCTGATGCGAAAAATCTTTTTGTTAAAGCTCCAACAGGGATTGGCAAGACAATATCTACACTTTTTCCTACGGTAAAGGCAATGGGTGAAGGTTTTCTAAATCGAGTTTTCTACCTTACGGCTAAAACGATTACCCGGACGACGGCCGAAGAGGCGTTTGGACGTATGAAGTCTTGCGGACTATGTATGAAATCCGTGACGATTACGGCCAAGGACAAAGTTTGTTTCAAGGATGAAGCGAAATGCCAACGGGATTATTGTGAGTATGCTAATGGGTATTATGATCGAATTAATGGTGCAATTCTTGATATTTTTAAGAATGAAAATGGAATGACCCGTGAGGTCATCGAAACTTATGCACGAAAGTATACCATCTGTCCGTTTGAATTTTCGATTGATCTTGCATACGTGGCTGATGCCGTAATATGCGATTACAATTATATTTTTGATCCACGTGTGTCGTTAAAGCGATTATTGGATGAACAAAAGAAATCAACGGCTTTACTGGTGGATGAGGCTCATAATCTTGTGGATCGTGGAAGAGAGATGTTTTCGGCAACTTTAAACAAAGAGATATTTCTTCAATTGAAAAAGGACTTCAAAGGTGTCAATAAAGCAATTTATGAGGCTGCAGGTAAAATAAATTCATCGTTCATTAAATTGAAAAAAGAGAATGCCGAAAACAGTGAGATGGTTTTACATCAATTGGATGATGGGTTTATCGGGCAACTCACTCAATTTGTTTATGATACTGAACAGGTTCTTTTACTTGGAGATACAGGAACAGCTGTAAACCTTTTGGAAGCTTACTTTATGGTACAGAAATTCTTAAAGATCGTGGAGTTACTTGATGAACAGTTTATTATTTATTCAGAGAAAAGTAGAAATGATCAAATCGTAAAACTATTTTGTATTAATCCCTCCGAGCTGCTTAAACAGATGGGAAAAGGCTATCGGGCAAAGGTGTTTTTTTCGGCCACACTTTCTCCATTGCCTTATTATCAAGATGTACTGGGTGGAATAGAAGGAGATTATGTACTTTCCATTCCTTCACCTTTTAAAGAAGAGCAGGTTGACGTTTTCATCAAACCACTGTCCACCCGCTACCATGACAGAGATCGTACGAAAGATGACATAATTGCAATGTTACAATTCTTGATAAAAAAAAGACCGGGCAACTATTTCGTCTTTTTTCCGTCCTATCAATATTTACTGGCGGTTTTTGATAAATTCAAACAAGTTGATGATGTGACGAATACTCTTATTCAAGAAGCCGGGATGACAGAAGCAAAAAGGGAAGCGTTTTTGGAGGCGTTCAAGCCTGATCAAAAAGAAACATTGGTGGGCTTCGCGGTTCTTGGCGGTGTTTTTTCTGAGGGAGTAGATTTAATCGGAGATCGATTAAACGGGGTAGTCGTGGTTGGTGTAGGGTTGCCACAGATTTGCTTTGAGAGAAATCTTATCAAGGATCATTTTTACAAAAAAGAAAAGAACGGATATGATTATGCCTACGTCTATCCCGGCATGAACAAGGTATTACAGGCAGGCGGGAGATTGATTCGCTCGGAAGAGGATCATGGTACGATTGTACTGGTTGATGATCGATTTTTACAAAGGCAATATCAATCGCTCCTTCCACAGGAGTGGCGACAATTTAAGATCATATAAAAGTGTATTTCACTGAATTTAATTACAAAAAGGAGGAAGAATTAAAATGCGATTAAGTGGAAAGAAAATTGTGAGTCTCGTGCACCATGATTTTGAGGATCTAGAGCTATGGTATCCAATTCTAAGATTAAAAGAAGAGGGAGCAGTTGTTCATCTTGCGGGTGAAAATGCTCAAGAAAAATACATAGGTAAATATGGAGTCCCAGCCATTTCTGATTATTCTTATAGTGATATAATTGGTGAGGAATACGATGCAATCTTAGTGCCGGGTGGCTGGGCACCGGATAAGATTCGCCGCTTTTCTGAGGTAATTTCCCTTATCCAACATTTTGAAGAAAACAAAAAACCAATCGGACAAATATGCCATGCTGGCTGGGTTTTGATCTCTGCTAAGGTTTTGCAGGGTAAAAAAGTGACAAGCACTCCAGGCATTAAAGATGATATGGAAAACGCAGGTGCTAACTGGTTTGATGAGCCGGTTGTAGTCGATGGTCATCTTGTATCAAGCCGTCGTCCGCCAGATCTTCCAGATTATTTAAGAGAGTTTATTAAAGTATTAGAACAAAAATAAGTAGTCAATGTTAAAAATAAAGCAGATATTTTGATGAATTAACGTTAAAAAAAGAGTGTTAAATCTCCAGGATTTAACACTCTTTTTTTATATAACGTATAACTGGCTTATAAATGAAGAAACCTATAACTACCTAGTATGTGGAGGCTTATGATGGTAGAAGATACATTAAGTAAAGGTGTCGGATCAATTCATTCTGATTTTGAATTGAATATCCAAACTTTATGCAAAACTTTTTCTAATATGCATGATTTTAAGATGAAAATTTTTGAGATAAAGGAACGAAAGATAGGTATTGCTTTTGTGGATTCAATCACGAACAAGGATATTGTGAATAGCAGAATAATAAATGAAATTTACAAATTAGATCTCAGTGGAACCGTACTTGATTTACCAATAGCTCATATCAAATCAACAGATAACTTTAAGAGTATCTATTCCGGTATCTTGGAGGGGAATGTTGCTTTATTTGAGGAGAATTCCAATATCGCCTATTTGGTGGATACCGGTTTATTTGAATCGCGTGCGATTTTGGAACCTGATTCAGAAAAAATCATCGTTGGTTCTCATGACGGGTTTGTTGAGAGTTTAAATAAAAACGTGAATCTCCTTCGGAATAGAATAAGGACGCCATATTTAAAGAACGAGCTGCTTCGTGTGGGTGAAGGTGAAATAACTACCAATGTATCCATACTTTACGTTGAGAATATTGCGAATCCTGAAGTTATCAAAAAAGTAAAAGATCGTATATCTACCATAAAACTTGAAAACAATCTCACTCCGGGAAAATTAGAAGAATTCATTGAAGATAGTTCTTACTCACTTTTTCCACAAATATTGGAAACAGAGAGACCGGACCGTGTTACTGCAAATTTGTTGGATGGTCGTATTGCGGTTCTAATTGAAGGGAGCGCAATGGCTTCAATTATGCCAGTGACCTTTTTTTCTTTTTATCAATCGCCCGATGACTATAATACCAGATTTATTTTAGGGTCATTTTTACGAGCAATCCGTCTTATCAGCTTTTTTATTAGTATTAGTTTACCATCCATTTATATTGCGATTGTTTCTTTTCATTATGAAGTTCTACCATATGAATTAGTGACAAATATTAAAGCAAGCTTGGAATACGTTCCCTATCCGCCTGTTATCGAAGCCTTGATTATGCAGATTACACTGGAATTACTAAGAGAGGCAGCGATCCGACTTCCTAGTTCTATGGCTCAAACCGTGGCAATAGTGGGGGGGTTAGTGATAGGAACAGCCATTGTGGAAGCAAATCTTGTTTCTAATACCATGATTATTGTCATTGCGATAACCGCCATCTCTTCTTTTACTGTACCCATTTTTGAGATGAGTTCATCGATTCGTTTATTAAGTTTTCCGATGATTATCGCTGCTTCCCTGCTTGGGGTAGTGGGGATCGTTACAGGGTTTATGTTTTTAATGATTCATTTAGTAAAATTAGAATCTTTCGGTGCTCCCTACTTTGCACCTTTGGGGCCAATACGAATGACAGATTTAAAAGATAGCTTAATAAGAGTTCCAATGTGGAAAATGAAGTCCAGACCAAGTACAGCCCAACCTATCGATCAAGAGCAATCCACAGGGAAAAAGGGGTGGGTTGAGGATGGAGAGTAAGGAAGAGTCTATTTCTTCTTTTCAAATGTTCTTTTTCATTGTTTTAACCTCAATAGGTGATGGTATATTGACATTTCCAAATATGGTTTATAAAGATGCGCGTCAAGCTTCCTGGATTTCTATTTTTATAACAGGCCTTTTGGCAGGATTGCTTGTTTTGACTTATGTTTATTTGAACAAGCAATTTCCTAAGCAAACGATTTATGAAATTTGCATGGTTGTTTTCGGAAAATGGGTAGGGAGAATCATTATAGTAGGGTATATTTTGTATTTTTTTCTCATTTGTATCAATATTAATCAGATGTACTTGGTGACTATTAACAACTGGATTTTAACCTCTACACCTAAATGGGTAATTTTATTGCTCATGCTAATGCTTGGGATTTACTTGGGAAAAGAAAATTTAAGAATTATCGTCCGCTTTTTTCAGCTTAGCTTCTGGATCATTATTTTGCTTATGTTAATGAATCTGGGAGCGATTCCTTATCTTCATTGGAACTATTTACTTCCTTTTAATGGAATTCCTTTTGTCAATATTTTGAAAGGCAGCAACAGCAGCATTTCTTCTTTTTTAGGGTTTGACAGTATATTAATAATTTTGCCGTTTGTAACGGGGAATTTGAAAAGTAAGCTTACATCCTCCTTTTTTTCAATTTTATTCATTACAGTCACATATCTATATATAATCCTAACCTGCATTTTGTTTTTTAGTTCAAAAGAAATGATTTTAATTCCACAACCGATTCTATATCTATATAAATCGTTGACGATTTTCGGTGTCATTGAGAGGTTGGATTTAATTGTTGTTGCATTATGGATCGTGATGATCATGACCAGTTATATTTCCTACTTATATCTATCAAATATCGGAATCTGCACTCTATTCCATTTAAAAAAACGAACCATACCAACGATCGTAATGGCAATTCTTGTTTATATTCTTGTATTATTTTTACCCTACTCCAGAGAATCGATTTTAATGCAGTTTAAAATGATTACTTTTTTTAGCTATATTTTTTCAGCGGGAATTCCGGTTTTGGTCATTATTGCGTCCTTCTTATTTCATAGGAATGACAAGAAGGAAGGGAATACGCGGTGAAAAAACTAAAAGGGTTATTCGTGATGATTCTCTTGATCATTCAAACAGGTTGTTGGGACGAAAATCTCTTAAAAGATAATGCACTTGTATTGAGTATAGGGTTCGATTTAGCTGAGGGCAACCAATTAAAAACCACTTCTTCGATTCGAACAAGTAAAGTCATCTCAGGCGGACAAGCCGAATCAGTTAACTATATCGTCGAAGAAAAGGGACATACGTTAAGGGATACAAGATTGGAAGTGGATAAGCAAATACCGGGTGTTTATGCCCCTAATAAATTACGGGTAATTTTGCTTAGTGAAAACATAGCGAAAAGGGATCTTTATCCATACTTTGATGTGTTTTTTCGTGATCCGAGAAGCTCGCTTGCAGCAAAAGTGGCTGTTGTAAAAGGCCAGGCTGGGGATATTATCAAAATAAAAAAACTAAAAGAAAATCTAATTAGTGAGGCACTGATTGAGCTCATTAAAAGTGCCGAAAACCACACCATTGTTCCTGTTGAAAATCAACAAACTATTCTCACAAGTATGTTGGACGAAGGAGAAGATTTTACCCTTCCCTATCTTGAAAAAATCGATAAGGAAACGGTCAAGGTTACTGGCGTTGCCCTTTTCCATCAAAGAAGCTATACAGGTAAAACGCTAAATGGAAACCAACCGGTCATTCTATTAATGGCTAAAGGCGATACGAACAGAGACATTAAGCTAACAGAAAATATAAATAATGGAAAAAATCACAGTGTAACAGATTTTGTATCATTTTCAGTAAATAAAACGAAAAGAAAAATAATGATTAAAATGGTCAATGGAAGGCCGGAAGTAAACTTAAACTTGAAGTTGTTGATCGATATAAATGAGTATCCAAAAGGGTCCTTATTAGGTGAAAAAGAGGAAAACGAGCTTAATAAAAAACTCGAAAACAGAATCGAAAAGGAAGCCAAAGAAATGGTTTCGACACTCAAAAGTGCCAATTGTGATGCGTTTGGAATTGCACGCTTTTTAATTGCAGACCATAACAAGGAATGGAAGAAGTTAAATTGGGAGAAAGAATATCCGGATATGCCATTTACTATGCATGTAAAGGTCGAGTCGGTGAAAAGAGGGATCATCTATTAATTAAGCTCTTTTCTTAAACTTTGTTATTATATCAAACTATGCGAAAATAGCCATTAATAAAAACGAAAAAAGACCATAATCATGGGTAAATTAAAAATCTGTATCCATTATTATGGTCTTTTTTAATAAAATCTTAAATGAGTTTTAATCGATAATACCAGATTGTTCTATTGCTACTTGCACATTTACATGAACCTTGGCAGAGGGGTAGACAGTTTTCCAATGCTTTTCGTTAAAACCGCGATAATGCTCTTTATATATAGCACCTAAACCTATTGGGTCCACATCATTGTCTTTAAATTGATGGATGATTTTTAAAGCGTTTTTTTCTAATTGCTTATCAACTTGGTTTTGAATCTTTTTTTTATCTATCGGGACCCTTTTTTTCTTTGGAGAAGTGAATTCCAGAAGTCTTGAATTCACTTTTATATTTATGGTGAATTCAGGATTTCCATTTACTGTTTTTACTTGATAGTTTGCTTTTGAATTAAGATTATCAAGTACGAGCTTTTCACCATTTTCTAAAATGAATTGATGTAACCCATACTTATATTTGTCAACCAAACATTTAAAAATGAATAGATCTTCAAATGGCAGAGTGGTGACTAATTGATCATCTCTAAGTATGGCAATTCCACTAATTTTGATGTTATCTTTTTCCTGTTTGATTAAGGGCAAATAGGGATCCTGCCCGATTTGATTTAATTGAAATAGAAATGATTGTAAATCAGTTCGAGGGAGATTGCCTGATTTCATGATTTGGTCAAGCATTTCCTGGACGTACAACGAAACATTTTCCGTTTTGAATTTTCCTATCTTGAATAAAGCGTTCGAATCGCCATCAACAATCGCCACTTGAACTAGACTTCCGATAGAAGGATCACGGTTTAAGGTATCAACCATATCATAAATCCCTTTTTTTGCAAGCGATTTGCCATAAAGCGCTAATCGAAGCTGTCCGCTAACTACCGGGTATCGAGATTCACTATTAATGTTTATTCGAATTTCTTTACTTGTTTCTCCTAAGCTTGTTTTGACTACAGTTGTAGAAGTTTTATCCTTTTTATAAGCTGGATAGGTAAAGGTTCCCTTTATGATCTTCTTTCCTGCCAAATCATATCCTACACCCTGCAACATATTTAATTCATTGACAATATTGGTCGGGATCATTGAACATCCGGATAATAATAAACTAACGACCAATAATCCTAATGATGATCGTTTAACCATTTTGATTACCCCTTTTTAGCACGGTGAAAATAAGCAAGAGAATAGGAATATAACCATAAAATATCCATAAATTTAATTGCGTGACGTATTTATCTAGAATTTCCTTGATTTGATCGTTTATTAATTGTGATAGAATCACACTTAGAATGCTAAGGACGAGTAAAAAATACTTTTGCTTTTTATTAAAAATCCTTTTTAACCCTCTAGTAGAGCACCATAATAAAAGTGCAATCAATGCAATAACAATAATTAAATACATCGAGATATATAAGTACTCAAAACGTTCCAAATAAGAAAGACGAATAATCTTTGTTAAAGATAATTCCGGCCAAATGTTTTCACTTAACTGATTTTCGCTATAAAAAGTAAAGGAAACAATAGCTGAAATTGTATATAACAAGGAAGTAAACAGAACTCCTAAGTGAGCAAATTTTTGGGAGGATTTAGCATCCCTTATAAATGGATAGTACATCAGTAAAGCCTCAGTTCCCGCCAATGTATACATCGAGCTTTTGATCGAATCCAATAGTTCAATGAAGGAATGATTCATAATCGGTAATAAATTTGAAAAATGAGCAGTTTTTAATGGGAAAATATAAAGGATGATTAACATGATTTGCGGAAAAATGAAAGACGTAAAAGATATACCGACAACCGTTCTAAATCCTCCGGACACAGAGTAATATACCAAAAGCAAAATTAAGGTAGAAAGAATCCATGAGGGAAGGGTAGGGAACATCCATACCTTAATAATCTTGATATACCCAACTAAGACGGATACGCTTGCCAACCAGTAATAGATCATGATGATCAAGCTGAAAAATTTACCTAGAACATTTCCAAAAATTGTTGAATGAACATCGACAATATCTCCATCAGTTTTTCCCAGCAGTTTATACATAATCCAAATGAACACTTGAACGATGCATCCTGCTGCTAAAACACCAATCCACGCATCATAGCCTGCTTTCACGGCAATGGTTCTTTGGAATCCTAAAATGCCAACACCAACCTGCGAATTGTAGACAATAAAAAAGACTAAAAAGGGAGAAACTTGATGCCTAATATTCGCTTGCAAGTGAATACCCCTTTACGATTTATTCATAAAAATCGTTCACTGGCTCTGGGTTTTTTCCCTTGCCAGTTGATTTTTTCTTCTTTTGCGGTCTTAAATTGGTTGGGTTTCCTTTTTGCATAGAAAAAGGAAGTCTAACCCATAGATCTTGTATTGAAGTTAACCGTAATGGAAAACTGCTAATATAGGGACGCCCGAGTGAGGTTAACCGAAGTAAATGAACACTAAAAATTTGGAAACCAATAAACACCCCAAACAAACCAAACCATTGGGAGAGTAAAATTACAGGAAATTTAATAAAGCGGACAGTGTTGCTAAATTTATAGATAGGGGAGGTATACGAAGATAATGTACCGAGTCCCACTAAAATTAGCAATACATTACTTGTTAACCCCGCTTCAACGACAGCTTGGCCAATTACAATACCCCCTACAACTCCCAGAGATTGACCGATTTTTAAGGGTAAGCGGATTCCTGCCTCTTTTACCATTTCGATCATTAATTCTAAAAATATTGCCTCTAAAAAAGGGGGGAAGGGAACAGAGGCCCGAGAACCAACCAGCGTTTCCAATAAACGGGCAGGAATCAATTCATAATGATATGTCATGATAGCAACATACATTGGACTTGCCAGCATTGAAATGAACAAAGCAATCAATCGTAAAATCCGAAAAAAATTACCAATGATCCAGGAATAACTATAATCTTCCATGGCTATAAAAGATTCAATTATGGTAACAGGAACAATAACTAAATTGGGTGATCCATCGACAGCAATGATAATTTTTCCTTCTGTAAGGCCTGCCGCAACACGATCCGCTCTTTCAGTTGAGATTGATTGTGGAAACAAAGAATTAGAATTGTCCTCAATCATCGAAGATAGATAAGAACTATCCAGAATGTGATCATACTGCACATCTTTTATTCTTTGAATGACTGTATTTACATTTTCGGGATTGGCAATCCCATCAAGATACAAAACTGCCACTCTTGTCTTTGATAGTTCACCAACTTTCATTTCCGTTACGATCAGCTCAGGTATGGGTATTCTTTTTCGAATTAGATTAATATTGGTGTCTAATTCTTCAATAAAGCCCACTTGTGGACCGACAGCAGAGGCTTCCATTGTTGGCATACCAACATCTCGAAATTTACTGTTCGCAATATTGATTAATAGGCAAGCTACATCGTGCTGATCGTGTTGAATGGCCAAATATCCATTCATGATGCTCTGGATGATTTCCGTCGCATCTTTTGTATAAATAATCTGTTGTACAGGGATTTTGCTTTTTAATTCCTCCAATAAAAGCTGCTCTTGTAAATAGGGCAAAACATCTTTATGGAGGATGTCTGATGAAATCAGTGTCCGATAATAGGAAAGCCAAAAAGGATGCCCTTCGATTAAAGACGTGTGTTCATGCACAAAGTCATTTGATTTCGATAAACGTTCAACCCAATTTTGATCCTCTTTTGCAGTATTAGGTGATTTTTCCATCATTGGCAACCCTCAAAAAAACTTTTTTCTAAGTATGTGTAGAATGGTAAATTTTATTCAAAAGCATATATGTTTCCTCTTTGACTTAAAGAAGCAAAGGGATTTATTTGCTCTTGTTATCGGGAATTAAATAAAACTGAGTTGGACATAGAAAAAAAGACTTAAGGAAATTAACAAACAGGTACAAAGTCAGGGTTATTATGATCATACTGCAGAAGAACTGGAATATGGAGAAAAAGTCGCTTGGCGCAACCGTTGTATTGGAAGAGTATTTTGGGATCATTTAACTGTTATCGATAAGAGACACATAAATACAAAAGAGGAGATTGCTTAGGCACTATTTGAACACATAGAGAATGCAAAAAAGGACTTGGCGGGATTTGAACCCGCAAGATACACTATAGTTAACATCAATAACTGCAGGTTGCTCTACCATTGAGCTACAAGTCCTGTTTTTATTTTGAACATAAACTGGATAATTATTCACGAATAAAATGTTTAATTCATTTCAATTTACGAATTTCTTCCGTAACGACAAATGCCAAATCCTCATTTCCAAACAATGATAAAACACCAAGCAAGGTATCGTCGGCAATTTCTCCTGCTTCCTCTTTGGGCACCGTTAACTCAATTGCTTCCTTCAACGCATGGTTATTGTGTTGGTCCGGATATGCCGTTAAATATAACCCCTCCGGGTTCAGATTATGATTGATACACCATTGTGCAAAGATAAGGATCATCATTTTTTCATCCCGTTGATAACTTTGGATTATTCTTTCTTGAGCATTATTTTGATTCATTTTTTATTCTCCTTCTTAAGCTAATAGATAAATTATAAAAGAATTTCTGTTGATTTCATATTTAAAGGCTTTTTCAACAGTTTTTGGCATTACGGTTACACTCTTGAAAAAAATATAAATGATACCACTCTTTACAAAATTAAAAGCAGACATCTCAACGTAAGGTGCCTGCTTTGTTTTATATACGGTGCTGCTTTAGTCGAATCGGTTCCATCAAAATTATATTTGCCTGAGACTGTATAATCTTTCCTGAATCCACCATGTTGAGTAGAACTACCTTCTGACGTTCTTTCGCAAGGGTTAAGGAATAGAAAGGATCGTATACATTCGGAGCATTTGGTATTCCGGCAAGCATAGTCAATTCACCATCATTGAGTTCAGCTGGAGATTTGCCGAAGTACGTTTCTGATGCATCGTACAACCCATATGCGCCTTCACCAAAATAAATGTCATTTGCATACTGCGAAAATATTTCTTTCTTGGTCATTGTGTCGTATAGCCCAATGGCGTAAAGCATTTCGACTACCTTCCAACGTAAGGTCTTTTGGTAACCACTGAGCAGAGCGTTGTGAACGAGTTGTTGTGTGATGGTCGAACCACCTTGTGCATACTTTTTGTTCTTTACATCAATGTACACAGAACGTCCAATGCCGATAGGATCAATCCCGATATTCGAAAAAAAGTTTCGATCCTCGGTAGCCACAACCGCATCGATATACATTTTGGGGATTTGATCATAGTTCAGAAAATGGCTGTGTTCAGACGCTACTCTCGCGGCAACGTTTTGGCGTACCTTGTAAGCAATGTTGTTTACGCTAGTAAAATAATAATAAATACTATACCACAATAGCACGAACAGGACTATAATGAAACCGACTATCCGAACGGGCCAACGCATCAAACGACGGCGCATAAGCCACCTCACCTGAAATAATTAATAATATTTTACATTTATGACTACAACCACAAACATCAACCATGCAATTAACATATGGTTATTAGTCCTTTAATGACTTCAAGATAAAGAGGTTGATTTAGATATTGTTACTAATACGGTTAGAATTTATTCCACCAAATACAAAGCTATTTTAGTTAATAGAAGCTCAGTCTAAATCCATTAAAGATTTTAAGAAGCTCTTCAGGATGGGGTCTTTTTTTGAGATTGATGGATCAAAAGTAATGAATAATTTAGTTTGAAGCGACCTTCAATTTAAACTTTTAAAAGAATATGAAGAACCGACAAAGGAGTGTCACAATGACACTCCTTTGTCGGTTTTGGTGCAATAGTGAAGAAATCTGTTTGAACTAAATTGATTGAAAATCCCCCGAGGACTAGTCCTCGGCTGTTGTGTTCCTTCTTTATTGTCTATCTTTTTCTCCATCTTTATCTTTCTTCTCAACTAATTCTTTTTCAATTCCAGGTAATACCTGTGTATGTTCCTTCTTTACCGCTTGAAGCGCACGAGGATTTAATCCAAGTGCTTTTAAAATTGTCGGTGCAATTTGAGTTGTTAGGACAGAATCAGATTTTTTCATTCCTTTTCCCATTCCCGCAAATGATACTAATAAAGCAACATTTGTATCATCTTTGCTAAAACCGCCATGTTCAGCAATCTTTTTACCTGGTTTTGTGTAGATGACTCCATCATTTGGTTGAATGATAATATCAGGCACTCTCGAATCCGTAGCAGGATTATTGAAAAGCCATTTTGAACGGGATGTAACATAGGAAGTTACTTCCTTAATGTTCGCTTTTTCCTTATTCTTATTGATCGCAGACACCACTTCAGCTGTTTTAGATTGGTCGGTCAGCCAAATCATACCGATATCATCGGTAGTCAATTGGGCAATCAGATTAGATGGAACACCTGCAGTAATCAGGCTTTCATCTGTTATTTTTAATTTAGCGGGATCCATAGGAGCTTGTCCGTGTTTGGCAGTTAGAACGATCATGGTAGAAGCATACAGATTTTTATCCTTTAATTCATTTACAATTTTGCCGATAGAATCATCTGTGTGTTTCATAGCATCTGCCAGACCTGTACTAAATGTTCCGTTGCCATCTATATAACCATTCCCAGGAAGTTTTTGCGCTACGCTGACTTCTTGAAAGTTCATACCAAACATTGCAGGTACCGGAGAGGATTTTGTTCCTGTATGATCTTTTCCGTCAATTTCATTCTGAATAGCCTTTACTTTTAAATCATCATTTACTTCAGTTGTAGCGATGCTCTTCGTGGCATCACCATTGGCTGCGATTTCAGGTGTATACAAATCTTCCACACCTTTGCCGGACGGACCATTCACTAAATCATATGCCAAATGCTTATCCGCCCATGCAGTGTGCATTCCTGCATTTTTGATCACTTCAAAAATAGTATTTACCCTTACATAATTGTGAGGATATACCGGCTGTTTTGTCTCAGGGTCACGTGGCAGCATAGCTGGATTGATACCGCCGCCGCCATCAATTTTGTTCAAATCATTATCAATAGTCTCGTCGTACAGAACATTCGTACCTGGTTTATCACCCATATTCCATGCGCTAGGAGGTAAAAGCTTTCTATCATAGCTGTTATCATAAAATACACCTGTTGAGTTTGGAGAGCCGCCCGTTACCATAGACAACAAGCCTGGGAATGAGTCTGAAGGCTTTGAAGTTGATGCATTTGAGTAGGTAATTCCATGATTGCTTAAAGCAGCCATATTGGAATTAGGATTGTTTTTTATGTAGTTCGCAAGGTCTTTTGCATGCATGCCGTCTACACTAATTAATAAAACATGTTTGATTTGGTTGTAGTGGTGACTAGCACTATTTATGGTAGTAGTAGTTTTCGGTGTTGCTGCAAAACTTGGTGTTGCAAAAAGACTGCTCAATGCAAGGACACCAGTAGCAAGACCAAGTGCGGTTTTCTTAGATTTCATTTTTCTCGAATCCATTTACTTCAACTCCCTAAGCAATTTAATAAACACAATATAAAAATATACTTTGCTTGTTAAGGGGGAGTTAATTTATTGTATTTGAATAGTTAAATAAGTGTAAATATTTTACTTCTGGTGAAAACAAAAATTTTTGAAGAAATTGATTCAAGTACTTGTTTTTAGAACCTATACAGCCTGGAGAGACGCTCTCTCCAGACTGTGAAGGTGAATTTCTATTTTCGAATATGATGCCATTTTTGAACGTGATCATAACCGTGACCAAAGTGATGGTCCAAATGAGAAGCCATTCCGCCGCCAAAGCCGATCAACACTCCTAGAGCGAAGACACATACAGAATAGATTACCCGATGTTTTCTTTTTTTACGAAAATTGCTAAATTCTTCTTTTAATTCATTTTTAATCTCATTTTTCAGAGTTTGGCTATTTTCTTGAAGTTGTTCTTGAGGCTGTTCTTGAGGTTGTTCTTGTGGTTCGTTTGACATCTTCCCTCACCTCCTTCTTCCCTAATATATGGAACCATAAACTTTTCTTTTCTTAAAGAATTGTTAATTTTTTATGAAAATTTCTAGGTAAAAAACAATCCTGCATAATTTAAATGTATATTTTTAGCATTAATTCCAGTACTTTTAGAAATACTGTCGAATGAGGGAATTATGAAAATGAGAGGAGAATGTCCAATGAGTAAGATTGAAGTCGGAGAAATCTTTAGCATTAGCGATGAGAATGACGAGGAGCAAGAGGTTGAAGTGCTTGCATCGATTAATATTGAAGGAATCAATTATGTGGCTGTAGCCTTTGTTGAGGATATTCAGGAAGAAAGTGATGACGATATTGATATTTTCTTCTTAAAGGTCGATCAAGAAGGTGATCTAGCAGCAATTGAAAGCGATGAAGAATTTGAAAAAGTTTCAGTTAAGTTTGACGAAATCATGGACGAGGAAGAAGAATAAGATACAAAAGAGAGGGGATCACCCTCTCTTTATTTTGTTAACCTAAAGAATGTAATAGAAAATTAGTTAAGAACAAAAAAGAAATAATAAATATTGATAGAGACAGTTGTTTATGCTTGTTGGTAAAAAGCTTAACTAACGGATACGCAATAAATCCGAACGCAATCCCATCCACAATACTGTAGGTTAATGGGATCATTATCATGATTAGAAAAGCAGGAAACGCTTCAGTGAAATCCGCAAAATCGATATTGACAATATTTGTTAACATCAAACCGCCCAAAATTATAAGAATCGGTGCAATGGCGGTATTGGGAACTAATTTTATAAAAGGCAGGAAGAAAAGGGACAATAAAATGAAGGAACCTGTTACCACAGAGGTTAAACCTGTTCTTCCACCGGCAGTGATTCCTGCAGCCGTTTCAACAGTAGAGACCGTCGGACTGGTACCTAATAATCCGCAGACTATCGCAGAAATGGAGATTGCTTTTAAGGATTTGCTGTTTTTTTCAGGAGCCTTCAGCATTCCATCAACTTGGGAATGAAGGAGGCCGATATTCTCAAAAACCAAAACTAATGTCATTGAGAAGGTAGCTGTCCAAAAAGGGATTGTCGTAAATTTCCTAAGATCAAAGCTAAGAAATACATGCTTATAATTCTCAAAAGTAATGAAACTAGTATCGATGTGGGAAAAATTAATCACGCCTAAAAAATAGGATGTAATGGTACCTATGATAATGCTGATTAAAAAATTCCCTGGCACTTTTTTCAAAAATAAAAACAGAGTAATGATAAGATTGATAATCGAAGCGATGACAATTGATGAAGATAAATTACCAAGACCAACGAAGTTATGGGTATTTCCCACAACAATTCCGCTTTTTTGCAGGCCAATAAAGGCAATAAATAACCCTATTCCGACCGTAATCGCTTCCTTTAAAGAGGTTGGAATTGATCTTGAGATAATCACTGATAATTTACTAAAGGCTACTAATGCGAATAGAACGCCGGAAAGAACGACTGCCCCTAAGGCTTCCATATAATTTAATCCTAAGGAACCTACTAACGTATAAGTGAATAAAGCATTAATCCCCATTCCCGGAACAATAATTAACGGTGCATTCGCGATGAACGCTACCAACAAACAGCCAACCAGCGAAGAAAATACGGTCGCAATAATACCCGCTTCAAGCGGTATTCCCGCATCCTGAAGAATATGTCCATTCACTGCGATAATGTAGATGATGGAAAAAAATGATGTTAAACCTGCGGTAACCTCCTTTTTCAAATTTGTCTTGTTCTCTTTAAACTTGAAAACTCCTTTCATATTTATCACACTTTCGTTTGCTCCCTCTCCCACCCGCATTTAGTATTTATTCATACTTATGCCGAAAAATATTATAACACAGATTTATATAATAAAAATAATGTTTAATATAAAGAGAAGTTGCCGGTAGAAGACTCCACACCCTCTTCACTTGGAAATATTACGTATGTATAGAATGTATTGAGTTATACTAATAGAGAAACTATTTTATTAAGGAGCGAAAAAATGTCAATTGACGTGGGTACAAAATATCAAATTTCTCAAGCAGTAAAAGAATTTTTCAATTCCGCTGAGTCCATGACTGTATTGAGTAATAATGGAATAACTGTCCAATTCATGCTTGGAGATAGTAAGGGCCGTGGTTCAATGCCGCTTGAACATTTAAACTATTTATTAAAAAAAGATAATCTTACCCTCATTCCAACTAAAAGATTATTTTTGAATACCGAAAATAATGAAGAACAAATAGGTTGAAACCATTAAGAACTTAAAGCATTACGTCTTTTGGATGTTATGCTTTTTTCTATTTTGAAGGTATACAATAATAGTAACTAATAGTGAATGGAGTGTATAAGCGTTGGAAACAAAAAAGCTTAGCATGGAGAATTCGAAATTAACCTATTTGGATCAAGGAGAAGGAAAGCCCATTATCCTCCTTCACGGATTTTGCGGTAGCTCCGGCTATTGGGAAAAGGTAATTCCGAGGCTGGCAGAAAATAATCGAGTGATCGCACCTGATCTTCCAGGACATGGGGGCTCAAGCTTATTTAAGGAAACATTTACGATTGAAAAACTTGCTGACCTTTTGAAGGAATTTTTAGATGAATTGAAGCTGCAAAACGTAACCATGTTTGGCCACTCATTGGGCGGGTATATAACACTTGCATTTGCCGAAAAATACAGTGACCGGTTGAATGGCTTCTCATTGGTTCATTCAACTGCTTTTCCTGATTCAGATGAGGCCAAAAAGGGCAGGGCTGCCAATGTCGAAAAAGTTATGCAAAATGGTATTCATTCTCTTATTGACGGTTTGGTTCCAAAACTATTTTCACCGGATCATTTGGATAAAGAATATGTTGCAACAGCAAAAACTATTGGTTATGGTACTCTTCCCCAAGGTGCCATGAGTACTTTGCTTGCGATGAAGGACCGTCCGAATCGTAATCATGTCTTAGAAGGAACCGATTTGCCGGTTCTATTAGTTGCTGGGGAAAAGGATCAGATTATTCCTTCCGAAAAAACATTTTCGGTTACGAAAGGGAATATTAAACAGATAATAATAAAAGATTCCGGACATATGAGCATGTATGAGAATCCGGATGCTCTTCTTAACGAAATACAGGGGTTTTTATTAGAAATTGAAAATTAGGCGGCATATTAAAGGACATATTCTCTCTTCGAGGATTAAATTCCACATTTGATTAGGAAAATGTCCTTCAACCGGGTTTTCAAGGACAAAACCCGCTCTGGGAACCGAAGAAATGTCCTTCAAAGGGACTTTCATTTGTTAGTTTTTGTCTTTATAGGACCTTTTAAAAGAGGAACCAGAAATTGGTTCCTCTTTCCCAAATTGCCTTTAAAATAAGTCATTTAGCTCCGTATCCGAGTAAACTGAGATTAAAACAACTGCTTTTCCATCACCAATATTTTTAACGGAATGCGGGACGCTTGCATTCCAGCTAAAAGAATCACCTTCTTCAAGGATGATGGAATCCTCTCCTTGTTCTGCAAGAACCGTGCCTTCTAAGACCAAATGACACTCCTCTCCCTCGTGAGCATGGGCTTCACCAATCGATGCTCCTGGGGGGAACTCCACACTCATCATCCTCAAGCCGCCTTTTGAAGAAATATGCTCGATTTTTAAGTTATTAAACGTACTGTTTGATCTTTCATTTTTTCGAACAAACCGCATATGCTGTTTCTTTTCAAGTAATAAATAAGGCAGTGGAACCTCTAAAAAGCTAGCAATGGTCTGCAGCGTATTAATCGAAGGAGAAGTATTATTATTTTCAACATTACTAATAAACCCCTTAGATAGCCCTGTTCCCTCACACATTTGCGCAATAGTAACTTTTTTCCTTTTTCGAATCGAACGAATTTTGGATCCAATATCCAGTTTAACCACCTCGTAGTTTCCTAATAAAAAACATATTTACATATTAGCAAATAATTCGTTGACAATCTATAGGATAAATTGTAACCTTATAAAAAACAAATATTCATATTTAAAAACCAAAAAGGGATGATCATATATGAATTCATCGATGGTTTATGAACTGAGAAGACCAGTACAAATTGATCCTGATAAAACCTATCCGGCATTGTTTGTCATGCATGGAATTGGCAGCAATGAACAAAAAATGCTGTCCTTGGTTGACGGGTTAGAAGAGCAGTTTTACATTTTCAGTATTCGTGGACATTTACCACAGCCTCCGGGATTTGCCTATTTTACGATTCAAGGCTATGGAAAACCACATCGGGCAGTATTTGATCATGGGGTAAACCGGCTTTCCAGCTTTATTGATTATGCTTGTGAACAATACCCATTAGACAAAAGCCGGTTGTTCTTACTAGGGTTTAGCCAAGGGGCAATCCTTGCAATGACACTTGGTCTGAAACTGGGGAATCGAATCAAAGGCATTGTTGCTCTAAGCGGGTATATCCCGGCATTCGTAAAAGAAGAATATGACATTAAACCTGTCAATAAATTATCGTTATTTATTTCACATGGTAATATGGATCATGTCCTCCCATATGAATGGGGAGTTGCCAATGATGATTATTTCCAGGAATTAGGGGCAAATGTAACCTTCCAAACGTACGAAGAAGGGCATGCGGTTTCATTGAAAAACCAACAGGACTTTTTGACATGGTTACAAAAACAGTTGGAGAGTTAAGTTAAATTAAAAGGGGGAAGGAACATGATACCATCATTCTTTTTCGCACATGGTGCTCCTTTATTAGCTATTGAGAAAAATGAATATACTGAGTTTTTAAATCAATTAGGCCAAAATTTGCCTCGTCCAAAGGCGATTGTATTATTTTCAGCTCATTGGGAAGCTCCGGTCCAAAGAGTGAGTAAGGTCGATCAATATAGTACGATTTATGATTTCGGCGGATTTGACCCGGCATTATACACAATCCAATATCCGGCAAAAGGAAATCATGAAGTTTCCCAAGAGATAACGGATTTGTTCGCAAAAAGCGGTGTTTCATTCAACATCGAAACCAAGCGTGGATTGGATCATGGTGCGTGGGTGGTCCTGCGGTTACTTTATCCGAATGCTGATATTCCCGTGATTGCAATGTCAGTCAATCCGCTGCTTACACCAATGGAGCAATATAAAATCGGGAAAGCCTTATCTGTGTTAAGAGCAAATGATATGATGATTATTGGCAGCGGCGGCACTGTCCATAATCTAAGAGCTTTGAAATGGGCTGACAATGGGCAGGTTGATCAATGGGCACTTGAGTTTGATAATTGGTTGGCACATCATCTAAATACATGGGATGTTGAAAGTCTATTCAACTATCATTCACTTGCTCCATCCTCAGAAGTTGCTGTGCCTCCTTATGGAAATGAGCATTTCATTCCACTTTTTTACGCAATGGGAGCAGCAGATGATCAGCAAGAAGCAACCTTGCTCCATCGCAGCTTTCGGTATGGGAACCTAAGTCATAGTGTGTGGCAGTTTGGGGAATAAAATTATGTAGCAGATGTTTTTTCGAGCAAAGGAATATGGAAGTGACCTAAAATAAACAAGGTGGTTAACCACTTTGTTTATTTTTTATATTCTTAACTTTCTTGAAGAATTATCAGAAAATTGTTATTATTTTAATAAATGTAAACGCTGACATTCGTTTCAAAATAAATAGATTAAATGAGAGGAACAATGCAAATGAAAATACAAGATTCGATTGCGATTGTAACAGGGGGAGCCTCCGGGCTTGGGGAAGCAACTGTCCGTAATATTGTTAGAAATGGCGGGATGGCTGCTATTCTCGATCTCGGAGAAGCAAAAGGAAACCGGTTAGCTGAAGAATTAGGTGAAAATGCAATTTTCATTAAGACAGATGTAACAAGTGATGAAGATGTTCAAAATGCCATTAACGTAACTTTACAGCAATTGGGTCCTTTCAATACAGTTATTAATTGTGCTGGTATAGGCCTTGCTGAAAAAACAGTAAGTAAAAACAAAGCCCATGATTATGATCATTTCAAAAAAGTTATTCAAGTCAATTTAATTGGCACCTTTAATGTCATTCGGCTTGCAGCCGAAAAATTGGTCACTTTTTCGGCAAATGAAGAAGGAGAACGTGGTGTCATCATCAATACGGCCTCCGTTGCGGCCTTTGATGGTCAAATTGGGCAGGCGGCCTATAGTGCTTCAAAAGGCGGTGTAGTAGGCATGACCCTGCCAATTGCCCGTGATCTTGCTAAAAATGGGATCCGCGTCGTAACCATTGCTCCAGGGCTCATAGAAACTCCTTTATTTGGCAGTTTGTCAGAAAAAGCTAAAGCGGCCTTGGAGCAGCAGGTACCTTTTCCATCAAGATTAGGAAGGCCATCCGAATATGCACAATTAACACAGTCCATTATCGAGAATGTCATGCTTAATGGGGAAACCATCCGACTGGACGGTGCAATCCGTATGTCTCCAAAATAACCAGAAGAAAACATTTTACAAAGGGAGTGTTATTTAGATAACAGCTCCTTTTATTTTATTATGTTAATTATAATATGCAAAAACAGAAATCTGAGCTGATTCCTGATAAGATTAGACTTGAATTAGAGAAACATTTATTTGATGTTTTTGAAAGGAGATACTTGTGGAAAAATTATCTGAGCAAGAGATTCAAGAACAATTAGCAACAGTTCCAAAATGGAAGTTAACAGAAGAAAAATGGATTGAAAGAAAGTATCGTTTTCAAGAGTATCTAAATGGCATTGAGTTTGTTCAAATGGTTGCAAATTTGTCTGAAAAAGCTAATCATCACCCATTTATTTCAATCGACTATAAATTAGTTACGCTAAAAATAACCTCCTGGCATGCAAAAGGCTTAACAGCATTAGATTTTGATTTAGCAAACAAGTATGATGAATTATTTTTACAGATCAAAAAGGGATAAGGAGGCATTTAATTGAAAACATACTCTTCCAGAACTGAAGTGCCAATAAATGAAAAATGGAATTTAGCAGATATTTATTTTGAACAAAGTAAATGGGAGGAAGATTATCAGGTTATTGAAAAAATGGCTGGGAAGTTAAAAGCTTCTGATGGTGGTATTCAAGATGGTCATACATTGTACCAATATCTTAAACTAAACGAGGAGTTATCCTTTCGTTTTAGCAAAGTATATGCCTATGCCATGTTGAAAGTGGATGAGGATACAAGGGATACAAGTGCTCAAGTCTTTTTAGACCGCGCCAAACTACTAAGTGTAAAGGTAAGTTCAGCGACTTCCTTCTTTATGCCTTATTTATTGAGCCTTGAGAAAGAAACATTAAAAGGATATATTTCCGAAGAGCAAGGGTTAGCCTATTTTGAAGAGGACTTATGGGAGTCGTTCCGCTATAAAGAACATGTGTTAAGTAAGGAACAAGAAGAAATCCTATCCCAATTGGGTGAAGCACTCTCCGTTCCCACTCATACCTTTGGCATGATGAATAATGCCGATATTAAGTTTGGGGAAGTTACGGATGAATCAGGAGAACGTGTGGAACTAACGCGGGGAATGTATTCGAAATTAATCGAAGATGAAGACCGCGACAAGCGTAGAGAAGCCTATAAGGCATATTACAAGCCATACGTACAATTAAAAAATTCCATTGCTTCCACACTTTCTGCAGCAATAAAAAATAATGTTACTCTGTCTAGGATACGTCATTATCCTTCCGTGTTGGAAAAAGCTTTATTTGGTGATAAGGTACCGAAAGAGGTATATGAGAATCTAATTCAAACGACGAAAAACAATATCGGACCACTCCATCAGTACACGAAGATTCGAAAGGAAAAATTAAAACTGGATGAACTCCGTCAATATGATATGAGCGTTCCGCTTGTTAGCGGAGTAAAACCTGTGATTCCTTATGAAGAAGCCTTTGAAATTATGTGCAAGGCTTTGTCACCTCTAGGGGAAGACTATATAGAGATCCTAAAAGAATTTAAAGACCGCAGTTATATCGATGTACGCGAAACACCTGGTAAGCGTTCAGGTGCCTACAATCTCGGAATATATGGTGTTCATCCGTACATTCTCTTAAATCATCGGGATGATTTGGACAGTTTATTCACGTTAGTCCATGAGTGCGGGCACGGCGTTCACAGCAGACTGAGTTCTGACCACCAGCCGCAAATTACAGCACGTTACAGCATTTTTGTTGCAGAAGTAGCTTCTACAGTTAATGAAGTGCTTTTAATTAACTATTTATTAAACAATGAAAAGGATACAGCCATTCGTAAACACCTAATCAATCATTTTATTGACCAATTTAAGGGAACATTTTTTACACAAGTGATGTTTGCAGAGTTTGAGAAAAAGACACATGAAATGGCTGATAAGGGATTGCCGTTGAATGTAGAGGTGTTCAATCAAACCTATGAAGCCTTATTCAGGGAATACAATGGAGATGAGATCGTATTTGATAACGAAGTGAAGTATGGATGGTCAAGAATTCCGCATTTCTATCGTCCTTTTTATGTATATAAATATGCAACAGGATTTGCTTCAGCAATTCATTTGGCAACACAGATTCTTGATGGCGATCAGGAAACACTCCATTCATATTTGGAATTTCTAAAAAGCGGCAGTTCGGATTATCCTTTAGAATTATTGAAAAAGACAGGTGTAGATTTAACAACACCTGATTCGATTGAAAATTCATTAAAACGATTTGGAAAGCTAGTAGAAGAATTCTCGAAAATCTAGGATAATTATTAAAGTTGAAAGTCAAGTGCATATTTTATATAATAGAAAGGTTATTATTCAACTTTTGAGTATAAAGGTTTCTTTATGCTTTATTATATAGAAGGTGTGGTAAAGATGGATCAAGAATATCGTGTATTATTATATTATAAATATGTAAAGATTGAGAATCCCGAAGAGGTTACAAAACAACATTTAGAATTTTGCACTAAATTAGGCTTAAAAGGCCGAATTATTATTGCAGCAGAAGGAATTAATGGGACTGTCTCAGGAACAGTTGAACAGACCGATACCTATATGAAATATATGAATGAACATCCACTGTTTTCTAATACGATATTTAAAATTGATGAAGCATCAGAGCATGCTTTCAAAAAAATGCGCGTCCGTTTTCGGACTGAGCTAGTTACTTTGCGTTTAGAAGATGATGTCGATCCGAATGTGCAAACAGGAAAGCATTTAAAACCGAAGGAATTTTTCGAGGCTATGCAAGAAGAAAACACAGTTCTCATCGATGCCCGTAATGATTATGAATATGATTTAGGCCATTTTAGAGGTTCAGTACGGCCGGATATTTTGAACTTCCGTGACTTGCCGCAATGGATAAGGGAAAATAAGGAGGATTTTGAAGGGAAAAAGATTCTCACTTATTGTACAGGCGGAATCCGATGTGAAAAATTTTCGGGCTGGTTACTTCAAGAAGGATTTGAAGATGTGTCACAATTAGATGGCGGTATTGTTACGTACGGTAAAGATCCTGAAGTCCAGGGTGAATTATGGGATGGACAGCTTTATGTTTTTGATGAGCGAATCAGTGTTCCTATTAATCGTAAAGAGAACGTAATCGTAGGGAAAGATTATTTCAGTGGTGAGCCATGTGAACGTTATGTAAACTGTGCAAATCCCGAATGTAATAAAAAAATTCTTTGCTCTGAGGAAAACGAACATAAGCATTTACGCAGTTGTTCCCATGAGTGCGGGGTGCATCCTCGGAACCGCTATGTTGCTCAACATGGTTTAAGTAATGAAGAGGTAAAGGAAAGATTACTGGCAATTGGCGAAAAAACAACGGTATAAGAAAAAGGCTGTACACGCTAAGCAACCGGGAGTGTACAGCCTTTTTTTATTTTGCGGCTTTTACTGCATATTGGCTTGCTGAATCTTTAAGTGCTGCAGCAATCGTCTCCGTAATACTATTTGATCCTTTGGCATCTTGTCCTGCTTCCCACATCATCATTCCGCCAAATCCATTATCAAGAGCAAGTTTTGTTTTCTTTCTCATGGTGGCTTCGCCATTATAATGGTAGATGGTGCCATTCATGGTTACAGTATCACTTTCGGCATTAGCCGGGTTTTGATTAATAATTGCCCCGTATGATGCCTGCTTAATGGCTTGATTTTCTGGCTGGGCATAAAGGGGAACACCTAAAACAAGCTTATCTTTTGGTAGATTATGAGTCTCAAACAGGTGAGACCAATAGTTTACGATTTTCTCAGCAAATGGATACGGAGATAGATTAGCTGCATCATATTTACCATCCCATTGACCGTCATAGGCCATAATATTCACATGATCGACAAGCTGAAACATCGAGGGTTCATACTTTACAGCCGCCATTTCAGTTCCTGTTGCGGCATTTATTTTAGAATAAACAGCCATGGATAGCTCCTTACCTTTAGAGTGGAGCATTCCGCTTAACTGTTTGGTGAAAGCAGTTAAATTTTGAGCATCGACTGTAGTCCGCGGGTATTCAAAATCGATGTCAATTCCATCCAGTTTTTCACGATCTGCTATGCCTGCAAGTTCATTGGAAAGCTTGGTTCTAGATGCAGGAATGGAAATGGCTGTTTTGAAATATTTATACGATTCCCCGCCTTGGATGTTATACCATCCACCCACGGCTAACATTACTTTTGTGTTGTATTTCTTTGCTTTTATTACCACAGCTCGAAGGTTTTTTAAAGCTGAGTCTCCGTTTAGCAAAATCCCGCCGTCCACTTTAGGATGGGCAAAGGAAAAAATAACATGTGTTAACTTGGAATAATCAACAACATTTGGATCACGATAATCCTGAACATAACCGATTAGAACTTTGGATGTTTCTTGGTTCAACTTCGGAATTGCTTTTTGCTTGGGCTTTATTGCTGAAGAAGGTTGTTGTTTTATTTTTATCGTTTTAGAACGATCTTGCTGCCCGTTGTTAGTGGTAAATAAAACTCCTGAAAAAAATCCTCCAATAAAGGTAGTCGCAATAACCAATCCAAGGAGGAGATTACGTTTATTCATAGGTTACTTTCCTCCCCAATTTTTATCCACTTAAGAAGTGTAACAGAAAAAAGCGGAGAAGGGGTTGGTATATCTAGGTAGTTAAAAAATGTCGGAATTTGCTCAGTTTTAAAAATTTTGCGGATTTTGAAAACTAATACTGGAAATTCGTGAAATCTTTTAATACAGTGGGTGATGACCAACGTATTTTCCATCCAAAAATGCGAACATTTCTACAATTCCTTTTTTAACAAATGGAAAACCAACTAATATATCACCTGTTTTATTATTCTTAATTACCTGGATATCCTCAGATTTATCCCATTTATAACCATTTTTATTGGCATCCATTAGCATTTTTACAAACTCTTCACTAAGGACGATAGAAGCGATGATTTTATACTTTTCCGTGCCAACAAGTGGTGTAACATTGCAACCGCAATCTAATGTTGCTGGTACAACACTATTTGCGGAATTACCGGCCGCTTTTACTGAATTACCTGGAGTGCCAAACATTAATAAGACGAATAAGCTTACACATAATACCGACAAAAATTTCTTCATTTTTTTCCTCCTTTTTTTTAACTCCATTACTTTATTCCTCTAAAATCGACAAATTCCTTCTTAAATTTTGGGGATTTTTGTGACAGATGCCCCATTTTTTTCGGATGGGGGATTAATTTGAAGGTAAGAATACATTTTTAATAATCGGGAAATAACAAAAATACACCCTCCATGCTGGAAGGTGTATTTTTGTTTAGTGTGGGATGACAACCCAAGCATTTGGCAAGTAGCGCATGCCGACAGAGGTGCTTGTTGCCGGTTTTAAAAGCAGTTCTCCATCCTTGATCATTGTAGTGGAGCCGCCGCCATCCATCGCTATTGCATTTGTAACATTGTATTTTTCAAACATATGAGCCATATCCGACATAGAGGCACCACGGTGGGTTTTATCCCAATAAAAACGGCCATCGGTAATAATCATTACGATACTTCCGTTTTTCTCTTGTCCGATAGCTGTACGAGGTGCCCAACCCCAAGCTCCATCAACGGTAGATGATACACGATTTTCACCGTTAACAATGAGCTGCGGGCCAAAACTTACAGCATCTGTTACGCCAAGCTTTAACAATTGACTAGCTGAATAATTCCCGGTAATAAATTGACCATCCTTTAGGAATCCGCCAACCAGTGATGGCACGTTTTTACCGCCCGAAGGAACAGATAGGATGTTGCCGTTACTTATAACAATGCCAATCATTTCACCACCGGAGCCTCGGCCGCTTGGGTCAAAAAATCCACCTGCGTTAATCCCTGCAACTCCGTTATTTTCTTTGATTAAATCGGAAAGGGGCTGCCCTTTGGTTGCAAACTTTGTTCCAACCATGTGAACGGTAGTGGGATCAGGAATGATCATAACCTTCGCCGTATAATTGGCAGTAGTAATCGTATCCACTTGGATGTTTTCTGTTGTTCCGGTTTTAACTGTGGTTTGATTATCCTGTTGTGCCTGAGCAATTGTTGTTTGAACCGTTTGCGGGTGATTTCTAGCATTATACAACGCATCGATTTCCGATTGCGGAAGTAAAAGTCTCATAAATTTTTCATATTGCGGATGATAAGTTGAAAATACTGTCCCTAATAGCATCCTCCGCATTTGCAGTCCTTGGTTTGTACCATATAAAAACCCGCCTCCACCTAAGACGAGGATTAAACAGATCGTTAAAAATATACGCCAAATACGTTTGCGTTTTGGTTTTGGATTTGGTTTTCGGTTTTGGCGCGAAACGTAGGCAGTATCAGTAGTTTGAAGTTCCATGCCACATCTCCTTTAAAATTTAATAGTAAATACGACTTACTTAATAGTAAAATCGACTTAATTCTACATGGAAACTAGTAAACTGACAAGTTAATTTTTCATTAAAAATCTTAACTACATCTTAATTGTTGCATTAGCGGTTCATATCAGTACAATCCTTCACAATCAGCATATTCATTAAATATTAAGAGACAATATTACTAATTAAAGCATCTTTCAAGAGGATTCATCCTCTTCTTCCGCGCTAAAATGATGTAGGTTTTTCATAGTAATTAACTATAAATTCCTCTCTAACAAAATCCCCACTTGGTCTGCCATGACATGAGGTGGATAAGGCATTTCATTCGTGATCCACCATTCCACTATCCCTACGTAAGTCGTCACAATAAATTGAAGAATAACATCTTCATTTAATCCTTTATTTTTTCCTTTTGTTATATTCACTTCATCCTTGAACTCTTCGATGAGAAACTCAAGAAACTGACTACGAAAAGAAGGGGCTCCTTTACTGGCTAACATCGTCGAAAAGAATAAATAATGACTTTCAAGGTATTCGAACCAAGGCAGATTCGCATCTTTATATTCTGCTTCGGATGTGGATTCGCATATTAACCGCATTTCGTTAATATGTTCTGCAATGAGCTTATCTAGTAAATCATATTAATAATAATGAAGTATGTAACAAAACATGATTAATCATCTTTTAACTAGACAAAATTAATCGATGAGACCTTGGTTCATCAAACCGATATTCAATTTTTTATTAATAAGCAAGGTTGATCGTGTACAGCAAATAGCTACTATTAAATGTTCAGTGGTATTGATTAGCCAACTCGCTTTTAAAAATTTGAAGACTTAATAGAATAGATTCTTAAAAAATACCTTCCTATCGACATAATACGAGTTTCAAAAAATGACGCTCTCCCAAGATAAAAAGCTTGATCTTTCAAGCTTTTTATTTTTTTTGGGGCTTTTGCTAAATAATGTTGTATTTTTTATCAATTAGTTGAGATACTGTTTTAATATTTTTATTCCTATTTTTAACTCCTCTAATGAGTTTGTAGAAGAAAGTGCAATACGCAAATACTTATCAGGGGTGGTCTGCCCGCTTAGAAAACGATCAGAATGAAAAACTCGAATACCGAGCATTTTCAAATCTGTTTCTAACTGTAACGCATCGTTATGTTCTTGAATTGGAAGCCAGCGATAAAAACTAAGAGGATTTCCAACATTCTTTCTTAAAGGAAAATATTCCGAATAAATATCATTTGCAGACTGTGCAAGCTGTTTCTTTTGAGAAACAATTTCATGTGCCTTCCCAGATAAGATAAGCTCTGTGATAACCTCTGCATCTAAAGAAGAGGTTTTTACATTGATGTTAAAAATTGCCTGCAAAATTTTCTCACGTAATGCATCCCCATAGACCATATAGGCAACTCTTATTCCAGAACATATTGACTTAGAGGTGCCACAAATATAAACGCTTTGTTCTGGAAGTAAATGGAACATTGGCTGCTGATAATCGGATATGATTTATGGGCTTTGCGATGAGTCTTTTTCTATTAATTGTACCGTTGATGTACCGAAGAATGTAGACAAGGGCTGGTTTATGCTCTTTGTTACACTGCTCAATCATTCCTATTGGGTCATAGGAGCAACGATTGGTGGTATTTTTGGATCGCTTGTTAAGTTCAACACTGAAGGACTCGATTTTGTTATGACAGCTCTCTTTGTTGTAATCTTCATAGAACAGTGGATGAAAGAGAAAAAGCACCATAGTGCTCTCGTAGGGCTTGGGCTTTCAACTGCCAGCCTAATGATTTTCGGTGGAAACAATTTCATTCTCCCTGCTATGTTTGTAATTTTGGGAGTACTTACCCTACTTAGAAAGCCATTGGAGAAAGTTGAGGTTAGCACCACATGACTATGAATTTAACGCAACAGATTATTACGATTGCAATGGTGGTTTTAGGAACAATGCTTACAAGGTTTCTTCCATTCATTGTTTTCCCATCAGGTAAACCCACACCGAATTATGTACAGTATCTCGGTAAAGTGCTGCCATCGGCGGTAATTGGACTTTTGGTCGTTTATTGTTTTAAGGATGTGAGTTTACTATCTGGAAGTCACGGTATCCCCGAATTTATTGCGGTAGCGATAGTTGCACTGCTTCACTTTTAGAAGAAAAAGATGCTGCTCTCTATAGCAGGGGGAACGATTGTCTACATGATTTTGGTGCAATTGGTTTTTTAATCACATTGGTAATGACTAGTGCTTCATCTCCTATTACCATTCCTTATCTAAATGTGGGTAGGAGTAAAATGTCCAATAAATTAAAGGGGTAGGTATTAGTGAAGAAGAAAATTGATGAGTTTCAAATTTATGAAAAACACTACGAACAAATTTATAAGCAAGTAAAAAACGATCCGTATGCTCAGTCGTTAGGCATTCAGTTAACAAAATTTGAGGCTGGTTTTGCAGAAGCAATGCTAGAAGTGCAAAGCCATATGGTAAATGCATATGGAACTGTTCACGGGGCAGTTATTTATGCTTTAGCAGATCATGCTTTTTCCGTAGCCTGTAATGCATATGGAAAAACATCATTAGGTCTCTCGACAACAATCCAGTTTATTGAATCAGCTAAACCCGGAGACAAGATAGTAGCCCGTGCAACAGAAATTAAACGAAACTATCGTACAGGATTCTATCGAATCGACATTTATCATAAGCAAAATCTGATAGCAACCATGGAGGCAGTGTCTTACCGTAAGGATCATTATTTTATTGAACTTGAAGAACTTGTTTAAGTGGTGCAAGAGTTATAGCTCAGAGTAGTCCTTATGGCATGTATTTTGTTTAAAAAAGGGGAGTTGAAGAAGGAACAATAAATAATTAGAATTAATTTCTAAGTGGAACTTTTAGACTACAGATATATATAGTTTATTTGAAAAAATGAAAAATCTCCAAATTCACTACTTAACTATTAGAGGAGGTACGTGAAATATAAAAATTAGTATTTATCGGAGTCGGTTCAATGGCGGAAGCAATTACGAAAAAAGAACTGTAGGGAAAACTCTACAGTTCTGGTTGGTGTTTTCTACTAATATTTCTCAAATCACCCTTTGGCCAAAAACAGCCGATGATTGCTCCAATTAAAGCGGGTAAAATCCAGCCAAGACCAATGCCGTAAAGTGGTAGGTAATCCATGTAGAACGCTTTAATGGAATCGAATAATGAGACAGTGGCATTTGGTAAATTAGCGACTAATGTGCTGTAGCCGTCGAAGAAACTTACAAAGAATGCTAGCAACATGGAGCCTACATAAACGCTATGTTTATTATTAAATAATGGCGAGCATAGGGTCAATAGAATAAGAACAATTGCTAGCGGATAAAGGAACATTAATACTGGCACTGCGAATTGAATGATATTGTTTAAGCCGAAGTTTGCGATTGTAAATGAAACGATACATAATATTCGTACAAACCATTTATAACTAATTTTAGGAAATATATTATGGAAAAATTCACTACATGATGTAATAAGACCAATGCTTGTTTTTAAACAAGCAAGTACAATAATAATTGCCAGCAGTATCGTGCCGAACGATCCAAAATAGTGCTGAGCAACTGCTGCAAAAATCTGACCACCATTATCAAATGATCCTATAACCAGTATGCTCGTTGCCCCCATATACGTAATAAGTCCGTATATCAGCATCATTAAAGCCATCGCGAAAATGCCAGATTTCCATGTTACTTTGGCTATATCATTTGTGTTAGTGATGCCTTGTCCCTTAATGGCATTAATGACAACAATACCAAATGCGAGTGATGCAAGGGCATCCATTGTATTATAGCCCTCTTTAAAACCTGTAATGAATGCAAGCTTAATATAGTCCCCTGAAGGTTCCCCGAAATGACCCATTGGCTTGACGATGGCAGTTACAATTAATATAAACAGAAAGACTAGAAATGCAGGTGTTAAATATTTTCCAATATAATCCATAACTCTTGCAGGATTTAGTGAGAAATAGTAAACAATGGCAAAGAATACGAAGCTAAAGAGTCCTAGCCATAAGCTAGCATGCACCGGATTTATGTACGGTTCAAAACCGACTACAAATGGTACTGTTGCTGTACGTGGAATGGCGAAAAATGGTCCAATTGTTAAGTAAAGAGCAATGGCAAAGACCACACTAAATAGCGGATGGACTCTACTTGCTAATTCACGAAGTCCGTTACTTCCGGAAAGACCAATCGCCAATATTCCTAAAAATGGCAGCCCGATGGCTGTTACTAAAAAGCCAGTTAATGCTGGCCAAAAGTTTGTTCCAGCAAGTTGTCCTAATTGGATAGGAAAAATCAAATTTCCCGCACCAAAATACATTCCGAAAAGCATTGTTCCGATGACTACATAGGTTGAAAACGATATTTTTTGTTGCATCTAAATTGCTCCTTCTAGTTGTAATAATCACGATTCAATGTCATTTTAAACTCTTCCTTTTTTTCCTCCTTTTCCTCCTTTTTTCTATTTCTAGGAGTTATTTTTCAAACTACTATAAAATAATGAAAGAAAATACGGCCCCTTATTCGAACCGTTTTCCTGTAACCACATAGTACAAATCTGGATCATTTTTCCAAAAGGATTGAACCTTATCTTCTCCTACTATTTTAGTTAGCTCTCCAAAAGCAATATCATGTCGAATATATTCAATGGCGACTAAAACGAGAGCGGGGTCTGTGGTCTTTACTGCCCAAGAAATTGTATTAGGGGCAAATTGAGCAATTAAAACTTCTTCATGATCCCGAACAACAATGGTTAAACGGCCACCCATCCGTTTTTCAGTGATTTCCGGTGCCATGTAATTGTGATGAAAGGTAACCCCAAGTTGCTTTTCTGGTTCTGAAAAAAGCATGGAAAAAACTTTGATTCCCTCTTGAACTCGTTTTTCGATTAAATCCTTGACTGAGGATGCCTGTGGGTTCCAAATGGACATCCAAACTTCTTCATTTGCTTTATTAATGATATCCACGATTTCAGCCATTACATGCTCGTCACTTTTCAAACGCCAAATGACATCGGTATCCCTTTCATTTTCTAATTTCTTTAAGCTAGTCTCAAGAAAATTAAAGGATTCATTAAAATTTTTACGTAATCGCTGGATTAACTCTTCTGCCGGAAGAGGAACGTATCTCACGGGTTCAGAAGGGACAGTATAAATGGCCCCTTTATCTAAAAGTTTCCCTAGAACTTCATAGATCATAGAACGTGGTACGCCAGACCGCTTACTGACCTCATACCCTGTCATAGGTGAATTTTTCAACAAATTTATATATGCCTTGCATTCATATTGAGAGAAACCTAATTTTTGTAATTCTTTGATAATCTCATCCATTTTGACTCCTTTGGAACTTCTTTTATTAGTAGTTAGTATAATACTCACTATATATTTTTGTTTATATCAAGTCAATTGTAGATTTAAGTATTTTTAGAATGTGGTAGGGGAGTTTTAGAATTACGCTAAATTCATGGTGAATTTAGTACACGCTCCAGGATTTTGTAGATTTATATGGAACTATTAAACTTTTTAGGAGGATAAGATTATGACAAACGGAATTAAAATTGTAACAATTGGGTTTTCGATAAATGACAGGTAAAGGAACATGAACTACGATATTCTGACTAGCCAATTTTTGTTCTGTTTTTAATTTTTCCCAATTCATTTGTTGATAAAAACCCTTATTGATTAAGCTAGTTTTATTTGTTGCTGATTTTCTCGAGACATCGATTCCATGATCACGATCATCCGAGTAAAAAGTCATTTTAGTACCTCCATTTATTGGTACTTTAATTTATGAAATATGTAAATATTAAATGTAAATTTGAAGCCGATTTTCATTTCTATATTTAAATATTTATATGAGGTTTGTCCTTAAGTGCTAGTTTCAATTACGAAATTTAGTTCCACAAGAATTTTGGCCACCCATAATCGATCATTCTCTTATTCTATATCGTAATAACTTATATCTAAATCCATATTTTGCAAGCATGTTTGGTGTTTCGTCTACATTTACTGATGTAATTATGGAAATTCCATACAGGTACTTATAATGGGAAGAAAATCACTGAAACTAATTACTGGCGAGCCGAGTGCATAGGAAACTTGCACGCTCGGTTCTGGGAGAGGTACTTGGAAAAGTGCTACCTTCGGTAGTAACTCGCTGGATGCCTACTCTACCGCATGTACGGTGCTAGCTGGGGAAAAGGGGGGGGTAACGCCAAACCCTTACCTATCTGTCATGAACATCGTAAATTATTATTACAAAATAGTTGCATGTCCGTTTCGGATCTATTCATTTATTCATATCCTAGTAATACTAGTGAGGAGATGAATAGATGGTGTCTAATGATGAATTAATTTGTCAAGAGTTTGCTAGAATTATCGGCGGACAGGAGGGATTTGCGGGAGGAAAATGCGTGGCAACCATAAATAGAAATGAAATACAAGTAATAATTTTAGAAAAACGTTTCAGAGTAACCTCTTCTTTCTCATTTGAATCAAGAAATAATCAGACAGGACGAGCATTGTGCCTAGGTAGGGTAGCACTCTTGCAAAAAGAAGTCGAGAATTTTGTTGCTTCCATTCTTAAACAAGGAATAATAGTTTCATCCATACACAATGAGTGGCTTTTTGATAATCCTAATTTGATTTACGTTAATATCGAAGCTGTTGATGATCCATTAGTTTTTGCAAGGAAAGTCAGAAGAGCGTTAAGGAACTAACGGGTGCTTGAGTTTAATAAATTTAAGATGACTCAGTATAAAAGGAAAAGCGACGAGAAAATAATCTCATCGCTTTTTTTTGTTATCTTTCACAAGCAAAGCCAGCTTTGTCCCGGTCCATTTTATCTTGATAGGCGGGGTGGCCTTTTGGAACACCGTTTGGATACTTCTTTCTAAGCTCCGTACAATTAGCAAAATACTCTGTGCCACTACCAGTCGTGGTACTAGGTATGCTAACAGTATTTGGAAGCAGTGTTAGTGGTAGCAGGTTTCTTTGAGTTGATTTTGAAATTCTTTTACAAGTGCGGTGATAAGGAACCTTTTTGTTCAGCTAACGAGGCAGTTGAAGAAAGAGATGATATTTTTTTCTCTTTTATGTCGCATTTGACCAAAATTGCGTAACAAAAGGAGTGTGGGGGAGTGAAGGATTTTTATAAAAAGGCATGGCATACGAACATACGTAACAATTATTACAATATAAAAACAAATCGAACAAATAAAAGGGAAATTAAGAACCTCTGAAGAAATAGTTCAAAATATGATATTTGACATTTAAAATTTATTTATCTAGGGGGGATACAATGAATATACTTAAGAAGGCAGTTTTATCTTTGGGGTTGGCAGGAGCGTTATTGGCTAATAGCCATCCAGCAGCTGCAGCAAATTCTTTACCCGTGAAAAATGTTGTTACGGTTCATAAGCCAATCAGTGGTACCTTTACCGGCTGGGCGGATTCACATTCCTTTGAAGCAAAAACACAGCAAGGCTATAAGGTATTCCAAACATATAATCATTGGTATTTTACCCATTTAAAAGAAGGTCACCACTACACCTTTTTCTATGTAACTAATCAATACGGTCAGGACATTATAAATAAAATCAATAAATAATGTTACACACATAATGAACTATACGAGAATAATGGGGCAATTAAAGAGGTGCTAGTCAACTAACAGATGCATTAATCTAAAAGATTAGTGCCTTTTTTATTGCACTAACGGAGTTGAATAAGAGAGATGAAAATTTTCCTCTCACATTCCTCATTTCTATAAAAATTTTTGGGAAAAAATAATTTACCCTCTTTTAGAAAAATTGTAAAAACTCACCTAAAAGACGGGTGAAGTGGTAAAGATGGAAGGATTCTTTTTATTCTTTTAGAATTCACCATTAATGTTATGAGTTCATTTAACCAAGCTATCATGTTTAGTTAACGTAAGCAGTTGAAGAAAAACTAGCATATTATGAACGTTATTACCAGTAAAGATGGTGTATCTTTGGAAAAATTAAAAAAGTGATTTCGAACTTCAAGTTAACGAAATAAAGTTCATTTTAATTGTGTTGGGGAAATGAAGATTGATTATATTTAAGATAAAGTTTAAAATCCCTAATAATGTAATGCCGTTAAAACAATAAGTGGGAGGTTTTTTGTTAAATAATATCGAATACTTTTAATATTTTAAGTGAAGAGGAGGAGTAAAAATGCAAAAGACTGCATTGTTGGTTATTCAAAATACCATGTTTGACAAATCTAATCCGATTTATGAAGGAGAACACTTCTTAGAAATCTTCAGGACTTAATTAATAAGGCACGTTCTGCTAACGTCCCTGTCTTTTTTGTTCAACATAATGATGAAGAATTCAAAAGCGGAACTCCTCAGTGGGAATTTCATTCTTCAATTGCTCCAAATGAGGGGGAAGTTGTAATCCAAAAATGTACGCTTATAATAGCTGGAATACTAACTGTAACACCCTATATTATTACCTCATTTGCACTCGCCTTTATGCTGAAACAATTTATATATGACTATAAGGCTATAAAATTACCATTTCAAAGGTGATAAAAAAAATTACACGTTTAGACACCTTCAAAACTACTCGGTCTATATCAACTTGGCAGCGTTCGGTTTTTATGGATGTCAAAAACAACAAGGCATTGTTAAATAAACATTCGTTAGATCCATCCCTTTAAACAGCGGCTCTTTGCTTTCCCCATAAGTTAGTATGATAATTTCTCCTTTCTAAAAGGAAGGAACCAACGAAAGTAAAGGGGAAGAAACAAAAACTTCACACTCAATCGAAATTATTCGTTATAAAATATTTCTATATAATTATCCAATTATTTTAAGGAGGAGAAAAAATATGAAAAAAAAGAAGATTCTCTTAGCCTTACAGGGCGGAGGGGCGCATGGAGCTTTTACATGGGGAGTTCTCGATCGATTGCTTGAAGAAGAAAACTTGGAAGTTGTGGCTGTATCAGGTACGAGTGCAGGGGCGGTTAACGCAACCGTATTGGCCTATGGATTGACGATTGGAAATAGGCAAACGGCGCGAGAGAAGCTCGACTTATTTTGGCGTAAAAATTCTGAATCGGGAATGTTTTCTCCTTTTCAACCGACATGGTTGGATAAAATGGTGAGTCCTGGTAATATGGATTTCAACCCACTCTATGAATCATGGGGAATCATCACTTCATTCCTCTCCCCTTATCAGCTCAATCCTTTCGATTTTAATCCGCTTAAGAATACACTGAATGAGACGATTGATTTTGATAAGGTCCGTAACAATCAGAAAATAAAGCTTTTCTTATCTGCTACTAATGTGAGGACCTCACAAGTTAAAGTGTTTGATACCCATGAAATTACAGTCGCCACCGTCTTAGCCTCAGCGTGCTTGCCGCAAATCTCTAAAGCTGTTGAAATCAATGGAGAGCATTACTGGGATGGAGGTTATGTAGGGAATCCTTCTCTTTTCCCACTGCTATGGGAGCATGATTGTAATGATTTAATGGTTATTCAAATTGCACCGACCAATTACCCCAAGCTGCCGACAAATGCTCATGACATTGTTGATCGTGCAACCAACATCGGTTTTAACGCTAGTTTAATGCGTGAAATACGCGTCATCAATTCGTTAAATAGACTTGTCGATCATGGATTTGATTACAATGGTCAATTAGAGAAAGTCAATATTCACTTTATTAATACAGGTGAAGGTTTGAACAATTTAGATGGTTCAAGCAAATTGAATGTTTCATGGGATTATCTCATTTACTTGCGTGACTTCGGCCGAAAAAATGCTGATTCATGGATCAAGGAAAATTACGATAAGATTGGCGTCAAGTCAACATTTGAGGTTGAAAAGTATTTTGGTTCGGACTCCCCTGAAGCCCTAGCTTTAAAATTTCCCAGCAGGAAAAAAGTCCGACCCTTTGATTGCTTTTTCCAATAAGTATTTTTCACAATATCCTACCGTTTTAAGGAAAAAAGCACTGAATTGGTGCTTTACCTATTCCACTGTTATATAGCTTAATGGTAAAGCTCATTTAAGGCTGTAAATGTGCTAACCCCCATTTATGCATTGACTCCAAAAGTGGCATTAATCCTTTTCCATATTCAGTAATTGAATAGTCAACCTTTGACGGAATTTGTGCATAGACCCTACGATTTATAATGTCGTGATATTCTAATTTCCTAGTTGTGTAGTAAGCATCTTTTTAGTTATTTCAGGAATTAAGCGTTGTAGTTCACTAAAACGTAAAGTTCCATATTGAAAAATATGAAAAAGAATAACAGGCTTTCTCCTTCCAACAAGAATATCAAGCTCAGTTTCAATGTTATCGCATGGAGCGGTGCATTAAAAACCTTGAGAAAATAGTCATAATTGAATTGTGATCCGAATGTCAGACGCTAAATTAGAGTATCTGATATTCTTTTTTAATCTAGTGAAATATGTTCATTTTCCAAAAAGCTCTCTACAATAAAAAGCTTGTGAACCTTAGCACTTAAAGTTAATTATAAATCTCTAACAGAAATACTTTAGCCTACCTAGGTGACGGAACAATCTTGGAATACTCAAAACCATTTATCGTGGTGATATTGCCCATTTTGTAATTGAAAGAAACTATTAAAAAACAGCAGGCAACTCATCGCCTGCTGTTTCCTCTAGCATTCAACTATCCGTTAAGAAAACAAACTTTTGATACTATCAATCAACTGTTTGAAGAAATCAGCTACTTTTTGGAGGAAGTTCTTGTCCCCAATGGTATTTTCAATTTGGTGCTTGATCTCCTGTGAAAGATTACCAAGCTGTGATTTGACATTATCAAAATTGATATTCAAGTGGCGCATTTTATCAAATAAGTCTATCAAGAGCTGGCGATCCTTTGGGCTTAAGCTGATATTTAGTGATTTTAACTTATCATCAATGATGTTGGCAATGTCTTCTTTTGTTGCCGGATTTTGAGCGGCAATCTCTTGTTTAATCTCTGTTAGCAGCTGAGTAACTTTACCAGAATCCAATCCTTCTTTTTTCGCTAAATTAGTCGCCAGGTTCAATTCTTCATTTGCTACTTCGGTGCGATCCTTATTTAGCGTTGTTCCAGTTCCAGCATCATATGCCTTATATATCCCAACAAGCGCGGAATGTCCGCTGACTTTTACTGGAGAAGCGACATTAACGACTGCATCCTTAACACCCGCAGTCAGCAATGCATTTGAATACATATCACTCGTTACTTCTGTAATATTTTCAGGTGTGACGATATTAATGACAATCCCTGTACCTGGATCCTTCTTCGTTATTTTAGCAGAAGAATACATATTGGAGTTCGGGTCCCCTTTAATGTAAGTAACGAGATCCTTTCCAGTTACGGTAATTTCCTTTACCTTGCTTGTATCTGTTACATCTAATAGCTTTCTGACTTCCTCTTTTTGTGCAGGAGATAAAGCTTCCCCATACACAACAACCGGCAGACCATACTTTTCATTAATACTATCATCATTCGCTCCGGCCATGGCGATACCGGAATTTCTTACGAATAATGCAATAAGTAGAACAGCAGCCATTGCGGCCCCTTTTAAAAAACGATTCCATTTCATTTGAAGACGCTCCTTTCAATATGACCTGGGTTTATCGTTAAAAACCCATCACAAGATAAAATTGGTACTACCTAATTTCATCTCTAAAAACAAGGAAATTCTTTTCCATAAGAAACCAACTCCTTGACCTTTTTTCTATTATACTAATCATTTTCGGACTACTCAAACATTTATAATTGGTAGCTTGAGAGAGCAACAAAAAGAAACACACTTTATTGTTCATTAACATTTACATACTTTTAAGAGCGTTTTTAGGAGTCTAGGTACTTCCATTGCCGATCTGGTTTTACAATTTCTTTCTTGGATGGCAGAAGACGAACGCAATCGAATTTGGAAACGGCAGCGTGGAGGTATTGATGTCGCATTTAAAAATGGAGTAGCTTTTGCAAGACCGAAATCAACCATTGCAGAAGAATTTTAACAAGTCTACAATCGATGGAAATTGGGAGAGATGACAGCTGTGAAGGCGATGGAGGAAATAGGGATTAAAAAGACAACTTTTTATAAGTTAGTTAAGGAGTACGAATTAAAACTGAAGAGTACCAATATATAATAGAAAGAACTCGTAAAAAATAACTTTTGCTCGCGTTGAGCAAAGGCTTCTCTCAAGAAAATGGGATTTCTATTTTGAAATTTAGATAAGATTGTGAAGGTTTGTACTTAAACTAACAGAGCAGATTAGTAATTGTAGGGATAACTGAATCGTATTTCACGAATGAAATATCTGTTCCACCTCAAGTCGTGGCAGAACAAGTGGGGATTTTGTTAGATAGGAATCTATAGTTGATTTGTGACTGAATTCACTTAACCTAATGGAGGCTAGAGTTAAGAAGGCATGATTTTCCAAGAAGATTTTACACTGTTTAATTTGTCGGCTTAAACCAATATTTTGGCGTACTACGCTAATTACAGAGCTTCTTTGATTAGGTAAAATAAAACTGTACAGGAACGCCAAGACTTAATATAGACTTCATGAAACGAAACCGTATAAAAGAAACTATTCGCGCGCTACTAAATTTGGAATAAAAATGGTGGATGGTAAGCAGGTGCTTGATAGCAAACCGGAGGTTATTAGAAAATCGGTGGAAGGTTCGCTCAAACGGCTTAAAATCGAAACGATTGACCTCTATTATCAGCATCGTGTTGACCCAAATGTGCCAATAGAAGAAGTGGCTGGAGTAATACAAGACCTAATCAAGGAAGGTAAGATCAGAGATTGGGGACTTTCTGAAGCAGGGGTGGAATCAATTCGTCGTGCACATGCGGTTCAGCCACTTACTGCGGTTGAAAGTGAATACTCAATGATGTGGAGAAGCCCTGAAAATGAACTGCTGCCTACTCTTAAAGAACTCGAAATTGGTTTTGTGCCATTTGCCCCACTGGGCAAGGGATTCCTTACTGGAACCATTGATAAGTATACAACATTTGGTAGCGACGACTTTCGCAGCAAGCAGCCTCGTTTCCAATCGGAGAATCTTGAGGCAAATCAGGTTTTAGTGGAATTGATAAAGAGGGTTGCTGCCGAGAAAAACGCAACACCGGCTCAAATCGCGCTTGCATGGGTACTTGCCCAGATGTCATGGATTGTTCCGATTCCCGGTACTCGTAAATTGGAGAGACTGGAAGAAAATATTGGCGCTGTAGACGTTGAACTGACTACTGAGGAACTCAGTGACTTGAACAACGCGCTCTCGAAAATCGAAGTTGTGGGAGATCGTTATCCGGCAGGTTCTGATTACGCAAAAAGAGTGAGCAAATAACATACACTTTATTTTCAAAAATTAGGAGGAGTTTTTTATGCAAAAAGTTATTTTGAACAATGGAGTTGAAATGCCGATACTCGGCTTTGGAGTTTTTCAAATCCGAGATGAAAATGAATGTGAACAAGCTGTTTCCGACGCGATTATGTCAGGCTATAGATTGATTGATACCGCTGCCTCTTATCTAAATGAAGAAGCGGTCGGAAGAGCGATCAAACGGAGCGGAGTGCCAAGAGAGGAACTGTTTATTACTACGAAATTGTGGGTTCAGGATACAGGCTATGAACGTACAAAGAAAGCATTTAAAAAATCTCTGGATAGACTGCAACTGGATTATTTGGATTTGTATTTAATTCATCAGCCATTTGGCGATGTGTATGGTTCTTGGCTTGCGATGGAGAAATTGTACCATGAGGGGAAAATTAGGGCAATCGGAGTGAGTAACTTCCAGAACGATCGTCTGATTGATTTGATTATTCATAATGAAGTAACTCCTACCGTAAACCGCCCGTGCCATTGCTTTTGCAATTGAACAACCTTCTGATGTAGCAATTAATGAGATGATTATTCGTCCTACAAGTCAAGAAAGGTAATGTTAAGTTGAAAGGGTAGGTAGTCAATCGCTTGAGGTGGTCTTTCAAACCAACCGTGCTTAATCATTAAATTTGCAGCATCTCCATCAAATCGAAATGAGAGATGTAAAGTGTTTAATTTTTAAGTCGAAAAATAAAAAACCACTCAGAGTGGTTTTTTAATCGCGCATTGCTCCTGCCTCTCGGGAAGTCATTGCCCCTTGTCCTTCGCTTACATCTTTTTGAATTTCTTGTTTTACTTTTTGTGCATCAGTTCCGGCAAATTCTGGTTTCATAATTGAACCAAAACTCTCTTTAGCTTGTTGATCCTGTTGCATACAAGTCCTCCTCAATTTATTGTTTAACAATCTTATTATTTACAAAAAAACACTAGATATATCCCGAGGATTTGAGCGAATTTCACTTATAGTAAAGGGGGCTTTCGTTGAAAAATCAGGTTGCTGCGGCAGACCCTTTTTCTTATTCGATTAACGAAGCAGGATAGCTGAATAAGGAATCCTATAATTTAAGGTATTAAGAAGTAAGAAAGGGAAGATTTAATGGGCGAAAAAAAGTCTTGATTTTTTTAGTTAAATATTTATGAACAGAGTACGTGATGAAGCTATTGACAACGGGGAAAGAATTATAGATGGAAAAATGAACGATGAAGAAAGTGTACAAATACATAAATCATTATCTGATATCTGATTATAAAATATTGATGATAAAAAATGACAGGTATGAATCTATGAAATAGATCACACCTGTCATTTTTTTATTACAAAAAGTTATTTTAAAATAACCCTAAATCACATCTGATTCATATGATTTATGAAGATAACGTTCTATAAACTCAGCTAATCCATCATTTTCGTGGTGTCCTGTAACAAAATCAGCAGCTGCTTTAACCTCTTCGCTAGCGTTCCCCATTGCCACACCAGTACCGACATGACGAAGCATTTCTATATCATTGGGTCCGTCTCCAATGGCTACGACTTCATTTGGACTAATTCGAAATGCGCGAAGTAAGCTTTTTATAGCAGACCATTTGGAAACATTAGGAGCAACCATTTCAAACCCGTCATTCCAATTGATGACTTCTGCTTCCTTTTTAAACAAAGCGGATAATTCATGACTTGGTGCACCTGTTCGAACACTATATTTAAGAACATCTTGATAATTTGCTTGTCTTAAATCTCCAATATACCGTGGCGGAATTTGCCCAACTTTTGTCCAATATTCGATTTCTTCATTTGTTTCCTTACAATAAAGCCCATTTGCTGTATGGATAATAACATTACAAGAATTTTCAGCGGTCAGATGGTGGAATCGTTCTTCGTTCAGTCGGACGGTTTTCATTTGCATAGCTCTTCCTGTCTCTGCATCGTGAATAGCGGCACCATTCAAACAGATCATAGGAGTTCGTAATCCAATTTCTTTATGGTAGGGAGCGGTTACTTCATAGTGTCGACCAGTAGCTAGAAAAACCTTGACTCCCTGATTAATGAGCCTATAAATGGCTTCCATATTTCGGAGGGAAATGTTGTTTGAGGCTTTTAGTAGTGTACCATCCATATCAATAAATATTGCACGCACATTCATTTATACTGCCTCCTCATCGTTGGTAAACCAATCATATCATCTGACTATTAAAGCCTTGTAAACTCAGTGTACAGAATAAATAAAGTTTATTGGGAAGCAAGGGACGGTTCTATGCAAAAGTGAGATTGTGAAGGAATGTACTTAAACTAAAGGGTGCAAGAGCTGAAGAATGCGGTCGCTGCGGCGATCCTTGTTCTTGTTATGCTAACGGGCAGTTTGCAGATTAATTGAACAAGGAATTCCTCATATTATTCCATCCTCTGTAGCGGAGATCTAGGATGCATTGATGGATAACGGGTTCTTTGAGCTGAAGAAAAAATTTTTGGTCTAAGAACAAAATATAATTAAAAAAACTCGCCAAAAACTGGACGAGTTTTTTGTGTTTTTATATACCAATTATTATTCCAATTAGGAATTTTCTATATAACGCCAAACTTGGTTCCGATCTGGAATGAAACTAGCTTTAAGTAGTCCATAGCGAAGAATCTTCCCTTCTAGGCTAGTAAATTGGAGGCTGGTGCAACAATCAGAATTAGGATTAATCTGCCATGAGTGCTTCCCGTTATGGAGCGACATTCTGTGGTGCACCGTGGTTGTTGGAGTCAGACTAACAGGGCAGGTTTGTTGAAGAAGAGGTTCTTTAATTTTGATATTTATCTTCTAAAAATAAGTCTTAGATTTTTCATATCCATAGGTAAATACCACTCAATATGAAATCGCAACTCAAAATCATTTCAAATTCATTTTAAATGTAATGTACTGTTCATCTTCCGTTCATAATCTGATTTTACACTAAGGATGTCAAAAAGAGATTGGAGGAAATGAAAGATGAACATTGCTTGGAAAGAAATAAAGAAAAATAAAGCAAGATTTTTTATTTTAGGGTCCATTGTTTTTCTCGTTAGTTTATTAACGTTTATAATATCAGGTTTGGCAAATGGATTGTCACAAGACAATGCTGCATTAATTAAAGATTTACCCAATGGACAATTTTATATGACTAAAGATGCTGATCAAAGCTATAACCTCTCAAGAATTGATAGCGGTGTCCAAGATAAAATTTTAAATAAACAAAAGGATGCTGTTGCATTTTCAATTCAAATGGGATTTTTGAATGATAGCGATGGTAAGCAACGTAGTGTTGCATTTGTTACATCGACCGATTCAAAGTTGTTTATAAATGTCAAAAAAGGAGAAATCGTATTAGATCGCTCTATGGAAGATAAGGGTATAAAAATTGGAGATACCTTAAGTAATAATCAATATAGTGGAAAGTTTACTGTAAAAGGTTTTGTGGATCAAAAAAAATTCAGCCATGCACCTGTTGCTTTTATCAGTATGGAGGACTACAAAGAAATTTACCGGGTAGATGAAATGCAACTGGTTTTCATACCGGGAGAAGATTTAACACAAGTAATCACTGGATTACAATCATTTTCGAAGAAAAAGTTCCTCAATACAATTCCGAGTTATAACGCAGAACAGATGTCCCTAAATATGATTGTTTGGTTTTTAGTTGTCATTAGTGGAATGTTATTTGCTATCTTTTTCTACATGATGAATGTTCAAAAAATTGGTTTATACGGTATTCTAAAAGCAATAGGAGTAAAAACAAGTACATTATTTAAAATGATGTGGACACAAATGGTTTTTATTACTGTTATTGCACTTGGTCTATCGGTTGCATTAAGTCGAGCTTTTAATATGATTGTACCTAAAGGAATGCCGTTTAGTTTAACCGCTGAAGCATCTTTGCAATTGTCGCTAGTATTTCTCATAATCGGATTTATAGGAGCTACACTTTCAGGAATACAAATAAAAAAAGTAGAACCATTACAAGCTATACAACAAGGAGAGGTTTAATATGACAATATTTACAATAGATGAAGTTAAAAAATCCTTTACAAATGGAGAATTGAAGGAAGAAATCCTAAAAGGAGTCAATCTTTCTCTTAGAGAAGGTGAGTTAACTGCATTAGTGGGAGCTTCTGGTTCTGGTAAAAGTACACTCCTAACAATAGCAGCAGGACTTCAACCAGCATCAGATGGGAAAGTAATATTCGAAGGGAAAAATATGACTACCATGAATTCAGAACAAGTTCGAAAAATACGGGCAAGTAAATTTGGTTTTGTCTTTCAATTTGCACATTTGGTTCCTTTTCTCACAGTAGAAGAGCAACTGATGCTAATGCTCGATGTATCAGAATCTAAAATAAGGAAACGTGAACAAAATAAAGAAATTGACAAAATACTAAAATTAGTTGAAATGGATCATCGAAAAAATGCCTATCCATCTTCATTATCTGGTGGGGAAAAGCAGCGGGTTGCAATTGCTCGTGCAATTATCCATAAACCAAAGGTTCTTTTCGCAGATGAACCAACTGCAAGTTTAGATTCAAAAAGGTCTAAAGATGTTATGTTGTTAATCCGAGATTTAACTAAAACGCTAAACATCACTACCTTAATGGTTACACATGACGAAGAAATGCTTTCATTTGCTGATCATATAATTAAAATGAGCGATGGACAAGTTTTGCCAAGTTTAACTTAAATCCTAAGCTAGAGTATATATTAATAAATAGCCCTGGATTTTTTTCAGGGCTATTTATTATATACTTTATAAGTAAGTAGGTGTTTTTTACGTATTGCATTAAAAGAACAAAGTTTAGAAAAGAACAAAGTGCATTAGGGAATAATTATTATAAAGTTAATCAAACATAATTGAATTTTTGGGAGAAAACATGTATGACAAATATTTTAATTGTTGATGACGATATTAATATACTAAAACTTGTTAATATTCACTTATCTGAACAAGGCTATAATGTGTTCCAAGCAAAAGACGGTATGGAAGCTTTGGGATTATTAAAAAAGGAAGCATGTGATTTGGCAATAGTGGATGTGATGATGCCATTCATGGATGGTTATGCCCTTACGAAAGAAATTCGAAAAGAATTTGATATTCCAGTTATCCTTTTAACTGCTAAAAACCAAATCGAGGATAAAGAGCTAGGATTTCAAGCCGGGACGGATGATTATCTCGTTAAGCCATTTGAACCAAAGGAATTAAGCTTTAGGATAAAAGCTTTGTTACGGCGATATGATCATCAAGAAGATGAATCAATTCTGCGCATTGGTAGTACAACTATAAATAAAAAGAGCTATGAAGTTCAGATTGGAAACCGAACCTTGCTTTTACCTTTAAAGGAATTTGAACTTTTATACTATCTAGTTTCTAATCCTAAGCAAGTGTTTTCCAGAGAACACCTAATTGAACATATTTGGGGGTTGGATTTTGAAGGGGATGTAAGAACAGTAGATGTTCATATAAAAAGACTAAGGGAACGTTTTTCAAAATTAACGGATGGTTTCCAAATAAAAACAGTACGCGGAGTTGGGTATCAATTGGAGGTCCAACGTAGATGAAAACTCTTTATGTGAAATTTATTGTAATAACCATAGGAATGATGTTTATAAGCTTTATCTTTGCTTTTTTAATCTCAAATACCTATTACCAACAAAAACTAAAGCCTTTTAATGACCAAAAAAACACAAAGGTCGCACTCAACATTGCTACTTTTTCTGCAGAGCATCCAAAGATTAATTTGACGGAGTATTTGGAAAGTATATCTGAAGTTGGATATCAAATATATTTGGTAGATAGCAATGGAAATGAATTTTTTTTTGGTGAACCCTTTAGAGATAAAAGTCTTTCCGGTTCAATTAAAGAGAATGTATTAAATGGTCAAATTTTCCATGGTATTCTTCGCTACCCACAGGAAACATTTGTCACAGGCTTTTTTGCAAATGAACTTAGAAACACGATTGGTGTTCCATTAAAACATAACGGAAGAAACTTTGCTCTTTTTGTTAGACCAGATATAAAATTCCTTTTCTACGAGATGCATATTTTATTTGGTTGGATACTTGTATTATCGATTATTTTAACCATAGTGATGGTAATTATTAATACAAAATATTTAGTAAAACCTATTTCCAACCTGACCAAAGCAACAAAATCACTGTCAAATGGAGATTTCAATGTCGAACTGGATATTACTCGTCATGATGAGTTAGGGGAACTTTCCCATAGTTTTTTACGAATGGCAAGAAAATTAGAACAAATGGATGACATGAGAAAGGAATTTATCTCGAATATTTCTCATGATATACAGTCACCTCTCTCTAATATAAAAGGATATACAAATCTATTGGAAAATGACTCAATAAACAAAGAAGAAAGAACCCAATATGTTTCAATCATTAACGGTGAAATTAGAAGGCTTTCTACATTAACAAAACAATTGTTACTTCTTGCCTCGCTAGATCGAAATGAGGATATTATGAAGAAAAGATTATTCAACGTTGGACAGCAATTGAAGGAATTGGTTCGAAATTACCAATGGGCAATAAGTGAAAAAGGGATAATGCTTAGCTACTCCTTACCAGATATAGAAATTATCGGTGACCCATCCTTACTAAATACTGTTTGGGATAACCTTTTATCAAATGCGATTAAATATAATAAACCGAATGGTAGTATAGAGATATTAATTGAAAAAAGAGAAGAATCGATCTTCGTAACTTTTGATGATACAGGAATAGGGATGAAAAATACGGAATTAGAAAGGATATTTGATCGCTTTTATCGGGCAGATATGGCACGTACAAGAACTGTTGAGGGAACAGGCTTGGGTCTATCGATTGTTGCCACTATTGTCAAGCTGCATGGGGGGCATATTACTGTAAATAGTAAAGAAAAAGTAGGGTCTACTTTTATTGTAGAATTACCAGTTAAATAAAATTTTTTTAGTGCCATACGCTATCTTTATGATTTATTCAAATAGGATGTATGGCATTTTGTTTGTAATCTTTTATTCATCCTGTAAATAATTTATTATTGATATTACAATAAGGATAGGTTAATTTTAGTACAATTAAATAGAGCATTTTTATTGTTAAGAAGGGGTAACCTATGAAAGAAAATATTTTTGACCTTGAAGATGATTTATTGGAAATGTTAGATTCATTATTGCGTGAGCCGACTCAGTACTGGGATAAATTTTATATCGACCGTGAAAAGAGTGTTTCCTTTTTTGTAAATTCTCCAGATGAGAATTTAGTTAATTACTTTGAAAAAAAACTGTTTAGTCCTGGTAATGTCCTAGAACTTGGATGTGGTCCTGGTCGGAATGCAATTTATTTGGCTGAAAAAGGTTGTATCGTTGATGCAGTAGATTTATCAGAAGAGTCTCTTAAATGGGCAACAGAGCGAGCAAAGGAAAAGAATGTAAATGTAAACTTCATTCAAAAAAATATCTTCGATTTAGATATTGAAGAAGGAAAATACGATGTTGTATATGATTCAGGTTGTTTTCATCATATTGCTCCCCACAGAAGAATGAGTTACATAAATTTAGTTAAAAAGGCTTTAAAACCAAATGGTCACTTTGCAATTACATGTTTTGTTCAAGGTGAAGAGTTAGGGGGGGCAGAAATATCAGATCAGGATGTTTATAGATTGCGGAGCGTAAATGGTGGGTTGGGTTTCACTGAGGTGAAATTAAGAACTATCTTTGAGGATTTTAAAGAAATTGAAATTAGAAAAATGAGGGAAATAAAACAACCGAATACCGTTTTCGGTGTATCAGCCTTAAGGACTGCTCTATTTTCAAAAATATATTAAGCACCTTCAGACTAATTCAACTACCATATAGGAGGGTCTTTTGACTATTTTTAAGGCATTTTATACACTGGATTATGTTTGGATGAAAGTAGATGTAATAAAGAAGACTACAAAAGTTGAAGGGGAACGACCAAACAAAGTTGCCATATTGTAGGAAAAAAACTTATCATTTAGATGTATCTATATTTTAATCAGTAAATGGATTTTTATTTCCAAATGATAAATTGAAAGGCGATATATTTAATATCGCCTTATTTTGGATACCATTTTATTGGGAATTTAATCAGTGTGTTTTTGACTTTCTTCTTTCTTATTGTTCATCAATAAAAAGGTGAGTGGCTGCTCAGAACCTGTCATGAGTTTATAGATATAAGAAGATGTTATTTTATAGCCATCGTCTATTTTTGTCGCTAAGTAATTGGTACGTTCAAATAGATTCGAGCGGATATGATTCAGTTGGCGAGATATTTTGTCTATTAACGCCTCTTGATTGTCCATCCGTAGCAACATGCCGTCTTGAAAATCCTCTTGTTTAGTCATTTTTTCAGTAACTTCTTTTTGTAATGCAAGCTGCTCATTCATTTGCAAAACGAGCTGATGGTGGGCTACTTCATTTTTCTCTAACCGCTCTGCAATTTCTTTATTGATGTCATTAAGACAATCGATTTTTTCAGTTATATCCTTTTTTAACAAGGCTTCATTTTCTAGAAAAGCCTGCAAATTGTAATTCTTTTCACTAATAGTCTGCATGAATTGAATAATCGTGTTTTCAACTTCTTTTTGCTGGAGGTTACTTGTTTTTAAATCATTTAGCTGATGGTCAACCTGATTCCAATGATTTATTTGTGTCTCTTCTTGTTGTATAGACCGCAAGCTTAGTTCAGCAAAGGATTTTCTTAGCATAGCATTAGATTTTTGTTGTTCGTTAATTAACTCTGTAAGGTAATCCTGCCGAGAAAACACCTGATTTGGTTCATGGATTTTTTCTGTATTTTTATAAACATCAGGATGATCAATATCGTTAATGAATATTCCCATACCTCTCTCTCCTTTTTTTATTGTTGTGATATTTTATGCCTTAACAACAAAAGAGGGGACATTAATAGGCTAGTACCCATTGATTTAGCACTTTGTTGCTGAACAAATTTGATTATTCGATACATCAAATAGCAAAAAAAAACCGCTTTGGTAAAATAATTACCAAGCGGTAAAGCTTCATTAGGCAAGTTGTGGGGTTTTCAACACGTACTTTTTTATGACTATTGTAACCCCATCATTAATAATAAATTCCATTAAACCAACCAGCTTTAGTGTATTTGAACCTTGAACCTGAACGGGATAAAAGCCTCGTTTTTATTTTTAGTTTAGAAACAAATGAAAATCTGAAAAGGATAATGCCAAAAAATTTAAAGTCACTGAACAATTATAAAATAACAAATGTAGATCACAACTGCGTCATCCACTTAAACGGCAGTAGAATAATGGAAGAGGGGATTGTTTTGGAACGTCATAATCACTGGGAATCTACCATTTTATTAATTGAAAAAGAGTATTAAATAGAAACAATAATTAATGTAGCTATAATAAATTAGTTTAAAAATTTTTGGAAAATTAAAACTTATTATTGACAGCGCTTTCAATAATAGATTATGATTTTGATAGAAAATCCAAAACGTTTTGGAGGAACACCAAATGTCCACGATAAAAGATATTGCAAAGAGTGTCGGTCTTTCTGTTACGACAGTCTCTAGGGCATTGAATGATCACTATGATGTCAGCGAAAAAACCAAACAGAAAATTAAACAAGCAGCAAAAGAATTAAATTATAGTCCTAATTCAATTGCCAGGAGCTTAGTTATGAAAAAAACGAGAACCATTGGACTCCTGGTTTCGGAACTATTTCGTGAGGGGGTAAAAGATAACTTTACATTTGAAGTACTTAGCGGAATTAACAAATGTGCTGGACAGCTGGATTATGATTTAGTGCTATTCAGCACAAACTCTGCCAAGCAAAAAGTAAAGACGTATACTCAGCTTTGCAAAGAGAGAAGAGTAGATGGCGTCATCATATCAGGTATAAAAACCAATGATCCCTATTTAAAAGAAATTGCTACAAGTGATATACCCTGCGTTCTAATAGACATACCTATTAAATCGGACACAGTTGGCTTTGTTACGACAGATAATGTATTAGGAGCAAAAGAAGCAGTTCGGCATTTGATTGGACTGGGACATACGTATATTGCCTTCATTAATGGGCATGAGTTTGCTCATGTAAGTAAAAAAAGATTAGAGGGCTATAATGAAGCCCTTGAGGAAGCTAATATCCCGATCCAAAAGGAATGGATTTTAGACGGATCATTCTCAGATGAAGTGGCTGAACAAAAAGCTGCTGTGCTACTTAAACATTACCCGGAAATTACCGCAGTATTCTGCGCAAGCGATCTAATGGCCCTTGGAGTGATACGAGCAGCTAATAAATTGAATATAAAAGTACCAGAAGATTTATCCATCGTTGGATATGATGACATTATACTGGCATCTTATGTAACTCCATCCCTTACCACTATTTCACAGGATAAATATCAAATGGGCTATCAAGCTGCAGAACTATTAATAAGTATGTTAGAGAACAACACAGACCCTCACCAAAGACTACTAAACACAAAGCTCATCATTAGAGAGTCCACAAAATTAAACACAAAAATAAAATCATAATTTTTTTTTATCAAAAACCGAAACGTTTTAACTTAGCAAGTGTATAAAATTACTTTGGTATAAATCCGAAACGTTTTAGCTTGCTTATGTTTTATGTAAAATCCCCTACCCAAGAATGGATTTTATCGTAAACGTTTCGGAAATGGAGCGTTTAGGAGGACAATTATGGACTATCGTGTAATCAAAGAGGATGATTTATTTTTCCTGACAGACAGTAGCGGGAATATTCCTGAAACCCATTCGTATGGACTTGGACTATACAGCAGGGATACCAGATTTTTAAGCAAACTGGATTTGAAAATAAATGATGAATCTCCCATTCTGCTATCTTCTGAAGCTTCGCAGAACTACATAGCTAAAATTCTTTTAACGAATCCGCACATAGAGAAGAATGGAGAACTTATTTTATGGAGAGAATCTGTTGAACTTGAAAGAACACGATTTATATCTGAACACATTCTCTATGAAACGATAAAAGTTAAAAACTATTCACCAAAACCACTTAATTTCGACATTAGTATCCATGTGGATGCTGATTTTGCAGACATGTTTATCGTCAGAGGTTTCCAATCAGGGAGGATCGGAAAAAGAACGGGGCAGGAAGTAACATCAGATTCTCTGACTTTTCATTACCTGGGTGAAGACAAGCTGTATAGAGCGACAAAGATTACTTGGGATAAAGAACCTAAGTATATCAGGAAATCAGGCGATGTAGGTTTCGATTTTTCATTGAAACATAATGAAGAACAAACCGTGACTCTCATGATACGACCGCAAATCGGGTCAGAGAACAAACCATCTGCCAATAATCCCGGTACTGCACTTAGTCAATTAAGAGCGTCCTATAAAGAATGGGAAGAGGGAATTACCAAAATCTCAACAGATTTACAGCCACTGCAGCGGCTCGTTGACCGTGGAATAGGTGATTTACGGGTTTTGCTGACAGATTTGGGGCATGGGAAGTTTCCAGTAGCTGGATTACCCTGGTTCGGAGTTCCTTTCGGCAGAGATAGTATTATTGCAGCCTTACAAATGCTTGCCTTTAATCCTGAAATTGCAAAAGGTACATTACAAACTCTGGCACACTATCAAGGCAAAAATAAGGATAGCTGGAGGGATGAAGAACCGGGAAAAATCATGCACGAAATCCGGTTTGGCGAATTAGCTAATACCGGCCAAATTCCTTTCACCCCTTATTACGGAACAATAGATGCTACACCTTTATTTCTAATTCTTCTTACTGAATATGTCAGGTGGACGGGAGACTTGGAGTTTTTTAAAGAATTGAAAGAAAATGTTGAAGCAGGTTTGAATTGGATCGACAAGTTTGGGGATCGGGACAACGACCTTTTTGTTGAATATCATCAGGAAGCAAGCAAAGGCCTGGGTAACCAGGGCTGGAAGGATTCCGGAGATTCAATTGTTCACCGCAGCGGTGATCTTGCAAAATCCCCTATAGCTTTAGTTGAAGTACAGGGATATGTTTACCAATCTAAAATAGGCATTGCTGAGATTTATGAAAGCATGGGGAAGAAAGAAGATGCCGAGAAGCTAAGGAATCAAGCAAGTCAATTAAAACAAAAATTTGTTAAAGATTTTTGGATGGAAGACGTATCCTTTCTTGCTATAGCACTTGATGAGAATAAAGATCAGGTAGGCACTCTAACCTCAAACCCTGGCCATGTTCTCTTGTCTGAAATATTAGAAAAAGACAAGGCGGATGAGGTTGTGAAAACGCTTATTTCTCCGAAGATGTTCTCTGGGTATGGAATTCGAACAATGGCGGAAGGGGAAAATGGTTATAATCCTATGAGCTATCATGATGGCAGTGTGTGGCCTCATGATAATAGCATGACGATCTTAGGGATGAGTAAACTCGGATATCAAGAAGAAGCAAATTTGGTGATGGAAGGGCTGATTGATGCTGCTGATCACTTTGAATATGACCGGCTTCCTGAACTGTTTTGTGGATACAGCAATTCGGGGGGTAAAGCTATTAAATACCCTGTCGCTTGTTCTCCACAGGCCTGGGCGGCTGGAACACCATTAATCTTTATTCAATCTATCTTAGGGGTTTTTCCAAATAGTTTGAAGAAAGAAATAGCTTTAAAGCCTAATCTATTAACAAAAATGAATACATTACGCGTTAGCCACCTTTCAATTGGTAATGGAGAACTTTCATTTGATGTAGAAAGAAAGTTTGATGGTTCTTTTGATGTAAAAATAAATACAAATACAACAGGGTACTCCATTACTATTCAAAATGGATGCCTAGTTCATTAAAACCATATTCAGCATAATCTATCGATCAATTTGATAAGTTCAAAAATTTTTAATGATTGTTTGTAGTTAACTACTTTCAATAAACTTATTAATTAGGGGGAAAGAGAATGAAAAAAGCTGGAAAAATGCTTTTAACTTTTTCGTTATCAGTGGGGCTTCTAATGACTGGCTGCAGTAAAGACACTAGCACAAATGTAAAAGGAAAAGGTGGAGAAACAGTTACACTGCGTATCGGTACATGGGAAGGTGGAGACGGTCAGGCCATGCAGCAAAAAATTGCTGATGCCTACATGGCTAAACATCCAAACGTAAAGATTCAAATTGAGTCGGTTCCGGATCAATATGGTACAAAGCTCCTTACACAGATTGCTGGAGGGGATGCTCCTGATATTTTCCAAATAGGGGATGGTGACATAAGAACCTTTATGGAAAAAGGAGCATTGGAAGATTTAAACACATATGCAGATGGCAAAAATGGAATTAAAAAAGAAGATTATTATCAAAACGTTTTGGATGTAGGCACAATCGATGGAAAGCTGTATACAATGCCAAAAGACTATAGTACTCTAGCTGTTTTCTATAATAAGAGTTTATTTGATAAAGCTGGCGTACCATATCCGAAAAAAGGATGGACATGGGACGATTTTTATGCGATATCAAAAAAATTAACTAAAACGGAAAATGGAAAAATTGTTCAATGGGGGGCAAAGCTTGGCGGAGCTGAGCAGCGTTTCCTGTTGCCGATTTTATATAGTTATGGCGGAAGCTTCATTAGTGACGATGGGAAGAAATTCGAAGGCTATTTAAATAGCGCGGGTTCTAAGGAAGCATTGAAGTTTTATCATGATATGTATTTTAAAGATAAAATCACTCCTTCGAATGCTGATTCAGAAGCATTCAAGGGTGTAGATTTATTTGGCGCGCAAAAGGTAGCAATGAATGTAATGGGTCGCTGGCCAGTAACAGATTATAAAGCCAATCCAGATCTTAAATTCGGTACTGTAGAACTGCCTCAAGGTCCCCAAAAGGATGTAAACACGATTTTTTACGCCGGATACGGCCTATATTCTAAATCTAAAAATAAAGATGCAGCATGGGATTATTTAAAGTATTTAACAGGACCGGAGGGAGAAAAAGTCTTCGCTGATCATGCCTTTACCGCTGTAAAATCTGTGGCAGAAGAAAAAGGACAAACGACAGACCCTATCTTAAAACCGTTTATAGATGGAATTTCAAAAATACAAATATTCCCTGAAAGAATCAGCCCATATTATACAACAACAGGAAGCAAAGAAGTAGCTAGCCTAATGGAACAATTCATGCTTGGCAAACAAATCAATATTGATGAGGAATTAGATAAAGCAGCTAAGAATTCGGATGAGCTGTTAAGCAAAGAACAAAAATAAACAGACTTATAAATTACTTAGTAAGGTGAGTCAAGTGACTCACCTTACTAAGTAGAGTTGAGGTGAAAAAATGCAAAGAGATTCAAAATTATCCACTGTAGTCAATAGTCCTATCCCTTTCGTGAAAAAGAAGAATAAGTGGTTGAATGCTAGCAGAAAAGAAGGCATTACTTTTTATTTATTAATTTCACCCTGGCTCTTGGGTTTCCTTTTCTTCATTTTAGGGCCGATGGTTTCCTCTCTTTATATTAGCTTTACAAACTGGGATTTATTGACCAATGCCAAATGGATAGGACTCGAGAATTATATAAAGGCTTTTACAGGCGATGACCTATTCTGGCAGTCACTTAAGGTAACGATGATTTACTCTTTGTTTTCCGTGCCCCTTGGTTTAATTGTCTCCTTAGGGGTTGCTATGCTTCTAAATCAAGCGGTTAGAGGTATGCGTATTTTTAGGACCATTTATTATCTTCCTGCTGTTGTAAGCGGAGTTTCTGTTATGGTTTTATGGATGTATATTTTCAATCCTCAAATTGGCCTTTTAAATACCTTTCTTGGTTATTTAGGAATCAATGGGCCTGGATGGATCTTTGATCCAAAATGGGCAATGGTGTCTATCATTATTATGGGCTTATGGGGAGCAGGAGGAGGAATCATTGTCTGGCTTGCAGGCTTAAATGGTATTCCGGATTATCTCTATGAAGCTGCTGACTTGGACGGTGCAAGTAAATTTCAAAAATTCAGGCATATTACGATTCCCATGCTGACCCCAACCATTTTCTTCAATTTAATTACTGGTATTATCGGAGCTCTTCAAACATTTGGTCAAGCGTATGTAATGACCAAAGGTGGCCCGATGAATTCCACTTTGTTTTTTAATTATTATTTATTCAGAAAAGCATTTGAAGAATTTGATATGGGATATGCTTCAGCACTAGCCTGGATATTATTTATTATCATTTTCATTTTTACCCTGCTTGTATTTAAATCATCATCGTTTTGGGTGCATTACGAAGGAGAAAGGAAGTAAGTCATATGTCTACCTCAACTATATCAGAATCAGGCAAAAGTAATAGAACCAAAAGCGTTAGATTATCTAAAATAATTGGACGAATTATTTTGTATCTGTTGCTAATAACAGGGGCAGTGGTCATGCTTATTCCTTTTTTCTGGATGCTATCAACCTCTTTAAAAGAATCCTATCAGGTTTTTTCGGTCCCTCCAAAATGGATACCTAATCCCATCCGCTGGGATAATTATGTAAAAACGTTTCAATCCTTGCCTTTTGGAAAATGGCTTGGAAACACGGTTCTAATAACAGGAACAACAATTATTGGTACGCTATTTTCTTGTACGGTAGTTGCTTATGGGTTTGCCCGTTTTCAGGCAAAGGGGAAGAATGTATTATTTCTCGTTATGCTTGCTACGATGATGCTACCTTCTGCCGTTACCATGATTCCAGTATTTTATTTATTTAAAACTTTGGGGTGGGTCAATACATTCCTTCCTTTAATCGTTCCTTCATTTTTTGGAAATGCATTTTTTATCTTTCTGCTTCGGCAATTTTATATGTCAATTCCTACTGAATTAGAGGATGCGGCAAAAATAGACGGCTTAGGTACATTAGGAATTTTATGGAGGATTATTGTACCTTTGACGATGCCTGCATTAACAACGGTAGCTATTTTTCAATTTAATGGTGCCTGGAATGATTTCATGGGACCTTTGATTTATTTGAGTAAACCGGATCTGTATACATTATCCTTAGGAATTAATTTTTTTAAGAGTGAGAATAATGTTCAGTGGAATTACTTAATGGCTGCATCTGTTGTCACTATGCTGCCATCGCTGATCCTTTACTTTGTAGGTCAAAAATACTTCATTGAAGGTATTTCTTTATCAGGCGGGATAAAAGGATAGATATCTAGGAAGGAGAATAACTATGAATGTACAGGAAGTTAATAAATCGAATTTTCCGAAAGTTGATGATTTTAAAGAAAGTAAGAGTTCAAATTTAAATGATTTATATATTTCAGCGGGAGACCGGTGTTATGTGGTCGGTGCACAAAATGGAATGTTTCCCGATTTTGGCCACCATGTAAAGGATGAGATGGGAGGGGTATGGGCTCACCCTATCAAGCTTCTGGACGGATATTGGCTGCATATTAGAGAACAAACGGGTGATGCGCAGGGTTTTTGGCTGGAAGAAGCTAATGCATTCCACAATTACCCTTTTTATAATGAACATGAATATCTTTTTCCAGAACAAGAGATCAAAATTACACGCCAGCAATTTTGTCCAGACGGACTGGAAGGGGTGGTCATCACTTACCTTCTAACCAATGAAAGCGATAAAGATCGGATGTTTGATTTATCCTTTTTAGGTAGAACCGATTTAAGTCCTGTCTGGTATTCAGAACAAATTGGGATTGAAGATGGAAAAGATGATGGCAAACTGGATGAATTTAAAGGGGTTTTTATCGGAAATGATTCAATAAATCCCTGGTTTGTCGTATTTGGTGCGGACCGTCCTTATCAGTACGGAAAGGTAGACCGTTCATTATTTGGGCCAGAAAAAACGGAAGGACAAGGTATTTCAGGGTTGCTTACCTATGAAAATATTGAAATTAGGCAAGGAGAAACCACAGAAGTTACATTCTTCGTTGCAGGGTCAAATAAATCTTCCGAATCTGCGCTGCAAACCTTTTCCACGTTAAAAACACAAAACAAACAGCTCTTTAAAGCAAAGAAGCAACGTTATAACGAATTATTGCAAAAGTCTAATGTTAGAATTCCTGATAAACACTTAGAAAAGGTTTTTAATTGGAATAAGTTTAATCTGGATTGGCTTTCCATGGAGGTTCCAGATATCGGACGCGGACTCGTAGCTGGACATCCAGAGTACCCATGGTGGTTTGGCTGCGATAATGCTTATGCTCTTCTCGGAAACCTGCCTCTTGGGAATTTAGAACTTGCGAAACAAACCTTAACGCTGATTCACCAGGTATCTGAATTAGAGAATGGCAATGGTCGTATTATACACGAAGTACAAACCTTTGGAGCTGTTTCAAATAAAGGAAATACCCAGGAAACCCCGCACTTTATCAAATGCGTCTGGGATACATTTTTGTGGACGGGCGATCTGGAATTCTTGCAATCCGTTTTTCCGGGTGTGAAAAAGGGAATAGATTGGCTGTTAAATGATATGGACCCTGACGGTGATTTACTTCCTGAAGGATATGGCATTATTGAAATAGAAGGGTTAAATGTTGAATTAATTGATTCAGCCGTTTATACATATGAGGCTCTAAGAGTGGGCTCATTAATGGCTGAATTATTTAAAGAAGAAGATCTATCACACTACTATAAGAAGCTTTCTGAACAGTTGGGTGAAATCATAAACACCCAATTATGGATGGAAGAGGAACAACTTTATGCCGATGCTATGGCTACGCCTGAAATGGTACTTGGAAGAATCGATGTTTATATAAAACGGGCAAGAGACGGCCAGGCTGAAAAAGCAGCAATAGAGCTGGAAAATATGAAAGAAAAAATGTCTAATCTAGATCCAAACGTACAGCAACCATGGTTGTTTAAAAATTGGGTCATTAATACGCCAATGGAAATCGGTCTGGCTCCTAGGGAAAAAGCAATACCCGCTTTAGAAAGAATGGGAACTGATGAATTTACTGGAGAATGGGGAACATACCTATCCGGGATGAATCAAACTCACATGATGACCATTTCAACTGGAGTGCAAGCAGTAGCGGAAAGCAGATATGATCGAATGGATGAAGCACTTAGATATATAAACTTAATTGCAAGTACCTTCAATAAACGACTTCCTGGTTCCATATCGGAAATGTCCCCAGACTATGGCTGTTTTGTTCAAGCCTGGACTTCGTATGGATTAGTTTGGCCCTTGATGAGTTATATCTTTGGAATACAACCTAAAGCTTATTGGAAAGAGGTAACCATTAGGCCAAGGCTTCCTCAACATTGGAATAAGATAGAAGCTGAAAACGTTCAAATAGGTACAGGAATGCAGACAAATGAATGTAGCCTATCCATTTCTCGGAACGAAAAAGAGGACCTATATGAAATTTCATTAAAAGAAAAAGGATGGAAATTATTTGTAGACCTACCGTTAGAACAAAGCCAGCGAGTCTTTGTGGACGAACAAGAAGTAGCTATAGATGTACTAAATCCATTAACGTTTGAAAATGCTGAAAAACACGTTATCCGTGTCCTGAAATAGGATTTATTAGAATTGAGGAGAAATGTTGTTTTCAAAACTTGATAAACTGAATTTACGTTGAGGAGGAAAAGTCCGTGGTGGAAAGATGGTATATAGGAAAGCTTTATAGTATATGTGAATGGGTATATCGTATAGCATATTTAAATATACTATGGATCTTTTTTACATTTGCCGGTCTGTTCGTTTTTGGGCTTGCGCCTTCAACAGCAGCAATGTTCTCAGTCACGCGAAAATGGGTGATGGGAAACAAGGATATTAAGATTTTCAAGACATTCTGGGAGTCCTACCGGAAAGAATTTTTAAAGGTACAGGTCCTTGGATTCGTTCTGATCTTAGTAGGATTGATTTTAATAGTGGATTATAAATTTTATATCGCTCAACATGTCCTAACGTTTTTTCTTCTAAAATTTTTATGGTTAAGCATAGTTCTATTTTACAGCATTTTAATTTTTTTTCTCTTTCCCATTTATGCTCACTATCAGTTTAAACCCTTTCAATATATTAAAAATGCCTTCATAATTGCTTTTTCATTTCCGCTGCAAAGTCTTTTGATGATAGGCGGAGGTGTATTTATGTTTCTGTTTGCAATGAAATTTCCAGGAGTTTCATTTTTCTTAAGCGGAAGTGCTTTCTCTTATTGGATTACGTTTATTGCCCACCATGTATTTTCAAAAATGGAACTTAGGATTGAAAATGTCAAGTCAGCAACCTAATTAAACAGGAGATGGTTTAAATGAATAAAACATTGAAAGTCGCTATTATCGGGTGTGGGGGGATTGCTAATGGAAAACATATGCCGTCCTTAAAGAAAATTAGTCATATAGAACTAGTTGCTTTTTGCGATATTATTGAGGAACGGGCATTAAAAGCAAAGGAAGCTTACGGAACGGAAGAATCAAAAGTGTTTGCAGATTACCATCAACTTCTTGCTGATTCCTCAATTGAAGTGGTACATGTCTGTACGCCTAATGACTCCCATGCAGAAATCACTATTGCAGCACTTGAAGCAGGAAAGCATGTGATGTGTGAAAAGCCAATGGCCAAAACTTCCGCAGATGCTAAGAGAATGCTGGAAGCCGCCAGACGCACTGGCAGGAAGTTATCTATTGGCTATCAAAATCGTTATAGACAGGATAGCCAGTTTTTACATAAGTATTGTCAGGAAGGAGGACTTGGTGAAATCTATTTTGGGAAAGCTCAAGCAGTAAGAAGGCGTGCCGTGCCAACGTGGGGTGTTTTCTTGGATGAAGACAAGCAAGGTGGAGGTCCACTTATCGATATTGGGACTCATGCACTAGATTTAACTCTGTGGATGATGAATAACTATAAACCTAAGGTGGTTTTGGGAAAGACCTTTCATAAGCTGGGGAAGAAAAAAAACGCTGCAAATGCGTGGGGTTCCTGGAATCCGGAAGAATTTACAGTTGAAGATTCTGCTTTTGGGTTTATAACCATGGAAAACGGTGCAACCATTATTCTGGAGTCAAGCTGGGCGTTGAATACCTTGCAGGTTGGTGAAGCAAAATGTTTAATTTCCGGTACTGAAGGTGGAGCTGACATGGAAAACGGGCTGCGTATTAACGGCGAACAGTTCGGCAAATTATATACGAAAGAAGTTGATATCTCATCAACCGGAGTAGCCTTTTATGAAGGAAAACAGGAAAGTGAGTCGGACATTGAAGCAAGACTCTGGATTGAGTGCATCATCAATGATACTGAACCATTTGTTAAACCTGAAGAGGCATTAGTTGTTACTGAAATTTTGGAAGCAATCTATGAATCTTCTAAAACTGGAAAAGCTGTATACTTTGATTAATGGGGGATACGTCATGAAGATTGGTATAATTGGATTTCCTGATGAAACAACGTTTCAAAAAGCAAGTGAAAAAGGGATAGACTTTCTGGAATTCTGCATCAATGTAAATAGTGATTTTGAGGGATTTATTGAAAATATCCATGTAATTAAGGAGTGGAGCAAGGAATACGGTGTTTCAATAGGTTCTATTGGCCGTTGGGGTTCAGATCGGATTGACGCAAACGGAACACTGATTGAAGAAGAATTTAAAAAATCCTATCTCCTTATAGATGCTGCCAGCGAATTGAAATGTGAGAACTTTGTATGTGGCTGTAATTACATAGAAGAACTTTCTTACTATGAAAACTGCCAAGCGGCCATTCAATATTTCTCGAAACTTATTGAATATGGAAAATCAAAAAATGTAAAGATATCAACATACAATTGTGATTGGAATAATTTTGTTAATAATCATATGGCGTGGACTGTAATTCATGGTTACTTAAAAGATTTAGGAATCAAATATGATCCTTCGCATGCTCGTTATGGTGGAAGAGATTATTTAAAAGAAATGCGTGATTGGGGAGAACGCTTCTATCATATTCATATTAAAGGGTCCTTAATCATTGATGGAGAAAGACTCGATGATCCTCCTGCAGGATTGGACCAAACAGATTGGGGTTCCTTTATGGCTATATTATATGCCAAACAATACACTGGCGGCCTGAGCATTGAACCTCATTCGCATATCTGGGAGGGAGACCTTGGAGAACAAGGCATTGATTACACCCTCGCTATGTTAAATCGGTTTGTTTTTAAAGTTTAGAAAACGAATTTCCTTTAGAAGGTATGAATTGAATTGTATTACATTGTTTAAGAGCACTTCTATTAAGCGGTGCTTTTTCTGAGACCTCTTTAGGCGTAACCCGATAAGGACAGAGTTTGATCTTCTTTGGTGCAGCAGAGATGCATTCTCGTAACGTTCTATTTCGGACGCATGATTTTTATGGAATTCGGCTATACGTTTATTATGTTGATTATGCCAATTGTTAGTTTTTTTATGAGTTAAAGCATTTTCGGAGCCTGAGCGCTTGGCGAGCTGGTGGGGACCAAGAGGATGGCAAACAGAAAATCGCAAATTTGAGTTTAAGCCTAACGGTGTATGGCATTATTGCATGCGTTGCACAGATGAGAACCAAGGCGAGTTTTTTGGCCAAGAATCTTGGGGTAAAGCTGTCTATCAAGAGATTATTCCGCCTGAGAAAATTGTCTATACAGATGTGTTTGAAGATCATAAAGGTAATGCTGTCGATAGAATGCCAGAGATGCTGATTACGATGAATTTTGTTGAACACGAAGGAAAAACGAAACTTATTACGCGTTCTTAATTCGCATCAATCGAGGCTCTTCAGCAGGTAATGGACATGGGTGCTGTCCAAGGAATGGCCTCACAATTTGACCGCCTCGACCACCTTCTGGTAGAGCTTCAGTAGAAAAGATTGTATTAGGAGTGGCTAAGGCAACTTCTTTCTTATTTTTCTAACAGCGGCTATTTTTGAATAAGTACGAAAAAGTTTCAACGGTCCTTGATCTTCAACAATCGGGCGCATTTCCGGAATAGGATGAGCGTCCTTTTTGCATGAAGGGGCCAGAGTGTGGAACAACACCTTCAAAGAAAATTTAGTATCTAAATTAAAGTTTAGAAGAGTTTGTGAGGGTTTGAACTTATACTAACGGGAGGTTAGTTTAATAAAAAATGAAATTTAAAATATAAAAACACGGGTTAAACTACCCCGTGTTAAATTACTTCTGTTTCTCTAACGATAATTTCAACCCTTTTTGATAATATTCCGTCATCATTTCTTTAGGAACCATGCTTCCACCAGTCCCCCAAATAATATGTGTACCCTTACTCATCTTTTCCGTTAAACAATGCTTCTGTAAATAATCGATGCCCTCTTTACATAATTTACTTGGTCCTATCATGCCTGCTAGTGCAGAAGGTTCTAAATGGATCCCCTCTGTATCGACTAGTTCTTTTAGCAACTTATACAACTGTTCATCGCTAACCGTATAATTACCACTTAAAAAAGGTTCCATAGTTTTACCCACAAACCCAGAAGGCTTTCCTACAGCAAGGCCATCCGCGTCTGTTACATTATCGATACCAACATCTTGTACAGAAACTTTATCATGAAGTCCAGTCATTAAACCGAGTAACATACATGGTGAGTGGGTAGGTTCTGCAAAGAAACAGTGAACATGGTCTTGATACAATAATTTCAAACCAAAAGCTACGCCTCCAGGACCACCACCCACTCCACATGGAAGGTAAACAAACAAAGGATGATTTTCATCTATTGTTATCTCTAACTCTTCTAATTGTTTCTTCAATCGAGATGCAGCCACTGCATATCCTAAAAATAGGTCGTGAGAATTTTCATCATCCACAAAATAACATGTTGGGTCACTAGCTGCTTGGATTCGACCTTCCTCTACTGCTTTACTATAATCAGCTTCATATTCAATAACTTTGACATTTTTGCTTCTAAGCAAATCTTTTTTCCACTGTTTTGCATCAGCTGACATATGAACAGAAACATTAAAACCTAACTTTGCACTGATGATGCCAATACTAAGTCCTAAATTTCCAGTCGAGCCTACTGTGATTGAATATTGTGAGAAGAAGGTTCGAAACCTATTACTATCTAATAAAGAATAATCATCTTGAATCGTTAACAATTGATGTTGAAAAGCTAATTCTTCTGCATGTTTGAGAATTTCATAAATCCCGCCTCTTGCTTTAATAGATCCTGAGATAGGAAGGTGACTATCACATTTTAGTAATAATTCCCCTAATATAGGTTGTTGATAATCCTGTTCTAAGGATTGTTTCATGGCAGGAACTCTCACTAAAGGAGATTCTATGATACCATTCGTTCCTTTTGTTTCAGGGAAAACCTTGGCGATATATGGAGCAAAACGTTTCAACCTTTCCTCTGCATCTCTTACATCTTCTTGAGTAAGGGGGGATTTCTTAATTCCCGTTTGAAATTTTTCGACATTTGGATTGAGCCAAAATACTTCATCCATCGAAATGAGCTTGTTTAGTAAAGGATATTGGTCTTTCCATGTTTGTATTTCTTTTCTTTCAATCTCCTTCATTTGTTTGATCCTCCTAATTTTCTTGTAGCAAGTTGCTTTATAAATTATAATTAAATAAATTTTAATATAGTTTAACACACAACTATCTCTATGTTAATTTATATTTACTTTATTTAAATGAAATTTAACAACTCATTAAGGAGTATCGTTTATGGAAAATATAGATATTGGTAAGAAAGTTGAAAAATATAGAAAAGCTAAAGGATTGAGTAGTAGAGAGTTAGCAAAATTAGCTGAAATTACACCTTCAATGTTAAGCCAAATTGAACGAGGTTTGGCGAATCCTTCTATTCAAACCCTAAAAGTCTTAGCTAAAACTCTGAATGTTCCAACTTTTAGTTTTTTACTTGAAGAAACAATTACGAAGGATTTAATCGTTAGGTCAAGTAAACGTAAGAAAATGATCATTGATAATTTGTCTTATGAGTTATTGTCACCTGATTTTACGGGTAATTTAGCAACAGCGATTATGAAAGTTCCTTCGAATACTTCTTCGTCAGAAAATCTTCTAGAACATAGAGGAGAGGAAGTAGCATTTATTTTGGAAGGAAAAATTAAGTTGTATTTGGGTGAAGAAGAATATTTATTAGAAGCTGGTGATAGTGTGAAAATACCAGCAAATTTGAAACATAAATGGGAAAATAATTTTAGTCATAATGCAGTTGTATTATTTTCAGTTACCCCACCTGCGTTTTAATTTAGAAAAATGTTAAATGTAATGTTCTTCCGCAATCGGGCGCATATCCGGAATAGGATGAGCGTCCTTTTTGCATGAAAGGGCCAGATTGTGGAGGATCTCTTCTAAAGAAAATTGGTTAATTAATGTGTCAGGCACGGAAAAAAAATGAAAGAAAGAATAGGAATTAAAATTGATCCAAAAATCGTTCGAGTAAGTATTGAAATTCCAGAACAGATAAAAGATGATTTTCGAGATGCGGTTGAAAGAAACGGAAAGTTAATGAAAGATGTGCTTAGGTTATATATGCAAAAATACACATGGAAACAAAGCGAATTACAAAGAAATAGACAAAAGCGTAGTCAAAGTATTGGGACCAAAATATAAAAAATTAGAAGAGTTTTGTTTGTATTTCTTGTTTAACTAAGGGCTTCAATTGATTTACGAAACAAATGGTTTCACCTCAAATTTAGCACAATTGTAGAGGAATTGTTAATTGTATGCAGACAATTTTTGTTACGACCTTCGAACATATTATGCATCACAAACAGACTTTCTTCTTCCAACTAAAGGGCGCAATTCTGCAGAATGAATTGTGCCTTTCTTTATGTTAAGGGCCATTTTCTTGAATAAAAAAGAAGGGATTATTTGTAAGTAAATCGAAGTTAATCAGAAGATGTTATTTAGTTTAGCATTGGGACGTATTACTCAACATTAAAGAGGAAGAAAATTAGGAATATTTTCAACTAATCGAATGCCTTTCCAGCACCACTTACGGCAAAAAGAGAGTATCGATCAGTTTCTTTTAAAAGTAAGTAAGTAATTTATCTTTATTTTCCTAACGCTACCTCATTAATAACTTGGTTACTTGTTTACAATTATTATGATTTTTTATTGTGCTAAACGGGAATCGATAACGTAATAAGCAAAGCCGGATATTCCTTTCTTAGTGAGCAGGAATCCGGCTTTTTTAAGAAAAAAATAGCTTAGCGAAATCCGCATTTTGTTGTCGGTACCCCTTATGGAGGTGAATAAGAATGAATTATGTTTTTATCGTTTTAGTGGAGTTTTATCCATCTTGGCTTGCCATGACTCGTGAAGAAAGAGGAAAAAGGGCTAATGAGCTAAAAGAAGTTATCTTAAAATACCCTGAAGTACAGGTACGCTTCTTTGATGCAGAAGCCTTACCAGGAAAGATTACACAGATATTATTTTTTGTGAAACAAATAATGTTCAAAGGTATCATTATATGTGGGAAGAATTAAGAGACCATCCTGTATATACAGAAGGGCATATGAAGATTAAAAACGTTATTATGGGAATAGAAGAAGCCTATAAAAAGTTTGAAGAAGATTTATTTAATAATAACTAAGCATTTTCATCACTTATTCTTCCACAATTGGGCGCGCGCGGCAAGTTCTGTTATAAACGCTTTCCAGCGTGAAAAACAGGAAGTTTACTAGATTAACTTCAACTTTACAACGGAGGATGGGAATGACGGAAGCATGTTTCTTGAAACCATCCCGTCAATACTCCTGCATGCGTTATGACTGGCAGGTCATCTATGTACCATCAAAGGATGGGGTGAGTGGTTTAGAGTAAAAATGCGTCCTCTGAAATACGCTATGCCGAACAATGGCGGTATCCAGCTCACAGGCTTAAGGAAGCACCTACGTCTAGAACGGATAGCTACGTTGTAAGGTACTTGGAAAGCAAGGGACGTTGAAACAAGATCTGTCACCCGAAACGGTTGCTATAAGACCACGTCGAAATGTATTTGTCCTTGTGAGGGTAGGGGTATGACTAATGAAACTTCTGTAATGGGAGTGGAGGAATAGCCCCAAGTCTAACGAAATTGAACGATTATTTTCCAAGCGTGTATTGCACCAATCGGGTAAGAACGTGGGAACATCGCCTCGAAGAGGAGGGATGCCATAGTGCAAACTCTACGATATTGGGATTACTACGGCATGACGGAAACCTTTACGGACTTATACGATAGAGCTAGTAAACAGGAATCATTTAAGTATCTATATGACACTATTACATCTAGAGAAAATATTTTATTGTCCTATCGAACAATAAAGTCTAACAAAGGTTCAAAGACTGCGGGAACTGATGGGAAAACCATCAAAGACATTGAAAAACTATCAGATAACGAACTAGTAACTGAGATTCAAAACAAACTAAAAAACTATCGCCCAAAGAAAGTCAGACGGAAATTTATTGAGAAAGATAATGGCAAATGGAGACCTCTTGGAATTCCATGTATTCTCGACCGAATTATACAACAAAGTTTTAAACAAGTTCTTGAACCCATAGTTGAAGCGCAATTCTACAAACATAGCCATGTGTTTAGACCTTTTCGGTCTACACATCATGCAATGGCAAGAGTACAATCTCTCGTTAACCATGCATCACTTCATTACGTAGTAGACATTGATATACGCGGTTTTTTTGATAATAAGCTAATAAAACAACTATGGAACTTGGGTATTCAGGACAAAAAGGTCTTAGCGTGTATCTCCAAAATGTTAAAAGCTGAAATTGATGGTGAAGTAATACCTACAAAAGGTGCACCGCAAGGCAGTTTGTGCTCACCATTACTTTCAAATGTAGTACTTAACGACTTAGACCAATGGGTAGCGAACCAAAGGGAATTCTTCCCTTTGAATAAACCCTACAAAACAAGAGAAGGAGAGAGGTATGCCAAGAAGCGTACCAAACTCTATTTAATAACTGATGTCCCAACAATCGATACTACTTGCACAAATAAACTTGGTTTGTTTGGGATTTACGACAAGTTTAACTTTTGTATCGGATTCGAAATCTCGGAGTTTGTAATGATACAAAAATGGCAATAAAAATTGGTAGGGAATGTAATTAGCGCAAACCCATGAATATTTTATCAAATTAAAAGGGAATTTGATCCAACGATAAAAAATATGTTGACCGAACTATATGAATCCGTTTACAATGATGAATAGTTATTAGTCAATTTAGAAAATTTTAAAAAGAGGTAACGGCATGACGAAAGAGTTCGACAGAAAAATCGGGCAGCAGGCAATCATGTACGCGTTTGCGGAAGAAGAGGAAGAAGCCTCATTAACAAGCGAACTTACGCGAATGAATTGGCGTTATGGAAAAGGAAAAGTCGGATCAATGGAGCTGCAAAAAATCGTGGCAGCCATTGAGACATTAGCAAAAAGACAGGGAATAGTCAATCCTGATCTTTATCGCGAAATGCATTCGTTGTATCATGCTATTATTGAAGCGATGCACGGAGTGACACGCGGGCAAGTAGAGCTTGGCGGTATGCTGAGAACGGCAGGGCTTCGGTTTGCAATCGTTCGAGGAAAGCCGTTTGAAAACAAGGAAGAAGGCGAATGGATTGCTGTCGCCGTGTATGGAACAATTGGAGCACCGGTTCGTGGATTTGAACATGAAGCGGTTGGCTTGGGAATTAACCACATTTAAATAATTAGAAGCCTATAGTTATTAGTAAAATAGGAGGCTGTATTGAAGACGGGACACGTCTGTCAATACAGCCTCCTTTTGTTTGTAAAAAAAAATGAGGGGTGTAGGAAATGATTGTGTTAACGGGTCAGTCTTTAACGATTGAAGAGGCGAAAAAAGTATTATACGGTGATGCGTTTGTAAAGGCTTCAGCTGATAGTGTAAAGAAAGTTGAAAAAAGCCGGGAAGCGGTCGAAAAAATTGTAAAGCAAAAGAAAGTCATCTATGGTATTACAACTGGTTTTGGAAAGTTTAGCGATGTATTGATTGATGCAGAGGATGTAGAGAAGCTGCAGTGGAATTTGATTCACTCCCATGCATGCGGGGTAGGTGAACCGTTTCCTGAAGTAGTTTCAAGAGCCATGGTTCTTCTCCGCGCTAACGCGCTATTAAAAGGATTTTCGGGGGTTCGTCCGGTTGTCATTGAACGTTTGCTTGAGCTTTTGAATGCCCATGTTCATCCGGTCATCCCCCAGCAAGGTTCTCTTGGAGCGAGCGGGGATTTGGCACCGCTGTCGCATTTGGCTCTTGTGCTAATGGGTGAAGGTGAAGTGTTCTATAAAGGGGAGAAAATGGAGGCAATCACAGCTTTATCGAAAGAAGGCATCGTTCCACTGACATTGAAAGCGAAAGAAGGATTAGCGTTAATTAACGGTACGCAAGCTATGACGGCAATGGGTCTCGTCAATTACATTGAAGCCGAGCAGCTGGCTCTTCAAACGGAGGCGATTGCTTCATTGACATTAGAGGGGTTACGTGGCATTGAAGAAGCCTTTGATGCGGATGTTCATCATGCACGTGGGTATCGCCAGCAATCCGAAGTCGCGGAACGCATTCGTCGAATGATCAGCGGCAGCCAGCTTATCACCAAGCAAGGAGAACTGCGGGTGCAGGATGCGTATTCTCTTCGCTGCATCCCGCAAGTACACGGAGCATCTTGGCAGGCGCTTGATTATGTGAAAGAGAAGCTTGAAATTGAAATGAACGCAGCCACCGATAATCCACTTATTTTCGATGACGGTGAAAAGGTCATTTCGGGGGGCAACTTCCACGGCCAGCCAATCGCACTTGCGATGGACTTCATGAAAATTGCCGTTGCTGAGCTTGCGAATATTTCAGAGCGACGCATTGAGCGTCTTGTCAATCCACAGCTGAATGATTTACCGCCATTTTTAAGCCCAGAGCCAGGCTTGCAGTCGGGAGCGATGATTATGCAATATTGTGCTGCTTCGCTCGTCTCTGAAAATAAAACACTCGCTCATCCGGCAAGTGTGGATTCCATCCCATCTTCAGCAAATCAGGAAGATCATGTAAGCATGGGGACAATTGGATCCCGCCATGCCCATCAAATCATTCAAAACGTCCGCCGCGTATTGGCCATTGAACTCATTTGTGCCTTGCAGGCAGTGGAATATCGCGGAACAGAAAAGATGGCTTCATTTACTAAAGCGTTTTATACTGAATCGAGAAAGCTCATTCCAAGCATTACGCAAGATCGTGTGTTCTCAAAGGATATTGAAGTAGCGGCAAACTGGTTATATCAAATCGATTGGAGTTCATTTGTTCATAGCAGCTTACCCACCAATTAAAAGAGGAATACCCGAATATTTAAAATTCTGGTGAAGCCGTTTCTTCAGACCAATATGTCCAAAAAGCAGCACAATTGCTAATAAAAACGGATGGGTTGAAAATCCAATTGATATTAACAGGTGCCCTACTTCCAATCCAGCATAAATCATTCCGGAGCATTGTTTGCTCCGGGAATATTTGCAAAATGCTGCAAAGCTGCAGTAAGTATTTGATTGAGGTACGCTCAACTACGAAACGGGCCAAATGTTTTGCAGGTATGTGGACGAAGTGTTTTTTTCCTAATAACTTCAGTGATTCGATTACATTTATAAAAAGCCAATTATATAACCATCTACCCTCTTTACTGTTATTGCTTTTTGTTATGAAGGTTTAATTTCTTTACCATAATGTGAGCGCTTTTGAATATATATCCATTTTTAGGAGGATAAACTAATTTGGAAAATCAGTAATGGCAGCTATCTGAAAAAAAAGAACAAAACCAATCGTCAAATACTTTACAAAGAAAACTAAAAGCACTTCATCTAACGATGATTTCGTTGGGTGGTGCGATCGGAACAGGGCTTTTTCTCGGCAGTGGCCCGGCCATTCACAATGCGGGACCTGGGGGAGCTCTGATCGCTTATATCGTCATTGGTGTAATGGTTTATTTTATTATGACAAGTCTTGGAGAACTAGCAACGTTTATGCCAGTAAGTGGTGCTTTCAGTACTTATGTAACGCGTTTTATCGATCCTGCCCTTGGGTTTGCACTTGGTTGGAATTATTGGTTCACTTGGGCGATGACGCTTGCCGCGGAACTATCCGCTGCAACGATGGTGATGAAGTTTTGGTTTCCCCACAGATCGTCATTTTTAAGGAGTTCTTTGTTTTTAGTCTTAATTTTTCCTATTAAATTATGCATCTGTTAAAGGATACGGTATAGCCGCAAGTCATTATAGGTTTAGAAAAGCATACATTGCTCAAGGATATTCACTGGACGAACTTCACTATCGTGCAAAATGGTTTTCTTTCGGACCGATTTTTGCCTTTGCTCTTTGTTTACTCGTTTTATTGGAGCAAAACTATCAAGCCTTTCTCGGAGATCACATTGATTGGGCAAGTGTGATTGCTGCCTATCTTGGCATCCCATTATTTCTGGTGATGTGGCTAAGTTATAAGTTCATAAAGAAAACAAAAGTAATTCCGTTAGAAAAATGCCAGATTGATTTCGATGAACATAGGAATGCTTAATCAGTCAAGGGTTCTTCAAGGTTATTAACCTCAAATGAAACAAATAATATAAATCAAAAGAGAGAAAGGATTTAAATAGATGTTTCTGAAAGAGTTAACAAAAACTGAAATTACTATTACTTACTATGAGAATGGATCATTACAAACATGTAATGGACGTGTTTGCACTCTTGATTTAAAGAAACAAACGCTTTCTTTAAAAGATAAACAGCAAAAAAAACTCTCCATTCGTTTAGCTGATATTAGAAAAATTCATTAAATATTACCTTTTTTTAAAAAAATAATGCTTCAGAACAATGAATTTAAAAAACTTATATTATAAGAGGTGTATCAAATGAATATAGCAGTCTCTGTAAAAAGTGACATTAAAAAGCTAGAAAATAAGCAAAATGAATCGTTAAATTTATTGGATTCAACACAGCTCATTATAAAAGAGGCGGTTCGGAAGTTAGGATACAACGATGAGATGTACGAGTTATTAAAAGAACCAATTAGAACTCTTACAGTACGAATCCCTGTTCAATTGGATGACGGTTCCATTAAAGTGTTTACCGGCTATCGTTCACAACATAACGATGCGGTAGGTCCTACAAAAGGAGGCATTCGCTTCCATCCTGATGTAAATGAGGGAGAGGTAAAAGCATTGTCCATTTGGATGAGTTTAAAGTGTGGCATTACCAATCTTCCATACGGTGGGGGAAAAGGCGGGATTATTTGTGACCCAAGGAACATGTCGTTTGGGGAACTAGAAAGGTTAAGTCGTGGATATGTTCGTGCTATCAGCCAAATTGTGGGACCTACAAAAGATATTCCAGCACCTGATGTTTATACAAATTCTCAAATTATGGCGTGGATGATGGATGAGTACAGTCGCCTTCGTGAATTCGATTCTCCTGGATTTATTACGGGCAAGCCGATTGTGCTGGGAGGCTCACAAGGTCGTGAAACAGCAACAGCACGTGGCGTAACGATTTGCATTGAAGAAGCGGCAAAGAAAAAAGGAGTTAACTTACAAGGGGCACGCATCGTAGTTCAAGGCTTCGGGAATGCAGGAAGCTTTTTAGCGAAGTTCATGCACGATGCAGGAGCCAAAGTAATTGGTATTTCGGATGCATTTGGTGCTCTTTATAATCCGGAAGGACTTGATATTGATTATCTGCTTAATCGACGTGATAGTTTTGGTACAGTAACAAATTTATTTTCAAACGTCATAACGAATCAGGAATTACTCGAAAAAGAATGTGAAATTCTTGTTCCAGCTGCGATTTCTAATCAAATTACACGCGAGAATGCAAATGAGATTAAAGCTAAAATTATTGTTGAAGCTGCGAATGGGCCAACAACACTTGAAGCAACTCACATATTAACAAAACGTAACATATTACTTGTACCGGACGTACTTGCTAGCTCTGGCGGTGTAACTGTTTCATATTTTGAATGGGTACAAAACAACCAAGGATATTATTGGTCAGAAGAAGAGGTAGCCCAAAAGTTATGTGATAAAATTGTCGATTCTTTTGAAAGAGTTTTTTCCGCAGCACAACAATACCAGGTAGACATGCGCTTAGCTGCATATATGGTTGGAATAAGAAAAATGGCAGAAGCATCCCATTTTCGCGGCTGGGTGTAGGTATGTTATCTATTATTTAACGACAGAATGCCCTAGGAATCCATATAGTTCATGATTTGTTGGGGATGGTACAGAAATTTTGAAACTTAATTAAATTGATAGATATGTGGAGTGGAAATATGAATTATTCAATAAAATTGGTAAAAAAAAATGAACAAGCTACAAATTTATGGTCCGGTGGAAAAACAACGCAACTGGCCATTTATCCTGAAGATGCGGATTATAGTAAACGGAATTTCCAATGGCGCATTAGTACTGCTGATGTTGAAGTAGAAGCATCCCTATTTACGCATCTACCAGGCATCCAACGAGTAATAATGATAATTGATGGTGAAATGTATCTTGAACATGAAGGAAAACATTCGGTGGTTTTGAAGCCTTTTGAACAAGATCGCTTTGAGGGTGGATGGACAACACGAAGCAAAGGGATCGTTAAGGATTTTAATTTAATGTTATCAAACGGTTGCGATGGGGGGCTTACCTGTATTCAGATTAAAAAGGATATTCAAGATTTAGTGTTGGATGCGACAGGAACGGCCGAGGTTTTTTATTGTGTTGATGGAATGGTAAGAGTTGAAATAGGTGAAGAAGAGCCTTTATTTTTCGAAAAAGGTGATATATTGAGTATTATAAGGGAGAAATTATCTGAAGAAATGAGTATCAAATTTTGCAATAAAATGGAAAAAAATCTTTCTATTATTAGGGCAACCATTGTTGATTAGTACCAGGAAGCCTAATTCTCATAATGCAGCCGCTGAACAAAATCAATCACTATCACAGGAACTGATGTCTTGGAATTACTTCCCTTAATATACTATTATGGAAAGTATTGTTATCCTAATATTCAGAAAATTAAATTGACAGATAAGGTTATATCACATATGATAATTATCGCAGCAATAATATTATAGAATATGATAAAAGGAGAAATAACTCATGAGGCATCGAAAAAAAATAGTTCAATATTCAAAAATGATTATAAAAGAGGCTGGACTCCAATTCTAATCGAATCGGAATCCAGCCTCTTTCTTTATTTTACTAAAGTATTAGAGGAGTGAGAAAAATGATAACATTAACAGGTCAAAGTTTATCATTAAAACAAATGAAGGAAGTTTTATACGATAATCAGAAGGTAAGCGCTTCAGAAACCAGTTTGGAGGCTGCAAGAAAGAGCAGGGAAGCCGTAGAAATTATTGTTTCAGAATCAAAAGTCGTCTATGGAATTACAACAGGTTTTGGAAAATTTAGTGATGTCCTTATTAATAAGATCATGTTCAAGATCTGCAGCTTAATTTAATTCGTTCACATGCATGTGGAGTGGGTGAACCATTTCCTGAAGTTGTCGCAAAAGCAATGGTTCTCCTTCGCGCTAACGCACTTTTAAAGGGCTTTTCCGGAATTAGGCCGCTTGTTATCGAAAGGTTATTAGACCTTGTAAATAAAGATATTATTCCTGTAATTCCGCAGCAAGGATCTCTTGGAGCAAGTGGAGACTTAGCGCCGCTTTCCCATTTGGCATTGGTGTTAATTGGAGAAGGAGAAGTATTCTATAAAGGAAATCGAGTGAGCTCTCTTGAAGCATTTCAAAAAGAAGGAATCTTCCCAGTAACACTTCAAGCAAAAGAAGGACTTGCCCTTATCAATGGAACTCAAGCAATGACAGCAATGGGAGTGGTAGGCTATTTGGAGGCAGAGCAACTTGCTTATCAAAGCGAGTTAATTTCCTCAATGACTATTGAAGGGCTTAATGGAATCATTGATGCCTTTGCTGAAGAAGTTCATAATGCACGAGGGTACAAACAGCAAATAGATACAGCTGCACGAATCCGCGGTTACTTAAGCGATAGTCTATTAACGACGATGCAGGGAGAATTGAGAGTACAGGATGCTTATTCCCTCCGGTGCATCCCGCAAGTTCATGGTGCCACATGGCAAGCACTTGATTATGTAAAAGAAAAATTAGAAATTGAGATGAATGCCGCAACGGATAATCCATTAATTTTTGACGATGGGGAAAAAGTAATCTCTGGCGGCAACTTCCATGGCCAGCCAATCGCTTATGCAATGGATTTTATGAAAATTGCAGTTGCGGAAATGGCCAATATATCTGAAAGAAGGATAGAACGGTTAATCAATCCACAGTTAAATGATTTACCGCCATTTTTAAGCCCTGAACAAGGCTTGCAATCAGGGGCTATGATCATGCAATATGTGGCTGCATCTCTTGTATCAGAAAACAAAACCTTGGCACACCCGGCAAGTGTAGACTCAATTCCATCCTCGGCGAACCAAGAAGATCATGTGAGTATGGGAACGATCGCTTCAAGACATGCACATCAAATTATTCAAAATACAAGAAGAGTTCTGGCCATTGAGATGATCTGTGCAATGCAGGCGGTTGAATACCGTGGAGTGAAAAAAATGGCAAGCCAAACAAAGCGTTTTTATGATATGGGAAGGTTAATTGTTCCTTCCATTAAAAAGGACCGCATTTTCTCCAAAGATATTGAAAACGCTGCTGAATATCTGAAAACAGTAGATCTGACAAAAGTACTTCAGCAATTAGACAATATAAAATAAACCTTACCCAGTAAAACTAAATGGAAATGAAGACACCTACGTAACAAAAAACGAAATTTATCTTTTTAAATGCCTATTAGATCCTGCTACCTTTCAGCAAATATGAAAGTAGTTGATAAATTAATTAAAGTAGACCAAATTTTAACTAGTGGCTTAATCTTTCCAATGTCGTTGCTTATTGTTTCTCCTATATATAGTAAGCATAAATAAAAAAAGAGGTGTTATATGCAAAATACGGCACAAACTCAACAAACAAATCCAAGGGAACAACATGAACACTTAGAAAGAAAATTAAAAACAAGGCATTTAACGATGATTGCCATCGGCGGCACGATTGGAACCGGTCTTTTCTTAGCGAGCGGTACGACCATTCACGATGCCGGTCCCGGCGGAGCGATTGCAGCTTATCTCATCGCCGGCATCATGGTTTATTTCTTAATGGCAAGTCTTGCGGAAATGGCGGCCTTCATCCCGATCACAGGTTCTTTTAGCACTTATTCAGCCCGATTTGTTGACCCGGCATTAGGATTTGCGGTTGGCTGGAACTATTGGTACAACAATGCAATCATTCTGGCACTTGAATTATCTGCCTCCTCGTTGATTATGAAATATTGGCTTCCGCATGTACCGGGAATTGTTTGGAGTTCTATTTTTCTGGTCATCATTTTCGCCTTAAATATTTTATCGGTTAAAGGATATGGTGAAGCAGAATTCTGGTTCTCCATTATCAAAGTGGCAACGATTATTATTTTTATTGTGGTTGGTTTATTAATGATCTTCGGAATTATGAGTGGTCATTCCGGCGGATTTTCGAATCTGACGGCAGGAGAAGCACCATTTAAAGGCGGCCTTCTTTCCGTCTTCAGCGTCTTTATGGTGGTAGGTTTTGCCTTCCAAGGAACGGAAATGGTTGGGGTAGCTGCCGGAGAAAGCGAAAACCCTAGTAAAGATATGCCAAGAGCAATTAGACAAATCTTTTGGCGGATCCTTTTGTTCTATGTACTTGCGATTTTTGTAATCAGCTGTTTAATCAGCTATAAAGACCCTAATCTATTAAGCTCTGACGTAACAAATATTGCTGTCAGCCCTTTCACTCTCGTGTTTAAACATGCCGGATTGGCCTTTGCCGCCTCCGCTATGAATGCCGTTATTTTAACTTCCGTTTTATCTGCCGGAAACTCGTCATTATACGTTGGCTCTCGTGTCCTCTGGACGCTTGCTGAAGAAGGTAGAGCACCGAAAAATTTTAGGAAGGTAAATAAAGGCGGGGTTCCGTATAACGCCATTTTAGGCACTACTGTCATCGGAATGCTTTGCTTCCTGACTTCCTTTTTTGGAGATGGAACCGTTTATAACTGGTTATTAAATGCTGCGGGATTAGCCGGATATCTGTCATGGTTAAGTATTTCTATCACCCACTTGCGCTTCCGAAAAGCATACAAATTACAAGGAAAAGATATGAAAGCCCTTCCGTATGTTGCTAAATGGTTTCCGCTTGGCCCGATCCTGGCAACCGTTCTATGCTTGATTGCAATGTTGGGAACCAATTACAGCGCCTTTATCGGCCCTAAAATTGATTGGTACGGAATATTGGTCTCCTATATTGGGTTGCCATTATTTCTCGTTGGATATTTGGGCTATAAAATTGTTAAAAGGTCTAAAATGGTTTCATTACAGGATGCTGATTTTAGCCAGGAATAAGTTTACTTATAGTGAAAAAGGAATAATGCTTAGCTACCATTTGCCCGAAATAGAAATTATTGGCGATCCATCCCTACTTAATACGGTTTGGGATAACCTTTTATCAAATGACATTAAATATAATAAACCTGATGGCATAGAGATAACGATTGAAGAAAGAGAAGAATTGGTTATCGTAACTTTTGTGGATACAGGAATAGGGATGAGCGAAATGGAATTAGAAAGGATATTTGAGCGCTTTTATCGGGCAGATATGGCACGTACAAGACCTATTGAGGGAATAGGTTTGGGTCTATCGATTGTTGCCACCATTATCAAACTGCATTGCGGGAATATTACTTTGAATAGTAAAGAAAAAGTTGGTTCTACTTTTATTGTAGAATTACCATTTAAATAAAATTTATAGACGCACCAGCAAGAAGAATAGGTTTTAAAATTGAAGTTAATTAAAGAAAATGCGCCTTATCTAAAATGGTTAGGTGCAAATCATTTCTTCAACTAAACATCCTTTAGTTGAAGTTTTTTAAAGTCGATTCTCAAATTGAAATCGGCTTTTTTGATTTTGCTTAACAAATAGTGTCATAACTTCAAAAGAATTTTTTCAAGTCTTGGAAGTCTTAAAACAAGACGTCTAAAAAACGATCGTTTAAGTTTGTCTAAAAGTTGTAAGTTTTGAACATTGCAAAAATATCGGTTTTTTCTTTCTTTTCTTTCTTGCTTTCCATCTAGAAGTTAGTCTAAAAAATGTAGAGGAAGTTATATATCTTTTAGACGGAAGTTATTAAAGATGGGTGAACTTGTTGGATACGCGAGGGTGTATATTTAAACCAAAGTTTAACCGTTTGTAATAAAGTTGCACCGTTTTGAAAAAAGATTAACCGACTATAAAAAAGTTTAATTAAAAGTCTTGTATTGATATGCAGGATTTTTTTTATTCAGCAATCGTGCCATTTTATGGAATAACTCTTTTAAAGAAAATTGGTATAATTTTGAAAATATTGTGAAGGATTGTACTTAAATTAACTGGCAAGTTTGTTCAATAAGAAAGGTGAAGTAATAGTATAATTTGGTATATAAAAATTTTGCATAAAATTACACCAATGCTTATATAATTACTTGCCTAACATAGTAAAGATAATTTAAATATAGGTAATTATTTTAAAAGTTAATTATCATAATATTTTTTATAATTAAAATAAATAAATGCTCTATGCTTATTTTAAAGTGCTATCAATGGTAGTAAAAGATAGAGTGCTATTAGATTCCTGTTAAAGGAGGATGATACCTATGTGTATATCTATCAATATTTACCCGAAAGATAGCCTTACGTATTAAAGATCTGATCAATAAGCTTTGACAATATTTTAGGAGAATAAAAGGAGGACTTATTTTGAAATTCATCAAAATTTTGGCGATCATTCCGTTCATTGGCCTGCTTGGAGGGATTCCATTTGTGAATAAAGTTAACCCTTATATTTTAGGATTACCTTTTTTTCTTTTTTGGATTGTTTTATGGGTGGTTATTACATCGGGAATCATGGCGATCATATTTGCACTAGATCCTAAAAATAGGAGGGAAATTGAATAATGAATGCAGCACTTCTTATCATCATTGCATCTATAATTTTTGCACTTACCATTGGTATTCGAGCGCGTAAAGGTAAAGATATGAACCTTGAACAGTGGACCGTTGGAGGTCGTGGTTTTGGTACGGTTTTTATCTTTTTGTTGATGGCAGGTGAAACGTATTCCACTTTTACCTTTTTAGGAGGAAGCGGTTGGGCATATGGAAAAGGCGGCCCTACTTTTTATATTTTAATATATGGTACATTGGCATTGATTATGTCGTATTGGTATGTTCCTGCTATTTGGCGATATGCAAAAGAAAAGAAGCTAATGTCACAATCGGACTTCTTCGTTAGTAAGTATAATAGTCCATATTTAGGTGTCCTTGTTTCAATTGTGGGTGTAGCCGCTGTCATCCCCTATCTAGTTCTTCAATTGAAAGGTTTGGGTAGTATTGTTTCAGAGGCATCTTACGGAGCGATTTCTCCTACGGTAGCGATTTGGATTGCAGTTATTGTTCTTACTATTTATGTGATGATCTCAGGAATCCATGGTTCTGCTTGGACAGCGGTTGTCAAAGATATTCTGATTCTAGGAGTTACCGTATTTTAAGGTATATATTTACCGCTTCATTATTATGGTGGGTATCAGCCCATGTTTGAAGCGATTGAAAATGCAAAGCCAGGTTTTTTAACTTTGCCTAGTCAGGGATTAAGCATCTCATGGTTTATCTCTACGGTTTTGCTAACTTCTCTTGGTTTTTATATGTATCCGCATTCATTCGGTGCGATTTATGCAGGAAAAAGTGAAAAAACGTTCCGCAAAAATACAATCATTATGCCATTATATCAGCTTATCTTACTCTTTGTGTTCTTTGCCGGTTTTGCCGCTATTCTTCAAATTCCCGGTTTGATGGGGGATGAGGTTGATTTATCCTTATTACGTCTATCGAAACTAGCTTTCGATCCATGGGTAATGGGAGTGATTGGTGCTGCGGGAGTACTTACAGCCTTAGTGCCGGGTTCGATGCTATTAATGTCTGCGGCTACCTTGTTGGCCAAAAATGTCTATGGTGTATTTGTGCCTTCGGCTACTGATAAGCAGATTGTAAGTTTAGCTAAGTACTTAGTACCTGTCGTTGCTCTTGCTTCATTATTTTTTACGTTTAAAAGTGGTACGATTGTCGCTTTATTATTAATGGGGTCTAGTATGGTTACACAGTTGTTTCCAGCTATGATATTCAGCTTAATGAGGAATAATTTCGTGACGAAGCAAGGTGCATTCGCGGGAATTATTATGGGGGAAGCTACGGTAGCGTATATTACCCTTTCGAAAACCACTATAGGAACCCTGTTTCCTTTACTTCCTCATTGGGTGAAGGATATTTAGTTGTTACCCGTGCTTCTGTTGCGAACTCCAAAATTGCAAAGCAGTAAAGTAGTATTGGGGAGTTCAAGGATTTTTGAGGGTAGATAAGTTGTTTATTCTAAATAAAAAAGCCGATTTTTCCTTCTGATTACATAAGGAAGAACGGCTTTTTTTGTCCAATTACTTTATGCGGATAAATGAATTTGAAGAAATTCAATTACCTGATTAAGTGCATCTTGAACAATTGGGTTATCAAAATCTTTTTCAAATACATGCTCTCCATTAGGAATTGTAATTAACCTGGTTTTTACTTCTTCTTTTATGAGGGAAGCTCTCATAAAAACAGATTGTTCGTATGGTACATCCGTATCCTTAGTCCCGTGCAGCAATAATGTAGGAGGATAATCCTTAGTGATATGATAGATCGGGCAAAACTGGATGAGATTCTTTCTAGTAGGTGAATGAATACCTGTTATCTCCTGGACCCATGCACCTTGCTGCCTCGCATACAAATATAGGAGAAATCGCGTTTCAATAGACCCCTCTGTAATAATTTCATCTGAAACAAACTTTTTATAAAGCTCTTTTGGAACTATGTCCTTTTGTAGATAGAAATTGCTTGGTTTCGTTGCCCAATTGGCACTAATATCGCCATAGCCATAGAAGGAAACGATTGCGCGCGGCTTATTTTTAAATGTTCCTGTACAAAGAGCAAGATAGCCGCCAGCAGAACCGCCAACCACAGCTATTCTTTTGGATCAATGGAGAATTGTTTTGGCCCTTCAGTCTCTATCCATAGAAGAGCATCCTGCACGTCCTCAAGGATATCTGGAAGTTTTGATTCAGGTGCTAACCTATAGTCAATAGAAAACAATGAAAAACCATTGTTAGTGTAGAGTTTTATCATTTCTTCACTAATATCTTCTCTTGTTCCCCATAATAGTCCGCCTCCATGTATATAAACAATCACTGGAGCGTTATCATTGTTGGCCGCATAGAAGTCAGCCTTAATGGTGAAACGGTCATTTTGTTTAAAAATAACTGTATTTTTCATAAGATCATTCACGTCCAATCTATTCTGTAAATTACCATTTCTCGTATTAAAAAACCGCACAGCGCTCTGAGCGGTTTTTATGTTAAAACAAATGGCCAGGTTCCACTAAAGTGCAGAACAGGTTCACTCTTTTAATGTGTTTCAGAAGCGTTTGGTATTTTAGGCTTCACGATATCAAGCGTCCCCGAGGACAAAGTGCCTTTATGCAGCACGGCAGCACGTTTTGGCAGCCGGGCAACAGCTTCAGCAGAGCAGCTTGCAGGAACGAGTACTCCTGTTGCATCGTTGCCGACTCGTGGCCATATTTGCTTACCGGACTCATCTAAAGGGGTAATTCCGCCTGTAGCAAGGGAAAGTGCCCGAGACAGGTTGTATTCGTTCTTCCATCCAAATAGTTGTGCTGTAAGGTGTGCTTTCTGCAGTGTATCACCGATCCCGAATGGATCCCAGTGATCGGTAATACTATCATTGCCAAGCATGACCTTCACCTTTCGCTCTTGAAGGAGCGGAATTGGCATTACACTTTTGCCGATTGGAACAGAAGATGCAATGGAGATGCCTAGTGATGCAAGGCGGTCTGCCATTTCAATGTCTGCTCCTGGTGCCAATGATGCAAGAGAGAAAGCGTGACTGATTGTCACTTTTCCCTGCAAACCGGCTTCCTCTGTCAAATCTGCTAATCTTCGAATGGCCATTAATCCCGTTTCCCCACCTTCATGAAGGTGGATATCAATTCCTGCTTTGGAGTCCACTGCAATTTGAACCATGGTATGTAGCGATTTTTCCATATTGCCGTCTACTAAGGTTGGATCTAGTCCGCCAACATGTGTAACTCCGAGCTTCATCGCATCGCGTAACAATCCTTCAACATTTGAGCGAAGCAAGCCATGTTGCGGGAAAGCGACAATTTCATGGGAAATCTTATCTGAATAGTTTGCTATGGCGAGCTTTAGTTTCTCGAGATTTTTAAGACCAACGACTTGGTCAATGTTACAGTGGCTTCTGACATATGTAGTGCCATAGCTGAGAATCAGTTCAATTAATTTCTCTGCATGCTCCTGTGCGGTTGGGAGCAATTCCAGCAGTAAAGTCTGCTCCAATTCAATCATGTCAAAAATACCATTTTTTCTTGTTGCTGCCGCTTTCCAAGGGCCGCCATAATAGGTTTTATCCAAATGAATATGCATATCCCTAAAAGAAGGAAGCAGTAGCATACCTTTTGCATCAAAACAAACAATATCTTTTTCAAGATGGGAGTTTAAATCAAGTATTTTAGTAATCCTGCCTTTATCGACGCGGATGTTGCGAAAAACGGATTCGGTTGCGGCCACCTCGCCGTTTTCATATTTATAGCCGCTTTCCAATCGAACATTCAAAAGCATGTAGGAGCTATTTTTATCTGGTACCTTTATTTTATGTGTATGAGTATCCTTATTAAGACTGTTATTTTCCTGTATCATCTAATAAATCCTCCTTTGGGAAATATTTAAATTAAACTGAAATGGACAGCTAGCAGGTGTTGAGAAAACAAAATTATTTTGTTCTAGTAAATTTTTACCAAATTTAATTTTAATATGAATGTTGATATAAGTCATTGGTTACTTAAACCAAAATTCAGTGATAGTAAATGTGCATTTTATACAATGGTTTTTATACGATTTTGAGTTTAAGAAATCAAACTAAAAAGTTAGGAATTTTATAATGTTTTTTACATGGGGAGTTAAGTTCTGTCAGGTACAATCAATGTACGTCGACGGGGTCATAAATCAAGTATACAAGTGAAATAATATTTATTGAGCTAAAATTATTTAATTAGGGGAAAGGGCTTGTCATTGATGAAATGGCTCGTAAGGTTTATGTGAATGATAAGAAGATATCTTTAACTGCAAAAGAATTTGACTTATTGCTTTACTTAGCCCAGCACCCAAATCGGGTCTTTAGCAAAGAGGATCTATTCGAAAGCATTTGGGGACTGGATTCATCAGGGGATATTACCACCATTACGGTGCATATAAGAAAAATCCGCGGTAAAATTGAAAAAGACCCATCCAACCCTCAATTTATCGAAACAGTTTGGGGCGCGGGTTATATGATGTCGGTTTAAACTAGTATGAACTTTAGGTAGAAATGCTCAAATATTAAATCACTTTCTTTTATCCCTGTATATTATTGGGAAGAAGAAAGTGATTTATTTTCTCTTTCACGAAATTCTGTAGGAGATATTCCTACTATTCTGCGAAATAATGTACTGAAATAATGCTGGCTGCTGAATCCGGATTTTTCGGCAATATCCGATATCGTCCAATTGATGTGAGTAATTAAAAATTGCTTAGATGTTTGAATCCGATATTGGATTAGATATTCAGAAAATGAGACCCCGACTTCTTCATGAAATTTCCGGCTCAAGTATGTTGGATTAACATGCACCATATTCGCAATCGTTAACAAGGAGATCTTTTCATTGAATTTTTCATGAATAATCTTTAGTGAACTATCTATGAGACTGGAAAAGTTCTTTACTGGCTGTTTGTCTTTATATTTTGCTAAGACACTTAATAATTCACTTTCGATAATAGGCTTGGTTAAATAATCAACTACTCCGATTCGAATTGATTGTTGTGCATAGTTGAAATTCTGACAGGCTGTCACCATAATAATGTCTACTTCCTGATTGATTTTCCGCAATTCTTCTCCGAATTCCAGACCTGATTTTCCTGGAAGGTTTATATCTAAAAAAGCCAATTGGATAGAAAAACTTCGATTAATCTCATGTGCCTGGTTTGCATCGGCAGCTTTGTAAATCTTCCATTTGGGGCATTCTGATTGAAGCTTATATTCCATTTGTTCCAATTCTAATGGCTCATCATCAACAATTAAAACATTCATTTCTTCAGTCCCCCTCGTTATTTCATTAAATTTTAATCAAAATCGATATTTGAAGTAAATACGACGAGAGGATCTAGTAAAAATATTTTAAAAAATAGTATCAATTCTGAAAATATAAAAAACCCCTTTTTTTTATAATTTAAATATGAGTCGTACTCGTTTCATGGGTATTTCTTGGCCGATAGGAAAGAATAACTTTCCTATCAGGCATTAGTGCAACTACGCCTCTGTCTTCGCCCTAAGGGGCTTGCCAGTCGGCGAGTTTTCTTTAAACAAGTATGAGAGGAAAAGGAGGCGGAACGATATGATTGACTTACTGCTTATACATGGAACCGTGATCACCATGGACAAAGACAGACGAATTCTTCAAGATGGTGCAGTTGCAATAAATAAGGGAAGAATTTTAGCTGTAGATACAACTGAAAGGCTAATGGGAAAATTTGAAGCGAAAAAAGTGTTGGATTGCAGCCACCAGTGTATTTTACCAGGATTAATTGATGTTCATGGTCATGGCGGACATTCGATGTTTAAGACGATTGCAATGGAGAATATTGACTTTTGGATGCCAATTATGACAAATACGTATAAACATTTTGTAACAGATGATTTTTGGTATTACGAAGGAAAACTTTCTGCTCTGGAACGATTAAAAGCTGGAATCACGACAGGTGTATCCGTTTTAGGTTCGATGCCTAGGTCGGATGATCCGATTTTTGCAATCAATCATGCGAAGGCTTATGCTGAAGTCGGTGTTAGAGAGGTGGTTTGTACTGGTCCTTGTAATCCCCCTTGGCCGCATTTATTCAGCCGCTGGATTGATGGGAAAAGAGTAATAAAAGAAGTCACCTACGAGGAAGTAATAAAGGGTGCTGAAGCAGTCATCGAAGCATTGAATCATGCGAATCATGATAAAACAAGGGCCTTTATTACACCATTTGTAATCGTTACTTCCGTTGATCCTTCCAGTCCAACTTCGCCAGCCCGGGTGTATGGATTAACGGATCATGACCGCTATCAAGCGAAAAAAATTAGAGAGATTGCGAGAAAATATAATACAAGAATTCACTCTGATGCCTTTGGTGGAATGATTCATTTAGCCATACAGGATAAGGAAAACACGCTTTTAGGTCCCGATGTTCACCTTCAGCATTGCCGCGGAATTTCTTTTGATGAGGCAAAAATTTTAGCTGAAACAGGTACAAATGTGAGTGCGTCACCCGGATTTACACAGGTACATGCACGTACACCAATCATCGAATTACTTGAACTAGGAGCGACGGTTGCGATTTCTACTGATGGAACTTCTCCATCAACAAGCTTCGATCTTTTCCAAGCAATGAGGAAAACTCAGTTTATTCATCAAGCAGCATTAAGAGACGAATATTATTTACCGCCTGGCAAACTATTAGAAATGGTCACAATCGATGCCGCGAAATGCATAGGCTGGGATGACGAATTGGGGTCGCTGGAAGTTGGAAAAAAAGCAGATGTCATTACCGTCAACCTAAATCAGCCCCACCTGACTCCTGAATTTATGCATGTACATCGACTCGTCTATCAAGCTGTAGCAAATGATGTGAACATACCATCGTAGATGGAAAACTAATCATGGAAGGACGAACAGTTCTAACCGTTGATGAAGGTACGATTTTAAATGAGGCCAATGAAGAGGCGCGTTCCACAATCAAGCGTGCAGGTCTTGAGAAATATATGCAGCCAACAAAATATTTTTGGGGACATGTACGTGCCTATGTAGACGAAAAAAGATATAACGATGAAGATTATGATTTTACTATGCAGAAAGGAGCAATTGAATGAAAACCAAACTAAAAGGAAAATATGTCATTGGCTATGATGGTTTCGATCATGTCTTACTCAAAAATGCCGAGGTTGTTTATGAAAAGGATACAATTATATATGTTGGTAAAAATTATTCTGGTGAAGTAGATGAAATAATCGATGTCGGCAATGCGGTGATTAGCCCGGGATTTATTGATTTAAATGCACTTGGGGATATTGATCACGATATCTTACACATTGAAGCAAACACTAATAGACAGAAAAATCTACTTTGGTCTGAACGATATACGGAAAAGGGTCATCATGAAGTAATGACAGAGGAAGAAGAAGCCTTTAAATCTTTATTTGCTTATTCACAGCTCATTCTCCATGGAATTACGACAGCCATGCCCATAACATCTGTTTTTTATAAAAAATGGGCTGAAACGTATGAAGAAATTGCAGTTGCTGCTAAACATGCAGGAAACTTAGGGCTTAGGCTGTATATCGGGCCAAGCTATCAATCTGGAATTAGAGTGGTCCAGCCTGATGGGTCGATAAAGCTTTACTGGGATGAAGAAGCTGGGAGAGCGGGTTTACAAAGTGCGGTGCAATTTGTCGAAGAATTTGATGGTGCTAATAATGGCTTGGTAAGAGGGATGCTTGCTCCGGAACGCATTGAGTGCCAAACAGTAGAGAGCCTGAAAAAGACAAAGTATTATAGCGAAAAATTGGGGGTTCCCATCAAACTCCATGCAGCCCAAGGGAGTTTTGAATATCACACAATTGTAAAAACACATGGAGTAACGCCTATTAAATATTTGTATAACCTTGGCTTTTTAGGTTCAAAAACAGGTATCCCGCATGCACATTTTATTTCCGGGTTTAGCGAAGCACAAACCGGTGAGGGAGACGATTTACAATTACTTAAAGAAACTAATACAACAGTGATTCACTGTCCATTGATCATTGGCAGGCATGGATCAGCTTTAGAGACTTTTGCAAAATATAAAAGGGCTGGAATCAATTTGGCACTTGGTACCGATACTTTTCCTCCTGACCTATTTCAGAATATTAGAATCGGTAGTATGCTCTCACGGATACAAGAAAAAGAAGTAGAGGAATCTTCGTATGCGGATCTTTTCCGCGCCGCAACCATTGGTGCTGCAACATTTTTAGGAAGAGACGATCTAGGAAGGATTGCTGTAGGAGCGAAAGCGGATATTATTGCCATCGACCTTGATGGATTTCATATGGGAGTATTAGATGACCCTATTCGAACGATGTTTGTCAGTGGTACTGGACGAGATGTTAAACTTTCAATTATCAATGGCCGGATCGTAATGAAGGACCAAAAGATTCCAAATCTTGATTTAGATGAAATCAAAGAAAAAGGACAAGTATATTTTGAAAAAATGAAAAAGGGATATTTAGAAAGAGATTATCAACAGCTGTCCGAAACTGAATTGTTCCCACCTTCCTTTAAAATAGTAGAAACAATCTAATAAAAAAAGAAGTAAAAAAAAAGAAACCAATTAATGATGTTCGGGTTCGAAATGCAATTTCAAATGCCATTGAAATGGATTCTATTATTAAGGGAGTCTATAACAATGTAGGAAAGAAAGCAAATTCCCTTATTGGGCCAAAGGTTTTGGGATACAGCCCTGACTTAAAAGCATATGATTATAATCTGAATGAGGCCAAGAAATTACTCGTTTAAGCCGGATATCCAAATGGATTTGAGACAACATTACTGACAATGGATAGCAAAGATAGTAATAAACAAGTTGATAACTTGATCGACGCAGGCCGCAAAGAAAAGGATGAACAAAAACGAATTGAACGATACAAAGAAGCACAAGAATTGGAAATGAAGGATGCACCGTATATTCCTGTAAGAGTGATTGAAAATTTAGCCGCAGTAGGAAAAAATGTGACAGGCTTTTCTATTAGTCCTTCAGGCTATTTAGAAATCAATTACGTATCAATCAAATAGGAAGCGGATAAAAGGGATATCCAGAAGTGGTAATCCCTTGTGTCTTGCCATTACAAACTGAAAAGTTTATAAAAAGGAGAATGGATATGAATAGCAGTTATTGGTTACAGAATGTAAGATTGGAAGTCGGATATAAAAGAGAGAATGGAAGAGTAGTGGGTACGGAAACCGAAATATGCCATTTATTAATTACCAATGGGGAAATTTCCAAGATTGTTAAAGACGGAGAAACGATTTCGGATCATTTACCTAAAACGGATGCAAAAGGATTATTACTTCTTCCATCCTTTATCGAAAAGCATGTTCATCTTGATAAGACCTATATGGGGGATAATCAATGGCGAGCTTGTATACCCGCTTCTGGTGTGATTGAACGCTGTGAAATCGAAAAAACAATTCTAGCCTCTATGCCAACCAGTACAAGAGAACGCGCAGAAGCATTGCTTGAAGTATTACTGGCTGCAGGATCTACACATGTAAGAACGCATGTAGATATTTATCCTGAAGTGGGGCTGCAAAATTTAGAAGAGGTTCAAAAAGCATTAGAAACCTATTCTAACAAACTAAGCTCAGAAATTGTAGCATTTGCTCAACATGGCTTACTACGTCCGGGTACATTAAAGCTCATTCGAGAGGCGGTAAGAAATGGTGCTGGGATTGTTGGTGCGGTTGATCCAGCGACAGTTGACAATAATATCGAAGAATCATTAGTACAGTTAATGGCTATAGCAGTGGAAGGAAATGCTGATATTGATCTTCACTTGCATGATCCTGGTCATTTAGGAACGTTCACCATGAAACGGCTCGCCTATTTAACAAAGCAAGCCGGTTGGGAAGGCCGAGTCGCCATAAGTCATGCCTTTGGACTTGGTGATGTCTCGACAGGTGAAGCATATGAAGTTGCCCAAATTTTAAAGGAAGCCGGTATTTCCATCGTGACAAGTGTTCCAATCGGCCGGGCCATTCCTCCCGTTAAATTATTGTCTGAATGGGGAGTGGAAGTGGCAGTGGGGAACGATAATATTTATGATTCCTGGTGGCCAACAGGAAACGGGGATATTCTCGAACGAGCCGGCCGCCTGCTGGAGTATTTCAGATGGACTGATGAGGTTTCACTAACACAGGCATTCAAGTATATAACTGGTGGTAAAACACCTTTAGACAAAGACGGTAATCAGGTATGGCCAAAAGTCGGGGATGCAGCCAATATGGTTCTAGTCGATGCAAACTGTTCAGCGGAAACAATTGCAAGACGATCCAAAAGAAAAGCTGTGTTTTATAATGGAAATCTTGTCTCTGGTTCTTTAAACGAACAAAACCATTCCATTCAACGTTAAATTTATTTTACGAAAAGGCTGTGTTAAAGGGCATTGGTGATTTTCTAACTAAGTTGATTGGAGCGGAAGGCGCGAGACTCCTCGAAAATGCTATCGCATTTCCTTCGTGCGTGGGCGATTTTAAGGATGCTAATTCAATGTCCTGCGGGAGTACGGGGCAGGGGAGACCCCACAGGCACTTAAACGAGGGCACTGAAAAAGTCCATTTTTATTATTAGGCAGTTAAATGTTTGATTTAATCAAACGTTCAACTGCCTTTTTGTTTTATAATACTGTTATTAATTGTATGTAGGTGGTATCCATATGATTTCCAATCAAGACTCTCTCGTCCTAAGCCCGTTCATGGCCATTTATGATCACGTTATCCCAAAGGATAATATGCTTCGCCAAATCAATGAACTAGTGGACTTTTCATTCATTCGCGAAGAATTGAAAACAAAATATTGCCTCGATAACGGTCGCAACGCAGTGCCACCAATTCGTATGTTTAAATATCTTTTGCTCAAATCGATTTATGATTTGTCAGATGTAGATGTAGTGGAACGATCTAAATATGATATGTCGTTTAAATATTTCCTCGACATTGCACCGGAAGATTCCGTAAATTCCCCAAGTTCTTTAACGAAATTCCGTAAACTCCGTCTTAAAAATGTGGGTTTATTAGATATGCTTATTGGGAAAACAATTGAGATTGCGCTTGAAAAAGAAATCATTAAAAGTAAATCGATTATTCTGGATGCCACACATACAAAAGCACGTTATAACCAAAAGGCAACGAAAAAATTTTTACAAGAGAAATCAAAAAATGTTCGAAAAGCCGTCTATCAAATCGATGAATCCATGAAAGAAAAATTTTCGCCGAAAACAACTTCTAATGAAGTAAAAGATGAATTGAAATATTGTCGTCAAATCATTTCTGTGGTCGAATCAGAACCACAAATCGCTGCCATTCCAGCCGTTAAGGAAAAATTAAATGTACTAAAAGAAGTAGTGGAAGATTATACTGTACAACTGAACTATTCAGCTGATCCAGATGCACGTGTTGGTCATAAAACAGCGGACTCTTCTTTCTTTGGCTATAAAACGCATATCGACATGAGTGAAGAACGAATTATTACAGCGGCAGTTGTAACAACAGGTGAAAAAAGTGATGGAAAATACCTGCAGGAGTTAATTGAAAAAAGCCAAATAACAGGAATGGAGATTGACACAATCATTGGGGATACAGCCTACTCTGAGAAAGAAAATATTCGCTATACTAGAATCAAGTACCTTTTTGATATTAAAAAATGTAAAGTTTGTCCTTTCCGTGAGGGCTGTTATAAAGAAGGAGCGAAAAGTAAGTCCTATTCAATAACCATCAAATCAACAGAACATCTAGATCAAGAAGCGTTTCAAAATACAGAAGCATTTAATGAACTGGCCAAAACTCGCTATAAAATTGAAGCGAAAAACAGTGAACTGAAAAATAGACACGGGTATGATACAGCTGCGGGTCTATTAGGCATGGAAATCCAAGGGGCTACATGCCTACACGGTCCGGTTTTCCCAAAAAACTCAAGAATAGCTGACTACTTGATAGAAAAGGCATATGAACGAAAGACTGGGAGGATGCTGGAACCTCTCAACGATGAGATAGAGAATAAAACGAACCAAACCGTTTGGGAGAGATTTAGACACAGTAAACAAACAAAATATAAAAATGAAGCGTGATACGTTCTGTAAACGGAATAATTTCACTTAACATATAAAAGGAGCAGGCCTAACCGGGGTACTGCTTTTTTTATAAGGTGGTATAATTAAACTGCATAAAGAAAATTAATGATCTTCAACAATCGGGCCAGATAATTGAATAACACTTGGAAGATAATTTTGATATTTATGTTAATGCAGATGTTGTGAAGGAATGTACTGATATGAACGAAACTGTCAATGCTCCCTACACAAATTGATTTTGGTTTTAGTTTTTGGGTAACTCTAAGAAGAGAAGCGTTTTTCGGCTTCTTTGCTTATTAGTTTGGATTGAGCCTTAAGGCTAGGGGATCTCCTTCTCAGCTTACAGACTGCTCCTCAATCTCCAAATTGGCTGTCAAGTGCTTTCCTTGACAGCCAATTTGGAGATTGAGATACTTTTTAAAGCTGAGAATGAATAAATTTCTCCTTTCATATTGATATTAAAAAGTTAAGCACACGGCACGAAGGCAAAAATCTCAACTGCGGTTAGCACTCTGATATCCGTGGGTTTTCACATTTTATCTTTCCGTATAAAGGAGCTTCCACTAACTTAAAACGTGCGTTAGCCTATTTAGGCATAGCACAAGTACAATTCGTGGTTTCTCCTTTTCGGTTTTTACCTTTGCCTCCGAGCCCTATGCTCCGACTTTTAAAGAAAATTGAACTTCATTTTATTCGTAATTTTTACTTTGCAATAGTGTTATTTTCAATTTCTTGAGTTACTGCCCAAATAAATCCTGCTAATTCTCTTGCAACGGCTGTTAGTGCCTTCCCAAATGACTTTCCACGTGATAGTAAACGAAAATATTTTTTATGAAGACGATTTTGAGCTTTCCATGAGATCATTTGAACATTAGGCAACTGTCCTTCTAGTCTTTTCTTTAAATCTCCCTTTATAGCAGGAGGAAATCGATAACTCCAGGCTGCTTCTACAAGCAATCGACGAACATGACGATTTCCTGTCTTTGTAATATTACCTTGCCTTCTGGTTTCACCACTAGAGCTCTCACTCGGAATTAACCCAACGTACGACATTAATTTTTTGGGAGAAGGAAATCTTTTAAATGAATCCAATCTCAGCTACAAGGCTAGTAGCTGTTATAGTGGCTATTCCTCTTAACGATTGGAGTGCTTGAATCATTGGGGCATGATACCCTTCCGTTGATTGATATTTAATTTCTTCCTCTAATCGTTTTACCCTTTGCTCAATTTCTTGTAGATGATGTAGATACTCTTGATAAACTATTTTAGATGCAGAACGTTCGAACTTTAAAGTATTTAACCATTCTCGGTATCTTCGAGTCCATTTCTTTCCATTGAAAGGAGGGTGAATATCATTTCGTAAAAGGAATTTGCTTAATTGATGTTTGGCTCTTAATTCATCTTCTTTGGCATCTTCACGTGCCCGAACTAAATCCCTAAGCGCCTCGTCATCTTCTGTTGGCACGTAAACAGAGGTTAATTCACCTGCACGAAATAACTTTGCTAGTTTAATCGAATCCCTTCGGTCAGTTTTAATGCGTTCACCTGGTTTCTTAGGGATTAAAGATGGGGCGATCACTTCACACTCAATTCCTAGGCTAAGAAAAAGTCGATATAGACCATAGCCAGTTGGTCCAGCTTCATAACACACTCGAAGATTATCTTTTTCTCCAAGCTTTTTTACTAACTTTCTAATTGACTCCACTGTATTAGTGATCATTCCCCAATACCTTGGCTCATCTCGACCTTCATCTGCAATGGCAACGGCAATTTTTTCTTTTGAAACGTCTAAACCTACATATTTTATGGTATCCTTCATAATAATTAGCTCCTTCCGTAATGTAGCTCTGATTTGGTTTGTCTTTTTCCAGTAAACAGTGTAACCAAATTAACCTACGGTGTTACGAGTAAGGAGCTAGTTTCGTTCATGATAACTTAAACAAACGGGTGCAAGAATTAAAGAAAAGCAATGCATTTTTTTCGGCATTGCTTTTTGTGTTCCTTTTTAAAAATACTTCCTATAAAGCTCTTGCCTTAAACTTCCACTTAACTGTGCATATATCCTCGTAGTCTCACTCTTCTCATGACCTAATAAACTCTGAATGACTTCAAGAGGGGCACCATTATTTAACATGTGAGTAGCATAACTGTGCCTCAGCTGGTGTGGATGGATCGTTTTATTTATGCCTGCCCTTTTTGAAATTCGCTTGATGATATATCTCATTTGGGCAATACTCATTCGATGAGGATACCTTTCGGTGACAAAAATGGCTGCATCGCCATCCTGGCGTTGTTCAAGGTATCTTTTAAGCCAAATTTCGCAGCGGATATTAAAATAAACTTCTCTTTCTTTATCTCCTTTTCCCCTAACAATGGCTGAACGGTTTGACCAATTAATTCTACTCCTCTGTAATGTAACAATTTCTCCTATGCGACATCCAGTAGAAAACATGAATTCAAACAATGCCTTTTCCAGCGGGCTTGTACAAGCTTCACGTAAGTATTCAATTTCAATTTCTGTTAAAAACTTAGGAATTCGTTTCCCTGCTTTAGGTTCCTTTATTTTTGCAGCGGGATTTTTTGAAACATGTCCTTCTTCATGTGACCAACGAAAAAATAATTTCATAAAACGTATTCGGTGAGATAAACTTGAAGGTTTTAAGGTTTCGCTCGACTTTGCCAGATATTCTGTTGAACAGTAGATATGGTATCAACATTAACATCCTTGAAATATCGAAGTAGTAATGTGGATTGAAGTTTATATGCTTTAAGTGTTTGTTGTGAGAACCCTTCAATTCGTTTATCCGATTCATACGTTTCCCATGCCTTTGACAATAACAATATACATCTCTCCCTAAAATTTCTTTTTTAGAGGAATTATTGACTTGATTCTCGAAATTGAAACGGGAGAGACTATTCAACTATCGGGGCAGCATTCCTGTAATGAGTGAAAATGAGGTTTGAACAAAAAAATAACCTCTTGGTAGAATAAGAGTGTCCTGAAGCTGGCCAGCGAAAAGGAT
>NZ_JAUSTW010000008.1 GCF_030813055.1 Neobacillus ginsengisoli | reverse complement strand
CGCCTGACCTGCCACAGCCCCGTCCACCAATACATCAATATTTGCTACTCCGCTCGCATCCAAAAACCAACCCGACACGTTTTTGGTCCCATTCAAAGTTGTACCAGAAACCGGATTGTCAACATACCCTTTGACATTTGCAATCATAACAGTACTTCCAGGCAATGTAGTGACATGGCCGTTCGTTCCAGTTTCCCTGATCGTAACAGTATGTTGTCCATCACTAAATTTGGTTGTGTCGAGAGCAAAATGAAAGCCTGCATTCCCGTTGTTGAATTCAGGAAAAGCTTTTTGAACATCCGTTCTGGCATCTCCATAGGACGCTTGACCTGCCACAGCCCCGTCCACCAATACATCAATATTTGCTACTCCGCTCACATCCAAAAACCAACCCGACACGTTTTTGGTCCCATTCAGGGTTGCACCAGAAACCGGATTGTCCACATACCCTTTAACATTTGCAATCGTAACAGTACTTCCAGGCAATGTAGTGACATGGCCGTTCGTTCCAGTTTCCCTGATCGTAACAGTATGCTGTCCATCACTAAATTTGGTTGTGTCAAGAACATAATGAAAGCCAGCTTTTCCATTGTTGTACTGTGGATAAGCTTTTAGGACATCTAGTCTCGTATCTCCAAAGGACGCCTGACCTGCCACAGCCCCGTCCACCAATACTTCAACCTTGGAAACACCGCTTTCATCTAGAAACCAACCTGTTATCTCACTTTGTCCCTTAACAGTAGAATTATTCGCTGGTGCATCAATAATTCCTATTGGTCCCAAAATTGTTTGTGCTGATGCATATAGTGGAAGTGTTACATACAATAGCATTAGAATTCCTGCCAACAAAATTGAAACAATATTTTTATAAAGTTTCATTTCTTCCTCCTTTCTAGCTGGGCTATTAATCTTCTAATATAGTACTATTTTTCTACAGCACCATTTTCTATAATACAATTATTCCATTAAAAAAAATATATAAAATTACTTAATATATACTAATATTTAAAAGACATAATTTTTAAATTAAAACAAGTGATTTAGTCATCGCTGACTCTACAGCATATGAATTATAAAGAAGATAAAAAGGAGGATTTAATAATGCTATTTGGGCAATAAGTGGAAGGTTTTGTGGGAAAGTAATTGAAGACCAAGTAAATGATGAAAACGGACATCACGTTGGTTATAATGATGATGGAAGGATTTTCTCTGCAAGGACTGGAAAAGTGGTAGGTGAGTTTTATAGAGAAGATAGGGTTGGATTAAGACTTGACTTCCAAATCATATCCTACTAGAGGAGCAAGAGGTTTCAAGAGGATTTGGTAGACGAGGTGATAAGGGAGCTATTGGTCCTGGAGGATGGGAAGATCCGGAATTCTAATAATATAATTTAAAAGTTTTATAAACAATCGTGAGCTTTAGTTTAAGAAGAAACATATATAACCCAAGATTCAGAAAGTCAGTTTTACAATTGATAAACTACAATAATGATTATAAACAATAAAAAACAACCGTTTATGGTAGGGTGATTTTGGGATAAGTTTTGACTGAAGTATACACACAAAAGAGGTGAATTCGTACCTCTTTTTTATTTGCCTCAAAAACGATGGTTTATGATTATCTTGACTTATGTAGCCTAAAAGATACAAAAATAAAGAAGGAATCAGCATGGAACGGCACGTCTGTGAACCAATTCGGGACATGGAAACGGTCAAAGAGATGATGGAGCAGGCTTTACAGTCTTTTTTTATTACATTTTAATACGAAAACTTCTCCGAAAATCTATATACAAAAATCATCCGTTTTTTGTATGATATAAATGAAATGAAACAGGGTCATAAAAATGGAATAAACATCCATGTTATGACCCATTTTTACACGTATCTCGGCTGAACCCCAAGTAAGTTTAACATTGAGATTGTATTTACTTTCCACATTCAGTATTCGCAACTGATTAACTATGATTTGAAAAAGGTCATGGCATTAAGCATTTATGTTTAAATAAAGTCGTTAATCATTAGATTGTAATGATTGGTCTAAACTCATATAGCGATATTCCAACAGACTTTGTAAAACAGATATTTTCTGTAATAATCGCTCTCCCTCATTCGTTTCTAGAACCTTTTTTCTCTCGAGTTCTTCATCCACCAATCTCTTTACTGATAAAACATCTGAGCCTTTTAGTAGAACATCTTTTTTTGAATTAAACTTTTCATGGGCAACAAGTTGCATACCGTAGGAATTATATAATAATGTATATCCAGCAATACCAGTTGTTGATTGATAAGCCTTGGAAAATCCTCCATCAATGACAATCATCATTCCGTTTGCTTTAATTGGATTTTCTCCTTTAATTTCTCTAACGGGTGTATGTCCATTTATAATATGACCTTCATCAGGATTAAGATTAAATTCTGCTAAAATTTTACGGCAGATTTCCTCTTTTTCACGTAAATGGTAGTATGGGTTCTTAATCTCCTCATGGGTTTCTTTGTCCTTAATGAAATATCTTTCAAAGGTCGTCATGGCTCTTTTCCCAAATAATGATGAATATTCTCCTGTCCATAAATACCAGACCATATCTGTTGCGAGATCATCTGTCTCTTCAGGATGTGTAAAAGCATGTCGTAAATAATGTTCAAAAATGTCAAGTAAATCACGACCTGCATAGGTATGATTTTCAATGACCATTTTTTCCATATTTCCTTTTTCATCAATTGGGATGCAGCCATGTATTAATAAGTTCCCATTATATTTCAAATAAAGACTACCTTTCTTCATAAGAAAATTCATATGTCTGGCCAACTTTTCCGAATGCTGGACAAAAAACAATAGTCTGTCCATAACTTGCTCTTCTTCCTCTAATAATTCACCAGGTTGTTCTGGATTAATGGTTGCAAAGCAAGTATTTTCTAGTGGATACGTTTTCCCATTAATGGTTATTTCGTTTTTGTCATAATTAATTTTCTCAAGCAAAAGCCTTTCTGACCTATTAAAATACGGGCGTCTCTTTATGATTGGCATTTCAAGCTTAAACTGAATCATTGCAATCGCCTGATGCATTTTTGTAATTTGCAAAAGTTCTTGATCAGACTTTTTTTTATCCGAATGGCTTTTGGGTCTAAATGCTGGATTGTCCTCATAGTACTTTTCTGCAAGATTAAGAAGTGGTATAAGATTTATTCCATACACATCTTCAATAATACTTAAATTGTCGTATCTGGCACAGATACGAATAATATTAGCCAGACAAACCTTTGATCCAGCAAAGGCACCAATCCATAGAACATCATGATTTCCCCATTGAATATCAACAGAATGATAATTAATGAGAGTATCCATAATTTTATCAGGTTCAGGTCCGCGATCATAAATATCACCCACGACATGAAGATGGTCAACAACCAACCTCTGAGTCGAATAAGCCAGACCTGTAATGAGCTTATCTGCCTGACCAAGAGAAATAATTTGCTGGACAATTTTTGTATAATATTGTTTCTTATTTGTGGATTCATCCGTTTTGTATAGAAGCTCTTCTATAATATAAACAAACTGGTGAGGCAATGCTTTACGTAATTTTGAGCGTGTATATTTAGAAGAGGAATAAGAGATAAGCTTAATCATACGGTCAATGATTTCTGTGTACCATTGGTGTAATTCTTGTTTATTGCCAAACTTATCTCTAATTAATTTTAATTTTTCTTCAGGATAATACACTAATGTCGCAAATTCATTAAGTTCTGTATTAGATAGTTCATCTTGAAAAAGGTCTCTTATTTTCTCTTTTACTCTACCCGAACCATTTCTTAACACATGTTGAAAAGCTTGATACTCCCCGTGTAAATCACTGACAAAATGCTCTGTCCCCTTTGGCAGATTCAGGATGGCTTCCAGATTAATAATCTCAGTTACCACTTTTTCTTCACTATCATATTTATGAGCCAGTAAATCTAAGTATTGTATGTTCAACTTTATAGTATCTCCTTTATAATTTCTTCATTTATTTTTCTCTCGAAGATTCCGCTTAATACTTACATGATAAAAGAAAACTCAATAGGATTTTATAACAGGGGTCACCATATCAAAAAAAGAAAATTGTACGTTTAGACATAATTTAGATACATTTTAATCGGTTACCTGTACGTTAAGGAATTAGTTTGTATTATTTGAGATGTGAACAGCTACTGAGAAGTTAATCACGGAATGAACTACAAAAAAAGAACCAGTTCAAAGCTGGTTTAATTTAGTGTACCTTCATAATCTCTTATTATTTTATAAAAAGTATTTTTTTTCAATTCTAATAGTTCTATAAATTTAACTCCAGTTATTTCTCTATTTTTCCACTTCGGATAAGTTTCTTCTATTATAAATAATTGCTTTGAGCTTAATGTTGAAAGGTTAAATTGAGGACGCCCTAAATGCTTCCCTTGAGATTTCGCTACAGCAATCCCCTCCGCTTGTCTTTGGCGGATTTTTTTACGTTCTTGATCCGCAACATAGGACAGTAAAGATAAAAATTGATCTTCCATCAATCGTCCCATGTCACCCATATCACGAAATTTACGACTATCAAATAACGATTCATTTTCCAAAACAACAATTTCTGCTTGTAACTCTCTTGTTATGTACTTCCATTCCGAAGTTACTTCATCATAATTACGTCCCATACGATCTAAAGCATCCATATAGACAATATCACTTTTACTTAATATTTTTCGTAATAATTGATACTGAGGACGATCAAAATGTCGTCCACTTGCTTTATCGACAAAAATCCTCCGGGCTTCCACTCCTCGTTCCATCATCTTATGTAACTGACGCTGTTCATTTTGATCTTTTGAACTTACTCGTATATATCCATAAATATTTGCCACGTTTGGTATTCTCCTTACATTTGTTACCACTATTATATCATTTTTGTTTGTAAAGATATTAACTAAAAACAAACGTTTATAAAATAATTTAACTTACCTTTATAAACTTGATATTTCAATGTTTCATAGATATCCCCTAATAGTTTATAAAGGTATACCTTTGTAAACAACACAATTACATGATCCAGACTGAGGTGGCATATAGAAATTGACAGTGTGAATATATAAGGCAGAAAGGAACAAAAATAAATAAAACAGTGCCATTTGCATCATTTAAACCATTCTTTCAATATACAGGGTGGCCAATAAATGATGACTGTAAAATATCTAACAATCTAATAACAAGGAGTCAATAAGATGTTGAAGGATTTTTTTATCGCCTTGTCCCAAAACCAACTTCTTAACAGTGTCGCTAAAAAGTATGGTTTAAAGATGGGGGCGCAAAGTGTTGTAGCAGGTACAAATATTGAAGAAGCTATCCAAAGCATTAAAGAGCTAAATAGACATGGAATCTCATGTACTATCGATAACTTAGGGGAATTTGTTTTTGAAAAGGAAGAAGCAATCGAGGCAAGAAACCAGATTCTAAAAGTCATCGAATCCATTCCTGTTGCAACACATGACCACAGAATCATCAATCATGTGAAAGAATTTGTAAAACGAAATCATATTCCAAACGATAAATTTGAGTTCCAAATGCTTTACGGCTTTAGAAAAGACCTTCAATTGAAACTGGCAAGTGAAGGTTACAATTTCTGCACATATGTGCCGTTCGGAAAAGATTGGTATGGTTACTTTATGCGCCGTCTTGCTGAAAGACCACAAAACTTAAACCTTGTGGCAAAACAAGTTTTTAATAAAAAAACCAATACCATGATTGGCTTAGTAGCGGGTACCTATATATTAGGAAGATTATCTACGTTAAACAAGAAAAAACGAAAAAATAAATTATTTTAGGAGAAGGTACTTATGGCAGAGCAAGGAAAATTAAAAAGAAATTTATCTTTATGGGATCTTTTATTTATCGGATTTGGTGCGATATTTGGCTCGGGATGGCTTTTTGCAGCAAGCCGTGTAGGTTCGATGGCGGGGCCGGCCGGCAGTATTTCATGGGTGATTGCTGGTATCGCAGTCCTTTTACTTGGCCTTGTATACTCTGAACTTGGAGGTGCCATCCCACGGGCTGGCGGTATCGTCCGTTATCCGGTTTATTCCCATGGTCCTTTAATGGGATATTTGATGGGATTCGCCTCCTTAATCGCGTATTCCAGCCTCACCGCGATCGAAGTAGAAGCGGCGCGCCAATATGCTTCCTCCTGGTGGCCGGCTTTAGCGCAGCCTGGGACATCAGGCTCACCATCCTTATTAGGCTGGATCGTGCAATTTATTTTGCTGTTGGCATTCTTTTGGCTCAATTACAGAAGTGTCAAAGCGTTTGCTAAATCAAACATTGTCATTACCCTTATAAAATTTGTCGTTCCAACGCTGACTGTTTTGGTTTTACTTTTACATATAAAATCAGCCAATTTTACTATTCATGGATTCTCTCCGTTTGGTGTAACGGGCATCACAACTGCCATTTCAACCGGTGGAGTCATCTTTGCCTATCTTGGGCTCCATCCAATTGTAACAGTGGCAAGTGAAGCGAAAAATCCGCAGCGTACAGTGCCTATAGCCCTGATTCTTTCAGTCGTGTTATCGACCATTGTTTATGTCCTTCTTCAAGTAGCTTTCATTGGAAGCATTCCAACGAATATGCTGGCAGGAGGATGGGCGAAAGTAGGCACCCAATTTTCACTTCCCTTTAAAGATATTGCTGTAGCGCTGGGGTTGGGCTGGTTTACTGTCCTGATTGTTACCGATGCTGTCATATCCCCAAGCGGAGCTGCTAATGTATATATGAATACCACATCCCGCCTTATTTTTGGTTGGACGCAGAGCGGTACCTTTTTCAAGATGTTTGGAAGAATCGATGAGAAATCCGGTATACCACGGCCTGCGCTGTGGCTTGCGTTTTTACTGTCCATTTTCTGGACGCTGCCATTCCCATCGTGGGATGCCATGATTGCAGTCGTTTCAGATGCACTCGTCCTGACCTATGCTTTGGCACCAGTTTCCGCCTATGCTTTACGGCTGAATGCACCGGATTTACCACGTCCATTTTATTTAAAAGGAATGAGCATATTAGGCCCCATTTCCTTTATTATTGCTTCATTTATTGTTTATTGGGGCGGATGGAGCGTTAACTCCTGGCTGCTTGGGTCGCAAATAGTTATGTTTGTTATTTATCTTTTCTTTAAAAATTCTGTCCCTACAAATAAGGTGAGTTTTGCCCAACAAATAAAATCTTCCTGGTGGCTTGTTTTTTATTATGCAGCGATTATCGTGGTCTCCTATCTAGGCTCTTTTGGGGGCATTCGAGTCCTCGATAGTCCTTGGGATCAAATCGCCATAGCCATCATCGCTTTAATTGCATATTACTGGGGAGGAAAGACCGGTCTGCCCAAAGCAGTGTTCGATGAAGATGAAGATGAGGCAGAACGAGCTAAACCTGCTTATACCGGGTGAAGAAAAGGATTATAAATCTAAGTCATTTATGTGAAATATTAAAGTCTTCGGATCCTAAAATAGCTGGAATAAGGACAAAAATCTAAGGTCGCTGTTCGTTTTAATAAAACCATTTTGAGGGAATAAAAACCTTACTTTGATAATTAAACTGGGATTCCTCTGGTGTTTTTTATCCACTTTCGAGGAACAATGGAAAACTGGGATCCCGAGTTTATTGGAGCTCTGGCTAAAGATAGACCTATTATACTTTTCGATAATGCCGGTGTCGGTGAATCCAGTGGCGAAACTCCATCTACTATAGCTGAAATGGCCAAAAATGCAGCGTCCTTTATTAATGCACTTGGATTGCAACAGGTCGATGTACTTGGCCTCTCAATTGGGGTTCGTAGCTCAAGAGGTAGTATTGCAACAGCCGGATTTAATTCGCCGCTTAGTATTGGCGGGTACTGCTCCACAATCAGGCGTTGGTCTCAATTTTCGGCACGATGTATATGTGGCTAGCACAAAGGAAGATACTAATCGCTCCTTCGAGAGATTCTTGTTCCTTTTTTATCCTCCGCCCTCTATAAAAGGAATCTCTAATTTTACGTTATAGCCCGGTACATATGACGGGCTATATTCCATTTATTGGGCGTATAGTAGCAAAAATGTGGAAGCTACCTTTACCCCGAACAAAAAGCCGATGATTCCTTAACGGGGGAATGCCAGCGTAGCTGACACCACCCGTAAAGTGGATGTTAGTAACTGGTAATAATTAAACCGTAGTTCCTAATAAAGGTCCGTTTCTGTCCATGATATTGGAACTTTGTAGCATAGTAACATAATTCCTGTCTTATCAAGCGGACTAAGGAGCTTGGAAGGAAAATAAAGTTCCGATACTCACTGTTTCAGGAACTTTTCAGATTCTTACTTTTGCGGTCAGTGTCAGCTACGCTGGTATCAGGCCCATTCAGAAACTAAGATACATTTAATTAAATAAACAAAAAGCCGGCGATAGCAGACAGTTCCCTGCGGGAGCGTTTTTCTAATGTGAATAAATAATAAAAACAGGGCACCAATAATGGTACCCGGTTCCAGAAGTGAATCAAATTGTGTAAGGGGCATTGACAGTTTCGTTCAAGTCAGTACAATCCTTCACAATCTCAATAGAGTAAACTCTATTGATACATAATGGAAACATCCTTTTAAATGGCTGTCACTTTAGGAGTTATTTTGCATCTATTTTAAGCGTTATTTTGCACTATAAGTAAATATAAAAAAGCCCAATTTCTCAGCATTAAAATTGAGAAATTGGACTTTTTTCGTTACTCCGGAAAAGCGCCCGACTTTAGATTTTTAATATTCCTTGACAGGAATATTCCTAGTCGGGTATAATCAATTCAACAGGACGATAATACTAGTGATGATGTAGATGTGCTTTAACCGGAGACCATCACTTGACGAGGTGAGCAACATGTCAGGGAAGATTCCGGGCGTGAACATGACGACGCTGAGCGCTTTGTCTGAACCAAATCGTATGAATATCGTCGAACTCTTGCGTGACGGTCCCCTGACCGTTGGGGAAATCGCCGACCAGCTGGGATTGAGGCAGCCCCAAACTTCGAAGCATCTAAAAGTGCTAAGCGACAACGGGATTGTGGAAGTGCAGGCCGAAGCTAACCGCCGCATCTACAAGCTCCGGCCCGAGCCCTTCCAAGCGCTGGATTCTTGGATACAGTCCTTCCGGCGCGTGATGCAAGAAAGATTCGACAATCTAGATGATTATTTGAAGGAATTGCAAAACAAGGAAAAATCATAAAATCATTTCATGTTCAAGGAGGAATTACGATGTCAAACAACGCATTGGTATCGAGAGTAGAGAACGATCGGGTATTGGTACTGGAGCGCGTTTTCGATGCGCCACGCGATCTCGTATTCAGGATGTTTAAAGAGCCAGAGCATCTGAAACGCTGGTGGGGGCCGAGGGGCTGGGAGATTCCAGTCTGCACCGTCGATTTCCGTCCGGGAGGCGTTTGGCACTACTGTATGAAGTGTGTCGATCAGAATCAGGGTCAATTTTTTGGTATGGAATCCTGGGGCAAAGGGGTTTATAAGGAGATTATCGAGCCGGAGAAGATCGTCTACACCGATTACTTTTCGGATGCCGAAGGTAATTTGAATGACTCCATGCCGTCGACCGAGATCACATTGGAATTCATCGATTTGGGTGGAAAGACAAAGCTAATAAACCGTGCTGAATATGTTTCCGAAGAGGCCCTTAAGACCGTCATGGACATGGGCATGGTGCAGGGCATCACCGAAACTTGGGACCGTTTGAACGAGCTTGTAGAGTCGCTGAAGTAGAGTTACCGTAACGCTGATTTTAGCGTTAGAAAAGTTTAGAATCATTAAGTTTTGTAATTAATTATATAAAGGAGTGTAAATATCAATGATTAGTAATGTAGGTCAAATCATGTTGTATGTTAATAACCAAGATGAAGCAAAGGAGTTTTGGACAGAAAAAGTAGGGTTTAGTGTAATTTCAGAGGAAGACAATGGTCAAGGTATGAGATGGATTGAAATTGCTCCAACTAAAGAAGCTGAAACAAGCATTATTCTCCATAATAAGGAACTTATTGCGAAAATGTCGCCCGAATTAAATCTTGGTACACCTTCTTTAATGTTCTTCTCAAAAAATTTCGATAATTTATATAGTGACTTATCAAACAAAAACGTTACAGTCGGAGAAATTGTAAATATGCCTTCAGGTAGAGTATTTAATTTTGCAGATAGTGAAAATAATTACTTTGCAGTAATGGAAAAAAAGTGAATTTATCTTCAATAAACGAGTGCGATGCTTGAATAAAGGCATCGCCTTTTTGCTTGTTTGAGTTACGAAACAGATTGTGAAGATTTACACTTAAAGTAATGGGGGCTTATCTTCAATAATATTTTCCATAATCGGGCGCAATTCCAGAATAAGAAATGCGCTCTTTCTTTATGTAAAGGGCCATTTTCTTGAATAACTTATTTCACAAATAATGGTAGTTTGAAATAATTGTTGTTAAACTAAAGCATAATTGATTAGAAAAGGGGAAGGTGAAAAAATGAATATTTCAGTTTTAGGATGTGGCCGTTGGGGAACATTTTTAGCTTGGTATGCTAATAAAGTTGGACATAATGTAATTCTATGGGGAAGAGAAAACTCAAAAAATTACATTGGATTAAAAGAAACCAGAAAAAATGATTATCTTTCATTACCAGAGGATCTAGAATTAAGTAATTCATTAGAAAAATCAGTTTCATTTGCTGAAATTATAATCATTTCTATTAGTGCTCAAGAATTACGTTCATTTGCAAATCAATTAAAATCATTAAATGGAATACAAGGTAAAACATTCATTTTATGCATGAAAGGATTAGAAGCTACGAGTGGAAAAAGACTTTCTCAAGTATTTGGTGAAGAAGTTGGAAAAAATATAAACTTAGCAGTATGGGTAGGGCCAGGGCATGTACAAGATTTTGTAAAGCATATACCTAATTGTATGGTTATAGGTTCTGAAAATATTGAAATAACGAAAAAGATTGTTCAAGAGCTTAATAGTGATTTAATTAGGTTTTACTATGGTCAAGACCTAATTGGAAATGAACTTGGAGCTGCTACAAAAAATGTGATGGGTATAGCAGCAGGAATGTTAGATGGATTAAATTATAGAAGTTTAAAAGGATCACTTATGGCAAGGGGGACAAGAGAAATTTCTCGTCTTGTTAGAGCAATGGGAGGAAATGATATAACAATATATGGATTAAGTCATCTAGGAGATTATGAAGCAACATTATTCTCGGTACATAGCCATAATAGAAAATTTGGACAAGCATTTGTTGAAGGAGAGAGGTTTGGGAAATTAGCAGAAGGTGTTGCAACAGTTAAGGCATTAAGAGATTTATCCATACAGTATGACATTGAACTTCCAATTTGTAATGCTATATATGAGATAATATTTGAGAATAAAAACGCAAAAGAAACACTTGAAGATTTATTTTTAAGACCTGTAAAATTTGAGTTTTAATGAAAATACATCAGATATTAAGTCAAATAACCGGTGCTCTCACAGAATAAAAATAGATTTTTTTAATAAAATAGAGCATTGAGATGAATTGATTATTTAGAAATAATCGATATTCAACAAACAGGGCGCTTTTCTAGAGTAACGAAAAAAGTCCAATTTCTCAATTTAATACTGAGAAATTGGGCTTTTTAGTATTATATTTTCCTTACCGTTGTAAATCAGCATTTTCCTGACGCTACCCCTTTTGGAATAAATAAACGTATTTCAGTAGATGATCAAATAAATGACGAAATTACTCAAAGAGTGAGCAATTTAAAATAATTGAAATAATTAGGGGCAGTCATGACTGTCCCTAATTTATTTTTTTAAAACCTGACTTAATCATTCTTGTGTTCTGTTAAAAGGTTAACAAAGTTTTGCGCGGTTTTTGATAGATAATGATTCTTCAGTCCAATTAACCCAGTAGATGCAGTTAGCTCTGTATCTTTAATTTTGTAAGCTTGGATATTGTAGTTTTTGTATTGTTTAATTACAGTTTCTGGAACAATAGCTGTTCCAAAATCAGATACGACTAAATCTAATAAAAGGGAGATATCAGAGCACTCGGCAACAATGTTCGGATGAAGTTGAGCCTTTGAAAATGCTTCTAAAATCATATAATGAACTCCCAATCCTTCTGTACTTGGTAAAATCAGAGGGTGGTTTTGAATGTCAACAAGCGTAACTTCACAATTAAACGGTTTCTTTTTAGTTGAAGCAATAAAGTAAAAAGGTTCTGTATGAAGGTGGATCACTTTGAAATCCTGTAACTCGAGCGGTAATCGGATAATCGCCAGCTCTACAATCCGGTCTCTCACTAATTGGCAAAGTTGAGCTGAATCATTTTGATGAATTTTATAGGTTACCTTAGGATATTTTGCGCGGAACCCGTGAAGTAATTCACGTAATCCTACTACCGAAAACGTATTGATCCCTAACGCAAGCCTTCCGCTTACCCCGATTCCGACTTCTTTTACTTCCATTTTCGCTTCTTCCATTAACTGAGTCATTTGTAAGGCATACTTATATAAAGCTTTTCCAGCTTCCGTAACCTCTAAAAATTTTCCATTTCTTTCTACTAATTTCGTTCCGAGCTCGTCTTCCATTGTTTTCAGGTGCTGGCTTAGTGGAGGCTGAGAAATATGAAGTCGTACAGCGGCAGCAGAAATTTTTCTTTCTTCTACAATGGTTATAAAATATCGCAATTGTCTTATATCCATAAATAAAAAACCTCCTCATTATATGAAAAACTTAAGAAAAATTAATTTTTTTTATATTTTTCATATGCTTCATTCTAAGATATCATAATGAAACAAGGATGCTTATGTCAAACAAAGAGTAGTTAGAACATCGAAACAGAAAATGCCTTTCTTATTTGGCAAGTGCATAAAAATATACATTATTGATTAGGGTGAAACAATTTGAAGCAACAACGTACTTACGGCAGTTTAAGCATCTTTCAATGGTTCTTTTTCCTCTTGGCCACTTCTGTTGCATTACCGATTGTCATCGGAGGGGTATTTCATTTATCGATGAAAGAAATATCCGAATTAATGCAACGAACCTTTTTTGTTGTGGGGATTAGCTCATTTATGCAGGGATGGTTCGGACATCACTATCCGATCGCTGACGGGCCTGCAGGTTCATGGGTCAGTGTATTTGTCATTTTAGCAGGCGTAGCCACTCATCAAGGGGAAAGTACAAAAGAAACATTACAACTTTTAGAAGGGGGGATGATGGTTGCAGGACTTTTACTGTTCATTCTCGGCGCAACAGGCCTCGTTAATCGGCTGCTGTTTTTGTTCACTCCTTTAGTTACGGGTTCTTTCCTTTTGATCCTGGCTCTTCAACTTAGCGGTATTTTTTTAGAAGGAATGCTCGGAATACAAGCCCAGTCCGGCGTAGATTATGGAATCACAGCAATTTCATTCGGCGTATTTGTGCTAGTTATTGTGTTATCTATAAAAGGAAAGGGATGGATGAAAAGCTACTCCGTGCTGTTGGGGATTTTATTAGGATGGTTACTCTATGTCCTGTCAGGGAAAACCTCCAATACGATTTCTACACATACTTCTTTCATCAAATTACCAGATATTTTTGCCTGGGGGCCCCCTCATTTAAATAGCGGAATGGTTGTAACCTCTATCGTGTTTACATTTATTTTAGTCTCTAATACAATAGCAGCTGTTACAGCTGTCAAACAAGTGGTTCCTGAAACTGGAAAAGACGAAAAACAAACGATTAACCGCGGCAGCTGGGCAGGCGGAATTACACATGTGTTATCTGCCTTATTTTCTACGATTGGAATTGTGCCATTGCCGGTATCAGCGGGGTTTATTCGATTAACCGGGCAAAAACAAATCATGCCTTTCCTAATAGCAAGTTTAGCTTTAGCAGGCATAGCCTTTGTCCCGGAGATCGTCAACTTCCTGGCTATGCTTCCTGGTCCTATTGCCTGTGCCGCCAGTTTAGCATCCTTTGTGCAAATGATCGGGATCTCCTTTCAATCTCTATTGAAAGACAAATTAGACGAGCGTCGGTTAACGATTTTAGGAATCACGTTGCTCATCGGAATGGGGTTAATGTTTCTTCCTAAAGGAATATTTCAGGGGATGCCGACCATTTTTCAATATATTTTTAGCAATGGTCTCATCGTCGGTACGATCATTGTTATTGTGCTGGAACAACTATGGAAAACCAAAAAACATAATTCCAAGGGAGTATCTTTAAATGAGTCATAACGAATTCATGCAACTGGCAATCGATTTAGCTTATGATAATACGAAAAACAAAAAGGGGAAACCATTTGGTGCAGTGATCGTCAAAAATGGAGAGATTGTTGCAAAGGGAGTAAACGATGTACTCGAAACACACGATCCAACGGCGCATGCTGAACTCCTGGCTATTCGTGAGGCTTGCCGCACGCTAGGCACATCTGACCTTTCCGACTGTGAAATATACGCAAGCGGGGGACCTTGCCCAATGTGTTTAAGCGCCATTTACTGGGCAAATTTGAAGCATGTGTATTATGCCTATACTGCTGATGAGGAAGAAGAATTTGGGTTAGGAACGAAATACGTTTATAAACAAATTGGACTTCCAAAAGAACAGCGAGACATTCAATTGATAAAGCTGGACAAACATTCTCAAAACAAGGATCCTTTTAAGCTTTGGAAAGAAATGAAGGAATAAAAGAAAAAGCCCGGGATACAAATTTCGCTACCCATGAAACAAGAGCAACCATGACAATAAAATTAAAATAGGGCGGATTTTATGCGGAAGTGGATGATGGCATTTGTCGCATGTATTCTTTTGCTTCAAGTTTGTGTCTCAACTAACAGTATAGAACCGAAAAAACAAGAAAAGGAGAGAAAAACCGTGAGCGCACGATTGAATGAACAGCTGCTTGAAGCGTCAGAGCGTGGGGAGACGAACAAGACAAGCAAACTCATTAAGGAAGGGGCGAATATTAACGCACAGGACGCAAAAGGACGGACCCCGACTATGATTGCAACCTATAATAAGGATGTCGATACGGTAAACGTGCTCATCAAAGCGGGGGCAGATGTGAATATCCGGGATGATATGAAAAATAATCCGTTCCTGTATGCCGGTGCAGAAGGCTATCTAGATATTTTAAAGCTTACAATTGAAGCAGGGGCCGACCCGACGATTACAAACCGTTATGGAGGAACTGCGTTAATCCCGGCATCAGAACATGGCTATGTCGATGTCGTCAAAGAACTTCTCACCCATACAGATATTGATGTGAATCATGTCAATAATATCGGTTGGACCGCTTTATTAGAAGCGATTATTTTGAATAATGGAGATAAAGAACAGGAGCAAACGGTGCAATTGCTGATAGATCATGGGGCGGATGTGACCATTCCAGACAAAAATAATGTGACTCCTTTACAACACGCCAGTGAAAAAGGCTTTAAAGAGATTATAAAGATCTTGTTAAAAGCAGGAGCTAAATAACAAGAAAGGATAAGAGATTATCAGCGAAATCATATTATTTTTTTACATTAAATAATGATTGTAATTAAAATTTTTGAATTAGGGGATGAAAAAATGATTAAGAAAGCAAAAATATTATCACCTTTACTCGGTTTGGCAATAGCATTAGCAGCGTGTAGCACAAGTACGCAAGTTAACGCAAGTGAACAAAAGAACGAAACAAAAACAGAACAAACGAAAGTAAATAAAGTCCAAGATTCAAATAAAAAAAAGCAATCCGAAAATAAACTGACTAAAAGTCAGGAAATGGCTAACATTCTTAGTGGCACAAATTGGCAAGGTACAAGAGTATATGACAAAAATAATCATGACCTAACAAAAGAGAATGCAAATTTCATTGGTCTTGCGAAATATGATGCGAAATCAGGAAGATATGAATTTTTTGATGCTAAAACGGGTAAAAGTCGTGGCGATAAAGGAACTTTCTTTATCACCAATGATGGAAAGAAGAGAATATTAATTTCAGAATCAATGAATTACCAAGCTGTTGTTGACATAACAAAACTAAATAAAGATGTTTTTACTTATAAAAGAATGGGAAAAGATGCTAATGGCAACGACGTAGAGGTATTCGTTGAACATGTTCCATATAAAGAAAAAGAGCATTCTTTTACTGACCCGGACAAGCAGTTGGACACTACTACAGGAGATATTGTTAAAAACGTTGATGGAGATAAAATTTTAGGTGGCACCCTTTGGCACGGAACAAAGGTATTAGATGAAAACGCCAATGATGTAACAAAATATAATTCAAATTTTATAAGTCTGGCAAAATTTGATGATAAGACGAATAAATATGAGTTTTTCAATGCTGAAACAGGAGAAAGCCGCGGTGATTATGGCTACTTCGATGTTGTACACGGAAATAAAATAAGAGCCCATGTTTCAATTGGAGATAAAAAGTATGGTGCCGCACTTGAACTTACCGAACTTAATAATAATAAATTTACCTATAAAAGAACTGGTAAAGACAAAGATGGCAAAGACATAACTGTATTCGTTGAATATGAACCTTATAAAGGTGATTTTAAACCAAAATTTAGTTTTTAAAAAACGTCAAATAAGATTGACATGTCGTCAAGGGAATGGTGAAATCCATTCCCCTTTTTGTGCGACGGCCAATCGCATCCTTACTGGTGCCATCAGTATTTATTGGTATCAGAAAGCCATTCAAACAAATTCACTCTCAACAAATAAGCCATTCATAGAAATTCCAATCTAACAGCTTTCCGTACTTCATTTGTTATACTTATTTAAAAATGTTAAAAGTATCAATAATATGTACTTTTTCTTAATCAGACCTCGAACTTCGTCTTTATTTGTTTAATATTGTTATTGCTAATGCGTTCGATAGCAATAGAGGACGAGCCGGAAAACTATCAGAATGTTACATATTTCTTGATACAAGAAGGGGGAACGACAAGGCTAACAATTACACAAGATAATCTTAAGGCAAAGGAAGACAAACAACGTTGCGAACAAAACTGGGGATATGTCATGGATTATCTCAAATACTTTTAGAGAAAAATAAGTAACAGGGACACAGAAAAAATTCCTTCAACAAGGGATGTCGTTTTTCAAGGGCGCCATTCTAGAATAAGATAGTGTCCTATTTTGAATCGGGGCCATATTGTAGAACAACTCCTTTTTTGAAGTAACGAAAAAATTTGTTGGAAAAGGAATTAATAGCAATACTATTAAAAACCAATCCTAACATGATAAAATATATATAAATACCTTTGGAGGTGACTCAAATGAAATGGGAAGATGTATGCCAAGCGTTCCCAGGACAATGGGTGTTGATCGATCTTCCATTAAAGGGCGCTTTTCTGTAATAAGGAAAGTGTCTTTCTTTATGTAAAGGGCCAGATTGTTGGAGAGAGGAATGTGATGTAATTATTCTATAATGTTAGATATTGTTTTTAATAGCTAATTAAAGAAGGAATTTATATAAATAAAACAGAATAAATTTATAGATGAATTCCTTTGAAAAATTTGTAAATCACTATTTTTTTATCTATTAATTGACAATACGGAGAACAGTGAAAAAGGAGGGAACTTAAAATGATGAATTCTGTATTAGAAATGCACGACTACCACGTATGGGCAAATGGAATTATACTGAATCGTTTAAAGGAACTTCCGCAAGACATTTACCATAAGGAAATTCAGAGTGGTTTTTCTTCGGTATCAAAGGTGTTGTCTCACATTTACCTCACAGATCTAGCTTGGTTTGACATTATCTCAGGTAATAGCATGAGAGATGCAATGGCACACGCAGATCAATTAAGAGAACAGATGGAAACAAAAAATATTGAGGAAATAGAAATAAGCTTTTTTGAATTATCTAAACGATACAAAGAACTTCTAAATAGCCATGGAGATTTTGAAAAGGTGTTTGAGGTTGAAAACCCATATGCTGGAGTGCTTGAAACGACTGTTTCTGAAACGGTACTACACGTTGTCACACACGGATCATATCATCGTGGCAATATAGCAACTATGTTGCGGCAAATGGGTCATACCTCTGTTATGCAAGATTATGGACTTTTTCTATACTCAAAATGAAATAATTTTAAAAAATGGGAATCCGCTTCCAAAAAAATGATGATTTTACTGAAAGAAAAGGAGGGCTTTCGCCCTCATTTTGTAGTGTAAATATCAATTTTAGTACATAAAAACAGAATAAATAAAAAACTGACTCAAAAGAGTCGTTGGTATTTTTGGATAGGCCTTTTAACTCAAACCTCTTAAATTTCTGATTGCTCGTTGTACTTATCATCCCAACAAAACAACTCTATGATCAACGACCTTTTGAGTCAGCCTCTATTTTTACTAAAATTAACAAAATCATTTAACAGAGTCTTGCATTTGGTGTTGTTCTTACATCTGCAGCTTCAGCATGTAACAGCGCCATTTTCAGCACTAGTCGGATGGTTTATTCCCTTGCCAAAGATAAAAATGCACCTGTACCATTCGCAAAACTTACTTCACGAAAAATACCATCTAATGCTTTGTTCTTTTCAACTGTTGTCATCCTCATTTCCGTAATTTTAAACTATGTCATGCCGGAAGGTGTCTTTACACTAATTACAAGTATTTCTACCGTATGTTTCATTTTTATTTGGGGAATTACGGTCATCAGCCATTTGAAATACCGTAAAGTAAGGCCGGACCTGGCAAAAGTAAATAAATTTAAATTGCCGTTTTACCCAGTTTCCAATTACATAATCCTTGCTTTTCTTGCCTTCGTTCTTGTCGTGCTTGCGCTTGCGGAAGATACTCGTGTTGCGTTATTTGTAACTCCTGTTTGGTTTATTATGCTAATTGCCATTTATAAAATACGGAATCTGAAGGTGAATCAGGCAGATCAAGTGAATCAGGAAAAGATTGCAGAAAATTAACGAAAACTATAAATAGTCTTTATTACCCATTGTTGTTATCGCTTTCAAAAAGTGTATAAAAAAAGCTTGACGTTAATTATCTTAGCGATTATTCTGAAAATAATAAAAAATAAGCGGATGACGGTTGTGGGAGAGTGCATTTTAACACGCCACCGAAGGAGCAAGTTCCAAAAAGACCCTTGGAATAAATCTCTCAGGTAGATGGAACCACAACTGGACGCAACTCTGGAGAGCGCGTATACAATTATGCCACCAAAGGGGAAGGTTCTTTTCGTAAACGGAACTAAACTCTCAGGTAAAAGGACAGAGAAGGGTAGAGCAATCTTTATGCTACCCTTTTCTGTCCTTTTTTGTGTGCAAAAAAAGGAGTGTTTCTATCAATTTACTTGGAAAAAAATCTGCAGTAATTAGGAAAATTAATTCCATGTTTGAAACATCAAGGGGTAGTCTGAACCATTAAAAGGAGGACTAGAAATGGGATTATTACAAAATGATTCAACTATTTTTGAAGCAATTAGGAAAGAACAGGAACGCCAGCATCAAACATTGGAGTTAATTGCATCTGAAAACTTCGTAAGCTTAGATGTGTTAGAAGCAATGGGAAGTGTGATGACGAATAAATATGCGGAAGGCTATCCAGGGAAGCGCTACTATGGCGGATGTGAATATGTTGATATAGCAGAAAAAACCGCGATTGATCGCCTAACACGGCTGTTTGGAGCTAAATATGCAAATGTTCAGCCACACTCAGGTGCACAAGCAAATTTTGCTGTATTTTACGCATTGCTACAGCCTGGTGATAAGGTCATGGGGATGAACCTTTCACATGGAGGCCATTTAACTCACGGAAGCCCTGTCAGCGTTTCAGGAAAATGGTTTGAAATTGTGTCCTATGGTGTGAGAGAGGATACTCAATTGATTGATTATGATGAACTAGAAGAAATTGCAAAAAGGGAAAAACCAAATTTGATTATTGCAGGGGCAAGCGCTTACCCAAGAAAGATTGATTTTGAACGCTTTAGACAAATTGCTGATCAAGTTGGCGCAAAATTCATGGTAGATATGGCGCATATTGCTGGACTTGTTGCAGCTGGACTTCATCCCTCTCCAATACCATATGCTGACGTTGTTACGAGCACCACGCATAAAACGTTGAGAGGACCGCGCGGTGGAATTATTTTAACCAATGATGAAGACATCATAAAAGCCATTAATAAATCGGTGTTCCCAGGAATTCAAGGTGGGCCGCTCATGCATATAATTGCAGCTAAAGCTGTTGCTTTTAATGAAGCATTGCAGCCAACCTTTAAGGAATATGCAAAACAAGTCATTGAAAATGCAGCAACCCTTGGCGAAACATTAAAAAATGAAGGTGCTGCCCTTGTTTCTGGGGGAACAGATAATCATATTGTTCTTTTAGATTTACGTCCGTGGAATTTAACAGGAAAAGAAGCAGAGAAATTATTAGAAGAAGCAGGCATTACCGTAAATAAAAATACAATTCCATATGACCCAGAAAAACCGTTTGTTACGAGCGGTATCCGGATGGGAACAGCAGCTTTAACCACACGTGGAATGAAGCATGAAGAAATGGTGAAAATTGGGAAAATTATTGCAGCTGTTCTGAAGAGTAAAGGGGACAAAGTGGTGCTTGAGAAAGCAAAGGAAACAACGAAACCGATTTGTGACGCCTATCCGTTATTTCAACAGGCAATAACAGTGTAAGAAAGGGGCAAATTGCGATGGAATTTCAGAGTTGTTTTGACATTATTGGCCCTATTATGGTGGGACCGTCGAGTTCTCATACAGCCGGAGTCGTATCGATTGGAAAGTTTATTTATGAAATGTTGGGAGATTGTCCTCAAGAAGCAAATATTGTATTTTATGATTCATTTGCCGAAACCTATCAAGGTCATGGAACAGATAAAGCGCTTCTTGGCGGATTACTTGGAATGGATACCGATGATCAGCGTATTAAAAATTCGTTGGAGTTGGCTAAAGAATATGGGATGCAGTACCAATTCGAATTTGCAGAAGAATGTGAGTATTATGACCATCCCAATATAACAATCGTAACAGCAAAGTGCGGTGATTATGTTGTTAAAGTTGGAGGTGTGTCACTCGGCGGCGGGTTATCAAAGATTTTTCTGATTAACGACAAGATGGTCGATATACGCTTGAGTGCAGGCGATGATTTAAAAGCGCTTGCTCGTGATTACCAATCAATCGAGAAAGAATTTATGGAGGCAATTTAATGGAAATTCAGTCCATGAGAGAGCTGATCAAAGCTTGTGAAAAAGAGCAAAAAACAATTGGTGAAATGATGTTGAAGATGGAGACAGAAAAATCAGGAAGAGACAAAGAAATCATTATTGCCATGATGGAAGAGCGTTTAATCAAAATGAAAGAAGCTGTTGACAGAGGGATAAAAGATGACTCCGCTGCACCAAGTGGCATTTCCGGCGGTGATGCCGTGAAAATGTATGATTATATGAATCAAGGAAAAGCACTGTCAGGAAATTATATAAGCAATGCTATGGCCTTTTCATTGGCAACTTCTGAAAATAATGCCCGGATGGGGGTCATTGTAGCGACACCAACTGCCGGGGCAGCCGGCATATTGCCTGGGGTATTGTTTTCTCTTCATAAAAATGACGGTACACCTTTTAAAGATTTAGTGATGGGATTGTTTACAGCAAGTATGCTCGGGTTAGTCATTGCAAACCGTTCCTTCATTTCAGGGGCGGCTGGAGGGTGCCAGGCTGAGGTAGGATCGGCAACAGCCATGGCTGCCGGAACAATCGTTGAGTTAAGAGGAGGCACACCAGAGCAAGCTGTGAATGCCACAGCCATTGCCATGAAGTCACTTTTAGGTCTGGTTTGCGACCCGGTGGCAGGCCTTGTTGAAGTGCCTTGCATTAAACGAAATGTGATTGGGACTTCCATCGCGTTCTCGGCAGCAGATATGGCCCTTGCCGGGATTGAAAGCCAGATTCCTTGTGATGAAGTAATTGGAGCGATGTATAGGATTGGAAAAGATATGCCGAGGACACTCCGAGAAACAGCTCTTGGAGGTCTGGCAACGACAGAAACAGGTAAACAGGTAAAGGAACGGCTGTTTTGCAGGAAATCATAGGAGGGAAATCAATGGGGATTGGAACAGCATTAAAGCAAACACCACTTTTTGAAACTTATAAAAAATATGGCGCGAAAGTCATTGATTTTGGCGGCTGGGCACTGCCAGTGCAATTTTCCAGTATTTTAGATGAGCATGAGGCGGTTCGAACAAAAGCAGGACTTTTTGATGTCTCACATATGGGTGAAGTACTAGTTGAGGGAAAAGATGCCGAGAGCTATATCAACTACCTGGTTACAAACGATGTGACAAAACTTAGCATTCATCAGGCCCAGTATACCGCAATGTGCTATCTAGATGGGGGAACGGTCGATGATTTATTAGTGTATAAATTAGAGGATGAAAAATATTTACTCGTTATAAATGCAGCTAACATCAATAAAGATTTTGAATGGATGAAGCAGCATGCAAAGGGAGATATGAATCTCACAAATATTTCGAATGAAATTGCTCAACTTGCCATCCAAGGTCCAAAGGCGGAAGGTATTTTACAAAAGCTAACTGGAACCGATCTAGCTGAAATTGGCTCATTTAAATTTGCTCAACATGTTAATTTGGACGGGGTTACAGATGTACTCGTATCCCGTACAGGATATACAGGAGAAGAGGGTTTTGAGCTTTATTTATCCGCTGATCAAGCGGAAGTCCTTTGGGAAAAGCTTTTAGAAGCCGGTAGTGAGGACGGCTTAAAACCATGTGGACTTGGTGCTCGGGACACACTTCGTTTAGAAGCACGTCTTGCACTCTATGGTCAAGAACTATTAAGTGATATTAATCCACTCGAAGCCGGAATCGGCTTTGCGGTAAAACTGAAAAAAGAAAGTGATTTTATTGGGAAAGCTTCGCTTATAGCTCAAAAAGAAGCCGGATTAAGACGAAAACTAGTGGGGATTGAAGTCACAGGACGGGGGATTCCACGCCACGGTTATAAGGTTTTTTCAGAAACTGGAGAGGAGATTGGGGTTGTTACATCGGGAACCCAATCACCATCTTTAAAGAAAAGCGTTGGACTTGTTCTACTATCAGCGGAACATGCTGAAGTAGGGACATCGTTAAAAGTAGAAATCCGTAATAAGCTGATTGATGCGGTTGTTGTGAAAACACCATTCTATAAAAGAGGTTAAAAGAGTAATAAGATACTCTGGTAAACTTTCAAACTGGCGGCAGGCAGCACGCCTGATACACAAACATACTAAAAAAATGATTTTAAGATTATTTAATTCTAATTAACAGTTGAAAGGAAGAAAATATAATGACAAAAGCGATCGCAACCTTACTATATAGCAAGGAACACGAGTGGGTTTTACAATTAGAAGGTAATCGAGTCCGGATTGGGATTTCTGATTATGCACAAAAACAGCTGGGAGATATCGTATTTGTTGAAAATCCACAACTAGATGATGAAGTAACAGCGGATGAATCAATGGGAACAATCGAATCGGTTAAAGCAGTTTCTGAAATTTTCGCTCCAGTATCGGGTACAGTAGTTCGAATTAATGAGGAGATAGAAGATGCTCCAGAAACGATTAACGAATATCCGTTTGGAAAAGGCTGGTTAATTGAAGTGGAAATGTCATGTCCAGAAGAGCTGGAATCTCTGTTAAATGAAGATGAGTACCAAGCATTTATTAATGAAGAAGGAGAGGAATAAAATGACGTCCACTTATAGATATCTCCCTGACACGAAACAAGATCAAGAGGAAATGCTCGCTTTTTTAAATATTTCTTCTATCGATGAGTTATTTGAAGATATTCCAGCCGAGATTAGGCTGCAAGGTGAGCTGAATATCCCCAAGGCGGTCCCTGAAGCGCTGCTTTTAAAAAAAATGAATCAGCTTGCTTTCAAAAACAAAAATGCGAATCAGTACCCAACCTTTCTTGGTGCGGGAACTTATGACCACTACATTCCAAGTGTAGTCAATCATATGATTTCCCGTTCTGAATTTTATACTGCTTATACACCATACCAACCGGAAATTAGCCAAGGTGAATTACAGGGGATTTTTGAATTTCAAACCATGGTTTGTGAGATAACAGGAATGGATGTTGCCAACTCCTCCATGTACGATGGTTTTACATCACTTGCAGAAGCGGCGTCACTCGCAGTTGCATCAACAAGACGTTCGAAAGTACTTGTATCAAAGGCTGTTCATCCTGAATCGCGCGCTATCTTAAATACTGTAGCAAGCGGTCAGGGGTATATAGTAGAAGATGTGAATCTTGCTAATGATGTTACTGACTTGGAAAAACTGCAAGAACAAATCGATAAGGGGACTGCCGCTGTCATTGTTCAATATCCTAACTTTTTCGGTTCGATTGAAGATTTGGCAGAAATTAAGAAAATTGCAGCAGCAAACGGAGCACTTTTCATCGTAAGTGCCAATCCGTTGGCACTGGCGCTCTTACAGACTCCTGGTAAGCTTGGAGCAGACATTGTGGTCGGAGATATGCAGCCATTGGGAATCCCGATGTCCTTTGGCGGTCCACACTGTGGTTATTTTGCAGTGAATAAAAAATTCATGCGGAAAATCCCCGGACGTATTGTCGGGCAAACAACAGATGAAAAAGGGCAGCGTGGATTTGTCTTAACTTTGCAAGCCCGCGAACAACATATTCGACGTGATAAAGCATCATCTAATATTTGTTCAAACCAAGCCTTAAACGCTCTTGCTTCTGCTGTTTGTATTAGTGCACTTGGGAAGCAAGGAATTCGGCAAATGGCCCAGCTAAATTTTGAAAAGGCTGATTACATGGCAAATAGTCTGAAAAAGAAAGGCTTTATTATTACGAATCAAGCACCATTCTTTAATGAATTTGTGGTAGAACTTCCTATGCCTGTCAAAGAAGTCAACGCAAAACTGCTTGAGGCGGGAATCATCGGTGGTTTTGACTTACAAAATGATTATGGCTTTGAAAATCAAATACTGATCTCGGTGACCGAGCAAAGGACGAAAGAAGAAATTGACCAATTTATCGAGGTATTGGGGGCTGTTGTAAATGGTTGAGTATAATAATCTGATTTTTGAAATTAGTCGTCAAGGGCGGGTTGGTTCAAGTTTTCCTGAGTCTGACGTTGATAAGGTAGATATAAATGATAAACTTCCAAAACATTTGATTCGTGATATTCCTGCAGAACTCCCGGAAGTTTCTGAGTTGCAACTTGTTCGCCATTACACAGCGCTCTCGAATAAAAATCATGGGATTGATAACGGATTCTATCCTCTTGGTTCTTGTACGATGAAGTATAATCCGAAAATTAATGAAGATGTAGCACGTTTGGAAGGGTTTAGCCGGATTCATCCCTACCAGCCAACCGAAACGGTACAAGGTGCATTAGAGGTTTTATATGAATTACAGGAAGAATTAGCTGTCATTACTGGCATGGATGCAGTGACTTTGCAGCCTTCAGCAGGAGCACAAGGTGAATGGACAGGGTTAATGATGGTTAAAGCCTACCATAAACAAAAAGGTGAAGTGAGAACGAAAGTCCTTGTCCCGGATTCCGCACATGGAACAAACCCTGCAAGTGCATCGGTTGCCGGATACGAAACCATAACAATTCCATCCAATGAGCATGGGTTAGTTGACTTAGAAGAATTAAAGAAACATGTGGATGATAATACAGCAGCACTGATGCTGACAAATCCAAATACGCTCGGGTTGTTTGAAAAAGAAATTGTTGAAATTGCTAAAGTTGTCCATGAAGCGGGCGGATTATTATACTATGACGGTGCAAATGCGAATGCCATTTTAGGAAAAACAACACCGGGTAAGATGGGTTTTGACATCGTGCATTTAAATCTTCATAAGACATTTACGACTCCTCATGGCGGCGGTGGCCCGGGTGCTGGTCCGGTCGGTGTAAAAGAGAAGCTGATTCCGTTTTTACCAGTTCCACGAGTAGTTAAAGAAAATAATCAATATCAGTTGGACTATAATCAGCCCTTATCAATCGGCCGTGTCAAAGGGTATTATGGAAACTTCGGTATTCTATTGCGTGCGTACACTTATATACGGACTATGGGTCCTGAAGGATTACGCCAGGTATCTGAAGGTGCCGTCCTTCATGCGAACTATCTTCGTAAAAAACTAGAGCCTTATTTTGATGCACCATATTCACAAATTTGCAAGCATGAATTTGTTTTATCCGGATCAAGACAGAAAAAGTTGGGGGTAAGAACACTTGATATAGCCAAACGTCTGCTTGATTTTGGGTATCATCCACCAACCATCTACTTCCCGCTAAATGTTGAGGAATGTTTGATGATCGAACCAACAGAAACAGAGTCAAAGGAAACAATGGATGCATTTGCTGATGTGATGATTCAAATTGCCAAAGAGGTAGAAGAAAACCCAGGTATTGTATTAGAAGCACCACATACAACGGTGATTGGCCGATTGGATGAAGTGCAGGCGGCGAGACAACCGATATTGCGTTATACAAAAGAGGCATCGGTAGCGAAAGAAAAAGAAACTGTAAACGTATAAAAGCAGAACTTTCATCTGTGCGGGGGATATACTCTGCACAGATGATTTTCAAGTTAATAGATTTTAAGTTCCGCTCATAGGAGTGAATTAGATGGCCACCGAGTATGTCCGTAAACCAGAATGGCTTAAGATAAAATTAAATACGAATGAGCAGTATACCGGCTTAAAAACGATGATGCGTGAAAAAAGACTTCATACAGTCTGTGAAGAAGCAAAATGTCCGAACATTCATGAATGCTGGGCATCACGAAAGACGGCAACCTTTATGATTTTAGGAAGTGTGTGTACACGGGCCTGTCGATTCTGTGCGGTACAAACAGGGCTTCCGACAGAGCTTGATTGGGAAGAGCCGGAACGTGTGGCAGAATCAGTGGAGCTGATGGGATTAAAGCATGTCGTGATTACTGCTGTTGCCCGTGATGATTTAAAAGATGGAGGAGCCGGGGTTTATGCAGAAACGGTAAGAGCTGTAAGGCGACGTAATCCATTTTGCAGCATTGAAGTCCTTCCGTCTGATATGAATGGTAAATATGAAAATTTAAAAACGTTAATGGATGCAAAGCCGGATATTCTAAATCACAATATTGAGACAGTGAAACGTTTATCACCAAAAATTCGTGCCCGGGCTACATACGAACGTTCCCTTGAGTTTTTGCGACGCGCAAAAGAAATGAATGCTGATATTCCAACAAAATCAAGCATTATGATTGGTCTTGGCGAAGCAAAAGAAGAAATTCTCGAAACGATGGATGATCTTCGCACGAACAATGTGGATATTATGACTATTGGTCAATATTTGCAGCCGACTAAACATCATTTAAAAGTCCAAAAATATTGGAGTCCACAAGAATTTGAAGAACTAAAAATAATCGCCATGTCTAAAGGATTTAGTCATTACGAAGCGGGTCCGCTCGTTCGCTCCTCTTATCATGCAGATGAACAGGTCAATGCAGCAAAAGCGAAAGCATAATTAATGAAAATAGGTGATTGGGAGAAGAGGAGAGGGATCCTATGGAGTTAAAAATGACAGAAGCAGCGATAGACAAACTTAAAGAGCTGATTAAGACTGAAGGGAAAATTCCTCGGATTGATGCAGAGGTAACAGGGGGCTGCGGGATGTCCGTTAAATTTTCAATTGTTTTTGATGAACCGCGGCGAAACGATTTATGTATTGAGAAGGATGGGGTACAGATTAGGCTGGACCGTTTTACAAAACGCTACTTAAATGAAGAAACAGAAATTGATTATCAAGTTCAACATGGTTTTCTAGTCGGAGACAGCTTTATCTCAAGTGCTTGTGCTCTTGAAATGGATTAACGGTATCCAAATGACGTCTAAAAATCCTATGTACATCACTCAGTTTTTATTACTCATAAATCTAAGTATTACTATAGGTATAGTTAATATTTGAAAAGGAGGTTCTAAGATGACGAAAGAATATGATGTGGTTATTATCGGCGGTGGACCAGGAGGCTACGTTGCTGCCATTCGCGCATCTCAATTAGGTTTAAAAGTAGCGGTTGTTGAAAAATGGAAAATCGGCGGAACATGCCTTCATGTCGGGTGTATTCCAACAAAAACCTTATTAAGAAGTGCAGAATTATATGCTCAAACAAAAAATGCGGATCGATATGGTGTTATTGCCCCAGAAGTTGGCCTTGATTTTTCAAAAGTACAGTCTCGGAAAGAAGAAATTAAGAATCATCTTTTTAAAGGTATCCAACATTTAATGCAAAAAGGAAAAATTGATGTTTATGATGGGAAAGGCAGTATCTTGGAGTCAAAAGATGTTTTAGTTGAATTGAACAATAATGGGGGAGAAATCATTGTAAGCCCGCGGAATATTTTAATTGCGACAGGATCCCGGCCAAGAACATTCTATGGATTAGAGGCAGATGAAAAGTATGTGATGACATCAAATGAAGCCCTGGAAATGGAAACACTTCCAAATTCGATTATCATTGTTGGCGGTGGAGTGATTGGAATTGAATGGGCATCGATGCTCGTGGACTTCGGTACACAGGTTACAGTAATCGAATATGCTGATCGTATTTTACCAACAGAAGATAAAGATGTTTCAAAAGAAATCCAGCGCTTACTAAAGAAAAAAGGCGTAAAAATCGTTACTGGAGCAAAAGTGCTCTCGGAAACGCTTGAAAAAGGTGATGGTGTTTCGATAAAGGCAGAGCATAAAGGGAAAGAGACGTCATTTTCTGCAGATAAGCTTTTAGTATCCGTAGGGAGATTGCCAAACACAGAAGGAATTGGGCTTGAGAAAACGGACATTGAACTGAATGGTATTTTTATTAAAACAAATGATTTCTATCAAACAAAAGAACCGAACATTTATGCAATTGGCGATGTCATTGGCGGCTTGCAGCTTGCCCATGTTGCCTCACACGAAGGAATCATTGCTGTTGAACATATTGCAGGACAAGAGCCAGCACCACTTGATCCAACTCTTGTTCCAAAATGTGTATACTGCAGTCCAGAAGTAGCAAGTGTGGGACTTACAGAAGATGAAGCAAAGGAGAAAGGGTATCAAGTAAAAACAGGTAAATTCTCATTCCGTGCGATTGGAAAGGCTCTTGTTTTTGGTGAATCAGATGGATTTGTCAAACTTGTTGTTGAAGAAGGGTCTAATAAGCTTTTAGGAGCACATATGGTTGGACCGCACGTAACCGATATGATTACAGAAGTGGGTCTTGCGCAAGTATTAAATACAACAGCAATGGATATTGCACATACAATTCACCCTCATCCGACATTAGCCGAAGCAATTGGAGAAGCAGCATTGGCAGTTGAAGGTAAGGAAATTCATGCATAATAAAATAAAAATATCCCGCATTTAATAATGTCATCAGTAGAACTCAATTAAAACTAACTTCTTATACGTATTTATTCAAATGATTTTAATACTATATTAAATCATTTAATAATTTTAAGTGCTATCCAAAGAATGGAGGAAGTGCCTTGTATAAAAAAGGAACTGTTAGCCGTGCCAGATTATTAATTTCTTGTCCTGAAAAGCCTGGTATTATTTCCACTGTAACTAATTTTTTATTAGAACATAATGCTAACATTGTACATTTTGACCAACATACAACTGATCCACAAGCAGGTATATTTTTTATGCGGATTGAATTTGATTTGGAAGACTTCGATTCTTCATTTGAAAAGCTTGAACAAGATCTACCTGCCTTGGGCCGGGATTATGCTCTGGACTGGCAGTTAAACAGTAACGAAAAAAGAAAGAGAATGGCCATCTTTGTTTCAAAAATGAATCATTGTATCTTGGAGCTTATTTGGAGATGGAAGTCAAAGGAAATTCCAGTGGAGATTCCAATGGTGATAAGTAATCATGTTGATTTAAAAGAAGAAGTTGAGAGTTACGGAATCCCTTTTTATCATATTCCAATGTCTAAAGAAACAAAGGAACATGCCGAACAAAAAGCATTAGAACTATTGAAAGGGGAAATAGACTTTATTGTCCTGGCGAGATATATGCAAATTCTCTCCCCAAATTTTATTTCTAAGTATCCAAATCAAATCATTAACATCCATCACTCGTTCTTACCAGCATTTGTTGGAGCGAATCCTTATGTGAGAGCCTTTAACCGTGGAGTGAAGTTAATTGGGGCAACTGCACATTATGTAACCAATGATCTAGATGAAGGACCAATTATTGAACAAGACGTACAGAGGATTAATCATCGCTATACAGAAGAGGATTTAAAGATTGCAGGACGTCATGTTGAAAAAAAGGTTCTTGCCGAAGCTGTTTCCTGGCATGTTCATGATAAAGTACTTGTTCATGGTAATAAAACAATTGTATTTGCATGAGTTGATTTCTTAAGGATGTTATCGTGTGAGGAAATCTTTTACATATTGTCACGGAAGTAACCTAGTATTTTTCGCATTTCATAAATGCTTTAAATGTTTCTAACTGTTGATAGATTATAAATGATGGTACTGACTTAAAGATCTCTTCTAGTGGAGATTAGGAAGAAAAAAAGAGGATATTTTCGAAACTTTGTTTTTTAACAATGGTCCTGGGTGGTGAGATTATTGGTAGGAACTTCGCAAACACCAGATGTCGCTAGTATCATGTTATCTATTGTTTGGATATGGAATTTTTTTGACCAAAAACAAAAGCGTACAGTTAACTTCGTTCATATCATGCTGCTTGTTTTTGGACTTGTTATTTTACTTACTTCAATTTATAAATGGGTCAATAGTTTGGCGTTATAGGGTAGGAACTTCGTTTTAAATTGAGAGTCATTTATGCTGTTTAGCCAAAGTATTGCACTCCATATCGTGAGATCTGGATAATTAAAATAAGTTGAATTGTTTCATTTAAACTCTTTTTCTGTATCCTGTATTATTATTCATTTTTAGAATGAAGGCAAATTTAAGCTAACGGGACGAGGTTCCTGTCCCCCCGTCCCTAAATTTGAACTGGAACTTGAATTTCGAATGTAATCTCATTTGGTTTATCTGTGATTGTAATATCGACGTGCATAATTTGCAGCGCATCGCCAGTTATGTGATATCCGGTTTCATCAAGATATTCCAATATCTTACTCAAACTTTCGCTTCGATTCCATAATAATTCCCCGTTATAACGAATACACGCAAATAACCCGGCAGGAACCGTCATTTGACACTGTTTTGGTATTTTTTCTTTATTTTTTGCCACTACAAAAATAATGGATGGTTCTTCAAAGCGTTTCGCTCTAAGATCCGCTTCCTGGATGATAATGCCTAGTCTATTACTAGCCAGAATTGGTGTCTTCTCGGTGAGCATATTCTCTAACCTTATAACACCATAACTGAGTTCCAAATTATTATTTATTTTTTCATTTAAGGTAATTAACTTCCTTCTTCCTATTTCGCGGAAAAACACCGATTGAAGTTCTTTTTCTTTCGCTACATTCTCCAAGTATCCAATTTTCCCCCGAATATTTTCCTCCAAGTCATGTAACTCGTTCAGTTTTGACACAAGTTCCGTATGCTTGGTTTTCAGAATATCCAAGGACTTATTAAAATTACGTTCATTAAAATAATCCTTTATTTCGTCCGTACTCATCCCAAGTTGCCGCAACTCTTTAATGGTCCCTAAAACTTCATATTGAAAAATAGAATAGTAGCGATACCCCGAATCAGGATCGACATATTGCGGTTTGAATAGGTCAATCCGATCATAGTGGCGTAAGGTCTCCGTCGTTACCCCTCGTAACCTCGCTATTTCACCAATGGTTAATTTTTCCTTTATTTTCAGTGAAATCACCCCCCTAAAAAATATAATACACCTATTGACCTTTGTGTAACAACAAGGTTTACAATGAAAATACGAAATCTTCTAAATCATCTAAGAATTAAATTTATTAAAATGGAGGGAGTTGAGTTATGAAACAGAAAGCGCTTGCAAGAACACTTACTTTGTCACAGGTTGTTTTTTTAGGGATTGCATGGAATAACCCCATGGTGTTTTTTAATACCTATGGAATTGCTGTCGTTACCTCAAGAGGTGTTATTACGACTGCATACATTATTGCTTTTCTAGCAATAATTTTTACAGCTCTCAGCTATGGCAAGATGGCGAAAGCCTACCCGATCTCAGGTTCAGCCTATTCCTTTACGCAAAAATCTATTAATTCTGAGGTTGGGTTCATTGTCGGTTGGACGATTATGCTTGATTATATATTAACGCCTATGGTTACCTGCTTGATGTCCACTGTCTTTTTAAGTGCTGTATTTCCTGGAATCCCGCATTATGTGTGGGTAATTGTGTTGACTGCAAGCATAGTATCTCCGAGCATACTAGGTGTGGAGATATCAGCAATAACTAGTAAAATTTTTGTTATTGCTCAAGTCATTTTTGTTTGCCTTTTCTGGATATTATCCTTCAAAAGTTTATCAGAAGGAGTAGGGACGGGTAGTCTTTTCTCAATTAAGCCATTGTTTGATGCAAATGTTTCCATGTCCGATATTTTGGCAGGTGCTACCATTCTTTGTTTTAGTTTTCTTGGCTTTGACTCACTCACCACTTTATCAGAGGAAACAATCAATCCCGAAAAAACGATTCCAAGAGCCATTATTATCATGCTATTGTTTATCGGAGTTTTGTATATTGGCTCATCTTACTTAGCACAATTGGTGAATCCGGGCATTTCATTCAAACATGCTGATTCTGCAGCCCTTGAAATTGCAGTGCTTGTCGGAGGAAATTTATTTAAGTCCATTTTTATTACAGCAGTGATTATTGGTAATTTCTCTTCAGGAATCGCTTCAATCACAAGCGCATCGCGAGTGTTATATGCGATGGGACGAGATTCCGTATTACCCAAAAATATATTTGGATACATTCATCCTAAATTTAAAACACCGTCACTTGGCATTATTGTGATTGGCGCAGTTTCTTTACTCGCAATTCTATTAACCCTAGAACAAGTTATTAAGTTTATCAATTTTGGAGCGTTAATTGCATTTACATCTGTAAATCTATCTGTTATCGCCCATTATTTTATCAGAAATCATAAGCGTTCTTTTATGGATTGCATTCGGTACCTATTATTACCACTCATTGGCGCAGCGTTTACGATATGGTTATGGTCGCATTTAGAAATGGATGCGTTGATTCTCGGGGGCATCTGGATGGCATGCGGCTTGATTTATCTTGTCTATATGACGAAATGGTTCCGCCAACCACTTCCTGAGTTTCATTTTGATAAAGAAATGATTCCACAAAATGTCCAAGACATTGATCGAGAGGTTATCCCTCAACATGTAAGGTAAAAATAACAAACTGGAGGTTTGTAAAAATGCTGAAGTTGAAAATGTTTATTAATGGTGAATGGATGGATTCATTAAGAGGAGATAAGAGTCATGTTGTGAATCCTGCAATCGGTAAAATCATGGCTGAGGCTCCGCAGGGAAGTAGAGAAGAAGCCCAAATGGCGATTAATGCAGCACGAACAGCTTTTGACTCCGGAATTTGGTCAGACTTACCGGCATCTGAACGTGCAACCTACTTATTTAAAATAGCGGATAAGATTGAAGAAAAGGCAGCCGAGCTTAGCAAACTTGAAACAGAGAATACGGGAAAACCCCTTAAAGAATCAGAGTTTGATATTGCTGATACCGTGAATTGCTTTCGATACTATGCTGGGTTAGTGACAAAGCCAAATGGGCAAACGTATTCTGTTGCCGATCCTGTACAAGCCATGGTTATTCGGGAACCTGTCGGTGTATGCGGACTTATTGCTCCATGGAATTTTCCATTGTTGACGGGAGCATGGAAAATAGCCCCTGCGCTTGCTGCGGGAAATACACTTGTATTTAAACCAGCTGAAATCACTCCGGTCACCACTTACAAATTATTTGAGATCATGGAAGAAGTGGGGATACCAGCTGGTGTTGCAAATCTAGTTTTAGGAGGTGGTTCAACAGTAGGAAATGAAATAGCGGAAAGCCAAAAGGTGGATCTGATTTCTTTTACAGGTAGTACAGCAACGGGTAGAAGCATCATGAATTCAGCAACAGGAAATATTAAAAACATTTCACTCGAACTAGGCGGCAAGTCGCCAAATATTGTTTTCGCTGACGCAGATTTTGAGACAGCCATCGATTATACTTTGAATGGAATTTTTACCAATGCCGGCCAAGTATGTAATGCGGGATCCCGTTTACTGTTAGAAGAGAGTATTCATGATAAATTCATTGCTAGATTGGTAGAAAGAGCGAAAAAGATTCAGGTTGGCCCTGGGGATGATTCGTCTACCGAGATGGGTCCGCTTGTAAGTGAAGGCCATTTGAAGAAGATCCTTGAATATATTCAAATTGGCTTAGACGAAGGGGCTACATTAGCTTGCGGTGGCAACCGTATTACAAGCAACGGGCTTGAAAATGGTTATTTCTTTGAGCCAACAATATTTGTTGACACCAGACCTGACATGAGAATTGTTCAGGAAGAAATTTTTGGACCAGTTCTTGTCGTTCAAAAGTTTAAAGATGAGGCGGAAGCAATCCAGCTGGCAAATGATACTTCATACGGGCTTGCAGCAGGTGTTTTTTCACAAGATGGCGCCAAAGCTTTGAGGGTTATTAAAAAAGTAAGAGCCGGAATTACCTATGTTAATGCTTATAACCTCGCCTATAATGAAGCACCGTGGGGAGGTTATAAGCAGAGCGGGATTGGCCGCGGGTTAGGAACCTTTGGTTTGGATACGTTTACTGAGGTAAAACAAATCAATATTAATTTAGATGTTAAGCCAACTGAATGGTTTAGCAATTAATTAAATATAGAAAATATCGACATTAAATTCAAAATATTCAAAAAATAAAGGAGGAATTCATTATGTTATGGGACTTTCATTTTAATCTGCCTACCTCTATAGAGTTTGGGAATGGAAAAGTAAAGAATATTGGGAAAAGGGCTAAAGAATTAGGTGGAAATAAAGCCCTAATTATTACCGATAAAGGACTTGCACAAACAGGAATTTTGGAAAAAATCACACAGTCATTAGATCAAGAAGGTGTAAATTATATTGTTTATGATGAAATATCACCTAATCCAAAAGATGTAGATTGTGAGAGTGCTTATCAACAGTTTAAAAACGAGAACATCGATCTTTTAATTGGTCTCGGCGGCGGAAGTTCAATGGATACAGCCAAAGCAATTGGGACACTTTTTACACATGGAGGAGAGCTAAGAGAACGTTACGGCGTAAATTTACTAGAACGAGAAATCCCTCCACTAATTTGTATTCCGACAACTTCAGGTACCGGTAGTGAAGTTACAAGAGGTTCTGTCATTACCGATACCGTGACGAAACAGAAGGATGCGATACTAGATTTGAAAATCGCTCCTAAACTGGCACTTGTCGATCCTGAATTGACGTTAACATTACCTAAATCGATTACAGCAGCTACAGGAATGGATGCACTCACACATGCAATTGAAGCTTATACCTGCAAAGTTGCTCAACCACTTTCAGATGCTTTGGGACTATATGCCATTGAATTAATAGCCAAATACCTTCCATTAGCAGTAGAAAATGGGCATGATTTAGAGGCTAGGAAAAATATGCTTTTGGGCAGTTTAGTTGCAGGTATCGCCTTTGATAACACGGATCTTGGGGCTGTACATGCGATGGCCGAACCACTTGGAGGACTCTATGATACTCCACATGGAGTGGCGAATTCTATTTTTCTTCCACATGTATTTGAATTTAATATTCCTTCAAATCCAGAAAAGCACGCCATGGTAGCAATCAAGCTTGGGGCAAATCCTGAAGGAAAAACAGTTGAAGAAACGGCGTACGAAGGTGTTGTGTTGTTAAAAGAGCTGGCAAATAAAATCGGTATTCCTATCTTCCGAGATTTAGGCAATGTAAATCCAAAAGACTTCTCTTTCCTAGCCGAAGGAGCCTTTAAACATTTGTGTACACAGGCGAATTCAAGAGATTTGACAAAAGAAGACTATCTGAATTTATTTCAAAAGACTTATGAGGTGAAAACCACAACTTTAATTGAAAATTAATTGTGTATATAGAAGCAAAATTTAAAATCCTTGGTTAAGAACTTGCCCACCGGCAGAAAACCTTACATTAGGAAAAAGTGAGGATGAAAATCTAGAAGGAGGCAGCATGAATGTCTAATCGTGATGAAAAACAGTTTTTAAATTTACCTTTTACAGGCATTTGTACTTTTGGAAAATACCCAATGTGTGCGAACCTGAACCAGCTTGACGCAGATGTAGCGGTCATCGGGGTGCCAAATGACATGGGTACACAATGGAAATCAGGAGCAAGAATGGGCCCTAGAGGAATCCGCGAAGGTTCTACATTATATAGTTTCGGTCTGGATGGTGCTTATGATATTGAAAACGATATTATGTATCTTGGGCCTGAATGGAAAGTCGTCGACTGCGGTGATGTAGACATGGTACACGGGGATATTATGCAGTGCCATGAGAATACAGAAGAAGCAATCCGAAAAATTATTTCCAAAGGTGCTATGCCGGTTGTATTAGGCGGCGATCATTCCATCACAGCAGCAGTTGGAAAAGGACTTAAAGACATAGGTCCGTTTCATGTGATTCAAATTGATGCTCATTTAGACTGGGCGGATCATCGCTCAGGAATGCGGTATGGTCACGGAAATTGCATTCGCCGCTTATCTGAGCTGGAACATGTTCAGAAAATATTTCAGTTTGGCATTCGCGGGATCAGCAGCAGCAAAAAAGAAGACGTCGAAGCAGCAAGAACATACGGCAGCGTGATCCTATCACCGCGTCAGATGAAAAAGATGGGACTTAAGGAAGTGCTGGAGCTAATTCCTGCGGGCGAAAAATATTATGTAACGATTGATATTGACGGAATCGATCCGTCAATTGCGCCTGGAACAGGTACACCTTCTCCAGGCGGCCTCCTCTACGATGAGGTTAATGAATTGCTTGAAGGGATTTCCAAAAGAGGAGAAGTCATCGGGTTTGATTTAGTAGAAGTTGCCCCTCCGTATGATCCAACAGGCATGACCGGACAAGTAGCAGCCCGTATTGTACTAGACTTACTCAGCTATGTATTAAAAGAAAAAGAGAAAAAAGAGAATAAAAAATATGGAAAAGAAAAAGAAGAAATGCTTTTTTAACTGGGATTGGTTCCTACTGGGACGAATGGATGTTAATAAAAAGAGAGGAACGCAAAGCGTTCCTCTCTTTATTTCTATAGACTCTAACCTGTGATTAAATTAATACTTAGTTATTGGCTTTATCTTAACAAAGCGTACGGTTACACCCTTGAAGAATATATAAAAGAAATGAAGATTAAAGGAAAGCGAAAACAACAAAACGCAATAAAGCTAGCAAAAACAAAAGGTGAGGAATATTTTACTCCTCATCGAATCCAAAAGATGCAAAATGCCTGGAATGCATCCTCTTGATAAACATTGTAACATTTGGTAAGCCGTATGCCTTAATAGGGCACGTATGGTTTGATAAGGGGGAAGCCTCGAAAGAGGTTTCCCTACTTTATTCGTTTCACTAAACCAGTTAATAGAAGGTCTACTGTTATTCCATTAAAAGGGTGCATTGGTTCAACAAGATATAGTAATTAAGGTCTTCAACAATCGGGCGCTTTTCTGGAGTAACTAAAAAAGCCCGATTTCTCAATTTAATGCTGAGAAATTGGGCTTTTTAATATTGTAATTTTCTTAACGTTGTAAATCCGCGTTTTGCTGGTAGTACCCCATGCCCATCAAGCTAACGCTGATGTATGGTTAGAGTAGAGCTATTTCTATAAGACAACCATCCACGTTACTGAAAAAAAGGCATGCCAAATAATCCTGAAACAGGCTATTTTTTAAAAATTACGCTGCCTTCTTTTGGCACGTGGTATACTGATAGACAACACCCAAAATATCAAAGACTGTTTTTTTCTCGTATCGGTGAGATTTTCGCCCGTTTTTCTGTAGGAGGGCAAACAGGTGAAACAGGACCTTTGATAGCTCTTGGGTGCCTTTTTGTATCGATTGAAACAGTAATACAAAATAATCTTTAATGACATAAATGGCTTTATATTCGCTGAGTTCTTGTTTTTTCTTGGTGAGAAGTAGCTGCCGCATTTGAAACATGGTGGAAGAACAAAGGAGGATGGCAATTAGTTGACCATAGAGATGACATTCTAATCGCTCTTTTTTAATCTCTTTACAATGATCGATTTCAAAGAAGAATTTCCATGTTTTAAAGAGTAATTCGATTTGCCAACGTAATGAGTAAAGATCGTACGTGTTCCGTTGGAACATCTTCGGGTGATGCATTGGTTATGTATATATTCATCGCACTGAGTCGTTTACTCCGTTCCTTCATAATAATCCCTTTCTTTTTCTCCTTTAACTCTTGATTTTTCCACCGTTTTCTGGTTTGTTCTTCTGTCAGTCGATGGATAATGACTCTAGCTGGCAACTTCTGATACTGTCCAATGTAAACGTCAGAGATCTCATTGGTTTGCCCCGGTTTTAATTGATTCATAACCTCTTCCAAATCCAATAGAATATACTCTGTTTGCTTTTTGACCGTTCCATTTTTGAAGTATTCAGGTTCAGGATTCTTCAGAAAAATTCGAGTGTTTAATTTTAAGCGAGAGATATAATAGGCTTCGTTCTCATCCATTTGATGGAGATCATTCAGGTCGAAATAACCTAAATCACGTATACATAAATCACCGGGTTGTACTGTTTGTAAGCAAGTAGAACCGTAGGTTCGATCATTTTGTTTACCTGGTCCTGAATGAATGTGCATAAATTGGCCACTAAGAAGATCATATTCTAATTGAATTTTGACACCAGCTGTATGGCTACTCCCTCCAGATCCTTGGTAAGTTGAGGCAAACACATCTGGAAAGTTCGTTGCAATTCCTGAGAAAACAGAGTAAGTTCATTTAAAACCTCACTACACATAAAAAACACATCCTTTCCATGATATTACAGAAAGAATAACGTTTTTTTCGTTTGGGAGATAATGATTTGCCTTAGCTAGATAGGCATGGGGCGGTACCCCTATAGGCATATGTTAAGGCAAATCCAATAAAAAAAACCCAATTTCTCAGTATTAAAATTTGAGAAATTGGGTTTTTTATATTGGTAGGACCCAAAATTGTTTAAACCTATTACTTTGTATTAAAAGAAATTTTGATTTTTCATCGTAAAATAATAAACAAGAGTTAAAATAGCTAAAATCGAAAAGTTATAAAAGCTAAACCTTATAAGGTACATTTTACTTTTTTGTGGATCTCTCTTAATAAAAAGTTTAAATGAAATTACACTTGCGAGGGAAGCAACAATCGTACCAAGTCCACCTAAATTCACACCTACTAATAAAGGCTGCCAATTCACGGAGAATTTTGATAAAAAGATCGCAGCTGGTACATTGCTTATCAGTTGGCTTAAAATTATGGAACTGAAAAAGATAGATGTAGGACTTTTGAGATTTTCGCTTGCAAATGTGTGCACTACCTTTAATTCCGATATGTTTCCTATAAATATAAAAAAACATATAAAAGTAATAAGCAATAAATAATCAATTTTCTTCAATAATTTTATATCAAGTATACATGCGGTTCCCAATGCGATGATGAACGCAAGTTTGTAGCTTAAAACCCCTAGTATGGATGCAGATATGATGCCAAATAGAATTCCCCATACTGTTGCCTTTTTTTTATTTTTTATAGGAATATACGGAAGTTCCATTTCCAGTGTTTTACTATTCAATCTTTGATTAAGAAAGAATAACAGAATAATTCCAAGAACCACTAATAGAAGGATTGTTGTAAAAAATTGTATGGGCCTTATTCCGTAGTTAGTAAATATGAAAAGATTTTGAGGATTGCCCATAGGAGTTAGGCTGCTTCCGATGTTAGCCGCAATTGTCTCTAGTATAATAGTATCTAACATAGAAGTTTGTATAATCTTACTAATTATAAGTGTTAATGGTACAAATGTTATTAATGCCACATCATTCGTTACAAGCATGGAACTAAAAAAGCATAATAAAATTAGGATTGCTGAAACACTTTTACTATTATGACATTTACTCAGTATAGCAATGGCGAACTTATCCAATAGTTTAAGATCTTCCAGAGCCTTAACTACGAGCATAAGATTAAATAAACTGACTAATACTTTAAAATTAATATATTCTAGTTTTGGTGCATGGAATAAACAGCTTACGATTGCTAACAAGATTGATATGGTAAATACAATGTCTTTTTTTAAAATTCCAAATTTCAAGTTAACTTTTTTTTCGTTCTTCACATAAATATATTCTTTCATCAATCCCCCTCCAGTACTATCTATTCTACTACATTCCCCAGTTTCTTGCATTTGAAACCTCAATTCACCCGAAAAACACCATACTTTCCATGAAATTACAGAAAAAATAACGTTTTTTATGTGTCCCGAGGTTTCAAATGAACTTACTCTCTTTTCTCAGGAATTACAACGATCTTTGCCCCCATAAGCTCTCCAACTTGTCATTGGTAAAATGGAATCAAACATGGCTGGTTCCCCCCTTGCAAAGTAATCTTTCAGAAACTTTAATTTCAAAACAGATAAAACTTAATTTTACTTTCCTGTACAACTACTCCGTTTAAGCCACATACATTATTTCGGAATGTCATACATTGATTAAAAGCGTACTTTGCGACAAGGGTTAAGCATATCCTGCATGAAATATTAGACATTAACTTGGCAACATTATTACAACCCTTTGTTATTTTTGAACTTGAGCCCTGAAAAAGTCTTAAATGATAAGGACGTGATAGGAATGAGCAGAGAAAAGAAGTTCATCCGACGGGGAAAGGAACCCGAACTGACTGGACCGGCTACGCCAGGAATCGTGTCGCTTGCTTCGCTGCTCCCAATGATTGAAAGAGTGCTGTGAATCGAGGCCCTTGATCACCTGATAGTGAATGCCGATGCCGAATTGAAAAGTGGCGTAACTTTTGGAAGACCGAAATCTATTATTACAGAAGAGTTTAAACAAGCTTATCATCGATGGAAATGGGGAGAGGTGACAGCTGTGAAGGCGATGAAAGAAATAGGAGTTAAAAAGACAACATTTTATAAGTTAGTTAATGAGTATGAAAAAAATTGAAAAGTACCATATATATAAAATAGAAAGAAAAGCCTTTGCTTAACGAAAGCAAAAGCTTCTATTAATAGGGAATATTTTATCATTATTACAAGTTTATAAATTTATAAACTACTTACCATCAAATATTTTGACTTAACATAAGAAGTGTAGCTTATTTTCTTTTTTGTTATTGATATATCATATAGTCCAGAAATTGTCGGTATCAGTTGCCCCCGAATTGACGAAATTAATGTCCAGACACATATTGAAAAAAGGGGAGAATCACGATAATTCTCCCTCAATGGCCAGTTTGACCATGTGATCATCAATTATGCGAAATCCATTCTGTGCTCCATATAATAAACAATGAGTACATAACTTATTTATGGGCCTTGCGGCGCCCCCTGAAAAACGATGAATTTCTTCTAAAGCTCCGTCAGAAAAGACTTGCTGGTCTACTCCTGCATAATGAAGGTGCTTTGCCAAATACTCACCAACCTGAGTACGATATTAATGTCCCAATCAGAACTGAATGTCGATTCTTTGACGTTTCGCTGCGAATGATTGGAGTTTTAGACGATCCCATAATTCACTTTGCCCAACAAGAATATGGGATAATGAGAGTACTTGAAATTTTCCCTTATCAAGTCGATCTCCAAACCTTCGAATAGTGGTTGTTTTGCCTGTACCACAATCATCGGTTAAAACCATAAACAACTATCTTTCTTGCACTATAGGAGAATCACACTTCAAGATCCATAGTAATAATTTTTTGGCTTATCCTTTACCAACTTTCAATCCAACTTGTATATAATTAGCAGTATTTTCGTTACCAAAATGTTACCATTAATCCTCTAACTTGAATAATTCAGATAAGAGACTTAAGACTGAATGGACCGATAACCTCGGTATGTAATGTTTTACGCCTTACAGACCGTAGATTCCTGTTTCATTGCGAGAAGCCGCTGTACCAAAAGAACCTAAAATCTCTAAAGACAAGTAAATAATGGATAAAAAGAATCGTTATTCAACAGCTTATTGAATTTCGCCTTGTTTATTTTTCCTCCAACTCGCCACAATATTGACTTATTAGCTTAACAGCCCTAGTTTGGCTGATATTTAGTTCTTTTGCAACCTTTCTAGAGCTTTTTTGTGTTTTATAGGATTGGATCACCAGCGTTTTCTTCACATGTTCAATCGCTTGATCAAGTTCAGAAGGGAAGATGTACTGCGTTTTCGGTTTAATATTTTTTAAGATTAAATCAGGTAAGGCATTTTTTTGAATGATTGAATCACTCGTGACAACCAGTCTCTCCATGACATTTTCAAGCTGGCGGATGTTTCCTGGCCAGGAATACCAATAAAATAGGTCCAAACACTCCTGTGAGATAATTTTATTCATTTCATATTTTTTATTAAATTTATATAAAAAATTATAGGTTAACGGAATAATATCCTCCCTGCGCTCGCGCAATGGCGGCAGCTGGATATCAATAATATTAAGACGGTAAAATAAATCCTCTCGAAACAAGTTCTTTCCCACCATCTCAATTAAATCGCGGTTGGTTGCAGCGATGATCCGAACATCTACTTTTTTCATTTCGTGTCCGCCAATTGGAAGGAACTGTTTTTCTTGAATGACCTGAAGAAGCTTTGCCTGAAGCGATAAAGGCATCTCGCCAATTTCATCGAGAAATAATGTGCCTTGATTTGCAATTTCAAGCAAGCCTTTTTTTCCATACTTACTTGCGCCTGTAAATGCGCCTTCTGTATAGCCGAAAAGCTCTGATTCTAGTAAATCCTCAGGTAAAGCAGCACAGTTAATTTTTAAAAACGTTTTGTCTTGTCGCCGACTTATATCATGAATGTAATGAGCTAAAACCCCTTTACCTGTTCCTGATTCACCTTGGATTAAAATGGTTGAATCAACTTTCGCAATTTTTTCGCAAACTTTTAAGATATTTTTCATCTTTTCACAGTTTGTGATTGGGGTAGAGCTGGTATTGTTATTTGAAGATGAATTATCTTCTTTTTCCTTTTTAATACTTTTATAGTTTTGTAACTCCTGTGAGGTCGTCACGACAAGTTCGATTTCGTTTTGGTCATTTAGAATAGGGACAGCAGTTGTTAAAAGTTCCGCCCCAAGATAAGTTGTTTGCTTCATACTGACAGGTTTTTTTTCTTTGAATACTAAAGGGACTATGGAAGGTTTCCAATACCCTTTTTCAAATAATTCATCGTTATATTTCCCCACAACCTCTTCCGGTTTTAAACCGTAATGTTTTTCACAGACGCTATTAACGAAAACGATTCGTTGTTCAGAGTCGATTACAAAAATTTCGTCTGATGAATTATCAAGAATTTTTTTTAATGTCTCAACAGTGATTTCGAAGGGACTTTGTGTTCCAGAAACCATTTTAGGATTCCTCCATTAACTAGGTGAGTTAGTATTAATTCAAATGAGTTATTATCAACTCGATTTTTGAACGAAATTTGAACAAATTTCGAAAGAAAAGCGACAATATTCAAATTAATTTAGCTATTTAAAGTTTGGCATGATACTTGCATTAATTAAAAGTGAGTTTAGTTAAAAGTATCTTTCTGAGTTAATTAAACAAAATATTCATTATCTTGTAAACGCTTAATTTTTACTATTGTCACGTTGCATTTAAGAATTACAAAAGTGAATCGAAAATGATTCATATTAATAATCTGTTTTTTAGGGGGGATGGCTTTCGCATATACAAAATTGGTTTTTAGATAATAATTTTTAAATATACTATTTTACCCATTAGGAGGAAAAACGAAATGGCTACTTATAATGAAGTTCAAAATAAAGCAAATCGAACATTTGAAAGAACATTAACTTATGATTTATATACTGATCCAAAAGTACATCAGCAAGAAATAGAAGATGTTTTTGCAAAATCGTGGCAATTAGTTGGACATGTAAGTCAATTAGAAAAACCGGGACAGTTTTTCACCACTGATGTAGCGGGTGAGCCGATTATAGTTACACGGGGAACGGATGAATTAATTCGTGCATTTTATAATGTTTGTCCGCACCGTGCGACAAAGTTGGAGAAAAATGAGACCGGTCAAAAGAAAATTCTACAATGCAGCTACCATGGCTGGACATTCCATTTAAATGGAGCATTGAATAAAGCTCCTAACTTTACAGGTGAAGACGCCCACTGTGTCAGCGACCGTTGTTTAAAACCTGTAAGAATGGAAATCTTGGAGTCATTAATTTTTGTAAACCTTGATGATAATGCAAAATCTCTCAGTGAAACATATGGTGATTTCTTTGACCGTCTGGGCAAATTCCCATTCATGGGAGAACTGAAAAGAATTAATCAGAAAACGCGTGTCATTAAAGCAAACTGGAAAGCGTTCATTGACAACTATTTAGAGTGTGATCACTGCCATGTGGCCCACCCAAGCTTTGTTGCCACCTTGGATATGAAAAACTACCAAATTGTTACCTGCCAAAACTATTCCGTTCAAGGGTCAGTTGTAAAGCCGGATAAAAAAATGGGAACAACTGACTTAAATGAAGCGGAAATGCAAGGTGGGGAGTTCTATTGGTTATGGCCAAACCTAATGGTTACGATTTACCCAGGTCCGGGAAATATGGCCACTATTCAGATGATTCCAATTGACCATGAAACCACTTTAGGAGTTTACACTTATTACTTTAAAGATGAAAACTTATCACAAGAAGAAAAAGATTTGGTTGCATTTGCGGAGCAAGTGAGACAGGAAGATGTTGAATTAGTAGAATTAGAGCAAATTGGATTCCGTTCCCGTGCCTTTAACCAAGGAGTATATTCTCAATCTGAAAAGGCAATTGTTCAATTCCACGAAATGGTATTGGAGGCGTTAGGGCGATGACAAATTTAAAGGTTGCAGAAAAAAAGCATTTATTTATTAATGGCCGTGATGTAGAGGCTGACACCTATGCGCCGCTTTACTCTCCATATTCAGATGAAATCATCGTCGAGATTGCCATGGCAGATGAACAGTTAACAAAAGAGGCGATAAAAACAGCACAGAAAGCGTTTCAAGTGATTTCAAAAATGCCAGCATTTGAGAGGTCAGCAATTTTAGAAAAAATGGTAGAATTATTGAAAGAAAGAGCAGACGAAGCCGCAGAAGTAATCGCTATCGAATCAGCGAAGCCGATTTCTTTTGCCAAAGGGGAAGTATCAAGAACAATTGAAACCTATAAATTTGCGGCCGAAGAAGCAAAAAGGATTCATGGCGAAACGATCCCTTTTGATGCTGCACCAGGCGGTGTCGGAAGGATCGGTTATACCGTTCGCAATCCAATTGGGGTGATCGGGGCAATTACACCTTTTAATTTTCCTATGAATCTCGTAGCCCATAAAGTAGGACCGGCGATTGCCTCAGGGAATACAATCGTGTTAAAACCTGCTTCACAGACTCCTTTATCCGCTCTATACATCGCTGAGCTTTTTAAAGAAGCCGGCCTGCCGGATGGGGTATTGAATGTCGTAACCGGATCAGGGTCAGTAGTGGGTGAGACGATTATAAAGGATGACCGTGTGCAAATGATTACCTTTACCGGAAGTCCAGCGGTCGGAATTGGAATCCGCAATAAAGCGGGCCTAAAGAAAACCACTTTAGAGCTTGGGTCAAATGCAGCGGTAATTTTAGATAAGGATACAAATATTGATCAGGTCATTGACCGCTGTATTTTGGGAGCTTTCTCAAATCAAGGCCAGGTTTGTATTTCCTTGCAGCGCGTTTATGCCCATGAAGAGGTATATGATCAATTTGTTGAAAAATTCGTTAAAGCATCAAAGAAATTAAAGGTTGGTAATCCATTAGATCCGGAAACCTATATTTCTTCGTTAATTTCCAAAAAGGAAACGGAACGGGCTTTAAGTTGGATTGAAGAAGCAAAACAAAATGAGGCAGTGGTTTTAGCTGGGGGAAAACTAAAAGATGGTATTTTAGAGCCAACCGTAATCGTTAATGTTGACCCGATGTTAAAAGTATCTTGCCAAGAGGTATTTGCTCCAGTTGTGATTGTAAATAAAGTAAAAACAGTTGAAGAAGCAATTGAATACGTGAACAATTCAAGATACGGTCTGCAAGCAGGTGTCTATACAAAAAATATTGATCGCGCGCTATTTGCAACTGAGGCTCTTGAAGTTGGAGCTGTAATGATCAATGATATTCCAACGTTCCGTGTTGACCATATGCCTTACGGTGGTGTTAAGGAGAGTGGAACGGGCCGTGAAGGAATCAAATATGCAGTAGAGGAAATGACGGAATTAAAATTAGTTGTATGGAACAGAGGAGAAAAATAATGAGCACCTATAAAATTGCCGTTATTCCTGGAGATGGGATTGGACAAGAAGTTCTCCAGGAAGGAATAAAGGTTTTAAATAAAATAGCCGAATTGGACAATTCTCTCCAGTTCGAATACACATACTTTCCATGGGGTTGTGAGTATTACACTAAGCATGGTGTGATGATGGATGAAGATGGGATTGAAAAATTGCAAACATTTGATGCGATTTTCCTCGGTGCTGTTGGTTATCCAGGAGTTCCTGATCATATTTCATTATGGGATTTACTTCTAAAGATTAGAAAAGGCTTTGACCAATACATTAATATACGTCCAATCAAGTTAATAAAAGGTGCAACATGCCCATTGAAGGACGTGAAACGGGAAGAAGTGGATATGCTGTTTATCCGTGAAAATAGTGAAGGTGAATATGCAGGTGCAGGAGATTGGTTATTTAAAGGCCAGGAGAACGAAGTTGTCCTGCAAACAGGTGTCTTTTCCCGAAAAGGAACGGAACGTGTCATCCGCTATGCGTTTGAAACGGCTAAAAGGGAAGGTAAATCTCTAACGAGCATTAGTAAAGGAAACGCCTTGAATTATTCAATGGTTTTCTGGGATCAGATCTTTGCTGAAGTGAGCAAGGAGTACCCGGATGTGAAAACAGCGTCCTATCTCGTAGATGCTGCAGCGATGCTAATGATTACCGATCCTAAGCGATTTGAAGTCGTGGTTACTTCAAATTTATTTGGTGATATTTTAACCGATTTAGGTGCGGCCTTGGCCGGGGGGATTGGGCTTGCAGCAGGGGCGAATATCAATCCGGAGAGAAAATATCCATCGATGTTTGAACCGATTCACGGATCTGCCCCAGATATTGCGGGTAAAGGCCTGGCCAATCCTTTGGCGGCGATTTGGTCTGCCAGCCAGCTGCTAGACTTTTTAGGATATGAACATTATGGGAAACTCGTGCTGAAGGCTATCGAGGAAGTGCTTGTGGAAGGGAAGGTATTAACCCATGATATGAAGGGAAAAGCCACTACTTCCGAAGTCGGGGATCGCGCAGCAGAGATTATTCAATCGCTTGCTTCAATAAAGGCTTAATGTTCATTTCTATTTGGAGGAAAATGGTAACGAAATTTATCGATTTTATCCCCTTCTTTTCGGTTTTTCAATTAAAAGAAGGGGGACTTTTCCAAGTTGAATTATCAGATAATGCGGAAGCTGAACAATTAAAGCCACAATCGAAATGTTAAATTCTGAAAATTGCAAAATTAAAAAAGAAAAAGCAAGTAACAGGACAACAGAACAACCAACAACAGCAACACCAAACTTCACAACCAAACGCGGAGTTAGACAGAACACGGGTTGCAACACTTCCACAAAATGGTACAACTGCACTCAAATAAAACATGAGAAAAATGAGAGGTAGGGGCTATTAATGAAAGTAGAACAACGTAGTATTGATTATATACCGGACTCGGAACGGCACGGCAAAGCACGGGATTTATTTAATATTTGGTTTAGTGGTAACATGCAGCTTACACCGGTTATTACCGGAGCTGTTGCCATATCACTTGGTCTGAACGTATTCTGGGCGCTCACTGCGGTGATTCTAGGCAACTTGATTGGCGGATTGTTTATGGCGACACACTCTGCCCAAGGCCCGAAGCTTGGCATACCTCAAATGATTCAAAGCAGAGCACAATTTGGTGTCATCGGCGCTATCTTGCCATTGATACTCGTCATGGTAATGTACATCGGATCAGTATATTATAGTGGTTTACTCGGTGCACAGGCCATCCATAGTGCTTTCCCTGCAGTTCCCGTATGGCTTGCAATGGTCGTACTTAACGGTGTCACTTTGATTGTCACAACTTATGGATATGACCTTATCCATGCAATTGAGAAATATTTCGCAATTATCTTTGCGATCGTTTTCATCGTTATCACTGTCGAAGCTTTACGACTTCCGTTGCCCGCACATAGTTGGTCGGTTTCCGGTTTTAAAGTTGGGCCGTTTTTGATGGCACTAAGTGTTTGCACCACTTGGTTGTTGACATACGCACCATACGTCGCCGATTACTCTCGGTACTTACCAAGCAACACATCGCCACGAGCAACGTTTGGCTGGACATATGCAGGTGGTGTTCTCGGGACAGGATGGACGATGGCGCTGGGCGTCATCCTTATCGCATCTTCCTCCAAGTTCGGGATTGATCCGACTGGATTTCTTGCAAACTTGGTCGGTCACAGTTTGGCACCGATCGTCTATATCGTCATCGTTCTAGGGATCCTTGGTGTTAACGTGCTGAACCTCTACTGTGCATTCATGGCGACTGTTACATCAATTGAGCCTTTCACGAAAATCAAAGTGACACCATCCAAACGGTTTGCCATCCTGGCAATCTGCACGATAATTGCAACATGTATCGGCATCGTTGGTCAAGGCAACCTTGTGACCATCATGAATGATTTCATGTTATTGCTTCAGTACATCATGGTGCCGTGGAGTGCGATCAACTTAGTCGATTACTACCTCCTTCGTCGTGGGAATTATAGTATCAAAGATATTTTTGATGTAAACGGCAAATACGGAAAATTCAACTGGACTTGTATTGGCACATACCTTATCAGCGTCGTGGCACAAATTCCCTTCATGAATGTCGAGGGAATATATGAAGGACCCATATCGAAAGCCATCGGTCACGCTGACATTTCATGGTCCGTTGCCTTAATCTTACCAGCCGTCCTCTACTATTACGGGATGAAAGCCAAATTGACAGCGACAGGTGAACTTCAAGAAATTGAGCGCATCTATGCGGCAAAAAAAATTGTCAATCATTAACCTGGGTGCTCTGCCACTACCCCAAAAATAGTACTGAAAAACTTTTTGCGCTGATAAGAGACGACTTTTAAAATGCTCATTCATATTTCAGCATTTTTATTGTCACATTTTATAAATTTCAATGAAATATTAAATAGAGTATTTCTTGGTATGGTTCCGCTTGTATAACGATTACATTAGGTCAATATATGTGGCCGCACAGCATCGGACTTGGCTTTGTGAAAAAAATTGGCAATGACTTGCTTCCAACTTAGTTAGTATGCGTGATTGGGGCTGCAGGATTGCTTGCTGCCCCTATTTCTTGTTTTTTACTGATCCTGAAAGTAGCAACGCTTCTTTCAAAAAATATTTATTAACAAATGAAGCCGAATAACAATGAATAAATAGAAACGGAAACGAGCCAGTAACCATTAAAATATACTATTTTCCCCTGAGGCTTATCGACTTTTGTGATTGTATTTTTTGGTCAGAACAAGTTTTAAAACAAAACCGCAAGAAAGTGGGGGTTATAATGAAACCGTTTCAAATTATAGTTGAAAAAAACGTCCCGTGTATGATGCGCGATGGCGTTATTCTTTATGCGGATATTTACCGGCCCAATAGGGAAGGGAAATTTCCGGTTTTGGTAACAAGACTTCCTTACAGTAAAGATCATCCGTATTACTCCCACCGCTATTTGGATACGAACCGTCTTGTTGAAAATGAATTTGTCGTTATAATTCAAGATGTGAGAGGCCGCTTTCAGTCAGAGGGAGAATTTCGCTCCTTCAGACAGGAAGCTGATGATGGATATGATACGATAGAATGGGCAGCATCACTTCCTTATTCAATAGGTAAAGTAGGCATGTTCGGTTTGTCGTATTATGGATATACACAACTCTTGGCTGCAACGAAAAAGCCACCACATTTGGCGGCCATTTTCCCTGCTATGACGTTGAATGATCAAAGAACCGGTGTTTCTTACCGTAATGGCGCTTACCTGCCGGGGTTAACGGAAACCTGGACACTCGAATCGATCGTGCCAGATTTATTGAGGCGAAAATACGCTAAACCCGAGGAAAGAAAGGAAGCCATGCGAAAGCTTGCCGATTATCTTAATAGAATGGGAGATTTATACCGGTTTACCCCGGTTAATAAATGGCCTCCATTAATGGAACTGGAAGTTGCCGGCTATTTTTTTGAGGAATTGTCCCATCCGCCTGAAGATGAAGATTACTGGAAGCAGTCGAGCATTGCCGATAAATATGAAGACTTGCAGATTCCGGCCTATCATTTAGGCGGCTGGTATGATTGCTTTATCGGTCCGACCTTAACGAATTATATGGAAATGGCTAAAGCAGGACATCATCAGAAGCTGATTGTCGGGCCATGGGGGCATGGATATTTTGCCTCCGTCCAGGGAGAATCCTACTTTGGCGTCCATGCATCGGGTGATTGGATTGATCTCGAACAAGATATAACTGATCTCCATATACGCTGGTTTAATCATTGGTTAAAAGGAATCGATACCGGTTTGGAAACAGAACCTCCGGTTAAAATTTTTGTCATGGGCATCAACCAATGGCGTGATGAACTTGAATGGCCGCTTAAACGTACCCAATACACCAATTTCTATTTGCATAGCTGTGGGAAAGCCAATACGAAAAACGGTGCTGGCTTACTTTTGATGATTCCTCCTGTAGATGAGAATCCGGATTCCTTTATATATGATCCTAAAAATCCTGTACCAACAAAAGGAGGACGTACCTTGTTTGCTGGCCCGTTGACAATGGGACCGTTTAATCAACGCGAGATTGAGGAACGGCTAGATGTGCTCGTCTATTCGACTGAGCCTTTAACCGATTCAGTGGAAGTAACAGGTCCTGTGAAAATGAAGCTGTGGGCTTCTTCCGATGCTAAGGATACAGATTTTACAGCAAAGCTCGTCGATAAGGCGCCGAATGGCAAGGCATTGATTTTAGCAGAAGGAATAGTGAATTCCAAATATCGGAACGGTTTCCGTCCTGAAAAAGAATTGAAGGGTGAAGTGGTTGAGTTTGATATCGATCTTTGGGCAATAAGCAATGTGTTTCTCACAGGTCATCGAATCACACTTGAAATATCTTCGAGCAGTTTTCCTCAATATTTACCTAATCCAAATACGGGAGAATCCTTAAATGAGAGCAGTAAAACAATAAAGGCAAAACAAACCATTTATCATAATGAACAATATCCTTCACATCTAATTTTACCAATTGTTCCAATGAAGAAATCTTAACAGAGACAAAGAGGGTGTTATTTAAATAATTTCGAATAAACAAAATATCAGATTCAATTTCCCGAACCTCAAATATTTTTTTTCTGCCTGAACAAGGATGTCCACGATCAATTAGTAATATGCGGGTAAACGGCGGATTCCCTTACATTACTGTCAATGATGGGGATTATTTAAAAAATGGGGAGCTTTTACTTAAATCATGCGTATGAAGGAATAGAACTGAACTTTTCTACTTTTATATAATTCTACTTGTTCTTTTAAAGTAGTAGGAGGCATCATATAGGGAGATTATTTTCGGATTCCGATTTAATTTTCTCCTTGAAATAAAATGACCCCACTTGGTCCGCATTGTTAAGAGGCGTGTGGGGTTCTGTTAAATTAATCTTATCTTTCAGTTCAAATACTGTCAAGAAGTTCATCCATTAGGCTTTACTTGCCCCTGCTGACGAACTGCTTTCATATTTAAAAAATTAGTTCTGGAAAAATAGTTACAAATCGAAGCTGTAATCAAGGCAACTAACGGGGCTTTGCTCAGCAAGCTGCGCTGATAATGGGACGAAAGTAAATGTGATCAAAAATAATCGACAAATACTCGATATCAGCAATGTGCGACGTCCTACAATTACCGAGAAGTACACCTATTATTATGAAGCAAAAGAACAATCCAACTCTGGCGAAGAACTTACAGCTGCCATCGTAGAAATTTTTCATAAAAGCCGCCAGAACTATGGTATTCGTAAAATTAAACATGAATTAAAAAAACTAGGTATGGTTGCATCTAGGTGACTTATTGGAAGAATTATGAAAGAGATAGCGTTGTGCGTGTGGTTAAGTCAAAAAGTAGCGAGTACTTCCTTGCCTCAGCTATGTAGTTCTTTAGAATCTTTAACAGGTGTCTTGATAAGTCCTGAGGGACTTAATCAACGATTTAATCCTTCGGCTGTCAAACTTCTACAAGCAACAATATTTATTTGTATTGGTCCGCCAATAATCGCAGGCATTTGCAGCATCCTTTTCATTTAATTTTCTATTTTACCATACGATAGACTATTCTTTTACAACTGTCCTTGTTCTCCTTTCAGAAGAAAAGTTGCCGAATATGTATAATATCCTACAAAAAAGTCAATAGGGGTTAGCCACCATCACCATCAAGCTAAGGCGAGTTTGTATCCTCATAACTAAAAAAACAATGGCGCACTTTCCCTTAATAAGCTAAATCCGAAAAGGATAAGGTAAAAGTGTGCCCACTACCCCAAAAATCCTTTGAATTTGGACTATCACCCGTTAAGGCACTTTGCATATAGTGATTTTGGGAATCATACCTCTTCCAGCTACCAATTTTATATAAGGGCTCTATATAAATAGTTCACTGGGGGCTAACTTCTTACACTATGGACCCTCATTTTCTTTCTAAATTTATGTGATTATCATTTTTAACGTAAACAATAAATGGATTTAATCTTTTGAGGGGGAAAAGGAAATAAACCTTAAAAATGGAAATAGAAAAAAGTAAATTTACCTGTGTGAGGGATAGACATGAAAATTGAAGAACAACAACAATACTGTGAAGATTTGTTGGAATGGTGTAATAACATTTATTATCAATGGGAAAGTATGAAACCGAGGTTTTCAAAACTTTTTGATTTAAAAAGCTTAGAAGAATGGGAAGAGTCATGCGGCAAATTAAAAATGAAATTACAGGATGATATAAAAGCGGACCTCGATGATTATCAGACAGCTAAAAACCTATATGAACAATGGGAGCAGCTAGACAAAGAAGCTCATGCTTATAAAGAAATAGACGTTGAATCTGAAAGATGGATGAAAAATGAAGAACAACAACATTACCGTAAGGATTTGTTGGAATGGTGTAATGATATATATCATCAATGGGAAAGTATGAAACCGAGGTATTCAAAATTATTAGATTTAAAAAGCTTAGAAGAATTGGAAGGGGCATACCGTAAATTAAAAGAGAAATTACAGGATGATGTTAAAGCAGACTTCGGTGATTTTCGGACAATTGAAAGCCCCTACAGAGAAGCTCACGCTGATTATCAAGAAGAGATTGAAGTTGAATCTGATAATGTGATGAAAATTGAAGAACAGCAACAATACCGTGAAGATTTGTTGGAATGGTGTAATAACATTTATTATCACTGGGAAAGTATGAAACCGAAGTTTTCAAACCTCTTTGATATAAAAAGCTTAGAGGAATGGGAAGGGGCATGCCGTGAATTAAAAGACAAATTACAGTATGATTTAGAATCAGACTTCGATGACTATCAGACAGCTATTAAACTATATGAACAGTGGGAACAGCTACACAGAGAAATACTTGCTTATCAAGAAGAGACTGAAGTTTAAATTTAATGTGAGAAAGTATATTTAAGTATTTCATCGCCTACTAGGGTGGCGGAACTCCAAATTTACAAGGAGAACTTACTATTTTTTAATATAACCATAACTAAATTGCAGAAGCCCAGCCTCTATTGCTTAATGTACAGGTAATGGGCTTCTTCTTCATCGAAATTTAATTTAGCCTCTTCACCAGCTATCAAGACGTCTTCAACTGCTAACCTGCTTCATTAGTGGAAAAAGCAACTTATATTAAATAACCATAAATGAATAATTTTTTTAAAAAAAGCAACTCTAAATAAAAAAAGTAAAAAGGAAGTTTACATATGTTAATGAAAAATAAGTGGTTATTTAATATTACAATGGTATTACTCTCATGGATATCAATATCTTTTTTGGATTGGCGAAGTATAAAGAGATTTTTCCCAACCTTTATCTTTGTATTTTTAATAAATTGTATTGATGTTCCGATTGGAAAAAAACGTAAATGGTGGTTTTTCTATAATAAACCACATTCTTTTTTTCATAATGAATTTCCTTTTTTAATAGGTCCAATGTTGGCGGTGGCTTTATGGTCATTAAAATGGACATACGGCCATTTCAAAAACTTCATTATGCTAAATGCTCTTTTCCAATTAATATTTACATTTTTAGCTAAAAGCTTATTTCCAAAGATAAAATTATTTAAATTAGTTCGACTTAATGCATTTCAATTCTTCCTTTACTTCTTTTACAAGGCTTTTTTCTTATATGGATTTCAATACATTTTTGAAAATAAAAAGAGATTAACATAAACCATTAAAAGATAAAAGAACAAATGGTTATTACGATCAAACAAGTAAGAAAAATATAAATGCAAATTTACAAAAACTTTCATATCAATAATAACAAAAGGACCGAGATTCGGTCCTTTAATTGTTTAGCTATTAATTTATAACTCGTACTACCACGCCTTTGAAATGTTGCGACCAATATACATTGGACATACTTGCAACTGCAACACCTGTAGAGCTTTGTGAACCAATGAAGTTTCCTCCGCCAATATAAATTCCGACATGGCTATTTGATGCATAAGTATCAAAGAACACAAGGTCACCAGGCCTCATTTGACTTGCAGGTACACGTACTCCATTTCCAAGCATTGCGCCTGTATTCCAACCTAAATTTACACCTGCTTGAGCATATGCCCAATGCACAAAACCGGAACAGTCGAAAAAGCCGTTTGTAATATCGGATACTGTTCTGCCGCCGCCGAAAACGTAGACAGATCTGCCAATATATTTATACCCTGCTTGAATTACAGTGCTGATACTGCCGCTTGATGGAGCAGCAGGAGCGCTTGCGAATGAACTTATAGCTGCATCTGCAGAATGTTGTTCTTGAGCCATTAAATTTGCAAGCTGATTATAGCCATCCTGTTGCTTTTGTTGAAGAGTTGCCTGGTTAGCCTCCTGTTGTACTTTTTGGTCAGTAAGCTCTGCCTTCATTCCATCCAAATTAGATTTCAACGAAGTAAGATCTGCAAGCACTTTTTGCACAGATGCCTGTTTTTGTTCTAAAGCTTGTTTATCTGTTTCCTGTTGGGTTAACAGGTTATTATCAGCTTCTACCAACTGTGCCACTGCCCCAACCCGGTCAACAAAATCTCTAAAGCTTGAAGCATCCATTAAGACATTGATATAACTGACATTGCCGCCCGTCTCCTGAAAGGACTGAGCCCTCTTTTTTAACACATCATTTCGTTGTTCTATTTTAACTTGAAGAGCGGATATTTGTGTCTGAAGCTGGTTGACTTCATTATTTTTATCAGTTATTTCCTTCTCTGCAGCAGCTATTTTTTTATTATTTTCAGTAATAGCCTGGTTAACACGATCCATTTGTTGTTTAACAGCAGCAAGTCCGACTTTAGCTTGTGAAATATTTAAATTGGCTTGAGAAATACTTTGTTGTGTATCGGCTTTTACCGTTGGAATTGAAATTGGGCCACCTAAGCCAAGCATGATGGTCGTACTTAAAATTGCAAGCTTCTTTTTCAAAAATTTTCCCTGCTTTCTACTTGCCAAACTACTATACTCTCAATCTCAGAAAGGACAATATTCAACATAATTTGACGTAATTTTATGTATTCTAGCTGAATTAGCATCGAACAGTAAATTTCATGCAAAATTTTTAAATTTTTTTGTTTTTCTAAAGTATAACATCACTATTTGTCAAATAAATAATAGGAATATTTCATTTGAATTACAACAATTTTAATAGAAAAACAGTCTTAGTAGAAAACGTTTAAATCTCCTTTCCTTGTACAACAAACAGGAAATAAAGAATAAATTGAAAAATCCTTCTTGAAATAAACCAGCTAATGTTTGTCAACATTTTTTAATAAAAAATTAAAATACTTCATGCTATACTAAAAAAGCGAATGCCACCAGTTTTTTTGGGTGATTAACCGTATGCATTTTGGAGACGTTCATTTTAACTTTAGACCTTCAGATAGAGTACGAGATAGGGAGAGTTAGTTTTAAGGAATTTGTTGTTTGCTATACTTTAGAGAATGATATTAAACGAGAGAAAATAGAGAAAAATCTGGATGTTCAGATGGAAGAGGTTGTACTAGAAATATTAGAAAAGATCGAACAGCGTAAGTACTTTATTTTGAAAGGCGATTAAGGGGATTATTGGATCATTACTTCTTTAATCCGTTATATACGTGTTTTGAATGAAAAGTAATGGTCTAAATATCAACTCATCAATCAGTGATAAGTAAGTGATAAAAGATTCTTATTTTAAATCAACTTTAAGTAACTTACACATGGGAGAGAAGATGAATGTCAGAAGAAACGTATCGTTATCGTCAGGAACGAAAACAAGCTGAAAACATAAGACAAAATCAACAAAGAAGTAATAAATCGCCAAAAAAAGGATCCTTATTGAAAAAAGTGTTAATTGCCTGTTTGCTGCTTGGAGTTGTTTCAACAGGAGCAGGAGCTATTACGTTCGCTGCTATGATTAAGGATGCGCCTAAATTAGATTCTTCAAAACTAGTAGATCCGCTTTCGACGAAATTTTATGATAAAAATGGAAACTTGCTCTATGAATACGGGAAGGAAAAGCGAACAAAAATTACGTATAATCAAGTTCCAAAAGTGTTGGAACAAGCATTTATTGCCACGGAAGACGCACATTTTTATGAACACCATGGCATTGATATAAAAGGAACTGCTAGAGCAATATTCGAGAATATTACAGGGCATTTCGGAGCCCAAGGCGGGAGTACGATTACACAGCAGGTGATTAAAAATTCATTTTTGTCACCTCAGAAAACATTAAAGCGAAAAATACAGGAATGGAGTCTCGCCTATCAGCTGGAACAAAAGTATTCCAAGCAAGAAATTTTAATGATGTATTTAAATAAGATCTACCTTGGAGACGGGTCCTACGGAGTGGCTGCTGCCGCGAAAAGCTACTACGGAATCGATGCAAATAATCTAAATAAATTGACGCTTCCTGAGGCTGCTATGTTGGCAGGGCTCCCACAAAGTCCAAGTAATTACGATCCTACCAAACCAGAAGACAAAAAAGCTGCAACCGATCGCCGAAATCTTGTCTTAAGCTCTATGCAAAAACAGGGTTATATTACGGAGAAACAAATGCAGGATGCAATGAAAGTTCCAATAACGGAAGGGCTTGTGCCGAAAATCAGTCAGCAAGTTATGCCCTATGAAGCGTTTTTGGATGCTGCTGTAAAAGAAGTGGAAGGAAAACTTAAGAATGTAGACATTAGCACTGACGGCTTATCTATTTATACGACTTTGGATCCGAAAGAACAGGATTATGCGGACAAAATGCTGAACACAAATAATATTATTGCTTATCCCAATCCTAAGTTTCAGGGAGCCTTCGTATTCCTAGATACAAAAACGGGTGAAGTAAGGGCAATTGGAAGCGGTCGAAATGATTATAAAGCAGCATTTCGAGGTAACAACTTTGCGATCGATATCAATCGCCAGCCGGGTTCATCTTTTAAACCGATTTTTGATTATGGTCCTGCCATTGAAAATTTAAAATGGTCGACTGCTCACCAAATTAATGACCAGGAGACTACGTATACAAATGGTCAACCTATTTCAAACTGGGATCATCAATATCACGGAATGTTGTCCATCCGAACGGCACTCCAATATTCTTATAATATTCCTGCTCTTCTAACGTTACGAGAAGTAGGAATGGAGAAGGCAAAGAGTTTTGCAGAACATCTCGGAATAACTTTTAAAAACAACCAAGTGTATGAATCAAACGCGATTGGAAGCAATACGGTTAATCCTTTAGAGATGGCAGGAGCCTACAGCGCCTTTGGAAATAACGGAGTATACAATACACCTCATTTTGTCCAAAAAGTTGTCTTTCCAAATGGCAAAGTTGTGAGCTTTACACCGCAGCCAAAACGTGTTATGCATGATTACACAGCCTATATGGTGTCGTCTATGTTATGGACAGTCGTAAACTCTGGTACCGGTACGACAGCAAATGTCCCTGGATTAAATGTTGTCGGAAAAACGGGTACAACCAATTTTGACGACAAGACCAGTGCGCAATTTGGATACCCATCCAACGCGACTAACGATAGCTGGTTTGCGGGTTATACTCCGCAATACACGATGGCTGTTTGGACCGGCTATGTGCAAAATGGTCAAGGCAACTATATGATTGGAGATACTACGAAAATCTCGCAACTAATGTTTAAAGCAATGATGCAAGCATTTGGAACAGACTCAACCAGCTTTCAGCAGCCAAGCGACGTTTATAGTGTGAATAATGAACTGTACATTAAAGGCGGAATTCCTGACGATGTTCCAAACCAGAATAACGAAAACCAGTCTAATTATATTCAAAATAACAACAATCAGAATAATGATATCCAGAATAACGACAATCAGAATAAAGACAACCAGAATAATGGAAATGTGATGAATCCTCCTGATAAACGTGGAAATAAAGCGAAAGAGAAACATAATCATGGTTAAAGATGGATATTTTCCTTACCATCGTTCCTCTTTCATGACAGGGTTATTTAACATACTAAGACATTAGTTAATCTGAAAATCTCGTTAGTTCAAAAGGAGACTTTTACAGATTGCATACTAATATGAGCGTACGATGATTATATGAAATAGAAGAGAAGGTGCTTGTTCAACTACCGGGTGCTTGAGTTTAAAAAAGGGGCTGCGGCGGCACCTGCATAATAAATGGTTTGCCGGCTACTTTTCTTACCATCAACCTAAATATGCACTAGTTGCGGTTAATTAGGATGTGACTGGCAATGAAAAAGGGGCTTAGCAGTTGTTTTCCGAAATGGTTAAAATGCTTTATGAAAGGTATCAGTAAATAAAGATAAGGTACCAAAATATGGAATATTGTGATAAAATACTTCAAATTTTTCACCACACATGGTAGAATGTTGAAATCCTCAGTTTTGGGAGAGTGGTTATTTTGTATAATTTTCAAAGCAATTCACGTGCAACGTCCAGAGCAAAAAGAAAAAAAACCAATATCATTTTAAACGGATCAATTGTAATCGTACTTATACTTATTGTATTTGTTTCATATTCGATTTTTTCGTCGGGAGATAACAAGGCAGCATCCCAAAAAAGTGTTCAAGCCTCATCCGAAAAACAATCAGTTCACAACATAAAGAAGGATAAGCCAGCTGCGAAAAAGAGTTCAACAAGCAATCAAACAAATAACGACTCATCGTCCCAAGATCAAACTCAAAATGATCAAACGAATAGTGATACAGCATCAGCAGGCAATTCATCCTCATCTTCTTTGGGTAGTTCGCAGTCAAGTTCAACAACATCACCAGCACCGGAAACACCGGCACAAACGGGTCAGCAGCATGTTACAAGCTATGATTCAAGTTCTCAAGATTGGCAGGAGATGCTGCAGACAATCTCTTCTGCTGCTGGAATAGATCAAAGCAAGATGACTGTATGGTTTTTAGGGAGCGACAAAAGCAACCCAGGCGGCTCAGTCGGGACTGTATCAGCAAAAGCAAAAGGCTCGCAAAAATATCGTGTGTATCTCCAATGGGATGGATCAGGCTATAAAGCAACAAAAGTTGAACCAGCTTCATAAAAAGGAAAATAGGATGTACCTAAGGGACATCCTCAGGCTGTCGAGAAACACTCGACAGCCTTTTATTTCGCTTGTTTTCTTTAATAATTTACTGCGTTAATTTGTTATAATATATATATATTACGGATTTACTTTTGAGTTAAACGTTTGTTTGCCGTCTTTGTATTCCAGAATAACCGCCGATTTGATCGGGTCATGGTTTTGGTCAAGTGTTACGTTTCCGGAAACGAGCGAAAGATTTTTCGTTTCAGAAAGTGCCTTTTGAATTTTCTGCGGATCGCTTGAGCCGGCACGTTTGATGGCATCCGCAATAAAATAAGCGGAATCATATCCGAGTGCGGCAAAAGCGTCAGGTGACTTTCCGCCGTATTTTGCCTGGAAGGCTTTCACAAAGCCTTGAACCTTCGAATCAGAGTCACCGGAAGAATAGTGATTAGTAATATAGGTGTTATTTAAAGGAGCGGCACCAGCAATATCAACAAGCTTAGGTGAATCCCAGCCATCTCCGCCCATAAATGGAATATTCAAGCCAATCTCGCGAGCCTGCTTTAAAATTAGTCCCACTTCTTCATAATATCCAGGAAGGAAAACAAAATCAGGATGCTGGGATTTAATCCTGGTAAGCGTAGCATGGAAATCAGTGTCTTTTGCCACATACGCTTCTTCAGAAACAATTGTTCCGCCGTTTTTCTTAAAGGCAGTTTTAAAAGCATCCGAAAGACCTTTTGAATAGTCACTCGAGCTGTCAATCAGAACAGCGGCGTTTTTAACTTTCAAGGTCTTATTTGCAAAGTTTGCAGCAACGGTACCTTGGAATGGGTCAATAAAGCACGCACGGAATACATAATCATTTACTTTGCCGCCCTTGACCGTTACCGCCGGGTTGGTTGCCGTCGGAGACAATAACGGAATTTTATTATCATCCGCAATTTGAACTTGCGCTAGCGTGTTGGTGCTGGTAGCGGAACCGATGATGGCAGAAACTTTATCCTGACTGACCAATTTGATTGTACCGTTTGTGGCTTCAGCCGCATCCGATTTATTGTCGACTTTCACTAACTCCAATTTCTTACCGTTTACCCCATTTTTATTGATTTCTTCTAATGCCAATTGAAGACCTTCGTCAACGGATTGACCAAACGAAGCCGTACCGCCTGATAATTCAAGGTTCGCTCCAATTTTAATCGTAGATGATGAATCGCTGTTGCCATTGCCTCCGGCGCTGCCACTCGATGAAGAACTACAGCCAGATATGACGCCTGCGGCAATCAAAAGCGAAGCCATGATACCTGTCATTTTTTTCTTGTTCATGTGTTACCCCCTATTATTTTCTGTTTATTTTGATTCTTCTGTAAATATTGTACACAATTTTAATAGGGCATGTCTAGAGAAAATGGAAACTCTCAAAAATTCAAAAAAACAAATTGAGGAATTGCTCTATTTTTAGGAGATATAAAAAACAGAGGGTTGTTTATAAATATCGGGTTTCGTTACCTATCACAAAAATTAAAACGTAATGTAAAATGACTATTGAATTGTATATCGATTTGATAGTCATTTTTTGTTGCTATAGAGCCATTTATATGTGTTTTTTGTTAGAATTTGTATAGCAAATTATTGAAGAAGGAATTAAGAGCTTAAGAGTTATAGTGTTGGCTAATAAGGCAAGAATTATTGCTAGATTTAACCAATAGCGGAACAGGGAATATATTTAGTATGAGATATTTTAAAGTTATCAGATTAGCCTCTAAAATAACAGAAAGATTAAAATCGTATTAGTAGGTTATATTAAAGAAATAATATTGTTTCTTTGATGGGGGCTTTAAAATGAATTATTTTGAAGTATTATATGATACCTTTAAACCTTTTTTAGATGATGAAAAAAAACCATTGAATACATTAGAAGTAAGTAATATATGGTTATATGCAGGAATGGGTACAAATACATTACGGCTTGAAGAGGTTTGGATTAACTCAATCCAAGATAATGAATTGAAAGAAAAAGTTAAGGATGTATTCCTTGTTCATAAAGAAATTGTAAAAGAGTTGAATGAGTTTCTCTTGAATGAAGGTATACCATTACCGAAACCTAGTGCACCTAAGCCAATAGGTGATTATAAAGGTATTCCGGAAGGGGTGAAGTTTACTGACGAAGAAATCGCTAATTTATTATCTTATAACCTTCTAGTTGCTATGATGCATGGAATGAGAGTAATGACGGAATCAATTCGTGCAGATGTGGGGTTTATGCTCTCAAAGTTTTTAATTAAGCATTTAACTATTTCAATACCATTAAAACAACTTATGCTAGAACGAAATTGGATTCAAGAAGCTCCACCGTATATAAATAATGCTAAGTGATAAATCCTTGTTGTACGAACGGGTGCAAGAATTAAACAAAGCAACGCTTAATTTCACCCTTGAAAAAACCACCTATTTTCGTGAAGGTTTGTTATTTTTACTACTTAATTAAATTTTAGATTGTGAATAATTGGTACTAAAACTAACGGATGTTTAAGTTAAAGAATAAATATCTTCTATGTCTATTTTAAGACGCCCTTTGTATATTTACATCTGTTCATTTAAAATACCAAAATTGTTTGATCAAAAAAACTGTTATATCAACCAATTTTTAAGGTAACAAAATTCCTTGTTCGGTAAGTTCCGACCCTTAGGTGTACGAATTGGACACTGTTTAAAAGTTGCACCTTAAAACAGAACTATTAATAAAAGGGGGAGGGCTTATTTAACTTCCCTTAAGCCCTTCCCTTCATGAATCTCTTGAATACCTTCCTCACAAACTCCATATGAACGCCAGGAACAAGTTTCACACACAATTTGAATATCGGAGGGGACGACAAACTTTTGGATGCATGACTCAATGTCCTCCCAATTCAGAATCTGTCCGATTTTAAGCTCCATTTTCTCTAAAATAGCGGCATCTCTTTCATAAATATTGTCGTCTTGGCAGTGGTATTTACCTGAGTTGGGGTATTTTTCACACAATTGATCAGGTCCCTTTACAAGTTGAATTAATGTCTTGGGGTTATCTCTCAAGGTTTGATGCAAACGCGTCATATTTTCCACGTATTCTTCGGAATAGCCCATTCCCCGATAGCCCAGAAGGCAAAAAAGATGATGACCTCGCAGCTTATACATAATTCTCCCCCAATTTACAGGTTCAATTAAATTTAAACGTTAACTAAAAGGGGTTATTAGTTAACACTTCATATTCATCATACCATACCACACCTGATCAATTGGGTACTTTTTTGTTTCACTTACGGGTGCGATGCGTAAACAAGGCATAATCCTTTTTTGGTTTGCTTTACCAAAGCGGATTTGTTAATTATTATACTTAAAGGACGGGTGCTTATGTTGAGATCAAAGCTGCCAACCTACTGGTGGCTTTTCTTATTGAGGTAACGGGAAGGTTAGTTCACCAAGGAAATTTTTGATAAAATTTAATAAGGAGAACTTAAGGGGGGAGTTAATGATATTGGTGAGTTCCTGCTTAGCAGGATTACAGGTGAGATATAACGGTACGCACAGTTTAAATAATAAAATAAGTAAACTAGTAGAAGAAAATAAAGCTATTACAATATGTCCAGAATTACTTGGTGGATTTTCAACTCCCAGAGAACCAGCTGAAATAGTAGGTGGAAACGGAGAAGATGTACTGGATGGAAACGCTAAAGTAGTTGATAAATCAGGTAAAGATGTTACGGAACTTTACATAAAAGGAGCTTATGCTACTCTAGAAAAAGCTAAAGAAATAAATGCGACTATAGTGGTTCTAAAGGAGGATAGCCCATCTTGTGGCAGTTCTAAGATTTATAACGGCGAATTTATTGGTAAAAAAATTGTTGGGATTGGAGTAACTTCTGCTTTACTAAAAAGAAATGGATTAAAAGTGATCTCAGAAGAACAATTTGCTGAAACCTTCTTTTAGTGTGAACAGGTGCTTATGTCAAAGATGGAGTTAATGCGGCGAACCCCTTTTTTATTGAACGAATGGAGGAATTTAGTTTAAGTTCATTTCTTCATATAAACTCTATTTTAACAATATAATAATAGATACTTTTTTGGAACATATAATCATTTCAGGATGCTAGTTATGAGAGTGCAAAGAAAGCATTCGCAAAATCTCTGGAACGATTACAAGTAGATTATTTAGATTTATATTTGATTCATCAACCAATTGGTGATGTATATGGTTCATGCGTGTTATGATAAGTAAAGGGGAAATTAGAGGGTGGCGGTTCACTGGTAACGGCAAACCAAAGCATCAACCCTTGCAAGCGTAAAGGGTTAAGGCCTTGGTTTTTGTGTGTTCCTAGGACCTTATGGACGGACTTCTCACTTCTTACCAGCTTTATAATAGCTTATAACTATCATAATAATAGTAAATAAATATTTTAATCTACAAATAATAGTGATATACTATTATTAAGTTATTATTGAATAGTGATATACTATTATTAGATTACAATCAAATAGTGACATACTGTTATTTGGATATAATTGATGCAGAAAAGGTGTGTGATTAGGTCGCGCCCTGGCTTGCTGTAATGCCTAAGCAGGAGCGCCTACATCCTTGCTGCAAACTAGGGATAAGGATGGGAAAAATGAGTAACATACAAACTAGAACAGACGTTATCTTAATTGGTGCCGGAATCATGAGTGCGACTTTGGGGTCACTGCTGAAAGAATTAGAACCGAACTGGAAAATTACAGTGTTTGAGAAGCTCGCAAACGTAGGAGAGGAAAGCTCTAACGAATGGAATAATGCGGGAACGGGGCATGCGGCCCTGTGCGAGCTTAACTACACCGTCGAAAAACCGGACGGATCCATAGATATTAGTAAAGCTATAAAAATTAATGAACAGTTTCAGGTTTCAAGGCAGTTTTGGTCTTATCTTGTAAACAGAAATCTGATACGTAATCCGCAGGACTTTATCATGCCATTGCCTCATATGAGTTTAGTACAAGGGGAAAAAAATGTAAAGTTTTTAAAAAAACGTTTTGAAGCGCTTTCAAACAATCCTCTGTTTCAAGGGATGGAATTTTCCGATGACCCGGGAAAACTGATGGAATGGATTCCGCTTATTATGAAAGACCGTACATCGAATGAACCGATAGCGGCAACAAAAATCGACTCTGGAACGGATGTCAACTTTGGCGCTTTAACGCACATGTTGTTTGACCACTTAAGGAGTAAAAACGTCGATATAAATTTCAAACATAAGGTTGATGATATTAAACGTACTAGCGACGGTTCGTGGGAATTGAAAGTACGAAACGACAGCGGTAACGTCGAACGCCATACTGCAAAATTCGTCTTTATCGGCGGCGGGGGAGGAAGCCTACATTTACTGCAAAAATCCGGTATTCCTGAAGGAAAACATATTGGAGGATTCCCGGTAAGTGGAATATTTATGGTGTGTAATAATCCGGATGTTGTAGCGCAGCATCATGCAAAAGTATACGGCAAAGCTAAGGTTGGAGCTCCGCCAATGTCTGTTCCGCATCTTGACACAAGATTTATCGACAATAAAAAATCGTTGCTATTTGGACCATTTGCCGGCTTCTCACCAAAGTTCTTAAAAACTGGTTCAATGTTCGATTTAGTAACTTCCGTAAAACCGAATAATGTCTTAACTATGTTGGCGGCAGGCGCAAAAGAGATGTCATTGACAAAATACCTGATTCAGCAAGTTATGTTATCGAAAGAACAGCGTATGGAAGAGTTACGCGAGTTTATCCCGAACGCTAAAAGCGAGGATTGGGATTTAGTAGTAGCAGGCCAACGTGTGCAAGTTATCAAAGATACTGAAGCTGGCGGCAAAGGAACGCTTCAATTTGGTACAGAAGTGATTACAGCCGCTGATGGCTCGATCGCAGCATTACTAGGCGCTTCTCCAGGTGCTTCTACTGCCGTTCACGTAATGCTTGAGGTATTCAAAAAATGCTTCCCGCAACATATGAAAGAGTGGGAGTCGAAAATCAAAGAAATGATTCCTTCTTATGGCGTGTCACTAATGGAAAACCCAAAGCTTCTGCACGAAATTCATTCTTCAACAGCCCAGACACTTGGTCTAAGCGAAAAAGAGTTGGTCTTTAGTTAATTCTTTAGATGTAGAAACCAAGGTATTGAATGAAAAAGTTACTTTTGGAATTTTACATCTGTAATGTCCTGTTGACACGGAATTATGTTATTGCAGGTAGTCCTCCACTAACATAAATATGTACAAAGGATGTATATGTAATTTGCTTGAAATTTGACAATAAGCAGTGTAGAGGAGGAAATGAAATGACAAACAAGAAATTGAATAGGGGCTTAGGTACACGCCATATTCAGATGATTGCTTTGGGCGGAACGATTGGTGTAGGTCTATTTATGGGATCTTCCAGCACAATAGGCTGGACGGGTCCATCGGTAATGCTCGCTTATGCAATTACAGGGATTTTTCTATATTTAATTATGCGTGCCATGGGCGAAATGCTCTATTTGGAACCAAGTACAGGTTCATTCGCAACATTTGGCTATAAGTATATCCATCCAATGGCGGGATATATGACAGCCTGGAGCAACTGGTTCCAATGGGTAGTTGTCGGCATGGCGGAAGTTATCGCGATCGGCACATATATGCAGTATTGGTATCCAGATCTTCCTTCGTGGATTCCAGGCCTTATCGCAATGGTTATCCTTGGGACAGCAAACTTTATTTCTGTTAAATCATTTGGTGAATTCGAATTTTGGTTTGCTTTGATTAAAGTAGTTACGATTGTATTGATGATTGTTGCAGGTTTCGGCCTGATTTTCTTCGGCATTGGCAACGGAGGACATGCAATCGGCCTATCAAACCTCTGGAAAAATGGCGGCTTCTTTACTGGCGGAGTTAAAGGATTCCTCTTTGCCCTATCACTAGTTGTTGGTGCTTATCAAGGTGTAGAGCTTATTGGTATTACAGCTGGTGAAGCGAAAGATCCTCAGAAAACAATAACGAACGCGATTCAAAGTACAATTTGGCGTATCCTCATTTTCTATATTGGCGCAATTTTTGTTATTGTCACAGTTTATCCTTGGGATAAATTGACTTCTATCGGAAGCCCGTTCGTAGCAACTTTTGCAAAAATTGGTATTACAGCTGCGGCCGGAATCATTAACTTTGTTGTTATCACTGCTGCGATGTCTGGCTGCAACAGCGGTATCTACAGCGCAGGGCGCATGCTTTATACTCTTGGAGTCAATGGACAAGCTCCCAAAGCGTTTGCGAAGATTTCAAGTAACGGGGTGCCTTTATTCGGTACAATTGGCGTACTGATCGGCCTTGGCGTTGGTGTTGTTTTAAGTTATATTGCACCACAAAAACTGTTTGTGTACGTCTATGCTGCAAGTGTTCTTCCTGGGATGGTTCCTTGGTTTGTCATCCTGATCAGCCAAATCAAGTTCAGGAAAGTCAATGCTGCAAAAATGGCCAACCATCCATTCAAAATGCCTTTTGCGCCAGTCACTAACTATCTGACAATTGGCTATCTGGTAGCGGTGCTTATCGGTATGTGGTTCAATGACGACACTCGTGTATCACTGATTGCGGGTATTGTGTTCCTGGCTATTGTGGCAATCAGCTATTATGCTTTCGGAATAAACAAGCGTGTACCTGCGGATCTTCAAGAAGAGGATCTAACAGAGAGGAAAGCGCTCTAAACTCCTGATCTGTGTAGGAGAAACGGAAGTGTATAAGGAAGCTATTAATATAAGAAACAATTAATAGGGACAGTTTTCATAAGTTGTCCCTATTTTTCTTGAAGGCTGCATGCTAAGAAAGCAAATGTAACATCTATGTAGAGAACTAAGGGCTTGCGAATAGCAAGTCTCTTTTTTTGTCCTATTTTTTTCGAAATTCCCGTTTTTAGCATCTATAATGAACATTTATACTTTATTTATAAATTCAAGATATCCTTCCCTTCTAAATTCAATTTTAAAATAATAGCACAGTATTATTAATAAAAAATAAAATTTTTATTAAAATTAAATAATGTTCATCCGCAACTATATGGATTGGATTATAATAATTAGGGTAAGGCATATGTGAGATTTTGATTAGAAAGTTTTTTAGCTGTTAGTCTCAAGAACACTATACTTACATTTGAAAATTTATGGCTAGTTTCGTCATTAAGTTGTACAACCAGTGGGGAGAATAGATATGAAAACACAATTAGCTATCTGGGCAGGGAAGACAGCAGGAACAGCGAGTCGCATGATAGGTAATGGAGGAAGCACTATATCTGGAATTGTGGCAAGAAAAATAGATGTTCAATTTTTACGTCACTTAAGAAGTAATGCAAAAGAAATCATCTATATAACAGGAACTAATGGAAAAACTACTACTGCGAATTTGATTGCTCATTTACTAGAAACTTCAGGCAAAACGGTGTTAGCCAATAGCGAAGGTTCTAACATGGTTACCGGAATCTCAGCAACTATTGTTCGCAATGCTCCTTTTATTGGGTTCATGATGAATGATGTAGCAGTAATCGAAGTGGATGAAGCAAGCCTTCCAAAAGCAATATTGGAGTGTCAACCTGACTACCTAATCGTAACAAATTTCTTTCGGGATCAACTGGACAGATACGGTGAACTTGACTTACTTATAGAAAAAATGAAGGACAGTCTGAAATCAGTTGATGTTAAATTAATATTAAATGCTGATGATCCGTTTGTTAATAGGTTTTCAAACCTTCAAACTAAAAACATTTATGTCGGCCTTGATAAAAATGCAGGCCGGTTTCAATCATATACGATGGGTGAATCGAAATATTGCCCAATCTGTCAGAAAGAATTCAAATACACCGCCGTTCATTTCGGTCAGCTAGGACATTATCAATGTACCTGCGGCTTTACACGTCCTCAAACAACCCTTTCTGTCGAAAAGGTTTATCAGGGGAAAAAAGGGATTCGACTTACCGTGGATGGAGCGGACTACCCGACGACCTTAAAAGGAATGTACAATGCATATAATGCAATTCTTGCCATTTGTGCTTGTCAAGAAATGGGTTTGAACACAAAGGAGATCCGCGAGGGTCTGATGTTATATCATAAAATAAACGGAAGAATGCAAGATTTTCTCATTGGTGAGGATACTTGGAAGCTTAACCTAGTGAAAAACCCTGCAGGAGGAAATGTTACACTATCTGAGTATTTACAAACTAATGAAAAGAAACAACTGATTTTTTGCTTAAATGACTACCTTGCTGATGGGGAAGACATCTCATGGATATGGGATATCGACATGGAAATAGCGAACCGTGAAGAGGTGGAGACGTTTATTGCAAGTGGAAAAAGGGCACATGATGCAGCACTCAGGATGAAATATGCAGGCATTCCAGAAGAAAAAATCATCATTTTACCGGAAATGAAAGAAGCAGTCCTATATGCCAAAAAGAAGGGGTATCCTGCTTATATTATGGCTACTTACACTTGTCTTTCTCCAATGGTAACCATCCTATTAAAGGAAGCAGAAGAGCAGAAAAAAGGAGATAAGTACCTTGGAACTTTTACTATACCATTTTTGTCCAGACACCCTAAATCTGTATGGGGACAGGGGAAATATCATATGCCTAAAAAAACGGTGCGAATGGAGGGGAATCTCTCTTCGAATCGAAGAAATCAAAAACCCTGATGATGCGAGTAAATCTGGTTGTGATCTATTCATGATCGGTGGGGGGAGCGATCGGGAACAATCCATCGCAACAGAAAGACTTACCCCCCTCGTGAAGGAAATCAAAGCATGGGTAGAAGACGGGGTATCCGCCCTAACTATCTGCGGAGGATACCAATTTTTAGGGGATTATTATGAAATGAAAAACGGAGAAAAATTAATAGGAATGGGTATCCTTCCGTTTTACACCAAAGCGGGTGATGACAGACTCATGACGAATCTTTTAGTGGAATCCGAGCAATTTGGGAATGTGGTTGGCTTTGAAAATCACGGTGGAAAAACCTATCATAACTTTTCTACCATTGGAAAAGTGATTAACGGTTACGGGAACAACGGTGATAGTGGTGAAGAAGGACTTCATTACAATAACCTTATTGGAACCTATCTTCATGGCCCCATTCTCCCCAAAAACCCGAGAATCGCTGATTATCTGATTGAAAAGGCTTGTGAACGAAAAACAGGAAGAAAACTGGATCCGCTCGAAGATGCTATGGAAATCGAAGCGAACCAAGCAGTTTGGGAGAGATTTAGACACAGTAAACGAACAAAATATAAAAATGAAGCTTAAAATTTCACACCTTGAATTAAAAATAGCTGCTTTCCTAACCAAAATAATCAAAGAATGAATTAATATTTAATACCAGGTACTTTAAATGAAAGCTGAAATTAATTAAAGAGCGTAAAAAATACGGTCATAGAACCTGGGTTAAGTTAGTAATAGGGATTATCCAAAAAGGATAGTCTTTTTTTGTTAGTAAAAAGTTGGAGTTTGCAAAATTAAGTCTAAAAAACGACCGTTTTATGAAAGATTTTAAATGAAATCAAACCATTGGATAAATATGGGTGAATTTGTATATGGATGGCTAACCGGCAGTTTAGCTCAATGAAATTGGTATGACAGTCCAAAAAGACATTCCTGTTAAGAATGTCTCGTAGTTAACTTTTTCAAAGGATAATGAAACTCATTTAGGCGGTATAACACCATTCAGAAGATCCCATGTATTTAATCCAAATGTATATTGAAAATGCGGATAATCAACTATACTCTTAAATGTTCCTCCCCATTTAAGACCTAGTTGCTCTCCTAAATGTCCCATAGTAAAATATTTCCGAATATCATTTGATATTTGACCATTTTCAATAAGTGCGGCATCAAAGGCTAATCCCCAGTTGTGATAAGAGTCACCTCCCCTGGCATTTGAAACAATCGGTCCCGGGGTTGTTCTTCCTTGGGCAAATAATCTGTCTGATTCATCCCAACTTCTAAATGCTGTTGTGATCCGAACATCTATATTATGCGTTCTTGTCAATTCCAGAAATCTTTTTGCAAGCATTGCAACGTGTGGATGGAGTGAATTTAAGTCATTTGAACTTGGACGCTTTTCAATAGTATCCTGTGGATGAGGATTAAATAATTTCCTTCGTGTTCTTGGGTCGACAATTCCTAACGGTTGCAAACCATGATTTTGCTGGAATCTTTCAACGGCGCTTGTTGTCGATGCCCTATACCATCCATCGGGGTAACCAACATGATATCCATGTATATTTAACTGCTTTTGGACATGCTTGACCTGTTCTATTAATATACTCCATGTATGCGCCTCTACAATGCCGTTACTTTCCATTTCAAACCGGTCCTGAAATTCTTTAACCACTGCCATTGTCTTTGCATCATACGTACCGTTGATTGCAAAATTGTTATAATTAAGAGCTAATCCATTTAGATTCATTTGCAGTAATCTTACATATTCGCCTGTAGAACCTAGCCTAATCGTAGGTAACTCTGGCATACCTTCCCCATCCTTTCATGATGTTAAACATGATATACTCTAACAAAAGTGTATGGGGATAGAATTTGTCCTGTTCCAACAAGAATACCCGATCCAGCATTTTCAAGGATAACATTGCCCAAAGTTAATCTAGTGCTAATTGGGCGGCTGTGAATAATGAATCTATTACAAGTTAAATATTCCTGCAGGACAATTAGGATACTAATAGATTCGTGACTATTTCACTTATATTAACGGGGGCGATACTTTAATAAGGCACCGCCTTTTCCTTGTTAAACTATCGAAGCAGAAGAGTTTAAGTAAGTACAAACTAATCATAATGGAATAAGAAAAGTTTTTAGAATTTAATAGTCCTTTTAATACAACATAGTTATGTAATGAGACCGTAAAAAAAACGGTCTATTTTACTAAAAAAACGATTAATTAAACATTTCAATAAAACCAAGTATAATTAACAAAATACCTGCAATTAATGGAGCATATTTACCTAAAAACTTCCCTAATACATTTTTGCCAATTGATTCTCCGAAGATAATTGTCAGAATACTTATGATAAATGTAGAGATGACTGTTAAATAAATATTTACCCCTGTTATACTTGCAGCTATCCCAGCACCTACATTGTTAAATGTTAATCCAAATGCCAATATAAATGCTTCTTTAATATCAATATCACCTGATTTATCAAAATCTGAGTTTTCTGCATACACGAACATTTCTGAAAGGTCATTTAATGCAAGTTCTTTTGAATTGGTATTATGGGTAAATTTTATTATACTTTGTATTACAAAATATATTCCCAAAATCACAATAATTCCAGCACCTAAAATATTTGATACTGATTGAGGTAAGAATTTTGATATATACATACCAAGTGACATTGATAAAAATGTTCCTGTTGTTGTTACAACTGCAATAATTAGATTGGCAATTATTCCTATCTTAATTTTCTTAATTCCATAAGCCATTCCTACAACTACATTATCTAGGCAAGAGGATATACTAAACAATAAAGCTGACAAAATCATCATCATCTGGAACGACCTCCATACATAATTAACAAACCCTCATGATACTTTCTTTCCACATCAGGTTTTGCATACTATGCATATCGAAGGAAATAGGTTAAATATTTTTTAAATTGTAATTGATATTTCTTTACAAATATTAATGGAATTGTAGTCCTATTGTTTAGCTTATTAAAAAGTATTGATAAAAATGTTTTAATTATGAACGGTAAAACCTATCTGGAGCCAGAGAACAAAAAAAGGAGATGAATAAACATCCCCTTTCATATTTTTGTGAATAATTAATTTGGTTGTTTTGCTATTTTGGAAGGGGGACACCTCGCTTTTCTGTATAGTACATTTTCTATTATATGGTAAAACAAGGATAAGGGGGCTGATAGGCTCCATTGCCTGATATAACAGGTGCTTCAGCCTTGCAAGGTGAATCGTACCCACAGGAGTCTCTAATTCAAGTACTTAGTGTAATCTTGTTACATCAAAGCCATTTGGACTATGCACCTTTTGAGTAGTAACTGACATACGGTTGCTTCATTGTTAGTATATCCCGTTGGGCTTGGAAAGACCGTCAGTTGATTTTCTCTTGTATTTACTTTAATAAAATTTTTCGGAAATGCGATTTTATATAATTGATTTATAACCACTTTTTCTTCTTAAAGTAAACCACCATAATCAAGATTAAAACGATCATTATTCCCCATACATAGACATAGCCAAAATTCCAATTATATTCGGGAATTCCTTTCAAATTCATCCCATAAAGGCCGACCACAAAAGACAATGGCAGAAAAATTGTGCTCCATATCGTCAAAGTCTTCATAATTTCATTCATTCGATCGCCTTTCATGGAAATTTGCATATCAAGCAGACCAGTCAGTGAATCACGAAACATATCAATCGAGTCAACTACTCTCGAGATATGGTCAAACACATCTACGAAATATACATCCGCTTCTGGAATTGTATAGGGAAAGTGTTGATGGCTAATATCGCCTAATACCGTTCTTTCCTCGATAAATATCTTCCTTAGCGCATGAGTCGTCCTCTTAAGTCGAAAAACATCTTGGGCAATAGATGAATATGGATTATTATGGATGGCTTCCTCCCATTCTTCAATCTTATCTTCTAAATGATCAACAACATTCATATATTCGTCCACACATTGGTCCATGATATGGTATAAGATTTGAGCGGGAAACTCCATTTTCCCCTCAATACTTTTAAATTGCTCATACAAGTCATCCAATACCGGTATATCATGTTTATATATAGATACAACATAATTCGCTCCAACTACCAACGCAATCTCGATTGGCTCGTGCTGCTGGTCGATTGCAAAAAAGGATATAAAGATATGATCCCGATACCGATCCATTTTGGGACGTTGATTCAACTTGATGCCATCTTCAACGACTAGTGGATGACATTTAAGTAAATCGGAAAGAACATGCTTAACCTCACTTGGCTCTGGATCTCGAAGACGAATCCACACAACCTCGTGCTCAGTCGGTTTTCTAATTTTCTCCGTAGTGGTTTGTTTTGAAGTATGATCATACACTAGCATTTTAAATCTCCTCTCATAAAATCGCTATTCTCATTATAATTGATATATATAGCCTGATGAAACACATGGCTTAATTCTTATTATCCATAAATTTGTCACGAATGTATCGTTCGAATTTGATTTTCGTGAGATAGGCTGAATTTTAGGAGTCAATTAATTTTAATTCAAATTAATATATAAAAAAAACGAAAGATGTACTTTTTGAATTCATTTTATTTTTGTAGTATAATAATAGTAACTCTCTCTTATAGAAAGGAGATTTGATTATGAAAAAATTGATTATGGTTTTATTGATTATGTTTGCATTCGTTTTGCCAAGTTTTGCTGAAGCAAAAGGATTTAGCGGAGGTCATAGTTCGTCGTTTAGTTCTCATTCTTACAGCACTCCTTCTAGCGGAACGTATCATTCTGGATATAAGTCACCATCAAGTAATGTCAAAGGATTTACATCTAATTCACAGGCCCATACATCCTATAACCAACAGCCATCTAGAACGAAAAGCTTTTGGACTCACGCAGCCGCTTTTGGAGCAGGAACATTTTTGGGTAGTATGTTCCATCCATTCGGAGGACATTACTATGGACCAAATGGATATAATGGTGCAAACGGTTTTTCCTTTTTTGGACTTCTCGTTGATGTACTCGTTATTGTCATCATCATAAGGGTAATTAAAGCCATCTTCACCAGAAGAAGATATTAAGGAGAAATTCTGTGGAATTACTATTTAATGAACAAGATCTTATCGATAGTGTTTGTGTATTCACGGCAAGAAGGGAAAACGTAAGACCTGAGCAAGTAGAAGTGGACTTAGAATTTAATCCTTCTTTTGGTTTTGCTGCTTCCGCTTTAGTCTATGGACGTACACTGCGATTAAATGAACAGGACGTGATTGATGCTGTTGCAGTATATTTGCAAGACTATCATCAATTCGTTCCGAATAGTTTACTCATTAATTTATCCTTTTCTGAAAAAGAAAGATTTACAGCATCCATCCAGGTTAGAAATGATTATTAATCATAAAAAGCCTTATCTAAAACTAATGGATTCTCTTAATGGCGTGTTTTCACCATAATAACAATAAAAATAAACCTATTCAATTTGACATTATCCCTCTTGTGTGACAGTTGGAAAAAATCCATCCTGTTTGCATTAGAGGGATTTCTTTTGGTTAAAAAGGGACAATTTTATCGCCACATCCTCAATAATTCCAAACCTCCAATAATAACCATGCCTATGAATTCCGTGAGAAGTACATTTACAATTAGGACACACTTTTAATATAGGAAAATCGTTTTCTTTTTCCCTTATTACATATTCCTTAAGACCAGTTCCAAAATCATAAATAATGATTATAAAAAACTCCCCCTTTTAATATCCAAAAAATTTAGCACATTATCTCAGGAACGTATAGGTATCGTCCGAAGGAATTTGAAAAAAACTTTTTCTTCTGACAAGAAAGAAAGTGATTGTTTCCACGATTACTACAAAAGTGATCCACTTTTTTTCTAATGCAGCTGGTTTATGCTCTTCATGTACCATTAAGCAGAAACTAAGTTTAGGTTTAAATATTGCTAAATTAGGGTATTTAAACATAAAGGAGATGAGTTGAAAATGAAACAGAGTTTGATTTTAAAACTTGCTTTTCTCTCTCTTTGTGTAACTTGTTTGGCTCCCAAGGCATTAGAGATACTTAGCCAAAAGACAGTCATTGATTATGGACTTTCAAAGTTGTATCCGAATGTTCCAGATGTTGTGGTTGTAGCCCATCGCGGCGCATCTGCATACGGACCAGAAAATTCTTTGGCAGCATATAATCAGGCAATTCTAATGCACGCGGATTATGTAGAGCTTGACTTGCAAATGACCAAGGACGGTCACCTCATCGCCATGCACGATGAATCCCTTGAAAGAACTACCAATGCAAAGAAACTTTACCCACAATGTGCACCCTGGCTTGTGAGAGATTTTAACCTGCGAGAGATTAGACATCTTGATGCCGGTTCATGGTTTAATAGAAAATATAAGAAAGAGGCACGTCAAGAATATAAAAAGCAGCATGTTCCTACACTCAAGGAGGTCATTCAATTTGTACAGAAAAAGGGAAATGGAAAGGTTGGACTCTATATCGAAACAAAGGCACCAAATGTCTATCCAGGAATGGAAGAGACATTAGTTGATATATTGCGAAAAAATGGTGTTCTTAATAAAAACAACCTTATTTTGGGATCATTAAGCGAGTCCAGCCTTCGTAAATTAAAAACACTAGCTCCTGGCGTAGAGGTGGTTCAACTATACTCTAAGAACATGCTTGAAGGTATAGATGTGAAAAAGGAATTCAAGCGAATCTCTGGATATGCTACCGGAGTAGGACTTAGTAAAGAACTAGTTGTTCCTAAGCTACTACAGGTTGCTCATCAAAACGGTCTTTTTGTCCATTCATGGACAGTTAATAAACAGAATGATATGGCAGCGCTTCTTTCGTTAGGTGTCGATGGGGAAATCACGAATAAACCAGATTTATTCGCCGAATTGCTTGAAAAGCGCTAGAAGACCATTAAATAATAAGAGGTTTTAAAAATATTTCAATGTTTTTTTCTTATTTTGTTACATAGCTTTAAAAATTTCAATAAAAATGAATGGTGTTACATGTCGAAATTTATAGATTATTTAGTTGTTAAGTTCCTTTGTTATAATATTCAAACCATTCATATGGACCATTTTTTAGAAATTGGATATACTAAAAGTATTTAAATGAAACGGAGTGATGAATGATGGGAAAGTTAATTAGTTTTATTCATAGCGAGGCAAATATGAAGGGACAAGATATGGAGTAATGCTTCATCATTGTCCTTTATAATTTAGGAGGACAAAATGAATTTAAAGCAATTAGGGTGGAAAGAAGCGTTCGGTGAACTAAAAGAAAATACGATTGTTGCTCGAGTTATTTCTGAGCAAAGACAATTCTATAAATTACATGATGGTATACATGAATTAATTGGAGAGGTTTCTGGTAAATTTCAATTCCAAGCAAATGTAAAAAGTGATTATCCATCCGTAGGCGATTGGGTAATAATTGAGCCATTAAAGAATGAAAATAAAGCAATCATTCAAAAAGTACTACCTAGAATTAGTCAATTTTCAAGACAATCTGCTGGTGATAAAACAGAAGAACAAATTGTCGCAGCTAATATTGATTTTGTTTTTTTAGTAATGGCATTAAATAATGACTTTAATATACGAAGATTAGAGAGATATTTATTAGTTGCATACGATAGTGGTGCCAGTCCAATTATTGTATTAACAAAAAAAGATTTATGTAATGATTTATCTGCTAAGATTGCAGCGGTTGAAGAAATCGCTTTCGGAGTACCAATTTTTACTGTGAATAGTACAAATGGTGAAGGTATCGAGGACATAAAAAACATCGTATCAGAAGGTAAGACTGTTTCTTTACTTGGATCATCAGGTGTAGGTAAATCAACATTATTGAATGCATTACTTGGAGAAATGAAGCAATTAACTCAAGGTGTACGCGAAGGTGATGACCGAGGAAAACATACAACGACACATCGTGAACTATTTTTCTTACCTAATGGTGGAATGGTTATTGATACACCTGGGATGCGAGAACTCCAGCTTTGGGGTGGAGAAGAGCATATTAGTTCAACATTTTCAGATGTTGATGAACTAGCGAAATTTTGTAAATTCTCTGATTGTACTCATGAAAGTGAACCAGGTTGTGCAGTCAATTTAGCGTTACAAAATGGTGAACTGGATCAAGTGAGACTAACAAGTTATCGAAAACTGAAGAGAGAACTAGCTTATGTAGAACGAAAGCAAGATGCTTCATTAGCAAGACTTGAACGAGAAAAGTGGAAAAAAATTCATAAAATCATGAATACGAAATCTTATAAATAGGACTGTCTCAAAACGGCAAATTCATAGAAATTAAAGAATCAGAAACATTGATATTTCAACGTTTCGATTTTTAAAAGGGGCGTCTCCAAGCCAAAAAATCGACTTATGAGAGAGCCCCATTCGTACTTAAACTAACGAGGGCTTTTCTTCCATTTTTAAAATTATATTAGCCGAAAATATACAAGTTTTTATTCACCACTTGTACATTTTCGGCTAATTTTCATTCAAAAAATATACTGTAATAACCAGCATTATTTAATTGCCAAATAATAAATATTAAGCTGATTGCTTTTGGTTTCTTCTTGCTCGACTTTCCTTTTTATTTGATTTTGATTTTGCTCTTGATTTATACACTCTAAATAATAGTACAAATCCCGCACTCAACATTAAAGCCCAAACAAGTGCGAATTTATTATCACTTAAATATATACCTATAATAGGTATCAACAGAAGTACGATGCTTTTCAGGTAATAATTTACTTTAGGATTAATGACCATCAAAACTGATATCATAACAAGCAACGAAGTTTTGATATTATTCCCCAAAAAGGAGTGATTAGTGTAATTTACGTAGAAGTAATACCCAAACGATCCTAAAATTGCAAATAAGGAAAGATAAAATCTCATAAACGAACTTTTATAAAACAGAATCCAAACGGCAATAAAATTAATACCTGAACATATTCCAAGTACAAATAATGTACGATAAAACGTAAAATTACCAATAGGATCTTTCATAAAGTTCCAAATGAATTTGAAGTTGTAAAAAACAGCTGCTACTACAAATATCTTAAAGACTAGTTTTAATGAGAACATTTCCCCTTTCTTTTTCTTATTTGACGATCTGGATCTGGATGGCGAATATTTTCCTGCTTCGCCCTCTTCATTTACTTTTTTCTTTTTCCTTCCCATAATCCATTGTTTATATCCTCTTTCTTCCGGTTCCCTTTCTCCTTTGTATCTAGTAGCGTACTCTCTTTCTTTATATTCTTTATCATCAACTTTTTCTACTTGTTGGTCTGAATTTGAATAAAAATCCAATGCCTATTCACCTCAAAAATATTTTTTACTTATTATAACTTATTTTGATATAAGTAGTGATTTCTAAGCTCATTTTTTAATAGAACCTTACCTCAAGTGTACCACTATTAATTTAGTTTATAAGGTACAATATTATTTTCAAGTAGATATATGCGTCATTACATATGTAAAATTTTTTACTATTAAGAACAAAATTTGACCAAAACCATATGCTAACAATAGGTAGTACACCAAAAAAAGACCGTGACTCGATCGGCACGGTCTAATAAACAACTCCAGAATTAAATAAAAAATCCATCCTCGTCGGCAAACAGTGGGTGGATTATTCTTTTGATTGATCTAATTACTAAAGTGGAAATCACCTGCATATAAATTTTTTTGGTGTTATGATGAAGTGTATTAAACTTAGAGCCAATATTCTTACTTACGGCAATTGAATCGATTTGATGTGCACTAAATTTCGATACACGGTTTCGCCTTCAACCGTTATAAGAGTTGTTTTGTTATTTCGAACCTTTTGGAGAAAGCCTATTTTTTCAGGGTTGTCGCCACCATCTAATATAACTAGTTGATTTTCCAATTTTTTCAACTGTTCTTCAAAACTTCGAGCTAGAGGAATAGACGCTGGCTTAAGCGGCAGATTTTGATTATTTAACGAATACGGTGTTGTATTTGATGGATATGGAATTACCCATTTTACATGATTCATCGAAATAAACATGGTTTTGTAAACAGGGGAGTGAAAAACAAAATAATCGTTCATGATACTGGTTAAATAGCCATGAATGGATTTATTTCCTGTTACATAAACCTTTACAAACATACCTTTAGCAATTGTTAATATTTTACGAAAGGATATGGCATCTGTATCTATCGGTTTCTCTGAAGGAGGGTCATAATAGGTATTTTCTTCAATACTGGTTTCTTTCAATCTTTGAATATGAACAAATGGAATGTAGAGGAATGAATTGGTCCTGCCATCGTGTATAACAATGATGTCCAACCCAGCAGCTATTAGGGTACCTTTATGGAAAACACCTCCCGAAATTTCCACTTCAATATATTTTCCTACTAAATCTTGAAAATCTATAAGCATCATCATTCTCCTTTATTCTCATATAGTCTTATCTTTGAAGGACATTACCAAAAAGACTTGAAACCCAATAATATAAAACCACTAATGTGAATAAGACAGTAGGCGGTATAACGACACCTGTGATTTTTATATATTCCCACCAAGTGATTCTTACTTTTCCACGTTTTACAATGTGCATCCACATTAGTGTAGCAAGTGTTCCCATTGGAAGAAGTAACGATCCCATGTCACTGCCAACAATGTTAGCAAGATAAGCGATTTTCAAAGAAAGTAGATCTAGATGCATATTCGTTAACGTGAGCGTTCCAACCATAAGGGCTGGGTGATTATTAAATATATTGGATAGTACGGTCAGTAGTACCCCCATCAGTACACTCGCATGCAGCAGGCTTCCAGAAACCATAGGTTGCATGGTTCCAATTAGCCAGTGCGTTAAACCAATGTTATTTAGTCCGTATATAATGGTATACATACAAAAGGCGAAAATGATAATATACCACGGCGTTTTTTTCAACATATCGCCAGGAGGTATTTTTAAATAAACCCATCTCCATCCTAAAAGGACAAGAGAACCAGTTACAGCCACGATTGAGATAGGAATGGAAAAAAAGGAAGCAACAAAGAGGCTGACACGGATAGCAAATACGAATAGAAGGACGTTCCACATAAACCTTGAACGAGCTTTCTCCGACGCATATACAGGACCTGGCTTGAGCGGATGGTAAGAAGGGTTTGTGAGACCCGATACGTCAGTAGGAACGGTTTTCGGCAGGATTTTGCGAAAACGAAGGAACAGTAGCCCAACTAAGAGTAGTAAACCAAGCGTTGCGGGTACAAACATCATCGCCGTATGCATATACAAAGTCATATGAACGATTTTTAGAGCAATCAGATTTACAATGTTACTTACACCGATTGGTGCACTCGATGCGGTTGCAATTAAACCTCCAGACAGCAAATACGGAATTTTTTGATGGTTTTTTAAACCCATATTGTTTAATAACATGACTAAAATGGGGGTTGTGATTAAAATACTTCCATCGTTATTAAAAAAGAGTGTCATGAGAAAGCATAATAGATTGACATACCAGAATAATCGAATCCCTGACCCCTTTGCTTTGGCTGCGAGCTTCTCTGCCACCCAGTGGAAGAACCCAAAGCTTTCTAAAACAATCGCCAAGACGATTGTTGCCAAGATAGTTATCGCAGCACCGCTAATTGTATCTGTAATGATACCCAAGTCCGATAATGAAACACTTCCACTTAGTAAGACAATAGTTGCACCTATCACTGCGGGTATGGCTTCATTAATGCCTCTAGGCCTCCAAAGAATAAATACAAGTGTACCCAAAAATGTTAAAATGGTAATCCAAACCATTGGTTGAAGCATAAATTTCCCCTTTCTTCAAGCAGGTTTTTCATGATGTTCATGAAGAGCCCGTATTCCCCCGTGAGTTTGTCCTCTTATGTCCCTCCCTTCCGTCCGTCCCTGTTGTGTAGTTGTACTGTATTTATATGTATCTCGAATAAGACAGGCTTTAGGTTTGTACACATTTTTCCATAATTTCCGCTTGAATCTATCAACAAGTGTTTCTAGTAATTAGTTATTAGATTTTAATTGCAAAAAGAAAAAGCGAAGTTTAGAAACTCCGCTCAATATTGTTAAAATATTTTGTCTAAAAAAACATTTTATTTATGATGGGTTTCGGTAGCGATAGCGATTACTACCTAAAAGTTATAAAGAGTTTCTACAAACAAAAAATGGTTGCCTTTCATATTTCTTGAATCAATAGAAAAGTGACATTATTCACGGAATTTAAATAATAAATAAATTAAAATGAATTTTAGTTATTCAGCTATGGTTGTTTCATTAAAAACACATATTCTACTTAATCAAATGACGAAATAGGGGAGGATGGAAAGGTGAAAAAAAATGATTTACCTATTGTATATTCATGTTCTGGATGTTCATCAGCTGCACAAACAGCTAACATGATTGCTATAAAAATGGATCGAGAAAAATTAGCTGAAATGTCCTGTATCGCTGGTGTTGGGGGTGATGTCAAACCACTTGTCAGAACAGCAAAATCAGGAAGAGATATCATTGCAATTGATGGTTGTCCCTTATCCTGTTGCAAAAGTTCTTTAGCTAGACATGAAGTTCAACCCAAACATCATTTTGTACTTTCTGACTTTGAAGTGCCAAAGATAAATGGTAAAGACCCTGACCCTAACCTTTATATAAGTGTTTACAAACGTATTTTAGATCTTACCAATAATCATTCTTAATCTTGATTTTATTTCTTGTAACTTTTGATACTGACCAATGTAAGAGCTTAACTGCGGATGGGTTAAATCGTTGGTTGAGTCCTTAGGGACTTATCAAGACTCCCGTTGAAGATTCTAGACAACTACGTAATTGAGTTAATGAAGTGCATGCTATTTTTTGGCCTAACCATATGCATAACGCTATTAAACCTTTAGCTTGAAACTTACTACTTCTTTGAATAAAACTTACCTCTTTAGCCGACTTTTTGTGGCATTTATAAAAAGTAACATAATGCACTCCTTTTCGGTACTGCCGTGTAAGGGGTGCATTTTTTTTAACTAGTGTATGGGTTGACCAAGACAAAAAAATCCAGGATCATGAAAGAACCATTTTTTTACTGGAATAATATACATAATCACTAAGTTGGGGGCGGAATGCAGCATCGCTGATTTTTTTGAACATATAGAGTTAGTTATTGTGGCGATTTGGGTGTCAGGTCCGTTTATCAAAATCTCAGTATATTATTATGCACTTGTTCTAGGTACAACACAATGGTTGAATCTTTCTAATTGCCGACCGGTCGTATTTCCACTTGGATTTCTATTAATACTGTTTAGTTTTTGGTCCATCCCTAGCTTGTTGGAATTGATTCATTTTTTGAGAATCGTACCTTTTTATAATATGACAATCGAAATGATTATCCCAATTTTCTTGCTACTTATCGCTGTCTTACGGAAAAGAAATCGACAGAAATCCAGTTAACATTAAGTTGTCCATTAATTTTCTTAACTTGATGGGCATGCGATTCAAGAGGAGTTAATGCGTTGATCCCTTTTTGTGATTGAACGAACGGTGCAGTTGAAGGAGAAAATCAAATAGCATAGCAAACAAAAAAGAAAGCAAAATAAAATTGTGGGTGCCGATAACGAAAATGAAAAAATTCTACTCCGATATTTTTATTTAGTGAATTTATAATAGTTGGCATCCTTGAAGGAATACCTAAATTAAACTACAAGGGTGGTGAAAAAATGGGTAAAAATAAGAATAACCAATTGAATAATAAAAATGCTCCACCAACAAAAGCAGATACAGAAATTGCAGGAGAAAATGGACTTGAAAAAATAGCATTAAAAGCTCAAAAAAGTAAAAATAAGTAAACAATTTGGGACAGTAAACCTGTCCCTCTCTGGCTAACCTTATATTACGAACGGGTGCAAGATACAAAAAAACCCATCCTTTTTCTATAAGGATAGGTATGAGGGGGATTGCCAAGTCCTTGGGGTTTTAGGTTACTTGGTTCATTTTCATTATGGGGAAAATTTTTTCAAAAAATTCACTTTAATTATTAAAAAATTGTAAAAAATTTGTAAATAATTCCTTGAAGAGGTGTTGAAAAAAAACGATAGTTACTTTTTTCTTATAATGGGGGCATTTACGTGAAAATTATCTAATGCAAACCAAAAAATAAATATTGATATAATTCCTAATACAATAATAGTAATTCTACTGATATTGGTTGTAACCATAATAACAGCAATAAACAATGAAATTATTACGAGCAAAATTGTTATTGCATTCCTCAGAACGCTAAATGATGAAGATATCTTTTTGACCTTATCATTCGTTGGTAACGGTTTCAAATTATGATAATCCATCCTATCAATCTCCATTCTAGTAATTTTTAAAAATTATACAAATAAAGTATTACAGTTACTATCCATTAGGAGAAATGTTTACTTTATTTACAAAAAGTTAACAAAAGAATTATTGGCAATTAAGTGTTTTTTTATAGATTAACGGGTTCGTTTCTGTAATAAGCAGGAACGCTTTGTTACAAACGGGGTTTAATAACTCACTAAAAAAACCGTTCTTTTCAGAACGGTTTTTATCATTACATATTTACCTTTTGATTTTTTTGTTTTAATAAAGAAAAATATCTCAAGAATGGAATTTCAGCTAATAACATACCAATCAGAATCAATAGGCATCCCATGATTGAGCGAGTGCTCAGGGTCGTTCCATTCCATAGATAGTCAGCAAGTGCAGCAAATACGGGTTCCATTGAAAATATTAAAGCTACTTTTGATGGACTAGCAGACTTTTGAAAAAAGGTCTGGGCGATATAGGCAAAGGCAGTGGCAAAGATACTTGTAATTAATAATGCAACTATTACCGCTGAATTTGACAAAGTTTCTAAACGAAGGATAGGTTCATAAATGAGAGCAAAAATTCCACTCAATACCGCTACTGTTAGTAATTGAGCCAAAACAAGATATAAAACGGAGGTTTGGGATGAATACTTTCCTGTATAAACTAGTTGAAGACCAAATGCAAAGGAGCATAGAAGTGCAAACAAATCTCCCAGATTTATTGTGGTCACCCCTGTAAATGCCAATAAGTAAAGACCATACACTGCTAATATAACGCCTATAATTCCTTGATATGTTGGTTTTTGACGTAAAATAAAATAAGAAATAATGGGCACTAGTGCAACAGCTAATCCTGTTAAAAATCCCGATTTACCAGGTGTAGTGTGTAATAAACTAAAGGTTTGTAAAGCATATCCAAAAAACAATAATAACCCTAGAAAAGAGCCAACTTTAAGTTGTTTGAACAAAGGTTTTAGAGTAAATTTTTCTTTCTTATTGAATAATAAAAATAAAAAGATTAGTAAGGCAGCTAAACCGAATCGTAAAAAATTAAAAGTAAATGGTGCGATCCTTGATATGGCTTCTTGAACCACTACAAACGTTATCCCCCAAATAAATGCAATACCAAGCAATGCGGTATTAACAAGCCAATGATTACGAATCAACTAAAACAACTCCTTTATTTATTGGAATATTTTAAAGAGGAATTCTTAGTATCACTTTTCTAAATGTATTTGATGGGTCATAATGAACTTAGAATTCTAATAGTAGTATATATGAAAAATATTTTGTTGTAAATGCAACAAAATGATTTTAAGGGGTTTGTTATTATGAGAGAGATTCTTCGAGAAATTGGAATGATAGCAAGGGCACTTGACTCGATAAGTAATATTGAATTTAAAGCATTAGACCTAACAAAGGGTCAGTATTTGTACTTGATTCGGATATGTGAAAACCCTGGTATCATTCAAGAAAAACTTGCTGAAATGATTAAGGTTGATCGAACAACAGCCGCCCGTGCGATTCAAAAACTTGAAATTCAAGGATTTATTGAAAAGAGAAACGATGATGAAAATAAAAAAATTAAAAAGCTCTTTGCTACGGATAAAGGACTTGAAATTTATCCCTTTTTAAAAAGAGAGGGAGATTATTCAAATAAGGTAGCACTAAATGGGCTATCTCAGGAAGAAATAGAAACCATTTTTCATCTTCTTCATAGGGTAAGGAGAAATATTGACGTTGAATGGGATTATGTAAAAAAGGGAAACAAGAGAGAATATTGATTGATTTGCCAATAGTCTTTATTTAACAAACGGGTAGCGATACTTTAATAAGACATCACATTTTTCCTTATTCGACTAACAGATTAGTTTAGGGAATAATTGCTACGTGATAACAAAGCCGAAAGGAGTTATATAGGCATACAAAAATTTCATGTCTTTTTAATTTAAGGAAAAATTAATCTTGGTAGTTTAGAATAATTCTGTTAATTCTTATGATTATACTGATTTTGAAAAAAGACCTCGGGTGATAATGAATGGTTTGTGTTAGTGTAGGGTTTTTAAGAATGTATGTGAATTTGAAGGGGGTTAAATAAGAACCAAAATTGATATATTTCATTGTTTATACAAATTGTGACAAATTTCTTCTGTCCATTCTTCTATAATAGGGTTAATTTAAAAAAAGACAAAATAATCCAAAATTTAAATTTCAAAACCACAGGTAACATCGAAAAACAGGCCTAGGTTACCAGGTAAACGGAGGCAAGGGTTATGGAAAATGCAGCACGTGAAGTAGTCGAAGAAATGGGGAATAAAAGGGCAGACCTGCACAAAGGGCCAGTAAAATGGAAAATTGGAATTGGCAGTGCAGTTGTGGCTGGAGCACTCGTATTGGCGGGCATCTCTTATTATCAAACAACCCGATTCAATTCTCATATTACAATTAATGGCACAAACGTCGGTGGAATGACGGCTAACCAAGCATTACAAAAGTTAGGATCATCTGTATTAAAAAACGAAGTCTATGTTGGTCAAGAAAAAATTTTCGATGGAAAAGATACGATATTGGGATTGACGAATAATGATTTGTCTAGCGTCAAGAAAATATTAAAAAGCCAAGCGACGGTTTGGCCTTCCTCGAAGGCAAGAAATTATTCGTTGACACCAAGCAAAGCGGATCCATACATAAGCGAAACGATGAAGAATGAAATAGAAAAAAAACTTTTATTTAAGAATAAGAGTTTGAAAGCACCACAAGATGCAGAGGCCCATTTGGTACAGGGCAAAATTGTGGTTTCCAAAAGCAATAATGGAAATCAATATGATGTCCCTAAAATGGTAATAGATTATCAGAAACAGGAATATAAAAGTGTAATTCATCTGAATGCCGAATACATACAGCCTGCTAAAGAAAACAGTCCGATTGTGCAAAAAGAAGAGAAAACACTGCAAGAACTTCTTCAACGAACTGTTAGTTATTCGGTTCAGAGCCAGGTGTATTCCTTAAAAGCCAGTGATTTAATCAAAAATGCATCCTTGTCGAAAGAGGGACAGTTTACCATTGATCCAAGCGATATTAAAAACGAGATTGCTAAAATCAATACTTCTCAATCAACTTTAAATAAAAATTTCCAATTTAAGACCCATTCAGGTTCGGTCATTTCCGTAAAAGGGCAAACCTATGGGTGGGCACTTGATGCTAGTAAAGAAACAAATCGGATTCAGGAAGCCTTTGAAAAAGGAGAAAATTCAGTCGTAGCTTCTAATGTTTATGGGAATGGTTGGGATAATGTTGCTATTGGCTTTAACAACACGACGAACAATGGAATCGGCGACACCTATGCGGAAGTGTCCATTCAAGAACAACGGATTTGGATTTATAAAAATGGACAATTAGTACTCACAACTAATGTCGTGACAGGTAGACATGACGTAGGTGAAGATACACATCCGGGAGTATGGTATATTTTGTATAAACGTTCACCAGCCATACTCGTGGGCAGCGAAGTTGGAATGGCAAACTATAGAGTACCAGTGAATTATTGGGCTCCTTTTACAAATGATGGGGAAGGGTTTCACGATGCAAGCTGGCGGAAAAACTGGGCTAACACTGCCTACTTAACTCAAGGTTCAGGTGGATGTGTCAACACCCCGCCTAGTGTGATGAAATCAGTATATGATAATCTCAATACTTACGAGCCTGTTGTTGTTTATTGAGGAATAGCAACATCCCCTTTAGCAACACGTTCTTCCGATTTAGCTGTAAGCAGGAAATTGTTACTGATTTCCTGCTTTTTCTTATTAACTAAAGGAGTGCAATTACTAGGAAAAAGGGTAATACAAAAGCCCTCATAGATGCATATGAGGAAGTAGAGAACCAGGTTTTTGTCTTGATTACCCATAACCTGTTAAAATTAAAACATATACTACTAGTGATGAAACACATATTGGAAACCCTTTGGATTGCCAAGGGAGAAATATGAAGGTGATTGGGGTGAAGAACGATGAAGAAGCGGTCAAGGTTACGTAAAAGGATTCGGGAATGGCTAAACAAGAGGAAACTATGGAAAGAAAAGAATCAGAACCCACTCCCGAGTTTTGCAAACAATTGGAGAAATCGCCATCAGGAACAATTGGAAAAGCCAAAAGAATTTTATCAAAATGAAAGAACAACCGAGGAATAATGACAGATGCGATGCTTCAATATCGAAGGATCGCTTTTTTCTTATTCAAGTTCCTAATAAGGGAGTTCTTCTTGTGATATATGTAGTATATTATAAATTACTCCACTCATTTCTTTTAATTTGCTTAATTCGCTTAAAAAGTAAAACACATCGTACTCCCATTTATCTGGATTATAAATAACTATATATTCTGTATTATCAATCGTTGGAATACCTTCTTCTATTTTATCTTTTAAGTTATTTAGACTTTGTTGTGGTTGTATTTCTCTTGTGATTTGAAATAGATATTTATTCTCTCTGATTTTAGATGAAGTTGTATCGATTAATGGTATTCCGACATTTACTCGTTGCCATCCAAAAGAGTTTAGTATATTGTCATAAAATCCATTAAATAAAAACTTGTTTAGCCCGCTGCTACCTTTCCAAAGATATAATGGACAATAACTATTTTGTAAATTATTATTGATTCCTTTTTCTGTTACCAAATATAGTTTAAATTTTAGATCATCAAATCCGTCTGTTTTATGACCATTATTTCTTACTCTGTCTTTGATTATATTCATATCATAATCACTTGGTAATGTAATCTTGTATTGGGTTGCAATCATTTAATATTTTCCTCCTTATAACAAATATGGGAATATATAAGATTATTGCTTTATATTTCGGAAACTACTGCCCTTTATAATTTTTTAATTCTTCCGGCTTTTTTTGCTGCATCTTTTAATATTACCTCGATTTGGGTGTTAACACTTCTGAGTTCATCAACCGCCCATTTTTCCAGCACTTCGTATAATTTAGGGTCGATTCGAAGCGGAAATCTAACTTGTTTTCTAATACTGGCTTTTCTTTTTGTATGTATTTCTCCACTTGTTTCTTTAAATCTTTCAACTCATCCTGCATTCGTCTATTTTTGTCTAAATGATAACCCATTTGTCTGCAAAGCAGTCCTAAGTTGGTCCCATACCGTGAAATTGCAAAATCTCGTCTTCACTAAAGTTTGAGAGCTGTTGTAAAGAAGTTATCCCATTGTTTTCTAATGCTCGTCTGGCTGGTGCCGAGAGTAGTGAAAGAAATCCGTTGTCAGGTTTCCGTTCTTTCTCACAGATCGGGCAGGTCGGACAATCACTACTTTTATAGTATTTGTGTCCTTTGTTGCAAGTCCTTAAACTTTTCTTTGAAGTTGTCATTTTAAAGTCCCCTTTTTTGACATTCCGTTAGTTGAATTATCAATATGGATAACGCAAACCCCTTACATTATATTTTAACATAATATCCCATTAACCTTGTATCTAGAATTGGCCACAATAATTGAAACTGTCGATAGGATTAAACACTGATATATTTCGGAGTCCGTGATATAATAAAATTTATTATCTTGTCAAATTTGAAGATCTATACAATTCGACGAAGAAGTGATGTGTTGTAATGAATAAAGCAGAACTGAAAATTAAACATAAAACTGTTTTTTTCTTAGATAAATATTTTACGGGAGAATCGATCGACTATAAACAAATAATCGCGATCATCATGCCCATATTTGTCGATCAGGCTTTTTTAGTATTAATGAGTTTTTTAAATACCGCCATGATCAGTTCAGCAGGAGTGGCTGCCGTCAGTGCGGTAAGTATGGTAGATTCATTGAATATTTTCCTGGTCAATGTTTTTATTGCGGTTGCAACAGGCGGGACCGTCATAGTGGCGCAATATAAAGGCAGTGGAAACACGGAAATGGTATCCAAAACGGCCACACAAGCAATATCTGCTGTGACGATATTTTCTATATTAATCAGTGGTCTCGTCATTCTTTTTCATATGCCGACCTTAAACATTCTCTTTGGTAAAGCGGAAGCGGATGTTTTTCAAAATGCAAAAATGTATCTCATAGGCAGCTGTATTTCCTATCCGTTTATTGCCATATTTGAAGCTGTATGCGGCTCTTTGAGAGGGGTTGGAGAGACGAAACCATGCTTGAAATTATCATTAGTAATGAATTTAACGAACACATTCTTAAATGTTTTATTCATTACCATGTTTCATATGGGTGTAAAAGGACTCGTGATTTCTATCATTCTAGCAAGAATTCTGGGGATGGCAGCTTCATTACTCTATATCATCAAATTTAATAAGGCCTTTCGGTTCCAAATAAAAAAGGCCTTGCACGTTGATTTTTCCATTTTAAAGAAAGTTATGTTTATTGGTCTTCCCTTTGCAGCCGAACAGATATTTTTCAATGGCGGAAAGCTGCTAACGCAAACGTTTATTGTCCAATTAGGGACACTGGCGATGACGTCCTATGCCATCGGTAATTCGATTGCCGTGTTATTTCAAATTGGTCCCAACGCGCTCGGTATTTCTACCGTAACGGTTGTTGGGCAGTGTATCGGACGAAGGAACGTTGAGGACGCAAGGAAATTTATTATATCATTGATCGGTCTGGCGTCGATCCTCTTTGTGATTGCCGATGTTCTATTATTGCCATTTTTTCCGTTAATGGTAAAAATGTTCCATCCACCTGATAAAATCATTCCAACCATATTTACGATGATTTTAATATCTGCCATTGGACAACCGATTTTGTGGTCACCAAGCTTTATAATGCCATCAGCATTACGAGCAGCCGGAGACTCGAACTTTACTTCAATTGCATCTTTATTGTCTATGTGGCTGCTGCGGGTAGTCCTTGGTTATATTTTAGGAATTACTTTAGGATTTGGTATTATAGGTGTTTGGGTGGCCATGATTGTGGAGTGGGGAGCTCGAGGAATAATCTTTGCTAGGAGATTTAAAGGTAAGAAGTGGTATGCTCATAAACTCGTTTAGGAAAATAAAATTGTTGTTTACTTAATTTGCAAAGCATTACAAAGAAGTAGTTTTTCACAAATAAAAGTGGTTTTTTCGCAAATGGAAGTTGGTTTTTTCGCAAATGAAACTGTATATCCGCCAGTAAATCAGGCTATTACGTCAATTAATCCTTCCTCTCGACCTGAAAATAAATTAGTTTTGTAAAAACAAAAATGTTTACTAAAACAGACTTAAGTAAAAATAGAAAAGTAGGTCGAAATGATTTCCAATAGTTCATTCCTCCTATTCAACAATTCGAGGAATAGTAAGTAATTCTGAATCCTAGATAAATGTTTAATAAATTAATCAATTTTAAAAGAGGAGAAGAGGATTTGGCTGTCACTATTTGCTATATTAATCCCTCACTGCCATTAAATTTAAAGTTTACTGGGAAAGTTCTGGATCAATGAAATACTGTTACTAGTCCTAGAGATGCAGGGAGAGCAGACTATCCTAAACCACCAAAACATGTACAGATACAACAGCCAAAAATGATAATGAGCAATAGCCTGCCTGTCCGTTTAAAACAATAGTCTTTCCTTTTTTTAAAATTAGGCTCTGTTAAACTATAGTGTTGATTTTTTTTGAAAATAAGAAGCCAATCTACTCAAAAAGAGATTGGCTTCTTATTTTCATTTAAGCTTAATTTACTACGATTTATGAATCAAATTTACTTTTTGCTGTGAATGAAATTCATCGATCCCTTTGTCTCCATTAGAGTAAATTGCAAGTGCAAAATCCTAAAAGCGAATTTAAATACGTAGCTTGGTATTTAGTCGTTTTTTGGGAAAATCGTTTGTAAATTTGATCAATTAAGTACTTTTCCTCGGTTTTAGTAAACTTTAAATTGTCTTTTTCTTTATCAAGAACATCATAATCTCCATGAGTAAGTTGTTGATTAATGAGATTCCGTGGTGAATTCATCAATATTCAAGTCTATTAAGGAACTTGTAAACAGAGAAACTCTAAAACAGTGGCAGCTGCAAAATGACCACGATAAAAAAATGTACTTATTGCAGTTACACTTGAATACCTTTTAACTTGAAAATCTTTTAATTGAAGGCCTTTTTTTAGCAATCTTTTTTGAGGCAATTTTTGTAAACATTGTTGTTTTTACAACACTAAATCAAATTCAAGTCGATAAGCTACCGTTAACTTGTGAATATGCAGCTTTTATTTGCGAAAAAACCATTTTCATTTGCGAAAAAGGGAGTTCCATTTGCGATAAGCTTCAACCTCTAGAAAAGTGCCTTTATTAATGAGATAAAATGATCAAATCAAAGGAAATTAGGAGGATTATTTATGAAAGCTATAGTTTATAACAAATATGGTCCACCTGATGTCCTTGAATTAAAAGAGGTTGAAAAACCTATTCCTGAGGACAATCAAGTTCAGGTGAAAATTCATGCAGCATCCGTGAATTATGGGAATCTGGTTCTTTTGAAAGGGGAACCGTTCGTAGCCCGCTTTGCGTTCGGTCTTCTAAAACCAAAATACTCCATACCCGGAGGTGACATTGCAGGTCGGGTGGAAGCGGTAGGCAAAAATGTTAAGCAGTTTCAACCTGGCGATGAGGTGTTTGGCGACCTTTCCGGTTGTGGTTGGGGTGGATTTGCCGAATATGTATCTGTTCCCGAAAATGTATTAGCACCAATACCATCCAATATGTCTTTTGAAGAAGCTGCTGCGGTTCCGATGGCGGCAGTCACGGCCCTGCAGAGTCTACGGGATAAAGGCAAGATTCAGTCGGGGCAAAAGGTTTTGATTTATGGTGCCTCCGGTGGTGTGGGGACTTTCGCTGTACAGATTGCCAAATCATTCGGGGCTGAGGTAACTGGAGTGTGCAGTACGAGAAATTTAGACATTGTTCAATCGATTGGTGCTGACCATGTCATTGATTATACGAAGGAAGATTTTACTAAAAAAACGATGCGTTATGACCTGATTCTTGCTGCAAACGGATATCAACCAATTTCAGTTTATAAGCGTGCCTTAAATCCCAATGGAATTTTTGTTCACGTCGGAGGTTCCGGGGTTCAAATGTTCCAGACATTGGTCCTGGGACCTTGGATTTCAATGACCGGGAGTAAAAAAATGGGTGGATTTTTACAAAGGCCAAACCAAAAAGATCTGATTTTTATGAAAGAACTTTTTGAAGCAGGCAAAGTAAAACCTGTTATTGATAGACGTTATAAGTTGAGTGAAGTTCCCGATGCTTTCACGTATTTTGCAGAAGGTCACGCTCAGGGAAAAGTGGTCATTACTATTTGAAGAGTGAATCCGAGTTTTCTAATATAAACGTCTACTGCCTGGCAGCTGACATAAATCGTTAGCCGTATTATATAGAAAGTTTAAGAGATCTTTATTTTTTTACACCAGCACGCAATGTAGTGCCATATCACTCTATACATGTAGAGTGTGTTTGTGTGTTCTATAGGTCTGATTAAAGATTAGACTTTGTCATTGATGTGATAAAATGGAAGGAGAAAAACCACAAAGCGGTGAAAGGTTTGAGTGTAAATCATGAAGAATTGAAGCGAATGATTGATCAAATCTCTGAACAAGATGTTCTTGAGGTGTATGATTGGATATTTAAACATGAAACGGGAAAAATTAACTCTGCATCAGATGGATGTTGAAAATCTTGCAAGAGATGGGGATCTAATACGTTAAGTTCAAAAAAATCGAGAGGATCGTAGAAATAGACGTTTTTACAGCAAAGAACAGGGGCTTGAGTATCGTGTAAAAGAATCAAGGAGTCTTAAGTATGAAAAAAGAATATAGTGTTACTTGGACGCAAATAGCACTAGAAGAATTAAATAATTTACTCGCATACACTTTTGAAGTAAAGTTTGGAATTCGTTTAATCGGTTATCGTATGCACCTACTCTAACAGCAAATAAAATATCGAACGGTATCTTGGAGGGTATTGGGTAAAACTTGGTCACTATAAGGTTATCCTTGTTTTTGTGGTAATGAAGAAGCTAAGGTTTGGATAGACGGTATTAAACATAAGAGGAAAAATTTATATTGGAAAAATAAATAATATGAGTGATATATAGATCATCTGCATAAAACGCAGGTGTTTTTTTGTTGTTATTGAAAGGTTTCAAAACAATTTTACTAACTTTTTCGCATATGATTTTCACAGAGTAATTCTAAAGGATAGAAATAATTATTGGTCAGAATGTGAATTTAGTGTAATTTAAGGTGTGACTTCAACCTAGTATTTAAAGATATATTGCAGATATTGTATAGCGAATACGGGGCTTATTCGGACAGGACATGCAGGAAATTGCCTGAGATAGTCCAATACCTGGCTGAAGTGTGCATGAAAGACGGATTAATTCAGGAAGAAAGTGAAATCAGCCTTTTTACTATCAAGGTTTAATTCATTTTCTTTGCATATGTTTTCTTTATTAAAACAATCATATTTTCCAATGTTAAGAGGGTTTGCGGTTAGTCAAACTATTAAATTTCAAATTAATAATATGAATTGTGGAAAAATAAAAACCTTTTATTTATTAGGAATATATTGAAAACGCATACATCATATAATAAAATAAAATTAAAATTTCACCTTTCAGTCCCTTTCTGGACATCATTATTAGATCGATCTAATAAAAATAAGAGTAAATACCAATTGTCTAGATTGATTTAAACCTGAAATTATAAGGAGGATAAATAATGAAAAAACAATTTTCCTTAGCGTATCTGACAGTACTTGGTTGTCCGCCGCCGGAGATGACATACATCGCTGCGCGAGCAGGCTATGATTATGTCAGCTTAAGGCCTATTTACATGGGGCTGCCAGGGGAGCCAGACTTTTCATTTGCAGAAAACAAGGAGCTGATGCGGCAAACGAAAACCGCACTTTCCGAGACTGGCGTCAAACTTCTGGATATTGAACTGGCAAAGATCTTTGATGGCCTCGATCCGAAAATCTATTTATCGGCTATGGATTCAGCTGCCGAACTTGGTGGAAAACATGTTCTCAGCAGTATCTGGACAGACGATCGTAATTTTGCAATCGAACGTTTTTCGGAACTTTGTGAGCTGGCTAAACCATTCGGCCTTACTGTAGAATTGGAGTTTGTTCCGATTGCCAGCGTCAAAAACCTTGTTGGCGCACTAGATGTTCTTCGTAATGCAAAGCAGGATAATGCTGGTCTGATGATCGATTTTCATCATTTTCATCGCTCAGGGGATAAAGTGGAAGATTTGGATGCAGTACCACGCGAATGGTTTCGATTTTTCCATCTTTGCGATACAATGAAAGAAATACCTCCTTCTATGGAAGAAATGACCCGAATCCTTCGTGAGGAACGCTTGTATGTAGGAGAGGGGAGCATCGAAATTGCAAGTATTGTTAATCGAATTCCAGAAATTCCATATTCAATTGAATTGCCAAACATCAAGCGTGTTCAGGAATATGGGTTTGAAGAGCATGCACGTCGCTGCTTGCAATCAGCGAAGAACTATTTTGATCTACACCAGTGTGATGAAGAAACCATTTTTCATTTAAAGTAAAATTAGATCGATCTAATTTATGATGAAGCATCATTGGAACCAAAGATTTTGAAAAATATCTTCTTATACTATTTACGCAAGGGGGATTTCAAGATGTCATTTTATGATAAAATGTTTAGCACCTTAGGCTATAAAACATTGCAGATCATTTTTAATGTTGATGAACCGTCGCTAACGGAAGAAGAAAAGAGACTGTTGGTTCAATTAATCATATTGATGGAAAAGGATACTGAACTTAAGGCTAAAGTAAATGAAGTAATCAGTAGTAATTTGGACAATGTGGCAAAATTGGATATGTTTTATAAATTAGAAAAAAATAAAGAATAAATTATCATTTAATCAAAAAAGGAAAAGATATCCTGTTCGTGCAAAAAAATTACCTGAAAAGAGTGTTTTTAATTTATGAACAATAGAGAGTCAATAAGGGAAAAAAGTATCGTTATTATTGGATTTATGGGAGTAGGGAAAACTACAGTTGGAGAATTGGTTGCTAAAAAGCTCTATAGAGATTTTATTGACATAGATAGGGTTATTGAAAATAGTTTCAATATTCCTATTGTTGATGTCTTTAAACTTATCGGTGAGAAATCATTTCGGCAAAAAGAAAAAGAAATAATTAAGGAATACTGTGCACAAAAACTAAAGGTAATTTCTTTGGGGGGGGGAGCTTATCTTCAAGAAGATATTCGAAAAGTTACATTAGAAAATTGTATAGTTATTTTTTTAGATATTACATGGGAATCCTGGAAAGAAAGGCTTAATATTATTATTGATAGCAGGCCGGTATTGCACGGAAAAACAATGGAAGAAATTGAAGAGTTGTTTTATAAGAGACAAGGTATATACAAAAGTCATCATTCCAAACTTGAAACCGATAATTTAAATACGATCGATATTGCTGACTTTATAGTTGAATCTTTGAAAATAGCATATGAAATGTATGATCCAAATTAATAAAAAATTACTAAGCCAAGATTATTCAAGTAATCTTGGTTTTTTTCATGCAATTTAAAAGACTTTATTGAAAAAATTCGAGGAAGACTCTTAAGCTCAACTGATTCAAATTACCAAGAGCCGTGGACATAATTTTGTTCCCGCTGAAGCGTGGTAGTTATGGGATGAATTTCTTTGCAAATTCAGCAGAAATCCGGAAGGACTCATAAAGTAACCAGGATTCAGAACTTTTGAAATAGCGTAATACTCCACTAATGCTAGAACAAATAAAAAGTAGCTAAATGCTACTATCAAGGTTATAATTATATCCATAATGGAAATTGCTGGTGGCAACCGTAGAAAAAGAAGAATTGCATTGTCACCTATTTTCGATGAAAAACTTTAATTTTGAAAACGGTGAATGGATATGAATCAAAAAAAACGTGTCACCTTATTAGATGTTGCTAAGCATGCAGGTGTATCTCGTGCAACTGCTTCACTTATTGTGCGAGGAAGCACTAATATTGCTGAAAAAACACGTAAAAAAGTACTAGAATCAATGCAGGAGCTTGGATATGTTTATGATCGGGTTGCTGCAAATATGCGTTCGCAGAACACTTCAACGGTAGGTCTTATTATAACAGATATCGGGAACCCGTTTTTTTCTGAATTGCTTAGAGGTGTTCACAATTCCTTGGAAGAGGCAGGATATACGGTATTTCTTGGAACTACCTTTGATTCTGATTCTAAACAAGAACAGCTGTTATCAAGAATGCTTGAACATCGGGTTGGTGGATTGATTTTATGCCCTGTCTCTGATAGTTCACATGAAACGATCGAGCGAATCAAAAAATTAGATGTTCCGCTAATACTCGCTGTTAGGGAAATAGAAGATATAGAATTAGATTATGTCGGGATTGACTATGTGGCAGGATCACATATGGCTGTAAACCATTTAATCCAAAAGGGACATCGGAGAATAGCATTCCTTGGAGGTTCTTCAGGATCCTCTGCGTGGCAAAAAAGAAAGCAAGGTTATTGCAATGCTCTTGTACATGCTGGAATTGAAGTAGATGAATCATTAATAATTAGTAGCACTGTGACACGGGAAGGAGGAGTAAATGCAATTCAGAAGGCTTTGCATCTTCCGAATTCACCTACCGCAGTCTTTTGTTTTAACGATTTGGTCGCACATGGGGTAATGTTAGGGTTGGACGATGCCAGAAAAAAACCAGGGAAAGATATAGCGGTCGTTGGTTTTGACAACGTTCCAGAAGCATCCTTATATAATCCGCCGTTAACAACTGTTTCTTCATTTGCCCGGCAGATCGGTTCTGAAGCAGCAAGTCTTTTACATCAAAGAATTATAGATCGTGACCGCGAACTGCAAAGAATTATTATTCAGCCGGAATTGGTTGTTAGGAGTTCCTCTTAAATGTATATCCGGAGTGAGTTCAAATTTCACCCGGATATACATTTTTTATTTTTTAATTAAATTTAATTATAAGAATATTTATAAAATTGATTGAAAGGGTAATCGTTTTGTTGTATTATAATGATAACGCTTTCTTACAAAGGAGTGAGGCAGAGAGCTTTGATCTAATTTATTTTTTTACCGTTTTATTAGATCGATCTAATAAAATGAATTTTTTTGTACAAGAATTAGATCGATCTATTTATTAAGTTTTTTTTATTAGAGCCTTTCTTAAAACTAGTGGAGGATGATAAGAAGATGGAGGTGAACAAGATGTTAGGGTTGTTTTTGAATAATCCAGGTGATCTTCAATTAAAGGAATTAACTTCCGAAGATCCTCTTAATGATTATGAAGTAAAAATTAAATCAAGTTATGGTGGAATTTGCGGCTCAGATATTAGTGTATATAAGGGGAAGATGGCACATGCCAATTATCCCGTAACACCGGGCCATGAAATTGTTGGTGAAATTATTAAAGTTGGTAAGGAGGCGAAGTTTAAAGCTGGTGATAAGGTAGTCGTTGCACCGAATTCTTTTTGCGGTGAATGTGAGTATTGTTTAAAAGGTATGTCTAATATTTGTGAACACAAGGTATCGTTAGGAATCAATGTTAATGGAGTATTCGCACAGGAATTTACCATCTCTTCAAAATATGTGTTACGTGTTCCTAATGAATTGCCCGATGAAAAAGCGGTGTTAATTGAACCTTTTGCCGTTATTGTTCATGCTTTCCAAAAATTTAGTCTGACGAAAGAAACGTCGATTGCGATTATTGGCTGTGGTACCGAAGGAATGCTCGCTATCACCCTGGCGCATCATTTAGGTGCACAAGTCACGGCAATTGACATCAATCCGACAAAGCTTGAAAAAATACGCAATAGTTTTAAAGGAATAAAGACAGTCCTTCCCAGTGAGATGACAGAGGAGAGATTTGATGTAGTCATTGAAGCTGCCGGCACAAGAGATTCGGTTGAGCATGGCATTCAGCATGTAAAACCGGGTGGCACAATGGTATTAATCGGGTTAACACCTGAAGCAAATTTTCCGGTCATGCAAATGGTCAGAAAGGAATTAACGATCCACGGATCCATTATCTATAATTTCCCTACTGATTTTTCAAAAGCGGTGGATTATTTGCTCAAGGATGATTTCGATGTGGCACCGATCATTTCGAAGGTTTTCCATTTTAATGAGTTTAATAAGGCTTACGATGATGCACTTTCAGGCCAATACGGAAAAATAATTTTGAATTTTAAGGAGGATAATGTGAATGAAAAAATTAGTATCACACCAGCTGGTTAAATATTTGGAAGATCGAGGAATTGAACATATCTTTGGATTATGCGGACATACGAACATTGCAGTTTTAACAGCATTGGAGACTAGTACAATAAAATATGTCAATGTTCGCCATGAGCAAATTGCTGCCCACATGGCTGATGGCTATGCGAGAGTAAAAAAACAAGCAGCGGTTTTACTAAGCCATTTAGGTCCCGGTTTAACCAATGCGGCTACTGGGGTTGCTAATGCGGCTTTGGATTCAATTCCCATGGTCGTGATTGCCGGAGATGTACCAACACATTATTATGGAAAACATCCACATCAAGAGGTTAATTTACATGCCGATGCAACTCAATATGAAATTTACCGGCCATTTGTAAAACGGGCTTGGAGAGTTGACAGTGCACATCTTTTTCCGGAGATTTTAGAGAAAGCATTTCGATTAGCGGAAAGCGGAAATCCCGGTCCGGTTCTAATTTCCGTTCCCATGGATATTTTTTCAACTGAAATGGATACATGTCATTTTGAACGAGTTAAACACAATACAAAAAAATTGCATAAACCTTCTATTGATCAAGAGACTGCGCAAAAAATTATTCAAACCTTAACAAGTTCGAAAAACCCTTTATTCTATGTGGGAGGAGGGATTATGCTAGCCGATGCTGCACAAGAGCTAAGACAGCTTGTTGATCACTTAAATATACCCGTTGCTTATTCACTGATGGGGAAAGGGGCTGTTTCAGATGAACATCCACTTACACTGGGAATGACGGGGTTCTGGGGAACAAAGTTTATTAACGATAAATGTAAGCAAGCAGATTACATTTTAGCATTAGGTACACGATTTGGCGAAGCAGATAGCAGCTCTTGGGAGTCAGAATATACTTTCAATTTTCCGCCAACGAAATTGATCCAAATCGATATTGATCCAAGTGAGATAGGTCGAAATTACCCGGTTGAAATCGGAGTGGTTGCTGATTTAAAACAAGCCTTGACTGTTTTAAATGATGTTGCGGAGGAAATATTGCCAAATGGTTTACAACCTGTTTCTTTAAACTCGTTAAAAGAAGAGATTGCTAGAAATCGTAAAGCTTTTAAAGAAAGCAATAAACCTTTTATTCAAGATAATTGTTTTCCTATGATGCCACAACGAATTTTAGAAGAAGTACGTCAGGTGCTTCCGAAAGATGCACTTATCACGACAGATGTAGGCTGGAATAAAAATGGGGTTGGACAGCAATTCCCAATCTATGAAGCCGGGTCTATTCTTACTCCCGGCGGTTACTGCACAATGGGCTTTGGCGCACCTGCCGCTTTAGGAGCAAAGATTGCTAAACCGGATCGAGTGGTTGTCTCTTTAGTTGGAGATGGAGGGTTTGGTCAAAATCCGGCAGTGCTTGCAACTGCTTTCGAAGAGAATATCCCAGTTGTATGGATTATCATGAACAACTTTGCGTTCGGTACAATCGCAGGTTTACAAAAGGCTCACTTCGGCACAACGCTCGGTACTGTTTTCGAGAAGGATGGAGAGCCATATTCACCTGATTTTGCAGCAATTGCCAGAGCATATGGAATTGAAGGAATAAAAATTAAAGCGGCCGAAGAATTCAAACTGGCATTAGAAAGAGCCATTAGGATAAATAAGCCTGTAGTCATTGATGTGGCCATGCTCAACAATCCTGTTCCGACAGATGGGCATTGGAATATCATGGATATTTATTCCCCTAATAAAAAGGTTCATCATGCATCAGTTTAATAGATTATTATTATTCAAAACTATTACAAGAAATTTTTAAAAAAGTAAATTTCCCTAGGTTTCCGGGAATCATGATAGTAATTTGACAAGGAAGAGGGATCGGATGAGTACATTATCAAGTATGAATCTGCCATCAAAGGTTGTGATTTGCGAGGTAGCTCCACGCGATGGATTCCAAGCGGAGAAGGTATGGATTCCAACAGAAGTTAAAATAGCGATCATTAAAAAATTAGCGCAAACAGGAATTCAATCAATGGAAATTACTTCATTCGTCCATCCAAAAGCCATCTCGCAATTGAAAGATGCAGAGGATGTGGTGAGGCAGGCACAAGAATTCACAGGTATTAAATTTCGGGCGCTTGTTCCAAATGTAAGAGGTGCACAACGAGCGATTGATGCAGGAATCAAAAAGTTTAAATTAATGCTTTCTGCGACGGATTCCCATAGTATCTCTAATGCAAATTGTCTTACAGAAGAAGCGATGAATGGCTTTGGTCCTATTATTGAATTAGCGGACAAACATCGAGTCAAAGTGGGAGGTTCGATTTCGGTGGCTTTCGGGTGCCCGTTTGAGGGAATTGTTCCATTGGAGCGAATTGATCAGATTGTGGAACGCTATATCTCAATGGGGGTCGCAGAAATATCCTTAGCTGATTCAACAGGAATGGCAAATCCTAGGCAAGTCTATGAAACAGTAGGTTATCTAAAAAAACATTTTCCGACTATGATTTTTTCCATGCACCTCCATAATACGAGAGGTTTGGCACTTGCAAATGCTTTTTCTGCTTTGCAACAGGGCATCACTCATTTTGATAGTTCAATTGCAGGGCTAGGCGGTTGTCCTTATTTACCCGGTGCATCCGGAAATATTGCATCCGAGGATCTCGTTCATGCTTTTCATGAAATGGGAATGGAGACAGGAATCAATTTAGATTTGCTAATCAATGCAGCAAAAGAGGTAAAAGAACTCATTGGGCATGATGGGGGAAGTTATATGCTCCAGGCTGGACCATTTTCCCTGCATGAAAAGCCAAAATGCCAGGAAAAGCTAGGATAAATATCGTTCAAATTTAGATCGATCTAAAAAATAGTGGAGGTAATCATATGTCAAAAACTGTTACAAAGCAAATGGAACTAACATACGAACAGCAGGAAGAATTAGAATTAGCGTTTGAACGGGCAAAAAAAGCATTGGCGATTATGGCAACTTACGATCAGGAAAAAGTGGATCGTCTATGTCAGGCTGTCGCTTGGGCCGTATCAAACAAAAAAACATTTACACGTTTGGTGGAGATGGGGATCGAAGAAAGTGGTCTTGGCGATCCTGTAAGCCGGATGGGTAAACGTTTAAAAATCCGCGGGATCCTTAGAGATGCGATGCGCCAAAAAAGTGTAGGAATTATTGAGGAAAATCAAGAAAAAGGAATTGTGAAGTATGCAAAACCTGTTGGGATTATCGCATCTATCGTACCAACTACCAATCCCGATCTAACTCCGGCCGGTTCTGCCATTTATGCGATTAAAGCACGGGATGTCGTGATTTTTTCTCCCCATCCACGTTCCAAAAAGACTTCTTTTGAGACCGTTCAGTTAATGAGAGAAGCACTTGAGCGAGAAGGAGCACCAGCTGATATTTTACAATGTTTACAGAATGTCAATATCCCGATGACCAAAGGACTTATGGAACGTGCAGACCTTGTTTTAGCAACAGGCGGTAAAGACATGGTAAAAAGTGCTTATAGCTCCGGAACCCCTGCCTATGGAGTAGGTGCAGGGAACTCTACCATGATTATTGATGAAACGGCAAATACGGCTGAAGCTGCCCATAACACAATGTTGAGCAAAACATCTGACTTTGGATCAGGCTGTTCAGCCGATGGAAACCTCATCATTAGCGAAAAGGTATACGATGAAATGGTTGAAAAATTAGTTTTAGAGGGAGGTTATTTGGCGAACAATGAAGAAAAAGCAAAGCTCCGCACCGTTATGTGGGACGAAGAAGGGCATCGTTTACCTACAACTGTAGCCATTGCCCCTCAACAATTAGCTGAAATTGCCGGATTTCAGATCCCTGATGACCGCAAGTTTTTGATCGTTAAAGGTGATGGGATTGGGAAAAACTATCCATTTTCCGGCGAGAAATTAACTACTCTCCTTGCGGTTTACAAATATGAGGGTGAATTTGAGAATGCACTAAACATGATGCGTGCGATCTACGAGGTGGGAGGAAAGGGCCATTCTTGTGGAATCTACTCTTTTAACGATGATCATATCCATCGTCTTGGCTTAGCAGCACCTGTTAGCCGGATCATGGTTCGACAGCCTCAGTCAAAAGCAAATGCAGGAGCCTTTAACAATGGAATGCCAATGACATCAAGTCTTGGCTGCGGTACTTGGGGAGGAAATGTAGTTTCAGAGAATGTACATCTTAAACATTATTTAAATACAACTTGGGTATCCTATCCGATTCCTGAAGATAGACCGTCGGACGAGGAACTTTTTGGAGAATTTTACGATTCTGAATTAGAAAAATAATGTAAAAGCTTCACTTGTTCTGTTTTTATATTAGACCTGCTCTTACTATTTTGTTTAAAATAGTAAGAACGGGTTTAGAATGATCAGGTTAGTAGAACCTGCCAACCAAGGCAGAAATAAAGGGATGTTTGCTGCAGCATGGGCTTATTATTTGGGAGTGAATGTAACCGCTTTCGGTGTTATCATGTAGTTCGTAGTGAGTTAACCCTATATGGAACGATCATTTATAACTTTCCGGAGGAGTACATACAAGCTATTGAATACCTAAAAGATCCCAAATAAAAAATTTAACCTATCAGATCGATCGTTTTTAAATTTACAGAATCTAATCACGCCGAAAACAGGCTTTATCAGGGCTCTTCAGAAGAAATTTCTGAATTTTAAGGATAAACAGATTTTTAAAATGAAAAAATTATTCTTTATATTGAAAAGGGGGTTCTTAAGTGGCAAACCAACCACTGCAAAAAACTGTTGGTCAACCTGTATCAAAACCATTAAACAACAAACCTTCACGTGCTCGATATCTTATTCTATTTTTACTATTTATCGGTACAGCTATTAATTACCTTGACCGTACCAATATTTCAGTAGCAGCCCCATTTATTAAGGCAGATCTTCACTTAAATCCAGCTATGTTAGGTTTGATTTTTTCAGCATTTGGTTGGTCCTATGCTTTCATGCAAATTCCGGGCGGGTGGTTTTTAGATCGGTTTGGACCAAGGCTGGCCTATGGTGCCTCCCTCATTTTATGGTCTTTGTTTACACTTTTCCAAGGATTTGCTAAAAATTTCGGTCTATTATTTGGTTTACGCGTCGGTCTAGGTCTATCTGAAGCTCCAGCCTTTCCGACAAATAGCAGGGTTGTTGCCGCATGGTTTCCACAGCAAGAACGTGCTTTTGCGACAGGGGTTTATACTGCAGGAGAGTATATTGGCTTAGCTTTTCTTACCCCTTTTCTTTTTTGGATTCTGGACCAGTTTGGTTGGTCTACCATCTTTTTCGTTACAGGATTAATAGGATTAGTTTGGTCCATCATGTGGTTTAAACTTTACCGCGATCCTAAGGAAAGTAAGCGGGTTAATCAGCTAGAGATGGATTATATTCGGGAAGGTGGAGGATTGGCAGAGAAGGCTGGCGAAAAGATAAAATTGAATTGGTCCCACTTAGGTCATTTGTTTAAGTTTAGACAATTCTGGGGAATTTATATCGGTCAGTTTGCGATCGCATCTACACTTTACTTTTTCTTAACGTGGTTCCCTTCCTATCTTGTCACAGCAAAACATATGACCATGCTTAAAGCGGGATTTGTTGCATCTGTTCCTTACATTGCTGCATTTATTGGAGTTCTTTTCGGTGGATTTTGGTCCGACAGAATGGTGAAAAGCGGCAGGTCCACTGGAGCAGCGCGTAAAATTCCGATCATAACAGGGTTATCATTGGCATGTCTGATTATATTGGCAAACTATACCTCATCAACCAGTTTGGTTATCCTCATTATGTCGGTTGCTTTTTTCGGGCAAGGGATGTCAGCGATAGGTTGGACTCTCGTTTCAGATATTGCCCCTCGAGAATTAGTTGGCTTAGCCGGCGGCGTATTTAACTTTGCTGCCAATTTATCCGGGATCATAACCCCAATTATAATCGGATTAATTGTCAATTCAACCAATTCATTTAATGGAGCGATATGGTTCGTTGGTGCAGTGGCTCTACTGGGAGTGGTTGCTTACACCTTTATAGTGGGAGAAGTTCGTCGTATTGAATTAAATAGTAACCAATAGACTCATTTTAAAGGTTCCTATTTTATAACCATAGTTGAATAAGTAATCTAAACGAGAATCTAAACATAACAAAAAGGCTTCCATAGAAGGAAGCCTTTTGTTAATAGAGTTCATGTTATTCTCATGTCTTGATGTATAGTTTATATCTAACCTACTTCACTTTCTTCCAGAGCATGTTGCCAACTTGGGTAGTAATACAAAGCACTCCGCATTAAATCAGGATAAAGTTGTTTTACCTCTTTTTTACGTAGAGATTTGCCTTCGTTCTGTAACTTCTGGATCTGAGTAATGACTTCCTTTGATGTTAATTTGACATCCATTATTCATTCCTCCCTTTCCAAGTTATCATAACCATCTTTCCCATTGGCTTACTAATTTAAACAGTAACATAGATGCATATTCGTTGCTCCCATGTTTCCACAAAGTCTAGCAAATAGAAAATGTAATGTAAAGAAATCTGTTTTATAGAAAGGACATCCACCAAGAATGGATGTGACATAATCCGGATTATCGAAAGCCAATCTAATAAAAACAAGTTTATTAATGTCTGAAGGAAACAAATGGTGTTTCAAAAGCCATGGTAATATGTACCTTTATTTCGTAATTATTGGGTTGGATATTACATTTAAATAGGAATAATTTCATAATTGTACCCTACCTGTAATGTTGTTCATCAAACTAAAAGAAATGTAACTGAATCGTTGGGTAAAACAAGTACTAGCCTATGCTACAGTTATACCATACGAATTTTCAGGAGGTAACACCCATGAATAATAGGTATATAAAAACATTAATTGTAACTTTTGCAGCTGCAACTGCAATGGTATTTATATTTATAGGTTTACAAAATAATAAGGCCGAGGCTCAAACTGAAGGAGATCGTCTTTGGAAACTTGGACAACAAAATCGTGTAGCTATTAAGGAGATAAAACCAGAAAATAATCTTCATAATGAGTGGAATTATATAGGAGAAATGTTGCGAATTCCTAAAAAAACGAAAAAATTAGCAGTACAACCATCAAAAAATGTTATGGGGATTGAAGGTAAAACGAAGGGGTTATCAGTCCAATCATTAAAACCTGCAATGGAAAGGCCAGAAAAAGAACGAGCGGAACCAGCCGTTTCAAATGAAGAGAAAGACTTATTTGCCCGCTTAGTAGAAGCTGAAGCTAAAGGTGAATCATATAAAGGAAAAGTAGCAGTTGCGACTGTTGTGTTAAATCGAGTGGATTCTCCTAAATTCCCAGATACAATTACAGATGTTATTAAACAAGTAGTAGGCGGTAGCTATGCCTTTTCACCTGTTCAAAATGGTGAAATTAATAAGCCGGCATCAGATGAGGCGAAACGAGCCGTAGATGAAGCACTAACGCGAAATGATCGGTTAAATGATTCAATTTATTTTTATAACCCGGATATTGCAACAGATAAATGGATTCGCACGCGTCACGTAGTGATGACAATTGGTCATCATGTATTTGCCAAATAATGAATAAAGATCTGTTGTATGACAATTAAATATTTAGCTGTTCGTTTTTTTGATGGTTTATGAAATTAAAATCCGCTTTCCTTCTTCAAAATGTTAAATCATTTGTTTAGGTGCGTTTACAAATGTTGAATATTTCAGGGATTGTAAAAATTTGATAAATCATCCATAACGGCAACTAGGACAAAAGTTTTCTCTTTACTTCTGTTATAAAACTGTTATTTTTCATTAACTAAACTGTAAACAAGCTATGATATCGTAGATACTCCAAGGTATTTCCTCTAGTAACAAGCTGGCAATCCTTTTTCAGAGGAATGCCGGCTTTTTCATTCGAAGAAAATTAACGGTAGTTGCAATAGTTTAAGCCATAAACAAAAGGTAAAGGCATAACCTTAAGGTTGTTTAAGATTAGCAACGTTGATAAATATTGTTAAAAGAATGGGGGATAGAGATGGGCAAAGAAAGTAATTGTAATCTAGATGGAATTAATAAGGACGTTTTAAAACAAATGGAACTAAAAAGAAGGGAAATCATTTCAAACATTTCTGATTTGCCTCCATCGAAAAAAGAAATCGCGATTAAAAACCTTGATAGATTAATTATATTATTAAATAAGCCCCATCAATAATTATAAGTCCTTTCACGTTAGACGACTGAACGGAAAAATAACGTTTTTCAGTACCCGGAATTTAGCAACTTTATTGTGTTTATACGCTTTAATGAATTCACCTATTAGAAAGAGGTTCGAAAATGAAAAAAGTAATTACTTACGGAACATTCGATTTATTGCATTATGGACATATTAATCTTTTAAAAAGAGCTAAGTCTTTAGGAAACTATTTAATTGTAGGACTTTCTACTGATGAATTTAATAAAACAAAAGCAAAAAAATCATATTTTTCCTATGAGGAAAGAAAATTACTTTTAGAATCCATTGTTTATGTTGATGAAGTTATTCCGGAGAAAAACTGGGAACAAAAAAAAGAAGATATTGTCCATAACAATGTGGATACCTTTGTAATGGGGAATGATTGGGAAGGGAAATTCGACAGTCTTTCTGATTTTTGTAAAGTGGTTTATTTATCTAGAACAAAAGGCATCTCAACCACAAAGGTTAAAAAGGATCTGTATAAACTTAAAGCAGTGTCATACTAAACCGCGACTATTGATTTAACTGGGAAAGTAAAATTAATAAATAGAGTCCGTGGATGGGAAAGTGGTGTGTTGGGAAGAAAAGAGGTGAATCAGTTGATATCAAATTATTTTTACTAAGCTATAATCAAAACTAATACAACGAAAAAACCTGACAACAAAGTCAAGTCTTCTCAGTTTTTACTCTTCTAGCCCAAAACGATAAGCCATCGCTTGACCGTGTCCTGTTGAGGCACCAGTAATAACAACCACTTTTCCTTTTAAATCTGGATACATAAAAAACCTCCTATTTTTTAGTGACCCCTAACAAAATTCCTCCTGCAATAACGAGAACACTGCCAACGATGAAAAAAACCAATTGTCTTTTAGTGTTTTTCTTATGAAGGAGAAAAACACCTCCAAAAGTTGAAATAATAATACCTGTTTGGGAAAGAGAGGAGCTGGTAGCTACGCCTAATTTAGGAATAGATAACAAAAGGCCGAGGTTTCCCTCACCCCAAAGCGCCACATCGTGTTCTTGCAATTAGGGTTTTGTCATCTGAAAAACCGATGGGCGAAAATAACCATAATACACTATTGAAAGGTTATTTTTGAATAGGTTGAAAAAAGGTATTTTTAACTAGCGCCTGTGGAAAAATAATTAGAGCCTAAAGATATCGTTAGAAGGAGTAAAAAATGCAGAAACAAAACATCATATTTAATCTTGACGATACGCTAGTATATTGTAATAGATATTTTAACCATGTGAGAGAAATGTTTGCTGACCAAATGACCACATGGTTTTCCTCACTAACAAAAGAGGAAATAAAACTGAAACAACTTGAAATTGATTTAGAATCTATTAACAAATACGGTTTAACATCAGCCCGATTTCCTGAGTCTTTTGTTGGTACTTATAATTACCTTTGTGAAGTAACAGGAAAAGATAAGGAAAAATCCGAAATTGAATTTTTAAGGGAGTTGGGGTTTAAGGTATTTAAAATTCCTGTAGAACCGATCCCATATATGAATGAAACTCTGCAAAGATTAAAAGAAGCAGGGCATGAATTGTATTTGCACACGGGTGGGGACGAGGCTAATCAACGTAGAAAGATCACTCAGTTAGAACTAACTACCTTTTTTGAACATCGTATCTTTATTTCAGAACATAAAGATAGAACAGCTTTATCAGATATATTAAAAACAATTGATGCGAATCCTAAAATAACTTGGATGATTGGAGATTCATTAAGAACGGATATCGTGCCAGCACTGGAGATGAGCATCAATACCATTTACATTCCTGCTGAAACAGAATGGAAATATAACGCTGTTGAAGTTAAGGTGGAGCCAAAAGGGGCTTTTTTTACGTTAAATTCACTAAATGAAGTACCTGATGCTATTCATAAACACATTCTAGATGAAGGTCGATTGAGCAATAACTTCTCTTCAAATTATGATTCTCATAATCGAAAAGGGGAAGAAGATAATCTTTACACTTAAATGGGTAAGCCTAAAAACCTTTTAAAGCAGGTGCTACAGCATCTGCTTTTATAACACCGCCAGTGAACCTTATTCAACCTGTCAACATCAGTTTGAAATAGCTTTGCTATTAACTTCAGGTGATGATTTCTTAACTTCAAGAAATAAACAAAGCCCCAACAATATATAAAACAACGGCAATCGCTGCACCGATCGAAGCAATCTTCAATTTAAAGCGGGAATAATCGACAAGAGTCATATCGAGAATGGAGGCTGTTGTGATGGTTGTATCCCCCAACGGAGAACATAGCGCCCCAAATGCTCCACTTGCAAAGACAGCACCTACGGTCAACGGGATAGATGCCCCGGTAGAAACGGCTAATGACATTCCCAAGGGCATGAACAATCCCCATGTTCCCCAAGAGGAACCAATAAAATAGCCGATAATAGAACCAAGCACAAAGATGGTTACCGGTGTCAAAAAAGCCGGTAAAAATGACCCTAAAGTGGAACTAATAAATTTCGAAAAACCAAGATCTTCTGCCGATAGGGTTAAGGACCAGATGAGGACAAGCAGCGTGATGGCCTCCATCATTTGGTTTCCTCCATCAAAAAAATGGTACAAGATTTCGTCTAATTTCTGACGTCTGATGATGTAAAAAACAAAGGATAAAACGAGGGTGATGAAAACAGCTAATAGCATGACAAAGGTGGCATCTGCCATCGAAAAAGCCGTAAATATGCTATGTGCTCCTTTAGCTGTCCCATCCTGCCACAAAAGAAATAAGGATAATCCCAGAAGCAAGAAAACGGGGAAAATCAAATTCCACGGCTGTGCTTTTACCAAGGACAACTCTTTTTGAATTCCAGCACGGTGAAATTCATTACCTTCATCATCTACCTTTTTTTGTTCAGGTTTTATGATGGATGTTTTGTTAATAGGATTCCAGATTGTTTGCACGATACCAATCACCAGCATCACAATCGCAAAAAAGTTAAACAAAATACTAAGTAAGAAAACATGATAGGCCGACATCCCTAAATGAAGCTTTCGAATGTTGCCTTCCACTAAAGAGACCATGAAGCCAACAAATGCCGTAGCTACCGGTAAAAGAACAATGACCGACTCTGTTGAAATATCCATCGTTAGTCCGACCCGTTGCTTTGGCAGGTTCATTTTTTTAATCAGGGATTTAACAATAGGACCAATCATCATGATCCGAAACATCGGCATCATAAACGTAAAAGGAAGGGTAAGCCAGATGAGCCCCAGCAGCCCGCGCTCTGTCTTAATTCTACTCCCAACCCATTCTGAAAAGCCCTTAATCCCACCGGAAATGTTCATCATCCCCACAAGACCGCCAAATAAATAAAGAAACCCGATGATTTTAATATTGTTTCCAGCCGACAAGGTTGTGACGATATAGGATACCGCTTGATAGGTCCCATCTAATAAATTGGCTTTAAAAATCAAAGAACCCACAAGTAAACCTAAGACAAGACCAGGTAAGATGTTTTTTAGCCAGATGGACATGGAGATTACAATCAAAAACGGTAACAAAGAAAGCCAAGTATGTTGCAAAGTCTCTTCCCCCTATAACTGACATCGTTATTTTTAAAGCTCTTAGAAATATTATTGCCTAATTTCAACTCTTTAAAAGAAATTTGAGGAAATGGAGTTTGAAAAGGAGAATACTTAGATATTATTCGTGAATAAGTTACACCTTTTCTCATCACCTTAAGAAATAAACAAATTAGAGAAGTAGATGTAATGTATGTCGCGTTACTGTTATCAGTCATTCACCATCATTTCTTTAAGTATGTCCATTTTACTAATGTCATCGTGCGGTCAGTCACAAAGAAAAGATGATGTCCCAAATATTGTTCGAGAAAATACGAATGGTATCGGAAAGCCATCGGCAGTCTATTTTAAATCAACTCTATTTATTGATTTTTGGGCAATGAGAATAAAGGATATTTGTTTAGTGGTGTAGAAATCTAAAAAATAGGAATAGTAAAAAATCCGGATGAATTTTTTTCTCTTTAGCTAAGAGGCTCGAGAGTTACAGGTTTAATGAAGGGTAACAACTTTACCCTTGAAATTACTCCGGGTGTTAAAGAATGAAATTAAGGTGATATTATCCAATGTAATAATCGGGGAGGTGAGAAAATATGCATGATCTTAATGAAGAAGATTTAATAGAGATACAACGCCTAATGACCTCAGATGATGATGAACTCGGTGATCTGAATCAGTTCTTAGAAGATGGATTAATCACGCGAGAAAAACAGATTGATTAAAAGACACTCTTGGTGATTTACCAGGATTAAGATCATTTTCTGAGTCCGATGGGGCTCTTTTTATTTTGTCCGAACTGGAATTAATAGCCTGTGGCGTTGTTTTTAACCATTAACAGGGCTATTTAATTTAAAATAGGGAGACTAAAAAAATGAGCAAAGAGAGGAGAAAGAACGGTGAATCCCCAATTCAAGCTGTTTTCCAATGAATTCACGTCAAATCCGTATCCCGCTTATGCCAGATTAAGGGAAACCGAACCAGTTTACAAGATGTTATTCCCTGATGGACAAGAGGGTTGGTTGATCACTAGATATAATGATGCAGTAGAAGTTTTAATGGATCCGAGATTTATTAAAGATATTTCAAAGCTTTATGGCGGCAGTATCGAGCAACAGAGTGTGTTTATGCATACGATGCTTTTTTCTGATCCGCCTGACCATAAAAGGCTGCGCGGGCTCGTGCAAAAGGCTTTCACTCCACAAATGATTGCCGGCATGCGGGGAAGGATCCAGGAGATTACGAATGAACTGCTAGACAAGGCTGAGGGGAAAACAACGATGAATCTGATTGATGATTTTGCTTTTCCACTGCCGATTATCGTCATTTGCGAGATTTTAGGAGTCCCATCCGCAGACCGTGACAAATTCCGTGTCTGGTCTAATTCACTGATTGAAGGGTCGAATGGCGAACATGCTACAGAAATGTTCAAGCATATGAATGAATTTATTCAATACCTAAGCCAATGGTTTGAAAAAGTTCGGAAAAACCCAGGATATGACCTCATCAGTCAGCTGATAATGGCTGAGGAGGACGGAGATCAATTAACCGAACGTGAGCTATATGGAGTGGTCGCTCTATTAATCATCGCTGGCCATGAAACGACCGTCAATTTAATTGGCAACACCATACTGGCATTATTAGAGAACCCTGATCAGCTAAATTTGTTGAAAGATAAGTCTGATTTGATTCATACTGCCATTGAGGAATCGCTGCGTTTTAATGGTCCGGTTGAGTTCAGTACATCCCGATGGGCGAATGAAGACATGGAGTTTAGAGGAAAGTCTATCCGTAGAGGAGATTTAATCGTCATCGCATTAAATTCGGCAAACCATGACCAAGGGCAGTTTAAAGACGCTGATCTATTTGATATCACCAGGGAGAAAAGCCCACATCTTGCATTTGGTAAAGGGATCCATCTCTGTCTTGGAGCCCCGCTTGCCAGGCTGGAAGGCGAAATCGCGATCAACAGCCTTCTTAAGAGATTCCCACTCATTGAGTTAGCTGTTGATAAAGAACAGCTCGAGTGGAGGCCTGGAATGATTGTAAGGGGAATAAAGGAACTACCACTAAGTTTAAAATAAAGTCGGCATGGTGAAATATGTAAGGAGTACTTTGAAAAAATTTATTTTTCAATCTCTTGATGGATATGAACGAAGTTAAATAAGTGAACACGAATCAAATTTTAGGACCAGAAATCAAAAGTAGATTTCTAGTCCGGCCTAGGTTCCCGTGATGATGCTGTTGGAATGCAGTTTTTGATTCCGGGCTGGAAATTCGATACCAAGCGTCCGTGTTTGGTAAGATAATGAAAGATTAGGGATGGCTAAAGTGGTCATCCTAATGATTTTTAAAAGGAATATTTTTCTACTATAACTGAAAAGGACAGATGGTTATGAAATTCGTGCTAGCACCGGATTCATTTAAGGAAAGTATGACCGCGAAAAAGGCTGCCCTTGCGATGGAAAAGGGAATATTGGCCGTTTTTCCTGACGCGGAATGTAGGATTGTTCCCATGGCTGATGGAGGGGAAGGAACAGTTGATTCTCTAGTGAGTATGACAAATGGGGAAATTATCAGGACCGAGGTGCTCGGACCATTAGGGGAAATAGTGATTGCAGAGTATGGCCTTTTAGGTGGATGCCAAACAGCGGTTATTGAGATGGCAAGTGCAAGTGGCTTGGAATTAATTAAACCAGTGGATCGAAATCCTTTCCTGACAACCACTTATGGTACAGGAGAATTAATCAAACATGCCCTAGACAAGGGGGCAAGCCGGATATTAATCGGCATTGGCGGGAGTGCGACGAATGATGGGGGAGTTGGAATGCTTCAAGCCCTGGGGGCATCCTTTAAGGATGCAATGGGAAATGAACTATTACACGGCGGTGGTTCCCTAGACCAATTGGTTTCGATTGATCTAAGTGGTTTAGATGAAAGATTAAAATACGTTCATATCGATGTTGCTTGTGATGTTACCAATCCTCTTATTGGCAAAAATGGGGCATCTGCCATCTTTGGACCACAAAAGGGAGCGACTCCTGAAATGGTAAAGAAGCTGGATCAAAATTTATTTCGTTATGCTGAAATCATTAAACAAGAATTGGGTAAGGATGTAGCTTATCTGGAAGGTGCCGGTGCAGCCGGAGGTCTAGGTGCAGGATTAATGGCCTTCTTAAACGCCCGACTGAAAAAAGGTGTTGACCTTGTAATTGAATACACTCGTCTTGAGGACCAAGTTAAGGATGCTGACTATGTTTTTACAGGTGAGGGAAGCATAGATGGCCAAACCTTGTTCGGCAAAACACCATACGGGGTTGCCATGGTCGCAAAGAAACACTCCGTTCCTGTCGTTGCTTTTGCCGGTAGAATCGGAAATGGTGTTGAGCCTTTATATGACAACGGTTTTACCGCAATTATTGGAATTTTAAAAGGTGTAACTTCTTTAGAAGAAGCATTGAATTTAGGAGAAGAGAATTTAGCCTTTGCAGTGGAAAATACATGCCGTGTTTTAAAACAAAGTAGAAGAGACGGTATATGAACTCAACCAATTCGATTCCATCAAGTTTGAGGCTTCCAGCAAACATTCTTATAGTAATACCGGAGATGCTCAGACTGTATTGATCATAAAATGAGAAGTATAGGTTATGCACTATATTATAGGATATCGCCGTAATATTAAGTATGTCAGAGTTATATTCTCGAGTTTGGATGAGATTGCCTAATATAGCGAAAAATGGCGTTTATTCGATTTTGTGTGACCTAGAATTCAATGATAAGATGAATACTGTGTAAAAGAACAATTCGCCATGTGAAAAGAACCGAAAGGAATGATTCGTTATCAATCATTTACAATTAAGTTACACAAGCGAAATGGAAAAAGCGATGCTTAGAGCCCATGGTATAGGATATGAAGTGTACAGAAGACATCATTCAGTGAGAACGAGTGTTGAAAAACGACGTGAAAAGGATTATGTTACATGTCGCCGAATGGTTGCAGATTTAGACCGACTTGTTCATTTGAATAACACTTAAACATATGAATAAAAAGGGAAACCAATGTGAATTGACACGAGTTTCCCTTTTTATTTTGTAAGAAATAAATTATGAGCCTATTTTTTCTTATTTCCACCATTTCCACCATTTCTTTTGAGTGGCGGCTGCGGTCTGGTTTCTTGTTTCAATCTCAATCATTTTACAACGTTCTAGTTGCTCCATTCGTTCGACATACTTCAAGATTTGATTCATCATCTCTTCTTGCTTAGCTTCACGTACTGCTTTTTCCTTCAAATGGTTGATTAAATCTAAGTTTATTTGCTCCAAATGTTCAATACGCTCCAATAGTTTATCATGGATAGTATCCTGCTCAAAATCCCGATTATTAGTAGTCTGTACCGGCAATACTTCCGTAACGGTAACTGTATTTTCTTCTTCAGAATACCACGTCATTACAGCTTCGACTGAACGTTCCATCGTCATATCCTCTTGCTTACTAAATTCGATTAATTTACGTAGGGTGATAAGATCTTTATCATAGTAGCCTCTGTGTCCTCTATTATTACGGTGAACGTGATACCCATGCCTTTCCAAGAGAGTGGCATACTTCCGTAATGTACTGCTATCAATCCCAAGCAAATTCTGTACGTCACTAGGTGAATATATTACTGTCATAACACAACACCTCCGTTATAACACTTCTCTATAACGCAAAGAATCCCTCTTTTTTATTAGAAAACCTTCTAAATTAGTAAATATGCAACATCTGAGCTTCTCTGCTCAGCCTTTTTTGGAACGATTACATTAAGTTGGAATTGGAATATAGTAGGTGATCAAATTCCGATGGAAATGGTAACACTTATTCTATCATTTGAATACTATATATAAGACGTAAGGAAGCACCTTGCGTCAAAATAGGACTGACTGTTTGTCAGTCTATTTTTTTTTGAAGCAGTACGGGTACATTTAAACATAAAAAAGGCCTTTCCCAAACGGGAAAGACCTGTGCGGATATTCCATTACATATTTTCCTTTACCTTCACAATATAGGTTTCCTGAGTTACATTACCTTTTCGTTTTAGTTTATTCCAACCAACGGTTACTCCCATTATTGCCGAGAAGATGGATTTGATCACGACGTAAGTCATAAGCTGCTTGTACAGGATTCGTTGTAGAAACAAGGAACCAAGTGGTTTAGGACTTTCATTCTCTAATCTAAACGCATAAAGAGAAGTAACGAAATCCAGTAAGTAAAACAATATAAATCCAATAGCCGCTTTTCCGGGGTGTGCGCCAAAGAGGGCCATTACGAACAATATATCCGCAATAGGCGATATTGTTTGATAAATATATTGGAAAAGCCACATGTTTGGAAGGCCGATATATCCTAATGAGTTATGTTTTTTATTAAATAAAGCCTCCCGATGTTTCCATAAGCATTGTAAAGTACCATAAACCCATCGGTAGCGCTGTTTTGCCAGACTTTTAATATCTTCCGGCACCTCTGTAAAGGCATAAGCCTTTTCTTCAAATTCAATCTTTTTCCCTTGGCGTAAAAGAGTAAGAGTGATATCGGTATCCTCTGCCAATGTATCCTCTTTAAAGTATCCTGCTTCTTCTACCGCCGTTTTTCTCCATGCACCGATCGCACCTGGGACAACCGTAATGCAATTGAGTGCGGCAAAGGCCCTTCTCTCTAGGTTAAAGCCTGTCACATATTCGATATGCTGCCAGTTTGTTAGCAAGTTCCCTTTATTGCCGACCTTAACATTACCTGAAACAGCAGCAACATTTTCATTTTTAAAATGGTTAACAAGCAGTGAGATGGCATTTTCAGCAATGAGTGTATCAGCGTCAAGAGCAACGACGATTTCCCCGTTTGCTTCTTTAAAACCAACATTAACAGCAGAAGATTTTCCCCCATTGTTTTTTTTAATTAATCTTACTAAGGAATGGTTTGCATAAGTTTTTTGAACAACATCAGCAGTATCATCTTTTGATCCATCGTCGATAATCAGCACCTCAAAAGCAGGGTAATCGCTGGATAAAATAGAATGAATCGTTTTGCAAATTACTTTTTCCTCGTTATAGGCAGCAATAACGACACTTACAAAAGGTGTAAAGCTAGGATCAATCTGGGTCTCTTTATATCTTTTAACCTGTTTTCTAGAAAGGAAAACGAAAATAGCCAGGCGCAGGATTCCTAAAAGGATAGCTGAGTAGAACAGGACGCTTAATCCTAAACGCCAGCCTTGTATGACCTTAAATACCGCCTTGTCATAGACCAAATAAGGGCTGTCTTGATTAGCAGATGGCATAATCTGACTATCACTTTTTCCAATAAGATGAGCAATGGTGGTAAATGTGTAGCCGCGCTTTTTAAGTTCTTCAATAATCATCGGCAAGGCCTTTACAGTGTTGGAGCGGTCACCCCCGGCATCGTGCAGCAAAATGACATTTCCTTTTGGAAGCTGGTCGATTACGCGCTTTACAATTACACTACTAGAAGGTCTTTGCCAATCGTTCGTGTCAATTAATTCACCAACCATTGTATAACCCATATCCTGTGCACGTAAAACAGGAAGCAGTTCGCTCCTTGTACTCGGCTCCGCATCGGCCACATAAGGAGGGCGGAAAAGGTTCATCGAATGACCCGTAATTTCCTCAAATAAGCGCTGATTTGCATTTAGCTCCATCTTCGTTTGAAATGGTGTGGTGGATGCAACATCTGGATGGGTAAAGGTATGGCTGCCAATTTCATGGCCTTCCTTATACATCCTTTCAATCAGTTCTGGATGCAATTCAGCATTCTCTCCAACGATAAAGAATGCCCCTTTTATATGATTCTTGTTCAAAATGTCCAATATTTGTGGTGTATAGATTGGATCGGGTCCGTCATCAAAGGAAAGGACCACTTCCTTACGTTTCGGTTTGCCATAACGAACTACCTCAAAAGGCTTTGGTAAGGTAGTATAGGTTTCTTCTTGAATCATACCATGTGAATCGGTTTGAATTGTTCTTTTACCATTTTCTGATTGAGAAACAATGTTTAAAATCTCTCCAGCACCCGTATAATGAACAGGTTCAGGACTGATTAAGGTTTTAATGGCAGTGGATGGATGCTGTATTTCCTTCGGTTTATTAATAAAATTCCAGATTGAAGGATCTTCAGAACCGAGACGCCAAACTGCTATTCCTTTTGAACCGCTTTCAGACGCTTGCTTCATTTGGTTATAAAATGTAGCAGCATCTAAAAACCAAACAATATGGTTCTCTCCATTTTTTTTGTAGCGTAAATAAGGATTGCCTGCTTGTTTATTCCAATGGATTTGAAGGTTCGTACCAATTCCCAAATCCATGAGATCCCCGAAGGTCATGGTATCTGCTGGCTGATTGGAGTTTTCTTCCCAGTCGTAACCGTAGCTTCCCAAACTGACAATCAATTTTTGGGAAGGAATATGGAGCTGGTTTAAGCTCTCTTTTACCCAATCAGATGGAGCAACAGGTCCAGGTTTGCTCATGGAGTTGTGCTGATCATATAGCATGACAATCATCCGATCAACGTCAGCTGCTAAAGAAGCATAGTTATAACGATTGTTCTTCGGCGGGACATCCATTGTTACCATGAGACCATGTTGATGAAATTGCTTTGATACCTTATTAATAAAATGAGTCAAATTAGCATTATCATCTTGATTGATTTCTTCGAAGTCAATATTGATGCCGGCAAAATCATTTGTTCTCACATAAGCTAACAAATTTTTAATAAAAAGATCTTCGGCGCCTGGAGTAGTAAATAACCGGTGCAGAGTTTCTGCATCCCATTTATTATTAATAAAATTATTAACTAATGGGAGAATCTTGATATGATGTGCCTTTGCCAATGCAGTAATAGACGAGTCAGTGCTGGTTTTAAAGGTAAGGTCAGGTGTAAGTTGCAGCCACTCCGGCATTAAGGTTGTGATTGTATTGATATTTTTTTTAAATGAGCTTTTACTGTTTTCATCCCAATTGACGTAAAAACCGTAAACTTCTTGTTTGCTGGCCATTTGATTTTTGTTCAATTGACCATTATTTCTTTGAATAAGAGGGGAAGGATCCGTTTTTTGAAGCTGTGAAGCAAGCTGTGCCTCATTGAAACTTTGATTAATCGGCTCGATCCCGCTCGTTGCTGCGCTTGTATTCAATTTCAGGCCAGGAAACAATGGGTCAGTAGTAAGGCTTTCAATAAAAATAATCGATACTAAAACTATTAACACAGTAAAGCCTACACTCATTCGTTTAATAATCGACCAGCGTCTTTTGGCGGGATCAAGAAAAACATGTTCTTGATTTTGTTCTCTTTTTTTCAGTCCTAAATTGTAAAACCAATGGAAGAAAAAATAGCAGACAAGACCGATCAACCCCCCCAGGACCCCTGTTGCAATGCTTTGGGAGAGTGGTATTTTATGTTTCAGGTAAGAAAATAACCAGTTATTCAAGTATCCTTCCCATCCCTTTAAATTGAGGAAGGGTAAATGACGAATGTAAGGAATAAAAATCGGAATCAACGTTCCAAGGAATAAGGCGACAATATTAAAACGAAACAAAATTGAAAGAACAAGCAATAAAGGAATCCTTACACTATATAAAGGTACAAAGCCCAGGAAAAAACCAATTGTACTCGCAACTGCTCCTCCATATCCAGCCACAGGTGCAAACAACGATCTAACAATCCACCTAAAAATTCGATTCAATAAGATTCCTCCTTGGTGACAGGCACCGTTTATGGACAGTCTATCCTAAATGTCCGTATCCAGTGGACAGAGTTTTTTCGACAAAAAATGACTACCTACAAAAGATTAGGTAGTCATTTTAGGATTTTGGGGGTAGGAGGAAAATGTTCTTTTATTTTATATATGGCACTGGAGTAATAATACCCCCATAAACCATTTAGGGTTGGACGAACTGTTGTAATGCGACCGCGCACAAAAAGACACGAGGGGAAAAACATGAACAAACTAACCAAAAGAGCCCTTGCCATGGTGTTAGTGGGATCCGTTACGTTTTCTGTCACCAACGCCTTGTTAGCCGATCATTCTTTTAAACGATTAGCGCAAGCAAATTCGTTAACCAATTTCGGAGGCCAAAAAACAGCGGATAACATCAACCAAGCAGAAAAAACGGTGAAAGATCAAGCACCAACATCGGATGTAAAAGACGTGCAACCCACGGTTTCTCATAATATTACTGCTCTCCAAGCGGATTTAAAAAATGGAAACAAGAGTGATAAAGTCATAGCCGTGATTCAAAAGAATACGACGCCAATTAGTGCTACGATAACGACTACCAATACAACAGCACTTGCTACTAACACTACGACGAATTCGAATACCGCTACAACGGGAACGACAAGCACGAAATCAGCTACTACAACTGTACCGACGAACTCAACTGTACCGACGAACTCAACAGCACCAACGAACTCAACAGCACCAACAAACTCAACAGCACCGACGAACTCAACAGCACCGACGAACTCAACAACAACGACAACCAACCATGGAAAACAAGTTTCTCAAGTAGCAAAAGAAAAAGTTTTGAGCCATCAGGTTAAAAAAGAAAACTACTTAAGAAAATAGTAAATCTTTGAAAAAGGATCGCCAAATGTAAAGAAGGTGATCCTTTTTCATCATCGAAGATGGTTTTCAATAGCATACGCTAGACTTCATTTCTCAAATAATAAACTAATTTATATTGTTTCGCTAAATTAGCAGTAACATTTTTTTATAAATTTTAACGGTTATATGCATTTGAACAATTTGCCATAAAAAATTCTTGTAAAACGATAATTGTTAGGCTAGTATAGAATTTGTTATAAATAGTTAATTGAAAATTTAATAATTGTTTACAAAATAGTTAAGATGCCCATGGGCTTAAAAGGGAATCTGGTGAAAGACCAGAACTGTCCCCGCAACTGTAAGTGTGGACGAAATAGACAAACCACTGTATCGATATATTTTTTAAATATGCTCAGTACGGGAAGGGTCTAAAGTAGGAGGATACACAAGTCAGGAGACCTGTCTTAACTTTTTAAAGTTTCGATTTCTTCGGGTGTTGAGAAGATGAGACGTTGGCGACAAAAAGTATGACATTTCTTTGTCTTTTTTTGCTTACGTTTTATCCGTTCAACTCCAGTTGAACGGATTTTTTATTTTTCTATCAAAATGTTTGATCTAAAAGCTTAAGAACATCTTGCAGGAAAAAAAGTGTAGAAAGATTCTTATTGAAATTTAATGGCATAACATGTTTAAGGGATTAAGCTTGTCATGAAAATTGAATATTGTTAGGGAAAGGTGCGCTATATATAAAAGATGGCGCTTAAAAGGGAAGAACGGTGAAAATCCGTCACGGTACCCGCCACTGTATTGGGGAGGTACATTGCAAATGTCACTGAATGGATTTGGGAAGACGCAATGTATCGATGAACCTGAGCCAGGAGACCTGCCTTTTACCTGCATACTTCATTAAACCTACGGGGTATAGGTGGAAGTGCTGAATAATTGCAATCATCCTTTGTATGTTTGACTGTATTTGCTCTGCACCCCTATTTATGTAGGGGTGCTTTTTTTTGCAAAAAAAAGTTTGGGAGAGTGTGATATGACTACTTGGAATTTAAAAGGTACAAAGCATCACGTTTTAATTTGTAACGGGAGCAGCTGCATGAGAAAGGGAGGAGAAGAGGCAACACAGGCAATTCGCAACGAGATTGAGCATTTAAATTATGACACATTCATACATACAACAAGAACGCGATGTAATGGAAGATGTAAGGATGCCCCCGTTGTCATCGTCTATCCGGAAGGAACATGGTACAAAGAGGTTACTCCGGAAGTTGGCAGCAAAATTGTCCATCAGCATTTGGCAGGAGGTTGCAGCATAGAAGATCATATCATTTATCAATATGAACAGGAAGGCTTTAGATCGCCAAAAGAAACAGATTGTATAGAAGGAGTATCTAAACCGATAAAAAGGAGTGTATAAAATGGGACTGATCACGTTTGCTATTTTAGCTGTATTGATCGGGATGAGACATGGTATGGATGGAGACCATGTGGCGGCCATTGCCGATATGGTAGGAAGCGAACAACAAAAAAGAAAGCAAGTGTTTCTTGGGGCCATGCAATTAATTTTATTTGTGATTGGATTGCTAATTTCAACCGTATGTATCACGTTCTGTCTTTCATGGGGATTTTTAAAAGCAAGACTTAAAAGACAGCTTTACCTTGTCCTCGGTTCGATCACAGGGATGTATAGCTTAGGACTTGGCGTCTCAATGTTAGTTGAATTTTGGAAAGGGAGCGTATGATATGCAGGGAAAACTGTTTGTTATCGGTTTTGGCCCAGGAAGCAATGAACATATTACAGAACGGGCAAGGGCAGCCATTCAAGAAAGTGACATGATCGTTGGCTATAAAACCTATGTCGATTTGGTTCAAGGATTATTAACAGGGCAAGAAATAATTAGCACGGGAATGACGGAAGAAGTAAGCCGTGCCCAGGAAGCAGTAAGGCAGGCGGAACAGGGCAGGAAGGTTGCCGTGATTTCCAGCGGTGATGCCGGGGTATACGGGATGGCTGGTCTCGTTTATGAGGTGTTATTCGAGAAAGGGTGGAAAAAAGAAACAGGCGTAGAAGTTGAGGTGATACCAGGAATTTCCTCTATCAACTCCTGTGCGGCGTTATTAGGAGCACCCATCATGCATGATGCATGTACGATTAGTTTAAGCGACCATTTAACACCGTGGAAAATAATTGAGAAAAGAATTGATGCAGCAGCACAGGCTGATTTTGTGATTGCACTGTACAATCCAAAAAGCGGGAGAAGAACAAGACAAATTGTGGAAGCGCAAAGAATTCTATTAAAATACCGGTCTCCGGAAACGCCAGTAGGTTTAGTCAAAAGTGCTTTCCGTGACCGTCAAAGTGTCGTAATGACTAATTTAAAAGAGATGCTTAATCATGAAATTGGCATGTTAACAACCGTTATTATTGGAAATTCGTCTACCTTTTTCTACGAAGACTTAATGATTACACCGCGTGGGTACCAACGGAAGTATACATTAAATCAAACGGTACAGCCCTTAAAACCGCATCAACGCTTACAAAAGGAAGCTGAACCCTGGGCGCTTGAGCAATTTAACCATATGGAACCACTGAAGGATGTAGCGGTGGCACCAGTAGTAAGGGAATCTTCCAGAGAACTGGCAGAGGAAGCACTGCAAATGATTCTTGGTGATGGCGCAGAATTCTCTCAGAGTTTAATAGCGAAGCAGCCCATTCAATCTATTTTTGAACTTGCAGTTAGTCCTGGTGTTGCAAATAAAAAATTTACATCCAAACAAATGATGACTCTTTCCGAACTAGTAGGAGAAGAAGGTGTAATGGAATATACACAAGACCATTACATTAAGCTGCAAATTTTAACTTCTGAGCCTGATGACATAGTGGAAAAATTAACAAATGCTAAATTTTTGATTTCTCCGATTGGCGACGTTTTAACTGTAAAAGCCTGTGATTTTTGCGACGGAGAAAAGAAGGAGGCTATTCCCTATGCGGAAGAGCTTCAAGAAAGGCTCGGAGGATTGGAACTTCCTAAGGAATTAAAGCTGGGTGTTAACGGCTGTGGCATGGCATGCTATGGAGCGGTAAAAGAAGATATTGGAATTGTGTACCGCAAAGGAGCGTTCGATTTATTTTTAGGGGCAAAAACTGCTGGAAGGAGTGCCCATCCTGGTCAAATCGTAGCGGAAGGAATAGCGTCTGATGAAATCGTTGGGGTTGTCGAGGGGATTGTCCAAGAATATAAACAGAAAGCCTATCCGAACGAGCGTTTCTATAAATTCTTTAAACGTGTAAAACAAATTCAAGGATTTGAGTATCAAGATATGACACCAAAAATAAAAATTGAAGCTGCTGCATGCGGGGAGTAAATGAAAGAATCATAGTGGTCAATTTGAAAGTTTGATAGTTAAACAAGGGGAGGAATCATTTTGAAAGCAATTCTATTTGTAGGTCATGGAAGTAAAGATCGTGAAGGAAATGATCAAGTACGTCAGTTCATAGAAACGATGAGAAGGACGTGGGACGAAACCGTACTAGTTGAGACGAGTTTTTTAGAATTTGAAAGACCAACTGTAAATCAAGGAATTGATGTATGTGTCGAGAAAGGGGCAGACCATATTGTTGTGATTCCCATTATGCTTCTGCAAGCAGGACATTCAAAAATCCATATTCCAGCTGCCATCGATGAGGCAAAGAAAAAATATCCGCTTGTGGAGTTTACGTATGGCAGGCCGATTGGTGTACATGAGGAAACGTTTGAAATCCTAAAAACGAGATTAGAAGAAATCGGGGAGAACCAGGATGATCCAGATCCCGATACAGCTGTCCTCCTGTTAGGGCGTGGCGGAAGTGACCCCGATGCTAATAGTGATTTATATAAGATTGCAAGATTACTTTGGGAAAAAACAAACTTCAAAATAGTTGAACCGGCTTTTATGGGGGTAACCAATCCCCTTGTGAATGAAGGTATCGAGCGGTGTATTAAGCTCGGAGCAAAGAAAGTCATTATCTTGCCCTACTTTTTGTTTACTGGAATTTTGATTAAACGGTTAGAAGAGATGATGGTTCCATTTCAACATCAATACGCTACCGTCGAATTTAAATTGGCAGGCTATTTTGGCTATCATCCCAAGCTGCAAACCATTTTAAAAGAACGTGTGGAAGAAGCATTACGTGATGAAGTAAAGATGAACTGTGATACCTGCCTTTATCGCTTGGATGCTATGGAGCATGTTCATCACCATCATCACCATGATCATGATCATGACCATCACCATGACCATGACGGACATGATCACCACCATCATGTACATAGCCACCACCATGAACACGAAGGAGAAAAGGCAGGGGATAGAAGATGATTTTAGTATTAGCCGGAACAAGCGATGCCCGGGCACTTGCTTTAGAAATCAAGAAAGCCGGCTACAATCTATTGGCTACCGTTGTAACGGAAAATGCCGCGGATGAACTGAAACAGGCAGAAATTAATGTACAAGTAGGCAGATTAACGAATGAAGAAATGGTGAGTTTGATCAAAACAAAAGGAATTCAAGCGATTGTGGATGCGAGTCATCCTTTTGCAGAAGAAGCATCTAAAAATGCCATAGGTGCGGCAAAAACAGCGAATGTACCCTATATCCGTTACGAGCGCGAGTCCCAATCCTTTCAATATGAAAAGATAAAGCTGGTAGAAAGCTACGAGGAAGCAGCGGAGATGGCGGCAACAAAAAAAGGGGTTGTGATGCTGACAACAGGCAGCAAAACACTGCAGGTTTTTACAAAGAAATTACTAGGGAACCCGGAAATCCGGCTGATCGCTCGTATGCTGCCTCGCACGGATAATATGGAAAAATGCGAACAGCTTGGTTTTCCGCAAAAAAATATTGTCGCGATTCAAGGCCCGTTTACAAAGGAGTTCGACCAAGCTCTTTATAAGCAATATGGCGTGACGTTAATGATTACAAAGGAGAGCGGTAAGGTCGGTTCTGTTGATGAAAAGGTTGAAGCAGCAAAGGAGCTTGGGATCGAGATCATAATGATTGGACGTCCAAAAATAAATTATGGAACGGTATATTCGGATTTTTTTGATGTGGTCAATGAATTACAGAAAAAGTCCCGTTCCATATTTGACTATCTGGAAGTAGAAAATAAATTTTAATGAAGGAGTGAGGATAATGGACTTTCGGACCGAATTTAAACCGTTAACGGTTCAGCCCGAACAAATTGAAGGAAAAAGCTTTGAAATGATTAATGAAGAAATTGGTGAGCATTCCTATACGGATGAGCAATATCCCATCGTCCAGCGTATCATTCATGCGTCAGCTGACTTTGAATTGGGAAAAAGCGTACTCTTTCATCCTGATGCAGTCCAGGCAGGAATTCGTGCCATTCGCAGCGGAAAAAAAGTAGTAGCAGATGTACAAATGGTTCAGGTAGGCGCAAATAAAGCACGAATTGAAAAGTACGGGGGAGAGATCAACGTTTATATTTCCGATCCGGATGTGATGCTGGAGGCAAAACGATTAAATACAACTAGGGCCATCATCTCGATGAGAAAAGCTATAAAAGAAGCGGACGGCGGTATTTTTGCTATTGGGAATGCCCCGACTGCGTTACTCGAACTAATCCGTCTGATTAAAGAGGGTGAAGCCAAACCGGGCCTTGTCATCGGCCTGCCGGTTGGTTTTGTTTCAGCGGCTGAATCAAAAGAAGAATTAGCCAAGCTCGACATTCCTTTCATCACAAATATTGGCAGAAAAGGCGGCAGTACCGTTACCGTTGCGGCATTAAATGCCATTTCCATTCTTGCAGACAGGGTGTAAGACATGCAGGAAGTACCAAAAGGAAAGCTGCGTGAAGGATATACGACAGGAGCCTGCGCTACGGCAACGACAAAGGCCGCGCTGACGGCGTTAATTACAGGTGAATCGCAAACAGAGTCTACTATTTATTTACCAGTAAAAAGGTTTGCTACCTTTCATATCGAAAGCTGCGAGATTACGGAAGAGATGGCGATAGCAAGTACCATTAAAGACGCAGGAGACGATCCGGATGCGACCCACAGGGCATTGATCGTTTCAACGGTTTCCTGGTCGGATGAACCAGGGATTATCCTTGACGGGGGTGTCGGGGTTGGCCGCGTAACCAAGGAAGGATTGCCGGTTCCTGTCGGGGAAGCGGCAATCAACCCCGTACCTCGCAGGATGATCCGCGAGACTGCAGAAGGGGTCTTAAAAGAATATCGGATCGAAAAAGGAATAAAGATCGTGATTTCGGTACCCGATGGGGAGGAAATTGCGAAAAAAACGCTTAATGGACGTTTGGGGATTATTGGGGGAATTTCGATCCTGGGTACCCGCGGGATCGTCGTTCCGTTTTCCACAGCTGCCTATAAGGCCAGTATTATTCAGGCCATCAGTGTGGCACGGGCAAGCGGGTGCGAGCATCTTGTCATTACCACTGGCGGACGAAGTGAAAAATGCGCGATGAAGCAATTTCCGGAGCTCTCTGAGGATGCGTTTGTGGAGATGGGCGACTTTGTCGGTTTTACGCTTAAACAGTGCAAGAAGCAAGGGGTAAAAAGAGTTTCAATGGTTGGAATGATGGGGAAATTTTCAAAAGTTGCCATGGGGATTATGATGGTTCATTCGAAAAGCGCCCCTGTTGATTTTCATTTTTTAGCTAGTGTAGCAAGGGATGCTGGTGCTGAGGCTACCCTTATTGAGGAAATAAAACAGGCGAATACCGCTTCACAGGTGGGGGACATGATGTCAGCGCAAGGATTTCTCTCATTTTTTGAACAGCTAAGCGATTATTGCTGCCTCGCTGCGTTAAAGGAAGTGGATGGCGGTATCGCTGTAGACACCTCTTTATATACGATGAAGGGGGAATTTTTAGGAAAGGCGGTGCGGGATAATGGCATCGATTAAAATGATTGGCATCGGGGATGAAGGGAAATTAAGCCTGCTTCCCATGTATGAAAAGTGGATCGATGAAAGTGAGATATTAATAGGAGGAAAGCGTCACCTTTCCTTTTTTCCTGAATACCAGGGAGAAAAAATCGTCATTGAGGGCGGTCTTTCTTCGCTCGTTGACCGCTTGCGGACGGAAACGAAAAACGTTGTGATTTTGGCATCCGGAGACCCGTTGTTTTTTGGAATTGGCGGCTATTTATCTTCTAAAATCCGTTTGGCTATTTATCCTTATTTAAGCTCTGTCCAGCTGGCATTTGCCAAAGTGGGAGAAAGATGGCAGGATGCTTACTTTACAAGCGTACATGGAAGAAGTATGAAAGGGCTGGCGCAGCGTATTGATGGGAAAGAGAAAGTCGCGATTTTAACAGATATGGAAAATTCGCCGAACAAAATTGCCCAGTATTTGCTCAGCTTTGGTATGACCGAATATCAGGCGTTTGTTGGTGAGAACCTGGGCAATGAAAATGAAAGATGCCGCTGGTTTCGCCTCGATGAAATGAAGGATGCTGAGTTTTCACCGCTTAATGTCGTGATTTTAAAGAAAATAGAAAAAAATCCGTCATGGTCCATCGGAATTGAGGATGAAGAGTTTATTCAGCGAAAGCCGGAGAAAGGCTTAATCACGAAAAAAGAAATTCGAACATTAAGCATCAGTGCAATGCGTTTAAAGGAAGATAGTGTCGTTTGGGATATCGGTACCTGTACAGGTTCAGTAGCGATTGAAGCCGCTAAATTGGCCCGGGAAGGGCAGGTCTTCGCGATTGAGAAGAACGAGGGAGATTTGGAAAACTGCAAACAAAATTTAGTCAAGTTTCGTGTAGATGCGACGCTCGTTCACGGCAAAGCACCGGAAGGATTAGATACATTCCCGGATCCGGATGCGGTATTTATTGGCGGAACGGCCGGCGGGATGGAGGAAATTTTGGATAGTTGCTGCAACCGCTTGAATGCTGGAGGCCGCATCGTATTGAATGCCGTCACAATTGAAAATCTGTCAGAAGCGATGTCGGCCTTTAAGGAACGGGGATTTCATACGAAGATTACGCTTGCCCAAATTTCAAGAAGTAAACCAATCTTGAATCTTACAAGATTTGATGCATTAAATCCTATTTACATAATTGAAGCATGGCGTCAGGAAGGGGAGTAAGTATGTTTGGTACATTATACGGCTTAGGAGTTGGCCCTGGGGACCCCGAGCTAATAACGGTGAAGGCATTTCGAAAATTAAAGGAGTCACCGGTAATTGCCTATCCAAAGAAACAAAAAGGCAGCAAAAGCTACGCCCATCGAATTATTGATGTTTATTTTCAAGCGAATGAAAAGGAAATGCTTGGTCTTGTCTTTCCGATGACAAAAGATCCGGCTACATTGGAAAGAAAATGGAACGAAACGGTAGAAAGTGTGTGGGAGAAGCTGCAAGAAGGAAAGGATGTTGCTTTTGTAACAGAAGGAGATCCGCTTCTTTACAGTACCTTTATTCATATGATGCGCCTGATGCAAGAGAATCATCCGGAGGTCCCAATTGAAGTGGTCCCGGGAATTTCTTCTATCAATGGAGCTGCTTCAAGGCTTGGGATTCCACTGGCAGACGGTGATGAGCATGTGGCGATTATTCCGGCGCGGGATGACTATGAAACAATGAAAAAAGTAATCGTAGACAATGATTGTGTCATTTTTATCAAAGTAGCTAAAGTGATTGATTTAATGCTGGACGTTTTACGAGAATTGGATTTGCTTCATAAGGCCTCCGTCGTCACAAAGGTTACATCGGATGAGGAGATTATTTGGAGGGCAGACGAGCTTGAAGGAGCTGAGCTTGAATACTTAACGTTAATGGTGGTGCGAAAATGAAGCTATATATTATCGGAGCGGGTCCCGGAGATCCGGATTTAATCACGGTAAAAGGCCTTAAACATCTTCAAGAAGCAGACGTTGTTCTTTATGCCGATTCGCTTGTAAATGAAGAATTAATTGCAAAGGCAAAACCGTCAGCGGAAGTAATGAAGACAGCAGGCATGCATTTAGAGGAGATGGTTGACATTATGGTTGACCGAATCCGGCAGGGAAAAAAGGTCGTTCGCGTCCACACTGGAGATCCCGCTGTCTATGGTGCAATCATGGAGCAAATCGTTCTTTTGAAACAAAAAGAAATTGACGTGGAGATTGTGCCGGGAGTTAGCTCCGTGTTTGCAGCAGCTGCGGCGGCTCAAGCCGAGCTGACGATTCCCGATTTAACCCAAACGGTTATTTTAACTAGAGCAGAGGGGAGAACACCGGTACCGGAATTTGAAAAATTATCTGATTTAGCGAAACATCATTGTACGATTGCTCTGTTCCTAAGTGCGACGTTAACGAAAAAGCTTGTCAAGGAATTGACCGAGGCAGGCTGGAGCAAAGATACTCCGGTTGCTGTCGTCTATAAAGCATCGTGGCCGGATCAAAAAATTGTCCGGTCAACACTAGAACGTTTGGATGAAGATATGCGCGTAAACGGTATTCGGAAACAAGCGATGATTTTAGCGGGATGGGCACTCGATGAAAACATCCACGATCAAAATTACCGCTCGAAGCTGTACGATAAAACCTTTACACACGGTTTCCGCCGGGGGGTGGATACTTGATGATCGAGCTTCAGGAAGGACAAAAAGCGGTTATCCGGAAGCAGGGTGACTACGCTGTCGTTGCCATTACAAAGCACGGAGTTGAACTCGCACGCAAGCTGGGCCATTCTCTTCAACATGCTGATGTATACTATATGAGTAAATTTGAAAAAGGTGATGAAGAGGCGAAAGACATTCAACTGTTCACCGGCAGTGTCCGCCTGCTTCTGCCATCGCTATTCGAAGCATACAAGGGGCTTATCATTATTATTTCCCTTGGAGCTGTTGTTCGAATGATTGCGCCATTGTTAAAGGATAAAAAAACCGATCCCGCCGTTGTTGTCATCGATGATAAAGGTGAACATGTGATCAGCGTACTGTCAGGGCATATCGGCGGTGCCAATGAATTAACGAAAGAAGTAGCTGCCACCCTAAAGGCACGTCCAATTATTACAACTGCATCGGATGTGCAGGAAACCATTCCTGTTGATTTGTTTGGCAAACGGTTTGGCTGGGTATGGGACTCCGCAGAAAAGCTGACACCTGTAAGCGCAGCTGTTGTGAATGAAGAAAAGATTGCAGTCGTACAGGAGTCAGGGGAAAAGCAATGGTGGCAGTATGGCCGTCCGCTTCCCGAAAATATTAAAGTATACCAATCGGTTGCAGACGCACTTTCAGAGAATCCCGCCGCTGCTCTAGTGATCACTCATCGGAATTTAACGGAACAAGAAAATTTGATTTTACAAAATGGAGTCTTATACCGGCCGAAGGTGATTGTACTTGGAATGGGCTGCAACCGCGGGACATCTTCAGAGGAAATTGAAGCGGTTATAAACGAAACGCTTGAGGAGTTACACTTTTCCCGCAAAAGTGTCAAGGCTCTATGCACAATTGAGTTAAAAAAGGATGAAGCCGGATTGATTGAAGTTGCGAATAAAAATGCTTGGGAGTTTATCTATTTTACACCGGATGAACTGAATTCAATAAAAATCCAAGAGCCCTCGGAGACGGTTTTTACCTATACAGGCGCATACGGCGTCAGTGAGCCTGCCGCGCAGTTGTACAGCGGAGCGGAAAAATTGGAGCTAGTCAAAAAAAAATCAGGAAATGTGACGATTTCAGTCGCGATTATTCCAAATTGAAGAAGTAGAGAGGGGGAACTAGCATGTCAGTTCGCAGACTTGTAATTGCAGGAACCGGAAGCGGCGTTGGAAAAACAACCTTGACGATCGGGCTAATGGCTGCCTTAAAGAAAAAGGGATATACCGTTCAGGGATTTAAATGCGGTCCGGATTATATTGACCCGACCTACCATACAGCGGTTACCGGCAGGGTTTCCAGAAATATTGATAGCTGGATGCTGAATCACGAGATGGTCAAAGAGATTGTAAACCGTGGCAGTGAAGGCTCCGATATTTCCATCATTGAAGGGGTAATGGGATTCTTTGACGGAAAAAACCCAACGAATAACAATGGCTCGACAGCAGAAATCAGTATCATCACGAAAAGTCCAGTGGTTCTTGTCGTGAATTGTGCTAGTATGGCCCGAAGCGCAGCAGCAATTGTAATGGGATTTCAAGCTTTTCTAAAAGAGACCGATATTGTCGGTGTGATTGCAAACCGGGTGGGCAGTGAAGGGCATTTTAAAATCGTCAAAACAGCTATTGAACAAGAGTGCGGCATTCCGGTTCTTGGGTATTTGAAAAAGGATTCTGATATTGCCATCCCGGAACGGCACTTAGGGTTGATTCCATCCGTAGAACGGGGAGAACTTAATCCATTTTTTGATTCTCTCGGCGATTTAGTACTTGAAACAGTAGATGTGGAAACCTTATATAAGCTGGCTAAAGCTACACCCCTGGAGATAAAAGAATCCCAGTTTAAGAGAAGCGAAAAGGAAGCGGTGCGAATTGCGGTTGCAAGAGATGCTGCCTTTAACTTTTATTATCAGGAAAATCTAGAAATGTTAGAAGCATCCGGCGCTGAGCTCATAGAGTTTTCCCCCTTAAAGGGTGAAACATTACCGGGCGATGTGGATGGTTTATATATCGGCGGGGGATTTCCGGAAGAATTTGCAGAAGAGCTTGCAGAGCAAACCGAGGTAAAACGCTCGATTCGGGGAGCGATTGAAAAAGGCCTGCCAACATTGGCAGAATGCGGCGGTTTTATGTTTTTAACCGAATTTCTTGAAACCACAGATGAAAAGAACTATAAAATGGTCGGTATCATTCCCGGTAAGGTTAAAATGCAAGCTCAGCTGGCTGCTTTAGGTTATCGCGAAATAACAGCAGAAGCAGGAAATTTCTTATTAAATGGGGATCTGAAAGCAAGAGGTCACGAATTCCATTATTCTACCTTTCATCCTAAAACGGAAATTCAGCACGCCTATCAAACAAAAGGAATGCGCGGGTTCAAACAAGAAGGCTATATGAAAGGAAATTTAATAGCAGGCTATACTCATTTTCACTTTGGTTCGTGCCCTGGAATGGTTGAAAATTGGATTAACAAATGTAAGGAGTATCAAGCAAATGGTTAAAGCACTCCCAATTATGTTTCAAGGTACCAATTCTGATGTCGGTAAAAGTGTCCTTGTAACGGCATTTTGCCGTATTTTTGCACAGGACGGACATAAAACGGTTCCATTCAAATCGCAGAATATGGCATTGAATTCTTACATCACGGTTGACGGGAAAGAAATAGGAAGAGCCCAAGGAGTGCAGGCGGAGGCAGCGGGCATTCAGGCAACCACCGATATGAATCCGATTTTAATTAAGCCCAATCGTGGTAATGAAGCTCAAATTGTTGTACATGGAAAACCGTATAAAAACATGGAAGCCGGTGTTTATCGAAAGGAATTTTTTCAAACTGGGATAGAGCTAATCCAAGACTCCCTTACTGTTCTCTCGGAAAACTTCGAACGGATGGTGATAGAAGGGGCGGGCAGTCCTGCCGAGATTAATCTGAATGATCGCGAATTAGTAAATATGCGTGTCGCCAGAATGGCCGATGCACCCGTTATTTTGATTGGGGATATTGAAAAAGGAGGGGTTTTTGCTAGTTTAGTAGGTACCCTTCAATTAATGGAACCGGAGGACAGAGACCGGGTGATCGGTGTCATCATAAACAAATTCCGTGGAGATGTTCATTTGCTGGAATCCGGATTGACCTGGTTTGAAGAATATACAGGAAAACCGGTTCTCGGTGTGATCCCCTATTTGGAGAATTTAAATATAGATGCTGAGGATTCTGTTATTTTACATCAATATACATCCATTCCAAATACCGAAAAAGAACTGGATATTGCCGTTATCCAGTATCCGAAAATCTCAAATTTCACCGATGTCGATCCATTTTTTGCCGAGCCAGATTGTCATGTCCGTTTTATTACGAGAGCTGAACAAGTACAGGAACCCGATTTAGTTATTCTGCCTGGCAGCAAGAATACAATCGAAGATTTCCTATTTTTAAGAGAAAGCGGTATCGGGCAAATAATAATGGAATTACAAAGAAAGAAAAAGTCAGTAATATTCGGGATATGCGGCGGGTATCAAATGCTCGGTGAAGAAATCCAAGATCCGTTTGCAATTGAGTCCCTGCATAAAGAAATCGAAGGACTTCGCCTGCTGCCAATCCGGACAGCCATCACAAAAGAAAAGACGACAGTATTATCAAACGGAGTTCTAGATTTATATGGAAAGAGCTTTAGTGTAACAGGTTATGAGATTCATATGGGAAAAACGGAAACAACGGGAGCGTGTCAGGGGCTTATTGAAACAATGGGCAGATCAGAAGGATGCAAAACAGATGATGCGAAAGTAATAGGAACCTATTTTCATGGGATTTTTCATAATGATGCATTTCGTGAGGAAATGCTTAATCAGATTCGGCAAGCAAAAGGACTGGCTCCGATCGACCATCGTGTTTCGTTTAACCAATTGCGTGAAGAAGCGTTTGATCGTTTAGCAGTCCATGTAAGAGGACATGTGAAACTCGATTTGATTGAAGATAAAATGAAAGAATTTCAAAAAAGGAGGATGACACAATGAGTTATTCAGTAGCTGAGATTCAGCCGTTAGATAGAGAAATGGGTCAAAAAGTAAAAGAGTATATCGATACATTAACGAAACCGCCCGGGAGTTTAGGGAGATTGGAGGAATTAGCCATTCAGTTGGCAGAAATGACTTCTGAAACATTTCCTGTTGTGACTCCGCCGGGGGTTATTGTGTTTGCTGCTGATCATGGGGTGGTTGAAGAGGGTGTTTCGGCTTTTCCTCAAGAAGTAACGGTCCAAATGGTGATGAATTTTTTAAACAGGGGTGCTGCCATCAATGTCTTCAGCAGGCAAATTGGTGCAGCGTTTGAGGTGGTCGATATCGGCGTTGCAGCTGATATTGAAGCAGCGGGCGTGGTAAAACGAAAAATTCGGTATGGCACGGCCAATTTTTGTAAACAAGATGCATTGTCAAAAGAAGAAGTCGAAAAAGCGATCGCGGTTGGATATGAGCGGGCAGAAAAGATGATCCTTAATGGAAGCAAATGCCTTATTCTTGGCGAAATGGGAATTGGCAATACCACTCCCAGCAGTGCCATACTAGCTGTTTTAAGCGGCCAAGATGTCAGTGCTCTTGTCGGCCGGGGAACAGGAATCGCTTCTGAAAAAATTATTCATAAGCAAGAGGTTATCAAACGTGCAATAGAAGAGAGAAAGCCTGATCGAAATGATCCCATTGACATTTTAATGAAAGTCGGCGGATTGGAAATTGCAGGAATGACAGGTGCGATGTTAGCGGCAGCTGCGAATCGGGTTCCAATTCTTGTAGACGGCTTTATTTGTACAATATCTGCTCTACTGGCAAAGGAAATTTGCAATTCGACAAGTGACTATATGATCGCCTGCCATCGTTCTGTTGAACCGGGCCACGAGATCGCCCTTCAGCTATTAGGAAAGAAGCCAATCCTTGATTTAGATTTACGTTTAGGGGAAGGAAGCGGAGCGGCCGTTGCCTTTCCAATTTTACAATCAGCCACTTTAATGCTTAAGGAAATGGCAACTTTTACGTCTGCAGGCGTTTCAAAAGAGTAACGGTAAAAGGAGATAGATGATGACAAAAGGAAGAGTGTATCTTGTCGGAGCGGGACCTGGAGATCCAAAGCTAATCACCATTTATGGGATGGAGTGCATCCAAAAAGCGGATGTAATTTTATATGACCGATTAGTTAATGATGCGTTGCTGGAGCATGCAAAGGACGGTGCGGAGCTGATTTTTTGCGGGAAGCTCCCGGGAAAACATCAAATCATACAAGAACAAATTCATGAGCTCTTAATCGAAAAAGCAGCTAAGGGGAAGACCGTCACCAGATTAAAAGGGGGCGATCCTTGTATATTCGGACGTGTTGGTGAGGAAGCGGAAGTATTGGCTGAGCATGGCATACCATATGAAATCGTGCCTGGTATTACATCAGGAATTGCTGCGCCTGCCTATGCGGGAATCCCTGTTACCCATCGCGATTATGCTTCTTCCTTTGCAATCGTAACCGGCCATGGACGGGCTGAAAAGGAAGAAGATCATTTGAATTGGTCAGCGCTTGCGCAGGGGATTGATACGATTGCATTTTATATGGGGATTGGGAATTTAAACTATATCTGTACCAAGTTAATAGAGCATGGGAAAAACCCCAATACGAAAGCAGCCATCATACAATGGGGAACAACAGAAAGGCAGAAGACTGTAACAGGAAACTTATTAACTATTGAAGAACGTGCTGCCAATGCAGGTATTACCCATCCTGCCATTGTCCTCGTTGGTGACGTCGTAGGGGTACGGGAAAAAATAAGCTGGTTTCAAGAAGGAGAAAAAGAAGTGAGCATAGGGAGAGAGTAACATGTCGATTATAGCTGAAATCAAAAATCGGAGAGCTATTCGGGATTATGCCGAAAGAGATGTTGAAGATGATAAAATTAAAACATTATTGGAAGCTGCTACATGGGCTCCAAACGATCGAATGAGGGAACCATGGGGCTTTTATGTCATCAAAGGCGAAGCCAAAAAACGCTACGAGATATTGGCCAATGAATATTTGCAGGAGCGGTTTCCAACGAAACCCCATTTGGTAGAAAGTTCCTTAAAGGTACTGAAAACCACACCGGTTCACATTATCGTAACAGCCGACATAGTTCCCGGTGATGCCGAGGCTTCCCGGGATAATGAATACGCTGTCTGTTGTGCTATCCATTCGATGTGGCTTGCCGCAAAAGAATTAGGCTTAGGGCTGGTTTGGCGTACAAGGGGCGTGGGACTTGTAGGTGATACGCGGATGTATGCGTTTATCGGTTCACCGGAAAACAAAAAAATAATTGGAAATCTTTTTATCGGTTATCCGGATAATGAAGCATTAAAAAAAATCAAAGCGCCGGCTCGGACATCCTTTGAAGAAAAAACAGTCTGGCTTTAACGAGGTGATTAAATGAGAGAAGCAGTGGAAAACAAAAAACAGCGCGGTCTAACGTTAGTCTATACAGGCGATGGTAAAGGTAAAACAACGGCCGCCCTTGGCCTGGCCATCCGGGCCGCCGGCCGTGGGAAACGGGTACTAGTGATCCAATTTATTAAATCTCCCCAAAGAACCTACGGGGAAAAAATCACGTTGGAAAAATTGGGCATTGAAATCTTTCAAACGGGAGTCGGCTTTACGTGGACAAAAACACCAGAGGAACATCGGGAGGCTTTAAAAACGGCGTGGGCCTTTACGAAGGAAAAGGTGCTCTTGGGCGGATATGATGTGGTCATTTTAGATGAATTGAATAATGCCTTAGCGATAGAAACGTTTCCTATAGATGATGTCCTACCGTTGAAGGAGGTACTTGAATTGATAAAAAACCGCCCGAGTCAAATGCATCTTATCATTACAGGACGGTCTGCAAAGGCAGAGCTATTGGCCTGCGCTGATTTAGTGACGGAAATGAAGGCAGTGAAGCATTACTATAATGATGGAATTCCTGCCGTGATGGGAATTGAATTTTAATGGCATGAATTGAAAAGGATCGACAGGACGGAGTAAGCAGTTCCATTTATTTTTTAGGCTCTTTTCTTAAGATTGTTGCTTCTTGAAATAGAAAACTGCTTTTCGCAAAAGAAAACAGCCATTATTTATCATTTCTTTTTTGGTTGAGAAGGTGTGAAATAGTCGAATGGGAGCTTTCACAATGAAACGAGGCAAGGGAAGTTGTAATGGTACATTTGGAGAACTTGTGCAAGGGGTAATAGGGGAACGACCTTTTTTAATCACGCTGCCAATCTCAAGTTTGAGAAGTGAGGCCATCTTTATCCCTGATCCAACCGTCTCTGAAATTGCGGTTTTGGATTCAAAGGTAAAAGCATTAAAAGCTGGAGAATTGTTAGTTCAACAGTTTGGTTTGAAACATGGCGGCCTTCTTGACATTCGTTCCAATATTCCGGCTGGCAAGGGGATGGCGAGCAGTTCCGCTGATATTGTAGCAGCTATGAAAGCCATTGCTCATAGTTACTCACTCCCTCTAACCAAAGAAATGATCTCTACAATAGCGGCTAAAATCGAGCCGACAGATGGAGTGATGTATGATGAGGTTGTTGCCTATGACTATATTCAAGGTGAACTTATGGAAATATTTGGAACCTTACCTTCGTTTATCCTTGTTGGAATAGACCTTGGAGGAGAAGTAAATACCATTGAATTTAATCAATTTCCAAAAGCATATGATCGGCACGAACAAAAGCAATTTTTAGAAGCATATGAATGGGTAAAAGAGGGGTTTAGAAAAAAAGATTTATCATGTATTTGTAAGGCAGCAACGATTAGCGCACGAGTAAATCAAAAAATAGTACCCAGCCCATTTTTTAATGAATTTGAAAAATTAGCTCATGTATGTCAGGGCGGCATTGTTGTCGCCCACAGTGGAACTGTGATGGGAATTTTAATAGATAGGAATATCCCTAATCGGAACGAGGTTGTTTTACATTTATCAAGGCAAATGTCTGTTATGATAAAAAACCCTACTATAAAACCTTTTTATTATGAAAGCAATGAAAAAATGAACAGTCAAAAAATAGCGGAAGGGAGGATAATAAATGTTTTGTAATGAAGAAAAAGAAGCGATTTACAATGTGATTTACAAACGGAGAGATGTTCGCAGTTTTCTTCCTGACCCAATTTCTCCCGAGATCATTGATCGAGTTCTTCAAGCGGCGCATCATGCCCCATCAGTAGGATTTATGCAACCATGGAATTTTATCTTAGTAAGCTCAACTGAAATGAAAGAACGACTAGCATGGGCGGCAGAAAAGGAACGAAAAGCACTGGCTATTCACTTTGAGGAAGACCGTGCTGCCCATTTTTTAAGTTTAAAAGTCGAGGGGATAAAACAAGCACCATTGACCATTTGTGTAACATGCGACCCTACACGGGGGGGCTCCCATGTATTAGGAAGGAATTCCATTCCCGAAACGGATATTCTTTCGGTAGCTTGTGCAATACAAAATATGTGGCTTGCCACATGTGCGGAAGGTTTAGCGATGGGATGGGTTAGCTTTTATAAGAAAAATGATGTAAGGGATATATTACAAATTCCTCCACATATTGATCCTGTTGCCTTAATTTCTATCGGATATACAAATGAATTTCCATCCTCCCCAATCCTGGAACAAGTTAATTGGGAAAAAAGGAGGTCGCTTCAGAATTTAATATTTTATGAGACATGGGGAAATTAATAAAAGGTAAAAACTGTATGGATGGACGGGGTATTTTCAGGTAAATGGAATATCATAGAAATTTTTTTAAAATAATTTTGTCTTTTATTTCCAATGAAGCGAATCAAAAACTTAGCATATTTCTAAATGGTAAGCCATATGAATATTTTTGAAAAATATGTATCTTTTGTATTAATTTAACAATTATTACAAAAAATTAAACAAAGATTTTACGATCCCTTCATACGGATATAAAATTCCAGTGTTATCCTAAATTTACATCTGGAGGGAGGGATCGGAAGTTGTCAAAATTTCAGGTCATATCTTCTTTGTTCATCTTGGTATTTATCCTTTTCGTAACTTATGAAATCACAGCATTCTCATCCAATCATTCCACAACGAATTTTTCCACATCTAACCGCTACATTCATGTACAATTATTAGGCGTTAATGATTTTCACGGCCAACTAGACAAGTATCAAAGGATTTCAGGAACCATGGCAGGGGGTGCTGAATACCTGGCTGCCTATTTAAAAAAATATAAAAAAGAAAACCCAAATACTCTGTTAGTTCATGCCGGTGATATGGTAGGAGGAAGTCCGCCAATCTCTTCTCAATTTCAAGACGAACCCACGATTGAATTTTTAAACCTCCTGCACGTTGATATCGGGACACCCGGAAATCATGAATTAGACCAAGGCGTAAATGAAATGCAACGTCTTATTTATGGAGGATTCAATAATAAAACAGGTTATTTTCAAGGTTCCGATACCTCTTACATTTCTGCAAATATCATCGATAAAAAAACTGGTACTCCCTTGCTACCACCGTATATTATAAAACAAATTGACGGAATTGAAATTGGATTTATCGGTGTGGTCACAACCGATACTGACCTGTATGTGACCCCTGAAAATCGAAAAGAAGTAGAAATTCAGGATGAAGTTTCTGCGATTAACCGTACCGTTAAGCTATTAAAGGAAAAAGGGGTCAAAGCGATTGTTGTTTTGGCACATGAGTCGGCTAAATCGGATCAGACAGGAGCAAATCCTCAAGAAGCTTTAGTGGAGATGGCTCCAAAAATCGATGATGAGGTTGATGTCATCTTTGCCGGTCACAGCCATGATTATGCCAATACCGTTGTTGCCGGTAAATTGATCGTTCAAGCTTATTCTTATGGGAAAGCATTTTCCCAAGTAAATCTTGAAATTGACCCCCATACGAAAGATATTGTCAAGAAGCAAGCAAAGATTATTGTCACTTCACATGATCAGATAAAACCGGATAAAGAAACGGTTGCCCTTCTAAATAAATATAGAAAAAGATTGGGGAGCTATTTTTATCAAGTAGTAGGAAAATTGCCTGAAGAGATCACACGGAATCAAGATGCAAACGGTGACTCCCCTTTAGGGAAAATGATTGGAGAATCGGAGCGGGAAGCCATGGGGGTAGATATAGCTTTTGTCCATCAAGGGGAAATGCGGAATAATTTAAAAAAAGGGGATATCACTGTTGAAGACCTATATACAGATTTGCCTTTTGGTCATAGTGTCAGTAAGTTAATCTTAACAGGAGACCAAATCAAATTTGCTTTAGAGCAGCAGTGGACGAAAGATTATGAAAATAGACTACAGACGGTTGGTTTAACGTATAGTTGGAACCCGAATGCCCCAATTGGCAGCCGTATTGTAGCGATAAAAGACATAAAGGGTCAAGAGATTGAGCCGAACAAGGAATATGAAATTGCTGTTAGTAATTATTTAGCTGCAGGCGGTGATGAATTCACTGCATTTGAACAAGGTAGACTCGTAGAATCCGGTCCACAAGTTGTCACTGCACTAATACACTATATCCAACAAAAGTATTCCCACGAAATGGTTCTACATTAATTAGAAGTACTTTATTGGATGAGGGAGAAAATACATGTACTTGCATAACTTTGTATTCACTTGTATTGGCCCCGCCTACGCCAAATACCATGATAGCCACTCATGCTATCCTCGCTAATAATATATTAATAAAGTATTGTTAAGTGATTGCTTCTTTTTTGTTAAGGAGTTGTAAATAGTTTATTGAATTTAAATGATTAGCTTTGAAACTCCCTAAGGATGTACCAACTAGTAAAGAACAAAAAAGATGAGAAAGAGTTTCTAGTCTGATTCAATAGAACGTTTTATTGATAGACTGTATGGTATAATTTAAACAGACTGTGAAGCCTTTTTCTCTATTTTGGAATACCCAAACGCGAAAGAGGCTTTTTTAGATAAAGATGGCAAAACAACCAGTTGGAAGTTCTTTAAAAATTAATAAAGAATTAACATATTTTTAATCTATAATTAGAATATGTGTTATATACTTAGTAATTAACGGGTAAAAAAGATAGATGATGCCTTTTTACTGGAAAATTTAATTAGTGTTAACAGGAAAGGCGTGATTTACTTAAGAAACATTTTAATTTTCTTCGGAGTCGCTAAACCCAACAGCATGAATTTGAGGTTTAGATACTTAATCCGATTAGCTACCATTTTCTTGGTAGTGGATGAAAAGGCGGAAGAATGTTAAAATTAAAATGATAACTCCGTGGAGATGATGGCGTGGGCTCAACTATTTCAACTTTAATTAAAGATTTTAATTTTTTCATTTTTCTATTATTTTCATTGATGTATTCGTATAAGATTGTATACATGTTTGTTGCATTTAAGGCAAAAAAGGATAATAATCCTGGGGTGCAGAATATTCATCCCAGAAAATTTGCAGTAATCATCGCAGCTCGCAATGAAGAACTTGTCATCGGACAACTGATCAAAAGTATAAAAAACCAGAAATATCCCAAGGAATTGATTGATATTTTCGTTGTAGCAGACAACTGTACCGATCATACTGCCCGGGTTGCAGAGGAAGCGGGGGCTATTGTCAAGGAGCGCTTCAATAGGGACCAGGTTGGAAAAGGGTATGCACTCGACTATATGATAAAAACCATCGAAAGGGAATATTCCTCAAGAAAGTATGAAGGATATTTTGTGTTTGATGCTGACAATCTCCTTGACGAGAATTATATAGCAGAGATGAACAAAACTTTCAATCAAGGATACAGGGTAATTACCAGTTATAGAAACTCCAAGAACTATGACCAGAATTGGATTTCTGCTGGTTATGCACTCTGGTTCCTGCATGAAGCTGAATATATTAACCTTCCTAGAATGGTCCTTCATTCCAGTTGCGCCATTTCTGGAACAGGATTTCTGGTACATGCTGATGTGATTAAAGAGAATGGAGGCTGGATCCACCATCTCCTTACTGAAGACATCGAGTTTTCCGTCTCTCAGATCATTAAAGGCGAAAGGATTGGGTATTGCAGAAGCGCCATATTCTATGACGAGCAACCAGTCACCTTTGGCCAGTCCTGGCATCAGAGATTACGTTGGGCGAAGGGTTTTTACCAGGTCTTTACTAATTATGGCAGGGGTTTGATCGGCGGTATTTTCCAAGGAAAGCAAAACAGGTTTTCATGCTATGATATGACCATGACGATTATGCCTACCATGCTTGTTTCTTGTATCAGCTCTATATTGAATGGATTATTATACTTGGCTAGTTTTTTTGAGTTATTTGATGATAAAGGGATAATAAATACTACCACTACAGGAGTGTTAGTTTCGATTGGGTGGTCTTATGGGGTAATGTTTATACTTGGTTTCATTACAACCGTGACTGAATGGGAGAAAATTCATTGTTCCGGATGGAAAAAAATCGCTTATACAATTACTTTTCCACTTTTTATGTTTACCTATTTACCAATTTCAGTGGTAGCCCTGTTTAAGGAAATTGAATGGAAACCAATTGCTCACACTGTGGTGAAATCTGTTGATGATTTCCGATAATGGAATGACTTGAAAAAAGCAGATGCAACTTTTTTCATGATGGACGAACACATATTTTTAGCAATAGGTGCCTTTGGGTTTCTTACGGAGAGTAGATTGCTCTTCGTTTTTTTTTTTTTGTTGGTTACCAGGAAATTATAAATTTCTGGACTTATGGATAACTGTTCGATATATATATGATAAGAAATTCCGTATAAGCCAGCTAAAAGTGTAAGAATCAACCGTAGATGATATAGTTACTGTGTACAGCAAGAGAGGAGAAAAATATGAAAAAAATCGCTCATAACCATCTAGTTTTTTTTGTCATAGCTGTTGTGTTGTTCTGGATCAAAACGTATATTGCATATCAACTTGATTTTAGACTTGGAACAGATAATAATCTTCAAAAGTTTTTAGTATTTTTCAATCCTTTGAGCTCTGCTCTTTTCTTTTTAGGGTTCGCGCTGCTTTCCAAAAAATATTTTAAGCGTGTATTGATTGGAATCCAATTTTTCTTGTCCTTTTTATTGTATGCCAATATTGTTTATTACCGCTTTTTCAACGATTTTATTACGGTCCCTGTTTTGCTTCAGGCAAAATCCAATGCCGGGGGATTAGGGGATAGTGCTGCAGGTTTGATGTCTTTTTCTGATATTTTTTATTTTACCGACACGATTCTCTTGATTGTTCTTGCCTGCACTTTTTTTAAACAGGTGAAAGTCAAAACCCGGAAAACGTACCAAATCGTCTTACTGTTTTCGATCACCGTTTTTTTAGTAAATTATGGACTTGCAGAAAAAGACCGTCCTAACCTTTTATCACTATCCTTTGACCGAAATTATATTGTTAAATACCTGGGTGCGTACAATTATACTGTCTTTGACATCTTTCAATATATCCATTCATCAAGTCAGCGCGTTTTTGCGTCCGGCAGCAATCTTACAAATGTGGAGAATTACCGAAAAGCAACCTATACCCCTCCCAATCCGACTCTCTTTGGAAAAGCGAAGGGGATGAACGTTATATTTGTTTCAATGGAATCATTCCAAAATTTCATGATTGATTATAAAATGCCGAACGGACAACTTGTCACACCTTTTTTGGACTCATTAGCTCATGATGGCAATACCTTTTATTTTGATCATTTTTATCATCAAACCGGACAAGGGAAAACGTCCGACGCGGAGTTTTTAATGGAAAACTCGCTTTATCCTTTGAATCAGGGCGCTGTGTTTATCAACAAAGCGCAGAACACCTATCAGGCGACTCCTGCCATTTTAAAAGGATACGGATACAATTCGGCGGTTTTCCACGGAAACTATAAGACTTTCTGGAACCGGAATGTCATGTATAAGGCATTAGGATACGACCAGTTTTTTGACGCTTCTTATTACAGCATGACGCCGCAAAATACAAAGAATTTCGGAATGAAGGATAAGCCGTTTTTTGCTGAAAGCATGCCAATGCTCGAAAGTTTAAAACAACCGTTTTATACGAAATTCATCACTCTATCAAACCATTTTCCTTTTGAGGTCGATCCAGGTGATACCGATTTTCCAAAGGGGAATTTTGGGGACTGGGCTGTGGATCAATACGTTCAATCTGCGAACTATATGGATCAGGCACTTAAGCAATTCTTTGATGCCCTTAAAAAAGATGGATTGTACGACAAGACGGTGATTATTCTTTATGGCGACCATTACGGACTTTCCAGTAACAACTATACTGCCCTGGCAAAAGCGCTGGGAGTGGACAAAATTACCCCTGTAATGGACTCTAATTTTCAGCAGGTTCCATTGTTCATCCATGTTCCAGGCGTTAAAGGCGGAGTGGAACACCAAGTGGGCGGGGAAGTTGATGTTCGTCCGACTCTTCTTCATCTTCTTGGAATGGATACAAAAGATTATATAGAATTTGGTTCCGATCTATTATCGCCGCAGCATCGGAATTGGGTTGCCTTTAGGAATGGGGATTTTGTTTCAACTAATGTGATTCAATCCGGTGACAAATGCTATAGCGTGGCTACGGGTTCTCTTGCTGCTAATCAAAAAGCATGTAACAGCATTAGCACCCAAGTGAAAAATGAACTGCAGATGTCAGATATGATCGTAAACCAAGATTTGCTTCGCTTTTATCATCCGAATGGGTTTAAACCGATCAATCCAACTGATTATCAATATTTAGGACCGACTAAGAAATAGGGAGCTTATCTCCTTCAAGTCTTTGAGAAAGGAAATAAAAGCACCTATTCTTAACAGTGAATGAACTCATGGATAAACTCATTATTGATACGGAAGGTATAGTATACGATTAAATAAAAGTATATTCTAAGAAGCTCTTTTAAATTAAATAAGGTACTAAATACTCCACTAGGAATATTTATACCTACTGAATTGGTAACTGGTAGCATGGGATTTTTTTGCTCAAAAATAAAATTAACTTACAATTTTTAATCTACCGTAACTATGAATATAGTATCAAACACTAAGTTGAATATGACCCGGTGTTTGAACGATTTAAAAAAAAAGTAAAATTTAATTCGTATCAAAAGTCCAAAAGGGTTATTCCCATTGGACTTTCTTTTTTTCACTTCATTCACCATCATAATGATGAGTTGTTTAGAGATATTTAAAAATTAAATTTTAGACATAAGATATGGTGTATAAGGATATTTTGGTAATGTATGAGATTTTGGAAGGGGGGAGAGTGTGTCTGTTCATGTTGTAAGTAGCGGTGAAAATCTGTGGTCTATTTCCAAGCTCTATGGAGTCTCAATTAAATCAATAGTGAGTGTAAATGGGTTATTATCTACTGCGGTTGTTGTTCCTGGTCTTTCTCTTTATATTCCTGACAATACGCTACCGATACGTGCCTATCGGATAAAAGCAGGTGATTCCCCTTGGAAATTGGCCCAAGAATTTAACTCAAATCTTTCTTTGATACGTACTGCTAATCCAGGAATAGATCTAAATCATCTTCATATCGATCAGGTCATTAACATCCCCTCAACAAATAAATTAATAATTACCACTCTTGGGTTTTTAGTTCCTTCGGCAAATACTACAACTCTTTCTATTATAGATTCACTCTCAAGTCAGCTTACCTATTTAGCGGTAGTGGCTTACTCATTTACAAATGAGGGTTTCGCTTTTAATCAAATAGAGGATTCCGCGATAGTAACAAAATGCAAACAAGTAAACATTACCCCATTATTGTTGATTAGAAACTATACAACCGAGGGGTTCGATGCTGAGCTTGCGGGAAGAGTTCTGGAAAGTCGAACCTATCGAAACAATTTAGTAACTAGCATAGCAAAACTCACAACAGATAGAGGGTTTGGCGGTGTCAGTCTTGACTTTGAATTTATTCCACCAGCAAGGCGCAATGATTTTAATTTGTTCCTAATGGAATTAAAGAAATCATTAGGCGACCTACTATTACATGTGAACGTTCATGCCAAAGCAGCGGATTTCCCTACGAATCGGATTGTAGGGGCTTATGATTATGCAGCAATTGGAAATGCAGTTGATCTTATGGCGGTAATGACGATCGATTATGGCTATCCGGGTGGCCCGCCTGATTCGATCGCACCCTACGGATGGGTAGAGCAGGTGATTAAGTACTCACTAACTCAACTTAATTCACAAAAACTGTTAATTGCTATGCCGCTATATGGATATGACAAAGATGCCACTACAAATTCAACTCAGGCATTATCGGTGCTTGCTGCACAAAATCAAGCGATTTCAAAAAGAGCAACGATTCAATTCGATTATACGGCTAAATCGCCATGGTACCGATACTTTCGCGGTCCTAAAGAGAATATCGTTTGGTTCGAAGACATTCGAAGCTATATCGAAAAGTATAAACTTATTGATAATTACAATTTAGTTGGAACAACTTTTTGGCAAATCAGTTTGCCAGCACCTCAGAATTGGGTATATTTAAGTAAGAATATAACGGTTGTTAAGAATAGATTTTGAAGATATATAGGTATTTATTTTGAATGTTACAGTATTGAAATCTCTTGTAAAAATTGGACATTAATTTTCATGTAAAGGTTAATGTTGGATATTCTATAAAATTGGATAATTTTAACATAGTATCTTTTAAAGGCTTTATATTAAATGATTGAAAGGCCTTACATTGTATTACCAAGTTTTGGACAATGAATAGAAATATTACAACTGATAGCCTAATAGTAGACCAACCAAAAGAGCGGACTATTAGGAGGTTATAAAAACATGAAAAAACTAAAAAAACTTAAAAAGTTAGTAATAGCAGCTGGAGTAATCTTATCAATGTCAGTACTTACTTTAAATAGTAAATCTGAAGCAGCTACATTTACTCACACAGTTTCAAATGGTGAAACATATTGGAATATCGCAAAAGGTATCGGGGTTCCTTTAAATAGTTTAGAAGCAGCAAATCATTGGTCATCTCTTTATGCAGGAGAAAACATCGTAATCCCGAACTCTCCTGTATCAGCAGCAGATAAAGCCCTTATGGCACGTCTTGTTCATGCAGAAGCAGTAGGAGAACCTTACGCTGGGAAAGTTGCAGTTGCAACCGTAGTTTTAAACCGGGTAAAAAGTCCAAACTTCCCTAACACAGTCCATGGAGTCATTTATCAAATCTCCAATGGACATTATGCATTTACACCTGTAGAAAACGGTCAAATTAATCAACCTGCAGATGCAGCTTCTATAAGAGCCGTTAATGAAGCAATAGCTTTAATGGGGAGAGGAAACGGATCTTTATTTTTCTACAATCCTGCAACTTCTACAAGCTCTTGGGTCTCATCACGTCAAGTGACAGCTAGAATTGGTCATCATATATTCGCTAAATAATTATTTAGTAAGTGGGCACTAATCTTTTACGATTGGTGCTTCTTTGTTTTTTTATTGCGCACAATCACATTAGCTTTAATAAATCCTTTATTGATTTACTCCCGCTCTCTTGGAGGTTTTTTCCTAATTCTAACGAAGGTAAGTGCAATAAGAACTTTACAGTATTTTACAGAATTATACATAGAGTTTTTATAATATCTAATAAGAATGTGGATAATGGTACATATACTAAGTTTACTAAATATTGGAAAATTGGTGATAATAAAATACCACTAGTGGTAGTAAATTCATAAAGATGACTAAATATCTATAAAGTTATGACATCTACAAAATAGCAAAAACAGAAATTTCCTATTTGTATTTGTTTGTACCAAAAGTTAAACTCTGTTTGCTTACAATTTTGAAGAGGCAGTTTCCAAAGGGCTTTATTCTCGAACCTTTTGGAAACTGCCTCTTTTTTCTAGTAGCATGTCTTTTTCGGCTTTTTCTGCTATTCTTTCCAATACAATCAATAGCTTTTATTATATAAAAATATTACTATTAAAATAGGAGGGGAAATCATGCAGGATTTTGTTTTTCAAAATAGTACGAAGATTATTTTTGGTAAGGATCAAGAGCAAGTAGTTGGGCAAGAGTCAGTTGTTTATGGGAAAAAGCTTCTTTTGCATTATGGCGGGGGAAGAATTAAAAATAACGGGTTATATGATACGGTTGTAAAGTCATTGCACGACCAGGGAATAGAAATTGTGGAGTTAGGCGGAGTAAAGCCAAATCCTCGGGTAAGTCTTGTTCGAGAAGGAATTGCCCTTTGTAAGGAGCATGATATCGACTTTATTCTCGCTGTTGGCGGAGGCAGTGTGATTGATTCGGCGAAAGCGATTGCAGCAGGAGCAAAATATGATGGGGATGTATGGGACTTCTTTACAGGGAAAGAAGCGGTTTCAGACTGTTTGCCGATCGGTGTTGTCCTTACCATTCCTGCTGCCGGCAGTGAATCAAGTTCAGGAACGGTTATTACGAACGAGGATGGATGGTATAAGAGGGCAACAGGACATATGAAAATGAGACCTCAGTTTGCGATCCTCAATCCGGTGCTTACATACACATTGCCTTCCTATCAAACCGCTTGCGGCATTACAGATATGATGGCACATATTTTGGAAAGATATTTTACGAATGAAAAGAATGTAGAACTGACCGATCGTTTATGTGAGGCTGCCTTAAGAACGATTATTCATAATGCCCATACGGTTTTAGAAGAGCCAACAAATTATGCTGCGAGAGCTGAGATTATGTGGTCCGGGACCATTGCACATAATGATTTGTTAGGGACAGGAAGAATCGGTGATTGGGGAAGCCACGATATTGAGCATGAATTAAGCGGCATTTACGATATTGCGCACGGGGCCGGATTAGCGATTATCTTTCCTGCGTGGATGAAGTATGTTTATAAACATGATGTCAATCGTTTTGTTCAATTTGCAAACCGGGTATGGGATGTAGAAATTGACATGAACAATCCGGAAAAAACAGCTTTAGCCGGCATTAAGAAAACAGAACAATTCTTTAGTTCAATCGGCATGCCGGTTACCATGAAAGAAGCTGAGATTGGCGAAGAACATTTTGAAGAAATGGCAAAGAAGGCAACTGAAAGAGGCCCATTAGGCAACTTCATCAAGTTATATGAGCCCGATGTCTATCAAATTTATCAATTAGCAAAATAAAGCCCTAGAACCTCGTTTACAGATTTGTAGCGGGGTTTTTTTGATGAAGAACGATTGATTTTGGTAATAATGATTATAAAATGGCGTTTGAGTAAAAGTAGAGTGAAAGGACTAACTCAATGAGATTTTTAGAAAAAATTAAACCCCACTTAATTAGCGATGATCTTTTAATTCAAGAAACGGTGCTTCATGCACTGCACGATTTTCCAAACGTTCCGGAAGAATGGACGGTAGAATTATTAAAAGAAGCTTTTACAAACAAAGAGAAGCAAACCTCCATTCTCATCTATGTAGAAAAACAGACGATCAATGAAGAGGCCGTCAAGATTCTGATAGAAAATATCCCGATGATGGATAAGTCGAAGATGCATTTAGCGCTGAAATTGTTTGACCATATGGACCCGGAACTTGCTCTAGCATATAGGGAGCCTCTGGAAGGATATATTTGTGAGGAAATGTGGTCCTTATATGAGCTAGTAATAAATGGAACGGAGGAAGAAGTTTACACCGAATATGGAAAAACATTAAATGCTCTTGAACGGGCGGATTCTTATCAGCATGATCTATACATTAAAGCGAAAAAACTGGCATTGTGTATTGTTCAAAAGGGCTGGATCTCAGAAGACGAAATAGATTTGATTATTCAAGAGGAATCAGCAGAACAATGGTTTTCATTTAATGGATATCTGTCGGTTTATATGACTGGATTACTAAAGCTGGAAAAGCAGATCCCATTACTGGCTAGCTTGTTAGTACGTGATGATGATATCCTGTTAGAAGAAGCCGCTGCTGCGTTAATTCGCTTTCAAACGGATGAGGTTGTGAAAAAGGTAGCACCTTATTTAAAGAAAGAGGAATCGATTATTTTTGCCAGTTCAGTTATCGAAAATATTAAATCAGACTTCGCTGTTCAAGTTTTAAGAGAGGCTTATCGAGAGGCAGAGGAAATCGATAATCAAGATTTACTTATCGAAGCACTCTGTCATCACCTTTCTGAAAAGGCACTACCCGAAATTAGCGGTCATATGAAATTGGAGTATTCTTCAGGCCTTGTTGATATTGAACAGACCGTTTATAGCTATTATTCCATTTTAGGCGAGCAGCACCCTGACCTAGAAGAGTGGAGACAAGTAGCCATGGAAAGGGAGATGGACTTTAGTAATGCAAGTAAGCAGGAGAATTTGCTTCAAAGCGTTCCGATTCGAAAGGAAAATAAAGTAGGCCGAAATGATCCCTGTCCATGTGGAAGCGGCAAAAAATATAAAAAATGCTGCGGTAAATGAACTGAATAGGAAAACGACTGATCCGTTATTGCCTTGTGAAAGGGATTACGTATAAGGATAAGCTGTATTAGCGGTTGAAACTCCAAGAGGTTAGAACCATTGAAACAGAGAAATGTGAGAGAGTCTCCCAATACACAGGGAGACTCTAAATTAATATATAACCTGGTTATCAAACAAGGGAAGAAAGTAATCTACTTATACCTAGAAGACTGCAATTCCACAGACAAAGATTCAGGCCAGGAGGAAGCGAAGTACCGCCAAAAGCATCAAAGCTTGTTGTAATGGTTCCGATCACACCCGATCCAAAATCAATGACGCCTGATATATGAGTCGGGGTAGTGACTTGTAATTTAGTGCCTGCTTTCGGTTTACTCAAAACCGTTCTTTCTGGATAGCTAATTCGGGTTGAACCGGAAATTCGTTTAATCGGTCCTAACAGATATTCAAAATTAATATTTTTTTCTTTGAACCTATTTAAGAATTATAGCTATGTATATTTCTTAAGAAAAGAATGGTTTGGACAATCATCACCATTTAAGACAAAATCGGCAATTTACCTAAAAATGTAAGAAACGTCTGCTGTTGAAGCAAACGTTCCTTGGAAGGTAATGTTTTATACAGATGGTTTTGGTGGTAGTAATAACATATGTACAAGATAGTAAACTGGAATGGACAAGTGCTGATTTAAGTAAAAATTTTTTAATATAAGGCTTAACCCATTGGTTATTCACTTGAAATGCTGCTTAAGCTAATGTTTAGTTACCAATGATATGCAATTCAGTTTGAATCCTTCAAAGCAAGACTTAATTTTTCGTTATATCGTTCTAGGTCTTCCTGTAAGTTTACTTTAAAAGTAATTAAGGCCTTTTCCATAATTCCATTGTGGTTCCAGAGGCTTTTAAGCTCCTGTTCACATTCTTCAAGATCCCTTTGTTTATTCGAAATAATTTTATTTAAAACCTCAATATTAATTTCTTTTAACTCCTCAATAGTAAGTTCATTTAACTGCTCTATGTCCATAGGTTTACCCTCCTACATATCAAAGAAATTATCTGCTCTTGCAGCTGGATCAATTTTTCTAAAAGGCTTTTTAAATTAACTTTGAACGTCTTTTCCCTAAGTTTCAGCCCAATCTCCATAAATACACTTCTCCAAAATAATGCTTTTTATCAACATTTTGGACAATTCCCATAAAAAATACTCATAGTTAAAAGCCAGGCTGCCAGTAAATCTTAGAATATTAATTGAATTCCAACCTTCACTGATGAAGTCGATATGTACCTCGGCCTAGATTTGACGGGCGTAGCAATCCTCAAATTAATACAAGCTAGAAAGCAAGTAACCTTGTCAAGTCATTCCCTGACCAAACATATATTAGAAGAGGAACAAAGATTTTAAATGAACAAATATCAATGACTTGGGTACCTACATGCGATGGGTACATTCACTCGACAATCCACAAAGCCTAATTATTAGAATGAGTATTGACATCAGTGGAAGGAGAGGAAAATAATGAGCACACCTATTATTCAATTAAAAAACATAGTGAAGAGGTATAAGCTTGGCGGTGAAACAATCCATGCTCTAAATGATGTCTCACTTGAAATTCTAAAAGGAGGGTTTGTAGCGATTATGGGCCCTTCTGGTTCGGGGAAATCTACTTTAATGAACATGATTGGGTGCCTTGACAGGCCGGATGCAGGAACCTATTTATTACAAGAGGAGGATATTGGAAAAAAGAATGATAATCAACTGGCAGCCATTCGAAATCAAGAAATAGGATTTATTTTTCAAAATTTTAACCTGCTAACAAGGCTGACGGCTATGGAAAATGTTGAAATGCCTCTACTATATACTAAAATGTCTATGGCAAAAAGACGAGAAAGGGCATTAGAAGTTCTAGACCAGGTTGGATTGAAAGACCGAGCAGGACAATTACCGACACAGCTTTCAGGCGGCCAGCAGCAAAGGGTTGCCATTGCCAGAGCACTAGTTGCCAAGCCTACCATACTCCTTGCGGATGAACCAACTGGAGCCCTTGATAGTAAAACGAGCAAGGAGATTCTGCAGGTCATGAAGGAGTTAAATGAATTAGGACATACCGTGATTTTAATAACCCATGACCTTTCAATCGCAAAACAAGCAGGCAGAATGGTCATTCTTCAAGACGGCAAGCTTTTTGAGAATGGTGGTGAACGATTAGGGGAGTTTTCAATCCATTAAAAGGGCTTTGCAGGGCTTAGGCCGATTGGCAGCAAAATGATTTTTTTGTAGTTGGAGGTGGTGGAACCGTAATTACTAGACCGGTACGAACAACTGACGTGGGGGGGAAAGGTCTAAAAGTGGCTCTGTTTTAATTACTGATTCAATAAATTTATTCATTTGCTATAAGGCAAGAAGGGGGTTTAAAATATAAATTATGATCAAGGATACCCCAGGTTGTACCTTTTGAAAAGATGATAGGAACAATGTAAACCGCATAAATTGTAAGGTTACCTAAACCACCCAGTTACAGCACAACGATTTATTTACTGGATGAATGGCCAGTAAGGTAAAATATTAAAGGAGGGAATCATGATGGAGGAACAACAAATGAGCTATGGACTGCTAGTGCGCCCTAGAGGGTTGGATGAAACCAACTCACCCTATGATTGGTATAAAAAGATGCGAAAAAACTCTCCGGTTTCTTTTGATCCAGAACGGAATTGCTGGGACATATTTTGTTATGAGGATGTCCAAATGGTCTTACAAAATTACAAGCAATTCAGTTCAAAACGAAATGGTAGTGTTTCAACTTTGCTAGATTTGGATCCTCCAACCCACCGAAGATACCGCAATATTGTCAGTCAGGCATTTACCCCAAGAGCCATTCAAGAACTTGCACCGAGAATTCAGGCTCTAACACATGAATTATTAGCATCGCTACAAGGAAAAAGCAAGATCGATATTGTCGCGGATATCGCTTATCCCCTTCCTGTTATCGTGATTTCAGAAATGCTCGGAGTACCGAGCCAACACCGAGACATATTTAAAAAATGGTCTAATATTTTCGTATCGGGAACACGAACACTATCTCCTAATGTAATGAACAAGTTATTTGCTAAGCAAGGAAAAGCAATACTTGACCTACAAACCTACTTTCAGCAAATAATTGCAAAACGGCGGTTTGACCCCAAAAACGATATCGTATCCACTTTAATTACTGCAGAAGTAGATGGAGAGAAATTATCCATTGAAGAGTTATTAAGTTTCTGTTTTCTCCTTCTTGTTGCAGGGATTGAAACAACTACAAATCTTATTACAAATACCATGCTTACTCTGTTTGGGCATCCGGATATACTTAAACAATTATATAGAGACAATTCCCTTATACCCGCAGCCATTGAAGAAGCCCTTCGCTATCGTTCTCCTGTTCACAGCATGAATCGCTTCGTTACTGAGGATATGAATTTAAAAGGGATGGAACTGAAAAAAGGGCAAGAAGTCATGGCCTGGATCGGTTCTGCAAATCGAGACGAAAACGTATTTGACAATCCAGATGTTTTTGACATCAATCGCTCTCCAAACAATTATCTATCTTTTGGAACTGGTGTTCACTTTTGTCTGGGATCACAGCTTGCAAAATTAGAAGCGAAAATATGCATTACTGAGATGCTAAAGGCGTTACCGGATATGAAATTGGATACAACCAAAAAGCTGAGTATGATACCTAGTGCGTTTGTGTACGGATTTAAAGAGCTTCCGGTCAGTGTAGGATTAGAATAAAGTCGCTAGTAAGCGATGATTAAAGAGTGTGTCCCAAAAGTAGCTTTTGGGACACACTTTTTTTTCTATTATTTTTATAAAACATCTCTTGTTTAATTTAAAACCTCTTCCGAATTTCAATGACTAACAAAAGCACCCAATTTCCAGATCGGAATATACTACTCCAATAAAGAAACCGAGAGGAGAGCTAGAATGTACCCGAAATATCCTTATATTGGGTCGGAATTGAATTGTGAAGAGATTCCATTGACTTTTCCTCCTCAGCAGCAATACAGGCAGCCAGGTCTTGAATATCTAATGGTGCCGCGCCCCATTTATGATAACCCTAATTATATCGGGACAGGTAAACTGAAGGATAAAGTGGCGATCATCACCGGTGGGGACAGTGGCATTGGGAGGGCAGTCGCAGTTGCGTTTGCCAAGGAAGGAGCCAATATTGTCATTGCTTATTTTGACGAACACCAGGATGCTGTAGAAACGAGGCTAGCAGTTGAGAAAAGAGGAAGACCTTGTTTATTAATACCTGGTGATTTAAGGAATAAAGAACATTGCCAACAAGTTGTAAAAAATACGGTTGATTTATTTGGAAAAGTAGATGTTCTTATTAATAATATTGCGGTTCAATTTGTTACGGACAACATAATGGACATTAGTGATGACCAGTTACAAACGACATTTGATATCAATATCCTTTCTTTTTTCCACATGACAAAAGCAGCCATGCCATACATGTCTGCCGGTAGTAGTATTGTGAACACGACATCGGTAAATGCCTATACTGGGCAGGAAACCTTAATCGCTTATTCTGCAACAAAGGGAGCGATTGTCAGTTATACGAGAGCATTGGCTAATAACGTTGTGGAACAAGGGATTCGAGTGAATGCTGTTGCACCCGGTCCCATATGGACTCCATTACAACCAGCAACACAGCCGCCTGAGGTCATTATGACGTTTGGAACAGATGTGCCAATGAAGCGGGCGGGACAGCCATACGAACTTGCCCCAGTATATGTGCTTCTAGCATCGGATGATGGTTCTTATATAACTGGACAAACAATTCATGTGAACGGTGGAATGATGGTTACGACATAAGATTGAGGTCTTGAAAGGAAGTATGAGCAGTAAAGCAATTTGTAATAGGGGGTTAATCGGATTAGGAGGAGGGCTTTTGATCTTGTTGTATTTTGCTTATTTTGGTTGAGTAACCAGCCACTTTTTTTGTTCAATGAAGAAATTCCAGCTATATTCAAAGATTTGCAGGTTAAATATTGGATATACTGAAACTTTTGGATTTTTAGCCAAACATAAAATTCCTCCAATGTTATACAGTATCGGATTTCTCATACTGTCTACACAGAAGGAAAATATACTATACAGGGTGGGTGTTTTTTGATTATTATTTATCAACGGCCATTTTTTAAGAGCTTAATTTTAATAAGCAAAGTATCCCCACCAATCCCAGCAATGATCCCAACAAACATTTTATCTAAAGAGGAATTTGGAGCTAAATAAAGCATGAGGAGAAGCGAAGCAACTGCACCTAAAAGCACTTCTTCTAGAAATCCGAGATAAATGAATTTTTTTGTTTTTCGAGGCATGATGATCTTCCCATACTTCCGAACATGTCCAAGAATCCCAACCGTCCCACCAATTACTACCGAGAAAATAATGTCTTTTAACACAGTTTCTCACCTCCTTAAGCCTGATTTTTTGACCTAAGGTTAATTCTTGGTGTTTTTTACCATTATACTAAACTTGTAAACATAACTATATGAGTAGAAATACTGAATTTTCAATAATTTTGTTTTAAGTTTTACCAGATGCTTAAAATAAAAGAACGAAATCAAATAAAATTTCGTTCTTGAAATAAGTCTCTTTCACAACCCTTCTGTTAGTATTATATTTTGTTCTACATACCCTCGAAAGTTCACATTTTGTTCATATTCACTTCATATTCCGGCAATATCGCTTTCGTATGTTTAGAATATTGATAAATAAATGAAGGGTATGAGTGATTCTATGGGCCAAGGAAAATTAAAATTCAAGTGGCATTATCTAGGGCTGGCAGCAATTCTATTCTTATCTATCATTCTTAATTTTTATAAGTTAGGGCAGGAGGGGTATGGAAATACCTATTATTCTGCTGCAGTAAAAAGTATGATGGACAGTTGGCACAACTTTTTCTTTAACTCATTTGATTCCAAAGGATTTATTACCATTGATAAACCACCAGTTGGTTTTTGGTTTCAAACATTAAGTGCATATATTTTCGGATTTAAAGGATGGAGCTTATTTCTGCCTCAAGCATTGGCCGGTGTGTTAGCGGTCGCATTACTTTACCATCTTGTGGCCCGTGTGTTTGGACGTGGGGCCGGGCTTTTGGCAGCCTTATTTTTGGCACTAACCCCGATTGTTGTGGCGGCGGACCGGACGAATGAAGTGGATAGCATGCTTATGTTCGTTACACTGATAGCCACTTGGGCGATTAGCAAAGCGGTAGAGAAAAGTCATTTAAAATGGTTGGTGCTCGCCTTCTTTTTAGTTGGAGTCGGGTTTAACATTAAGATGATGGAGGCGTTTCTCGTACTACCGGCCTTTTACCTTTTTTATTTGATCTCCCCCAAATTAACTTGGACTAAAAAGCTGGTTCACCTATTGGTAGCTACAATCGTCCTTATGGTTGTTTCCTTATCTTGGTCGATTATTGTTGATTCGGTTCCATCAGATCAGCGCCCATATGTTGGTAGTACACAAAATAATTCGATGATCACACTAGCGATTGGTTATAACGGGATCAATCGGTTGGTTGGTCAACAGCGAGGTCAACAAGGAAATTTCCACATGAGCCCACAGCAAGGCCAGCAGTTCAGTAATTGGAACGGGAGTAACGAGGTTCACCGAAAGGCAGGCTCGAATGTCCAATCATCAATGGGGCAGCCTATGAACAGTCATAACCCTCAGTTCATGAGAAATATGTCACGGAATCAGGGGAACTTTTTTTCCGGATTTGGACAAACAGGTAACACGGGCATTTTCAGACTTTTTACAACTCCTGAATTGGATGGTCAACTCAGTTGGCTTTTGCCGGGTGTCTTAATTAGTGTTATTTCACTCTTGTGGGGCACGCGTTTTCGAGTTCCTATTGAACGTAAGCGGCAAACGGTTGTTTTATGGACAGTATGGGTTTTAACCATGCTTGTCTTCTTCAGTATTGCAAAAAGGTTCAGCAGTTACTACATGGTAATGATGGCTCCGGGTATTGCAGCTTTGGCCGGAGCTGGTTTTAAAGAAATGTGGAAACAATGGGGTGCAAAAGAAAAAAAAGAAAGCTGGTTTTTACCTCTTGCTATGGTGTGCACCGTGGTCTTTGAAATTTCTGTAGTATGGAAATACCCAACATTACGGGACCCGCTTTCGATTACAATCGGGGTTCTGACAATAATTGCTTTGATTTGTTTGATGTTTGTCAAAAAAATAAATGCTCCTGGTAAGAGAGGTATTTCTATCATTGTAATGGTGGCGGGTGTTCTGGCTTTAATAGCTGCTCCTACAGCATGGGCGATGACTCCAATTGAATATGGCGGTAACGTAACCAAACCGTTTGCAGGTCCGGAGCTAAAAACCCAGCATGGTCGAGATGGGATGACATCCAATCCTAATCTTGAAAACTATTTAAAATCGAATTATCGAGAAGGAACATACCTGGTGGCAACATTAAATGCCACGTCGGCTGCACCTATTATTCTTGATACCGGCCTTCCTGTTATGGCAATGGGGGGATTTATGGGAAATGATCCGGCACTTACAGTTGAAAAGCTGCAAAAGTTGGTCAATGAAGGACAAATCCGCTATTTCCTTCTGCAAGAGAGGTCATTTGGTCATCAACAATCAGCTGTCCTCAATTGGATCAAAACCAACTGTCTTGTCGTACCCGGATACAAGTGGCAGGACACACCATTTAAGCCAAGTCAAAACCGGGGTCGGTTAGGATTTGGAAATTCTTCAATGACACTTTATGAATATGTCAAAAAATAAGACGTCCTTTAATTCTTGAGAAAAAGGGTGTACCATGTTATTCACGATTGGAAAAAATTCTGTTTTTACAGAGAAAAAAGGTTCCGCGGTCCCTTATGAAGGCTGAAAAATGTGAGGATGACAAATCGAAAAAAAAATCTAATTTGTCGTCTGATTGGTGCAGAGGTTTATTCCTCTGCATTTTTTTATTTCTAAATATCGAATTTTTACTACGCTCTGTGCAGGTAAGGCATTGGAGAAACAGTTATTCTTCAAAAAGAGGTTAATCCTTTATGTCCCCCAGTCCTATATTTCGATCCATCTATTTTCACTTAAGTTCCCGAAAAAAGACTTTGTATATATACAAGTTATGCAAGTTATATATTGTATAACTTATTTCAAACCTTTATAATTTAAGTAAATTAAGGATAAAAGCATATCTTTGGAGGTATTCAAGGATTTCTACATAAGGTACTACTTTTAAAAATGCACATCTGATGAAAATTGACAACAAATCGGTATTTTAGGAGGAAATTAGTATGGGTTTGAGTATAGAACAGCTACCAGAAACTCGTCAAACGATCCTTCGTACCCTTAAATGTGATGGACCAGCTACGATTGCAGAACTTGCTTCTCGACTAGAGATGACGCGTGAAGCCATACGACAACACCTTTTGCAGCTAGAGTATGAAGGGTGGATTGGACGGAATTTGAAAAGAGATCCAGGCAACGGTGGAGGACGCCCATCGACGTGTTATAGTCTCACCTCTGAGGGTGATCACTTATTCCCTAAGCATTATGACTCCCTCACTGTAGAAGTCCTTGACACCGTCGCTGATCAGTTAGGACCTGAGGCTTTAATACAGGTGCTTTCTATGATGACGGAGGCAAGGGTACGAGAGTGGGAAACACGTCTAAAAGGGTTAAGCTTAACCGAACGTATAGAAGCTCTCAAGGAAATTTATTTGGAAGATGACTCTTTTATGGAGGTAGATCATTCAGGTGACGGCCTCTACTTGATTGAACGAAATTGTCCGTTCCTAAATGTTGCCAAACGGCGTCCGATCCTTTGTAGTGTGACCGTTACAGCCCTTACTCGGTTACTTGGCTATAGAGTCATACGCCAAGAACGTTTTCAGAATGGGGACGGACGTTGTGCTTTTCGGGTATTGCTAAACGAGCCAATTCAAAAAGGTTCTTATGATTTTATTCCAGAAACTTAGGATTGAGTTGTTCAAAACTTCATAAATTATAATTTTTATTGAAAAGAAAGTGGAGGTAAACAAAATGGCTATTGATACAAGAATATTAATTACAAAGGAATTTCCAAATTTAGTTGATCTAAATAAAAAAAACAACCAAGCTCATCGATTTATGGAAGGGGTCAAAGATTTAATCGAATTATGCGGAGATGACCCTAACCGTGACGGTCTTCAAGAAACGCCATATCGGGTGTTTAAGGCATTTCTTGAATATACGGAAGGATATCGAGAAGATCCTAAAATGCATCTCGAAAAAACGTTTGATGTCGACCATCAAGAACTCGTTCTGGTAAAAAATATTGAGTTTCATTCCGTATGTGAGCATCATTTTGCACCATTTTTCGGTGTTGCCCACGTTGGTTATATACCTAATGAGAAAATAACTGGTTTGTCCAAAATTGCGCGAATGGTTGAAGGATTCGCAAAAAGATTTCAGGTCCAAGAACGCCTAACGACACAGATCTCAGAGGCTATTGAAGAAGTTCTTGAGCCAATAGGTACGATGGTGGTAATCGAAGCAAAGCACATGTGTATGTGTGGAAGAGGAATCAAAAAAACCAGTGCATCCACAACGACTTCTTCTGTTCGCGGGGTATTTGCGGATCAATCCGACGCACGAGCAGAGTTTTTGTCCTTACTTCATAGATAAAGATGGAATTTTGGGTTAAATGACTCATGAAAGATATGAATTTTTTAGATGAAGCTACTATTATATTTAATCCGGTACAACATGAAGGTGGGTATCAATGAAAAAAGTTGGATTAGTCATGAGAAAGATACAATATACCGAGTCCCAAGGACCTCGGGTCTTTGCTGATCGATTAAAGCAAATCTGCAAAGAATTTGGTGTTGACATTGTTTTTATATCCCCCGATCGCCATGTTAGCGGTTATGATTGGATTCCAGGCTATGAGCATGAAAAAGGTGATTTAGTAAACTACGATATTGTTTTGGATAAAATCAACTCGGAAAACATTGATCATGTTATATATACTGTTTCAGGATTTACCTATTTAAAAATGTTCATTAAAAATAGCGTTTTATTCCCACATAGTTTTCCAGATCCAGCCTTAACTGGTTATGAAATGATGAAGCCGTTTTATCAAATAGTTGATAAGGCGATTGTACAAACAGAATTTCTTAAACGTGAATTAGACACAAAATTTGGCGTAAAAGACGTAACAGTTATTCCAATTGGTTTCAATGAAAGTTTAGCAGAGAAGTATTTTGATCCTTCTCAAATCGTAGATAATCGCGTACTTTGGATTGGAAGGGACGAGGAAAATAGACGTCCTGATCTTGTTTTCGAGTATGCGCGTAAAAATCCGGACAAAGAGGTGTTTATGGTTTTTGGCGGATTACGTTATAAAGAAAGTATAAAGAGGTATAAAATACCTGGAAATGTCAATTTACAATTTGCATTAACACAAGACGAGATATTTTCTCTTATGAACACTGCAAAGGTATATTGGTCTAGTTCAAAATTTGATACTTTTGCCATGCCCCTATCAGAAGCTTTAGCAATGGGGAAAATAGTAGTTAAACCTGAACACCCCTGTTACGATCATATAAGTTCAAAACACACTTTTTCTGGTAATGAGAAGAACTGGTTTGAGCTTGTGAACATGGCTGCAGCTTCATCAAAAAGGATTTCTTTTGAAAATCGACAATATGCTTTCGAGCATTTTTCTAGTAAAGTCATGAAGCAGGGCTATAGGGATTTCTTTGATCAATGGTTTAGTAATAGTGGAAAGCCAGAAGCAGAATTGTCGGCAGCCTTAGCAAAAATGAACTAATGTTACTTTATAAGTTTTATAAACGGTCGTTTTTATCATGAATTTTGAGTATGAGAGGAGTACAGGAATGAAATCCACCATTGAAAAATTACAAAAGCTTCACACTTCTGCGCAAAAATTAGAGACGGTACTGCAAGAGTTTTGGAGCCTGATTGACGAAATCGAAGAAGATAATGAATTCAGCGACCTTTTGAATAAAGCTAAAAATTATCAATCAAAGAAGCAGAAGTCCGATGAAAACTTGGAAGAGCTTTCAATTAGGTTGAACGAATTCGAAAACAGTATGGGACAAATTCCAGAAGACGGAACGGCTGCAGTGGATTTTGAAGATGCAATATCAGAACTAATAGAATGGATAAAAAATAATAAATAGGCAGTCAATAAAGGAAGTCTACATTAAATTTTATAAAGGACTAACCTTTCACAGTTAGTCCTAATTCTTATATTCTATGTAATATGGGATTTCGAAATCTCTAATGAATCATTTTTGCTTTTTCTCGGTTATGCGAATGTACAAAAAAGTGTTGGTTTCGGTGGAAGCACAGCACGAAATCTTTGATATTTAGGCTTTTAATGCTAATTGATTTTTCCGGAATAGCTGTTCTATAAAAGCCCTTGTCTTTTCGAATGCTTCCTCCGGACTTACTGCTACTTCGGCAATATATGCTTCATCAGGTAATTGGTCATCTACACCGGGTATTTTAATACGATCCCCATAGCTATTAATTGCACCATATTCACGCATATGATCGATACATTTAAATAGGGGCTCCCAATACTCTGGATGAACAAAAATAGCCTTGGTTCGATGTCTTCGAAGGTGATTGGTTTGAATTTTTGAAAGAGTTTCGTATACTTCCCAGGAAGTACCAAACCCCCCAGGCCAAAACAGGATGACATGAGAGTAATTAATGAGTACGCCCTCTCTAATCGAAAAGTTATTCATCCGTAATCGCTGATTGGAGTAGACAGAGTAGGTATCCTTTAAATTGAAAAAATTATCCACACCAAATTGACAGTCGATCCCAATAACATGGGCATCCTGGCTTCTTGCCCCTTGGGCAGCTGCCCGCATAATCCCAGGCCCGCCGCCGGTACAAAGGGGCACATAACAGCCTCCTAGTGCTTTTTCTTGTTCCTTGGCAGCATAATGTCCCCACAACTCCCCGAATTTTAGAGCCGAATCCCAAAATTTTGCGCTCTTTTCGACCATTCTATGTTGACGTTCTATCCGATCACTCGTTCTTGCCAATTTATCTTCGAGCAGCCTTATGCAGAAGGGGTCTTTCTCCTTTTCTATATCGGAATGCAATTTTTCGGCATGGCTGTTCAGGATGGTTAGACTTTTCTCGGCAATTTCTTTACATGAAATTGAGCCTGAACCCATTAGCGTAACGACTCCATATTTCGCTTCATAACTAAATAAAAGCTCAGCAGCATAGATGTCGGCAACACTTTCATCCGTTCCGAGAGTCCTATCGTTGGGGATGAAACAGACTTTAGTTCCTATGACATGAAAGGAAGCAATGCATGTTTCATTCGAGTAATTCTCCCATCGAATAATAAACCCGTTCTCGTCTACATTATAAGAAACTATATTTCCATTATCATGGATATTACTGATGGATAGACTGTAGTCATTCGTTTTTGACGGTGTCCGTGGATCAAACGTTATAGGTTCTTCAAATGTTATCTTGGCAATATTCTTATCCGTTTTTTCAATCCACCAACCTGTACCCGACCCTGTCCATTTATTTGTAGCAGGTTCATAAAAGACCGTGCCATACAGTTCAAATTGTTTCATCGGAACAACCTTCCTTTATTAGTTTCATTCAATGCATTGGCTGGTTGATTTTAGGTTGTCCAAAATTTACTATCGTTAGTTTGAATTTCCTCATTATTTTTATTCATAATTATTTTTCTCAGCATTAGAAGGGTCTTAGAAATGCAGATTCTCGAATGGGAAATCGAAAACCAACATTATAAATTCTAGTCGATGAAAAGCAGGGATTATCTATTAAACCAAGTCTTTCATGCAGAGTCTAACCAGATTAGTGATCTATCCGACATTTGAAATATTCTATCCGCTAATTGGAGCACTTTATCCGCCAGTGGTGCGCCATATTATTCCAATAGATCTTATATTCATTCATCAATTAGCTCATATAAAGCGTAAATAACTTAATAGTACAAATGAGTTATTTAAATTATCAGAATAATAAAATATAATATTGGTAGATTATAGAAAAGGTGGCGATGGTATTTGAAAGCGCTTAAATCTATTCTTGTTTGGGGGGTAATAGCCGCCCTGGGCGCGGCAGGATTTGCTGTGATGGCCTTAAACAGCGGGGAAAGTATTAATGCAGTTTGGCTTTTAACAGCTGCCGTTTGTGTTTATGCGATTGCTTATCGATTTTACAGCAGGTTTATTGCCAATAAGGTATTTCAGCTTGACGACACACGCAAAACACCTTCAGAAATCAATAACGACGGAAAAGATTATGTTCCAACAAACAAATGGGTTCTATTTGGACACCACTTTGCTGCCATTGCCGGTGCAGGACCATTAGTCGGTCCGATTCTTGCGGCACAAATGGGGTATTTGCCGGGAACCATTTGGATTGTGGTGGGTGTGGTTCTAGCTGGTGCTGTGCAAGACTTCATTATTCTTTTTGGCTCGATGCGGCGAAATGGAAAGTCACTCGGTGAAATGATTAAAGACGAAATGGGTCGAGTAACAGGTCTGATATCCATGATTGGCATTTTAGGAATTATGATTATCTTATTAGCCGTTTTAGCATTGGTGGTTGTGAAAGCATTGACAGGTAGTCCATGGGGGATGTTCACCATTGCAGCCACCATACCCATTGCCATTTTTATGGGGATTTATATGCGCTATATTCGTCCGGGCCGTGTTGGAGAAGCATCCTTAATTGGAATCGTATTATTGCTTTTCTCACTCTACTTTGGCCAAACGGTTGCGGAAAATCCAACATTAGCCAGTATGTTTACCTTTAAAGGTGAAACCATTGCGATCATGATGGTCATCTATGGTTTTATTGCATCGGTCTTACCAGTATGGCTTCTTTTAGCACCTCGTGATTATTTAAGTACGTTTTTAAAAGTAGGAACAATCCTTGCATTAGCCTTGGGAATCATCATCGTTGCACCTAATCTTGAAATGCCCGGCCTGACTAAATTCATTAATGGAACGGGTCCGGTTTTCGCCGGAAATCTCTTCCCATTCTTATTTATTACAATCGCTTGCGGTTCTGTATCCGGGTTCCATGCCCTGGTCTCCTCGGGCACAACACCTAAAATGATTGAGCGTGAATCACACGCTAGACCAATTGGTTTTGGAGCGATGCTGACAGAATCATTTGTTGCCATCATGGCCATGATTGCTGCATGCGTGTTGACGCCCGGGATTTACTTTGCGATTAACAGCCCGCCTGCCCTAATCGGAACGGATGTTGTCCAAGCAGCGAATACCGTCTCAAGTTGGGGATTTACGATCACTCCGGATGCTTTAACAACAATTGCAAAAAATGTGGGTGAGCAAACTATACTATCAAGAACTGGCGGTGCACCAACCCTTGCGATTGGTATGGCTGTCATTTTTTCAAAAGTAATGGGTGGTAAGGCATTAATGGCCTTTTGGTACCATTTTGCCATCCTTTTCGAAGCCTTGTTCATTTTAACCACGATTGATGCCGGAACACGTGTTGGGCGTTTCATGATTCAAGATTTAATCGGGACGGTTTATAAGCCCTTTGCTAAAACAGAGGCTTTAATACCTAATCTTATTGCAACAGCATTATGCGTCGCCTTCTGGGGTTACTTCTTATATCAAGGAGTAATTGACCCACTGGGTGGAATAAATACGTTATGGCCGCTATTTGGAATAGCCAACCAAATGCTGGCAGGAATTGCCTTACTTCTTGGTACAACGATCCTTTACAAAATGGGCAAAAAAGCATATGTATGGGTAACACTGCTACCAACAACGTGGCTGTTAATTGTCACATTAACCGCAGGTTGGCAAAAATTATTCCATGAAAATCCAAAAATCGGCTTCCTTGCCCATGCGAAAATTTTTAGTGAGGCAAATGATGCTGGAAAAATCCTTGCTCCAGCGAAAACTGCTGCACAAATGAAACAAGTACTGATTAACGATTATGTGGATGCCACACTTACTGCTATTTTTATGGTTGTTGTCATTGTCGTCTTGATCTCTGCACTCCGAATCTGGTTTAAAGTCATAACAAACCACAAATTACCGTTGCACGAGTCACCATATGTACAGCGTGATAAAGGGGATATTACAAAATATGCTTAACAAATTAAAGGAACTAGGCGCCTACAGGAAGCAATTCATCAGTTTGCTGGTCGGAGTTCCAAGCTACGAAACATACGTCGAACATATGGAATCACACCATCCCGGCATGCCGGTTAAATCAAGGAAAGAGTTTTTCTGTGAGGCACAAGAAGCACGTTACAACGCCAAGGGCGGAAAGGTTTCAAGGTGCTGTTAAACAGACACGAATAGAAAGATTGCATAAAAGTACGGTACATACCTATCGTAAACAAAATCATCTTGGTTGTTTCAATGTACCGCCATCCAATTTGGTTAAACATATAAGAAAACAGCATCAAGCGAATTTGATGCTGTTTTTTTATTAAAAACATTGATTACTACTTTGGTGCAGGGTATTAAATGTACTTTTATACCGTAAGTATAATGATGAGAATATCGATAAATAATGGATGCTGCTAATCAAGAGAAGGAGGGTAATCGGTGAAAAAAGAGCAGGTACAATTCATAGAAAAGCTATCCAATCCAAGCCTTAAAGGGAGAGTTCCCGGAACAAAAGGCCATGATGCTGCTCGAAGTCTTATTGTAGAACAATTTGAAAGATTGTCGCTAACACCATTATTCGATAAGGAATGGGAACAAACCTACACAGCTTTTAATGGACAGATTGGCCGAAACCTGATTGCCCAAAAAAAGGGGAGCGGCGAAAAATGGTTACTTTTAGGAGCACACTATGATCATATACATGGCTGTCCGGGGGCAAATGATAACGCGGCATCCATCGGTATATTAATGTCTGTACTTGATTCATTAAAAACAACTAAATTAACTATTACGATTGTTTTAGCCATCTTTGATATGGAAGAGCCAAGATACTTCATGACCAATAGCATGGGAAGTATTCAATTTTATCATCAGTCTCAAAAAATATTGAACTACAATGATTTCCTCGGGGCATATATCTTAGATTTATGTGGTCATAATGTCCCTGTAAAAAATCGTGAACAATCCTTGTTTGTTATTGGAGCCAATACATGCCCAATTCTTTCAAAATCCATTGAATTTGCGCAAGGAAATGTAAAGGATCTACAAGTCTATCGCTTGAGAAACCGAGAATTATTTCATTTATCCGATAATTACATCTTTGATAGACGCAAAATTCCTAACTTATTTTTTACATGTGGTCATTATGCTTACTTGCATACTCCTGAAGATACATTTGAAAAACTGAATCTAATTAAAATCTCGAAAATCGTTTCTCTCATTATACACAGCGTACTAAATATCAACTCACAATTTGATGACAAGAGTGGTCAGCCATTACTCCCATCCGGTGACGTTCCTCTATTTAATCGTAAATCTGAAGCAGCTGAGCTAGGACGATTTTTGAAAGTCGAACTTGATTCCTATCATAATCTTGATCGTATATGTCAAGTGTTAATGAGAGAAATATCGAAAGGTCAAATGATGAATCTAGAAAAAATCAGATTAACGTTGAAAGCTATGAAGTTACTATAATAATTCTACGAGGGGAAAACGGGAACGAAATGAGTAAAAACCTGTCCCGCTAGAGGTTGGAACTTGACTAGGATAAAAGTTTTGGTTAATCTAAATATCCCATGTTTCCATCATTGAATAGTGAGGTGACTAGTTAAAAGGATGAGTGCCAAAGATCAAGTGTCTGTCCGTGACCATAAAGATTATCAACGAGAAGTGGAGCGTTTAGAGTTTACCAAGGAATATATACGAACTGTTTTAGAGATTTCTAAGGGGAATAAAGAATTTTTTGTTGAAAATATGAAACAAGCGTTTGCTGACCTAGACAATCAGGACAGTAGTGCAAGTTACACGGATCTCCTCGCGAATGCAAGTTTTCTTGAATTAGCTGAAAGTGAACTGAAAAGGTTAGAAAGCGTGATCGGCAAACCTTATTTCTCAAGGATTGATTTTACAAACGATAGCAGTAAAAGCGAAGAAATTTTGTACATAGGCAAGGTATCGTTATTTGACCGTGTGACCCAACAGCCCATTATTGTGGATTGGAGGTCACCGATTGCCAATGTGTACTATGACGGCCGCCTTGGAGAGGTTTCTTATGAAGCATATGGGGAGACACAAACCGGTTACTTATCATTAAAAAGGCAGTATGAAATTATCGATGGATTATTAAAAGACATCAGGGACATCGATTTGACCACCCACGACGAACTTTTGCAGAAATCATTGTCAGGTAAAGCAGACAATCGCTTAACAGAAATCGTTGCGACCATTCAAAATGAGCAAAATGAAGTGATCCGAGCATCACTGAAACACCCCATTATCGTTCAAGGGGCCGCGGGAAGCGGGAAGACAACAATCGCACTCCATAGAATATCCTACTTTCTCTATTCCTTTGGTTATCAATTTCCTCCAGAAAAATTAATGATTCTCGCACCAAACCGATTGTTTATCGATTATATATCTGCCGTTTTACCTGAATTAGGGGTCAACAAAATTAATCAAACGACCTTTATTGATTTTATGAAAAGTTGCTTAGGGCAGAAAATAAGACTATTTTCCCCTAATGGTAAGCTGATGAAACTTCTTGAAGGTAAAGGAAAATCCAAGTCAATGCAATGGGTGTCCAGTTATAAGGGTTCACTCGAATTTAAGGAAGTAATCTATAGTTATATCAAAGAATTAGAATATAAACTTGCCCCTAGAGAGGATTTTATTGTAGAAAAATCGATTCTCATGAAGGGAAAAAAGCTCAATCGACTATTTTTACAAGAATATACCTACTTACCAATCTATAAAAGGATTGGAAAAATAAAATCCTTATTAGAAGATGATTTGAAAAAGAAGAAATCCATCATGCTATCAAAACTCAACACGAAATATGATGATGCGTTAGAAAAGATTCTTTATAGCAGGAGGCTGCAATCGGAAAAAAGACAGCATAAAGTGGTTGACCTCATGGATATGAAAGATCAAAGAAAAGCGAAGGTGGAGAAGGAATCAAAGACAGCGGTAAAAAAATATATGGAACCGTTTGTCATGAAAGATATTTTTACCTTATACAAAGAATTGATGTCCTCCCCTGAAAGGATAAAAGAACATTCAACTACTCTTTCAGATCAAGAATGCAAGGTTTTAAGTAAATTTTGTCAGCGGATTTTTGATAAAAATGCGTTCGAACTGGAGGATTTAGCTCCGTTATTTTATATGAAGGCCAAATTAGAAGGCATCGATGAAAAATATAAAATGCGAAGTATCTTCATTGATGAGGCGCAGGATTACAGCTATTTTCAATTTGCCGCATTAAAGGAAGGCTTCGAAACAGACTTGTTTACCATTGTCGGAGATTTAGCACAAGGCATTCATTCCTATCGCGGCTTGAATAGTTGGGCCCCTGTATTGAAAGAGATTTTCCCAAATGCGAATTATCAAGCCCTACAAAAAAGCTACCGAACAACCGTTGAAATCATGAATTTGGCCAATGATATCCTTAAGCTGTTCGATCAAGACTTGCCAAAGGTCGAACCCGTCATTCGACATGGGCAAAAACCATTGTTTAAAACAATTGACCCAGTTAATCCGAAACAGGTTAGGCTTCAGCTAGAGCAAGATATTGCCTCACTCAAAGAGGAAGAGCTTCATTCCATTGCGATCATTGGGCGAACCGACAGAGAATGTCAAAGAATTCATCAGATCGTGGAAAAGAGTCATCTTCCCATTCAATTATTAGAAGAAAAACAAGACATGAAGAAGGGGCATGTGGTGATTGTACCTTCCTATTTATCAAAAGGGTTGGAGTTTGATGCTGTTTTGATTGTATGCTTGGAAGAACCATACACAAACGTAGAATTAGACATCAAATTACTGTACGTGTCCATGACAAGACCGATGCATCGATTGTATTTATACGGGAAAGACCCTTCAGACTTTTTATTAAATAGGGCGGACTCTTTACATTTCGTTTCTTGAATAAAAAACAGCTTGGTGCGAACCGTCCCTGCGGTTTAAAAGTAATTCAAAAAATAGTTCTATTTGATTAGCATAATTTTATAAAAAAGTGGTACATTTTTTTAATCCCATCATATATTAGCTTCTGTGTGAGAAATGAGTTAGGAAGGAAGAACGTAAGATGAATATTGAGAAAATTTCAATTAGCAATCAAGACTATAAAAATAGAAATGGATATAAGGTCATTGAAGTCAATGTTTCATATCCTTCAGAAAGTTTATATGCTGTGTGTACACCTATTAAAAAACAATAGTAAGTTTATCTTATCGGAAAAATCATAGTAATACATTTTAAATAGGGTAAAAGAGACTGACTAAATGATTGTTTATTTGTGAACATTCTAAGTCAGTCTTTTTTTTATGAAAAATTTTTTCGACCAACGTCCTCTTTGTTCATTTTTTACTATATAAAGAGTGAATGGAAGAATCTTGTGGAAAAAATTGAGGGTTTTGTCATAACATATAATCTTGTTCCATGTTTTGGTATTATGCCAAAGGAGTTGGGCACTATATTTACTACTAATGACAAATTGCTTATGTTAAAAACCACAAATTAAAACGAAGGGGAATTTGAAAGTGAGAAAATGGATTCGATATAGTAAATTTTCTATCTTGGGTTTGTTGGGCACAGTGCTTTTGGCTAGTTGTGACAGGAGTAAATATATTGTTCTTGACCCAAAAGGACCTGTCGGTCAAGAAGAGTTACGTTTGATTATTATATCAGTCATTTTATGTGCAGTTGTTATCATTCCGGTTTTGGTAATCTTTGTTTATATTTTAATTCGTTATAAAGATAGGCCCGGAAACAATGCACCATACCAACCTGAATGGGATGATAGCAAAGTGCTGGAAGTAGTTTGGTGGGGAATTCCAGTGGTGATTGTAGCTATTCTTGGTGTTTTCACAGCTCAAACAGCTATTAAGGTATCCAAGCCTCCTGTAAAGGATGTGAAACCGGTTGTTGTTCAAGTGACTTCATTGGATTGGAAATGGTTGTTCACGTATCCTGGTCAAAAGGTCGCGACGGTCAACTATGCGGAAATTCCTGCAGGCGTTCCCATTCAATTCGTTTTAACCTCTGATGCGCCGATGAATTCATTCTGGGTACCACAGCTTGGAGGTCAAGAATATACGATGCCTGGTATGTCAATGGGATTGTGGCTTCAGGCAAATAAAGTAGGGAATTATTTCGGTTCGGGTGCAAACTTTACCGGAACAGGATTTGCACATATGCACTTTAGAGTAAAAGCTGTAAGTCAAGCTGATTTCAATAAATGGGCAGCTGGTTTGAAGAAAAATTCTCCTGCGCTTTCAGATGCCGGGTACATAGAATTGTCAAAACCAAGTAATGTGAAAGAATTAAGCTTTTCTTCCTATCCTAAGAATTTATTTGAAAACATCGTGAATAAAAATGGCGGAACCTATTTCCACCATATGCACGATATGGGTGAAGACATGCCTATGCAAAAAACAAAATAATTAAACAGGAGGAAATGATTCCATGAATACATCACATTTTTTTGTAACTGGCGATCCTATGATTTATGGTGCAGACGTTTCGATTGTTTTGGCAACGGTGGCGATTGTCGTCTCCCTCACAATGTTAAAAAAATGGGGATGGCTTTGGAGAGAATGGATTACAACGGTTGACCATAAAAAAATCGGTATTATGTACCTTTTAGCTGCTTTGCTGATGCTATTCCGCGGCGGAGTAGATGCTATTTTAATGCGTATACAGCTAGCGGTGCCAAACAGCCATTTTTTAGCTTCGGACCACTATAATGAAATTTTCACCACACACGGAACCATCATGATTTTATTTATGGCCATGCCTTTTATGTTTGCTTTATTTAATATCGTCGTTCCGTTGCAAATTGGTGCTCGTGACGTTGCCTATCCACTTTTAAATGCAGTTAGTTTTTGGTTGTTCTTTATTGGAGCCATGCTCTTTAATATCTCTTTCGTGATTGGCGGATCTGCAAGTTCAGGATGGTTATCTTATCCGCCTTTATCTGAAACAATGTTTAGCCCAGGCCCGGGGGAAAACTTTTGGATTTGGGGTATCCAAATTTCCGGTATCGGTAGTTTGGCAACAGGAATTAACTTTGTCGTCACCATCTTAAAAATGCGGACCCCATCCATGCGTTTAAGGGATATGCCTTTATTTACATGGTCCGTTTTGTCTTCATCGATTGCCATTTTAGGTGCATTCCCAATTCTTACGGTTATATTAGTCATGTTAACCATCGACCGTTTACTTGGCGGCCACTTCTTTACCATGACTGCTGGCGGTAACCCGATGATGTGGGTAAACTTGGTTTGGATGTGGGGCCACCCTGAAGTGTACATCGTTGTCTTACCTGCTTTCGGGGTATTCTCTGAGGTAGTTGCCACATTCTCTAAAAAACGGATCTTTGGATACAGTTCCATGGTCTATTCCATGATTGCGATCGCCGTCGTGTCTTACTATACATGGGTACACCACTTCTTTACAATGGGTGCCGGCGTGGACGTTAATATTGTCTTTGCCATTTGTACGATGATTATCGCGATACCAACAGGTGTTAAACTATTCAACTGGCTGTTTACCATGTACCGCGGCCGTGTGATGTTTTCGCAGCCAATGCTTTGGACATTTGCGTTTATTCCCACTTTCTTAATCGGTGGAGCAACAGGTGTCATGCTCGCTGCAGCACCTGCAGATTATCAATATCACAATAGTTACTTCTTGATTGCCCACTTCCACCAAGTGTTAATCGGTGGTGTGGTGTTCGGTTATTTAGCAGGTATGTACTATTGGTTCCCGAAAATTTTTGGATTTGAGTTAAATGAAACGCTCGGAAAATGGGGTTTCTGGTTATGGCAAATCGGTTTCTATGTTTGCTTCATGCCTCAATATGCTCTTGGCTTTATGGGGATGACTCGCCGCATTTATACATATAACCAATCAGCTGGTTGGGATATGGGCTGGGCTCCGCTCAACTTCATCTCTTCGATAGGTGCGTTCCTGATGGGGATTGCCTTCATCATCCAAGTTTGGCAAATTCTTTATAGCATGAAATATGGTAAACGTGATCTAACAGGTGATGCTTGGAATGGCCGTACATTAGAATGGTCGATTCCTTCTCCAGCGCCGTTATACAACTTTGCCGTATTACCTGAAGTAAAAGGCCGCGATGCTTGGTGGTACAAAAAAGAAGAAATGCGACAAGAAGGATACAAAGAAGAAACACCAAAATATGAACCGATTCATATGCCGAAAAACTCCGGTATTCCTTTTATCATGTCATGCTTCTTCTTTGTTGCTGGATTTGGATTTACGTTCCAATGGTATTGGATGGGATTTGCCGGATTAATCGGTGTAGCGGTCACCTTATTCGTACGCTCCTTCCAATATGATACGGATTATTACATTCCAGTGGATGAAATTGAACGAATTGAAAAAACGTTAAGGAATAAGGTCCCTTCAGTTGATAATAAACCAATTGGAGAAACGTTGGGGAGGTAGTAAGTATGTCACAAAGCGTTTCTGCTCATGCTTCTGGCCATGGTCACGACCATGGCCATGTAGACCAAGAGGAATTAAAGATTTTAGGCTTTTGGATTTTCCTTGTAACCGACTGTCTCTTATTTGCTACATTTTTCTCTGCTTATGCTGTTTTAAACACCCATACAAATGGTGGATTTACAGCTAAGGAATTTGATGTTCCCGGATTTATTATGGAAACATTCATTCTATTGATTAGTTCCTTTACGAGTGGATTAGCGGTTTTAGCCATGCACAAAGGAAATAAACAAGCACTAATTGGCTGGTTGATTGTTACAGCAGCCTTAGGGGCAACGTTCGTAGGTCTTGAAATCAATGAATTTACAAGCATGGTTCGCGAAGGAGCTACTATTTCTAAAAGTGCCTTCCTTACTTCCTTCTTCTGTCTTGTCGGAACACACGGGGCGCACGTTTCATTTGGAATTATGTGGATGATTGGATTGATGATTCAGCTTTCTCGAAGAGGGATTACCACAGTGACCAAACGGAAAATCTCCATTATTAGTTTGTACTGGCACTTTTTAGATGCCGTTTGGATCTTCATTTTTACCGTTGTCTATTTAATGGGGGTGATGTAAATGTCTAATCCCGAACACGCTGAACAACATGGTTCGATCAAAGCGTACGTCATTGGTTTCGTTTTATCGATTATTTTGACGATCATCCCGCTTGTTCTTGCCTTGAACCATATGATGGCCAAAACAGCGCTTACGATTAGTATTTTGATCGCCGCTACTTTGCAATTTGTCATTCAGCTATTTTTCTTCATGCATATTCGTGAAGGAGAAGGACCTAGATACAATGCAGTAGCATTAATTTTAGGTATCGTTTTCGTTCTAACAATCGTTATCGGAGCAATATGGATTATGGAATTTAACTCTGTGGTTCAATAGAAACTGATCGCCCAGCGAAGGATATGACTCGCTGGGCGATGAAAGTTAAACACAAAGGAGTGAGGAATCTGTGGCAGTTGTTCATGAAATTCATCAGCTATCACGATTAAATCGCTGGACGCAAACCATTTCTGCCTTTATAGATGTAACGAAACCCAAAATATTAATGATGCTTAGTTTTACTTCCCTTTGTGCTGCATTTGTTGCACAAAGAGGGATACCTTCGAAGTTTGTCATCTTCGCCATGCTTTTGAGTGCTTCGCTGTCTGCTGGAGGATCCGCGGCCATCAACATGTGGTATGACCGAGATATTGATGGTTTGATGGAGCGGACAGCAAAGCGGCCCATTCCTGCAGGGGTGATCCATCCCTCATCTGTTTTAAGGTTTGGTATTGTATTAGGTGTTCTATCTGTTGTCATCGCTTTTTTCTTTGTAAATCCTCTCACAGCTTTATTAAATGCTGTAGGGTATTTTTATTATGCTGTTGTGTATACGATGTGGTTAAAACGCCGTACACCTCAAAATATCGTCATTGGTGGAGGGGCTGGCGCGTTTCCGATTTTAATTGGCTGGGCTTCCGTCATGAATAGTTTAAATGTTACGGCATGGTTAATGTTTCTGGTGATCTTTCTATGGACTCCCCCGCACTCTTGGGCGCTTGCCTTATACAAGAATAACGAATATACAAAGGCAGGGATTCCGATGATGCCTGTAGTAAAAGGGCCTCGTTCAACCAAAATTCAAAGTCTTATGTATATGGCTCTTTTATTTCTTTGTTCCATCGTCCTATACATAAGTGGGAATTTTAATACCTTTTACCTTGCTGGTGCCATCATGTTTAACAGTGCTCTTCTTTATTGCACATGGAGAATGTGGAAAGAGAAAGACCATTTATTTATTTGGGCAAAACGGACGTTTATTTGCTCGTTGTTCTATATTTTAGGGGTGTTTTCAGCAATGGTAATTGGAATCATATAGAGAAGATTTGCGCGAATGGAAATAAGTGGAAGATGAAATATTACCATTAAGGGTATAACTAAAGGGTACGAAGGGGTGAAAAAATGGATTACGGACTTTTTCTTATACTTGGATTGTTTGGTGTGACTCTGATCGTAACAACCATTATGTTTAGTAAATCAATGAAAGAATAACTGATACAAAGGATAAGAAATACTTTCTTCGAACGAAAAGGTTACAACTTGAAAATATGCTAACGGGCTTTGCTGGAATAATTAGCAAAGCCCGTTTTTTATGAAAGTAAGGATTAGGTTTCTTCAGTCATCATTTTATAATACATAAATGAGGCGATTCCCATAGCTGCTACAAACAATCCAATATAGGTACAAGTATACAGTATAGACTCCATTTTTATCCCCCTTCTATAAAACTGTTTTAACCCCTGAACAACTCTACAATAGGATGAGCAACCAGCTTCTAGAGTAGGGGTGAGGCTGGTTTACGTTCAGTAAGGGGTGAAATGTAAGTGGTTCCATATCCAATCCACCGGGCAATCAGGTTTTTTCTTTAGGAAAGAGATCATTCTTTGTACGATTGATCTCTACTTTGGATAGATCCAACAATTGCACCTAAAATAAAGGTGAATCCTGCGGCGGAAAAAAAACCAAGTGCGAGGTTAAAGTGGAAATTTTCATCCATTGTCCATGGTACTCCGTCGACAGTCCATGGGTGTCCGGTAAAAAACTCATAAATCAGGAGCAGTATTCCGATAATCACTTCCACAATCGTCAATTTTATGCTAAAGCTTCCCATATTATTTCCTCCTTAACTTTTTGTTCTTAAGATTTGCTTCAAGGATGAGCAATCTTTATTCTGATGAAATGACTGAAACACCCAAAATGGGAGCAATGGTTTTGAGACTATCTCGATTTTCCTTGATAAGTTCTGTGACTTTAGATTTATCCTTTTTTGAAATGGCCACTTGCAGCTCATCGTAATTTTTATCGATGCGTTCTGCATATGCTTTGCCCTTTTTCGCCCTTAATGGAGGCAGAATGGCGTCGTGAAATTCATCGTAAAGGTTATTTGAAAGAGTAGTTGCAGCACCATAATCTCCATTTGCTACGTATTTCTCTATGGCTGAAAATCCATACAGCAAATCTGAGAAGGGCGCTGTTAAAGAACGTTTAGTGTAACTAGTTTTTTGAGATTGAATATCGTTTCGACTATTGTTTAGTGCATCTCCACAACCTGCAAGACTTAGTGTTAATAGTGTTCCCATAATGGCGATAAATAATTTTTTCCTCATTTTTTTACCCCTTTTTTTTAATATTCATTTGCGTGAAATTATTTCAATAATGAAGACAAATATATCCAGTCTTGTTCAATATTATCCCCATTAATAACTTTTTTAATAAACTGAACACAAATTGGACAACTTTTATGTAGGAAAGCTTTCTACATTGAATTTCTTAAACCACAGAATAGTTAAAAATGATTTTTTATATGTCTGACCTATCTTTTGCTCAAGATGCCAAAAGTAAAGAGGCAACGAGTAAGGTCGTTGCCTCTTTACTTTAGAAAATTAACTACTTTGGCACTTCTCCGAGTCAAAATAGTGCACAATAAATTACATGATAAAATGCCGTTATTTATTTCTTTTCTGGAATATTATATTGAAATTTCTTTTTTAAAATATTTATTCGTTTTTTCGATTGTATGAAACTAATGAAGCAAAGTAGAGACATTGGAGCACAGTACCAAACAAAAATTAATCCTCCGTTGTAATAGAAAGGAAGATAGGCAACGGATACCCCAAATAATACAAACGATAACATTAAATAAATGCAAATGCAGTAATGATAAAATTGATATTGAGTAAATGTCGTTATTCCCTTTTTCAGGAAATGATTTAATTGCCTATCAGTTTGATAAAAAAGGAATAAGGAGATTAGCAGCAAAAATGCATAGATTGGAAGGGAATAAATATAAAGGGACACCCCTAATATGCAAAAGTAGAAGCTAAGGCAGAAGGAAACTCCAGAAAAGAATAAGGGTGTTAAAAATTTGTAAGTGTTTACATTTTTATCTAATTGCTTCACACCATTCCCCCTTGAATTCTGTATCTTGTTAATAATTCATTTTATGCACAAATATTTGATTTATGTTGTACTAAATAAGGTTAATCGTGCCAATTGTTTGGACGCCTAGCAATTTGTGAAGGATTATATTTCCATTAATTGATAGTAGAGATTTTGGCTCTAAAGGTATCATTGTTTGACCGCGTGACACAAAAGCCCATTATTGTGGATTGGGGGTCACCGATTGATAATGTGTACGATGAATAAGTGGCTGCCCTCATGGACATGAAAGATATAAATTAAAAAACACTGCAACCCCATGATACACAATAGGGGTTGCAGTGTTTTTGGTAAAAGAGTTCCTAAGATCGTTAGGCATACTTTAATTTAATATTGTTACCTTTAGGTATTTTACCCCAAAGTTGATTGCGCCTTGTTCGGAAGGAACGAAGACATCAATTCTATTTCCTTTAATCGCACCGCCAGTGTCTGCGGCGATTGCTTCACCCACGCCTTCAACATAAACCTTACTGCCAAGAGGTATAACTTTTGGGTCAACTGCAATGACCTTCGCATCTGGATTTGCTTTAATATTAACGCCAGTAGCTGTAATACCGGAACATCCCTCACATGAAGCTGTATAAGCTGTAGCTTTCACTGTTATTTCTTTTGGGCTTGAACTATTTGTTGATGCAGCATTTATATTAGTTGCATTTGCATTATTGGCTTGATTAGCATCCTTCTCTGTTAAAGGATTATTAATATTATTTAAGCCATCCTCAGTATGAATGAAATCGGAAATGAATTTGTTCCCTTCCGTGATTTTTTTAATGTTCATATGGTTTTCCATAGCAATACTCCATAATGTATCCCCTTGTTGAACGGTATACTTTTTTTCCGGTGCAATTGTTACTTGATCCCCAGGGTGAATAATGTCTGTAGTAGCGTTTACCTTCTGGTTGTTATCTAAAGATGTATGTTTAACGGTTGATAGGGTGTCCCCATTTTGAACCGTTGCAGCTTGTACATTAGCACTCACCGTTCCTGAGAGAACAGCAACTGCTATTAATATTTTAATTTTAGTTAGCATTCTTTTATCCCCCATGTTCTTTGTCTGCTAATTTTTCATAATCGTAACACGGATTCCTAATAGGCAAATAACAGAGAGATGTTAACTCGTTTACATAAATGGCAATTATATTACAATGATATTTCTTAGTTTACTGAATAATTAAAAAATTTATCTTTCTTATGGTCTATTTAGCCTCAAAAAGCCCAGTAGGATACCTATTGGTGCTTTGGTCCTATTTGTTGCAATAATATTACAAAATAGAAACCAGAAATTTAATTAAATCCAATAATTACTTCCAATACCAATAGTTTTTACTACCGCATGAGGTATGTTAAGGTGGTTATTTTAATACAAATTGATTTTATTTAAAAAAAATTCGAAACAAAAGGTACAAACATTGAGGGTTTCTTCGTCCAGAAGAGCAAGCGAAGATAGCATTTGCACGTAAACATTTTGAAGCAATAAATGAAGATGTGAGATTTGAGGGACCTGAGAGTGATCCTAGTAAGCTTATGTTGTAAAAGGTAAACAGTTAATTATTATTGATTAAAAATAGAACTGCTAATTTTATCTTTTTTATAGGAGATAGGATTGAGGTGGCAGATATTAAATATGAAATAGAAAAAACAAGGAAGTAAATCAGAATCACCAAAAGGGTAGAAGAAAGAATTTATTTTGGTTAGAGGAATGGTAAAGAACCAAATTATGTTCTAACTTCCCCATACAGGCTGAGCCAAAATCGCGATCAGTGGTTCGAAACTTAATAACTTAGCATTGGGACATAGACTGTTATCGGTTATGGAAGTAGAATAAAAATAATCCTTAGTTTGAGGTGAACATCTTGAGTGAAAAATACACTCGTATCTATTTCCTATTTCTTGGTTTATTCTTCGTTTCTTATATGGGAAATGCAGTATATGGCACGTTTATGCCGGTCTACTTAAAAAACAATGGTTTGAGTAAGACAAGGTACTAGTGGAATCATGAAGAAATATATTCGGTAGTACCATTTGATGAATTTCTAGATGAAAAAGCGTACCATCGTCTACTCAATAATAGATGTTGGTAAATAGATCATTGTAATAATTAGTCAAGTACCAAGGGGTAAAATACAATCAATGGCAGTTGCATTCGGTCTCTCTACAATCCATTCTGCATTATCAGTTACCCCACAGTAATTTTTATTAACAGTCACATGAAAGATTTGGAAATACCTTTTGAATAGTTCTAGAAATAAAGGTGTACGGTCCCAAATTAATGCTTAGCGTTCACAAGCAATGAAATCGTGATCACGATCTAAGTTTTTGTTTGCATTATATAGTGCTTTTGAAACAAAAGGCTTAAATTTTGTTTTTCTTCCTTTGTTTTTAACAGAAGATGTTCGTGCAACGCCACCTTTGTAATCTTTATGCATTTGCGCACAGTTTTTATATTTTTTAATCACTGTCTTCGCCTCAGCATTGTTGGTTGAACCAAAGGAAAAGCTTAGAACCAGGCCAAAAGATAGCAAAATTGTGAACAATCTTTTCAATGTCGATCCCTCCATTTCCATATAATTTCCTTAATTATAATAACCTTCATTTTCACACAATATTATTAGTAAAAATTGGTAACTATCACCGTACGTAGAAGTTTTGGGGAACGGGGATAGTAAATAATATAATCAAAAGAGGAATTTATTGAAGATATTTGGAGATGGTTACAAAAGTAAACTTAACAAAAACCTAAGTGAGAAGCCAGGATGGATTATTCGAACTGTGAATCGGCTACACTTAACTGGATAGAAGTAAATATTTTAATTAAACATTCAATTAATTCCATAAATTGTTAGAAGAGATGAGTTTAAAGATAAAGGAGCTAAACCTGCTAAGCCCAAGAAGGGGAAAGCTGATCCGCTAAATGAACTTGTTCGTAATACGTATAAAACCTTAATGACCAGGGGAATCAAGGGTTGCTATGTTTATTGTTGTGATAAAGGATACGACTTTGAATATGTTATTTTTTAAGCTCTCAAATTGCTGGGCAGCTTCTTTTTGCATGTTCGGCAATACGTGAGTGTACGTATCCATCGTAATTCCAATCGTCGAATGACCTAAATGTTCGGAAACGACTTTAGGGTGAACTCCTTGTTGTAATGGACCATTTGCAGAAACCATTCTATCAAGAAAAATTCATTTACCAACCATATCGTAACTAGTTTATAATATAAGGATGTCCAAAATGGGTATTAGGAGTCTATTCATGACACTAAGAAGTTTTAAGTAGGTGAATACAATCGATATCATTGAAACACGGGTGAGAGGTTTTATAGCTGATATTCAACACCCTAAACAAAAAAAGAAAATAAATATAAACGATTTAGAACTACAATTGCGGAAGCTTTTGGATGATTATTTTGAAATGGATGGTTATTCGTTGTTTTATCGTGCAATTGAAACATTGCAGGGTGAGGGACAACTGATCCCTATTCAAAATAATCAATATAATGGAAGAATACCAGCTCTACCATTATATTACTGGGTGAATATAAAAGTTCAGGTAATCAAATGGGATCGTCTCGCGATGATGAAATTAAGTGATCAGTTTGATTTTTCCTTTTATGAACGGCATCCCGAATGGCAAACGAAAGAAGAATGGGATCGAATTCAGCATTTATATACTTTTCTCCAATCCAGTCAGGAACGGGAAATAGTGTCATACGAAGAAAGAAGCCTCGAGCTCCTTGGCCATGAAAAATTCTTACTAGACAGTGATAGCTTTCCTGAAGGAAAAGGCTTTTTAGCTCGAATTGGAATATCAGAAGACCAACTTAAAATGGTGAACTACGGGGAGCCTTTTGTATTTTGGATGAAACAAGGGAAAGAAATAAAAGATATTCAGAGGGTACTGATTGTTGAAAATCTATCTTTCTTCCATACTTCCATTAAGTTATTGGAAGAAAATAAACTAGATTATGAACCTGAACTGATTATTTATGGTGAAGGGACGAAAATTGAACGGAGCTTTTCCTTTTTCTTTCGAATGTTTCCGCCAAAATCCTATCTTTTCTATTACGCAGGAGACCTTGATGCTGCAGGATACGGGGTCCTCATTCGGCTTATTGAAAAATATCCGGATTGCTGTATACAGCCTGCCTTAAAAATTTATCGGAAAATGCTTGAGTGTCTAGAACAAAGGAATGACCAGAAAATCGGGCAAACCCAAAACATCAAGCACCGTGATTTATTTTTTCAATGGTTTAAGGAAGAGGAGCAATCTCTACTACTGCAATTATGGCAGGAAAATAAGCGGATTCCACAAGAAGTCCTAACAATCGAAACATGGAGGAGATGGATGTGAACGAATCATGGGAAGGATTCGCCCAGCGAATGCAGCGATTAAATCCACTGTTTGAGCTTGGAAGGGGAATGGAAGTAGGGGAGTTGAAGCCTCATATCCAAACGATTCTCATTCAAGTGCTTCTTACTATCTTTTATCGAGAATTAAATGATGATGATCATAGACGCAAGTCAGATATCAAGTATATTGTGGAAGATTCGATTAAACAAATGAAGCTTTTAGCAGACGATAAGCAGATTGAACGGATTACCAGTGGGCTTTTATATCAGGGAAAAGAAGAGTACAGTAAGCCGTTTGAAGCCTTATTTTACGATGAAATCAGACAATCATGGGAGATGCAAACATTCCGATATGTGACAATGGATGAATTATATACGAATTTAGAGATGGGCGGATCGATTGTTTATAAACTCACAGATGTTTCTCAGGAAATGATTTTTATGAGCAGGGAAATGGCTGAGGAGTTCTCGATAACAATCGAACAGCTCTATAGTATGCAGTTGATAAAAAACGGTAATTTTAGAAAAGCTACCCGAAACCTCGATCACCTCATTTCACGAGTAAACCGCTTAATGGCAAAAGAATTCACTTTTCAAAAGGAAATGATCAATAATCCCAAAATCTTATTAATTGAAGAAGAATGGCAAAGGGCCGACAATCGTGTTGAAATTGAAAAGCAATTTGAAGAAGAAAAAACTCACTTCCGTACCATAACGAGCATGATCGAAAAAACGAAACGAAGAAATGAAGAAGATGATTTTATTCAGAAAGAATTGATTCTTCTCCAAGAAAAAATAGGCCATACCAGGCAATTGCATGATCGTTTTGCCAAGCTAGTTATTCAAAATATTTCATATGAGATGAAATTAAAAGCGGAAAACCCTTCATTGTTTTGGGAAACCAGCTTGGTTTCATTTCGAGAACATATTTATGAAAATTTGTTCATGAAGGAAGGCGTTCATTCTTTTATGGATATAGAAAGAGTGCTTTCTCCTTTATTTTCACCGAAGAACGAATTTATTTTGCCGCTTGATTGGATTTGGGGTGAACAAGAATTTGATGAAAAACAATTAACGGATGCTGTAATCGAAGAGGAGGCAGAAGAAAGCATTACCCGTCAGCGAGTAACGAACTGGGAGTCGGTGATTAAGGCATGGAGTTATGTTTTTCAATCTTTACAAACATATGGAGAGTTTTCATTAGCAGATTTATCAACCTTGCCATTAGAAGTGCAGGATCTATGGATTGAAGAATCTGAAACAATTGATTTATGGATGATGTTCGATAAAAAACCGCTGAAGGTTCAAGTACTGCATCGGAAGGAAGAAACATTAAGTGATGAGAGGGAAATTCTTCTTTATAAACTAATGAAGGAATATCCGCAATTTCAAGTGTTTGAAGGTTTGAAGATCTTAACTGTGTTTGATCATCGAGCGGAGCCTTTCCTCTGGCAACGTATGAAAATGACCCCTTTTAAAATATGTGTACAGGAGGAGAAAGGATGAATGCAGAAACAATCAAAAAAGCATCAGCTGTCTATTTTTCATTATTGAGAGATAGAGTAATCGAAGAAAATAGCGAGCACTTCCAGACTTATTTTGATCCGGAAGTGAGACAAACAGTTCTTTTATTAGCAGACGAATCAGGTACATATATCATTGAATCGCCTAAACGAATCCATTTGGTTGTACAGCCAACCGGCTCCGTCTTTGCTACGAATTTTACCCATATGAAAGAAAAGCATCGGCAAATCGAAACGAAAAAGCACTTTCATCTTATTAGCGTTGTCATTATGTCTTTTTTAGCAAGCATAGACCGCAACCAGGCTGCAAAAATCCGCACGAAGCGTGAAGGGATTAGCTACTACGCATTAGAACGGCAAGTCAACGATTTCATCATGAATTGGGAGAGCATTCTTAAAGCGAAGCCTACATTCGGAGAAGAAGAACGAATCGATATGAAGGAAGTTGTGACGACGTGGAAATACATGGAAGTGGAAACAGATGATTTTGGGGCTAAAAAAGCCAATAGACGAACCAGAATCGGTTTAATTGCCAGTGCTATGCGCTTATTAGAGACGGAGGGGCTGATCGTCATTCTTGATCGGGATGATATTCCTAAGGCTATTCCAAAGCAAGAGCTTATTGAGCGAATTGAATATCTGTATCACGATTATGATCGTTATGAATTATTAAAAAAATTAATGACCACAGAGGATGATGAGCATGCCGAAAATCCATCGAATTAGAATTGTTGGCCTGAAGTATGATGGCATGCAAAAACAATACAAAGATACCACTTTTAACTTCCATAATGAAGAGACATCAACAAATGGTCTCATTGCGATGATGAATGGGGGAGGTAAAGGTGTGTTCCTTCAAACCATTTTCCAAATCCTCAAACCTGGAACTTCTTGGGGAAAACAAAACAATCGATATTATCAGCAATTCTTCTTTAATAATAAAGAGCAATTTATTCCATATACCTTTCATGTTGTCATTCAATGGGAATTGGACGGTGCGGACCGCCGTCATCTGGTAACTGGAGGAATGTTCTCAGCCGAACAGCGGATTTCGATGAGCGATGAAGGCGGAAATGAAAGCAAAACATTGGAACAGGAAGCGAAAATCCTCCCTTCTATTATCTTTTATACAAGAGAATTTGAACGGAAAGAAGAGGCAGCGCTTGAGCATATTCCAATCTATGAAAATGATGAGGTTGCTGAAACCGAAAGCTTGAAGGATTATTTAAAATGGAATGGATTTGACGTTTACCGAGATACGAAGAAGCACTATCGCATCCTTGATACATACGGAATTAACCGTAAAGACTGGGATATTATGAAGGACATTAACAAGGATGAAGGCGGCGTTGGGAAATACTTTGAAGGAGCGGAGGATGATCATTCCCTGTTCCAAAAACGAATCATTCCTACTGTTAGTCAAGTCTTGTATCGAACGGAACATCAAAAGAGCGATCTTGTGGAGATTTTCAAGAGTCAGGCAAGTATTGCCAAGGACCTGCCAGTTCTCTTAAAAAGAGAGCAAGCGCACAAGGAGTTTTTAGAAGACATTGTCCCATTTGAAGAGAACCTAGCTAAAGGAGTCGAGCATAAAGAAATTGTTGAAGCCAGTATAAAGGTTGGAAGACAACTGCTTGGTGCTTTAGAGCATTTGGTTCAATCGGAAAAGGAATCGCTGCTTAATTTAGAGAAAGACATAGAAAAATTATTGATAAGGCAAGCAGATTTGCTCTATCAAAAAGACAATTTAGAATATGCAAAAGCTCACAGAGAGGTATTGGACTGGGAGAAGAAATTAGAGGAAGAAAGGAAAAAGCATACTTCCTTACAAGAGATGGTTAAGGGTAAACAGGAACGAAAAGAACAGCTAGCCTTTCAGGCTTTATTGAAAGAGTGGAATGAAAACGAACAAAGTATTCGCTCTCTTTCACAGCAGATAGCGAAATTGGAACAAAATAGTGGCTTAGAACAAGTGAATCATAGAATGGATGAAATCAAAAAAGAAGCAGCATTGCAATGGGAGCATTCTTATCAATCTGTACAAGAAGCGGTTAAGCAGTATTTGGGGTACCAAAAATTCTTAAAGAAAAAAGGAACGGAGCTGTCGCAACAGGATAAACAAAAGACAAAGGAGATTGCTCTGCTTAGTACGGAAATTGATTTTCTATATACGCAAATACATACATTTGAGTCTAAGGAAAAAGGGCTCATCCAAGAATTTGGCGACCGCTTAACCTATGACTTTAAGGGCTTTATCGAGAGCCTTTCTAAACAAATTGAAAACAAAAAGGCTAAGTTAGTAGAGCTGCAAGCAAAAGAAAAAGAATCTAGTGAAAAGCAAAATCAACTTGCTACTTCTCATGGTACGCTCGTCCAATCGATTCAGTTTTCCCAAGAAAAATGTGAAGAGTTAAAGGCAACAAATGAAGGGCAAAAGCAAAAAGAAGCAAAACTAGTAGATAAACTTCATGGATTATTAGATGATTTCACTGCACCGTTAACCCACGCTCTTTTATCGAAATATGCCATACAGATTGAAGATCTTCTAGGCAATAATAGTAAACAAGGTGAACAAATAAAAAAAGACCTTTGGGAAACACAACTGGACCATTCCTTAAATGATGAGCCTTTCTGGATTGCCAATAAAGATGTGAAGGAATTAAAGGAATGGATTGATGAGAAGACTGGCATTGATGTGTTTTATGGAACCCAATTTCTCCAATCTTTAAGTACAAAGGAAATGGCGAAATACCTTATGATGTATCCGCTTCTTCCATACGGTTTAGTTGTAAGTCAACAGCAATGGCAAAAAATTAATCAGCAGTTTCTTTCAGGAAGAATGTTTAAAAGTCCTGTTCCGATTTTCATGCGCGAGGAAATGAACAATGAAAATCACCAATCATCCTTTGTGATTATGAACGGAACCGAGAAAGAACTATTAAGTGATAAAAACCAATTCACCAACTGGAAATTAAAGATTGCTAAACAAATAGAAGAAAAGAAAGATACACTCAATGAAATTGAAAAAACAGAAACCTTCTTACGTCGTATTTTAAAAGAAATCGATCGGTTTTTATCAAGTGAGCTTTCTAGTGATATTGAAAAAGCGATTAATAAGGAACAGGAAACCCTTCTTTCTAAGAAGACGAAATTACAGGAAATCATAGCACAAGAGGAAAAAGAGAAAGAATTACAACTTCAGCTAAAAGAACAGCTGGAGACGACAAAGCGAAAGATCGACAAGCTTACAAAAGATATGGAAACATTAGAGGATTTTGAAGTTAAAAAGTCTCTTCATCAAGAAAATAAACGGGTGAAACTAGAGAAAGAGAATCAAAAGGAAGCCTTAGGTATAGTGCAGCAAGAAATCGGTAAAGAGCACCAGTATATCGTTGAACTGCAAGACAATTGGAATCAAACGTATGTAGAATGGAAGCTTACAACCGAACAAAATATAAAGGAGGTCGCCTTCTTTATTGAGGAAGCGATTTTTCCTGCGGATGAAAAAGCGGAGCTTTGTGAAGAGGTCCCACGCTTATCACCACATTTATTAGAAGAGATTAATGGAAGCATCGAAGAGCTAAAACTGCTCCAAAAATCAAAAGAAGAACAGGCCAGAGAATTACTGGTTATTCAAGCGACAAAAGAATCCGAACAAAAGCAGCAAAAGAAATTAGAGAAAAAACTCAATACACATAACGAGGAGTGGAAGAACGCTCCGGAACCAGATGAACCGATCAGTATATTAGAAAATATGCTGCAAACGGCACAGAAGGAAGCGAAGACTGCGGAAAAAGAAGAGAGGGAACAAGGAACGGCCGTGACAGTAGCGGAAACTTCCTTAAAGCTTGCGACCGTTCAGCGGGACAAGTCTGGAAAGAAAGTGGCAAAGTATGAAAAACAGCCTGAAGAATGGGAAGACCTTGACTTAGAAGTAAAGGCCGTAGAAATTAACGACCAAACTAGATTAACGAAAGAGGAAGTAAAGCAGGCTGAGAAACGCCAAAAAGAAACAGAAACGAATATTACTGGTTATGAAGGGGATTTGTTAACTTTATCCGTTATCCTTAAGGAGGAAGCGGCAGCATTTACGGATAATGATTTAGAAAAAATTAAGATTCAAGGAAAAGCGTGTATCTTATCCTGGTGTGAAGAACATCAAGCAGTTCAAGAAGAAGGCCAGGAGAAGCATGCGAAAATCGAACAATCATTACGTAATTTAAAGCTCACAATTGAAGGCAAAGATTGGGAGATTCGTTTTAAAAATGAAGTATTAACAACATTAGACCATATGGATACGAGGCATTATACACATATTCAAAGCGTAATTAAAAATATGAAGCGTTTTTCACAAAGTGGATTGGAACAATTAGAACGCGACAAAGAAAGGGCAGAAAAGGCTCAAAACTTCTGGGCCAGCCGTGCCAGCATGAAGGTGATGAGCATTTCAGAGGCTATTCGTTCCATGATTGCGAAAATGAAGCTAAAAAATGAACGAGGGTCCTTTCCGCTCGTCCAGCTAAAAGAAGATATCTTACCTAAAAAGGCTGAAGATATCGAGCCACTACTGAAGCAGCACTTTGTCGCTGCCATTAACAAAATTACCAAACAATTTGATTTGATTGATGATCATAATCTAGCCTTAGACCAAGAAATACAACAACTTATTAGTGATGAGCAAATTTTATTTGTATCACTTCGAAATCGATATCCTGAGCTACTCGTCTATAATATGCGAACGGATAATGCCTTTATGTACGGGAAACCGCAAAGAGAGCATTATTCAACCTGGCAGACAATTAATCAAGGTTCTAAGACAAAATCCGATGGTAGTGGAGGACAAAAGCTATCAGCTCGAATGGTTATGATGATGATGTTATTATCAGTTAAAAGTGAATCAGATAAAAGCTGGGTTCCTTTAGTATGTGATAATCCGTTCGGACAAGCTGCATCGGCACATGTCCTTGACCCGATATTCGCAGTTGCCGAAAAACTGAAGTTCCAATTCATCGTCGTCACTCCGCCAGAACTTGTGAAAACGGAAATCAGCCAAAGATTTGATGCCTATTATAAATTGGATTTCATTCGTGAAAAAGGAAAAGAATTTGTTTCAGACACGATTGTTCCAGCATTTCGGATTTACCAAGGAGAGGAAGTTAGCTCAAAAAGATAACACAATGATAAATTGAGGATTAACGTAGAAATCTCACTTTCGGATGGAAAGTGGGATTTTATTTGTATTAGGGAAACGTATAAAAAATAAGGCTTAAAAAATATCTGATATTAATAAAAAAAATATTATTATGGTTTCTATAAATTGTATACCTTGTGATGGTGACTTAAATAACTCCAGGTTAGTGCCGTGCAAAAGTATTGCCCCGATTGTTCAATTATCAAAGATAAAAAACGTAAAGCTAGATGGTATCGCCAGAAACAAAAGCCTATGGCTGGAAAGAGAACCCAACTAATGAGACAAAGAGGATTAATAATAAGTAAGCTTGAAGGAGAAAAAGGCAGAACAAATTGGCTAAATACAGTAGATCAGGATTGTGCTAAGCAAGCAATTGGGATGATACCGTTTTCGTACCATTTATCGAAGAACCATATCTGGACTTTAAATGAAGGTGGGCATAGACAACAAAGAGCAGAACAGAATGAAAAACAATCAGATTTATCTGAAAAAATTATTGAAGCAGTTAAGGATATTACTTTCACCGAAGGAAAAATATGGTTGGATATTTTTGTACAGGCAGGTATGAAGAAGGAACATTAACTTTCACAGAGAATATAGGAATACCCCTTGGCAGAACCAGCAGGGGCACATTCTTTTTATATAAAACCGATACCAAGTCCTGAACAAGCACCACCAAAACCAAAACCGCCAAAGCCAAAGCAACTGCCACAGCCGAAGCAACCGCCACAGCCACCACAGCCACCACAAGCGCCAGCAAGTAAACCTAATCCTAAACCTAATCCTAATCCGCCTAATCCGCCGAAGCATCCTCCACATCGGAAGCCGCCGCATCGGAATCCTCCACAACCAAATCCACCGCACCGACCGCAACGACGTGAATCTTCTAGAAATTGGTGAGGACCTATTGGAATAGCCTCTCCAACTTGGTAATTATCCAAGCCCAACATCTGTAATTCATTTGGAAAATTTTGCACATTTACCCCCCCATAGAATATATAAAATATGTTAAAACAGATATTTGAACAGAGAGTATCATTAAGATAATTTTTAGTTCTGTTAGATAAACCTCCAAATATCTCAGGTACTCTCTTCAACAAAGTATGTTTTAAAGTAGGTCACTGTTACTGATTTAGATGCCTATTTCATGCCACAGTATGCCTATTTTCTACGGGGAACTTAGAGTTGTTTTAAACTGGAACAGGGGTATGAACATCATATAACTCGGGTTTATATAATAAATGTCCACAAAAGTAAGGTATTCATTGGACCTAAATGTGACCTTTTTTATACGCATAGAACATTAGTTTGTATATAATAAGAATAAGAAAGGGATGAACGAAATGGTCATACGAGACAGAGGTAAAATTAAATGGCAACCTGAGTCTTTTATCCCGTTAACATTCGAAATGCAACGTCCGATGTTTAATGACCAAGAACACCATCCTTGTGGTTGGTGTTTTTTTATATGGAAAATTATTTAAATTCACGCATAAAATTTATCGGGAGGCGATGTTAATTGAAATTTAATGATTATTACCATAAACAATCAAAAAAGACTTTATGGGACGAAGAGTTAGATAGCGAAGAATCACTTATTGGTAAGCTTTACAAAGCAAACGTAAATAACCTCACACCATATTTCGAACCGTATTTTTTACAAAATTATCACAAAGGTAAAAAGTATAATTGCAATCGTTGCGGTAATGAATACGAGAATAATGAAACTGAATTATATAAAGGTAATTTGTATTGTAGGGCGTGCGCACAAGGTTTATACCATTACGACGGGTAATCTGGCATCGTCGTATATTTTTTGTTTACATACCGAACATTAGTTCGTATATAATAATAACGAGGTGATCGTTATGGCTAATCGCGATCGGGGCATTAAGAAGTGGCAGTTTGCCTTTGGTATGCCGGAGCTAATTAAGGCTCAGCGTGATTTATGGCGTGATAGTGAACGGATTAAAAAGCCGATAATAGACGAAAATGAAGCGGAAGAGTTCGACCAACGGATATGTTACGCAATGGAGTTTAATCATGCGGTAAAGATAACGGTGTGGGACGATGGCTTTACGCGGGATATTACTGGCTGGATTCACTACGTCGATCCGATTACGCACCAGCTGCGAATTGAAGTAAATTCTGGTGAATTTCACCGCATTGCTTTCGAAGATGTTGTAGGAGTTGTTGTGTTTGATTAAATTTCTTTAAGTTGGAAAAACTGTCTTAATTAAACGTAGGAAACAGCCTGTAAGCTACCGAAGTGTTTACTTTGGAAAGGGGCGTTGTATAGTTGTTTTTTCGAAGAAAAAACGTGTAAAGGTTAAAGTATTTTATTGAGAGAATGAAGTTTCAAAGCAATGGCGACTGACGGAGAAATTTGAGTGTGGAATTGTTACGGCAGTACGAATGAATCAGCGAAGGAAATGACGTTATTTTCCAAAACCTCACCCAACTGTATGGGGGAGAATACATAATTCTACAAAGCAGATTTAAATAAAAAACCCTAAAACCATTGATATATCAACGATTCTAGGGTTTTCATTGTTGCTATTTAAGAACCATTTTAATTAACGAGAGTAATGATCAAAGTTTTTAAAAACGAGTTCGCTTCGACATTTGTTCAATGTCCCAAGTCATAAGGCTTCTTTTAAGGATTCCTCTGGTTTTGATTGATGTACTGACTAATTTCTTCGTGATTCACGTCAAACTTATTTGGGCAATAGGCACATTCCTCACTTCATATTTCTTTTTGTCTGCTAATATAATGTTATCTTTTAGCTTCATTTCAGGTCATATAGGCCCTTGTTGACCTACATGACCTAAAAGATATCAAAAAAAGCGGCTTTTTTTATATTTAATAAATGGTTAATTGTTTATTTATACCATGTAACTAGGTTGTTTTGGTGCCATGCTTGGTGCCCAAATTTTTAAAATTACAAATCACAAGAAAACATTAGAAAACAAGAAAGCTTGATTTTTTAAAACTTGAGAGTACATAGATATACTAGAAAAACAGGTGCTAGCAAACTTCAAAACTGTTTGAGCGGTGCGTGTCATCGCTGGTGGGTTCGATTACCACGCAGTCCCGCCAACATTAAACTTAATTGTTTAAATAAAACTAAATCAATTCATCAATTTTTTATAATAATGAAATAGAAATTTTAAAGTTGCTGAAAGTATCAAGCAGCTTTTTTGTTTATATCTGATGGTCTTGTCCTATATTGTATTTTTCAAAACAAAGGGACATATTTAAAAACACCTAAATGTTTCTACATTAAATACACGTGCGAGTGTGTCGTGTTGATAGAACAGAAATAATGTGAAAAATTAGGGTTTGGGGCTTCGGTCCATTTTTCTTTTTGTCTTTTATGTTCCCCAGAAAAGGGAAGGCAACAGTTTTTAGCCCCCGGGGGTACACAATTGAGCAAAAAGAACATGGTTTTTCCGTAAAGGTATAGAGTTTTAAGAAAAAAGATCCCTACTATTATAATTTGTTGTTTAAAATTTGTGCTGGAGAGGTGGGACTAGCAGACGCGCTGTTTTCAGGAGAAGACACTTGTTAAAGAGCGATTGAATGCTCAACAAGTTAGTGAGAGCCAGATACAGCAGAACCTTGTACAAGAGCCGCGCAATATAACTTCTTCAAAGACGGCGAGTTATCTCACGAGGACAAGCAACATAATATTCATTCGATTGTAAGAGAAATACAAATTTTAGGTATGAAATCAAGGTGTTCGGCTTTTAAATTCCCAGAAAAATAATCAAATGAGTGAGCATGATTGCTCTCTTGTTTGTTTATATTTCGATTCAATTAAATCCAGGAAAGAGATTTATCTGGTATTAAGTCGAATTTTTGAATCATGGAACAATTTCAAAAACAGTACCTTGGTTACAATCAGTCACTTTCATAGAGCCATAAACACCCAAATATAGTTTGGTTTGATCCAGATTTGTTCCCAAACTAACATAATAAGCGGATTGAGACCCAAAATTATAATCGGTTTCAATAACGCTAAAATCATTTAGTTTACCATCTGTTCGTACCCTGGTATATGCTAAAACCCCTCTAACTGGAGACCTGGATTCTTCAACTCGGGCAAGATCGGAAAACACAACGCTTCCTGTTAAATCGGGGATTCCATTCCCCATATAGGCTTGGACTCCTGTAAGTGCAGTTCCTCCAAACTTATCGGGCCTTTGATCTTTATGAAAATAACTAGTGAGAGGCTTAAGACGACTCACTGAAGTGTTTACTGCTTCGTTGTAATAAGCAATTGTTTTCTCATCCAAAGTCGGATTTTCAGAGCAGCCCCCTTTAGTCGAAGTAGGAAAACCACCTTCCCACCCTCGCCAGCCAAAGTTAACAAATCCTTCTTGGTTAGGTTCAGAATTCATTAAAGAAGCTTGAACAAGCTGAGTAACCGGAATTGGTTTATAATGAACGAAGGAAAAAATCGACTCTACCAGGTCCTGTCCGACATTTCCTACATATTTGATATACTGATTATAAAACCTTTGAAATGAAATGCCTGGTATATTGCGAACCCCTTTGGCCATTACCGTAAGTGTTTCCTGAATTGGTGCGGGAAGTTCATTAAAACGTGTGACGACGGGTGGATTATTGATAAATGTATTCTTAACTACGTCCATTTCAATTATTTTACCCGCTATTTCCATATTATCCTGGCTTAGATTAAAGGGGTCATAGGCTGCTCCACCATCACCTGTTGTTAAAACAAGTTTCCCTGTCTCAGGTGAAAAGTTTAAGCTATTGACACCATTATGATTTAAAAATGGCCTTCTTAAGTTAAGTAATGTCCGTCGTTTTTGAGGTTGACCATTCGATTGCAAACTCCATTCTTCAACTGTATCAATATGATCATATTGAGTTTCTCTATTTATCCACCTTTGGTTTAAGGTTTTGGGATCACACGGGTTAGGCTTAAAAGATTCAGAAAAAGCAACTGGACCTTGTGTTCCAGCTACTGAATAATGAAGATAAAACAGACCGTTATAATAAAATTCAGGATGAAACGCTAGTCCTAGCAATCCCCGTTCATCATAACCACCGCTAGAACCACCTAGTTTTATGATTCGTGGGCGAATATCTAAAAAAGTCCTTATACCTCCGTTTCCTATGTAAAAAATCTCTCCTACCTGGGTTGCAATAAATAAGCTTTCAATTGAGTCACCCGGAAGTATAGTTGTTTTCACAACAGTAGGTAAATTTATCTTACTAACAATGGGCCGTAAACTAACCTTAACTTTTATCACCTAACTTTAACACTCCTTCTCATTGTTATCTTCTAAAAGAATATGATTAGAAATGTTCTATTAGTACCCAATTAGGGCTGGGCAATCTGATAAGGCATAGCTCCATTTTCCGCAGCAGCGTCGGAGGAATCCAGGGGCGATCATTGGGACGAGGGGAAGATATTTCCGCGGTATAAAGAATCATTGTAAAAAGTCTTAAACGTGATATTACTACTTACCAATCGATAAAAGGATTGGGAAAAATAAAATCCTTATTAGAAGATGATTTGAAAAAGAAGAAATCCATCATGCTATCAAAACTCAACACGAAATATGATGATGCGTTAGATAAGATTCTTTATAGCAGGAGGCTGCAACCGGAAAAAAGACAGCCTAAATTGGTTGACCTCATGGATATGAAAGATCAAAGAAAAGCGAAGGTGGAGAAGGAATCAAAGACAGCGGTAAAAAAATATATGGAACCGTTTGTCATGAAAGATATTTTTACCTTATACAAGGAATTGATGTCCTCTCCTTAAAGGATAAAAGAACAAACAACTACTCTTTCAGATCAAGAATGCAAAGTTTTAAGTAAATTTTGTCAGCGGATTTTTGATAAAAATGCGTTCGAACTGGAGGATTTAGCTCCGTTATTTTATAGGAAAGAACCTTCAGATTTTTTATTGAATCATGCGGACACTTCGCATTACGATACTTGAATGATGAAGTTTATCAATAAGTCCTTTATTTGAATAAGGTTTGCAGAAAAAATTTTCATCGATTTCTTCTGATGTGGTCTCCTTAATAAGTGTTTTTACGGACATAACCAGTAGGTGAAAAGGGAAAAATGTCCAAAAAATTCTTGCGAACATCGGATTTCGACCGATGCAGTCGGGTTGTGGATATTCTATTAAAACAACTGATCAATAATTAACTTGACTAGTATTATAGTAAGGGTTATTTCGTATTCTCCTATAAAATACTGGAATAATTGAATCCTAACAAAACATGGTGTCAATGTGTTAAAATAATGGACATATTTATTGAAAGGGTTGTAAACAATGGAAAGAGGAGAACATATTCTGCAAGAGCAGCATGGAACAACAAAGAAAGCTTCCTCCTTTTATGAAAATCAAATGCTTAACTACCTAAATGATAAGATGAAAGAGTTTATTTCTAAGCAGGCTATGATGTTTATAGCTACAGCTGATTCTGAAGGGAACTGTGACTCTTCTTTTAGAGCTGGTTCAGAAGGTTTTGTCCGGGTTATTGATGATACAACATTAATATATCCTGAATATAGAGGTAATGGTGTTATGGCAAGTTTAGGAAACATCGTTGAAAATCCCCATATAGGTTTAATGTTTATTGATTTTTTTGAAAATAACATCGGCTTACATGTTAATGGTAAAGCTTCTATTATTGAAAGTGCACAATTAGACTCATTAAGAATGACTGATGATCTAATGAAAGATATTGAGGAAAAAGAAGGGAACTACCCAGAACGATGGGTAGCGATCAAAGTTGAAGAAGCTTATATTCATTGTTCAAAACATATCCCAAAACTAAAATATATGGACAAAAATATAAATTGGGGAACTGACGATGAAAAACAAAAGGGTGGAGATTTCTTCAAAGCAAAACATAGTATTAAAGTTTAAAAAAGAAATTTAACGAACGTGGAGCATTTCTTCAAGATGGAGAATTGCTTTTTTGTTGCAGTAAATAATATGCAAAGAGGAAAGATTAATTTATTTAATATAAAAATATAGTTCCATCCAATTGGCAAAAAAGATAGATAAATTATCATGTTTAATGATGTATAATTTACCTAATCAAAACATATAGAGTTTCACATCAGTAGAAAAAGACATAATACGATATTCGTTAGTAATTTATAAAAAATTTAGTCATCCACTTTAGAAAGGGGGATTTGAGCTTGGCAAGAAGAAAATGGACAAATGAAGAAATTGAAGAGTACAGAAAAAAGAAAGGGTATTTTTTCTATTATAATAAGGAAGATTCTAATTTTCTTGTTCCAAAAGCATTTGGGTTTGGTCGGACAGTAAACTGGGCAAATCCTATTGCATGGATTTTCATTCTGGCAATTATTGGAGTAATTGTTTTACGTAAATTTTTTTAATGAGTTAAATGAACTTATAAGTTTACCTGTTCCGGTAACATCATTGAAACCCATTTAATACGGCCTCTGTCACGAATCACCTCAAGACACCTACTTTTCCATTACATTTTGTGAGACATCATAAAAAATCACTTGTCACTATTAAAATTCAAATTAATTTTTTGACATTTAATATAAATTTTTGGTATACCCTTTTTATTTATTTGTTTTTGTGTAATTCGTGCGAAAATTCATTTTACGAAAAGTGGCCTTCACTGTTCGCAATCATAAATTTCTATTTTTCCTTTAAAAGCTCTAATAAACAGTTGATGTTTCACTTTTAGTATAGGAATACGCATTATGTGCAAAATAAGAAAAATTGTGTGAGGAGTATTGGAATGTATAAAGAAAACATTAAAAAAATTGAAAATAATTCTGACCCAAGCGGTATGGAGCAGCCATTAATGACAACAGGCACGACTGAAGCTGGCTTTGATTGGAATTCTGATAAAGAAAAACGAGTTAAAAAACCAATGATCGGAAATACCATGGTTGGGGAAGAAGACCAGTAGTGCAGAGCATAAACTGAATCGTACAAACACAGTTGGGCATGCACTTGAAAATATGACGAGTAACGATTTTCTTGAAGGACGTCCTCCAGAAAAAATAAAAAAACAAGTTTCTAACAAGAAAAAATAACAAACATGGAGCTATCAAGAAGAAACAAACTTGGTTCTTCTTGATAGCTCTGGTTAATTAGAAATTATGAAAGATACTTATAGTAATCCTGTGAATGGTAGCTTTTAAATCCACATGATTCATAGAGTCCTAATGCATGGGCATTCTTGGCCTCTACCTCGAGAAAAACGGAAAACCCTTTTTTGTCCTCCATTTTTACCACCCTAGATAAAGCCTTTCTTCCGATGCCTCTTCCTTGGAGCTCAGGATATACAGCAAAGCCATAAATCCATGCTTCGCCATTCCCTTCAGCAACGCGCATTTTCCCAGCTGTTTTTCCTTCTGCTTCGATGATCAGATTTTGTCCACCCCTAGTCTCCATGATTCTCTGATTAAAATCCCTGGCTTCTTTCTCAGAAAAACCAAAGCTCAAGACTTCAAGCTGTACTTCTGCTTCCCAATCCTCTTTTGAAATAGAAGGCCTTACGGTTATTGCTGGATCTTCAGATAAATCTGTTTTCTGCCATTTCATTTGATATTCCGCTACCGCAAAGGTACTCGGAATGTTCTTTAAAAACTCTTTTGCCGTTTGTGAATCCGTTGGAGCATTTAACAAGATGGTCTCAAAACCTTGTTTCTTAGCTTCCTCAAGCCCCATTTCAAACAGCTTTGAAAAAATCCCTTTTCTACGGTAATCCTGATGCACCATCCCGCAAAGCTCTACTTTATTGCCAAAACCATAGCTTCCTAGAAAACCAACAAGCTTACTGTTTTCATAATGGAAGAAGTCTTCCTTACTATTACCAGTTCTGTTTTTGAGCATATCAAAATTCAGTTTCAGCTGAAATCCACCGTCTTTTTCGCAAACCTCCTGAAGTTCTTTTATTTCTTGCAATTGTTCTTGTGTTAACATCTTTTCACCCCTGTTCAACGGTCCTTTATTACTATTCTTTACCAATCGGGGTTTATCCTTCTTTCCGAAAGAAAGTCAGATAACTTGCTAGAATCAGTTATCGAGTACCATTACAGCGAATATTTGAAACATGGATAGTTGGCAGTGGAATTTTCATCTTTATGTTATCTGCGGCAATCAATGTATTTGATGGATTCCACAAGGCTAGAAGTCTTTAATACGTATTTGCTTATTTTGTACTGCTAAAACGTAGAATTAAGTGATCTTAGTATTGAGGTTATATTTTAATTATTCCATTAAAAGTGCAATTCCGCAGCAAGAATTGTGCTCTTTTTTTATGTAAAGGGCGCATTTCTGCAGTATGATTTGCGCTTTTTTGTATTTGGCCATTTAATGGTAGGAATTACTCAAAGGGAAATTGAAGTTAAATTAGAGTTATGTTATTCGATACTCTAGAGTAACTATGTTATGTAAGGAAGGCACTAATATGAGTCTTGGAATTGAAAAAGCAGTACAAGAAAGGTTTAAAAGAGTTAAAAGCATTAAGATAGGAGTGAATAAATCAATATGAAAAAAACGATGCGCGTTCTTATTTCAGGTGCTAGCATAGCAGGACCGGCTGTCGCTTACTGGCTTCACCGCTACGGCTATGACGTGACTGTAGTAGAACGTTCGCCCTCATTGCGCCAAGGTGGATACGGCGTTGATATCCGTGGTGCAGCCATTACGGTGCTTAAGGAGATGGGGATATTCTCTCTAGTTCGTGAAGCTGACACGAACTTAACGGGTGTTTACTTCGTGAACAAGAAAGGCAAGATCGAAGGTCAAATAAGCGAAGCGAGTATGGGGAACCAGAAGGGTCTGGACATCGAAATCATGCGTGAGGATCTTAGTAACATTTTGTACGATTTAACCAAGGATACGATTCACTACATTTGGGGCGATTCGATTACCGCTATACATGAGACTGAAGCTGGTGCAGAAGTCCAATTTATTCACAGCAAACCGCACACATTCGATCTGGTAATCGGTACGGACGGGCTCCATTCCAATGTACGCACCTTGACTTTTGGCGACGAAGCACAATTTAAACGGACGCTTGGCTGTTATATCTCGATTTTCACCCTCGATAATTACCTTAAAGTCGACCACCGTCAGCTGTTATATTCGATGCCAGGCAAAACTGTGGGGATGTTTAGCGCCCATGACAATACCCAGGCAAAAGGTATGTTCGTGTTCCAATCTGAGGCATTGAAATACGATCGCTATGATACAGAATCTCAAAAGAAACTTATCGAAAATGCCTTTGGAGGCGATACGGGTTGGGAAACCTCCCAACTGCTCAAAAGCATGAAAGAGGCGACAGACTTTTATTTTGATGAGATTTGCCAGATTCATATGCCGACGTGGTCAAAAGGTCGGATTACTTTGATAGGAGATGCGGCGTATGGCCCATCACCCCTTTCAGGTCAAGGCTCTAGCCTGGCGCTCGTTGGTGCTTATGTATTAGCCGGCGAACTTAAAGCTGCACTTGGCGATTATGCCCGAGCATTTGTTGCCTATGAACATGAAATGAGAAAGTTTGTTGAGAAAAATCAAAAAATAGGACGAATAGCTGCCGGGAGCATGATTGAAAAATCAAACTTCAAAATCTTTCTACGCAATTTAATATTGCGCGTACCCACCCTTATGCGCGTACAGTTTAAGATGATTTCGAAAATGATAGCGAAAGCTGCCAACGGGATTGAACTGAAAGATTATTGATATGGGTTGCTATATCTCTTTTTCTTCATATTCCTTTCCGAAAAAGAGATTTGTTACGAGCTGAATCACCGTTCGCAATCGAACGGTGATTTTAAAAAGTTGTGAAAAATATGACTTTATTAAAATAAAATTAGGGACAAAAATTTAAATATTACTGCGGATAGATGAGATAAGAGAATTAAGCACTGATTTTAACTGTTCTTTCGTCGTACAATCTAAGATTTCTGCATTACTATTGATCTTGGTTCCTACAGAACCAATTAGCAAGGTACTTTCTTTTGGGATTTTTGCTTCAATCATCTGTAATGTAAGCATAATTGACTCATGTGCTTTATCTCCACCTGTAATACGGGAAGAAGCACTAATGACAGCTACTGGTTTATTCATAAATTCCCCCGAAGATACAACCCAATCAAGAGCATTTTTTAGAACTCCCGGAACTCCTCTCGCATACTCTGGGGTACAAATTATTACACCATCAGCTAGTTTAAGTTGATCACGTAAGTCCTTAACTGAAGCAGGAGGATCATCTGCATCTGCTTCAGGACTAAAGTACGGGAGATGTTCCAATCCTTCATAAAATTGAAAATCAATATTTTCCGATTTCAGATTAGAAATAGCATATAAAACGTTTGTATTAGAAGAATTCTTTCGTAGACTTCCTGAAATAGCGAGTATTTTTATTCTGTTTTCATTCATGGTATCACCCTATTCTAGTTTTAAATAACTTTATTGTAATTTAATTAATGTTATTTGTAATTAAACATGTTTTTACGTATTTAAGTAATAATATCTTGGGAATGGGGAGAAATCGTCTTTTTTGATTTTGCTAAACAAACAGTGGACATGGAAAAGTCCAGAAATGGAGTAAAAATAGGTGTAGGATAGGTCTGAATTCTGCTCTTACGAGCAAAAATTCAACAAAAAGGCATCCGAATGGGCTCATTCGGATGCCTTTTGTCTACAATCTGAGGTACCTATAAGGTACCAGATGAGATCTTGTATCTTCGAACTTTTATAATGTATGAAATTACTTTGTATATGTTAATAAAAATACCCCTCAATAAGGGGAAAAGAAGCTAGAATCCAAATGGTGTTGGACAACATGGTTTAACTGGAACACCGCACATTGTGTTAGAAGCTGAGTCTCAATCAAGATTCTTGCTTCAATTTGAAGTTGAAGATGTCGATAAGACTTATAACCGTTTCAGAGAAAAAGAAATTGAATACATGATGATTGTCCAATCAATCCTTGTCTAAAAAAAATATAAATACATAGTGACAGTGTTTATTTTTGGAATCCGATAGGTGGTGGAAAATATGGGCTTTGGATACGGCGGATGTGGCGGTTACGGATACGGTGGTGGCTTCTATGGAGGCAGTACTTTTGTTTTAATCGTTGTATTGTTCATTCTGTTAATTATCGTACTTTCTAGTTTCTGTTAATCTTTAATAAACCAAACGGTATTATTTAGGACTTTGAGCAAAGTTCATTTAAATAAACAATTATTGGAGGTATTAGGAATGGGAAGCGCTTTTGCGTTAATCGTTGTATTGTTTATTCTACTTATCATTGTAGGAACTTCTTTTATAAGCTACTAAATTGTAGGAACAAAGGGCAGGTTGAGCTAATCAGTCCTTTTTCATATAGATTCTTTAATGAATGGAGGATGAATTAAATGCCAATTTTCGGATTTGGTCGAAGAGACCTGTTTTTTCGTGACGACTTTAGAAGAAGACGGTTTTTCCCAATTGAAATCGAAATTGAGAGAAGAAGACGCTTTGAATTCGAAAGAAGACGCAGATTCTTTTAAGCAAATGATTTTAATGAAAAATAAGACAAACCGAAAAAGAAAAGGGCCGTTAAGGTCCTTTTTTTGCTATATTCCCCGTTTAATTTACTTTTAATCAACACTTGTCCATTCACTTTTATTCAGAGTGCATATGTTATTATTAATTCAGACATAACCATTCATATATTTCACCTCCACGAGACGTTTGCATGAATTTCAGACGTTTCTTTGCATTTTTTAGGCAAATCGTTGATGTTGTCCAATCGAACCTTCTTTTGAGAAATTTATATATATAAGCAAGTGCTGGGAGGTGTTATATATGGGTGGAACAATGGGAAGTTCTTTTGCGTTAGTTGTTGTGTTGTTCATTCTTCTTATAATCATCGGAGCTTCTTTCTTGAGATATTAAATTGTACTGAAGCGAATCGAAAAAGCAAAAGGTGGCTAGTTTTAACCTAGTCACCTTTTTTTTGATTCCTATTGTTGAATTAGTAAAACAGGATGATGTTATTTACCTAATCGTACTAATTATGATTCTTTTTCCCCTTCTTGCTCTTTTACTGCTTCTCTCGGCTTACGCCCCCAAAAAAAATTATCCCATGGGTCTCTTCTTGGAAAACGGTCTTCTTGATGATTCTTAATAGGGGCTTCTTGTCGATTATCAATAATTTCAACGTTTTCTGCTTGAATGATTAAGTTATCAACACGGAGTACTTTTTTCTTTTTTTCAGACATCCTGATCCTGACACCTCCCTCCAGAATGTTAAATCGTTTATATTTTATTCATTTGTTGACGTATAGATTGGGTATTCTACCGGAAAGTAGGTTAAAGTATCCATACTACTCCTAAATGTATGTGAAAGTGGTATGTGTTTTGGATACAATTTAGCTTATGCATCAGTAACGATAAGCATTTTGATAAATTCTAATGCAAGTTCAAGTGGTCTTTCCGTGGGTCATAATTTAAAAAGGAAACATCTAAAGATGTTTCCTGAATGAACAAAATAAAATTTTTGTCACCATGTATACACTTTTTAAATAAACATAGTAGTGTAAACCAAAAAACTCCATCTGTTTGCACGCAAATAAATGTTTCGGTCTCGTTCCTTTCTGATTTTTAATGATGCATCATATTTGTCATCATACCTGGCATCATGCTTGGCATATGAAGCGACATTGTTTGGATCTGGGTATTATGTGGATGCCCGTGGTAGTGGCCGTGATGGTGATGGTGATGACCATAGTGATGGTATGGGTATTCATGGTGTCCCATTCCGTATGAAGGATAACCCATCATTCCATATCCCGTTCCATAAGAAGGATATCCGTATCCCATCGTATAGGGGTGGTATCCCATTCCATAATGGTCTCTTAAATCTGGATACATTTTTTCACCTACTTTTTGAAAGAAGAATGTGTAGTCGATTACATGCTATGCCCCCTACCTAGGAAAAGAGCTTATCTTTACTTAAAATGGGTAATAACCCCAGAAAATCTTATGACCTAGTAAAGAGGATTATTAGACGGATAGAAAAAGAAAAAGGATCCAGTTAAGGGCTATATTCCCTACTAAATTTACTTTTATCAACACTTGTCCAATCAATTTTATTTTTTGGACATATATTGTTAGTACCACCGAGCCTGCAGCATAGATATTTTTCCTTCACGAGACGTTTGCATGTATTGCAGACGTTTCTTTGCGTTTTTCAATAAAACGCTAATTTTGTCTTACCACTATGACGGTTGTCCAATCAATTCTTGTCTTAAGAAATATATATATATAGTAGTGTATTCTCTTCGGAATTCCGATAGGTGGTGAAAGATATGGGCTTCGGATATGGCGGCGGTGGCTGTGGCGGTTATGGCTACGGCGGTGGCTTTTATGGAGGCAGTACTTTTGTTTTAGTAGTAGTATTGTTCATCCTTTTAATTATTGTACTAACAAGTGTGATTTAATGTTTAATAAACTAAACGGTAAGATTAAAAAGATGACAAAGATGATGTCATCTTTTTTATGTATAAAAGAGAAGACTTAAGATAATTTATCTTTTCAACTAAAAATAGTTTCATGTTAACGAGTTAACAGCATATTAATTTAAATAATAAAAAACGATAAAACCAAGTGGTTTTACCGCTTTTTTTTATTTTAAACCTAAAGCCTCACAGTGTTTTTTTTCAACACAACACAATCTATATTTTGTTGTGTTTGATTCACTATAAGTAGTTGGACAATCGGATTATTGCTTTTTTATTTGATGAAATATATTCGCAAATTGTGAATTCAGGAACTCCTAAAAGTAGTTTCTTAAAAAATGGTGCACTATCAACATTATTCTTTAACATAGCCTATTTTTATAAAGGATTTTTCATTATCGTTCAAGAATATTGGTAATAATTCTTTGAAATTGTTGAAATGAAAGGTAGATGTCATCAATAAGTTTTATCTAAACATCATACATGTATGGGAATAGGGAGTTTTTGTATAGGCTGATATAAGCCCGTTCGCAATTATATCTTCTTTTTTAACTTCCTTAAATCTAAACTGCACATGTACTTCTTTCTCCATAGGAGACACCGAGAGCGAGACAGTTTCTTGATCAGTCCATTGTACCTGGATTGGTTTATTATTGGCAAATGAGAATGAGGGGGAGATTCCTTTCTGAAAAAAGTGATGCTCTTTTTCTTTTTTTGCTCCCGGTTCGTTTAAGCAAATATAGAGTGAGAGGTTGTCACAGAACTTTAATATACTTTGATGATACAGTAACTGCTTTTCCTTCCCCAGCTTACCTAATATCCCACACTGTTTTAACAGGTGCAGCCTTCTTGTGATTTCTTCCTCCACAAAGTTCGTTCCGACTGGATTCTCTTCGTATTGAAGAAAGGAAGCATAATGTGAACTGCAAAGAAGACATGCATAGTGGCTCATTTTTTCTACTTCATCGATTCCCTTTTTGTAATAAGCCACCTTTAAATCAAGGGGAAAATCCACAAAGGAGTACGGTTTTTGCTGGTTACTATTCCATAAAGGGGCGGCATCTGGTTCGATCCATGCTCGATCATGTTCATAAATACCGAGAACCACATCTTCTTTTCTTTCCACCCCATAAAAATAATCACCTTTCCAATTTTCCGCAATTTTCCCTGATATTTTGGCATGGTCATGTTGAGTAATCATAATAAAGCTATGCTCACGTTCACGAATAATCATGTTCTCCTCCCTTTCTGCAGATCTATATTTGGTTAATAAATCAATGAAGGTTCGGGAATCTTTTCGCAGGACTCATCAACGTGGTTACCAGCAACGATTCGATTATTATATATACTGGCAAACATCAAGAGTAATGCTACCCATCAGAAGGAACATACTATGTTCATCAGTTAAGCAGGTTTTATTGGTGTACAGATCACAAATTCTTTGGTCCAACAGGGTATTCTAAAATTGGACGAGGATTTTCAACAGAGGCAATGAAAACCGAGGTTTTGAGTTGTTTTTTTGTATATTTTTTCATTATTTTTTGTGTTGTGTCATCAAATTAATTAGTAAAATAATATTCTTATTAATAAAAGGCAGACAAGAACTATCCTCGGAGGTGAATAACTTTGAAGCAATCATCTTAGCTGCTGGATATTCCAGCCGAGCGAATGCATTTAAAATGACTTTGCCACTAGGGCAAATGACTGTGTTGGAGCAAACGATATCTAAATTTGAAGGATTATTCAGAAGGGTAATTATCGTAGCTGGGTTTCAAGCGGAAATCATCCAAGAGGAAATTGAAAAAATCATCAGCAAAAATGCCTATTCATTTCAGATAAAGTTTGTTTATAATGAAAACTTTAACCAGGGTATGTTTAGTTCTATTCAAAAGGGCTGCATCGAAGTAAATGCCCCAACCTTCTTATTAACACCCGGAGATTGCCCGCTTGTCAAAAAAGAGACCGTCCAGCTAATAGCAAAACAAAAAGGGAACGTAGTGATTCCCAGCTTTAATTATAAAGGTGGTCACCCCATCAAATTATCAAGCGAAGTGAAACAGAAAATTCTCGAAACCAATCCAAAAAGTAATTTGCGTGCGGTCCTTAACGGTTTCGAAAAGAAATACATCAATGTAGATGATCCGGGAGTATTAATGGATGTAGATACGCCGGAGGATTACCAAAAAGCCATTATTAATGGGAATCCCAATGTGTAGGCTAGTTTTCCATAGAAAGGAGCCGGTCAAACATTTAATTAACCGGCTCCTTTGCCATTTGGTGTCAGGCACCATTAGAAAATTAGCCGACTGACGAGCCCGAAACGGCGGAGACAGAGGCGTAGTTGAACTTGCGCCAGATAGGAAAGTGATGCTTTTCTATCGGACAAAAAAAGAGCGGCCAAAGGGCCACTCGATTTTATGCAGCTTTATGTCCTGCATTTACTGATTCTTTAATATGCAATTTCATCAATAGAGGGAATAAGATAATACCTACAGCGTATAACGCGATTCCCAACAGGAATGTTTTCATATTGGAAGTTCCGGCAATAATGACGTAAATGGAATACACCGTCGCAAGAACGGAGATGATACCATCAGCGACACGTCCCTTACCGTTCTTATAGGTATCTCCCGATAAAACTAGTTTCACCTGATAAAGTGCTGTTGCAGCGTAAGGAACAAGGTAAGCTAGCGTAGCTACCAGAACGACGAAATTATATGCATTGCTGAGTGTATCTGAAATCGTCAAGAAAAGGAAAACCTGAGAAAATGCGTTCGTAATAATTAGCGATGCTGATGGAACGCCATTTTTGTTTTCTTTCCTGAAAATTGGCGGAAATAATCCTTGCTTTGCAGCCTGGTAAGGAGCTTCTGCACTTAAGAAGATCCAACCGATTGTTGTACCTGTTAATGACATGAGATCGAAAATAGCCATTACATAACTAATATTATGGCCAACAACTTTTTGCAGCGCATCAACAAGTGGTTTGTTAGCATTTATTAATTCTGTTTGAGTTAAACTTCCCATGACTAACATGGTGATACCTACATAAATGACTAATGAAATAACAAGACCTAGAACAGTTGCTTTCTTAATGTCCGCGATTTTTCGTGCACGTTTTGAGAACATTACAGCTGATTCGATACCGACAAATGCCCAAAGTGTCGTAACAGCAGCGTTGTTGACTTGACCAAAAAGACCAAGGTGGGCACCGCTATCGCTTATACGAGGCTGCACGAGCGGAAACAGATTTGTTTTTTGAAACGCAAACAGGGTAAAACAAATAAAAATCAAGAATCCAATAACTTTAGTTGCAGTTGCGACAAAATTGATCTGGCCTGTTCTTTCAATTCCACGCAGAATAATAGCATTAATGACCCATAGTACAATGGTAGAAATGATTAAAGTGATGAACCCGCCAACTTTGACTGTAAGTGAACCAATCATAAATAGTTTGGCGCTGCTAGTCATGATTGGAAAAAACGTCGAAAGATAGCCAATAAAGGTTGTTAACACTGCAACATTACCTGTTACGTTTGCAATCCAATAACCCCAAGAGACAACATATCCAGACATTACCCCGGAACGTGATCCTTTTGAAAAAAGTGCTTGGGCATACATTTGCACACCGCCATTTAATTCAGGTTTACGAAGGGACAAATTCCCAAATACCAGCGAAAGCATCAAAACTCCCGCACCTGTCACCAGCCAAGCCAGTAAAACGCCTCCAGGGCTTGCTGCTTTTGCCAAGGATTGCGGCAGCATAAAAATCCCTGATCCAACCATGTTCCCAACAACAAGTGCTGTTAAAAGCCAAAGACCCAACTTATTATCTTTCATTTATAGTGAATCCTCCCAGAAATATTCATCCGACAAATTGTATGTTTATTCAACATTGATCATTTTACTCTGCTCTGCTAAAGCAATCAAGTATTTTTTTTTAATGGTTCAACTTACATTCATTGGAATAAAAAAGAAATTAAACAAAGGTCGTGCGTAACACCATCATTTTTTTCCTTAGAGGTATTATATGAGTTAAGTAAATTAGATAATCCTAAAGGTGTGTCTATCCCTGAATGGCAATTGTCCAAAGTTACACATAGCATAAGGATGTTCAAAATGCTGTACAAGAAATTGTAAAACATCGAAATAGACGGGATTCAGCTCATGGTTTAGTGGCAAAAAGAAATGTTGATAGTGATTTGTATGAATTAAAGGCACAGGAAGCTAGCATATTGCCAGCTAGTATTAGAGATTATGCAGATACTAACTTTAGATATTTCAGATTTACAGGACTTTTTTCTCTACAGGGTAAAAGACTTGTATTAAGTCAAGAAAAGCTCCCTTTAATTGAAGCCATGGATTATTATAAAACGTAAATTTCCCGATAGTTTTTACTTATCAACACAGCTTAATTCGATCAGCTTTCCAGGTCGAATCAAGCTGCATTTTTATTGTTGTTATTTTTTTACATGTTGATTGAAGCGTATAGCACGAGCTTCGAGCAGTAATAAACAAGTTAAATTAAAATACTTAGTCAAAAATTCTTACATAAATAGATAAAGTTTCCCCATATAAAAATATAATGAAAACAAACCAATTCAAGCATAAATATTAATCATAAAATATCATTCTCATTTATAAAATCGTAGGAAGAGGTTTCTATAAATCATATGTCCCCATTAAAATAATGAGTCGAAGGGTGTTGTTGCAATGAGTCTCAAAGACATAAGCACCTCAGTGCCCAAAAAGGACCATAAAGGTAAAGTATCTGGTCAGTTGCCCTATATTAGTGACGTGAAAGTGGAAAATATGGTTTATGGTGTGTTGGTTCGGTCGCCAATTGCATATGGAAAAATCATATCCATTCAATTACCAAACCTTCCGGAAGGCTATGAAGCGGTTGGAGCAGAGCATATCCCCGGACCGAATTATGTCAAAATTATCAAAGAAGATCAGCCCATTTTTGCCAATGAGTGGGTCAATTATATTGGTGAGCCGATCCTCATGCTCGTTGGAAAAGACCTGAATATCTTGTACAGTTTGTTAGATGAAGTGAAGATAGAATTGGAAGAACATCAGGCGATCTATACATTGGACGAAGCAATCCAACAAAAATCGGCATCCGGGGTAATTATGGCAAGCTATGAATTTGGGGAAAGCTTTGAGAGCATTTCAGCGATCGAGCAGGGAGCCCATCAAATCATCGAAGAAGAATATGATACGGGTTATCAGGAGCATGTCTACCTTGAGCCACAAGGAATGCTCGCCATTTATAAGGATGATGAAATTGTTGTCCAGGGATCGATGCAATGTCTTTATTATATAAAAAATGCTTTGCTAAGTGCTTTAGCCTGTGGCGACGATGAAGTCAGAGTGGTGCAAAGCCCTACCGGCGGAGGTTTTGGCGGCAAGGAAGAGTTTCCTTCGATGATGGCTTGTCACGTAGCCGTTGCTGCTAAAGCCGTCAAAAAATCGGTGATGCTCGTGTTCGACCGTTCTGAGGATATGGTGGTTACGACCAAAAGGCATCCGGCCAAACTCAACTATCGAACGGCCCTTGATAAGGAAGGAAATATTTTGAGCATGTGTGTTGATATCTTTCTTGATGGCGGAGCCAATGCAGGATTGAGCTCTGTCGTGCTGCAGCGCGCCTTAATAAACAGTGCCGGTGTTTATAAAATTCCGCATTTCCATGCAAAAGGCTATGTCTTAAAAACCAATACCGTTCCGAACGGGGCCTTCAGAGGCTTTGGTGCTCCACAAAGCTTTGCCGGAATCGAAAGTCATATGGGACATCTTAGTAAACTGGCAAACTTCGACTCACTTGAATATAAACGAAACTACCTCGTCAAACAAGGAGACCCCACCATCACCAAAGGTAAATTCCGCGACCCAATATTAGTGCAAGATATGATTGAGGACCTGCTCCAATCGTCAGAATACAAAAAGAAAAAAGAAGACTTTCAGCGTTTCAATCAACAAAATCAGCGCTATAAAAAAGGCATAGGAACATCGCTGTTCCTCCACGGCTGTGGGTTTACAGGCAGCGGCGAAAGAGATCATATTAAAGCAACGGTGAAGCTGGTTAAATCAAAGGACGATCAAGTATCGTTAAAAATCTCAAATTCTGATATGGGACAAGGAATTTATACGACGCTGAGTAAAATTGTTGCTAAAGAACTCGACCTCCCGTTTGACAGAGTTTTGTACCCTAATCCCGATACAAAAGAGGTTCCCGACTCCGGTCCGACCGTAGCCTCCAGGACGACAATGATTGTGGGAAAATTGCTTGAACGTGCCGCCAAAAAACTGAAGGCTCAGTGGCAACCAGGGGTGGAACAGGAAGTAGTGGAGAATTATGTTCACCGTGAAATGATTCCATGGAACGAGTTGACCTTCACTGGCGATGCCTACCCGGCTTATTCATGGGGGGCTAATATCGTTGAAGTAGAAATTGATACGTTAACAGGAATTGTAAAGTTAGAAAAAGTATACGGAAATTATGAGGTTGGGAAGGTCATCGATGAACGAATTATGAAAGGTCAAATTGACGGCGGCTTGGCTCAAGGGTTAGCGTACGGTTATCTAGAAAAGATGACGTCAAAGCAAGGCAGAATCCTACAAAAAAGCATCTCGGATTATGGACCGCCGACTTCATTGGACGTTGTTCCAATCGAAAGCAAGGTCTTTGATAATCCCTATGCTGATGGTCCATACGGGGCGAAGGGCGCGGGTGAATTGACGTTAATCGGCGGCGCTCCAGCAGTCCAAGCTGCGATCGAGGATGCACTGCAAACTTCTTTTCAGCAAATTCCGATTACACCGGAAGTCATTATTGACAGTCTTTGGATGAAAGAAGGTGAAGAGGGTTGATTAAATTTACTCTTAATGGAAGAACGGTAGAAACGGATGTTCCTGCCAATGTAAGATTACTAGATTTAATAAGAGATAAGTTTAATTTAATCGGAACAAAGGAAGGCTGCGGTGAAGGAGAATGCGGAGCCTGCAGTGTATTTGTGAATAACCTACTGCAAAACAGCTGCCTTATTCCCATTGGCTCGATTGATGGAGCCGATATTCAAACGATAGAAGGGGTCATGGAAACGGAACAATTTAAGATTTTAGATGAGAGCTATTCCATTGCCGGAGGAGTGCAATGCGGTTACTGCATTCCTGGGATGGTCATGGCAAGTGCAGCTTTATTATCCAAAAACCCACATCCTTCAGAGGCTGAAATTCGTGAAGGTATTTCCGGAAATCTGTGCCGATGTACGGGCTACAATATGATTGTTGATGCGATTAACCTAGCGGCTAAAAAAGGGGACGGCTTATGGCAGAGAAAATAACCGCGTATCGCTTCGATCGTTTAGACCAAACGTTGAGCCAATTGAATAAAGAAAACTGTTTGATCATTGCCGGCGGCACCGATGTCATGGTCCTTCACAAAAGTCGAAGGGGAGTTCCTCCGAAATTCCCTAAACCGATTGTTTTTATTGATCATCTTTCTGAGCTAAAGCGGGTGTATCAAAACCATAAGGATCTCCACATCGGATCCAGCTGTACCTATAGCGAATTACTGGAAGACCCGTTCATTCCACTACCATTAAAGAACGCAATTAAAACGATTGCGGCACCGGCCATTCGAAACAGAGGCACATTGGGAGGAAATATTTGCAACGCTTCTCCGGCTGGTGACACACTGCCATTATTATATGTATACAACGCAAAACTTTTGCTGCGCTCTGTTAATGGTGATCGGGTAGTAGCGATTAGCGATTTTATTCAAGGTCCACGAAGGGTCGGGCGGGATCACAATGAAATTTTGGCTGAAATTATATTGCCGTCCGTATTCGAAGAAGGTTCTCATGTCGTTTTTGAGAAAGTAGGCAATCGCAATGCCGATGCCATTGCCAAAGTATCGTTTGCAGGATATATCCGGATAAATGGCGCTCGAATCGATGATGTTCGCTTTGCATTCGGGGCGGTCGGACCTACTATGGTTCGTTCCATCGATATTGAGAAGAAGTTGCTTGGACATACCATACCATTAGCAGATGCAGACATCGCTCAGGTTGTGGCAGACTTCGATAAGATCATTAAACCAATCGACGATCAGCGCTCCACTGCTTTATACAGAAAAACAGTCGCGTTAAATCTTTTACATTATTTTCTTAGCACGTCGCAAAATCATCCGACTTAATGTTTAAAAAAGGGGGGAGCTATTCATGCTACTGATGGAAAAAGTGGCCATGCTGACGCGTCAAAACGAAACCTTTGCTTTAGCCATGATAATTGAATCCAAGGGCTCGACTCCCAGGCATGTTGGAAAAATGATTGTATACCGTGATGGTACGATTGAAGGGACTGTCGGTGGGGGCTTGGCTGAACACTATATCATCGAAGAGAGTGTACAGGCGATTCAAAAGGGTCAATCGCAAATCGTTGAATACAAATTGAATAAACATGCAAAAGACGGAATTCAAATGAATTGCGGCGGAACGTTGCGGGTGTTTATTGAAGTCTATACAAGCAGGCCTGAACTCGTTCTGGCTGGAGCCGGTCATTTAGGCTATGCGTTGGCAAAGCTCGCCGATTTTCTTGAAATTCCATATTGCGTTGTTGATGACCGGGTGGGTTATTGTACGAAGGAACGCTTTCCGAATGCAACCAACCTTTTTGTGAATGAGGATATTGGAAAGGCAATGCTTGCAGCCAACCTAAATGAAAAGTCTTACGTAGTGATTGTTACAAAAGATGGTGATGATATTGTCCTAAAAACGGCACTGCAATTTCCGATTGCCTATGTTGGGATGGTCGCCAGCAAGCGCAAGGTCATAACCATATTTGAAAAATTAAAAAGTGAAGGAGTTTCAATAGAACAGTTGGAGCAGGTTCATTCTCCCATCGGATTGGAAATTGGCTCGGAAACAACACAAGAAATTGCCATCAGTATTATCGGAGAAATCATCAAAGTAAGCAAGGAAAAAAAGCCTATAAAAGTGATACAATTAATAGATAATTAGAATAGAAGAAATAAAGGTAGACGTCTTCACACAAAAAAGGCTTCTACCTTAATTTGAAAACAGGAGCTATTTTTACACAAGAGGGTGGAAAATACATGGGAACCATTGGAAATTACTATCGTATTTTAGACGTACCCTATGATGCAACTTTTAGTGAAATTAAAGAAGCTTATCGAAAAAAAGTAAAAGAAGCACATCCAGATAAAGAAAGAGGGAACGCTGAACAGTTTAAAAGAGTTAAAGAAGCATATGAATTTTTAAAAAATGTTGAAAAAAGAAAGAGGTATGACGATCTCCTTTTCCAAAAAGCTCATAACGTCACACATAATTTAAATCAGGAAGCTCCCGCTAAAACGAATCCTTCGATAAATATACTAAAAATACAGAGAAAAAATCGAAAACAAGTTACCCTTACACCTGTAATCATAAATGCAGCTCTTATTTTAATTGGAGTTTTGGGAAATACGTATTTAAATAAAAAGAAATAGTAAAAAATAAAAAACCTCATTTAGATGCTTTGCGGTGAACCGTATCATAAGTAATTGAGGTTTTTTGAGATTTTCGACTGCTAATGTTTAATTCTCAAAATCTGTTCCATTTTCGTGGAAGACTGTTATTGGTTGGGGAGTGATAAAAGGTTTTTTATCTATTGCAATTGTTTTATCCATAACACCTAATTACAATGGAAAAGACCTACTATTAGCAAAGATCTTTATCAAAGTACTGTTCTCTTTGCTTGTCCAATGAACAACAATTAAGTTACTTGTTAATAAAAATCTAACTATAAGATATTTTGGATTGATACATAAAAATAAGATTACTGAAATTAATAATTCCCAATCAACCTTAAAAAAATTTCACTTTTAAAACACATTCAGGTTCAGTCATACAGGTAAAAGGAGAATCTTACGGTTGGGCTATTAATGTCCCTAAAGAAACGAAGCGAATTCAGGAAGCTTTTGAAAAAGGGGAAAAATCGCATGTTGCCGATCATATTTACACTACTGGTTTCACAACTAAAGGTGTTGGCTACAATACGATAACGAACAATAAGTATTGGCGATACTTATGTGAAAGTATCCATTGCAGAACAACGTATTTGGAATTTAAAAAATGGCCAATTAGCAATTACAACAAACGTGGTAGGTAAGGGGCAGGCATGATGTTGGCGAAGATACACCAAAAGGAGTTTGGTATATTATGTTTAAAGAATCGCCTTCAATCCTTGAGGGCAGTGAATATGGAATGGCACACTATAGAGTTCCAGTATCTTATTGGGCTCCTTTTACGCTCAGTGGATGCGGGTTTCATGACGCCAGCTGGCGAAAAAAATGGGCAAGTAACGCATATCTCACCGCAGGTTCTGGAGGATGTGTTAACACTCCACCAAGTGTAATGAAAACCGTGTATGACAATTTTAGTCAGAACGAACCGGTTGTCATTTATTAAGGAATGGTAGTCTATTTTTTATTAAATCAATTAAAAGTAGTATTTTCTTTAAAAAGATGCAGGAAATCGTTCAAGTGAGGGAATTGATACATAAATAGATTATCATTTACTATATTATGTATTGAACATGTGAAAGTGGGGAACGGGGAATTGGAAAGAATACAGCAAATCATTGACAAGTATAAAGTGATTTCTTTTGAGAAAATCTTCGAAGAGGACAAAGATTATGACCAAAGAGTGAATGATGCCACTTGGGATAAAAAACTGAATTGTTTGATTCTAAATTAGAAGGTTTTCAAAGTCAAATTAGCTTTTTTGATGAAGATAATCTTGAAACGGATGCATCTAATAAAAACAAACTAAGTGAAAATAAGGACTTAGACTCATTTTCTTTAGTTCAATATTTACAAACTGAGGGATACGATGTCATAGATCAGAGAGAAAAGGGCGGATGTATCTGGGTTATACGTGATGAGACCCTACAACCATTAATGGATAACCTCGAAAGGACGAATATATCATTTAAATATTCACCCAATGGAAGTCGTTCAACGAAAAAGTACCTGCTTGGTATTCAAAGTATAATGGTTAGTAAGAAAAGAGAGTCTAACAAAGAATAATAAATTACTCTATCAATGCCTCCTTCGTGGGGGCTTTTATTATGTTTATTGAGTGCACCCGTCCAAAATTAGTCGACGACACACGTACGCCTATTCAGAAAAGGATATAACTTGTTCCGTTTAATCTTTACAATGGTATTAAAAAGATGTACATGAATAAGTAATCCCTTTTGGAATTAAACAGTAATATAGAAAGGTAAGTATTAGATATTTTTCACCAAGTTTATACTTGCAGATACCTGCTATAAATCTTTGTTATCAAACCTTGTAGCCCTCTAATTAGATTCATTAATCCCTTAAGTTTATTTTCTCATCAAGTTTGCAAATTCCGCTTTAGGTGACGGATTTTTGAGAAAGTAAGATTAGACTGATGATATGTATGGAAAATGAAATTGATGGGTTATTTGTATTATGTCTAGTAAAATGCTTTCTAATAACTACAACGATTAATAAGGAATTAGAATTTCAAATATCATTGATTTCCATTACAATAGAACTAGAGGTTTTTTATAGTTAAGGAACAACTTGATCTACAGCAAATATTGGATTTGAAGGAAAGCTATGGCTATTGTCAGATAATTTGCGCTCGGCAGAATGGGTTCATCTGAATATTAACACGGAGTACTTGGGATGTTTTTTTAAAATTATGTATCTGATGCTTTTAAAAAAAACAATCGGAACTTCGGGTGATTTAATAAACACTCTTTTTCCAAAACTTCTATCTGGAGAAACCGAATTAAGGGAGATTTTAAAATGAGAAACAGTGATTTTACAGCATATCATGAATCGATCACAGCAGAATTATTGGCTAGTCGAAATAGAGTAAGATACTTTATCGGAAATCGTCATTGGGGAGAAGATGGGAGATTTAAAGAAGTATTATTAATGAATTACTTAAAAAAGGTTTTACCGTCTAATATTTCCATTGGTACAGGATTTGTAAGTAATGGACAAGAAATTACTAGTCAAATTGATTTAATTATCTATGATAACAGCATACCTACTCTATTTTCTGAAGGGGATTTTGTAATAGCATTACCTGAAAGTATTTATGGGATTATTGAAGTAAAGTCCAAACTGAGTGCAAATGAAAAGTGCAGTAATGCAATTATTAAAGCGAATAAGAATGGTGAAATAATTGGAAATAATATTTTTAATGGTATCTTCGGTTATGAATCTGACATTAGCTTTTCTGAAAATCGAGTTCTTCCCGATACTGTAAAACATGCTTTGTTAAGTAATAATGGATATATTAACCACATTACATTTGGCCCTGATATTTTCGTTAAATATTGGGGGGAAGGAAATCCTGAAGACATAGATGAGCTTGAGTGTTTTTCATTTTATAAATTAAGGAATCTATCCTTTGGATATTTTATTTCTAACCTTATTGAAACAATTCATATAAAAAGTAGAAATCAGCCTTTAAGTGATAACCTTAGTGATTTTTTATATCCAGTTAATGAAGGTAAAGAAACACGTAGATTAAAACACTTGGAGATGAAACTGAGAGTTCCCATTTCACGAGGATGATTAGGAATAAGCTCTCTTGAATAGGTTGTGGGAATTGGCTATCAAGGAACAAATGGTTCAGTGATTGATGCGGACTTATCTTGCCAGAGATTATTCTGATGATGTGTTGAAATGGTTTTTAGAAGACACTCATTCTGGTGTCGAGTATCCTGGAAATAACGATTTTCTTGAATTAATCAATTTACCGTGATCGAGAGTTCTACCACCAAGCTTCCGGATACTGTTTATTGGGTATTGTAGGACTTTGGTTAAAGCGACGGTTGGATTTTAAGGTATCGAACCAGAAATGTTTTAATGGTAGAACCAGGGGGAAGATAAACAAGACAAAAAATAGTATAGCGATTTAAATCCTCTCCGTTTTATCAGGGTATATTTTGGATTATAACGATGATTCGTGCCCCATATCGATTGGATGGGCAATAAGAAGAAGTGGTTAATGGGAAAGGCTAAATGGTATTTATATAAAGAACCCTGATGAGTTGAAAGTGCAGGAAGTAAACGATTCCATCCTTCTCCTAGAAAAACGAAAAATGCAACAATTAACAGAGAAGAGTACAGCCAATATTTAAGTAAGCGAATTAAGGAAAGCCTTACCGTAAAAAATTAATTTCAAGTTGAAGCATTAAGGGCTTTCCATTTTAGCTCGAAGGCAATTGGTGATGAAATGTATGTTGTCAAAACGAATTTTTTCCGAGAAAAAGGATTATCAACCCAAAAATATAAAATGGCTGATTTTAATTCTCTAAATGCAAAGTCAGGAACTCCATTGCAAAACAAATTAAGGTTCGACCACATGGTCCCTAAAAACTTATAAGTTAACAATATGGTATAAGCAACGATGTCAAGCACCATAACTGAACCGTTCATATATAATTTAATGTATAAGTTTTACTATGTGTGTACGGTTACATTAGAAGAGGTTGCTCTCTTATTAACAAAAAAAATGCCAACCAATTGGGATGAACCTAATCCTTTTTATAGGTATGAATTAGCAGATGTCCCATTCATTCCGAACTTGTTGGTTAATAACAATAATTTAATTAAAGGGGAATATATAAATGACAAGATGGTGGATGGTAAGAGCAGGAGATAATAATGAGCTAATTTCTTTATGGCTAGAAAAAGGAGTAGCATCAATTGGATGGGCAGATCTTGATAACCCTAAAAAATTTAGAAATAGAAATGATTTTATTGAAAAGGCCCATGAAATCTATTACGGAGAAAAACCTGGAACAAGAATAAATTGGGCAAGTCAAGTCTGGCGATTTGCATATGAAATAGAGATAGGCGATAGAATTTTGTCTTATGCAAGAGACAAAAGGGAATACATAGTGGGAAAGGTAACAGGAACTCATAAATATGACAGCACTGCTGTAAGTGATTACTATCCAAACTGTATCAGCGTTAAATGGGAAGAGAAAAAAGTGTCAAGGGACCTCTTATCACAGGCTGCAAAAAATTCACTTGGTTCAACTTTAACAGTTTTTCGTGTTGATGATTGGGGAACCGAGTTTGATAATCTTTTAAAAAATAATGATAAAAATCCAATTATTCCTCCGCCTTCTGACGATGACGATGAGGATTTTATTATTGAAGACTTTGTTTCAAAAGCCCTTACCTTAATCCAGGATAAAGTCGATAAATTAGATGCCTGGCAAATGCAAGAGCTTGTAGCAGGATTACTTCAAGCAATGGGGTATAACGTAAAGGTAAGCAAAAAAGGTCCTGATGGTGGAGTTGATATCTTGGCTCACAAAGATGCATTGGGCTTTGAAAGACCAATCATAAAGGTTCAGGTAAAACATCGTAAGTCAAGTTCCTCTGGTCCAGAAATTCAACAGTTATTAGGTGCACATCCACTGGATGCAAGCTGTTTATTTGTTTCAACTGGGGGCTTTACCTCACATGCTGAAGCCATAGCTAAACATCATAACGTAAAACTATTGGATTTAGAAGAACTAGTCAATATGATAGTTTTCTGGTATGAGAAAATGCCAAACGATACAAGGTCATTGCTGCCACTTCAGAAAATATATGTGCCTGAATAAATTTTACTAAAGCACTTTACCAAATATGGTAGGTGCTTTTTTCTTAATCGAAGGCGGTCCCTTTTTCTATTGTAAAAATATAGAACAAATTTGATGATACACTTCGAATGGTGCAGGAATTATATTACAATGGTAAATATAGGATTAGGGTGGAGGTGCAATAATGTATGAACCTAATATTAGATAGAGAGTTTTTAAAATCATTGTTTTCAAGTGAAAAGGAAAAAAGAATAAAAGGGATTGAGTCATTGATTAATAGGGATACTAATCTTTCGAGTTTAAATAAAAGGTTTGCTCATCAAAAGGAAAAAGATGAAACCTTACTTACCTTATATACAATGGCGTTCTTACATAAAAATGGACCCAAAAGCTGGAGAAAACTTTTGGAAAAAGGATTTGTTGATGATGATTGGACTGACTTAGCAGAAGTAAAATTAGAACTAGAAAAGGCCATTTCCCCCACTAAAGAGGTGATGGAAACAATCCGAAGTAAGACTTTTCAAAATCCCGTCAAGTATTTAAGGGAAGAAAGTAAATCCAAACAGGTGATAGAAGGCAAAACCACTTTTGATTGCACGCTTACCCTTAACAATCAGAAAAAGATTTTTATTGAGTGTAAGTTTACTTCAGACATTTCCTACCAAACTACATACTTTACAACCCGTAATCAAATTGCTAGAAGTATCGAAGTGGGATTGGCTTCCATGAACTTTGATGTAAAAAACTTTTATTTTTTGCTCATAACACCAGCTATTTATATGGAATATCCAGGAAGCCGATTGTATTACTATAAAATGCATGAATATAAGAACGAATTGGAGGCTTTAGCGGAAGATATTCGAACTATACAATCCTGGTATGACGACAAAAATTTACATGAGCAACTGGAGACTCTAAGTAAACATATTGGATGGATATCATGGGAAGATTGTTATGATATAATTCGAAATTCAAATTTTACTAGGAATGAGCTGAATAAATTAACCGATTTTTATAACGAACGTCTTTTAATTCGAGATGACGACGATTCATTACCTTTTTAAAAAGGGGAAGGAATAAAAATGAAAATTGCCTTAGTAAGTTGTACTAAGTTAAAAGAAGAGTATCCATGTGAGGCGAAAAAGCTGTATAGTAAATCAACTTTGTTTAAGAAAGCAGTAAACTACATTGAAGCAAAGGACTATGATGATTGGTACGTTTTATCAGCAAAATACGGACTCCTTTCAAAGGATAAGGTAATCGAACCATATGATGTTACACTCAACAAGATGAACATAAGGGAGCGAAAATTTTGGGCTGAATCGGTCCTAAGGGACATAGTTAAAATTAAGCCTAACGAAATTGACTTCTATGCTGGTAACAAATATAGGGAACATCTTATTAAACCATTGCGGGACATAGGTATATTAGTTAATGTTCCTCTTGAAGGAAAGGCTATTGGAGAACAATTAAGGTTTTATACTGAAAGACATGAGGAGGTAAAATAATGCCAATTCCAAAAAATATTAAAAGGGAACATGTATTAAGCGCTATATCTGAAATCGACAATCACGGAGTCCCAGAAGAAAGGAATTCAACCAAGTTTAATCTTTTGTATGAAGGGCGGCATTATCCTCCAAAGTATGTTTTAACGCTCGCTAATAAATATGCAAATGGTCATGAATTGATCCCTTCAGAATTCAGTGGTGGAAAAGAATCGAATTCTTATTTATCGGATTTGGGTTTTGAAATTAAATCAAATGAAAGAGAACATGAGCATGGAAGCCATTCATGGACAATCATATCCCCAATCGTTGCAGTAAAGGAGATGGATAAATCATCTTTTTTACATAAAGGAACTGGTATCCCAATGGATATAAGATATTTCTTTGAAATAGAGAATATGGAAAAAGGAGAAAAAAGAAGGACCACTTTAATTTATAGTGATACCCAATATGAAGCTAATTTTATTATGGATAAGATTGATAACCCAAGAACAAGGTTACTTTGGGCAGGTGATTTCGCAAAAGCAATTAGAGATGACTTTCCGGTTGAATACGAAGGTTTTAAAGAAGGGACTTTAACAAAGAGCAAATTAAAGATGAAATTTACCAAATACAGTGATAATGAATTCGAAGTACATATAGCATCTGAAATTATAGAAAACAGTGCTGTTCCAGGCGAATTTGACTACATTCAGTTTAATAGAAGTTTTTCTAAAAAAGAGTATGTTAAGGGAAAACTAGAAACAAAGTATTATATTTTAACTGTTAAAAATCCTGAAAATCTTACACCTCCTCACCAAAATATTATTTATAGAGTAATTGTACTAGAAAATCATCAAGTCATTAAAAAAGATTATGTATATGATAGGAATCATAAAAACCTGTTAACACCCGCAAAAGATATGGGAATACGTTTTTTGTTAGAATATGCTCCAGCTGTTTCAATTGATGACATTACCATGGTTCATTATAAGCAGGACAGACCAAATGCAGATGCTTGGCAAAATGAAAAGACTAAAGTCCTAGAAGACCTTTTTAACAAAGGTAAGGGCATCCAAAACAAACAACTAGAGACAGTTAGTAATGATATTGAGTCCGAGCGTGCAGAGGAGGATGAATATTACCAAGATGGAGCTGTTAGGTATTATTATGGTAAAAGGTATGAAAGAAACCCTATAAACAGACAAAGGGCAATTGAAATCCATGGACTTACATGCATGGCTTGTGGCTTTAATTTTGAAGAGGTATACGGGGAACATGGGAAAGATTTCATTGAAGTACATCATGTAAAGCAGCTTAGTACACTGAAAGAGGAAATGGATATCAATCCTGCTGAAGACTTGGTTACGCTTTGTTCCAATTGTCATCGGATGGTTCATAGGCAGAAGGACAATGTCCTATCTCTTGACCAATTAAAGGAAATAATTATGTGGTAGAAAGTAGCCTTAATCTTCGATGGATTTATATAATGGGGATATCCCATTTTCTCCAAAAGTGAAGGGATATCCTTGTTTTATTTATTATTATGTAAGCTAAGTGAGTCTCCTTTATTAAGGAAACTCTTTTACTTATTTTTTATCTTTGTTTATAATTACTAGTTCGTTATCCGTAATGGTTTTAGTTTCAGAAGGTTTTTCAAACTCAAATAAATAAAGGGCGGGTTTTTGCTCCTCAGTTTTACTAAGAATACTATTAGTAGCTTTAATCATATTCTGCACATTTTTGGGAGATAGGTTAATAAAATCATTTTGGCTAATCCAATAGTCAAAACCAACCAAGAAATATTACCACTTTCCCTTTACAAGTCTCTTGTTAGAACTAAATAATGGCTATAGTTAAGATAAGGAAGAAGAAATAGGTTCATTCACGTTTTTCTGCAGCTCGTCCGGTTTTTCTTTTGAAAAGGAAAGTTTTAATTTACGTTTCATAGACTGGTCTGTATATTGGTTTTTTGCTTTTTCATGTGACATAGAAGAATAAACGCAAGCCTTTAACATAAACTCATCTTTATGGTTATCAGGTATCTCACTAAAAACTGTAAGCCAATGAAGTAATTCGTTTTGTGGAGCTCTATTTTTTTCAAAGTCGAAAAATAACGATCTACAGGATTGCTAAGAGAGAACCCTTCAGGGCGTTAGGTAGATAGGTGAATATATTTTGATGAACTTAACTTGGAATTCCGCGATGAAATTTAGAGAGAAAATCAGTAAACGTTGCTGTTTCACCTGATTTATTAGTTATTCCAGAGTGAGAGGAACTGGAAAAATGGAGATTTTCACACTCCAAACATTTTTCATTGTATAAAGATAGAAAGGAAAATTAATACCAATAGAGATGTAAGCACAGATCTGCTTCTGGACTAATATGGAAGCTTTTTCTGTATAGTAATCATAGCTTTTTGTTTGTGTAGAACTAAAATTGAATTAAAAGATCATTACCAATCTATAGAATATTAGAATTAAAAGTAAATTAAAATATAAAGATTTTACTATCTTTGACAAAAAATATGTTAAGATAATTTATATATGTATATAATTGTAAGCTAATTTTAATATGAATGTAATATTTAGATTATTACTGTTCTAGGTAAAGGTGGCAAATAGAAAAAATGAATGGATTTGTAACATACCTAAATTCACTGAATAACGCAAACAGTTCAAATGAGAATGCGTTGGCAGAAGCTCAAGTTACTAATCAATATTATAAGAAATTTCACGTTGAAAGAGATTTAGGCAATTATTTAGCAAAAGAGTTATCGAAAAAACCCACATGTGTAATTCTAACAGGTCATGCTGGTGATGGAAAAACAAGCTTAGTTTATCAAATTTTAAAGGCTGTTAATATTTTTGATGAAAAAGAAGGGCTTAAGAAATATGATCAGAAATTTGCAAGTGAGTTAGGTCGTGACTTTTTTTACATAAAAGATATGAGTGAACTATCAGAGCAGGAACAAATTAATCTGTTAAAACATGCACTTTTAGGAAAAACCAAAGGTATGTCTTCAATAGTTGTATCTAACACAGGACCCTTAATAGAAACGTTTAGGCAATTAATTAAAAATGGCAATATTAATACTGTCACTGAAGAAGAAGCAGAGATGAAACTCCTTAAGCTAATGGATGAGAATGTGGGGCAAGAAGCCAATATTGGGGATTTTGACATATTGTTAGTAAATATGGCCCGTATAGATAATGTCGTATTAGTACCAAAGTTTATAGACAAAATTACATCTGATGAACTTTGGATTACATGTGAAACTTGTCCCAAAAGACCGGTATGTCCAATTTATAATAATTATAATTCTGTAAAGGAAAATAAAAGGAATATTAGTTTATTTGCAACAAGTTATTATCGTTGGTTATTTGAATCAGATCGTCGTTTGACTATTCGTCAAATCCTTGCGCAGTTGTCGTATTCTATGACAGGCAATCAACAGTGTGAATCTATTTCTGAAAATTATGGTATAGAAAGAAAATTTAATTACCACTTTAGTAATTTATTTTTTGGATATATAGGTATTATTGCTTATGAAGAAGCTAGACAAATTAGAGCTATTCAAGAATTACAGCATCTTGAATTAGACAGCAAAGAAACATCTTATGATTACGATTTTTTTGCTAGAAATGACTTTTCCCATCTTTCTTCGGAGACTCAAGAAATTATTTCGTCGATTTGGGAAAAAAGAATGCAAAAGTATAAACTCAAACCTACTGAATACATGCTTTTTGAAGAACCCTACCTATTGAGGAAAGCTGTTCGGAGGATGAATATTTTATTCGGTCAATATAATAAAGAAGGGTTAAATGGTTTATTTAATGAGTTATTTTCTCCTATTTTTAGTAATTATTTGTCATTTAGAGAAAATAAATGGAACATTAAGGAAAGTAGGATTTTAAAATCTACTTTGTATAAGGCGCTACATTACATACTAGTAGGAACACATTCAAAAAACGATAATGACAAGATATACTTGCCGCTACAACGGCAAGGTACTGGAATGCAAAATGTTCAACTGTTATTAGGTGAGCTAAATAATAACGATATTTCTGTTATTCAAAAGTATAAGGAATCAGTGTTTGATGCAGCTGAAAATCATTACGAACTATATATTGGTTTTACTAGTAAAAAGGAATACAAAGTACCATTAATGTTACTAGATTACTTTAACCACATTGCAAAAGGTGCTGTTTCTTCAAAGATTAATCCTTCACTTAGTCATGGTATTGATAGAATGAAATCACAGTTGTTTTCTGAGTATCAATATAACGATAACGAAGAGATAATAAGGCTTTTAATTCATACACTTAAAGGTCCTAAATTAGTCAAGCTACAAATTGGTGAATCAGAAATATTTGTAGATTAAGGAGCATCATTAATGATTATTAAAACTAGTAAAAATATTATCTTTCCAAATTTCAAAAAAAATGAAGATATTTTAAAGGAAAACTTACAAATCCAGACATATGGTCAAAGGTTGTTTAGGGATCAGACCTTGTATGAGTATTTGCTAGAATTCTTAGTGATTTTCGCTTCTCCTAAAAGCTTGGGGAAAAAGGATTATATGGATGCTAGTCATCAATTTCAGTTTTTGTCACAAGCGGGTGAAAATCAGTTATTTTATTTCCCCACTCCAAGAATGGGATTAAAACGTTTTATATTTCTAAATCGCAGTGAAATAGAAAAACGTTTTGAAGTTGACATTAATGCATTGGAAGACCATAGGGAAATACTAAAGGGCAAACTTACGATAGATTCAAACCAACAGGAAGATTTTCTATTAAATATACTTCAAGATTTATTATATGGATTTAACGCCATTATCGGGAAACGTTCCTGGTTTGCTCAATCTTTATTACCTGTAGCACCAGAACTCATTTTTTGTGAGGCAATAGGAAAGAAAAGTGATAGAGAAAAATTAGAAAAAAATTCAAGCTTTAAGGACATTGATGGCAAATTTGATTTTAATTACAGAGCGTTTATGGCAAGAGGTGGAGAGGTTTATTATCTTCATGTCTTACAAGGAGTTCAGGAAAAACCTGATCTAAAGGAAAATTTAGAAAAGAATTTACAAGAGTTAATAACCGGAATCCCCCAACTTAGCCAAATTGCACAATTTATACAAAATAGTTGGCGTCACGACAAGATCAAGGAATTAGATGGAGACCAAGACTCGTTCATAGAAAAAATAGATTATGTCACTAAAAGTATGGAATGGATACCTGATAATTATAGAAATAGAGCTGCTTTTACTGTTCAAGAGTTAACTAACCTTCTCTCTTCTTCTATAAATACTTTAGAAAAAGTAGAAATGCTTTCCTCTTTGATCGCATTACAAGTAATGCGAATGATGTGTCTACAAGCGCAATTATTATTAGAGGGAAAAGATAATGCTGAATGGCTAATTGACGTAATCAATAATCCAGGTAATCAAATTAGAAAAATGGCAGTAGCCTCTTACGAAAAGCTAGAGGAAAATGTATTTAGAGCCGTACATCAAGCAAATATCCAGAATTATATGGATAAGAGTGTGTCGAATAAGGCAGAGGAAGCCATTTACGAAGATGCTTCTAAAGATACTAATCGGTTAATTAGAAAACTTGGTAAACAGCTTGGTTTCGTTGTACCCCCGAAGGGAGGAAGTATGCGTTTTGGAATTAATGAAGAAATCACGAAAATATTAGTCTTATCACTGGTGACTCCCGGAGAAAGAATGTTATATACAACATTTTTAGACAAGTGTTATAAACATTTTAAAATTATAATCGGTCCAAATGAAGCGAAGAAACATTGGTCAGAAAACAACAGTCTTGATTTAACAATGTTTAATGCAAACTCCGAAAAATTTCAAGATTTATTAAAAGACTCAGGACTTTTAAGGGATTTATCAGATTCAACTGCAATTGTAGAAAACCCATTTCAGGAGTGAATTAGGTGAAGGAATATATAAGTGAAATAATAGGAATATTAGATGAAAATATTGATTTCTCAAATAGAGATAAAGCGTATTTGTTTAGATTAGAAAACTTTGTACACCCTAGAATCTATTTAGAGGTATGTAGATATTTTAGAAATACTTTTTCTAAAGAGGGAATAAGCTTTCATGCAAAGCTTTCTAAAGAACAATATTCACTTTTTAAAGCACATAAGGAATTTCATTCTTTTCTAGAGGAACTTGAAGAAGAAAATTTCGTTGAACATGAAGTTCAAATGACAACATGGAGAAATTCAGTAGTTGAATATAAGGGAATAATATTCTTAATGGGAACTGAAAGTGTTCAAGATAAGGGAGGTTTAGCAGATTTTTATAAAATATCTCCTGAAGTTCTCGAGCGACTAGTTGGTAAGAAATATTATTCCTGGTTTGTAAAGCTAATAGATGTACAAGATAAATCCGAAAGAACTGCGATAAATCATTTTTTTGACCACTTATTTCGTATAGTACCGAAAGACTTATATAAGCTTAGTAGCGTTATTGATCGGTTAGAAAGAGAAAATGTAAACGGTCTCGAAGAAGTTCTAGAATCAATTGGTAGAAACCTATTAAATGACTGGGGTTTGCCTTCTATTCATAAATTTGACAGTAGAACGATTAGTAATTTGGGAAAAGAAAAAAAGTTCGATTTAATTGAAAAAGCAAATAAATTTAAAAATCGAGCAGAATTTAAGGATGGATTGACGAAAGCAAAATTTTCCAAGTTACAAAAGAAATTAAAAGATTTTAAAGATAAAAATATGTATGAAGAGTTTCCTGAATGTATTGAGCATGTAAAGGAATTATTTGGATCATTTGAAAAGTTTGAAATAGCGCTTCTTGATTATTTTAAAGGTAAAACCTTAGATGAATTAAGACCTAAACTGTTTAAATTAGATTTTAACTTTATTAATGCCATTATAAATTTAAAAAGCACTAAGGGTCCTGTGGAACCTAAAGAAAAAATGGTTAAAATTTATGGTGCTCCAATTGAGGCATTTTCAAAAATAATTTTTAGTAGCTTGTCCATGCTTAATAACTCAATTGATTTAGATGGAAAAACCAAACTTGAACTATCAGTTAATGAAGCTGTGTTATCAAATTATATAGAAGATAATGAATACGATCTTTACAATGCTTGGACGAGGATATGTTTTGCCACAGGTGGAGTAGTTGAATATCTACAGGAAGAGCTAGAAAGTGAAATAGACATTTATTATAGGGACAATAAAGATCCATTTCAAATTTCTCATTTGGATGATTTATCAATTAAACCCTCAAAAGGTACTCAAAAACTTTCTAATATATCATTTTCTGTAAATATTGAAGGTATTAACAAACCTATTGAATACAAGTGGATTTTTAACCCTAATGAATTTTGGCTTCATACCTTTGATATTAATATTCTGGATCAATTAATTGAAACAAGTCAATCAACAACAGGTTTCTTACCTATTTTTTATTGTGAGTCTTTAGGTAATTTATTAAGCAGTGTAGACTCAGAAATCTTTTTTTACCAGTTAAATGGGTCTGACTATCAGTATCTTAATGTATTTGACTTATTTCCAAAGGAAATTAAAGAAGACACGATGGCGTCTAAGTTATATCAGTTAAATAAGCCATTTAAAGACTTTTTAAATGATTTGAAAAATCATGGTTTCTACAACACTGTAAACGCAAGAAAATCATTTACAGCACAACTGTTTATTAAAAAGTATATTGATGTAATTGAATCAATTATAAACAATAATACAACGCTTACTACAATAGAAAAGAAACATTACCATCTCTTAACAAATCTTTTCTTAATGGTCGAGTCTAAGGAAGCAGCACGTGATGAAAATCTTAATGGAGCTATTGTTCCTCCTTTTCACCCTGCAATGTTAGAGAAAATGATTGAACAACAGGCGTTTTTCAGAAAAGGTATCCATACTCTTTTAATTGAGGCATTAAACAACAATACTACAAACAAGCATTTTGAAAAATTTATTGAAAATATTATTAGACAATCAACTATTAATTCGGGTTTAGATACAATAATCTCAGATTTTTCAAATAATAAACTTACAAAAGAAGTATTTGGTTATTATGCTTTACACGGTGATGTCTTAGATGAGAATACTTTAGAGTCTATTGTTCTATTGGATAACGATTTGGTATTTGATGATGATTTTAATACCAAGGAAATGATAACGAACACTTTTATGTCTCGCCTTATTGAAAGAAAGTTAACCGAATATGTTCAAACATTCCCTGCTCAAACTGATTGTATTAAAATTGGTTTTATAAACTTTGAACATTTACAACCAGTAGTTGCTGGAGTCCACACATTTATTGAAACATTAAAAGAAATAACTCACATAATAAATATTAAGTTACAAATTATATCTCCAAGCCAACTTCAAGAGGGAAGAACCTATGTGAATTATTGGTTGGATAATTTCTTTAATGAAGAAGATAATGTGAAAATTGAGACTTACTATAGAAATATTAATTTAGAAAACGATCCGTGTTCAGTATTAGAAGATGTATTACTAGATCATGATTTGATCTTTATTAATGATGTTATGACAACTAGTAAAGTTGCCTACCGACATACGGGTCAAACTAATATCACACCTTCAGAAACTAGATTTCCAATGGTGTTTCATCCTATGCCAATTTATGAATCTGAGTTAACAAGAAGGGTTTCAGTTAGTCAAAGACAGTTCCATTCTTCTTTCATTTACTCACAATTAACACATAGGGTTGAGTACCCTGATAGTAAAGAGGGAATATATAGGGTAGAAAAAGAACTGAATCTGCCTGATCAAATGTATCAAGTTTTAGATGTTTTACATAGTAAGGCAAGATGGGTAGTTACATTGGATACTGCTCTTGACAAAAATTTCTTTAATAGAGATAAGGTAATAAGCTTTTCAACTGGTGAGGGCCCATACGGTGAGTTAAATATGACTATCTCAGCCTCTGATAAGATGCGAACAGATGTAATTACACGTCTTACTAAGAGATTAAAGGATTTATTTCCATCGTGGGGTAATGATAAGTTAAATGCATGTGCTAAATATTGTATTGAACAGTCTAAGGAATTGGATGGCATTAAAATCTTAAAAGCTTTAAATCCCTATGATTACGAAATTCATAGTTTTTTATCATATATTTTATCAGTCAACACTATTAATGTTAATTCTCGTGAGGAAAATATCCTTCTAAAGGCTTACATCCCAATGGATTCCTATATGCACTGGTTTAGCGATTCTTCAAACCGACCAGACTACTTGTTAATACAAATTAAGAAAGACGATTTGAAAAATGATTTTATTGAGATCGATGCGACTATTGTTGAATGCAAAATGGGTAGGGAAAATAATGTTCATGTTGAGAAGGGGCTTACCCAGCTTAATAATAGTATTAATTATCTTTCAAAATTATTTGATGGTGAATCATCTTCATATAATAGAAGATATTGGTTTGCGCAGTTATATCGTTCATTAGTATTTGCTCCAAATTTTGTACCAAATTTAGAAAAAGATCAAAGTGAGTTTAATCAAAGTCTATTAAATATACTTGAGGGTAAATTTAAAATAAATTGGTCTGCCAAATTACTTACTTATTGGCTTAATATTAATAATGAAGTAAGTAAAAATAACATTGATATACTTCTAGGGAACAATGTTTTATGTACACACGAAGAATATGGTCAGCTTTACATTCAAAAGTATTTACTTCCTAAGGAAATGTCAGAGAATATTGAGTATGTAGATATTCAAGAGAACAACTTATTAAGTTTTACCAATAATCGTGATGATTTTGAATTTTTAATAGAAGAGTTTGAAAAGGAATTAACGAGTGATTTCACAGAGGTTAGCTTAGAAGAAAGAAATCTAGAGGATGAAGACCAACATATTAAGTTTTCACCTTCAATTAAAATTCCAGTTACTTCAGATGAAGATAGAGATGATACCAACAGTCACGATACACAGACGGTTGAAGGCCCTACCTCCATCAAAATAGGAAATGGTGGAAATGGTAATGAATTAACTGGGGAAGATAATCATCACGTAGATAATTCTAATTCCGAAATTCGTGAGCCCAAGAACAAAGATGTGGCCAGTATTAACACAAATTTTGTACCCCTTGAAAAGGTGCGCATACTTTTAGGTAAGGATACTAGAAATAATCAGGATATTTTTTGGGAGTATGGACATCCACAATTAGAAAATAGACATATTTTGATTTCTGGCAAATCAGGAGTAGGGAAAACATACTTTATTCAATGTTTACTTTATGAGTTAGCAAGAAGTGGGATCTCAAGTATTGTGTTTGATTATACAGACGGCTTTAAAAAGTCGAAACTTGAGCCGGAATTTAAAGAGGCACTAGGCGAAAATATTGAACAATTTTTGGTTTTTAGAGATAGTTTTCCTGTTAACCCGTTTAAAAGAAATCTTAAAGAATTAGACGAAGATGAATTTTTACCTGAGAGTGATGAGGATGTTGCGGAAAGAATAAAGAGCGTATTTATGGCTGTTTATAAAGATATAGGATCACAGCAAGCGAATGCATTGTATCAGGCAACCAAGGAAGGTTTACGTAAATATGGAGATGCGATGGATTTGAAATACCTAGGAAAAGAGCTAGAAGCACTTGGTACTTCATACGCTCAAACTACTCTTTCAAAGCTTCAATCTATTATTGACAGGAACCCGTTCGATACAAGCTCCAGCTATAACTGGGAAGAACACTTAAAGAAAAAAGGAAAAGTATTTATTGTTCAATTGACAGGGTTTAACAGGGATGTTCAGTTGGTTATTACTGAATTTATTCTTTGGGATTTATGGAATTATTTATTAACTCATGGTGATAAATCTTTACCTTTTCCTGCAATTATCGATGAAGCACAGAACCTTGATCATAGTGAAAAATCTCCAAGTGCTAAGATATTAACGGAAGGACGAAAGTTTGGTTGGTCTGGTTGGTATGCAACGCAATTTATGCAAGGACAATTAGGAAAAGATGAGATTCAAAGATTACAAAATGCCAGTCAAAAAATATATTTTTCACCACCGGAAGAAGAAATTACAAGTATAGCCTCTTATTTAGACACAGATTCTTTTAAACGTAAGGAATGGGCGAAAAAATTGTCTGGTCTAAGGAAAGGTCAATGTATTGTTTGGGGACCTTTACTCAAGAATGATGGTAATTTAGAAAGAATGGGTCCTAGAATTGTTAATGTTATACCATTCTCTGAAAGGATGAATTAGTTATGAAATATAGTTTGAATTTCCATAAAACCTTTTCTCCTGAAAGAGATGCAATTGCCCAATTATTACGTCTTAGCAAACAAAGTGATAAGTTTTTAACAAAAGAGGAAATCTCACAATTGACTACAATTCCAACCGGTGCAAGTTCCGGAAAGGTCGTCCCTAACATTAATTATGCTGAGTTTATGGGTCTCATAAACGTAGAAACCAAAGGAAAGAGGTTCAAGGTCTTTCCTACAATATTAGGCGACATTATATATAATGAAGACCCATACTTTGTTGAATCCATAACTTTGTGGTCCTGTCATTATAACTTAGTGTCTAAAGGTTCCAAGGCTATTTTGTGGAGTTTTGTCTTTAACGAACTAGTCCCACAACTTGGTACAGAAATTCAGAAAGAAGTTTTATCTAATATAGTTTGTAAAAATTTTGAGTCAGAAGTAAATCTTACTCCCCTACGTTCAAGTTATTTAAATGATACTAGCTTTGCTGCTCTTAATATTATGATTGACGAAGGGAAAAATTATATTTTTACACCTCATAAGATTGAGCCTTCCTATAAATATCTATACGCTTATCAACTCCTTTCTAACTGGGAAAAGTTAGCCGGTGATATGACAGAAATAACAATTACCGATTTAAAGGAAAAATTATATTTTGGGGTTCCTTATCTATGGTCTGACAGAGACATACTAAATGTTATTGAACTATTACAAGACGAACGAATAATACTAATCAATCGACAATTGAATCCGTTGACAATTGTAAGGCAGGAGTCCTCTCAAGTTTTATTAAGTCAAATATATTCATTGTTAATATGACGGGGGATATAGGGTATGGAAGGACATAAAATTAAAGATATATTACGATTTAAAAAAGAGCTATATTTTAATGGTGCTGTTCAAGTTGACTGGTATTATCAAAAAGAGAAACAAATAGATGTTGCAAAAAGCTTTGTTTTCCATGGACCAGAGTATTTTGGTGTAAGTGAAGCTGATATTGTTTATAAAAGTCATAAATTAGTAGATACAGCTAGTTTTACTAACATAATAGCTAATAAATTATATGGCGAGACAAACGGTTCAAACTTTGTCATGACAATTGCTCCTTATGGTACAGGCAAATCCCATTTAGCTGTAACTTTAGCCGCATTATTTGGAAGTCCACAAAGTTCAAGTAATGTCCTAACAAATTTAAATAAAGTGGACAAAAGAATTGAGAACGAAGTGACTACTCTTATCAATAAACCCAACCTAGTTCTTGTTTTAAATGGTATGAAGGATTTCAATTTAAATTATGAAATATTAAATGCAACACAAAAGGCCTTAGCTATTCATAATGTGGATTCGACATTCCTACAAACATTGACTAAATCTTACGACATTGCCAAGAATTTTGTGAAAAATACTTTTAATACTTTTCGGGATTTATATGAAAAAAATGCGAAAGAATTACTTCCGCACCTACCATTATCTCAATTAAAAGAATACCTTATTGAAAATATCTTACAGGATACACAAGTTTTTGAAGTAATAAACGTCGTTTATGAATATGTTAATGGAACTTTTATTCGATGGGATGAGGGAGTTTCTGCAGGTGATGTTTTGCTTAAAATATCTCAAACACTTTGTGGAGATAGAAATCAATTTAATAAAGTCCTTGTTTTATTTGATGAATTTGGACGTTACATTGAGTTTGCATCCTCATATCCAACAAGAGCAGGAGATTCGGCCCTTCAGCAAATTTACGAGGCTGTACAAGATAGTTCTGATAAGATACTTTTTGTTGGTTTCATTCAATCGGACTTAAAAACTTATCTTACCAGGGTAGATCGGTCCTCTAACATAAACCGTTATGTTGGGCGTTATGAAGCAAGTGAAAAGATACACTTATCTTCCAATTTAGAAACAATCTTTGCAAATTTAATTGAGAGAACTAACACAAAGACATTTAAAGAAATAATTGAAAACAAACTCAATAAAGAAAATGAAACTCAATACTGGAGAGAATTTCATAAACGATTATTATCTTGGTTGCCATCAGCTCAAGAATCAAGTGTGTGGAAGGAATTTAATCAATTTAGAAAAGTTATTTTAGAAGGTATATATCCTTTACACCCTTTGACAACGTGGATGTTATCAAACCTTTCCAGCTGGCTACAACAACGTTCTTCTTTAACTTTTTTAGATAAACAAATTGAAAATTTTGGTGATGTAAAATTACATGATTTCGGTGACTTACCTTTTATTCCTGGGATCTCAATAATACAATCTGATTTCTTCCAAGAGTTGTTAGCTGCAGAACAAGACGAACGGAAACAGAGTGAATATTGTATACTCTTTAATCAAATTCTGATTAAATACGGAGATAAATTAGATGAAAGACAAAAGGCAGTTCTTGCTGCAAACCTATTATTGAGAATAGGCAGATTTAGAACAAAATCCTTACAGGATGTAAAAATAGCACTGATTTATGCATCTGGATTATCTGAAAAGGAAGTAGATGCTTCTCTATCTATTCTCGAGAATGATTATGGTGTTATCAGCTTTGATGAAACTGCAAATGTCTATGATTTTGTTTCTGATGCCACAGGAATAAATGATTTTAAAAGATTAATTCAAAAGAAAAAAAATAAAATTGATCTTGATTTAAAATTAGTTTTTCAAAGTACCACTAAAGATTTACTGAAATTAGATAATATTGAAACCTCTTTTGGACAACGTAACTATATTGTTTCAAATGAATGGAAGTACACTCAACATATAATACATTTAGACGAAATTATTAATGAGTTTCTTATTTCCTTAAAAAATGAATTCGAGATGTCTACAACACCAGAATTACCTAAAGGGAAAGTATTTTGGATATACGTACCTAAAAGTGAAGAAAGTGATAAGTTAAAATCCGTTCAGAAATTATTACACAAGTTAAAATTTAAAGAGATTCCAATTTTGTTCTTTATCCTCGATGATAGAGAAGGAATGTTTTATAACTCAATTTTAGATTATCAAATATCGAAATTATTTACTGAAGAAGAAAAGCTAAAGTATGCAAGATTTATTCCGGATTATATTTCAAAAAATGAAATGCTAGTCAAAGATAAATTTAATAATCTCGCTAGTCAAAGACTAGTTATAACAGAGAGTGGCATCGATAAAACAAGTAATCGTTTAAACAGGTATGCTGAAGATCAATTAGACCAATTGTATCCTAACATAATTCCTTTCCCTTTTACTGGCTTTACTGGAAAAACTTTAGCTACTCCCAAGAAGGGTCTTTCTAGAGTAGCAAGATTAGTACTAGCAGGAATGAATTATCAAATGATTCATTCAGAGACATCCGATATTAAAAATAGAATTGAAGAGGTTCTATTTGATGGTAAAGCTGGTGCATGGGGTGTCCTAAATAATAACTATCAACTTATTTCACCAACGTATAGGAAGGTAAAGAGAATTTTTAATAAGTTGGATGAGGAGTTAGAAAGGAACGAATCAATTCCTGTTAATAATATATTTGATCAATATCAGAAACCTCCTTTCGGTTTAAATGACTATTCTCTGGCCTTATTGATTGCGGTATATTTAGCACAGAAGAAGTTTGAAACTCGTGTTAATATTAATGATGAGCGTTTAAGATTAGAAGAATGGGGACAAGAGATTTATCTTGATAAAGAAGTTAATTTATTAAGACTCCTGGAAACGACCATTGTAAAAGTGAATGTGGATGAATTATCATCCCGATATCTAAATTTGTCGCTTAAAGTTGAAAGAAATAACGATGTGGACCAATGCCCTGTATTGAAAAAAGAATTAGAGCATCTAAAAAAAGAGGAAGATATTCCAGAAGAAATGGAAGATAAAGTTGCACATATGGAGATGATTCTTGATTTAGGGATGAACCTCTATGATAAAACAACAAGATCCATTGCAGCAGTAAGGGATAAATATTCACAAGCAAAAAGCGATAAAGACCTGAAAAAAATATTAGAGGTTATTGAAAAATGCGAAGGAATTAATGGACCGATCGAAGAATCAAACAGATACGTTTTTAATGAAAAACATACTGAAATTGCCGACAATTTAATTCAAGGTTCACATGCATTTATAGAGAAAGAATTTAAAGATTGGCTAATAAAACTGAAGTGTCAAAATATTGGTCAAGTTACTCTATTTGAAAAATGGGTAAAAGAAATCATTAAATTATTAAGAAAATATGATTATAAAGAGGAAGCAAGGAAAACGCAAACCAAACTAGAAAAAATATTAGATGATCTCTCAGTTGTTCACAAATTACAAAATATTAATGGGAATGTTAAAGAATATTTGAGGAAAAGTGTTCCAACAGAGAATACAGGCTTTGAACAACTTAATAATTTTAAAAAAGAGGGACAAGAACTTATTGATTTCATTCTAGGTCATAACGTAGATCGTAATTATTTAGATAGTTACCTTGATAAACTAGAACCTCGTGTAGAGCTTATTTCTTCTTATATAGATAGATTAACTGAGGAAATTACTCAAGTTTATGACTCATTCTTCGATCTTTCTGATATTAGGTTAAGCCAAGAAGTTTTAAAGAAAGCCAAGAAACTTTTAGCTAGAACTATAAAGGAAGAAGATAGGGTAAGTATAGAGCAAAGTGCAAATGATTTACAAAATTTCTTGAATGATGTCGATATACTTGAAGAATTAAAGGATATACGTGAAGAATTATTATCAGAGCTAGCAACATTAGAAAATAAATGGAATGAAGTTGAATCAGATATTGATTTTATTCCACTGCTAGAATCAAATAGAGAACAAATGATAAATCATCTTAATGAATTAGAAACTAAGTGGGTTAATAGGTATTTAAAGCAGCTGAACTCTGAGATAGGTTGGGATGTAACAGAGTGTAATATATGGCTCAATGATACTACGGTTTTGCCGCATTTTCTAAGTCCAATATCAATCGATAATTTCAAAAAAATGCGCAACCAAGTTATGTTGCGTTTGAATGAACTTTCTGTCGATGGCGTTCTCAGTTTATTTAACAATTTGACAGAAGAACAAAAAAAATTCTGTTATGATAAAATAGTATCTTTGCTAAGCGTAAGAAGTTAATTTAGCAGAATACTAAGCATCTAGAATTTTTCTAGATGCATTCTTTTGTACAGTATGCACTACTGGAGGATTTTCTCCAGTAGTGCACATGAAAGGGAGTTCCTTATGGGTTATGGTCAACATCAAAGCTTTTATTTGAGAGATAGATGGTTAAATAAAGCGATAAGATTTTTGAGAGAAGATCCGAGATTTTTTTATGATAAAGAAGCCTTCGAAAAAATTGGGCTAGGTAAAAATATGGTACAATCACTCAGATATTGGGCAGTTGCTACCGGCGTTGTCGAAGAAGTTTTTAATGATGATAGAAAAAAGATTCATCTAATTACGGAATTTGGAGAATTGTTTTTTAGGTACGATAAATTTGTTAAATTTCAAGATACTGCTTCTATTCTTCATTTTCATATGTGCAGAGAAAAAGATCCTAGTACCGCGTGGTTTTGGGTTTTTAATAAGTTTAATGAAACAATATCTACAAAGGAAAATCTTACCTCCGAGTTTATTGAATGGGTAAAAGAAAATGAAAACAAACCCTTTTCTAATAATTCACTTAAGAAAGATATTGATTGTTTAATAAAGTTGTATACTTCTGGTCAAAGCAATATTGATCCAGAAGAGGTAATACAAAGTCCGCTTAGTAAACTAGTATTACTAGAAGAAAAGAAGGGGTTTGTATATAAGCGGAATTTATCGGCTTCGCAAATCGGTCTTACAGCTTTAATGTACGTACTTTTAGAATACAAGTCCAAACAAAATACTGACAGTGTATCTGTGGAGGAATTAGTAAACCTTCCTGGCTTATGGGGCAAAGTATTTAATATGACTAGAGCTGCTATTGTAAATGCATTAACTGAATTATCCAGAAAAGAAAAGTACTCTTTAAGCTTTATAAGAACTAATAATTTAGATCTGATTCGAATTCCAAATGTTAGTTCACTGGAATTTCTTAAGGAAGAATATTCCCGAAAGGTTGAAATACTGCATGTCTACTAAAGTTAATAGTTTTAAGACAAGTGTAAATATTAAATTTGATTTAGGTAAAAAAGAATTTGTAGATCGTTACCTACCTACACCATCTCATGCACAATCTCTTTTAGGATTACTTAAAGGGTTTAATGACACAAAAAATAAAAGATCTCATATTATCGTTGGTCCGTACGGAACGGGTAAGTCTTTAATCGCAACTATTGTTGGAAATATTACTTCTAAAAAGATAGATTCATGGACACTTGGATCATTAACTAAAAAATTTGATAAAGTTCACGATGATATTTATAAAGAATTGCAAGTAGTAGATAAGCTAGAAAAAAAATATTTGACAGTTGTACTTAATGGCTTTGAAGGTCGTTTTCGTGAGGCTTTGTTAAATTCTATAATTAAAACAATAAATGAAAATCATATTAATATAGTTCTACCAGGTCAATATGGTAAGATTCTCGAAACTGTAAACCTATGGGAAAATAAGTTTCCTAAAACTTATAAAGAATTTAAGAAACTTCTTCGTGAAAATAATAAGGAATTAAACATTTGGAGACTTGCTATCATGAATCAGGAAAAGGTTGAGGTAGATTGGTTTATTTCTATTTACCCACAACTTACAGCAGGCTCTAAATTCGTGCTCGAATTTAATGAAAGCTTTACGGATCAGATAATCCATGTATTAAAAGAATTAGATAAGCAAAATATTGGCCTATTTATTACATATGATGAATTTGGTCGATTATTGCAAACTTTAGATACTCGAGAAATTCATGAAACAATGCAAGATTTACAAGACTTAGCTGAATTAATTGATCATTCGTGTGAGAATTTTCATCTCCTTTTAATAACACATCGCAATCTAAGTCAATATTTCAGTTTAATAAGTGAAGAAATTAGAAACGAATTTCAAAGAATTGAAAAGAGGTTTAAAGTTTATTACGTTGAAAGCGATAAATCAACCTTTATTAGGTTAGCCGAGATAATTATTCAAGGGCTAGGACATAAAAATACAATTAATTGTGAAACAAACAAAAGTTTAATCCAGTACCTTAGAAAATTCCCTTTATTCCCTGAACTAAATCAAAAAGAACTAGAGAAGATTATCGTTGAAGGAATATATCCTGTCCATCCTGTTGCTCTCTTTCTACTACCTTTTTTATCTAATAGTTTTGGTCAAAATGAAAGAACCTTATTTACATTTTTAGAGAGTAATGAAACTGGTGGTTTATTAAATCACTTGAGCAAAACAAATAGCTTTTATTTAGCGTCTGATTTATTTAGTTATTTTTTCCCTAATATATACGATCTAGATACAAGTAGGGAGGAAATAGATTCACTAAGAATTTATAAAAATTTAATCACAAAAACGCCAAATTTAGAAAGTAATACACCTGCCTTGAACCTTTTAAAATTGATTACTCTATGGCAATTAGCTGGCCTACAATCAAAAATTAAACTAGATACAGAATTTTTGTGCTTTGCATTAAATATCAACGTTGAAACAATTTCAACTCTATTAAAAGAACTTTCAATATTAAAGATAATTAGGTATAACTGGGTTTTAGGTTATTGGGAGCTACTCGAAGGAAGTTCTTTTCAAATAGAGGAACTTTTAAATGAGCGAGCTGCAAAATCTCCACCAACAAGAAAAACACGTTTATCAGTTTTAGAAAATTGTTTGCCAAAACATTTCTTTTTCGCTAATGAATATAATGATCAGAAAAGTATAACTCGTTATGCACGTGTAAAATTCATATTAAGCTCTCAACTAACAAAAGAAGAAATTGATTGGAAGAGCTTGAGAGAAAAAACAAAAGCAGATGCAGTAGTTTACTATATTTTAATTGAAAAAACTAGTGAAATAAATTTACTAACAGAAGAAATAAAGAAGGTAAGCGATCCACTGTCTATTTTCTGCATATCTCGGTTACCGTTCACAGCTATTGAAGAACAATTAACAGAGTATTCGATGATAGAAGCACTTTTAATTGATGCTGAATTGTTAAATTCAGATAAGAATTTGAAACAGGAACTGTTGTTAAAAAGAGAAGATTTAGATTTTATTATTAATGACTTTCTTTCAAAATATGTATCTTATGGCAAAGACATGATATGGATCTATACTGGGAAAGTAATTTCACTTTCTAGTGAAATCCATCTTGAGAATATGTTGAGCAAAATTATGTTTGAGAATTTCTCGCTTACTCCAGAAGTTAGGAATGATTCCTTCAATAGAAGAATCGTAAATAATGTTCAGCGAAAAGCTGGACAGGGTGTTCTCGATCATATAATTAATAACCCTTATCAAAATGGGTTTGGAATAGAAGGACAGGGTCCAGATTATTTGATTTATGCAACTATTTTTAAGAATAACCAGCTAAATATTTCTAATCTTAACGATATAGAAAACAAAGAATTATCACATCTTCGCAGTGTCTTAATTAATTATATTGAGCAAAAAAATACCGGAACTCTCCATGAATTTTTTAAAATAATGACTGAATCACCATTTGGAATTAGGGAACCATTAATACCTATATATCTTGTTGCTTTACTTAGGGATAAATGGGATCAAATCATGTTTTACAGAAATGATCTTTTTGTTTCTGGAATTAATGGGGAAAAATTATACAAGATGTTTGATGATTCTTCTGAATACTCATTTGTTTATTATAATTTTGACATTCAATACAAAGAATTTTTCAAAGTTCTTGAAGAGTTTTTCGGAGAATACGAGAACGATCTTGTTAAAAACAAACCAATGGTCTTAAGATTAAATAATTCGATTTTAACATGGTTAAGAAAACTTCCAAGAATCACACAAATTACAAACAGTGTACCAAATGAATTAGTTTGGTTGAAAGAGACAATACGAAGAAGTGAGATAAATCCCCAGGAATCACTCACACAGCTATTTAATAGGTTCGGAAACAAAATAGACATGCTATTACACCATAAGTTTGAATTGGAAAGCCATTATAAATTATACAAAGCAGAGCTAGAAGATGAGATTCTTAGGCTAACGAATACTTCAAACTTTAAGGAACTTTTTAGTTGGGCTAGTGAACAAACTCCAGAGAACAAAAAGAAAAATAACTTAGTTAAAAGTATTTTAAAATGTAATGAAACGAATAGTTGGCTAGAGAATTTTATTCTTAGCTTTATAGGGATTGACCTTGTAAATTGGTCTGATGCAACCTACTCATTGTTCTTAAACCAGTTGAAGTCAGAATATAAATCTACCTTTGATAAAAACGAAAATGCTGGAGATTTTATCCGAATTTCATTAAATGGAACAATTAAGACTATTAATAAGGTCCAACTTTCAACAAAATCTGAGACAATATATAGAAATGTTCAGAGAATGATTAAAAATGCAGGTAGAAATGTTACTAAAGAAGAAACAGAATACCTAATTTTTAAACTAATTGATGAGTTTATTGAATAAGGCGGAGATTATATGGAAAGAAAAACAGTACATGTTGCAATGTTTAGTGGCGGGGCTGCCAGTGCATATGTCGCTTATAATATGGTTCAAGCATATGGACGAGAAAATTGTATTTTGTTCTTCACAAACACTTTATGGGAAGATGTGGACAATTATCGTTTTATGGACGAGATAGCTGATTATATTGGACTAGAAATTACTGAACGAATAGATGGCAGAACTCCCGAAGAAGTTTTCTACGATTATAGATTCTTAGGTAATTCACGTTTAGCAAAATGCTCTGAGGAATTAAAAGTTTATCAAACTATAGTTTTTCTTGAAGAGTTACGAGATGTACACAACTTAGAACCTATCCTTTATTTTGGAATAGGCCCCCACGAGTCACATCGTGCAGATAACCTTAAAGAATTTTATGAGCATCGTCCAGTCGAACCAATTCAAACCCGTTTTCCTATGATAGAAACATTTAGAGCAGATATTGATGTTAAATCAATTATAGAAGACGAGTGGGGAATTAAATTGCCTAGAATGTATTCCATAGCAGAGAAATTAAGACCGGAGCTGGGAATAAAAGGCTTTTCTCACGCGAACTGTGGAGGCCGATGTGTAAGAGGTGGTTTCCAGCATTACGCATTACTATATGCAATTTGGCCTGATCGATATGCGGAACAAGAAGAAATGGAAGAAAACTTCAGAAAACATTTTGAAAAAGATGTATCTATATTAAAGAAGGATGGCGGACCGTATACTCTTCGAGAATATCGAGAGGTACTAGAAAAAGAAGGGGTAGAAAACTTCTTACAAAAACCTGATGATACTGTACCTTGTGTTTGTGCATTTTCATAAAATTTTCTGTACAGATGTATAGGAATTTATATATTGTAATAAAATTTAATTCAAAAACCACATTAAGGAGTAACTTCCTATATGTGGTTTTTTATTTTTTTTAATTTTAAGTAAAAGTTTTATTTCTAAGTATTATAAAATTATTTAATATTTAGATTGAAGATGAATGTGCCCTATGAAATAAAGGATTTAATCAAATCATCACTTTAAAGCTTGTAGTTTAGCATAAATATAACCAATACATTTTTAGATACAAAAATTCCCATTGTATGAATGGAATAGTAAAAATATTATATAGAAAATATTCTCAATAGAGAAAGTGGATATTTTTGTAAACATTTGGATAAGCTTGTCCTATGATACAGAATCAAATTAGTTTTAATTTTACTAATCCGATTAAAATTGGTTAGTAAGAAAAATTTAATTAAAAAGATATTTGATCAAGTTACCAAATTTCTGATCTCTAATATTGTAATTATCAGACTACAAATGTAATTGAGTTGAAAAAAACTTGACATTACCTGTATTAAAGGTGGTATTATATGACAAATCCACTCATTTTAAATGGTCAAATACTAATAAACCAACGTGTAAAAGTATATCGTAATCTTCGAAAAAAATTATTCTCAGTTTTAGATAATAAGACACGACGCTTAATTTCATATCAAGATGTGTTATTTTTATCTGACGTAGAGTTTAAAGTTCAAAAAGCTGGTCAAAAAAGAGTTAGACGCGACAAACAAAAGAATGTTCATGCTTATGTAATAGGTAACTATATGGGAAATATGGCTGAAAACATTGAAATTAATAATTTAGTTTATTATAACCCTTATGTAACAGATACATTTGTTATTGCAAATAACAATAAACCAATATTTAAGGCGGAAAAATGTTACTTGATTAACGGAATGTGTTTTGTTGAAAAATGTTGAATTAGGACAAAAAAAGCAATTAAAAAAATCACTTTTTTCTCAATGACTTTTGATGTTGTACAAAATAAAGTTTATTTTTTAGAGCATGAAAAAAATCTTTAACTTGCTGGTTAATAAATCAGATTAATTAACACATTTAAAATAAAATTTAAAGTATTAATTATCATATTCAAACAAAAAAAGAAGAAACGTTCCCTCTCCATTAGTAGAACGGTAATGGTTTTCTTCCTCTTAAACTTGCATTTATTGTAAATTATGTAACTTTATAATCTCCTCAATACTCCTTTTTTAACAAGATTAATAAGGATTCCCTTATTTTTATATCGATTATAGCCAATTAATTTATTTAAGTCCTTCACAGTTATATTAACAGGATCCGTAGCCAGTTCAAATTCCTTTGTCTTCTCAATCAAAGAGAGGGCAAATTCAATTTGTTTTGCAGATAATGAATAATCCTCTTGTTCACCTAATTGATCAGTGCTTATTTTGTCAGCAAATGATTCTCAATAGTAGCAGCATGCTCTTTTAACCTAGTATCTACTAATGCCTCTACCTCAGCTTGGCTAATCGGTTTGACAACTGATTGTGTTGTTTTTTGGTTAGCTTGAATAAATTTATCGAGGAATCCTTTCAACATTATTTCTACTTCAATTTCTATTTGTTCTCAACATTTTCTATGTAAGTAAAAAGATAACTTCCATTCTATTATTAAAATAATAGGACAAAAATACAATACTTTTGGCAGAATTTTGTTTATTTTAGTGGAAAATTGTCTTTTTACTAGGATTATTTTGTGGAATTTTAGGATAATTGCACTATCTGTTGTATAATGGAGAAAAATGCAAATTTTGGAGCGGTTATTATGGCAGTTACGATTCCTGAAACAATAAGATCATCTGCTACAGCTGGAGAACGGTTATTATTTCGCACTTTAAAGGCTTTTCTCCCAGATGATTATATTGTCTATTTCGAGCCTGAAATACAGGGGAAGAGACCTGATTTTGTGATTATTGGTCCTGACCTTGGAATTGTTGTTTTAGAAGTAAAGGATTATACGAAAAATACCTTGTTTCAAATTAATCATGAGGAGTGGCATATCGTCACCACATCAGGTGATCAAGCTGTGATTAAAAGTCCAATGAAACAGGCGAGGGACTATATGTTCCATTTAGTCGATGTTTTGAAAAAAGATAAAAGTCTTATCCAATTGGATGGCAAGTATAAATTCAATTTAAAATTTCCATATGGACACGGTGTCGTTTATACAAGAATGTTTTCAAAAGACTTTATCAAAGAGGGACCGCAGCAAAAACACTTTTGATCCGTTCCGCCAAATCTGTATTGGATTCAAGTAATTGATGGGGGCAGACCCCCATTACTATGTTTCCTCACGTGGATTCTTCTTAAATTCTTGCAAACTTAAATATAATTAGCGCTTTCGATAAGATGCTTTAAATTTTGAAGCTGAAAAGCTCCATATATTCTATTTTTGGATGTAAGCTCATTGATAAAAAACTGTTGTAACTGCTCTTTATTCGTCAACCGTTTTACTATGCTGTTATCCGACCAATCATGAACCTCTTTTTCATCGTAATTAAAGAATACCAAGGTGTTTATCCATGTTGTAATTTCTTGACTTTGTAAATAATTTGATAGGATGACGGCTGTCTCTTGAACCTGGCTAATTGGATTTTCATACGTCTTTACAGTTAATGCTCCCGACTCATCTTTATCAAATACAAGCGTTTCCTCTTTTTCTCTGTCTACTATCTCTGCCAAAAAAGATAACTTGTGGCTGCCCATCCTTGTTAATCCCAACACTATGTGACCTTCCCAGTGTTTAGTTTCTATTACATATATACCGGTTGATAATAATATAAGGTGATCGATTTGCCGACTATTACCGTTTTCTTCAGGTATAAAAATGTTCGGCATAATAATCATTTCATCTGGTGGGATGATTTTTTTTCGAATTAAATCTGATTTGAAATTTTCTAGTATCTGATGGGTTATGATTTCCCCTTGGTTTCTATAATTTTTCCGTATATCTTCATTTTCGATCATCAGTTTTTCTATTTCACGTTGGTAGGATTCGCTCAAAAGCATAACGTCCTCATCGAACCTAGTTGCTGCTGTTTCCATAGAAGCTTTTTGTAATTCTTTCAGAGCTTCTAACTCTTGGTAATGGTCGTTTCTCATTTCTTTTTGTTTCGTCTTTTCCTTTTTTACTACATAAGCTAACCAAGCGACAGACGCAGCAAGTAAAATGGAAATAATTAACCAGATCATTTATTTTCTCCTTGTCTACCAGATCATATTTAATAGCTTTTTATTAATATTTTATCTATTTCACGGACTTTATCATAGGAATTTACTAGTTTATCAGGTACCAAGGTTCTACCATAATCCCAAGCATTCGTTTCTATTCTAGTTAGTAGCTCTGCTTTTTTTTCATCTTCGAAATACTTTAAAATCCTTAAATCATGTTTGTTTTCCTTAAAAGCTAAATAATAACCGAGCTGACGGTATAGAATAAGTTTAACACAGTCTTCATCTGTCTCTTTAATTTTAAAGTTAATATTAGCTATGTATCCATTAACTTGTAAATAGTTAAACTTAATCGTATTAGTCGATACATTAAAGCTCATAGGTGCAAGTAGATTATTGTTTATTTCATAATCAATATTAAATTTGTGCTCTTGCAATGTATTTTCAATTATTTTCTCAATATCCCTTATATAAAGCATCTTTTCGACACTACCTTTCAAAATCTTCTACTCTTTATTTTTAAGAAATGAAAGTGGAAAGTAAATCCTACTATTTTCCTTTAGACTTTATTCCTATCGTATTTGATTTGATTAACTTTAAAAGAATTCCGCCAATCAACATACTAGCGGGATATCATATTATAAGTTCTGTACGATGCGTATTTTCCGAGTAATGCTCGGCAACCCTCTGAAATAAGATCATAGGTTTCCTGAAAATCACCAGTGTTGTAAGGATCAGGGACATCTTTATTCTGTTCAGATAAATCAAGCAGACGAATGATTTTTGGATGATTAGGTTTGCCGGTTATCTCTGAAATATTCTTTGTGTTGCTTTCATTGATGCCGATGATGTAGTGCTATTTGTAGAATCTTAGGAAGACGATACTCTCAATTTCTTTTGTTATAAAAGGAAAAATATATATTCCAACCTAACAATTCATCCATAGTATACTTCGTAATGCTATAATAAATTTCTAGTGTTTTAGTGCTATTCAGACTGATTCTATATAAAAATAAATCTGTTTTGGTAATGTATCAAAAAAAGCCATTCGTTTCTCTATAAGAGGCGAATGGCTTTTAAATGATAATTGTGTGTTTTTTGATAATAGAGCAATCTCTTCCGTGTCTGTATCTTTGTTCACATCGTAAGCTTGATCAGTACAACGGCATATGTTTATACCTTAACATCTTTTAAAAATAATTTTAACAAATATGTCAATATTGTATCTTATCATATGATTTATCTTTAATTTCGTTGTGCATATCATGATTACTATTAAATCATATATATAAATATTTGGTTACCTGTATCGCTGTTTTATATTGAATAATTCCTTCTTCTGTGAGTTTTTTTAATTGAGGGTAAATTTACTTCCTTTCCCTCCAAAAGTGGCCAATTATTCTTCTCTAAAAGGTCTATATTTGACATAAATGTCTCTCTCTCATTCAAATGTTCCTTTTATCAGCGTAACCCCCTTTTCTACCATCACTTGTCCTCTCGCTATTACGGTGGAAATGGCCAATGTTTCTTTTTGCAACAATACGATATCAGCATCCTTCCCGATTTGGATGCTGCCCTTGTTTGAAAGCTTCAGCACGTGTGAGGGATTCGAGGTGATGACCTCCAATGCCGTTTCCAGCGGGATGCCTTCCTCTAAAACAGAATCGCGCACTTCGTTAAATAGCGACGATACTTTTCCAACTTGAAGGCCTGCAAACTCCCCATTGCTGTCAAAGAAGGGGAGGCTGGCCTGACCGTCTGAAGAGAAGGTAATGTGTCCAACTGGAACCCCTTCGTCAAGCATCGTACGTAATGCCTTACTGCACTTCACTTCGCCTTCCTCCAAAAACTGAGGGATGGTACTTGTAGTAAAGTCCACGTATCCGCCTCGTTTCGCGTAATCTATACCCGCCCTAAATAATTCTTCATTTCGGTTGATATGCGTTGGATGAAGATGTCGAATTGGAATGTTGGTTTTATCTGCAATTTCATGCAGCAATGAAAGCTTTCCATCTCCGTCCCCAACATGAACTTCTAATAGGCCGGCTTTTCCTGAAAGGATCCCTCCATTGCGTGCCGCAGCGGCGACTTTAGCCAATTCCTCAAATGTGGGTTCTGATGATCTATGGTCGGAGATTGCAATTTCTCCAACACCGATAATTTTGTCGATTAAAATAATATCGTCTTCAATTTTTCCTGTCAGTGTTTTTACTGGCACTTGATAGGAGCCTGTATGAATGAAGCAGGAAACACCCTCTTCCTCAAGCGCCCGTGCCTTGGCAAGCAGACTTTCCATTTTACGTGTTGTCCCGTCTGTACCAAGTAAACCGACCAGTGTTGTAATACCCGCAGTTGTAATATCAGTGAGCATCAGCTCGGGAGTGCGGGTTTTGAATCCGCCCTCACCGCCTCCGCCAATAATATGAACATGTGAATCTATAAATCCTGGAACAACCAAAAGATTTTCTGCATCAATGATTTGAATAGGGGCAAAGTTTTCAGGAACCGCGATTCTGTCATCAATGAATACAATTTTATCATCGGCAATCAATATGTCTTTCCTTCCTAAGTAATAGGGTGCGTATACTTCGCCATTTTTGATTAACGTTAACAATTCATTTCTCCTCCTGTCAATACTGCCTGTCCTAAATTAGAATGGACCATACCCAATGAAGTGTGCTGTGATAACAGCTATTAATCCGATGAGGTATTGAATGAGCACCAGCGGCAGAATCCACTTCACCCACTTTGTCCAAGGAATGCCTGCAATTGCCAAGCTCGCCATTAAGGTGGTGGCAGTAGGGAAAATCATATTTCCGATTCCGTCCGCAAAAGAAAAAGACAACACTGCCGTTTGGCGCGTTATATGCAATAAGTCTGCGAGCGGCGCCATAATGGGCATGGTCAGCATCGCATGTCCGCTGCCGGACGCTAGAACAAAATGAATCAGAGTTTGGAAGTTGTACATGCCGACAACGCTTAAATAGGCAGGAATATGTTTCATCGATTCAGATACAAGATGCAACATAGGGTCGATGATATGTCCCGCATTCAATACAACAAGAATGGCACGTGAAACGCCGATTACCAAAGCGCCGCCAATCAAAGATGCAGAGCCTTTTGTAAAGGAGTTGACAATGTGATCTGCAGACAGTTTTCCGATGATTCCAATTACGACTGTCAATATAACGAATAAGGCTGCGATTTCTGTAATGTACCATTTGAACTTGATGACACCAAATGCTAAGACGATATAGTTAATTAAAAAAGCACCTAATATGAACTTATGTCTCACTGTTAACCTCGCACTTGATTGCAGCAGATGGTTCGCTTCTTCTTTTGTATATTTTCCATAGATTCCTATAGAAGGGTTTTTCTTAACTTTTATTGCGTGGCGATAGATATAAAGAACAGAAACAGGATAGACGATAACAAATAAAACAAGGCGGAATCCCATGCCTGAGAACATCGGCAATTCTGCGATTCCTTGTGCAATTCCTACTGTGAATGGATTCATAATGGCTGTTGTAAACCCTGATAATGCCCCTACAATGACGATCGCGGTTCCTGTAATCGTATCAAATCCAAGAGCCAACGCCAGTGGAATGACAAGAGGAACATAAGCCAGTGTTTCTTCCGCCATGCCCATTAAGGAGCCGCCTACAGCGAAAACAAGCATCACAACAGGAATCAATAGCTTTTCACGCTTCGACAGCTTCCGGGCCTTGGTAGCGATAAGTGCGTCAATCGTACCTGTTGCTCGTAAGACACCGAAAAATCCTCCGATAATCAATATGAAAAAGATAATATTGCCGGCTTCTACCATTCCTGTATGAACAGCTTTTATCATATCGAACAATCCGACAGGAGCCGATTTTATCCATTTAAATGAATCGGGGTTGATAGTGGTCCGTCCATTCGCTTGAATTTGTGTATATTCCCCGGCAGGTAAAATATAGGTTAGTAGAGTTGCTATTGCGAGAATGCAGAATAGCAATACAAAAATATTGACTTTTCTCTCTCTTTTTCCCGCTGTTCCGAGCGAAACAGCCTTTTCTTGTGGTAGACTCATACACGTATCTCCTTTGTATTTAAAATAAATGCACTAGACTAAAACGCTTACAAAATATACCCGCCTAAAAACTCTCTCTTTTTTTTCAGTATTCTGTTATTTCCCTCCTTATACAATCTACGGGCACTTCACTGATTTATATATGCAAAAATTGTGCCAATCTAGGTAGATTGATTTTTAAGGGAATTTTATACGTAGTTTAAATATTTTGGTCTTTATTGTCCTTTTTTGGTGATATAATAGAACCAATAAAAAGACAGGAAGGTATTTTTATGTCAAAATCCTCACTTACACTTATAGCGGGAAGCGAAAAAACAAAGCATGCCTTGCAGGAACAGCTGGAACAATTGCTTGGCGATTTTGTCCATATTAAAAGTCATGCTGCAGATGAGGGAATTCCACAGACTCTAGAAGATACAATTATCTTGTATTCATCAGATACTGCTTATACGAGAACAAAGGGTATGTATAGCCTAAATGCCAAGAAAATAATTGTAGGAAAGAGAACCGTTCATCATGAATACATTGACAAACTTTTAAGAATACCTGAAGGGTCAGCCGTTCTGCTGGTGAATGATGATGATGATGCAACGAACAGGCTTATTGAATCCTTCTATCAGCTTGGTATCGATCATGTTCAATTTATCCCTTTTCGGAAGGGTAACTTGTTTTATGAGGATGTTCAAATTGCTGTTTCACCAGGAGAAACACATCTTTGTCCCTCTTACATAAAAGAAGTAATTGACATAGGTGTGCGGCTTTTTGATATGACAACAATCCTGGAAGTTGTAGAATGCTGCGGTTTGAACAAGGATATATCCTCGAAGATTTCAGAAAGGTATATTAGCAATATCATTGAATTACAACGTAAACTGCTAGATGCGGAGCGGGATGCAAAGCAGATGAGTGAGCACATCCAAAATGTGGTGGGAACTGTCGATGATGGAATATTGGTCGTCAACCAGGAAGGACGAATTACGGTATTTAATCCTCGGCTTGCCGCATTGTTTCATGTTGTTGTTCAAGATGTAGTTAATAAAGATATAGAACATGTGATAAATTGCCGGGATATTACCGATTTCATCCTGAACGGCAAGGATGAAAGCAAGTACTTTGAGATAGACGGCGTGGGTGTTGTCATTTTTCGATTGCAAATGACGAAGGAAAATACAATTGTCGCAACTTTCAAGAGTGTGCATCAAGCCTTTGAAATTGAAAAGACAGCGCAAAGAGAAATGCGTAATAAAGGATTTCATACAAAATATGGATTTAATGATATTATCGGTGAGCACGCTGTAATGAAAGAGCGCAAGCGGATTGCCAAGAAGCTTGCTTTATCGGAACATCCGATTTTGATTCAGGGCGAGACAGGAACAGGAAAAGAGCTGTTTGCGCATGCTATTCATCAGCATTCATTACGGAAAAACCGGCCATTTCTGGCTGTAAACTGTAGCGCACTAACAGAAAGCCTGCTTGAAAGTGAATTGTTCGGTTACGAAGAAGGGACATTTACCGGCGCACAAAAAGGAGGTAAGAAAGGTCTGTTTGAATTGGCGGATAACGGGACGATCTTTTTGGATGAAATTGGCGACATAAGTCTCACAGTTCAATCACATCTGCTGCGCGTTCTGCAAGAAGGCGAAATTCGCAGAATCGGCGGTGGAAGAATTATCCCTATTAATGTACGAGTGATTACCGCAACGAATAAAGACCTTCAAGGAAAGATACGTGACGGCTCATTCAGATCAGACTTGTTTTACCGGCTGAACGTACTTAATCTCTGCATTCCGCCACTCATTGAGAGAAGAGCGGATATTCCACTTTTGATCAAGCATATCATTACAAAGAGCGGGAAGTGGGTAAAGGTAGAGCAAAACGTGTTGGAGTATTTCATGCAATATGAATGGCCCGGAAATATACGGGAATTAAAAAGCACTATTGATTACATGCTGACGGTTTGTGAGGGAAATGTGGTGACAAAAAGAGACCTTCCGTCCATGCTTGGACAAGCCGGAGGCAGCGTGGCGTCCGAATATACCGAATGTGAAAGTATGCTCGAAATCCGGGAGCGCGCTTTCATCTTGGAGATAATCATGCAATGTAACGAAAAAGGAAAAGCTGCAAGCAGAGAACTGATTTCAAGTCAAAGCAAAGAATCGGACGTTGTTTTGTCCCCTCAGCAGATCCGCCGCCGCTTGGATATTTTAGAAAGTGAAGGATTTGTCGTCAAAGGTAGAGGAAGGGCAGGCACGAAGATAACCGCTGCAGGAATGGAGTATTTGTACTTTCTTAAGTCAAAGCGTGCAGTGTATTCCTAAAGAAATTTTTATTGTTGATATTATTGTTTATCCCACCTATCTTAAGATGGGGATTGTGAGCAATATAATGAATCTATTTAGGATAAATGTAATCCTAGTAGGATCAAATGAGTTCAATCATCTTACGCTGAAGGAAAACAAGAGGTTCTGGTGCAAACCTAAAATCTTGTCAAACTACCTCCCATATGACGGGAGTAATCGTACTTATTTTACAAAATTATGTAGTTAATTAATGGGAAAAGGTTAATAATCTCAAATAGAATACAAATTCAATACTTGTAGATAATCGGAGAACCATATAATAAATATTGTAAAACGCCATTTGGCGTTTTTTTAATATCTTACCAGACACTTGAGATTGAAGAAACGAGAATTACAATATAACAAACGAGGAAAGGTTGTGTTTATTTTCAGGTTAAAGGGAGACTTTTATTAAGATAGAACCTCATTTATTAGTGTTCAAAACTAAATAATAAATATCTCCGAATAGGATAAGGAAACAGGATGAATAATATGGAAAAAAGGAAATGAAAAAATGCATAATACTTTAAGGTTCATTTCGGTCTTTTACATAATTTTACTATCCACAGGCCTTTTTGCCCATGTTGAGATTATTCCTATCCTGTTAAGCACAGCAAAAAGAGATGCTTGGATTAGTATTTTGTTAACGGTCTTCATTCTACCTTTATGGATTTATGTTCTTTACAAAATTGTTGCCATCCTAAACAAGCATTCCATTATCCAGCTAATAAAGGATCATGGGAGCCTACTTTGTTATTACAGCCTTCTTTTACCATTAGCCTTCTATATGCTGTTTGATGCTTTTGCGACGGCAAAGGAAATTATTTATTGGTCACAATTGAGCTATATGCAAGGGTTTAACAGTTTTACCCTGGCCCTTGTTCTGCTTATTTTCTGTTTGTTTTGTACCGAGTCTGGCTTGTTTTCCATTGGGCTCTTAAGCAGCATTCTTTGTCCTTTCGTTCTTTTATTAGGATTTTTTATTGCTTTTGCCAATGTTAAGAAAAAGCATTTTGAACTATTATTCCCTGTTTTTATCGACGGGTACTTACCAATCATAAAGGGTCTTTTATATACCTCTTTACCAATTTTAGAGTTATTTATCATCATTTTTTTAACTCCCGTTCTAAAAAAGACTGTTTCAAGAAAGCAATTATTCATTGTTGGGCTTGTTATCCTAGGATTAATGATAGGACCTACGATTGGGGCGATTGTCGAGTTTGGACCTGACCAGGCCTCTAAATATCGATACCCTGCTTTTGAACAGTGGCGCTTAATATCGATTGGAAGATATTTTTCACATACCGATTTTTTTGCGATTTATCAGTGGATTTCAGGTGGGGTGATAAGAATTAGTTTATTCGTATTTATCTCATGCAAAATTCTGACAAAAGGCATTACTAATATAAAAGTAGTAAGGATTATATACACTATCCTTTTTATTGCTTGCATCTATCCATTTGACCAAAGCGCTTTGGCTACCTTGATCTATGGATATTTCAGACCTTCCTCTTTCTTTTTATTAACTTTCCAAATTGTCATCTTAGCGTTTTTTATTGTGAAGAATAAACAGAAGTGGTCAGGGGAGGCAGGATTGAATCATGAATGAACATCTTTTCTCGATTGAAAAACTGCAGAAGCTTTTCAACCATTCGTCTGATATTGAAATAAAAACGGATAAAACTGCGGACCATCCTTCCATCTTTGTATATTGTAAACCCTTAACGGATACTAGTCTGATTCCCTCATTTATACTGTCGTCCTGCGAAACCCCCAGCTCCATTTATCAATCTTTGCAGATGGAGGTTATAAATAAAAAGAACATCAATGCTGAAAAAATAGAGGAAGCTATTTTCGCGGGGAAACTAATGGTAATACCTGCCGGAGAAAAGGTTTATTTTTATAATATCAGTAAATCTCCATCGAGACAGCCTGACGAGTCTGTAGCAGAAGTATCGATTCGAGGCCCGAAGGATGGATTTGTGGAGGATATCACAACCAATCTAGGTTTAATCCGTAAAAGGTTAAGAACCTCCTCTTTGGTTATTGAAGATTACACCATCGGCAAAAGAACCAATACAAGGATTTCCCTTCTTTATATAAAAGATATCATTAACGAACAGATCCTGAGAGATATACAGGGGAGGCTGAAAGCTTTAGACATTGATATAGTAACAAGTACTTCTATGCTAATCGAACATTTAATAGAGAATAAATTCACGCTTATTCCAGAAATAAACTATACAGGACGAGCTGATTTCGTAACAGAATCGATCAATCAAGGGAGGTTTGCCATTGTAGTAGATGGATCTCCAACCGTATTGATTGCACCGACAAATCTTTCTTTTCTATTTAAGACGCCTGAAGATGATAACACAAGTTTTTATTTTGCATCGTTAGAAAGAACCTTGCGTATATTAGGTCTGTTTACAACAACTTTTCTGCCAGGTTTTTATGCGGCTTTAATCACACATAATGTAGGACAATTACCTCTTCCACTTATTGCAACGATTACAGTTTCTAGAATAGGATTGCCATTCTCACCGCTTATAGAGATCTTCCTAATGCTCGTTATGTTTGAGCTATTTAAAGAAGGCGGCGCACGTCTTCCTAAAGGAATAGGACAAACGGTTGCCGTTATTGGTGGTTTGATCATCGGTGACGCGGCTATTCGAGGGGGTATTACATCCCCGACTACGCTCGTTGTCATTGGTATAACAGCCATTTCTAGCTTTACGCTGGTCAATCAGTCTTTAACAGGTAATATTTTTTTTATAAGAGTGTTTGTTCTATTTTTAAGCTATTTTATGGGGATTTTTGGTTTTATCATAAGTCTGATGTTCGTATTTCTCTTTTTAACGAAGTTAAAGTCATTTGGTGTTCCTTTATTAGCAGATATCTCTTCACCAGAGGGGAAAGATATCCTTTTCACTTTTTTCCGTATCCCTTTTTCATTCATGAAAAAACGGATTGCCTCTTTACAAATTAAAGATAGGTCAAGAACAGGTGAATAAATGAGAAGACTACTAATCATAATCTATATATTGCCTTTGTTAACGGGTTGTACGAAAGTGAATGAGATTCAATTCGTAGCATATGCGGTGGGGTTGGGAATTGATTATAAAAATAATGAATATCATGTCGTGCTACAGTTCTTAGACTTCTCGAATGTAGCTAAAACAGAGCAAGGGAAAAGTGATCAGCCTAGTCCGGTTTGGATAGGAACTGGAAAAGGGAAAACGATAGAAGAAGCGATAAATAAAATCTATCATGGCATACAAATTCCAGTGAATTATGACCAGATAGGTTTGTTCGTTTTTGGAAAGTCTTTATTGGAAAGTAGATTAGAAAGAACGCTAAAGGCTTTAGATACGAATTTCAATATTCGTTTAACAGGTTTGACCTACGGGACAGAGGAACCTCTTGAAGAAATTTTTACAACGAAAGTTCCGTTTAATTATGCATACTCTAATGCTCGAATTAATCATCCTGAATACATGCAGGAACAAGATTCATCAATTCCTGCTATTTCGTTGCAAGATCTTATTTATCAATTTAATGAAAAAACAAAAACCATAATATTGCCAGGTATAAAAATCAACGATGAAATCATGAAAAAGGATCTAAAAAAATTGCCAGTTACTACTTTTAATGGTGCGTATCTTTTAAAGGGAGGAAAACTAAAGGGGCAATTAACGAGAAATGAGCTTGAAGGTTTTATACGTATTAATAATCAATCGGTTCGCTCACCAGTAATCGTAAGTGAGAGGAAAGCAGGAAAAGAGGAACTTGTTCAAATCGAGTTATTGAAACCGAAGGTCAAAAGGGTTTTTAATAAAGACCAAAACGATGTACAAATCGGATTAGATATAATAGTTTCAGCAATTGTTAGAGAATCCGACCATGAGATTCTCTCCCCAAAAATTAAGAGACAGATACAAGATAAAATAAGAAATAAGGTATATGGAGTTTATTTAAAAAGCCAAAAAATCGGTGGAGATATATATCAATTTGAGGACTATATGTATCGATTTATGCACGATGACTGGAGGAAGTATCAAAAAAGTGCGAATTTCCCCAGTTTAAATAAAACTGACATACATGTAAAAATAGTACCACTAAAAAGCATAAACAAAATTAATTCCGGGATCCATCTGCTATTTTAAAAAAGGGGATTGAGGGTCACGCGCTAATAAACTCCAATATTTAAAAGGTACTTTCTGACCACTTGCCGTTTCATACTGAATATGTCTACATATTTTATTGGATATTAAACCATAAGGAGAGATGCCTAGATTTATCCGTATGGAAATTTTCAAATGCCACAAATTCAGTTCGAGTATAATCCATATGTATTACAGGATCAATATGACCCTAGCAGGCAAGTGTCGCAACTTCTTCAACTTCTTCCTGGCACCAGCGCATCATCATCAATTTTTATAGGAAATTTTAAATAAGAACGAGAAAAATCCCTTCCGAAAATAGAGGGCACTGAAAAAGTCCTTAAAAACAATTAAAGGTAGAACTCTCATACCATTGAGGGCTTCTGCCTTTTTTTGTTCTATAATTAAGGTATCTATTTCAGGCAGGTGGGTACGATGATTCAAAAACAACAATCAATGATATTCAGTCCTTATATGGACCTTTATAAATTAATCGTTCCGAAGGATAATCTTTTGCGAAGGATCAATGAACTGGTCGACTTCTCCTATGGTATCGGCTCCAAGTGCATTTGAATATTATTCCCGTATTGGATTTGAAAAATCGGATAAAGCGTTTTTAATTAGTCGTAAACGCAATAGGACATGTTTGCCGCCAAAAAAAGGACTTCTGGTATCGTCAACTTTTGGACAAAATAGCTTAGTAGAATCAGTTTAATATGAAAATTAGATTTGTTCTATAACGAAGGCAATATAAAAAAGAGCGACTAATTAGCCACTCTCATTCCAATCAAAATTTATCTAATCCAAGCACCATCATGACCTAATCTATAAGAACCAATCTTAGTGTCATGCGCCATGATACCATTGCTATATAGGTAATACCACTTACCACCTGTTAAAACCCAACCAGTAGCCATGGAACCGTCATTAGTTAAGAAATACCAGTTTTTATTGTAAGACAACCAACCAGTTTTCATAACACCTGTGCTATCTAGATAGTACCATTTACCATCAAGAACCCAACCAGTAGTCATTACACCAGTATTTTTATTGAAGAAGTACCATTTACCATTATATAGCAACCAGCCAGTTTTCATTGCACCAGTATTATCTAAATAATACTTCATCCCACTAATTACTATCCAACCAGTTTGTTTTACATCATTGATATAGTAATAGCGTTTACCATTTTGTGTTACCCAACCATTTAATACCCCTTTTACAACAGTTACAGTTGCTGGACTTAACTCATTCAGTTTATCCTTATAGGTTACAGTTAGGTTAGTCCCTACCTTTTGAGTAGGAATTTCTGCCTTGAAGTTTCCGGTTGCATCAGCCACTGTACTGCCAACAGGCAATGTTCCGTTCATTATTTGTATCATTACATTTGCAAAAGGAGCTTTGCCAGATAAAGATACATCATTTTCATCCACTGGGTTAACTACAGGTGCATCTAACTTATTAATAATATAAGCAGAGGAAATATAACCTGATAATTTTTGATCAGCCGTTTTGACTGGGTACCAGACAAAGCGATTACCGGTAGACTGGTCATATACAAAATCTCCGTCAATGATTAGAGGAGTATTTTTCCCTAAAGAATTTGCTGATTTAATGTCAGGTGTTGAACGCAAATTTACACCATCCATCGTTACTACTACCTTGTTTCCCGTTTTAAAAAGATAGGCAGAAGCATGCATCTGGTCAGTAATGGTATATTCCAACTTATTGAAAATAATATTTTGGTCGCTGGTGGGGTTATAAACAAAATCAGTTGTATGGAAAGGGAACTGTGCTAATTTTGTATCTGTTAAATAGCTATCATTTTCAATATGGGCAAAGACTTTTTCTTGATAAGCGTTCGTATTTTTACTTCCATTAGCCTGAATAAGGGGACTATTTACCGGTTTGGTGCCGTTATAAGCCATAATTGGAAAGTACCAATTTTCAATTACGTCTCGTCCTGCGCCTTTTATTTTCGGAAGGTCTGTACGATTGTACATGTTGTTAAGAATGTCAACACCGGCTTGAATATTGTAGTAAATATCATTCTTTAATTTCTCTTGGTCATAGCTTGATTGATTTGTAATTTGCATGACCCCTATCCCGCCATCTGAAGAAATAGTAGGCTGTCCATTATCGGTAAATTGTTTCCAACTACCATTTTCTTGTGTAGCAACAGCTTTAACAACTTCGGGAGGAATGTTTGCTTCCAATGCAGCATTTGTCAGTAAACAGTTCATCTGCTGAAGTGAAGGATTTTGATTTTGTTTAATTTCACCATATGATGTGCATTTGGATGGAAAGGTCATCTCCGCAGAAGCTTGTTCATGTGACCACCCCAGGACTATTAAACCAGTAAATAATCCTGCTCTTAGTATGAATGATTTTATTCTTTCATTCTCCTTAGCTTTTATTCTATATTTATATAGTAGATTTTACCATAATAGGTACCTGTTTTACTATAATACTATTATAAAAGAATGCTATTGTGCGGCTGATTGACTCATATAACACCTTATTTCTATTCCAGAATGATAAAAGCTTAATATAATCTATTAGAAGATAGGAGGAGTGCAGAAATGGAAGAAAAGAAAGTAACGTGGTTAGAGCTCTTTTATGATTTACTAATTGTGGCAGCTGTTACGACTGTGACTCGTATTTTACTTCATGTAGAAGAAGGCTATATTCCTCTAGAATATTTATTTAAGTTTGTTTTAATTTTTATCCCTATCTGGTGGGCATGGGTGGGGCAAACCATGTTTAATAATCGATTTGGCCAAGACTTATTGCATCAACGTATATTTACGATTCTGCAAATGTTTTTTGTCCTTATTATGACGGCCAGCTTATCGGTTGATTTTGATCGTTACTATCTTCCATTTTTTATTGGCTATATCGGATTAAGAGTACTGACCGCGATTCAATATCTTGTTGTGCAGCGTTCAGAAGAAGGAGATAGAAGAAAAACAGCTCACTATTTGGGGACACGTTTTTGGATCGGTATCATTCTCTCATCTTTCTCTCTCTTTTTTGATTCGTGGATCCGATATGCTGTGTTATATGCAGGTATTTTTGTCGATATTTTTGTGCCCATTTTCGGGCGAAAGTATTTGGTGAAAGCTCCGACAAATACAGCTCATTTATTAGAACGATTTGCTTTATTGACATTAATCCTGTTTGGAGAATCTGTTGTCAGCACTCTTACAGTAATACAACCACAAAAAGGAGATTGGTATTTAATCTCATTTTCAATCATTTCATTTGTCCTTATTCTATCGATGTGGTGGCAGTATTTCGATAATATGGAAAAGAAAGTAGACAAATCGATCCAAACAGCTGGACAAACTATTATTTACGGCCATCTGTTTATTTTAATGTCTTTGAGTATGATTGCAGCATCGATAAAACTGTTGTGTTTACATGAAGTCCATTATTCATTTATCCTATATTTTGTTTTTGGTTCTGTATTGCTCTATTTCCTTGCAACTACTTTTGTTTTCCACCAATATAGACATGAGCACCATCGGTTGAAAATTTATCATTTAGGTTTATTTTTAGGTATTTTAGCAGTCTTTTTTATTATTAATTTGATTACGGTCGTTTCAAACATTGTCATAATGGGGGAATTAACCCTGTTTTTTATCATCTATGCTAAATTAACAACCACTTAATTTGCTACTTACGGGTAGAATAGATGATCATGCTTCTTTCTTGCATGTATACTAATATCGTTTGGCGCACATGGAATGACCATAACACTTAGATGGAAAGCCAAATATTTAACACTATAAAAGTGAAGATAAAACAGGTACCATAGGATGATGACTGTTTTAATAGAAAGGCTAGGGGAATTTAAATAAATTAAGTGGAAAGAAACGATTACAGCTTGCTTTACTTTTAGGTTCACTTGGACTTTTAGGACCTTTTACTATCGATATGTAATTGCCTTCATTTCCTACTATTGTAAAAGAATATCATACTACAGCTTCTTTAGTACAAATTAGTTTAACTACATGCCTATTAGGCCTTGGTTTGGGGCAATTGATTATTAATAAAGGCTTTTCCAATTACATTTTCCATCAAGCTTTCGACGCCCATCTTTTCTATATACATACATTTTCATTTTGTTATCGTCCTATCCCCGAAAGTTATTGTCTTACACAGGGTTTTACCGATACGCTTCGTATGAATAAATCACTATGCTATTCATCTTGTCAAATTGAATTCCATTTTAGAAATTATCAACATAAATTCCTTGTTACACTAAAGGGTGCTTGAATGAAATATAGTAATTGCCGCAGTACAGTCAACTCCTGCCGTAGCCAAATGGCTTAAGGATGGGCGGAAAAAATACTTAGGCGATGATAGGAAGGAACCAGAAAAGGTGCCTTCCTTTTTCAGGGAACCATGATCGATAAGCCCAACGCTTCTCTGGTTAATCCAGTTTAAAATAAAACTAAAATAATATTTATAAAAACGGTCAAACTATGAGTATATAATTTTCTATTAATTGTCGTTGATTTCATAACGAGGCAGGTGACAGTGTTGAATAAGGCAATGATTGAACCTGTACATATCTATATTTTACTGATTTTGTCGATCGGATTCATGGTCCATGTGTTGCTCCATCCATTACTATTGGCGGCATCCGGACGGGATTCTTGGATATGCGCAATCGGCACGCTGATCCCTTTATTGTTATGGACCGTTCTTGTCTATATGGTTTACAAGCGAATAGAAAACAAAAATGTTTTTTCCTTGATGTTTCAGCTTCATCCATTTCTTTCCTATGTCCTTTGAAGGGGCAGTATTAATAGAAGAACCCATTTTTAGTCGGGGTCGCAAAAGGCTTGAGCATACCCATTACGATGAGTTATTTAATGCAACATGCAGCATATCCACTTGATTTGGGGCATTCTCAAGCCATTATCCTAAGCAAGAATGTGATGAAAAACAAAATGAAGGATACGATCGAATATATTCGTCAGACTCCATTACTGCGGTACAATATACTGCTGTTCGGAACAGAAGATAACATTCAAAATTTGTTGACTTTGTGGAAACATTATATACAGTTATTTTTTATAGTATTCAACGTATTCAAAGGTATGGGAAAATGGACTTGGGTAACAGGAGAAAGAAACAACCTTGAAGTTTAGTGTGAAGTGTACTTCTTCCAGACTAAACTTCAAGGACAGTAAGCGAAAGCGCGGTAGGTGTGATAGATAGGCTCGTTGCCTGATAGAAAAACTCTACAGCCTTCAGGATCAATCAATTATACCCACAGGGGATCAAGTCAAGCCCTTAATACGTGTATCTATGACTACATGTAATCAACGATAAAAGGTGCATTCTTTCAACTTTTTTGAGCTGATACAGTAGATAAGGGCCAGATAATTGAAGAAGACCTACTGAGCTTGCTGGTATCGTTATTATGGCTTTCGTTGTCCTATCCTCAGCTGGAGGGAAGGAAGAAACTCAACCAGGCAAAGGGTATTATGGGGGAGACATTTCAGAATTTGGAGCGAATGAAATTCCAGCTCAATATATACCAATCTATAAAGCTGCTCAAGAAAAATATGGTGTCCCGTGGAATTTACTTGCGGCTGAACATCGTGTAGAATCTAGATTCTCAACCTTGCAAACTATGGTTTCTCCGGTTGGGGCAATCGGACATTTTCAGTTTATGCCTTTAACTTGGCTTGGTTGGAGTTATCCTGGCGGGTATCGTTTAGGAAATGCTTATATCCCAAACAACATTTTGACTGATCCGGCCATGATCAAAAAATATGGCGGTTACGGTGTTGATGCAAATGGTGACGGAAAAGCGGACCCATGGGATATTGAAGACGCGATTTATTCTGCAGCCAACTATTTAAGGGCTAATGGTGCAGCTGAAGGCCGTATAAGGGATGCGGTATTTGCCTATAATCATGCGGATTGGTATGTAGAAAAAGTGCTCGGTTTTGCAGATCGGTATGTGAAAGGATATGTTGAAGTTAAAACAGGCAGTGGTGAAGGCAACACAGGTGTAAAAGTTATAGATGTAGGTTATAAATGGATTGGAAATTCTGTTTATGTTTTTGGTGGGGGAAGAGAACAAAGCGACATTACCAGAGGCCGTTTTGATTGTTCAAGTTTCGTTCATTGGGCTTTTGCCCAAGTAGGAGTAGATTTAGGTCCATTAAATTCTACCAGAACAGATACCCTAAAATATTTAGGAAAGCCGGTTTCACCTAGTGATATGTAGCTCTTTCCCTCTTGATGCCATTTCCTTCCCACCCCTTCGTTAACAAAGACTTATTACTTTTCAAGATACCTATAAGGGGTCTTGACGGCAAAACGCATATATTATACGCTAAGACATTTTCTGGAAGGTAAAACCCAAATTTTCTTACGCTAAGGGCTGTTTTGACCAATAACGAACGTTTTTGGTGATTATCGTAGAGCAGTTTCCTATTGGTTCTTTGGCTAATTTTCTTATATCCAAAAGCCGAACCAAAAACAATTCCCCAAAACATCGTCCTTTCAACGTTTTTGGGCGAACCAATTTACATTATTTGTCTTAGCGTTTAAAATCCGCGAAATGCCGTCAGGACCCCATACTGGTCATACCACTTTTTTAGAGTAATAGTATCAGTATGTCCAAGCTTTGAGATTAATTGCGATTGTTTTGAGTTTTTTGCACCAGAACCCATTTTTTTCTCCTGTTTTTTTATTCGATTTCCTTTTATACTAGAATGAGCTTAACAATGAGGTAAACTGTATGGAACATATTAAAAACTTGCTTTTACAAGTAATGATTATTTTGATCCCTGTCTTTTTTTATTCTATGTATTTAACCAATCGTCATCAATTCATCGAAACGAAACGTCAAAAATTAATTTTCAGTTTCTTGGCAACGATTACGTTAGTATTGTGCATGTCCTTCCCGATCTATTCGGATGTAAACGAGCGAAATGACCTACGGTTTGTAGCTCTTATGATAGGTATATTTTATGGAGGTGGATACGCAACAGGCATTGTTCTCACGATCATCTTATTGTTGTATCGTTGGTATTTCGGGGGGGCAGGTTTTTATTCAACGGCATACCAAGTCCTTTTCTTCTTACCCATGTTTTTTTTAGCATATCCACGTTTCATCAAACAGGATCGAGCAGGTCGAATGAAACTGACTTGGATGATAACATCGGGGATGTCCTTGATCTACATCCTCGTGGATTTTGAGATGGATTTTTTTAACCAGACACTTCAGGAAATTTTAACGATATGTGTTGCCACCATCGTAACCGTCTCTTTGATTGAAACCTTAAGGGAAAATGCCCAGTTACACATGGAAGCTCAACAGGCGGAAAAATATAAGATACTCGGAGAATTGGCCAGTTCCTTTGCTCATGAAGTTCGAAATCCCATGCAGACCAATCGAGGATTTCTCCAGTTACTTCTACAATCGCCAATTTCAGAGAAGTATAAAAGGTATGTACAAATTTGTATAGAAGAAGTGGATCGAACGAATGACGTCATTACCGAATATCTTTCTCTTGCCAAGCCAGAAGCGGATATGCAAGAGTCCGTCGATGTTTGCCAAAAAATACAAACAGTCGTCGAGATTCTCTACTCCTATGCTTTAGAACGAAAAGTAAGCATAGACTTCCGACTTCCGGAGCAAGAGTGTGCGATATTGGGTCATCCCCAAAAAATGAAACAAGCCTTCCTCAATATCATCAAAAATGGCATCGAAGCGATGCCTCAAGGTGGTGCGGTTTCCATTTGCGTGAAACAGGAGTCACAGCATGTGATGATCCAAATCCAAGATGAGGGAGTGGGGATGAATGAAGACGAAGTGAAACGTCTTGGACAACCATTTTATTCTCTGAAAGAAAAAGGAACCGGCATAGGACTCATGGTGAGCTATCGCATTATCGACTCGCTTCATGGAAAAATCACCGTCCAAAGCCAAAAAGGAAAAGGAACCACGTTTACCATTCGGTTCCCTCTCCATAATTGTAAAAATATCATCGCCATTAACTGACAAACATGAGCGTTAGCTAAAAATAAATGTATATGAACCGACAGGAGTTAAAGGGTATTGGATTGTAGATAACCGTACTGAGACAGTTGAAGTGTTTATCTTTAAGGAAAGTGGATATTATCAACTTCAAGAGTTATATGTAAAGGGAAAGATCTAATAGAAGTAAGTATTTTTGAAGACTTTATCATCGATTTAAAGAACATATTTCTATAATAGGGGTACAGCCAACATTTCGGAAATTTTGTACGCTAAGCAAAATACGACACGAAAAAAGCCAAATACCTATACGTTTAGGAATTTGGCTTATGTTAAAAATTAATTTTTATTTAAGGGTCTTAGTGAATTAGCTGGTAATCTATTTGAATCAAATTTATATTCTCCAAGAAAATTAATATGTTCCCATCCTAATGGTGAAATATGTGGAAGAAATTCTTCTTTTAGGACATCATTTTTCTTAAATTCCTGTGTCACTTCACTCAAATACACAGAATTCCATACGCTTATAGCATTGATTAATATATTCAGTGCACTAGCTCTTTGTAGTTGATCTTGTATGCCACTCTCTCTAAATTCACCACGTTTACCAAAAAATAAAGCTCTAGCCAATCAATTCATGGCTTCTCCTTTATTTAGCCCACGATTTATCCTACTCCTTAATGTTTCATTTGTTATATAGTCAAGAATAAAGATTGTTTTTTCAATTCTCCCAATTTCTCGAAGAGATGTGGCAATTTTGTTTTGTCTTGCATATGAACCTAATTTCCCCATAATTAATGATCCAGAAACTCTTCCTTCTCGAATTGAATGTGCCAGCCTTAATACATCATCAAAATTCTCTTTAATAATGTTTGTGTTTATCTTAACTCGAAGTATGCATTTATGTTCGGAGAATCATTAGGAGAAGAAATGGTGTATAATTTTGCGTCACTTATATCTCTTAGCCTTGGTGCGAAACGGAATCCTAACAAATTACTTAATCCGAAAACTTGATCCGTATAACCGGCGGTATCAGTGTAATGCTCTTCAATTGAAAGGTCAGATTCATGATGTAATAATCCATCTATTACATGTACAGCATCCCTTGCATTAGTATTAATTACTTTTGCATAAAAAGAAGAGAACTGATCACTTGTAAATCGATAAATGGTTGTACCTTTCCCAGTTCCGTAATGTGGGTTTGAGTCTGCATGTAATGATGATACTCCGAAAGGGGGTACCACCAGCAAAACGCGAATTTACAACGTTAAGGAAATTCCAAAATAAAAAGCCCAATTTCTCAGCATTTGAGAAATTGGGCTTTTTCGTTACTCCATAAAAGCGCCCTTTAATTGAATAAACCACTATATATTTTAGCCGTAATTATGGAGGAGAAAATGTAACTATAGCACCCTTTAGTCATCCATGCAGCGAAAAAATCAAGTAAATGTAGTAATTCTGATACACTTACAAATTGATACCCCTGTTGTTTTAAGGTAGGAAGAATCGATTTTAAAGCTTGAATGGTTTGACTTCGGTCTCCTCCGCCATCATGCAAGAGGACAATATCACCACTCCTTGCATGACGAATAATATGATTGGCTATTACTTGTGTTCCTGGTAAGGACCAATCCTTTGTATCCTGATGATAAGACCAAAGCACAACTTTATATCCAAGCTGTTTTGCTTCATGTAGTAAGGAAGTGTCTATATATCCTCCGGGTGGTCGGAATAACTTAAGATGGTTTGGTAGATATTTTTGTATAATACGATCAGCCATAATCATTTCTATGCCCATACTTTTAACTCCAGCTTTATTTTCATACTGGTGTGTCATTGAATGATTACCCAATTCATGACCGGCTTGAACTACTTGTTGGACAATCTGAGGATATCGCTCCATTCTGAATCCAATTTGGAAAAAGGTTGCATGTGCATCATATTGCTTTAAGAGTTCAAGTACTTGTGGTGTATATTTAGGATTAGGTCCATCATCAAACGTCAAAGCGATTATTTTTTTCGATGTATGAACTTCCCAAACTACTTGTCCGGTTGGCTCTACTTCCTTTCTCCTTATCATGTCAGTAGAGGCATTTGTATGGGTGATAAAACAGGAACAGATAAGTATAATTAGTAAACATATCCGTTTCATAACCTTTATTTTCCTCCATTTCTTGATAAAGAGTTTTGGGTTATTAATAATTTGCTCAATTATTCGCGGCTCTATGTTGTAATTTGGTGACAACAGTTAATATCCAATAAAAAAGCCTTTAAACCACACAAGGTCTAAAGGGTTTTATTTACTTGTATTATTAGGAGAAAAAAATGTATTTAAAACATTAAATCAATGTGAGACGTTTTATCTTTCTTTGAAGGATAAATTTCAAAAGAGTCTGGAATTATTTGTGTCGAGCGGTAGAGCAATTCAGATACCGTTACACATTTATACTTATTTTTGTATAAAAATTCCAAAATAGCATTTAATGCTGGAACTGTTTGGCAAGTCTTAGTGAATTCACTGCCGTGCCAATCATGAAATAGAATAATATTACCTGGCTTTACTCCTTTTGTTATATAATTGCAAATTTGACTTGCCGGAGGATTTGTCCAATCCCGAGGATCATAATTCCATAATACGACTTCTTTTCCGTTTTTTATAGCTGTACTAATAATTAAATCATTTTAAAGTCCCCCTACTGGACGATAGAGAGACGGTTTAAAACCAGCGAACTTCTGAATAATTTTATCTGTTTCTTCTAATTCTGATATTAGTTTTGCTGATGTTATATTTCCACTATAAATATGATTAAAAGTATGATTGGCAATTTCGTGACCTTCTTTTACTTCCCGTTTTATAATATCAGGAAATCTTATTACTTTATTACCTGCTACAAAAAAGGTGGCTTTAGCATCAAATTTAGCTAATATATCAAGTATTTTTGGTGTAAAAACCGGATGAGGTCCATCATCAAAAGTAATAGCAACTAATTTTTCCTTTGTTCTTATATCCCAAATAACATGCCCAGTTTTTCATATTCCTCCCGACTTTTAGTGGATGCATACGCATTTATTTGATAGGAGTATAAAGGAATCAATAAAAGAACGGTATAGAACAACATTTTTTTCATTGGATACACTCCTAATTCATACAATAGACTTAGTTTATTAGTCATGATGAAAAATATTAAAGAAAAATATGTTATGACGTGATTGGCAGGGTGTAGTTGCCGCACATCGTATGTTGTTCGCAGCATTCATTTACACAGGATTCTGTGTGATACTACAGTGTTGAACATATTGTTGCCTGGGTGAAAATTGCGGTGGATCATATGAAATTGGTTCTCCCAATCTCTTTTGTATTTTCTACCAACCTAAAAATATTATCACTGCACTGTTTTGCACCTTTTACTAATAAAGGTACACCAATGAAATCAATTTTTATTCCCCTCGAGAAAAAACCTCCTAGTGTCATAGCAGGCGGAACAGTTGGTGAAGTATTGTTTAAAGCCCTCCATTCCCATAATGTGAAGGTAAAGAAGATCAAGAAAATGAAATCAATTATGAAGCTGATAGGTAAACTAGCAAGGATTTTTGTAGGAATAGCACGACGAAACAAGTCTTATTGTCCAAATAAAGTTCAAGTATTAATCCCTTTAGCAGCATAGAAATAAAACTTTAGTTATATAAAAAGTATCATTTAAATAGTTAACTTTAATTTTGAATGTTGTCTTATTCGTAGGATTTCAAATATGTACGGAGTACCAGGTTTATTGAACAAAAGGGCACTGTGACCCATCAGTTTAGCATAACTGGCCTCCACCCCTTGGAAAGGCATGACGAAGGAATGAGAGGGCAATTGACCCGTTGAGACATGGGAGGGAAAGCCTCCAGGGGCGGTGTGGAGATGTGCATTATATGGTAAAATATGGAGTGGTAGCTAACTCCTTTATTTAACTATGCCTTCACGAAGCCAAAATGATCTGAACTCATTTCAATTACCCGTAAATCCAATTACAAGGGGTATGAAATCCTGCGAATAAGTGAGCATTCAAGAGATATTCGTATCAAACTGAGGGAGTTTAATAACGAGATATTGTCTATCCAAAGTATAATATTGGTTGAAGGTGTAAAAAGAGCTGAGGGGTGATTGGATGATCTTAGATTTAAAAGGTGAGCCTAATATGGATCCTGTTGTAGGAATGCTTTACTCAATGGTGGACGGAAATTATACACGGTTAAAATCTATTGTTGCTGGTATGTCACGAGAGGAATTATATTATAAAGGTCTTAACCACAAATACAACAGTACAGCCCAATTACTAAGGCATTTAGCTTATGTGGACCTAAACTGGGTGTTTAGAATAAAGGGGGAGGTAATGCCATTAGACTTGAAGAGAAATTTGGACCGATGTTGGATGAAAACAACCAATTACCTCAACTTAAAGGGATTTCTCTGGATGTACTCATTAGTGAATATGATGATGTCATAGAGCTGGTTAAATCTTTATGCTATCAGTTAACAGATAAACAATTGAATCAAACAGTCGCATATGAAAATGGAAATGAAGCAACAATCCAATGGGGTATTTGGCATATAGCAGACCATAATAGGTATCATCAAGCTTATATTAATCAACTGCGTAAATGGTTTAGCGAAAGGTGAAATGTTTGTTCTTTTCAACAATTGAAGCAAGTCGATTATTAATGTTCATATCGTGTAGTGAAACACCCAAATTTGGTCAACTTAAATGTCAACGCTATTTTTTGAACTAAAAAGTAGAAAAACTAGACATTTTAACCCGTCATAAAAATTATCCGAAATGATTGAAAACAGTAATTGGACATGTTTGCTGTCAAAAAGAGGACATCTTGTATCGTAAATTTTTGGTCAAAATAGCTTAGTAGTAACAACTATCTTCAATGACAAAGCCCATTCCAGCTAGCAGTTGGAGTGGGCTTTAAAGTTTTTAGGTTAGAGTGGTCCTTTGGGTGCATAATCACGACAATACTTCAACGACTCTTTCCTCTAAAATTTGAATGGAGTATGATGAAGGAACTATTACGTGGAGGAATTTTCAAATGAACACTAGAACGAAATGGAATACGAAACATAAAGAACGTATTGATCAGCTGCAGGAACCGGCGCCGAATCCCAGATTAAAGAATCTGGCTGCTTACCTTAAAGGAGGAACCGCACTTGATCTTGCTTGTGGTCTTGGAGGAAACAGTTTGTTCCTTGCGCGGATGAACTATCAAGTCCAGGCGACGGATATTTCTGACGTTGCTATCAATTATCTCCAAGAACAGGCTTCAAAATATAATCTCAAAATCCACCCTAGGGTATGCGATCTGACGGAATTGAAAAATCTTAATTGGCAAAACCAATCTTTTCACTTAGTTGTTATTACTTATTACCTTGATCGCAAGCTTTTTCCCCTTGTTAAGAGCATCATCAAAGAGAGTGGTTATTTTTTCATGGAAACCTTTCATCAGTCACCGCAGATCGAGGACCAAGGAGTATCTAATCAATATAAACTGCAGCCAAAAGAGTTGTTAGCTGAATTTAGCGATTGGACAGTTCTCTTTTTTGAAGAAAATGACCAAAAGGGGCGGCAAACGATATTTTGTCAGAAACGGTAATTTCGGTGCCGGTGCATTCTACGTTTGTTTAACTACAATCATGTCATGATTTAAAATAAGATGATCATAATAAACAATCAAAAACCTCGAACTAATTTAAAGATATATTAAATATTGGAGTAAGGATAGCATTCCTGTAGATTGTTAAATATCAGGTTTGAAAAAAATAGAGCCCCTCAGTAAGATACGAGTATAGAGACCAATCTAAACTCAGTTTCTT
>NZ_JAUSTW010000007.1 GCF_030813055.1 Neobacillus ginsengisoli | reverse complement strand
ATCAAACTCTCCAAGAAAGTTGATTAGCTCATAAAAGTTACGTTGGCTCAGCTTCACTTTCATACGAAAGATTCACTGATAGTTATTGTTTGTTTGCACGATATTGTTTGTTTAGTTTTCAAAGATCGATATTCCAATGCCGCTCACAAGCGACTTTATTAATATATCATTTATGTTTTTCAGTGTCAACATTTTTTTATTATTCACTATTTAATTAATAACATCAATTTGTCGACCTAAATGATTATATCAGCTATCTTTTTCATAATCAAGAGGTTTTTGAAAATAAAAAGAGGAACACGCGGTCCCTCTCAGATTGTCGAGAAAGGGTATTTTTCTCGGCAATTTTTTATTTTGTCAGAATCATACCAAATTTATTGATTGTCCCTGCAAATAGGCCTGTTGATTTCCGCTCCGGGCACTCGCTTTCCGCGGGGAGGTCCTGGAGCCTCCTCGGCGCTTTGGCGGCCTGCGGGGTCTCCAGTGACCTCTCTATCCCGCAGGAGTCGAGTGCCCTCCGCTCCAATCAACAGGGAGGCAAATCACCCTAAAGTATTGCAACACACTTTTTCTAACCTTGCCAAGTGTGTTGCGATCGGACGGACCTTTTCAAGAAGGAACGGAAAATCAATATATTTATCAATCAAACGAAGAAGATGGTCATCAGGTACCAATTCATCAATAGATACAAATTCATATTCATTTTGGCTAGACTCTTTTGGCTTAAACATTGATTTCACCACTTATTTTTATTATTTATTAGTTGAGTTGAAGGTCTTTATTGAAAACACTCTGTTGATTGGTGCGGAAGCCACGAAGACTCCTGCGGGAGTACGGGGCAGGGGAGACCCCGCAGGAGCGAAGCGACGAGGAGGCTCCCCGGCACGCCCGCGGAAAGCGAAGTGCCTGGAGCGCCAATCAACAGACCTGTTGAAAAGCCTATATATCAATAATATTATAACAAATTAACGCGGTGAATTATTGAAGTAAATGAATAAAATAAGAGGCTGCCGAGGGTTTTTCGACAGCCTGAGAGGAACACGCGGTCCCTCTTTTTTTCTTTATTCTTCTGAAGATTCATCAACAAGTTCCTCTCCGGGAACCTCGATGGTTTCACCGTCGTCTTCTTGGATATCTTCTTCTTCTTTTTCTACCTTAGCAACAGTTGCCACATATTCATTTTCATTTTCCTTAATGCTAATGAGCTTTACACCTTGAGTGTTACGGCCCATAGTAGAAATTCCAGCTACATCTGTACGAATAAGGACACCACCTGTTGTGATGAGCATCAGATCCTCTTCACCTGTTACTGCTCTCATTGAAACTAGATTTCCATTTTTCTCAGTAATGTGGCAAGTTTTAATTCCTTTACCACCTCTGCCTTGAATTCGATATTCAGATGCAGGTGTACGTTTACCGTAGCCATTTTTCGTTACAATAAGGACATCATTATCCTCCTCTAAAACTTCCATGCCCACTACTTCATCATCACTGTCTAACGTGATTCCTTTAACCCCTGTAGCAGTTCTGCCCATTGATCTAACATCTGTTTCAGGGAAGCGGATCAGCATGCCTTTCTTAGTACCAATGATCATATGTTTTGTTCCATCGGTTAAACGGACAGAAATTAACTCGTCACCCTCGCGCAAATTCAAGGCAATTAAGCCATTATTGCGGATATTTGCGAATGATGTTAGCGGTGAACGTTTTGAAACGCCTTCTTTTGTTGTTAAAAACAAGTACCAATCATCTACAAACTCTTCAACAGGGATGATGGCGTTAACCCATTCTCCTTTTTCAATTCCCAAGAGATTTATAATTGGAATCCCCTTTGCCGTACGGCTAAATTCCGGTATTTCATACCCTTTAGACCGATACACTTTCCCCTTATTGGTAAAGAAGAGAATCGTATCATGTGTGGAAGTGGTGATTAAATGCTCGACAAAGTCATCTTCATTTGTACCCATTCCTTGTATTCCGCGTCCGCCGCGTCTTTGCGCACGATAAGTAGAAACAGGCAGACGTTTAATATAGCCGTTGTGTGTTAGACAAATAACAATATTTTCACGTGGAATTAAGTCTTCATCCTCAATATTTTCAATTCCGCCTGTTACGATTTCTGTACGGCGCTTATCATTAAAACGTTCTTTAATCTCAAGCAATTCCTCACGAATGATTTCAAGTACTTTTTCCTCGTCAGCTAAAATAGCCTTTAATTCAGCAATTAACTTGACTAAGCTTTGATATTCTTCCTCAATTTTTTCTCTTTCCAAACCCGTTAAACGCTGCAAACGCATATCGAGAATCGCTTGGGCTTGTTTTTCAGAAAGATTGAATTTTGTCATCAAGCCTTCACGTGCAATATCCGTTGTCTGAGAGCTGCGAATTAAACTAATAACTTCATCCAGATGATCCAGGGCAATCCTTAATCCATCTAAAATATGTGCACGTGCCTCTGCTTTACGCAACTCAAATTCTGTTCTCCTGCGAATAACCACTTTTTGGTGATCTAAATAATGCACTAAACATTGCTTAAGGTTCAACACCTTTGGATGTCCATTAACAAGGGCTAGTGTGTTGATTCCAAAGCTGGTTTGAAGAGCTGTATGTTTATATAAATTATTTAAGAGGACGTTCGCATTAGCATCTTTGCGAACCTCTATTACGATCCGCATCCCTTTACGGTCAGACTCATCTCTCAGATCTGTAATACCATCGATTTTTTTATCGCGAGCTAATTCTGCAATCTTTTCAACTAATCTCGCTTTATTTACTTGGTATGGTAACTCATTTACAATGATAACTTCTTTACCATTCGATTTTTGTTCAATTTCTACCTTTGCACGGATGGTTATAGATCCTCTGCCTGTTTCGTATGCTTTACGAATTCCGCTCCGGCCGAGGATGATCCCTCCAGTTGGGAAATCAGGTCCAGGGATAATTTCCATTAACTCTTGAGTAGTAATTTCCGAATCATGGCTAATGGCTAATACGCCGTCAATAACCTCTCCAAGCTGGTGCGGCGGGATATTAGTCGCCATACCAACAGCTATTCCAGTTGTCCCGTTAACTAACAGATTGGGAAATCTTGCTGGTAAAACAACCGGCTCTTTTTCCTCACCATCATAGTTGTCTTGATAATCAATTGTATCTTTGTTGATATCTCTTAATAATTCCATCGAAATTTTGGACATTCTTGATTCTGTATAACGCATTGCCGCTGCGGCATCACCGTCTACTGAACCAAAGTTCCCATGACCATCTACAAGCATATAACGATAGTTAAAGTCCTGTGCCATACGTACCATCGTTTCATAAACTGCAGCGTCACCGTGAGGGTGATATTTACCGATTACATCACCAACGATACGAGCAGATTTTTTATAGGGTTTGTCCGAATGCATTCCAAGATCATGCATCGCATAAAGAATACGGCGATGAACCGGTTTTAACCCATCTCGAACATCAGGAAGGGCACGTGAAACAATAACACTCATCGCATAGTCAAGAAACGAAGATTTCATCTCCTGACTGATATTAATCTCTTTTATTTGAGGATTTGGTGTTTCAGCCATATTTGGTACCTCCTATTATGGTTGCCGCTGCCTAGTTTAATCACCATATGAACTAGGTAAAAAGAAAAAGGAGGATAGCGGTCGTCCCTCTACCCTTTTTTATATATCTAAATTCTTTACGTATTGTGCATTTGCTTCGATGAAATTACGACGCGGTTCCACTTTGTCTCCCATTAACATCTCAAAGGTTTCATCTGCTTCTATCGCATCTTCAAGACTAACCTGAAGCATAGTTCTGGTAGAAGGATCCATCGTAGTTTCCCATAATTGTTCAGGATTCATCTCTCCCAAACCTTTATATCGCTGGATATTCGGCTTAGGTGTTGCCGGCAGCTCTGCAAAAATCCGTTCAAGTTCTTTGTCATTATAAGCATACTCGACTCGTTTACCTTGTTGAATTTTATATAGCGGCGGTTGGGCAATATAGATATAACCGGCCTCTAAAATTTGTCTCATGTAACGGTAAAAAAATGTTAAGATGAGCGTTCGGATATGAGCACCATCCACATCCGCATCCGTCATGATGACCACTTTATGATAACGGGCTTTAGAAATATCAAAATCCTCCCCGATTCCTGTGCCGATAGCTGTAATCATTGCCCTAACTTCATTGTTAGAAAGAATCTTATCCAGCCGCGCCTTTTCAACGTTAAGTATTTTTCCCCGGAGCGGCAGAATCGCTTGGAAATGACGGTCACGGCCCTGCTTTGCCGAACCACCCGCCGAATCACCCTCAACGATATAGATTTCACTCTCTGAAGGGTCTTTGGACGAACAGTCTGCTAATTTCCCAGGTAAACTTGAAACCTCTAAAGCGCTTTTCCGGCGTGTCAATTCCCTTGCCTTTTTCGCAGCGAGTCTTGCTCTTGCAGCCATTAAGCCTTTTTCAACTATTTTCCTAGCCACTACCGGATTTTCCAGCAGGAATTTTTCAAAGTGATTTGCAAAAACGGCATCGGTAATGGTTCGCACCTCTGAGTTACCGAGCTTTGTCTTTGTTTGCCCTTCAAATTGCGGATCAGGGTGTTTGATTGAGACAATTGCGGTTAAGCCCTCACGAACATCTTCACCTGAAAGATTGGCATCATTCTCTTTTATTAGACTATTTTTTCGTGCATAATCATTGATCACTCGTGTTAAAGCAGTTTTAAAACCGGATTCATGAGTTCCGCCTTCATAAGTGTGGATATTATTCGCGAATGAGTAAATGTTATCGGTATACCCTTCGTTATATTGAAGTGCAACCTCAACACTGATACCATCGCGGTCGCCATCAATGTAAATGGGTTCATCATGAATTACTTCCTTCGTGCGGTTTAAATGCTCAACGTAGGATTTAATTCCGCCTTCGTAGTAATATTCGTTATGTTTATTTTCTACACGCTTATCTTCGATTGTAATTTTGATTCCGCGATTAAGAAATGCAAGCTCACGGAGACGGGTTGCGAGTGTATCGTATTCATATTCCAGCGTTTCAGTAAAAATTTCACCGTCCGGTTTAAAATGAGTCGTCGTACCTGTTACGTCTGTTGTTCCAATTATTTTTATATCAGCCGCCGGTACTCCTCGCTCAAATTTTTGATAGTGAATATGACCATCTCGGTGAACAAAAACTTCAAGCTCCGTGGAGAGGGCGTTTACAACAGAAGCACCTACACCGTGAAGACCTCCTGAAACCTTATAACCGCCACCGCCGAATTTGCCCCCTGCATGGAGAACGGTCATGATAACCTCAAGAGCCGGTCTGCCTGTTTTCTCATGAATACCAACAGGAATACCGCGGCCATTATCTTTCACGGTAATGCTGTTATCATTCTCTATTATGACATTTACTTCATCACAATAGCCTGCCAATGCCTCATCAATACTGTTATCAACAATTTCCCAAACAAGATGATGAAGACCCTTACCACTTGTAGAACCAATATACATACCAGGCCTTTTCCGAACAGCTTCAAGACCTTCTAAAACTTGAATTTGATCAGCACCGTATGTTTGTTCCTTGACTGCTTTTTGTTCCATTGTCACCATAACTCACCTGCACTTTCTTACAAAAATAAATCTATTTCCCAGAGAAAAAACACTATTTCATTCATTTATCAAAATTCCTGTATACTCAGTTGACTTGAACGTTTCTTTAAAGTTCCGGAAGCAATTGGGGATAAGTAAACTTTGTCGGATGTTATCACGACCGATTTAAAGGGGTTTTTTGACAGGTTGACTAACTTGTTTTCATGATATTTAATAAACTCTTCCACCAATTCAGAAGAATTCACGCTCTCTTTATCCAGTATCGAAATAATATCTTTTGCCCTGATATTAAGGTCTTCTCCAATATGAATATACACGCACCCACCTCAAGTCACTTTCTTTAGTACGCCGGACTCTACTTTATAGGTTGAGGCCTCTTTTAAGGTTTGATGATGAATGCCTCCGACACTTGTTGTAGTCACAAAGGTTTGAATCCTGCCCTGGATGGTATTAAGCAGATGGGACTGACGATAATCATCCAATTCCGATAAGACATCGTCGAGTAAAAGAATCGGATACTCACCTATTTCAGAATGAATTAATTCAATTTCGGCAAGCTTAACAGATAGGGCGGTTGTTCGTTGTTGACCTTGTGACCCAAAGGTTTGAACATCTCTTCCGTTCACGAAAAATAACAAATCGTCACGGTGGGGACCGAACAGTGTCGTTCCTCTTTCTATTTCCCTCACCCTAACCCTGTTAAATTTCTCCTCAAAGCATGCTTTCATTTTCGACAAATCTTGGCCTTCTAATACATCTACCGACGGTTTATACTCAATTTTCAATGTTTCCAGACCCCTTGAAATCCCTTTATGGATGGGACCGGCCCATTTTTCAAGTAAATGCAGGAACTCGAATCTTTTTGAAACAATCTTTACCGCCATTTCAATAAACTGTTCAGTTAAAATTTCAAGCATGGTTTGATCGGTTTGTTTTTTTATCTGCATCATTTTTAAGAAATGATTACGCTGTTGAAGTATTTTTTGATATTGGCTCATATCATGTAAATAAATTGGCGAAACCTGCCCAATTTCCATATCTAAAAATCTGCGTCTAACTTGCGGGCTGCCTTTAACTAAGTTAAGGTCCTCCGGGGCAAACATTACCACATTTAAATTCCCGACATATTGGCTTAACTTTTGTTGTTCTATATGATTACATTTGGCCTTTTTACCCTTTTTTGAAATAACTAATTGCAATGGCAACGAACTGTATTGTTTTTGGACTCTACCCTCTATTTTAGCATAATCCCGGTCCCAGCGAATAAGATCTTTATCATTTGAAGTACGATGGGATTTTGCCATGGCTAAAACGTAAATTGATTCCATTACATTGGTTTTTCCTTGGGCATTTTCCCCGAGGATGACATTTACTTTATTTTCAAATTCAACCGATAGGCTTTCATAATTGCGATAATCCGTTAACACTAATTGCTCAATATACATGAACGTAAGATCCTTTAGCTACTCGGTAATCAAAAATTCTCCAAAGCCGGCAATCCGAACTTTGTCACCTGCGCGAAGCTTCCTTCCTCTTCTTTGATCTTGTTCACCATTAATAAAAATGTCATTTTCACTTAAAAACCATTTTGCCATTCCACCCGTTTGAATAACATCAGCCAATTTAAGAAATTGTCCCAATGTAATAAATTCCGTGTTCACCTTAATTTTTACAGGCAACATGTATCACTCATTTCTGAAATGGTCTCAATACTTTATTTTACTAAAAAATTGGTCCAGTTACAAAAAAATCTTGAAAAAAGAAAGAAAGCCGCCAGAAAGGTGGCGGCGATATTATTTTTTTTAAGAGATTTTAGTCACTTCCGCTTTTCAAGCTTAGTACGTTCTTACCGGTAAAATAAGCTGTAAAATCGTTTCATCGTGAAGCGGACGAATGACGAACGGTCTCATCGCTCCCGTAAAACTAACTTTAATATCCGTTCCTTCAAGTGCTTTTAAAGCATCCATCATGAATTTCGCACTAAACGAAATTTTCAACTCTTCACCGTCAATAGTTTGGCTTTGTATTTCTTCTACTACTTTCCCGATTTCCGGGGTATTGGAGGAAATTTCAATGATGCCTCCTTCTATTGTTGAAAACTTTACCACATTGTTTCTTCCTTCACGGGCAAGCAAGGATGCACGATCGATTGCCTGAAGGAATTCTTTTGTATTAACAACAACATCCGTTTTACTGTCATTTGGAATGAGCCTGGATGTATCAGGATAGTTTCCTTCTAACAATCTTGAGAAAAACAATAAATGCTTTGCTTTAAATAAAATTTGATTTTCAGTAATAACAATATCAATTAATTCACTATTGTCATCGATAATTTTATTTAATTCATTCAAGCTCTTTCCTGGGATTACAACATTATAGCTTTCATTATTTTCCGTTTCGATTCTTGCCTTTCTTAGTGCAAGGCGATGACTATCTGTTGCAATACAGGTCAGTTCCCCATTTTCAACCTTCCAGTTGACACCTGTCAAGATCGGTCGTGTTTCTGAGGTGGACACTGCGAAAAATGTTTGTCGAATCATGGCTTTTAATAAATCGGTGGCAATGTGAAATTTATTGCTTTCTTCTATTTGCGGCAGGTGAGGGTATTCCTCGGCATCTAAACCATTAAGGTTAAACTCAGATTTCCCTGACCGAATAACGGTTTGTAAATGATTAAGGACTTCCATTTCCACTGAATCGGTAGGAAGCTTTTTTACAATCTCACTAAAGAATTTTGCTTGGAGAACAATAGAACCTGTTTGTTTAATTTCAACAATTTCATCCCCGGATTCTTCTTTTGGAATAAAGGATTCAATCGAAATATCGGAATCACTTCCTGTTAAGGTGACACCTTCTTCATTTGCTGTAATTTTTATTCCGGTTAAGATTGGTATGGTTGTTCTTGATGTAACGGCCTTCATAACATCTTGAACACTTTGAACTAATCGGTCACGTTGGATAATAAATCTCATCTTTGTAATCCTCCGTTTTCTGCATAATTTTAATAGCAATAACATATAATATTAAGTTTTAAAAAAATAGTAGAAGTACTAGTAGGGCTTGTTAGTATGTGGATAACTCATTTTATCAAAGGAAACACAGCCTATCCACATGTGGACAGACTGTGTGTAAATGACAGCAAGTTATGCACAAAAAAACTAGATTTTTAACATTTCATTCAGTTCTTTTAGTTGTTTTTGGAGCTGGGAATCGGTAGCAAGCAGCTTAGAAATTTTTTCATGAGCATGAATGACAGTCGTATGGTCCCGCCCGCCAAACTCTTCTCCTATTTTAGGCAAAGAGTAGTCGGTTAATTCCCGTGACAGGTACATCGCAATTTGCCTCGGAAATGCGACAGATTTTGTCCTCTTTTTTGCTTTAAAATCCTCGAGCTTTATACTAAAGTGTTCACCTACAACCTTTTGAATTTCATGGATCGTAATTACTTTCGGTTTTGAACTCGGAATAATATCCTTTAATGCTTCCGCAGCAAGGTCTGCGTTAATATCTTTATTGATTAATGATGAATAGGCAACAACACGAATAAGTGCACCTTCAAGCTCACGGATGTTCGAATCGATTTGGTTTGCAATATACAGCATCACTTCATTTGGAATATCCAGGCCTTCCGCCTTTGCCTTCTTCCTGAGGATCGCTATTCTTGTTTCTAAATCCGGCGGTGTAATATCCGTAATTAATCCCCATTCAAACCGTGAGCGTAAGCGATCCTCCAAAGTTGGAATTTCTCTCGGCGGGCGGTCACTGGAGATAATAATTTGTTTGCTTTCCTCATGAAGAGCATTAAACGTATGGAAAAATTCTTCCTGCGTTGATTCTTTTCCGGCTAAAAACTGAATATCATCAATAAGCAAGACATCCACATTTCGATATTTATTGCGGAAATTCTCCGCTTTGTTATCACGAATGGAGTTAATAAACTCATTTGTAAATTTTTCTGATGATAAATAAACTACTTTGGCATTCGGGTTATGGTCTAAAACATAATGCCCAATGGCGTGCATTAAGTGCGTTTTTCCTAACCCTACACCCCCGTAAATAAATAAGGGATTGTAGGCTTTTGCCGGTGCCTCAGCTACTGCAAGGGAAGCTGCATGGGCAAAACGGTTACCTGATCCAATAACGAAAGTATCAAAAACATACTTTGGATTTAAGATATTTTGAGGAAAATCAGCATGATCGTCGTCCTTTTTCGCCTTTTTTCGAGGCACTGCCATATCCTGGTCGTCCACGTTCTGATTCTGCGGAATAATAAACTTTACAGAAAGTTCTTCTCCGGTAATTTCATAAAGAATACCGGAGATTAACTGGGAATAACGCTCTTCCAGCCAATCACGCGCAAATTCATTGGGAGCGGTAATGACAAGCAAGTCGCCTTGAAGGGAATGTGCCTTTGTAGACTTAAGCCAGGTATCAAAGCTAGGCTTGCTTATCTTCTTCTCAATATTGGCCAGAGCACGATTCCAAAGATCCGCAATATTTTCCAACTGGTGTCCCTCCTTATCTTCATAATAAAAATCTATCTACATAAATGGTCTGGCACTTTGCATAATATTTACTGTCGACTCCAAAAAAAATAATTTTTTCACAAAAGGCATGCAAGGTAGTTTTGTGCATTCTATCATCTCTATTTGACGATTGTTCCGTGGAAAAAAACTGTTATACAAGCTGTATAACCTATTAATTTATAAATATACGAAACCTTGTTTGTGGAAAATATATAATAAGGAAGTAAAGTGGAGTTTCGACAATATCCACCTCTTGTGGACAAGTTTCTGCAGAATGCTAGAATAACCTATCCACATGTTATCCACAATTTGTGGATAACGATAATTTAAGACAAAGTTATTCAGAGTGAAAACACAAATATAATATCAAATAATAGCAAGAGGTGCAATGTTTTTTCTTAGTTTATCCACAACTATTGCATTATGTGTATGAAAATTGTCCACAAGCATTTGGTTTGTGAAAAACCTGTCAATAACCTGTGAAAAAACCGAAAAAATTGTCGATTTTTTATCCACAGGGAAAATGGATTCTTTTTATACCTTTTTTAAAATGAAAAGAAGGATAAAATTTTTATCTTGGAGATTGTCCGGTTCCTGCGCTTTTCTTAACTTAACTTGGATCAAAAGTTCATGAAAGATACTCTTTTTTTAATAGATGCTTATGATTTGAAAAATAGGAATAAGGGAACAATATGAAGAAGGGAGTTGACAATTTCGCGTAGACATCTTTATAATAATTAAGACTGTCTTTAACAGCTATTCCTCAGGGAGGTGTCATATAATGAAAAGAACGTATCAACCAAATAAACGTAAACATAGCAAAGTTCACGGTTTCCGTAGTCGTATGAGCACAGCAAACGGACGTAAAGTTCTTGCTCGTCGTCGTCAAAAAGGAAGAAAAGTATTATCAGCTTAGGCCACTGAACATCTCAGTGGTCTTTTTTCTCATAAAAAGAAAAGCGGAAGCGCCTTGACCAGGGGCGACAAGCATAAGACAAGCGCTGGCGAAGGCGCGCTTTTTGCCTTCAGAAGCGATTGGCTTAGACCCAAGAGCCCCTAGGCGCTGGAGCTAGACAGTTATCAATGTCGAAAGAATTCGAAAAAGTTTTACCCAATTAGGGATTGAAGGTGTCCTTTATGAAAAAAGAATTGAGAGTCAAAAAAAATAAAGAATTTCAAGAGGCATTTCAAAAAGGCCGATCTTTCGCTAATCGACAATTTGTCGTCTATGCATTAAAAAAAGAGGAACAAGGCCATTTTCGAATTGGACTATCCGTAAGTAAAAAAGTAGGTAATGCCGTTACTAGAAATCGAATAAAGCGATACATAAGACAATCAATTTTCGAATTAAACGAACAATTGCACACCGGTAATGACTATGTGATTATTGCAAGGAAGCCGGCTGCCGAAATGGACTTTTTTGAAGTAAAAAAAAGCCTGCAGCATGTCCTTAAAGTAGGGAAAGTTTTGAAGAAGCCGGTTATTGACGAGAATTGTTAGAGAAATTCGTGAAAAAAGGCGATACTTGAAGACAATATATTCAACAAAATGGTAAAATACCAATAATGATGGAAACGAAAGCCTTTACATACATAGATCCACTTCATAAGACGTTCTATAAAAAGTTGCAAGGAGGAATTTTTGGTTGAAAAAACGAATAGTACCTTTGGTCGGTATGTTTTTCATATTCCTGCTTTTAGCCGGATGCAGCCAAATTAAGCAGCCGATTACTGCAAATAGTACGGGATTTTGGAATCAATATATTGTTTATCCGTTATCCTGGGTTATTACGAAGGTTGCTGAATTGCTTGGCGGAAGCTTTGGTTTATCGATTATTGTTGTTACGATCTTAATCCGTTTAATTATCTTGCCGTTAATGATTAAGCAAACACGCAGCTCAAAAGCAATGCAGGCTTTGCAACCGGAATTGGCAGAACTTAAAAAGAAATACAGTTCCAAAGATCAAAAAACGCAGCAAAAATTACAGCAGGAAACAATGGCGCTTTTTCAAAAGCATGGTGTGAACCCGATGGCTGGATGCTTTCCGTTGATTATTCAGATGCCGATATTAATAGGTTTTTATCATGCAATTTCAAGAACAAGTGCAATTGCAGCAGATCACTTCCTGTGGTTTGATCTTGGTAAAGCTGATCCGTTTTTTATTTTGCCGATTTTAGCGGCAATCACTACATTTATCCAGCAAAAAATAATGATGGCCGGAACTGAAAACCAAAATCCGCAAATGGCGATGATGGTTTGGATGATGCCGATTATGATTTTCTTTTTTGCATTTAAATATCCTGCAGCCCTTTCATTGTATTGGGTAGTCGGGAATATTTTCATGATTGTTCAAACTTATTTTATTAAAGGACCGGATTTGAAGAAGTCTTCAGCTACCGGTAATGCGGGAGGAGCAAAAAAGTGAAACAGGTAACTGCTACAGGACAAACAGTCGAAGAAGCAGTAGAATCAGCTTTAGCTCAACTAAAAACTACCAAAGACCGCGCAGATGTAGCCATTATTGATGAAGGTAAAAAAGGTATTTTCGGTATTTTCGGATCACGTCCGGCTGTTGTAAAGGTGACAGTCATTCATGATCCGCTTGAAGAAGCGAAAAAATTTCTTATTCAAGTAAGTGAAAAGATGGGCGCTCCCGTTGAAATTGAAGTGAAACGAGATGGAAAACAAGTTCGCTTCATTTTAACAGGGGAAAAAATTGCCCTTTTGATTGGAAAAAGAGGTCAAACGTTGAATTCCCTGCAATATTTGACCCAGCTTGTCATCAACCGTTTTTCTGATCAATACTTAACGCTTATCTTAGATGCTGAAGACTACCGGAACAGAAGAAACGAAACGCTAATTCAATTAGCGCATCGTCTGGCACAAAAGGCAATTAAATCCGGGAAAGATGTTGCGTTAGAGCCCATGCCTTCATATGAGCGTAAAGTTATTCATTCCGCTTTATCTGAAAACAATCGAGTAAAAACATTTTCCGATGGGTCTGAACCTCATCGCTATATTGTCATTACACCTAAAAAAGCGTAAGCGTCCGTTTAGCCGCTTATGTTCATATCTTAAAAAAGACAGCCAATCTTTTGAGTGGGTGTCTTTTTTTGTCGATTTTTTGCATGGAAAAACAACTATTGTGAATAACATTTACCTGAAATTATCCGTTTTATTGTTATTCACATGTGGATAAGTTAAAATAATAGGTGAACATTATTGGGTTGTGGATAATTTTGTTGGAGTAAAGATTACTTTTTTAACAGGAACCAATGTGGTACTCTAGTAATTTGGAGTAAATTATAGTCATTTTATATAGATTGATTTTTTAAAAAGTGTGGTGAACAGAATGGAATTTGATACGATTGCGGCAATATCGACGCCGATGGGTGAGGGAGCAATTGCGATAGTCCGCTTGAGCGGAGACGATTCAATTCAAATTGCTGACAGGCTGTTTAACAGTATTAATGGAAAAAAGCTTTCGGAGGTACCAACTCATACCATTCATTATGGTCATTTAGTTGATCCGAAAAATGACCTGGTCATTGAAGAGGTAATGGTGTCTGTTATGAGAGGGCCGAAAACCTTTACGAAAGAGGATGTTATTGAGATTAATTGCCATGGTGGAATTGTCTCGGTTAATCGGGTTTTACAGTATGTCTTAAAATATGGAGCACGATTGGCTGAACCAGGCGAATTTACGAAACGGGCATTTTTAAATGGCCGAATCGATTTATCACAGGCGGAAGCAGTCATGGATTTAATTAGAGCTAAAACAGATCGGGCAATGAATGTGGCGCTTGGGCAAATGGAAGGCCGCTTATCAAAGCTGATTTCTTCTCTAAGACAGGAGATACTGGAGATTCTCGCCCATGTGGAAGTAAATATCGATTATCCGGAGTATGATGATGTCGAAGAAATGACGCATAAGATGCTTGCGGAAAAAGCCCTGTATGTACGGGAAGAAATAAAAAAGCTTTTGCAAACCTCCGAACAGGGGAAAATTTTGCGCGAAGGTCTTTCTACCGTTATTGTCGGAAGGCCTAATGTCGGTAAATCTTCGCTATTAAACAGTTTGGTTCACGAAAACAAAGCAATTGTAACCGATATTCCCGGGACAACACGCGATGTGATTGAAGAATACGTTAATGTTAGAGGGGTCCCCTTAAGGCTTCTAGACACTGCCGGTATCAGGGAAACAGAAGATATTGTTGAACGAATCGGTGTTGAACGCTCCAGACAGGTTTTAAAAGAAGCGGATTTAATTTTGCTTGTTTTGAATTACTCTGATCAACTGACAACAGAAGATGAAAATCTTTTCGAGGCTGTTCGTGGTATGGACGTGATTGTCATTATTAATAAAACAGATCTCCCGCAGGAAATTGATATGGAAAAGGTTAAAAGCATAGCGGCGGGACATAAAATTGTTACCACTTCATTGCTTGAGGATAAAGGTGTAGATGAGCTGGAGGAGGCAATCTCTTCACTTTTCTTTGCAGGTTCGATTGAGGCGGGGGATATGACCTACGTCTCCAACAGCAGGCACATTGCATTATTAAACCAAAGTCTCCAAGCAATCGAAGAAGCAATCGATGGAGTAGAAATGGGAACGCCAATCGATATCGTCCAAATTGATTTAACAAGAACATGGGAGCTGCTTGGTGAAATTATCGGTGACAGTGTTCATGAAAGCCTTATAGACCAGCTATTTTCCCAATTCTGTCTGGGGAAATAAGACGTTGTTTAAAAAATAATAATCTTAGGATTTATCCTTCAGAAATATCTGAAGAAGGAGGAACAAAATGCAATACGAAGCAGGAAATTACGACGTTATTGTCGTCGGTGCAGGCCATGCAGGCTGTGAAGCGGGCCTCGCCGCTGCCAGACTTGGCGCTAAAACATTAATCATTACTATTAACCTCGATATGGTTGCTTTTATGCCATGTAATCCCTCTGTTGGCGGTCCTGCCAAAGGGATCGTGGTTCGAGAAATTGATGCAATCGGCGGGGAAATGGGTAAAAATATCGACAAAACCTACATCCAAATGAGGATGCTGAATACAGGGAAAGGTCCCGCTGTCCGTGCACTAAGGGCACAGGCCGATAAATTTGCTTACCAGCATGAGATGAAAAAAACGATTGAAGATGAACCAAATGCAACCTTAATTCAAGGAATGGTTGAACGGTTGCTTGTTGAAGATGGCGTTTGTGTTGGGGTTGTTACCAAAACCGGTGCGATTTATCGTTCGAAAACAGTCGTCATTACGACTGGTACCTTCCTGCGCGGCGAAATTATTATTGGAGAATTGAAATATTCGAGCGGTCCCAATAATCAGCAGCCATCCATCAAGCTTTCTGAGCATTTAGAAGAACTTGGTTTTGAATTGGTGCGCTTTAAAACAGGAACACCGCCAAGAGTTAATAGTCATACGATTGATTATAGTAAAACGGAAATTCAGCCCGGTGATGAAAACCCAAGAGCTTTTTCTTATGAAACAACGAAGTATATTACCGATCAGCTTCCTTGCTGGTTAACGTATACAAATGAAAATACACATCAATTGATTGACAATAATCTACATCGGTCGCCGATGTACTCCGGCATGATTAAAGGCACCGGTCCGCGTTATTGCCCTTCAATTGAAGATAAAGTGGTGCGCTTTAATGATAAACCGCGTCACCAAATTTTCTTGGAGCCGGAGGGAAGAAATACACAGGAAGTTTATGTTCAAGGATTATCAACAAGTCTACCGGAAGACGTTCAACAGCAAATTCTCAAAACCATTCCGGGACTCGAAAATGTCCAAATGATGAGATCCGGTTATGCGATTGAGTATGATGCCATCGTTCCAACCCAGTTGTGGCCGACACTTGAAACGAAGGTTGTAAAAAACCTTTATACTGCCGGGCAAATTAATGGAACTTCCGGTTATGAAGAAGCAGCAGGTCAAGGTTTAATGGCGGGAATCAATGCAGGTTTGAATGCCTTGGGGAAAGAACAGCTAGTCCTTAGCCGCTCGGATGCCTATATCGGTGTATTAATTGATGACCTGATTACAAAGGGAACGAGTGAACCATACCGTTTGTTGACATCAAGGGCAGAATACCGGTTATTATTACGCCATGATAATGCCGATTTGCGTTTGACTGAAATCGGTCACCGAATCGGACTTATTCGTGATGAGCGCTACGGACGATTTTTAGCGAAAAAAGAAGCCATCGACCTTGAAAAGGAAAGACTGCAGTCTATCATCCTTAAACCTTCAACAGAGGTGCAAGAGCTTATTAGAAGCCTTGGCGGAAGTGAGCTTAAAGATGGAATCCGTGCCTCCGATTTATTAAAAAGGCCGGAAATGAACTATGAACACATTGAATGTCTTACTCCAAGCGATAGTCCGTTGGACGGAGAAATCACGGAACAGGTAGAGATTCAAATCAAATATGAAGGATATATTGAAAAATCACTTCAGCAGGTTGAACGTTTAAAGAAAATGGAAAACAAGAAAATTCCTGAGAATATTGATTATGAAAAGATAACAGGTCTTGCCACAGAGGCAAGACAAAAGCTGAAGCTAATTAAGCCGTTATCAATTGCTCAGGCATCACGTATTTCAGGGGTTAATCCGGCGGATATCTCAATCCTTCTTATCTATTTAGAACAAGGCAGGGTGGCAAGGATATCTAATGCGTAGGCTCTTTTCTAAAACTAAGAAGACCCATATAGCGAGGAAGATTTATTCATGATTATAGAACAATTTAAGGCGCTTCTTCAGGAGAAGGGCATTAGCCTAACGGAGCATCAGCTGGAGCAGTTTGCAACCTACTTCAAGACCTTGGTTGAATGGAATGAAAAAATGAATTTAACCGCAATAACCGATCAAGCTGATGTTTATTTAAAGCATTTTTATGATTCGATTACGGCTTCGTTTTATTTTGATTTTACCAAGCCCTTCCATCTTTGCGATGTTGGAGCCGGTGCAGGGTTCCCGAGTATACCGTTAAAAATCGTTTATCCTCATATTACAGTGACAATTGTTGATTCACTAAATAAAAGAATCTCTTTTTTAAATCATCTTGCGGATGAATTAAAATTGGAAAATGTCCATTTTATTCATGATCGTGCGGAAACCTTCGGCGTAAATCCAAACCACAGGGAATCATATGATGTCGTAACGGCAAGGGCTGTGGCACGAATGTCGGTTTTAAGTGAACTTTGTTTACCTTTGGTTAAAGTCGGGGGATACTTTATCGCCATGAAGGCAGCTCATGCGAAGGATGAATTAGAAATGGGGCAAAAGGCGATTGTCACTCTTGGGGGAAAAATGGAAAAGATGTTTACTTTTACGTTGCCAATCGAAGAAAGTGAACGAAATATATTAGTCATAAAAAAAGAAAAACAAACGCCAAAGAAATACCCTCGAAAACCGGGAACACCTGGTAAAACGCCGATTGAATAAAGAATGTCTCTGACAGCTATCAAATTTTGTATTAAAATATAAGGGTATAGCAGGAAGATAATATTCGAGTATAGAATTAGTAATAGGGAGTTTCGTAAAGGTGGTGTTGGGGATGAAATCTTCGTTTTCACGCTTTTTTGGCCTCGGCGAAAAGGGAGAACAAGTGGTTGAGCTTGAGAAAGAGCTGGATATAGAAAAAACGGAAGAAATTAGAAGAATACCGATCGATAGTATTTTGCCAAACCGTTTCCAGCCACGGACGGTTTTTGACGATGAAAAAATTGAGGAATTATCACGTACAATCCATACGCATGGGATTATTCAGCCGATTGTCCTCAGGCAGTTTGAAGTGAACAAATATGAAATTATTGCCGGAGAGCGCCGCTGGCGTGCGATGAAAAAACTCGGCTGGGAAGAAGTACCGGCCATTATAAAAAATTTATCTGATACTGAAACGGCGTCTGTTGCCTTAATTGAGAATTTACAACGGGAAGAGCTGTCGCCTATTGAAGAAGCTATTGCCTATGGAAAACTGCTCGAGCTCCATAATTTGACCCAAGAGGCACTTGCCCAGCGTCTTGGAAAAGGGCAGTCGACTGTAGCCAATAAGCTCAGGCTTCTTAAATTACCTCAGCCTATTCAGGAATCATTATTAAATAAAATTATTACCGAGAGGCACGCACGTGCACTTATTCCGCTAAAAGATCCCGAGAAACAAGTGTTGCTTTTAGCAGAAATCATTGAGAGAAATCTGAATGTTAAGCAGACCGAAGATCGGGTCGTTAGAATACTTGAACAAAAGAACCAAAAGCCAAGGCCACAAAGAAAGGCCTTCAGTAAGGATATGAGAATTGCTGTTAATACCATCAGGCAATCGTTAAACATGGTATCCGACAGCGGGATTAATCTCGACGCAGAAGAAGAAGAATTTGAGGAATTTTACCAATTTACGATACGAATACCGAAGAAAAAATAGCCAATTAAATGAATACTCAAATAGTTTAAAAGAACCTGACAGTATATGTCCGGTTCTTCTTTTTTTGGGAAAGTTCCATTTAAATTAACATGTTTTTTAAAATGGTATATCAAGGAAGTCTGAATATTTTTAGAAAAAAAACAACAACTTTTCACTTTCATGATAAAATAGAAAGCATGGCTATTTACATTCGTACTATCGGAATGGTTGCTTATTAGTAGTGTTATTAATTGAATGTTTGATAGAATTTGAGTATAAATAATTGGTAGATTTTATGGAAAATAAAAAGGGTAGGTGACAAGAGTGGGCAAAGTCATTGCAATCGCGAATCAAAAAGGTGGAGTCGGCAAAACGACTACCTCTGTCAACCTAGGCGCCTGTTTAGCATACATAGGGAACAAGGTCTTATTAGTAGATATTGACCCCCAGGGAAATGCAACAAGCGGGATTGGAATTGAAAAGGCAGAAGTAGAACAGTGTATATATGATGTGCTGGTAGATGATGTTGAAGCAAAAAATGTCATTAAGTCGACATCTGTTGAAAATTTATTTGCACTTCCTGCTACCATTCAGCTTGCCGGAGCAGAGATCGAGTTGGTTCCAACTATTTCGAGAGAAGTGCGTTTAAAGCGGGCTCTTGAAGAAGTGAAGGATCAATATGATTACATTATTATCGATTGCCCGCCATCTTTGGGTTTATTAACCATTAATGCTTTAACTGCCTCTGATGCGGTATTAATCCCTGTCCAATGTGAGTATTATGCTTTGGAGGGCTTAAGTCAGCTCCTTAATACAGTAAGGCTTGTACAAAAGCATTTAAACCAGGATCTTAAAATTGAAGGTGTTTTATTAACGATGCTGGATGCCCGGACAAATCTCGGACTTCAAGTCATCGAAGAAGTGAAAAAGTATTTTCAAGATAAGGTTTATAAAACCATTATTCCAAGAAATGTTCGTCTAAGTGAGGCTCCAAGCCATGGGGAACCAATCATCAATTATGATTCAAGATCCCGCGGAGCTGAAGTATATTTAGATTTGGCAAAGGAAGTGGTCTCGCATGGCTAAAGGTTTAGGAAAAGGCCTGAATGCATTTTTTACGAACGGTGAAGTCGATAAGGAAGAAACAGTTCAAGAAATTAAGCTGAAGGACTTGCGTCCCAACCCTTATCAACCGCGTAAAAACTTCCAACAAGAAGCCATCGATGAGTTAAAAATATCGATTCTTGAGCATGGGATCTTACAGCCTCTCGTGGTTAGAAAAAGCATAAAAGGCTATGAGATTGTTGTGGGTGAAAGGCGTTTCCGAGCTGCAAAAGAAGCGAAGCTTGAAACCGTACCTGCTGTGGTGCGCGAGCTTTCCGAACAACAAATGATGGAATTGGCGGTATTGGAAAACCTGCAACGGGAAGATTTAAACCCAATCGAAGAAGGACTCGCCTATCAAACGTTAATGGAGAAGTTAAAGTTGACACAGGAAGAAGTGTCCAAACGATTAGGAAAAAGCAGGCCGCATGTTGCTAATCATATCCGACTGCTTTCCTTACCTCCTAAAATTCAGGAGTTAATCTCAAACGGTACCATATCGATGGGACATGGCCGCGCCTTACTGGGTCTTCGTCAAAAATCAAAGCTCCCGGCCGTAGTGGAAAAAGTCGTAAACGAAGCTCTAAACGTCCGTCAGCTGGAGAAACTAATTCAGCAATTAAATGAAAATGTTTCACGTGAAACAAATAAGCCTGAAAAGAAAAAAGATGTGTTTTTACAGGAACGTGAGCATTCTCTCCGTGAGCGATTTGGAACGAAGGTAAACATTAAACAAGCGAAAAATAAAGGGAAAATTGAAATCGAGTTTTTCTCCCAAGAGGATCTGGAACGAATTTTAGAAATGCTTGATAAAGAGGATTCATTATAAGCCATCAGGTAGATGGTTTATTTTTTTATCCAAAAGTACTTTTTTTGGAAAAGGCACTTTTCTTTGAAAATAATAAATGGTAGGTTAAAACTATTAACTATTACGAGAAGCGAAAAATAGGGAGATTAACTATGTTTTTATTAGGGACACTTGTAAACGGGGCATTAATTATCATTGGTACTCTTCTTGGAAAGCTCCTGCATCGAATTCCGGAAGGGATGAAAACAACCGTCATGCATGCGATTGGCTTGTCGGTGATGGTTTTGGGTCTGCAAATGGGACTGAAGAGCCAAAACTTTCTTATTGTCATTATCAGCTTGGTTGTTGGTGCTGTACTGGGTGAGTTATTTAAATTGGAAGAAAAATTAAATGATCTCGGACTTTGGCTTGAAAAGAAAGTCGGTTCAAACGGTAAAGGGAGTATTTCAGAAGGGTTTGTGACAGCAACACTTATCTTTGTCATTGGTGCAATGGCGATTATTGGTGCACTTAATAGCGGGATTCGCGGCGATCATTCTGTATTGTACACTAAATCACTTATTGATGGATTTACATCTATCATTTTAACGACGACTCTTGGAATAGGTGTCATCTTTTCAGCCGTTCCCGTTGTGCTGTATGAAGGGCTTATTGCATTATTCGCCACTCAGATTGACCATTTTGTGCCGAAGGAGCTAATGGATCAGTTTATTGTGGAAATGACGTCTTCCGGTGGAATTATGATTTTGGCCATTGGCTTAAATCTAACTGGAATAATAAAAATAAAGGTGGCTAACCTACTGCCTGGTATCCTGGTAACAGGAGTCATTGTAACCATTCTTTACAATTACCATCATTATTTTTAAAAAACATTACCATAAATTGTAAATAAAGCATAAGCGATCATTTAAATCTAATTGCTTATGCTTTATTTATTTGCTCCTGCTCCAGCAACTGATCCTTCCAACGTTCCTTTTGATAGCTTTGGCTTGCTAAATAGATTCCATTTGCAATTGTTTTTGCCATCTTCATCACAAGATTTAACCGTGTATTTTGTAGAACAAAAAATTCCATAAAACCACTTACATTCACGATGCCGGTGATATGTATATCCCCTACTGACGGGAGCTCCTTATTTACTCCGGCACCGGGTTTGACAGGTCCATTCGCCACTTGAATGACTCCTACATTTTTGATGCGGCCTAAGCAAGCATCAATGCCAATGATATAGGGGTTGAAATGCTTATGATGGACTTCCTTTAGCTTTTCATCAAGATTAACAGCATGAATTGGTTCATCAAGTGTTCCGTACACATAAAAGGCTTGAAGCTGCTTCTCCTCGAGTAAGGTGCCAATTAGCGGCCCCAATGAATCCCCTGTAGAGCGGTCCGTGCCGATGCAAACAAAGACTATAGGGCGGCTGGTAGCTTCCGGTATAAACGTAAGCAACTCTTCTGCGAGATTTTCAGCGGCATGCAAATCATTATGAAGAATTTTTGCCTTTGCCCTCCTGTCAAAAAAAAGATTCATTAAGTCCACTCCTTAAATTCGGGATCCGGTGCCTTTTGATTTCATCATATTTTTAACATTATACGGAAATCTAAGGGATTCTATACATAGTGAACATAAGATATTCCTGAACTTGGGAGAAAAGAAATAAACACCATGCTGTAAAGTACAAAGAAAAATTGTTAAAATAAATATGATTTGGAAGGTTTGAAAGGGAAGGTGTGTAAATGAATCTAACTGGTGGAAGTATTCATAATTTTATTACTAAATTTCAAAATGAAGGAACATGGTTAACCATTGGAGAAGGATTATTAAAAATTCTGGCGATTATGTTCGTTGCAAATATGTTAATCCGAATCGGGAAACTGGCTATCCATAATATTTTTAAAATTAGGAACCTCTCTCCGCTCAATACATCGGAACGCCGAGAGGAGACACTGTCAAAGCTGCTTGATAATATTCTTTCCTACGTCGTTTATTTTATTGCCCTTATGATGATTCTATCGGTGTTAACAATTGATGTAAAAGCCTTGCTTGCCGGTGCTGGTATCGTTGGACTGGCAGTGGGTTTTGGTGCACAAAGTCTTGTGAAAGATATTATCTCAGGATTTTTCATCATTTTTGAGGATCAATTTTCAGTTGGTGACCATGTTCGGATAGGAGTATTTGAGGGAAATGTCGAAGCTATTGGTTTAAGAACAACCAAGATTAAAAGTTGGACAGGGGAACTGCATATTTTACCGAATGGAAGCATTGTTCAGGTAACCAACTTCTCTCTTAATAATAGTATGGCCGTTGTTGATATTAGTATTGCTTATGGAGAGGATATTGAAAAGGCTGAAGCAGTAATTGAAGAGCTGCTGGAAGATATGCATATGCAGCATAAGGAATTAGTTAAAGCGCCGGAGCTGCTTGGGATCCAAACGATGGGGGCTACTGAGGTTGTTTTACGAATCACGGCAGAAACATTACCAATGAAGCAAGCTTCGATTGCCAGGATGATTCGGAAGGAAGTTAAACTTCTTTTAGACCAGCATGGGATTAGAACTCCCGACCCTAGACTGGTTATGTACGCACGGGGAACAGAGCAACCTAAATAATAGATAATTCAAGGAGGTTAGCTAATGGAAGAGAAGGAATTTGCCCTCAATGATGTTGTCGAAATGAAAAAACAGCATCCTTGCGGGACAAACCGTTGGAAAATTATTCGGATGGGTATGGATATTCGTATTAAGTGTGAAGGCTGCGGTCACAGTGTCATGATCCCAAGGAGAGAGTTTTCACGAAAGATGAAAAAAGTATTAGTGAAGCATGAAGGATAAGAATTCATGCTTTTTTTTTTGAATAACTATATTATTAAAAGTAGATATAGAATGTATTTATGTTAGGGGTGGAGAATTTGTCAAAGGTTTTGAAATCGGCTTGTCCGTTAAATTGTTGGGATAGCTGCGGCTTTCAGGTAACAATTGAAAACGATAAGGTGGTAAAAGTAGAGGGTGACCCCTCCCATCCCATCACGCAAGGGAAAATATGCGGCCGGGGCAGAATGCTGGAAACAAGGACAAACTCATCGCAGCGGTTATTAAACCCCTTAAAAAAAGTAAACGGGAAATTTGAGCAAATTTCATGGGAGCAGGCTCTTGATGAAATCGCGGTTAAATTAAAAGATATAAAAGAAAAGTATGGATCGACTGCCGTTTTGCATAGCCATGATTATGCCAATAACGGTATCTTGAAAAATTTAGACCGGCGATTTTTTAACTGCTATGGCGGAGTAACCGAACTGTACGGTTCTCTCTGCTGGGGAGCAGGAATTGAGGCACAAAAATGGGATTTTGGGAATGCATATTCACATGAACCCAATGATATTTTTCATAGTAAAAATATCGTGATCTGGGGGAGAAATGTCGCCAGGACCAACATGCATTTTTATGAAAAACTCCTTGAAGCAAAAAAACGCGGGGTAAAAATATATGTCATTGACCCGCTTTTTAATGCGACTGCAAAAATCGCGGATGAATATATAACGGTTAAACCCGGTATGGATGGATTAGTAGCTGCCGGAATTTTGAAGGAAATGATCCGTTTAGGCATCGAAGATAATGAGTTTATTGACCATTTCACACATGGGTTTGCTGATTTATTGCAGCTTCTTGATAGTATATCAGTGGAAAAACTTAGTGAAATGACTGAAGTACCGGTGGAAGTGATGGGCAGGCTGGCTCGCATTTATGCCGAAAAGCCAACATCAACCTTTATGGGGCTTGGTTTACAAAGATATAAAAATGGTGGTAATACCATTCGTTTACTTAATGCATTAGTGGCTGTTAGCGGGAATATCGGAATTGCCGGCGGCGGTGCGAACTATGCCAATCTTCAGGTCGGGCAAAGCTTTGGCGGTGAGGAAATAGCTCTCAATAGCCGAAAAGAGTTTCACAGGCAGTTTCCAATTATGGAGCAGGCAGAGGAAATACTGGCTGCAGTCGATCCGGAAATAAAAATGATTATTGTAACATGCGGTAATCCGCTTACCCAAGTTCCGGATTCAAATGTGGTAGAAAAAGCCTTCAGTTCAGTAGATACCCTTGTGGTTATTGAGCAATTTATGACGGATACAGCCAAGGTTGCTGATTATGTTCTGCCATCAACAACTGTATTTGAGGAAGAAGATTTCTATTATTCGTCTATGTACCATCACTATATAAACTACGGGCCAAAGCTTGTTTCTCCACCCGGAGAGACGAAATCCGATTTATGGATTTGGACACAGTTAGCGGCCAGGCTTGGCTTTGGTGAGGACTTCCATTTTGCCCGGGAACAATGGTTAAAGATGTACCTGAAACCATTGGAAGTGAAAGGGTTAACCCTTGAAAAACTAAAAGAACGGCACACACTGGAATTACCTGTTGCCTATATTCCGTGGCAGGACCGGAAATTCATGACGGCTTCCGGCAAATTTGAATTTACATCAAGTTTAGGTCAGCTAAAGGGTGACAGTGGTCTTTTAAAGTTATCTGTACCTGAGGAATCACGCTGGAATAATCCAGACCTAGCAAAAAAGTACCCTTATAGTCTTTTAACAATTCATCCATTACGTTCTAATCACTCACAGAACTATCAACTTTTCTCATCCAAACTTCAGGTAAAGGTGGAAATTGCTGAAAATATCGCTGGAAGCTTGCACGTGCATGAGGGTGATTTTGTAAGGGTGTGGAATGATCGGGGTGAGGTAAAAGGTTATGCCTCCATTTTACAAAAAGCCCATCCGAATACGATTAATATCGATGAAGGAATTTGGCGGCAATTCGGGGGACCTGTTAATAATCTAACCTCCTCGGGGAAATCTGATAATGGACTTGGAAGCGCGCTGTACGATTGTCTCGTTAATCTTGAAAAAATTTATTGACTGCCGCCGCAAAGCGGCGGTTGTCTTTTTTCTTACAAATGCCTATAATTGTGGGAGGCTTTTTATTATTTTTGAACTAATATTATTTAAATAGATTTTTTTTTCTGAGGAGTGAAGTAAATGGCTTTAACAGCTGGTATCGTAGGATTGCCGAATGTCGGTAAGTCTACTTTATTTAATGCAATTACCCAAGCAGGGGCTGAATCCGCAAACTACCCTTTCTGTACAATCGATCCCAATGTAGGAATCGTTGAAGTTCCCGACCATCGTTTACAAAAATTAACCGAGCTTGTTCAACCGAAAAAAACGGTCCCAACCGCTTTTGAATTTACCGATATTGCAGGTATTGTAAAAGGTGCAAGTAAAGGTGAGGGATTAGGAAATAAATTCCTTTCACATATCCGTGATGTAGATGCCATCTGCCAGGTAGTCCGTTGCTTTGCGGACGATAATATTACCCATGTGTCCGGTAAAGTCGATCCAATCGATGATATTGAAACAATCAACCTGGAATTAATTCTTGCTGATATGGAATCCGTTGAAAAGCGAATTAGCCGTGTTGAAAAATTGGCCAAGCAGAAAGACAAAGATGCAGCTGCGGAATTTGAAGTACTTGCAATGCTCCGTGATGCCTTTGAAGCAGAAAAACCTGCCCGTACTGTTGATTTTACGGAAGAGCAAATGAAATTGGTTAAACACCTCCATCTTTTAACAATAAAGCCTGTCCTATATGTGGCAAATGTTAGTGAAGATGATATTGCCGATCCATCTGGAAACGAATATGTTCAAAAGGTCCGAGAGTTTGCTGCTGCTGATAATGCACAGGTAATCGTGATTTGTGCCAAAATTGAGGAAGAAATTGCTGAGCTTGAAGGGGAAGAAAAAGCAATGTTCCTATCTGAGCTCGGTATCGAAGAGTCAGGTCTTGATCAATTAATTCGGGCTGCTTATAGCTTGCTTGGTTTAGCAACCTACTTTACCGCAGGCGTGCAGGAAGTGCGTGCTTGGACGTTCAGGAATGGAATGAAGGCTCCTCAGTGTGCCGGAGTCATTCACTCCGATTTTGAACGCGGATTTATTCGTGCTGAAACCGTTTCTTACGATGATTTATTAGCTGCAGGCAGTTATAACGCTGCGAAAGAAGCAGGAAAAGTACGCTTAGAAGGAAAAGAATATATAGTCAGAGACGGCGATGTTATTCATTTCCGTTTTAACGTATAAAAGTGACCTCGAGGGGCTAGGCGCTGGAGCTGGATCGTTCTCAAAGTGTATAAATCATATTAATTTAAGCTCTGCATTTTTGCAGAGTTTTTTAGATCCTAAAAAGTGGCGAAACCGTGAAGAACATTGATTCTCAGCAGCACTTATGCTATACTTTTTACTTGCGAGTAATGAAATATTGCTCCTTGTCCATTCGTGGACCGCTTAGACCAAAAGGAGGTGACAGTGATGAAAAAGTACGAAGTTATGTACATCATCCGCCCAAATATTGAAGAGGAAGCAAAGAAAGCTCTTGTTGAACGCTTTAACAACATTCTTCTTGAAAATGGTGCGGAAACTGCAGAAACGAAAGATTGGGGCAAACGCCGTCTTGCATACGAAATCAATGATTTCCGCGACGGATACTACCAAATCGCTAAAACAACATCTTCGGCTGCTGCTGTACAGGAATTCTCACGTTTAGCAAAAATCAACGAAGATATCATTCGCCATATCGTAATCAAAGAAGAACAATAATATAAAAAATTTAATTTCTCCAATGCAGATGTTTCACATGAAACATTTGTGCCGGAAGAAAAGGAGTTGATTCTGATGATGAATCGTGTCGTACTTGTCGGCCGTTTAACGAAAGACCCTGAACTGCGTTATACACCAAATGGGGTTCCTGTTGCATCTTTTTCCTTAGCAGTTAACCGTCCATTTTCAAATCAGCAAGGTGAACGGGAAACAGACTTTATTAACTGTGTTGTTTGGCGGAAACCTGCAGAAAATGTGGCAAACTTCCTGAAAAAGGGCAGCATGGCGGGCGTTGATGGCCGTATTCAAACCCGTAACTATGAAGGACAAGACGGTAAGCGTGTCTATGTTACAGAGGTTTTAGCAGAAAGTGTACAATTCCTGGAACCTAAAAACTCTTCCGGAGGCGGAGGCAGGACGGATAACGATTATTACGGAGCTCCTCCTCGGGAACCGCAAGGCAATTCCTATGGCGGCGGCAATCAGAATCAACGTCCGAATCAAAACCAAAATAAAGGTTTTACACGAATGGATGAAGATCCGTTTGCAGGAAATGGCCAAATTGACATCTCTGATGACGATCTGCCATTTTAAAGAAAACATTCATGAACGGTAAACTATAAGAATAATGAAGGAGGGGAATATTCATGGCAATGGGAGAACGCAGAGGCGGCGGCAAACGTGCAAAACGCCGGAAAGTATGCTATTTCACATCACATGGTATTACCAATATCGATTATAAAGACGTGGATTTACTAAAAAAATTCATTTCTGAGCGCGGAAAGATTTTACCGCGCCGTGTAACAGGTACACACGCTAAATACCAACGGAAATTATCTGTTGCGATTAAACGTGCACGTACGATGGCATTATTACCATACGTTGCAGGGGAATAATAGAAGGAAAGGCAGTAAGGTATGATCCTTGCTGTCTTTTTTCTTATCGATTTTGTTGAATAGCTGCCGATATCTGGCTAAAATTAAATGATGAGGATTGAATAAATTTAGAGGTGAACTAGTGAAAAATATTCGTAAACTAACAGAAGGAGCCATTCTTTTAGCTGTATTTTCCGTTCTGTTATTAATAACATTTTATATCCCGGTAATTGGCATGGTCATCAATTTATTTTTACCTGTGCCCTTTATGTTATTTGCTGCAAAAAATGACTGGAAAAGTACGGCCGTTTTCGTGATCGCTTCCTTATTACTTTCATTTCTTGTGGGATCAATCCTATCACTGCCTATAACCATTCCCTATGGGTTAACGGGTGCAGTGATGGGAATGCTTATTCAAAAAAGGAAAAACAGTATCACGATATTCATTTCAGGTTCATTGGTCTTTTTGGCAAATTTTATCGTGATTTATATTGTAAGTATTTACTTTTTCCATGTTGATATGATTCAGCAGATGATTGATCTTGTACGAAGCTCTATGAATATGTCCGCTGACATGGTCAAGAAAATGGGCCAGCCAGGTGATTATAAAAAAATGCTGGATCAAATGAATTCGGGATTAAATTTAGTAAAGACCCTTATTCCAACATTGTTTGTTATTACTTCTTTTTTCGCCGTCATGATTATTCAAGTCGTTTCCTTTCCGATTTTAAAGCGTTTTGGAGTCAAATATGAGAATTTGAAAGCTTTTCGAGATATTTCTTTGCCAAGAAGCTTATTATGGTACTATCTATTTACGATGGCAGCAAGCTTGTTGGTACATCCCCAGGTTGGAACCTATTGGCATAGCGCGTTACTAAATCTTACCTATATCTTATTTTTTTTAATGGTCATCCAAGGATTTTCATTACTGTTCTTTTTCTTCCATCAAAGAGGAATGGCAAAATCAGCTTCCATCCCGATCGCTATTATCTCATTCGTGATTCCATTTTTGCTTTATATCGTAGGGATATTAGGTATAATGGACTTAGGCTTTGATTTAAGAAAGCGTTTTGTTAAAAAAGAATGATGACTACTGTTTAGGAGCTGAAAACTTTGCCTGCATTTTTAGAAAAGCGGTCGATTCGCTACCCTTTTTACGGGTTAGTTGGCGTTACAGTGGTGCTGCTCATCATCCTATTCCTATATAACAGGATTTTAAGTTTGGCCGGACTGTTATTAATGTTTTTCCCTATCTATTATATGTTTGTCATTGAGCAGCGTCAGAGGAAGGAAATGGAGGAATACATCTCCACCCTTTCCTATCGGGTGAAACGAGTTGGCGAAGAAGCTCTTATGGAAATGCCGATTGGGATTATGTTGATTAATGATGAGTATTATATTGAGTGGACAAATCCCTTTCTTTCATCGTGCTTTGATGAGGATACACTGGTAGGAAGATCACTTTATGATATTGCAGACGCCCTTATTCCATTAATTAAACAGGAAGTAGAAACAGAAATTATTACACTGCATGACCGGAAATTTCGCGTGATACATAAACGTGAGGAACGATTACTTTACTTTTTTGATGTAACAGAGCAAACTGAAATTGAAAAAATGTATCATGAAGAGCGAACGGCTATTGCAATTATCTTTTTAGACAATTATGATGATTTAACCCAAGGAATGGATGACCAGATGCGCGGAAGCATCAATAACATGGTCACTTCAATTTTGAATAAATGGGCTCAGGATAATGGGATTTTCATCAAAAGAATTTCCTCAGAACGGTTTATTGCCGTTTTTAATGAAGGAATTCTTCAGCTTCTTGAAAAAGGAAAGTTTTCGATTCTTGATGATGTAAGAGAAATGACATCAAAACAAAATGTGTCCTTTACCTTAAGCATCGGGGTTGGCGCAGGTTTATCTTCCTTGCCGGAACTGGGAATCCTTGCTCAGTCAAGCCTTGATTTAGCTTTAGGCCGGGGCGGTGATCAGGTGGCCATCAAACAGCCAAATGGCAAGGTGAAATTCTTCGGCGGGAAAACAAACCCGATTGAAAAACGGACAAGAGTAAGAGCCCGGGTTATTTCTCACGCATTGAAGGATCTTATTACTGCAAGTGATAAAGTGATTATCATGGGACATAAGAATCCTGACATGGATTCAATCGGTTCATCAATCGGTATTTATAAAGTGGCACAGATGAATCTCAAGGACGCCTATATCGTTGTTAATTTTCAGGAAATGGATACCGGTGTGCAGCGGCTAATGGAAGAAATCCGTAACCAGGAACAATTATTTGCACACTTTATCGGTCCTGAAGAAGCTTTAGACATTGCAACGGATAAAACGTTGCTTGTCATTGTCGACACACATAAGCCTTCTTTAGTAATGGATGAGCGATTGTTAAATAAAATCGATAATGTCGTGGTAATTGACCATCATCGCCGCGGTGAGGATTTTATCAAAAATCCTTTACTTGTTTATATGGAACCATATGCATCCTCAACTGCGGAATTGGTAACGGAGTTTCTTGAATATCAGCCAAAACGCGGTAAAATTGAAATGATTGAAGCTACAGCACTTTTAGCGGGTATTATTGTCGATACCAAAAGCTTTACATTACGGACCGGTGCACGGACCTTTGATGCTGCTGCCTATTTACGGGGCCAGGGTGCTGATACCATTCTTGTTCAAAAGTTTTTGAGGGAAGATGTAGAAACGTATATAAAAAGGTCAAAGTTAATAGAATCTGCTTCCTTTTATCGGGAAGGTATTGCGATTGCCAAAGGAAATGAAGATGAATACCATGATCAAGTAATGATCGCTCAAGCGGCAGATACGTTGTTAACGATGGATAGTGTGATAGCTTCCTTTGTGATATCGAAGCGCAGCGAAGAAGTAATTGGAATAAGTGCCAGGTCTTTGGGAAAAGTCAATGTCCAGATCATTATGGAAAGCCTCAAAGGCGGAGGCCATCTAACAAATGCCGCCACTCAGATTTCAGGGCTGACAATTGAAGAAACAGAAGCGCAATTAAAGCTGGCAATTGATGATTATTTTGAAGGAGTGAAAAAGGAATGAAAGTAATTTTTCTAAAAGATGTTAAAGGTAAAGGTAAAAAAGGTGAGGTCAAGAATGTTGCCGATGGCTATGCGCATAATTTTTTAATCAAGCAGGGCCTGGCGCAAGAAGCGAATCAGACAAATATCAGTACACTGGATGCGCAAAAGAAGAAAGAAGAAAAGCTTGCAGCCGAAGAGCTTGCTGAAGCGAAAAAATTAAAAGAAGTAGTGGATAAAATTACGGTGGAGTTAACAGCTAAAGCAGGTGAAGGCGGCAGATTATTCGGTTCTATTACAACAAAGCAAATTGCCGAAGAACTGCAAAAGAAGCATGGCATTAAAATTGACAAGCGGAAAATGGAATTGACGGATGCAATTCGTACGCTTGGCCACACCAAGATTCCTGTGAAGCTTTATCATGATGTAACAGCAACATTAACAGTTCATGTTAAAGAAGGAAACTAAATTTGCCAGTTCGAATTTCCTGACAAACATGTTAAAATAATAAATGTTAAACAAGTGATGTGATCGGTATGAACTGGTCACTTTTTTCTTTTTGAGATATGATAGTTTTAATTCTTTAATAAATGATCCTCTAAATAGGAGGTTTTTGATATATGAGCGATTTATATGCAGACCGCCTGCCCCCTCAAAACATTGAAGCTGAACAGGCTGTTCTAGGTGCTATATTCCTGGAACCATCTTCATTAACAATGGCTTCTGAAATCTTAATCCCTGAAGACTTTTACCGTGCTGCCCACCAAAAAATCTTTAATGTGATGCTAAAGCTGAACGACCTTGGTAAGGCAGTTGACCTTATCACCGTTACCGAGGAGCTTGCCGCTGCAAAGCTATTAGAAGATACAGGCGGTGTCAGTTATTTAAGCGATCTTGCCGGCTCGGTTCCGACGGCTGCAAATATTGAATATTATGCTAGAATAGTAGAAGAAAAGTCCTTATTAAGACGCTTAATTCGGACGGCTACCGGAATTGCCTCCGATGGGTATTCCCGTGAGGATGAAGTAGAAGCATTATTAAGTGAAGCGGAAAAAAGCATCCTGGAAGTGGCACAAAGGAAGAATGCCGGTGCTTTCCACAACATTAAGGATGTTCTTGTGCGTACGTATGACAATATTGAGCTCATGCATAACCGGGTTGGTGATATTACCGGGCTTGAGACTGGATTTGTTGAACTTGACCGGATGACAGCAGGATTCCAGCGCAATGACTTAATCATTGTCGGCGCCCGTCCTTCTGTAGGTAAAACAGCGTTTGCTTTAAATATTGCCCAAAATGTTGCCAAAAAAACAGGTGAAAATATTGCAATCTTCAGTCTTGAGATGGGCGCTGAGCAGCTAGTTATGCGTCTCTTATGTGCTGAAGGAAATATCGATGCCCAAAGGCTTCGTACTGGGTCACTGACCGATGAAGACTGGGGCAAGCTGACGATGGCGATGGGAAGTCTTGCAAGCAGTGGGATCTTTATTGATGATACTCCTGGTGTGAGAATCAGCGATATTCGTTCCAAATGCCGTCGATTAAAGCAAGAGCACGGCTTAGGAATGATTTTAATCGACTATTTGCAGCTAATTTTAGGGAGCGGCCGGTCCGGTGAAAACCGCCAGCAGGAAGTATCCGAAATTTCCAGGTCATTAAAACAGTTAGCCCGTGAGCTTCAAGTGCCTGTCATTGCCCTTTCTCAGCTTTCGCGTGGTGTCGAGCAGCGTCAGGATAAGCGTCCGATGATGTCCGATATCCGTGAATCAGGTAGTATCGAGCAGGACGCTGATATCGTTGCATTCCTATATCGTGATGACTATTATGATAAGGAATCCGAAGCTAAGAACATTATTGAAATCATTATTGCCAAGCAGCGTAATGGTCCGACCGGAACGGTACAGCTGGCATTCGTAAAGGAATATAATAAATTCGTCAACTTGGAGAGGCGCTTTGATGATTCTGCCGTCCCTCCTGGAGCATAAATAGGATTAGGCTAGCCTGAATTTTAGAGGCTAGCCTTTTTGATATAGTTCTAAATTAGTATTTTACGAACATATTTTTATAGCTTTATATAAAATGTTCGTGTTTTGTTGACTTTCTCACCGAATAATTGGTAAACTATCTATGGATTAAATTAGAAAATTAAATTGAAGCATAAATTTCGGAGGTGCCTTTAATGTCATCAGTTGTGGTTGTTGGTACACAGTGGGGAGACGAAGGAAAGGGAAAAATAACGGATTTTCTTTCTGAAAATGCAGAAACGATTGCCCGTTATCAAGGAGGCAATAATGCAGGTCACACCATTCAGTTTAATGGCGAAACCTACAAATTGCATTTAATTCCATCAGGGATTTTTTATAAAGAAAAAATTTGCGTCATCGGTAATGGAATGGTTGTCGACCCTAAGGCACTTATTGCAGAATTGGCTTACTTACATGAAAAAGGGATTACTACAGATAACTTACGTATTAGTAATCGTGCCCATGTAATTCTACCTTACCACTTAAAGCTCGATGAAGTGGAAGAGGATCGTAAAGGTGCAAATAAAATCGGAACGACCAAAAAGGGGATTGGCCCTGCTTATATGGACAAAGCAGCACGTGTCGGAATCCGAATTGCGGATCTATTGGAACGTGATGTGTTTGAAGAAAAGCTTGAGCAAAACCTTGCAGAGAAAAATCGCTTGTTCGAACGGATTTATGAGACGACAGGTTTTAAGAAAGAAGATATTTTAGACGAGTATTATGAATATGGGCAACAATTTAAGCAATATGTTTGTGATACATCTGTTGTGTTAAATGATGCTTTGGACGAAGGCAAGCGTGTTCTTTTCGAAGGCGCACAAGGCGTCATGCTTGATATTGACCAAGGGACATACCCATTTGTTACTTCATCTAATCCGGTTGCCGGCGGAGTAACCATCGGTTCCGGCGTTGGTCCATCTAAAATTACCCATGTGGTCGGTGTTTGTAAAGCGTACACTTCCCGTGTCGGTGACGGACCATTCCCTACGGAATTAAATAATGAAATCGGTAATCAGATTCGTGAAGTAGGACGCGAGTATGGTACAACAACAGGACGTCCCCGCCGTGTCGGCTGGTTTGACAGCGTCGTTGTCCGTCATGCCCGCCGCGTTAGCGGTTTAACGGACCTGTCCCTCAATTCAATTGACGTTTTAACAGGTATTGAAACACTAAAGATTTGTACTGCTTATAGCTACAAAGGTGAACATATTACAGAATATCCGGCAAGCCTAAAGGTATTAGCTGAGTGTGAACCTGTTTATGAAGAACTGCCAGGCTGGACAGAAGATATTACAGGCTGCAAATCATTAGATGAACTACCTGTTAATGCCCGGCATTATGTAGAACGTGTCACACAACTCACAGGGATTCCATTAACAACTTTCTCTGTCGGACCAGACCGCAACCAAACAAATGTAGTTCGCAGCCCTTGGAGACAGATTTAATCATTACTAATAAAGCCCTCCTTTCAGGAGGGTTTTTATATTTCTTGAAAAATTTTATTAAAAAAGTATTGCGCAATTTTTATTTTCTGTGATATTATAAAAAGCGTCGTCACAAACGAGATAAGTTTGAGAGCCATTAGCTCAGTTGGTAGAGCACGATCGAATAAGCTTCCAAGAATCACCATCAGGGCACACGCCGAGCCGCAGCTTGAATAAGCTTACTGAGGCGGGGGCATCTGACAAAGATTTGTGTACGATAATAAGTATGAGCCATTAGCTCAGTCGGTAGAGCATCTGACTTTTAATCAGAGGGTCGAAGGTTCGAGTCCTTCATGGCTCACCATTTTAATAATGTATGGCCCCTTGGTCAAGCGGTTAAGACACCGCCCTTTCACGGCGGTAACACGGGTTCGAATCCCGTAGGGGTCATCGGCATTTGGCTGGTCAGTAAGCGACTGGCAAGGACGGTCTCCTTGCTGACTGCCATATTTATTTATATCTGGTCCGGTAGTTCAGTTGGTTAGAATGCCTGCCTGTCACGCAGGAGGTCGCGGGTTCGAGTCCCGTCCGGACCGCCATAAAAGTGGCTCAGTAGCTCAGTCGGTAGAGCAAAGGACTGAAAATCCTTGTGTCGGCGGTTCGATTCCGTCCTGAGCCATCCCAAAAAGAAGCTTCCGAATGTAAGCTTCTTTTTTTGTGCCTTTATTTTCCAAACGATGTAATGCCTTTGTAATGAAGAATCCAGTAACTTGCAAATATACCGCGTAATTTGTCCTATTTTGTAAAATGAAGTCACTCCTCTTAAACTTCTAAAAAATCCTTATTTTTAGGTATTAGAACCTATCTTCCCTCAAAAAACCGCATGAAATTTTAACTGTTATCTTTTTAATAAACATCAAAAAATGTCAGCTATTATACAATTTTGTTACATTATAGCGACTGATAAATTTTTTAATAAAGATTATGTTAAAGTATAGTAGTTAAAATTCCGGAATATTCTTTCGTAGATATAAAGAACTAGTTTTAGAGATTTTGCGAGACAAAGGTGAAACAGGTTGGTCAAAATGGTTCAAAGGATGTTACCTATCATATATCAGAACAAAACGGAACAACAGTCATGAAGGACGCAATCAGCGAGCAGGTTCTCGTGCCGTCCATAAATCAAATTATTGTGAACGGAACCAGAGCTATTTCTTCACGCGGTGAGGGAACCTTTGCCTGGCCGACAGCAGGCGGCTATGTTTCAAGCCCAATGGGATTCAGATGGGGAAAAATGCATAAGGGAATTGATATTGCCAGGCCAAGTAATCCAACAATTAAAGCTGCTGATAATGGTATTGTTGTTTCAGCAGGCTGGGATAACGGCGGTTATGGAAATATGATTGTAATTGACCATCAAAATGGTTTCCAAACTATTTATGGTCACTTAGCATCCATCAGTGTAAGGGCCGGTCAATCCGTGGAAAAGGGTTCGAGCATAGGAATTATGGGCCAAACCGGTGATGCAACCGGAGTACATTTACACTTTGAAGTGCATAAAAACGGGGGCTTACAAAACCGCTTTCTTATCTCAAATAATAAAAATAAAGGTCTCTAGTCAATGCTGGAGACTTTTTATATTTGTCGGAAAAAGGCGCCTCCCTCTCTTCTTACAATTACTACCTGCTGTTAATAGATGAATTAAAGCTCATAAAATGGTAAAGTAAAATAGAGTAGGTATGACTGTTATTCGTTTTTGAATCAATAGATATTTTTAATATAAAGGAGCAATAGGTATGGAAAAGAAAATTCTTGTTGTCGATGATGAAAAGCCGATTGCGGATATTTTGCAGTTTAACTTAAAAAAGGAAGGTTATGATGTTTATTGCGCCTATGATGGTATGGAGGCGCTAACGATGGTAGAAGAAATCCAGCCTGACTTAGTTCTCCTGGATATCATGCTTCCGCTAAGAGACGGAATGGAAGTTTGCCGTGAAGTCCGTAAAAAATACGAGATGCCAATTATTATGCTGACGGCAAAAGATTCTGAAATTGACAAGGTGCTGGGCCTTGAACTTGGCGCGGATGATTATGTGACGAAACCTTTTAGTACAAGGGAATTAATTGCACGGGTTAAAGCAAACTTACGCCGTCATCAGCAAATCATTTCCCAACCGGATGCTGAGACGGAGACGAATGAAATTGAAATAGGCTCCCTGGTTATTCATCCTGATGCCTATGTCGTTTCAAAGCGTGGTGAAACGATAGAATTAACTCACCGTGAGTTCGAGCTGCTTTATTATTTGGCCAAACATATTGGGCAGGTCATGACGAGGGAGCACTTATTACAAACCGTTTGGGGCTACGACTATTACGGTGATGTAAGAACGGTCGATGTCACGGTCAGGCGGTTACGGGAGAAAATTGAGGATAGCCCGAGTCATCCAACATGGATCGTCACTCGCAGAGGTGTGGGATACTATTTGCGGAATCCTGATCAGGAGTAATTGCCTTGATGAGAAAAGTCGGTTTTTTTCGTTCAATACACGTTAAATTTGTCATCATCTATGTCCTGCTTATTTTAGTTGCCATGCAAATTATTGGAGTGTATTTTGTCAAACAGCTTGAAGAAACCTTAAGGACGAATTTCCAGACTTCATTAAAAGCACGTGTTAATTTGCTTGCTTATAATATTGTTCAAGAGATGGAAAAAGAGCGGACAACTGAAGATCCGACACTTGAAGCAGACGTAAAGAAAATTCTTAGGGACTTTTCAGCTGTTGACATTTCTGAAGTTCGGGTAATTGATGGCAGATCATTAAAGATTATTGGAACGTCGGATCCTAATAATCAAGGACTGGTAGGCCAAAGGACTACAGATCTTAGAATCAAACAATCCTTGGTCTTAGAAGAAGACCAAAGTAATATTTTAATTGACCCGAGAACAGGACATCGAATTTGGGTCCTCTCCACTCCGATTAAATCGGGTAAAAAAGTGATTGGCGCAATTTATCTTGTCGCAAAAATAGAAAGTGTCTTCGAACAAATGAAGACGATTAATCGGATTTTTGCAACAGGTACAGCGATCGCCTTATCGATAACCGCTGTTCTGGGTATTTTATTAGCCCAAACCATTACAAGACCCATTGCGGACATGAAAAAGCAGGCACTGGCGATGGCAAAGGGGAATTTTTCACGTAAAGTAAGAGTGTATGGCAATGATGAAATAGGTACATTAGCGATTACCTTTAACAATCTAACGAAAAAGCTTCAGGAAGCGCAGGCAATGACTGAAGGAGAAAGAAGAAAGCTTTCGTCTGTCCTCTCTTATATGACGGATGGCGTGATTGCGACCGATCGAAAGGGCCGGGTAATTTTAATTAACGATCCTGCGGCAGAAATGCTGGATGTTTCACGTGAAACAGTTCTCTCACAGCCAATTGTTTCTTTATTGGGGTTAAGTGATACCAATTCCTTTGAGGACTTACTAGAGGAAAATGATTCTTTAATCTTGGATTACAGTACAAAAGCAAAACGCTATATTCTCCGAGCTAACTTTTCCGTTATTCAAAAAGAAACCGGATTTGTGAATGGCTTAATTGCTGTTCTTCATGATATTACCGAACAGGAAAAAATCGATGCCGAGCGAAGAGAGTTTGTGGCCAATGTATCACACGAGCTAAGAACGCCGTTAACTTCAATGAGAAGTTACTTAGAGGCCCTTGCTGATGGAGCCTGGAAAGATGAAGAAATAGCCCCGAAATTTTTAGAGGTAACCAAGACGGAAACCGAAAGAATGATTCGGATGGTTAATGATCTGCTCCAGCTTTCGAAAATGGACAGCACGGATTATCGGCTTAATAAAGAGTGGGTGAATTTTGTTGTTTTCTTTGATCGAATTATTGATCGATTGGAAATGGCAAAGAATTCAAATGTGACCTTCAAAAGACAGCTGCCAAAGCATGCCATCTTTGTTGAAATCGATGAAGATAAAATGACTCAGGTACTTTATAATATTATTTCAAATGCCATCAAGTACTCACCGGAAGGCGGACAAGTCAGCTTCTCTATTAAAGAAGAAGAGGAAAAAATCATTGTCAGCATTTCCGATGAAGGGATGGGGATTCCAAAAGAAAATATCGGAAAGATTTTTGACCGTTTTTATCGGGTTGATAAAGCAAGGACCCGTAAATTGGGCGGAACCGGGCTTGGTCTGGCTATTGCGAAGGAAATGGTGAATGCGCATGGCGGGGCGATATGGGCGACGAGTGTAGAAGGAAAAGGGACGGTTATCTCCTTTTCACTGCCTTATGAGCGATTTGAAGAGGATGAATGGTCATGAGATACGAAAAAATAAAATCAGCTATTTTAGGGATACTCGTGTTGGTGAGTATTGTGTTGACTTGGAACCTTTGGACGTATCAGCCCAATTATGAAACGATGCAAAACAGTAATTATGTAGCAGAGGTCAATGTAAGTGAAAAACAAGAAGTACAAAAAATTGTCACACCCGATCAGATTCTCTACCATATTAAGGGTGCACATTACGGGACCAACAGTAACACGGATATTGAAAAGATCATTAAAGAATTAAGCTTATGGTCTTTCTACGATGTCAAAAATTACACCGATAAAGTCAGCAATTTTAAAGAATTGACTCAAGGAAATGGCAACACTGAAATTGCCTTTCCCGGTGAGGTACCGATTGAATTATATCGGAACGTTCTAAATTTCAAGGAAAAAAAGATCCCTTCTTTTAATTTTGATCGGATTATCATCAATGTTGAGAATTCTGACAAAGAAAACGGAATTGTATATTTTGTTTCCTCTGTCAATCAGCAGGTTTATATAAGTCATATATCGCCTGCCTATCTCAGTAATTTTAATCATAACTTTTATAAAAATGCAGAACGGTTTCCACGCTACTTTGCTTATAATTTAAGCGATAAGCGAACGATTTTTTTACCTGAGAAGGAAACGGATATGATGGAGTATAAATATTTGCCGGTTACACTGCCATCGGATGATTTCAAAGATGCCCTATTCAGCGACCCGAGCTTTGTTCAAAAAAGCTTTATCCAGCAAGGGGAAGAGTACACAAACGGTTCAAGTAAAATGACCGTGAATAACAGCAGCAATATGCTGATTTATGTTAATCCGACTGCAGAGAATGATTATATTGAAAAACCTTATGAGCTGTTAAAGCGAAGTATTGATTTTGTCAATGAGCATGGCGGATGGTCAGACTCTTATCATTACGTTTCTAAAAATGAAACGAACGGCTCTGTAACCTTCAGACTATACAGTATTGATGGATTTCCAGTATTTAATGAAACAGGCCTTTCGGAAATCACAGAGGTTTGGGGCAAGGACGAAATTAATAAATATGTCCGGCCAAATATTTCATTGGAGCTTCCATTAAGGACGGAAATGCAAAAGATGACCCTTCCCTCCGGTCATGATGTACTGAAGTTACTGCAAGGCCGTAAGAATTTTAGGCCCGAACTCCTTGAGGACCTGGTTTTGGGCTATCAAATGGGAAGAGATTCAGAAGAAAAGAAATTAATCCTCTTAGAACCTGCCTGGTATTACCGCTATGATAAAACATGGGGGCAGCTTTCAATGGATGACCTGGGAGGATTAAAACATGGATTGGAGTAAAATTAAAACGATATTTATCATAACCTTTTTAATTCTGGATGTTTATCTCTTATACCAATTTTTGAAAAACCGTGATGCCAATAAGTATGAAGTGATTACGGAGGCCTCTGTCGAAGAAAAACTAAAAGCTGATGAAATTCAGTATGTAGACCTTCCTAAAGCTGTGATTAAAGATCAATATTTAAGCGCAAAACCAAAAATGTTCAATAAAGGTGATATCGCTAAACTAAAGGGACAAATGGCTACTGTAAAGGATGGAACGACGATTGAGTCCGTATTAGAAAAACCAGTGCAAATTAGCTCAAAATTTGAGCCTTCGGACCTTTCATCCTTTATAAAGGACAACCTTCTTTACGGTGATCATTATCAATTTTGGGAGAAAAGCAACAAATTGAATACCATTACTTATTTTCAAGAAAATGATAATTATCCATTTTATGAAAATATTAATGGGATGATCACCTTCAAGATTAATTCAGATAATCAAATTGTTTCCTATGAACAAACCTATCTTGAAGAGATTGACAAACTTACGGCAAAAGAGGAAATACTCCCGCCATTAAAGGCAATTGAAACATTGCATCAAAAGGGCTTGCTGAAGCCTAAAAGCAAAATTACAAAAATTGAGCTCGGGTATTCGACCATAATCCAGCTTGCAGCCTCACAGGTTTTAGCACCGACATGGCGATTTGTGGTGGATGATAAAGACAGTCTCTTTGTTAATGCGTTTGAGGGGCAGATTATTCAATTTAATAGCGATGAAAAAAAGTCAGTGGAGTGAAATAGTATGTCATTAAGTTACAGCGTCTTAGCAAGCGGCAGTACGGGGAATGCCCTTTATGTGGAGTCTGATGAACATTCATTTCTCGTAGATGCGGGGTTTAGCGGGAAGCAAATGGAAGCCCTTTTCGCACAAATTGACCGTGATATTAGTAAGCTTACCGGTATATTCGTCACTCACGAGCACAGTGATCATATTAAAGGAATTGGAGTGCTGGCACGCAAATATAAATTGCCTGTTTATGCGAATGAATTGACATGGCGCGCCATGGATGGCCTAGTCGGTGAAATACCTCTTGACCAAAAGTTTATTTTTAATATGGAAACGGTAAAAAGCTTCGGAGCAACGGACATTGAATCGTTTGGGGTATCACATGATGCGGCTGAACCTATGTTTTACGTTTTTCATGATGGCGGGAAGAAGCTGGTTTTGATCACAGACACAGGGTATGTCAGCGACAGAATGAAAGGGATTATCTCCAATGCCGAGGCTTATATTTTTGAATCGAACCATGATGTCCAGATGCTGAGAATGGGCAGGTATCCATGGAACATCAAGCGAAGAATCCTTAGTGATGTCGGGCATGTATCCAATGAAGATGCAGCAATTGCCATGAGTGAAGTAATCGGCGACAACACCAAGAGGGTCTACCTTGCCCATTTAAGCCTTGATAATAATATGAAAGACTTGGCGCGAATGTCAGTAACACAAACACTGCAAAGCCAAGGTTTAATTGTTGGCGAACAGTTTGAGCTTTACGATACAGATCCGAAAATACCGACGATATTGACCGCAGTATAGAGATTCATGTATACAATGAAATAATCCGGGAATAAAGAGTGAAGAAGCTGTTAAGCCTCCTCACTCTTTATTTATAATGAAAAAAATTGGAAGAATTTTATAAATTTTTATATCAAGGAGTATAATTGTTTTTATAAGCCAAAATAGTAATTAGCAATCTTTTCGAAAGAGAGGAATGGTGTAAAGTGGGTTATTATGATGATCATTCACAGGGGCGCTATAAGGAACAGAAAGGAAGCAAAGGCAGGTATTTTATTTCTAGTTTAGCGGGTGCAATTATTGGTGCACTAGTAGTTGTTCTTGCCATTCCAACATTGTCTAACCAAGGATTACTTCCGTATAAAATTCAAACGGGCCAAAATCTTGGTACAGAAACGAATAATAATAATCAAGGGATCAACACTGAACAGGTTTCAGTTAAGGTTAGCACTGATACCACGAAAGCTGTTGAAAAAACCGGTGGTGCCGTAGTTGGAATCACCAATATCCAATCAACAAATTTTTGGTCTGACAGTGGAAAAAGCTCCGACCAGGCTGCAGGGACGGGCTCTGGTGTTATATACAAAAAAGAAGGAAATAATGCGTTTATTGTCACCAATAATCATGTTGTGGAAGGTGCGACTAAACTAGAAGTAAGCCTTAACGATGGGACAAAGATTCCGGCAAAACTTCTTGGAACTGATATCTGGACCGATTTAGCTGTGTTAGAAATTGACGGAAGCAAAGTGAAAGAGGTTGCAGAATTCGGTAATTCTGATGCCTTAAAATTAGGGGAACCGGTGATTGCAATTGGAAATCCACTTGGTCCGACCTTCTCTGGCTCGGTAACTGAGGGAATTATATCAGGGCTCAATCGGACGATTCCGGTAGACATTAATGGAGATGGTGTGGTGGATTGGCAAGCAGAGGTTTTGCAAACAGATGCTGCCATTAATCCCGGTAACAGTGGCGGTGCGTTACTCAATATTGCTGGTCAAGTCGTCGGGATTAATTCGATGAAAATTTCCGAACAGTCGGTTGAAGGAATTGGCTTATCGATTCCAATTAATTCGGCAAAGCCAATTATTAACGACCTTGAGCATTATGGAAGTGTAAAGCGCCCATATATGGGAGTCGATTTGAAATCAGTTTCGGAAATTCCTGCTTACTATCAGCAAGAAGCTCTTAAACTTCCCGGAAATGTCACCTATGGAGTAGCTCTTCGTCAGGTAGTGCCAAACTCGCCGGCCTCTCAGGCAGGTTTGAAAGAGCTGGATGTGATAGTTGAATTGGATGGAGAAAAAATAAATGATGTCATCGATCTTCGGAAGCATCTGTATCAGAAGAAGAAAATTGGCGAAACTATGAAGGTAAAGTTTTACCGGGCAGGAAAATTACAAGAAACAACCTTAAAACTAGTTGCGGATACTTCTTCGCAAAAATAGGAAAAAAGCAGGAATGTGACGTTCCTGCTTTTTTCTATGGTAATATGATTGAGGAATCTTGCTTTTGTATGGTAGCAGAATGAAAAGTATAAAATAAAGCTAATGGAAAATTATTTAGTTCGGAAGGTGAAGTGGAAAATGATTTATTGCTGTGAGGAACATGTGGATATTGCTTTAGATACGATTGTGGATGAATATGAAACATTTCCGTTATTAACAAAAATTCCTGGGGATAACTTATCAACAACCTGTGAATATTGTCGAAATATGGCTACATATGTTGTGGCGAACGAGTGATCCCATACAAGATGTGGATAAAAATTGTGGACATGTGGATAACTTCTGTGGATATCTTGTTTGTAAGCTGTTTGTAATCATTTTGAAAAGGGTTGTGGATTGTGAATATCTCGATTGTAACGGTCGGCAAATTAAAAGAGAAATATTTGAGGCTCGGTATTGATGAATATTTAAAGCGGTTATCGGCCTATGCAAAGGTGGAGATTACCGAGGTTGCAGATGAAAAGGCCCCTGAAGAATTAAGCGAGCTGGAAATGCTGCAGGTAAAGCAAAAAGAAGGTGAACGGATCTTAGCAAAGATTAGCCAAGACACATATGTGATTGCTTTAGCGATAAACGGGAAAATGCAATCGTCAGAAGAACTTGCCAATACATTGGATAAATTAGCTACATACGGAAAAAGCAAAATTGCCTTCATCATTGGTGGATCATTAGGGTTGAGTGAGGAAGTATTGAAAAGGTCGAATGAACAATTGTCTTTTTCAAAAATGACCTTCCCCCATCAGCTCATAAAGCTGATCCTTGTGGAACAGATTTATCGGGCTTATCGGATTAATCGCGGGGAACCATACCATAAGTAAATGAGGTTATTAATTAATCAAAAAATTGAATAACATGTTTCTTAGGGGAAAGCTGTAACACACAAGAGTTTGTATGTTACAGCTTTTTTTAGATTCACATATGAGTTTAACGCCTTAAATATTGGCTAGGTGTAAGATAGACTTAAGCTGCTCCATCCCTCCCCATTCTTCAAACTTTCTCTTTCCGATTCTATCTATTTCTTCAATTGTTATTGGTTTATTTGGTTCTTCCCGCATTGCACCTGAACCTGGGAATACAAGATATACTATTTCCCTTTTTGTTGTGCCTCCGCCATTTCTTGGATTTCCCATCATCCCCAGAAGACAAGCCAGTTTTATTGATCCTTCCCCTATCCTGCTTATCCCTGCCTCATCGGTGGGCCACGCATCAGCAAATATGGCAAATGCCATTCGTCCGTTGGCTTTATTATAGACCATACCAATGTCTCCAAGAACCACATCCTCCTCGAAGGATTTAGTTCCCCAACTTGTATATGAAGGATAGGGAAGTACAAAATAGGGAATTGTTTCGGAATCAACATATCTTTTAGGATCGTTTTCATCATAGAAAATAAATTCAAGAGAAGTCTGGATAACATAATAGCCAGGAGCAGGATCTGTTGACTTCTGTTTAATATAATCTCCTGGATTTTCAGGGTCTGGGATTAGTGACCACCAGACATTTCCAAAAGAATCAAAACCAATATCATTCGGATGACATGCCCTATAGGCACCATCAGCATCAATATCCATTTTGCTCGTGAAGAAAAAACCCTTTTTATCTCGTATTTTGCAAATTGGTATATCTACATCCAAATTGGCATCATAAATCATTTCAATTATCGTTATTTTTTTATCCCAATTATCATATTCACTGTCATTCATCCAATCTATCCTCCCTCTGGACAAGGGGCTATTCAATCAGGTTTTCCAGTTGATCTTGTGGTAAATATATCCTCCATTGATCAATTTATTAAATTGATAGAGGAAGCTTTGACACCGAAAACCACACTGCTGTTGATGGGTTTCTTTTGTGATGAAAAATTAAACTTAATTGAAGTAAAGGAAACGGTAGATTTAATAAATAAAATATTATCACAGTAAAAGTGGGGGAATTCCTCCTCTAAAAATATTAAAGAAATATTTGCTTAAATGGGTTACGACTGTTGGATTTTTATTGAGGACAATGATGTTAAGTGGTCTAAATAGTTAAATAGATTTATACACTTATTGTAGTTAACTGGTTCCTTTTAAGGAGCCTTTTTATTTAAAATTAAGACATATTTTTATTTGAGAAATGAATGTAAAAGAAGTAAATCCTCATGCTCATTATTCAATTATTAGTGACCAAAAACCCTTGTATTGCTGAAGAGGTTTTAAAAATTATATTATGCTAATGTTTTTCAGAGTTGCTTTCTCTCATCCGATCTTTCCTTTCCAATATAAACCTCCTGCAATACCTTTATTCCTGTTTTTTACTTCCCCTATTTTTTATCAATTTTTGATTTGCAAGCTGATTTTTAATTTATTTATCTAATATCGGGCCAATTTAAAGCTTTACAATAAGAAATAACATTATTTACATAATTTTGAGTCACCTCAAGTGGTGGTACTCCATTATATTTTTTTATTTTATCTGGACCGGCATTGTAGGAAGCTATTGCAAGAGTCCAATCATTAAATTCACTGAAAAGTGCTTTTAAATAACGTGCAGCTCCATCGAGGGATTCCTCTGGAATACACGGGTTAACGCCAAGGAAATTCGCTGTTTCAATTTGAAATTGCATTAATCCAATTCCGCCATCTGCAGAAACTAGATTGGGATTTCCCCGACTTTCAACAACCATAATACTGTAGAGGATTTTGCTGGGGACTTCATATTTTTGGGCAGCTTCTATGATGTTTTTTGCCCATCTTTTGGCTTGTGGGCCACCCAGAATTTGATCAGGTATTAATTCGCTGAAGGTTTCGCTCAAGAATGGTTCATCTTCGCTAATCTCTTGGATTTTAAGCACTTGATCAACAAATATTTGGTCAGAGGAGAGATTATTTAATTTTATTAGCTGCCTAATGTTGACTCCGAATTTTTTCGATATTCCCCAAAGTGTATCGGATGGATTCACAATATACATTTGGAACTTTTTGGCTTGTGTGCCGCCTGAAATCTGATCAGGCTTCATTTCATTGAAAGTTTCGTTCAAATTCTGCTTTTCCTCGCTAATCTCTTGGATTTTAAGCACTTGATCGACAAAAATTTGATCAGAAGAGAGATTATTTAATTTTTTTAGCTGCCTAATGCTGACTCCAAACTTTTTCGATATTCCCCAAAGTGTATCTGAAGGTTTTACAATATAATATAATTGGAATTTTCCCTTTTCCGATTTTTTCATTTGAACAAAAAACTCCCCTTCTTTCAAAATGGTAATTTACGGTTCTGAACTCTTTTTTGTTGCAAATATTGATTCTCATTATGGGATCCTTTTTTCCGGTTAATAACAGTGAGTCTATTATTAGTGGAACAATATTACGGGTTTAAATTTTTATTAAAATACGATTGCCCCGCATCTATCGTTATAGCTTGGCCAGTAATTGAAGTTATTACGTGAGTGACTGAGTAGAAAGCATTAGCCACTTCTTCAGATGTTGTTATACGCTTTAATGAAGTTGTATTAGCAATGGCGCCCAAGTCTCTGCCAACCGAAGATGATGCTCCAGTCTCTACTGTTCCTGGCAGGATCACGTTTATTCGAATACCGTATTGTCCAAGATAATCTACTAAAGATATGACGAAGCCTAGTAAACCTGCTTTCGCTGCACTATAGGATACTAACTTGTAACTGCGGGTAGCGTTAATGGAGGATGTTAAAGTAATAGATTTATCATTTGATTTAGAAGCAATAACTAATGGGAAGAATTTCTGTACAAGGGCAATTTGAGCAGTTAAATTTAAAGCAATGGATTCTTCAATTGCTGTTCTAGATAAGTTTCCAAATCCTACAAATTCTTTTGGGGAGGGACCCCCTGCGAGAGATAATATATGATCGATAGAACCACAAGAATCTTTTATATTGTTATATAAGTTATTTAGTGATTCATCGTCTAAAATGTTAAATGGATAAAAAGTAACATTAGAGTATGACTCCAACTGCCTCCCTTTCTCTTCGTTAATATCAGCTGCTATTACATGAAATCCTTCTTTGGCATAACGTTTGACACAAGCAGAACCGATCCCGCCTGAACCACCTATTATTAATACTGTTTGCTTATACATAAGTGGCTCCCTTCATAAATTAAGATTCAATAAAGGTATTTCACATATTGTTTAACATTTTACTTATATTTTCAATGTGATAATTTTTCTCTAGAGCTTTTTCAACCATATATGGAAGTGCTTTTAATGACGATTCAGTTGGGTGCATCAAAATGATTGAGCCATTCTTGATATTTGGGACAATTTTATCAATGATCTCATTTGCATTTTTAATTTTCCAATCGAGTGTATCCAGTGACCATAAGACAGTAACCATCTTAAGCCGTGCAGCTATTTCAAGGACTTTCGTATCAATATAGCCAGACGGGGGAGTAAAGTATTTAGGCGTAACCCCTAATACTTCATTGATAATTTTATTCGTTTGAGTTATCTCCATATGGATTTCTTCTACTGATAATGTTCTCATATCCCTATGAGAATAGGAGTGATTTCCAATTTCCTGATTAGAATTTTTAATCATGAGTGCATATTCAGGGTACTGTTCCACCCACCATCCCTGGAGAAAAAAGGTGAGGCTGATATTTCTTTCCTTCAGGAAATTTAATAATTCGATTAAATACTCATTTCCCCAAGCCACATTTACAATAAAAGAAATTTTTCGAAGGGTTTCATTACCATGATAGATAGGAAACGGGATTTTATTATCTTCCATAAATGTTCTTCCCCTTGTTTTCTGATTCAATACTATATGTTAAATACAAACAAAATGCTTGTTTATATGTCACGTCTTTTAATTTTCTCAAAGAAAGAGCCCATTTCCCTGAAAAGGTGGTCCAATTATCTATCCATCCTTCTAATTCGCACATACTATGTTTTTAGCTTCTTTTATTAGCTAACGCCTTAAAAAGTAAATTACAGTTGGTGAAAAAACATGAGTGTACAGCAAATTGATATTTATTTGGATGGTCAACCGGTGAAAAGCCATTATTATATAAGCAATGGATGTATAATGATTCCAGCCTTGTTCTTTAAGCATGCTAATGTCTTAGTAGACTACGAGAGGGAGAATCAATGTATAAAGATGAAACAAAATAAGACAACCATCACCTTCATTAAAGACCAATACGAGGTTTTAGTACAAAACGAAAATCAAATAAAAAAAGAAACTTTGGCGGTTGCCCCCTTGGAGCTCCATGGAAAATTTTTTATACCGTTTCAATATGTCACTCAACATCTGGGGATGTCTTTTTCGGAATGCTCATCCCCCAATAGAATTGATTTGGTGGCGAATCATTCTGCCCGCTCTCATCAAGCAGTCTTCTATAAGGGGCCAGCAAATAAAAAAAGAGTGGCTTTAACCTTTGATGATGGTCCGGATCAAGTTTACACGCCTAAGATCTTGGATATTCTAAACGGAAAAAAAATTAAAGCGACTTTTTTTGTGATTGGTCAACAAATTAGCAAAACACCCGAAATGCTCAAACGAATTATGAATGAAGGCCATGAGATTGGGAACCATAGCTGGAGCCATCCAAACTTTATCGAACTAATGGCGTCCGATCTAATAAAGGAAATTAAATCCACCGAGGCTGAAATTCATTCACATACTGGAAAATTCACGCCCAACCTTCGCCCCCCATATGGCTTTGTTACGAAATCAGATATTCAAATCATCAACGATTTAGGTTATAAGGTAATCATGTGGACAGTAGATACACTCGACTGGACTGGATTAACAGACAAGGAGATTATTTCAATTGTAAATAGGGATTTAACGGAAGGGGCGATAATATTACAGCACTCTTTTCAATCCTCAACAAGCAAGCTCGATGGGACAGTCAAGGCTTTACCTGTCATTATTGATAAGTTAATAAACGAAGGGTACGAAGTTGTCACCATAAGTAAATTGTTCGAATGATTTTATAAGTTTCTTAACAAACCAAAGGGAAGTGAATCTATGCGCGTTTTATTCTTAGAAAGTCATCCTATGTGGATTCATGGATTACCAAATGGATTTATCGACGCGGGACATGATGTAAAAATTTCCGGTCCAATCGATCAGCTCGATATCCATAAACTTATTTCAGAATTTCAGCCCGATTTAATCATTACAATGGGATGGGGTCCTGAAAACACAAGGATAGACAAACAAAAGAAAATTTATGAAAGTACGGTACATGTTAATGTTCCCCATGTATATTGGGCAACAGAAGATCCGACATCTACAGAAATATTTACGATGCCGTATATTCGTAGAACTCATCCTGACTTTGTGTTCACAATTTGCCGGGACCGGGTCAGTTACTACAGAAGACTGGGAATCCCTTCAGAACATTTAGATTTTGGCTATCATCCGAAAGTTCACCATCCTTTAGAGTTTGATGCTCAATATTATTCGCCCGTCTCTATTGTTGCTAACGGATATCCAAAAAAGCTTTCCTATTTCCCCCATCATTTTAGACACCAATCTATGAAAAATTTAATTACACCACTGCTTCAAAATAATATTCAAATAAATTTTTATGGGAATAACTGGGACAGTATGGGCCCTCATTTGGGGGTGGAAATTCCTAAGGACTGGATCCGGGGTTACATTGATTATACTGACGCAAATAAAGTATACAGCTCTTCTGATATCATCATTGGACTGCAAAACCTGCCTACACAATTAACACAGCGAACATATGAAGTACTGGGCTCTGGAGGGGTATTTTTAACCAATAGCACACCTAAAATCAATCGGCTTTTTAAATCCGGAGAAGATTTGCTCACATCCTCAACACCTGAAGAAACGATTGAGTTAGTAAATTATTTCCTTCAGCACCCTGAGGAAAGGAAAAGAATACAGAAAAATGGACTTGAAGCCGTACGTAAACACTCCTATAAAGAAAGAGCCCAATATATGTTGGAAGTTTTGGACAAAGAGGGAGTCTTTCACAAAGGGAAAAGTTTGTACAGTTTAGATACAGAAAAAAGAACAACCTATCAACAGGATAATTTTGAAATCTATATTGTCCAAAATGGAGATACTTTGTCTTATATTTGTAAAGAATTTGGAGTAACGATTAATCAGTTAAAGCAGCTAAATGGATTAACCTCAGATATGATTGATACCGGCTTTCCTATGAAAATTAGACTACTAAAGAACCAAGGTGAAAAATCTTGTGAATAAAAAATATGACTACTATACAATCAGCTATGGAGATACGTTAGGTAAAATTGCAAAGGATATTGGTATTTCAATAGAAAAACTAAAAAAGGATAACTGTTTAACATCAGACTTTATCTATGCTGGCCAACTTTTAAAGATTGATAGGGAGTATACAGGATCAAAAGCAATGCCGTCTGTTTTCATTTCCAAGGGTTTAAAAGATGACAAAATGATTTCCCTTACCTTTGACGCCGGTGATAGCGCGGAGAATACAGAAAATATATTGGATGTCTTAATAAGAAATGATGTCCAGACAACCATGTTTTTAACAGGAGCCTGGGTTGAACAATTCCCAAAACTTGTTAAAAGAATTGTTTCAGACGGACATGAGATCGCCAATCATTCTTATAGTCATCCGGATTTCACGAAATTATCCCAAAATGAAATGATCATGGAATTAACAAACACTATTTCAAGTTTTGAAACGATTGTTGGACAAAAAGGGAGCTCTTTATTTCGCCCGCCGTATGGTTGTTGGAATAAAACCCTTTTGGAGGCTGCGGGTCAAATTGGCATCCCTTTTACCATCTATTGGAGCATAGATACGATTGATTGGCAGGAACCAACTCCAGATACGATTTATAATCGAATTTTCTCAAAACTTACAGGTAATGACATTGTATTAGCTCATTTAAATGGGAAGCCTACTGCCGCCGCAATGAATCTTGTCATACCTGAGCTCAAAAAACGTGGATATCAATTAGTTAAAATAAGTGAGATGCTTTGGGACTAAGTCTTTATAGGAGAGAGAAAAATGAGAGTGTTGTTTTTGGAAAATAACCCCATGTGGATTTATGGACTTCCAAAAGGCTTTTGTGATGCTGGACATACAGTCATCGTTTCCGGTCCTTTGACTTCTGAAGGTCTGAACGATATGATATCCAACTTTCAACCGGATTTAATATTTACGATGGGGCATACGTCTGAACATACACCAGAAAAACAAAAAATGATAAAAGAGTATGTTTCGCCTACAAAAATCCCTCATGTCTATTGGGCAACAGAGGACCCTGGGTATACGCTGACTTTTTCGCTGCCTCTTATTCAGACCATCAAACCAGACTTTGTATTTACTATTTGCCCCTCCAGGGTTGATTTTTATAAAGATCAACAGATTCCAGCAGCACATCTGGATTTTGGATATCATTCAAGTGTTCATTTTCCTGACATTTCTGAAAAGTATGAGGTTTCGCTTGCCGTTGTAGCTAATGGTTACCCCATGCTTTATGAAACAAGACCTGATCACTACCGTTTTAAAGCACTAAGGTCACTGCTCAGTCCATTTTTGGAAGAAGATATTAGAATTGATTTCTGGGGCCGTTACTGGGATCAAATGGAGCATATCCTTGGCAAAAAGATTCCTGATGAATGGATCCATGGGTTTCTCCCTTATACGGAAGCAAATAAAGTGTACAGTTCAGCAGATTTTGTTTTAGGTGTCCAAAATCATGATTCGCAAGTAACGCAGCGTACGTATGAAGTACTTGGATCGGGTGGTCTCTTGCTTACAAATGACACATCTGAAATTAGGAGATTATTTTCCCCAGGCCAAGATCTTTTATCCAGTAATTCATCCAGAGAAACGATTGAGCTAGTCAAATACTATTTACGTTATCCCGAAGAACGAACGAGAATAAAAAAGGCCGGTATGGAATCGGTAAAAAAATATTCTTTTAAAAATCGGGCTGAGTATGTTATTAACACCCTCATCGATGCCGGTATTCTGTCTAAAGGTGCAGAAAGCTCTGGAACAGGGGAATTCATCCATTATGTAGATAAATTAAAGGAAAACTATGAAATTTATGTTATTCAGCCTAAAGATACTTTATGGAGTATTTCAAGAAAATTTGGAGTAAGTGTTGATGAACTTAAGCAGTTGAATAATCTTAAAACAGATATCATCTTAGTAAATCATTATTTAAAAGTAAAAAAGAAGTAGCTTAATTTAATAATACTAGAGGTGAAATAATGCGTATTCTCTTTATAGAAAGCGGGGAAATTTGGAGTAATAATTTAGCCAAAGGATTTACCGCTAGCGGGCATGATGTCCTCATTTCCGGTCCAATTGACAATGAGAATCTATCAAGCATGATTAAAACCTTTAAACCTGATTTTTCCATTACAGTCGGTTGGGGAGCAGAACATACAAAAGATAAGCAGAAGATTATACGAGAACAGATGGCAGCACATAAAATTCCTTTGGTGTATTGGGCGGTAGAAGACCCTGCTTATACGGAAGCATGGTCGCTTCCATTAATAAATGCGATTGCACCTGACTTTGTGTTTACAATATGCCCGGATACGGTAGAAACCTATAAGCAATTAGGTATACTGGCCAGCCATTTAGATTTCGGTTATGAAGAGACTATCCACCAGCCCATTCATATCCATTCCGAATATAAATCACAAATAGCAATAGTTGCAAATGCATATCCAGATATTTTGGAAAACTATCCAAATCATTTCCGCCATAGATCTATAGATATTCTTATTCGGCCGCTTCTTAAGGAGAATATTCGTATTGATTTTTGGGGGAATAATTGGGATAAGATGGATGACTACTTGGGCTTCAAAATACCAAACGAATGGATTCACGGTTTTCTAAACTATAAAGATGCAAATAAAGTGTATAGTTCCTCAAAAATTTTATTAGGGTTACAAAATTACCCTGCATTATTAACTCAACGAACCTATGAAATTTTAGGATCAGGCGGCTTTCTTCTTACACTGGATACACCTGGTGTAAGGAAAAATTTTATACCTAGAAAAGATTTAGTTGTCTCTTTATCCCCGGAAGAGACCATTCACAAAGTTCATTACTACCTTAATCAACCCGAAAAAAGATCCCAAATCCAAATGCAGGGCCGGAAATCGGTTGAAGAACACTCCTATAAATTTAGGGCAAATCAAATCATCAGCACATTAATTGAAAATGATATTTTAAAAACTGGTTTAAATGAAATGAAAGGAAAAGGTGAAATTATTTATTATAGTCCCAATGATCATTACGAAACCTATAAGGTCCAAAAAGGAGATACTTTATATAAAATTTCTAGAAAGTTTGAGGTACCAATTGAGGAATTAAAAACTTTAAATGTGTTAAGCTCTGATTTGATCATTGAAAATCAAATACTAAAAATAAGAAAAAGATTTGTTTAAACCTCACTTACTTATGTTACGGTGAACCGTATCATAAGTAAATAAGGTTTTTAGCCAAATGCCTCTCCTTAAGGTTGGGGAGGCTGGAATATAATAAGTTTTCTTAACGGAAATAGAAATGATAAGAATGATATTGTCGAAATATAAAGAAAATCGATTGACAATTTTAAGAATTCTATTAAACTAAAAATAATTCTATCCTTAAATTTTTTTTATATTAGCTACTCCGAAAGTCTTTATTTTCCTTTTACTTTCTCCAATTTAAGCCACATTAAACCTCTTTTTCTCACTCGCATTAACACTCATTAATTTTAAAGAATCGTTTCCAAATTAGTTAAGTCATTTAGGCCAACTGTATAATTTTTGTAGTTTTTCCACTAAATTTGTTTAAATAATTTATTTTCAATAGTATATAAAGGTTGCTGAAAAAGACATGACTATTGGATAGGAGGAGGAATGCTATGGGATTTGAAGAAGAATACCAGGCTTTTATGAATGCTCACTTGCAGGCAAGAACCGGTGAACGGTTGCGGCGCTTACAAGAAGGTCACAAACAAGCTGAAATGTTGTTTGTGAAGCAAGTGTGGTGGCCCTTATTTCACCATTTTCGGTATCTTCATCCAGAATATGAAGTCGATGATTTCAAGGATGGCAAAAGGTATTTGGATTTTGCTTATATTCGTCCCGCCATCCGGATTTGCCTTGAGATCGACGGGTACGGCCCTCACCTAAAGAACATAAGTAGATGGCAATTTTCCGACAGTCTGGAACGTCAAAACCAGTTGGTGATTGACGGATGGACCGTGATCCGCTTTTCTTATGACCAAGTTAAAGAGAAGCCTCGTCGATGCCAACAGATTGTTCAGCAAGTGATTGGCCGATGGCTGGGTGATGAACTGGACCAGACCTCCCTGTCCTTTGTCGAAAAGGAAGTGCTTCGGCTAGCGATTCGAAAAGGAGAAGCCATATCCCCTATAGAAGTCGAGAAGTATTTGAAGCTAAGTGACAAGACGGTAAAAAAAGTACTTTCTCAACTAGTCGATAAAAAGATGCTGATTCCCGCATCTGGGATCGTGAGGGTCCGCTCTTATCGGTTAGGGGATCAGGTTAAGCATCCGATCTGATAAATAGACGGAGAAATTTCTCTTAATTTGTAAATAGCACTGAAAATAGCTTAAATAGACGGAGAGATTTCGCCTATTGACTCGAAAACCGAGAAAATGGGTAATTTTCTTTGCATAAACGGAAAACCTCCCCTTATATACCCCGAAACGAGCTCTATTCTGCATCTAACCGAAAAATCTCCGCTTATTTTACTATCGCTGGTTACTCAATTAAGGACAAGACTTCTTATTCTATTTTTTAGAAAAACCTCATTTACTTATGATAAGGTTCACCGTAACGTACCTAAATGAGGTTCTCTTGGATTTTTTTGAAATAACAAAAAAGGTGCTAATTCAAAGCACCCTTTTTAAAAAACCCGTCTCGTGATGGGTTTCATCTCACTTCCTTTTTCCCGATTGTTTTCCATTCCGATTTACAAAAAGCTTCCACGCAGCAAAGCGGCAGGAATGTTACGGGTAAAGATCCCTCTCAAGCCATTTTCACTATGATGGGTAAAGAGGCCTTTAAGAATAAGCAAGGTCAAGAGGTTACATTAGATCAACTTGCAACCCTTGCACCAAATTCAGATCCATCCGTAATTCAAGAGAAGGATGGGCTTCCCTTTGCAGTCGTAACTGCCAACATTACTTCCAGTGATATAGAAAAAGTAACGAAACAAGTCAAAAGTACATTAAAGAATATTCCGTTTCCGGTAGGAGTGAAGTATTCCTTTGAGGGTGCGCCTGAACAAGTAAATGAAATGATTTATGAAATGTCCATTGCCTTATCATTTTCCATTTTACTTGTTCTCTTAATCATAAGTGCCGTTTTTCGAGGATGGAAAGCACCTCTCTCCGTTTTAATGTGTATACCATTAGCATTTATCGGATCGGTAATAAGTATGTTCATCTTTAATAAGCAGTGGAACCTTGCAACTCTCGTCGGATTATTGATGCTAACAGGAATTGTAGTAACAAATGGGATTGTTCTCGTTGATAAAATAGAAAGAAATATAGCAAGTGGGATGGCTCTCGAAGAGGCTGTTTTAGACGGTACGCTGTCGCGGGTACGTCCAATTCTGACAACGGCCTTAACGACGATATTAACTTTACTGCCTTTGGCTCTATCTTCAAGTAATGATACAGTAATCTCTCAAACTTTGGGAATCGTGGTTGTGGGAGGGTTAATCAGTTCGACCATAACAAGTATCCTTGTTATACCTATTATTTACCAATGGATGCATCGAAACCAAACAGCCCCCACCCCTAAGCTTGCAGTGAAGGGATTTCGCTTTCAGAAGATGAAAATGGAAGAAATTTCATAATTGGGATCAATCAATATTATCAAAAACAAAAGATGTGTAGCAGTGATACTTCTGTCTGTCTGAATGCAGGTCTTATTCGGACAAGAGCAGGAGAAAAAAGCATGAGCCTGTCTGAATGCGGGTTTCATTCGGACAGGGGCAGGAGAAAAAAGTGTAAGCCTGTCTGAATGCAGGTCTTATTCGGACAAGAGCAGGAGAAAAAAGCGTAAGCCTGTCTGAATGCGGTTCTCATTCGGACAAGAGCAAGGCAAAAGGAGTAGGAAACCGCCAGTATGATAGATGCGGGGAACCTTACCATAAATAGAGGCGGTTTTTATAATTACCTTTAAAATTAATTGTCTAAAGGGATGATGGGAATATATGGAGGTGGAAAAATATACTGTTGTTGTATTCGACACAGGCTTAGCCTTCTCTCTAATCCAAAAAGAAGGGTACTTGTATAATTTAGTAAAGTTTATTAAAAAAACACTGAATCCCCTTGGTACATAAAGGGGATCCAGTGTTTTTAACGCTAAAATGGAATCCTTAGGATAGACATTTTAATTTAATATTGTTACTTTTAATTGTTTTACTCCGAAATTGATTGCGTCATGTTCAGATGGAATAAAGACATCGATTCGATTTCCCTTAATCGCACCGCCGGTATCTGCAGCTGTGTATTCACCAAGACCTTCTACAGACACTTTACTGCCAAGCGGGATCACAGATGGGTCAACGGCAATGACTTTTTCATTTGGGTTTGCTTTAATGTTAATTCCAGTAGCCGTTGTGCCGGAACATCCAGCACATGAAGCCGTATAGGCTGTAGCTTTCACGATAATTTCTTTTGCAGCTTTTACTGCAGGTGCAGCTGGAGCAGGCTTTGGTGCTTGTACAGCTGGTGTTGGTGCAGCTGGCTTCTCTTGGTTTTCTGTTACAGCGTTATTAGTAGTATTTAAGCCATCAAAGATTAATAGATTTAATCCAGGGTGGATAAGATCGGTATTTAAATTGTTCCAATCCATAATTTGTGAAACAGATATATGATGATCTTGGGATATATCCCATAATGTGTCACCTTGTTTAACGATATAATGTTTTTCAGGTACTACTGTTAATTTATCCCCAGGGTGAATAAGGTCTGTATTAAGATGATTCAATTTTTGGATGGTTTCTACTGAGGTATTATGTACGCGTGATAGATCCCAAAGGGTATCCCCTTTTTGTACAGTAAAGGTTGCAGCTTGTACGTTAGCACTTACAGTTCCTGAGAGTACAGCAACTGCTACAACTGCTATAAATCTTTTAATTTTGTTAAGCATTCTTTTACCCTCCATGTTCTTTGGTTGCTAATTTTAAATAATCTTAACATGAAATTTTCTGAAACAAAGAACAGGGATATGTTAAATCGTTTACATTCGCGGCATTTATATTACGATAATATTTCTAAATTAACTGAATAATCAAAAAATAAAACCGTCTAAAGCCTCTTTCTAAGCAAAAAGCGCAGTGGTATGCCTCTTAGCGCTCAACCTCTCTTTATTACATTTTTATTTCTTCAGAATTTTTCTAGAAGAAAAACACCTCCAAAATCGTTAGATTACAAATACGATTCAGGGGGTGTTTTTTTGTCTCATTTATCTGTGTCTCTCCATATAAATCACAGCTTTTTTATGGTAATTAAATTGCTGCAAGTTTTTGAAGAATGCAATCTACCAATTCATTGATATCCTTATTTTTCGTGTCTATTAAAAATTCCGGCTTAAGAACTTGGAACTTCTTCGCCTTATAATAATCGTACAAAGCCTGTTTCAATGATAATTCCTCTTCCATTAAAAAAGAGGTATTAATCAATTTTCTCAATACTGTTTCATCCTGGATAATTAAAATTGCAGGGTTCAACTCATTAAAAACTCCTGTTTTCATGCCATTTTGATAAAATGAATGAATAGCAGACAATTGTTCTTTTCTTGACTGCATCTTCTTTTCATAAAGAGACGGACAGCTTCTTTTTAAATCATTTAAATAAATATCTGAAGCATAAGCAGCTGAAAAAACAGCTTGTTCAAATACTTTTTGAAGACGAAGTGGATAGGATAACTCTTCATTGGAAATCGTTTGACCAGCTTCATCAATATAAGTAATACAGAAATTAGTCAACTCTAAGATGATGTCTTCCTTTGAAGAGAAATAGTTATATAAGGAAGCTCGGCTTAAATTCATTATATGAGCGATATCTTGAATGGTAAGGGAAAGGAATCCTTGAGTCCGAATCACATTTATCATTTTTTTTACATAGGATTGCCTCATCATCTGTCTTTCATCAGGTGCAATTTTTCTCAAAATACCACTCCCTTTATCCCAAAATTATATCATAAACCAAATAAAAAATATTAAGACTATCCAATACCAATCTTTATCAGTTTACAACTGAAGGAAATTGGAGTAAGGTATACATAGATAATATTTTAGACTGTTTATAACATTTTTGTCTAAAATGTTTATCTGTGTATAGGCCAATATCAATAATAGTAGTATATAAAAGTTGTTTAAAATAAAACAAAAGAGGAGAATTTCAATAACTATGACTACCCTGACAACTACACAAATGACAAATGACTTCAATAAAATTCTCAAAGAACGCCGCTCTATAAAAAATTACGACAAATCCGTAAATATTAGCAAGGAAGAAATGACAGAGATCCTGACTTTAGCGACACTCGCTCCTTCTTCCGTTAATATGCAGCCATGGCGCTTTCTTGTGATTGAAAGTCCCGAAGGAAAAGCAAAACTTGCGCCTCTTGCTAAATTTAATCAAAATCAAGTCGAAACATCTTCTGCAGTCATTGCCGTATTTGGTGATTTGAACAATTTTGAAAATGCTGAGGAAATTTATGGAGCAGCAGTAGACAAGGGTTTTATGCCTCTAGAAGTAAAAGAACAAATCCTTACATCATTCTCTGGGTATTATGAAACCATTTCACGAGAAGATATGAAAGAAGTTGTTTTAATTGATGGAGGTCTTGTGTCCATGCAGTTAATGCTTGCCGCCCGCGCTTATGGATATGATACAAATCCAATCGGCGGATATGAAAAAGACCAAATTGCAGAAGCTTTTGGATTGGAGAAAGACCGCTACATTCCAGTTATGCTCATCTCAATCGGTAAAGCAGCAGACAACGGACACCCATCTGTTCGTCTTCCAATTGAGAAAGTTGCACAATGGAAATAAAAGAATGTTGTTCATAAAAAAGGAGAGGATGACTACGATGATTATTATTCATGCCAAGTTTCATATTAATCCAGCGAAGCAGGATGCGTTTCTAAAGGAGATTCAACCACTGATTGCTGCTTCCAAAGCAGAAAACGGAAATATTTCTTACAGTCTCCAAAAAGATACGGAAAACGAAAATGTATTTACAATGGTTGAAGTTTGGCAGGATCTTCAAGCTGTTGCCAGTCATAATTCAAGTGAGCACTTCACCGCGTTTGTATCTAAAGCGAAAGATTTCTTGACCGCACCATTAGATGTTAAATCATTTGAGGGGCAACCATTAAAATTATAGTTGGGTATACAGTTTTTAAATAATACCCAAGACGAAGTGTGTTGCAGTTATAGTAACACACTCTTTTTTACATTTCTCCACTAGATAATTTTTTAAAAAAACTGAATTAACTTGACAATATTTACATAGATTGATAAATTTATAAAAAAATATTCTTATCCAGAGAGGTGGAGGGACTGGCCCTATGAAACCTCAGCAACAGGTCTGCTTAAGACACTGTGCTAATTCCAGCGGGTGATAATCCTGATAGATAAGAGCGTCCGTTTTTATTTGTCAGTAGCGCACTCTTTTTTAGAGTGCGTTTTTGTTTTTTTCTGGATAGTAACTAAAGGAGAGTAGAAATGGAGAACAAAAATAGGCAAGAATTTCAAAGAAAAATGCAAGCACGGCATTTAGTCATGCTATCGCTTGGCGGGGTGATTGGAACGGGCTTATTCTTAAGTTCGGGTTACACGATTCAACAAGCGGGCCCGTTTGGTACAATTCTAGCCTATCTGATTGGTGCACTAGTGGTTTATCTAGTCATGCTATGTTTAGGGGAGCTTTCCGTACATATGCCTGAAACGGGCGCATTTCATAGCTATGCAGCTAAATACATTGGACCGGGGACAGGGTATACAGTAGCCTGGTTGTATTGGCTAACTTGGACAGTTGCTTTAGGTTCTGAATTTACAGCTGCAGGATTGCTTATGCAGCGATGGTTTCCATCCATCAATGTTTGGGTATGGAGTGCTCTTTTTGCCATTTTGATCTTTGTATTAAATGTCCTGACAGTTAAGTTTTTCGCTGAATCCGAATTTTGGTTTTCATCGATAAAGGTTATAGCTATTGTGATATTTATTATTTTAGGAGCAGCGGCAATGCTAGGGTTTCTTCCGATGACTCATTCAAAACCAGCACCATTCTTTTCTAATTTTACAAGCGCAGGTTTATTTCCTCATGGTGCTACTGCCATTATAATGACCATGCTTGCGGTTAATTTTGCTTTTTCGGGAACAGAATTAATAGGCATTGCAGCTGGTGAAACGGCGGACCCGGATAAAACGATACCGAAGGCAATTCGAACTACCCTGTGGAGATTGATCATCTTTTTTGTAGGAACGATTGTTGTTTTATCTGCGTTATTGCCTATGTCCGATGCAGGCATATTAGAGAGCCCCTTTGTTGCCGTTCTAGAACGAATTGGGGTGCCTTATTCAGCCGACATAATGAATTTTGTTATCCTAACAGCCATTCTATCTGCTGCAAACTCAGGTCTTTATGCCTCATCTAGAATGCTTTGGTCGCTTGCAAATAAGAACACAATATCACCGATTTTTGGAAAAATGACAAAACAAGGTGTTCCAATCAATGCAATCATTTTCAGCATGGTGGGTGGAGCTTTGGCTTTGCTCTCAAGTATTGTGGCACCAGATACTGTGTATATCGTACTTGTTTCCATTTCCGGTCTAGCAGTGGTTGTAGTTTGGATGAGTATCAGTGCTTCCCAGTTCCTATTTCGCAGGCAATATTTGAAAGAGGGAAATTCTGAAAAGGACTTGGTCTATCGTACGCCACTATACCCATTGGTACCAATCGCTTCTTTTATCCTTTGTCTGGCATCATGTATTGGAATTGCATTTGATCCTACACAACGAATTGCCTTATATTGCGGCATACCATTTATTTTGTTTTGCTACGGAAGTTATTATCTAACAAAAAATCTAAAGAAGAGGGGCGTAGATTATGTCCAACAAAATCAACCCAATTGATGCTATTTTATCCCAACACTCCATTATGTTTCTTGACGGAGCCTTAGCTACAGAACTGGAAGCGCATGGATGTAATTTGGACGATCCTCTTTGGTCTGCACGTGTGTTACTGGAAAATCCGGGACTAATTTATCAGGTTCATTCGGACTATTTTCGTGCTGGAGCGGACTGTGCCATAACGGCAAGTTATCAAGCTACTATTAATGGTTTTTCCGCGCGTGGAATACAAGAACAGGAAGCTTTGGAGTTAATAAGGAAAACGGTATTACTTGCAAGAAGAGCAAGAGATGATTTTTGGAAGGAAAATACGCAAACGAATAGGCCTAAACCATTGGTTGCTGCATCAGTTGGACCGTATGGGGCTTACCTTGCAGATGGTTCAGAGTATGTAGGTAACTATGGTGTGACAGATAAAACATTAGCAGACTTTCACCGTTCAAGAATGTCAGCGCTGATTGAAGCAGGTGCAGATCTATTAGCATTTGAAACGATTCCTTCTCTGCAAGAAGCAAAAGTATTAGATACATTATTGCGTGAGTTTCCAGAAACATATGCTTGGCTTTCCTTTTCTTTAAAAAATGAGAAAGAGATTAGTGAAGGTACTAAGCTTGCGGAGTGTGCGAGAGTTTTTGAGAAAAGCGAACAAATTGTTGCAATAGGTATCAATTGTGCACCAGTAAACGTTGTGACTGGTGCCATCCAGGAGTTGAGGGCAAACACCAAAAAACCGATTCTCGTTTATCCAAACTCTGGCGAAATTTATAATCCAGAAACAAAAACATGGTATGGTCATGGACAATGTAACGCTTTTGACATTCAATCTGAAGAATGGTACCAAGCAGGTGCACGTTTAATAGGAGGATGCTGCAGAACAACACCTCATCATATTGAAGAGCTTTCAAAAAAGTGGCGGGCTTCCGAGGTTTTTTATTCAAACAAAGCAAAGCAGTAATGTAAGGAATTAGGACTAACTTTTTGTGTTTTTTAATGCATTTTAGCGAGGAATAAGGAACGAGTAAATAAAAGTCAAGGGTAAGCCGATCCGGATCCTGGCTGGAAATCTTAATGGCATTGCAATGCCATTAGGATTTCCATTTCCCGTTTTACGACAGCAGGATTGAATATATCCTAAAATAAAATGGCTCAAGTAGATCGGGCTCTTTCGTTAGATATGATTTAGCTGTTCCGTTTTATTTATACGATTTTTTTGCGCCATTTCGTATTCAAGAAAATCGAGACAGGTAACCATTGTTTGCGCAAGTTCTTCAATAACAGGGATTGTAACGGAATTGCCAAACTGTTTGTATTGTTGGATTCTACTTATCTTTTCAGGGAAAGAAAAAGTATCAATACCATCCTCAATGAATGCGTAATTGATAAAACCCTGTAATTTTCCCCACTCCCTGGGAGTCATTAATCTGATGCCTTCCTTATTAAGAGGGGTTTGTTTTCCTTTAACCTCTACACCGCCAATATGATCCTGCGGGTCATATACCAGGTTTCTCTCTTTTCCGGAACCGCCGGTTGCAAGCAGCGCATTGGATACGGGCGTCTCAATCCCATTTTCATTAACAACGTGATATCCAAAGCCGTTTCCTTTGCCTTTGTGCCTATCTTTATGCTTCTTTAAAGTACTAAGATAGCCTTCGGCAAGGTAAAAATCCGCTCCGTTTCCAAAATCTAAAAGATTATTCAAATCTTTATAAATTGGCTCCCTTTTTCGGCTTTTAGGTAAATTCTTTATTGGCAGCTCATTTAAATAGTCACCAAAATAATTCCGGTCAAAGCCCATGAAATATACTCTTGGCCTGTTTTGCGGTAATCCGAAATTTCTGGAATTTAATAAGAAATTAGTAGGGTTAACCATTATTTCACCGGTAAGTGGATGTTGCTCAACCCCAATTACGTAATAATTGAGCTCCATAACAAGTGTTTCGAGTATCACTGTAATCGTTTGGCCGCCTTTATGCCTAAGAAGTCCTTCAACATTTTCAAGAAGAAATGCTTTTGGCCTTGTCCGATTCAAAATATCTGCAACATCAAAAAACAAAGTACCTCGTGTTTTATCCATGAATCCTTCTTTTTTCCCTGCAATAGAAAAGGCCTGGCATGGAAAACCGCCTAGCAAAATGTCATAGGAGGAATTCTCCGCTCTAGCCTTAAAGTCTTCACTTGTCACATCATTAAATGGGTCTTCATTATAGAGATGTTTGTATGTTTCACAGGCATATTTGTCTATTTCAGCAGACAAAACATTTTCAAAACGACCTGTCATTTCAAATCCTCTTCTAATACCGCCTATCCCGGCAAACAAGTCTATTGTTTTATATTTCAAAGGAATCACTCCTACAAATCAAAATGAACAATGTATATGACTGGAAACCGGTATTGATCATTAACAAATGCCTAAATAGGATTAGTTTTAATTATATCATATTCTTTCACCTTGCTTTAAAAGTAAAATAATCACCCGTTGACAAGGGCCGAACATAAGGAAGCTTTTATCGGACAGTTATCCAGGACATACCCCTCTCTTATTCGGGACGTTCATTGCTATTTTCTCCTAAAAGAAACAGTGAATTTAATAGAGTCATATATAAAATGGACTATGATTATCAACACTAATTAATGAAATAGAAAAAGGATGAACCGAAACTCGGCACATCCTTAAATTTTTTACCATTCCTTCGGTTCATAGTTAAGATCTCTAAATAATTGATTACGTTCTTTTTTTGATAAATCCCGCCATTGTCCAATAGGGAGGTTGCCTAAATGGATATTCATAATTCGGGTTCGCTGCAATCTAAGAACATCATAGCCAAGGGCTTCACACATCCGGCGAATTTGCCGATTTAAGCCTTGAGTTAAAATGATTTGAAAAACATATTTGGATAACTGAGTGACTTCACAAGGCAGTGTTTTTGTATTTAAAATTTCGACACCGCTCGCCATTCTTTTTAAAAACTCAGGAGTAATCGGCTTATCAACGGTAACAATATATTCTTTTTCATGCTTATTTTCGGCACGTAATATTTCGTTGACAATATCTCCGTCGTTCGTAAGCAGTATTAAACCATCAGAATCCTTATCAAGTCGTCCAATATTAAATATTCTTAATGGATGGTTAACTAAATCAATAATATTTCCTTTAACATTTTTCTCGGTAGTGCTGGTAATGCCTACGGGTTTATTTAAAGCGATATAAACATAATTTCTTGCCATTCTGATGGGATTGCCACTAACCCGAACATCATCCCCCGGCTCTACTTGACTGCCTATTTTGGCAATCTTGCCATTTATCGTGACTCTTCCTTCACTAATTAATTTATCTGCACCGCGCCTGGAGGTTTTTCCGGACTCGCTAATAAACTTATTAATACGCATGTTTACCACACCCTTAAGTGGAGAATTTATTTATTAGAACACACAATCACCTTATTTAAATGGGCTTTTCAAAACCCCAATTTGATTAATAACGGTTAACCGTATCACGTGTGATGACTGTTAAATTCAAACTATAGCTTTAATAATATATAAAAAAAAAAGAACAAGCAATTCTATTCAAAAAGGGAATAGTTTGTCGGATTTTGTTTCCTATTTTAGATGCATTGTCAGAAGCAGAAAAAAATCTTTTAAAGAAAGACGAGAGTTCTTAAGTGGGTTGGCCCTATTCCAATAGGTATAATCTGATCATAAAAAAATTGAGGTGTAAAAGCTTCAGGTTTTTATGATTGGCTGGCTTTTGAGGTGTCTTTATTGTTCATTACTTTTCTTGTTTACCGATATGTATACATGTTTACTTAATGTAAACTGAATGTATACAAAGATGTTTACGTGTATACAAACTCGTCTACTTCCTTTTGTAGCAGCATGTGTACAAGTTTGTCATCATTGTTTACATATCTGTTTACTAATCGGGAATAAGTTAGCAAGTTATGTTTATAGCCTATTGTTTTATGTCTTTTCAGTAAGTGTCATTTAAGAATCTATTAATCTTCTATACTTTAAAAAAGCTAAATGCATTGCCACTTTTTTTAAAATAAATCTATTAAAACGAAAAAGAATGATGTTTAGTTCCAGTGGGGCAAACGATCAATTTTGCAATTGTTTTCTGTTCTTACGTAATGATATGTACCATTACAATAATGAAGTAAAGAGGGGATTTTTATCTTAAGGGAATTTGATAACATCCGATAAAATTACAATTACCCTTGCTATTGATGGTGATACGGTGAATTGAGCATGCCGCATTGATGCACTACGTAAATTCACCTGAAAGGAATTTTTCTAGGATACCGAAGGAAAAGTGAAATGGGTTCTGAACTACTCCTCATTCTATGACCATCAGTAGAATCTTTGATGAGAATTCTATAAAATTAAGCTAATTTTCAAGTAGGCTGAGCTATGCGGTAAATGTTAATCATACATGAGAAAAATGTAGAGTAAAAAACTACATTTTGTTACAGATATAAAGCCCTCTAATGTTCAGCATTTTAATGTTTACAAATATGTATACATGTTTACTTAATGTAAACTAGACGTAAACAAAAACGTTTACTTGTATACAAATTGGTTTACTTCCTTTTGTGGCAGTATGTGTACAAGTTTGTCATCATTGTTTACATATCTGTTTACAAACTGGGGATAAGTTGGAAGTTGTGTTGGTAGCTTATAGTTTTATTTTTTTCGGGTAGCGTAATTGAAAATCTATTAATCTTCTATACCTCCATTCATAAAGAAACTAGATACATAGCTGCTTTTAATAAAAAGCCTTTTATCTTAAGGGGAATTGGTACAGTTATAAAATTAGAAAACACTTGCTATGTGGGCAGATGAAGTGAACTTTAGCACGAGGATAAAGTTCGCCAACGGTTTTATTATGGGTATGCAATCTTATACGAGCGAATGTCTTGCTGGAGTAACGAACTTGAATCCGAAATAGAAAAAGGGATTTATACAAGGAAACAACTGGCGGGTTATGAACTATATCATAGTATCCGTTAGGGGCGTTTGAGTTAGCTGAAGCATGTTGCATTGATCCGCTTTTTGAGATGTGGCACTAATCGTTAGTCTTAAAAATTAAGAGAAAAAAACTTTAGGAATTTTTATTAACAGATGTAAGGTCCTCTATAATGTTCAGCACTTTAAATGTTTACAAAAATGCACACATGATTACTTAATGTAAACAATCCGTTTACAAAGGAGTTTACATGTTTGCGGATCTGTTTACTTCCCTGTAAGAATGCGTGTTTACAAAGTTGTCATCATTGTTTACGAAAAGAGCACGAGTTTACGAGTTGTTTACAGGTTTACAATTTTATTTCTTTTTGTTAAGTGTATTGAAGAATCTATTAATCTCCTATACCCTTAAGATAAGGCAACTAGATACATATTCATTTAAAAAAAATAAATCTATTAAAAAGAAAAGGAATGATTTTTATGACTAAATCCAGAATTGCAGCGGTTGATGTAGGAAATGACTCAATTAAAGCTATTTTCGGGGAAATAGACTATGAATTAAATATCCCTAATATTGTGGCACGAGATACAGAAGATCGACCGGTAATCGGAATAGAAGAATTAGATAATAAAAATCCATTAGATGGAATTCATATAAAAGTGCACTCACCGGCTTTAAAAGAGAATAATGTTATTTATCGTATTGGTAATCTAGCAACCAAAACTGACAATGCCACAGAACTTGACCCAGGCAGCAGTAAATCGGAAGAAGACCAAACATTAGTCATGCTTTTTACTACATTGGCATTGGATGCAGTAAGAGCTGAAAACACGAATATTTTTCCAAAAACGAAAAATGTGATTGATGCAAACTATACATTAGGGACAGGTCTCCCTCTTCGTGAAGTGAAGGAAGGCAAAGATGCAGGCTATCGTTCTAAATTAATTGGCTCTGTGCACCAAGTTGAATTTCTTGTTACCCCAAAATACCAAGGATTGAAAGTAAATATAAAGTTTGATGAAGTAAAGGTATATCCTGAAGGCTTTGCTGCCTACATTAACCTGGTTATGGATAATAATTTAAAAATTATTAATAAGGATTTAATAGATAAAAGGATCTTAATCCAAGATATTGGCGGTTTGTCAACAGATATCGCGGTCATTAAAAATCGAAATGTCGATGACGATAAGGCACAAGGATTTAATCTTGGTGTATCTGAATCTTTAGAAGCAATTAGAGAAGAAATTAGAAAAAAACATGGCGTAGAGCTAGATAGCCGCAGGGATGTTGTTGAAATTATCACAAGGAAAAATGATCGCAATCATATTATGGTCAAAGGAAGCAGGACAAGTGTTCATGATATTACCGACCGCATCCTCCTTGATTTAGCAAAGAAACAATATCGGTTATTACGAAATGTATGGTTAAAAAACTCGCAAACAGAAATCTGCTATTTTGTTGGCGGAGGAGCCAATGTGTTAAAGGAATATATTAAAACATTAAATAATAATTTAGACGGATATAATATTGATTTCTTTGAAGATGAAAAAGAGAGTATTTGGATGATGGCAAATGCTTATTATAAGCTAATCACCGATTTTGTAAGAAAAATGGAGAAACCAAAAATGGTCCAAGTGGTCCAAGAGCCTGTAAAGAAATAAAATAAGGTGATTCTATGAAAAAATCCGCCTCAAATGAGGTAAAGAGAGGCCAGGCGATATCCTTTCGCGTCCCTTCTGATACACCTGACCATATCTTAAAGCATTTGCAAAAATTAAAGGAAATTGAGAGAAGGAATTTTTCGAGCAAAATTGCTGATTTTGTGATGCAAGGCGTCGGTAACTCCTATACGAGGGAACGGGAAACGATCACGATTCCCCTCCCCCATAAATTAAGTAAAGCACAGCGGGATTGGTTAAAGCATGAGCACTCAGAAGCATTGCTTGGAAGTATTATTTATCAGCTGCTATCTGACCCAATTCGCGCTACTTCATTACTGGCTTCAATGAATAGTAATTCTTTGGATATCAATGAAGCGTTATATCTTCAGGAAGGACCGGTACAGAGTGAAGTAAACGATGAAAGCGGGAATAATTTAGTTTCTTTTGAAGAATCCGCTGCAGCAAATGATATAGATGAAATCGATAATGACTTAAGTGCATTTGATTGGGAGAATGCAGACCGAAACCCCTCATCTATCCAAGAAAAGAAACAAAATAAAATAGAAAATGACCTGGATGACCTCCTTGGTGATTTCCTTGCTAGCATGAATAAGTAAATACATGAAAAGGCTGACAAAAGTTATATGTCAGCCTTTTTCTTATGATTTATTTTGCAACAGAGGCAATTTTTGAGGACTCTATGAATATATTTGTTATAATTTTCATATTATTTGGGTTTTTGAGGATTTTGTTCATTTAATAAATCTAATTAGTTGGTGAGATAATGGAGTTACTAAAAAGTATTGTCCTTGCTGATGGGACATTAAATGATGAAAAAATTCTCAAAAAGGAAATCCTCTATAAAGGGATGAATGGAAAATTGGTGGAAAGGTTTTTTGTGTCACCAACCAAAAGCTATGTGTTTAAGCCCTTAACCAATAATGATCAGTTAGGAAAAGAAGTCTGGGTTAATGAACATGTCCTTTCTTTATTCCCCAATATTTATCCCAAAATGGTCTCCTATTCAGCAAATCCTAATGATCCTAATCTTAATTGGGTAATTTTCGAGGACCTTGGCCGGCTTACACATGTGTTCAATGAGGAAACTGTATTCGGTGTGACAAAGCTTATCGCCTGGTGGCATTCCTTCGATAGCAAGGAAATGGATATTCCCTTAACAGGACCTAAACCGCCGTTTAAAGATATTTTATTGGAGGTCACTTTAAAAAAAGCAGTATTTATTAAGCTATTACCATTGTTAAATATTGAGAAAAAAATGATTCATCGCCTTTTCTCGCTTCTGGAGGGCGTAGAATTTTCAGAGAAGCTGGTATTATCACATGGTGATCTTCACCTGGGAAATTATGCAGTTGTGAATAACCGAATGGTCGTTTTGGACTGGGAGCATGCACACTTAAACACGCCGTACTGGGATCTATATCATGTCATCGATATGTCGCATCCGATTTTTCCAAAGCAAATTACCAGTCAGTTTAGAGGAGAAGTTTTAAAAGTGTATCTTGAGCATGTTAACGACATGATTAATACGGAGGACTTTATAAGAGAATATCATTTATTCTCGGCAGTGTTTTCGATCTGGATGATTCTTCTTATTTTAAAGGATTTAAAGAGCAATGATGGAAAGTGGTCAAAAGAGCAGCTTGAAATTCAGCTTAAGGAAACAGAATCGAGCTTAAGGCAATGTGTGAATTTCTTATAGAAAAAGCTAACCCGTGGGTTAGCTTTTATTTTTTATGCTTTTTGTTCAAAAAGACGGGTAATTTCAACCACAACGTTTGTGGCTTTGATCATATTATCAACAGAGATAAACTCGAACTTTCCATGGTAGTTTTCTCCGCCTGTAAAAATATTTGGCGTCGGCAGCCCCATATAGGAAAGCTGTGAACCGTCGGTGCCGCCGCGAATTGGCTTAATGTCCGGCTCAATATCCAAGTTTTTCATGGCTTCATAAGCAATATCGACAATTTCCTTAACAGGCTCAATTTTTTCCCTCATGTTGTAATATTGATCCTTCAATTCAAGAAGAATATTGTCTTTTCCGTATTTTGCTTGCAGCTCATTAACAACGTTTTCAATTGTTGTTTTCCTCTGATTGAATTTTTCTCTATCAAAGTCCCTGATAATATAGTAAAGCTTTGTTTGCTCGACATCGCCATTAAAGGAAATTAGGTGGTAGAAGCCTTCATATCCCTCGGTATATTCCGGTGCTTCTTCTTTTGGAAGTTTGCTGTTGAGCTCCATCGCAATTTTCGTAGAGTTCACCATTTTGTTTTTCGCTGAACCGGGATGAATATTGTTCCCTTTAATCGTGATTTTAGCTGATGCCGCATTAAAGCTTTCGTATTCCAATTCTCCTAGCGGACCACCGTCGACTGTGTATGCATATGTAGCATTGAAGGCCGCAACGTCAAACTTATGAGGTCCCCTGCCAATCTCTTCATCCGGTGTGAACGCAACGCGGACCTTACCGTGCTTGATTTCAGGATGTTTAATCAAATAAGCCATTGCCGTCATGATTTCGGTAATGCCTGCTTTGTTATCGGCTCCAAGAAGTGTCGTACCGTCTGTTGTTATCAGTGTATGTCCTTTATATTGCGGCAGGTTTGGAAAATCCTTTGTAGTCATAACGACCTTTAAAGCTTCGTTTAAAACAATGTCATTTCCATCATAGTTTTCGACGATTTGCGGCTTCACATTTTTACCGGTAAAATCGGTTGCTGTATCAACATGGGCTAAAAATCCGATGGTTGGTACGGACTTTTCAGTGTTGGAAGGTAAGGTGGCCATTACATACCCATTCTCATCCATCGTGACTTCTTGCATACCGATAGCTTTCAATTCATCGACAAGCATGCGAGCAAGCGTCAGTTGCCCGGGTGTTGAAGGACAAGTCTCGCTGCTGTCATTAGATTGCGTGTCGACTTTAACATAGGAAGTAAATCTTTCAATGAGTTCATTTTTCATGGTTACTACACTCCCCTATAGTGGTTTTTTCATGCTTATCATATCACTCTGAGAGAGCGGTTACACGTTTTTAAGAAAAATCGTTATTTTAGAAAGTAGTAACTGTCGGATAAGGATGTGATACTGTCGGATAGGGCTGCGATACTGTCGCAAAAGCATGTATAACTGTCGGAGAGACTCATAACTGTTGGATGAGCACGCATTACTGTCGGAGGGTAAGTGCTTCCTTGTTTTGACTTGTATTACCGTTACATAAATCCATAATGTATAACCGGTTTCGAAATGTCCCTTGGCTTTGCCAATTCATCATTTGTAAAATACGTTTGGCGACTTGAATATCATTTATTTGCAAAAAATCCCGGCACTCTCTATTCGTGATGTTCCTCTTAAAAATTAAAAACCACTCCCGTAAGGTCTTAAAATGAGCCTGGCTATTCGTCACCTTGCAATGTGGGCAATACCACGTCCTCGGGAGCTTAACCATCCTGATCCTACCGCACGCCTCACACCTAACCCCTGTTTTAAATTCACTAAAAGGAATATCGTAAGTCTCACAAATCGGTTTCGGAATGAAAATTTGATGACTTTTAACAAGGTCAGCTGAAACCCAATCAAAAGTCTCTTTATCTAACTTTTTTCCTTGCTGCGGGATGCTTCTAATAAAGGAGGGAATTAGGTTAGGGAATAAAAGTTTGGTTTTCGCCGGGGAAACGGCAACAATTTGTTTTGGGTAGGCCAGAACAACGGCACCGTAAATGGGGAGATGGATACTTCGGCGCATAAGCCATTCCTTCAATAATTCGCAATTACGTTCCAATTGGACGACAGGGCTTTCAAACCCATCCTTGTGTCCATCCTCTCTCGTTCGGATTAACTGAGGAGGATTGTCCCTGAACTCCAGGACGCCGCCAATATTTTTTACTTCTAAAACGGCACCATACCAAGGAGTCAAATAAAAGGTGTCAAGTTGAAATTTTTCATCTAAAGAGGGAGATAAACGTGAAAAATGGGATGTTCAAATGGAAATGAATGCTTCCGGAAGATCTCAGCTACTCTATCCTCCCCGCCAATACCGGCTTCTACTGACGCTTGTTTAGCCGCTAATAGAATGTGAGCATGTTGACCTGGGGACAACCGATCTTGAGCGGAAATTAAACCTTCTAAAGTCAATGATGGATCCCTGTCTTTAACATTAATGGTTCTTCACCTCCGTAAAAATACCCTTTCACATGCATCGTAGCACATCCCGAAAAACCATACTATTACCACAAAAGGAAATTCATATTTTTGTAAAAAATAAAGCTTGTCAGCTATTGACCATATAGGTCAATGGAGTTACACTATCATTGACTGATGTGGTCAACAGCTTTAAGAAAGGGGCTGCCAGGATGTTTACCAAATTTCTTAACCTAGAAACGGAAAAACAAGATCGAATCATAAATGCAGCAATAAAAGAATTTGCCCAGAAAGGATATGATAAGGCATCGACAAACGAAATTGTCAAAGAAGCCGAAATATCGAAGGGATTACTGTTTCATTATTTCGGCAATAAAAAGCTTATGTATTTATTTCTGTTTGATTATTGTTACGAGACGATTGCCGATGAATTTTACAAAAAGATCGACTTGGCGGAACGGGACTTTTTTAACCGAATCCGTCAGGCGGTATTAATCAAAATGGATTTACTAAACAAATACCCGGAAATCTTTAAATTTATCGAAGAAGCCTATTTTGAAGACTCAATAGATGTAAAGGCTGAATTAGAAAAGAAAATAAAGGAACTGAATGATATCAATCTCGGTAAAATTTACGAGGGCATTGATCTTTCTAAATTTAGAGAGGATATGGATATCAAAAAAATCTTAAAGATTATCAGTTATACCTTTGAAAAATTGAGTGAAGAGGAGCTTCAGAAAGCAAAGTTATCACCTACACACCAAATTGATTATCAAAAAATCAGTAAAGAAGCTGAAGAGTATTTTGAAGTCTTAACCAAAGCTTTTTATAAATAGGAGGGGTAAGAAATGAATGTGATTGAGATTAACAATCTGACGAAAACTTACGGCAAAGCAAGAGGGATTTCCAACATCAGCTTTCATGTCGAAGAAGGTGAGATTTTCGGATTCATCGGCCCGAATGGAGCCGGAAAATCAACCACGATTCGCACGCTGTTATCACTAATTTACCCTACAAGCGGCAGCGCTACGATTTTTGGAAAAGACTGCGTTCAGTTTGCACCTGAAATTAAAAAAGAAATTGGCTATTTGCCATCAGAAGTGTTTTATTACGACAATATGAAGGTAAAGGACCTATTAAAGTACTCAGCGAGTTTTTATAAGAAGGATTGCAGTAAAAGAATCAAAGAATTAGCGGAAATCATGGATTTGGATCTGGGTAAAAAAATTGATGACCTCTCATTGGGTAACAAAAAGAAGGTTGGGATTGTGCAAGGACTGCTCCACGAACCGAAGCTGATTATTTTAGATGAACCGACGAGCGGGCTGGATCCATTAATGCAGCAAAAATTCTTTGAATTACTAGAGTTTGAGAATAAAAAAGGCGCTACGATCCTATTTTCTTCCCATATTTTAAGTGAAGTCCAACGGTTATGTAATCGTGTGGCGATCATTAAAGAAGGTAAAATTGTGACGGTTGAAAAAATTAGTACGCTGCAAGAAAACAACTATAAAAAGTTCAAAATTGAAACAAGAGCCCACCTTGACAAGGATTTCTTCAATATCAGCGGTGTCAATAATTTAGAGGTAAAGGATAACGTTACCAGCTTTTTATTTAGAGGAAATATCAATGATGTGATGAAAAAGATTGCTGATATTGAAATCGCCAATCTTTGGATTGAAGAGCCGGACCTTGAGGAGATCTTTATGCATTACTACGAAAAGGAGGCCTAAGAAGCTATGAATATATTTCTACATGAGTTGAGAGCTTATCGGAAATCGACGCTCATTTGGTCCATATCCTTAGTGTTGATTGTCGTTTTATTTATGTCGTTTTATCATTCATTCGCAAAGGATACGGAGGCGTTTAAAAAAATACTCGAAGGTTATCCGGCGGCGATAAAAAATGCATTAGGATTAAATCTGGGAAATTTCTTTACTATTTTGGGCTTCTATTGCTTCCCATTATCTTTTATTACGCTTTGCGGCGCCATACAGGCTATGAATTTAGGGACTGCCATTGTCAGCAAGGAAGTCCGTGAAAAAACAGCAGATTTTCTGTTAACAAAGCCTGTTACCCGCACAACAGTTTTGACAGCTAAGCTGCTGGCAGCATTGGTTTCCATCGTTATCACGAATATTGTTTATTTAACGGCGGCGCTCATCATGGCAAATCAAGTCAAGACAGAGGGTTTTAGCTTCAAACTGTTTATCATGCTTTCACTCACGATGTTTTTTATTCAGCTGATTTTCCTGGCATTAGGAATTATTGTTTCCGTTATTGTGCCTAAAATTAAATCAGTGTTGACAGTCTCACTCGGCACTGTCTTTGCATTCTATTTTCTCGGTATGTTTAGCGGCGCGACCGGCGATGAAGCGAAACGATATCTTTCGCCGTTTAAATATTTTGATACCGCCTATATTATGAAACATTCCGGCTATGAAGCTTCGTTTTTAATCGTTGGTGCCGTCATCATTGTGCTGGCTATCACGGCGAGTTATGTTGTTTATGTTAAAAAGGATATCCATGCTGTTTAATGGAGGGGATTGGTCATGAATATATTTTTAAAAGAATTGAAGTCTCATCGAAAATCGCTTCTGTTTTGGAGCATCGGTGTCTTCCTAATGGTTGCATCCGGAATGGCGAAATATGCGGCCTATTCGTCATCGGGCCAATCAATAAATGATCTGATGGCCGATCTCCCGAAATCGCTGCGTGCGGTTTTAGGTATCAGTGCCATGGATTTATCAAAGGTTAGCGGCTATTATGCCATGCTGTTTCTTTATTTGCTCTTAATGGCGACCATCCATGCTGCGATGCTTGGAGCAACGATTATTGCCAAAGAAGAGCGGGACAAAACGTCTGAGTTTTTATTTGTAAAGCCGGTTTCAAGAAGTACCATCATTACCGCAAAATTATCGGCAGCCTTCACGAATATCTTGATCTTTAATCTCGTAACCTATGCTTCGTCGATTATTCTCATCGGAAAATACAATCACGGTGAAGCGGTTAATGGTGATATCGCCATGTTAATGGCGGGAATGTTCATTTTACAAATCTTGTTTATGGTCATTGGCAGCGCACTCGCTGCTGTAAAAAGGAAACCGAAAACTGCAGCATCATTGGCAACCGGCATCCTTTTGCTCACATACATGTTGTCGATTGTTATTGATTTGAATGAGAATTTGACAGGCTTAAAATACTTTACCCCATTTAAATATTTTGAAGCGAAAAATATTATGCTTGGCGGTGGATTAGACACAGTCTTTGTCGCTCTATCCTTCGTTTTGATTGCCGCACTTTTAGTTATTACCTATGTGTTTTATAAAAAAAGAGATTTAACAGTATAAAAAAAAGACCGATTTGGTCTTTTTTTAAAAGATAAGAATGTATAAATTTTTGACTTTGAGAATTGTCCAGTTCCAGCGCCCAGCGACTAGTGTACTTCGCTCACCTCCTTACGATAAGTCAACATCGAATCGCAAAAAACGCGATTCGTGTTTCCTTTATCTCATACGGTGTGCTCCAGTCCATACGTCGCTAAACGGGCGCTTGCGCTTTTCTTATAGTTTATAGAGCAAAACAAATTGCCCGGGTCCTATAAGAGCAACCCCTATTACTACTGCTATCAGGACCATATTATATTCATATCCACCATTTGTCATCCAATAACCGTTTTTTCCATGAACTGTAAAAATAGCGTCAATCATAACGATGACAATCATAATAGCCCCGAGCCAAGAAAGGATGCCGGTGGCAAAGAGCAGCCCGCCGATCAACTCAAATATGCCCGCGAGTGTAGCCCATATTTTCGCACCGGTCTTTATACCAATTGATTCAAGCCATTCCCCGGTTTTGTTAATCCCCGTACCGCCAAACCATCCAAATAGCTTCTGAGCCCCGTGTCCAACAAAGGTTAAACCTACTACTAATCGAATGATTAATAAACCAATATCCGCCATTCACTTACCTTCTTCCGGTTACTATTTAACAATAGGAAAGCAGTTATCGCCTGCCGTATCTTAGAAAGATAAGTATAAATTTTGACTTTGAGAAATGTCAAACTCCAGGGCACAGGAACTAGTGTACTTCGCTAAACGGATGCTTGCTCTTATTCCTATTTTTCTCTTGTCATTTGTACAAGTATATTGATATCGCTGGTTAGCTTGCTGTATGAAGGTGTGGCTGACTTGATATTTGCTTTAATTCCATCAATTAACGGAAGTGCTTGCGGGTTTGTAATCGTCAGGATTTGTACTTGACCGTTAAACGCCTTGCTCATAAGTGCCTTCGCTTTGTCCAAATTATCTTCCGTATTATTCAGTTTGTTCGGGTTAACCCCTTTATAATCCCCTTTTCCCGAAGCTCCCGAAGTATTGCTTAATACCTTGCTTTGCATTTCATCATAGCTGGTTGAGGTCGTTTGCGGTTGTGCCCGTGCGAGTATGATGGTGTCATCAAGCACAAATACTTTTATGCCCGGTATTCCTTGACTAGAAAGGCGTGATTCCAAGTGGGAAGAAATACCGCCATCATGTAAGCCGGAGCTGCCAATCAGACTGTAGACATTTGTTCCAAGTCCGCTTGTTGTCGTATCTTTTTCATTCGTTGTTTTTTTCTTTGTTCGGTCAATGCTCGGAATGACATTTACACTAGCATTTTGGCCGTGAACATGGCTATTTCCTTTTTGATTTACGGTTTTGTCATGAAAATCAAGATTGGCTGCTCCTACCTGATTTTCCTGCATGCTTTGTTGCCCTGTACACGCCGTAAGCACAAGAAATGCGCCAATAAATGGCGTACACCAAACGATCCGTTTCCTCTTCATCATTAGTAACCTCCTTAAATGTTTAGCTTTAAACATGCCTAACTGTCTTCCTCAATGAGATTTTGCAGCGGAGCGTTACCTCGCTTTTCTTTTACTGTTTCCTTTTCCTTTTCTAAGTATGAATGGATTATTTTGGGAACATAATAAAATCACAAGCAGGGAAATTGCCGAAAATTTACTAATTATGTCGAATTTTACTCTGGAGGTACCAGCATGACGGAAGAAAACAAAGAAAATCCAGAATCATTATCGAGAAGGAAATTTATCCGTAATACCGGTTATACCGTTGGGGGGCTGGCCGTTGGCGGTGTTTTGGGCAGCCTAATTCCTTTAGGGATTGCGAAAAAAAATGAGAAAGCTGAAAATTTCAATCAGGCATTAATGTATTTTACGCCTGAACAATTTCGCATTGTCGAAGCCGCTACGGAACGTATTTTTCCCTCAGACCAACATGGCCCGGGGGCAAAAGCATTGGGTGTAGCCTTTTTCATTGACCACCAGCTTTCCGGTGATTGGGGATTCAATGCCAGAGAATATATGCAGGCACCTTTTTTTGTGGGTGAGAAGGTCCAAGGCTACCAAGGACGCTTAAAACGGAGAGATGTGTTTGATATTGCCTTAAGGGAAATTCAAAACCACAGTATGGCCGTTTATAAGAAAAACTTCACCGACTTAAAAGGGGATGAACAAGATGCAATTCTTAAAGACTTTGAGGGAGATAAAGTGAATGTAACAACCATTTCCCCAAGTGGATTTTTCCAAATGCTGCGGAGCGTTACTTTAGAGGGCGTTTACAGTGATCCATTATACGGCGGAAATAAAAACATGGACGGCTGGAAAATGCGAAATTATCCTGGAAGTCAAATGGCCTATGCCCAGATTATTGATAAGGACTTTAAGAAAATTAAGCCGCAAAGCTTACAAAATCATATGGGTCACTAGGAAAAGCGGAAGCGCCCGTTTAGCGAAGTACACTAGTCGCTGGGCGCTCCTCGGAAAAGATAACGCTTTTCCTTCGTGTGAAGTATCGCTTCCGAAGCTTACTCTTGTGGAGCTGGACAATATTCAAAGTACAAAGAGGTGGAAACATGAGAAAATTACCGAAAGTCGATGTTGTTATTGTCGGTGTAGGATGGGCCGGAGGAATAATTGCCTCCGAGTTAACGAAACAAGGATTACAAGTAGTTGGCTTGGAACGGGGAAAAGAAAGAAAAACCGAAGATTATTTCATGGTCCATGATGAGCTTCGATATGCACTGCGCTATGACCTTATGCAGGACCTTTCCAAAGAAACGATTACATTTAGAGGCAATGAAAAAGTACGTGCCCTCCCAATGAGGCAATATGGTTCGTTTTTACTTGGAGACGGCTTAGGCGGTTCCGGTGTCCACTGGAATGGGCAAACCTTCCGTTTTCTTCCCTACGATTTTGAAATTCGCAGTAAAACCATTGAAAAGTATGGAAAAAATAAAATTCCTGCAGAAATGACGCTTCAGGATTGGGGCATTACTTATGATCAGCTGGAACCATACTATGATAAATTTGAGAAAACTACTGGTATTTCAGGTGAAGAAAATCCTCTTGGCGGAAAACGTTCTGATAAATATCCAAACCCGCCGATGAAAAAATCACCGGCCATGAAAATGTTTGAAGATGCAACGAAAAAAATGAATCTTCATCCTTATATGATGCCGTCTGCAAATTTATCCCAGTCATATAAAAATCCCGATGGCATCGAACGAGCGGCCTGTCAATATTGTGCCTATTGCGAACGGTTCGGCTGTGAGTACGGTGCCAAAGCGGATCCTGTTGTAACGGTCATTCCCGTGGCAAAAAAAACCGGTAAGTTTGAAATCAGAACCCATTCCATTGTCAGAAGAATCTTAAAGACAGGAAACAAAGTAACCGGTGTCATGTATACGGATGTTACAACAGGTGAGGAGATTGAGCAGCCCGCGGATATTGTTGTATTAACAAGCTATGTTTTCAATAACCTTCGGCTTTTACTTATGTCGAATATCGGCAAGCCGTATAATCCGGTTTCGGGTACGGGAGTGATTGGGAAAAATTATGCCTACCAGGTCATCAAAGGGAATGCCGTCGGATTTTTCAACAATAAAGAATTTAATACATTTGCCGGTGCAGGTGCATTAGGGGTAACCCTGGATGATTACAATGGCGATAATTTTGACCATTCAAATTTGGACTTTATTCATGGCGGAATCGTTTCCTATACCCAAACTGGTATGAGGCCGATTCAAAATAACGCTGTACCCGGGGGAGGACCAACTTGGGGGAAAGAATTTAAGGACAAATCATTAAAATATGCCAATCGCTATTTAGCTGTTGCGGCACAGGGATCCTCAATGCCTTTTAAGCATCACTATCTGGACCTTGACCCAACCTATAAAGATGCCTATGGCGATCCGTTAATTCGAATTACCTTTGATTTCGAGAATCAGGACCGAAATCTAGCCACGTTCCTTGCAGGCAAATGTGCGGATATTTTAAAAGAAATGGGTGCAGACCATATTGATTCATTAAAAGAGCTTGGGCCCTACGATATTACAACCTACCAGTCCACACACAATACAGGCGGTATCATCATGGGCGCTGACCCGCAGACATCAGCAGTAAATAATTATTTACAAATGTGGGATGTTGACAATCTATTTGTGGTAGGGGCATCAGCATTCTCTCACAATTCCGGCTATAATCCGACAGATACCGTTGGTGCATTAGCCTACCGTGCAGCAGAGGGCATTATGAAATACCATGATAAGGGCGGACAGGTCGTTTAAGTGAAATGTCAGGCTGCTACAACTAAATGCTCTCAATCTATGCGTGTCAGTAAAATGAGATAACAATAGTGTAAATGTGATAAAATAAACTCTAATAAAGGAGGAGAAACGAATGAATCTACAAAATGAAAACAATACATTACCGCCAAAAACATGCTCAATTGAACGCTTAGTTACAATCGAAGAGGATGTTAAAAAGGTGCTTTCAGGAGAAAAAACAGCGACACGCAGGAACGGAAGATATGCCGATCCCGGTGAAATTATGACCCTGGAAGGACGTAAGTTTGTGGTGGAAAATGTTTATTCGCAAAGCTTAGGCGAGTTGACGGATGTTGATGCACGCCGCGAGGGCTTCGAGACGGTTGAAGACTATAAGCAGTCTATTCTTTCCCTTCATCCGGGAATGCCTTGGCTGCCGCAAATGAGAGTTTGGGTACATGAATTCCGTCCTGTTCAAGATTAATTAGGAATGTCATGGACTTGTTCTACCGCTTCCTTGTGTATTTACATATTTTGAGTGTCATCATGTCCATAGGTCCGTTTTTTGCGCTGATTCCGATGGCTAAAAAACTACGTAAAGCGGAAGGCGAGGTACAAAAAGTGTACCTCGATTCTTTCCGTTTTGCTGTCAGGTTAACGAAGCATGCAGGTCACGTCTTGGTTGTTTCAGGCATTCTATTAGTCGCGCTGGGGCCGTGGACATGGAAAACCTCGTGGATTGTCATGACGGTTGTCATCATGATGAGCTCGCTCTTTTTCCTGGCACGTGCATTCTCCCCCCTATTAAAGAAATTTATGGAAGTTGGGCATGAAAGAGAACAGTTGGTCAAAAAGCTTTCTTGGACAACCGTTGCCTACATCCTACTTTTACTATTGATGCTTTGGTTTATGGTCACAAAACCCGCTCTTTGGTAATGAAGCTAAGCAATGGCCTAAATTAATGGGCTGTTGCTTTTTTTAATTTAATAGGTTCCTATTTTTTAGCGTTAAAATTTGTTTAAACGCAAGGGACGAAATTATAATGAGAGTATTCCATTTCGACTTCCGAATTATTTTTAACAAGCAGGGGTGAACGATACATGAAGTTTTTATCCAAATACGCAAGGAAGTATTGGAAGCTCTTTAGTGTGGCTGTACTATTTCTAACCTTCGAGGCACTTTGTGACCTGTTGCAGCCGACAATCATGTCTAAAATAATTGATATCGGCGTTGCCGGGAAGGACATCCATTATGTGTTAAAAATGGGCGGGCTAATGCTGGCTATTACCGCCTTCGGGGCAGTATCCGCTTCAACAAGAAGTGTGGTGGCAAGTATTGTCTCCCAAAATTTCGGTACTGAGCTTAGATCTGATTTGTTTAAAAAAATTCAAACCCTGTCTTTTCGAAATATTGATCAGTTTGACCGTGCTTCCTTAATTACACGGTTAACAAATGATGTGACACAGGTACAGGTATTTGTGAATGGCTTAATGCGGGTTTTTGTGAAGGCTCCGCTCTTGGCAATTGGCGGGTTAATCATGGCATCAAGATTAAATTTACGGCTATCAGTTGTATTAGCGGTCGTTGTGCCGATTGTTGCATTGTTAATCATCCTCAATATGAGATTGGGATTTCCGCTTTTCTCCCGCGTTCAGAAGGCGTTAGACCGGGTAAACAGTGTGATGAGGGAATATTTATCCGGAGTTCGTGTTGTGAAAGCATTTAATCGTTTTGATGTCGAGGTTAGTAAATTCACAAAGGCAAATAATCAATTTAGAGATCAATCCATTTCCGCTAATCGTCTAATGTCGATTTTCAGTCCCTCTATAATGCTGACCGTTAACCTGGGGATTGTGGTCGTTCTGTGGATTGGAGGCTTAGGAGTTAATACAGGCCATATTCAAGTTGGTCATATCATTGCATTTACCAACTATATGACACAAATATTATTTTCATTAATGATGATATCGATGGTATTTAACATGTTTGTAAGAGCAAGGACATCAGCTGTGAGAATTGGAGAGGTATTTTTGAAGGTTGACAATCAAACATGGAAAAGTGAAGCCGCCCCGCTATCTACCGAAAAAGGAAGAATTGACTTTGAAAATGTCTCGTTTTCTTATGACGGAACAAGCGGTGAACCGATTTTAAAAAATATTAATCTCACCTGCTTACCAGGGGAAACGGTCGGAATTATTGGTTCAACCGGGTCAGGAAAAAGTTCGCTTGTCGGGCTAATTCCCCGCTTTTATGATGTATGCTCCGGAACCATTAAAGTGGATGGGGAAGATATTCGTCATGTCAGTCCAAAAAGGCTAAGGGAAAAAATTGCGATTGTTCCGCAAAAAACAGTTCTTTTCACGGGTAGTGTAGAAGAAAACATTCGCTGGGGAAAAGAGGATGCCAGTGATGAGGAAGTTGTTTCAGCAGCATCCATTGCCGGGGCTCACGACTTTATTGCTGCTTCACCTGAAAGCTACAGAACAATCATTGGTCAGGGCGGCGTTAATTTTTCCGGCGGTCAAAAGCAGCGGCTCTCAATCGCAAGAGCATTGGTCAAAAAACCTGAAATTTTGATTTTAGATGATAGTACAAGTGCAGTCGACGTGGCAACAGAGGCAAAAATTAAAGAATCCTTAAAAAATTATGCAAAAGGACTCACTTGTTTACTCATTGCTCAGCGGATTACATCGATTATCGATGCCGATAGAATCGTTGTAATGGACCAAGGGGAAATCGTCGGGGTTGGCACACATGATGAACTAATTCACGAATGTAGGGTCTATCGGGAAATCTACCAATCGCAAATTGGTAAGGAGGTGCTATAGATGTCGAAGAGTACTGAACAAACACATAACAATCCGCCCCTGCCGGGCCCTCCGGGGAGACCGGGTGGTTTTGGCGGTGGAGCCTTTCGAAGAGGACCGGTTGTAAAACCAAAGAACTTTAAAGGGACATTAAGAAGGCTATGGGATTACTTTGGGAAAGAAAGAAACATGCTGACGTTTGTTTTTCTGTTTATTATCATCGATTCGGCACTTACTCTATCAGCCCCCTACCTAATCGGTAAAGCAGTAGATGCCATGAGTCTGCATAAAGGGAAGGTTGATTTGGGATTACTCGAAATGACCATCATAATTCTCATGGCTGCCTATCTCGGAGATGCCCTTCTTACCTTTTTACAGGGTTGGTTAATGGCTGGGATTTCCCAACGGATTGTAAAGAATTTAAGAGATCATCTCTTTAAAAAATTGCAAAAGCTGCCTGTTGCCTTTTTTGATACGCGTACACACGGGGAAATGATGAGCAGATTTACCAATGATATTGATAATGTGAGCAATACGATCTCCCAGTCAACGACACAGTTAATGTCCGGTATTATTATCATTCTCGGATCGTTAATTATGATGATCATTTTAAGTCCCATCTTGACATTAGCCAGCATCATTACCGTACCCCTTGTTTTTTTATTAACACGTACCATTGCTAAAAGGACCAGTGTTTTGTTTAAAGGTCAACAGGACCAGTTAGGGAAATTGAATGGACATATTGAGGAAACCGTTTCGGGAATAGAAGTAGTAAAGGCATTTAATCATGAGGGAAAAGTAATTGAGGAATTTGAAGAGGCGAATACATTGCTTCGTGATGTTGGATTAAAGGCTCAAATTTGGTCCGGCTTCCTTATGCCCATCATGAATGTGATCAATAATCTTGGCTTTACCCTTGTCGCAGTTGTCGGAGGAATACTTGCCGTAAAAAGTTTGGTCACGGTTGGGGTGATAGCGAGCTTCATTACCTACTCAAGGCAGTTTGTCAGACCGCTGAATGACCTGGCTAATATTTTTAACGTTTTGCAGTCGGGTGTGGCCGGGGCTGAGCGGGTCTTTGAAATTTTGGATGAGCAAGAGGAGATTGCCGATTTGCAGGGGTCTGTAGCATTGGAAAATCCAAAAGGGCATGTCGTTTTTGAAGATGTCAGCTTTGGTTATCGGCCGGATGTACCGATTTTAAAGAATATTAGCTTTGAATCAATGGTCGGAAGCAGTACTGCACTTGTCGGCCCAACCGGTGCGGGCAAGACAACGATTGTTAATCTACTAACGAGATTTTACGATGTTACAAGCGGAAAAATCCTCCTTGATGGCCGCGATATTCGCGAATATTCAAGGGATAGTTTACGAAGATGCTTTGGCTTCGTCCTTCAGGATACTTATTTGTTTTCAGGTACAATCAAAGAGAATATTAAGTACGGGAAACCGAATGCAACCGATGCGGAAGTTGAAAAAGCAGCCAAAATGGCGAATGCCGATGGTTTTATTAACCGGCTGCCGAACCGGTATGAAACAGAACTATCAGAAAATGGCGGGAATCTCAGTCAGGGGCAGCGTCAGCTGTTAGCGATTGCCAGGGTAATCTTGGCGAAACCATCGTTACTTATTTTAGACGAGGCTACGAGCAGCATCGACACACGTACCGAGCTCCATATTCAAGAAGCATTGCTGACCTTAATGGAGGACCGCACCAGCTTTATCATTGCCCACCGCTTGAATACGATCCGTGATGCTGACACCATCATGGTTATTGATCAGGGACAAATTCTTGAAAAAGGCAATCATGATAGCTTAATGAATCAACAGGGACGATATTATAACATGTTCTTTAACCAGTTTAAGAACGTGGAAGGTGCACTTGATTAAAAAAGGAAAAAGAGGTTGACTCGTTGTATGAGTCAACCTCTTTTTGTTGTTATTTTTTCCATACGCCATTTGGTTGGAAATAATTAACCTTCCCGCTAATCGTATACGTGCTTGTTACCATTGAACCATCGGGCTTAAAGTAGTACCATTGCTTTCCTTGCTGTAGCCAGCCTAATTTCATAACGCCGCTATTATCAAAGAAATACCATTTGTTCCCGTTATAAAGCCAGCTGGTTTTCATCGCGCCGCTGTTGTCGAGGAAGTACCACTTACCTCCATCTTTTACCCATCCGGTCTTCATTTGCCCATCTTTAGTGAAGAAATACCACTTACCATTAATGAAGGCCCAGCCGGTTTGCATCGCACCGCGGCTTTGGTCAAAATAATACCAATTCTTGTTATAGGAAAGCCATCCGGTATACTTTGTTCCGCTGTTAGTGAAGTAATACCAGGTCGAGTTGTTTTGGTACCAGCCCTTCCCGCCGGTCTTTGTTTTAAAGTTCACTTTAATAGGTTTCAGGCTTACATTATCCCAAGCATCCATTGCATAAATATCTAAGCTATAATTTGTGTCAGGAACTAAGTTGTTAATGACAGTGGATTCCTTTAGAGAAGGATCCTAATAATGTGAGTAATAATATTGTAGCATGCCGGGGTTGGCAGATGAATTCTTATTAACCCATTCTTATACTGGGAAAAAATTCTTGCAATTTTAATAATACAATATTATTCCATAAAAATGTAAGTACTTTATTTAGCTTCTTAAAGATAATTCACGAATGTAAATTTATCCCTCTGTTTTATTAATTGCCCCTATAATTCCAAAATATGATAATGTGTATAAGTAGCTTTATTGAAAAAATAAAAGGATGATCCAAACGTGAAAAAATGGAAAATTACTGTAACTATTTTTGTGTTGCTTGTTGCCGCGGGGGCCGGGACAATTTATTATTTTCTTAATATCAAAGAATATAAGACAAATGATCCTAAAGTGGTCACCATTGTGAAAAATGATTACAAGATTAAGTTACCTGATGACAAAACGATTCAGGGTACGGCTGGCAAACAAGCTAAGGTAAACAATTCTGGTTCTCAAACCAGAGGACTGGCAACTTCAAAGGATAAAAGCGAAGCAGATAACGGGACAACTCAAATTAATACAGGCTCCACTGCTATCGGCAAGCAAATCACAACTGTGAAGCCTACAGAAGCGGCGATTATTGCGAGATATCAGCTAACATTTAAAAATCTTGAAAACCAGGCTGACGGAAAGATTAATACACTAATGTCCTATGCATTTAGTGAATATCAGACAAAGAAGGCAAACGGCGAAGATATTTCCTATTTTTACTTCTATTCAAAATACAACGGTGCGGCGAAAAAATTAGAAGCGGATACGGATGCTTCGTTTAATTATATTTACGGGGCCCTCGTGAAGGATTTAGAAAATTCGGGGTATAGTGCAAGTGCTGCACAACCGCTCAAGGATCAGTATATGAGCTTGAAAAAAGAAAGACGATCGGCCTTATTGAACAAGGCAATAGCACATTTTTAAAGTTTGTGAAATATTTTTGAAACATATTGTAATAAAATGGCTTTTTATGTAAAATGAGACTGTTGTTTCACTATTAAGCTGGTAAACTAGCTAATTTTTGGCAAAGTTAAAAATTACATATAGGAGGATTAACGTGAAAAAGATTATTGCATTTACAAGTTTTTTATTTCTTTTTTTACTTGCAGTGCTTCCGGCGAATGCTTCTTACGCTGCAACTACAAGCGGTGCACCTGTACTCTCTGGTATTAGTTTTACCACGGATAAAGGTGAAATTAAGGCGACAGGTTCTAATAACAACTATACTTTAAATTTAGTCGGGGTTCCCGGAGATATTCAAATTTCCAAGTTGCAAGTAACTTCTGCTACTGCATGGACTTTGTCTATTTTTGAAAAAAATGACCCGATTTATCTTAACAGCCCCGATGATTTAGATATCCGGTTTGCTAATGGTGTGGCTTATTTAGATAAGGCAAAGCTAGTAAACTGGGCAAGCAGAGTGAATGGTGGAGCGGATATTCCATCTGATGGAACTAACAATCTGATGACCGTACAAGAGTTAAGAGACTCTGCTGCATTAATAGATTCCAAATCCCTATCAGACCTAAAATCAACTGCAGATTCAAACTATGAGCCTAAATCTCCATATCATATCGTTTTATATGCTGTTGATAAAAGCGGAAATGAGTCAACTGCAAATTTAACAATTGTTACAGAAGGCTGGAAGCTTGAAAACGGCAAATGGTATGACTACAACGATCAAGGAACAAAAAATACAGGCTGGCTTTCATATGGCGGTAAATGGTATTTCCTTGATAAAAAGACAGGCGCAATGCTTTCAAACACTTGGGTTAAAGATGGAGCAAAATGGTACTTCCTTAATGCTGACGGCACGATGAAAACAGGCTGGATTTACAGCGGTAAGAAATGGTACTTCCTGGATAAAAAATCAGGTGCAATGGTTACAAATAGCTGGGTTCTAGATGGCAATAAATGGTACTACATGGATGCTAACGGTGTAATGAAAACAGGTTGGATCCAATTATCGAAAAAATGGTACTACCTATACAGCGATGGACATATGGCGGTTAATACGAAGATTGGTTCATATAAAATCGGTAAAGATGGAGTATGGATTCATTAATCAAAAAGAGAGAGTGCGAAAGCATTCTCTCTTTTTTTGACAAAGAAGAAGGCTTTGTCGGAATTCGTGATGACAAGTGTAAAGACAACTGCTAGAATACAAATTGTTTAGTAGATGTACGTCCCTTATTGTAAAAAGCAACAATTGGGGAATAATAATACAATAATTGGTATGAGGCAGGAGATATTTATGGGAAATAAAAAGGAAATTTCAGGCCGAAAATTGCTCGGAATTGCCGGGATGGGCTGGATGTTTGATGCAATGGATGTGGGGATGCTTTCCTTCATTATCGCTGCGTTAAAAGTAGAATGGAATTTATCAGCGGAACAAATGGGCTGGATTGGAAGTATCAACTCGATTGGAATGGCAGTCGGTGCGCTGCTCTTTGGCTTAATGGCAGACCGAATTGGCCGGAAAAATGTCTTTATCCTTACATTATTATTATTTTCAATCGGAAGCGGCGCATCCGCATTTGCCACGTCCTTAACGATTTTCTTAGTCTTTCGGTTTATTATCGGCATGGGACTCGGCGGAGAGCTTCCGGTCGCCTCCACGCTCGTTTCTGAGAGTGTTCCGATGGAAAAGCGGGGAAGGATTGTGGTCCTGCTTGAAAGCTTTTGGGCAGGGGGCTGGCTGGTTGCTGCCCTTATCTCTTATTTCGTGATCCCAAAGTACGGCTGGCAGGTTGCGATGCTTATCAGTGCGATTCCCGCCCTTTATGCCCTTTATTTAAGACTTGATCTACCGGACTCCCCCCGCTTTACGGCGGCAAAGGAAAAGGAAAAAATCTCCGTGTTACAGGGTATAGCAAAATTGTGGTCGAAAGAACATGGCCGCCAGACTGCCATGCTATGGATTGTTTGGTTTTGCGTCGTCTTCTCGTATTATGGAATGTTCTTATGGCTTCCAAGCGTAATGGTCATGAAAGGCTTCAGTTTGATTAAAAGCTTTGAATATGTCTTGATCATGACTCTAGCGCAATTACCGGGGTATTTTACGGCTGCATGGTTTATTGAAAAATTCGGGCGGAAATTCGTATTAGTTGTTTATTTAATCGGTACCGCTATCAGTGCCTATTTCTTTGGTACCGCTAATTCAACCTCTTTATTAATGGTAGCGGGAATTCTTTTGTCCTTCTTTAATTTAGGGGCCTGGGGCGGCTTGTACGCCTACACACCGGAGCAGTACCCGACCATGATCCGCGGTACCGGTGCCGGTTTGGCTGCCTCATTTGGACGTATTGGCGGCGTACTGGGACCGCTTGTAGTCGGTTATCTGGTAGCGCAAAAAACATCAATTTCTATCATTTTTACAATCTTTTGTATTTCCGTTCTGGTAGGAGCATTCACGGTTCTATTTTTAGGAAAAGAAACAAAAAGAAAAGAATTAGTATAATTTTTTTCATGCGGGATTCCTATTCAGGAATCTCTTTTTTTTCTTATCAATGTGAAAAAAATTTTTTTCACAAAAATGTTTTAAAATGTGAAAATCCTCAAGGTCAACCATTTTTTTACACTAACCCAGGATATATTCACTATAGGGGTAGTAAAAAACGAAATATTTATTTTTTTCTAAATTATATTAAAATAGTGGAGAATACTACTAGACGAATAGGAAAATAATTTGGTACAATGTTTTCAGAATATTATCTTTTTTTAAAACAGTAAAATAATTGGAAGCAGATTTTACTGTAAAATCTATTAAAAACAAACAGGGGGTTAAACATGAGAAAGAAGAAGGTAGCTAGTATCTTTGCATCACTTTTGGTTACAGCTGGTGTAATGGCAGGATGTAGTTCTGCGACAAGCGGAAGCAGCAGTAGCAGCGGTAAGGATGGCGGAACGATTAAAATCGGGGAAGATCTTGAACTTTCCGGCGGGGTTGCTTCTTACGGACAATCCATTGAAGAAGGAGTCCAACTGGCTTTGGATGAAATCAATAAAAAAGGTATTAACGGAAAGAAAATAGAATTGGTCAAAGTTGACAATAAGTCAGATGCAGCCGAAGCAACAAACGGTGCAATCAAGCTTGTCAGCCAGGATAAAGTTTCAGCGATTATCGGTGCCGCTACAAGTACAAACACATTGGCACAGGTGCAAATTGCTCAAGATAACAAGGTTCCTTTATTGACTCCAACAGGAACAAACCCGACAGTAACAGTTAAAGACGGCAAGTTAAATGATTATGTTTTCCGTACTTGCTTCATTGACCCGTTCCAAGGTACGGTTGCAGCTAACTTTGCAACAAATAAATTAAATGTTAAGACTGCTGCAGTATTAATTGACAGCTCAAGCGACTATGCGAAAGGTCTTGCAGCTTCTTTTAAATCTGCATTTAAGAAAAACGGCGGAAGCATCGTTTCTGAAGAAGCATATGTTGCGAAGGATACTGATTTCCATGCAACGTTAACACGTATTAAGGCGCAAAATCCTGCGTTTGTGTACCTACCGGGATATTACGAAGAAGTAGGCTTAATTCTTAAGCAAGCCCGTGAAATCGGCTTAAACGTTCCATTTATGGGCGGCGACGGCTGGGATTCTCCTAAACTGGTAGAAATCGCCGGTAATGCACCATTAAATAACACCTATATCACGAACCACTATTCTTCAGGAGACTCCGATCAAAAGGTACAAGATTTCGTAAAAGCTTTCAAAGCGAAATACAGCGATAAATCACCGGATGCGTTCAATGCTTTAGGTTATGATTCCGCTTACTTACTTGCAGATGCAATCAAACGTGCAGGTTCAAGCGATCCGAAGAAAATTCAAGAAGCTCTTGCGAAAACAGATGGTCTTCAACTTGTTTCTGGAACGATGAAACTTGACAAAAACCATGACCCGATTAAATCTGCTGTAATTCTTGAATACAAAGACGGCAAACAAGTATTTAACACAAAGGTAAACCCTTAAATTTTATAGCGGACAAAATGAATAGGGAGAATCTATGTCTCCCTATTCCAATTTATAGAAAAAGGTTAAGCGCTCCGGTCGATGGAGAGCTTAAGCCGAATAATGATCAAAGTTAAAGATGTAAACATCTTTTTCAGCCCTTTCATAAGGAGTGTAGGACATGGAACTGATACAGCAGCTAGTCAACGGGGTTTCCCTTGGCAGTATTTATGCGTTAATTGCCCTTGGTTATACAATGGTTTACGGTATTGTAAAATTGATCAACTTTGCCCATGGAGACGTCTTCATGGTTGGTGCATTTATAGGCTTTTATTGTATTTCTGCATTACATTTGAATTTTTTCCTGGCTTTAATCATCTCGATGGTAGTTTGTGCCTTATTAGGGGTTCTGATTGAGAGGATTGCCTATAAGCCTTTACGGAATGCAACTAGGATTGCTGCTTTGATTACGGCAATTGGCGTTTCATTATTTATCGAATATGGAACCATTTATGTTCGCGGTGCGCAGCCAAATGCTTACCCAAGCAATGTTGTTCCCGATACAAGCTTAAATCTTTTTGGGGTAAAAATTAGCAGCCAATCGTTATTGATTTTAGGGATTTCTGTTTTCTTAATGATTTTACTGCAGTTTATTGTTCATAAAACAAAAATCGGAAAAGCAATGCGCGCCGTATCACACGATATGGATGCAGCGAGATTAATGGGAATTAACGTAAATAATACGATTTCTGCAACATTTGCAATTGGTTCCTCCCTTGCAGGCGCAGCTGGAGTTATATTTGGAATGTACTATACGAAAATTGAACCGTTAATGGGAATTATTCCGGGGCTTAAAGCCTTCGTTGCCGCTGTTCTAGGCGGTATCGGTATCATTCCGGGCGCAATGGTAGGCGGCCTGGTATTAGGTGTCATTGAGTCCCTTGTCAGTGCACTGGGCTACTCGCTATGGCGTGATGGCGTAGCGTTTGTTGTACTGATCTTAATTTTAATTTTCCGCCCGGCAGGATTATTCGGTAAAAATGTCAGGGAAAAGGTGTAGGGGAGGCTTAAGCGATGACTATTATCAAAAAAGCAAAAGGGTTTTGGGGCTCAATCGTTTTAGCCGTTATTTTTTCAGTAGTGGTGCAATTTCTAATCACAGGAGAAATACTGAACCCCTTTTATGTAAATACGCTGATTTTTATCGGAATTAATATTATTCTTGCTGCCAGTCTTCATTTAATTATTGGAATTACAGGGCAATTTTCAATTGGACATGCAGGCTTTCTCGCCGTTGGGGCATATGCCTCCGCTATAATGACAATGAAATTGCAGCTGCCCTTTCCGGTGGCATTATTGGCAGGCGGGGTAGCAGCTGCGGTTGCAGGTCTTATCATCGGGATCCCATCCCTTCGTCTAAAAGGAGATTATCTTGCCATTGCTACTCTTGGCTTTGGAGAGATTGTTAGAATTGTATTTTTAAATATTGATTATGTAGGCGGAGCCAGCGGTATGACGGTATCCCATCTAACTACATGGCCATGGCTCATTGCATGTGTAATCATAACCCTCGTTGTAATTGTGAACTTTACGAATTCAACACATGGACGCGCCTGTATCTCGATCCGTGAGAATGAAATTGCGGCAGATGCCATGGGAATCAACACGACGTATTATAAAGTAGCAGCCTTTGCGATCGGCGCATTTTTTGCCGGGATTGCGGGCGCCTTATATGCACATAACTTTTATATTATTCAACCGACAAACTTTGGCTTCTTAAAATCATTTGATATTTTGATTTTTGTTGTCCTTGGCGGTTTAGGAAGTATGTCAGGTGCAGTTATTGCTGCTATTCTATTAACAATTATTTCAACGTACCTGCAGGATTTCCCTGGATTACGGATGATAATCTACAGCCTTGTGCTGATTGTTATGATGCTTTACCGTCCGCAAGGATTGTTAGGGACAAAAGAATTGACCTCATTCTTTAAAGGTGGTAAATCCGTTAAAGGAGGAGCGCAAAATGAAAGCAAACAAACCGTTGCTTAAAGTTGACAATGTTGGAATTCGCTTTGGCGGATTAAAGGCTGTCTCTGATGTAAATCTTCATTTAAATCAAGGGGAATTGATTGGCCTTATCGGTCCGAATGGTGCCGGTAAGACGACATTTTTCAATTTACTAACAGGTGTTTATGTACCTACTGAGGGAAGCATTGAGTTAGACAATGAAAGATTAAACGGCTTGGCACCATACAAAATTACCAAAAAAGGAATTAGCCGTACGTTCCAAAACATTCGTTTGTTCAGTGAATTATCTGTTCTTGATAATGTAAAGGTTGCTTACCATTCTCTTGCTAAGCATTCAATGATTAGTTCCATTTTTCGCCTTCCTCCTCACTTTTCCGGTGAAAAGGAAATGGAGGAAAAGGCAATTGAATTCCTGAAAATTTTCAAGCTCGAGCCATTCATGCATGAAAAGGCGAAAAACCTGCCATATGGACAGCAGCGCCGTCTTGAAATTGCCAGAGCCCTTGCAGCAAACCCTAAATTGTTGCTGCTGGATGAACCTGCAGCAGGGATGAATCCGCAGGAAACAGAAGAATTAATGAACTTAATTGCGTTAATTCGTGAAAGATTCTCCTTAACGATTCTTTTAATTGAACATGACATGCCTCTGGTTATGGGAGTGTGTGAACGAATATATGTACTTGATTCCGGCCAGTTGATTGCCGAGGGTACTCCGGAGCAGATTAGGAATAATCCAAAAGTCATCAAAGCGTACCTTGGCGAGGAGGTCTCATAATGCTAAAAATAAATGATATCAATGTCTACTATGGAAATATTCATGCATTGAAGGGTGTTTCCCTTGAGATAAATGAAGGTGAAATTGTTACCCTTATCGGTGCGAATGGTGCCGGTAAAAGTACGCTGTTACAAACAATCTCCGGATTACTTAAACCGAAGAATGGCGAAATTACCTTTGAAGGACAATCGATTTCCGGAAAGGTTGCACAGGCAATTGTAAAACAGGGATTATCCCATGTTCCTGAAGGCCGCCGTGTTTTTTCCAATATGACGGTTGAGGAAAACCTTGAATTAGGGGCTTATTTACGAAAAGATAAGCAAGGCATCCGTGAGGATTTTGAAAAGGTCTATCAGCTCTTTCCGCGCCTTCTTGAGCGAAAGAAGCAGTTATCAGGTACTCTATCAGGCGGTGAACAGCAAATGCTTGCTATGGGCCGTGCCTTGATGGCACGCCCGCGGTTATTGCTGTTAGACGAGCCTTCAATGGGTCTTGCGCCGCTTTTGGTTAAAACTATTTTTCGGATTATTGAAGAAATCAATAAAAGCGGAACAACGATTCTTTTAGTGGAGCAAAACGCAAACATGGCACTATCGATTGCCGACCGTGCCTATGTCATTGAAACCGGAAAAATTGTGTTATCCGGAACATCAGAAGAGCTTAATCAAAGCGACCAGATTAGAAGTGCATATCTGGGCGGGCATTAAAAAAAGAGGCTGCATACAGCAGCTTCAGATTGTCGAGAAAGGATATTTTTCTCGGCAATTTTTTATTTTGTCTGAATCTAAATTATGGAATTTTTATTAATTTATTGTCTCTGCTAACTGGCCTGTTGAAAACTATATATTAATAATATTATAACAAATTAACGCGGTGAATTATTATAGAAAATGGATAAAATAAAAGGCTATCGAAAGTTTTTCGACAGCCTGAGGCTGCATACTGCAGCTTCTTTTTTTGTTCAAAAATCCAGTTTTGAATCTCCTTAGAACATCACTCGGGTTCATCCTTTTTGAGTTTATCTTGTTATAATTAGTGGAGATAATCTTTTTGTGAAGGATGATGGACATGGCACAAATCAAAACGAATGCAATACGAATTCTTGATGCAAAAAAGATCTCATATGAGGTGCTTACATACGATAACAAGGATGGAAAAATTGATGGAATTTCTGTTGCCGGGAAAATCGGCAGGAATCCAAAAGAAGTTTATAAAACGCTGGTTGCTCAAGGGGCGAGCAAAAACCTATTTGTCTTTGTTATCCCTGTGGAGGCGGAATTGGATTTAAAAAAAGCAGCCAAAGCCGCCAGTGAAAAGAAAGTCGAAATGATTGCCGTCAAGGATATCCAAAAATGGACGGGGTACATCCGCGGCGGCTGCTCCCCCATCGGCATGAAAAAGGAATATCAAACCTTTCTTGATGAAAGCAGCCTGCAGCTTGATTCAATCGTCGTCAGCGCCGGGAAAATTGGCATTCAAATGGTTATTAACCCTGAGCATTTAAAAGAACTTACCAAAGCTGAATTCGCCGACCTCCTAAAGTAAGATGTTCCATGGGCATTCACCTATGAAAGACAGTTGCATATGATAGGGAAACCTCACCAATTTAGGCGTTTTGCATACATTAGAGGGATAACATATAGAAGGAGGATTTTTTCCTTGGCTTATTACAATTATCCTTATGGTTATGTATGGACGCCTGAATTAGCATCTGAAAATTATCTGCGGCAAATGCAGCATGGACCTCCGGCGCAACATGGTGGAGGAATGCAGCACGGAACACCGCCGCAACACGGTGGTGGAATGCAGCATGGTGGAGGACAACATCATGGATATCCGCCGCCGCCCCCGCACGGTTATCCGGGAGATCACGATCACCATGGGTATCCGCCATATGGAGGGGGACAGTACCACGGAGGTCCGCCAACCGTGCCGCCGCCATCCATTATACCGCATGAGACTGTAGGGTTATATGCGGTAGACCCTGGAGGAATTCGCCACTGCCTTTATCGATACACCTATATTTGGTTAAATAATGGCAGGAGCTTCTGGTATTATCCAACCTATGTCGGTAGAACATCTGTGGCAGGTTACCGTTGGCGGGGATACAACTGGGAATATTACGGTATGGACTTAAGCAGGATCCGTTCCTTTAGCTGTCATTAAAGAAGTCAAAGGGTATAATTAAGATAATGTCAGTAAAAAAACACCATTGAGAAATGGTGTTTTTTGGTGATAATTTACCTAATTACTGTTCCATTAGGCTTGAAATAGAAACATTTTGTTTCTTATTTGGTTCATCGAGTGGATGAATGGTAGCAGTCCCATTTTGTTGATCTATATGCTCAATGTAAATCCTTGTTCCATTACACATCACATTCGCCATTGTCGATGAATTAGCAATTTCCTGTGCTCGTTGAGCGTCCATATTCACAACTCCCTTTTTAGTTAATAACAATTACATTATTTGCTTTGAATTTCATAATATACATTCGCTTTAGACATTAGGAAGAGGAACTCCAAAAAATATGAAGAGTGCCGCAATTTTTATGAAACCCCCTTTTTGATTACAAAAGAAGGCAAAGGGAACAATATACATAATAAATATGGAAGGGGTATGTTGAATGGGAAATGAAAAGGAATTTTCAAATGATACCGTCGAAGCAAATATAAAAATTAATAAGCAGCTGGAGGATGGAAAGGTTCATGCCTCAACACGGGGACGCTCTGAAGCCGAAAGTGCCAATCTTGAAATGCAGGACCGATTCAGAGGTGAGAATGCCCAGCCTGCTGAAGGAATTTCATCGGCATTTGTTTATGCTCCGGCTATCGATTTAACTTCAGAAAATAAAGATTAACAAACGGAGACTGACTGTTAGCCTCCGTTTGTTATGCGTTTTACTTTTTACCTTTCTGAGTCCGATTGTGTTTATTCCCCTTGCTATTATCACCGCTTACAAACTCACTGGCAAATTCAGCTTCTGCATTTCCTGATTGTGGTGAATTTTGATTTCGGCTTCCTTTGTTAAACTTTTTTGTCATGGATTTAGCTCCTTTCCTCTATGCTGTCTTTAGTTTGGCAAAGTCTTAATTCTTTATACAAAATCACAATTCAGTGGAAACTCCTTTTTCAACCAACTAAAATAAAAAAATGAAGTACTGAAGGGGCTGTTTCCGTGCAAGAAAAAATAGCAAAATTAACGAAGCTATTCGAAGAAAACCGTAACGAGGCAAATGCAGGACCGATGGAAAAGTATATGAAAGATCAATTTCCTTTTTTAGGGATTAAAACCCCATTAAGAAGAGAGCTTGAAAAGCGATTTTTCAATGAAACCGGCATTTTAAAAGATCCCTTTAATCAAGAATTTGTTTCAGGACTTTGGGAGAAGAAAGAACGGGAATATCAGTATACGGCCTTGGATTATCTAGAAAAATCGCTAAAAAAACTTGAAAAAAGTGACTTACCGTTCCTGGAGTCCTTACTCACAACGAAATCATGGTGGGATACCGTTGATGCGCTGGCTCCAAAGCCGGTCGGGCAAATTGCTCAAAAATACCCTGAAGTAATTGGCGAGACAATTGAGAATTGGGCAAATCATGATAATTTGTGGCTGCGAAGAGCAGCGATACTTTTTCAGCTGAAATATAAACAAGAAACGAATGAAGAGATTTTGTTTCAATACATACTAAAAAATGCCGATAGCAAGGAATTTTTTATCCAAAAGGCAATTGGCTGGGCATTGCGGGAATATTCGAAGACAAGTCCGACTTCAGTAAAGGGTTTTATCAGGAATTCTCCATTGGCCCCATTAAGCATTCGCGAAGGCAGCAAGTATTTAACATGAGCAAATTGGCAATAATGTCCCAACAATCATGTTAAAATAGCATAATAACAAGAAAGAGAAGGTAAATAACATGATTAAGTGTATTGCGACAGATATGGATGGAACATTATTAAATTCGATTCAGCAAGTCAGTAAGGAAAACAAAGATGCAATAGTAAAAGCGCAAGCACAAGGAATTGAGGTTGTCGTGGCTACGGGACGGTCGTATCAGGAAGCAACCTATGCACTAGCCGGAGCGGGGTTAAAATGCCCGGTAATTGGTGTCAACGGAGCGGAAGTTCGAACTAAAGAGGGAGACGTCATTTCTGCTATTTCCATCGATAAACAAATGGCAAGAAACGCGGCGAAAAAACTGCTTGAAGAGGAAGTCTATTTTGAAGTCTATACCAATGATGGTGCCTATACGATTGATGGCGATAAAGCCGTTTCGATTATCGTAGACATTATCGTAAGTGCCAATCCGGATGTAAATGTAGAAGCGGCAGCAACGGCAGCGGAAAAGAGAGTTCACGAGGGCAGGATACATATCATCGACAATTATGACATTCTCTTTGATGATGAAAACTATCAAATATACAAATTCCTAGCGTTCTCCTTTGATTCAGAAAGACTTGACGCGGCAAGCAAGGCGCTTAGCGATTTCACGGATTTAAACATAACCGCTTCAGGTCATGAAAATTTGGAAATTACCCATAAGAATGCGCAAAAGGGAATCGCCCTTGAAGCATTTGTTAAAGCAAAAGGGATTGATTTATCTGAGACGATGGCAATTGGTGACAATTTTAACGATGTCTCAATGTTTGAGCGGGTCGGCAGGGCCGTTGCCATGGGAAATGCCGGTTTTACAATCAAGTCTCTGTGTGATGTCGTTACGGACACAAACGACGAGAGCGGCGTGGCAAAGGCAATTTTAGAAGTCCTATAAAATGGATAAAGCAGTGTGCGTTGTTATATAATTTTTTTAAAAAGGCAGGTAAAGGATGAGTACAAAAAGTAACCCGTTACAAAATGGATGGACTCTGATTGCACACACATCGTACCAAATTTACGCTAATAAACATTCTTATATCCTAATCGATGACGAAAGTGATGTCGTTCTTCGCTTTGCCGTACAAGAAAATGAAATTGAGATTTTCAGCAGTAACTGGAATTTAAACTATAAAGTAAATCTTGGCTTTAAAACGATTAAGGTGATGAACTCACCTGAGGAATAAAAAAGGCGCTGAGCATCAGCGCTCAGATTGTCGAGAAAGGATATTTTTCTCGGCAATTTTTTATTTTGTCAGAATCATACCAAATTTATTGATTGTCCCTGCAAATGGGCCTGTTGAAAAGCCTATATATCAATAGTATTATAACAAATTAACGCGGTGAATTATTGAAGTAAACGAATAAAATAAGAGGCTGTCGAGGGTTTTTCGACAGCCTGGGCGCTGAGCATCAGCGCTTTTCTTAGGTTATAGGAAAGTATAAATTTTGACTTTGAGAATTGTCCAGCTCCAGCGCCCAGCGACTAGTGTACTTCGCGCATCTCCCTACGATAAGTCAACATCGAATCGCAAAAAACGCGATTCGTGTTTCCTTTATCTCAGTCGAAGCGCTCCAGTCCTGTCGTGCGCTAAACAGGGGCTTGCGCTTTTCCTATAAAATTTCAACCTTTAATGAATTCATTTGGGAAACAAGTAAATCCTCAAACGATTGTTGGGCTAAATAGTTAACTTCTTGAATACCGACAGTGGGATTTTCTTTTTTCGCTTGGGCAACCAGGTCTGCTAAGATTTGATTAGAAAGAATGATATAAGGATATTCCTTTTTTTCCAACTCATGAAACTTCGATTCTCCAAACGCTTGGATCAGTTTTTTAGTTGAATCATATTGATTATACTGGTCATGGTCTTTATTAATCGCATTCTGGATTGTCTCAGCAGTAGCTTTATGTTCCTTTTCTTCAGCGAGCAGCGCCATCGCGCGAATTCTAATGATTTGGGTCAATAATCGGTTTTTGTCTTTAGCCGTTTTTTCTTGGGAGTCTAAGTAGGATAATTCCTCTTCGAGCTGTGGACCGCTGTACTTTTTTTGGGCAGCTTCACGGTCAATCGTAAGCTGCAGCTTACTGATGAGCTCATAAAACTTTAAGTCCTCGTTTTTAATCCATTTGCCATTAATTATCGCAACGCCTGCCGCTTTTTTGACGGTGTAATCAATGGTATTCTCCGATTTTTTTCCATCCTTTTGGATCGTAACGTTTATTTCATATTTGCCTTCCATCGGAAGTTTCACTTTCCCGCTATAGGCGCCATTTTGTCCCTCTGCTAATTTCACCTGAGAGGTGCCATGATCCATATTCGCCATCGATAGCTCAGCGGAAATCGTTAGACCCTTAACGGGCTTGTTCTTTTCAGTGACCTTTATTTCAAAGGGGACGGCAGTATCCTTTTGGAAATAGAGCGGTTTTGAAATGTTTACCTTATAGTCAGAGCCGTTGCTGCAGCCTGCGAGCACGATAGCAAGTATAAAGAACATGGCCATTAAACATTTTTTAATCATGATCCAAATCCTCCTAAATTTTGCGTTTGTAAAAAGCTTTCAACCGTGTATTTTTCCATTTTTCCATTCGTTAAGTAAGCCACATGCGTACAGATTTGTTTGATTTCATCCAGATGATGGGAAGAAAGCAGGATAGTTTTATTTTCAAGGAATTTCAGCACTTCTAAAATTTCCTTCCTCCCTATGGGGTCAATGCCGCTTGTGGGCTCATCTAAAATTAAAATCGTTGAATCCTGATAAAGCGTAATCGCTAAGCCTAACCGTTGGAGCATCCCCTTTGAATACTTTTTAACCTGAACATCGCGGTCATCCCATAATCGAACAGCTGTAAGAATCTGTTCGATTCGTTCTTGATCGGCCGTTTTCGAAACAGCTTCGGCAAAGAATACGATATTTTCATAACCTGTCAGCATCGGATAGAGCATGAATTTTTCCGGCAGGTAGGCAATCTCTTTCTTCCATTCATGATTGTTTTTTGTTACTTCATGGCCATTTATCGAGATGGTACCTTGTTTAATCGGTAGAAGACCTAAAAGACTATTAATAAAAGTCGATTTTCCGGCACCGTTTCTTCCGACAAGGGCGCAGATTTCATTTTTATTGATTTCGATGTCAATATTATCTAAAACGGTCTTTTTCCCGAAGGATTGGTTTAAATTCGTCACCTTAATCATTCGTAACCCTCCTTACGATGGAAAACTACAGCGGCTAAAATCGATACAAGCAACCAGAATGCTACATTCCCAAAAAGAAAGAATGCGGGTTTTGTCCACATAAATTCCTGTAAGAGCCGTGACATATGACCGAAGGAGTATACGCCCATGCCTGTTTCTAAAAACATCCTTACCGCTTCAAGCGGATTTAAAAAATAGGCAATCGAAAACACCTGGACATTATCGGTAGTGACATTGGGAAGAAACGATAGCAAAATAAAGTCGTGCATAAAAAACAAGTAGAACCAGATAAAAATCGTATAGCCGATAATTTGCATTCTTGAGCGGCTAAAGCTGCCGATTGCCGCTCCCATTTGTAAGAAAATCAGCGAAAGGCAAATGAGTGCGAAAACAAATAGAGAATAGCTTTTGGCATCAATCTGAAAATAAAATTTGAGCATCAGCAAATAGATGAAAAACCAGACAATCAGCGGCAGGAGCACGACTGTATACAAACCAAGGCTTTTCTTGAACAAAAAGCTTGAATAACGATCCCTCTTTGTCAGCAGCATGATTAAGGTTTTTTGTTCTTTCTCTTGGAATATGGAAAAGGCACCGATAAACAAGCAAAGAATCGGGATAAAATAGCTAACCGTATCGAATAAGTTAATCAAGAGGACTAGGAAGCCTTTGTCAAAAGAAAGAACAGAAGAGCGAAATAAAATGCTGACAGAAATCAAAACGATAATGCTGAGTGATAGCCACAAGCCTTTTCCTCTTATATTTTCCTTCCATTCTTTCCAAATGTAATGCATAGTCGTTGTCTCCCTTTTAATAGAATCAGCACGGCCAGAATTCCAACCCCAATGAGGACGTCCTCTCGTGTTTGCCGGCCATTTTTGCTAACCAATGGATGCGGATCGTTAAACATGACTTCATCGTGTTCAAGCAGGGCATTCATTTTTTCATAAATTTTAATCGCAGGGCTTTTTAAAAATAGATTCGTTAATTCTTGATCCTCAATCAATTGATGGAGGGAAGAATGATAGGTTACAGGAAAATCGCCAATCCCGTCTTGGTTTAAATCGGTGAGCGGGAAGGCGCTGCCCCAATCATTTCCTTTGCCATTTTTACTCCAGGCATTGCCTTCTCCCTTACCGCCAATAGTAACGGCAGGAATCGTATTTTCGGTAATTTGGTTTAATGAAAAGGTTTGTTGGTTGGAGCTGGCCCAAAGCTCAATCCCGATTTGGTTCTGAATGATTTTGTTATTCTGATAGGTATTTCTCGTTGCTTGGTCAATATAAATCCCGCGCTGGTTCATATAAAACGTATTATTTTCTATATTGTTGTCATTGGCTTGCAGTAGTAAGAGGCCAAATGATTGATTTCCATAGTTAAAAATAAATTGATTATCTTTTAGTTTGAGATGATTGGAGTTCATTATGGCGGCACCGCCGGCATTCATCGTAAAGATATTTTTTTCAAACGTATTATTGTCAGAATACATGTAATGGAGCCCGTATCTTGTATTGCTAATCTTATTACTGTGACTATAGTTATTATTGGCGTAGTCGAAGAACATCCCGTCGCGGGTTCCTTCAATCGTATTGTTTTCTAAAAGATTATCATTGGCATAAAAAACATGAAGGCCATTTCCTTGGGAAGCAATTTCCCCCTTACCCAGGCCTTTAATGTTATTGTCGCGAATCGTATTATGGTGTGCCTGGCTTAAATAGATACCGTGAAAAGAGTCACGGATCGTAACGTGGTCCACAACATTATCATTTGTATAAATTTTAATGGCTGCATATTCTTCGGCAGAGTCCCGGTTCATACTGCTGTGCGTTACGGTCAGATGGCTTAAGGTTACATGCGCGGCCTTAATGGATATCACGTTTCCTGTTCCGTCCCCTTTAATCACGGTTTTACCGGAGCCAATAATCGTTATCCGTTTATGAATAACGATATTACCCTCATACGTTTGATTTCCAAGCTTCAATACCGCTCCCTCTTTCATGGAGTCGATCATTGATTGCAAGTTTTCGGCTGCCATATTTTTCTCAGGACAAATGATGAAAAAAAGAGAAAAAACTAAAGAAAAGAGCGTCCACTTTTTCATTTTTTTCGATCCTTCCATAACGGAATCAATAGTAAAATAAAGGCGGCAATTAGAAAATAGGCGCCGGTGCCAAGAAGGCTGTGCGTCGTAAAATTGGCGACCCGATTTTGCCCAAGAATCGGCGGTACAAATGGTGCAATTTTTATCGGTGCATGCGGATCTAAATGAGTTCCATAATCATGCAGTGCCCGGTGAAGGTCATAGATGCCGAGTAATCCGCCAAGAGTAATCAGGCCGATTAGCCCGTAAAGAACTGCTTTTTTTCGGATAATCGCGGTCAAGAGTGTAATGAAAACTAAACCAACCACAATATATTTAAGGTAGGATAATTCAGAAAAATTGCTTTCACCGAAATTGGCCATTCCGATATAGTGGTTCAGTCCGTTGATAATATCCAGCTGTCCTTCAAGCTTATTCGGGTAGACAATAATATTTAAGCCTTCAGGATACTGGGGTGCATAAAAGACCATTTTCCACCAAGGGAATAAGACCGAGATGCCCATTAAAACTGCTGATAACGTGATAAGTAAAGAAGATCCGAGAGATAGATTTTTACTTTTCAAATTAAACAAGACCTTTCGTTTGAATTAGATGGCGGGGCCGTCTCATTGTTTTTGAGAAGGCCCCTGTTACCATTTATTAATTCTTAGGTTTTACTAGGAGGTAACCAGTCATCTCCTGATGCAGTGCTGAACAGAAATTCGTACAATAAAGCGGATAGGTACCTGCTTTATTGGCAATAAAATCAATCGTATTGGTTTGGCCCGGCTGAACTTCCATGTTTAGATTGTAGCTATTGATCGCAAAGCCATGGGTAATGTCTTCATCAAAGTCAATATTGGTTAAATGGATAAAGACATGATCACCTTGATTTACTTCAATCGAGTCAGGGCGTTTTGCCGTATGATCGAAGGTGAATCTAGAACGCACGGCTGTTCCATAAACATGAACCTCGTTACCATTACGGACAATTCTCGTGTCAGTCTGTTTATAGACGGCATCAGGATTTTTAGGATCTTTCGGATAAACGTTAATGGTATGGATTTTATCCGCTTTAATCATTTGTGCATAGTGAGGCTCTGGGTTCACTGGAACGGTATCCAGTACATGCATTTTCTTGCCGCTGATATCAATTAGCTGCATCGTTTCCGGATGGGACGGACCGACAGATAAGAAGTTGTCCTTCGACATTTTGTTTAACGACACAAGGTATTTCCCTTGCGGTGAAGCTGTGTCGCCTTCAGCGGCAACAGAGTGACCGGGTGCATATTGAACAGGGACGCGATCTAATACTTCCCCGGTTTTATAATTCCATCTCACGACCTCAGAAGAGATAAACATCGTTGTATAGGCATAGCCTTTTTCATCAAATTGGGTATGAAGCGGACCAAGCGCATTTTCAGGGTTTACTTCTCTTTCGACGACAGATTTGTATTTAAGAATTGGAATCCCATTTCTTTCCCCTGCGAAATCTTTATTTTCGATCGCTTTAAAGGCTTTTTCAAATGAGAAAACCGTCATCATAGGAGCTAACTTTCCGGAAGCAATGAAATATTTGCCATCCGGAGTCACGTCAACACCATGCGGCGACTTTGCAACCGGCACTAAGTAAATTCCGCCTTTTTGTTTTTCAGGGAAAATCATTTTTTGGCCGTTCACATTTTCATACTTACCGTCCTTAACCATTTGCGCAAGCTCTTTCCAGTTAAATAAAACGATATAGTCACGGTCAGCCTGTGAGGCATTGATTTCAAGGGTAGTGGTTGCTTCTTCGGTATTATAGGAAGTTAAAACCGCCCAGTCCCCGGAACTCTTTTTACCGGCATCTGATAAGTCATAGGACCATGGCGGCAGGGCAACCTGATATGCGATGTTTAATTTTTCCTTGCTTTCATTAAAAGTCAGCGCTGACATTACACCGCGATATTTCGTGCTGTATTGGTCTAATGGCTGGTATTCCTGGCCTAACGGCACAGCAAAGCGCGTCGGTAAAAATAAATACTCCGTATTTTGGGTAACGAACGCCGCACAGTGCGGGCCGCTTGTATTTGGAACATTAATAATATCCTTTGTTGTAAAGGTACTGAGGTTTACGACGGCAGCCCGGCTGTTTCCTACATCGGTAGCAAATAAGTACTTGCCGTTGTAGTTCCCGTTTGTTTCGGATATCGCCGGGTGATGGAGGTCACCCCATGTATAGCCGCCAAGCATTTTTTTCGATTCGGTATCAAAACCATATCCTGTTGCCGGGTCCGGTGAGAAGACCGGAATCGTACGAATTTCCCTCATTGAAGGAACACCGTAGACAAATAGCTGCCCCGAATGTCCGCCGGAATCAAATAAGTAGTATTCATCCTTTTGTCCATAAGGGACATAAACTTTTTCGGCATCGCTTTTCGTATTGCTATTCGCCGCTTGGGTACTCGAGCTGGACGAAAAGTTTCCGAAGGCAATTGTTGCCGCCACAAAACCGGCTGCTAAACCGGTAGCAATGGGAATCCATTTCTTCATTCGTTTGCACCACCTTATTTTTTATTTTGTTTCAGATGCTTTTTTTAGTAGATCCAACACTTGTTTGCGTTGATCATCTGTTAATGGGTTATTGCCAAGGACGCCTGACATAACCGCTGAATTTGGTTTTTTCAAAAATTCCTCAATGGGCATGCTGTGTTTACTTTCTACTTCAACAAAGGCATGCGATAAATCGGGACCGACCTGTCCGCCCTTCAGGTTTAAAGCTGATACAGAGTGACAGCCAAGGCAGCCTCTTTTTGAAAGGATGTTGTCTGATTCAGCAGGAGTCGTCGCTGGTGTCGCTGTTGCTGATGCTTGTTTGGAATCAGTTTTTTGGTCTTTTGTTGCTGCTGTTGTATCGGTGGCTTGTGCAGTTTGCGGCTGCTTGCCGGAATCATGCATAATCACTTCAAACACTAAGTAACCAAGACCAAAGCCAAGTACTGCACTTATTGCAAAGCTGATTATTGCCTTCTTCATACTTACCCTCCTTTTAATCTCTATTGAACAATTTAATCCTAATTGGAGAAGGACTCTAAAAATGTGATGAAATGCACACCCTTATACTTGTTCTGTGAACGTTCTGTGAAGCGACTTGTCACCGTGCGGTTTTGAAAAATGAACGTTTTGTGAATCTCGTCACTGCTTTCGATTGGGAAGTTGTTTACAATGAGTAAAAGGGAAATTTGCCAAGCGGGCATTAAAATTTTGCTTAAGGCGGTGGAAAAGTGATTCGCGTCGATTGTTTAAAAGATCCGCATTTAATGGTGTTACAAGAGGTAAAAACGGAGGATTTTTTGCGGAAGATTGTGATTTTCAAAGATTTGTCGCAACAGTCCCTCGATGTGATTGAAAAACGGATTCAAACATTTTCTTTTAAGAAAGGGGATCGGGTCATATCAGAGGAAGCGGTGGCAGGAGGCGTTTTCTTTGTTCATTCCGGAGCGGTGAAGCTGACAAAGAAAGATGATAGCTGCAATGAAATCATTGTTTGTATCAAACAAAAAGGGGACATTTTTGCCGAAGCCTGTTTGTTTACGCAAAAAACAGAGAACTATCCGGCAACAGCCACGATGCTACAGGACGGCACGATCTTATTTTTAGACAAAATGGACCTTGAGAGGGATTTATATGAGTATCCTGAACTCGCCATTCAAATGATTCGTTACATGAGTGATTCATTGCGGGAAATGACGTCCCAATTACGAGATGTGGCCCTGCTTGATGTCTATGCGAAAACCGTTAAAACACTCGAACGCCTTGGGAAAAAATTCAATACCGGTCAAAATAGATGGGATATTGAAATCCCCTTGACAATTCAAGAGTTTGCCACGGTTGTAGGGACTACACGGGAAAGTGTAAGCCGTGTTTTTTCGAAATTAAAAAAGCAGGAAATGATCGATATGAAGTCAAGGAAAATTATTATCCTCGATTGGTGTAGGTTTTGTACGTTGCTGCATCCGCACATTTAAAAGCGGAAGCGCCCGTTTAGCGACGTACGCGCCGGAACTAGCTAGTTATCTAGGTTCAAAAAAAGCCCATCATCGCGAAGGGCTTTTCGTCTATTTTTCAAATCTATACGTCCAAAAGCGTTCGTTGGTGATCCACTTCATGACTTGCGGATCCTTACTTTTCAGTTTTTCTGCCATATTATTAAACATTTGCTCCGTTTGCGAACGGTGCGCCCTAATAGCCGCAAGCTTTTTCTCTGCTACCGGGCTGATATTGTTGAGAATGTTTGGTTCGCCGATCTCCTGCTCGCAATTATTGGAAAAAGCAACACAGTGTAAGGCAGGCCGCGCGGCAGCAGGGATTTTTTCCACCGCACGAACGACGGCCGCACCGGTCGCATCATGGTCGGGATGGACGCTGTAGCCCGGATAAAAAGTAATAATAAGTGAAGGATTTAACTCATTAATTAAACCGGAAATCACATTCGTAAGTTTTTCCTCATCCTCAAATTCGATCGTTTTATCGCGAAAACCAAGCATTCTTAAATCCTGGATTCCTAACACGCCGGCAGCTTCCTTTAATTCTTCTTTTCTTATTTTAGGCAGGTTTTCTCGAGTGGTAAATGGGGGATTCCCCATGTTACGTCCCATTTCCCCTAAAGTTAAACAAGCATAGGTGACAGGAGTTCCATTCTTTACATGGGAAGCGATTGTCCCCGATACACCGAATGCTTCGTCATCCGGATGGGGAAAAACAACCAATACATGGCGTTCTTTTTCCATTATTCATGCTCCTTTCCAATCTTTTCTTTACTTTGAGAATTGTCCAGCTCCAGCGCCCAGTGTACTTCGCTCTTCTCCCTACGATAAGTCAACATCGAATTGCTATCGCTCTTCGTGTTTCCTTTATCTCAGTCGAAGCGCTCCAGTCCATACGCCGCTAAACGGGGCGCTTGCGCTTTTCTTATTCGAACGGGCTTGTGCTAATTTCTAAAGCAACAGCCAGTTTACCATTATGATCATGTCCTGCCATTAGCAGGCGGTTTTGTTCATCAATTTCAAAATGGGTGATGCCTTCTGCATATACCCATCCAAGGTTTATTTTCAAGCCAACCCGGTAAGGGCCATTTCCTGTTATTTTTCCTAACTCATAGCGCACAAGGGCATTGCGGATATACGCACCTGCTGAAAAGAAGGATTGATCATTATGTGAGGCGTAGGCACCGTTTGTGGTCTCAAGGTGAATGTAAACATCTTTATTGGCAAAGCGGTTAATAGCTTCTTGAACGTTTTTTATATCAATTGCTTCCATAGACACAGTCTCCTTTCCATTCATATAAAATATATGATATCTAAAGTACTAGTGTAATTAATAATGTAATAATCATACTAAAATCGTTTCGAAAAAGCGAAAGCAATGCTTAATACTTAAAATGGCGAGGTTTATCTGAATACTAACGGCTGTTCGTGGTAAGATGAACGGAGGGGGTGCTTCTTGTGAAAGCAGCGGCAATTATCTTATCTGGTGGAAACTCGAGAAGAATGGGAACGAATAAAGCTCTTCTCAAAATAAACGAAAAAACGACGATTGAAAGAATTGCGGGGGAGCTAAGGGGATTTTTTGATGATATCCTTCTTGTTACTAATGAACCTGAAGTCTATCGTTTTCTAGGTTTGAAAATGGTTCCCGACCATTATCCCGGCAGGGGTCCGCTTGCAGGGGTCCATGCAGGTCTCACGGCTTCAGAGTGTGAAGTGAATTTCGTTGTCGCATGTGATATGCCGTTTGTTTCCGGGCAGCTTGCAGCGTCCCTTGTAAACAAAGTACGTGAGTATGATGCGGTCGTCCCAGTCATTTCAGGAAAGCAGCATCCATTATATGCAGTATATAATAAGAAGATTGCCGGACGGGCATCACAATGCATTGTGAATGGGCAGCTTCGGATGAAGAAAGTGCTTGACCAGCTAAATGTTCTTTTTGTAACAGAAGAAGATTTACAAACAGACAGTTCAATTACTCTTGATCATTGTTTTTTCAATATGAATCATCCCGAAGAATACGAAGAGGCAAAAAAATGGGCAGAGTTTACATAGCGATACTAGCTGAAGAGGTGAAAAAATGAATTACGCAATATCAAAAGAACCAATCGATATTCAAGAAGTAATTAATAAAGTGATTCAACGCGAAGCCGGGGCGATTACAACCTTCATCGGGACGGTCCGCGAGTTAACAAACGGAAAGAAAACCTTGTTCTTAATTTATGAAGCATATGAAGCCATGGCAGTAAAAAAGCTCGAGCAAATCGGTACCGAGATTGAACAGCGCTGGGAAGGCTCCAAGGCGGCCATTACCCATCGTGTCGGGAAGCTAGATATTACCGATGTTGCCGTTGTAATTGCTGTTTCGACTCCCCACAGGGCAGATGCCTATGAAGCGAACCGCTATGCGATCGAACGGATTAAAGAGATTGTCCCAATTTGGAAAAAAGAGCATTGGGAAGATGGCGAAGAGTGGATGGGAAATCAACTGGAAACGGTTGCTTATCCTAACGGGCGGCCGGAGGAGGGTGATTTGCATGAATAAGGTGCTATTTTTTGCCCATCTACGCGATTGCTTAGGCGAGGAATTTTTGATGGTCGAGGCAAAAGGAAAAACAGTTGCCGAGTTAAAAACAGAACTAAACGCGAGCTACGATCTGCCAAAAATGGATACGGTGATGACAGCGATTAATGAAGAGTTTGCAGCGAACGATGAGGTCATTCAAGACGGTGACGTGATTGCATTTATCCCGCCGGTAAGCGGGGGCTGAGAAAAGGTTAGCGGTTGGCAGAAGTCACTGACGCAAACTATTTTTCTGTTTGCAACTTGCGTTTGTTTTTATAGGCGGCTGATTTTTGAAAAGGGGAAATTAAAATGAACGAGCGGTATTCACGGCAGGTCCTCTTTCCGGGAATCGGTAAAGTGGGACAGGAGAAAATCAGCCGTAAATCGGTGCTAATTATTGGCGCCGGGGCTCTTGGCTCAGGGAACGCTGAAGTGCTTGCCAGGGCCGGGGTCGGAAAAATCACAATCATCGACAGAGATTATGTAGAAGCGAGTAATCTCCAGCGCCAGCAGCTTTATACGGAAGAGGATGCGGCGGAAAAGCTCCCGAAGGCTGCTGCCGCAGAGAAACGCTTAAAGGCGATCAACTCAGAGGTAAAGGTGGATGCAATTATCGGCGACGCTACACCGATTTTGTTAGAAGAGCTGGCTGCCGACGTTGATTTAATGATCGATGCTACCGATAATTTTGAAACCCGGATGGCGATGAACGATGTCTCACAAAAATACAATGTTCCTTGGATTTATGGAGCTTGTGTCGGCAGTTTTGGAATGAGTTTTTCGGTGATCCCCGGGAAGACCCCTTGTTTAAATTGCCTGCTGCGAGCAATTCCATTACAAGGAATGACCTGTGATACGGGCGGGATTATCTCGCCTGCGGTACAAATGGTCATTGCCCATCAAACAGCGGAAGCGTTAAAAATTTTAGCCGAAGATTGGGATGCTGTAAGGACTACGTTTGTCAGCTTTGATGTATGGCGAAACCAATACACCGGTTTAAAAATGTCAAAGGCAAAGTTTGCCGGCTGTTTGTCATGCGGTTCGGAGCGGACGTATCCGTATCTTGACCATGAAAACATGACAAAAACAACGGTGCTTTGCGGAAGGGACACGGTGCAAATTCGTCCTTCCGTTCAAGGTGAAATTTCATTGGAGCGCTTGGCTGGCCAGCTTAGCTCCCTTGGATATACAGTAAAAGGAAATCCTTATTTGTTATCGGTTGAAATGAGCGGAGAACGGATGGTTATTTTTAAGGACGGCCGTGCATTAATTCATGGCACAAAAGATTTGACTCATGCTAAGTCGCTTTATCAGCGGATTTTGGGATGAGATTTGTATTAGGCCCGTACCCGGCGGTGGTACGGGTTTTTTGTATGACAATACTTGACATGTTTCACGTGGAACAAAGTGAAGATTGTCGAGTGGCTAATAGCTCGAAAAATAGGTAATACTCATGTAAGATGAGAGTGAGTCTAATTTCAGGGGTGCCATAAACGTGAATATATCTGTTCAAAAACTATTATCGAAAATAGAAGAAGAATTAAAACGTGCAAAAAACAGTCCTAAGGAAGAAAGCTTGCGGGAAAAGGTGTACTCTATTAAAATATTATGCGAGCTCATCCTTGAGGAAAAGGGCGGACAGTCATGGGAGGCTGCTGTCACTCAGCCGCCGGTAATCACACAACAGCCATTGGTTATCCAACAACCGATTGTCCAGCAGCAAGCAGTTTATCAGCCTGCTGCATTAAATCAACCGAAAAAAATGGATTTAGGCGAAGAAGCCAACGGAGATTCGTTATTTGACTTTTAAGAAAAGCTGAAGCTAGACAAAGAAAAGCTGAAGCGCCAGTCTTAGCCCCGACAAGCATAAGACGAGTCCTGTAAGAAGGCGCTCTTTTTGCCTTCTTACAGGGATTGGCTTAGACCAAAGAGGGGCTTGGCGCTGAAGCTAGACAAAGAAAGGAGAGAGAACATGAAAGTTTTTATTATTATTGGCGCGATTAACGCCTTTTTGGCAGTCGCCCTTGGTGCCTTTGGCGCACACGGCCTTGCAGACAAGTTAGGGCCAAAATATTTGGAGATCTGGAAAACGGGGGTCACCTATCAAATGTTCCATGCAACGGGAATTTTAGTCATCGGCCTTCTTCTCGGCAAGGTATCCGGCAGCTCCCTATTCACATGGTCAGGATGGTTAATGTTAATTGGAATTATCCTCTTTAGCGGCAGTTTGTACATGTTAAGCGTAACAAAAATCGGCATTTTGGGTGCCATCACACCTCTTGGCGGGGTCAGCTTCTTAGCGGCATGGATCCTAATTGTGATTGGTGCTGTTAAACACTTATAAACAGACAAAAAGGCATGGGATAGCCCAATGCCTTTTTTAAAAGATAGGAAAGTATATTTTTGAACTAAGATAACTGTCTAGCGCAAGCAGCCCAGCGACTAGTGTACTTCGCTAAACGGGCGCTTCCGCTTTTCTTAGTTTACCTCGGAGGATAAGTACCTAAACTCGGAGCACTTGCAAATGGATATTCATACTCGATTTGTTCATCAAAGGTAATGTAATCAACAGCTACCATTGGAATGAGGAAACGCATGCCTGTTTGCGGATCACTTAAGATAACATGGTCACGTCCAGCAGCTTCAATAATCCCTTTAAAGGTTTTGGCATTCCATTGGCTATTGCCCTCGAATGTCGCATACACAGTAACCATCTTTCCTTTGTTTAACCGTAAAATATTTTCGATATAGGATTGCTCAATTGGCAGCTGCCCCGGCAAACTACTGATTGGTGCAGATGGCGGTTTTGAAGCTGCTGCTCCGGGACTTACCGGCGGAAAAGCGGGTTGAGTCGGATAATAGGCTTGCTGCCCGGGAACAGGCTGAGCCCCGCCGGCTCCGGTATACGGCTGAAATCCTTGTGGATTATAATATTGATTCATCTTTTTCCCTCCTGAAAAATGAAGTAAACGTCTGGCCCAACATTCTATAAATACTCCTTTAACCCCCAAATGGTTACTGCGGCGAAGGAATAATCCCCATCCCACCTCTCTTTGATGAGACCCATCGGAGCTTTTGCTTAGACTCGCTGTTTTAATAGTATGAGGGAATGTACGAATATATGACTTGAGGAAAAGGGAGAAAAGAAAAAAGTCCTCAGAACCGACTGAGAACTTTTTAATGGCAGATTTTAAACATGAAGAAAGCTTGAAACTCGTTCTTCTTCTAATAGGTTACCAACAAAGAAAGCTCCGAATTCACCATATCGGGCACTTACTTCATCAAAACGCATTTCATATATTAACTTTTTAAATTGAAGGACATCATCAGCAAAAAGGGTTACGCCCCATTCATAGTCATCAAAACCAACGGAGCCAGTGATGATTTGCTTGACCTTTCCTGCGTATGTACGGCCAATCATTCCGTGGCTGCGCATAAGGCTGCGGCGCTCTTCCATCGGCAGCATGTACCAGTTATCATTGCCCTGACGACGCTTGTCCATTGGATAGAAGCAAACATGCTTTGTTCTTGGTAGTGTCGGATAAAGGCGTGCCAGGATTTGCGGATTTTGGTATGGATCTTCACCTGCAGGTAAATAGTTGCTAAGCTCCACAACAGAAACATAGGAATGTGCTGGAATCGTAAATTCCGCCAGCTTCGTCTTGTTAAATTCTGTTTCAATTTGATTGAGCTCTTCCATTGTTGGACGTAAAATCATCATCATAAAATCAGCTTTTTGACCAACGATTGTATGTAAAGCATGACTGCCTTCTTTACGCTCCTGCGTTGCGTTCCACTTTTCAACTAGACTTAAAAACTCGTGGATTGCTGCTTGGCGTTCGTCGCTTGAAAGCATTTTCCATGTAGTCCAATCAACAGTACGGAAATCGTGCAAACAATACCAGCCATCAAGCGTTTGCGCTGCTTCACTCATTATAATCACTCCTAAATAATAATTCCCCTCATTAACAATCATAACTATAACATAGTTTGACCAAGTGATGCCTGAATAAAACACTCGGACAAGTGAGAAATGGATAATTTTAAAAAAGTAGCAAATAGTAAAAACTAGTGAAAATGAAATGAAATTTTTTGAAAACAAAAACATTTTAATGTAACCGCTATCTGTGAGGGATATCCTTGAATTTTTATACAGGTAAAGTATGCTAGTAGAGGTAGATTGATTAAGGGAGGATTTAATCGTGAGTGATTTATTCGAAGGATTAAAGCAAAAAATTTCTGGCCGCGAATTGAAAATTGTTTTTCCAGAAGGATTAGATGAGCGGATTTTGAAAGCAGCAGGCCGTCTTGCTGAGGAAAAACTATTGACACCGATTCTAATCGGAAACATTGAACAGCTTCAAGCGAAGGCCCGGGAACTTGGCGTTTCTTTAGATGCGGCTGAAATTTATGATCCAAACAGCTTTGCGGGAATGGATGAACTTGTAGCGGCATTTGTTGATCGCCGTAAAGGCAAAGCAACCGAAGAAGATGCCCGCAAAATTTTATTAGACGAAAATTACTTTGGCACGATGTTGGTGTATTTAAATAAAGCAAACGGTCTTGTCAGCGGTGCGGCGCACTCCACGGCCGATACCGTTCGCCCTGCATTGCAAATCATCAAAACAAAACAAGGCGTATCAAAAACTTCCGGTGTATTCATCATGGTTCGCGGCGATGAAAAATATGTTTTCGCCGATTGTGCGATTAATATTGCTCCGGATAGCAATGATTTAGCGGAAATCGCGATTGAAAGTTCGAAAACAGCGAACATGTTTGATATCGAGCCGCGCGTAGCGATGCTCAGCTTTTCAACGAAGGGTTCAGCAAAATCACCTGAAACGGAAAAAGTGGCGGAAGCAGTAGCGGAAGCAAAACGCCGCGATCCATCACTGGTTTTAGACGGTGAGTTCCAATTCGATGCGGCATTCGTTCCATCTGTTGCCAAAAGCAAGGCACCGGATTCGCCAATTCAAGGGGATGCAAACGTATTTGTTTTCCCTAGTCTTGAAGCGGGAAATATCGGCTATAAAATTGCCCAGCGCTTAGGCGGATTTGAAGCGGTAGGACCAATCCTACAAGGATTGAATCGTCCCGTAAATGACCTTTCCCGCGGCTGTAACGAAGAAGATGTTTACAAGCTTGCATTGATTACTGCAGGGCAAGGATTGTAATTTTGAGAGGGCTGGTCCGAGGTGGCCGGCTCTTTTTGCTTCCCCTCCGTTTTGTACTTTTATACATTAATTGCTAGGAAGAATAAACCTTAACTGTTTAAATTGACATCATTTTGATAAAATAAGCTTAAAAAATCGCTAAGGAGCAAAAATCATGGAAGGTTTACTGCGTCAGCCAGAGTGGCGGATTCTCGATCAGTCTGCGGTGGGCATACATTTTCAAGCGTTACAGTCGTTTGGCACAGATGATACCTTATGTGCCTCGGTTGGGGCAGGAAAAGCACCGGCCACAGCGCGAACATGGGTTCATCATAACACTGTGGTTCTGGGAATCCAAGATACAAAACTGCCATTCTTACATGACGGGATTCAATTTCTTGCAGAACAGGGCTATCAGTCTATTGTTAGGAATTCGGGTGGTTTAGCGGTCGTCCTCGATGAAGGCGTGCTGAATATTTCCTTGATTTTGCCGGAAACGGAAAAGGGAATTGATATAAACCGAGGCTATGATACAATGTGGCTGTTAATCCAAAATATGTTTTCAGGCTTCAATAAACAGATTGAAGCACGTGAAATTATCGGTTCTTATTGTCCGGGTAGCTACGACTTAAGTATTAACGGTAAAAAATTTGCCGGTATCTCGCAGCGCCGGTTGAAAAATGGTGTCGCCGTCCAGATTTATCTTTGCGTTAATGGCAGCGGCAGTGCTCGGGCCGATCTGGTAAAACAATTTTACGAGATTGCCAAAAACAGTGAACAAACAAAATTCAGCTTTCCCGAAATTGTCCCTGAGGTAATGGCCTCCCTTTCAGAACTGCTCGGTGAAGACCTGACGATCGCAGACGTAATGCTGCGCCTTTTAAATCAGCTAAAAATGAGCAGCGATTTCCTCTATGCGGGGCAGTTAAATGAATATGAGCTTGAATTATTTCCCGGTTATTATCAGCGGGTTGTTGATCGGAATGAAAAAATTAAAGAAATGTAAAAAACCGTAAATCCGGGTGGATTTACGGTTTTTTTTAACGAGATGCTGCGCTTTTCTCTTCTCCCAATGCTTTTCTCTCAAACATATTGACATTTATTAAACTTTGAGAATTGTCTAGCGCAAGCAGCCCAGCGACTAGTGTACTTCGCTCTTCTCCCTACGGTAAGTCAACACGAAAAAGCTAACGCTCTCCGTGTTTCCTTTATCTCAGTCGAAGTGCTCCAGTACTGTCGTGCGCTAAACGGTCGCTTACGCTTTTCTTATTCAGCTACTTTTTCCAGGTTTCCGTTACGGTCCATTTTGAATTTTGTAGCGGGACGTTCTTCTTCTTCGAATAAAACAAGCTTACGGGCACGGTTCATGATTTTCATTAAGGTCTCGTAATCCTCCTGAATGGTTTCGGAGTTTTGCTCAAGTCCCTCAATTTTTGCCGTCATTTCTTCATTTTGCTTTCGTAATTCGGCAATTTCTCTTTTCAATCTTTCATTCTCACTTTTTAGTGCTTCATTTTGCAGATTGGAATGATTGAAGTTTTGCAAATAATCAATCACGCTATCAAGTGAAAGCCCCGGCCCTGCGGTTGATGATCTATAACTTTGCACAATAGGTTTTACATACGTTTCCACTGCCGCTTCTGTGGTCATATCGGACATTTCGACTGTCTCTAAAGGCATTTCAATTTGCATTGGGACTACTTCCATTTCTTCAGTGCCGGTGGCAGGTGGATTGTAAAGTAATTTTTTCTTTCCGCCTTGATCTTTTCCTAAAATTCTTTGTCGTTGTTTCCGTTGTTTTTTCGATAATTGTAACGCTTTTTCATAGCGGTGGCGCACTACTGCATTCCATCTGAAGCCACAGGCTGCAGAAGTCCGGTTAAGCTTGTCCCCAACCTCCTCGAAAGCATTTAGCTGCGTACTGCCTTCTCTTACATGACGTAGGACTGTCTCTGCCAAAAGTAGATCGTTCTCATCTGTCCATGCATCTTGACGAACTTTCATATTATCAACTCCCTTAAAATATTTACGATTAACTGTGCCAGCTGGAATTCCGGCGAGATTTTAAAAGTTCTAGTCTTATGATGGACAAGTTTTGCAAGCTTTATACCAAAATGTCTGCAAGGATAGTAGATTTTTTTAAAGAGTTTACTAATGCAGTTTGCACCTTGCATTCAAAGATAAGAAAATGTAAAATACCTAAGGAGTTAAATCGTAAAATACATGGATAAAATAGTGAATAGTAAATAGATTGACCGTAGAAAGGGTTGTAAGAAATGTCCAATGAATTTCGCGTTTGTGATGATTGTCAGGCCGTAAATTTGAAGACATTAATCCCTCGCTTAAAAGAGCTTGATCCCGATGCTGAAGTCAAAGTTGGCTGCCAATCCTATTGCGGCCCCGGCCGGAAAAAGACCTTTGCATTTGTTAATAATCGTCCAATAGCTGCATTAACCGAAGAGGAATTAATGGAGAAAATTAATAAAAAGATAAAGTAGTCACCTTAGATAAAGTACTTAGGTGATTTTCTTTTTTTGCAAACCAAATGTCGAAAACTCCTGCAGAATTTTGCTGAAAAATGAGTGATTTTTGGGATATAATAGAAATTAGTAAAAGAGATAGAGGGTAGGGTAACCAATGGCATATTCGGCGGAAAAACTGAGTGAAGAAAAAGTTTTTAAAGACCCCGTACACCGCTACGTCCACGTTCGTGATCGGGTCATCTGGGATTTAATAGGGACGAAAGAGTTTCAGCGTTTGCGTCGGATCAAACAGCTGGGAACGACCTTTTTGACCTTTCACGGAGCAGAACACAGCCGATTCAACCATTCTCTCGGAGTTTATGAGATCGTCCGCCGCATCGTCGACGATGTGTTTGCCGGCAGACCGGAATGGAACAACAATGAACGCCTCTTGACCCTATGTGCGGCTCTTCTCCACGATTTAGGACACGGTCCTTTCTCCCATTCCTTTGAAAAAGTGTTCGGCTTTGACCATGAGGATTTCACACGGGCGATTATTTTAGGAAATACCGAAGTGAACGGAATACTATCAAAGGTGAGTCCTGATTTTCCTGAAAAAGTAGCCGAAGTCATCGCGAAAACCTCTGAAAAAAAGCTCGTCATTAGTTTAATTTCAAGTCAAATCGATGCCGACCGGATGGATTATTTGCAACGGGATGCCTATTTTACAGGTGTCAGCTACGGACAATTTGATATGGAAAGAATTTTACGTGTGATGCGGCCGCTTGAAGATCAGGTTGTGATTAAAAAGAGCGGAATGCATGCGGTTGAGGATTATATCATGAGCCGCTACCAAATGTACTGGCAGGTCTATTTCCATCCTGTATCCCGCGGTGCCGAGGTTATTTTGACAAAAATCCTCCACCGGGCCAAGCATTTATATGAGCAAAAATATGCATTTAAACACGAGCCGTTTCACTTTTACTCGTTTTTTACGGAACAAGTGACATTAGAAGACTATTTAAAATTAGATGAGTCTGTTATTTTATATTATTTTCAAATTTGGCAGGAAGAGAAAGACCCGATTTTAAGCGACCTTTGCCGGCGTTTTGTGAATCGGAATCTGTTCAAGTATGCCGAATTTGATCCTGCGAAAGAATACAAAAAGCTTGCCGAACTGACGTCCCTTTTTAAAAAAGCAGGAATAGACCCTGAATACTATTTAGTTGTCGATTCATCTTCGGATTTGCCGTACGATTTTTACCGTCCAGGTGAGGAGGAGGAGCGGCTGCCGATTCATTTGCTAATGAAAAATGGAGAGTTAAAGGAGCTTTCCCGCGAGTCGGAGATTGTTGATGCGATTTCGGGGAAAAGGAGAACCGACCATAAGCTGTATTATCCGGCCGATTTTCTTGAGGATGATTCTTCGAAAAAGAATGTGAAGAAGCAAATTCGTGCTCTTTTGGAATTGAATGAGAGATCTGTTTAGATGGAGTAGGAGATGACGAACATTGTTGAATGATCATGCGAAGCTGATGCAGGCTATTTTGGTTTCCGGTGAAATTATCGGGAGAAAAAAGCTGCAAAAGATGATATATATTGCCAAAAAAGTTGCTTTTCCTTTCCAAGAGAGGTTCCAGTTTCATTTTTACGGCCCTTATTCCGAGGAATTAACCTTACGGGTGGAGGAGCTTTGTAATATGGGGTTTTTGAATGAAGTGAAGGAGAAAAAGGGTGGATATTTCCAATATCGCTACACGCTGACCGAGCCCGGAAAAGAGTTTTTGAGTTTAAACGAGATCGAAATGCCGTTTTTACAAGATTGCCTGGAGGACATGAACAGCCAAAATGCTAGATTTCTGGAGCTGGTTTCCACGATTTTATATTTTGATAATCTTGCGAAGGATGAAGTGGCGAACAAGGTGTTTACGTTAAAAAGCAGCCAGCGCTATACAGAGGCGGAAATTGATGATGCCTATCGGTATATTGAAGCGTTAAAGGAAAAAGCTAAGCTCCAGTAAGAAAAGCGGAAGCGCCTTGATCAGCCCCGACTAGCATAAGACAAGCCCTGAAGGAAGGCGTTTTTTGCCTTCTGTAAGGGATTGGCTTAGACCAAAGAGGGGCTAGGCGCTGGAGCTGGACAATAAGGGGCTTAGCTTTTTAGTTTATTTATCACTAGCTCTAACTCCGCCCACCGCGTAATGGTTTTTGGACATTTCTTCGATAAATACCGTGATATTGGCCTTCGGAGCACCCGTTGTTTCGCTGACAGCGTCAGTCACCTTTTCAACCAACGATTTTTTCTGTTCATCAGAACGTCCTTCAAGCATTTTCACTGTAACATATGGCATCCTATTTCCTCCTTTTTATGTAACTGTCTGTAGTTTTTCACAAAATAGAAAAAAGTGCAAGAACGGATCATACAGTTAACGTTTTCACTTCACAGGCGGTTTCATGTATACTTAAAGGAAAGATTTCACTGTTTTGCAGTAAGTTAGTAACGTTGAAAATAAAGAAAAAAGCGGTGTAGCTTGTCGCTCGTTAAGGAAGGAGATACGCGTATTGAACCAATTTCTAGCATATCCTTTGCAGGAAATTCCCTATGTGGCGATCACGTTAATGGTGGCATTTACGTGTCACGAATTTGCCCATGCCTATGTGGCTTATAAGTTCGGTGATCCGACTGCCAAAAAGCAAGGGCGTCTGACGCTAAATCCGCTCCAGCATCTAGACCCAATTGGGACGTTGTTAATTTTTATCGCGGGATTTGGTTGGGCCCGTCCTGTGCCGGTAAACAGACATTTTTTTAAAAAGCCGCGCCTTGCCGGCATTCTTGTTTCCATTGCCGGTCCGCTAAGCAACCTGATTTTGGCTTCACTTGGGTTTATCATTTGGTATGGAATGAGAAAAGCAGGAATGGAGCTGACAGGTAACTTTCAGGAATTTCTTAACTTGTTTATTCAATTAAATATTGTCTTGTTTATTTTTAACGTCCTGCCATTTCCACCGTTGGACGGATACCGAGTAATTGAAGATTTAGCTTCGAACAAGCTTCGGGCAAAAATGACACAGTATGAATCTTACGGGGCGTTAATCTTTTTAGTTTTAGTGATAACACCGCTTGGTAACTATACAATTCAGCCAATTTTCAATTTTGTGGTTCCGTGGCTTGCAGGGGGATTAAATAATTTCTTTTCTCAATTGTTTTACTAGGAAACTAATTTGTTGATGGCTGGTTTCATGTGACAAAGGGCAGATCAAGGAGGTTACTGATTTTCTTATGGAAGAAAAAAAGAAAAAAGTAGGTTTTAATATAATAAAAAGCGACCCCACCGATGGGCATAAAGGCTATGGGAAGGGTGCACTGAGTCTAGATAATGTTTCACCTGTTATTATTGACGTGGAAGCCGGCGAGGCGGAGATCGATGTTGGCGCCATGCACGCCAGAAGTGCGGTTGAGAAAGGGATTAAATTTCTTGCAGTGAAAGAGGATGTGCCGAACGGTAAACCGTATTGGCTTGTCTGGGTGACGGTTGACCGAGATGAGCGGGGTCCGTATTATGCAGGGGTGACGGCGTGTGAAATGACCGTTGACCGCGAAATCCGCCGCGGCTACAAATCACTTCCCGAGCACGTGAACCGTATGGATAAATCGATAAAACGCCATATTATCGTCGACCATATGGATGAGAAATCGAAAAAAGTCTTAGCTGATTTTTTGCGCGCTCACAATGAAGTCCTATGGAACAATTCATCTGAAGAATTGAAAAAAGGCTTATCGGCAGAATAACAATTTTGTATGCTCATTTTTAAAATTACGCTAGTATTCTATTGTAAATTTTGGTGAAAATGGGTAAAGTTAAATAGTGTGAATACACGTAAAACTAGGACACGAAAAGCTCCGGATGAATATCCGGAGCTTTTCAATTTGTCCGCGGGCTTCCCCTTCGATAAGGGCCGCCCCGCCTTAGCGTTACCGCAATCTAGTTACCCCATTTGAAGATCCGCTTGTACCAAGGTACTTTCGTGCCCGCCTTTTGTTTGGATGGGTGGAAGTCGGAATGCATTAGATGGTCGGTGCAATATTCCGTCGGTTCTGTCCCGGCAACAAAATAGGTAAACCGGCGAACGGGACAGTCGGCCGTAGCCAGCTTTCCGTTAGTTGGATCCACATAAACGCCGACAACTCCTTCTTTTGGCGCCTTGAACGCTTTAACCGGCTTATCCTTTAAGGCTTCCTCCATAAAATTGGCCCAAATGTTTTTAGCATAGGTTTTTTCAGCCGGCATATCAATCGGTTTTCCAACATCGTAGCCTGCCCAAACGGCAGTAACGAGCTGCGGTGAAAAGCCTATCATCCAGCTGTCCGTTTCCGTGGAGCCCGATTTTCCTGCATAGGGACGCGTAATGTCCTTTGCCACTGTACTACCCGTAACAGTTGCATAGCCGTTTAGCTTCGGATCGAAAATCCCTGTCATCATTTGTGTCATCACATAGGCTTTTGCGGGATCCAAAACCTGTTCATCTGTTTTTTCATTTTCATATATCACATTTCCATTGTAATCTTCGACTCTTGTAATTAAGGTTGGATTAACTTTTTTTCCGCCGTTATCAAACAGGCTGTAGGCGCCGGCCATATCAATCACGCGAACACCTGAAGTGCCGAGTGCAAGGGATGGAACCTTTGCCATCTTCGTTGAAATCCCAAATTTTTTCGCCGTATCAATTAAGCTTTCTTCGCCTAAATACAAGTGTGTTTTTACGGCAAAAATATTATCAGATACTGCAAGCGCTTGTGCCAGCGTGATTTCACCGTCTGCATACTTATTGTTAAAATTATGCGGCGTATAGTCAGGAGTTCCATCATCAAAATGGAAGGTCGTAAACTCACTCCTCATGGTCGTGGAGGGTGTAAAGCCCTCCCCGAGTGCTGCATAGTACAAAATTGGTTTAATGGTAGAACCGGGCTGTCTGATTGCCTGAACGGCGCGGTTGAAAGGGCTTTTTGCATAATCCCTGCCGCCGATCATGGCTTTTACATAGCCATTCTTGGGGTCCATGGCGACGAGTGCAGTCTCGATTTCTGATGTGCCGGACACATATTTCTTCACTTGTTCTTCAGCAGCTTTCTGCTGTTTGATATTAAGTGTTGTAAAAACTTTTAAGCCGCCGAGAGCAATCGTGCGGTCATCTAAATGCAATTGATTTTTCAATGCATTTTTTACAGCATCCTGGAAATAAGGGGCCACTTTCACTTCTTGATTGGAATGAACGCCCACAATCGAAAGGGCCTTTTGGGCTGCTGTTCTTGCGGTGTCTTCCTGAATGAAGCCGTTTTTCACCATACTTTGCAAAATAATCGACTGGCGGGCCTTGGCGTTTTTCATCGACGCAAGCGGAGAGTATATCCCCGGACCCTTTGGGATCCCGGCAAGCATAGAGGCTTCGGAAAGGGTTAATTTAGATGCATCCTTGCCGAAATAATAGCGACTGGCTGCTTGCACACCATAGGCTCCGTTTCCGTAATAAATCGTGTTAAGGTAGCCCTCAAGGATGTCCTTTTTGGAATAATTCATTTCGAGACGGATCGTATAAAACGCCTCTGAAAGTTTCCGTTTCCATGTTTTATCATGTTCAAGGAACAGGTTCCGCGCGTATTGCTGTGTAATCGTACTGGCGCCTTGCACCTTTCCAAAGGCCCGAATATCCGCGATCATTGCACCGGCAATTCGTTTATAATCAAAGCCGTTATGATCGTAAAAATTTTTATCCTCAATTGAAATCGTCGCATCCACCAAGCTGGGTGAAATTTCATCTAATGGCACCCAGTAGCGTTTTTGACCGCTATTACTTTCGCCGATCAACGTTCCATTATCAGAAAAAAATAACGTCGATTGCGGCACTGCGAGCGGCGGCGCACCTAATAGTTTGGCATAGGCAAGAACGCCAAAGAAGAGAATCAGCATACAAATCATGCCTATCAAACTGATGATAATTAACGCACGCAAATATTTTATTGTTTTTCGAAACCCTTGATCAGTCATGATTTCCACTAATATCACCCCTTTGTTTTTTTCAAATTCTAAAAAAGTTTATAGTACTAGTATGAAAAAAATGGAACTGTTTTAAACATTTTCCTTAGCGAAATGAAAAAATTCTTGTAATTTTGCTAGATTTCTCTAGACTTTTTCTCATGTTTGTAATTCAATAGTTTGGGTAGTATAAAAATGAAATGAAACGAATTTCATATGCAAGGATGCATTGTGGGGACATTCCCCATTTTTAGTTTGGAATAAAAATGAGATAAAGATGGAAGGAAGATGAACATGGGAATTTGGTTCACAGAAAAGCAAACCCAAAATTTTGGGATCACAATGAAAGTAAATAAGACTTTACATACAGAGCAAACGGAATTTCAAAAGCTTGATATGATCGAAACAGAAGAGTGGGGCAACATGCTTTTACTTGACGACATGGTGATGACATCCGTAAGAGATGAATTTGTTTACCACGAAATGGTGGCACACGTGCCGTTATTTACGCATCCAAACCCTGAAAACGTCCTTGTTGTCGGCGGCGGCGACGGAGGCGTTATTCGTGAAGTATTAAAGCACCCAAGTGTGAAAAAGGCTACTCTTGTTGATATTGACGGAAAAGTAATTGAGTACTCTAAAAAATTTCTTCCTGAAATTGCAGGTATGCTAGATGATCCGCGTGTTGATGTTCAAGTTGACGACGGCTTCATGCATATCGCAAACAGCGAAAACGAGTACGATGTCATCATGGTTGACTCAACAGAACCGGTCGGTCCTGCAGTAAACCTATTTACAAAAGGATTCTACGCTGGTATTTCAAAGGCATTGAAAGAAGACGGAATCTTTGTCGCTCAATCTGACAACCCATGGTTTAAAGCCGATTTAATCCGCAACGTGCAAAGAGACGTTAGGGAAATTTTCCCGATTACAAGCCTGTATGTAGCAAACATCCCTACATACCCAAGCGGCTTATGGGCATTCACAATCGGTTCAAAGAAATACAACCCATTGGAAGTAAGCGAAGACCGCTTCCACGAAATTGAAACAAAATACTACACAAAAGAACTCCACAAAGCAGCCTTCGTACTGCCTAAATTTGTTGGCGATTTAGTGAAATAACACTTGACAAAAATAGGTGCCTGTCTCCGATATGGAGTAAAGCGGTGAAGTGATGCAGTAATCGTTGTCCTTTACACGCGGACAAAATAGGCATTTTGTCCACGAACGGTGCCTGTCACCGAAAAGTGTCACCGAAAAAGGAGGAAGTTTGATGCGTTTTGATGAGGCTTATTCGGGGAATGTGTTTATTAAGAGCCACCCGAGTTTTGAGGAGAGTAAGGCGGTTTTGTACGGGATGCCGATGGATTGGACGGTTAGTTATCGTCCGGGTTCGCGCTTTGGTCCTACGCGTATCCGCGAGGTGTCGATTGGCCTAGAGGAGTATAGCGCCTATCTCGACCGTGAGCTCGAGGATGTAAAATATTTTGATGCGGGCGATATTCCGCTTCCATTCGGAAATCCTCAAAAAAGCTTGGATTTAATTGAAGAGTTTGTTACGAAGCTGCTTGATGCAGGGAAGTTCCCGCTTGGCATGGGTGGCGAACATTTAGTTTCATGGCCTGTTATGAAAGCTGTCTATAAGAAATACCCTGACCTTGCGATTATCCATATGGACGCTCATACCGATTTGCGCGAGCAATACGAAGGTGAGCCGTTGTCTCATTCGACGCCGATTCGCAAAATTGCCGAGTTAATCGGGCCAAAAAATGTCTATTCTTTTGGAATCCGCTCCGGCATGAAGGAAGAATTTGAGTGGGCGAAAAGCGTCGGCATGCATATTTCCAAATTTGATGTCCATCAGCCATTGAAGGAGATTCTTCCGGATCTGGTCGGCCGGCCGGTGTATGTAACGATTGATATCGACGTATTGGACCCGGCACACGCACCTGGAACAGGGACAGTTGATTGCGGCGGAATTACATCCAGAGAGCTGCTCGCTTCGATTCATGAAATTGCCCGCTCAGGTGTGAACGTGGTCGGCGGCGACCTTGTTGAAGTTGCGCCAATTTACGATTCTTCTGAGCAAACAGCAAACACTGCCAGCAAATTGATCCGTGAAATGATTCTCGGCTGGATAAAATAAATTCTTTTTGGTGCCTATCCCGCTTTAGGGTAGGCACCTTTTGAATTGTTACAGCTAAATGGTTATAATAGATGAAGCGTCTTCTAGAGCCCGCAGATAAGTTGTAGGACATTTAACAGTTCAGGAGAGCTTTACGGAGTTCCTTTTTATAAAGAAGGCTATGTTAAAGCTCATTTTTGATTTAGCTCACTATGTTGATTGGAGCGGAAGGCGCGAGACTCCTGCGGGAAAAGCAGGTCAAGGGAGACCCCGCAGGCGCGTCATGCGCCGAGGAGGCTCCCTGACTGCCCGCGGAAAGCGAGTGCCTGGAGCGGAAATCAACAGGCAAGTTTAACAGAGCCATATAGAAAAAAATAAGGGAGTGCTGATGTTTGTCGATCCCTGAAATACCTGTGAAAATCAAGGTGAAAACGACGATTGATCAACAGGATAGTTTTGAGTTAACAGTTTTTGGCCGTTATTATAAAAAAAATAATGCTGCTTTTCTTCAGTATGAGGAAGTGACGGAAGAGGGAAGTGTCCGCACGATTGTTAAAACGGCAGCTGATGAGGCGCTGATTTTACGAAGCGGCGCTGTTAAAATGCGATTGCCGTTTAGGTTGCATAAGAAGATGAAGGGCAGCTACGAGATGCCGTTTGGTCGCTTTGAAACAACGACAACTGCGAAAAAAATTGAACATTCCGATGGTTCAATTGACATCCTTTACGATTTTGCGCTGCAGGGAAGTCAGGCAGGTACATACCATTTAGAAATTACCTTTCAGGAGGATAAAAAATGAATATTGTTGAGCAGGTCCAAAGTAAAATAAAGGAAGAAATTCGAGCGGCTGTCTTGAAGGCGGAGCTTGCAACGGAAGAGCAAATTCCCGATGTGATTCTTGAAACTCCGAAGGAAAAGGCCCATGGCGACTATTCTACGAATATGGCGATGCAACTGGCGCGCGTGGCTAAGAAGGCACCAAGAATGATAGCTGAAGCCTTGGTGAACAACTTTGATCGTTCGAAAGCATCAATTGAAAAAATTGAGTTAGCCGGTCCCGGGTTTATCAATTTTTACATGGATAATAGCTATTTAACGGAGCTGATTCCGACTGTCCTTAAAGCAGGGGAAAAGTATGGGGAAACAGATGCGGGCAACAAGCAAAAAATTCAAGTGGAGTTCGTGTCCGCGAATCCAACGGGTGACCTGCATCTTGGCCATGCCCGCGGTGCTGCCGTCGGCGATTCGCTTTGCAATATCTTAGCAAAAGCAGGCTACGATGTTTCCCGCGAATACTATATTAACGACGCCGGAAACCAGATTAACAATCTCGCTCTTTCTGTGGAGGCGCGTTATTTCCAGGCGCTTGGTCTTGAAAAAGACATGCCGGAGGATGGCTACCATGGAGCTGATATTATCGGCATTGGAAAAACTCTTGCTGAGGAGTTTGGCGATAAGTATGTGAATGTTGCCGAAGAGGAACGATTTGAATTTTTCCGCGAGTACGGCCTGAAGTACGAAATGGAAAAGCTGAAAATGGACCTTGCGGATTTCCGCGTGGCTTTTGATGTGTGGTTCTCGGAAACGTCTCTTTATAAAAATGGCAAAATTGATGAGGCACTGAAGGCATTACGCGCGAGTGGCTATATTTACGATGAAGAGGGCGCAACATGGCTTCGCTCTACCGATTTCGGTGATGACAAGGACCGCGTGTTAATTAAGCAGGACGGCTCCTACACGTATTTGACGCCGGATATTGCCTACCATAAGGACAAGCTTGACCGCGGCTTTGAGAAATTAATCAATATTTGGGGCGCGGACCATCATGGCTATATTCCGCGGATGAAGGCGGCGATTCAGTCATTGGGCTATGATAAAGATGCCCTCGAGGTTGAAATCATTCAACTTGTTCACCTTTATAAAAACGGTGAAAAGATGAAAATGAGCAAGCGGACCGGTAAAGCTGTAACAATGCGTGATTTGGTCGATGAGGTCGGCCTTGATGCGGTGCGTTACTTCTTTGCGATGCGCAGCTCGGATACCCACATGGACTTTGATTTGGATTTAGCCGTTTCTGAGTCTAATGAAAACCCTGTTTATTATGCGCAGTATGCGCACGCACGGATTTCCAGCATTTTGCGCCAAGGTGTGGAGCAGGGTGTCGGAGTCGATCCGCAAGCTGATTTTACGTTAATCCAATCGGAAAAAGAAATGGACTTATTGAAGAAACTAGGTGAGTTTCCACAGGCGGTCGGTGAAGCAGCATTGAAGCGCGTGCCGCACCGCATCACTAATTATATCTTTGAACTGGCGTCTACGTTCCACAGCTTCTATAATGCCGAAAAGGTGCTCGACGGCGAATATCCGGAGCGCACCAAGGCCCGCCTCGCGATGGTCAAGGCGGTACAAATCACGTTGCGGAATGCGCTGGCGTTGATTGGCGTTTCTGCTCCTGAAAAAATGTAACTATAAGCGGCCTCCTTCTTTAATGGGAAGGGGGCCTTTTTCCTAAAAAAAATCATACGGTTCAACATGAAAAAACTTGAATAGTACCATAAAAATGGTAAATATTAAAAAAGAACTATTCAAGAGGAGTGGACCGAATGAATGTAGGAAGAGCAAAGGAAATAGCGGAGTCCTCGGAAATCATAAATGTTACGTATGATGGAAATCCGGTGATTATTCAACACGTCGATGAAGCATCGAAAATGGCAAGGATTTATTCACGGACAAAGCCGGAGGATGAACGGGATGTGCCGGTTTTAAACTTAATTGAGGAAGTCTAAAAAAGTCTCCAAGTCCGGAGACCTTTTTTATGGCTGCAAAAAAGCATCGGCGCTGAGTCCGATGCTAACCCTTTTTAAACTATCCCCTAGAGTGCTTTCCATTAGGTAACTTTTTCTCAGGATGGCCATTGCCATTCTGCTTTTTATTTTGTTCCTGTTTCTTCTTGTCTTCGTTAAATTTTTCAACAAACTCGTGTGTATTCTCCATCCTATTCCCTCCTTGGCTATTGTTACTTTAACCATTCCGCCGTAAAAAAATGCATCCGTTATTTCACTTCAATCGTCATTTGCGAAACCCCCGGAATCTTAATGAAAAGAGTCTATAAAAAAAAAGAAACAGCACCGGCAATACTTTCTTTTAACGATCTCAACAAATTAGGCTTACTTAAATCGGCCAATGTCAATGGTTTGGAATCGAGAATGTCCCTTCGTAAAACGTCGGTCAATCGGCCGATAAATTCACGGTCGTAGATCAGGCAGTTAATTTCCTTGTTTAAAAATAAACTTCTTTTATCAAAATTAGCCGTTCCGATATCACAAATTTTGTCATCGATTACAATTGTTTTGGCATGGTAAAAACCGTTTTTGTATTGAAAAACCTGGATGCCTTCCTTCAAAAGCCTGCGCAAATAGCGGAATGAAGCCTCCTGGACGAGCATATGATCAGCAGTATAAGGTACAACGACCGAAATCCTTATACCTTTCCGGGCAGCCAGAATCAATTCCTGCAAAAGCCGATTGCTCGGAATAAAATAGGGGGTGCCGATCGTAATGGAAGTGGTTGCTTTTTGAATCAGGTTAATAAACGACGCTTCGAGATGATTTGCCTCAGTGGGGATGAATTGGTGGCGGACATCCCCCTTCGGCAATTTCGGGAAATAGAAGGAAGAACCGAGTAAATCTTCCTGTGCGTATTCCCGCCAATCAATCAAAAACTCACTTTGTAAGAAGGTCACGCTTTCGCCGGTGATTTTTAAATGATAATCACGCCAGGGGCTTAATTTCGGGTCTTCGTCAATATATTCTTTCCCGACATTAAAGCCGCCGAGATAGCCGATTTCACCGTCGATGATCGAAATCTTGCGGTGATTGCGCACCTGGGAGGAATAAAACAGAAACGGAAACTTAAGAGTATTGCTAAAAGAAAAACGAACACCCGCTTCCTGCAGTGACAACACTATTTGCTTTGTGATCTGATAGCTACCGATCCGATCAAGCAGCATCCGGACTTCAATACCCTCAGCCGCTTTTTCTTTTAAAATATGTAAAAATTCATGGCTGAAAGCATCCGTTTTAACAATGTAAAATAACACGTGAATATGTTTTTTGGCTTTTCTCAATTCGCCGAAATAATCGGCGAACAGTTCCTTGCCATGAGGAAAAATATCAAAATTGCCATGGATCATCGGAGTTTCACTTTTTCTGACAAGGGAAAGATGCTTCCTCCTTCCTAACGTAAAATCTATGTAAAACCATAAAATGATGAGAAGTATCAGTCCGAAAAAAATGAGTGCGAAATTCATGTGAACCTTTTCCTCCTATCCGTTCTGTTAGGTTTGCCAAAAGCAATCCGTTCTATGAGTTGACACAACTTTGAAAAAAAGTAGTTGACTGAATGCTCATTCATCATATAATAGAGATAAGTATATGTTCAGAAAATTTAAAAACGATTTAATTTTCTTCAACTTCACAAAGGGAGAACAAGAACTTAAGGGGAAGGGGCGTTTTGAATGAACGGGCTTTTGTGGGTAAACCTCATTGCATTTTTGTTTGTAACCGCTTACGCGATTAGTTTGTTCGTTTATGTGGTAAAAACTCGAATTGCATTCATTAAGCTTGGTAAAAAGGTCGAGTTTGACAACAATGTCAAAGAGCGGCTGCAAAAAATTTGGGTCAATGTGTTTGGACAAAAGAAACTTTTAAAAGATAAAAAAAGCGGCGCGATTCACGTCATGTTTTTTTACGGCTTTATTCTTGTCCAATTTGGCGCGATTGATTTTATTTGGAAGGGGATCCATCCGGGTTCACATCTTCCGCTTGGGCCATTATATTCAGGGTTTACATTTTTCCAGGAAATTGTCACGCTTGTCATCCTGGTAGCGGTAGTCTGGGCGTTTTACCGCCGTTATATCGAAAAACTTGTCCGTCTAAAGCGGAATTTTAAATCAGGCCTTGTGCTGCTGTTCATTGGCGGCTTGATGCTATCCGTCCTTCTGGGGAATGGAATGGGAATCATCTGGCACGGTGATGAAGCTTCTTGGACAGAACCTGTTGCCTCGTTAATTGCAATCGCTTTCATGGGGATTGGAAAATCAGCATCCATTGCAATTTTCTACGTTGCCTGGTGGATGCACTTACTATTCTTGCTGTCATTTTTAGTGTATGTACCGCAATCAAAGCACGCGCACTTAATTGCAGGTCCTGCCAATGTTTATTTTAACCGTTTGGAAAACCCGGGGAAATTGAAAAAAGTCGATTTTGAAGATGAGTCGCAGGAATCCTTTGGGGTCGGTAAAATTGAAGATTTTACCCAGCTGCAAATGATTGACTTCTATGCCTGCGTGGAATGCGGCCGCTGTACCAATATGTGTCCCGCAACAGGAACAGGCAAAATGCTTTCACCGATGGACTTAATTGTGAAGCTTCGTGATCACTTAACTAATTACGGTGCTGCCGTTACCTCGAAACAGCCGTGGGTGCCGACATTTGCGTTTGCCAATACAAAAGGTAATCAAATTGCCCTAGCTGCAAGCGGTCGGGGTGCGGAAGAAGCAGCGGCAACGCTCGCGTACAATCCAAGCTTGATTGGCGAGGTCATTACCGAAGAGGAAATTTGGGCCTGTACAACCTGCCGTAACTGTGAAGATCAATGTCCGGTTATGAACGAACATGTCGACAAAATCATCGATCTCCGCCGTTACCTCGTGTTAACGGAAGGAAAGATGGACGCGGATGCCCAGCGCGCGATGACAAACATCGAACGTCAAGGCAACCCGTGGGGCTTAAACCGTAAGGAACGTGAAAACTGGCGTGAGGTACGCGAGGATGTTCATATTCCGACGGTAAAAGAAATGAATAAGGCAGGCGAAGAGTTCGAATACCTCTTCTGGGTCGGTTCAATGGGCTCTTATGATAACCGCAGCCAGAAAATCGCGCTTTCATTTGCAAAATTAATGAATGAGGCCGGAGTGAAATTTGCCATCCTTGGTAACAAAGAAAAGAACTCAGGTGACACACCGCGCCGTCTCGGAAATGAGTTCCTGTTCCAGGATCTTGCTGCCAAAAATATTGAGGAATTTGAAAAGGCTGAGGTCAAGAAAATCATTACGATTGACCCGCATGCCTATAATATTTTCAAAAATGAATACCCTGATTTCGGCTTGCAGGCTGAAGTATTCCACCATACAGAGATTCTTTATCAGTTGGTGAAGGAAGGGCGACTCGTTCCAAAACATGCAGTCAACGAAACCATTACTTTCCATGATTCCTGTTACTTAGGACGTTACAATGATGTATACGACCCACCGCGGGAAATCCTAAAATCCATCCCGGGCGTCAAGCTTGTCGAGATGGAAAGAAACCGCGAAAAAGGGATGTGCTGCGGTGCAGGCGGCGGCTTGATGTGGATGGAGGAAGAAACAGGACATCGCATTAACGTGGCGCGGACCGAGCAGGCACTTGCCGTCAATCCTTCGGTGATCAGTTCCGGCTGTCCATACTGCTTAACAATGCTTTCAGACGGAACAAAGGCGAAGGAAGTGGAAGAAAAGGTTTCCACTTACGATGTAGCAGAATTGCTTGAAAAAGCGGTATGCGGGGAACCAACAGCATTAGTTTCGTAAAAATGGTAATAGCAGAGGTTGAGTACTTTTTCACGAATTCATAAAATTTTAGGAATTTTGTGTAAAACAGTTCAACTTCTGCTCTTTTTTTTGTAAAATAGATTGTGGAGATAAAACGCTTACATTTTTCTTGCACGTGGGCTTTCATGCCCGCGTTCATTTTTCAATCAATCTCGAGCGAGCGTTCAGTCGGCTCGACTTGAAAAGAATGGAATACCTTTATTTTTTTGTGACTGAATATTAAGAAAAGGGAGAGTGTTTTGAATGGGAAGAACGGTTATTTTAAGCGGGGTAAGAACACCTTTTGGAAAGTTTGGCGGTACTTTAAGTAACTTTAGTGCTTCAGAATTGGGCGGAATGGCAATTAAAGAAGCGTTAAACCGTGCGGAGGTAAAGGGAGAGGACGTACAGGAAGTTCTTATGGGCACTGTTTTACAAGGCGGACAGGGGCAAATTCCATCACGCCAAGCTGCAAGACATGCCGGGCTGCCGTGGGAAGTAAAAACCGAAACAATTAATAAGGTCTGTGCCTCCGGCATGCGCAGTGTTACGTTGGGTGACCAAATTATCCGTGCCGGTGATGAAGAGGTCATTGTAGCAGGGGGAATGGAATCGATGAGCAATGCGCCGTACATCCTGCCAAAAGCAAGATGGGGCTTACGGATGGGTGACTCACCTGTAAAGGACTTAATGATCCAAGACGGTTTAAGCTGCAGCTTTACCGGCGCCCATATGGGAACGTACGGTAACTCTACGGCAAAAGAAATGGAAATCAGCCGTGAAGAGCAGGACCAATGGGCATTCAGAAGCCACGACCGTGTGATTGCTGCAATCGAAAGCGGAAAATTTGCGGAAGAAATCGTTCCTGTTGAAGTACCGCAGCGAAAAGGGGCGCCAATCGTGATAGAGCATGACGAATCACCGCGTAAGGACACTTCGGTGGAGAGACTTGGAAAATTAGCGCCTGTATTCAATCATGATGGAACGATCACAGCGGGCAATGCCCCAGGTGTCAATGACGGTGCGGCTGCCCTCGTGCTGATGAGCGAAGAGCGTGCTGTTCGTGAAGGAAGAACACCTGAAGCTTACATCATTTGCCACACAGCTGTTGCCGTGGAAGCAAAGGACTTCCCGCAAACTCCGGGCCTCGTCATTAATGAATTATTGAAGAAGACAGGTAAAAGTCTTGAAGAAATCGATTTGTTTGAAATTAACGAAGCGTTTGCCGCTGTTGCCTTAGCAAGCTCAAAGATTGCCAATCTCGACTATGAAAAGGTCAATGTCAACGGCGGTGCGGTCGCACTCGGACACCCGATCGGAGCAAGCGGTGCCCGCATCATCATTACGTTAATGCATGAATTAAAGCGCCGCGGCGGCGGAATCGGAATTGCAGCGATCTGCAGCGGCGGCGGCCAGGGCGATGCGGTGATGATTGAGGTTCCGAAAGCGTAATTTTAAAAGGGGTTATAGTTTTGTACTTTTAGACATTATTTAACTATGTTGATTGGAGCGGAAGGCACGAGACTCCAGCGGGATAAGCAGGTCAAGGGAGACCCCACAGGCGCAAAGCGCCGAGGAGGCTCCCGGACCGCCCGCGGAAAGCGAGTGCCTGGAGCGGAAATCAACAGGCAAGTTTAACTTAGCCTTAAAAATAAACGGGGTTTTGGCCCCATGATAGATGAGCGGAGGGGAAAAGATGAAAGTTGAAAAAGTAATGGTCATCGGTGCAGGACAAATGGGCTCCGGAATTGCCCAGGTTTGTGCCCAGGCAGGCTATCAAGTGTTATTAAATGACATGAAAGGGGAATTCGTTGAACGCGGCTTAGGGGTAATTAATAAAAATCTTTCCCGAAATGTAGAGAAAGGGAAGCTGACCGAGGAGCAAAAACAGGCGGTACTAACGAACATCACACTTTCTGTTGATTTGAATGATGCCCGTGAGGTCGACCTCGTGATCGAAGCGGCCGTTGAAAATATGGAAATCAAAGCGAAAATTTTTGCACAGTTGGATGAAATCGCACCGCCTCAAACAATCCTTGCAAGCAATACGTCTTCCCTGCCAATCACGGAAATTGCAGCAAGCACCAAGCGTCCCGAAAAAGTAATCGGCATGCATTTTATGAACCCGGTGCCGGTGATGAAGCTGGTGGAAATTATCCGCGGCCTGGCAACAGCCGATGAAGTATACCAAGTGATCGAAGACATGACAAAAACATTGAGCAAGGTACCTGTCGAAGTGAACGATTTTCCGGGCTTTGTTTCCAACCGTATACTTATGCCGATGATCAATGAAGCGATTTACACCCTGTACGAAGGTGTGGCCACGAAGGAAGCCATTGATGAAGTGATGAAACTAGGAATGAATCACCCGATGGGGCCGTTAACATTAGCTGATTTTATCGGCTTAGATACATGTCTTTATATTATGGAAACACTGCACGAAGGCTTTGGCGATGATAAATACCGCCCATGTCCGCTTCTGCGCAAATATGTTAAAGCAGGCTGGCTCGGCAAGAAAACCGGGCGCGGTTTTTACACATACGAATAATCGAGCATTTACATCATTCCTTCAAGGGGAGATTAACGGTGAATCTTACTTTTACACAAGAACAAGAAATGATGCGAAAAATGGTTCGCGATTTTGCCACTGCTGAAATTGCGCCGTTTATTGAAAACATGGAAAAAGGCGAGTTTCCGCGGGAAATAATCCGCAAAATGGGCGAGCTCGGCCTCATGGGTATTCCCGTTCCTGAAAAATACGGCGGGGCGGAAATGGATTTTACGTCTTATATTATCGCCATCCATGAACTTTCCAAAGTCAGCGCAACCGTGGGTGTTATTTTATCCGTCCATACATCGGTTTGCACAAATCCGATTCTTTATTTTGGGAGTGAGGAACAGAAGCAAAAATATGTACCAAAGCTAGCTTCAGGCGAATATTTGGGTGCCTTTTGCTTAACAGAAGCTAGTTCAGGGTCTGATGCAGCCAGCTTAAAATCACGAGCTGTTAGAAAAGCCGATCATTATGTGATTAATGGTTCTAAGGTGTTTATTACTAATGGCGGAGAAGCGGATGTGTATATCGTCTTTGCCTCCACCAATCCCGAACTGGGCAGCAAAGGAATATCCGCCTTCATTGTTGAAAAAGGAATGCCGGGTCTGGTCATCGGTAAGGATGAAAAGAAAATGGGCTTACACGGTTCAAGGACTGTGCAGTTAACCTTTGAGGATATGATGGTGCCGGTCGAAAACCTTCTCGGCCAAGAAGGCGCGGGCTTTAAAATTGCCATGGCCAACCTCGAAGTCGGCCGAATCGGCATTGCTACCCAAGCGCTGGGGATTGCCGAAGCCGCCCTTGAGGCTGCAATCGCCTATGCGAAGGAACGCCGGCAATTTGGAAAACCGATTGCATCTCAGCAAGGTGTTGGCTTTAAGCTAGCTGATATGGCGACAAGCGTTGAGGCAGCGAAACTATTAATCTACCGCGCCGCCGATTTACGGACGAACGGCTTGAAATGCGGGATGGAAGCATCAATGGCAAAATTGTTTGCTTCAAGAACAGCGGTCGAAGTAGCGACGGAAGCGATCCAAGTGTTCGGAGGCTACGGTTATACAGAGGATTACCCGGTAGAGCGCTACTTCCGTGATGCTAAAATTACGGAAATCTATGAAGGTACAAGTGAGATTCAGCGGATTGTGGTGAGTAAGCATCTGTAAAGGTATGAATCTTAATACATCAATTTAATGGAGGACAAAGCAATGAACTTTAGATTATCCGAAGAGCATGAAATGATCAGAAAAATGGTTCGGGATTTTGCACGGAACGAAGTAGCGCCTACAGCGGCTGAACGTGACGAGGAAGAACGCTTTGACCGTGAAATTTTCGACAAAATGGCGGAGCTTGGCTTAACCGGAATTCCGTGGCCTGAAGAGTATGGCGGCATCGGCAGTGATTATTTAGCTTATTGTATCGCTGTCGAAGAGCTTTCCCGCGTCGACGCTTCTACAGGGGTAATGCTTTCCGCTCACACGTCCTTAGCCGGCTGGCCTATCTACAAATTCGGTTCTGAAGAACAAAAACAAACCTATCTTCGCCCGATGGCAGAAGGAAGCAAAATCGGAGCTTACGGCTTAACAGAGCCTGGCAGCGGCTCGGATGCAGGCGGAATGAGAACAACAGCCCGTCTTGAAGGCGATCATTACGTCCTAAACGGCTCAAAAATTTTCATCACAAACGGCGGTGTGGCCGACATTTATGTGGTTTTTGCGTTAACCGATCCGACCAGCAAGCAAAAAGGAACAACCGCCTTTATTATTGAAAGCGATTTCCTTGGCTTCTCCGTTGGGAAAAAAGAAAAGAAACTCGGCATTCGCTCGTCACCGACAACCGAAATTATTTTTGAAGATTGCAAGGTGCCGGTAGCAAACCGACTTGGCGAAGAAGGCGAAGGCTTTAAAATTGCGATGATGACCCTTGATGGCGGCCGCAACGGCATCGCCGCCCAAGCAGTCGGAATTGCGCAAGGTGCGCTCGACGCAGCGGTCGATTACGCAAAAGAGCGTCACCAATTTGGCAAGCCGATCGCGGCCAACCAAGGAATCAGCTTTAAGCTTGCGGATATGGCCACAGGCATCGAAGCTTCAAGACTATTAACCTATCAGGCTGCATGGCTTGAATCAAACGGTCTGCCATACGGAAAAGAATCGGCAATGTCCAAATTACTCGCCGGTGACACGGCAATGAAAGTAACAACCGAAGCTGTCCAGGTATTTGGCGGCTACGGCTATACAAAGGATTATCCGGTTGAACGATTCATGCGTGATGCGAAAATCACGCAAATTTACGAAGGAACACAGGAAATCCAGCGTCTTGTCATCTCAAGGATGCTTACAAAATAATAACTTGATTAACAAAGGGGAAGGCGGTATCAAAAATCGCCTAATATGGAAAAGGCGGTAAAGCATGATAAAAAAACGGGAAGTACAGGCATCTGTCAAAGATGAAAAGCTCGTGCAAAAAAGGCGCGACCAGATGATCAAAGGGGCGGTCACCCTTTTTAAGGAAAAGGGATTTCACGGGACGACGACAAGAGAGATTGCCAAAGCGGCCGGCTTTAGCATTGGTACACTGTATGAATACATCCGCACCAAGGAAGACGTCCTCTACCTTGTTTGCGATAGCATCTACGACCATGTCCGCGAGCGGCTGGAACAGGGCCTTGACCAGGAAAAAGGTACACTCGCGAGCTTGAAGCTTGGGATTGCCGATTATTTCCGGGTTATGGATGAATTGCAGGCCGAAGTGCTGGTTATGTATCAAGAGGTTAAATCGCTCTCAAAGGATGCACTTCCATATGTACTGAAAAAGGAAATGGAAATGGTCGGGATGTTCGAAAATCTCCTGACCCGATGTGTTGAAAATGGGGAACTGACCTTATCGAAAAAGCAAATTGAAATCATTGCCCATGACATATTTGTCCAAGGTCAAATGTGGGGATTCCGCCGCTGGGCATTACGGAAATTATTTACCTTGGACGAATACATTGACCTGCAAACGGATCATTTGTTTGCAGGGTTAAATCAATATCGCGTATGAAAAATGACTACCTAAACGATGAAAAGCGGAACGGAAGAACAGGGTTTATTTTTACTTTGATTAATGTCAAGCTCCAGGCGCCATCGGCTCGTTTCATAAGCCAATCTGTCAGGAAGGTTAAAAAACAACCTTCCTGCCGGCTCGTCTTATGCTGGTCGCTGATAAGCGGGCGCCTTGCGCTTTTCTAAGAACGGGGGAGAACGATGGGAATTTATCGGCCAAAACATCATATTCGGTTTGTGACAGCATCGAGTTTGTTTGACGGGCATGATGCTTCAATTAATATCATGAGAAGAATCCTGCAATCGAGCGGGGCGGAGGTGATTCACCTTGGTCATAACCGTTCGGTGGAAGAAGTGGTGAATGCGGCGATTCAGGAGGATGCGCAGGGGATTGCGATTTCTTCCTATCAAGGCGGACACGTTGAATACTTTAAATATATGTACGATCTTCTAAAGGAAAAGGGCGCACCGCATATTCGCATTTATGGCGGCGGGGGCGGCGTTATTATCCCTCGGGAAATAAAAGAGCTTCATGACTACGGGATTGCCTGGATTTTCTCACCTGAGGATGGCAGAACGATGGGGCTTCAAGGAATGATTGACCGAATGCTGGAGGAATGCGATTTTCCTACGGTGACCACCAATGCCGCCGAGCAAATTGAAAAGCTGACAACGGGTGATGTTAACGCAATTGCCAAGTTAATTACGCTGGCCGAGCTTCATGTTGACGATAACAAAGAAGTGGCCGCTGCCGCCGAGCTTGTGCTTGATCAAGTGAAAACATTGTCGAAAACGATTCCGGTTGTCGGAATCACCGGTACAGGGGGAGCGGGAAAAAGCTCGCTGACCGACGAACTAATCCGCCGCTTTATCAATGAGCTGCCTGATAAAAAGGTGGCGATTCTTTCAGTTGACCCGACGAAACAAAAAACGGGCGGCGCGCTGTTAGGTGACCGGATTCGCATGAATGCGATTTTTTCACCGAATGTGTATATGCGCAGCCTGGCAACAAGATCCTCGAAAACAGAGCTTTCGCTCGCGATCAAGGATGCGGTTGCCGTTACGAAAGCGGCCGGATTTGACCTTGTCATCGTCGAGACGAGCGGGATCGGCCAAGGCGATGCGGGGATTACCGAAATTTGCGATGTGTCAATGTACGTAATGACTAGTGAATTCGGGGCGCCGTCCCAGCTTGAAAAAATCGACATGATCGACTTTGCCGATTTAATCGTCATCAATAAGTTCGAGCGCAAGGGCTCCGAGGATGCTAAGCGCCAAGTGCAAAAACAATACCAGCGCAGCCATATGCTGTTTGAAAAAGAAGCTTCCGAAATGCCGGTTTACGGTACGATTGCCAGCCAGTTTAATGATCCGGGCACCAATGCTTTGTTTGCGGCGTTGATTGAAAAAATTAATGAAAAAATGGCGACGGATTGGCTGACTTCTTTTACGAAAAAAGCCCTTGTGGAAAAGCAAAATGTGATTATTCCGACGGATCGCCGTTATTATTTACGGGAAATATCCGATACGGTCCGCAGGTATCATAAAAAAGCGGAGGAGCAAGCAAATATTGCCCGGAAATTATTCCAGCTCGAGGGTGCGATGACGCTTGTTAAGGACGATGCTGTTCTTGCAACACTCGCATCCATTAAACAGGAAGTTGAAGCGAGGTTAACACCGGAATCGAAGAAAATTCTTACTAGCTGGGATAAAACGATGGAAGCGTATTCCGCCGAGCAATTCGTCACCAGAATTCGCGATAAAGAAATTATCACAGTGTTAAAAACAAAAAGCTTATCAGGTCTGGATATTCCAAAGGTGGCGCTGCCAAAATATAAGGATTACGGTGAAATCCTCCGCTGGGTCTACCAGGAAAATGTACCTGGCTCGTTCCCGTATACAGCAGGTGTTTTTCCGTTCAAGCGCGAAGGGGAAGATCCGAAACGGCAATTTGCCGGCGAAGGCACACCGGATAGAACGAATCGCCGCTTCCACTATTTATCAAAGGACGATTCAGCGAAGCGTTTAAGTACAGCGTTTGACTCGGTTACCTTGTACGGCGAAGACCCGGATTACCGACCTGATATTTTTGGAAAAATCGGCGAGAGCGGCGTCAGCGTTTGTACGCTTGATGATATGAAAAAACTATATGCAGGCTTTGATTTATGTCATCCGTCCACATCGGTATCGATGACAATTAATGGTCCCGCGCCAATCATTTTGGCAATGTTCATGAATACGGCGATTGACCAGCAGGTAAAGAAGAAAGAATCGGAGCTTGGCCGTGTCCTAACGGTTGAGGAGTTTGCCGAAGTAAAGGCCTATACGTTAAAAACCGTCCGCGGTACGGTGCAGGCTGATATTTTAAAAGAAGACCAAGGCCAAAATACGTGTATTTTTTCAACGGAATTTGCTTTACGGATGATGGGCGATATTCAGCAATATTTCATTGACAAGCAGGTGCGCAATTATTATTCCGTCTCGATTTCCGGCTATCATATTGCCGAGGCGGGAGCGAATCCGATTTCGCAGCTGGCGTTTACGCTGTCAAATGGCTTCACCTATGTGGAATATTACTTAAGCCGCGGCATGAAAATTGATGATTTCGCACCAAATCTTTCGTTCTTCTTTTCCAATGGATTGGACCCTGAATATACGGTGATCGGCCGTGTGGCGCGCCGCATTTGGGCAACGGTAATGCGCGATAAATATGGCGCAAATGAACGGAGCCAAAAGCTGAAGTACCATGTTCAAACATCAGGGCGCTCGCTGCATGCCCAGGAAATCGACTTTAATGATATCCGTACGACCCTTCAGGCGTTGATGGCGCTGCAGGATAACTGTAATTCGCTTCATACGAATGCGTATGATGAGGCAATTACGACGCCGACGGAAGAGTCCGTGCGCCGGGCGATGGCGATTCAGATGATTATTACGAAAGAGCACGGGTTAACGAAAAATGAAAATCCGCTTCAAGGCTCATTTATCGTCGAAGAGTTAACCGAGCTGGTTGAAGAAGCGGTTCTTCAGGAATTTGAACGCTTAAACGACCGCGGCGGTGTCCTTGGCTCGATGGAGACCCAGTATCAGCGCGGAAAAATCCAAGATGAATCAATGTACTATGAAATGAAAAAGCATACGGGTGAATTGCCAATCATCGGGGTTAACACGTATTTGAATCCGAATCCTCCATCTGAGGAAGCTGTAAACAGCATGGAACTGGCAAGAGCCTCCTATGAAGAAAAAGAATTGCAAATTCATAATTTGCTCACCTTCCAGGAAAGTCATGCCGATGCGGCCGCGGAAAAATTAAAGAGCTTAAAAGAGGCGGCTGTCAACAACGGCAATATTTTTGCCGAGTTAATGGAAACGGTAAAAGTGGCGAGCCTAGGGCAAATCACCAGAGCGCTTTACGAAGTCGGCGGTCAGTATCGCAGAAATATGTAGCAAAACAGGTATCTGGCAAAGTTTAATTTGATAAAAATTTTATTAATAGAACAATGGCTTTAAAAGCTCCTGCTTTTGAGCCATTGTCTTTTTCTGTTATAATTATTTTTCAACTTATTATTAAAAATTAGCTATTATCTTATATAATCAAAAGTAGCAAACAAACTATGAGGTTTATCGGGCAGGTGTAAACAAATGAAAATTAGCCGCATGATTATTGTTTTACTTGTGTTTGCATGGCCGTTATATTATCTCTATCAGCTTCAATTAGGGGCGGTTTCATTTTTGCTGCTGGCCATTTTCTTCTTGGTAGTGTCAATTAAGGAGATTAAAAAGCACAACGCACAAAAGGAAACGGAGAAAGAACGGTCTCGACCTGAAAAAATCAAGCGAAACGGCAGATAGCACTAGCATAAACGGGAAAAATTTGTTTATAATGAAGAATATGTATTCTGGGGGAAATCCCTCTAAATGCCCGTTATTCACTCTTTTTAGGGTGTTAAATAGAGAAAGGAAGTGCCAAAATTGAGTCTAGAAAGTTACTCAAAAGAGCAATTAAAAGAGTTATCCCTCATAGAAATGGCTTACGAGTTTTTAAAAAATAGAAAACAAGCTATTTCCTTTAATGAATTAGTAAGTGAAATCGCTGCAGCTGCAGATATTTCGGAACAAGAAATCAGATCACGCTTGGCACAATTTTATACTGATATGAATATCGATGGCCGTTTCCTATCATTAGGTGAAAACCGTTGGGGACTTCGCGTTTGGTATCCTGTTGATACGGCTGAAGAAGAAGTGGCTTCTGTCGTTAAACCTAAGAAGAAAAAGGCTAAAAAGGTTGTCGATGAAGAGGATCTCGATCTTGACGATTACGATGAAATCGATGAAGAAGAAGAATACGATGATCTTGATGACTTTGCAGATGATGAAGATGATCTTCTGGAAGATGATGAAGATTTACTTGAGGATGACCTTGAAGAAGATGAAGATCTTTTGGACGACGATGACGATGTCATTGAGGACGAAGAAGAATTTGATCTTGGCGATGAAGAAGATTTAGATGACGAAGACCTCGAAGAAGAAGAAGAGTTCGAGGAAGAGGAAAAAGATAAATAATCAGCTTGACTTTTTAATCCTGCCCTTGTAGAATCTTTTTTGGGCTCCTTTTAAAAGGAACGATTCGATATTTACTAATATGCGCTCCCTTACATTAAGTAAGCGGAGTGCTTTTTGCTTTTTCATGGAATGTTGATTTTCCCCGTCGAAAGAGGAAAGATTGCAACTATGATCCGAGTTTCTTTATGGATAAGGTGTTTGAAAAAATTTTAGAAAAACGCCTTAAACAAAATGAATAATGCACAAACTGTATAAGAGGGGGATTATTTATGACAAAGTATATTTTTGTAACAGGCGGTGTGGTTTCATCGCTCGGAAAAGGAATTACCGCTTCATCTTTAGGGCGCTTATTAAAAAATCGCGGACTTAGCGTGACGATTCAAAAGTTTGATCCGTACATTAACGTGGACCCGGGAACAATGAGCCCGTATCAGCACGGCGAAGTGTTCGTCACCGATGACGGCGCTGAAACCGACTTGGACCTAGGTCACTATGAGCGTTTTATTGATATTAATTTAAGCAAATATAGCAACGTTACGACCGGGAAAATCTACTCGACCGTTTTACGAAAAGAACGCCGCGGCGACTATTTGGGTGGTACGGTTCAGGTTATTCCGCATATCACGAATGAGATCAAGGAGCGCGTGTTCCGTGCCGGCAAAGAAACAAATGCCGATGTTGTCATTACGGAAATTGGCGGAACCGTCGGGGATATTGAGTCATTGCCATTCCTTGAAGCGATTCGTCAAATCAAAAGTGATATCGGCCGTGATAACGTGATGTACATTCACTGTACGCTTATTCCGTATATTAAAGCTGCGGGAGAAATGAAAACGAAGCCGACCCAGCACAGTGTAAAAGAGCTGCGCAGTCTTGGAATTCAGCCAAATATCATCGTTGTTCGGACGGAAATGCCGGTTTCACAGGATATGAAGGATAAAATTGCGTTGTTCTGTGATATTGATGCCAAGGCGGTCATTGAATGTCAGGATGCAGATACGCTTTACTCGATTCCGCTTTCGCTTCAAGAGCAAAACATGGACCAAATTGTCTGCGATCATTTGAAATTAGATACGCCTGAAGCGGAAATGTCAGAATGGAAAGAATTGGTCGGCCGTGTCCTCAATCTTTCTAACAAAGTGCGCATTGGGCTTGTCGGTAAATATGTTGAGCTGCAGGATGCCTATATTTCCGTTGTTGAAGCGATGAAGCATGCCGGTTATGCATTTGACACGGATGTGGAAGTAAAATGGATCAATTCCGAAGAGGTAACTAGTGAGAATGTGGCTGAGTTATTGAATGATGTTGACGGAATTCTTGTACCTGGAGGGTTCGGTGATCGTGGAATTGAAGGCAAAATTGAAGCAACCCGTTACGCACGTGAACAGAAGAAGCCATTCCTTGGTATTTGTTTAGGTATGCAGCTGGCGACGATTGAATTTGCCCGTAATGTCCTCGGCTACAATGGAGCACATTCTGCTGAATTCCAGCCGGACACGGAATATCCAATTATCGATTTGCTTCCGGAACAGAAGGATGTTGAAGACTTGGGTGGAACATTGCGTTTAGGACTATATCCTTGCCGCCTTGCTGAGGATACGAAAGCGTTCGCTGCTTATGAAGAAGAAGTGGTTTATGAGCGTCACCGTCACCGTTATGAGTTTAACAATCATTATCGTCAAGAGATGGAAGAGGCAGGATTTATTTTCTCCGGTACAAGTCCTGACGGCCGCTTGGTGGAAATCATCGAACTATCCGATCATCCATGGTTCGTAGCGTCTCAATTCCATCCTGAATTCGTATCAAGACCAACGCGCCCGCAGCCGCTTTTCCGCAACTTTATTAAGGCGTCAATTCAAAAATAAATTTTTCAGGGTCAGTTCCGTTTTCATGACAGGATTGGCTTTTAAAAAAAACGACCTGAACCCAGGTCGTTTTTTTACTCCTCATATTCAGCAATAATCTCCTCAATCGTGAACTTCAAGCCGTAATAAACAAATAATCCCGCCATTGCCGTCGGAACCCCGTAGCGATTTCCTAAATCGTCCGGAAGCAAGCCTTTTGACAACAACAAATCAATATGAACGTCCGCCAGCTCCGTCAACTGACCCGCAGCAGCATCTAAAGTGGAAACGGCCACAAACGGGATTTCTTTTTCCTGCAGCTTTAACGCAAGCTCCACTGCCTCGCGATCAGCCGAAGACCTTGTGAAAATCAACACTCGGTCTGCACGCTTAAGTTCATTCCAATTCTCAGCTGCAGCTGCCAATATTTTCGCACCGGCAAGCGGCTCTGCACCCTCTGAGGCCTCAAACTCCACAGCCTTCATTTCCTTCGTTCCAAAAATGTAGATGGAGCCATCCCCGATGGGAGCCTGAGCAAGCAGCCGTGCCCCATCCTCGAATGAAAACTCTGCTTTTTCCTCTATTCTTTTAAACAAACCGGTTAGCTGGGTGGTAAACATTTTTAGCAAAATAAACCCCTCCTTATCGGATTTATTATAAACTTTTTCAATTAAATGCAAAAATAGCCCCGATATTATCGTAAAATAACATGAAAACATTTTGCGAAAAGGCAGGAATTTTTAAAAAGATGTAGAACTATAGTAAGTGGGATAAAGGGAAAATGGATCGAATTTAACAAAATGGGAAGAGGTGGAGTTATGAAAGAGAAAATTTTAATTGTTGACGATCAGTTTGGAATTCGGATTTTATTAAATGAGGTGTTCCAAAAAGAAGGGTATCAAACATTTCAGGCTGCAAACGGCATTCAAGCCCTTGATATTGTTACAAAGCATGACCCAGATCTTGTCCTTTTGGATATGAAAATACCCGGAATGGATGGTATTGAAATATTAAAAAGAATGAAGGTTATTGACCCGGACATCCGTGTCATCATTATGACGGCATACGGTGAATTGGATATGATTCAAGAAGCGAAGGATCTTGGGGCCATTACGCACTTTGCCAAGCCGTTCGATATTGATGATATCCGGGCAGCAGTAAGAAAACATTTGCCGCAAAAAGCAAATTAACACTTTACATCATAACAATGAACAAATATTCGTATGTTTACGCTTTCAATATGACAGTTTACAAAACTGTGCTAGATTAATGGCAATTCCTTATTTCTTTTGGTATGATACATATTGAAAAATCAATGGTTGCTTATTCTTTTCTGGTTATACATATTCGCGAAATGAGCAGGAAATCCTTAAAGAGGAAGTCCTGTTTGAAAAGAGTTCAACCTAAAACAAGGAGGAAGAGAAATGCCTTTAGTTTCAATGACAGAAATGCTAAAAAAAGCAAAAGCGGAAGGCTATGCTGTTGGGCAGTTTAACCTTAACAACCTTGAATTTACACAAGCAATCCTTCAGGCTGCTGAATCAGAAAAATCACCTGTTATCCTTGGTGTATCTGAAGGTGCAGGACGTTATATGGGCGGATTCAAAACCGTTGTTAAAATGGTAGAAGGATTAATGGAAGATTATAAAGTGACTGTTCCGGTCGCTATTCACTTGGACCACGGTTCAAGCTTTGAAAAATGTAAAGAAGCGATTGATGCAGGTTTCACATCTGTTATGATCGATGCTTCACATCACCCGTTTGAAGAAAATATCGAAATCACTTCCAAAGTGGTGGATTATGCACATTCACACGGCGTTTCCGTTGAAGCTGAATTAGGTACAGTCGGCGGACAGGAAGACGATGTTGTAGCTGAAGGCGTAATCTATGCAGATCCTAAGGAATGTGAAGAGCTTGTTAAACGTACAGGCATTGACTGCCTTGCGCCTGCATTAGGCTCTGTACACGGTCCTTACAAAGGTGAACCAAACCTTGGCTTTAAAGAAATGGAAGAAATCGGAAATATCACTGGCATGCCGCTTGTTCTTCATGGCGGAACAGGTATCCCGACAAAAGATATCAAAAAATCTATTTCTTTAGGTACTGCAAAAATCAACGTAAACACAGAAAACCAAATTGCATCCGCTAAAGTAGTTCGTGAAGTATTAGCTGCAAAACCGAATGAATACGATCCACGTAAATATTTAGGACCTGCACGTGATGCAATCAAAGAAACGGTTAGCGGTAAAATGCGCGAATTCGGTTCTGCGGGAAAAGCTTAATAAGACAAAACAAATCGGACTAGGCTTGAAAAGGTACTTCAAAGTTTGGTACGATTTTAGTAAATTGAAACCGCCCTTAACGAAAAGGGCGGTTTCAGTATGTTAAATAGATTAGTCGAAAAATAGCGAAAAATAATTGGAGGGAAACAGAATGAAATTTTTTATTGATACAGCCAATATTGAAGAAATCCGTGAAGTCTATGAGTTAGGATTACTATCAGGTGTTACGACAAACCCATCACTTGTCGCAAAAGAAAAAGATGTTTCTTTCCATGATCGCATCAAAGAAATCGCAGCGCTTGTGCCGGGTTCTGTCAGTGCGGAGGTTATTTCACTTGATGCGGAAGGGATGATTCGCGAAGGGAAAGAGCTTGCAGCAATCGCGCCGAATATTACCGTTAAGGTACCAATGACTCCCGATGGCTTAAAAGCAGTAGCAGCTTTTTCAAAAGAAGGAATCAAAACAAACGTAACGCTTATTTTCAGTGCTAATCAGGCATTGCTTGCAGCCAGAGCAGGGGCAACCTATGTGTCGCCATTCCTTGGCCGCCTAGATGATATCGGACAAAATGGTTTAGATCTGATTTCCACAATCTCTGAGATCTTTGCTGTTCACGGCCTTGAAACAGAAATCATTGCTGCATCGATTCGCAATCCGATTCACGTGACAGAAGCAGCATTAAGAGGAGCTCATATTGCGACAATTCCATACAAAGTTCTATTAGGTCTTTTCCATCATCCATTAACCGATAAAGGAATTGAAGGCTTCCTAAAAGACTGGAATTCCCGTACAAACGCGTAAAAATAACCAAAATTTTTCCATTTTCGTAATTTTTTTTAATATGGATACATGAAAATAAAATTTTCGTGTAAACTATATAAATAGACAAGCTGTCGGAATTTGACTTTTTGTGTTGGAAAAAAATACCTCAAGCTTCGTTTTAGTGATAAATGGCGCTTTTTATAAATGAAGAAACCATTCATTTCTTGTAACGGCTAGAAGGGAGTCGAAAATGGAAAAACTTAAGATCGCGGGCGGTTATCCGTTAAAGGGGACCGTAAGAATAAGTGGAGCAAAAAATAGTGCGGTTGCCTTAATCCCGGCGACCATTTTGGCAGAATCACCGGTAACTATTGAAGGATTACCGGATATCTCTGACGTTGAAATTCTTAAGGACCTGCTCGAAGAAATCGGAGGTAAGGTCCGGCTTTCCGATGATGACATGACGGTTGATCCATCGACAATGATCTCTATGCCGCTGCCAAACGGAAAGGTAAAAAAACTGCGTGCTTCCTATTATTTAATGGGGGCGATGCTGGGCCGCTTTAAAAAGGCTGTCATCGGTCTGCCGGGTGGCTGCCACCTTGGACCAAGACCGATTGATCAGCATATTAAAGGCTTCGAAGCATTAGGGGCCAGTGTTACAAATGAACAAGGTGCCATTTATTTGCGTGCCGATGAGCTTCGCGGGGCACGAATTTATTTAGACGTTGTAAGCGTCGGGGCAACCATCAATATTATGCTGGCTGCGGTCAGAGCAAAAGGCCGTACCGTCATTGAGAATGCCGCGAAAGAGCCGGAGATCATCGATGTAGCTACCCTGTTAAACAATATGGGGGCAAAAATTAAAGGTGCCGGAACCGATGTCATCCGGATTGACGGAGTGGACAGCCTCCATGGCTGCCGCCACACGATTATTCCTGATCGAATTGAAGCGGGGACCTACATGATTATCGGTGCCGCAATCGGTGAAGGTGTCTTAATTGACAACGTGATTCCGCAGCACTTAGAGTCGTTAATTGCCAAGCTGCGCGAAATGGGCGTGCAGGTGGAATCAGGGGATGACCAGGTGTTTGTCAATGGAGCCGCTAATTTGAAAGCGGTTGATATCAAAACCCTTGTCTATCCCGGTTTCCCAACGGATCTGCAGCAGCCTTTCACGACCCTTTTAACAAAATCGGCAGGTTCAAGTGTCGTTACGGATACTATTTATGGTGCCCGTTTTAAACATATTGATGAATTACGAAGAATGAATTCCAATATTAAGGTGGAGGGACGCTCTGCCATTATTAACGGTCCGATTCAGCTTCAAGGTGCTAAAGTGAAAGCGAGTGACCTTAGGGCAGGGGCTGCATTGGTGATTGCAGGCCTGATTGCCGAAGGAATTACTGAAGTAACGGGTCTTGAGCATATCGATCGAGGCTATAGTAATCTTGTCGAAAAATTAAATGGCCTTGGGGCGACGATTTGGCGCGAAGCTTTAACAAATGAAGAAGTAGAACAGTTGAAAAACACTTAGGCGCCGGGCGCATTCTCGGAACGCCTTTCCTTCGTGCGGAGTATTTAATCCGAAGATTACTTTTAGGTAACTAGAAAATAAAATACGCATTCTTTTTATAGGGAATAGTGGGGGATGGAACCGATGGAAAGAAGTTTATCAATGGAACTAGTTCGTGTTACGGAGGCAGCTGCACTTGCTTCAGCTCGCTGGATGGGACGCGGGAAAAAAGATGAAGCGGACGGTGCTGCTACATCGGCAATGCGTGATGTGTTTGATACGATTCCAATGAAGGGAACAGTGGTCATTGGTGAAGGCGAAATGGATGAAGCACCAATGCTTTATATTGGGGAAAAGCTTGGAACCGGGTATGGACCGCGCGTCGATGTCGCTGTCGATCCGTTGGAAGGGACTAATATTTTAGCATCAGGCGGTTGGAATGCACTTGCGGTTCTGGCAGTTGCGGATCATGGAAACTTACTTCATGCTCCTGATATGTATATGGAAAAAATTGCTGTCGGTCCTGAAGCCGTCGGGCAAATCGATATTAACGCATCTGTATTGGACAACCTTAAAGCTGTTGCCAGAGCGAAAAACAAAGACATCGAGGATGTGGTTGCAACGGTCTTAAACCGTCCACGTCATGAACATATTATTGCTCAGCTTCGCGAAGCGGGAGCAAGAATTAAATTGATTAACGACGGTGATGTCGCCGGTGCAATCAATACAGCATTTGATAACACAGGTGTTGACATTCTTTTTGGCTCAGGCGGAGCCCCGGAAGGTGTCATTTCCGCAGTTGCCCTAAAATGTTTAGGTGGCGAACTGATCGGCAAACTATTGCCGCAAAGTGACGCTGAATTAGAGCGTTGTATCAATATGGGCCTTGATGTTAATCGGGTACTTCGCATGGAAGACCTTGTTAAAGGTGACGATGCCATTTTTGCTGCAACGGGTGTAACCGATGGAGAATTATTACGCGGCGTTCAATTTAAAGGATCTTACGGCTCAACACACTCCGTTGTTATGAGAGCGAAATCGGGAACTGTTCGTTTTATTGACGGACGTCACAGCTTGAAAAAGAAACCGAACTTAGTCATTAAATAAAATTTTTAAAAATCAGTGCAAACCCTTTCAGGAGAGGCCCGGATTTTCGAAGTCCGGACTCTCTTAAAATGAAAAACTCCTTTATATAGATAAACTCCAAGAGGAATACAGAGCATACTCCTTCCAGAAAAAATTTCCAACGATTATTTTGCTAAAGAAAGCTCCCCGACGGTAGATTCTGATTGCCAAAAAAATTTAGTTGATTAATTTTTTACTCAGAGGGTAAAATAAGAATTGTTTTTACTATGGATCATTTTCTGCAATTCTATTTAAATTCTTCTTTTGATGCCTCTTTGAAAAAGATGTATACTTTTCTATTCTCTCATTTTCTTATTTAAATTTGCCGCTTAAAGGGCGGGTGTGTGAAAAATTTTAAAGTGTGGTGTACAAATGGACGTAACAATTTCAAATTTAGAAAATATGAAGCTGAAGGAACTTTATGAGCTAGCACGCGAATTTAAAGTGACCTATTACAGCAAATTAACGAAAAAAGAATTAATTTTTGCCATTTTAAAGGCTCGTGCGGAGCAACAGGGTTTCTTTTTTATGGAAGGTGTATTGGAAATTATCCAATCAGAAGGATTTGGCTTCTTACGGCCGATCAACTATTCGCCCAGCTCAGAGGATATCTACATCTCAGCATCTCAAATCCGCCGCTTTGACCTTCGTAATGGAGATAAGGTTTCCGGTAAGGTACGCCCTCCAAAAGAAAATGAACGATATTACGGTCTTTTGCACGTAGAAGCGGTAAACGGAGAAGATCCCGAATCTGCAAAGGAACGCGTTCACTTCCCGGCGTTGACGCCACTCTACCCGGACAGACAAATGAAGCTTGAAACAACTCCAAAATTTCTTTCTACAAGGATTATGGATTTAGTTGCTCCGGTCGGTTTTGGCCAAAGGGGATTAATTGTGGCTCCGCCAAAGGCCGGTAAAACGATGCTGTTAAAAGAAATCGCCAACAGCATTACCACGAACCACCCTGATGCGGAACTGATTGTTCTGTTAATCGATGAACGGCCCGAAGAAGTAACCGACATTGAGCGCTCTGTTGCCGGTGATGTGGTTAGCTCTACATTTGATGAAGTTCCCGAAAATCATATTAAAGTGGCCGAGCTTGTGCTGGACCGGGCGATGCGGTTAGTGGAGCATAAACGCGATGTGATTATCCTGATGGACAGCATCACACGTCTTGCCCGTGCCTATAACTTAGTTATTCCACCAAGCGGCAGAACTTTATCCGGGGGGATTGACCCGGCTGCTTTCCACCGACCAAAACGATTCTTTGGTGCGGCACGTAATATCGAGGAAGGCGGCAGCTTGACAATTTTAGCGACAGCCTTGGTTGATACAGGATCCCGTATGGACGATGTCATTTACGAGGAATTTAAAGGAACAGGTAATATGGAGCTCCATCTTGACCGTTCCCTTGCTGAACGCCGTATTTTCCCTGCACTTGATATTCGCCGTTCAGGAACACGTAAAGAAGAGCTTATTCTTCCGAAGGATCATTTGGATAAATTATGGGCCATTCGGAAGTCTATGTCAGATTCACCGGATTTTGCTGAACGCTTCTTAAAGAAATTAAGACAAACTAAATCCAATGAAGAATTTTTCGCGCAATTGGGTGAAGAATTAAAATCGAGAAGGTCTTAAGAAAAGCGGAAGCGCCCGTTTAGAGACGTATGGACTGGACCGCTCTGAATGAGATGAAGGAAACACGGAGAGCGATAGCGATTCGATGTTGACTTATCGTAAGAAGGAGAGGGAAGTCCACTAGTCGCTGGGTGCTGGAGCTAGACAGTTATCGAAGTTAAGGAACCCTCCAACAAATCCCAACTTGCAAAAACATCCTAGCCTTGTTATAATGGCTTCAGTATGTTTTTAGTATTTTAGTGTTTGTTTAAAAGACAAGCATTTATGATAACTCTGTTTCGAAAGATTCAGGGCGGAAGGAGATGAAAAGAATGAAAGCAGGAATTCATCCAAATTATAAAATGGTACAGGTGACTTGTGCTTGCGGAAACACTTTTGAAACTGGTTCAGTTAAGAAAGAAATTCGCGTTGAAACTTGTTCAGAATGTCATCCATTCTATACTGGTCGTCAAAAATTCGCTGAAGCAGGCGGACGTGTTGACCGTTTCAACAAAAAATACGGCCTTAAATCTCAGCAACAATAATCGTGTAAAGCACAGGCAAGAAGCAATTGACTTGCCTGTTTTTTATTGAATAAAACTTACAGTTTTTATGAAAAAATAGGAAGAAACGCGGAAGCGCTTGTCTAAGCGCCCGTTTAAATATAGATCGTTTACGGGTTCGTTATAGGAAGGAGACGCCGTTTTATGTATTTAATGAAGCAAAGCGGATGGGTTGAGGTTATCTGCGGCAGTATGTTTTCCGGAAAATCGGAGGAATTGATTCGCCGCATTAGGCGGGCTCAATTTGCCAAACAAAAAATAGCTGTATTTAAGCCAAAAATTGATAATCGCTACAGTGAGCAATCTGTAGTATCCCATAATGGTTCTTCTTTTATTGCGAAGCCAATTTCCCATTCTATGGAGATTATGCACCACATTGAGGCAGATATCGATATTATCGCAATTGATGAAGTTCAGTTTTTTGATGAAGGGATCGTTAGAATCGTGCAGGAGCTTGCAGACAGGGGACACCGTGTCGTTTGTGCGGGTCTTGATATGGATTTCCGCGGCGAGCCGTTCGGACAAATGCCGGCCTTAATGGCAATTGCTGAGCAAGTCACAAAACTGCAGGCTGTTTGTACCGTTTGCGGCTCACCTTCAAGCCGCACGCAGCGTCTTATTGACGGAAGACCGGCATCTTACCACGATCCTATCATTTTAGTCGGAGCATCGGAAGCATATGAGCCGCGCTGCCGTCATCACCACGAAGTGCCAAAAACGGCATATCGGCCGGAAGTGCAGCAAGCGGTGAAGTAGGTGGTGTCTGGCACCGCTGACTAGTGTTGAACAAGAACCGTTTGGGATTCGATCCCAGGCGGTTTTTTGTTTCTATGGAAAGATTTCTCTCGAACAGTTCAGCATACGAGCGGGCATGATAGTAGTAGGAGGTGGAAACAGTGAAAAAGTTCATTTTTCCCTCAGTATTTATCATGATGATGCTCGCTAGCGGATGCCAGACCAGAGATGCGAACGATGCTTCCTATGATTTGCGTAAAGATAAAACCGCTCCCAACTATATGTCATACACGACAACGGACCGCGATCAGAATCGCTTTGTTGGAAATGATGTAATCAACCAAAATCCTAACTTTCTTAATCTAAATGGAACGAGGAATGGTATTACATCAGGCGGCAGTGGGAATTTCGCGACAGATATTGATCAAGCCAAACGGGTAATCAATAATACCAACGAATTCCGGACAGAATCTGTTTTGATCAAAGGCGACAGGATGTGGGTAAGTGTTTTTAAAAAGGGCAATCTTACAAAACGCGATGTTAAAGATGCCGAAGCACGCCTCCATAAGAAACTTGTTCAAGCCCTGCCGCGTTATAATATTGACGTGAAAGTAAAAGAAGCGAGAAGATAACATGCTCTGATTTAGGGCATGTTTTTTGCGTTGGTGCTGCCTGAAAAAATTTTTCTACAATATTTGGTTTTGACGGTGCTTATCACCTATACTATAATTAGAATGTTATGGACTAAAACTAGAGGTGAATAACTGTGTTTGATCGTCTTCAATCCGTGGAAGATCGTTATGAAAAGTTAAATGAACTTTTAAGCGACCCGCAAATTATTAATGATTCAAAAAAACTTCGTGACTATTCAAAAGAACAATCTGACATACAAGAAACCGTACAAACGTACCGTCAATATAAAGAGGCACGCGAACAGCTTCAAGATGCGAAGGCTATGTTTGATGATAAGCTCGATGCTGATATGCGTGAAATGGTAAAAGAAGAAGTTAGCGAACTGGAAGCGCAAATTGAGGAATTAGAAGACCGGATGAAAATTCTTCTTATTCCAAAGGATCCAAACGATGACAAAAACGTTATCTTTGAAATCCGCGGTGCCGCAGGCGGTGACGAGGCTGCGCTGTTTGCAGGGACGCTTTACCGGATGTACAGCCGCTATGCGGAGGCCCAGGGCTGGAAAACGGATGTAATTGATGCGAACCCGACAGGTCTCGGCGGCTATAAAGAAATTATTTTTATGATTAATGGAACAGGTGCCTACTCAAAACTTAAGTTTGAAAATGGAGCCCACCGCGTTCAACGTGTTCCGGAAACAGAATCAGGCGGCCGTATCCACACGTCAACGGCAACAGTGGCATGTTTACCGGAAGCGGAAGAAGTGGAAATCGAAATTCACGATAAAGATATCCGTTTCGATGCCTTCGCATCAAGCGGTGCGGGCGGACAGTCCGTTAACACAACGATGTCAGCCGTTCGGTTAACGCATATTCCAACAGGTATCGTTGTATCATGTCAGGATGAAAAATCCCAGCATAAAAACAAAGATAAAGCGATGAAAGTATTACGAGCGCGTGTGTATGATAAGTTCCAGCAGGAAGCGCAGGCTGAATACGACCAGGTCCGTAAATCGGCTGTCGGAACCGGCGACCGTTCTGAACGGATTCGCACCTACAACTTCCCGCAAAATCGCGTGACCGACCATCGGATCGGCTTAACGATTCAAAAGCTGGATCAAATTTTAGAAGGCAAGCTTGATGAAGTGATTGATGCTTTGATTCTTGAAGATCAATCCAAAAAGCTTGAAAGTGCCTCAAATGAGTAAAAAAGTGTACGAAGCTCTCCAATGGGCTTCTTCTTTTTTAAAAAAATCAAATCGGGACGAAAATGCCGGGGAGCTGCTGCTCCGTCATTTTACGGGAATGTCTCGGTCGCAGCTGTTCGCGAACGTAAGGGAAGATTTAGCGCCTTCCGTTTGGAGCGAATTTGAAAAATCAATCCAGGAACATGTCAGGGGCGTGCCGATTCAATATATGATCGGTTCGGAGGAATTTTACGGGCGAACGTTTCTAGTCAATGAAGAGGTGCTGATTCCGAGACCGGAAACAGAAGAACTGGTTTATGAAATGCTGAAAAGAATTAAAAACGGCCAAAAGGTGGTCGATATAGGGACCGGCAGCGGGGCGATTGCCATTAGCCTAAAGCTTGAGAATCCGTCCTTACAAGTGTCTGCGTCCGATATTTCGGGTGAATCCTTGGCGGTCGCCAAGGAAAATGCCACTCGTCTTGGAGCGGAGGTTGAATTTTTCCAAGGGGATTTGCTGCAGCCGTTTATCGGTGAAAAGGTTGATGTCGTCATCTCGAACCCGCCGTATATTCCTGTAGGTGATATGGCAATGATGTCTGTAGTGGTTACTGAACATGAGCCGCACCGGGCGCTTTTTGCCGGCGAGGATGGTCTCGATTTTTACCGGAGATTTATGAAGGAGCTTCCTGACGTTCTGGCGCCGCGCGCGCTGGTTGGGTTTGAAATTGGGGCCGGTCAGGGCGAAGCGGTAGCGGAGCTTTTTAAAAAAACGTTTGGAAATGTTAAGGTGGACATCGTTAATGATATTAACGGGAAAGATAGAATGGTGTTTGCAGAAATGAACGAAGGTTCCGGGGGTTAATATTCCGGAGCTTTTTTGGCTAATAGGAAAGTCTAAACTTTTGCAAGTTTAGACTTTCCTATTACGCATAAGTGCAACTACGCCTCTGTCTTCGCCCTAAGGGGCTCGCCAATCGGCGAGTTTTCTTTACTAGATTTTTTTAAAATTAATAGTTTAAGATTCTTGGTTTCTGTCCACAATGAAGATATCGAAGGGACGGTGCCAAGAATGAAGAGTAAAACATTGGTATGGGCTTACCTATTAATTTTATCATTAGGAACTATTTTAAGTTTATATATACCGAAAGACCAAGCGATCGCAAAGGAAGAGGTTGTCATTCCGGGTGATGCGATTCGGCTGCGGATTCTTGCCAACAGTGATACGGGATCGGATCAAGCGCTTAAACGCCAGGTTCGGGATGCGGTAAATGCGAAGATTTCCTTATGGGTGAAGGATTTAACTTCACTGAATAAAGCAAAAACGGTGATTAAATCCAAGCTGCCGGAGATTCAAGCGATTGCGGAAACAACAGTGCGTGACAGGGGTTCAAATCAGAAGGTTAATGTTAAATTCGGCAAGGTTCAGTTTCCTACTAAATTGTACGGCGAGTTTTTATATCCGGCAGGAGATTATCAAGCGATATTAATCACTTTAGGCAAAGGGGAAGGGGCTAACTGGTGGTGCGTGTTGTATCCGCCGCTTTGCTTCCTGGATTTTTCAAATGGTGTAGCAGTCAGTGACGGTTTTGAGGATAGTCATAAAGCAAAAGCGGAAACAGTGAGTGAGGCGGAAGCTAATTCTGTAAATGAAGATACAGCATCGGTGGCGGAAGCTAATTCTATAAATGAAGGTGCAGCATCGGTGGCTGATGCTTCATCTGATGACACGCAAGCTACGGAAAAAAGCAGTACGGTTCAAGCTCAGGAAAAAGTAGACGATACGGAATTGCAGGTTGCTTCAGCAAAAAATGCTGCCCAAGATAACAGCGACCAACAGGAAAAACCGGCAAACAAAGTCTTGCAAAAACAGCATATTGCTAAAAAAGCGGCACCGGTTTATACAGCTGAAGATGAGCAGCCGGTCAAAGTTAAGTTTTTTATCGTAGAATTGTTTCAAAAGCTATTTGAATAATCGCCAGCCCCTTAAACCGGGGCTGGCTTTTTGCAGTTGGCAGGTAAAACGGGTGATAGTGGCAGATAAATAAGAAAAGCGGCAGGTAAAATATGAAAAGTGGCACCTAAATCCTAAAAATTAAAAAAGGTCTAGCTTGGCCAAAAGAATATACCAAAATTTTAGGAGAAACTATCATCCCCTGGTCTATTTTATCTATTTTTTCATATTAATAGATTATCAAAATAAACGAGGTGGACTAGGATGCAGTCATTAATTCGTAAAGCAGGCAAACAGGATTTGGGGAAATTGACGGCGTTTCTTAAACAGGCAAACCTGGGAACAGAAGGTTTGACGGACGAAACGGTGGACTACTTTTTGCTGATGGAGGATGAGGCGGGGGAATTGAAGGGGTCGCTTGGGATGGAAGCATTTGATGGCTTCGGGCTGTTGCGCTCACTCGTGGTTTCGGCGGGACAAGCTGAAAAAGAGATCTTCATTCTGTTTACCCAAATGCTTCAATTAGCAAAAGAAAAGGGGATGAACAGCTTATTTTTGGCAACAAATAAAAGGGAGGCTGTATCATTTTTTGAATTGCTGGGGTTTCAGAGTGTGGAGCGGGAGGAATTACCCACACCATTTTATCACTCCGACCATATTCGACACGTATTAAATGTGGATAACTCATTATTTTTGAAATTTTCACTATAATTGTGGATATATCCACAAAGTTATCCACGTTTTCCAGAATGTTATACACAATTTGTGGATAAAAGCTTGTTTTTATACCCACCTTCTTTTATACTTTCAAAAGTATTAGAGAAAAAATACAGGTCAAGATGCCTAAATTCGGCAAATTTCGAGTTTTAGCTTGTTTATGATAAAGGTGGATAAAAATGAACACAAAAGTTTGGAAAGTGGATAAGTATGTGGATAACTTGGGAAATAATCCACAGATTGTGGATGCAGCGGATTTTTTAAGAGAAAATGAAGTGGTCGCACTGCCGACAGAAACGGTATACGGTCTGGGAGGGAATGCGGAAAGCGACGAGGCGGTAGCGAAAATTTTTGCCGCGAAAGGGAGACCCGGGGATAATCCGTTAATTATTCACATTGCCGAAAAAGAACAACTTAAGCGCTTTGTAGCGGAAATCCCCAACAAAGCTTCCATCTTAATGGAAGCATTTTGGCCCGGGCCGCTGACGATTATTTTTAAAAAGAAAGAGGGGGTTCTTTCTGAAAAGGCAACGGCAGGGCTGGCAACCGTGGCGGTGAGAATGCCGGACCATCCCGTCGCCCTGGCCCTGTTGAAAAAATGCCGGCTGCCGATTGCGGCACCGAGTGCAAACAGCTCAGGTAAGCCGAGCCCGACCAATGCCGCGCATGTGCTCGACGATTTGCAAGGAAAGATTGCCGGTGTGCTCGACGGCGGAGCAACGGGTGTGGGTGTGGAATCGACGGTCGTAGATTGCACGGAACCGATTCCCGTCATCTTACGACCGGGCGGGGTGACGAAGGAGCAGCTTGAGGAAGTAGTTGGCGAAGTGCTTGTTGACCCGGCCTTGATGGACGGAGAGTCAAAGCCGAAAGCACCGGGGATGAAATATCGTCACTATGCACCGAATGCACCGCTTTTTCTCGTTGCGGGAAGCAGGGATTTTCTGCAAAAGCTTGTGGCGGAAAAGAAAAAGGAAGGGCTGCGGGTCGGCGTCCTGACGACGGAAGAAAATGCGGATCAGTATGATGCGGATGTCGTGATGGCTTGCGGAAAAAGAGCGGAGCTTGAAACGGTTGCCGCGTCGCTTTATGATACACTCCGGGCATTTAATCAAAAAAATGCCGATATTATTTTTAGCGAAATGTTCCCGAATTCAGGTGTCGGGCATGCGATCATGAACCGCTTGGAAAAGGCGGCAGGGAATAAGGTTATTAGTGAATAAGCATCAGTCTCTCCTATTGGAGACCTGATGCTTTTTTTTATGTCGCCTTCTAAATTTTCTTGGACGTGCATATGGTGAATTAGAGCAAGTCCAAGGGGGATGTCAGCAATGATAGGAGAAATAGTAACGCTGGTATTAATGGCGATTGCACTAGGGATGGATGCCTTTTCCGTTGGTCTTGGCATGGGGATGTACAAACTGCGCTTAAGGCAGATTTTTAAAATCGGCCTTACTATCGGCCTATTTCATGTGTGGATGCCGCTTGTCGGCATGCTCGCAGGTAAATATTTATCGGCGAAGTTTGGGACTTTTGCCACCTTAATTGGCGGATTGCTGCTGATTCTCTTAGGAATCCAAATGATTTGGTCAAGCTTTAAAAAGGGCGATGAAAAGGTCATCACGCCGATTGGCTTCGGCTTACTTTTGTTTGCGCTGAGCGTGAGCCTCGATAGTTTTTCATTGGGCCTGACGTTAGGAATATACGGGGCAAAAACATTAATGGTCATCATTTGCTTCGGCGTTGTTGCGACTATGCAAACATGGGCCGGTTTGCTCTTAGGGAGGAAGGTTCAGGGCTGGCTGGGCGTTTATGGCGAGGCGCTTGGCGGCGGTATTTTACTGGCGTTCGGCTTTAAATTATTGCATCTTTTTTGGTGAGGCTTTTTTCTAAAAACTTTGCTGCTATTTCATGCTTGTTTAATAAGTTATACAAGTTTTTCAGGAAAAGAATAGGTCAGTAATGAAGAAAAGAGCACGATACCATAGATAAATACGTGATTTTAGCCTATGTACGAAAAACAACAATTTATGATAAAGTAAATTTGGTAAAAACCCCATTTTTAATACTTTTTTCCATAAAATTATCCCTAAATATGGTAAGATAAAAACTAATAAATTTATAAACTATAAATCTATCATATTTATTTAAAAAGAAGGGACAGAAGATGGGGAAATTTCCAGTAAAAGTTTTTATTGGTCTCTTTGTTATTTCAAATTCATTATTTCCCATTCTTGCATCAGCCGAGATGACGACCGGCACCAATCAGGTTCAAGGACAATCGGCGGAACAAACAATTCAGGCTACAGCGCAGCAATCCCCGGGAACTGCGGTACAACCTAACCTAACGCCGGATTTGCAGCTTACGGAAAAAGTAACGGATAAGACGACGGTGATTAAAGGGAAAACAGCGCCAAGCGTTAAAATAACGGTTGAAACCAATGCCGGAATCCTTAATTCCGTTCAAGCAAATGCCGATGGTACGTTTGAAGTGCCGATTTCAAAACAACAGGCAAATACAATTTTAAAAATAACAACTACCGTTGGCACGAATACATATTCAATCGACGTCAAGGTGGAAGCATCACCGCCGATTGGCTGGGTTCTTGTGAAAGGATATTGGAATTATCTTAATAGCAACGGTCAAAAGATGACAGGCTGGGTTACCGATCAGGGCAAACGATATTTCCTCGACGAAACGGGTGTCATGAAAACCGGCTGGATTAAATCTTCTAATAGGTGGTATTATTTGAATACAAATGGCGCAATGAAAACGGGATGGTTATATTATGGCGGAAAATGGTACTTTCTCGACCGGAGCGGGGCAATGAAAACCGGATGGTTATTTGATGGCGGAAAGTGGTACTACCTAAATGGTGACGGTACGATGAAAATCGGCTGGGTCCAAAGCGGAAGGGACCGTTACTATCTTGGCAGCAGCGGGGCAATCGCTTCTGTCATTCTGGATGCGCCGCTTATTGCTCAAAATCCTGAGCTGTCGAGAGGCTGTGAAGTTACCTCTCTGGCGATGATGCTTCAGGATGCCGGAATCAAGGCCGATAAAATGGAACTGGCCAAACAGCTGAAAAAAGATCCGACACCATACTCCAAACAGAATGGTCAAATTTATTTTGGAAATCCAAATACGGGATTTGTCGGTGATATGTACACATTTAAACATCCGGGCCTTGCGGTTTATCACGGCCCGATTGCTGAACTGGCTAAAAAATATTTACCCAATCGAGTGGTTGATTTTTCGGGCAGTAACTTTGAAGAAATCTATAAATATCTGAATAACGGGACCTCTGTTTGGGTTATAAATAATACGTGGTTTGATACTGTGCCATCTCAATACTGGCAGAAATGGAACACGCCTGTAGGTCCGATTTCAATTACCTATAAGGAACACAGTGTGTTAGTTACCGGTTATGATAGGAATTATATCTATTTTAATGATCCTCTTGCCGTTATTAAAAATAGAAAAATGCCTGTGAGTGCTTTCAAGCGTGGCTGGGAGCAAATGGGCAAACAAGCGATATCCTATGTTCGTTAACAAAAAAGATTAAAAGACCTTTAATGTGTCTTTTTTGGAATCCGGGGATAACCGTTTTATAATAGGAGGAAAGGGGGCGGGCACAGTGCGACGCATTTTGTTTGTTTGTACGGGAAATACGTGTAGGAGTCCGATGGCCGAGGCGATTTTGAGGAGCAAGAAGGTCGAGGGAATGGAGGTTAGGTCTGCCGGTGTGTTTGCCGCGAATGGGAGTGAGGCATCTGCCCATGCGAAGTCGGTGCTTGATGCTAACCGGATTCCGCATCAGCATTCATCGAGCTTGTTAACCAATGAGACGGTGGATTGGGCGGAATTGATTTTAACGATGACCGCTTCGCATAAAGAGGCGATCAAGAGGGCTTACCCCGGTGCGGCGGTCAAGCTTTTTACGCTTAAGGAATTTACGGGTGAGGCCGTGGACCGTGATGTGGTTGACCCGTTCGGCGGGAACCTTGCCATGTATCAGGAAACATTTTACGAGCTGGATGGTTTGATTGATAAGGCGCTTAAAAAATTAGGCTCTCTTTGAAAAGAGAGCTTTAGATTGTCGGGAAAGGGTATTTTTCTCGGCAATTTTTTATTTTGTCAGAATCATACCAAATTTATTGATTGTCCCTGCAAATGGGCCTGTTGAAAAGCCTATATATCAATAATATTATAACAAATTAACGCGGTGAATTATTGAAGTAAATGAATAAAATAAGAGGCTTCCGAGGGTTTTTCGACAGCCTGAGGCTCTCTTTGAAAAGGGAGCATTTTATTTTTGTTCGCGCTTTATATTTTTGGAGCAGTGTGTCAAAATTAAAAGCATGAGTCTTGATTTGTTTTAGGAGGGTTTTGACATGAAAGTAGCATTGGCATCGGATCATGGCGGGGTCAATATTAGAAAAGAAATCGCCAATTTACTGGATGAATTAGGTATTGAATATGTGGATTTCGGCTGTGATTGCAGCACTTCGGTGGATTATCCCGATTATGCTCTGCCGGTTGCGGAAAAAGTGGCGAGCGGCGAGTTTGACCGCGGGATTTTAATTTGCGGCACGGGCATCGGCATGAGTATTTCGGCAAACAAGGTCAAAGGAATTCGCTGTGCACTAGTGCATGATACGTTTAGTGCAAAAGCAACGCGTGCCCATAATGACAGCAATATGCTGGCGATGGGTGAACGGGTAATCGGACCGGGTTTAGCCCGGGATATTGCACAGCTTTGGCTGACAGGTGAGTATGAAGGCGGCCGTCATGCGACTCGTATAGGGAAAATTACGGAATACGAAAATAAGCACCTCTGAAAGGGAAGAAGCTTATGATTCACGAATGGGAAAATGAACTGAATGCGATTCTGGCAGAGTATAAAGAACAGGTTTCGTTCAAGCCCGGGCAGCTGTTGGTCGTCGGCTGCAGCACAAGCGAGGTCATCGGCGAGCGAATTGGCACAGCGGGTACGCTTGATGTGGCGGAAATGATTTTCCGCGGGCTGAAAAAGCTTCAAAGCGAAACAGGTATCGAGCTGGCGTTCCAATGCTGCGAGCATTTAAATCGGGCACTTGTGGTGGAGAGTGCTGTCGCTGAGCGCAGGGGCTTGGATGAGGTTTCGGTCGTTCCGGTTCGGACAGCGGGCGGGGCGATGGCCACCTATGCCTTCGGTGAAATGGAAGCTGCCGTTGTTGTTGAGTTTGTGAAGGCGGATGCGGGGATCGATATTGGCAACACGCTAATGGGCATGCATCTAAAACATGTGGCTGTTCCGGTTCGCGTTAAGCAAAAAAGCATCGGACATGCTCATGTCACCTTGGCCAATACCAGGCCGAAATTAATCGGCGGCGTGAGAGCTGTCTACGAACGAAATGAGGCAAATTCAAGCTGCAGCTAGGCGTGATTGTTACATTAATGCAGCAAAGCGGCGGGATAATTCCCGCCTCTTTAAAATAAAAAACACGAAAGTTTAAGCCAGTGATAGCGGATTCATTCGTGAAAAATTGGTCCATTTGCTTAATATCGTGGTAATTGCTGTTGTTAATCGCGGTAAATCCGAAAAATCTTTCTCTTTCAATTTAAGTAAGATTCGTGCTAAAATGAAAATGAATTTTTCGAAATAATGTGTCTTTCGATATATACAAGCCAGAGGAGGATAAACATGAAGCATTTGTCACAGCAGGATGAGCAGGTATTTCAAGCAATTCAACAGGAATTAGGCCGTCAACGCGGAAAAATTGAACTAATTGCCTCAGAAAACTTTGTCAGTGAAGCAGTAATGGAAGCTCAAGGATCCGTTTTAACAAATAAGTATGCGGAAGGGTATCCGGGACGCCGTTATTATGGCGGCTGCGAATACGTAGACGTTGTGGAAGACTTGGCTCGCGACCGTGCGAAAAAGATTTTCGGTGCGGAATATATCAACGTTCAGCCGCACTCCGGAGCACAAGCCAATATGGCTGTTTACTTCACCATTCTTGAACATGGTGACACAGTGCTTGGTATGAATTTATCTCACGGCGGCCACTTAACACACGGCAGCCCTGTAAACTTTAGCGGTATTCAATATAAATTTGTTGAATACGGTGTGGATGAAACCACTCAACGTATTAACTATGATGATGTTCGTGCAAAAGCTCTTGAGCATAAGCCAAAGCTAATTGTTGCCGGTGCAAGTGCGTACCCGCGCGAAATTGATTTTAAAAAATTCCGCGAAATCGCTGATGAAGTAGGCGCTTACCTCATGGTCGATATGGCACACATTGCCGGTCTCGTTGCTGCAGGCTTGCACCAAAATCCGGTGCCGTATGCAGATTTTGTGACGACAACTACACATAAAACATTGCGCGGCCCTCGCGGCGGGATGATCCTATGCCGTGAAGAGTTTGGAAAGAAAATTGACAAATCAATTTTCCCTGGGATTCAAGGCGGTCCGCTGATGCACGTTATTGCAGCGAAAGCCGTTGCTTTTGGCGAAGCACTTCAGGACAGCTTTAAAGAATATGCAGGAAACATTGTTAGCAATGCAAAACGTCTTGCCGAAGCACTTCAAAACGAAGGAATTAATCTTGTATCCGGCGGAACTGACAACCACCTATTGTTAGTGGATGTACAAAACCTCGGCTTAACGGGTAAAGTAGCTGAAAAGGTTCTTGATGAGATTGGGATTACGGTTAATAAAAACACGATCCCGTTTGATCCGCAAAGCCCATTCGTAACAAGCGGTATCCGTATCGGAACAGCTGCTGTAACAAGCCGCGGCTTCGGTTTGGAGGACATGGACGAAATCGCCTCCATCATCGCTTTTACATTAAAAAATCATGAAGATGAAGCAAAGCTTAAGGAAGCAAGCGAACGCGTCGAAGCGTTAACAAACAAATTTACGCTTTATCCTGAATATTAATCTCTCTGAAATCGGCCTCTTGATAAAAGAAGGCCGATTTTTTTGCGTGCTATTTTCAAAAAATTTTTACTAGTTATCGAGATTGGAGTCGTAGTTGCTCATTGCCTCTTTTTTCTGTAAAATTAGACGAAGTGTTTCAATTTAATAAAAGAAGGGGCGATAATTGTGGCAAAGGTATACGTTTTCGACCACCCGCTTATTCAGCATAAACTTACTTACATACGTGATAAAAACACAGGAACAAAGGATTTCCGCGAACTGGTAGACGAAGTAGCAACATTAATGGCTTTTGAAATCACACGGGATATGCCGCTTGAGGATATAGAAATCGAAACACCTGTATGTACAACAAAATCCAAAGTTCTCTCCGGAAAAAAAGTAGGATTAGTGCCTATTTTGCGCGCCGGTATTGGCATGGTCGACGGGATGTTAAAATTAATTCCTGCCGCCAAAGTAGGCCACATCGGTTTATACCGTGACCCGGAAACCCTAAAGCCGGTCGAATACTATGTGAAGCTCCCTAGCGACATTGAAGAGCGCGATTTCATCGTCGTTGATCCAATGCTGGCGACAGGCGGTTCGGCAAACGAAGCAATCCGCTCGTTGAAAAAGCGCGGCGCCAAAAGCATCAAATTTATGTGCTTAATCGCTGCACCTGAAGGGGTAGAAGCAGTCAAAACCGAACACCCTGATGTCGACATCTACATCGCAGCACTAGATGAGAAACTAAATGACCACGGCTACATCGTACCTGGCTTAGGCGATGCCGGCGACAGGTTGTTTGGAACAAAATAAAAAATTTGCCGAGTGGACCAGGTCCGCTTGGCTTTTTTTGATTTGAGGCGTGAATTCCGCAAACTTTTGCTTTGATTCCATGAATTCAGCAAAAATCACAATTTCCCAGGCTATTGAAAGCAACAATTTTATCCAAACATTTAATCGCCCAAAAACTGCATACTTTCCCCGGTAGATGAAAACGATATCCAAAAAGGGGAATTTACCACATGAAAAACCTAATCCTGCTTCTATTCGTACTAGTCCTTTCCGTCCAATCACCAACCTATGCCCACACACTAACACCCCCGCCCATTCCAAAAGACGTACAGGAAACAATTGCAATTGTTGTACTCGACAACCCGAAATCAGAACAGGAAATCAGACAGTTTTTAGCACCCTATAAAGACATCCAACTGCGCCACATTTTCCAAGAAGCGATTTACGGCTTTTCGGTTAAAGGAACGCAGGACTCGATCGCCAGACTCGCGCTGCACCACAAACAAATTTTGACGATTTCTCCAGTTGCCGAATATAGGGCGGAAACGGAAGAAGGGGTAAAAATTATTGGCGGGGAAGAGGTCCGGAAGCTTTTTGACAAAAAGAATGAGCGGCTGACAGGAAAAGGAGTGACGGTCGGCGTCATCGATACGGGGGTGGACTATACTCATCCCGATTTAAGACGGAACTATGCGGGCGGCCATGACCTGGTCGATGGTGATAATGACCCGATGGAAACGCGCGCCATCGGAAAAGCAACCCTGCATGGCACCCATGTGGCGGGGATTATTGCGGGCAACGGGAAAATACAAGGCGTCGCCCCGGAAGCGAAGATTATTGCCTACCGTGCCCTCGGTCCCGGCGGCGGCGGAACAACAGAGCAGGTGCTGGCGGCGATTGAGCAGGCGATAAAAGATAAAGTGGACATCGTCAATCTCTCACTTGGAAATGATATTAACGGACCTGACCTGCCGATTAGCCTTGCGTTGAACCGCGCGGTCGACAAAGGCATCACGGCTGTAGCGGCATCGGGCAATTCCGGGCCGAATGTCTGGACGGTTGGCTCACCGGGTACAGCCTCTAAGGCCATCTCTGTCGGGGCCTCGACACCGACAATGGAGATACCCTATTTATTAATAGAAGGAATGCGGGATAGATTTAAGCTTCAACCGATGGAGGGCTCGGAAAAATGGGCGCTGGACCGCTCCGTTGAAATCGTCGATGGCGGCATCGGAATGAAAGAGGAGTTGAAAAATGTTCAGGGCAAAATGGTGCTCATCAAGCGGGGGCGATTAACGTTTACCGCTAAGGCTCAAAATGCGATTGCTGCGGGGGCAAAAGCGGTCATCATTTATAATAATATGAGCGGGAGCTTTATTGGGAATTTGGAAACTCCGAGTAGCATACCCGTGGGTTCGCTCTCAAAGCATGACGGAGATATTTTATCAAAAGAAATGAAAAACAAACGTCTCTCGGCTAGGTTAAATATAATAGAAGAAAAAGATCGGCTGGCCGAGTTTAGTTCCCGGGGGCCAGTGACGGGGACGTGGGAGATCAAGCCGGACATTGTCGCGCCGGGAGTAGCGATTAACTCGACGGTCCCCGGCGGATATCTTTCGCTGCAAGGAACAAGCATGGCCGCACCGCATGTTGCAGGAGCCTGCGCATTAATTAAACAGGCCCATCCAGATTGGACGCCGGCCGAAATCAAGGCGGCGCTGATGAATACGGCAAAGCCGCTGGTGAAAAACACCGGGGTACCGGGGCAGGTTCCAATCTACTACCGGACCTATGAACAAGGGGCGGGAAGACTCCAGGTGGACGATGCCGTCAAAGCGGAATCGCTCGTAACTCCGAGTTCGATTAAGTTCGGCAAATTTGCTTTTGGTGATCAGCGGGCGGTGCACAAAGTTAATTTGCATGTTGGTAATGTGTCTAACCAACAGCTCAGGTATTCGTTTGCTGTTCCTGAGCATGTCGACGGACTTGAGTGGAGATTCCCGCTGATGTTTACGTTAGCGCCAAAACAAGCTCGTGATATTACCATTGAGCTCAAAGTTGAGCCGATGGTTTTTAAAGGGAAAATACAGGACGGTTATCTGAGTTTGCATGCGGGCGCCAATGAAATCCGCATCCCGTACATTTATGTGCTCGAGGAGCCGGATTACCCGCGGGTAATGGGCTTTGACTTCGGTGAAGGGGATAAGCCGGACCAATATCACTATGAGGTATATTTGCCGGGCGGTGCCGAGGAATTTGGAATTGCTTTATTTAACCCCGGGGATTACCGCTTTGTCGGATTTTTAGATACGGGACGGAATCTGAAGAAGGGGCTGATTAAGAAGGATATCCCTGTAGAGCAGCTTCCTGCCGAAGGAACCTATCTGGCGAAAGTGTTCGCCAAAAAGGCCAATCAGGAGGACTTTATTGAAACGATGATAACGATTGTGAAAAAGACGGAGTAAAAAGGGCGGAACGGCCGCCCTTTTTCTATTACTTAGCTGATTGAGGGGTGCTCGGAGGGACAGATATTTTCCAGTGAAAGCCTTTTCATATATTGGTATTATGATGGAGCGGCAAAGGGGGAAAATGCAGTGCAAACGAGGCTTGAAAAGCCATGAAAAATACTATACCGATATAATGAAAAACTGGGAATTGTTTGTGGAATATTTCACGTAAATGCATTGACATTGACAAGTCCCTATTGTATGCTAACAAAGGGTATAAAATGATAGGGTTTTCACATAGGTTTGTTGTATTAACACAGTGTTAATCTACTATATCATTTACCACTTGCCCGGCTCTCATTCTCTTATAGTGAGGATGCGATAATATGCATCAAAAAAACCGCAACCCATTTAAAGCAATGGCTTTGATGTCCGCAATTGTCTCCCAGTTAGTCGGTTCCATTCTTATAGGTGTTTTTTTAGGCAGATGGCTGGATCGACATTGGGGTACCGAGCCAATTTTCTTAATAATCGGATTGCTAATCGGATTAGCGGCAGGGACCTATTCCATGCTTCTATCAATCCGCCATTTCTATTCAGGAGATTAGATAACTATGCCGGAATTTAGAGTGATGTACAACAGGCAGCGGAAATGGATCTTTTACTTGTTGTCGTTTTATGTTCTTGGCTGGGGATTCACTTCTTACAAGACAATCTTTTTAGGATTGATTCTCGGAACTTGCTTTAGCTTCCTGAATCTATGGATGCTGGTAAGAAAGACAGAAAGCTTTGACAAAGCGATTGCCAAAGGGAAAAAGGTTCGGTCACTCGGATCGCTCCAAAGGATGGCAACCGCAGCGATTGCTGTAATTATCGCATTAAGATACCCGCAATATTTCCAAATTATTTACGTTGTTTTGGGACTAATGACATCCTATATTGTCATTATGATAGATTATTTTTATCATGCATTGCATGTTCATAAATGAATGGGAAGCGAGGTGAGTTTACATGCATCATGGAGCTCCTGAGGTAGAATTTTTGGGTCTTTGGTTTAATCTGGCCAACATCCTGATGATTACAGTTGCAAGTGCTATTGTTTTTATCATTGCCATTCTTTCCACCCGCAAGCTTGCTATGAAACCCACAGGGATGCAAAACTTTTTTGAATGGGTGATGGACTTTGTTAAAGGGATCATCAATAGTACAATGGATTGGAAAGATGGAGGAAGATTTCATATTCTTGGTATTACAATCATCATGTACATTTTTGTATCCAATATGTTAGGCCTTCCATTTGCAGTCGTAATTGACGAAAAGCTCTGGTGGAAATCACCGACGGCCGATCCGATTATTACGTTAACATTAGCTGTAATGGTTGTAGGGCTTTCCCATTTCTATGGCGTAAAGCTAAAAGGATTCAAAGGATATGGAAAAGGCTTTTTCAGTCCGATGGGATTCTTATTCCCGTTAAAAATTATTGAAGAGTTTGCCAATACACTGACTCTTGGCCTGCGGCTTTACGGGAACATTTACGCCGGTGAATTGCTTCTTTCGCTATTGGCGGGAGGATTGGCAACGTCAGGAATAGTGGGCACGATAGCAGCAGTGCCGCTAACACTTGTTTGGCAAGGTTTCTCCGTTTTCGTCGGTACTATCCAAGCTTATATCTTTACCATGTTAACAATGGTTTATATGTCGCATAAAGTCGGCCATGACCATTAATATATTTATGCAACAAAAAATAAACAATGATTTATTCATACAATTTCAAGGAGGAACAAAATAATGAATCTTATAGCAGCAGCAATTGCAATCGGTTTAGCAGCAGTAGGCGCAGGTATCGGTAACGGTCTTATCGTAGGACGTACAGTTGAAGGAATTGCCCGCCAACCGGAAGCTCGCGGATTACTTCAAACAACAATGTTTATCGGGGTTGCGTTAGTTGAAGCATTACCGATCATCGGCGTAGTTATCGCGTTCATGGTTTTAGGACGATAAAATTAGCGAAAAAACGAAGTGGCGAAGAGGCGTGTTTAAAACCTTCGCCATTCATTTATGTCTTACCGACGCTTAAGCGACTTCTGAAAGGAGTGAAATCCGAGTGTTTACAAGCAGTTTAGTTTTGGGTGCAGTAGAGAAAGCCCATTTTAATACTGGGGATGTAATTTTCCAGCTTTTAATGTTTATCATATTGTTAGCTTTGCTTAAAAAGTTTGCATGGGGTCCGTTAATGGGCATCATGAAACAACGTGAAGAGCATATTGTCAGTGAAATTAATGCGGCGGAAGAAAGCCGTTTAGAAGCTAAAAAACTTTTAGAAGAGCAAAGAAGTCTTTTAAAAGAAGCTCGTACAGACGCTCAAGGCTTAATTGAAAGTGCCAAGAAACAAGGCGATGTGCAGCGTGAAGAAATCATTGCAACAGCCCGTACAGAAGCTGAACGCATTAAAGAAGCAGCGAAATTGGAAATTGAGCAGCAGAAAGAAAAAGCGGTTGCCGCAATTCGCGAACAAGTTGCGTCGTTATCAGTCCTAATTGCCTCAAAGGTTATTGAAAAAGAATTGAGTGCAGCTGATCAAGACAAGCTTATTAACGAATATATCCAAGAGGCAGGAGAAGAGCGATGAGCAACTCCATGGTAGCAAAACGCTACGCGTTGGCTCTTTTTCAAATTGCGAAAGAACAACAGCTTCTTGGTACAGTGGAAGAAGAACTTCGTGTAGTGAAGGAAGTTTTACAATACAATACCGATTTAAAAGCTGTTCTAAAGTCTACAAAGCTTACGAATGAAAAGAAGAAAGAGATTTTAAAAGAAGCTTTTGCATCTGTAAATGTATATGTTCTTAATACATTGATGATTTTGATTGACCGCCACCGTGAAGAAGAATTAGTTGAAGTGGCAAACCAATTTATTGAACTTGCTAATGAAGAAATGGGAATTGCTGAAGCAAAAGTGTACAGCATCCGCCCGCTTTCAGATGCGGAACGTGAAGGAATATCCTCCGTGTTTGCAGCAAAAATCGGCAAGAAATCACTAAAAATTGAAAATATCGTTGATTCCGATTTGCTCGGCGGCATTAAGCTCCGAATCGGAAACCGTATATATGACGGGTCCTTGCGCGGCAAGCTCGATCGTTTAGAACGTAAATTATTAAGCTAAGATTCGAAGATAGGGGTGAAACTCATGAGCATCAAAGCTGAAGAAATTAGTGCCCTGATTAAGAAGCAGATTGAAAACTATCAGGCAGAAATTCAAGTGACTGATGTAGGTACTGTTATCTCAGTCGGTGACGGTATCGCACGTGTTCATGGCCTCGACAATGTCATGGCCGGAGAACTGGTTGAATTTTCAAATGGCGTTATGGGTATGGCACAAAACCTTGAAGAAAATAACGTCGGTATTATCATTTTAGGACCTTTCACAGAAATCCGTGAAGGTGACGAAGTACGCCGTACAGGCCGCATCATGGAGGTTCCGGTTGGTGAGGAACTTATCGGACGTGTTGTGAACTCGTTAGGACAGCCAATCGATGGTATGGGTCCAATCAATACAACTAAAACACGCCCTATTGAAGCGGTTGCTTCAGGCGTTATGGCTCGTAAATCCGTTCATGAGCCGTTACAAACAGGTATTAAAGCGATTGACGCGCTTGTACCGATCGGCCGCGGACAACGTGAGTTAATCATCGGTGACCGTCAAACAGGTAAAACATCTGTTGCAATCGATACAATCTTGAACCAAAAAGGTCAAAACATGATTTGTATCTATGTTGCCATCGGACAAAAAGAATCAACTGTACGCGGTGCGGTTGAAACGCTTCGTAAAAATGGCGCATTAGAATACTCAATCGTCGTTTCAGCATCTGCTTCACAACCGGCTCCAATGCTATTCCTAGCTCCATATGCCGGCGTTGCAATGGCTGAAGAATTTATGTATGCAGGCAAACACGTATTAATCGTATATGATGACTTGTCTAAGCAAGCGGCTGCATACCGTGAGCTTTCCTTGTTACTTCGCCGTCCTCCGGGCCGTGAAGCCTATCCTGGGGATGTATTCTACTTGCATAGCCGTTTACTGGAACGTGCAGCGAAATTGAGCGATGCCCTAGGCGCCGGTTCGATCACTGCATTGCCATTTATCGAAACACAAGCAGGGGACGTATCTGCTTATATTCCGACAAACGTTATCTCCATCACAGATGGACAAATTTTCTTACAATCAGACCTATTTTTCTCCGGTGTTCGTCCGGCGATCAACGCAGGTCTTTCCGTTTCACGTGTAGGTGGTTCCGCGCAAATCAAAGCAATGAAAAAAGTTGCCGGTACACTGCGTCTTGACCTTGCATCCTACCGTGAATTAGAAGCATTCGCTCAGTTCGGTTCAGACCTTGATAAAGCGACACAAGCAAAGCTTAATCGCGGTGCACGTACCGTTGAGGTTTTAAAACAAGATTTAAACAAGCCGCTTTCTGTTGAAAAACAAGTAGCGATTCTATATGCATTAACACGCGGATTCCTTGATGACATTCCATTGCAGGATGTTCGTCGTTTTGAATCTGAATTCCATAATTGGTTAGACCACAACCGCAAAGAGTTGTTAGACCATATTACCAAAACGAAGGATCTTCCTTCTGATGACGATATGGCTTCTGCAATCAACGCCTTCAAAAAGACGTTCGCAGTTTCCGAATAAGTAGGGTCTGACAATGGAACGGCAAAAGCACCGCCAGTCGGTGCTTTTAAGCCAAACATTCTTTGAATGAGGGTGGTGAGAACCTATGGCATCATTACGCGATATAAAAAATAGTATTAATGCAACGAAAAAGATGAGTCAAATTACAAAAGCAATGGAAATGACTTCTGCCGCTAAATGGAACCGTGGAGTGATGAATGCGAAAGCATTTGTTCCTTACATGGAAAAAATCCAGGAAGTGACCGCTGCGATTGCAATCGGCAGCAAGGGTATCAACCATCCAATGCTTCAAGCTCGTCCTGTAAAGAAAACCGGTTATATCGTCATGGCATCTGACCGCGGACTTGCCGGCGCCTTTAACAGTAACGTGCTTCGCCGCGTATACCAAGCCATCCAAGAACGTCATAAGTCAAATGATGAGTTTGCCATTATTGCGATCGGAAGAGTAGTGCGGGACTTTTTTGTCAAACGAGGCATAAATGTTGCACTCGAGATTATTGGTGTCTCAGACCAACCATCTTTCGCTGACATTAAAGATATGACCAGCAGTACCGTAGGCATGTTTGCTGATGGTACATTCGATGAACTATACGTTTATTACAATCATTATATAAGTGCAATTTCACAAGAAGTAACCGAAAAGAAGCTGTTGCCTCTAACGGATATTACACCTTCCGGAAAGCTAACTTCTTATGAATTTGAACCGTCTGCAGAAGAAATATTAGAAGTTCTCCTGCCTCAATATGCTGAGAGCTTAATTTTTGGCGCTCTATTAGACAGCAAAGCGAGCGAGCACGCAGCCCGAATGACGGCAATGAGAAACGCAACCGATAATGCAAAAGAAATGATCAAAAACTATTCACTAATCTACAACCGTGCCCGTCAAGCAGCGATCACACAAGAAATTGCGGAAATCGTCGGCGGCGCCGCAGCGTTAGAATAGGATATTTTTTAAAAAATGAACCCTGTGTAGGGTTTCTGATAGGTTTAGCATTTGGTAATGAGTGGCTCATCTCAAAATATGTATATGGACGGATATGAGTAAAGTGCGATTCAAAAGGTTCCTTTTAAAAAAAGGGGTTTGAATCCAAAGGAGTAAGTGAGGAGGGAAAAAGATGAACATTGGACGCGTTGTTCAGATTATGGGTCCGGTTGTTGACGTTAAATTCGAAAACGGCAAACTTCCTGAGATCTATAACGCATTGAGAATTAGTACTGAATCCATCAACTTAACCCTTGAAGTAGCGCTTCATTTAGGTGATGATACAGTTCGTACGATTGCGATGTCTTCCACTGACGGGTTAACTCGCGGTTTGGAAGTTGTGGATACAGGTAAAGCGATTTCGGTTCCGGTTGGGGATGTAACCCTTGGACGTGTATTTAACGTTTTGGGTGAAGTCATCGATTTGAATGCTGAGATTCCTGCGGAGGCTCGTCGTGATTCGATTCACCGCGAAGCGCCAACGTTTGAAAATCTTTCTACTGAGGTAGAAATTCTTGAAACGGGTATTAAGGTAGTAGACCTTCTTGCTCCATATATTAAGGGTGGTAAAATCGGTCTATTCGGTGGTGCCGGTGTTGGTAAAACGGTATTAATCCAGGAATTGATCAATAACATCGCTCAAGAGCACGGCGGTATTTCGGTATTCGCCGGTGTCGGTGAGCGTACTCGTGAAGGTAATGACCTTTATCATGAAATGACGGATTCAGGCGTTATCAAGAAAACGGCAATGGTATTCGGACAAATGAACGAGCCGCCAGGAGCACGTATGCGCGTTGCTTTAACCGGTTTGACTATGGCTGAATATTTCCGTGATGAGCAAGGACAGGACGTTCTTTTCTTCATGGATAACATCTTCCGTTTCACGCAAGCCGGTTCTGAGGTTTCCGCGCTATTAGGCCGTATGCCTTCAGCGGTAGGTTACCAGCCGACTCTTGCAACAGAAATGGGTAAATTACAAGAGCGTATCACATCTACTAACGTAGGTTCTGTTACTTCTATCCAAGCGATTTATGTACCAGCCGATGACTATACGGACCCGGCTCCGGCTACTACTTTCGCTCACTTAGATGCAACAACAAACCTTGAACGTAAGCTTTCTGAGATGGGTATCTACCCTGCGGTGGATCCGCTTGCTTCAACTTCGCGTGCGTTGTCACCTGAAATTGTCGGCGAAGAGCACTACTCAGTAGCCCGTAAAGTTCAACAAACCCTGCAACGTTACCGTGAATTACAGGATATCATCGCAATCCTTGGTATGGATGAACTTTCTGATGATGATAAGTTAGTCGTACTTCGTGCGCGCCGTATCCAATTCTATTTATCACAAAACTTCCACGTTGCTGAACAGTTTACCGGTCAGCCGGGCTCTTATGTGCCTGTTAAAGAAACTGTTAAAGGTTTCAAGGAAATCCTTGATGGTAAGTATGACCATCTTCCGGAAGATGCATTCCGTCTTGTTGGACGAATCGAAGAAGTCGTTGAGAATGCAAAACGCATGGGTGTAGAGGTCTAAAACCTGCCAGGAGGGTAAAAAATGAAGACGATTAAAGTCAGTGTTGTTACTCCCGATGGCCCGGTGTATGAATCAGATGTGGAAATGGTTAGTACGAAGGCACAAAGCGGTGATCTGGGAATTTTGCCGGGTCACATTCCGTTGGTTGCTCCGCTCGTAATTGGCGGCGTTCGTTTGAAAAAGGATGGAAAAACTGAGCATATCGCGGTTAGCGGCGGCTTTTTAGAGGTCCGTCCCGATCAGGTAACAGTTTTAGCCCAAACAGCTGAACTTGCATCCAATATTAACGTTGAACGTGCTCAAAGAGCGAGGGAACGCGCCGAACAGCGCCTTCAAGGCCAGCAACAGGAACACATCGATTTCAAACGTGCTGAGCTTGCCCTGCAACGTGCAATCAATCGCCTCGCCGTATCGGAAGGAAAAAGATAATATATATGTTAAACCCCTCTTGGCCTTTGGGCCGGGAGGGGTTTTTTGTATTTTTTTAAAAGTACCTTGATTTTCAAAATGTGTGAAAAGTTATAATAATAATAATGTTATCACTATTAAATATATTGAAATTGTGGTATTTATATCTTATAAAGAACTATTTTGATATACTGAACTTCTATTTGATCTGCAAAAAAGTAAAGATAAATGCTAGAAAAAAAACACTCTTAAAATTTATATTAAATTGTTTGAAAGTTCACCCTATTTTGATATTGACGGCAAACGTTATAACATGTAATAATATATTATAATACAACAAGTAATTACAAATAGCAGAATAGATGATAGGGGGAAGGCTGCATAGGGGTTTCCGAGACTCATATTTTAGAATGAAAGCGGTTTAAAAGGGATTCTGTTATTTAAAAATTAAGTTGGAGGTATGTGTATGAAACGTTGGCTTAATGTTGCAGTTGGAATCTTTTTGGTAATATCATTATTATTAGCCGGATGTTCTTCACAGAGCACAAATTCAAAATCAGAAAACGGAAAGATAAATCTTACATTTTTTTACCGTTGGCCAAATGAGCCATATAAGTCTTATTTTAAAAGTGTAATTGCAGATTTTGAAAAGCAACACCCTAACATTAATATCCAAGAGGTTACAGCGTTAAACGATGATTATAAACAAAAAGCTAATGTTCTTCTTGGCAGTGCTACTCCACCGGATGTTTTCTTTAGCTGGGTCGGAGAATATGGTCAAAAGTTTATTAGAGATGGTGTAGCGTTAGATCTTACTAAATACTTCCAGGCTGACCCTAATTGGTCCGGCCAATTAATCAAATCACAGGTGAATCAATTTAGTAACGACGGCAAAGTCTACGGAGTTCCACTTTTTACGGACAGTAAGTTGTTTTTCTACAACAAAGATATCTTTGATAAGTTAAATTTAAAAGTACCAACAACATGGGATGAGTTTCTTAACGTACTTGCAACAATTAAAAAGAGTGGAACGACTCCTATTATTTTAGGGAATAAAGCGCCTTGGGCAGCTGCTCACTATGTAACTGCATTGAATCAGAGAATGGTACCGAAGGAAGTTTTAGCTAAAGATTTAAGCTATCAGGGAGCACAGTTTTCCGACTCTGGATATGTTGAGGCATTAAAGAAGTTGAATGAATTAAGACCTTACTTTAATGATAATCCAAATGCGATTGCGCATGATGAAGCGAGAAACCTATTCCTTGGTGGAAAAGCAGCAATAACTTTCCTTGAAACAATGGAAATTACTTTTATGAAAGACGCAACGTTTAAATGGGATACATTTAAAGTACCGACCATTGATGGAGCTAAAGGTGATCAGGAAGGTTTAATCGGTGCACCTGAAGGATTTATGGTTGACAAGAAATCCGCCCACCCTAAAGAAGCAGTGGAGTTCTTGAAGTTTATGACTTCTAAAATAAATGGTGAGAAATTAATCAAGGATACCGGTTTAGCAAGTACGGTTGATGGAGCGGTGAATGCAAATACTGCAACGGATCATGAAGTAAAAGCAATGCAGTTAATTAAAGATTCAAAAGATATGTTAATCTGGACAGATAGTGCGCTGGACACACGAGTGTTTAAACCTTATGGCGATGGAATTCAAACAATGCTTGGCGGTGGCATGACACCGGAACAAGTTATGAAGAATGTTCAGGATGCAGCGAAACAAGTGAAACAATAGTGAAAAAATGAAATCTATTAAAGTGTCGGTTTATCGGAATCCTTGGTTCCTATTAAACCGACATATTTTTAATAGATGTTGATGGGAGTGGTATAGATGCAGAGATCACGAGTAGTCCCAATTTTATACATTGCACCGGCCTTTATGATGCTTGCCTTATTTGTTTACTATCCATTAGCTCGAAATGTAATAAATGGATTTTTTGAATGGAATCCATTTACTTTAAATAGAAAATTTGTTTTAGTAGATAATTACGTACGCCTCTTTAAAGATCCCGTCTTTTACACAGTGCTAAAGAACAATCTGCTTTACGCAGGTATCTCCGTAATCCTTCAAGTTGGTCTTGGATTAGTGATTGCAGCGATATTAGAAGATAAGATTTTCAGAAAATTTTCTACATTATTCCGGACAGCCTTTTTTATTCCGGTTCTTATTTCCATGACCGTAATCGGGATCCTCTTTAGTTTCATCTATAATCCGGAAGTCGGGTTACTGAATAGTTTTCTGAAACTATTCGGCCTGGGCAATTTGGCAAAAGGATGGCTTGGGGATCCAAAAACAGCTATTTTTGCTGTTATTGCCGTTTCCCAATGGCAAAGTATTGGTTATACCGTCATGATGTATGTATTGGCTGTCCAAAAAATCCCAGGGGAATTATATGAAGCAGCGACCATCGATGGGGCGGGGAAAATCCGGACATTTTTCAATATTACAGTTCCTCAGGTAAAAGAAATGACCTTTGTGTTATTAATCTATACAGTAACAGGATCATTCTTAGTGTTTAGTGAAGTATATGTATTAACGAGTGGTGGCCCAGGTAACTCTTCACAAGTCTTTAGTACATATCTTTACCAGAAAGCGTTTATTGATAATGAACCTGGTTATGCTTCTGCGATAGCAAACGTGATTTTGGGTATTACGCTTATCTTTTATTTTGTACAGAATAAGTTCGTAAAAACAGGGGAGGAGTAAAAATGAAGCCGATTGAATCACAGGGAGATTCAGGACTGGTGGGGTCGGACGCAAAGATCGTAAAGTTTACGACCATTAACACAAAATCTAAAAAAGGAAAACCACGCTTCTCAATTGTCGTTGGGATAATCTTTCTGTTTCTACTCCTTTACCTTACTGCGATTGCCTATCCTTTATTTTGGATGATTATCAATTCCTTTAAGAATACGGCAGCTATTTTTAATGACACTTGGGGACTACCAAAACAATGGCTCTTTTCAAATTATATAACTGCATGGCAGCAAGGGGTTTCAAGCTACTTCGTTAATAGCTTGATTATTACAATTGGTACGTGTATTCTGACAGTTTTGATCAGTTCTTTATGTGCTTACGGTTTGACGCGTTTCCAAATTAAAGGAGGAAAATTCCTGCTCCTATTTGTCTCAGCAGGTCTTATGTTCTCGCCGCAAAGCAGTTTAATTCCTCTCTATGAATTAATTCAAAAGATGGGACTTTTAGATACGTATTGGGCGCTGATTTTAACGTTTACGGCCTATCGGATTCCTTTAACCGTTCTGTTAATTCGTTCCTTTTTTCTATCGATTCCGAAAGAATTAGAAGAATCGGCCTTTCTGGACGGGGCTACGAGTTTAGATGTATTTACGAGAATATTCCTGCCAATGAGCAAACCGATTTTGTTTACGGGTGTGATTTTAACCGCTTATTATTCTTGGAATGAGTTTTTATTTTCGATCATCTTCATTCAAAAGGAAGAGCTAAAGCCGATTACTTCCGGATTATTAGTCTTCAAAGATGCCCTAAACACTAACTGGGGAGTCTTAATGGCTGGATTGGTCATTTCCGCACTTCCACTTATCGTCATCTTTATGATGATGCAGAAATATTTTGTTCGCGGCATGGCCGAGGGAAGTGTAAAAGGGTAACAGTTGTTTTCTAGTATCTGATAACAAATGGTTCAATACTGGGGGGCTTCCCCCTGTATCCCATTGAAGATAAATTGCCTATTTCCCTTTATTGACAAGAATGGAAAATGAATCTATAATTTATATAACGTATTATAACGTATTGTTAAGTTACAGCTGAGAGCAGGTTAAATTAAAATAGGGAGTGAAAGCGTTGTTGAATTTTAGTAGAGAAAAGTATCTCAAGGTAACCGGTGGAGCACTAGAGCTTAGGGAGGAAATTGAAAGGGTTGTCGATAAGGTTTATGAAAAAGGGTTTAAAAACATTTTCTTAATTGGATCAGGTGGTGCAGTTGCTACTTTTTACCCATTTGAATTTATGATTAACTCGACTTCCACCATTCCTGCTTATGCCGAAATCGCAGCAGAATTTGTGTTACAGAATCATAAACAATTTAGTGCGGAGTCGCTTGTGATTCTATCTTCTTTATCAGGTACAACACAGGAGACGGTAGCAGCAGCGAAATACTGTAAAGGCATAGGAGCAACAACGATTGGATTAACAGGTGAGTACAATAAGCCGCTTGCTGATACGGTAGACTTTCCAATCGTGAATTTTGCGGAAAATGACTTTGCCAGTGATTCCAATCAATTAATTCTCTATTTACTAACGTTTAAGCTGATGAATAAAAATGGAGATTTCCCTAACTTTGAAGCATTTGCTGGACAATTAGAAGTTCTTCCTGAAAAGTTACTCGATGCGAAAGAACAATTTGAAGCAAAAGCGGAAGAGTTTGCTGTCGCCTTTAAGGATGAGCCGTATCATATGGTAGTTGGATCAGGAAATACTTGGGGCCGTGCCTACTCGTATGCGATGTGTGTATTGGAAGAAATGCAATGGATCAAAACAAAATCCATTCATGCCGCAGAATTCTTCCATGGCACATTAGAGTTAGTAGAAGAAGGCACAAGCGTTATTTTACTTAAGGGAGAAGACGAAACACGTCCTTTGATGGAACGTGTCGAGCAATTTGCTGAGAAGTATACAAAGAAATTGACAGTATTAGATACAAAGGATTACGAGTTAGAAGGAATTAGTGAAGAGTTCAGAAAATATTTATCATCGATCGTTACGTCTACTCTTCTCCAAAGACTTAGTGTACATTTAGAAGACAAACGTAATCATTCTTTAGAGATTAGAAGATATTATCGAACCGTGGCATATTAAAATAGTTTAGGGAAAGATACAATGAAAAATTGTATCTTTCTCTTATTCAACTAATGGGAGGGCTCTGGAAATGAGGTTAATAGCAGTTGGAGATAATGTAGTAGATTATTATGATGATCGCAAAGAGATGTTCCCAGGCGGGAATGCCGTAAATGTGGCGGTCTTTTGGAAACGTTATGGTGTGGATGACGTTTCCTATATTGGAATTGTCGGGAATGATGAAGAAGGCGATCATATTGTCAATTCGCTAAAGATGGAAAATATTGATGTCTCGCGGGTGCGGAACGTAATCGGACCATCAGGTGAGGCTGTAGTCGCTTTGGATGAGCATGGGGATCGTAAGTTTGTAGGCTCGAACAAGGGCGGAGTCCAAAAACAGCTGAAATTGAATTTTACCGAAGAGGAACTAGCGTTTATTCAAACCTTTTCACTGCTGCATACGAGCGTATATAGCCATTTGGAAAAAGAATTGCCATTATTGCAAAAATACATTGATATTTCCTTTGATTTTTCAACAAAATATGACGATGACTATTTAGAACTTGTCTGCCCTTATGTGAAATATGCAATTTTCTCCGGCGGCGATTTAACAAAAGAGGAATGTGTTTCGTTAGTGACGAAAGTCCACAAAGCAGGTACACCAAATGTCGTCGTTACCAGAGGCTCTGAAGGATCGTTATTCTCCGATTCCCATCAGGTTTATGAACAAGCCATTGTCGAGACCGATGTAGTCGATACACTTGGAGCAGGTGATACGTTTGTAGCGATCTTTTTAAAAGAATATATCGTGCATTCCAATGCCCTGGAAGCAATGGAAAAGGGTTCCGCGGCTGCAGCTGAAACGTGTCAGCGCTTTGGCGCATTCGGCCATGGTAAGAAGCGGGAGAAAAAGATTGCGATTTGCTAGGGGTCCTGTGAGTATAAGTAACCTGTTCTATATGGAGCAGGTTATTTTTTTGGAGAATAACATAGCTTTTAGAAAGGCTGTTTTCGTATAGATTGTTTTTTAACTACGTTCAAACACCTAAAAAGTCGTAAATCTACACCTTATCAGCGAATTATTAGCTTTTATCAGCGAATTCCAGAGTTTTATCAGCGAATCAAAGAAAGCAACAATCTTTTAAAAAAGAGTCTTTAAAATAGAAGACTGTTTTCGCAAAGATTGTTGTTTTCCGAACAAATTCTAATAGTAAAGTTTGTACCGAATCCCTCTGGTTCGGATTCGAATGCCCTTTAGTTCACCCAACCTGTCCGAAGCCACCTCTGGTTCGGACTCGAATGCCTTTGAATTTATCAAACCTGTCCGAAGTCGTCTCTAATTGGACACAAATTAGTGCAGAAGCAACAAAGTTTAAGAAAAGAGCCAAAAAGGAAAAAGCTCCTGAGCCAAAACTCGGGAGCCTAATTCAGATTAATATTCAACCTTCCACATATATCTTCTTTTTGATAGTGGATGATTGCGGGCATCTGCCAATTGTTCAGCATATTTACGAAGAACATGATTTAATACAAGCGGTGCAATATAGCCTTTTAGCTCTTCGTCAATACCAGTTAAATCAAGATCCTTAGCATCTAATACGACCAGTTTTTCTCCATATTTTTTCGAGAAATCTAATGCTCTTTCGTCTAGAGGACGTGTTTCATCTAAGCCGAGAAGGATAATAAATGGTACGTCTTTATCAATAATCTCGAATGGACCATGGAAGTATTCACCGGAGTGAACAGCATTGGAATGAATCCATTGCATTTCCATTAGTATACAAATAGCGTAGGAATAAGCGATTCCGTAGTTTGCTCCGCTTGCCATTGTATAAATAACTTTTTCATCTTTGTAATCTTGACCGAATTGTTGTGCCAAGCTTTCATATTGTTTTGCTGATTTTTCAAACACAGCCTGGAGATTTGTTAAGCTGTTGATCATTTTATCAAACTTATCATTTCCTTCTAATACGTTTAAAACGCCCATTGTTAATTGATACAATAAACCTAAGTTTGTATTAAACGCAATGGATTCCGCGCCCCATTGGTATTTAACAACAAGTTCACTTTCTTGCGCAAGAGGTGAAGTTTCTTGGTTAGTAAAACCAACAGTTAGTGCCCCTTTTTGACGGGCAAATTCGGCTGCTTTAACAGTTTCGGGAGTTGTGCCGGACATAGAGCATAAGATAACGAGTGAATTTTCGCCAAGTTTTCTAGGGCTGCGATGAATGAATTCATTGGAACTGTATACATCTGAAGAAATATTTTTTGCTTCACGGTCCATTATGTACTTATTTGGATACATAATGGCTGAAGAGCCGCCGCATGCAACAAAATATACGTGGTTTATCGTACGGCCTTTCAAAGCATCTAACACATTTTGAACCTGCTGATCTACAACTACTTGTGAATTAACCATCATTTTTCCTCCTTAGAATCTTTTGGTATGGAATATAATAATACATTATATAACATTATATTAAATCGCATCAATGTAATTGTCAATGTTTTTTGAACATTAAATTTATTTAATTGACTTATAACATAATATAATGTTATATTATTTTTGAATATTTTGCTAATTTAGTGTTTAATTAGTGTCTATATATATAAGAATAATATGGAAGGAGTTGGGACCTATGTCAAAAATAACGAGGGACCAAGTAACAGGGATGAATTTCCACTATAAACACTATCCTTTGGAATACTTTTTAGATGCAATGGTTCGATATGAGTTTAAAAATATTGAATTATGGGGAGCTTCTCCACATTTTTATGTTGATGATATGAGTATTCAAGATATGAAACAGGTAAAAAAAGAGATTGATAGAAGAAATTTATCGGTTGTCTGCTTTACACCAGAGCAGTGTGTGTATCCGATCAATCTTGCTGCCAAAGAGGAAGGTCTTCGCGAAAAAAGTATTCAATACTTTATCAATCAGCAGAAGCTGCCAAAGTTTTAGGTGCGCCCATGCTTTTAGTTACTCCAGGCTGGGGTTATGAAAATGAAGACAGGCAAGAAGCATGGAAAAGAACAAGAGATTCATTGGAGCGATTATCAAAGGTTGCGGCTGATTTAGAATTGACTCTTGCATTTGAACCTTTAACAAGAGTAGAATCCAATTTGGTTTACGATTCCAAATCACTCAAAGCCATGTTAGATGAAGTCAACAGCCCTTATCTTAAGGGGATGATTGATACGATTCCAATGGCATTAGCAAACGAAGATTTCCATGATTATTTTAGCTTATTAAAAGAGGATTTAGTTCATATTCATTTCATCGATGGGAAACCTGAAGGTCATCATGTCTGGGGCGATGGTGTCCTGCATTTGCAGAAATACATCGATCAATTGAGTCAATTTGGCTATAAAGGCTCTCTGACTTTAGAATATACTTCTTACCAATATGTGCAAAATCCGGATACAGCAATTGAAAGGACGCTGGAGATTCTTGCTGGTTTTATTGGTAATTGATAGCGTGGATTAATTTATATATACTTGATAGTATCTGAATAATGTTCAATATTTTTTTTAAAATGAGGCAGGTGAAATAGATGTTAAAACAGGATAACCAAATTCCTTTATATATACAATTGAAGGAGTCTATCCGCAGCTCGATTATTAATGGTCAATTAAAATACGGAGATCAAATTCCAACTGAATTAGAATTAAGCGAAGAGTATAAAATTAGCAGGATTACAGTAAGAAAAGCCATTCTCGAGTTGGTTGAAGAAGGGTATCTGGTTAAAAAGCAGGGGAAGGGTACGTTTGTCAACAAAAGGAAAATTGAGCGGAAGATTGTTCATTTTTTAAGCTTTAGTGATGCCTGTAAAGCGAATGGTCTAACTGCAAGCAGTAAAGTCACTAAAAAGGAAATTATTCAACCAACACCAAATGATCAAAAATTACTACAACTAGATGATGGAGATGCATGTGTTTTTATCCAGAGGGTAAGATATGCCGGCGATTCTCCGATTATGTTAGAGAACAACTACTTTTCATATAAAGATTTTCATTCTTTATTAAATGAAAACTTAGAGGGTTCTGTCTATAAAATATTGAGAGAAAAGCTGAATGTAAAACCATTTGGTGCCAGAGGAACAACATTGGAGATTGTTAGGGCTACTGAAGAAGAAGTAAATTTACTCCATACTTCGAGCGGAGAACCTCTTTTTTACATGGAAACGACAGTCTTTGATGAAAACAGCCGGCCTGTGCATATAGGAAAACAATATATTTTAGGCGATAGTTATAAATTTTACTTGCAATAATATTAGTTATGGAAAGAGCGCTGGTTGATAGCGCTCTTTTTTTGAAAGTTTATTCCCTCTATACTTTGTGTAGAGGGTTTTTGGGATGGAAATGAATTTAAATAGAAAGAGTATGTAAAATACCTGGCCAGACTTACGTCTGGCTTTTTGTCTGTTCGAATCTTACTTAATTGTTCACGGTTATTAAGAATTTGGTGCTTTTTCGTATATCGAAGCAAATGCAGAATGAATTGGAACTACCAGAATATGATTATAGTGGATGGGCTTTGTGATTGATGTTGTTGATTTTAGTTAAGTTTGAGTGAATCATTGAATATATGGAGGTTTGTCGAATTTTATAGGTTTCAGATGTGTTGGAAAACCTAAATTTATCAATAAAGATTGAACAAATAATGACAAATCTCACTGACATTGCTTGAGTTTTGTTGTTAAATAGGGGTTGTTGTCGATATTTTGGGGCTCTTGCGAACCTTCTTTATGCACGTCATCTTCCGCTACGCTCCAGATCACGTGCACTTAGCCCCCCGTGTTCTATTAGTGTCTGCCAATTCGCTCTTGCGTCATCTCTGATGTAAATTCAGGAAGTGAGATCACGCAAACGCTCAGGGGGGACACCCGTGTCTCGAACCCAGTGCGGGTGTAAATTGAAAATTCAATCGCCGGTGCTATCGTCGCACCTGCGCTTCAGCTATCGCTGAAGCTTGCAAAAATTTCGATTCAAGCTTTTTTGTGAGCAAGCTCCCAAAAGCTTGAATCGAAATTTTTGCGGCAATTGAATTTACAATTTAACTTTATTTGGGCTTGTCGACACGGGTTTGTAACAATGCTATAATGTTATCGGTTACAATATTCACTAGTATGAAAATTCTACAACATTGGAGGGGATGGACATGGAACTTAATGTATATCAGAATAATTATCTGATAGTTTTTGTGTTCCTATGTCTTGGGGTGTTGCTGCCTGCGGTGGCGTTATATTTAGGTAAGCTTTTGCGTCCTCATAAACCGAGTGATGCGAAGTATACCACATATGAGAGCGGTATTGAGCCATTTCACGATTCCCGTGTACAGTTCAATGTCCGCTATTATATTTTCGCCCTAATGTTTGTTATTTTTGATGTAGAAACCGTGTTTTTATATCCGTGGGCTGTGGCCTATAATAAACTAGGAATTTTTGCGTTGATTGAAATGTTAATTTTTGTGATTATGCTATTAATTGGCCTAGTGTACGCTTGGAAAAAGAAGGTGCTAAGATGGATCTAAAATTAGACAACATTTCACCTCAGGAAATGGAAGAGTTACAAAGAAATGTGTTTATGACGACGCTGGAGCAAGTTAAGGCATGGGCGCGAAGCAATTCGATTTACCCGCTGACATTTGGTCTGGCTTGTTGTGCGATTGAGATGATGGGTGTAGGTTCCTCCCATTATGACTTGGACCGCTTTGGATCGTTTTTCAGGACGTCGCCAAGACAGTCGGATTGTATGATTGTTTCAGGAACTGTTACGAAAAAAATGGCGCCGATTTTACGCCGTTTATATGATCAAATGCCTGAGCCAAAATGGGTAATCGCAATGGGCTCATGTGCAACTGCCGGCGGGCCGTATGTGAAATCATATTCAGTTGTAAAGGGAGTCGACCAAATCGTTCCTGTCGATGTATACATACCGGGATGCCCTCCAAACCCTGCCGCTTTAATTTATGGAATTAATAAATTAAGGGAAAAGATTCGTTACGAGGCGAAGACTGGGAAGAAGGTGATCTAACCGATGAGCGGGGAAAAAGATCTCGATCAATTAAAGAGAGAAGCCGCTGAGAAAGCGAAAGCTGCAGCATTGGCTAAACGTCAGGCTAAAGCAAGTGGTGAGGCTCCGAAAGAAGAAAAGCCTGCCGAAACACCTACAACTGCAACTTCAGGTGATGACACCGATCTTGCGAAGAAAAAAGCCGCAGCGGCAGCGAAAGCGAAGGCAGCTGCATTGGCGAAGAAGCAAAGGGAAGGCATAACGGAAGAGGTAGCGCCGGCTGAATCCGCGCCACCAACCGAATCCGCGCCACCAACCGAATCCGCCGCACCGACGTCCGGTGACGCTGATGACCTTGCGAAGAAAAAAGCGGCAGCAGTTGCGAAAGCGAAGGCAGCGGCGGCAGCAAAAAGGAAGGCAATGGAGCTGGCCGGGGGTAATTCCGAAGCATCAGTACAGGATACAGCCGCCGCACCAGAAGCACCAACTGCAGAAGCAAACGACAACGATGACCTCGCGAAGAAAAAAGCCGCAGCCGTAGCGAAAGCAAAAGCGGCCGCTGCAGCAAAAAAGAAAGCGATGGAAATGGCAGGAGGCACTGCTGCACCAACAGAAGCTACTGGCGATGATGCCAAAGCGAAAGCCGCGGCAGCAGCAAAAGCAAAGGCAGCCGCAGCGGCCAAGGCCAAAGCAGCAGCCCTCGCGAAGCAAGGAGCAGGGACTGACGCGGGAACCGCCGCACCAGCAGGTGACGATGAAAAAGCAAAAGCCATCGCCGCAGCGAAAGCCAAAGCCAAAGCAGCGGCAGCAGCCAAAGCGAAAGCGGCTGTATCGGGTGGCGATACGTCAGCACCAACAGCTGAAACGAAGTCAGCCAATCAGCCATTCTTAGATAAATACGTCAAAGTCATTGAAGAAAACCTTGGCCCTGACGTTTTAGAAGATTCTTATATTAATAAACTATCGAAGGATGTTCCGACCCTCGTGGTCAAGCGCGAATCGTACTTTAAACTGGCCCAATTTTTAAAATACAATGAGCTGTTAGGGTTCGATTACTTATCCGAGCTGCATGGAACTGATTTTGAGACACATATGGAAGTGTATGTGCACTTTTACTCATACAAGAACCGTCAATCGGTTGCTTTTAAAGTAAAAATTGACCGTGATGAACCAACAATCGAGTCCTTGCAGCCAATCTGGGCCGGCGCCGACTGGCCTGAATGTGAAGCATATGATTTACTGGGCATTAAGTTTACCGGACACCCGAATTTATACCGGATCATGCTCGGAGAAGATTGGGTTGGCCATCCACTTAGAAAAGACTATGAGCCGTATGATGTGGAGGTGTAACCAATGATACGAACGGAAGAAATGTTACTAAACGTCGGTCCTCAGCATCCAAGTACGCACGGAGTATTCCGGCTTGTGATAAAAATCGATGGGGAAATCATAACTGAGGCAAAGCCTGTCATCGGTTATTTACACCGCGGAACGGAAAAACTAGCTGAAAACCTGCAATACACGCAGATTATTCCGTACACGGACCGGATGGACTATTTGTCAGCCATGACCAACAATTACGTCATCTGTCATGCCGTTGAAACGATGATGGGCATCCAGGTGCCGGAACGCGCTGATTTCCTTCGCGTCATTGCTATGGAATTAGGCCGGATTGCCAGTCACCTTGTTTGGTGGGGAACGTTCCTGCTTGATATCGGGGCCGTCAGTCCATTCCTTTATGCCTTCCGTGAACGTGAAATGATTATCAATATGCTCAATGAACTATCGGGTGCGCGCTTAACCTTCAACTATATGCGTGTGGGCGGCGTCAAATGGGATGCACCTGAAGGCTGGATTGAAAAAGTAAAAGACTTCATTCCCTATATGAGAGAACAGCTTGCCGGCTATCACTATCTGGCAACCGGAAACGAAATTTTTATGAGTCGGGTAAAAGGCATCGGGAAATATACGAAAGAAGATGCTCTAAATTATTCCTTAAGCGGAGCGAACCTTCGTTGTACCGGCGTCAAATGGGATCTCCGCAAAGATGAGCCCTACTCAATCTACAACCGGTTTAACTTCGATGTTCCCGTTCAGGAGGGCGGCGATGCCTGGGCACGCTACCATGTCCGGATGGCGGAAATCGAAGAATCATTGAAAATCCTTGAACAGGCAGTGGAACAATTCCCTGCTGAAGGCGAAATTCTCGCCAAAGTGCCGAAAATCATCAAGGCACCAAAAGGGGAAGCATTTGTTAGAATTGAATCACCGCGTGGAGAAATCGGCTGCTATATCGCGAGCGACGGCAAAAAAGAACCGTATCGCTTAAAGTTTAGAAGACCATCTTTCTATAATCTGCAAATCCTTCCGAAACTGTTAGAGGGCGAAAATATCGCAAACCTGATTGCTATATTAGGGGCAATTGATATTGTCCTTGGGGAGGTGGACGGCTAATGGTCAATGATTTACTCCATTCGAGTCCCGGGTTGTTCAATTTTCTAATCTTCTTTGTACTAGGCGTCATCCTGCTTTTAGTCGTATTAGGCTTCGTAACGTACGGAATTCTCGCAGAGCGGAAGGTCATGGGTTACATGCAGCTGCGTCATGGTCCAAACCAAGTCGGCGGTAAATGGGGACTATTGCAAACCGTTGCCGACGTACTGAAGCTTTTACTAAAAGAAGATATTATTCCGACGCTGGCGGATCGGCCTTTATTTATCATCGCGCCTGTCATCGCCTTTGCACCGGCCTTTATGGTGCTGGCGACAATTCCGTTTACCGACAAATTCCAATTCGCGGATATCGGTGTCGGCTTGCTTTACTATATCGCTGTATCGGGCTTGACGACACTTGGCGTAGTCACCGGCGGCTGGGCATCCAATAACAAGTACGCCCTCCTAGGAGGCATGCGTGCCGCAGCCCAAATGATTTCCTATGAAATTCCGCTCGTTATGTCGGTCCTTGGCGTTATTCTTTTATCCGGCAGCTTAAATTTAAATGATATCGTTCATCAACAAACGCACGGCTGGTTCATATTACTGCAGCCAATCGGCTTTATCGTCTTTTTCATCTCATCCGTAGCCGAATTAAACCGGACACCATTCGACCTTCCCGAAGCAGAATCAGAACTTGTTGCCGGGTATCACGTCGAGTACTCCGGCTTCCGATGGGCATTCTTTATGCTCGCCGAATATGTCTACTTATTCGCGATGTCCTCGCTGATCGTAACATTATTCTTAGGCGGATGGATGGCGCCATTTGCATTCCTTAGCTTTATTCCGGGCGCCGTTTGGTTCGCACTTAAATTCTGTTTGGTCGTATTCGTCTACATCTGGTTCCGCGTCGCCTTCCCGCGTCTGCGTGCCGACCAACTAATGGAAATGGGCTGGAAAGTACTGTTGCCGGTAGCATTGGCAAACATATTCCTAACCGCCTTAATCAAAACGTTATTTTTCTCATAAAAGGAACCTGGTTCGCAAAACACGCGACCTTTGACAGTCCGTACAAAAGCTTGGGAAACGGACCTGAGTTCCGCCTTACGCGACCCTTGAAAAACCTGACAAAACGTCGCACAATATTAATTTTTAAAACGTAAAAGGGGTGAAAAACGTGCTTGGATTAGCAAAAGGCTTGAAATATACCCTAAAAAACTTAACACGCGAGAAAGTCACCTATGACTATCCGAATAAGCCGCTTCCGCTGCCGGACCGGTTCCGCGGTATCCAAAAGTTTTATCCGGAAAAATGTATTGTTTGCAATCAGTGTGCGCAGATTTGCCCGACAGATTGTATTCAATTAACTGGTAAAAAACATCCGGACCCTGCGAAAAAAGGAAAAATCATCGACACTTATGACATCAACTTTGAGATTTGCATCCTTTGTGACCTGTGTACGGAGGTGTGCCCGACCGAGGCCATCATCATGACCAATAATTTTGAGTTGGCAGAATATAGCCGGGACATGTTATTTAAAAACCTTGAATGGTTAGATGAAAACGATGAAAACATACGGCAGGTGAATAAAGCATGACATTTTCAGGAGAATTCCTCGCTTTTATGGGCCTCGCACTCGTTGCGGTCATTGGCGGCGTGCTTCTTTTGAACCTAACAAAAGTGATGCACATGGTCGTTGCGCTTGTCTTTACTTTCGTCAGCATTGCCGGTATCTACGTCCTGCTTTCCGCTGAATTTGTCGCGGCCGTACAAATTTTAATCTATTCGGGTGCGATCACGATTATCATGCTCTTTGGTATCATGTTGACGAAGCACAATGATGAAAGTGAACCGCAAGCAGGAAAACTAAGAAAGGTTTTATTGTTTTTAGGGGTTGTCGGTTTTGCGTTTGCCGTCTACATCGGCATTTACAACTTCGATATTCCGCAGGTTCCGACCGCATTGCATGAAAACAACACGATGCAAATCGGTAAAGCACTCTACTCAAAATGGATTATCCCGTTTGAGCTTGTTTCTGTTTTACTATTAGTTGCTCTTGTCGGTTCCATTATTTTGGCGAAAAAAGACGTGAAGGGAGCGGATAAACAATGAGTTCAGTTCCCGCTTCAGCCTTCCTGGCATTAGCACTCATTTTATTTTGCATCGGACTTTACGGTGCTCTGACAAAACGAAACACCGTTATCGTCTTGATTTCCATTGAGCTTATGCTCAATGCCGTTAATATTAACCTGGTTACGTTCAGCAAATACGGGATGGCACCATCCATCACCGGTCAAATTTTTGCGCTGTTTGCGATTACCGTTGCCGCAGCCGAAGCCGCGGTTGGCCTGGCGATTCTAATCTCGCTCTACCAAAACCGCAAAACCGTTAATATCGACGAAATGGACTCAATGAAAAACTAATTGGTGTCAGGCACCATTGAAAGACACTTTTGGCGAAATGTCCACTGTATGCGGACACTTATGTGTCCATCCCATATGGACAAAATGTATGTTTTGTCCACGAACGGTGACAGGCACTTCGCATTAAAAAGGGGATAGTGATAATGATGGAAAATGCATGGATCATACCGCTTTTCCCGCTATTATCGTTTTTGATCCTTCTCTTGTTCGGTAAGCGGCTGAAGGAGGCGAGTGCCTATGTGGGGATCCTGCTCACGCTGGCGTCGCTTGTCTACTCGTTGTTGGTGCTGTTCGATCGCTTTACATCACCAACGTACTCGACGAAGGTCGACTGGCTTACAATTGGAGATATTCATCTAACAGCGGGATTTGAAGTGAATCAATTAAATGCATTAATGCTGTGTATTGTATCGCTCGTTAGCTTCCTGGTACATACATACTCAAAAGGGTATATGCACGGGGATGAGCGGTTTCCGGTATTCTATGCCTATTTAGGATTATTTACGTTTGCAATGCTTGGATTGGTCATTTCGCCAAACCTGCTGCAAACCTATATATTCTGGGAGCTTGTCGGGGTCGGTTCCTTCCTCTTAATCGGTTTTTATTTCTACAAGGAAGAAGCGAAGGCAGCCGCGAAAAAAGCGTTCATCATGACCCGTATCGGAGATGTTGGACTGTTAATCGGCATGATCCTCTTATTTTGGCAAACAAAAAGCTTTGAATACAGTGATATTTTTAAAGCCGTGCAAAACGGCGATATTTCAACCTCAATGATTACTTTGACAGCAATCTTAATCTTTATCGGGGCTGTCGGTAAATCAGGTCAGTTCCCGCTGCACACATGGCTTCCTGATGCGATGGAAGGTCCGACACCTGTTTCGGCGTTAATCCACGCCGCAACGATGGTTGCTGCAGGGGTTTACCTTGTTGCTGCACTATTCCCGTTGTTCGCAGCGAGCAAAACCGCTTTACTGGTGATTGCCGTTATCGGTGCCTTCACCGCGATTTTTGCGGCAAGCATCGGCCTTGTGCAAACCGATATTAAACGGGTATTAGCGTATTCAACCGTCAGTCAGCTTGGCTACATGATGCTTGCCTTAGGGTCTGGCGGCTACGTTGCGGGTGTGTTCCACTTAATGACACATGCATTCTTTAAAGCCTTGTTGTTCCTTGCAGCAGGCAGTGTCATTCATGCGGTTCATACGCAGGATATCGAAGAAATGGGCGGTCTCTGGAAAAAGCTGCGCTTAACAGGTCCGTTATTCTTAATTGGAACACTCGCGATCAGCGGTGTCCCGCTTTTATCAGGCTTCTTTAGTAAAGAAGCAATCTTGTCAGCTGCCTGGGAAGGCGGACATCCAATCCTGTTCCTGCTTGCGCTGATTGCTGCCTTCTTTACGGCATTTTATATGTTCCGCCTGTTCTTCATGGTGTTTACCGGTGAAGCGCGTAGCAATATGAAAAATATCCATGAATCACCGTCCTTGATGACATTGCCAATGATCGTCCTCGGAGTGTTAGCCATTATCGGAGGTTACGTCAACACCACTTGGTTCGGCAACTTCCTTGGTGACTGGCTTGTCGACGGAAATGAAGCACTTGCACCGCATCATGTGGAAGGCCCTGTGTGGATTACTATTGTGGCGATTATTGTTTCTTTAGCAGGAATTTTCCTTGCCTGGCTTATCTACGGAAAACGTTCGATTTCCCGCGATTGGCTGAGCGGCAAAGGCGGTACCTTGCACACGATTCTTTACAATAAATATTACATCGACGAATTCTATCAACTGTCGATTGTGGCCATAACAAAAGGAATCAGCTACTTCTTACGTTTCATTGATGTTTACCTTGTCGAAGGACTCGTCAAAGCTGTGACAGGCGCAATTCAGGGACTTGGAAGATCGGGCTCAAAAATGCAGACCGGACAGGTTCAAACGTATGGTGCAGTTGCTTTCATCGGCTTAGCCGTTTTAGCAGTCATCTTTGCGTTAACAGGGGGGTACTTAAAATGAATCTAGCTTCTGTTTTATCCATCCTAGTATTCTCCCCTTTACTAGGTATCGTGATTTTAGCCTTCATGCCTAAACGTTCTGAGAAATCGATTAAATTGGTCGGCTTTTTAGCCACGCTGCCGGCACTGCTTCTCGCGCTTGCCGCGTATCTTCATTATCTTGCAGGTAAAAGCTTGAAGGATTTTTCCGTTTCGGTTCCATGGATTCAATTCGGCGGCTTTAAAGGTACGGCTCAGGATATTTTTGCAGTCAAATATGAATTGGCTCTTAACGGCTTCTCGTTATTGCTCATCGTGTTAACGACCGTAATTGCGACACTTGCCGCGATTGCCTCCATTCATATTAAAAAAGAATGGAAGGGCTATTTTATGCTGTTCCTTCTTTTAGAACTAGGAATGCTTGGCGTCTTTACCGCCCAAAACTTAATTCTGTTCTTTATCTTCTTCGAGGTAACCTTAATTCCGACGTTCTTCCTAATCGGAAAATGGGGCTATTTTGAAAAAGAAAAAGCAGCATTTAGTTTCTTAATATACAACGGCCTGGGCTCAGCAATTTTGTTAATTGTGATCATGATCCTGTTTGCCCGGACAGGTACAACGAATATTGATGCCTTGCATCACTTGCTTAATGATAAAAATGTTGATTTGATTGCGCCGATTTCAGGCGGAACAAAGCTGGGGCTGTTAATCGCTCTACTAATTGCATTCGGTGTGAAATTACCGATTTTCCCATTGCACAGCTGGATGCTGAAGGTTCACGTACAGGCACCGCCGTCCATTGTTATGATTCACTCCGGTATTCTGTTAAAGATCGGTGCCTACGGTTTAATCCGCTTTGGAATGGGAATTTTTCCAACGCAGTTCAAAACTCTTGCCGTTCTGCTGGCTGTCCTTGGCGTCATCAACCTATTGTACGGAGCGTTTCTGGCGTTCATTCAAACAGACTTTAAAATGGTTTTGGCGTATTCCTCGATTTCACACATGGGAATTGTGTTAATCGGTCTTGCAGCCATGAATCAGGCAGGCGTTCAAGGGGCAATTTTCCAAGTGATTTCACACGGATTAATTTCAGCCTTATTGTTCTTCCTTGTTGGTGTCTTCTATGAACGCACCGATACATCGCTGATAGAAAATCTTGGCGGAATGGCAAAAGGAATGCCGGTCGCTGCAGGCTTCTTACTGGCAGGCAGTCTGGCTTCACTCGGATTGCCGGGGATGTCGGGATTTGTCAGTGAATTTATGGCGTTCCTTGGTTTATTTAAAGAAATGCCGGTGATTGCTGCGGTTGGTACAATTGGTATCATTATGACAGCTGTTTATTTACTTCGTGCCACACTCGGCATTACGTACGGAAAAGCACACCGTGAATTTACCGGCGTCCTCGATTTAAAAGGCGTGGAAATCGTGCCTGTAGTCGTGTTGATGCTGTTGATCGTGTTAATCGGTGTGTTCCCAAGTGTTTTAAGCTCACCGCTTCATGCCGCACTTGAAACCATTATGCTTGGGATAGGAGGGTGATGAAGGATGAGTTTTAAGACATTGACATCATTTCACTGGAGTATCATGACACCGGAATTCATCATCCTTGGTGTTGCTGCGGTATTGACGCTGCTCGATTTGTTTATGCCGAAAAAGCAAGACCGCAGAATTCTCGGCTGGATTAGCATTGTCGCTATACTAGCGGCAATGGTATCTGTTACCGGATTACTTGATCAAGGGGTTACATCGATATTGGATGATACGTTCCGGCTTGATGGATTTGCGAAGGCCTTTAAATTACTGCTTCTTGCCGGAGCGGGACTGGTTATGTTTTTGGCGGTCAGCTACAAGGCAAAAGACGGCATGGAGGAATATCAAGGCGAATTTTATTATTTGTTTTTAACCGCCTTGCTTGGTGCCATGGTCATGACATCAAGCGGCGATTTAATTACGCTATTTGTCGGCTTGGAATTGTTATCAATTTCTTCTTATATATTAGCGGGCATCCGCAAGCATCAGTTAAAGTCTAATGAGTCGGCGATGAAATACGTCATCAACGGCGGTATTTCCACTGCGATTACGCTGTTCGGGATGAGCTATGTGTACGGCTTAACGGGCTCGACGAACCTCTTAGCGATTGCGAACAAGCTACAATCGTTAGCGGATCCGCAGCAGGTCTATATGCTCGGCTTAGCCTTTTTAATGATTTTGGTCGGTTTATCCTTTAAGCTTGCGGCAGCTCCCTTCCATATGTGGGCGCCGGATGTGTATCAAGGCGCACCGACACCCGTTACCGCATTTCTAAGTGTTGTTTCAAAAACGGCCGGTTTTGTGATCGTCATCCGTATTCTGCTATCTGTTTTTGGACTTGCGGTTTCAGCAGGACCGGGCTCCGAACCGATTTTGTATAAAATGCAGGATTACATTGCCTTCATTGCCGGGGCGACGATGATCATCGGTAACGTGGTTGCTTTACGGCAATCCAATATTAAAAGAATGTTTGCGTACTCAAGTATCGCTCACGCGGGTTATATCCTAGTGGCATTCTCATCAATGAATTTCATCATGTTTGATGCAATCTGGTTCTACTTGCTAGCCTACTTGTTCATGAACCTCGGGGCGTTTGCGGTTATCCAGTTAATTTCGGAAAAAACAGGCTCCGAGAACATTTCCGATTTTGCCGGTCTTTATCGCCGCTCACCGGTACTCGCGGTAACCATGGGAATCCTGTTGATTTCACTGGCGGGCTTCCCGGGTACAGCAGGGTTCATCGGTAAGTTGAACATTTTCATCGGTACGTTTGTGGATACCCCGCATTATGTGCTGGCATCGATCATGATTGCGACAACAGTCGTTTCTTATTTCTACTATTTCGGTGTTATGACGCAAATGTTTTTCCGTCCGGCAAGCGACGAAAGCAAATTCAAAATTCCATTCGGAATTATCGTTGTCTTAGTCGTTTCTGTAGCGGCATCCATTGTGTTCGGGGTCGCACCGAATTTGGCAATCGATTTCTTGCACAACCACTTTAACGGGTTTAATGACTTTTTAAAGTAATAAAGTGTGAAGGTAGAGGAGGCATGTATGCCTCTTCTTTTTTTTTTGAAAACCCTTATTTTTGGAGAATAATGTTCACAAAATAGACACAAAACAAAAACCTGTTTGTCGAAGGAAACTTTTAGGACTTTGATCCGTCAATATGATAGAATAGTCATTGGTTTAAATAGGGGGTGTAGGATGGTTAATGATTTTGGACAAATAGCACTAGTCAGCATTATTTCACACTTAGTGTTTATTGCCCTTGCCTGGTTTGCCTTGCAGGCGATTCGGCTGGATAAGCTGCTGAAGCCAAACCATGTCTTCCAAGCTCGTTTGCTTTATATATTATTGGCCATTTGCATCGGATCAACTGTTAGTAATTTTTTCCTTGATTATCTTCAATGGTCGAAACAACTGCCATTGATGTTACAGTCAATACAATTGGAAAAAATTTAGGTCTTCGTACATGTTCCCATTAAAGGGTATTTTAGAGTACAATTCTCTTTGTGCGGAAAAATACATACTAGAATGTGCAGTCTGTAACTTGTCAAAAAGTGACGAGAATTCCCAAGTATGCTCTTTCTCTCCTTGGAAATACTGGTAGTAAGGGGGAGAGTAGAGATGAAGAGAAACAGTATGTTTTTTTTATGCTTGATTGCAATTGCAAGTTTTTTGATGGTTGGCTGGGGGAACCGAAGTACCGAAGCAAATAATGATCGCGATTTATTAAAAATGATTTCGGTATTTCAAAACGAAAATATTTTGCTCGATGAATGGTCTTTTTATGCAAGGGAACATTTGGTTGACCTGAAAAGTGAGAAGGAAGCAAAGGATTATGCGAAGGAGCTTCAGCGAAAGTTTCCAGATTGGGATTGGTCCACGAAAAACACCAGCCAAGAATGGGAAGTAACAGCAGTATCTCCAACTTCTAAAAACCACCAAGAAATGCTTCAAATAATGGCAACCCACACAAAACAGCCTGTCAATGCGTATATAGTTTATAGAGTCAGCGGTGAAGTGTGGAATAAGGCCAATGAGTCCTTTTTCACTACGGATCAATATAAAAATAGGCTTACTGACATTTTTCGGGGAAAACCTACAATTTTTTCTTGTATGAAAGGCGAAGTCAGTGATAAGATTGAAAAGTCTTTACCTACAACAGTAAACCACTTACTGTCTGTGTTTAAAGCGAAACAAATCGAAGCGTTAAAAGAGAATACATTCATGTCAGTTACGGCACACACGCCAATGTTGTCTGATTCGATTGAAAACAAGAGAAATAACATGAATTTACAAATTGGCGTACGCTCCGAAGGATTGGGCACTAAGACTACCATCGTAGTTGGCACACCAATCATTACGATTGAATATTAATATAGAGAAAATGGACGCGGAGGGGAATACTCTTGGAAAAGATCATCGTCCGCGGCGGAAAAAGGCTTTATGGAACGGTCAAAGTTGAAGGTGCAAAGAATGCCGTTCTGCCTGTTATCGCTGCCACATTATTAGCAAGTGATGGAAAAAGTGTAATTCGTGATGTGCCTACTCTCTCCGATGTATACACGATTAATGAAGTATTACGCAACTTAAACGCTGAAGTAGTGTTTGAAAATAATACAGTTGTTGTCGATGCATCCAGAGAGTTAAAAGATGAGGCGCCATTTGAATATGTACGAAAAATGCGCGCGTCTGTCCTTGTCATGGGATCATTACTCGCACGCAATGGCCGTGCGCGTGTCGCCCTGCCCGGCGGCTGTGCAATCGGTTCCCGCCCGATCGACCAGCATCTGAAAGGCTTTGAAGCCATGGGTGCCAAGGTAAAAGTAGGGAATGGCTTTATTGAAGCGGAAGTAGACGGCCGCTTAAAAGGAGCAAAAATTTACTTGGATTTCCCAAGTGTTGGTGCAACAGAAAACATTATGATGGCGGCTACCCTAGCGAGTGGTACGACCATCATTGAAAACGTAGCAAAAGAACCGGAAATCGTTGATCTTGCAAACTTCTTAAACAAAATGGGCGCAAATGTAAGAGGCGCAGGTACCGGTACTCTTCGAATCGAAGGTGTCGATATTTTGTTCGGCGCAGACCATAGCATCATTCCCGACCGCATCGAAGCAGGTACCTTCATGGTTGCTGCCGCGCTTACGGGCGGTAATGTGCTTGTCAAAGGTGCTGTACCCGAACACCTATCTTCCTTGATTGCAAAAATGGAGGAAATGGGTGTAATGATAATGGAAGAGGCAGATGGCGTTCGTGTCATCGGTCCGGAAAAATTAAAAGCCGTCGATATTAAAACGATGCCGCATCCAGGCTTCCCAACTGATATGCAGTCACAAATGATGGCGTTGTTACTTCGTGCAGACGGTACAAGTATGATCACCGAAACGGTTTTTGAAAACCGTTTTATGCATGTGGAAGAATTTCGCCGCATGAATGCTGATATTAAAATTGAAGGACGTTCCGTTATTTTAAACGGCCTTTCAAATTTACAAGGCGCAGAAGTTTCCGCAACTGATCTCCGCGCAGCTGCAGCACTTATTTTAACAGGTTTAGTATCTGAAGGTGTTACACGCGTTACGGAATTGAAGCACTTAGACCGCGGCTACGTGGACTTCCACGGAAAATTAGCCGGATTAGGGGCCGATATCGAACGCGTAACGGAAATGGATGAAACATTTGTAGAAGTGAAAAAGTATATTTCAGATATGAATGCTTAGGGTAAAAAAATTAATAATTCAGCTAACCGAAGAAAGCGTGCCTTCTTCGGTTTTTGTTTTGTTTGGAACTATGTTAAAAGTTGAAAATGGTTTTGTAAGGTGAATTTTTCCGGAGCCTGAGACTATGTTCATTTTTAAAAAAATTGAAGTCATAAATGCTTGTCCGCCTCCATATGAATGAAAAGAGACATAACCATTTCAAACTGGAGGCACTTTCATGAAAAAAATCAAACCATTCGTCGTACTAGCGTCGTCCTTGCTTTCCGTAACGTTAATTGTTCCTTCTGTACTGGTGTTACCTTTTGCTGAAGGGAAGACAAGCGGAAAATTAGGGGTAAATCTGACTCAGGCCCCCGCAAAACAAACTGCTACTTCATCGGCGGAGAGGTCGGTTGATGTGGCAGTGTACCGCGCCAATAAAGGAAAGATCGAAACGGTGACATTTGAAGATTACCTCGTCGGGGTTGTGGCTGCTGAAATGCCCGCAGAATTTAATGAGGAAGCGTTGAAGGCACAAGCGCTGACCGCGAGAACCTATATTGTCCATAAAATGGTAACCAATGATACGCTGGGCGTTCCAAAGGGTGCACAGGTGAATGATACGGTAACCAATCAGGTTTACGAAAATAATGATGATATGAAGAGAAATTGGGGCATGGATTATGACTGGAAGCGGAAAAAAATCCTTGATGCCGTCCGGGCCACGAGCGGACAAATTTTGACATATAAGGGTGAACCCATCACGGCTACCTTTTTCTCTACCAGCAACGGTTACACGGAAAATTCCGAGGATTACTGGGGAGGCTCCTACCCTTATCTGAAGAGTGTTTCGAGCCCCTGGGATAAAAGTTCACCTAAGTTTAATTATCAACAGGTGGTCTCGGTTAAGAACTTTGAAGCCAAGCTTGGGGTGAAGCTTGGGAGCAGCTCTCAGATAGGGGAAATCGTTGAACGAACTGCAGGAAAACGGGTTGGCAAGGTGGATTTTAATGGAAAGGTTTTGAGCGGGAAAGATATCCGCGATAAACTCGATTTGCGTTCCTCTGACTTCACGTGGAGCCGTAAAGGAAGTAGTATTATCATCTCGACAAAGGGCTACGGCCACGGTGTCGGCATGAGCCAATACGGCGCAAATGGCATGGCGGCGGAAGGCAAAAACTATCAGGACATCGTGAAGTACTACTATCAAGGTGTAGAGATCACGAAGGCGGATAGTATGTTGGCGAAGAAATGATAGTGGGTAGGGTGGCACATATGAAGGTGAAAGTGGCACATAAAGATAGAAAAGAGGCACATAAATTCCGGGAACTGGCACATAAATCATTCAAAGTGGAACATAAGTGAGAAAATCCAATAAAAAAAGTAACTTAAAGAAGATCAATAAGGAAAGATCCATAATTAAGATAAGAGAGCCAGGCTAATGCCTGGCTTTTTAGGGTGCTCGGAAGTGGTTGGCACATAAAAAGGAGAAAGAGGTACATAAACATCGAAAATTGGCACATAGCTTCTAAGAACCAGCACAAAAATCTTACAAATCATGTCGACTTTTGAAGGATTATTTAGTCTGAAGAGAGAAATAGATACGAAAATATAGAAAGGAATGGTTCATTTGATTGAAAAACCTTTTACTCTTCCAATTAGAATTATAAAATTAGAGGCACTTTAAAGGTAGAGTTCATGGTGTTGTCCAAAGTGTAAAAGGAAGTCTAAAACTGACCATATTCAGGCAATCAACGATTATTTCCTCCTCATAAAACCATCGATTTCAAATTCCGAACTACGTCATTTTCTTCGAATTGATTCTCGTAAGGCTGCCCATAAATTGCTAACTTCAATGAATTTACCTTATACAGGAGATAAAAAGGGCAGAATCTATCATAAAAAAATTTTTCCCACCCACATGCATAAAATCATTCCCACTGTCGAAAGATAAGATTTTAAAAAATTTTTCCCACCTGTGTATATAATTCTACTTATCTGTTCAGAATGATTGCTGAGGTGATGAAAATGAGAGAGGAAGAAAACAAACGATCTTCTCAAAGTTCCAGCGTTAAACGCTTTTTCAAAAAGCGTTGGGTATTTCCAGCCATTTATATTGCAAGTGCAGCAATCATTCTGACCGGGGTTCTATGGTATCAATCCAGCAGCAGTTCTTCAGACAAATATAGCTACAACACAAGTGACCTTGCAGGTAAGAATAACCAGCCGGCTGTCGAAGTTAACAAAGCATTGGAAAACTTCAAAATGCCGGTGGCAAATGCCGACCAAGCTGTCGTAAAAATGGGATTCTATGATTTCAAAGCAAGTCCAAAAGACCAGGAAGCGGCATTAGTATTTTACAATAATACCTATCAGCCGAATACCGGTATCGACATCACGTCAAAAGACGGCAAAGCCTTTGATGTTACAGCATCATTAAGCGGCACCGTGACACGTGTCGACCAAGATTCTGTGTTAGGGAATGTGATTGAAATCGAGCATGACAAAGGTGTTGTGACACAATATCAATCAGTAAAAGACATGAAGATCAAGGTTGGCGATCAAGTAAATCAAGGACAAGTTATTGCCACGGCTGGACAAAGCTTGTACAACAAAGATGCTGGAACGCATGTACATTTTGAAATTCGCAAAGATGGCGTTGCTGTAAATCCGACTAACTATTTCAACAAACCGTTAGCCGCTTTACAGGAAGAGAAGTCCACAAATACAACAGATGATCAAACCAAAACGGTTCCTGATGCAAAAAAAAATCTCCAACAGGACCAAGGCAGCTCACCGACTGAAAAAAGTGGAACATCAACTGACGGATCTACTCCATCCGACAATTCGTCCGATTCTATCGATAATACAAACTCATAATAATGTAACAAAAGGGGGAAGGGGATAACTTCCTCTTTTTTGCGTTTTCTTTTAAAAATGAACCCAGTGGGCAGGGCCAACGAATTTTTCATTTATAAAGATGGATGCGGAGCCCACCGAATTTTCCATTATTAAAAGGGTTCGGAGTCCCTTAAATAATAGGAGGGTTCTCCCAAAAAGTCTATTTTTTTGCAAATATGTTAAAATAAATTGTAAAGGGGTGATTAGCTTGAAAAAGATAATAGGAATCCTACTCATTTTCGCCGCGATTCTCGCGGGCTGCAGTAAGGAGCCTACGCCGCAGGAGCGGTTCACGGAATACATTGCCTTATGGAATCAGCAGAAATTTGATAAGATGTATGTTTACCTTTCAACCGATGCCAAACAGAAAATCTCGCAAAAGGCTTTTACGAACCGTTATCAAAAAATCTACAAAGACCTTCAGATTACCGACCTCAAGATTGACTTCAAAAAGCCCAAAGATAATAAGCAGGCCAAGGAAGATACAGCCGCGTACACGTTTTCCGCCAAAATGAACAGCATCGCAGGCGAGATTCAATTTTCTCACCAAGCCCATTTGAAAAAAGAAGAAAAAGACAAACAAACTAACTGGTATGTCGACTGGGACTCTGCGTTTATTTTTCCGAAATTAATGGATGGCGACACTGTCGGCATCACAACGACAGCGCCGGAAAGAGGAGAAATCTTCGACCGCAATGGAAATGGACTGGCAGTGAATGGCCAGGTGTACGAGGTTGGCGTAATCCCCGGAAAATTGGGAGCACAGAAAGACCAAATGATTCAGCAATTATCAACACTTTTAAAATTATCTCCTGATCAAATCAACACAGCGCTGGGTGCCAGTTGGGTAAAACCTGACCTGTTTGTGCCGCTTAAAAAAGTGTCGATGCAGGATTCTGAGCTAATCGCCCAATTAATCAAGCTGGAACCCGTTCAAACGAAAAAGGTCGGGGCCCGAATTTACCCTTACACCGAGGCAGCGGCTCATTTAATCGGCTATGTCGGCCCGATCACTGCCGACGAATTGGCGAAGCTTAAAGGCAAAGGGTACATGAGCAATGATATCATCGGTAAAAGAGGGCTCGAGCAAGTATATGACCGGGAGCTCAGGGGCACGAGCGGCGTGAAGGTCACGATTAAAAAGAAAGCGGGCGGCGAAGAGGTACTCGCTGAAAAGCCCGTGGTGAACGGCAAACAGCTGAAGCTCACGATCGACGTCAATTTACAGGTGAAACTTTTTAACGAACTCAGCGGGGAAGCAGGCTCATCGGCAGCGATGAACCCGATCACAGGCGATATGCTGGCGCTGGTCAGCAGCCCGTCCTTTGATCCGAACCAAGCGGCCCTTGGCTACTCGTCGGAGGAATGGAAGGCGCTCCAGGATAACCCGCAGCAGCCATTAACAACACGCTTCAAACAGGCCTATGCACCGGGCTCGGTGATGAAGCCAATTACAGCTTCTATTGGCCTTGAGAGCAAGGCGATCACGCCTGAGCAATCGGTAGCCATCACAAGCCCGAAATGGCAAAAGGATGCCTCGTGGGGTGGCTATTTCGTGACACGTGTCCATGAATCCAACCCGGTGAATCTGGAAAAAGCACTCGTGTTCTCTGATAACATTTATTTTGCCCAAGCCGCATTGAAAATCGGAAAGGATACCTTTGTGGCAGGGCTGAAAAATTTCGGTTTCGACTCGGAGTTCGTCTATCCATTCCCTTTGGAGACGTCGAAGATAGGTACGTTAGGGAGCGAAATTGCGCTGGCAGACTCAGGCTACGGCCAGGGCCAAATTCAAATGAGCATTGTCCATTTGATGGCAGCCTATACTCCATTTGTAAATGGCGGCAATATGATTAAGCCGGTTCTCCTGATGGATGACCAGAAAAGTCAGGTGCTGAAACCGTCGTTAGTTTCGAGTGGAAACGCGGCTTTAATTTCAGGGATTTTGCGTAAGGTGGTTGGTGACCCGAGCGGAACCGCCCATGCTGCCGACATCCCGGGCTACCCTTTGTCGGGTAAAACGGGCACCGCCGAAATCAAGCAAAAGCAAGGCCAAACCGGAACCGAAAACGGCTGGTTCATCGCCTACAACACGAACCTGATGATCGCAATGATGGTTGAGAATGTTCAAGGCCGGGGCGGTTCACAAGTGCCGGTGACGAAGGTTAGGGATGTATTTGCACAGGTGAAATAGGGAAAAAACGCCTTGACGTGTCAAGGCTTTGGTGGGAGCGAAGCGGATTGGCACATAAGTTGGAGAAAGTGGCTCATAAAAAAAGAAAAGTGGCACATACCCCGCGAAAAGCGAGTGTCCGGAGCGGAAATCAACAGGCCAGTTAGCAGAGACAATAAATTAATAAAAAATCGGTAATTTAGATTCAAACAAAATAAAAAATTGCCGAGAAAAATATCCTTTCTCGACAATCTGAGGCATTGGAAATCCAATGCCTTTTTTTATACCGGAGCTTCCATTCCAAACGCTGCCCACTCTTCTTTGGCAGGGCCATAGACTCCGCTTACGGGGATTCCTGCCTGGCGCATTAAGATTGTCAGCTGTCCGCGATGGTGAACTTCATGTTTGAGGAAATTATACAAGAGCACATCGGTTTTCCAATTCATACCGAAAAAATTGACGGTTTCTTGCAAACTTTCATCCTTCAGCTGTGATTGCACAGCATCAAGCAAGGCTTGCGTTGTCCGTTTGTATCCTTCGGCAAGGGCAGCGGCTGTAGCCGGCGGTTCCTTTTCCGGTGGTAGATCAAACTTAACGCCGGCAGAAAAAAGCATTTCCGTGCTTCGGACAAAATGCCACGCTAACTGTCCGAGTGATCGAAAGCCGGGAGTAATCTCCTGCTTTAGAGAATCATCCGTAAGCGCATTCAACAATTTTTGGGTAACTTCCGATTCACCTTTGTAATCTTCAATAAATGTTTGAATGGATTGGTACATCATTTACCTCCAAGATAAAATTTTCATCGTATGTAGAATTCTACACCTAGGTAGAATAACCTTCTTTTGATTAAGATATTATTCCGGGTGCCACTGAAATTTCTCCAAATCAATCAACCCGCCCAGCCCAATCTCAACGCCCTCACTCTCCAGCGAAAACAATTGCTCCTGGTAGGATTCATCATCCTGAAGAGCAATCTGTCCCTTGGAATTAACCACACGGTGCCACGGGATGCGGTGCTTCCTGCTCATGGAGTGCAGGGCACGAACAACCTGCCTGGCCGCGCGCGGACTGCCAGCGAGCCGCGCAATCTGACCATAAGTCATCACCCGTCCCTCCGGTATATTTTTGATAATTTCAATCACTTTTTCGGTAAAAGGTTGCATAGGGTCGCTCCTTTCAAAAGCATCAAGGTAGAACAGCTTGAGTAATTCCTTTCAAAAGCATGGCTTACATGTAAAGATAGCGGTCGTTCCTTTCAAAAGACCGCACACATATAGAGACATAGCTGCATACTCTCAATTATATAATACTGTAAAAAAAGAAGTGCGAGGGACGATGAAATGGGGATTCGATTTATCGGGATTTTACATGCGGCGATCCTATTTCCTAAATAAAATTTCTCCAAAAAACCTAATAAGACGGGGTTTTTTGAAAAAAATCTTTCGACTTTTTTTATCGACAAATTTCTTGGGAAATATGGAGGTTTAGCAGGGATTTCCTGTATGTAGCTTGGAGGAACGGGGATGTCGAATGGAGGGGAATGGGATTTAATCTGTCCAATTTTCAATAAACTTCGGCCTTAGCCTTGTCCTTATTGCGTTTTTCTTGCATATTCCCGTATCCAAGCTAATAAAATGTTACAAACCTTTACAAAGAGAGTGTTTGAGGTGAGGAGTCGTTTGTAGATAGCGGGGGTTTTAGTCGGAGACATGATTATTCATCGTATATCGCATGGCGATATGTCACCATGTGATCAGCAGTATTTCGTCGAAGTGATAAGCGGGTCTCATTTCACACTACTCACATCCAAATTAGGGAGGGCGAGAGTGTGCACGATTACATCAAAGAGCGAACTATCAAGATTGGAAAGTATATCGTGGAGACGAGGAAAACGGTTCGCGTGATTGCGAAGGAGTTTGGCGTATCCAAAAGTACAGTCCATAAGGATTTGACAGAGAGACTTCCAGAAATTAATCCGGAGCTTGCAAACGAGGTAAAGGAAATATTAGATTATCATAAATCGATCCGTCATTTACGGGGTGGGGAAGCGACAAAAATGAAGTATCAGAAAGAAGAGAGAGAAGGAGAGGCTGTAAAATAAGCAGCCTTAGTGGAAGGGGTTATAATGATTTTTCTAGGGCATTCTCGTGTATTCCTCCTAATGTGACATTATTCTGCAAAAATTTACATCTTTTTTTAATAAAAGTATGGAAATTTTAATGAATATGATAAAATAAACTATTAGGAAAGTATGTGGATTCACTTTCAAGGAGGAAAGAAAAGAGAATGTTTGCTAGGGATATTGGGATTGATTTAGGTACGGCTAACGTGTTAATTCACGTCAAGGGCCGTGGAATCGTATTGAATGAGCCGTCCGTTGTGGCAATTGATAAAAATACAAACCGCGTTCTTGCTGTTGGTGAGGAAGCGCGACGCATGGTTGGACGTACACCCGGAAACATTGTCGCGATTCGCCCGCTAAAGGATGGCGTAATCGCTGACTTTGATGTGACAGAAGCAATGTTAAAACATTTTATTAATAAGTTGAACGTAAAGGGCTTTTTATCGAAGCCGCGCATTTTGATTTGCTGCCCGACGAATATTACCAGCGTTGAGCAAAAAGCGATCAAGGAAGCTGCCGAAAAGTCCGGCGGCAAAAAGATTTACCTCGAAGAAGAACCTAAGGTTGCGGCAATCGGCGCGGGAATGGATATTTTTCAACCGAGCGGCAACATGGTAGTGGACATCGGGGGGGGAACGACGGATGTTGCTGTTCTATCAATGGGCGATATCGTGACTTCTTCCTCCATCAAAATGGCCGGCGACAAGTTCGACATGGAAATACTCAACCACATTAAGCGCGAGTACAAACTGTTGATCGGTGAACGTACGGCTGAAAATATTAAAATCAACATCGGTACTGTGTTCCAGGGATCACGCTCGGAGGAAATGGAAATCCGCGGCCGTGACATGGTCAGCGGTTTACCGCGTACAATTACGGTTCATTCCGAAGAAATCGAACAAGCCTTACGCGAATCCGTTGCGGTTATCGTTCAGGCGGCAAAAAGCGTTCTCGAACGCACTCCGCCGGAATTGTCTGCCGACATCATCGACCGCGGTGTCATTTTAACAGGCGGCGGTGCCCTGCTGCACGGCATCGACATGCTGCTTGCGGATGAACTGAAGGTTCCCGTCCTCGTTGCGGAAAATCCAATGGACTGCGTGGCAATCGGAACAGGCATCATGCTTGATAACATCGATCGTTTACCGAAGAGAAAGCTGGGTTAATTTCCCGCTCATAAAAAGTCTAATGCCAAGCCTTGGTCATTGGGCTTTTTTATTTTGGTCGACTTTTTTCTCCAAGAAGTCTATTTTCAAATAATATTTTATAATAAAATAGATAGTGAAAGCGCGGCAATATTTTTTGGAAAAAATGAACCTTGTCGCTGAGCTGGACTTGTATAGCTAACCAAATAGAGTCAATTTTTTAAAATGGTTATACTAGACATAAACTTCAATTCGGTAAAAGGGGAATAAGAATGTCTGTCAATGATCCATCCAAGGAACAAGTGAAAACGGGAGAAGAATATAAGAAAGAGCGGCCCAGGGTTCGGCTGATTCCGATTTGGCTGCGGATTGTGATTTTGGTGGTGCTCATTTTTGGATGCGCACTGAGCGGCGCGGTGGTTGGTTATGGGATGCTTGGTAATGGAAGGGTTGCAGATGTTTTTAAGGCGTCAACCTGGACACATATCCGCGATTTGGTGAAAAAAGAATAAATTCGTCAGGAAGGGAAAATTCCCTTCCTTTTTGTCTATTATAAATAGTAGAATAGAAAATAATAGCTATTACTAGTAGGAGGTACTAAAATGCTCGATGTTACGCAAATTAAAGAAATTATTCCCCATCGTTATCCGTTTTTGTTGGTCGATCGGATTTTGGAGGTTGAGGAAGGGAAAAGTGCTGTCGGGATTAAGAATGTCTCGGCGAATGAGGAGTTTTTCAATGGTCATTTTCCTGATTATCCTGTCATGCCAGGTGTTTTGATTGTGGAGGCGCTGGCGCAGGTTGGGGCTGTCGCCATGTTGAAAAAAGAGGAAAATCGCGGCCGGTTAGCTTTTTTTGCGGGAATTGACGGCTGTCGTTTTAAGAGACAGGTAAAACCGGGTGACCAGCTGCGCCTCGAAGTTGAAATCGTGCGTTTGCGCGGTTCGATAGGCAAAGGTAAAGCCGTTGCCACTGTCGACGGAGAAATCGCTTGCGAGGCCGAGATTACCTTTGCGCTTGGAGATAAACTCCACCATCAGTAATAAAAGTATCCCCAAGGTTGAGGTAGTAAAGCTAATAATTCATAAATCAATATGAAAATCACCCAACCAATAAAGTAACGCAGTCTTTTTAACTTTGAAGCATTAAAAGGATAGCAGTTTAAAAAAATAACATTTACAGGTGGAACAAGTAATGTATATACCAAGACATTAGTCAGATCAATGCCTTTCCAAAAATACCAGTACCCACCTGTTTTTTCATCAACAAATACATCAAACAGTATTACCAAAATCATAGTAAATGTCCAAACTAATTAAGAGCCGATGGCTCTTTTTTAATCCAAAAGCATATCATTTGAAAAATGTAAGCGATTACAATTATTAAAAAAATATAATATAAAAAATGTGGTATCTTGAGTCACCCGTAAGCAATAGAAAATGCTTATTAGGTTGTGAAATTTGTCCAAGCATCTCGTAAATATGCGGCATATGATAACGTACACTTTTAAAACGAATTTTTTATGATATTCGAAAAATGAATCATTTATTTTCAAAATTTATTTTACCCGATTTTAAATGCCCAAGTTAAACGATAAAAGGCAGTTTTTTATTATTAAGGTAAAGGGGGAAAGATTGTTTTAAGTTCTATAACAATTAATGATGAAATAAATTTTCTGCCAAAAAAGTTTGTTTTAAAAGTGAATAGGTGCATGAGGTGTCCAAAATTGAATACGGAGTTGATTTTATTTGGCTTTTTAGTTGGAGGATTGGTCGGTTTCACGGGAGTAGGAGGAGCTTCACTACTTACTCCTATTCTTATCTTTATGGGATTCCATCCAACGATTGCGATAGGTACAGATTTTGCCTATAATGCTATTACAAAATTGTTTGGTGCTTTTCAACACATTAAGCAAAAGACAGTTAACTTTCAAATAATAAAATATTTAGCAATTGGCAGCATACCAGGTGGAGTCCTTGCAAATTACATCTTTTATTCCTTTCTATCGGACTATTACTCTGATAGAGTATTGATAATTTTTCTTAGTGTGGTTCTAATTGTTGTATCGGTAACTGCTTTAATTCATCTTGTAATGAATGGAAAAATCCAAAATCCTTGGAAAACAAAATCAATTGAAGAAAAAAAGTATATCACAATCATTGCCGGGTTGATTATGGGAGCTATTGTAGGAGTTACATCTGTAGGTGCGGGAAGCTTATTTTCTTTGTTTATTTTATATTTCTTCAATTTGAAAACCTCAGAGATTGTGGGAACTGATATTGTTCATGCTTTTTTTCTGGTTTTTGCAACAGGTCTTCTTATGGCGGGTTATGGTCATATAGATTATGTCTTAACAGGGAATTTATTAGCCGGGTCAATACCAGGAGCCATTATTGGAAGTAAACTTACGAAGAAAGTTCCTTCCCTGTTGGTTCGAATCTTAATGCTTATGATTATTTTATTTAGTGGAATAAAGCTAATAATAAATATTTAAGATAAGAAAAAAGTTGTGGCTGTTAATCTTTTATAAGAAGCAGCCGCAACTTTTTTAATTTCTTTTTACTTTTTACCTAAACTTCGTTTAAATTTTTCCATTTCCTTTAACGTTTTCGGATCCAAGGATCGACCTATCAGGTTAATATTAGCACAAGGGGAAGCCAGAACAAGTGGTCAGCTTCCCCTTCATTTTGGATTAGCAAAAACATGATAATCATATAAACCACAAAAATGTATTAATTCTGAAAAGAGTTCTTCACCACAATTTTCCTTTATAAATGAAAGGCTCAAATCAGGATGTTTTCTGGCGTTTATTTTTTTTTTAATTTTTTTTATTGGCAATAGGCCCTCTTTATTATCAAATCGCTTTAAAAAATGAAATAGTTTTTCTTCTGGATTTTTATCTATAAACAATTTTAAATGTGGTCTTTGCATTTCTATTAATTTATACCATTCAAGAACACTTTTAACGGCTTCTTCTACTTTGTTTAGACCTTCGAAGTTAACATACTTTTTACGGTAATTCATACTTTTCTTTGATGTATTTTCTGTGAAATACGTGCTAGTTATAATATCAACAGGATTTCTTATATTCATAATAATATATTCAAAAGTATAATCTTTTCTATTAAGGCCTAGGGAAGTAAAAACTTGATTATCCTCAACTGCAAACATCCAACTGGAAATACCATCATCCTTCATAGCTTCATGTCCTACCTGGTATCCAAAATCCCTTAATAATTTAGCAGAAAAGGTTGTACCACTTCTTGGATGTCCTAAAACTAAAAATTTTCTTTTCTCCATGGAGTTCAAACCTTTCTGATTTGTATTTTGATCAAAAAACTGGAATACTGCCAAGCGCTAAAAATAAATCCGCTTTACCATTTATCGTCTGTTGTCTCCAATGCTGTACCACACCAATTATTAATCCCAATCAAAATTAACCCCTAAATAGTCATACAATTTCTCATTATATGGTTTAAAATAATTAGCCAATCGCTCTTTCGTCCCTACTTCCATTTCAGGATAGGGCTGACTCGGTTCCTTTGTATACTCAAGGTTCCATTCTTGCACATTTAAAAACTGACAAACCTGATTGATTCCTGCAATGGGATCTCGAAAGTAATCTTCACTTTTTAAAATCAAAAACTGCTCCCTTGAGAACAAGTTCATCCATCTTTTTAGTTGCTCGTAATACTTTCCTCTTGCTAAATAGTTTCGATTAATATTTGAATCAAGTAGTCCATTTTCCTCTTTTTTAATTGCTTCTTCAAAGGAAAGGGATTCTAATCCTTTTCTCTTAAAATGATGATAATGAGAGTAAGCCCGATCAACAGGGTTCCTTAACAAGACAATTAGTTTTACCTGTGGCATGGCTTCAAATACTCTTTGAGGTACTTCAGGTATAAAAAGATATCTTGGTGATGCTTCACCTGTAATGAAAGGAGATTTATCTTTAAACTTTTTTTTGAATAACAAGGGGAATTGCTCCCTATACCAATCAACACCTTTGATAAACTCATCATCTTTATCAAAAAAATGCAGCTCTTTTCTTCGTGCACTTACAATCGATGAATGTTTTACCAGATTCTTATAAAGGGTGGTCGTTCCACATTTCATCGCTCCTATAATAAGGAAATCCGGCATCCTCTCATGAGAGGCTAAAGACTTTTTCATCATATTTTTCAATTAGTAAACCTCCTAACGAATTGTCCATTTTTTCGACAATAAGCAGCTTGTAAAGTCATATCGTTTAAATATAAATATTCATTGGAACTCTATCGGCTTGGACGAATGGTCATTTAAATCCAAAATTGGGAAATAAACCTTCAACAATTGTCCATTCATAATCGAATTGTTCAACATACACTAATTGAGAAAGACAATCTTTTTTTAGCCTTCCATTATTTAAATGGAAGCGAAAGGATTATCGAAAGATTCTGAAAAGAAAACAGTAAAAAGGAAGTGAAGAATTGGAACAACAACTTCGAAATAATACCAATGAATTAGTTATTTTCATGCATATTCCAAAAACTGGAGGAGGGACCTTAAACAGTATCCTGAAGAAACAATACCAGGAAATTGAAGTTATCAGAAGTGGGGGATTTTGGGGGGACAAGCAACCATGGAAAAATCAATTTTCAAAGAATAAGACCAAGATGCTCCAATGTATAAGAGGCCATTTCCCCTTTGGAATTCATGATCAATTTCCTAGAAAATCTACCTATTGCACCATGCTAAGAGATCCGGTGGAAAGGTTAATTTCATTGTATTATCACATCATGTCCAGTCCGGATAATCGAATGTATCCCAAGGCAAAAGGCCTAACCATGAAGCAGTTTATGGAATCGGAAGACTTTAAGATACAGACGGAAAATATGCAAACTCGGCAAGTTTCAGGAGGAATCTCCCCAAATTTAGATTTAGCCAAAGAAAACTTGCAAAATTATTTTTCAGTTGTTGGTATAACGGATATGTACAATGAATCTTTATTTTTTATGGGTCAGGAGTTAGGCTGGAGCAATTACAATATCAATTACAAAAAGAAACATGTAAACCCTAATCGATTAACAAGAGATCAGATTCCAATAGATGTGATTAATATGATAGAGAAAAAAAATGAATTGGATATTCAATTATACAATCTTTCTAAACAGAATTTAATCGAGAGAATTGATCAATTAGATCGTACAACGAAAGAAAAACTAAATAATTTCTCTCCATTTTCATCAAAGAAATAGGAAGGTATAAGCCTGTCAAAAAAGACGAAAAAGCTTATACTCTCCTCTTAAACAAAAAACTTGGATAGGAGCAATAGTTCGATGGAAAAAATCAAAAACGATGTAATCGTTACCGGAATCCCAAGAGGAGGTACTACATTAACAACAGCCTTATTCGATCATTTGGAAAATGCCATTTGTTTAAGTGAACCCCCCTGGCAATCAATATGGTTTAAAAATAAAAAAAATGCTCAAAAGGTAACTGAACTCATTGTCAATGACTATAAAAAAATCCGTAAAAATATTTTAGACCATATACCAGTAAAAGACTTCCGGAATAAAAATGGCAGCCCGATTACGAATTATTTTAATGAAGAAATAAATGAAGGTGCGCGGAAGAATGTGCGAAAGAAAGGGGAGTTTGTCTTTAAAGTAAAGGACGAAAACTTTTTGTTGGGCATGAAGCACAATGCACATTATACTAGTATTCTGCCACAACTCATTGAAACCGATGCATTTTCTATAATTGCTATTGTAAGACACCCCATTCCCACTATTTTGTCTTGGAAATCACTAAATATTCCTGTGAGTCAAGGAAGGCTGCCTTACGGAGAAACATTTTGGAAAGAGCTAAGGGATATCACATGCTCAAAAGATAAGTCCCTGCTTACGTTAGTAAAAATTTATGATTTATTTTGTCAGCGATATCTTACCTTAAACCATGACATTCATCTTCTGAAATATGAGGAAATCATTCGCAATCCGCTTCTGTTGGAAGAACTAACGGGTCGGACATATGAGAAAAAAATAGAATTAACTAATCAGAACCAGAATAAACTATATAACATTAGCTTGGCAGATGAAATAAAAGAACTAATCACGCTTCATGCTCCCCATGCACTAAAGCTATATTCTATGAACGATGAAGCTATATTGGGGGGAAAATAAAAATGGAATCAAATCCACTTAAGATCATCATTTCCTGCGTTGGTGAAAACACTGATAAATTTAATTTTCGAGTGTTGACCTTATTTAAAACCCTTCGAAAATTCGGGGGAAAGCTTGCGGAAGCTACAGCAATAGCGAATTTCGTCCGATCAGTTGATCCTGCTGTTGAAGCTGCGCTTAACGATATTGGAGTTAAAGTAAGGATCGTAGAACCTTTTATCGAGGACTATCCCTATGCAAACAAATTAAGGATGCTGGAAATGGATGAGGAATATGATGTTTTACTTGCACTTGATTGTGATTTGGTGATTGCTCGTGATTTTTCGGATGAAATCTCCAGTCAGTACATTCAAGCCTGTCCCCCATATACTGATCCTTTAACAATCGAGCAATGGGAGTCTTTATTTGCTGATTTTAATCTTATCCTTCCTGATGAAAGATATGAGCTTTTTGGATCTGATCGAAAAACCATCCCTTATTTTAATAGCGGGGTTGTATCCATTCCGAAAGCCTATAATGAACGCCTCCTTTCATCCTGGCAAAAGTATATTAAAAAGCTTTTAAATATGAAAAAAATGTCGAGAGTCAGAACATTTACGGACCAAATTGCCTTATCTTTAGCTTTGGCAGATGAGAAAATTCCTTTTAAGGCCTATTCTATCGAAATGAATTTTCCTATTCATAACAAGATTCATCCAAAATTCCTTCCAGAAAAAACCAACCCCTATATTATCCATTATCATAATCGGGTTTCAAAGAACTGGAATATCAAAAAAACAGGTTATAATAAAACGAATAAACATATTGGAAAAATTAATTCTTTTTTAAACCCAGAGCAGTCTTAGCTTTAAACATGAACACTTCATAACCAACCATAAAAAGAAAGGTCTCCCTTTTTTAATTTAGAGTAACAAATATGCTCTTCCGAAATCACTTATAGTACAGAAGAGATGAAGTTATGGCCAAGAGCCGTATATATCATAGGGCTCTTGGCTTTCCAATGTCATGTTTGTCTTATTAGACTAATTAATCTTTTTACCTACCTTATAACAATGACGAAGCGGTTGTATGCAAATGCAGAACAGCCTTTCTCAAGGAGTTTTTTAGTATACGGCAAATTGGCCCCACCTTCATAAAGACCGGGACTATTTGCCGCGTAGAAAAGGCCGTAGCTTAGTATACTCTTTTTTTCATTGTCTACTTGACAGGGTTATGTGCAGGTGACCCCTCTTTTTTTATACGGCTATTTTTCACCAACCTTTACAACAACATTAAATCCATGTCTAAAATTACATTTAACCCAATTTCATAGCAGGCCATACCGACTACGCATTCTACACCCCTAATCGTAAGTGTTTGATTAAGTGAGCCAATCTGGCAGTCAAGATGGTTTAAAAGGATGAAAAATGTGAATGATAGTTTTCTAGTGAAAGGAGAGAATATGATTGGAAATTAAAAAAATCCTTGAGAATGGTTGTTTTGATCTGCATTTGCATACAACCGCTTCAGATGGCAGTTTTTCTCCGAGTGAAGTTGTAAAAATGGCAGCGAAAAAAGGATTAGCTTCTATTGCCATAGCGGATCATGATACAACGGATGGAATTAAAGAGGCATTACAAACGGCAAAAACCTTGAATATAACAGTTATACCAGGTATCGAATTAAGCACTAAGTATAAAGGAAAAAACATTGATATTTTAGGATATCATATTCACGAATCAAAAGAGTTATTAGGTGTTTTACTGAAAATGAGGGAACATCGTTATAATCGTTCTCAATTGATTGTAAACAAGTTTTGCGAATTGGGGATAACGATCAATTTTGATGATGTTCTAAAATATAGTAAGGGAGACGTTATTGCCCGTCCTCATATAGCAAAAGCAGTCGTTGATAAAGGGTATGCAAAAAATATCCAGGAAGTATTTGATCTTTATTTAGGTGATGGAAAACCATGTGCAGTTGATAAGATGGTTCTCTCTCCAAGTGAAGGAATTAACTTAATTCATAATGCCGGGGGGACAGCGGTTTTGGCTCATCCTTTGCTTATTCAGGATGATACATTAGTTGAGGAGTTATTGCATCTCCCATTTGATGGAATCGAAGTTTGGCATCGTAAACATAACAGAGATGACATCATCCGATATAAAAAGCTGGCAGAAAAGTATAAAATCCTAATGACTGGCGGCTCCGACTTTCATAATGAAGATCATACTATTGGAGAATTTGGATACGAACTTTAAATACAAGTGACCCCGGTATTACTCCGGAGTCATTTGTTATGTTCATTTTTTTAAAACACTATAATTGTTCATTGCAATATGCTTCGCATACCCCGAAATTGTAGATTGATGAGACTTCGTTTTTTATAAGGAAAAGCTTGTTTATGTTATAATAGGGGAAAATGGGGTGATCTTTATGGGTATGCCAGAAAGTAAAAAATATACTTATGCAGATTACATCACTTGGGATGAAGCTGCTTTTAGTGAGGTTATTGAAGGAGAAATTATTAGTATGTCTCCATCCCCGACACCAAAACATCAGGACGTGGTAGATGAATTGACAGCAGAGTTTAAAATGTTCTTGCGTGGAAGAGAATGTATGGCATTTTCAGCTCCCATGGATGTTTGTTTATTTGCTAATAACGAAACGAAGAATGAAGACATTCAAGATTGGGTGCAGCCAGATTTGATAGTGGTATGTGACAAGAATATGATCGGAAAGACAAATTCCTATTGATAAGAAGTATGCCCCGAAATCCATTCTATTTTTATTATTAATTGATTCCAATTTCCAAAGACGAATTTTTTAATTTTTATTCAGAAATCAATACTCATACTAAAATCTCATTTTAGCCAATTCTAAAAACTTATTCTTTTCTACTAGGATTCGTTCAGTCTTGTAAAGAAATTTAATTTGGGCGGAACCAATTACCTACTGATGTATTTTTACCATGAATATGCCAAATGATATTACTTGAATTATCAACATTTTCGTCTTTAAATCCGTACTTGCTCCAAGCAGTCCTCCACAGCAAATCCTCGTAATTGTTATTATCTTTAATGTTAAGTAGCATTTGATATGCTTTATGATTAAATGCAAATGTCATAGGCATAAAAAATTTATTATTTGGAAAATGACCACCCAGACTTCTGTAATTACCTTTTGATAAATGATAATTATTTAGTTGATAACTAATTTTTGTGCTTAAAACATCACATTCGTTTGTCTCAAAATATTCGACTATTGTTTTCACATAATCTTTTTTATGAATTTCATCGTCATCTATTTTAATATATATATCATATGGTTCCGGACATTGTGATATTGTAGTCATTGCATTCGTATGGGTACTAGAATTTTTCTTGTACTGAATTTTAAATCGATCGTCAAGGATATCATCAAATAAGACTTCGTAATTTTCAACTTCAGATTCATTATCAAACATAATGCTGATTGAATGGGTAAAATTTGTATACGACTGGTTTTTCATATTGAGTATACATTGACGAAGCATGTATGGACGTTTATACGATGGTGTAAATAACAAAACCTTCATTTGTTACTCCCCCTTTAACATATCACTTTCTGCAGTTGAATGAAATTTAAACTTTATAAATGTAAATCTTTAAAGCTGTACCCAAAACTTCAAATCCTATATCTTTGCCAAAAGCTTTTGGGAATCTTTTTCGAAAGGCTTTTGTAAAGTATGAAACGGCAATAGGGTGCTTTTCTCCCTCTACATAAAAATTTGTATTTTCTATATTTAATGTATGTGGAGGTAAATTTATGGTTCTAGGTGAGTTCCTTCTTTTTTTAGTTTAGCAGGTAATTCATTAATACGTTTATAGGACATCTATTTCCGTTTTGCGCAATAAACCTAAAACATTTTCTGAAAACATCCTTTAAATACAGAATAAATTTCCAGGTTTCTTCATATGATAAGACGTTCATCTAACAAATTTATCTATATATTTAAGGGAGAGCTAATGAGATGAAAGTAGCACTTCTTACTATGTTTAATGGCTTAGATAGTTCATATTCCTTGGTAAATGTAGTAGCTGAACAAGTTCGAATGCTTCTTGATGCTAATATTGAAACTAGAATTTTGGTAAGTGACATATGCTCACTAAATAAACTTTATGGGATTTTCCTAGATAAACGAATTAAATGGGTGAAAGTATGTAATCATCTAGATGGAAAGCAAATGCATTGGAAAAACTACATTCAGTCAGATGGTGAGGTACATGATACCTTTTTTAAGGAAGTAGATGTGATTGTAGAGGACTTAGTAAAAAAGTTAGCAGATATTGATGTATGTTTTATGCATGATATTCATTACCAGGGTTGGCATTTACACCATAACATTGCAATCAGAAAAGTTCAGGAACAACTTCCCAACCTTAAATTTCTTGCATTTACCCACTCCGCACCAGCTAAACGTCCCGCAAACCCAAAATGGCCTTTCTCAGCTCGATTTGCACCTATGCCTAATACTTTGTATATTTATCCAACACAATCCGGAATTTCAGCCTTAGCAAAACAATACAATGTTCCGGAAGATCGATGTAAAGTAGTAAATAACAGTCTTGACTTACTAAGTTTTGTTACGGAGGAAGTGAATATATTATCAAAATATATTGATATGCTGACTCCGGATATTTTAGTTGTCTATCCCGGCCGTTTAACGAGGTCCAAGAAATTTGATAAAGTTGCTGCTCTTTGCGGAGCTATAAAAGTAAAAAGCAGCAAGTTAGTCAAAGTAATATTCTGTGATACTTTCCCAAAGTTAGATATTTCTCCGGAAGACTATAAGGACTTTGTTCGCTCAATTGGGGTAAAATTTGGTTTAGATAATGGAGATTTATTTTTCACTTCAGATATAAAAGAATTTTATAGAGGGGTCCCAAGAAAAAGTGTATTAGAACTTTTCACACTTTCAAACTTATTTATTTGTCCCTCTTATTCTGAGTCTTTTGGTTTAACAGTCCTGGAAGCAGCCAGTAAAGGGAATTTTCTTATTTTAAATGAACAGGTGCCAGCTTTAAAGGAACTCGGAAGTCATTTGGATGCTTACTTTATGAAATGGGATGCAAAGAATTTTGGATTTAATACTCGTGAGAATTATCGTCCTTCAGAAGAAGCTTATCTTTCTCACCATGCAAACAACATTGTCAAATTGATGGATAACAATCCAATTATTCACGGGAAAACAATCGCAAAACAACGGTATTCTCCAAGATGGATCTGGAAAAATCAGTTGGAACCGATTATAAAATCTTTATGTTAAATTGCGAAAGAGACTGAACTAAAATGTCGTTTTTTCGACCTTTAGATTAGTCTCTTTTCAAGCACTAATTGATTCAAAAGTGTTACTTTTATAAATTTATTTACCTTATTTTGGCGGTTTTTTTGGCTTTGGTGGTTTTGGGATCGGAACTTCAGTTGTAGTATCCGTCTCGGTTTTCGTTTCCGTTTCCGTTTCTGTTTCCGTCTCCGTCTCGGTTTCCGTTTCGGTCTTCGTTTCCGTCTCGGTTTCCGTTTCGGTCTCGGTCTTCGTTTCCGTCTCCGTTTCGGTCTCGGTTTCCGTCTCCGTTTCCGTTTCAGTCTTGGTCTCGGTTTCCGTCTCTGTCTCGGTTTCCGTCTCGGTCTCGGTTTCCGTCTCCGTTTCTGTCTCTGTCTCCGTTTCGGTCTCGGTCTCGGTTTCCGTCTCAGTCTCCGTCTCAGTCTCCGTCTCCGTCTCCGTCTCCGTTTCGGTTTCGGTTTCCGTCTCGGTTTCTGTCTCTGTCTCCGTTTCGGTCTCGGTCTCGGTTTCGGTCTCGGTCTCCGTTTCGTTTGGAAGCTTACTGCTTTGAGTTACCTTTTTGATACCTGAAATAGTTTCCCCTTCAGAAGGGTTATAAAAAGCCATATCTGTTATTCACCTCTTTGAAACCATTTTCAAGAATTCTTTATTGCTATATTTTATAGTTTATTTTTCAGCTTAGACTTAAACCATCCTTCTCTTTAATTTGAAAATAAACATATTAATATTGTATTTCTTATACGGTTTTAGGTTCATTAAATAAAAAATTTTACAGCCCATTTCAAAATGAGCATATTTGCCATATGTTGTACATGCTCCACGCCACCCCTGGAGGTTTCCCCCCATTTCCCATCGGGTCATTTGCACTCATTCCTTCGTCATACGTTTAGAAAAGCAGCAAAAGTTATAAATAATTCATTCGCTATTTGCAGCCTTCTTTAATCATTAGAAATGCCCTTTTAGGCCTAGTCACAGGGTTGCTGCTCTAGTCCGTCAGATAATTTACATAAAATGTGATTTTTCTAATTTGCTTTGTCTAAGTATCTATACAGAGGGGTTTTACTGATTCCTGTTGCTTCTGTAATTTGATTGATTGTATATTCTTTACTCTTATACATTTTAATCGCCACGGTGTTGGATTTATTTAATGGCGAAATCATTACGTATACAATTGGTTCAAGACCCACCTATTCACTTGTTTCAACGATGTTAGACCAAGCTTTTGAATGTTTAACAGAAGAGGATTCTCTCCTAATGCATTCTGATCAAGGCTGGCATTATCAAATGAAACAATACCGTCATGCCCTCAAGGAACGTGACATTACCCAAAGTATGTCCCGTAAAGGGAACTGTTACGATAACGCCGTTATTGAAAATTTCTTTGGCATTATGAAATCGGAATTTCTTTATCTAAAAGAATTTGAAAGTGTAAAACACTTTAAGCAAGAACTAGAAAAATATATAGAGTACTATAATCACAAACGAATCAAGGCAAAATTAAAAGGCATGAGCCCAGTACAATACCGAGCTCATGCCCAACAAGCTGCCTAAGAAATAATCTGTCTAACTTTACGGGGTCACTTCAAGGATATCGGCTTTTTTAGATTGAAATTTGCTTAGCGTACAAAATTTCCGAAATGTTGGCTGTACCCCTAGATGAATAAAATGTGTCTTCTCTTCGTAAGTTTTATCTGTGAACTTAGCGAATACGATTTCTCCAGGTCTTTCGACTCTCAACCGTAAAAATCCAACATTCTTTAATCCGTCATCAACCCGTGACGGTCTCTTAATTTATTTTCCAAATCACCGAATATTTTTGAAAATGGTAAACAAACCATCCATCCATTTCGAGAATTGATTAGGATCTAATTCCTTCACCTGATAAAGGAACTGGTCCAATAACTTTAACTTGGAGAGACCTTTAAATAAGTCAACAGGCACGGCTCGTTCTTTGTTGATTGAATGGACATGATCAATTAATTTAAGTTCGCCCTGATCTGTGAGAAGCAAGTGGCGCAAACTGCAATCGATTTTCTTAAACCCAATTCTCTCCATTTCTTGTAATACAAATAAAAGTTGCTTGGTAATGGACACGGGAAGGAAGTTAACGGTTCTAAGATAATTACCCAAAGGCGGACCTTTAATGTAATCCATCACAATGTAGTTTGCTCCCACTTCATGTATTTTAGGAACGATCTTAGATTCTTCTGCTGTTTTCAGTGCGTTGCTCTCAGCAATGCGATAGTTTTCTTGTGCATAAATTTTTACACATCGATCTTCGGAGAGCCTAAAGACAGCTCCCTGTGCACCTTGACCAATCAGATCGAACTGGGTAGGATTATTTATAACTAATTTCTTTGTTCCTTCTTTTTTTACAATAATCGATCGGAAATCTTCCATTTTAATATCACCCCTTTTTATCAATGTAGATTTTAAGTGATCATGAGGAACGGCATTCAACTCAGGAAAAGTAGAAAAGGGCACAATGATTAGTTCCTCCTTATGAATCATCACTAATAAACAAGGAAACCATTGCAACGATTATTGCAAAAGTTCGTTTTCATTTACGGAAAAGGCAGTTTCATTTGCGAATAACCGTTATTTAATGCAAATAGACACAATCTTTTAGAAATGAGCCTTACGAAAAAAGCCAAGAAAAATGACCAGGGTGAATTCCCTGGTCATTTATTACGAATTTTTGACTTTTAACTTTGGCTTGCTTTTTATTTTTTCCTTGAATTCGTCGAGAAGGGACTGGCCTTCAAGCCCCTTTTGCAGTAAATTTTCAAGCAGAAGCTCGGAATAGTCGCTCCGGTTCCGGCGCAAGTGGCCTTCGAGCAAAACGCTAATGTGTTCTTCAAATTTGTTCAACGAGCAAATTTTAGTTTGAAAATAAGCAGGGGCATTTTCTTTTTTTGTAATAACGGCCTCAACGATAATGTCGCGGTCCTGCTCGGAAATTTTTTTGAAATAATCATAGAGGGAAAGGTCTGTGTATGCCTCCAACAGCCAGGTGGAACGGTCGTCCTCTTTATTAAGAATCAATCCATCCTTCAATGGAACATCCACCACCGTCCCATCTTCCACCACTTCCAATGAGTACAACTTAAAGGTTTTCATCCGTGAGTACCTCCTGTAATGAATTACAATTTCCTCATCAGCATTTATTTACGTCCACTGAACAATAAATTCTTCTCCTAAATTATAACATACGCCAAAAGGAAGCAAATGTCGAAAAATATTTGTCAAAAGTTGCAAATTCGGTATATTGGTACAAAAAGGGTATCCAAAATGGTCGTTTCTACCTAGAGAAAAACTGTTTTTTAAACAAAAAAGAGTCCGAAAAAAGCTTTTTCTCCATTTTACACCAAGGTAGGACCGGAGATATGATAAAACCATCAAGAGGAGAGGAGATGTGTTAATGATCAATCAAGTCACACTTGTCGGGAGGTTGACGCGTGATCCGGATATTAAGAAGACGTCAGAAGGAACGGCGGTCGCGAATGTGACGCTTGCTGTGAACCGCCATTTTCGGAATCATAACGGTGAGATTGATACGGATTTTGTCCAATGCACCCTTTGGCGAAAAGCAGCTGAAAATACGGTTCAGTACTGCCGCAAGGGTTCGGTGGTAGGGATTACGGGGAGGCTGCAAACCCGTAATTACGATAACCAGGAAGGAAGAAGGATTTATGTCACGGAGGTGGTGGCTGAAACGGTCCGCTTCCTGAGCGGGAAACCGCACGACGAGCCAAAGGAGGAAACCACACTTGCATTCTAAGAATGACGCTGCCGAGCAACTACTTGAAAGTCTTATTAAAATGGTAGGCAAGGCCAATCAAAATATGGAGAGCCTGCAAATTCGAGTCAACCAGCTGGAATGGCTTATGAAGGTCGAGCTAAAGGAACGAGGCCCCACCACAATTTACTCCACACTTACACCATCGCCCGTCTCTTCCGAAACTCATTAAAGTTTGAAAAAATTTCCCCGAAACATGTTTCGCTTACTAAAGAAAATCAACCATCTCTCCGCAAAATGAACTCCACATTTCGTTTCCGGCAGTAAATAGGCCGGGAATTTTTTTTGCCCGGATGGAGGTAGCAGAGAGGTGATTCCTAAAAAGTAAAACAATCTTACACATTTATGAATAAATCATTGTCAGATGGGTATACTTAGAGAAAAACCCCCCTGTTTTTTTATAGAAGCCGCTGAACATTTGATTTCAGCGGCCTCTTTGTGTTTCCATTTTGTTTTTGTGCCGTTTATTTACCTTTATAGAGGCAGTGATTAAATCAATATAATAGGCTTTGCGATTGGGCTGCATTAAATGGAGTTCGAATAGGGCATTTTTTAAGTCGGGTTCTTGACGGAGCAGCTTGAGAATGATTTTCAATTCTTGATCTTCAAGGTCCTCTTTCAGAATGTAGCCGGTGTCCTCCGCTTTTGGAAGCAGGTGGTCCAATTCTTCTACCAAATATTCCTTCTCCACTTGATAGACTTCCGCGAATCGAATGACAGTCTGATAGGTAGGAATGCTTTTTCCCGTCTCATACCGACTAACAGTGGAACGGTCCATCTTCATCATATCGGCTAAGGTTTGTTGCGACTGTCGCGGCCGTCGCGCAATTTCTTTAATTTTTCCGGTAAAGACATCTTTTTCACCGCCGTAAAAACTATTGATGTTTTTAACTTAACGGGAAAAAGAACGGTAAAGTTTGAATGTGGTAATTATGCACAATAACCAATGTGGGAATATTGCACGCAAACCGTAAAACAAGCATTTGTAAAAAATGCAAATTGAAGGAAATTTTAAATTATCGTCGAATAATAATGAATGATGTAAGTAATTGTAATATTTGGAGGTATTTGATTGAATGAGAAATGATAAAGTCCTAAGAAATTCCTTAATTTTTATAGGTGAAATGTCGAATAAGAACGAAATGACGATTAAGAATAAACCCGGTTTTTACGATGCACTAGTACTATCAAAGCAGTCCGCCCATTCAACTAAGAGTCAATCCTATCAATCGATCCCCTGTGATAAACTAGAAAAAATTTCTATCCGCATCTTTTATAAAAATATCCAATTTACATACCGCAATCAGTCTTTGCAACTAATTGACGATGATGAAAAGCTAACCGAGGAAGAGGTAATCAATGTTTTTAATAACTTTGCAGTAAAGGAAGGCGACAAAATCACCTATCTGGTTCATTATCCCAGCGATAAAATCCGGTCAAGAAAAAAGAAGAAAGCGCGGATTTTGGCGGAGGAAAAGAAATTAAATAGGTAATGAATATTAGAAGAATTGGGTATCTAAGTATTCGCTCGCTTTTTTAGTTTTAATCAAGTAAGTGTTATAATAAAAAAAATTTAATGGGGGAGTCGGAAGATGAATGAAGATTTAAGGGAAACATTGCGCTCCGTCATCAAAGAAGAACTGAAAGATATCCGAACGGAGCTACATGGAGTCAATGCAAGAATGGTCAGGTTAGAGGAAAAACAAGATAAACAATTTAACAAGATTGAACGTGAACTGATAGGACACAATGAGTGGTTTGACACGATTGACCTTAAATTGGAAAAACATGATGAACGCTTTGACAAACTGGGACTCGGACAGGAAAAAATTCTGTCAGAGTTAAGAAGCAGCAATAAACACCTCGAGGAAACCGTAAAACAACACAATTTCATTATTGATTTACTACAAAAAGAGGTAAAGCCCGATTACGATATAAGATATAAAAAAGAATAATCAATAACTACGGAAAGACCGCCTCTGAAAAATTGGCGGTCTTTTAATGCTCTTAGACAGAATAAGAAGAAAAAACATAAAAAAATAAAGTAACTCTGGAAAATGTACACTACACAAGGACAAAAATGCGGTTTTGTCCACGAACGGTGTCAGGCACCATATGTTGTTTTTCTCCCTTATATGACAAAATGAGATACATTTTTAATCCTTTTGTAACATTACTGGCACATACTTCTGGTATAACAAGTGTAAAGGGGGAAAGTGTATGCAAGGAATTAAGCGCATGATTCTCGTAATTTCTACATTGATTTTGTGTGTTTCGGGTACAGTGGTGACACATGCACAAACAAACTCGGATGCATTAAAAAATGTCCAGCAGGAGCTTGATCAGAAGGCACAAGAAAAGCAGTCTGTTAATAAAGAGATAGATAATATTCAACAAGAAATGCAATCTATAAATACATATATTGCATCAAATACCACAGCAATGGCTGAAACTCAAAAGAAAATTTTAGCAACCAATCAACTCATTGAAGAGAAAAAAGAAGAAATTGTCACGCTTGAGGATAAAATTTCGGCCCGAAAAGATGTTATGAAAAATAGACTTGTAGCTCTTCAGCATGATGATAATCTCAGTTTAGTGATTAAAGTTTTCTTAGAAGCGAAAAATCTTGATGATTTTATTCAACGTGCAAGTGCAGTAACGGCCCTTTTTAGTGCGGATAAAGAAATTTTAGGGGCACAGCAGGAAGACCTTAGTAAAATTGAACAAGATAAAAAAGAGATTGATAGACAGCAGCAAAGTTTACAAGACGATCAAAATGCTCTTGCTAAACAGCAGACTGAGCTCAATCAAAATTTACAAAAGCGACAACAAGCCTTAACCGCAATGCAAGAAAAGTTCGCTCAAATTAACCAACAAATGGCGCTTGCCGAACAGGAGAAGGCGGGTATTGTAGCACAAATCCAAGCAGCACAAGAAAAGATTCGCCAAGAACAAGAGGCGTCCAAAGCACAGGCAGCCCAAGCAGCAGCAGGGAATCAACAAAGCACATCACCAAGTGCAGGAAAAGGCGAAGAAATGTATGTAACGGCGACTTCATACAGTCCGGAAAGCTCTGGAGATATAACTACATTAGGCTATAATATTAAACAAAATCCAAATATGAAATTGATCGCCGTTGACCCATCTGTAATTCCATTAGGAAAAAAAGTGTGGGTAGAAGGGTATGGCGTGGCTGTTGCAGGTGATACCGGCGGTGCGATTAAGGGCCATATTATTGACGTATTAATGCCCACTTCGGCACAGTCGCTTGCATGGGGAAGAAAGACAGTGAAAATTGTCATTTTAGACTAATGTTTGATGGCAATGAAAAAGGGTACCTAGCTAAAGTAAAAAGAGATCTAACATGAATAAGATGTTAGATCTCTTTTTTTGTACGTTTTTAAAGTCTCTCCTTTTGGGATGGACAAAATAACTGGAGTGTCCACGAACGGTGCCTGTCACCGTCCATGGGCACCAAAAATGGCACCACCCCATTTCTACCCCAAATACACCAAGTCCTTCAATTCATCGGTTGAGAGTTCGGTGATCCAGTTTTCGCTTTGGATGATTTGGTCGTTTAGGAATTGTTTCTTTTCGAGCATGGCGTCGATTTTTTCTTCCAATGTGCCGGTGCAAATGAGCTTGTGCACATGGACGAAGCGGGATTGGCCTATGCGGTAAGCACGGTCGGTGGCCTGATTCTCGACGGCGGGATTCCACCAACGATCATAGTGGATGACGTGATTTGCAGCCGTCAGATTCAACCCGGTTCCGCCCGCTTTCAGAGACAGCAGAAACACGGGAAACTCCTGATTCTGGAACCGCTCAATCATATCATCACGCTGCGTCTTCGGCACACTTCCGTTCAAAAACGGAACCTCAATACCAAACTTCTTCTTCAAGGAGCTTCTGATCATTTCACCCATTTCGATATATTGGGTGAAAATCAGGCAGCTTTCACCTTGCTCCAAAACAGCATCGATCAGTTCTACCAGCTTCTCCATCTTATTAGAGCGCTCGAGGAGCTGGCGCGTAGCCGACTTTTCCTTTAAATAAAGGGCCGGGTGGTTGCACAGCTGTTTTAAGCGGCTCAGCATTTGCAATATTAATCCCTTGCGCTCAAACCCTGACAGCTTTTCAATCTCTGCAAATGTATCGTGAATAAGTTGCTCATACAACGAAGCCTGTTCCGCTGTAAGCGGGCAGTACTCTTTTTGCTCCTGTTTATCAGGGAGATTGAGAGCGACCTCTTCATCCTTTTTCGTCCGCCGCAATAAAAACGGTCGAATCAACGCCTGCAGCTCCGTTACTTTTTCCTTTTTCTCATCTTTTTCTATCGGAATCACGAACCTCTTCTGAAATTGACCCAGGCTTCCGAGATAGCCGTGATTGGTAAAATCAAAAATTGACCACAGCTCAGACAAACGGTTTTCCATCGGCGTACCCGTCAAAGCGATGTGGTGACGGCCTCTCAGCCTGCGAACGGCCTTTGATTGCTTTGTCTGGGCATTCTTAATGTTTTGCGCCTCATCGATGGAAATCGAGCTCCAAATCAACGACTCAAATTCCTCCGAATCTAAATGGCTCAAACCATAAGAGGTTAGGACGACATCGCAAGCCTTTACTTTTTCTCTAAACGATTCTTCCTTCAGGCGATTTGACCCGTAGTGCAAATACACGTTCATATCAGGCGCAAATCGCTCCAGCTCCTTTTGCCAGTTTCCGAGCACGGAGGTAGGGCAAATAATCAACGCCGCACTCACCGGGACCTTGGCCGGAGCATCTGCCTGATCTTTCTTACGGCGGGTTTTAGCGGTGTCAGGCACCAACTCATTGGCAGGTACATCCCCTGCCTCTTCTTTTACCATCAATAAATAAGAAATCAACTGCACGGTTTTTCCGAGGCCCATATCATCAGCGAGACAGGCCCCAAACCCGTATTGCCGTAAAAACCAGAGCCAGCTCATACCGAGCTGCTGGTAGGGGCGGAGCTCACCGTTCAGCCCCGCAGGTACCGGCTGCGGCGGGATTTCGTGCACTTCGGACAGCTGCTTAATCATTTGCTTCCATTGACGATTTAATTCAATTTGAATCTTCGCAAACGCTTTTGGATTGTCGAGTTCATCCTCGGAGGCGGTCGACTCAACGAGCTCCTGCTCAAGCAGATCTCGGACATGTAAGCCTTCTTTTTCGGCTCGTTTCATTAAATCCTGAATCTGCCGGATAAACTGCGGGTCGAGCTTGACCCAGCGGCCGCGGATGTAGACGAGCCGCCTTTTTTCCTCAACCAGCTTCCCAAATTCATCCTCGGACAGATCAACGCCGTTCATTGAAAACCGCCAATTAAAATCGAGCATCGCTTGGAGACCGACAAACGAAGGCCGGTGGCTCCCTGTTCCTTTGAGTGATGCTTTCACCTTTAGGTTGGCATTTTTCATCGCCTGCCACCAGGAAGGGAGGAGGATCTCGACATCCAACGCTACGAGCGTCTCACTGGCCTCGGTCAAAAACATCCACGCTTCTTCCTCGGAGAGGCGGGATTTCAAGCGTGGAGGGACCATGGCGATTGCGGCATCAGCCATGCCATCAGATAGAGCCGCACCGTCAAACCCATTGGTTAGGGCCGCATCACCAGATCCACTCGCGATATCCTCGCTCAGCCAAGGAATCAACCGCACCCAGCGACTCTGCTCCCGGTCGACCCGCTCCAAAAAGGTACGCCATTTTGCCGGGACGGTTGAATCGATTCCGTAAACCTCATCAATATTTTTTTTACCGCGTAAAAATACTTCAAGGCTCCAGTCACCTTCGCCATCTGCCGGCTCATCCAGACGCAGTCCAACCGTAAACGGCGTATCGCTTTCCTTGATCCCGACCCACTCGAGCCAGCTGTCTTCGTCAAAATAGCGGGCAAGCTCTCCGCCGGAAATATTGTTCTTTTTCAACAAATCAAGCTTTGGTCCGAACAGCTCTTTCATCGCCGAATTCCGGGTTAGATAGGCATCGAGCGCGCTATTGTATAAGTCGGCGATGAATATCTTTACGGTACTGGTACCGGTAGCAGGCTTATCATCAGGCCGGACCCCATCTCCAACCTCCTGCTCCCAAAAAGAAGGGTCGAACTCATCCTTAACCCGTTCAGGAAGCTGCCAGCGGAAGTCGCCGTGTTCCCACACTGAAAAGTCGGGGAGCCAGTCTTTTTCCAGAATCCCCTCATAAAGGGCATGCGCGGCGGCAAGACAAATCTCAGATTCCTCGCTCCAGTCCCAATCGATGAACCGATTGAACGATTCCTTGGCAAAAAGCGTGACCAGTTGCCAGCCGCTAAGGGCCACGCCCTCAATCCCGTTGGCAGTCTCATTCTCCAAGAGTGTTCCAAAGAAGCTTTCCTCATGACGGCTAAAAACGAGATTTTTCCACACCGATGGATCCATCATGTGACCGCGCTCATCCTCAGCCGCCAGAAGATACTGCCCTTCATCTAATTTGATTGTCCGCAATTTTACAAACCTTGTTTTAAGCATCGATCAATATGCTCCTTTTGCATTCATCGTACCAAGGGCTGAGGCTCCGTGCCTGCTACTTTAATTAAAAAATACCGGTCAGCCAGCCTTCAAATTTTAAATATAGTCTCTAAATGTTTTGTTAGAATTCTAAATTATGTCTAAAAGTACAAAAGCGTCAAAAAAGTACAAAACTTGTAAACCATAAATGGACTATGGAAAACTCATTCGAAAATGTGGACCAGAACCCACACTGTCCACTCGGGGCGGACAAAATAGGGGTGATGTCCACGAACGGTGACAGGCACCATCGATGGCACCATCAATGAGCGCCATCGAGGGCACCCTCAATCAACTTACTCCGCTTGCACTCCTCGTGAAACGCCCGCAGCCGTTTGGTTTTATCGAGAAGGGTAGTAAAAAAGTAGTCCCAGTCGTCCGGGCGTTTCATTTTCTTATATAATGTCCGCAGCTTCTTGAGGTGACGGACCGCGAGCTTATAGCTTTGACGGTTTTTTTGCTCGATTTCACGCTGAGCCAGCTGGTGGAGCATGCCGAGCAGCACCTCCGGCTTTTCCTTTTCGATCATTTTCACGCGCTCCTTCGGCAGGTCATAGTAATTTAACCCCACATATGCCTGGAGCTCGCTCCAGCGGTCGAACTGACCGCGCTCGAACAACAAATATTCGTAATCGGCGAAACTGTAAGGAAGCGTCTGCACCAACGCGCGCTCGAACAGGTCCATGCGTCCATTCTCTGCACAATAGGGCGCAATCGCCTTCAAGGCCGTCTTCGTAAAACTGGAACACGGATGATAACCGCCCAATTCCTCCAAATACCCTTTTATTTTTTGTAAAAATAAATCAATCAACGGCGCGACACGTTTCCACGCTTTCTGATGTGACAAAAAGTCAATCCAATGGATCAAATAGGGCGTGATCACATCATCCTCAATACGTCCGACCAATTTCAAAGCCGGCTCATCGTCACCAAGTAATATATTCAAATGAATTTCTGCAATCAAGAGCGGCAGCGGGTTCTCCCAGTCATGCAGTTCCTTCAAACGCTCATTGATTTTCCTGATTTCTTCCTCGCGCCAAGGTTTCTTTTTAAAAAGATGTGTCCACAGCAGGCGGTAGAGGTAAACCCGTTCAAGCTCCAACCCCTTCACCGCCGTCAGCAGCTCGAACGCATCGTCCTTTAAATTCAAGATAAACTCATCAAAATCGAACGGCAGCGATTGAATGCCGATTTTCTGCACAAGATCCTCGGCATCATCCATCATATTATGGAACAAATGGAGGTAGGCGCGCCGCACCATGTCCTCGGTGTGCCCCGATTGCTCACTGAGCACGGCCAATTTTTTAAAAGAAATAACAATACCGACCATCTCATACAGCAGGCGCCATTCCTGCTCCACCGGCGCACTTGCGTGAATCCGCCGCTCGTAAATTTGAAACAGCTCCGTGATGATAAACGGGCTCGTGTACTTTTTCGTAGCAAGCAGCGTATCAAAACTGACCTCAAACGAATGAACCCAGCGGCTGTACTCGGGCTTCAGCACACCGTTCGCCTTGATCAAATCCTTCGCCGTCTGCATGCCCCAGCTCGTGAACGCCTTCTTCTCCTTCATCGGCTCGCGCCACTCCTCCACCCATTCGGCAACACTGCCGATTTTTGCATAAGCGGTAAAAAACACAGCCATTTGGTGGCGGCACAAGCCCTCATTCGGGCAGGAGCATTCGCTCATCGACAAAAACGTGAGGTCAAGCCGAACCTTGACGGGCGTCACATCCTGCACAGTCGCCGTCACCGAATCCTCCCCAATCGAAATAGGACCGACCATCCCTTGCCGGTACAGCATCAAACCCTTTTGAACGAGCCTTGCATCCTCGGCGTCATGCGGATGCAGCAGCTCCCGAACTTCGCCGGAGAGACTTTTCAATTCTATCGACTCCAAAGCCGCACCCCCCTTTTCTAAAAAAATCCGAAAAAACCATATTCCTTTATTATACCCAAAAATTCGCAGATAGAGGAGTGGAAGGTTAAGAAAGAAGGAAGTTATATGATGGGAATGATGATAATGCCGTTCAGAGAACTGATATTTTTTGAGGACCGGCGTGCCTTTCCTTTTTTTATGGAAATCTCAAGTTTTTGGCATTTATTTTGTTTGGAACATCGGACGAAATTGGCACGTATTTTCATTCGTGGGAATATCCCCATCAGTTTATCTACTTCACGGCAAGATTTACTGCCGTCGATTTCGGAACGGTTCCCTGCATGGCCGCGCTCCTGTACCAATTCTGCAGAAAATGGAAATCTATAAAATGCTTCATTGGAATTACTTCTATTCATTTATCGTCACATTTCTCATCAGCCTTCTTTTGAAAGCAATGGTTGACTTTATCGTAAAAAAACAACCGCGATACGCATGAAAAAAACGGCCCCGTAGCACATCACGGGGCCGAACGCTTTTAATGGCAACCTCTAGGAAAATGAACCTTGTTTGCGACTCCAAAAGAGTGCTAGCTTTCGGAATTCGTATCAAATCACGAGATTATTTGGTATGAAATCTATACCACCATTACACGATCTACTTGCCAAACTGGCTCGACCCGCCTCCCACACCAAAAAACCAGCCTCCGCGGCCGGCTTATGTATGTTAATAGAATCTCTTAAATCCATCTAAATGTTGAGTATAATAGGCACTGCTTAAATTAGAGATCTTTACTCCATACTTTTCATCGGCGTGGATGAATTGGTTGTCGCCAATGTAGATGCCGACGTGAGTGATCCCTGATTTATATGTATTTTCAAAGAATACGAGGTCGCCCGGTTTAGGTGTCGTGACATAGTAGGAGCGGCTGTAGTAGCCGGCTGCTGAATAGCGGCCGATCGACAAGCCTGCTTTATTTGCCACAATATAAATAAGTCCGCTGCAATCAACTCCGGATAAAGAACTGCCGCCCCATACGTAAGGAATTCCGATCAAGCTTTTTGCGATCGTGACGAATTGTGATTCGTCAAAAGATGGCTTAGGAGTCGTATCGACTTGGCCTGTTACCTTCAATTGCTGCCCAACAAAAATCAAAGTTGATGTAAGGTTGTTGAGTGACATCAACTGCTGGACAGTCATATTGTTTTGACCGGCGATTTTTCCAAGCGTATCGCCGCCCTTAACAGTATAATTACTCGCCGTCGTAGTCGGAGTAGGTGCTGTTACCACAGGACTTGGTTTTGGAACCGTCGTAGTCGGAGTAGGCGCTGTTACCACAGGACTTGGTTTTGGAACTGTCGGAGTAGGCGTCGGTGTTTGGCCCATTGGCGTTGACGTGCCGGGAATTTTCAGCTTTTGTCCGACATAAATCATATCCGATTTGAGATTGTTGAGCGATTTTAATTGCGGAACGGTCAAACTATATTTCACAGCAATTTTGCTAAGGCAATCACCGCCCTGCACGGTATAATCCGACTGCGTCAAAGGTGCGGAAGCTGCAGGTTTTGTAACAGGTGCGGTTGCGGCCGGCTTTGTTGTTACTACATTTTGAACTGTTTGTCCTGAAACCTTCAAGGCTTGTCCGGCATAAATAATTGTGTTATCAAGATTGTTCCACAGCTTTAGTTCGCCGACTGAGACATTAAAGCGGTTGGCAATTTTAATCAGGGCGTCACCCTTAACAACGATGTAGATGGTCTGCGGTGCCGTAGACGTTGTTTTCGCCGGTGCGGAAACCTGAATCGTCTGACTCACATATAGAAAATCAGAGGTTAGGCCGTTTAACGTTTTTAAATCGCCGACACTTGTATGATATTTCGAGGCAATTTTCGATAAGGAATCACCTTTTTGAACTTGATAGCTATCGGCAAAGGCAGTTCCGGCATAAACCGTCGAAAAGAGAGCTGCTGTCGATAAAACACGGACAATGGTTTTTTTCATCTAGTATATCACCTCTATTATTCTCATTTTCTATTATTTTACCATGAATTACCTCTATTTCGTATATAAATATGAAAATACTGTCAGTTTAGGTATATTGTAGGGGCGTTTTGCGGAATGAAACGGTAATTGGGCGGGAAAACGTCGGATTCCGCGGAATAACGCTGAAGTTCGCGGAATCCCTTTAAAAATTCAAAAAACTTTTCCTGATATTTTTAAATGTTCATTTGGAATTAGTAGGATAAATTGGGCACAATAATTCAGATTATAAATTGAGGTGATACGATGTCGATTGACCGCGTTTGTACAATTGGCCCCGCCAGTAGTGATAAAAATGTTCTCACTGAGTTGATGAATCATGGAATGACGATTGCCCGATTGAATTTTTCCCATGGGACTCACGAAAGCCACGGCAACGTGATTCGATTAATCAAAACGCTGAGTGAGGAGCGGGGACAGCAAATAAAAATAGTAGGCGACCTTCAAGGGCCGAAAATACGGCTCGGCAAAGTGGAAGGTGATAAAGTCGCGTTAAAAACAGGGCAGACTTTTACCCTTCTCATCGATGAAGTAAGAGGGAACGAGAATCAGGTAAGTGTTGATTACGAAGGGATCGTTAAAGATGTGAAGCCGGACGATCGAATATTGCTGAATGATGGTGCGGTGGAATTGGTTGTTACCGAAGTAGATGAAACGAAAGTGGTCACCACAGTCAAAGCAGCCGGTGAAATCTCATCCCATAAAGGCGTAAATCTCCCCGGTGTAGTAACGGGCTTACCGGCCATTACGGAAAAAGATAAACAGGATATTCAATTCCTTATACAAGAAGAAATTGATTTCATCGCTTGCTCCTTTGTCCGCAGGGCAGCACATATCAAGGAAGTGCGCAATTTTATGAACCGTCCGGAAGGACATGCGTCAAAGCTGGTCGCAAAAATTGAAACCATTGAGGCAATTCAAAATTTCCAAGAAATTTGCCGCGAGACGGATGCTGTAATGATTGCCAGGGGTGACCTCGGTGTCGAGCTGCCGTATCATTGGATTCCACTGTTGCAAAAAGCGATGATTTCCGAATGTAACAGGACGCGTACCTATGTGATTACCGCTACGCAAATGCTGCAATCAATGGTGGAAAACCCGTTACCGACAAGGGCGGAGGTCACCGATGTCTTCCAGGCCGTAATCGACGGGACGAACGCTGTCATGCTGTCGGCGGAAAGCGCTGCGGGGCACTACCCTGTACAGAGTATTGAAACATTGAAGCTTGTGTCCCAATTTGCGGAAACTGTTCGGAAAGAAGCTCCTTTCGATTTTGCCGACATGCTGAAATTGCTGAATCAAACGGAAAAATCGCAGTGTAAGTAGATAGTCAAAAATGGGAGCAAACCTTCGTGCGTCACGGGGGACATGTCACCTACTGCGGAACAACCAATACAGGGGCCGTAAATGCCGACTCCTGGTCCCACACATCGAATATGGAATCGTTCGCAGTCCCGTTAACGATCCACCAGGTGGCTGCACTCGTACTGAATAAGCAAATAAAATACATTGCATTATAATCCTAAAAATATAATATGGCTTCATCACCAAAAACCGCCAGAAGAAAAGGGACACTGTCCTTGAAGCGAGCTTTGAAGGACAAAAGCTGCTGGGAGAGCAGGGAAACTGTCCTTCAAAAAAGCTCAAAACTACCCAAGTGAAACAGGGAAACTGTTTAACTTGGGCTATACCCGCTTCTCCCGTTTTTTATGAGAAAAGAGTGGTGTTTAATTCCACATCAATATTCCCGTTAGTTGCTTTAGAATAAGGACAAACACCATGTGCTTTTTCAACTAATTCCTCAGCTTCCTCCAAAGAAATCCCTTTTACAGCGACATTTAAAACGACGCCAAGCTTAAATCCGCCATCCAGGTCCTTGCCAATCGATACTTCCGCAGTAACTTTTGATTCAATCCGTTTTCTTGATTGTCTCGCGACTAAATTCAAAGCACTATCGAAGCAAGCGGCGTAGCCGGCTGCAAATAGCTGTTCCGGATTTGTTGCATAGTCTTTACCTGGGCCGCCGAGCGACTTAGGCATAGAAAGTGCTAAATCCAGCGTACCGTCACTTGTTGTTACTTTCCCCAATCTACCGCCCTCTGCAGTTGCGATTGCTGTGTACAATGATTCCATATTCAATCTCTCCCTTTTGATTTTATAAAATTAAATTGTGTACAATCAAATAGTAAGCTTGTTATTGAAAAAAGTCAACAATTAAATTGCGCACAACTAAATTGTGTTTTAAAAGGTTGATTTGTGTACTATAATGATGAATATGAATAGAGAAAGAGGAATCATGGATGAATTCGAAAAATTTAAAGCTCGAGAATCAAATCTGTTTTAAGATTTATTCAGTGGAGCGGGAAATTACAAAATTATATCGGACTTTACTTGAGGAGCTGGATGTCACGTATCCTCAATATCTGGTTTTGTTAGTATTATGGGAAAAAAATTCGGTAACTGTAAAAGAGTTAGGCCGGAAATTGTTTTTAGACTCGGGCACGTTAACTCCGATGCTGAAACGAATGGAGGGGAATCAGCTGATCAAGCGCCGCCGGTCGGCAGAGGATGAGCGGAGTGTGATCATTTCACTGACAACAAAGGGCGAAGAACTAAGGGACAAGGCAGAATGCATTCCCGCCAGGTTAGTAGAAAACCTATCGATGGACATGGGTGAATTAAAAAATTTAGAACAAACATTGGCAGCCATTTTGCATCGTATTCAAACGATTAATAGTCAAAGTTAGAATAGGGCTGCTAACGCCAATTTGAGGCATAAAGGGTGATCGAAAAAGTGGAGCACCAAGTTTAATTTCTCGGTGCCCCCTGAGGATAGTAATAAGGTGGTACTTTAATCCATCCCCGTTTACGCATCGCTGTTTTTAGCTCCATCCCAAAAACCATCTTCTCAGCATGAAATCTGGCCCACATGAGACCGATATCACTGCGAATGGATTCAGCTAAATTCGATGAAGCCATAACGATATTAGAAGCGATCTTAATCGAAATATAGTTCGCTATTTCATCATCTGTTACTTTTACACCTAAAGGAACATCATTGGGATCGGATTTCGGTTTGGACTGAGCTACCCGTGATAAAGGGATTCCTTCCTCAATCATGAATTTTTCCAGCGTCTTTTTTTGATGCTGCGCTAAGTTCAGTGATCTTTTTAATAATTTTATTAATTCGTCATCGGTTGTTGTGTTTAAAGATGCTTCCAGGGCGGGGATTTCCTCTGATATGGCAGTGTAATAAAGCCAGCAACCCATAGCTTCCCCAATATGCGGACGAGGCTTTGGCTCCGTATCAATAGTAGTTTTTATATAATCGATAACTGCTTCAAAAACATTAGGCATCACGGATCACCCTTTATTCTTTATTTTAGTATAGCTTTAGCGTTTCCCTTTTTAAGGGAATTAATCAAATGGACATTGGTCAATGGACGTAAAGGGAGTCTATCCGAGTGAAGGCAGTGTATTTGCAAGTAGGGGGTGACTATCCGCCAGTAAAAGCCGATCATCCGCCAGTAAAGGACGGCTATCCGCCAGAAAAAGCTGGCTATCCGCCAGTAAATGAGGCCATCGCCAGTAAAGGACGGCTAAGCGCCAGTAAATGCCTGCTATTCGCCAGTAAAGAGAGCGTATCCGCCAGTAAATGCCGGCCATCCGCCAGTAAATGAGGCCATCGCCAGTAAAGGACGGCTAAGCGCCAGTAAATGCCTGCTATTCGCCAGTAAAGAGAGCGTATCCGCCAGTAAAAGCCGGCTATCCGCCAGTAAATGAGGCCATCGCCAGTAAAGGACGGCTAAGCGCCAGTAAATGCCTGCTATTCGCCAGTAAAGAGAGCGTATCCGCCAGTAAATGCCAGCCATCCGCCAGTAAATGAGGCCATCGCCAGTAAAGGAAGGCTATCCGCTAGTAAAAGCCTGCTATTCGCCAGTAAAGAGAGCGTATCCGCCAGTAAAAGGAACGTATCCGCAATTATGAGGAGAGATCCGCTACTACAACTACAGATGTCCAAATTAAAAACAGCCGGCCGGAGATGTCCCGCCGGCCGTAAAAAGCTGTTATTGTGCTGCTTTTTTCTCAACAAAATTTTTAAAATGTTCGCCGAGCAGCTTTTTCCAGCCGTTTCGATGATTTTCTTCCCACTGTGGCTCCAACAGGCCGACAACCTGATGGGATAGTTTCAATACGGTGGCTGAACCTTTTCCTCTAATTTGAACGAAAAGCTACTGTCAAAAAAAATAACCCCTTGGTCCAAGGGGCTTAATTTATTTTTACGATGCATGGGTTAGCATCTTTCTAGGTTTTTTCGAAAAATGTTTCATATGCAAGTTTATTAGCTTGTCCAACTCTTGGCTGTATAGTAGTGTCTGATAGCTGTCCATTCCTGTAATAGCTGCAACCTTCACCATTTTCTTTTTCAGGCGATTAATACGCTTTAATAGTAATGATTCTAGCAATTGCATGTTCATGATAGATTCATTCTCCTAAATAAATTTTCGGTTTTCATATCCATAGTTGATATTATAAGAAGATATTTCGGATTGCGATACGGTTTCGACAAAGGTTCTAAAAAAAAGACAAAAATCATTGATTTTCCCCGAAGAATAAGCGTTTTTTGGGTTCTAACAATCGTCTGAATGTACTAGGAAAATAAACTTTATGGGAGTTTTGTCCATGTATGATCTTTCGTACAAAAATCGGTTAGCTGAATGTTATGGTTAAGTAATCTGCTTAAAAAAGCAAAAAAGGTCAAGCCTGTTGACTTGACCTCTTAATCGTAGCACAAGGTATCTTATTCGGAATGGAATGGCGGATGAAAAGCATAATAGGTTTAAAATTTAATAAGTGTTATAAACGTTTTCGCAGGTTTCTCCAGTGGGTTGGTAAAAACAATGGTTTTTGTACTTTCCAACAAATGGCTGATTATACCAGGTTTGCGGACAATCTCCGGGCGGCTTAAAATACCATAAACTAAATTTAGCAGGCCAGAATCTTTCCCCATCAACACTTCGACGAGCTAAACGTTTTTCTTGTTCCCTCGCTCTTTGATAAAAATAACCATGCTGGACAGCTTCGAAAGCATGAGGTTGATAAATCATTTGCGGGATGGTTCGAATTCCGATAAAGTCACTGCAATTTGCTCTTATTCGGTTAATCCCAACATTTCCAATATCCAGCATACCCTGTTCTCCTTCACCTTCACCCTCGGCCCTAAGCAATCTTGCTAAGAGATCAATATCTGAACTTCTAGCCTTTACAACCGCCATCTACTTTTCCCCCTTTTATCCATACTTAATAATATTCAACTTAGGACGGAAGATACCGATTGTTAAGGTTAGGACTTTATCTTCAGATTAGAGGAGTATGGAATTTTATATAAAAGCAAAGACTCCAATCAAGAATCCGAACGGGTTGTTCTTACTGCAAAATTAAATTTCGGGTCGCTAAGTTCAAACTCATACGTATATCCATCAACAATTCCTACTACCTTTTCACTATCATAAAGCTCGAGCATAAAGTCTGCCATTTGTTTTGAGGTATGATACTTGGGAACCATACCTTCATATTGAAATTCGTCTACATCAAAAGAACGTTTTGCAAATTCCGTTTCAGTCGCAGCAGGGGCCAAAACTTTTGCTTGCATTTTTGCCCCTTGAGCCTTCAGTTCATGTGCAAGTCCTTCTGTAAAGGCACTCACATAAAATTTAGTTGCACAGTAGGTAATAGCATTTGCGACAATCGTATATCCTCCGCCTGAAGATACATTGATCAGCTGTGTACCCTCAACATTTGAATAATCCCGAACGAAAAGAGAGGTCAAAATTGTTAATGCTTCAATATTTAAATGCAACATTTCCTCTATCTTGTTTAAGTTTTGATCAGCAATGGAAGCAAAGTTACCAAACCCTGCATTGTTAATCCACGTTTCAAGTTGGAAATCCCGAAGACTTTCGTAAAGTTTATAAGCATTTTCAGTAACGGATAAATCAGTTGTTCGAATGACAACATCTAAGTCTTGGTTCATACGGGCGATTTCTGATTTTAATTCTTCCAGCTTCTCGTTTCTGCGAGCGACGATGATTAAGTTTTTTCCACGGGACGCAAAAGCCAGTGCCGTTTCATAGCCAATACCTGAACTTGCTCCCGTAATAACAGTGTATTTCATGTGAATTCCTCCTAAATGAATTTTGACAGTTATAATATGAACTACAATGTAGATTATATTAGTTAGAGTTTACTCTAAGTCAAATGGTAAAAAATCCTGATTAAGACGAACAGTTGGAGGCTTTTATGTACGCTATTAGCGAGGTAGCTAAATTATTGGGGGTAAGCACCCATACATTACGTTATTATGAAAAGGAGAAAATCATTATCCCGGATCGGAATGCAACTGGAGAAAGATTATATACCGACGCGCATCTAGCGTGGCTTCGTTTTGCCATGAAATTAAAACAAACCCAAATGCCATTAGCCCAAATAAGGGAATATGCTCAATTATATAGTAAAGGTGAATATACAACAAAAGCACGCTTAAAACTTCTAGAAGATCATAGAAAATCCATTCAAAATCAAATAAAAAACTTGGTAGAAACAGAGAAAATGCTTGAAGACAAAATTGCTGCATACAAAGAATTCATTCGAAATTTAAATCCTAGCAGCAATGACCAGATGAATGGTTAGTATATCAATATAATAAAAATCCTTGACAACTTAACTGCTAGCGCTTTATAATTCCACTATTAATAAAATTGTTATACTGTAAAGCGTTGAAGGGAATACAGTAGTGCTTAGAATTTGTCTCTAGAGAGCTGATGGCCGGTGTAAATCAGTACAAATGTAAGCATGAATTACACTCCCGGAGTTTCTTTTTCGTAGTAAAGACATCCGTCTTTATGAAGGGAAGGACGGCTGCATAGCCGTTATCGGAATGAAGTGGTGAGCGTATGCTCGCAACTAGGGTGGTACCGCGAAGTCAATTCGTCCCTACTGGTTTTTCCAGTAGGGACTTTTTATTTGGTTAAAAAATTTAATAGAATACAAGCGTAGAAGGGAATACAGTAGTGCTTAACAATTTGTCTTTAGAGAGCTGATGGCCGGTGCAAATCAGTACAAATGTAAGCATGAATTACACTCCCGGAGTTTCTTTTTCGTAGTAAAGACATGCGTCTTTATGAAGGGAAAGACGGCTGCATAGCCGTTATCGGAATGAAGTGGTGAGCGTATGCTCGCAACTAGGGTGGTACCGCGAAGTCAATTCGTCCCTACTGGTTTTTCCAGTAGGGATTTTTATTTGAAAGGATGAGATCTACTATGAATCAATTAGTAAAACAAATTCCCGCCCACTTGAGACAATTTGTCTCAGAGCAGCACTACGAAACGTACACACCAATCGATCATGCGGTTTGGCGCTATGTGATGAGACAAAATCATCATGCCTTAAAGGATACGGCCCATCCGGCATATGTCGAAGGCCTCCTGGCATCAGGGATTGACACGGAGGCCATTCCCAATGTAGCAGACATGAATGAGCGTCTTGCAAAAATTGGCTGGGGCGCTGCAATTGTCGATGGCTTAATCCCCGGTGTTGCCTTTTTTGATTTTCAAGCACATGGCATTTTGCCAATTGCCGTCGATATTCGAAAAGTAGAAAACATCGAATATACACCGGCACCGGATATTATCCACGAAGCCGCCGGACATGCGCCAATTATATTTGATGCTAAATATGCTTCCTACGTAAAACAATTTGGAGAAATTGGGGCAAAGGCATTTGCGACAAAAGCAGAACATGAAGTTTTTGAGGCGGTAAGACAGCTTACGATTGTAATGGAAGACCGCCATTCGACCCCTGAACAGATTGAAGAAGCAAAACAATGCTTAAGCGAAAAGCAAAAAGCGGTAACGGGTAAGTCGGAAGCGGAAGAAATCTCACGGATTTTCTGGTGGACAGTGGAGTACGGATTAATCGGGACACTGGAAAACCCGCAAATTTACGGTGCCGGGCTCTTATCCTCGGTAGGAGAAAGCAAGCATTGTTTGTCCGAAAACGTAGCAAAACTTCCTTTTTCTGTAGAGTCCTGCATTCAGACAAGCTACGATGTAACGACGATGCAGCCGCAATTATTTGTTTGCGAAAGCTTTGATCAATTGATCGAGGCAATCGAAAAATTTGCCAATACAATGGCCTTTCGAAAAGGCGGTACGGAGAGTTTGGAAAAGGCGCTTCAATCAGGCAGTACGTCGACAATTGTCCTGAACTCCGGATTACAAATGACAGGAACGCTCGAAAAAATTGTTAAAGATTCACACGGAGATGCCATTTACGTGAAAACAACCGGACCAACAGCGTTAGCGATTGATGATAAGGAACTTCCAGGCCATTCGAAAGCGATTCATCGTGATGGGTTCGGCACTCCGATTGGTTTATTGGAAGGGGACATTGCTCTTGAAGAATGTACCGAGGAACAGCTGTTGACTTTAGGAATTGAAAAAGGCCGTAAAGCGACATTAACGTTTAAAAGCGGCATTCAAGTAACGGGTGTTGTCTCTGCGATGATCCGAAATGCAAACAAACTAACGCTTATTTCCTTCGAAAGCTGCAATGTCACATTAGGAGATCACGTGTTATTCGAGGAACAATGGGGAACGTTTGATATGGCAGTAGGCTCAAGCGTAACCTCTGCATTTCCGGGCGCTGCAGATGCAGAATCATTCTTCGGTATAGTAGAAATGCCTAAAAAGGGTCCAACAGAACCAAGATCGGTAACAGAACTGGAAAATATGTACCAAACCATCAGAGAGCTTCGTGAAAAAGAAACATGGGATGAAAATAGTATCGCTGTTGTTCAAGCAGTTCTTCAAGGTCTGAGAAGCGACTATCCAAAAGAATGGCTGCTCCGTTTGGAAATTTTGGAATTGTTCTGTATGCACAATGTAAAAATGATTGAAAAAGAACAGGTGCAACAAGAATTGGTCCGGCTCAGCGAAACAAAAGAACTGCAGCGTCTTGTTGAAAATGGCTTAGCGTTACTGCAGTAACAAATTCTTCGCTTAGTTCAGCTATACGGCTTACTTTCGCTTTCTCATCTATGGAGAGAGTTCAGCTAAAAGGTGAACATAAAAACATTCAAATTATTGATAATAAATAATTAACATAAAACACACTCTAAAAAATAGAAAGGAGTGTGTTTTATGTTAGAACGGAGAATATTGAAACGACTATGGTTAATAGGATTAGCACTTTTACCAACTTTATTTAAAAAGCCAATTAAAGATAGGTGGATTGTTTTTTTACTAAATGGCTCTTTAAATCAGTACTTGGATGATTACTTAGTATCAACCAATCGTATTAAATACCCAATTAGATTAAAAAACGTACCTTTTCTTACAAAAGGAAGTGTTTTATATGACAGTTTACTATGCCCACTAGTAACAACCTGGTAACTCCAGAACGGACTTCCAAAACCTATTCAATCTCCGCAACTTTCACAAGCGCTTTCCCAAGATTCGCCCCTTTAAAGAGATCCAAGAAAGCATCAATCGTATGATCAAAGCCCTCCGTAATCGTTTCCTCATACTTCAGCTTGCCTTCCTTCAGCCATCCAGCCAGCTCTCTGGCCCCTTCACCGAAGCGGGACCCATAGTTTCCGACAGTAAACCCTTGCATCAATGAACTGGTCTTAATCAAATACGATTGAACGCGCGGCCCTACATCACCTTCCGCGTTATTATAGCCTGAAATCGCTCCGCACACCGGGATACGCGCAAAATTGTTCAACAAAGGGAAGACGGCGTCGCCAATTTTACCTCCGACATTCTCAAAATAGACGTCAATTCCATTCGGGCATGCCTCCCGTAAGGCGGTCGCAACATCCTCTGTATTGTAGTTAATGGCGGCATCAAAGCCTAATTCATCGACAAGGAATTTGACCTTCTCGTCCGAACCGGCAATCCCCACAACCCGGGCACCCTTAATCTTTGCAATTTGACCGACAGTGGAACCGACTGCTCCTGCAGCCCCCGATACGACAACGGTTTCACCCTCTTTTGGTTTGCCGATATCCAATAAGCCGAAATAGGCCGTTAAACCGGTCATGCCTAACACACTTAAATACGCAGATGCAGGCGCCAGATGCTGATCGACCTTCCGGACCGAGCTGTCCTTCACAACGGAATATTCCTGCCATCCCAGTGATCCGAGAACAACATCCCCTTTAGCAAAACGCTCTGACCGGGATTCGACAACCTGTCCAATCACACCGCTTGAAATCACTTCATTCAACCCAAAAGGCGGAATATACGATTTCCCTTCATTCATCCGCCCGCGTAAATACGGATCAACGGAAATATACACGGTCCGTACAAGAATCTCACCGGCTGACGGCTCGCCGATCGGCCCCTCCACAAGTTCAAAATCCTCATAAGTCGGCGTTCCCTTTGGCCTCTTGATCAGTTTAATTTGTCTTTGCATTACAAATCCCCCTTTCAATTTATGTACACCTATAATGTACCGTAAAAAAATGGAATTTAGAATTAATTAAACCGAATTTTTATGATCGCCAAAGTTCCAAAGCAAAACCTGCTCACCCCAAATTAATCATCTTAATTGATTTTTAATCCATAATAAGATATAAGTAGGCAGCAACCATTAGGAACAAGGAAAGGGGAAATAAAGTTGACAATAGCTATTATATATGGGGGAACCCGTCAAAATGGTAATACAGAAACACTGACAGAACATGCTGTTCAAGGAATCGTTGCAGAAAAAATATACTTAAGGGATCATACTATCCAACCGATTGTAGATATGCGTCATTCAGAAGATGGCTTCCAAGACAGAAATGATGATTATAACTCCCTCATCGATCGTATTTTGCCGCATGACATTCTAATCTTCGCTACGCCAATATATTGGTATAGCATGTCAGGAACAATGAAAAACGTTATTGATCGCTGGTCCCAGACATTAAGAGACCCTAAATATCCTGATTTTAAAAATAAAATGGCCTCAAAGAAAGCATTTGTGATTGCCGTTGGAGGAGACAACCCAACCATTAAAGGACTGCCAATGATTCAGCAGTTTCAACATATCTTTGATTTTATGGGAATTGAGTTTGGCGGATATATTCTTGGAAAAGGAAATAAACCTGAGGACGTCCTTCAAGACAAGGAAGCACTTTTCGCAGCTTCCCAACTCAATTTACAATTAAAGGGCTAACTGAAGAAAATGAAATATAGGACTGAGTGCAGTCCTTAGATTGTCGAGAAAGGGTATTTTTCTCGGCAATTTTTTATTTTGTCAGAATCATACCAAATTTATTGATTGTCCCTGCAAATGGGCCTGTTGATTTCCGCTCCGGGTGCCTGCGGGGTCTCCAGTGACCTCTCTATCCCGCAGGAGTCGAGTGCCCTCCGCTCCAATCAACAGGGATAGTAATGGGCAGTGCGTTCATTATCATCACTGTAATAAGGACGGACCTTTTTAAGAAGAAACGAAAAATCAATATATTTATCAATCAAACGAAGAAGATGGTCATCAGGTACCAATTCATCAATAGATACAAATTCATATTCACTTTGGCTAGACTCTTTTGGCTTAAACATAGATTTCACCACTTATTTTTATTATTTATTAGTTGAGTTGAAGGTCTTTATTGATAACACTCTGTTGATTGGCGCGGAAGGCACGAAGACTCCTGCGGGAGTACGGGGCAGGGAAGACCCCGCAGGAGCGAAGCGACGAGGAGGCTCCCCGGCACGCCCGCGGAAAGCGAAGTGCCTGGAGCGCCAATCAACAGACCTGTTGAAAAGCCTATATATCAATAATATTATAACAAATTAACGCGGTAAATTATTGAAGTAAATGAATAAAATAAGAGGCTGCCGAGGGTTTTTCGACAATCTGAGGACTGAGTGCAGTCCTATTTTTTTCTCTATGGGATTGCACCACGTTCAATAAGTATGGTTCTGAATAAACCTGTTAATTAGATTAACAATAACCTTAGTGTTATCATCCAACCTGTTTATCAACTAAATGTTAAAGTCCAATAAATAAATTCATATCTCTTGCTGAATTAGTAAATAATAGCCAAGAGGTGATCATATGGATAAAGATAAAATAAAACTAACATCTTCCGAAATAGGAACACTTTGGGCAGAGTATATAAACGGAACAATGACAGATGTCGTAAATAGATATATGTTCTCCATCATTGAAGATGAATCAATAAAAAAAATATTTGACGATGCGATCAAAACGTTTGAAAAACAAAAAAATCAAATCATAACTTTTATGGAGAATGAGGGATTTCCAGTTCCAATTGGATTTACTGAATCAGACTTAAATAAAGGTGCAGAGAGATTATTCACGGACATTTTTTGTCTTAATTATTTACATATTATGACTTTACATGGTTTGTTAGGGCACATCACTGCATTAGGTGTTTCTGTTAGAAAAGACTTAAGGGATTTTTACGATTCCTGTGATAATGACGCAAAAAGGATGTATCACCAAACCATAGAGTTATTGCTAGAGAAAGGTAATTTTCAAAGAGATCCTTTATTTTATCCAGCCAAGAATCCTGAGTTCATTTCTAGCCAAGATTTCACGGATGGATTTTTCGGAAAAGAGAGACGTTTAACTGCAACAGAAATCATCAGTATTTCATTCAACCTTAAAAAGAGTATTATGGCTAAAACTCTTTCTATCGCATTCAGTCAAGTCGCTCAATCAAAAGAGGTACGAAAGTTTTTAACTGATTCTGAGAAAACGTCTGACGACCATATCAAAGACTTTGCCAAAATCATGCAAGCGGACAATTTACCCGTTCCGAAATCTTGGGAAACAGAAGTGACAATTTCAACGGATGCTCCTTTTTCCGATAAGTTAATGTTGTATCATATTGGTTTCATGTTCCAAGCTGCCCAAAACTATCATGGGGCAGGACTAGCATCAGCCATGAGAACAGACCTTGTAGCGACTTATGAAGGGATTATTTTAAAAAATCTACTGGTTACAAAAAAATGGTTTAATATTATGGTACAAAATAAATGGTTAGAACAACCACCACTTGCTCCTAACAGAGAAGAAATTGCAAAAGAAAAATAATATAATGTCCTTCCACATGGGGAGGACATTTTTATTTATAAGAAAAATTCTTATTGCTGACCTGCATCGTTGGTACAATAAAAAAGGGCCGCAGCCGCAACCGCAACCGCAACCCTATCCTCAACTCGTTGAACTAGGAAATTTCATTCAAGCATTCTAACTTTCTCCATTGGCGTAACATTACGATACTACCTGCCAGCCCCCAAAGTGCGGGTGCCTGGCTTTTTAACAGTAGATAATGAACAGTATTGAGTGATTATCCTAGGGCCCGATATTAAGCAGTTGTAATGATTTTTTGTTTTATGGCTTTTCGCTTCGTAAGATAACGAGCCGCAAAATAAGAACCCAATACATAGATCACAGCAAGAGCTTGAAGGGACAATGTTTCTACGGTAGGGAAGAGACAGAACCAAACCCCGGCCCATTCAGGGATCGGTATATCAAGTGTAGTGGTGCCAATCCAACCGGCTAGCTGCATCTCTTGTACAGTTTCTCCCACCATGACAGCGAGAACTACTACTAATAAGCCCCCGGTAAATACCAGCATTTTTTTATGTGGAAGGCGGCGTTGTGCTAAAAAGGTAAGAACGCCTACGATCATCGTTAACGCCAACCCGATCAATGCCCCTTGTAAAATGACCTCAGATCCAACCTTTAACCGTAAATTTTGAAGGAAAAGAACCACTTCAAAACCTTCCCGATAAATCGAGGTAAGACCTAATAAAAACAGCGACCAAAATGTTGTTGTCTGTGCACTTTCATCGTTGTTGGAGGTTATTTGCTGTTTCTTTCGATTATGCAGATTGATCCAACCCGTCCAATAAATCTTATGGAAAAACCAATTCATAATCACTAATAACACGACCACAGCTAGGATTCCCGTGAAAGCTTGGATGTTTAGCTCTGATGTATTGACGGAAGAAATAATCGCCACCACAATAAACCACGTTGCAATCGTAGCTAAAAAGGATACTCCGGCTCCGATTGAGATGGGCTTCCATAACGTGTCTTGTTTTTTACGAACCAAACCCGAAATGATCGCAGAAAGAACTAAAATTGCCTCTAGGCCTTCCCTGAAAATGAGTATCGCCGTGTTGATGATGGCCGCCCCCGGCGTAATGTTTTTTGCAGTCGGATCAGGATTCCCTTGAAAATGGACACCCTGCCAAATGATAACACCAATCACCACCAACAAGGAAACGGTGATAAGCAAGGTCTTTAAATTCACTATTTTTCGTAGCATTCCAATCTACTCCTTACTATGTATTTGATAATGATAATCTTTCTCAATTGATATAAGTTAAATTTTAAATCTATATCCTAAGAGTGTCAAGATATTTTACTAAACTACTATTATTTCACGGAGAGATCGTAATTGATAAATAGGTGTTGCAATATCAAGGTATGAAATACGTGTGTTTTTAGGTGCAAAAAAAATCAAGCAATAAATGGTATAATAGATTTTTATAAAGGCAGAGGAGGAATTTATATGAATCTACTTGAAACCATCCTTATTTCAGTGATTGGAATTATAGCAGCGATTGGAATTAGAGTAAATTTGGAATAAACAGCAAAAGACCGCAGAATTGCGGTCTTTTGAATGGAGAGTCAAAGTACATTTTTGTATACCAATCCTGATGTCAAACTAAGTGTCATTTTGGCTTTGAATTTGAGGAAAGCACCTCAAAACAGAACCCTTTAATTATTTAATAGGGCTTTTTTTTTATTACATAATTTAGCATTTACCCCTTGTTGCTGAAGTTTTTTTACTAACAGTTCAATTGTTGTTAAAGGGGGATTGATACTTTCAAATTTCTCCAGCGTTATTCAGCCCCCTTATAAAAGCCTTTTTTAAGTAAATCAATCTCCAAAGTAAAGGTTTTCATCGCATCATCAATAGATAATTCCTTCGCGAAAGCATGAACAAGATTTTGAAACGTCACTGCATTCATAATTTTAATGACATGGTATAGTTCTTCTTCATTCGTTATGTTTAATGTTTGAGTATTTAGTAGACCAATTATCTCAAAAAATCTACTTTTAAATCTTTTCTCAATCATATTCTGAGTAAATGCTCTTTCTATTTTATAATTCATATTTAAAAAAGTATTTTTTAAATAGTGGCGATTTTCCGGTTCTTCAACGTTTTTTAGAATCGATTGAAACCATTCCCTATAGGAATCAAATAAATCCTCATTGTTCTTTTTAATGATCGAAATAAACCTTTCATGGTTGCGTTTGGAATATTCATCTAATAAAAAAAAGTAAACATCTTCCTTATCATCAAAATATTGATAAAAACTTCCCCTTGGTATTCCGGCATCCTTGATAATATTTGAAATCGATGCCTCATATAAAGGAACTCTTGAAAATTCTTTTTTAGCCGCATGAATGAACAATTCTTGTTTATCTTTAGATAAATTTAAAAAGGTTTGTTTAGGCATTAGCTTCACTCCCAGGTAAACAAGTGACAAATTGTCATAATTAATCCTAAAGTAATGATAAATGCCACATTGGTAGATGTCAATCAACGCATGACAACGTGTCACTTTTTTGTTGACATCCTAAAATTCACTGTTTATAATTCATTACTGTAAAGATTTATTTCGTATACGAAATGTTTGGATAGGAAAAATCGCAAAACAAAAGAAAGGAGGACGGTGGTGAACGTACTGAATAATGAGATCTTTAAATCCTGTTTGGAGATCAATAAAGCCATCAAACGACTTGTTAAAATCGATGCGGATAGATTAGGGATCACGGTTGTACAATTACATGCATTATACAAACTTAGCACCAATCCAAATAGTAGCTTAGGTGAGCTCGCTGATAAATTAAGACTGACGAACAGTACCGTTAGCGGTGTTATAGAACGCTTAGTCCATAATGGATTAGTCGAAAGGGTTGTTCTTCCCGAAAATAGAAGGACTGTTTCTATTCATTTAACAGAAAAAGGAAAACAGAAATTAGATCAGTTTTTTTCATCCGATTCCATTTTAATTATAAGACTGAATGAAGTCCTTGAATTACCGGAGGAGGAGATATCAAACCTACTGCGTCTGCAAAAGTTTGTTTTAACAACGTTATCATTAGAGGAGGAATAAGGTTAAATGAGCACGAGGCGTTTACTTTTATTAAATATTATTATTTTACTAGTTTTAGTCGGTGGAGGTTTTGGAGGTTATGCCTATTATAATCGAACGGTAAACTACTTAACGACCGATAATGCACAAATTGCCGGACAACAAGTAACCATAGCTGCTCCTGCAAACGGAAAATTGATAGATTGGAAAGCCGACGTTGGGTCCAACTTTTCGAAAGATTCTACAGTTGGTAGCATTTCAACAACAGACTCAAAGGGAGCACCTGTAAGTATTAACGTAACTCTTCCAACAGATGGAACAATTGTCCAAAATAATGCAGTCCCGGATTCATTTGTTGCTGCAGGAACCCCTCTTGCGCAAGAGTACGATCTAACCAAATTATGGGTAACAGCAAATATCGATGAAACGAAAATTGACGAGATTGCTACAGGACAGGATGTCGATATCTATGTTGATGCTTTCCCAAATAGCACATTAAAAGGAAAAGTACAACAAATCGGATTGGCAACATCCGGAACATTTTCCCTATTACCAAGCACAAATACAACAGGTAACTATACAAAAGTTACGCAAGTCGTTCCTATAAAAGTATCCATCGAGGACAATAAAGGTGTAGCAATAGTTCCAGGTATGAACGTAACCGTGCGAATTCATAAGTAGGTGATGAGATGTCAATATATATCACGGGTTATGTTATTTTATGTGTTTTGCTGTTGCTTTTCATAAATTTTAGGATGACGAAACAAAAAAAACCGAACATGATGGTTGCTCAACCCGATATTAAGGATGAAGAGCCAAAGCAAAGGATTACTCTAACCGAAATGAAGGTTCAGGAGAATATTCCGCAAGAGTTATCGAGTCAAATGGAAGAAATGCTTGAAGATTCAGCTATTGCTGAATATGTCGAAGCGGATGTTCAGCCGAAGGAAAAAATGAACCGTGCTGAAAAAGATTCAGGAACAGGGAAAGTACTTGTGGCTTTAATGCTTGGTGCGTTTGTTGCCATTCTTAATCAAACCTTACTGAATGTAGCCATTCCGCATATTATGAATGATTTAGGTGTTTCTGCGAATACCGTTCAATGGCTCTCAACAGGTTATATGTTAGTAAACGGGATCGCGATCCCGATTACTGCCTTTCTTATTGAAAAGTTTGGAACAAGGAAGCTTTTTATTGCTGCCATTTTTCTCTTCACCTTAGGATCGTTAGTTTGTTCATTTTCAGTAAGCTTTAGTATGCTGATGGTCGGAAGGGTCATCCAAGCTAGCGGTGCCGGTATTATTATGCCCCTTTTAATGACTGTTTTTTTCGCGATGTTCCCTCCCGAAAAGCGTGGAAAGGCAATGGGGATCATGGGAATTGTCATGATATTTGCTCCCGCAATCGGTCCAACCTTATCCGGTTGGCTCATTGGACATTATTCATGGCGATTATTGTTTGACATTGTCATTCCAATCGGAGTGCTCGATTTAATTCTTAGCTTCTTGTGGATGAAAGACGTAACCAAAGTAACGAATCCTAAATTTGATTTCCCTGGATTTTTATTTTCCACAGTAGGTTTCGGATTCTTGTTATATGGTTTTAGTGAAGCAGGAACGACCGGCTGGACCAGTCTAACCGTTGTCGCTTCCTTAACGATAGGAATTATTTCGCTAATCGCCTTTGTCTGGCGTGAACTAACTACCGACAAGCCGATGCTTGATTTACGGGTCTTTAAATATGATATTTTCTCGTTAACCACCATTATTAGTATGATTGTGAACATGGCTATGTTTGGTGCAATGATCCTGCTTCCGATCTATTTGCAAAATATCCGTGGCTATACCGCATTACAATCAGGATTATTGATGCTTCCCGGTGCCATCGTGATGGGGATTATGTCACCAATTTCAGGAGCTCTTTTTGATAAAATCGGTGCAAGATGGCTGGCGGTAATCGGCTTAACGATTACGGTTATTACAACATGGCAATTTTCCAGTCTAAGTATGACTACAAGCTATAGCCATATCCTTCTTCTATATGTCATGCGGATGTTTGGTATGTCATTCATCATGATGACTGTAATGACGGAAGGTCTTAACCAGTTACCCCGTCATCTAGGTGCCCATGGTACTGCGGCATCCAATACAGCAAGGCAGGTTGCCGGTAGTATTGGGACGGCGTTCCTTGTTACCGTTATGACAACAAGACAAGGGGTCCATGTAGGGGAATATGGGAGTCTCATCACAGGCTCCAATCCTTTTATAGCTAGTAGTTTTACACAGATTGGTCAAGGTTTGGGGGCTGTAACCCACCTACCGGCTGCAGGAAGGCAGCTTGCAACCTATTTGATTTACGGTCAAACGATGAAACAAGCCACAATCGCTGGAATTAATGATGCCTTTATCGTTGCAACCGGAATCGCATTTGTGGCTTTGATTCTAGCATTCTTTATTAAACGGGCGCGGGTACAGTAAATTTTAGGGGGAGGCTAACTCAAACCGGTTCCGGTCACGTAGTCCCTTGCTCCGGTTAAAGGGTTTATTTCAAAGGTGCAAACCTTAAAATTGAATGAAGAAACACACGACATTTCACATAGGAAGTTGTGTGTTTTTTTGTTGTTATAGCAAGGTTTCTATACACTTTTACGAACTTTTCACATTTGAAATCAGAGTGTAATTCTAAAGGATAATTATTGGACAGTATGGGAATTTATTTTGATTTATGGTGTGAATTCTACCTAGTATTTAAAATTTTTGCAGATATTTGCATAGCGAATGCGAAGTTTATTCGGACAAGACAGGCTTAATCGGACAGGACAAACAGGAAATTACCGATGATAGTCCGAAGGCGAGGCTTATTCGGACAGGATAAGCTGGAAATTGTCTGTGATAGTCCGAAGGCGAGGCTTATTCGGACAGGACAAGCTGGAAATTGTCTGTGATAGTCCGAAGGCGAGGTTTATTTCGGACAGGACAAACAGGAAATTACCAATGATAGTCCGAATACGAGGATTATTCGGACAGAACAAACAGGAAATTACCAATGATAGTCCGGATGCGAGGCTTAATCGGACAGGACAAGCTGGAAATTGCCTGTGATAGTCCGAATGTGAGGCTTATTCGGACAGGACAAACAGGAAATTACCGATGATAGTCCGAAGGCGAGGCTTATTCGGACAGGATAAGCTGGAAATTGTCTGTGATAGTCCGAAGGCGAGGCTTATTCGGACAGGATAAGCTGGAAATTGTCTGTGATAGTCCGAATACGAGGCTTATTCGGACAGGACAAACAGGAAATTGCCTATGATAGTCCGAATACGAGGCTTATTCGGACAGGACAAACAGGAAATTACCAATGATAGTCCAAATGCGAAGCTTATTCGGACAGGACAAACAGGAAATTACCAATGATAGTCCGAATGCGAGGCTTATTCGGACAGGACAAGCTGGAAATGGCCTATGATAGTCCGAATGCGAGGCTTAATCGGACAGGACAAGCAGGAAATTACCAATGATAGTCCGAATACGAGACTTATTCGGACAGGACAAAAGCTTCCGGTCACGTAGACTCTTGCTACGTGACCATTTTTCCTTTTTAATCCTTTAAAGTTGCAAGCATCTGGAAAATCTGTCCCCTATGATGTGATTCGTGTTCAATGAGATGGTAGATCACCCACTCAGGAGTTACATCGTGGACTTTAAGAATCCTTGGTTTACGCCAGTCCTCTAAGTCCATAGAACGAAAATGGGAAATTAATTCATCACGTACAGATTTTAGACGATGTAAATGTTCACCTAAGTCTTGTCCCTCAATATGGGTCAACGTGTTATCATTATTACGGTCTTCTTGAGGAAATAAAGAACGGATCTTAGGGTTCCATACACCGCCAAGTACATCTTCATAGAACCAGTCCGCCTCAATCAAAGAGATGTGATATAACAATGATCCGATTGAATGTCCTCCAGCAGGTTTTGTATCAAGAGCGATCTGACTTATACCTGATATTCTTTCTAAAATAGTACGGCGAACGTCTTCTAAACACCACATCCACCGTCCAATCTCCGGCTCAAAACCCGGTAAGGGTACTACCAATAACTTTTTCCTCTTCATCGTTTTTCTCCTCTCTTTTATACCTATATTCTCTATGAAAGTGATCGTTCCTTCATAACTTCCTGAGAAGTTGATCCATTTTTTCTAACTAAATAAAAGGACGTTGGTGTGTTGCATACCAACGTCCTTTTTAAAAGTATTTTTATATGATAGTTTCTATCCGCCGATTGAAAAATCTTTAAGACGTAGACAACAAACTATGAAGGGCTGTTACTAAATTTATTCCGTTGGGACTTCCTAGACCGGTACAGGGATCCCAACCGGGACGAGCTTCGTAGGCCCCCTGTACACTACCCGAGTCATTGTTACCAACTTTAATATCATGAAGGGCACCGCTACGGGTAGATAAATGATAAAGCGTTGGAGTAATAAATCCTATCGAATGACCCAGCTGCTGATTAATCAAAGCAATCAATCCCGCCCAAAGAGGGGCTACCGCACTGGTCCCGCCAATAACAGTGTGCTGTCCGTCAACTAAAACCTGGTAACCGGTAGCAGGGTCGGCGTCTCCCGCAACATCGGGAATACCGCGCCCTATTCGACCTCCCGGATTCGCGGAAGGGGGTACGTTGGCAGCTGTTTGCCAAGCCGGCAAATCAAACACATCACTGATTCCGCCCCCTGTACTGCTGTCCGGCCCCTCATTCCATACCGCTTCTCTAATAATCCTACGGCCCGACCCTTCAAGTCGTGTGCCGCCGCACGCAAGAGCATAAGGACTTGAAGACGGGAAATCAACATGCACGAGACCATCGTTCACGCCATCAGCCGAGCCGCGATCTCCTGCTGCAGAGCAAATGGTTACACCAACAGCTGCTGCATCCTGAAAAGCCCGATCCATCGCTATCATTGCCTGAGTTGTCCATTGATTCTCCGGGGCACCCCAACTAATGGAAAGGACAGAAGGTTTGTTTTGCGTGTCGTGGATAGCGGTCGTAATCGCGTTAAGGAAACCTGCATCTGTATTAGGGGCAAAATAGACAGCGATTTTAACCCCAGGGGCAACAGCTCCGGCTACTTCAATGTCTAATACCACTTCACCATCGGCTCCGCCCGGGTCTCCTGTCGGTTGATTTGTTGCCCCGTTAATGGAAACGTCTGTAATCATTGTTTGTGGAACGCCAAGAGAGGAAAAGTAATTTTGCAGTTCAGCAGGATCATAGCCGCCGCCTAATTCAATAATACCGATACATTGCTCACTGCAATTTACATTTTGTGGAAAATTATAGAGACTTGCTATCTGAGGAGGTGTATAGGACTTTCTTGCTGTGGCAGTTCGCAATGGCTCTACATTTTCTTCAAAAATTTGAAAATGGGGCCGAAGCTGCGGACGGTTATCAAGACCCAGTACCCCATCAACAATATCAACAAGTTCCTGAGGGATCGTAACATGTCCGGTCCGTCCCCGGTAAATAAAGTCCGGATGCTCGTACATAGCAAGTTCAACTCCAAAGGCTTTACTAAAAGCGGCTGCAGATCCTGTAAGCATTATGGTTCCTGCGGCTGCGTTCACTTCCTTAACGGAAAGGCGATGGGATTGGGCGAATTCCTCCACTTTTTTTATGTCTTCATGGTTCGCACCATGAGCCGCAACAAACTCTTCACGGCTAAGGTGCCGGCTTGAAGTGAAGGGGATAGTGCCCGTTTTTTCCAGGAAACCGTCAACTGAGGGACGACGTACAAGTACGGTTACGGACATCTCTTCTTCGGGATGGACCGGACCTGATTTTCGGGAATGGGGTACCAAACTTCGCTCACTTCCAGGTATCTGTACATAGCGGGATTGTTCCTGATTATCCTTGTTCATTTTTCATCCTCCTTATCATGACTTCAAGATTAATTATAAGCTTTTTAAATTTCAGAAAACAGGAACAAAAGTTCTATTTTTGGAATTACAGACTCAAAAACTATGTAAAAAAATATTGTCAATTATTAAAAAATGATTACAAATATGTTACAGGAAACTGCTAAATAAACCGGAAAATGGTCCTCAAACACCTAATATAATAACATTCCGTATACTTTCTAGCGTTTGTTACATTAAGCGCTTACACTACCATCTAGGGAACAAACCGGGAAGAAACCTACTATATTACCATTTCCGGTAGAAGTTTTTCATGTTAAATTTCATTATTGTATGTTAATGAAATATAAGGAAGTGCGACAATTGAAAAAAAATCTAGTAACTGCAGCTGCAACTGCAGGGCTTATACTTACTGCTTTTGGAGCCACTGCAAGTGCACAAGAACCTACATATACGGTACGTCCGGGCGACAGTCTTTGGAAAATCTCCAACTTAAACAATGTTTCTATTAATCTCTTAAAATCTTGGAACCATCTTTCCAGTGATAAAATCTATGTAAATCAAAAGCTATCACTTACCTACACGGTAAAATCAGGTGATAGTCTTTGGACGATTGCAAGAACTTACGGTATGACAGTAAGTGAACTTAAAAGTCTGAATGGATTAACATCAGATTTAATTCATATCAATCAGCAATTGAAAATAGCAGAATCGAATTCAAGTACCCCTGCAAAGACGACGTATGTTGTCCGAAGCGGAGATTCCCTTTCTGTGATCGGGGCACGATTTAATCTATCAGTTCCACAGCTTAAAGAAATGAACAATTTATCAACTGACACAATTAAAATAGGACAAACTCTAAATGTAAGAAGTGCCCAATCAAATACAGCCACTACGAAGGTGTCTGCCGCTTCCACACAAACGGCCAAACAAACGATAGCGAGGTCCTATTCAAAAGCTGTCGAAAAACAAGTGGTGAAACCTGCTCCAACGGATGTCCAAAAAGCAGCAGTGACTCCTGATACAACAGCTGCCCAAAAACCAGTGGCTTCGATCCATTCAGTAGCTACTCAAAAACCAGTGGCACCGACCCATTCAGTAGCTATCCAAAAACCTGTAGCGCCAACCGATACAACAGCTGCTCAAAAAGCAGTGGCTTCGACCCATTCAGTAGCTACTCAAAAACCAGTGGCACCGACCCAATCAGTAGCTACTCAAAAACCAGTGGCGCCGACCCAATCAGTAGCTACTCAAAAACCAGTGGCACCGACCCAATCAATAGCTACTCAAAAACCAGTGGCACCGACCCAATCAGTAGCTACTCAAAAACCAGTGGCACCGACCCATTCAACAGCAACTGAAAAACCGGCGGTGACTTCCGCTTCAAAAGTACAGGCAGTGATTGAAGAGGCAAAGAAATACATGGGTGCACCATATAGCTGGGGAGGGAATACTCCGGCAGGATTTGATTGCAGTGGTTTTACAAAATATGTATTTAATAAAGTCGGAGTTTCATTATCGCGAACAACTGCTTCACAATGGGATGCAGCAACACCGGTAAATACACCAAGTATAGGTGATCTTGTCTTTTTTCAAACGTACAAACTAGGACCATCACATGTTGGAATCTACTTAGGAAACAACAAGTTTATTAGTGCTGCCTCATCAGGTGTAACCATCTCTGATATGACATCGACATATTGGAAAACCAGATACCTAGGTGCTAGATCTGCATTTTAATAGAGGTGCAAACAATAAAATATCAAGGCTCTTTTCTTAAGGATTGTGGCTTTGATAGAAAACTGCTAGCAGCAAATGAAAGAGGCTTTTTCGCCAGTAAAGGCAGGATATACGTCAATTATCCATCCTCTCGGCCTAAAAATAATTTAGTTTTGTAAAAACAACAATGTTTACGAAAACAGACAATAACAAAGCGATGCACACGTCAATTCACAAGTGATTTCGTGTGCATTTTTATTATAATATCAAGGTATTTTTATTTTATTTTCACACAGTGGTTTCAAGGACAACCCCCCGCCCAGGAAACCAGCAAACTGTCCTTCAAACAGTAATTCAAGGACATCTCTCAGTAATACTGCAAAAGAAATGTCTTTAATAATGGCTCTTACCGACAAAACAGTTTTCAGCCAGACTTCCATTTAAAACGTCTCATACAAAACCGTTCCTGTTTGCGAAAGATCATAATCGCCAAGCGAGTTGATCTCTGACTGAAACAGAGTAGAAGTTAAAATCTCCTTTAGCAACCGTATGGTTTGTTCAGTTTCAGGGGTTTTTAAAATCACCAGGTCATAACGTTCAGTAATTAATGGCACAAAATCGATGCCAACAATTTTAGCTGCCTTTTCAATTCCCACTCCCACATCAGCAATCCCGGTAGAAACGGCCGAAGCCACACTTAAATGACTCGTCTCTTCATGCTCATACCCCTTAATGCTCTTCGGGGCAATTTGCTCAATTCGTAACTGTTCATCGAGAAGGATTCTTGCGCCCGATCCCTTCTCGCGATTGACAATGGTTAGGTGTTCCTGCTTTAAATCCGTCCAAGCGGTGAGGCCAAGGGGATTCCCCTTTTGCACATAAAAGCCGGCTTTCCGAGAAATAAGATTGATTAAAATATAGGGATAGCCGACCAAAATCTTTTTAATATAAGGAAGATTATATTCACCGGTATCGCCATCGAACATATGCACACTGACAATGTCACATTCCCCATTGTACATAGAGATAAGGCTGTTTAAACTTCCGGTATAGGATCGTAATGTTTTAAAAGCTGAATATTTCTCGATGTGTTTCCCTAGAATATCTAAGACCATATCTTGTCCACTAATAACAAGGTTGGAAGAATCCTTTATTTCCATCTTTTGAGGATGAACAGCAGGGGCTGGAGAAGGAATCGTCTGCTTCGTCTTATGCTGGCTAATATAATTTTCCAAGTCTTTAGCATCCATCCTCATTTGTCTGCCAACACGGAATACAGGAAATTCGCCTTTTTTAATGAGGTCATAAATGGTTAATTTGGATACCTTTAAAAGCTGTGACACTTCTTCGATTGTATAGGAAAGCTCCTTCGACATGTGCATCCCTCCTACTTGTATTTTATCTCATTGTCTTTTAAAAAGTATATTCATAATAAAAAAGCACCAAATGTGATTTTTTTTACACCATTGTTAATTATAATTAGTTATAATCAAATATAATTAGTTATAACGAAACGGAAGGAAGAGGCACGATGAAAAAACAATATCAGTTATTTTCTTTACTCATGCTGTTAATGCTCGTAATATCAGGGTGTTCAACAGCTGACCAAAGTAAAAAGTCAGCAGGGCAAACGAAGGAAAAGAATGTAGCATTAACAGTTTCAGCAGCTGCAAGTTTACAGAACGCCCTAACTGACATAAAAGCAGCCTATGAAAAGGCTCATCCGAATGTGACCATAACCTATAACTTTGGCGCTTCAGGGGCACTGCAACAACAAATTTCCCAAGGCGCACCCGTGGATCTCTTTTTCTCAGCTGCAGAAGACAAATTTAATCAATTAGTCCAAAAAGGAACCATTGAAAAACAAAAAGATGCCGATCTTCTTGGAAATGACCTTGTACTTGTAGTGCCAAAGGATAACACGAAGGGCATCAAGGACTTCACGGATTTGACGAAAGCGGCAAAAATTTCACTTGGAACACCCGAGTCTGTACCGGCAGGGCAGTATGGGAAAGAAACATTAAGTAACTTAAATATCTGGAATGCCGTTCAAGGGAAAGTGGTATATGCCAAGGATGTACGCCAGGTTCTTACATATGTTGAAACGGGAAATGTGGACGCTGGAATTGTGTATAAGACGGACGCATTGATTTCACCGAAAGTAACAATTATCGCAACCGCTAAGGACAGTACACACAAGCCAATTATTTATCCGGTAGGAGTCATTAAAGACAGTGCACATGTAAAGGACGCAAAACAGTTCTATGATTATCTTCATAATGCAAAATCTGTGAGAACGTTCGAAAAATACGGATTTAAAGGGCTAAATGAATAAACATGACAACAGACTTTTGGACACCCGTAAGACTGTCGATAGAGATCGCATCAGTCTCCGGGGTAATCGTCTTAGTTTTAGGGCTATGGTCGGGGAAGATCATGGCCCATGCAAAATTTAAAGCGAAAGTGATCATCGAAACGCTTTTCTTGATGCCATTAGTCCTACCGCCAACCGTTGTCGGTTTTTTGTTAATCATCTTTTTTGGAAAACAAAGTATCCTTGGGCAAACGATCGAATGGCTCTTTAAACAGCCTGTGATGTTTACCTGGTGGGCAGCTGTCATTGCCGCTTCCGTCGTGGCATTCCCGCTTATGTACCAATCCTCTAAAACCGGATTCGAAGCGGTTGAAAAAGAGATTGAGGATGCAGCACGGGTGGATGGGGCCAATGAATGGAAACTATTTATGTTCGTATCCATCCCGCTTGCACGTAACTCCATCATAACAGGTGGAATATTAAGTTTTGCACGAGCGTTAGGTGAGTTTGGCGCCACACTCATGTTCGCGGGGAACATCCCCGGGAAAACCCAAACCATCCCCACCGCTATCTATCTCGCCATTGACGCAGGGAATATGCAACTGGCTTGGTTATGGGTAATCAGTATGGTAGCTATTTCATTCCTTCTGTTAGTCTGCACGCAATTAACAAAATCTTAATTTTTTTAAAAAAGGAACATGGTTTAGGCGTCGAGATCCATTCGGCTGCCTTTTTTTGTCCTGTCATCGTACGCTGAATTCCAAAAGTCAGCGACATTTTTGCGCTACATCGCTCACAGAATAGAAAGGTATTTTCATAAATTTACCGAATAGAATCAATATGAATTTTTTAGGGAGGAGGGTGTAGGGAAAGTTACGCTAAAAAATTGGGGGGATGGAACATCATGCAACAAATTGACCAATTACTTCGCGAACATGAGCTATATCATAAAAAATCAGCGATTATTTCCTCTTTGAAAAACTCTATTAGGATGGTAAAGGTAGGAGTGGATGAAAAGGCTATTCCGATTGGTTCTTCAAAATTAGGCGGTCTGCCGGATATGCCTGATGAAATGGAATTTCCTCGATACGAAAAAGGCTATCTATGGTTTATCGGACAAGTTAACCTGAAAGAAGCAAAACCATATGATAAAGACAATCTGCTTCCTGATAGTGGTATTTTGTATCTATTTTACGATGCCTTTGAGCAACCTTGGGGCATCGAAGAGGATGAAGGATGTTTTAAAGTGCTATATTTCGATGGAGATATGACTGAATTGAAAAGAAGAGAATATCCTGAGGAAAGTAAAGACGATTATCCGTTAAATGCATACAAGGTGCTTTTCCACAACATGTATACGATTTCCGAACACCCTGAAAATCTGATATTTGAAAATGAAGAGGAAGAGGAGAATTTTTGGAATTTCCGGCAAGCGTTAATTCAGCCGGAAGATGAAGAAGGTAATATTTTGCCGGCTCACTATATGCTAGGAGAACCATTTAATGTCCAAAACGATGTGTTTGAAGAGCTATATGACAATGAAAAAGAAGCAGTGTTATTGTTCCAAATAGACTCTGACGAAGAAGATTTGGGAGTAATGTGGGGAGATGTCGGGTTGCTTTATTTTTGTATAAAAAAAGAAGAATTAATGAGAAAACAATTTGACAACGTAACCTTTACCTTACAATGTTTTTAAACAATTTTCTAATAAAGACGAAAAGAGCATCGGCATCGATGCTCTTTTTTGGTAATTTACTGCTTTTAAGTGTCAAACCCATCAAGAGAACTAGTTAATCGTATATACCTGTCATAAAAAATTGTTAAAGCCTGCCTTTACTGGAGGATATGCCTTTTTTATTTGCGAACCCGCCGCTTTCATTTGCGAAAAGGTTAAGAAAAGAGCTAATTAAACTGATCTTTTCTGAACAATTGCTTCTGATTAGCTCTACGATTGGAACTCACTTTTCGGATTCGGCCCATATTGATTATCATCCGGTTGGCTGTCTTGGCACATAAATACAATTAGAATAATGGCACCAACTATGGGAATTAGGCCAATTAACAGCCACCATCCACTTTTTCCGGTGTCGTGTAGTCTGCGGAATGATACAGCTAAGTGAGGTAACAGAACGGCTAAAGAATAAAGAGATGATAATAATGGCGAAATATGTGCGATTTTATCCAATATTTCAAATATGATGGAAATAATAGCGTTGAAAAGAAAAAACATCCAGTACTCCTGACGCCTTGCTCTGCCTTCAAACCCTACGTAATTCTTTACCACACCCAAATACCAATGCATTTTGGAACCTCCCTTATTTAAATGCTAATAATAAGGTATGTTCCATTAACATATTTTAGTAGTCCATCTGATTAATAAGTTATTTATATAAAATTTTGAGGTAGAAAATTATCAACATTCTTTAAAGGAACGATGTTGAGATTCTTTCGGCGGTCTGCTCCCAATCCGTTCTGGCCTTTAATGCCAACAAAAAAACCCCCCTAAATGGAGGGTAAAAAGAAACTAGTATCCAAATGGTCCAGACGGACAACAAGGATTATGTGGAACACCGCACATCGTATGTGTTTCACAGCATTCATTTACACATGATTCTGTGTGTGGGAAATAGTGTTGATGATTAACCATAAGCTTGTTGACTGTAGTAGTGTGGGAAGGATGTAGATGTGTTACTACTTTATTAAATAAATTTGTTTTTACATATTGTTGTCCCGGTGAAACTAGTGGTGGATCATATTGAGCCGGGAACACCTGAGGCGGACAGTATTGTGGTGGACATGGCTGTGGTGGGCAGTATTGGCCTGGCATTATATTTGATGGATAACCACCAAATCCAATATTTCTTTTCATCGTTAAATGACCTCCATGTGAATTTGTCTTGGTACATTACTAGTCTATGTAATTTTTGTTTATGCGGACTAGTTTGGATACCTATTTTTACAATGGGAATGAATTAGAAATGATACACACTCCGAAGATAATGTGAAATAAATGGGGTGCTTTTGATTATATGAAAGAATCGATTTATTCTGCTTTAACATTCTATAAATTGGCATCGGGGTTTTATTGTACAACAAGTAGTGTCCACGGTGGAAAACGCTACCCATTTTGGTGTCAAATATGACTAAGAACGTTAAAAAACCTTGATATAATAAGAAAATGACGTATGCCAATTCATACGTCATTTCTTGTGGGATTTATTCAAAAAGCACCTCAAAACGGAACCCTTTAACCGCATGTCCGCTGCCATTTAATCAAAAAAATCTTTGAATATCGATTCTGAAAGTTCCTGATTAGCTCAATGATTTGAACTCATTTTTAGGATTTGGTCCATATTGGTTATCATTCGGTTGGCTATCCTGGCACATGAATACAATTAGAATAATAGCGCCAACTAGGGGAATAAGGCCAATCAAAAGCCACCAGCCACTTTTCCCGGTATCGTGCAGTCGACGGATTGAAACAGCTAAATAAGGTAACAGAACGGCCAAAGAATAGAGCGTTGATAATAATGGAGATACATGGAGGACTCGATCTAATATTGAAAGTACGATAGAAACGATCGAATTGAAAAGAAAGAACATCCAGTATTCCTTACGCCTAGCTCTACCTTGAAAACCTACATAATTTTTTAACACATCCAAATACCATTGCATTTAAAAAAACCCCCATATTTATATTTATTTATCTATAATTACATATTTTAGTATATCATTTGGTTATAGTGTTGTTTATAAAAATTTTGTCAGTAATTCCGATATCCAATTGCATAGAAAAAAGCTTGAGGATGGTTTACTCTCAAGCTTACAATTTATTGTAGAACGGGCAGCTGAACTATTTTGAAGCCAATCTATCTCGATCAACCGCTAGTGGAGGCTGTTCCATCCATCCGTTATTAATCATAATTTTTGCTCCATCTTCGACAAATAAAGAAATATTCATTAATGCCCTCGTGTACATGAACCCTAAATCATGTCTTCCATTTACTGCCATTGAGTTTCCAAATGCTCTTATCTTCATAGAAAACATATCGACCTTATGAAATAACATTAATTTATCGGAAAAGGGAGAAATGGTTGATGTTGTGACTAAATGGTCAAGGAATGGCGGTGAAGGTAAATTTGCATTATGTAGTTTATACATATATTGCTCAACTGCTCTATGGGTCATGTCTTTACCTCTCATAAACAATTCTCGCACTTTTTCCATTCTAGCTACTTGACTAAAACCTAAAATTAAAGCTTTACTTGTTACGTTATTTTCAATATTATCGTAAAGATGTGTTACTTCTAATCCGTGCAAGGTTCGTACGTGCCCAAGAAATCCATTTAGAAAATCTTCCTTTACAAATTTTACTTTTTCCGGAATCGGAATGTAAGGCGGTTTAATGATAAATCCTTTATTCATTAATACTTCCTTGATTTGTTCCGTCAAAACAATTGTAGAATTCATACAATGAATAAAAAAATTTCTTACATCCTCTCGATACACTAAAGGAATTGCTATATTATAAATGCTGAGTCCGGCCTTAGCTGCATATTTTAAATAATGAACATAAAACTCATCTTCAAATAACCTCGGAGCACCAAGATTTACATCATTTTCTGTAAAACCAACAGGTATCGGAAAGCTTTCCTTTTCAAATATCCCCTCAATGGTATTCATAAAATCATGAACTAAGCTTAACGCATTTTCTAATAATTTTTTAATATCCTCATCCTCAACGTGTTGCAGAAAGTAAATTAAGATTTGTTTTGACATACTGTTGCCCATAAAGGTCGCCCAAAGTTTCCCCATTTCTGCGGCTGTTAGTTTTTCAGTAGGATTCATTTTTTTCGAACCTATTTTAATTGGTTTGATTGTATCCAAAGCAAAATCTCCTCAAACTGTTTTTGCTTAATTTTTCCTCTCGCTAAAATATTATTCGATGAAAAATCCAAAACTTATTCAGGTGTTGTTTTTCTGTAACCCGTTTTGTGACTTCAAGGCAGTTTATAATATTTCTCCACGCTGTATATTCAAAGTCTCTGCAAAAGAAGTTTCACTAAATATAATTCAGTACCTTGCATTAATTAATAGCTGATGGTATATTATTCCTATAATGGAAAAACAACCATAAACCACTACTATACATTACACAATAGCAAACATTACTTTATAGGTAGGTGAGTCATTTGAATGTTCAATTTAAGAAGGGTGCACTGGAATTATGTGTATTGGTGTACACGTTGAAAAAGGACCGCTATGGGTATGAGCTGGTTCACAGCATCTCGGATAAAATCCAAATTGCGGAAGGAACGGTCTATCCTTTATTACGACGGTTAACCAATGAGGGCTATTTCGCTACATACCTATCGGAATCCAATGAAGGCCCGCCGCGAAAATACTATCACCTGACGAAAGCGGGACGGGAATATCTTGAACAACTGGTGCAGGAATGGCAGCAATTTTCAAAAAGTGTCAATGAGATTATTGAGGAGGGGATGAAGTATGACTAAACAGCAATTTTTAGACGAACTAAACCGTCTGTTGGCACCGTTGCCTGATGCCGAACGGGAGGATATTTTAAGTGATTACGAGTCACATATCGATTCGGCGGTCGAAAATGGCAAAACGGAGGAAGAGGCGGTTGCGGATCTGGGCTCACCGCGAACTATCGCCCATGAATTAGGGGCATTTCAACCGATTGAAAAGACGACTTTTTCCGACTGGATTTCACAAAAGGAAAACGACAAACGGAATGTCGGTCCGAACATTTTTGCGTTTATAGGAATGCTGCTCTTTAATCTCATTTTCATCATCGGACCCGTTGTCGGAATCGCCGGTACGTTTGTCGGGCTTTATGCGGCGGCCATCGGTTGTCTTATTACTCCGCTGGGTTTCATCTTGAATTTGTTTACGCACGATACACCGATTCTCCTAATGTTTTTCTTCGTCCTCGCCGCTTTTTCATTTGGGTATCTGCTGTTATTGTTGACGCATTTTTTGGCAAAGGGCTATATCCGTTTACTCCATTGGTATTGGAAGCTCAATGTGAAAATCGTGAGAGGGGGTTATTAAGATGAAGAAACTATCAATCGTAGCTGCTCTATTTGGATTGGTGATTGGGGTTATCGGCGTTTTCTATTACGGGTTTGCCCATCCTGCGTCGTCGGTCACGGTAAATGAAACGAAAACGATTCAAGTGAAGGATATCAACAAAATCAACTTAGAATCCCGTTCATCCAGTGTCCATTTTTATCCTTCAGCATCCGACGTTTTGACCGTTCACCTCCACGGCAAAACATCCCGAAAGGATCTCGTGTTCTCCGTAAGCAAGAGCGGTGATACGGCGCTGATTGATATCGGGCCGAAAAATGATCACGTCTTTCATCTTTCGCTTTTTGAGTTCATGAACAACAACCTCCAGGCGGATGTGGAAGTACCGCAAAAAATGTACAGTGAACTCACGGGCCACTCGCAAGCAGGCAGTATCGATATCCGGCAACTTTCAGCCGGCCGAATGGATTTGGATTCCTCCGCAGGGAGTATCAAAGGGGAGGACTTAAAAGGCGATGTAACCGCCCATTCTTCAGCGGGAAGCATAAAGCTAACTAACATCGAGGGGAAAATGGATTTATCCAGCAGCGCCGGTTCGGTTGATGTGGAAGTAAAAGCGATTACCCAAGACATCACCGCCCACAGCAGCGCCGGTTCCGTCCGAATTGTGACAGGAAAGCAGCCTGAGTCCCTGCAACTGAACCTCCAGACATCTGCAGGCAGTGTGAATGTCAATCTGGCCAACGTTTCGTACAGCACAAAGGAACATGACCGCGTCCTAGGCTCCATCGGTTCAGGTGGTCCGAAGCTGCAACTGGAATCCAGCGCGGGATCGGTGTCGATCAATAAAAAATAGTCGTTTTTTATAAAAGGAACCTAGTTTAGGCTGTCGAGATTCATTCGGCAGCCTGTTTGTGTTTTGTACTCTTACATGCAAGTCTCATTCGGACAGAACAATGCGTAAAAAGAGTGAGCCTGTCTGAATCCAGGTCTCATTCGGACAAGAGAAGGAGAAAAAAGCTATAGCCTGTCTGAATCCAGGTCTCATTCGGACAAGAGAAGGAGAAAAAAGCTAGAGCCTGTCTGAATCCAGGTCTCATTCGGACAGGAGAAGGAGAAAAAAGCTAGAGCCAGTCTGAATTCATGTCTCATTCGGACAAGGGAGGAGAAAAAAGCTTGATCCTGTCTGAATGCAAGCCTCATTCGGACAGGACAAGGCAAAAAAAGAGTGAACCTGTCTGAATGCAGGTCTTATTAGGACAGGGGAAGGAGAAAAAAGCTTGATCCTGTCTGAATGCAAGCCTCATTTGGACAAGACAAGGCAAAAAAAGAGTGAACCTGTCTGAATGCAGGTCTTATTCGGACAGGGGAAGGAGAAAAAAGCAAGAGCCTGTCCGAAAGCATCAGGCTAAGAGATGCTCACAAAAACTTTTAAGCCAAAAAAGATTATTATTTATAATAAGTATCGCGTGTATTTCCAAATGCGGTATAGTTCTTCTTTAAAACCCTGCAAAATGTCCTTTTACTTAAATCCACCTTGCACCACTCATAGATGCTTTGGGTAGTAATCTTTCGATCTGGAAATAACAGCTTAAATTCCTCCACATTCCGCAAAATTACTAGTTCGATCTTTTCATGTCCTCCACACTTTCCGCATACAAAAACATTATTTTTTATAGAAACCAGAAAGGACTTACAGGTTTTACAATAAATTCCCTTTTGCAGCTGGTCATAATTATATTTAGGCAATACCGTAAATGGATTTTTGGTTTGATGTAATGAAATTAATTTTTGCGCTAGTTTCTTGTGCCCATCATTCAACTTAGACGGAGTTTTATTTAAATCTTTCAAAAAACGATTTACCTGGTTTGGTAAAATAATGGGTTGGTCCATTGGGGCTTGATATAAGGTGAATGCAGGGTTGATAAAGATAACGGAGGCTTCAACAAGGTAATTTTGCTTGAGGTTTTGGAGCAGTTGGCGGAATAGAGTCCCACTCCTTTTTAACTGGCCTACAGGATTCTTATATTCGCGACCGGTTGTCACGGCATAAAGTTTGTCCGATTCTAAGTAACAATCACCTTGAAAATTTTTAATATCCAAAAGGTGAATAACTCCTAGTGAAATAATCAAAGTATCAATTTGAAAATAAGAGTTGTTTACTTCAAGCAGCAAGTCATTTATGATATACCTTTCTTCTTGAAGACTTTCAGCCAGCAGGTCAAATTTTACCTCTCCTTCATAGCCTTTTTCAAGGTTTAAATAGTGAAACTTTTCCTTTTCAGTTAACTCCATTCGTGTGTTTAAATAGCGCATAGCCATTAATTCATCCGATTCAGATCGACCTCTAAGTAACATAAGCCACTTCCTTTCTTAATCTTAAGCTCATTTTATAAAAAATTATCAAGATTCCATTCTAGGGATATGAATATTCTGTGAACATTTTAACAAGCCTTTGATATAGTTCAACATTCTTAGTAGTAGGATAATTATTATTAAGCAGGCCTTATTAACCGCAGATATAATTGGTGCGGTGAACCATATTATAAGTAAGCACATAGTGAAGGACGTTTTTCTCGTGTACGCGAAGGGATTTGTCTTTCAAAGCACACACCTTTATTTGCCGCTTTATCAGTCATCATTGCAGCAGTAAAATTCAAGTTTTTGTCGAGGTTTTATTTGACATGTTTTTTACAGGTTAGCCTGCAAGATTCCTTTTATATTGGGTAAATTGCACAGATCTAATCAAACGTTTGATTAAAAGGGAAATGGGTCTAATTAGGTAGAGAAATGTCGCTTTTGCTGAAAGTAGATACTAAATTTGATATTCTATTAAAAAATGAAACACTAATTGACATTCTTTTTACTATTTTTAGACGGAAAACCTTTTAAAATAGAGGCCTCGCGGGATATTTAATCACGTTTGGCTAAAAAGGATTTTAATCAGATTTTGTCAAGAAAAGTGTGGAAAGCGGTTATTTAATCCGCGAATTCTCAGCGTCTATCGGCGAATTTCAATGTTTATCAGCGAATTCAAGTCATTTATTTGTGAATTTAGTTGTTTTATCAGCGAATCAAAAAAAGCATCAATCTTTTCGAAAGGATCCTTTAATTCTTTCTACTGAATATTAATCGACCCTTACAATCCCTCATAAAAAACTCCCTTCGCACAATAGAGCAAAGGGAGTTTCCTTTATTTTAAAATACCATTCTTATCAAACGTGTAATATTTACCTGCAATCTTCACACGCCCGGTTTGCATCGCACCGCCGCTATTGAAGTAATACCAGTGAGTACCACTCTTCATCCAGCCGGAAACCATGGCCCCGCTGGTAGTAAAGAAGTACCAGGTAGCTCCGCTCTTCATCCAGCCGGTGACCATAGCGCCGCCACTATTGAAGAAATACCAAGTGGTACCGACTTTTTGCCAACCAGTCACCATCGAACCATTGCTGTTGAGGAAATACCAGGTCTTGCTGCTTTTCACCCAACCGGTTTGCCTTGCTCCCGTGTTATCGGAGAAATACCAGGTCGAACCTACTTTGTACCAGCCGGTTTTCTTCGCAAACGTAGTCGGATCATAGTAATACCATTTTCCGTTCTCATTCACCCAGCCTGAAAGCTTAGCTTTATCCACGCTAATAATGGCAGCCTCACTTACATTTCCGGCAGGATCGGTAACAGTGACAGTTAACTGTACCGCCGCTTTTTGAACAGGGATGGTAACTTTGTACGTACCGTCAGCTCCAACCGTCGCACTGCCAATGACAGAACCATTTGCTTTTACGTCCACTTTAGCACCCGATTCAGCTTGGCCTGTTACCGTTGTATCGTGATCTGTCACAGCATTCACGACAGGTTTACCGGGCGGGGTGCCATCTTTCACCGTGACAGTCGTACCTTCACTAACATTTCCAGCTTTATCCTTTGCGGTGAAAATTAATACAGTCTCCGCTTTTTGTAACGGGATTGTCAACGCAAATTTCCCATCTGCTCCAGCCGCACCTGAGCCAATAATAGAGCCATTTGCTTTTACTTCAACAGTAGCATCCGCCTCAGCTTGTCCGGTGATGGAAGAATCCTTATCCGTCACGACATTGACGATAGGTTTTTCAGGAGCGGTAGCGTCTTTCACCGTAACCGTGTTCGCTTCACTAATATTTCCGGCTTTGTCAGCTGCAGTAATCCTTAATTCTGTCCCTGCCTGTTGAACAGGAATCGTCACTGCAAAGTTACCGTCAGCACCGGCAACACCCGTACCAATAACAGAGCCTTTTGATGAAACTTCGACCGTTGAACTGATTTCAGCTTGACCGGAAATGGAAGAATCCTTATCCGTCACTTCATTTACAAAAGGCTTATCAGGAGCAGTCGCATCTTTAACCACAACGGTGCTAGCTTCACTAACATTACCCGCTTTGTCAGTAGCAGTAACCTTTAACGCAGCCCCTGCTTTTTGCAGAGGAATCGCGACTGTAAACGTACTGTCCGTTCCATCCGTCCCGGTTCCGATCACCGTTCCATCTGCCGCCTTAACCTGAACCGATGCCCCGGACTCTGCCTGACCCGAGAGAATAGTATCCTTATCAGTTACATCGTTTACCACCGGTTTATCAGGTGCCGTAATATCCTTAACAATCATTTCCTTAGACGTAACAAGTTCATTTTCTGTATTACTAACCTCAAATTTCAATGAATCATTTTCTTTAAGGTTAGTAACTGGAATGTTAAAATGACCATTTTCGTCTGTTGTTCCGTTACCGATATTCCGATCATTTTCAAAAATCCTCACAGACATATTCGGCTGTGTTTTACCTGAAATTGATGTGGAATCTTTTGTAAAATCATCAATGTAAATTTCTGAAACTGTATAAGTATAATAATGAGTAAATCCGTATAAATCGGTTACTTTCACTTGTAAAGAATTACTAGTGCCAACGTTAAAACCAGTCACCCTAAAAGTCCCGTTGCTCTTTAGTGGGACACTCTGACCATTGAGTTCTATACTAACAAACGGAAGCGTTGCCCCGCTTAAATTCACCTTGCCTTCTTTGCTAACAAGCGGTGTATCATAGAGTTTAAAAGGAACGTCGGATAAAATACGGTTAGTAGCTATTAAACTGGAAATAGAGTTAGAACCGGATATGACTGCTTGGCCATTTCCAGGCGTATAGTAACCAAAGTAGACACTATTTGAAATAAGGCTCCCGCTTAAACGGAATCCTCCATAACTTCTAAAACCGCCAAGTACATAAACATTCCCGTTGATTGTCACATTATTGCTGACTGTTAAAATCGCACCAGGAGCAATGTAGACATCTGAATTAATTGTCCGATTGGACCATGATTCGCTAGAAGTAACGATATAATTGTCTAAAGGGTCGATTGATTTAATAACACTAAAATCACCAACACTTAAATCAGTATCAATCGCTTTAACAAAGGATGAATTTCCATTCGTATCGTTAACTTCGACTGAGTCGACTTTCCAGCTGCCAACTTCGGTGTTTTTCTCAATAGGAAGCTTCCCAACAAATTTAGAACCATTATATATAAGTGGAACGGCAATTTTTACCTTGCTGACCGGTGATAGGTAATAAATCGTAGCACTTTGTAAATTCGTATCATCAGTAGCATCTACTGTAAAATTAACCTGATCTCCCGACTCTACCACTTTTTTATCGATTGATAGTTTAGTGAAAGAAGGAGGATTACTCTCTGTGAAAACCGAAAATTGACCGGAAGCCAATTGATTCAGTGAATCGCTATAATCTGCAACAGTGGTATTATTACTGGATGTATCATCAATGGAAACAAAATACACCTTGTAATCGCCTGCTTCAAAAGTAGATGGAATCGAAATTATACCTTCGTAAGAATTTGTTTGAGCATTAAAGTTCATAGGAACATAGAAACTCTTCTTCGTTATCGGAGACTTGTAAAAGACCCTAACGATTTGGATTCCCACATCGTCAGTGGCCTTAACACTAACCTTAACAGTATCACCAGTAGTGGCATTAGTTTTATCGACACTTATGTTTTGGAATACAGGTTTTGTAACGTCCGCTCCACTGGTACCACTCACGGTGAACTGACCGGAAGCCAATTGATTCAAGGAATCGCTGTAATCAGCAACAGTGGTATTATTACCAGACGTATCATCAATGGAAACAAAATACACCTTGTAATCGCCTGTTTCAAAATTGGATGGGATCGATAGGATACCTTCGTAAGAATTTGTTTGAGCATTAAAGTTCATAGGAACATAGAAACTCTTCTTCGTTATCGGAGACTTGTAAAAAACCCTAACGATTTGGATTCCCACATCGTCAGTGGCCTTAACACTAACCTTAACAGTATCACCAGTAGTGGCAATAGTTTTATCGACACTTATGTTTTGGAATACAGGTTTTGTAACGTCCGCTCCACTGGTACCACTCACGGTGAACTGACCGGAAGCCAATTGATTCAAAGAATCGCTGTAATCAGCAACAGTGGTATTATTACCAGACGTATCATCAATGGAAACAAAATACACCTTGTAATCGCCTGCTTCAAAATTGGATGGGATCGATAGGATACCTTCGTAAGAATTTGTTTGAGCATTAAAGTTCATAGGAACATAGAAACTCTTCTTGGTTATCGGGCTCTTGTAAAAAACCCTAACGATTTGGATTCCCACATCGTCAGTCGCATGAACACTTATTTTGACGGAATCTCCTACAGTATCTTGAGTTTTATCCACACTGATACTTTCAAATACCGGTTTTGTCACATCAGCGGCAGCAAATGTTTTGCTAAGCGGAACAGTGCTAATGATTAAAAGCAATGCTGTTAATAATGAAACAACCTTTTTCAACATTCTCCCTCTTTCCCCTTCATCTAGATAACTAGTAAAATAAAAACATAATATACTAATTTTACCACAAATATAATGAAGTGATATAAATTACCTATTGAAATTTTCCTATAATACCTCAAATCTCGACACAGTATATCCATTGGAAGAAGAAAATAATAGTAATTCATAGATAGTGAAGAAGGCCTAAGAAAAGGGGTTAATAGAGAATGAAATCACTGCTAACAAAATAATGGATGAATGAAAAGCATATATGAAACATAGGAGGGCTAATTATTTATATATATTTTATTTATTGAAATGAATATAGTTTAGGCTGTCGAGAAGGATTCGGCGGCCTTTTGAGCTGCCCTCACACTTCAAAGCATATCTTATCGGGAGAACCCAATATCCCTCTGGATAAAAAATTACAATTTATGCATATAAAAATAAGCAAACTCTTTTGAGAGTCCGCTTATTCGCTAATCAAGTATTTAACTAAGTAGTCACTCCACACCTGGTTCCCTTTTTCGCTAGGAGCACTTTGGTCAGGAAGTAGATAGTCCTTAAATTTTTCGGAATTGGTATCAGGCCATGCTGACCAATGATCCAGATAAGCAATATGATTGTTCGCAGCATATTTTTTAAGCTCAGCTACCTGCAGCGGATAAAATTTCGCTTTATATAAAGGAAAGGATGGCTGAAGGATAAAAGAGGTTTCAGGTTTTTTCGCTTTAATAGCTTCCATCATTTTCGAAACATCTTTTAATGAATCATCAATTTTAACTTTTCCGTTATTCACTAAGATAAAGGGCTCCAATACAATTAGATCGGCATCTTCAGCAGCTACTTCCTCTTGTTTATTGCTTGTAACAAATTGGGAAGAAGTGGAGTCATAGATTTTGAGCACAACTTGGATTGTATTCTTCCCGAATGCTGCAATAAGCTTTTCTTTCACGTTCTGATATGTACCGGCTGTTTCTGAGCCAATTGCTGGTGAGCCAACAAATAGAATTTTATAGGACTTTTTCACTTTAAGAGCTTGTTGGAATTGCTCTACTGCCTTAGGTGGCCAATTTTTTGTTAAAGTGATCAGTTTGGTAGCATTCATTTCATTATCGGTATTCTTCTCGGTTTCAGTAGTAGGATTGACTAGGGTAGTAGATGGAACGCTTGTATTTTTTGCCGAAGCAGCAATTTTCTTGTTCCAATTGGAATGACCTAGAAAAAGGACAATAATGCAGATGATTCCTAATAAAATAGTAAAAAAATTCCTCATGTTCAACCCCCATAATGTTATGCTCTCTCATTATAACAAAAACTTTTGAAAGTTTATTCCAATTTTGATATTTTTCTACAAAAATTTACAAACTGGGTATTTTTTCTTTTAAATTAGTCCCAACATGCTTAAGGTTATTCTTTTATGGATTCAGGTAGTTCTATTGTTGCATGATTCCTTGACTTATCTCTCTTTGGTGATCGAATGAGGAAATTTGATCGATACAAAAATTCGACCTAGCATTCTACAATATATATGTGTATAAGTCATTGTTCAACAAAATTCCCTAAAATCACCTAAATTGTAATTGATAAAAATTTACAAATAAGTTATTTTCTATTAATCTTGTTAATAGAGTCAAGAATAAGGAGGCTTGTTGAAGATGGAAGGAGAGGAAAAGAAGAATAACTCGAATAAAGGCGATTTCTCAGAGATTATAAAAAAGGCCTATGAAAAGGGCTTAAAAGAGAATGAAATCACTGTTGATAAGTTAATTAAGGAATTGAAAGCTGATTTGAAACATATGATAATTAGCTAATTAAATATATATATTTAATGGAACATAGTTTAGGCTGTCGGGAATAATTCGGCAGCCTTTTTGCAACGCGTTCTATTTCATTGGCTTAAAGATCACTCATTCTCAAGAGAGTACAGACGTGAAGGAAACAAACTTGTACTAGCCTAAGAAATGGCAGTCACCTTGGTTATTCGCGAACAGGAACATTTGATTCTTCTAATTGCAAGATAAATAATGAAAATGACTTAAGATTTTTTTCTTAAGTCATTTTTTGCCTTTTATTTTGTTAGGTAAAGTAACGACAAATGTAGTTACATTATTTTCACTGGTAACATGAGTCCGACCCTTGTGCAATTCCACAAATCTCTTGACAACAGCTAACCCCAATCCAGTGCCAACATAATCTTTTTGTACAGCCTTTGCTCGATAAGAATGTTCAAAGATCTTATCAATTTCATCCTCCGGTATTTCCACGCCCCTATTTCTTACCGTAATTTGAATAGTTGTTTCGTCTGCAGTCAATTTCGTATAAATATGTTTTGGTTCAAACGAATACTTCACAGCATTCTCTATAAGAGAGTCCACTATTTCAAGGATATGATCATACGGAATAAATGTGGTGATTCCCTCTTGTATGTTCTGCTCAAAGATAACATTTTCGTTATCCGCCCGTTTTCTATCCATGTAATCAATCATATTACGTGACAAATCATAATGCTCCGCATCTTCTGTTGGTATTTCTTCTAATCTTGACAATGAAATAATCTTATTTGTCATAGAAGCGATGCGCTCAACTTCCTTTTCCATAATGTCGAGCCGCTCTTGTACTTTTTTTTCATTTTTAAATCCGAACATGCGGAAATAATCAATGGATTGCCGTATAGACGTTAACGGTGTCCGTATTTGATGCGTAATTTCACGAGCGCTTTGCTGTTGAGATAATACCGCTTGTTCAGAACGCTCTAATATTACATTCACTTCATCTGCTAAAAGATTTAAATAAGGATTCCTATTTGGAATATAAGGAATTCTTTCATTAAAATTATTTTTGTTTACATGTACTAACCTTTTTAATGCAGTATTTAATGGTACATATATATCTCTCATAGCATAAAACGCCGTCAAAAAGGAAGATATATAAATCATTAAAAGTGCAGAGCCTGTTGTATATACAATTGTTTTTAAACCCAGTAAAAATGCATATTCAATATTGGTATACGTATGAATTTCTCCACGAAATTCAGGATAATCCAAGGGCTTCCATATATGCATGAGATAAAGGTTGTTTTCGTTTACAAGTTCAACCTCTTTTCCTTCAAACATGTTATGACTTATTAGAAACATATAGGTGATTTTAGTGAGTACGTGAAAGAATAGATAGGGTGAGTTGCTGTAAGATCCGCAGTAGAGATTGTTGTTTCACTTCCGTGATAATGAAGTTTGTCTTTATTGGTATATTTTGAAATCATTTGTGTGTCACGAAGAACAAGTTAAACCCAATTCATGCATCGCTCTGATGAGTTAAGTAAAGATATTTATTTATCTCCTGAATTAAAAAAAGATATAGGACCGCTTGGATTGCATTCATGAAGATACTATACAGGAGGTTGAAACAAGTAGTGAATTACCTTCTATATTAAAACCAGAAGAAACAGGTTTTCCTTTTTAATCTGTTGGTGGCGGTTGGCGCCGCCTCCCTTTTTGAGTGCTATATATAACAAATAACCCTAAATTTAATGTTAGTGTAGTAGGTCTGGGGTGACAATGAGTGCTCGCAACTCAGTCATTACTAAAAATCCGCAGCGGTACATAACGGGGGGGCAGCTTGTTCGATGGTCATGGGGTGAACAAGCAAAATAGGCTGGATTGGGAAACCTACTCATACATATTGTGGTGACGGAAGATAGACGCAGGTGACTCCCATCAATGAGAGTAGAAGGTGCGCAAGCTGAAGGTTTACAACTTCGTGCAAGGGTGAAAGGCCCCTGCCCACATTTATTTGCATAATGTTAGTTATGTATCATATGTTTCACTAAATGTAAAAAATTTCTTAAGAGCATTGATTATGCATTTTTAACGTGGTATGATTCTTTAGTCTGATATAGCAATGCAAAATTAATAAAACTATTATTTATTACTGATTCTAGATCGCAGGAACTTTTTTTCTTAAATTTAAAGCATGCAGGAATCGATGTAAAACCGATGCTGGAGAAAATAAAAGAGTTAGGGATCTAATTTTTTTACCCAAAGTTACCATTTTGGGAACTTCTAAAATTAGTCAAAGGGGTATTACTATGACTTGGGCAAGACGAACATTCAATGCTTACAAAAAAGTTGTCGCTAAGCGTTACAAAAATCGGAATGAAGACATAGTGGTTCAAGGGTTGATTATTCGTGGTGAATCTTTAAAAAGAGATTTCACAAAACGTCAATTAAAGTTACTCCTTCTAATTAATATGCTTAGCCATGTATTCGGGAAAGAGTCTGCAGTGATACCGCAACTTTCCGATTTTCAAATATCTGGTGTCAGCAAAACCAAGGTGAAAGAGGAATTAGAAAAGCTCGTTACTATGAATGTCATTGAAATTAATGATACTCGATACAGCATCAAAGACCCTGCTGAATGGGATGTTCCTTATCACAAGAGTTATTACGATCTAAGAGCACGAGAGGTATTTATGCTGAATCTTTTAGATACAGGTGTAAGTCTTGAAGAGATTAAACGAGAAATTGCATCAATGGAAGAAAAAAACTAATTTTTTTTGCTCGAAGTTACCATTTTGGGAACTCATGATTTTTGTTTCCTAAAAGAACCTAAATGAATTGGTGATACATCAATTTCTTAGGGATTTAGGTTCTTTTAGAAAGTGAAAAACTTCAAAAAAAAACAAGACCTATAAGCTAAGTCTCATTTTTATGAAAGAACCTAAAGAAATGGCGGCAACCATTTCACTTAGGGTTTAGGTTTCTTTTATTCGCAAGGTTTTATTGTGTTGGCATAATTCTTACAATCCTGTCAGTAAACATTCACCAAATAGTAAGTGGTGACTCTCCAATTATCATGGTTTAATAAGTTGTGTTGCAACAATAACAACTAATAAAAGGGTATCTGCAAAATAAATGGGCCTTTTTACTCTCTGGTAAAACATTTCACAATATCCAATATCGTATATATTAGGATTAATAACAATCTAAGTTGGACCGGAAATTTAGGCCAGTTATTTTGTGTGAATTTACAACTGAAATAGAAAGCACTGGTTGGTAATTATTTTGAAAATTGTCATTAAGCAGAAATTCTTTAATAAATTAAAACGGTAAAACGTAAAAAATTCCATCTAAAAATTTCTCTTCAAATTTCTTACAAAAAAGTGTTTAATAGATTAGGTGAGATTAATTTACAAAATCAAACAAAAAGCGCTACAGATTATGATATAATTCACTTTGTTTTTATTTCTATTTACAAAATTCGGGAGGGCCTCATGGAAGAAACAATCAGTTTACAAGAGTTACTGCAAACAATGCGGAAACGAATAAGTTTAATTTTAAGTATCACTTTCATTGCAGTATTAATGAGTGGCGTAGTTAGCTATTTTTTCTTAACTCCAGTTTATCAAGCATCGACACAACTACTCGTAAATCAATCCAAAAAAGATCAGACTGCGGTTAATTACAATGATGTACAGACAAACCTCCAATTAATTAATACATACAATGTCATTATAAAAAGTCCGGCTATTCTTGAGTTGGTTATCAAAGACTTAAATTTGAATATGACAGCTGCACAGCTTACTCAAAAAATTACTGTACAGAATGAAAAGGATTCCCAAGTAGTGAATTTATCAGTCCAAGATACAAGTGCGGCTAAAGCAGCGAAAATTGCCAATGAAACAGCAAACGTTTTTAAAGATCAAATTGCGAAAATTATGAGTGTCGATAATGTTAGTATACTTGCAAAAGCTGATGTTACTGAAAATCCTAAACCAATCAAGCCGAGACCATTATTAAATGTAGCAATTGCTTTAGTAGTTGGTTTAATGGCTGGAGTAGGGTTAGCATTTTTACTAGAATACTTTGATACTACTGTTAAAAACGAACAGGAAATTGAAAAACTACTTGGCTTACCGGTGCTCGGCGTTATCGCTAAGATGGATGAATCACAACTAAAACAAAGCAAGGGAAAACATGCAGAACGAAATGTAAGGGTAAGAGGTGAGTCAATTGGTTCTTAAAAAGAATAACAAGAAAAGTAAAGTTTCTAATAGAAGAACTCTTATTACGATGTTGGATTCTAAATCCCCGATATCAGAACAATACCGAACCATTCGAACCAATATTCAATTTTCAACTGTTGATCATGATATAAAGTCATTAATGGTAACATCTGCAGGCCCAGGAGAAGGGAAATCAACAACAGTTGCTAATTTGGCTGTTGCTTTTGCACAACAAGGAAAAAAAGTATTACTCGTTGATGCGGATTTGAGAAAACCGACTGTCCACTATACATTTAATCAAACCAACACATTTGGTTTGACAAGTGTTTTAACAAAACAATTAACACTAGAAAAGGCCATTTCAGAGACGGATGAAAAGAATTTATTTATCTTACCGAGTGGTCCAATTCCTCCAAATCCAGCTGAGCTCATGGGTTCAAAATCGATGGATTTATTCTTCGAAAACGCAAAAGAATTTTTCGATATGATTCTATTTGATACTCCGCCAATATTAGTGGTTACCGATGGACAGGTCTTAGCCAATAAATGTGATGGGACTATCCTAGTCGTTTCTAGTGAAACAACTGAGAAAGAGCAAATGGTTAAAGCAAAAGAACATCTCGACTCAGCGCAAGGTAAATTACTGGGTGTTGTCTTAAATAATAAAAAAATACAAAACACAGATTATTATTATTATTACGGTGCAAAATAACAGAATTCGACAAATTACACCCTTTTACACATCTATTAAAAGTGATAGACTAATAAGGGTTTGTTGAAATGACAATTTTTAGGGGAGGGAGTGGGGCGAATGGTTGATATCCATTGTCATATATTGCCGGGAATTGACGACGGAGCAAAGAATGTCGATGACAGCATCAACATGGCAAAACAAGCAGAAAAAGAAGGAATCCACACGATCATTGCCACTCCTCATTTCAATAGTCAATATGATAATCGTAGACTATTAATTCTAGATAAGGTTGAAGAGTTAAATCGGGTTTTGCAAAAAGAAAAAATCAACGTAAAAATTCTTGCAGGACAAGAACCAAGAATTTACGGTGAAATAATTGAAGACTTCGAAGCGAATCAAATTCAAACATTAAATGATAGTCAGTATTTATTTATTGAATTTCCATCAAGCAATGTTCCAAGGTATACAGACAAACTTCTTTATGATATTCAAGTAAAGGGACTTACACCGATTATTGTTCACCCAGAGAGAAATGCTGAACTGATGGAGAGACCTGAAACTTTGTATCGTTTTGTTGAAAAGGGTGCTCTTACACAAGTAACAGCGTCAAGCCTTTGTGGGTATTTTGGAAAAAAAATAAAAAACTTCTCTATACAATTAGTGGAAGCAAATCTAACACACTTTATTGCTTCGGATGCTCATAATGTCAGCAGTCGCTCCTTTAAAATGGAGGAGGCCTTCGATTTGATTGATACTAAGTTTGGAAATGATCAGGTCTATTTATTTAAGGAAAATGCCGAACTTTTAATTGAGGGGCAAAATGTAATAAGGGAAATACCAGAGCAAATTAAAAAGAAACGATTCTTTAAAATCTTCTAACCTAGTAAACTGATAGGTTTTAAAGGAATTCAAATAAAAATCTATTTTCAGGTGATAAATACCTGATCGGCGAGGCTTCCCTGTCCGTTATCCATGGGGGCACTCGATCATACTGTGGGAGGGAAGATATTTCTTCTCATCCTTAGACGCATGTCGTCAAAAGCATGATGTGAGGCAGGGTTAGATGCCCGATTACTACTAAAATTAATAAATATCTAATGAAAGAACAAGTGTCATGACACGTGAGTTTCCATTAGGTATTTATTTTTTTTGCCCAGATGCTTTAGTGAATGAATGTGTTTTGAAAAACAAAATAGAGAGAAAAAGGGGGAATGATGAAATGGCGTACAAAACACGGTTGGTTATATTAGCTCTTTTAGACTCCATATTGGTCTTATTGTCTTATTACCTTAGTTATAATCCATTACATCCTTTGGTAAAAATACCAACTGATCAATTTTTGATCATAAGTGTCCTTACAATAGTTGTTAGCCATCATATTTTTGCAAGCTATTATCATCTTTATAACAAAGCATGGGAATATGCAAGTATTGGAGAGTTAATTGCCATTGTGAAAGCAGTTACCCTATCCGTACTTACCACTACGATTGTTCAATACATAATTCATGTAGAGGTTTATTTGAGAATTGTAATCACTACTTGGATGCTTTATATATTAACGGTTGGCGGATCGAGATTTATTTGGAGAATGATTAGGGATACCTATATTAAGAAGGAAACATCGAAAAAGCGAACACTCATTATAGGAGCGGGATCTGCAGGGTTAATGGTTGCCCGACAATTATTGAAAAATGTGGATGCGGAGTTAAAACCGGTCGCTTTTATCGATGATGACCCCAAAAAATACAAGCTGCAATATTTAGATATTCCGATGTTTGGGAATACAAATCAAATTCAAGATGCGGTTTCGAGTCTAAAGATAGAGAATATCGTCATCGCGATCCCTTCGCTCAAGCGAGCTGAACTGAACCGTATTTTTGATGAATGCGCAAAAACAAAGGTGAAAACGCAAATCATCCCGATGTTAGAGGATTTAATGACGGGTAAGGTTTCAGTCAATCAATTCCGTGAGGTTGAGGTTGAGGATCTACTTGGAAGAGAACCGGTAGAGTTAAATATTGAAAGCATATCAGAATATGTAACTGGAAAAACAGTTTTAGTTACGGGTGCAGGCGGTTCGATTGGTTCTGAAATATGCAGGCAAATATGTAAGTTTAATCCCAGCAAAATTGTCTTAGTTGGACATGGTGAAAACAGTATTTATCAAATTGATATGGAGCTTCGTAACAAGTATCAAAAAATGATTGAGATTGTTCCTGTTATTGGTGATATTCAAGATCGAACGAGAATGTTTGAAGTGATGGAATATCATAGGCCTTTTGTTGTATATCATGCGGCGGCACATAAACATGTTCCGTTGATGGAATATAATCCGAGAGAAGCAGTTAAAAACAATATTTTTGGTACGAAAAATATTGCGGAAGCAGCTGACACCTACGGCGTTAGTACTTTTGTGATGATATCTTCGGATAAAGCGGTGAATCCTCCTAATGTAATGGGTGCAACAAAGCGGTTTGCCGAAATGATTATTCAGAGCCTAGCTCAAAATAGTAACACAAAATTTGTAGCCGTTCGGTTTGGAAACGTACTTGGAAGCCGCGGAAGTGTTATTCCGCTATTTAAAAAACAAATACAGGCTGGCGGGCCAGTAACGGTTACACATCCTGATATGACACGTTATTTTATGACCATACCAGAGGCATCCAGACTAGTTATCCAATCGGGTGCATTAGCACGTGGCGGAGAGATTTTTGTATTGGATATGGGTGAGCCAGTGAAAATTGTTGATTTAGCTAAAAATTTAATTAAACTGTCAGGCTACACAATAGAAGAAATCGGTATTCACTTTGCTGGAATTCGTCCAGGTGAGAAGATGTATGAAGAGCTTCTTAACGAGAATGAGATACATCCTGAAAGTATTTTTCCGAAAATTCATATTGGTAAAGCAAATTTAATCAACTCTGAAGTATTAAGTTATTTAACAAATCAACTTTTAAACATGCCTGAAGAGGAAATGCATGACACATTAATAGAAGTTGCTAACAATAAATTTGATACTTCTTCAATGTTTGTCACTAATTAAGTTTATTGTGCTTATAAATAATGTTCGATAAATAATAATCAAATTTTGGCTGTTAAAAAACTAAGGTGGATTAAAAATGAAAAAAGTACGGAAAGCGATTATTCCTGCTGCAGGACTTGGAACTAGATTCCTTCCTGCAACAAAAGCAATGCCTAAAGAGATGTTGCCAATTGTTGATAAACCTACAATACAATATATAGTTGAAGAAGCTATAGCTTCTGGAATTGAAGATATCATTATTGTAACTGGGAAAGGTAAGCGTGCAATTGAAGATCATTTCGATTTTGCTCCGGAACTTGAGCAGAATCTAATTGAAAAAGGGAAGTTAGATTTGTTGGATAAAGTTCAATACTCTACCAACCTCGCAGATATTCATTATATTCGTCAAAAGGAACCAAAAGGGTTAGGACATGCAGTTTGGTGTGCCCGGAATTTTATTGGGGATGAGCCATTTGCTGTACTCCTAGGTGATGACATAGTCCAAAGTGAAACACCATGTCTTAGACAACTTATTAATATCTATAAAGAAACTCTTTCTTCTGTTATTGGAGTTCAAACGGTTCCAAATGAAGAGACACATCGTTATGGCATTATTGATCCAGCATCACAGGATGGTCGACGGTATCAGGTGCAAAATTTGGTTGAAAAGCCTTTGCAAGGATGTGCTCCATCAAATCTTGCAATAATGGGCAGATATATATTAACGCCAGAAATATTTATGTTTTTAGAGCAGCAAGAAACTGGTGCTGGTGGAGAGATTCAATTGACGGATGCGATTCAGAAGTTGAATCAAATTCAAAGAGTGTTTGCTTATGATTTTGAAGGTAAGAGGTATGATGTCGGTGAAAAGGTTGGGTTTGTGAAGACTACTATTGAGTTTGCGTTACAAGAACCATCATTAAGGGAAGATCTTCTTCATTATATGAAAGAAATAATAGACGCTCGAAAGGTCAAATAACAAATTCAGCTTTTTATTAACTGAGGTGGAAATAAAAGTGATTTATAAAACATATGTAAAAAAAATGATAGACTTTATCCTTTCGATAGTAGGATTAATAGTACTCTCACCTGTCTTCCTATTATTAATAATATGCATCAAGATTGATTCAAAAGGTCCTATACTATTTAAACAACGCCGTATAGGTAAAGATAAATCAGAATTTTATATTCTTAAATTTAGAACAATGAAAATTGATACACCCAAAGATACACCTACCCACCTTTTGAAAAATCCCGAAAACTATATTACCAGAGTGGGAAAGTTTATGCGAAAAACTAGCTTGGATGAACTTCCCCAAATATTAAACATCATTAAAGGTGAAATGAGTATTATTGGTCCAAGGCCTGCGCTTTGGAATCAGTATGATTTAATAGCTGAAAGAGATAAGTATTGTGCAAATAATATTTATCCAGGACTTACTGGCTGGGCACAGATTAATGGCAGAGATGAGTTACCTATTGAGGTGAAGGCGAATCTGGATGGGGAGTACGTTGAAAAAATGAGTTTTGGATTGGATATTAAATGTTTTTTGAGAACGATAATTAGTGTACTTAAGAAAGATGGCGTTGTTGAGGGTGGTACAGGAGCATTCAAATCTCAAGTGGTCGCTACAACGGAAGAGTCATTTTCAACCGAGTCAAAAAATAGGGGGATTATAGGATAAATGGCAATGATGAATGTTAGCTTAAAAAGCCCTAAAGATTTAGATGGTGGTAATACAGTGGGTGCATTACCACTAGTTAGTGTAGTAGTTGCAACCTACCAAAGGGATTCTGCTTTGGAAAAAGCTCTTCTTTCACTCATGAGACAAACATATGAACCCATCGAGATTGTTGTGATTGATGATAATGCAGAAATGAAATGGAATCAAAAGGTTGATGATATTATTTGCAATATTAATAAAAAATTCCACCGACAAATTGTTTATATCAAAAACGAAGTTAATAAGGGTTCTGCGGAAACAAGAAATATTGGTATTAAAACAGCTTCAGGAAAATATATTACTTTTCTTGATGATGATGATATATATCTAGCTAATAAAATAGAAGAACAAATTATTCCTATGATTAAATCAAATTCTGACTATTCAATAACAGATTTGAAGTTATACAACGAGGCTGGAAAGTTAATAGATACTCGCCGTAGAGAATATGTAAGGAGTACTGAAAAAGAAGATTTAATTCGTTATCATATCATGTACCACATTACGGGTACTGATACGATGATGTTTAAGAAAAGCTATCTAATAAAAATAGGTGGTTTTCCTAAAATTGACATTGGAGACGAATTTTATTTAATGGAACGCGCAATCATGGCTGGTGGCAAGTTCTTATATTTAAACCATTGTAATGTGAAGGCGTATGTTCATTCAACTACAGATGGTTTATCAAGCGGCGACACTAAGATAAGTGGTGAGAATCAACTGTATCAGTATAAGAAGACTTTTTTTGATAGATTAACGAAAGCAGACATTCGATATATAAAAGCAAGGCATTATGCAGTTCTAGCATTTGCGGAGTTAAGAAGAAAGAAAAAGACAAGATTCGTTAAATACAGTTTGTTCGCATTTTTATCTGGACCTGTCAGTTGTGCAAAGGTAGTAAAAAATATGAGATAATTTTCCGTAAATGGGATATTTAATAGGTGATAATACTTTTAATTACAGAAAGGAATAAAATGAAAAGTAATAATGATAACATGCGAGATATTGCACGTATGACGAACATTTTATATGAATTAAGTGAAGAAGAAAGGCAACAATTAAAACAAGTATTGTTGGAAATATATCAAGATATTCTTGATTTCTGTAACAAGGAAAAACTGTGTGTCATGTTGGGTGGTGGAAGTGCTTTAGGTGCAGTTCGACATGGAGGATTTATTCCTTGGGATGATGACCTGGATTTAATGATGCCCCGTAAAGATTATGATTACTTTTTTAAAGAGTTCCCAAAGAATTATGGAGATAAATATACCTTATATGTTCCGCAAAAGGGGCATAAAATGAGTAATTTGTTTGGAAAAGTCATTAAAAAAAATACGGAATTAGTTGAGTTGCAGAAAATCACAAGTGATTTTGATAAAGGAATTTATATTGATATTTTCCCTATTGAATACGCTCCAAATAACAGTATAGCGCAAAAAGTTAAAGGAACTTTATCAATAATATTTGGTCTAGCTGCAGTATCAATATTTGGATATCAATTTAGAAATTCTTTGACAGATGAATATATGAAAAAAAATAACCGCGCTTATTTTATTCATAAGGTACGGTTATTTCTTGGAATGTTGTTTTCCTTTAGGTCCTATGAATATTGGTATATAAAATTTGATAAATTTGTAAGAACAAAAAGGACAACAAATTATATAACTGTTCCGACTGGTAGGAAGCGTTATCTGGGAGAGTTATACAAAAAAGAGGTATTTTTTCCAGTTGAACCTGTTGAGTTTGAAGGTAAAGAAGCCTATATTCCAGGAGATTATAATAAATATCTTATTGGCCTTTATGGCGACTATATGAAAATTCCACCTGTTGAAAAGAGGGAAAGACACTATTTTATTAGCTTTAAAATATAGTGGAAAGAGGATAATAAAATGAATACAGCACTTATATTTGCCGGTGGAGCCGGTACAAGAATGAATAGTAAAACAAAACCTAAGCAATTCTTAGAGCTGAATGGTAAAGCCATTATTATTCATACTCTAGAGTATTTTGAAAGACATGATGAAATAGATAATATTATTGTTGTATGTATTGAAGGCTGGATTGACTACCTGAAGGAATTAATCAGAAGAGACTTTATTACTAAAGTAAAATGGATCGTTCCCGGTGGAGCAACAGGACAAGAATCAATTTATAACGGATTAAAGACAATTTTTGCTGATTGTGATACCCCTGAAGACTCTATTGTCCTAATTCATGATGGTGTACGTCCTTTAATTAATGAACGGCTCATTTCTGATAATATAGCCAGTGTTAAGAAATACGGATCTGCTATAACGGTCGTCCCACAAACTGAGACAGTTGTTTCTGTAAATGAAGAAGATAATATTACTAGTATTGGTGAAAGGATTATTTCCAGAATAGCTCGTGCGCCACAAAGCTTTTATTTGGAAGATATCATGCAGGTTCATAATCGAGCAATAAAGGATAATAAATTAAATATGATTGATTCATCCTCATTGATGATGCAATATGGTCATACGCTTCATGCAGTGGAAGGACCTATAGAAAATATTAAAATCACCACACCTTCTGATTTCTACATTTTCAGAGCAATATTTGAAGCTAGAGAAAACTTACAGATTTTAGGTATCTAAGTATATATAAGTGCGTAAATAAGGCCTATGGACAGAGGAGGAGAACAATGGAGTATATTGAATGTCCGAATGATGGTGTTCTACAAGAAGATTTAAATTATATAGCAAACAGCAATATTCCATTAGAACAGTTAAAGGATCGTACTATTTTAGTCACTGGAGCAACTGGACTGATTGGTTCGCAGATTATTAAAGCTTTATTATGCTGTAATAGATTGAAGAAGACTAATATTAAAATCATTGCTCTCGCAAGAAGTAAAAAAAAAGTTCAGGAAATGTTTGGTGGCTTACTAAATAAAGAAAAGCTTACCTTTTATTTTGCGGATATAGTTGAGCCAATTACCAATGATTCTCCTATTATCAATGAATCAATTGACTACATTATTCACGGTGCTAGTATTACGAATTCAAAGTTTTTCATAGAACATCCAGTAGAGACAATCAATATTTCGTTAAAGGGTACAGCAAACATACTTGAACTCGCCAAAGATAAAAAAGTAAAAAGTATGGTTTACCTTTCTTCTATGGAAGCCTTTGGCGTGACTGATTCAAATTTGGAATATGTAAAAGAAGAAGATTTGGGGTATATTGACATCTTAAATGTTAGAAGCTGCTACTCAGAAGGAAAGAGAATGTCAGAATGTTTATGTGCATCTTACGCAAGCGAGTATGATGTTCCGGTTAAAATTGCAAGATTGGCTCAAACATTTGGTGCAGGTATCTCTTATACAGAAGACAGAGTTTTTGCTCAGTTTGCCAAGAGTGTGATAAATAAAACTGACATTGTTTTGCATACAGAAGGAAAATCATTTGGTAATTACTGTTATACACGGGATACGGTAATTGCGTTATTAATTTTATTAGTTAAGGGAAATCAGGGTGAGGCATACACGGTTTCTAACGAAGAATCTAATACTACAATCCGGAATATGGCACAAATGGTAGCAGAAGAAATTGCAGATGGGAAGATTAAAGTTGTCTTTGATATTCCAAAAGAAAAGAAAACCTTAGGATATGCACCTGATGTAAAGATGCATCTTAGTTCAATGAAAATGCAAGCACTAGGTTGGAAGCCAGAGATTGGGCTTAAAGAGGCATACTTTAGAATGATTAGAAGTATGGAGAATACAAAATTAGAATTAACAAATGAGGACAAGAATTAGAAATGAATTTCAGAAAAATATTACAGAATTATACTCGCTGCTATAACCACAAAAAATATTGGAAAAGGAGATTCGCGATATATAATCCCAATATTTCGAGGATAAAGAAAGCTTTTTACCTTTACTACATTAAAAGAACCGAAGGTAAGCAAGGAGCCTATCTTGGTACAAAAACAGAAAATGGGAAATGTAATTTTAAAGATTCGCCAATCCTGCCTCATGGATTAATTGGCATCGTAATTTCTGCACAATCTATTATCGGATCTAATTGCCAAATAGGACATCAAGTAACTATAGGCAGGAGTAAAGGACAATCCCCTACAATCGGAGACAATTGTTTTATTGGACCTGGTGCAAAAATATTTGGAGGTGTTCATATTGGGAACAATGTAAGAATTGGTGCAAATTGCATTGTGTGTACTGATATTCCTGATAATGCAACAGTAGTGTTGGACAAGCCGAGAATTATAATAAAAGAAGAAAACTATAAATATAGCATATTGTAAGAAGTAGAAATTAATTTTGGCAGGGGTAGATGGATTTGAGAGTTTTAGTTATAAGCCATAATGCATTTAATATATACAATAATATGGGGAAAACACTTGCTACTTTGTTTAAAGAGTATGATAAAAAGGATGTTATCCAATTATGCTTTCATTCTACAGAGCCAAATATTAAAATATGCGAGTCAACATATCAAATTACGGATATGGATATTCTTAAATCATTATTTACTTTACAAAGTCATGGAAGAACAATCGGTTTTGATGATATAAAGAATGGCCAGAGTATAATACAAACAAGTGGATTAAATCAGATTGGAAAAAATAAAACTGCCGGTAAACTTTTTCTAAGAGATTTGATGTGGAAATTTGGGAATTGGAAATCAAAAGAATTAATCAATTGGTTAAATAATTATAAGCCAGATGTTATATTTCTTGCTGCGGGGTATTCAATGTTCTCTAGCAACATTGCAATGTTTATTTCTATCAAATATAACATTCCTTTAGTTACTTATTTTTGCGATGACTATTATGATTTTTCGTATAGCTCATATATATGGTCTATGACTTCAAAGGTAAGATTGAAGTTATTTAGAAATAATATCAAAAAACTGGTTGGTCAATCACAAGAATTGGTTTTTATTAGCCAATCTATGATGGAAAAATATAAGAATTTATTCGGTAAATCAGGCCAAGTTATCTTGACGCCATATGGGATGTATCAATCAGAGGTTAAGAAATCAAAGAAGCCTTTTACCATGTCATTTGTCGGAAATATATCTGGGAATCGGTGGAAAACACTATATAAGATAGGTAAAGAGTTGGAGAAAATTAACTCGGATGGTTTAAGGATAGTTTTGAATATTTACTCGATTACTAGTGATCAGGAGATAATTTCTAAATTATCTATAGGTAATTCTTTAATCTTTAAAGGTGCAGCTGATGCTGAAATGGTTAAAAAAATATATCATGAAACAGATATTTTGTTGCATGTAGAATCATTTGCACAAGAGGATGTAAGCCGGGTAAGGTATTCGATATCTACCAAAATAGCAGATTGCCTTGCAAGTAATAGAGCATTTCTTGCTGTTGGACCATCAGGCATTGCCTCTATCGATTATTTAAAAGAAAATAATGCGGCGTATATTATTGAGGATGAAAATATGATTGAGAATAAACTAATTGAATACTTTATTGAAAATGACATAGATGATCAAATAATAATAAATGCAAAGAATCTTGCGAAAAAAAATCATGATATTATAGTAAATTCAAATAAACTAAAAAATATATTTAGAAATCTAGTCAAGGAATAAATATGAAAATATTACAAATAAATGTTGTTTATAAAAAAGGTAGCACTGGGAAAATTGTGTACGATATTCATAATGTTCTTAAGGATAAGGGGATTGAGTCGATTGTTTGTTATGGTCGAGGGCAAAAACCTAATGGGCCTGATGAATATAAAACATCAAGCGAGTTACTGGCAAAATTAAATAACATTAAATCTCGTATTACTGGACTTGAATTTAACGGTTCCTTCTTTGCTACTATTAAACTTATCCGTATTCTAAAAAAAGAAAAGCCTGATATTATCCACCTTCACTGTATTAATGGCTTTTTTGTTAATATATATTGGTTAATCGCCTATTTAAAGAAAAGTGGTATAAAGACAATTCTGACAATGCACGCAGAGTTTATGTATACTGGTGGCTGCGGGCATGCGTTTGAATGCGAAAAGTGGAAAACTGGTTGTGGTAATTGTCCACAATTCAAAGAGATGCCTTCTTATTTGTTCGATAGGACAAACAGGGCGTGGAGAAAGATGAAATTAGCGTTTGATGGCTTTAATGAAAATCTCATAGTAACCTCAGTTTCACCTTGGTTAGAAGAAAGAGCCAGACAGTCAGTCATTTTAGGAAATAAAAAACATTGTACTATACTTAATGGCATTGATACGGTTAATGTATTTCATCCATGCGATTTTAGTAATATTAAGAGAGATTTAAAACTGACAGATGAAAAAATAATATGCCATATAACGGCTAATTTTTCTAATGAAATTAAAGGTGGCAAATATATTAGAGAACTTTCAGAAAGATTAAAGGATAAAAATATAAAAATTATTGTTGTTGGTAATACAGATAAGAATCTTAAATTACCCGATAATATAATTGATGTTGGTAGAATAAATGACCAAAATGAATTAGCGGCATATTACTCAATGGCAGATTTGACTGTAATTACGAGTAAACGTGAAACCTTTTCGATGGTATGCGCGGAGTCGCTATCCTGTGGAACTCCAGTTGTAGGATTTAAGGCAGGGGCACCGGAACAGATTTCATTACGAGAATATAGTGAGTTTGTAGAATATGGGGATTTAGATGCTTTAGAGAGAACAGTACATGAATGGATAGAACTTAAATCTACAGTAGTCAATGTGATTGTCGAGAAAGCGCAAGGCTACTATTCGAAAGAAAAGATGTGCGAGAGCTATTTAACGCTATATAAGGAGTTAGTGAATAAGAGTGAATAATAACAAATAGTCTAACTATATTAGAGCCTTTTTTATTTAGTAAGGCGCTTATTGAAAGAAAGGAAAGCATAATGACGGTTTTTTATTGCCTTATCTTATGGGTTGGAATAGTATCTCTGTTATCAATAGATATTAAGAATAAACAATTGCGAAATAAAATTGTAATTGTTTTAGGCTGTGTTGGAATTTTTTTAATTCAGGCCTTGAGAGCTGAAACTATTGGTAATGATTTAATTTCATATCTACCAGGATATCATATGGTAGACAGTATTAATATTTTTAAGGGAGAACGCTTATTTAATTTTGAACCAGGATATATCTTCTACTCTCAAATTTTTTCTAAATTAAATTTCTCCGATCAAGGGTATCTAGCAGTTGTTGCACTAACTATTATTGCACCTATTGCATTTACCTGGTTAAAAAATTCCAAAATGCCTGGACTAAGTGTTTTTATTTATATCACTTTAGGATTTTTTACATTTAGTTTTTCGGGATTACGGCAGTCAATTGCCATGGCAATTGTATTTTTTAGCTTTAAATATATACAGGAAAAAAGTTTAATAAAATTTATATTATGTGTTGCCTTGGCTATGTCTTTTCACACCACAGCTATTATTTTTATATTTGCATACCCGTTATCTTATTTAAGATTAAAATCTACTCATTTCTTTTTTATTATTCCGTCGTTAATCCTTATATTTATTTTAAAAACAAAAATATTTTTATTAATCTATCGTTTATATAAGGGTGCTGCAGGGGAAGTAGAGTCTACGAATGCTTATACAATGCTTTTTGTTATGATTTTCGTATTAATACTTGCGTATATTTTTGGAAGTAAAGATAAGGAAGATATAAGATTTAATATTTATAAAAACTATATGCTTGTTGCAATACTAATTCAAATATTTGCAAGTCAGTCAAGTGTAGTAATGAGAGCAGGTTATTATTACTATTTATTTATAACTTTGCTACTCCCAGAAGTAGTAAAGAATCAACGGGATGCAAAAATTAGAATATTAGTAGTTGGTGTACTTATTTTTGCATTGTTATATTTCTTTCAAAAAACTACGGGTAACGGATATTTGAATGTTAGTCCATTCAAATTTTATTGGGAGTGAAATTATGACAAAAGGTAATATAAAATATATTGGTTTTTACGACTCATACACCTATGCTGAAGAGAACCGCAATTCATTTTTAGCTGCTACCAACAAAATGGACTATATTTGTCAGGCAATAGTAGCATCAGGGAATAAAGTTGAAATTATATCTCCATCTTGGACAGCAAACAATAAAGGTTATTATCATAAAAGAACTAGTACTATAGGAGAGGGTGTCACACTTACTTGTGGACCTACGTTTGGGGCATATAGACCATTATTTAGGTATTTACGAATATTATGGTCATGGATTTGGTTATTTGGATATTTGGTTAAAAATACAAATTCAGAAGAAACAATAATCGCATATCATTCAATGATGATTATAAATCCAATAATGCTAGCAAAAAAAATAAAAAAGTTCAAACTTATATTAGAGGTAGAAGAAATATATCAAGATGTAAAAAAATATTCCCAACTAATGCAGAGTAATGAATATAGATTTTTTAAATCTGCGGATAAATTTATATTCCCAACAGAATTATTAATTGAAAAAATTAACAAAAATAATAAACCCTACAATATAATTTATGGTACTTACAAAGTCGAGCAAGATAGAAAGTCCAAGTTTAATGATGGAAAAGTTCATTGTGTTTATGCCGGAACATTTGATCCGATAAAAGGTGGTAGTACTATTGCTGCTACCGTTGCTCCTTACCTCCCTGAAAATTACCATATACACATTATTGGCTTCGGAAGTGAAGAGGAGACAAGATCCATACAACAATTAATTTCAGAGATTGCAAAAACGTCAGTTTGTACTATTACCTATGATGGACTACTTAAAGATGAAGAATATACAAGATTCTTGCAGAGCTGTGATATTGGTTTAAGCACTCAAATTCCAGGTGGTAGTTACAATAATACATCTTTTCCATCAAAAATATTGTCTTATATGGCTAACGGGTTACGCGTAGTTTCTGTACGAATAAAAGCGATTGAGATGTCAGTCATTGGAGACGCAGTATATTATTATAAAGAGCAAACTCCCGAAGCGATAGCAGAAGCCATTATGTCAATTGATATAAATGAACCTTATGATAGCAAACAATTAATAAAAAAACTTGATGAGAAATTTGTGCATACTATAAAAGAATTGTTGGAGAATTAACATGGATAATCTTTTAAGGATAAAACAAATAATAAGTAATGAAAATAATAGAACGATACTAAATAATACCTTAGGAGCTTTTGTAGTTAAAGGCGGAGCATTAATTATATCATTATTTACTATGCCTGCGTATATAAGGTATTTTGATAACCAACAAATACTAGGTTTGTGGTTTACCATTTTATCAGTTTTAATTTGGGTACTTACATTTGATTTGGGAATTGGAAATGGACTAAGAAATCACTTAGTACAAGCATTAGTAAATAAAGATGACTTACTAGCAAAAAAGTATATATCTTCCGCTTATATTGTTATAGGAATATTGGTATTATTAGTATCGTTTTTATCAATAGTAATATTTAGATTTTTAAATTGGAATGCAGTATTTAACATACCTACTAATATTGTTTCTAAGGAAACACTAAACATTACTGTATGTATAGTTTTTGGTGGCATAATGCTCCAATTTTTATTTAAGCTAATAACGTCTATACTATATGCAATGCAAAAATCTGCTCTTATTAACTTATTAAGCTTATTTAATAGTATTTTTATCTTAGCATATGTTTCATTAGCAAGGTCTTCAGATATATCAACTAATTTAATTTTATTGGCAATTGTAAATGTTTTAGCGGTAAATATACCATTATTATTAACTACTGTAATAGTTTTTTCTACAAAATTAAAAGACTGTAGGCCAAACATAAATTATTTTGGGAAAAAATATGCAAGAGAAGTAATGAAGTTGGGTGTTACTTTCTTTTGGGTTCAAATCATGTATATGATTATAACAACAACAAATGAGTTTTTAATTACATGGCTAACAGGAACTAAAATGGTCGTGGAATATCAAATCTATAATAAACTATTTACCTTGATAGGTACTATTTTCACTTTGGCATTAACTCCTATTTGGTCAGCTGTTACAAAGGCTCTTTCTGAAAAAAATTATGCTTGGATTAAGAAACTTTATAGAACGCTAAATTTAATGTCCCTATTAGCTGTTATATGTGAATTTGGTATGATACCATTTTTGCAATTTGTCATTAATTTATGGCTTAGAGACAGTACAATACAGGTGAATTATTTATATGCTACAGTCTTTGCTTTATCTGGCAGTATTTTTATTTGGAATGGAGTATTATCTAGTATTGCTAATGGAGTTGGGGAATTAAAAACACAAAGTATTTTTTTTACTATAGGAGCTATTATTAAAATACCTATTGCATGGGCTCTTGTTATGGCTTTTGGTTCATGGATAGGTGTAGTAACAGCCAATATTATTGCTATGAGCTTGTATTGTATTATACAGCCAATATGGTTAAAAAAATTTTTAGTTAAAGTTGAATTAGGAGATGAGAATTATGTTTAAAAATAAAACCTTATTAATAACTGGTGGAACGGGTTCTTTCGGTAATGCTGTGATGGAAAGATTCCTGGATACTGATATAAAAGAAATTCGTATCTTCTCTCGCGATGAAAAAAAGCAAGATGATATGAGAAAACAGTATAATAATGGCAAATTAAAGTTTTATATTGGGGATGTAAGAGATCTAGCGAGTGTTAAAAATGCTATGTTTGGTGTAGACTATATTTTCCATGCAGCAGCATTAAAACAAGTCCCATCTTGCGAGTTTTTTCCACTTGAAGCTGTTAAAACAAATGTAATGGGTACAGATAATGTACTAACAGCTGCAATTGAGTATGGAGTAAAAAAGGTAATCTGTCTATCAACCGATAAAGCTGCATACCCAATTAATGCGATGGGCATTTCAAAAGCAATGATGGAAAAAGTATTTGTTGCTAAATCAAAAACTGTTGACCCAGATAGGACACTTATCTGTGGAACTAGATATGGTAATGTTATGGCCTCACGTGGTTCAGTGATTCCATTATTTATTGAACAAATTAAAAGTGGAAAGCCTTTAACTGTAACAGATCCTAATATGACAAGGTTTCTTATGAGTTTAGAAGACGCTGTTGAGTTAGTCGTATTTGCTTTCCAAAATGCAGTGGCAGGGGATATTATGGTACAAAAGTCTCCAGCTAGTACAATTGGTGATCTTGCTAAAGCTATAAAAGAATTGTTCAATGCTGATAATGAAATCAAAGTAATAGGAACTCGTCATGGAGAAAAGCGATATGAAACACTTCTTACAAAAGAGGAATATGTAGTAGCTGAGGATTTAGGTGGTTTCTTTAGAGTTCCTGCTGACCAAAGAGATCTTAACTATGATAAGTATTTCGCTGAGGGAGATCAAAAGCTAACTACCATAGCAGAATATAATTCAGATAATACACAAATTCTAAGTATTAAACAAATTAAAGAATTATTACTTGAGTTAGATTATGTGCAAAACGAGCTAAAGGAATGGAATAAACAGATTCATGTAATGAGCTAAAAGGTGGAATGAATTGATGAATATTCTTGTTACTGGAGCAAAAGGCTTTGTAGGAAAAAACCTTATCGCAGAGCTTAGAAATAAGGGGTATAATGATATATTTGAATTTTCTAGAGAAAGTGACCCTTCATTACTTGAAAAGTATACAAAAGATTGTGACTTTGTATTTCATTTGGCAGGAGTAAACAGGCCTAAAGATGTGAACGAATTTATGGAGGGTAATTTTGGTTTAACTTCTCAATTACTAGAACTTTTAAAGAAGCATGGCAATAAGGCCCCTGTGCTTATTACTTCCTCTATTCAAGCAGATAAAGATAATCCTTATGGGAGAAGTAAAAAAGCAGGGGAAGACTTATTATTAAATTATTATAAAGAAACCGATGTAAAAGTTTACATTTATAGATTGCCAAACTTATTTGGAAAATGGAGCAGACCTAATTACAACACTGTAGTGGCTACTTATTGCCATAATATAGCTAGAGACATGGATATTCAGATAAACAATCCTGATGCTGAACTAACTCTTTGTTATATAGATGATGTTTTAGAAGAATTTTTAAGAGCTTTAGAGGGACATCCAACTATTCAAGATGATTATTGTGTTGTACCTACAACTCATAAAATTAAACTTGGTGACTTAGCAAATGTAATAAAAAGCTTTAAAGATAGTAGGGGGAATTTAAGTATTCCTAATATGAAAGATGCTTTAACAAAGAAGCTTTATAGCACTTATTTAAGTTTTTTACCAGAAAATAAGTTTTCATATGATCTGAAAATGAATTGTGATCACAGAGGATCTTTTACAGAATTTATTAGAACATTAGATAGAGGACAAGTCTCTATCAATGTATCCAAACCAGGGATTACAAAAGGTAATCATTGGCATCATACGAAGAATGAAAAGTTCTTAGTAGTAAGTGGAGAAGGATTAATTCGATTTAGAAAGATAGATTCAGAAGAAATCATTGAATATAGAGTAAATGGAGATAGGTTACAAGTAGTGGATATTCCTACTGGATATACTCACTCCATAGTCAATATAGGAGAGAAGGATCTAGTTACAGTAATGTGGGTAAATGAGTGCTTTGATCCTGGAAAGCCTGATACGTATTATTTGGAGGTGTAGGACTGATGAAAAAACTTAAAGTAATGACAGTGGTAGGCACAAGACCAGAAATTATAAGGTTATCTGCTGTTATTAATAAATTAGATCAGTCAGAAGCAATAGAGCATATTTTAGTGCATACTGGTCAAAATTATGACTATGAATTAAATGAAGTGTTCTTCAATGACTTTAATCTAAAAAAACCAGATTATTTCCTAAATGCTGCTGTTGGAACAGCAGTCGAAACTATTGGAAATATACTTATTAAAATTGACCCAATTATGGAAGAAGTAAAGCCGGATGCATTTTTAGTCCTAGGTGATACTAATAGCTGTTTGTGTGCACTGGTGGCTAAAAAAAGACATATTCCTATATTTCATATGGAAGCAGGAAATAGATGTTTTGACCAAAGGGTACCGGAAGAGACTAATAGGAAAATAGTTGATCACATATCAGATATTAACTTAACCTACAGTGATATAGCTAGAGAATATTTACTTAGAGAAGGTCTCTCTGCGGATAGAATAATTAAAACCGGTAGTCCTATGTTCGAAGTAATTAATTCTAAAATTGAAGAAATCGATAGGTCTGATGTATTAAATAGATTAAATTTATCTGAAGGCAATTACTTTGTTGTTTCTGCTCATCGAGAAGAAAATATTAATTCGGATGTTAACTTTTTAAATTTAGTAGAAAGTTTAAATGCTATTGCTGAAAAATATAAAGTTCCTGTAATAGTAAGTACTCATCCTAGGACTAGAAAAATGATTAATGAAAAGGGTGTAGTCTTTAATTCAAATGTTTCTTTAATGAAACCACTTGGATTTAATGATTATGTAAAATTGCAAGTTAAAGCAAAAGCAGTCCTAAGTGATAGTGGGACAATCAGTGAAGAATCATCCATTCTTGGATTTAGAGCACTTAATATTAGACAAGCCCATGAAAGACCGGAGGCAATGGAAGAAGCATCAGTAATGATGGTAGGCTTAGAAAAAGAAAGAATATTACAAGGGCTAGAGGTATTAGAGATACAAGAGATTGATACGTTAAGAAAGATATCAGATTACAGTATGCCAAATGTATCGGATAAGGTGCTTAGAATAATATTATCTTATACGGATTATGTAAATAGAACTGTTTGGGGAAGGAATTAGTTTTTTGGTTTAGATGAATTTTTAAAGTATCTATACATTGTAAGCTCTAAAGTAGACATATGAGGGACCCTTGGATTAAAAAGCCTAGGGTCCTATCTATTTTTGACTCATCATCACATTTTGTGATTTGGGCAAAAAATTAAGAACACTCTCGAATTCTTGGTAATAATTTGAATCGGACTGAGGTATTAATCAATCAAACATTTAATTAAAAAAGGGAAACGCAGCAAGGGTTGTAACTTTAACTACCATTGCGAAGTACTAAAATGATTTATGTCAGAGAGTTAAGAATGCTGGTATAAATTTTTACTCTTTGGTCTGAAAAATTGAATTTGGCAAGCAAAAAATGCACTAAACCTCAAACAAGATGTACCACTTGCCAACATTAATTAGTTTTGGTTTTCAGACTCTTTATAGAGATAGCTTTCACTGTTAAAGCATTTTCGTCCCATTATATACTTGGAAAAACAATAAGATTAGATTGCTTGAGGAGATTTATGATTAATTGGATAGAAAAGACGAATATTTTCATATTGTATACTTTTTTTTATTTATATATCATTCTCATTTATCCATGGGGAGATAATTATTACTATGCGAATGGAAAAGCCTTTTATTTTTTGGGGAGCATTTTTCTGTTAGGCCTTTTAGCCCTTTTGAGAGGGATGATATGGGGGAAAAGGTCATGTTGGAAATTAACCCCTTCGGAAATCCTCATGATTGTATTTTTATTCTTGATAGGTTGTTCCACACTTCACTCCTTGAAGATTTCTCTGGTGGGGAATGGGACAGAGCACCAAGGAATACTAAGTATGCTGTCTTATTTCATATTGTTTAGTTTGGCCACTCGCTTAGGCTCGAGACATCTGGAAAAGCTCTGTCATGTTATTATTATTAGTTCACTAGTTGCTTCTGTATATAGCATTCTACAGTTTTATCATCTAGCCTTTTTGCCACAGGATGCTGCCCTTAAGTTTGGTAGAAGGAGTTTTTCCTTTTTTGATAACCCGGATTATTTTGGTTCTTATCTAACCTTGGTCATTCCGTTAACCCTCACTGCTTTCCTTTTGTTACATGAGGTTAAGAGAAGTGTCCTTTATTTTATCATTCTTTGTACACAGTTTATTGCACTCCTCGAATCAGAAACAAGGAGCGCTTGGTTAGGTTTAGCTATTGGTTTTTTAATGATTGTAATGTGGGTTGTTTGGAAGGGGAAGAAGCAATTAAAAAAGATGGCCTTGATGATTGTTGCGTTCTGTCTAATCTTTACACTCTCTAATTTGATTTCCCACCAAACTAATGTTTCTCGTGCTGTTAGCATTACGAATGACGTTCAGAAGATCATCAAGAATGAAGATGCTGGCTCTGCAGGCGCCTCGCGTTGGTATATTTGGCAGGTCTCTCTGCCGCTTATTGAAAATCATTTTTGGTTCGGAACAGGTCCAAATACATTTGAACAAGTTTTTCATCCGAAAGATTCTAGCCAAGCGAAAAAGTATCTAGGCGATGGGAAAATTTACGATGAAAACAATGACTATATGCAAATTGCCCTTACTATGGGAGTGCCGGCATTACTAGTCTACTTGCTTTTTCTATCTATCATTGTTTTCAGTGGGTTTAGACGAGCGGCGCTAGAATTGGATGCCCACCAGCAACTGTTTTCCTATGGTCTACTTGCAGCAATCTTTGGATATTTGGTTCAGGCATTCTTTAATATTAGTGTAATATCCGTTGCTCCTTATTTTTGGCTTCTTTTAGGATTTGTGGTGAACAAGAATAGGGGAAGGACTTCAGAGTCTGATAAAGTTTAGATTCCGGTAGTCAGTGTATTTAATAAAACTTTGATTAAAACTACAAGTCTACAAACGAACCATTCCCTATCAAAATGGATTTATCTTCAACTATGTTTATATGCAAATGGTAGTAAACTATTTTATATTATGAAGCTAGTTAAATTCAGTAGAAATGAGCGGAGGAATTATGAAAAAGATTGGTAAATGGAAAGTTATTGGTTACACCCTTTTAGGAATGATCATTGTTACAGTAGCAGTCCTTGGATTTGAATACAACCAGCTTCAGCCACAGAATCATTTTAAAACCATTCCTGTTGTTTCTACGGGGAAAACAGTGACTCCAGGAAAGCCACAACAGCAAAGCAATGCGAGTGCTCCTGGATTTAACATTTTAATAATGGGATCAGATGCAAGACCAGGTGAGACGATTGGGCATTCCGATACCATGATGCTGGTGCATGTTGATTTGGGGGAAAAACAAATCAACGCGGTAAGCATTCCGCGTGATACTCGTGTTCATTTAGATGGTTATGGCTATACAAAACTAACGAGTGTCCAGTATATCTTGCAGGCTAACAAAGGCCCTAAGCAAGGGATAGAAGCGGCAGTACAAGCGATTAGTGAATTAACGGGAGTGCCGATTAATTATTATGTAGAAACCAATTTTGAGGGCCTTCAATCAATGGTAGATGCTATGGGCGGCATCCAAATAAATGTACCAACGGATGAAAAAATAAACAATCAGGTAATCAATGCCGGTACTCATTTCTTTGACGGTCAAATGGTGTTAGCTCTTGCCCGCGAGCGTCATTCCGTTGCAAATGGGGATTATGGACGGCAACAGCTTCAATTGGAGACTTTAAAAGGGATTGCCAAAGAAGCTTTAAGTCCAGGTAACATTCCAAAACTGCCTTCACTTGTTAATTCCGTATCAAAATATATGATTGGTACCAATATGTCCACGTCGGATATGGTGAGTCTAGGCCTTGCAGTGAAAGATATTGATCCTAACAAACAACTACATTACGAACAACTCCAAGGGGTTGGAGAAAGCATGTACGATGATATTCTAAAAGCAAAGAACGATGAGATCGTGATTGACCCACAACAAATGAAAAGTATCATAGCCAAATATTTTCAGAGTTAAGAGGCTTTACAACTAGTTCCATTTCTATAACAAAGACGTAAAACATAGAATTTCTTCATGTCTATGTTTTACGTCTTTTTTGATTTCTTTGATAATTTTTCGGAATTAACAATAGAGAATCTTCAACTGTGAAAAACGGTGTTAGAATCCCCAATAATAATTTCTGTGCCTGTGGTCAAGCCCCCGATAAATAGACACTTATAAAATACGACATTAAGCTATTTTTTGGTAATTTAAATAGTAATCTTTAGGAGAGACGAATCCAAGTTTATGTTGGGTTCGTTTCTCGTTGTAATATCGAAAAAAGCTTTTTAAGTCTTTCTGAAAAGAATGAAGATTTACTTCATAGAAACAAGGAAATTCTGTTTTCAGTTGAGAAAAAAACTCTCAATAACAGCGTTATCCCAACAGTTTGCTTTACGAGACATGCTAGGAGTGAACTTTAACTTTTTAGCCAGTTTAATATGCTTGAAAGAGCGGTAAACGCTACCCTGATCACTATGGATCAGAACGCCCTCTAATGACTTTAACTTTCTTCTTTTTTGAGCAGCTTCAATAGTAGCTTTAATAAGCTCCTGATTTGGACTGGAGCTAACTTGTAAGGCCAGCAATTCTCGGTTAAATAAATCCATTAATGCTGAAATATAATACTTCTTGCCCTCCACCAAAACTTCAGTTATATCTGTCACCCATTTATGATTTGGATGAGCAGCTTGGAAGTCTCTATTTAGGAGGTTTTCATAGTTATAACCAGCAGCCTTCCCCTTGGATTCTTTGGTAGTCTTTGGACGTCGTACGGTTGCTTTGATGTTTGCTTCTCTCATGATGCGAGCTACTTTTTTATGGTTAACAAGTGTTCCTTTGGAAGATATATATTTTGCAAGTCGTTTAGCACCATAGGTTCCTTTGTGAAGAGAAAAAGCCTTTTTTATCTTGGTTAGTAACTTACGGTCTTTAGTAAATACTTGTGGTTTTGGTCTTTTTAGATATGCATAATAACCACTATTTGAGACTCCTTGATGGAAGTAGTACAAAAAAGTAATAACCATATCGTGAGGCGATATGCTTCGACAAGTTTCTTTCTTCTTTTATGAGTGAAACCCTTATGTGTAGAGGGTTGGTGCCAAACTTAATTAAACGTTTGATTAATAAGGATTTTTGTCAAAAAGTCATATAGATTGTAAAAACGTAAATTTTTTGTTTGTTTTGGTAGATTAGCAGAGGACTAGCACGAGGAATTCGACAAAATATTTTCTCGGAAATAAGCAATAGTTCGCTTTTCAAAAGCGCTTGCGTTTGATTTAATCAATCGTTTGATTAACATCGAATCGGGTCGAAAAATGCAAGAGGATTAGTGTTCCGGAAAGCACAAACCTTTCTTTGAAATGCCCAAGTAATGAGCTTCCCCAATGTAAAAAGAAATGAATTGCTCCGTAAAACGAGAGGGATCAAAAGACTGCCGCAGCTCCGACCGCAAGAATATTAGGCGTTTCACGAACATTATCTCTAAAGCTTGAAATAAAGACTAGAATAGACAACCTGCTTTTAAGGTTGTCTTTTTGTTTACTACTTTTTTGGAATAAGTTTATCCATTCAGCAATAAAAATTCACAATTTTTACACAGATATTAACCACTATTAGGTGTATATTGAAAGTGAATATGGGATTAATTGGAGGATGATGAATTAAATGTTTCCTGTATGTTCGAGAATTGTGGTTCCTTATGATAATTCTGAATTAAGCAAAAAAGCGTTGGAAACAGCTATGATGCTGGCTATAGTATTTTAGCTGATTATCATTAATAACGAACGGAAAGGAGTACAAAAATGCAAAAAGAGTTGGCATATGAGGATATTCAAATAGGAGATAGTGCTGTTTTTTCCAAAACCATTTCTGAATTTGATATTTATCAATTTGCAGGGCTTACAGGTGATTTTAACCCCATGCACATAGATGAGGAGTTTGCTAAAAAAACTTTTTTTAAGGAAAGAATTGCTCATGGCCTTTTAACTGGGAGTTTTATTTCCACTGTTCTTGGAATGAAGCTTCCTGGACCAAACTCGATCTATCTGTCTCAAAACTTTACATTTACAGCTCCTGTAAAAATGGGTGATACCATTAAAGCAATCGTAGAAGTAGTGGAAAAACGGGATGACAAGAAATTAATTAAATTAAAAACACAGATATGGAATCAGCGCGAGGAAATGGTTGTAGATGGTGAAGCACTGGTAATGAAGAAATATTAAGAAGACAGAAAGGGGTTTGGGATGGAGAATTCATTTAAACAATGGTTGAAGATAAAAAAGAAAGATCCAAAAGATGTGTTATCTTTCATCCGGGATGGAGATGATCTCATTCTTCCTATTGCTAATGGAGAACCGAAAGTATTATTGGATATAATAGAGGAACATGCTGTTCACTTTCAAAATGTTAGAATCCATCAAATGCATGCATTAAAGGAACGCTCGTATATCCATGGAAGAATGAAACCATCTCTGTCCTATGTTGCTTATTTTTTGAGCGAAGCTTCACGAAAGGCTTTTTTACAGGGACAGTGTGAGCTTGTTCCAAATCACTTTCATGAAGTTCCACGTCTATTGCGTGAATCGACGAAGACTTCTCTGGTTTTATCCTGTGCATCTCTGATGGATGAACATGGGTTCTTCTCCTTAGGTACCCAAGCAGATTATGTCGCTTCTTTTATAGGGAAAGTTCCTTTTTTCTTAGAAGTTAATCAACAAATGCCGCGAACTTTTGGAGCCAATCAGATCCATATTAGTCAAATAGAAGGGTATATTCCTGTTGATTATCCTTTACATGAATTTTCTCCGCCTTTTATTACGGAAATAGATCAACGCATAGCATCTTTTATTACGGAGCAAATCGCGGATGGATCTACAATTCAATCCGGCATTGGAGCAATTCCAAATGCAGTCATAAGTTTGTTAAATAACCATAAAAACCTCGGGATACACACAGAATTATTGTCTGACGGAGTGGTTAACTTAGTAGAAGCGGGAATTGTAAATGGAATCGAGAAAAAAACATATCCTGGAAAAATAGTCGCAACTTTTGCATTAGGAACTAAAAAGTTATATGAGTTTATTCACGAAAATACTGGTGTTGAATTTCTTCCTGTTGAAGTGGTTAATGATCCACGGGAAATAGCAAAAGAGGACAAAATGATTTCCATCAATGCAACAACAGAGGTCGATTTCTTTGGCCAATGTGCGTCGGAAACAATTGGTGGTAAATATTATAGTTCAAGTGGGGGACAAGTGGATTTTGCTCTAGGAGCTCGTCTTGCTAAAAAGGGAAAAGGTTTTATTTGCTTGCATTCAACGACAAAAGACGGTTCTATCTCAAGAATTCACCCTTGTCTCACTCCTGGATCAGTAGTTACGACTTCCAAAAATGATGTCGATCGGATCGTAACTGAATATGGTGTTGCCGAGTTACGAGGAAAAAGTATTTCACAACGATCAAAGGAATTAATCAATATTGCTCATCCAAAGTTTCGTGAGGAATTGACATATGAAGCGAAAAGGCTGGGATTTATTATTTAAATAATTGGTATTTTGATTTTCACTGTTTTTTGGTTAGGACTAATAGTATATTGCCCAATGTTAATATGTTTATAAAAGGGGAAAGATAGATGGATTGCCCTTAATTGTCATCGCCAAATAGTAAGTTGCTTTAAGAAGGCTACCTGTATGATTTTTGCAAGGCTATAAAATATTTAGTGGTTTATTCAATTAAAGGGCGCGATTATTGAGCAAGAAGTAAAAGGGCGATACATATTATACCTGACTAATATGTATCACCCTTTATTTTTTATAACTTTCTAAGATTTAGGTCTTGATAATTTCAAAAAGTTTGATCAAAAGTCCTGAATTGATATGTAGGATTTTTTCTTGTTCAGCAATCGGGCCAGATTGTGGAAGAAGGGATTGTAATTATATGCTATATTTATTGAACAGTTTAATATTAAACATGGTGAACCGGACCATAAGCAAATGCAAAAATTCAGATCTCCACTCCACCTTTTTTATTAAAAGGCGATAAAATAATTTTTGATAGGATGACAAGATGAAAAAAGAAGTCATTTTTAAGGTAAAGGGCAAGTTTGTAAATAAATATAAAAGCGGTTATCCGCTCATATCAAAGGAAGCCATACTTAACTTGAACGAAGCTGTCGAAGAAGGAACCATAATCCGGCTCGTTGATGAAAAGAATAAATTCATAGCAAAAGGCTATTTTGGCAAACAAAATAAAGGTTATGGATGGGTTCTTAGCAGAAGCGAGAATGAACAGATCGACCAAAGGTTTTTTCTGAACAAAATGAGGGATGCAATCAAGTATAGAGAGCCATTTTATAATAGCACAGATACTAATGCCTTCAGAATAGTGAATGGCGAAGGCGATGGTTTGGGCGGATTGACCATTGAATATTTTGATGGCTACTATTTAATCAACTGGTACAGCAAAGGAATTTACCACTTTCGGGATTATATAATAAATGCGCTAAAAGAATTGACTAAGTTTAAAGCCATTTATCATAAGAAAAGATTTGATGTCAGCGGAAAATATATTGAAGATGATGATTTTGTAACGGGAGAAAGAGGAACATTCCCGATTATCGTGAAAGAAAATGGAGTAGACTTTGCTGTTTACTTAAATGAAAGTGCGATGGTTGGTGTATTTTTAGATCAAAGAGATGTAAGAAGAAAAATTCGGGATGCTTATGCGGACGGAAAGAATGTACTGAATACCTTTTCCTATACAGGAGCTTTTTCAGTGTTTGCTGCCTTAGGAGGCGCAATTAAAACGACAAGTGTGGATGTAGCAAATAGAAGCTTAAGCAAGACCATTGAGCAGTTTCGTTTGAACGGGCTAGATATTGAATCACAGGATATCATTGTTGAAGATGTATTCAATTACTTTAAATATGCGGTAAAAAAACAGCTAAGGTTTGATATGGTCATACTCGATCCCCCAAGCTTCGCAAGGTCAAAAAAGATGGTATTTAGCGGGGAAAAGGACTACAAAAATCTTTTAAAGGAAGCCATTGCTATTACAAAAGATCAGGGGATCATTGTAGCGTCCGCTAATTCAAGCTCTTTTAATATGAATAAATTTAAAAGTTTTATTGATCAGGCATTTAAAGAAACAAACAGAACATATCAACTAGTTGATGAATTCTCCCTTCCAAAAGACTTTAAATCAATAAAAGAATTCTCAGAAGGTAACTATCTTAAGGTAGTGTTTATAAAGAATTTACCATAAGAAAAAGGCAAATGAAATCAATCCAGCAAAGCATAGGAATTGCTTAACATACGCCATTCCTTCCGTTACGATGAACCGTATTATTCATTATCTTAACCTGGAATTTTTTGAAATTAAGTAAATGTGAAGGCTATTTGATATCAAAGATTATATATTCGTTCTTCCACAATCGGGCGCTTTTATTTAATAAAGTAAATCCTCTATTATTTAACTGAAGTATATTTGGTTTATAAAAGAAAAAAGGAAAACACATATTATTTATGTGTGTTTTCCTTTTTTTTAAGGATTTTTTTAATTCAGGTCTGATAACAGTTACAATAAAGTTGTTTAATTTTATTTTATCGACAGCAGCCTTCAGGATGCTATTTATTCTTCAGAAAGATAAGTTTCTATAAATTTGAATCATCATATTCAATACTGATGTTTATTAACAAAAGTGACTTTTATATTTTTGGGATAACTGAATTACTGTCTCAAGAGCAATATCATACAATAAAAGTTTTATAGTAAATGATATTTTTAGAATTGTCATTACAGTATAGGGGGATAGCTGTATGTTAAATGAAATCCGAACAGTTTATCTTGATTCTGATTTAAACATCGAAGCCTATCGATTTAAGGGAATCATGCAAAAGTTTCCTGCTCACTTTCATGAATATTATGTGATCGGCTTTATTGAAGAAGGGCAGCGTTATTTGGTTTGCAAAGGTGAAGAATACATTATTAATCCAGGAGATTTATTATTGTTCAACCCTTATGATACTCACAGTTGCGAGCAGATAGACGGCAAAACGCTGGATTATCGCTGCATCAATGTGAAACCAGAAGTCATGAAAAAGGCAGTGTTAGAAATTAATGGTAATGAAAACCTTCCATGCTTCAAACAAAGCGTTTTATATCATAGCGAGATTGTATCCAATTTAAGAGAGCTACATTTAAAAATTTCGCAGGGTGAGAGTGAGTTTAAGAAGGAGGAGTTATTTTTATACTTATTGGAAGAGCTCATTCAGACGCATTCTGACCTTACAATCCTTTCACCAGCTTCTGAAACCTCTCAAGAAATCAAAACAGTGTGTAACTATTTGGAGGAAAATTATACAAAAACGATTACGCTTAATGATTTAAGTAACTTAACGGGATGGAGCAAGTATCACTTACTAAGATCCTTCACAAAACAAAAGGGAATCTCTCCTTACAGCTACCTGGAAACGATTCGAGTAAATCATGCAAAAAAGCTTTTGGAACAAGGTGTAAAGCCCATCGAAGTGACTTTTTTAACAGGATTTAGTGATCAAAGTCACTTGACTAAATTCTTTAAAAGACTGGTTGGGTTAACACCAAAACAATATATGAGAATTTTTGAAAGTGAAGGAGAAACATAATGAGTAATCTTGAAACAAAATGCGTGCTTGTCATTGATGAGAATTTACCTTTAGGCTTGATTGCCAACACAGCAGCAATCCTGGGTGTAACACTTGGAAGTATGCTCCCGAGATGGTAGGCAACAGTGTAGCAGAGCGTTCAGGTATCGAACATTTGGGAATTGTGAAAACACCGGTTCCAATCTTAAAAGGGAGTATTGACCTTCTCCACGAACTAAGAGATAAGACCTTGACAGAACCGTTTGCGGATCTGCTTGTCGTAGATTTTTCAGATACTGCGCAAAGCTGTAAAACGTACGAAGAGTACACAGCGAAACTGCAGAAAATATCCAAATCCGGCTATCATTACTTTGGACTGGGAATCTATGGAGAAAAGAAAAAAGTAAACCGTTTAACGGGAGGTTTTTCTCTGCTAAGGTAGACAGGGTCCAGATTATAGTTTAACCAGCTAGTTTTCGCGTTTTTGCATAAGAACGGATATTACAACTTATAACTTGGTAGCCGATTTGAACAATGGATAAAAAACGAGGAGGAATAAGATGGATAACTTGCTTGCATATATCTTAATGGCCCTTATGATGTCTATGTTGCCCGGTACAGATACGGTACTTATTATGAAAAATACGCTTAACCATGGAGCAAAAGCCGGACGCTATACGATACTCGGGATGGCGACAGGTCTTACTTTCTGGACTGTTATTGCCGTTCTCGGTTTGTCAGTTGTCATTGCCCAGTCAGTATTTCTTTTCAATGCGATCAAGTATATGGGAGCTGCATACTTGTTTTATTTAGGTGTAAGGGCATTTTTTACTAAAAATACACTTTCATTAGAAGCTGTTCAAGCTGAACGTCAGCGTTCAATTGACAAGTCATCGCGCCATCATTATAAAGAATCCTATTTACAAGGGGCAATCAGTAATATTCTTAACCCTAAGACTGTTTTGGTCTACATAACTTTTATGCCTCAATTCATTGATCTAAATGGAAACACAAATCAACAACTGATTGGATTAGGATTGATCCTTACTATAATAGCAGTGGGATGGTTTTTGATCTTGGTTTATTTTTTAGATCATATGAAAAAGTGGTTGAAAAAACCTAAATTTCAAAAAGTATTTCAAAAATCTACTGGAGTAATGTTAATAGGGTTTGGAGTAAAAACTGTCATTTAAATTCCTTTAATGTTAATAGATTGGATTTAGCGTTTTCAACCCAAGATAGTACAGGATTGAAAAGAGATGGCTACATTATTTATTGATATCTGGGTTGGTTTGACTTTACCCATAAGTTTATCAGTTGTTTTTTGGGTACTTGAACCAATTGTTATAAAAGACATTACGGGAGTAAGTATGAATATTCATCACTCTAATAGTTGGTCTTTGGGATAACGTATATTGGAATTAAAATATTTAAAAAAAACTGCAACCGTTTTTGAAAAAAAGACACTTCCCTTAACTCAACTATAAAGCTAATATAAGTTACTCCATTAAAGGGCGCAATTCCAGAATAAGAATTGCGCTCTTTCTTTTATGTTAAGGTACATTTAATGGAATAATAACTCTTTATAATGGAATTAGATATTCATGTTAAAGTTATAAAAAAGATTGTAAAGAATTGTACAGGCAGATTTGTTCAGTGAGTATCCAGAAGTGATTGGTTATTCAGCTGACCAGAAAGGGTTCAAAAAGCGTTTTTCTGTGCTTTTTATCAATCGTTCAAAAATGCTAAGTCAAGTTGGCGAATGCGTACCTGATTGGCAATCATGTCGATCTCGGAGATCTTGCCATCCACAACCGTGAGTTCGAGTACGAAGAGCGGTCGACCGAGAGGAGCCACGACGACTCCCACAGAGCCGTTCACGAGCACCGGCCGCGCGCCTTGGGCGCGACCGGCGAATTGCTTGGCCACGGCTTGCGAACCGTGAACAACCGGCGAGTTGGAAACCGGCGCAAATGCAGTGTCGTTTCGGAGTACGACATTCGGGTCTAATACAGCGAGAAGTTTCTCAAAGTCTCCGTTGCGCGATGCAGCAAGGAAAGCATCGACAAGCTCCCGCTTTCGCTTGAGCTCAGCTGAATCCGAAATCGTCTTGGCCCCCTGAACCCGGCGACGCGCGCGGCTCGCAAGCTGTCTTGCTGCGGCCTCGTTACGCCCTACGATTGAAGCAATTTCCGAAAAAGGCAAGGCGAAAATATCGTGTAGCACGAACGCAATGCGTTCTGCGGGATTCAAATTTCCGAGGACCACAAGCATCGCAAGACCGACAGAGTCAGCCAGTAGCGCTTCGTACTCGGGGTCGCTCCCGTCCTCACGGATAGTAACCGGCTCAGGCACGCTCACAATTGCAATTTCTTCACGCCGGGATTTTCGAGATCGCAGCATATCCAGACACACCCTCGAGACGATTGTCGTCAACCATCCTCCCATATTCTCGACTCCGCTAGTATCAGAGCGGCTAAGACGTATCCATGACTCCTGTACAGCGTCATTCGCTTCGCTCAGAGATCCAAGCATCCGGTAAGCCACCGCTTGCAGGTGGTTCCGATGCGCCTCGAATTGTTCCACAAGCCAATTGTGATCGTTCATACGTCACATTCCTTCCGCAGTTTCCTTTTTATTTATATGTCGAATGAAACTTAGCTGATGTGACAAAGATGTATGAAACTGCAGTTGTTTTCTTACGTTTTCCATTTTTGAAAAAATTTTATAAAGATCGGTCACGTTTCTCCCCTGACCTCCGACATAGTTTATGACAAGGGAAACCGGCCAATACGAAAGAATTTCTACGGAGTTTCCCGGCAAAAAACATTTAAACACAAGGAGATGTTTGTTGTGAGTACAAGTTTGATCCCTTTTCTTGAAATGAACGGCAGCGCGAATGAGGCTATCGATTTTTACGTGAAAGCGCTAGATGCCAAGGTTGTCTATACGCTGCGCTTCGGTGATTTGCCTGGTAATCAGGAATATCCGATGGTCCCTGAAAAGAAAGATCTGGTGTCCTACGCCATCTTGAAAATCGGTGAATCGGAGCTTCAGCTCTCCGACAATGTTACCGGCAACAGCTACCAGAAGGGAACGCAAGTGACCATCGTTATTCAAACGAATGACAAAGACAAAGCTACCCAATATTTTGAAGCATTGAAGCAGGGCGGTCAAGTAAACGAACCGCTGCAGGCAAGCTTCTTCAGCCCCGCTTACGGTAATGTTACGGATAAATTCGGTGTCACGTTCCGGATTCTGACAAAAGGACGCCAATAATCCATCACAGCAAGTTTAACTAGTAGGTAACCTGGCAGCTCTGTTCGCATCGTCTGCAGAAGACTGACCAGTGGGCGTAAAGGAGTTCAACATTCCGCTAACGGATAATGATAGCTGAATATAAAGACCAAAAAAGTCGGTAATCCTTAGCGCAGGAAAACCGACTTTTCTTTTGGTAAAAACAGTCTTAGCGTGGGTTTTACATTATTTGGTTGGCGGTACCCCAAAATATAGTTTAGTAGAGTATGGAAAATACATCTTCAGCAACAATACCATTGTCATTAGACAAAGGGGTAAGTGAAAAGAAACTCCGTAATGGAGATAAGGTTTTATTATATGGATTCGGTGGCGGATTAGCACACGCAGGATTACTTATCAAATGGACACTTAAATGTTTTCCTTTTGGTACTTTTCTTTAATAAGATTGGATTAATAATCTTCCACAAACGGGCGCATTACTGGAATAACGGTAATGCCTTTTTCTTATTCAAGTAAAGTGGCAGTTTAATAAGATACCTTCCATCTGTTTAATTGAGTGCCAGCTCGTGTTATAATGAATAACTTAGGATAATTACTACTTTTACTTATAATTGAACGGATGCCAAGAAAAGCCTCCGCATAACGATAAAATATGGAGATGTAAGAGAATGAATAAACGATGGACGATTGGTAAAATTAAAGAATTTGTTGAGAACAATTCGGAAAGTAAGTTGCTAACGACGGAATATCACGGTTTTTCTCAAAAGTTACTATTTAAATGTGCATGTGGTAGCACCTTTGAAAAAACATTAACGAAATTTAAAAATAATAACCAACGTAAATGTGACGTGTGCCAACCGCCAAAAGCGACACGATAACGTATAGCGAATAAACGAAGTGCCGATTTCTATTAAAGGGAAGTTGGCACTATTTTTATTTTATAGGGGGAATAAAAGTGGATTTCACTAAAGGGGAGATTTAGTCGAATATTCCTTCTTAAAACTAACGAAGCAGGTGTGCGGCCGAGCCTAGGTCGTATCATATAACGTGTGGGATTCCCGTCGAGTAAGAACTAGCCATTCGCTCGTAGCGAGTCTTGGAGGGCTAAAGGTAACTTTAGTCTTTAAGCGTAGACAGTTAGGTGGAGCAGCCGTCAAGGCTGAGAATCTTATGGAGTGAAAGTCTCCTGTCATCAATTGACCGATTCGGATGACTAGCATATCCAATGCGTAGGGAGGTAACAAACTACGTTCTGCTTGGAAGTAAAAGTCACGGCGGCCTATTCTACACAGAGAGAATAAGGTCGGAACAGTCTGTGTGGCGAGCAAACACAGAGGCCAGAAGGATTTAACGAATACTGCAATCCCGAAATCTACGCCCCTCAAAGAAACTGTTCGAGGGATGTTTTGCTTAGCGTCGACCTTTGTCTAACGGGGGAAGACCGATGTCTTACAGGAAGAAACGGTCAAAAGCACTGTAGGAGCAGCCGGGATACGGGTTCTGGCATCTGTGGAAAGATTTTCAGAGATAACGACGGGAAGGTCCTACTTCAAATTTGGGAAGGTACTAACTAATGAAGACCTACCATATATGAGGCTGATAGAAAATGGTAGGATGATTTAGGACTGGCGCATGAGGTCGTAGTAGCGATGAGGGAAGGGTAATGCCTTCTTAAGTGTAAGGAAATTGTACTTCCATCAAGGTAACGCCTGTGATGGAGCGAAGGACCTCTGGGCACTTGGACAGTCAGAACTTCAAAGACACTGAGCTTTGTTTACTTGTTCATAGACTAGCATACAAGTAAACCAATAGTTGATGGGTGAATATGTGTACCAACATTTAATCCTGCGGTTATTTGGGAAGGCGAGTATGTGATGAAGTCCAAGGTCAGAACCGGACTCGGGAAATCCGACCGTCCGGGATCGTAGGGGGGCTATAGGAAACGTGATTCAATCGAATGCGCGCGCCTAAAAGGCAGGGTACTTGGAAAAGTGAATACCCACATTAATGTCGAATTTGACCCAATTGTGAATGCTTTGTTTTTTCTGAGTATGAAAATAACAAATGATTTAGCAGGTTCCATCTAGTTGTATAAAAGTTTTGGCCTTGGAGAACAAAAAAAGAAGATTTATAGCTTCCAAGGAGGAACGTTAATCTCTTTTTTTTGCTTCTCATAATTTTGCATTCTAGAATATGAGTTAGCTAATTTAGACACTATGAATCCTTGTGGACTCGAGGTTTTTTCAAGACCTTTTAATTCTTGAATTCTAATTTGTGCAAACATTTTTGCTACCTGAGCTAAATTTTCAATAGTATCCATTAATTCGGGGTTATCATTGTAATTACATTTAGCTATGGAGTTAATATAATCAAGCTTATTCTCAATTAATTTAAGTATTTCGATATCAAACTTATCATTTTGCATTAGTTTTCACTCCCCATTAATAATGCGTATGGAATAATGGATAATAAAGAACGTAAAAATAAAAAAACTTATTCTAATGGTGAACAGTACGAACAAAATGTGTATTAAAAGAGGAGTACTTGTGTAAGAGGAATTTCTACGAAAGCTCATTTTTTATGGGAAAGTAAGATTGTGAAAAAATATACTTAAAGTAACGGGTGCGTTAGTTTAACAAGGATTAGATTAAAGACTGCCGCACAAATTAGATATCTCTAAAATATTGATTTAGGAGTATGCCGGTAATGATTGTAAAACAATATGATAACTTTGAAGAATTCTTTAGTAGTTTATTTACGAATTTTTAAAGTGGAGAATAATGAAGTCGTTTACGCCTTGGGGGAAAAACGGTATGAGAAAAAGATTGATACTATTCTTGTTGAAGCCAAACAGCGAAATGGATATTAGGTTTAAAGGTTATTTTTATGAACATGACTGTCTCTTGGATATGTTATTCTTTATGAGTGTGTGAACAATAGAGAGGAAAATAGACACAAGAAACTTTTCGAGAGGAAGAATGGTATGTTAAAGAAAACTTCAACAGGAATAATAACAGGAGTGATTGTGTTAGTCGGTTGTTTCGGAGGGTATAAAGTTTATGCCAACAATATTGAGCAAAAACATTATCAAGAAGCACTGACTGCCATTAACCGCCTATTTGATGATAAAGGTCATAAAATACTTGCTGACCATGTAAATACATCTTTACTGAACACTGACGAAAAGAAAATCGATATATTAAAAGATAAAAATAATAAAATTAAATTAAATAGAGAATTAAATAAAGCTAGATTACTTTTAGATAATGAAGTAACAGCAAAGAAGAAGGTTAATGACTTATTTAAGGATGGGGTCCTTGTTGATCAAGTAACAGGTCAGCAAATTGACATAGCTCAAAAGTTGGTTTCCGCCTTAACTGACCATAAATTACAAGTCAATTTGCAAAGTAAACTAGATACTGCAAAATTACAATTAACTTCTCAATCAAATGCAGAAAAAGCTGTCTTAGCATTATTTGCAGATGTGAAACATGCAGCCTTAGCAGATAAGGTAAATAGAAGTTCCTATAATCATGCAAAACAATTGTTAGATGGAGTTCAAAATCAAACAAAGAAAAAAGAGTTAAGTGGCCTTTTAGCAAGTGCTGATTCTTTGTTAACTAAAGCTGAAAAAGACCAAGCTAAAGCAAGTGAAGTCGCGATTGCAACAAGCAATAGTAACGGTAGCAGCAAAACAGGTGGTACAACTAACTCATCAAGCAGTAGTAACGATAGCAACAAAACAGGTAGCACAACTAATTTTGGAGGAAGTAGTAACAGTAGCATTTCTTCAGTTAATTCAAATCAAGCTGCACAAACTGGATTCGCCGGAATTGTTGCTAAATCCAAAACAGCCCAGAAAACCGACCAAATTGTTACAGTTGTTGCGAGCGGTACATATGCAAATGTTACTTTGTGGGAAAAAACAAATAATCAGTGGGGAGCAGTTTTTTCGACTGGTGGAAATGTAGGAGCACAAGGAGTTGGACATGCCTCTGAAGGCTCAAATCATACTCCAAGAGGTTCGTATACATTAGGCTTTTCATTCGGACAATCCAATCCAGGAACAAAATTGCCATTCCGACAGATTACTCCAAATAGTTACTGGATCAGTGATGTTAATAGCAATTTATATAACACATGGCAGGAAGGAAACTATGCAGGTAATGGAAATGAGCATTTAGCTGATTATGAAAATTTACAATATTATTATGCGATTGTCATTAATTACAATACTAGTCGTGTGAAAGGTGTCGGTTCAGGATTTTTCTTACATGTTAGTAATGGACTCCCTACAGCTGGATGCGTAGCTGTTCCAAAAAGTTATATGGAACAATTTATGAAACGAATTCATTCAGGTGCGTATATCATTAATGTAACGAGTGAAGGTGAGGTTGCGAACTATTAAAATTTTATAAAGCAGACTACTTTGTAAAATTAAAGACAAGTGAGGGTACATGGTTTTTAAACCAATCTTATTCATCATCAAGCACTGATTAGTACGTTGTAAATAAATCAAGTCAAACAACTCAGGTGTGACCAGCTAAAACAGACAGTTCAATATTTACAGACAACTAAGTGTGTCCTAAAAGGAAGCTTTAAAATTTATAAAGTGGCACCAGTTGGCGGAATAGCCGAAATAAAAGAACTATTTTTATATAAAAAATGGTATGAAATAAATAATAAACACTTAGTTAATCTTGGAAATGTAAATAGTGTAGAAATTTCAGAATAAGTATTGCAGTCCTTCGTTTGAGGGGCTGTTTTTTGTTGTATAAAAATGTTAACTGTTTTACACATTAGCCAAAAAAATGATTTGGTGTTCGTTTTATTAAATTTCAGGCAGGTTAACAGTTATAAACGATTGTCTGTTTATAATTAGCTACCAATTAACGTGTCAATTGATCTGTCAATTTAAACTGACATTTTGACTCTTAAATTATAAAGGTAAGATAAGCTTATTTAACTAACGGTCAGGTTAGTTGAAGATTTGTTGTTGTGATTGATAGAAAATTGAACAATGAGTTTTCCTTGAACTAAAGCAAAAAACCTCTCTAAATTCCTGAAGTTTAGGAATTTCACGAGAGGTTTTTTTATATGTTGCTTTTCGAAAAATACTTCCGTGTATCTTTACGTATTTGTTTGGGTAAGACGCGATCAAGCTCTTCATTTAACCATGACAGTGTTTTACTACGCAAGTAATCACGCATTTTTTCTTCCGCAGAGAGCATAACTAAATTGATGGTGCAAGAGGAGGGAGCAGAGCAGCAGTTTTCTCTATATAAATATCCATTGTCTTTAATATTTTTACATTGAAAAATAGGCTTTGGACCTTCAACTGCTTCAATTACATCCCAAAAGGAAATATCTTCTGGGGACTTAGATAACCTATATCCTCCCTTTACACCAGGTACAGAACTTACAATGCCAGCCTTAGATAATTTACCAAAAACTTTTGAAAGAAATGTCTCAGAAAGTCCTTGGAATTCTGCCAAATCCTTTATCCCAACACTTTCATTGGAAGGAACATCGATTAAATAAACCAGACAATGTAAAGCATATTCAACTCCGACACTATACTGCATATAAATTCACCTTCTTTTGATTTTAAGGGTTATCAAATTGTATCTTAGGAATATTTAGAGTGTTAGTCAAATAAAAGAAATCTCTTTTGGGTAAATCATATTCATTTGACAAAAATAGTTATAGCATATATTATAGACAGTGTTAATCGACGATTAACTCAGTCTTTAATTGGAGGCTAAAATTCATCTTATGGGGGAAATAAAAATGAACAAAACACTTATTATTAACGCACATCCAAAATAGATGATACTTCTTCAGTGGGCTTGCAGGTTTTTAACCACTTTTTGAAAGCTTATAAAGGATTAATTCATGATAGCGAAGTAATTGAATAGATTAACTTGTACGGTGAAGTAGTGCCTCTGATAGATAAACGGTTTTAAGTGCATGGAAAAAACAACGAAAAGAACAGGAGCTAACCAGCCAAGAACAAAAAGTAACGGAGCGTATGTCCGAGATCTTACAACAATTTAAAAGTGCAAATACGTATGTCATCGTTTTACCTTTGCATAATTTTAATATTCCATCAAAGTTAAAAGATTATATGGATAATATCATGATCGCACGTGAAACGTTTAAATATACTGAAAATGGATCAGTGGGTCTACTTAAAGACGGACGAAGATTGCTTGTTATCCAAGCAAGTGGAGGAATCTATACAAATAATGATTGGTATACAGAAGTTGAATACTCTCACAAATACCTGAAATCAATGTTTAATTTCCTTGGGATTGAAGATTATCAAATCATTCGTGCACAAGGAACTAATTTATTAGAGCCAAATGAAGTATTACAAAAAGCATATAAAGAAGCTGAAGAAGCTGCTTTAAGATTAGCACCTAAATTAATACTGTCTTAAAGGAAAAGAAATACAAGGAGGTAATTAAATTGGAACAACGAGTTGATTATTACAATGTAGCACCAGAAGCGCTTAAAATAATGATGGAAATGGAGAAGTATACGAAAACAACAAGTATAGACCGTAAACTTCGTGAACTTATAAAAATTCGGGCTTCTCAAATCAATGGTTGTGCATATTGTATTAACATGCATACTGCTGATGCTAGAAAAATGGGAGAAACGGAACAACGTTTATATTGTATTAGTGCTTGGAGAGAGAGCACATTTTACACAGATGCGGAAAAAATAGCTCTTGAGTTTACAGAATACGTAACTTTAATCCCGACAAAACGCGTGCCAGATGAGCTTTATCAACGAGTACGTGAACATTTTGACGAGAGACAATATGTTGACCTTGTATTGATAATTAATCAAATCAACAGTTGGAATAGAATTTCTATTGCAATGGGGAATACAGCAACTGAAAAATAATTACTCTCAGCGAACATCTAATAGTGTTGTCGCAGATTGTAGAAAAAAAGCATCCAAATGAACCAGTTTGGATGCTTTTCCGTATTATGCTTATATTGAGCATAAAATTACCTTTTGCTTATGAAAGATTGTGAAAGATATCACTTAAACTCCCATGAAAATAAAAACTGAAAAAGGGCATGAAAAAACAGACCCAGAAAAACCAGTTTTTAAAAAAAGGCTGAGCCTCTTGAATGATTAAATATGAGTGTGGTTGGTAAATCGAATAGTAATACCTTTCTACTTAAAATAAAATAAGGAAAAGCTGGCGCAACAACCAGAAAAAGGATTAATCTCCCATGAGTGCTACCCCTAAAGGGCGCGACAGTCGGTGGTACACCGTGGTCGTTGGAGTCAGACTAACGGATGGGCTCAAAGGCACCATAGTTCAAAGACCTTCTTCGCCAGCATTAAAACAGTATAGACTGCCATATCAATTTTCATTCTCTGTGGTGAAGCGCCGATTCTTGCGCTTCATGGATGGCTAACGGGTGCATTTGTTCAAGATCAAGATTGCTGCGGCGGTCTTTTTTCTTGTTGTGCTAACGTGGTAGATTAGTTCAACAAGACTAATGTCGTTTTTGACTCTTATCGTGTATTTAAATTAATACAAAAAGAGGCAGTCTACCTGCCCCTTTTTATTCATGAAATTTAGTTTTAAAAAACCAGTTGTGAAAAGCTTGTGTTAAGTAATCTGTTATCCAAATTGTTATAAAGCTCCAATACCAAGTCCATTTTTTATATTTAATTAATTTTGTATATTTCACTGCAATAATTTCAAAGATTATTATTACTGAAGTACTAATAAAGTAATGTAGGGTTTTTAAAAGGTTAGATTTATTTTTTGGGTAGAACAAACTAAATAAAGCACACAGTCCAGGATATATAAAGTATTCGAATGAAAAATTGGATTTATTTGCCTTTTTGAAAAATGAGCGATATGGATAGGAAATTAAGTTTTTTTGTACCACTAGTAATCCAAAAATCCATGTTAGTGCTTGTTTAAATAAAAATACAACTATTAATTCACGAATTTTATTTTTTGGTGTCAATTTTATTAATAATAGTAACACAATTATCCAGGATGAAATTTCGATCGTTTTCTCTGCTTTGTATTTCATTAATTATCCTCCTTTATTAAATAGTCTTTACTTCTTGAATTGATTAATGCAATTCTAGTTTGAGGATAAAATTATAATTCGACCAACGCACGAATAACACAAAGTGTATTTATTCACAATACAATACGATGATTTTAAGCAATAAAAGTCTGTTGCTTATTTAAGTAACTGGGGCTTTCGTTGAACAATCGGGTTGCTGCGGCAGCCCCTTTTTCTTATTCTAACGGGTTGCGTTAGTTGAACAGCGGGGTTGCTGATGCAGCCCTTTTTCTTATTCCACTAACGTGGCAGGTTAGTACAATAATCATTTAGAAATGATATAATAAAAGGAATATTCAGTCATTTGATGTTTACGAGGTGAGATAGTTATGGAAAAAACAGAATATGAATGGGTAAAACAAACAAGACAGATTTTATTAGACCAGTGTAAAGAGTTAAGTGAAAATGAATTTACAAAGGAGTTAGGTTTTGGTTTTCAAAGTATAAGAGATTCTTTAGTCCATATGGCAGGTTGTTATCACGCTTGGTTAGGTTCTTTTGTGCTATCAGAAACTACTTCACCGCTCTTAACAAAAGAAGCTATAAGTGTTATGAAGATTGAGGATATTCGAATTTATTTCCAGCAAGCAGATGAATATGTAGAAGCTGTATTTAATACATTTAACGGTAAATTTGACGAACCGATTGAAAAAGAACTTTCTTGGAAAGCTGGTAATGGGGGTGTAAGAAAAACTCCTCACCAATTACTAATTCATTCTATTACGCACGAATATCATCATAAAGGGCAAATTGTAGCAATGCTTCGTCTACTCGGTTACATACCTAAAAATACAGACATACTGGGGCTACCCGAGAGGGAGTTCGTTAAACAATAAAAAAACAGATTTGAATAAAGATAGCCTAAAAAATGTTTTTTAGGCTTTTTCAAGCAAGTTTGTGAATAAATACACTTACACTAAACCAGCTAATAGTTTGTCAATATTTTTCAATAAAAAATTAAATTTCTCATGCTATACTAAAAATGTGCACGCCGAATAACCTTCCTAAATTCTACTTTTGGAAGGTTTTGTATTTTTTAGTTTTATTTATTATTTAAGCTATATCTTGGAAAGTTGAGTTGCTTTTTAACATTGCATAGATCCATTGTAAAAGCTTATTTGCACAGGCTA
>NZ_JAUSTW010000006.1 GCF_030813055.1 Neobacillus ginsengisoli | reverse complement strand
GCATGTATTAGGCACGCCGCCAGCGTTCGTCCTGAGCCAGGATCAAACTCTCCAAGAAAGTTGATTAGCTCATAAAAGTTACGTTGGCTCAGCTTTACTTTCTCGCGAAAGATTCACTGATAGTTATTGTTTGTTTGCACGATTTTGTTTGTTTAGTTTTCAAAGATCAATGTCTCCATCGCCCGTAAGCGACTTTATTAATATAACACAAGGCTTTTTAAAGTGTCAATAACTTTTTTAAAAAAACCGTCACTTGCGAAAAACTTTAAAAGTTTGTTCAGCAGCGACGGTTATAAATATACCAAGTATTATCTCAAAGGTCAATACGTTTTTTATCTTTTTACGATAATTTTTTGTGAGTACGGTAGCATCGATGAAAAACACCTTGTCCTTTTGTTTCTACATTTACGACTTCAATTAAATGTTTATCAATTAAATATTCAATTAACACGGACATATCGACTGAGTAAGGGGTAAGTTCCTTTTCACTCATGATTTCACTGAACGACCAATACTCTTTATTATTTAATATCTCTAATAAATGTCCTGCACCGATATTGGTTCTGGAATGGATCAAAAACTCGCTTGCCAAAAATAGAAGTTCAAGTCTTTTTTCAAGCATTTCTTCACTATTAACGAGTTCTTCATATAATTTAAATATTTCAGGTTCGATTTGCTTCACTTGATGCCAAACAGTAAGTTCGGGATGTAAACCATTTTCAATAACCGCCAGCCTGGCAAGATGATGCAGGGAATGGACCACATGATTATAGGCATCAAGAAACAAATGACTTTCAAAAAGAGCTTTGCCATCCACATAGCGTCGGATTAACTTCGCAAATTCTAAGCCCATTTTGAGCTTCCTTCCGTAAAAAGGGAATTCTCTTAGTTCTGTTTTTAAATTAGCTACGTATTCATTTCGATCGAAGATGATTTTTGCATCGTGAAGCCATTCAAATATTTTTCGATTGGTACCTAATAAAAGCCATTCTTGCAATAAAGGTTCAGCAATAACATGCATAGAAGCTTTCTTATCATCATAAGAATAGTGTTTTATAAATAAAGGCTGTTCCGCCTCTTTTACAATAACTAATAGAATAACATCGAATGAATCTGTTGTCTGACCTGACTTTTGTCTTTTTTCAACCATCAAAACTCCAAGTGTATTTGATTGGCTTGCCCTTTCTTGATAAATGGGCCGAAGAATGTCTTCCATTCTCATACCTCCATTTTTTTCAATAGCCTATAATGTTCGACAGTAATATTAAAACTCCTTCTTTATTTGGAGACAAAATTCGACATTGATCTGTATAGCCTTTTTTCTCCATTCATAAATATGGTATAGTTTCTCTAGGAGGGAGTCATATGGCTAAATATTCGAGTAAGATAAATAAAATTCGTACTTTTGCACTATCTTTAATTTTCATCGGTTTTATCGTTATGTATGGCGGAATCTATTTTCGAAATTCACCACTTATTATGACCATTTTCATGCTTTTAGGTCTTCTTTTTATTATTGCCAGTACCGTCGTATATTTTTGGATTGGAATGTTATCAACAAAAACGATACAAGTTATGTGTCCAAGCTGCGGCAAGCCGACAAAAATGCTCGGTCGCGTAGACATGTGTATGTATTGCCGGGAACCCTTGACTCTCGATCAAAAACTAGAGGGAAGAGAGTTTGATGAATCTTATAATAAGAAATCCGAAAATAAATAGCTATCTCATCATTTCAGAGATAGCTTTTTTAATTTGACCAAAAAAGCCGATTCTTAATTGAAATCGGCCTTAGTTTCATTCATCTAATGAACTTCTTTACTTGCACATTCCGGACAAGATCCGTAAATCTCCAAACGGTGATTTTCAACTTTAAAGCCGGTTACATGCGAAGCTAATTGTTCCACTTCATCTAAACCGGGATAATGAAAATCGACTATTTTTCCGCATTTTTCACAAATAACATGATAATGATGTGAGGTAACAAAGTCAAAGCGACTTGAAGCATCACCATAAGTTAATTCCTTTACTAAACCAACTTCACGAAATACCCGTAAATTGTTGTAAACTGTTGCCACACTCATATTAGGGAACTTCCCCTCAAGGGCTTTATAAATATCATCTGCTGTAGGATGTGACATCGAGTTTATTAAATATTCAAGTATCGCATGACGTTGCGGAGTAATCCGTACCCCGGTTTCCTTTAAGGTATCCAACGCTTCTTTTAGCTGATTCATCGCCATGCACCTCTTTTCTAAAAAATATTCTTACATTATAATTGTTATAATTAGTTTACTAATTCTTTTATACTCTTGTCAATATTGTAATCTCAGATATAGGCAATTTTTCATATTTACTCATGTAATGTTTGTTCTTTTTGTCCTAAAAGATGGTTCACATACCTCGCAGTAACAAACAAAAGATCGGAAAGCCTGTTTAAATAAGCTAAAACAAGTGGATTTACATCTTCACCTATTGCTACTGCACATCTTTCTGCTCTTCTAGCAATTGTCCGTGCAACATGAAAAGCAGCTCCTGAGGGATGACCACTCGGTAGAATAAAATTCATTAACTCTGGGAGTGATGCATTCCATTCATCAATTTGTTTTTCCATTTCTTCGATATCAGCAGATGAGAGTGACCATTTAACTTCTTTTCCCTTCGGGGTAGCTAACTCAGCCCCAACATGAAAAAGATTTGTTTGTATTTTATGATATACTTTTTCAATCATTTCTTTTCCTTGAAATTTTTCCCCATTTATATAACTTAGCGCAAGCCCAATCATAGAATTTGTCTCATCACAGGTCCCGTATGCTTCTACTCGCAAGTCAGTTTTTGCAACTCTTTGACCGTAAATAAGGGAGGTAGTCCCCTTATCACCTGTTTTTGTATATATCTTCAATATTAATCCCCCCAATCTTTTTTCCTTTTTAATATATGTATTAAAAATGTGTTTGAAAATTTCAAAAGAGCGAGGTAGATTTACCTTTCATGCTCGATCCTTTCAAACTTATTTATCTTTGTCATTTTTCTTCATCATATCACCTATACAAACATTATAAAACTTGAAAGTATAAAATTTGTTTTTAATCATAAAAAAAAGGGCCTCTATGGACCCGAAAATTTTTATCTGAGGAGGTATGCCCTAATAAAATGATATTCAAACTCCGGTTTATTGCATTGGACAAATGCCTTTAATGAAGAAAATAGGCTTCCAATTTAAAATTGATTATTGAAGATTCTCCCGTATGTAATTCAAAGCTTCTTCAACATGTCCATTTACTTGGACTTTCCTCCACTCTTTTACGAGTATACCTTTCTTATCAAGAATAAAGGTAGATCTTTCAATCCCCATATATTCTTTGCCAAAGTTTTTCTTTAATTTCCATACGCCATAGGCTTCTGCTACCCGGTTATCTGTATCTGCAAGTAATATAAACGGCAATCCGTATTTCTCAATAAATTTCTTATGGCGGTCAACAGGGTCCGGACTTATTCCTACTATTACAGCATTCATTTCATTAAATTGTTGAACCCTGTCACGAAAATCACATGCTTCCGTCGTACACCCCGGTGTCATGTCCTTCGGATAAAAATAAAGAACCACATTTTTCCCTTTAAAACTAGATAAAGTTACTGTCTCATTAGTATTTCCTTCTAATGTGAAATCAGGAGCCTGCATCCCTACTTCAACTGTCAAAACGATCACTCCATTTGTAAAATATTTCTTAATTATAGCCTAACGAATCTAAGCAAACAAAACAACTATCCCGATTTCAGCGGAATCATTTTTTTCGTTCAAATACTGCTCTTGCTACAAATGCCGCAGGAAGGGTATAGCCAATTAATGCCTCTGTTACAGCAATAATTCTTCCAAGTCCATAGGGAATGACATCACCGTTACCGACTGAAAAAAGAGTCATTGCACTAAAATAAAAACTTGTCTCAAACATATTATGCCGATTATGCTTATACATTTCTACCAGTAATGGACTGCCGACTAAATTAAACAATAGATAGATAAGACCGAATCCGATAATGACAGTTAAGTATACTAAACCCAAATAAAGAAAGTTTTCAACCGATGCGAATTTACCTCTAAGTGTTTTTGGGATAAAAAGAGTCCGCAAACTCATAAAAATGCAAAAAACCACGATTGGAAGCAAGAAATAGATCATCTTTAGACCACCTCAAAATTTATTTGAGCTACTCTATTTCTATGCACGCTTGGACCTTAAAATATCAAAAAAACCGGACAACTTATGTCAGGTGTAATCAATTTCCTGCTCCGCGATACTTTTTTACTCCCTGATTCCAAAGAAGTACCGAAAGTACAAAGAATACTATACCAATGACCGGTGTTAAAAATGCATACATATACCATTCTTTTTTACCAAGAAAATAAGCCGCAGGGTAAACTCCAACAAAGGCAAATGGCAATACCCATGTTAAAACAAAGCGGATTACTTTATTATAAATATCAACCGGATAACGGCCATAGCTGCTAATATTGTACATCATCGGCATAATGGACGTTCTTGCATCTGCCCAAAAACTAATACACGCTATCATAATAAAAACTCCTCCATAAACAAGAGCTCCGCCTATCACAAAAACCAAAAACAAGAACGGGTCGTACCAATGTACCGAAAGACCCAGGCGGCTTCCCGAATAAAACATAACAGCTAATCCGGTAATGGCACCTAATAATGATTCAAGTTCAAGTCGTTCAAGAATAATTTGAAACAGGCTATGAATAGGTCTGGTAAGAATTCGGTCAAGCTCCCCCTTCACAATATACCGCTCATTAAAATCCCATATGTTAAAAAACGTGGAAAATAAGGCAAACGGCACGAGAAAAAAACCATACATAAAAATTATTTCGTCTTGATTCCAACCATTCAACAAGCTTGTGTGTCCAAATACCACTAAAATAAAGATCAGGTTAACTGCCTGTGATAGTAAATCAGAAAAAAACTCAACAAACAAATCGGCCCGATACTGAAACCTTGTTTTTAAGTATTGAGAAATATATTGAAAAAGCATGGATGTATAAAACATTTTTCACCCTCCTTGAATGATCATTTGTTTTTTTGCCAAGTACCAAAGGAATTGAATAGGCAAAATTAAAATAATCACCCAAACCAATTGTTGAATAAGGGCATTCATCGCTTGCTGGTGGGAGAATCCATTCGTAAATATCATGCTTGGGATATAGCTGATACCTTGGAAAGGAAGATATTTCATCACCCCTTGCGCCCATCCTGGAAAGAAACTTATCGGAAGGAGCAGTCCGGAAAATAAATCAATTACGACTCGCTTTGCCCGAATTAAGCCTGCATTATTATATAAGAAAAAAGTGGTTATTCCTGTCAATAAATTGAGTTCCGTATTGATGAAAAAACTTAATAGGATGGAAATGGCAAACAATCCCCAAACTCCCGGGTCCCAAGTAAATTTCACCGGAAAGACGAAAGAGACAATTACCAATCCAGGAGCGGAGAAAAAGAAGAGCCGGAATATCCCTTCGCCCAACCCCTGCATGATTTTCATTCCAAGGTAACTGTATGGCCTGATTAATTCAATTGCCACTTTCCCTTCCATGATTTCCAGTGCCATTTCCCTGTCAAGGTTATTAAAATAAAAGGCACGTGCCATCCAGGAGACCGCAACATAAGTGGTCATTTGTATGACAGAAAGTCCCACGATGTGTTGCTTCCCTCCATAAATAGCCGACCATAAAAAATAATAGGCTCCAATGTTAATACCATAAATTAGAATCCCTGTATAATAATTTGTTCGATATGCAAGCATCATTAAAAAACGAATTCTAATCATTTCTAAATATTTATCCATATTTATGCCCCTCCCCTCTTATACAGTGCCCTTCTCATATATATTCCGAATAATTTCTTCCGTTGAAGTCTCGTTAATTTTGATATCTTTAATTTTAAAAGCCGCTACCGTCTTAGCAATGACCTGAGAAATGAGTTCATCGTTATCCTCCAGAATAGCTGTAAATTCGGTATTCTTCTCATCCATCTCCCACTTAACAGGCATTCCAACAGTTAATTTGCGTATCGCTAAGAGATCGACACTTTCTAAGAATTGAAACTGGAGTGCTTTCCCTTCGCCCCATTGCTCTTTTAAATTCTTAAGTGCACCATCATAAATAATTTTCCCTTCATCTAGCATGACCACGCGCTCACACAATGCTTCAATGTCGGAAAGATCATGTGTTGTTAGTAGAATTGTTGTTTGGAACTTTTCATTAATCTCTTTTAAGAATTCTCGAATCTTCAACTTAACCAGTACATCTAATCCAATTGTCGGTTCATCTAAAAACAGTAAGGGCGGATTGTGAATTAACGCTGCAGCAAGCTCACATCTCATCCTCTGCCCCAGCGATAATTTACGGACAGGCTTATCCAATAACGGTTCGATATCTAAGGTTTTAATGACATGTTTCATGTGGTCATTGTAATGTTCATCTGAAACCTTATAGACTTTTTTCAAAAGCCGGAACGATTCCTGGACTGCTATATCCCACCACAATTGCGACCGCTGGCCAAATACTACACCAATTGTCTGGACAAATTTTTCCCGCTCTTTATGAGGGTTCATTCCATTAACTGTTACCTGACCTGATGTCGGAGTTAAAATCCCTGTCAGCATTTTAATCGTCGTTGATTTTCCGGCACCATTTTCACCTATATAACCGACCATTTCCCCCTTTTTCACTGAAAAGTTTATATCATTTACAGCAGGAACAACCTTATAATTTCTGGTAAAAAGATCCCTGAAGGCCCCTTTTAATCCTGTTCGGCTAGAATAGGCATTAAACTCTTTTCGCAAATTTTCCACTTCAATTACATTCGTCATTCTTATTCCTCCTGATGCATACCTAGGAAGTTAGTTTAGCCAAATAACGCTAGTAACACAACTGTCCTGCCTTTTAATGTTTCTTATAAAATATTCAAAAAGTTTAAACAGAAAAAAAGTGATAAAAAACGTGCTAAAATAAGGAAGAAATAATTAATGAGGAGGAAAAATAATGCAATTTTCTAATTCAGAACGATTACATAATGAAGCACTTAAACATATTGTCGGCGGAGTAAATAGTCCATCCAGGTCTTATAAAGCTGTAGGTGGAGGTGCCCCTGTTGTAATGGAACGTGCTCAAGGCGCTTACTTTTGGGATGTCGACGGCAATCAATATATCGATTATCTCGCTGCGTACGGGCCGATCATTACAGGTCATGCCCACCCACATATCACAGAAGCTATCAAAAAAGCAGCAGAAAGCGGTGTTCTATACGGCACACCTACACCGCATGAGGTGAAATTTGCAAAAATGCTGAAGGAAGCTATTCCTTCATTAGATAAGGTTCGCTTCGTAAACTCGGGTACAGAAGCAGTAATGACAACAATTCGTGTCGCCCGTGCATATACTGGAAGAGATAAAATTATTAAGTTTGCAGGCTGTTATCATGGCCATTCTGACCTTGTCCTTGTTGCGGCAGGTTCGGGTCCTTCAACACTGGGAACACCTGATTCAGCCGGTGTCCCAAAAAGTATTGCTCAGGAAGTGATTACCGTACCGTTTAATGATATTGAACCTTTTAAAGAAGCACTTTCAAAATGGGGCGACCAAATTGCGGCTGTTTTAGTAGAACCGATTGTTGGAAATTTTGGGATTGTTGAACCAAAACCTGGATTCTTACAGCAGGTCAATGATCTTACTCATGAAGCCGGCGCGCTTGTAATTTATGATGAAGTCATAACCGCTTTCCGTTTCATGTATGGCGGCGCACAAGATTTATTAGGTATCCAACCGGATTTAACGGCACTGGGTAAAATCATTGGCGGCGGTCTGCCAATCGGTGCTTATGGCGGACGAAAGGAAATAATGGAAAAAGTGGCGCCGCTTGGCCCTGCTTATCAAGCAGGAACAATGGCCGGTAATCCTGCCTCGATACTTTCCGGTATCGCATGTCTTGAAATATTAAAACAGGATGGTATTTACGATTACTTAGACAGTTTAGGTGCAATGCTGCAAGAAGGGATTACAGAAGCGGCAAAGGAACACGATATTCAAATTACGATAAATCGGTTAAAAGGTGCATTCACCGTTTATTTTACAACAGAAAAAATTGAAAACTATGAGCAAGCTGAAAATACAGACGGTGAAACCTTTGCTAAATTCTTCAAACTAATGCTTCACCAAGGTATTAATCTTGCTCCTTCTAAATACGAAGCTTGGTTCCTTACAATCGCTCATACAGAAGAGGACGTTGAAGCAACAATCCATGCTGTTAATAATGCATTTTCCTTACTCAAAGGCGAATAAATATACAGTTTTTATACAATAAAAGGGAGTGGTAATCACTCCCTTTTATTTTTGCACTACGCTTGAAAACGTTTACAATAAAACTTTTTCCATATATTTAACACAATTTTCAAGCTATTTTCATATCCAAATTGATGTATATTTATTTGATTTCTGAAAATTCATATGATACTATTATATTATTATTTTGTTTTTATTCCGTTACCTTAATACCCCAGTGAAGTGCCAAACTATTTCTTAACCACTTACATTATTTTTTCAATCCAATAGTTAAATAGGAGGTGAAGCGGCTTTTGAGGATTACCCGATGAAGCCCAACAAAATGACACAAAGATGGACCCCTTCCCTTTTCAAAGATTTTCACAAACATGAGCATGATGCGTGTGGAATAGTCGCTTGCCTAGAAAAAAGCAAGCGTCCAACCCGAAAGAATATTTTTGACTGTATCGATGCACTAGTTACAATGAATCACCGCGCCGGCTTTATCAATGGCGAAGGTGATGGTGTTGGAATTCATACTGATATTCCAACAAAGCTCTGGAAAGAAAAATTGCTTAATGCAGGTGTAGACCCTACATTAGCCGAAAAGGACGGATTTGCTGTTGGTCATGTTTTTATCAGCCAAAAAGCAAACTGGCATTCTACTAAAAATGAATTACTTCAGAAGCTTGAAAAATACGAATTAGAAGTGGTTTTTGAAACAAATGAAGTTACGGACCCTTCTGCATTAGGTCCTATCGCAATTCAGGAAAATCCTGTTTTTTGGCAATTTGCATGTTTCACAACAAAAACAGGGCAAGAATTAACAAAAGTTCTTTTTGAAGCACTGATTGATTTTGAAACCAATGAACATGTTCATGTAGCATCACTAAGTCAAAATCACGCTGTATACAAAGTAATGGGTGCCGGAGATATCCTTCCCCGCTATTATAAGGACCTGGCAAATCCACTCGTTGCCTCCACAATGACGCTTGGGCATAATCGTTATTCAACCAATACACTTTCAAGCTTTTTCCGTGTTCAGCCATTTAGCGTACTTGGACATAATGGTGAAATCAATACCATTTCCAAATTGCGTGATGAAGCAAAAATGATTGGAGTCCCGCTCGTTAAAGATGGAAGTGATTCGCAGGATTTAAGCAGAATTATGGAAACGTTAATCTGCCGTGAAGGATATTCATTATTTGAAGCAATGGATCTTTTGTTCCCGCCAATCGTCAACGAAATTAAGGCATATTCTGAAAAGCTTCAAGATTTATATACCTATCTTCGTGAAGCGTGGGGACACTTTGCTCAGGGACCTGCAGGAATTATTTCTCGTTACGGAGATGAAGCCGTATTTAGTGTTGACGCACTTGGTCTTCGCCCACTTTGGATGCTTGAAACTGAAAGTTCCTATCTGTTCTCCTCAGAATCAGGAATCCTTCCTTCAAGCGAGTATGTAAATGACCCGAAGCCATTGGCACCGGGTGAAAAGGTCGGCTTTAAATGGAATGGGAACAAATTAGATGTCTATGAACAGGACAGCTACCAAAATGAAGTTTATAATCGTTTTTCTGATCGATTAGCAATTCACAATTCAAGGCTGCGCTTAAGTGCACCTACATTAAATAAAACAGTAACAATGAATTATCCTGACAAAATCCATAACGGTCAATATAAGGCTTTTGGCTGGGAACGTGATCATATTCAATTAATCGAGCAAATGGCTGAAAAGGGCGTTGAACCTATTCGTTCCTTGGGACATGACGCACCGCTCGCCGCTCTTAATCCTGAACGTAAAAACATTGCTGATTATATTAAAGAAAGTGTAGCTGTAGTAACAAATCCTGCAATTGACCGTGACCGGGAAACTGAGCATTTTTCCACTCGTGTCATTATCGGGAAACGTCCTACTTTATTCGTTAATAACCAAGCAGAAACTTTACTTGAGCTTACCTCTCCCCTTCTCTTAGAAGGAAAAGCCGGATTTAGCTGTTCAGAAAGCTTGTGTCAACCGAGCTTCGATCAAGTCGTTCAGCATTTTCAGGAGAAAAAATTAGCAGCGTTTATTTCTTCTACTTTCAGTAATGACGAAACAATTGATAAAGCATTAGAAAGACTCGCAAATGAAGCAGTTCAAGCTGTTCAAGCAGGTAAATCGTTACTTGTCCTTGATGATGCAACAGCACACCAAGATAATTCCTATTGGATTGACCCGCATATCGTCACTTCAGCAATCGATCAAGCGTTGGTCAAGGCGGAATTAAGAAGAGAATGTTCTATCGTTTTACGTTCAGCGGCCATCCGTTCCCTGCACGATATTGTGACAGTATTTGGCTTAGGAGCAGATTTAATCAGCCCTTATTACATGTTCATAACAGTACTTGATGAATCAACAAAGCCTTTAATCAACCTCTTTAGCGCTCTAACCAAAGGCCTTGAAAAGGTAATCTCAACGATCGGGATCCATGAATTACGTGGCTATGGCCGACTCTTCTCAAGCATTGGCTTACATGAAGATATTGCAAAAGTATTAGGTACCGTTAACTTTTTCGGTTCCAAAGAAATTGCCGATGACTTTGAAGCCTTAAAGCTTGATGCTATTTCCAGAGCGGAAGATTACCGTAATGATAAGGAACGGATCGGAAAAACATTCCATTTATTCCCGCGCATTTGGAAGGCAATTGGTGAAGTGGCTTCTACCGGTGACTATAATGTGTATCGGGATAAAATTTCAGAGCAAGAACTGGAAAACCCAACGACCATTCGCCATTTAGTTCAATTGAAAAAGGGTAATCAATCTCTATCACCATCTGATGTCGATATTCGTGTAGGTGACCATGATTTACCGTTTATTATCTCTTCTATGTCGTTTGGCTCGCAAAACGAAATCGCTTTCCGTGCTTATGCTGAAGGCGCCGATAGATTAAATATGGTTAGTTTAAACGGCGAAGGCGGAGAAATTAAGGATATGCTTGGTAAGTATCCGAAAACAAGAGGACAGCAGATTGCATCAGGCCGATTTGGTGTCAATGCAGAACTCTTAAACTCCTCCAATTTATTAGAAATTAAAATTGGTCAGGGTGCAAAGCCTGGAGAAGGCGGGCACTTACCTGGCTCAAAAGTAACGGCAAAGGTTGCTGCTGCTCGTAACGCAACACTTGGTTCTGACTTGATTTCACCTTCAAATAACCATGATATTTACTCAATTGAAGATTTAGCACAAATGATTCAAGAATTGAAGACAGCAAATGATCAAGCAAAAATCGCTGTAAAGGTTCCTGTTGTTCCAAATATCGGAACAATTGCTGTTGGTATTGCCAAAGCCGGTGCAGATATTATCACATTGAGCGGTTTCGATGGCGGTACAGGTGCTGCCAGAATTCACGCCCTTCAGCACGTTGGATTACCGGTAGAAATTGGTGTTAAAGCAGCTCACAATGCCCTTCTTGAGAGCGGCCTTCGCCATAAAGTTGAATTATGGGCTGATGGCGGTATGAAAAGTGCAATGGATGTTATTAAGGTCATGCTTCTTGGGGCAAATCGAGTCGGTTTTGGAACATTGGCGATGCTTTCCATCGGCTGTACCACCTGCCGCGGCTGCCATTTAGATACGTGCCATGTCGGGATCGCCACACAAATTGAATCAGAGATCCAGGCAAAAGAACACGGTTTACGCCGATTCGTTCCAAGACAATTGGATTTAGCCGTTCAAGGTATTATGAATCTCTTCACGGCATTTGGCAATGAAGTAAAGGCCTTGGCTGCTTCACTGGGAATTCGCAATTTACAGGATGCTGTTGGCCGTTCTGATTTATTAGAGCAAGTTAGAGGTCAGAACCAGCTTGATCTTTCTTATCTGCTTAAGTCACTTGAAATTAGCCAATTTACCAAAACGGAAGTTTCTAAGGCGATTGAAGAAGTCCAAATGCAAGTAGCAGTTGGTGCAGAGTATCTTGATGGCAGTGTTGAACAATTGCATTCCTCCCGCGAATTCGACAGTGTCACTTCTGAACAGCGGGTATTGGGAAGTCGAGTTTCCTGCCATAGAGTACGCGGCAGATTGGATGGTTCTTACAAACAGCTGCCTCCTGTTGTCCTTAAGTATAAAAACGGCTCCATTCCCGGAAATGGCTTAGGTGCCTATAATAGCGAAGGAATTAACATTACCGTTAATGGCGGCGGACAGGACGGTGTCGGTAAAACTTCGTTCGGAGGAAATATTCAAGTCTTGAAGTCTAAGGGTAAAAATGGAAACTATTACAACGGTTCTGTTGGTAAAGGTTTCGGCTATGGCGCTCAAAAAGGGCTCCTTGTCGCACAAGGAAATGCCGATGCCCGTGCGGGAATTAGACTTTCCGGAGCAGATTTAATCATTGGCGGTTTTGTTAAAAAGCCTCTACCTGAACATGAGGCTGGAAATATCGGTTCAAATGCCAATATTAAGGGCTTTGCATTTGAATATATGACGAATGGCCGTGGCCTTGTATTAGGAGATCCGGGGCCATGGATTTGTGCAGGTATGACCGGCGGTGTAGTCTATATTCGCCACCAGCCTGAATTAGGTCTAACGAAAGATGCGATTAAGAGAAGAATTGCCAAAGGCGCAAAAGTATCTGTAGCCGATTTAAATGATAATGGTAAAAGTGATATCAATGACCTTTTAGGAAAATATATTCACCTGCTTGAAAGTGATGGCCAGACTGAAGAAGCTAAACAGCTTCAAGAGCTCTTAGCTGCTCCTGAAAATCACTTTGTCCAGGTACTTCCGGTTAAAGAACAAGCTGATCCATCTGTATCAACGGAATGATATAGTATTTTTTTAAAAAACGTTCGCTTTCCAGGCGAGCGTTTTTTTTATGTCAAATTTTCTTACAAAAATTTAAAGTAAAATTATATATTTTTCTTGATAATATGTTCTAATCAATGTATAGTACAATATTGTTTATTATTGAACAAACTAAAAACAAATTCATTTTATCGAAAGGAAAATAATTGAATGAAGTTAGGCGCCCGCATTTTAAAAACGGGAATAGCAATCGTTTTATCACTTTACCTAGGACAGTTACTACATTCACCTTCCCCGGTCTTCGCAGGAATAGCAGCCATTTTTGCTATTCAGCCAACTATTTATCGATCATATTTAACAATTATTGAACAAGTTCAGGGAAATATTATTGGAGCTCTATTTGCAGTCATTTTTGTACTTACCTTAGGAAATCATTTCATTGTTATTGGATTAGCGGCTGTTATTGTTATCACGATTAATCTTAAGCTTAAACTTGAAAATAACATCGGCCTTTCACTTGTGACGCTCATTTCCATTATGGAAACACCAGGCGGAAATTTTATTCCGTTCGCAGGTGTCCGGTTTTCGACGATTATGATTGGAGTATTTTCAGCATTCATTGTTAATCTCGTGTTTATGCCTCCTAAGTATGAAACAAAGCTTTATCTTCGGATTACCAGCACAACAGAAGAAATTATCAGGTGGATCCGCTTAAGCACACGTCATGATTTTGATCACCAGCAGCTCAAAACGGATATAGAAAAACTAAAAGACAGCAGCATAAAAATGGGGCAGTTGTATGTAATGTACAAAGAGGAACGGAGTTATTTTAAAAAAAATAAATTAGAAAAATCACGAAAACTAGTGGTTTATCGACAAATGACTTTAGCAGTAAGAAAAGGGCTCGACACATTAAAACGACTACATCGTTTTGAAAATGAACTGCTAAATCTACCCGAGGATTTTCAACATTCAATTCGAGAGCAATTAGATTGCCTGATCTATCATCATGAGCAGCTTATGCTCAGATTCATTGGAAAGGTTCCAAATCCGCCTGCTAATACCGAAGCCGCCGTTTGTTTAAATAAAAAAGAAATATTCAACCTCTTCTTACAACATCACCATGAAAATCTAGATCAAAATCCACATCATTACCATATCATGCAAATCGTCGCATCCATTATTGATTATGGTGAACATGTTGAACATCTAGACACATTAATTAACAGCTTTCATTCCTTTCATCAAAATGAAGTATCCATTAATGAGGAAAATAACGAAATTTAAAAACCGAGGCAGCTATGAATTTGCCTCGGTTTTTTCTTTCTTTTCAAGCTGTTGAATTTGAAATAATTTATAATAATTCCCTTGCATCGCCATTAGTTCTTCATGTGTACCAACTTCGACGATTTGTCCATGTTCAATTAAAACAATCCGGTTGGCATGTGTAATCGTTGATAATCGGTGTGCGACAATAAAGGTAGTGCGTTCTTTAGCCAGTTCCTCAAGAGCTCCTTGAATGAGATGTTCACTTTCTAAATCAAGGGCCGATGTTGCCTCATCAAGAATTAAAATAGGCGGATTTTTCAAAAATACTCGAGCGATTGCAATCCGTTGCTTTTGCCCTCCTGAAAGCTTAACCCCTCTTTCCCCTACCTTCGTGTTATAACCGTCTGAAAGGTTTAAGATAAAATCATGGGCATTCGCTGCTTTTGCTGCCTGGAAAACTTCTTCATCAGAGGCACCGGGTTTTCCTAATAAAATATTTTCCCGTACTGATTCACTAAATAAAATATTATCTTGAAAAACGACGCCAATTTTGTCGCGTAAGGTTTGTACCTTAAATTGCCGTATATCAACGCCATCTAAAACAATTCTGCCTTTTGTAACGTCATAAAAACGGGGAATTAAACTTACAATCGTTGATTTTCCGCCGCCGCTCATCCCAACCAGTGCGATGGTTTCTCCCTTTTTTACATTTAATGCAAGGTCCTTTAAAACCATTTCTTCTTTTTCACCATAGGCAAATGATATATTTTCAAAAGCTATATCACCTTCGACATGGGTGCATTCAATAGCATCTGGTAAGTCGACAATGTCATACTTTTCATCCATAAATTCAAATACTCGATCCATTGAAGCAAACGATTGCGTAATCGTCGTCGAAGAATTAACCATTCTTCTTAACGGATCGTAAAGCTTATCAATATAAGCAAAAAAAGCAATCATGGATCCTAATGAAAGATTATGCTGAATTACAAGATAGGCGGAGTACCCGATAACAAGTAAGGGAGCAATGTCTGTAATCGTATTAACAGCTGAAAATGACTTTGCATTCCAGCTTGTATGCTGCAATGCCTTTTCTAAAAAGTTTTTATTTTGCTTATCAAATTGCGTTTGTTCATACTCTTCGATTGCAAAGCTCTTAATGACAGACATCCCCTGCACCCGTTCATGCAAATAACTTTGTACCTCAGCCAAGGCTTGAGAACGCATCCTGGTAAACTTACGCAAATTACCGAAAAAGTATCTCACAGAAATGGCATAGAGGGGAAAAAGTAGAATGGAAACAATTGTGAGTGACACATTCATTGAAAACATAATAACGATTGCAATGATAATTGTTGCTACATCTAGCCAAAAGTTCATTAATCCGGAAATAACAAACGTTTTCGTTTGTTCAACATCATTTATGACACGGGAAATAATTTCTCCCGCTCTTGTGTTGGCATAATATTTAAAACTTAACTTTTGGATATGTGAATATAAAGTGTCACGTATGTCATAAAGAATCTTACTAGATGTCCATTGCGCAAAATATTGCCGAAAATACTCAATCGGCGGACGAAGAACGATAAAGACTACAACCATCACTCCCATAATAAGCACCAGCTTTTGAATCTTATCATGGTCTGATAAAGTGTGATTTCCTAAAATATCATCCACCACGTACTTAATCAGCATAGGAATAATGAGAGGTATCGCAAATTTGATAATCCCGATGATAATCGTTCCAATAATTTGCCAACGATATGGTTTTACAAATTTAAGGTATCTGAATATGCTATTCAATATGTACCTCCTTACTTCAATTGTATTTGCGGACACAAACGAAAACCTGTTGATGACATCAACAGGGTGTTAAATGAACACTACTTTTATCGTCTGTATGTTAAATATCGTTCATACCAAATATCAATAAAATCCGGTGCAAATGGGCCTTTACGCTGACGGATCCAACGAATGAGCTTTTCAACATTTCTTTTAAGAATTTGATCGATGACATCCGGGTATTTCATTTCACGGCGATGACGTTCATATTCATCCTCATCTAACAAATTAAATGTCATATCAGGAAATACCTTTATATCAAGATCGTAGTCAATATATTTAAGTGCTTCCCCGTCAAAAATAAACGGTGAGCTAATATTGCAGTAATAATAAATCCCATCCTCGCGAATCATACCGATTACATTAAACCAGTATTGAGAATGAAAATAACAAATAGCCGGCTCCCTTGTTATCCACGTTCTTCCATCCGATTCCGTTACTATCGTCCGATCATTTCCGCCTATTACCAAACTCTGCGTCCCTTTTAAAACAGTTGTTTCTTCCCAGACGCGATGGATGTGCCCATTGTGCTTATAGCTATGTATTTGTATTGGTTCACCTTCGATGGGTACGCCCACGATTCTCCCCTACTTTCATTCCTGAACGCTTTGTAACCTAATCCAAACATAAATAAACGACAAAAGGCAACAAAGTACAATTCCTATTTTCTACTATTATAACGGTTGTAGGAAGAATTTAAAACAATAGAGCCATTGAATTCAATGACTCTCGATAAAATTTTGCATATTTTTGATTAAAATTCGAATATTTCCCTTAAAGGGTAGGGGTTAAAATCATTTCCCGATAGGAATTGATAACCTCTTCTGTTTGCCTTTCAAACATTAATTGGATCTCTTTTAATTCTTTTTTCATTTGATCAATATCAATTTGGATACTCTCTAACTCTGTTTCATTCTGTAAGTTTTGCAGTTCTTCTTCAATTTCCTGACAACGCTCAAGCTCGGCTTGAAGATACAGTAATTTTTCCATTGTTACCATTTGCTCGGAAACTAATCGGTTAAAATGATTCATTTCCACCACCGCCTTATTTTTTTTACCTATTATGTATTCTTGAAAAGAACTATATATCCTTTAACTACTTTTGTAGTCTTTATGGAGGTTTTGTCGAATAAATTGTGGAAGGAGTGTATTTCCTTAAAAATACATAATAGAAGGCACTCTTTTTCGAATAAAAGAGTGCCTTCCACTTTCGTTATCTTAGCTTTGACCCATTTGGCCGGAGCCTTGGTTTTTCTTAGCTTGAGATTGTTGGTTTTGTTGTCTTACTTCCTGAGCATTTGTTTCGCTCGCAAATTCAGTTCCAAATTGGCCCGCTGCACCTGCAGCACCTGCACCAGCACTAGCTGATTGAGCATTTTGTTGTCTTACTTCCTGGATGTTCGTTCCAGCTGTAGTTTTATTTGCTTGTTGATTGAATTTTGCCACTGTAATCACCTCCACGAGATTATAATAACCATGAGTAGAGGTGACTATGCATGAAAATTATGGCAAAATAATATCAAAAATCGAAAACGCCTCGGTTATATTCTACTTTATAAATTAAACGAGCAATGATATTCCGCCATCAACAATGATCGTTTGCCCGCGTATCATACTTGAGTCTTCTGATAGAAGGAACATGATGCAGTTAACCATATCGTCAATTTCAACCATTCTTCCGGCAGGTGTATTATCCCTTGCTTCTTGAAGTAATTCTTCCCGGTTTGGAAAATGCTTTAATGCTTCAGTATCGACAGCACCGCCCGAAACCGCATTAACAACAATATTCTTTGGTGCCAGCTCGACAGCTAAATATCTTGTTAAGGCTTCGAGAGCAGCTTTAGAAACGCCAACGACAGTATAATTCTTTAGATAACGAATCGAGCCCAGCGAACTGATGCTGACAATTTTCCCACCGCCGTTTTTCTCCATTAGCTTTGCTGCTTCCTGTGCACAAAACAATAAAGCCTTACTATTAATGTTTAAGGTCCAATCCCAGTGTGATTCTTCTAGCTCCATAATAGGACGTTGAACACCTGATGCTGCATTATTCACAAAAATATCCAATCGGCCAAATTCCTGTTCAATTTGGGCAAACATATCTTTAATTTTTACTACATCACCAACATTGGCCTTCACAACTAAAACCTTTCTTCCTAAGGCTTCTATTTGTTCTGCTGTTTCAAGAGCACCTTTTTTACTTCTAGCATAATTAATTACGATATCATAACCCGATTGCGCCAACCGTAACGCTGTAGCCTTGCCAATTCCCCTGCTGCTTCCTGTTATTAATGCTACTTTTTGTGTCATATTTCTATTCCCTTCTAAAAATCAAGTTTTGTAATCATTTTAGCCTTTTTGTGAATAGAAGACAATTTAAAAGAAAAGCGGAAGCGCCCGCTTAGCGCACGACAGGACTGGAGCGCTCCGACTGAGATAAAGGAAACACGAATCGCGTTTTGTGCGATTCGATGTTGACTTATCACAGGGAGGAGAGCGAAGTACACTAGTCGCTGGGCGCTGAAGCTAGACAATATTCGAAGTTCAGCTTATACTTTCTTATCTTTTAACAAAAGCTAACGTAAATACGTTTTAGAAAGGAAGGCGCAAAATGTATAACGGAAGGGATATGACCGAGCTTTCGATGATGTCAAAGACGGATTGGGACGACAGTGAGCTTGCCTTTTTTCATCATTCATTGCAACAAATTGCCCCATATTTAAATAGCGAGGGTCAGACAATCCATCGGGAAATTATTGAAGAGATTGAAAATCGCGGCGGTATAAAACGACAGGAAGCAAACAATACGTATTAATAAAAATGAACGCCTAAAAATACGGCGTTCATTACTTTTGAAATTCATGATAAAGCTTAAGCATCTTTTGCGACGAAACAGGAAACGCAAACTCGTTCATTTCTTCCAATGAAACAAGTTTCCACTCGTCACTTTCCTTAAAACCTGAATAAATCTTTCCTGAGTGAATATTTATATTCCAGACTAAATGTGAAAAAACATGCTCAATTTGCCCAATAATTTTTTCAAGCTCAATTTTCAAGTCATAGATATGCTTAAATTGTTCAATGATTTGCTCTCTGTCACTATCTATAGGATGATGAATTTCTATATTTGGAAATTCCCATAAATTAGCTAATAAACCGTTTTCGGGGCGTTTATGAATCAGCATTTTACCATCATTATCAGTCAAAATAACAGCCGCTAATTGAACATCACGCACTTTATTTTTTTTTGATTTAATCGGCAGCTCGGATTGGACCCCTTCATAAAAAGCCTGGCAATGGTCTCGGACCGGGCATAATAAACAGGATGGGGAAGTTGGAGTACATATTAAAGCACCTAACTCCATTAATGCCTGATTGAATTCCGACGGTTCTTCATGGGAAATTAATTCTCGCACAGCCTGTTCGAAAATCTTACGAGAAGATGCTTTAGCTATATCTTCCCAAATAGAAAGGATTCTTGATAAAACTCTCATTACATTTCCATCAACAGCAGGTTCGGGGATTCCATAGGCGATACTTAAGATTGCTCCTGCCGTGTAAGGGCCGACCCCCTTAAGCTCCGAAATCTCTTTTGGAGTATTCGGTACAACACCATTATATTTCTCTTTTACTTCTCTTACGGCTGATTGTAAATTTCGGACTCTTGAGTAATAACCGAGTCCTTCCCATGCTTTTAATACTTTATCTTCATTGGCGTCTGCAAGGTCTTCAATAGTAGGAAACCATTCAATAAACCGATTAAAATAAGGGATTACGGTATCTACCCTCGTTTGCTGGAGCATTATTTCTGAAACCCAAACTTTGTATGGGTCTTGATCTTTTCTCCATGGCAGGTTTCGCTGTTCTGCTTTAAACCAAGAAATTAAGTCATTCTGAAATCCATCTATATCTAGCTTATCAATGTTTTTAACTACGTTTACCATTATTTAAGTGCCTCCAGCTTGTTAAACATTACGAAGTAAGGGAATATAATAATAAGTATTTTTGTTTACGATAATCGAATTTGTTTATTTTGACAAGAAATTATTGAAGGAGGATTTTCCTTTTGGATACAGGAACACATGTTGTCATGGGAATCGCTCTTGGAGGTCTTGCGTCGCTTGACCCAGTAGTGGCAAGCAATCATGCCACTGTCACTAGTGTTTTAATTGCAACCATCGCAGGTTCACAAATACCGGATATTGATACTGTATTAAAATTAAGGAATAACGCCATATACATTCGAAACCATCGTGGAGTAACCCATTCGATTCCGTCAGTTATTTTATGGCCGCTTGTCATTATAGCAGTGGTTTATCCCTTTTTTCCGAATGCAAATCTTCTTCACTTATGGGCTTGGACGTTTACTGCGGTTTTTCTTCACGTTTTTGTCGATATTTTCAATGCTTATGGAACCCAGGCTTTAAGGCCATTTTCAAATAAGTGGGTTGCCCTGGGGGTAATTAACACATTTGACCCGTTTATATTTGGAATTCATGTTCTTGGAATATTTATTTGGGTCTTTGGTGCAAACCCGGGCTATACCTTTTTAGTCATTTACGCGGTGATCATCGCTTACTATTTCCTCCGTTTTCATGCCCAACGGAGGGTTTTAGCAGAGGTAAAAAAACTAATACCTGATTTAACCGATGTCATCATTGCCCCTACTATGAAGTTTCACCAGTGGAGAATCGCGGCTATGAACGAAAGCCAATTTTTTGTTGGCAAGGCGATTGGTCATGAGGTTGAAATTTTAGATCGATTTCATCGGATACCGGTCCCGGAAACACCTGTGATTGAAGCGGCTAAAAAGGACAAAAACCTTTCAGCCTTCCTCTCCTTTTCACCGGTGTATCGTTGGGAGGTTGATGAATATAATGATTTCTATGAGGTCCGATTTATTGACCTGCGTTACCGAAGCAACGGTCACTATCCATTTGTCGCTGTTGTACAATTAGATTGTGATTTAAAGCGGATTAGCTCCTACACCGGATGGGTATTTAGCGAGAAAAAATTACGCAAAAAATTGAGTATTATACCAAGTTAAAAAGCGGTGACATTTTTGTCACTCGCTTTTTTAATTCAATGATTTTTCCCCTGATTAAGGAATTCCTTATATTTTGGATTTGTTGCTGCAAATTCATGCAGCTTCTCACCATAATTTTCAATCCATTGGTGGACAATCCTTTCGGTCATTTCACTGCCTTGATAAGTTCTCCCGGCTTTTGCTGAAGTGGTTTCAAAATCATCCCAGAGTAACTCAACCCACGTTCGGGCTAAATTATAGGATAATTGCGGATTTTTACTTAATAAACTCTTTGTTAATCTCTCATGATAATCATTCATGCTATCACCTCATTACCATTTTCTTTTAACATAACCTGATGTTTTAGAGCGAATACTAAAGATACGTGGTAAGCATTGATAAAATGCTTTGCTTTTCACGTTTTCTCATTCCCTTAAGATGGAGGTACAGCATGAGAAACAAAGCGACCAATTTCCCGAATCAAAATAACAACAAGTTTGAGGGAGAGCCACGAGCAAAAGCCGAATATGCTTCAAAAAGAGCAAATGGTACCATTAATACGCATCCTCAAGAGCGTATGCGAGCATCTGGTCAGCGCGAAAATGATACACCTGAGTTATTTTAAAATAGGGGAGGCTTACTTATGGGAAATCAAAAATTTTTCCAAAACAAACCATTCTCTACACCATGGGCTAATGCAAAACATTCACATTCCCAGATAAATGGCGAAAGCAAGCTTACCCAAGACCTGATCATTTTAAAGCACGAAACCAAGAAGCGGTCACACTAATATGAAAGCGACAAACCAGAGACCAAGCGATTCTCTGGTTTGTCTTTATCCTATTTTAAAAATTTTAACAAAGATATCGGTAATGCCTCTTCCTTTCCGTCACCCTTTAGTCGGTAACCCCATGCAAACACACCGTTCATATAATCAATTTTGAAATATTGCCCCGGATCTCCTTCTATTTCATAAATTTCCCCTGGAGAAAAAGAATTCGGATCTATTAAATACGCGCGAGCCATCAGGACCTTCCTTTCAAGCACAGCAAACTCATTTACCATACCCATTTGTTCAGCTTTTCTCGCCTGTTCTTGGAACTTGGAGATTTCTTGTCTTAGTTCATGTTCGGTCATTCCACTGTATCTCTTCTCCTGTTGCATATAATTCATTCCTCCCCATTGTTTTTCTCTTTATTTTAGTATAGTTATTTTTGTAAAATTAATAAAGGTTGAACTTTTTTATTAAGGAGATTGCACAATGAAAACAATCATCGTTACCGGGGCAGGTTCAGGATTAGGAAAGAACCTAGCCATACTATTATCTCAAAAAGGGTATCACCTCTTATTGACGGGGAGGACGGCGGAAAAATTAACAACGACCAAAAAAGAAATTGAAGCAGATGGAGGAAAAGCCGATATTGTTGTATTAGATATCCGAAATCCTGATGAAGTTATGAAAACAGTAGAAGAATTCAGTCAAAACTTTGATCTCTTCGGCTTGGTTAATAATGCAGGCGTGGGTCATTTTGGACCATTCACTGATATCTCGGATCAACAAATTACCGATATGTTAGATACCAATGTTTTAGGCACAATACTAATGACCAGATCGGTATTGCCTCATTTAAGTGACGGACTAATCATGAATATTATTTCAACTGCCGGCCTTCGCGGAAAGGTAAATGAAGCCGTGTATGCAGCCAGTAAATTTGCTATCAGAGGATTTACAGAAAGTCTTCAAAAAGAATACGAGGACAGTACGATAAAAATTAATGCCGTTTATATGGGAGGCATGGACACACCATTTTGGGAAAATAGCGACCATGTGAAAGATACCTCGCGTTTTAGAACTCCAAGGGAAGTGGCTGAAATCATCATTGATCAAATGGACCGGGATTCAATTATTATAGAAAGCAAAAAATCATGACTGCTCGTCATGATTTTTCTATTTTATTTCATGGTTTTCCGCCAAAAATTTTTCAATTAGCTCAAAAGAAAATCCTTTGCGATATAAAGTTTGCTTCATTTTTTGTTCATACTCAAAACCGCTAAATTGACTGAATTTCCGATGAGTTTTTTCACCTTGAAATCGAATGGCTTCCATTTCTTCATCTACATCTTTTTTCATATCAGTTTCACTCACAGCAATATTGATGATTTCGTAAGAGTATCCTTTTCTTAGAAGCAAATTCTCAAGCTTTTGCTTGATTATTCTTTGTGATTCTTTTGAATTCTTCTGAATAAATTTCCCGGATATTTTTGTCGCTTTTTCAACCTGCACATCAAAAGGGAATTCGGCTAGAGCAAACTCGAAAATTTCCTCTTTAATCCCCTTCTCCTTAAGTTCCATCTTAATTAAATCCGGACCTTTATCAGATGTATTCATTTGTGTTCGTACATATGATAGTGCATAATCTTGATCATTGATGTATTTTTGTGCCGTTAATTTATGGAGAACTTCATTGATGACGGGTTCTTCCATTTCTTTTTGTTCGAGATAATCCTTTATTTCCTTTTCTGATCGCATTCTTCTCGCTAAATAATGGATAGCCAGATTATACGCCTTTCGGATGTCGTCTTGATACTGAATTTCCAGAAAGGAAAAATCATCTAACTCCATTCCCTTTTTTAATTGAAATTTAATAAGGACATCACTATCGACACTAAAAGCAAATTCCTCACCTTTTCCATAATCCATAAAGATATTAAATCGGTCCTGATTCTTTTGCTGCGTGGTGATTTTTGTAATAATAGCCATTTCGCTCACCTCAGTTCTACTTTACCACATCCTTCATTAAATATTGTAAAATAAGAAGAAATAGGAGGACGTTACCATGAAAATTGCGATTACTGGCGGTACCGGCTTTGTTGGAAAGGCTCTTGTGAGCGAGTTAGTAAAACATGATCATGAAATCGTTATTTTAACAAGGAAATCCATGCAAGCAACTCAAAATAATCGTATTCGTTATGTTAAATGGCTGATTGAAGGTTCCAATCCAATTGATTATCTACAAGATACAGATATCATTATTAACCTTGCCGGTGAATCGATTAGCAGCGGAAGATGGAACAAACAAAGACAAGATTTGATAGTAAACAGTAGAAAAAATGCAGTTAGAGAAATTTTAGACATCGCAAATAAATTAACCAACAAGCCAAAAGCACTTATAAATGCAAGTGCGATTGGATTCTACGGAACGTCCGAAACGAATGTTTTTACTGAAGAGGATAAAGGACTGGGGAATGACTTTTTATCGGACACTGTTAAGCAATGGGAGTCCGAGGCCAATAAAGCAGCAGAATTAGGAATGCGGACTGTTTTGTGCCGATTTGGAATTATCCTTGATAAAAATGAAGGGGCCCTGCCTAAAATCACACTGCCCTATAAAGCATTTATCGGCGGGAACCTTGGAAATGGACGCCAATGGATGTCATGGATTCATATTGAGGACGTAGTAAAGGGAATATTATTTATTTTAGAAAACGAGAAAATGAAAGGCCCTGTTAATTTTACTGCACCTCATCCTGTTACGATGAACGAATTCGGTAAAACTTTAGCGAACGTGCTCCATCGTCCTCATTGGCTTCCGGCACCAAGTTTTGCGCTTCGATTATTGTTAGGTGAAATGAGCATGTTAGTTCTTGAAGGCCAGAAGGCGATACCAAAAAAACTGATAGAAAACGGCTTCCACTTTAATTATACCGAGCTTTCTTCAGCACTTAAAAATATATTTCCGCAAAAATAGTATCATTCCATTCCAATAAGGTAAAAATGGAAATAAGTACATATATAGTGCTGTTGTCTTTACCATTAAGCTTGATGACGATTAGCAAATAATGTTGAAAGGAATGAGCAATATGGCGGAAAAAAAGAAAAAAGATAAGGACAGAGGGAAATATCCCCTAACGAGTATGCAAGAAGTGAGCTATCAGCGGGAATTTAAAATGGCAGACCGTGCAGGCGGCTTTAGCGACAGAAAAACGAAACTTTAAAAAGCAAAGCGAAAGCGCCCGTTTAGCGCACGACAGGACTGGAGCGCTTTGACTTATCGTAGGGAGAAGAGCGAAGTACACTAGCCGCTGGGCGCTGGAGCTAGACAGTTATAGTTCAACCTAATTTTCCTTACTTAGGAGTAATTACCTTTCATGAACCTCTTTCATTAGTAAATGATAATAAAGGGAACATTTCAATTCCCACTAGTTGAACTTGAAAGGGGTTTTTTCAATGGGTCGGTCGCATGGACATAAAACTCGTGATAAAAATAAAGCATCACTTCCACAAGTGCCTAAAAACCTGAAATCAGACGGAATCGATGTGGAATATTCCCAAGAAATTGCTGATCATGCGGATCTTGAGGCACAAGCACGAGCTAATGCTGCTAACCAGCGCGTAAATACGAAAAGGCGAAAATAACCTCTTTTATAACTGGCAGGCAGCATATCGAGGCTGCCTCACATGCAAAAAGAAGAAGCAGGATTTCCTGCTTCTTTTTATTTACACTAAATTGTGGATAATGTGGATAATGTGGATATTCCTTCAAAAGCGGCATGATCACTGAAATCCTACTAACTACCTAACTGTTAACAAAAACCTGTTGATAACTGGCGAATATAATGTGGATAATGTGCATAAGTCTGTGGAGTACTTCTAAATAAGACTTTATAATGTGGATAAAAGACTGGATAAATGGTTATTCATTCAGTATCTTTATATTATAAGTAATGAATAGTCTTCAGAATAATTTTTCAAATTTTTATGGGGGGCCCAAAAAATGGTCATTGATTTGCTGAAAAAATTAATTTCAATTGAGAGTTCAACGAAAGAAGGAGCGAATAAAGCAGTTGATTTTTGTGAAACCTGGCTTCTTGAACACAATCTTTCCGTTAGAAAACTAGAGAATAATGGATACAAAATGCTCTTATGTGAAATTGGGAAAGGTGATTTTACACTTGTACTTAATGGGCATGTTGATGTTGTGAGCGGACATCCCCAGCAATTTATCCCCTTCGAAAAGGATGGTAAATTGTTTGGCAGAGGAAGTGCAGATATGAAAGCCGGTGTAGCCGCAATGATGTGTGCCCTACTGAATTTAAAGGATCAGGAATTGGGAGTGAAAATCCAGCTGCAAATCGTTTCAGATGAGGAAATTGGCGGCTTAAATTGTTCAAGATACCTGGCTGAGAATGGATATCGAGGTGACTTTGTTATTTGTTCTGAACCTACTCAGCTTGGAATTGCCCATCAAGCCAAGGGGGTTCTACGATTAGATTTTAAAATTAGTGGAAAATCAGCACATGGCAGCCGACCTTGGGAAGGCATTAACGCTATCGAAAAAGCATACCGGGTTTATGAACAAATACTTGAACTTCCTTTTGCAAAAGAAAGTACCTCCTATTATGCCAGCCCTTCTATTAATCTGGCAAAAATACAAGCAGGTGATGTTTACAATAAAGTTCCTGATGAATGCTTAATGTGTTTTGATCTACGCTTTTTGCCGACACAAAATAAAGAAGAAATTATGAAGGAAATTGAAAGTGTTACTGATGGAAATGTGTACATAAACATGTTTGCAGAGCCTATCAATACAGATAAGAATCATCCCGTCATATCCTTACTTGATCAAATAGTGGAAGCCAATACGAAAACAACTACTTTATTCTTTGGTCAACATGGGACCGCCGATACCGTTTTCTTTGCGAAGTATGGTATTCCTGCCATTGAATTTGGTCCTAGCGGTGATAATTGGCATGGTGATGAGGAATATGTTGATATTGAATCAGTTCAATTATATCAAAACATGCTTGTTGAATTTGTCAAAAAGCTTGGTTGCTCTTCTTAGAATCGAAAAAATAGGTGGCATCTCCATTTTGATGCCACTCTTCTTTCTTTCATCAAACTATTTTTAATTTTTTTTATTTGTTATGATTGATTGAAAGTCTTCTGTATAAGCTACTAATTCGCCCCAACCCATAAGATCATCATCAGTGACCTTCCACGTATGGTTTTCAGTATTATGCCGGATGACTGCGAAATCATAGTGGTCCAACGAATATACGTTAAATCCAGCCTTCTTACTTTGGTCAATAAAAAAGTAATCCTCAGCCCGATTCACTTTTTCAAATTGAACCGTATTACATACTTCTTTTCTAAACACCAACGAGGCGCCTGCTACCGTATCTGTAATATCATTCTCTATACCTGATACAAAAACCAGTGCTTTCTTATTTTTAAAGTAGATATAATAAGAGCTTTTTCCAACGATAGAAACGTTTTTATCTTTAAATGCCTCCATCGCACTCGTTAGGTAGTTCGGTCCGTAATAATCATCATCATCGAATTTTGCAATATAATCATAGTTTGATTTCAAAACGCCAAAATTTAGACAATCACCCAAGGTTGCTTTTTCATGGAGTTGATAGACCCGAACATTACGATAATTCTTTGCTTTCTTCTTCCATTTGCTTAAGTTCATTGAATCTTTATTTAAGATAATAATTAACTCTTTATTTTTCCAATTTTGCTGCTGATAGTTATTAAACACGTTGTCGATAAAATCCTCTCTTATCGTACAAGTAATGACTGATACCATTTCTTCACCTCCATCATGAGTTCATGACCTTATCCAAAAAACCTGCTAAATGATTATATTTGTTTAATTCCTTGATATTTTCAATGTCCGCTTGAAGTCTTTTTCTTTTTATCGAGCCAAAACCTGTTGCCCCTAATACATTAAAGTGACGGATATCCACTTGCAGTAACAGTGCAATGGTTTCAAGTATGGCAATGAATTTTTTTTGAAAAAGTTTAAACCGGTCCGAATAGTTTTCAACCAAATGTTTATACTCAATCAATATTTTATTCATTGTTAATAGGTCTGCAAAGTCGGCAAGCTCTAACCCGAGAATTAGAACCTCCACATCATGATGTTTTGATGTGAATAGATTGAAGTTTCCAACCGCCTCTTTCCATTTACTCTCGCCAACCGGATGCTCTTGATGGTATGTCATCAAGTCACTGCTAACGATATATTTAGCTCCCATCTTATATAAACGAAAGCCTAGCTCCCAATCTTCGTAGCCGTATTTGACAAACTGTTCATCAAACAACCCTGCTTGTTCAATCAACTCTTTACGTAAGGAAACATTCCCCGTTAAAAATGCCATCCATGGAAATTGGAACCCCGCTAAGTCTTCATCAAAATTTCGTGTAATGGTTCTAAACCAAGAAGACGATTTTACGGTTAAGTCGCCGATAGTATTGTTTATGATGTCCGATTTATCGATAAGTGGATAAGGTGTAGAGGCAGATTGGTTATAACTTTGGAATCGATTATTAAATTTTTGATTATTTTCTGTTATTTCGGCAATTTTGTTTAGTTTTTTACTATCAAACTCGGGAAAAATACACGAGAAAACATATTTTGAATACATTGCCCCCGATAAAATCACATTTTTGTTTGATTGATGGAATTGGTAATGATTTTCCACGAAGTCAGGCAGAGTAATCATCTCGGCATCTAAAAAGATTAGTATTTTTCCTTTAGAGGATTTGATTCCTAAATTTCGAACCTTAGCCCTTCCGAGATTTTTTTTACTGTGAATATAAGTAAAATGATAGGGAGGATTATAGTCTTTCAATTTCTTATCCGTTTGGTCTGTAGAGGCATCATCAATAAAGATAACTTCCATTTTAGATGCATCAAAAGTCTGGTTTTCAAGTGAATAAAGAGTAAATAAATTAAGCGGGTATTTATTGTATGATGGGATAATGATGCTAACTTCGATATTTTTGCTATTTTTTTGGTTTTGGTTCGGTCTTTCTTCTTTTCTCTGTGGCCACGAATTTTCCCTTGCAGCTGTTTCTCCAATGGTGTGAGTTGACCAAACACCATATAACCCTTCTTCTCCTTCTTCTAGCTTTCGATTCATGTATGCGGCAATCTGTGCCACTGTTCGATTGTAATCCCAAATTCTTAGCTCTTCGATACCCCCGTTAGGAAAATGTTCAGGTGCTCCACAAATGATTCCTGAAGGGTAAACATAATCATATTTGCTTCTTTCACCTTTTTTTATATAATCACCATTAACAAAAAGGTAGGGTCTTTTATCGGAATATACTACAGCAACATGAAACAAATCTTGAAAGCTTGTTTCATATTCTAAGACCGTGTATAGATTGTCAGCTATTTTTTCATATACAGTTATTCCATATAAACCAACGGCGAAACAAATCCCTGCTTCACTGTAATTAATTTGCCAAGGTCTGTCATAGTCTTTGTTTATCGCAAGTTCATTTTGTGATTGTTCATCGATTTGATGGATGCTTTCCGGGTTAGACCAAAACTCAACAGTAAATGAATTTTTTATATCCTTTAACAAACGATCATCTTTTTTATTCCCCAACATGCTGCACTCCTTTACTGTTTATTTTAGAAAAAACTCGTCCAATTAATAGAGCTTTTACACAATATGAACTCCATTAACTTTTGACTAGACTCTCCCCCATATAATTCCTAGGTTTTTATATTATTTTTTTTTAAAGACACAAAAATAGAAGCTGACTTAGAATTGTCAGCTTCCATTATAAGAATTTCTAATAAAGGTCACAGAGAAACGGTTAAAGATTCCTGTTTGTTCAGATTAGTTAATTGATAACCATCAACTATTAAGTAAAACAATACTGTTTTATTCTGAGTAGCCAATTGGACCACATCCTCCTTGGCTGCCCTTATGATAAATGTTTCTTCCCCTATTTGTTCAATCCATGAAATCAGAGGATTTAGATAATTTCCCTGAAGCCCGTGGACCAACCAAAATTCACTTGATTCCTTTTTATCCTGCACACTGGCACTGGCGGCTTGGGAGGTTTGTGAATGATTTCCTCTACTTAAATGGCTTTGGCAAACATAAACCAAGTCTTCAATGACAGCACTCGCGGTAGGAAACATTCCCGCACCGGGTCCCTGTAACGTAATCCTTCCAACAATATCCGAATGAACGTTGATGGCATTTTCCACGCCTTCAACATGGTAAAAAGGATGATTTTTACTGACAAGAACCGGGCTAACACTCCCTTTTACTTGGCTGCCAACCTTGCCGGCACTTACTATATGCTTAAACCTAAGCCCGAGTTTTTCGGCTGTCTCGATAAGTTCACTTGTTATGGAAGTAATCCCTGCAATGTCGACCTCGTTCCAATTTGGTTCTTGACCAAATGCAATTCTGCTTAAAATCATCAATTTATAAAAAGCATCGAATCCCTCAACATCATTTGTCGGATCAGCCTCTGCAAAGCCATTTTCTTGTGCTAATTTTAAGGCAGCCGCAAATGATTGCTGTTTCTCGCGCATTTCTGTTAGGATGAAATTTGATGTTCCATTTACAATTCCTTGGACATGTTGAACACGGTTAATTTTTAAGAGCTGCCTTAGTGTTTGGATAATCGGTATTCCTCCGCCTACAGTTGCTTCAAAGCCAACAGAAACATGATTCTCCTCCGCAAGCTTCAACAATTCACTACTGTGGCTGGCAAACATCTCTTTATTCGCCGTAATAATGTGGCAGCCCCTTTTGATTGCTTTTTGCAAAAAAGAAAAGGGTTGTTCTTTACCCACAATGGCTTCAACAACAAGGTCTAGCTGTGGAAGCTGCAATATTTCTTCAATGTCTGAGGTAATAAGAACCTCATCAGCAATATTTCTCCTTTTCTGCTTATTTTTTATTAAAACTGCTGCAACTTCCACTTTTTTACCCAGAACTGCTGTTAACTCCTCAGCGTGGGAATGAATTGTTTTGTAAACCCCTTCTCCCACAGTACCGAAACCTAAGATTGCCACTTTTACGACAGACATGTTTAGCCACCCCTTCAATTCATGTTATGAACTTCATCAATTTTTTTTAAAGGCTGTGTTAAAGGCGAATGTTGATTTTTTACAACTGTTGATTGGAGCGGAGGGCGCTCGACTCCTGCGGGATAGAGAGGTCACGGGAGACCCCGCAGGCGCATTAAGCGCCGAGGAGGCTCTCGGACCTCCCCGCGGAAAGCGAGCGCCAGGAGCGGAAATCAACAACAAAGTTTAACAGAGCCTTTTTAAAAAAGAAAAGCCCTCTTCATAAGAAGAGGGCATACTTCCTCCCCTTATCTTTCAGGTTAAAAATAACCTGCAGGAATTAGCACCTTTTCAAGGATTACCTTGAAGGTTGCCGGGCTTCATCGGGCCTAGTCCCTCCGCCGCTCTGGATAAGAGTATTATTTAATTGATTCATTAATTTACCAAGTTATAAATGAATTTTAGATGATGGATCTTAATGTGTCAATATTTTTTGATATTTCTTTCAAATTACTTTAAATGTATTTATTTTCCCAGCTTCTCTTCAGCCAGTTTGATTTGCTGCTCTACTTGCTCCGGAGATGTACCTCCAAAGCTATTTCGGACTGCCACTACATTCTCAGGTGAAAGAACCTTATAGATATCCTCTTCAAATAATAAACTAAATGCCTGATATTCATTGAAGCTCAAATCCAGTAGGAATTTTTGATTCTGGATTGCATATAAAACGATTTTCCCAATAATTTCATGAGCTTCACGGAACGGTAAACCTTTTCGAACCAAGTAATCAGCAATATCTGTGGCATTGGAGAAATCATTGTTGATCGCCTTGCGCATGACGTCTTTGTTTACTGTCATTGTTTCGATCATAGGGGCTAATAGTTTTAAAGAGCCTTCTAGCGTCTCGACGGTATCAAACATGCCCTCTTTGTCTTCCTGCAAATCCTTGTTATATGCTAGCGGCAAGCCTTTTAATACTGTCAGTAAGCCGATTAAATTGCCGTAAGTGCGGCCGGTTTTTCCTCTTAGTAACTCTGGTACGTCAGGATTTTTCTTTTGCGGCATAATACTGGAGCCAGTGCAGAAGGAATCATCCAGCTCCACAAACTGAAATTCCTGGCTTGACCATATGACAAGTTCCTCAGAAAGTCTTGAAATATGGGTCATGATAATTGAACCAATCGATAAAAATTCTAAGATAAAATCACGGTCACTAACCGCATCCATGCTATTAGGGTAGATCGTTTCAAATCCTAATAGCTCGGCAACTAGCCCTCGATTAATAGGAAAGGTTGTTCCCGCTAATGCACCTGAACCAAGCGGAAGCCAATTGACACGTTTTAAGCTATCTATTAATCTTTCTTTATCACGCTCAAACATCCAGAAATAAGCCATTAAATGATGGGCAAAGGAAACAGGCTGAGCACGCTGCAGATGTGTATACCCAGGAATCAATGTTTGAACATGCTCTTTTGCCTGCTCAACCAAAGCTTGTTGAACATCTTCGATAAGTTTAATAAGCTCGGTCGTTTTGGTTCGTAAATAAAGATGCATATCAGTTGCTACCTGGTCATTACGGCTTCTTCCTGTATGCAGCTTTCCTCCAACGGGACCAACTTTTTCAATTAAGAGTTTCTCAATGTTCATATGAATATCTTCATCTTCAACTAAAAACTTTACCTCATTATTTTCAACCATCTGTTTAATCTCAAGTAAACCATTTTTAATTCTATTTGCATCCTCACTCGGAATGATTCCGCACTCGCCTAACATCTGAACATGGGCTAAGCTTCCGGCTATATCCTCTTTGGCTAATTTTTGATCAAAAGAAATCGAAGCTGTAAATTCTTCCACCAGCTTGTTTGTTTCCTTTGTAAATCGTCCGCCCCATAACTTCGACATCTTTTGTTCCTCCTTGAAAGCTTGAATAAGATTGCCCCCGAAAAAAGTTTCGAGGGCGTATCTATAATTATTTTAAAATCGTTTCTTTCTTATTTACCTCGGAATAAACCTTTGTTGGCAGTCCCCAAAGCTTAATAAAGCCAACTGCAGCATTGTGGTCAAACGCATCGCCTTTTGAATAGGTAGCCAGTTCTTCGTTATAAAGACTATGCGCTGATTTTCGGCCTACAACCGTGTGATTACCTTTATGAAGCTTAACACGAATTGTTCCGGAAACAACTTGTTGTGTTTCATCAATAAAGGCATCAAGAGCATTTTTCAATGGTGAATACCATAGTCCTTCATAAATAATTTTTGCCATTTGCTGGTCAATCTGGGTTTTAAATTGAGTAACCTCACGAGGCAATGTTAAAAATTCTAATTCTTTATGAGCATTAATTAAAATTAAAGCGGATGGATTTTCATATACCTCTCTTGATTTAATTCCTACTAATCTATTTTCGATATGATCGATACGTCCGACACCATGCTTACCTCCAAGCGCATTTAATGTTTCAATTAATTGGACTAACGGAAGCTTTTCACCATTAAGCGCAGTTGGTACTCCTTGTTCAAACTCGATTTCAATATACTCTGCCTCGTCTGGAGTTAATTCAATTGGATTTGTCCAATCGAACGCTGCTTCCGGCGCTTCATTCCAAGGGTTTTCAAGGACACCAGCTTCGCAGGCACGTCCCCAAATGTTCGCATCAATTGAAAATGGATTATCTAAATCTACTGGAATTGGAATCCCATTCTCCTCAGCATACTTAATTTCTTCGTCACGTGTCATTCCCCATTCACGAACCGGAGCGACAACTTTTAAACTAGGATTTAAGGCTTGGATCGAAACCTCAAAACGTACCTGATCATTCCCTTTTCCAGTACAGCCATGAGCTACTGCCGCTGCCCCTTCCTGTTCAGCAACATCCACCAATAATTTTGAAATTAACGGTCGGGAAAGTGCTGATGATAACGGGTATTTTCCTTCATATAAACAGTTCGCTTTTAAAGCAGGAATGATATAATCTTTAGCCAGCATTTCTTTCGCATCAATCATGATAGCTTTGACAGCCCCCACGTTCAATGCCTTCGTTTTGATAGCTTCTAAGTCTTTTCCTTCCCCAACATCAAGACCTAATGCAATGACATCATAGCCGTATTTCTCTTGAATCCATTTAACAGAAACAGATGTATCTAAACCGCCTGAATAGGCTAAGACAATTTTTTCCTTTGCCATGTATAACTCTCCTCGCATATATATGAATTAATATTCAACCAATAGAATTATTATACAATAAAACTCAAAAAAATAAATACTATTTTGCTAGTAAAATTTTCAATATTGCTTTTTGTGCATGTAAACGATTCTCTGCCTCATCAAAAACAACGGAATGTGGACCATCAATGATCTTGGAAGTTACTTCTTCACCGCGGTGGGCAGGCAGACAATGTAAAAAGATATAATCATTTTTTGCCTGTTTGCAAAGCTCTTCATTTACTTGGAAGGATTGGAAGTCTTTCAAACGCTTTGCCGTTTCTTCTTCCTGCCCCATACTGGTCCAAACATCCGTGACAACAACATCTGCACCCTTAATCGCTTCTACCGGGTCGTTAGTTATGGTGACAGCTGTACCTTTTGCAGCTTTTTTCGCATTCGCTACGATTATTTCATTAGGCATATATCCTACTGGACTGGCAACGCTGATATCCATTCCAACTTTGACGGCACCTTCGATTAACGAATGGGCCATATTATTATTACCATCGCCAATATAACAAAGCTTTAATCCGGCTAACTTCCCTTTATGTTCAAGGATCGTTAAAAGATCTGCCAATACTTGAGTAGGGTGCTGCAAATCCGTTAATCCATTAATAACCGGAACAGTTGCATAGTTGGCAAATTCCTCAACCGATTCATGTGAAAATGTCCGAATCATTAAGCCATCAACATATCGAGATAGCACTTTTGCCGTATCAGAAATGCTTTCCCCTCTACCCAGTTGAATGTCTTTAGTGCTCAAGAAGATAGCATGGCCTCCAAGCTGAAGCATCCCCACTTCAAATGATACCCTTGTGCGGGTGGATGATTTTTCAAAAATCATCCCTAATACTTTCCCGCTTAAAAACGGATGCGGTGTCCCTTGTTTCTGTAAAGTTTTTAGCTCCTGTGCCGTCTCAAGCAGGTAAAGGATTTCCTCACTGGAAAAATCTGAAAGTTGTAAAAAATCCTTCCCCTTAAGATTATAATGCTTCGTATTTTCGGTTTCGTTATAATTAATTGCTTTTAACATGGACTATCTCACTCACTTCCATTTTGTAATATTCACTCACTGTTCGAACTTCTAGTTTAGTTAGAGACTGTTTTTGCAAGCCCATAATCGCATCGACTGTATCTAAATGTGTAAACACTGGTACATCGAAGCGGGTCGCTTGTTCACGAATATAAAAACCAAATTTAACTTTATTACGTCCCTGATTCGGTATATTGATAACAGCGCTCATTTTTTGATTTCGGAAAAGTTCCATCACATCCTGATCACTTTTCACCACTGTTTCTACCTTAATCCCATTCTCTTGGAAAAATAAAGCTGTTCCTTCTGTGGCTGCAATCTTAATTTGTTTTTTCGCAAGCTCCTGAATGATTGGCAGACTTACTGGTTTTTCCCGATCGGAAATCGAACAAAAAACATAATCCTCACCATCTATTGATTGTAAAGGAAGCGCCTTATTTAAGGCTTCTTGGAAAGTAACGCCTAAGCCTAAAACTTCACCCGTTGATTTCATTTCCGGTCCAAGCACATGGTCGACACCCTTAAGCTTTCTTGAAGAAAATACAGGTGTTTTCACTGAGAAATATTGCGGCTCAGCCAATAGACCTTGTTTCGGGCAAAGATCATCTAAGGTTTCTCCTAACTGTACCCTTGTTGCCCACTCAATCATCGGGATACCTGTCACCTTACTAAGGATTGGTACCGTTCTCGATGAACGAGGGTTTACCTCAAGAACATACACCTGATCCTCATAAATAACGAATTGGATATTCATCATTCCGACAATCGGTGCAGACAATGCAATCCGACTTGCGTAATCAATTAAGGTATCTTTTAAGGCAGTCGATAAGGAAATAGGAGGAAAGATTGAAATACTGTCACCGGAGTGAACTCCTGCTTTTTCAATATGCTCAAAGATCCCTGGAACAACAATTGAATCTCCATCGCAAATGACATCGATCTCGCATTCCAGTCCAGGTATATATCTGTCGACCAATAATGGCCACATGGTAGCTTGTGAGTTATCTTCTAATTGCTTGATATAGCCTCTAAGTTCTTCCTCGTTAAAAATTGTAAACATCGACTGACCGCCGATCACATAGGACGGACGTACCAAAACCGGGTAGCCCAATTTTGCAGCAGCTTCTGCTAATTCCTCGGAATAGGCAACTGTTTCACCTTCAATATGAGGAATATTTAATTTTTCTAGGAGCTGATAGAATTCTTTTCTGTCTTCAAGACGATCTACATTTTCAACTGTCGTACCTAAAATCTTCACGCCTTCTTCTTCTAAAGCATGTGCAAGATTAATAGCTGTTTGCCCGCCAAATTGAATTAATACACCCTCGACCTTCTCTTTTTCAATGACGCGGAGAACGTCTTCGGCAGCAAGTGGTTCAAAGTATAGGCTGTCAGCGATTGAATAGTCGGTACTGACGGTTTCCGGGTTATTATTGATGACAACCGCTTGGTACCCCATTTTCTTAATAGCAAGGGCTGCATGTACGGAGCAATAATCAAATTCAACCCCTTGACCAATTCGAATCGGACCAGAACCAATGACTAGAATCTTTTTTCCTTTTCTTGTTTCAACTTCGTCATACCCATGCCAAGTAGAATAGTAGTATGGGGTAACCGCATCAAATTCTGCTGAACATGTATCCACCATTTTATAGCCCGGTTTCCAATCAAGCTCTTTCCACTTGTTCCGAATTTGCTTTTCAGGAATATCAAAAAGCTGCGATAACAGCTTATCGGAGATATTATTTCGCTTCGCTTCTTTTAGCAGGGAAACAGGGACATCTTCCCATTGATAAGAAGATAATTCCTTTTCTAACTCGACGATTGAGCTAATTTTGTGTAAAAACCATGGATCAATCTGCGTCAATTGCTGAATTTTTTCAAAAGAAATGGCTCTTCTAAAGCTTTCCGCAATCGCAAAAAGCCGTTGGTCATTTGCCTTTTCAAGAAGTACAAACAAGGCTTCCGAATCCAGTGATTGATTTGCTACTGTACAAAGTCCATAAATATTCATTTCCATCGAACGAATCGCCTTATTTAAAGCCCCTTCAAAAGTACGGTCAATAGCCATTACTTCCCCGGTTGCTTTCATTTGCGTTCCTAACGTTCTATCTGCCTCCGGAAATTTGTCAAAAGGAAAACGCGGTAGTTTTACCACAATATAATCAATCGCAGGCTCAAAGGAAGCAAAGGTATTACCTGTTATTGGATTCACAATCTCATCCAAATGATATCCAATTGAACACTTCGCAGCCATCCTTGCAATCGGGTAACCTGTTGCTTTTGATGCTAGGGCCGATGAACGGCTGACCCGTGGATTAACCTCAATAATGCAATACTGGTTTGAAAACGGATTAAGAGCAAACTGAATATTGCAGCCGCCAATAATCCCTAATTCTCTAATTACTTTAATAGAAGAATCACGTAGCATCTGATATTGAACATCAGTCAATGTTTGTGAAGGGGCAACAACGATTGAATCACCCGTATGAACGCCAACCGGGTCCATATTTTCCATATTACAAACAATAATACACGTATCATTTGCATCTCTCATGACTTCATATTCAATTTCTTTCCAGCCCTTAATGCTTCTTTCAACTAATACCTGATGAATCGGGCTTGCAGCTAACCCCTTCTTCAACACAACTTCCAGATCCACATCATTGTATGCGAAGCCTCCGCCATCCCCGCCAAGTGTATAGGCCGGACGGATAATGACCGGATAGCCAATTTCTTTTACAAAACGGACACCATCCTCAAAGCTATGAATAATCATTGATTCAGGGATTGGCTCACCGATTTGTATCATTAAATTACGGAATTTTTCCCGATCCTCACCATTTTTTATTGATTCCACAGACGTTCCTAACAACTCTACATTGTACTTTTGCAAAATCTGTAGTTCATAAAGCTGAACCGTTAAATTCAAACCAGTTTGACCGCCAAGTGTTCCAATAATTCCGTTCGGTCTTTCTTTTTTGATGATTTCTTCAATGGTTTCAACATTAAGGGGTTCTATATATACTTTATCAGCAATTGTTTCATCGGTCATGATGGTGGCCGGGTTATTATTGATTAACACAACTTCTATACCCTCTTCTTTTAGGGCAATACAAGCTTGCGTTCCGGCATAATCAAATTCCGCCGCCTGCCCAATGACAATCGGGCCTGACCCGATCACAAGTACTTTTTTTAGTTTTTTATTTAACGGCATAAACTGTCTCTCCCAATGAAGTAATCTGGCTCACAAATTCTGTTAAAATATGAGCAGTATCGCTCGGACCCGGGTGTGCTTCCGGATGAAATTGTACCGTCTGGATTGGGTAGTGATGGTGTTTTAAACCTTCAATCGACTTATCATTAACATTACGGTATGTTACATCAAAGATCGTACTATCGATACTTTCGTCCACGACAACGTATCCATGATTTTGAGCGGTAATTTTCACCTTGCCTGTCATTAATTCTTTGACAGGATGATTGCCGCCGCGATGTCCATAGGCGAGTTTTTCTGTTTTCGCACCATATGAAAGGGCGATTAACTGATGACCCAAGCAAATTCCAAGGGTTGGGTAGTACCGTGTAATTTTTTTAATTTCAGGAAACCATTGTTTTAATTCCATCGGGTCGCCTGGCCCATTACTAAGCAGGACACCATCAGGAGCTAATGCTTTTATTTTTTCAAAGGAAGTATTAAATGGCACAATCGTAACGGCACAATTTTCTTCTAAAAGAGCGTTCAGAATTGATTTTTTATATCCGAAATCCATTAGGACAACATGGGGACCATTGTTTTTGAAAAACTGAATTTTTTTCGTTGATACTTTTTCCACCCAAGCTTGTGCTGTTTCCTTTGTTGATAAGAATTCTTTTTCAACATTGCTTTTGCTTAAAAAGCCTTTTACCGTTCCGCGGCTACGGATGGTTTTTACTAATAGACGTGTATCCACACCGGCAATTCCCGGAACTCCAGCAGATTTTAATTTTTCGGAAAATTTATTAATCGATTGATAATGGCTTGGTGTTTCACAAAGATCACCGATGATTACCCCTAATAATGCAGGGTTGATGCTTTCATCATCCATTGCATTAATGCCATAGTTTCCGATAATCGGATAGCAAAAAGTAATAATTTGCCCAGCATACGAAGGGTCTGTAATAATCTCTTGATACCCCGTCATACTCGTATTAAAAACAACTTCTCCCAGGGAATCCTGTTTTGCGCCAATCAGTACGCCTTCAAACACTTCACCGGTTTCCAAAGTAAGGTATCCTTGTTCCAAAACACTCACTCGCCTTTCGTTACATACTTTGGAAAACTATTTCCATCGTAGCTTTAAATTTGTTTATTTCTTCTTTTGATGCGGTTAATGGCGGTAGGATCCGGACAACATCAGGCCCTGCTGTTAATAGTAGTAATTGGTTTGCTAATGCTTTTTGAACAATTTGCGGAGCATTCCCATCTACAACCAATCCTTTTAGCAGCCCTTTACCGCGAATTTCTTTTATCTGAGGAAAGTTTTCCTTTAAATTTTGAAGCTGTGTATCTAAATAGGCTGAAATTTCTTTTACCTGTTTTAATAGATTACTTTCAACTATATGTGAAACCGTCGCGACTCCTGCGGCAGTCGCCAGCGGATTCCCGCCAAAGGTACTTCCGTGGCTGCCCGGTTCAAATGCATTTGCCGCTTTTTCTTTAGCAATTATCGCCCCAATCGGAAATCCTGAGCCAAGGCCCTTGGCAATGCTGATGACATCCGGTTCAATCGAGTATTGCTCGTAGGCAAATAATGTACCGGTTCTGCCCATCCCTGTTTGGATTTCATCGACCATCAAGAGAATATCATTTTGTTCACAAATCTGCGCCAATTTTTCCACCCACTCCGGCTCTGCCGGAATGACACCGCCTTCTCCTTGAACTAGTTCAAGCAAAACAGCAGCTGGTTTGAGTGTAAGAATCTGATCTAACGCATCCATATCATTAAACGGCAAATAGCTGAATCCTTGCACTAACGGCAAAAAGCCTTGCTGAATCTTTTCCTGGCCTGTTGCCGATAGGGTTGCTAATGTTCTTCCGTGAAAGGATTGCTTAAAGGTGACTACCTCAAAGGAATCTGTTCCTTTTATTTTTTGTGAATATCTTCTCGCCAGTTTTATCGCTGCCTCATTGGCTTCGGCACCGCTGTTGCAAAAGAAAACTTGGTCTCCACAGGTGTTCGCAGTCAGTAGTGATGCAAGCTGCTCTTGATTAGGGATGTGATAAAGGTTCGAACAATGCCATAAGTTTTGTAATTGTTCTTCCAGTTTTTCTTTTACAACATCGGGAACATGCCCTAAGTTACAAGTGGCAATTCCTGAAGTGAAATCTAATAATTGATTACCTTGATCGTCCCACACATAACTTCCTTTTCCCTTCACTAATGTGATAGGGAATCTTCCATAGGTTGCCATGAGTGGTGATGTCAGAGAGATGGAAGTGTCGTTTGCCATTACGCTATCTCCTCTTCTAAAACAATTTTTGTTCCAATTGCCTTGCCGTTCGAATAATCTATCAGACTATTTTTATCAAATCCGTTAATAATCCCGACTTCCGGAATTTTATGAACAAGCCCGTCAATTGCCGCAGTTACTTTCGGAAGCATCCCGCCATAAATCGTTTGATTGTCAATCAATTCTTCGACTTTTGCCTTTGTTACTATATCGAGTTTTTCCTTTTTGCCATTCTGTTCAACTAAAATCCCTGGAATATCACTGATAAAGCAAAGATTTGCACTTAAAGCCTTGGCAATGGCAGATGCAGCAATATCTCCGTTAATGTTGTACCGCTGCCCGCCGGTGTCAATACCAATTGGTGATATCACCGGTATATATCCTTGAGAGATAATTCCATCTATCACTTCTTTGTTTACTTCAACTACTTCTCCCACAAAACCTAATGTTTCTGAATCATCGCTCGGTTTTGCTTTTAACAATGTCCCATCCACACCGCTAACACCGAATGCATTTCCGCCTACTTCAACAATGTTCCTTACAACTTGTTTATTAACCGAACCGCTTAGCACCATTTCTACAACATCTAAAACTTCATGATTGGTTACTCTAAGACCATTCACGAAGGTGGTTTCGACATTTAAATTATTTAGTAATCCCGTAATAAGGGGACCTCCGCCATGGACTAGGACTGGAGTCCATTCTCCCGATTCATGAATTTTAACTAAATCCTCATAAAATGATCTTGGCAGATTTTCTAACACACTTCCTCCACACTTAATGACTAAATATTTCATCATGCTCCTCCTTTAAGTGCGGTAGGATGCGTTGATTTTTACGTAATCATATGTTAGATCGCATCCCCATGCTGTTGCACTGTACTTTCCTTGGTTTAACTCAACAAAAATTTGTATTGTCTCAAGCTCTAAATATTCTTTTACTTCCTCTTCCACTATCGGACTAGGCAAGCCGTTTTCAAATACTAGGAATGGTCCAATTGCTACTTTTATTGCATTTGGCTCAACAGGTACTCCGCTATAACCGATTGCTGAAACGATTCTTCCCCAGTTTGGGTCTGTTCCGTAAATAGCCGTTTTTACGAGATTGGAAGAGATAATCGCTTTTCCTACTGCTCTTGCTGCGTCTGAGCCGTATGCGCCGTTGACTTGGACTTCGATAAGCTTTGTAGCCCCTTCACCATCTTTAGCAATTTTTTTAGCAAGTGACTCACAGACTACTTTAAATCCATCCACAAATAAGTCCCAATCTGGATGGTCTTTTGTAAGCTGATTATTCTCAGCCATTCCATTTGCCATGACTAAAACCATATCGTTAGTGCTAGTGTCGCCGTCGACGGTAATCATATTGAATGTTTGGTTGGTAATTTCCTTTAATGCAAGCAGTAGATCATCGTAGGCAATATTGGCATCAGTTGTAACAAACCCAAGCATCGTTGCCATGTTCGGATGGATCATTCCTGATCCTTTGGCCGCACCGCCAATGCTTACCGTTTTTCCGTCAATTTTTACTTGTACGGCAATTTGCTTAATGCAAGTGTCTGTTGTTAGAATGGCTTGTTTGAAATTGGCTGCATTTTCATATTCAGGTTGAAGGATTTGTTTAATTCCTGCATTTAGTTTATCCATCGGCAGCAGTTCTCCAATTACACCTGTTGAAGTGACTGCTACGAGGTGTTCCATGATGCCTAACTCGTAAGCAAATTCCTTTTGCATCTCAAATGCATCAAGTAATCCTTGCTCCCCTGTGCAAGCATTCGCATTCCCGGAATTAACAAGTATCGCTTGAACTTTATTTTCTTTGGCAATACTTTCTTGTGTTACTAAGAGTGGTGCTGCTTGAAATATATTGGTTGTGTATACACCTGCTGCTACAGCTGGAACTTCAGATACAATATAACCTAGATCAAGCTTTTTTCTTTTAATTCCACAGTGTATTCCACCTGCTTTGAAACCTTTTGGCAAGGTTACACTTTCTTCTTCAAGAATTACGATTTCTTTACTCGTTGTCATTGGCGTCAATCTAGTTTCCTCCTTTAAAGTTCCCTGTGCTCATATTTCCAAGCTAGCTAACTAGCAATTTATTTATTATGGATATAATGGTAAATCATCGAGACCTGCCCGTTCATCCCAGCCATTCATCAAATTAGCGTTTTGAATTGCTTGGCCTGCAGCCCCTTTAACTAGATTGTCGATTACTGATATGATGGTTAATCTGTTGGTCCGTGGGTCAACGTGTAAACCGATATCGCAATAATTGCTGCCCAGAACCTCTTTTGTTGCTGGAATAGTTCCTGGTTTTCTAATCCTTACGAAAGGATTTTTTTCGTAAAATTGCGTGTATAATTGAACTGCTTGCTCGGTAGAAATATTTTCTTTTAAGTTTACATAGGTCGTGCACATGATACCTCTTGTCATCGGTACAAGATGGGTAGTGAATGTTATCGTAATCTGGGTTCCCGTCTCATCCTGAAGCACTTGCTCAATTTCCGGAATATGTTGATGTGCCCCCAGCTTATATGCTTTTAAATTTTCGTTTATTTCCGCATAATGTGATGTTAATGAAAGTCCCCTTCCTGCACCTGAAACCCCGGATTTGGCGTCAATAATGATAGATTTATTATCTGCCAAATTAGTTTTTACAATTGGCAAAAGACCAAGTGTGGATGCAGTTGGGTAACAGCCTGGATTAGCAATCAATTTAGCGGACCTTATTTTTTCCGTATAAATTTCGCTTAATCCATAGGTTGCTTGTTTTAAATAGCTTTCATCTGCCGGTGAATGCTTATACCATAATTCATATTCTTCAGTGGACCTAAGCCGAAAATCCCCTGAAAGATCTATACATTTAATGCCGTTATCTAAAAGTTTCGGAATAAGATTGCTGCTTACCCCGGAAGGAGTAGCAAGAAAAACTATGTCGTTTTTTTCACTTAAGTTACTGGCATCAAAATCTTCCATACGCTGTTCGATTATTCCTGTAAGGTGTGGATAGGTTTGACTAAAACTGTTCCCAGCCTGAGAGTTGGAAACAATTGTGCCTAATTCCATATAAGGATGCTTATTAATTAATCGAATTAGCTCGACAGAGCCGTAGCCTGTTCCTCCAACTATCGAAGCTTTCATTTTTTCCATCTCCTACGTTGCATATATAATGAATTATTATACTTTCGAATTAATAATTATTCAATAGAAAAATGAACTAATTTTCTGTTAAAAGAGAAAATAAGCCATATTTTAATTGAAAACGCTTACAATTATAAACTCATTAACTTACTAAATTTATACATTTTGTTGCATAAAAAAGAAAGAACTATTGAATTAAGTTCTCCCTCAAGTTACTATTTTTATAAAAACCCTCTAATTCATAGAGTTACAAAATTAACCATACCTTAGTTATCCTTCTTAAGGAAAAAGTTTTATTATAAATCCTTTTCGTTTCCTTGAATTAAAATAAGAGACCCACTACGGGTCTCCGATGTTATTGTTTCATTTTCGGATCAAGAACGTCCCTCAATCCATCGCCCATTAAATTAAATCCTAATACCGTCAGCATGATCGCGATCCCCGGGAAAAATAATGTCCACGGTGCTTGTACGAGATATTGCTTTGAATCAGATAGCATTTTCCCCCACTCAGGAGTTGGTGCCTGTGCACCTAATCCAAGGAATCCTAATGCCGCAGCCTCGATGATTGCAGTTGCAATTGCCAAAGTTGCCTGGACAATAACCGGTGAGATGCTATTTGGCAAGATATGACGGAAAAGAATACGGGTATCTTTCATTCCAACAGCACGTGCTGCCATGATATATTCTTCCTGTTTTACACTAAGCACTTTCGAACGGACAAGCCTTCCAAAGTTAGGGATATTGATAATAGCAATTGCAATCAGTGCATTTTGAAGTGACGGTCCCAAAATAGCCACTACCGCAATCGCCAAAAGAATGCTCGGAAACGCTAGCATGATATCAAAGCAGCGAGAAATAATCGCGTCCACCCAGCGGCCGTAATACCCGGCTACAATTCCCAATAAAGTCCCAAGAATTACAGAACCTAACACAGAGAAAAAACCAACCCATAACGATATTCTTGCACCATATAGGATCCTTGAAAAAATATCACGGCCGAAATCATCTGTGCCAAACCAATGCTTGCCTGATGGCGCCTGTAGCCTTTCGACCAAATTTTGATCTGTAGAACTGTAGGGAGCAACCGATGGGGCAATAAACGCTAATAGAATAAAAAAGATAACAATTCCAAGACCGACTAAAGCGAGCTTGTTTTTGCAAAAAGACTGCCATGCTTCCTTCCAGGGAGGTGTGAGCTCTTCTTCAACATTTACCGTCGTGATATTTGCCGTATTTTTTACAAGTTCAGCCACATTAGATCCCTCCTATTTACTATATTTAATCCTTGGGTCAACCACGACATATAAAAGGTCGACAATCAAGTTAATCAATACAAAGATTGCAGCAATGATCAAGATTCCCGACTGAATAACAGGGTAATCGCGGTATCCAATTGCGTCATATAAATATCTTCCAATACCCGGCCATCCAAAAATGGTTTCCGTTAAGATGGCGCCTCCCAGAAGAAGACCCACTTGCAAACCGATAATGGTAAGAACAGGGATGACTGCATTTTTTAAGGAATGCTTGTACACTACCCAGAACATCCTTAATCCTTTTGCTCTTGCTGTTCGGATATAATCTGATTTCATTACCTCTAGCATTGTGGAACGGGTCATCCTTGCGATAATCGCCATTGGAATTGTAGCAAGAGCAAAGCTTGGTAAAACCAGATGCTGAACAACTGCGCCAAATTGATCAAATCTTCCCTGCAACAGTGTATCTATCAAATAAAGGTTAGTGATTGCCGAGACGGGATCCCTGACATCCTCCCTTCCGGTAGTCGGAAACCATCCTAAGTGGATAGAAAATGCCCATTGCTCCATTAAGCCTAGCCAGAAAATCGGCAGCGACACTCCCACAAGAGCAAGTATCATCGCAACATAATCAAACCACGATTTGGAGAACCAGGCACTGATAATCCCCGCATTCACTCCAACGACGACAGCAATCAACATTGCAACAACGGTAAGTTCAATTGTTGCTGCTAAATAGGGCCAAATTTCCGTATTGATCGGACCCCTTGTCCGCATTGAAGTTCCCAAATCCCCATGAAGGAGTGCTTTAATATAGTCAAAATATTGTATGTACCAAGGTTTATCTAATCCTAATTGTTGAGTTAATGCAGCCACTGCTTCTTTCGTTGCCCTTTGTCCGAGTATCACTTGTGCAGGGTTCCCGGGAATGGCATGGATAATCGCAAAAACAACAAGAGTCATACCAATTAATACCGGTATTAACGAAAATACACGGCGGACCGAATATGTAAACAAGTAAGCTCACCTCTTTTTCAAAACATATATAGTAAATACCGAGAGTTCCTTTTTACTAACAAAAGGGGAGGCAAAGCTCCCTCCCCCTTTAACTAGTTAGTTTTTAAATTCAACATTGCTTAAAAGATCAGAACCGGTTGGGTGCGGCAAGTAATTGATAACGTCTTTAGATGCTGCCAATAGCGGAGTTGAGTGAACAAGCGGAACCCATGGAGCATCATCGTGGATGATGACTTGAGCTTGCTTGTATAGATCATTACGCTTAGCTTGATCAGTTTCAGTCTGCGCTTTAATTAAAATGTCATGTAACTGGTCGCTGCTGTATCGGGAATAGTTATTAGCTCCAATGCTGTCTTTGTCGAGCAGTGTATATAAGAAGTTATCAGGATCTCCATTGTCTCCTGTCCAACCTAGCATATAGGCATCAAAATCGCCCTTTGCTGCATTCTGCAAGTAAGTAGCCCAGTCAACAGTTTGAATTTTAGCTTTAACACCGATTTTAGCGAAGCTTGCCTGGATAACCTCAGCAACCTTCATTCCTTCAGGCATATACGGACGAGCTACAGGCATAGCCCATAAATTCATGCTAAATCCATTTGGATAACCTGCTTGTGCCAATAATTGTTTCGCCTTCTCCAAATCATATGGATAAGCATCAACTGCATCGTCATATCCTTCAATGGAAGGAGGCATTGGGTTTTTGGCAGCAACTGCCTGACCGCCGTAGAATGCGTCGATAATTGATTTTTTATCAACTGCATAGTTAAGAGCTTCACGGACAAGCTTGTTGTCAAATGGTTTACGAGTTACGGTGAAACCTAAATAGCCTACATTCATGGATGGGCGCTTGATAACTTGAAGTTTGTCGTTAGCCTTAACGGTAGCCTCATCTGAATTGTTTAGACCGTCCATCACATCAATTTCGCCATTTGAAAGGGCATTAAGTCTTGCTGTGTTTTCAGGAATAACACGGAAAATAACTTTGTTTAACTTAGGTAAGCCTTTTTGCCAGTAATTAGGGTTCTTTTCAAGAGTAATCCGGTCATTTTGCTTCCACTCAACGAATTTGAATGGTCCGGTACCGACAGGATTTTCTCTGAATTTGTCGCCATATTTCTTAACAGCTGTTGGGCTTGCAATCCCAAATGCAGACATTGCCAAGTTTTTAAGGAACGGTGCCTGTGGTCTTTTTAATACAAACTGGACTGTATTTGTATCCAGTGCTTTTACTTCTTTGATAACATGTCCATCATCTTTTTTATATCCGCCAAACATTGTGTAATAAGGGAATTGCTTCTCGTCACCGTTCATCCAGCGATCGAAGTTAAATACGACCGCATCTGCATTGAAGTCTGTGCCATCCTGGAATTTTACTCCCTGGCGAAGGTGGAAGGTGTAAGTCAGACTATCCGCAGAAACATCCCACTTTTCAGCAAGTCCCGGATGTAAAGTTGTATCCTGGTCTCCATAATTTACAAGTGTTTCAAAAATGTTTTTCGTAACCTTAAAGGTTTCTCCTTCAGTTGAAGTAATTGGGTCTAGAGATGTGGAGTCACCGCCGCGGCCGTATACAAGTGTATCTTTTTTCGGCGTACTGCTAGACTTTGAATCGCCATTAGTTGAAGTCTTGCTAGATTGGCTACTGCAGCCTACAAGGAACATGCTGATAGCCAGAATTGAAATCAAAAGCAATTTCATTGTTCTCTTCATGAGCTCTTTTTCCCCCATTTTCTCTTATTATTTTTTATCATAAACGCAGCATCTTACTCGTTATACAAGTGACATGCCACATAATGACCATTGAGATTACGCTCCTCAGGCCTAGTCGTTTTGCAAATATCCATGCATTGTGAGCATCTTGTATGGAATGCACAACCGGATGGAGGATTTGCAGGGCTTGGAAGTTCACCCTGGATTAAAATTGTTTCCCTTTTGATATCAGGGTCCGGTATCGGCACCGCCGAAAGGAGTGCCTTGGTATACGGGTGCTTAGGGTTATCATAAAGCTCTTCACTTTCAGCTAATTCTATTAATCTGCCTAAATACATCACACCAACACGATCGCTTATGTGACGGACTACCCCTAAATCATGAGCAATGAATATGTATGTTAGCTGAAATTCCTTTTGAATATCTTTCATAAGGTTAAGTACTTGAGCCTGGATGGAAACATCAAGTGCTGATACAGGTTCATCAGCTATAATTAGTTTCGGTTTCGTCATCAACGCTTTTGCAATCCCAATCCGTTGACGCTGCCCGCCGCTGAATTGGTGTGGATACCGCCTTGCATGGTAGCTGCTTAAGCCTACTACCTCGAGCATCTCTCTCACTTGTTTCCTTCGTTCCTCTTTCGTTCCTATTCCATGTACAATAAGAGGTTCTTCAAGAATCTGTTCAACGGAATGCCGCGGATTTAACGAAGCATATGGATCTTGAAACACCATTTGGATATCTCTGCGGGTTCTTCGTAACTCCGACTTTGACATGCTCGTAATCTCTTTATCCTCAAAAACAATCTTTCCTTCACTTGCTTCTATTAATCTCATAAGGAGCCTGCCTGTTGTAGACTTCCCACAACCGCTTTCACCTACGATTCCCAATGTCTCGCCTTTTTTGACGTAGAAGGAGACATCGTCAACCGCTTTCACTTCACCTTTTTTGCCGCCTAGTAGGCCACCCGTAATCGGGAAATATTTTTTCAGACCATTTACCTCAAGAAGTAACTCCGGCATGTTGGTCACTCCCCTCTTTAACTGCATGTAAGAAACATCGAACCACATGCCCTAATTTTTCTGTTTTATATAGAGCCGGGGTATCTTCATGGCATTGACCAAAGGATTCTGCACATCTTGCAGCAAATCTGCAGCCCTTTTTAATGGTTCCGGGTGCCGGTACGCTTCCGGGAATACTGTATAGACGGTCCTTTTTCCCTCTTAAATCCGGAACAGATCTCAGAAGTCCCTTGGTATAAGGATGCTGCGGATCTTTCAGGATGGTCTTAACGTCTCCCTGTTCGACGATTTGTCCGGAATACATAACAATAACCCGTTCACATATTTCCGCAACTACTCCTAAATCATGGGTGATTAGAATGATGGATGTGTCTGTTTTTTTATTCAAGTCCTTCATTAGCGCAAGGATTTGCGCCTGAATGGTAACATCAAGTGCGGTTGTCGGCTCGTCCGCAATTAACACTTTAGGATTGCAAGCCATTGCCATCGCAATCATAACCCGTTGCCGCATTCCGCCGGATAACTGATGCGGATACTCTTGAAGGATTCCTTCCGCCCGTGGAATTCCAACCAATCTTAGCAATTCAATACTCCGGACCTTTACTTCCGCCTTAGAAAGTTTTGTATGTAGAGAGATAGCTTCCTTAAGCTGATTTCCTATCGTAAACAATGGATTCAATGATGTCATGGGTTCTTGGAAAATCATTGAAATCTGATTTCCTCGAATTTTTCGCCAGTCCTTTTCGGATAAACCCGTTAAATCTTTTCCGTCAAAAATGATTTCACCTTTTTCGATTTTACCCGGCGGAGAAGGTATTAGACCCATAGCAGTTAAGGAGGTGACACTTTTCCCGCTGCCGGATTCGCCAACAATCCCTAAAATTTCGCCTTTTTTCAGTTCAAAACTTATTCCATCAACAGCGGGAACGGATTTTTTCCCTGATTGGAATGCAACCTTCAAGTCATTAATTTGTAGAATAGGTTGATTACTCACATTTACACCTACCTGAAATTTTAATTATTTTAAATTCCCCTGCTTCATATAATATCATAATATAATAAATTTTAAGATTATTATGACACATTAAAATATTCAGTTTTGTCATTTTTTGTCGAATGAATAAAAATTTTTTTTAGATAAATTAGTCTTATCTGCTTTAAAGCGTTAATTCGACATAGTTTCTTATATGCCATTTATAAAATTTTACTTTTTACGGATTATAAAAAAGTTATTTCAATGTAAAAAAATAGGCTGATTTCATTTCAGCCTACCCTTTTAAATATTATTGATGTACTCTTCTATATTTATAAATCTTCCAAAGTTCTCGTGTGGGGCTATGTCTTCAATTTATCGATAAAAAAAAGCACTCTTATGAATGCTCAGATTGTCGAGAAAGGATATTTTTCTCGGCAATCTTTTATCTTGTCTGAATCTAAATTACCGATTTTTTATTAAAATATTGTCTCTGCTAACTGGCCTGTTGATTTCCGCTCCGGGCACTCGCTTTCCGTGGGGAGGTCCTGGAGCGCAAATCAACAGACTTGTTGAAAAACCTATATATTAATAATATTATAACAAATTAACGCGGTGAAATGTTAAAGGAAATGGATAAAATAAAAGGCTATCGAAAGTTTTTCGACAGCCTGAGCACTCCTATGAGTGCTTTGAGTGCTTAAAAGTTGCTTTTTCTTGATTGGCAAAATAATCTTCTACATTGATAAATTCCGGAGAAGTATGTGTCGCCATGATTCCATGATAACTAATATCCAAGCCAACTTCCTCTTCATCGTCGGTTGCGCGAATAGGAACCCATAAATTAATAACCTTTAATCCTATCCACGTTAATAAAAATCCCCAGGAACATAAAACAACTAGACCCAAAAATTGTACCCCCAATAAGTGCCATCCGCCTCCAGTGAAGAGTCCGCCCTTTGTGGCGAATAAGCCCACAGCTATTGTACCCCATATACCTGAAACAGCATGTACTGGAAATGCTCCAACCGGATCATCGATTTGTTTGGCTTCTAACCAATTCGTAGCAGCCATCATCAACAAACCGGATATGATGCCAATTAAAATGGCCGACTGATCACTGACAAATGCACATCCCGCAGTAATTCCTACCAGACCGGCAAGGGAACCATTAATGACTGATGGCGCATCAGATCGACCGTAACGGAATAGGGTGTAAATCAAGGTAGCAGCTCCACCTGCTGCTGCGGATAGCATTGTCACAATAGCGATATGACCGATACGCACATCTGTCGCAGTTAAAGTGCTTCCCGCATTAAATCCAAACCAGCCGAACCATAATAAAAAGGCTCCTACTGATGCAAGCGGTAAATTACTTGGCAAGGCAATGGATGAGCCTTCCTTAGAAGTAAATTTCCCCTTTCTGGGACCAATCAGGATCGCAGCTGCTAACGCTGAAAAGCCTCCCAATGCGTGAATAACAGCAGAACCGGCAAAATCCTCCATACCCAGCTTTCCTAACCAGCCTCCGCCCCATACCCAATGGCCGGCAATTGGATAGATAAGCGCGGTCATTAATATGACATAAAGCAGATAGGCGCGAAAATTAATCCTTTCTGCGACTGCACCGGAAACAATTGAAATGACAGCAATCACGAAGGCTGCTTGGAATAACCAAAAAGTATCAGATGAAATAGATAAATGTAAGTAAGAAAAATTGCCTTTTAGCATAAATCCATTCTTACCGATTATCCCAAAATAATCAGCACCGTACATTAATGCAAAGCCAATTAAATAATAACAAAGCGTTCCAATAGTGATATCAGCAAAAACTTTCATAATAATGTTTACGCTATTTTTCGAGCGGACAAATCCCGCTTCGAGCAGTGCGAAGCCGCCTTCCATTAAAAGAATCATTGCTGCTGTTAGCACTACCCATATTGTGTCCAGGCCGGAATGTAAGGCTTGAATGGTCATTGGTGGGATCCCCCCGATTCCTTCAATTGTTTGATATCTTCGACAATGTCATGTGGTAATATTAGCTGTTCTTGCTCAGGTTCTTTTTCTACCAAATCTATAATTCTATCTAATTCAATTATGCGTTTTTTAATTTCTTCAATCGTACTTAATCTTTGTTTTACATTTACAAGGTATTCAACTGCTTGATGATGGCTCGGAGGACGGCCTGTAAAAAATTTTTTAATGGCAGGTAAGGATTGATACCAAGCTTCATGAGTTCTTCTTTTTTCCTCGTATTTAATAATTTTATCCTTTATAAGAAGAACTTCGTTTTCCTTTTGATCCTTTATTTTCTGCAATATTTTCACTATTTCTTCTGATGCAAAACTAAATATTATAGCATGATAAAATTCATCCACAACAACCATGTCATATCTCCTCACATCAAATGTTACTTTTCCTGATTATATGGAGAATTTTGATTTTAGTCAACTGATTTTTCTGGAAATTAAATTAATAAAATTAGATGATGATAGATAAATTAACATGGCATTAAGTTTTTAAACTTAAATATAGATGTACTGAAGGCAGCAATATTAAAAAAGTTAGCATACTTGCATTTAGGCAAAGCAAAGTGTAACTCTCTTGAATAAAATAAGTCTAATGTTAAAAATAAATAAATGGGAGGAACAATATGTTGAAAAATAAGATCATGATCATGTTTTTAGGTCTTTCGGTTGTACTTGCCGGATGCGGATTCCGAGACAGCCAAAATGCGAGTCAAACGAGTAATGTAACCACAGAAAGTAACAAGCAAGCCAGTCAGCAAACAGCCAATTCAAACTCTTCATCAAAAAATACAAATGTCGGTTCGAGTCCATCTTCCGGAACATCAACGAATTCCAGTAAAACGCCCCCAAATTCACCGACTATCCCAGCACCCGGAGATATTAATATGAGCATGGTCACCGCTGTTAGATTAGCCGATTTCAATACAGGATGGGTCGGCGGTAACGGCTGGATCGCAAAAACAACTTCCGAAGGAAAAAAATGGGCGGTTGTTTATCATGGAAGCGGAACAGTTCAGCAAATATTTGCGCTAAATCATTCAGATGTATGGGTTACTATGAACCAAGGCGCTACGAATTCAAGGCTGCTGCAATCCGGTGATGGCGGCCTTCACTGGGTGATAGTCGGAACAACACCAAATAATGCTTATCTTCATTTCACTTCAAAAACTACTGCTCTTAGTGGAAATGACTTTTCACAAGATGGCGGGAAAACATGGCATTCACTGCCAACACCTAAAAACATGGTCGGTGACGCCTATTTTCACGATGTGAAAAATGGTTGGGCGGTAACCCAAAGTAATAACGTATTTTATGTTAAAAGAACGATAGATGGCGGAAAATCGTGGAAAACTGTTATAACCAAAACTCTTTTATCCCCTCTAGCTGGAGCGTTAATTCGCTCGGCAGGAACGAATGATGCTTGGATTGAACTAATCGGTGGTACCGGAATGACGCAAACCTCTTACTCCGTTTTCCATACAACCGATGGTGGAAACTCATGGAAGACAGTCATAGCTAATTCCACTGCAGGCGGCGGACCGGCACCTGGATTTAGCCAAGAGTATAATAAAGGACCTTTCAATAAAGGGTCGAAACCCGGACCTCTTTATGTAATAAATCCACAAGTAGCTTTCATGGGTGGTTCATGCCCTGCCTGCGATAAGCAGAATTCCATTGGATGGACGAAAGATGGAGGAAAAACATGGGTGAATAGCAACGTGACGTTAGAAGGCTATGGTGAAGCTTATTTAGCGATGGCAGATGCGAATCACGGTTGGTGGATCACTACTGAAAATTCAAAACCAAGTGCGATGTATACCACATTAGATGGCGGCATTCACTGGAAGCAAGTTCATATTTTTCACTAACTGAATGTAGTATGATATCAGATTTAGCTTTTTTATAAACTCACTAAGTATATTGCTTAACACAAAAGTACCTCACTCCTGAATTTTTAGGAATGAGGTACTTTTTTAAATGTGATTTAAGAACTAACTATAGCTTTATGATTTGCTGATAAAATCCTGATATTCTCTGTTAAGCTGCACCAAATGAGAGCCTTTTGAAAAAACTTACAGGAATGCAACTTAGTTTAATATTGTTACCTTTAATTGTTTTACTCCAAAATTCAACGCATCTTGTTCAGACGGAATAAATACATCGATTCGATTTCCCTTAATTGCTCCGCCGGTATCTGCAGCGGTGGCTTCACCGAAACCTTCAACATACACTTTACTTCCAAGCGGTATGACAGATGGGTCAACTGCGATGACCCTTTCATTTGGGTTTGCTTTAATATTAATTCCAGTTTTTGTAATACCTGAACAACCGGCACATGAGGCCGTATAGGCTGTAGCTTTCACTGTAATTTGCCTTGAGCCTTTATTACTTACTGATGCAGCTTTTACAGCAGGAGCAGTTCCATTTGGTGCTTGTGGTGCAGCTTCAGCATTTGCAGATGCCGGGCTTGGTACAGGAGCAGCTGGCTGCTCTTGTTTTTCTTTCACAGCATTATTCGTTGTATTTAATCCATCAAAGATTATAAGATTTAATCCGGGATGGATAAGATCGGTAATTAAATTATTCCATTCCTTGATTTGTAAAACGCTTACATGATGATCTATTGCAATATCCCATAATGTGTCATTCTGTTTAACGGTATAATGTTTTTCTGTTGCAATCGTCAATACATCACCGGGGTGAATAAGATCTGTAGTAAGATGGTTCCATTTTTGGATATTTTCTACTGTTGTATTATGTACGCGTGATAGATCCCAAAGGGTATCACCCTCTTGTACAGTAACCGTGGCAGCTTGTACATTAGCACTTACAGTTCCTGAGAGTACAGCAACTGCTATCCATGTTTTAATTTTGTTAAGCATTCTTTTACCCTCCATGTTCTTTGGTTGCTAATTTTTGATAATCTTAACATGGATTTTTCTGAAACAAAGAACAGGGAGATGTTAAATCTTTTACATCTGTGGCATTTATATTACGATAATATTTCCAATTAACTGAAAAATCAAAAAACAAAACACTTCAAAAAGCCCTTTTAAAGCGAAAAGCGCAGAAGTATGCCCCTCCGCGCTCAACTTAAACTAAATAAATAAACATTACTTAAAATGGTCTAAAACGCATATATTTCCCAACAATCACCATTATTACCATCAATCCACACCCTGAATTTAAATCATTTTTGCTGCAGATTATTTTTTCAATCATACATTTCCCGGATTTTCTAATTCGTTTTAGATAGTTTTAAGCTTATATAGAAGATAACTAACCGTAAAGGTTAAGAGCGAAAAAAGTAAGGCAATACTTGCGAATGCCAGTAAATAAGCATTATATTCAGCGCTTTTGACAATCAGCCGATAACTATCGAGATGAAAAATTCCTGCAGCAATGTTAAATAAAACTAGCAGGCAGAAAATCATCCATAACCCTCTAGCAGAACTTTGGATATCCGCTTTACTTAAGGCAATATGTGAAGAAATACTGATGGCCAACACTAGAAATATCCAAAAGAAAGGATTTATTAAATTATGGAGAGTAAAGAGACTCTTGGTTATGGCTATCACTGCTCCACCTATTGTCTTTAAAACATTTATATCCAGTTTCTCCAGGGAAACATGCTGATGGATTTCAGCTTTAAAGGTTTCATAGGATTGCGGTACAAACAGATACATTCCCAATATCAAAGAACCAATTCCGCTAAAAATCGGTCCTAATCCGATAAAAAAATTTCCAACCTGGTGATAAATACTGTTCGGATTATAATGATGCTCTACATATCCCAGCACGCCGTCATGGCTGTTTAACTGTAAAAGTTTAACCCTTGATACCCTGTGCCCCCAAATAAAGCACTGAAGCAGATGTCCAATCTCGTGAATCGGAGTACCGATCCATGCCGTTAAAAGAACCCCTTGCGGCCCGAAAGCCCGAACCAAATATTTGTTTGAATGCTTTTCAAAAAATCCCAAAATAAAACCGATTGCGATCAAAACACCCAAGAGATAAAACAATTCTATAAAACTTAATAGCAGGGTATTGATAAAAGAGGATAAGATATTCAACTGGATTCTTGTTTCCTTTCACTTAATTTCTTTATTTATCAACATCGACACTTTTTTATATTTTAAACGTTTTCTGCAGTTACGCATACTTTTAGGCTTTCATTCAAAATAGATAATAATGATTTTTCGCAGAAATGACTTGATGTGTCAGTCCACAACTTTCATTGTTGTGATAAACTAATAGAAATTTTATTGTCATGCTCAGGGGGGAATTAATATTAATCTAAAAGAAAAGGTAAGGAACCTCCCTTCCTCACCTGGAGTTTATCTTATGAAGGATTCCCATGATGGTATCCTCTACGTTGGAAAAGCAAAAAATTTAAAGAAACGGGTTCAAACATACTTTCAGCATTCAAAGTCTCATTCCGAAAAGATTAAACGGCTTGTTAAAAACATAAAGAATTTCGAATTTATCCTTACAGATACTGAATTTGATGCGTTTATGCTGGAGTGTTCATTAATCAAGAAGTTAAAGCCAATTTATAATAAAAAGATGAAGAGCCCGCAATCCTATACATATATTGTGATAAAGATGAATGAAGCGTGTCATTGGATTGAAATTGCAGGCAACCCCAATATAAATGATGGCAATCTTTATTTCGGTCCTTATCCAAACAAGAACTCGGTGGAAAGAGCAATTCAGGGGATAAAAGAATGCTTTAAAATTAACTGCAGCAACCAGGCTAAAAAGAATACGGCTTGTTTAAACCATTCCATAGGTTTGTGCATTGGCATATGTCTGGGTGGTTCTGCGGTTGAACAGTACAACAGCATCATCAACAAAATCATAGCCCTGCTTAATCGTACTGATACGATTATATTGGACGAAATGAACCAAAAAATGCTAAATGCCTCCGAAAAGTTTGATTTTGAAACAGCAGCAAAGTATCGGGATTATATTGATTCAATCAATTCCCTCATTCATAAAGAAATAGTTATTGAATTTACAGAAGAGAATAAAAACATCGTAATCATTGAATCCTTACATGACAGCACGATTAAACTCTTTCTTATTAAAGGGAATAAAGTTCTTTTTAGCGAAATATATCTACTAAACGATTTTAATTATCTTTGTGCATTAATTAAGGCAACTATTTTAACCCATTTTAATACTGAAGTACTTACCCCATACAAAAGAATCAGTAAGGATGATATTGATGAGGCTCAGATTATCTACAGCTATTTGAAAGGGAGCAACTGCAGATATTTGGTTATTCCTGAAAAATGGCTTGACTTAGAGCTTGGGACCGAGGTAGATGAATCGATTGATAAACTACTAAAGGAGGTGGCTTCTGAGTGAAGATCAAAAAAATTTTGAATAACAATGCTGTTGTGGTCACAGATAATAATGAAGAAAAGATTGCAATCGGTACAGGTATCGCGTTTCACAAAAGAAAAAATGACATTATTAATGCAGCTAAAATTGAAAAACTATTTGTAATGAAGGAAAATGAAAAATTCCAACAGCTGCTTCTTCAAATACCTGAAGAACACTTTTCCCTCTCAGAAGAAATTATCACTTATGCTGAAGAATATCTGGAATCAAAATTAAATGAACATATTCATATAGCGCTTACAGATCACTTATCTTTTGCTATTGAGAGAGTACGTGAAGGAATTCTGCTTAAAAATAAGCTTTTCCATGAAATAAAGATTTTATATAAAAAAGAATTCGATATTGGTATGTGGGCGATCAAGCATATTGAAAAGAAGACAAATATTAAAATGCCCCTTGACGAAGCAGCCTACATTGCACTTCATATTCATACGGCTAAGCTTCAAGGCGGCGATATGAAGCAAACTGTCAGGCAAACTGCTATCATAGGTGAAATGGTTCAGATGATTAAGGAATTCCTGAACATAGAGATTGAAGAAGATGATATCTCGTACCAACGATTAATCATGCACCTTAGATTCACCGTTTCACGAATAAGTAATTACGAACTTCATACAATGGATGAAGAGATGCTGAAAATGATAAAAAAGAAATTCCCCATTTCCTACAACTGTGCAGCGCAGGTAGCTAAGGACCTTTCTCATCTTCACAGCATCCATCTTCCCGACCAAGAACTTGGATACATAACGCTTCATATTGAAAGATTAAGAAAAAGTTAAACTGCAGAAAAAAAATGCCTGGGCCAAATTTTTGCCCAAGCATTTTTTGTTTTTGCTAGCTTTCCTTTATGAATCGATTTTTATTTGCGAATTTTTATCATTTCATCAGCTACGAATTGTACTTGTGTACCAACAATAACTTGAATGCTTTGCGGTCCAACAATATTAATTCCAGGTACGCCGGTAGATTTAATTTTATTTTGATCCACCGCTTTCATGTCTTTAACTTCTATTCTTAGGCGTGTGACACAGTTATCAATAGATGTCACATTCGCGTCTCCACCTAGGCCTTCATAAATTTTAGCAGCCATCACTGCAAATTTATTTTCGGCAGTGTCCTTTGTTGCCACATCAGCTTCAGAGATCTCTTCATCGGAATCTTCTTCTCTGCCCGGTGTCATTAAGTTGAATTTCGTAATCAAGAAGCGGAATAAAAAATAGTAAATAACAGCAAAAACAAGACCTTGAACTAGTAACATATATGGATGATTAGCCAAAGGTAATCGTGAACTTAATATAAAGTCAACAAGTCCCGCACTAAAACCAAACCCTGCTGTCCAATGGAACAAGGCAGCAATCGCTAATGAAACACCAGTTAATGCGGCATGTACAACATAAAGCATTGGCGCAACAAACATGAACGCAAATTCAATCGGCTCTGTAACACCGGTAAAGAAGGATGCAAAACCTGCTGCTAACATCAATGATGCCACTTGTTTTTTCTTTTTCGTTTTTGCAGTATGATACATCGCTAAGGCTGCTGCCGGTAAACCAAACATCATAACTGGGAAGAAGCCCGCCTGATACATTCCTGTAACACCTTTTGTTCCTTTTCCTGCCCAGAAATTTCCGATATCATTGATTCCTGCTACATCAAACCAGAATACTGAGTTTAATGCGTGGTGTAACCCTGTTGGAATTAAAAGTCGGTTGAAGAAGCCATATAGTCCGGCACCAAGAGCACCTAACTTACTAATCCCTTCACCAAAAGAAACTAATCCAGTAAAGATTATTGGCCATACAAAGAATAAAACAAGGGAAACTAGTAACATAGTAACTGATGTCATGATTGGGACCAGACGTTTCCCACTAAAGAATGCTAAAGCATCCGGTAATTTTACATGACTAAAACGGTTGTACATGGTTGAAGCAACGACCCCTGAAAGAATCCCGACAAATGCATTTCCTATTTTTCCAAAAGCAGGGTCTACTTTTTTTACATCAATCCCTTCCAGCAAAGCTACTGATCCTGTTGAAAGCAAAGTGGTAACGACAAGATAAGCAACCAATCCGCTCAACGCCGCTGAACCATCTCTTTCTTTCGCCATGCCTAATGCTACTCCAACTGCAAATAAGAATGGGATATTGTCGATAATGGCAGATCCAGCTTTGATTAAGAAAGCAGCTATCGGACTTCCGGCTCCCCATCCTGAAGGATCGATCCAGTAACCTATCCCCATCAAAATTGCTGCAGCCGGCAACACTGCGACAGGTAACATCAAAGAACGACCAATTCTCTGTAAATATTTCTTCATATTAATTACCCCCTAAACAACATTTTTTCTACCTATAAGAGCATGAATAAAACCATACTAAGAAGCTATAAAAATAATAATTTCTTCAAAATAATTAAGAATATAAATGCTTAAATTTTTCTTTGATTTAGCCAATTGTAGATTTGTAATAAGGTGTTAATACCGTGGATTATCCTCTTTAGCGTGACAATTAAAAATTCCATAATCGCCTGAATCCTTGTCTTACAATGGTTATCTGTTTTAGCATCACCTCCTTTCAACATACGCAATACCCTTTTAGGAAACGATTATTATAACCGTCTTTCCCTGAATAGCTTTCTTTTCCTCTGTGATGGTATATTGTCTATCCCCTTTTTGACTATTTGTAATCACAATGGGTGTGACGGTACTTTTTGCATTTGTACTGATATATTCCCAATCAACCTCAATCAGTAGCTGTCCGATCAAAACTTTGTCCCCCATACTCACTGCTGTTTTAAAGCCTTCCCCTTTAAGTGCTACTGTTTCCAAACCGATATGGATAAGAATTTCAGTCCCGTCCTTTGCGAGAATTCCAATCGCATGCCTAGTAGGTGCAATTTGAATAATGGTTCCTTCTACCGGAGCACAAATATTCCCCTTCGCAGGAATGATTGCTACCCCTTCACCGATCATTTTTTCGCTGAAAACAGGATCCGGAACCTTTTCGAGCGGAATAATTTCTCCATTGACCGGAGTGTAAATTTGTAATGCAGCTTTTTTAAAAGGATTCCAACGCATTTCTAATTCCCCTTTTCTTATGGTGATTAAAAGAATCTGATTAATAATGTATAAGCGGCACTTTATAGGTATAAAGGCCGATTTTTTAATGCTATGTATTATGGGGCAACAAAAAAAGGCATGGAGGTATAATAAAAAGGTTAAAAACCTTCTATTTACCACCATGCCTGATCGTATCAGTAACATGTGATCCATTATTAAACTATTAGCTTAATAATACCATTAAACTGTATAAAAGCAATATGTAAACGGTAACATTTTTTTATCCCCATCGATAGATTAAAAATCTTTCATTGGGATTATGTTCATAAAAGGGCTGTAGTCTGACTTCCTTTTTCAATTCAAAAGAAGTATGGTTTTCTAAAAAATAAATATAATCTTTTGCTGGATAATATAAAACAAGCTCTATTTCCCGTGCAGATTTTTCCACTGAAACTAAAATATTTTTTATGATTTTCATGAAAATTTGTACGGTAAATGGATTAAAAAAATAAAATCGATTGTCTGATGGTTCGATTTGGTACTCTTCCGCTAAGCAACGATGGAAATGAATTCTATTTTCATTATTTTTCTTTTTCTTTAAATAATTCTTTCGATTTTCCATCGCTTCTTGATAAAACACCTCATTCATTTCTACCCCTGCAACAGACGCATTAAAAAAATAATGGATATAGAAGTTTAATCGTCCTTTTCCGCACCCAAAGTCAATAATGCAATCACTGCTTTTCAATTCATATTGATTAAATAACGTATCAAGAGCACTATATGGCGTTGGTTCATACCGATGATAATGCAAGGACTTGTTAAATCCTTTCTGATTTCCAACTGTTTTTATATTCAGCAAGGTATCATAATACTGTTCATTCATGGTTTACTCCTATAAATAATAATTTTAAATGTATTATTAATAATATAGATTTTTTAACCTGTATTGAAGTATCTATGCTTATTTCTATAACTCATAAAATATCCTTTATAATTAATAGAATTTTCAAAAAAAGCTCTCCGTTTGAAGGGGATTTCCTATTGTTACAGCAATTAAAACAGAAGAAAAAACTTTTTGTGTTGATGCCTCTCTTCCCTCTGGATGTTATTATATAAACCTGTTATTGTAGGCTCGAGGTACTATTTTTATTACAAAAATCAACAAGTTGAAACGGAGGGACAAGACCGCTCTTTATCAAATAAAGTTGACTAATTTTCTTCAATAGATGGACCAATCATTTTAAAGGAGTGTCACTGTGAGTTTTTTTACACGATTTTCATTAAAAAATATAGGATTAATTTTTATTATTATTGCTCTCATTATTGGCGGGGGAGTCTATGCGACCACCTCGATGAAGATGGAGCAATATCCGAATGTCGATGTCCCTTATTTATCACTAAATGTCGTTTATCCCGGCGCTACACCATCCCAAGTTTCCGAGGATGTAGGTAAGCCGATTGAGGAAGAACTCTCAAAGTTAGCAAATTTAAACAACTTATATGTGATTTCTTCAGCCAATAATGCCAATGTCATGTTGGAGTTTTCGATGACAGCTGATATGGACAAAGCGGCATCAGATGTCACGGAAGCTTTGGCAAAGGTAAAATTACCCGACACAGCAAAAGCGGCTCCTATTCAAAAACTAGGGCCTACTTCCCAACCCATCTACCTATTCGCGGTAAAGGGCAATGGAGAGGCACCGGACAAAGTGCAGTCTTTTATTGAAGACAACATTAAACCGAAATTGGCTGACATTCCGGATATTTCTGATGTTACCATTTATGGAATTACAGACAAACAGGTCATAATTAAAATTGATCCCGATAAACTCAAGCAGAATAATTTAACGCTTGATAAAGTGAACCAAGCCATACAGGCAAGCAATCTATCAGCACCAACAGGTCAAGTTACGATAAATGATAAAGAAATGGCAGTTCAAGTCGGGAAACAGCTCGGATCTTTAGATGAAATTAAAAATATTTCCATTATGAGTATCCAACAAAATAACAAAGGGATGACCGATGCCTTTTCATCGATCGGCAACGGATTTAAACAAATAGGCGGCACTATTGGTACTCTGGGGAAATCTGTTGGAATGACATCCAAGCAAGCTGAGCTATTGCAACAAGAAATTCTTGTGACAACAGGCATCAGTCAGCTTGCAGGACAACTGCAAGCTGACCAAATGAAACTGCAATCGTTAATGAGCAATACTTCTGCCTCTCAGGGGAACGGTGGACAAGGGGCCGGGCAAGGTGGTTCTACACAAGGAACTGCTCAAGAAGCACAAGCATTAAAATTGAAAATTCAAGCTGAACAAAACAAGCTTACAGAGTTGCAAGGAGCTCTGAAGAAATTACAGGCCGGAATTGATAGTATTAGCAAAAGTAATGCACAAAACCTTTCTTCCATGTCTAAAGGAAATAATTCAGGTGCAATTAATTCGGCTCCATCAACAAGCACGAGTTCGGCAGTAACCATTAACACTGTAAAACTTAGCGATATTGCTACGGTAACCTATGAGGCAGGTGAACAGGCTAATATTACGAGGTTAAACGGAAAACCGGCAACCGTCGTAGCTATTCAGCCAAACCTCGGCTCCAACACGGTGGAGATTGTAAAAAATGTAAAAGCAAAATTAAAAGAAGTTTCATTGCCAAAGGGCTATGAAATTTCAACCCTTCGCGATGAATCAGTTTCTATTTACAATTCAGTTCAATCGATGTTGCGTGAAGCACTGTTTGGTGCACTTTTAGCAGCTGTGGTCACTCTATTATTTTTGAGAAATTTACGTACGACCATTATCGCGTTGCTTTCCATTCCGTTATCTATTTTTGTCACGATGTTCATTATGAAGCAAATGGATTACTCACTTAATATGATGACACTCGCAGGGATCGCCGTAGCAGTCGGGCGGGTTGTCGATGATAGTATCGTCGTGATTGAAAATTTATATCGCCGGATTCTCACTTCCGGGAAGGAAGTACGGAATGCCGAATTTGTTTTAAGTGCAACAAAAGAAGTATCGTCGGCTATAACTTCCTCAACGGTTACAACCATTGGAGTATTTATACCTTTGGCGTTTGTTCCGGGGATTGTTGGAAAGTTTTTTGCGCCATTTGCCTGGAGTGTAGTCATTTCAATTGCTTTCTCTCTGGTAATTGCTGTAACAGTCATTCCTGTTTTATCGAAACTGTTTCTTTTGAATTTAAAACCTGTGGAGCACCGTGAAACGGTCATCCAAAAAACTTACAAAAAGGTACTCGATTGGTCCTTACATCATAAAACAATTGTTTTGGTTTTCAGTGTTTTATTATTACTGACTTCGATTCTTGGGGTAAAAAAAGTCCCGATAAACTTTTTCCCGCAAGAGAAATCCAGTTATTATAATGTTTCCACAGACATGCCGGTCGGTACCTCCTTAGATAAAGCAAATTCTATAGCTGCTCAAGTGGAAAAGGTCCTTGCAGATACAAATGAGGTTGCAAATTATCAAACAACTGTCACCGCAGGACATTCTGCCATTCAGGTAACATTAAAAGAAAACGCTGATACCAAGAAGTTTGAGGATACCGTTCGTAAAAGTACAAATGATTTCGGCAAGGATTTTATCACTACTCTTAAAGCAACAGGCAACACTCCGGGCGGCGGCGGTCTCTCGATGATTATAACGGGTTCAAATGTGAACTCCCTAAACAAAGCGGCTACTAAATATGAAGAAGCAATTAAAAATATCCCGGGTTTAGCCGAAGTAACCTCTAACGTGAAAGCAGTCCGTCCGCAAATATCGGTAAAAGTGGACAATGACAAAGCCGTACAAAACGGGATTTATCAGGGAATGATCGCTAGTACTGTTCGCAATATGATTAGCGGCTCCACAGTTTCCAAAGTTGTTCTGAACAATAAGACAACAGATATCAACGTACAGCTTGATACAGGAAAACTGGATTCATTGCAGAAAATTGCCGATCAAAAAATTACCAATTCCATTGGGGACGATGTTTCATTAAAGGATATCGCCACAGTGGAAGAAACAACAGGACCTACCTCCATCCAACGCTTGAATAAAATGGAGTATGTGTCGATCAACGGGAAATTCACATCAAATAATAGTGCTCAAATCCAAAAACTGATTCAACAAAAGGTATCTACAGTAAAAGTGCCTAAAGGGGTAAGCTATTATTTTGAAGGAGAAGCAAAATCAATCAGTGAAGGCTTTACAAACATGTTCTTGGCTATTGGCGTAAGCATCATCCTCGTCTATTTAGTCATGATTGTGACATTTAGCGAGATGTTGGCCCCATTTGCCATTCTCTTCTCCTTACCATTTGTCTTTGTCGGAGTCATTTTTGGATTATTACTTACGCACGAATCTCTCGGCATGCCTGCTTTGGTAGGGATTCTCATGTTAATAGGTATTGTTGTAACCAACGCCATTGTACTTGTAGATAAGGTTAAACAAAATGAGACTGCCGGGATGAATACGTTTGATGCACTTATTGAGGCAGGAACAATCCGGATTCGTCCAATATTAATGACAGCCGTCGCCACAGTCGGTGCTCTTACTCCGTTAGCTCTATCGACGGAAGGCGGGCTTATCTCACGTTCGTTAGCAATCGTGGTAATTTCCGGATTAACAACATCAACATTGTTGACACTTGTGATTGTGCCGGTTGTTTATTCTATTTTGGATAAAATTAGAGGGAAACTTTTTAAGAGAAAAGCGGTGGTAGAAGCGTAATAAAAAGGAGGTTATCGGCATTAAATCCCGATGACCTCCTTTTTTATTTTTAATGCCGAATTCTATAAAACTTATAAACACCGCTGGTTATTGAGACTTTTATAAATTCTTCTATATTTTCTTTCCAGGCTAGGTTCTTATTTCCTTTAAAAAAGGTTGCTACACCATCATTTACTTTAATCCACTTTTTCGTATCTTCATCCTGGAAATACCCTGTAATCGAATTCGATAATGGGTGGAAAGCTTTCTTAATAGAATGTATAGTTCCGTAGTAAATATAGCTCTCACCATACTGATCATGAATCCAATCGTCATGTGTATTTAAGAGCCAAAGCCTTCCTTTATTAATATTTCCGACTAATTTTGCTTTTTTTTGATAGGTATATTTCATTAAAATATATCCCCTTAGTCATATTACACTGTAGAATGTTTAATTAAACTTAAACCAATACTAAGCTCTCTTTTAATACAGGAATGGCATCTACAACATGTCGTTGGATTGCGAGTTCCTCAGGTGAAAAGCCTAATGCAAGACCGATCAGCTGTGGTAAATGAAGGATCGGCATCGTAATATCCTCATTAAAGGCTTTTTGAGCATCCGGCTGATAAGCATCAAGCTGCATTTGACATAAAGGACAAGGGGTTACAATACAATCTGCACCGGAATATTTCGGTGACAAACAGTTTTTAGCAGTAAGATCCATGACTTCTTTTTCAGCTGGAAATACAGCGTGGAACCCACAACAGGCAAGGCGTTGATCAAAGTCGACACTCTCAGCTCCTAATACCTCTGCCACCATCTCCATTGATTGTGGGTTCATATGGTTTTCAAATCCCATAATATCAGGGGGCATTAGAATATGACAGCCATAAAAATTTGCTACTTTTAGTCCCGTTAGAGGCCTTTTTACTTTTTTCCTTAGATTCTCTAACCCATAGTCTTGAATTAACGCCCATAAAAAATGAGTTACTTCGACTGTTCCTTTATACTCAAGCCCTGCATTTTTTAGTCCTTCATTCACCTTTGTTTTAAGCTTTTCATTTTTATCCATTTTAAGTTTTGCTGTACGTAACATTAATGTACAAGTATTGCAAACTGTTAATAATTTTAAAGTATCCAGTTCTTCAGCTAAAGCAATATTTCTGGCATTAATAGAGGTTGCTAAAAAGGTATCTACGTCTTGAATATGACTTGCACCACAGCAAGTCCAGCCCTTTAGTTCAATTAATTCAATTCCCAGAGCAGAAGCAACTTTTTGTGTAGAGATCATGAGTTCTTCAGCCGCTGATTCTAATGTACATCCTGGAAAAAATGCATATCTCATGATTCGCTAACCCCCTCGGCAAATTTATAAATTTCTCTGACACCTTTGATCCCTTCAACAGCTTTTGGCATGTGTAAAGGATTGATTTTTCCTTTTCTGATCATTCGTAATGCAAAAGGAATGCGTGACATTGTGTTAATAACTCCCTCTGTTTTCACAGGAAGCATAACCTCATTAAGCCGCCCTTTATTTTTCACATCATCATGGAAGGCGTATGCGTGTTTAGCTCCCTTATTATTAACTTCACCCATTTTCATAGATTCCTGTCTTAAGTATGCAATTTGGTCAGTCAAAGGAATACCTTTTGGGCATTTTGATACACACTGCATACAATGGAGGCATTTCCATAATTCATTTTCAAACACAGGGTTAATATGCTCTTCCGGTGAGGCATCCCTGGAATCAATCGCAAAACGATATGCTCTGTTTAAAATAAATGGATCTAAATATGTTCCATCATTCACTGCAAGCTGATTACATTCAGATGTACAAACACCGCAAAGGATGCAATCTGTTGGTGCGGCAATTTCATGATAATCGGATTCATCCTGAATAAAACCCATTTCCTTGCTTCCTTCATCTGATGGCAGTAACCATGGTTTAACCTGTTCCATTTTTTCCATCTTTGGTTCCCATGCAACCACCAGGTCTTTGATTACTTCAAAATTATTTAATGGTTCAAATGTCAACCTATTTGTATCAAATGTTTCTAATACTTCATCCAAAGAGGTCTTACAAGCAAGAAATGCATTGTCATTTACTCTGACAGCACAGCTTCCACAAATAGCATGCCTGCACGCTGATGTAAAATTCAAGGTTGGATCTTTGTGCTCACGAATGGAGGTTAATGCCCACAGGATCGTTTTTCCTTTTTCATATGGAAGCTCATAGTTTTGAAACCATTCATTGTTTCCATCAAATCTTTTAATCTTAAAATATATTGTTGTATACATTAGTATTTACGCTCCTCCGGTTGATATTTCGTGATTTTGACCGGGATGTAATCTAATCGATACTGATCACATTCTTTATAAATCAAAGTATGTTTAAGGAATTCGGCATCATTACGTTCAGTATAATCCGCTCTGGAATGGGAGCCCCTGCTCTCTTTACGTGCGATTGCTCCTAACGCGACTGCTTTTGCAAGTTTCAATATATTACCAATCTCAACATAATTGATAAAAGCCATATTGTACGTTTTAGATGGATCACCGGCATAAGCATCCTTATATTCTTCTAATAATTGTTCAACGATTTTTAAAGCTTTTTCCATATCCTTTTCAGTACGAAAAATACCAACATTGTACCACATGGTTTCTGCTAATCGATCACGAATGCTAAACATGTTGATTCCTGACTTTTTATTTCGGATTGTTTCAAACTTTTTTTTCCATTTATCGGTTTCAGATTCCAATTTGTTTGTTCCTAAGAAAGAACGTTTCCTCGCTGTTTCTTTTGCCCCCAGTCCGGCATATTTACCGAATAGGACTACATCTGCAACGGAATTTCCGCCAAGACGGTTTGCACCATGGATCGAAACGCTTGAACATTCTCCAGCAGCATGGACACCCTCTATCGGTGTGCTGCATGTTTTATAGTCACTAACATGTATACCACCCATCATGTAATGACAGCTCGGCCTAATCGGAACGGGTTCTTTTATTAGGTCTACGCCTTCAAATTCCAATGCAAGCTCTCGGACTTGAGGAAGACGCTCCATTATTTTTTCCTCTCCCAAATGACGTAAATCCATCAGAACGTATGAACCCATTCCTTCCCCAAAACCCCGGCCCTCTTTAATTTCTGTTTCAATAGATCTTGAAACAAGGTCACGGGGACCAAGCTCCATTTTTTCCGGAGCGTATCTTGCCATAAATCTTTCTCCATCTTTATTGATTAAATACCCGCCTTCACCACGGCAAGCTTCTGATAAAAGAACTCCCGTCGATGCAAGTCCTGTCGGATGAAATTGGACAAACTCAGGATCCTTTAGTGGTATCCCGGCTTCGAAACACGCAGCCGTACCGTCTCCTGTCATATTAATGGCGTTGGTCGTTCTACTCCAATAAACTCGGCCGAACCCTCCTGTTGCAATGACAACTGCTTTTGCCTGAATTGGATGGATTTCTCCACTGCGAATATCCATTGCAACTATGCCCTGAAACTTCCCATCCTCCACAGCAAGGGATAATAAGTGCCAATCATCGAAAAACTTCACCTTATTTTTTAGGCACTGTTCGTACAGTGCATGCAGGATAACGTGACCTGTTTTATCAGCTGAATAACAGGTTCTTGGACTTGAGGCACCCCCAAATGGTCTTTGGGCTATACGTCCATTTTCATCACGGGAAAATGGAACGCCGTAAAAATCCAATTCAGAAATTACTTTTGGCATATTAGAAGTGAAAAACTCCACCGCATCCTGGTCTGCCAAAAAATCGCTTCCTTTAACCGTATCGCGAAAATGCTTTTCTGTTGAATCGGTTGAATCGCGATAAGCCATTGCTGCATTTATTCCGCCCTGAGCCGCACCTGTATGGGAACGGGTAGGGAATATCTTTGATAGGCAAGCAACTCGCAAACTTTTATCTTCGCTAGCTGAAAGTGCAGCCATCATTCCTGCACCGCCGGCACCTACTATAACAACATCATAAGTTAGCATGGAAAATTCCACCTCAATATTCTGTTAGTCTTCCATTCTGTATTGTTTTACACCAATTTCATAGAGATCATTTCCTTCACAATCAACAGCAACAATACACGGATAATTTTCTACTTCCATCCGGCGAATAGCTTCCGGACCCAAGTCAGGGAATGCAACGATCTCAACTTTTTTAATTGTATCGGCAATTAATGCTGCCGCTCCGCCAATTGCAGCAAAGTAAACAGCTCCATGTTTTTTCATTGATTCAATAACTTCCTTGCTGCGTGGGCCTTTTCCTATCATGCCGCGAAGTCCCTGCTCCATCATAGCCGGTGAATAAACATCCATTCGGCCGCTTGTGGTTGGTCCGCAAGAACCGATCGCTTTTCCCGGTTTAGCCGGTGTCGGTCCTGCATAGTAAATGATTTGGTCCTTTACCTCTACCGGCAATGGCCTATGGTTGTTTAATGCTTCTACCATATTTTTATGGGCTGCGTCCCTCGCTGAATAAATGACTCCAGTAATGCTAACCTGATCACCGGCTTTTAAATCTTTAACTTGATCATAGGTAAGTGGTGTAGTAAGTGTTTTAATTGTTGTCATTTTTTCGCCCCCTTATAATGTTGCCTCTGTATGTCTTGCTGCGTGGCAATTTAATGTCACACAGACAGGCATCATGGCGATATGGGTAGGATAAGTTTCGATATGGACAGCAAGAGCTGTTACTTTTCCCCCAAAACCTTGTGGGCCAATTCCCAATTTATTAATCCGTTCAAGAAATTCTTTTTCTACTTCCGCATAAGCCGGATTTGGGTTTGGTGCTCCTGCTTTTCTAGCCAATGCTTTTTTTGCGAGCAAGGTGCACTTATCCATCGTGCCGCCGATTCCTACACCTACTATTACTGGAGGACAGGGGTTACCGCCAGCCTGTGTAATCGAATTAACAATGAAATCTTTTACCCCATCGATACCTTCAGCAGGTTTACACATTTTTACGGCACCCATATTTTCGCTGCCGGCACCTTTTGGTAAAACTTGAATAGTAAGTTTATCTCCAGGAACGATTTCCATATGAATAACGGCTGGTGTGTTATCACCTGTATTTCTTCTATCTAAGACAGGATCTGAAACGACTGATTTTCTTAAATAACCCTCTTCATAACCCTGGCGTACTCCCTCATTGATCGCCTCTGTTAAATCACCCTCCGTAACCCTGAGATCCTGTCCAATTTCTACAAAAATCACCGTCATCCCTGTATCCTGGCAAATTGGAGCATGTTCTGACCGTGCTAGTTTCACATTTTTCAAGATTTTCTCCAAGCTATAAATTCCAAATTGAGATTCTTCCTGTTCCAATCCTGCTGCAATAAGATTTTCTACATCTTCTGGTAAATCACATGCAGCCTTTATACAAAGCTCTTTAACTGTCTCCGTAATTAACTTTGCAGAAACTTCGCGCATTATTTAACTCCTCCAATTGATAGCAATTTCCTGCTATCTTCGTCTGCTACGATCGTTAGTTGAATCTCGCCGCATTTTGAACAAACTAGAAAGGGAACGACTAATTCGTATCCATCATCAGAACCATGATATAGTTCTACCCGATGTTCCGTTTTTAAAGCAGCAAAGCAACAGTTGGATTTCATAAACTGTCCCCCATATCAACTTTTTGGATAAATTTTTACCAAAGGCCAAGTAATTTCCACCATAGTCCTCCAATTCCTATCCACACGACAATATGAATAATGGAAATAAGGAAACCTAATGACCACCATTTATTTTGGGTAACATAACCGCTGCCAAAGAAAACTGGGGCTGGTCCACAGCCGTAATGTGTCATACATCCGAATAAATTACTAAAGAATGCAAGTATTAATGCTGCCACCAAAGGAGGTGCTCCTGCTGCAATAACTACTGTCAGAAACGCAGCAAACATAGCACTGACATGTGCTGTATTACTTGCAAAGAAATAATGGGAATAGAAGTAAACAATTGATAGAATGACCAATGCCCATACCCAAGGCATTCCGCTTACAGCGCCTTTCATGGTGCTGCTAAACCATGGAATCATACCTAACTGATTTAAGAACGTTGCCATCATGACCAAAACGGAAAACCAGATTAATGTATCCCAGGCCCCTTCTTCTTTCTTAATATCTGACCATGATAAAACTTGTGTTAGTAGAAGCATTCCTAAACCAATAAAAGCAGTGGTTGTAGCATTTATATTTAAGCTCGTTCCAAAAATCCATAACGATAAAATTAGAAGAAATACACCAATCATGTACCATTCTTCTTTTTTAAGAGGTCCCATTTCTTTCAGCTTTTGGGCTGCCATTTCAGTAGCAGCAGGTGTTTCCTTAATCTCGGGCGGGTACAATTTATAAATGATATAAGGGATTAAGATCAAACTTATCAGTCCGGGTACGATTGCTGCTGTTGCCCAGCCCATCCAAGAAATTGATTTGCCTGTTAGGTCCTTTGTAATTTGAACGGCTAATGGATTGGCAGCCATTGCCGTTAAAAACATAGCAGATGTGATCATGTCACCCTGAAAAGAAACTTTTGTTAAAAATGCTCCAATTTTTCGTTCGGTACCATCCCCAACCCGAGAACCATATGATTCTGAAAGGGAACGGATAATCGGAAGAAGGATTCCACCCGCTCTAGCCGTATTTGATGGCATTGCCGGTGATAATATAAGGTCACTAGCGATCAGAGAATAGGATAAACCAAGGGTTTTTTTACCGAATTTCTTTACAAACACATAGGCTACACGTGAACCTAATCCTGTTTTTATAAATCCTCTTGAAATAAAAAATGCAATGACAATCAGCCAGATTGTTGAATTTTGAAAACCGCTCAATGACTGTTCGATTGTCAATGTTTGTGTAATTACTGTTGAAGTTAACGATAATATAGCTACACTTCCCATTGGCAGTGGTTTGCTTATTAAACCAATAATGGTCGCCACAAAAATTGCAAATAAATGCCAAGCCTGAGGTTTCAAACCTGCCGGCGGCCCAATCATCCAAATTCCAATTCCAACAGCAAGTGTAATCAATAAAGGAACTAGTTTTACCTCACTCGTTTTCTTTGGATTATTGACTAGTGGATCGGTCGGATTTTGTCTTAGCTTTTTAGCTTGAACAGACATCTTTTCACTCCCTTTAAATTTAGATTTAGTAAAGTTCACAAAATGTACATATTTGTGAAAAACTTCACAAACTATTGTTTTAAAATAGCCGCTAATTTTAATTAGAAGCTTTCAAAACAACTCATTCGATTTGCAAGAAAAAATTTGACTTTCTAGAATGACCTTTGCAGATAAGAATAATTTTCGAAAATCCCCCCATTTAATATACACGAATAAAATTCTATTTACTCTACGATCAAATCTTACTTAAAAAGCCGAGCAGTTAATAGTTAATGAAAATTTATAAAGAGTTTTGTAATTAAGGAAAGTAAAACTAAAAAAAAGAGGATTGAGATCGCTCTCTACCCTCTTTATTGTTATGCTATGGACTGCCAATGTATTTATTTATTAAAGTGTAATCCTCATTATTAATGCGATGCATATAAACAGGCCGACCTATAGCTCCATATACGACCTCTGTTTCCAAAATATTAATTTCCGTTAAAAAAAACAGATATTTCCGCATTGAAACTCTCGATATCCCTACAAGCTGAGCTAATTCATCTGTTGAAAAAAAGTCATTCTTCTTTTCAACAATTTTTTCCCAAACCTTTATTAAGGTACTTTTAGTTAACCCTTTAGGAATCTCAAAGCCCGACAGGATTTGCTGTTCTTTATGATGGATTATATTATCCAAGTCGTTTTGATTCAGCTTTTCCTGGTTATTTATTAAGATTTGTTCCTCTTGATAAGAGGTAAGGGCAGCTTTAAACCTTCCAAATTCAAATGGTTTTATCAAATAATCTACAGCACCGAACCTTAATCCGTTTTTTATACTTTGCTTATCACAAGCCGCTGTTATGATGATGACATCAATCCCTTTTCCTAAACCTCTTATTTTTGACAGCAGACTCCAGCCATTTTCTCCAGGCATATAAATATCCAATAGGATAAGATTGATCTCCTCATTTTCGATGATCGGCAGAGCTTCATCGAACGAGGAAGCAATTCCTACCAATTCAAATCCGTTTATTTTCTCAAGATATCTTCGGTTAAATTCTGCTACCATTGGATCATCTTCAACTATGAACGTCTTAATCATGATTCTCCACTCCTACGCCTCATATGAAATAATAATATAATCACAGATTAAAACATTTATTTACCTATTTCTCACTTTTTTATATTGTAATGCTGAATTAGGTCAGAAACTGTTTCAATATTGTGAAGAAAAGGTTATGAGTCAAGACATAACTTCGCAGAGTTCCTATGTATAACCAAAGAGGAGCCTTTTCTTTTATTATCAGAAAGGTTCTCTCTCCTTAAAAGTCTTTTTGGGTAATTTATTGAAAACATGCTTTACTATTTTTGAAACAATTCTATATTAAAGATAGACAATTTTAATTTTATTAAAGAAAAAGTAAGAGTTTTAAAAAATTAGGGGGAAATCGAAGTGTTTTATAAAGAATTAATCCTTGCAATGCTCCGTACAGGAATATTAGGGTTTGGCGGCGGGCCATCCGTCATTCCATTAATACGCTACGAAGCGGTAACACGCTATCGATGGTTAGATGATGAGGAATTTGGAGAGACATGGGCGATAGCAAATGCTTTACCGGGACCGATTGCCCCCAAAATGGCCGCTTATCTGGGATACAGACAAAAAGGAGTTATCGGGGCTATTATTGCCGTTTTATCTCATATAGCTCCGACCTGTCTTGCCACGGTACTTCTTCTTTCACTTGTACATGTTCTTAGTTTTTCTAAAACATTTACTAAAATGGTTAGCGCGGTTATGCCGGTTATCGCTGTTATGCTGGGCCAGATGGCCTATGAATTTGGATTTAAAGCATTGAAGGGGTTAGGTAAAATACTCGGCATTATTTTTTTAGTCCTATCTTTCATCCTGCTTTATGTTGTACCCATCCATCCTGCCATTGTCATCTTAATCTTTTTGACCTATGGAGCTTTTCATTTCAACATTAAAAACAAAATAAGGCAAACTTCTAAATAAGGGGTTATCTGATACATGACATTACTACATATTTTTTTAGGATTTCTTATTTCAAATCTTTTGGGATATGGGGGCGGTCCAGCTACGATTCCACTTATGTATGAGGAAATCGTCAATCATTATAAATGGTTAAATGATACCGAATTTTCGCAAATGCTGGCACTTGGAAATGCCCTCCCCGGACCAATTGCTACCAATATTGCTACCTATGTAGGCTATGATGTATATGGCTGGTGGGGAGTGCTAATAGCATTGTTTGCTACGATATTTCCATCTGCCTTTGCGTTAATTTTGCTTTTAAAAATACTTCATCGCCATCGGCAATCGCTCTTCGTTAAGGGCATGACTCTATTAGTACAACCCGTCATTGCCGTCATGATGCTGGCTTTAACATGGAAAATGTCAGCCAATTCTTTTAGCTCTATCGGAATTGTCCAGTCATTAGTGATCGGGCTTATTGCGGTACTGGCACTTATTAAGTTTAAAATCCATCCGGCATTTATGATTTGCGCCGCTTTCATTTATGGAGGCCTGGTACTTCCGCATATTTAGTAGTTTGGAACTAAAAAAAAGCAACCTTCTTACTTTTGCACATGTGTAAGGTAATAGGTTACTCACTTCAAAGCATTGACTTTATTCAAATTCTACTCAATTTCTTTATTTTACAAACATATTTATGATTAATACACCAGCTAGTCCCACAAGGGAAGCAATCGTAACCATAACTGACCATGTTTTAATCGTTTTACCGATTGAAAGGTTAAAGAATTCTTTGTAAATCCAAAAGCCTGCATCATTCACATGGGAAAAGGTCATACTTCCAGCACCAGTGGCTAAAACCATAAGCTCTGGACTTACATGTGTGGTCGCAACGAGTGGAGCTGCTATACCAGCTGCAGTCATACCTGCTACAGTGGCAGAACCTAATACAATCCGTAAAACAGCTGCAATTAACCAAGCTAGAACTAGCGGAGAAATCGACGACCCTGCCATCAGATGAGCGACGTATTTATCCACATGGCTGTCAATCAGCACTTGTTTAAACGCACCGCCGCCGCCGATGATTAATAAAATGACAGCAATACTACTAATAGATTCAGTAAGTGAATTCATTATTTCCGGCATTTTTTTACCACGATTTAGACCGAATGTGAAAATAGCAAAGATTACAGCAATTAATAAAGCAATACCAGGATTACCTAAAAATTGAGCTGTTGGTAAAAGCGCTGATTTAGGCGCCACAATTTCTACAATAGCCTGGAACGCGATAAGAATAACCGGAATAAGGGCTGTAAACATACTAATACCAAATCCAGGCATTTCTTCTTCTTTAAAATGTTTTGGAGTAAATAGCCCTTTTGGAATCTCTACTTCTAAATCTTCTTTTTTAAATAACTTGGTATATAAAGGTCCGCTAAGAAAGACAGCAGGAATAGCAATAATAATTCCGTATAATAAGGTCTTTCCCAAATTAGCATGATAGATTCCAGCAACAGCTGTTGGCCCAGGATGCGGTGGAACAAAGCCATGCATGGTAATTAAAGCAGCAATAACCGGCATTCCGATATAGAGAATTGGCACCCCAGCTTCAGCAGCAATGGTGAAAACTAACGGGATTAAAACAACAACACCTGTTTCAAAGAATAAAGCGATTCCAACAATAAACGCAGTAAGGACAGCCGCTAACTGGACTCTCTTTTTGCCAAATGCTTTGATTAAGGTTAAAGAAATTCGCTGAGCACCACCGGAATCAGCCATTAATTTCCCAATCATCCCCCCAAAAACAATAACCAAAGCCAGACTTCCCAATGTACCGCCCAATCCTGTTGTAACAGAGGTCATGGCTTGGGTCGGTGACATTCCCTCCATAATTCCAACAAGCAAACCAGTAATAATTAACGAAATGAAGGCGTTTACTTTAAAGACCACCATTAATAATAGTAAGACGACAATCCCGATACCGATAAAAACGATTGGCATTTTTTCTCCCTCTTCCCCTTTGTAAAATTGGAATACCAGTTAGCTAGCTAATTGGCATTCCATATAAATTGTTTCATAGTTATTTTTTGTTTAATAATTCAACAACTTCTTTTAAATCGGTTTTAGTTCCCACGTTGCCCGGAAAGATTACATAAGCCATACCTGGATATTTACTTTCTTTGCCTGTTCTCCAAACTGGGATTCCCGGCCTGATTTGTCCCTCAACCTTTGCTCTTTTAGCCTTCAAACCTTTCGTACCAACATCACTCGAAGTAATGCCGCCTTTGGCGATAAGGAAATTCGGTCTAACCTGTAATCTTGTTACAATATTTGTAACAGCATCCGAAATCGCTACCGATAATTTCAATTCCTCTTCCTTCTTATCTTCCTCAAGGTCTAGACGCTCTCTTCTTGTATAGACGGCAACGGTTTTGCCTTCTCTGATAAGAGTTTCGGTGGTGTCGATTACTCGGTCGATTTCTTTTTGAAATTGATCAGGCTCTAAAACTAAATGACTATTAAACTCAATGAATTCAATATCTGTTAATGTTTTTAACTCTTCAAGCTGCTCGGTCGTTTTTTTAACATGGGAACCAATAATAATTAATCCGCCATTCCCTGTTTCTTCTCCAACCAATTCTTCTCTAGTAAGAAGTGATTTATCACTAACTCCTCCAATAACTTTTGGCAGGGCAGCAGCACTTCTAAAAATGAAGTTCTTTCCGGCGTTAATAGCCCGAACTAAAGCAATCGTAAATACTTTAACATCTACCTCATCAACAGCATTGACAACCACTTTATTAAAATCGTTTATGTTAAGTAGCTGTTCGGTTATTTTTTCAAAGTCCAATGAACGAAGCTGTTTGAGAGAAAGATATAAAGTTTTTTCAGCTAAATATTCTCCATTTGACTTTTCCTCGATCCATTTACCTAAATGTGATTTTGAATAACCAAATGTGCGGTCTTTTGCAAATTCGGTTTCACCTGCCGGCACCAATTCCTGGCCGTACTGAACAAAATGGATATTATTGATGGTCAAACGTCCTCCTTCTTTAAAAAACGGGAGGATTACTTCTCCATCTATCTTCCTCTCTGATGCTGATTCAATCGTTTCTTTTAAAACGTTTGTCTCCAAAGGATAATGTCCTCTGAGGGTTGAATCTCCACGGCTGATGATCATAAACTCGCGATTTAGTTTCGACGCGACTGTTAGAATATTTCCAGCTATTTCTCGATGTGCTTTTTCAGTCTCCTCTGCTGTAAACCCTCTCGAATTTGTTAGAATAAAAAACATCGACTGCTCTTCTTTAAACCCTTGTTCAATACTTTCTACTGACCAATCTGTAAAGACAGAAATATCATGGACCGTTTGAACACCTGTTGGGTCATCATCAAGAACAATAATTTTTTTATTTAAGCTGCTTAGCGCTTCTTCTAATAATGTATCTACAATCTGACGGTCGACCTTAGGAAGAGTTTCCAAAAATTCAATTGGTAATCTCATATTTTCGCTCATTGTTTAAACCCTCTTTACTTCTACATTTGCCAGTTTTTCGTAATATCTCACAATGCTTCCATGATCATCTTTTATTTTTCCATCTACTTTTAACGCATGAAAGATTTCTAGCAATTGACTGGATAACGGTAGTGGGACACCGATTTCATGGGATGTATCCATTACATTTGTAATATCTTTAAGATTGATGGCAATGCTTCCGCCGGCAACAAAATTTCGATCAAGAATCATTGGCACCTTCGCATCTAGAACTGCACTTCCAGCAAGCCCTCCTCTGATAGCTTGGTACATCTTTTCAATGTCAATTCCTGCTTTTGCTGCTAATACAAGTGCTTCAGACATGGCAGCAATGTTAAGGTTTACAATGATTTGATTGGCTAGTTTTGCCGTAACCCCGCATCCATTATCACCAACTAAGGTAACGTCCTTTCCCATAGCGTAAAACACTGATTTAACGCTTTCAAAAATATCTTCTTTACCACCAACCATGATCGCTAATGTACCGTCAATCGCTTTAGGCTCCCCACCGCTGACAGGTGCATCAAGCATTCCTACACCCTTTTTAGCAGCTTCTTCGGCAAGTTCTCGTGAAACCTCAGGTGTAATCGAACTCATATCAATGATTACAGAACCTTCTTTTGCCCCTTCCAAGATTCCATTTTCACCTAAAACTACTTCTTTCACATGTTTAGAAGCAGGTAACATGGTAATAATGACATCGCTTTTTTCGGCAAGTTCTTTGGGAGATCCTGCAGCGGTTGCACCAGCCTCTACTAAACTATTTACTGCCTCTTGATTCAAATCAAAAACAGTAAGAGAATGTCCTGCCTTCATCAGGTTTAAAGACATCGGTTTTCCCATTATTCCTATTCCAATAAAACCTACATTGCGTTCCATCTTAATTCCTCCTTAATGTTTGATCCATTTTTTTATACTAAGCAATTACTATTTATTTGAACCGCTCTATTTGCAACCGCTTTCAAATAGTGTTTACAATTGTCATTGTACACGAATCTGTAATTTTTGTATACACTTTTTTATTTTTTGTATACAAAAATATTGAAAATGCTTTCTTCTGTATTTTTTTGTTATGAATTTTGATAAGATACATTTAGCTACTAAAAGGATATGAGGTGAAAAATGTGCTAGGGAGTGATCGTTCTCGTCCTGCTTACCATCAATCCTATGAAATTATTCGTGATAGGATCTTAAATGGGGAACTTCCGGGCGGCACTAAGATTGTAGAAGAAAAAATAGCCGCTGATTTAGGTGTCAGCCGAACACCGATAAGGGAGTCCATTCGGAAATTGGAACAAGAAGGACTTATAGTGAATAAAAGGGTGGTCAAGCCTACAGAAAAGGACCTCAGAAATATGTTTCAAGTCCGCATTTTATTAGAAGGCCATTCCGCTAAATGTGCTGCATCCTATTTAAAAGAAAATGAACTTGGTTCTTTATATGAATGTGTTGAGATCGGTAGGAAAGGAAAAATCGAAGAGGTAATGATAGCAAATGAACGCTTTCATGAAATTATTGTGGGTGCCAGCAATAATCCCGTCATGATTGATATTATTGACCGCATGCAATCTACGATTTATCTTTTCAGAAAAACGGTTGTTTTCTACAATCGCCCCCATCTTATCGATGAACACGAAGAAATTTATGAGGCAATAAAAGCAAGGGATGGTCAAAAAGCCGAATTACTGATGAAAGACCATTTACAGGCTGATTTAGACTTTTGTTTGCATCTAATAGGAACCTAGGCGTTTGATTTAAATAAATCCAACATTAGGATACATCTTCCGAACCTTTGGGGGATGTGTTTTTTAATTTTAGGCAGCATTTAATAATAATTTCTTATTTTAAAAAAGCATCTGCAAAATTGCAGATGCTCTTAGTAGGAACTTAACTCGAGTCAAAGAAAAAACATGATTGGAAACTATTCCTATGAGAAAGTTTACTCATTGGAACTACCTTCCCAAAAGTAATAGAATGACTTTTGGGAAGGTAGTTCCAATTTTTTTATAGGCAAAATTTTTTAAATCAATAAATATATATCCAAGATAAAATTTGATTAATCATTTCCAGACAAGCTATTGAAGTCATTTTTTTCATAAATTATTATTTATGTTAATCAGCTACCACTAAAACATCCATATGTCGGACTTCCCTTAACAATCGTTGTGTAACGGAACCCTTTATTATCTCCTCCCACCGGGTACGGGCAGATTGACCAATAATAACTTGTGTTGCCTTTTTTTCATTCATTTCACTTACCAACTTCCTGAAGACATGACGTCGATCATTTGTTTCATACAATTCAAATACTCCGCCAAGCCGTTCAGTGAGTTGTTGAATTTTACTCAACTTTTGCTCCTCTTCATTCGTTAAAGGATGATGATCTTTCACATGAGCAACGTACCAAGCAGCTTTTAGGCGATACGCAATACGAAATCCACGACGAATGAGCCTTTCGCTATCAGGTCTCAAATTCGTACAAACAAAAATTACTTCTTGCTGTCTCCAAGGTCCTCTTAATGTTCGTTTTCTTTCCCATGCCTCTAGACGTTCGTCCACATCATCCGCTACTTCTCTTAGAGCCAGTTCTCTAAGAGCAATGAGATTACCTGTTTTAAAGAAGTTATTTAGAGACTGATCTATTTTTATGGGTGCATAAATACGTCCTTCCTTCATCCGTTCGCGCAATGCCTTTGGTGAGATATCAATCAATTCAATCTCATCCGCTGTTCGGAGAATATGATCGGGAACTGTTTCCCTAACTCTCACCCCTGTTATTTGTTCTACACTGTCATTCAGACTTTCTAGATGTTGAATGTTCATCGTGGATATCACCGAGATACCAGATTTTAAAATATCATCTACATCTTCATATCGTTTGTGATAGTTGCTCCCAGGCACATTGGTATGTGCTAACTCATCGACTAACACGACCTCCGGATTACGCTTTATTATGGCCACTGTATCCATTTCTTCAAGTGTGGTGCCTTTATAGAAAATCTTCTTTCGAGAAATAAATTCTAATGAGCCAACCTGTTCGATCGTCTCTTTCCGTCCGTGTGTTTCTAATAGCCCGATGACAATGTCTATACCTTTTTTATTTAGTTCATTTGCTTCCCGTAACATGGTGTATGTTTTTCCTACTCCTGGTGCTGCTCCAATATATACTTTTAACGTACCACGATTAATATTATTAATTTCCTCTTCTAGTTCTTTAAGTGTAAGGCGACGATAAGGATTGGTAACTTCTTTATTCTTCATTTGTTTTGTAGGGATAACACGTTCCCCAGCTTTTTCTGCACGATCTGCAACAATAAATAAATCAATATTTCTTGTTTTTCGAAGGATTTTATTGATAATTGAACCATAAGCGATTTCCTCCCAACGAGTCCGCTTTGATTGCCCCATTACAATCCTTGTTACATTGTGCTCTGTTGCATATCTTACAATTTGATCAGCAACCGAATCGTGTCCGATTGGTAATTCCTCAAAATCCCCTCCCACTTTCTCTACCAGCTTTATAATCGAACGTTTAAAGGTTTGTTCATTCTTAGATAAATTTTTATTAGCAAAACAGACAACTAACAACTCCCCACCTAATCTTTTAGAAATTTGCTGCCCACGTCTAATCAGAATGGATCCATTCCAGTGGTATTGAACTGTCACTAAAATTTTTTCAGATGCTCCAGATGGACCAATCATTCCATGCTTTTCTCTATACTCATCAAGTGCATCATTTACCTCCCCAGCTAAAAAGCGGAGAGCAAGTTCACGGAGTACAGCTAGGTTGTTCCTGTGAAAGAGGTTATCTCTCCCTCGATTTTCCTCATGGCTAATCTCAATATCTCCTTCTTGGAGCCTGCTTAGGATTACTTCAGGTGTTACATCCAACAGCTTAACTTCATCCGCTAATGCTAGCGTATCTTCTGGGACACTACAATTGACCCTGACCCTTCCACCAGTTAATTTGTCCGCTATCCCTCTAACCCCTTCAAGCTCATATATGTTAACACTTGTGATCACACTAATTTTCATATTTAATAGATAGTTAATATCATCCAATCGAGTTGCCCTGGGGGCTTCCGGCCGATTTCGATGAGATAAGTCATCGACTAAAACCACTTCAGGATTACGGGCCATGATCGCATCAACATCAAGATCGTATTTCACTTCACCCTTGTTCAACCATTCTATAGAAGGAATAATTTCTAAACAGCCAATTTGTTCGATGGTTTTCGGACGGTTTGAAGTACTGACTATTCCAATGACAACGTCTAACCCTCGTTTTTTTAAAATATTTCCTTCCTGCAGCATATAATAGGTTTTGCCAGTACCACTTACAGCCCCAAGAATAATTTTCAGATGGCCTTTTCGTATTTTTTGTATGGACTGTAGAATTTCCTCTGATGTCTTTCTGCGGAACCCCTCTTCACTCATTCATGACCCTCCCATCTTTAATACCATACAGAAAAGGAGAGAAAGAATCTCCCCTTTTTTATTTTATGTTTTGTAATGCCAGGTTTAGGTCTAGCACATTGACACGTGGTTCACCAAAAATCCCTAATGAACGCCCTTTTGTATGTTGATTAATCAGGGATAGTAATCGATCTTGGGAAATACCCTTTGCTTGTGAAATTCTTGGCACTTGAGCTTTTGCTGCTTCTGGAGATAAATCCGGATCGAACCCAGAACCAGAAGTCGTAACTAAATCAGCAGGAATGGAAGTACCAATATTATCATTTTCCTTTTTCAAATGATTCACGTTGTCTTTAATTGTTTTAATATATTCTTTTGATGCAACAGCCGCATTTGTAGCAGCAGAAGCTTTTGGATCATATTTTGCCGCGGAAGCCCTTGGATGAAACCATTGCGGACCCTTAAACCCTTGAGCTAAAAGCTCTGATCCTTGAATTTTTCCGTTTATACTCACAAGACTTCCCTCTGCTTGTTTGTTAAATAGAACTTGTGAAACTCCCGTTGTTGCTAACGGATAGATTAGTCCACATAATATCATCAGGAACACAGATGACCGAATTGCAATCATTAATGACCTCATCAATTCTCTCCTCCACTTTTCATGAATTAAACTAGATGTAAAGCAGAAACAATCATATCAATTATTTTGATTCCGATAAAAGGTACAACCACTCCACCGAGCCCATAAATAAGAAGATTTCGGGAAAGAAGTTTATTTGCATCCATCGCCTTATATTTTGCCCCTTTCATCGCAATCGGGATAAGGAGAGGAATGATAATGGCGTTAAAAATTAAAGCGGAAAGAATCGCCGATTTTGGTGATGCCAATCCCATAACATTAAGTGATTGTAATTGCGGTATAACTGCAATAAATAGTGCCGGAATGATCGCAAAGTATTTTGCAATGTCATTGGAAATCGAGAAGGTCGTTAATGCCCCTCGCGTAATCAATAATTGCTTGCCAATTGCGATAACAGACAGAAGCTTGGTTGGATCAGAATCTAAATCAATCATATTGGCGGCTTCTTTTGCTGCCATTGTCCCGGAATTCATCGCTAATCCAACATCTGCTTGCGCGAGAGCTGGGGCATCATTGGTTCCGTCACCTGTCATCGCTACCAGTTTGCCTTCTTGCTGTTCCCCTTTAATCGCTGCAATCTTGTCTTCTGGCTTCGCTTCCGCGATAAACTCGTCTACACCTGCTTCTTTCGCAATGGTAGCGGCTGTCAACGGATTATCACCCGTACACATAATCGTTTTGATACCCATTGCTCGAAGTTCAGCAAAACGTTCCTTCAGTCCAGGCTTAACAGTATCTTTTAAATAGATGACTCCATATACCTTATTATTAATAGCGACAGCTAGAGGTGTTCCTCCCGCCTTTGCTATTACAGTGGCTTTCTCATCCAAGTCAGCAGGAATGGTTCCCCCTTTAACTGTTACATATTTCTTTATGGCATCTACTGCACCTTTTCTAATCTCTGTTCCATCATTTAATGTTAGACCTGACATCCTAGTTTCTGCTGTAAATTCAATAATCTCTGCACCATCGTATTCCTTTTCATCCCAATTGACACCCAGTTTACGAGCCAACTCTACAACTGAACGCCCTTCTGGTGTTTCATCTTTTACAGATGCCTTTAAAGAGGATAATGTAACTTCCTGTTCCGACACATTGGATACCGGCAAAAACTCACTTGCCATTCTGTTTCCGAAGGTAATGGTTCCTGTTTTATCAAGGATCATGGTATCAATGTCACCAGCTGCTTCTACTGCTTTACCTGACATCGCCAAGACATTAAATTGGGTTACACGGTTCATCCCTGCAATCCCAATTGCCGAAAGCAAGCCCCCTATCGTGGTTGGGATTAGGCAAACGAGAAGAGCAATTAGAGTTGCCACATCCAAATTTACCTTTAAATAGTCAGCGATAGGCACCAACGTCATAATGACAAACAAGAAAATGAGTGTTAACACAGCCAAAAGAGTTGTTAAGGCAATTTCATTCGGTGTTTTTTGACGAGATGCACCTTCTACTAATGAAATCATCCGATCAAGGAAAGATTCACCCGGATCTGTTAAGATTTTTACGATGATATAATCCGAAACAACTCTTGTTCCACCTGTAACGGATGAAAAATCCCCACCCGCCTCTTTAATGACTGGGGCAGATTCTCCTGTAATGGCTGACTCATCAATTGACGCCAGCCCTTCAATAATTTCTCCATCAGAAGGAATAATTTCGCCTGTATCTACACGAACGATATCGCCTTTGCGTAATGAAGTAGATGGAGCCTCTTTGTATGAACCATCTTTTTGTCTTACCTTCGCCATCGTTTCCGATTTTGTTTTTCGTAATGTATCTGCCTGTGCCTTACCTCGCCCCTCCGCAAGTGCTTCAGCAAAGTTTGCGAATAGTACCGTAATTAGAAGGATAAAAAATACAGCTACATTATACCCTCGGCCAACTGTACTAAATCCGAAAATATCTGGTTTAATAGAAAGGATAAGCGTTATTAATGTCCCGACTTCTACCACAAACATAACGGGATTTTTAATCAAAACGAGCGGATTTAACTTTTTAAACGAATCTATAACTGCTTGAAAGATAATATCTTTTGATATCCCTTTATTTTGAATTGCCATAAGACATCCTCCTTATAAATTCCTTACCACACTAGTGAAACATGCCAAGATGTTCCGCAATTGGACCTAATGCAAGTGCTGGGAAGAACGTTAATGCACCGATTACTGCAATAATCACGACTAAGATACCAGTGAATAGTGGTGTATCAGTGCGAAACGTTCCCGAAGTTGCTGCTACCATTTTCTTAGTAGCAAAAGATCCTGCTATTGCTAACATGGCAATGATGGAAATATATCGACCCAACAACATAACTAAACCGATCGCGATGTTATAGAAGTTGGTATTTGCGGTAAGACCGCCAAAAGCTGAACCATTGTTAGCAGCACCTGATGTAAAAGCGTACAAGACTTCAGAAATACCATGGTATCCCGGATTTAAAATAGACGATATGGCTCCAGGTGTGAACAAGGCAATCGCTGTCGGAACAAGAATAATAACAGGATGAATTAGTAAGGTAATCGAAGCCAACTTCACTTCTTTCGACTCAATTTTCTTTCCTAAAAATTCTGGTGTACGGCCAACCATCAAGCCGCAAATAAATACCGTTAATATCACATAAAGCAATCCGTTTAACAACCCGACCCCTTTACCGCCAAACACGTTATTTAGCATCATTTCTGCTAGAGGAACAAGACCTCCCATTGGAGTCAAAGAGTCATGCATATTATTAACAGATCCGGTAGTAGCAGCTGTCGTCACAGCCGTAAATAACGCAGATTCTGAGATTCCGAAGCGAACCTCTTTCCCTTCCATGTTCCCGTGGACACCTGCTGCATTTAGAGCTGGTGTACCGTTATATTCAGCAACAAATACTACTGAAAGAAAAACCAAAAGCATTATACCCATTGCAGCAAAAACAGACCAGCCTTGACGTTTGTTCTTAATCATAACTCCAAAGGCATACACCAATGCCGTTGGCAGCAGCAGCATACAGAGAATTTCCATAAGGTTTGATAGTGGTGTTGGATTTTCAAATGGATGTGCCGAATTAGTTCCAAAATAACCACCACCATTTGTTCCTATATGCTTAATCGATTCTAATGATGCAACAGGTCCTCTAGTAATCGTTTGTTTTACTCCATCTATTGTTGTAGCATCCACCGCTCCATGTAGTGTCTGAGGTACTCCTTGAAATACCAGGAATAATGCAACAATAAAAGATAAAGGCAAGAATATACGTGTGATGGAACGAACTATATCAACATAGAAGTTTCCAAGGTTATTCTGACGAGCTACTAAGCCGCGAATAAAGGCAATAGCCAACGCAAATCCTGTAGCCGCCGATGTAAACATTGGGAATGTAATAGCAATCATTTGAGATAAGTACGAAAGTGAATTTTCGCCGCTATAAGCTTGCCAGTTTGTGTTTGTAATAAATGAAATGGCCGTATTGAATGCTAATGCAGGGGGCATATTATCTATTCCATCTGGATTCCATGGAAGATATTTTTGCACCCTAAAAATGGCATATATCAGAATCAACATAACAAAGTTACTCATTAATATGGCAGACACATATTTCTTCCAACCCATCGCCTCTTTTTCCCGTACTCCAATAATACGGTAGATTAACCGTTCTACCGGCCCAAAGAAACGATCCAATCCTGTTGTTTCATAATCGAAAACTTTCACTAGGTAGACACCAATCGGCTTTACTAATAAGCCAGCGATAACTAAGGTAACTACTACCTGTATTAACCCCATGGTCATTTCGGTATTCCTCCCATTTGTTAATCATTGTAAAAATCCCACTAAAATTTTTCTGGTTTAATTAAGACGTATAACAAATAAACAATCAAAGCTACTCCAATAATTCCTGGTATGAGCATATCCGATAACCTCCCTATGCTTTTTCACTAAATAGAGTAAATCCCCAAAAAAGGGCAAAAACTAAAACTAAAAGTCCAATTGTTACAAAATCGTTATTCATTTCTATACCTCCTTCTTGGTTGGAAAGGTAAAAAAAATAGACCAATGCATACTCCTTCCCCAGTTGAGTCAATTGCAACGATATCCAAATTAGAAATATCAAAAATGATATTCTCCTAAGGAAATTGTTGAATTAATTTGATCAACATATTGGAGAAAAAGTATTCATTGGTCTACTTAACGCCCAGTAAGCATTACCGCTCTCTTTGCGTTCTGTCTTCCATTTTCCTTTTTCTAAAAATAGGCATAATAAAAAGACCTACTTATTACTCAAGCTGCCCTTTTGCTATAAACAAAAAAGCCCCCTGAATTAGGCGGTCTTTAGACCTCCTTCGCTTTAGCCGACGAAGTTAGCTGACGGGTAGGATGGCGAAAGAGTTTCTCATCCCTTCTGGTTGCCCAGAATTAACCCCAAAATATTGGTTCCTCCGTACCTGAGTTCCCTCAGGATTAAGCCGATTTATTAATTTGTTGAAGTATGATGTTATTGTATGTCTCTGAAACAATGCTTGTAAATAGCTATATTTAATTAAATAAAGCCATTATCTACAATATTTTAAAGAAAACATTAGAATTTCTTTATTTTTCTCATCATTACTCATTATTTTATATTCATTTTTCTTATTGACATGTCCTAAAGGCCGAAAGTAATATTATGTTCATACGTTAAGGGAACGTTTTGTTAATCTGGGGGTTAAAAGATGCCTATTTCAAAAAAAAAGCTGGAGGCTGAGATTAGCTCAGCATTTATAAAATTTCAAAGGGAATTACTTGGTCGAGGTCCACAAGAGGCAAAGACATACATTGTACAAGACATGGTTATAACTCGCTTCAAAGGAGTATTGACTACAGAGGAAAAGCATCTTGTTAACCATGATACAGGAAGAAAGCTGGTAAAACAAATGAGACAAGTCCTACGTGAAATGTATAGTAACGAGTTTGAAAAAATTGTAGAAAATGTTACTCATTGTAAAGTCCTATCCAGTCATAGTGATATAAGCACTAAAATGGGCGAGAGAATAGAGGTATTTATTGTTGATAAGGATTTAGAAAAGTTATTAGAAGAATAGTTCGAGATTTAATGCCATCTGAAAAAAGAGAGAGAAATACAATTTTACGAATTTTACATCTCATCATAACCAGCTTTCAAATAGCTGGCTGTTGCATTGCCTGTTTCTATATAATATTTGGCAAATTTTCTTTGCTTAATTTTTATCTCATCCATGGAACACCTACCATCGTTTTTATTATCGAGAACTTATTTTCTTGTTTAATTTTACCATAAAAATAGAAATATTTCCCAGCATTTAACGAATGTTTTTCACAACCATTTGAAAAGAGTAGACGGTTTGTAGAGGTCATTCAAATTTTTCAAACTTAACCGAGTTGATTATACAGGATAATAATATTTCTTTTTTTTTCTAAAAAAAGGTTTATTATTCACAAAGTAAGAAACTGTTATCAACATACCAGTTATTAAATTTGTAATAATAAATAACAGCATTTCCCCCTCTTTTTACTTATTCTTGAATTATGTACGTGATCTACGTATTTTAATTTCTTTAACCCTTATTATACTAGAATTATTACCAGACTTTATAATAATATTCTGCTGAATGTATTGGAGTGTTTTCCCAATAATCCTCTAATATATTTTTAACCTCGGATAAATCCAGCAACCCTCATAACTATCGCACTGTTGATTAATAGGAACATTTACTTCATCCGTAAATCGTGTATCCGAATTTACAATTTGGATTTTTAGAAAAGCAGCTACTACTTTATTCACAACATTGTCCCAAAGCAAATTTCATCTTGGCTTCCTAACAATTAGCATAAGGTTGTAGGAACAAATAAAAAATCCCCCTGAATATCCAGAGAGATTTATTGTACACACGGCCATATTCGTTATTATTTCAATACTAGTAGTGAACAGCACTCAACGTGCGCCGTCTGCGGGAACATATCGACAGGCTGGATATACTTTACTTCATATTTCGAACTCAGGGTTTGAATGTCCTTTGCCAGGGTAGATGGGTTGCATGAGACATAAATAAGTTTTTGTGGTTTAACTTGTAAGATCGTTTGGATCAGCTGATTGTCGAGTCCGGTTCTTGGTGGATCCACGACCACGACATCCGGCTGCCACCCTTTTTTCACCCATTTTGGAAGTACTTCTTCCGCTTTTCCCGGTACGTATTTTGTATTGCTGAACCCATGACGCTTTGCATTTTTCTTGGCATCCTCAATCGACTCAGGAATAATATCCATTCCACGAATTTCCCCTGCTTGATCAGCCAGCCATAGCCCAATCGTACCAACGCCACAGTAAGCGTCGACCACTTTTTCTTTCCCTGACAAAGCCGCTGCTTTCTTTACTTCATTGTAAAGATTTACGGTTTGAATTGGGTTCAGCTGAAAGAAAGTTCTAGCCGATAATTCAAACTGAAGGTCGCCCAGTGTTTCTTGAATAAATTCGCTACCGGCCAAAGCGGTTGTTTCCTCTCCAAAAATGAGCGATGTTTTTTGACCGTTAACATTTTGCACAATTGATTTGATGTTTGGTAATCTTTTTTGAATTTCTGCTATTATTAAATCTTCTTTGGACAGCTCTTTTTGTGAAGTAATAAGCACGACCTGCAATTCACCTGTCTGTACTCCAACCCTTGTTACAATTGTTCGAACGATCCCTTTTCGCGATTTTTCATTATAGATTGGGATTTTTAATTCCTCTAAAATCTTTTTAACCTTTGTTGTTGCTTCATTTGTTTGTGAATGCTGAACGGCACATTGGTCAATGTCAATCAATTGATGGGAGTTTAAACCATATAATCCTGCAAGAACCTTTCCATCTTTTTGACCGACTTGAAAACTGCTTTTATTGCGGTAGCCCCAAGGGTCCTGCATGCCGATCGTTTCGCGGATATCGAGCTTATCGATCGCTAGCTTCGTATGGCGTTCAAGTGATTGAATGACGATATCCCTTTTTTCTTTTAATTGCTGGGCATAGTGCAAATGCTGGAGCTGACAGCCCCCGCAAACATCATAAACGGGGCAAAGCGGCTGCACACGATGTGGAGACTTGATGCGGATCTTTTTGATTTTTGCCTCCGCAAATTTTGGGTTGATTTTGGTTGCCTCAACAACAACTTCTTCCCCTGGAAGAGCACCGGGTACGAAAACGACCTGCTTTTTAAAATAACCGACACCTTCGCCATTAATGCCTAGTCTTTTGATAGTTAAAGGGAAGGTCTGGTTTAATTGAATTTTGATATTTTGTTCGATTTTCATCTAGTTCACTCCAAATTATTCAACGCTTTTCCATTATGTAGCGTTTCCTGTATAACATAATCCCCGTATTATAGCATGTTTCAACCATGAATGCCCGACTTGATTCCTTCCTTTGCCTCCTTGCTGGAGTATCTTTATGGACTCTATCCCTGCAATTAGCGGCCTTGCTCGCTGGATGGTTTCCTTTGTTTTCTTTAAAGCAAGCGATTTTTGGTGTGCATCCTCATTGGACCATACTTCCGTTACCCACATAGTTTTCTTCTAAATTTCATCTTTTTATCAGTTTAGACAATCTGTAATTAAATTCTACAATTGAAAACCGAATTTCAGCGGAAATTCGGTTTGATTGTAATTATTTTTTCTGGGGGAAATCATCAAGGCTTTTAAAATTGTAACCCTTCTTTTTCAAATCCCGAATCACTTTATCAAGGGCATCGGCGTTATCTTTTGAGATGGTGTGTAGAAGCATGACGGCTCCAGGGTGGATTTGCTTCATAATGCTTTCGTAAGCAAATTGAGCTCCCCGTTGCTGATTGACTTTCCAATCGACAAACGCGAGTGACCAAAATACATGGGTATAGCCTGCTTCCTTGGCAATTTTTAATGTCCTTTCGCTAAAAACGCCCCTTGGCGGGCGAAGATATTTCATTTCTTTTTGACCAGTTAATTCTTTTGTTTTGACACGGACTTTTTCAAGCTCTTCCTGAATTCTTGCGTCACTTATGGCCGTCATATCAGGATGATGCCAGGAGTGGTTTCCTATTATATGTCCTTCTTCCACCATTCGTTTGGCTAGTTCCGGTGCCGAAAGTAAGTAATGGCCCGTCACAAAAAAAGTGGCAGGAACTTTTTCCTTTTTTAAAACATCAAGAATCTTTGAGGTATACCCATTTTCATAACCATTATCGAAGGTAAGGTATAATGTCTTTGCTTTTGTGTCACTTTTATAAAAGGCGCCATATTTCGCAATCAACTGGTCCAACTGCGCGCCTGCTTCCGCCGGCTGTTCATTGGAAGCTCTTTTAATTCCCCAGTGGAAGGGTTGATTGGAGACCGCACCATATGTAACATGAGGCGTCATTAAAAGCAGCAAACTAAGGATGCATAGGAATTTTCTCATCCATGTTCCCCCTATTTTTGTTTTTTTTTAGTGTTTGTTTTTAGTGGGGAAAACATGATTAGCAGAAATAGGAAATGATTGTGGGTTTGTTGTAGACTCGGCCTTTATTTTTCCCGGCAGTATGAAATTTAAGCAAAGTTAGTATGTAGGCTGAAGTCCTTTGATGGAAGATGAAGAAATTTATGTAATTGATGAGTAGAAAATAATCATTTATTTCCAAGAGGATTTGCGAAAAAGGATAGACGCATGCAGCGCCTACCCTCTAAAATTTATTTAAAAACCGGCTCTTTAAATTGCGCCAATTTTTCTAAAGACGATTTATCCACATCAGCATGAAGGCTGTTTCCATGTGAATCCATTGTAACAACAGCTGTGAAGCCTTCAACGCGAAGATGCCACATAGCCTCAGGAATACCAAACTGCATGAGGTCAACACCTTCAACTGATTTAATACAATCCGCATAATACTGAGCAGCGCCGCCGATCGCATTCAAATAAACGCCGCCATGCTCTTTTAGTGCTGCTAAGGTTTTCGGTCCCATACCGCCTTTACCAATAACGGCGCGGATGCCGAATTTTTTCATAATATCACCTTGGTAAGGCTCCTCACGAATACTTGTGGTTGGTCCTGCTGCTTTTACATGCCACTCCCCTGCTTCGTCTTTTAACATAACGGGTCCGCAGTGGTAAATCACCTGCCCGTTTAAATCAACAGGAGCATCATGGTCGCTCAAATATTTATGAATTGCATCGCGGCCGGTATACATCATGCCGTTAATTTGAACAACATCACCGACTTTTAATTCACGGATTTGTTCTTCGGTAATCGGTGCTTGCAGCGAAATCACGGCCTCTGACCTCGATGCTGCTGTTTCTCTTTCAGCCGCGGTCTCAGCAAAATCAATGAATTCGCCATCTTGGTACATCCACTCATTAATTTCACCTGTCACAGGGTCTACACTTACACCTAAGCGGCGGAAAGCCCAGCAGTTGTAGGCAACAGAAACATAGAAGCTAGCAGGGATACGGTTCATCACACCGATTTTACAACCTAATAACGTAGCTTCCCCGCCAAAGCCCATTGTACCAATACCAAGTTTATTTGCATTTTCCAACACGTACTCTTCCAAACGGCGAAGGTCCTCATGCGGATTGACATCATCAACGGAGCGGAATAATTGTTCTTTAGCTAAATCGTAGCCTGAGGAACGGTCTCCCCCAATCCCAACGCCGATAAAACCGGCACTGCAGCCTTGTCCTTGAGCCTGGTAAACGGAATGCATGACACATTTGCGGATACCGTCAAGGTCACGGCCTGCACGGCCCAGACCGTCTAACTCACATGGTAAGCTATATTGAATGTTCTTATTTTCACAACCGCCGCCCTTTAGAATCAGGCGGACATCGATGTAATCTTTTTCCCATTGGTCAAATTTGATAACAGGAAGTCCTGCGCCAAGATTATCTCCGCTGTTTTCTCCCGTTAACGAATCGACAGAGTTTGGTCGTAATTTTCCTTCTTTTGTTGCAAGAACAATCGCATTTTTAATTGCATCTTTAATTTCTAACTGGTTTACACCAACCGGCGTTTTAATTTTAAATGTCGGCAAGCCGGTATCTTGGCAAATCGGTGAGACTTGATCGTCTGCCATTTTAATATTGTTCGTGATGGTGGCAAGACTCATTGCCGCACTGGTGCCGGCATTTTCCCTTTCTTTAGCCGACTTAACGGCACGACGAACATCCTTTGGAAGTTTCGTGGAGGTTTCAACTATTAGCTTGTACATGCTTTCTTGAAATTTAACAATATTCAATTCGAGTACCCCTTCCCCATGTATCCATAAGAATCTTTTTAAATTTTATAACGATTTGACTGTTCCATTATACTCCTATATGCATTGGAATTAAAGAATTTGATTGCAGCCGGTTACATGGTAGTATGAGGGAAAATTCCTTAAATCTATAAAAAAGAGCCTGTATTAAACAGACTCACTGACTTCCTCACGGTTATTGAACTCCCTGCATTTTGATTCCATATCATCTAGCATAGAAAGTAATCGGTCAATATCTTCTAAATTTGTATCCTCGGGATCGATGGCATCAAGCACATCAAGGAACATATTTAATCGATGCTTTAAAAAATCAACTTGTGAATTCTTATCATGTGTAGGGCTACCCAAAATTGGTTCTCTCCTTTCATTTACCTTTTTCATCCTACCCGAAATATTAGGTCTTTGGCAATATTTTGCCCAATTATTTAATAATAAAAGACTCCGACACCCGGAGTCTTTTTTCGTAAAAATTATCTTGGCCTTTCAGATGCAGCGAAACCAAATGACACATAATCCTGAACCGGTATCCAGGCTCCAATGCCCTGTGAGGTGACATTTTTAATAACAATAAACTTTCTATTTCCTTTTAACATTAAATAAACTTCACCATAGGTAACTTTACCTTTTTCATTTACACCCGGTGCATAGGCATATAAGTATCCTAAGCGATTAGGAGGGATATTGTATACGTGGTCATTTTTTGTACCTCCACCGATTACAGTCTCAAATGCAAGCGGGAGATGCGTTTTTTCCATTGCAGTTAGAAGCATCATTTTCTTTACTTCTTCCGCATTCGGGATTTTTGCTGTTAGACCGCCTCTTACTATTTTTTGTGCTTCCTGGACATAGTGAATTTGGTATGGCACTCTGCCGCCGCGATTATCGAAATAATTGGTATTAATCTTTTGATATTCCCAATTTGGTGAGGTTTCAGATGACTCGTAATTCAAGGGCCACTGCCCCAGGTATACGATGGCACGGTATCCAACGGCAAATGGAGAGCTGTTGATGCTTGACTCATTTAGCATACGGATCAAATCAGGATTTTGGATCTTAACTCTTGAAGAATTAATTAGTTTTTTTGTTAAATCGCTAGGCTGTAATAATGGCAAATCCTGTGTCGAATTCGGATAGGTATTTTCCTTCGTAATATTCCGAACGGAAGGAGGGACTTGATATTTTACCGCTTCTTTTTTCACCGGAGCTTTTGCAGCAAAAGCAGACGGTAAAAAAGAAAGCATTAATAGCAGCGTCATAAGAATAGCGACATTTTTTTTCACTGTAAAATGAACTCCTTTCGCAAATGGCATTTATAATCTATCCATAGTTTTTTCGGAGTTCATCAATATTATCCATTAAGCCTCTAGCTTTTGCATTAATTTTTCAAAATAAGGAAAGAAGAGCTGAATGAAGGGTCCAACAGCAAACGTGATGATAATCGTTCCAACTCCAATGGGTCCTTTTAAAAGAAGGGCCGGGATTAAAGCAACAACTTCCCCAATGGTTTTGGCAACCATTAGATTCACAGAAAGACGTTTTTTTATTGCCATCATAAAATTATCAATTGGATTCAATGGGAATTTTGCCTGCAAATAAATCGATGCTCCAAAACCGATTATGGCTAACCCGAGAATTAAGGCACCTAATTTGACAATGAAATGTCCTCCTTGCAAATTACCAAAGACATTACTCATCCAAAAATCAATCATAGAACCAATTACCACAAATGTAATGACAGAAAGCAATTCCGGCCTTTTTCTTAATAAAATAGCATTTACAATAATTAATACCCCGCCTGCAATCATTACCCATGTTCCGATTGTCAGACCAACCCACCTTGTAAGCGCAACATTAAGAGCATCCCATGCCCCTGCCCCAAGGTTAGCTTTAATTGTTAAACAAACCCCAAAAGTCATAATAAATAATCCAATAATGAAAAATAAAAACCGATACAAAAATGCCATTTGTTGCTCCTTTAAGATTAGTAATAAAAAAGTAATAATCAGAACATTTACAAAATTATAATATTAATTTATAATAAACTTAACCTTTTAAAAAAGGAGGGCAGTAATCAATCTGCTAACTATTTATTATTTAAGGAGGTTGGGATTCCCGTCTTATTATGAAATTCAACACTCGTGTTTTTCTAATTCATAACTAAACATGAAGGTTGGTGATTGATGGTCCCAAATGAAAGCGATTGATTTTCCCTAAGTAAGAAGAACGATTAACCCATTATATCACAGGAACAAATGTAACACTGTACATGTGAAAAACTAATTAAATGAAATGTTTTCTGAAAAAAAGACTCTGAGCCACCCTGGTCAGAGTCTTTATATTTGTTATAACAAAAAGAAACCAATCCCCATGATCACATATGCGGCAATTAAGGTTAGTCCTTCAAACCAGTTTGATTCTCCGTCATTGGAAATGACTACGATCAATAATACTGACGAAGCCATCGCAATTAACTCTTGCCAGGTGAATAACAATGGCATAGAGGTTTGGAAGAAGAGTGAAATAATTACAAGCACCGGGGCAACAAACATGGCAACTTGAAGCGTGGACCCGATTGCAATCTCAACTGCTACATCCATTTTATTTTTATGAGCCATTAAAACGGCTGATGCGTGTTCCGCTGCGTTACCGACAATTGCTACAATAATGACGCCGATAAACAGTTCCGTCCAGCCAAATGATGTAGCAACATATTCAAACGTATGAACGAGATGCTCTGAGATATAAGCGACGGCTACAGTTGCAATCGCTAAAACTGAAATGGCTTTCCCTTTACCCCACTCCGGTTCTTCTTCATCATGACCTTCTGTTTCTGTTTCATGCTGGTAAACTCCCCGATGTGTAACGAGCTTAAAAAATAACGCTGCCAAATAGAGGATGATGAGAATAATCGATATCCCCACACTCAAAGAAATCCTTTTTGACTCATTCATGTTCATCGAGAAAACTTCAGGGATCACAAAGGCAATGATTACTGCAAACATTAGCAGTCCTGAATTATGCCGGGCATCATACACATTAAATTCCTGGCGTTTATATTTAAGACCGCCAACGAAAAACGATAATCCCGCAACAAGGAGCAAGTTTCCAAGAACAGATCCTGTTAACGAGGCAAGTACCACTCCGACTAATCCTGCCTTTAGTGCATAAACGGAAATAATTAATTCAACTGCGTTTCCAAAAGTAGCATTCAACAAACCGCCAATCCTCGGTCCTGCAACAATCGCAAGGCTTTCGGTAGCCCTGCCCATAAAACTGGCTAAAGCAATAATGGTTAAACAGTAAATAATAAACAGGACAATATTTGACCAATGCAAAAATGTTCCGATTACGGAAAGTGGAACTCCAATCATTGTCATGAGCATAAAAATCTTGTTTGTCACCGCATTCCCTCCATTAAATAGTTTTTATCCCGCCTCTTTTTCTAATCCATTTTCCATTTCCATTTATCCCAAAATTACCCTATAATATCTATCCGTTGAGGTTACACTATTTTTTCCATTCTGAAAAGCCTTGTAATTATTTTTTTCTTGCAAATGTTAAGTTTTTTAGGTTACCATCATTTAGGAACTAATTTTAATATTTGAATTTTTCACTTTTGAAAGGAAAATAGTGGACCTTTTTTATGAAAAAGAGCAATCTTCGTTTTTGGATATTAGTCAGTATTGTCGCCATTTCAGGGTTTTCGCAAGGAATGCTTCTTCCGCTTATCGCGGTAATTTTGGAAAAAAGCGGGGTTCCTTCTACCTTAAATGGATTAAATGCAACGGCCCTATATATTGGAATTCTCATTGTCTCTCCTTTTATGGAGATGCCTCTGCGTAAATACGGCTATAAACCCATTATTATAGTTGGCGCCGGCCTCGTCATTGTTTCACTTGCATTATTTCCCTTATGGAAGTCATTTTGGTTTTGGTTTTGTTTGCGTTTACTGATCGGAATTGGAGATCACTCGCTTCATTTCGCCACACAAACCTGGATTACCTCATCCTCCCCTAACGATAAAAGGGGCCGAAATATTTCTTTATATGGGTTGTTTTTTGGGATTGGCTTTGCAACAGGTCCATTAATGACTCCATTAGTAAAGGTGAATGAATCACTGCCCTTTATCATATCTTCACTTCTTTGTTTAGCAGGATGGTTCTTTTTGTTTATTTTAAAAAATGAATATCCGGAGCAAGGGGCTTCCATTAATTCATTCCCTGATACCATGAATCGATTCAAACAAGCTTTTAAATTTGGCTGGGTAGCTTTCTTGCCTCCATTTTCATACGGTTTCTTAGAATCCTCGTTAAATGGCATTTTTCCTGTCTATGCGTTAAGAATGGAAATTGATGTATCAAGCGTTTCTCTCGTTTTATCCGCTTTTGCCATAGGCAGCATTTTGACGCAACTTCCTTTAGGAATGTTAAGTGACAGGTTTAGTCGAAGGTATATATTAATGACTGTTCTTTTCCTAGGATTTTTGTGCTTTACCTCAGCAAGCTTACTCGAACATATTTTTTTCGGACTTTTCTTATCCTTTTTAATCGCCGGAATGGTTGTTGGCTCTACCTTCTCACTTGGCATTAGTTATATGACTGATTTAGTTCCGAAATCTTTATTACCAACAGGAAATTTGCTTTGCGGGATTTTTTTTAGTTTGGGCAGCTTGAGCGGACCGATTATTGGCGGCTTATTTATACAATATTTCAACCAGTTCAGCTTCTTTTACATTATTAGTACCATGCTCTTAGTTTTATCCATTATCATTTATATTTTTGGAAAAAGAACTTATCCAATGCTTGAGCAGCATAATTAAGAAAAGCGGATAGAATTCTGTACCTCTATTATTTAGGAGCAATTTCGTATCTTACGCATAAAATATGTGGTAAAATAGAATTAACTATCATGATTAATAATTAACCTTAGAGATTTTCGCTGTCATCGTTTGATGACAGCTTTCGTGTTTTTTAAGGGTAATGAAGATGATTATTTTTCTCAATAGGAAATCACGGAGGGGGATACAATGAGTTCTGAAGCAAAATCTCTTGCAAAAGGTATTCAGGATGTAAGCTTCATAGAAAAAATCAAACCGCACGCTGAGCTGGTTGCTGCTGCTTTAAGTGGCATATTTATTGCAGTTGGTTGGCTTTTTAATAAATATGATTATGGCGCCGATTCCATCATCGCCTACCTACTGGCGTTTGTGATTGGCGGATTTGCAAAAGCAAAAGAAGGTATTGAAGAGACATTTGAAAATAAAGAATTAAACGTGGAAATGCTGATGATTTTTGCAGCAGTAGGCTCAGCAATCATTGGCTATTGGACAGAAGGTGCAGTGCTAATATTTATCTTTGCCGTTAGCGGTGCCTTAGAAACCTATACCATGAATAAAAGCCATAAGGAAATTTCATCTCTTATGGAGCTGCAGCCGGAGGAAGCTCTTCTCATCCAAGATGGCATTGAAAAAAGAATTTCCGTAGCAATGCTTCAAGTCGGTGACGAAATCCTTGTTAAACCGGGTGAACGGGTGCCTTCTGATGGAATAATCATCAAAGGACAATCGAATATTGATGAAGCAGCCATTACAGGTGAGTCAATGCCTGTAGCAAAGGGCGATCAGGATGAAGTCTTTGCAGGCACTGTGAACATGACAGGCTTGATTACCGTTCAGGTTTCGAAAACGAATGAAGATACCCTTTTTCAAAAAATCATTCAGCTCGTTCAATCAGCACAAAGTGAAAAATCACCTTCCCAGCTATTTATTGAACGGTTTGAAGGAACATATGTCAAAGCGGTTCTTGCTGTTGTATTGTTGATGTTTTTTATCCCCCACTTTTTGCTGGGGTGGAACTGGCATGAATCATTCTACCGCGCAATGATTTTGCTGGTTGTTGCTTCACCTTGTGCCCTTGTAGCGTCTATCATGCCTGCGACATTATCAGCGATTTCCAATGGTGCTAAGCACGGTATATTGGTAAAAGGCGGGGTCCATCTTGAGAATCTGAGCCATTTAGAAGCCATTGCCTTTGATAAAACTGGAACATTAACAAAAGGAAAACCGGAAGTGACCGAGGTGATCGTGAGAGACGGGGTTGAAAAAGAACATCTTATATGGATAACAGCATCAATTGAAAATCATTCCAATCACCCGCTTGCACAAGCGATTGTAAAACATGCTAAACGAACGATCAAACAAGAGCTCATTCATCCTGATAGCCTTGAAGATGTACCAGGCTGGGGTGTTCGAGCAGAAATTCGCGGCGAACAGTGGAAAATCGGAAAAGCAGATTTTGTTGGAAAAGAAGCGTCCGAGGCCTTCGCTGACGTCTTAGCGAAAGAGATAGCGAGCCAAGGAAATACACTCGTTTATGTTCAAAGGAACGAATCACTCGTCGCCATGCTTGCCTTAAGGGATGTTGTTCGCGATGAGACGAAAGTGGCGATCGACGATCTGAAAAAGAAGGGTATCTATACTGTTATGCTAACAGGAGACAGTGAAAAGACAGCCAGAGCGATTGCGGCTGAAAGCCATGTTGACCAATATTTCGCTGAATGCTTACCTGAAGAAAAAGTGGAACAGCTTAGGAAATTAAAGGAAAAATTTAAAACCGTCGCCATGGTTGGTGATGGGATAAATGATGCACCTGCATTAGCACTGGCGAATGTTGGGATTGCAATGGGTGAAGGAACGGATGTTGCTCTTGAAACTGCTGATGTTGTGCTGATGAAAAATGATCTGCCGCGGATTGCAGAAGCGATTCGGCTTTCTGAACGGATGAATAAAATTATTAAACAAAATGTGGTCTTCTCGATTACCGTCATCATGCTTTTAATCGCATCAAATTTTTTCCGGATACTTGATTTGCCATACGGAGTTATAGGTCATGAGGGAAGTACCATCCTTGTAATTTTAAATAGCCTAAGGCTGTTAAAAACAAGGCGCCAATAGAGAAGAGAGAGACCGGGTGAAAAATCACCCGGTCCTATTATTAATGATAGCCATTTGAACCATTTGCAGATCCTGAAGTCTTATGCTTCGGACGAGCTTTCCCTTTTTGTTTTGTGCCGCCATCTTTTTTTGTATGTTTTGTCAAAATGAAAACCTCCCTTTTTTATAATTACTCCCCAATCATAGTTTGAACAAATAGGTAGTTTTCATAAAGGGAAATGAAGGGAAATTAGCAGTTCGTTTTACTCCTTTCAGTATAAAAAGCATTGATTTCTCCGCCAATAATAATAATGAAAGCAGATATGTACAACCAAATCATTAGGACAATGATCGTCCCAATCCCGCCATATGTGAGCGAATAGTTGCTAATTCTCTCAACATAAAAAGACAAACCCAAAGAGGAAATAATCCAGCCGATCGTGGCAAATGTCGCGCCCGGAAAGGCACTTCGGCAACGCAATTTCACATTCGGAGTAATCCAATACAGGATAGTAAAAATGAGAAACAAAATGATTGTGCTTACAAGCCAGCTTAAGGCTTTCCAAACAGTTAAAAATTCATTTGCAAATCCTAGTTTAGAAAACAGAAAGATACCAATTGCTTTTCCAAAAACAGGTAGAACAATAGCGAGGATAAATACAAAAATCGCCCCGAATGTCAACAAGATAGACATTCCCTGAGCAACAAAATAGGAACGGCTTTCCTCCACATTGTATGCCTTATTAAAAGCCCTCACTATCGCACTAATACCGGTCGAGGCCGACCAAATGGTTCCGATAATCCCGAAAGAAAGCAATCCGCCATTCCGATTATTCATTACATAAGTAATATTACTTTCAATTAGATCCATTACCTCTGCGGGCGCAAAACCACTAAACAGTCCAAGAATATCCTGATGTGGAATCGAAATATACGGAAGAAGCGTTAATAAAACAATCAGCAATGGAAACAGTGAAAGCAGAAAAAAATAGGCCAGTTGGGCAGATAGCCCCGTGAGATCATCTTCTTCAATTCGGTGCCATAGCAATTTTATTAAAGAGGATCGAACATTCCCTACTCTTTCCATTTCCACGTCTCCTTTATTGTCTTGTTAAATCTTTGTCATCTTCTCCAAGAATATCTTCAAATAGTTCATTTTCCTCACTTTTTGAGAAGGCATCTTTAGTATCCTTCAACATATCTGTTACTTGTGGGGTTAGCTCCTTCAATTCATCAACTTTTCCTATAATGTAGTTGATATCTTCACTAACCTGCTCAACGGTATATTTAATTTTTACCGCTGTTCCTTTAACTTTTTTAGAAATTTCTCCAGGGTTTCGTAAAATATAAGATGCCTGATCCGTTGCATTCTGAAGGTTTTCCTTCATTACACTTCGGGTTTGTTTGTCCAATAAGCTTAAAGCACCACCCGCGATTGCTCCGAATAGCATCCCTTTCCAAAATTGATTTTTCCTCGTCATCTTAACCTCTCCTTTCACTACATTATTTATCATCCATCATTACATAAAGAAAATAATACCAAACTTCATCTCAACATCCATTTTGCTTTAAGCGGAAAACCTATGCAAGTCCAATTGAAAAATTTTATCCTCTATTTTCATCAAAAGCAAAGGAAAGTTGTCTTGACAGTTTTTATATTGACATATACTTTTTAACATGAAAAGATGGGATTATTAATTCAGAAAGGGTGACCGGAGTGAATTTATCACAAAAATCCGTAGAAAATGTCGAATATATGATTGAACAAATAAAAGAAAGATTAAAGGTATTAAATTTCGGGGCCATTAAACCTTCACACTTCGATGAGGAAATGTATGAAGAATTAAAAGAAATCTATGAAATGGTATTAAGAAAAAATTCGTTTAGTCCAAGTGAAATGCAAGCCCTTGCTGAAGAACTGGGAAATCTTCGCAAGAAATAAAGAGGATGACCGCCTTGGGACATCCTCTCTTTTAATAATTAAGAAGATAAAAATTTTTGAACTGATTACTGTCTAGCTCCACAAGAGTCAGCTTCGGAAGCGATACATCGCACGAAGGAAAAGCGTTAGCTTTTCCGAGGAGCGCCCAGCGACTAGTTTACTTTGCTAAACGGGCGCTTTTCTTTTATTGTTCAGTTAAGATGATCGGTCCATCTTTGGTGATGGCAATTGTATGCTCATATTGCGCTGAATATTTGCCGTCAACCGTTCTTGCGGTCCAGCCGTTGTCATCCATTTTCGTTTGATACAGTCCGATATTCACCATCGGTTCAATTGTAAAAACCATACCTTCCTTGATCCTAGGCCCTTTTCCAGGCAGACCGTAATGCGGTACATCCGGCTTCTCATGAATCACAGCACCAATTCCATGGCCAATAAAATCACGGACAACTGATAGGCCTTCGCTTTCAACGTAGACTTGAATTGCGTGACCTATATCCCCAATCCGGTTTCCTACAACTGATTGTTCTATTCCCTTATACAAAGCCTGTTTTGTCACTTTTAATAAATGAACTGTTTCTTCAGAGACATTACCGACTGCATATGACCACGCAGAATCAGCCAATGCACCGTTGTATTTTACGACCATATCAACCGTAACAATATCTCCCTCCTTTAACGGTTCCTTTCGTGGAAAACCATGACAGATTTCATCATTTATACTTGCACACGTTGCATACTTATAGCCTTTATACCCCTTTTGTTCAGGGGTGGCCTGATGCTCTCTCAGGAACTTTTCAACAAACTCGTCAATTTCCCAAGTTGTAATGCCGGGTTTAATCAATTTGGCTATTTCTTTATGACATGTAGCAAGTATTTCTCCTGCTTTTTTCATGGCTTCAATTTCCCGAACAGACTTAAGTACAATCATTTTCTTCCCAGCCTTTTTTAATTATTTTTATGTATACTAAGCGTTATCGTTCGTGAAAGATTTCTCTTAATCACACGAACTTTAATATTAAAGGAGAGTTTTGGGAACACTCTCTTTATATTATCGCTATCTAATAATTTTTCCAAGCAACTGCAATTAATTGCTGCCTTTTCGTGTGATTTTTAACCTCTAATCGCTATAATGATGTTTAATGTTCGTTTTTTGGTTCAAAATAATTCGTTCGTAATATGGAACTTTTTCATTCTTTTTGATAAAATTATCGTATATATATAAATAAAAATGGGTGTGTGAGTCTCAATGATCGGTGAACGAATAAAAAAATTACGATTAGAAAAAAAGATGTCACTATCTGAACTTGCGGATCAAGCAGGGGTCGCTAAATCTTATTTAAGTGCTATTGAAAGAAATTTGCAAAGTAACCCTTCAATACAGGTTCTTGAAAAGATTTCCTCTGTTTTAAGCGTCCCTGTTGAGAATTTAATCCTTGAACAAATTAATAAAGAGGATTTAGACAGCGATTGGATGAATCTTGTCAAAGAAGCAATGAATTCCGGAGTATCCAAGGAGCAATTTCGAGATTTCCTTGAATTTAATAAGTGGCGCATTAACCAGAATAACAACCAATAGACTCAGGCATGTTTACAAAAGAAGAAAGCATTCTACAAATAGTAACATCATTTGTAGAAATGCTTTTTTGTTTTGCGTATGTAAATTATCGGTTTTCAATTAACCGTTCTTTTACATCCTTCTGTTTTAGAAAATCACGAACCGATTCTTTCGTAATTCCTAGTTCTTTTGCCTCTAAAATTAATGCGACCCAATCCTCATCCATTCTTTCTACTTTTCTTTCCGTTTCTACCACCACAATCTTACCCCCTAAAATACATTTCGTATCCCAGGTAGCCCGGCCATCATAGCAATCTACATTACCTTAGATCCTCGGCTTTGCGTCCCTCTTTTTCAATAGGTTTGCCTTTTTCTGTTTCCGTTATTGCTTACTATCAGCTTCATACCTTTTTATTTCTCTATCCCGATAGGGCTAATTACTTAATTCCGAATTATATTTACATTATATATAGTCCTTTTTTAGTAGGGTGTTAGATTTTGTCAATTTTTCAAAAAATTCTAATCATTTTTTCTCACAAAATAGTCTATATTTCTACAAATTACTTGGTTAAATTATCCAAAATAACCATTTTGACCACTGATTCTTGTAAAAATAATGAAAAAAAGAGGTAATTTCAGTCGAATCCCCCCTTTTTGTCTGCAATTTCTGGAAATTTTTATAAACTTTTTCAATAAGTAGGCTAATTTTTTGCTTTTCATTTTGTGGGAAAATCCTAAGTTTTACCCCTTTTTAATATAACGAATAAATTTGTCTTTTTTATGTCAATCAGCATATAATGAAAGTAATATTACAAAAGTCATAATATTTTTAATATTTAAATAATATGGAGTGATGCGGTTACGACTCTTTTACATGTCTTAAACTACTCGATTCCAATCGGCTTTATGATATTTTTCGGTTTTTTACTAGATCGAATGTGTAAGCCGGCAAAATCAGAACAAAAAGCTAGGGAAGAGTGATTCTTTTTTAGTCACCACTTCACCGGCTTTTTTATTTTTTCCAATTAATCATTTAACCCAATTATTTTTTAGTAAATTTATAAACTCTTCCAGTTCTTTTTGTTTACTCACAAACCTTGAGGTAGCATAGGAAAACCTACGTAAAAAAGAGGCATCTTTTAAAGGAATTATCGAGAGATATTGGCTTTCAATCTCTCTGGCAATTGCAAATTTCGAAATTAATGAAAAGCCTAAACCACGAATGACAGCTTCTTTTACCCCCTGTGTGCTGCTGATAGATATCACATTTTTCGTTTTTAATCCGTGGGATCTTAATACATGTTCCAAATAGGCACGGGTCCCGGAGCCTTTTTCCCTCGTAATCCATGTTTGGTTTTGCAGTTCTTCAATGGTAGCCCCCTTTTGTGATGAAAGTGGATGGTTAGGCGAAGCCACGACTTTTAATTCATCTATCATAAACGGAAAAACTTCGAGACTTTTATCGTTGCTTTGCCCTTCAATTAGCCCTATATCGACATGAAATAGCTTTACATGTTCAATAATTTCCTCTGTATTGCCGATGATAACCTCCAACTTGATTTCAGGATAGATTTTTCCAAGTTCCTCTAATAAGGAAGGCAGGACATATTCTCCAATCGTGAAACTTGCCCCAATTTTCAGCTCTAATGTTAAAGATTGATGATGCGCGATAATTTCTTCCTTGGTACTTTCATAAATTTGAATGATTTGCTTGGCCCGTTCATATAGAAGTTCTCCCGTCGACGTTAATTGAAGCTGCTTTGGAGAACGGACAAACAGCGAGGTTTGAAATTCCTTCTCGAGGTTTTGGATATGAACACTAACGCTAGGTTGGGATATTAACCGTTTTTCAGCTGCCCTTGTAAAATTCCCTTCCTCCACTACCGTGACAAATGTTCGCAGTGCATCATAATACATATCATTGCTCCTTTAATTATTAATTTTTTTAATAATACCATTTATATAATATATATTTCACTAATAATAACTTCTCATGTAAAGTGAAAGTAGAATTACGACGGAGGAGGAGCTAAAATGCAAAATCAGCGTGTTTTAGCAAGGAAGTTTTCACATTTCAATTAAATTAAAAAACACCCTTTGGGTGTTTTTGCGTTTAATGTTTATTTCAATTTGCTGTAAACCTTTTGCTCGTAATTTTTGAAAAAAGCAGAATTGGTTTTTACCCGTCTCTTTGACATCATTTGATTAAAGCGCAGAAGGTTTTCGTTTAATTTCTTTTGAAGGCTCTCTTTTTCTTTACTGTCATCACATTTTTTGATTAAGTCCTCGATCGTCATCATTTCTTGTCTCAATTGGCTTTCGTCCCGGGTATATCCTGCATTTTTTAATATTTTATACGCCATCCGCAATTCTTCAGGAATTCCTGATAAATCCTCTAGCTGAATTGGCTTACCCAAACCGGGGAGGTTATCAAATTCCCCATCTTTATACGCTTGTTTTATACGATCTTCAGAGATGATGTGAAACATATCCATTTTTTGGCCTCCTTTTCACTTTACTCATTGTGTCAATTATACCAAGTTCTATTTTTTAAATAAAATAGAATACTTTGCAACCGTAATATTATAAGAGCGATTTGGGAATTCTACTTTTGATGACTGAAAGGAGTGTTGAGATTGGCACGCGGAGAACATTTTAATCATAAAAACAAGAACCATCCGGGTGAATTTCCGAAAAACAGTATAGCCGAGAAAAAGACTCACGAACGGATTGAAGATGAAGAACTAATCGTAACCCAGGAAGCTTTTAAAAATCGAGTAGAAGAAGAGTAAAAGGCGTGAATCATCATCACGCCTTTTTCATTTGGACCTTTTTTATTAATAAGAGCCATTTTCCACAGATAATTTCTTGGTAAACTTATTGAAATCAACTGTTTTCAGCCAAGCCGCAGCGGTTTCAATATCTTTAGAAAAAACACGATCTTGTTTAATAGAAGCAACTTGCTCCCGCCCTTTATCAAATAACCTTTTCGTTTGTGTTGCCATTTTTTCGACGCCGCGGTATTCCACTGCCTGCATCGCACAAATCAGTTCAATAGCCAGAACTCTTCTTGTGTTTTGGATAATTTGATGGGCGTGTCTTGAAGCAATCGTTCCCATACTCACGTGGTCCTCTTGATTAGCCGATGATGGAATCGAATCCACACTTGCCGGATGTGCTAATGTTTTATTTTCGGAAACAAGCGAAGCCGCAACATATTGCATGATCATGGCCCCGGATTGTAAACCTGGTTCAGGGCTTAAGAATGGCGGCAGGTCATTTAATTGTGGATTGATTAATCGTTCAATCCGTCTTTCAGATATATTCGCCATTTCTGCAACGGCAATTTTCATAAAATCCATGGCAAAAGCGATTGGCTGTCCATGAAAGTTCCCCCCGGAAATAACCTTATCACCATCATCAAAAATTAATGGATTATCGGTAGCAGCATTCATTTCAATCTCTAACTTTTCTTTCACATAATCAAGGGCCTGCCAAGTTGCTCCATGCACCTGCGGTATGCATCTTAACGAATAAGCATCCTGAACTCTTATTTCTCCCTGCATCGTTGTTAATAGACTATCACTTAAGTAAGAACGGATTCTGGCAGCTGTATCAATTTGCTGCTTATAGCCCCTCGCTACATGTACCTCTTCTGCAAAAGCATCGATGATTCCGTTTAATCCTTCAATCGTCATCGAAGCGATTAATTCACTTTCATATGCTAGTTGTTCTGCCTCTAAATAACCGACAACCCCCATGGCCGTCATCGCTTGAGTTCCATTTATAATTCCGAGGCCTTCCTTCGCTTCAAGTGTAACCGGCAGGATTCCTTCTTTCTGAAAAGCTTCCAGTGAATCCATGCGATTCCCTTTGTAAAATACCTCTCCCTCTCCAATTAACACCAAAGCTAAATGCGAAAGTGGAGCCAAATCACCGCTTGCACCAAGTGAGCCTTGCTGTGGGATCACCGGGATGATATCTTTGTTAACCAGCTCTAATAATTTCTCAATAACTACAGGTCTTACACCGGAAAAACCTTTTAACAGGGCATTCGCACGGAGAAGAACCATCGCTTTTGCAACATTCTCAGGGAATGGCTCGCCCACACCGCAAGCATGGGAACGAATTAAATTAAGCTGAAGATCCTGAACATGTTTTTTGTCAATCAGGACATCACTGAATTTCCCAAAACCCGTAGTAATCCCATAGACCACACGTGATTCTGCTACGATTCTCTCCACTGCTTCCCTGCTTTTTTGTACAGCCTCCATGCTTGTTACTGAAGCATGGACCTTTTGGTTACCAACTAATACTTCTTTCATTTGTTCTAGGGTTAAACTGTTACCTGTTAATGTTATCATTTCCATCTCTCCTCTATCACTTTAGTATAATAAAGAAAGAGGCTGGATTCCTTTATCTAAATAGATTTGGAATCCAGCCTCTTTAAAATCATTATTGAATATTGAATTTTTTTTGAATGTCTCATCCTAATCATCCCATTCATAATATTCTATAATTATTGTCATTATATGTGTTTGTAAATCTATTTGTCAACGGAATATTCAAAATTTTAGTATAATATCACTTTATCAGAATAATGAATTAACGCAAGGACGTTATTCAACCGATACGTTAATTCACTATTTCACTAAAGCAAAGTAGATGTTAGAATTACAAAAATCCGTTTAAATCCGTTATACTGAGTGAAGGTAAATTATGAGCTTTTGCCTAGATAGAAAGGAGTAACTATGAAATCTCTCGTACTTGCAGAAAAGCCAAGTGTGGCCCGGGAACTTGCCCGCGTCCTTGGCTGTAATCAAAAACACAAAAGCTATATGGAAGGTAATCAATATATTGTCACATGGGCACTTGGTCACTTAATTGAATTAAAAATGCCAGAGCATTATGACACGAAATATAAAACCTGGAATTTAGAGGACCTACCAATCATCCCCCCAAAAATGGGCTTGAAGGTGATGAAGCAAACCAATCACCAATTTAGGGCGATAGAAGCCTTAGCAAAACGGAAAGAGATCCAAGAATGTATTATTGCTACGGATGCAGGCCGTGAAGGTGAGCTTGTTGCCCGCTGGATTCTTGAGAAAATCCAGTGGAACAAACCTCTTAAAAGATTATGGATCTCATCCCAAACCGATCGGGCTATAGAGGAAGGCTTCAAGCAATTAAAGCCTGGAAAACAATTTGAGGACCTCTATCATTCTGCTGTTTGCCGGGCCGAGGCTGATTGGTTAATTGGACTGAATGTGACTAGAGCTTTAACAACCAAATATAAGGATCCGCTTTCAGCCGGGCGGGTGCAAACACCTACCCTAGCGATGGTTCTCGACCGGGAGCAACAAATTCAAAAATTTGTTCCGAAAGAATATTGGACGATTCGTGCCGATATTGGACCATTTTCAACCGACTGGGAACGAGACAATGAGAAGCGTCTGTTTGAAAAGTCGAAAGCCGAAAGCATCCAAAAGAAAATATCCGGAGTAAAGGCAGTACTTGAAAAAGTTGACCGAAAGAAAAAATCTGAGTCTCAGCCACTGCCGTATGATTTAACTGAGCTTCAAAGAGATGCCAATAAACGATTTGGCTTTTCTGCGAAAAAAACATTAAATGTTTTGCAAAAATTATATGAGCAACACAAAACGGTGACCTATCCAAGAACAGATTCCCGCTATTTAACTACAGATATGATGAGTACGATGGCCGACCGCTTGCAGGGGATGGCATCAGGATATAAGGAAGAAGTACGCCCACTCCTTGCTACCAATGGCAAAGTGCTGGCAAAACGCGTCTTCAATAATGAAAAAGTAACCGACCATCATGCAATTATCCCAACAGAACAACGCCTAAATCTTAGTGATTTAGATTCGGACGAACGAAAAATTTATGACCTGATTGCCCGACGTTTCCTTGCCTTATTTTTACCTGCTTATGAATACGAAACCATTCACGCCACATTTATGACAGAAGGCGAAACCTTTACGGCAAAAGAAACGAATGTAATCGATTTAGGCTTCAAAAAGGTACTCGGAAAAGAGGAAGCCGAACAATCAATAACCGGCCTGCAAAAATTAACACATGGTCAAACGTTTACGGTCAAGAACGTAAGCCTCAACCAAAAATGGACAGAGCCGCCAAATAGATACTCTGAAGCGGATGTTTTGGCACAGATGGAAAAATTCGGTCTAGGTACCCCTGCAACAAGAGCAGAAATTATTGAGAGACTGGTTGAAACAGAGGTAGTAGAACGGCAAAACGGCCGCTTCCACCCTACTAAGAAGGGCAAACAGCTAATCGACCTTGTAAATGATGAGTTAAAGTCGCCCGAATTAACCGCAAAGTGGGAGCATGAATTAGAGCAAATTTCTAAAGGAAAGTCGGATCCAAAGGCCTTTTCACAAAAAATCCGCCGCCAGACAGAGCAACTTGTTTCCGAAATTAAATCTAGTGACAAATCCTATCGCGCTCACAACTTAACCGGCTCAAAATGTCCTGAGTGCAGCGCATTTTTAAAGGAAAGAAATACGAAAGAGGGAAAAATTCTTGTTTGCTCCAATTTAGAATGTTCTTATCGCAAACGGAAGGATCCAAAGCTTTCCAATCGCCGCTGCCCTCAGTGCCATAAAAAAATGGAAATGCACGAAGGAAAGGCTGGTCTATACTTCCAATGCCGTGCCTGTAATGTCGTAGAAAAAGCAGAAGAAAAGAAAAAAGCTGTGAATAAGCGTGAAGAACGGAAACTTGTTCAAAAATATACCCAGAAAGAGGATTTTGGCACAAGTTTTGGTGATTTGTTGAAGCAGGCATTAAAGGATCAAGAGTAACGGTTAAGGGTAAGCACATCAAAATGTGCTTACTTTTTTTCTTGAAAGCCCTTCCATTTTGATAGTATGATGGTATGGTCTATGTATAAAGAAACGAGGAAATAACAATGAAAATTAGGGATTGGGATCCAAATTTAAAGGTGCGCTTAGTTGGGGAAGCCATGATGAATATTACCTATTGGATGTTCTTTCCATTCTTAACCATTTATTTTGCGGATGAGTTCGGTAAAAATAAAGCCGGATTATTGTTAGTTTTCTCTCAGGCTTTTTCCGTCCTGGCCAACCTGATGGGAGGATATTGTGCCGACCGCTTTGGCCGAAAACGAATGATGGTGATCTCATCTATTGGCCAAGGACTTTCTTTTTTATCGTTTGCCATTGCCAATTCACCCTGGCTTCACTCCCCATGGATTGGATTCATTTCTTTCGCGGTCGCTGGTGTTTTTGGATCCATCTATTGGCCTGCAAGCCAGGCAATGGTCGTTGATTTAGTCAATGAAAAGAATAGAAGCAGTGTTTTTGCTATTTTTTACACATCTATTAATATAGCTGTGGTCATTGGCCCCATCCTTGGAGCTATTTTTTATGTTGAGCATCGCTTTCAAATGTTACTTGTGGCTGCCGCAGTTTGCATGTTATTAGGATTCATTTTAGCAAAATGGATTCGTGAGACGGCACCATTTCAAAATAAAACCACTAAGGAATTTGATGGAAAATGGTATTATTTCATTCAAAACCAACTCAGAGATTATTCGCTAATTATTAAAGATAGGACCTTCTTGTTGTTTATTATCGCAGGAGTTTTAGCTGGTCAAACGTTTATGCAATTGGATTTATTAATTCCTGTTTATATTAAGGATGTAGTGAAAAATCAAAGCCTTTTTTCACTCGGAGATTGGTCGTTTACTGTCAGCGGAGCCCAAGCATTTGGGATTGTCCTTGCCGAGAACGGCTTCCTTGTTGCCCTATTAACGGTTTTGGTCACGAAATGGATGGATCATTTTCATGAGCGGAATGTATTTGTCCTTTCATCTGTTGTTTACGCTATTTCAATCATTCTCTTTAGTCTAACACACTGGGTGTGGGGGTTTATGATTGCGATGGCTATCTTCACTTTTGCTGAATTAATGGGAGCCGGGCTCCAGCAAAGCTTTGTTTCCAAGCTTGCACCGGAGCACATTAGGGGCCAATATTTTGCAGCAGCCAGCCTGAGGTTTACCATCAGCCGCACCATTGCACCGTTATCGATTCCGTTGACGGTTTCGCTTGGTTATGGCTGGACGTTTTTCGTACTTTCGGTACTTGCTTTGTTGAGTGCCGGAACGTATTGGATTATGTTTTATTCATTTAATAGACGATCTGCTAAGGGATCCTAAAAAGTGTCCCTCTTACATTTCATAGAGTTCAAAAAAGTTCAATAAATTGTACTAAATTATTCACATTTATCTCTTTTAATATTATAATTAACATGAAAACGATTTCTATTAAATGGGCGGTGGGATGGATGGATTGGTCTCAATTTATGTCTCCAACTTCATTGTCAGGCATTATTACTTTTGTTGTATTATTTTCCGCAGGTGTTTATTTTAATATAAAAGTATACGGTAGCAAACTTCAGTAAAGATTAATTTCTTTACTGTTTTTTTTTTGACTTTTTTCAATTGGGACTTAAACCTCCTGACCCGGCTCGAAGTTTCTTTTTCCAATCAAAAAGACTACAATAAACATGAAGATTTTGGTAAAGGAGACTAAAGAGATGAATGATTTTCAAAAAAATCTTGAAAAATATGCCGAACTTGCCGTTAAGGTAGGGGTAAATATTCAAAAGGGACAAACATTAGTCGTCAATGCATCCTTAGATGCAGCAGAGTTTGTCCGTCTGATTGTCAAAAAAGGATACGAAACGGGTGCCCAAAATGTTGTTGTTAACTGGAATGATGATACCATCACGAAAACAAAGTATGATCTGGCTCCCGATGATGCCTTTTTAGAATATCCTGTTTGGCGTGCCAAAGAGACTGAAGAGCTAGCCGAGCAAGGTGCCGCATTCATGTCTGTCATTTCCGCTAGCCCGGATTTGTTAAAGGGTGTGAATCCTGAACGTATCTCCAACTTCCAAAAAGCCGCCGGGAAAGCATTATCTAAATACCGTAAAGCGATACAATCTGATAAGGTGAGTTGGACTGTTATAGCAGCCCCGTCACCGGCGTGGGCAGCAATGGTTTTTCCTGATGAACCAGTTGAAAATCAAGTAAACAAACTATGGGATGCGATTTTTAAAGCAACTCGTACAGACCTTGAAAATCCTGTTGAAGCCTGGAAAAAACATGATGAAACACTGCATGAAAAGGTTCATTATTTAAATGAAAAACGCTATGCCAAGCTTCACTACCGTGCTCCAGGAACAGACCTTACAATCGAACTTCCGAAAAACCATATTTGGGTAGGTGCGGGCAGTGTAAATGAGAACGGGATCGAATTTATGGCCAATATGCCGACGGAAGAAGTGTTTACCGTTCCATTTAAAACAGGAGTGAATGGTACAGTAGCGAGCACAAAGCCGCTTAGCTACGGCGGCAATATCATTGACCGTTTTTCAATTACATTTGAAAGCGGAAAAATCGTTGGCGTGAAAGCGGAAGAAGGCGAAGAAATTCTGAAGCGTTTGGTGGATACAGACGAAGGCTCTCATTACCTTGGAGAAGTAGCACTGGTACCGTTTAATTCACCTATTTCCCAATCAAACACTCTTTTCTTTAACACTTTATTTGATGAAAATGCTTCAAACCATTTAGCTATCGGCAGTGCTTATGCCTTCTGTATTGAAGGCGGAAAGAAAATGGCTTCTGAGGAATTGAAAGAGAATGGGCTTAACGAGAGCATTACCCACGTTGATTTCATGATCGGCTCAGCCGAAATGGACATCGATGGCATAACAGCCGACGGAAAAACAGAACCAGTCTTCAGAAAAGGAAGTTGGGCTTTTTAAAAAGAGAGCAGGGTACCCTGCTCTCTTTTTACGAGTTTAATTCAGAGGTACAAACAATAGAAAAATAATGTGCTTAAGGACAATACTCGCTCAGTGTACAGGGAAAATTTCCTTCAAATAGGCTTTCAAGGACAAATCTCCCTTAGTGAACAGGAAAAATGTCCTTCAAATGGGCTTTCAAGGACAAATCTCGCTTAGAGGGAAAAAGGGAAAATGTCCTCCATATCCTAATTTGGAATGTCCCGTGAATTGAGTAGTGAAAAAACGTTCGAATTAATCAGTTATTTAAACTTGTGTTTTGATGTTTGTACCTTATAAATAAACCCGTTACACTTTTTCTATGGTTTAAAAATAATGGACCCGTCCTTTTGCCGAGCTATTTGATCACGCATTTTGGAAAGCTGTTGCATCGCATCCAATGGTTGTAACTGTCCTAAAATATCTAAAAGTCCAAGTGATTTTAACAGACTATCCTGCCATTTTTGCAGTTCATTTGTAAGTGACGTATCACTCACGCAAACGGTTGTTAACGTTAATTTCTTGGTAACTGCTTCATCAATCAGACTTAAAGCAAGCTCCTTTGAAATCGCTCCATTTGCATCTTTAATTTGAACACATGGTGATTGCAGCGATTGCTTCACTTTATCGGAAGGAACGCTTATAATTGGATCCAGCGGTTTTAATACCGGGTTCAGCGGCTTCAACACAGGCTCAATCGGCTTTATCACCGGGTCCAGCGGCTTCAACTCAGGCTCAATCGGCTTTAATACCGGGTCCAGCGGCTTCAACACAGGCTCAATCGGCTTTAATACCGGGTTCAGCGTTTTCAACACAGGCTCAATCGGCTTTAACACCGGGTCCAATGTTTTTGTTATAGGATCAAGGGGATTTGTTACCTCACCAATCACATTATTTATTGGGTCCGTTATCTTACCGATTCCACCGGTCTCCCCGCTTGCTTTTGACCCATCCTCACATGTAAGCGGTAGGTGGCCACTTGAAATTCTTCCAATTACTTCTTCCAATTGGTTTACCGGAAGCAGGCTTAGGTCCTTGAGTAGTTGGATTTTCCCCGGCATTTGTGCTGCGGCTTGTCCGGAGACCGTATTAAGGACTAGCTTTTTAATCTCACTATCCTCATTATCCATATAATGAGCGACCATCACCACATTCTCCATCGTAAGCATTGGGACAGTCTCAGAAGCCATTAGGCACGCACCCTTAAATGAAATGGCTGTCGTATCAACTGTCATACCTTTTACTGTTACAGGTCCCTGTGCTTTTAAGGTGATACTTACCATTCCACTTGGTGATTGCACTTGTTTTGTCAATTTCATACCGTAAATGGTTGCAGATTTATATTGAATCCGAAGCATTGGCTCTTTGGCACTTCCCGCAGATGTTTCTTGGAAAACAATCGTAGCAAACATACCGGAGCCAACAACCCGGTCTGCTTGAATGATAAAGCCATTTGTCGCATTACTGTTTGCTGCCTTTGCGACTCCTCCCATAGATAAAAGTGTAAGTAATATTAGCGGGAAACATAAGCTAATTAAGAATTGCTTGCTTTTCCACCACATGATTTAATCTCCTTTAGCATGTTTACGCTGTTAATTGCGCATCGCCCGGCGGTGCTGCATTAACATTGGCAGGAGCGAGGCGCCATGCCATTAACAATGCGCCGCCAATGATTCCAAAAAGTGTCCCGACTAGGAAGCCTCCTAATGCTCCGATAACGGACAGAATCGATAGAAAAATAGTAAAAACACCAAGAATTCTTGAAGCATTCGGGAAAAATAATGAGACAATTCCAATCAAGGTTATAATTCCTCCAAATAATAATCCGATAATAGCAATCGACCCCGGGAGGAACGTACTTAGATACAGGTTTAACGGTACCCATGAAATCATGAGTCCGCTTAAAATCGTAATAATCGCGCCCCCTAACGGACGTTTTTTGCGCCATTTATTAAATCTCATCATGTTCTCTCCCCGCATTAATTTTTATTGATTCTTTCAACCGTAAGCCTCATTCCGTTCATATTAATCGTTTTTTGGAAAAGATAGTGTGTTTTTAGCTTGGCATGCTCTAAAATAATTTGTGTCGAGGTTTGTTTAAATTGCTTCTGCCAGTCGTCACTGTGCTTTTCCTGCAAAACTAAGTTTTGGAATTTAGCATCTGCTTCAATTAGGCTTGCATCGTGCTCCAACCCCGTAATCTGAACCGGTTTGGAAGCCGCTATTTTCACACGAATCCATTGATTTCCTACTTTAAAATCTTTGTATAATTGCAAGTTGTCAATGACCAAATTATCCATCAGGTTTGTCCCTTGGGGAGCAGAATCTTCAGCACTGGTTTCACCCATTTTAGGATAAAAGGTATATCCATTCCCTACCAGCTTATCAAACTCAACATAGAAGTCACCTATACCGGCAATCGGTACTGCATAAGCCACTCCCGAGATTCCAAACGAAACTAATAGCACTGCCAACGCCAATATTCCAGAACCTAATGCTGTCCAGAAAACCTTTTTGCTTGTGGTACCCTCTAAAAGCTGCATTGAACTTTCCATAAACGCCCTCCAGTTTTTTGAATTTTAAGAAAATATTACTTTTCTTAACCATACCCTCCTATTCTCTCTACTACAAGTACGGAAAATATCGTGAAAAATTAACTCCCCCGTCAAATGTCGGGTAAAGATACTACTACGGACATATAGGAAAAGCAAGACCTGAATTTTATAATTATTGGTATATAAGGGGGGAGGATTAAATATGGAACGAAAAGTTGAGCAGCTCTTACTGAATGGGGTTAATCTGCTTATAGGCCTTAAAGACCTATTTATAGAAGAGTGGAAGCAGTTATTATCATCATCCAATTACAAAAATCCTACATTGGTAGATCAATTTGATTCAATGATTCAATTTGCCTTTCAGGAAATTTCAATAGAATATCCCCCTAGTGCGGACTCCTTTATTCTGTCATTGCTTGCTGAGTGGCAAACCCGTTTTTCCTCTGCACATGAAGAATCAGAGGCTATTTTTCTCGTAACAGCGATTGAAAATATTTTTCATAAGCTTCTGTCCGCAAACCCTTCTACATCTATTCTCGACCATCAAGCTATTCAAGCCTTTTTTTCAAGAATACTAGACCATACATTATTGACTCAGGATTTGGAGGACCGTATCGAGAAATGGATCAAAATGATGATGGCTACGAACATTATCCCTATGGAATGGTTAGCAATCGTGAAAAAAGAGCAAATTGATTTTAAAATTGAAAAGGTCGTTTGTTCAGCTAAAAATAAAGTTGAAAAGCATTTGATTGAAATGTGTTTAAGTATAAAAGCCAATCATATTGACCATCTATCGATGGCGATTACAAGGTTGTTAGGAGAAAGCAAGGTACATAACAACGTTATCCAAATTCCATGTTTGAATGATATCCTCCTTATTGGCTTACAGGAAGTTGAGGTTTCGGTAACGGAGCAACAAAAAGAATTGATTAAAGGAATGTATCTCCGTCAGCTGAAGCTTCATCATCTTGAAAGTAAAATGGAATGGAAAGATGCATCCCTTTTGTATTTACAGCGATTATTACAAAGCAAAAGTGCCGATTGTGCGGTACAAGCAATCACTCAAGGAATCACTGATTACATGCCTTTTAAGCGCTGCGCCTTATTCCTATATAACCACAATGAGAATAAAGGGATTGGCGTGTCAGGATATAATGTAAGCAGTCCCTCTGTCCGGCAAATTAGAGAAGCTATTTTCCAACTTCCTTTAATTAATAACTATTTCAGTTCGTTAACACACTCTCAGCCACTTTATTTTTCCAATGCTTCGGATGTGCTGCCGGAAAAATATGTTCGGGAATATCGCCTAAAATCAATCGTGGTATTACCGATTTTTGTTCCAGCTGAAAATAAATTACTGGGAATTGCATTATTAGATCAAGGGGAAGATTCTCAATTTGAAGTTGCAACGCAAACATTAACTACATTGATTAAATTCGGGCATTATGCAGGGGAATTATTAAATTCTATTTGGGATGAAGCATTACAGCAATTTGGCAGTTCCAATTGCGTATTAACTCAGCGAGAGAAAGAAGTGTTGAGGTTGATTGCAGACGGTGCTTCTATTAATGAAGCAGCACAGCAACTTCATCTTAGCAGCTACACCGTTCGTGATTATGTTTCCAATATCATTCAAAAATTATCGGCCAAAAACCGGACAGATGCTGCAGTTAAAGCCATTCGAATGAAGTTAATTTCATAATAAAAAGAGCAGCACCCTTAGAGGTTTCTGCTCCTTCCATTTAACGATTATCAATTTTTTCAGGGTATAAATCATGGTTCATCAAACGGTGGGCTGCCATTTGTTCGAACTTTGTACCCGGTTTACCATAATTGCAGTATGGGTCAATTGAGATCCCGCCTCTAGGCGTAAATTTGCCCCAGACTTCGATGTACCTTGGGTCCATCAATTTAATTAAATCATTCATAATGATATTCATGCAGTCTTCGTGAAAATCACCATGGTTACGGAAGCTAAAAAGATAAAGTTTAAGTGATTTGCTTTCGACCATCTTTTTATCCGGAATATAGCTTATATAAATAGTAGCAAAATCGGGCTGGCCTGTTTTCGGGCAAAGACTTGTAAATTCAGGGAAATTGAATTTAACAAAATAATCGCGATTTGGATGCTTATTATCAAAAGCCTCTAAAACGTCCGGAGTATATTCAAACAAGTATTTTGTACCTTGATTTCCAAGTAGTGTGACGCCTTCTAATTCTGCATCAGTTCTTCCTGCCATTTATAGATCCTCCTCATTGACCAATTGACATAGTAACTATAGAAAATATACTGTGTACTGTCAATAATCATTTGTTGGGAAAAAAATCAGGTTGCATAAGGAACAAGCTTAACGGTACAATGGGCATTTAAGAAATAGTGATTGGAGGCTTTATCATGTGGAATGAATTTAAACAGTTTGCTATGAAAGGGAACGTACTCGATCTCGCTGTTGGTGTAATTATTGGCGGGGCGTTTGGTAAAATTGTCACTTCTCTTGTTCAAGATGTTTTGATGCCTATTATTGGCTTACTAATGGGTGGAGTTAATTTCTCTAAACTAGCTATTGGCCATTTACATTATGGTCTTTTTTTGCAATCGGTTGTTGATTTCTTCATTATTTCCTTTTCAATCTTCCTTTTTGTAAAAGGTATTAATCGTTTCAAAAAGAAAGATGAACAAGCAAAAGTAGTAGAAAAAGTGGATCGGACAGAAGAGCTTTTAGCCGAAATTCGTGACTTATTGAAAGAAGATAAAGAAAACTCGCCGATTGGCGAGCCCCTAAGGGCGAAGACAGAAGCGTAGTTGCACTTATGCGTTCAGAATTTATGGATATAAATTCTGATTAGCTAAAAATTTTCTAAGAAAAAATGAAACATCTTGACCATTTAATCGTATACCTTAATAAGACTTATTTTTGAGGTGAAAAAAATTGTATACACAAACAGCGAATGAATATATCCCATCGGTTTTAAGAACATTTGCTCTTTCTCTTGCATTTGCATTACTCGGCACATTGGCAGGCGTTTATGTACCACCTGCATTATTTTTACCATTGGCAATTTTTGAAACGGTAATGCTTATTGCTGCCTTTTTCTTTAGACGCAGAAAAGCCATTTCTTATTCGTTTCTCTATATTTTCACTTTTATTTCAGGGATTACGCTTTATCCAATCGTGGCTCATTATATTGCTGTTTCAGGACCTAATATTGTTTTACTGTCATTTGCAACTACAACTGTTGTGTTCACGGGAATTGCTATTTATGCATCGAAGTCGAAACGGAACTTTTCCTTTTTAAGCGGATTTTTACTTGCGGCCCTTCTTGCCTTAGTGGCCATTTCGATTTTTAATATATTCTGGCCACTAGGCACGATGGGGATGCTCGCATACTCCTTTATCGGTGTGATGGTCTTTAGCGGTTATGTTCTCTTTGATTTCAGCCTTATGAAGCATCAAGGTGTTAGACAAGAAGACGTTCCATTAATGGCTTTAAGCTTATACTTGGATTTTATCAATCTGTTCCTAAGTATTCTTCGGATATTAGGAATCCTAAATAGTAAGGACTGAAAAAGCGGAGGCTGACTCACTGAGTCAGCCTCTTCTATGTTAGCATTTATTTATGAGTGTCAAACCGCGTTGAATCATCTGTTTGACGGATTTTTCCCAATTGGTGTTTTTTAACATTTCTTCAATCTTTATGACAGGTTCACTCTGAACATTATGAATGTTAAAGAGTTCCAGTAATTCAAGACGCAGCAACCATTCATTTGGGTACTGATCATCCAATACGGCTAAAATTTCATTGATTCGTGACAAGTGTTCATCCCAATTAGAATGCTCACGTAATCTGCGAATTTCGCCGTAAAAATTTTCTATTTCAGTCCAATCTTTATTCGCTATCTTTCCTTCTGTCCCTTCTTCCTGCTCCAAATCAAAATACATATCCGGATCAGCCGCTCCTGCAAATACAGAAGATATACTTTCCCCAACTGCCATATCAAATGTCCCCCAAGCTTTTTCAAATAGTACTTGTTCCTTAAATATTACTGTGCTGTTCTTAAATGAAATGAGTATTGGTTTTTGTTCTGAAAATAAGATATTCGTTACGATTCCATTTACCGTTAAGCCGTTGTGAAACTTTAAAATGGCCTCACTTCCTTCAATAATTCCCAGATCAGATAATTGTTTTTTAGAACAATCTTCCAGAACAAGATCTCCTGTTAATTTACCAATCGGCGCTCCAAAGCCTTTATAGTGAGTTTCTTTACCATGGTTGGGTAATTGTTTATCATTTAATGCTAACGCTGTTGGTCCTTTTGTGCGGATATAAACTGCTTCACCTTCATCATCTTTTAAAATAGTTGTTAGAATGCCGGTTACTTGCAAGCCGGAGGAATATTCAATCGTCGCTACACTCTCAGAATGCAAGGCTTTTTCCAGACTTTCGGTACCGCCTTTTTGAAAGGCCATAGTTGCAGCAAATTGATCAATCGCAGCCGTTAATTCTTCAAAGTCCCTACAAACAAATAATTGGGGCTGCGGTTTTGTCACATCATATGCAGTTTGTATACACGCTTCAACAGAAAATGGAATCTTTCTTACTTCATCTGATAAACAGCTTTGGCTCTCTCCCACGGATGAAAGCAAGCCAGCTCCATATATTTTTGGCCTGCTTAGTTCCCCTACTAACCCATATTCAACTGTCCACCAAAACAAGCGTGAAACCTGATCTGCTTCCGTTATACCTCTCACCTTTTTTCTTGCCTCAGCCACCTTCATTTCCGCTTCCTTAATTTGTTCAGAAGTAGATTTTGGGTCCTCGGCAACAATCGTTAAATGACGAACTGCTTTAAATACATCCAGTTTTTCCTTGCTGGAGATGGCCTTGGCACCCATCCTGCCAATTTTTTTTACAAATTCCCTGTAGGATTGATCTAATAAAATCGGAGCGTGCCCAGCTGCTTCATGGATCATATCCGGTGCAGGAGTATAAGCAATATTTTGCAATTTCCTAATTTCCGTTGCTATTGGTAAAATGCCGTTTGCCAGAAAAGCATAAAAGGCTGACCCGGGTATTAAGCCATCAATGGTCACCGCCCCCCAACCAAACCTTGCTAAGCTTGTATTCATTTCATCCACTTTTGGAATCGATTCGGTTTTTATCCCCGAATCTCTTAGCCCATTTACATATGCCGGATGGGCAATTTCTTTTAAAAAATAATGATTTTGCTTCATGATAAATCTCCAAACGGCATGGTCAATTGGAGTATAGCTATTGTAATATTGCTTTGAAATATATTGCTTTAAATGTACAGGGATCTTTTTTGATAATTCTCTATTCATTCTGAGCCCTCCTTTGCTACATATTTATTTGCATCACATAAATTTAGACCGATACTCCCTAGCAATTTGCAGTAATTTTTATCTTTCACTTGTTTTTCGGATGACACCTTTCATAAAAATAGTTACCCCTATTTTCTTACAGACCGTTAAATAATGCATGAGCGCCAACAAAATCGACGATGTATTCATGGCGATAATGACCCCATCCATTCTCCATTCAGGTAAAGATCCTACTAAATAAATCATGGTAAACGAAATCACTGTTGCCCAGATGGAATGAATAAACATATCTTTGATAAGCCCCAGACCAATTAAGAAAGCTTGCAAGGGCATGATAAAAAAGTGAAATAAAAAGAATGGCCAAAGCATTTGTAAATAAGCAGCTGCAGAGGGTGAATGGAAGAACAATGATGTAAGCTTGTCGGCAAATAGATAGAAAATGAAAACGGCAGGTACTCCGTATAGTAAGGTAAGCTTCATCACCTGATTCAGCATTTTTTGCAAAGAGGTGTAATCTTTTTCCGAATGGGATTTCGATACAGCCGGGATGAGAACAGTCATTAAGGAATGGGCAATAAATGCCGGAAAAAAGCCAATACTTAAAGCGACACCCATGAGCATCCCAAATTGTTCTGTTGCTAGCGTTTGGGTTAATCCCGACCGAACGAGTGCTGCTTTAATTAAGAATGGCTGAAAAGCACCTATAAAAGCTGTAAACAAGCGCATGCTTGTTGTAGGAACTGAGACGGCCATTAAATTCTTACGGACAGCTTTGCGATTTAAGTTAGAAAAAGGGTAGCGTTTCAAAAGCTGAAATTGAATCATGAAATTGAGGAATAAATATAGAAAAACAACAACTTCACTTCCAATTAAGGTAGCGATAGCGATTAAAAGCGACGCTTCAGTATTAAATTCAAAGTAACGGAATAACAAAAACAAAACGATAACCTGAAAGATTTTTCTTAGGAAATTAGATACTGCAATTTTCCCCATCTGATTTTTCCCCATAAAATATCCCCGTGCCACAGATGTAAAGGAGATAACGGGAATAAGAATGAGAACAAGCCATCTTACATATGGATGATAGGCATTAAAAACGGGGATAAACGGCAAAATAATGGTGGCTAGGACCAATAGGATACTGGTAAAAATAATCGTAATGGTGATCGCATGGTAGAGTATATTTCGATGGTATCGCTCCTCTTTTTCGGCAATAAACTTTGAAATGGATACGTGCAGCTCAAAGCTTGAGAGCAAAACAAGTAAAAAAATCGATGGCAGGATGGACATATACAATCCGAGACCGTGTCTTCCTAAATCTCTTGCCAAAATCATATTGACCAGAAACTCAATCCCTTCTCCTAAAAATGCAGATGCCGCTAAAAAGAAGATTCCCCTGTAGTAGATAGCCATTTATAGTACTCCCTTTCATTCATTCTCACTTTTATAAACCTATGAGACAAGTTCCATGAATAGTAGGGAATTTTTTTCAGCGCACGAAAAAAAGGGCTACCCGCCCCATTTTTATTTATCTATTAATGAATTTTTAAACGCATAAATTACCGCTTGCGTACGGTCCTGAACACGCAGCTTGCTTAAAATATTGCTCACATGGGTTTTCACCGTTTTTAGAGCAATAAATAATTCATCGGCGATATCCTGATTGGTTTTGCCTTCTGCCATAAGTAATAATATTTCTAACTCTCTGCCGGTAAGTTCCTCATGGGGCAGATGCTGATTTTTTTGGCGCATTTTTACCATCATTTTTCCGGTTACTTCCGGCTCAAGAACGGATTGTCCATGATATGTAGCACGAACGGCATTAGCGATTTCACTTGCCTTTGATGTTTTCAACATATAACTGACAGCCCCTGCTTCAAGAGCAGGATATACTTTTTCATCGTCCAAAAAGCTCGTTACAATAATAACCTTAGCTTCGGGCCATTGGTTAATTATTTGCCTTGTTGCTTCGATTCCGTCCATTTCCTTCATAACCAAGTCCATTAAAATTATATCGGGTCTTAGTTCAAGTGCGAGCTCAACGCCCTTTTTCCCATCAGCGGCTTCACCGACGACTTCAATGTCAGGTTGTGCTGATAAATAAGAGGAAACACCTATTCTTACCATTTCATGGTCATCAACAAATACTACCCTAATCATTTGCACCGTCCCCATTCATCATCACTGGAACCTTTACTTCCAGCCTTGTGCCTTTATTTTTAATACTAATTACCTTTAACGTACCGCCCACTTCAAGTGCACGCTCATGCATATTTTGCATCCCGTACGATCCGGCTTTCGTCTCCTCTACTTCAAATCCGATTCCATCATCGACAATTCTTAAGATCACAAGATCCTCTCTCTTGATTAACAGAACTTCAAGCTTGCTGGCTTTTGCATGCCGAAGAGTGTTAGAAACAGATTCCTGCAGGATTCGAAAAAGATGGTCTTCCACCCCTTTATCAAGTGAGAAGGTTTCAAGCTTCCAATTAATATCCATTGTTACCTTTTGAGTTAATTCGATTAATAGCTCTTCAATTCCTTCTCGAAGTGATTTATTCTTTAGAGCCACCGGACGTAAGTGAAGCAGCAATGCGCGCATTTCCAATTGTGATTGATGAATCATCTCTTCCACCAATTTCAGCTGTTTGGCTTCAGGAGTTGCTTCTGTATGCTGTTTGGCTTCATTGATGGCCGACATCATCATAGATGCCGCAAATAATTGCTGGCTGACAGAATCATGCAGTTCCCGTGCAAGTCTGTTCCGTTCCTGTGAAATAATCTCTTGAATTCTGGTTTCCTGGTCTTCTACCTTTTCCGTAGCCAGCCGTTGTGAAAGCTTTGCTTGCTCCGCCATTTGTTTCCCTATTTTATCAATGCGTTCGGCAATTGTTTGCATTTCACTGAGCGGTGGCCGCCCTTTAAATTCAGCCTGTCTGCCTTCCTCCAATTGATGAAGGGCATGATCGACTGAAAGAAATTGTCTTCTCCAAAAAAGGCCGGAAAAAGCCCCAAGCAGGACTCCGACGGCAATGCTAAATGCGGGAATAAAAATGACGAATGGGATATCCATAAAATGCCTGTCCCATAGCTCTGACCATTCCGTAATCGGAAACACGTAGATAAATATTCCACCGACTATAATGGCAATAAGGAAGGAGAAGCCAACACTCCAAACAATTTGGCGTCCGGTTGTACTCATATCCTGCTCACCTCTAAATTCCCGACAACGAGCGAAGTAAAGATTTTTACCTTTTGCTCTGCTTGATCGTACTCAGGTGTTATTAAATGATAAACCTGATTAAAAATTTTTGATTGGTGATTATTAAAGACAGTCGCTGAACCGGCAACACAAGAATGATGAACACTTACTTCAATTTCATAGGGAACAAGAATTTGAATATTTCCGATTAAATTTCGGATGAAAATAACGGTTTCTCCTTTTGGGAGCATCGTGTAGCTAAGGTCGATAATGGTATCGCCAATTCCGGCCTGAATATTCACATCATTCCATTCATAAACTCCTAGTGGTGTTTTTTGCTGACCAAATAAAATATTTTCAAAGAGCGGCTTTTCTCTGATAATTGTTTCTTCTTGTTTTTCTTGCTCTGATTTTCGTATATCGACAGTAAATTTCTTTGGGTTTCGCTTCGACTGAACAAACTGAATAAAAAAGTGCAAAAGAATCGCTAATAATAAAAACTTGAACGTCATCATATTTAAGATACTAAGCACAAAGAAAACAACGCCGCCAAATAAAAGCAATTTTCCCCTCTTACTTCCGGCTTTTCTCCGGCCTAAATAAACCATTCCTAACGAAATAAAAAGGGAGAAAATAAGCCCTCTGTTGAAAAATAAAATCTCTAGGACAAGAATGGTAGCTCCAAAAATAACCAACCAATTTAAATAATCATCTTTTGCATTTTTAAACATCGGCTCACCCCTCCCTTTTTAAATTATGTACGAAAAGATTCTAAGTTCTTTATTTATAAAAGCTTCACGTTCTACCTTCTGCAACGAATGTATAGATGGCCAAAAGGCGCAGAAACTCCTACGCCTTTTAGAATACCATGTTTTGGTTACGAAATGGACTTGCTTTCCTCAAATTTCGGTTCTTTTTCTAATTGAGCAATTCTGGCATCGATGGTGCTGCGGTAAAAAGAACTGTTCACTTGTTGCTCCAGGCGGTCAAGATAGTTTTCAATTTCTTTAAAGCTTGAGATTGCTTTACCGGAGTAATGATTAGCATCTAACACTTGGTTCATGCGATGGTTGACACGTGCCACATTTTCACGACCCATTAATTCCATCCTGCGAATATGCATATCTTTTAGTTTGTGCTTCATTTCTGCGTATTTTCTTTCTAATTCTTCAAGCTGAACTTTTATTTGCTCTAATGAGACGCTGATCCGCTCTGCACGTTCTTCATATTGCTGGTGCTCTACTGCAGCAAACTGATAAAGTTCGATTTCCCCAGCTTGAGATGCAATTTCAGCCTGACGTTTCCGTTTATTAGCTAGCTCCGCAGCATGAAGCTGTTCTCTTGTAAATTCATCCTTTAGCGTATATTGACGCTCCAATAGCTTTCTAACCTTTTCAGTTTCCTGCTCACTTTGGCGCAGATACTGATTAAGCAACCCAATCGGGTTTTGTCTTTCTTTTTGATCAAGAGCTTCATGTAAATCAGCAGTAATGGTATTTTTGATTCTCGTAAATAAGTTTGTCATTTTCATTCTCTCCTTTAAGATTAATAATGTTTTAAATCATTCCATTGCTTTTCAAAGTTTGCAAAGGGATCTGATTCTTTTTTTACAGTTGTGTGTTTGTTTTTATTCCATTTTTTATATACAAGATAGAGAACATACGCTGCAGCAACTCCAATAATAGCCGGCGCATTATGGATAGAAGCCATTAGGACAATGAAGCCGATAACACCTAAGCCGATTTTCCCTTTTGTTGTCTCAGCTTTTAAAAACTGTTTGAAAATGAAGTACAGCAGCACCAGGCTGACAACTAACCCCACCATCGGACCAATTGTAGAAAGTAAAACAACGGCTGCAATTCCACCTGCTAAAAGTAAACCAAATTTCTTCATTTCGTTTTCCTCCTTTCGTTATCTTGATTACATCTTACCTTTTTTCTTTATTTCTCATAATTGCGCCAGAGCTTGATTTTTACATAGGTCCCGAGACGTAGAAAGGGTCAGCCCCAATGAAAGAGCTGACCATTAACCTTATTTCGATATAAACTGCTGAACCCAATAATATCTTTGCGAACCGCCTTTTGCGTAACCAACACCAATATAAGTGGACTGGGTACTTAAAATATTGGCCCGATGTCCTTGGCTATTCATCCAAGCTTGGACAACTTCCTGAGGTGTTATTTGACCGGCAGCGATGTTTTCAGCGGCTGAGCGATAAGTAATACCAAAATTCTTCATCATCGTAAAAGGATTACCATAGGTTGGGCTTGTATGGGAAAAGTAATTTTTGTCCCGCATATCCATTGCTTTATACCTTGCCACTCTTGATAGCTCCCAATCCTGTAATAACGGTTTTAATCCATATTTCGCACGTTGTTGATTGGTTAATTGAACCACTTGAGCTTCAATGCTTTTAGTGGCAGCTAAATTGGGGATGTTTACTTTTTCACCGGGGTAAATTAAATTGGGATTCTTAAATTGCGGGTTTGCAGCAATAATTTCCGAAATTCCCACCTGAAATCTGACTGCTATTTTCCATAAAGAATCTCCCTGCTGTACCGTGTAAATTTGCTGGGCAAAAGAAACATTTGGAATACAGATAAGAGATAGTAAAAACATGAAACCAAACCAAAATGATTTTTTCATTTTTTCGCCTCCTCCGAATATAGAATTTTGATTTCAGGCTCAAAATATACAAGGAACTAAAAAAATAATTCATTGCTTAACGGTTATGAATTTCCGAAAGACTAGATAAAGATACGTGCTACCCAATTGGAGGAAATAAGGTGAAAGAAATTTCTTGGATGACCTATGTCATGCTCATTTTAGCAAGCTATCGTTTAACTCATTTAATTGTTTTTGATAAAATTACCGAATTTATTCGAAGACCGTTTGTAAAAAAAGTAAAGGTAGAAACGGAAAATGGAACAGAATCCAAGGAAGTACCAACCTCAATGTTTGGTTATTTATTGAAATGTTATTGGTGTGCAGGGGTTTGGAGCGCGATGCTGCTTGGCACTGCCTACTTACTTTTCCCGAGGGTAACGTTCGTATTTATTTTAATTTTCTCAATTGCCGGCGGACAGTCGATTATCGAAACATTTGTAGGGGTCAATATAAAAAAGGTAGATTATTACGCAGAGTTGAAGAAAAAGGACTAAAACTTGTTTTTACTGTGATTCGTTGGAAAAATTAATCCCCCCTTGGCATATATTCTATAGAAAAGGGGGGATTGAAATGGCGGCTATCTGGTGGACCACAGCCATTGGTTTTGTCATTTGCCTTGGAATTATATGTGGAACATGGATTCATTTTGTAAGAAGCGGTCTTAATACAGAAGATTCCACTCGAGTTGATCCAGTAAAAAACGATAGCGAGGAATAACTATCTCATTCGTCAGATAAAGCCAAATATAAGTTGTGTTTTGCAGCAACACGCTCAGGACCTTCCTCGACAATATGTAATTTTGTTAGATAATCTATTGTCCTCTCTTTATTTAAAAGTAAACCGTCTTTAATGGCTAATTTGACATTTTCCTCAAGCTTATTTTTCCTAATTTCGATATTTAACCGATTCAATTGATCATGTGGTACACCCAAATTTTTTGCTTGTTGGATTGGATACTGATGAAGCCTTCGTAAAAATTGGGCAGCGATTACATGCCCTGCTTGCTTAGAATTTAAATCATATTCGGGCAACCATGGATTGGACAACATTCAACCTTCTAAAGTAAAGAAGAACTCTGGATCTCAGAGTTCTTTTTTTTATCAAATTTATTATTTTCTTTTTTAATGAAACTTCCTTTGGCAAATGCGGTTTAATCCGTGCAGCATACCAACTGAGTGTATGCAAATCCTTCATTGTTTTCTCCACCTGATGTTCGAAGCATTTTCCAGACAAATTAAAAATATTTCCAGACAGACATTATTTTTTTACTTTAGGAAAAATTAAACATGAATTCCATTTTGAATTTTGGAGGTATACAAATGAGTTCATCAGAGAATGTCCATAAGTTCCCAAAAACTTATTGGCGTGAAATAGAACTGCCCGTTTTCAAAAAATTAACCGAAGATCTTTCGGTAGATGTCGCAATCGTCGGTGCGGGAATTACAGGTATTACGGCTGCCTATTTACTTTCAAAAGCGGGGGTTAAGGTTGCTATTATAGAGGCCGGCGGTGTTTTAAACGGGACAACGGGGCATACCACAGCTAAAGTTACTGCACAGCACGGTTTACTTTACGATGAATTGATCAATCATTTTGGTGAAGAGAAAGCCAAGCTATATTACGAATCGCAGACTAATGCCATTTCCTTTATCCAAAACATGGTGAAGGAAAAAGGAATCGATTGTGATTTTAGCAATCAGGATGCTTATATTTACGCTACAACTGATGAATACGCAAGGAATATTGAAACCGAATCGTCGGCATATCAGACGTTAGGGATTGATGGCAGATTAAAAGATACTATTCCGTTTAATATTCAAATTAAAGCAGCTCTTATGATGGCAAATCAAGCTCAATTCCATCCGCTAAAATTTTTGAAAGGGCTCCTGGATGAAGCAGTGAATGCAGGCTGTCAGGTTTATGAAAATACCACCGCAATAGACCTTGAAGAAGAAGAAACCAATCATCCGAAGGTCGTAACAAAGGAAGGCCCTATAGTTACCTGCAATCACGTCATCATTGCTTCTCATTTTCCTTTTTATGATAAGCCGGGACTGTATTTTGCGAGGATGTATGCTGAGCGGTCTTATGCGATCGGAATAAAATTGGAAAAAGAGTATCCGGGCGGAATGTATATCAGTGCCGATAATCCTACTCGCTCGATTCGTTACACTCCGTTTAATGACGGTAGATTACTAATCCTTGGAGGGGAAAATCACAAAACCGGTCAGGGTATGGATACACTTAAGCATTATTATGCACTAGAGGAATTTGCTCAGGAAGTATTTGATCTATCTGAATACACCTATCGATGGTCTGCACAGGATTTAGTATCACTTGATAAAGTTCCTTATATCGGTCCAATTACGCAAAGAAAAGAGCGTGTTTTAGTTGCAACCGGTTATAAAAAATGGGGAATGACAACCGGGATAGCCGCGGGACATCTCGTATCAGACTATATATTGGAACGGGACACTCCTTATAAAGAGCTATATTCTCCATCTCGTTTTGATGCTGACCCGGATTTGCGAACAGTGGTCACGACGAACGCAGATGTAGCGAAACATCTCTTAAAAGGGAAATTGGAGTTTGTTCCGAAAGACCCGGGAGATTTGCAGGCAGGTGAAGGCTCTGTTGTTATGCATAACGGTAAACGGGCAGGAGCCTATAAGGACGAAAACGGCAAACTTTACATTGTTGATACCACCTGCACTCATCTTGGCTGTGAATGCGAATGGAATCATGCTGAAAAGACTTGGGATTGCCCATGCCACGGCTCTCGATTTTCTTATTCAGGGGATATTGTTGAAGGACCTGCTTTAAAATCGCTGAAAAAAGTGCTGAATGAGTGAGTTTTCGGAAATTCGGGGAGATTAGCAGGATATTTACAAAAGTTCGATTTTATCTACAAATTCACTGAAAATCACAAAAAAACGCCTCCTATCCTAAGGAGGCGTTACTTGTTTATTTACCATTCGGACGATTTCGTTTTAAATCCTCACCTGTAGAGAATTCAACTAATTCCGAACTTGTTTTCATGGCTTTTTTACGATTGTTATTACGCTGGGCATTCGCATTGCCTAGTTTCGTTCTTCCCACAACTTCCATCTCCTTTTCAAGAAATTCATAGATAGTATGGTTTTTAACGAACGAACTTATTCCTTCTCAAAGATGCCAACGGCACTTTTTTAACGACGCATTTTCTGTTCTCTTTGATCTTCTTCAGCAATTTGACCTTTATAAAAAACTCTTTTATGAAGCGGGAGATTTAACTCTCGGCAAAAGCGCTTCAATTCTCTTTCTTCCCGTTCAGTGACAAGCGAAATCACAATGCCGTTTGCTCCCATTCTTCCTGTTCTGCCCGCTCTGTGAACGTATTGCGTAATATCCTTTGGAAAATCGATTTGGACGACGTGGGTCACTCCTTGAATATCCAGTCCTCTAGCTGCGACATCGGTTGCGATGAGCATTTTCATTTTGCCATCACGAAAGGCCTTTAGTGCTGCCTGGCGTTCTAATTTCTTCATATCACTATGTAAAATTCCTGTTGAAAGTTCTTTGAAATGTAATTTTTCTTTAAATACTTGAATCTCGCCAATGTCATTAATAAACGCCAGTGATTTACTATCTTCTAAACGGACAATTTTTTCAAGGAGTTTGATTTTATCCCTTTGTTCACAAAGAAAATAAATATGCTCTACTTCTCCTGAAGATGCCACTTCATCTTTTGCAATTCGCAGGACCTCAGGATTTTTTGTCATTTCCTTCGCTAATTTCTCTGTCCCTGCTTTCATTGTTGCCGAGAATAAGACCACTTGTCGGTCGGACATGGTGGATTTAACTATATGTTGAACAGTGCTAAGATGCTCGGGAATTAATAGCTGATCTCCTTCATCCAGAACGACCATTTTTACCTCATGCATTTTCACTTTTTTCTGTTTGATTAATTCAAGTAAGCGGCCGGGAGTTGCAAAAATAACATGCGGACGCTTTTTTAGCTTTTCAAGCTGTCTTTTCAAGTTTGCTCCGCCGATGATGGAAGTGCCACGGATTCCGCTTCCCTCAGACCATTTTTGAAATTCCTGAAAGACTTGCATCACTAATTCTTGTGAAGAAGCAAGAACAACAGCTTGTAAGGACTGTAAATCAGGGTCAATTTTATTTAAAAGCGGTATTAAATAGGCCAGTGTCTTTCCGGTACCTGTCGGTGATTCAGCAATGACATCTTTTCCTTCTATTATAGTTGGAATAGCAACACTTTGGATTGCCGTTGCCGTTTGAAATCCTGACTTTTGCCATGCTTCCTGCAAAAAAGGCTTTAAATTGTTAAACATATATGGCTCCTTTATCTATCTCATTTCTTCTTATTATTAGTAATAAAGATCGTTTAAATCCATTACATTCCTACTGATACTAACTGATTCAACTTTACGTGTCCAGCGATATTTAAACCGAGGAATTCAAATAGAGAAAAATCCAGACCATGTGATAGACAAGGACAGAAAAGTAAAGAACACATGTAGAGACTAAGAGAGTTCGAATCTAAGTAGCCAATCTTCCTACAGAATCACATTTATTGCTTCGTATGAATTAAAAGCGGTTATTTCAATTATAGATTTATAACTGCATAAAATAAAGAACAATAAGTTCATTATTGAGTATATTTTCTCGAAAAAAATTGCCCTCAAATGAGAGCAGTTTTTTAGTCAAACATTCGAAAGGCTAATTTATGAATATGACGTTTTATTTCCTCGGATTGGATGATATTTTCATTAAAATTCACTTCGATTTTACCGCTTCCTGCTAATATCTTCACTTTTTCTACTCCATGATATTTTTTGATGCCTCTTTTTATTTTCCCAATACAGCCTGTACAAGCAACATCATTTAATTCCAATTGAAAAATACTCATTTTATCAAACACCTCTCATCCTTTTTACAAATACCAATCAAGTTGGCCATTTCTTCGGTATTTCCACTCATGCTTGCAAACACAATTAAACAAGTAGCATTCATGTTAAAACCACCTCTTGTTTTTCTTTCATTTTAATTGAGAGTCAATCTCAATAACATTGATCTATATCAAGAAAAACTGTGATTTGATGCAAATCACATCAAAGTATAACGAAAGGAGATAAAATGAAAGCATTAGGATATCGAAAAAGGAGTGAAATCGGCATGCGCTGTGAAAAGGGTTGCTCACATGAAGCTTCATGCATTGCAACTGTTCCTGTTTTTAACGGAATGAGCGAAGACGATCTTCAGGTTTTACAGAAGGTTACAAAGAGACGAAGATTTCAAAAAGGAGAGTTTATTTTTCAAGAAGGCGAGCGTTCTGAAGGCTTATTTGTTGTAAATGAGGGGCTGATCAAATTAACAAAGCTATCGGCAGAAGGGAAAGCGCAAATTGTTCGTTTATTGTTTCCAGGAGAATTTTTCGGGCTATTTTCATTATTACGAGACGAAAACCACTATGTACATGCCGAAGTTGTAGGACAGACGGTTATTTGCTCAATCGATAAAAAAGATTTTCTTAAGACAATGGAAGCTAATTCGGGTTTGTCCTTTCGATTTTTAATAGCACTTAGCGATCGGTTATATGAGGCAGATGAGTCAGTCGGATTTTTGAGCTTATTGGAAGTGGAACAGCGATTGGCAAGGGCTCTTATTCTCTTCCACGAAAAAATGAAGGCACAAAACGGGACGTTCACCTTACCAATATCGAAGAAGGACTTAGCAAGCTTTATTGGAACAACTCCAGAATCAGTGAGTAGGAAGCTTTTGATATTTATATCACAGAAGCTAATTCGTTTTGATGGACGGAGGCAAATAAAGATTCTGGAGTTAGACCAACTTAAGCAATTGGCTGAAATCAATTAAAGTTCATTAAGTTTTACTGCCATAAGCCTGAAATGCATAGGTTCGATTTCATTGACAATAACGTTCATTCCTAACGATTGCAGGTTGGCAATTAACGGTTCCCCGCGGTGCGGTAAATGAATTTCAAAAATCGTTCCAACAGGTGCTGCATTGATAAAGTTTAATATTTCTCTACGGGGATGTTCACCTTTCGCAATTCTCTCCCGAATATCCATTACTGCCCGTTTTCCTATAATTTGAAAGCTGTTCATCTTATTCGCACTCCTCTTGTAATTGGATTATGACTAAGATTAACATGATTTAATTCATATTAAATTGATTTATATCAAGTAAACAATTCTATTTTCGAAAGGTTTGTGAACATTGCCCTCCAATCGATATAACTGACGAATATTGATGATAGAATTAAACAACAAGATAACAATATATCGGAGTTGAATAAGATGTTTAAAAAAATCTCCTTTATCGCTTCGCTGTTGTTTTTCCTATTAGGAACGAACGTATTTGCCTATTCTAACTTAGGAACTTCTACTCCCAATAGAGGAGAAATAATAAAACAACCACATAAGGAACATAAGCTCTCTTTTACCACTAAATTATCTACCCCTATTATCATAACAGCTAAAAAAACCGCAGCTGCGAAAAACGAACATGGAACGAAGGATCCCGCAACACTTAGCACTAAAGAGGTGCCTTCAGTAAAGGCGTATGTTGTCCCGGGAGCTGTTATTGTCATGATAATCGGTCTAGGATGCTACTGGTTAATTTACCGATGGAGACATATCTAGTGTCTCTTGATAAAAAAAAGCAGCGCGGATGCTGCTTTTTTAATTTGCAATCTATTGTTATTGGTGGAGCGAGCGCAGTATTGCACGAACTGGACTTCCATCACCGGCGACTAATGGAAGCGGTAAGGCAATTAATTCATAATCACCCGGTTCAACTTCATCTAAGAAAACAGATTCCAAAATATGAATTCCGTTTTCATTCAAGCTGTGATGTGCGGCTAGTTCCTTGCTATCAATCGGATCCACTGACGGAACATCTACTCCAATGAGACGTATACCTTTTTCAGCTAAATATTGCCCCAGATCGGGCTCTAGATGAGGAATTTTTTCAGGGAATTCAGATGGATTTACCCATGCAAGAGTCCGAAATAGCACTCTTTCAACCCCATCAAGATGAATTTCTTTTAAATCCGCAGCGCCGATGCTTTCTTTATTAGTCATATCAATAACACGTGCCGGGCCAATATATAAATTAAGATCCAGCTCAATAATTCTTTTTCCATGGTCATCAAAATGAAAAGGTGCATCGACATGTGTTCCTGTGTGGGTACTCAATTCAAGTCTGCCAACATTAACAGACCCGCTCTCCTCTTTGGACCACGAGACTTCATATTGGAAAGAAGTATCCCCCGGCCAAACCGGCATCCCATTTTGAAGCTCCCTTGAAATATCATATATTTTCATTTCTTCCCCTCTTCCAATGAATATTCAGTCTATTTTAAAAATACCTCCACATGAAAGCGTTGTCAATCAAACCGAATTTAAAAAGGCAGGATTACCTGCCTTAGTTTAATGAAAGGATTTCCAAAAATCACTATTTTGATTAATAATTCCCTTCAGTTCATCAATCGGAATAAAAAACGTCGGAAAACCCGCAGCATACGGTGCGATTTCATAGGGCGAAAAATATAGATTTACTGCATCGTCACTGATAAAAAATAGCTGTTCTGCCTGAATTCCTTTGTACGTATCCGGGAAGACGTATGAATACTTCTCATTACTTTTAATTTGTTCACCAATGATTTCACTTATGACTTTTACATATGGGCTGCCGGGTTTAAATAAATCTTTCAATTGATACACCGCACCTGTTTTAAGGTCAATATGTGCATATTTTCTAACAGGCATTCCATGAGCTGCTCCAAATGGATAATTGTAACCGGTTATTTCAATAACGAGGAGATTTTTTTTATAAAAGGTTACGTCAAAATCACCCATATAGTTCGCTTCGAGTTGAGTATGTGCGGGAATTTCTTTGACAGCAGATAGGTTCATTAATATTTGATTAACTGTACCTGAATGTTCCATGCCTTTAACTTGCGGATAATAGACTAAATAATCCTTATTCGGTTTGTATTTGTGCTCGATAACCGAATATTGATTATTGAGCGGAATGATCGTGCTTTGTTTCCAAATTAGGTTACTATTTTTATCAAAATAGAGAAGCCTAAAATCAATTTCTCCTTTGATTAGCGTTTGCTCAAAACCCAGGGTACCCCTTCCGCTTACATTAGGGAGATGTTCCATGCGTTTGCCGCTCTTATCAATAAAGAAAGTCTTTTGGTCATCATATGCTGAGGCAAGGCCATCCTTGTATTGCGTTAAATCATTATAAATAAATCCCGTGAGAATATGGCCTTTAGAATCGGTAACAGCGTATTTGGAGCCTAGATAAGGCTTTTCAGGGTCAAGGGCTTTCCCGATAGCAAACCGCCCTTCACCAAGATTTGAAAGGCTATTATAGTTAGCCTTAATAATAAAATGCCCGTTCCGATCAATTACCCCATAATGGTTCTTATAATCATCCGACACGTTCACAATCGCCAAACCCCCGATAAACGGCTGTGCGCCGGAAAACTGTGGTTCAATGACACTGTTACCCTGTTCATCCATATATCCAAATTTCCCATCCTTTGACTTTTGAAAAGTCAGCAGTCCTTCACCATAATTTTGGACAGTAGGGTAAGAATAAGAATTCACTACTTTTCCGGTAAGATCAATTAGGGCATAGCTGTTATTTTTCATTTTTACGATTGCTTTTCCTTCGTTAAAATCACTTGCAGATTCATAGGAAAGCGGGAGCACTTCTTTTCCCCGTCTAGTTAGGTAGCCATACAAATACTGACCATTTGCGTCTGTATCTGCGAAAATGGCTCTTCCCTCTTTATAATCTCCGATATAAGAGTATGCCTTCGAGGTTATTTCTTTGCCGCTCTCATCAATCACTTTAAAGCCTTGGGAATCAATAACGCTGGCCCGGCCTTCGGAAAACGGATTGATAGTATCGTATTTGGGTTTCACAATAAAATAACCCTTTGAATCAATAATTCCAACACGGTCCATGAGCCGGACAATCGCTAACCCATTATCCTGAAAATCCCCGGCATGTTCGTATGATAGAGGAAGAATAAATTTACCCTTTGTATCAATATATCCCCATTTGTTTCCGCCAATTTCTTTAATAGATGCCGGAAATAGATAAACAGCCCTTTCCTCAAACAGACGGGCGGCTTTGTTTTCGGCATCCTTTAAATATGGATAATAGAATAAATATTCCGGGTGTTCTTTGATTTTCTGTTTATAGTACTCAACTACTTTTTTGAAATAGTACGGCTCTACATCATGTGCTGGTACAAGTTTATCTTTTTCCCAGCGGTAAATTTCAACCTTGTAAGCTTCTCCTGTATCATGAATCCATAAAGCAATTTCTGCTTTGCCGTCTCTACCATGAAGGCCGGGCATGTCAGCTATTTCTATTTTGCTAAACGTATACTCACCGTTTAATTGTTTCTCTTTCAATCCTGAATTTGCCCACTCAAAAATCGACAATTTTGACCAAATACCTCCAATTTTCCAACCTACAACAATATTAAATTTTTTTTGGCTTGTGATGTGAGCTGTTCCCAAATAACTGACTTGATAACCGGTACCTTTAACTACAGAGATTAATCGAAAGTGTCCGAAATGTTCTTTTAGGGTGAATAGGTACAGTTCTTGGTTGGAACGGTAGATCCCAAATAATTCTTGCTTACCATCACCATCTATATCCGCATATTGAAGATGAGGCCTTTTTGGATGGGAGTCTGTATACAGCAATTCTTCACCATATGGGAGGAATGGTAAATTCCAATTTCTTTCTTTCCCAAACATCATAACTCCCCCATTTTAGTTTTTAATCTATTTATATGGGGAAGAACGGCTAACGTGCCTATGTGACGGGCTTCCATGCAAAAGAAATTATGTGCTTTTCTTATCTTTTAGGAAAAATTAACAGCCTAATGTCCGATATTATTAGTGTCCGGAATTAATTGCTTCCAATCTTCATAGGAAAGAATTGTGTTCCAGTGACCGGTAATTTTAGCAAAACCGACTACTAAAATAAACAGAACAAGGAAAGCAATAGGAACAAACCATTTGTTGACCTTTTTATTGGCAACGGTCATATTCAATGTATCTTTAATTCGACATGCTTCAACGCATTGCATGCAGGCTGTACAATCCAGCGTTGCAACGACTTGTTTCTTATGTACTTTTATTCTTTGAGGGCAAACCTTTGTACACATTTCACAATTTATACAGGTATCTTCATTCCTGCACACCTTTGTAATTCTAAAAATTGAACCAAGCCCGATTATCGCTCCATACGGGCAAAGGAAACGGCACCAAAAGTTTTTGAAAAATAAGGATAGAGCGAACATGACAATGATAAATTTTAAGGTAAAACCACCGATGTTTAAGAAAAAGAGAAGCATTTTCACATCGGAAATTTCATTATAAGGGTCTGTTAAGAAACCTTTAGCAACAAAGGTCGGCATATCAAAAACAATCATTTTTAAGAAGAATAAAAGCAGTAAATATTTTAACGGCGTTAATACCCAAACAAGCCACTGGGGAATCTCAAAATTCCTTTTAAACAGCTTTTTCCCGAGCAGCCCTGTCCATTCACTTACCGTTCCGACGGGACAAAACCAGCTGCAAAATGATTTGCGAAATAAAATCCCCGAACCAACAAAAAAAGTGAATAGCACCAGGCCTGCCGGATGTATTTTATCAAATTCCCCACTCGTTAACCATACCTTCAAGGCTACAAGGGCACTGATCGGTAAAAAACCTTCAACGGCAGATGGCCGAGGTACATAAGGTTTGTGACCCAAGGTTTCAAAATGCATATAAAATTGGTAAAAACGCAGACCTACATATAGTAAAAACAAGAGAAACACTGCCTGAACGACATGTCTCGATATTTGAACGGGCTTTCGCTTCAGCCGTTTAACATACCAGTTCTTTGATTTCATCACATTCCCTCCTTTCTCGTTACTTTAACTATAGAGAATGGGTAAATTAGGGTGTGTGATTTATATCATTTAGTGGATTGTTTTCATAAAGATGTCACAATAGCAACGCAAAATTAACAAATAATTTTTTATTATTGTAATACCAGCAAGAAGGTATCATAAAGCAAAAAGCCAGGTTTCCCTGGCTTTTCTTTATTTTTCTACTGCAAATACAATGTTATTTTGTTTCCTAACTTCTTCAGTAATCCTCAGGACAATCTTACTCCAATTTTTTAATTTTTCATATTCGTTAACATTATCCGTTTCAATAATTCCGGCAATATTAATACATTCATAGACCATGTTTTGCTCTTCCTGTTCTACACTCAATATCTCACTCTCTTTAGTATGACTGTCAACGAATTGAATCTCAGAAATCGGTGCGGCATCTTCGAGGACGAAGCTACCCTTTTCCCCGTGAATTTCACAAGGAATTATAGAATGAGAAATCTTTGAACAAAGAATCGTGCTGACAAATCCATCATACTCTAACACAAGCGTACCGCCGCCATCAACGCCGCTGCGCAATATAACAGGAAAATAGGTAACTTTTTTCGGTTCACCGAACAATCCTACTGCTAAATAAAGCGGATAGACACCTAAGTCAACCAGAGCTCCTCCGGAGTAGGCGGCTGAGAAAATATTAGGCTCTTCCCCCTGCAAGAATAAATCATAACGTGAGGAATATTGAACATAGGGCAAAATGGTGCTTCTTAGCTTCCCTGCCTTATAGAGGTTTTCTTTTAATATCTGGAAATTAGGGGTATGAATATTGCGGATCGCTTCGAATAAATAAACACCATTCTCCTCCGCAGTCCGGTAAGCCTCTTCTAATTCACCCGGATTTGAAAAAATCGGTTTTTCACAGATAACATGCTTATTATTTTTTAAAAAAGTAATGGCTTGTTGAAAATGTAAGGAATTTGGTGAAGCAATATAAACAGCCTGTATCTCTTCGCTTTTTGCCATTTCTTCAAGATCGGTAAAATAATATGGAGCGTTATATGTATTGGCTAGTTCTTTCGCTTTATCCGCAGTTCGGGAATAGACTCCCACTAGCTGTAATTGTTTACTAAGTCTTGCTGCTTCAATAAAGGATTCGGTAATCCATCCTGTTCCAACTGTACCAAACTTAATCATCTAACTTCCCCTTTCTATTTGTACTTTCAATATTGTAGCCTTTTTATGGGTTACTTTCCAATTTAAATACGCGAAAAATCTGCTGTAACTAACCTAATATTGTAAAAAAACTCTTTATTAACCTGTTTTGTTCATGAATTGTTGGGAAGAATGGAAAAATATCAATATTTATGTTATGAATAAGTAGTAGATACAATGAAAGAGGTTGAAAAGGGTGGAAAATCAAACGTCTAATTTTATTAAAGATATTATGATAAAAGACTTAGAATCTGGAAAGCATGAGACCATCGTTACACGTTTCCCACCAGAGCCAAACGGATATTTACATATTGGACATGCAAAATCCATCATTATCAATTTTGGCTTGGCTGATGATTTTAATGGAAAGACCCATTTACGCTTCGATGACACCAATCCATTAAAGGAAGATATCGAATACGTTAACTCGATTAAAGAAGATGTAAAATGGCTTGGCTTCGAATGGGATGACTTATTTTTTGCTTCGAATTATTTTGAAGAAATGTTTAAGAGAGCCGTTCTTTTAATTAAAAAAGGGCTAGCTTACGTTGATGACCTGTCCGCGGATGAAATTCGCGAATACCGTGGAACATTAACAGAACCGGGGAAAGATAGTCCATATCGTGACCGCTCAATTGAAGAAAATCTTGAATTGTTTGAGAAAATGCGTGGTGGTGTGTACGACAATGGTCAAAAGGTGCTTCGAGCGAAAATCGATATGAAATCACCAAATATTAATTTGCGTGACCCGGTCATTTATCGTATCGCTCATGCAACGCACCATAATACGGGCGATAAATGGTGCATTTATCCGATGTATGCTTTTGCTCATCCGCTTGAAGACGCGATTGAAGGGGTAACACATTCCATTTGTACAATCGAATTTGAGGATCAGCGTCCATTATATAATTGGGTCGTTGAACAATGTGAAATGGAAAGCACCCCGCAACAAATTGAATTTGGCCGTTTAAATGTAACCAATACAGTCATGAGTAAACGGAAATTGAAGCAGTTAGTGGATGAGGGATTTGTCGATGGCTGGGATGACCCACGAATGCCGACTATTTCCGGTATGAGAAGAAAAGGTTTTACCCCTGAGTCTATTCGTGATTTCGTCCGTGAAACAGGCGTATCCAAAGGCTCAGGTGCGGTAGATTCGCAAATGCTTGAACATTTTGTCCGTGAAGATTTAAAATTAAAAGTGCCAAGGACAATGGGTATCATAAAACCGTTAAAAGTTGTTATTACCAATTATCCGGAGGGTCAAATTGAATTACTTGATGCGGAAATCAATCCGGAAAATCCCGACATGGGGATGCGGAAAATTCCATTTTCACGTGAGATTTATATCGAGCAGGACGATTTTATGGAAAATCCGCCTAATAAATATTTCCGGCTGTTCCCAGGCAATGAAGTTCGTTTAAAGCATGCTTATTTCATTAAATGTGAAGAAATAATCAAGGATGCGAAGGGTGAGGTTGTAGAGCTTCATTGTACCTATGATCCGGAAACGAAAAGCGGTACCGGCTTTACAGGCCGCAAAGTGAAAGGAACCATTCACTGGGTGGAAGCTGCACATGCGGTCCCGGCAGAATTCCGCCTTTATGAACCGCTGATTTTGGATAAGACCGGAGAGGAAAATGACGAAGGTAAAACTTTCTTAGACCATGTAAACCCGCAATCACTGGAAGTATTACAAGGATTTGTTGAGCCAAACATGAAAGAAAGCAGACCGCAAGACAAATTCCAATTCTTTAGACATGGCTATTTTAACGTTGATCCAAAACATACAACAGTAGATAAGCTTGTTTTTAACCGCATTGTTTCATTAAAAAGTTCCTTTAAGATATAGAAAAAAGAGGCTGCCCCCGCACACAATCGGGTCAGCCTCTTTTTAAATTATAGAGAATGAAATAGGCACTTCTAAAATAATTTTCGTCCCCTTACCCGGTGAAGAAAATATCGAAAGCTCCCCGCCAACAGCCCGAGTCCGTTCCTCCATGCTGAAAAGACCTACACCACGTGATTGTTTCATCTTATCAAAGCCAATCCCCTTATCTTCAATCATCACCCTGACGATATCATCCATTTCTCTTAGCGTCACAGTCGCTTCCGATACCTCAGCATATTTACGTATATTGGTTAGCGCCTCTTGGATAATTCGATAAATCGTCAGTTCGATACTGATTCTTAACCGCTGATTCAGCATACATTCAAAATAAACATCGATATTGTAATGATCTGAATAGCGACTGAGAAACGAACGGATGGCAGGTACCAAGCCGAGATCATCCAAAACGGATGGGCGAAGCTCCCAAGAGATTTCCCTTATTTCTTCAATTAATTCGGTTGCTTCCGTTTGCATTTGCTGAAGAAGCGGATGGTCGATTTCTGAAATCAATCGATTAATGGTAATCAAATGACTATAGAGATTTTGGCCAATGCCATCATGTAAATTTCGCGAGAGCCGCTTGCGTTCATCCTCTTGGACATCGATAATCGTTGACATCATTTTTTGCAATTCCCGTTCTACACGCTTTCTCTCCGAAATTTCATAACGAATTGCCATATACTGATATGGTTTACCTTTATCATTTAAAAAAGGAACAATGGTTGTGTCTACCCAATAAACTGTCCCGTCTTTGGCTCTGTTGCAGATTTCGCCCTTCCAAACCTTTCCGAAGCCAATCGTTCTCCACATATCAACAAAAAACTCCTTTGAGTGGTATCCGGAATTGACGATTCTGTGGTCTTGGCCCAAAAGTTCTTCTTTTAAAAATTTAGATATGTGACAAAACTGATCATTTACATATGTAATAATCCCTCGGGAATCGGTGATGGCAACAATAGATGATTCATCTAGTGCAAACTTAATATCCATCAATTCCTGAAGGGATTTATTTAATTCATTTTCAAGGTTGGAGAGCTTGTTCAAAGGTTTTTTCATTTCCCTATCCACCGCATGGCCTCCATTATAGTGTGATATGTCCTTTTAATACATCTTCTAAGGAATGGGCAGCTTCCTTTACGCTTTCCTGTTCCTCTTCTGAAAAATCATACTTTTCTCTATTGCCAATAAGCAATACCCCTTTGGGAACAAAATTAAAAAACAAAGGGACCGCGTAAGAGGAAACAAGTTTTTCAGCGAGCATGATCGGATAATCTGTCACTTTCCCGTTAATTTTATTAGGAAAATCAGAAATTATCATTGCACTGCCGCTTGAAATAACTTTTCCGGCGATTCCTTTACCGAAACGAACGGTTATTCGTTCATACTTATCATTTAAATTGCCCGAAGCATAATGCCAACGAACATCAGGACCCACTTCATTTTGAAGGGCAAGCCCGACAAATTCACAGCCGACATTATCCAATAATTGGTTACACAACTCAATTACCGCATGCAATCCCTTTATTTCCGTCATCCTTTGTGATTCTCCTTAAATACCATAACCTAATAACCCCTTTTTCACGGCATATTCCACCAGCTCCGGCCGGGTTTTCATTTGCAGTTTTTCCATAAGTTTTCCTTTATGTGTTTCTACTGTTTTGACGCTAATCACAAGCTGCTCGGCAATTTCTTTGTTTGCGTACCCTTTAGCAATAAGTGTTAGGACCTCTTTTTCACGATCGGACAAAAGATTGTAGGTATTGGAGCTATCTTGTTTCATGCTGCCCAGATATTCCTCCATTAATCGTTTTGTTGCCGAAGGATGCAGATACGCATCACCGAGAGAAACGGCTTCAATTGCTGACATTAATTCATCATGAGGGGCGCTTTTTAAAATACAGCCTGAAGCACCGGCCTGAATGGCTCGAAAAAGGTATTCTTCATCATCGTGCATCGTCAGAATCAGGATGTGAACATTTGGCATGTGCTTTTTTAATTCAGTTGTAGCAGATAATCCGTCTTTTCCGTGGGGCATGCTTAAATCCATCACAACCACATCAGGTTTCAGCTTTAAGGCTTTTTTGATTCCTTCGTTCCCTTCAGAAGCTTCTCCAATTACTTCCATTTCAGGATTTTTATTCAATAGCATGGTTAGACCCATTCTTACCACAGCATGATCATCAACTAGCAGAATTTTTATCACTACATTCTCTCCTTTGATCCATTATTAATGGAAGAGATATTTCAATAGATGTACCCTCTCCTATTTTAGAGGAAATCACACATTGTCCGCCAGTTAGAAGCATCCTTTCCTTCATCGCCGCTAGTCCTGATGAATGTTGGTTTTTTTCCATGTTCTCCTGTTGGAATCCTTTACCAAAGTCATGAATAGCTATTGTTAATTCGTCCGGCTTCCACATAAAGTTCATCTTCACATGAGATGTATCCGCATATTTTGCAATATTAGCAAGGGCTTCCTGACAAACCCGAAATAATGCGATACTATTTCGATCAGGTAAGGGTTTTTCAGTTCCTGTGGATTCCAAATCAACAAGAATACCAAATGTAGAAGTATATAACTTAATATAGCTTTTCATAGCGGGAAGTAAACCCAGAGTTGTTAAGGTAGGAGGATGCAGTTCGACAGAAAGCAGCCTGATTTCTTGAATCGTCTTTTCTATTAACTGTGACATTTCACGAACATAATTTACTATATTCGGCTGATTGACGCCTGATTCAATAAACTGTAAGCCTGTTAAAATACTATAAAGGTTTTGTCCGACTCCTTCATGAAGTTCAATGGCAATACGCTTTATCTCCTCTTCCTGTGAATGGATAATATAGGAACTGATTTGTTCCTTTGACGGTAATAGCTCCATTTGCACACCTCCTTTTAAAGCGGAAGCACCCGTTTAGCGCATGACAGGACTGAAGCGCTTCGACTGAGATAAAGTCAACACGAATCGCGTTTTTGGCTTTTTTGTGTTGACTTATCGTAGGGAGAAGAGCGAAGTACACTAGGCGCTGGGCGCTTGAGCTAGACAGTTACCTTCGTTCAAAAATCTTTACTTTCTGATATTTAAAAAAAGCCAGGTACTTAATTAAAAGTCCTGAACCTTTTTTATCGTATATTGTAGTCCACTGTCAGAGTCAATTGCCGTCCATTCAGTTTCCGATTGTTGGACTCTGCTTGTCAGCGGTACGGCGAGAAAATAAAAATCATCAAAATAAAAACGGATATGTGTATCATCAGGGCAATGCTGAACCTTTTTTACTGTTTTTTTTACAGTAGGGGCTTGATCTCCGCCTTGTTTATCTTGAATTGCAATTTCAACGGGGACACCGACAAAATGCATAAGGTTTTCTATTTTAATGGGTTCCACAGCTATTACATCCTCTCAGAACAGGATAGATGAACATCTTATATGCTTGTAGATACTCCCAAAACTTCTCACCTGCATGCTCCTCAAGGAACTGAATTGCATCTTCTTCCGTTGCCCATTCACTCATTCCTTTTATCTCGGCAATTACCATTTCAGCACCATCCATCGACTTTTCTTCCAGAAACCAATTCAACCTTTTCTTTGCAAAGGTGCTTTTTAGTAACTCATCAACTTCGGTAGAAAAACCGCCTGATTCCGGCCGTACGAAACAAAAATCAAGATAGGTCTCACTAGTCATTCACATTCACACCTTTTTTATAGATGAAGAAAGCAACAGGAAATAAAATTACGTTAATGATTGCTGCAATTAATGTGGTTGAATAATGTTCATAAAAATATTGATGGACCATGTATTGAGTAAAAATAATATTTAACATTAATACGACGAGAAGGAGTGCGACACTTAGGTAACTACGCTTCATAACGTTTCACCCCCACGGCATAGACAGCACCGTTTTCTACTTTCACATGAATTTCAGGAAGCGGACGTCTGGGCGGCCCGGCAATTGGCTCTCCTGTTTTTACGTCAAATTTCCCGTGATGGCAAGGGCAGATCATTTCACCCTCATCTTTTTTCCAAAATACAGGGCAACGCAGATGTGTACAAGCATTTTGATAGGCAACATACTTATTTTCTGAAAGTCGAATCAAGATGGCACTGTCATGTTCTCCCGGAAAAGCGAAATCAACAGCATCACCAACTGCGACTGACTTAACATCTGTAATTTTCTTTTTCGGGTATTCTTTATTTCCAAGTCCGGCAAGTTCTTTAGCCGCCAACGCTCCCCATGGAAGCGAAGAGATCGCAAACACGCCTGCTGCACCGACCAATGTTTTCATGAAACCGCGGCGGTCAAGCTTTCTTTCGTTATTACGGTTAATATTATGAGTATAGTTATCTTCATCAAACGGGATTTTATTATTTTTATCTGTCAAGTTAATCCCTCCTAAAACAATTTCGTAACGCCCTGTAAGATACCGGGAAGATTCACTTTTACATTTGTTTCGCCCTCTAAATAAGGCATGCTTGTCACCCATTTACCATTATCAAGATTAAATTGCTTTTGTTTTGCTTCAATTTCCTCATCAGTCAACCATTGCAGTGTGTTGGAAGGACATACACTCGCACACATTGGCGGTATTCCGTCCTTAGTGCGATCAATGCAAAGATCACATTTATACATTAGATTTTGCTCGGTATCAAATTTCGGAATACCATACGGGCAGGCAATCGTACAGTTTTGGCAGCCAATACATTTTTCAACAAGGGCGGAAAGAACCGCGCCTGTCTCATGGATTTGTATTGCCTGAGCCGGACAGCTTCTTGCACATGCCGGATTTACACAATGAAGACACATAAGCGGCATCGTTTGACGGTTAACAAGCGGGTTGACATCGTAAACATAGTTCCGGTTCCGCTGATCATGTCCGCCGCATTGCGTACAGGCTGCCAAGCAAGAGCGGCACCCAATACAGTTTTCAAGTTCTAAATATAGTCTTTTTTTCATTTACTGCACCGCCCCTTTTTTTAGTTTTTCAATCTGTGCTGCACATGCTTTGAATTCCGGCATCCGTGATATTGGATCAAGCGCAGGAATCGTTAAGAGATTAATAGATTTTTCATGTCCAAAATGGTACGGAACAAAAACCGTATCTTTTCGGATAGCTTCAGTAATCTTCACTTTATATTCTGCTTCGCCTCTTCGAGTAAAAAGGCGGACATACTCTTCATGCTCAATGTTATAGTTTGCAGCTGTTTCTGGATGTACTTCTACATATGGTTCTGGACACATATCACGTAAGAATTGTATTCTTCTCGTTTGGTTTCCTGATAGGTAGTGGAAAACAACGCGTCCTGTTGTTAAGCGTAAAGGATATTCTTCATTCGGCTCTTCAGCAGGCGGGCGGTATGGAAGTGCACAAATTTTCGCCTTTCCATCTGGATGATAAAACTTTTTATCTAAAAACATATGTGGTGTTCCAGGATCCTTTTCATCCTTACAAGGCCAGAAGACGCCATCTTGTTTGTCGATTTTATCCCAAGTTGCACCGTAATAGTCAGCATAACCGCCTTTAGAAGCTAATCGGAACTCATCCGCTACATCTTTTGCCGTTTTTAAATGAGAGAAATATTTTCCCCTTCCAAGGTATTCAGCTAGTTCTGCTTGAATTTGCCAGTCAGGTTTTGATTCACCCAGCGGCTCCTGTGCTTTATTAATTTTAATAATACGGCCTTCTAGGTTTGTTACCGTTCCTTCATCTTCAGACCAAGTTACGGATGGTAGAATGACATCGGCAAACTCCGCTGATTCAGACAAGTAGAAGTCTGAACAAACCATAAAGTCTAGGCCTTTTAATGCTTTGCGGACAAAGTTTTGATTTGGAGCGGAAACAGCTGGGTTTGAACATAGTAAGTAAAGACCTCGAATAGTTTTCTCTTCCATCAGTTCGAACATCTCGTATGCAGAAACACCCGGCTGCGGCATTTCTTCTGGGGTAATCCCCCATACTTTACATACTTCCTCAACATGTTTAGGGTTTGTGAGTTTACGATAACCTGGAAGTAAATCAGATTTTTGTCCATGCTCACGGCCGCCTTGACCGTTTCCTTGACCTGTAAAGGTTGCTACCCCAGCTTTTGGCCGACCGATTTTACCGGTAACAAGAGCCATATTAGTATATGCAGAAACATTGTCGACCCCTTTATGCTGCTGTTCAATACCACGGGCAAACATGACGATGGCATTCGGTGCTTTTCCGTAAATCTCTGCTGCTCTGATGATCTTCTCAGGAGCAACCCCTGTAAGCTGGCTTGTATATTCCGGCGTGAATTCTTTCACCAATTCTTTTGTTTCTTCAAATCCATTTGTATGGTTGTTAACGAAATCTTCATCAGCATAGCCGTTTTGTATTAATAGATTTAAAATTCCGTTCGCTAGTGCCAGATCTGTACCCGGTCTTAAATCTAAGTGCACATCTGCTCTTCTTGCGATTGGCGTTTCACGAGGGTCAGCTACAATCAAGTAACCCCCTCTTTCCTGTACCGCCCAAACGCGGAACATCGAAGTTGGATGGCATTCTGCTGTGTTACTTCCTGCAATAAACATACAATCTGTTTCATGAATATCTGTCCAAGGAAGAGTTGATCCACGGTCAACACCAAAAGAGCGAAGGAAGCCACCCGCTGCACTCGACATACAGAATCGACCGTTATAGTCGATATAACGTGTTTGCATAGCAACCCTAGCAAACTTTCCAGTTAAATAACATTTTTCATTTGTCATTGATACACCACTGAAAACAGATAATGTATCTTTTCCGTATTTAGTTTGTAGCTCTGCAAATTTCGATGCGATTAGTCTGTATGCTTCATCCCATTTTGCTTCACGGAAGCCTTCTTTTGTTCCTTTTAAAGAAGCATCATCACGGATCAACGGTTTTAAAATACGATCGTCATGGTTGGTTTGTTGATAGGCGGTAACCCCTTTAGGACACATTTTGCCGACGTTTACGGGCCAGTCATAACGAGGTTCGACCCCGATAATTTTATTTGTTTTTGTATTTACTCGTAAATTCATCCCACATTGCATGCCGCAGTAAGCACAGTGAGTTTTAACGAGCGTTTCATTTGGGTGGCGTACATTTTCTATTTCTTTAAAAAACTTATCCCTTTGCATTCTGGTTTGCCTCCTTGACCTTTACTTGGTGGGTTGCGAATCCTGAAAATCTTGAAATTCGGTATTTTCTGCGGCATGGCAGGCACAATTCAGCGAGATTAAAACCATCTTGCATATTAAATTCGATATCATTGACTCCCAATACTTGAATAACATCGTTTGATTGTTCAACTGAAACAAATTTATCTCCGCACACTTTACATTCTTTCATATGTTGTTCTCCATAATGTTCACGGTAGTTTCTTGCAAAGACACTCATAGGACGGAATGGGATATGGGCAAGCTTGCCAAATGGTAAATAGATTAAAGTAACAATTACGGAAAATTGGTGGATCAGCGACATTTGCGGCTGCATCCAGCCGTGCAGTACAATGTTTTGGAACGTTAATAAAAGTCCGGTAATCGAAATAAATAACAATAAGTAAAGAGGAAGGAAATCATACATAAACTTTTGTTCCGCTCTTGCTTGCATATTTCTTAACCGGCGGTACAATGCCATACAAACACCTGAAATTACCATTACCGCTGCAATATTTAGTGCGTTATAGGAGAAGAATGCAATGATTCCTTCTGCAGGTACCTTCAGCACATTCATTCCAAAAAGCACGATAGTGTAATAGCCATTGTTTTCCATCGTAAAATACATCCAGCTAAATACAAGTGGAAACGTTACTAGGCAGGCAAGAACACAGCCCCAGCCGATTAGGATATGCTGAACCCAGCGATAAACTCCCCGATTCCGAATGAAATCGTAAATCGCTAAATGGCTAACAGCAGTTTTAGCAGTACTTTTTCTAAATAGCAGCTTTAGGCCTTTTTTAATAATAATTTTGGTTGGCGGCCTTTCCCCCCATGCAATAAACCGGTAGAAAAATCCTCCGATAAACACGATGGTTCCAACCATATATCCGTAAAGATTCAAGTCAATATGGGTAAACATTCTTGTTCCAATAAAAACTAAAACGGCAATTCCGGCAATTGTTAGGAACACTGATTTAGCAAAATGGGATGCAAAGGCATCACTGATCGAGCGTCCTTCTTTTTTAGTCGTTGAAATTGTTGACTCCATTCAAGCTCCTCCTCAAAAAAATAACACTAACGATTTTCTTACCTTTATTGTAAGAAAATCGTTAGTGTTATAAATATCAGGGAACTCCCCTATCATCGGGGAAAAAAACCCTTATAAATTGCAATTTAGACATAGTTCTGTCACAAACTAGAAAAGCGGAAGCGCCTGTTTAGCGCACGACAGGACTGGAGCATCCCGAAACACGAATCGCGTTTTTGGCGATTCGATGCTGACTTATCGTAAGGAGGAGTGTGAAGTACACTAGGCGCTGGAGCTAGACAATACTCAATTTAGAAAAGACTTAAGATATTTTTTCCGCCAAGAAAATAACAGCAGCATAAAACCAAGCAAAAGTTGCAAGGAGAAAAGAGATGCATCCCAAAAAGCTAAGGATGTAGGAGCTTGTTCGAATCCGGGAAAAACGTTTTTCCAAGCAAACCATAATTGAGGGATATAAAATAGCACATAAAGCGTAATCGTCAAAACTACACCAACAAAATAGAAAATGGAATAAAAGTAAACCGGTTTTCTTTCACCTGCAAATATAACCTCTCCTTTTGAAGAAGTTTGTTGAATCGGAAGCCATTTTCTAATTATTTGCCTTGCATTTTCCATCAAATTATAGCAGCCCGAAACATTTTCAAAAACAAAATATAGATCGGTTTTCATATAAACACAGCATTGATACACCATGCGAATAAACGTATCCAAGACAACCACATGCATAATGCTCAGGAAAATCTCCGATCCTTTGAAGAAGATTAATTGACTGATTAAAGCCAGAAAAAGAACCATCGTATCAAAACATAAACCTGCTAAATATAAAACGTTCCGGTCCTTTGAGGGCAGTTTCCATACAGCTGACATATCGGTTTCCAGCACCACAAGAAATAAACGGTGACCAACCTCTAATTTGGTTGGGAGATGTTTAGCTCTCATTGCAAGCACATGTCCCAATTCGTGAATTAACACCAAAACACTCGTTAACAACAACCAAGAAGGTATATTTAACACCATTAAATGAAATATAAATAAATCCTTATAGTGTGGAAATAAGGCCGGATGGTAGATGAGGAGACCGACATTTATCATAAATAATAATAAATAAACAATAAAAGCTGTTTTATTAAAAAAGAATTTCCCAATCCTTGGCGAAATCCACAAAAAGCCTAGGCTTTCTTTTTTCTTTTGCTTAAATTCCACCTTAATACTATCAATCTCCGTTATAAGGTTTAACTCAAAAAGCTGTTCCGCAAAATCAATGAGGTCAACCTCTTCCTCTGGGAATTTTTCTCTAAGCTGTCTTTCAACTTCTCCAAGTACCTCACCATGTTGAATCAAGTGGATAGCTTTTATACAAACCTCCGGCATCTCGTAAAATTCACCTGAGGTTAAATCTTCTACGATATAATGCCGTTTATCTTTTCGAATTTCGATTGGAACCAACAAAAGCTGTGAACTCAGTGTTATCTTCATTTAAACACCGTTCCTAACTAGTAATCTATAAATAAAGAAGGATGCTAAGTTATTTGCTAGCACCCTTCTTTTTGTTACATAAACCAACATACCCAGCATAGACCAGTTGCTTTAACTTTTTTTAATTTACGGATTTTCAAGGCTATCACCTCCTTAAAATCAGTTAACTGCTAAACTAATGTTTAATTTTGCATTTGCATCATTTTTAAAGGACAAATCATGGATTTTTTCCCATAGCGGATATGCCTTTTGAAATAAACTAACTAATTCAGGATCAAACTGGGTTCCTTTTCCCTCCAAGATCCGCTTATATGCTTCTTCAACAGATAAAGCTGCTCTATAGGATCTATTGGACGTCATCGCATCAAAGGCATCTGCAATTGCTGCAACCCGAGAAAGATACGGAATTTCCTTCCCCTTCAATTGGTCGGGGTATCCTTTTCCATCCCAACGTTCATGGTGAGATCGAATAACCTCAATGCTATTACTAAATCCTGCTACTTTCGAGACTGCCTCTGCACCCACTGTTGTGTGTGACTTAATGATTTCATATTCTTCATTTGTGAGACGTGACGGCTTCATCAAAATTTGGTCCGGAATATGTATCTTTCCTATATCATGGAGTAAACAAGCAAAATTAAAAGCTTTCAACTCTTCATCAGTAAACTTTCCGCTAATTTTTGCTAGTTCTAGAGCATAACTTGCAACTCGTTCGCTATGGCCTCTTGTATACGGATCCTTAAGCTCAAGAGTTGCAATAACTCCCTTTACAATACCTGTTAGCTGTTGATCATAGGAAGTTTTTATTGCATTTACATATGATTGGAATCGGGATAACAAAATAAATGAAAAAACTGATAAAGTAGATACCAATACAATACCTAAAAAAACGACAGGGGATTTAATGATTAGTCCAACAATAATATATTTTAAAATTATTCCAAGAGAAACAACGATAACAAAAGGTTTGCTAACAAATATCGGTGACAACAAAATCCAAAAGATTTCTACTGCATTTCCACCCCTATACAAATCAGGTTTTCCAATAAATGTAACTGCATCATTTAAAAATGTTAAGGAGGTATAACTTATAAAATAGATATACTTAATTACATATGATTTTTGTTTTTTAGTAAAATAGTGGGCCACCGGTAATAAGGCAAACATGAATAGATATATCCAATAAATCAATTTATCCGGTGTATTGTCATTTAGTTGCGGAATATAACTTGAGATGAATTTATAAATTATGTCAAATGAAATGGATATAATATAAAATAAAACTAAAAACCATTTTAGCGTCCTGGTTTCTTCATTTCTTACATTTGGATCTATTACTTGTTCTTTCATGTGCCTACCTCACAATAGAAATACAAACATTTATTATCTGTTCTCGAAAAAACGATTTGATTGTTATAACAAGACATTACTTTCCATAATTACCACAATAAGTGTATTTATGACACTTTCCTACATTATAATTCATTTATATTAGTAGAAAAATATAAAACTAGATTGATTTATGTATAATTATAGAACTATTTTTTGTATCAAGGAATAATTTTTTGTTTTTTTTGAAAATTATAATATAATTTGTTGAATCTATCATTTTGACAATTTTTGATTTATTGGTAATTCTACTTCCACTTTAGTTCCTTTCTCGAGTCTGCTTTGAATACTAAACTTCCCTTTATGGTCCTTAATAATTTGATTCGTTACCATTAAACCGAGGCCTGTTCCATCTTTTTTCGTGGTATAGAATGGTTCCCCTATGTTAAGAATATTTTCTTCTGCAATACCGCAACCTTCATCCTCAATAGAGATTAGCATTTTGTGTTCCTTTGAAACTTTGACACGGATTTTTATTTTTCCGCCTTCAGGCATTGCTTCAATGGCATTTTTTAATAAGTTTATAAACACTTGCTTTAGCTGTTTGTCATCACAATCAATTTGAGATAGGGGTCCTTCTATAATCGTTTCAACAGTAACCCCCAGCATTTCAGCTTGTTGTTGAGTAATCGATAAAGTATAAGCAATAATTTCTTCAATGCTTGCTTTTTCAAGTTCAATTGCCTTTGGTTTACCAAGGTACATCAAATCGTTCACAATTGAATTGATTCGATCAATTTCCTGGATCATGATTGGATAGAAATCGTTAGTATTAGGATATCGTTCCTGTTGCAACTGTGTGAACCCCTTTAATGATGAAAGCGGATTACGAATTTCATGACCAATGGCAGCTGCCATTTGGCCAACAACAGCTAGCTTCTCTTTTTTTCTCAGCTCTTCGAAGACAGTTTGTAAGGAATTAATATAAGAATCAAACCGTATTAATAACACATAGGCAATTACAGTTAAAATTAAATAGATAATTGCTGGTATTAATACGTTTAAATCTTTTAAAATTAACCCTAATAAGAATTCCTTCCCTATCATCCCTACTGAGACTGTCCAAAAATATTTTTTATTGACAAACATAGGGGAAAAAAGAATAAATAAAACCTCAACAATATTTCCCGAAGCATAAGATTTCGTTGTTCCCAAATATGTAATAAGAGTATCAGTAATATCAATACATATGTAGCCAATGATGTAGATAAACTTTACAATGTAAGGATTATCCTTTTTAATAAAATAAATAGCAAACGGCAGCATCCCTAGAACAAGGACATATAACCATACCCCTAAACCATCCTTAGTGTCGAAATTGCTTTCTTGAGGATGTAGTCTAGGCCTAATATAGTTATAGAAAATATCAAAAGAATAAAACATTAAATTAAACAACCATAAAAAAAGAACAATCGCCTTCTTTTCTTCATAGATGAGCTTGGGATTCTTGATACTTTCTATCATATATGTTGCTCCCTCAATCAGATTTGTTTAGGAAAATTGTACATATAAATCCTCCTACCATTTTATCATCTTTTAAAAGAAAATTGGCTTCTCTTATGAAAAAAACCCTGCTTTTCGACATATTTCGCCATTATACAATAAAACAAAAGGAGCTTGCTACAGCAAGCTCCTTTTGTATATATTATGTTAATACTTACATCACTTTTTTCATTTGATTTGGCGGGTTATTCAAGGTTGAGTGTTTGCGTCCATACCCGAAGTAAACAACCAATCCGATTACAAGCCAAACGAAGAAAGCAATCCATGTTGTGGATGGTAACTGAAGGACTAAATAGCCACAGAATACGAATGCAAGGATTGGAATCCATGGTACAAATGGTACACGGAAGCCGGTTGTTGGTGCTTGCTTGTTTTTACGAAGATACAAAATTCCAACAGCAACAGTCATGAAGGCGAATAATGTCCCAATGTTTGTAAGTTCTGCAAGCTTGTTTAACGGTACTAATCCTGCAAAGATGGATACAAGTATACAGGTAATCCATGAATTAAACACCGGTGTTTGCTTCTTCTTATCAACTTTTGAAAATACCTTTGGCAACAATCCATCACGGCTGATCGCATAAAATAAACGAGTTTGCCCATAAATCATTACCAGTAATACCGTTGTGATACCGGCAATGGCACCTAGTGAGATGAAACCGGCAGCCCAATCCTGATGAATAAAATTAAGTGCGAATGCAACAGGATTTTTCACATTAAGCTGTTGATAAGGAACAATACCTGTTAAAATTCCGGAAACAATGATATATAAGATTGTGCAAACAAGAAGTGATGCAATAATCCCTATCGGCATATTCTTTTGCGGATTCTTTACTTCTTCCGCTGCAGTGGATACTGCATCAAAACCAATGTAAGCAAAGAAAACTGTAGCGGCCCCAGTTGCGACACCAGAGAATCCAAATGGCATAAACGGAGTCCAGTTGGCAGGCTTTACATACCATGCCCCAACAGCGATAAACAATAAAACAACTGCAAGCTTTATAATAACGATAATCGAATTAAAACGAGCTGATTTTTTTACACCTTGTGTTAATAGGAAAGTAATCAATAGAACAATTGCAATTGCAGGTACATCGATAAAAGTTCCATGTGCAGGGTCAAAAGCACTGGTTATGGCTTTGGGAAAATGAATGCCAAAGCCTGCAAGTAATCCTTGGAAGTAACCTGACCAACCGCTGGCAACAGCTGATGAAGCCAGCCCGTATTCCAGAATTAAATCCCAGCCCAATATCCAGGCAATGATTTCTCCGAATGTTGCATAGCTATACGTATAAGCACTTCCTGATACAGGAACAGTTGATGCAAATTCAGCGTAACACAGGGCTGCAAACACACAGGCTAAACCGGATAAAATAAAGGATAAAATAAGTGCAGGTCCTGCATGTTCAGCTGCCGCTACTCCCGTTAGAACGAAAATCCCCGTTCCAATAATTGCTCCTATTCCGAGCATCGATAAATCAAACGCCCCTAATTCTTTCTTTAAAGTTACATCTTTTTGTCCAACTTCTTTTATAAGATCCGCAATGGACTTTTTTCTAAATAAACTCACGGTATATACCTCCCTGGTATAATGTCGAAATGTTCTGAAAAAATATTTCGTAAATTTGTATATTGGTATAATATATTTTATTTTTAAAAAAAGCAATATTTTTCGAAAAATAAAATTATTTCAAATTAATCCCAAAACAATTAATCCCATTTACTTAAGCTTTCCACTTAAGGACATTCTCATTCAGGATAATATTTATATGCTTTTTCATTATTCTGATAAAATAAATTCGATATTCGAAATAAAAAACGAATCCAACAGATAAAGGCTTGTCACCTAATCCTGCGAATCCGCCTTTTTTGTCTATTTTACTTGATTTTTTGATAACTAATCCTATTAATAGTATTGACAATACTAAGAGGGCTCCCCGGTTAAAAGGCCCTCTTTTCTATTTTCCTATGTTTTTTACACACAAATGGGGGAATAAATAAAATGTATTTGTTTTAAGAATTGAAAGGAGAGTATGAAATGAACAATGACCATACAATTGAGCAAGCTGTCCTCCATAAAAAGGCTGATAATCTTGAGAAAGGGGAAACCTCAGGGCTTGCCTGGTGGCAGCTTTCACTGATTGGAATTGGTTCAATCATCGGAGCAGGCTTTTTCCTAGGGACAGGATTATCAATCAAAACAGCAGGCCCCGCTATTTTACTTAATTACTTAGTTGGCGGACTCACAGCCTTTTTTGTCTTTAGTGCCCTTGCAGAAATGACGGTCAGAGACCCTCAGCCTGGCTCCTTTCGTGCTTATGCAAAAAATGCATTCGGGAATTCGATGGGCTTTGTATCGGGATGGATGTATTGGTTATCAGGCGTTTTTATTATGTCTAGTGAGGCAGTAGCCCTTGGAACCTTTACCCGTTACTGGTTTCCCCATATCCCGCTGTGGATTTTCACCGTTGCCTACGCTGTTCTTGCATTTGGTATCAATCTTCTCGGTGTGAAAAATTTCGGCAAGATTGAATCAACCTTTGCCATGATCAAATTAGCGACACTTGTTATTTTTATATTTTTCGGCCTGTTATTATTAGTTCATTTTATTTCTCCCCAAGCGGTTTCATTAAGAGGCTTTGGCGATTTTCAACACTTTATGCCAACTGGTATAAAAGGAATGTGGTCCGCTTTAATCTTTGTATTTTTTTCCTTTGGAGGGATTGAGATTATTGGCATTGCCTCCTCTGAATTAAAAAATAGAAACGAAGTTCCGAAGGCAGGAATCGGCATGTTGATTGCTCTTGTTTCCTTGTACATTCTGTCTATTTTCTTTGTTCTGTATATGGTGTCATGGTCGACTATTAACGAATCAGAAAGTCCATTTGTTACGGCGTTAACCATTTTTCATATTCCCTTTATCGGAACTATTTTCAACATGATTGTTATTAGCGCAGCCTTTTCTACAATGGTCGGGGCTTTATTTTCTGTCACCAACATCATGGTATCATTGGCTGAGGACGGGGATGCCCCTAAAACGATTGCAAAGAAGAGCATGCGGGGAACCGCTTTTAAGTCTTTATTTTTAACAGGTCTCGCTCTAGCTGCTTCCCTTACCTTATCGTTTATTCTGCCAGGTAAAATATATGAATATATAACGACCGCTGCCGGTGTAATGATGATTTTAAATTGGACCACGATTCTTTCATCACAAATTAAATTGCGAAAAGGAACCCAAAATAATGAACATTTTAAAATGCCTGGTGCTCCTTTCACCTCCTTTTTAGGAATTGCCTTCATTCTATTGGGTGTCTCCGGCGGATTGTTTCAAGCTACCCAAAGAATGGGCGTGTTCATTAGCCTTGGGTTGATTGGAGTAATTTTCATCTGCTACTTTGCGATAGCGAAAAAACGGCAATTTTCCGCTCGGAAAGGATAGCAATTTGACATTTCTATACAATAGGTGTACTATTAGTTATTGTGCTTTAGATTTCAGTAACTTGTAATAGATAAATAACGCAATGTAAGAATTTTTCTGGCATTTTCGCTTATGTTTAAAAGAAAAAACTTATTCACACTGGATCGGCTTCGGAGTCGTAAGGATGTAAGAGAGGTAGGGCTTACATCGTTTAGGTATAAAACCATCAGGTGGAAAAATAACCGCGGCATATTTGTTTTCTAAAACAATTACAATAAATTAATTTTTACTTTGCAATGGCTGATATAAAACAACCATTCACAAGTTACGATATAGATCCAAAAGGGATCAAAAGCAAAAAAGGCAGAGGGCCGACGGTCCTCTGCCTTTGCCCATTCTACTAATAAAAAATAAAGCTGACCCCTGTTCAACTAGTCAGCCTCATTCTTTATTTTTCGATCACAATCGCTTGTTTGCCCATTTGTTCCCAGGCTTTAATAAAATTAATTCGATTTACTTTCTCGTTTTTAAAGCCATATGGATCGTTAATATAAATATAATTTTGATCGTATCCTGTTATAACGACACTATGTTCACTAAACGTAATCTCCATCATCCCTTGAGGAGTGTTCCACTTTTGAAAAACAGAAACCGGCGCAAACTGGGTTGTTGTGATTACCCAAACCGGAAGCCCCTGACCTACCATTTTTAATACTTCGTCAAACTGTCTGTTCGTTAAATTAACAGCTTTATCCCCAACATAGGATTGGGCAAGGTTAAAAATCGGGCCATTATAAACGCCTAAGCCCGGTCCGTCCTCCATATCTCCAACGAACCCGATATTGGGATTTCCCTTCTGTCCGTTGCTATAGGTTAATGGAACTCTATTTATTTTTTGAGCTAATGTATTTTTCGTCACGTTTACACCATGGTAATTCAAAATCATCGCTAAGCTGGTTACCTCACACCCATTATATAATTGGGGTTTATCTAACTGCAAAAGGAGTGGAACATCCAGGATGATACTATTCGGCAGCACGGGTTCTGCAGGTGCCACGGTAACTTTTTTCGGAATTTCCTTTGGCACTGCTCCTTGCTGATTCACTTCTTTTGTCGTTGGTAGGTCCTTAGACGCTTCCTTTGCAGTCGGTGAAAATTCATTCCTTTTTAAAGCTCCAGCTACTTCCGATGTTTTATCAGGCTGTAACTGTTTAGTAACGGCCGCAAAAATATCATTTACGTTCACACTTTGGGCACTAAAAAATGATATCAATATTATAAACACTATAAAAATAATTTTTCTCATAAGCTATTAGACTCATTTCTTTTATGAATTTACCAATAGTATTACTCTATTACTATATCAAAAACAATAATAACCATAAACCCTATTAAATTCCAATCCTATTGTAAATTAGGTTCCTTAACTTTTTCTTAAGAAAAAAACCTTCCGGTGATTGCTCACTAAAAGGTTCAATTTCTTACTTTTTCGGAATTAATTTTTCGAATTACCTGGTTGATTACTTCAGAAAAGACAAGGCCAAAGGCAATCGACCCGGAAATCATCAATACTTTAGCTGCTGAGCCTAATGCTGAATTGTAATCATTCTCGACAAAGTTCTTCATCGCATCAAAAGCTAATCCTCCGGGTACTAATGGAATAACCCCAGCGACGCTAAATATAATCACAGGTGTTTTATAAAATTTCGCTAATAATTGGCTAATAATTGCCACAAACAGACTGGCACCCAGTGTTGCGATAACAGAATCACCGGAATAATCTTCTGTTACATAATAGATCAACCAGCCTCCCATCCCAATGAGGCCACACTTCACTAACGTTTCTTTCGGTGCATTAAAAATAATCCCAAAGGCACCTGTCGCAATAAAGCCGGTTATTAATTGTCCTAAAATGGTCAAACTGCTGCCCCCTTATACTTTCAAAAACGCTAATACGATGGCAATACCCGAGCCGATGGCGAAGGCTGTCAGGAACGCTTCGGCGCCCTTTGATAATCCTGACACCAAATGCCCGGCCATCAAATCCCTTACCGCATTCGTAATCAGCAGTCCCGGAACCAAAGTCATTACTGAGCCAATAATAATTTTATCTAACTGATGACCTATTCCTATTTTTACTAATAATAAAGATAACAAACCGATTAAGAATGAGGCCAAGAACTCAGAAAAGAATTTTATTGGCACAAAGCGATGAACGTATACAAAGCTTAGGTAGCCTAATCCACCGGAAATCATCGCCGGAATGAAATCATTCCATCCGCCATTTAACATAATCATGAAACAACCGCTGGCACTTGAAGCGGCAGCAACCTGAACCATGAAGGGAAATGTCATATCTAAGGAATCGATTTCATTTAAAAGACCCAGCGCTTCCAAAAGGGTGACTTCACCGCTGCTGATTCTCCTCGAAATACTATTGACCATTGCTACTTTTTTCAAATCTGTCGATCGTTCGGAAATTCGAATAAGCTTGGTTTTGGTTTCCTCTGACCCCTCTGCGGAAAAGATGATACCAGTCGGTGTAACATAGCTATGGGTGTTTTCAATGCCAAAAGAAGCCGCAATCCGCATCATTGTATCTTCGACCCGATACGTCTCGCCTCCGCTTTGCAGCATGATTTTCCCCGCGAGTAAACACACTTCCATTATTTCGTACGTTTGTGATGCTTGATTTTTCATCTATATCTCTCCACGTTTATCTATGTTGTCTCTTAGTTTAAATCAAAACAAAGGAATGAATCAATCGTCAATAATAAAAACAGGAAATGACCGCACCTTAAGTTCGGGCTTATTTTCTGCTAATATAAACCATTAAGGATGGCCCAACTAAGGCATATTAATATTAATTTACTCTGCAGCAGTAGTTTTCACTAATTTAACAGCCGTTTTCTTTCTTCTTTCCAAAAAGATGATACCTGTTAAACAGAGATTCATTCTCCTTTTTGTTCATTTAATTTTAATATTGGATAAATTTACAAATTATTTTTTACCCAGATAAAAAGCATGAAAGACATCTTTCACGCTTCAATTTAATTACTCGCCAATATTATTTTCAAACCACTCTTGGAGTTCTTTCAACGAGGTAAAGCTAAAAATTTCTTCCCCATTTTGGCCGTTATCAAAGCCTGTATTACCCCTTAGGGTAATTTCCCCTTCATCTCCGGAAATCAAGATCGAATAAGGATGGTTTACATTTATGAATCTGGCATCCAGATCATTATCGCTCCAGTTCTTGCTTTTCAAAAAGGCTTCATAGTGTTCCATTATTTCCCTCCATTTTTTAATTCCTTCTATATTATTCCATTAGCTGCTTACAATTATTTTTCTGATTGATAACTTCTTAAAGATGTTTTTTATATCCACTAATGCGCTAAAAGCATGGGGGGTTATTTTTTTTATCTTAATTTTCCCTTTTTCATATCTTTTACAATTAATTAGGATAAAATCCAAGAGTCTGCAAAGCATACGATATAAAAAAAGACCCAAAATTAATTGAGTCTTTTTGCTATTTTTTAATATTGGAAGAGAGTTTTGTAAAGTCATAATCTTTGTAATAGCTATTCTTAACTAAGATGTTTGGCCCCAGACAAGATACTGCAGGGCAATGACAATTTAACTCTCCGGCAATAGCTGAAGATTGCCATGTTTGATAGGCATCTTGCAAATTCGTCGTTTGGATATTTCCAAGCGGCGGGGTATCGCCAAAATCCGTGACAATAATCTCACCTGAAAAAATGTTTACGTTCAAACGGGAACGGCCATCAGGGTCATTGCGGACCGTAACATTTTTACTACCATACAGGCGTTTCAAAAGATCTAAATCTTCCTGCATACCGCTGCAGGCATAGAAAGGCAGCGTACCGAAGAGCATCCAAACATTTTCATCCCGAATATCAAGCAAATGATGAATGGATTCTCTTATTTCATTAAGAGACAATGTTTCAAGATTGCTAGCAAAATCACTGGGGTACATAGGGTGGACTTCATGCCTTTGGCAAAGCATTTCATCAACGATTTGGCGATGGATTTTTTCCAAATGCGGTAATGTACGCTTGTTTAACATTGTTTCAGCTGATACCATCACACCGGATTTAACAAGTTCACGGCTGTTTTCTATTATTCTCGTAAAATATTTTTCCCGCTGACTGTATTCCGGCATTTTTTCCATCCTTGCAAACCCACCCTCGACGAAATCATCGACGGTTCCCCAATTATGAGAGATATGTAGGACATCTAAATAAGGGATGATTAATTCATAACGTGCTAAATCAAGCGTCAAATTGGAGTTAATCTGAGTTCGGACTCCTCGTTCATGTGCATATTTTAAGATTGGCAGCACATAGTTTTTTACAGAGGACAGTGATAGCATCGGTTCTCCCCCTGTAATACTAAGAGATCGTAACATCGATATCTCCTCTAACCTATTTAACAATAGATTAAGCGGCAGTGGCTCGGGATCCTTTGTTTGGAGCGTATATCCTACTGCACAATGCTCGCACCGCATATTACATAGGGTAGTCGTGGTGAATTCAATATTGGTGAGCTGCTGCTTCCCATATTGTTCGATATCTAAATAGGCTTCCCAAGGATCATGCATTGGGGTAATTTTTCTCAATGTTGACATGTTGAACTCCTTAAAATCAGTTTTAAAAAACCTTTTTATTATAGCTGATTTATGGATATTTTAGCTAATTTTACTCACTATTGTTTACAAAAGCTTATGTCCATTAAAATGCTAATATGATTCGGTTTTTTTGTAACGTAACAAGCAAAATTCTTTTGCAAAATGGCGAGTTTTCCCTAGCAATACATATTTAACACTTTTTGTATAAAATAAGAAAACATTAAACGTAACTTCGAATGGTGGTTAAAACAATATGGAAATGCAGCCTTTAAGAAAATTGGAAAAATTAGCGTTAAGGAAGGTGTAGTTTTCAAATTAATATGAAAAACAAGGCCGGACTTTAAGCCTTGTTTTCTATTTAACAGATATCGACAAATTCCCGGGAAATATCAACATAATCTGATATGATATCGACAATTCTATTTTTTCTTACTTATAAAATATAGATATGCTTTAATCATAAAATAGCTAACTTCCTCAGGAAGCAGTTCTTTAATTGGTTTTAAGCGATCTCGGCCTGCTTCTTCGACCGCTTTCCTGATTAGTAGAAGATATTCAGCCGGAATAAGCGTTAAAAAATCAACGTCCAGCCCATGCTGTGCACATTGAATTAAGTGGTTTTCAACGGTGCTAATGGCCAGATCCCTTTTTTCGGCAATTTCTTTTATGGAGTAATTATTTTTATGCAAGTTAAGTGTCTCTATATGGGAATCCCCCGCTGCTTTTTTTGCCGGTTTTTTTGGCGCTTTTTCTTCTGCTGCTATCTCGCTCTTATAGTCTGTGTTGGCTTCGCAATATGCACGGATGGCCTGAATAAATTCCAGCCCGTATTTTTGAAGCTTGTGCTCACCGACACCACTAACCTGTAATAACTGTTCGCTCGTTTGCGGTGCCTTGACACACATATCCTTTAAGCTGGCATCGGAAAAAATCATAAACGGCGGCACTTTTTCCGTTTCGGCAATCTTTTTTCTTACCTCTCTAAGTTCTTCAAACAATGGGTCAGCATTCGAGACTTGCTTAACCTTAGCTGATTCTCTCCTGCGGACCTGATGTTTTCCAAGAAGGATGTCTTTTCCTTTTGGAGAAACATAGAGTGTAGGATACGTTCCTTGCTCAATTGCAATTAGCTCCTGGGATATTAAGAATTCAATAAAATCACTAACTTCTTTTGCCCCTTGGTCCTTCATAATTCCATATGTGGTGAGTTTATCAAAACCCAACTCGGTTACTTTTTTATTTTTCGAACCGGTTAACACCTGGGCCGTGAGTGTCTTTCCAAATCTCTGCCCCATCCGAATCACACAGGACATCACCATTTGGGCTTCTTTTGTGACATCAATGCTTGTCCGGTCGTCTGTGCAATTTGAGCATCTTCCACATGGCTCCGTTTCCGTTTCCCCAAAGTAGTTTAAAATAAATTCCTGCAGGCAGTTTTCCGTATGACAATAATCTACCATTTGCTGCAATTTTTCTAACTCAGCATGAATCCGGTTTCTTTCACTTGATTGGTCGATTAAAAAGCGTTGAATTTGCACATCCTGTGAGGAATGAAGAAGCACACATTCACTCTCAAGGCCGTCCCGTCCCGCACGTCCCGCCTCTTGATAATAACTCTCCATGTTTTTTGGAAGCTGAAAGTGAAGTACATAGCGGATATTGGACTTATCAATTCCCATTCCAAAGGCGGAAGTGGCGACCATTACCGATGCTTTATCCTGTAAAAATCGCTCCTGCTCCCCGGCTCGCTCATCGTCTCCCATCCCTGCATGGTAGCGGGCAACATTGACGTTTTCTTTCCGTAGCCTTTCAAAGAGCTGATCCACGTTCTTCCTTGTTGCCGCATAAATAATACCTGCTTCTTTTTCATTCTTTTTAATATAGTCTACTAAATACTTAATTCTGTCCTGTCCTTTAATCACGGAAAATGATAAATTTACCCTTTCGAATCCTGTAATAATCGTATTTTCTTCATCAATTTTTAGCAGGCTACAGATATCTTCCCGGACCCTGGGTGTTGCTGTTGCAGTAAGTGCCAATACAATAGGCTTTTGCGGAAGGCTGTGAACCATTTGCTGAATATGGCGGTAGCTTGGGCGGAAGTCATGGCCCCACTGTGAAATACAATGGGCTTCATCTACTGCAACTAATGGGATTTCCATGTTTTTTAAATCTTCAATGAAATCACTTGATTCTAATCTTTCGGGCGCAATGTATAACAGCTTGTACTTTCCTTGTAATGCATCTTGCATTCGCTGATTCGCTTCTCTAAAACTTAACGAGCTATTAATAAATGTTGCTGGAATTCCCACCTGAAGAAGTGTATCAACCTGATCCTTCATCAAGGATATAAGTGGAGAAATGACGATCGTTGTACCTGGCAGGACCAAAGCGGGGATTTGATAGCAGATCGATTTACCTCCGCCTGTTGGCATGACGCAAATGGTATTTTCTCCGTCTAAAACAGCACGGATTGCATGCTCTTGACCGGTGCGGAAGGACCTGTACCCGAAATAGGATTCTAATAATGGCAGTGCTTTTTCAAACAAGCTTGTCTCTCCTTTCACTTTGAATTGGTTATGTTTTAAGTTTAAAAATAAATAGCAGATATTCTATTATTATAACTGAATGGAAAGTTAAATGGATGGGTGAATTTGGTGAATAGCGAATTATTAAGGCGAACAAGGGTTATGGGATGTGGTGCCCGGTGAAATGTTTTCCTTAAGATTCTTTGTTGTTGACTGTCCAAATTGGTAGTTGAAGGTGCTTTATATTTTTATCTCATTGTTACAGCAAAAATTGCCCGATTCTACCAGTTATAAAGAAGGTAACCAACCTCATACTAAAGAGAAAAAGGCGGGGTCAACATGAAAGGGCTCAAATTCTGCAGCTTTATATGTTGTGTTTCTCTTTTAACTAGTTGTAATCACCATATAACTGAGAATCAGAAAGGACTTGCGCAAACTTCTTCACCTCAGCCCAATAACTATAAACTGTTATTAACCAGCAACCCCGATACTCCTGCAACAACAGATGAACAACTAAAACAATATTTAATACAAAAATACCAAGTCCCTAAAGAGTGGGGAGAAAATGTTACAGGGGTAAGGACGAGATTAAATACGTCTGATAAAGTCATTGCCCTTACTTTCGATGCTTGTGGGGGAACAAACGGCAGCCGCTATGATTCTGAATTAATTTATTATTTGCGGCAGCAGCAAATTCCCGCTACACTTTTTATTAATAGCAGGTGGATTGATGCCAATTATTGGACCTTTATGGCTTTATCTAAGATACAACTTTTTGAATTAGAAAATCACGGAACCCTTCATAAACCCCTTTCGATAAACGGAAAATCGGCTTGGGGAATCAAAGGGACAGAGAATGTTGGACAAATCGTTGATGAAGTACTAGGCAATCACCGAAAAATGGAGAAGCTACTTGGTGCTCCTCCTCGTTTCTTCCGGTCCGGGACTGCTTATTATGATGAAGTTGGTGCAAAAATTGTCCATGAAATTGGCGAGCAACCCGTGAATTACAACATTCTTGGTGACGCCGGTGCAACATACAATCGCAATCAAGTTAGAGATGCTCTTTTAGCTGCCAAACCTGGTTCAATAGCTATTTTCCATATGAACCATCCTGAAGGAGAAACTGCTGAAGGAATAAAATTAGCCATACCTGAACTAAAAAAACAGGGTTTCAGGTTTGTAAAATTATCGGACTACCCACTTCAGTAATATACAGATTTGTTTTTTTCAACTAATCAAAGGACAGAGGAAACTTTTCCCAATTTCTCTATCCTTTTGATTCATCACATTGTTTACTCTCTCAGTTAGCTATTGAAAAATTTTTGGATAAAAAAGGCAGTCGTGGTATTTTCGACAGCCTTAATTCAATATTATCTGTAAATCTCATTCAAAATTTCGTCATTATGCTCGCCTTTTTTGGGTGGAGGAGTAAAATATAAATCCTTGATATCACTGTGCATTTTAACTTGATAGTCTCCCCATGAAGAAACAAACACCAGCTCCTTCTCTTTAAAATAAGGGTTATCAATCAGTTCCCCTGCTTCGAGCATCGGAGCCAAACAGCAATCTACCATTTGCGCAAATTCAATCCACTCGTAAAAGGTTTTTCTTTTAAAAAGAGCTGTTAGTTCCCGAAATACGGGATTTGAATCAGCCGATTTTGAAAAATGAGCCTCGATCCAATCTTCACGCCCGTGCGCCGTACAAAAATTTTGCCAAAATTTCGGCTCCAGTGCCCCCAGGCTCATATATCTCCCATCTTTTGTTTCATATAACCCATATGAAATAATACTCCCGGTTAAAACAGAGACACCTTGAGCTTCACCCGTTTCCTTTTCAACCATGACATGGTTCCCCATTAATGACACCATTTGGTCCGTGATCGAAATAGAATGATAACTTCCTTGACCGGTTAAAAATCTCGACACTACCCCCGCCAAAATCCGTTCATTCGCCGCCATTCCTCCGATAAAATCTGCAAAGGTTATGCTTGGATGTACCGGTTTTCCATGTTTATCCTTTAGCTGAGACAGCACTCCGCTTAATGCCATGTAATTGATATCATGGCTGCCAAGTACACTTAGCAGCCCTTGTTGTCCATATCCTGAAATCGAGCAATAAACGATATCAGGCTTTATTTTTTTTACATCATTATAGCCGAGACCTAATTTTCCCATAACACCTGGGCGAAAGCTTTCTAAAATGACATCAGCGTTAGAAATTAATTTCAAAGCAATTTGACGACCTTCTTCTTCCTTCAAATTGAGCGTGAGACTTTTCTTCAGACGATTGTTCGCCAGAAAAACGAGGCCTGTTCCTTCCTTTTTAATTCCTGTACTACGGGCAGGGTCGCCTTCCGGCGGCTCAATTTTGATAATTTCAGCGCCTAATTCTGCTAAGCGTAACGTAGCGAAGGGACCTGGTAGATAGTTGGTAAAATCGATGACTTTAATTCCTTTTAGCATATGTTAAATCCTTTCCTATGAATTGGTTGACCTTTTAGTAAAAATCTCTTCCAGCTGTTTTCTAAGAATAAATTTTTGGATTTTCCCGCTGGCATTCCGAGGAAGGGCATCACAAAAAACATACTTTCGCGGCCGTTTATAATTAGCAAGATTATCACTATTTTTACAAAACTCATCAAGTTCTTGTTCGGTCACACTCGGATCTTTTTTTACTACAAAGGCCGTAACGGTTTCTCCCCAGCGATCATCTGGCTGCCCAACAATGGCCACATCCAGGACTCCCTTATGGGCGTGCAGGACATCCTCCACTTCCCTTGGGTAAATATTTTCTCCGCCGCTGATAATCATGTCATCGACACGGTCATTCACCCAAAGATAGCCATCTTCATCCAAATAACCAATGTCACCGGTGTGATACCAACCTTTATACATCGCTTTTTCAGTTGCTTCATCAAGACCAAAATAGCCGGTCATCATACACGGTCCCTGAACAATGATTTCACCTGTTTCTCCCTTAGGTACAACATCATCCGGATCAGATGGACCATCCTCCCTTGTGCGGACAATCCGGATATCATGATTTAAACAGGCCCGGCCTGCAGAACCCGCTTTTGTAAGCTGATCAGCCTCTGACAAGAAGGTAATTGCCGGTCCCATTTCGGTCATTCCGTACGCTTGCACTAAAGAAATACCAAGGCGATCATGGCATGCATGAACAAGCGATGGGGCCATCGGAGCAGCGCCATACAAACCAAGCTTCAAACTTGAAAGGTTATAAAGGCTCAAATCCTCTTGCAGGAGCATATTCCACATGGTTGGTGCCGCGAAAAATTTCGTAATCTTTTCTTGTTCAATCAATTGCAGGACATTCTTAGGATTAAATTGGTGGAGGATGACATTTTTACAGCCGGCATGCACTCGCGGAAGGATATTACAATGGAGCTCCGCACAATGAAACATTGGAGCGGTTACTAGGCCAACGTCAGTATCCTCCAGCTTTGTCGCACCGATGACAATTAAGCTTTGCTCGACAATATTTCGATGTTTGTGGAGAACTCCTTTTGGCCTCCCGGTTGTCCCACTCGTATACATAATCGCATACAAATCATTTTCATCGACCTCTACCTGAATATTCTCTTTAGTTCCGGAAACAAGTCTCTCGTTGTAGCTGACAGCATAATCAGGGGTTTTTTCATCTATATACCAGAAGGAGATTTTCTCGAAGCGATTTTCAATTGCGGAAATAACAGGTTCTAATACTTTTTCAAAAAGAACAATCTTGGGAGATGCATCAGATAAGATATAGGCAACCTCTTCAGCGGTTAAGCGGAAATTAATCGGATTAAAAACAGCACCAATTTTAGCACAGGCAAAAAAAGCAGTTGCTAATTCCTCGGTATTGAAAAGAAACGTTGAAACACGGTCGCCCTTTTTTACTCCTTCTTTTAAGAGTACATGGGCAAGTTGATTAACCTGTTCACTCCATTCCTTATAAGTTAGGCGGATATTTTTTCTCATATCATAAATGGCTTCCTTGTTCGGAAATCTTTTCACCGTTAAATCAAAAATTTTCCCAATCGTCATACCCATCCAATTTCCCCCTTAAGTGTGTATGCAGGCAATCGGTTATTTAACCGGTTGCCCCTTTATTTAATTCAACCGCTCGATAATCGTAGCATTGGCCATGCCGTGACCTTCACACATTGTCTGCAATCCGAAACGGCCGCCCGTACGCTCGAGTTCGTGCATCATAGTTACCATTAAACGGGCACCGCTTCCGCCTAATGGATGGCCTAGGGCTATAGCTCCGCCATTCGGGTTAAGTTTTGCCGGATCAGCACCTGTTTCTTTCAGCCATGCTAGCGGGACAGGAGCAAAGGCTTCATTGACCTCAAATACATCGATGTCGTCAATGGCAAGGCCCGCTTTTTCTAAGGCTTTTTGTGTCGCAGGGATCGGCCCTGTTAGCATTAAGGTTGGATCAGAACCGACCACCGCACGGGTATGGACACGGAAACGAGGCTTAAGCCCGAGCTCCTCTGCCTTCTCGCGGGACATCAGCAATACCGCTGCAGCGCCATCGCTGATCTGACTGGAATTCCCTGCATGAATCACCCCATCTTCTGCGAATGAAGTGCGGAGCCCTGCCAAAGCCTCCTGTGATGTACCCTGTCTCGGACCGGAATCATCCTTGATTACAGCTGTTGTCCCATCCGGGAGCGTTACTTCAAGCGGGAAAATTTCTCTTGAAAAATAGCCTTCTGCCTGTGCCTTTAAGGCCTTTTGATGGCTTTCAAGTGAAAATTGATCAAGCTCCTTGCGGGTAAAACCATATTTTGCAGCAATTCGTTCGGCAGACAAGCCTTGATGGATCATTTCATATTTCTCTTTTAGCTTAGGGCTAAACGGTTCTGCAGTCCCATAGTTTAATCCCATTGGCACACGGGACATGCTCTCGACCCCGCCGGCAATCACTACATCCATATCACCTGCTAAAATCGCTTGGGCGGCAAAGTGTACTGCCTGCTGACTTGAACCGCATTGGCGATCAATCGTAGTTCCCGGAACTTCAATTGGGAATCCGGCAATTAAAGCGGCAACCCTAGCGATATCCCCTGCTTGTTCACCGGCCTGGGTAACACACCCCAATATGACATCTTCCACGATGGCAGGGTCAATACCGGCTCGAATGACGAGTTCCTTCAATAATAAAGCAGCCAAATCATCCGGCCGGATATCCTTTAAAACGCCGTTTCTTTTTCCTACAGGTGTACGAACACCCTCTACAATTACCACTTCACGCATCTTCATCTTCCTCTCAGGAATTCTATAATCCTAGGTTTTTCGCAATAATCGTTTTCATGATTTCATTCGTGCCTGCATAAATGCTTGCCACCGGAATATCCCGATATCTTCTTGATATCTCGTATTCTTCCATGTAGCCATATCCTCCATGGAGCTGCATGCATTCAGCGGCAATCTTTTTGGCATTTTCCGTCAGCTTCCATTTGGCCATCGACACTTTAGTGACGACATTTCGGCCATCGATATGTTCGGCGATCAAGCAGTCTAAAAAGGCTCTTCCCATTTCTATGTCTGAAGCCATCTCGGCAATTTTGAATTGGGTATTTTGAAACTCGCTGATGGGTTTTCCAAACACTTCGCGGCTCTTTACATAATCAATCGTCATCTTGAGCATCACTTCCGCAGCCGTTTGCGCCGCTATCGCGACAACAAGGCGTTCCTGTTGGAGTTTCTCCATTAAATAAAGAAATCCTTTGCCTTCCTCCCCGAGTAAGTTTTCCTTCGGGACGCGACAGTCTTCAAATATCAATTCAGCTGTATCCTGACAATGCAGGCCAACTTTGTTTAACTTTCTACCCCTGGAAAAGCCCGGAGTACCTCTTTCTACTACCAGCAGGCTGACTCCTTTATGCTTCGGTAATGCATGAAGGTCCGTTTTAACGGCAACAACAATGAGGTCGGATTGAATTCCATTTGTGATAAATGTCTTTTGTCCATTAACAATATAATGGTCACCGTCAAGCCTGGCAGTTGTTTTGATATTGGCTAGATCAGAACCTGCACCCGGTTCTGTCATGGCAATGGATGTTATCAGCTCTCCTGTTACACATCGCGGGAGCCAGCGCTGTTTTTGTTCATCGGAACCGAATGATGTGATGTAGGGAACGACAATATCATTGTGCAGCCCAATTCCAACTAGACCTGAACCTACTCGTTCCAGTTCTTCATTAATAACCACAGAAAAACCCCAATCGACTTCACTGCCGCCATATTTCTCCTCTAAATCAGGACAGAGAAAGCCCCACTCTCCCATCTTCGTCCAAAGGGAGCGGGGAATCATTCTGTCCTCTTCCCACTGTCCATAAAAGGGATATGCTTCTTTTTCCAAAAACTTTCTGAAAGACTTGCGAAAAATTTCATGGTCTTCAGTTAAATAAGGATGTTTCATCTTATAACCTCCTCCGACATTGTGAAGGCGTTTCCATTTTTAAGCGCTCACTTTAAGAGGTATTTACAAATTTGGGGGTTATTTACGTTTTTTAATTTATCTACAAATTCCCGTTGCTCACTATTCTCCCTTCCACTTTTTCATATATATTTATTATAGCAAAGAATATTTATTTTTTTGAATATTTTGATTATTATTTCATTAACATTTTAATGGATCAGGCTCTACTATCGAAAAGTAGGCCTGATTTTTTATTTTGGTTCCTCGTAAGCATTCATAACTTGTAAACTTTATATCAGCAATATTATCCAACCTTACCTGAGGGGGAAAAAATGGTTATCATTCCTAATAAAATCCGTTATCATTATTTTAGGTAAACGAAATTAATGTAACACTATTTTCGGAATGGAGGATCATATGTCTAAAAGAAAAATGGTTATTACCAATAAGCTGGAACAACACTACTACAAGCAAATAAAGGAAATCCTCCCTGATTGGGAACTAGTGGTTGGAAAAGAAAAAGCTATCTGGCAAGATCATATCCGCGATGCTGAAATCATTGCCGGTTGGAAAAAAGGGTTAGAAAAAGATTGTCTCTCACCACATTCAAAACTTAAGTGGCTGCAAACCTGGAGTGCAGGGGTAGATTCCTTACCACTTAAAGAACTGGCTTTAAGAAACATTGCCCTGACCAGCGCAAATGGCGTTCATGCCTATCCCATCTCAGAGACCATCTTTGCTTTAATGCTTGGATTAACGAGAAAAATCCATACATATGTAAGAAACCAATTATCGATGGTCTGGGATCATGCCAACATGGGATTGGAAATACATGAAAAGACGGTTGGAATTATTGGTGTTGGAGCAATAGGAAAAGAAACGGCTAAAATTGCAAAAGCATTTGGGATGAAGGTAATCGGAGTCCGCCATTCCGGGAAACCGGAAGAATGTGTTGATGAAATGTACACCACTAACCAATTACCCGTTCTTCTTCCAAGATGTGATTATGTCGTCATAACATTGCCCCTTACGCAGCAGACCTATCATTTATTTGGCGCGGAACAATTTCAACACATGAAGTCATCTGCCTTTTTTATTAATATAGGTCGTGGGGAAATTGTAGTTGAAGCTGACCTCGTTAATGCTTTAAAAGAGGGTACAATTGCCGGTGCGGGGCTTGACGTATTTGAAACCGAACCTTTAACGAAAGAAAGTCCTTTATGGGAAATGGAAAATGTTATCGTTACACCACACACATCAGGCTCAACAGAACATTATGATAAGAGAGTTATTGAAACAATCTTAATCCCTAACTTAAAGGATTATATTTCCAGTGGAAAACCTTCAATTAATCGGGTTGATTTTTCAAAGGGGTATTAATAAGAAAAGCGCAAGCACCCATTTAGCGCACGACAGGACTGGAGCGCTTCGACTGAGATAAAGGAAACACGGAGCTGAAGTCGATTCGATGTTGACTTATCGTAGGGAGAAGAGCAAAGTACACTAGCCGCTGGGCTCCTTGTGCTAGACAATTCTCGAAGTCAAAAATTTCTTTCTTATACTTTAAAAGGAAGATGCGTAAGCATCTTCCTTTTAAAGTATTTAATAAATCGTCTGCATCCCTTTTCCTGCTACAGTCATCCATTCAAACTGACGCAGTCTTACTTCAAACAGCGTCAACGGATCACGGAAAATTTCAGGATTGGTATTCATTTTATCGAGCATTTCTTTATTCGTACGAATTTCTGAACGTGCTCCCTCAGCCGTTTGATTTAATAGAGCTAATGGAAATTTAAAAAACAAGGTAATATCCCGTTCCAATGATTTTTCAAACAGTTCAAATTGCCTGAAGAAACGTTCGGTAACCAGTGCGGTTACTTCAGAATAATCTTCATTTTTTACAAATGATTTGTACTTATTAAAAAGCATCGCTTTGTTTTGTATAGCCCCAAATAGTTTTCCCGCACTTTTTAATAAAAATTGTGATGGGGTATTGCGCAGCAATATATTTACATTTTCAAGCTGGAATCCGTTTGTCATCCGGTCGGTATCACGTCGCCAGTCTCCCAGCACTTTAAAGTCACATTCAAGCTTGATTCTCTCTTCCCCGTACAAGGTGTTAAAGCCTTCAGCCATCTCATCCAAAAATAGCCGGCTTTGTTCGAACTCTTCTTTGGAATTCACGATCCACCCCTGAAGTGAAGTGAAGTATTTCGGCAACACCGAATTCTCCAAGTAATCTTGTATTTTTCTGTTCATCTCTTCATTCAATTCAATATGAATTTTACTAAAATTGCTGTCTTCGGTAATAAGCTCCGAACACTCCTGCAACATCTTCGGCACAGTTTCAGAAATCTCATTTTGAATCGCTTCTCTTATTGCACGATACGACTTTGTGATGGCAGTTGTTTTTTGCGACTTTGCATCATTCACTTGGTTTAGGGCACCGGTTAGCTTCATTACCAACTCTTCGTTCCAACGTACTGATTCGATCAGTTGATTTTCGACACTAATCCTTTTTTGTAAAAGGTTCGTTATGGTTGTACGGATAAAGAATAATAACTTTGCTAAACGTTTATCCTCTAAATTACGAGTGTTTTTAATTGATTGAACAAACGCTTTAAAATCGCTTAGCTGCTGACTGCTTTCGTACTGAGAAGAAAAAGCAAACACCTTGGCATCGGGCATATATCCGTTTATGACCGCTTTCGTTTCATCAAAAATTTGAATCGCTTCCTGCTCATTGACAATGGTATCCATCTTATTCAAAAGAAAATGGACAGGAATAGCAGGTGCCAGCTCTTGTATTTGTGAAAGAACTGCTCGTTCCTTGTCAGTAAACGGAGCATTGGCATCAAGGACAAATAATACCGTATCTGCAGTATGTAGATGCTGCAGCACCTCATATCGATCCTGTTGACTGCCCTTTAACCCGGGCGTATCAATAAGGGCCAGGCTGTTTTCATATAAAAATGGATTGGGCCGTTTGAATTCGAATATTGATTCCAGCGCATTCCGCCGTCGGTCAAGTCTCGCTTGAAATTGCGAAAAATCTGGGAGCGTTACAGTTTCGTAATCAGTGATTTCAGTAATAGTTAATTCCTCAAAATCTTTAAACATAATGACAGATGATGTTGGGCTATCCTGTACTTCTTCGCCCAGAATTGCATTCACAAAGGTCGACTTTCCGCTTCCGCTTAACCCGGTAATTAAAAGATGGTGTGTTTCAAAATCGATTAATTGTTGGACAATCCATTTTAAGCGATTATTTTCGCCCATGTCATGAGCCTGTGCCCATTTCAAGATTGCTTCAAAAAGACTCAAGCACTCTTCAAGTTCATCCATTTCCGTTTCTGTGTGACTGATTAGGTCCTCAGCTTCACTCACAATGGACATACTAATGCTTGCCGGAAAAAGTTCATTCCAGGATAAAGCAGCGGCAGATGCCACAACTGTCTGAGCAGGGTCCGTTAATCGCACCCAATTCGTTAAGAGGTCGGGAATGAGATCCTGTAATTTTTTAATAAAGAATCTTCCATCAATTAAGCCGAAATATGTTTCTTTATGAAGGCTTGAAAGACCGTGCCAATAATCATTCCTACTAATATCGAGATTTAATAGTAAATGATTGATTTCTCTTAACCATGCAAAATAGGACTCTTCCTGTTTATAACTGTTCCAAAGTGAACAACAAAGCCGTTCAAACAATTGTCTATCAAGGCTGAATAATTCTATTAATGCTTGGGAAAAATAGTTTGGGTGTAGCTTTTTTGTTACACCTTTTTCAACATACGTATTGATAGTCTCAAACCATTCCAGTGAACCGGTTCGCTTTGCTTCATTCACTGCCAGTTCAATCGCATTGCTCCAATCCTGCCGATCTTCAAAAAAGCAGCGGGCAATTTGCGTGACATTCGGATAATCAGGATTTGAAACAATGGTGCTTTTGATGACAGCTACTGCCGCATCTAACTTACCACGCTCGATATAAAGTGAAAATAACTGCAAATTCACTTCTGTGTTTAATGTAAGTTGATCTGTTTCAATGGCCAGATAGAAATCCTCCGCATTGGATAACAGCCCCGATTCATAGTAGGCATCAGCAATATTTTTCTTTGCCCATGGCTCGAGCTCATTTGTGATGTTTTCCCATTTAAAAATAGCTGTTTCATAGTCTTTGTTTTGGAAATACACTTCCCCCTGAGCAAAACGAATAAACGATAAATCAGGCATATCTTTTTTAAGTTCCTCTTGGGATGCTTCACCAAGGACACGAATCGGATGAATGTTTTCATGCTCATTTATGAACATTTCATAATATGTTTTTTGTATTAGTTGCTTCTCTAACGTCATAACTTTCCCTCCATTAACAAGCACTTCTATGACATTCATATGGAAAAGAGGCATAATTATTCCTCATACTATTCGTTCAAAGATCAATTTATTAGTCCCAATTATACAATTCTAACAAACGATTTTTTTAAATAGATGACAGTTGTGTTTCAATTTGAAGACAAAAGAAATAAAGCTGAAGCGCCCGTTAATCGAAGTACACTAGTCGCCGGACGCTTTTAGCACAGGTTGGATCTAATAATTCTTTTAATAAGGCTTGAAATTGCAAATCTTCTTTGTAAAAGTTCAACTTTGCATGCCCCCCTATAAAAGATTTTTCGGAATAATCAATAAACAAATTATAACATTATTAAAGATGGGAAAAAATAAAAATTAGTTCAATTGGTACTAGATTCCCTTACTTTCCTTTTTCAACGTATAATAATATCAAAGACCAAAGGAGAATCGAATGTGGAAAAGGATCAAGCTATTTATTTAAGTAATTATCTTGAAGAGTGGAGCGGTTCCTCTTTTGAAATTAATAAGTTAAAAACAGTTGGCGGAACCTTACCTAAGTTTCATCAATGGACTAATGGAAAAAAAACGCTGGCCGGCTACGAAGTCACCCGTCCTGACCATGATATAGGTTACTATCTTTTATTTATTGATTGGCATCGGAACGAAAACTATTACCTAGTTATTTATGCCCATGATAAATCGACAACCATTGCGGAGATGCGTCAAATTGAGGAAATTGATGGAATCTTCCATCTGGTATGGAAGTACAATCCCTTAAAACGGGACGGGAAAAACGATCAACGGAAAGCCTATTTTAAACAAACGTTTGGCACGACAACTGTACAAATTAAGATCCCCTCCTCTTCTATTGAAGTGGAAGCATTTATTAGCCAATTGTTTAAGCTTTGCCAAAATAGAATGAAAGCTGACCAAATTGTTGAAGTATTTGATTTTGAAAATGGAAGGGGCTGTTGAATATCAGTACGCAATTGAGCTAATAAAGAGATGACTTAAGAAAACAAGCTTAAGGATATCTCTTTTTATCTTTTTTAGGACATGTAACGAAGTCGAAGCCTAATCATATTTTGATAGAAATGATGTAAAGGAGTCGATTTTTTAAGCATGATTACTTATATACTCCAACCCGGTGATAATTTATTGACACTTGCTCAAATGTATCACACTACTGTGGAGGAAATTGTTGCTGCTAATCCAAGCATTGGCCCCTATAATCTTTTTGTTGGCCAAATCATTTCCATTCCTGCTGCTCGTCAGCATAAACCTATTGCCCCACATCATCCCGGACACTCCACTCACCATACAAAGTGTGGACCAGGATGTGTCAGTAAGGCGGAACTTGATTTAAATAGCTTCATGCGCGTTCTTTGGGAAGAGCATATCGCCTGGACGCGCATGGTAATTATTAGTATTACGTTTAAATTACCAGATGTTGACTTTGTCATTAAACGGCTCCTGCAAAATGCGACTAACATGGGTGCTGCCTTCAAGAAGTATTACGGGGAACAAATTGGAGCTAAATTTGCCGCCTTGATTAAAGATCATCTCGTGATTGCTGCTCAGCTCGTTAAAGCAGCAGCAGCAGGTGACAGTAAGGGAGCCGACATGGAAGAAAAACGTTGGTATGCAAACGCAGCCGAAATTGCTGACTTCCTAAATAAAATCAATCCTGCTAACTGGCCAAAGGATGCAGTCAATGAGATGATGAAGCACCACTTAAGATTGACCAAATCGGAAGCTGTATACATGATTACAAAGGATTACGCATCAGATGTTGCCATCTACGATGAAATTGAAAAGCAAGCGTTAGAAATGGCCGATGCTTTTACAAATGGAATTATCAAGCAGTTTCCGCATCTCTTTTAAAAAAATAGGGGAAGCAGTAACAGCCTCCCCCTTAACTAGTTATAAAACCTTACTTAAAAATAATTTTGTTCTATCTTCCTTTGGATGATCAAATAATTCACTTGGGACGTTTTCTTCGACAACTACACCGCCATCCATAAAGATCACGCGATCGCCTACTTCTTTGGCAAAGCCCATTTCATGCGTAACGACAATCATCGTCATGCCCTCTTTTGCCAATTGCTTCATAACTTCGAGCACTTCGCCAACCATTTCAGGGTCCAGTGCTGAAGTCGGTTCATCGAACAGCATGATTTTTGGTTCCATCGCAAGCGCTCTGGCAATTGCCACCCGCTGCTTTTGCCCCCCTGATAGCGAATCAGGATAAGCATTTTCTTTATCCTCTAAACCAACTTTTCTTAAAAGCTCTAATCCTTTTGCTTTTGCTTTTTCTGCAGGAACATTTCGCACCTTCATTGGGGCGAGCATAATATTTTCAATAACCGTTTTATGAGGAAATAGGTTAAATTGCTGAAAGACCATTCCTACTTCGGTCCTTACTTTATTGATATCGGTTTTTTTATCTGCAAGATCGATTCCCTCAATATAAATATGACCGTTTGTAATCGTTTCAAGTAAATTAATACAACGGAGAAACGTCGATTTTCCTGAACCGGATGGTCCAATGACTACCACTACCTCTTGAGGTTTAACGGAAACATTTATATCCTTTAGAACCTCGTTATGTCCAAATGTCTTTTTCAAATTTTTCACATGTATCATTCTGTTGCCAACCTTCTTTCAAGACGAGTTAACAAGAAGCTCATGGTAAGAGTTAATACTAGATAAATGGCAGCTGCCGTAAGATACGGCTCCCAAACGCGGTAATACTGTCCCTGCATCGCGCGTCCCCAGTACATAAGCTCCGGTGCCGCAATAAGTGCTGCCAAGGATGAATCTTTAATGAGGACAATAAACTCATTTCCCAGCGCAGGAATCATCCGTTTAAAAGCTTGCGGCAGAATAACAAATTTCATGGCTTGTACATGTGTCATCCCTAATGAGCGGGCTGCTTCCATCTGACCCTTGTCGATTGATTGGATCCCGGCACGGAAGATTTCTGCAATATAGGCTGCCGAATTTAATGAAAGACTTAAAATCGCTGCCGTAATTGCATTGGTTTCACCAAGAAAAAGCGGAACAACGGCAAAATGGATCAATAGAATTTGGACCATAAATGGTGTCCCGCGGAAAAAAGCAATGTACCAAGTAAACGGCATGGAAAAGAGTTTCTTACTACTCATTTTTCCTAAACCAATTAATAAACCAAGTATTGTTCCGATTAAAATACTGGCAATGGATAGACCAATTGTCAGCAAAGTCCCTTTTAAGAAAAAGGGAGAGTATTCAGCTATAATATCCCAACGAAAATCCATCTAGAATCCCCTTCCAAGGCTGTAATCGCTTATAGCAATAACATAAGGCAGTATTTTTCTTGCTAGAATCAAAAAATTGCGTAACTGCTAATTTAGAGTTACGCAATTTAATATGTTTGCCCGATTATTTCTGTTCTTTTAGAATTTTTATATCAGGGTCTACTTTAAACCACTGTTTGTATAACTTCGCATATGTTCCGTTATCCAGCACTTTTGTAATGGCCTTATCAAAATCAGCTTTAAGCGTACTTCCTTTTGCAAACATTAAACCATAAAATTCTTTATTAAAGGCTGTATCGTCCTCAATAACTTTTAAATTGTCCTGCGGATTATTTTTTACATATTGCTCGACTACCGTGTTATCTGCAACTACAGCATTAGCTCCGCCGCTTTTTAGCTCCATAATTGCCAGGTTATTATTTTCAAATTTTTTAAGTTTATCACTGTTTTTCCCTAGCAGTGCCTCAACTGCATCCTGACCGGTTGTACCGTTTTGAACTGCGACGGTCTTCCCTTTTAAATCCTGTGCATTCTTAATATCACTATTCTTTGGCACTAGAATTTCGTTTTTAGATAAAAAGTATGGAGTGGAGAAATCATAGGTCTGTTTTCGTTCATCGTTAATTGTGATAGCAGATAGTCCGATATCTGCTGTCTTGCCTTTAATTTCTACAAACAAAGGATCCCATCCAACGTTATCAACCTTCACATTGTAGCCTGCTTCCTTTGCAACAGCCTTGATAAAATCAATATCAAAACCGACTACTTCGCCTTTATCCTGGTATTCAAATGGTGCATATGCGGCATCTGTCACAACTCTAAGAGTTTTCTTAGCATCACTCTTTGTGCTGCCGCTTGTTTGACTTGTTCCGCATGCTGCCAGAATAAAAAGTAAAGAAAAAACGAAAACTGTTGATAAAATTTTAAACATCTTCATTTTTTTGACCTCCAATTATTTTTTTATAATAGCAATGTTCGAAAACAATTATTATTTTTGTAACATTTATGATTATACATTCGAATGTTTATTTATTCAATACTAAACTTTAATGTTTTACTACTTTAGTAGAATAAATTAATAATCCAAATATAGTAAAAAATAACTTTTAGTATAACACTTTATTATTCTACTGAATATTCTGTTTTTTAGCAATATTATTTTCGAAATAAAAAAATGCCTTGTAATCTAATCTGTCACTACGGCGGCTACAGTGAATATTCTATTAGAAACGATTAATAAAGAAGTAACATTAGACCAATTGCCTTTTTATTTATCCTCTATTTTAAAAGCTGAGGTACGGGGCAGAACGTTAGTGAATATTAATTAATTAATTACGAAAAAAGCAGCGTTCTTTAACGTTGCTTTTTTATATTATTCAATACCTAGTCTAAACTCACTACCAATATTTCAATTAAAATTCCCCCTTTAAAACAAAGCATTATATTTCCAAAATTATTTTTTATGTGAGAAAATCTAACATAAAATGTTGTAATTTTAAAAATTTTTAATAAACTACAGTAAACGAGGTTAGTGTGGTGAGAGATTAAATGAGTAAAGATTTGTCTTATAAAGATAAGAAGGTTATAACGATTGGGATTGTAAGGGATTTAACCGGACTATCCGAAAGACAAATACGTTATTACGAAGAAAGGAAACTGATTTTCCCCGAAAGATCCCCTGGGGGTTCCCGTAAATACTCCTTTGCAGATGTTGAATTATTGATGGATATCGCCAATAAAATCGAAGATGGCCTTCAGACACATGAAATCAGAAAAGAAATGCTCCGGGAGGAGAAGAAACAAAACCAAGAGGACATTCGCAGGAAAATGATCCAAGGACAGCTCAATGCTCAATTTGGATTTCGGAAGCGGCAATAAGTTTATGTTAATTTAAAGAGATTGTCTCAAAAAGTGATTTTTGAGGCAACCTCTTTTTGTTAGTCTTTTAATTAAAAATCTTGTTAATTTCCCTAACAAACTCTCTGACAAAATCGAAATCCTCAGCTATCTTTTACATATAAACGATGGAGAGGGAGAAATTAAATGAATAGACCAAACGCGGTTAAATTAGCTGAAACAATCCTGCAATTAGATAAATTAAGAGATGAATTGTATGAAGAGCTAATGATCATCCTCGGCCCAAGAGCTCACGAACTTTTACGCAAACTCCAAAATAGTTAAGGAGGGAGAATAAATGCCTAATCAATTACGGAGAGGAATGGAAAGCCTAAAACAGTTTTATATCAATAAGCTGGTAGCATCCGGAATATATCATACTTCCGACAAGGAACTACACTCTTTTACCTTAAGTGAATTGAAGAGTATCGTTAAGAAAGAATGTACCCCAAAAAAATAATCTCCTCATCTCAAATGAATACCTTTATTAATCAGCCACCCATATGAGGCCGCACTACCAAATTGGCAGTGCGGCTTTTCCTGTTGAGCTAACTCTTTGTTCAACCCCATCATTACAAAGCAGACTCAGAAACCATGTGAGGTTTTCTGACAAGAATATGGATTCCATCTCACATCCATGTAAAAATACAACTACAGAGAATGTTAAAAAAATTAACATACATTAAAGGAGGCAAAATGATGAATACTACATTTTTATTGAACAGTCTATGGGTAATGGTCGGAGCAGTCCTCGTTATTCTGATGATCGGAGGTTTCATTCTACTCGAAACCGGTTCGACTCGAATGAAGAATGCAGGACATATCGCAGGTAAAACGATCCTTACTTTTAGCATCGGTTCCATCGTGTTTTGGGCAGTCGGATACGGTTTAGCCTTTGGAAAAGGAAATGCAATTATAGGTTTTTCCAATTTTTTCTATTCAGGATATGAAATTAAAGGTTTATCCCTATCTGGATCTGTTTTCTTTTTATTTCAATTAGCCTTTGCGGGTATTTCCTTAACCATTGCATTCGGCGGCTTTGCCGAACGGGCAAAATTAGCTGCATATCTCGTGTTTGCTGTACTTTTTTCAATATTTGTCTATCCTTTTATCGCCCATTGGATTTGGGGAGGCGGCTGGTTAGCAGCGCATGGAAAGCAGGATTTTGCCGGCTCAACCGTTGTTCATTTAACTGGAGCTATGGCAGCACTTGCAGCAACAATTATATTAAAACCTCGGATTGGAAAATATAATAAGGATGGTTCAGCTAATAATATCGCCGGCCATAACCAAGTCTTCACAGCATTAAGCGTGTTGCTTTTATGGGTCGGATGGTTTGGCTTCAATGCCGGCAGTACATTATCCGCTGATAAAGCATTCTTTGGATTTGTTGCCCTTAATACCAACCTGGGAGCAGCTGCCGGCACCGTTGCCGCTATGATTGTTTCCTGGATGGTCATGGGCAAAGCAGACGTACCGATGATGTTAAATGGTGCATTAGCAGGCTTAGTAGCAATTACGGCATCCTGCGGTTTTGTAGATACATGGGCTGCTGTCGTAATCGGTTTTATCGCAGGTATCCTTGTATTTTATAGTATTCGTTTCTTTGAGAACAGAAAAATTGATGATCCAATTGCAGCTCTATCTGTACACGGAACTGCAGGGGTTTGGGGGACATTATCAAATGGCTTTTTCGCAACGAAAGAATTAGCGACTGTCGGTAAACCCGGTTTATTTTATGGCGGCGGTTTTCATCAGTTAGGAGTTCAGGCAATGGGAGTCTTTACTTGTGCCGCTTTCGCATTTATTGTATCTTATATCATTTTAGTGATAATGAAAGCTGTCATGAATGGATTGCGTGTTACTGAGGAAGAAGAAATCATTGGACTTGATATGAGTGAACATGGCAGCTATGGTTACCCTGAATTATTAGAGGTTGAACAAAAACTGAAAGCCTAATAACAATACTTTTAATGAGCGGTGGTCAATCCCTGTAAATATACATCGGGGATTGCACCGCCCTTTGGATTTTTCCGGAAAGGAGGGTAAGAATGGAATACCGCACCTTCTCAGAAATTAGGAAATACAGAGAATCCCAAATGAAGGATGCCTCCGGCGATCACTTTAAACTAAATCAAGTTCATGAGGATATACTTTTGCAAGTTTTAAACACTGCGCTTTATCAAATGACCGACGCGTTTGGTCCACCCCCTTCCCTATTTTCATTTTTTGTTATGGGCAGTGCGGGTCGTTATGAACAATCGGTTTGGAGTGATCAAGATCATGGAATCATCTATGAAGACAAAAATGATGTGGCAAAAGTCTATTTTTTAGCATTAGGAAAAGAGATTTCTGATGGCTTGCATCAAGCCGGCTATAAATACTGCGATGGCGGTGTAATGTCCTGTAATCCTCTATGGTGCAAATCATTATTCGAATGGGAACAGCAGATTATGGAATGGACCGAGGAGTCCTCATGGGAATCGATTCGGCATTTGTTAATTTTGATTGATGCACGGGCTGTTACAGGGGAGCAGCGATTGGTAGAGAATTTAAAAACATCCATCTATCAAACAGTTCACAAAAAACAACTTCTGCCCAGATTCCTCGAAAATACACTTCATCTTAAAAAGGGGATAGGCGTGTTGGGCCAAATTTTAACGGAAACACACGGGGTCCATACAGGTTCACTAAACATTAAGGATATCGCTCTTTTCCCTTATGTAAATGCGATTAGGCTTTTGGCCGTTCAAGAGAAATTGATGGATACCTCTACCCTTTCCAGGCTCGATAACCTACATGTTCAGGACAAAGAATTATATAAAACCATGTTTCTTAAACTATTACACTACCGATTGAAATTTGGAAACCACACAGACTATGAATCAGGCCATTATTTGCAGATTGACCTTTTAACAAAAGAGCAAAAAAAAGAAATAAAAGACATCATCAAAAATGGAGCTGCCCTTTATCATTACGTTATTAAGAAAATTGTAAAGAGGCATTAAGATGGGAATGATTGAAATGATTCAATTTCTTCGACAAATGTATGGAAAAATCGGCTCCAATATTTATGCCGGTGTTGGAGGACAATCCAATCTACAGCAAATCTCTTTTATGAGGCAGCTGCAAAAGGAAATGAAAGAAAAGGACGTCTTAGATTCCCCTCTTAACGAATTAAGAGTAGTCGTATTTGATATAGAGACCACCGGTTTCTATCCGGAAAAAGGAGATCAAGTACTCTCCATAGGAGCAATTAAAATGACGGGGCATCAGGTTCATATTGATGACACATTTTATTCCCTCATCCATTCCGAACTCCCTCTTTCCGATGCTATTTCATCGTTAACCAATATTCAAGAGGAACAATTGCGCACGGCTCCTGAAGCTAAGGAAGTTTTAATACAATTTTTCAAGTATGTTCATAGTGATATACTTGTTGCCCATCATGCCAAACATGAGCAATCTTTTATGCAAAGGATGACTTGGGATATCATGCGTACCAGATTTGAGCATCGAATCATCGATACATCCTTTTTAATTCGGCTTTCGAACCCTACTAAGAGATCGCTCCCGCTTGAAGAGATTTGCGAGGAATGCGGGATAGAAATCAAAGACCGGCACCACGCTTTGGGAGATGCGGTCATGACAGCATCTATCTGGAGCTGCTATTTACAAAAAGCACTGACAATGGGGTTTAAAAATCTACGTGAAGTATATGAATATCTTGCCCATTTAAAATAGTAGTAAATATGCAAAGAAAGTAATAAAAAAACGGTAAGGGTCCGTAGTAATAGTAACTTTTATGACAACTTTTTCCTATCAAACTATTTCTCCCTTTTTCCTCTTTTTATCCCCTCAAGCTGTCCTCAAAAATATTTTTTTGAAAAAATAAAAATTTTTTTTCTTCGCTTTAACCTTAGTATGACAAGAATGAAAACGCTACCATAATTTTTGATTGTTTTGAATTATCTGATTTTTATATTGACCATGTTTTCGATTGGTTGTATGATTACTGACAATAAAACATTGTAATTAAACATCGCCTTTATTCATCCATTGTTAAACAGGATGAGGCAAGGCAATTCTTTTACAAACAATTTTTACCCATTTAAAGCGGTTTATCACTAAAGAGGAGTGGTTATGTTGGGAAGTCAATGGATATTCCTTGGCGGAGAGTTCGTCAAGAAAGAGGATGCTGTAGTATCAGTTTTTGATCATGGCTTTTTATATGGTGATGGAGTATTTGAAGGCATTCGCGTTTACAGCGGTAACGTCTTCAGACTCGATGCCCACCTGAAAAGGCTTTATGAATCAGCACAATCCATTATGCTAAAGATTCCTTATACACACGAAGAAATGACTCAATTGATCGTTGAGACCATCAAAAAAAATCAGCTAGAAAGCGCCTATATTCGTGTCGTTGTATCCCGTGGTAAAGGAAATCTCGGATTAGATCCTTCCTCTTGCTCGAATCCAAATGTGATTATTATCGCTGAGGAATTATCGATGTTTCCTAAAGAGTTTTATGAACAGGGCATTAAGATTGCTTCGGTTGCAAGCAGAAGGAATCGGCCTGATGTCCTTAGCCCTCAGATTAAATCGCTTAATTATTTAAATAATATCCTCGTAAAACTGGAAGCCAACCAAGCCGGGGTTCAGGAAGCATTAATGCTGAATGATCAAGGATATGTTACTGAAGGTTCTGCTGACAATATCTTCATTGTAAAAAATGGAGTTATTTATACCCCTCCTGTTTATTTAGGGGCTTTAGAAGGAATTACCCGAAATGCCATCCTTGATGTTGCGAAAGCAAAAGGATTCGAGGTCAAAGAATCTCCATTTACCAGACATGATGTTTATGTTGCGGATGAAGTGTTCTTAACTGGAACCGCAGTAGAAGTCATTGCCGTTGTTGAAGTAGATGGCCGCAAAATTAAAGATGGCGTGCCCGGTGAAGTAACAAACGAATTGTTAGAAGAATTTAGACGAATCGTTACAACAGACGGGGTAGCTTGTTACCCTTCCGCTACAAACCATGCAATCGTCAGTTAGGAGGCGCTAAAATGCGCAGCGATATGATTAAAAAAGGGATCGATCGTGCTCCCCATCGCAGTCTTTTATACGCAACAGGGGTAAAGGTGAGTGACTTAGAAAAGCCGTTTATCGGTGTATGTAACTCATATATTGACATTATCCCAGGACACAAACACCTTAATCATTTCGGTGAAATCGTGAAAGAAGCCATCCGGGAAGCCGGCGGCATACCTTTTGAATTTAATACAATCGGTGTTGATGATGGAATTGCCATGGGTCATATCGGAATGCGCTATTCCCTTCCAAGCCGTGAAATCATCGCCGATAGTGCTGAAACAGTCATCAATGCCCATTGGTTCGACGGAGTTTTCTACATTCCAAACTGTGACAAAATTACGCCGGGAATGCTGATGGCAGCTGCCAGAACCAACGTCCCTTCCGTATTTGTTTCAGGTGGTCCAATGGAAGCGGGTGTCTCTTCATCAGGGAAAAACCTCTCCCTCACTTCTGTTTTTGAGGGTGTAGGGGCTTACCATAGTGGATCAATGAGTCAGGAGCAGCTGCTTGAGATTGAAACTCAGGCTTGCCCAACATGTGGTTCATGTTCGGGAATGTTTACAGCGAACTCAATGAACTGTCTTATGGAAGTACTGGGAATGACCGTTCCCGGCAACGGAACAATCGTCGCAACTTCTGATGAAAGGCATGAGCTCATTCGCCAAGCCGCAAAACACTTAATCGAATTAGTGAAACAGGATATTCGCCCACGCGACATTATTACAAGAGAAGCAATTGATAATGCATTTGCCCTTGATATGGCCATGGGCGGCTCAACAAATACGGTATTACATACCTTGGCTATCGCTCATGAAGCCGGTATTGAATACGATCTGCGGGATATCAACAAAATTGCTGAAAAAGTTCCGTATCTGGCAAAAATTATGCCTGCATCCGACTATTCGATGTCAGATGTTCATCGTGCAGGCGGTGTAAGTGCAATCCTTAACGAACTATGTCAGATTGAAGGCGTGCTTCATAAAGAGTGCCTTTCAATTACAGGAAAAACTTTAGCAGAAAATGTTAAAGAGGCAAAAATACTTGATGAAACGGTCATCCGACCAAAAGAAAATCCATACAGTCCTGTTGGCGGTCTTTCCATTCTATATGGAAACCTTGCTCCGGATGGCGCTGTTATCAAGGTTGGTGCCGTTGATCCATCCATTAAAACCTTCCTTGGGGAAGCAATTGTTTTTGAATCCCAAGAGGAAGCACAAGAAAATATTAACAATGGTACTGTAAAGGCGGGGCATGTAGTTGTCATCCGTTACGAAGGGCCAAAAGGCGGCCCGGGAATGCCGGAAATGCTTGCTCCAACATCCGCTATTATGGGTCGTGGATTAGGTAAAGAAGTTGCGCTGATCACTGATGGACGCTTCTCCGGTGCCAGCCGCGGTATTTCTATCGGCCATATTTCACCTGAAGCAGCTGAAGGCGGACCAATCGCTTTCGTGCAAAATGGTGATAAAATTTTAATCGATCTAGAAGCACGTTCCATGGAACTTATCGTTGATGATGAAGTTTTAGCCGAAAGACGTCAGGCATGGCAAAAGCCTGAGCCGAAAATCAAATCAGGCTATCTGGCAAAATATGCAAAACTCGTTACTTCTGCCAACACAGGCGGAATCATGAAAATATAGGGATCTACTGGTACCCCTCCCCTTCTTAAAGAAGTAAAGGTACTAAAAGCGTTAACCATTGACAATGGAATATCAAAATCGATGACGGGAATAAAGGAATAAGATTTAGTATTTTCAGAGAGCTGGGGTTGCTGGAAGCCCAGTAATACAACTTATTCTGACATCATCCCTGAGTGTTGAGCTGAACAGACTTAACTTTAGTAGGCTCAATCAGGTGGTCTAAGCATGGATCACCTGTTACCAAAAGAAGCGATCTCTTTATTTAAGTCGCTTCATAAGGCAGTATTCGTGAGGATACTGTAAATCCGGGTGGTACCGAGAAGAGAAAGGCCTTTTCTCCCCGATTATTCTGCGTAGTAGTTTATTCGCTGCAGTTTATTCGGAGAGAATAGGGCCTTTTTTACTATGTTATAAAGATATCTACAAATTTTAATACCCTTAAGGAGGGATTACGACGTGAAAGCAGAAGCAAAACTGGAATTCCAAGCCAGTACCGCCCCCAAAACAGGTGGAGACCTTCTTCTCGAATTATTAATAAAAGAAGGGGTTGATACAATTTTCGGGTATCCGGGTGGTGCTGTCCTCCCGATTTACGATTCTATTCATCGGGCACAAGGATCTATAAAGCACATCCTCTTCCGTCACGAGCAAGGCTCTATCCATGCTGCAGAAGGCTATGCCCGAATTACCGGGAAACCCGGAGTTGTTATCGGGACATCCGGTCCCGGGGCAACCAACCTGGTTACCGGAATTACAGATGCAATGATGGATTCCTTACCTCTTGTCGTTTTAACCGGACAGGTAGCACGCAGTGTCATCGGAAGCGATGCTTTTCAGGAAGCTGATATCATGGGAATCACGACTCCGATTACAAAGCACAATTATCAAGTGCAATCGATAGAGGATTTACCAAGAATCATCAAGGAAGCTTTTCATATTGCATCTACAGGCCGGCCGGGACCTGTCGTAGTCGATATTCCCAAAGACATCTCATCTGGAATTGTTCAAGAAGAACCTAAAGATGTCAGCTTGCAATTGCCGGGCTATCAGCCGACGATTAAGCCAAACCCGTTACAAATTAAAAAGCTGACAGATGCAATTGGCAAAGCAAAAAGGCCTGTCATTCTTGCCGGTGCAGGTATCCTCCACGGAAAAGCGGCTGCTGAATTCAAGGATTTTGCGGAAAAACATCAGCTTCCCGTGGTCACTACCTTGTTAGGAATTGGAACTTTTCCTGCTAATCATCCCCTTTCATTAGGAATGGGCGGCATGCATGGAACCTATGTTGCGAATATGGCTTTATATGAATGTGATTTGCTTATCAATATTGGCGCCCGCTTCGATGACCGATTAACTGGAAATCTTAAGCACTTTGCCCCACATGCTAAAGTAGCTCATATTGACATCGATCCTGCGGAAATTGGGAAAAACGTACCGACGGATATTCCAATTGTTTCTGATTCAAAGGAAGCATTACTCGAGCTTCTAAACCTGGACGGAGATTCTCCGGAACAACAAGCCTGGGCCGAAAAGCTTAAGGAATATAAACAGCAATTCCCGCTTTGGTATAAACATAACCAACAGGAAATTTGCCCGCAATGGCTTATTGAATCGATTCATAAGGTGACAAGCGGTGACGCGATTGTAGCAACAGACGTCGGGCAGCACCAAATGTGGGCAGCACAATATTACACATTTAATGAACCGGATCGCTGGATTACATCAGGCGGACTTGGAACAATGGGCTTTGGCTTCCCTGCTGCCATCGGTGCCCAAATCGCTTCACCGGAAAGTACCGTTGTCGCAATCGTCGGTGACGCAGGATTCCAAATGACCCTTCAGGAGCTTTCGATTATTTATGAAAGAAATTTACCTGTCAAAGTAATTATCGTCAATAATGGTGCACTTGGAATGGTTCGCCAATGGCAGGAAGCTTTTTATGATGAACGTTATTCTGAGTCCCTGTTAATGTCTCATCCGGATTTTGTAAAACTTGCAGACAGCTATGGAATCAAAGGGTTTAGAATCAACACTCCTGAGGAGTTGATTACAACTCTTCCGGAAATTTTCGCCTATGACGGCCCGGTCCTTGTTGACTGCCGAGTGATTCAACTGGAAAATGTCTACCCAATGATTGCCCCGGGCAAAGGACTGCATGAAATGATTGGGGTGAAACCATGAAACGAATAATCACAGCAACTGTTCAAAATCGAAGCGGTGTTTTAAATCGCGTCACTAGTTTACTGCAAAGAAGACAGTTTAATATCGAAAGTATTTCCGTCGGGCAAACCGAAACAGAAGGCATTTCCAAAATGACCCTGGTTATTGATGTGGAAGACGAGCAACGGCTTGAACAAGTGACAAAGCAGCTACACAAACAGATTGATGTTTTAAAAGTTTCCGATATTACCGATAAGGCAATTGTTGCCAGAGAACTCGCACTTATTAAAGTAGCCAGCACCAGTCAGCTGCGGAGTGAGATCAACGGTATCATCGACCCCTTCCGGGCCTTGGTTATTGATGTAAGTAAAGATAGTCTTGCAGTCCAGATTACCGGACGACCTGAAAAAATCGATGCATTGATTGAATTGCTTCGCCCTTATGGAATAAAAGAGATTGCCAGAACAGGGCTGACAGCCTTCTTACGAGGGCATCAGCCGCAAGTAAACGAACTAACTAATTACTCCCTATTAAAATAATAATTTACCTTGAAAGGATGATCGATAATGGCAAAAGTACTTTATAACGGAAATATTAATGAAGAGGTTTTACAAGGAAAGAAGATTGCTGTAATTGGCTATGGCTCACAGGGTCATGCACATGCTCTAAACTTAAAAGAAAGCGGCTTTGATGTCGTAGTTGGCTTAAGAGGCGGTAAATCATGGGATAAAGCAGTTGAAGACGGAGTTGAAGTTACCTCTGTTGCAGAAGCAACAGCAGCAGCGGATGTAATTATGATCCTGCTTCCGGATGAACATCAACCGAAAGTATACGAAGAAAGCATTAAACCAAACCTTAAAGCCGGTGACGCGCTTGTTTTTGCTCATGGCTTCAACGTTCACTTTAACCAAATCGTTCCTCCTGCAGATGTCGATGTATTCCTAGTTGCCCCTAAAGGACCTGGACATTTAGTTCGTCGTACTTACACTGAAGGTGCCGGTGTTCCAGCCCTTTACGGTATTTATCAAGATTATACAGGTCAAGCACGTGAACTTGCCCTTGCATATGCAAAAGGTATTGGATCTGCCCGTGCAGGTGTATTGGAAACAACTTTCCAAGAAGAAACAGAAACAGATCTATTCGGAGAGCAAGCAGTATTATGCGGTGGTACAACAGCTCTTATCAAAGCAGGATTCGAAACGCTTGTTGAAGCAGGTTATCAGCCGGAAGTTGCCTACTTTGAGTGTTTACATGAATTAAAATTAATCGTTGACCTTTTATACGAAGGCGGATTAGAAAACATGCGTTATTCGATTTCTGATACAGCTCAATGGGGAGATTTCGTTTCCGGACCACGTGTTGTAAACGAAGATACAAAAGCACGCATGAAGGAAGTATTAAAGGATATTCAAACAGGTGTATTTGCAAAAGGCTGGATCCTTGAAAACCAAGCTAACCGCCCGCAATTTAACGCAATTAACCGCAGTGAAAACAATCATCAAATTGAACAAGTTGGCCGTGAGCTTCGTTCATTAATGCCATTTATTAAAAAGCCGGTATCTGCTAAGAAGGAAGTGGTGGTAAATGGTTCACGTTAACATCTTTGATACGACATTACGCGATGGCGAGCAGTCCCCCGGCGTGAATTTAAACCAGCTTGAAAAACTGGAAATTGCGAAACAACTTGAAAGGTTTGGCGTTGACATTATGGAGGCCGGCTTCCCGGCTTCCTCACAAGGCGATTTTGAAGCAGTTCGCAGTATCGCCCGTACGATTAAAAATGTTTCCATAACAGGCCTTGCAAGAGCGACAAAGTCGGACATTGACATTGCGTGGGATGCCTTAAAAGATGCACAAGAACCTAGGTTGCATATCTTTCTTGCAACCTCCCCTATTCATATGCAATATAAGTTGCTAAAGACACCTGAGGAAGTAACACAATTAGCAATTGACATGGTTTCCTATGCACGAACAAAGTTTCCGCATGTAGAATGGTCGGCAGAAGATGCTACCCGCTCTGATCTCGATTATCTCGTTCATATTGTTGAAAAAGTCATTGATGCAGGAGCTACGGTTATTAATCTTCCCGATACTGTCGGATATTCAACTCCTGAAGAATATGGGCGTATGTTCCGCTATGTAAGGGAAAACGTCCCTAATATTCATAAGGTTCAGCTATCGGCACACTGCCACGACGATCTTGGAATGGCTGTTGCCAATACGCTTGCTGCAATTGAAAACGGCGCTAACCAAGTAGAAGGAACCATTAATGGAATCGGTGAACGTGCCGGTAATGCTTCCTTAGAAGAAATTGCAGTTGCACTTAATATCCGAAAAGATAAATATGATTTTACAAATAACCTGGTTTTAAAAGAAATCAAACGCACGAGTGACCTTGTCAGCCGCTTTACAGGCATGGTGGTCCCGCCAAACAAAGCAGTTGTTGGTAAAAATGCGTTTGCTCATGAATCCGGTATTCATCAAGATGGCGTATTAAAAAATGCATTAACCTATGAAATCATTACTCCTGAATTAGTCGGGATTCAATCCAATGATTTAGTTCTTGGAAAACATTCAGGCCGACACGCATTTAAAGATAAAATCGAGCAAATGGGCTTTTTATTACCGAATGAAAAGCTTATCGAAGCATTTACTTCTTTTAAACTGTTAACGGACCGGAAAAAAGAAGTTACGGACGAAGATTTATTTGCCATTTTAACGGATATACAAACTGCTGTTGTCGATGTGAAGAAATATGAGCTGGTGGCTTTCCAAGTCCAATACGGTTCAGCTAACCTCCCTACTGCAACTGTTGCCCTAACAACGCCTGAAGGCATTCGGGTCGAAACAGCCCGCACCGGATCAGGAAGTGTTGAGGCACTGTGTAACACATTAGAAGCATTGGTAAAAGAAGAAATTCATCTTACTGATTTTAATTTAAGCTCTATCGGTCAAGGTCGTGATGCTCTTGCTGAGGCCCGTGTAAAAATGACAGTAAACGGTACCCAAGTCAGCGGCCGTGCATCAGCACAGGATGTTTTGGAAGCTTCGGCAAAAGCCTTCTTGAACGCAGTGAATCGTGTATTTTTTAACCAAAAGGCCGCAGTTAAGGAAACTGCGATTCTATAAAAGAAGCGGAAGCGCCTTGGAAACTTCGGTCCCAATAGTGCTTGCTTCAAACTATCTATCTCTGTGAAACTAGCGCTTTCGAAGATTACCTTAAAGGTGCTAAAAAATGATGAGGAGGTTGCTTTGATGAAAAAACATGTTGTATTACTCCCTGGTGATGGAATTGGCAAGGAAGTTATTAATTCTGCAAAAGATGTGTTAAATGCAATTGCAGAAGAATTTAATCATGAATTCAGCTTTGAAACACATGAGATCGGAGGGGCAGCTATCGACCAATATGGCACTCCCCTGCCGGAGTCAACCGTAGAAGCTTGCGGGAGGGCTGATGCAGTATTACTTGGAGCTGTAGGCGGCCCTAAATGGGATAACAACCCCTCCCATTTACGCCCTGAAAGAGGTTTGCTCGGCATTCGAAAAGCGCTTGATTTGTATGCCAATTTACGACCGATTAAAGGCTTCAAGAATCTACTTCACGCTTCACCGCTAAAAGAAGAAGTTGTTAAAGGAAGCGACTTGTTGATTGTCCGTGAGCTAACAGGCGGACTTTACTTCGGAACACCGAGTGAACGACGCGATAATGGTCAATCTGTTGTCGATACTCTTGCTTACTCACGTAAAGAGATTGAAAGAATTGTAGACAGGGGGTTCCAAGCAGCACAACAAAGACGCGGGCATCTCACTTCTGTTGATAAAGCCAATGTCCTTGAATCCAGCAAGCTCTGGCGCGAAGTTGTCGAAGAAAAAAAATCCCAGTATCCTGATGTTTCCGTTGACCATGTGTTAGTCGACGCTGCAGCAATGAAATTGATCACCAACCCTACTCAGTTTGATGTCATTGTAACGGAGAATTTGTTTGGTGACATTTTAAGTGACGAAGCTTCCGTATTAACCGGATCGCTTGGTATGCTCCCTTCTGCCAGCTTGCGTGAAGATGGTGTCGGCCTTTATGAACCTGTTCATGGTTCCGCACCCGACATTGCCGGTAAAGGTATTGCCAACCCCGTCGCCATGATATTGTCCACAGCCCTAATGTTAAGGTATTCCTTCCAAATGGAAAACGAAGGGAAATTGATTGAAGATGCCGTACAATCCGTACTGGATGCCGGATTCCATACAGCCGATCTTCAAATTGAAAACGGAAGTCTTGTTGGAACAGCTGAAATGACAAAACATATTGTTGATTTTATTAAGTCGCAAAATGCCGCAAAGTGTATTATGAGCTGTTATATATAGAAAAGCGCAAGCGCCCTGCACTGAAGCCGGACAATTCTCTTAGATAAAAATTTTTATTAATTAAATCCTGCGGGTAAGCTGCAAAAAAAAGCAGTTTACCCGCAAATTCTAAAACAGAAAAAATATAAATCTATTTACGTGAGGAAGGAAACTATGCAAAAACCAAAAAATATTATTCAAAAAATTTGGGAACAGCATGTGGTACATCAAGAAGAAGGAAAGCCGGATTTACTATATATTGATTTGCATCTTGTTCATGAAGTCACCTCTCCTCAAGCATTTGAGGGACTACGCTTGAACGGGCGTAAAGTCCGCCAGCCAAATCGAACCTTTGCAACCATGGACCACAACGTTCCTACTCGTGATCGTAGTGTTATCAAAGATGAAGTTTCTAAAAAACAAATGGACACATTAAAAAATAACTGCGAAGAATTCGGTGTTTCCCTTGCCGGTATCAATCATCCGGATAACGGAATTGTCCATGTCATTGGTCCTGAGCTTGGTCTAACCCAGCCTGGAAAAACAATCGTTTGTGGTGACAGCCATACATCTACACATGGGGCGTTCGGCGCATTAGCCTTCGGAATCGGTACAAGTGAAGTAGAGCACGTCCTGGCGACACAAACGCTTTGGCAGGCACCTCCAAAAACTCTTAATGTAAAGATAAACGGTATGCTTGGAACGGGTGTAACAGCGAAAGATTTAATTTTAGCTATCATCGGTAAATTTGGTGTTCAATTTGGAACTGGATATGTGATGGAATACACAGGTGAAGCGATTCGCTCCCTTTCGATGGAAGAGCGTATGACTGTATGTAATATGTCGATTGAAGCCGGTGCTAGAGCAGGATTAATTACTCCGGATGAGACTACTTTTGAATATTTAAGAGGCAGACGACATGCTCCTCAAGGGGAAGCTTTCGATGAAGCTGTAGCCAAATGGAAGGATCTTGCTTCTGATGAAGGTGCTACCTACGATGCAGTTGTTGAAATTGATGCTGCTGAAATAGAACCACAAGTGACTTGGGGAACAAACCCAGGTATGTGTATACCCGTCACTGCTTCTGTTCCAAATCCGGATGACGCAGTTAAAGCAAGCGAAAAAGAGGAAATTAACCGTGCCCTCGAATACATGGGTCTTGAAGCCGGTCAGCAAATCACAGACGTTAAAATTAGCCATGTGTTTATTGGTTCCTGTACAAATTCAAGGTTGAGCGACCTTCGCAAAGCAGCTGGAGTCATCCAGGGCCGTAAGGTTAACCCTTCTGTTACTGCCATCGTCGTTCCTGGTTCTTTTAGTATCAAACTTGCAGCAGAAAAAGAAGGATTAGACCAAATCTTTAAAGAGGCTGGGTTTGAATGGCGTGAAGCGGGATGTAGTATGTGCTTGGCGATGAATGATGATATTTTATCACCGGGAGATCGCTGTGCGTCCACATCAAACCGTAATTTTGAAGGCCGTCAAGGAAACGGGGCCCGTACCCACCTTGTGAGTCCGGAAATGGCCGCTGCAGCTGCGATTGCAGGCCATTTTGTCGATGTACGTCAATTCAGTGCCCAAACTGTTAATTCCTAGGAGGTATTAGAAGCAATGGAACCGCTACGCATTCATCAAGGCCTTGTTTATCCATTAAACCGGGCTAATATTGACACAGATCAGATTATTCCAAAACAATTTCTTAAACGTATTGAGCGCAGTGGATTTGGACAATTCCTTTTTTATCACTGGCGTTTTGATGACAACGGAAATCCACGTGAAGATTTCTCTTTGAACGATCCAAAATATCAAGGTGCATCTATTTTAGTTGCCGGAGAAAATTTTGGCTGCGGCTCCTCTCGTGAACATGCACCATGGTCTGTTCAGGATTATGGCTTTAGAGTCATAATTGCACCAAGCTATGCGGATATTTTTAAAAACAACTGTGTAAAAAATGGCATCCTTGCTATCCAGGCGAGTGAAGAACAAGTTCAAACCATCATTAAGAGGGCGGAATCCGACAAGTACGATTTAATTGTGAACCTTGAAGATCAAGTAGTGTATGATAATGAGGGCTTTGAGGTTAAATTTGATATTGCCCCCTACTCTAAGGAAATGCTGCTCAATGGCTGGGATGAAATCGGTGTAACATTAACATATGAAGAAAAAATTAAGCAATATGAACTTGTAAAAAATTAAAACTTTCTTTCTATAACATAATGAGCTAGGAGACATCTCCTAGCTCATTTATTTATTTAAAATTTTTGCCTGATAATCTATTATTAAACATAAGTATTCATTTCCTACAATAGCAAGAAGCGAGGAGAAATTTATGGCCGAAACAAGAACTAACAAAACGTCATCCTCTAATCCGAGGAAAAAAGTAAAACCCTTTCCGGAAAATGTAGATTTATTTCGGTTACTGAAGGTTATCCTGCTTATTCTCTTTTCCCTGCTATTTGTTTATCTTTACTATTTACATACAAAAGGAACTCTTACATCCACTATGGTCTTACTATGGAAATTGCATAAGAAAGTTATTATGGCTATATTCGGATTCGCTGCATATAGTTTGGTAGTTTTTTATTTGGGTGTAAGGAAAGGGAGAAAAAGATAAGAGGGAATGAATTCATCCAAAAAAAATGAGTAGTATTAAAATACCACTCATTTTTTAAAACTCAGGTAAGCGGTCCAGATTATTTTCTTTTATCCCATCCGGTTCGCTGCGAATGATGTCTCTTCCATATTTATGAAAAACATCAATATGTGCAACTTTTCCTGCTTTCGCTTCATCTAATGCCGTGAGATAATCCAGCTCACGTCCCGAGCTCGTCTTAAAGGCTATAATGTCCCCATCGTGATTTTTTCTCACTGCTACGAACTCTTCTTTTCCATCAACATTGCCTTGATTTGCTTCCACTTGGGCTAGCTGTTCACTTTGCTGTCTATACTGATCATAAATTTTTTCAAAATCCTTTTGTTCCATTGTTGTCACCTCCAAACATACGATAGTATTTACATGCCGGGCAAAATTATGTATGTACCTGTGGATAGCAAATTAAATCACCTTTGGCGCTTCCCATCTTTTTCTATTACCATTTCATCGACAAGTTTTTCGGCAACTCTTCGATATAAGTTACTCATATGAACGAGAGTAGCAATCATTAATACCTGATCAAGATTCGGAGAGTCACCATCCTCCATCTTGATTACTTCATTCTTTACTTCCTTCACCCTGGCATCCATATCCGCTTTAAAGTCACCAACATTTTTGCCGGTAAGATTTAAATAGCTTTGATAAAAGGAGTCAATATTGCCCTCCTCTTTTATAAGCTTTTTATTGATCCTATCAAGCGTTGTTTTAATATCACTAATCGATAAAGCACCTTTCAGCTGATAAATCAGGCTCATTAATATAAGATGCTCTTTCGAATACTTTTTGTTTTTAATCGGAAAAATCACCTTGCCTTTGGCATAGTTATTGATCATTGTTTTGGTTAAAACTTTTTCTTCTTCATTCCTCTTGGAATCTCCGAATTTGTTTTCAAATAATTGAATTACTTGGTCCATGTACAAATCTATATGGGGGATTTCTTCTAAGGTAAGGCTTGTTTCCAGACCAAGTTGTTCGAGAATCGTCTTGATATTGTCCATGCTAAAAACCCCGTTCTAATTAATATCTGCTTTTATTATACATACTAAAGTAATGATTGACTAGTTCACGTTTTGTTAGTATGATTATATGTAGTTATCAAAACTACATATTGTGCGGGAGGTATTTCAAATGAACCAATACATTCGGGAACCTATCAATGGATTAACCCATTTAGCGGGAGCCATTTTATCGTTTGTCGGACTCCTTGCGATGGTGATTAAAGCAGCAATGACAACACCATCTTCACTTACACTCTCAGCTGTAATCATTTTCGGTGTTAGCATGATTCTTCTTTATTCGGCTTCAGCAACCTATCACATGGTGATAGCTAGAGATAAAGTTATCGCCTTTTTACGCCGACTCGACCATTCAATGATTTTCATTCTGATTGCCGGCACATACACCCCTTTTTGCTTTATAAGCTTGAATGGACAAACGGGGTGGATTTTATTTTCGATTATTGCCTCAGTTGCAATCTGCGGGGTTGTTTTTAAAATGGTATGGTTTAAATGCCCCCGCTGGATTTCTACAGCTTTGTATTTGGCGATGGGCTGGATGATTGTCTTCGTTTCCTCCCCACTGACAGGCAGTTTAAATCCGTACGGTTTGTTCCTGCTATTTTTGGGAGGCATATTCTACACAATCGGCGGTGTGATTTACGGAGCTAAGCCAAAATTTTTAAAATTGAAATTTATGGGTTTTCATGAGATTTTCCATATTTTCATTTTGCTTGGCAGCCTGGCACATTTCTTATGTGTTTTCCTATATGTAATTTAAATGAAAAAATCGACCTTTTTATCAGCGGTCGATTTTTTCATTTAATCTTTTGCGGAGCTCTTCCTGTAGGACTTGGGCATGGTTATAAATCGGGTCCTTAGCACCGTATAAAAGGGTGACCGTTCCGGTTTGGGATAAGCTGATAATTTCCTCTACAGCCAGTGATTGCGTTTCATTCGATTGAAGCTCAGTAAGGTAGTTGCTTCGGAACTCTTCAAATCGCTCCGGCTTATGGCAAAATAATTTTCGAAGCTCATTACTTGGAGCGATGTCCTTTAGCCAAAACGCCAATTTTGCATCTTCTTTGGAAATCCCGCGCGGCCACAGCCGGTCAATTAAAATTCGTATGCCATCCGTTTTATCATAGGGTTCATAAATTCTTTTTAAAAATATATTCCTCATTTTCCGGCCTCGATTCTTTTATATTGTAATTAAGTTAGGGACAGTGGATTGTATTTAAAAGAGCCGGAGTGAAAAAAAATGAAACATCAAAAGAGTTTATTTTTTGATGTTTCATTTTTCCTAAATCATTGATTCCCTTGTTTGCTCGACTTCCCGGCGTTGTTCCTTAATGAGAAATCCTCCAATCAAACCAACCATTGAAAAAATAACCGGAATTATAAAACCATAGTGATATCCAACACTACTTGCATCAATTCGAAAATGGTCTAATACCTTTCCAAAAATACTTGGTAAAAGGACAGCACTTAAAAATCCTCCGGTATTCGCAAATCCTGAGATAACTCCAACCTCTTTCATTGGAAACGATTTTCGAACGACGGCAAATGTCAACGAACTTGAACCATTTCCGTAACCAATGATAAAGAAAAGAATAATAAGCATGTAGATTGGCGGCTTCCCGCTAAATAAAAGAAACGCAATCCAACTTAAAAAAACGATCATGTGAGCAACAATATAGGGACGTTTTATCGATTCTAAACGGCTTGAACTCCAACTTGTTAGCGGAGCGCCAATAATGGCTCCAAAAAGACCGACCATAATAAGCTGACTCGCACCTGAACGTGTCATACCATACACATGCATCCCATAAGGTACTGCCCACGAACCAATAAACCCTACATAAGTACCGACAAGACCAAAGTGACATAGGAATGTTGCCCATGCTTGCCGATCAGAAAAGATACGTCGTAGCATTATCAGAGTTTTTTCACGTTTTTTCTCGGGTTTTACAGTTAGAGAATTGTTTTTTATAATTTGTTTTGATTTTTTTACAAGAACATAGTAAAGAAGAAATCCACAAAGGCATAACAGAATTCCCATTGTAAAAAATGGAGCTCTCCAGCCGGATAAGGCAATCCAAGCTGAAAATGGAACGGTCGCCATCAAGGAGCCAAGACTCCCCGCCATTCCCGCAAGGCCAAGTAACCCAACAAATTCTTTCACTTTAAACCATTGGCTTAATATCAATACCAAATTCACCCAAATGGTCGCATCCCCCATTCCCACCAGTAATCTGGCAAGAAGTAAACCAAATTCATTGGGTGCAAGACTGTAGACTAAAGTACCTAAACCGTTAAGTAATGCCCCACCGATAAGAAAATGATTAGGACCAAAACGGTCGGACAGGATCCCAATTGGAATTTGGAAGCCTGCGTAGGCCAAAAATTGTATACTCGTAAGTAATCCTATGGTTGCTGCTGAAACATTGAAGTCCTTCATCAATTGATCGGAAATTAGTCCCGGTGCTGTTCGTTGTGTCACGATTAAAAAATAGGTTAACAATACAGTTGCAAAAACAACCCATCTATATTTGCTATTTTGTTTTTCCAAGAATTCTACCCCTGTTAGCTATTATTTTCTTATTATTATACTCTTTATTTTTCTCATATAAATTCTTCTGCTCAAACAATTATCCACCAACATAAGAACTTTTATTAAAATATACAAACTTCCCAAATTTGCAAGCATTCATAATCCTTCCAGTTAAGGAAATAATAAAATAGGATGCTGAGTAAGGCGGTGAGACGACTTGATGGGCTGGTTTACAAAAAAGCAGGAACAAAAGGATGAAAAAGAATCGCTGGAACACTATCTTCAGCGCTCAAATGATTATAAAAAGGTTGATTATATCAACCAACAAACAAACAGGCGTTTTTCTTTTTCGTTTATTTCTTCTCTTATAGACGAAGCGATTCTACAGAATAATGCGCTTCCCTATTTAATAGAGAAACCCTTCGAAACAATCGAGGATGTAAAGAAAATCATCCCAATTGCAGATGTAGAAATCAGCAATGATCCTAGCGTAATCGAACAGAAATTGTTTAATGGATATGTCCTTTTTACCATAGATTCAGACAAGGGAAATTTTGCATTTATAGCTGCTCAAAAGGAGCTTGTTCGCAGCATTGCTCCGCCGGAGGTTGAATTTAGCGTTATCGGGCCGAAGGAGGCTTTTGTCGAATCGGTAGAGCAAAATGTAAACCTAATTCGCAAAAGGCTTCCTATTAAAGAACTGATTATTGAAGACGTAACAGTTGGATCTCTTTCAAAAACAAAAATTTCGATTCTTCACATTGACGGCATTGCAGATCCAGCCAATGTCCAAACCGTTAAGGAACGGATAAAAAGTATTCAATTCGATGCGCTTACCGATAGTTCCTACATCGTCCAATTAATATCCGATAATAAAAATTCACCCTTTCCGCAGCTTCTGGATTCGGAGCGTCCGGACAGGGTAACAGCCATTTTGGCAGAAGGGAAAATTGCCATACTCGTTGATGGGTCTCCGCATGCGCTGATTGCACCAACAACGCTGGTTGAATTCTTTAGTTCCTTTGAGGATTATTTCCTAAATTGGATGTTATCCTCATTTTTCCGACTGATTCGGCTGTTCGCCGTTGCGTTTTCTATTTTAATTACGCCTATTTATGTTGCAACCTTATCGTACCATTATGAACTCATACCAAAGGATTTAATGAATACCTTAGTAACCTCCCGGCGTGAAATTCCGCTCCCTCCCATTTTGGAAGCCTTATTTTTGGAATTGACCATTGAACTACTTAGGGAAGCGGGTGCACGTCTTCCGACCAAGGTTGGCCAGACGATCGGTATCGTAGGCGGTATCGTTATTGGAACGGCCTCTGTCGAAGCAGGGCTGACTAGTAATGTCCTCCTGATTATTGTGGCGCTTGCTGCACTGGCATCTTTTACAACTCCTGTTTATAAAATGGGTAACGCCATTCGTTTACTGCGTTTTCCCTTTTTGTTTTTTGCAGAACTTTGGGGGCTGCTTGGAATCGTTTTTTGTTTTTGCTTCTTAATGGCACACTTAATACGGCTTACTTCTCTCAATAGGCCTTTCTTAGAACCAATATATCCACCAAGAGTAAAGGATCTTAAGGATTCTCTTATTAGGCTCCCATTCAGCAAACAATCTTTAAGACCGGATTATTTAAGGACACAAAACCCTGTTCGTTATACCGTAAAAGAAAAAAAAGAAAAAAGAGATATTGACGAATAGGAGGCGGGTGTTGGGCTATGGAACAAGTAGTACCTGAAAAAGCAAAAATATCGCCTTTTTTAGTTTTTTTTCTAGTTCACACTATGCAGGTAGGGGTCGGCGTCCTTGGCTTTCAGCGCATTATCGCCCTGACCGCTGGATATGACGCATGGATATCGATTATTATTGCAGGTTTAAGCATCCATATCATTCTTTGGATGATTTACAAAATTGCAGAAACCGTAGATGGGGATATCGTATCAGCTCATACTTTCGTATTTGGCAAGAAATTGGGCAAACTCCTGTCCCTGCCATTTGTTTTATATTTTTCCCTTCTCGCTGTCACGCTGCTACGGACCTTTATTGAGGTCATACAAGTATGGATGTTTCAAGATCTTAGTCCCTTTTGGTTTTCCCTAGCTTTTTGTGGTTTAGGGATCTACATTGTTTTCGGAGGATTTAGAACCGTAACAGGGGTAGGATTCTTTGGAGTCGTTCTTCCAGCCTATTTATCGTTCACTTTTTTGTTTACCATTCCGTATGCTGATTTCCGAAATTTACTTCCTATCTTTGATCACTCGATCAAAGATTTGCTTTTGGCAGCTTATCAAATGTCTTTCACTTATCTTGGCTATGAAATATTGTTGTTTATTTATCCGTTTATCAAGGAACCGAAAAAATCTAAGAAATGGGCACATCTAGGCGTCCTTTATACTACTTTACTTTATACGTTGCTTAGCATTATAACTTTTGCCTATTTTTCAGAGGTACAGCTGCAAAAGAATATTTGGTCAACCTTAACCATGTGGAAAATAGTAGAAATGCCTTTTGTAGAGAGGTTTGAATACATTGGCATTGCCAATTGGAATATCGTTATTCTCCCAAATTTTTGTATTGCTATTTGGTGTGGGAGCCGGATTTTAAAAAGAGTGACCAATTTAAAGCAAAAAAAGGGAGCTATTATCATTTGTCTGGTCATTCTAATCGCCATAAATATTTTTAATACACGGGAAGTCATTAACACCCTGACTACCTATACTGGAAGAATTGCTTTTTTCATTAATTATGGATACATCCCTTTACTCTTTTTTCTGGTGCTTCTCGTGAAGAAGGTGAAGCAAAAATGAATAAAATCATGATGTCCCTTATTGTCGTTACCATTGTTCTTGCCGGGTGTGTTCAAAAGGAGATCTTGGACGATGTCAATCTTGAAACTGGAAGCGCCTATGATTATGTTGGTAATAAGATCCGCGGAACGGCATTAGTGCCTGTCTATTTACCAGATAAACACGTGGAAAATAAAACCTTCACGGCCTCTTCTACATTAAGCAGAGACTTTTTAAGAGATGTGCAGCGCCAATCTCCAGATCCGCTCGTAACAGGAAGCCTTAAAGTGGTCCTTTTTGGTGAACGGCTTTCAAGAAAAGGAATTTTAGAACTTATGGATGCATTTCAACGCGATCCTAGCATAGGTGCAGGTCTTTACCTCGCTGTAACAGAGGGTGAAGCAAAGGATATAATTGAAGGTAATTATGGAAAAAGAGGAAATGCTGTTTATTTATCCAATCTCATTCGTCATAATATGCTAACAAAAGATGTTCCCAAAACAAACCTTCAACGTTTTTTATTTGATTTTTATCAAAAGGGGAAAACACCTTATCTTCCACGAATAAGAAGCATTGAAGAGGATCAAATCGAAATAAGCGGAATGAGCTTTTTTAATATTGGCCGTGTCGTGGATACCGTTCCAGCTTCGAAAATGTTCTATTTCAAGCTGCTTGTGGACAACTATAGTAAAGGAACCTTAAAGGTGAAAGTGGGCAAGGAAAGTGCAGCAATTGAAAGTATCCGTTCTAAATACAAAATGCAGCTTGCAGCAAGAAATCCATTAACAGTAAATGTACAGCTTAAGGTTAAAGCGGTGTTAAATGAATACTCCGGCGAACGCGTTACTTCAAAGGAAATTAACCAAATAGAAACAAATCTGCACAAGAACATTGAAGTTGAATGTGAAAAGTTAATAAAAAGGTTTCAGGCAGAAGATATTGATCCTGTAGGATTTGGACATTTTGTAAAAAGCCGGACAAGAGGATTTAATTTTAAAAAATGGGAAAATGTTGACTATCAACATCTAAAAGTGAACGTCCATGCAGATGTATCGATTACGGAATCAGGGGTCATTGAATAATCATTGTGTTAAGACCTTTTAGAAAGTGTAAATTATAAACGTTAAAACATATATGTGTGAAAATAAAGCTGTCCTATATTTTTATTATTAATTTTGTATAGGACAGCTTTTTACTCTAAATGTAATTGTCTTTTTTAAAGTTATAGTCGAGCAAGCATTTAATATATTGCATGTCCCTTTCATTTTCGGATAAAAACCTCATTTACTTATGATACGGTTCACATGCCTTAATCCTCATCCTTCACATCTAAATCCTCAGGAATCGGTTCGCTTAGTATTTCTTCTATTAAATGTTTATACTTTTCCATCTGTTTTAAATGGGTGTTGAATTGCTCTTTAAATATCAAATAGTTCTCACCATCATATAGAGTTCGAATCTTCTTCTGTTGGATCAGGCTTTCGACCGTCGCCTCCGGAACAGACAAATATTCTGCTGTTTCTTTTATCGTTAGATACAAATGTAATCAATCCTTCTATTTAAAATAAAATTCGCTGAACCATCCTGCCCGCTCTTCCTTTTGTAGTCACCGCCTGTGACAGCGAGTTGAGGATCGCTTCCTCTGCAGCCTCAGCCGCTCCTGCAAAAAGCTGATTCATGATTGGATGGTCTTCGCGAAGCTGGATTCGGGATTCTAAGCCATCCACTGAAAAATGTTCGATTTTATGAGCTGTTGAAAATGCAATCACAATATCTCCACTGCCATGGCTAAAATGACTGCCTGTCCGCCCAAGGCCGATTCCGCAGCGTTTGGCAACGCGCCGCAGCTGGCGGTCACTTAGCGGGGCATCGGTCGCGAGGAGCATGATAATGGAACCATCGGAGGTTTCAGAAAGTCCCTTCTCTTTTGCATTTCGAAAGGCTACTAGCTCTTCCTTTTTCCCGAAATTGCTTAATACAAGACAGCCAATCGTATAACCTTCAACCTTTCGTGATGAAGAACCGATGCCTCCTTTATAGCCAAAGCAAATCATTCCTTTGCCTGCGCCAACGGCCCCTTCATCTACTTGACGGTCAGATGCACCTTTTATTGCTTCGATTGCATGCTCCGGTTTGACAGGAAATTGACGGATGGAATTTAAATAGCTGTCATTACATTCTCCAACCACGACATTTATCGTTCCAGTGGTATCGCCAATTTCCGGATTCTCCGCTAGCATATACTCAAGCGTTCCTTGTGTTACCGCAGGCACGGCAAAGGTATTTGTTAACATGATAGGCGATTCGAGCACACCTAATTCATTTATTTGCACGAGACCTGTTGTTTTTCCAAAACCATTAATCACATAGCTAGCCGCTGTTACTTTTTCTTTAAATACATTCCCTTTATGGGGCAAAATCGCCGTTACCCCTGTACAGGCATAATTCTCTCCTGACTCATCAATGGGGAAGTCCAGTGTAATATGTCCCACTATGACACCTTCGACATCCGTAATACAGTTTTTCAACCCCGTTGAAAGCAAACCAATTATTTTTCCGGCTTCCCTAATTTTCATCGTCCAACCCCGGGACGCCGGTCGAGGAAGTTTTGGCAGGCAAATCCTCTTACCTCTTCTTCGGAATAGTATTTTAAAAGTTCATTAATAAGGTTTTGGCTTTTGGATGCATCCTCTAAATCCGTAATAAAGGTAGCAATTCCATCAAAATCCGAACCTAAACCAATTTGCTTTTCACCGCCTAACGAACAAAAATGATCAATATGCTTCACAAGATCAGATATCGATGCTTTTCCACTTTCATTAATAAATGGCGGATTGTAAACAACATGAATCATGCCGCCTTTTTTAAACATGGCAGTTGCTTGCTCGTCTGTTAAATTGCGGGGATGGTTACAAAGCTTTTTGGTATTCGAGTGGCTGGCAATTGGGTATTTAGCGATCTCGATCACGTCCCAAAAAGCTTTTTCGCTTAAATGGGATACGTCTGTGAGAATTTGATGCTCATTGTTAGAATGAACAATTTCTTTCCCAAACAGAGTAAGACCGCCTCCGCGCGGCTCTCCTGCCCCATCTGCAGCAAGATTGGCGTTGTTCCAGGTCAGTCCGACGGAACGGACGCCAAGCCGGTAAAGAATGCGCAGCTTAGTCAAATCATTGCCGATTGCATCAACGCCCTCGAGTGTAAGCATCGCACCGATTTGCCCAAGCTTTAATTGATCAAAATCAGACCAATTTTTCATATGCACCATATCCGGGTTTTTCCCTAAGACTTCCGTATAAAAATAATCGATTTGTTCAAGAACCACTTGGAATTTTTGCTCTGAATTAATCTCCGGTTCGATAAAGATGGCAAAACATTGAACCTTGATTTTCCCTTGCTGTAACCTGGTTTTATTGGTTTCTAATTCAGGGGCATCACTATATCGTAAAGATCCTCTTGCTTCCTGCAATTTCATTAAAGCATCACAATGCAGATCAATTATGTACATTTTCGGTAAACTCCTTTTTTTAAAATATTATCATATCTAAAAGGTAATGGCTAAACTATCCAATGACCGACATTCTTTATTAAAAAGCAAAAAGCTAGCCCTTTTTGTGAAGGCTAGCAGCTTTATCAATTCCTTAATTTAATATTTTCTAAGAAACACCTGCTCTTTTTCAAACAATTTTCCCCTTATACTCTCGTGACAGAGGTTCATTAGTTTTTCTACTTCCTGTGTTGTATTTCCTAGTACCCTGAGGGCAAACCCTGGAACTGACAATTTTGAAAGACCAAATCTGAGTCCTGACAGAGAGTGAAAAATTTCATGAAGTTCTTCTAAAAATAATCGATCCACTCGATAATCAATGACCAGCATTGTACCAAAATGAGTATACCCCTCCATATACCCAATCCCTGTAATATCCTGATCGGGCTCTATCTTGATATGATCAAATACAATTAATTGATCTTCTTGATAAATCTCTAATTTGGATTGAAGCAAATCATACCGAAAGAGTGTCCCATCCGGAGCCCATCCCGGGGTTAAAATATCTGCAAAGATTAATGATGCCCCGTGCTCCATCCTAATCACAGTCCGCTGCTTAAAACGTGCCTTTTGGTAGGCAATAATCGGATCGGGTAAATATTCTAAAATACTTCCTTTTTTCAAGAAAATCTCCATTTCTTGAAAAGCAGGCAGGTCACGGGTTTTATATATCTTCGTTGAAGATTGAGTTGTAACTACGGCTTCAGCTCCTTTTTCCAAATGGATTTCCATTTTATAAGAATCGCCTTCAAGGTAGCCCCCGCCAGGGTTCATCACGTAAAGGTACGCCTCTCCGCTCCGTGTTAAATAAACAGGTCTCGTAATTTTAAAAGCTCCTTCAGAATAGGATTCTCTTAAAATCGTTTTCTCATCTTTCCTCTCACAAACTAGCTTTAAATATCCTGTACGCTTCTCCACTTATCCTAATCCTGCCAATAAAGCATTTTTCTTAATCCAGTCAATGACATCATGAACACCGATATCCTTTTTTAAATTCGTAAAAATATAAGGCTTTTTCCCTCTAGCTGCCTTTGTATCTGCCTCCATTACTTCTAAGCTTGCCCCGACATATGGTGCTAAATCAATTTTGTTGATGATAAACAAATCAGATTTAATCATCCCTTGGCCGCCTTTTCGAGGAATTTTTTCCCCTTGGGCTACATCGATAATATAAATCGAAAAATCGACAAGTTCCGGACTAAAGGTAGCTGCCAGATTGTCTCCTCCGCTCTCAACAAAAATAAGCGACAAATCCGGATGTTTTTCCTTTAATTCATCTATGGCAGCAAAATTCATCGAAGCATCTTCCCGAATCGCTGTATGCGGGCAGCCTCCGGTTTCGACACCGATAATTCGCTCCTCAGGCAGGACACTGTTTTTTATTAAAAATCGGGCATCTTCTTTTGTATAAATATCATTCGTAACAACCGCAATTTTACATTCATCATTTAAATATCTCGTTAATCTTTCAACGAGCATGGTCTTACCCGCGCCAACCGGTCCGCCAATGCCTATTCGGATTGGTTCCATCTTCATTCCTTCTTTCTCTCATTTTATGACATAAACAACCGAACAAGCAGTTGTTCGTGACGCATTTGCGCGATTTCCAGTCCCGGCGCAACAGCCCCAAAATCGTCTACATCCAACGTTTCAATTTTTTCTATTGTTTTTAGCAAATAGGGCTGCACTTCTACCAGAATGCGCTGCCCGTCTGTTTGTCCGAGCGGAATTCCACGAACGCCATTTTGAACAAGTGTTACAATCGTAGAATGTAGGTAAGTCAGGATCGCTTGTTTTTTATCGATTTGTAAAAAATGGCTGATCATGGCAAATGCAATCGCGGGATGGCCGAAAGCTTCCTTCATTCGAATTTTCCCTATATATTCACCCAATAAATGAATTGAATATAAATCAATCCCCATGCGAACCAGCCTCTCCCCGATCCGTCTGTTTGCTTCCCGAGCCTCTTCAGGCATATTTTGAACAAATAATTTACGATCCAATTTCCATATTTCACTTATTTCATTAGTAGACATCGCTTCAAAGGTCAATCGGCAGGCGAAACCATCCGTAAAGGTTAGTTGTTTTTCCAAAAAAATACGAACCCACTCAAAAAAGGTTTTCTTATTATGGACCGCTTCTTCCTGGATATAGGTTTCCAATCCAAATGAATGGGAAAACGCACCGGAAGGAAAATTGGAATCACCTAATTGCAATAAAGATAAAAGCTGATTAACCATGATGATGACCGATATGTCGAAACGCCTGCTTAACCGTTCGTTTTTCTCTAGCATAAGGGATTGCTAATTGTTGCAGTAGTTCCTCGACTAGATAATCATACTGGACGAGCATTTCCTCACCTTCAAATTGAGCAGGCAAATGGCGGTTGCCCAGCTGATGAGCAATTTCTCCCATTTGTTTCATACTCACCGGTCTGAGGACAAGCAAGTCGTCGGCCGTAACATTAACAATGATCATGTTTCGGTCATCCCTATACAAAATATCGCCATCCATCAAGTCCTTCGGTTCATTTAAACGGATTCCCACTTCCTTGCCATGGTCGGTTGTTACCCTTTGAATTCGCTTTACTAAATCATCACTTGTTAAATAGACTCTTTCAATATGCAGGCCATTAGAGCTCATTTTGGCAACATTTCCAACTATTTGTTCAATGATCATGGTTCTCCCCCTAAAATAAGAAATAGCGCTGCGCCATTGGCAAGACATCCGAAGGTTCACAGGTGACAAGATTTCCATCTACTTTTACTTCATATGTTTGCGGATCGACCTCAATCCTTGGCATTTCAGAATTGAGCTTCATATCTTTTTTCGATAATTGCCGGATGCCGTGAACCGGTTTGATTTGCTTTTTCAAGCCCAACTTTTCAGGAATACCAAGCTCAATCGCTGCTTTTGACAGAAAGGTTATTGATGTAGCGAACTTTGCTTTCCCAAGGGCGGCAAACATCGGGCGATACAGCACGGGCTGCGGTGTTGGGATTGAAGCGTTTGGATCCCCCATTAAACTGTGGGCAATCATCCCGCCTTTGATGATCATTTCAGGCTTAACACCGAAAAAGGCAGGATCCCAAATCACGAGGTCTGCCAATTTCCCCACCTCGACCGAACCGACCTCATCGGCAATGCCGTGGGTTATTGCGGGATTAATGGTATATTTGGCAATGTAGCGTTTCACTCTGAAGTTATCGCCGATTTCCTTATCTTCAGACAGTTTCCCTCGTTGCTTTCTCATTTTATCTGCCGTCTGCCATGTACGGGTAATCACTTCTCCTACTCTGCCCATCGCCTGGGAATCTGAGCTAATCATACTGAACACCCCCATGTCGTGAAGGATATCCTCAGCAGCAATTGTTTCTTTACGGATACGTGAGTCGGCAAAGGCAATATCCTCTGGTACATCAGGATCCAAATGGTGACAAACCATTAGCATGTCGAGATGTTCGTCTAAAGTATTTTTTGTATAGGGCCGTGTGGGGTTCGTTGATGATGGAAGGATATAAGGATGGCCGGCTACTTTAATAATATCGGGGGCATGCCCTCCCCCGGCGCCTTCTGTATGGTAAGTATGAATCACTCTTCCTTTAATGGCTGCCAAGGTATCTTCTACAAACCCGCCTTCATTTAAGGTATCGGTATGTATTGCAACTTGAATATCATATTGGTCTGCTGCCCGGAGACTAAAATCAATGGCGGAGGCAGTGGTTCCCCAGTCTTCATGAAGCTTAAGACCGATGACTCCTGCATTTATCTGTTCGATTAACGGGGCTTCGGCAGAAGCATTTCCTTTTCCTAAAAATCCAAGATTCATAGAAAATTCCTCAGCTGCTTCCAGCATCCGATGAATATTCCATTCACCCGGTGTACAAGTGGTGGCATTCGTTCCGGTAGCAGGACCTGTACCACCGCCAATCATTGTGGTAATCCCGGAGGCCAAGGCCGTTTCGATTTGTTGCGGGCAAATAAAATGGATGTGTGCATCAACACCGCCAGCTGTCACAATCATTCCCTCGCCGGCGATTACCTCTGTTGAAGCCCCTATGATCATATCGACTCCTTCCATGAGCAGCGGATTCCCACTTTTGCCAATTCCACAAATCCGCCCATCACGGATGCCAATGTCTGCCTTATAGATCCCTGTATAATCAACAATAATTGCATTTGTAATAACGGTATCCAAGGCACCCTCTGCCCTTGTCGCCAATGGATGCTGGCCCATCCCATCACGGATGACCTTACCGCCGCCAAATTTCACTTCATCTCCATAAACGGTTAAGTCTTGCTCGATTCCAATAAACAGATCTGTATCGGCAAGACGAACAGCATCCCCGGTTGTGGGGCCGAACATGTCTGCGTATTGCTTTCTCGACATCCGAAAACTCATGATTTGTTCTCCTTTCTTTCGTCCAACCAACCATCTGTTTTATTGTTTAACCCGTAGACCTCGCGCTTCCCTGCGAACGGAACAAGTACTATTTCTTTCACATCACCCGGTTCGAAGCGGACAGCCGTGCCTGCAGGGATATTCAAATGCATTCCAAACGCTTGGTCGCGTTCGAATTCAAGTGCGGAATTCACTTCATAAAAATGAAAATGCGATCCTATCTGAACGGGTCTATCTCCCCGATTTAACACCTTTACCCTAGTTGCGGTTCTTCCCTGATTACAGACAATTGCTTCATCCTTTAATCGATATTCACCCGGAATCATAGAATCATCTCTTTTCTTTTAAAAATAAAATCTATCGAATTGGCTGATGAACAGTTACAAGCTTAGTCCCGTCCGGAAAGGTAGCTTCTATCTGTATCTCTCGGATCATTTCCGGTATCCCTTCCATCACATCATCGGCTGTGAGGATTTTTGTTCCCTCACTCATTAATTGAACGACCGATTTTCCATCTCTTGCCCCCTCCATGATTTCAGATGTAATCAGGGCGACAGCTTCGGGATAGTTTAGTTTTAATCCCCTTTCTTTTCGTCGTCTCGCTAAGTCTCCTGCGACAACAATTAATAATTTTTCTTGCTCCCGCTGTGTTAATTTCATTTCGTTCCTCCTTTTTCGATTAAACTTCACACTTGATGGTAGTTATTCTAACACCGACCGTTCAAAAGTTAAAGGGAATTTTCTGTAAATTTTAAAAACTACCTATTTTTAATTATTTTAGATTTATCAAGTTATCACATACTCTTTTTATCTATATTTAACCAAGGACAACAAAAAAACAATGTTAGATTTAATAACATAAAACTATTGCTTATAAGATTTTATTTATAAAATTACTTGAGGTTAAGAAAAGCTGATGATGATTACATGAATATAACAGAGAGGTTTATTCATATGGTTACTATTAGAGAGTTAAATAGATTCGTTAAACGGGACAATTACGGATGAAAGGAAGATCATGATGGAAAGAGCCATGTACTATGGAAAAGGTGACGTTTTCGCATATAAGACTTACGTTAAACCCCTTCTCGGCGTTCGAAAGATTCCCGAATCCAACTTTAGCGGACGTAATAATATCGTGTTTGGATTGAATGCTAAAGTGAGTGTGGGCGGGAAGGACTTCCTTCCTTCTTTTACAAAAGGAGACAATTCATTAATTGTAGCCACTGATTCGATGAAGAATTTTATCCAACGCCATCTGGCAAGCTATCAGGGAAGCACCATCGAAGGTTTTTTGTCCTATACGGCAAAAGCTTTTTTAGAAAAATACCCGCAAATGGAGACCGTAAAAATTATCGGTGAGGATTTGCCTTTCGAGACCGTTTCCGCCTCTTCTTCAGCAGGGTTAACAGAAAGTGACCTCGTCTTTAAGAGGTCGTTGAATGAAGCATCAAAATCCATGATTGAGATGGTCCGTACAGAAGGAGGTACCATGATTGCCAACCATTCCAGCAGCATTATTAAGCTTCAGCTAATTAAAGTACGCGGTAATTCCTTTGTAGGCTTTGTGCGGGATGAATATACTACTCTCCCTGAAGATAGTAACCGGCCTTTATTTGTCTATTTAAATATTAGTTGGAAATATGAGAATGTGATAGACTCATATGGCGAAAATCCTTCTTTATATGTGGCATCTGAACAGGTTCGCGATATTGCCGCTTTCGTTTTTCATGAAACAGAGACTCCTTCTATTCAAAATCTTATTTATCTTATCGGCTGCCGTATCTTAGAAAGATTTCCTCAATTAATCGAGGTAATGTTCGAATCGCAAAATCACACCTGGGATACCGTTGTCGATCATAGCCCTGACACTTTAAGCAAGGTATACACTGAGCCGCGCCCTCCGTATGGATTCCAGGTGTTTTCCGTACTAAGGGAGGATTTGGATAAAGATAAGGCCGACGAAAATTCGCTTAAAAGTACGCCGCAAGGAAGCTGATACCATGAACGGTTTAACAACTCACGTTCTTGATTTAGCCCATGGCAAGCCGGCAGCAAATATAAAAATTGAATTATACCGTTTAAATAATGGCACTAGAAATCTATTAAAAGAAGCGATGACGAATGCAGATGGCCGAATCGACCAACCCCTTTTATTAGTTGATCAAATGGTGTCAGGTGAGTATGAGCTTTTATTCTATGTAGGCGATTACTTTCATCAAAAGGGATTGCCGCTGCAGGATCCGCCTTTTCTAAACAAGGTGTCTGTGAGAATTGGTCTTGCTGATTCATCCCTACACTACCATGTACCGCTTCTGGTATCACCTTGGGGATATCAGGTATACCGTGGAAGCTGACATAATCCGGATGGCCAATCATGACCATCCGGAATTTTCCCTTGTTGCGAATAGCAGGCGCAGCAATATTTCTTGCCGCCTCCATTAAAAGCGGATACCCTTCCAGAAGGACAGAAGGATATCTGCACTTATCTATTGTGGTTAACACGCCAAGGCGAATGACGGGATGGCTGCCATCCGTTTCTATGCTGCAGCCTTGCATTTCCTTTATTCGTTCCAAACTAATTAAATGGTCCGGGCAGTCCAATCCTTTCTCCCATTGAGTTTGCAGCAGCGTCCCCCCGGCAATATAACAAGCATCAGTGCCAAACTTCTCCTTTAATCGCCATGCTTCCGCTAATTTTTCAGGCATCCACACTGTCGGTGAGAATTGTGTTGCAGATTCCTTTCTAATCATGGTCTTGCACAGCCCCTTTCACCCTATAATAATCCTCCATTGTGTCAATATCCCAAAAATCGCTTTCGCTTTCATAGTTCACGAGCAGACTTTTTAATGATGCTTGCTTTTTAAATAATTGGCGTGCTCCTGCATCACCTTCAAGTTTCAGCAATTCCGGGAAAATCTCAATCGAGAAGATAATCGGAGGTCTAGGAATACCTTGGAAGCTTGCTGCAATGAACGGGAAATTTCTTTGTTCTTGGCGAAGCTTTCCAAATCGTAAAATTAAATCATTAATAATAGTGAAGGAAAGAGAGGGTTGATCTGCCAAAAGGATCATAATCCCGATTGGCCTCAGCTCCATCGCGGCTCGAAGACCACATTTTAAAGAATTTGATTGTCCTTTATCTGCATCCGTGCATTTGATTTGGGACCATCGATCTCGATATGAACCCCGAAAAAGCGAGGCATCGATCCAATTTAGAGAATCCTCTTCCCTCGTCACCACGATGATATGATTAAGTTGGGAATTTACTGCCGCTTGCAATGATGAATTCCCAATAGTAGTAGAACCGAACGGAAGGCCAAGCTTATCGGTCCCCATTCGCCTGCTCATCCCCGCTGCAAGATAAACCGCAATGATTTCATTTTCACTCATGAAATGACCACCTTATCATCTCTACTATTTTCTTTTGTATTAATTCCGCTAGTACCGGTGAATTTTTTGAAACGGAACTTCACTTTGCCATTTATCAAATATATGCTAAACTCTTACAAAAAATCAGAAACATAGTATACATCGGTAAATTTTTTGGCCGTCGTTTTACCGGTTTCCACTCTAAAAGCTCCAATAGGAATGATATATTTATCCAGCTCCAATTGTGTCCAAACAAAAAAACTCAGTAAGTAATAGATACCTACTGAGCTTTAGTTATTGTTATTAAATTTTGGAAAACGGATCAAGTTTATTCCTTCAATATTATATAACTACCGATTCTTGTTTTTTTATCTTTCTATTATAATATCGTTCTAAAACATGTCCATTTAATGAGGCTAACACTTGTTGAAACAGCATGCCGACCACTACAGGGACGGCTACAGCTGCGGGAAAATAGGAAACAGCAATGACTGCCCCGGCACTAATGTTTCTCATTCCGCCGGTAAAGGTCAGTGAAATAACGGTGTCCCGATCGCCATGAATAAGGCGTCCAATTAGAAACGAAAACAAATAGCCCGTCAAAGCGATGAAAAAGACGACCAATGTGATACTTACCAATTTTAGATTAATATGTTTTAAATATGGAGCCACAACAGCCCCATTCAGCAAAACAACAAAGCCAATGCTAATTTTTGAAAAAGGAGCGAGTCTTGACCCTAGAGTGTCTTTAATTCTCCCTCTTGTCAGCTGATTAAGGAACATGCCAATCAGGGATGGGATGACGACCATTCCTAATAGCCCCTTCATGATGCTGAAAATGTCCATTTCAATTCTTTGACCGATAAAAAGCGAAAGCGAATAGGGAACGATGATGGGGGATAGTAGCGTATCGATTAATATAATCGATAAGGTCATCGGAATATTCCCTTTGTAAATCGAAACCCAAATGAAGCTAGTCACGCCGGTCGGGATAACCATAGCTAATGTCATCCCTGTAATGGTGTAAAGGTCACCTGTAAAGGCAATATGCCCAACACCCATAGCCCAGATTGGCATGACCACATGCAGCAGGCCCATCGCCATTAGTACAGGAAAAGGATGGGAGACGACCTCTGTCAGCGATTTGAAATTTGAGCTTAAACTTCCGGCAAAGGTCATAAAGGCAAAGATCCATGGTATGAGAAAGGATAAGTCCTTTAGATAGCCGGTTAGCAAAACTCCAAGTACAACGCTGACAGGAGTAATCAAGGGCATTATTTTTTCTAGTTGCTTATTTAACTTTTGCAGCATTTATGTCACTCCGGCTTAATTTCACAGTGTTTTTTATATTCCTTCCAAGCAGTAAGACCGCCCTCAAGAACCCTCACTTTATAACCGAGGCCATCCAGGATATTGGCGCATTTTGCCGCTGAATTCCCGGTTGTACAGGTCACGATAAATTCATTCTCCTTAGGTAAGGATAATGGTTCACCTGTTTCTTCAAGACCAAAAATCACGGTTTTGGGGATATTTTTAGAGCCCTCAATATGGAATTCTTGAAACTTCTCGTCTGCTCGTACATCAAGAATCTCAAGCTTACTATCCTCAGTTAATTTTTTCTGCAATTCCTTCGGCGTAATTTTTTGTATGGTCAACGTAAACACCTCCACTACAAGAATAACACAAATGCCAATTAATATTCGTCCATCAAAACAATTAATGGCGTTGAATTATTCAACTTTTCCACAACCGGATAGTAGAAAATATCGTAAAAAATTGGTATTATCATAGGAATACAGTTTCAAAGGTTGAATTGAAAAATTTGTTAAATCTACGAAAGAAGTGGGGAATTTGGAAAAACAACAGAAGTACCGGATTTATTTACTTTTAGTTTTCGTTATGATGGCATGGGGCATAAATGTCATTATGACGAAGGTAATCGTGGCAGAATTCCTTCCGGTAACGATTACTTCCCTTAGAGTATTTACTGCAGGAATCAGTGTATTTATTATTCTTTTCTTTTTAAAAAAAGTAAGGATTCCGACCAAAAAGGAATTTCTTTATATCGTCTTTGGATGTTTTTTTAATGTGGTCGGCCATCATTACTTTTTATCGATCGGCCTCTCTAAAACCTCTGCCTCAAACGGAGGACTTATTTTAGGCCTGGGGCCCTTGCTCACGACCATCGTTGCTTTCTGCTTTCTAGGAAATAAAGTAACCGTTTGGAAGATGTTAGGGATTATCCTGGGTTTAACGGGTGTGTCCTTTATCGTGATGGAAGGAAGTGGCGGTGTTAGCGGAATTTCACTTGGTGATTTATTTGTTTTTTTAGCCATCCTTTCACAAGCGATTAGCTTTGCAATCATTAAAAAAGCTTCCGCCACCTTGGACCCCCGCCTGATGACCGGCTACATGCTGGTTTTCGGCTCGATCATTCTGTTTATTATCAGTTTATTTAAAGAACCACATGGTTTACAGGGGATAACCCATGGATCCATGGGAGTTTGGCTCATTTTCCTGGCCTCTGCCATTTTCGGCACAGCCATTAGCCATACAATCTATAACTATTCTCTTGGAAAAGTAGGTGTATCTGAAGCAGCTATCTTCATAAACCTAAATCCTTTCTTTGCACTAATAGCAGCAGTTATGTTTCTTGGAGAAAAAATCACTTTACCGCAAATATTGGGTTTTGTTTTTATTATTATCGGCGTTTTGTTTGGTTCAGGGGCTTTAGAAGAATATTTCCTGCAATCCAGGCAAAAACGAGAATCAGTTTATTTGAAAAAAGTGAAGAGCTCCTCCTAAAACGCCTGGACTCTAGGCGTTTTTTTGCTGGAACTCAACTAACCCAGTTGTCATATCGTATAGTGCCTTGTGTTTTTATTGTGGAAGGAGTGTTTACGTGTATTACAACCATTACCCTTTTTCTTCCTACCCTCCTCCGGCCCATGGGTATGTTATTAATCAGCCCTTCCTGAGAACCTATCCACCAGCAGATGTTAAAATTTTTTCTCATTCAGTTAAGTCTTTTCGGTTTTTAATGGAACAAGGAAGTCGTTTGTTGGACCGCTTAGAAGATGAAAGGTTCGCAAAGAAAATCATGAGTGCGGCCCAGCAGGGAAAAAAAGCCGAAGTAGATCATTTAATCAAGTCCATCGGCTTAAAGGCTTTTATAATAACAAGGTTTACTCCTACCGGTGTCATTTACGAGCTTAGCACCCATCCAAACTCAAGCAGCCCTGTCAGCTGCTGTACATTAACCGTATCGATGAAGTGGGGAACTTAACCTTTATATGCCAACAGACAATGTAGTGATTCGACTTGTCTGTTGTTTTTTTGTCTATACAGTTTTAAAAACATGGGAGATTTTCTTCCAAAAAGATAGAATTTAATGGCTTGATAAAGAATAATGTATTCCAAGATACACAGTTAGCCAATACTGGAGTGATATAGATGACAGATTTTCTTTTTATGGAAAAAGCGGTTCAAATCGCATTAGAAAATGTGTTAACGAATCATGGCGGGCCTTTTGGGGCGATTGTAGTAAAAGACGGAAGAATAATCGGAACGGGGCGAAATGAGGTAACAGCATCAAATGATCCGACGGCACATGCCGAGGTGCAGGCAATCAGAGCTGCCTGCGTCTATCTAAATGACTTTCAATTAAGTGATTGTGAAATTTATACCAGCTGTGAGCCTTGTCCGATGTGTTTCGGCGCTATTTATTGGGCAAGACCAAAGGCCGTTTACTATGCCTGTACGAAAGAAGAGGCTGCAAAAATTGGCTTTGATGATCAGTTTATTTATGAACAGCTCTCCCTTCCAATGGAATCGCGTGATATAGTAATGAGACAGCTTACCCCAAAACAAGCTGACTTACCATTTAGAACTTGGGAAAACTCCCAAATCAAGATTGATTATTAATAAAAAGGATGTTGCCCATTGGAGAAATTATCGAGAAGAATTGCTGTAGCATCAGGCAGGGAACCTGCTGATATTGTGATTAAGAACGGCAAAATTATTGATGTTTTTAACCTGGAGATCATAGATGGGGACATAGCGATTGTGGACGGATATTTTGCAGGAATCGGAAAATATCCGGGAAAAACCATCATTGATGCAAAAGGCAGTTATATTTCACCTGCGTTCATCGATGCCCATGTTCATATTGAATCTTCCATGGTAACCCCGATTGAGTTTGCAAAAGTACTCCTGTTACATGGAGTAACCACGGCTATTTGTGATCCGCATGAAATTGCCAATGTTCTAGGGGTCGAAGGCATACAATATATACTCGACTCTTCAGAAAACCTCCCATTTGATTTTTACATGATGCTTCCTTCCTGTGTTCCGGCAACTGAATTTGAAAATGCAGGTGCCAATCTTAAAATAGAAGATTTAAAGCCTTTCTATGACCACCCGCGTGTTCTTGGATTAGCCGAGGTAATGAATTTCCCGGCTGTAAAGAATACTGAAAATTCCATGATGAAAAAATTACTCGAAACCCAAAATGCGGGTAAAAAGATTGACGGCCATGCTGCCGGTTTATCCCCCAACGACTTAAATGTCTATATGGCAGCAGGCATCCGGACTGACCATGAGAGTACGACTGCGGAGGAAGCAAAGGAACGGCTGCGAAAAGGAATGTATTTGATGATTCGCGAAGGTACCGTTGCGAAAGATTTGCTGCAGTTAATCAGTGCTGTGAATGATCGGAATGCCCGCCGTTGTTTATTTGTCACGGACGATAAGCATTTAGATGATCTGGTTCACCAAGGAAGCATAGACCATAACGTACGGTTAGCCATTGCTGAAGGAATTTTCCCGCTTACCGCCATTCAAATGGCCACTCTCAATGCGGCAGAATGTTTTGGACTTGAAGAAAAAGGGGCGATTGCACCGGGATACAAAGCCGATTTCTTGTTTATTAATAACCTTGAAGCACTTCAGATCACGCATGTTTTTCAGAATGGAAAAACGGTTGTCGAGAATGGCAGCTTGGTTCATTTTTCCAAAGGGATCACCCTAAAAGAAAACCCGCGATTAAAACAGACAGTCAACTTTCATGATCCAATCGAAAACGATTTATCCATTCATTTAAAGACCAATAGAGCAAATATTATTGAAATCATACCGAATAGCCTTGTCACACGACATATTATTGAAGAAACGGACAGATGTGAGAGCGGATTTTTTCAGTCATCAATAAAAAAGGACCATTTAAAACTGGCGGTCATTGAGCGCCATCATATGACGAAAAATATTGGCTTAGGGATTGTGAAGGGATTAGGATTAAAAACAGGAGCGATTGCGACGACGATTGCTCATGATTCTCATAATCTCATTATTGCAGGTACGTGTGATCAGGATATGATTGCAGCAGCGAAAGCTATTAAAGAAATACAGGGCGGTCTTATTGTTGTAAATAATGGGGAAATTATCGGGGAGCTGGCATTACCAATTGCCGGTTTGATGACAGACTGTTCCTACAAGGAAGTTTATTCAGGTCTAAATGATATCAATCGAGCTTTAATGGAGATCGGAGCCAGCGGCCAATTCAACCCCTTCTTAACCTTATCCTTCTTAGCACTTCCGGTAATTCCGGAATTGAAGATTACGGATAAAGGATTATTCCAGGTTTCTAAATTTAAACACATCAGCATTGATTGTATGTAAATGTTTACTTAATATTTATTTAAACTGTTTAAAAAAAGTGGTTTCCCTATTGAACAGGGATACCACTTTTTGTTAGAAATTCCTTCATCTGATCCGCCGGTAACGGTTGACTATAGAAATAGCCTTGTCCGATCTCACACTCATTTTGCTTTAAAAAATTCACCTGTTCTTCCGTCTCGATTCCTTCTGCAATGACATTAAACTGCAAATTCAGTCCCATATCAATAATCGTTTTGACCATCATTCCTTGATTGGAATGATAGATAATATCATCAACGAACGATTTATCAATTTTGATTTTATCAATTGGAAGATGTTTCAAGTAGCTTAAGGAAGAATAACCTGTTCCAAAGTCGTCAACTGAAAGGAGTACACCTATCTCCTTCAATTGATTTAGAATAAGGGCTGACCTTTCAATATTTTGCATAATACTTTCAGTAATTTCTAATTCCAAATACTTTGCCTCAAGGCCAACTTGATCAAGAATGCCGGAAATATAATCGATGAGATGGTCATCCTGGAATTGTCTCACGGATACATTTACTGCAATAGGAATATGCGGTAACCCTGCATCCTGCCAGGCTTTAATTTGTTCACAGGCTTTACGCAATATCCACTTTCCAATTGGCACAATGAGCCCCGTTTCTTCAGCAAGCGGAATAAATTCTGAAGGAGGAATAAAACCGTGCTCGGGATGCTGCCACCGAATCAAGGCTTCGATGCCTACAATCTCCCCAGTTCCTATAGTCACCTGAGGTTGGTAATAAAGGGTAAATTGATTTAGCTCAAGTGCTTTTCTTAATCCGTTTTCAAGTTCCATATTTCGAATCGAAAATCCGTTATGATTAGACGAATAGAAGCGAAAATTATTTTTCCCTAGCTCTTTAGCTTGGTACATAGCAGTATCTGCATGTTTTATCAACGTTTCCTCATCGGTCCCATCATATGGATATAGACTTATTCCAATACTTGGTGTGACGAAAAACTCCTGATTATTTATTTCAATCGATTTTGCAAATTTATCCAAAATACGTTGTGCTATATTTGTGACGATCTCCTTAGTGGTTTCTTCCAGTAAAATAATAAACTCGTCACCACCCTGGCGGGATACAAGTCCATCTTTTCCTACCGTATCCTTTAACCGCTTACCTACTTTTTGCAGCATTAAATCTCCGATTGTATGCCCCTTTGTATCATTTATCATCTTAAAACGATCTAAATCTAAAAACAAAACGGCTAGATTTGGGGGATCCTGTTTGTTCAATAGTTCATTTAGATATTTTCTAAAGCGGTTTCGGTTAGGCAGTCCTGTTAATGTATCATAATAAGCCAGATTTTGAATGGTTTTCTCTGTCCTCTTTCGCTCTGAAATGTCTCTTCCAACTACTTGAATGGCAAATCTGCCTTCATAAAGGATACGCGTAGCAGCCATTTCCACATCAATACTTTCTCCGTCCAGTCGTTTAACCTGAAATTCAAGGCGGATTTTCTCCTTATTATGATGATCAATCGTATTTAGCTTATTTTTTATGTCTTCTACGACATGCATTGGTGCAAAATTCAACGAGGACTGGCCAATTAATTCTTCCGGACTGGCAGCACCTACCAGAATGCCTCCGGCTTCGTTAATATATTCAATTTTGTCCCGGCTGACAACCGCAATGATATCCGGTGACATCTCTACTAAGCTTCGATAACGGTCTTCACTTTCTTTCCGGTCCGTAATATCAAATAATACACTATTAAAATCAACAAAGTTGCCCTTATTATCAAGAGTTGGAAAACCCCGGTCCCGAATCCACCGTACCTCCCCGTCTGGTCGAATAATACGGTATTCACTTGTGACTGCCTCTCCTAATGCTATTTTTTTCTCTCTTTCCTTAACAATGTAAAGATCATCAGGATAAATCACTTTTTTCCATAAGTTAAGGTCTTCATAAAAATCATTTAAAGAGTAGCCATACAATTTTTCAATTCCAGGGGTGATAAGGAGCGTATCCGTTTTTAAATCGTGAGACCAGATGGCTACATCGAGAGTATCAAAAATATTTTTCAATTTTAACTTATTTCGTTGAAGCTCATCGTTTGTCTTTCCCATCTTATTTAAAGTGAATATTAAAAGCAGCAAGGTTCCAATTAATACCACGATAGAAGTAAGCTCAATGAGCTTGGCAGACGGAAACAAGATTGGACCTACCTTATCCAGCAAAACCGAAAAGAGGATTAACCCTAAAATGAGTATCCAATTAAGTGAAATTTTTATATTTGTGGTCCTCATTTAAGTTCCCCTCTTATTTTTACATTTAACGAGATTTTTCGACTAATGAAAAAGATTGTTTATCTTTAAAATATCAAAATTTAATCGACTTAACAATCGTATGATTTGATATAAAAAGAGATTCTGATGTTCTACCACTCTAACTTAATGATTAAAGAAGAACCAAAAATTCAACCGAATTTCTACCGCCAATTGAGCGCTTAAGGACAAGATGAATCCGTAGCGTTACGTGACATGTAATAACTGAAACCGATATAGGCAACAGTGTGCCATTAATTTTTACCTCCTGTATCTCAATAAACCATATCTTTGCTAGTTTAAACAACATTGGGTAATCTATAAAGGTTACCGTTATTGTCGAAATGCAGCAAGTTTTAACGAGGTGGAAGTAATGAATAAAGGCTGGATATACGTCATGTTAACCTGTCTGTTTGAATTAATTTGGGTTTACGGATTTAATGAAGCACAGAACTGGTGGCAGTGGGGAATTGTTATTTTGATCATCTTTCTCGACTTTCACATTCTCCCGAAAGCATGCAAAAACCTGCCTACAGGTACGGTATATGCCGTTTTTTCAGGTGTGGGGACAATCGGAACGGTGTTAATGGATATCTTTCTTTTTGGAGAAAGCTTTACTACTAGAAAGATTATATTTGTTGCGATTATTGTAGTAGGTGTTATTGGGTTAAACCTGGCAGATAACAATGATGAAAAAGAAGCAGTGAAGGGGGCCGCTTAGCATGGGCTGGTTGTTTGTTATTCTAGCCGGAACATGTGAAATTATCGGGGCTGCCGGGCTAAAATTATATAGTCAACGAAAAACAATACGAAATGGGATTCTTTATATCGGAGGATTTGGTACTTCCTTTATCTTTTTATATTCATCCTTCCATTATTTACAAGCAAGTATCGCCTATGCCGTTTGGATTGGAATCGGGACAGCCGGTGCTGTGTTAATCAATATGTACCTTTTTGGAGAATCAAAAAACGTAGGCCGTGTTTTCAGCGTCATTCTGATTTTAATTGGTGTAATGGGGTTAGGGGCACTTTCGTAATGGCTTACCACATAGGCGGCACTCTTCGATAGGTTATCATTCGCCAGATCCATTCTAATGGACCGAAATAGAAAAAACTCAGCCATACTTTACTGAAGATGAGCTGGATGGCATAGATGGCTAAGCATACATACAATGTTTGTTGATAAGGAATGTGTCCGAACCAATTAAATAGTTTCCCAGCTAACAAAATCAGTGCTGTCTGTGAGACATAGTTAGACAATGCCATTCTTCCATAGCTTTTCAATGGGGATAATACTTTTTGTATGACGGAAAATTGCAGCAATAAGATTAGTATTCCTGCATAAAATGCAGAAATGAATGGACCTGCCATGATTCCAATCTGTAGAAATCTCATTGTCGGTATTGAGTTAGTTTTCCCCGCAACAAAGGGAAGGTTTGGGACATACTGGTACTGGCAGCATAGGCCGGCGATACTTAACGTAAACATAATCACCGTAAAAATAGTTACTTTCCTTACTTTTTGTGAAATGTCTTCAAATACCTGGTATTGTCCTGCAGCAAGCCCTAATAATATCAATGGCAGGGCCATAAAAACCTTTGCAGCGAAAATGGCCAAAACGATTAAAAGTATTCCCCCTAAAACGAGATTCACCTCTTTTTTTACTTTGTAAAATGGTAAGATCATCAGGCCGCAGCTTGCGTAAACCGTCAATGCCTCGCCCGGATGAAAAAGGAGGTGAACAAATCCAAAGACAAATAAGGCTAGAATTCTCCGTAAAAACAGTAAATAACCATTTTCCCCTTTCGCATTAGCTCTTGAAATAAAAAGATAAAAACCAACACCAAACAAAAAGGAGAAAATAGGATAGAACCGGCCTTCAACAAATAAATATAAAAAGCGTTGGTAAACGGCATCGGACGAATGTGGACTCGGAGACATAACCGATAGCAACGGAAGAATATTAACGAGAATAATCCCAAGCAGGGCAAATCCTCTTAAATAATCAAGTATTTCGATTCGTTTGTTTCGTTCCGTTGGAATCATGTATACAGCTCCTTCCCAAAAGTTATCATAACTCATTTTCAAACTCTACTCAAAAAAAGGGACGGATATTCAAAAATATCCGTCTCTCATTTGTGTTCGTGAAAGTTTTTATATTCCTCTCCCACCATCTACATTAAGGATGGTTCCCGTAATTTTTTGCGAGTGCGGGGAGCAAAGGTATAGGGCCGCTTCGGCAATATCTTCGGGTTCGATCAGTTTGCCAAGCGGAATGCTGCTTAGGAAAACATCTTGTTTTAGCTGCTCCCTTTCACCTTCGTTAGCTGAGATGAATTTTCCCAGCATCTCCGTGTTGGCCGGTCCCGGGTTGATGGCATTGACTCGAATGCCAAACGGGGCAAGCTCTAAAGCGAGTGATTTAGTTAACACCACAACTGCTCCTTTAGAGGCACAGTATGCATTTAAACCAGGGCGGGCCCGTTCTGAGGCAATCGAGGAGATATTCAAAATTACACCTTGATTTTGCTTTTTCATATAAGGTACAGCGTATTTGGCTGTCAGAAAAATGGACTTTGCGTTTACATTCATCAGTCGATCCCAATCATCCTCTTCTAACTCTTCAATTGGAGTGAAGGCTTGCGGTAATCCCGCGCAATTAACGACGATATCAATTTTCCCTTCTCTTTCCCCGACATCATTAATCAGTTCTTGCACTGATTTTGCATAGCTGACGTCAACGCCATGGACGAAAGCTTTCCCGGTATTTTGTTCTTGAATAAGCAGGACAGTTTCAATCGCAGCATTTACGTTGATATCGGCAACAGCAACGGTTGCCCCCTCTCTTGAAAAAGATAATGCCATTGCTCGGCCCATTCCCGAACCTGCTCCGGTAATAATTGCTACTTTGTCTTGTAAAAGCATTTTGTAACCTCCATTTCGTTAAAAATTAAGGAAAATTTTCAAACATTTTTTCTCTTTGAGCTTTTTTGCAAATGTAGGTGTTTTATTTGCAAATCCACGTGTTTTATTTGCGAATCCACGTGTTTTATTTGCGAATTATTTCATTTACCGATTTAAAATAAATTCAGCACTACCATCCGCTCTTCCGTCATTTCTTCAATCGCATAACGCGGTCCTTCCTTGCCTAAACCGCTATTTTTCACACCGCCATACGGCATTACATCATTGCGATATGTAGACACATCGTTGACAATCACGCCGCCATACTCCAATTCTCTCGATGCCTTTAGGGCTATATTAATATCCCTTGTAAAAATTCCTGCCTGTAGCCCGTACTCAGATTGATTAGCTAAAGCAATCGCTTCATCAATCGTTTGATAAGGAATAATCGTAACAATCGGCGCAAAAACCTCCCTGCAAACAACCTTCATCTCTGGACTGACATTCGTTAATACAGTAGGATAAAAAAGAGCTCCCTCTCGCCGACCGCCAAATAGTAATTTGGCACCGGCAGCAACCGCCTCTTGAACCCATTCTTCCGACCGCCTTGCTTCCCGCTCCTCAATCATCGGGCCGACATCCGTTTCAGGATCTTTTGGATTACCTACTTTTAACTCTCTAACAATAGTAAGATATCGATTGGTGAATTCATCTAAAACATTCTGATGGACATAAATACGCTGAACAGCAATACAAGCCTGTCCTGCGTTATGAAAGCTTCGTCGTGCTGTCTGTTCCGCGGCCAATGCTAAATCGGCATCGTTATGAATAATGTTAGGAGAGTTATTCCCGAGCTCGAGTGCCACAGGCCTCAACCCGCTTTTCGCTTTAATTGATGCGCCGACTTCACTCGAGCCGGTAAAGGTATACATCGCAATTCTTTGATCAGCCAGCAGCCAGTCACCAACATCCTTGCCTGAGCCGGTGATGACTTGAATGCAGCTTTTTGGAAGTCCTGCTTCATGGAGTAGATTTACTAAATGGAAGGATGCAATCGGCGTTACAGTCGCCGGCTTTAATACGACGGTATTTCCTGCCGCCAATGCCGGGGCGATTTTGTGGGCGCCCAGTAAAAGTGGATAGTTAAAGGGTGTAATCGCTCCTATGACACCTTTTGGAACGCGGATTGTGAAGCCAAGGCGATTCTCAGAGCCGGGAACACCTTGCAATGGCACCATTTCGCCTGCAATTCTTTTTCCCTCTTCCGCCGAAATTCGAAATGTACTAATGGCCCGGTCCAGCTCGCCTTTAGCATCTTTAACGGTTTTCCCCACTTCCTGCACCAACGAATATTCCAAATGCTCCCGCCTTTGTTCCATTAACTCCGCTGTTTTTAATAAAATTTCATATCGCCGGAAGGCAGACAGCCTGTTTTCCTTAAACGATTTCTGCGCCGCCGTTACCGCTAGGTCAATATGTGATTTCGTTGCTTTGGCAATCTTGGCGATTGTTTCGCCGGTGTACTTATCATGAACATCGGTATATTCATCCGTAACTACCCATTCCCCATCAATAAGCAAATGATAAACAGGAATTTCCGTTGCCATAATCCCGCCTCCCAATCTATATTTCTCCTAATCATTTAAAAATAACAAAGTAGTTTGCGCATAAATCCGCGATGCTTCTACTAATTCTGCTAAATCAATATATTCATTGATTTGATGGGGAATATGACGATCTCCTGCCCCGGTGGTGACAATCGGAATTCCTGCAAGATGTAAAAATGTCCCATCCGTGGCCCCAGGGACACCGTTAAAAATAGGCTCCTTCCTTACAACTGCACGATAAGACGCTATACTCGCCTTTACAATCGGATCGGCCAAATCAGTCTCCGTCCACGGACGGCTCTCAATCACTTCCATCGACGCCTTAAAATCACGGTCCTTTGAAGCCAGTTTTGCTAAAATATTTTCGATATCAGTTCTCAGTTGATCATGGTTCTGCCCGGGGACTGTTCGAATATCAAGGGTTGTCATGCAATGGTCAGGAATCACGTTGATTTGCGGTTCCCCTTTTTCCGGCCCTAAAATAATCGTCGGCGTAATACTCGGCCAACCTAGATACCGGTGCTCCCCGACCCGCTGTTTTTCCTGTTCCTCGAGCACCATCATCTCACAAATGAGTTGCGCCATTCGGGTATTGGGGTTCACACCGGCGAGCGGCATCGCTCCATGCGCCATTTTTCCAAATGTCCGAAGAACGGCCCTCATCGCTCCTTTTTGCGTGATACAAATTTGGTTTTCCTCCGGCTCACAGATAATCGCCCCATCTACACCCTGAGCCCAGCCCCGATTAATAAAATGCTTGATGCCAATCATCATGCCTTCTTCATCGCAAGGAATGCATAATATAATTTTTCCATTCCATTTCAACTTGCTTTTCTTGATTGCATGAACAGCTGCTACTGCTGCCGAGAGGTTCCCTTTTGTATCATTAGTGCCGCGGCCGAACATCCTTCCGTTCTCGATTGTTGCTCCGAATGGGTCATAGCTCCAGGCATCCCGGTCCCCTTCAGTTACCACATCGGTATGTCCTTCAAATAGAATCGTCTTCCCCGGCCTGCCTGAATCAAGGATTCCAATTACATTCGGCCGTCCGGGAACCACTTCTTCAATGTACACTTCAAAACCTAAATTTTTCAGATATTCATAGACAAATTGGGCTGCTCTGCTTTCATTCCCCACGGGGTCATTTGGACGGTAAACACTCGGAATCTGAACTAACGCTTTCGTTAAGTTAATTACTTCCTTGTCATCGACAAAATCACTGACATTCACAGCCACTTAAACCCCTCCTTTTTGAAAAGCTCTCCTATTTGAAAATGACAAAGAACTATATTAATAAATTCGCTGATATATGACCCACAGCAAACATTATGTCCGTCAAAATTTCGAAAACAGCTATCTTATTTGAAAAAATGAACCTGATTGGGTTTTTCTGAATTGTTTCGATTTACCTACCAGGTTCATTTTTCTACATTTTGTTTAAATCACGGTAAGCAGGAATTCCCGCAATGCTTTCAGCGGATTCGACGGCATTCTGAATGGCCTTGGCCATCACCTTTGCTGCCAGTCCGCCAATGACGTCAACAGGAATCCTTTCTCCTCCGGTAGCAACCGCAAAAATGGTATCACCGTCATACATCGTATGGGAAGGATAGATGGTCCTTGCATAGCCATCCTGGGCCATTTGCGCCACCTTCGTTGCTTCTCCTTTTGTTAAATCAGCATTCACCGCGACCACCCCAATCGTGGTATTTGTACCGGTTGGAATCGTCGGCCGATAGTTTTGTTCCAATAGCTTCACGCTATCAAGTAACGTACCGGTTTCTCTCACATAAGGACCGGCCATTATTTCACCGGTTGAGGGGTCCCGGACGTCGCCGGCGGGGTTGACAGCAACAATTGCGCCAATCACGACTCCATTTTCCAAACTCAAGGAAGCCGTTCCAAGTCCGCCTTTCATGCAATTGTTTAAGCCGGCAAGCTTCCCTACGGTCGCCCCGCAGCCGGCACCCGCATTGCCTGTTCGGAATGCGGAGCTTGCGGCTTCAGTAGCAGCTTCATATCCCATTTTTTTATCAGGCCTAACGGTTGGGTCTCCGTGAACAAGATCGAACAACACAGCGGCGGGAACAATCGGCACCTTTGCCACCCCAACATCCAGGCCTATTTCCTGTTCCTCTAAAAATTGCATCACGCCTGAAGCGGCGTCCAAGCCGAAGGCACTGCCGCCGCTTAAACAAATTCCATGGACTTGATCGACAAGATTGACCGGATTCAAAAGATCTGTCTCCCGAGTTCCGGGAGCAGATCCGCGAACGTCTACTCCCGCAACACCGCCATTTTCAAAAAGAATAGCCGTACAGCCTGTTAATGCGTCGTAGTCCTCTTTATTTCCTACCTTTACTCCGGGTACATCGATTATTTGCCCATACATTATAAATCCTCAGAGATCTTTGATTTCTTGTTTTTTCCGATTTGTTTCCAGCCTAACACAACCGCCAACGTTACAATCGTACCGACTATCGCTTCAGGAATTCCGTTTGTTAACCCAACCGTCCAAGCAACGCCGGCAGTTAAATAGTGTCTTAAGACCGCCATTGTTAAAACAAGAATGGTATTTGTCAATGTTCCTAAAAAGGCAGAAACAGCGATGGCCAAATATTCGTTTTTACGGCGAAGGCCGGAATACACAAGCCAGGCGACAACCCCGATAAAAAGGCGCGGCAGGATGGCTACCAGTGGATCTTTAAATAATGGAACAGTCGCATTTAAAAAAGACGAGATCCCAAAAATAGCCCCGACAATTAATCCGACAACCGGCCCTTGCATGATCCCGCCAATGATCGCGGGAATGTGCATGATCGTCGCATTCCCTGCAGCTGTTGGAACCGGAATATAGCCTAAACGAGTTACGCCCAAAAGAATAGCCACGGCACCCAGCACACCGGCGATAACGATATCACGAACCGTTAATGACTTTTTCATTCTTTTTCTCCCCTTTTCTTTATTTTATTTTTCCAAATAATATTAAAAATTCAAGACATTCGAAAAAATGTACAAAACTCTTGAAAAAAAGTACAAAAACCTAAAGAGGCCCTTCAATTAATAAGGAAACGGATAAAAAAGTAATAGAATTGAGAATAAAAGGCCAATCAGTAAAGCGAAATAATCTTTTGGCAGTGCTTTATACACCGAAAAGGTGCTTCGGTCATTTCCAGGTGTGTAGCAGCGTGATTCCATGGCAAGAATCAGGTCCTCTGCCCTTGATAAGGCGATATTAAATAACGGGATAATAATTGGGAACATGTCCTTTGTTCGTTGGACGATTCTCCACCAGCTTCCCGAGCCAAAGTCAGCTCCACGGGATGCTTGGGCCTTCATCATTTTTTCCATTTCCATCGCAAAAGTCGGGACAAATCGGATCGAAATCGTAGTAATCAGCGAAATTTCGTGGACCGGAAAATGAATTTTTTTTAAAGGACTTAACAGACTTTGAATGGCATGAGTTAATTCTGTGATCGAGCTTGATAGTGTCAGAACGCTGCTTAAGAAAATAATTTCCACAAACCGAACGGCCGAAACCACCACCAGGCGAATGCTTTCGCTTGTAATCAGGACAAAACCTGAATGGAAGTAAACAGTACCTCCTGAAAAAAGCTGCCCCTGGAACAAAAGCTGCAGCACAGCCAAAACGATGATAAACGGTATAGCCGGTTTCACGCCGGATAACCCATAGCTAATCGGGATTCTAGAAGCCCAAAATAAATAAAAAGATAATAAAAGACCAATGGAATTTCCAAAATAAGACGTATTAAAAGCAATCGCTAAAACCAGAATGACAAAGCTTAATAGTTTAACTCTCGGATCTAAACGATGGATAAATGAACCTGTCGGGACATACTGGCCGATTGTAATATTTCGAGACAGTTCAAACTCACTGGACATGGTTCCCCTCCTCTCTACCGGCCAAAACCTTGATAATTTCATCCGCTGCTTCAGAAATCGTAAAGGCCGCAGTATTTACACTGTATCCAAGGTCAGTAAGACGGTATAGGACCTGTACCGTTTCAGGGGTTCCGATTTGGTAACGTTGAAGTTTTTCCTTGTCGGAAAAAATGTCTTTAGGAGTGCCTGTTAACACATCTGTCCCGCCTGCCATGACATAAATTCGATCGGCTAAATATGCAACCTCTTCCATATTGTGTGAAACGAAAACAACTGTTAGTCCCTCTACTTTATTTAAAAATTTAATTTTATCCAGCAGCTCATTACGGGACCGTGGGTCTAAACCTGCAGTTGGTTCATCGAGCACTAAAATTTTCGGCTTCAACGCAAGGATTCCAGCTAAAGCCACTTTGCGCTTTTGTCCGCCGCTTAAGGCAAACGTTTGTCTATCCTTCATTTCTTCAAAATCCAAACCGACAACCTCCATCGCCCATTTTACGCGCTCCCTCACCTCCTTTAATGGCAAGCCTAATTTAAACGGCCCATAAGCAATATCGTCGCCAATTAATTTTTCAAAAATTTGGTCCTCAGGATTTTGAAAAACAAGTCCGACTTTCCGCCGCAGTGATTTCAAATCAAGCTTTTTTTGCGATAAGTCTTCGCCACCGATGATCACCTTTCCCGTTTCCGGTCTCATCAGGCCATTGAAATGCTGAATCATTGTCGATTTTCCCGAACCGGTGTGACCGATAATCGCGATACATTCCCCTTCTTCAACATACATATTCGTACCTTTTAAGGCAGTATGCTCCATCGGTGTTCCCTTCATATAGGTATGAGATAAATTTTCTACTTCGATGATAAGGTTTTGCGGCATTAGATCACCTCCTTCGGTTTCGCCCTTTCGAATCTTTTAATTTCAGTAAGAAGCTCGTCTTCTTGAATTAAGTCCCTTGAAAAATCAGGATACTGTTGGTGGATGATTTCCGCGATTTGACTGACAGCAGGTACATCTAATTGCAGCTTATCTAACTCCTGCTTATGTTTAAAGATTTCACGGGGAGAACCATCCATTACAATCTGGCCACCCTCGATCACGATGATACGGTTCGCTTCGGCTGCCTCCGACATGCGATGGGTGACTGTTATTATCGTCATACCCATATCGTTCATTTTCCTCATCACCTGAAGCACTTCTTTTCGGCCAAAGCTATCGAGCATACTCGTTGCCTCATCAAACACGATTGTATCCGGATGCATCGCAAGGACTCCCGCAATCGCAATCCTTTGCTTTTGTCCTCCGGATAAGTGATGCGGCGGCCTGTTTCGAAACTCTGACATTTTTACCGTTTCCAATGCTTCATCGACCCGTTTCTTCATTTCTTCACGCGGAACGCCGATATTTTCCAGACCAAATGCCACGTCCTCTTCAACAATAGTCGCAACAATTTGGTTATCAGGATGCTGAAAAACCATCCCGACTGCTTTACGGATGTCTCTCTTGTTGTCAGTTTCTTTTGTATTTAAACCGTGAACCCATACATCTCCTGACCCAGGGGTTAAAATCCCGTTAAAATGCTTGGAAAGTGTGGATTTTCCCGACCCATTGTGACCGATAATCGCAACATATTCACCCGGGAAGATAGAAAAGGAAACATCTTTAAGAACGGAAACAGACGTCTTTTCATTGATTTTGTAGGCAAATGATACATTTTCTAAGCGAATTATTGGTTCCATTTATCTCCCTCCCTGCTTATTTATAATATTCAGAAAACTACATATGCATGTCTTAGATTTTAGCAGGTAATCCCCCTATTGGAAAGTCTACCCTTTTTTCATTATACCAATTTATTAAGTTTCCCTAAAAGAAAAACGATGTAAACGTATAAAAGCAACGGGAGGGGTGACCACCGTTGCCTATAATATAAAATATTTTTTAAAATAGTATTTTCGAGACGGCTTCCTTTGGAATTTTCCTGCCAAACCTTGAAAACCATACATAAGTACCGATTTAGTCAAAAATATCAGTAACATTTGAGAGCAGAAACATTTTATTATTTTTCATTATAGACAATCCTTTTTTTCATTTAGAATGCACGAATTGGAAAAATTTTATGAATAAATTTTTGAATAATTTCCCGAATGCTAAAAAAACTCCCCAATTATAATGAGGAGTTTGCACTTGCTGAATTTACTTGGTGCTTATTTGCGTGATTTAGGTAAATTTTGAAAACGTGTCTTATGCAAAGAAGCAGTTCAATTAACACAAGAACGAGGATGGCCCAAATTCCTGCCAAGATGACCATTTTACGAATGAGCGCAAAATAGAAATAGTTCGGATTATTTAAATAGGTGAACGTATAAAACATTCCAAAAGTAAAAACTCTGCTCCACTGACTGACATCATAAATGAAAATCCCTTTTTTTAAGCCGTAGCTTTTTATCCGCTTAACTAGACGATAAACCTCAAGTACTTCAACGATCAAGAAAACAGCGGCAGCACAAATCCAAATCACCATTACGCCCTGTTTACTCGCTGCATGTGAAACCAGGCTTGCAAGGCCTGTAATCGACAAGGCCCCATGCAGAATGCAATTGGTATTATTCCACTCTGTTTCTATTAATCTTGAATCATCTTTGGTACAGTACCGTCTTATAATCAAAAAGGTGCTTAAAATGTAGAAACTCACACCTAAAGAGATAAATAGAATATCCAATTTGATAGGTATATGCTTAAACACAGTACTAATTAAGAGGACAATCGATTGCGTGCTAACAGTTGTTAACAGCAGAATACCATGAACGTTTTTTGAAAGCTCTTTCCTATAAATATCGTAAAAAGCTTTTACACATAAGCCAATGTATATTAGCCATAAACCTAGATTAAAATAGGATATTAACCTGGCTATTAAAACCCATTCATGAAACTGTTTATAAATTAATATCCCACAAATCGATGTACCCGCCACCCACGTTCCCATCCCAAATCGATTAATGGGACGGAAATAATGGATTTCTCTAAACTTTTTATTAAGAAATGACAATATAAAAGAGAAGGAAAATGAATTCCATAAGGCTAAGTCAATGACTGTGAGGATTTTTCCGAAAACTCCATGAAAAAAGTGAGTGCCAAAAAAGTTTAACAGGACACCTTGTGTAATAATGCCTAATGCCATTACAACCGCCATTGTGGATGTATGAATATAGATTTTGTTAAAGAACAGAAAAGCGACCATACAAGCACTAAAAACGATAAATAGAGAAAAATATAACACCGTTTATCACCCTAAAAACATTTTTCCATTGTTCACTTAATTGTAACATTTATCACAGACAAAAAGATTATTTTTTCTCATAGAAAAAAATGTATACCTTAGTAACGCATGATGAGTCTTGTTTTTCAAGCACAGATATTGGGGCTTTCCTGCCAGCAAATGATTGGCTATAAATATTTTTATAGACGATCATTTTGTAATGTTTAATTGCGAAGGTTTTGTAGGATTGTTGTATTAGCAGCATGCGGGAATGGTGCGATGGATGGTTCAAAATCCAATAATAGTATGAAGCAAAGTGAAATACAGAAAAACAAGGATAGTATGGGTAAAGACGATAAGATGAAAAATCAAGATATGAAAGATAAGAACGATATGAGCAATAAAGATAAGATGGATAACAATAAATGATGCACACCGATTAAAAAAGTGAAAACCTGTTAAACTTATTACTTTTCTATTGGAAGTGATAAAATAATAGTAAATTTCTTTAAGGATGAATATCTGTGGTAAATCGGATTTTACTAGTTGATGATGAACCCTCCATTTTAGATGTTTGCACACGGAAAAGAAGAAGATTGAAATGAAAGTTGACTTACCTAACCAGATTCCAGCTATCTATGTCGATCGACACGATAGCAGAAAAATCATGACGGATTAATCGTTGTCACAAGCGACCTCGGTGAGGGAAGTACTTTTACTATTGTTAACCCCATTCATAAACGTAAGGGAGGAGAGACAGATGAATTATAGACTCTTTTTTCAAAGGAAATTAAATTTTGGAAAAAGACTTATTCGATTGCATCATTCAAATGCACTATTATTTCTGGTGTTAAGTGTTACAGGATTTATCTTATTTTCTTCTACATTTCGATCCATATTTCCGTCAGTCAGGGTATGGATAAGAGATTTTCACATTTGGGTCGGAGTATTCCTTTGTCTTCCATTGCTATTATATCTTCCTAAAATGAAACAGCATATAAAGACACTTCAAAAAAAGAAAAATAACCGGATCAATCTTTACTTTTTCTTAGTTATCTTAATTTTATTGATTGTCTCTGGTTTCTTGTTAACTTATCATAGACTATTCCCACCTATTGTAAGCTCATGGTCCCTTTTCATCCATGATTTATCTACATGGTTCGGGGTGCCGTATGCCATTTATCACAGCATTACTAGAAGCCAATGGTTTAAGCAGATCGTGAAAACAAAACCTGAAAAAAGAGTACAAGAACCGTTCATAATTGATGATCAAAATCCTATTTACAAAAGAAGGACATTTTTAAAGGTGTTAAGCGGAAGCATCATTGCACTTGCTTTTTTACCTTCTATGACAAAATGGCTTCGGGCTTATCTTCCCGCTGGCGGACCGACAGAAACTTTAACAGATGGTAATCAACTTACGCCTTTACCACTGCCTTCTGCAAATTCTTCCCCACCAATAGGAGGCGGTAAAAAGGGAGAATTTCGGTACTATACGGTAACAGAAATTCCAAAACTAACGAATGAAAATTGGAGCTTCACCCTTGATGGTTTAGTCGAACAGCCAAAACATTATAATTGGAGTGAGTTTGTTAAGCTTCAAAGGAATGTTCAAGTAAGTGATTTCCATTGTGTAACAGGTTGGAGTGTATACGATATTACGTGGGAAGGGATTCCATTGAAAAAGCTTCTCCAGGACGCTGGTATTAAAAAAGAAACAAAATACGTAAAATTTTATTCAGCTGATGGAGTTTATACAGATACCTTAACAATAAAACAAGCATTGCAGGACGATATAATGGTTGCTGTTTTATTGGACGGAAAGTTAATAAATCAAAAGAACGGCGGTCCAGTTCGATTAATCGTACCTAAAATGTACGCTTACAAATCAGTTAAATGGTTAAACAGGATTCAACTTATCAAAGAGGATCATATCGGATATTGGGAAGAACGAGGGTATTCAACAGATGCCTGGGTCAACACATAAGGAATGGTAAGGAAGGGAAAGCAAATTGGCAGTAGAAAATCGATTATCGTCATTATGTTACCTGCGGACATTGCCCTTTGGGGCTTTTCCTTTTGCTCAAGCGAAATGTAAGCGGGCAAACCATTCAGCACCTTAAACGAGTCATTTACAATGTTTTCTATTCTTGAAATATCCCGCAATGGATTGTACCACCTTTTTTAGGTTATCTATCAGAATTATAGACATACTCTCAAACTATACTATAATACTACAATTAATCTTCCAAAAATTTCATTAACCAAACCACTTTTATCTATGTGAACATTATGAATAATATGGCAGGATTGGTCTGCGGGTGGTTATAATTAAGTAAAGGGTTAGCAACCGTCATCCTTTGCAACATGTTGTTTCACCAGAGATGGTTTATTTTTTAAAATGGCCGTGGTTCCGAACGACATTAACTTAATCGGAATCGATGTGCGAAAATGGAAGGGAGAGAATCACATGTTACAACGTCCAAATCAAAACGAGTTTCCTGAGTATTATGTTCCTTACGTTCAACTAGTTCCGGAAGGTGACCTGTTACAGACTTTAGAAAAAAATCTTGTAAAGATGGAAAACCTTTTTGCGGGGATTTCTGATGAGGATAGTCTTTTTCGCTATGCGGAGGGGAAATGGAGCATCAAAGAGGTGCTGGGGCATATAACAGATACGGAAAGAATCATGAGCTACCGCCTGCTCAGAGTTGGTCGCGGTGATCATACACCATTAGCGGGATTTGATGAAAATCTTTACGTTAAAGGCTCCCAAATCAACAAGATTCCAATCAAAAACATCCTAAATGACTTTATCGCAACAAGAAGGGCCACTATCACCCTCATTCAAAATATGCCAGAAGAAGCGTGGTCCTATAAAGGCATCGCAAACAACTTAGAAATTACAGCAGGTGCCATCGCCTACATCATCGCAGGACATGAAATGCACCACCGAAAAATAATTAATGAAAAATACTTGTAGTGCCTGTCACCGTTCGTGGACAAAACACGACTTTGTCCACGTGTTGAGGACACACAAAAATCCTGTTGCGAACAAACGTTCTTTGTTTTATAATCAATTTATGGGGTAATAATAGGAGGTATGCTGTTTTCTTTGACAAGTGGCATTAGGAGACCTGTCATTCAGAGATTCGTGCATCGTAGGAAAAATAAAAATACTTATAAACCAAGGAGTTGTTTATTTATGACATTGAAATTAATTCCTTATTTAGTAATGAACGGAAATGCAAGAGAAGCAATCAGCTTTTACGAAAAAGCTATGGATGCCCAAGTTCTCTTTGTTCAATCATTCGGAGAAATGCCCGAAAACCCTGATTTTCCATTACCAGCAGAAGCAAAGGACCGTGTGTCACACGCAACTGTAAAAATCGGCGAATCTGAACTTATGTTTTCCGACACATTCCCAGGACAACCGCACCATAGTGGAAATCAAGTGACGATCTGTATTTCTACTGATGACGAAGAAAAATCAAGAAAAATTTATGATGCATTAACGGATGGCGGACAAGTAACCATGCCGCTTCAGGAAACTTTTTTTAGCCCTGCTTACGGAAGTGTAACTGACAAATTCGGTGTGAACTTCCAAATTTTCACTGAAGGCAAACCACATCAATAATTATTGATGTTGATACTACTCTGATTGGAATTTTTCCCTTGAGGGCATACCTGCTGAATACATCTATTTTGTGAAGTTAGCTTGTTTGAATCAGCAATTCGATTCCTTATATTCACCCATACCCTTTCATCATTCGAATTTACATACGGGAAACATGAAACAAAAAGGCCCTGTTCGCATCACATGATGCGAGCAGGGCCTTTTTTCTTGGGTTCATCAAAATACAGCCATCCTATGAAAACATAATAAATATCTCCTTCTCTCGAAATAGAGGGCTCATCCTTCTACAACCTATAGTTTGAAATAAACTTTAAAAATTCCTTTTGCGTAGAATGCTCATATTTCATAACTGCGTACGTGTTAGCTTCCGGTAAGTTAATGGTATAACAATTTACCTCTAACAGCCTCCCTTCCAATAATTCCCTTCTGACTGTCGCTGTCGGGAGGAAGGAAACCCCTAGGCCTTCAATAATAAATCTTTTTGTAATGTGAATTTGTGACACCTTCATCATTCGTACACTTGGATATTTACTTTTTACTATCGTGCAAAGATTTTCCCAATACCCTGGATGATTGTGGGTTAAAAGATAATTGGTCGTCAACACCACTTTTTCATCTAATGGAGGCGCTGTTTCGGAATCTCTTCCATCATGGGGTGCAACCAGTATAACTCGATCTTTGGATAAAGGCCCGCAAATCAAATTGGGATTGCTGCTGTTTAAACAAGAAAGCCCGATATCGACTTCTTCTTTTAAAACTGCCTGCTCAATATCGATGGATTCGATAATTTTGACGGAAATCTCTACTTCCGGATGCTGTTTTGTATACCTTTTTAAGACAAACGGCAAGATGGTATCTGCTATCAGCGGTGAAATGGCGATTGATAATTTTGCTGTGTACCCTTGGTTAAAAGAGTGTAAATCCTCGAGGCCTCGTTGATAAACCTCCAGCAATCTCTTAGCATGAACCAGGTACCTTTTCCCTTCTTCGGTCAGTTTTACTTTTTTCCCTTCCCGATGGAACAGAAGGATACCAAGCTCTTTTTCAAGCTGTTTTATATGGACCGTAACGGAAGGCTGCGAAATATATAAAATATCTGATGTTCTTCGGAAATTCCCGCAATCTGCAGCCGTAATAAAAGTGTTTAGCCACTGAAATTCCATATTTTTCTCCTTATTAAAAATAGTAATCAATTACTTTAAAAATATTCAATATTCTTAATTATATTTATTTTATAGAATATTACTAAATAAAGAAAGGAGCGATTTTTATGATTGAAAAAGGCTTAAAAGGCATTGTCGCGGCAGAAACTTTAATCAGTCATATTGATGGAGAAAAAGGCAAGTTATATTATCGGGGATATGAAATAAGGGACATAACGAAGAGATATTCATTTGAGGAGGCCGCTTACCTCGTCTGGTTCGGCCATGTTCCTGATGTGACCCAGTTAAATACGCTTAAAAAGCAGTTGAAGGACAACCGTGATCTGCAAGAAAATTTAAGGGTTATCTTAGACCAGCTCCCGCCAAGCATGGATTTGATGAGTGTCATTAGGACCGTTATTTCAGCTGAGGCCGGCAATTTAGATTATGGCTGGAAACCGACAACCTCACAGGCAATCAGGTTAACAGCCCTGGTACCTACGATTATTGCTTATCGAAAAAGACAGTTAGAGGGAAAAGAGTTTGTTTCTCATCGGAGTGACTTAGACTTTGTTGCAAATTACCTTTATATGATGAATGGAAAAGTGCCTATAAAAGCACATATTGAAGCACTCGAAACGTATATGATCTTAACTCTTGAGCACGGCATGAACGCATCTACCTTTTCAGCCAGGGTAACGGCATCTACCGAGTCGGATTTAGTTTCAGCCGTCACGGCAGCAATCGGTACGATGAAAGGACCCCTTCATGGCGGTGCTCCTTCAGGAGTTATCGAGCTACTAAATGAGATTGCTCTGATTGGTGATGCAGAAAAAGTAATCCGTGAAAGGTTAGCCAAAGGAGAAAAATTAATGGGGTTTGGGCATCGAGTCTACAAAACTCGCGATCCCCGGGCCATTTCTTTAAAAGCTAAATTATTGGAAATGGCGGGAGAAGATCAGTGGCTCGACTTGGCCATGGAAGTTGAAGACACTGCGATAAACTTATTGGCAGAACTTAAGCCTGGCCGCTCCCTCTACACAAATGTTGAATTTTACGCTGCAGCCATCATGAAAGCAATCAATATGGACGCAGAACTATTCACCCCCACCTTTACCGCAAGCAGAATGGTCGGCTGGACGGCACACGTTCTCGAACAGGCCGAAAACAACACAATATTTAGGCCTCAATCTAGGTATGTTGGAACATTTCGGTGACAGGCACCGTTCGTGGACATTTCGACCATTTGTCCACCCTGAAAAGACAAACCTCCAATGCGTAAGAATATCCACGCATTGGAGGCTTTTGATTGCTATTATCCCATTTTCTTTCGAGAAGTGGCTGGCTGATATTTTCTCATCGGGCCATATTCGAGGACCTCTTGAAGATAGAGATTGCCGTTCGGGCTTGATTTTTTGAGCAGTTCCATCAGGTATGTAATATCGTCAAGTGCTCTATGTGTTTGGTAATTTGTGATGTTATGAGACTGCAATAGTGTAAGGAGTTTTGCATTAGCAAAGCCATAGTTTTTCCAAGGAACACTTTTCATCGTGCAATACCACTTTAACTCATTAACCTCCGGATACATTTGATAAAGAAAGCTGCGGTCAAATGAGGCATTGTGAGCAAATACCGTGTCGGCCCGATGGAAGTATGTCTTGATTTTTACATCATAAAAGCTTTTTCCCCTAACTGATTCATAAGGGATTCCATGAACACGAAATGCGCGGTCATAATTGTTCCGTGCGGAGGATGAAATTGGTTCTCTTAAAAAGGAATCCTCCTCAAGCACCTCGATGATCTCTCCCGTATCGGTTCGATATGAAAATAATTTTAAAGCGAGTTCGATAACTTCATCCGTTGTCGGCCCGAGCCCGGTGGTTTCAACGTCGAGTACCAATCCTAGTTTTTCTGATTTCCGCAAAGTGATCACCTTTTTATCCTAATGTTACTTCTATTATAGCAGAGGTTAACTTCCTATCCTATTACCAAAAAGCCCCAAGGATGGCATGAGAACCTTAAGGGGAATCGTTTTTTTTATCTAAATCTCAACTTTTGTTTTATTTGCATCCGCGGATAAACTATCAAGATTCGCGGATAAAATGTAATTTCCCGCTGATAAAGGATTATAAGAGAGGACTGTGATCGTTAAACAGCATCAAAATGGTTTCGAAAACAGTCGATTTAATAAAAATAGACTCAAAACCTGCTTAAAACTCAACTTTTTGCAGATTTTCCAATAATTTTTTATTTAAATCAACGATCTGCCCAATTTCTGTTTCTTCCATTTGTTCTAATGCAGTAACCATCGCTTGATAGGAATAAGGATTTTGCGTGGAGCTTTTGGATACTTTTTCTCCCTCAGATGTTAACCGCAAATTAATTTCTCTGCGGTCCCCGGTTGATGTCTGCCGTTCTACAAAACCAAGCTGAACAAGGCCCTCTACACTGACACTGACAGTACTTTTCGCGGATAAAAGTCTTTGGGTAATTTCTTTAAGAGTTATTCCCGGAGTGAATTTAAGAAGATTTACGATTGATAATTGCTGCAACGTTAGGCCCAAACGCTCCGCATTTTGCTGTGTGAATTTGGCAGTAGCTTTGTTAATTGCCCAATAAGATTGCAGCACTTCGATTGCCTTCTTAACTTTTTCATCATGATAATCCATTTAGTATCAGTCCCTCCTAAAAAAATAGTTCATAAATGAACTGTTCATTTATGAACTATTTTAACGCAATGGCAAATAAAAATCACTATTGATCAGCCGGTAATCCCTATTAAAAATGCCCTAACCGTCATCACCAAACTCTCATCTAAATCCAGTTCCATGTTAAATCCGTGTTTTTGTTCCAGTGAGGAAAAACCGTGTAAAATACTTCGTAATCCTCTTACTGCGTGTATTGCTTTATCGCCCTCTAATTTAAATGCCTGCAGGATACGAACCGTTAGATTTACGACCTTCTCCCCTGCCAGCTGGACATCCATATCTTCCGGGTCAGGTGCCATTAGTGTCGCCTCATAAATCCCCGGGTGCTTTCGGGCAAAATTGATGTAGGCTTTACTTAGGGCAATCACGGCCTCATCACGTGCCACCCCGATTGCTGACTGTGCTAATTCAGCATAAAGAAAGTCTATTCCAAAGATCGCCAATTCCTTCCTTAACCCCTGTAAGCCATCAAAATGGTTATATAATGAGGGAGGACGGATATTTAGTTTTTTGGCCAGGTTAGCTAATGAGACCTCTTGCATTCCATAATCGTCGGCCAGCTCTCCTGCTGCTTCAAGTATTTTCGTAAATTCGAGTCCAACTTTTGGTCTGGGTGACATGTTTTAAGCTCCTTATTTTAATTTCCTCTCCAAATTGTTAATCGCTTGTTCCATTACCTTTACAGGGTGTTCCACCATTTCGCCATGCCCGACAGCAAGCAATTTCGGGCCATACCCCACTAACTTTTTCGCACTTGCTAAGGATGTATTTTTACTCCAAGTACCAAATGCCGGGAAGGGAAACCACGGTTTCACGTCTCCCGCAACAGCAATCCCTCCTCTTGTTTGCAAGGCATCACCAGCAATCAATGCATGACTCCGCGTATCTAAAAACGACATCGATCCCGGTGTATGGCCTGGAGATTCGATGGCTGTTAACGATCCGACCTGTTCTCCATCCTTCAATAATACATTGGCTCTTGTTTTAAGTTTTTTAGGAGCACCGCCTTTTATCGGTGTTTGATCCTCATTTGGGTCAAGAGTTCGGTCCCCATTCATTAATCTGTTATCTCGGTTCGATATATAAACAGGTACATCAGGACAACTTTCTTTGATAGTATCCAGAGCACCCACATGGTCCTCATGGGCATGGGTCAGCACAATTTTGGTAATCGGTTTTCCGATTTTACCGGCTGCCTCTAAAATACCCTTTGCACTATAAGGTAAAGCCGCGTCAATCAAAGTTAATCCATCCTCTTCCTCCACCAAATAGCAATTCACCGGAAAAACATTGGGCATAAACGTCACCTGATACAAGAAACCTTTTTTAATCATTCTCATTTTGCCTCATCCCCTTTTAACTAATATCATTAGTTTTATTTTAACTAATAATATTAGTTTTATCAAGTCGTTTTGGAAAAAATTTCTTCCTACTTTAAAAAACATGGAACATGTGCTTATAAATTATCTTATTTTTCCAAATGATACTTATGTGAATTTAAATCTCTCGTTATTTAAGTTGACACTTAATTAAGCATGTGCTAAATTAACATCATGATTGAAAAAGTTATTCAAGCTATTGCAGAGCCAAGACGTAGAGAAATCCTTAATCTCGTTCGTGGTGGAGAGCTTACCTCCAGCGCGATTGCCTCACATTTTGACATTTCCGCTCCTGCAATCTCTCAACATCTCAAAGTTCTCGAAGAATCCGGTCTTGTTGTGGTACGAAGATCTGGAACAAAACGGTATTACAGTATTAGAAGGGAAGGTTTTGCAAAAATAAAACAGTACATTGACCGTTTTTGGGATGATAGTTTACATCTATTGAAAGAAGCTGCAGAAGAAGAAGAAAGGAGAAATCATGAATCAGGCAGACAATGAAATAATAAGGAAAGAAATTTTTATCGAATGCCGTCCGGAAACATTGTTTTCGTTCTTTACCGATCCCGAAAAATTGGTGCGATGGATGGGCAGGCAGGTTCTGCTTGAACCAAAAATCGGCGGTAAATATCGGATTGATGTCAATGGCTCCGATATCGCTATGGGAGAATATATTGAAATTGTCCCGTATGAAAAAATCGTGATGACTTGGGGCTGGGAGAAATCGAAGGTGGTACCTCCCGGGACAAGCACCGTTAAATTTCAACTGACTCCGAAAGAAAACGGAACTAATCTAGTCTTGACCCATTATGATTTACCACTTGAACAAATCCCGTCGCATCAACAAGGCTGGGCACATTACATGCCACGCATTAAGCAATTCGCGGAAGGACAGAATCCCGGAGTGGATCCATGGTCCGTTATACCCATGCATTAAACACTAAATTATATTTAAAATTAGAGGAAAAACAATGTCTACTACCATTCATCAGGAAGTTGAATTCTCAGCTACAGCGGATCGCATTTATGCAGCACTCACCGATGGGAAGCAGTTCGGCGAGCTAACAGGGGCACCAACTGAGATTAGTCCCGAAGCAGGTGGCACCTTCTCTTGTTTTGGCGGCATGATTTTAGGAAGAAACATTGAATTAGTTCCAAATCAGCGAATCGTCCAAGCTTGGCGAGTTGCCAATTGGCCGGAGGGTGTGTATTCCATCGCTAAGTTCGAGCTTAAAGAGCAAGGCTCCAAAACACTTTTAGTTTTCAGCCAAATTGGTTTTCCTGAAGAAGAAGGAAAACATTTGGAAGCGGGCTGGCATGAGAATTATTGGAACCCTTTAGAAAAATACGCAGGTTAACAGATTAAAGCGCCGGGAGAATGTCCCCTGGCACTTTTTTCGATTATATTAAAAGCTATTATCTTCCTCGCCTTTTTCAAATCCTTCCCTGTTCTCGTACCAATTTGTGAGTTGTGTCAGGAAGGAAAAAACCAAGAAAAAATTCATTGCCCATATGTTGATAAAGGGAACTAATCCCCCAAATTCAATCGTTTGGTATCCTTTAAAATACATAACAATCATTGCCTCTACAAATATCAGAATAAAACCGACAACACCCGCTACAGCCATTCTAATCAAATCGTTTCCCCTCCAGACGTATTCACTTTATCAATAGTAAAAAGATTGTAATTTCAACAAATTTGTGAATATCCCTACTCCTAGTATACGGCAATTATCGTCATACAACATTTATTATCCTTAATAATTAAGAGCTTAATTATATTAACCATTTTGCAAAAAAGAGCCAAAATTTGCTATAGTTATGGCGTGATTCAGAATAGTTAAGAGGAGCGTTGACAATGGAACTTCTTTATTTTGTGGGACGTGCTATACCTAAACGGGAAAATTTCGTCCAAAGTATGACACCGGAAGAACAGGCAATTTTTGCCCGGCATTTTGCCTATTGTGAAAAGCTGCATTCAGAGGATAAACTGCTTTTGTCAGGGGCGTGCTCAGACGGGGCCTTTGGAATGGTCATTTATAAAGCTGAAACGGAGGATGCAGCCCGCAGCATGTTTGAAAATGATCCTCTAGTTCAATCAGGAATAACTGATACAGAATTCCATCCATTTAAGATTGCAAGGCTGCAGCATCTGTAAAAAGCACAAAAATAAATTACCGCAGTATCCATTTTAAAGCACCGGTGACAATACACCGGTGCTTTAAAATATCGAGTCATCTTCACAACTTCCACATAACTTCCCCCTAACTTCTCCACAAGTTTCTTTTAATATAAAGGTAACTTAACTAGGAAATAGGTTCGAGGAACTCTTTTCTTAAAAACTTCCCATAATTTGATTGGTGCTGACACCAATCTTTTTTTTGCCCTCTTTTATGTTAACTAAAATCAAATATAAGTTGACACAACTCGTATCCCCTTTTACAATTAAAATTAGAAAAATAAGAATCTACTACATATAATCAGGAGATGGGTTATGAAGATTTTAGACATTACGTTAATCGCTTTATTTGTTGCTTTTATGGGGGCGCTAGGCTTGGTTCCGCCCATCATGCTTTCGTTCACACCTGTTCCGATTACCCTGCAAACATTAGGTGTTCTTCTTGCCGGCGGAGTGTTAGGGGCAAGACGCGGAGCGTGGTCAATGATTGTGTTCCTTCTCGTAGTTGCAGCGGGAATTCCACTATTATCCGGGGGCCGCGGGGGCATCGGAGTATTTGTCGGACCGAGTGCCGGTTACCTACTTTCCTATCCGCTTACCGCTTTTTGCATTGGCCTTCTCATTTCGCGTTTTCACCAATTGCGCTTGTGGAATATACTTTTAGTAAACCTAACCGTTGGCATCTTCTTAATCTACCTAATTGGGATTCCGGTGCAGGCATTCGTGATGCATATCCCATTATTTAAAGCGATCCAATTAAGTCTTATCTATATTCCAGGCGATGTATTGAAGGCATCAATCGCTTCTTATCTCGTTTTCCGACTCTTGAAGTCACCAGTCATTTATCGTACACTACAGAAAAACGCTGAGACACTTTAGGTGTCTCTTTTTTTCAAAAAAGGAGAATTCACGTGGCGACGATTACTGATACATATGCAGACCAATCCCCTGAAAAAATTGCCCTGCAAACCCTGCATGAAAAAATCACCTATAAAACATGGAATGAAAAAGTTTGCCAAACCGCAAATTGGCTTGATTCTCTTAATCTCGCAAATCATACATTAGGATTTTTACTGCCAAACGGAATCCCATTCCTGCAGCTGTTCACAGGTGCTTCGCTGGCAGGCTGGACTTCGGTTCCCTTTGACCCGAAGTGGACAGAAGCGGAACTGCTCCAGCGACTGAGCCTTTCACGCCCTTCGGTATTTATCACAACGCAAGAGCTGTATCCCAATGTAAAACATCTTCATCATCATGTATTGCTTTGGGAGGATTGTTTTCGAAAAATAAACCTGTTCTCTAAAGCCCGAACACAGCCGGCCGACGGGAAACTGCCATTCTATATGGGGTTTACCTCCGGCACTACCGGTGTGCCGAAAGCATTTATTCGCTCCCATGACTCATGGGTGGCCAGCTTTGATTGTAATCGTGTTGATTTTCATCTTGATGAATCCGACCAGGTTCTTATTCCCGGGGCATTAATTCATTCTCATTTTCTCTACGGCGCCATAAGCACCTTATATTTGGGCGGTAGCGTTTACCTGCTTGAAAAATTCTCTGCTACTCAGACACTGTCAATCATTGAATTGCAGCCGATTACCACTATTTACGTGGTCCCTACCATGCTGGCAGCCTTGCATAAACTGGAACGAGCCATTGAAAAACCGCTAAAAATCCTATCATCTGGAGCAAAATGGGAAGAACATTCAAAAGAATTAATGAAATTTATGTTTCCCAATATGTCGATGTATGAATTCTACGGGGCAAGTGAGCTTAGTTTTGTTACCGTTTTAACCGAACATCAAAAGCCCGGTTCTGTCGGAAAGCCGTGTCACAACGTAGAAATCCAAATCCGGAAGGAAAACTCGGAGCCGGCTCTTCCCAATGAAACGGGGAAGATTTTTGTCAGAAGCAAGCTGACGTTTATCGGATATCTAAATGAAGGCACCCTCCAAACCATTCATGACGAACATGGCTGGATTACAGTTCATGATATGGGCTATTTGGACGAAGACGGTTTTCTTTTTATCCAAGGCCGGGAAAAGAACATGATCTTATATGGTGCGATCAATATTTTTCCCGAAGAAATTGAAAAAGTGCTAAGTGGGCATCCGGGAGTGGAGGAGGTAGCTGTAATCGGCGTTCCTGACCCCTATTGGGGACAAATCGTAGCCGCTGTTGTAAAAGGCAATGCTCGCAAGAAGGAGTTAAAAAGACGTTGCAGGCAAACTTTATCCTCCTTTAAAGTCCCCAGAAAATGGGTGTTTGTCGACGAAATGCCGCATACAACGAGCGGGAAAATCGCCCGCCCTCAAGTGAGAGAATTAATCGAAAGCAAGGTGAACAGACATTAAAAAAGCAGTCATCGTAAAAGCAAAACGGACCCCGATTGGCAAAAGGAATGGAATGCTCCAAGCCCTGGAGACCCATGAGCTGGCCTCACCCGTCCTTAGCGAGCTTGCAAGCTGTATCGAAGAATTGGTTGATGATGTTATTTTGGGAAATGTGACAGGACCCGGCGGAAATGTTGCTAGGGTTTCGGCCCTTCAAGCAGGATTGCCCCTTTCGGCAACCGGATTAACACTTGATCGTCAATGCAGTGCCGGACTTGAGGCTATTCGGATGGCATGCTATTTGATTCAAGGCGGTGCCGGTCAGTGCTATCTTGCAGGCGGTGTTGAAAGTACGAGCACCTCCCCCTTTCAAAAAAGAGCGCGATTCTCTCCTGACAGCATTGGAGACCCGGATATGGGAACTGCCGCCGAGTATGTGGCGCGGGAATACGGAATCACCAAAGATATGCAGGATCAATTTGCACTACTAAGTTATGAACGTTCCCGGGCAGCTTTTAAAAAAGAACTTTATAAGGAAGAAATCGTTCCGATTGAGGAACAGGACCAGGATGAAGAGCTTCTAAAGGAGCGAAACATGCCGGCCCTGCTAAATCGGGCCAAACCTATTTTTATCAAAGGAAATGGCACTGTCACGGCAGCCAACAGCTGCGGCATTCATGACGGGGCCGCAGCTGTCTTGGTGATGGAGGAGGAAACGGCGGAACGCCTTGGCTTTCCGCCCGTGCTTCGTTTTGTCGACAGCGAGGTTGCAGGCGTGCATCCTCAGTTTCCGGGAATTGCCCCTGTTCCCGCCATCCGGACTCTTTTAAAAAGAAACCGGCTGACCATTGAGGATATTGATTTGTTCGAAATCAATGAAGCATTTGCTTCGAAAATAGCTGCCTGCGCACAGGAACTCCGGATTCCATTTGAAAAACTGAATGTGTCGGGCGGTGCCTTAACAATTGGCCACCCCTATGGTGCGTCCGGTGCAATCCTTGTCACACGGCTTTTCTATGAAGTTCAACGAAGAAAGGGAGCAAAGTACGTGCTCGCTGCGATTGGAAGCGGCGGCGGAATTGGCGTTGCGGTGCTGTTTGAAGTGATGGCGGAAGGTTCAAGTGAAGTGATTGGTTAATAACGGTACGTTGTTGTAGTAAATGAGGTTATTTATTGTACAAAAAAGGATAGAAAAAGTATTTTGTTTGGTCTTATCTATCCTTTTTAATGTAAGACATTATATTTATGTTTTTGAGGAACTCACTTATAATCTTAAATTTAAAATAACATTTTTAAGTATGCTCTTTTGAATGGTTATTTGAAGCAATTACTGTAATCTCCTTTAATCAGTTAACATACTTTGTAGGTTGTAAGTTTCAAATTCCCAAATCTTATTTTTGATACGTTCTAAACATATTTGAATGTTCGTCTCTTTATTATAGTTAGCAGGATCATCACAAGCAGTTGATTCGGTAATAATAAAACCATTTTGGAGCTTAACAGCTACCAGTGTACATTTACCAAACAGTTCGAAAATTTCCATTTGTGATTTTTCTAAAATCGTATCTATATCCTTTTGTGTTAACTTCTTATTCAACACTTTGGTCTTTTCTTTTTCATTTGCTGCAACTGAGTACACTGTTGCCTCAAATGCCATTTCAAAGGCATGCTGTGTTGTTTCGATTATTTTATTGGTTCCTAAATCTCTTAATTTCACCATCCCATTAGGTGTATACTCCAACAATTCCACTTTATTACCCGGTATTCCTATTACTTGAAAAAATCTCATCTTCCACTCCCCCATTAACTATTCTTTATTTTAGAAACCCAACACGTAAATAGTTTATTCATTAAATATTTATGCTATGAAACTTATTCAATATATGAAAGCATACATAACAAAAAAAGGACGGGTCATTTAAGAACCGCCCTTTTCAGTCAAACATTTGATTAATAATTTTTACTTTCCAAATCATCTCTTTTTTATATTGAATAGTCCTCCGGTATAAACACCCGCAGCTGTTTTGGTTTCACAAACACATCCTCACCGGGTTTCAAATGTAAACTGTGATAGCGTTCCTTCGTTAACTCTGCTTCTAAAAATTCACCTGTATCTTTGCGGATCAATTCCAGCTGAACGGAAGCTCCCACAAAATGAATATGACTAATTTTAGCAGAAACAGCATTCACACTTGTCTGGCGCTCGATACTGATATCATGAGGACGGACATAACCAACTGCTTCTCTATTTTCCGCTCCCGCAAACTCCGTTGCATCCACTTCAAAATTGCCCTGTTTTAATTTCCCATTATGCAGGCGGCCTTTAAATAAATTTACATTTCCTAAAAATTGATAGACAAACGGACTTTTAGGAAATTCATATACTTCCTCCGGGGTGCCGATTTGTTCAATCCTTCCATCATTCATGACGACAATCCGATCAGCAACATCCAGTGCTTCCTCCTGATCATGAGTAACAAAAATGCTGGTAATCTGATAATCATCATGGAGCTTACGTAACCATCTGCGAAGATCTTTTCGAACTTTTGCATCTAAGGCCCCGAACGGTTCATCTAATAAAAGCACCTTCGGTTCAACCGCTAATGCTCTTGCCAGCGCAACCCGTTGCCGCTGCCCTCCGGACAAATGGAAGGGATAACGATGGGCAAAAGCCTCCAGTTTCACTAGCTTAAGCAATTCATTTACCTTCTCCTCAATTTCCTGTTTCGAAGGGCGCGTTTTTCTAGGCCTCACTTTTAATCCATAGGCGATATTTTCAAACACCGTCATATGCCGAAACAAGGCATAATGCTGAAACACAAAGCCGACTTTACGCTCCTTTGTGTTAATATGAGTCATATCCTTCTCTCCAAACAGGATGGATCCCTGATTCGCCGCTTCCAATCCCGCAATAATCCTTAAAAGTGATGTTTTCCCGGACCCGGACGGTCCAAGAAGGGCGATGAGTTCACCTGTTTGAATATCAATTGTAATATTATCAAGCGCATTAAAGGTACCGAACGATTTTGAGATATTTTGAATTTTAATGCTCATCTTACACTTCTCCTCCAAAGGACTTTTTGGCTTTCCACTCAACTAAATTTTTCACAATTAACGTGATGATCGCGAGCAATGACATTAACGAAGCAACGGCAAAGGCCGCGGAAAATTGATATTCATTGTATAAAATTTCAATATGAAGCGGCATTGTGTTCGTTACCCCGCGAATATGACCTGATACCACCGACACGGCACCAAATTCTCCAATCGCTCGGGCACTGCACAAAATCATTCCATACAATAGGCCCCATTTAATATTCGGCAAGGTCACCAATAGAAACGTCTTCCACCCGCTCGCCCCCAACGTCAATGACGCCTCTTCATCTGCTGTCCCTTGTGTCTGCATTAACGGAATCAGCTCTCGGGCAACAAATGGCAATGTCACCAAAAGTGTCGCCAGGACAATCCCGGGTACGGCGAAGATAATTCTTAGATTATGGTCCAACAGCCATTGTCCAAACAAACCGTGGGAACTGAATAATAAGACAAATACCAATCCCGCAATTACTGGCGAGATGGCAAATGGAAGGTCAATAACCGTAATCAAGAGATTCTTTCCCTTAAATTGAAACTTGGTAACCGCCCAGGCTGCTGCAATCCCAAATACCGCATTCAGAGGAACCGTAATTAGAGCAACTAAAAAGGTTAACTTGATCGCTGATAAAGCGTCGGGATTGCTGATGGCAGATAGAAAAACTTCGCCGCCCTTTTCAAACGCTTTGATAAAAATGGCCACAAGCGGCAGCACCAAAAATAAACCTAAAAATGCTAGGGCAAGAATAATAAGTATCCAGCGCACCAGTCGCGGTTCAGAAGGTTTGACCGTGGTTTGGAGCTGTGTATTGGAATATTGCAAAGAAACACTTCCAGCCATAATGACACCTCATAAAATTTTTTTGTTAGTCCACCATTGTAATAGATTAATAATGAATAACAGGATAAACGAAAATATAAGCATAACCGCTGCAATCGCCGTAGCTCCGGCATAATCGTATTGTTCAAGCTTTGTCATGATTAACAGCGGGGTAATTTCTGTACGCATCGGCATATTTCCTGCGATAAACACAACCGACCCATATTCCCCAAGAGCCCGGGCAAATGCAAGCGCAAATCCTGTCAGAGCTGCGGGAAGCAATTCAGGCAGAATAACTTTTACAAATGTCTGCATCCGGTTAGCTCCTAAACTAGCAGAAGCTTCTTCTATTTCGTGATCCAGGCTTTGCAATACAGGCTGAACTGTTCGAACCACAAACGGCAAGCCGATAAACGTTAAGGCAAGTGTGATGCCAAGAGGTGTATAGGCGACTTTGAAGCTGAGGAACTTGCCAATCCAGCCATTTTGCGTATACAAGGTGGTTAAGGCAATACCCGCAATCGCTGTAGGTAAAGCAAACGGCAAATCTACTAGTCCGTCGATGATGCGGCTGCCTAGAAACCGATAGCGAACCAAAACCCAGGCGATTAACACCCCAAAAATCACATTGATGAGTGCGGCGGTGAAGGAAGCGCCAAAGCTAAGCCGATAGGAGGCCACCACTCTAGGGTCAGAAATGGTACTCCAAATTTTTGACCATTCAACGGTGAAAGAATTTAAAAAAATCATCGATAATGGCAGAATAACCAGGATACTAATGTAAAACATCGTAAATCCAAGCGATAATCCAAAACCCGGTAGGACGCTATTTTTCTTTAAACTTTGGAATCGAGCCATGGAGTTGACTCCTTTCGTATGAGCTGTTTAGATTTGCGGATAAAATGCCCCTATTTCGGCTGATAAATTTGATCAAAGGTTCCGCCATCATTAAAATGCTTCTCCTGGGCTTTTTTCCAGCCGCCGAAATAGTCATCAATCGTCACTAAATTCATTTTTGGAAATTGATCTTGATACTTTGCCAGAATCGTTTGATTTCGCGGGCGGTAATAATTTTTTGCGATAATTTCCTGCCCTTCATCTGAATAAAGATAATTTAGATAGGCTTCTGCTACCTTTCTGGTACCTTTTTTATCCACATTTTTATCAACAACGGCTACCGGAGGTTCCGCCAGAATACTAAGGGAAGGAATCACAATTTCAAATTTGTCCTTTCCTAATTCATTAAGCGTCAAGTAGGCTTCGTTCTCCCAAGCAATTAAGACATCTCCAATTCCCCGTTCGACAAAGGTAGTCGTAGCACCACGTGCTCCTGAATCTAATACCGCGACATTTTTATATAATTGACTCATAAATGAGTTAATTTCTTTTTCACTGCCTTTATATTTTTCTTGCGCATAAGCCCAAGCCGCCAGGTAATTCCATCTTGCTCCTCCTGATGTCTTAGGGTTTGGAGTGATAACGGAAACGCCTTTTTTGGTTAAATCATCCCAATCCTTAATGCCCTTTGGGTTTCCTTTTCTAACGAGAAAAACAATCGTCGAAGTATAGGGAGTCGAATTATCCTTCAGCTTTGTCTGCCAGTCCTTCGCAAGCAGGTTCCCTTTGTTTGCGATCTCATCGATATCATTGGCGAGTGCTAATGTCACAACATCGGCTTGAAGGCCGTCAATGACCGCACGTCCTTGGCTTCCCGAACCGCCATGCGACTGTTTAACCGTAACAGGCTGGCCTGTTTTACCTTCCCAATATTTAGAAAATGCCTTATTGAACTGTGAATAGAGCTCCCTGGTTGGGTCGTATGATACATTCAATAATTCAACCGAGGTTTTCTTTTCTGTAGTTTTTTGGCTTGTTACTCCCTTATTACTGCTGCAGGCTGCGAGGAGAACGGTCAATAAGATTAAAACAAGTGTAAATTTGAATAGATTTTTTTGATTTTTCAACATTTTATTTCCCCCTTTTTTATATACAAAAAGGCTGCTTATTTTTTTGAAGCATGCGGAAGAGCTTTGCCCGAATTTAACCAAATCGCAAATCAATACGATTGAAGATTCAATGAACAAGCTCTTTTCACATTCAAAAAATAAGCAGCCTTCAGTACGACTGATCGGCTATTTTTGGTTAAGTAAAAAAGTTCCGGTGTTGTCACCTAATTTTTATGAAGAGGTTTTTTAGCCCCGAAACGGGTTTTCTCTGTTTTATCAATTTGCGTGATAGTACCATCATGAACCGTAATGATGACAGAACCGTACTCCATATTTTTTAGAGTCGATAAAATGAAATTCACTTTCGCTTGATCAACTACCGCCATTTAATCATCTCCCAATTTTTAAATTCTTAATATCTTATAAGATTACTAGGTTTTTATGATGAAAAATTTTCACTGTGCAACAATGCGGACTGCACTTATTAAGAGGATGGGTCATACTGACCAGGCTCCTTTCGACTAAAAAAGGCTTATACTCACGTTAGTGAGTATAAGCCTTTGGTTATCCAATCAGCTAATTATTAAATATTTTACTAGGCTTCCGTATCGTAATTGGGAATCCTTTAAATTATTTACATTTTATTCTGACTTTTCCTACGTGTCAAGTAGGTTTTTTAATTTTCTTGAAAAGGTTCTTTTAATAATCTATCTTTTTAAAAATTAAAAATTTTACCTAAAGCTTTCATTGATTCCGGGCTGCACATGGTAGCAAAATGATTCCGGAGATCCTTTTTCGCCTCATCCGGATCAATTATAGATTGATTAATAGCATGATTTTTTGCCCAATGTTCCATTGTTTCAAAGGACGTACTGCTCCAGCCGTTCTTCTCGCCTGATTCGTTTGTTTTCTCCTTGGTACCTGACACCACAATATCCATGGATTCTTGTAATTCTAACAGGGCGTTATCAAATGCTTTTTTCTTTTCTTTATCCTTCATCCCTGCTTTAACTCTTAATACTCTAGTGTCAATTCCTTCTTCCTCACAGATAAGCGAAAACAATTCCAAAGCCTCTCTTGAAACCAATCCATCCTGATATCGCTCCTTCACCGAGCGCTTGGAACCTACTATTGCTCTGATTATAGGAAGCAGATCGGCAGAAATTAGAACCGATTTTTTCTTTACGAATTTGCCGTATGCAGCAGCTCCATCCACCGGAAATTGCGCACGCCACATCCAAGGGTCGAATTCCGAGCCCGTATGCCACTGCTCCTTCGACGTAATGCTATCAAGTGAAGGATAGTTGGGGATTAAAGAGGAGAGCGGAAGAAAACCGACTTCCTTAATCACATTTATTGCTTCATCATAGCTACTAATCTTATATTCCTTCAATTCAACCATACCAACCATTCTCCTTTAAACTAAATCGCTTTAAATCACCGGGATACTGTAACCCGGCGATTTAAAGCATGAAATGCTACACTTTTTCGCCATTTTCCAATACCCTAGGAGCCCGCTTAAAAAGCGGCACGAGGGCAAGAACACCGATAAATAATAACAGTGCCGAGGTTTCATACATTGCTAGAAGCGAAAAGGATTGTTTCAGCCAGCCGCTGGCACTCATGCTGATGACCATCGTCCCCATAAACAACGGGTTTAAAATACCGTTGACCCTGCCAATAAAGGCTTCTTCTGTGTTCTGCAAAATCATCGTATTGATGCCGATGTGTATACAAGGCATAAACAATCCGCTGATAAATTGTGCTATTAAGGTGATCCATAGTTGATCTGATAGCCCCACCACAATCAACCCGACAGCATTGACGGCCATACCAACTGCTAACAGAATTTGCGGAGGTGTTTTTTTCGCCAGACCTATCGTAAGACCGCCTCCCAAAATCATCCCGATTCCAAAAGCAGCCATCAGCCACTGCAGTTGCTCTTTCGGTAACTCTAATCGCTCGGTAATAATGAAAACCGCAAGCGGCTGGGTTAGCCCCAATGCCAAACCTGCAGCGGCAAAACAGCCGCCAAGCAATGTCAGCGCCCTGCTGTTCCAAACATAGCTGAATCCGGCTTTCATTTCCTGCATCAGGGTTGTTTTCACCTGACTATCCTCGATTTCCCGGTCAGGAGGCAGCATAAATAAAATAGCTGCCGAAAGCATAAAGGCAATTCCCATGATGGCAATGGCTGCACTAATGCCATAATGCTGATAAATAAAGGTTCCGATAATTGGACCAAGAATCATAAATACAGCAAATAATGTTTGATACATTGACATACCGAGCTGAATCAATTCTTCTTTTACATGAAGCTTGAACAGTTTCATGCCCGATGGCTGTGAAAACTGCGAAAGAATCGATGAAACAAGTGTCGCGAAGAAAATAACCTTCCAGTTTCCAAACAATAGTGTAATCAATACGACAAAAATCGAAACTCCACTAAGGAAATCACACCAAATCATCGTTCGTCTCGGGCGCCACCTGTCCGCAAATGTCCCACCGATAAATGAGAATAGAAAAATCGGGGCAAATTCGGCAACAGAAATAAGCGAAACTGCTACGGGATTTTCATGTGTTTGTTCAATCACGTATAACAGAATTGAGTAATTTCGCACCCATATGCCAATTTGGAGAAAAAATGCTGACAGCAAGATGGTGCGGATCACCGGATTACGGAACAATGCCCCCATGTTAATTTCTGAATTTGTGTTCGTCATAAAAAAACCTCCTTATCCATCATTCTGGACAGGAGGCAGGCAAAAGAATCACAAAAAGGTAAAATGCACCAAATTTTCTGTAAATTCTTTTATATTAAAAAAGCCCGCACTAATCCTATCCAGAAATATGTTCGTTTTTAATACGAATTTTTTTCTAAAAATAGGATTAGTAGTTCATTGGCTTAATGGTCACCCTTTCAAAGCTTCGTCTTTTCATCTTACTTTATTTAATTTCAAGTTTCAAGGAAATTTTATCATTTATGGAAAAATTAAGTTTATTTATTTGTGGAGTTATTGTCGGATAAACTGGGTTTACTGGCGGATAGCTGCTTTCACTTTAAGGTGAAGCATACTTAGACTTTATTATCCAAGAACTGAAACCACTAATCGACCATAAGTATCGAACTCTCGAAACCAATACCTCAATGGCGGGAATTTCATTAGGCGGGCTCATTACTACGTATGCCGCTTGCCGCTATCCGCAGATTTTTTCCAGAGTGGCGATTTTGTCTCCTGCGTTTTATCGCAACCAGGAGGATATTGAGAAGCTATTAAGAAATTCCGATCTATCATCAATCGAACGATTTTATATGGATTGCGGTACGAGGGAAGCCGGTGAAGAAGAGCGAATCAGTGAGGCGTTCCTCAACTCCAGTAAAGCCATCTATGAAATTTTAAGTGAAAAAGCGATCAATACGAGATTTGAGATTTTAAACGATTACGAACACGACTATTTATTTTTTAGAAAAAGAATCCCTGAAATCGTTTCCTATTTATTTACTGAAAGCAATGCAATTCATTAGATTGCATTGCTTTTTTTTTCCAAAGCATTTATTCTATGATTTTGATAATATCCTGGTCGAAGCTTTCAACACCTTTTGTAAACGTGAGTTTCGTCTTAAAACGATACGATATTTTTTCCGAAGAAGCAGGAACTGAACGAGGCAGCTGAAAAGTAAACTCAACTTTATTCGATTCCTCAGGATCAATACGAGTCGTTAACAAAATAGTAGTCGTATCAATTACTTCTTCTTTCTTCTTCACTTTGTCGATTAAGACCAATTCACATTCAATTTGTTTGATTTGTTGTTCAATCGTCCCGCCTTTGATCAAAAAATATCCTTGAACAGATTCACCAGGCCTGTATGTTAGCTTTTGAAGGATAAGATCAATTTGTGCTGACCCAATTCCTAAAAGAGACAAATATTTTCTAAGTATCAATGGGTAACCTCCTAGTTAAACTTTTCTACTGATTTAACATTTATATGGCTTAACATTTATTTCATCCCTGTACTTTTTGATTTTTTTTAGCTAAAGGAAAATAGGCCCACAAAAAACCCTTTACCGGTGTTCGATAAAAGGTTTAATAAATATAAAAGCCTAGTAACGCCTACCGCATGTAATCGATGTTTTCATTTTCATGAATCGATACATTAAAGCTGCATTCCTACCTTTTTGTGTTTGGGGATTCATTTTCCTGCGAAGGCATTCCATAAATTCGTAATCACAGCTGCATGGTGCATTCCCTCTGCTAAGGCAGAGATCATGCATCTGGCAACAAGCATCAACATCATTAATTGGAGCACCCGGTCCGCTGCATCCCGGACCACACCATCGGTATCCAGGGAAAATACAGATAGGGATCGATTTTCTTCTTCGCACTACCCAACACTCCTCCTAAACAATTCTTACTATATAAATATGAACTATGTAGGAAAGTGAATTGGTAATATACCCATGCTTGTACATTAAAATAGAAAATCACAAAACCAACTTCCATCAATTTGGAAATCCAAAGAATAAGGCCTTTCGTATGGGGTAATTTAAATTAAAAAGGAAAAATTTATGATAGGACTTATCATTGCAATTATCGTATTTAACTTAATTGCTTTTAAGACAAACAAAATACCTACAACGAACCAAATTGTTCATATTTGGTCATTTACAATTGCTTTCCAGACGGTCTTTGATGTGTTTGTAGAATTCAAATACCATGGATAGTGGTATTTTGCCAAAGAAGCGGATTGTGTTAGGTTATTATAAATGGATTTGCAAACTGGAAAAGAAGGCGGTATGCTAGAAGACCATTTCACCGGGGTTTACTTATACGTTTAATTAGTTTAAAAAAATCGTAGGATTACCCTACGATTTTTCATGATTGAAAGATTTCTTGTAATGTCTCATCCTCATCCAAAAATTGCAGTGCTTTCTTCCGATATGTCTCATCATGCAAATAAGTGTATCGGTTCGGTTTAATTGTCGGAGCCATTTCAATGGCTTGACTGTATTCTTCTTTATTTAAGCTCAGATCTTTCACATAATCAAAAAAGCCCGTTCTCGTAAAAATTTTTGTCATTCGTTCGGCACGATGCTGTTGAATATTTGCGATTATGTAGGTAGCGATACCGACTTGAATTCCGTGCATTTGCGGATGCTTAGAAATTTTATCCAGCGCATGGGAAATCAGGTGCTCTGAGCCGCTTATGGGAGAGCTGTTCCCGCTTATAACAGTCGAGATACCGCCAAGCGTAAGCGAACTGATGAGCTCTTTTAGGAAAATAGGGTCTTTTATATTTGTCATAGGTGTCCGAATAAAGCTATTTACTGCTTTTTTACTGAGCATATAGGCGAAATGATTCACTCGAGTCACCTCATGCTTTTCCTCAAACTCCCAATCATAAAGAGCGGTGATGTTGGACATCAAATCACCGATGCCTGCCAAAATAAATCGATCAGGCACATGTCGGATGATTTCGAGGTCGGCAATAATTCCATATGGAACCCTAGCCGGAACCGTTGTTTTCTTTTTATTAACAATTAGGGAGCAATTGCTGCTGGCAAAACCATCATTGGATGCTGAAGTCGGTATGCTAAGAAAAGGACTCCTTCGTGAAAAGGCAATATATTTTCCGTAATCGATTACCATTCCGCCTCCCATGCTAATCACAACATCAAATCGCTCCATCTCAAAAGCTTTTTTGATCAACTCTTGGATATCCATATCAGGCGGCATCAACAGGGAAGTAATTTTAGTTGCGGAAATCGAGTCTATTATGACTTGTTGATACGTTTGATAGGTGAAATCATCAAACAGGAAAACAGCATTTAAGAAGCCGTTTTGCTTTAATATCCTATCCAGGTTAAAAACAGTACCTTCACCAATTTCCAAAATTGCAGGAATTGGAATACTTGTAACAGGAGTCATCACGTGTGCATTACCCCTTCTTCAACCAAATAATTTTCAACCTCTTTAAAATCATTTACGGCAATAAACGGTAGCTTTTGTTCACGCAACAACTCCTGTAAACCGTTCTTAGCAAAAGTAACATCAGCAACTTTTGCAGGGTGCGAGTCCGGTTCGCTATCCCCGATAAAATATACAGTTTCATACTCTTCCTTCAATTTTTGAATCACCTTGGTTTTGTCAATTCCGTACCGTTCGGAATAATGCCACTGGTTTTTATCGATGTTCATATGGACATTTTTTTCACGGTAGTAGCCTTCGTTTGAAAAAACCTTTACGTTTTCAACGCCGTACTTTTTTAAAAGATGATAAATATAATAGTCCGTTCCGGCGCTTAAGATGTAAAAATCGGCGCCATTCTTTTGTACCTTCTTAATAAAATCGGGTACATACTCATCAATTGGGATGGATAACGTATCCTCAATAATCCTTTCTTCCTCCTGATTGATGGACTTGAAAACAGTGCCTAAGAAGTCAATATCCATCATCTCCCCGGATTTCCATTTTTTAAAAAGCTCACGACCGGCAGGGAAGTACTTGTCCATCATGATGATATAGAAATCCTGTTTCGAAATAGTTCCGTCAAAATCGGAAACAAACGCCCATTTTTTCACCTATTAATCCTCCATGATATAAGTTATTTATTATATTTTGCCCGGAAAAGCACAAAAAAACTTCCTCTGAAATCGTAAGATATTAGAAGGATTAACCAACATATTTCCTTTGGAGAAAATCCAAACTAAAAACTGCTGCTCATTCACTACAAAGGGAGTTGGTTTATTTGAAATGGCATATGAAGCTTTTATCCATGATCCAAAAAAGAGAAGATAAAAAAATAGCCCTAGCAGTTGATACCTCTACAGCCGAAGTAAAATCCGATCTCATTAACAACATTGTGAAATTATTCGAAACTGTTAAACCCGATACCATTCTCGTTCAAGCAGACTTTAAAATACGAAGCATCACCCCAGTAAAAGCCAATACCATCAAATATTATACACACGGAAAATCTTCCTATACCGATGTACTTGAATGGGCCAAAAATGAACAGATTGATACTCTATTCTATATTACGGATGTAACCGGTTATATATATGAGGAAATTAAAAATGTCGATTATGAACTTTACTGGTTAGTTCCGGATGAGTACCTTCCTAAAGTACCGTTTGGAAAAGCGATAAAGGTAGCGTAACAGCAAAACCCTAAAGCCGGATAGTTTCAAAAAACCGTCTGAATTTCAGACGGTTTAAGATTTATAAAACCAATATTTCTACACACGCGGTTCTTTACGGGCAACTCCTGTTTGATTTGCTGCTTTAACAACCGCTTCGCGGACACGTTTTACAACCTTATCGTTGAACACACTCGGGATAATATACGATTCACTCAGCTCCTCGTCCGTGACGACGGAGGCAATCGCTTTAGCTGCCGCTACTTTCATTTCCTCATTAATTTCCCTTGCGCGGCAATCGAGCGCACCGCGAAAAATCCCTGGAAAACAGAGAACATTATTGATTTGATTTGGAAAATCGGATCGGCCGGTCGCTAACACTCTTACGTATGGCTCGGCGATTTCAGGGTAATGTGTGTACTTGTACCTGTTCCTGTTGACACGTGGATCTCCTCCTGATGTTTTTAAAAATTTCTAACGTTACTCCTTGGGTGGATAGGGGATTGTAAAAATAAATCTTGTTCCTTCTCCGGCTCTCGTTTGAAGCTCCATTTCACCATGCAGTTTTTCCAGGCTTCGTTTGACGAGGAATAAACCGATTCCTCGATTGGTTCCCTTGGTAGAAAATCCTTTCGTAAATACTTTATCTACGATTTCTTCCTCTATACCTTGACCATTATCAGCTACTTCCAATAAAAGTTCAATATCATCATATTCGAAATGGACCGACAGCCTTTTGGTCTCCTGCTCTGTAAGAGCTTCCAAAGCGTTATCCAGCAAATTTCCAATAATCGTGATTAATTCGTGAGTCAATTCAGGTCTGTTTGGTTCAGGCAGAACACCTTCTCCTGTAAAAGAAAGTTCTGCACCGAATTCTCTGGCGTAGCTCATTTTTCCGAGAATGAATCCCGCTAAAACCGGGTCCTTTAGTTTGCTTACAATATACCCGACCTCATTCTGAAGATGCTCTGAAATCCGGTTAATATAATCGTCCAGCTTTTCATAACGCTGTAAGTGAACCAGACCAAGAATTACATGAAGTTTATTCATGAACTCATGGGACTGTGCCCTTAATGCTTCCGCATAGAGCTTCACACCGGTAAGCTCTTCCGCTAACTGGTTCATTTCAGTTTTATCACGAAACGTGGTAATCGCTCCAACAATTTGACTTCCCACACTGATTGGCAGGTGATTCGCCAGTAAGGTAATACCTGATAAATCAATTTCTTCGTTTATTCCGGGACTGCCTGTTTTCAGCACGTTTTTTAAATGAAGATGCGGTATGTATTCCTCCACTGAGTGCCCAACCGGATTGTCCTTGATCCCCGCTTCTTCAAATAGCCGTAGGGCTTCATTATTAATCAGCGTTATGCGGGCATCCTGGTCGACTGCTAAAATTCCTTCCTTCGTCGACTGCAGCATCGCGCTTCGCTCTTCAAGTAATTTTCCAATCTCAAAGGGTTCAAGTCCAAACATACTTCTTTTAATTTTTCGTGCTAAAATGATAGCCCCTATCACCCCTACTAATACTCCGAAAATAGCTGCAAAATAGATGACCATTTTGCTGTTTCTTACGTCTTCTTTTACATTAGCCAGTGAAATTCCGACCGCGACTGCGCCAATCTGTTTACCGCTCGCTGTACGGATTGGTGTAAATGCACGTAAAGAGTACCCTAATGTACCTTTCGCGGTGGATATATGTTCATGACCATGAAGCACAGGACCCTCATCTCCCCCAACAAACCTTTGGCCAATTTGGTTCGTATTAGGATGTGATTTCCGAATCCCCTTCATATTCATGACCACGATGAATTCGACATTCGTTATCTTGGTCATATCACCGGCATATTTTTGAATGTCAATCTCGCTTCGCTTTCCGCTCAGGGCATCCACTACAATAGGAGAATTTGCGGTCATCCTGGCAATATTTAATGCTTTTTCTTCCTGGTTTTTTTGTGTAGTATTCCCAACTTCTTCGCTGATGAGCAGATCCGTTACAAATAATGCCAAGGCCACAACGCTGCAAACCAGTAAGGTAATGGTTGTTTGTAGACTAAACAGAGGCTTTTTCTTCCGCACAGGTTTCCCCTCTTTCATGATGTATTTTGGGATGGATTATAACCTGTACTTATTGATTGGCCTGCCAACGGAGCCATATTGAACGTCCATGACGATATCTCCCTTTTTCTCCAAGTACTCTAAATAGCGGCGGACCGTTACCCGCGCTAATCCTGTGCCGGTAGCAACTTCTTCAGAAGACAGCGGTATCTCTTGCCCTGCTAAAAATTGCAAAATTTGCTGCAAGGTGCGGTCGTTTAACCCTTTTGGCAGAAGCTCCTCAACTAATACTTCGGATTGATATGGCCGGATTCCTTTGATGGCATCTAAATCCGCTTGATCTAATGGCCTATTCTCCTTGAACTTTCTTAATGTATAGCGGTACTGTTCCAACGCTGTTTGAAATCGGTCAAATCGGAAAGGCTTGACGATATAATCGACAACCCCTGCCCGAAAGATTTCCCGTATATGCTCCGGATCCCTATTGGCCGTTAGTAGAATAACATCCATTGGGTAATTATTTGTCCGAATTTCCTGCAATAGGGAAAGTCCATTCGTGTCAGGCAAAAAATAATCGAGTAGAACGAGATCAGGTCGAATATCTTTTAATAACGAGATCGCCTCTTTGCCATTGAATGCTTTTCCTGCTAACTCAAAGCCCGACAGCTTGGATACAAATTCTGCGTTAATCTCCATGACCATTGGATCATCCTCTACGATCATTACACGGATTGGCTGCATGAATGCTCTCCTTTTAATACTTTTTCTTTCATTATAGATTACTTAATTTCCAATTATCAAAGAAACAGCCACGGAACCCGTGGCTGCTAATGATTATGTTTACCGCTTGCTACGCAGTTTTTCCAATAGCCTTGTCAATTTCCACATTTTCATCGAACTCATTTTCCATTTTCGATACTACCACTGTCGCTACACCATTGCCAATTAGGTTGGTTAGCGCACGGGCAGTCGACATGAAGCGGTCAACACCCAGTAGCAAGGCAATTCCTTCCACCGGTACACTCGGGAATGCGGCCAAAGTCGCAGCCAAGGTGACAAATCCTGAACCTGTTACACCTGCTGCCCCCTTAGAGGTAAGCATCAAAACACCAAGCAATGTTACTTCCTGTCCAAAGCTCAAGTTTACCCCAAAGGCCTGAGCAATGAACAGCGCTGCCATCGATAGATAAATGGACGTTCCATCAAGATTAAAGGAGTAGCCCGTAGGAATAACAAGACCAACAACAGACTTGGAGCAGCCGTAGTTCTCAAGCTTTTCAACCATTTTTGGCAGAGCCGATTCAGATGATGATGTACCAAGAACTAAAAAGATTTCGTCTTTGATATAACTGATAAACTTGAAGATGTTGAATCGGTAGAATTTTGCAATCGCTCCTAGAACGACCACGATAAATACGACCATCGCGAATACAGTTAAACCAAACAATTTTCCAAGCGATACAAGTGAACCAATTCCAAATTGACCGATTGTATAGGAGATTGCACCAAATGCCGCAATTGGAGAGTAATACATAATAATGTTAACAATCCGAAAGAAGGTATCCGATAGTTTTTCAAATATCTCAATTACGGATTTCCCTCGTTCGCCTAGGCCGGATAACGCAATTCCAAAAAGTATTGCCAAGAAAAGAATCGGCAGCAACTGGCCGCCTGCTAAAGCTCCCATAAAGTTATCAGGGATGATTCCCATAATAAAATCCATGACGCCATGACTTCCCTGTGCTGCTGCTTTTGTAAATTGGCTTATGTCACCCTTCGCGCTATGTGCATTCACTCCTGCTCCAGGCTTGAACACGGTCGCAAACAGAATTCCAATAGCCAAGGAGATAGTGGAAACGATTTCAAAATAGAGAATCGCTCTTCCGCCAATTCTTCCAACTTTCTTCATATCCCCCATGCCGGCAATTCCGACAACGATAGTTAAGAAGATAATCGGCGCAATGACCATCTTGATCATTTTAACAAAGATATCAGATAAAACCTTCAAATCCGCTCCTGCTTTCGGAAACAAGGCACCAAAGATAATTCCTAAAACAATGGCAATCAAAACCTGTGATGTTAGACTCTTAAAATTGATCTTCATTCAACCATTCCCCCTAAATTATTCATTCAATAAATTTGTAAACACTTACAATACAGGGTATCTGAAAGCGATACAACCTGTTTATCACCTAACCGTAGTATATAAATTTTACAAATAGTCTGACAATATTTTGGTTATATCGTTCTTTTTGGTGATTTTGGTCACAGCAAAAAGAAATGTAACGAAACATAACATTATTGTGTAATCGAGGTGCCAGGCACCAAAAAATCAGAGGGGGCTAGCCCCCTCTGATTCTCTAATAAAAATCCCCCTTATAGAATCACGATTACATCTTCATTAAGGATTTCCGTTTCATAGGTTTTGACACAGCCGATATCAGGTGCTTGAACCTTTCCATCTAGTAAATTGATTTTCCAATCATGCATCGGGCAGTAGACATGCTCGCCGCTAATCATCCCTTCCGCCAAGACGCCCCCTTTATGAGGACACCGATTTTCAATGGCTCGAATTTCTCCATTGGCAAGACGGAAAAGAGCAAGCTCCAGCGATCCGATTTTTACAGTTTTACCTAAATTTTTTGGCAGTTCATTTATAGTTGCCACTTTTATTCGATAACGGATCATTTCCACATCCATTCCCCCTAATTAGAATTTGGCAGGCACCTTGGCAGTCTTAAAGAGTTCCCTTTGAATGTCGTCACTATCAATAGCCTCCTGCCACGGATCTTTTAAGACAGACAATGCTTCATCTATACGTTCATTCAATTCTTGGCGGGTCTCCTTGTTTTCTAAGACTGATTTAATATGATCCAATCCCATTCGGTCCACCCATTTAGAGGTACGTTCTAAATAATTTGCTGTTTCACGGTAATACTGCAGATAGGCCCCTGTCATCTCGAGAACATCCTCCTCGGTTTTCACTTTCCAAAGAAGATCTCCCGCCCGTAAATGCGTCCCGCCGTTTCCGCCGACATAAAGTTCCCATGCACCGTCGACGCCAACCACACCCAGGTCTTTAATACCTGATTCAGCACAGTTTCTTGGACAGGCAGAAACTGCCATTTTTACTTTATGCGGCGTGCTTAACCGTTCAAATTTCTTTTCCAACCTAATTCCCATACTGATTGAATCCTGCGTACCAAAACGGCAGAAATTTTCACCGACACAGGTTTTAACCGTACGAAGCGATTTTCCGTAGGCATATCCTGACGGCATGTCAAGGTCAGCCCAAATGCCTGGAAGGTCTTCCTTCTTCACCCCTAGTAAATCAATCCGCTGGCCGCCTGTAAGTTTAATTAATGGAACATTGTATTTTTCAGCAACAGCGGCAATCTTTCGTAATTCCGATGCATCCGTCACACCTCCGTACATCCTTGGTACAACGGAATATGTTCCGTCCTTTTGGATATTGGCATGAAGCCGTTCATTCACAAAGCGTGATTCCCGTTCATCTTGATAATGGAGGGGATCGAGCATTCCTAAATAGTAATTCAGTGCAGGCCTGCATTTTGAACAGCCATCTGTTGTTTCCCAGCCAAGGACATTCATGACTTCCCTCGTATGGGTTAAGCCTTTTTCACGAATTTCTTGAACGACCTCATCCCTTGTTAATTCGGTACAGCTGCAGATTGACTCTTTTTGATCTGTCCTGTTAAACTTGGCTCCTAATGAATACTCAAGTAAATCTGTAACAAGCGATTTACACCCGCCGCATGACCTTGAAGCATTCGTACAGCCTTTCACTTGTTCAACCGTCGTTAATCCTTGTGACTGAATAGCGTTAACAATGACTCCTTTTGTTACTCCGTTACAGCCGCAAATGATTTCTTCGCCTGACATTGTTGCTGTAATGCAGCCCCTGGTTTGTTCACTTTCGTTTTTGTCGGTATACGCGGAAATATCGGCCCCTTTTTTTATTAGGCTCAGTAAGCGATTCCCCTCACTTGTGTCCCCAAATAGAACCGAGCCGATGATCTTCCCATTTTGAATAAGGATTTTTTTGTAAATCCTGCGATAATCATCAAAGACCTTCATGGTTTTTGTGCGGTCATCCTCGAAGATTTGTCCTGCGGAAAACACATCCACCCCTGACACCTTTAATTGCGTGGAAACCGTTGATCCTACGTATGGAGTTTCCTCTATTCCGCAAAGCTTATTTGCTAATACCTTCCCTTGTTCATAAAGAGGTGCAACTAAGCCATAAACCATTTCTCTGTGCTCGGCGCATTCGCCGACGGCATAAATATTGGCCATTTCCGTCTCCATATAGTCATTTACAAGGATACCGCGATTAACAGGAATACCGCTTTCTTTCGCCAGATGGACGTTCGGCTTAATCCCTACCGCCATAACGATTAGGTCTGCTTGAATTACTTCCCCATCACTAAAGCGAAGTCCCTCAACCCGCTCCCCGCCGATAATCTCTTTTGTTTGTTTTTCCAGTAGAAAGTTCATTCCCTGCTGTTCAAGTTCCTTTTGAAGAAGTTGGCCGGCTGTTCTATCCAGCTGCCTTTCCATCAAGTAATCCCCGATATGAATCACATCAACCTTCATACCAAGATTCAACAGGCCTCTTCCCGCCTCTAAACCTAATAAACCGCCGCCAATTACAGCTGCCTTCTTATATATTTTTGAATATTCAATTATTTCTTTACAGTCTTTGATATCACGAAATGCAGTTACCCCTTTTTTATCTGCTCCCGGAATCGGCAGCATAAACGGTAATGACCCGGTAGCAAGAATTAACTTGTCATAGTTTACTTTTCGCTCTTTACTAGTAAAAACGAATTGTCCAACCGGATCAATTTTGACAACCGTCTCTCCCGGGTATAACAGGATCCCATTTTCTTCATACCAGTTCCAGTCATTGATGGTAATATCCTTAATCGAAGTATCCCCCTGCAAAACCTTTGATAATTGTATTCGATTATAGTTTGGATGGGGCTCACTTCCAAAGATCGTGATATCAAAACGATCCGGTTTCAACTTTAAAATTTCCTCTATACAGCGAACACCCGCCATGCCATTCCCAACTAGCACTAATTTCTCCTTTGCCACTTTTGACCGTCGCCTCCAATGGTTTAGCCATATTAATATTAATAACATGGTAATTTTATTTATCTGTTGGTTCAACATTCATGTAACAAAACCTCACATAGAATTGTTCTCGAGGTGCCTGTCACCTCATCGCATAAAAGAAAAGGCGCCAACCCCACTTTGGGGGCTGGCGCCTTTTCTTTTATGCGACTTTTTCTTCTGGTTTGTCTTTGAGTTTATGTCCTTCCCATTTGGTAATAACAATAGCGGCAAGAGAGTTTCCGACGATGTTAACACATGTACGTGCCATATCAAGGATACGGTCAATACCCGCGATAAAGGCAAGTCCTTCCACCGGAATACCCACGCTTCCTAATGTTGCAAGAAGAACAACAAACGATACACCCGGAACTCCGGCAATCCCTTTTGAAGTGAGCATTAAGACAAATACCAATGTGATTTGGTGCCCGATACTCAAATGAATTCCATACATTTGTGCAATAAAAAGTGCAGCTATCGCTTGATATAATGTCGATCCATCAAGGTTAAAGGAATACCCCGTTGGAATAACAAAGGATGTAATCGCCTTTGGACAGCCGAGTTTCTCCATTTTTTCCATGATTTTTGGAAGGACGGTTTCTGAGCTCGCTGTTGAATACCCCAACAATAATTCGTCTTTTAAATACTTGATAAGTTTAAAAATGTTATACCCGGCAATTTTCGCAACTATTCCGAGCACTACAAGAATAAAGAAGATCATTGCTCCATATACCACAAGAACCAGTTTACCTAGCGGAATTAACGAAGATAATCCAAATTTAGATACGGTGACTCCAATTAATGCAAAAACACCAAACGGTGCTACCTTCATAATCTGGTTGGTTACATGGAACATCGCATCTGCTGTTCCTCTAAAGAAATTGAGAATCGGCGTTCCTTTCTCTCCGATAGCCGCTATTCCTAGGCCAAACATAACGGAGAAGAAAATGATCGCTAACATATCCCCATTTGCTAAAGACTGAATGATATTCGTCGGAACAATATTTACAACTGTGTCAATCATCGAATGGGACTCTGTTGTTTTAGCGGTAGTTGCATAGGTACTAATGTCTGTTTTTGTTAAATGGGAACGATCGACTCCTGCTCCCGGCTGAAACACGTTTGCCGCCAAAAGCCCAACCACAATGGCAATTGTCGTGATGATTTCAAAATAAAGCAGGGTTTTTCCCCCAAGCTTTCCTAATGATTTGATATCCCCTACACCCGCTACACCAACGATCAAACTTGAAATAACGATTGGAACCACAATCATTTTAATTAAACGGATAAAAATATTCCCAATTGGATTCAGGTAATCTGCCAGATGCGGATTTCCGTAAAAACTAGCCCCGACAACAATACCAAGAGCCAATCCAATGAAAATTTGCCATGCCAAACTTATTTTTTTCATCATTCACACTCCCCTTCTTTTAATAAATTCTGTATTTGTAAATTGAAATTGTGACAAAAAATCAACTTACAATAATAAATCATTTGATACTATTTTATTTTTTGTTATACTAGTATATTTTAGTCCTTATTATCTATTTTCACAATATGAAAATATTCCTTATTTGAATATTGTGTTTTTAAATGCATAAAAGTGGCAGGGTCACTCCCCTGCCGCTATATTGTATTAGTTCATTAATTAAATTATTTAAATCAGTATACTAAACAGGAGACTTAACAAATAATAAAATGAGAAGAAACAGAAATTCTACTCCACTTAAGGGCCATTGAATGTTACCATCTAGAGGTACTTTTTTTATACCTTTGTTTGCTTTAGGCAAAAATTAATGAGCTTGGAGAATTTTCCAAGCTCTTTATTATAATTACATTACCATTTCTCCATTGTCATAGTTAAATTGCCAATGGATTCCAAACTTATCAGTTAATTGGCCGTAGCATTTGCTCCAGAATGTTTCTTGTAGTTCCATGCCTACAGTACCGCCTTCTTTGAGCTTATTAAATGAAGATTTTACCTCGTCCAGATTTTTACTAACAAATGAAAGATTAATGTTGTTCCCTTCAATAAAAGGCATGCCGGGAAATACATCCGAAAACATCACATTGCTTCCATCAATGTTAAGCCGTGTATGCATGATTAAATTTTTTGCTTCCTCCGGAAGAGGATATTCCGGGTTAGGCGGCGATTCTCCGAAAGTCATAAATTTTGGCTTTTCTGTTCCAAAGACCTGTGCGTAAAACTCAACTGCTTCACGGCAGTTTCCATTAAAATTCAGATAAACATCTACTGACATTTGCTTCACTCCTAAAATATATTGATAGCGCTTTCTTCAATAGTGAAAAAGTGCACCAAAACCTATTAATTAGGCCTTTTTGAGAAAATCCTCGAGCTGGTCAAAGGTTCCGCCAAATCCCGCTTTAATTCCTTCACGTGCTGCCTCGAAGGTTTTCTGCTCCTCCTCGGTTGCCGATAGAGGGCCACCCTGCATGGTAAGCTCGGATAGGGCTTCGTTTGTTACCTTGTTTTCGGTCATTTTATTTAATACCTCCAAAATCTAAAAACCTTTCTCACAGCCTAAATATACCGCATTAGCGAATAGTGTGCTAGCTACGGTCTGTCAACCTAAATAAGTATTTCCGATAGTAAGATAGTATAACCTTTCTTTCATTATTTTTCAGCAAGATTTAATTGCCAAGAAACGCCATATTTATCCTGTACCCACCCAAACTTTTCACTAAATGGAGATGCAGCTAACGGCATTAACACTTGTCCATCTTGAGATAGTTTCTCAAAAGCCCCGTCAATCTCTTCTACTGAAGCACATGTTACAAACAATGACATCGCAGGTGTAAAAGAATGTTCTTGCCCGCTGCTATTATCAATACACATGAAGCGTTGTCCTTTTAATGTAAAAACCGCGTGTAATACAGTTCCATTTTCATGATGAAAAACACTATTAATTTCTGAGTGATCAAATACAGAGGTGTAAAAATTCATTGCCTCTTCAGCCTTGCCGGAGAACATTAAAAACGTAGTAATTTTTTGATTCATAAGAGATCGACTCCTTTTTCAAATGTCTGTCTGACAAAATTTTCTTTTGGCAGTAATTCTCTGACAATACCAATAATACTATATAGGAAAATAATGTAATGAATTTATTTTAAGAATTTTGATCCTTTGCGGAAAAAAAATAAGGTTTGAAACAGAGGCTGCTATGAAGATTACGTTAATATTCCTCACATCATTAACAACTTACCTATTTTATCCACGGGAAGACATATACGGCATCATGACTTCTGCAAGTCCATGAAGGCTTAATGTATGCAGCCAAACGGTGCCTGCTCCTGTAAGTTTTACCAAAAACATTCCGTCCCCGCTAAGAAACATGTTTTTGAATCCTTTGAGCCGCTGCACTTCAAAAGATACACGAGAATCATAAGCAGCAAGATGTCCGGGATGAACCAAGATCGTTTCGCCCGTCGCCAGATACATTTCATTGACTTCCCCATCTACCGAAATGAACGCCAATCCACTTCCATCCAACTTGTTGTAAATCAGTCCGTTGCCGCCGAAAAAGCCTGTTAATCCCATATTTCCGACCACATTTAGTGACACAGATTCTTCTGCACATAAAAAGCTATGCCTCTGTACATGGACGGAATTGTAACGGTCCATTTGTAAAGGCACGATGTGACCGGGCATGCGCGTGCTGAACGAAACGTGACCCTCCCCATGAAGTGCTTTAAAATGATTTAACACGGCAGTATTCCCAGTGATGACGCGCTTGAAAACGCCTCCAATTCCACCTGTAAAATTGGTTTCAAGTTCAATGGTCGGAGACATGGAAAGAAGCGAACCTGCTTCACTGTAAATCGAATCTCCACGCTCCAACTGAAGTTGCAATGATTGCATCGTACTTCCTTTAATTTGATATTCCATGAACATGCCCCCAAATTAGATGATTTCCTTTTTATTAGCCTACTAATAAAAAACGGTATCGCACTTATCCAATATCGTGGCGTCTTTGTTGCCTATTTCTTTGTAATTCTCCTTGTTTCCAAATGTATTTTTGCATATATAAAGTCAAAACTTCCTTCATTGTTTTTCCGTTTTTTTCCACCGCATCCCGAAAATCATTTCTTATCGTTTCCGAAATTCCGATACTTAATCGAACGGTTTTTCCCTGTAATTTCTTTACCGTTCTTCTCCTTGTTATTTTCCTTGTGCGTATTTGTTGCATTTTTTATCCTCCCCTGCGATTTCTACGTTAATAACAACACCTTCAATAGGTCATTACAAAAAATTAAATATTATAAATATTCAATAGATACATTTGATTTTACCAACTGAAAGCGAATACATTAAAATAATATTTTTCGATAAAAATCGACAATTTTTGCGAAATCTGAAGACACTGAGAAGATTAAAGTGGTTGAGATATTTCAATGTTTATAAATTCCTCTTTATTAAAATTTACGATGTGAAGGAACCCTTTATGAACGTTCCATGGACCTTGATGAAGGCATCGCTTTTTCATGCTCATTAATCACCCAGCATGTATTAAATTGATTTTGCGTGTTATAAAGACTACAAGAATTTATATAATTGAACTAGATGTCTTTTGAGTATGAAAGGGGCTGAAGGTAATGTACAAAAATAAAAACACGGCTCTAATCATTTTTTTGACTCTCATCTTACTCATATTTCTTGTTGTAAATGGGTTACGACACATTACTGTTTACTTTGTATATAGTTCGGGATTAGGTCCATTTATCATGACAGTGGTAATCATATTGGCGATTATTTTTCTTATTTTTAGACTTTTTTAAGCAAGGCGGTCCATTATTTTAGTTAGAAAAGCAGTGAATTTCCATCTGTTACCGCATAAAAACTAATAATGATTATAGGAATTAATAAGAATAACTGAATAAAGACAAAAGGCTTAATTCAACCTTTTAAAATGTGCTTTCCTACTTTTTTTATAAACGAGCTCATAATTCCATTGTCATAAATACGCTATTTGGGTCCTCAATGTAATCTGAAAACGGCTTACAATATTGAAACCCGTAACTTGCATAAAGCCTTTTTGCAGGTTCGAAAGCATACATTGAGCCAGTTTCTAAACTTAGCCGTTGATAGCCGCGTTGCTTGGCTTCTTCAATTATGTGTTGAAGGAGACGCTTCGCCACACCCTTTCTTAAATGTGATGAAGAGGTTCGCATTGATTTTATCTCTCCATGTTGACCATCGAGTTCTTTAAGGGCCCCGCAACCAAGTAATTCACCTTGTTCCCATGCACTCCAGAATGTAATTTCCGGTTTTTTTAACCGCTCAAGGTTTAAGGCATGAATACTTTCGGGCGGGGAGTGTTTTGCCATACTCTGAAGATGTTCACCCACTAATTCAGCCACTTCAGATCCGGTTAAATCATCTAATTTTATTTCCATAAAAACCTTACTCCTCAGTCTCTAAAATGGTAATAATTCATAATGTTCTATTTTACCAAATTCAACTCCTGCTTCGTTAATTCAATTAAAAAAAGAGTTGCCGAAAAAGACAACCCTGACTGTTATACGCGGCTGCATTGAATACCTCCTATTATATTAGTAGTAAAAGGATTAAAGGGGCCATATTATGTATGCCTCCATAGCTTGCAATCAGTTTGGAAAGTGGGGCTAGCTGGTCTAGCAGTCACAAACTTTTGATCTTTAGTCACTTCCCATAATGCCGGAAAATCTTTGAGCATTCTCTTTTCAGGATCACTTATCGCCTAATGGGAAAGAAATTGTGCCGCCCTTGATCTTTTGTGGTTATCAGGATACGTTAGTTCTTCCTTCAATTGATCCCAAACTTCATAGGACCAATCTACTGCTTTTGCCGTTGCTGCTAAAATTTTTTTATAAGCTTCGTGCTGAACGTCTTTATCCTTAGATTCCAGATTTTCAAAGTACGACTGGATTATACTATCCATCTCAACATCTCCTGAAAAGAAAACACTCTTTGTTTGAGGGATTTATAAGTATAGGTGTAAAAAAGAGCTTGGATTAGCTCTTTTAGATAAAAAACTACTTATTATTTTTAGAAAAATAATATAAAAACCACACGGCATGGTTCTGTTCATCAGCTGCTGCCCGAAGAAATACCTCTTTGATGTGTTGGTTTGTTGAATCGTCGGCTATTTCCAAGTAAAAATCAACGGTTTTTTGCTCATCTTGTAAAGCAAATTCTAAACCATCTAAATAAACATTAGGACATTCTTCAACGATCTTTGGTTGCGGTTGTTTTCCCGTAAGGCTCACAAAAATCTGTTCAAATTGTTGAAAGTGTTTTATTTCATCCTTACGTATCTCGAGAATCCGTTTTCGTTCCTCCCCGCTTAAGGTCAAATTTGCCAGCTTGCCATAACAATGTATGGCACTATACTCTCCATTAATGGCCTTTTCAACATCACTAACCAATTTATTCGATGGTCTATTTAAAGCATCGTGATAATTTGTATAAGGATACATACCTAGACCTCCCCATTTATTTTGATACTATCTTACGTTTTAATGAGGCACTAGGTGCATAGTGAATAGATGGATCATCTCTTTTACCTTTTACTTAAAGGATTGTTGAACAATGAAATGGAATATAACAATAGATATTGTGTAGATTATAAAGATGTTTAGGAGGTCCACAAAGATAAATAATGAAATTGAAAAAGAAGAGAAATAGACACGAAAATGATAAATGGGAACTTGTTGAGTTAGTTCTTGAATGCTTAGAACCGTTGTTTTTACTGGATAGGTTTATTGTTAGAGTAATAATAAAAATAGTTCATTGAATTGAATCGAATCTTTGGTGTCATTATTAGTAGAGAACCCATACTATTTTTTAATGGGCTCACTTATTAGGCGCTTTTTCACAACTCAATTCACGTGACATTTCACATTAAATCTGAAGGACATTTTTTCAGTTCTCTTAAGTGTTTTTGTCCTTCACCCCCCTCTTGAAGGACAGTTTGACCCTTCTCTGAGACGATTTTGTCCTTCGAATCCTTCTTCAAGGACAGTTTGACCGTTCCCTTAGCGGTTTTGTCTTTCAAATCCTTCTTGAAGAACAGATTTCCTGTTCACATAAACTTTTTCTATGTGTTTTCTACTTACTATGAAGCTTATTTGATCGGAACCCAAATTTCATTATAAGAATTCTCACTGGAGAGATCAGAATCTATGTATGCTTCAAAAGGAGGTAATGCTGCAGGTTCATATTGGTTAGCCGGGAACCATTCTGTATAAATTTGATGCCATGCATTTATAATTGCTCCCGGAACGGGGCCTCGAACTTCAAAAACCACCCATTTCGAAGCGGGTATTTCAAAACTCGCTAATCCATCAGGTACCTGCCCGCTATATTCAGTAGCAATTGAATAATCAACTACGTTTTTCGCTGCGTTATAATTGGAAGTAATCCCTAACAATCCTTTTATTTCACCATTGTTTAATTCAACTAATTGATTTGTGATTCCGCTTCCTTGGACTTCACCCCAGAATTCCGGAACGCCCGGAATTCCCGCTTCCCCGGAACCACATGAAAATTCCCGCTTAATACCTGTAACCCGGAAGGCATCTCTTTCGACAATTTTATATTTCATTGGTTTTACTCCTTTTATTATTTTCCTTTGCGATTAATCGCTGTAGTAATCCACACCGGTGCACAAGAGACGGTTAGCAGCCCCTTATTTTCTGATTGCAACAATATCCTTATTCTTAAAGGTTTGAATGTCTTTCATCCGCTATCCTCAGTTTATACAGTCATGAGCATTTATGGGGGAATTTAATCATTAGGGTTAACAATTGCCAACACCTGATGGTCCTCCCATTTCCCATTAATCTTAACATTTTTCTTCGCAAGTCCTTCTTTATGAAAACTTGACTTCTCTAACACCCGAATCGATCCAATGTTATGTGGCATGACGCCTGCTTCGATTCTGTGTAGCTTTAATTGGCTGAAGGCATATTCCACAATCAGCTTTACCGCTTCGGTTGTATAGCCTTTTCCATTGTATTTTTTATCTAAAAAATAGCCGATAAACGCACTTTGAAGAGATCCTCTTAGTACTTGAAAAAGATTAATTGTACCAATTAAGGTACCGTTATCTTGAAAAATGCCAAAGTTATAGGATTGGTCGTTTTTCCAGTCTTCTTCAAAACGCTTAATCCTTTCAAGCTGTGATTCAAGGGTATAAAAATTTTTATCCCGATCTACAGCAAATTTTTCAAAGAAACCACGATTTTTAGTTTGCAAATCAAGCAGTGCTGCAGCATCCTCAATTTCAACCGGTCTTATATAAATCGCTTCACCCTTAATCATTTAACAATCCTTTCCTACCTATCTTGAAAAGATAACCGATATGCTTTCACGATAATGCCATCATCTGCGGGCTCAAAGTCGAATTGCGGTAATCGCTCAAAACCAAGGCGTTCATACAATTTCATTGCGCTATCCATGAAATCTCCTGTGTGCAGTCCAATGGCTTGGAAGCCTTTTGCTTTCGTTCTCAATATACATTCAGAAATTAAGGCCGTTGCCACTCCTTTTCCTCGAGCTTGCGGTGCAACTGCGAGCATGCGGATTTCCGGATAATCCAGTTCAACGACAAAACCCTTGTAGGCATCCGTTTTGGCAGGAAACAATACCACACTGCCTACTATTTTCCCATCCATTTCCACGACTATTCGTTCTACACCTTGCTGTAAATCCGCATCCGATGAGATTGCCTGTTTCAGTGCCTGCCAATGTCCTTCAGGAATTCGATGAGCATGCTCTTGATAGGACTCCACCCTTTGTTCTCGAATAAATGGTAATTCATACTCTACAGCATCACGGATAATCATAATTTCACCTGCCGGATTAAAAATTTTTCCTCTTTATTACTTAATACCTTGCGATTATGCTCTGATTCAAGACCAGATAAATCCGGACCCTTTGGTAAAATGAGTTGTCCCTTTTGATCATCACTTGCGATATGGGTAGATAAATGATAATGCCGTTTGATTGCATCAAAATCAGTCGTATCACCAAATCCAGGCGTTTGATATAAGTCACGCAAGTAGCCCCATAAATTAGGGAAATCGACAATTCGATTTCGATTTGCCTTAAAGGCTGAGTAATATGCAACATCGAAGCGGACTAATGTGGCATATAAGCGTACATCAGAATCTGTTATATAATCGCCAAATAAGAATCGTTGGCCCAAGAGTCGCTGCTCTAATTCATCTAATCTTGCAAACAAGGTGTCATACGCTAGCGGTATCTCCCGGCATCCACTGGCAGCTCTCCCTCATGATTCCCAAAAGGGGTCGTAAATCTATTTTTTTGGCGATTATACGATCCATCTACATTAATTTCCTTCATGGAGTTTGAAATTTCGATTTTCCCTTCATTATTTTGAAAGTCTAGTTGGCTGCTTGATAGTTGCTTATTTTGTGACATAGAGTACACCCTTCCATTTTATATAGTTAGATATTCGAATTGTTATTCAAATATCCTTCCCATTGAAAAATATATCTTTACTAGCTCCCATATAAAATCATTCTAAAATATTGATATTGTACTCGTCCTATGCCATTTTTTCTTTTACTTTGATGCATTCCTCGTGAAATTTCATTGGTTCCTCATAGTTCAATAAATGAGCAGAGTTTTCAAACCAAATAAGCTCTTTATACGGACATTCCAACATATCAAAGTATTGTTCTACTAATAGGAAAGGTGTTTGATAATCATGTCTGCCCGCGAAGAAATAAACAGGAACTTCCAATCTTGGTGCAGTTTTTAAAAAATCAATATCTAGTAATTGTGACCACAGTGTTTCTAAAGAAAGCTTCCCAGCCTTCAAATAGCGAAACTAGTCCTTGATGGTATACTCATTAGCAAAGAACATATTCGAATAGATCAGATTATACATACTGACTCCAATAAAGGAACCACCTAATTTCATCAACCATTTTCTTTGTACCCCTAAATACTTCATATCGGAAGGATTAAGCTCAACCTTCTTTAACTCCTTAATGGCCTTGTCTTTCTTTAGTTCATTCGCCTTTTTAATCGTATAGTCATACGAAATTTTTTCCCCTTCCCGCATATTAACCACTTGGCCGATTCCTATGTAACTATAAATATATTGAGGGCATTTTTTTGTCACTAAAGTACCAAGTACGGTTCCCCAAGAATGACCAACTAGGAATAGTTTTTGTTGATTGAAGCGTTTTAAAAGATACTCAACTAACTGAACTGTGTCATTGACCATATTTTCAATCGTCAATTCTTCTTTCTTGATAGCAGGAGAATAAGATAACCCCGAGCCTCTTTGGTCCCAATTCACGACGACAAAATCCTTTTCTAAGTCCCGCTGGAATTTAGGGGCAAATCCTATTTGGGCTGTTCCAGGTCCACCATGCAAAAAGAGCATAATGGGATTCTCAACATTTTCCCCTCTTACCAAAATCATTTGTTTGATCCCGCCAATCACTACCTCTTCCAACGATGCAATTGATTCAAATTCACTGCGGATCATTTTTGTTTTTCGTGAAAACATTTTACGACCTCCCAGTTGAATAATCTAATGAACTCTTTTCTATATTTTACCACATTATCCCAATTGTTTTATATTACTTCATTGATTTTATAGCACAAAAAACAAATACCCATTTACTTGTTTCAGAGTCTAGGAGATCCATTTTTTAAAAGAACTATGGTTAAAATCAAAAAAACTGGTATCCTTGGAAAAAGAAGGCCGTTTCTACAGTACAAACCAATTCATAATTTTATAAAATTAAAGCCATCACACATTAAGTTGTTTTGTGATGGCTTTTTTGCCTCAAAAATACGAACAGGTTAGAGTACCGTTTCCATCCACTGGAATTATGTAAGAGTCCATTCATTCCATATGTCTGAAATAGATAAATTCATTCTTTCATTGTTTCATCAGATATATTGTATTGACGGCAGAAGTCTTGAACCGAAATTTGTCTGTAACTATACGCGACAATTAAATCATACTTTTCTTGTACAGAATAAGCACTTTTTTCCATAGAAAAAGCCCCCAATAAGGTAAACAGATTTTTATTATTTTATCTGTCCACATTATTGGGAGCATATCAGGCTTTCAAGCTATTTTAAATTTCTTCTTTTTATATCATTTTAAAATTAATTAGAAATGCGGCAGTAGATTTAATAAGAGCGCTATGGCCAATCCTACTAATCCAATGATCGATTGGATTAGTAGGATTGTTTTAAAGGTTTCTCCCATCGACATACTAAATGATTCCTTTACCAACCAGAATCCAGCATGATTGGCGTAGTTAAAGAATTACGAACCCGAACCAATCGCTACTACCAGCAGCTCCTTATTAATGCTCGGGTCGGATCCTACAAGTGGTGCCAACAAGCCTGTAGCCCCCACAATGGAACAAAAAATACCCGTTTGGAAAAGTGTACTTTTTCGAACGGTGTTATTGAGACAAATGAAAATATTAACTTTCCTGAGTGATGAACACGTTTAATATAAATGTACCTTATTGAGAAAAGAATAGACTGAACGGTAAAAACCGATCAGTCTATAAATAATTATCTTACTCCACTAAAGCGCCTGATTGCGGAAGAGCATCTTTTTATATCAACTTTAATTTTTGACCTTTTTCCGCCATAGAAAAATCCCCTCCTGCTTCTTTCCGGTAGGATTACTTTGAATGGTAGCTTTCTTGAACTAGCGACAAAAGCCAATCCTTAAAATCTATAATCCGTAAGTGCTTTGGGGTTGAAGAAGTGCCACAAACAATCATGGACACAAAGGAATCTTCCTTGTGTAACCCCCCATGGCTTGCACCACCTATATGTGTAGGAGAACCTTCACCTATAAATTCGTGCCCGGGTTTTGCACTTACAATGAGGTACTCCCCTTCATGTGAGAAAAAGGAAGAATATAACCTTGCTAGGGCATCAGGATAATCTCCATATTTCACTGTTTTATTCGTGAGGGAAAGATCTAATATTTCTGTATTCCCTTCTAGGAACCAAGATTGCTCATACTCATCAGCATATTCTCCTTCAGGATGAAAATGAAGATGTCCTTCATGTATTCCGGATGTAACGGTTACTGATTTTTCATTTTTAATGGCAATGACATCAATTCGATGATCATTTTGCAGGACTTTCGCGATTTCCTGTAAAGGCGCTTTTTGATCGTCCAGCGTATAAATAAAAGACATTCTTTCGTTCACACACAGAATGATTTCGTCTTGAGATGTAACCCCCTTTTTTAATACGCCGATTCGATAGGAATTCAAAAGATCTCTTAGGTCAATTAATGCATCTTTCTTATTGCTACTAATCCATGCTTGACCATTGTCTCCTGAAATAATCCATATGTTGTTTGACAAAGCCTCATCCCATGACGGGTACTGATTGAGGATTTTTTGTAATTGTTTATCTACTTTTTGTATTCCTTTTATATCCGTCCTCCCATTTTTATGTACGCTTTGATCTAAATCAGGAAAATAAGTTATGGTTAATGGTGGTAGTTTATTTTGATTGATAAGATACCCCACTTCGTTCGCTGAAAATTTATCGTTAAAACCATATTTTTGCCAAGAAAAGGAATACTTTTTGACAGGATTTAGACATCGAAAAGCTCCATATGAGTGTAAGTCTGGTGATTGAACCTCTATCTTCTTATTCATTCCTGTCACCATGGATAAGAGAAAGGGTGTTTTTAATACATTGGGATTACTTCCTTTATATAAAAGTGCATTGATGGATGACGTTTGTATTCCCTCATCATGTAGGATTTCGTGAATCGTTTTATGTTGCTTATTTAAATGGATATGATTTAAATTGAAAAATACGTCTCCCATAGATTGCTTTAGTCCTAGTTTAATTAGTTCTCTTACATGACTGCCATAGTTAACAATTCTTTTTTCTTTTTGGTTATACCAAACGAGTCCTGGAACTTTATGTTTATCACTGTAAACACCAGTTAATAATGTACTGTCAACGGTAACAGACATAGTTGGAAATGGACTAACAACATCAGGGAAATAACAACCCTTTTCAATAAAAAATTGAAAGGCAGGAACATTCCCGGTATTTAATGCCGCTTGTAAAGAAGAATCCATTAATGTGTCAACCATGAGTAAAATCACTCTTTTTTTCTGAGAATGCACTAATGTCATCAATCTTTCTCCCTTTGTAGAATGATTCTTGCTTGTATAGTTATTATTATGAACAAATATCAAATTCATATGAATAATAGGATACATGATTTGTTCACAGGAGAAATGAATCTTTTTTAAAAGTCAAACCTATTGACTAATAAAGAGAAAGTGTCGCTTTTAACGGCAAATGGTCGGAGGCTTTTGATAAAATTTTTACAAGTTCTACGTCAACAACTCGAACCTCTTGGCTCACAAAAAGATAGTCCAATCTTATTCTTGGCTTCTTTGATGGATAAGTAAATCCTGTCCCGTTGCCTGCAAGATTCCAAACGTCTTGAAACTTTTTCGTTATATTGCACCATTTATTTGATCCCGGTCTCATATTCCAATCACCCATAATAATCATCGGATGTGAACACTTGTCAAGCTGATGGATGATAAAGTTCGCTTGCTTTCGATGAAGAAATGAATTTAAACTTAAATGAGTAACATAAAATCGAACTAACTTTCCATTTATTTGAATGGACGCTTCTAGTAGGGACCTTGGTTCGGCTAGGCCTGCTTTTAAATGAAATGAATGACTCTTTTTAGTAATAATCGGATATCGAGACAGAAGAGCATTTCCATATTCCCGAACGTTCGCCTGGTTCTTGAACGGTAAAGAGATGGACGGACTAAAACCTTGATACATGTTTAATTGCTTTGCAAGCAAACTAATCTGATCTTCATAGTCACTTCGCCTAGAAAAATTCCTATCCACTTCGTTTAGACCAATGATATCTGCCTTACTTTTTTCAATTATATCCGCAATTCGATGAAGATCCGTTTGCTTATCGAGCCCTTTACCATGGTGAATGTTATAGGTCATAACCTTAATATCCAAAATCTCCTCACCTCAAAATCGAAAATCATTTACTCGCAATTAAGTGAAACTAAATCAGTGGGGGCGATGCATCCCCCTCTTGCTCCAGGCTTATGAGGGATAAACAATCTAAAGATTTTCAATGGGATATCTTCGCATAAGTTCCTTTGTCGACATGACCATCATCTTTGGCACAAGATGTTCAACTTTGTTTTGTAATCTATCTTTTCCTTGAGGATGAACGACAGACATTAATAAGCGCAAATATATTTTGGTAAAGAAGGAGAATGGTCCTCTTGGTAAGTCATTAACGATAAACCCGAATTGTTTTGTTCCACGATAGATCATAGAAACCCCGTATAGTGCCTTAATCTTTTCATAATTTGGATGGTTTAAAATGATAGGCAGAGTCTTCGGTAATAATTGTTCCGTTGTTCGAATCATTTGAATGGCTAATTGAATAGAAGAACGTGAATGGATTCCCATGTTATAAAGCACTTCATTATTAAAATGTAGTTCCAGTACACGGTCTCCTCTTTGAATTTTCTCTCCGTCTGACAATTGAACTGTTTTACCCCAATAAGTACGTATTCTTACGTTTAAGAATGGATGATTTTTATCAATGGGATGGATATGAAATAACCAATTAAACACTCTTTCCCATTTGAGCCATATAGAAACCATTACTTTCTTTTTCCAGCTTACTTCTGATGCTAATTTTTGTTTTCCTAATGGAGGAATCTGGTCTATACGTACACATGTATAGCCTCGATGCGATAGATCTAAGAATACATCTTCTAGAGCTTTGATAGTGTGTAATGGTGCGTCCGGGTTGGCTCCCCACGTTTCTCCGCTATCATGTAAAAGAATGATAGACCCTCCTTTGATCTTGTGCATTAATCTACGCTTAATTTTGTCACTTCCACCTTTACTCCGCCAATCACCTACCATCAAAGACCACAACACGATTCGAAATTCCTTTCGCAATAAAAAATCAAAAAGGTTAAGCAGCCCCCACGGAGGACGATAATAGATAGATCGCACACCTGTAATTTGTTCGATGATGGAAGCTGAACGGTCTAGTTCTCGGCGAATGGTCCAAGGAGTCATTAACCAGTTTGTTCGATGCACATAATTATGGAGCCCAATTAAATGTCCTTCTTGATTCATACGTCGTATAAGTTCAGGATTTTTTTCTGCTTTCGAACCAAGGACAAAAAATGTCGCTCTAACATTATACTTTTTCAAGAGATCCAGTAATTTCGGTGTAAATCTTGGATCAGGTCCATCATCAAATGTAAAGGCTACCTCATGACATGATGGGCTCTTGCGGAATACACCAAAGCCCAAGACAGCTGTACATATCCATGGAATCATTCCATACACAAAGAACAGAATGATCAAAGTCCAAAATATGGCTTCCTCCATGTTACATTCTCCTTCTCCGTTTCACTTTATCGCCTTGTAGGAGCAAAAAAATCTAGAATTATGTCAACAAATAACGAAGACTAACTCAAACGATCATGGGATAATTGAACCAATCTATCGATCTCTTCTTCATTAAAACATTTTGTAACACGTAATACTTAGTGATTTCCTACCATATCTAGCCAAAAGAATTTGTACTTTTAAGTCTTGGCTCACCTTTTTCAACTTCCATATCTGGTGTTAAAATCAAGGTTAGGCTTTGTTGTTTCGTTCGAATAATCACATCAAGAGCACCAAAATTCGTTCCTTTCAAATGAAATCGTTTAACGTTCTCTTTCATACCTATTAGGAACTTTTAATTCGTCTTTTAACTGATGTCGTAATTTATCATTGTGACCACATACAATGATAAGTTGTTTGGGTTGAGGTAATGCATCCAGCTCGCGAAAGGTCGATAAACCATCGCGAATCATGCCGTGTCCCCCACCCATCACCATGATCGTAGGTAAGTCAAAATCCAGTCCATATTTTACAGATAGATCTTTACGAGAATGATGCTCGTAAAATTTTGATTTGATTGGGGTTCCTGTATCAGCAATTTTAGAATCTGCAATTCCTGCCATTAAAGTCCACAACAACTGGTTCTGCATCTGACAGGCGCGACTGCACCGCCTCGCGGACCGCGTAGGCAACTTGTTGATGTCTCTCTCCAAAAGTACTGGATAGAATAAGAATTTTATCTTTTTTTTCGGATTTATTTTTTTCACCTCTCCGCCTCACCTATTCAACCCCTTTAAAAGAAAGATTCCGAGTTCATTTGATTCTCCACTTGAGCTACTACTCTTTACTATTTAATTCAACATACAATAGTATCAACAAAATACAAGAAATTATGAGGATACAACAACTGAAAATCTGACTGACCAAGGGACCATGTGCAAGCGCCTTGATTAGCCTCAAACAAAAATGTCTCCAACCTATGAAGTCCGTTATTTGAATTCTTAGGTTGCTCAATTTTGACCTCCAGGGGCTAGCTGCTCGCTCTAGTTGGGGTAGCGTCAGGAAAATGCAAATTTACACCAGGAAATTCTAATATTAAAAAGCCCAATTTCTCTATTTTAATACTGAGGAATTGGGCTTTTTTCGTTCCTCCATTAAAGCGCCCGATTTTTAAGGATTAATAATATTATGGAGAACTTCTGAATCCGGTTCGCGCTTATTAAACTATAGCTACCCGTTAGCCATCCATGAATCAGGGCTTCACCACAGAAAATGTAAGAAAATTACGTTCTTACATGGTAGTAATAAATTATGATTCATCGCAGTCATTACGAAACAGCTCATCTAGATTACTTTTCTCTTCTGTTTATAAAACCCTTGGTTATTTGATAATTTTCTGTATCTTCATATTCGATCTCTTGAATAGGTGAAGAATCGAAATTATAAATTTGTGCATTCGAATAACCTAGAAGAATGGTGGAATGAGTAGCGATTATAAATTGTGCATCACCTTGACTCTTGACTAGCAAGATTATAAATAATCAGTAAGAAAGCTAATTGACGAGCAGGAGATAACGCTGCTTCAGGTTCATCCAAAAGATAGATACTCCTATTACCAAAACGGTTAATGAATAAAGACAAAAAGCCTCACCATGCGACTGATGATGTAGTGATTTCCCACCATATCCCTGATACCTAAACGTTGGATCTTCATTAGCCAACTCATCCAAATAAGAGGCAAAATGAAAATAAAACATCTCGAAATTTCCAAAAGAAATCATATTCAGAATCAATGACAGTTAATTGCACTCCTAATGGTGGAACGGTTGAATCATCTTTAAATGCCCTGAACTTGTCAGTTTTTACACTACCTTCATTAAAGCAATCTGTTATCTAAGAAATTAACTTGTTCCATATAACTCTCCCTATAATAGATTCTATATAGTTAATTCCACCATCTTATTAAACTAACCATTTGCTTAATTACAATTATTTCAAAACTTGTTATTTAACTTAATCCTTTATTCCGTTAAAAAAAGACGCTTTCCGTGTTCCGGAAAAGCGCCCGATTGCGGAAGATCGTTCTCAGTTTGTTATAGAAACTGACCATCCGGAAAATCAAGATTAATAGTAGTATGACGCAAGATCGATTCATAAGCCTTGGCCTTTTCTGAAAACAGACGCATCAGAACAACAACGTCTAAGGATTCGCTAGATAAAGCACCCTCATCTCGACTGCCAATGAGCACCACATCTGGTACAACAGGCCAAGCACCGGCACGATTATAGAAAGAAGCTAAAGATGGTTTACACGTGAATATGCCAAAATCTATGTCTCTTTGTTTTTCAATCCATTGAGTAGCGGCAGCGACTGTACGTAAACCTAACCCTTGACCTTGATACTCGGGATCAGTAGCCACACAGCTAAGTCCAGCAATATTTAATGTTTGTCCATCGTGCTTGATAGTCTTATGCACCACACCTGCATAGCTGACCAACTTTCCATCTATGTAGGAATAAAATGAGCGTGCATTAAGTTCTTTATCGTGAGCTTCCGGAATCGTTGCCCCTGGCATCGGACAAGCATCTGGCCAGACCTGATGTAGCATTACGGCAATCTCACGTTGTAATGTATCAGGTGCTTGATTATAATAGAATGATTGCACGATAGTTGTCATAAGTTTATTCCCTCACCTTCTACTATGTAAAGTTCCGCAGTGTGTTTATTTACCTTCAATACAATTATAGTTCCTTTAATATAATAAAAAAACTTTTCTAGTAAGAAAAGTCGTCCGAAAGGTTTCTTAAATGAATCATCATTGAGTAAATACATTTGCGTTTCCAGGCTGACACCCGGCTTATAATTAAACATTAGATTGACATCCACTTTTTTAGAGTGATACGATTGCAAATAAGATAAAATTCTAAATATTTTGTAAACAAATTTAGTAATGAAGACCTAAACCAGCCATAAAAAAATTAAAACTGGGTTAAGCACCCACAAGACGTTCCGTTTTCGGAGCCGAAGATCAAAAAATTGGATGGCATCTTTCATGGAAAGTTCCTAATTGACCGCCTGGCCAGCAATCTATGGCTAAAAGAATCACAAAATAAACAAGTGCTTCATTTTATAAACTTATAGGTATTATGTTCAATATGAATTAAGTGAATTTACAACAGGAGAGATAGAAATGAATCGTTCTTACATGACTGTGACAGAAGTCACTGACTATGGCCCGTACATATCCAAAATCATTCTTCCTCTGTCCGAATCTGTTAAATCAGAGGTGCTATCGGAAGATACTTTCAACGTTTATGTCGAGAGACGAAGCAAAAAAACCGGCGAAGTGCTTCAACTCAGAAATAATTGGACTTCGAAAGAGGCTCGTCCGTCAAAAGGATATTGTCGTGTTACAAAAGCGTATACATCAGACGGTGAAGGGAACAAAACCGAACTCGGCAGTCACGCCACACTTGAACTCGAATGTGAGCCGATCTACCGTTTAAACTCAGTAACTGCGTTTCTGGAACAGGGACTTAATGTATATGTTTTCTGCGATTTTCGCATAACGCAGGTAAAAGAAATACAAACCGATAATGATTCCATTTCAGGGCTTGCCTATGATCATTTCAGCGGCGGCAAGATGGAGCAAATCAAAGGCTGGATAAACAGCAAATCATCATATGCTGAGTTGCCTCTGCGTTTCGGCTATTATTCACCAAATATGAGCAGAGGAAAACGTCCTTTAATCATTTGGCTGCATGGTGCAGGCGAAGGCGGATATGACACGGCGATTGCTTATACCGGAAATGTAGGCCCCGAAATGGATTACGGAGAGGTAAATTTCATGAGGTTGGATCATTGAAAAATTAAACCACTAATAAAAATGAATCTTCGCTAATAAAATCATATGAATTCGCCTAAATATGTATATTCACCGATAAATCCCAAAAATTGTTTCGTCAAATTTGATCATCTAACAGTAAATACAAAAAGGTTGTCCCAAAAATTTTTTGGGGCAACCTTTTTCAATCGTTAACTTTCAACAAAAAACATTTATTTGCGAATCCAATTTTCCCAGCTTTTATTTATATGGATTTATATCATTATATTTTTCACTGTGCATATAATCGACAAATTCGTTTGCCAGACCGCCTAGGTTGAGCAATTCTTCCAAACCAGCGACCACTCCTTGGAAGGCCTTAGCTGGAATGGTGAAATCAAGCAGTGGCTCTCCAGCATTACTGTAGACTCCTGTGTAAAGATTTCCAGGGGATATCTTCATTTTTAAGAGGTCATCCAAGGTAATATTTTTATTATTTGCCTTGAGCTTTAATTGAATTTCATAAAGGTTTAAGGTTTGCTTAAAGATTTGTGATAATTCATCTAATTGTTCGGCGTTTAGTTGTGAAGGGTCAACCGTACCTAGAAATTTATCGATTTGATAATCGAGTGATTGCATTTGGTCCAGCTGAGTTTTATTATCTTCCTCTATTTGAGTCAAATAGCTAAAAAACCTATCTGCCTCTTTGCTGGTGATACCAATTTTGGCCATATCCATTTTTATTCGGGCCATTACGTTATCGTGGTTTGTATAAAATGCAAGTGTGTTATTTAAATCCTCGATAAACTTATATTTATCTAATGAATCTCCAAATTGTTTCAAAAGATTATTTAGGTCTGTCTGGCTGAGATGATATTTACTTAATAGATCTTGAAGGTTTTTCGCATTAACGGGGGTTCCTAATGCATTCTTTAGGTCTGCGAGAGTGCTAAATCCTTCTAATGGCATTTCATAAAAATTTAAATAATTCATTAAATCTTGCTTCGTCCAGCCAATTTCTGCTAAATATTGATTAAGCTCATTGGCGGGAGGTGTTGCCCAAGCAACTGGTACATTAGACATAAGCACAAATGAGAGTAAGAAAATAAATATCGCTTTCCTCATAATTCAACCTCCATGAGATATAATTCATTTATAACATTCCCTCAAAGTTGAACTTAAAGATTGGAAATATTTATAAAAAATGCATTTTTATTTAAATATATTTGATAGAGTAAAATATTTACTTCGAGTTGAAAAAGGGGGGAAATAGATGAAAAGTAGAACTTCAGTCATGACTAGTATTGTTCTTGCCAGGCTGGTAACATCCATTGATTCCACCATCATGACACATTATCGAGAAGGAGTTAGGGAGATTTGATTTGTATACATGGGCTTTTGCGTCTTATATGATATCAAGCACGATTCTTTCTCCCGTTGCCGGTCATTATCGGATCTATTTGATCGAAAAAGAGTGTTTGGATTCGAATATTAGCATAAATATCAAGTTTTTGTTTGAAAGTCTTATTCAATTAAATGGCCCAATTCATTAAGAAAAGCGCATTTCTACAGAAATGCGCCCTATTCTTGAATAAAAGATAGCCTATATTAGCTGGTACTGGATATGGAAATAAAGATAATTTTTAACAAACCTTTTTATTAAGAAACCAAAAGGACTAAATTAATTCTTTCAGATGAGTTTTCGCATCATAGGGAATAATTTCTTCTCCTTTTTCCACTCGATGAAGAAAATTTGGATTGGCAAGTAACGGACGTCCAAAAGCAGCGATATCAATCGTTCCTTCTGCTATTGCTTGTTCAGCTGTTTCAGCATTTAAATCTCCGACTCCGACAGTAACTCCATCCCAATATTTACGGACGAGCTGATGTATTGTTTTTCCATCGGCAATTGTTTTGGTAAATTCCATGGTTGACGGATGAATCATTGTCATACCAACCTCTTTGAAAGCTTCAATAAAAGTTTGAATAGCTTCTTCCGGATCTTCCCACATGTAATCCGGATGGTCAATTTTTAACGCTGAAAATCGAATAAGTGTACGATTAGCTCCCACTGCATTAATAACTTCCTTTAAGACTTCTTTCATAAATGTTAGTCTGCCTGCAAGATCTCCTCCGTATCTATCTGTCCGGTGATTGGAAACATCTGAATTAAATTGATCAATTAAATATCCGTGGGCACCGTGCACTTCAACTCCGTCAAAACCGGCTTCAATCGCATTTATTGCAGCTTGTGCATATTGGCCAATGACTTCTTTAATATCGTCGATACTCATTTCTTCAGGTATATCAAAAGGTTTTCCAAATCGTGATACTTTTCCTTCCGCTCGTATAGCTGATGGTGCCTGTGGTGGTAGATTGCCAGCAATCTCATGATGACTTGCTCTTCCAACATGCCAAATTTGTGCGATGATCGTTCCACCTTCTCGATGCACCGCTTCTGTTACCTTTTTCCACGCATTAATTTGTTCTTGAGTATACAGCCCCGGAACGCCTGGATTACCTTTTGCGCGAGGACTAATGACAATACCTTCAGTAATAATCAGACCAATTCCATCCGCTGCACGTCGACGGTAATATTCCACGACATCTTCACCAACAACTCCTGTTTGAACATCTGCAAAACAGCGTGTCATTGGTGCCATGGCTGTTCTTGTACGCAACTTCCACGCACCTATAGTTACAGGTTCAAAAAGCTTACTGATCATCGTATGTTCCATTATGCTTTCCTCCTGATTGTTTCTTATTTATTTTCACCAGCTAACTTTAAGTAATAGCTGTGTTATCTAGGATAATGATATTTAGCAAAAATTACAAATTATATACTCACTTAACAAAGCTGGTGCTCAGTTTAAAAAATGTATTAGAAAGAAGATACTGTTATTGTAAGATTTTTACATTTACTTTTATGTATGTTTCATCGTTCTTCAGGGGTCATTCGTTTACTTATATCTCAAATCATTTACACTGTAATATATCGTGTGGGCAACCATCTAAAACTTAGTCGGACCCCTAATTAGCCAAAAGTTAACACTCTCATCCTCATAAATTCAAATTCATTACGAAACGGTTTTTCTTTCATCTCTATGTAATTACTGAGTTCAACAAGAATTTCTAATCGATAAGGACTGTATGATTTAGGAACAATTACCGGTTCCCAATAATTAAGCCAAACGGTTTCTACCTTATCATTAATTTGAACTTGTACCTGAATACACTCTTTGTCAATAAGTTCAGCATGTAATACATTTACATCTTCACCTGAATCATGGTTCAACATATGGTTTATCCTTCTTTTTCATTTTTAAAATACAGGTATTATACACCCCTCCTTATTAAACAACAACAGAAACTAAAAAAACGAAAATTCACTACGCTAAGGACTTTTTTAATTGGTGATTTTGGTGATTCTAGACCCTGATTTTACTTTCAATTATTCAAGCTTAAATAACCAAAACAACATTTCAAGGACGTTTTTGGTTTTGGTTATTTACATTATTTGTCTTAATGGAAAGTTCGCGTTTTGACATCAGAATCCCTATTTAGATAGCCTGTCTATCTTGAATTAACCAAAGAGGCAGCATATATGGACCAGGTTTAACTGATTTTCGGTAAAAGGAAGGCGACTATGTGACGATCGTTGTTCGTTACTAGACTAGCAAAGAGGATGACGAGGACATTTATTATCATGGCTACATAACGGAAATCGAAGCCTACTCATCAAATAACGAGTGGGCTTTTAAATTAATTGATGTATGATTTTGCAGTATGTTTGAATCATTACTCAAAGAGAAATTGTATAGATTCTAATATTTATGCATATTTAAGAAACTGTGTTTACTGTACTAACCGTCAGATTTGCAGTTTAAGAATATACTTATTTTACCGTTGAATATCTATTTGTAAATTTGTATAATTATTTGTAAAATTGCATAATTATTAATTATTATTTTAAATGTATTGATAATGACTATGATGGGAGGTTAATTAATGTGTCAGGCACACAAAAAAAAATGAAAGAAAGAATAGGAATTAAAATTGATCCAAAAATCGTTCGAGTAAGTATTGAAATTCCAGAACAGATAAGAGATGATTTTCGAGATGCGGTTGAAAGAAATGGGAAGTCAATGAAAGATGTGCTTAGGTTATATATGCAAAAATACACATGGAAACAAAGCGAATTACAAAGAAATAGACAAAAGAGTCGCCAAACTATTGGGACCAAAATATAAAAAAATTAAAAGAGTTTTGCCTCATTTCTTGTTTAACTAAAGGCTTCGATTGATTTACGATATTACTTTATAATATGCCCCTAAAAGGAATAATGGGCGCTTATCCTTGTTCCAGGATCGCGCCCGTTTGTTGAATATAGATTATCATTTATTAAAGGATTTCACTATAATAACTAAGAGTTGGTACTAACAAATTTGAGCTATATATATTATCAAGTTCAGGTCTTGTTACCCATTTAATATCACTAAAAGAATAATTAATAAAAACACTCCTATTCTATTATTGATAATGGTGCTTTTTGGATATTATACTGGAGGTGAATTACTATTTAATAATGAAGGGAGATTTACGTATGGAGGTAACATTTACAGTAAGCAAATGGGATGAAAAGCCAGTAGACGACACTAGAAAAGAATTCCCTATTAATATTGCCCATGTTGAATATGATATTGAGGGTGAATTAACAGGAAAAGCTTTTGTTGAATATTTATTATTTTATATAGACTCTACTATAGATGATGGTCACTTGGCCACTTCTAAAATTTCCGGATTTCTGCATTTCGAAGGAACTTACAAGGGAAAACAGGGGACATTTACGGCTATAGAGCAAGGAATATTTGATAAAGGAAATCTAGATTCTCCAGCAACAATCATCAAAGCTACCGGTGACTTAGAAAGCTTAAAAGGGTCTTATAATTATAAGTTTACAGGTGAAACCAGTAAGATGATTCTAGACTTTAAATTCTAACAAAACAGTAAAAAAGGGCATCTCTGTACTACCAGGAATGTCCTTTTCGTCGAACGAGCTTCTTCAACTCCTACCATTTACTTGATAAGAAAAAAGCATTACCGTTATTCCAGTAATGCGCCCGATTGCGGAATATCGAAAAATATAAAAGAGCTTCAAAAATTGATCTTTAGTTACTGTGCTAACGTTACCAGTTAGCTGAGAGAAAGAGATGGATGTACGGTGACTCAGCCCTCTAGATCGTAGGCGGTGGGATGGCGTGGCTGGTATATCGAGATATTAGCGCCGCTGGGAAGCTTGATGGAGTTGAGCCGACCCCAACGCTGCTCGCTGATTGACTCTGAGATCGTGATGCCCTTAGCGGTCAGTTCCGTGATCGTCTTCTCGATATCGTCGCACATCAAGTAAAACTCGTGTTTATCAAGACCGTCTGTAGGATGCACGGCGATTTCGGCAGGAGGCAGTTTGAAGATCAGCCAACCATCGCCGGCGTCAACCCCAGCTAACCCGAGTACATCGCGGATGAATACCCGGTCTGCCTCCGCGTTGGTACTGTAGAAAATAATGTGTGCTGCATTGATCATGATTCCTCTTCACTCTCCTGTTCATCGACTGTTTCGTTTATCGATACTTTGCTCTTCTTGAGCAAGTCTAATACTTTATTTTTGGTCTAACACTTTATTTTCTTTCAACATAATTGTCTCCGAGACTGATCCATCCCGAAACATAGTGGTAGCCCGAGGCTATTAATATATGTCTTAGACTGCCGCTGTTTTTATTAAACTATCGTTTCCTGTAAGGCTCAATGCTGTATCGTAGAAATAAAGTTTAAACCTCACAAACCCCATTTTTTACGATAAATAAGAAAAATCCATTTAGAAAAAAATTGATCAAAATGGATTCTTCTTCATGAGGTTTAATCTTGGTTTTTTTAAAAAATTTTGATCATTTTCTACCTTGATTGTTCAACAAACGCGCCCGATTGTTGAATATCATTGCTTAAATCTTATTCAAGATTAGCACAACAAGAAAAACTAACTCGATGACAGCTATTAACTTCCTTTTAAAATTAAAATATATGATTACATACTACACGGACCGAGTGTGTCCTGTTATTGCTTCGAGTTCCTCATGAGGTTTTGTTCTCCATAAGATAAACAACGAGAAAATGACAATTGCGAGACACGCCCAATAAACATGACGAAATCCTACAAACTGGGCAAAGATACCACCACCCATATTTCCCACTATCCTTCCAATGATGGACCCGTTGTAATAAATCGTTGTGGACAGTCCCGGTGAATTAGGTAATAAATCCGTGAAATAGCTTAGTCCATTGCCCATGACAATAGCTACATACATTGCCTGCAGAAGCTGTGCTGCGATAAGTTGCCAGGAATGGGTCGATATACTTAAGAGGGTGTAATAGATAAGAGCCACAAAACAGCCGATCATCATTAAGGAATGGTTCGATATTTTTCTGCCCAGGGTACCTAATAAAAGCATGATGGGAATTTCCAAACCAGCAGAAATACTAACGACTAAACCGACATCCGTATGCGAACCATGGAGTTCATTTACAATAAACAACGGCGTGTTGATTCCATTAATAGCATTGACCGCAAACAAAAAGATAAAGGCGATAAGCGGCTGCATGATTTGCCTGCTTTTAAGTGATGAGGTGCCTGTTCTTTTTCCCTTCCTGTCATTGCGTTGAACAGATTTTCGTTTTTGTAGAAACAGGAATACAAGAGATGCAATTGTAAGATAGATTGCGGATGTCCCTAGAAAAAGCCCTTTGTATCCAAGTGCTCCCAAAATGAATGTACCGCCTAATGGTCCTATTAGGAATCCGAGAGATACAAGAGAACGTAATGTAGACATCGCAAAAGTCTTATCATCGGTTTGGCTTGCATTTGCCGATTCCTGTGCGCAGGCGTAGATTTGCGGCATGGCAGGAGCCCCTAATCCATTAAAAAGAGTGATGACTATCAACAGAATAATAAAGTTATGAAAAGCTAAATACGAAGCATATCCCAAAGCAGATGAAAGCATGGCTAAAATAATCAACCATTTTCGGTCCAGCCCACTATCCGATTGTTTAGCAATTAGCGAGTTGACCACTACTCCGCTTAATGAACTCACTGCCATGAAAACGCCAAAGGCTCCCGCACTCATTCCCAAATCTTCTGTAGCATACAAGGATAAATATGGCTGCGTAATAGAAATTCCGATACCAACCAGCAGTACACAAATGAGGAATAAACTATATCCTTTTATCGCAAATAGTTTTTTTACCCGTGTATACAACTTTTAGTCCTCCTTAGTTCTCACATTTATTGTTGCTGCTGAACACAGATAATCATTAATTCCTCCAAAATTTATAAAAACAGCCAGATAAATGAACCTGGCTGTTTATTAAATAAATATCATAATTGTTTAACTTTAACTGAACCAAAAACAAATAAAGGATTACCGCTCTTGACTTGTAGGACGAATAATCATCTCATTAATCGCTACATCAGATGGTTGTTCAATCGCAAAAGCAATGGCACGAGCAATGCTATCTGCTTCAATAGCATCCTCATACATTTTATCGATCATAGGTTTAAAATTCGGATCGATCGATTCTGTTAATTCCGATTTAACCATTCCTGGTGAGATAATGGTGGAGCGAATGTTGTTTGCAGCCTCTTCTTTACGAAGACCCTCAGAAATCGCCCGTACAGCAAACTTCGTTCCTGCATAGACCGCACTTGCGGCTCCAACAAAGTGTCCAGCTACCGAAGAAAGATTGATGATATGACCTGATTTTTGTTCTCTCATAAAAGGAAGCACTGCGGCAATTCCATAAAGAACTCCTTTAATGTTGACGTCAATCATTCGGTTCCAGTCATCAATTTTTTTCATATAAAGAAATGAATTTGGCATGAGTCCGGCATTATTGACTAATACGTCGATTTTTCCAAACTCTTTAAGAGCAACCTCAGCTAGCTCTTCCATTTGTTCATGCGAAGTTACATCCGTCACTTTATAAATAGCTACTCCGCCATTATTTTGAATCTCTTCTTGTAGTTTCTTTAATCGATCTTCACGACGGGCTGCAAGAACCAATTTCGCCCCTTTGGATGCAAGTTCTTTTGCAGTAGCTTCTCCAATTCCACTAGAAGCACCCGTAATAATGACAACTTTACATTGAATATTAGACATACTAAATAACATCCTTTCGTTATTTTTATTTTTCTTTTGTGAATACTTCTTTTGCAACCGTAATGGCTGACATTGCCTTCGGCCAACCTGCATAGAAAGCAAGATGGGTCATGACTTCGATTAGTTCTTCTTCCGAAAGACCGTTTTGTTTTGCTAAATTTAAATGGGATTTCAGTTGCTCGGTATTTCCACCTGTTAATAAAGAAGCAACGGTAATTAAACTGCGGTCACGTGGAGAAAGCTCCTCACGCTTCCATACATCTCCAAACAAAACATCATCAGTTAATTGCACAAGCTTCGGCGCAAAATTTCCTAACTTTTTCTGTGCAACAGTAAGCTCTTTTAAATCTGACATTTAATTTCCCTTCTTTCATTTATATTTACTCTTCTATTAGCCGAAGGTTGTTAAACTTGTTGTCAGCAGAAGAAATACATGTTACATCACCTATTTGTCGATTTTATTTTCGTGTTCTTCTGGATAGCGATGTCCCGAAATCTCGATCTGCGAGAGCGCGTCGTTCAAATCACTTAGTTCCTCGGGAGTCAGCTCGACATCCACTGCGCCAAGATTTTCTTCCAGGCGTTCCAATTTGCGCGTGCCGGGAATCGGAACAATCCATGGCTTCTTGGCAAGCACCCATGCGAGTGCGATTTGAGCCGGGGCAGCGTTTTTCCCTGCAGCAATCTTCTTTATCAGTTCGACCAAATCCTGATTTGCTTCGAGATTCTCAGCTTGGAAGCGAGGAACAATGCTGCGGAAGTCGGAGTTAACGAATGTAGTATTCTTATCAATTTTCCCGGTAAGGAAGCCCTTGCCCAGCGGGGCGAACGGAACAAAGCCGATTCCAAGTTCCTCGAGGGTAGGCAGCAGTTTTTCTTCAGGACTTCTCCACATCATGGAGTATTCGCTCTGGACTGCGGTGAGCGGCTGAACGGCGTGCGCACGACGAATCGTCTTCACGCCTGCCTCAGAAAGCCCCCAGTACTTAACCTTACCTTCCTGGATCAGATCTTTGACTGCTCCCGCAACCTCCTCGATTGGAACGTCCGGATCAACCCGATGCTGATAGTATAGGTCAATCGCTTCGACTTTAAGCCGTTTAAGTGAGCCTTCTGCAGCTTCTTTGATATGCTCAGGTCGGCTATCAAGTATAGTCCGTCTTTTACCCTGAAGGTCAAAGCCGAACTTGGTGGCAATTACCACTTGATTCCGAAAGGGTTGGAGAGCTTCTCCTACGAGCTCTTCGTTCGTATATGGTCCGTACAATTCAGCGGTGTCAAAGAAAGTAACGCCGCGGTCAATCGCCGCATGGATCAGCGATATCATTTCTTTCGTGTCTGATGCCGGACCAAAACCGGAGCTCATTCCCATGCAACCTAGTCCGATAGCAGAAACTTCTAGTCCACTTTTCCCCAATTTACGCTTTTGCATTCTTTATCTTCCTTTCTTTTATATGATTGTCACCTTAATTCCACGAGTTGTTCATTGTGTTCTGTCTAATTATGCAACATATAAAAAAGCGAATGGTATCACATTCCTATCAAATGATTGCCTAATCCTATCACAGCCACTTTCGCAATAGGCGAAAATGCATTAGAATGGAACTAGCAAGAATAAAGAACAAGGAGGACTCTTATGTCTGAACAAATCTATAAACAGCAGGTTGAGCTCGCTGAACTCATAGAGCGTTATTCAGGACAGGATGGTGTTCACGCGACTGGGGTTCCGTCTTTATATTTTATTCGCCGCTCTCATGTTACCGGTCCAAATCACAGTGTTTACAAGCCTTCTTTATGCATTATCGTTCAGGGAGCGAAGGAGGTAATGCTCGCTCAGGAGCGCTTTAGGTACAGTCCTTCCGATTACCTTGTTGCATCGGTCGACCTGCCGGTTGCCGGGCAAGTTGTAGAAGCTTCTTCCGATGTTCCGTATCTGGCTCTCAATCTTGTATTTACACCGAGTCAAATCTTAGATGTTTTACGTGATTTTAAAATTCAAGGTGGAAAGAAAGAGAATGCTAAGCGAGCCATGTTCGTCAGCCCGATGGAGTTATCGATGTTGGATGCCGTCATCAGGTTAGCTCGTTTGCTAGACAATCCGGACGATATTCCGGTTCTTGGTCCTCTATTTACGAAGGAAATTCTCTATAGGGTTTTTCAAGGGCCGCATGGGGATGTGCTGAAACAAATGGCAATAGAAGGAAGCTCTACCTATCTTATCAGAGACGTTATCGAACAGATCATGAAGAACTATGATAGATCTTTTCGGATTGAGGAGCTTGCGGAAATAGCGAATATGAGTGTTGCTTCACTTCATAGGCACTTTAAAGAGGTAACCGCTATGAGCCCTATTCAGTTCCAAAAACAACTGAGACTGCAGGAAGCCCGGCGCCTGTTATTATCCGAGTCAACAGATGCCGCTGATGTCGCATTCCAGGTAGGCTATGAAAGTCCATCGCAATTCAGCCGTGAATATTCCCGCATGTTTGGTTTTCCACCTAAAGAAGATATAAAGCGCCTGAGGGAGAAATATGGCCAAACGATAAACGTATGAGTCCCCTGCCTAATGGAGGGGGACAACCGCATATTTAATGATAGTTACCCTTTGTTAGTTTATCGATCATCAAATGACGAATAGCTGGTTTAACAGTGAGTTCGACGACCAATAATCTGTTGGAAATGCTTGCTGTCAATTTTGATCATGAATGGAATGACTTATCGATCTTATGTCATTCAAGACAGGTGGGGGTTTTTGTTAAAGAGGAATCTATAATCGATATCTTACAAGTAGCTTAATCACCGAGTACCTAATGCATAATACTTGTTTTCACAATCTCTTCATTCTTACCAATTTTCTTTAAACGTGATGTTCAACAATCTGGCCCTTAAATACAAAAAAGATCTCAATCCTTACTACAGGACAGCGCCCGATTGCTAAAAAAGAAAAAGTCGTAGCGATACTGAAGTGACCCCATAAAGTTAGACACCATTCAAAGATCCACAGGAATATGCACCTAACGAAGAGACTGGTGTTATCATGTACAGCCCTGATTTTGCTAAGAAAAAAGACTTAGCTACTCATTTCATGACTGCTTACTTAAAAGCAGTAAGGTTATACGATAACGCATTCCTTTATGGAAGCGAAAATAAAGACAAGATTGCAAAGATTATGTCTGACTACATGAAGACTCCAGTTGAACAGCTGGACCAGATGAACATGCCACTCCTTGATCCAAACGGTTTCGTTGATCCGAAGGCAATAAAATCGGATGAGGACTGGTATGTAGAACAAGGTTCTATAAAGCAGCCCATTTCAGCAGATAAGGTTGTAAATTCGGAATTTGTAAAAGCTGCCGTTGAAAAAATCGGAGAATATAAAAAACAATAATGGATTGTAATGCTCTAAGTAGACTCTTAGGGCTTTTTTTAATTTTCAACTAACCCGACCGTAGTTTAAGTGAACAACTTCACAAATGTTCTTTAATCAGTATTCTTACTCCTTTTTTTTCCTCCATAATCTGGCCCTTTAATGTCCCCGGTTACGAAGCTGTTGTTTACCTATTCATTGACTGGCAGACTTAAACCCTTCCCTATCTTACGAGAAACGTAAAATAAAAAATATAAAAATGAACATATAAACAACCCACAATCCAGAGAGGAAAAAGGGCAAAAAAAAGAGGATGATAGCTGATATCATCCTCCTTGTATTCATTTCATAATCCTTTCTTTTGAGGACCTGGAAGTTTTTTTACGTTTACCATTTCCCCCTTTTCCCCCAAATTCCCTATTCCCTTTATAGTTTCTCCTTGGTTTCTCTTGTACCTTTATTTTAGGCTTATTGGCATATCGCGGTGTCTCGGAAGTTAGCTGAACGGGAACATCCCTCTGTTCCTTCGACAACAATTTCAAGGCAATTGAAACTAACGCTATCGAATCATACTGATCGAGCAATTCGCTTGCTGCTTGTTTAAACTGTATGTACTGCTCCTCTTCAACCAATTGAATCATCTTTTCTAATGCGGCTCTTTGTATAGACTCCATTGCCTCTGCTACCGTCGGTATTGATTTGCGCTGGATCTTTCCTTTCGAGGCTTTTTCAATACTGTGAATCTGTCCGGTTTCCCTCGGTGTAACAAATGTAATAGCTAACCCCGTCTTACCTGCTCGCCCCGTTCTGCCGATTCGGTGAACATAACTTTCCGGGTCTTGAGGAATGTCAAAATTGTAGACGTGGGTAACCCCTGAAACATCGATTCCCCTCGCAGCCACATCGGTCGCAACTAAAATATCAATGTTTCCCTCACGAAATTTATTCATCACAACATCTCGCTGTCGTTGATTTAAATCTCCGTGCAACCCATCAGCAAGGTACCCTCTTTTATTCAATGCATCACTTAATTCATCCACGCGTCTTTTTGTTCTTCCAAAAATAACGGCTAATTCTGGGTTATCCACGTCTAGTAGACGGCAAAGCACTTCAAATTTATCTCGTTCATTAACCTCATAATAAATTTGCTTTACAGTTGGAGAGGTAACTTCCTTCGCTTTCATCTTTACTAACTCTGGATCGTTCATAAACCTTTCCGCAAGATTTTGAATCGGTTTGGGCATGGTTGCAGAGAACAGCAAGGTTTGTTTTTCTTCAGGGGTCTCTTTGAGGATTCGTTCGATATCCTCCAGAAAGCCCATATCTAACATTTCATCAGCTTCATCCAAAACCACCACTGAGATGCGGTCTAACTTCAGCGTTTTACGTTGAATGTGGTCCAAAAGTCTTCCAGGTGTTCCCGTAATAATGTGAGGGCCCTTTTTTAATGCCTTGATTTGGCGATCTATAGACTGTCCTCCATAAATAGGGAGAGAAGATATGCCCATATATTTCGCCAGCCGATTGATCTCTTCTGAAACCTGAATAGCTAATTCTCTTGTCGGTGCAATTGCAATCGCCTGAACATATTTTTTGTTCGTATCCACTTTCTCCAAGATCGGTATGGCGAAGGCAGCCGTCTTTCCTGTACCTGTTTGTGCTTGACCAATAATGTCCTTCCCCGTCAAAGCTATGGGAATGGCTTTCTCTTGAATAGGAGATGCTTCTTCAAATCCCATATCCGTAATCGCTCTTTGAATGGGTTCATTAATGCCCATTTCATGAAATGTTGTCATACTTCAAAAACCCCTTCTATGTGTTTACTATTTTTTATATTGGACTAAATTCCTTGATTGAATGCACATATGTATTGATTTTTACAAGCTAATTTAGGGGTAGTACCAGCCAAGCTGTCACCACCTGCAATAAGGAAATGTCAAGATATATAAATTTAATTTTAAAACTTCAAACACGCATACCCCCATCCTGTTTTTTGATGGGGGTAAATAAAGTTATTTAATTTTTGATAAAAAATGCTTTAACAATAAAGTCGTTAAAAATCTAAATTTTATTCCATAATCGCGCCCGATTGTTGAAGATCCTTGTTAAACTTTATTCAAGATATGCCCCTTTTAAACGGTAGACTAGTTACAAAACTCCCTTATAATCTGCTTCTTTATTTCTTCTATCGGAAACTTCTGTAGATAGGTAGATATCATCAACATAATACCTTGTAGCACAGATGAAAAATATAACGATCGTTTCCTTGGTTCCTTTTCTCCCATTCTTTCAAATATTTTACATTGTAACTCAAATTGTCTAGCATTTTCTTCAATAATGAGATGACTGTATTTTATCAACTCTTCATCTGCCTCTGGCTGAGTTTGCAGGTGTAGATAGAACCGATGGACTGCCGGTTTTTTGTAGATATTATCAATGGCACCATTGACTATATGTTCAAGCTGTTCACTAGGTGTATCTAAGGTGATTGCTTCTTCCATGACCTCAACCACTTCCCTGATTCTGGCCTCGACCATTTCAGAAAGCAGCTCTTCTTTTCCTTTGTAGTAGTTATAAAGTAACCCTTTCGAAATGCCCGCTTGTTTGGCTATAGCGCTTATAGAAGTAGTGTAATATCCTTGTTTCATAAATAACTCCATAGCTGCAGCGCGAATTTTTTCTTTGGATGCTTGGCGAATACGGTCATTCTCTTCGGGTGTACGTGGCATTTTAACTTCAATCCTCCAAAAAAGCAATGATTTCTTGATATAAATCTTCAGAATGAGTGAGGGGCAGCATATGATCGGCATCCTCTAATTCAATGAAATGAATGTTTGGAACCTTACGGAAACAATCGGCAACTCGAAAATTATCTGCCAAGTCCTTTTTACCGATAATAAATAAAGTTTCGGGATTCAATTCTCCTAATCGTTCCATTGCTGGCGGCTGAGGCCATTCCATGCAGAAATCAGCGGGCCACTTAAGCATGCGCCCGAAATGATGCCTGAGCATTTGAACAGTGAGATCTTTGTGCGGACTATCGATAACGACTTGATATGTTGGTGAATGAAGGGCAAGCTCTAACATCTTATCTATATTGGGAGCAGCTTCCAATATTTTGTTATGATATTGTTCAAACTCTTTTGAATAGGGAAAACCAGTCAAAGAAGGAGCAATTAATACAAGTTTTGATACTCTTTCAGGGTAATTAAGAGCGAAATCAGTTGCAATCTGTCCGCCCATGGAATGGCCTATAATCGTTGCCTGATTAAGTTCTAGGTAATCCATTAGTGCCAGTACATCTTCAACATAGTTTGCATGTTTTATAGGGGATGGTGATTTACCAGCACCACGGCCATCAAAAGCAATCACTTTGTAATTCTTAGATAAAAGAGATACTAAAAATGTCCATTGCCTCAAATCAGCCCCACCACTATGAATAAGAACAACAGGATGACCATTGCCGGTAATCTCGAAATGTAAATCCAATTTAACCCCTCCGTTTTTACTGAATTTTCAGTATTATTTTATTATTGAATGAACATTTAGTCAATAGAAAACGCAATTTAATTTGAATGATCTAAGTTATTATTTCTATTCCGCAAAATAGCCCTTTCATGCAAAAAGGGCGCTAATCCTATTCCGGAAATGCGCCCTATTGTTGAATAACACTATTTTGAATATTATTTATGATACGGTTCACCGTAACGCATCTAAATGAGGTTTAACATTTTTTTTACTAAAATGAATTTACTAGAAATTCAATAAAGAACAGTACTGATAAAAATGCTATTACCCTTTAAAAGTATTTCCAACATTCAGAAATCTTTATCTTTTCTGGGTGTGCGAAAATAAGGGGTAACTGGCAACTGGCCAGGCTCAAAATTATTTGGGTTTTAACTGGCACTGCTTATGGGCAGAATAAGCATAATCTCTCTTGTAAACCTTCTAAGACTTCTTCTGGCACTTCCCTGACCTTGATATCCCCACCTAGGAAAAGTAGCCAATTTGTTACTTCGGTCAATTCTTCAGGATTATTAACATTGATAAAAGTCTTTAGAATGGCTGTGGTTTGGAAAGGATTCGTATAGGAAATTGAAACTTTTAAAGGATGGTATTTTTTGAACTGGGTAATCGCCTTTGGACCAAGTTCAAGGACAAGGTTAATTACTTCTTCCTGCTTACTTAGTTTTTCTAAAATCTTTTTCTTACTTAATCTTTTTTTCGTAGGGTATGGTTTGACATTGGTGAGATTGTCGACAGGGAAAATCTGCCTCTTTTCATCCTTTAAGACAAAGCCTTCAATCAGCCAAAGGCCTTTATCATGATAAAGGTGCAAGAGATAAATTGGATAAGACCTTATTACCTTCTCTTCTTTGATGGTAATCAATAAATAGCTATCCAAAAGAAGGATTTGGATGAGTTTTTCTAACATAGGATGGGGTAGGTCTGATAGATCAAGTAGGTCGGGATTATTGGGGTTGGTCCCTTCAAAAAGCAAGATTTGATTTAAAAGAACAAGGTCATCTTGCTGGTTTTCTGAGATGAGGCCTAGTAATTTTTCAGCTAAAGACTGACGACTCTTTAGATAAGGGAGTTGTTTATTTCTTGTGGCCATAAAGGCAATAAAAAGAGCTTTAATCTCATTATCGGTAAAGCGAACAGTGGGCAGGACAGAGTTGTTCATGACAAAATAACCCCCATCCCTTCCAACTTCAGCGACAAGTGGCATCCCCATGGCTTCAATTTCTCTGATATCTCTAATAGCTGTCGAACGAGAGATGTTAAATTCTCGCATGATTTCAGAAATTGTAAAGTGGGCGCGGTTGTTGATATACCGCATGATGATATTAATCCGTTCAACTTTTTTCATCGGGACCTCCCAAACAGTATCATTTTTTGACATGATTTAAGACTATTATAAACTCATCAAGTGAAAAGACAAATCATTTGATTAATTTAAAAAAGAGGAAGGTTTTGAATATGGCAGATTATACTCTAGAAGAAAAAGACAGCTTTACCGTTTTAGGTATTGGAACTGAGCTTAAGAGCGATTACACAGACTTTGCTGGCATAAACAAGGAAAAGGCAGACTTTTGGTGGGCCGTCAAACAAGATGGAAGGCTTGACACTTTAAAAGCCATAGCCACAAATGACTACATTTTTGCCGTGAACGAAGCGGTGAATAACAAGATGATGCATTATGCTGGCGTCACGACAGAGGCATCGGTACCAGAAGCATCCAGAGTTATCCAATTTCCTAAGGGGGAATACCTAGTTGTTAAAGGAGAAGGGAATACGGCTGATGAGTTGAGTAATAAGCTTGTTGGCATTGCCTTTGGTCAAGTCTTGCCAGAAGCAAAGGATTTTGCCTATGTTGGTGGGCCAAATGCAACGGTTGAGATGGGGTTGCGAAACGGCTTAGTATTTGGTGAAATGTGGATTCCTGTTGTTAGGAAATAAAGAGATAAAAGGAGGGATGGAATTGTCCTATATCGTTGATTTTAAAAATGTGTCTACGGTTGGTTTAGAGTCTTCACCTGTAGCAGAAGCGCTTGCTGGTTTACGTGCTAATGAAGCCCGTTACTTTATGAACAAATACAAGTATGAATTTACGGTTGTACCAGCTAGCGAAAGCCAGGAGACCCTTGATTATGTGAACCGAATTTTGAAAGAAGAACGTGATATTGAGTTTGAGGCCAAACCTTTAGAAACGTCGCGTTTTCAAGTGGAAAATATCAAATTTGCCTACGTCATTTATGAGGATGGTCTTGTGGTCAACGTCATGTATACGGTTGATGACCCTAAGAAGCGGGCTGTTGGTTTTAAGCTTTCTGAGGGGATGGAGGTACCAAAGGAGTTAGAAGGGAAGTTTAAGTTTGCTAGGCAGAAGTCTAAACTAGCTGGAACAATTCGGGGCTCGTTTTTTGTAATTAAAGGAGAATATTAAAGTAAGCAAAAACGCAAGTGGAGGAATTCAGCCATTTTTTGTATTTGGTTATTCTTTTTCTTCATTTGAATAAGAAAATCCTGATTGAGCAAAAAAATTAAATTCATCGCAAGAGCAAAAACAATCATTCATGCAACAAATGTTCATCTAGGCATTCAAATAACAAAACAGCACCTCTCCATCAAATTAGAGGGTGCTGTTACTTTTTTCGCAAAAACATCACTTACTTATGATACGGTTCACTCCGATTAATCCCAAACAAAATTAAATGAAATACCAATAAATTCCTGAACTCTTCCTCCACAATCTGGCCCTTTAATGGAATAACTAAAATATGGGCTTAGTCCTAAAATTGCTCATAGCGGAGCATAGGGCTCGGAGGCAAAGGTAAAAACCGGAAAGGAGAAACCACGAATTGTACTTGTGCTATGCCTAAATAGGCTAACGCACGTTTTAAGTTAGTGGAAGCTCCTTTATACGGAAAGATAAAATGTGAAAACCCACGAATATCAGAGTGCTAACCGCAGTAGAGATTTTTGCCTTCGTGCCGTGTGCTTAACTTTTTACTATCAATATGAAAGGAGAAATTTATTCATTCAATCTTTCACAATCTGAAGAGAAGCTGCCAATATGACTGCTCCGTCCCGTTCTTTAATTCTTGCATCTGAGGGTTGAATAAAAGTGGGCTTATATGTGATTTTTTAATCTCTTTTCCATCAGTTCTGCCATTTGTTTCGAATTTGGATTTCCTTCATTTTGTAATTTATCAATGATGTTAATATACTCCGTTTCATTTCGGTTCTGACTTAATTTATATGCAGCCTGAATTTCTCCCACCTTAATCTTAAATCCAACTATACCTTTCAGTTCACTTTCTAAGAGATGAGGAGAAAGTTTATCCCATAAAACAGGATTTTCACGATTTTCTTCATATTTTTCCAGCATTATTGTTAATTCTTCTATTAATTCATCTTTCTCTAAAATGCTTGCTTTACCATATACATGGACGGCTTGATAATTCCATGTTGGAACTTCTTCATGCCCATACCAAGAAGAAGAAATGTAAGCGTTCGGTCCCTGAAACATAACAAGCACATCTTCACAGGTTTCAAATGTTCTCCACTGAAGATTTCCATAAGCCATATGCCCTGTAATATAATAATCATCACCTTTTTTATTTAACCCCAAAGGCAAATGAGTGGCAATTGGTTTCCCTTGTTCTGTTGTGACAATCGTGCCAAAAGAGTTTATTTGAACAAAATCCCAAATTTCATCAACATTTGTGACCTTAAAATATTTTGGAATATACATAATAATCCACCTTTCAAAAAAAGTTATATGAGTGTTTTGGTCATTATAAAGTCCATTTGTTCTTCATCACCCATATAAAAAGAGTGGGCTCCAGTTTGAACAAACCCCATTTTCTTATAAAAAGCAATAGCATTTTCATTTTTTTCCCATACGCCTAGCCAAATTTTCTTTTTATTACGTTCCATCGCAATTTCCATAGCTCTATTCAGCAGATATTTACCAAGCCCATGTTTTTGGAATTTGTTCTTTATATAAATCCTCTCGATTTCAAGTGATTCATCACCCATTTCTTCAGACTGTGCATCATTGGCATTCACCTTTAAATATCCAGCGACTTCATTATTAAAATAAACAAAAAAGAATTGCGACGAAATATTGGATAATTCTTTTTCTAATTGTTTTAAGTTAAATGCCCTTTCCAAATAAGCATTCATATTTTCGGGTGAATTCTGATGCTTAAATGTCTCATTAAATGTTTCATAACTAATTTCTTGAAGTTTGCGTGAATCTTCAAGGGTACACTTTTTTATATTTATAGTCATTTAAATATGTCGCTCCTTTATATAATCAATAATTTCTCTTGTTTCCCTTTTTTACAAATTCCCAGTCTTTTCCTATATTTTTTCTTACTCTTATATTCGCACAAGGTACAAATACTGCCCTTGTGTAAGGTCATATTCTTTAAATTCTATATTACTTATAGAATCTAATGCCCTTGCTATCATTCCAATTTCACGAAGAATTTCCTTCATAATTAACTCCTTAGTACATATTTTTGTTGCAAACGCAATAAAAATGCCATATATTAAATTTAACCCAACTTTGTTGCATTTGCAACAAAAAATAATGATAAAGAGGTCGAGTAAAGTGAAATATGTTTTTTATGTATTAGGAATTTTAATATTAACCCTTGGTATTTCTTTCACTATACAATCTGACCTTGGAACTTCACCTTTTGATGCACTTTTGGTAGGACTGTCCATAAATGTGGGGCTTACTGTGGGCAGTTGGGAGATAATAATAGCTTTAATATTGATATGTTGTAATTCATTTTTAAAAAGACAAAGACCAGAAGTTTTGGGGTTGTTAACAGCATTTATAACGGGTATTGGTATTGATATGTGGCTTTTTTTATTGCATAATTTGATAACACCTGAACTATGGTACAGCAAAGTTGTTTTTTTTGGAATCGGCTTAGTTGTTATAGGATTAGGAACTGCAACATATTTACACACAAATTTTGCACCAATTCCAGTTGACCGATTAACCTTAATCATACAAGAATTAACTAGAACAAATATACTGTTATCGAGAACATTCATTTACCTGGTATTCTTGATGATGGCAATAATATTCAATGGACCCATTGGCATTGGAACTTTATTAACCGTTTGTTTAGGAGGACTAATACTCAATTACTTCATGCCACTTACTAAAAAAGTAATAGACCGCATATTAACACTCTCTAGTACATCACCAAATTATGATAAAGATAAAAACCATTCAATATAGGATGGTTTTTGTTGTTCTTGTTCCACTCCCTCCCCGTTACTTTAAGCATTTTTCACAATCTCTTCTAAAATGAACATAGATATCCAATTTTCTTTTATAGGTATTGCTCTACAATCTGTCCCGATTGCTTAAAACGAAAAAGTCGAGGCTATACGAAATGCTCACGACCTTTTCGTTAATTACAAAAATTAATTTAAATGTGTGACATAGCTTTTTTAATATACTTATATAGCTCTCCATCTACTCCATATTGGAGTGGATTGTTTGGATTTTCTGCATGGAAACGTTCAGCTGCCTTAATAATCTCAGGGTCACCACCAGTAAACTTATTAGTTAATTCCTGCCAACGTTTAGCTAATTGTACAACAACAGGGCTTTCTGGCGGTGTATCTTTTTCTAATTCCACTCGGACATTAGCAATTAATTCAGCCCAATCATTTTCTACTTGCCTTTTTTCTTCTAAGCTGAATTGGTCTGTTTGATTTTTCATTTTTTCTAATTGTTCTTTCGTAAAATATTGTTCACTCATATTTATCACCTCAATTAATTTAATAAATTGTTCAGACTGAACTTCCTGTTGAGTTGCAAGTAGCTGATACATGCCTTCTAGCCTACTGTATAACTGTTCTTGTACTTCAATTTGTTTCTTTACAGTTTCTAACTGTATATTGATTACTTCAATTGGATTAAAATTAGGATTTTCAATCGCTGCTTTAATCTCTTCTAAGGAAAACCCCAATTGTTTTAGTGATAGGATTTGTTGCAACTTTTCAATATCTGCTTCGGTATAAATTCTATGTCCCGATTCCGTAACCTCAGATGAAGAAAATAAGCCAATCTGGTCATAGTGGTGGAGTGTACGTACCGTTAGACCAGTTTGTTTTGCCAATTCTCCTATTTTCCAATATCTATTTATGATCATCCCCTCATTTCGCACGATTGTTATTGCCGGCAACATTACTATACAACCTGACGTCACGTTAGGTTCAAGTGTTTTCTCATTTTTTATTTTCAATTTTAAGTTCCCAGGAGAATGGGTCATTACGGAACAGGAAAAGGAGCCACTATCTATCGATTTACGAGTGATCACTTCTCTTCTTACTACACAAAAATCATTCATACTAATTCAAGGGATGCAATTCATGTTTTAGACGGTTTATTGCATCACGAGACTGATTTCGGGGGAATCGTCAGGAAAATTTGCTTAGCGTTGTAAATCCGCATTTTCCTGACGATTCCCCTAGATGATGGTTAATAATAAAGCAATTTCAATCTCCATAGCTATGCATGCACTACTTTCATTCGGGCACACCAAAAAAGAGGATAGTCTTTATCGACTACCCTAAGAACATTATCGTACATTCACTTGACTCTTTGATTTTGCAAGCTCTGCTGCTACATCAACAATCATATCCTCTTGACCGCCGACTACTTTACGTTTACCTAATTCTATTAAAATATCACGTGAATCGATTCCAAACTTAGCTGCGGCACGTTTGGCATGAAGGGCAAAACTGGAATAGACACCGGCATAACCAAGGACAAGGCCATCCCTCGTAATCTCTTGAGGAGTTTTCAAGATTGGGGCGACAATTTCTTCAGCCAAATCCATCATTTTGTAAACGTCTACTCCTGTTTTAATTCCCATTCGATCAAGTACAGCTACCATCACTTCTGTTTGGGTATTACCGGCACCGGCGCCTAAACAGCGAACACTTCCATCTATGCGTGTAGCACCTTCTTCGATTGCCACCAAGGAGTTTGCCATCGCAAGGGATAAATTGTTATGACCATGGAATCCAATGTTTATTCCTACATGCAGTTTAAGAGCACGGATCCGTTCCCGAACCTGTTCCGGAAGCAAGGCACCGGCGGAATCGACCACATAGACCGTATCTGCTCCGTAGCTCTCCATTAATTTAGCCTGCTCAACTAATTTACCTGCTTCTGCCATATGGGACATCATCAAGAATCCAACTGTTTCCATACCCAGTTCTTTTGCAGCATGGATATGCTGCGGGGCAACGTCTGCTTCCGTAACATGAGTGGCAACACGGGCCATTTTAGCTCCCAATTTTGCCGCTTCCTTTAATTCTTTGATGGTTCCAATCCCCGGAAGCGTCAGTACGGCGATTTTTGCCTGATCCGCTACCGACACAGCTGCTTCAATTAATTCCATTTCATTTGTTCGGGAAAGTCCATATTGCAAGGATGATCCTGCTAAACCGTCTCCATGTGTTACTTCAATATAAGGTACACCTGCATCATTTAAAGCTTTCGCTACTTTTAGAACCTGCTCTACAGTGTATTGGTGAGCAATGGCATGACTGCCATCACGCAATGCCACCTCGGTGATAAAAATATCTCGAACATTTGGCATTATTTTTTCTCTCCCTTCCACAGCTTAAACCGGCTGTTTTTCTACTAGATTTTCCGCAAATTCTTCCGCCACTTTTACCCCGGCAGCTGTCATAATATCAAGGTTCCCTGAGTATTTCGGTAAATAATCGCCTGCACCTTCCACTTCAATGAATATGGTTACTTTATTGCCATCAAAGATTGGTTCCGTCCGCAGACGATAACCGGGGACATAGGATTGAACCGTTTTCGCCATATCTTCAATGGATTGGGTAATTTTCGCTTCGTCCATCGTTCCATCTTCTACCAGTGCATAGACTGTATCGCGCATTAAAATCGGTGGTTCAGCAGGGTTTAGGATAATAATCGCTTTCCCTTTCTTTGCTCCTCCTACTTCTTCAATGGCTCTTGCTGTGGTTTGTGTAAACTCATCAATATTGGCACGGGTTCCGGGTCCGGCACTGCGGCTGGAAATGGTGGCTACGATTTCCGCATATTCTACCGGGCTGACACGATTTACGGCATGGACCATTGGAATAGTCGCCTGGCCGCCGCAAGTAATGAGGTTAATATTATCCGCTTCTAAATTTGAACCTATATTTACCGAAGGAACCACTAAAACGCCCCTTGCTGCTGGAGTCATATCAATCGCTTTTATTCCTGCTACTTTTAACATTTTGGCATGGCGGACATGCGCCTTTGCTGATGTTGCATCGAACACAATATCAGCTAATTCAGCGTGGTGTTCAAGGAATCCCTCTAAGCCAGTATCAACCGCCAAGTAACCTAGCTCTTTAGCACGCCGTAAACCATCTGACTCAGGGTCAATTCCAATGACAGCCGTAAGCTCCAAAATAGTAGACCGGCCGAGTTTGATCATAAGATCGGTTCCGATATTGCCTGAACCAAGAATAGCAACTTTAACTTTAGACAAATCCATTCTCCTCCTTAGTGATTCAGAATCTTTTTTTATGTAGCCAAACCTACACAAGGGCATGTTCGGCATTATACCCCATACTTTGCGAAATCTTGGCAGCAGCAAGTTTGATCACTTTGATGACTTCAACAAGCTTTTCTTCGCTCAACCTGATTTTAGGTGAGGCGCAGCTAATTGCAGCGATCACTTTACCCTGGTGATCAAAAATTGGCGCGGCAACGCATTTGAGTCCCAATTCGATTTCTTCATCGTCAATTGAATAGCCTTGCTCCTGAATCGTACGTAACTGTTTTTTTATGTCCTCTTTATCAGTCAATGTGTACTCTGTAAACGATTGCAAATCCGTGTTCGATAAAATCCTTTCAATTTCTTCTTCCTCTTGAAAGGCAAGAATCGCTTTTCCAACCCCTGTACAATGAATTGGAGCTCTTTTGCCAACCTGTGAGTAAATCCTTAAGGCACGAGGGCCGTCTAACTTTTCAATGTAAATCACTTCACCGCGTTCAAATACAACGAGGTGGACCGTTTCCATCAGGTCCTCCACAAGTTCTTTTATGATTGGACGGGCAATTTTTCCAAGGTCAAGGTTATTAACAACCCTATTTCCCAGTTCAAAAAGCTTCAAACCAAGCTTATACTTCAAATCATCGGGATTTTGCTCCAGGTACCCTCTATACTCAAGTGTCTTGATAATGCCATGAACCGTACTCTTAGATAAACCAAGCTTGTCACTAATCTCTTTAACACTTAGATCTTGATGTGCGGCCAAAAACAATTCAAGGACATCCGCTGCTCTTTCAATTGATTGAATTAAACGTTCAGCCATTTCTATCTCCTTTCGTTCGATATTATCGAACGTCGTTCGTAAATATTTACTTTATGAATTAATGGTATCTCCTACCCTATTCATTTGTCAATAAAATTTTAAATATGCTGCACCAAATAAAACGAAGTAGCATCCCTTTTTTAGGAGATTCAGTTGTCCATCCAGATGCTGTTCCAAAGAGCTTTCGTTTATTCGTATTAATTTTTTAATCTAGAGCAAGTGCCGAGTCAATTTATCATTTTTATTAATATATATGGTAATATTAGGTTAATAGACAAGCTGGTGGTGAGTAAATTGGAACCTAAATGGCTGGATTGGGCAAAACAGCTTCAATCCATTGCACAGGCGGGATTAGCGTATTCAAAAGATGTTTATGATTTGGAGCGATTTGAAGAAATAAGAAAGTTAAGCGTTGACATCTTAGCACAATATACGGATTTAGAAAAAACGATTATCAAAGATTTATTTGCAAGTGAAACCGGTTATGCCACTCCTAAGGTCGACATTCGAGCTGTTGTCTTTAAAGATAATAAACTACTTATGGTCAGGGAAACTACCGATGGGAAATGGTCTTTACCCGGCGGCTGGGCTGATATTGGTCTAACACCAAGTGAAGTGGCTGTTAAGGAAGTAAAAGAAGAATCGGGATTTGTTGTAAAAGCGGTCAAATTATTAGCTGTTTTAGATAATAAGTGTCATCCGCACCCTCCTTCTGCTTTTCATATTTATAAAGTAATTATTCAATGTGAAATCATCGGCGGACAGCCAACTATAGGCATCGAAACAAGTGAGGTTAAGTTCTTTGCTGAAAATGAACTGCCACCGCTATCAACAGGACGGATTACAAAAACACAAATAGAGCTGGCTTTTAAATACTTAAAAAATCCTCAAGAACCTGTTTATTTCGACTAAAAGAGGGTCATTCTTTCTTAAAAACCAAGATGTATTTTGAAATTCCTCAAAATACATCTTGGTTTTTTAATTACTATTTTCTAAAACATAATGACCGTTTTCTCTTTTTCTTTCAGATTTCGGATATCATGAACGCCGAGTTCAATGGAATTATCGGATAGTTATTTTTAAAACTGACTAATTTTTGTATCTAATCAGGTATTTTTTTTAGTCTTTTTGGACATTACTTGAACATCCTATTTTTGAAGGGAGTTCAGTAAAAAGTGTTTGGTTTTTTCGGCTTTGGTAAAAAGAGAAGTAAATTAGGGAAGTGGCTCGATAACAGAGGGATTTCTCAAACGTGGTTAGCACAAAGGGCCGGAGTTAATAGGAATACGATTAACGTTCTAGCAGCAGGCAACACTGACCGCGCACCTACAACAAGGACGATAAGTAAAATTGTAAAAGCTTTAAAGGAAGTAGACCCAAACGTAAGAGCGGATGATTTCTTTGACTTGTAGGAGGGATAAACATGAACAGGGATCTTAATGAATACATTTTTGAGCTAAATAGACTTATAGCCGACAAAACGAAAGATATTGAACAATGTGATAAAGAACTTAATTACTGGGATTATGACTACATTGTAAGAAGGGCATTATTGTTTTACAAATCGGAGTCACAATATCAATTGAACAGATATAAAAACAAATTAAATACTGCTTTGCAGGAATTAGAATGTATTAGGTAAGAATGATTCGTGTTAAGCCTTGACCTAAAAATTCAAAAAAAAAAATGGGGTGAAAATAAGTGGCAGCAACTGTCACAGCTAAGTTAGCCGTTTATATGATGAAGAACCGGCAAAGGATTACGATCGTCATCGTATTTGCTTTAAGTGTAATGGCAGGTTTGTTGCTTGGAAGTTATACTTCTCAACATCAGGCAATGGGGAACATTCATTCACCTGCCAAAACGGGGAAAGGCGAACATGCAAATAATCTAAAGACATCCGGTACAACCGTAGGTGGCGGAAATGTTTCTCCACTGGGAGAACAAACGTTTACTGCAATGATTACCGAAGCACAAAAATATATAGGGTGGCCTTATGTGTGGGGAGGTGCAAATCCTACTACAGGATTTGATTGTTCCGGCTTTACACAATGGACATTCGCTAAGGCTGGTATAAAGCTTCCACGAACAGCTCAGGAACAATACGATGCTTCTTTGAAAATCCTGCCAGCAGAAGCAAAGCCGGGTGACCTTGTCTTTTATACCGGTACTTATGCGTCAGATCATTTTATTACACATATAGGCATTTACTTAGGAAAAGGGAAAATGCTAGATTCTGATGATTCCGGTATAGGAATCCATACCATTCATTCGACCTACTGGAAATCTCATCTGGCCGGTTTTGGAAGAGTGTTACATTAGGCCCGTAATCTTACTAATAAGCGAAAAATAGTGGCTGATAACCCCATTTCTGAAGAAAGGGGGTTTACGTTACTCTTATCCTTTATTTCCCGTCTGTATCTTAACAGTTTCTCTGAATTGGTCCATATTAAAGTTCTTACCCGGACAACTTTTAGTTACACCCTTTAATTCTCGGTGTCCCAGAATCTGAGTGGTCGGTAAATGATATCGGATTAAAAGGAAAATGCACAGTTTAGTCAAAGATTTTAGTTGTTCCTTTGTAGGTGTATGAAGATCAAAATTCCCCGCTAAACAAATACCTAATGATTTATCATTATAGGAAAACGCATGTGCACCAACATGGTATCCTCTTCCTTTCAACACTTTCCCATTTTCTTCAATAAAAAAGTTATATCCAATTCCACTCCATCCGCAATGATCCTGATGAAACATATGTGTTTTAATAATATCCCAGCCAATTTCTTCTGTATGATGCACGATAAGGTATTCGACATCTTTTAAAAGAATAAGAGGATCATTAAATGATAAATGAATGTCCTTTATAAATTCAGGTTCTGCCTTCATCATTCACACTCCTAAAAATATATTCCTCATTACTTAAATCGAATTATGATCCCGGTCTTATCATCTTGACGAAGATTATTCAGTTTTTCATATTGTTCCAGTTCAAGAGAATATAAATAAAGCCCCGATTTATCTATCTTTTTAAAGGTTTCTTCGATGGAATAATGAGGGTGAAAAAGCCCATCTGTTATGATTAGCAATGTTTTCATTTCACTGATGGTTACGTGGCCATGCTGTATATAAGGTAACACTTCTCCTTTACCATTCGCTACCGTGTAGCCATATGGCTTATTCGCTAATGAACGATTAAAGATACGCTGCTCCGTGCTATCTTGATAAAACTCCTCAGCCGGCATGTTAACTCCTTGCTTTCTTTGTTCCTCACGCCATGCCTTCGCCCGATTATTTATATCTTTTACGGTATCCTTCGTTAAGGCTTTAATCCTTCCGTTTTGATCCTCAGCAATGATCATACAATCACCAAGCTGGGCAAAAGAGATTATTCCTTTATTTTCGAACCTTATGATGGCAGCACAGGTTGACCAAAGATGTTCATATTTCTCCTGATTAACCTTATATTTTTTCATCTTGTCTCGCAGTATTCTATTAGCAGCTGCGATTCCTTCTATTAATGAACGGTCATTTTGATAGAGTCCGGAAAAATAATCTTTAAAAAGTGCAGAGGCTATATAAGCGCCATTCATCCCGTTTTCATCTTTGAATGGTGTGATCGGTGTGGCCCCATCAAATACCCCATAAATATTAAGCTTTTCATTTAATACAATCGAATCTTCGCTTACACTTTTATGAGGGGCTGCACTTAAAAAAGACTCAATCTTCATGAATGTCCACCTTCTTTTAATAGGAATATCACGTTCAAGAACTACATTATATTTAAGATTGATAAAATTTATCCCCAAAATTTTGCTCTTTAAGAAGTTGTTATTGTTCAAGAAATACAGCGTAAATACCCATATTTAAAGTTGGGAATTTACGCTATTTTAAAAAAAGAACCCTGAATAAAAAATCTCAGAGTTCTCTTAGAAAAAGCTAAAAATCAACATTTATTTTTGGAACTAATGGCGAACTGATTAATCTGAAGTTGGTTCCAACTTCTCTTTAACAACAGCTTTTTTGTTAGCTAATTTAATTTGTTTTAAGAACAGGGTAAATAGTGCTCCGACAACAATTAAAGAAAGGCCGACAAAAAATACACTGTGTAAGGAATCCATTAAGGCAGTTTTTAATATTGAAACCATTTTGTCTGACAATGCAGCGGGCATTTGTTTTAAGGCTTCCGGACTAAACAACATTTGTAATAACCCCTCCGGATTTGTTGCAATCATGTCCTTAAGCTTGGAAACAATAGGCCCTGCTTGTGCCGGCAGTGTATTCAAAAATGGAACAAGTTGATCCGTTAGAAGTGTTCCTGACTTGCTGTTCATAACTGCCCCTAAGATGGTAATTCCGAATGTTCCTCCGATGGAACGGAAAAATTGACTCGAAGATGTTATCACACCAAGTTCTTCTTTTGAAAAACTTTCTTGCAAAGCTAAGGTAAGAATCGGCATAACCAGCCCCATACCTAAGCCGATAATCGCCATATAGGATGTAGCTGCCAGCTTACTTGTATCCATATTCAACGTTGTTAACATGAAGAAACCACTTGCCATGATTAACATACCTGCAATGATTTGCGGCTTAATTCCGACCTTATAAACTAATTGACCGCCAATGATACTAGCAATAATCATGGAAATCATCAATGGTGTCATTATTGTTCCTGATGCTGTTGCACTTACTCCGACAATTCCTTGCATAAAGAACGGAACAAACACAATCGCACCGAACATCCCTATGCTCATAAAGAAACCAATCAAATTCAAGAAAGTAAAGGTTCTATTTTTGAATAAATACATAGGAAGTATCGGTTCTTTCGCTTTTGTTTCCACAATCACGAAACTAACTAAACCGATCGCCGCCAGTGCAAAAAGACCAAGAATTTGCCATGAATTCCAATCATAGTCTTTACCGCCGAAGGTAAGAGCAAGAAGCAAGCTTACTACCCCCACAATCATCGTAACCATACCTGCAATATCAAAATTGATCGATCCAATTTGTTTTCGACCTTTTAATCCCATCGCAATCAAGATGGTAGCTATGATTCCTACAGGAAGATTGATATAGAATACCCATTTCCAGTTCAATGAATCAACAATCCATCCTCCAATTTGCGGACCAATCACAGAAGCAAGACCATAAATCCCGCCGAATACTCCTTGAAATTTTGCACGCTCTTTTCCTGTAAATAAATCCCCGATTACAATCATCGCCATCGGCATCATAACACCGCCGCCAATCCCTTGGACGCCGCGAAATATAATTAACTCCGTCATATTAGTTGCTAATCCGCAAAGTGCAGAAGCGCCCATAAAAATAATAAGTCCTGTCACATATACGGCTCTGCGCCCTAATAAGTCAGCCAGTTTTCCGGCAATCGGAACAACTGTCGTAGATGTCAGCATGTATGCGGTAGTCAACCATGTCATTTTACTTAATCCGCCAAGATCTCCTACGATTTTGGGCATTGCCGTTCCTACAATCGTTCCGTCCAGTGCGGAAAAGAACATCGCTATGATGAGCCCAATCAGCAATAACGTACGATTGTGGCTTGTTTCCGTCGTTGTTGTCATTTCGTTATCTCCCTCTTGCTTCATTACTATGATCTAGCTTGTGCCTCTAATAAGATATAAACTGAAGATGCGTTCAAGCAAACTATTATACTGAATTTCAGATAGGTTTTCAACTGCGGATTCGAATTAAGATACCATTCCTCGATGGGCTTTTGCATAGCATTTATGTCACTACTTTTACTAGCACATGCGCTCCATACATACTTGATCCCATTTTGGTAAAAATGAAGAGGAATAAATAATAGGAGGCAACTTAAGTGAAAAAAGATGAAAAAATTATGACGAATGAACAATTAAAAAACAATAATACACAAAGCCAGGCGGAACAAACTTTAAAAGGAAAAGACAATATTAAAGATTATAGCAGAGCATGGGAAGATGACCGTCTTTAATGAAGTTAAGACTCCTACGTTCCAATTATTAGATCTTCTGTGGACTATTTCTCTGCGGACTAATAAGTATGACTGAAAATGTTTTGGATGGTTCAAATGGCTGATCGTTTAACAAAAGAACAGCGAAGCAGAAATATGAAAGCAGTAAAAGCTCAATCCTCGCTAGAGAATAAAATCACGAAGGAACTTTGGAAAAGGGGGTTCCGATTCCGCAAAAATGTAAAGAATCTATTTGGAAAGCCTGATATTTCATTAAAAAGGTATAAAATTGTCATTTTTATTGATTCCTGTTTCTGGCACTGCTGCCCCATTCACGGCACTATGCCAAAATCAAACATAGATTTTTGGGAAAAGAAACTTGGAAGAAATATTGAAAGAGATTTGGAAGTGAATAATTATTATATAGAAAAAGGCTGGAATATTTTAAGATTATGGGAACATGAATTTAAAGAGGATTTTGACGGGACAATTCAAACGATAGTTGATTTTATCCTTCAAAACAAAGGAAAAATAGACCAGATTCTTAAAAGAACAACCTAAGTACTAATAGTAGGTAAAAGACAGCCTCCACAAAGGCTGTCTTTTTGTTCGAATTATTTTCCGATAAAATCCTGTGTCCAGTAATTACCTTGTGAGACGTAACCAACGCCAAAATACGTAAAGTTTGGATCAAGAATGTTTCTCCGGTGACCTTCACTATTCATCCAAGCATTGACTACTTCTTCAGGGGTTCTTTGTCCCATGGCAATATTCTCGCCCGCATAGCTATAGGTAATCCCATATTTTTTCATCATATCAAATGGGGAGCCGTATGTTGGACTTGTATGGCTAAAGTAATTATTAGCCGACATGTCCCGGGATTTTTCATGCGCCATTTTGCTAAGCGTTAAATCTACTTTAAGTGCAGGTAATCCATTTTTGGCCCGCTCTTGATTGGTTAAATCGACTACCTTTTGCTCGTAAGCACTTAAGGTGCCTGCAGCTTGGGTTGTTTGCGGTTGACTCACTTTAACAGGCTGCTGCACTGGTTTTGGCGCCACAGCTTGAGCTTGCAGTTTCTTTTGTACTGTTTGAGTTGTTGCTGTCCGTACCGGCTGCTTTACCGTGTTTTGTGATACGGGTATTGAGGTAACGTTTTTGTCTATTCCAATTTTACTAAGGTAATTTTCTATCATGCTATTAATCTCATTTATATTGGAGCCTTGAGTTACTTGATAAACATTTTCTAAAACAGTTGGGTTAAGATTGACAGCATGTGCATTGTTTTGTGCAGGATTCGCCCCAAATAATGCTCCCGACGCTGCTAAGGTAAGAATAGTTTTGCTCATTAACATGTTAACATCCTCCTGTTTTGAATCTTTTGCCTCTATTGCAAATTCATCGTAACATATGATTTTTGTCATATTTCAGGGAGGATTTTACAGAAAATACGCAGGACTTGGGGTGTATATGTTTTATAGCTTTATAGAATGCTAGTCTGTAAGGAGTTTCAGCCATTTTATTTAAAAATACCATTAGCCAATCAAAAATAATACAATTTGGAAACACAACCAGTAATTATATTAAAAATTGAGGTTGACAGCCTTCAAAGGTCCAGGCGTTTTTAACAAATATTTCAGAAAAATGTCGAATTTTATATTCCTTGTAAGTAAATGAACCGTTCGTTTAAAGAATTCGGCTCAACGAAAAAATAAATAAACGGATAATTATATCTCGTTTTCTTCCTAACACCTCTTCCGCATGGAAATGACAGCCATATTATAAGCTTTGCCGGTCAACATTTAGCTCGACTAAATTACCATCAGGATCCGCAAAGAATAGTTGGGCAAACCCACTTTTACTATTAGGCTTTTCTAGAATTTCAACACCATTCTTTTTCAACCAATTTAGCGTCTCATGGTAATTCTCAACTCTGAGAGCAAAATGACCTTCCCTGCTGCTCAAGCTTTTATCATGGCGTATCGTCTGTGAGGATGGCTCGACAATTAAGTGAAGCTGGTGGCTCCCTAATTCATACCAAGCACCCGGAAAATCAAAATTAGGCCGCGGTATTTCCTTTAAGCATAAAATCTGACTGTAAAAATGTTTAGCCGCCTCTAGGTCTGTAATAGAAAGACTAACGTGATGAAATCCTTTATAATGAATCAAATTGGTCAACTCCCTAACAAATAATTTTGGGTAACAATATACTTCTCCTCTTACCATTTCCATTCATCAACTAATTCCATTTCCCTTTCAACGAGTTCCGCATTTGCCGACTCCCAAAAGCTTAGCAGCATTTCATGTGTTACTTCACAGTTTGGAATCTCATGAAATTCATCTAACATAAGGAGGGCACCTCTCTACCTCCGATGCTTTTCCAGATATTATTGATCGTTCTTGCATCCTTAAAATGCGAACAAGATGAGACTACGGTCACTTAAACGTTTCTGAGTGATCGTAGTCTGGAAAATAGAGATGCATTGAGGAAAAGATACAAGTGCCGCTTCGTGAATTTAATATAAATAATCTGTTTTATTCATATTTTTTTAAAACAATTACCGCATTGTGGCCACCAAAACCAAATGAATTGGACAAACCGATTTTTAGAGGTGCTGGACGGGCAACATTCGAAACAATATCCAAGTCACAAAGAGGGTCCGGTTGTTCTTGATTAATAGTTGGAGGAATGATTCCCTCTTGGATGCTTTTTATTAATGCGATGGCTTCCGCTCCCCCCGCTGCCCCTAACATATGACCGGTCATGGACTTGTTCGCTGTGATTGGAATTTGATTTGCTTCTGGGCCAAGCAGTCTTTTAATGGCCTGAATCTCAGAACGGTCGCCTACTTCCGTACTTGTTGCATGAGCACTGATCACGCTAATTTCATCCGAAGAAATGGCCGCATCGCGTAAAGCTGATTTCATCGCAAGATAGGCCCCTTTACCCTCCGGATGTGATGAAACTATATGATATGCATCTGAACTAGCGCCATAGCCAATAACTTCGGCAAAGATTGGTGCATTTCTACGTAATGCATGCGACAAAGATTCGAGAATAAGGATACCGGCTCCTTCTGCCATGACAAATCCATCCCGCTCGGCATCAAATGGTCTGCTCGCTTTGGCAGGGTCATTATTTCTTGAGGATAATGCAGTCGCATTCTCAAAACTGGCTAGGGATAAATCCGTTATCGCCGATTCCGCTCCTCCTGCAAACATAACATCCGCTCCACCATATTGAATCAATCTAAACGCCTCTCCAATCGCTGTATTACCAATGGAACAAGCTGTTACTGGTGACATGCTGGGTCCCATTGCCCCATATTTTATACTAATTTGGGCAGAAGCCATATTGGAGATGATCGCCGGAACTAACAACGGACTGACTTTTCTCGGCCCTTTTGCACGCAACGTATCAATATTATTGATGAGAGTCTCAATTCCTCCTATTCCTGAACCAACATATACCCCAAGGCGTTCAGGGTCAATCGTATCTTGGTCCAGCTCGGACTGACTCCACGCTTGTTCTGCTGCAGCCATAGCAAAATGACAAAATGGATCTAAGCGCTTTGCTTCCTTACGTCCCAAAATGGAATCAGCGTCAAACGCCTTTACGAGGCCGGCAATTTTTGTCTTATGATGACTTGTATCAAATCGATCAATGATCGATACTCCCGACCTACCCTCCACTAAATTAGCCCAGAATGACTCCACCTCATTGCCAAGTGGTGAAATAACCCCCATACCTGTAATGACTACTCTTTCCATGCTCTCTTCCCCCTTCACTGTGTTACCCATATTTTTACTTAGAAGTTATCCTATTACAAGTTGTAGTTTATACTAGTATCAATACCACCATGATGGAGGGATTGTTCATGAATAACAAAACCAGACTGGATGCACTCTCTGATTTTTTAAAATCCAAGCGTTCAAAAATTAAGCCTGAATCGGTAGGCTTACCCGCAGGGATTCGAAGAAGGACTCCCGGTCTCAGAAGAGAGGAAGTTGCTCAGTTAGCGGGAGTCAGTACCACCTGGTATACATGGCTAGAGCAAGGAAGGGATATTAAAGTTTCGACCGTTGTGTTGGATTGCATTGCCAATACTTTGCAATTGAACAATGACGAACGAAAATATTTATACGATTTAGCTTTGGATGCACATGGGAATATTTCTTCTAAAAATGAGAGACTGCCAAAAATTAGCAGTTCTTTAGAAAAAATTCTAAAGGAATTGAAGCATTGCCCGACCGTTGTAACGGATCGATACTGCCAAATAGTCAGTTGGAATCAGGCCGCTACCCATGTTTTTCTGGATTTTGATCAGATTCCGATTGAAGAGCGGAACTTAATTCGCTTAGTATTTGCAAGGAAAGAATTACGTGCACTCGCTGTCAATTGGGAGCATTTTGTAAAAGGCTTTCTGGCCATTTTCCGCGTCTATTACGGACAATATGTAGGAGATGATTGGTATAAACAGTTTATTGAAGAAATGAGTGACAAATACCCGGAATTTCGAGCATTATGGCTTGATAGTCAAGTAAGTACTGCTCCGGATGTACAAATTGAATTCAGACATGCGAAGGCAGGAAAAATGCTATTTAATCTAACTTCCCTTCAGGTTCAAGGAGAAACAGATTTAAGGTGCAGCATCTATACGCCATTAGAGAATTCCTCAACCGAAGAGAAATTAAAAAAATTGATGAATAAAAGCGACGTTTAATAGAAAACAATAAATGACGTGCTTGATTTCTGCATTCTCATTGTTCAGAATTTCCTCTTCAATATCGGTAAACTCTACGTTCAAACACTTAAAAAGTCAAATTTTAGTGTAAATCTACACTTTATCAGCGGATTTATACGATTTATCAGCGAATTATTAGCTTTTATCAGCGAATTCCAGAGTTTTATCAGCGAATCAAAGAAAGCAATAATCTTTTAAAAAAGAGCCTAAAGTTTTTACCCTCAAGGACGCTATTGAGCAAAACGGAGGGGTAGTAAAAAAGCCGCTAGTAGTCACCCTATTCTTAGCAAGAAAGAATAATTCAATCAAAATGTCAAAAGGACAGCCGATTCGCTGTCCGTTAAGAGGTAGTGGTAGTAAGAAGCTAGACGGAGTTATTACTGATAATGAACTACCATTTTAAAAATAGCTTTTTTAGGACTAGATTACAGAAGCGGCAGGGTTATCCTGACGCTTCTTTCATTTGAGAAGAAAATTAATCACTTAATCCGGAATAATAATCTCTAGCTTCCCTTCCTGATTGCTTACTTCGATCACCTTGTCTGCAAACAGATATGGAGTATCATATCGATCTTGCTTTTTGATATCCATATAGCTATTATTGGCAGTCAGGACCGGAAAGACAGCGTTGGTTTTTTTAAATAAATTTTGCGAAACCTCTATTTCCGCCATCAAGATGATTTGTTTATTGGAGAGGGCAAAAAATAGTTTACCAATCTCTCTTTCATTTTCATCTGTGATTTTGACCTGCTGCAGAATTGAAATTAAGCAGGTGACAAAATCATTAATCTTCTCATTTGCTAAGCCTGCTAACTGATAATCCGCCAGTGCTTTATTGATTCCATTTTTCAATTCCTTGAAGGAAAATACATCTTCAATCCTAATAGCCGATTTTGTTTTCCCAATGCTTTCAAACTTTTTTCTCGTTTCAAAAAGATAATCTTTTATATAGCCGTTATGCTGATCTCGATGAGCAACAAAATCCGCTAGCTCATTGATACAACGAATCTCTTTACTTGGGTATCGGATCAAAAGTAAAAAAGCACTAACATCTTTCTCATCAAACGTATTGTTGATAAACTTCTCATAATAATAATTCATTAACGATTGCTTTTTAGTATCCATTTTTTGCTCCTAGAAGAAATAGTAATATACCAACTATTGTACAACTTATCAGTTTAAGAGGACAAACCTATTATTTATCACCCTGTGTTAACAAAACTTTTCCCCTTTTAGACTGAATTTGCATTAAACGATGAGCCTCAGCCGCTTTTTCAAAAGAAAAACCCTAGCGATTGTTGGACTAGTAAGCAGTTACAAAGTTTAAAAAAAGTGCGACAGCCTGTTGGGGATGAATCGTACTTGGTATTTTAATAAGTTCGCTTTCCGGAATATAGGCATAGGTCGCATAACCGCCCGTAACAGTTAAACCCTTTAATTCTGCCGCTCTCCCAATGGAATACATTTTTCGACCGCCTCTTCTCCTTTGATTCATTTTTTTACATAATCATTTAAATTATATATTTAAAAGAGAAATGTTCTTGATAAGGGCTCTGAGGACAAAAGTAAACCTGTATATTGTCCTTCAACTCGGTTTTCAAGGACAATACCCGCCTAATGAACTGGAAAATTGTCCTTCAACTTGGGTTTCAAGGACAAAACCTGCTGAGTGAAGGGAAAAAGTGTCCTTCATAAGGGCTCGGAAGGCAATCTTTTTATACTACAAAACCTCAAATACCCGGAGCAGAAACTATCTAAACTAACGTATAATTATTTTTTCAGTCAAATCCTTACTTAGGAAAAGGACCTTATAGTTATTCGTATTGGAAATTTTTGTATGACGATATCACCTAGTAGTTTAAGTAGGTGGTATTAATATTTGTGGAGGAACAACCTGTTAGGATAATAGGTAAAAAGCAACCTGAAAAATTCAGGTTGCTCTTAACAACGGTCTATTTAGAGGGAGAATCTAAAAGAGGCATTTTTTGTTTCCATAGAATTTAAGAACAAACCTTTCGTTATGCTCCCTTATTAATTTTGGATTCGCTGCTGTTTAATGAATGAAAGAGAAACTCTTTAACACAATTTGTTTGATGCTTTGCTTTTGTTGTAAAGAAAGGATTCAAAATAATACTGAATAATAAGTTTGCTGCTAATCCCCAGAATCCTTCATAAATACCAAATGAATTGCCTGTTCCATATACCGTAAAGGTTGTTACCAATCCAACAAGCAATCCGATAATGGTTGCCTCTTTCGTTTGGCTTTTCCAGAAAAGACTCACAACAATAGCAGGGAAAATTTGCACCATTCCTGAAACACCTAAAAGCTGCAAAGATACTAGTGCTGAAGGGAATAACAGTCCAAATAATAAAGCAAGTCCAATTACGACAAACACCATTGAACGGGTTACTAGTGTTAATTTAGCACCACTTACCTTTGGATTGATTAAATCACGATAAATGTTGTTTGCAAATAAGTTGGAAGCACCGATTGCCATAATTGAGCATGGAATTAAAGATGCTAAGGCAATAGTTGAATAGGCTAATCCTTGTGCGACACCGCCGTAAGAAACTTGAATGAGGTTTAATAATGCAAAACGCGGATCGCTTCCTTTCGGCAATACATGATAAGCTACAAAGCCAAGGAAAATAACCAGGATTAGAACCACATTATATAAAGGCAAGAACATGGCATTTTTTCGAACGGCATCAGCACTTTTGGCTGTGAATACTCCTGTTGCTCCATGTGCCCACATAAATAATGCCAAGGCAGAAACAAGAGATGCTGTTATAAACCACGGAATACCTTTAGGGCCGGCTGTAGGAATCGTCAGCAATTGCGGTGATTCCTTGGCAAGTGTATGAATCATCGGGCTCCAGCCGCCAAAATGGATAATCGGCAGTGTAATCACAAGGAATAACATAATCACCCATACAAGAACATCTTTAATGATTGCTGTATAGGTAGGCCCTTTGATTCCGCTAAAGAATGTGAAAAGTGCAACAAGGAGGAAGGAAGTAATGACGACTACCTTCACATTAATAAAGCCTGCTCCAGCTACTTGAAGTGTATTTTGAATCCCTGCTAACTGTAAGTCAATATACGGAATTAGCATCAATACGCCGACAACCGCAATAAGAGATGAAAGAAGTTTACTATCAAAACGCTCTCTTGCATAATCCGCCAGTGTTGTTAACTTATATTTGTTGGCCACTTTCCATAGTTTAGGTAGGTAAAAGTAAGAAACAAAATAGGCTAAAATACAATAAGGAATGGCAAAGAACGCAAGACTTCCACCTGAATAGGCTGTACTTGTTAGTCCTAAAAATGTATAAGCTGTATATAAATCTGCTCCTACTAAAAACCAAACCAGCAATCCGCCAAAGCGTCTTCCACCGACAGACCATTCCTCAACTGAGCTTCTTGCAGATTTATTCCTCCCTGCCAAAAATCCAATCAAAACAACTGTCAAGACAACGAAAACTGTGATTAACAAAGCTGTTAAATTTCCATGCATTAGTCAATACTCCCTTCCGATTTTTGAATTCGATAAATCCCAAAAGTACATAAGGGAGTTAAAACGATCCATAAAAAGAACCAAAATTGAAGAAAGGGTAACCCTAAAATAATAGGGTCTATTCGATTAACGAAAGGCAATACGGCTAACTGAGAAATAAAAGGGAGTATAATTAAGAATATTTTAAATTTTCCCATCAAAAAAAAACCTCCTATTAATATTTGATTCTAACAAAAACATATGATTCAAATAGTTTTATTGTCCAAATGATGTTATTGTTGAATATTTTTTAATGTACATTATAATAACAATTTTTGGAGGAGAAATCAATTTAATTTTCTAAAAATTTATAAAATTCCAATTAAATCTTTCGCTAATTTATGTGAAGAATAAGAAGAAAGACAGGTAAAGAATGATATGAAAGGGTTTATGGTTATATATTACGTTATAGAAACTACTAATTGAAATTCTCATCCATTAATATATTTGAAAATCAAAAGGATGAATTTTATATAAATAAAAATGGTGATTGAAATTATAGAGTTTATTGCTTTTAACGGTCCCTAAAGCCAGCTTCCTTCTTAAAAAGGTTCAGGTCAGAGGAGGTAAATAGCTCCAGATGATATTATTTTCTTCAATAATTTGTTATAATAAAGCGTTTTTAAAATTATTGAGGAGGAACAATATTTTTATGTCATTCGAAGTAGGCAGCAAGGTACAAGGTAAAGTAACAGGTATCACAAATTTTGGAGCTTTCGTAGAATTGCCGGAAGGCTCAACAGGTCTTGTGCATATCAGTGAAGTTGCGGATAGCTATGTAAAAGACGTGAATGACCATCTGAAAATAGGCGACCAGATTGAAGTAAAGGTGATTAGTGAGAAAGACGGAAAAATTGCTTTGTCCATCAAAAAAGCTATTGATAGACCCGAAGGACAAACCTCTTCCTATTCACAACGCCCACCACGCCAAGGAAAAGGTGATAGCCGTTCCAAAGACTTCCGTTCAAAAGGTCATGTTAAACCAAAGGAAAACTTTGAAGATAAAATGGCTAAGTTTTTAAAGATTAGTGAGGAGAATTTGTCTACCCTCAAACGTAACACCGGAGCAAAACAAGGCGGTAGAGGCGGAAGACGCGGATAATCTGCTGCGTATTTAAAATTTCATCATATAGATAAAGGCAAGCCTGTATAAACTGGCTTGCCTTCTTATATGTCAGCGATGAGAAAGGACTGAAGGTTAGCTCCTTTCAATGCCGGTTGAATTATTTATCGTATAAAAAGGGTGCTGTACCAGCTAATCCTTAAGAAAAATTCATATAATGTCAATTCGCCATGACACCAGTCACTTTATGGCTGGTATAAGACCAGCTAAATCTAAATATGATAAAAATAGGAGTCCTAAAAAAGGGGTTGTTAAAGAATGATTATTTTTAATAAAATCGCTTTATTTTTTGTTGTTTTATATTCTGTCATCATCGTGGCAAACACTTATTTAGGAGAAAACGAGCGGGTACAATCCAATGTTATTTATTTTATTATGAATGGGTTTGCATATATTGTATCAGCACTGGAGGTTGAAAAAGAAAAGCAGATTTCAGAGGCAAATAGGTGACAAGTACCTTTCACTCCACACATTTTTCCGGCTTCATATGGACGTGAATCCACTGTCCGTTCGGATATTTTTTATATTGGGTAATTTCGACATCCGTCCCATTGGTTAATTCGATAAAAACAAATAAATAGTCGTTCCCATCGGTTCCATTTATAAAGATATGCTTTACGTAGCCATGTTGCCGGGTTGGGTAGATCTTTTTGATAAGCTTGCACCAATTGCCATACTTCACTTCCACCACTGCTTCTGCATCGTGGTCCCAGCCATGGTAGGCAGCACATAAAAAATCCTCTCCAACTAAGCTAATGTCCTGAATCTTAAAGTGATTCTGTTCCTTTGTTAGCTGAACAAAACCATAATAGTAGGCGAAATAGGTGACGCCCTTTCGAGATCCCTCAATCGTCTCGCTCTCAAAAAAATACTGCCGGCCATCTCTTTCATCAAATATCCCGTAAAGTTTGATTAAGTTAAGATGACCGATACCCTGAAAGGATTTTAAGAAATCGTCGTAGTTTAACACTTCCCTAACGATTCAATCTTTTTTAATAAAAAAATTAGATTAGCAAAACCAGGCAAAGAGACACCCCCTAAACTTCATAGGGTGCCTCTTTGCCTAGTTTTCTTATTCTGATTACCAATATATTATCCCAATACTCTATCAGCGATTTATATAAATGAGTGGTACAAGGAAAAAAACAGGAGGTTGCCTACTCCCCGTTACATCAATACATTAATACGTTAATTTACCAGGTTTCAAGCAAACGATCCATTTATAATGATTGAATTGTAAGTTCGAGTTTTTCAATTATTGATTCATCCTTTACTAATATAAAATCAGTATGAATATAATTCGTGCCAAACAAATTTTGCAAATCTATATAATTTAAATTCACTGCCTTTACCAGAGTATCATCCTTTTTATAAACATAGATCGTAAAATGGGTTTTTAAAAATATCAAAAAATCTTCCACACAAATACCAAGTTTTTCAATATATTCACTATTAAATTCAATGAATCCTAGTAGGGACACACTATTCTTAAACAGGTTAGTCATTCCTTTTAAAACAAATGCCTCAAATCCCTCTACATCAACTTTAAACAGTACAGCTTCATATGACCAATCTCCACTCAATAAAGTATCGATAGCTATAGATTTAATAGGGACCTTTTCAATGAAATTATGAGATGGTATATAGGCTGCAGAGGATGTTCCAGACCAATGCTTATCTATGAAAAAAATTTTTTCTTCATCGTCCATATCGGATGCAATTGCATTAATAATCTTAATTTGTAATTTATTTGGATGAACATCTTTCGAGCGGTTAATATATTTTAGTAAGTGACTGTTCGCTTCAATACCATAAATTTTTGTATTTAAAGGATATATGGTAGAAAAGATGCACTCTCCATAGTTCACACCAACATCAACAACTAGATCTGGTTTAAATTCTTTTACAGCCTTTAACCAAAAGTATGTCAGCCTCTTTTGCGTAATTCCATTGCTAATAAGCAATGCCCTGCCACGGTTTTCCTCTGAATTTACAAAAAGGATATTAGAACAAGGTAATATGACTTTGTCTGGTAGTTTTTTAACATTTAATGTCTTATATTTAAGTAAAATCCCTAAATCAATTAAAAATTTCCACGTTTTCGGATAATTCTCCCATATTCTCATAAGGAAAGGTTTTCGAATAGCAGCTTTCAATTTCATAATGCCCTCCTAGTATTCAACAAATTTTTCAGAGGTATAATTTCTTATAAAAAAAACATGGAGATTCTCTTTTTGGATTTCACCAGTTCCCGTTTTAACCACAAAAAAAGAGGCCAACCATTTATTAATAAGTTAGCACACTTCCGTGTCTCCTTAAATATGACCCACATCAAAATTCCCGAAATACACAACAATTGAACATAAATATCATAAGCAAATAGTTGTTTTTAATCAATAATGTCAAAAAGAATCCTGGCAATATCACTATTTTCCATTCTTCCACTAAATAAATGTCTATTTAAACCATATGCATAGATTGGAACATCCTCACCGGTATGCCCTTTTGTTGTCCAGCCTGTACTGGAATAGTGATTAATTATGTTAATGAGCGCTTGACGTGTATCCTCTATTTCCATTTCAAGCGTAGATTGTAAGGTTTTCAAATCCTCTTCATGAAGAGTAAAGTGCATGTGCTGCTTCAAAGCTGTCATATCTTTTGTTTTATGCAATTGAGTTGCAATGACAAGCGGTGTTGATAATATGGATTTAATCACACTTGGATTCCATTTATAGTTATCATTACGATCAATACTCATCCCGCCGGTTGAGTGATCGGCTGTGGCGATCACTATCGTATCCTCTCTATCTAGAGCGAAATGGATCGTCTCTTTAAAAGCGGCTTCAAAGTCTTTAACCTCACTCATTGCCCCTACGATATCATTGTCATGCCCCGCCCAATCAATTTGGCTTCCTTCTACTAATAGAAAAAAGCCATTTGGGTTTTGTTGCAATCGTTGCAGTGCAGCCCTCGTCATTTGTGATAGAGACGGAACAGTCTGATCACGATCGATCTGTTTCGGTAGTTCAATAGGTGCGAATAAGCCTAGCAATTGCTCGTTTTTATTCGTCATGAGTTCTTGTAGGTTGGAGACATAACCAAAACGATTTTTCACAAACTCTTCTGTTAAATTACGGTCATCCCGGAAGAAATAAGAGGTACCTCCCCCGAGCATCACGTCGATTTTATGGTTTCCATCTATTCGTTCATCGAAATAATCATCGGCAATTTTATTATATTCATTTCTAGATTCACTATGGGCGGCAAACGCCGCTAATGTTGCATGGTTAATCTGACTTGTTCCTACAAGTCCAGTTGATTTACCACGAAATTTAGCATATTCCAAAACAGTTGGTACCGCTTGTTTATTAATAGTAAGACCAATGGCTCCATTAAATGTTTTATAGCCGGTCGATAAAGCTGTACCCGCTGCAGCAGAATCCGTAATATTACTTTTTGTATCTAATGAGTAGGTAGATTGTGCGCCAACAAAGTATTGATCAAATATTGTGGGGCTCATTAGTCCCTTTTGGGAATCATGATTTAAATAACGAAGGCCGGTGGTATAAGAAAAACCCATCCCATCGCCGATCAGTAAAATAACGTTTTTTACTTTCTTGGTTCGAATGTAATGATGATTAATGGTAGGAATGAAAGGATTAAAACTTAAATCATTTAGCAGAATGGTGGAATTTAACAAAGATAACAGCACCTTTCTATTTATCCTTAATGATCGGTTTATCTGAGCTTTTCATGTTTATGAAAACGAACATAAACAACCAAGCACATTTCATATATAACATATAAAAAAGGTAATCATGCTTGTAATACAACAATTTAACAAAAACTCAAAAAATTCTTAATGATTTAGTGGTGATTTACTCATAAAACCAATTTCGTTTCCTTGTGTCCATATACAACGGACACATACCCCAATCTGTCCATGAACGGTGCCTGTCACCTAAATTGAATCCTAAATATACAGAATTTTTACATTATTTTAACAAAAGGTCAAGAAAAGATTTCCCATTTCCTAATACAATAAAGGGGACTTTATTATTTGGAGGGATTGGATGAGGATGACAGTTGAAGGAGCAGGGTATTGCTTTTGTGGGATAGGTATATCGTTTAGGAGGAGATTTTTATGAGAATTGCTATTTTCACAGATACCTTCCATCCGGACATAAACGGGGTTGCTCGAACGCTTAAACATTTTACTACTTATTTAGATGACCAAAACATAGTCTATAAAGTCTTTGCACCTGATTCTCATTCAAACGAATATGTTTCTACCCATATTCGCCGCTTTAAAAGCTTCTCTTTTTTCTTATATCCGGAATGTCGTCTTGCGTTTCCTAACCTTTTTCGAATCAAATCAGAATTACAACAGTTCTCTCCCGATATCATCCATGTCGCTACTCCATTTAATATCGGACTGTGCGGTATTTATTTGGCCAAAAAATTAAACATTCCACTTGTCGGCTCCTATCATACCGACTTCGATTATTACTTACAATTTTATGACCTTCAATTCCTTTCTAAAATCCTTTGGAAATACATGAATTGGTTCCATCGGCCATGTAAAAAATTATTTGTCCCTTCCAATGAAACGTTAAAGCAGCTAAAACAGCAGGGATTTGCGAATTTAGAAATTTGGTCCGGAGGGGTCGATTGCCAGCATTTTCACCCTTTTTATGATAAAAAGACTGTTCGTGAGCAATACGGCCTTTCAAAAAAATACCTCCTTACCTATGTAGGTAGATTGGCACCGGAAAAAGATTTAAAAACTCTTCTTGCTGTAGCAAAAACACTGCCATCTGAGATCAATGAGCAAATTCATTGGCTGATTATTGGAGACGGTCCGCAAAGGGATGAACTTCAAAACGAAGCTCCGGAGAACATGATCTTTACAGGATTTTTAAAAGGAGAACAATTAGCGGAATTTTATTCCGCTTCAGACCTATTTGTTTTTCCTTCTCCTACAGAAACATTTGGCAATGTGGTTCTCGAAGCACTTGCAAGCGGGACGCCTGCTATTACTGCTAATTCCGGCGGTGTAAAAAATATTATCCAAACGGGGGTTACAGGGTATTTGTGTGAACCGGGCAATGTACAGGAATTTGTAATCGCCATTCTTCTGCTATTAGAAAATCATAGTTTACGGAAGCAATTAGGGCTAGAGGGAAGAAATTATGCTTTAACACAAAGTTGGAATAACATTTTTGCCAATTTACTTTGGCATTATTCTAAGGTTATCGATGAACCAAAAATTCAAAAATATGCGTGAGTCTATAAACCTGGGACTAGGAGTGATCAAGTGGATACTTTCTCTCACATTATTATAGGCTTAGGATTAGGCGCTCTCTCTCAAATCGATCCGGCTGTCTCAGAAAATATTACGCTATCACAGGCTGTTATTTTAGGTACGGTTATCGGTTCAAACGCACCTGATTTTGACATTATCTATCGATTGAAAGGAAAAGGCAGTTATTTTCGGAATCACAGGGCCATTTCTCACTCACTTCCTGCACTTCCGTTATGGGGTATCATTGTTTCTGGCTTGATTTATCCATTCTTCCCAGATTTATCTTTTCTTCACTTATTTTTATGGACACTTTTAGCAGTGATGGTACATGTGTTTTTTGATTTATTCAATGTACACGGGACACAAATCTTGCTGCCTTTTTCCCGAAAATGGGTTTCCTTTGATTCTATCACTTTAATTGATCCTTATATTTTGTTTCTCCATTCTCTAGGGTTTAGTTTACTCCCCTTCTTTACAGCAGGGAAAACCTTTCTTTTTATTTATCTATTCATATTTTTATACCTTTCAATTCGAATTCTTTCAGCATTATTAACGAAAAAACATTTACAAAATCACTTTCTGAATGCAGTCCGCATAAAACTAATCCCACGTACTGCTATGTTTAAGTGGGACATATTGATTGAGACGAACGAGGATTTTTTATTCGGTATTTATTTAAATGATAATCTTTATATTGAACATACCCTTTCTAAAAAAATAGACTTTCCGGCATTTGTTTCAGATAGTAGGAATGATCCGACCATTTCAGACTTTATTGCTAGTACAAATTATGCTTATCCATTTGTAAGAGCAAGTAAAAGCGGCTACTTTGTCTTTTGGAAGGATCTCCGTTTTCGAACGAATAAATCTTTCCCTACCCTTGCCATCCTTTTCATTTCCTTTGATTTCAAAAATAAGAATGGCTATATAGGTACGATAACCTCTTTAAGGCACTACAAAAAAGTGTTAAGAAACTTAAAGAATACTCCTGGATCAATTAATGAAAAGAGGATTAAGGCACGGGTGCCTTAATCCTTTTTACTTTATGACATAGTTTGGCTATATTAGCCTTTTACGATCACAGAATGATAGCTGTTGAATAATTTTAATGATACGTATGGCCATTAGCGGCAATTCAAAAAGCCATGAATTTAATGGCCATTCCCTGCAAAAACTATCCAAATCATGTAAGGTTGAACGTAATAAGTGGTATAGTTAAAGAAGATATTTTATAACAATAGTCTCAATATTAAGGAATCAATAAGAGGTGTATCATGAAACAAGAAATTGCATTTATTCAAAGTGAAGAATTAAAGGTAAAACCTAAAGCCGATTCATTGGGTTTTGGGAAGTATTACAGCGATTACATGTTTGTAATGGATTATCATTCAGAAAAAGGCTGGTATGAACCGAGGATCACTCCTTACGAGCAGCTGATACTCGATCCGGCCGCAATGGTTTTTCACTATGGGCAAGCTATCTTCGAAGGATTAAAGGCCTATAAGACAGCGGATGGAACGATCCAGCTCTTCCGTCCGGAAAAAAACATGAAGCGATTTAATGAATCATGTGACAGACTATGTATCCCCCAAATTGATGAGAATTTTTTATTAAAAGCGATTAAAGAATTAATTCTTATTGAAAAAGATTGGATTCCTGAAGGTGATGGGACATCGCTTTACATTCGCCCGTTTATTTTCGCTACGGAACCCTATCTTGGTGTACGGCCTTCCCACCAATATAAATTGCTCGTCATCCTTTCTCCGGTAGGAGCCTATTATGGAGACCAATTAAGTCCTGTCAAAATATATGTTGAAGAGCAGTACGTCCGGGCAGTTATTGGAGGAGTCGGGCATGTGAAGACTGCCGGCAATTATGCCGCCAGCATGAAAGCACAAGAAGTGGCAGAGGCGAAAGGCTTTGCCCAAATTCTTTGGCTGGATGCGAAAGAAAATAAGTATGTTGAAGAAGTAGGCAGTATGAATATTTTCTTCAAGATCAAAGGCGAAGTAGTAACACCTAAATTAAACGGCAGCATTTTAAGCGGTGTTACACGTGATTCCGTTATTCAATTACTAAAACATTGGAATATTCCTGTACGCGAAGAAAAAATTTCGATTGAAGAAGTCTTTGCTGCCCACGAGCGCGGTGACCTTGAAGAAGTATTTGGATCAGGAACAGCTGCCGTCATTTCACCCGTTGGCGAATTAAATTGGAACGATCGTTCAATTGAAATCAACCATCAAAAAATTGGCCAGCTTTCACAGCGCGTATATGATGAAATTACCGGCATACAGCTTGGAAAAAAAGAAGATCCATTTAACTGGATAATTAAAGTTGCTCAAGTGTAGTCTAATTTTTAGATTGATCACCAAGTACCTATTTCCCATGAAAAAACCAGATAAATACCCCTTTTTATGGAAAATGTTTAGTAATTAAAAAAACAAGCTTGAGGTGAAAGTTCTTCCTCAAGCTTGTTTTTTTTGTAATAAAGAGAGGGTCAACCATCCTTAACATTCTTTTCATGGAAGGAATTTTTTGTAACTGTCTTGCCGAAAACTTTCCCCTCTATATAAAATGTCCCTTTTTATTTCTTAAAACTAACCAGTTTCATCTCCGTCATTTCTTCAATCGCATATTTCAATCCTTCCCGACCTATGCCGCTTTCCTTCACACCGCCATATGGCATGTGGTCAACACGGAAGGTTGGGATGTCATTAACCATTACGCCCCCTACCTCTAACTCTTCAGCAGCTTTTAGTGCTGTAAAGACATTGTTGGTATAGATCCCGGCTTGAAGTCCGTATCTCGAATCATTCACATAATGAATCGCTTCATCTACAGATGTTATTTTATTTATTAAGACAATCGGAGCAAAGACCTCTTGGCAGGAAACCTTCTCTTTCGGATCCACATTTAATAGAACCGTAGGCTCGACGATATTTCCTTCGCGCCCGCCTCCTGCAGCAACAATAGCACCGGATTGTCTTGCTTCTTCAATCCATTGAAGCGTACGATCGACATCCTTTGGACTAATCAAGGCCGATACTTCTGTTTCAGGATCAAGCGGACTCCCTAATTTTAAGCTCCTCGCTTTGGCAACAAATTTTTCAACGAATTCATCATACAACTCTTCATGAACATAGGCTCTTTGCAGGGAAATACAAACCTGGCCGGCAAAAGAGAAAGCTCCTGTTACGGCCCTCGGAATAATCGAATCGACATCTACTCCCTTATCGACGATTAACGCTGAGTTGGAACCAAGCTCGAGGGTCACCTTTTTTAACCCGGCTTTGCTGCGCAATCCAATTCCGACTGCCGGACTGCCGGTAAACGTGATAGCTTTCACCCGATCATCCTGAATCAAGCGGTCTCCAACAACACTACCGCTGCCTGTTACCACATTTAGCGCCCCGTTAGGCAAGCCGGCTTCTTGAAGTAATTCCGCTAAATACAGAGAAGTCAATGGCGTTTGCGATGCAGGCTTTAAGACAATCGTATTTCCTGCAGCAATCGCCGGGCCTACCTTGTGGGCAACCAGGTTCATCGGAAAGTTAAAAGGTGTGATGGCGGCAACCACACCGATAGGCTGACGGATTGTAAAGGAAATCCGGCCCTCTCCTCCCGGTGCGGCATCCATCGGAATCGTTTCTCCGTGTATCCGCCTTGCTTCTTCTGCCGCAAACTTATAGGTCATGATCGTTCTTGCTACTTCAGCCTTCGCTGTCGTCCAAGGCTTTGCTGCCTCAAGCGCAAGGAGACGGACACACTCTTCTTCATTCTTTGTCATTAATTCTACTAGTCTTTCTAAAATAGATGCGCGTTCGTGAGCCGGCATTTTTGCCATGAGAGGTCTGGCATTTTCGGCGGCAGTAATGGCAGAATCGACTTCTGTTCCATCGGCATACGCGATTTCTGCCAGCAGTTCATTATTATAAGGACTGTATAAAGGGCGATACTCTTTCGCTTCTACCCATTCACCATTAATAAATAACTGTTTTTTCATCCAAATCACTCCTATTCTATACCAGTTGTTTTAGCACTTCTTCAATCACATCAAGCGCTTCATCTAGCTGGTCATCTGTGATGACGAGCGGTGAAAGGAAGCGTAATACATTCCCATAAAGTCCTGCGCTAAGGACAATGACACCCCGTTTGTTACATTCTTGGACCACTTTTGCCGTTAGATCTTTATTAGGTTCTTTTGTTTGCGGATCTTTTACAAGTTCCACTGCACACATGGCGCCTAAGCCGCGAACATCGCCAATTACATTAAGTGTATTTTTCAAACCGGTAAAACGCCACATAATTCTTTCTCCAATTGCATTGGCACGGTCAACCAGCTTTTCTTCATCAATCATCTCAATGACCTTTACCCCCGCTACACATCCCAATGGACTGCCGCCATACGTACCGCCTATTTCACCGGGTGCTGCTGCATCCATGATTTCCGCACGGCCTGTTACGGCACTAATTGGGAGTCCCGCTGCAATCGACTTCGACATCGTCATGATGTCCGGAACTACATCAAAGTGCTCGATGGCAAACATTTTCCCCGTACGGCCAAAGCCCGTTTGGATTTCATCCGCAATAAAAAGAATTCCGTGCTTTTCACAAATCCGCTTCACACCTTGAACAAAGGTCTTAGATGGAATGATAAATCCACCTTCACCTTGAACAGGCTCCATAATGATCGCCGCAATTTCTTCAGCAGGGACTTCTGATAAGAAAAAGTCTTCCAGCTGGTCTAATAGATTTTGATCCAGCTCTTCAGGCGTGACGCCAAATGGTGCCCGGTAATAATATGGATAGCGTGCCTTATAGGTATCAGGTGCAAACGGACCAAAGCCAAACTTATAAGGTTTCACTTTACTGGTCAGGGACATGGCTAACAAGGTTCTGCCATGGAATCCTCGATCAAAGGAGATAACCGCCTTCCTGCCCGTATATTTTCGGGCGATTTTTACGGCATTTTCGACCGCTTCTGCACCGCTGTTCAAGAAAAAGGTCTTTTTGTCATGTGTTCCGGGTGTGATTTGATTTAACTTTTCAGCAAGCTCGATATATGGTTCGTACATCATAACATTAAAGCCTGGATGGATATACTTTTGAATTTGTTCTGTTAAGGCTTCCACTACCTTTGGCGGGCAGTGACCTGCATTTAATGTTCCAATCGCACCGCCTAAATCGATGAATACATTCCCATCTACGTCTTCTAAGAGAGCACCTTTTCCTTTGGCAGCAAAAGATGGTACCGTATTGGAAACTCCTTGAGGGACATTATTGGCTCTTCTTTCTAATAGAGAGGAAGATTTTGGCCCCGGAATGGATGTCTTTAGTTCAATCGAATTCATAGTCGTTTTCATGTTATTTTCCCCTTCCAATTTCGGTTTAAAAAATGCGTTTACTTACTTTTATGTTATGCAAATTTCATGCCAAGTTCTCAATTCCCTATAAAAGCGTACCTGTCAAAATACCTAATGGAATCATCATTCAAAAATGAATAACATCATTCATTTTTGAATGAAATTAAATTCATTGATAGAGTTCTTGTCTTCGGTCAGCTAAATAATTAAATACTGTAGTTGCTTTTTGGATATCCTCTAACGATAAATCAATGATTTTAACTGCTTCTACATTCTCTTCCATTTCCGTAATCAGCTTTCCATCCGGGCCAATCACGGCACTTTGTCCGCGGTATTCATATTTTTGATTCGCGCCAATACGATTGCAGTAAACAACAAAACATTGATTTTCGAGTGCTCGAGCCTGAATAAATAACCGGTGAATATATTCATAGGGTGCCATATTCGCAGAATTCACGATGAGGAGATTGACCCCTTGTAAGGCCAACGCCCTTGCCGGTTCGGGAAATTCAATATCATAACAGGTAAGAAGACCAATCGATAAAGGGCCCAAACTCACTTTTATCCACTCATTCCCCCGGCTAAAAAGCCGTTTTTCATCTGTAAAAAGATGAGTCTTTCGATAATAAGCAAGTGTCTGCCCATCTTTATTCAAAAAGCAAGAAGTGATATACATCTCCTCATCAGAAACATATTCTGGAAAGGAATAAACCAAGGAAACCGAATAGCTCCTTACCATTGTTTGAATTCGTCTAAAGCTTTCCCCTTCACGCACCTCAGCCATTGTTTTCATTTGCTCCTCAGAGACAAGCCCCGTTAAATTTAACTCAGGTAAAATGAGAATATCTGCAGCTGCTTCGGAGGCAATTTTAATGGCCTCCTCCATTTTCTTTAGATTCTCTTCTTTATTTCCATCGATGACAGTAAGCTGTGCAAGCGCGATTCTACATGTTTTTTCCATTCGCATTCTCCTCCAATTTCGAATAAGAGGCTCCGAATATTCATCGACTCGGAGCCATCCTTCTATCATTCTTAAAGTCTTACACCGCTTCATCAACATTTTCAAAATGCATTTCCGGCGGTTGGTTTTTAAACATTTTTGTGAGGAATAGCAAGTAGGCAAACCCGCAAGCTGCCCAAATTCCCCCTAAAACCAACGCGTTTTTATCCAAATTCACTAACAGCCAGAAGTCAAAACAAACGCCAATGAGCGGAAATAATAAAAAGAATAGGTTATCCTTCCCAACTCTTCTTCTTCCTTTTACATAGTAGTGTGCAATGACGGAAACATTGACTAACGTAAAGGCGATGAATGCGCCAAAGTTAATAAAAGAAGTAGAAGTGGAAACGTTGAGCTTTAATGCTAACAAACCGATTACCGCCACCAGGATAATGTTGAGTACCGGTGTTTTGTATTTAGGATGAAGATAGCCAAAGAATTTCTTTGGAAGCACAGAATCTCGGCCCATTGCATACAGCAATCTCGAAGCACTGGCTTGAGCGGATATTCCCGATGCAAACTGTGCAATAATGATCCCTGCAAGAAAAATAGAGCTAAATAAATTCCCGCCAATTTGTTTGGCAATTTCAAAGCCGGCTGAATCGATACTTTTAAAATTATTAAAATTTGGATGCACTAATTGGGTGAAATAGGATGAAACGATGAAAATAGCGCCGCCAATTACCGTCGTAAGAATAATCGCTCTTGGAATATTTTTTTCGGGGTGAAGGGCCTCTTCGGTAAACGTTGAAATCGCATCAAATCCCAGGAATGAATAACAAGCGATGGAAGCCCCGGCAAGGACGAATGAAAACGATACGTGTCCATTGATAAATGGATTTATGGAAACTAGTGTTGCCTCACCCATGCCGCCTACGATACTTTTAATGCTTAAAATAATAAAGAAGGCAATGACTAAAAATTGAAATACCATCATCAACGAGTTCACTTTAGTACTTAATTTGATTCCAAAGATATTGATTACGGTAGTCACTAAAATAAACGATACTACCCATAACCATGTTGGCACTGCAGGAAAGGCGGCATTAAAATAAGCGCTTCCAATTAGCCATATCGCCATCGGAATGAACACATAGTCCAGAAGGGTTGCCCATCCGACCATAAACCCTAAATGCGGATTGAGTGATTTCCTCGTGTAGGTATAAGCGGAGCCTGCAACAGGAAAGGCTTTAACCATTTGAGTATAGCTGAAAGCGGTAAAAAACATGGCGACTAACGCCACAAGATAAGCACTTGCCTCAAGACCGTGTGTCGCTTGGGCAACGGTACCATAAATTCCAAATACAATCATTGGCGCCAAATAGGCCAGTCCAAAAAGGACCAAATGGGATAAGGTTAGTGAACGTTCCAGTGATACCTCTCGATTTTTCATTAAAATCCCCCTTCAGATCTTTTGATAAGGTCATAGAATTGGAAAATTGCAGTTACCAGTAAAGAATATGACTATTTTTTCTAGTTTGAATAATCTGAAACTTTTAAATAAAATTTGCCAATAACACGTAACAATATGTACTTTGAACTGGCTTTTACCCCCTTTTATAAAGAAAAAATTCCCCATCCATCCCCATGAAAATTAATAGAATTAAGGTCACCCTACTAAAATGCAATTATTGTGCCATTCTTTTTAAAAGCCGTTCCGTTTGGTTTCTCCCCTTATTTGAACGCAATAATAAGAGCGGCTCATTCATTTTTGAATGACAATTATTCAAAAATGAATGAACATGTCTTTTTTTGAAAAATCATTTGGGTAATAGATTGTTTAACTACTTTATACTTAAACTCCCATATTGTTCTTTAGCTTGTTATAAAGTCTGCTTATCGTAGGCTGGCTCACTTCAAGCACTTCTGCTACTTTGGTTAGCGTATTATATTTTGAAAGGGCTAAATGAAGAAGTTGTTTTTCTGTATCTTGGACCGCAATTTGTAAAGGGATAATGGAATGGACCTCGACCGGATTTTGGCTCTTCTTGCGATTCTCCAGAATTTTCACCAGATCATTCGCTGTTATCATTTGATTGGAGGTAATAACCATCGCTCTTTCCGTTACATTTTGTAATTGTCTTATATTCCCCGGCCACTTGTAGGCATTTAACATTTCCATTGCATCCTCTGAAAAATGCTTTTTTGTAGAAAATCTATCATTATAATATTCTAGAAAATGATACACCAGGTGCTCGATATCATCCATTCTCTCACGCAATGGCGGAACAATTAATGGAATCACATGAATCCGGTAAAATAAGTCTTCACGAAACGTCCCCGCTGTCACCATTTCCTCCAGATTTTTATTGGTAGCAGCGATAATTCTAATATTAATGGGAATGGTTTTCGTTCCGCCAATTTTCATGATCTCGCGTTCTTGAATTGCCCTTAGAAGTTTAACCTGTAAATTTAACGGCAGCTCCCCAATCTCATCAAGAAAGAGGGTTCCCTCATTGGCTAATTCGAATAAACCCTTTTTCCCATTGCCCAGAGCGCCGGTAAAAGCACCTTTTTCATACCCAAATAATTCACTTTCCAATAAATTCTCGGGAATCGAACCGCAGTTTATCCGGATAAAGGGCTTTTCCGCACGCGGGCTTAGCTGATGGATGGAATGGGCAATTAATTCTTTCCCCACACCAGACTCTCCGTAAATGGTAACCGTTGATTCAACCTGAGCGACACGTTCCACTTCAAACATTAAATTTTTCATTTGCTCCGATTGATAGATGATCCTCTTCCCATTACCTTGATGAACCTTTCTTAATATATCGACCTCTTTACGGTATTGCTCTTTTAACGTTTTTGCTTCCTCGAGCTCTTTTTCTAATCTCGTTTCTTCGGTAATATCCCGGGAGGCAATGACAATCCGTACTAATTCTTTTTTTCGATTAAAAATCGGATTCCCGACAGCTAAAATTTTCCGGCCAAATCGGTTATGCTGTACAATCGAAATTTTCTTTTTTTCTTCGATTACTTTTCTGGTTACCGAAGGCTTAAACCAGCCTTTTTCTTCAAGGTCTAAAATATTTTGGCCAATAACCGTTTGCAGGTTTACCCCCCATAAATTGTTGGTGCTTCGATTCGAAACTCTGATGATTTTTCCTTGAGCGTCTACGACCAATACTTCATCGTAAATGGAATCAACAATCGCTTCTAAATCAGTTGTCATCGCCCTCATATCCTTCGAGTATGCCAGCTTTAATGAATCGATTTCTACTGATTTACCATCTGTCCAGCCGATTATTTGATTCTTTCCATCGACAATCAAGGCATAGGAAAAATCATGAACGGATATGGAAAAGTCCTGATGATCCCTAATCGTTATAAATTCGGTGTCATAAACGATCTTTTGGTCAAGCCTGCCTGTTTGCATGAGAAGAAGGTGACTATCACAAATCCCAACCGGATTGCCTCCTTTTTGAATAACCAATAACCGTAAATTATTTTGAATCATAGTATCTAAGGCTTCCTTAACGTTAGATACATCATCTACTATGGCAAAGTCTTGATTATAATCCAATTTCGTTTCTTCCTTTCCGGCTTGTAACTTCATCCTGCCCCAAGAAACATGAGCCTTTTAAAAACAAAAAAGCCCTTGGTAGTTATTCATTTCTGTATAACAATTATACGTAATTGAATGAATTATCACAATTAACAAAAATAGTAAACGTGAGGTACGACAAACCTTTCTAATAGCCCCTTAGTGCAGGTCCCATTTCATTCCATAAAAAGAGACCCCCTGTAACTTTTTACCGGGTTCACTTTAGAGGTGCAAACAATAAAATAACAAAGCAATGCACACGTCACTTAACATATGAATTCGTGTGCATTGCTTTGTTATAATATCAAGGTTTTATGGTATTTTAATCTTATTTTTATATATCAAATCACATGAAAGCAATAATTAGTAGAGGATGTGTGAAATTGCTGTGTAAATGACCCTATTTGCTCATTTCAACCCAATTTCTGCCGCTGATTAAGGGCTCTTAAGGACAATACCCGCCTTGTAAACCTGGAAATTGTCCTTGAAAGCGGAGCCTAAGGACATCTCTTTTCACTACTTCAAAAGAAATGTTTTTAGAGAAAAAGTCACTATTAGCTCTCTTGGGGGGCAAAACCTTTTGTGAATTGTTCCGTGATTTAAGTCGTGAAAGATTGGCGTATGAACCAGTGATTTGACACTTCTTCCCCACACAAGTTAACCTGTAAGTAACTTTTACAAGGTGTCTTTTTATGTTGAACTAAACTATTACCGATTCACAGTTAGTATCTTCAGCAACTCCATTTATATTTTGGACAACTTTGCGATATCACTAGTCTCTAGAATAGAATTTTCATAACCCTTGTGTTATAGAATGCATCAAGATTTCCTGCTTCCCATAGTTTCTTAATGAATGTGACTTCCTAAAACTAAAGAATACACTCACTTTCAACGATTTCAATCAGTTGCTTCAATTGCTTTACACTTTGATCTAATGAAAGAGAATAATAGCGCTGTGTCCCTTTTTGTTCTATTTCTACGAGATGATTATCACGCATGATTTTTAAATGATGCGATATTGCCGGTCGTGACAGGTTCGATTGTTCGGCAATTTCATTGACGCTTAACGTCTCGTGTTCTGCAAGCATTAAAATAATATCCTGCCTGGCAGGATCACTTAAGGCGTTAAATAACGGGATACATGCCCTGAATACCTCAATTGCTTGTTGTGCCATAAATGGATTACCCCCGGATTCTACGCAATTATTACTTTTCTCCTGCAATATACTTGGCGATTTTAGCCGCTGTGCTTCTTGGCATAAATTTAGCCCCGAGTGCTCCTGCTTTATTAAATCCGCCTGTTATGATTACGCGCTTTCCGCTCATCAATGCCTCATATCCTTTTTTTGCTACTAGATCAGAAGCCATCGCGCTGCTGAACATTTTTGTGCCTTCCACATTAGCAACCGACCCGAAATTAGTTTTTGTCGGACCCGGACAAAGGGTTGTAACGGTGATTGCACTGCCCGCCAGCTCTTCAACAAGTGCTTCTGAAAACGAAAGGACAAATGCCTTGGTTGCATAGTACACGGCCATTAGCGGACCGGGCTGGAATGCCGCCGTACTTGCCACATTTAAAACTCTGCCGCTGTTGTTGAGTTTCATTTTTTGCAGGAAGTAAAAGGTTAACTCAGTCAGTGCGGTTATGTTTAATTGAATCATGTTTACTTGTTTTTGTATATCCAGGTCATCGAACTTGCCCATTAACCCGAATCCGGCATTATTAACGAGAATATCAACGTTAATCCCGCGTTTTTCAACTTCTTCAAATACCTCTTTCGGTGCTCCCAAGACACCTAGATCCTTAGAGATGACGGTAACGTCTATATTAGTATAAGTTTGCTTGATTTCCTCGAGTTTTTTTCCGTTTCTAGCAACTAGCACTAGGTTGTAGCCATCATTGGCAAATAGTTTCACAAACTCATATCCTAAACCGCTCGTAGCCCCGGTAATTAATGCAGTTTTTGTCATATTCAATGCCCTCCTTTGTTTGTTCGAATGTTTAAATGTTTAATCACTTAAACATATAATATATAGAATTTTATCCGCTGTCAATTGTCCGCTAAAGTACAGGCCCACTTTTTAGAGAGCTATATCTGAAATCCATCAACTATCCCTTGGAGTCTGCATTTTTCTTTCATACAATATGTCCTGAATGATTTCGATGTGAAAAGCTGCCCATGCTTTTTCACGAAAATGAAGAACGACACTTATGGTTAGAGCAACTATGTAGACAAAACTAAATACAAGCCAAAGCCGGCTTCCTTCTTTAAAAAGAAACTTTGATAGTTGATTTGAAAACATAAAAATAAGCCACGGTATGGATGATACAAAGATGGGGATGATACCCGAACCGTTTTTTTCCTTTACCATGCGATAATAAATTAATTTTAATGTGTCGCTATCAATTGATTGATAAAGACTCTTCACTTTTTCAATCTCTTTGAATTCCTTAATGTGTTTAATGGATTGTTCCTTGTGTAATGCTTTTTCAAGTTTAAGAAAAATTTTATGAGCATCCCCTCGTAATGAAAACATATTTCTATTCCCTACCTTAGTTTTAAGAATACTTTTAGCAACAGGATACTATAGTTGTTAAGTTTTTCTACTGGAAGTTATTCTATTCAAGAAAATAAAATGGACCCTGCATTCAATAGCAAACTTTCCTCAGCCGTCTTGCGGCTTTCATATTTCTAGCAATTTTTGATGGGGTTTTTATGCTTTTGTCAGCGAAAAGACTAGTTTTATTTGCGAAACTAAGTGGTTTATTTGCGAACAACAAACACATAGTGTGAAATCATAGTTTGCTTTAATCAAACGTTTGATTAGTTTTTTATTTCAGATTAAAAATCCTTATATACCAAGTTCCAATCCAATTTAATCAAACGTTTGATTAGTTTTTTTCACATTATAAATCCTTATAGAACCAGACCTTAGCCTGTACCTGCTATCCACCCTGTTAATACTGCCCCTCCATCAGGATCATTCACTGCAACAAGGTCCCCGCCGTGGGCTTTGAAAATCCGTCTCGCGATCGTTAGTCCGAGTCCCGCTCCGCCGGTTGCCCGATTCCTTGACACTTCTCCCCTGTACAATGGCTCAAACAAATGTTTTAAGTCTTCCTGTGAGAAACCCGGACCTGTGTCCCTGACAGAAATGATTGTTTTTCCTGAATCTTTATACCATTGAACAAAAATCCAGCCGCCATTTGGCGTGTGTCTCAGAGCATTATCTAACAAATTGTTCATTGCACGTTCCAATAGATGTGAATCTCCAAAACCATCGCATCTATCAGGAGGTGATTTTTCTAGAATAGCGACGCTTTTATCCTGTGCCTGCGGCCTAACACTATCAATAGATTTTTTCAATATAAGTCCAACGTCCATCTTTTCATATTGAAGTGTCTGTTCCATATATTCAAGCTTCGTAAAAGCAAAAAGATCTGATACGAGCCGGTCAAGCTGATCGGACTTTTCTTTACATACTGTCACATACTTGGAAATCTTCTCCGGTGAAGCAGCAATGCCTTGCTCCAAGCCTTCCAAGTACCCCCTTAAAGCAAACAAAGGTGTCCGTAAGTCGTGGGCAATCGCCCCAATGAAGAATCGCCTTTCTGCTTCCATCTCGGCTTGTTTTTGAAATGATTTACGAAGACCTGCCACCATAACCTCAAAGCCGGTCCGTACTTCAGCTATTTCTGTGACACGGGAAACCGGCAGATGTAAATCGAGATCTCCTTCCGCAATCCTTCTTGCCGTTCCGCTCATTGCTTCGAGAGGCTTTACAATATACCTTCGCATTTGAGACCCAACAATGAAAATGGCAAGAATCAAAGCAGTCAATGCTGAAAATCGTGCGAATATATCATTTTCCCCTTTAGAAAGTACTTTCACCGTTCCCAAGACTCGGCCGTCCTCTATGACCGTAACTTGTTGGTTTGACATCCAGGGATTTCCGTGCCAATTACCGAACTTAAAAATTTGCCGGTTAGATGGGGAAAGGATGACCGCATTAATGTTCGCTTGCGAAAGCTGTTCCAGTAATTTTTTTTGCCATGCAGGATTTGTCCACTCCGCTGAATTCGTGACAATCGTATTAATGGTTTCATTCAAAGTTTGACTCTGGTGTTGGGAACCCTCCCGAAAGGGATTAAAGTGAATAATGAAATAAATAAACCATGGAAAAATCACAACGGATATCATGCCAACGACCATGAACTTGCGAATTCGAAGTGTTTTCATGTCGGTATTCCCTCAAAGCGGTACCCGATTCCCCACACATTCACAATATATTGCGGGTTATTGGGATCGCCTTCAATCTTCTCCCGAATACGGGAGATATGAACCCTAACCGTATGTTTGTCACCCACCCCGCTCCAAAACGTTTCCAGTAAATGTTCGTAGGTAAATACCTGACGGGGATGCTCAGCAAACAAATGCAGCAGCTCATATTCCCTTGGTGTAAAAGAAATTTCCTGTCCGTTGACCCGAACTTCCCTTGCCGTCAAATCCAACACCAGCCGTCCATAATTCAGTGACATCACGCGGGAACCCTGCTGAACTCCGAACCTCCTTAAAACAGCCCTGACTCGTGCCACAACTTCGGCCGGTGAAGCCGTTTTAACAATATAATCATCAGCCCCTAACCCCAGACCTCGTATCTTGTTGACGTCATCATCACGTGCACTAAGAAATAAGATGGGCACATCACTTGTGGTTCGGATCTGCCGACACAGATCGAATCCCGTTTGTCCCGGCATCATGATATCAAGAATGATGCAATCAACTAGAATTTGTTGCATCAAGGTTAACGCTTGACTTGTATCATGCGCTGATTCCACATGAAACCCATCGTTCTCCAAAAAATCGCGCATCAAATCAACGATACTTTTATCATCGTCCACCACTAAAACTGTTTGTAATTGCTTCACAGAAGGCATCCCTTTCTCTTGTCTTCGCAGTATTAGATTTAGTTTACCACACTAAAAAATTAACAGGTTTTCCACAATTGACTTGTTGCAAATCTGTGATTGGTTGTTGATGGTTTCGTGACATTTTACTCCTTAGTTTGAGATATTTAGCGGTTACTATGAATGTGTGCTGCTAAATTGACGGCATCGAGTAAAAAAATCTTAATAAGGAGGATACAAATATGTGGGCACATCATGGTTACCCATGGTTCGGATTTTTGTTTTTTATTCTAGTTATCGGTTTTATTATTTTTCGAGTAGTGACTTTTCGTAAATATGGAGGCCGCCGCTGCGGCTCTTTTGATGAAGCGGAAGCCATTCTCAGAAAACGTTTGGCGGGCGGAGAAATTAACGAGGAGGAATATCAGAAATTAAAGGAGGCTCTAAAAAAATAACAATCTAGCGGCATTAATCAATTTGTTAGCCTCAGAAATTGTAAGGAGTCAGTTGAATGAAAAGGATATTATCTAACGTACATTACTTTCTTAGCATTGTAATCTTAATTTGCTTAGTTGTAGAATTCTTTTTTGCAGGAATGGGAGTGTTTCATGCAGCAAGTTTCAAGATCCATCAGCTAACGGGCATGCTGCTCTTGGCTTGTTCTTTACTCTTATTACTAGTAGCTTTGTTTGGAAAAATAGGCGGCAAATCAATTGGACTCTCAACATTATTGTTTGTCCTATTGTTTATCCAGCCTCTGCTCTTACAGATTCACCAGCCGTTCGTTCAGGCACTTCATTTAGTAAATGGCTTAGGAATTGTGGCAACATGTGTGTTTCTAGTTCGTTCCGGATCCATGAGGGGTAAGGAACGAGCGTGAGCTATACCGTCATAGGTAAAGACCACCAACGTGGGATTTCTCGAGGGTGGTCTTTTATTTTCTTGACTTTAAATTGTTGTTCCATGGTTTCTTCTTAGAAAATTGTTTTGAATGAGTATATTTAATTAAACGTTTGATTAGTTTTTTAATAAATGAATAATCACCTTATGTTTGCTCAAATTATTAGATGTAGATTTTTAAGATCTTTTTGGAGGTTTTTATTGATGAAAGAAAGCAAGAAAGGAACTGCCCATATTGTGTCAAATGATGCCATTATCGGTAAACCCTATCTTGATATTGACCGCGTCATTCTTGATGGAAAATCACAAAGTTCTGTTCAAATAAGAGAGGATCTAACAAGCGGTGAAAAAACTTAACCGGTGTTGCGAAACAGGAAAAAAACAGGTCAAATCACCGGTTCATTCGCAAGTATTTTCACCACTCAATTCACGGGGCAATTCACATAAGGTTTTGTCCCCAAAGTGAGCTTATTGAGGACTATTCTTTTGCTTCCATGTCGGTTTTTGTCCTTGAAAGCCCTCAACATTATATGACACGCATTTTTTCAATATCCGAAACAATTGAAGTGACAATATGCAGAGAATCCCATTCTCCCTCAGAAAAAGCAACAATGGGGTACTTTTTCGGAAAAAGCTTTTTATCGATTTCTACAACCGAAAGTCCTTCCTTATGCAGATGTTCCACTTCACCGCAAAGATTCTCAAGATGCTCTAACTTTTGCCCCATCATCCTTTTTCCATCCTGAATATATCCGGCATGGGAACAAAACAACGATTCAAAATCATAAGAGAGCAGCTTTCGGATTGAATCCATCGTCACGGGAATTGATTCGCCATCCATAATGACCTTTGTCTTCGGAGCCACAAATAAGTCACCGGAAAATAACCTGCCTGTTTCTTCATGAAAAAGAGAAATATGATCCTCGGCATGACCCGGTGTATAAATTACTTTCCATTCCTGACTTCGAGATTGAATCGTCTCTCCCAGCGGCATAGTAAGGAATTCTTTGCGTACTCCCCAGGTCAATTGCCGATACTCGGGATACGAGCAGGGCTGTGCGCAAATACCAATTCCCTTTGGATGGACATAGATTGGAACATTCAAGTTTTCTTGAATCCATGAAGCGGTTCCTGAATGGTCCTCATGACTATGGGTTAAGCCCACTAAGTCAAACGAATGTTCTTTATAAAAAGGAATTAATTCAGCTTCAAGGCATTGGGGTCCAGTATCGATGATCATGCCATCTACCAAAAAGGTATAAACGGAACGGCCAAATTTTTCAACCTTCCCCTCGACGCAAGTTACGCCTTCTTTCTTAAAAATATGAATCATGTCCTATTGTTTACACTCCTTTCTATGTCCTTCACATGTTTTCATGATATATTGCGAATTTTCAAATTTAATTATATCATGTGATGAATGAATAATCACTCAATTAAAAATCGTTCAGTTTTTTTAAACCTGTATAAATTTGCTTAAGTCCGATTATATTAATCTGTAGGAATTTTCACCATCAAAGGGGGAAAAACATGAGTCTTGTGGCAAACACATTAATTATTATCGGATTCATTATCGTCGCCATCCTTGCCATCGTACTTTTGATTTTTGTTTTATATCTATTAGTGTTTGACCGAAATCAAAAAATGCACTCCATTTTACGAAATTATCCCGCACTCGGCAGGCTTCGTTATTTTTTAGAAAAAATGGGACCCGAACTTCGTCAATATTGGTTTAACAGCGATACAGAAGGTAGACCTTTTTCAAGAGATGATTATGAACATATCGTCCGCAGTGCAAAGTATAAGCGCGATGTCGTCGGGTTCGGTTCGAAACGTAATTTTGAAGAAGAAGGGTTTTATGTCCGAAATGATATGTTTCCAAAACTAACAGAAGAAATTAAAATGGATCAAGAAACGATAGCTTTAACAAAAAGATATTTATTAATAAAAGATCCTCTCTTTACCCAAAGAGAAGAGAAATGGGAAGAGGATGAGTCCACAGCCCAATTACTGCATGCTGATGATGCTATTGTCATTGGCCCGAATACAAAGCATCCTTTCGTCTTAAATGGTCTTATCGGGATGTCAGCGATGAGTTACGGTGCGCTTGGAAAAAATGCGATTACCGCCCTCTCAAAAGGATTGGCCATCGCCCAAGGGACGTGGATGAATACGGGTGAAGGCGGATTATCTCCCTATCATTTAGAGGGAGGGGTTGATATCATTATGCAGATTGGGCCCGCATTATTTGGGATCCGTGATAAAAATGGGGAGGTTGACTGGGACGAGTTAAAGCGAAAAAGTGAAATTCCCCAGATTAAAGCATTTGAACTCAAACTGGCCCAAGGAGCAAAAACGCGCGGCGGCCATATTGACGCAGAAAAAGTAAATCCTGAAATTGCTGAAATCCGCAAGGTAGAACCCTACAAATCAGTGGATAGCCCAAACCGTTTCTATCAGTTCAGTGATGTGCCAACGATGTGTGATTTTATTGAAAAAATCCGCGAGCATACAGGGAAACCGGTTGGCATGAAGATTGTTATTGGCGGTAATGACAGCGCTGAGGAATTAGCAAAGTATATGAAGGAAACGGGTAAAGGACCTGATTTTATCACGGTTGACGGCGGTGAAGGAGGAACAGGTGCCTCCTATCAGGAATTAATTGATAGTGTTGGATTGCCGATTAAATCAGCACTTCCAATTCTTGTCTCTACTCTTAAAAAATATGGGGTTCGTGATCGTGTGAAAATCATTGCTTCAGGGAAACTTTTTACACCTGACCGAATTGCGATCGCATTGGCAATGGGAGCCGACCTTATTAATATCGCGCGCGGATTTATGATCTCCGTCGGATGCATTCAAACATTAAAATGCCATTCAAATGCCTGTCCTGTCGGGGTTGCTACGACAGACCCGGAACTGCAGAAGGCTCTGGTGATTGACGAAAAAAAATACCGTGTCGCCAATTACCTGATAACATTGCGAAAGGGCTTATTCCGAATTTCGGCTGCAGCAGGATTAGACTCACCCGTTCATTTCTCACCTAAAAATATTATGTATAAAGATGATAAGGGTGTTGTCTATTCATTAGAAAGCATTTTAAATGATATTCAAAAACAAATCGGCTAGCTAGATTATATATGCTTTAGCAGAGTTCCTCTCATTAATTTCGTCTCTTGGGGTTAGCCTTAGTTCGAGCTTCAAAAGCCGATCTTCTTGTTAGGAAGATTGGCTTTATTATTATTTATTTTACAATTCCGGAATGAATCAAATTCCAAACAATATTAAATTCTTGATTAATGGTAGGTGATGTCCATTCTTTTGCGTGGGCTGGATGATGAAATCGAGCCGTCGCCATAAAGATACCACTAGCAGTCGCTGCTGGATCTGTCGATTTAAATTCTTGATTTGTGATTCCTTCTTCAATAATTGGGATGATTTGACCGATTAATTCACCAATATGAGCATTTACCACATCTACAGATTCTTCAACGAGTGTTGTATACATCGTAAATAACTCAGGATCTTCCTGAACCAAGGTATGTTTAATATGAATCAATGTCTTTAACCATAAACGCAAACGCTCAGAAGCTGAACAATCCTGTTTAAAAACAACCTCTAATGGTAAAGAGATAGTATGCAGCCACCTTTCAGCAACAGCTTCTCTTAATGATGCTTTGCTAGGAAAATGGCGATAAATGGTTCCATGGCTAACATTTAGAGCTCTTGCAACATCCACAACACTTGTTTTCTCTGGTCCAAATCGGCGAAGCACCTGTTCCGCCGTATCTAAAATGGATTCTTTGGTTAAATAATGATCCGCCATCTCTTACTCTACTCCGAGCATACCCATTTGATCAGCAGCATAACGGGTCCCCGCAACAGCTTCTGCAGGCACTGCTGCTTCAATTGTTTCAAGATCAGATTGGCTAAGTTGAAGACCAACTGCGTTCAATGCATCCTGTAGTTGTGAACGTTTGCGAGCACCAATTAGTGGGATGACATCCTCACCTCGAGAGAGGACCCACGCAATGGCAAGTTGTGCCACATTTGTTTGTTTTTCTTCAGCTATTTCTCGTAAAGTCTCTACAAGTGCTAAGTTCTTATCCAGGTTTTCGCCCATAAAACGTGGAGAGAAAGATCGAAAATCAGGCGCTCCATGACGATCCTTGGACCACTTTCCACTTAACAATCCACGTGAAAGTACACCGTATGCCGAAAGGCTTATTCCAAGTTCACGTAAAGTTGGTAAGATTTCTTTTTCAATCCCACGACTAAAAAGTGAATATTCAATTTGCAGCCAGCTTATCGGGTGAACGGAATGTGCACGACGGATGGTTTCTGCATTCGCCTCAGAAAGCCCAATGTGCTTTACGTATCCCGCCTTCACCATGTCAGCAATAGCACCTACAGTTTCCTCAATCGGCACATTTGGATCGACACGTGCAGGTTGATAGAGATCAATATAATCGACACCTAATCTCTGTAACGTGTAGGATAAAAAGTTTTTTACCGCCTGCGGACGACCATCAACTCCTACCCATCCTCCGTCTGGTGATCTCATGGCACCAAATTTAACTGCTATAAATGCATTATCGCGTTTTGATCCTTTTAAAGCCTCATTCAAAAGAAGTTCGTTGTGGCCGACACCATAAAAATCTCCGGTATCGAACAAGGTAATGCCAGCTTCAAGTGCCGCATGAATCGTTGCGATACTTTCTTTTCGATCTGTTGCACCATAAAGATCGGACATTCCCATGCAGCCAAGTCCTAGTGCTGATACTGATGGGCCGCTTTGACCAAGTTTTCTATATAACATATATAATTGCCTCCTAATTAAGATGGTTTTATCATAACATCGGTGAAAACGAAAATCAAATGACAGATTTTACATTTTGTCATTTGATTTTCGTTTTATGATTTCATCATTTAGTTTGTTCAATTCAGCCTTCTCGAAACAAAAATATCACTTACAGATTTAAAGAGGGTGTCCCAAAAACAACTTTGGGACACCCTCTTGATTTTCAATGCTTATTTTATCTTGGCCACTATTTTACCTTTTACATGTCGTTCTGAAAGACGAATTAATGCTTCTGGTATTTCATCAAGTGTAATGACCTCTTTTAGCATGGAAGAGACTTTCCCTTGTGCCACTAAAGCCAGCATTTCATCTCCTATTAAGGCAAGATCTTTTTCTGCCTTTACATCCCCGGATTGATGCGCTGCTCCGAGGGCGATTTCATGATATGAAACAGATTTAGTAAAAGGTTTTATTATTGTAAAATCTGGAGCACCAGCTATAAACACAATGTGTCCCATGAATGCGAGCATGTTTAGAGAATCGGTTGCACTTTGTCTGCTCACGGCATCAACCACTGTATCAACACCACGTCCATTTGTAATTTCCATTACTTTTGCAATAACGTCCTCTTCACGGTAATCAATTACATAATCTGCACCAAGTGACTTTACATAGTCATGATTATGAGAAGAGGCAGTTGAAATAACTGTTTTACCAGCATATTTCGCCAGCTGGATCCCGAAACCTCCAACACCACCAGCTCCTCCGTGAATTAAAATCGTTTCTACTTGTCTAAACGGCAGCTTTCGGAATAAAGATTGGTAAGCCGTATATCCTGCAGTAGGAATAGCAGCAGCATCCTCAAACGTCACGCGATCAGGAATACGGGAGACCGTGTGTGCTGTTGCCACCGTATATTCAGCAAATCCGCCTTTTTTAGTGAGATTCCCGTGATAAACAACTCGATCTCCCTTTTTCCATTGTGTTACGCCTTCACCTGTTTCTGCCACAACACCCGTTACGTCTAAACCGAGAATATGCGGGTAAGACCAATTCGGATTGCCGCCCGTGGCTGTTTTATAATCAACAGGGTTTAAGCCAACTGCATGTACCTCGACCAATAGTTCCTCATTTCCTGGTTTAGGTGTTTGCACATCCTCCACTTTCATTTCTTTCCACTGCCCTTTATCATGCAAAAGCAATGCTTTCATCTATAACATCTCCAGTAAAAAATTATTAGTATCATTCGTTCGTCCAACCTAGTTTACAATATATACTTGGATTTATAAAAAACAAGGTTTCATTTATAAACATATAAATAAAGCCACGAGGGCTTCCATATTCCTCGTAAGCTTATATTCTTATCCTCGATGATTATCAATCAATGAAAGTGTTTCCCCATGCAGTGCATTTAGCACAGGCTCAGATGCAAGGAACTCATGTGGAAAGCCCAATTCAATTTTACTTACTTCATTTAATCGTTCTAGATGTTCCGGTTCCAATTTAAACTGAACACTTTCCAAGTTGTCCTTCATCTGCGACTCTTTTCGAGCACCAACAATTGGAATCATAACGCCACTTTGCTGGCGGACCCAGTTTATCGCTACCTGCGCTGGACTATGTCCTATCTCTTTTGCAATCTCCACCACTGATTCTGCTATTAAAATATTTTTTTCCTTTAACCTTGCACTATTTGGCGAAAGTCTTTTAGGATCAGAATTATTATTTCTGTATTTGCCGGTCAATGCTCCTCCCGCCATCGGTGCCCAAGCAGTTACCCCGATATCAAAGGCACGTGCCATTGGCAAAAGATCGCGTTCCGGTGCACGTTGCATCAAATTATATTCGACTTGAAGCCCAATAAACGGAGTCCATCCTCTTAATGAAGCTAAGGTATTCGCTTGCGATACAATCCATGCAGGCGTATCAGAAATTCCTACATATAATACTTTTCCAGCACAGACCAAATCATCTAACGCCCGCATCACTTCTTCAACAGGGGTAAGAAAATCCCATGCATGGAGCCACAGAAGGTCAATATAATCAGTTTGCAGTCTTTTCAAGCTTGCCTCAACCGATTGAACCAGATTTTTCCGATGATTCCCACCGCCATTTGGATCTTGTCGGCGAGTGGTTAACGAATATTTCGTTGCCACAACATACTGCTCTCGCTTCGATTGGATAAATTCCCCTAAATAGGCTTCACTTGTACCATTTGTATAGTTAACGGCCGTATCAATAAAGTTCCCGCCAGCTTCTGTGAAGGCATTGAAAATCTTTTGACTTTCTTCTTTAGAAGCACCAAATCCCCACTCTTCTCCAAACGTCATCGTACCTAAAGCCAACTCAGACACACGTAAACCACTTTTACCGAGTAATTTGTATCGCATATTTTTCTCCTCCTTAAAATCAATCTTTTTTATACCTAGCATCCTGTAAATCGATTTTTCTCTTAAGACAATTTGGTCATTTTTGTACTTACCTCCCAAAGCTTCTTTGCGGTCATCTCGTCATAAGAAATAGGAGAAGAATTTACCGCTTTTTTCTTTACAAAATATTTTGCACTTATACCTTCCACTTGCGGGGATGAAGCTAAAAATATAGAAGTTTCCGCTCCTTTATCAGGTGGAAGCATAAAAGGTTTCATTAAAGTACCGGAAATTTTGAAAAATAATGAACCTGTATTTCCAAAATTCGTCCTAACCACACCTGGGTGTAAACAATTTACTGTCACCCCCGTACCTTGTAAAATTCGATCTAGTTCATAAGTAAATAAGACATTGGCCAGTTTTGACTGACTATAGGCTTTTATGCCACTATATTTCTTCCGACTATCTAAATCATCGAATTCAATTTTCCCCATAGCCTGTGCACTCGAACTAACGTTTAAAATCCTTGCTGGAGCACTTGCTTTAAGTAAATCAAGGAGTAAATTTGTTAACAAAAAAGACGCAAGATGATTAATCGCAAATGTGCTTTCAAATCCATCTGTAGTGAATTCCTGCTTCCACTTCATGACCCCGGCGTTATTTACAAGAACATCTAAACGAGTATATTTTTGTTTAAATCGATCAGCCAATTGACGAATTGATTGTCGTGATGATAAATCTGCCAGCAATAACTCAATGTTTTCATTTCCGGACATGGATTTAATTTCTTTTAATGCCGCCTCTCCACGTCCTTGATCAAAAGAGACCATGATAACCGTCGCCTTCATTTTTGCTAAGGCAATAGCAGTTGCTTTGCCAATTCCTTGGCTGGCTCCAGTGACCAAACATACTTTTCCTACCATATTTTCCAAAGTCCATTTCCCCCTTTATATTTCATTCTATTTCTGAGTCTCAGAATCGATATCTTACCAACTGATTCTCTTCCCGTTTCTAAAAAACCCGCCGCTTGGACCATCTTCCTCCAATTCAGCTAGCCATAATATAGAACTGGCTGCCTCTTCTGCACTTCTTGAAGCATTTGGGCCGCCCATATCCGTACGTACCCATCCAGGACAGACCGCATTTACCTTGATATTTCCAGAAACCTCAGAAGCTAATATTCGAGTAAGGCCATTTAGGGCAAGCTTTGATAATTTATAGGATCCTGCTCCGTAATCATCCATTTCATCTATTTGTCCATAACCGGAAGAAATATTGATAATCCTTCCATAATTATTTTTCTCCATTAATGGAAGAAAAGATCGAATAAGATGATAGGGTCCCAATAGGTTCGTTCTCATCGTTTTTTCTAAAATAGTAGGATCTTCTTCTGATAGCTTTAGACCCTCATCTAAATAGACACCTGCATTATTAATTAATACATCTAGTCGACCATAAGTGTCTTGAATGTCCTTCACTGTGTTCTCAATGCTTTCAGGATTGTCGACATCAAGTTCAACAAAGCTGCTTTCAATTCCAAGTTTCTGCAAGGATGAAACAGCTTTTTGTCCTCTATCACGGTTTCTGCTGCCTAATAATACTTGAAAGTTTTTCTCGGCTAATTGCTTGCTTAATTCAAACCCAATCCCTTTGTTTCCACCGGTAATGAGAGCTATTTTTCTAAATTTAGACATTTTATCCTCCTTTATTGTTTGTACATACAACTTATTTTGGAAAATTTTTTTCTTAAAAAAGAATTACATGGTTATTTTATAATTTGATATTCATTATCCTTATCCCTGTAAGAGTCCTCTGCAACGGTAGGCCTTTTGTTTTCGAATATACCAAAGGAATTACCGCTAATATCCTTAAAAGTGTAACAAGGTCCATTCGGTATACCAATTGGTCCATTTTCTTCCTTCCAGCCTTTATTTCTTAATTCCATTACAGTTGCATCTAAGTCCTTAACTTCATAAATAGGCATGCATGTCGGTGCGGTTAGGTGATCTGCAATTAATATTAGTGGTCCTTCGCCAATTTTAAACGCTGCTACCTTTGCTCCAAATCGGTCGAAAGCCCAATGCAATTTGCCCCCAAGAACAGATTTATAGTAGTGAAAATCAGATTCAAAATCTAAAGTACCTATATACAAAAACATCAATTTGTTAAACGGAATAGAACTCATTTTAGATACACCCTTTTATGATAGTTCTTTTGTTTACTTTATGATTCATTCATGCTATCACATCAATTGTTGTTTGTACATACAATTATAATAGAGCGATAATTTTGAAAGACCAATCATTCCTCCTTGAAATTTTTCCTCCAAAAAATTAAACTTTTAATATTTGTAAATTACTGTTAATGTGAGTTTGACAAATATTATAGCTTGGTGTAATTTGTATGTACAAGAAAACGTTAGGGGTTTTTATTATGATAGATGATTTTTTTAACAATTGCCTTTATTTCACAGTGAATAAACTCTCTCGTGCCATTACAAAAATGGCTGAAGATTCATTTATAAAAACAGGTTTATCTCCCACTCATGCATTTTTAATGATGCTGGTTATTGATAAGCCCGGCATATCACAGTCTGAGTTGGCAGACGCACTACATCTAAAGCCTTCTACAATTACTCGCTTTGTCGATAAGTTAGTTGAAAAAGGATTGATTGAACGAAAAGCAGAGGGCAAGAGATCCTTAAATTTTCCGACTGAAAATGGAGAAGCTATCCTTAAAGAGCTTAAAGAAGGCTGGAAAATTTTATTTCGAACTTACTCTGATGTTTTAGGTGAAGAAGAAGGAAAAGCATTGAATAAATTAATCAACGAAGCAGGCAACAAATTAGAAAAATAATAAAAAAAATCCTTTGACGAATTCTAAGGTATTCAGTAAAAGGATTTTCTTCTTAATATTTTATTGTAAAAACAAAGTAAGAAAAAATAGTTGACCTTAACTTTTAAACGTGTTAATTTGTATATGCAAATAAAAAAAGGACTGAATAAAATGAATGAAGAAGAACAAGTATTAATCCATTGCTTATATTTTACGGCTAGCCGTTTTGCACGAAACATGACAAAATTGGCTGAAAAAACATTTGATTTTGGTGACCTTGCTCCTTCTTATTTGTATATGATTATGATTGTTAAATTCCATCCCGAAATCACGCAAAAAGAGTTATGCCACAAGTTGTCCATCGCACCTTCTACCAGTACAAGGTTTATTGATAAACTCGAAAAACTAAAGCTGGTGACAAGAAAAGTGAATGGCAAACAAACGTTTATCTCTTTAACGGATGAAGGAGAAAAAATTTACAAACAGTTTAGAGTTTCTTTAAAGGAATTGTTTACAGGCTATTCTCAGATTTTAGGACGGGAATTTAGTATGGATTTAAGCAAAATGCTTAACGAAGCGAGCAATATGCTAGAAGAATAAATCTAAATTTTTTTAGTCTTTCATTTGCATATACAAACCTAAAAGGAGGCCTACTGATGTCAGAAAAGGTATTACTCATTGTCGGGGCTGGACCGGGGATTAGTTTAAGCACAGCGAGAAAATTTGGAAACAAAGGCTTTAAAATAGCCCTCATCGCCCGCCGATTACAGGCGTTACAGCAATATGAAGCAGAGCTGAGCCGAGAAGGAATAGAGTCGAAAGGATTTTCTGGCGATGTTTCCTCACCTGAAAGTTTAAAAACAGCGATTGATTCCGTTATTAAAACGTACGGGAAGGTCGATGTTCTTTTATACAATGCCGCTGTATTAAAACCGGGTAAACCAACTGAATTAACTGCTGATGATTTAATTAATGAATTTAAAATTAACGTGTCCGGTGCACTTACAAGTGTTAAAGAAGTCTTACCACATATGGAAAAAGGAACGATCCTTTTGACAGGCGGCGGTCTGGCGTTATATCCAAATGCTGATCTTGCTTCATTGTCTATCGGAAAAGCAGGTATACGCAGTCTTGCATATAGCTTGCATCAAGAATTGAGCCCTAAAGACATTTATGTCGGAACATTAACGATCAAAGGGTTTGTACAAGAAGGAACATATTTCTCACCTAAAAATATTGCGAATACATTTTTTAGCATGTACGAAAATCAAACTGAAACAGAAATTATGTTTGAAGAAAAGTAGAGCTTTTTTTAAAAGTACATTTGCATGTACAAATGTAAAAACTTCTATGAATTAAACAAAAAATGAAACCAAAACTAGAAAAGAAAAATAAGGACAAAAGGAGACTTACTAATGAAAACTCTCGTAATTATCACTCACCCTAATCTTGAACAATCGCGAATTAACCGCACTTGGATGGAGGAATTGAAAAAACACGAAGAAATTACGATTCATACTCTTTATCAAGCGTATCCGGACGGGAAAATAAACGTAACACACGAACAAAGCCTATTAGAATCACATGACCGTTTTATTCTTCAATTCCCATTCTACTGGTACAGCACGCCTTCTTTGTTAAAACAATGGCAAGATGAAGTGCTTTCTTACGGCTGGGCATACGGAGAAGGCGGCGACAAGCTTCATGGCAAAGAACTAGGGCTTGCAATCTCAACCTTTGGTCCAAAAGATTCTTACCAGCCTACTGGCTACAATAATTTTACCATGGAGACGTTAACAACTCCCTTACAGCAAACAAGCAATCTCATTGGTGCCCGTTTTATGCCATTATTCGTCTTGAATGGTGTTATGCATGTCTCAGATGAAGAACTTGCAGAAAGTGCAAAAGCATATGTAGATCACGTTCTTCAACCATTAAAGGTAGAAGCTTAATTTAAAAACTCAATGAAGATATCCTTCTGTTTCTTTGGAATACCTTCATTGCATCAAACATTTGAAGTATGTTGCGTGTACAAACAACTATAGAACTAAAATCAGAAGGGTGATAAAAATGAAAACATTAGTCATTGTTGCACATCCAAACCTGGAGCAATCGAAAGTAAATAGAACGTGGATGAATCGTCTTCAACAAGAAGAGAATGTAACGGTTCACAATTTATATGCACATTATCCAAATTTTGAGATCAATGTAGAAAAAGAGCAACAGCTATTATTGGAGCATGATCGCATTGTTCTGCAATTCCCATTCTATTGGTACAGCACACCAGCTTTATTAAAGCAATGGCAGGATGTCGTTTTAACTTACGGATTTGCCTATGGGTCAGAAGGAAACAAATTACAAGGAAAAGAGTTTATGCTTGCTATTTCTTCCGGCGGTCCGGCTGAAGCTTACCAGGCTGGTGGTTACAATAGCTACTCCATGAGTGAGTTAACTCGCCCGCTCCAAGCGACAGCAAACCTGTGTGGCATGCATTTCTTGCCCTCATTTCTTTTACAAGGAATGATGACACTAACCGAAGAAAGGCTCCAAGAAAGCACGGAAGCACTAGCTGTATATGTAACCAATCCAAATTTACGTGCAGACCGCTAATCGGTCTTCGAACGAATTAATCTTTGAAATATCAATTAGTTGAAACATTAAGAAATGAAAGGAAGATTTGAAAATGAAAACTTTAGTTATTTATACACATCCAAACCCAGCTAGCTTCAATGCTGCCATTAAAGAAACAGTAGTAAATGAGTTGACTTCAAACGGACATGAAGTGAAAGTTCGTGATTTATATGCAATGAACTTCAATCCGATTTTGTCTGGAGAAGATTTTGTCCAGTTTTCTCAAAATAAAACTCCTGCGGATATTAAAGCAGAACAAGATGTAATCGCTTGGGCCGATCAACTCGTATTTATCTATCCAACTTGGTGGACGAATATGCCGGCAATGTTAAAAGGATATATTGACCGAGTACTTACAAATGGATTTGCCTTCAAATATACAGAAAATGGCGCTGAAGGATTATTAAATGGTAAGAAAGCGATTATTTTTCAAACTACAGGTCAGCCTAAAGATAGCTTAGAGGCCTACAACTTGATTTCACCTTTACAAATAAGCATGGAAATGGGTACGCTAGCATTTACAGGAATTGAAACAATTGCACATCCGTTTTTCCATGGAGTTCCATATGTTTCAGATGAAGATCGTAAAAACATGCTGGATGAAGTCAAGCAAGTACTTTCAAAATTAGAAACTGTTAAATTGTAACGATTGAAAAGCAGGATCCCTCTTTTTAAGGGGCCCTGCTTTTATTCTAAATACACTTATAAATGGAGAAGTTTAAATCATGGATCATAAAATTGCAATCGTACAGGAGCATCAGTGATGATTCAGAATGGATTAGTGGACAGACAATTTATGTTAATGGCGGCCTAGCTTAATATAGAGTCAAAGCATAGGTTGTTAGGATAGAAAAGGAGATAAAATAATATGGAAACTGTATCGATGCAAACAATCCTAAATAAATTTTCTATTATGGAAACGATCTCTAAATTTTACTACTTTGCAGATCATCGTGAATGGGATAATTTAAGAAAACTGTTCACTGATCAATTAACCATTGATTACACGTCCTTAGCAGGCGGAGAGCCAGTGAAGCTTGATGCTGAAACTTTAGTAAAACATTGGGAGCCTGTATTATCTAAATATAAGACTGAACATTGATCCATAATATTGATAAAATCAAAAAAAGCCTTGCGAACATTATTAAATGTTTACGTAAGGCTTTTTCATGTATCTACAATTAAAGAACAAAAAGAAGGAAAACGACAGCCAAAACTACATACCATTTGCTCATAAAAAGTTCACTTATTACTTTTTTTGTTTTACTTTCAAAAGGCAATTCGACTCTCTGCTTTACCACTACATATGATATGGTTCTCCGTTTCATCTCTATCAGTAAACTTTAAATAATTGATCTAATACCCTTTTCCTATAAAATTCTCACTATCTGCTACTTTTTCCTAAAAAATTTGTCAATTTTTAAATTGTTTCCTAAAAATTTGTTTGTTAAAATCGAATAGGGTTCTTTAATAGATTAATTGATTAATAGAGGAGAGGAATGTTATAAAAAATAAAATAAGTAAATATCTCTTGTTTGCTTCAGTTTTTGCTATTCCAATATTCATTAATAATAGTAAGGTATTAGCTTCTGGTAATCTTCTTCCTAAAGGATATATTGATACACCAACAGTTGGTTCCACGATTAAAGGGAATAGTAATGTAAATGGTTGGTTTTTAGATGGCAGCGGAGTATCCAAGATTGATGTTTTAGTAGATGGAACAACCATAGGTACAGCACAGTATGGCAGTACGCGTCTCGATGTCCAAAAAGTCTATCCGGATTATCAAAATGCAAACTCAGGATTTCAGTATACCCTTAATACCTTTAATGTAACGAATGGACAACATTCATTGACCGTTAGAGAGACTGGGAATAACGGAACCACAAACGTGCTCCAAAGCCAGATAGTAAATGTGCAAAATTTACCAGCAATTGGATCGATTGATACCCCGGCTGGTGGCTCTACGATTAGTGGAGATAGTACTGTACGAGGTTGGTTTTTAGATAGCAGCGGCGTATCCAAGGTTGAAGTTTTAGTAGATGGAAAAACCATGGGTTCAGCACAGTATGGCAGTACGCGTCTCGACGTAGCCAAAGTCTATCCAGCCTACCAAAATAGTTCTTCAGGGTATCAGTATAACCTCAATACGAGGAATTTAACTAATGGACAACATTCATTGACCGTTAGAGAGACAGGAAATAATGGTGCCACAACAGTGCTTCAAAGTCAAATGGTTAATGTTCAAAATTTACCGGCAAAGGGATCGCTTGATACCCCAGCGGTTGGCGCTGCGATTAGTGGAGATAGTAATGTACAAGGTTGGTTTTTAGATGGCAGCGGTGTATCCAAGATTGATGTTTTAGTAGATGGAAAAACCATGGGTACAGCACAGTATGGCAGTACGCGTCTCGACGTAGCAAAAGTCTATCCAGCCTACCAAAATAGTTCTTCAGGGTATCAGTATACCCTCAATACGAGGATTTTAACCAATGGACAACACTCATTAACCGTTAGAGAGACAGGAAATAATGGTGCTACTAATGTGCTTCAAAGCCAAATGGTCAATGTGCAAAATTTACCGGCAAAGGGATCAATTGATACCCCGGCGAACGGTGCTTTAATTAAAGGTGATAGTGTTGTAACTGGTTGGTTTTTAGATGGAAGCGGCGTATCCAAGGTTGAAGTTTTGGTAGATGGAAAAACCATGGGTACAGCACAGTATGGCAGTACACGTCTCGATGTATCAACAGTCTACCCGGCATACAATAATGATGCCTCTGGTTATCAGTATACCCTTGATACGAAACAATTTGCCGATGGTCCACATACACTGGCTGTTAAGGAAACGGGAGTAAATGGTTCAACTTATACCCTTACTTATAATGTAACTGTTGGTAATGGGAATCTCTATACCTTAGTTGACTTAAAGAAACCAGCTAATATAACGGCAACCGATATCGTTAATTTCTTTAATCTAAAAAGTCCTAACAGCCCTCTCAAGAATTATGCCCAAAATTTTATTGATGCTCAAAATAAATATGGTGTTAACGCACAATATCTTGTAGCTCATACCATTTGGGAAACGGGCTGGGGAGGATCAGATTTAATAACCTATAAGCATAACCTTTATGGGTACGGTGCTTTTGATGTATGTCCTTTTACCTGTGGTTATTATTTTCCAGCAGTAGCTGATAGTATTAATAAAGTGGCTTATCAGGTTAGACACGATTATCTCGATGAATCAGGAGCCTATTACGTTTCGAGTTATGGTCCTACTTTAGCTGGAATGAATGTACACTATGCTTCAGATCCAAATTGGGAAAATGGCATTGCTTCTCTTATGGCAAGTATGAAACCATATGATTATTCCTATTACGTCAAAACGAATGAACTCGCTAATACTGGGAGCATCCCACCAGCTTATGGAAGCACTATACCAGATGGACAGGCTTTTCCAAGTGATATAATTCTTAGCTTCCCAAGTGGTATAACTGCAAAAGTAAATAATACAACGCTGAATTTACGATCTATACCATATGTTTCATCAGCAAGCTATATAAGCACTCTAAGTCTGAATACGGTAGTTACGGTCTTAGGATTAAATACTGATGTATATTACGATCCAACTAATACTGATAGTTATGCATACCATTGGTATAGAGTGAATGTCAATGGTCAAAATGGCTGGTTGTATGGACAATTTTTAGATATTGCCAATTTACTTCAAGCTAATACAAGTACTGGTTCGTTACAAATTCTTAGCAATCCTTCTGCAGATGCTACTTCCACTGTAATGACTAGTGTTAATAACGGAACGTATTTAAAGCTAGTGATGAATAACGGAAATCCACTTACGAATAACGGATGGTATAATGTATATTTGCCTAATTCATCAGCAACAGGATGGATCTCTGGAACTAGCGTTAAACAAATAAGCCACTAAAATAACGCCCCACTAGTTTATATAAAACTAGTGGGGCGTTTCACTGTTCACTTAATATAATTCTATCCCATTCACTAAATCACCTAAACAGCCAGAAATGATCAATATAAGAGAACAGCACTCCTTATTTCTTTTTCCTTCTGAACAATTCCATTGATTTATAGCCATCTCCAAGTATTGCTTCCATTTCTAACAATCGTTTATCTTGAGTTTCCTTTCTTTTTGCACTATAAACATAGCGTGCCCAGTCCTTTTGGTAACCGTGGGTTAATTGATTGTAGAAGTTTAGTAAATCCTCATTCTTGTTCAAATAAACCTTAATATCCTCTACATTTTCAATGTAGTCATCCACACATTGGCTATTTTTTGTGCTTGCTGTGCTTTTGGCTTTCTTTGGTGCTGACTTAAGGCCGACCACTGTAAAAACATCATTTAGACTAACCATTCTGGCAAACTTGATGTTGCTCTCAAGAACATAGCCTTCCTCATCAAGAGGTACTTCCTTAAAGAAACTATCACGGTCTATGTATTCTTTATATTTTCGATTATTCTTTTTCGGATACGCAAAGTATAAATATCCGCTATCCTTGATTAATTGTTTATCGATCACTAACTTTAACTGCTTAGTGAATTCTTCTAAACTAAAAACGAAAATAAAGATAAGATTATATTGATCCTTTTTTATCGAAGAGTCATATTCTATTTCGTTAAAGTCAGCAATATCCTCAGGGGTATTGAGAATCAGCTTTGTCGGATATTTATTTATAGATAATTTTTCAACAACACTTTTCGTCGAATTCATCTTGTAAACTCCTTCGTTTTTATATTTAGATTACATCCTAGCATGGATTACTTCAAATGATCATTTAATACGTTTTCTTCTAAGACTGAAAATTTATCCCCGTATACTCTCGTAATATGTTTTTCTCCCCAGGCACAAAGAGAATCTAAAATTCCTTGCAGGCTCCATCCATATTCACTGAGCTCATATTCCACCTTTGGCGGAATTTGATTATAGACAATTCTATTAATGACTCCGTCTTCTTCTAATTCCCTTAATTGCTGGGTTAACATCTTTTGCGTGATATCCGGCATAAGCCGTTTTAATTCACTTGTACGTTTTTTTCCGTGTGTTAAATGGCATAAAATCACGCACTTCCACTTTCCGCCGATAACCTCCAAGGTCGCTTCTACTGATATATTGTATTTCTTTTTCTTCATATCTTTTTCCTCCAAATCAATAGGTACCAAAAAGTACCTATCACACTTTTAAGTATCTATAGCACTTATAAGTGCGTACTTTTCTTATATTCCTATATATCTCATAATAGCATTTGCCGGTTGAATTTATACGTATTTATTTTTATATATCACAATCATCTAGGAGGAGGAAATATGACTAGCGATAAAAAACGAAGTACATTCGCCTTGCTGGCATTAGCCATGAGTGCATTTGCAATCGGAACGACAGAATTTATTAGTGTAGGGTTATTACCTTTAATAGCTAAGGATTTACAAATATCAGTTACGACAGCCGGCTTAACCGTATCCTTATATGCCTTGGGAGTCGCATTTGGAGCGCCTATCCTGACATCAATCACTTCCGGTATGAACCGTAAAACTTTATTACTCTGGATTATGATTGTTTTCATTATCGGGAATAGTCTTGCTGCGGGGGCAGCAAGCATTGGCGTCTTACTTGCAGCGCGGGTGATTTCTGCTTTTTCACATGGTGTCTTTATGTCAATCGGCTCTACGATCGCTGCTGACTTAGTACCGGAAAATCGCAGAGCCAGTGCCATATCCATTATGTTTTCAGGTCTTACGGTAGCTACGATTACCGGTGTACCGATTGGAACTTTCATTGGACAACAATTCGGCTGGAGAACCGCATTTGTCCTCATCATAGCAATCGGGGTTATTGCTTTTATTGCGAATAGTTTCCTAGTCCCTGCTGATCTGCAAAAAGGAACCAGGACTACGTTTCGTAATCAGTTTAGATTAATCACAAATGGCCGCTTGTTACTTTTATTTACGATTACCGCATTGGGGTATGGGGGTACCTTCGTTGTCTTTACTTATCTATCTCCAATCCTGCAGGACATAACCGGATTTAAAGAGGGAACTGTTGCTTTGATCCTGCTCGTATACGGAATTGCCATAGCGATTGGTAACATGGCAGGCGGCAAGCTGTCGAATCAAAATCCGATGAGGGCATTATTTTATATGTTTATTGTCCAAGCAGTTGTCCTTTTTACATTGATGTTTACGGCGCCATATAAAACGGCAGGACTGATGACCATTTTCCTAATGGGGCTGTTGGCTTTTATGAATGTGCCCGGATTACAATTATATGTGGTCATGTTAGCGGAGCGGTTTGTACCGGCTGCCGTAGATGTGGCTTCAGCTATCAATATTGCGGCATTTAACGCAGGAATTGCCATTGGATCCTACCTAGGCGGTATGATTGCAAATTCAATCGGACTGATTCACACTACTTGGATAGGAGCTTTAATGGTTTTAGGAGCAGTCATCCTTACAGGCTGGAGTCGGGTCCTTGAGCGTAAAGACCAACAAAAAGTTAGAATTTTATCACAAAAATGTTCTTAAACAAATGGAGGAGATTAATCATGATAAACAACTTACAAGCTACAACTGTATTAAGTAATGGGATAAAAATGCCTTGGTTTGGTATCGGGGTATTTAAAGTAGAGGAAGGCCCTGAACTGGTGAATGCTGTTAAATTCGCGATAAAAAACGGGTATCGAAGTATTGATACAGCCGCGATCTATGAAAATGAAGAAGGAGTAGGCCAAGCAATTCGCGAAGGGATAAAAGAAGCGGGAATCTCAAGAGAGGATTTATTTGTGACTTCGAAGGTTTGGAATGCTGACCTAGGGTATGAATCAACGTTAGCAGCATATGAAACCAGCTTAACGAAACTGGGACTTGATTATTTGGATTTATACCTTATTCATTGGCCGGTTGCAGGTAAATACAAAGAGGCATGGCGGGCATTGGAGACTCTTTATAAAGAAGGAAAAGTAAAAGCAATTGGGGTTAGTAATTTCCAAATCCACCATTTGGAAGATGTAATGAAGGATGCCGAAATTAAACCAATGGTAAATCAAGTTGAATACCATCCGCGTTTAACCCAGAAGGAGCTTCAAGCCTTTTGTCAACAGCATGGAATTCAGTTAGAGGCTTGGTCACCTTTAATGCAAGGGCAATTATTAGATAACCCTGTTCTCCAAGAAATCGCCAATAAGTATAACAAATCCATTGCTCAAGTTATTTTACGATGGGATTTACAAAAAGGGGTAGTAACCATTCCAAAATCAACGAAAGAACATCGCATCATTGAGAATTCAACCGTATTTGATTTCGAGTTAACGAAAGAAGAAATGGTGCAAATTGATGGGCTGAATGAAAATCATCGTGTGGGACCGGACCCGGACAATTTTGACTTTTAATATAGGCTCATTTCTAAAAGATTGTGGCTTTTTGCATTAGAAAATAGCCTTAATAAAAAACATATCCGGCGCTTTCCCTTAATGGGACAGCGCCGTTAATCTTAATTAGATTGATGTTTTTCTGCAACTGAAGAAATCTCGGCTACTGGATAAACCAATTGTGCTAATCTGGACCTTACTCAAAGTTCTAATTGATATATAAAAATAATAAAGAGCAAGAATCATTGGATTCTTGCTCTTCTACACGTTATTCAATTTATTTACCATAGATCAAACCTTAGTGCTGTTAGTCAGAGAATTTATCTCCTGAATGTGATAGGTGTTTTTGCTTTCGTAATAAGATGATGAAATAAATAACATAATACGCAAACATAATAAGCATCAGTCCGGATGTCCAGGAATTACCGGCAGTGTAACCCATATTTTGCCACCCGCTGGTTTGGTCTGTTTTTACTCCACCCAATGATCCCTGTGTGTATATTCCATAAATGCGATAACCAAGGCGGGCAAGGAAAATGACCGTTACAATGCTGCCAATCCAGGTGTTCGGGCGGTAGTACAAGCCTCCATCCCTTTGTTCGAAACGCGTCATACCCGCACTGTAATAGGCAAGAATGATACCAATAATAATTCCCACTACATCTGAGATTAAGCTTATGGGGTGGAAAATTCCCTCTCCCAAGAATAACAGCCCAATAATAACTAAAAGGACAGTCCTAAACCATATTTTTCCTTGACTTAACTGTTGCCATCCTATGTTTCGGCGGACACGCCTATAAATACTAAAAAGAATAAGAGCTGCAATAATGAAAACCGAGTAAGATGTTTGATGCATGAGTGTTCCTCCCTTTTTTAAATAAAAAACAAAAAGTCCTTGAATTTCCCCCTAAACTATTAACCTAAAATTCACTAACCATATTCACTTTCCGGTGATTCTCGAAGTTCCCTCTACACTGGATGTTTATTATCTTACCTCTTCTTATTCTATGAATCGACTATCCCCGGATAGAATTCTAAAACAAAAGTCTCTATCTCAGGATAGAGGCACATCGCTCAAAGTTACTTAAAAAATTCGTTATTTACATATGCTCCGCCTTTTCTAATGATGCCTTGGACGTAATTTACTTTCGGGAATCACCGTCCAATAGTTGCACGAATCCATTGGTTCCATCCACCCGGATATTTGCACCGTTTTTAATCATTTCCGTCGCTTTTTCGATACCAACAACAGCGGGAATGCCGTATTCTAAGGGCAACTACCGAACCATGAGTCATCCTTCCGCCCACTTCCGTGATCAGTCCAACTGCCGACGTAAAGAGTTGAGTCCATCCGGTATCCGTAAAGGGAGCATCTAAAATTTCTCCGGGATTAAGCTTGGCATCTTGTTGAATAGCTTCCCCTTTATCAATTTATCCTTATTATCCTATCTATTAAATTACTATTTTCAAAATTAACACAATTAAATCCAAATAAATAAAAAAAGCAAGGCTTAATGCCAAGCTAATTCTATATTACAGTCGGTGCCCCATAGTGAAGTGACCACCACTACAATTGTTTTAATTTTTTATTCACAATAAAATCAATTAGGTTCTATTGCATAAACCGCATTTATACCTTTTTAACAAATTCAGACTTTAATTTCATTGCTCCAAAACCATCAATTTTGCAATCAATATCATGATCCCCATCAACTAAACGTATATTTTTAACTTTTGTACCTACTTTTAAAACTGATGAACTTCCTTTTACTTTAAGGTCTTTAATTACTGTTACCGTATCACCATGGTTTAAGACATTTCCATTTGCATCTTTGATAATCTTTTGATCTTCCCTATTTTCGGTTTCTAATTCTAAATTCCATTCATAAGCACATTCCGGGCAAACAAAAAGACTACCATCTTCATAAGTATATTCTGAATTACATTTTGGACAATTGGGCAAATTAGACAAAATTGCATTTCCTCCATTAATCAAAAAATTTAATGATCTGCTTCATGTATTTCTATTATTATTCTACTTCTTTTTAGTAAAAAAAGAGACTTTGAAATGATTGGCCATATAAAAAACCTCATTTACAAATGAAACGGTTCTACTCAATTAAATTGATAAGTTGACGTTCGGTACAAAAATCTTTTCAAACTGGTAATCACCATCTGCTTCAAAAATTTTGATGACGGATGCATTTTCTACAGGTTTAAAATTGGCCAAATCCTCAACAGGCCAGTTCATTAGGAAGGTTAGCAGCATTTGAATAAATGCAGCGTGGGTAACAATCACGACATTTTCATACCGCTGCTGCTGCTTTACTCGTTCTATTACGGTATTAATAAACATGGTCGCACGCAAGTACACATCGGCCAGTGATTCTCCGTTTTGATAGCGAAAATAAAATTGGCCCGCTGCTTTAAATTCCTTTTTTGCCTCAGGGGTGCGATTGTTAAAATCATAAAGATTTCCCAGCTCCCACTCTCTTATAAGCGGGTTTTCGTAAAAAGGAACCTGCTCCGGAAGAAAGGAATGAATCGCCTTCGCCGTTTGAATCGTTCGCAAATACGGTGAAGTATATAAAACAGTCTTTTCATTTAGACTGTTTTTGAGAAATTCAGCCGTTTTCAGTGCCTGGCTTTGACCGAGTTCTGTCAAACTATGCTTAGAATCATGGGTATGCGCCATCACTGTCCGATCAATATTATGCTCCGATTCCCCGTGTCGGATAACGTAAATGTTCAAATCTCTCCACCCCTTGATATCATCTATTTTCCTTTAACTAGCTTCTTATTGATCACTTTAAATCAGCAGGCCGCAAACTTAGTTTCGAAACAAATACAGGCCAAATCCCAATGTATCCCTGCCCCATTTCAAATAGGTTTGTCGCCATGTCCGGATTCGCTGCAGCATCGCTTCACAATCCGGGTCTTCGGAATTTTTATGACAATAATTTTCAATAGATAAGGAATAGAGCCATTCATATTCATCCCAATCATCCTCGTTTGCCACATAGGACCAAAGAGGGATTAAACCTAATTCCTCACCTGCTTTTACAGTCTCCGCATGACTTTTACATTCAGACTCATCCGCTCCTCCAAGTGCCTGTAAATATTCAGCACTTGGAGGCTGCTTCCAGTAGCCCTCCCCGATAATAATGAACCCATTTTTCTTTACGAGACCCTTCAGCGTCTGCAATGTAGTTTCCAGCCCGCCCAAAGCGTGGGTTGACCCGATACAAATTCCGAAATCATATCCTTCTTGTTCACATTTCTCAACTGCCTGCTTGGCATCATCCACAATAAACTCAATACTGCCCTCGGGGATTCTGTTACTGGCTCGCTTCTTCGCTTCCTCGATTGCACCGTCATACAATTCGATCGCAGTAGCTGACATTTTATAGTTCTCTATCAGGCGAATCAGCAGTTCACATTTTCCTGCTCCAATATCAATTGCTTTATCTTGCGGCTTAGGTGCTACGATTCGGATCATTTTCATGATCTTTTCTTCACTGATTGGATTACTAAATGCATGATTGCAATGGGCGATCGCTGAAAATCTGTTTCTATCCAAATTTATTTCTCCTTATCTCTTAAAAGCTGGAATATAGATTATTTCCTTTAAGTTTAAATTTTAATTACCTTAACGGCAACTTTGTTATGAAATAAGTAAGGAAGGCTATCGGAACTACGGCTGGAATGAACTAAAGAGATTACAAGGAATACTTTTCTACAAAGAATTAGACATTCCTTTATTAGAAATCAAAAATTTATTGGAGGTAAACTCCGAAAGGATAAATACCTTGGAAAAACAAAAGAAATTGTTTTTAAACTTGATGTATCAACAAAAAAAACACGAGATTTCAACTATGAAATATCGTGTTTTTTATATTCTGATTTAATTGTATGCACCTTTGTAATGAACCAGTTAGTAACTTTCATAGGTGCCTAATAGATTCTTTAAATGATTGTAATACCATTCCATATGATTTATATAATCCTACATATAAAATGGCTCCGCAGGTAGGACTCGAACCTACGACCGATCGGTTAACAGCCGATAGCTCTACCACTGAGCTACTGCGGAACAATAAATTAATTGTTTTTGATGGGCCTAAATGGACTCGAACCATCGACCTCACGCTTATCAGGCGTGCGCTCTAACCAGCTGAGCTATAGGCCCATTTTAATTTTGGAGCGGGTGATGGGAATCGAACCCACTACATCAGCTTGGAAGGCTGAGGTTTTACCAGTAAACTACACCCGCAGTTTAAAAAAAAAGAAATATGGCTGGGCTAGCTGGATTTGAACCAACGCATGTCGCAGTCAAAGTGCGATGCCTTACCGCTTGGCTATAGCCCATTAATATAATAATTATTGGGGCGGCTGATGGGAATCGAACCCACGAATGTCGGAACCACAATCCGATGCGTTAACCACTTCGCCACAACCGCCATAATCGACAGTGGTAGTAGGAATCGAATTACACTGAAGGTTATCGAACCCTTTTTCTGCCTTGATCTAAAATTTTAATCATGATGGCTCAGGACGGAATCGAACCGCCGACACAAGGATTTTCAGTCCTTTGCTCTACCGACTGAGCTACTGAGCCAACAAATGGCGGTCCGGACGGGACTCGAACCCGCGACCTCCTGCGTGACAGGCAGGCATTCTAACCAACTGAACTACCGGACCAAATTGCGGGGACAGGATTTGAACCTGCGACCTTCGGGTTATGAGCCCGACGAGCTACCGGACTGCTCCACCCCGCGACGGTAAAAAGTACATTATTTAATTCATGCCCATAGTTTGTATGGACTGTATCAATCTCAGTAAGCTTATTCAAGCAGCAGTTCGATTGATACAACTCGCAGTCATTCGATGAAGTAACGCTCGTTGCTCCACCCCGCGACGGTAAAAAACTAATTTTTTCATGTTTTAGAGAAACATGATTGATAAAAAGCAAATAATATGGCGGAGGAAGAGGGATTCGAACCCCCGCGCGGTTTAACCCGCCTGTCGGTTTTCAAGACCGATCCCTTCAGCCGGACTTGGGTATTCCTCCATATAAATGGCCCATATAGGACACAAATCTAGATAGAAAATGGTGAGCCATGAAGGACTCGAACCTTCGACCCTCTGATTAAAAGTCAGATGCTCTACCAACTGAGCTAATGGCTCTAAAACAAAATGGTGCCGGCTAGAGGACTTGAACCCCCAACCTACTGATTACAAGTCAGTTGCTCTACCAATTGAGCTAAACCGGCAAAAATGGTGGAGGATGACGGGATCGAACCGCCGACCCTCTGCTTGTAAGGCAGATGCTCTCCCAGCTGAGCTAATCCTCCATATATAATGGTGACCCCTACGGGACTCGAACCCGTGTTACCTCCGTGAAAGGGAGGTGTCTTAACCGCTTGACCAAGGGGCCAACTTTAAAATCAGACAAAATAATAGCCCCACAAATGGGGCAGCCTGGCAACGTCCTACTCTCACAGGGACTCGCGTCCCAACTACCATCGGCGCTGAGAAGCTTAACTTCCGTGTTCGGTATGGGAACGGGTGT
>NZ_JAUSTW010000005.1 GCF_030813055.1 Neobacillus ginsengisoli | reverse complement strand
AACTCATATCAATTACACGTAAATCCAAATACAAGGGTTATGAAATCCTGCGAATAAGTGAGCATTCGAGAGATAATCGTATCAAACTGAGGGAGATAATCGTATCAAACTGAGGGAGATAATCGTATCAAACTGAGGGAGTTATATAAGATAATCCTTACTCTATTTTTATATCTTAGTTTAAATGTTTATCATACATAGTTATGGGTGCTTTTTATTTTACCTAAGAAGGTGATGTTATGAAAATTGCTGATGATTTATCCAAAGAACACAAACAGCAGCTGAACTAAATTAAACACACCTAAGAAGAAGCAAGGGGAGTTAAGCAAAAAGGATTTAAAGAATTTGATGAAGCCACCCACGCCTATTTTACATAGGAAACGTGGAGGAGCATGGGGAAATAAATATTGATATTTTAAAACCTTCTTTTAATACAAACAGAATAAATGGAAACAAGAAGAGCACTAGCTGTACTTGAGATTAAGTCAATCATGGTATCTTTATTACCGCCTTCTTGCATAATATGGGTAAAAGTCTGATCACCTATAAACTCATAGATTTCCCATAATACACTTACCATCACTGGAAATGACAGTACAAAAAGAAAAATAAACGGTCGTGAAATATCTTTTTGTATATTATTGGGAATCAAATGCTTATAAATTGCAATACTTACAAAAGCCATATACATCCCCTTGTACGCATGGAGTGATGTGTCCCACCAGGTGAAGCGATAATAAAAATTTGCAATTGACCCCAAAATTGCAGAATAGACAAGGGTAAAATAATATCCGATAATTATAGGTAAGTTAAAAGGATTCTTCTTGAAAAATAATAATGTCGCTGGAATTGGACTAACCATCATTCCTCCAAGTGCTACGAGCCAACGAGTTGAATCACCCTTTATTAAGTAAAAGATGAAAAGACCTGTAAATATTATAAAAAAAACGATACTTAAAATTATAATTGTTTTCTTTTTCAAAATAACCAACTCACCTAAAATTCATTTGGTAATTAGTATGATTAATATAAGAATATTTATGTATGAGTTTCTTTTAGAGCATCTATCGGGGTGCTTTTTATTTTGCAAATTGGAAGATGTTGAAATGAGAATTGCTGATCATTTATCTAAAGAACTGAAACAGCAGCTAAATAAAATTAAGTCACCGAAGAAGAAGCGTAAAAAGAAAAAAGAGAATCTTAGCTTTAAAGATTGGGAAAGATATCATGGGTACCAGACGTGATACTTATGAAAGAAAGAATGGAGCTGTGAGGAGGAAATAAAAAAGACCCCTTTTTTAGGTAAGTAGTTCAGTTTTGAGGTAGAACTAATTCCTAAATTATATCATCAGTTTATTAAAAGGCATATGGACTATCGTAGATAATATCATTCAACTCAAAGATTTTACCTGTTATCCCTAGCCTTTTCAGCATAAAATTTAGCATTCAAATTAACAAAAGACCAACAGCTATTGTCCTTCAACCAATTCATATGCTAATTTCAATGTTGTTTTTACTATTTTTTGAGTGAAAATGTTGATATGACAACAAAAATAAATAGTCCAATTCATCTGCAAATTGGACTACAAAATATATTGCTAATTTAATTTTTCTACTTCAAAACTGAACTACTTACTTTTTTAGGAGCGATTTTAAATTAATAATAAGCAGGAATTTTATAAAATGACAAAATATTACTGCCGTTGATATCCCTTATATAAGCGTTATATTTCTTGGAATCTGATAGATCTGAAAAACAACGGTGCATTTCAATACTAGTTTTTGCTGTAGATATTATTGCATCAAAGTCAATCTTATCAAATTTTTCTATGTTTACTTGAATCTCATGATTTTCTGGCGTAATGAACCATAAACTAGAGTAACTTATGTCATAATCTTCTATTTGAATATTGTTTAAGGTAACTGTTCCAGATAAAAGGTCAAACCTTTTTTTAGTATTCCTTAAATGTTCAAGTAATGTTACAATCGCCATTCACAATCCCTCCATTTTAAATAATTTGTAAAGATATATGTAAATAAAGAACAATTAAGTCCTAATAATGAATGATTTTTGAAGACACCCAAAATGGGTGTTTTTTTATTTGGAGTGAAATAAATGCCAAGTAAACCATTAAAGCCATGCAATAAAATTGGTTGTTCCAATCTAACTAAAGGAAGATATTGTGATGAACATAAACAACAAGAACTGCAGAAGGGGACAGTCAATCGAGATAAGACTAGGCAATACGATAAGCAACGTGGTAGTGCTGCCAGTCGTGGGTGGGGATGGCTGTCAGTGCTAAAGCATTAGCAAGTAGTATTCCGATTTGGGCAAATGAAGATGCTGCAGCATCAGATAAATTAGTTCGCCAAGCAGATGGAGTATCTTATACCGTGGGTTCTGATGTGAAAAATAAAACGGTTGTTTTCCACAGGGGGCTTAAATATAGAACAAAGAGGAATTGATTTTATCAGTGTTAATGACAACATGGACACAACAACAGCTATTGGTAAAGCCATGTTCCGTATGTTGGCGGTATTGAGCGAAATGGAACGTGATCTAATAGCAGAACGGACAAGGGCGGGGCTTGAAGCTGCAAGGGCAAGGGGCAGAAAATGCGGCAGACCAAAAACAGATTCAAAGATACTAGATAAGGCTATCCGATTATACAAGACAAAGGAAAACTCAGTTAAAGAATTTACGGAAATGACTGGTGTTTCAAAGGCTAAGCTATATCAAGTATTAAAGGAAGTTTAAAGCTATTAAACAGAATGTAAAATTTTTCATTTAACTGAGCAGTTAAGTGGAAGAGTCCCGTTTGATCTTTGTTCAGCAATTGGGCCATTTAACGGAGTAATACTTCCAAACTAAACTGTGTATTTTTGTTAAAATTTGGTGCGATATGATAATCGTAGACTCCACCAGCCGGAAGTATCATTTTTTAATTGCCAATTGGATTAGAGAGTATATGGAACCTAACTTTTAAAGGTGTATCTTTGCGTGCATCTTTTTGTTTTTTCTATAGAAATTCCTAATTAAGATTTATATTAATTGTCGAAATTGGCAAAGAAAAGTAAATTCCACCCTTTTATATATAAGATTTCTGACGAAGAAATATGTTTGTAAGGAGTGATAATGATTAAAATTCTTTGGGTGATTTTATATTTATGTTTTTAGGCTTCTACTATGGTATTTACGAAGTATTTAACGATAGCGAACATAGATACTCGTCAAAAATTGCGGGATTACTTTCCCTCTTTTTATGTACATGGATACTGTTTTCATTTTTGATGTCTGCAAAAAAACGAAATTGACATAAATAATTGTTTCTAAAATGTATGTGAAGTTATTAATTATACATGATAAAATGTCTAGGAGTTTAGAGTTAGGGGGCAGTAGCTAAATGAATCAGCAGTGGAAAGAGCAATTAAAGAAACACAGAAATAATCGTAAAGAAGAAATCCTTACTGCAGCTCAGCAGTTATTTCTTGAAAGAGGATTAGGAGTTGTAAAGTTAAACGATATCGTAAAGCAGTGTGGGATTAGCAAAGTTACCTTTTATAAATATTATAAATCAATCGATGAAGTCATTTTTGCAGTACAAATGAAAATACTTAGGGAGTTTATTGAAAAGGATAAAAATTGGATGACAAAAGGAAAGAACGGATGGGAAAAAATGGAGTATGTTCTCCGAATTCAAATTGAGACTTTAAAAACTGATAAAGCTTCAGTCAGTTTCATAGGTCTTTTTGATATGCATTATCGTGACCATTACCCCACTCCGGAATTGGAAAATGCATTTTTAGATCTTTTGAAAAAAGGTCGGTCACTCTTTAAAAACATACTCTTAGAAGGAATTCAGGATGGATCAATTCGTAATGATATTGATATAACGACTCTGCAATTTACAATTAGCAATATAACGAGTGCGACTATTCAACGTATGGCTTTAAGAGGGAAAATTTTAAAATATGATCAAGGTATTGATCCAGACTTGATACTTGAACAGATGGTTAATATAATATTGACATACTTAAAACCAATGAAATAAATAGAATGAAAAAAGGATGTTGTCTTTAATTGAGACGGCATCCTTTTTTTTTTGTAAGATTTACAATTCTTTAACAATATAATTACACTTAATTAAAAAAGGATTACTATAATTAAAAATGTATTTACCGACGGTAAACACTTAATTATACCGTGTAAATAGAATAGGGGGTCAACCAACCAAAAAGGAATCTTAACAAAAATTAATCAACTGATGGCATTACTAAGACTAATCAGGGCACGGAGGAGAATTAGGTATGAATATAAAGGATAACCAAACATTAGAAAGTAGAACAAATTTTCGACCGATAGCGAGTTATCGAACAAGGGATGGACGAAAAATCATTGAGAACCGACTTTTTCGTTCAGGAGAACTAGCTCAATTTAATGAAGAGGACCTTCATTTTGTCCATTCTCTTGGGTTAAGTTACATTATAGATTTTCGTTCTGAAAAAGAAATTGATGCAAAACCGAACCCCATTATTAAAAATACTAAGTACGTCAACATACAAGCTATTGGGGGGTCGATGAATCAAGATGAAATGATGATTGCCCTTAAGAAATTATTAGAATCTAGTCAATCAGGAGGTTTCTTAGAAAACGTCAACCGTAATTTTATAAGAGATACTACTTCTAAGAAGGCTTTTAGACAATTTATTGATTTGGCAATTGAGGCTGATGGGCGCCCATTTCTGTGGCATTGTACTGCAGGTAAAGATCGAACTGGCTTTGCTGCAGCTATCCTATTAATAATACTTGGAGTACCAATGGAGCAAATTTTTGAGGATTATTTACAAAGTAATAACAATCGAATTGAAGAGAACAAAAAAATACTGGAAATAATTAAAACGATGTTTCCAAATAAAGATGAATTTGAATATATCAAAGAATCTATGTCAGTAAAATCATCCTATCTTCAAACGGCATTGGATGAAGCCGAGAATAGCTATGGCTCTATTGAAAACTATCTAGAAGAAGGACTTGGTGTAACAGCAGATATACGTTTACGCTTACAGGAACTTTACTTGGAACAGGAGTGAAATCATGTCCTCATTTAAATTAAGAAACGTTACAAAAAACTATATTAAATCTAAAACAGTAGTAGACCAAGTGGATTTAGCTAACATTACAACGATGAGGTGGCAAAAATGAAGGTTTCGTCAAAAACAGTTCTATCATACGGGCTGGGGAGTCTTGGGTCGAATTTGATTTGGGGGTTAACTCTTGGTTATTTAATGCTATTTTATACCGATTACTTTGGGATTTCGGCAGCTGCTGTAGGAACATTATTTCTTGTAGCTCGAGTTTGGGATGCTTTAATGGATCCTATTATGGGTGTCATTGTGGATAATACAAAATCCAGATGGGGAAAGTTTAGACCGTATCTTCTGGTTGCCCCGGTTATTATGGCCGGTTTTACGGTTCTTTGCTTTTTACAGCCTCATATCAGTCCCGCATCCAAGATTATTTACGCATATGTAACGTATATCATGTGGGGAATGAGCTACTCTGTAGTGGATGTTCCGTATTGGTCCATGACTTCCGCCATTACAGACGATCCAAAGGAACGGACAAAAGTGGTTATGGTGCCCCGGGTAATGGCAATTATCGGTGGATTAGTTGTAAGCGTCTTTACCTTACCGCTTGTTAAAGCGTTAAACAGTTGGTTCCTTGTGAGCTTGATCTATGCAGTATTATGTGTCGTTTTCTTCTGGACTACATTTTTCAACGTAAAAGAACAAGTTACAGTAACACGAAATGAAAAGTTTACGTTCAGAGATGCTTTTCGCGTAATCAAATTGAATCAGCCGCTTCTGCTGTTGTTGTTGACAATGTTAATAGAAGACATCATAACAAAATTCCGCGGTGCTTTCGGTATCTACTATTTCAAATATTATTTACATGCTGAAAATCTTTTCCCTCTATTTTCTTTGGTGAGCATAGTGCCAATATTAATAGGAGCCATGTTAGTACCGATGATGTCGAAGCGCTTAGGGAAAAAGAAAACGACTATCATCGGACTTGTTGGTTCCGGTGTGTCGGGAATTGCTTTATTCTTTGTAGGCAAAAGTATGATTCCGTTCTTTACACTAACTATTCTAGGTGGTTTGTTCTTTGGTATAGCGACGATTACGATGAGTGCTATGATTGCCGATTGTGTGGAATACGGCGAATGGAAAACTGGAAAACGGGCAGAGGGAACGGTATTTGCAACTAACACCTTCCGCTCTAAATTCGCAGGGGCGATTGGGGGAGGAATAGGAGCTTATCTGCTTTCTGGTATTGGTTATATCCCTAATCAAACTCAAACAGGTACAACGATGGTGTGGATGCAGCTATTATTTACGATTATTCCAGGAATCATATTGCTTATCTCTGTTGTGCCGCTCATTAAATATCAGTTAACAGAAGTGACTTATGAGAAGATTTTAACTGAGATAAAAATGAAACGGGAAAGCAATAAAGCTAAGGCTGAGACTTTAGCTAAGGTTCAGTGAAAACACAATTTTTTCATCAGATCAAAATATAAAAAAGTGACTCGAGGAGGAAAAACATTGATGAATTTAAAAGGAAATCCATTTTATTTAACAGATGAAGATATTGATTGGGTTAAAGCTACTTTATCATCTATGACGGTTCAAGAAAAGGTCGGTCAGCTTTTTTGCCTGCACGGAACGTATAAGGATAAAGAGCTTTTAAAAGAGACATTAGATACCTATAAGCCCGGGGGATTTATGTTTAGACCGGATAAGGGGGAGACGATTCAGGATGTTCATCGTTTCTTGCAAGAGCAATCCGCTATTCCTCTACTTCTTGCAGCAAACCTAGAAGCCGGAGGAAATGGCATTGCATTGGACGGGACAGCAGTTGCTAATCCTATGCAGGCAGCAGCAACAGGAAACACAGAAATAGCATACAAGCTAGGGGAGATTGCAGCTAAAGAGGGTAGTGCTGTCGGCTGTAACTGGTCTTTTGCACCTGTAGTAGATATTGATATAAACTTTCGAAATCCTATCACCAATATTCGTACCTTTGGATCAGATGTTTCCAGCATTATAAAAATGAGCAAAGCGTATGTACAAGCCTTGCAAGAAAATGGACTAGCGGCATCCATCAAACATTTTCCAGGAGACGGTGTCGATGAAAGAGATCACCATCTAGTGACTTCTGTCAATTCTCTCTCTATAGAGGAGTGGGATCGTACCTATGGTATTATTTATAAGGAATTAATTGAGGCAGGTACAAAAACAATTATGCCTGGACATATTATGCTCCCTCATTATTCTAGAAAGCTTCGTCCTGATATTAAGGAAGATGAAATAATGCCGGCTACTCTATCTAAAGAATTGTTACAAGATTTACTAAGAGAACAACTGCAATTTAATGGTGTTATTGTCTCTGACTCTACCATGATGGCTGGTTTCGCAATGGCAAAAAATCGTGAAGAGGCAGTTCCTTTAACAATCGAAGCAGGCTGTGATGTGTTCCTCTTTAACCGAGACATACAAGAGGACTTTAAATTTATGATGAAGGGCCTTGAAAACGGACTGCTGACGGTGGAAAGAGTAGAGGAAGCAGCCACGAGAGTGTTGGCCTTAAAAGCATCTCTTGGTCTCCATAAAAAAGAAGCCGCTTCGCTAATTCCGAGAGAAGAGGAGCTCAAGGTACTCGGCTGTCAAGAACATAAGAAGTGGGCATCCATTGCAGCAGATGAATCCATTACCCTGGTAAAAGATACAAAACAATTACTGCCTATATCGGCTGATCAACATCGGCGAGTTTTGTTAATTCCTGTAGAAAACATAAATTCTCAGTTAAAAGCAGAGGGCTTCTACTCAAAATCCTATACTGAAAGCTTTGCAGATAAGCTGCGAAAAAATGGGTTTGAGGTGGTTCTCTTTGACCCAAATCAAAATTTTGGAGCGTCATTTTCAGCGCCTACGTACACAATAAAAGAACAATTTGACCTTGTTATATATTTGGCGAACCTTCCTACGGTTAGCGTAAAGCCTACTTTACGGCTGCAGTGGTCGCCATTGCTTGCGGGCGACTTACCATGGTTCATTCAGGAAGTGCCTACTATTTTTATTTCTTTAGCTAATCCGTATCATTTATTCGATATTCCTAGAGTCCCTGTCATGATCAACTGCTATCACGCAAACGAAAACATTATTGATTATCTTTATAAGAAGTTAACGGGGAAATCCGAATTTAAAGGAAAGAGTCCGGTAGATCCGTTTTGTGGATGTTGGGATACACGGTTTTAACCAATGATGTGTTATTTTAGTGAGGAAAGTTGTACTCAAAAACGAAAAAAATAAGCTAAATTCTTATAAATAACTGTAGGGATATATTATTTTCTTTTTGGGAGCACTTCAAATACTAGCTTGATGGTTATGGGATAACACTTACAAAATGCGGATTTTGTATGTTGGCAATATCGAAATAAAAAAGTCGATTTTCTTACAGAAAAATCGTCACTTATTCTGTTACGTTTTGTTGTAATCGAATTTAAAATTCAGTTCCTATAGTGTAAATTTTCATGTTATTCCAGTTTCGCATAGTCACAGAATTCTAGAATGGTTAAATAAGTAAAAGATGTGTTGTACGGCTTTACATGGAGTAGTGGGTATGGTATGCTCGGTACCTTGTGAAATAAGCGTTTATCGTTTCGGCTTTCACTAACATCCATGCCTACAGAGGCTCCATGTCAAGCCATTTACAGGTTAACATACAAATTTTAGGTAAAGTTCTTTCACATTACACCAGTTTTTTGCTGGAAAAATGTGCGAAATCACTAACTAATTTGAAAAAAAGTAGGGGTTGTTTGCCGAAAAAATGTGCAAATTTACACCTATAGTTATTCTACAATCGGGCGCTTTTCCGGAATTGAGAAAAGCGTCTTTATTATGTCTCCAGGGGTTATACAATGTTTGATTAAATTGTTTTTTTGGCACCTACTAAGGAGCATAATCAAGTATGTGATACCTCAAGAGTTATGAATTGGGAAGTTAAGGTAGAGGAACAGAGGACTTTTATCACGACTCCCAATAACTTTAAAAGCAGCGATAACCTCCATTAAATTACGAATTTATTTTTTGTTAAAAATATTCAAAAAATATGATATATGAAGTTTAGCTGTTTTGTTGGGAGGGCTCTATGAAGTGTTAGCTTTTCGTAAATTAAGAGGGATGGATCGGAATGTATGGATTCGCGTCATAGGGGAGACTGTGACGAATAGTACAAAGATGATGTTGATGCCTTTTTTTGCTTTATATTTAGAAAATCGAGTAGATTCCATGTTCAAGGTCGGATTTATTATGTCAATTGCCCCGATCGCGTCTTTATTTGGAGGTATGATTGGGGGAAGATTAGCAGATTTATATGGCCGTAAACGGATAATGGTTTATTCTACAGTGTCTAATGCAATTATTTTAATGAGTTTTACATTATTTGATGGTTATAAGGCTTATTTGATTCTTTCAATCTTAATGGGTTTAAGTAATTCTTTCTTCAGTCCTGCATCTTCAGCGATGGTCGCTGATGTGACTAATCAAGAACAGCGAACAGAGGCTTACGGTCTTTTAAGAGTTGGACATAATCTAGGTACTGCTATTGGTCCGATCATTGGAAGTACCGTTGTTTTTTTCTCAAAAGATGCACTTTTCTATATCACTTCTATTACATTGTTTCTTTACAGTCTGGTCTTAATTTTTTTCTTAAGAGAAACGCTTCCATTACACAAACCATCAATCAAGAAAGAACCGAAACAGCAAAATATCACGACGAAGGAATTGCTGAAAATTATTCTTTCAGACAAACTATTAATATTCTATATAACTACAGGGATTATCATCTCAATGGGATTCTCACAAATAGAAGGAATGCTCCCACTTTATTTTAAACAAACACTATCGATTGTTTTTGAAAAATGGAGTCTGTATCCTTTTCTCATGTCGATCAACGGCTTACTCGTTGTATTGTTTCAATTTCCAATTTCTGGATATTTATCGAAAAAATCAATTGGTAAAGCGATGTATTATGGGACGCAATTGTTTGGAATTGGAATTCTTTCTTTTGGTATGTTACCTCCATTATTTGTTTTATATGGAACAGGAAAACTCCTTATCATAGTAATTTTAATTTTTGTAACTGTTTACTATACAATGGGTGAAATGGTCATGTCACCTGTTCAGATGACATTTGTCGCCAATATTGCACCTGAACATTTACGTGCTACTTATATGGCTGTAGGTGGTTTCCAATTGACAATTGGTGGATTTTTAGGACCACTTATTGGAGGATGGTTTTTCGATTTAAAATTAGGTTTATGGTTATTTATCTTTCTAGGAGCTGGTGTCATTATTGCCGGATTAACATATCGTTCGTTAGATGGAAAAGTTGCTATGCGTGAACAAGAACAGAATCATGCTTTAAAATATTTGTAATAACAATTCCTTTAAGATCAGTTTGGCAATTTTAGTGGCTTATCCTATTGTGTTAAACCAGCTAATAGAAGGTACTCAGTTATTCCAGAAATGGGCGCGTTTCCTGTATAAGAGATGCCCCAGTTTTTTTTATCATAACTACGGATGCAGGCTTGCTCCCAAATATGAAATTTTCATTCTCAGATACTTCTATGAAATTAGATCACGGAGGATGGTCCCGCGAGATCACGGTGAGGGAACTAACGGGGGCAAGAGTTGAAGTAGCAAGGAGAATTTTATGGGAGTAAACGACTCTATTTTATTAAAAAACATATTTTTTCACTTAATATTTTCTTTGTTTTTTATATATACTTCTATTTGTTTTATAGGAAATCTAAATCCATTTAATTACAAGAAAATTGTAACCACTAATATTTTTATAAAGATATTTAGTAGGGTAATAATGCCAATTGTATTATTTTCTGCATCACTTTGGTTTAGTGACGAGATTATTTTAGACTATACTTTGAAGGATTATCAGAGTGGCAAAGGGGTTATCGAGGGAATCAATAATCCATATAGGGATTTTAACTCTGAACTATTAATTGTTGGGAAAGATGGTTCATATTCTATACCTAGAGAGTTATTAAAGGGGTTAGATAAAGGACAAATAGTGCAGTTTGTATATGGCAAGAGAAGTGAAATAATTTTTGAAATAAATAAAGTTAAAAAATAGTCGATGTTCTTCAACGAACGGGTGCTTGAGTTCAATATCCAAAAATCCTAATAAGCCGAAAATATGCAAGTTTTTATTCATTTCTTGCTTATTTTCGGCTTTTTTGCATTCAAAAAACATATTGCTATAAACAGCATTTTTTAATTGCCAAATACACTTTGACCCCTTTTTACATTTTTTTCTATCTATCATGCCGTTTTTGGACTTATCTCGGATTTACCCCAAATTAGATTAAAATTGCTGTTGAGTACTTTGCACATATCTTCTGCATTTGGAATAGTCTACAACAAATCCGGTATCTAAAGGAGGGAGATTATTGAATGTACCAATATGTTGGATACTACCACCCTCTTCCCCCTTATCCATACACTTCTCAAAATATTGTTAGGTATCCGTATTCATACCCGTATGTTTATCGAGCACCTTATCATCCATTTTGGGAGGGTCCTAACATATCAGGATATTGGCACACTAAATACGGTAGTAAAGCAGGGGTTGAACCCGAAACCCCAGCAGGTATGTATCTAAATCATCATCCAGATGGTAAGGTAGATGGATATTATAAAGGAGCTACTGCTGCAGGGTGGTTAGATGGTATGTATTCCGAAGATGAAGATACATTTAAAGGGGAATGGAGATCTGACAACTTACTTTTCCCGGATAGGAAAGGTAGGTTTGAATTTAAATTTAAACCAGATGGAAAGTCCTTTACAGGAAAATGGAGTTACCGAGAAGATGCTCCACGTTTACCGTGGAATGGCACTTTTGTAAAGGACGGTCAGCATCCAGAGTTTCGCTAACTTCACTGTGAATGTTTTTGCAATGACTTCCGAAATGCTTCGGCTCTGGACTAAGCTGACCGTAAAGGCGATACTGAAAACTTTACTATCATTATTAACCTATTGACCGAAATGTTTTCAGCATTTCGGTTTTTTTATTTATCATACCATTGCGTAGACGCAATTTACATATACAACCATACACGAAAAGAATTTTAATTTTGAGTATGACCTCGCTAGCAACACTGTTTTGGGAACAAAAAAGAAGATTTCGAATATTTTTTTCCAAATAATTCATATCAGAGTATAATGGATTTGTAAAACCGTGGCGTCAAAACTAGTGGGGGGCATTATTATGTCGGAAAATGAGTTGGGAGTTCTTGAACAAATTGAACAGGAAGTATTAGAGGAGGAAGAGGGAGCCTCCGGTGAAAAAGAAGTAAGCTTAGAAAAGCAATTAGAGAGAAAGAAGAAAGCAGATGCATTATGGAAAGCCGTTCAAATAGGGATGATAAGCATTTGACTACTAGGGTAGCAAATATTTTAAATAGGTACCCTGAAACCAGAAAATCAGATATTACTCTCCAAATAAAATACTGGCAAGTTTATAGTGGTCTCAAATCTAATTTTGTTGATTTGACAAAATTGTATAGTCTGGAGCGATTAACTTCCCTTGCAAGGGCTCGTGCAAAAATTCAAAATGAATACAAATTATTCCAAGCTGACATAGAGACAAGACGTCGAAGAAGAACATTAGAGGAAGAAGAAAAGGAAGCCCAAATGTTAGACAAGCCTTCAGGTTTGGCTACCTCGTGCTGAATATGAAGACGGTTCAATTGCTATAGGTGACGTACTTGAGATGGTTAGGGAAGCTTTAAAAGTACGAAAAATAGATGAATTTAAGTTCATCGGGAAAAGAACGTATTTGGAGCAGAAACTGGTGGAAGAACGCTTCTGATGAAATCGAAAGAATTGATCAGAAAGTTAAAGAACTGTTGAAAAGCGATGAGGTTCAGGAGAAGGTAGTTCATTAATTAGGTCAAATTAGTGTGCCAGGGACCTTTAAGAGATTGGTGGTTCCTGGCGTTTGCATAAGTTTAAACATTGATGAAAAAATAATGATTATATCGAAATTTAACATTGTCAGTAAATTTGACAGTAGTTAAAGGGTCTATCATCGTACGTGATTATGATTACGAGAAAAGTAAAGCGCCAAGCTGGATGGTATGAAGATTTTGGAAGAAGTTAAGAGTTTAAGTAGAAAGGTGTGTCTTTTATGGTTAATGATATTAATACTGAATTACACTATTTGCCCATTATTATCCTTCGTCTTTTTCTCGCATTTATTGCAGGAAGTGTGATTGGCTGGGAACGGGAAACTAGTGCGGACTTGCCTGTCGATCATCATGGTTCCATGTACCGAATGTTTGCTTTGGTTTGCATAGGTGCTTGTATATTTACGGTTGTTGGTGAATTTGGTTTTTCTAAACCGCTAACTGCTCCAGACAGGGTGGCTGCTAACGTTGTTACTGGGGTTGGTTTTTTAGGGGCGGGGCTAATTTTGAAAGATAAAATAGGAGAGATTCACGGTTTACCCACAGCTGTAGGAATATGGGTGAGTGCCTCTATCGGGGTGATGATTGGCGCAGGAAATTACATTTCAGGGTTAATAGGAGCCTTATTTGTCTATTTTGTCATGGATATGCCTCATCGCTTTCCCCGCTTATTCCAAAAAAGAAAAATTAAGGATTGAATTAACAAAAATGCAAAATATTGGATTAAATGGTCATGTCGATGAAAAACAAGTAATTGAGGGGCATCCAGCACTTTTTTTTCAAAAGTTTTGCCCTTACCAATCCAACGTAATCATTTCTCCACCCATATGTACTTCCATCACTTTCATTCCTCTATTCGCTTTTTCTCCTAACTCAAATAACTCCTCATGAAAAACCTTATCCAACTTCTTATTTAAGATTCCAAAGAAGTAGGCAATCGGTTTTTTTATCGCATTCGTAAATTTTAGTTTTCTAATTAATTGTTTAAACGATTGGATAGAAATATCCACGATTTGATCTGTTTCCTTTTCCAGGTTATAGCGGTATGCGGCAATTTGGGTCATATGCCAATATTCTTCAATCGTTTTTGCTTCTGAGAAGAAGCACTTTACAAACTGGACAAATGGCTGTGGAACGCGATTACTTACATAGGTGTGGTCTAATTCGAGCGTTTTTTCGTTACATTTATTTGGTTGAATCATTTCAGACGTTTCTTCTTTACGTTTAGTTATCTTTTGATTTTTAGTTTTTAAAAGATCAATGGTTTCATTATGGTGGTCCATTATTTCTTCTTTGGGTGGTTCATTAGCGGGAAAACGGTTAAACACGTATAAATTACTGGACTGGGATCCGTTTTTTCGTTCCGTCTCATAGACAGTGAATATTCCGAAATCTCTTGCCTTGATTATCATCCGTTTAAAAGTGGAACGGGAAATGCCGTTATTGTTGTATTCTTCATTAATTGCTTTTAATACAGTGGCTATTTTGGCATTGCAGACCCCCGGGACTTTTGCAGCAAAGCGGACTAAACGTTTTAAACCTGCCAATTCTCCTTTTGTAAACTCATGCTTGTAATCCAACATCCAACTCTCGAAGTGGGAATTAAATTCCTTCAAACTAGTAAATTGCGAATATTGTTCAAAACCTTCAACCTTGCCTGATTTTAAATGCATTTTTTTGCACCACCCTTTTACCTTTTATATATAAATCAGGTGGCAAAAAGGACATGGTTTCAGGCAGGAGGTTGTGACAAATTTGTGAAAAAATAAGTACATATTTTAATGGATATATCAACTCTAGTTTATATATAGGTATGACTAGGGCAAAGAAATATCTTGGTTTGTGGTATTCGGGAGAATCGGAATTTACGAATTATCTTAATAAAAAAGGCTCTTTTCGTAAACTTTGTTGCTCTCTCCGTACTTATTTGTGCTCACTTTGTGGCGACTTCGGACAGGAGTGGTGAAATCAAGGAAAATCGAGTCCGAACCTAGGCCGACTTCGGACAAGTCTGGTGAAATCAAAGGCACTCGAGTCCGAACTAGTGGTGACTTCGGACAACTTTGGCGAATCCAAGGGCAACTGAGTCCGAACCCGGGACGACTTCGGACAAGTTTGTTGAAATCAAAGGCACTCGAGTCCGAACTAGTGGTGACTTCGGACAACTTTGGCGAATCCAAGGTCAACCGAGTCCGAACCTGGGACGACTTCGGACAAGTTTGTTGAAATCAAAGGTACTCGAGTCCGAACTAGTGGTGACTTCGGACAACTTTGGCGAATCCAAGGGCAACTGAGTCCGAACTAGTGGTGACTTTGGACAAGTATGGCGAATCCAAGGGACAACTGAGTCCGAACCTGGGACGACTTCGGACACGTTTGTTGAAATCAAAGGCACTCGAGTCCGAACCAGTGATGACTTTGGACAAGTATGGCGAATCCAGAGGCACCTGAGTCCGACCTTGATGCCCTTAAATCTATTCGAAAAACACCAATCTTTGCGAAAATAGCCTAAAAAAAAGATCGATCAAGTCAAGAAGAAAAGTGTTTCGGAGTTTTCAACAAGAAGTACAGATGATGAAGATATTTTTACGGATCCCAGAATTAAAAGAATACCGGAAATTGATTAAGGTTCATCTAGTAATTAAAGCCATTTGTATCTTATATAGAAACAAATGGCTTTTTTCTTTGTCTATTAAAAATTTAATCAAAACAGATTTATTTAAATTTATTGACTTTTTAAAACATTCAGAATAAAATTTACCTATCGGATAGGTAGACAGTCGTAAAGCAGTGAAAAATAAGACCATTAGAGGGTGTCCGTCTATGAAAAGCATTAAAAAAGTGTCTTTACATGAAATGATTGCGGAAGAAATTAAGAGATACATTAATGATCATCAATTAAAAAGGGGTAATAAACTCCCTTCAGTGGCTGAATTGACTGCCATTCTAAATGTTAGCAGATCAAGTATTCGTGAGGCCTTACGATATCTTGAAGGTATAGATGTCCTTGAGGTGCAAAACGGAAAAGGGATTTTTGTTAAAGATAATGATGAATTAAAAATAGTAGCTAAAATTGCTGTCGAACAGGAAAAAAATTATTTATTGCATATCAGCGAGCTGAGAAGAGCTCTTGAAGGCAAAGCAGTGGAGCTAGCTTCAATAAGAGCGACCGATCATGAAATTAAAGAAATGGAAAGACTGCTTGCGGAAGTAATCTCTCTAAACGATGAAGGGATTGATTCCTCTAAAGAAGATTGGGCTTTCCATAAGACTATTTATAAAGCGTCCCATAACCCGCTTTTAGAAAGTGTTGCTGAATCTGTCTCAGAAACATTCAACAAGCTTTGGAGTAAGCCTTTTGGAATCGAACATATTTTTGAAGATACGTTGCCATTTCATTTTACGATGATGGAGGGTATTAAGCAGCGTGATCCAGCCTATGCAACACAAGAGTTTAATAAAATTATAGACACCGTAGAAAAAACTGTTCGAAAAATATAGGAAAGAAGGAATGAGAATGACAAGCCATCTGTTTTCAGATGAACATATTTGTACACATCAGGGGGATGAATATGAACGGTTCCATGGAGCGGTTGTTCCTCCTATTTATCAGAATTCACTTTTTGTATTTAAGGACTTTGACCAGCTTACGGAAGCGATGAAGGATGAGCAAAACAGCTATCTTTACACACGCGGAACGAATCCAACTGTTGAAATTGTGGAGAAAAAAATTGCCGCGCTTGAAAAAGGGGAGAAGTGTAAATTATTCTCCTCCGGAATGGCTGCGATCTCATCAGCTATCTTAACCTTCTTAAAAGCAGGAGACCATGTTTTAAGCATCAGCAATATTTACGGGCCGACGACTAAGTTTTTAACCTACTTAGAAAAATTCGGAATCTCCCATACCAATACTCTTAACACTGAATTAGATAATATTGAGTTACTGATTCAACCAAACACAAAGGTTATTTATTTAGAAAGCCCTACCACTATGAACTTTAAACTCGTAGATTTGAAAGCGGTTTCAATTATAGCGAAACAGCGAGGGATTAAAACAATCATTGATAACACATGGGCGACTCCTATATTCCAGAATCCTATTACATATGGAATTGATATCATCATTCATTCTGTTTCTAAGTATTTAGGGGGGCATAGTGACCTTGTAGGGGGTGCATTAATTACAAGTAAAGAAACCATGGACCATCTATTCTACCATGAGTATCAATTATTGGGCGGAGTAATGCCACCCTATGAAGCATGGTTATTAATGCGTGGACTTCGAACGCTTCCAATCCGCATGAAAGCACATCAAGAAAGCGGATTGAGAATAGCTTCCTTTTTAGAAAATCATCCTTCTGTAAAAAAAGTCAATTACCCAGGATTAAAAAGCTCACCTGATTATGAACTTGGTAAACAGCAATTAACAGGATACTCGGGTTTGATGAGCTTCGAACTAGCAAATAATTCCTTTGGGTCTGTTCGAAATGTCATCAACCGTTTGAAACAATTTCAAATCGGAGTTTCCTGGGGCGGCTTTGAAAGTTTAGTAATATCACCGAATTATGGCTATAACTCAGAGCAATTATTGAATAGCGGGATGGACCCAGGGTTGATTCGTATTTCCGTAGGCTTAGAAAATGTGGATGAACTAATAGAAGACTTACATGCGGCATTGCAGGCGACATAACGAACGGTATAAAAGGAGCTGGTACCTTTTATATAAAAAAGAACACATTTCAGAGGGGGTTAAAATTTTATGCTTCATCTTAAAAAAGGATTTCTGTTTTTGGTGTCGGCAATGGTATGTTTAGGCATCATCGCAGGCTGCAGCAGCTCAACATCGGAGAAAACAGGAGGAACAGACGGAAAAGTCACGTTAAGGATGGTTGAAAGTCTCACAAGTCCTGCAAGAACAAAACTGTTAAGGGAAATGCTAAATAAATTTGAAGCTGCAAACCCAACGATTAAAGTTGATTTGATTTCTCCTCCACTACAAAGTGCGGATCAAAAAATAACACAAATGCTTATGGCGAAACAGGATATTGATGTATTAGAAGTTCGCGAACAAACGGTAAAAAATTGGGCCAATGACAAGTTTATCGAAGATCTATCCCCATACACAAGCAAATGGGCGAACTGGAATAATTTAACAGAAACTATCAAGCATGGAGCAACAGCTGTGGATGATAAGCCTTACTATATTCCGTATGGTGTTTATGAAAAAACGCTTTTCTATAGAAAGGATTGGTTTAAAGCGGCAGGTTTGGAAGCTCCTAAAACATGGGATGAATTAGTAAATGATGCTATAAAACTTACTGACCCTTCCAAAAATCGATATGGTTATAGCTTCAGAGGCGGTGCGGGTGTATCTGACTATATCGAATTTATGACATGGTCCAATCTTGGTAAGCAAATTAATCAAAAAGACTCTTATTTCACGAAAGACGGCCATGTGATGTTTGAAACACCGGAAGCCAAGCAGGTTCTAGATACATTAGTGAATTTATATAAGAAAGCATCCCCTCCTGACTCCATTAGCTGGAGCTATCCGGAAATGGTTCAAGGCTTCACGTCTGGGGAGACAGCCTTGTTAATCCAGGACCCGGAGGTCATTGCTACAGCAGAAAAAAACATGGTAAAAGGTACTTGGGATACGGCGCCTCTTCCTAAAGGAACGCCATCAAATGTAGCTCAACAACCTGCAGGAACAGCCGGCTGGGGAATCGGTGCTTTTTCTAAACATAAAGAGGAAGCCTGGAAGCTCCTTTCTTTCCTATCAAGTCCTGAACAAAATTTATACTTTTCGAAAAATAATTCTTTAATCCCGATCTATTTAAGTGCCGGAGATGATCCATACTTTAAGGAAGGCTATTATAACTCCTATATCCAAATGAATGCCAAGCCGGAAGAATTCTTAGTTGCTGACCGCCCTGTTCAATATCAGGGATATGCTGAATACAGAGCAATGGTTGACAAAGACGTTCAATCCCTGCTATTAGGTAAGTTATCGAATGAAGCTGCTTTATCCAAATGGACTGATTTTTGGAAAAAGCAAAAAGAAAATAAAAAATAGAGTATATTGAGGGCAGTCCTATCCTGCTGCCCTTATTTCTTTTTTTAGAATGGAGGAAATGAATCTTGAAAACGCAAACGGAAACAATTGTAGATCGAGGCTTGCCATCGTTTCGTGTAGCCAAACATGGACTTTTCATCTTCCTTTGCTTGTTCCCGGCTTTACTTCTCGTAACTGTTTTTATCTATTACCCCTTGTTCAAAGGGGTGATCATGGCCTTTCAAAATTATTCGTTATTTGATTTAAACAACATCGATTTTATAGGTCTAGGAAACTTCAAAACCATTTTAGCTGATGCAGGGTTTAAACAATCACTACTAAATAGTTTCTATTGGGTCTTTTGTTCTTTAATTCCCCAATTAATAATTGGTTTCATTGTTGCATTATTATTAAGGAAGAAATTCCGAGGGAGGGGAATTTATCAGTCTTTCATCTTTTTCCCATGGGCGATGTCCGGGTTCTTAATCGGTTTAATTTGGCGTTGGATGTTAAATGGCCAAGGTGGTGTGATTAACGACCTTTTGATCAAGCTGAAGATCATTCATTCAGCTATTCCCTTTTTAGCCGATCCGACCTGGGCAATGGTTTCTGTCATTGTGGCGAATGTTTGGTATGGCATTACCTTCTTTTCCATCATGATATTAGCCGCATTGCAATCGATCCCGGACGAATTGTTTGAAGCTGCGAAGATCGACGGTGCCAACTATATGCAGCAGCTTTTCAAGATTACGATTCCCTATATCCTGCCAACCCTTATTGTTACAACATTACTACGAGTGATTTGGATTTTAAACTTTCCGGATTTAATTTATTCTCTTACAAATGGAGGACCTGCTGGTTCTACCCATATTCTTTCGACCTATATGATAGATAAACTTATTAATGGACAAAATTACGGTCAAGCAGCTGCGGTTGGTGTCATGATGATGATCATCCTACTCTTTTTTGCCGTTTTTTATTTACTTGCAACGAAATTTAATAAAGCGGGTGATTTTTAATGGTGAAACAGGTAAATTGGCAACCGTTGCTAAAGTGCATTTTTTTATCGTTGTTTCTTGTCTTTACTGTGTTTCCGCTTTATTGGATTTTCATTACGTCATTAAAACCTAGTAATGATATGTTTACGATCCCTATTCATTATTGGCCGAAAACGATTACGTTCGATAATTATATTAATATCTTTAAAATTTCTAACTTTGGAGTTTATATTTTCAATAGTTTAATTTTATCCGTAGTTGCCGGTTTTTGCTCCCTTATCATTGCATCGTTAAGCGGATATGTACTTGCTCGATTTGAGTTTAAGGGGAAAGCCCAAGTAATATTTGCTTTTTTTATTACTCAAATGATCCCATTATTTATTGGCCTGGCTCCTTTGTATTTATTAATGTCCAAGCTTCAACTACTTAATCGTTTACCATCTCTCATGCTTATGTATACGGTTATGATGGTTCCTTTTTGTACCGTTATTATGAAAGGTTTCTTTGAACGGATTCCATCGAGCCTTGAAGAAGCTGCGATGATTGATGGGTGTTCTAGAATTACCGCCTTATTTAAAGTCATAGTCCCAGTCATGCTGCCTGGTATCGCTGCAACATTTATCTTTGCCTTTGTTCAGTGCTGGAACGAATTGTTTTTAGCCATCATGTTCATTGACAAGGAAGAAGCGAAAACGATTCCGGTAGCCATGAATGCATTTATCACAAAATATGATATTGATTGGGGATCCATGTCAGCAGCCACTGTTATATCCGTTATTCCAACGCTTATTTTATTCGCATTTGCGCAACGATACATTGTAGAAGGTATGACTCAGGGCTCTGTTAAAGGGTAAAAAGTAGGGACTCAGTGACGTCCCTGCTTATTTTTATTCGTATTTTGTGAATGCTATTTTTTAAGGAGTGGTTTACGTGTCGATATTTTCACCGATTAAACCAGCCAAACGAGCGAGAGTTGGAATTTATTCCATTGGCTTGAAGGCTTACTGGAATCAGTTTAGTGGTTTGAAAGAGCGACTTGTAGAGTATGGAAGATTCATAGAAACGCGTATGTCAGAATTTGCGGAGGTTTATAATTACGGTCTGGTTGATGAGGAGAGTGAGGGGAGGAAGGCAGGGGAGTGGTTTAACGAAAAAAATGTTGATATCATTTTTTGTCATGCCGCGACATACTCCACGAGTTCAACCGTATTGCCGGTACATCTAATTTGTAAAGCACCCTTAGTCGTTCTCAACCTTCAACCGACAGAACGTATTAATTATGAAATAACAACTACAGGAGAATGGCTTGCTCATTGTTGTGCATGTCCCGTACCTGAGATCTCCAATGCTCTAAATCGTAGTGGAATTGAATTTCGTGTGATAAATGGATTACTTGGTATGAACAATACACCAACTATTTCCTTAACGAATGAAACGACAAGCGAAAGAAAAGAAGCCATCAGAGCTTGGAAACAAATTGAAGAATGGACTCGTGCGGCGTCAGTTCCAAGAACGCTTCGACACAGTCGGTTTGGTTTCTTAGGAAATACCTACAGTGGAATGCTCGACATGTATAGTGATTTTACCATGCTCCAAGCTCAAACAGGCATTCATATAGAAGTTTTAGAAATGTGCGATTTGGATCGATTGCTAAAAGAAGTGACTCCCAGTGATGTCAAAGAAAAGTTAGAGGAAGTCTATAAAATGTTTAAAATTAGCGGAGAATCATCATCAGATCCGATTGCAAAAAGGCCAACTGAAGAACAATTGGCCTTGTCCTGCAAAGTGGCAGCCGCGCAAGAAAAATTAGTGCGAGAATATAATCTGGATGCCTTAACTTATTACTATCACGGTGCTCCAGGCAGTGATTATGAGAAATTACAAAGCGGATCTATCGTCGGCCATTCCCTGTTGACTGCAAGTGGGATTCCTTGTTCTGGTGAAGGGGATTTAAAGACGGCTGTTGCAATGAAAATATGCGATATTCTTGGTACGGGTGGAAGTTTCTCGGAAATTGTTGTCGTTGATTATGAAGATGAAACCATTTTACTTGGTCATGATGGCCCGTTTCATATCGCTATTTCAGACGGTAAGCCACTTCTTCGGGGAATGGGCTTATATCATGGAAAGCAGGGTAACGGTGTTTCTGTAGAAGCAAAGGTAAGAACAGGTCCTGTGACAACCTTAAATGTAACGCAAACAGAAGATGGGAAACTCAAGCTCATTATCAGTGAAGGAGAATCCACCGACGGACCGATTATGAGAATTGGAAATACCCAAACACCGGTTAAGTTCCGACTTCATCCGGATGCGTATATGGAAAAGTGGTTTATGGAAGCTCCAACTCATCACTGTGCATTGTCTATTGGCCATAATGCCACCTTGTTCCAAAAGGTCGGCCAATTAATGAATATAAGGCAAGTAACCCTATAAATCTTATAAGTCAATCAAATAGTTTCAAATATATATAATAGACCCTCCAACAAACGGTATGTTAGATGGAGGTTTTCATTAGGGAGGAAATCTATGATTAACAGTAATAAAATGGCATGGACTTGGACCATCAAGGATGAATGCCTGGATGAATACTTGAAAATGCATATCGAACCATGGCCGGAAATAATGGAAGAACATCGGAAAGCCGGAATCAAAAACTACTCAATCTTTCAAAATGGGAACCAGTTTTTTTATTGTTTTGAATGTGAGGATGTGGAAACCGCCTTTGCCTACATAGCAAAGAGCGACGTGTGCAATCAATGGAATGCGATCACGTCAAAAATGGTTAAAGGGTCGTTTGATTTCAATGAAGCGGAGCCAATCAAACCTATGCGGGAAGTCTTTTATCTGAAATAATTGTCAAAAAAATGGGCGACAGCGATTTTGGGCGTTTCGGGCAGAGCAATATCACAGTTAACCTGCACTGTAGATAAAGACTATGAAAAAAATGGTTGTATTGTCATTAAGCCATAAGTAATTGACTAATAAGGGTGGACGTCACGATTACCTTTTTAACAGTTTCATTCATACTGATTTAGATATAGAAAAAAGAATTGATCATTGTAATTCAAGAGAAGGGGCAAATACCTATGTATCTAGTTGGAATCGATATTGGCGGAACAAAAACAGCTGTTACTTTAGGAAAAATAAGAGATAATAATTCGATCGAATTATTGGAACGTTTAGAATTTGCAACAATTTCTGGCGATAAATATGTTCAAACACTAGATAAAATAGAAGAACTGTCCAATAAGATTTTAAGGTATTTATTATTGACATGGAAGGATATCGCTGCTGTTGGGATTAGCTGCGGTGGTCCGCTTGACAGTCGAAATGGCGTGATATTGTCCCCACCAAATTTGCTTGGCTGGGATAATGTACCAATTGTTGACTATTTTCAAGAGCGATTCCATGTTCCAGTAGCCATTCAAAATGATGCCAATGCATGTGCTTTAGCAGAATGGAAATGGGGAGCTGGTAAAGGGACTAATCATATGATTTTTCTTACCTTTGGTACAGGATTAGGAGCTGGTCTTATTTTCAACGGACAGCTTTATAATGGAGCAAGCGGAATGGCAGGGGAAGTCGGTCATATTCGTTTGGAAAGTCAAGGCCCTGTAGGATTCGGAAAACGAGGCTCATTTGAAGGTTTTTGCAGTGGTGGAGGTATTGCACAAATTGCAAAAACGGTCGTGTTGGAAAAAAAACAACAAGGGATTGATGTTCCTTGGTGTCGTACGGATATGCAGTGGGATGATCTAACGGCAAAAACGGTCGCGCAAGCATTGTTTCAGGATGATCCAACAGCAAAAAAAATTATGCAAGAGGTAGGGCTCTATCTTGGAAAAGGGCTTTCAATAATGATTGATATGTTAAATCCAGAGAAAATCATTATTGGAAGCATTTTTGTTCGTCAACATGAAATTTTGGCTCCCATTGTACAACAAGTGATTCAATCTGAAGTACTTCTACAATCAAGTAGGGTGTGTCAGGTTGTGCCAGCCGGACTAGGTGAAAAACTAGGAGATTATGCCGCTTTATCAGTTGCCTATGAAAAAGCAGTAGAGAGAAAAGAGCAGGGTGGGATGGCAGGATGAGAAATGGAACAAGGCAAATTTTAGATTCACTTATCGAACGTTATCCACCATTATTTGTATGTAAAAATTCAATTGAATCGGCTTTTAACATCTTTTCAGATTGTTATGTAAATAATGGAAAACTATTGATATGCGGAAATGGTGGAAGTGCTGCCGATGCAGAACATATTGTCGGTGAATTAATGAAAGGATTTATGCATAAACGACCGATTTCCAATAGAGATCGTGATGCAATATTTGCAAATCTCGGGGAAAACGCTGAGAGTCATTATCTAATCAACCATTTACAATCAGCTTTACCGGCAATTTCATTGGTAAGCCATAGTGCATTAATGACAGCTTTTAACAATGATGTACAACCTGACCTTGTATTTGCTCAACAAGTATATGGCTACGGACGTCAGGAAGACGTTGTTGTGGGATTAAGTACTTCAGGAAACTCTAAAAATGTTGTCTATGCTATGAAAATTGCAAAAGCATTTGGTTTAAAAACGGTTGCATTAACTGGTCAACATGGAGGAGAACTAAAAGAAATTGTAGATGCGTGTATATGCGTACCTGCCAACTCAACACCCATCATTCAAGAGTACCATTTACCGGTTTATCATGTGTTGTGCATGATGGTCGAGTCCGAGGAATATGGGGTGAAAACTTGAGTAATCAACTACCTGATTCAAATCGTAAGTTAACTTTTGAAAAAGTTAAGACTAATTCTGTTTATACGAGAAAAAACCTCGTTACGATTGAAAACATGGCACGGCCTAAGAATGATCAAGCTCCTTCTTGGAATTATCCCAAAGAATTCGAAACTCTAGTTGATCGAATAATCAATGCTCGTTTGACAGGAAAACCAGTAATATGGTCAATGGGAGCACATGTCATTAAAAACGGGCTTTCTCGATATATAATTGAAATGGTTCGGGCCGGAATAGTAACTCATGTTGCGGGAAACGGTGCCTCAAGTATCCATGATTTTGAACTTGCCTTCCTCGGTGAAACATCTGAAGACGTCGCAACCGCAATTGAAGACGGCTCATTTGGGATGTGGGAGGAAACCGGAAGATACATGAATGAAGCGATCCAACAGGGGGAAAATCAAGGATTGGGATATGGTGAAAGCTTATCGGAATATGTTAGGGCTCATCTTCACATGTTTCCATATGTTGAAGATTGTGTTTTTGTTCAAACAAAAAAAGCTGGAGTTCCTTATACTTGTCATATTTCGATTGGAACAGATATTATTCACCAGCATCCAATTGTAAATTTTGCTACTCTTGGGTCAGCTTCTGGAAGGGATTTTTCCACGTTTTGTGACTCATTCTCCCAATTAGGTAATGGGGGAGTTTTTCTTAACTTTGGTTCAGCCATATCTGGACCGGAAATTTTTTTAAAAGCATGGACTATTTGCAAAAATTCTGGATTTCCAATGGAAGGGATTACAGCTGCAAACTTTGATATTACCTCGCTTAAGATGGGTGAAACGTATGATTGTTCCAATGCTTTGTATTATTATCGCCCTCGTAGAAATATGATTGAAAGATTATCAAAATGTGGGGGTGAAGGCTTTCATTTTCAAGGTCTTCATCAACAGACAATCCCAACCCTATATCATTTGTTATTAAAGAAATGGAATAAAGTTACACAAGAACAAGCGATCAATTTAACAATCACTAATAAAAATACATCACCATTAACCCTGTTAAATGAATCGAGAGAAATGATTCATGTCGAATGTTTACCAATCAAGTATAAAAATAACCAGATGACAATTAAGCAATTACTAGTCCCGGAAACAATAGGAGATTATAAGCTTAATAGTCTTTCTCATGAATGGAATTCTCCTTTATTTGAAGAGTTTGCCGAAAAAATTTGGATTGCAAAGAAAAATAGTTTTCCAATTGTTTTTTCAATGGGGGGAAACGTCATTTCAAATGGCCTTTCAAAGTACATCATTGAATTGATGAAAGAAGGTTATATCACCCATATAGCTGGTAATGGCTGTTCTAGTATGCAAGACTTTGAATTGGCTGCGGTTGGTGGAACAGAAGAAGTTGAAGAGAGCACTTTACAATCTGGATATCTAGGAATGTGGGAGGAAACCGGTGCTTGGATGTTGGAAGCTATTGAAACTGGATATGCAAAAGGGCTTGGTTATGGAGAAAGCATAGCTGTCTATGCGGAACAGAATCCTCAACGATTTCCTTATTTAGAAACCGCTATTTTCCATCATGCAGCAAAACTAAATATTCCGTATACTTGCCATATAACATTAGGAACTGACACCATCCATATGCATCCGAAAACTAATTTTAAAGTGTTGGGTGGAGCAAGTGGGATCGATTTTCAAATTTTCTGTAAAACCGTTGCTCATTTGGATGGGGGCGTATTTATGAATTTTGGGTCAACTGTAACAGGTCCGGAAGTATTTTTGAAGGCTTTGTCGATTGGAAGAAATCTCGATTATACAATTAGCAAAATTACTACAGCAAATTTTGATATTATTCAACTTGGTGATTATCACCGTAAAGTTGGCTATGAAGATCAAGATTATTATTACCGTCCAAGAAAAAATATTGTACACCGTCCAACCAGCTTAGGTGGTAAAGGGTATCATTTTGAAGGATTACATCAACAAACGATTCCTCCACTTTATGAATATTTAAAATGTAAGGAAATGGAGGAACGGCGATGATTGACATTAAAACTGGGCAAGTGCTGGCTTATGAAAAGATAGAGCAAATGTTTTTACAAGTATCAAAGCTTCGTATTGGTGTCATTGGGGATGGTTGTTTGGATGTTTATTGGAAGGCGAACATGAATTTAAGTGAGTTATCACGAGAAACCCCTCATTACCCCCTACCAGTTGTTGAAGAACGGACTTCCCTCGGTGCTGCTGGTAATGTAGCAGCAAATCTTCGCGATCTTGGCGTAGGTCAAGTTTATTTGTGTACAGTTATTGGAGATGATTGGCGGGGGCGTGAATTACTAAATCACTTAGCAATGAAACAAATAGATGAGAGTCATATAATTGTATATTCTGATTGGATAACACCTGCTTATTGCAAGCCTATTCGTACAGGAATCTCGCATGTTGAATATGAAGATCCAAGAATCGACTTTGAGAATCGGAAATCGTTAAGCTTTCATCAAGAACAAAAATTAATTGAGCAAATCGATAAATTGGTCACAAAAGTGGATGCAATCATCGTTACAGATCAATTCAAATGTGGTGTGGTAACACCAAGGATAAGGGAAGTATTAATTCAATACGCTCGTGAAGGATTAATGATTGCTGTTGACAGTCGCAATAGGATTGACCATTTTACTGAAATGATTTTAAAACCAAACGAATTGGAAACCATGAAAGCGCTCCATTATCAGTCGAAACAGAAGGAACCGTCGATGGAGGAGTACATTGAATCTGCTCGAAGCTTGGCTCAGAGACAGAATAGTCAAGTTTGCATGACATTAGGGGAAAAAGGGGCTATTTGGATTGATAAGGATCAAGTGACTTTTGTTCCTTCCCAGGCTGTTTTAGGTACTTTTGATATAGTAGGTGCTGGAGATTGCTTTATGTCATCCTTCGTTTCAATGTTGGCAGCGGGATTTAAAGGAGCAGATGCGATAGCATTTGCCCATTTAGCGGCATCGATTGTTGTCAAAAAAATAGGAATGACTGGTACAGCAAATCCTTCTGAAATTCGTGAAAGATGGATTAGGTTGGAAAAATCATTGTAAATCATAAAAAAATATTCGGACAGCTTTGAGAAGTGGAGGGAATTGAAATGAGGCATATTCGTGCTGCAGTATTTGATTTTGACGGAACCATTTCTACACTTCGAAATGGATGGGAAGAGGTTATGCACCCAATGATGGTAGAAATGATTGTTGGGTGTTCAGAAATTGACGAAGGCACGTTAGAAAAGATCAGTAACGAAGTAAAAACATACATTCATGAATCAACAGGGATCCAAACAATATACCAAATGGAATGGCTTACCGATACCGTAAAAAAGTATGGATATGTCAAAGAAGCGCTTGATGGATGGGGGTATAAAGCAATATATAATGAACGTTTATTAGCTAATGTTCAGGATCGCTTAAAACAAATAAATGATGGTTCTGTTTCCCCAGAAAATTATATTATAAAAGGATCTGTCTACTTCCTAGAAGAACTTCAGAAACGTGGAGTAGATATTTATTTAGCAAGCGGGACAGACCACCCTGATGTTGTTAATGAAGCTAACATTCTTCAAATCAGTTTATACTTGAAAGAAATTGCCGGTGCACCGGTAGGTCGAGCAGATTGTTCCAAAGAAAAAGTCATTCGTGATCTGATAGTTGAACAAGGGTTTGATGAACAATCGTTATTGGTTGTTGGAGATGGTAAAGTAGAAATTAGCTTGGGAAAGGAATACGGAGCCTTTTGTCTAGGAATTGCCAGTGATGAAGATAAAAGGGAAGGGATCAATGATGTGAAACGTCATCGTTTGGAGAAGGCGGGTGCCGACTTAATAGTAGGAGACTTTTTGCAAAGGCAAGAACTATTAAATAAAATTGGGCTTTAAAAATAAATATTGATGCGAAATCTCGCACAATAAAAAATCTTTGTTTTCAATAAAATTACATCTTTATCAGTTGGACCTTTGCTTGTAGAAGCGATTGACCGTATTTACAATGAAAAAGCAGTATGCCCTTTATTTAAATAAGTTTTAGTTTTAGTAGAAAAAAAGAAGTGCTCAGAAACATAAATAGTTTCTATTATAAGGTTTTTGTATTCTCTTGTTACGGCGGATAATTTTATCCGTTGTTTTCTTTTGCAACAATCTTAAGTCTAAGAAGATATGGTTAAAAAGGGTAGTTATTGTTAAGATAATTTATATATACTTTAATTATATGAGAAACAGAATTTTTATTGTTCAAAGCCAAATTTTCTTCTATGGAACATAAATACATAGTGATTAAATATAGAAGGCAGGAGTTAAGGATGTATCGAGTCGGAGTGGTCGGACCGGAATGGTCGGTAGAACGAATTCTTGGTCTAGCTAAAGAATTCGAGCAGGGAATGGAATTTTTAGCTTACCCTTATGAAGAACCTGAGGAGACAAAAAAAATTGTACTGGATCATGAACATACTATTCATGTCTGGCTTTTTTCTGGTAAATTACCTTATGATATCGCAGAAAAAATTTTAGGTTCGAATGAAAATCTATTGTATATTCCACATACGGAATCTACTCTCTACAAAAGTTTGTTAAATATTATCTATTCACAGGAGAAATTGATAACTAGGTTGAGTATCGATATACCCTCTTCGACCAATCTGTTTGAAGAGTCAGTAGAACAATTGAATATGACATTTAATGAGATTTACGTGAAAAAGTTTGAACTAGATGATATTAATATGGAGCAATTGTTACAATTTCATCTAGAATTGTGGGAATCAAGAAAAACTGAAGGAGTATTGACCAGCTTTCCAACGGTTTATAAGCACTTAAAAGAGGCTGGTGTACCAGTCGATTGGATTTCGACAAGTCGAATGGAAATTCGCCAAACTTTAAGGATCCTAACCGAAAAAATAAAGGGCTTGTACTTTAAGGATACACAAATTGGTGTGGAAATAATTGAGATCGAGCATTTTGAAAGTATTGTCCAAAAGGCAAAGAGTCCTTATTATTTACAGCATTTGGAACTTCGATTGAAGGAAATACTCCTGAATCTCTGTGAACAATTAAATGGTTCATTGATAGAAAAAGGAAATGGTAAATTTGTAATTTTTAGCTCTCGCGGCGCAATTGAACGTGAAATGTCAATGTTAGAACACACAGTAGAACAGTTGTCGCTGGAATCAGATTCAATGGTTGCTGTAGGAATCGGATTTGGAGAGACAGTGTTTTCTGCTGAGATAAACGCTCAGTTGTCAATTCAACAGTCAAAAGAAATGCCTGACCGTAAGATTCTTATAGTCCAAGAAAATGGCAAGATTATCGAGTCATTTGGGAAAGAAGAAGAGATAACCTACTCCTATCGTACGGACGATCAAGATTTTTTGCAGAAACTGAAAAAGGGAAATATTAGCGTAAAAACTTTCCACAAAATTGATGCACTAATCAGGAGAATGAATTGGAACGATTTTACGACAAAGAGTTTGGCAGCACACCTTCAAATGACAGAACGGAATGCAAGACGGATTGTAACAGATTTATGTGAAGTGGATCTAGCTGAATGTATTGGTGAAGAATCTTCCTCATTTCGTGGAAGACCTAGTAAAATATATCGTTTAAAATAAACATTCCAAATTAGGATGTTTATTTTTTATGATTAATTTTTAGAATATTCATAAAAACTGTTGAATAAAACGTTTTCATCGTATAAACTTTATTTAAGGAAATTTACCTTAAATATTCCTTAAATAGTTTTTGCTAAGAAGTACAAACATTATGAAAATGGAGGTTGTTTGATGATGCACGATATTTTATCTGAATTGAAGTTAACTGAACGGATTGAGTCAATCAACAGTGAAGTAATCGAATGGAGAAGATATTTACACGAGAACCCAGAATTATCCTTCCAAGAGGAAAAGACCGCACAGTTTGTATTTGAAAAACTCCAATCATTTGGAAATTTAGAAATTTTTCGGCCAACAAAAACAAGTGTTGTCGCTCGTCTTATTGGAAACAATTCTGGAAAGGTTCTTGCTATACGAGCAGATATGGATGCACTTCCAATTCAAGAAGAAAACCAATTTTCTTTTACTTCTAAAAACAACGGGGTTATGCATGCATGTGGACATGATGGTCATACGGCAATGCTTCTAGGTGCAGCAAAATTACTTTCCGGGATGAAAGATCAACTAAAAGGCGAGGTTCGTTTTTTATTTCAACATGCAGAGGAACTACCTCCTGGTGGTGCAAAAGAGATGGTAAAGGCTGGCGTGCTTGATGGGGTGGATTTGATCATCGGTGCTCATGTAATGAGTACGTTGCCTTATGGTAAAATTGGTTTGAACTATGGTCCGATGATGGCTGGCGCTGATATGTTTAAAATGACGATCGTGGGTAAAGGGGGACATGCCTCTCAGCCAAATCAAGCCATTGATCCAATTGCAATCGGTACTCAAGTGGTATCGAATCTTCAACACATCGTTTCACGGAAACTTGATCCTGTAGAAACCGCTGTCATTTCAGTGACTCAGTTTAATGGTGGATCAGCGGTTAATGTAATTCCCAGTACCGTTACAATTGGTGGCTCTGTTCGAACTTTTAAATCGGATCTTCGTGAAAAGATACCAAATTTAATTGAACAAATTGTTAAAGGAATTACCGAAGCTCATGGTGCTTCATATGAATTTGATTATCAGTTCGGCTATGCCCCCCTAATCAACGATGCAGAAGTAACTCGTTTTATGGATGAAACCGTTTGTGAAATATTTGGAGAAGAAAATCGAGAGATTGTCATGCCAATGATGGGAAGTGAAGATTTTTCAGCCTATCTAAAAGAAATTCCGGGATCTTTTATATTAATAGGAGCTCGTAATGAAGAGGAAGGAATTATTTATCCTCACCATCATCCGAAATTTGATTTTGATGAGCGGGCCTTACAAAATGGTGTAAAGTTATTTGTTCTAGGGACAATGAAAATATTAGAAAATCAAAATTAAGGGGAGTAGAGGATGAAAAAGATATACTGGCTTGGAATTATTCCAGTTCTTGGATTTGTTTTAGGTGCTTTGTTTTCAAATACAGTTACTCCTTATGTGCTTGGAATGCCGTTTTTTCACTTTTGGATTGTCCTCTGGTCTCTACTCACAACAGGAATTTTAGGTGTGATATATAAATTTGATCCTGCGAATCAAGAGGGGGATATATAATGAATATTGGCATTTTTTTCATTCTGTTGTTTTTCGTTATTCCTATCATTTTAGGGCTATGGTCCAAAAAAGGTAAAGAGATGAACTTAGAACAATGGTCAGTTGGAGGACGTGGAATGGGAACCCTGTTCATCTTCCTTTTATCCGCTGGTGAAATGTATACTACTTTTACTTTTTTAGGTGCTAGTGGTTCGGCATTTGGTGAAGGAGGTTCCATCTTTAGTATTGTTTCATACGGCTGTCTTGCTTCTGTCATCTCTTACTGGACATTTCCTGCCATTTGGAAATATTCAAAGAAACATAAATTAATCTCCCAATCAGACTTCTTTACGAAAAAATATCAAAGCCCATATCTTGGAATATTAGTAGCAGTTGTAGGTATAGTAGCATGTATTTGCTACCTAGTTTTACAATTTAAAGGATTAGGTTATATCGTCGAGATTACATCATACGGGGTCATACCTTCTAAAATAGCCATTTGGATTGGTGCTATTGGCGTTACTATTTTTGTCATGTTGTCAGGTATTCACGGTTCAGCATGGACTTCTATTTTAAAGGATATATTAATTCTTGCTATTGTTGTATTTTTAGGTGTCTATTTTCCTATCCATTATTATGGTGGAATACAGCCAATGTATGAAGCTGTTGAACATGCGAAACCAAACTTTACCATACTTCCTAAACATGGTATGAACGTAACTTGGTATATATCTACAGTCATATTAAGTGGAATTGGAATGTATATGTGGCCACAAACGTTTCCTCCTGTTTTTGCCGCAAAAAATGAGAAAGCTTTACGAAAAAATGCGATTTTTATGCCTTTGTATCAACTGATTTTATTATTTGCTTTTTTTGTTGGATTTGCAGCCATCTTACAGATTCATGGAGCGCAAGCAAGTAACCCTGACCAAGTCTTGTTACTTCTTTCAAAAACGACTTTTGATCCATGGTTTGTAGGGATAATTGGAGGAACAGGTGTTTTAGCTGCTTTAGTGCCAAGTTCCATGCTATTGATGGTCATATCGACTTTAATAGTAAAAAATATCTATCAAGTAGTTGCTCCTTCAAAAACGGAAGCTCAAATTACAAGATTTATGAAATACTTGGTTCCTTTCATTACTTTAGTCGGCCTTTATTTTACTTTTAAAGGTGGAACTTCACTTTTTGGAATATCTTTAATCGCATACAATTTTATCACACAACTTGCCCCGGCATTTTTCTTTAGTTTGATGAAGAAGAATTTTGTGACGAAATATGGTGCGTTTACTGGAATTATTTTAGGAGGTGCGTTAGTTTCTATTATGTCATTAGGAAATAACACATTAGCTCAGATTTTTCCTCACATTCCTCAACTATTAAATGATTTGAATATAGGAATTGTTGCTCTATTTGTTAATACCATCGCTTTAGTAGTTGTTAGTCTATTAACAAAAAACAGTACGTCAGTTAATAGGAATACCGATCTACTAATTGAACAGTAAATAGTAATCTTTTATATCTTAAGGTAATCATGTTAGAAAAGGAAATTAATGTAAACTTAATACTATATTTACCACAGAAATAATTTGTAGCCAGAGATCTAAATTCAGTTCTCTGGCTTTTAGTCGTGATCATATGTCTTTCTATTTCCAAACAGTCGTTTCGGGATGAAAAAAATATCGTTTACTGAGCGAATTCAGTCTCACTTTTTATTTAATGAGCTAAATGCCTTTATTCATTGAGTCGAATTGCCTGTCATAATGATATGACAAATGGGCTTAACTTAACTGGACAATAAAATGAAGGTTAAGTAGACTAAAAACTAAACCTTGTTAAACAACTTTTTAATCGTAGGAAATCCGTTCTATCTTTCACACTTTATTTTGTAGTCTACTACATGTCACTCTTATTTAAGTGTTGAATCTCAAGAAAGTCTCTTTTTTCTTCAGGATGTCATCAGGATTACAGTTTTGGTTTGAGATAATCAAAATGCAAGTGCAAAATATCCTGCCTCCTAATCTACTAACCTATAAAAAATGGAAAATTCGAATAATATGAAGCGGTTCTTCGGGCAACCATGATTCGTGTGAAATCAATGAAATTTGGATGAATGAGGGGGAATAATCATGTTGGATTTTGATGCAAATATAGACCAATTCGCCACGATTAAAGTCATTGGTGTTGGCGGCGGGGGAAACAACGCTGTGAACAGGATGATCGAGGCAGGAGTTGAGGGTGTAGAATTTATTGCCGTTAATACAGATGCCCAAGCGCTTAAGCAATCAAGAGCAGGTGTCACAATGCAAATCGGTGCATCATTGACAAGAGGACTAGGAGCGGGTGCAAATCCAGAAATAGGAGAGAGATCTGTGGAGGAAAGCAAACAGCAGATCAAAGAAGTGTTAACAGGCGCAGACATGGTTTTCGTTACAGCTGGTATGGGCGGTGGTACAGGCACAGGGGCAGCGCCTGCTATTGCTAAAATTGCCCGTAATCTTGGTGCTTTGACAATTGGGGTTGTAACACGTCCTTTCAAATTTGAAGGCCACAAGCGTGCAGTAAACGCGATTAGAGGAATTAACGAAATGAGAGAAGCAGTGGACACCTTAATTATTATTCCAAACGATCGCTTATTGGAGATCGTAGATAAAAAAACACCCATGGTAGAAGCTTTCCGTGAAGCTGATAATGTACTCAGGCAGGGTGTTCAAGGGATTTCCGATTTAATTGCTGTGCCAGGTTTAATTAACCTTGATTTTGCTGACGTAAAAACGGTCATGTCCCATAAAGGAACTGCCTTAATGGGAATTGGTATTGCAAAAGGTAAAGATCGTGCTACTGAAGCTGCAGAGAAAGCCTTAAATAGTCCGTTACTGGAAACTTCCATCAATGGAGCTCATGGTGTGATCATGAACATAACTGGCGGTCACAATTTAAGTCTTTATGAAGTACAGGAAGCAGCCGATATCGTTGCTGCTGCTTCTCACGAGGAATTAAATATGATTTTTGGTTCGGTCATTAACGAAAACTTAAAAGAAGAAATTATCGTAACTGTCATTGCCACAGGATTTAATGAGCAAGACGATACTTTAATGCAAACGTCTTCCCAGCCATCCATGGAAGGAATGTCTAATCCAAATCATAGGGAACAGGGTAGACAACATATAGAAAGTGATTCGATATACCGAGGCAAACCGGTTCAAGATTATGACCAATACTCAGAACATCCAGAAAAATCTTTGGATATTCCAGCGTTCTTACGCAATCGAAAAAGACGATTTTAATAAATAAAAAATTTGCTTTCTCTGCCAGCGAAACACTACATAAAGCAATAAAAACAAAAACACTCAACAAATGGGGCTAAAAGACCTAAACCATATCTATGATCGTAGATACTTTAGTTTTTCAATCGCTGATACGTGACCGTACGTACAGTGGTGTGAGAGGTAGGCTGATCAACTAATGATTAGCCTACCACTTGATTGGATAGAGTTCAATTTGGAAATGGAAATCTTAAAAACGATGAATCCCATCATAGAAAGTACATGGAACAAATAATGATCCAAGAACTGGCCGAAAGTTCTTTTTAAAAAAAAGAAAATGTTGAAAGGACAAAGAAGATTTTTTCTATTCTCAATTTGCATATGCTTACGACAAATATTTATTTGCAAACCATAAGTTTACAGTTGACTTAATGAACTGTAACGATTAAATTTACAGTATGGTCCTTAGGAAATGAGTTGATTGAGATGAAAGTGTATTGTCTAGCTTTGCAAAGTTTAGTTTTATTAGCCGATTAACTGCTCAAATGGCCAAAGTAATATTATTGATGCAGACTGTAACTCAATTAAATAACGAATTGCTCTGCTGGGATGAAGTAACAGACTAGAAAAGGAAACACTGCGAGTTTTTGGTGCTAAACTGTAAGTTTTTTTATTACAATTTATGATTTTGAACTGTAAAGACATGAAGGAACAATTATTTGGCATAATAAAAATTATTACGAGGTTTTATCAACTAACATAGAGTTACCTACCCAAAGTTGAAGTAGGGTTTGGTACCGAATGTTTGCCAAAATATATTTAAGGAGTGTGTAAAACTATGGTAAATCTGTATACGACACCAAGCTGTACTTCTTGCCGAAAAGCAAAAGCTTGGCTTGAGGAACATCATATTGACTATATTGAAAGAAACATTTTATCTGATCCCCTTACAGTCGATGAGATTAAATCTATTCTTCGCTTGACTGAAGATGGGACTAGTGAGATTATTTCAACTAATTCAAAAACCTTTCAGGAATTAAATATAAATATTGAATCTCTTCCGCTCAATGAATTCTATAAATTAATAATAAATCACCCCAAAATGTTGCGCCGGCCAATTATCCAGGATGAAAAAAGATTACAGGTCGGATATAACGAGGAAGATATTCGTAGTTTTCTGCCCCGTAGGCTTCGTACATTCTTGAACACTGAATTGCAAAAAGTGGCCAATTAAAGATGAAGTTATTAAGGCGATATTCAAAGCCTTAACGGTTTAAACTGATTCTTGGAACTGATAGTAGGATTGCCATCTTTTGTTGTTTATCTTGAATATGTTTTTTTTGAAAGGAGGAAGAAAGAGATGATTGAAGTATTCGTAACAGTTAATTATAAAGATAGAAATTTTCAAACCAATGTCATTGTGAAAAAAGAAACGACGTGGGAAAAAATTGAACTATTAGCTGCAGAACAAGTCAAAAAACAATGGAATGTTTAAATTTATAGCTGCAGACTTCTTTTTAATTAAACTGTAATAAAAAAAATTACACATTGATAAAATTCCTCTCATTTCATACAAAATTAATATAAGTAGGTGAGAAAGTATGTTCTCCAATAATCATGCTATTTTAAAAACAGGGGATTGGATTAAAGGCAAAGCACGGGATGGGGAATTAATAATTGGTTATATTGAATCTATGTCACCGGAAATTCCAGAAGAAGCAGTTAAGGTTACTGTCGTTACAAGTGACAATGATGAAATGATTGGCAAAACAATTCCGATTTTAAGTAAAAGGGTTAATAAACTGCCTATTTCTAAAGTGACCAACATGGAACAAATTCAATTTCTAATAGACTTGGCATTATCAACAGGGGATAAGGATTGGTTTATAGAGCTTTCTACCGAGTTAAACTCAATGAAGCAGCTTGTTAAGGGAGTATATTAATAAGAATTAAAAAATTTGAAAAAATATGTCAATATAACAAGAAGGGAAGATCCACATGGAGAATAGTAAAAAGGATAGCGTTTGAAATTAACTTCGAAATGAGACACGTATAAAACATCATTTAGGCTGTCTTCATTCCAAATTCTTTTGGAGTGAGGTAGCCTAATTTTTAATGGATTCTTTCTTCATTATAATGGTACATATAGTCCTAAATTTTTGATACCACATTCAAATTTCTGTTCCGTTAAACCCCACAAAACCACGCCAAATTCAAATTAAATACTATTATTAAGATATTTATCTGAAAAATTCGAATGTAAGTACAACTCCCTTAATATAGTAATTGTAAATAGACTTAAAGACAGTATCATCTTAAGGTTTCTTAAGGGTACAAGTATTCTAGTTAAATAACTTTTCAGGTGAGAAAATGGTCTAGCTCCAGGCACCTAGTCGCTTAAGTTTGTTTTATTGTGAGCAAGGCGCCGTGTGCTTTTTTAATATGAAGGAGGGGTTAAATTAAATGCTACATATTGTGGCCTGTATTAAGCAAGTACCTGACACCAAAATTATTAAGATGAATCCAAAGACAAATACAATGGATCGGAGGACGGCACCTGCCATATTAAATCCTTATGATACCCATGCGGTGGAAGAGGCGGTACGTCTAAAGAAAAGGTATGGAGGGACTGTGTCCGTCTTAACTATGGGCCCGCCACCAGCTGTTAAAGCGATTAAAAAGTGTATAGAAATTGGGGCAGATGAAGGGTATTTGATCACAGACCGGAGATTTGCAGGAGCGGATACATTAGCAACCAGTTATGCACTTACGAAGGCCTTGGAAAAAATTTCGAAAACCAATCCTGTTGATCTCGTCATCTGTGGGAAAATGACCATTGATGGAGATACAGGGCAAGTCGGTCCTGGAATTGCAAGAAGACTTGATATACCACCACTAACTTCGGTTAATAAAGTAGAAGAAATTAATAAAGAAGAGGGATATGCCATTGTCCATCGGAAATTAGAAGACGGGTATGAGGTGATTAAATCCACTTTACCGTGCCTTTTTTCAGTTGAAAAGACCATCAATGAGGTACCCTATTCTCCATTTCCAAACATGCTAAAAGCTGCAAAATATCAACCAGTCATATGGTCTGTTGATGATTTGGAGGATATTGATATTAAACAGCTTGGTTTGAAAGGATCACCAACAATTGTTTCGAAAGTATGGGCCCCTCCTCCACCAGAAGGGGGAACGATCATGGAAGGCAAACCACTGGAGCAAGTTGGACAATTACTTTCCGTCATTCTTGAAAAGAAAGAATTGTTTACGGTAAAGGAGGGAAATTGATGGATTTTAAGGATTATAAGGGTGTTTGGGTATTTATTGAAGAAAAGGACGGGGGAATTGCTCCTGTTTCACTAGAGCTATTAGGAGCGGGGAGAAAATTGGCCGATAAACGAGGAACTGAATTGGCGGGTGTTTTAATAGGGGAAAAGATAAAACATTTAACAAAAAAAGTTTTTGAGTACGGAGCGGATACCGCCTATGTATATGACCAGCCCATTTTTAAACATTATCGAACAGAATCCTATATGAAGGCACTTCTTGAGTGTTCCAATAAATATAAACCTGAAATTATCCTTTTCGGTGCTACCTCAACCGGAAAAGACCTGGCTAGTGCTGTTGCCACCGATATGCCAACAGGATTAACAGCAGATACGACCGAGTTAGATGTTGAAGAGGAGACCGGTCTGCTATTGGCAAGCCGCCCGGCTTTTGGGGGAAATATTATGGCTACGATTCTTTGTAAAAAATATCGGCCGCAAATGGCAACAGTACGTGCGAAAGTAATGAAAGCGCTGCCTCCGCAAGCAGGCAGAACAGGCAAGGTGATCGAAGAAACGATTTCCTTAAAAGAAGAAGATATTCGTACAAAGGTATTAGAAATTGTGAAGGAAACCACAAAAAAGGTCCGAATCGACGAAGCAGACATCATTGTTGCCGGTGGAAAAGGCTTGGGGAGTCCTGAGGGCTTTCAGTTAATCCACCAATTAGCAGACACTCTTGGCGGAGCAGTTGGCGCTAGTCGGGATGTAGTGGAAGCGGGTTGGATCAATCATGCTCACCAAGTAGGTCAAACCGGTGTAACGGTAACACCAAAAATTTATTTTGCGATCGGAATTTCCGGTGCGATTCAACATGTAGTAGGGATGAAAAATTCCGGTTTAATCATTGCCATTAATAAAGACAGGGAAGCTCCTATTTTCCAGGCTTGTCATTATGGAATTGTTGGTGATGCATTTGAGATCGTGCCTTTATTCATTGAACAGTTTAAAAAGGCATTATCTAATGAGGAGGTAAGCGTAAGCTATGCCAGAGAAGTTTGATTGTATTATAGTCGGGGCAGGTCCAGCTGGAATCTCCTGTGCGTATGATTTAGCAAAAGGCGGCGCAAACGTATTGCTTCTTGAAAGAGGAGAGTATCCAGGTTCAAAAAATGTAATGGGGGGTGTCCTTTATCGAAAAATGATGGAGGACATTATTCCGGATTTTTATAAAGAAGCTCCTCTCGAGCGCCCAATCGTTGAACAACGATTTATGATGATGGATAAAGAGTCTGCGGTCACCTTTAGTTATAAGGGAATGGAGTGGGGCAAGGAACCTTACAATAACTTTACTGTATTAAGAGCCCATTTTGATCAGTGGTTTGCCGAAAAAGCGGTAGAACAAGGTGCGATATTAGTAACCGAAACCGTCGTATTAGAATGTATTGTTGAAAATGGGAAGGTTGTCGGTGTCAGAACAGACCGTCCAGATGGCGAAATATATGCAGATGTCGTCGTTTTAGCAGACGGTGTAAACTCACTTTTGGCCCAAAAGCTTGGGTTTCATAAAGAGTATAAACCCGATGAAGTAGCCTTAGCCACGATGGAAATTTTGAAGCTTGATAAAAAAGTAATTGAAGACCGCTTCAACCTGGAGGAAAATCAGGGCTGCACCCTTGAATTATTTGGAGATGCCACAAAAGGAATTCTAGGCACAGGGTTTCTTTATACCAATAAAGATACGTTAAGCATTGGTGTGGGTACCCTGCTATCCGGGTTGATTAAACATAAAATTAAACCATATGACTTACTTGAATATGTGAAAAACCATCCGATGATCCGCCCGTATATTCAAGGAAGCGAGCCGCAAGAGTATTTAGCCCACCTGATCCCAGAGGGAGGCTATAATTCAATGGGGAAAATTGTCGGTAACGGTGTCATCGTGATAGGGGATGCTTCCCAATTAGTCAATGCCATCCATCGAGAGGGTTCTAACTTGGCGATGACTTCCGGGAGGTTAGCAGCGGAAACGGTTCTTTTAGCGAAGGAAGCGGGAGATTTTTCTGTAGGAATGCTCGACCATTATCGTGTCAGGTTAATGGATGGGTTTGTCGGCCAGGATATGAAAAAATATAAAGATTCTACCCATCATTTTAATAAATTCCCGCAATATTTTGATGCATATATTCCAATGGTAAATAAAGCTGCAAGTCAAATGTTTACCGTCGATGGAGCGTCCAAATGGGAGAAACAAAAGAAAATATGGAGTGGACTAGGATCAGCTAAAGAAAAAATGAAACTCGCTCGTGATGTGTATAGAGCCTGGAAGGTGATGAAATAATGGGTGAACAAAAAAAATATCAAACGATCGAAGAAAAGCAATACCTTGTTCGCTTCAACGCCGATACAAAATCTCATCTTCATGTGAAAGATAATGATATTTGTTTAACGCAATGTCCTGATAAAATTTGTACGATTTTTTGTCCAGCAGAGATTTATAAATGGGAAGACATACGAATGCATGTTGGCTACGAGGGCTGTCATGAATGTGGGAGCTGCCGTATTGGCTGCCCGCATCAAAACATTAAATGGGAGTATCCAAAGGGCGGTCACGGAATTGTGTTCAGGTTAGGTTAATCCATGTTTCGTAGTTGAGGGCTACCTTTAGGGATAGTCCTTTTTTTATCTAGGGGAATCGAGTCCGAACCTGTTGTGTCTTCGGACAGGTTTGGTGAAATCAAAGGCACTTGAGTCCGAACCCGTGGTGAGTTCGGGCAGGTTTGGTGAAATCAAAGGCACTCGAGTCCGAACCCGTGGTGAGTTCGGACATGTTTGGTGAAATCAAGGGCACTTGAGTCCGAACCCGTGGTGAGTTCGGACAGGTTTGGTGAAATCAAGGGCACTTGAGTCCGAACCCGTGGTGAGTTCGGACAGGTTTGGTGAAATCAGAGGCACTCGAGTCCGAACCTGTCGTGAGTTCGGACAAGTTTGGCGAAATCAAAGGCACTTGAGTCCGAACCCGTGGTGAGTTCGGACAGGTTTGGTGAAATCAAAGGTACTCGAGTCCGAACCCGTGGTGAGTTCGGACAGGTTTGGTGAAATCAAAGGCACTCGAGTCCGAACCAGTGGTGAGTTCGGACAGGTTTGGTGAAATCAGAGGCACTCGAGTCCGAACCTGTCGTTAGTTCGGACAAGTTTGGCGAAATCAAAGGCACTTGAGTCCGAACCCGTGGTGAGTTCGGACAGGTTTGGCGAAATCAAAGGCACTTGAGTCCGAACCCGTGGTGAGTTCGGACAGGTTCGTGAAATCAAAGGCACTCGAGTCGACCCTGATGCCCTCTATCTATTGGAAAAACAACAAGGATATAGCAATCTTATCATTTTTATTTAATTCCAGATATTTTATCGAGGATAGCACTTCTATAAATAGTCGGCAATGCTGCTAAATACTTATATCCGTAATCTTTTATGTGGAAAGAGAAAAACACAGAATTAATCTTCCTTTATTGAAAAGGATAAAAACTTTAATAGAGCATTAATTATAAGATAAGCATAACTTTGTAATGAAATAATTACTCTATATTATCCGAGTTTAGCGTTTTTTCTTTTAGCATCCCATGGTTTTTTATGCTAAATGTTCATGTAGAAACTTAAGAACACGGTTCTCATATTCTTCTTTATACAAAAGATACGAATTAATATGTTCGGCATCTTCTGTTAGCCACAATTCTTTATGGTGACCTGAAGATATACTTTGAAATATGTTTTCGCTTTCAGAATAAGGAATTGCTTCATCCTTCTTGCTATGGATTAAAAAAAAGGATTTTCCTTCACCATTTTTAACTTTGGTAATAGGTGAAACTTCATTGAGATCAATTTTCAAGAGTCTTCGCATAGAATGAATAATCATTGGTGTAAAAGGGAGTTTGGGCAATTTGGTCCAGAAAGAAAGATTTTCCCTTAAATAAGAATATAAATTACCAAATGGGCTGTCAGCAATGACAACGGAAACAGAAGGATGTTCGCATCCGGCAACAATAGCAGTGGAAGCTCCCATACTCCATCCAAGAAGAGCAATCTTTTCCTGTTGTTTTTCCTGAATAGAATAATCAATCGCAGAATATAAATCATGTTTTTCAAAATACCCGATTCCAGTGGTTCTTCCTTTCGATTTGCCAGCATTGCGAAAATCAAACATGAGAACATTATATCCATTGTCAGAAAGAACTTTGGCGAGCAGCAGCCCTTCTATACCTTCCATTGAACGTTCATTCGTATATCCGTGGGCAGTAATGACGACTTTATTGCTTTTTTTAGAGGAACGGGCAGCAATCCACCAACCCGATAGCTTGACTCTGTCTTTTCGGCTTAGAAATTCAAATTCTTCAAATTCAATACCGTAATCATTGGGATTTTTCGTGGTTCTTGCGGGGAACGGATGAGTGAGATAAAAACCAACTGTAAGAGGTGCGAGTAAAAAAAGAATAGGAACTACCAACAGCGATCGCCAAAGTAATTTTCTTTTTTTCACTTTTTTCACCATCATCTCCTCCTTTCCATTTTAAGTTATTGGTTCTTTATCATATGTCGTTGAACAAGTTATTTGATAAAGCTAAAATACTTTAAATAACCCATACCCATTATTTATTTGTTAAAAAATTGGCTGTGTTAAAGGCGAATGTTGATTTTTTACAACTGTTGATTGGAGCGGAGGGTGCTCGACTCCTGCGGGATAGAGAGGTCACGGGAGACCCCGCTTATCTCTAAGCGCCGAGGAGGCTCTCGGACCTCCCCGCGGAAAGCGAGCGCCAGGAGCGGAAATCAACAACCAAGTTTAACAGAGCCAACAAATTAAAAAAGCGGGGGAAAGATAATGATTATTCAAGAAAAAATTCCGAATAGAAAGAAGGCGGAACTACCAAAAAGTGACAAAAAAATAACCTTAGTCCAATATTCTAACGGACTAAGGTTATTTTTTAATAAAGTATATATGTTGCAATACAACCAAGATAGTTACTGCGACTCCACCTTGCGAATGAAAATGATACATTAAACGTTAAAATCAGCTCATGAAATGGCTGTAAGCCAGGTTTTGTTCTTCCGTACTGCAAACGGCAGCAAGCCTTGTACTGGAAGTAGTAGTCATCTATCTATCGACTGATGGCCGATTCATCCATTAGGTTCATTTCCCGCAGGATGATGCCCCTACCTAATTTGGGTTGCTCGCTCGTGGGGTTTACCCGTTCCACCTTTTCCGTTTCCAGAAAAGCTCCGTCACTGTGGCACTTTCAGGTTATTCTCAGCATATCCCGAGGGACTTAGCATGATTTCACCGCCGTCAGTCGATACTATTCATCAACTGCCCACCCTTGCGGATGGCACGAACACTACAGGCATCTCAGCACTGTGCGAGCCTGGACTTTCCTCAGCTCCTGTTAAGGAACCGCAACTACTCACCATTTCATGTTCATTTTCATTCGTCCAAAAGCGACAATAGATAATATACCATGGTCAACAAGATAAATCTTTAGTAGGTTAATTCCAGTGTTTCCATCAAGTTTAATGATATTTTTCTAAAAACTTTGTAACTAGTTGAATTACAGTGTCAACTTCGCAATCCTGGCAAATGTGGTGCTTTGAATGCGGAAGATAATGTAACTCTTTTTCTTTTGATGAAACAACACGATATATTAATTCAGAACTTTTCGGGTCTATTGTCTCATCCTTTTGACCATGAATGATACAAATCGGTATAGAGATATGCTGGAAAATCATTTTCGCTTCTCGGACGATTTTTTGAAATTGAAACAGATTATAAAGAGGAGTAGAACGAATGAATGAAGGATTCTTGAGAATCCTTTGACCGGATAATAAACGATTCTCTTTAGTTCTAGTATGGCGAAAAAATTGTTCGAGCTTCATTTTTAATAAGTATGGTGTAAGCACGTATACTGCTGGAGAAAGCAATACCAGGGTGGATATTTGATAACGATAAGCCATAATAGAAGCGATCATTGCCCCCATCGAAAAACCAATCAAATGAATCTTTTTGTTTTCTTCAATTGCGTGTTTAACGATTTTTTCAATCATTTGTAACCAATCCAACGCAGTAGCTTTTTCCATCCGCTCTTTATTCCTCCTGTGACCAGGTAACAAGGGGGTCATTACTTCGTAGCCCAAACTTTCTAAGGCATGTGCCAATGGCTCTATTTCCCATGGGTTTCCTGCGAATCCATGAATAATGATACATAAATCCTTATGCATAAAAAATCCCTCCTTGACAGTTGATTTGTATAACACATTTTGGGGAAAATGCTAAGCTGAAACATCCGAATCATTTCAACATATCAACACGGAATTTGTTTGTTTTGAATCTTAATGATCGTTCAGATTAAGGGTTTATTTTAAGAATTACGTTCTTAGTTTTCCGGTGTAATCTTTGACTAATACATAGTGATTCAACTATGTTCCCGAAAATATAACAGAAAAACTCCAATTAAATATTTTTAAAATCTTTCATAATAAAAGGGAAAAATTATGGAATCATAAAAATAGTTGTCAACATAACTTAGAAACTCATTTACGGCTGAGGTGATCGGATATATGCCCTTCATTATGGCGGATGATTGTGAAATCTATTTTACGGTACAAGGTCAAGGAACACCTATACTCTTTATCCATCCCCCGTTACTTACTCATTTTAATTTTGAGAACCAAATGAAGGAATTATCAAGGGATTTCCAGGTTATTACCTTCGATATTCGAGGGCATGGAAGAAGTTCCTTTTCAAAACAGCATTTAACTTACCCTTTGATTGCAGAAGATATGAAGCATTTATTAGATCATCTAAAAATTCAAAAGGCATTTATTTGCGGCTATTCAACGGGAGGGACAATCGCCCTTGAATTTCTTTTGTCTAACCCGGATCGAGCTTCAGGTGGAATCTTGATTAGTGGTATGTCTGAGGTAAGTGATTGGGTCTTAAGAAATAAAATTAGAGTAGCGATTACCTTAACAAAATTAAAAGGCCTTTCAGCATTAGCATTGTTTATAGCATGGACGAATTCAACCAAATCTTCATTTTGGAAAATGGTAAAGGAAGAGCAAAAGGGAAATGCCCAAAATATTGAAGAATATTACCAGTATAGTTTGTCCTATAATTGCACAAATAAATTGAAAAATATAAATAAGCCCATTTTATTAATCTATGGACAAAAAGATCAAGGTTTTCATCGATATGCTAAATTATTGCATGAAAAGTTACCGCAAAATGAATTGATATGGATTCAGGATGTGAAGCACCAACTTCCAACAAAGGCTGCCTTTTTATTAAATAGTCAAATCAAGCAATTCATCTATACATATAAGGAACCGGATGTAAAATGAAAGACTTCCTGAATTTCAGTTTTAAGTGGTAGAACAAAATGAGGTATCTGTTTTGATCCTCAAACTAAGGGGAGTAGTATTAGGACTTTTGAACTACCAAAATTTACAGCTATCTTCCAATTTGGATAGATGATATAGTTCTTTTGTAAGTTCTTAACGGAACATCAAGATATGGATTTTATTACAGAGAAGTACTCAAGAGGCTGAAGAGGCGCCCCTGCTAAGGGTGTAGGTCGGGCAACCGGCGCGAGGGTTCAAATCCCTTCTTCTCTGCCATTCTATTATGGGAATGTCTTGGTATCGACAAGGATAGTTTGAGCTTATATTGCGAGTCGTGGGGATCGGCCACGTAAAAACGTCACAGCCTATAACTGGCAAACAAAACAACAACTTCGCTTTCGCTGCTTAATAACAGACGTTAGCGGTTCCTCCCTCCATCGTCCATGTGGTAGGGTAAGGGACTCATTCTAAGTGGACTACGCCGAATTCCACCGTCTGAGGATGAAGGAAGAGTATAACCAGACTAGCCGCTTCAATGCCTGTCAGTAGGCTAAAGAAGTGGGCGAAAACTAATTTTACTGACTATACTCGTAGATGTATAAGTGCCAATATCTTTGCACACGGGTTCAACTCCCGTCATTTCCACTTAACTATGCCGGTTTAGATCAATTGGTAGGAATCAGTTGGTTGGGGGTTCAAGTCCTCTAGTCGGCACCATTAAATCATTAAAAAACAACTTTTTTGCGGGTGTGGCGGAATTGGCAGACGCACCAGACTTAGGATCTGGCGCCGCAGGGCGTGGGGGTTCGACTCCCTTCACCCGCACCAAAGATTTCTGTGCTAGCAAAATAACTAACCATTATTCCGCAGTAGCTCAGTGGTAGAGCTATCGGCTGTTAACCGATCGGTCGTAGGTTCGAGTCCTACCTGCGGAGTCATAGTCCAACGAGGACACTAAGAACGGGTCAGGGCGGGAACGCAGCAGCCATAACTAGTGAAATTGTGTGGGCTATTACATACAAAAAAAGAAAAACGCTAAACTCAATTTTAGTTTGAGTTTAGCGTTTTTTAATTGTTCTAATCGATGATATTAATAAAATTTAATAAGCTAATTAAAAAAACCTATCTTGGCGAAATTTGTTAGAAGTATTACAGTATTGGCACATGTTGATATTACTCACTTTTAAGATAAGAAGTAATTTGAAATTAGATCAAAAAAGTAGACACAAAAAAAGTCTAAAATGACTCATATATGTCATATATTCATAGTAACTTAGAGCTCTAAGATACCAATAACTTAAATCTTAACGTTTCGTAAATGGCTTACGCATCCAGGACAGCCAAATTTAAAAAGCCTACAAAATTACCCTATTCAAATGAAAAAATGCGATTCAACTACGTGTAAGGAGGGGTATTATGCTTAAAAAGGGAGTTGCTGAATTTATCGGTACTTTTGTACTGGTTTTGTTCGGAACTGGAACAATTGTTTTAGGTGGGGGAATACAAGGAATTGGTATTTTAGGTATTGCTCTGGCCTTCGGATTATCCCTTGTTGCAATGGCATATAGTATCGGAACCATTTCTGGATGCCACATCAACCCGGCAGTGTCAATTGCGATGTTTGTAAACAAACGAATAAATGCTTCAGAACTTCTTTGTTATTTAGTAGCACAAGTTTTAGGTGCTTTTTTAGGAACTGCAATTTTAGTAGCCTTTTTAAAATTATCAAACATGTCTATAGATAATCTAGGACAAAATGGCTTTGAAAAGCTTGGATATTCGGGTGCGTTCTTAGTTGAAGCTGTATTAACATTCGTCTTTATTTTAGTTATTATGGTCGTAACAGGTAAAAATGGTAATGCCTCTTTAGCTGGACTTGTAATTGGTCTTACATTAGTGTTAGTCCACTTATTTGGTATTCCATTGACAGGATCTTCTGTTAACCCTGCACGGAGCCTTGCACCAGCAATATTTGCTGGCGGAAAAGCTGTTTCTCAATTATGGATATATATCGTTGCCCCAATCTTAGGTGGTATCATTGCGGCTCTTGTGGGGAAATTTGTATTCAACACTGAAAAATAAAGTGACATTCATCTCCCGCAGTATGTCGAGTGTTATAGATGGATAGTCAAAAACAAATAGGCGGAGTCGGTAGTGAGATTTTTCACTCACTACTGACTCCGCCTTTTAATGTCCCGTTCGGGATCATTAGTTTCGGACTTTCGTAAAACCGTGTACATTTTTTTAGATAGTTGTTTTAAAATTAAATTAAAAATCTGAAGGAAGACGAACCTAACAATCACGAAGAGGAGTATACCATGAAACCAACCATTTATGATGTAGCTAAGGAAGCCAATGTGTCGATTGCAACAGTATCCAAAATAATAAATAATACTGGAAGAATCAGTGAGAAAACGAAAAAAAAGGTCTTTGATATCATGCAAGAACTTGATTATCATCCGAGCAGTGTAGCTGCAGCGTTAACGGGAAAGAAAACGTTCACAATTGGTGTACTTGTTCCTGATATAGCTAACCCCTTTTTTGCTGAAGTCGCACGGGCTCTCGAAAACAATGCTCGGATAACGGGTTACTCGATGATATTGTGCAGCACAGATTATCATCGAGATCGTGAGCAGGACTATTTGGATCTCTTAATAAAAAAGCAAGTTGACGGCATTATCATAGCAACTGAACCAGTAGAGTTGAATGTACTGAAAAAGCTTAACAATCGGAAAATTCCTTTCCTAATGTTTTCAATTGGCCATCTAGCTTTAACTTCACAAGTTGTTACTACTGATGACTTAAAAGGGGGATATCTTGCGGGCCGATACTTATTAGAGAAAGGTCATCGAAATATTGCCATTATCACAGAAATCGAACGTGCCAGCGGTAAATTGAGATTAGACGGCTTTATTCAGTCACTTGTTGATGAAGGAATTAACATTGATAACACATTGGTTATCCAATCAAAATCTATCATTGAAGAAGCGAAAAAAGCTTCCCATCAAATATTTATGTTGGAGGAAAAGCCAACTGCCGTTTTTGCTTCTACCGATTTAATTGCTGCGGTTTTTATTAATGAAGCCCGGAAAGCAAAAATATCTATTCCGAATGATCTATCAATCATTGGTTTTGATAACACGATTCACGCGGAAATAACGGACCCAGGCTTAACGACAATTGCACAGCCTATTTCTGAATTAGCTCATTATGCTATTCATCAACTGCTGCAGTCGATTGAAAACCCCGCTCTTCCTAAGCATCGGATAATGCTTGCGCCAACAATTGTTGAGCGGGAGTCAGTAAGAGATTTAAATGAAAAAGATTCATCTAAACAAAGCTGATCGATGGTAACGGAAGCTTTCCATTAGCTTTGGGTTAAGCGCTTAACTAAAATTTTTTCAAAAATCAAAATAATTTTGAGATTGAAATAAGAATATGTATAATTATACTAGAGAAAGCGCTTAACTTTATTGTTCTACCATACATAAAAGGAGGATAAAGTAATGACATTGACTGTAGGAATTATCGGAGCCGGACGGATTGGGAAAATACATGTAGACAATTTGAGAAACATTCCCAATATCAGGGTGAAAAGTGTGTCAGATGTCGCAATTGTGCACCTTGAATCATGGGCAAGAGAGAAACAAATTGAAGTGTTAACCACAAATTATCAAGACATCCTGAATGATCCCGAAATTCATGCTGTATTTATTTGTTCACCGACTAATACACATACAGCCATTATTAAAGAAGCTGCCGCAGCAGGGAAACATATCTTCTGTGAAAAACCGATTAGTTTTACCGTGGAAGAAACCGAAGAGGCACTTGCTGCAGTTGAAAAGGCGGGTGTAAAGCTTCAAGTTGGTTTTAATCGCCGATTTGATCCTAATTTCCGCAAAATCCGCCAGCTCGTTAAAGATGGTGATATTGGTTCGCCACATATTTTACGAATAACGTCAAGGGATCCCGAACCGCCGGGTGTTGAATATATAAAATCGTCAGGTGGAATGTTTATGGACATGACCATTCACGACTTTGATACGGCCCGCTATATCATGAACAGTGAGATCGTGGAGGTAAATGCCATCGGGGCTGTGTTAGTGGATAAAGCTTTTGAAGATGCGGGAGATATTGATACAGCTATTATTTCTTTAAAATTCGCGAACGGAGCACTTGGAGTGATTGATAATAGCCGTCGTGCAGTTTATGGATATGATCAGAGGCTGGAAATATTTGGTGAAAAGGGGGCTGCGCAAGCGGACAACAACCGTGCTAATACAGTAGAGGTTTCAACTGCTGCCCATGTTTCAAAGGGAAAACCGCTGTACTTTTTCCTAGAACGTTATACCCAGGCCTATATTGACGAAGTAAAGGAGTTTACTAATGCCATCCTCGAGAATCAGCCAATTAGCTGTACGGGCTTTGATGGCTTGCAGGCACAACGCATTGCAGAAGCAGCAAAAAAATCGCTTGAAACCGGTCTGCCTGTTCAGTTTAAGCACGTTCAGCAATCAGCTGTTATCTAGTAACCTAGTTAAAATGTTTGCAATAACATAATATTTTTGAGGGAAAAGGATGGGAGAATATGAACCCGCTAGAATTACAAATGATGCCTTTCGTTCTGTGAGTAAGTATTGGGACCGTGTCACCCGTCCGAAGCAGTTAATGTCTACCATGCTGAATGCAATGCGTGTGTTAACCAATCCTGCTGAGAACGGTGCTGTAAAGATTGCGGAGCCGGAGAAAGAAGTATATGCGATGACGGGCGATGGCAGAAGTATCGGAAAAAGAAAGCATCCTGAAAGCATTTAAAAACAAACAATCAAATATTGAAAAAGCGCGTGCGTACTAAGGGGGTGGAGATACATGTTTGAGGGTAATCAAGTAAAATTGGCGATTGCGCCAATTGGCTGGACGAATGATGATATGCCTGAGCTCGGCGGTGACATCACATTTGAGCAATGCATCAGCGAAATGGCACTTGCCGGTTTTTCAGGAAGTGAGGTTGGAAATAAGTATCCGCGCAATACTGCAGTCCTTAAGAAAACATTGTCATTGCGTGGCTTGGAAATCGCAAGTGCTTGGTTTAGTGCTTTTTTAACCTCCAGACCGCTGGAAGAAACAGCGGAAGCTTTTAAAGCACACCGTGATTTTTTACTTGAAATGGGTGCAAAGGTCATCGTAGTTTCTGAACAAGGCAATAGTATTCAAGGACAAATGGAAACCGCATTGTTTGACAGGAAGCCTGTCTTTTCGGATGAGGAGTGGCAGCTTCTAGCCACCGGTTTGCAACATCTTGGTGATCTGGCGGCTGAAAAGGATATGAAAATTGTATACCACCACCATATGGGCACAGGGGTACAAACGGCAGAAGAAATTGACCGGCTAATGGCTGAAACGGATCCTGTGAAAGTGTCGCTTCTTTATGATACCGGCCACCTTGTGTTTTCCGGTGAGGATTATTTACAAGTTTTATATAAACATATTGATCGGATTCATCATGTACATCTAAAGGATGTCCGTATTGATTTGGCCAATAAGGTCAGAGAAGAGAAACTGAGTTTTCTTCAAGCAGTTAAAGCTGGAGTATTTACTGTTCCGGGAGACGGAGGCATAGACTTTAAACCGGTGTTCGAGGCATTGGATGCAGCTGGTTATAAAGGATGGATGGTAGTTGAAGCTGAACAGGATCCTCATTTGGCGAATCCTTTTGAATATGCAGTAAAGGCACGCCAATATATCCGTGAAACGAGCGGATTATAAAGAAGGAACTGATGAAATGGTAAAACGACATATGCACATGTTTCAAAGTGTTGGGCATGAAAAGGAGGTTTCACTAGATGTATGAAAAGCTTGGGGAGTTAAAACAAGGCTACACCACGATAACAGATATGGTTAACAAGCATCCTAATATGCTGCAGGATATCGGCATTTTCAATTTGGTAGAGGGAGAAGCAGAGGTTCTTTTAGACAGCGGAAAAGAAACGGCTATCCTGCTTCTTGAGGGAGCCGTTCGTTTAGAATGGAACGGGAATTTTCAGAAAGTGAAGCGCGATAATTTGTTCGAAGAAGACCCATGGTGTCTTCATATTCCAAAAGGGGTTGAGCCCTACCCTCTTTTCGCAATTATTTAACAAAACATTGTAAATAGAATCATAGGATTCGATTAAATCACTATTTTACCAAATTACTAGGAACTTTGATTTCATTATTATGAAATGGGGGAAAACATATGTCCAAAACTGTTCGGATTGGCATTATCGGAAGTGGTGGAATTGCCGGTAAACATGTAACTGCATACAAAAAGATGGCTGACGTTGAAGTCGTGGCTATAGCAGACGTGATTCCTGGAAAGGCGGATGAGTTTATCCAGAAATTCGATTTGAAGGGAGCTCTGGGTTTTGATAATTATAAGAACTTGCTAGAATTAAATTTGGATGGTGTCAGTATTTGTACACCCAATAATTCACACCATAGCGTCAGTATCGATTCACTGCAGGCAGAGAAACATGTTTTAGTGGAAAAACCGATGGCTATCACTCTTGAACAAGCTACTGAGATGGTAAGTGCCGCGAAAAAAATAGAAAAGATCCTGACGATTGGATTCCAGCCTCGTTATGATCCGAATATGAAGGAATTGAAACGAGTAATCCAATCTGGTCAATTAGGTAAAGTTTATTACATCCAAACAGGTGGTGGGAGAAGGTGTGGGATACCCGGTGGTACGTTTATCAGAAAGGAGTTGGCCGGTGCGGGTGCTCTTGCTGATATAGGATGTTATTCCCTTGACATGGCATTAAATGCACTAGGCTATCCAAAGCCTCTGACAGTATCTGCATATGCTTCCAATTTTTTTGGAACGAACCCGAAATACCATCCAGAATCGGATGCGTTTGAAGTGGAAGACTTTGGTGTGGCGTTGATTAGACTTGAGGGTGGAATAGCACTCAACTTTAAAATCTCCTGGGCGATGCATATGGACTCTCTCGGTCCTACACTATTTTTAGGAACGGATGCAGGATTAAAAGTGACACCAGCAGGTTCTGGACCATGGAGCGGAGTATGGGACGGTGGGATCGGGTCGATCACTATGTTCCATGATATTTTAGGACATCACACGGAAAGTCCCATTCCAGTTCAAAAACATCAAACTGATATTTTTTATGAAAAGGTTCGAGATTTTGTGGTAGCGATTCAAGAAGGAAAAGAAGCTCCAATCCCTGGTGAGCAAATTTTAATAAACCAGGCTATTATCGATGGTATTCTCCGGTCCGCAGCTATTGGAAGGGAAGTTGAAATTGATATTCCTACAATCAGAATGTAACTATATGTATGCAATTTAGAGAGTTGTATTTGTTAAAAACAGTTTATTCTATCACCTCTAGTGTACCAAAATCGGTTTTCTCCAAACTGTATTTTTAGTACATAAGAGGTGATTTTTATTTATAACATGATATAAAATATGATATATTTAATATACCAACTCTCTATTGACAGGATGATGTAACGATGGATATACCTTTGTATGAAAAAATTTTTGTTGATTTATTCAATCAGATTAAGTCCGGACAATTAAAACCGAATAATCGCGTTCCTTCAGAAAAAGAGTTAGCAGATCAGTATCATGTAAGTAGAATTACATCCAAAAGGGCATTAGAAAAACTTGCGCAAATAGGTCTTATTGAACGGATTCGCGGAAAGGGGTCCTTTGTAGCATCGTCATTACCAGATTTTGAAGTGTTAAAACAACCGATGTTGCAGGATCAAAGTGATGAAACGAGTGAAGAACCAATCGGATTGATAGGACTGATCGTGCCTGACTTTTTTTCAGAGTGGTACGGAAAAAAGCTTTTACAAAGTATTGAGAAGCGTTGTTCTGAGATGAAATATCATTTAATCATTAAGTTGACATATGGTGATCAGCACGAAGAGGAAAAAGCGATACACTCTCTCTTGCAGCAGGGGGTGGCAGGAATTATCGTTTATCCGGTAAGTGGACAACATTATACCGCAAACCTGCTAAAACTGGTTTTGGATGGTTTTCCGTTGGTGTTAATTGATAGATATTTGAAAGGAATACCTGGCTGTTCGGTAGTAACAGATAATAAAGCAGCTGCACAAGAACTAACAGATTATCTGCTAAACCTGGGGCATAAAAACATTGCATTTATTTCTCCGCCTGAGGAATATACGTCCTCGATCGAAGAGAGAATTCAAGGATATACTGCTGCTTATGTTCAGAAGAGATTAGGGATAAATTCAAATTATATATTAACGGAATTGTTTAGTACCTTAACATCATGTCAGCAATTAGATGAATTTGAGGAAGATGAGATTAAATTAAAACAATTTATACAGGAAAATCCAAAAATCACTGCGTTTGTTGCTTGTGAATACGGAATTGCTCTTGTCATTGCGCAAGTCTTGAGATCCCTGGGAAAACAGATTCCTGATGATTATTCTATTGCCTGTTTTGATCATCCCGATTACCATTACAATGATTATTTTTTTACACATATAAAGCAAGATGAAATGAAAATAGGACGAAAAGCGATTGAATTATTAATTGATCAGATAAAGAATCATAGTGTAGAGGTTAAGAACATAATAGATTATTCACTAATTGAAGGAAAGACAACATCATTATAAATTATCAAAAAAATTAGATAATTAGAAAAATAAAGATGACATATCTATTTGAGTATGTTAATATGTCAATATGATATTTAAACATAAATGGTATATTAAGTGATCCTTTCGATTTTAAAGTACAGATGTATAATTTTTTTTTCGAGAGAAATGAAAGCGATTGCATTTTGGTTTGTCAAAGAGGGCTACCTAGTCCTTCTTTACATAAAAAATGGTAAAAAGGAGTTGATATGGCTTTAATACTGAATGGTTTTAAGTGGTTAGAATTGATGTTTGTCTGCCACCGACATCTTATTTGAAAAATAATTTATGAGGGGGATTCAAATGAAATCTGTATGGAAAAAAGGCCTTAAAGTTATGATGCTCACAGCATTACCTTTATCTGCGGCAGCTTTAACAGCATGCGGAAATAGTCAGCAAACTTCAAGTTCAGCCACAAATCAATCATCGAATAATAAGGTCATTAAAGTAGCATATCAGCAATTTGGAGCACCGCCAATCTGGTCGGAAGAATGGTTGAAAAAAGCAAAGGCCGGTTTTGAAAAAGATCACAAAGGTGTAAACATTCAATTAGAGCCGATCCAAGCATCTGAAAACGATTTCTATACAAAGATCGATTTGATGATGAAATCTGAAGGTACCGCACCCGATGTTGTTACAGAAGATACTTTCCTCATCAATTCAGATGCTTCCGCAGGATACCTCTCTCCATTGAATGATTATGTAAACAAGTGGTCTGATTGGTCGCAGTTTAGCGATGCAATGAAAGCGGGAAGCACGGGTAGTGACGGTAATGTATATGGAGTACCTTACAGTACGGATACACGTGGGATTTGGTATAACGTGAATCTCTTCAAAAAAGCAGGGCTGCCAGTTCCATTTGCACCGAAAAACTGGGACGATGTTTTAACTGCAGCAAAAACAATTAAAGAAAAAGCCCCTGGTGTGATTCCGTTTTGGGCACAAGTAGGAAAAGCAACCGGTGAAGCAACCACCATGCAAACGTTTGAGATGCTGCTATACGGAACAAACGACACATTATATGATGATTCCTCTAAAAAATGGGTTGTGAAAAGTCAAGGATTCTTGGATTCTCTCAATTTCATTCACACACTCTATTCAACAGGCTTAGGACCGCAATTATCCCAAGTGTTGAATGGGCAGGCAGGAAATACAGAATCCCAACAATTGATGCCAAAAGAACAAATCGCTATGGCTCTTGATGGTAACTGGGTACCGGGATCTTGGCAAAAGGGCGGTGCTGCAGCTTGGCCAGATGGAACAAAAACCTATCAATTAGCAGCCATGCCGACACAAAATGGACAATCACCTGGTTTTACCTCCATGTCTGGTGGTTGGGCACTCTCCATTTCGAAATTGGCCAAAAATAAAGATTTAGCAGCGCAATTTATCGAATACGCTGTTAACAAAGAAAATGATCAGTGGTACGACGTACATCAAGGGAACCTATCGCCTCGTAATGACGTCGCAGCAGATCCTGACTATGCAAATGCACCAGGTCAAGCATTCGCCGCTGCAACTCAGTTTACAAAATTCACCCATTTCCGACCAGCTAACCCTCAATACCCATCTGTTTCTACAGCCATTCAAACGGCAGTAGAGTCCGTTGCTACAGGAGCAGCTACACCACAGCAAGCTATGGATCAATATGCAGCGGACGTTCAGCGTATTGTAGGAGCAAGTAACACCGTGACCAAATAATTTAGAGTACGAAGCAACGCTGGAATACTCCGGCGTTGCCGTTCCAATAAAGGAGGATAAGGTATGGAAGTGGTCGTTGAAAAAACCGTTACAAGGAAATCGCGCTCAAAACTGAAGGGAAACGATTCATTCCGAGCTGCCTTGTTTTTACTACCGACATGGCTTTTGTTGCTCGTTTTTTTCTTCCTCCCTATTGCTCTTACATTCTATTATGCTTTTACGAATATGTCGTTAACAGGAGCAGCCTCGGCACATACGCAGTTCATTGGATTCCAAAACTTCACCTCTATGTTTGCCGATCCAAGTTTTCGTATAAGCGTCATCAATACAATTGTGTTTTTGATATTATCAGCTATCATCGGACAACAGGTGCTTGGCTTAATTATTGCCTTGTTGATTAATGAGAAGAAGCAATGGTTCCGGAGTATTATCGGTACCTTGGTCATTGCGGGTTGGGTCACTCCTGAAATTGTCGTAGCATTCATTTGGTTTGCTTTTTTAAATGACCAAGGAACAGCAAACGTCATGCTAGGATGGCTTGGAATCAAGCCGATTCATTGGCTGACAAGTTTTCCAATGGTAAGTGTCGTTATTGCGAACATTTGGCATGGTACGGCGTTTTCGATGTTGGTATATCAAGCGGCTTTAGGCGATGTTCCAAAAGAAATCCAAGAAGCTGCAATGATTGATGGAGCAGGCGGTTGGCAGCGTCTATGGCGTATTACGTTACCGATGATTCGAAGTTCAATCGTGACGAACATGGTTTTAATCACACTACAAACATTAGGATTGTTTACGTTGATCTACGCCTTAACAGGTGGTGGTCCAGGGACGTCGACCGAAACACTTCCGATTTATATGTATCAAGCTGCATTTTCAAGTTATCAACTGGGGTATGGTACAGCGATTTCTCTAATTCTATTATTAATTGGCATTATTTTTAGTGTTGGTTACATCAAAGTATCCAAAGTTGATTTGTAAGGTGAAGGAGGGAATCTAGTGAAAACCTTGAAATGGAACAGATATGTAGCAGCACGAATAATACCATACATCATTTTGACTATCATAGGCTTATTATTTATCGTTCCGCTATTGTGGATGATATTTGCTTCGTTTGATGATCATGCATCGTTAACAGCAGCACTTCCCAAACAAGTGACATTGAATAACTTTGTATCGATCTTCCATAATCCAGCAAACATTCAGGCCTTTGCAAATGGAGTGGTTCTTTCATTAGGTCAAGCAATTCTTGTTGTAATCATCGCTGCTCTAGCGGCCTATCCGCTGTCAAGGTATCAATTAACCTATAAAAAACCATTTTTGTATACGATTTTATTTGCGACTGGACTTCCTATTACAGCGGTGATGGTTCCAGTATATGAAATGTTTGTGTACTTCAAATTGCAGGATTCAATCTTTTGGACCATGATTTTTCTGACGGCATCGTCTCTCCCTTATGCTATTTGGATTATGAAAAACTTTATGGATGCTGTTCCCTTGGAGTTAGAAGAGGCCGCTTGGGTAGACGGGGCTTCCATATTGCAAACGTTACGCAGAGTGGTAACACCTTTAATGCTTCCGGGAATCTTTACGGTTGGAATCTTTACCTTTTCAGGAAGCTGGGGTAACTTTTTTGTCCCATTCATTTTAATTCAAAGCCCAGCAAAATTACCTGCATCTGTAAGTATTTATCAGTTCTTCGGACAATACGGGATGGTCCAATATGGACAATTGGCCGCATTCTCGTTTATCTATACACTTCCAGCTGTCATCTTGTACATCATTTCACAACGATTCATGTCGACTGGATTTAACTTTAGTGGTGGAACCAAGGGATAAAGGTTCTAGGAGGAGATAACCATGTTTTGGACGGAAGAAAAATTAGCCGCACGTATCAAAGAATTAGATAGGTACCGGTATCGAGAAGTTGTTTCCATTAGTTCGTTTCAATCAATGGAGGATGAAGAGGGGGCAGTTGGGTCGCGTCCTCCATCTGAAGGTACTTGGCAAACTTTTCAAGTAGGTGATCGTTGGCAGGGACGCGACCGCTATCTATGGCTTCGTGTAAAGGTGGAGATCCCATCGGAGTGGCAGGGACGTACCGTCTTAGGTTTATTTGACTTCGGAAAAACAGGTGGAGGCGGAAATTCAGGATTTGAATCGCTGCTCTATCTTAATGGAGAGCCCTATCAAGGCGTGGATATGAATCATCAGGAAGTGTTTTTAGATGGAAAATTAGCAGGCACGACAATTGAGTTGTGTTTTAGGCTCTGGTCTGGACTTGAAGGTGGAGGTAAGCCGACAATCCAGGAACACCAATTGAAAACGGCTTTTATCGCATGTCTTGATGAAAAGGTAGATGATCTTTATTATACCGCAAGGGCGGCTTTAGAGACGGTTAAGTATTTAGAGGAGACTCAGCCTGAAAGGCAAACCTTATTAAAAGCATTAGACAAGGCTTTCTTATCGGTTGATTGGTCTTACCCAGGCACAGGAAGTTTCTATGATTCCCTCTATCAAGCACAATTGGGATTAAGTGAAGATATAGAGCAAATTCCGAAAAATTATCCTGTTACTGTAATCGCTATTGGACACACTCATATTGATGTAGCCTGGCTGTGGCGCTTGAAGCATACTAGGGAAAAAGCAGCACGATCGTTTTCAACGGTGCTCCGTTTAATGGAACAATATCCCGATTACGTTTTTTTACAAACCCAGCCTCAACTATATGATTATATTAAAAAGGATTATCCGGAAATTTTTAAGCAAATTGAAAAAAGAGTTCAAGAAGGCCGTTGGGAAACGGAAGGTGGAATGTGGCTGGAAGCGGATTGTAATCTAACATCAGGTGAATCACTGGTCCGTCAATTGCTGTTAGGTACAAAATTCTTCCGGGAAAACTTTGGGAAGGAATGTGAATATTTATGGCTTCCAGATGTATTCGGATACAGTTGGGCACTTCCGCAAATTTTGGTGAAGTCAGGCATTAAAACATTTATGACCACAAAAATCAGCTGGAGCCAATTTAATAAAATGCCCCATGATACCTTTAAATGGAGAGGAATCGATGGAACAGAGATTTTAACTCATTTTGTCACTACTCCTGAGGATGAATACTGGTTCTATACATACAACGGGCGAATTACCCCACGGTCCGTAAAGGGGATTTGGGAGGCATATCGTGATAAAGCTGTAAACCAAGAGTTATTACTTTCCTATGGATATGGAGACGGCGGGGGCGGCGTTAATCGTGAAATGTTAGAAATGAGAAGAAAATTAGATAAGATGCCGGGGTTGCCATCTGTTAAGACAGGCAGGACAGATGAATTCTTTAACCGCCTGCATGAAACCGTGAATAAAACAGACCAATATGTTCATACATGGGATGGAGAGCTCTATCTTGAGTATCACAGGGGAACATATACCTCTCAGGCATATAATAAACGAATGAACCGTAAAATGGAGCTGCTTCTACGTGAAACTGAATGGCTTACTACCTTTAACAGTGTTCTTTCAGGAAAATGGGAGGCATATCCTGCACAAGAATTAGAAGATAGTTGGAAAATTGTCCTGAGGAACCAATTCCATGATATCATTCCAGGATCATCGATTCGAGAGGTATATGAAGACAGTAAGCTTGAGTATGCACAAGCATATGAGTTGGCTTCTCATTCTTGGAATAATGCTTCTCAATCCTTGGCAGTAAATACTGGTCAGCAATCGATCACAATTTATAATTCTTCTTCGTGGAAGCGAAATGATACAGTTAAAATAAACACGAAAACAAACGGAGAATTATTGTGGAAGAAGGAGACAGGAGAGGTACTTGAAGCCCAACAAACGGCTGATGGAGAATGGCTCGTGAATATAGATCAAGTACCTTCACTAGGAAAAGGCTCTATTTTTTATGAAAAGGGACCAAGTGAAACTGCTTCATCCTTCAACGTTTCTGGCAATAGTGTTTCTTCCAACTATTATGAGATTTCGTGGAATGAGAATGGGCAGCTAACGAAAATATATGACAGGCAAAACTATAGGAATGTTTTAGCTCCTAATGCCCGTGGGAATGTGTTCCAGGTTTTTGAAGATAAACCGATGCAATATGATGCATGGGACATCGATATTTTTTATCAAGAAAAAATGAAAGAGATTTTGGCTTTACAAGAAAGCAAAGTCATTGAAAATGGCCCCATTCGTTGTGTGATAGAATTTTCATGGGCATACGCAAACTCGAGAATCAATCAGAAAATGGTCTTGTATGCGAACAATCCGCGGATTGATTTTGAGACAAAAATCGACTGGCATGATCGAAATCAATTGTTAAAGGTAGCATTCCCTGTAGAAGTTCGTTCAACAGAGGCTACGTTTGATATTCAATATGGAAATGTAAAACGCCCAACTCATTGGAATACCAGCTGGGATTACGCCCGCTTTGAATCAGTCGGTCATCAATGGGCTGACTTATCAGAAAGAGGATATGGAGTAAGCTTACTAAATGATTGTAAGTACGGACACGATATAAAAGATAATGTGATGAGGCTTACACTGTTAAAATCTGCTACTTATCCAGATATTGAAGCTGATCAAGGTGAGCATTTGTTTACCTATTCCTTATTGCCTCATAGTGGTAGCTGGTTTGAAGGAAATACGGTCCAGCATGCATGGGAACTAAATAATCCTTTGACATACGTGGAAGGCCAGACGCAAAGTTTTTCGTTGTTTAGCGTTAACGCACAGAATGTTATGGTGGATGCTGTTAAAAAAGGAGAAAACGACGATTGTGTTATTATCCGATTACATGAGTTTGCCGGTGAACGAGGCACAGTGGAGATAACGAGTGATTTCAATATAAAATCTTGGCAGGAAAGTGACTTATTAGAAAGATGCATATCAGAAAAAAGAGAGAATGAGGAATTTTCTTTTCACATTAAACCATATGAGATTAAGACGTTCATTGTCAAAATAGAATTGTAGAAAACATGCCAAAAAGGGGAGCCCCCTTTTTTGGAATAGAAGGTAGTTTGGGGGTGGGGAATATAATAGCATTATATGAAAAGGTTTACCGATCGTTAAAGCATGAAATCTTAGGTGGGATTTACAAACCTGGTGATCGGATTCCTTCAGAAAAAGAGCTGACAAACTCATTTAAAATTAGTCGAATTACTAGCAAGAAAGCGTTGGAGAAATTAGTTGAAGAGGGAATTGTGTATCGACAACAAGGTAAGGGAACGTTTGTTTCTCAATATAAAGAAGTTAATAATATATCCCCAACTACTTCCTATCGTAAACCTTTATTTGGTCTAATTGTAACAAATTTTGACGATAGTTATTCTTCCAAACTTATATCAAGTATTGAGATTGCATCGGAAGGACAATGTTTAATCATCTTAAAGCAGTCATTCGGTTTGCCCGAAAAAGAAGAGAAAATTATAAAAGAGTTACTCGAGTACGGAGTTGACGGAATGATTATTTATCCTGCTCAAGCAGAACACTTTAGCTCAGAAATTTTAAAAATGGTGGTGAATAAATTTCCATTAGTTTTAATTGACCGTTCATTTAAAGGAGTTGCTGCAACAGCTATTTCCACCGATAATGTCAATGCAGCAAAGATGGGAATGAATTATTTGTTTGAATTAGGCCATGAACAAATCGGTGTTTTATCACCAAGAACGATTGAGACCACAACAATTAAAGACCGTTTTGATGGGATTTTTCAGGCTTATGCTGAACGAAACTCAATGGTAAACCGTGATTTCTGGTGCACGAAATTAAAGAGTACCCTTTCAGTTCCTGGAGAAACCCTTGAACAAGATGTTGAAGTCATTACCAAGTATTTAAAGAAACACCCTGAAATTACGGCCTTATTTGCTCTAGAATATCATATCGCCTTACTGGCAAAGAGAGCTATAGAAAATCTCGGACGCCGAGTACCAGAAGATATATCGATCCTTTGTTTTGACGAACCAGGAAATACTTTAACAGGCTTTATTTTCACACACCTAAAGCAAGAAGAAGACCAAATTGGAAGTATGGCACTTACGAGACTATTAGAAATGGTCGATGGAGAATGGTCATATATAAAAGAGTACGTTCCCGCAAGTTTGGTAAAAGGAAATTCAACTTGCAGCCTTAATATGTAGGAAAACCGCTAAGTATGCTAATCGGTTTATAATAACTCCAATAAATCTCCCATTAAAACTAAAAAATTCCCTATCTATATTCCCCATTTAGGAGAGGGAAAAAGTCACATATTACTAAAAGGTAAGATGATTAACAAATAAGATAGTAGTAGCAAAATAGAATGGAGGAATAAAGTTTATGATTAATGTAGCCCTATTAAGTAAATGGCATGTTCATGCAGAAGATTATGCAAAACAAGCAACAAAAAATGAGTTACTTTCTATTCAAATGGTGTGGGATGAAGATGAAAAAAGAGGCAGGGAGTGGGCAGAACAGCTGGGAGTGCCATTTGAACCGAATTTACTGGAGGTTCTAGCCAATTCATCTATTGATGCAGTAATCGTAAACACCCCTACGAATCTACATAAAGAAGTAATTATTGCTGCGGCTAAGCAAAAAAAGCATATTTTTACTGAAAAGGTGTTAGCACTTTCCACTCAGGATTGTGATGAGATTTTTGCTGTCGTTGAGGAAACAAACGTTCAGCTCATGGTGTCTTTACCGAGATTAACAGAACCTTACTACCTCTATGCACAGGAAGTGGTGGACCAAGGGCTGATTGGAAGTATGACGGGAATTCGCTGCCGCCTTGCTCATAATGGGGCTGTACCTACACAGGATAAGACTACCGGATGGCTGCCTGCTCATTTCTTTAACCGTGAACAGTGCGGTGGTGGTGCTTTAGTGGATTTGGGGGCACATCCGATTTATTTGACGAACCGGCTCGCAGGAAAAGCAAAAGCTGTAACAGCAAGATTTCAACACACAAATGGTTATGAAGTTGAAGATAATGCAGTGGTTCTTGTGGAGTATGAATCAGGGGCACTAGGAACAATTGAAACGGGATTTCTATCTTTTGGAAGTCCGTTTCAACTTGAAGTTTACGGAACGGAAGGAACGTTGCTGATCAAGGATGATCAAATTCGTATTAAAAGTAGTCGGATACCGAAAGAGGGATGGGTCGTTCCGGAAGGATTGCCAGCCCGATTGAATTCAGCGATGGACCAATGGGTACAGGCAATAAATGGGGATGCTGTACCATCCATTACAAGAGAGGATGTACGTAATTTAACTCTTATTAACGAAGTTTCTGCGTTATCCAATGAAATAGGTTGTAGAGTGGTAGTTTCTGAATTAGAAAATCAGTAATGAGACGATAACAAAAGTGTAAAATTTTTTGAGGTAAATTAGAGAATAAGAGATTATGAAGAGGAGGAACCATTGATGTCAAAAAAGGTTAAAGTAGCAATTATTGGCTGTGGAGGTATTGCAGGCGGCAAGCATATGCCGAGCCTTGCAAAATTAGAAAATGTAGAAATGGTGGCATTCTGTGATGTTATTGCTGAACGAGCACAAAAAGCGGCAGCTGATTTCGGAACTCCTGATGCAAAAGTATACGAAGACTACAAGGAGCTATTGAAAGATTCCACCATCGATGTGATTCATGTTTGTACGCCGAACGATTCACACGCAGACATTTCCATAGCGGGGCTTGAATCAGGGAAGCATGTTATGTGTGAAAAACCTATGGCTAAAACAGCTGCTGATGCCAGGCGCATGGTAGAAGCAGCGAAACGTAAAGGTAAGAAATTAACCGTCGGCTATAACAACCGTTTCCGCCCAGACAGCCGATATTTAAAGGGAGTCTGTGAAGCAGGAGAACTTGGTGAAATCTACTTTGCTAAGGCTCATGCCATACGAAGACGTGCGGTTCCAACCTGGGGGGTGTTTTTGGATGAAGAAAAACAAGGCGGAGGACCGCTTATCGATATCGGAACACACGCATTGGATTTGACACTTTGGGCAATGAACAATTACGAACCTAAAGTGGTACTGGGAAAGTCACATCGTAAATTAGCAGAAACGGAAAATGCTGCTAATGCCTTTGGTTCGTGGAATCCAGAGGAATTTACGGTGGAAGATTCTGCATTTGCCATGATCCAAATGAAAAATGGTGCAACCATCGTTCTTGAAACAAGCTGGGCTTTGAATATTCTTGATGAAAAAGAAGCCAAATGCACACTTTGCGGAACGCTCGGTGGAGCAGATATGGACAACGGTTTGCGTTTTAACGGCGAAAAGAACAGTCGCTTATATACGAACAGTGTCATGTTAAATACTAGCGGAGTTGCCTTTTTTAATGGGGAAGCTGAAAGTGATGCTGAACTGGAAGCAAGATTATGGATTGAATCGGTTGTGAATGATACGGATCCTGTTGTCTTGCCTGAACAAGCTGTTGTTGTTTCTGAAATTTTGGAAGCTATCTATGAGTCTTCTAAAACAGGAGAAGCTATTTACTTCTGAAAATTGTATACCTGATTATATAGGATCATGTCTATGGATGGGATATCCCTTTCACAAGATAGCACCATGAAATAGAACAAATCGGAGAGTCTTTTGCATCCCATGAGTCATTACAGATATAGAGAATTAGCGAAGTCATTTGTGATATTTTCAAATGACTTTTCTTATGTTTAATCAACAACTAAACATTATCGATAATGGATCGATGTACTTAACAAACTCTTTAAGTTCGGTTATGTTGTTTGAATTTTATCATTTTCATTTGATTTTGTTTGTTTTTGATAAAAATTAATTTCAGTAATTAATATTTATGCATACAAAGGAATTGTTAATATGTCAGCTTAATTGAAGTTATAATAAGTAGCTTAATGAATCAAGGTACTTACTTGAACATTGTAATTAAATGACTTGGAAGCAGGGGTGTATCCTATGAGTTTATTTGAAAAAAAGTTATCAGATTTAAAAAGTCAAGAACCGCAGGGTTATTGGGGAGAACGAATTCTATCACAACTTGAATATGCAAATCAACTATTTAAAATGAATAAACATGAGGATCTATCACTGCTTGAAGCAACAGTAAGTTTCCTGGTTGATAAAGTAATAGAGGAAGGAACAATCACAAAAGGTACGGCGTTGGAGGCGGAAAAATATATTCACAAGCTTTCACCCATTGCGAAAGAATATAAAATGATTTGTGCATCTCATGCCCATATTGATATGAACTGGATGTGGCCGTGGGATGAAACGGTAGCGGTTACCATTGAAACGTTCCGGACTATGCTTGACCTGATGAAGGAATATTCTGAGTTCAAATTTTCGCAATCGCAAGCATCAATCTACCAGATTGTTGAAGAGTACGCGCCATTGATGCTTGCAGAAATAAAGGAAAGAGTAAAGGAGGGTCGATGGGAAGTCACTGCTTCTCATTGGGTAGAAGCGGATAAAAATATGCCAAATGGCGAAAGTTTATCTCGACATTTATTATATACCAAACGCTACCTTTCTAATTTATTAGAAATTGATCCCCAAACGTTAAATATTGATTTTGAACCGGATACGTTTGGCCACAGTGTGAACGTGCCAGAAATTTTGTCAAACGGAAACGTAAAGTATTACTATCATTGTCGCGGCTATGAAGGTCATCATCTATATAGGTGGTACGCACCTTCAGGAAGTTCAGTAACCGTATACCGAGAACCCGTATGGTACAATGCAGAAATCGATCCGTCAATGGCACTCTACGTACCGGAATTTTGCCAGTCACATAACATTGATACAATGTTAAAAGTTTACGGGGTAGGCGATCATGGAGGCGGTCCAACTCGGCGCGATATTGAGCGAATCATCGATATGAATACATGGCCAGTTTTTCCGCAAATCCAGTTTGGGACATTCGGAGAATTTTTTACATTGGTTGAGAAGATTTCTGGGCAATTACCAAAGGTTGAGGGTGAACTGAATTTTATATTTACTGGTTGCTATACCTCCCAAAGTCGAATAAAAATGGCAAATCGAGTTGCAGAAGCAACATTAAATGAAGCAGAAACATTTTGTACGCTTTCAACATTGACCGATCATTCGGATTATCCGAAGAACTCATTTGAAAAGGCATGGCGAAACGTATTATTTAATCAATTTCATGATATTATCCCGGGGTCTGGAATTGTTGACACAAGGGAGTATGCCATGGGTTTATTTCAAAATACAATGGCGATAGCTAATACGAACAAAAGTTTAGCACTTCGTCAGATTGCTTCGCAAATTGATACATCAGAATTAGTTACGGCTCATGAATCAATTGCTGATTCTGTTTCTGAAGGGGCTGGAGTTGGATTTGGAATTAAAGAATTTAAAAACATGCGGGCAGAAAGAGGTCGGGGAAAAACTCGTATCTTCCAATTTTTCAATAGTTCTGCGACTGCACGTCAAGAAGTTGTGGAAGTGACGGTGTGGGATTGGAAAGGAAATACGAAAGCTATTGTCTTCAAAGATGGTACTGGTAACATCACAGATCATCAGTTGCTCGATGAAGGATTTAATCAATACTGGGGACATGATTATATTCGTGTTCTGGTCAAAGTTCATGTTCCGGCATGCGGCTATAGTACATATGTCATGTCTGAACGAGAATATGGAACACAACTTGAATATCCGGAACAACCCCGTGTTGATCAGGTAGACCAGTTTGTGCTGGAAAATGATTTGATCAAGGTTACCTTTCATACAAAAAATGCGACAATTGTTTCATTGATCAATAAAAGTACCGGAGAAGAATTTATTGACCCCAATCGTCCTGCAGGCGTATTTAGATTTATTGAGGAAGACAATAAAAAAGGAATGACCGCGTGGTGGGTAGGGAGGTATATGAATGTTCGGGAATTACATCAGAGCGTTAAAATCAAACTCCTTTCCAATCGTTCGAACAACTTAAGAGAGGGTATCCAATACGAAATGGAATTTGAAAACTCTAGTCTAAAAGTTGAAGTCACCTTGGACCATGGTAAAGCACGTCTGGATTATCATGTAGAATGTGATTGGCATGAAATAGGTAAACAGGGAACGTGTATTCCACAACTCAATTTTTATGTACCTATAGCATACAATTGCCATTCTTACAGATATGATGTTCCGGCAGGTTCCATTGATCGTGGAGAACTAGACATGGATGTACCTGGAAATGGCTGGATGTTAGGCGTTAACGAACAAGGCGACAAAAATTCCGTAATGATTTTGACTGACAGCAAGTACGGTTTTCGTGGCCAAGATCATTCAATGTCGGTAACCTTAATCAGGAGTTCATTTGATCCAGACCCATATCCTGAACAAGGAATTCATCGCTTTAAATTGGCGGTTGGCATCGTTTCTTCCCAATCGAATAAAGATTTGATTGAGTATGCATATCATTATAATCATTCATTAAACGTTATTTCAGATGTTGCCCATAAAGGTACACAACCATTATCTAAAAGTTTTGTAGAACTCTTAGAAGGAAGTGTGGCTATTTCAGCGGTTAAAATCGCAGAGGATGATAAAAATAAGTTAATCCTCAGGCTATATGAAACTGATGGTGCACAGACGAGTGCAACGTTGTATTTTCCTAATAAATCTGTAGATTCTGTGAGTCTTGTTAATGTAAATGAAGAAAGACAAGAACGAAATTCTAAACCTTTAGTACAGAAAAATCATGTGACCGTAGCAATTCATCCGTATCAACTAATGACATTATGTATAGAATTTAAAAATTCTTGAATTTTTTGATAGACTCATAACTTCTCGAAAAAACCAATTAAGGTCCGTGAAGTTCAGTGTGATATTTTAGGGATACTCTACATTCAAACTTCTATGATTCTTTTACGATTAAAAACATATGGATTTTGTATCATTGATAGATCTTTTGATTTTGGACACGAGGAGATGAAAATAATTGTCAATAACTTCTAGGTTTAATCGATTATTTGGATCAGATGGAAAATGTTTTGATGTTGCCATTGATCATGGATTTTTTAATGAATATAATTTTCTTTCTGGAATTGAATCTATTGAAAAATCAATAGAAGTAATCGTTCAATCGAATCCGGATGCTATTCAACTTAGCCCGGGTCAAGCAAAAATTCTTCAGAAAATCCCTGGTAAAGATAAGCCGTCACTTGTATTACGTTCAGATATTGCGAACGTGTACGGGAATAAACTACCTATCTATCTTTTTAGTCAACTCATTGATCGGCCAGTTGAACAAGCTTTAACTTTAGATGCAGCATGTATTGTAGTCAATTTGTTTTTCATTCCGAATCAACCAGAATTGTATCATCAATCTATTAGAAATATTTGTAAATTAAAACCGAATTGTGAACGTTATGGCTTACCATTAATGGTAGAACCTTTAGTCATGCTTCCAAACGATCATGGTGGATACATGGTGGATGGGGACCTTACGAAAATTGTACCTTTAGTTCGTCAGGCAGTTGAATTAGGGGCTGATATTATTAAAGCTGATCCCTGTGATAATGTAGAAGAATACCATAAGGTTATTGAAGCAGCATCGGGTAAACCTGTTTTACCACGTGGCGGCGGCAGGGCTTCCAACGAGGAAATCCTTTCGAGAACCTATCACTTAATGCAGCAAGGTTCTTCTGGCATCGTGTACGGACGAAATGTGATTCAACATGAAAACCCATCTTTAATGACAAAAGCATTTATGGCAATTGTTCATGAGAATGCAACACCAGAGCAGGCATTAGCAATTTTAAATAGGAAGGAGGCAGTATTATGAAAGCGGTTAAGTTTGGAGTGATCGGCTGTGGATTAATGGGCCGCGAATTTGCAAGTGCCGTTTCAAGATGGTGCCATCTGTTAAATATGGAAGTGAAACCGGAAATCATTGGAGTATGTGATGCCAATTCTACAGCAATGGACTGGTTTAAGGAACAATTACCTTCTGTACGGTTCACACCAACTGACTATCATGAGCTTTTGAAGAATGAGGAAGTTGATGCGATTTACTGTGCGGTTCCACATAACCTTCACAAACAAATTTATATAGATATCATTCATTCCGGAAAACATTTGCTTGGTGAAAAACCTTTTGGTATTGATCAACAAGCAAACATGGAGATACTAGCTGCAGTAGAACAAAATCCTACTGTTATTGTTCGTGGTTCTTCCGAAATTCCATTTTTTCCAGGTGCATTTCATTTGTTTGAATTAGTGCGTGATGGATTTGTTGGTCAGATCATTGAAGTGGAAGCGGGTTTTTGGCATAGCAGTGATTTAAATCCGGAAAAACCAATTAATTGGAAGCGTCGAATTGAAACAAATGGAGAATATGGCTGTATGGGTGATTTAGGAATGCATGTGCTTCATTTGCCTCTTCGTCTAGGATGGAGGCCCAATTCAGTAAGAGCACTGCTTTCAAATTTAGTTAAGGAAAGACCAAACCAAGCCGGGGAAATGGTCCCGTGCAAAACTTGGGATAACGCTATTTTAGCTTGCGACGTGAGAACAAATACCCAAGAATTTCCTATGGTGCTTTCCATGAAACGAATTGCTCCAGGTCATGCAAATACCTGGTTTATTAGAGTCGCAGGAATGCAGGGTTCTATAGAATTCTCAACTAAAAATCCAAAACAACTCAGGACCATGAAATATAAACCAGGTGGACAACAAGCTTGGAATATCATTGATGCACCTTATGAAAGTGCTTATCGTTCTATTACTGGCAGTATCTTCGAGTTTGGTTTTTCTGATTCCATTCTACAAATGTGGGCTGCTTTTTGCGATGAAGTTGTAAATGGTAAGTTTAATCAATCCCTACATTGTGTAACACCTCAGGAGACGGCTGAAAGTCACGCAATTTTTACCGCAGCACTTGCATCTCAAAAATCTGGTCAAACGGTTCAAATTGATTATGGACTCAAAAGTCATGTTGTCTAATAAATCGGAAGTTATTGTTGCTGGACATATTTGTTTGGATATCATACCGGATCTTTCTATACATCAAAGTCCTGAACGGATGTTTGTTCCAGGTCGATTAAGTGAAGTAGGGGGCATTCAACTCTCTACGGGGGGAGCCGTATCGAATACAGGATTATCTCTTCATTATTTAGGTGTTCCAACCCGGTTAATGGGGAAGGTCGGAAATGATCAATTTGGCGAAGTCATTTTAAATCTATTAAAACAAATTAATCCCTCTTTAACTAGCGGGATGATTAAAGCAAAAGGGGAACATAGTTCATACTCTATCGTACTAAATTTCCCAAACGTTGATCGTATTTTTCTTCATTGCCCTGGTACTAACCATACCTTTTCTAAATCCGATGTAGATAGTATTAAATTGGAAGACAACCTTCTTTTCCATTTTGGCTATCCTCCATTAATGAAGAGAATGTATGAAAATAATGGAGAAGAATTAGTAGAATTGTTCCAAAGCGTTAAGAACAAAAATGGTATCACTTCTTTAGATATGGCCTTGCCGGATGCGGATTCTGAATCCAGTAAAGTAGATTGGAAGAGGTATTTAAGCATTGTGTTGCCATACGTGGACATTTTTTTACCGAGTCTAGAAGAAATTCTATTTATGATAAGACAAAATAATTATGAAACGATATTGTCTGAAAATCCAGGGGAATCAATCGATAAAATAGTTCCAATCAATGTTATTCAAGAAATAGCTGAAGAACTGCTAGATATGGGCTCTAGAATTGTAGCAATCAAGTTGGGAGAGATGGGAATCTATCTTAGAACTGGAGATGAGGAAAAAATACATCATCTTTCCGAACAATTGGAAGGTATTGCACAACAATGGGTAAATCGTGAATTATGGATGCCTTGTTTTAAAACTAAAGTGGTAGGTACTACAGGTGCCGGTGATAGTACGATTGCAGGCTTTTTAATGGGAATTTTAAAGAATCGTTCACCAATAGAGGTACTGAATGCTGCGGTTGCTGTTGGAGCATGCTGTGTGGAAAAAGCGGATGCTACAAGTGGAATCCTCCCATGGGAACAAGTACAAGAGCGCATTGATAATGGTTGGGAGAAACTTCCTGTTACACGAAGTCTTGAGGGATTTACTTGGAACAATGAGTATAACGTCTGGATAGGACCGAAGGATAGTAGGCAGTTGATGCCATAATTACAACAAATGAGTTAGTTGAAAAAATTGAAAGCGATATTAAAGACCTGACTTAAATAGAACTTATTTTAGTTTAAAGGGGGAGAATAATCTGAAGACTTTAGAACAAATTGTTTTGCAAACGATTGAAATATTGGACCAAGCAGGGATTGTATTGACGGATCCAGAAAAGGAAAATGTGGAAATTGCGGAATTTGGTTTAGGACACCTACATGTAGAAGGATTGCAGCTAGTTACTTATGTGAATAATGATCGATACTGTGCCAAGGATTTAGTATTATTTCCAAAACAAACCTGTCCGGAACATTTGCATCCACCTGTAAACGGTGAACCAGGAAAAAAAGAAACTTTCCGTTGTCGCTGGGGTACTGTATACCTATATGTAGAAGGAGAACATACTTCAGAGATACAAGGAAAGATTCCAAAAGGTAAGGAAGAATATTATACGGTTAAGCATGAAATTATCCTAAATCCTGGAGAACAATATACAATCCCAACGAATACGAAGCATTGGTTTCAAGCAGGTGAAAAGGGGGCAATTGTGTCTGAGTTTTCGAGTACCAGCAGAGATGAAGCTGATGTTTTTACTGATCCAAATATAATAAGATAATAATTTAAGTTTAAGGCTTAATCTTTTTTTCACAGAATTATTTTGTAGCCAGAGATCTAAAATTAGATCTCTGGCATTTGGTCGTGATCATATGTCTTTGAATTTCCAAATATTCATTCTGGAAAAAATTGACTCTTTAAAATTTTCAGAATTTAATTAACCTATCAGATAGGTAAACAGTCGTAAAGCTGTAAAAAATAAGACTATTAGAAGGTGCACGTCTATGAAAAGCATTAAAAAAGTGTCTTTACATGAAATGATTGCAGAAGAAATTAAGAAATACATAAACGAGCATCAATTTAAAAGGGGCAATAAACTCCCTTCTGTGGGTGAATTAACAACCATTTTAAGTGGAAGCCGATCAAGTATTCGCGAAGCCCTAAGATATCTTGAAGGGATAGATGTCCTTGAGGTGCAAAACGGGAAAGGGATTTTTGTAAAAGATGGTGATGCATTAAAAATAGAAGCTAATATTCTATTCAATATCCACCATTTGATCTGTTTTCTTTTCCAGGATATAGCGGTAAGCGGAAATTTGAGTCATATGCCGATATTCCTCAATCGTCTTTGCTTCCGGGAAGTAGTATTTCATCAATTGGACAAAGGGCTGCGGAACACGGTCACTTACAAAGGTGTGATCCAATTCAGTCGGTTCATCTTTACGTTTAGTTATCTTTTGATTTTTAGTTTTTAAAAGATTAATGGTTTCTTTATGGTGGTCCAGTATTTCTTCTTTGGGTGGTTCATTCGCGGGAAAACGATTAAACACCATAAATTACTGGACTGGGACCCGTTTTTTCGTACTGTTTCATAGACAGTGAATATTCCTAATTCTCTTACCTTGATTATCATCCGTTTAAAAGTGGAACGGGAAATTCCGTTATTGTTGTATTCTTCATTAATCGCTTTTAATACAGTGCCTATTTTGGCATTGCAGACACCCGGGACTTTTGCAGCAAAGCGGACTAAACGTTTTAATCCTGCCAATTCTCCTTTTGAAAAATCATAATAAGATGAAATTTTAATTAGTGCCAGATGATTGAAATAATTGATTGTCATTGGCACTTTTTTTGTTACAAATGAAAAACTATTTAAACCCCTTGTAACATCAATCCAATTTTTTAAGTGGTATAATTTGAATCAAGAAAAACGCCGACCAGCTTAATTGTGTCCTTACATTTAATTTAAGAAGGGTAGTATATACTTTTGGTATGTGAGTTTATTCACATATAAAATCATGGATTTTCATTTTTATCTCCTTTATGAGTCAACATCCGTGATCCATACTAGGATAGAGGAGGAGTACTATGCATAAAAGAATTGATTGGTTAGATGTCGGAAAGGGATTGGGAATTCTTCTGGTCATGATTGGTCATACAAATATTCCAGCCCAGATAAAAACGTATATCTATACATTCCATATGCCATTATTCTTCTTTTTATCAGGATACTTATTCAAATTAAATAAATTTCCTAATTTAAGAGTCTTTTTATCAAAAAGGACAAAGTCATTGATCTTTCCCTATTTGTGTTTTTCCTTTGTTGCCTATATTTGGTTTGTTCTCTTATACAACTTTGGACAAGTCGATTATCAGCATAATCTTTTGATGCCATTATTAGGTTCTTTCATCGCTACAAGAAAATCTTTTTGGACCGTTCAGAGCGGACCCCTATGGTTTGTGAATTGTATACTTTGTACAGAAATGCTCTTTTACTTCATCTCGAAAATAGGGCGTACAAAAAAGGTAATAGGAATCTCCTTGATTTTCATTTCTGCTCTTGGATGTGTTTATAACAAAATGGTCGGAAAACCACTTCCGTGGAGTATCGATGTTGCCATGATCAGCGTTGGATTTTATGGACTGGGGTTTTTATATAAAGAATACCGGGAGAAATTAGAGCGTTTTATAAATTTCAAAGCTTTTCTTCTTCTTCTTATCATAAATATTGTAACTGGCTATCTAAATTTTGTTCATTCGGGGGAAAGGGTAGATTTCTATAATAGTAGTCTAGGTAATATCTTCCTGTTCTATATATCCGCACTATCCGGTATAGGAGCATTTGTCATCCTCATCAAACGAATGAAAAAATATAAAAGTCTCCAGTTTATTGGAGAAAATTCATTCATTTATTTAGCCTTGCACCAAAAAATTGTCTTTGTTTTATTTAACCTGGTTATTCAAAATACCCTATTAAATTCTGAAAAATTATTAGGAATCCCAATCATAAAAGGCTCACTTTACACCCTTTTGGCCGCTCTTATTATAGTACCGGCAGTGTATTCCATCAATCATTATTTTCCTTTCATGCTGGGGAAATCAAAGAAGCGAAACACAAGGCAGTTGTTAGAAATGTAAATTTCTTAGATTTATCCTTTATCTATTCATTCAGTTAAGCAACAAATAAAGGAAAATTCAATTTAACATTCGAACCGAAGTCTTTCGGTGTCTTTATTTAATCATAATAATATTATGTAAACTATTATTTTACTCCTTTTATGGTAAAATAAATAAACGAATTTTCTTGATACCTTATTACTATCCAGTATTAATTTTCTTTGAGATAATATAGAATAGTTCTGTTATAACACCGTTAATAAAATAAGATGATGGACAAGGTTTAAAAATTTGAATAAAAAAAGCGTGGGGGATAAAAAGTGACTTATCGACTTAAAAATGATTTTAAAATGTTTACATTAAATTCAAACCGCGAGCTGGCAGGAGAGATGGCAAAGCTTTTGGGCTGTGAGCTAGGGAAATGCTCAGTCACACAATTTAGTGATGGGGAAATCCAAATTAGTATCGATGAAAGTGTGCGAGGAAGTGATGTCTATTTAGTTCAATCCACTTCAGAGCCAAATAATGAGTATATTATGGAGCTTCTTATCATGCTTGATGCCTTGAAACGAGCTTCAGCCAAATCGATTAACGTTGTTATGCCTTACTACAGCTATGCCCGCCAAGATCGAAAAGCAAGATCTCGGGAGCCGATTACAGCTAAACTAATTGCCAACCTTTTAGAAACGGCAGGAGCTACCAGGGTGCTTACCATGGACTTTCATGCTCCGCAAACTCAGGGCTTTTTTGACATACCGGTGGATCATTTAACGGGTATTCCAATCCTTTCAGAGTATTTTGAGAAAAAAGGATTAGAAGATATCGTCATTGTTGCACCGCATAATGGCGGTGTAGTAAGAGCAAGAAAAATGGCCGGTATTTTACATGCCCCAATTGCCTTAATTGATCGACGACGCCCTGAACACGATGAGTCCGAAATCATGAACATCATTGGAAATATTGAAGGGAAAAATGCGATTATTATCGATGATTTAATTGATACAGCGGGAACCATTACAACCGGAGCCAATTCTTTAATCGAGAAGGGGGCAAAAGCGGTATATGCTTGTTGCACGCACGCTGTTCTCTCCGGGCCGGCGATTAGTAGAATAGCTTCTTCGTCAATTGAAGAATTAGTGGTGACGAATACAATTAAGCTAACGGAAGAAAAATTGATCAATAAAATTACTGCTTTATCCGTAGCTCCATTGCTTGTCGAGGCAATTGATCGTATTCACAATGAAAAAGCAGTAAGTCCTTTATTTGAATAAGTTTTCATACTACAAGTTTCTTAAAAAAAGGGTCTTAGACATCTTATAAAAGATGTCTTTTTTATCGTGGATTTGTTGTAAAAATAGAAAAGGGAAAAGCACCCAAATAGAGTGCTTCCCTTGTGAATCCTATTTACTTACTGAATAAGCTTTTTACACCTTTATAAATCAAGACTAGTGAGAAGACTAGGACTGTTAGTATGCCAAGAATATTTGAAACCGGTGAAACGCTTTCAAGAAATGAACCAGCTAAAGGAACTTTAATAAGTGCAAAACCAGAAAAAATTGTAGCAAGGAATAAGAAAATCCGATTATCCATTTGTCTCTCCTCCTTCCTATGTGATTGATAAATTATATGACATTACTATTACAAATATGTCAGTTGTGTAATAAAAGTTATATATTATCGCAAAATGAGAATACATATTAGATTACTAATTCGGTTAGGATGTCTCGTCTGGCTATTCTTTTTCTAAAAGTTATGTAGGCACAATAGAATCGCAGAACAAAAAAAGAAACATTAACGTAAAAAAGACTTAACCCCTTGGTTAAGTCTCTATATAAATTGATTAGCTTATTTCTCCTTAAAGAGAAATAGTCGAAGCAGCCTATTATTTACTCCTTTCCTAATTATTTTCGATTATATACTATCGAAAAGGATTATCCTTTTAATCCTTTTGTTTCGATCAATTTACCAGTATGAAGTTGTGGATTCCTTTTATGGGTAAGCCCCTTCACCATCCCCTCATGATAAAAATGGTTTGGTTGCGATCACCTGGACCGATAAAATCTAATGCGGCAGGAGAAAATACGGTAACTTTTCTTTTAACTCCCTCCAAAAGAATTCGGATTGGCTCAAAAACTTCATTATCCTGAAAGACATAGCCTCCCAAGAATATCCTCTTTTTGACCCTCCCTCCGAAGATAGCCATATTTTTCTTATTATTAGTGTTAACTGCAACAAGCGCTTTCGCTTCCTCTTTAAGTTGCAATGATACTTGCTTTGTTTGTAAAACTTCTTCTTCAATCGAAGCGACGATTCCGATTTCACGGTTATTTAACACCAAGACGAAGTTATATCCTGATTCCGTTTTCTTTTGCACAACAACCACTTCATCTGTTATATACGTGACGAAATCTTCGGATTTATTCGTGGGTGAGTCATGAGAGGGTTCTTTTTTCTTGATGACTCGATAAAATGCTTTTGCTCCAATTTCTTCATCTGTGAAGTCAAAGGGTTTTATACTCTGTGTGCGTACGAGGTACAAATTATTAACCTTTTCTTTGTTGTTTAATTGGACACATAAAGCAACATCTTCTTTCACCACCTTTCCCTCGCCGCTCGAGAGCATAGGGGCATTCATTTTCATTCCTGGAAATTGAACGAAGATGTAGCTGCAGTTATTCTTAGGTTGTACATCCAGAAGTCTCATAAACTCACAACCTTTCCGATTGGTTACAAGGTTATTTTCCTTGTAGGAGTATAATTCAACAACTTTTCTTTTCTTTCCTGTATGAGTATGAACAGTTTTCATCGTCACTTTCTTATGAAATGTGATATTTCCTGCCTTATGTTGAGTAATTATGAGCAAATCTACTATCGAAAAACATGATTGAAAAAAGTTTTTTGTCGATTCATTCGTAAGAATCCCATTTTTAGAGGATGCTGATTAAAAGATTGAAATAAAGGAGAGCCGTTTTTTTTGTGAAAAGCGGCTTTTTCGTGTTTCAGACAACCTCCATATGAAACATGAGCCCATTTCATACATATAATGTTTTGAGGGACTCAATGTAAGGAATTATCGTTTGTCTTTGACAATGGGAATTACTCCAACTTAGAGCTGCACCCGGAATACCATTCCTCTTACTGCAATACCTGCTGAGAAAACCGAAGCTGCTGCCAAAATTAAGGAGGCGGGAATGGACTCATCAAAAAAACAGGAGGGGATAAATATGAAATTCACGATACAGTATATACCACTAAATAAAATTAAACCTGATTTATCGTTGAAAATTTCGGAGCACATTAAGAAGCTTCAGAGATTAATGTGGGACTGTATGTTTGTTTTGGTTGTAAGAAAAAATAAGAAAGACGACAGCTATATTATTGTTAGCGGCCAAGATCGATTCGAAAGCCTTCGAAAACATACAAAAAGTATTTATGCACCATGTATTGTTGATAAAAGCACTTCGTCCGGATTTACCTCTTGGTTTTATCGTTTACGGAATAAACAACCTATGGATGATTTTCCTTTAATGCCGAAAAGCTGGTCAATCGTTCGATCCTTTATGAAACAAGAGCCCAGTTTTAGAAATTTATCACGATCCCAACAAATAAGAGTGCTTATTTTGGCAGTTAGATATAAGAAAACGGTCATTTCCTCCATGAAAACGATGGTGAATGAAATGCTAAGAAATTATGAGTAGTCGATCCTATTTAAGAGCCGCCAAAAAGAAAAAGCCAGGTTAATGCCTGGCTTTTTGGCTTACTATGATGTATTTGAATTTATGATGTTGGTTGTCCAGAAACTTCCTCCTTTTTATTGACCGGCATCTGAAGTCTTTAAAAGATCTTTAATGACTAACTGGAAGTGGATCGATAGAATAACAGCTAGCCATACATAAATAAAAATGGATTAACAAACACTACCTTACAAAAGGTGGTGTATTAATGCAAAAAGGTAATCAAAATTCTCCTCAGGAATTTCAAAATAAGGGGAATACAAATGAAAAAATGAATAAAAATATTGAAGTGGACTTAGATAATAATGATATTCGGGCAGAAAGCGCTATTATTAACGGTGGCGGCGATCCAAATCTTTCTCCTGATGCAGGAAAACCTTAATTTAGGATGTCAAAAGTACCAAAACGAAGATTACAAAGGAGGGAATTGAAAATGGACAAAGAAAATCAATATGTTGCAGCTTCACTTTCGACGAATTTGATAAATGAAATTCAATCATTAGAAGAAAAGTTAAGTGAGCAAACTCATAAGAAAGTAGTGGTTATCGCTTACGAAAATGATAAAAATTAGGTATGAAATAAGATTCTCGAGGAAAGAAATTTAAAATCAAAAGTTTGGTTTATTTGCTAATAGTTGAAATTAAGGTTAGGACTTCCATATAGGAGGTTCTATTTTTTGTTGATCCCAATTGGGGTCGCTTTAAAGTTACCGTTAGTTGTTTCAAATTCACAATAAGCTCAGCGAAGCAGTTGTCAAATCAACTGTTAAGAAAAGGCCATTTATCGGAAGCTGAAATTTATTTTAAAAAATATATAAACGGCTGAAATTTATAAATGGAAAACAAGTTGGAAAATAACAGATATTTTAAAAAGAGAATATTAAGCTTTATGGTTATAAAGATGTTTTTTCAAGATTATATATAAATATATTTTAATAGCTTAACGTAAATACAGTATGTATATGTACTTTTAGCGTGATATCCTAACTGATGTTTTCATGTGTTCGGTAATTTATTTTTATTCCATTAGGATTTCGTTTATCAAAGCTTAGATTTTTAATTTAGGTGAAGTATATTGCAATAAATATATAAGAGACCATTAAGTAGAGGTGATAGTATGAAGGAGGAATTAATTAAAAATGCCGATGCATGCTATCAGCTGGCTGAGCAGAAGGCTGCTCATTATTTTAAATCACTTTATGTTCTGGTCTCAGAAAAGGCGTATATCCCTACTCTAACAAAAGATATTCAATCGTGGAAAACCAACCATATTCATCCTCATCCATTATTATCCTTTTTTTCGCGTGGAAAGGGAAAACCTGATTCCCGTGGGTATTACAATTATATCCGATGGTTGGATTATACAGGTAAACTAGATCATTATCTTGATCGTAGTATCTCCTATCTTTTCATGCGGGACCTGGGCAAGGCACTGGACACACCCGATACACAGACAAGGGTTCGACGTGTAGTTGACAGTTTAAAAAAATCCCTAACTCGTTCTACCGCAACAGACAAAGGAGACAAAACTGAGACCACCAGCATGGCCCGGTTGTACCGGTATGCTCAGAGGGAAAGCATTGAATCCACCATGATCTGGCTGATTAACAAACTAAAGACTGTATCCTCCAATATTCCAAAAGGGATGGAGGCAGAACAAGCCCAGCGAAAACTAATCAAAATCATTGCAGGGGTATTTATGCACGTGGTAGTAGAGATGGACGATGAGATATCGCCTGAAGAACGGTCTCGGAAACTTGATGCAGCTATAAGGCTAGGCTATTCATATGGTCTGACCTATCCCTTTATTGATGATCTTCTTGATTCAGAAGTCTTGTCCGATAAAGAGAAAAAACAATATTCCAATTTGATACGTACCACGCTTATCACAGGAGAAGTTCCGGAATTGAGTGAGTGGCCCGGAACTAACTTGAACCTGATCCGATATATTCATTCGGAACTCCGTGATGCTTTTGAGTATATAAGGGCCCATCAGCGGCCTGAGACAAGAAAAAATTTTTTCGAGCAATCTTATGTGTTTTTTCATTCTCAGGAAGTGGACCGGGTAAAGGATCTATCTAATGCAAATTACTCCAATGAAGAGCTTTATATCCCGATCATTTTAAAATCCTCTTCTTCCCGATTGATTGTCCGTTCGGTAATCAGTGCCCCTCTTGATGAGGACTTTAACAATCGAACATTCTTTTATGGCATTTACAACCAGCTGGCTGATGATTTTGCCGATATGTTTGATGACATGAAGGATGGTGCCGTAACCCCCTATACTTATTATATGAAATATCATGATAAGCGTGGGGACCTTATAAATCCCTTTGAACTATACTGGGCGGTCATCTCCAATTTGATCCATAATGTGTATCACTCGGATACCAAGACCTGTGAGGTGATTCTGGACCGTGCCATAAATGGTTTAAAACGATTTAAAGAACGAATGGGAACAAAAAAATACAATGAAGTTATGCAACTATTTGCTTCTGGAATTCCGGAATTTAATCGTGTCATCCAAACGATGGTTCGAAAAGCAGATGATGTGGATTTCTTTGATAAACTCCTTCGGGATCATATGATCACCATTCTGAAAAATGAACGGAAGGAACAGGAAGATTTTATAGATACGATCGAAACCGTACGCAATCAGATTAACAACATCTTAATGATTCCTAAAATCGATCAACTTTCTTTGATGAAAGAGCCAATCATTGATGCGGCAAATTACAGTCTGGCAGGTGACGGAAAGCGATTGAGGCCCATCATGACATGGGTCATGGGCGTTAACGAATATGGATTAAATCCGTCTTCAATCGTCCCGCTGCTAAGATCATTAGAATATATGCATACAGCATCCCTAATCTTCGATGATCTGCCATCCCAGGATAATGCGTCCACCCGTAGGGGTCGTGCAACCTTACATCAGGTTTATAACATTGCTATCGCGGAATTGACCGGTCTCTTTCTGACCCAGAAGGCGATTGAGGAACAAGTATCACTTGACCAGTTTGATTCAAAAACGGTGCTTAATTTGATACAATATTCGACTCAAGTTACAGCGGCTATGTGTAACGGACAAGCGATGGACTTGGATTCCAAAGGGAAACCCTTGACACTGGAACAGCTGAATATAATGTCCTTTTATAAAACCGGGATCGCATTCGAAGCTTCTCTCATCATGCCTGCCATTCTCGCCAAGGCAGAAGCGTTCGAAAGGGAAGCTTTGAAAAAATTCGCTCATCATGCCGGCATTGCGTTTCAGATTAAAGATGATCTGCTTGATGTTGAGGGAAATCAAGCTTTACTCGGAAAACCCATCGGCAAAGATGCTGAAAACAACAACACGACTTTTGTGTCAATCTTAGGTCTGGAAGGTGCTAGAAAAGAAATGTGGGAACATTACTGTCTTGCAATGGAAACGTTGCAAGAGGTGCCGCGCAATACCGCTTTTCTGAAGCATTTAATGAATCATATTGTGAACCGCGACCATTAAGAGTTTGTCATACCTTAGGATACTCCTTCGCTAATAAGCCGCAATAAAGGCAAGAACGGTAACCATAAAGGGAAAATATGGATCTATCAATAAAAAAGCAATGCGAATTCAGATGTGAATTGCATTGCTTTTTAAGTTTTGAGAAAGGATTTTTTTGAAAAAAAGGGTGATTCCAAATGTTGTAATAAGGTTTAGCATAATTGACGCCAAATGGTAGTGCTATTAACGACTGAGTTATTTTCAATAAATGAGTAGGCTGCATTTGTGATTGCTTGTGATAACGTTTCGCCAGTTGCCCGTACGTCATTAAAGGAAACCTCTGAAACGCCATTTGTTTTATAGGTATATCCAAACTTTTTTAACTTTTCAACGATTAGCATCGCATGATCAAGGTTTTGCTCGGGTTGAAATTCTGATTCATGAATGAAAATTCCCTTTTCATAATCATACCATCTATCCCACCTATTTAATTTCCAACCCAGTATTCTACGTGCGATTGAGTCTGTTTTATTCATTTTCGTTTACCCCTTTTCCCAAGTTTTTTTACATATCCGCTTGTTTTATTATAGAACAGATTAAGTTTAGTTGCTTTTATTATATAACAGAATGTGAATAACGACTACAATTTAATTGTGTATTTTTTTGCCAAGGTAAAAAAGATGTTTTTTCCAAGGCAAAAAGGATGCCCCTTTGAAAAATGGCATCCTTATATACATAATAGGTCTGTTCCATCGATCATATTTAATACGTTCGCTTAAGGAGAGATACAAAAAATGTCGTTTTCGCAATGTTTAGGAAAACAGCCTACCTAAATAGTGATTTATATCACATATGTATTTATTATTTTCACTATAATGAAGTAGACAATATTATTTTCATGAAAAAGAGGGGATAGACGATGTCTATTACATTAGGCCAGGAAAAAGTTGATGAACTGGTAGAACGCTTTTATGAGAAGCTTCTAAAGAACTCCTATTATATTTCAATGTTTGAACAAAGGAACGTGGATATTGAATTGCTCAAAAGTAGACAAAGAACGTTTATATACCGCCTAGTAACAGAAGATTCATCTCAAGACCAAGAGAATCATGTTTCAAAGGTTAAAGAAAGACATTCATTTCAGATGGCTCCTGAAAGAGCTGAAATATGGATGAGCACCATGAAAGAGACCATGGACGAAATGACACTGGATGATACCATTAAGGAAAATTTAGTAGGAAAAATAGAGTTTTTAATGACTAAGCTAATTTAATAAGTAATAGGCTAGTTGGTTAATAATGTTTTATACCAGAAAATTCTATACAAATAAAACAATAGTTCTTGAAGGTTAAAAAAACACTTGGAATACCCCAAGTGTTTTTGTTTTCATTATGGAATCATATGTCCAGCCAAACGGTAAAGGTCATACCATTCTTTTCGAGATAACGGTAAGTCTGAACCCTTACATGCATCCGCTAACCGTTCTTTATTGGTAGTTCCAAGGACCACTTGAATATTTGCTGGATGGCGGGTGATCCAGGCAGTAGCTATAGCGGTATCTGTGACCTCATATTTTATTGCAAGTTCTTTGATTAAGTCATTCAATTCCGCATAGTTTTCATAATCCCCAAGGAAAGGACCGTCAAAAAATCCTTTTTGATAAGGAGACCAGGCTTGAACGGTAATATCTTTAAGGCGGCAATAATCTAAAACACTGCTGTCACGGTTTATGGATTGGTCTATGCCCATATTTAAAGCAATTCCTGAGTCGATAATAGGTGTATGTACAATACTCAACTGTAGCTGATTTACGACTAGTTTTTGCGGAATGTATTTTTGTAACAGTTCTATTTGCATAGGGGTATGATTGGATACACCAAAATATTTCACTTTCCCACTACGATGAAGTTCTTCAAATGCTTCTGCTACTTCAGTCGGTTCCACTAAGGTATCTGGACGATGGAGAAGGAGAATATCTAAGTAATCTGTTTGCAAACGGTTTAATATTGCCTCTGTTGAAGATATTATGTGTTCTTTCGAAAAATCGTACATTTTTTCTGGCGGTCGTATACCACATTTGCTTTGTATAATCATCTTTTCACGGATTGATGGATTCATTTGGATGGCATCTGAAAATAATGTTTCACACTCCCCGGCACCATAAATATCCGCATGATCAAAGAAATTAATTCCTTCTTCCAACGCTGTCCGAATTAACACCTCAATATCTGGTTTTGCCAGCTGTGTCAAACGCATGTTACCCATAACAACATTGGATACATTTAAATCCGTATTAGCAATCTTGAAATATTTCAAATTCATTCCCTCCTTTTTTTTCCTTCTTAAATGTACCTTATATCTAATTTCAACAGCAAGTTTAAACCAATGATTAATTTAAAATTATATAGGAATGAAGGAGGAATTTCTCCCAAATGGTTTCCCTTCATAATTTATGAACTAATGCTGTTAAAAGCTTGGTTTTTAGTTTAATAGAATGTTAAAATAAAGGTTGTTTTGTTTGTTAATTTGCCACGGTGTAGAAATGTAAGTAATAACCAGGTAAATGAATCAAATTCTATAAACTACTACCACTGTCTTACAAAGGCAAAATAAAAGAGTCGTAAATAACTATGGTCAGGGGATTGTTAGCAAAGTAATTAATCTAAAAGTTAGCTAACTTGTATATTGCTAATCAATGTCCCATCACTGTAACATTAGCAATAATAAAAGGTACGGGGGTGAAAAAATGGATTACGGACTTTATGTTATTTTGGGATTGTTTGCGATCTCTATGATGGCAGTTTCAGTTATGTTTAATAAAATGATGAAAGAAAAATAATAAAAAAACGGCACTTAAAATATCGGGTTCACTTCAGAGGTGCAAACATTAAATTCATACGGAGGAACACAGGGCACATAGGAAAATGTCGTGTGTTTTTTTGTTGTTATAGCAAGGTATCTATATACTTTAACGAACTTTTTCACCAATGAATATCACAGTGTAATTCTAAAGGATAGAAATAATTATTGGACATTATGCGAATTTGAGGTGATTTAAGGCAGGTTTGTTCAATAAGGGGAACTCAAAACAAAAAAAGGAAATCATTTTGATTTCCTTTAACAATTAAAGTTTCTATTTCAATGAAATTTTAGTGGAAAAGTGAAGAGCCAATATAAACGGCTGTGCCCCACATAACAATAGCTGAAATTTTATTTAAAACCGCTAGATGTCCTCCTGATTTATCCATTTTTCCTACGATCCTTCCTGTTATGCCCAATCCTGCAAACCATACCCACGAAATGAATATACATGCAATTGCAAATGCTACTTTATCGAACCCTGTATATTTAATGGAACTTGTTCCAATTACACCAATTGTATCCAAAATTGCATGTGGGTTTAGTAAAGACACAGACAAGGCAAAAGATATTTGTTTTTTTGGTGGTAATGATGAACCTGGTTCTTGTCCATTTCGAGGTTTCGTCCTCCATACAATAAAACCCATGTAGAGTAAAAATAAAATACCAATGACAAAAAGAAATGTTTTGATCCAATACGAACCAAGTACAACTACCGACACGCCTAAGACTGCGATTGAAATAAGCAAAGTATCACAAATGGATGCGGTAATAATTACAGGCAGGGCCCTCACGAAATTGGGCTGACTTGCACCTTGATTGAACACAAAAACATTTTGAACCCCTAAAGGCAGGATTAAGCCGAATGCTAAGATCATGCCGTGCATTATCGCTTCTAACATATTACTCCCCCTGAAAGATAATAACTGTATTGTAGTAGATTTGATTAAACACGTCTCCAACCAATTGGATGGAATCCTACCCAACCAATCATTTATAATGAATCTAAAAGTGATAGGGGTGTACCTATTGTCAGAAAATGACTTTACACTAAACAAATCCTCCTTGATTCCACTCCATCAACAAATATACGAATTTATGAAGAGAAAAATAATGAACGGTGATTCCATATATGGGTGATTTTATTATTTTTGAGGAGTTAATACGTGTCATTACAGATGTAATTTCACGAACTAATTTTTACCAAAATCATATGCTATAATATGTAGTACTCCATAAAAAAAGACAGTGACTCAATCGGCACGGTCTAAAAACAGCTCTAGAAGTGAATAAGTAATCCATCCTCGTCTGCAAACACAGGGTGGATTATTCTTTTTGTTTATTTCGTCTACACAAGTGGACATCACCTAACTACTTATTTTTTAGTTAAAGATGAGAAATAGTTAATTACGGTAATTGTATCGTTTTAATGTGCTCTAAATTCCGATATACCGTTTCCCCATCAGCTGTTATCAGAGACATTTTGTTATTTTGAACCTTTTGGATTAAGCCTATTTTTTCAGTATTGTCTCCACCATCTAGAATAACTAGTTGATTTTCTAATTTTTTCAACTGCTCATCAAAAGATCTTGCTAAAGAACTGGGTACAGACGTAAGGGGTAATTTTTGATTGTTTAAGGAATACGGCGTTGTATTTACTGGATACGGAATTAGCCATTTTACATGCTTCATCGAAATAAACATTGTTTTGTAAGCAGGGGTGTGAAAGACAAAATAGTCGTTCATAATACTCGTTAAATAGCCATGAATGGCTTTATCCCCTGTCACGTAAACCTTGACAAACAATCCTTTAGCACTCATTAATATTTTACGATAGGATATTGCATCAGATTCAATTGGTTTTTCTGAAGGAGGATCATAAGAGGGATCTTCTTCCTTAATTCTGATCTCTTTCAATCTCTGAATATGAACAAAGGGAATGTAGAGAAAGGAATTGGTCCTTCCTTCGTATATAACAATGATGTCCAACCCAGAATCGATAAGGATTCCCATGTGAAAACTGCCTCCAGAAATTTCAACCTCAATATTTTTTCCTTTTAAATCTACAAAATCAATAAGCATCTTCATTCTCCTTTTTCATCAAAAAGTGTTATCTTATTAAAACTCCGGCAAATAGCGAAGAAACCCAATAATATAAAACAACCAAAGTAAACAATACGGTAGGCGGGATCACAACAGCTGTGATTTTAATATATTCACCCCAAGTGATTCTCACTTTTCCACGCTTGACAATGTGCATCCACATCAGCGTAGCCAGCGTTCCCATTGGAAGAAGTAACGATCCCATGTCACTGCCTACAATGTTAGCCAGATAGGCGATTTTCAAGGAAAGTAGATCTAGATGCATATGCGTTAACGTGAGTGTTCCAACCATAAGGGCTGGGTGATTATTAAATATATTGGATGTTACGGTTAGTAGTACGCCCATCACCACACTGGCATGGAGCAGGCTGCCCGAAACGATTGGTTGCATGAATCCGATCAACCAAGTGGTTAAACCAATGTTATTGAGACCGTAAATGATGGTATACATACAAAAGGCGAAAATGATAATATACCACGGCGTTTTTTTCAGCATATCGGCAGGAGAAATTTTTAAATAAGCCCATCTCCATCCTAAAAGAACAAGCGATCCAAAAACAGCTACGAGTGAGACTGGAATAGCAAAAAACGAAGCGACAAACAAGCTGACACGGACAGCGAATACGAAGAGTAGGACGTTTCGCATAAACCTTGAACGAGCTTTCTCCGAAGCATGTTTAAGACCTTGAGGACCTGGTTTAAGCGGATGGTAAGAAGGGAGTGAAAGACCCGATACCTTAGTAGGAATGGTTTTTGGTAAGATTTTGCGAAAACGAAGGAACAGGAGCCCAACTAGGAGTAATAAACCAAGCGTTGCAGGAACAAACATCATCGCCGTATGCATATACAAAGTCATATGCACGATTTTCAGAGCGACGAGATTTACAATATTACTTACACCGATTGGAGCACTCGAAGCGGTTGCAATTAAACCTCCAGACAGCAAATACGGAATTTTTTGATGGTTTTTTAAGCCCATATTGTTTAATAACATGACTAAAATGGGGGTTGTGATCAAAATACTTCCGTCGTTATTAAAAAGGAGTGTCATGAGAAAACATAGAAGATTGACATACCAGAATAATCGAATGCCTGACCCCTTTGCTTTTTCGGCGAGCTTCTCTGCCACCCAGTGAAAGAACCCAAAGCTTTCTAAGACAATCGCCATAACGATGGTTGCCATGATCGTAATCGCAGCTCCGCTGATTGTATCTGTAATGATTCCTAGGTCTGATAATGAAACGCTTCCACTGAGTACGACAATTAATGCTCCTATCGCAGCAGGTATGGCTTCATTAATGCCTTTAGGTCTCCAAAGAATCAATCCGAGGGTACCCAAAAATGTTAATATAGTTATCCAAAACATTAGATATTTTTTCTCCCTTCTTCTAGCTAGTTTTTCATGATGTTTTCATGAGACGACCTTCCCGCTCAATGAGTTAGACCACTTGTGTCCCCCCCTTCCATCTATCCCTCTTGTGATGTTGTACTGTATTTATATGTATCACGAATAAGTCAGGCTTTAGGTTTGTACCCGTTTTTCCATAATTCCGCTTGAATCTATCAACAAATGCCTCCAATAGAAATCATGATTAATACAGCAAAAAACAAACTTGATGATTAAAAATCACAGTAGTTTTTGCACGAAGTTTTGATGAATTTAAAATTTTTTTTGTTTTATAAACCCCTGCCCTACCATTTGACTATATTTATGAATTAACTATATTAGGAAATTTTCCTATTGTGGATCGTAGTTTAAATGAATCAAGAGGAACCTATGAAAGGAAGAAAATAATGGATAAGAAACAATTGGAAAAATGGATAAAAGACATAAAAGTTCAGAATATGATCAATGCAGACGTGGAAGTTGTTAATAAATCACCAATGCTGATGATAGGTAAAGGGCGTCAAGGAGCTGTTTTTCAGTTTTCGGACGATATTTGTGTGAAAGTATTTGGAAATGTCGAGGATTGTGATCGGGAATATTATGCCCTATCCCTAGGACAAAACACGAATTTACTGCCACAGGTATATGCAAAAGGGTCACTCTATATTGCAATGGAAATTGTAAGAGGAGTGGACCTACGTGAATACTTGCAATCACAGCCATTGACAGAAGAACTTTCTTATAAATTGATCCAAATGTTAGTTATGTTTAAAGAAATCGGTTTCGAACGGATTGATCATCATAAACGGCAAATTTTCTTACAACCAGATGGTAATTTGAAAGTAATTGACGTGGCGAGGACTGTTTGGCGTGATCGGGTATATCCCTATCCGAGAAAGTTGCTAACTTCATTAGGAGAAGAAAATAAGGCATTGTTTTTATCACATGTTCAAACACTAGAACCCGAATTATATAATGAATGGCTGCATTATATCCGCATGGAAGAAATATCCCATCAAATTTACCAAATACTACTCCCACAAAAAAGTGATAAAAAAACTTTGAAAAAACTAAGTCAAAAGCTGTTAACAACAAAGGATGAGGAAAACTATGTTGTAATGCTAGAAGGCTTAGCACACAAAGTTTTCAAAGAAGAATGGGTAAAAACAATGATAGCACGCGGATATGATATCAATAAAGTAATGGAAAAAATTGATAAGTATTGGGATGAACACGAACAGGATGGACCCTATACTCGAGATGGACGAAGCAAAAAGGGAAAGGATTCCCGTGGAGAAAAAGAAAAACAGCAACGTCATAGAAAATATAATGGAGAGGAAAAACCATTTGAAAGTGTAAAATATCGTGAAACTGGAAAACATCGTTAAGGTAAATAACGGTTATACCCTCTAAATTCTGACCTACAAAATAAGGTTTGAATTTATGAGGAGGTGCCCAAAAATAGCGAGGAGAACCAATATGAAAGTACTTGTAATCTGGCGACTGCTTACGGTTGGGGGAGTAAATGCCGGTTGGCGTAATCGCTCGATTTATTTTAAACAACATGGTATTCATACAGAATTTCTGTATACAACAGATCATGGAGGGCTCCACATTATGCAGGATATTGCTCCCGTTTATTTAACTAAAGATAAACAGGAGATTATTAAAATTATTAAGGATAACGCTTATGATGCAATTATTGTTGTGGACACAGGTGCGGCCTACAAATGGATTCGAAAAGCAAAATATCAAGGTCCTGTAATTGTGGAAGCTCGAACTCCTGAGCTCATAAAGCTCAAACCTCATTTAATATCATTCCAAGGAATACAACCAGAATTGATAATCGTTCCTTCACAGTATCAAAAACGATTAGTTTCCATACTGACGGATGATATCCCCATCAATGTTATATACAATGGTGTAGATACATCGTTTTTCCGTGCATTAGCGACCGATGAAGTTGATTTCAACAGTACGCCCACAATACCTAAAGATAAAAAGATTATCGGATGGATCGGAAGATTAGACAAAAGAAAAAACTGGAAAATGTTGCTGGAAATTGCAAAGGTGATAAAAAGTGAACGAGACGATGTTGAAATATGGTTGATTGGCGGGGCGCAAAGTGTACAAAAGGAAGAATTTGCAGCCGAATGGCAGGAGGAGGAACTCACCGATATTGTTAAATGGTTTCCGGTTATTCCTTATCAGCAAATGCCCCATGTCTATGCGAAAATTCGTCACTCAGGTGGCTGTACACTCGCAACCACAAAATCAGAATCCTTCGGTAACACCTTTATTGAATCAATGGTTTGCGGTGTTCCGGTTGTTGCATCAAATATGATGCCCATCACGGAATTGGTGGTTCAAGGAGAGGATGGTTTACTCTATCATGGAGAAAATGTCCAAGATGCCGTCAAGCAAATATACAGTATTATAGATTTTCCAGAACTTCATCAACAGATGTCAGAGGCAGCCATGGAACGTGTACACCAAAATTTCGCTATTGAAAAGGTAGCAGATCGTTATATCGAATTGTTAGAAAAAATCATTCAGAAAGAAAACGGTAGTAGTGATGAGGTGATTGGCCCATGAAAGAGCCTATTGCATATCGTAAAAAAATGGAAGGGAAATCGAATGCGCATCTAATAACTTTTAATGATGGAAGAGACTATGTGGTGAAATATTTACAACCTGGCTTTGAAAAATCCCTAGCAAATGAATGGGTTTCGTATTGCTTAGGCCGTTACCTTGACCTCCCTATTCCGTTTGCCCAATTAGTGGAAATTCCACGGGAATTTTCTTCACAGGTACCTGGTATAGAACATTTAACTTATACTCAAAATCAATTCGCTTCGTTGTATGTGCGCGATTGTATCGACGGCCATCAAGTTTCTGCTGACCCATACATTATCAATCATCAATCGTTAGCCGGTATCATTTTATTTGATTACTGGCTTTGTAATCTAGACCGTACCCGCAAAAACATTCTATTGCAAGAAAAAATGCCGAATTTCTTCCATTTGCAGATCATCGACCATGCGGAAATTTTCGGATCTTACAATTGGGTTCAATCTGATTTAGAAAAACTCCCAGTCGATATCATGAAGAGTGCAACCCACCAATTAATGGCACGGTGTATCGCTGACGAGAAGGATTTTACGGAGCAGTTGGAACTCATTCAAAGCATTCCAACTCTATTAATTGAAGAAATTGTTTCTCTAATTCCTGACGATTGGATGGTTTCTCCAGAGGAAAAGAAGGTCATGGTCAAAAAGTTGTTAAGACGGCGTGATAAAATTCTTCCAGAGCTAATAGAGAAATTCAACAAAAAAATATATCGACCATTACATGATAATCATGATTAACTCCCTTATCCGGTCGGGTAAAGGAGTTTTTTTTTGCACTTTCAATAGGTCTGTAACAAGGGGTCGAAGTCTGATTGGCTTGGCAGCAAGAAATTTACTGCCTTCCTTTTTAATTAAGAGTATTATTCTAAACCATTAGGTATCTGCAGTAACAGGACGATTTATCCTTGCATATAAAAGAATAAGGATTTCAAGAAGGGAGGCAGCATATGAAAATTCGAAAGGCCATTATTCCAGCAGCAGGTCTAGGGACTCGTTTTTTGCCAGCTACAAAAGCTCAGCCTAAGGAAATGCTGCCGATTGTTGATAAACCAACGATTCAATATATCGTAGAGGAAGCAGTTGCTTCGGGGATTGAAGAAATTATTATCATCATCGGCAGAGGAAAAAGGGCAATAGAGGACCACTTTGATAAATCCTATGAGCTGGAAGATACACTCTTAAGAAAAAATCAGCTAGAAGTTTTAGAGGAAGTTCAGAAAATATCCAGTTTAGTAAATATCTATTATGTACGCCAAAAGGAACCGAAGGGGCTAGGACATGCTATTCTTTGCGCAAAAAACCTTATCGGCAGTGAGCCGTTTGCTGTTTTGTTAGGGGATGATCTTGTAATATCAGAAACTCCTTGTTTAAAGCAAATCATCAATGCTTTCGATTATTACAACAGCTCCATCGTAGGAGTTCAGACTGTGCCGGAAGATGAAGTAAGTAAGTATGGAATTATCAAACCAAAAGGAACGAATATCGAACCAAACCTTTCCTATATCGAATCTTTAGTAGAAAAGCCAAAAAGAGAAGCAGCCCCTTCTCAATACGCGATAATGGGGCGTTATGTTTTAAAACCAGAGATTTTCGAAATATTAGCAAGGCTTCCAGTTGGTCAAGGAAATGAATTACAGCTTACAGATGCCATTAATGAGCTAAATAAGCAGCAATCAGTATTAGCCTTTAATTTTGAGGGAAGACGGTATGATATTGGAGATAAAATTGGCTTTATTAAAGCAACGATCGACTTTGCTTTAAATAGGGACGATTTACGAGAAGAGGTACTTTTCTTTTTACGGGATTTAATAAAAAAGAATACCTTAGATATTGAAGCAGGAGTTTGATTGATATGAAAATAGCTGTTTTAGGTACAGGCTATGTCGGGCTATCTACTGGTGTTTGTTTGTCAGAAATAGGCCATCAGGTCACTTGCATCGATATAGATGATCAGAAAATTTCTCGTCTTCAACAGGGGATTTCTCCAATCTATGAGCCAGGTCTAGAGACTTTACTTGTTAAGAATACAGGAGCGGGTAGACTTATATTTACCACTTCACATAAAGATGGGGTTGAGGGTGCAGAAATCATTATCATTGCGGTAGGAACACCACAAAGACCGGATGGTGGAGCAGATTTATCGTATCTTGAGCAAGCAGCAAAGGATATTTCTGGTCATATTGAAAAAGGCACTATTGTCGTGATTAAAAGTACAGTACCAGTTGGAACGAATGAATATATTAAAAAAATTATCGAAGAAAAGTGTAATAAAGAGGTTATGATGGTATCAAATCCAGAATTTCTAAGACAAGGCTCAGCTATTCACGATACAATGAATGCGGACAGAATAATTATCGGTTTTGAAAATAAAGAAGCGGCGGAAAAGGTACAAGAAATGTATCGTCCATTGCAGGTGCCGGTAATATTCACAGGCTTTAGAAGCTCGGAAATGATTAAGTATGCTTCCAATGCTTTTTTGGCGACAAAAATTAGTTTTATTAATGAAATTGCGAATTTATGTGAAGCGGTTGGAGCAGATGTGGAAGATGTCGCCAAAGGTATGGGGAAGGATAAAAGGATAGGAGAAGCATTTTTACAAGCGGGAATTGGCTATGGCGGATCCTGTTTTCCTAAGGATGTTAAAGCATTGCTGCATACTGCCGGACGGTATGGTGTAAATTTCTCTATGTTAAAAGAAACTATCTCGATTAATGATTTTCAAAAAGAGGTTCTTGTCAAGAAAGCGATAAAGCGATTTGGAGAATTAAAAGGAAAAAAAATTGGGATACTTGGTCTTCCTTTCAAGCCAGAAACTGATGATATGAGAGAAGCCCCTTCCATCAATATTGCACAATCATTAACCAATCTAGGAGCAGAAGTAGTAGCCTATGATCCAGTAGGAACCGAACAAGCCAAAAAAATTATAGGTGATACAATCCAATATGTAAGCTCAGTCTTTGATGCTGTTTTAGGTGCAGATGCATTATTTATTGTGACAGAATGGAAAGAGTTTACACAGTTGGATTTAGCCAGTTTAATGAAAAAAATGAAATATCCGATTATTTTTGACGGTAGAAACTGTCTTGAAGAAGATAGAATTAGACAATGCGAGAAAATTGAATATTATCCAATTGGTAAACAATCTATTCTTAGTGGAGAGTATTAATAAACTATATTCTAATCATCAAATGGTAATTGTCCATGAAACATTTGCGGGACCACCATAATCCTTAACGGGGCTGCTCTTTATCAAATAATTTAAAGTGAGAATAAATTCTAGCTAAATATCCATTTCCTAGTTGGAAATTTAAAAGGGAAATTGTCATTTCAGACAATTTCCCTTTTAATTTATAGGCTCTGTTAAACTTGGTTGTTGATTTCCGCTCCTGGCGCTCGCTTTCCGCGGGGAGGTCCGAGAGCCTCCTCGGCGTTTAGAGATAAGCGGGGTCTCCCGTGACCTCTCTATCCCGCAGGAGTCGAGCGCCCTCCGCTCCAATCAACAGTTGTAAAAAATCAACATTCGCCTTTAACACAGCCAATTTATAAAACCTCCTTATTTTTTATAGTATTTTTTGTACCAGTCTACAAAATGAGTTAAACCTGTTTCAATGGTTGTTGTAGGATAAAACCCCACATCTGCCTGCAAATCGGAAATATCTGCGTAGGTCTCCTTTACGTCGCCTGGTTGCATTGGTAAAAATTCAATTTTTGCTTTTTTTCCAATTAGTTTCTCTAAAATGTTAATGAAATCCATTATTTTTATAGGATGATTGTTACCAATATTATAAATTTTGTATGGGGCATAGCTTGAACTTGGATCAGGATTTTCTCTATCCCAATTTTGGTTATTTTTCGGTGGATGATCGAGTAATCGGATGATTGCTTCAACAATATCATCAATATAGGTAAAGTCTCGTTGCATGTCTCCATGATTAAACACTTTTATGGTTTTCTCTTCCAAAATGTTTTTAGTAAAAGAGAAATAAGCCATATCCGGTCTTCCCCAAGTACCATAAACCGTAAAGAAACGAAGACCTGTAGTTGGAGTATTAAATAAATGACTATACGAATGGGCCAATAATTCATTTGCCTTTTTAGTAGCTGCATAGATACTTACAGGATGATCAACTGGGTCAGTGGTGGAAAATGGGATGTGGGCATTTGCGCCATAAACCGAACTAGATGATGCATAAATCAGGTGCTCGACCTTATATTGTCTGCATGACTCTAAAATATTCATAAACCCAACCAGGTTTGAATGAACATAAGCATATGGGTTGTCAATGCTATAACGCACTCCAGCTTGAGCAGCTAAGTTTATAACAATACTGATCGTTTTTTCTTCAAATAGTTGATTTAATTTTTTTCTATCAGTTATATCTATTAAATGGAATTCAAATTGCGGGTGATTTTCTAGTATCTTTAGTCGGTCTTTCTTTAAAGCAACATCGTAATAGTCATTAAGATTATCGACACCTATTACATGATAATTCAGATCTAACAAACGCTTTGATAGATGGAAACCAATAAATCCTGCCGCACCCGTCACTAAAATGTTCATTGTATTTTTATCGTCCCATCAGGATTTAGAGGAATAGGTGTCTTTGTCCATTTTTTATACGTTTTAGGATCGATTGACTTCACTTGTTCTAAAAAAGAATCTAAAAATTGCCTTTCCTGAAGGTTGTAAAATAGCTCAAGAGGTCTATTCTGTTTAAGTTTGAACGGGAACACATGATCCACTAATTTAAACCCCTTGCTTGTTACAATAATATGCCTTAGCGGAGCATCAATATGTTTATAACCTGATTTTTTCATGGTTGTTAGAATAGATAATAGCCGCCTTGTGATATCTTCTGTAAGTTTCGATTGTTGTTTTAAAAATGTATTTAAATCTGGTCCTGGTAGATTTTCCATTAAAATATAATTGGATCCTGTTTCAAAGACCTTCGGGATAAAAGGTAAGCCTTTATTGGATAAAAGAACCTCTTTTTCATATTTAGCATGTAGTGGATTCTGGTAAATTTTTACGCATTGATCTTCAGATACGCGGTAAAAAGCACCGTGAAACTCTGAACCGATATACGTTTGTGTCATCGGATAATCGATTTTTACTCTCTTACCTGATTTCCCAGAGGTGACCACAATTGTCCTAAAGTCTAAATTGTTTTGTTCAAAAAATTTCATCCATTTTTTGTAGGTCTTCGGTTCTAACTTTTTTACTTGGTCTAAGAATGAATCTTTTAATAGCATGAAATTTAAATCCCTTAATAGTTTTAATGGAACAGGATGATTTCTTTCGGAGGATTTGGCGTGGTCTATGACTTTAAGTTCTTCGTTTTTAGTGACAAATATATGTCTTAGAGTAAATTCACTATGATCGGTGCTCTTTCTAATTTCCTTAAATATATAGAGAAGTTTTTTTACGATGGATTCAGGGATATACGTGCAATTTCTTAAATATTCTTTTAAAGTTGGAGCATTAAAATATTCCATAACCACATAATTTGACCCTGAATCAAAAACTTTAGGCATAAAGGGGAGGTGTCTTCCAGCTTTAAGGGCTTCTGCTTCCCTTTTGGCATTTCCCGGGTCTGCATAGATTTTGACGCATTTATTTTCTGAAAGTTTAAATACAGCACCTTGAGCGCCATTTCCTATTAGTGAATAGTTAGTTGGGTTATGAATCTCTAAAAATTCTTCACCTTTGGTTACAGTGATAGATTGAAAATCCTTCATCGTTTACCTCCTATCAGTTTATCATAATATTTAGCTTGCTGCAGAAGCTGTTTATTAAGATCAAAGTCTTGTTCGACTTTTTGACGAGCTGCAGCTGTATAAGTTTCCCATAGTGCCCTATTGGTTAACATATATTCAAGAGCATCTGCCAGTTCATCAACGTTGTTCTCTTGTACTAACACACCCTCTTTGTTATTTTTGATCAATTCAGGAATGCCTGCATGATAGGTTGAGATCACGGGTACACCAGTCGCCATTGCTTCTTTTAATGTATTTGGAATACCTTCTAAATCTCCATTAGAAGCTTCTAAGCTGGCAGCACAAAATAGGTCGGCCTTAACTAATTGTTCTCGCACTTTATCTTTAGGAAGATGATTTAATAGCTGAAATGAATCTCCCAGATTAAGCTGAGTGGCCAAAGATTTAATATATTCTTCAAGTTCCCCTCCCCCAATAATGGTAAGAGTGGCATTTGGGAATTTATTTTTTATTTTTTGAAAAGCTTTCATTAAGATATGGTGTCCCTTTTTCTCTACCAATCTGCCAATAGATAAAATATTTTGTGAACCATTATTAGGTGGAGTCCGGTATTGGAATTGGTTAAGGTCAACTCCGCCATATAATACTCTAATCTTTTTCGAAGGGCATCCCCAATCCTTTATCCTAGCCGCTAAGTATTGACAAACTGGGAAAAAACACTCGCCTTCTTCAAAAAGCATCTTCATGTGCTCTAAATAGCCAACCGGCTGATTGGCTAGTGTTGCATCCCTGCCTCGTATACTGGTTACTAACGGAAGTTTTGTTTTTTCTTTAAAAGGGAGTAACAATATGCCTAATTGTCCGTGGTGAGCATGTAAGAGGGAGATCTTATTTTTTTTGACGAATTCTTTCGGTGAGAAAATTTCATTAAGATAATAAATCTTCTCATTAAAAAGGGAGAGATTTACCATATACTTAGGTTCTCGTACCAAATGAATATAATCATAGCCGGGGACCTCTCGAATTTGTGATATATATTGGGTAGGGTCAACTCTTAAATTTAAATGGATAACTTTACGCAAATAAATTGGCTCCTTTCATTTATGGTAAGTAACTTTATGAATCTTTTCAAATAGGGTATGCATATTTGAAAAGATAAGCTTGGACAAAACGGAAAGAAATATATGGTTGATATAACCAACTTTGCAGGTGTTCCAACGTACAGTTTTATGTACTACTAACAAAAATATTTAGAAAGTAAGGATTGAAATTTAGATAAATTTTTAAAAATAAACGCCTGTCTTATACATAAACTTCACGTCCTCATACGATATAGAAATAAAAAGGTTCAATGATCTTCCATGGTTTAATATAAGAACAGAAAGAGGTAATTTCATGGATTTTTATTCACCAGCTAAGATTAAAGAAGCTGTACGTGGGGCTGAAAGTTTAGGTTTAAGCTATTTTATTGACCAAGACCCAATAGGTGGTCAATGTTCCAGACGTCTATCGAGCCAAGGTTCGAGCCGTAAAAAGAGGGATTAAACTATGAGTATTGGTATAGCGGTTATGGGATTGTTTATTGGGTTTTTAGTCGGTTTAACAGGAGTAGGGGGGGCTGCACTTTTAACTCCTATTCTTATAATGTCAGGGATTCATCCTTCTATCGCAGTAGGAACGGATCTTGTTTATAACTCCATTACGAAATTGTTTGGGGTCTTTCAACATTGGAAACAAAAAACAATTAATTTCAAATTAGCAAAATACCTTGCAATAGGAAGCGTCCCAAGTGCAACTGTGCCCATTATAATTCTGCAGTTTTTCGAGTTTTCCAATCATAATCAAGAACAAATTATTAAGCAATCACTTGGTTATGTCCTTATTTTAGTCGCTATAGCTATTTTGATTCGAACTTTTTTTGATAAAAAAATAAGACCGAACCGCTGGCAATTAAAATCGGTAGAAGAAAAACGCGGATTAACTATATTTATCGGTGCTGTCTTTGGTTTTATTGTAGGGCTCACTTCGATTGGATCAGGTTCTTTATTTGCTCTTGCTATGTTATATCTATACCGTTTGAGCGCATCCGAATTAGTTGGAACTGATATTGCCCATGCCTTTTTATTAGTGACAGTTGCAGGATTGCTCCATGCAAATGCTGGAAGTGTAAACTACGTCCTGGTAGGAAATCTTTTAATTGGATCGATTCCAGGGGTTCTTTTAGGAAGCACTTTATCTGCAAAAGTTCCTACTAAACTTCTCCGTATAGTGGTGGCTGCAATCATTATTATTAGTGGAATAAAACTTATTGGTTAACTGTAAAAAATACTTTAAAAAATTAACGAAAGAGATAATTGAAGTTTGCTCTATAAGAATAAGTTGAACTGTTATGCGTAAGGGATCGGACCTTCTCAAACGTCGAGAGGCGCTTTTTATATTCCATTCACTAATTCCATTATTTCATGATTTTCGTAATTAACAGCTTCCACAAAACCCTGGTTCCATAATCCATTCCAAAATCTCACATTTCCTTCATATCCATGAGTATTAAACAAAAAAAAATGTAGAAAACGATTAATATCCTCAACTAATGGATTACTACCTAATACAGGAACTGCTGCCCATATAATTGGCTATTCAAAAAATTCTGCTCTTCATGAGTATATGGAGATTATGATTACTGAAAATATATCTTTGGTGTCCCAAACCAATCACTCTATGCACTCATAAGATAATACCATGAAAAAATGAATGAAATTTCAACTAATTATCACATCGAGGTGCATGAGATGAAGCTGTATTGTTATTAGGAGGTTCGGGGAAACGATTGTGGCCACTTTCCAATGATTCTAGATCAAAACAGTTTTTAAAATTACGAGCTAATTGAACAGTTTAAAACGCTTCCAAAAATAAGCTTTGATTATGAAATTGTGGAAAAAGCTGAGCGGATTGCCGTTTATCCATACAATGATTTTTGAAAGGACCTGGGCTCATGGAATACATTAACCGATCAATTGCAAACAAAAATCATCGGTAAAGGCTCTATGAGTGAGGATTGTATCAATACCCATTTAATAAATGAATTAGATATTCCAGTAATTGTCTTGGGTGCATCAAATCTTATAGTAGCAACAAGTCCGGATGGCATTCTAATTTCAGATAAAGAGAAGAGTCACCAAATCAAAGAGTTGGTAACAGATTTCAACCAACGGCCGATGTTTGAAGAACGTCGGTGAGGGTGGTATCGTATCCTGGAATATAAAGAAAGCCCTGATGGAATGGAAGTATTAACAAAACGGCTATGCATATTTGCGGGGAAAAACCTTAGCTTTCAATACCACCATAAGAGAAATGAAGTATGGGTGGTCGTACAGGGAGAAGGAGAATTTGTTCTGGATGGTGTCTTGTCTTATGTAAAACCAGGTGATGTACTGAACATACCAGTTGGCGGGAAGCATGGAATCAAAGCCATTAAAGACCTTGAAATTATTGAAGTTCAGTTTGGAAGTAAACTTGATGAAGAAGATATTGTACGGTTGTTTATTTCTTGGGAAGAGCTAAAGAAAACAATTGGAAAAAAATGAATTATTATAACCAATATATGGACGTTGATAAATGTATTGTCAATAAATCATATTTGGATTCCGTTTATATATGTAATTTTATTACTTGGCAGGGTAGGATCAATTATCTTGGCAGTATCGAAGAACAAAAGGCGTGATTTTTAGCTTTGGCCTGCATAATGGAAGATGCTGTACAAAGCTGATTTTAATAGAATAATTGGAAGGGGATAGTTTTTTGCAAAGACAGAATATCTTTCATCAATCTTTTGAAGTGACTAAAGAACAGCGTCAGGCTTTACATGGACATAAAAGTTATATTCTTTGGTTCACCGGTTTATCAGGATCCGGAAAGTCAACAATTGCTAATATTATAGAGCGAAAACTCCATGAACTTGGAATATCCACATATATTCTGGATGGCGATAATCTTAGGGAAGGGTTAAATCAAAACCTTGGATTTAGTCAAGAAGATAGGAAGGAAAACATCCGCCGAACTGGCGAATTAGCTAAATTATTCGTCGATAGTGGGATTGTGGTAATAACCACACTTATCTCTCCATATGCAGAGGATAGGAAGGAAATTCGAAAAAGGGTAGCAAAGGGTGAATTTATTGAGATTTATGTAAAATGCCCCTTAGAAGTGTGTGAAAAACGTGATACAAAAGGGTTATATAAAAAAGCAAGGAAAGGAGAACTTACTAATATGACCGGGATTTCAGCTCCATATGAGGTGCCTGAAACACCTGAAATCGTAATTGAAACCTCTCAATATTCAAGTGAGGAATGCGGACAGGAAATCATCAACTATTTGAAAATAAATGATTATTTAACTTATTAGACTTGTATTTTATGTATTTACATGAATCTTATTCTATCGATTATTGGGGGATGAGTGAAAGTGGAAACAACTCCTATTAAACCACATGGGGGTAAGCTGGTTCAACGTGAACTAACAGGAAACGCACGTGAATTATGGATCAAAAGGGCGAAAACACTTAAGTCACTTACTATTTCAAAATGGAGTATTTCTGACATTGAATTGATTTCAAATGGAGGGTATAGTCCACTTATCGGATTTTTAGGGAAAGAGGATTACCAATCCGTCCTTAAAAATATGCATTTATCAAACGGATTACCTTGGACAGTACCAATTACGCTTCCTGTGACGAAAGAAGAGGCCAATCGGTTCATTATAGGAGAACAAGTTGCCCTTTATGGGGAGAATGGAAGCCTTTATGGTGTCATTCAGTTAGAAGAAATATATGAATATGATAAAATGGAAGAAGCCCAACTCGTTTATCAAACAGTAGATCCTAAACACCCCGGGGTAAAAAAACTTTTTGACCAAGGCGATGTGTATCTGGCAGGGGCTATTTTTCTGTTAAATAGACCCAAACATTCAGAATTTGAACAATATTATATGGGGCCAACGGAAACACGAAAAATGTTCGCTGACTTAGGATGGAATACCATTGTGGGATTTCAAACGAGAAATCCAGTTCACCGCGCTCATGAATATTTGCAAAAGACCGCTTTGGAAATGGTTGATGGGCTGTTCTTAAATCCTCTAGTTGGAGAAACAAAAAAGGACGATGTCCCGCCCAGTGTACGGATGGGAAGCTATGAGGTATTACTAAAAAACTATTACCCCTTAGATCGGGTCCGGTTGGTTATTTATCCGGCAGCAATGCGTTATGCAGGTCCCCGTGAAGCTGTTTTTCATGCATTAGTCCGGAAAAATTATGGATGTACTCATTTTATTGTAGGCCGTGATCATGCAGGTGTGGGGAATTATTACGGATCATATGATGCACAGAAGATTTTCCGTCAATTTGATTCTACTGCAATTGGTATTAAACCATTGTTTTTTGAACACAGCTTTTACTGTAAAAAGTGTATGAATATGGCCTCTATGAAAACATGCCCTCATTCCAATGAAGAAAGACTAATTTTAAGCGGCACGAAGGTAAGAGAACTCCTCCGGGCTGGTAAAACCCCGCCGCCGGAGTATACACGCCCTGAAGTGGCAGAAGTGCTTATTAAAGGCATGAGACAAAATGAATAAGGCTGAATTATTCCCACTTAGCTCAGCTGAAAGTTGGGATTCCAGGGTATAACCTCTACCGAGATTAAGTAGGACAAGTTATCCCTGTTATCCAACTCCTTTTTTTGATATGAATGGGAGCATGATGTTATCTGTCATGAAGTGTTTTCATCAATAAAAAGTCCATCGGATATGATAGTATCTCCTCTAGGCAAAAACCCTTGTAAGTGGGTGTTACACTATACTTGGAGGGGATTTTATCATGGTTTTATAAGGACAAAAAATTTATTCTTTATGAGGATAGCTTATAAGATGCTGCAGAAAAATACCTTCTTCTATTCTGGCAAGATATTATATCTTAACACATTAAGATTGTTTTACTAGACTTTTAAATTGTAAACCTTTTCATAGACATCAAGCGTTTTTTGTGCGCATTCCTCCATGAAAATTTTTTAGCTTGTTCCAGGCCGTCTTTACTCATTTGGATTAATTGATCAGGTTTACTTAAGGCTTTTTCAATGGATTCGGCCAAGGCATAATTATCATGCGGGTTGATTAACACGGCTGCGTCACTAGTTACTTCCGGGATTGAGGTTAGGTTAGAAGCAATAACTGGTGTTCCAACAAGCCATTGCTTCTAATGGGGGTAAACCAAAACCTTCATACATGGAAGGGTAAACAAATAGGTCGGCTGCGTTATATAAATATGGAAGGTGAGTCACTGGAACAAAATCGGTAAAAATAATTCTATCCTCGATTTTTAAGGTCTCTATTAGCTTTATTAAATTTTTATAGCTACGGTTCCGCTTTCCAACAATTACAAGTTTATAATCTTCAGCGATATCTCTTCGTATGTTCCAAAACGCTATAATGAGCCCAAGTACATTTTTACGATGTGAAAGACCCCCGATATATAATATATAACGAGAGTTAAATCCGTATTATTGTTTGACAAAGTTCTTCGCTTTATTTTTTTCGATCGGTTGATAAATGTCCTCAGCGGCTTCATAAATGATTGCAATTTTTTCGTCTGGCAAGTTAAAATACCGTTGAATGTCACGCTTGGAGAACTCCGAAACGGTAATGATCAAGTCGCATTGTTCCATTATCCGGGGCATCTCATTTTGAAAGATTAAAAGATATTCTGAACTGGAGGTTTCAGGATAGATGAAGGGAATAAGGTCATGAACAGTGGCTACTTGCTGGCAGTGTTTTGTTTTTGGCAGTCCGATACCATTTTGGGGTACATGATATAAATCTATTTTTTCTTGTGCAACTCGTGTGGGAATGCGAACCTCTTCCCAAAATCTGTCTTTGTTTAATTCGATACTTTGAAAAACTTCATATTTACAAGGAATAAGGTTTTGAAATTCATCACCAGGCCAAAAGAAACGATACTCATTTCTTTTATCAATCGAATATAGGGCTTTGACAAGCTGGTACGTATATGTGCCAATGCCTGTTCCTCGGTACCAAATAGCGCCTCTTGCATCCAAACCTATTTTCATAGTGGCACTCCTTTTTTCTGTAGTAAAACACTTACTTCTCTAGTGTTTTAATAAGTGCCTAGCACTCTTTTCAAATTGTTGCAAGAACCGTTTACGACTCTCTTGATGTTTTTCCCAACTAAGTAGCCTTCTTTCCAGTCTTTCTATATTTGTACTTTTTTCAACAAAATAAAAATAGCCCGATTCGTAAAAGTACTGAGGAAAACGAAGAATTTCATGGATTAATCTTTCTTCTCCTTCATACGGTTGGGCAACTTTGTAATAATTTTTTTCCTCCTTATTTAGAAAGTGCCAAGCATATCATTACGATTAGTAAAAGAACTACTAAAGATCTTGTAGAATGGACAGGAATCAATAAAAAAAAGATCTCTATTATTTATCAAGGGATAGATCCTCATTTTAAAAGAATACCTAAGGAAACAGCAAAGGAACTCATGAAAAAGCATTTTGATGTAAATCACCCATATATTTTTACGATGGGAAGGCAAGTATATCATTCCATACTAAGTTAATTTGGAGGTTAATAAATGAACGAAAATAAAATTTACATTTTTCAGCATATACCAAAAACGGCAGGTTCTACTTTGCAGAGTATTCTGAAAAAACAATACGATTCAGAAGAATTATATATTGCAAATAGAGGAGAGATGATGATATCAAAACTAAATGATTTATCAAAAAATGAATGGGAAAAAATAAAATGTCTAAATGGTCATGTCCTATTTGGCATTCATGAGCATTTATCCAATAGGCCTTTTGAGTATTACACAATGCTGCGTGATCCAGTGGAGCATGTGATATCTGAATACTATTTTATACTTCGCAAGCCGAATAATTTGTCTCATAATATCGTGAAAAACATGAGTTTTGAAGAGTTCATTACGTCCGAACAATTTAAGGGACGTACTTCCAATAGACAAACTTTTTTTGTCTCGGGAGGAGTTCAAAATGATATAAACCTGGCTAAAAAAAATCTAGAGAATTATTATGCGGTTGTAGGCATTACAGAGATGTTTGAAGAGTCATTGTATTTAATTGTTCAAGAATTAGGCTGGAAAAATTATCGATACAAAAAGAGAAATGTTACAATAAAGCGCCCCTTAAGAGAAGATTTTCCTGAAGAAGTTATAGAAATCATTATGAAAAATAATAAGTTAGATATTGAATTATATAATTTTGGAATGCAGCTGATGGAAGAGAAGATTCAAAACCTAAGCCCTGAATCAAAAAAAAATATGGAACATTTCATTGCTAATACGGAAAAGAAATAAAATACCCATATTTTGCAAATGGTGATTTCACTATGTTCTATGGAATGGCTGTGCCCCACATAACAATAGCTGAAATTTTATTTAAAACCGCTAGATGTCCTCCTGATTGATCCATTTTTCTTATGATCCTTCCTGTTATGCCCAATCTTGCAAACCATACCCACGAAATGAATATACATGCACTAGCAAATGCTACTTTATCAACCCCTGTATATTTAATGAACTTGTTCCAATTACACCAATTGTATCCAAAATTGCATGTGGGTTTAGTAAAGACACCAGACAAAGCAAAAGATATTTGTTTCTTTGGAGGTAAAGATGAACCTGGTTCTTGTCCATTACGAGGTTTCGTCCTCCATACAACAAAATCCATGTAGAGTAAAAATAAAATACCAATGACAAAAAGAAATGTTTTGATCCAATACGAACCAAGTACAACTACCGCCACGCCTAAGACTGCGATTGAAATAAGCAAAGTATCACAAAATGGATGCGGTAATAATTACTGGCAGTGCCCTCACGAAATCGGACTGACTTGCACCTTGATTGAACACAAAAACATTTTGAACCCCTAAAAGCAGGATTAAGCCGAATGCTAAGATCATGCCGTGCAGTATCGCTTCTAACATTTTATTCCTTCTGAAAGATAGTAACTGTATTGTAGTAGATTTGATTAAATTCGTCTCCAACCAATTGGATGGAATCCTACCCAACCAATCATTTATAATGAATTTAAAAGTGATAGGGGTGTACCTATTGTCAGAAAATGACTTTACACTAAACAAATCCTCCTTGATTCCACTCCATCAACAAATATACGAATTTATGAAGAGAAAAATAATGAACGGTGAATGGACGGTTGGAACGAAAATTCCTACTCAACGAGATTTAGCAAAGAATTTTAATGTGAATCGAAGTACCATTGTTTATGCTCTTGATGAGTTATCAGCTGATGGGTTAATCGAATCAAAAGTTGGAAAGGGTACGTTTGTTGTCAATAATACTTGGAGCTTACTTGCTTCAATCCCTCCACCGGATTGGAATAGTTACGTTAAGTCGGGATCTTACCAGCCCAATATAAAAACCATCCAAGAAATTAATAGAGCAGAAACAAATCCAAACATCATTCGCCTTGGAACCGGAGAACTTTCACCAGAGTTGTTGCCCGTAAAAGAAATGCAGCAAATGTTCAAGAGGGATTCTCCCAATACGTTTTCTTTAGGATACTCGGAGCCAAAGGGGAGCATTTACTTAAGGGAAAACATAAGCAATTATTTAAAAATGAAGAAAATAGATGTTTCGCCTGCATCCATCATGATTGTTTCAGGGGGACTACAAGCATTACAATTGATCTCATTAGGATTATTGCACCGAGATTCAACTGTTTTTCTTGAAACGCCATCTTATCTGAATTCAGTGCATGTATTTCAATCAGCAGGAATGAACTTACTTGGAATTCCGATGGATGATGAAGGGATTAGACCCGAGTCGCTTGGGAGGTTAAAAAAGCAGCATAATGGTGCATTGCTTTACACGATCCCTACTTTCCATAATCCAACGGGTATTCTAATGTCTGAAACTAGAAGAAAAGATTTAATGGATGTTTGTATGAAGGAAAAGTTGCCAATTATTGAGGATGATGTCTATGGAGATTTATGGTTTGAAACCCCGCCGCCGAATCCATTAAAATCCATTGATGGTCAAGGACTTATATTATACATAGGGAGTATGTCGAAAACACTGGGTCCCGGTTTACGAATTGGTTGGGTCGTTGGACCAGAACCAGTGATTGATCGGTTAGCAGATATAAAAATGCAAACGGATTATGGGTCAAGTTCTTTATCTCAATTCATCGTTGCGGAGTGGCTATCAAGTGGTTTATATGATGAATATGTGAAGAAGATAAGGACAAAATTAAGATTCCGTAGAGATTTCATGCTTGAAATACTAAATGACCATTTTAAGCCATTAGCAACATGGAATTTCCCACAGGGTGGTTTTTACATTTGGTTAAATATCAAAAACCAAATTTCTATAAGAAAATTATTTAAAAAAGCACTAATTGAGGGAATTTTGCTAAACCCAGGAACTATTTACGACCGCCATAATCAAGTTCATCTACGTTTGTCATACGCATATGCATCACTTCACGATTTAAAAAAGGGATTAATAAGACTTTCAGAACTGATTAAAGAATTCACCGATTAGGTTATATATTGGTACTGGAAATTCAAGCATAGGACAGCTTGCACTTTATCAAAAATGAGGTTCAAAATGAAAAAGCCGTCATAAAACGGCTTTTTATTGAGTAGCTATTTTTTTTTAATGGTCAAGAAATTAATAGTAAAAATACAGGAAACTATAAAAATTATCATCACTAACGCAAAATATCCCTCTCGTGGTAGACAGAAGCGTCTTCACAACAGGGATATTTTTCCTTTTAATTAACCACTATAGATAAGGGCTTTCATGCTTAGCTCTAAGCCTCATCCAGCGGCGCTCCACCTCATTATCAAACATTTGCAGCATGGCTTTGCTGTCTTCTTTTAGTAAATGTTTCGTTTTTCCCATTAGCTTCAACCACTCGGATACGGCGATTCGTTTGTTTTTATCCTCAGGATCGTAAGTGATTGTCGTGATCCCGCGTTCCACTTCATATAGAGGGAAGAAGCAGGAGTTGACAGCAGCCTCGACAATGGTCTGGCCTAATTCATCCTTCGATTTCCAGTTTAATGGACAGGTAATCAAAATTTTGCCGTAGACCAATCCTTCATTTTTGGCATACCACTGTGCTTTAGCCGCTTTCTTTAAAAGGTCGCGGTCAAATGCTTCAGTACCTGTAAATACATAAGGAATATGAGTCGCGGCCATAATTTGAGCGGTATCCTTGTGATGGAACGGCTTACCGTTTTGGAAGCTGCCTACATTTGAAGTACTCGTCATATGTCCCATTGGAGTCGAATAGGATAGCTGGCTGCCTGTATTCATATAGCCTTCGTTATCATACTCAAGGATGATCATTTTATGATTTCGTAAAGCGGTTCCGATGGCAGGGCCCATGCCGATATCCATTCCGCCGTCACCTGTAACCATGACAAACGTAAAATCATCGGAGAGACCGAATTCAGCTAATTCACCGCGCCTTTTTCGTTCATGAAACATTTCCACAAGACCCGATAACGTCGCAGAGCCGTTTTGGAAAAGATTGTGGATGTAAGTTGCTTTATGGGCGCTGTATGGAAAACCAGTCGTCACCACCATCGCACATCCTGTATGGAATAAGGCAACAATATCTCCTTCAATTCCTTTAAAAAACAACTCCAGCCCCGAGAAAATTCCGCATCCCGGGCATGCTCCGTGTCCGGAAGCTAACCGTTTTGGCTTTTTCGTTAAGCTTCTTAAGGGGGGAATTTTCACCTTTAGTTCACCGGTCGTTTCTTCAGGAGTGACAGTGATTAAACCGGTGTTCAAGTCTTCTTTTTTCATTGGATTCAAAACACGCTGCGGAGCGAATTCCGGTCTGCCGGGATTATGCCCGAAATAGTCAAATGGCTTCTCCGCATAGCCTTTATCAGCTGCTTCTTGGGCTAGCTGGAAAAATTGTTCGGCGTCATCGGCATAAAAATCTTTGCCGCCCAAACCGTAGATTCGGTTAATTACCTTTGTGCTGACATTTCCAACTGTTTGCAGTGCCGCTTTTAATTCAAGGGCCATGTTTCCGCCATGCGCTCCATACGAGTCGGCACGGTCACCGACAGTCACCGCTTTTACATTTTTCAAGGCTTCTGCCAATTTTTTTTGCGGGAAGGGGCGAATCATATTTGGCGAGATGACGCCGGCTTTTATCCCTTTCTTGCGAAGCCGATCGGCTACGTCTTTACAAACCTCGGCGGCGGAATTTAACATAAATACTGCAACTTCTGCATCATCCATGCGGTATAAATCAAGGACTGGATATTCGCGGCCCGTTAATTCCGCATACTCCTTCGAAATTCGCTCGAAAACATGCTCTGCTTTGTACATGGCTTCCGATTGTTGAAAGCAGTTATTAATATAGTCGGGTTCATTCATATATGGGCCGATCGTAACCGGATTCTCGCGATCTAAAGCATGAGGGAAGTTCGTTTTTGGATCGCCGATAAACGTATGAACATCTTTTTTATGTTTGATCACCTGAACCCGTCGCTTTTGATGGGAGGTGAAATAACCATCGAACGAGACGATGACAGGCAACCTGACTTCTGAATCTTCCCCCAGTTTAATCGCAATCATGTTCATATCATAGACGATTTGCGGATCACGGGCCATCAGGATCGGCCATCCGGTGTTCAACCCGAAATATAAATCGGAATGATCGCCATGAATATTTAAAGGTCCGGACACAGAGCGGTTCACCAAATTCAATACCATTGGGAATCGAGTTCCCGATTGAACTGGCAGCTGCTCTAACATATAGAGAAAGCCATTTGCACTAGTTGCGTTAAACACACGACCGCCGCCTGTCGAAGCGCCGTAGCATATCCCGGCGGAGCCGTGTTCGCCATCAGCGGGAATCAAGACGATATCATGTTCTCCTTTCGCTTTCATCCCGTCGAGGAACTGGGCGACCTCTGTAGAAGGGGAAATCGGAAAATATCCCATAATATGATAATTAATTTGGTGCGCTGCGTATGCAGCCATTTCATTACCTGATTCAAAAACTACACTTTGTTCAACTGTTCCTTTTAGAGCTGATACATTATCTTGGTTCAAATCTATCGACATAACATCCCGCCCCTTCCTTAATTTTTGATGGCCAAATCAAATAAATGCGGCACACGGTTCTTGTCTGCGTAGCCGTCATTATATTCTCTTTCTCCCGTTATTGCATCAACAGGACAAGCATGAACGCATTTCAGGCAGCCTTTGCAATATTGATAGTCAATCCCTTGCAGGAACATTTGCGGCCGTCCCCGTTTGTCTGCTTTTTCTTCCCAAACAAAACAAAAGTCAGGGCAAGCGGTATCACAGGCTGCACAATTAATGCATTTCTCTTCATGAAAATGGGGGAGCATACCGGCACGGGAAATGCTTAAATCCTTTAAAATGCTGTTTCCCGGATTGGTGATTGTACCTCCAATGGCCTGGGTTTCATAACCGAGCAGGGGTTCCGGTCTGATAAATGATTTAGTCTCAGTCCCATCATCATGTACAAATGTTTGGAATTCGACTTCATTGTACCCGCGGTCAAACGTAAGGATATTTGGTTCAACAAGGTGCGGATACTTCTTCTCAAAGGTTCGGCGAATCGTATCCTTCATCGATACAGGATCGAGGAAGTCCAGAATCCGATAAAGCGCTCCCAGCATAGCGGTGTTGGCTTTTGTTTGTTCTTCTAAAGCGATTCCTGTTGCATCAACGATGGCAATCGTTCCGCTGGGAATTTTCATGAGATTCTTCAGTTCGTCAGGGGATTTTTGAGAGTTCACTAAAATGGTGCTGTCGGGAAATATCCCGCTTGTACAATCGATGGTTTTAAATAGGGCATCATGGAAAATGCCTACAACGTGAGGGCGTTCTATTGGTGTGGTGTCTCGAATAGTTGTCTCAGGGTCGCAAAAACGAATATGCGCTTTTACAGGGGAGCCTTTTTTCTCTGATCCATAGGATGAAAAACCGATTCCGTTAAGGCCGTTTCCAACCACTCCATCCTCGGAAAGCATTTTTCCGGCCAAATTGGCTCCCAATCCGCCGATTGATTCGAGGCGAATTTCAAAAAAACCTAATTCATTGGTTTTCGGCAATTTAGACAAACGTATTCCTCCTATCTGTTTAAATTGAGTAACAATTTGAATTTTAAAAATTCTCTAAAAATTATACATTTTTATTGTAACAGGATATAAAATCAGGTACAACAGATTTTTATATAAAAAATTATATGGAGTATAGGCGCAGTTTATGTTGAGGTGATTGGCTTTCGTTTTAGCACAGGTATCATTTAGTCGAAAACGTTGATATAGTACAGAAGATATATTGTTATACAACAATGTGATTTGAATAGTCATAGGAGCATGTTGAAGATCAAGTGAGAGGCCTTGGAAAAGGGGGAAAACTGAAGCGCGAATTTCAGAATACGAGATTGATCTTTGGAAAAATGTTGCCATCTTTTACATGGCAATTTTATTTAGTAAAAGAAAAATATCGCAACTTAGTCACATTGAGGACATATGTCCTTTCCGAAATACCAGGATTTATCATTTAATTAAACTATAAATCTAGCTGGTTGGGGAGAGAAAAAATGAGAGGAAGTTTATTTGCATTTTTAGGCGGGGCATTTATTACTCTGCAAGGTGTAGCAAATTCTCGGATTAGTCAAGATATCGGCACATGGCAAACAGCGACTATTACACAATTAACAGGGTTCATTATGACCTTAATAATCCTACTATTACTTCGAGATAGAAAATGGAAAAAATTTAAGAAGGTCAAACCATTATACTTGACCGGAGGTGCCTTCGGGGCAATTGTTATCTTCAGTAATGTCACTGCTATTCATTATATCGGTGTTACCCTTACTGTTTCTGCACTGTTGATCGCGCAACTGGGTCTTACCTTTTTAATCGATGGTAACGGCTGGTTTAATGTGGTGAAGCAGAAGATGCGGCTTCCGCAGTTCATTGGAATCGGGATGATGATTGTTGGTGTGGTAATACTGAGATTATAGATCCTAATTCTAACAGTAAAAATGGCTGGAGGTGGTAACGGAAAATGAAAGAAATAAAAGATCGTGATCGGTTGAATTATTATTTGCAGGCTCATCAAATCGAACCGATATTTAATGAAGAAATAATGCCCTATTTGTCACTGTACAGCTTTGAACAAGGGGAACTTATTTGTTCCCAAGGTGAACCTTCCCATTATCTGTATGTCCATGTCAAGGGAAAGATTAAAGTATACAACACTTCGGCAGAAGGCAAAACACTAATTCTTTCTTTTAAGACCCCGCTTGAGGTGATCGGGGATATTGAATATGTACAGGGGATTGACATTATCAACACGGTGGAGGCAGTTTCGTCTGTTATAATGATCGGGGTTCACCAGAATATGTTAAAAAAATTCGCAAAAGATTATTCACCCTTTCTGCAATTTTTACTGAATATCATTACACATAAGTTTTACATTAAATCCAATTCGATGAGCTTTAATTTAATGTATCCGGTGGAAGTGCGATTAGCCAGTTATTTATTGTCTGTCACCTTTGATGAAAACCATTCGCTTCTAAAAGGGGAGATAAGCACATCCAGTCTAACAGATACAGCGAATTTAATCGGTACCAGCTACCGTCATTTGAATCGGGTCATTCATCGGTTTTGTACGGATGGGCTGATTGAGCGCAGCAAAGGGTTTATCACGATTAAGGATAGGGAAGGATTAAGCTCTCTGGCTAGTCGCAACATCTATGAATAAACGAAATCATTCGTCTTAGGAGGGGCGTCACATGACGCATCTTATTTAAATCAACATCTGGGAGTGTATACATTATGATTCTTGGACTATTATTGGCGCTTATTGCAGGTTCGCTGGTCAGTCTGCAGAATATTTTCAACAGTAAGGTGAATGAACACGCGGGGTCTTGGGCGACTACTACATTAGTATTAGGATTGGGATTCCTGGCTTCATTCACTCTTGGTCTATTGTTTGAAGGAAAACATCTATTTATTTTGCATAATATGAAGACCTGGTACTGGTTCAGCGGGTTAATCGGCGTAGGAGTGGTCACTTGCCTCGTGCAAGGCATCAAGCTGCTCGGTCCAACATACGCTATCGCTATCGCTCTGACATCACAGCTCGTGTTTGCTTTATTGTGGGACTCACTGGGTTGGTTGGGTCTGAATAAAGTCCCATTTACCTTTAACCAGTTAGTAGGAGTGTTAGTCATATTAAGCGGCGTTTTTGTATTTAAATTGAGCGAAGGCCGAACGAACGGTGGGCAATCCAAGATACCTCACAATCGGAAAGCGGATCAAACATCTGTTAGTTAATCATCTATAAGCCTATTTTATTAATTCGCTTTTGAATCTTTATGTTTTGTTTACATGGAATCGAATAAAGGAACATAAGGAAGCCGTTTTTCTTTTTGAAAAACGGCATTTCGTGTTTGTTCTGTTCGGGAATTATTTCAGGCGTATTTTGAAGTACAATCATTCCATGATATGTTATAAAATTAGTGTAATTAGCTGTTTATGAATAGTGAAAAGCTAGTTTACGTTTTTTAAAATTATATAACTGAAAAACGATTAGTAAGGATCATTAGGTGATTGAAATCCTTGGGAACGGTGTCTGTTTAGGATGACACAACTGTAGGGGGAATGGTTTATGGCTGTTGTAAAATCAGTAAAAATCGATGGTGAGTGTATCCATATTTTTAAAAGCGCGATTTATATCTTTGAATCCAGTTCAGGAATCACGTTAGTGCTGGATATGATTGTTAGTGAGGTTGCTGTTAAAAAATATCGAAATGTGGATACCTTAATTATGGAGATAGAATTGGAAGATGGTAGAATCATAAATTCAATCATGTATTTGAAAATCTTTTCAGGAGGATTGCCGCAGCTTCATTTATTCTGTGAACTGGACGGCATCCAAGAGTACGAAGATTTCGATAGAGTGAACGAAAATGATTCATGGTTTCCGAATATAGAAGAAGACATCACTATAGAGGAAATAAGAAAAGTGGAAATGCCGAATGAAGATGTTAGTTTAAAATTAAAACTGCCCATCGATCAGGTCGAATGGTTAAAAAATCAAAAAAAGACAGGATTAAATGAAATGTTCAAAGAATTTATTTATGATTATTGGAAAAAATCGCCTTCCAAATAATGTTGGAGCTTCTTTTCTAAATTTGATAGTTGTTGAATAGCATATCTTTATTTTAGACTTTTCATAAAATAAAGTCCCGCTAATAGATCTATTAGCGGGATTGTCTAATTTTTTGGATTCATTTACCATAACAGCAACAAGAAGCGATGAAAGTGGATGGTCTATTTTTAGACGAATTGGATGGTTAATAATTGATCCAGTTGAGTTATTATTTAATTATAAATTATATAATAATATTAATTTAGAAACGTAAGGGAGATGATGAAATATGACATGGGCTGTGCTTTCGATAATTCTTATAAGTATTGTTAAAATATTAATGACCTGTCTTCCAACTGGTCCTGTGGAATGGCTTATTAGCAAATTTGAAATTCATTCAAAACTTAGTGACGCGAATGTGGCCGTAACCATTGACGGAAAACTCTTGGAAGGTGAAGACAAAATTCAAGTTATTAATTATTTTAACGAAGCTACATTTTTAAAGCAGCATTATGTATATCCAGGGACCGAGAAATTATATTTACATCCAGAGAACAGTGAGACTCCAATAGTTATTGATACTAAAAGAGGCAAAAAAGATGTTAGGTTATTTGTTTACAGGAACAACGATCACATTGATGTAGTCAAACAGTACAAGAAGAAAGTAGTTGCTTATAGCCTGCTTTCCAATAGCCTCCAAAAACGTTCTTTATCAGAAAAGGGGATTTAGTTTAAAAGGTCAGAATAAAGATGGCCTTTTTTTTGTTAACATTCCAACATTCGGTGTTCATTAGGATTCGGTTTAAGCAACCTGTATAGTTACCACTATAAACAAAAAAACGACCTACCCGCAGACAAGTCGCCTTCATTTTTGACTTTTCAAACTCTAGTCTAGGCTGATATTTCGAAGATGGAACATGGAAATGCGAACAATTTCTTCTTTATTAATCAATAAAAGATTATCATTATTAACATCACCAAGGATACCCTCTATTTTTTCCGGACCACCACGGTTAATTTTAACCCATTGGTATTTAAGGGTGCTTAACAGACTATTGAAATTATCAGCTTTTTTATACTCGAAGCCTTCAGGAATTTCAAAATTACAATCCAACTTTTCATTCGTATTCTCCGTCACACTTTTTATGTGCTCGGTGTTATAATAAACGACCCCATCTTCTTCAGTGAGTAATACAAGATGATCATCATATACATCTAATAACTTTCCAATTCTAGAATCCGGACCCCCCCGATCAATCCTAATTACTTTACCTGAAAAAGACCTAATCATATCTATAAAAGCCATGATTTTTCCCCCTTATAATTAAACAAGCATTTTACTCTGTATATATATGAATATCTAAGTGAAGTTGTACTAATAAATGAGCCTTTCTTTGTGGGGAAAAGATTGGTGATGTGGGTAAAGGAGCGATATTTTAAGAAATAAACTGGTGAAGGTGAAGTCCCTATAAGCTAAGCCTTGATGTATCAGTAAAATATTTTAATGGCCCCTATAAAAAGTAAAGAATTGGCTGGTGCAACGACCTGAAAAGGAGTAATCTCCCGTGAGTGGAATGGTTCCTTTTTTGAACGGATCATAAGTCAACGTTTTTAAGTGATTCAGATAGTAGGTATTCTTTTGTTTTTTCTTTTGCAAATTGAAAGGCATCCATTTCAGTAATTCGTTCTTGATAAGGTATTTTTTTATCAGATTCGAAATGATGTCTAAAATCAGGATTGAGGTCTTGCATGACATGACGAAATTCATGAAAAAGAGTCTCAATTAATGGGATATATTCACTGAAGGTGAAAATAAAGATAATCTCTAATTCTCTCCAATAAATACCTGATGCGAAACGTAAATATTCATCTTCTTCATCTCCTAAGTCACTAATGATTTTATTCGCTTGACAAATAGAACAAAAAATAACAGGAATAGCAAAATTTGAGTCTAAGGATTTAAAAATAGTATTGGCTAATGTTTTAATGTCCCAATAAAATTCATCATCCAGCACATACCAATTTTTATATTGGTGATAAATAATGTGTTTTTGTAGAACTTGAATTAAAGACATCCAAAAAAAACCTCCTAACCATTTTGACAATCATTCTTACATAAAAAACCTTTTTTCTGAGAGTAGACTAAAAACCACAATAGGATTCGTTATCTATTGTGGTTTTTAAATTTTTACGTAAACTTTATCCTCATTATTCACAAAATTTATAAAATCCAAACGCAATGTTAAATGAAATAAAATCCACCTAAAAAGGTAGTAAATGTTTTGTATTAGTATTTTATTGGGTCAATTTAAATATGATTTCTTATATTTTCCTACTTGGATATAAGAATTATATTAAAATAGAAGGAAGAGTTGGAATTGTGAAGCGTCCAATTTTTAAAAAACATATTAAAAAGAAGGCTGTGTTAAAGGCGAATGTTGATTTTTTACAACTGTTGATTGGAGCGGAGGGCGCTCGACTCCTGCGGGATTGAGAGGTCACGGGAGACCCCGCTTATCTCTAAGCGCCGAGGAGGCTCTCGGACCTCCCCGCGGAAAGCGAGCGCCAGGAGCGGAAATCAACAACCAAGTTTAACAGAGCCAAAAAGAAAAAGGTGAAAAGGATTGAAGGGTACAGCACATATGGTAATTGGAGCAACGACGGGTTTTATTATAGGAAATGCATTTCACAGTGATTTAACTACCCGACTAATATTTGTAGGATTAGGAGGAATCACAGGTTTAATCCCGGATTTAGATATTGATGGCGAGTTAAGTAATAAAATTACACTACCTCACAAAATTATTCGTACTATTACCCAGTTCATCGGCATCCTAATGATAATTTATAGCTACTTGGAAGGTGAGAGGACTGATAAATGGCTTGGAATTGGGGTTGGGCTTGGAATTATTGTGATTTCGTCCTTCATTACAAAGAGACGGATGCTTACTGTAACTGGAATAGGAGTGCTAGCCGGAGGATTTTCACTAAATGAAAATTGGTTATGGTTATTCGGTATTTATATTATTATCGCTTCCTTAATTTCCCATAGAAGCTATACGCATTCAATTCTAGGCATACTATTCTTCGGTGTGATTGCTTTTAAATTCGAGGCCTCGCTAAGAATTCAAGGTGTTTTCATTACTTGTATATTAGGATACATTAGCCACTTGATTGCAGATATGAAACTCTTACCATTTAATAAACGAGGAGTAAAATTCTTTTTACCATTTTCCTCAAAGGACTTTTGATATTGTTTCCAAATCCTTAATCGGACCATTGGTGTTATCTAAAGCATTATTGATGGGAAATTGGAAAATCAGTAAAGTGTAGTAGGGATTGTGAAGGTTTCTACTTACACTATAGGATAAGATCTATCCGATACTCGCAGCTGACGTAAATTTAAATAATCTTTTCCTATTTCAATACCAATACCTAAACCGACTTACTACAGTTAACTGCTCCTTTCTGAATTAGTGGATGAACAAGTGCATTCGGAAGCAGGGATTAACAGTACAACTGACCCAGAATTGAGGAAAGCATTTCATGAAGCAGTAAAAATGTTCAAATCGCAGAGAGAAAGGCTCACAGTATTTTTGCGATTAGAAGGGGTTCCCTTACCACCCTTAAGTGAATCTAAACCAATTTCAGACCCAAATGCGGTTCCGCCCGGAGTGAAGTTGACGGATGATGAATTTGCAAACAGCCTTAATATTAAAATGTTTCTTGGTATTACAATGTGTGCAACCGCCATAAATGAATCCGTACGTAACGATGTTGGTTTGATATGGGTGGAATTTTTACAGGAATACATGACTTTTGGAGCAACTATGAAAACACTTGTGAAGAAACGAGGGTGGCTTAAAGTTCCACCGTTCTATTATCCACCGGGTGCACCAATTCAATGACACAATAGAAAGCTATCTCTTCGTTTGAGGTGTGGAGCTATATTTTAGCTTTCTCTTCTTTTAACGTGTTTAAGCGCGATCCTCGACAACTTATAAACATTTTTATCTATATAAGTATCCACTGAAAATCGTCCAAGTTTTCTGTTTGATTTCATCACGTTAATTTAACCTCTCGAGCAGTTAAACAAACAAAGCCTGTTCTTCAAGCCTTAACTTAGGAGAACCGGCTTTTTGTTTGACACTAGGTAATCAAAGCTGATTGGGATAAGCACCTATACTTAGGTGTTTTTTATTTTATTAAAGCTCTGTAAAGGAGCTGTTAATCTTCATGTTAAACTAACAAAGCAGGTTCAAGAAGGAATTGCAGCCGAAATAATAGAATAAATTTAATGAATAAAAAAGTGGTAATATGAAGATTATAGGAGGTTGTTTTAATGGTAATCCAATCAAATATGACTTCAAAGGCTATAAGCGTAGTGTGGGAAGATACATTAGAGGTTTTTCAAAAATACAATGTTCCAATTACAGAAAAAACATTACAAGTATTAGTAACCGACAACATTCTTCAAGTATTATTAACTGAATTAAATAATGTAGTAGGCAGCTCCCATGCAACTTGCATAGAAGGTGGCTGACAAATGCCATCTAAAAAGGAGTAGGTTACTTCTTCAATAAGAGGCGGCATTTACTTTAAGAACCTTATCATAGGGGAGGGGTATTTATGGGTTACTGTGAAGATATAAGAAAAATGATTGGGAATTCTCCACTAATATTTGTAAGACCAAGTGTGGCTATCATTAATAATAAAAGTGAAATTTAACTGAGTCGTAACGTAGGTGGAACTTGGACTATTCCAGGTGGAGCTTTACAGTTAAATGAGTCAGTTGAAGAGTGTATTACACGAATTGTCTTAGAAGATATAGGCATTAAGATAATGAAATTAAAATTATTTGGTGTCTATTCAGGCAAGGAATTAATAAATCGAGTTGAAGTAAGTGGTGATGAATACCATCCTGTTGCAATCGTTTACGTATGTACGGAGTACGATGGAGAAATAACTCCAGAAAACAATCAAGCAATAGAAGCTCAATTTTTTAAATTAAATCAATTACCTGAACAAATCGTTCCTTTTATTAAAAACAAGTTAGTTGAATTAAAAGGGCAACTTACAAAAATTAAGGACTCTTATTAAGCTGAAAAAACAAAATAATTCATATGTGAACTCTCGTGTAAAAGTCAAATTTTTTTAAGTCAAAGAGCATCAAGTAAGGTATGAATAACGGAGGGTGTGATTTTTATGAAATATAATTTTGATGAGATTGTAAATAGGAGAGGCACCTACTCAGTAAAATGGGATGGAGGACAGTTAATTAAAAACATGGGTCTTACAGACAGATATGATGATGAGACCATCCCATTATTTACAGCAGACATGGATTTACCCGTACCCCAGCCTTTAATAGATGCTTTACATAAAACCGTTGATCATCGAATTTTTGGTTATTCTATTTTTCCCGATGAGTATTTTGATGCTATCCAAAAGTGGTTTAAAAAGCGGCATGATTGGATTATTCAAAAGGAAGAAATCATCTTTAGTCCGGGAACGGTTCATGCTTTGAGCATTGCTGTAAGAGCTTTAACCGATCCGGGAGATGGAATCATCATTCAACGGCCTGTTTATCCGCCTTTTACATCGGTGATCACCGCTAACGGCAGAGAAGTCAGGAATAATGCGTTTACATGTAATGATGAAGGTTATTATCATATTGATTTTGAAGATTTTGAAGCGAAAGCAAAAGATGAAAAGACGAAAATGTTCATTATGTGTAATCCCCATAATCCTACTGGAAGAATCTTTAATACAGATGAGCTTAAAAAGTTATCCGAAATCTGTTTGAAAAATGATGTGATTATCGTTGCTGATGAAATTCACGGCGATTTAATCAGACGGAACCAAACCTTTATTCCCATTGCAAAAGCGGCAAGCAATGTCGATCACATTATCACGTTTACCGCCATTAACAAAACTTTTAATGTCGCAGGACTGCATTGTACGAATGTGATCATTTCAAATCCGGAGCTTAGGAATAAATTTATCAGTGTGATGGGAACGCATCTACCATCACCGTTTACGGTATCTGCCCTTATAGCGGTTTATAATGAGGGGGAAGAATGGTTAGAACAATTGAAAGAATATATCGACGGAACCATGGAGTGGGTAGTAGAGTTCCTAGCAGAAAGGATGCCGAAGGTTAAGGTGAGGATTCCTGAGGGAACCTATATCATGTGGCTGGACTTTAGCGGCTACGGCCTATCACCTGAAGACGTACATGATCGAATTTATAACAAAGCGAATGTATTATTGGAAGATGGAAAAATGTTTGGCGAAGAAGGGCTAGCCTATCAAAGAATTTGTATCCCGTCACCAAGACCCATGATAAAAGAAGCCCTTGAAAGAATCACAAGAGAATTTGAAAATATAAAATAAGCCTCCAACGTTTTGTTGGAATACCAAAAGTCTTTGGTAACTTCTCTAAAGTTAAATGCTGTTTATAAAGAAAGCCGTTTTCCTTTTTAGGGAGAACGGCTTAAAATTTTCAGGCCGATAGGATGGACTAATTGACGTATAGCCTGCCTTTACTGGCGGATATGCCGATTTTATTTGCGAAAAAACTACTTTTATTTACGAAAAGCCGATTTCATTTGCAAAAAAGCTTCTTTTATTTATTGAAAGAAGACCACTCTGATGTGAAGAGTGCTTTTTCATATGTAATTCTCACGGAAAGAAGAAAATAAATCCATAATTCTCCGCATTTTGTCAAATTCACCCGACTTTTTACGTATTTTTATAGATACAATTCGAAAAATTAATAGTTTGGTAGTATAATAAGAACTTGCAAGTTTCTATTCAATAAAGGAGGAATTATTTTGATGGAATGGACGTTAGTCGGATTATTTGGGGTATCCGCTATATTACTAGTCATTTCAATTTTAAAGTCTTCGCATGCGTCTAAAGTTGAACATAAGCAGATTGATATGGTTCATATAGACATTATGAAAGAAATCAATGCCGTTCAAGAGTCAATTCGGAATATTGAGCTTGACATAGAAGTGGTTATGAACGATGCGGGAATTACACTTTCTACTGAAGAAAAACTTTTTATGCGTGAAATACTAGACTTATATAAACGAAATTACTCAATTGAGAGCATTGCTGAGATGAAAAAGGTAACAGAGAATGAAATCGAACAGATGCTTGCTCCTTTTCAGAAATTAAAGGATGAAAGGAGAAAAGTTGCAAATGAGAATTAACTTATTGAGCAGCTTTGCAGCAGGATTACTCATTTCTACCACGATTTGCGGCGCTGTTTACTTCTCTACTAAAAGTGATGTCCCAAAAGCAGCTGTCAAAACATCCGAAAGCCAAACAACTGTAAAAGTTCAACCTTCTGAGAACGAGATGAAAAATACCCTCGTATCGAAAGGCTATATCGTTCAAACGATAGCCGAATTTGATAAGAAGATGAAAGATGCAAAAGGTGCTGATCAGAAACAAGCTGCTCCTGCAGACAATCAGTCTAATAAAGCCGTAACAAAAGTTATCCTTAATGTTTCAGATGGAATGACCAGCATCGATGTCGGCAACATGCTTGTCAGGGCTAATTTAGTTCCGAATGCTTTTAACTTCTCAAAAGATATCGAGAAAAAAGGGCTAGAAAACAAGTTGCGCCCCGGTGTATTTGTAGTGGATAGTAATATGTCCTACGACCAAGTGGTCTCAACTATTTTTAAGTAATGATCAAAGATTAAAATTCCAGGTGACCTTTATTTTTATGGAGGTTACGTGGAATTTTTTTAATATGGAATGGGTCATTTTATATTCAGTGGAAAAAAGATCTTTATAGCTGGTGATGCCAAATTGAAGGAACTTAATAAGCTCCAAGAGAAAGATTTATATAAGCCGGTTCAGCGGTATTTTTTACGTGAAGATTATATGGTTTATGGTGAATAGAAAAGTTGGATAAATACCTCAAATCTATAATTCCTATAGTTAACTGTCTCGGACTTAGATGCTTAAGGTGAAGTGCGGTTTTGTTTTAAATAGCTTGAACTAAATAGTCCTTTTGGGCTTTCCCAAAAATAGGATAATTGGGGGGTATTTTGATTGAAAAGTTGAATTAAGTGATCAAAATTCTTCATTTCATACACATTAAAGACAACGCCATTTTCCGTTTTCGCTTGAAAATAACGGGTTTTGGTGCTATTTTCACCTCTTGATTCTATTTCATAATAGGTGGTTTCGACTACATCCTTCCATGTATATTCATTCACCGAAGTTCCTTTTCGCTTATTGATTACTTTTACCGTAAACCCATTTTCATCACAGGAAACCGTGATGTCGTTTGCGAAATAGCGTATCAAAAAGAAAATCACAACGGCTAAAACAACAAAGATCAAACCGACCCATACGCTAATAAACAACAGTCCGATACCAATGGCACCAAAAATAACGCCCAAAATAACAGAAGTTTTTGAGGATGTGCTATTTGTAAATTCCTTTTGCATACATACCGCCCCTTTATTACGAAGAGTATGCTTCCAATTATTTTAAATGCCCAAAGGAATATTTAAATAAAACGACAAATTTCGTTTAAATTTTCTTTTGCTAAATGATTTATGAAAATGTAAAAGGGTGTCCTTGGTTAGGGACACCCTCTTTTTGAAACCAACTATGGACCTTGTTGATTTCGTAATGATTGTTCAGCGTAAGCGATAAGACGTTTTGTCATTTCGCCGCCAACTGAACCGTTTGCTCGTGCGGTCGTATCAGCACCAAGTTGAACTCCAAACTCATTGGCGATTTCTTCCTTCATTTGATCCAGAACATTGCCTGCACCGGGAACCAAAAGTTTGTTTCTAGCCATGATACATCACTCCCGACGATGTATTGAGCAATAAAAATATTGCTCGAATATAATTTATCCGATTCTTATTTGTTTAAACCAACTATTTAAAAAAAAGACTTAACAATCTCTTGTTGCTTTTTACATTCCTGGCACGTATATTCAATTTCTAATGAATCTTCACTTACCATGTGTTCAGTTTCTTTTTTACATTGATCACAATAAAGGATTCTTGGTATTTCTATCATTTTTAAATGCACCACTCTTTTTTTGTCTTTACAAACTTTTCATCTTGGATTAATATCCCCTAAATAGGAAAAAAATATTGAGACTATTTCAGCATAGGAAAAACTACATGAAAAGGTGCTTTATGAAAAAAATAATTGTTATCGGAGCAGGGATTCTCGGTGCTTCGACTGCTTACCACCTTGCAAAATTAGGTGCTAAGGTTACTTTAGTCGATCGAAAAGACCAAGGACAGGCTACTGACGCTGCTGCAGGGATTGTTTGTCCATGGCTTTCGCAGCGGCGGAATAAAGCATGGTACAGGCTTGCAAAGGGCGGAGCACGTTATTATCCTGAATTAATTGCGCAATTGGAAGCAGATGGTGAGAAAGAAACAGGCTATAAACGGGTAGGGGCCATTAGTCTTCATACAGACGTTACGAAGCTCGAACAGATAGCGGAACGAGCACGAAAACGTCATGAAGATGCACCGGAGATCGGTGAGATTACGATATTGTCACCCTCTGAAACCAAGAGACTTTTTCCGCCTTTAGCGGACGAATTTGGTTCTGTACATGTTAGTGGGGGAGCAAGGGTCGATGGACGGGCGTTAAGAGAAGCATTGATTCATTCTGCGATAAAGAATGGAGCTTTCTTTTTAATAGGAAATGCCAGCATTGTTAGAAAAGATAACCGAGTTATTGGGATTAAGCATGAGGAAAAAACATGGTTCGCGGATCAAGTAATTGTCACAGCAGGGGCCTGGTCAAAAGAACTTTTGCAGCCACTGGGAGTTGATTTCTTAGTCAAACCCCAAAAGGCGCAAATTGTTCATCTAGAATTACCTAAAACAGATACAAGTTCGTGGCCGGTTGTCATGCCGCCCAGTACACAGTACATTCTGACCTTTGAAAATGGCCGGGTTGTCGTCGGGTCTACACATGAGAATGAGGCTGGTTTTGACAGCCGTGTCACCGCAGGCGGAATCAATGAGATTTTAGGAAAAGTTTTAGAAGTGGCACCGGGTCTGGCGAAAAGCTCCTTCCTTGAAACAAGAGTAGGGTTTCGGCCTTTCACACCAGGCTTCCTGCCTGTAATTGGAGCACTTCCTCATTTTGAAGGAATCTATGTAGCAAATGGTTTAGGTGCATCCGGGCTAACGAGCGGGCCGTATCTAGGTGCGGAATTAGCCAAACTTGTCTTGGGAAAACCAACAGAGATTGATCTTAGCAGCTATGATATATCGGGGGCCCTCGTCTAAGAACTAAAAGTAAGGCTGGGATAATAATGGAAAAGAGCTTGGATTATGCAAGCTCTTTTTTTCGGCAAAAATAAGCTGTCGTCCATCTCATAACCTTAAAGCACCTCAAACCATACCGGTGTTTTATCTTCAGGGTTTCCATTGTAATTTACTACTATTTCATCTTCAGATTTTATGTCGGTATGTGCATAAAATTCAATGGTTTCATCTTCTATTCTGTATTTATATTTAGCATTTGGAGTGTAGGAATGGTTAAATAGCGACCCATAGCCCAATGCTATTGCACAATCTTTATTTTTCCCCCAATAAAAAAAGTAGTTTGACAGTATTGTTTTATATAGATAATCAAATTCTTCGTTAGGGACAATTATGACCGGTGCTGTATGAATGAGCTCGCCCTTCTGTATATCATGGGTAGCGAATACCCCTCTACCGTATTTAGATTGCTTTACTTCCAACAAATTTTTTTCACCTCCATTTTACCTAAACCTAATGCCCTTTTTCTGTCCTTCAATTAATTTAATTTATGATTTAAATGGTAATTAGTTAATGGAAAAGTCCTAATATTTAAAAAAATCAACTCTTTTTTTGATTAGCAGACTATTAAATTTAACCTTTTTCGGGATTCTTGGCAACAAGAGTTCTGTTGTGGTCGAAATGGCAGCAACTTTAGGCTTGCACCTGGTACCTAACCAGAAACGCAATCCACTCATTACAACTACCAGAGGGACTGGGGCATTAATTGCAGCCGCACTTGATTACGGGGTGAACCATATCATTATTGGAATTGGCGGAAGTGCTACATATGATGGGGGAGTGTGTATGGATAAAGCCCTTCAGGATGCTGATTACTGGAGAAGGAAAGATTGAGGGACAAACGATTTTTGGAAAAACGCCCATTGGTGTTGCAAAAACAGCCAAAAAATTGGGTTTCCCGGTCATTGGCATAGCCGGGAACATTTCCAAAGACAGTTATATTATCCATCAATATGGAATTGATCCTATCTTTAGTATTGTTCCCGGTTTTCTTGTACTTGAAGATGCCTTTAAAGTGGTAAGAACAGCCGAAAATATTGCTGTGGTTTTGAATTAAAAAAGAGATAAAAATAAGGCATAGAGAACTGGCAAGTATGCTTGCTACTGCACGTCTGACACTACAGGTTCGACATTAACATCTCTGCGAGTGACAGTCAGGTAGCCGACAAGGATAACGATGACAATCGTTAAGCAAAGACTAACGGGACCTTCTCCCAGTCCAAGCCCTCCGCGAGTATGAGACACCGAGATCCAGTCTGAAAACGAGGCCCCTACAGGACGCGTCATAATGTAGGCGAACCAGAAGGCGATAATCTCATTTTTTCGAAACAACCAATAGCCCAAAGCAGGGATCGCAAGCATGACAGCAAATAGCAAGCCAGAGGAGAAGTAGCCCAAGTGCATGGTTGACGCTGTCATGTCTCCTGCAGCGGTCCCGAGTGCGAACGTTCCTAATACGGTGATCCAGTAAAAAGACTCGCGGCGAATGGTAAAAATACTGTGGATAGACAGTGTCTTCTCATATGCATACCATGTAATGAAGATTGCGGCCAAAACCACAGTAAAAAATGTGGTGGATGCAATGTATGGTATGCCCAATACTATGTGCACTACATCAGCAGCCATCGTGCCGAATATACTGACCATGACGACAACTAACCAGTAGATCCATGCTACATAACGGCGCACTGAAAATTGCAGTACCAACGAGCCTACCAGACCAATTCCCCCAAGCGCTACTGCAATTATCGGATTTATATGGTTGACTAGATAATCAGAGAACACCTCACCCATTCCAGTGGTCAGTACCTTTGTGATCCAGAAGAAAATCGTAATTTCCGGAACTTTAGTTAAGACCCGCTGAGCTTGATGCATGTTGTCCGAAATGGACTTAACCTTTGCTATCGAATAAGTTGGATTTTTTGCCATTACTAATCTCCTTTTTTAACTATGAAAATTTCCTAAATTTCACTATAAAATAGTGTTTTTAATTTTATATAAAAATCTTCTTAAAATAATATAAATTATTTATTAAAAAAGACATTGGTATTACTTAAAAAAAAGTAATACTAGTGGGTGAAGTCATTGTTTTTGCAAAACCAATAAAAAAAGGCCTAAAACTAAGCCTCTCAACTATTTAATCTATATCAATTTTTTTAATTTGTAAGAAGTTTTGAATTCCAATTTCAGCGGTCTCTAATTTTCCATTAATGTATCGATACGGATCGAATGTTTCAATCTGTCCGTCTAATTGTTGTTCCATAATGTCCAATAGCATACCTGAAACTTTACATAATTGATCAACTATATTTAATAATTGAAGCTCGACAACACCTGATTTTGTTCTAGTGTTTCCGTGGGTTGCTTGGTAAAAGACGTAATTAAGTCTTTTGTTTAATGCAGCGATGTCTTCATGTGTAAATTTATCCTTTAGAGTAGCCATTTATCCTGATTCCTCCTTAAAATATTTACAGTTTAAAGCTATTCGTAGAGTGGAGGGGATAGAATACAATGGCAGGATTCTTTACATAGAATTTACTTAATGCCAATCATTTTATGGTTTTACATATGTTTCACATTAAGCTCTAAGAGAAATAATTCTTATCCTTTATGCCGATTTCTTCCTGATATTAATTTAAACAAAAACATAACCACTGCTATTACCAGAAGAATGTGAATAAGTCCTCCCAAAAGATGGAACACAATTCCGAGCACCCAAAATAAAATTAATAAGCCTATAATCGTCTTGATCATCGTTTTTCCTTCTTTCTTTTTATATTATATATTCACCAAAATTCAATCATCTATTGATGTATAGTTTACATCTTGATAAAGTTGGTAATGATACCAAAATGTGAAATATTAGCAAAAGTCTTTTAAAACCAGATGAACCGGAGGGATGTTCATGAAGAAACTTCGTAATGTAATTATTATTGGTTTTATCCTTATCATTGCGGCAGTTACTAATCCACCAAAAGAAAAGTTTGTCATTTGGGCAAAGGATCAATTAAAGGGGAAGGCCAATAACGGATTGGTAAATATGGGCATAGAAGTTTTTGGCGATGGGGTAATCAATTCCGTAACCAATACTCAAAACTATGTTTTCTTTTCCGTTTATGATTCAAAAATATCTGCTTCAAAGGATATTAAAGTTTTAGGTATTTTTAACAACTTTATTCCTTTGTCAAATTCAAGTGGTGGAAATAGTTCATCATGATAGTTGGCAAAAGCATCCCCGGTTCATTTAAGGATCTGGGGATTTTTTAAGAAAATTACTGGTCAAAATGGGGCCACTAAGTTTTGTTTTGCAAAAGGAACGTTTTTATATTTGGCTCTGTTAAACTTGTTTGTTGATTTCCGCTCCTGGCGCTCGCTTTCCGCGGGGAGGTCCGAGAGCCTCCTCGGCGCTTAGAGATAAGCGGGGTCTCCCGTGACCTCTCTATCCCGCAGGAGTAGAGCGCCCTCCGCTCCAATCAACAGTTGTAAAAAATCAACATTCGCCTTTAACACAGCCTTATATTTATTTACCTATCCCAAACGTAGCAAGTGCGCCAAAGGAATTTCTCAACCTATATTACATGGAAATAGTAAAAATAATAAAACAGGCGATTCCTTGGGTCGTCTGTTTTATTTGAATCTATTATTTTTTATGACAAACGTGAAAAAAGATTAATGTCTTTTAATGAGCAGAAAGCAAGCGGGCAAGCACAAATGCCACTGCAGCAGCTGAGCCTCCAACGATCACAGTTTGGAATGCACTCTTCCATGGAGAAGTACCAGTAAATCTTCCTTTTATGTATCCGAATACCAATAGGGCAATCAATGTCACGATGACAGATGCTTTTAGAGCAATTGTAGGATGGGAAATGAAAAAGTAGGGAAATAAAGGGACCAGGCCTCCAACAATATAGGAAATCGCAATGGTGATGGCACTATTTCTTGCCCTGCTTGGTTCTGGTTTTTCCAAACCTAGCTCAAACTTCATCATGAAATCAACCCATTGATCAGGTTTTTTTCGCATAGTCGCTGTAATGGATTTTATTTGTTCCTCATCTAGCCCATAAGTTCTAAATATTTCTGCTACTTCTTCTTCTTCTTTTTCCGGGATTTCTATTACCTCTCGCTGTTCACGCTGCAATTCTGTTTCATAATGCTCAGCATCAGTCTTACCGGCTAAATATCCTCCAAGTCCCATAGCAATTGACCCCGCAGCAATTTCTGCCGCGCCGGCTGTCAAAATTAAAGCTGTTGAATCAACTGCCCCTGACAAACCTGCTGCAAGTGCAAATGGAACTGTCAATCCGTCAGACATACCAATAACAATATCACGCACTAGATCTGAACCCATAAAATGCTGTTCGACGTGGGTATGTTGCTTCATAAATTTAACACCTCGCAATTCAAATTAGTAATGTAAATAATTAAACAACCATTTCTAATGCCTATTTTTATAGTCATTCCTATATTTTTCAATCTACCACAGCCCCAAAAAAATTCAAAGTGGTTTCCAGTCACCAATCCCTATAATTAGCTAATTTTTCACTGCCTTCGTAAATTTAAAAAATTGTTTTGTATTTTAATTATTTTTTCAATATTAAAAATGGTAAACTAGTATAATAACTATTATTACTATAAAGTGAGGGGACAGCATGATTAAAGCGATTTTTTTTGATTTAGATGATACTCTTCTTTGGGATCAAAAAAGCATCAAGGAAGCCTTTGTTGCTACATGTAAATATGCTGAAGAACAAAAGGGAATAGACCATAATCAACTTGAGGAAGCGGTTCGGGAAGCAGCAAGAAACTTGTACTCTTCCTATGAATTTTATCCATTTACACAAATGATAGGGATTAATCCGTTTGAAGGACTATGGGGCAATTTTTTGGATCCGCATCATGATAATTTTAAGAAAATGAAGGAAGTCGTGCCTGGCTATCGAAAAGATGCATGGACTACAGGATTAAAGACACTGGGAGTAGATGACCCTGACTTTGGATTTGAGTTAGCAGAGCGTTTCCCACAAGAGCGCAGGAATCTGCCGTTTGTGTACGAGGAAACTTTTCAAATACTAGATGTGTTAAAAGATAACTATCAGCTTCTTCTTTTAACAAATGGATCACCTGACCTACAAAATACGAAACTAGCCATCACACCGGAGCTTGTGCCATATTTTGATCAAATTGTCATATCCGGTGATTTTGGTAGAGGTAAGCCTGATCCTTCTATTTTTGAACATGCCTTGTCTCGCATGTCCATCCAAAAGGATGAAGCGATCATGGTCGGAGATAACCTGATGACAGATATTCTTGGAGCTAATCGTGCCGGAATTAAATCTGTGTGGATTAATCGCCATAATAAAGAACGAAATGAAGTCATCCCGACATATGAAATTAAGCACTTGGAGGGGCTTCATAACATATTAGAAGAGTTGGGTAACAAATAGATAATGAAGGTAAAAAGGTTCATAAAAATTGCCATAAATATCGTTGCATATTTATGGCAATTTTTACAAAGATGAAATTATTCCTTGATCAATTCTTTCGTGCTTCTTACCGTTTCAATCGGGCGAACTAATTTTTCAATTTGTTCGCGTTTTGGTTCTAAAAATGGCGGTAAGGATAATTTTTCTCCAAGCGTTTCATATGGTTCATCGCCCATAAATCCCGGGCCGTCTGTCGCAAACTCAAACAAGATTTTCGGCGCAACTCTTGAATACAATGACCCGAAAAAGTAACGATCGACAAATCCCGACGTTTGGAATCCAAAGTTTTCCATCCGTACTATCCATTCTTCTAAAACAGCTCGGTCTTCAACACGGAACGCGGCGTGGTGGACCGTACCAAAGCCTTGACGGGCTTGCGGCAGAATCGGATTATATTCTACAACAACCTGCGCTCCATTTCCTCCCTCACCCACTTCAAATAAATGAAAAGATTCTTCCTGACCAATTTCTTTAAATAATAGTACTTTTTCCAGCATTTCTTTAAAATAATCAAAATTAGCAACCCGAACAAATATTGGTCCTAATCCGGTAATGGCATATTCCAACGGGATGGGTCCTTTTTGCCATGGTGTACCTGCGGCAATACCTTTATTGTTTTCATCTGAAATCAATTGGTAGTGTTGATCATCAAAATCGACAAATGAAAGGGTCTTTTTACCGAATTGTTCTTTGATTCCGGTATGTTTGACTTCTAAACGACCAAACCGTTTAACCCAATATTCTATGGCAGCATCGCTTGGTACACGGAAGGATGTTTTTGAAATTTCATTTGTTCCGTGTACTCCTCGTGGTATACCGGGAAAGTCAAAGAACGTCATATCTGTTCCGGGACTGCCTATATCATCAGCAAAAAATAGGTGATACGTTTGAATATCATCTTGGTTAACAGTTTTTTTTACTAAACGCATACCTAACACATATGTGAAAAATTCATAGTTCTTTTCGGCACTACTTGTTATTGCGGTTACGTGGTGGATACCTTTTAGGTTGGTCATGATAATTCCTCCAATGGGTCCTAAATTTTTGTACATACTAGTATTCTTTCTGAGTTGATTCACTACTCAAGAGACTCAATCAAAACAGAATAATCAATGTAATATTTTAAAAAAAAATATCTTTAATTAATATATCTTTAATTCAAGATAAATATATCATGGATTTTTTTTGCTGTCAACCAGACTCAACAACAGAGCGTGCAACTATAATATTTACTTGTCCTGGTATTATCGCCGTTTCCGTAATTCACAAATTCCATTTACTATTGTAGATATAAAAAAGGATGTGGATTATTTGACGAATGGTTTTACCGATAAAGATGTTATTGATATTGTAACGAGTGTAAATGGCGTCCCCAATTGCAGGATCCATTTTGAATTAACCACAAAATGCACAACGGCTGCGGGATTAACTACAATTACTTACACTATAACCAACTTCCTGGATTCAAATTCTACGATATATGATCTTATCGTAGAGGATCAAATATTTCCTTTCGATGGCGGTATACATCCAGGTAGTATAGGGAGGGCTAAATTCACAAGAAATGGTACTTGTGTCCCGATTGTTGGTACCGTTTTTGTTGAATTTGGAAGCCAGGAATTCGAATTTGGCTCATTATGCACGGCAATGCTTAAGGGACCATGCAATAATACGGGAAGTTAAATTTTTTATCCTGAGGGACTGTCTTGATGAGAGTCCTCTTTTGGTTCAAGCGGATAAACGAAGTCTTTCCTTATTAAAAACTTTATTATTTATAAATTTTTCTTACATACTTGAAGGTGAAAAGGTTATATTCCATTATTAAACTAAGTTTACCTAACTATTAATATTTTTAATAATTCATATTATTAAATCCTACTTGACTAATAGGAATAGTAAATATACGATAACATTAACAAATTATTTAAATAGCAAGAATTGTCGAAACCAGTTATTAGTAAAAGAATGGTGTACGATCAATTTTTATTTTTTAGTGAGGTGGATGTAGTTGCAACTTCAGGTAATGAACAGTCCGTTTAATCAGGAGCAGGCAGAGCTCCTTAACCGCATTCTGCCAACATTGACGGATTCACAAAAAGTTTGGCTTAGCGGATATCTCGCCGCGTCACAGTTTGCTTCCGTTCAAGGAGGATTGGGAGCACAGGCAACTGAACTTGCTGCACAAGGTACTGGGGAGTTAATTTCAAAAGATGTGACCATCCTTTATGGTTCACAATCGGGAAACGCGAAGGGTCTCGCGACGAAGACAGGAAAGACGCTTGAGGGGAATGGTTTTCAAGTAACCGTTTCTTCAATGAGTGAATTTAAGCCGAATAATTTAAAGAAAGTTCAAAACCTTCTAATTATAGTTAGTACACACGGAGAAGGCGATCCTCCGGATAATGCGATTTCTTTCCATGAGTTTCTTCATAGCAAGCGGGCACCGAAGCTAGAAGGACTTCAATTTTCTGTTTTAGCGCTTGGAGACAGCTCATATGAGTTTTTCTGTCAGACGGGGAAAGAATTTGATACTAAATTGGAAGAGCTCGGCGGAACACGGATTTATCCGCGCTTCGACTGCGACCTGGATTATGATGAGCCTGCGGCGGAATGGCTTGAAGGAGTCATTAGCAATTTAGGAAACGTGCAGGGTGGAAGTGCTTCTCCTGTAACGGTAACGGCAGCAGCAGCTCAAGCCGTTGAATCGCCGTATTCCAGAACTAAACCGTTTAAAGCAGAAATCCTTGATAATATAAATTTGAACGGACGCGGTTCGAATAAAGAAACACGTCACCTTGAAATTTCGCTGGAAGGTTCCGGCCTTACCTTTGAACCGGGAGATGCACTGGGTGTTTATCCCGAAAACGATCCGGATCTTGTCGATCTGCTACTTTCTGAAATGAATTGGAAGCCTGAAGAAATTGTAAAAGTGAATAAACAGGGCGACACGCTTCCACTAAAAGAGGCACTCACCACTTACTTTGAAATTACAGTTTTAACGAAGCCGCTTATAGAGCAGGCAGCGAAGCTGTCAGCGAACGGGGAATTACAGGAGCTTTTATCAGCTGACAATCAAGGAAAATTAAAAGCATATCTTGAAGGTCGCGATTTAGTGGATTTGGTTCGTGATTTTGGTCCATGGACTGGTTCAGCTCAAGAGCTTGTTTCGATTCTCCGGAAAATGCCGGCCCGTCTTTATTCAATTGCCAGCAGCTTAGCCGCGAATCCGGATGAAGTGCATTTGACAATCGGAGCCGTCAGGTATGATGCACATGGAAGAGAACGAAAAGGTGTATGCTCGATTTTAGCTGCAGAGCGACTGCAGTCGGGCGATTCACTCCCGATTTTCATTCAACAAAACGAAAACTTTAAACTGCCAAAGAACCCTGAAACGCCGATCATCATGGTTGGACCGGGGACAGGTGTTGCTCCGTTCCGCTCGTTTATGCAGGAGCGTGAAGAAATAGGAGCAGAAGGGAAATCATGGATGTTCTTCGGCGACCAGCATTTCGTAACAGACTTCCTTTACCAAACTGAATGGCAAAAATGGTTAAAAGATGGCGTGCTAACTAAAATGGATGTTGCGTTTTCACGTGACACAGATAAAAAAGTTTATGTACAGCACCGTATGCTGGAACAAAGCAAAGAACTGTTCGAGTGGCTTCAAGATGGAGCGGTGGTTTACATTTGCGGTGATGAGAAACATATGGCACATGACGTGAATAATACGCTCATTGAGGTTATCGAAAAAGAAGGCAGCATGAGCCGAGAAGAAGCGGTAGAATATCTAGCAGTCATGCAGCAGGAAAAACGTTATCAGCGTGATGTATACTGATTTTGGATTGAAAGGAGTTTTTTCAACATGGTCAAAACAATTATAAAAGCGCCCGAAGGCCCGCCAAGTGACGTTGAGCGCATTAAAAGAGAAAGTAACTATTTACGTGGCACGCTGAAGGAAGTAATGCTTGATCGGATCAGCTCGGGAATTCCTGATGACGATAACCGCCTCATGAAGCATCATGGCAGCTATTTGCAGGATGATCGTGATCTTCGCAATGAGCGCCAAAAGCAAAAGCTTGAACCTGCGTACCAGTTCATGCTGCGCGTCCGATTGCCGGGCGGTGTAGCTACGCCTGCTCAATGGCTTGTCATGGACGAATTAGCCCAAAAAAACGGAAACGGCACCTTAAAATTAACAACACGCCAAACATTTCAAATGCACGGTATTTTGAAATGGAATATGAAAAATACGATTCAGGAAATTCATGCGACCCTTTTGGATACAATTGCAGCATGCGGCGATGTGAACCGGAATGTGTTGTGTACTTCTAATCCATATCAATCGGAAATTCACTCAGAAGTATATGGTTGGGCAAAAAAATTAAGTGATGATTTATTACCTCGAACAAGAGCTTATCATGAAGTATGGTTGGATGAAGAAAAAGTGGCCGGCACCCCGGAAATCGATGAAGTTGAACCAATGTATGGCCCGCTTTATTTGCCTAGGAAGTTCAAAATCGGTATCGCTGTTCCGCCTGAAAATGATATCGATGTCTTCTCTCAGGACCTAGGTTTGATTGCCATTATTGAAGATGGCAAACTGATCGGCTTTAACGTGGCAATCGGCGGAGGAATGGGTAGTTCCCATGGTGATAGGGCGACATATCCGCAGTTAGCTAAAGTGATCGGCTTCTGTACGCCTGAGCAAGTTTATGATGTGGCGGAAAAAACGATTACAATTCAGCGTGACTACGGAAACCGGTCCGTCCGCAAAAATGCCCGCTTCAAGTATACCGTTGACCGCCTAGGGCTTGAAACTGTCAAGGAAGAACTTGAAAACCGCCTCGGCTGGAGTCTTGATGAAGCAAAGCCGTATCATTTCGACCATAACGGTGACCGCTACGGCTGGGTAAAAGGCATTGGAGGTAAATGGCATTTTACATTTTATATCCAAAATGGCCGCGTCGCAGATTTTGAAGATTACAAGCTAATGACCGGTTTGCGTGAAATTGCCAAAATTCATACCGGTGAATTTCGTTTAACAACGAATCAAAACGTAATTATTGCTAATGTAACAACTCAGAATAAGAAAAAGATTAACGAATTGATTGAACAATATGGGTTGACGGATGGCAAGCATTACTCTGCACTTCGCCGCAGTTCGATGGCTTGCGTCGCTCTGCCGACATGCGGATTGGCGATGGCGGAAGCGGAACGCTATTTACCGGTTCTAATCGATAAGATTGAAACCATTATTGATGAAAACGGCTTGCGTGACAAAGAAATCACCATCCGTATGACAGGATGTCCGAACGGCTGTGCCCGTCCGGGACTCGGTGAAATTGCTTTTATGGGTAAAGCAGTAGGAAAATATAATATGTACCTCGGCGCAGCCTTTGACGGCAGCCGTCTAAACAAAATGTATCGTGAAAACATCGGCGAAGAAGAGATTTTGAGCGAACTTCGCGTGCTGCTGTCCCGCTATGCGAAAGAACGGGAAGAAGGCGAGCACTTCGGTGACTTTGTCATCCGTGCAGGTGTTATTAAAGCAACGACAGACGGTACGAATTTTCATGATTAATCGCATGTATTAGAGACAGGATCATTTCCTGTCTCTCAGATTGTCGAGAAAGGGTATTTTTCTCGGCAATTTTTTATTTTGTCAGAATCATACCAAATTTATTGATTGTCCCTGCAAATGGGCCTGTTGATTTCCGCTCCGGGCACTCGCTTTCCGCGGGGAGGTCCTGGAGCCTCCTCGGCGCTTTGGCGCCTGCGGGGTCTCCAGTGACCTCTCTATCCCGCAGGAGTCGAGTGCCCTCCGCTCCAATCAACAGGGAGGCAAATCACCCTAAAGTATTGCAACGCACTTTTTCTAACCTTGCCAAGTGTGTTGCGATCTTTTTTATATTTTGGCAGGCTGCAGTAAGAAGAGCCTGTTCATTTGCATTCTTCAATCCCCTTAACCGGCAGTAGCGAAGCCCGTGCAGCTCTTTTGAGTCTGCGAAGCTTCGCTCAATTTTTTCCTTTCTAAATTTATAAAGCATTTTTCCCGATTTAGATAAGCGATTTAACCTTACCTTTTCCTTGTGCTCCTCCCATACATGTCGTGTTACAACTTTTACTTTATTTTTTGAGCGTGTACATTGGGATAGTAATGGGCAGTGCGTCCATTATCATCACTGTAATAAGGACGGACCTTTTTAAGAAGAAACGAAAAATCAATATATTTATCAATCAAACGAAGAAGATGGTCATCAGGTACCAATTCATCAATAGATACAAATTCACATTCACTTTGGCTAGACTCTTTTGGCTTAAACATTGATTTCACCACTTATTTTTATTATTTATTAGTTGAGTTGAAGGTCTTTATTGAAAACACTCTGTTGATTGGCGCGGAAGGCACGAAGACTCCTGCGGGAGTACGGGGCAGGGGAGACCCCGCAGGAGCGAAGCGACGAGGAGGCTCCCCGGCACGCCCGCGGAAAGCGAAGTGCCTGGAGCGCCAATCAACAGACCTGTTGAAAAGCCTATATATCAATAATATTAAAACAAATTAACGCGGTGAATTATTGAAGTAAATGAATAAAATAAGAGACTGCCGAGGGTTTTTCGACAGCCTGAGAGACAGGATCATTTCCTGTCTCTTTTTATTCCATTTTCCCTTAGAATATATGATTCTTTTTAAAGTGATAAGAATGTTGATAACTATTTATCGATTATTAATCTTCAGGTGGCATTTTTCATGAAAGATTATTATGTAAGCGCATACATTTAAGTAAAGGAAGGAGGTAATACTGATGTTATATCCGTATAGTTACGAATATATTAAATATCTTAACGATGAAAATTCTTATGGAATGACTTACGATCAATGGAAAAATAAGAATAACCATGACGATTCGGATAAATGCAATCGGTGCGGAAATGGTAAAGACTTTTGCAATATTTGTCCTAAATGTAAATATTAAGCGCTTTTACGCCGAATAGGCGTTTTTTTTATGATTATTGTATCTTTTAGGAAGTCTCTTTTATTGGGAATAAGCTTTTTGTTTCTATAAACGGTAAAAATTGAGTAATATAGCTATTGGAGTTGTAAAAAGGGGGTATTACATGAAAAGTAGAACTACAGTTATGGTGAGTATCGTTCTTGCGATGCTGGTTGCATCAATTGATTCAACCATTATGAACACAACGATGCCAATCATTGCCAAAGAGTTAGGAAGATTTGATTTGTACGCTTGGGCCTTTGCGTCCTATATGATTGCAAGTACGATTCTTTCACCTGTGGCTGGAAGATTATCTGATTTATTTGGCAGGAAAAGGGTGTTCGGATTTGGGATTCTGTTATTTTTGGTTGGATCACTTCTATGCGGTTTGTCTGACACTATGATTCAATTAGTCATCTTCCGTGCGATTCAAGGAATCGGCGCAGGATTCATGATGCCTTTTCCGGCCATCATAGCCGGTGATTTGTTTGCCGTTGAGCAAAGGGGAAAAATTCAAGCTTTATTTACAGGAATGTGGGGGCTTTCCGCTGTTCTCGCTCCTTTACTTGGGTCCTTTTTCGTTCAGTTTTTGACTTGGAGATGGATCTTTTTTGTCAATTTACCAATTTGTCTTATTTCATTTTTAACGCTTTTACCCTACAAGGAGCATTATCAGCCGAAAAAAGCAAGTGTCGATTATATTGGAGCAATCCTATTCGCTATCGGGGTAACGTCGCTTCTGCTTGATACGGTCGTTAAGAAGGATAGGCTTGTATACTTGTTAGTAGGAATCGTATTTCTGGTTGTATTCTATTTTTATGAGAAAAAACAAGCTTCGCCAATCGTTCCGCTTTCTATGTTTAAAAACAGGATGATCTCCCAGATTAATCTTAATGCCTTTTTAGGAACGGTTGCTTTATTTGGAGCATCAAGTTTTATCCCGTTATTCCTACAAAATATTGCAGGACTTTCGCTATTCATGAGTGGTGTAGCGCTGCTCGGAACGGCGATTGGATGGATGGCCGTAGCTGTACCTGCCGGAAAATGGATTTTAAAATATGGATACCGCATCCTCTTGATTATCGGAAATACATTATTGTTCTTCTCAGGGTTATTATTGACACTTTTAAATCCAAGCCATGGTTTTTGGTTTGTTTTTCTTGTCATGATTGTTCAAGGGTTAGCCTTCGGATTATTAACCACAGTAGGAATGATTGGCGTTCAGCAGCTGGTTGGCGGACATGAAAGAGGGATATCGACTTCATTTTTTATGTTTTGTCGAAACATGGGGACAGCAATTGGTGTTACGATCATGGGAGCCTTATTGACCAATGCAGCCGATTTTATGACAGGAATTCACCATTTGTTCCTCTTCGGTTTCTTCGGTAGCACCTTGGCTTTACTGACATCATTTCTCATTCAGAAGGAACCGTCTGATCAAAAAATTGCCGCAAGAAGTCAATTGAGTTAGATTTATGCTTAAAAGGATGCCTCATTGCATCCTTTTATCCTTGATTGGAGAAATTGCGACCTTAATCGTCTTTAGTTCAATCATCGTAGTCATTTCCATCGTGGTCATGTTTAACAAAGGAATCAGGAATTTTAATTAAAGAAGATCATAAACCCCGTTACCAAAAGATATAACCACTTTTGGTAACGGGGTTTTCTATTTACAAAATAGGGAGCAATCAAAAATTTTGAATATATAAGGAAGGAATACCAAATAATACTACTTAAGAATTTATGAACTCTTAACTAATTGAAATAGTATCCTTTTAAGATTTCTACTGCTGATAAAAGAATTTAAAGGGTGAGGGTATTGTGGAAATCGATTGTTTCTTATCTTCCGGAATGGGAAGTTTTTATACAGGCATTTGTAACATTTTTCATACCTTTTGTGATATCCAGACTGTTTAAGTGGATCCGCTCAACATAGGAGGACCGATGAAAATGAAAGGACTAAAATTTAAGAGTAGACATCTCAAAAAGCATGAATATCAACTTGATTCAACTCAGGAAACTGATCCCCCACAAGAGTCTGCCACTCATTTTATCGGTGAACTCTCCTTAGACCTGGAACGTGTCAAGCTAGAAATCGGTCATAACTCGGATGTTCACTTTCGGGAATTTTATATAGGGAATACAGGTATTCGGGCGGCAATCATTTTTATCGATGGTCTTTCAGATAAAGAACTTATAGAAAAATATATTTTGAAAACGCTTATGGAAGATTTTCCAACGAGGTATAATCGTGAGCAAGCTGGCGTGAAAGGGAGCGATTTAAAGGATTTTATTAAAAATGAAGCCCTCTCGATTAGTGAGCTAATAGAAATACAAGACTTAAACGTATTAGTTTCCAAAGTATTGACAGGATCAACCGCATTGTTAGTGGATCAGGTGTCAGAAGTGCTAATTCTCGGTACAACCAAAGGGAAGTCACGAAGTATCGAAGAACCGGTTTCGGAAGCGTTGGTAAGGGGGCCAAGGGTAGGGTTCACTGAGACGTTAAGCGATAATACTGCTCTTTTGCGGCAGCATGGGGATAATCGCAACCTATCGATTATTCATTTTCAAGTTGGAGAGCGTGCCAAAAAAGACCTCGTTATCGTCTATATTAGCGAAATTGCTGATTCTGATTTGGTAGATGAAGTCAAGGAAAGAATTAAGAAAATTAATATAGATGATGTTCCCGAATCCGGTTATGTAGAGCAGCTAATAGAAGATAATTATCTTAGTCCTTTTCCACAAGTACAGAATACGGAGCGTCCCGACAGGGTTATCAGTGGCTTGATGGAAGGACGCGTTGCGATCTTGTTGGATGGGACACCCTTCGCTTTGATTGTTCCGGTCACCTTTAGCATGATGTTACAATCACCGGAAGACTATTATGAAAGGTGGATTCCTGGAACATTCATCCGTTTACTTCGTTACCTGGCAGCGACTCTGGCTCTTTTTACACCTGCTTTGTATATTGCTTTTATCTCGTTTCATCCAGGATTGATTCCTACTAAGTTAGCCATATCCATTATAGGGGCGAGATCCAATGTTCCATTTCCGGCACTAATCGAAGCATTATTTATGGAAATATCGATCGAAATTTTGAGGGAAGCCGGACTCCGGTTACCGAAGCCAATTGGTCCAGCAATGGGAATTGTCGGTGGGTTAATCATCGGTGAAGCTGCTGTACAAGCAGGGATTGTTAGCCCCATTTTGGTGATTGTAGTGGCGTTAACTGCGATTTCATCGTTTTCCATTCCTCAATATAGTGCAGGGATTTCATTACGTATTCTTCGCTTCGTGGCCATGCTTTGTGCGGCCATATTTGGATTATATGGAGTCATTCTATTTTTCCTTTTTATGACCATTCATTTAGTGAAACTAAAAAGCTTTGGTGTGCCTTATATGAGTCCAGCCTTTCCTTATCGTTTAAGCGAATGGAAAGATTTAATGGTCCGCATGCCCCTTATGATGATGAAAAGACGTCCAAGGATGATGGATACCAAAGATCCTATACGTAAAGGATAACTACTTTGAAGGGAAGATGAAAGGGTGATTGTCAGTCCAAAAGATCGAATTACCACAGCACAAGTTGCTGTTATCATCAGCAACTATATACTTGGTTCAGGAATCCTCACCCTCCCTAGAGCAGCTGCAGAGAAGGTTCAAACACCAGATGTATGGATAACCGTATTTTTAGGCGGACTGTTTGCGATAATCGCAGCTGTGATTATGGCCAAATTATGCCAGCAGTTTCCCCAAAAAACCTTTTATCAATACAGTCAAGAAATTGTGGGGAAATGGGTTGGCGGGTTCCTTAGTTTACTTATAGTATGTTATTTTCTTTTAACTTCAGGGTTTCAACTCCGTTCAATGGCGGAAGTAGTAAGGTATTTGTTGCTGGAAGAAACCCCTTTATGGGCAATTATGATGACATTTATGTGGGTAGGTCTTTATCTGATTCTGGGCGGTATCAACCCGATTGCCCGACTTTTTGAAATTGTATTACCTATTACAATTTTCCTTTTTTTGCTGGTAGCCTTCATGAGCCTAAGAATATTTGAGATCGATAATTTACGTCCGGTATTAGGAACTGGAATCATTCCTGTGTTAAAAGGGGTAAAGGCGACGACTCTAGCATTTACTGGTCCTGAAGTCCTGCTGGTCATTATGGCATATATGCAAAATCCAAACAAAGCAATAAAAAGCGTTTTAATTGGGGTTTCCGTTCCATTGATTTTTTATGTGATAACCGTTGTGATGGTCATCGGCGCATTATCCGTCGATGAAGTGGTCACGAGAACATGGCCAACACTTGATTTAATACGAAGTTTTGAGTTAACCGGTTTGATCTTTGAACGGTTTGATTCTTTATTGCTGGTGGTATGGATTATGCAAATGTTTACTACCTTTACCATCAGCTTTTACGTTGCTACTGTAGGACTTGCTCAACTTTCGAATAAAAACGTTCGTTCATTTATGTATGGCTTACTTCCTCTTATTTACGTCATTTCCATGACCCCCAAAAATATCAATTATCTATTTAAGCTTGGGGATATGATTGGCAATTTTGCCTTGTTTTTATTTGGTTTACTCCCTCTTCCCCTTCTCATTATCGCAAGATGGAAAGGAAGAAAACAATGAAGTCAAATCATAAAAATGGACGATTTCTCTTAGGGTTGCTATCTGTCTTTTTACTCTTTTCTCTTACAGGCTGTTGGAGCAGTCATGAAATTGAAGAGCTAAGCATAGGTGTAGGGGTGGCACTCGATAGAGCTAAGAAATCAAACAAAGAGGATAAGGTAAATGAACAAACCGAAGGGGATTCAAAAAAAGCTCAGTTTACGGCAACTTATCAAGTTATTACCTCACAAATTGCAAGTTCAATGGGTAAAGAAGGGGGATCGCAGCAACAATCATATGAAAATATTTCTGAAACGGGAGACTCCAACCTTCAAGAGGTTCGTGAATTATCATTAAGAATGGACCATCCTTTTCATGCCAGTCAAATGAAAGTCATTGTAATCGGTGAAAACCTTGCACAAACGTATAGTTTAAAACAATTACTTAATCTATATCTTCGGGATAATGATTTTAGACCAAGCTGCCTTATCTTCATTAGCAGAGGGAGAGCTAGCAATACACTAGTATCAAAGAAAGCAGGAGAAGTCCCTGCATTTCGCCTGTTTGGAATGGTAGAAAATAGATATAGAACAACAAGAATTTTGCCTCCTATTTCACTTATTAAATTAGACGCTAAGCTACAATCCGGATCCAGTTTTCTTTTGCAAAATCTCAACTCAGGAAAGGGAAAAGTAAAATTTGCAGGAGGTGCTGTTATTGACGGAAAGACAAAAAAACTACGTGGTTTTTTGAATGAAAAGGAAATAGAGGGTTTAACATGGCTAACGGGAAAGGGTAAAGGCGGTTTAGTGAAAAGCTTTGATGGAAAGACAGGACAGCCCATCGTATACGAAATAGAATCAATGAAAAGTCATATTCAACCACATGTTGATGGAAACAAAATTTCTTTTCATGTAAAAATTGAGTCCGAAGGTCGTATTTCTGAAAATTGGGTAGTTTCGGAGAACCTCTTTAAAAATGATTTTTTAAAAAAAGCAGAAAAAGCTACTGAAAAAGAAGTGAAGCGCTTGATGAAAAATGTATTAAACAAAACACAACAGGAATATAAACTAGACGTTTCAGGATTCGGTAACAGAATGAGAATTGAATATCCTAAAGAGTGGGAAAAGGTTAAGAAAGAGTGGGATCAAACCTTTAGTAAAGTTCCGATCCGGTATGATGTGAAAATAACCATCAAGGACTATGGGACGTCAGGCTTGAATTAGTCACAATAAATTTTTATGGTTTTTAAGTAAAATCAGCAATAGTTCATTGAATAAATAATTTGAAAAATAATGGCAGTAGAGATCTTTCTTCATTCTCATCTGCCATCTTTTTGTTTATATTTTTGGATAACCTATTTATACTTCTATTTAAGATGACTGCCCATTCTTCATCTCTTTGGACCTTAAATCTCTTTTTACCCTCACAAAGGCTACAAAGTCCATTAATTCATCGGCTGATAGCGGTTCACCGTCTATTGAGAGTGTATGTTCAAAGCTTTTGAAGAAGTCTGTAATCTCTATATGTCCTTGGTCCTGTTGCAATTCTTCTGTTCTACCCAATATATAATCTACTGATGTAGCAAATAAATCCGCTAATTGCGATAATGATTGTAATGAAGGTTCACGGTACCCGGATTCGTACCCGGCATAGGTACTTTTCGCAATCCCAAGTTGATCTGCAGTATCTTGCAAGGACCATTTTCGTTCTTTTCTTAATTCGGATAAACGTTGCAGCATTCGTCTCAAACTCCATCTCTTTAATATTGAACTCATTATAGCATAGGAAAATAGACCAGAAAAGAAAAAAGTACGCGAATCGAATACAAAGTATTGATTTATCCGTATTTAGTTCTATAATAAGTAATATAAGTACGCATTACGCGAAAACAAAAACAATTTTTCACTCTATGGAGATGTTGCTTATGAAGAAAATATTATTACTTGCTACCGGTGGAACCATCGCATCTGTTGAAGGAAATGAAGGGCTCGTTCCCGGTTTATCCGCTGAGGAACTGCTTCATTATTTACCTAATTCATCACAAAATTTAAAAATTGACTCACAAATCTTAATGAACATTGATAGTACCAACATGCAGCCCGAGCATTGGGTAGAAATCGCTAATGCCGTTTATAAACAATATGATGCCTACGACGGATTTGTGATTACACATGGGACAGATACGTTGGCTTATACATCAGCCGCGCTTTCATATATGCTTCAAGGCCTGGGTAAGCCAGTTGTGTTAACCGGCTCACAGGTTCCGATCAGTTTCAAAAAAACCGATGCAAAGAAAAATGTTGCGGATGCTCTTCGATTTGCCTGTGAAGATATCGGCGGAGTTTTCATCGTTTTTGATGGCCGGGTTATTATCGGCACAAGAGCTGTTAAAATGAGAACTAAAAGCTATGATGCTTTTGAAAGTGTGAATCATCCCTATGTTGCCCATGTGAATGAAAGGGAAGTGAAATATCATTGGAAACATGCGTTCACTAAGAACGTACTTTCACTAAATACTAATTTATGTACGGATGTATTCCTTATGAAATTGTACCCTGGAACCAAACCGGAAATATTTGATTCCCTAAAAAATTTGTATAAAGGAATTATTATTGAAAGCTTTGGTAACGGCGGATTACCTTTTGAGGGACGGAACTTGCTTTCGAAAATTCAAGAGCTTACGGAAGCGGGAATTGCTGTTGTGATTACAACGCAATGCTTGGAAGAAGGGGAAGACCTGCTTCTTTATGAAGTAGGACGTAAAGTCGCACAGCATCATGTTATTTTATCCGGAGATATGAACACGGAAGCAATCGTTGCTAAACTGATGTGGGCACTTGGACAAACGAATAAAGTAGAAGAAATAAAGGAAATCATTGAAACTCCTTTGGCAGAGGATTTAACCATTAAAGCTGAAAAAGAAGATTAATGGTATAATAGGATCGTACCAGAATTTTTCCTTAAATAGAGGAGAGAATAATATGACAACGACAAAAGAGAACATGCGGGTCGAGAAAGATTTTTTAGGATCAAAGGAAGTACCTGTTGAAGCCTATTACGGAGTTCAAACCCTTCGAGCAGTCGAAAATTTTCCGATCACTGGATATCGGATCCATGAAGAGTTAATCAAAGCAATGGCAATTGTAAAAAAAGCAGCTGCACTGGCGAATATGGAAGTTAAACGTCTCTATTCCGGAATTGGGGAAGTCATTGTAAAAGCTGCAGAAGAATTGATTGACGGAAAATGGCATGACCAAATTATCGTCGACCCCATCCAAGGCGGTGCCGGCACTTCGATTAACATGAATATCAATGAAGTCATTGCCAACCGTGCCATTGAATTACTTGGGAAAGAAAAAGGCGACTATACCCAATGCAGCCCTAATACCCATGTTAATATGTCGCAATCGACAAACGATGCATTTCCGACAGCAATTCATATTGCTGTGTTAAATCTACAAGAAAAATTGTTGAATACCATGGATGATATGCATAACATGTTCCAACAAAAAGCTCAAGAATTCAATCATGTCATCAAAATGGGTCGCACCCATCTCCAGGATGCTGTACCGATTCGGCTTGGTCAGGAATTTGAAGCATATGGACGGGTTATTGAACGTGACATCAAGCGTATTAAGCAATCTCGCCAACATTTATATGAATTGAACATGGGTGCGACAGCAGTCGGTACAGGACTAAATGCCGATCCGCGTTATATTGAGTTCGTTATCAAACAACTTGCAGACATAAGCGGGTTACCGCTAGTAGGTGCCGAACATCTTGTTGATGCCACACAAAATACGGATGCATACACAGAGGTATCTGCAGCATTGAAGGTATGTATGATGAATATGTCTAAAATCGCGAATGACTTGCGTTTAATGGCGTCTGGCCCTAGAGCGGGATTAGGTGAAATTACGTTACCGGCCCGTCAGCCCGGCTCTTCCATCATGCCCGGAAAGGTAAATCCGGTTATGGCAGAGCTCATTAACCAAGTAGCATTCCAAGTGATTGGCAATGATCATACGATTTGCCTTGCATCGGAAGCGGGTCAGCTTGAATTAAATGTTATGGAACCGGTCCTGGTATTTAACCTGCTTCAGTCGATTAGCATTATGAATAATGCATTTCGCGTTTTCACAGACCACTGTGTAAAAGGGATAAAAGCAAATGAAGATCGGTTAAAGGAATATGTAGATAAAAGCGTTGGAGTAATCACAGCGGTGAACCCCCATATTGGGTACGAAGTAGCGGCTCGCATTGCAAGAGAGGCAATTTTGAGCGGGGCGCCAATTCGAGAATTGTGTCTGAAATATGATGTACTGACGGAAGCGGAGCTTGATTTGATTCTGGATCCTTATGAAATGACGCATCCCGGAATCGCGGGTTCAGCCTTGCTGGAAAGAGAATAACCTCGTTAAAATACTATAAAACTACTTATTGTTTCCAAATGGCCTCGGTTCTGAACCAAGGCCATTTGGTTATTAAAAACGGATAATTTTATAGTGAAATTTTATTAAAATATTTTTGAAAAATAAGAAAAGATAGAAATTTTCGTTTAATTGAGCTATTATGATTAATAGTAACCCCGGATTCATTCGTTGAATTTGGGGTTACTTTTTTTGTTTTTGAACCTAGTGATAATTTCTATCTAATATCTTTTCATGGTTAAGGGAACAGTATGGTAGATGAAACGAAAAAAACTGGAAAGGAGGGACTATGATGAAAAGTCAACGACTTCCAGAGCATGAATTGAATGTAACAACCCCAGTTGGCCAAGCAGTTGAAAAAATGACTGCTACGGATTCTTCTAAGTCATGTACCTCAGAAAAAACTGAGTCACAAACGTTAATTCCAAATGAAGAAAAGTAGAAACTGAAAGGATGGGGGAGTTTCCGAGATGGAAAAATTCAAGTTGGATGAAAAGAAAGATGATTCACAGCTTAATTTGAATCGTAAGGTTAATGAAGAAGTATTAGAAATTAGTTCAACTGGATATGGATTAGAATCTGTATCAAAAGACACAGAGGAACCAAAAAAAAGAAATCCATCTTGTGGCGGATTATAAAATAAACTTTCTTTCAAGGTGAAGGGGTATTTAGAACCATCAAAGTTGGATGATTCACTGCTAAAATAAACCAAAACATAAATAGCGAGGGAAAAGGGATGTTCGACGAATTTTTTGTAGATTTAAAAAATTGGTGGACTGATAGCACAATCGATGAAATAAATGTTGATGAATTTGAGCGGGTGGAATCAAAACATACAAGGGTATGGCACGATGAGGATATTCGAGAGCTCATCCGTGTTCATTAACTATCACAATAGGAAAGGAAACCTTTCTCTTTTAGTACGGATTTACTTTTGAGGTGCAAAACTTCAAAGACATTTTCCCGTTCCACCTGGGAGATTTTGTCCTTGAGCTATCATTTGAGGGACACTTTTCCTCTCCACCTGGGATATGTTGTCCTTCAGAACCTTCATATGTATTTTAAATTGGATCGAAAGTGAATTTAAACTAATACAAAATAAGCAAATTGTTGTTTTCATTTTCTTTTTCCGATGAATCTTTAAGGTTACATTTTTCGATAAATGCTATAGTGTTTTCATGGGAAATGATTGGTGTTTTGGGATAAAGGTCAATTAAAGCATGAACCATCCGCTTGCCAAATCCTTGATCACGATGGGAAGGGTTCACTGAAATATGTTGTAACTGTACTTGGTTATCATCCTCTAAAATTCCCATCAGGCCAATAATACCTTCCTCTTCTTTCCACAGAAAGAGATGGCGGTCCTGATCCATTACATAATCATTCATCGTTTTCTGTAGTTTTTTGAGATCCTTTTCATTCGGCATAAAAGATAAAAGCCCCATGGCAATTTTTTTATAAACCTTTTTATAGCGTATTAACATATCCATCCCTCGCATGCTCAAATTGGTAATAGGCTGAATAAATACGATAGATATATTGTTATTCCGAGTCTGTCGTCCATTTTGTTTAAATTCGAAGGACACGCCCATTGAATTTATTTTTCCAATATCCGCTTGTCATATCTGCAATCGCAACTCCGGTGGAACTTTGTGAGCCAATGAATTTCCCATCTCCAATATAAATGCCTACATGACCATCTTTTTTATAAGTGTCAAAGAATACGAGATCGCCTGGTTGCATTTCCTTTACAGACACTTGCCTGCCAAGATTTTTTATTGAATCTGTACTGAAACCTACATCGATGCCTGCTTGAGCAAATGCCCAGTGAACAAATCCGGAGCAATCAAATCTCCCATTGGCAATATCATCTTCCGTTCTTCCGCCACCAAAAACATAGACCGATTTCTCAATATATTTATAGCCTGCGCTGATGATTGTATTTATGTATCCATTTTCTATTTTCGGAGAAGTACCACTGAATTCAGGTTTTGCATTTATCGCAACCTGATCTTGAATTTCCTTTCTAATCTGTTCTTGTAACTTTTCGTATCTTTTTATTTTTTCAGTGAGTTGCGCACGAATTCCTTCCAAATCAGTTTTCGTATTGGCCATTTCAGCAAGTTTTTTCTCTAATGAAACTTTTTTGTTTTCATAATCCTTTTTATCTGTTTCTTGCTGCTCTAAAAGATGGCGGTCCGCCTCGATGATGATGGCGACTGCACCGACACGGTCGACAAAATCTTTGAAGCTGCCGGAAGAAAACAATACCTGAAGATAGGAAATATTTCCGCCACTTTGCTGATAGGAAAGGGCACGCTCTTTTAATACATTTTTTCGTTTATTGATTTTATCCTCTAACATCAATACATCGGTTTTTAGTTGTTGGACCTGAGATTCCGAAGTGGTGATATCCAAATTTGCTTTAGCGATCATTTTCGTCTTCATTTCTATTTCCTGATTAACTTGCTTTATTTGCTCATTTACATTCTGTATTTCTGAATCCTTTACTCGGTTTTGTTGCAAGTCACTTACAGAAGCTGCATCTACTCTATGATGGATGAATAAATTTCCCGTTGCCAGCAAAATTGTCAAGGTTAGCACCATAAATATCTTTCTGATCACTCCACACCTCTTTCATTTTAATAAAATTGTGAAGGTCATGGTCAATTTCCGGAAATTCGACAAATTATTTTCTAAATGTTCAAACTATTCATATTTCAGGATTATAGCATTACAATTTGTCAGTAGTGTAATAAAAGCATTACAATTAAATATCAGAGGTGTTAGTAACCCTAAAGATTCATTCGAAAACCCTAAATTTGGTGCCGAAAAAACAAAAAACCCAGACCCATTCGGTCTAAGGTACGGTTAAAGCTAATCATTTGTTTACAATAATAAAAGGTTAGTAAATATGTCTAATACCGGATAAACGGATGGAGAATGATTTCTGTTTATCATCTTTTAATGAAAGAATTTGTTCAAGTAAATTAAGTCTATAAACACGACCTTTAAAAGTTTTTATGGCTCCGTTTGAATAATAAACAATCGTGACCAGTCTATTTTCTGTAAGTTTTTTCAAAAACATAGTAATCCTCCTTTCACCGTTTTGTTTAACACAACTCCAGTATAGAAACCAAATTTTAAGAATTGATGAAGAAGATATTAAAGATATATATTAATCATGTTAAATTGATTATGTAATGATTAACTAAAGTAGTATGAAGGTATCTTAAATACCCATTATTTACCTTAGGAAGGAACAAGGCAATGAATTTAGTGTTAACAAAAAAAATGATTAAGCAGTTGTGTGGTGATCATTCTTTTAAGAGAGGGGAAGATCTTTTCAGAAGACAAAAAGTGTCTTTTAATCATTTCTTTCCCGAACGTGATGTTTGTAAAGCAATCGTCAAAGGAAACGTTGACTTTCAAATCTCCATTGAAAATAACCATGGAAATCTACATGCCGAATGTACATGTCCAAAATTAGCTTCTTTCGATAAGAATTGTCACCATATTGCAGCTGTGCTAATAGGTTTACTTGAACTTCAAAAAATGAAAATGAATGAGGATCCATCCTTAGAGAAAGCTGCTGCAATTTCTGCTGAAGATATCCGGTTAACGAACGGGATGTTAGGTCTATTTGGTAATAAGGGAACCCGTCCCACCAGCCATCAGTATTTGATTGAAAATAGGGAATTGATTGATGTTGAATTCACTATCAATCCAATTCCCGTAGAAAATGAAGGGTATATGTTTGGAATAAAAGCGCGGGCTGGCTCCAAACAATTACATAACGTAAATAATTTAACGGATTTTTTGCGGCATATCGAACGAAGAGATTCCTATAAAGTTTCCAAACAATTTACCTTCGATCCTGAACTCCACCATTTTCAGAAGAAAACAGATGAGGTAATTCATCAATTAATTCAAGTTCAACATGACGAAAAATTAGGTCTCCTTACTTCGAGCCAAAAAGATAGGAAAAGCGGGGAGCAAATGATCTTGGTTCCGCCTTCCGCATGGGAAAGCATCTTCCCGTTGCTGTCCGTTGCACCATTTGTAAGGTTAGAACAGAATGAAAAATTGTATGACGGAATCCAATTATCTGCAGAGCCCATTCCATTAAATTTTGTGTTTGACGAAGCAAATACAGGCGGATATCAACTGAGCGTAAAAGGTTTAAATGATATTACGATCATGGAATCTTACGGCTATGTTCTTTTTGAAGGTCAAATAAGGAAAATACCAATGGAAGACATGAAGCGTCTCTCAGACCTGAAACGAATGCTTGATTCATCAGGAAAACATCAATTCCAGATTCCTACTGATCAACTGGAAACGTTTGTCGAAAAAGTAATACCAGGTCTTAGAAAACTCGGTCAAGTACGAATTGAGAAAAACATTACTGACAGACTTATAAAAACGCCGCTAAAAGCCAAGCTCTATTTGGATCGGGTCAAAAATCGGCTGCTTGCTGGACTGGAATTTCATTACGGAAACGTGGTTATTAATCCTTTAGAAGGAGATAGAAACAAGCTTGGTGCAGGTACTTCTTTCATAAGAAACGGGGAACAGGAGCAGCAAATTTTGCAATTAATGGAGGAAAGCTCGTTTACGAAAACGGAAGAAGGATATTTTTTACATAATGAAGAATTAGAATACCATTTCTTGTACCATGTTGTCCCGAAGTTTAGGAAGCTTGCACAAATTTTCGCCACAACAGCTGTAAGATTACGCTTGTTCAAAGGAAATGCACATCCAAAGATTAGGGTGGAAATTGATGGACGGACGGACTGGCTTGTTTTTACCTTTGATTTACAAGGGATTCCTGAATCTGAGATTCGAAACCTTCTTCAATCTCTTGAGGAAAAACGGAAGTATTATCGGTTGCCGAATGGTTCCTTATTATCATTGGAAAGCCATGAGTTTAAGGAAATGAATCGGTTTTTGAATGGAATTGGTGTTAATAAAGAGGAAATTAATAACGAAATCCGGCTTCCTCTCGTTCGGGGGATGCAATTAATCGATTCCCTTGAAAATGAAAATATGATTAGCTTGGGACAATCATTCAAACATTTTTTAAATGATTTGCGAAATCCGGATAAACTAAAATTCGCTATACCAAACAGTTTAGATACCATCCTAAGAGACTACCAAAAACTTGGGTATCAGTGGCTAAAGACTTTGGCGCACTACGGATTTGGGGGCATTCTAGCAGATGATATGGGACTTGGAAAGACATTGCAAAGCATTGCCTTTATCCAATCCGTATTACCTGATATTCGCAAAGAGAAGATGCCTGCATTAATTGTTTCTCCATCTTCTCTCATATATAACTGGATGAACGAACTGAAGAAGTTTGCGCCTACTATTCGTGCTGTAATCATTGATGGCAGTAAAGAGGCTCGAATCAATTTCTTAAAGAATCTTGGTGAAGTGGATATTGTGATTACATCCTATCCATTATTACGGAAGGATAGTAAACAGTATAGTGAACAAATGTTTCATACCTTAATTTTTGACGAGGCCCAGGCTTTCAAGAATCCTGCCACCCAGACAGCAAAAGCAGCAAAAATGCTTCGGGCAAACTATCGTTTCGCACTTACAGGCACACCAGTTGAGAATTCGATCGATGAACTTTGGTCCATTTTCAATGTGGTTTTCCCAAATTTGCTTCCGGGAAGAAAAGCCTTTCATGACCTAACTCGGGAAACTGTGGCCAAGCGAGTTCGCCCATTTATCCTTCGCCGTTTGAAGGAGGATGTATTAGAAGAACTTCCTGAAAAGATTGACTCGATGTATGCTTCAGAGCTGCTTCCGGAACAGAAGAAGTTGTATGCCGCCTATTTAGCTAAGCTTAAACATGATGCCTTTAAACACCTTGACAAGGATACTTTTCAAAAGAACCGCATCAAAATTCTGGCTGGTCTGACACGCCTTCGACAACTGTGTTGTCATCCCGCTTTGTTTGTAGATGGATATCCTGGGAAATCGGGGAAATTCGAGCAATTGTTAAAAATTTTGGCGGAATGTCGGAGTGCAGGTAAACGGATTTTAATTTTTTCACAATTTACCAAAATGCTTGAGATCATTGGACGTGAATTAGGTTCACAGGGAGTTCCCTTTTTCTATTTGGATGGCAACACACCTGCGTCCAAGCGGGTTGAGATTTGCGATAGATTTAATGAAGGAGAAAGTGACATGTTCCTAATTTCCTTAAAGGCCGGAGGGACCGGACTCAATTTAACAGGTGCAGACACGGTAATTCTTTATGATCTCTGGTGGAATCCGGCAGTCGAGGAGCAGGCGGCAGATCGAGCATATCGGATGGGCCAGAAAAACGTGGTGCAGGTGATTAAACTTGTTGCTAAGGGCACAATTGAAGAAAAAATGAATGAGCTCCAGAAAAAAAAGAAAAATCTGATCGGGGAAATAATTCAGCCTGGAAAAGAAAAATTATCGTCTCTTACTGAGGAGGATATTAAGGAAATCCTGATGATATAATTTTAAAAAGGGTTGAAGTAATGAAATTTATGAATAGCAGCGGAATAACAATTGGATAGTTGATTGCTAGCTTTATGCTATGTATTTATCTCTATCGATTTTTATAATAAATTAGGTATCGAATAAAAAAAGAGGCATTCAAAGAACAACTACGACAAAAGTCTTAGATCCTTTGGTTTATTAATCCTACTATTCGGGTATAAAATATCCTCCATCGTCACGATTTATTAAGTGAAGTCTTTTATTATAATAAGAGTATCAAAAATGAAGGAGAACAAAAATGAATATAGTAATCATCAATGGTTCACCAAGAAAAAAAGGAAGAACAGGGATAGCAGCACGATTTATCGCAAAAAAATATAACGCAGAATTAATTGACTTAAGTGAGGCCAATATTCCACTTTATAGCGGAGAATCAGAACAAACAGAGTTGTCACAAGTTCAGCAATTGAAAAAAATAGTGAAAGAAGCGGATGCCGTCATTTTAGCCTCACCCGAATACCATAGTGGCATGAGCGGTGCGTTAAAAAATGCGTTAGACTTTTTAGGAAGTGAACAATTTGCACATAAACCCGTAGCTCTATTAGCAGTAGCCGGTGGCGGGAAGGGTGGAATAAATGCTCTAAATAATATGCGTGTTGTCGTAAGAGGACTATACGCTAATGCAATTCCAAAGCAGCTTGTTCTTGACCCTCATTGTTTTGATTATGAACAAAACACATTAACATATGAAAGTGAAGAACTAGTGGACGCCTTATTTAAAGAGCTTATTATGTACACGAAGCTTTACCAAACGATATAACAGTTAGAAAATTATTAGGATCAGTTTAAAAAAGATTTGCATCGATATATTCCAAAAAGTGGACTCCACCAATCGGTGGAGTTCATTTTATTCGGAATGTTTTTGTCTTACATAAAATGAATGGTCAATTTTTTAGGTGAATTACCTTGATTTTTTTCCATATGCGGGCTATACACATTACGCATTACTTTTAAGATTTAAAAATTCGCATATTACCCCAACATGTTTATCTTTTGGATAGGATTTGTATAAAGTACTGGATAATCGGATCGGGTCACCGAAAAAATATCTTTCGTATTGGGTTTGTCTTGTACCAAATGAACTCATCGTAAGGTCCCATGCTAAACGGAATATTTTTACTCGGTCAGGAGCACTCCTATTAGCCCCCTGAAGATATAGGTCGAGGTCTGCCCTAATATTCGAATGAAAGTCATCCTCGGTTGGTAATGTTACCATTCCACTTGCCCCAATTAATTGGATAATTTCACTGAAGCGTGGATAAATTCTAGGAAACATATTACTGGCGACTTGAAGTGGTAGAATACTTGGACGCATATATCCCCATTCGTCTAATTCCGCATCATTTTCTGATTTCTCCAATAGTGCTTTCATGGTTTCAAGACCAATGATAATTTCTGAAAGTTTTTCTTGTATATGTTGATACTCGCTAACGTTAATTGTCTGTACAAGAAGCTCAGCTAGGCCTAGTATAAATTCTGTTTTTACAACTTGTCTAGTCACTACCTGATGTTTAGCAAAAGGGTGAAAGGAGCTTCGATACATGAAGTCATTTGCTGCTTCGACATTATTGTAAAAAAATACTTGATCCCATGGAACTAATACATGGTCAAAGACAACGATTGAGTCCATTTCTTCATACCTAGAGCTTAAGGGATGATTAAAGGAAGAATTTCCTCCAACAAACGATTCTCTGCAAATAAATTTTAGTCCATTGGTATCAGTTGGGATGGAAAAGGCGAACGCTTCATCTGCATCAAACACTCCAGGAACTGTATATACCAAAATTTCATCGGTTAAACCGCCCTGAGTAGCCAAAAGTCTGGCACCCTTTATAATGATTCCTTTTTCGTTTTTATCAATAACTTTAGCAGAGATGGGCTCATTAGAATATTCAAAATAGAACTGTGATCGGTTCACTTGAGGAGTAATAAATGTATGCGTAAAAGCTAAGTCATTTTTCCTTGCCCTTTCATATAGGCGTTGAATATTTTCAGGAAAACAGTTCTCTCTGCCTGTTAAAAGGACAGCAGACGATGCAAAGCTCATAACAGCCGTGTTCATATAGTCAGGACTTCTTCCCAGCATTCCACCGGTGTGTCTTGCCCAGTGTTCCATCATTTTTCGTCTTTTTTGTAAATCTTCTTTCGTTTTTGGCTGCAAGTAAGAAAGTCCAATCGGTTCTTCAGTTTCAGGAGATAAATAAGTCATTTCCTCTTTTATTCCCAAATCATATTGTAAATCATAAAGGGAAGCTTTTGTTTGTAGAAGCCCTTTGAAGGCAGGGTGTTCTGAAATTTTTCCCTCAATTCTATTTCCGTCATACCAAATTTCAGTATCCATCTGATTTAATCGGTCGATAAAATCTTTTCCGTTAATAGCTCCCATATTCCCACTCCATTTTCATTAGAAAACTTCACCAAATATCGTGCTAGTCCAGCTAGTTTCATTTTATTGGAAAGCATGAATGCTTGTTCTTACTTTTTATGTTTGGATAAGCCTTTATTTCCATGGGATTGGATATGGGAAAAAACCTATGCATTATGTCAGTTGTACAAATCTTATTCAATAAGAACAACTACCTTCACCAACGGGTGCAATGCTACAATACAATTGAGGAGGGGTTGTTAGTGGCTAATAAATATTGTCCAATATGCGGAGAAGAAAACGAGTGTATGACAGGTGCGGGAGAACATGGTAACTGCTGGTGTGACATTGAAAAATTTCCTAATGAAATCTTTGAATTAGTTCCTGGAGAAAGTAGAAGAAAACATTGTATATGTAAAAACTGTTTAAATAAATATACGGATTCAACTAAAAATTGAATAGTTTAAGATTAATTAAAAATGATAACCGAACTCTAACGAAATGCATTTCTTCAACAAGGAGAAAAGTCTTATTTTTTTAATTACAAAGTAGGATTATTCAAAAAATAGAAGGAAACGGACATTTATGAAAGAACTTATAGTTTATTAAATTTTAAGGAGTGTGCTAATATGGAAAAAATACATTTTTTTGTAAGTGAATTTTTCTTTAGTATAACCTTATGCGTTGTAGCTCTCTTTTTCACTTTAAGATCTGATGTTTTTTCAATATCTGTTGTTTTTTTAGGGTTAATTGCTGGATCACTAATTGATATGAATTTACGCTCAATTTATAAAAATAAATCAGTAAAAATAAGTGGGTATCTTGAGCATAAACAAAGAATTGGAGAAAAAGAAACAAGTATGTAAAATTCTTCAACCAATGTGTCAAGATATAAAGTTCAAGCTGCCTTTCGGTGGCTTTTATTATTGACCTAAAGAGGCAGGATATTATTTCCATAAACTGAATGGTATTAAATAATGTTCCCCTTTTGAATGAAAAAGAGTGGCGAAAGCCGACATCAATTTTTGGAGTACATTAGAAAGAAGAACTATTATAATTTAAAAAATTGTATAATATTACGATAGGTCTTTATTTTTAGGGGGAAAAAGCATGTATGAAAATGGATATGTAGAGGTACCGGGAGGCAGGGTTTGGTATCAAAAATTTGATAAAAACACAAAACAAACTCCCGTGATCATTTTACATGGAGGACCGGGTTCTTCCTGTTATTCGCTGCAAGGGTTAAAAGTTCTTGAAGAAGACCGTCCCGTAATTTTTTATGATCAGTTAGGTTGCGGAAAATCCGACAGACCATCGGATGCTTCCTTATGGCGAATTGATCGGTTCGTTGAGGAAGTAGCTCAGGTTAGAAACTCACTTAACCTTGATGAAGTACATATCCTTGGTCATTCATGGGGCACGACACTCGCGGCAGAATATTGCTTAACCAACCCAAGCGGAATTAAAAGTGTTATTTTTTCAAGCCCATGCTTAAGTGCTCCATTATGGGAAAAGGACCAAGACCGGAACCTCCAAAAGCTGCCAAAAGAAATTCAGGATACGTTAAAAAAATGTGAAGAAATCGGAACAACTGATTCAGCAGAATATAAAGAAGCTACTGAGGAATTTAATAAGCAATTCGTTTGTCGATTGAATCCCTTCCCGGAATTCTTGAAAAAAGGGTCACATTTAAAGAATCCTGAAGTGTACAATATCATGTGGGGTCCATCTGAATTCCATGTGAAAGGCAATCTAAAAGATTTTGACTGTACCAAACAATTAAAGGAAATCACCTGCCCGACTCTTTTTACATGCGGCCGTTTTGATGAGGCAACACCCGAAACAACAGAATATTACAGCAGTCAGACTCCTCATTCTAAATTCCATGTTTTCGAGAAAAGTGCGCATATGCCATACATCGAGGAACCGGATGAATATTTACGGATAGTAAAGGAATTCATGAAATCAGTAGATCGCGTTTAAGTAATATCAATATATCCTATGAAAAGCTTATAGCATTAAGCAATAATAGCAGCTGTTTGAAAGGGTTCTCAATAAACACTTTTAAACAGTTTTTTTCTTGTTGACAAACTTGTATATACAGGATAAGATAATACCAGAAAGGAAGCCTGTATATACAAGTTGTTTTTGAAAGCGATTTAGTAGAATGTAAGATTTGGGTATTAATTAGAAGAAACCGTACATGCTAGGCTGGCAAAGGACAAAAAACTAATTTATATGTAAACAATCCGTTTCCTTTTTGGTGAAATGTAAACGGTAACAGGGGGAAAGAAACATGGCAGTCAATAAACAATCCGTAGAACAAATCGTTGAGGCTGTTGGCGGTAAAGAGAACATCGCAGCAGCTACCCATTGCGTAACACGCCTTCGCTTTGCATTAGTAGATGAAGGAAAAGTGAACAAAGAGGCACTCGAAAAGATTGATTTAGTCAAAGGCTCCTTCTCTACAAACGGACAGTTCCAAGTCGTAATCGGTCAGGGGACCGTTGACAAAGTTTATGAAGAAATGGTTGAAATGACCGGTATTGGGCACGCAACGAAGCAAGACATTAAGGATGCCGCCGAAAAGAACTTGAACCCTTTGCAGCGTGCAATCAAAACGCTTGCAGATATCTTTATACCCATTTTGCCTGCGATCGTTACGGCCGGTTTATTGATGGGGATTAACAATGTCTTAACTGGACCGGGAATTTTCTATGATAAAAAATCCTTGGTAGACGTTTATCCGCAATGGAAGGACTTTGCAAGCATTATTAATTTAATTGCCAACACCTCCTTCACCTTCTTACCGGGATTAATCGGCTGGTCGGCTGTAAGGAAGTTTGGCGGAAACCCTTTATTAGGTATTGTTCTCGGGCTAATGCTCGTGCATCCCGACCTATTAAATGCCTGGGCATATGGCGCAACCAAAGAAATACCAACCTGGAACTTATTCGGTCTTCATATTCAAAAAGTGGGCTATCAAGGACAAGTTTTACCGGTTTTAGTGGCATCTTATGTGTTATCCAAAATGGAAATTTTCTTAAAGAAACGGATCCCGGATGCATTTCAGTTACTCCTTGTAGCACCGATTGCTTTATTGGTAACAGGATTCCTATCATTTATTGCGATTGGACCGATTACATTTGCGATTGCTAAAGTTATCACTGCTGCTGTCGTTGGCATTTTCCATGCAGTACCGGCAATTGGCGGATTAATTTATGGTTTGCTGTACGCACCGCTCGTTATTACTGGGATGCATCATACATTCCTTGCAGTTGATTTACAATTAATCGGCAGCACAGGCAGTACCTTCCTATGGCCGATGGTAGCTCTATCCAATATTGCACAGGGCTCAGCTGCTTTAGCGATGATGTTTATTGCAAAGGATGAAAAGGTAAAAGGACTTTCGTTAACGTCCGCTATTTCAGCTTACCTAGGGATTACCGAACCCGCTATGTTTGGAGTGAATTTACGATTCCGCTTTGCCTTTTTCTCAGCCATCATTGGTTCAGCGATTGCGGGTATGTTCATCACGATTAATGGGGTAAAAGCACCATCTGTTGGTGTAGGGGGATTACCTGCGTTCTTATCAATCTTTCCGCAGAATTGGGGCCCATTCTTTATCGGTATGGCGATCGCCATTGTCGTGCCAATTGTTTTAACCTTTGTATTTTCAAAATTCAACCGTAAAAATAATGCAAATCAATAAAATAAAAATAGATTAGACCCTCTGGAGGACCAAAGAGGTCTAATCTCTAAAAAATTGGTGGTGTAATACAATGAAACAGCCTTGGTGGAAAAAAGCGACTGTTTATCAAATTTATCCAAAGAGTTTCTATGATACGACAGGAAATGGTGTAGGGGATCTCAATGGAATTATTGAGAAGCTAGATTATTTAAAGGAACTTGGTGTAGATGTATTGTGGCTGACGCCGATTTACCAGTCGCCCCAGCGGGATAACGGGTACGATATCAGCAATTACTATAGTATTCACGATGAATACGGAACGATGGAGGACTTCGATTATCTCTTGAGCGAAGCCCATATGCGCAACATCAAAATCATCATGGACATTGTCGTCAATCACACATCAACCGAACATGAATGGTTCAAACAAGCAAGCTCCTCAAAAAACAATCTATATCGCGACTTTTATATTTGGCGTGATCCGAAGCCGAACGGGAGCGAGCCGAACAATTGGGTATCGAAGTTCGGAGGATCCGCCTGGGAATATGATGAAAAATCGGGCCAATATTATTTGCACTTATTCGATGTCACCCAGGCCGATTTAAACTGGGAAAACGAAACCGTCCGCCAAAGAGTTTATCAAATGATGAATTTCTGGTTTGATAAAGGGGTTGACGGCTTCCGGTTAGACGTAATTAATCTTATTTCCAAGGATCTGCGCTTCCCTGAGGACGATGGAACCATTCCCCCTGGAGACGGACGAAAGTTTTACACGGATGGTCCTAAAATCCATGAATACCTCCATGAGATGAATCGTGAGGTGTTTTCCAAAAATGATGCACTAACAGTGGGAGAAATGTCCTCAACCACCATCGGGAATTGTATCCAATATTCCAATCCTGACAGCCATGAGCTCAGCATGACGTTCAACTTCCATCATTTAAAAGTGGACTATTCAAATGGAAACAAATGGTCGGAAGCCGATTTCGATTTTCAATCTCTAAAACAAATTCTTTCCAAATGGCAATTTGAAATGCACCAAGGAGGCGGTTGGAACGCGTTATTTTGGTGCAATCATGACCAGCCGAGGATTGTTTCCCGCTATGGCAATGACAGCGAATACCGGACAGAATCCGCTAAAATGCTTGCTACTACGATTCACATGATGCAGGGAACGCCTTTTATTTATCAAGGGGAAGAAATCGGGATGACGAATCCGAAATTCGGCAGGATAGAAGACTATCGTGATGTGGAAACATTAAACACCTATAAATACATGCGGGAACAAGGGCAAAGTGATTCCGAGATCCTTACCATTTTAAAACAAAAATCACGCGACAACTCCCGGACTCCGGTTCAGTGGAACAACCGACCGTACGGGGGGTTTACAACAGGAACCCCGTGGATCAATGTAGCACCGAATTACCATGAAATTAATGTTGAAAACGCCGTTAATGACACAAACTCAGTTTTTTATCATTACCAAAAGCTCATTCAGCTGCGCAAACAATATAACATCATCACGGATGGGGATTATCTATTAATTTTAGAAGACCATCCCGCTATTTTTGCGTATGTCCGTAACGGTGAAGATGAAAAACTTCTCGTGATTAACAATTTTTACGATTCTAATACAAGCTTTTCACTACCAAGCAGCATTGACCTTCACGGCTATTCCGTAAAAAAATTGATCACGAATTATCCGGATTCAGCTGAAACGATCCAAAGCTTCAAGTTAAGGCCTTATGAATCCGTTGTCTTTCATTTAAAAAAATAACCAACTTTGCTTAAACCGCAGTTTCTCTGTACAATAAAATAGGAAGAAATGAAAATGGGGCATATTAGATACCCCTTTTTCTATCAGTTGAAATTGTTGGTGATAACAAATGAGAGAAAATAAGTTTTTATCAATCTATGATGAATTGGTCAATCAAATACAATCCGGGAGGATGAAGCCGAATACCAAGCTTCCATCTGAAAATGAATTAGTCGAACAATACCACACATCAAGAGAAACGATTCGAAAAGCGTTAAATTTGCTTTCACAAAATGGCTACATCCAAAAGGTGAAAGGCAAGGGTTCGTTTGTACTTGATGTAAGCCGTTACGATTTTCCTGTTTCCGGTTTGGTCAGTTTCAAAGAAATTGCTCAAAAAATGGGCAGGCCTTGGAAAACAATCGTCAACAAGCTCGAGGAAATTCAGCCGGATGAATATCTCCAAAAACAGTTGCATATTTCTAGCAAGGATACCGTTTGGAAAGTAATCCGTTCGAGGGAAATGGAACATGAGCGGATTATTTTAGATAAAGATTTTTTTATTAAAAAAGTAGTTCCGAATTTGACAACGGAGATTTGCGAAGGATCCATCTATGAATATCTTGAGCATGAAGCGGGTCTTAAAATTAGCTTTGCTAAGAAGGAAATCACAGTAGATGAACCTACTGAGGAAGATTATTGTTATTTGGATTTAAAAGACTATAAGCATGTTGTCGTGGTCAAAAACTATGTGTATTTAGAAGATATGAGCTTGTTCCAATACACAGAATCCCGACACCGACTGGACAAGTTTCGATTTGTTGATTTCGCACGCCGGGGAAATTAATTTTCAAGCTTGATTACAGTGGTAGAAGCTTTATTCATACATAATCCCCGTTTGATCACTTGTCTTTAATGGATTTTTAGACCTGACATGAATGATATGTTTGGTCTTTTTGTTTTAATCTTCTTTCATATTCCTTTAAAATATCGCTTTCAGGTGCCTATAAGTAGAAAAAAATTAAAATAAAATGTATTCTGAATATACAAAAAATAATCATGAATAGAGGTGTTACAATTTGGATGATCGTTTTTTTCGAAATGCCATGGGAAAATTTGCAACAGGGATTACAGTAGTTTCAACGGAAGTGAAGGGTGAGGCGCATGGGATGACAGCTAATGCCTTCGTTTCTGTTTCGTTAAATCCAAAGCTGATTTTGGTTTCCATTGATAAAAGGGCAAAAATGCTTGGGCTTATTCAAGAATCAAAAAAGTTTGCTGTTAGTTTCTTAGCTGGCAATCAACAAGCTGAATCGATGAGATTTGCCGGTCAATTAAAGGGGGACACACCGTACAGCTTCGAACAATTTAATGAATTGCCAGTTATTCAAGATGCATTGGCCAACATTACCTGTACATTATATAACGAAGTCGAGGCTGGCGATCATGTTTTATTTATTGGAGAAGTAACCGATTTGAAAGTAAGCGAAGGGGACCCGCTACTATACTATCAGGGTAAATATCGGGAATTAACAGCAATTGAACCGACCGAACCCTAATAGTGGTAAGGCTGTGTTACTCAGTACCTTAATTCCTTTCATTTAACCAAAAACATAATCAATAATTGTCCGTTCAGGGGGTAATGAAATGGTAAAAAAAATGAACGAAGATTTCAATGTGATTCAAATGATTTTAGAACAAATTATAAAGGAATCTATCCATTTTTTTGAGGGCCTTGAGTCTCGGGCAGCAGCATTCCAACCGCCAACGCTCCAAAGAGATAAACTTCCTGTTGAAGGTATAGGAGCTATGAATGCTCTAGAAAACTTCAAAGAAAAATATGCTGCCTTTCTCAGTGGAAGTGCTGGTTCCCGATACTTGGGTTTTGTTACAGGTGGTGCAACCCCCGCAGCGATTGCTGGTGATTGGCTTGTTAGCGTTTATGATCAAAATGTTGCCAGTACAGATGATTCTGTTGCAGGGAAGGTCGAGCTGGAAACTATCGATATGTTAAAGGAATTATTTCAACTACCTAAAAATTATAGCGGATCTTTCGTCTCGGGTGCGACAATGGCGAATTTTGTCGGTCTTGCCATTGCAAGGCAATGGTTCGGACATCAGCATGGGATTAATGTTTCGCAACAGGGGTTATTTTTGCTTCCAAAAATGAAAGTTGTCAGCGGCTGTGCCCATTCCAGCATTTATAAGGCACTCTCAATGCTTGGAATGGGAAGAGAGTCGGTTCAAAGTATCCCGTGTTTGCCTGATAGAGAAGCCATTGATATATCAAGATTAAGAGAGTTTCTGAGAGAGCTGAAAGGGGAGCCTTGTATCGTTGTCGCAAATGCAGGGACAGTGAATACAGTAGATTTTGATAATCTTAGAGAAATTGTGAAGCTGAAGGATGAATATACCTTTTGGTTACACGTCGATGCAGCATTCGGTGGATTTGCGGCATGCTCTCCGAAGTATCATGAGTTGGTTGACGGTCTTGATCAAGCAGACTCCATTACCATTGATGCACACAAATGGCTTAATGTTCCCTATGATTCTGCCATGCAGTTTACCCGCCATAAGGATATACAAGTGGAAGTTTTCCAAAACAATGCCGCTTATCTTGGTAATTCGATTGATAATCCGGAATTTGTTCACCTGACACCTGAAAATTCCCGTCGTTTTCGTGCTCTTCCCGCATGGTTTACCCTAAATGCATATGGGAAAGTCGGATATCGGGAAATTGTTGAACGAAATGTAGAAATGGCACAGCTGCTAACTAAACGGGTGGCAGAAAGTACATTTTTCCGATTGGCAGCACCGACCAGATTGAATGTCGTTTGTTTTACGCTAGCGACAGAAGGAATAACAATGGATGTCATTCATAAATATCTTGACTTATTAAAACAAGATGGACGGGTGTTTATGACACCAACCTTGTACAAAGGTACACCTGCAATTCGTGCAGCTTTCAGTAATTGGCGTACCGATGAGGATGACGTTGAAATTATTTGGGATGCTTTATCGGAGGCAATTAAAGATATGGATCGGAAATAAGACTTTACCAAAAATAAACAACCAAGGACCACTTATGAAGCGGTCCTTGGTTGTTTATTATAGGGGAAAATCGGGTTTCCTGTATCCAGAGTGCTTATTCGTTTTAATCCGAAAATTTATTTCAGTATCTCTCTAAACTCTTTTCCTTTTTGCACATAAACGTCAATCGACATTTGGATCATTTGCAGGTCTTTTTCTTTCAATTCACGTACAACTTTCCCAGGGGAGCCAACCACGAGTGAGCGGGGAGGTATTTTAATCCCGCTGGTTAGCAGCGTGTTGGCACCGATAATGCATTCCTCGCCAATTTCCACATTGTCTAATATCGTGGAGCCCATCCCGATTATCGAACGGCTGCCAACCTTACAGCCATGTAAAATCACGTTATGACCCACAGTAACACCGTCTCCAATCTCAACTGGAGAACCTTCATATAAATGAATGGTGGTGTTATCCTGGATACTGCATTGTTCGCCAATCTTAATAGGACCTTCGTCACCGCGTAAAACGGCATTAAACCAAATCGTCGAATCCTTTCCAACCTTGATGTCTCCAATAAGAAAGGCACCTGGTGCTACAAAAACAGAATCGTGTATGGATGGTGATATACCATTGTAGGGAATAATCATTGAAATCTCTCCTTAATGAAGATTATTTTGTTAGCATTTTATCTAAGTATTTGATAATCTCTTCTGGATTTCCAGCAATTTTTTCTTCGCGAATTTGATCTGTCTTCAATTTTTCCAGTGATTTGGCTAAGACTTCTTGTTCAATGGATTGTGGAATGACAACGACACCGTCAGCATCCCCGACAATGATATCTACGGGATGGATCGTAGTGCCACCGCAGGAGATCGGTACGTTTATTTCGCCAACTCCAGCTTTACCGCTTGCTGCGACAGCCGTACCTTTTGAAAAGACGGGAAAATTCAATGCTTTAATACCGACGATATCGCGGATGACACCATCGACGACTAAGCCTGCAACACTAAGGGTTTGTGCCATTCCGACAACAAAATCGCCTGCAATCGCCCGATATTGATCACCTTTTGCATCAATGACGATAATATCGCCCGGTTTCGCTTCTCTAATAGCTTTTAAGACAGCTAGATTATCCCCGACAGGAATCTTAACCGTTAAAGCTCTACCGACAAGCTTGTATTCTTCCTTTAGAGGTTTAATAGAGGGATGTAAATTGTTTAATCCATCCATTGCATCAGAAATACAGGTAGTTGGAATATTTCGGAATTTTCTCACAAGTTCACCCATCAAAATTTCTCCTTTATTTGTTATTAATGATTACATTATACAGCGTTTTCAAAAAAATAGAAAAATATGAAAATACATTAGGGTTTGCTAAAATAAATTTATAAAAAAGCAGTCTGAATTTGTAAATAAAATGAAGGTCATAGCTTTACATGTCCCTATTTTCTAATTAGCCAATAAAGACCTGGCTAATACAAATTTACTCGTAACCATCAAGCATCAGCAATGTTTTGCATTTTCACTATGAAAAAAGAACAATCTTCATGTATGATGAAAAAGATAAATGATATAGGAGTGACAGCCATTGAATCAGCTTCATCTACATTGTAAAAAAATCCCTTTTGAGAATTCGAAGTTTTTTTCACAATACCTATGTATTTCTAAAGAATACAGCCATCATGTATTGCTAGAAAGCGGCAGAGGCGGAAGATACAGCATTGCCGCTTTTCAGCCTGATAAGATTATATTTGGAAAAAACAATCAATTAACCATCCAAGATCATCATGGGACTAAAATACTCAACGGAAATCCACTATCCTTATTCAAAGAATGGATGGGGCAATATCACGTTGAGAAACTTGAGGACGTTCCCGATTTTCAGGGTGGGGCGATTGGATACATAAGTTATGATTATGCACGTTATATTGAAAAACTCCCGGCACTAGCAAATGATGATTTGTTGCTCCCGGAATTATATTTCTTTATTTTTAAAGAATGGTTTGTATTTGATCATCAAAAACAAGTTTTATGGCTTTTATTTTTGTATGAAAAGGATGAAGCTATAGAAGAGAGAGTTTCGGTATGGGAAACATGCTGGATGGAAGAGCATTCTCAATTAACACCGATTAAAGCACAACCGATAAAAAAAGATGATTTAGAAGTGTCTATGAATGAACAACAATTTATTGATGCGGTGAAAAAGGTTCAACAATACATTGCCCAGGGGGATGTGTTTCAGGTTAATCTCTCTGTGCGGCAATCAAAGCCCATTCAAGTGGAAGCGATTGCTGTATACGAACAATTAAGAGTATTAAATCCTTCTCCCTATATGGCCTATTTTCACACACCGGACTTTCAATTAGTGAGCGGTTCTCCGGAGCTGTTAGTGAAAAAAAACGGAATGGAAGTAAGCACCCGCCCGATTGCAGGCACTCGTTCGCGAGGGAAGGACGAAGCTGAAGATTTAAAACTAGCAAATGAATTGATTGAAAATGAAAAGGAACGGGCCGAACATGTAATGCTCGTTGACTTAGAACGAAATGATCTGGGAAGAGTCTGTACGTACGGGACGGTGGAAGTCAATGAATTTATGGTCATCGAAAAATATTCCCATGTGATGCATATTGTTTCCAATGTAAGAGGAGAGTTAGCGGAAAATAAGACGAGCTATGATATTATTAACGCCACATTCCCCGGCGGAACAATTACCGGAGCCCCAAAGGTTCGAACCATGGAAATAATCGAAGAGCTAGAGCCTGTACAAAGGGGAATTTATACAGGATCGCTCGGCTGGATTGATTTTAGCGGTGATTTGGAATTAAATATTGTGATTCGGACCATGCTTATTAAGGAAGGAAAAGCACATGTTCAGGCAGGGGCAGGTATTGTCATCGACTCCAATCCGAAGCATGAATATAAAGAGTCACTTAAAAAAGCGGCAGCATTATGGAAGGCAAAAGAAATGGCGGAGGAAAAGCGATGATTTTCATGATTGATAATTATGATTCTTTTACCTTTAACTTAGTTCAATATTTAGGTGAACTAGGGGAAGATTTAATTGTGAAGCGAAATAATGAAACCACCATTGAAGAAATATCAAGGCTTGGCCCCAAGTTTTTAATGGTATCGCCGGGTCCTTGCAGCCCGAATGAAGCAGGCATTAGCCTTGAGGCGATTAAGGCATTTGCAGGTGAAATTCCGATCTTTGGTGTGTGTCTTGGTCACCAATCGATTGCGCAAGCCTTTGAGGGAGAAGTTGTTCAAGCCGAGAAGTTAATGCACGGGAAAACATCAGATATGTTTCATGATGGGAAAACGATTTTCGAAAATCTCCCAAATCCCTTTCCAGCTACAAGGTATCACTCCTTAATCGTAAAGAAGGAAACACTGCCTGATTGCTTTGAAATTTCTGCCTGGACGGAAGAAGGAGAAATTATGGCCATCCGTCATAAAGAACTGCCGATCGAAGGAGTTCAATTTCACCCGGAATCGATTATGACTATCGCCGGAAAAGAGCTTTTACGAAATTTCGTTCACCATTATGAAAATTTTTCAGAAAAAAAACTAGAGCTAAAGGGTTCTTAATATGTATCTATACATCAATGGTCAAATCGTAAATAAAGATGAAGCTAGAATATCTCCCTTCGATCATGGTTACTTATATGGGATGGGACTTTTTGAAACGTTTCGAGTGTATAAACGGCATCCCTTCTTACTAGATGACCATTTAGAGAGGCTAAACGCCGGGTTGGAAGTTTTGAATATTAAGAAGCAATTTCATCGAGAGAAAACAAATAAGGTACTGCAGCAATTATTAGAGGCAAACAAGTTAACAAATGCTTATATCCGGTTTAATGTATCTGCGGGAATAGGAGAGGTTGGGTTGCAGGTAGCACCGTACATGGAACCCAACATTGTCATATTCGCTAAATCACTGCCGGCAACGAAAGAAATGACCGAAAAAAAAGCAGTCATCCTAAAGCTGAAACGAAACACTCCCGAGGGCTTGGATCGCCTAAAGTCACATCATTATATGAATAATATGTTAGCCAAAAGAGAGATTGGGGACGCTACAGGCTTAGAAGGTATTTTTTTAACAGAAGAAGGGTTTATCGCAGAAGGGATTGTCTCCAATATTTTTTGGAAACAAGGCAACACCTTGTATACACCTGCGCTTAGTACTGGCATTTTAAATGGTATTACCCGCCAGTTTATTATCCAACTAGCAAAACGTAATCGGATGAGGATTGTTGAGGGCTTTTACCGATATCAGGATGCTGCTTCCGCGGAAGAAATGTTTGTCACGAATTCCATTCAAGAAATCGTACCGATTTCACAATTTGAAGATCTTCAAATGCCCGGTAAAAATGGTCTGTTTGTACAACAGCTTCATACCTACTACCGTGAATCCTGTGAGCTGCTTTGGTCGAGAAGTGGAATCATTTAAGCAATGTGCAATAAGTTTCCATTTTTAAAAGCCATTTATATTTGCTTTTTGCAACTTTAAAGAAAAAATATTCTTATAGGAAAGTATTTACCAAATATAAATAAGGGAAATAAAACACAATTAATTCCATTTAGTCATATTCTATAGCAGTCAGGCATTCAGGAGGTGTGGAATGGCTTTAGTCAGAAATTTAATTTGTAACATTAACAACTTTAAAATTATAGCCTTAAATGGAACAGTGAATGTCGGAATGACGTTAAATAAATATGGAGAATCACATGGGGATACCATTGTTTTTGGAGATGAAAAATTTCCAGTTGACGATATAAAACAATTAGAAAACGCAAAACTCCCGCAGGCAGCGATTCCTTTAGACTCAAGTGGACTAAAACCATCGAACGATGAATATTAATATTGGTTTGCTAAAGGTTAATTATGTTGCAGGTGGCGGAGGGATTAATATCGGTACGACCTTCCACATTAATCCTATTACCCACACCCAAAACCAGATTGGTACGCAAAATAACGGCGACGGTAATTCAATGGTTACTTACAACCCAATTTATGATCCTGATGTTATCGATTTTCCAGCCTATACAAATGGTTACTATTAGGAGGTGTAATATGTTGCCAATCTTTATTGGCGCCATTAAGGTCACAACTGTCCAGCATGGGGGTTCCTTCAATATTGCAGGTCTTGGGGGAATTCTAAATGCTCCTGCTTTTAATCAAAAGTTTCAAACCGGTGCGTTAAATAACGGCGATTTCTGTCTTAACACCCCCGTAACATCTATCATTGATCCGGATGTAATTGAGAATCCATCATCGATTATCAAAGGATTATAATCTTTATGATTAATTTAAATTTACCTATGATAACGATTACTTATAACCAAACCGGTGTATTTAACGCAGGAAAAAACGTTAATCTAATAAAGGTTAAAACTGCTTCTATTGAAACAAGTCCTTACAATGTGCCTCTTGGTTTACCTTTAGAATTACAAAAATGAATTAAAAATAAAGATTACAAAAAATAAAGTGAAACATAAAGAGTAAAGGAGTCCCAGTGAGGGCTCCTTTATTCTTTCAGATGTAAGTTTTTGGATTTGTAAGCGCTTTTAAATTAACAAAATAATAAAAATAGTCAAAAAATATTGACGTAGTCCTTTTCCAGTGGTACCCTTATTAATAATTTAACATGAGTCTATGAAGAGAAGAGTAGGATTTGCCCCTTGTTCTCCAGAGAGTCGACAAATGGTGGAAGTCGATGGCAGGACATATCTGAAAATCATCTCTGAGATGCTTAGCTGAAAAGTGAAAGTAAGCTATGCCGGAACAGTCCGCCGTTATAATGGAACACGTATTATTGTACGTTGATCGAGAGCCGCAGCTGTAGTTTGGTGTTTTGCTGCGGAAGTAGGGTGGTATCGCGAGTTAACTCGTCCCTATACATTATGGGGGCGGGTTTTTTGTTGTATAAAAATCGATAGGAACTCATGAAAACAATTTAAACAGCATATTTCCAATTTGGAGGGAACACATGATGAATCAACAAGTTGATAACAAGGAAAAGGCCGTAACGGTAGAGGATATTATTATTGCAAGCCACACCATTAAGGATGTTATTTCTCCAACACCTCTGCAATACAATCATTTATTGTCCGAACGCTATGGCGCGCATATTTATTTAAAGCGGGAGGATTTACAGAGTGTTCGTTCATTTAAAATTCGCGGAGCCTATAATCGTATCAAGAAGCTCAGTGAGGAAGAATTAAAAAACGGAATTATTTGTGCAAGTGCGGGGAATCATGCGCAAGGGGTCGCCTACTCCTGCCACATCCTCAATATCAATGGGAAGATTTATATGCCGAATACTACACCGAAACAAAAAGTCAATTCGGTTAAATTTTGGGGTAAGGAAAATGTCGAAATTGTTTTAGTGGGCGATACGTTTGACGATGCTTATGAAAAAGCGGTGGAATGCAGTATAGCGGAAAATCGTGCCTTTATTCATCCTTTTGATGACCGTGATGTAATTGCCGGGCAAGGTACCGTTGCCGTTGAGCTTCTCAATGATTGCGAGGAACACATCGATTATCTCTTTGCGGCAATTGGCGGAGGCGGACTCGTTTCAGGTGTCGGTACCTATATGAAACATGTTTCCCCGTCAACGAAGCTAATTGGAGTAGAGCCGCTTGGGGCACCGGGGATGAAAGAATCGATTTCGAAGGGAGAAGTGACTTCTCTAGTGGATATTGACTCGTTTGTCGATGGGGCAGCGGTAAAAACGGTCGGCACGAAAACCTTTACCATTTGTAAAAATCTTGTCGATGATATTGTAGTTGTACCAGAAGGCAAAGTCTGTACGACCCTATTGTCTTTATACAATGAAAATGCCATTGTCGTTGAACCGACTGGTGCCCTGTCGATTGCTGCATTGGATACATATGCCGAAGAAATCAAGGGCAAAACAGTGGTCTGTATCGTCAGCGGCGGGAACAATGACATCGGCCGGATGCAGGAAATCAAAGAACGCTCGATGATCTATGAGGGATTGCAACATTATTTTATCGTTCAATTTCCTCAGCGCCCGGGAGCATTACGCGAGTTTTTGGACAATGTTCTCGGACCAAATGATGACATTAGCCATTTTGAATATACGAAGAAAAATAATCGTGAAAGAGGACCGGCTTTGGTTGGGATTGAGCTAAAAGATAAAGAAGATTACCTTCCATTGATTGAGCGAATCAAAGCAAAAGGATTTTTATACCGGGAAGTAAATAAGGATAGTACGCTGTTTCAGATGCTGGTATAGAAATTTCAAAAAAAGAAGAATGCCCCTAATCAAAAAATCCCTGAATCCAAAACGATCCAGGGATTTTTTCTTTACCTTATAATAAGTGAAATCGTGTTGCGGATAGCTACCTAAAGTTGCGAATAAGCATAGTAATGAAGTTAAAGCTTGTTGAATATATAACAATACGAGCATTTTTGAAACAAAGGCGGGGCAATTTTAAGGTAAGGTACTACGCAGTATAAAGGTTTTGTTTAGATTTTAGCCCTAGAATTTTGTGTGAACCAAAAATGTATTGCTTTACCTTACACTCGGTCAAGGTTTTGTGTTTGCAATGATTCCATTGATACTTTTCATTTTGGCGGGATTTATTTTTCGGGCAAAAGAAATAGAAAAAAACACTTTAAAGGGAGTGTATTTCAATGAATATTGCCTTATGGATTGTTCAGCTGGTTTTAGGTCTAGCCTTTATTGCGTTTGGATCAACAAAAGTTCAGTATGATAAAGCCCTGGCAAGTCTGCCTTGGGTAGAGGATACTTCAAAGGGATTGGTCGTTTTTATCGGTGTTGCTGAGCTGCTAGGCGGAATAGGATTAATTGCACCGGGGATTTTTGGGATTTGGAAATTATTAATCCCAATTGCTGCTCTGGGAATCGCATTAGTCATGATTTTTGCTGCAATATTTCATGCAAAGCGCAAGGAAAGTAAAGCAATATTGATGAATATCATTTTTTTACTATTAGCCCTCTTTGTGGCATATGGTCGATACTAACGATAGATAAAAAAAGCACTCAGCTGAGTGCTTTTTTCACCCTAGAAAACTTATTTCACTTATTCTTCACCATTATCATTTTTTTCTTTATCAAACCAAAGTGGTTCATCATCATCCACATCGCCATTATAGTTGATTAATATTTCGTCTCCGGCCTTAATATCCGTGTAAGCATAAAACTCAAATGTATGATTATTAAAATTAATATCATAATGGGCATTAGGCTTATACGAATGATTAAATAGCATACCGTACCCTAAAAGGATGGCAGAATGGTTCTTTCCGTATTCAAATGCGTAATCAGCAAGAAGCGTTTTTTCAATGTGTTCATGCTCCCTGTTGGGGTAGGGAAGGACAGGCGCTTCGTGGATAAGCTCACCTTTTGCGATATCACGCGTCGCAAATACTCCTCTATTTAACTCTCCATCGCTAAGTGTTGAAGTCTTGATCTCAATCATGTTAGTCACCTTTATGTTTTTTCTATTTTGTCTAGTTTCTCCTTTAGCATGACAGTTAATGAAGATGAAAGCAACTTTTTTTAAACCCAACATTATTAAAATGGATCATTATATGGAAGAATACAAGCAGTCGTGTCACTATCCGACTGCTTGTTTCTTACCATTAATCAGAAGATTTATCTCCTCTAAATTTTACTTCTTCATTTCTTTTAGAAAAAGATTCACTTCTTTTATAATAAATCATTTTTTCTGGAGGGGTTTATGTGTCAAAAACGATCTATACAAACGGATTCATTTACACATTAGATGAAAACTATACCCAGGCTCAGACGGTGGTAGTGGAGAACGGAAGAATTCTTGATGTTGGATCACATAATGACATGGTCCTGCAATGGGGGAGATTTGGGTCTGACATTATTGATTTACAAGGAAAGATGGTAACTCCCGGGCTAATTGATAGTCACCTGCATCTTTCAGGTGTTGCTTTCAATTTTTTAGATCTGGATCTAACGGGAGTTAAATCAAAAAATGAAATGCTTGAAAAAATAAAAGTGAGAGCGGGTACGATTCATCCAGGTAACTGGCTGATTGGTATGGGCTGGGATGAAAATCTCTTTGAGGATGGTATCATCCCAACGATCGAGGAATTGGATTATGTCGCACCACATTGTCCCATTTATTTAAAAAGGATATGTCATCACGCATTTTTAGTGAATAGCAAAGCGCTTGAACTGGCGCATTACCATCCAGCAATTGAAGTTCCGAAGGGGGGGAGGGTCGTTGTTGATCCATTAACGAGAAAACCAACTGGACTCCTTCTGGAATCAGCTTCACAGCTTATTACAAGATACATACCGGAGAAAACATATGAAGAGTTAAAGAGAGGTTTGGACCAAGCAATGAAATTTGCTGTTAAAAAGGGGCTTACGAGTGTCCATTCCAATGATCCCGCTTATTTGGGCGGGCTGGGGCAAACCTATAGGATGTATGATGAATTAATAAATCAAGAACAACTAGGGCTGCGCTGCAATCTTCTTATTGATTATCCCTTCCTAAAAGAATTGAAGGAAAAAGGAATGTATGCCGGATACGGAAATGAAAAATTACAAATTGGCGCAATTAAAATTTTTGCCGATGGAGCGTTAGGAAGAAGAACCGCGCTGTTATCAGAACCGTATGCTGATGAACCGAACCAATACGGGGAAGCCATGCATAGCCAAGAAGCATTGTTAGAGATTGTAAATAATGTTAGAGACCATGGTTTACCTATTGCTGTACATACAATTGGCGATCGGTCTTTGGAAAATGTCTTAGATGTCCTGGACCGATTCCAACCTTCTAAACATCGAGATCGATTAATCCATGTTTCCGTGCTTCGAGAGGATTTAATTAAGCGCATGGTTTCTCCTAGCCGAATTGCCGACATCCAGCCACGATTTGTGGTAGGGGACTATCCATGGGTAAAAGAAAGACTAGGGGAGAAGCGAGAAAATAATTTATATGCATGGAAAACCTTGCTCTCGTCAGGTGTTTTATGTGCGGGTGGATCTGATGCCCCAGTGGAACCAGTTGATCCGTTGCTCGGTATTCACGCAGCTGTTACGCGTAGAGCACCTGGCCAATCACATGAAGGTTGGAATGAAAAAGAGAAATTATCGATGTTGGAAGCCCTAAAGTTGTTTACGATTGGCGGCGCCTATGCTACAAACGAAGGGCACCTAAAAGGAACAATCACCAGAGGTAAATTAGCTGATATGACGGTGTTTTCTAAAAATATTTTGTCTCTGGAAGACCCTGATGAACTATTACAAACGGAGATTGTCATGACCATCATTGATGGAAAAATCCAAAAAGGATAAAGATTTTGGATGGCGCTAAGCGCCATCCATTTTTTGTTTTTCCTGTAAAGGGTAACTGGAATCCGGACAAGTCCGTCTATGAATTTATCGGACAGTTTCTTAATCATGAAAACCTATTGTGAAACCTTAACCTGGTAGTTAAATTGTTTTTTAAGGGGGCGAAACGGAATGAGTTTCGTCCTCTTATTTTTTGAAAAAGTGTATTAATTTGTAGGTTGACCGATTTGAAAAATAGTAATAAAATAAGGAAAATTTCAAAAATTACGTAAACGCAATTTGAAAATTGTTTTCTTAAGGAGCCGTGACTGCTAAAGAATAGGACCAATCTTTTTGCATTAATCCTTTGATCAGTAACAGATTACCCAGTAAGATTGAAATGAACCTAAAGGGAGAGATGGGATAATGGTTATTGAAAGTATTTGTCCTAAATGTGGAGAGATTAATAATGTTGAGCATAAAGGTGAAGATATTCTTATCGTAACATGTAAGAACCTTCATATGTATGACCATATCGTCATCCCTTATTCGAGAACGGCGGGGATTAAGGATGATAAACGGAGAAAGCTAGAGGAAATGATAGTTGAGAAGAAGTTTCATCGAATGAGCGATAAATCAACTATTTGTCTTTTAATCTTTGATAATGGGTATGAAATTGAAGGGCGTTCTACTGTTCGAGATATGGCAGATTTCCGGTCAGTAATTGGTAAGGATAAAGCCTATGAACAAGCGCTGAAGAAAGCGATGGTTGCATTAGGAGCATTTTTAGTATAAAAAGGTTAAGATCGGGATCAATTTGTTATCGGATTCACTTATTAGCTACAAAAATATCATAATACAGGAATAAGTATGAAGGACAAAATTCCAATGCACCTCAAGGATTTTGTCCTTCTAAATCAATTTGAAGGACGCTTTCCCTGTTGTCATGGTAAATTTTGTCCTTGAAAACCAGTTTCAAGGACATTTCCCTTTATCCCTAGGCTGTTTTTGTCCTTGAAAGCCTATTTCAAAGACAATTTTCCCTTCCACTTGCTGGGTTTTGTCCTTGAAAACCCAGTTGCAGTTAATCTACTAAATTTTCATCAAACCTATTCCTCTTTTAAACTCTTTCCCATCCCTTTAAGGAAGTGTATTCCAAAACCAATTGCCCGATTGATGTCAGGATCGTTTAAAACCTTCATCAAATCCAAAATTCCCACTTTTTTATTACTTTGTACATATTTATTTCCTTCATCTATTCCTGAAGCAACACTGCTTACGAGTTTCGTCGTTTGTTCCGGCTTGAAATTTGTGAATGCCACCGACGCCCCTAAAAAGTTATTGATAAAGTTTGTGACCGGTTCACGGTTCACTTGATGAAGGGCGATTTTAGCGATATCTTCCTTCGTTTGAAGCATCGCATTGGCAGCTTCAAGGACACCGCTTTGATGTAATTCACCGACAATATCCATGATTTTATTTAATGCATCTTCATTTTCAGTTAGGAGCATTTTTAAAGAAGCTAATTTTTGTTCCGCTTGTTCTTCCACAGTTGGGATTTCTTTTTTTATGATTGTAATGGGCTGTGCCATACAATACCTCCTCATTAGTCTGTTAACTGAACGTAACCCGGACGCTTCCACTTTTGTTCGACTTCCACACCATTTTGCGGGAAGCGGTTTTTGTTACGAGGGTTCGTTTTCGGAAGTGGCTGTTCACCGGTTACGCTTAATACTTCCATTCGTACCTTTGTTTGCTTATAAGCTGGAGTATTTGTCCGAACATCCTTCGCCGGGCCTGTCAAAAAATTAATCGCAGAATCTTTATCCACTGAATTCATCGGTAGATAAAGCTCATTAGCCTTGACTCGGTCGGTCACCAGTGCATTTAATTTCAGTGCACCAAAAGGGGAGACTAAGCGGACAAGGGAACCATCCTGTAGGCCGCGTTCTTTCGCAAGCTCAGGTGATACTTCAACGAACACTTGAGGTACCTTAGCTTGAATTCCTTTTGATTTGTTTGTTAAATTTCCTTCATGGAAGTGCTCAAGCATCCGCCCATTGTTGATATGAAGGTCGTATTCTTCCGGGAATTCAGCAGGGACAACCCAATCTGATAGAGCAAACCGAGCTTTTTTATCAGGAAAATTAAATCCGTCTACATAAAGAAGCGGGGTACTAACTCCTTCGTGGCTCCCCCATAAAAAGCTGTTCCAACCCGCAAGAACCTCATAACTCGCATCTCCGAAAAGAGGGGTGAGGCTGGCCATTTCCGCAAAGATATTGCTTGGATGCTTGTAGCTCCAACCCGCACCTAAATGGTTGGCGATTTCTTGGACGATCCACCAGTCAGGCTTGGAATCTCCCAGCGTCGGGAGTGCTTGATACAATCTTTGGACACGTCGCTCGGTATTGGTAAAGGTTCCTTCTTTTTCAAGTGAAGGGGCTGCAGGCAAAATGACATCCGCATATTGAGCCGTTCTCGAAAAGAAAATATCCTGAACTACAAAGAAATCAAGGCTGGATAACACTTCATGAACATAATTAGCATTGGAGTCGACCAAAGCCATATCCTCTCCGATTAAATACATTGCTTTCATGGAGCCTTTTTCAACCTCATGAAGCATTTGAATATTGTCCAGTCCCGGTAGTCCATCAATCTTTACGCCGTATTCCTTTTCAAATTTTTCGCGAGCAATGTCATCAGTAACGTGTTGATATCCCGGAAGCCAGCCTGGCAGGGTTCCCATATCGCAAGCGCCCTGGACATTATTATGTCCGCGCAGCGGGTAGCCACCTGCGCCAGGACGGCGATAGTTTCCCGTGGCAAGAAGAAGGTTTGAAATCGCTGCAGAGGTATCAGAGCCTCCTGTATTTTGGGTAACGCCCATTCCCCAAAGAATGCACGTACCGTCTGCATCTCGAATCAATTCAGCTACCTGAATCAAGGTTTCTAAAGAAATTCCAGTAATTTCCTCAGCGTATTCAAGGGTATATTTTTCAAGGACCTTTTTGAAATCTTCGAAGTAATGCACATTTTCTTCGATGAATTCTTTGTCATGCCAGCCTTGATCAATCAGGTATTTCGATACCGCCATCAGCCACACCTGGTCAGTTCCTTGTTTTGGACTGATAAAGATATCGGAACGTTCTGCCATTTCATGTTTACGAAGATCCGCAACAATTAGTTTTTGGCCATGAAGCTTATGGGCACGTTTTACCCGAGTAGCAAGAACGGGATGACCCTCTGTCGGGTTGGCGCCGATAATGATAACAAGTCCTGCTTTAGCAATATCTTTAATCGTTCCGGCGTCACCGCCCATGCCAACGGTTCGGAATAATCCATCCGTTGCGGGGGATTGACAATAACGCGAGCAGTTATCTACGTTGTTTGTTTCAAACACCTGTCTGGCTAACTTTTGCATTAAATAGTTTTCTTCATTGGTAATTTTCGACGAAGAAATAAATCCAACAGAACCTGGTCCATATTCTTGTTTAATGGAACCTAATCTGCTTGCCACTAAATCAAGTGCTTCTGCCCAAGTTGATTCCACAAATGCACCATTTTTACGGATTAACGGCTTTGTGAGGCGCTCTTCACTGTTGACGAAATCCCAGCCGAATTTTCCTTTAATGCAGGTTGAGATCGCATTTACGGGTGCATCATGGGACGGCTGTACTTTAAGAATCTTTCGGTCCTTGGTCCAAACCTCGAAAGAACAGCCGACGCCGCAAAAGGTACAAACGGTTTTTGTTTTTTTCGTCCTTGTGTCACGCATGGCCGCTTCAATATCTGATACCGCAAGAATTCCGCTATATCCCGGTTCAACCTCCTTTACTAAATCAATCATTGGCTCAAGGAGGTCCTTCTTCAGTCCCGTCATAAATCCCGCTTCACCGAGCATCGATTTTTCCATTAGCGCGTTACACGGGCATATCGTGACACATTGACCGCAGCCTACACAGGAGGAGTCATTGATTTGAACTCCGTTATCCCAAATTACACGGGGACGATCTGCCTTCCAGTCAATGGCCAGCGTTTCATTCACCTGAAGGTTTTGACATACTTCCACACATTGGCCGCAGGCAATACATTGGTTTGGGTCATAGCGGTAGAAGGGATGTGACATATCCACGGCTGTTGAGGCAGCTTTTAAGGTATAAGGATATTTTTGGTGCTCGATTTCCATTAAATCAACGGTATTATGCAATTTACAATTTCCGTTGTTATTGTCACATACCGTACAGTAAAGCAAGTGGTTCTCTAATAACCGGTCCATTGCTTCTGTTTGTGCGGATTTAGCACGTTTGGAAGAAAGGGATATATTCATGTCATTTACAGCGGTAGTAGAACAAGACCGTGCCAGCTTTCCATCCACTTCGACGATACAAGTGTCACAGGTTTCGATTGGGTCAACTTCGGGAACGTAACAAATTTGTGGATGGGGGATCTCGTTTTGATTGATGATTTCCAAGATCGTTGAACCTGACTTTGCCGTATATTTTTTGTTATCGATTGTAATATTCACGATGTTAACGTCCATGGCTATGGCCTCCTCCATTTAGGAAAATAAAAAACTCCACCATGAAGACACATACCTCTTAAACAGGCAGTATGAGTTCATGGTGGAGTAGTGTATCAGCAGTCCTTGCAAATAAACCAATCCAATTTTACGGACAACATGATAGAGACAATACAGTCTATATATCGATTCCATCTTTAACACTATTATTATAGCGTTTACATGAAATATTCGCAATAAATACTGAAAATTAAAAGTTTTCGTTATTTATTTATTTATTTTTTTAAAATGATGTTTTATTATTAAAAGTTAATTACTCATTATAATTTTCAAATCAATACGGGGGATTTAGGCATGTCTAAAATGGTTCATGAATTTAATGATATTATTCGAAAGCTTCGAAAAGATTTATTTGGAAAAGGTCCTGAAAGAATCCATACCGTATTTGCCGAGAACATGGCGATTTCAACTCTTTATGGAAATTTGACGCCAACTGAAAAATTCATATCGCAAACAGCGGACGGGAAGGACATGGTTCATCTGGCCAGAACTAAAATGATTCAAGAAGTTTATTCTGTCAATCTTCCTGAAGGCTTGGAAAAGGTTGTTGGCGCCAAATTGATTCATCTTTTTTCAGATATTAAAGTGAAAGAGGATATAGCCGTGTCTGTGTTTGTGTTTGATAAAAACATCACATCATAGGGAAAACAGTATGAAACTAGTAAAAAATCAGCACCGACCGAACTGGCTTTAGAGCTAGCAGAAGAATTGGGGATCACGACCATTGGTTTTATCCGAAATCAGTCGCTTAACGTTTATACTCATCCAAAACGGATCATAAAAGAATAATAATCCCCGTATCCTTAGTGGAATAGGGGATTATTATTTAAAGCAATTATCTTGGTGTTAAGGTTTTTACTGAAATCGCCGGGGAGTAAGTCGTTATCAGACAGCCCTCTAAATGCTTTTCATTCAATAATCCCAGATTAAGAGCTGATTTGATTTTACGATCATCCGGTTTTTTAACCACCTGAATGAGATCATTCATTTGCAATTCCTCTAACCTTTTAATCGTGACTTCTTCATTATATTTCTCTGTTTTTCTCATCTGTCTTTGCAGTTTGTAGCCATTAATCGTCATTTCCCCTTTATCATTAGAACCTATTAATTTATCAAAATATTGATGGAATACATCTTTTAATTCATTCATCTCTACCTCAATTTCTTTTTTCTTCTTATTTAGTTCGTAATATCTGCGCAACATTTCTCCTGTAATCAAAGAATCATTGTTTTTCAACAACATCCTCTCCTTTTATACGAACATATATTCCATTTTATGAAACCAACCAAGAAAATATTACCTTTTTGAATGAAATTTCTTTGAATCAAACATATCTGCCTGAAGCTGCTTGGATAGGAAATGATGAAAAATTTTTTCGCGATAATCACAAAAAAAGATTCATCTTATTGAGAACTTTCTGTATAATGGTAAAAAAGTTGTAGAATTGAGGAAATAAAAGTGATAGGTTATGTAGAAGAAAGAATTAAAAATTATCAAGCACAAAATCAAAATAGGGGTCGTTTATTAATTAACTGTCCTGATGCCCCGGGTATTGTTGCGGCTGTCTCACGCTTTTTATATGAAAAAGATGCGAATATTATCGAGTCAAGCCAATATTCGACAAATCCTCAGGGAGGAACTTTTTTTATAAGAATTGTCTTTGAATGCCCTGACTTAAGACAAAAATCTGCTGCAATGGAGAGTCAATTTGAAGATATTGCTCAGTCCTTCTCAATGGAATGGTCCTTTACCTATGCCTATGAAATCAAAAAGACAGCCATCTTTGTTTCAAAGGAGCTTCATTGTTTACGTGAGCTTTTGTGGGAATGGCAAAGCGGTGACCTTTTGACTGATGTGGCATTAATTATCAGTAACCATGAAGATGCCCGGGTAGAGGCAGAAAGATTAGAGATTCCATTCTATTACATACCGGCAAGTAAAGAAAATAGGATGGAAGCAGAAGAAAGACATCAACAGCTATTAGCTGAATACGATATCGATTTAATTGTCCTTGCCCGTTATATGCAAATCTTAACACCGAATTTTGTGAAACAATATCCGAACCAAATCATTAATATCCATCATTCCTTCCTTCCTGCGTTTGTCGGGGCAAAGCCATATGAACGCGCCTACCATCGCGGGGTAAAATTGATTGGAGCGACTTCTCATTACGTTACCAACGATCTCGATGAAGGACCAATTATTGAACAGGATATACACCGTGTTGACCATCGTGACAATGTGGAGGAATTAAAGAAAATCGGCCGTACGGTAGAGCGAAGTGTTCTTGGCAGGGCGGTAAAGTGGCACTTAGAGGATCGGATTATCGTTCACGGAAATAAAACGATTGTATTTTAAATTTAACCTTTTAAAGAACGAAGGAGAGTTGCTCTCCTTCGTTTTATATTGATGTTTTTCTATTTTGATGTTTAAACTGATAAATCATTTGCTCAGAAATGGCCGAATATCCCGCCGAATTGGGATGGACTCCATCAGAAGATAAGTTTTGCGGATTGTCACCGTTAATCACACTCGTTGTTTCTACTACGATGGAGGAAGGGGAGTGATTCGCAACCTCATATATTTTTAGATTCCAATTTGGCAGCAATTTATTCGATAAGGAATACATTTGATTGGATGGAGATAATGGATTATACAATGCTAAGAACACGATGGTGGCTTTTGGATTTAGATCATTAATTCTCGCTGATATTACTTTCAGATTATTTGAAAAGGTGGATTGTAATTGATCAAATGTTTGGAAAACGTTATGGAAGTTCCAACCCTTTGCAACCCGTAAAATATCATTGCCGCCAACATTAATCGTTACAATATCTGCCTTTTTGATTTCCTCGTCAAACCTGCCTTGTTGGACAAGTGACTTTAATTCACTACTTGTAATTCCATTAATTCCTTCATTTTGGAATACAACCTTTTTATGAATTTTGATTTCTAATTTGTTTGAAAATTGAAAGACTAAATCCTCATTTTGTCGGGCACCCACACCGCGAATAACAGAATCTCCCAACCCCAGATGATAAATTTGGGGTTCTTTTGAGTTTCGAAAATAATTGATATATGAGACTTTTGAAGCGTAGGTGTTTACAGAATCAGCTTGTTTTTTCATTTTATTAATTTGATATTGCGGATAATAAATCCATGCAGAAACACCAAAAGCAATGATCACGACAAAAACAATCATGTATTTAAAAATTTTCATAATTTCCACTCCTAGATGTTCCTTATTATAACAAAGTGAACAAAAGAAATATTTAGGAGTTATTTTCCAAGCGACAAAAATCCTTATATTCTAATTAAGAATGAATGACAGAATGTGTGGAGAGGCTATTTTGTGAATGGGAGGAGGGGCTGGCTTGACGAAAAAAGAGGTTCTCAAGATTTTGGTGTTAATTGAAACGGTTTATTCCTATTGCATGACAAAGGATGAGACGGTATCCTATTGGTTTCAATATTGTTCTGAGATGGAATTCGATAAAGTAATGGCCAAACTTTTAGTACATATTCGAAAAAGTCCCTATCCTCCGTCAATTTCTGAACTTACAGAATTTACTTCCGAAAATACTAAACAAGCTTGGATCAGTGAATATACACCAAAAAAATCAGTTTAAAGCAGTGAGTAAGTAATCTTCTTTTATAATAAAACTTATGTTATTAAACAGGATAATTCAAATAAATAACCGCCGGGATGTTTGTTCCTAGCGGTTATACATTTTTTCCTTTAGTTATAATGACAAAGCATTTGCGAGAAGTCCGTTGGGACGGAATCGACTCATGATGATTTCATTAATAAACTTGCCACCCGTTTTTAAACTACCTTTTCTAACACCCTCTACGGCGAATCCAAACTTTTCATACAGTGCTTTAGCTCCGGGGTTTATGGTGAGCACACCAAGTTCAACCCTTTCAAGCATGAGCCAATTATCAGCAAGATCCAGCATTTTTGTTAATAGCGCCTTCCCGATACCCTTGTTATGATATTCACTGTCAACTCCAATGAATAGATCTCCTGCATGCGACCTTCGACCTTGCCCCTGGGTTAAGCCTACAAATCCAACAACGTTGCCATCAATTTCAGCAACAAATTCAAATTGGTTTGGACCCAAATTCCTAATTCTATTTTCTACTGCGTCCACTCGCATACTTGGAAGAAAAACCATGTATTGAAGAACAGCCTCTTGTGTATAAATACGATGGATTCCCTTAGCATCCTGGATTTGAATAGCACGAATATTGACATTCATAAATTTCCACCCCTTTAAACCTAAAGTATAGTAATAATAATCATTCTTCACTTATACAAAAAATTCCTACCAAGATTAATTTTTTATAAAGGTATTTTATAATATTCGAAGAATAATAATGTATGTATGTGCTAGAAAAAGTCACCATTATGGCCTTTTTTCTATTAACAGCATATAACGACTAAAATGAAAAAGGAGTGTTGTATAAATGGGAGCTTGGGGTACAGGGATTTTTGATGCTGAAACTACATGTGATGTTCGAGAGGATTTTATTAACTACCTGGAAGAAGGTCTATCAACTGAAGATGCAACACAAAACATTTTAGAAGAGTATATTGATGAATTAAATTTAGAGGAAGATTTAGAAGTAATTTCGTTAGTTTTTATCGGATTGGCTGCTGTACAGCTCGAGAAGAATTGCCTACAGGAACAAGTACGGATAAATGCAATTGAATTAATAAAACTTGGAGCGGACCTTGAACTATGGGAAGAAGCCCAACAAGTAGATTTTGAAGAAAGAATCACTGTTTTGACCGAATTTAAACAAAAGCTGCTTAATTATGAAGTTAAGTTAAACTAATAATTAGGTGACATCGAAGCTGTCGTTTAAGGCAGCTTTATTTTTTCTTATAAAACTAGATATGAATTGAGAGGTAATCATACATGAATGATTTAAGGTACCCAATAGGTTATTTTAATACTCAAATAGGAATTAGTGATATATTGATTGAAAACTGGATTAATGTAATTGAAATGACACCGTCGCTATTAAGAGATGCTGTTAGAGGGTTAAATGATGAGCAACTGGATACACCTTATCGCCCGGGAGGATGGACAGTTCGGCAGGTAGTTCACCATCTTCCGGATAGCCACTTGAACAGCTATGTTCGATTTAAGTTAGCATTAACGGAAGATACTCCTACTATCAAGCCGTATATGGAAGATAAATGGGCGGAACTCCCTGATTCTAAGCTGCCGGTAGAGATATCGTTAAAACTATTAGAAGGACTACATAATCGGTGGGTAAATTTATTGCGCAGTCTCGGCCCGGATGATTTAGAAAAAACCTTTCTTCACCCTGATTCCGGTGAAATCTCATTAGGGCTAAATATTGGTCTTTACGCATGGCATTGTCAGCATCACCTGGCCCATATTAACTCTTTGCGCGAACGGCAAGGGTGGTAAAAGGAGCTAGCTTTCAGGCTCCTTTTCAACAGAATTATTATTTTATCTGTTTTAAAATCACACGTTCAATCATTTTCCAGGGAAGCATGTTTTTTAGAAAAAGATTCTTTTTAACGCCCTTACCAATTGGATATCTGAGGTCAGGGCTTTTTGTTTGTGCGGCGATTTGAGCAACCAATTTTGCTACATCCTGCGGATCTCCATGTTCTGCTTTTCTGGATTCTATTTCATTTAAGAGGGCTGTCATATAGGGCAGGTATGGAGACTCTTGATCATTATTTATTGTTTCGATGCTTGACCAAATATTGGTTTCATAAGAGCCCGGCTCAACCAACATGACATCAATGCCAAATGGTTTAACTTCCAGCCTTAAGCTTTCACTAAAACCTTCAAGTGCGAACTTGGAGGATGTATAGGCAGATAATCCGGGGAATCCCATCCGCCCGCTGATGCTGCTTATATTGATGATTCTTCCTTGACCGTTAGCTCTCATAAACGGAAGGACCATCTGCGTAACTGCGATAACTCCGAAAAAATTGGTCTCAAATTGTTTCCGATAAGCTTCAACTGAAAGCTCTTCACTAAAGCCTCCGACAGCCAGTCCTGCATTATTGACAAGAACATCAATTGAAGAAATACGAGTCAGATAGTTTTTCAATTCAAGGATAGACTCAGTTAAAGTGACATCAAGAGGTTGGATATCTATTAAATCCGATACATTTTGGTCTTTTGCCATTGCTAACAAAGGAGCTGACTTGTTCAAATTTCTCATTGTCGCGATGACCTGATAGCCTTTCACTGCCAGTTCTATTACACACAAAAGCCCAAAACCACTAGAGGAACCTGTTACGATTGCTGTTTTTCTGCTCATTCATATCTCCTTCAACCCACGTTTTCTCTTATTTTACCTTTTATTCTTAGAAAGCAGCATATTTCCTGATTAATCAAAATTTAAAACAGCTAAAAATCGAAAAAAATAATTTATATTTGGTTAAATAGGTAAAAAACAGAGACTAAATTGTCTCTGCTAGTTTCTCAAATTATATACGTTTTCCTTTTTAACCCTTTTTTCTATCTTAAAAGCTCCTGACTCAGTTTTATATTTTTTTTCGTAATTAACAAACATGGAAACATTAACTAAAATACCTACAGCAATTGCTAATTGAATCAAAGACGATCCACCGTAGCTGACAAACGGTAACGGTACACCAGCAAGCGGGAGGATACCGGAAACACCTGCAAGATTAACAAAGCCTTGAATTCCAATCATACTTGAAATACCAATGGCTAATAAGCTTCCAAATGGGTCCTTGCAACGCGTTGCAATAATAAACCCTCTTAATACGATATAGGCTAGAGAAATAATGACAAAACCAACACCCCATATTCCTAACTCTTCTGCAATAACAGCCATAATGAAATCAGTATGTGGTTCTGGTAAATAACCTAATTTTTCAATGCCTTTACCTAACCCCAAGCCATTAATACCACCTGATCCTATTGCTATGTATGAATTTACCAGGTGATAACCGGATGTTTTCGCAGCAGCAAATGGATCCTTTAGGACAGAAAATCGATCCATACGCTTAGATGTAAAAACTTTATTATGAAATATAAGAATGATTGGTATTATGGAAACTAATGCCATAATAATAAGTTTTTTAATATTTTTAAAGCTTATTCCTGATGACAGAATAATTGAACTCGAAAATAATAAAATCAGCTCAACAGTACCAAAGTCAGGTTGACTTGCAATCAATAAACAAACTAGCCCTAAATAGATTAACGGAGGGACAGTTCCTTTATTAAATTCATTTATGTATGCTTGCTTTTTGGCGTAAACAGCAGATAAATATATAATGACACAAAGCTTAACAAATTCTGAAGGTTCAATACTTATTGGACCAAGTCTAATCCAACTTTGTGCTCCTCCTGCCACATGGCCGAAGAGAGATAGTGCCATTAAAAGAAACAATGATCCAAAAACCATAGTTCCCAGTATTTTATTGTTTATCAAAGCCTTGTAAGGAAATAAAGCGGTAAGTAGAAATACAAAAAATGCTACAATTAGAAAGAGCTTTTGTTTTTGATAAAAATAATCACTGGAAACACCGTATCTTTGGACTGCCATAGCCATACTCGCACTATAGACCATTATTAAACCAAAGACAGCTAAAAGAAACACAGCAATTACTAAAGAATAATCATACGATTTTAGAATTTTCCTAAACATAATCTCTTCCTTTCTTTTAAAATAATAATCCCTCATCATTCAACTACTTTTTTTAGCAACTGAAGAAGAGGGATTAATTTTATTTGGTCTACTTAACAGTGTTAAATTAAAATGGAAGCTCTCTTTTAATTAATGCGGAATGACCACCCAAGCATCTGGCAGGTAACGCATTCCAACATCCGTGTTAGTTGCAGGTTTTAATTGAAGCGTCCCATCCTTTATCATCGTAGTAGAACCGCCGCCATCCATTGCAATTGCATTGGTTACATTGTATTTCTCAAATAAATGAGCCATATCTGACATAGAAGCACCGCGATGGGTTTTATCCCAATAAAAACGGCCATCAGTTATGATCATTACAATACTTCCGTTTGTTTCTTGACCAATAGCTGTTCGCGGTGCCCAGCCCCATGCACCATTAATAGTTGGAGTAACACGATTTACTCCATTAACAATTAGTTGAGGGCCAAAGCTTACAGCATCTTTCACTCCTAAATGTAATAATTGATTGGTCGAATAATTTCCGGTAATAAATTGACCATCTTTTAAAAATCCACCTACAAGTGATGGCACGTTTTTACCACCCTTTGGAACCGAAAGGATGTTTCCGTTACTAATAACAATTCCTATCATATCACCACCGGACCCATTTCCCCTAGGGTCAAAAAATCCACCAGCGTTGATCCCGGCGATTCCATTATTTTCTTTAATTAAATCAGAAAGAGGTTGTCCTTTGTCTGAAAACTTTGTTCCCTCAATGTGAACTGTTGTTGGATCAGGAATTATCATTATTTTTGCCGTGTAATTGGGAGCATTTACCGTTTCCACTTGGATGTTCTCGGATGAACTTTTCTTAAAAGTAGATTTATTTCCTTTTGCAATCGTTGATTGTACAGCTTGTGGATGATTCCTTGCATTGTATAACGCATCGATTTCCGATTGTGGTAATAAAAGTCTCAAATATTTTTCGTATTGTGGATGGTAGGTTGAAAATACCGTCCCTAATAACATTCTACGTATTTGTAATCCTTGATTTGTACCGTATAAAAATCCACCCCCACCTAAGACGAGGATTAAAAAGACCGTTAAAAATACTCGCCAAATACGTTTTAGTTTTCGTTTTGGTTTTGGATTTCGGTTTGTGCGTGTAGTACTGACTGGATTAGTTGTTTGTAGTTCCATGATGCATCTCCTTTTTAAATAATTTGATAAAAATATGATTCTAATGGAAGCCTATTAAACTAACAAGTTAGCATTCATAATCATTTTTAGAGTGGCTGCTTTCGAAGTAGTTTCAATGTACTCTGAAAACGAGTTGATATTATGCAAAACGATAAAATAGCCTTTTTTATCAACTAGTGAAAATATATGATGTTATTGTCAAATTGTCAACATAAAAGCGAAATTCATTTAATAGATTTGTTTTGTCTATTAATCCCATATTGAAAAATTTATGTTAAATAACAACAATTTTGATTTGTTGACGAAATGTCAACGGTGATATATATTTTTAAAGAATACAAACCTTATTAAATGCTAAACAATTTACTATAAGAAAAAAATAATGAAAGGAAACTAGCGTATGTCTGAAGTCAATAAGTTTAGTAGCATTGGTTTGCTTCTAAAGGATTTATTGAAGGAAAAGTCTTTATCAATGAGGAAGCTTAGTGAACTTACTGAAATTGATACAGCTACTATCTCACGGATAATAAATGGTAAACGTAAAGCAAATCCAGATCACATTCAAAAATTTGCTAGATGTCTTGAAGTACCTATTGCTGATTTATTTGAGGCTGCAGGTTATCCTATCGAACAAAAGAATGAAACGGAACTAACTGATGATTTTCATTCGTCCATCGAGAGCATTCAAAAAATACTCGAAAACTCAAATATGTATGACAAAAAATTTTCAATTGAAAGTGTGGAACAACAACTAGCAAATTATATACAATACGCACAAACAGATGAGGGGAAAGAGACTATTCTTAAGGGTTTTGAGGAAAAACTTCAAAAGGTAGGCAGCATTGGCCCATTTATTAACAATTTAAAAGAAATGTTTGTAAAATTTAGCATGAAGAAGGGTACCCCGGTTCAACTCGCCCTAATGGGAAGCGCACTATTATATTTCATTTTACCGGTAGATGTGATTCCGGACTACATTTTTCCAATTGGGTATTTAGATGATGCAATCGCTTTACAACTTATATTAGGTTTAGTATCAGTAAAAAGATGAGTATAAATTTATTTAACATCATGAGTCAAACACAAAATGTATATTAAGGTGAAGATATGAAAACATCCAACTTTTTAAGAAGATTAGATGGTACAATACTATTAATCTTGTTTGCGTTTTTATTTATTAGTTTAATATTTATTTATAGCAGTCAACAAACAGGTGAATATGGAACACAGAATTTCGCAATGAAGCAGGGGATTAATTACATCATCGGATTTGTCCTTTTAATTTGTGTCGCCAAGCTTGATGTTGATCAAATAGAGAGAGTAGCTTGGCCTTCTTATATTATTTTATTTTGTTCAATAATCTTTTTGAAATTTGCGCCAAGTTCAATTGCACCCTCGATACTCGGGGCCAAAAGATGGTTTAGTATCCCTGTCTTAGGTTCCATACAGCCATCAGAGTATTTTAAAATTTCACTGATTATTTTAGTTGCTAGTTTAATTTCTAAGCATAATATTACTTACATTACAAAAACAATAAAAACTGATTTACTTCTCATCGGAAAAATCCTGCTAGTAACCATCCCACCATCTTTTTTTGTTTACCAGCAGCCGGATACAGGAATGGTATTCCTATATTTTATTGCCATCGCGAGCATGCTATATTTATCTGGACTTAAAAAAAGATTGGTTGCTGTTTTGGTCATAGTTCCACTTCTAATCATGGGTGTGCTCGTTTATTTGTATTTTTACCATCCAGACGTTATTTATAAACAGTTAATTCCCTTATTAAAGCCGCATCAACAAGAGCGAATCATCGGGTGGTTAGATCCAACGGGAAACAGTGATCAGGCGTATCAAACCCAAAGATCTCTTTTAGCAGTTGGGAGTGGCGAAACTTTCGGTAAAGGAATCATGCATGGCAATGTCTATATTCCTGAAAAACATACCGATTTTATCTTTTCCACGGTAGCGGAGGAAAGCGGATTTTTTGGTGCATCTATTGTCATTACTTTGTTCTTCCTGTTAATTTACAGAATCATTGTAATCGGGCATACATCCGAGACCCTCTTTGGTACCTATATTTGCGCTGGAATAGCATTTAGTATGACAGTCCAAATTTTTCAAAATATCGGGATGGTTGTTGGGATTATGCCTGTTAAAGGAATTTCATTACCTTTTCTAACCTATGGAGGAAGTTCTTTGTTTTCAAATATGATTTTACTGGGAATTATATTATCAATTAGAAAAACATTTGGACAATATATTTTTGCGAAAAAAAACGAAATCACTTAGGTTAAAATGCACATTTTTAAAAGTTTACAGAAATAAAGGTACGTTCCTTGTTTAAAAATTATTTTACAAAGAACAAAGCTTTTCTAGACGAAGGAATGAAAACATTGAGTAAAAAAAAGATTTTTTATGTGAAGCCTGAAATCAAAGACGACGCGTCAATTATTCAAGGTTTTGATATTGAAATTAATAAAAATGATGCACAGCGAATTGATCGATTGGTGGATAACTACGAAAGCAGTATCATGACTCATCTCGATGAAGAATATGTCAAACGAACAACGAGAGCAGACCGTCTTGCAGACCGAATTGCTGAATTTGGCGGAAGTTGGAAATTTATTATTTGGTTTGGAGTATTTCTTGCTGTTTGGATAGCTTGGAATACGATTGTGTTTACCAAACAAATTCATTTCGATGAACCACCTTTTATCTTATTGAATTTATGCTTATCCTTTATTGCTGCTTTTCAAGCCCCTGTAATCATGATGAGTCAGAATAGGCAGGCTGCCCGTGATAAACACGAATCCATTATTGACTTTGCAATAAATTATAAAGCCGAACAGGAAATTGATGATATGCAAAGTCACCTTCATCGGATCGAAGGGGAGTTAATTCAAATTAAACAACTTTTAGCCTCTATGCATCAAAGTGGTAATTTTGGATCAGAAGAAACCAAAAATTAAAATGAAAGAAATCCATAGGAGAAAATTCTCATTTTTAAAAAAGATACTTTCCAAATAGTGAGCACTGTGTTAGTATCAAAACGAAAGTTAAAAATTAGTTTCATATGCTCTACTAGGGGGGTCCGATGGTTCGGACTGAGAGAAGAATGCGTGAAATTCTTTGACCCTTTGAACCTGATCTGGATGATACCAGCGTAGGGAAGTAGTTTCGACGGCGTCGCTTGTTTATTTTGAGAATACGCCACTACTTTTTGACGATTTATCAGGTTCTGTGCAAACAGAACCTTTTTTTATTGTCATTCATTTACTCGTTTGTCCATATGGCTGCTTGTAATGAACTATGTTGTGACTTCCAGATCGCAAAATCTTATCCATTAAAGGAGGAAGTTATATGCAAAAGCAAGCAGAAGTGAACATTGAGTTAAAATCACAATTTACTGGAAGTAAAAAGGTTTATGTTGAGGGGTCAAGACCAGATATTAAAGTTCCAATGAGAGAAATTAAATTAAATCGTACAGTAACAACTTTTGGAGAAGAAGAAAACGCACCTATACGAGTATACGATACAAGCGGCCCCTACACAGATTCGAATTACGAAATCGATATTAGAAATGGGCTGCCTTCTTTACGCAAGCAATGGATCCTTGAACGAAATGATGTTGAGACTTATGAGGGAAGAGAAATAAAGCCTAATGATAATGGTTACCTTGATGGTGATGAACGGGCGAATCTTGAATGGTTTCCAGCTATTAACCAAACCCCGCTTCGTGCAAAAGAAGGGCAAAACGTTACGCAAATGCATTACGCTAAAAAAGGCATTATTACGCCTGAAATGGAGTACATCGCCATTCGTGAAAATATAGACCCGGAATTTGTACGTGATGAAGTGGCAAGAGGGAGAGCAATTATACCTGCAAATATTAACCATCCAGAGAGTGAACCAATGATAATTGGGAGAAACTTTCATGTCAAAATAAATGCGAATATTGGGAATTCGGCCGTTACTTCGTCAATTGACCAAGAGGTGGAAAAAATGACCTGGGCAACACGCTGGGGTGCCGACACCATTATGGATTTATCTACAGGAAAAAATATTCATACAACTCGAGAATGGATTATTCGTAATTCCCCAGTGCCATTAGGGACTGTGCCGATTTATCAAGCATTGGAAAAGGTGAACGGTATTGCGGAAAATTTAACATGGGAAGTCTATCGTGATACGTTAATTGAACAAGCTGAACAAGGTGTTGATTACTTTACGATTCATGCCGGCGTTTTATTACGCTATATTCCATTAACAGCTAAACGGACAACAGGTATTGTCTCCCGCGGTGGTTCGATTTTGGCACAATGGTGTTTGGCACACCATCAAGAAAACTTCCTTTACACCCATTTTGAAGATATTTGTAAAATTCTTAAGAAGTACGATATTTCTGTTTCACTTGGGGATGGATTACGCCCGGGCAGCTTAGCAGATGCCAATGACGAAGCGCAATTTGCTGAGCTTGAAACATTAGGAGAATTGACGAAAATTGCCTGGAAGCATGATGTTCAGGTAATGATTGAAGGACCGGGTCATGTACCGATGCACATGATTAAAGAGAATGTCGATAAGCAAATGGAGATTTGTCAAGAAGCACCTTTTTATACTCTAGGACCTTTAACAACTGATATTGCCCCAGGATATGATCATATAACATCAGCCATTGGCGCTGCAATGATTGGCTGGTTTGGAACCGCTATGCTCTGTTACGTGACCCCAAAAGAACATTTAGGCCTTCCAAATAAGGATGATGTCCGCGATGGTGTCATTGCTTATAAAATTGCCGCTCATGCTGCCGATTTGGCCAAAGGCCATCCGGGTGCGCAAATTCGAGACAATGCCTTATCGAAAGCGCGTTTCGAATTCAGATGGGAAGATCAGTTTAATCTTTCCTTGGACCCTGAGCGGGCAAGAGAATACCATGATGAAACACTTCCAGCAGAAGGAGCAAAAACAGCTCATTTTTGTTCAATGTGCGGGCCAAAATTTTGTTCAATGAGAATTTCTCATGACATTCGGGGAATGGCAAATGGAGATAATCTTGACATTGACGAGGAAATGAAGAAAAAGGCAGAGGAATTTGTAAATGATGGATCAAACATATATCGATAATAGCCATTACTCAGAGATAAAGATTTTAAAAGAAGAAGTGGAACTATTACAGGAAAGAGTTTGTCATTTACGGCAAAAAATTGATCACCTCCAACGCCATTGCAAGCATCTATTTTTGGAAACTGCCGGAATGAGAGAATGCCAAAAGTGTGGTTTTTCGGAGAGTACTTATTATTGATTTTCAGGAAGTATTTCCCATGAGCATACCTTCTTGGTGATTGGGGCCAGGGAAAGATTAGCGCATTTTAAAGCTGTCACTGGGTCACTTTCGTCGAGGAGCTCCCAAAAACAGCATCAGGGAAAATTCAAAAAGTCCACCTTCGCCATGAATACTGGGATGCCCAAGGGAAGTGCGGACGATTTGTAAATTAACATTCAAAAAAGAAAAAGCTGGTTTGCCCCAGCTTTTTCTTTTTATATGATACTATTTTTGATCGAACTACTATCAAGGAAATCAGAATCAAACACATAAGAGATAGGAATAATGACCGGTACGATATCCCCGTTTTGTTCCCCAAATCCTTGGTTCCGTTTATAGGTAATAAAATGGTCAATCCATTGGTTTGGGCCAAAATTCATTAATGAAGAATGGTCGATTGCATTAAGTTTAATCCCCAAAAAATTAACCATCATCGGTGCGAACATTATATAACCCCCCAGCTTAAAAATTGGCCATGATTCCTGCCGAACTTGTTAAATAATACTGTTTTTTGCCGAATTGCTATCCGTTACATCTGGGTCAACAACCCATGAAATAGGAATATATATTGGGGAGATATCGCCGTTTTGTTCGCCGACTCCTTGATTCCTTTTATAACTAAGAAATTGATCTAAATATTGATTGGGGCCAAAATTAACATTCGAAGCATTATCAATTGTATTTATTTTAAATCCCAAAAAGTTAATTGCATAAGCTCCAACTAACAAAAAAATCACTCCTAATCGTATTTTTAAACCTCAACAATTTAGCGCATAGTTAATTGCTATTAGTTAGATAGCAAACGGATATATGAACATAGCTCGTGGCTATTAGTTTAATAAATCGAATACTTTTACAAAATGGTTTCTTTTATTGATGGGCTATCTAAGAATTCGTCATCTAAAATAATGGAAATGGGAACAGCTACTTTGGTACAATCAGCCATTTGCTGGCCATACCCTTGATTCTTTTTACCGGAGACTCGAATACCAACTAAACAATTAAAACCAAACGAAACTGCACTCCCATGATCGGGACTGTTGACCTTGATGCCGCCAATGTTAACAATTGTCGGGATAAAAAACATTTTTCTTTCTCCCTTCTTTGTCCCAAATTTTCAATAGAAGTAATCTAAACTTGTATTCTTAAAGTTTATTCGAATTCATCAAGAAAAATGTGCAAATATATTCGTTCGCTTTGCGGCAGCCAGGTTTATGTGAAATTTTATAAATTTTCTTTCCCTTTTTATCCAATAAATCTGCTAAATTAAATTTTAGGAATAATTAAAATTGCTAAAAGAAGAGTCTGGGAGGAAACAGAAATGCTAAAGGATCAGGACACGAGATTAGCGTTTTATCAACCCATATATAAGCACTGGTTGGAGCATTACTTTTTACCTGAAGAGCAAAGTAAATTTTCGGCACATCCTTTGGATGCAATTGCGTTATGTGAAGTAGAGGATGAACGTTATCCTATTTTAATTTTCCATCATGATGTGCCTGCCGGCTTTTTCGTTCTTCATGGATGGAATGGAGTGCAGGCGTACAGTGATAATAAAATAGCTTTACTGTTGAGGGCATTTTCCGTAGACGCCTCTTTCCAAGGGAAAGGAATTGCTAAAGAGTCCTTAAGATTGTTACCATCATTTGTGAAGGAGCATTTTCCAGGGAAAAACGAAATCATTTTAACAGTAAATCATAGGAACGCTGTTGCGCAGCATGTTTATACGAAAAGTGGATTTGTGGATAAAGGGCTGCGCACAATGGGGTCTAAAGGTCAGTTGTTCATTATGCATTTGAATCTTTGACAAAGGAAGTTGGATTACAAACTCCATTCATTAAAGAATCTGTAATGAACATAATAAGTAAAGGCTTGGATTCTTTTTAAAGGATGGGAAGTTATGCATTTTTTTTTTTGAGGTAATAGGCCAATTTATAATTGAATGTATAATTGAAAAGGTTTTTCGAGGTATTTATTTAGAGTGAGTAATAAAAAAGGAAAATATGGGATTTTTTAGTATAAGTTTATCGGCTAATATACAAACTACTAGTTATGTGAAAATGGGGATGGGGGCTTAAGATGATTAAACTTTTTACTGACATCGATTTAGATGGTCTTGGCAGCGGGATCATCGCAAAATTAGCGTTTGGAGAAAACGCAGATGTGGAGTATTGTTCATATCGGATTTTAAACCAAAGAGTTGAGGGATTTATAGAAAACCTGCACCACAATCGTGATGAAGTATATATAACGGATCTTGCCGTGAATGAGTCAGTGGAAAAAAAATTAGACAAGCGTTTTCGTGATGGAAAACACGTAAGAATGCTTGACCATCATGTAACAGCCTTGCATTTTAATGAACACAAATGGGCTTTAGTTAAGCCGGAATATGATTCTGGAAAAAAGACCTGTGCAACTTCTTTATTTTATGATTTCATTATTGAACATAAAATGATGGAGCGGAGTAAAGGACTCGAGGAATTCGTTGATTTGGTTCGTCAATATGATACTTGGGAGTGGCAGGAAAATAATAATGTTACAGCAAAACGGCTAAACGATTTATTCTATATCTTAGGCCGGGAGAAATTTGAAGAAGAGATGTTACATAGATTGGCTTCAAACCAGGATTCATTTTCATTGTCGGATATGGAAAACAGGCTTCTTGATATAGAGGAAACTAAAATTGAGCGTTATATTCATTCAAAAAACAGACAGTTGGTTCAAACCTTTATTGATGATCTTTGTGTCGGACTTGTCCACGCTGAACAATATTTGTCTGAACTTGGGAATGCTTTAAATCAAATGAATCCGCATTTGGATATGATTGCCCTGTTAAATGTGGGCAGTAAAAAAATGGGATTTCGAACGATTCATGATGAAATCGATGTTTCTGCTTATGCCAAAAAATATGGCGGAGGAGGGCATCCAAAAGCATCGGGTTGCGGATTAACGGATGAAGCATTTAAAAAGTATGTTATTAATGTTTTTGATATCCCACCATTAAAACCTGAACCTGACCGCAATGAGTTGAATATTAAAGGGGCAGGCTATGGGACCTCCTATCAAAACGGCAACGGGGAGATTTCCTTTATTTATCCACAACAGGATGGGAAGTATGTGATTACCCATATAGGAAAAAAACTGTCTCAGGTCTTTCCTTCGTTTGAGGAAGCAGAACTGTTTCTTAAAAGAAAACATGCATCAAGACTGCGCTATGACCAGGATTGTCTCAAGGAGCTCGCGAGTTCAAAAAATATGCCGATCGAGGATATTAAGAAAATGTATCCCGAAATCGTGAACACGATTCTGAATGAAGTGTAAATGGGAGAATTCTAAAAAACAATCTTAGAAACAGCTAACTTTTTATCATCTGAAAAATAAAGAACGGACCATATTGTTTTGAAAATTCCATTAAAACTGATAGTATTGAGCATATCGAATGAATGGATAAAATTATTTTTGAATAGTGAGGTACCGCATGACATTTGTAAAGGTTCGCGACTATGTTAAAAAATTTGATGAAAATTTGGAGCCATTGGAGTTCAAAGAAAAGACAAATACGGTTGAAGAGGCAGCGAATGTGCTTGGAGTAAAGGGTGCGCAAATCGCTAAGTCAATACTTTTTAAAGCAGGGGGTCAATTTGGCTTGTTTGTTACAGCCGGCGATATCAGGGTTAATCAAAAAAAGGTTAAAATGCTTCTAGGAGCGGGGAAGCCAAAGCTTGCAACACCTGAAGAAGTTGAAGATATTACCGGTTTTAAAGTAGGCGGTGTCTGTCCATTTGCTTTGAATAAAGAAGTTCCGATTTACTTAGATGAGTCAATGAAAAGATTTGATTTAGTTTATACTGCAGCAGGTACTGCCCAGTCAGCATTGCCGATAACGTTTGAAAAGCTTCAGGAAATTACGAACGGATTGGTAATTGATACTCAAACTGCAGATTAGTATAAAATTAATTTTTATTTTATTGATAGCACACTTCAACATTTTTTTATTTTACATATGATAATAAAAAGGGGGAAGCATATTTCCTATAGAAAAATTCCCCCTAATCTTTTTTCTTGACTTTTCAAACTGTAAACAATAAAATTACAGTAATCTTCTTGAGGAGGTGATTACACTGAATAGTGATTTTACGATTGCCGTTCATAGTTTGGTCTATTTAGCTTATTTACCGGATCACATGGCAAGCAGTGATTCAATCGCCGTAAATGTATGCACAAATCCGGCAAGAATTCGTAAAATCATGAGCTGCTTACGTAAAAATGGCCTGGTAAAGACGAAAGAGGGAATAGGCGGTGGCTATATTCTGGACTGTAATCCTCAAGAGACTACCTTAGCAGATATTTACCGCACCGTATCACATGGAACTTTAAAACCAAATTGGTGTACAGGAGATCCGGAACAAAATTGTGTGGTATCATCTAATACCCAGGTGGTCATGGATGAAATCTTCACTGAAGCAGAGTTGTATTTTGAAAAATATTTAGAAAAAATTACGATTAGTTCTGTTTTAGAAAAAATTAAATTATGTCCCTAATTTGATTTAATTTTTTCTCTGCACATACTGTATATTTATTTATAACAGATTATTAACATTAAACTGTAACTATTTTTATAACAATTTAGGAGGAAAATAAAATGGCTATTACACATGTAACCGATCAAACTTTTGCGTCAAATATCAATGAAGGACTAGTATTAGTGGATTTTTGGGCACCTTGGTGTGGACCTTGTAAAATGATTGCACCCTTGTTGGAAGAAATCGACAGCGAAATGGTAGATAAAGTAAAGATTATTAAGCTGAATACAGACGAAAATCCGGAAACGACAAGTGACTTTGGTGTGATGAGTATTCCGACATTGATGTTTTTTAAAGATGGAGAAGCAGTAGAGAAGGTAATTGGCTATCAACCGAAAGAAGAATTAACTGATTTAATTTCCAAGCACTTTTCAAACTAATAGCGGATTTGTTTTGTGATTAGCGACACACTATTTTTGAAAAATAATTTGGAGGATTTGAAAATGAATATAAAATATGGACCATTATTTGAGGGATTCTCGTTTTCAAACGGAATTCAATTGAAAAATCGAATTGTTATGGCACCAATGACCAATTTTTCATCTAATCCGGATGGAACCGTAACGGAAGCTGAAGTAAAGTATTATGCACGCCGTGCAGGTGGAGTTGGTATGGTCATAACGGCATGCACCTATGTAACTAGGAATGGTATGGGATTTCACGGTGAATTTGGCGGGGATACAGATTCATTAATTCCAAGCTTGCGCCAATTAGCTTCAGCAATTAAAGAGCAGGGTGCTAAGGCAATTCTGCAAATTTTCCATGGCGGTCGCCAAGTGCCACCGGAATTAGTGCCGAATGGAGATGTGGTTAGTGCAAGCGCCGTTCCAGCAGAAGGAGCGGGAAAACCGATACCAAGGGAGTTATCTGAGAAGGAAATTGAATCAATCATCCACGATTTTGGTGAAACTACTCGCAGGGCAATTGAAGCAGGGTATGACGGGGTTGAAATTCATGGTGCCAATGGGTATTTGCTTCAGCAATTCTTTTCCCCTAACTCTAACCGGCGAGAGGACCGTTGGGGCGGCAGCCTTGAAAAACGGCTGGCATTTCCGATGGCAGTGGTAGATGAAGTGACAAGGGTTGTGGAAGCACATGCAAAAGAACCTTTCATTGTCGGCTATCGTTTTTCCCCGGAGGAGCCTGAAACTCCAGGAATCACAATGGCAGACACATTAGTGTTAATCGATGCATTAGCTGAAAAAAACCTTAACTATCTGCATGTTTCTCTACAGGATTTCTGGTCCACTCCAAGACGGGGTGTCGAGGATACTCGTTCACGGATTGAAATTATTCAGGAACGCGTTGGTAATCGAGTACCTGTCATAGGTGTTGGTTCGATTTATACTGCGGATGATTCATTAAAGGCCATTCAAACTGGGGTGCCATTGATTGCTTTAGCTCGTGAGTTGATCATCGATCCTGACTGGGTGCAAAAAGTGGAGCAGGGAAGAGAAGACGAAATCGTCACTAAAATAGATAAAAATAAGCAAGCGGAACTTGTCCTTCCGGATCCGCTCTGGCAAGCAATCATTAATAGCCCGGGCTGGTTTCCCGGGGTTGAATAAAAAATACCTTTAGGCATTTAATGTAATTTTGATTTTTAAAGGGTAAACAAACGAGCGTATGGTTTCATTTTTGAAATCATACGCTGTTTTTATGCAAAAAAAAAGAGACCCGGATTTTTTCGGATCAAAAAGATTTTATTTAAAAGGGGGTCGTTCATGACTCTATACTACAAGATGAACCTTAACATATTCTTAAGATAATTTTTAAAGTCATAGATATTAGATTTTAATGATTATTTGAACCATTTGGGCAAAAAAACCATTGGTACGTTTTTTATAGGTTACTACTTTTTTATCTTTAATTTTAGGCAGTTGCCCATGCCATTTTACTTCCTAAACATAGTCTAGACTGAAACCTATACGAAGGAGAGATCAGAGATATGTTTCATGGAGGATTTGGAGGTATGGGAGGTTTCCCAGGCCCAGGTGGAATGATGGGCATGGGTGGTTTCCCAGGCCAAGGTGGAATGATGGGCATGGGTGGTTTCCCAGGTCCAGGTGGAATGATGGGCATGGGTGGATTCCCGGGTCCAGGCGGCATGATGGGTATGGGCGGTTTTCCAGGCCCAGGCGGTATGACTGGAATGGGCGCATTCCCTGGGCATGGATTTGATGGTATGGGCGGATTCCCGGGCCATGGCGGCATGACAGGTATGGGCGGATTCCCAGGCCAAGGCGGTATGGCTGGCATGGGTGGATTCCCGGGGCAAACAGGTATGACAGGCATGGGTGGATTTCCGGGCCAAACAGGGATGACAGGCATGGGTGGATTCCCGGGCCAAACAGGTATGACAGGCATGGGTGGATTCCCGGGCCAAACAGGTATGACAGGTATGGGTGGATTCCCGGGCATGTAAGGGCTTAGAAAGGTTCCTGCTTGTTATTTAATAAGACAGGAAGACTTTCACAATATCGATTTTCATACTATAAAAAGTGTTTTAGAGTAAAATAAGCTCGATGATATTATATAAAAATTGAACTCTGGGATTACATTAATCGCGGAGTTTTTTGTATTGATTAAACAAAGAAAAAGAAAGTGGCGGCAACCACTTTCTAAAGAAGGAAAATTCACGGGATTAATACAACATATGAAATGGCTTGTACGTGCGTATAGTGAACTTGTCCCGAGTAGAAAAAATATTTACATATTTGGGGGCATAATTTTTTAGCAAGACAGGAGCAGTCCCCGTCAGGAAAAATGCATTAGCAAATCTTCCGGATGATTTCGATTGTATTGTTCTTCGGTGAGTTGACTTCGGGGGAAACTTCGTATGCTTCCATTTGATTTTCATCGAACGGCATCAAAAACCGGTTTAGAAAATTTGTATCAGAAATGGAAGGATCTAACCATTTTTTCTCATCTTCCGGCTTTAAAATAACTGGCATTCGATCATGTATGTCCTGCATTAATTTATTTGGCTTAGTTGTTATGACGGAGCAAGAAAACACTGAATTTCCTTCAGGAGATTTCCAATTTCCCCATATTCCTGCCATAGCAAAGAGGTCATCTGTTTTAAGTTTAATCCTCATCGGCGTTTTCGATTTATCTTCATGTCGTTTCCATTCAAAAAAACTATCTGCGACAATGATGCAGCGTTTCCTTTGGAAGGCATTTCGAAAGCTTGGTTTTTCGGATAAGGTCTCGGCCCGTGCATTAATCATTTTATAGCCAATCGACATGTCTTTTGCCCATGTTGGAATGAATCCCCATTTTAAAAAACCCATTCGATTAGATCGACCGTCATTTATCACTGCTAACACAGAATGTGAGGGAGCAATATTAAAACTTGGAGCATAATTCTCTTCATCCAGGAAGGATTGTATATCAAATCGGTCCATAATTTGTTCGATAGTAGCAGTTAAAGTGAATCGCCCGCACATAAAAATCACCTCATCAATTCCAATAATCTAAAAACTTTAGATTTCAGTATGAATCCAACTATACATTTTATCTAGATCCATTTTAACGGATTTTATCCATAGAGTACAATATAGGATGAGGCAATAAAAATGCTGGTTGCAAGGAAAACATTTTATGGGTAAAATAGTCTTCAATACCCATTATTTTTTAGTACTATAGATTTAAATTGTACTTTAACACTTTAAACTATTGAAAGAAAATTTAGAAAATGATATTATTAACTTGTTTAAATTCTTCTGAGTTTAGACCTCCTAAAGTGAAAGCTTAGCATAGACCACTAAGCTTTCTTTGAACCTTTGATTCTATTGATCAAAGGTTATTTTTTTGCTCCTTTGTTCATTTTTCTATGTTAAATGGTTAATTTTCCTATCCAAAAAGGTTTTATGCGACCGGAATAGCAATCATTGTAAAAGTGTGAATTTCTGTGGTAGAAATAATAAAGGAAATAGGCCGATATGGAGGAAATGTACATGAAGTTAATAACCATTGATCAATGGGACAAAGAAATTTGGGAAATGGCAAGCCCTGTTTACCAACAAGCTTTTGGGGGAAAGGGAGCAAAGCCGGAGAAAATCATCCAGAATATGTTAATGAAGCGAATTTGCTATCTTCATTTAGCGATAATCGGTGAAGATGTACTAGGAATGGCTTTGACAGGTAAGCTCAAAGGCACCAGTGCCCTTTTAATTGATTATCTGACTGTTCACAAGGATTGGCGGAATAAGGGTCTCGGACTGAAAATTATGGACTTATTAAAGGACTGGGCAGCTACGGAAGGGAACTTCGACAGCATGGTCATTGAAGTAGAATCAGACAAACATCCGCAAAATGCAGCAAGAATTCAATTTTGGGAAAAATGCGGATTTTCATTAACAGAATATATTCATCATTACAAATGGGTGCCAGAGTCCTATCAAGCAATGTACTTAAAACTTCACATAGATTCTTTATTGCCAATAGAGGGAGAGGTATTGTTTAAATATATTGGAGAATTTCACAAGGCTTCCTATAGGTGACAGGCACCGTTCGTGGACAGTTGCATGGTTTTGTCCACATGGAAAGGACAGAGAGCTATTGTGCTCTCTGTCCGGAATTGTAAAATATGTGTGTACCGAAACCTCAAAGGACTAAATCTCTTAATGCAGCTTCTAAATTACTATATTGAAAGTTAAAACCATGATTCCTCAGGATGCTTACCATCCCATTTTACATACTTGATTCCACACCTCTCCTTTTAATCTAAGAATCTTTTCTTCCATTCCGGAGGAGGGAGCATACAGCTCTCTTTTTTACCAAACCATTTGTATCGGTTTTCAGCAACTATATCGTAAAAGAAGTCCCTGATAAATCGAGGGATGATGCGGAAAATTGATAACAACTTCACAGGACCTTTTAGGTTTATGCATACCCGTAAAGCTGCTTCAGATTTAATGAAAATCCTTTCATTTTCAATTAAAATAATGCTATTGATCTCTTTATCATAGTCATACTTTTTGAATAGTATTTTCGCAGCTTCACCTTGAAGAGAAGCAAATTTAAATCGCCCATTTGGATCTCTTTTTAATATAAACTGCACGCTTTGATTGCAAAAATTACAAATACCATCAAATAAAATAATTCGTTCCATGTATTCACCAACTTACTATTCCATATTAATTTAGCATAGCATAAATTACCGGAAAGTCCATCCACTTGATTCCATCTATGTTAAAATTACCCATATCCTGAACGTTCCAATTTGAAAACAGTAACCGAATGGAATTTAGAATCAGTGGTAGCCAGTTGGTAGAAGGGGATGAAGGGAAACTACTATTTCACGGTATGTCTCGATGATCTATGAAAAATTAAATCAACATACTCAAAATGCTCTAGATATTTCTACGTCATTTGACCACGCTATTCCTTTCCTACCTATTTTCATTATTCCTTATGGACTATGATATGAATATCTATTTTTTTATTTAATTTACTTTTGTTTTAAGGAGACAAAAGTTTATCTTAAAAGAAGTCCAAAACTATGTACATTGAAAATGATTCATAGCTTTTAAGAGATGGAGAGCGAGCAGCAAATGTCCGTTTTTTTTTAAAATGGGGTAGAGGAGCACTAGCTTCGTTAAAACCTATTTTCTTATTTCAAAAAAAAGAGCGCCGTTAGACACTCTATTGGTTGTAAAAGCTTGTTTACTTTGGAGGCAAAAAAATGAAAGATATTATGTCATGTGAACAGTTTTGATATGGTGAAAATTTATAAACACAGGTTCTTCTTTTGCTCTGATTATTTCAACAAAATTATTCTTAATTACTTGTATTTTTCCGAACATTTTTTCATTTTCACCGATATTAAAAACAATTAATTTACCAATTAATTTTTCTATTTGAACCTCAAATGACCTTGCAAATGTAATATTAGAGGGGTTAACAGGTAAATTGGAGTTGCTTAATCCGTACGGCTTTTGATTGTTTGTGTAGGGAATTAACCATTTTAGGTGGTTTAGGGAAATAAACATCGTCTTATAAATTGGGGAATAAAAAACAAAGTAATTATTCATAATGCTAATAATGTAACCATGCAAGGATTGTGTGCTGGTTACAAAAATTTCTGTGAAAATCCCCTTTGCGGCAATAAGGGTTTTCCTAAGGGAAATTTCTTCATTATGATTATAAATGGGCGTTGGTTCATTTGTAATAAAGATTTCATCAATTTCATCTTGCTTTAAGAAAACCCAATTTTGTATATGAATAATTGGAATGTAAAGATAGTCATTACCATCGAAAAGAACCCAAATATCACTGCCAATATCAATTAGGATTCCAATTAGGTTTTTCTTTCCGGAAATCTCCAGTTTAATATACTGGCCAAGATGCTTTTTCAAATCCATTTACTCACATCCTTTCCATTTTAGTCCACGTTACAAAAAGAAAAGGGCTGACTGGTTAATCTGTTATAAAATTCATAAATCAGCAGGCCCAGCACTTTTTGTAATGGTTTTGGAAAAATAAAATACCATAATTACTTAGAAAAAATTATCGAAGCTTTTAAATCTTGTTTGACTTTTTCTCCTATTATTTGGCCAACCTGCAAACGGGAAAGCTCTCTCATTATCACGATCACGCGCAACTGGTTCACCAGCAAATCGGAATTGCTTTACTTCTTGCTCAATTTGATTCGTTTCTTGCTTATTTTTCTGATCCGTCTCCTGCCTCGTATTTGTTGGTTTTCTGAGTGATTGATTTTGTGAGTTGTCTCTTACTGAATTGGCAAAAGTTAGTGGCTCTAGCGGTTTAAAAACTTTAACTTCTTTCTCTATAGTTACATTCGTTTCTTTTTTGGTTTCTGATTTCACTTCTTTTTTCGTTACTTCCGAGAAATTTTCTTTCTTGGTTTCAACTTTTACTTCTTTATTTAATTTCGGTTCCATTGTTTCTTTTTTAACTTCTTCTTTTTCCTGTTTGATTTCTTTTGAAGAAGTCATTTGCTTTTCTTTCAATTCCTTTGGCTCTTCTGTTTTCGTATTATTTTGGTAATTTACACTTGTTTGCTTTTTCGTGGATGGTTGAACCTTTGGAGCAGTTACCTCAGTAGTAGGTACCACTACACTCTTTGTTTGTTCGGAAGATTCTTCATTCGTCTTTTCAGCTTCCATTTTTATTGAATGTGACCAAACGTTTGTTTGAATTGGTTCATCTTTTATAGCTTCAGAATATACTTCTTCCTGTTGAGCAGATACTGTAGTTTCCTTTTTTTCCGAAGAGGTTGATTTCGTTTCAGAACTTTTACTGTCCTCATTTGTCGATGATTTTGATTTATTCTCAGACTGATTTTTCATAGTGTTCTCTGAATTTTCTTTATTACCATTTTCACTATTTTTTCCTTGGTTATTGTCCTGTCCATTTTCTTTTTTGGGTTCAGGTTTTTTTTCTTCCTCCTTAATAAATCCTTTTAAGATATTGGAGATATGCGTTAATTTTATTAAAATCCGCTCTTCACCATTTATTAAGGTAACAAAATCTGGATCAATGTCACTTAAGACACCGCTGAACCTTTGTTTATTTAAAGTCAGAATGCTAATCCAGCAATTTTTAAAAGATTCTAATAGTTCTGTTAAGCTCTGGGTCTTTTGAAAAGTCGTGGCTATTTCCTCACCTTGGAACTGTTTCGTATTTTTGGTGACAGCTTGTATCTTATCAATGCTGTAATAAAAAATATAATTATTTTCATTTTCTATTACCACATGATCGGATTCAACACCAATCAATTTTCCTTTTATTACCTCTTCACCCACATAAAGATTTACGTTAAAACCTTTTAATAATTCCAATGCAGCTGAAAATTTAGCTAAGACCATTTAGTAATCCTCCTTTAGGAAAGTATGTCGCTCCTCGATTAGAGAAGCGACGTAGTGTTAATCGTTTTTATTTTCGCTATTGTCGTTTTCATCATTTTTTTCTTTTTTTTGTTTCTCGATTTTTAAACCATAGCTAATATTTCTGATGTGTTTCATGGAAAAACGGACAACTTCTGCATTAACAATTAAAGATGCAACTTCTTTATTTACGTCATTAAGGACACCTTCTAGAGATTCTGGACCTCCGCGATTAATTTTCACCCATTGATATTTTATCCCTTCTAAAAGCTTATGGAAATTTTCTTCCCATTTATACTTGAAATCTTCTGGAATAGCTATTTCAAACTTCAATTGGTCCTTGGTACTTTCCGTAACACTTTTGATATGTTCTGTTTTATAATAAACCACCCCATCATTTTCAGTTAAAAGGACAAAATAATCCTCAGCAACATCCATTAATTTTCCTTGCCTTGATTCCGGGCCTCCCCGATCAACCCTGATGGTTTTGCCCAAATATAATTCCATCACTTCTTTATTCATAATCCCAAAATGCCTCCTTTAAATTTTATAAACTTATACACTGCATCTATATGTATCATAGCGTGATGTTGTACTATTATAAGAGCCTTTTTTTACTATTTAGAGAGAAAAATAGGCAAAAAAAATATATGGTTATGGACCATATACCTAAATTAATGTTCCAAAATTTTGTTTAAGATACGAATTTCGCTTGTTAATGAAATCTAACATATAAATTTTTTCCTTTTTCAATTTTTCATTATCTATATTTATATAAGGATCTAGACTAATGTAGGGAGTTAATTTTTGGAAGAGCTTTTCTATAATTGGTTCTTGGGTTTCAATGGTAAATTGTTTTTCCAAAATTTCTAAAAGTGTTTCTACATACATCTTTTTGAATTTTGAAAAGTAAAGTAATCTACCAGTTAAGGTGTTATATCCAGTTATTGGGATATAATCATGTTCCAGCTTTTGCCCATGAAGATCTCTTCCCCAAGTCCCATCATAATCCCAAGGGGTGATTTCATACAAATTTGTTTTACCATTACGGTAAAGTGCATAATTATGGATAAAACCGTCGAAATTTTGTGTACAGATAACCCCAGAAAGCCAGGTGAAATACTGTTCCACGTCAAGAACTTTCGGTATTTCTTTTTCAAATTCCTCATTGTTAAGTGAATTGATCATTGCGATCATATATTCCAATTCTGTTAAAGAGCTTTTATCGCCATATTTTAACGTATAACCTTCAATTAAACTGGTTTTTAATTCATTTTCGGGATTTAGTAAAGAGAAATTGGCATAATAATTGGTGGCGTAGATAATAGGACCATCCGGTAATTTTCTTTTTTGCAAAAGATATTGGTCGAATGATTCAAGCTCTAGGTAAATTCCTTTACAAAATCCGTTGATATTTAAAAGAACATGTTGGGATTGTGGTGATATGACGCCAATTCGATCAAAGAAATCAAGCGAAAGTTTGTTTCGACTAAGCGATATATCATTATATTCGGCATTTAAATGAATTTCATGTGCGCCATTGACAGTGAAGGGTTTTTGAAAAATAATATGATAGGATTTTTTTTTCTTCTTTCTAATCACATTTCCCCGATAGGCAAGTTTAATTGAATATTGGTTGTCACCTATCTTAAGCACTGCAGGTACATGGTCATCCATCCAAATATCATTTTCCAATTTCTTTATCCATTTTGGATTAATGAATATTTCATATTTTTGCAATGTTAATACCCCTAAATATCATTTTTTTCTAGAATAATATGCTTTTTTCTGAATAAATGTGCAATATCTATAAATTTAGCATTATTTATTAAAAATATATAAATTTCAATGTCAAGCACCATCAATTCTCCATAAACTAGAACGGTAAAATACTTTTGGAAAGTGGTGGGAAAATGGTATTAAAAATTGACATTGATCAATTGCTTTCGCAGGCTAAAGAAAATGGAATTATTGGATTTCTAGATAATAATCCAGTAGAGGTAGAAGATGAAGTTCTAAGGATGGGCCCTAAATCACGTGGTAAAAAAGGACCTCTTTCAAAGGGAAAACGTAAAGGGTCTAAAGGCAGCAAAGGGTCTAAAGGCAGCGGCGGATCTAAAGGCAGCAAAGGGTCTAAAGGCAGCGGCGGATCTAAAGGCAGCAAAGGGTCTAAAGGCAGTGGCGGATCTAAAGGCAGCAAAGGGTCTAAAGGCAGCGGCGGATCTAAAGGTAGTAAAGGGTCTAAAGGCAGCGGCGGATCTAAAGGCAGTAAAGGGTCTAAAGGCAGCGGCGGGTCTAAAGGCAGCAAAGGGTCTAAAGGCAGCGGCGGGTCTAAAGGCAACAAAGGGTCCAAAGGAAATCGAAGACAGTAAAATCTCGTAAACAAAGGCAGTAACATTTATCCGATACAAGGTTTGTATCGGTTTTTCTATTGGATTCAAAATCTTACTTCATCATTACTATTCATGATTATTTTAGGAAATCACTTAAAATATGTATACTCCTAGTTCATTTTGGCTGTTTTCGTTAACATTGTTGTTTTTATAAAACTAAATCGTATTCAAGTCGATAGGCTACCTTTACTTGTGAATATGAAGCAGCTTTTATTTACGAAAAAGCCACAATCTTTTAGTAAAGAGCCTTTATTTTTGGGTATTGTGGCTATATTTCTTAAAATAAATATTTGTCTAGGTCAAGAACAACCATTTTTCCATAAATTAGAAAGAAAAAATATATTTGAAAGTGGTGTGATGATGTTAGTAAAAATTGACCCTCACGATTTGCTTTCTAAAGCAAAGCAAAATGGAGTAGATGAGTTTTTAACCAATAATCCTGTAGAAGTTGTAGCCATGCATAAAAAAGGTCGTAAAGGGAAACGAGGACCAAAAATCAGTAAGGGAAGCCGCGGCTCACAAGGCAGTAAAGGAACTCAAGGTAGCAAGGGTTCAAAAGGTAGTAAAGGGAAACGGGGACCGAAAATCAGTAAAGGAAGCCGCGGCTCACATGGCAGTAAGGGTACTCAAGGTAGCAAGGGTTCAAAAGGTAGTAAAGGGAGCTCGGGCTCTCACGGATCTACCGGTAGTAAGGGCAGCCATGGAAGTCACGGATCTCAAGGAAGCCGAGGAAGTCGTGGAACGCATCACACTAGTATCAGCCACGGTTCACACGGCAGTAAAGGCAGCCATGGAAGTCACGGATCTCAAGGAAGCCGAGGAAGTCATGGAACGCATCACACAAGTATTAGCCACGGTTCACACGGCAGTAAAGGCAGCCACGGTTCGAAAGGCTGTAAAGGTTGTATTTGCTTAAATATAAAACAAGATTCAAAAGGATTTATATGGTCATAGATTTAACGGGATATAGACAAGCACAAGGATAAAAGCTTTCACTACTCTCATAAAAAAAATTCTTAAAACCGGTACTTTAAAAGTATCGGTTTTTTAGTTTTCAATATCCTATCCACTAATAATTATTATTAATTGATTATTTTAATGCCAAAGCTCTATAATAGGTAATCTGCCTCGTTCTATAGGGTACTTAATCTATTTAATCCATAGGGGATACTTGTCTAAAAGAATAAATATAGGTAAAAAACTATTATTTTTATCAATTATTTTTTACCGTATACCTTTCAAATATTTTTGGTAGTGATTTCGGTTCGATAATACTACCAATTGGAACATTGGCAACATTGATATGGATGCATATCCTTAAGAAAAACCACATCAAAATCACTTGGATGGAATATATCAAAGTCACCTTCATCGTCATTCCATTAACACTAATTTTTACCCTACTCTGCTTATACCTATGGCTTTTGCTTGTATATGTCTAACAAACTCTAATTGATATGAAGGAAACACCTTTGGTGAGTCCTATTGATTTATAAAAAAACTGGCAAAAAAATCTTTTTTCTTTGGGACTTTTCCAAGAGATCATTAATATATTATCAGTAAAGAAACAAAGGGAAATTATTTTTATACCAAACTTTCTTTTTTTCATGATCATCATTATGGGGGGGGGATGAAAATGGAGAAACGATTGGCTGATATTCAAAAACGAGTAAAAAAAGAACACCAAGATATTGTAAAATTTGTTAAACACGTATTTGATGCGTTGGATCAAAAAACAAATGAGCACCGTAGATTAGCAGCATCTAATGCATTAGCAGGAATAAAAATAAATGGGCATGAAGAAAAAATTTACTATGATACCATTACAGAAACCAAAAAACTATTATTGGATGTGTTAGAAAAAACAACAGAGGATTTCGAACATCTAGGGGATAAACGCTGGGATAAATTCTTTAAGGACGGTGTGAAAGAATAAAAATTTTATTTTTAATACTACCTGTAAAGGGTCGATGAAGGGAGTCGTTTTCACATATGCGGCTTTCTTTTTTATAGTCCTAATTAGTTGGTATCTCGTATAACTGTTAATGACTAAAATTCTTAATGTGTATAATATTGAAAAGTTTTTTATAGACTCGTTCAGATTATTTTCATTATCCTTAAATTACTACATTAAAAAAGATGAAACAAAATCCCTCTTATAACTAAGAGAGATAGAGAAAAAAGAATGATTATATGCTTAATTTGGAATCTACCTCCATGAGTTTATTTCATTATTTCTATAGATCTAATGAAATTAATAATCTTAAAATAAATCATTGCCATTTCTTCAGGAGAATGGATCATACCATTTTCTAACCACTGTTCAATTACACCAAAATTTGCAGAAGTTCCAATTGCAGGCAAATATTCTTGTGCTATTGAAACATTCTTAAGAGTACTTTCTTTATTCTTAACCAGTTTCTCATAAATATTGTTTCTTATTAAATCTTTCATTTTTTTTGGAAAAGCGGGATCTCCTTTTGAACTTAATAATACCTTAAGGATTCTTCCGTACCCCTTTAGATAGTCAAAAATTTGAACCATTATTGGGTAAGGAGCATTTTGTGAGAAATATTTAATTGCCTCAATCGGATTTAGTTGAAGAATAATTTCCAGGAATCCTTGAAGAATATCACTTTGAAGCTTTTCCATTAAGTCATATTTATCCCGATAATGAAGATAAAATGTTCCCCGGTTTATCCCAGCTTTTGCCGTTAAATCTCTTATGGTAATCCCCTCAAAACCTTTTTCTTCAATCAATTCAATTAGAGCCTCATTTATTCGTTTACGCGTCCTGAGGACCATTTGATCATGAACGTTTTCAGTCATTTTAGTGTCTCCTCGTCCAATAATAAAAAGCCTACATTCTATAATGAACACTTTTCATATTATTGTTGATTGTAATATATTCAGTAGCATTGTAATCTAAATCTATAGCAACGGTCAACACAGTGTTCATTTTATTAAAATGTACACGTATAGGAGGTTTTTTAGATGAATCCTACCATTAAAGTCGAGCAAGTCACTAAAAGCTTTGGAAAAAAGACAGTTTTAAATGACGTAAACGTAACGATTCCAAAAGGCCAATTATTCGGTTTAATTGGGCCGTCAGGAGCTGGAAAGACCACTCTGGTAAAAATAATAGTCGGCATGGATAAAGCTGATACCGGAACCATTCATGTATTAAATGAAAAAATGCCAAATCTAGCTTTACTTCAGGATATCGGTTATATGGCTCAATCTGATGCCTTATATGTCGAGCTGACAGGCGAAGAGAATCTTAAATTTTTTGCGTCTCTTTACAAACTAAAAAAGGAAGAACAGATAAGGCGTATAGCATATGCCGCAAACTTGGTGAACTTGACTCCTGATTTAAAGAAACGAGTATCCGCTTATTCGGGAGGAATGAAACGGCGGCTATCTCTTGCGATTGCGTTAATTCAAAATCCCAAAATATTAATCCTGGATGAACCGACCGTAGGAATTGATCCTGAATTAAAGCTGTCAATTTGGAATGAATTATTACGGTTGAAAAATGAAGAGGAAAAGACAATTATTGTGACCACTCATGTTATGGATGAAGCGGAACGATGCGATTTTGTTGCTATGGTTAGGGATGGCCGCATTTTAACCAGCGGGTCACCAAAAGAATTAAAGGCATTATTTCATACAGATAATTTTGATGAGGTGTTTTTAAAAGCGGGGGTGAAGCAATCATGAGAACCTTTGCCTTAATTAAAAGAATTTGTCAGCAAATGCTCCGTGATAAAAGAACATTAGCATTGCTTCTTGTTGCACCGCTGTTAATTTTAACACTTATGTATTTTTTATTTAACGGAAACACAGTAAAGCCGAAATTAGGTGTAGTAAATATTGATAATAATATTGTAAAAGTATTAAAGGATTCCAAACTAAAAGTTATCCATTATGATAAAGTAACGGATAAAACGGTCGTCAATGACGACCTCGATGGCTTGCTGCAAGTAGAAAATGGAAAAATAAAATTAACTCTCCAAAATGATGATCCATCTAAAGCTAAAGAACTGCAAATTAAGGTAAACCAAGCGATTGGATCACAGGTTCAAGCCAACCTAATGAAAAAGATTGCTTCCCCTGTAGATTTAACGAAAAATAGACTTGAAACAAACTATGTTTATGGGAATAAAGATACTGTCTTTTTTGATGTATTAAGCCCCATTTTAGTAGGATATTTTGTATTCTTTTTTGTATTTATTATCTCCGGTATCGGTTTATTACGAGAGCGGACAACAGGAACGTTAGAACGGTTATTGTCTACTCCAATTCGAAGGGCAGAAATTGTAACGGCTTATTTGGTAGGGTACGGGATATTTGCCGTTATTCAAACGATTATCGTCGTGATCTATTCAATAAATGTATTAGACTTGGTCCTAATGGGTTCCATTTGGAATGTGATATTAATTAATTTGCTCCTGGCTTTGGTCGCTCTATCATTGGGAATTCTGTTATCGACATTTGCGGCTTCAGAATTTCAAATGATGCAATTTATCCCAATAGCCGTTATTCCACAGGTATTTTTTGCGGGGATTTTCCCACTAGAAGGGATGGCAAATTGGCTGCAGGCTTTTGCAAAAATCATGCCAATGTATTATGCCGGTGACGCATTAAGGGGAGTCATGTATAAAGGTTTTAGTTTAAGTGAAATTAGCGGAGATATTTTTGCTTTAGTAATTTTTGCAGCCATTTTTATTATCCTTAATATCTTTGCACTAAAAAAATATCGAAAATTATAATCAATCAACAGGAAGGCATAACCCACTCGGGTTGTGTCTTTTCTATTTTTGGGAAAACTTAAAAGTATATTTTTCATATATTGAAGGAAGTGAAATTTATGAATTTATTATCCTATACAGAAATTATTTTAGGATATATAAAAGAGTATTTAATCTTAAGGTTACTGCTAATGGCTTTGTCTTTATTGACCATTTCATTTATTATCAATCGCTCAATATGCCGGCGGCGAATTTGTTTTTTCGAACGGAGACAGGTAATTATCAAACTTCTGAAAGATAAAAACTTGATTCCTAAGGGTGTTATTTAATAAATCAGAACAGAAAGGATGTACCTAATTTACACCACGGATTGCTTTGCAATTTAGCTCTCAGTATGTTTTAGCTTTATAAAATGTCTTTTCAAGGGGATGATAAACAGTAAATGTCCAAGGAAGTGATGATATGTCAGAGACAGATATGTCAAAATACGAGAAGAAAATTGTTGTGCGTAACACAAGGATGGAAGACATTGATGAAATAATTGCTTTAGGGAGAAAATGCTTTCCTAACATGGATCCTTGGAAGCGGGAACAATTGGTGAGTCACATTCGAATTTTTGCTGATGGCCAGTTCTGTGTGGAATATGAGGACAAAATTGTGGGTTCCTGCTCGAGTCTAATGGTGAATTTTGATGAATATGAAGATCAGCACACTTGGAATACAATTACTGACAACGGTTATATCACCAATCACGATCCTGATGGCTTTAATCTGTACGGGATTGAAGTGATGGTGGACCCGGAATACCGTCGGATGAAACTAGGGCACCGTCTTTACGAGGCACGAAAGGAACTGGCCCGTGAGTTAAATCTTCAAAGCATTATCATCGGCGGAAGGATCCCGAATTATCACAAATACAAAGAGGAAATGACAGCTCGTGAATATGTTGCAGCAGTAGAGAAACACAGTATTTATGACCCGGTGTTGTCTTTCCAACTCCTTCAGGGGTTTACCATTAAACGGATTAACACAAGGTACCTCCCGGATGATAAAGCATCTGACTCTTTCGCGACACTGATGGAATGGAACAACATAGATTATCGTCCGAAGTCCCGTCGTGTATACCGTGCATCTTTCCCTGTGAGAATTTGCTCCATCCAATATATGATGAAAAAAATAGATTGCTTTACAGAGTTTACCCGCCAAGTTGAGTATTATGTTGACGTTGCCGCTGATTTCGGTTCAGATTTTGCCGTGTTTCCGGAGTTATTTACAACCCAATTAATGTCGTTTCTGGAAGAAAAACGCCCGGACAAGGCGATTCGTCTACTTGCAACTTTTACAGATCAGTATATAGAACTGTTTACAGAACTGGCTGTACGATATAATGTCAATATTGTCGGGGGATCACATTTCGAGGAAGTCGATGGGGATATATTCAATGTCGCTTATCTATTTCGTCGTGACGGAACGATTGAAAAACAGTCCAAGATTCATGCAACTCCAAACGAACGAAAGTGGTGGGGGATTTCTGAGGGGAATGAAATTAATGTGTTTGACACAGATTGTGGAAAAATCGCTATACAAATCTGTTATGATATCGAATTTCCGGAACTTGCCCGAATCGCCGTCGATAAGGGAGCTAACATTATTTTTGTCCCGTTTTGCACAGATGATCGCCAAGGATATTTAAGAGTTCGTTATTGTGCACAAGCTCGAGCGATTGAAAACCAAGTATATACCTGCATCGCAGGAACTGTAGGCAACTTGACACATGTAGAAAATATGGATATACAATACGCACAATCCGGGATTTTCTGCCCTTCAGATTTTGAGTTTGCAAGAGATGGGATTGTTGGGGAATGTGATGCAAATGTAGACACAGTTGTTGTTGGTGATGTTGACCTTGAGAAGTTAAGACGTTCACGAAACTCGGGTTCAGTACGCCAATTGCATGATCGCCGACATGATTTATACCGAATTGAATTGAAAGACCTGAAGACTGGAAAATGAAAAACTCATTGGTGTAAATCAAGGACCTATCACTCAGATTCCAGTGTATCAAGGACAATTTTTAGAAGAAAAAAGACGGAACTGGACCGTCTTTTAAGAAAGGCTTTTTTCGTAAGTGTTGTTTTTACAAAACTAAATTATTTTCAGGTCGAGAGGATGGATTAATTGACGTATTGTCTGCTTTTACTGGCGAATTTGCCGATTTCATTTGCGAAAAAGTCACTTTTATTTGCAGATAGCAGTTTTCTATTTCAAAAAGCGATTATCTTTAAGAAGAGCCTTAAGAAAACACGAAGGAATAATTTAGTCCAATTCTCTTGCAAGTGCCCGACCTGCCTGCCTTCCTGTGAAGAGGCACCCACCGACAAAGGTTCCTTCCAGTGAGCGATAGCCATGGACACCGCCTCCGCCAAACCCTGAAACCTCACCCGCGGCATAGAGACCCGGTACAGGACCTCCGGATGAACTGAGAACCCGGCCGGATAAATCCGTTTGCAAGCCGCCAAGTGTCTTTCGGCTGACAATATTTAAACGAACCGCAATTAATGGGCCGTTTTTTGGATCGAGAATTTTATGAGGCGGGGCGACTCTGATCAGTTTGTCTCCCAGATACTTTCGGGCTCCACGCAATGCCGTGATTTGCAGGTCTTTCGTAAATTGGTTATCCATTTCCCGGTCCCTTGCACGAATTTGCCGCTCAATGTCGGAAAGGTTAAGCAAGTTGTCACCGGTAAGTTTGTTCATTCCTGCAATCAGTTCAGGGAGTGTATTCGCGATAATAAAATCCTCACCTTTATCCATAAACGCTTTTACTGGTGCAGTAGGGCCGGGGAGGACTCTGGATAAAACTTTTTTTATGCTTTTGCCTGTTAAATCAGGATTTTGCTCAGAACCTGAAAGGGCAAATTCTTTTTCAATGATTTTCTGTGTCAAAATGAACCAGGAATAATCATAGCCGGTTGCTTGAATGGCTTCTAAAGTACCTAATGTATCGAAACCGGGAAAATTAGGTGCAGGAAAACGCCTGCCTTTTGCATCTAACCAAAGGGAGGAAGGACCGGGGAGAATTCGGATGCCGTGATTTGGCCAGACCGGGTCCCAGTTTTTAATGCCTTCCGTATAGTGCCACATCCGATCTCGATTTACAATTCGGCCGCCAGCTTTCTCTGTTATGGCCAGCATACGTCCATCCACGTGCTCCGGCACACCGGAAACCATATTTTTGGGTGGTTTGCCAAGCCGAACAGGCCAATTTTTACGAATCAATTCGTGGTTTCCGCCGATCCCGCCGCTTGTTACCATTACAGCTTTGGAATGGAACTCAAAATCACCGGCAACTTCACGTGAGCTTGCTTCACCCCGTAGGGCAGAGCTTGGAACAAGAATATTCCCGCGTACTCCGAAAACGGTACCATTATCTGTTATTAATTCATTAACACGGTGACGGGGACGATAGTCTACAAGATCATTTTTTATTTCTTTACGGACTCTTTCTTCAAATGGTTTAACAATCCCCGGTCCGGTTCCCCATACGATATGAAATCTTGGAACAGAGTTTCCATGGCCTTCAGCCAGATAGCCGCCACGTTCTGCCCAGCCAACTACTGGGAAAAAGCGGACTCCCATCGCATACAGCCACTCGCGTTTTTCTCCGGCAGCGAAATCGACATAAGCCTCGGCCCATTTTTTGCCCCAATAATCTTCGTCATCTTCGCGATCGAACCCGGCGGCTCCTAACCAGTCCTGCCAGGCAAGTTCCTTAGAATCCTTAATACCTATCCGCCTCTGCTCTGGAGAATCGACAAGAAACAACCCGCCAAAAGACCACCATGCCTGTCCGCCGATATTGGATTCAGGTTCTTGATCGAGAAGCAGCACCTTCTTTCCTGCATCTGCAAGTTCTGCTGTAGCCACTAAGCCTGCAAGTCCGGCACCAACTACAATCACATCAAAATTCAATGTTATACCTCCCTTTGCTTTAAGAATCTAGTATTATTTCAATTTTACAAAAAGTTAGACAATTATTTCTACCCGATTGATTATATTTTTTTAGAATAAGTGGTGAGAGTGGGGGTTTGTCTCTTACATTTATATATTTCTCGAATACTATTGATATAAAAGGCCGGTGAATAAAATGTACTTGGTTGGTTTCTATTCGCCAAAAGCAAAATCAGGCGTGACTGAATTGTGTTTATCTATTTACAATTGGCTTAAAATGAATACAACCTTATCAGCTGCCTATATTTCCTATGGGACGTTAGAAAAAGAAGAGATTTCCAATGAAATCATCCATGAATTCTCCAAATTATCATTAACCGAACAAAAACAAAAGGTTAAAAAGTTGAAGAAAGAATACGATATTGTTATTTACGATGCCTCCAGCCAGCTTTCAGAGGGAGTATTAAAACTACTACCAATAGTGGACAGGTTATTTGTTGTAGGTGAAGAACATAAGGATTTTGCAGTAAAACTTCAACAAATCATTCAATTTGACAAAATTTTTGATAAGACCGTAAAAAATTTTATTACCCATTTACAAGGTAATAAAACCTTTATTATCCGTGAAAAAAAGGAAGATCATGTAATTGGCTTTAATTACTCAAAAAAAGAAACTACTGATATTGGGCAAATGATTTATACAGATTATGTAACACATTATTTAAATGAAAAATTTATTAAAAAAAATGAAAGAGTGTTAAAGATAGTTAAACAAATTCCCAAAGATGAGTTGTTTCAAGGCATATATGGGTTAGGTGTTGATTTTGAAAAAGCGATGCTATTTCATAAATATGTGATTTTGCGGGAAGTATTAGGCCAGAATTACACAGATGCATTAGAATCCCTTTTTCCACTTTTAATTGATTCCCCATTCGAAGAGTTGTTAGAAAAGTTTCAAAATGAATTATTTTTTATAACGAAGCTTAAAATTTAACAATTTTCATTTACTCGAAACCGGGCAGAAATCTTTTTCTCTTTCCATATGGACACATACACTAATTTGCAACCAGTTGAGGAGGAGATTAGAATGGAAGAACAATTCCTAAGAAATATTAGTGCTTATCCTGATCATGGCTATCACCATGGTCACGGGGGTTATTATCCTGATCATGGCTATCACCATGGTCACGGGGGCTATTATCCTGATCATGGCTACCATCATGGGCATGGCGGTTATTATCCAGGTTATGGCTATCATCATGGGCATGGCGGTTATTATCCAGGTTATGGCTATCATCATGGACACGGCGGTTATTATCCAGGTTATGGCTATCATCATGGTCATAGCGGTTATTATACAGGACATATGTAAGACACATAAATTCATTAAACAAAGGCTGCTTAGGGCAGCTTTTATTGATTTACACGGATCTACGGTTTTACATTTCTTAAAGATTTTATGTGGGATGTTAATTGAATAAAAATGGTAAAATAACTTATATTCAACGGAGGAAGGAAGATAAAAATGGATATAGTTAAAACACTAAATAAAACGAGAATCTACATATTTTTTCTGATTTTACTTCCCCTTGTTATCGCTTCAGTATTTTATTTTAATAAGCATGCAAATGGACAAGCGGTCAAAAATTTACATCTAAAATATGGGGACAACGCTATGCAATCATTCGATCTTTATGCGCCGAATGTTACTAGCACGGCAAAAATGCCTGTGATTATTTATGTACATGGCGGGGGATGGTCGGGAGGAGATAAAGATAACGTTGCAGAAAAGCCGTCCTTTTTTACAAATAAAGGCTATGTATTTGTTTCTGTCAATCATCGTCTTTCTCCAAAAGCAACGTACGAAGAAATGGCAAATGATATTTCTTTATCGGTTAAATGGATTTATGAAAATGCAGACAACTATCATCTCGATAACACCAAAATCAATCTGATGGGACATTCTGCCGGCGGGCATTTAGTGATGCTTATCGGAACGAATCCAAAATATTTAAACAAAGTCGGCCTATCCCCAAATTCATTGAAATCTATCGTCAACCTGGAAGGCCCTCTTGATTTGACAGATTTTATCCAAAGATTCGGTACCTATAAAAAAGTATTTGGGAATGATCAGAAGGTCTGGGCTGAAGCATCTCCTATTACCTATGCAACTAATAAAAACCTTCCGCCTATGTTTTTAGTTACCCGACGGAAAGATTCCATTTCCACATTTGTTCAAACGACCACTACAGCCGGCAATACGGCTGAGTTTTTTGAATGTAAGACACTCTCTCATAGCGGAGTCACCAAATTCCTTGGGGCTGCCAAATCAACAGAGGAGGCAAAGAATATGACAAATGAGGTAGTAGCGTTTTTGAATAAATATAATCGGTGATGGCTATAAGGAAGGCGAGTTAGGGCAACTCCTAATTCCCCATTGAAAAAGGATTTTATAAATAAATCTATAACTTACCGAATACAAATTACCATAATACTTATTTTGAATTTTCAATATTATTGAAAGTAGGTATTAGGTGATGAAGTCCAAAATACATCGATGTAACTGCCGAAAAACTTGGTCAATTCAAAACAGAAAAACGCGTCTAACCGCGAGTACCGTACTTCTTAATGGAAAATGGATAGCAGAAATAAAACCCGAAAGAACATGTAACCCGAAAGGCTTTGTTTCAACCAATAGCATCCAAAATATCATTTTTAATCCTGCAATTGAATTAGTCGAGCAATTTGTAAAGGTCACAAAACTGATTTATGACAAAAATAATGTTAATTTTAATGTGAATCAGGGAGAGTATTTATATTTTGCGGAAGATGGCAGCTGTTACATTCTTAGAAAAAAATGAACAATTGAGTCAATTCTTAATAGGATCGAGCTAGGAGCTGTCACTGAGGCAGCTTTTTTTATTTACTCTCCCAGGTTTATATTTTTGGTAAAAACGAGAAAACATGTATTCATGTTTGGATTTTTCACGAGAATATAGGTACAATCTATTACATGAAAGTTTTATCGACAAAATTATTATGATTGGGGAAAGGATTCATGATTGCAAAAACACCTGAGGATTTTAACGGTTTGAAAGAAATTGGCAAAATTGTTGCAGCCATTAGAGATGAATTGGTACAAAGAACGGTTCCAGGCATAACGACCAAAGAACTTGATGATATAGCCGGTGAGCTTTTTGAAAAGGCGGGAGCGATTTCGGCTCCAAAGGGTGAATATGAATTTCCAGGCTATACCTGCATTAGTGTTAATGAAGAAGTGGCACATGGCATTCCGGGTAAACGGATTATTCAGGAAGGGGACTTAGTTAATATAGATGTTTCAGGCTCCAAGAACGGTTATTTTGCTGATACGGGGATTTCGATTGTAGTTGGCGAAGGAGATGAAATGTTAACTAAAATATGTGAGGTTGCAAAAGAGGCATTTGAAGCAGGACTTAAGAAAGCTAAACCTGGTTCCAAAATAAGCGGTATGGGGAAAGCAGTATTCCAAACGGCAAGACGGCATGGATTAACAGTTATCAAAAACCTTACAGGCCATGGGATTGGCCGAAAAATTCATGAAACACCTGAGTATATTTTTAATTATTACGAACCGTCGTATGATAATTTGCTAAAGGAAGGAATGGTTATCGCTTTCGAACCATTTATCTCAACCCGTGAAGAGGAAGTTTTGGAGCTGGAAGATGGCTGGACCTTTGTTACCGAAAACAGCTATGTAGCTCAGCACGAACATACGATGATCATCACTAAAGATGGTCCGATTATTTTAACACTTTAAGAAAAGCGGAACCGCCAGTTTAGAGACGTACACTAGTCGCTGGGCGCCGGGGCTGGACGCAGTGTGTTTTATCCTTTTAATCCACTGCTTTTTAATATTTTTGGTATCGATTCATTGCTTGGGAACACGTGAAATTGATTAATTAACATTTGAATTTAAAAGATTTTTGGGTATATAATAATTAATATTCAATAGGCGATGGAGTTCGCCATAACTGTCTCTTGTGACTAATGACTCCTACCAGTAAATGTTATGTTGTTACTGGTAGGAGTCTGTTTTTTTAGACGATATACGAAGGAGTGTTTGGATGAATATAATAGCAGTCGGGATAGGCGGGTTTTTTGGTGCCGTTTTGCGGTATTCGATTGGAAAAGTAATGCCTTCTCCGTCAGGATTTCCGTTTGGAACCTTAATGATCAACCTTTTGGGGTGTTTATTTCTTGCATGGTTTTTCACCATTTCAGCAAAAAAGTGGAAGATAAACCCAAACTTAAAATTAGCTATTGGATCAGGATTCACCGGGGCATTTACCACATTTTCCACTTTTTCTGTTGAAACATTGAATTTGATAAAGAATCATCAATATGTATTTGCTATCCTCTATTTGCTGCTGAGCATAGTTGGAGGAATAACTCTGGCCTTGTTTGGTTCAAAATTGGCCACATATAGTTCACAATCTAAAAGGATATCAAAAGGAGAGTCGTAACGATGTTATTTGTTGGGATCGGGGGTATATTTGGCGCAATTTCGCGGTTTGTACTTGGAAAATGGATTACAAGCAAGACAAAGGGGAAACTCCCATATGGCACTTGGATCATTAATTTGAGCGGTTCACTTGTACTTGGTTTTCTTGCCGTTTTGCATCTGCGACATCTAATTTCAGATTGGTTATGGTTTTTTTTCGGTACTGGTTTCATTGGAGCTTATACTACTTTTTCAACCTTTGGCTATGAAACCATTCAGCTGTTACATAAAAAGGAAACAAAAACGGCACTAATTTATGTTACTAGCTCAGTATTATTAGGGGTCCTTTTCGCATGGATTGGAGGATGGGTTGGAAGTACGTTTTAACAATCATTTTAAGAGTGAAATGAATCGGAACTTAGCCACCTTTCCCTTGCACATTGCCAATGGCAGTCCTAACCAAGGCTTAGTCGGCCAGGACAAGTAGGAAAATGCCTATGTCAGTCCGAATGCGAGGGTTGTTCGGACAGAACAAACAGGAAAATTACTTATGATAGTCCGAATAAGGGGGGTGTTCGGACAGGACAACCAAGAATTTACCTATGGCAGTCCGAATGCGAGGCTTATTCGGACATGCCAAACAGGAAAATTACTACTGGTCCTTAAATTTGTTCTTTCGGTGTTTACGATGTCCACGTTATCAGGATTTATATAACTTTGCCATCCAAATTTCTAAAAATCCTTCCTAATGTTAAGCACATCCGCAGCAGGGCTTAATTTGTGGTTGTGTTTTTGCTTGAGAGTTTAATGGTTTATTTTCATCGTCTGTAACAGTGTAGAACTTCCAAGCGTCTCTGGCATTCCTTTCAATTTCTTCCTGACGAAATTTGATCCATTGTAAAACTCCATATTCATTAAACATCCTTAACTCCTCCTGTTAATCAAATTATATTGATATATTAATCAAAAAAAGTTGATGAAACGATGAAAAAAATAGCAATCAGCTTGGTTTGAATAGACAAGAAAGGTCATGATACAAAAGATGGTTGAGTTCTTCTTGATACAGTTCGTAATAACTCCAAGTTTCTTTTGTGATAATGTTTGCATCTTATAAATCTTTTATGATAAGACAATTTTGATTTGAATTTTTTTCACCAACTTCATAAATCAAATAATCTTGATAAATTTATATTATATCCAATATTTTCTTTTGTCAACAATATTTATCAAAAAAATTTGATTTAGGTTAGTGCCTATTCAAACGTAAGAAGATGCCAATTTCTTTAAATGAAAAAATGTATAAACACCAATGACATAAATAGGAAGGTAAGTGAATAAAAAATTATTATTACTAAATAAATTTAATAGATAGGATGGTATTATATTGAATTCAGAAGAAGTGCTATACAATGGAAACCTCTACACCATTATTTATAAATATACTTCCGGCTATTGTGAAATAAGAGAAGTAGATAACAAATTAAATGTGGTATTAGTCCATGAATCAGAAGTTCATAGGGTACATGAAAGGCCGTTATCTAGGTAGGGGAATGGCCTATTTTACTATTCATCATGATATAAGGATATAGTTCTAGAAACTATCATAAAGACACATTCATATAAAAATGAGGTGTCTTTTATCTTTAGCCATCGATAGGAGGGGTTAAAGGGATGTTCGTGCAAAACGTATAGCATGTTTTATATAAATGGAATATCTCGGAAGACAAACAATATTATGAATATATATCAAACAATACATGGAGGTGTTCTTGATGTTAAATAAAAAAATGTATCGTTCTCTTTTGCTGGTAGGAATTCTCACCACAAGTGTATTAGCCGGATGTGGTACAAGTTCCTCATCATCCTCTCAATCACAGGCATCTAAGCAACAGATAATCAAAGTGGCTGCTGACACAACTTTCCCTCCATTTGAATCCGAAAAGGATGGGAAGGTTCAAGGGTTTGACATTGACATGATCAACGCTATAGCTAAGCAGGAAAATCTCAAAGTAGAGCTTTCGACGATGCAGTTTACTGGACTTATTCCAGCTCTGCAAGCTCAGTCGGTTGACGTGGCTGTTGCGGGAATCACGATTAAGAAAAGCCGATTAAATGCAGTCGATTTCTCCAATGCATACTATAAATCGGGTCTTTCGGTCCTAACAAAAACCAATTCCCCAATTCAAAGTGTCGACGATCTCAAGACCAAACTCGTTGCAACAAAAAAAGGAACGTCATCTGTCGATTTGTTGAAATCTAAAGGGATTCCGGAAAAGAATATTAAACAATTTGATAATATCAATGATGCATATAGTGCACTCGCAAGCGGGGGGGCCGAAGCTGTTGTTTTTGATAACCCGGTTAATTTAGATTATGCCAACAGCAATAAAGATGTCCATGTAGTCGGAGGTTTGTTAACCGGTGAGTATTATGGGATTGCTGTAGTTAAAAATAATCCGGAATTGCTAAAAAAAATCAATGATGGGTTGAAAACAATCAAAGCAAATGGAGAATATAAGAAGCTGTTTGCCCAATACTTTGGCGGGGATCAAAGCGGAGCGGTTCAGGAGGAGCTTGACCCAGCTAAAGTTGCCTTGGATGATTCAAAAAAATAAGCATCAGGCGTAGCTCTCTTTGCTACGCCTTTGTTTTCATAAGGGGGGAATTTTCTTGAACTCTTGGAGCATTATGGTACATGCCTTTCCTCAATTACTGCATGGTTTAGGGAGAACCGTAGAATTTTCGCTTGTCGCTATTTTTCTAGCAAGCATTATTGGACTTATTGCCGCATTGTGTAAACTTTCCCGTTTTCCAGTGTTAAGAGGAATAAGTTGGCTATATGTTGAGGTTTTCCGCGGAACTCCTCTGTTAGTCCAACTCCTTTTTATCGCATTGGGTTTACCTACGATTATTCCATTAAATAAATGGTTTGGGGCAGACGTTTATCCCTTTATCGCGGCTGGAATCGGATTAGCCTTAAACGAAGGAGCATATATTACAGAAATTATTCGTGCCGGTATACTGGGTGTGGACCGCGGCCAAAGCGAAGCCGCTCATAGCATTGGTATGACTCGGATTCAGACTATGATCTATATAATATTACCGCAAGCCTTTAAACGAATGATTCCTCCTTTGGTCAATCAATTTGCACAAACAATTAAGGATACGTCGCTGTTAGCTCCTATTGCGATCGTCGAACTCCTATACACAGGCCAAATCATTATTGCTGAAAACTTTGCGGGATTTCAAATTTATGGAGAAGTCGCGATTCTATACCTCGTCATCATTTTCACTCTTACTCGAATAGCAGGTTATCTAGAGAGGAGGCTGCAAATTGATAAACGTTGAACATTTGAAAAAATCCTTTGGTTCATTGGATGTATTAAAAGATATCAATGTTCAGATTCAACTGAAAGAAGTAGTCGTGGTTATCGGTCCATCCGGAAGTGGCAAAAGCACTTTTCTTCGGTGCTTAAATGGGCTAGAAAAGGCAACGGGGGGGACGATTTCGATCTTTGGCACGGAAATCACCCATCCAAAGACAAATATAAATCAACTTTGTCAAAAAGTCGGAATGGTTTTTCAACGATTCAACCTGTTTCAGCATTTAACTGTCCTTGAAAATATTACGATTGGAACCCGGAAAGTGCTAAAAATGTCTAAGGAAGACAGTGAAGTGCTGGCCCGACAGCTGCTTCAAAAAGTAGGGTTATCTCAAAAAGAAAGCAGTTATCCGGATGAATTATCCGGAGGTCAACAACAACGGGTAGCAATCGCTCGTGCCCTGGCGATGAAGCCGGAGGTCATGTTATTTGATGAACCGACGTCTGCGCTTGATCCTGAAATGGTAGGCGAAGTGTTGAAAGTAATGAAAGATTTGGCAAAAGAAGGCATGACCATGATTGTGGTTACGCATGAAATGGGATTTGCAAAAGAAGTGGGGGATCGAGTGTTATTTATGGACGAGGGTACTATTATCGAGGAAGGGAAACCAGAGGACTTGTTTCATTACCCTAAGTATGAGAGAACCAAAAGCTTCCTTGGGAAAATTTTGCATTAACAGAAAACGTCTGCCATTGAGGTAATCTTTTTACTAATGCTGATGTTTGGCGAATTAGTTGGAGAAACTTAAAGATTGATATTTTAGGATATCACCTATTAGATCTCGGTATTCAATTTTTAGCCCTGGGTAACCAGGGCTTTTTTGGTAATTTCATATTTTGTTATTTTTCCTTCATATATTTAAGCTATTGCTAAAAAAATGAAGGGCTGGGAATGATTCTATGATCCAATGAACCAAGTAAAATTCCAGTCCAACTGGCATTATCGTGAGTTAGAAGCAGCACTAAAGTTAACGAGGAGGAATAAAGATGAGTCTTTCCCATATATTTGAGTGAGTACTCAATCAAGAAGGGAGAGACTTAAAATGTCCAAAGTGGAAGGAAATCCGTTTTTACATGTGGATTTTAAGAGCATACAATTTTCTTTTTCTGAAATAAAGGATGAACTTAGCAGTGAAATGAACTTTTCCAAAAAACACTGGGAAATTATTGAGGCAGCGATCCGGGTGTTCTCTGAAAAGGGGTTTTCTGCAGGTCGAACAAGTGAAATCGCTAAAGAAGCCTGCGTGTCAGAAGGAACCATTTTCAACTATTTCAAGACGAAAAACGACTTGCTGCAAGCTTTATTGCTTCCATTTTTTCAGCTAGTTACTCGTCCTTTCATCCTCAATGGTATCGATTCATTCCTGACTTCACGACCAGAGATAGGGGTTGAGGAGGGCCTAGCTAATCTTGCGCTAGATCGGGTAAAACTCATAGAAGAACATCGTGGCTTGGTAAAAACTGTGTTTGCCGAAACGATGTTTCACCCAGAGTTGTTCGAATCCATTCGGGAAAAGATACTTCCTGTTGTAGTTGAGGCAACTCAAACGATTTTCGATTCAGAAGTCGAGCGCGGGACTTTTCGTAAAGTGGATAGCCTGGCAACAATGAAGGTTTTTATGGGGATGATTTTTGCACATGCAACATTTAAGCAACTGAAGTTGTTTTCAGAAAATTATGATCAACAGGATGATGAAGTAGAAATTCGCCGTATGATCGATATTCTTCTTTATGGTGTGAGTACTAATCAAACCACTCATTTTTCAGAGGTATGCACGAAGTAAACGAAAATATATGTTAAAAACTATCAAGTAATTACTCAATCTAATGCTCTATTTTTGCTTAAATTGATTTTAACGATGGAGGTGACAGAGCATGAATCAAACACCAGACTCAATCTATGAATTAGAGCGGATAAAATCCCCTGCTATACAAATGACACTCATTATTCTCGGAGTGTTTATGGCTATTTTGGACACAAGTGTAGTCAATGTGGCGATCCCCAAAATGGAGACAGCGCTGAACGCTAGTACTGATCAAATTCAGTGGGTTGTGACAGCCTACATGCTCGTACTTGGGATGCTAATTCCAATTTCCGGGTGGCTGACCGATAAATTTGGAGCAAAAAAGCTCTTTCTGTTTGCCTTAATCACCTTCACTATTGGATCAGCACTATGCGGAGTTGCATGGAATCTGGACTCAATAATTTTATTTCGAATCGTTCAAGCCATTGGAGGGGCTTTGATGCAGCCAGTTGCTATGGCGATGATCTTTCGTATATACCCACCTGAACGACGGGGGACAGTAATGGGCCTCTTTGGTATTGCCATGATGGCGGCACCTGCCTTTGGTCCTGCACTGAGTGGCTATTTGGTGGAATATTGGTCTTGGCGTTTCATTTTCTACATTAATGTTCCAATCGGTATTGGAGCAGTGATTCTTGGAGCGCTTATGATGCACGAATTTCCACACGAGGCGAAAGGCAAGTTTGATATTTTGGGCTTTATCTTCACGGTTATCGGTTTCGGAAGCCTATTGTACGGGTTCAACCAAGTATCTTCCAATGGGTGGGGTTCGACAGAAGTTGAATCATTGCTTTTTGTTGGTGTAGTTTGTTTAGTCATCTTGGTCATCGTTGAACTAAAGGTAAAGAATCCGATGATTAAATTGCAGGTGTTTAAAAGCTACCAGTTTAATATGAGCCTCATCCTTATTTCGATTATGAGTATTTCGATGTTTGTGGGGATTTTTTTCCTTCCGATCTATCTTCAAAATATCCGGGGATTTACGGCTATACGTACAGGACTTTTTATGACACCTGCTGCTTTAGCCTCGGCGGTCATTATGCCAATCAGCGGCCGATTATTTGACCGGATTGGAGCACGCCCGTTAGGTATCATTGGACTCGTTATTGTTACACTGGCCACACTGGGATTTACCAATCTAGGATTGGATACAAGTTCATCAACTATCCAATGGCTATATATTATGCGTAGTGTTGGAATATCCGTTGCCATGATGCCTATCATGACAGCCGGTATGAACGCGATTCCATTTGAATTGACCAGTCAAGGTACGGCTATGAACAACACAATGCGGCAAGTTGCGTCCTCATTTGGCACTGCAATCCTCACGACCTACATGATCACTCAATCAAAAATACATGCTTCGCAAGTTTTATGGCAAGTAACACCGACCTCCCAATCTGGTCATTATTTCATGAAGATTCAACAATTATTACAGTCTCACGGTATGTCGGTTTCCAAATCTAAACAGACAGCCCTAACTATGATGAATGGAATGATCCAACAAAGGGCAATTGTTGCAGGTATGAACGAGGCATTTATGGTAGCAGCCATTTTAACAGTGGTAGGTGTCATTCTTGTCCTATTTTATAAAAGAAAAAAGGAGGAGATAGAGGAGTCTAAAAAGACAAGAGCTGCGGTAATAGATTAGATCATTGATACCAAATATTGAAGGAGATCACACTTATTAATTTAAGTGAAAACCATAGGGAGTGACTAATTATGAAAGAAACTAAACGGTTGATACTCTTTAATGTTGTAATCATTCTGATTGTTGTTATCGCTGGATTTGCAGGCTACTACTTTTATAATCAATCTTCACTATACTTAAAGACGGATAATGCCCAGGTCACGGGACAGCAACTAGTCATTGCAGCGCCGGAAGCAGGTAAGCTTGTTTCCTGGAATGGTTCAGCTGGCACAAAATTCAATTCAGGGGATACAGTTGGTCAAGTTCAACTATCCAATGGGAATACGTCTAAAAACATTAATATACCGATACCACAGGACGGGACCATCGTTCAAAACAATGCAACGACGAATGAATATGTTGCACCGGGTACACCACTGGCTTATGCCTACGATATGAATAAACTCTATGTGACTGCAAACATTGACGAAACCAAGATTCAGGACGTAAAAGTTGGAAATACTGTTGACGTATACGTAGATGCATTCCCTGATACTACTGTTACAGGCACTGTAAATTTCATTGGTCAGGCTACAGCTTCAACATTTTCTTTGATTCCTTCATCAAGTACGAATGCCAATTTTACTAAGGTTACTCAAGTCATACCGGTTACAATTGAACTGAAAGGTATACCAGCAGGCCTTGAGCCAGGTATGAACGTAAGTGTTCGGATACACAAATAGCAAAAAAAACTCTACTCTCATTTATTATGATGAGGGTAGAGTTCATATGAGTGACAAAACTGCTTATCGAAAGGTTCTTTTTGGAACTAAGTTTAATTTCGTTTCCTTATTCTTATTCTCCGCATCCGTTACTTCATCCATTAAGCTTAAACACATTCCAAACATTAAGGTAATTAAAGAAGCAATGACAACGCCTATACCTGTTGCGGTATAAAAATAGCCTCCATTGGCAGCGCTTACAAAAAAGCTTGTAAAAAAAATGATGATACCTAAACCTACCCCATAAATAGACGCTTTAAATATCTTTAAATATTTATATTGCATGGTCATCATCTCCTTTACTGAATATTCTACCAATTGTCACAAAATTGTCAAACTTTTTTAAAAAAATACTTCCGACAAAACAAAATATTTGCAATTTAAAGTTTCCTATAGACAACTTTCCGAAAGAGGGAGTCTTCATTCAGGAAATGATAAAAAAAAATCCTAAACTTTGAATTTAGGATTTTTTTAACTACTTTGAAAGCAAATAATACTGTGTATTCCAACAAGAAGGGACAAAATGGAAACATGAATGAGGACTGCTCCCAAACTCAAATGAGTATAAATCAAAAGAGCGCCACTTAATCCTTGCAGGAGAATGAATAAAAAACTAATGAGACTAAAGCGATAGATGTTTGGTCGAACTTGGCGATATTTTTTGGCCATCCTTATCAGTAAGAAAAATAAAATGATTAAACCGAGTGCAAACAATCGATGAATCACGTCGATCCAAAAGGCATTTCCGACTGCTGCGTAGTTTTCAGTTGGAATGGGAAAACCGCGAAAGGCTTCACCCGAACCAGTTTTGGCCACATATCCTCCAAAATAAATGGCTGCATATAAAAATAAAAAAGTAAACCATGAAAGAATTCTAAAAGAAGATGGCATCTTTCCTAAATGATGAATGTCCCTTTCTTCCAGATAAATAACATAAGCAATATTCACTAAAGCAGAGAATGATATGAGGGCAATGCCAAGATGAGCCGCCAGAAGCATCGAAGAAAGAGAAATCATAACTGTCAATGCACCTAAGGTCGATTCCCCAAGGATTCCTAAAATAGCAAAAAGAACCAGCCATTTAATCTTACGTGATCTGTAACGAAACCAAGCGACGGCCGAAACAACGAATAATAAAATACTCGCCAGGCCAACAACCACTCGGTGGGTGTATTCGATAACAGAATGATAGTCTGAAAAGGTAGGAAAGAGACTTCCGTTACATAGAGGATATCCACGTCCACACCCCATTGCCGAATGGGTCATGGTATCAACAAACCCAATAATATTCACCAAAAATAGTGTTGCAGCCGCAATAATAGAGAGCCAAAAATAGCGCATCATTACACACCTCCTAAAAGATTCCGATTACCATGGTCGAAAACATCCCTAAAATATAGAATAATGAGCAAATAAATGTGCGTTTTGCCCAGATAAATTGATGGTCATCCTCTTTCCACATTTTCCATGTGCAATAAAGAAGAAAGCTATTAAAAATGATGGCACCGGCAAGATAAAAATAATTAAAGTTCCCGCTTACAAATAAGACTAAGGAACAAATAAATAAAAGAGCCATATAAAATAGACTTTGAATTTTTGTTGAACGAGGGCCTTTTACCACTGGCATCATTGGAATCCCTGCTTTTGTGTATTCCTCATTTTTATATAAAGCAAGTGCCCAAGAATGGGGAGGAGTCCATAGGAAGATAATCAAAAACATTAACCATACCGTAATGTTCAGACTGTCTGTTACGGATGCCCAGCCAATCAAAATGGGAAACGCTCCGGCTCCGCCTCCGATGACAATATTTTGAGGTGTCCGCCGTTTTAGCCACATGGTGTAAACAACAGCATAATAAACATACCCAACAGCATTTAATAAAGCTGTGAGAGGATTCACAAAGACAAACGCAACAACCACAGATAAAATTCCTAAAAAGATACCAAAGCGAAAAACAGATGGGTGAGTAATCAACCCGGCAGGAATAGGACGTTTTGCTGTCCGTTCCATCATTACGTCTATGTCTCGATCATACCACATGTTAATGGCCGCTGAGCCGCCGGCGGAAAGAGAAGCACTTAAAAGCATAGCAATTATCACAGAAATAGAAGGAACTCCTCTTTGGGCTACTATTGCTGCACAAAGCGAAGTAAAAGTTAACATGATCAATATTTTTGGTTTCGTTACTTCTATGTATGCAGAAATAGCCTGAGTCCATAGATGCATTCGAGAGGGCGATTCCTGACGAATTTCATTTAAAACTGACATTGACCCCTCACTCCTTTTTGTCTAACTCTAACGCCCAGCGATTAAAGTCCTTCGCTGGGCGCTTGAGCTATTTTTTGTATTATCAGAATTTCTATCTTTACTTCGATAACTGTCTAGCTCCAGCTCCGCAAAACGGACACTGGAGTTCTTCTTATTTTATTGAACTTGAGAATTAAACGACATAATCCACATTGCTCCGGCTACAATCGTTACAACGAATACTAGACCCAAAATCAATGCCATGACATTGTATCTTGGTCCTTCTCCATCACGGATATGCATAAAGAAGAACAATTGAATTACAAATTGCAATACAGCTGCAAGCAAAATACTGACCACGAGAGCAGATTTTGCTAACAAATGTTCTAAGACAAGTACAAGTGGGATGATCGTCAAAACAATCGAAAGAATGAACCCGATGATATAAGCTTTTATCGATCCGGTATGTTCATGATTTGACATTTACATCACCCCCATCAAATAAACAACCGTAAAGATAAAGATCCAAACAGCATCTAAAAAGTGCCAGTACAGACTAATAATTGAAATTTTTCGTTTCGTCACAGGAGTAATCCCTTTACGAGAAAGTTGAAAAATTAACCCAATCATCCAAAATATCCCAAACGTAACGTGAATACCGTGTGTGCCAACAAGAGAGAAGAAGGAGGTTAGAAAAGCACTCTTTGAAATGGTAGCTCCTTCAGCAACCATATGGGTAAACTCATTGATTTCAAGTCCTACAAATGTTGCACCTAGAGCAACAGTGACAACCAACCAGCTAATTAGTGCTTTTTTGTTTCCTTTATGCATTGCTAAAACAGCTAAACCGCTCGTAAAGGAACTTATTAATAGAATGAAAGTTTCGATGATAAAACCAGGGATATCGAAATCCTTAGCTGTAAACCCGCCATTTGTATGAGTGTGCAAAACAGCATAGGCAGCAAAAAAAGTAGCAAATAATAGACAGTCTGTTACAAGGAAAATCCAAAAACCTAAAACTTTTAACCCTTCCTGGTCAACATGACCATGATCGTGGTCAGAAACATGAGCAGAAACGCTTTGTTGCATGTTTACAACCTCCTAATTTGCAGTTCGTTGAACTGAAGTGTAATTCCTTAATGCTTTTTCAGTTCGCTCAATTTCTTCAACCGAAATGTAATAATCTGTATCGTACTGGAAAGAACGAGCGAATAATGTAGCGACTACACCAATTAAACCGAGAATTCCCATCCAGATCCATTCAAACGTAAAGCCAAACCCAGCAATAAAGAAGAAGCATGACATGATGAAAGGAATTCCTGTATTTTTCGGCATATGAATCGGTTCATACTTAATCGGTTCTGTTTTATAGCCTTCTTTTTTCATTTCTTCTTTTTGATACCACCAAGCATCGCGACCTTTTACAGTTGGTAAAATAGCGAAATTGTAAATTGGTGGAGGAGATGGAATCGACCACTCTAATGTTCGACCATCCCAAGCATCACCGGTTACATCACGTTCACCGTGTTTGAGGCTATAAATGATTTGCCATGCTTGGAAGATGAAACCAATACCCATTAAAAATGCACCAACGGATGAGATCATATTAAGAGGGGCCCAGCCCATATCCCATCCAGCGGATTGGTTATACGTATAAATCCGGCGTGTCATTCCCATGAAGCCAAGGGCATATTGAGGCATAAAGCATACATAGAAACCAATTTGCCACAACCAAAATCCCCATTTTCCTAACCGATCATTTAATTTAAAGCCGAAAATTTTCGGGAACCAATAATACATACCTGCTAGATAGCCAAACACGACACCACCGATTAATACTTGGTGAAAGTGGGCGATAAGGAAATAACTGTTATGATATTGATAGTCCGCTGGAGCAGCAGCAAGCATGACACCAGTTGCTCCTCCTACAAGAAAGGTAGGAACAAATGCATAGAACCAAAGCATTGGTTGTGTTAGACGAATTCGACCGCGGAACATTGTAAATATCCAGTTAAATACTTTAACACCTGTTGGAATAGCAATAATCATCGTACAAATGGCAAACACAATATTTACATCAGCACCGGCACCCATTGTAAAGAAGTGGTGTGCCCATGTGTAATACGAAACAACACTAATGGCAATCATTGAAAATACCATCGAGCCATAGCCAAAGATTCGTTTTTTAGAGAATGTCGCTACAACCTCAGAATAAACTCCGAAGGCAGGCAAAACCACGATATATACTTCAGGGTGACCCCACATCCATATCAAATTTACATACATCATTGGGTTTCCGCCGGCGTCCATAGTGAAGAAGTGACCACCGAGTAAACGGTCAATCGTTAGCATGGCTAATGTAACAGTTAGAATAGGGAATACTCCTAAAATCGCGATAGACGATGATAAAACTGACCAAGAAAATAAAGGCATATCTCTTAAACGCATAGAAGGTGTGCGCATTTTTAAAATAGTCACAATAAAGTTGATTCCTGTTGCCAAACTTCCAATACCGGAAATCTGAATGCCCCAAATCCAGAAGTTTTGACCAGGACCCGGACTAAAAGCATTTTCAGATAAAGGCGGATATGAAAGCCATCCTGCATCTGCCGAACCACCGATGACAAAAGAAATATTAAAGAGCATTGCACCAATGAAGAACAACCAAAAGCTGACTGCATTTAACATCGGATAGGCAACATCTCGTGCTCCAATTTGTAATGGTACAACCATGTTAAATAAAGCAAACATGAATGGCATAGCCATAAACAAAATCATAATCGTTCCATGCGTAGTAAAAATTTCATTATAGTGTTCAGACGGTAGAAAATGATTATTCGGAACAGCTAGTTGGAGTCGCATTAAAACTGCGTCTACCCCACCACGAAAAAGCATTATTAAAGAAGAAAGAAGATACATAATTCCAATTTTTTTATGATCAACGGTTGTTATCCATTCTCTCCAAAGATAGCCCCATTTTTTAAAATAGGTGAGAGAAAATACAATCGCAATTATTGCTAGAACAATAGAAACATCGGCACCATAAATCATTGGATCGCCTGTGACAAAAAAATGCGATTTATCCATAGAAATTTCCTCCTGATTTTTTATTTTCCCATATCCATTCCAGGCATGGACATTGACATACTGCCATCACCCATACCATTCATGTGGTGATAATATTTTCCGCCATTTTTATTAACAATGTCTTCAAATAGACCCTTTGGATAGGAAGAAAAGCTTAACTCTTTTTCTGTACTTGGTTTGGCTAATTTTTTATATCCATCATTAGTTAAAACAGGGGAGGTTTGCTTAACGCCATCTGCCCATTTATTGAAATCAGCTTGACTTACAGATTTGACCCTAAATTGCATATGTGCAAATCCTTTTCCTGTGAAGTTGGCACCCGAGCCAAAATACTCTCCCGTTTTATCCGCTTGGAGCCACAACCCCATTGACATACCAGGCATGGTATATTCCTGTCCACCTAATTGCGGAATCCAGAAGGAATTCATCGGCGCATCAGAAGTTAAAATAAACTGAACTGGAACACCTGCAGGAATCTCAGCATAATTGACAGTGGCAATCTTTTTGTCAGGATATGTAAACATCCATTTCCAATCCATTGATGTGACTTGAACCACAATCGGTTTAACATCCGTAACAGGTGGTTTTGTTAAATTCAAAGTTGTTTTAGCGGTGAATACACCAAGAATAGCGATAATAACAACAGGAATTCCCCACCAAATGATTTCCAGCACTTTGCTATCTGCCCATTCTGGTTGATAAGGAGCTTTGTTGCCTGGTTTATCACGATACCGAATCGCAATATAGACGAAAATACCTAAAACAGGAATAATAACGACAGCACATAAAATTACCGAAATGATAATTAAATGTAATTCTTGCTGGGCGACAGGTCCTTTTGGGTCAAGAACAATATATTTACTCTTATCGCAACCAGCCAAAAGTACCATGCCCAATAAAGCTAAAACAGAAAATTTAGCAAATTGGATCGATTTACTCAATGTAAGTTCCCCTTTCATTTGAATTGATTTTTAATCTAATCACTTTAATAATAGTAAAAAGCTATACAAATATATCAAAAGTAACAAAATTTGAGAATGGTATTTTTGAAAAAATAGATAGTTGTCACAAAAAGTTCATTATTGAATGCAAGATTATTCCTTTCATGTAAAAATTTTAATTAAAATCAAGAAAAATTATTTTCGTAAATACCCTAATAATCGGGGAGGCTTGTAACCATTTTTAAGTTTAAATTATTATTATTTTTATAGGTTAACTTGCAGATATTTTATAAAACCAAAAATAGGTCTCCCCATATAGGAAGACCTACAAACAAATATATCTTGTTTTAGAGTTTTAAAAGATTTCACTTTTTCTTCAGCGGCTCGTGCTCCTCCGACATTTCCATTCCATAAGCTAGCCTATCGGTAGCTAGATTCCTATTTCTGTTTCCTTCCCGCATGGATCCAATAAGCAATCGGTGAACGAAATATTCCCCAGTTGTTATGATTAAAGCTGAAATAATACTTCCCCAGGCGATTTGCAAATAATTGTCGAGAAGTACGCTACCAAAAATCCAAACAACCATATATGATAGAAGAAAATCAGCAATAAGTGCGTTCTTATTTCCGATCCGCGACAGCAAAATTCTGTCCCCGGCAAGATAGGAGACGACGGTCATCAGCACACTAAACAAAACAATATCCATCCAAGTGGCATTGAAAAATAGGTCAAGACCTACCGCATAAGCAACCAAGCACGTCACAAATTTCACAATTAAAGCTATAATATTATTCATTATTACTACCTCCTCAGCTTTCATTTTAGACAATATTAATAAAATCCATTCATCCACCCTATTAACTATAAATTGAAAAGGAAAACTAGTTATCCTTTTTCCAGAGACTGCACATTTTTAATTATTTTTTAAATAAAACAATAATCCAAGTTTGTTATAATGAAAATGCACGTTCTTTAAGATTAATTTTAATAATTTGATTTATGGGAAGGAGTTAAGATGTTAGAACTTATTTATCCATTTAATCCAATTGCACTTCATTTAGGACCTGTTGCTGTTCATTGGTACGGTGTTATTATCGGCTTCGGTGTTATTTTGGGACTATTGTTAGCAGACAAAGAGGGGAAAAAGAGAGGGATACCTTCAGGAACAATTTCCGATTTAATTATTTTAGCATTACCTATCGCAATAATTTGCGCTAGGACCTATTATGTTCTTTTTGAATGGAGTTACTATAAAAATCATCCGAGTGAAATCATTGCTATATGGCACGGTGGAATTGCGATTCACGGTGGAATTATCGGTGCTGTTTTAACTGCTATTTGGTTTTGTAAAAAAAGAAATATTTCTTTTTGGAAAATCTCAGATATTTTAGCTCCTAGTTTGTTACTAGGGCAAGCGATTGGACGATGGGGAAACTTTATGAATCAGGAAGCTCATGGTGGACCTGTATCTAAAAGTTTTCTTGAGTCACTACATTTACCTGGCTTTATTATTAACCAGATGAATATCAATGGCATTTATTACCATCCGACATTTTTATATGAATCAATCTGGAGTTTCACAGGTGTAATAATTTTAACCCTACTGAGAAGAACAGATTTTAGAAGAGGAGAGATTTTCTTAACATATCTGCTTTGGTATTCAATCGGAAGATTTTTCGTCGAAGGACTACGAACAGATAGCTTAATGTTAACATCTCATATTCGAATTGCTCAATTGATATCTGTTGTTTTAGTTATCGTTAGTTTCGTCCTTGCTTGGTATCGAAGAAAGAAAGGATTTGCACTTTTAAGTTCTGCTGCTGATTAAAAAGCTTACGATTTTTTCAAAAAGTCGTATAATATCAAAAATCTGAAAATAACATCGTCTTTTCTTCGGAAAAGGCGTTTTTTTGTCATCGACGAACTTCGTTTCATTTTAAAAAATGGAATGCTTTGGAGAGTAATATTCATTAGGAGAATAGAGGTCATCATACAATTGAATAATATAGAAGATGATTATATTATGAACATTTTAACGAATAATGTTAATTTGATTAGGTTATTGTAATAGTATCAAATATAAATCCTTTAGGAAGGATGTTTTTTTTTGGAGAAAAAATTGTTAAACCTTCTTTTTGCTTTGTGTATTGTTTCCTTGCCATTTTTATTCAAAGGGTCAAAAATGAGAGAAAATCTAGTTATTTTTTTCTCAAAAGGAGTTATAGCAACTTTATTTGATGCATATGTTGTCGGTTCCAAAAGAGTTGAATATCCAGTTCGTCCATTTCCAAAAATTTTTAAGACTAACATCATTTACGACATTTTGTTTTACCCCATTTTAAGTGTCATCTGGGTTAAACTTTCATATAACGATAATATAGGTAAAATTCTATTGAAAAGCTTGATATTTAGTATCCCTATGAGTATCGGTCAATGGTACTTTGAAAAAAATTCCAGATTATTCAAATGGAAAAAATGGTCACCATTCCATACTTTTGGAAGTGTGAATATTACTCTGTTTATAATTAGAGGTTTTGTTGGATTACTAAGAAAATTGGATAAACTCAAGAATGCATAGGTAAAGCTAACTATATAAATGTAAAAATCAGAGGAACTGATATTGTTCCGAGTGAAAGCGCAATTTATGATTGTAATGAAGTTTTTAATGGAATATTTAACTAGCAAAATCACCGACAAACGAATGAAGAAATTTAAAAGCTTGGATACCCAAGCTTTTTTATTATGGCTGAATCAATATCGTAGTTTAGAAAAATTACTTACAACTTCTAATTTTAAAACCACTACTCGATCTTTACACCAACATCAAACACATAAGGCTGTTTTGGAGCTGTAATTTTTGAAATCTGTATTATGTTTATAATCGGGATTGCAGAGCCATCATATTGGGTTTGCCCAATCGTTCCAGTAACCTGTACCCATTTATCCTTCGGTAAGGCTGCTACATCTCCTTTTGCCATAAATCCAAATACGGAAGCATCCGCCACACAACAAGTAATGCCAAATCGAGCGACGATAATTTGGTTTTGGATGAAATTCTTTTCTCGATAAACAAACCCTTTTGCGGTAACGGTTTTACCAATCATACCCTTTAGATTATCTTGAATGATATTCATCATGGGTACATATTGATCATCATTAATATTAATCATTTTTGCTTTTAACAGTTTCTCCTTCAATAAGGTGTATTCAGATTCAGATAACGGCTCAGGTTGATTATTGGGTGTTGTTGTAGAATTAGTGGTAAAAGAATTTATTTTTTGAGAATTTGAGATGTTTTTAACATTATTGGTTTTGTTCGTAACAAGTGAATCTGCTCCAAGTTTAATGGTTCGATTCATTGCCACAGAGCTATTAAGAACGTTGTTTGCAAAAAGAAAGCCAGTTATGATCGGAAGAATAAACAATAAATAAAATAATAGGCTTTTAAGGATTGAATTCGGATAGGAATGTTCTGCATCACATTCACATTGGTAATGATCTTTCTGATTCGAAGTTCCTCTAATTATTAATAGAACGCCTAAAATTAGAAAAATAAAAAGCGTAAGGTAAATGAAATGAACCATTTTGGGTGCAATCAAAAGTGTAATATCCTGTGTAAGGAGTAATTTAAATAACAATAACATAAATCCTATAAGAATAATTCCCCTAATAAGAGGATGAAAGGATGCTGCTTCTTCATTTTCCTTCTTCATCATTTACCTCCTATAAAAAAATCATCTGAAATATTAATACGGTAATATAGACGGTTACAGGCGTTACCAATAGTAGTGTAACAACCAATTTTTTCTTAAAATAGGCGAATAGCATCAGAGTGTTTTTTATGTCAATCATCGGTCCAAATACTAGGAAAGCAAGCAGTGCTCCTTCTGTGAAAGTTGAACCAAACGAGGAGGCAACAAAGGCATCTGCTGAAGAACAAACGGAAAGAACATAGGCAAAACCCATCATAACCCCTGGAGCTAATGCGGTGTTTGTCCCTAATGATAAAAGTGCATTTCGGTCAAAAAATGCCTGAAACAAACTTGCAAGGAATGCACCGATGAATAAATATTTTCCGGTATCAAAGAGTTCATCACTGGCATGATATAACGTTTCAAAAAATTTATTTCCCTCTGAATGATGGTGAGGATGGCGGTGTCCATCTATTCGATCTTTTAAAATATTTTCTCCCTTAAAAAATCGGAAGATGATTAACCCAATGACGATCGAACTAATAAAACCAACAAGCATTCTAGCATTTGCAATGTAAGGTGTGCTTTTAAAAGCAAAATAGGTAGAAGCATAGACAACAGGATTGATGATAGGAGCACTAAGCATAAAGACAACTCCAACATGTGAAGGCATGCCTTTCTTTATTAACCTGCGAATTACCGGAATAATGGCACATTCACAAATAGGAAAAATAATTCCTAGTAAAGCAGCTGGAAAAATGGCTAAATAAGCATTACGCGGTAATAGTTTTTGAATGGTATTCTCGGAAACAAAAGATTGAATGATCGCTGATACAAATACCCCTAATAAAATAAATGGTATGGCTTCTAAAATAATACTTAGAAAAATGGTATTAACATTAAAAAAAGAACTTGGGATTCTATTAAAAATTGAGTTATTTCTGATTTCCTCAGCAAAAAGAAAGAGAACCACAAATAAACAAAATAGAAGAAAAATGGTCCAATCTCTTATCATCCTTTTAATTATTACCAACACAATTTACCTCCTTAATCTAGTAGCTCTATCATATTGTTATGCACCGAAAAGGAGTTAATTCATTAAAAATAGATTATCCTACTCCAAATACGTAAATTCTTGAGTTAAAGCATTAATTTTGAGGCAAAGGCTATGGAATAAAAAAATAAAGGGAGTGGCGCGGACAATGCCGAAATTTCATTAATTGAATATTATTGAACCTGATTATTTTATGAATCTTTTAAAGAATAATGTTAATTTGAATAGGTAATTGTAAAAGTATCAAATATAATCCACCAACATCAAACTTTATTAAAAATAATAAAAAAGATCCTTTTATATGTTAACGATATATTTTAATATGTATAAGTAATAGTTAATTAAAATAGAAAGAAGAGAAAAAGATGAATAAACTTCTCCAATTATTCCGAATAGGTTTAGGGCTTTTATTAGGCAGTATCATTTTTCTGTCTGGATGTAGTAATCCTTATTTGCCGTTAAATAAAAAAGCAGAAGCACCCATGAAAAACACTAGTACTAAACCTTCTCCGAATAAGAATATCTCAAGCAATCAACAAATAAAAAATGATAACAAGGTGAAAGCAGTTAACTGGTTAATGCCTACGGGAGGAGCCTATCCAGTAATAGGACCAAACGATCCCATATGGATAAAAGTTTCTAAAGAAAAGCAAAGGGTTTATATAATGAAAGGCAATGAAATTACCTATACAATGATTGCATCTACAGGGTTAGATACAAGTCCCGACACTTCGACACCTGTAGGAACCTTTTATATCCAAAAGGAAAGGGGGACAAGCTTTTATAATGCCAACGAAAAAGAAGGTGCCAAATACTGGGTTTCGTGGAAAAATCATGGAGAGTTTTTGTTTCATTCGGTTGCAACGGACAAGAACGGCAATGTGATTCAAAGTGAAGCAATGAAGCTAGGACATAAGGCATCACATGGTTGTGTTCGGCTAGCTGTTCCTGATGCTAAATGGATTTATGATAACATCAGATACAACACAAAGGTCGTTATTGAAAGCTAAATCAATAATCCATATCCGTAAAATTTCACACGTATAGTTTGTTTAATTGTAATAGTCAAAAAAGCTTCTTCTGTTGAAGGAGCTTTTTTTCGTAATGCTTAATTCATAAAAAAGAGGAACTAGTACGTTTTATTGGTGAAATTAAATGAAAGGTTTGAAAGAGAATTAAACAGAATGGATGATTTTCAAACTACCTAGAAGGAATAGATAGGCTAAGATCCCTCAACTAGTCCTATTTTACCATCTATTTTCTTTTAAATTTTGTTTTCCCAGCGTTGATGATTTCCACGTCAATATTTATATTTCTCAACATTTTTGATTCAAGCTTTAATCCTCCATTTTTGCTTAAGTTATGCCACGATTTAGGGTCATTCCTATATAATGCGTCAGACAAACGATAAACGTCGGCATACCGTTTGATCCCTTGCTTATAGGTATTGTTAATCTCCTTTCGAATCGCGATGACTGCTTTCTCTTTAAGTTCATCTTCTGTTGATGCTTGATCCATTTGAATAATACTTCCCTTACTCTTTACATTTAAAGTATAAAAAAGTTTTTTATCTGCAATATTTGGTATAATCTTTGTTTTAGGATTTTGGAAAACAATCGTTCCTAGTTGTTTCTCACCATTATAAATATATATGGGTGCCCGTACGGTATTTTTTTGAACCCACCTTAGACCATGTATTTCAGAAGGTGATAAATGACCCTTATAATGATAGTTCTGGATAATCCCGATTCCATCATTTATTGTCACTTCGAAGGGATCTTTATCTTTGTTCCATTTCTTATTAGTTGTGGATAAAAATGGCAGAATGGCCGTCTTACTTCCATCTTTTAATTGAGCAATAAACTCATATAATTGAATAGGTTTAGATGTGGAGAATTGACGGTAATTACTCATTGGACTAGTTAATTTTGAATAGGCTGGTGAGTAACTCATAATAGGTTTTGCAGTAAACAAATCCATTAATGGACGTTTTGTGCCATAAACCCATATGGTATTTCTTATTTCATTAAATCGTTCTGTTGTATCCAGGGCAGCTTGAACCACTTCAGGGTGCTTCAATGCTCTTTCACTAAAGACTATATCAGCTAAGTGTGACCAGGAAACACGCTGTTGAGCGGTATGATAGAGCTGATCAGTGGCGAGATCAAATGACTTTCCTTCACCTTTGCCTACCCATATAGGTTGGGCGGTAGTCTGTCCACCAGCACTTTCTTGTTTTGCTACATTAGAAAAACTAATCACTTGAAAATATATCTTGACTTTATGATTTTTATAATCTACTCCAATTGCGTGAATATAACGAGTATGCTCAATTTCCTGCGAATCCCAGCATGCTGTTAAGCATAAAGGTAATGCGATAAAAACAATCATCCATTTCCATTTCATGATTGGTTCCCACCTTGACTAGTCTGATCGTTTGAGGTTAGGGATGGGGAACGCTCTTTTTCTCTACTTTTTGGCACTCGAAGTAATCCAGAAATCAGTTCCTTAGGATCTAGTGTACTAAGCGTGGATAAATAACTAACACCAAATGATTCTAAATTAGCTAAGTAAATTAATATACAAAAAGCAGAAATAAAAAAACCCACTATACCTAAAATGGACGAAGCAAGAACAACAAAAATCCGCAAGAGTGATACAGTACCAATTAATGCTTGACTCACTAATGTAAAAGTGGAAACAATTGAAATAGCTGTGGCGACAAGGATACCAGGGGATGTCAACCCAGCACTAATGGCAGCTTGTCCGATAATCAATCCACCAACAACGGAAAGAGTTTGGCCTATTGCAGCGGGTAAACGAAGGCCGGCTTCACGAAAAAGTTCAAAGAGAAACAACATAATAAAGCATTCTAATTGAGCTGGAAACGGAACTCCCTGTCTTGAGACCGATAAGGTAGCCAATAATGTAAACGGCAGTTGGTCTGAATGATAAGAAATTAAAGAAATAAAAAATCCAGGAAGCAGCAAGGAGATAAACAATCCACCTATTCTTAATAATCGTTCAACCGAAACGAAAAAATAGGGGAAATGAGCGTCTTCTGGTGTTTTAATTAGTAAGGATAATGTTGCAGGCGCAATCAAAGCCGTTGGAATACCGTCAATGATTAAAACAAACCTTCCACGGAGCAAAGAGTCGGCGATAAAATCCGGCCTTCCACTATAGGCACAAACCGGAAAAATAGTAAAAGGGGAATGGGTTAACAGTAATTCCTCCATTTGATTTGAGCCGATAATACCATCTATCTTCAAAGCCATTAACCGTTCTCTGATATTTTGGATAATGGTTGGTTTAGCAATATCGTGAATATATAATAAGGCGATCCTCGTTTGGGTTCTTTCACCAACAGTAAATTGTTCATAATGTAAACTAGCGGTCCGCAACCGTTTGCGAATAATCGCTACATTTGTAGAGAGGTCCTCAATCAACCCATCCTTTGGACCTTGAATGGAAAGTTCAAGGTTAGGTTCATCGGGTGCGCGTAGTGGAGGTTTAGCAATATCTATCGCTAAGAGACGCTCAAATTTAGGGAGAAATATAAAAAGTTTCCCCCTAAAAACTTGGGCTATCACTTCCTCCTGAATTTGCTCACCATTGCTGCAATCCAAATGATATACTTTTTCTTTTGCTAGCGTTTCGTCATGGAACCATTCATCATTTATTCCGATTTTTGCAAACAAAGGTAAAATCACTTCATTTATCTTCTCTGAATTACATAAACCTTCACAGTAAAAAATAAGAGACTCTTGTTGACCAATAAAAACCGTTTGAAAAGAAACATCTGCACATTTCGAAAACCAGTCTTTTAAAACTTCTCCTGAAATTCCAGTTTTTTTCCTAAACTTACTTTTTTTGTCATGAAAAAGATCTTTAAAGCTCATATTCTCACCTTCTTTATTCTTGAAGTGATAAAAATGTTAAGGGCGATCAAGATGGTGATACCAGTAACCACTACCAAACTCCATGGAAAATAAACCGTTAAGAAAGCAAAATATTTCATATCGCTAATCGGATAAACAGCTAAGAAAATATAAACAAGATACAAACTGACTAATGACCACATACGTTGTCGTTTCTTTTTGATACTTAACAGATCAACAAGTAAAAATGTGGACAGAGATATCCGAATAAAAGCACCAGCTAACCATTGGTAAACAGATAAAAAATCTAGGTGCTCAATGTAGCGCCCAATCGATACTAATCGCCACTCTTCAAAAGCAGGATAACGAAAGTTCTCCGCTTCCTCAGGGCCAAATTCTGTAATCGCTCCGATTAATGGCCCTAAAATTAAAATCATTAAAATGAAAAAAAGAATAAGCAGCGTACGCCATTTTACGGAAGAATTAAGATACGGTACCATAAACACGATGATCACCATTTCAATGAAACCTGATCCTGTATAAGAAGTGCCCATTAGAACAGGATGAAATCCATTCTCTAAAAAGGGTTTTAACATAGTAAAATTTTTGTGTGGAATATTTGCTGTCATAACAAAAAAACCCAAGACCACTACGATGGGAAGCAGCACACCTGATGTTATAGCAATTGAACGAATACCTGAGAAGCTATTGTAAAAACATATCAGACTTAAAGCGAAAGCAATGACCATACCTGGTGTGTTTGGCAAATAAAACTCATTAAATGTAATGGTTTCCCTTAACGTCATCGTACTCATAAATAGTAAGTACAAAACGAATATAAACAAAAATAGGTAGGATATTACGGTACCAAAGTATTCTTTAAGCCAGATGGTGATGTGCTTTGATTCTGTTTTTTTTAAAATATAATAAAGTAATGGTACCCAAAGTGAAAATACACCTGAAGTCATTATCACAGACAACCATGCATCACGTTTTGATGATTGGAGCAACAAAGGAATCAGCATAACATGGCTCAGTAAGCCTGTTGATAAAATAATCATGCTTGCCATTTGTCCAATATTTATTTTTTGGTTCATATTTTTCTCTTTTCCCAGTTATATATTTATGGTTTTATTTTGATCAACAAATAATCGTATATTAAATGGTATTTTTTTACATTACAACTATCATTAAACACCCCCTATCATTTTTACCTACATTTAGTATTAGCCACGGTGGATTTCTTATCCAAAGTTTGGAATAAATTGCAGAGATCCCTTGGGATTGGGTAGGGAAGGATAATATTTTTCCACTAAACAACCAAAAATGGAGAATATAAAACTGTTATTATTCAGTTTTCATGTAAGTGCTTTCAATAAAATCCCCTTGACCTCGACGAATTTCGACAATATAATTTAAAAAGTGAAATTTTTTTGATAATTTAATTTAAAAAAAAACGGAGGAATTTATGAGCAATCTATTTAGGAAAAAATCTATAAAAACTATGATTGCACAGAGCCAGAAGGTTGAATTAAACCGAACATTAAGTTTATTTGATCTGATCTTTTTAGGTGTAGGCTGTGTAATTGGGACAGGGATTTTTGTTGTGACAGGTGTAGTGGCTGCAGAGAGTGCAGGACCGGCCATTATTATTTCATTTATTATTGCGGGAATTGCATGTGCGTTGGCAGCCCTTTGTTATGCGGAATTTTCTTCAGCAGTTCCAGTATCAGGGAGTGTTTATACCTACACCTATGCAACTATGGGTGAAATCTTTGCCTTTTTGATTGGTTGGGACCTAATGCTGGAATATGTTTTGGCTATATCCGCAGTAGCTACCGGATGGTCGGCCTATTTCCGTTCCTTAATTGAAGGATTCGGTTTTCATTTCCCTTCATTACTATCTTCTGCACCAGGAACAGGGAAAGGCGGAATGGTTGATTTACCCGCAATCATTATTATTCTATTGATTACGGCGCTCGTCAGTATCGGTGTAAAAGAAAGCACGCGCTTTAATAATGTAATGGTTTTTATTAAATTAGTCATTATCATTACTTTTATTATCGCCGGGATAGGATATGTCAAACCTGAAAATTGGACACCATTTGCACCATTTGGATTTAAAGGGATAGTCACAAGTGCTGCAACGGTTTTCTTTGCGTATATTGGTTTTGATGTTATTGCCACGGCTTCAGAGGAAGTAAAACACCCAAAACGCGATATGCCAATTGGAATTATTGTTTCGTTGGCGATTTGTACGATTTTATATATGGCTGTATCACTTGTGTTAACCGGTATGGTTCCTTATACTCACTTAAATGTTGGCGATCCCGTTGCACTTGCACTTAAGTTTGTTGGACAAAATCAGCTAGCGGGCCTGATCTCCGTCGGAGCGGTGGCAGGGATTACAACTGTTTTGCTTGCGTTAATTTATGCACAAGTCCGTTTATCCTATTCAATGAGTCGTGACGGATTACTTCCGAAAGGACTTGCAACGGTCCATAAGAAGTACAGAACTCCCTTTTCAAATACATGGTTAACCGGTTTTGTTGCAGCAGGAATAGCAGGATTTGTTGATTTAACCACACTCGCACATCTCGTTAATATGGGAACACTTGCCGCATTCACGTTAATTTCGGTTGCGATTATTATTTTGAGGAAGAAACACCCTGAATTAAAGTCCACATTCCGTGTACCTTTTGTTCCTGTTCTCCCGGCAATCAGTGCAATATTTTGCATCTATTTATCAATCAGTTTGCCAGCGATTACATGGATCTCATTTCTGATTTGGCTTTCAATTGGAACATTGGTTTATTTTTTGTACGGAAGAAAGCATAGCCTTTTAAACAAGGAACAATAATAGAAACAAAATTTAATGATGGGAATCTCTATCAATAAAAAGGACAATTTCCTCCAATGTAGGGGTATTGTCCTTTTTTCATTTTTTATTAGTTGAAGTTTGAGTAAGTTAAGCCCCCGTTGGAAATAGGCACCTAAATCAGTAACAGTGACCTAATTTGAAACATATTTTGTTGAAGAGAGTACAGATGAATCTGGTGGTTCTATCTATCTAGACTAACTCATGACCTTAGTTATTCTCTGTTTAAATATCAGTTTTCATTTTTAAAATTAAGGGGGAGGTACGTATGCAAAGTTTTCAAAATGATTTACAAATGTTGGGCATGGATCCCTACAACGTCGGTGAGGTAATTCCAATGGACCCTCAAAGCCAACTATATTCTCAAGATGCTCGGCGTTGCGGAGGATTTCGTTGTGGAGGATTCGGATGCGGAGGATTCCGTTGTGGTGGATTCCGTTGTGGTGGATTCGGATGCGGAGGATTCCGTTGTGGTGGATTCCGTTGCGGTGGATTTAGTTGTTTCAGCTGCTTTAGCTGCTTTGGTTGTGCCGGCTGTTTTGGAGGAATTGGATTTGGAAGTTGTTTCGGATTGGGTATCGGTTTTATATAAAAGAAAATGCTCCAGCAGAAGTGCCCAAGGGGCACTTCTTTTTTAGTCTTAACATAATGGACAAATTAAAGAACATAAAATGATAGTGGCAAATTAGAATGAATTTTAGGAATAAGGAGGCGCTGAATGACAAAATTGACATCTTCCTCACGTTTAAAAGTAAAAAGGGATACATTTTTTCTCCCGGATCAATCAGGGGGTGTTTATTTTAGAAATAATGTAAGCTCGTTCCAGATGGAAGGAGCCACCATCTATCAGTGGATTGAAAAACTAATGCCGATGTTCAATGGGGAAAAGACATTGGAAGATCTGACAGTGGGATTAACTCCTCCTTATCGGAACAGGGTATATGAGATCGGTGAAACGTTGTACAAGAATGGCTTTGTTCGAGATATTGGCCAAGATATACCACATCAATTAACCAGTAATGTGCTTCATCACTATGCTTCACAAATAGAATTTATCGAAAATTTTGTGGAATCTGGTGCGTTCCGATTTCAGCAATATCGCCAAGCTAAAGTACTGACAATCGGGTCTGGCGACTTCATCGTTTCAACGGTTTCGTCGTTACTGGAATCGGGCCTGCCTAAATTTCATGTCATGGTAACAGATACCCCTCCAACCAATCGGCAGCGATTAAATGAATTGGTGGATAAAGCTAAAATGACGGATCCTGAGGTCGAAGTAGAGGTGGTATCTTTTCAGAAAGAGGAGGGGAGAAGTTTTTGGCGCGAAGCTTTGAAGCCCTATGATTGGGTTCTATATGTGTCGCAGGATGGAAATATAAAAGAATTAAGGGATCTAAATTTGGTTTGTAAAGAAGAAGGGAAGGCCTTTATACCCGCTATATGTTTAGACCAGGTGGGGTTAGCCGGTCCACTTGTTCATCCAGAATCGGATGGCTGCTGGGAGTCCGCTTGGCGTCGCCTTCATCAAACTGAAGTAACTATGAATAAGCAGCCCCAAACTTTCTCTCCGATTGCAGGATCACTATTGGCGAATGTTACAGTGTTCGAATTTTTCAAGAAGGTAACAGGCGTTGCAGGAACAAATCAGGGAAACCAAATTTACCTACTTGATCTTGAAACGCTAGAAGGAGATTGGCTTTCGTTCCTAACACATCCGCTAGTGACGACTAAAATGGAGACACCAAGACAGGTTGAGGATCTTGATGCTAGGCTCAAACAAGAAACGGAGAGAAATGACCCGAAAAGTTACCTATTGGACTATTTCAGTCGCTTAACTTCAGAAGAAACCGGAATTTTTCATATCTGGGAGGAACGAAATTTGTCCCAGCTGCCGCTTGCACAGTGCTATGTTCAAGCAGTGAACCCTCTGTCAGAAGGTCCGGCAGAGCTGCTAACAGAAATTATCTGTGGAGGTTTAACCCATGAGGAAGCAAAAAGGGAAGCCGGGCTGACAGGTATTGAAATGTATGTATCAAAAATGATGGATTCACTCGTTAAGGCAGGCAGCAATAACGAATTAGCATTTTTTTCAAGAAGTTTTATAGGAATAGGTGCTGGTGAAACAATTGAAGAGGCTGTTTGCCGAGGGTTGCAAGCCTATTTAGAGGAAGAATTAAGAAATAGAAAGGTCGATCAACTGAAAACGATTTCTCATATGGAGCTCGGGTCGATGGAAGATCGACACTGCCGATTTTATTTAAATTCCCTGACTACCTTGAATAGCATACCGGCGATCGGAATAGAAGAGGAAATCCATGGCTTCCCCGTCATAAGGGTTAGATCAAACGACCGATGGTACACAAGGGTAGGTCTAAATACAACATTGGCGTTAAGGAGTGCATTACAACAAGCGCTAATGGATGCTCAAAATCAAGTGAATTTCAAAGATAGGCAAGTGGTAAAGCCATCCGTTTTTTTGAAAAATAACTCTTCAAAACTTGAAATTCCTTCTTGTGAGGAAATTACACAATTTGAGCTATATCAATCCGCTATTCAAGTCCTTCACAGTAACAACAAACGACTAAGCGTTTATGATCTTAGCTTAGAACCTTTTTTAAAGCAGCCTGAGCTGGCAGGAGTGTTTGGTGTGCAACTACGAGAGGGGGAATCCTGATGGTTGCCCAAATTCTAATTGAAGGTGAGGGAATATTAGCGGAATGTGTCGGTAGGCTTTTATCTGATCAATATAACGTAAGACGACGTAGCGACTCAGTGGAAGTTCCCGAAGACACAGATCTAGCATTGGTATTACAAGATGGCTGGTATCCATCGATTTATCAAAAAGCGGAAGAAAAATTCCGGTCTTCGGGAATCCCATGGCTTCGAGGGGTTGTTTCATTTGGGGAGGGAATCATAGGTCCAATCGTATTGCCAGATGGACAGGGATGCTCTCTCTGTGCAGACATACGGCGGATTATCGCCGGACCGGATAGTCTGCAAATGTGGAGCCTCCAAGTAAGCATGCCGAAAGAAGAAGGATCACTGCGTGATGCATGGGCATCACGAACAGGACTAATGCAGATGGCATTCTTAATAAGCAAGGAGGTACAGAGGATTCTTAATGGTGAACGTGCCTACTTGGAAAATAGGGTGTACATTACCAATCTAAGAACGTTACTCACTTCCAGCCACTTTTTCTTGCCCGATCCTAAATGCCCGGTTTGCAGCCCTATACCAGAGGACACTGCTACATTAGCCCAAATTAGCATCAAATCCAGTCCTAAAATCAGTAAGGATAGTTACCGCTGTCTTTCTATTAGTGAATTAAAATCAGTATTGGACAAAGAATATCTGGATTATCGAACCGGGGTTATGAATGGAAGAATGCAGGATTACAGACTTCCATTTGCAGATGTCCTGGTGAACATGCCCTTGTTTGGAGCTGATGAGGGGGTAGCCGGTCGGTCGAATTCCTATGAGATGAGTGAGCTAACGGCCATTTTGGAAGGGTTGGAGCGATATTGCGGGCTTGAGCCACGAGGGAAGAAGACGGTAATTCGAGGCAGCTATCGCAATTTGGAGAAAATAGCACTGCATCCTGAACGTGTCGGTTTACATGATCATGAACAATATGCCAAGGTTAATTTTCCATTTAAACCATTTCATCTTGATGCACAAATGAATTGGGTATGGGGATATTCGTTTTTACAAGAACGCCCAATTCTGGTTCCGGAGTTACTCGCCTACTACAGTTTAGGCTATAGAGAGGGCCTTGTTTACGAAACGTCGAATGGATGTGCAGTAGGTGGGAGCCTTGAGGAAGCTATTTTCCATGCGATTATGGAGGTTGTCGAGCGAGATTCATTCCTGTTAACCTGGTATGCAAAGCTGCCTCTTCCGCGTCTTGACCTTGGTTCTGCAGACGATAAAGAATTACAGCTGATGGTCGACAGGATACGAGAGGTTGCGGGTTATGACCTCTACTTTTATAATTCGACGATGGAACATGGGATTCCAAGCGTTTGGGCAGTCGCAAAAAATAGAAAATCCAAGGGTGTCAACATTATTTGTGCAGCCGGAGCAAATCCGAATCCGGTAAATGCTGTTAAAAGTGCGATTTACGAGCTGGCAGGAATGATGTATAGACATGATGAAAAATTGGAGGAAAACCGAAAACAATATGAAAGGATGTTACTAGATCCATTCGAAGTCAAGACGATGGAGGACCACGGCATGCTGTATGGTTTGCCGGAGGCGGAGGAGCGCCTGAATTTTTTATTGAATAATAAACAACCTTTAAGAACATTTAAAGAGGAGTTTAAGCCCCAGCCGACATACAAAGATTTGAAAGATGATCTAGAGAACATCTTGCAAAGGCTCCGCCGGTTTAACCTCGAGGTTATTGTGGTTGACCAGTCAACACCAATAACTAAACGGAACGGATTATTTTGTGTAAAAGTATTGATTCCAGGAATGTTACCGATGACATTCGGTCATCATCTAACCCGTGTAAAAGGGCTGGAGAGAGTTCTGAACGTACCGATGAAACTTGGATTTACAATGCAGCCGTTAGAATATGAACAACTAAATCCATATCCTCATCCGTTTCCATAATGGAAGAGTAGGAGGTAACAGGTTGAATCTAGATACATTTCTATACAATCTGCATTTTGAAACAGATAAACTATTTCCGCCTGATTGGCAGGTTGATTGGGAAGATGCACCACTTTCTTATAAATTGTATCGTGGCTTACCGGAGATTCCACTATCTGCAGAAGTACCGTTATCGCTCATGGGACGTGTTGCTCCTGTAAAACCAAACCTTGAGGACATCAGTCATTTTCTATGGTATATATACGGCTTTACTCAATACTCACAGACCGCTTTTTTCAATGGATTCACGGAACATGATGTGAGTATTGTCCCTTCGTTACGGAGATTTGTTCCCTCGGGAGGGGCCATGTATCCCAATGAATTATACGTCTATTTAAAGTTGGATGATATCCCAGAAGGAATCTACCACTACTCCGTTGCTCATCATCGCCTCGAATTGTTGAGAGAAGGAAATTACGACTCCTATATATCTAGGAGTCTAGGATATGGCTGTGATGTTTCAGACTGTTTTGGGACCCTTTTTATTTCGACGATGTTTTGGAAAAATTTTTATAAATATAATAACTTTTCCTATCGTTTGCAAGGGCTAGATACAGGAGTGGTAATTGGGCAATCATTAGAAGTGGCGGATCGGTTAGGCTTCTCTACACGGGTATGCTACCAATTCCTTGATCGACCAATTAATCATTTACTAGGTCTATCCGAACAGGAGGAAAGTGTATATGCAATTATCCCCTTATCGAATCATACAGCTTTTCATTTCGGTGATAGCGATGAGCTAGAAAGTGTTTTTGCCAGTGCTTTATGCCAGGAGTTACCAGTTTTGAATCATGAAACCATTCAACGATCAAAAAGAATATTAGATTTTCCAATGATAAGAAAGGTAAATGAAGCATCGATGTTAGAATCAACAGATCTATTTGTTAAAATGGAGCAAGATACTCGTGTGAGTGTTTCCTCTAGCATGGAAACTGTCATGATGCCTTTTACAGAGTCTTTATCTTATGATCTTGCGGATGTTTGCAGAAAGCGGCATTCTCCTGATGCGGATTTTTTGATAGGAAAGGTAAGTCAAGCACACATAGCCACTTTGCTAGAAGAGATATTTTCCTTTTCTTATCAGAATGACCTTGACAAAATAGATGGAAATATTGAGTCTCGTTTGGCTTTGGTTAGTTGTCTTTATCATGTAGAGGACGTTCCAAATGGGGCATACTCCTATGACAAAAGGGCTAATGCTCTTCGGAGAATATCCTCTGGTGATTATCGGGAGTATTTACAAAAAGGGTTAACATTAGATAATGTGAATCTGTTTCAGGTCCCGCTTTGCTTCCATGTAGTTGGAGACAAGGATCATCTCTTCATGACATTGGGGTATAGAGGATATCGGATTCAGCAAATGGAAGCGGGCATTCTTGTGCAACGACTCCTCTTGGCGGCGAATGCTTTAAATATGGGCGGCCACCCGCTTCTGGGTTTTGATGCGAAATCATGTGACGAACTTTACCAGATTGATTCAAAAGGAAAAACCAGTTTAATCCAAATTCCTGTCGGTCACTATCGCCCACGCGCATGGTTAAAGGGGAGTTTGCATAGCTAGATAGAGAAATGATCTGGATTGCGTACAGATACATGGCAACAGTAGCGGTTATGTTCATGGTATCTATGGTACTTTTGATTAGTCTTCATTGAAATTACCTATAATACCAAATCACGTTTAAAGTAAAACGGTCAAAATTAGGGTACTTCTTAAAACAACAATCAATCTAAAAACAGCAGTTAAAAGATAGAATGGCTTGGAGAAAAACTTAGAGCCATTCTTTTCTGTGTTTTCTTTGGTGAATTGTTTGGGATTAGTGGTAGATTTCTCCTTCGGTATACAGGTTGCACCTCATAAGTAAACCCCTTAATTTTATATCATTTTAAATAGTATAAAGACACTTGAATAGATTTAGTGTCTTTTTCGTTTTTTAGGGCAAACTTTATTAAGAGCTTTAGCAGGAGGTTGAAGATAATGAAATGCCCTCATTGTGTCTATTCAAACCCGGAAGAGGTAACATTTTGCTTAAACTGCGGCCATGAATTTAGTGAAAATGCCCATCAGGAACAAAACAGTCTATTTTACGAGTTTGCCCACTATGTTGATATGGTTCCCAGATATGAACGATCAGTTGAACCTAAATTTCGAAATATATTCTCGCGGGTTTTCCGAAGGCATAGTGATCTTGAGGCTGAAAGACTTTTCATCGTAGGGACCGCGCTTACCACACCCAAAATCGAGGAAGTAAAGGAAACGTGGCCGAAGCCTTGGCTTTTTGCGAGAGTATTCCTTATTGCTTTAATCGCATATGTAGGATTGTATTTGGGTGTCATTTTGTTCAGAAATATAAACTTTATACCGGGTCTTATCGTAGTTGGAGCTTTTGCCGTTCCATTTACGACTCTGATTTTCTTCTGGGAAATGAACGCCCCCCAGAATATTGCTATTTACAAAATCGTCTATGTAGTATTTATCGGCGGGATTCTCTCGATGTTAGTGGCATTGGTGTTTTATGATATTCTTAGGAATAACATTAATCCAATCACGATTGGAATCGTAGAGGAACTGGCAAAAGTTATAACCGTCATCTATTTCGTGCGAAACCTTAAATATAGATATGTCCTAAATGGGCTTTTGTTGGGCGCAGCAGTAGGAGCCGGCTTTGCGGCATTTGAAACCGCAGGTTATGCGTTACGGGCACTCCTTTCCGGCAGCTTCCACTCACTTTTCTTCACTATCCTTGTGCGCAGTATTTTCGCTCCCGGCGGGCATGTCGCTTGGGCTGCTTTGACAGGCGCCGCAATCTGCAGGATCCAAGGGAACAAAAAATTTGAGTTGAATTTGATGCTAAAACCTAAATTTGCCCGTATATTTGTTCTTGTCGTTTTCATGCATGCCCTATGGGACGCCCCCTTACAAGGCATTTTTCCAGTTGGACAACTCATTCTGATGGCCGCATCCTGGATTTTGGTATTTCGAATGATCCATATCGGATTAAAGGAAATCGCGGATAAAAAGTGGGAGTTGGCCTATTTTCAATAAGAGCCAACAGGAACATTGAAATTTACTCGAATGGGCGGGGGCGGTCCATTCCCTTCCCCAAGACGTTACATATATGTAACGTTCTTTTTTATTACTGATTCGTGGTAGTTTAACTTACTTCATTTTTCCTTTCACTTAATTTTCCATAAAAGTTTCCCTTGACTAAAAAAATTTATATTATACAATTTTAATAAGAAACATTTCATTACTCCTTCATATAATTAAATGACGAGGGTAAGAGATTTTTTTTACCCAAAAAGTTTCCTTAATGCAAAATGTTTAGCATATACCAATAATGAGGTGATATGAAATGAGTGAAAATGTAAAAGAACTGCCTTTGGCAGTGGAAGAAGGTTGGAGAAATAAACGGACACAGCCTACCTTACCGGAAGTTTATAGAAGTATTCGTATTCCGAAGGCAGGTTCGTGGATAAAAAAATTCTTAGCTTTTGCCGGACCAGGGTACTTGGTTGCTGTTGGTTATATGGATCCGGGTAATTGGGCAACGGATATAGCAGGTGGGTCGTTATTTGGATACACTTTACTTTCCGTTATATTATTGTCTAATTTGATGGCAATTCTACTTCAAGCACTTGCTGGAAAATTGGGAATTGTTACAGGAAGAGATTTAGCTCAAGCATGCCGTGACCACTACAGTAAACCAGTCGCAATAGGTTTATGGATTTTATGTGAATTAGCGATAGCAGCTTGTGATTTAGCAGAAGTAATCGGTTCGGCAATCGCATTAAATCTTTTGTTTGGAATTCCTTTAATATATGGTGTTATCATTACTGCTCTAGATGTACTAGTGGTTCTACTGCTACAAAATAAAGGGTTTCGTTTTATTGAAACATTGGTGATTATTCTAATTATTACTATAGGAGGTTGTTTTGCAACTGAAATCTTTCTTTCTAAGCCGGATGTAGGTGGCATATTAAACGGATTTGTGCCAAGTACAGAGATTATTAGTAACCCAACGATGCTCTATATTGCAATTGGGATTTTAGGTGCAACCGTCATGCCACATAACTTGTACCTTCATTCTTCCATTGTTCAAACTCGAAAGTATCCACAAACCAGTTTGGGAAAACGACAAGCGATTAAATTTGCAACGTGGGATTCAACCATTGCCTTGTTTTTTGCACTATTTATCAATGCTGCCATCCTTATCGTTTCATCTGCTACTTTCCATAAGGCAGGAATGACAGGAGTTGCAGAGATTAATGATGCTTATCAATTACTTACTCCCATTCTAGGAACAACGGTTGGAAGCATCTTGTTTGGAGTCGCATTGCTCGCTTCTGGTCAAAACTCAACATTAACGGGAACATTGGCAGGTCAAATAGTAATGGAAGGCTTTTTAAATATTCGTCTTCCTGCTTGGCTAAGAAGACTTATAACTCGATTAATTGCCATTGTACCTGCTGTTGTTGTAACGATTCTTTATGGCGAAAGTGGGACAGCTCAACTTCTCATATTGAGTCAAGTAATACTATCTTTACAGCTTTCATTTGCAGTTGTGCCGCTCATTAAATTTACAAGTGATAAAAAGAAAATGGGTGAGTTCGTAAATCCATTATGGCTTAAAATTCTTGCTTGGATTGTAGCTATTGTTATCATTAGTTTAAATATATATTTACTGTTTCAGACGTTTTTCGGTTAGTTATTGTTAAAAAGGCATAGTTTAAACCTATGCCTTTTTGTATGTATTTAATTTAATTTACTAATTTATCCAATTTTAAACCATTCCTTAAAGGAAGACATAGGTAAGCTATTAGAATGACCCTTAAAAACAAAAAAGCTGCATGGACTTTTCCGACAGCTTCTATTAATGTTCACTATAATCCCAATATCTTAGGATATCTGTTTTAGATGTTGGCTCACTTTTAATAACTTTACCATTTTTGTCTTTATAAACCTCATATTCTTCGTACGTTTCGACGATATACCCATCCACTTTTTCCCGTTTTTCTAATTTTTCCTCCAACACTGGAACATCTGTCGGCGGGGATTCATCAATTGGTTGAGCTACCGCCGGCTCACTTACATCTGCTGTGTAGGAGTAATCTTTATTAATAATGGAAAACGGTGAATCCAGATATGCAACAAGGGCTATTATGAGTAAAAGGAATAAACCCATAATCACGTTTTTCGATTTCATGGTTACCAGCTCCTTTTTCAACACTACCTATGTAACCCATTTTATGCATGTCCTAAAAACATATACCATCAAGATTATTGTTGGATATTCGCTGCTTTACTTGCTTTTACCCAAGGGCGGTAAATTTGAAATAGGACAAAAGCTAAAATGGAGATTATAGCCCCTGTTAGATAGGGAAGCCCTATTGCAAAAGAAAATAGCCAGCCCCCTAAAGGGGGTCCAATAATCCTCCCTAATGAATCAAACGAAGACAGTATCCCTGTGGCACTGCCGTGTCCTGCAGTGGAAGTTTTGGTAATCAAGGATGAGACACTTGGGCGAATCACCCCATTACCGATTCCAAAAATCGTTAAATAAAGGGCTGCAGTTGTAAAACTATGAACAAGCAAAATTAAGCAAAAACCGATGGCCGATACAATGATGCCTCCTTGAATGACCGAACTTTCCCCGTGTTTTTTCGCCAATCTGCCTACTAAACCACCTTGAACCATAGCCCCTGCAAACCCCATAATCATGAAAATGTAACCGAGCTGACTGGAATCCAATCCGGCTTTTTTGGCTGCAAAGTACGCAAAGGTTGCTTCTAATCCGGAAAGGGACACGGAAATAAAGAATTGGACAATAAACAAAACAGAACCAGAACCGCTAAATGCTTGCCAAATTGATTGCTTTTTCTCTTTGTGATTTTTCACCGAAGACTCTTTCAATAACAGAAGTACTAATATCAGCGTAAGAACTGATGAACCGCTGGCAAGATAAAAGGGCATACTTAAGCTAATTTTTGAAAAAATACCGCCAATTGCAGGACCGAAAACGAAACCAAGTCCTATCGCGGCCCCGATGATGCCCATCCCTTTACTACGATTTTCTTCTGTTGTGATATCTGCCACATATGCCATCGCTGTCGGCATATTTGCTGAGGAAAGAAGTCCGCCGAAAATTCTTGCAGCAAATAACATCCATAACTGAGTTGAAACAGCTTGGATAAAAAAAGAAATGGCCAACCCGGTAATTCCAAGCATCATGACAGGCTTACGGCCAATACGATCGGAGACTCGGCCCCATAAAGGAGCAAAAATGAGCTGCATGAATGAATATACCGCCATTAATAGCCCTAATTGGGTAGGGCTTGCCCCTATTTGTTCAGCATAAAAGGGAAGTACGGGAATGATGATTCCGAAGCCCACCATCACCAAGAACATCACTAAAAAAAGTATCGGCAAAGCTCTGTTTGTTTTCAAAAATATTTCACTCCTTAAAGGATATGAATCTTTTCCATCTGTACAGTGTATATTCCATCAACTATTTTCATGTTATTTTTTATTTAAAACTCTTATACTAATGTAACCTGTTTAATGGAAAATCATGAACGATATAGGTAATAAGCACATTTTAATATTCTTTTTATTGATGGGGATGATAGAAATTGTGAACCATTTGATCATGGGGATGATTTGTGCTAAAAAGTACGAGGGAGGCATTCGAGTTGGTTAAAACCAGCAGCCATCTAATTTGATCAAAAAACCAAGTTGATACAATAGGTTAACAAAGTGATAGCTAATAGATATCGAAGACATAGCAAAAATTAGCATGATGCTAGATAATATTGTGGATGGCAATGGAGAGCAAGGAATACGAAAAAAGAACACATCTCGAATATGAAAGATGTGCTCTTTTCTTTATTTTATCCTATTACACTGTTTGCTGTGACCATTCTTCAACATTCCAAACCTTTGTCACCCAGTCTTCATAAAAGTCCGGTTCGTGGCAGACGAGGACAACAGTACCTTTATATTCCTTTAATGCACGTTTTAGTTCTTCTTTTGCCGTGATATCTAAGTGGTTTGTCGGCTCATCGAATAAAATCCAGTTACTTTCATTCATCATCAGTTTACACAAACGAACCTTCGCTTGTTCACCACCGCTCAACTGATTCATAGGACGAGAGATATGCTCATTTTTCAAACCGCAACGAGCGAGTGCCGCACGTACCTGATGCTGATCCATGGAAGGAAAGGCATTCCAAACATCATCAATCGGTGTGATTCCGCCAGCTTTAACTTCTTGTTCAAAATAAGAAGGGAAGAGGAAGTCACCGCGTTCCACGTTTCCGTTCAATGGCTCAATTTTACCAAGCATGGTCTTAAGTAGGGTTGATTTCCCAACACCGTTGCAGCCAATGATCGCCACTTTTTCGCCGCGCTCTATGGTTACATTCATTTTTGGTAAAAGAGCATGAGTATACCCAATTTCTAAATCCTTTGCTTCAAATACATAACGGCTGCTGCTACGGGATTCTTTAAAGCCAAAAGTCGGCTTCATTGCCGTTTCGGGACGGTCAATCCGTTCGATTCGATCCAACTGCTTTTGACGGCTCTTCGCCCGACCGGTAGTGGAGTAACGCGCTTTATTTTTTGCAATAAAGTCTTCTTGTTTTTTGATAAATTCCTGTTGTTTTTCATAAGCGTTAATATGCTGATTCTTATTAATTTCCGCTAATTCAAGGAATTTTTCGTAGCTGGCAGTATAGCGAGTCAGCTTTGAAAATTCTAATTGGAAAATGACATTTGATACCGGATTCATGAATTCCGTATCATGGCTAATCAAGATAAACGCATATGGGTACTCTTTTAAATAAGAAGTTAACCAGCGGATATGCTCAACATCCAAATAGTTGGTCGGCTCATCAAGTAAAAGTACTTTAGGTTGTTCTAAAAGCAATTTAGCAAGAAGGACTTTTGTACGCTGTCCACCGCTAAGTGCTGAAACATCACGGTCAAGACCGATCGCATCCAGTCCCAACCCCCGTGCCGCTTCTTCAATTTTAATATCCAATGAATAAAAGCCGCCCGCATCAAGTGCGTCTTGGATTTCACCCATTTTTTCAAGAAGAATTTCAAGCTCTTCAGGTGTAGCATCCGCCATTTGAGCAGTTACTTCATTTAATTCCTTTTCTTTTTCAAAAAGAGGAAGGAAGGCATCACGTAACACATCTCGCATTGTTTTTCCCGAAGTTAAGACGGTATGCTGATCCAAATAGCCATAGTGGACACCCGGTGTCCACTCAACGCGGCCGCTATCGTGAATCAATTGACCTGTAATAATATTCATTAACGTGGACTTACCAACGCCATTGGCACCGACAAGCCCAACATGATCTTCAGCTAATAATCGAAAGGAAACGTCTTTAAATAAAGTACGGTCTCCAAATGTATGGGATAAATTATCAACAGTAAGTAAGCTCATTATTTCGTAATCCTCGCTTTGTTCAAGAATCAATACATTACTACATAATACTAAATTTTCGAGGATTCGACTAGATTTTTAACGAGAATATTAATTGGAAATATCGTTTTGCACTGTTTTCCCTTTGTAAAATAACTTTTCCAACTGAATTGGGTTTTCTTTAGCAGTCATATCTTTTGCTTTAATTTTATAAACTGCTGTTCTGCTGCCAAGCGAAGAACGGTACTTGTCAACATGCGATTTCGACAATAACTCCTCATAATAACCTGGAACATATTTATCCAGCATTTTTTGCATCACTTGTACTGCCTCATCAAGATCATTCACGATTTTTGCCTCTCCAAAAATCATTACGCTCATATAAGCAGTATCTGTTTTAGCCGGAACGGGGTTTGTTATTGTTCCTTGATCCTCACTAACCGTAAAGCAGGCACTTGCATTTTCTTGGATTATCTTGACTTTACGACCTTCTGAGGCGCCGTGAAAATAAATAGCGTCATTCATCCAAACAAAATTAAGAGGAATGACATAGGGCAGCGCCCCATCAGATAACCCTAAAAATCCTGTTTTCGCTGATTGTAAAAATTCATGGATCTTTAATTGATCGGTACATGCTAATTTTTGTTGTCTGATTGGTAACATAAAACTATCTCCCTTCAAAATGAAATGTTACACTCATTTTAAAAAACAATTGTCCTTATTAAAAGTGACAGAATCGGATAATTTTACAGGGACAGAAAGGGGAGCAAAATGGAACTAACACCGTTTATCAAAAAAGATGGAGTCATTCCGATTTATTTGCAGTTATATTATTTTTTTCGTGATGAAATTGAACAAGGCAGATTGACTGCCGGCGCAAAACTTCCTTCAATCAGACAGCTTTCACGGAGCTTAAATATAAGTAGAAATACTGTCGAATTCGCGTATCAGCAGTTGATTGCAGAGGGCTATGTGGAAAGTAAAGAAAAAAGCGGATTATACGTTCTTAAATTAGAGTATTTTAGAATGGAGCATAATAAAATCCTAAAGGATGCAGTAAAACCAACTAAAGGTCCTGACCTAAAAAGAGTGATTGATTTTCAATATGGAGACATTGAACTTGATCGTTTTCCTCTTAAGGTATGGAAGAAATGTTTGCTAGAAACGATGGACACTGCTAAACAAGAGGTATTCTCGTATGGAGATAAGAAAGGCCATTTAGGTCTAAGAAGTGAAATTGCCGGATACCTTCAAAAAGCGAGGGGAGTGAACTGTGATGCCAGCCAAATTGTGCTTTGCGCAGGAACCCAGACATCAATCACTTTATTATGCCAGTTGCTGTCATTAACAACTAAAGAAGTGGCTATGGAAAATCCGGGCTATGATGGTGTACGATTTGTTTTTGAAAGTCATGGTTGCAATCTAATCCCAATATCTCTTGAGTCTGATGGAATTAACATCGATGAATTGGAAGGAAGTTCGGCAAAATGCGCTTATGTAACACCATCACACCAGTTTCCAATGGGAATGATTATGCCGATTCAAAAAAGGATAAACTTGCTGCAATGGGCACAAAAAACATCAAGTTATATCATTGAAGATGATTATGACGGAGAATTTCGCTACCAAGGGCAGCCGATTCCCTCATTAAAATCACTTGATACCAACGATAAAGTCATTTATTTAGGTACATTTTCAAAGGCGTTTCTTCCTGCAGCCAGAGTCACCTATATGGTTTTGCCACAGGTATTAGCGGAAAGATTTCAAGCCGAATTCTTTTTTTATAATCAGTCTGTTTCATCACTCATCCAAGAGGCATTGCACCGGTTCCTACAAGAGGGTCATTTCAGCAGGCATATTCAAAAAATGAGAAAAATTTATCACGGGAAGCAGAAAGTGTTACTTGAGTCTATCGAATCATTTTTAGGTGACCGCGCAAGAGTGATCGGACAAAAGGCAGGACTTCATATCCTTATTGAATTTAAAGGGATTGATGCACGTGAACTGGTCGAAAAGGCAGAAAAATCGGGAGTGAGAATTTATTTAACGGAAAAGTACTGGATGAATGTTTGTCAAGGTGCTTCTCAGCCGATTATTCTTGGTTATGGCGGACTGAAGGAAGAGGATATTAAATTAGGAATTCAGAAATTAGCATGTTCCTTAACTGAATGTAAAGATATTTTATTTGCTTCTAATTAATTCACAGTGAACAAGTACCGAGCTTGTACATAAAATAATCTATGCATAAGTGTAAGGGGAGGGAATTTTATTGGCCATTAATAAAGATGGCATTAATATTGGTACCGTATCAGGCGGAATTGTTAATTTTGGAGGAGCTGTTACGATAGCGCCCATTTCCGTATCAAAGTCAGTTAATGGAGCTGGTGGAAATAATACAGGAGGACAGATCATAACGATTTCAGGTTCAAGTTCTAGCAATCAAATAAATATAAAAGAATAAATTGATTTCATCAGACAGAGCTTGGAATAGCTCCATTTTTTTATTTTAGAGGACATACCCCTGTCAAATTTCTACGGTTAAAAGTCTGCATCCATTTTTAAGACTATGATATACTTTTATAAGTTTGAAAATATTTCAGGGGGTACAATAAAGATGGCTCAAATAAATAGTTCAATTCCCACACCGCAGGTTAACTCTAAAAAAACTGTTGTATTTGCTGTTTTATTTCTATTAATCGCGGCTGCTGGATTAGCTTATGTTAAATGGATTCCTTATTACAATAAGAGCATTCTTGCTTCTACTTCTCATTCTATTGGATTATCCATTTTAGGTGACAAACCTAATCTGCCTGCTGCATCATGGCACAGTGCCTGGGCTTACGCACTTACGTATTTTATTGCTGTATGGAAAGCTGCTTTACTTGGTATTTTACTTGGATCATTACTGCAGGTATTACTGCCAACCAACTGGCTTTTGAAAGTGCTTGGAAAAACTTCCTTTGGCAGCACTGCTGTTGCAGGACTTGCGGCGCTTCCGGGGATGATGTGCACTTGCTGTGCTGCTCCAATGGCTGTTGGTTTACGTAAAAAGAATGTCTCTGTCGGTGCCAGCCTTGCTTTTTGGTTAGGCAATCCTACCATTAATCCTGCCACATTGATTTTTATGACATTTGTATTATCATGGAAGTTCACACTTCTCCGCTTACTATTTGGCGTCGTTTTAACATTTGGTGTAAGTTATCTAGCGAACCGTTTTGCTCCGGAAGTGAAGCCGGTTGATATTGATCAAATTATTGAAAAATCCGAGAAAGAGGCTTCCGGTTCATTTACCAGTAAATGGATAAAATCAATAGGAAGCATGATTTTATATATCGTACCAGCATACGTACTTTCAGTGCTTCTAATGGGGGCGGTTCGTGTTTGGTTATTCCCGCACATTAGCGAGGCAGCTGCAAATAGCCTGATTACGGTAATCGGTTTTGCCATTGCGGGTATGCTGTTCGTTATTCCAACCGCTGCTGAGATCCCTATCATTCAGACGTTTATGTCCTTGGGTCTTGGAGGAGGGCCTGCAGCAGCACTTTTAATTACCTTGCCATCCATCAGTCTTCCTTCATTAATCATTGTTGCAAGATCTTTTCCTAAAAAGGTTTTATTCTTCGTAGCAGGTTCTGTAGTCGTATTCGGGATTTTAAGCGGAATAGCAGGGATGTTTATCCTTTAGTTTTTTCGTAGATTTTTAGGTTCAATTAGCTTGTAGACAAAATTCTACAAGCTTTTTTATATTAAAAAATACTTGAAAATGAAATTTTAAAATAAAAGATTGTTAAATGAATAAAGGAGATTTAATTATCATTATAGAATTCTGAATAGTAACAAAATTTAGTCAGGAGTGAGTTAAGTTGAAAATTAAAATAGTAATGGATAGTGGGAAAGAATACGTAATATGTGAAAAAAATTATTCATTAGATGACTTCACTCGTTCTTTTTATAATGAATTACCAAATGGAGCAAGAGTTATGAGTAATACTTTTGCTTATCTAGACGGAGAAGAAAAAATTGTGGTTAATCCAACGCATATTTCATCTATTGAAGTAATTGAAAAATAATTCTAAGCGATGCATCCATTTAATTGGGTGCTTTTAAATGTGGGTATTTTTTATAAAATTTTTCTAGTTTTGAATGCTTCAATACCTTCATAAAATTTAATGGAGGTGTTAATATTGGAAAAGAAAATAAGTGAAATTGAGTGTCTTGTATGCAATGGAAGACGTTTTAGAAAAGGGTATTTTGAAGCGGAATATGAAAGATTTGATGAATATGTTCGGATTAATGAGAAATCAAAAGCAAAAATAAAATTTTATTTGGAATCTGAAGAGGAAAATCCATTACAAAGAATTCCGGAACAATCAAATCTTCATACTTATATTTGTGAGGAGTGCGGCTTTATCATGAATTTTAATAAGGCAAAACGAGTTGAAAGTAAGAAGGAAGAACGATTTAGAAAGCAAAAGGAAAGAATGTATGATTGGACTAAATTTAAAAAATAACCAACTAACATGTAGGCACTCATTAGTTGAGTGTTTTTTGTTTGAGAAGGTGATCGAAATAATAAAAAGAGTATCCCTTCAGAGGATACTCTTTTAATGTCAAAACCATATTCTCTTTTGATAGTCATATTCAAAAATATCAAAATCCTCTTCCCTTTCTTTTTTGGGGGCACACTCTTCACAAGGTTCTTCCGCATGGTTATGTTCACATTGTTCTAATAAAAGGTCCATAGTCTGTATCCCCTTTCATATCTCTTACTCTCTATTTTAATAGAAACGCTTTCATATGTCTGGAATTTTCACTGGAAATTTAAAATACATATTTTTCCTCCTTAGATGATATTTATAAAAAATAAAAATAAGCCACTAAAGAGGGGCTTATTTTAAATATTTGCATTAGGAATTATTTTCGTATGTTTTCCTGCTCTTTTAAGAAGGGTTAACTTTAGTAAGCAATACTTTGACCGTTTTTGCTGAGTAGATGCCTCATTTTACAAAGGACTCCAAAAGGAGTCCAAAGTGTTGTTATTCTCCTAATACATAGAGGATTAAACTTAATTCTACTCGTCTCGGCTCGTGGCGCGATTGTTGGCATCATCGGCACCTTCGCCCACTTTGTTGCCCATTGCACCACCGGCAATAGCACCTGCAACAGTGCCAAGTGGTCCTAAAACTGAACCCACGGCAGCACCCGCAACGGCACCGACACCGGTTCCTACAGCTTCACTAGCGTCGCCACGATCTTGATTGCGTTCATTGTTATCAGTCATCTATCTCACTCCCTAGTTTGTTATGGGAAGCGCTTATCCATTGCCAGCACATTCCCATAAAATATTTTACCCAATAGCGACAAATTTACGCTGAGGGATAAAAATGAATAGGTTCAATAATTTTCCAGATATTAAATGGTTTAAAAATTTATTTCAAAATAAAAAGGACTTCCATTAAAAAATTGGAAGCCCTAATCTGTCGTAACATCCTGAGAAGGTATCTTTTGAAGTATCATGTTAAAAAACATTAATAAGCCATCCTTAAAAGGGGCTTATTCTCTCTTTTCTATATGCCATCCATCTGGAAATTTTTCTAAATGGAAAATATCTTCATTATACTTTCTTCTGAGTTTTTTATATTCCTCATTTTCAAATTTAACCTGTGCTACTCTGATTTTTCTTAGTGTTATTTCAGGTTTTTCTACTTCAAATAACAAATCATCAATCAGAAAAAACGTTCTTTGACGTATCATTCTCCATTTCCTTCCTTCATTTTTCTATATAACGGTTATGTAGAGAATTAAAAAGAGAAAACCACCGTTTAGGGGAATTCTGTGGTTTTCAAAAGAAAAAGCAATTAGGCAAATATATTATAGAATTTAAGCCGACAATATTTCAATCACAACGTTAAATAATCTAACATACTTTTTTGTTAATACCCTTTTTAGCAGTGGATAATTAGTAAACAAACTATTTTGAAATCTTGAAAACGCTCACAAAAAATGCTAATATAATTAGGAATTATTTTTGTTCGGTGTAAAGGATCGTATAAGTACCAACTTTTCGTCTTGATGATCACTAAAGAGCAAGGATAGTAACACAATGTGTGCAAAGCACACAATAGGAGGAAACATAAATGGAAAACGGCAAAGTAAAATGGTTTAACAGTGAAAAAGGCTTCGGATTCATCGAACGTGAAGGTGGAGAAGACGTATTCGTTCATTTCTCAGCGATCCAAGGCGAAGGCTTCAAAACGTTAGAAGAAGGTCAGTCAGTAACTTTTGACGTTGAACAAGGTCAACGTGGAGCACAAGCAGCTAACGTTCGTAAAGCTTAATATTATTAACATTTAGACAGGCTCTTATATAGGGTCTGTTTTTAATTATTTAAAAACAAAATTCCCCACTCATGAATGAGTGGGGAATTTCAAAACAGTAAAATAAATGGTAATCACAGTGTAACACACAATTAGGGATTCTCCAAATTGTATTTATTTTGAGAAATAGTACATTTTTATCATGAAAATGTAGGCAACGTTTCCGTGTATTTTAGGTAGAAATACGTTGGGTACGGTAAATTAATTACTTAAAAAAATAGTGTAAAAAAGCAGGACATACCAAAAGGTAATGTCTTATTTGTGTTTATAATTATCCTATTGTAATCTTACCCAGCTAATCCATTTCCGTCAACGAAAAATTGGAAACTCTTAATAAAATTCCTAAAATACATAAAAAACCCACAATTTGAACAATTTAAATAATACAGAGCAAGGTTTGACAACCTCCAAGAATAATACTCACTTTGCCTTGCTCTATATTTTTTTATCCAAGCCAACTCTATATAATTAACTGGAATAATATGGAGTTAAATCAAACCTTCAACCAACTACTTCTGAAAGGCACCTATACAGTGCCTTTTATTTTCCTTTATAAATTTAGTGCAATTTAGTTCTTTTTCCTCATTTTAACAATTTTGAATAAGACTATAATAAAAATACACCTTTTCCCCCCCTAGGGAAAATTACTACACATTTTGGGCTCCCAATGAGAGCCCATTTGTTTTTAGTAATTCAATTCAGCCTCTTCAATTAAATTTCCAGTTCTCATTGTAAGATTAAGTTTTTTTATACAATTTCAAGATTTGATAAAAATAATCAGCACTTGTCCATTCACTTTTATTCAGAGTGCATATGTTATTATTACCTCCAGCATATCCTGGCATATAGAAATACCACCGTAGAGGCGTTTGCATGTATTGCAGATGCCTTTTCATTTTTAAAAAATGTTTAAGCAAATCGCTGATTTTGTCCTAACACGATGATGTTTGTCCAATCAATCCTTGTCTTATGAAATATATATATATAGCGAGTGTTTATACTTCGGATATTCAAATGGGGGGTGAAAAATATGGGCTTTGGATACGGCGGCTGTGGCTTTGGCGGTTACGGATACGGCGGCGGCTTTGGCGGCGGCAGTACCTTTGTATTAATCGTTGTATTGTTCATTCTATTAATTATCGTACTTTCTAGTATGGTTTTTTAATGTTTAATTAAACCTTTTTAAGTAAGTACTGGAGGTGTTATACATGAGTGACGGTTTGAGAATGTCTACTGCGATAATCGTTGTATTATTCGTTCTACTAATCATTGTAGGGACTTCTTTTATGGGCGGCTACTAAACTGTACGGAGCAAAGGGCAGATTGAAAGTTAATCTGTCCCTTTGTCAAATAGACTGGTGAAATGAAAGGAGGATGAATTAAATGCGAAATTTCGCTATGAGAAATCGTGGACGAGCTGTTGAGGTCAGGGACCATTTTGGAAGAGTTCACAGAGGAGTAATAGAAAGGGTTGACCCATCCAGAGGAATGTTTATTCGTCGAGGCTTTTTTCTTGATTTCATTCCCTTCTTTATAATCGCCTCTCTTTTCCTTATATAATATTGAAAAGTATATACATTACAGAAATGGATTAAAAGACGATACCAATAAGTATCGTCTTTATTATTATCTTAGTTTACCTTTACGTTTAACCTTATAAGCCTGTTCAAAAGTAAAAATTATTGAATTTGATTCTTCATTTACTGCTCTGCTTTTTAATCTTTTTCTTGTCATTTACGTCACCTTAATCACATTTTTTATTAAGAAAATATAGGCAACGTTCCAACATATTTTAGGTATTAATAGGTGGGATATAAACTCAAAAATTCAACAGCTTCCTTAAGCATTACTTTGACCATTTGCCTGAGCGGTGGCTTGGTTTTGCTTGTTTGGTTTTATATTGAACACTATATTAAGAAAAATTGCAGTTAAACTCCCTGCAACGATTCCGCTATTTGAGAGAATTTTTACGGTTTCAGGTAAATGTGAAAATAAATTTGGGACTGCCGTTACGCCAAGCCCCATTCCAACAGAGCAGGCAATAATTAACAGATTTTCCTGGGAAGCAAAATCAACCTTGCTAAGCATTTTTATCCCTGCTGCAATGACCATTCCAAACATGGCAACCATGGCACCGCCAAGAACAGGAGTAGGAATGACCGTTGTTAAGGCAGCGATTTTTGGAACAAATCCAAGAACCACAAGAATGCCGCCAACTGTATAAATCACATTTTTTTCTTTTACACCTGAAAGCTGAACAAGTCCAACGTTTTGTGAGTAAGTCGTATAAGGGAAAGAATTGAACAATCCGCCGAGAATACTGGCAAGACCTTCAGCACGATAACCTTTTACTAAGTCCTTTTCCGTAAGCTTTCTTCCGGTGATATCGCTAAGCGCAAAATATACCCCGGATGATTCAACAAGACTGACAATGGCAACAAGTGTCATCGTAATAATAGGTGCCAATTGAAATGTTGGTGTACCAAAATATAAAGGTTTAACCATATGGAACCATGAAGCATCACCCACAGCCAACAAATTCACTTTTCCCATAAACGAGGCAGCGATCGTCCCGGCAATTAACCCTAATAAAATCGCAATCGAACGAATGAAGCCCTTAAAGAACCGATAAAGAACAATGATAAATAATAGCGTTCCAAATGCAAGAGCAAGATTGGATCCAGCTCCAAAGTCAGGGCTGCCTTGACCGCCGGCAACGTTGTTCATGGCAACGGGAATAAGTGTAATGCCGATAATCGTTACAACAGAACCTGTCACAACAGGTGGGAAGAATTTAACTAGCTTACCAAACAAATTCGCAATGAGAATAACAATAATACCTGACATGATGATCGAACCATAAATGGCCGAAAGACCATATTGACCGCCGATTGCGATAATCGGACCAACTGCCGTAAACGTACATCCGAGGACAATAGGAAGCCCAATGCCTGTAAACCGATTCTGCCAAACCTGTAAAATCGTTGCAATCCCGCTTGTAAGAATATCAATCGAAACTAAATAGGTTAATTGTTTACCGGACAAATGTAAGGCCCCGCCGATGATTAGCGGTACGATCACTGCACCGGCATACATCGCCAATACATGTTGAATACCTAAAGAAGCAACTTTAAAAGGAGTTCGTTTCATTAGATTAATTCCTCCACTTTTTCACTGATAAATGTAACCACACCGTTTGCTAATGACTCAATTCTTGCTAGGGATTCTACCCTTAAACCAAGATCTTTCAATTTCTGTGCACCCGGCTGGAAGGACTTTTCAATCACAATGCCAATTCCTGCTACCTGGGCATTTGCCTGCTGTACCAAATCTACTAAACCAAGAGCCGCCTCTCCGTTAGCAAGAAAATCATCTATAATAAGGATTTTATCGTTTTCATCTAAATATTTTTTTGAAATGGAAATATCATTTGTCTCTTTTTTAGTAAATGAATGGACGGTAGTTGTGAGTAAGCTTTCGTAAAGAGTTAACGATTTTTGCTTTCTTGCAAAAATGACTGGGACATTCAATTGCAGCCCGGTCATGACAGCAGGAGCAATTCCTGAAGATTCAATCGTGACGATTTTTGTAATTTCTTCATTTGCAAAAATCTTTGCAAACTCTTTGCCGATTTCAAGCATTAAATCAGGATCAATTTGGTGGTTCAAGAATGAATCCACTTTTAAAACGTCTTTTGAAATAACCTTTCCATCCGTTTTGATTTTTTCTTCTAGTAATCTCATGATTGCAATTCCCCCTATTTTTAAAGCAGAAGCGCCTTGCTCAGCCCTGACAAGCATAAGGGAGCCCTTCTAGAAGGCGGTTTTTTCCTTCTGAAAGGGATTGGTTTATGATCTCGTGGGGCTAGGCGCTGCAGCTAGATAGTAAAAAAAATAAAAGCCCAAAGACATTCCTCACTTCAAAAACTGAGTGAGGTAATGACCTTTGGGCTTTTTATCCGAAAGGAATAAAAAGAATTACGCAGGTAAAAATACAACGTTATTCTCATTACCCACTCATAGTCAGATTGTTAACGGCAATCTGGTAGAAACTTGCGGGCCATATTCCCGCGATTATATGAGTGAAACCTTATGAATTTATTCACATTATAGCATGGTGAAAAGGGAAATCAACCCTTTTTCCGCAAAAAAACGAATAATTGTTATTTTTTTAAAAATATCGTTCGTCTTTTGGAAACACTAAAATAAACTGAGACATTCGCCAACTCAAAGATTGAATAACCATTCATTTTAAGGTACTATTAAAGTGAAGTTTTTATTCAGAAAATTCTAAAATAAGGGTGTGCTTAATGAAAAAAACTATTCCTGATAACTGGTGGAATCAATTGAAGCTGCCTGTGATTTCGGCGCCAATGTTTCTTGTTTCGGGACCCGATTTGGTAAAAAATTGCTGCTTAAATGGTGTCATCGGTTCATTTCCAGCCCCGAATGCCCGTCCTATTGAAGTGCTTAACAGCTGGATGGGGCAATTAAATGAGGAGCTTGAAGCTGCCCGTTCAAAAAATCCAAATCAAAAAATTGCTCCTTGGGCGATGAATATGGTCGTTCATAGCTCATACAGCCGCCTTAAGGACGAAATTGAATTAATCAAAAAGCATAAGCCACAACTTGTGATCACCTCTTTAGGGAGTCCAAAAAATGTCGTCGAGATCGTTCATGAATATGGCGGACTTGTTTTTTCGGATGTAAGTGATTTGAAATTTGCCAAAAAAGCTGCGGAAGCAGGTGTTGACGGCTTAATATTAGTTGCCAGCGGAGCAGGTGGGCACGCCGGGCAAATTAATGGATTTGCTTTTGTCGATATGGTCCGGACCTTCTGGGATGGAATCATTGTTCTTGCCGGTGCCATTTCAACAGGGAAAGGCATTTTAGCCGCCCAAGCCGCCGGTGCCGACCTAGCCTATATGGGGACAAGATTTATTGTCGCAACGGAAAGTATGGCGCAAGAAGATTATCGCGAAATGCTGGTCGAGGCGACACAGGAGGATATTATTCTTACGGATGCATTTTCCGGAGTTAAAGCCAATATGTTAAAGCCAAGCATTATTAAAGTAGGTATGGATCCGGATCAATTAGTAAAGAAAGCAAAAGTTGATTTCGATGACATGCAGAGAGAACCAAAAGCGAAGGCATGGCGCGATATTTGGTCCGCAGGTCATGGCGTTGGGGCTATTGATAAAATTGAAACAACAACTGAAATCGTTGCCCGTTTAGAAGCTGAGTACCGGGAGGCATTGCAAACAATTAATAGCAAAGCTGCTAGATTAGCTTTTTTATAAGTAAACTAAATGTCTGAATACCTGGCTATGAATCGACATTATATTTTTTTATGGGAACGAAATTACTTATTTTATAAAAAACCTATCCTGTCGACAGGATAGGTTTTTTATTTGCTTTTCTTTTTAACGATATTGACAACCTTATAACCCGGCTTTAATTTTACCTTTTTCGTTCCATTGCCGGTTTCCACTGTGTATAAAGTGAATTTTCGCGGTTGATGCTCAATGAGGTCGATTTTTTTTATGGTTTCTTTACGAAAATGCTTGTGTATTTTACGTTCTTGTTTTTCTTTTTTTTCACCATACAAAAAATCAAAAGCGAAAATAAACAAATAGACAAATATGCCGCCAATGATGAGCGAATAAAGGAGGGAAGACAAAAATGACACCGTGTGACATCCTTTCCATTAGACCGATTTGTAATGAACCTATTATACCGTCTTTTTCCTTTTTAATAAGTTATTCTATTTTTAAAATTATTCCGATAATGTATTGCAAATTCAACAACGAAAAATATCCTTATTTCGAATTGGTTATTCTAAAAGGGTAAGAAAAAATTTTTTCAACTTATGTCCTCTAGGTATGAACAATTTTCAAAAAGTGTGATAAAGTATTATACAGAAATCCTTTTGTACCGGTAATAAACAAGGATTTGTATGTCCGTACACGGCGGACAATTGTTTTCAAGCTAGCGACACATTGATGTTCATGATTATTGAGGGGGAATTATAACGTGTCTAGTCATATTTTAGAACAATTTTTAAATGAAAACCTTGATGAACTTAAAAGTAAAGGTCTTTATAATGTCATTGACCCGCTGGAAAGCCCGAATGGTCCTATGATCACCATTAATGGGAAAGAGTTGGTCAATCTCTCATCCAACAATTATTTAGGATTAGCAACTGATGAACAATTAAAAAATGCTGCAACAGAAGCGATTGAAAAATATGGTGTTGGCGCAGGTGCCGTTCGTACGATCAACGGAACACTTAAACTCCATGTTGAATTAGAAGAAAAATTAGCAGAATTTAAGCATACTGAAGCAGCAATTGCCTACCAATCAGGATTTAATTGTAACATGGCTGCTATCTCTGCTGTTATGGACAAAAATGATGCGATTTTATCGGATGAATTAAATCATGCTTCGATTATCGATGGCTGCCGTCTTTCAAAAGCAAAAATTATCCGAGTAAATCATTCCGATATGGAAGATCTACGTGCAAAAGCTAAAGAAGCTAAGGAATCCGGTCAATATAATAAAATCATGGTGATTACCGACGGCGTGTTCTCGATGGACGGGGACGTTGCCTTATTACCGGAGATCGTAAAAATTGCCGAGGAATTCGATCTGATTACATATGTAGACGATGCCCACGGCTCAGGGGTACTTGGTGATGGGGCAGGAACAGTAAAGCATTTCGGACTTTCGGATAAAATTGATTTCCAAATTGGTACCTTATCAAAGGCAATTGGTGTTGTTGGCGGTTATGTTGCCGGGAAAAAGAACTTAATTGACTGGTTAAAGGTTCGCAGCCGTCCGTTCTTATTTTCCACTTCCCTTACTCCTGCTGACGTAGCAGCAAGTAAAAAATCCATCGAAATTTTAATGGAAAGCACAGAGCTGAACCAGAAGCTATGGGAAAATGGGAATTACCTAAAAAAAGGTTTAAAGGAGTTAGGCTTTAATATTGGTAACAGTGAAACACCAATCACACCGTGTATTATTGGAGACGAAACATTAACGCAGCAATTTAGTAAACGACTTAATGAAGAAGGTGTATATGCAAAGGCGATCGTATTCCCAACTGTTCCACAGGGTACAGGGCGCGTACGCAATATGCCAACAGCGGCACATACAAAAGAAATGCTGGATAAAGCGATTTCTATCTATGAAAAAGTTGGCAAGGAAATGGGCATTATCTAACATCAGAAAAATAGCATATATGTAGAGGACGGAGAAGAAATGAAACGGATTTTAATAACTGGTGCATTGGGGCAAATTGGTTCTGAATTAACGATGAAACTGCGGGAAACATATGGTTCTGATAATGTCATCGCAACTGATATTAAAATGAACGACAGTGATGCAGTAATAAGCGGGCCTTTTGAAATTGTAAATGTGACTGATGTGAAAAATATGGTCGACGTAGCAAAAAAATATAAGGTTGATACCGTTATGCATTTAGCCGCACTTTTATCAGCAACTGCTGAAGCAAAGCCTGTTTTTGCCTGGAACTTAAATATGGGTGGTCTGATGAATGCGCTTGAAACGGCAAGAGAGCTGAATGCCCAATTTTTCACACCAAGCTCTATCGGTGCATTCGGACCATCGACTCCGAAGGATAATACACCACAGGATACAATCATGCGTCCATCCACGATGTACGGAGTAAATAAAGTAGCCGGCGAGTTATTATCTGATTACTATTTCCAAAAGTTTGGTGTCGACACACGCGGCTTGCGTTTTCCTGGATTAATTTCCAATGTAGCCCTTCCAGGCGGCGGAACAACGGACTATGCAGTTGAAATCTACTATGAAGCAGTCAAAAATGGTAAATATACCTCCTATATTGATAAAGGGACCTACATGGATATGATGTATATGCCAGATGCTCTGAATGCAATCGTTGATCTAATGGAGGCAGACCCTGCCAAATTAATTCACCGAAATGCTTTCAATGTGACAGCTATGAGCTTTGATCCGGAAGAAATTGCAGCTGAAATCGCAAAGCAAATTCCAGGCTTTAATATGAGTTACGATGTAGACCCTGTCCGTCAGCAAATTGCCGATAGCTGGCCGAACTCCATTGATGCTACGGCTGCAAAAGAAGAGTGGGGCTTTAAAGCGGAATATGATTTAGCAAAAATGACGAAGGACATGATTGAAAAACTACAGCATAAACTATAATTATTAATCCCGAACCAAATTGGGTTCGGGATTTTTTATTTCGGTTTTAAGTAAATTGCTCACCTAAATTGAAATTTGTCGATAACCCGCTGATATTTGTTGATATCCAGCAGTTTTCTATTTCAAAAAGCTACATCTTTAAGAAAAGAGCCTTTATAAAAGAAAAAGATCGAAGCAAAACTAGCCCTCAAGCAAGCATGCCGTCATCGCCGCATTATTAATGGTTTTCCTGAGAGTTTAATGTAATTCTTCATACTAAAACAGCGAAGCAACCATGCTTCGCTGTTATCTTTTTACAAAAATAAGTTTTTCTTTTTTCTCAATAACTCGCCCTATAATCGATGCGTGAGGTAATCCGCTAGTCTGAAGTGCATCGACATATTTAGTTGCTTCTTCTTCTCGTAACGAAACAAGAAGCCCTCCGGAAGTTATTGCGTCACAAAGTACTAATTGTTCCTCCGGGAGGATATCCTCATAACTGACATCATCACTTAACCATTTATGATTGGATTTTGAGCCGCCAGGGACAACTCCATTTCTTGCTAGCTCGATTGCGCCGGATAACAATGGTACTTGTGAGAATGATATTTCAAAACTAACATCGCTGCCTCGTGCCATTTCGCTTCCATGACCGAGAAGACCAAAGCCTGTAACATCCGTAACCGAATGGGGATGAAAGTCAGTTAAAATCTCTGCCGCAGTTTTATTCAGCATAGCCATTGTTTCTGTTACTACCTGTTCCTGCTGAGATGTTACTGCGTTTCTTTTTATTCCGGTAGTTAAAATTCCGACACCGATTGGCTTTGTCAACACAAGAACGTCACCCGGCAAGGAACCAACGTTTTTCCAAACCTTTTCGGGATGGACGATACCCGTGACAGAAAGGCCGAACTTTGGTTCTTGATCTTCGATTGAATGACCGCCGACTGTAATCGCACCGGCCTCTTTCACTTTATCTGCGGCACCGCGAAGGATGTCAGATAGCATATCAGCACCAAGCTTTTTAATCGGATAACCGACAATGTTCATGACTGTTTTTGGTACACCGCCCATTGCATAAACATCACTTAAGGCATTAGCAGCAGCAATTTGTCCAAACATATAAGGATCATCCACGATGGGTGTAAAATAATCTAACGTCTGAATAAGTGCAATAGAATCAGTCAGACGGTATACACCAGCATCATCTGATGTTTCATGTCCAACCAGTAATTCCGGAACAGGTTCTTGTTTTGGTAAAAGACGCAAAACTTGCGCCAGGTCCTCAGGACCGATTTTGCAGCCTCAACCTGCTTTTGTTGATAAAGAGGTCAGGCGAATTTTTTCTTGTTCACTCATCATATCCACCTCCATTTTATTAGTATAACTCTTTCATTTTGAAACCGCACGAATAGAGATAGAACATTTGCGAAAGAGTAGAGGATGCATTAAACTTATTTTACTTTAATACTATAGAAATATTGTTTTTAGGAGGTTAAGAAATGAAAAAATACCATGTGATTGTCGAATTTTGCATGCAATGAAACTACGCACCAAAAGCCGCGAGTTTCGCGGAAGAACTGTTTAACCATTTTTTCCGAAACATTGAAAAAATGGAACTAATCCCGAGTTCCGGTGGAGCTTTTGAAGTTTCCGTTAATGGAGAAAAGTTCTACTCGAAGCTGGATACAGGTATTTTTCCTGATACTGAAGAAATTATAAAAAAAATGGAGTCCATTTAAAAGAAACCTCATTTCTGAAAAGGGAATGAGGTTTCTTTTTGTCAATAATACAATTATGTAAACTTCATATAAAAAAAATTAAGTCTATTAAAGACTTATGGAAGGATAATATATCGATTTTTTCCGGAGACCGCTTCTGTCTTTGATATTTGAACTTCTAAAATCCCATTTGTAAATACTGCAGTCACTTTCTTTTTATTGATTTGAAAAGGGAAATCAATAACCCGAATTCGTTTTTGTTTTTTGGAGACAGAATGTTTTAATGCTGAAATAATAAGCCTTTTTTCTTCGGTATAAACCGAAATTTCCGAAGATTCATACTCACTTAATATAGCTTCAACGATCCATTCCTTCTCCGTCTCATACAAATCGATTCGGAATTGGGTCTGGTCAAAGTATGAAGTAAGCGGGTCAAGGAAATAATTTTTAAGCCATATTTCGACTTGGTCATAATCAACAAATTGCTCATCCTTCTTGGGCTTCATTTTCAACCCTCCCTTGCTTGTTTATTTTATTCAAACCGTTTGAAAATGTGAAAAATGGTATAATGGGACTAGAAAGAATAATAAAGGAGTTTTTATGGTGAAAGAATGGCTGCGCTCTATTCCGGCTGTCCATGAACTGCAAAATCATGGCAAGTTTATTGCTCTCCTTGAAGAGAGTTATTTGGATTTAACCAATCTAACGAAACAATTAAAAGAAGTAGTCGATCTGATCAGAGATTCCATAATAAATGGAACTTGGCAAGGTCCCATACCTGGAACAACGCAATTTATTGATAACATATTTCATTTGCTTGAGGGAAAGGTGCAAAAACAATTTTCTTATACCTTGAAAAAGGTAATTAATGCAACAGGAACCATATTACATACCAATCTTGGCAGGGCTAGACTTAGTGAACATGCGATTGATCATGTTATTGAAGTCGCCAGAAATTATTCAAATCTTGAATACAAGCTAAAAGAAGGGGAGCGCGGTTCAAGGCACAGTCATGCCGAAGCACTGCTGAAGGAAATAACAGGTGCAGAGGCAGCTATGGTCGTCAATAACAATGCTGCTGCAGTATATCTAGTTTTAAGAGCACTTGCTGAAAATAAAGAAGTCATCGTTTCCAGAGGACAGCTTGTAGAGATCGGTGGTTCTTTTCGCATCTCATCGATTATGGAGGAGAGTGGTGCAAAACTGATAGAAGTAGGTACAACGAATAAGACTCACCTTTACGATTATGAAAAAGCAGTGACTTCTGAAACAGCAATTGTTATGAAGGTACATACCAGCAATTTTAAAGTCATTGGTTTTACGGAGTCCGTTGAGACATCCGATTTGATTGCTTTCACCAAAGAGTTGAAAGATGTTATTTTTTATGAAGACCTTGGAAGCGGTGCACTATTTGATTTTAGAAAACTTGGTATAGGGGATGAACCGATAGTAAAAGAGGTTATTGAGATGGGTGTAGATCTTGTTACCTTTAGTGGAGATAAGCTTCTTGGCGGTCCACAAGCCGGAATTATCGTTGGAAAAAAAGAATTCATAGATCGATTAAAAAAACACCAGCTAGCCAGAATTGTACGGGTTGATAAAATGACCTTAGCTGCGCTTGAGGGAACATTAATTGATTATGCAAGGGGAGAAAAGGGACTTCGTAACATCCCGACGATTCGTGATCTGCTTCTTTCTGATAATGATTTAGACGTTAGAACGGAATCGTTTGTTACAAACTTATTACAACAAACAGGAAAATATCAAATAAAAATCTCTCGGGGCACAAGCCAAGTAGGCGGCGGGACAATGCCGGAGGTAGAGCTAGCTACGAAGGTCATTTCGTTAAAACATATGTCGTTGACTGCAGAACAACTTGGAAGAAAATTACGATCGGATTCCACTCCGGGAATTGTTGCTCGAATCCAAAAAGATGAAGTGATTATTGATTTAAGGACAGTTTCACAGGAAGAAGAACATTTGCTGCTTGTAGCATTGGTTAAGATAAAGGCTGACTGAGAAGGTCAGCCTTTTTATGTCATTTTTCTATAAGAATATGCTGAAATATCGATAATTCATTCCATGCGGATAAGCTCGCGGGATAAATTATAATCTCGCGGGAATATGTGGAAATTCTGCGGAAATATCCTAATTTTCGCGGAATTAATGATGAAATACGCGAAATAATAACTAGATCCTGCTGAGTAAACCAGTAATATTTTTTTAATTACATATCATGGTGAGAATTATGTTTTGCCCGAGTATGCTGGCGATTTTTCACCTTATGTGACCCGCTCATCGGTTCCGGCTGTCCGGATTGTTTTGGAGCATTTTTGCGCATGTCTTTCCCATCGTTTTTGTTCATTTTCATCCCTCCTAATTGATAGGATGCAGCGTAGACATGAATTTATGTACTGAATATTTTCTTCAATTTAAGAGCAATTTAAGTTGTAACAAAATGAAGGAGTGAGACAAGAGACATGCAAAAATATCCTTATCATAAGGACAAACAACAAGCTTTCCAAGCTGCACAGCAAGGATATGAGAATGCCCAGGGACTTTTTTTTGACATTGTCAGCGATAGCGCCAGTTATGGCCATCAGTTGAAACATTTAAAAGATGAAGTCAATGAAGCCTACCAGCAAATTGCAAATGCTATGGAAGTAGCATCAGAACATCAAAAAGCTCAATTAGAGCGCTTTCAACAGGATTTGCAGGGTATGGTTTCTGAAGTGAATCAAACAGAATAGACGCATAAAAACATAGACAAAAAGCGGGGAGACCCGCTTTTTTATTGGTTCTTTTTCCGTTTTTTGTTGTTCATTTTTTCTTTCACAGTTAACGGTTCATTCGACATTTCTTCATTGAATCCGGCTCCCATTCCTTGGGCCTTGGCAGCATTCGCACCTGGTATCACATGGTTTGCTTTTCGTTTCGCCAATCCATTCACCTCCTAATACTGTTAATATTTCCTCTTTGGCATGAAAAATGACAAAGAAAAGTTTTTTTGACATAATAATAGGGAACACATGCGAATTCCCAATAATGAAATTCATGTGTGATGCTCTTATATTTTCAAAATATTTTGAACAATTTTCATTAAAAACATAAGAAAAACTTATCAATCACAATAACTTTCTTTTTATTTACTTATGTAGAACGCTGTATTAAGATTGAAATTGTGAGAAAAGTAAGAGTGGATGGGAATATTCAAACTTTTCGACTTTTCATTTATTTTGGTTAATTATGACGAATGAGGGGGATTTTACACATGGTAAAAAATGATGTATTTAATGCACATTCTTCGTTTGATGTAAACGGCAAACGCTACCATTATTATCGTTTAAGTGCACTTGAAGAAGCCGGAATTGGTAAAGTTTCTAAACTTCCATACTCTGTAAAAGTATTACTTGAATCCGTACTTCGCCAATTAGATGGCCGTGTTATCACAAAAGAGCATGTTGAAAACTTAGCAAAATGGGGAACCGATGAGCTTAAAGAGGTTGATGTACCATTCAAGCCATCTCGTGTTATCCTTCAAGACTTCACCGGTGTTCCGGCAGTCGTAGACCTTGCTTCATTAAGAAAAGCAATGGCTGACCTTGGTGGGGATCCGGACAAAATCAATCCTGAGAAAACAGTTGACCTTGTTATCGACCACTCTGTACAGGTTGATTCATATGGAACTGCTGATTCCTTAAGAGTGAACATGGATTTAGAATTTGAACGTAATGCTGAACGTTATCAGTTTTTGAGCTGGGCTCAAAAATCATTTAATAACTACCGTGCAGTTCCGCCGGCAACAGGAATTGTTCACCAAGTAAACCTTGAGTACTTGGCAGATGTCGTTCACGTTGCTGAAAATGCAGACGGTGAATTGGAAGCATATCCGGATACATTAGTCGGAACTGACTCACATACTACCATGATCAACGGTCTTGGCGTACTTGGCTGGGGCGTAGGCGGTATTGAAGCAGAAGCTGGAATGCTTGGACAGCCTTCATACTTCCCTGTTCCTGAAGTAGTTGGGGTTAAATTAAAAGGCGAACTTCCAAACGGTGCTACTGCTACTGACTTGGCTTTAAAAGTAACTCAAGTTCTTCGCGGCCAAGGTGTTGTCGGTAAATTCGTTGAATTCTTCGGCCCTGGTGTATCTGTTCTTCCACTTGCAGACCGTGCAACAATTGCTAACATGGCTCCTGAATACGGCGCAACTTGCGGATTCTTCCCAATTGATGATGAGTCCATTGGATATATGCGCTTAACAGGCCGTGAAGAAGAACATATCAATGTAGTAGAACAATATTGCAAAGAAAACGGCTTATTCTTCGATCCTACATTTGAGCCAGTTTATACAAATGTAGTTGAAATCGACCTTTCTGCGATTGAGGCAAACCTTTCCGGACCAAAACGTCCACAGGATTTGATTCCTCTTTCAAAAATGAAACAAGAATTTATTAAAGCTGTTGCTGCTCCACAAGGAAACCAAGGTTTCGGTTTGAAATCTGAAGAACTTGAAAAGTCCGCAACTGTTAAATTCAATAACGGCGATGAAACAACCATTAAAACAGGTGCTGTTGCCATTGCTTCGATCACTAGCTGTACGAACACATCTAACCCATATGTTCTTGTTGGTGCCGGACTTGTTGCGAAAAAAGCAGTTGAATTAGGAATGGAAGTTCCAAAATTCGTTAAAACCTCTTTAGCACCTGGTTCCAAGGTTGTAACTGGATATCTTCGTGATTCAGGCTTGCTTCCATACCTTGAACAAATCGGCTTTAACCTTGTTGGTTACGGCTGTGCAACTTGTATCGGTAACTCCGGTCCATTAAAAGAAGAAATTGAAAAAACAATTGCGGAAAACGATCTATTAGTTACATCTGTTCTTTCAGGTAACCGTAACTTTGAAGGGCGTATCCATCCGCTAGTAAAAGCTAACTACCTTGCTTCACCACCATTAGTTGTGACATATGCTCTTGCTGGAACAGTGAACATTGATTTCACTAACGAAGCAATCGGTAAAGATAAAGATGGTAACGATGTATTCTTTAAGGACATTTGGCCATCAACTGCTGAAGTAAATGATGTTGTTAAACGTACTGTTACACCTGAACTATTCCGTAGAGAATACGAGAACGTGTTCGGTGACAATGAGCGTTGGAACGAAATTAAAACAAGCAATGAGCCATTATATACTTGGGATGAAGATTCAACTTACATCGCAAATCCACCGTTCTTTGAAGGCTTATCACCAGAACCAGGTGAAGTTGAACCTTTAACAGGACTTCGTGTTGTTGGTAAGTTTGGTGACTCTGTAACAACTGACCATATTTCTCCTGCAGGAGCTATTGGCAAAAATACTCCAGCCGGAAAATATCTGCTTGAAAAAGGTGTCCAGCCTCGTGAATTTAACTCTTACGGCTCTCGTCGTGGTAACCATGAAGTGATGATGCGTGGAACATTTGCAAATATTCGTATCCGTAACCAAATCGCACCAGGTACAGAAGGCGGCTTCACTACTTACTGGCCAACAGGCGAAGTAACATCAATCTACGATGCATGCATGAAGTACAAAGAAAATGGCACTGGCCTCATTGTTCTTGCTGGTAAAGATTACGGAATGGGCTCTTCACGAGACTGGGCTGCTAAAGGTACGAACCTTTTAGGTATTAAAACAGTTCTTGCTGAAAGCTTTGAACGTATTCACCGTTCAAACCTAGTGTTAATGGGTGTTCTTCCACTTCAATTTAAGGACGGCGAAAATGCTGAAACTCTTGGTTTAACCGGTAAAGAAACAATCGATGTCCAAGTGGATGAAAATGTAAAACCACGTGACTTGCTAAAAGTTACAGCAACTGCTGAAGACGGCAGCAAGAAAGAATTTGAAGTTCTTGTCCGTTTCGACTCTGAAGTTGAAATTGATTATTATCGTCATGGCGGTATTCTTCAAATGGTATTACGTGAAAAATTACAAGCTTAATGAATACATTGGAAAACACCATGCAGTTTTGCATGGTGTTTTTTCCGAAAATGTTTGACAATCTAAACCAATTTTCAATAAAATAAAAGTAATAAAACGAAAAGGAATGGTAAAGAGGCATGAAGTTATAATCTTATTTTTCATCTCATTATTCGAATAATCGAAAATAATGAACCTGAAGAATAGGATTAGTCTATCCTTTTTATGTCCTGATCGTATAAACCATTTATAAACCTTTATAGGTTGATTTGTTGACCAATTTGAATGGTGATCATTACATATTTTTACTCTCTTCAGGTTCGTTCGAAGGGAGTTTTTTTATGCCAAATAATCAGACTGTATTAAAAGTAATAGGGTTGGAAAAGAGTTTTGAGTTAAGAAAAATTTTAACTAACGTCCAATTTGAGATAAAAAATAGAGAAAGGATCGGTCTTGTCGGCTACAACGGCACGGGTAAAACCACACTTGCCAATTTATTATTCGGCAGAATCAAACCTGATAAGGGAATCATTGAAAAAACAAATGATTGTACTATTGGCTATTTAACACAATCTATTGATTATGGATTTAATCATTTCCATAAGTCACTACCTAGTGAGAATGATATGTTGCAGCACGCAAGTCAACTCGGACTTAATAAAGCTTACAAATGGGATGATGTACGTTTAAACCATTTAAGCGGGGGTGAAAAATTAAAGCTGGCACTTTCAATGGTATGGGCGACAAAACCTGATTTATTAATTTTAGATGAGCCGACGAACCATTTGGATATGAAGGGAATCAATTGGCTAGTTACCGAGTTGGATAAATTCCAAGGTCCTGTTCTTATTATTTCACACGACCGGCATTTCTTAGATAAAACCGTCACTCGTGTATTTGAATTGGAAAATGGAAAAATCAATTTTTTTAATGGCAATTATAGTGACTATCACTTAGAGAAACAGAAAAGAACTGCGAACCAGCTTCATCAATATGCAGTGCAGCAAAAACAAAAAGAAAAAATAGAAATGCAAATGGAACAATTAAAGACTTGGTCTGAGAAAGCTCATCGCGATTCCACAAAAAAGGGGAGCGGTCCATCAAAAAGACAAAATGGCTTTAAGGAATATCATCGCGTAAAGGCCAAAAAGTTAGATAACCAAGTAAAATCTAAAATGAAAAGGCTGCAAAATGAGCTTGAAAAAAATAATGTTGAAAAACCCCCTGAAAATGTGAAAGTACAATTTCAGTTTGATGACCATGGAAAAAGAGGTAAACGTATCATTGAAGCGAATAGGCTTGCAAAATCCTTCGGTAACAGGACTCTTTTTCAAAATTCTCAATTCTATATTAATCATGGTGAACGTATCGGATTGATAGGCGAAAATGGCTGCGGAAAGAGTACTTTAATTAAGATGATTCTCGGGGAAGAGTTAGTGACAGAGGGGGAGCTTTGGAAGAGTGAATCGATGAAAATTGCTTATCTAAGCCAGGATGTTCTAGATCTTCCTGAAAATAAAAGTGCTATTGATGCTTTAGGTTTAACAGAAAAACAAGAAATTTTCCGTGCGAGAACACTACTTGCCAATCTTGGTTTAAAAGAACAGCTTATTACGAAAGCAATAGGGGCGCTAAGCCTTGGAGAAAGAACAAGAGTAAAACTAGTTGAGATATTAATGAAAGAATATGACGTTCTTATTTTAGACGAACCAACCAATCATCTTGATTTACCCAGCAGGGAACAGCTTGAGAAAACATTATCCGAATTCACTGGCACACTGATTACTGTTTCACATGATTATTATTTTCTAAATAAACTTTGCGATCGTTTGTTTGTGTTTGAACATCAAACCATTAAACGATTTGAAATGACACCTGAGGAATATATTAATAAGAATAAAAAGAGTGAGGGTAGTAAAAAAGAGGATTTGCTGGTCATTGAAAATAAGATTGCCACAGTCCTAGGTCAACTTTCATTAATCGATCAGAAGGACAGTAAATATCACCAGCTTGATAAGGAATTTCATGAACTACTAAATGAAAAGAGAAAGCTTAAGGGTTAAAACAGCAAGAGAGCGGAGTTTTCTGCTCTCTTCTCTCAGTCTATGGTGCAACCGGGTGATCAACTAAGAATTTTTCATCCGCCCAATTAAGCTCTGCATTTAACAAATTTACATAGGTAAGGTTCAAAAAATTAAAAGTATTGCATATGTCATGGATATTGTTAAAATTACAATGATAGAAGTTTTATGATTGAAAAAATAACGAAAACCATATACTTGTTCAGCTAGAGGAGATGAATATTCTATGACCACTTCATTTATGCAATCTGTTTCTTATGAAAACGGAGTCTTAAAAATATTAGATCAAACCAAAATTCCTAATCTAACAGAATTCCTTGAAATCACAAAAATCGAAGATGCTTGGGATGCCATTAAACAATTAAAGGTACGCGGTGCGCCGGCAATTGGCATTGCGGCAGCATATGGCTTACTGCTTGGAATCAAAGATGCACCGGAATCTTCATTCGAAGATTTTTATTCTGTATTTAAAAAGTACTCAGACTATTTAGCGACTTCCCGCCCAACCGCCGTTAATTTATTTTGGGCGCTGAAGCGGATGGAAGATCGGGCGAGGACAGATAAAGAACTTCCGGTCTCAAACCTAAAAGAAGCACTCGAAAATGAAGCTCACTTAATTCGCAGTGAAGATGAAGATGTATGCCGAACAATAGGCGAACATGCACTCACATTAATAAAAGATGGAATGGGAATCCTAACGCATTGTAATGCAGGTGGGATCGCTACGGCACGTTACGGTACGGCATTGGCACCTCTCTATTTGGCTAAGGAAAAAGGATGGGATATCAAGGTTTTTGCTGATGAAACGCGACCGCTTTTGCAAGGTGCCCGCTTAACAGCATGGGAACTGATGCAGGCAGGGATTGATGTCACCCTCATCACGGATAATATGGCTGCCATGGTCATGCAAAAGGGATGGGTTCAGGCTGTTATTGTCGGCTGTGACCGTGTAGCGGCAAATGGAGACGTTGCTAATAAAATCGGAACGTACGGTGTCGCTTTGCTCGCTAAAGCCCATAATATTCCTTTTTACGTTGCAGCACCGCTGTCGACAATTGATTTAGAAACCAAAACGGGTGGTGATATTCCAATCGAAGAAAGAGATGCTGCTGAAATTACCGAAGGGTTTGGAAAAAGAACGGCCCCTGAAGGTGTGAAAGTGTTTAACCCTGCATTCGATGTGACACCGCACGAATACATTACCGCTATTATTACCGAAAAAGGGATATTATCAGGTAATTACCATGAAGAGCTTCCTAAACTTTTTCAATGATTAAGAATGGAAAGCAGGTTGTCTATGACTTCAGAAATCAACAATAAAAAGCAATTATGTGAAATCGGGAAACGAATTTATGATAAAGGGTTTGTCGCTGCCAATGACGGCAATTTGTCGATACGGATCAGTGAAAATCAATTTCTAATTACCCCGACTGGTGTTAGTAAGGGATTTATGACCCCCGAAATGATTTTGAAAGTGGACAGACACGGAAATGTTCTGGAAGGCGATTGGAAGCCCACATCTGAAATGAAAATGCATCTTTTAGTCTATAAGGAACGACCTGAAATAAATGCGGTGGTCCATGTACATCCTCCTTATGCAACTGCGTTTGCGATAGCAGGAATACCTTTAGATCAAGCCATTATGCCGGAATCAGTCGTTTTTTTAGGAACGATTCCGGTGGCAGAATATGGAACACCGTCTACTGAAGAAATTCCTGCTGCAATTAAAAAATACGTTCATAACCATCAGGGCGTCCTATTAGAAAATCATGGCGCTTTAACATGGGGCAACAGTCTTGATCATGCCTTTTATTTAATGGAATCACTTGAATTCAATGCAAAAATCAATTGGCTTGCCAAACAGATAAACGGAGACAGAGAACTTTCCCAAAGGAAGGTTGCTGAGCTACTATCTATAAAAACAAAAATGGGCATTAGAGGTGTTTCCCCATTAGGTGCTGAAACGATAGAGGAAATCAATGCCAAGAAAATAACGCCTGCATTAGAACGCTCTTTATCCGAATTTGATATAAACCTCATTGTCGAGAGAGTCACAAAGAATATTCTTGATTCGTTGAATAACAAGGATTAAAAAGCAAGCGTATCAGCTTGCTTTTTTAATTTTGTGAAAAACTGTACTTTAAATGTTCACATTATTGGCATACACAAGCTTTATTTCAACTGACTATATAGTGTAAAATCAATGTAGCACATAATTGAATGAAAGAGGGTTCAGTGTATGGTAAAAAAAGTTATTGCTGCTGTAGTTTTAATATCCTTACTAACTGTAGCAATCGTACAGGCAATGGATAAAAAGGCAGAACCCGGGAATCCAGCCAGCCAAGAAACAACCAAAACTGAAGGTCTTCAAATCGGTGCAAAAGCACCTGATTTTGAGTTAAAAACATTGACTGGTGAAACAGTAAAGCTTTCTACATTAAAAGGAAAAAAAGTTATGCTTAACTTCTGGGCAACCTGGTGTCCTCCTTGTAAAGCTGAGATGCCTGAGATGGAGAAATTTTCTAAACAAGTTGGAAAAGATGTCGTTATTCTAGCAGTTAATATTGATCCCCAACTAGATGTCAAAGGATTTGTGAATAAAAACGGTATCACCTTCCCCGTACTTCTCGATACGGAAGATAAGGTAAATGGGATGTATCAAATCATTTCTATTCCAACCACCTATTTTATTGACAGTAATGGGATTATTCAAAATAAATTTACGGGTGCCATGCAACTTGCTGTCATGAAGCAATTTACCGAAAGTCTTAAATAAGGAAAAGATGTTGGCATTCGCCAATGTCTTTTTTTATATTCCACATTTCAAAAATTGAAATACGATGAAATTTTCAAAAAGTTGTAATAATTGAAACCGATTGCGGGCATAATAACTGTTACAATAGGTATTAAGGAAGGTGATACGAATGAGAAAACCTAGAAAACGTTCCTTTGCAGAACTTGTATCCGAAAATAAAAGCCAACTGATGAAAGATCGGGCTGCAATGGAAAAAATTGAAGCACGCTTAGAAGAAAAACGCCTTGGTAAAGCTGAGTAATCACATTGATTACCATTCATGTTCTGCTCACATTTGGACAAAATGTAAATAAGGAGGGATCATGACATGGGAAATCCAAAAAAAGATAGTAAACACTTTGCACCAAACCATATAGGAACACAACCTCGTGGATTTGGAGGAAATAAAGGTAAATCAATGCAGGATACTTCCGGAAAGCATGCTCAAGTTATACAAACTAAAGGCGAATAATCTTATGACTGTAAGACCTGTAGGCTTAAGTGCCTTGGGTCTTTTTTGTTTGAAAAAACTCACTTTTTTGTGATATTTTTGCTTCTTCGTAACAAACTATATCTGTATCATCAACAACTCATGGAGGTATTACAATGGAATATAACAACAAACCGAAACCAGATGACCGTAGTGATAATGTAGAAAAATTGCAATCCATGCTTCAAGAGACGGAAGAAAATATTCGAAAAGCAGAAGAATCACTGCAGTTTACTGACAGCGAACAGCAACGCCAGCAAATTGAAGCGAAAAATGAGCGTAGACGGGAAAGCATTAATTCATTCCGCTCTGAAATACAAGACGAAGCAAACGCGAATCAGAATCAGACCGAATAGAACCATAAGACCTGTTTCTTAGAGACAGGTCTTTTCATTTGTTCTCGTAAAACCTCTTATTTAGTGTGTTTGAGTTTGTTGTGGTAAGATAAAAGGGAAATTTTGATAAAGAAGTGATTATTATGAATCAGCAAATTAAATTGAACGGTCAATTAATAAAATGGGAAAAAGAATTGAAAGAATACGGATTTATTACAGAAGAAAATAAATTAATAAATGCTTTATGCAGCGAAACCAATCCTGTCATTTTATCGCAAATTTTAGTGATTGCTGCATTTTCACGGATTGGACGAAAAAAGGGGAATTCATTAGCACAGGTTTGGATGGAAAAAGCACTTGAACTTGATCCATCAAACAAAAAAGCAAAAGAATTTTTGTTGCAGGATGATTGGAAGAAGAAGCAAGACATTCTCGGCATTTTAACGTTTCCATCTATACGAGAAACGGATAATCGTACAGCTAAGAAGAAAATTGCTGAGCAATACATAGAAATCTGCCAAACTTTTTTAACGGAAGCTGACGATCATTTACATGATTTAACCGCTATTTTAGATCAAGTTTCTCCATCAGTAAATAAGGACCTTTATGCCCAAAATAAAAAGCGTGCAGACCTTCTTTCTTCCGCTATCGAAACAACGGTAAGCCTTTTAAAAGCAGCAGAGGAATATGAACAGTCCATCACAGGGGTTTTCCATACATCTACCTATTACGAGGATTTAAAAAGCAATTTGACCGAGTTAGAAAAAATTAAACTGGAATGGCAACAGCTTTTTCAAAAAGAAGAGGAGACGGAAAAATCTTCTGAAAATGTACTCGATCAATTGAATGAAATGATCGGAATGGATTTGGTTAAGAAGCGTGTAAATGATTTTTACCGATTCTTAAAATACCAAAAGCAGCGGAAAGAGCTGGGGTTTCAAATTAAAGATGAACTAAGCTTAAATATGATTTTAATGGGTAATCCCGGTACAGGGAAAACAACCATTGCACGGTTATTAGCAAAAATCTACCACGAGCTTGGTGTTTTGCCCCGTGCCGAAGTAGTTGAGGCGGACCGGTCCCAACTTGTAGGTGCATTTATCGGGCAAACAGAAGAAAACGTCAGGGCGGTCGTCGAACGCTCCATCGGCGGGGTGTTATTTATTGACGAAGCTTATAGTCTTAAGCGAGAGGGACAAACAGGGAATGATTACGGCCAAACGGCAATTGATACACTTGTTTCGCTGATGACAGGGAAAGAGTACGGTGGAAAATTTGCCGTTATTATGGCCGGGTATCCGGAAGAAATGCGTTCCTTTATTGATGCCAACCCGGGATTAAGAAGTCGTTTTCCTCAGTCAAATTTTATCCATTTACCGAACTATTCAAATGAAGAGCTTATTAAGATTGCTGAGCAAATGGCAGCAGAGAATGATTATATCCTTACTGATGAGGCTAAAATCGAGGTGAACCATCGGCTTGATCAAGAAAGAGTGGACGATACCTTTGGAAACGCCAGAACTGTTCGGAATCTTGTATTGGATGCAATATTTAAAAAAGGCTCTTATTTACAGATACAAGATCAAGACATTTTGCAATTTGCCTTACTAAATAAAGTTGACTTTGTTGTAGAAGAAAAAGAAAGAAATGAACCGGCAATCGAACAACTTAACCGTTTAATCGGTCTTGATTCAATAAAGGAAGAAATGAAGTCGCTTGCTTCCTTCGTGACCATGCAGCAATTTCGAAGGAAAAAAGGACTTCCCACTGTTCCGATTCAGTTACATGCCGTTTTTACAGGTAACCCCGGTACAGGGAAAACGACGGTTGCAAAAATTTATGCAGAGCTTCTTCGGGAATGTGGAATATTAAAAAGAGGGCATCTAATTGTAGCAAGCAGGGCCGATTTTGTAGCCGGTTATGTTGGACAAACCGCGGGTAAGACAAAGAAAAGGATTAGAGAGGCACTTGGAGGGGTCTTATTTATTGATGAGGCCTACTCGCTTCTTGGACAATCCTCCGGTGATTTTGGAAAAGAGGTCATCGATACTCTCGTGGATGAAATGACAAAACATAATGAAAACCTGGTTGTGGTTTTAGCCGGTTATCCGAACGAGATGGACAATCTCTTAGAAAGTAATCCCGGTTTGCGATCCCGATTTAAGAAATTTTTTCTTTTCCCTGATTATTCGGCTGAAGAACTCCTTTCCATTATGGATGCATATGCACAAAGCTTTTTGTACCAATTGACTGAAGCCGCAAGGAGTTTATTACAGGAAACAATGGAAGAATTACTGTTCAATGGAAATGGACGATTTGCTACCAATTTGGTTGATGAGATGATTCAAGCTCAAGCTATGAGGTTAATGACGGGTGAAGAACCTGACGATCACCTCGTTGCAAAGTCTATTTATATTGAAGAAGAAGATGTAAAAAAAGCGTTAGATAAATTAAAATAAATGACCAAAAGGGTTTGAGAGGAATCATTAAAAATGGATAATTTTTTTGTTTCAAGTCGCGAAATTCAGCTATATTATGCAGATACAGATATGATGGGTGTCATCTATCATGCCAATTATTTAAAATTTTTCGAGCTCGGCAGGGCAGGACTAATTGAGGACGTAGGGTATTCTTATATTGCAATGGAAGAGGCGGGATTCTATGCGCCTGTTTACGATGTCCAGGTTACATATAAAAAACCTTTACGTTACGGAGATAAGGCTTGTGTCAAAACATGGATTGACCTTAGTGATGGGATTAAGACGATTTATTCCTATTCAGTCGAAAATGGCGATGGAGATACTTGTGCAGTAGGAACAACAACGCATATCATTGTCAGGAAAGATAACTTTAAACCTGCTGCCTTTAAAAAAGTCTTCCCCGAGTGGTATTTAAAGTACGAAGAAATAAAGAAAAAATAGGGATGTGGAGTGGTTTGGTTGGCATTTGGAATAAAAAAACGCGAACTAATCGCCTGGAAGCAGAAGATTGATCGTGGTGAAATAGCTTTTTTAACCCATTATTGGCTTGATGACAGATTCCCGGCCTCTAAAACGGTAACGAAGGTAGGCTGCAATGATCTTGATAGACTCGCTGAATGGGGCAAAAATTATGGGTTAAAAAGAGAATGGATCCACATCAGACGAGATGGCTACTCACATTTTGATCTTATCGGAGACAGACAAAAAGACATTCTCAAAAAGGAAGGTCTTTCTGACCATATTTGGGGGTCCTAAATGTTCCTGCCAATAACTTGTTTAGATGTATTTGGGAGGTAAGGATATGTTAAAGCTTGGAATCATAGGGTTAGGAGATATTGCGGCAAAGGCTTATCTTCCTGTTATTAGCAGTATGAAAGAATTGGAATTGCATCTTTTTACAAGAAATGAAGAAAAACTTGAAGAAATAAGTCAAAGGTACCGATTTTCTAATATCCATCCAAGTTTAAAATTTTTGATTAAAAGCGGAATCAATGCTGCTTTCGTTCATTCATCCACCGAATCACATTATGAAATTGTCAAAGAGTTATTACTCAATGATATCCATGTGTATGTCGATAAACCAATAACCTATCATTTTGAAACAACTAAAGAACTGGTTGAAATAGCGGAAACAAGAAAGTTAATTCTGATGACCGGATTTAATAGAAGGTTTGCACCCGCATATCAAGCCCTGAGGGAAGTAGTAAATCCAAACATGCTGATCATGCAGAAAAATCGCCATTCCCTCCCTGGAGATATTCGGACATTTGTGTTTGATGATTTTATTCATGTGATAGATACCGTTCGCTACCTTATGAACGATGATGAAATTCTAAACCTTATTGTTCATGGAAGAAAAAAAGGGGACCTGCTTTACCATGTGACCGCCCAATTTTTCTCAAATGATTCGACTGGAATCGCGATTATGAATCGAGACAGCGGTTCAGAAGAAGAAAAAGTTGAAATCATGGGGCCTGATGAAAAAAGGACAGTCCATAATTTAACTGACCTAATAATTCATTCTAATAACAAAGATACAAAACTATCCTTTAATAATTGGGACACCACTTTATTTAAAAGAGGTTTTGAACAAATCATAGCTGAGTTTATTACATCTGTACGCACCAATACCTTCCCATCCGTATCTACATTGAATTCATTATTAACACATGAAATATGTGAAAAAATTGTTCGTGAGTTAGAAAATTAAAAACAAGCACACCTGGAAAATGCTCCAAGTGTGCTTGTTTTAGTTTTCTTTTATTCGTGTTTTTGATAATGGAAAATTGGTTCCTCAAATTCCGGTTGCAATTCAATAACTAAGTCATGTTCATCAAAATACCATACATCTTTTTCTTCAATATAAAATGTAATACCATCCCGGACTGTTTTTACACTTAAATCGATAGGCTCTTCCTTGGTAACACCAAGGGAAAAACCACTTTGGACAGTACTACAACCGCCGTAACGTACAAAGAAACGAACACAATCACCGCTTGTTAAACCGAGCTCCTTTTTATACCATTCCGCTGCTTCACCCGTAATTTGAATGTTCATATGATACTCCCTTCTTAGAGGTCTATATTGTTATTATATTAGAAGTTTCGATAGGAATCGAATATAAACCACTGTACCTAAAAAAGGGCACGATATTATCGCAGCCATTGGAACATATGATCTTGAATTTCTTTATATTTTGCATCTGCAGTTGGAAGACCATACGGCCCCGCATTTTCTAACGGAATGACCCGGTAGTTTTTAAAGTTCTGACTCGAAACATACGTTGGATAAAAAACTGGATTGGACAGTGAAAGCGAATCTCCTTTTTCCGAAATATGCTTCGTGATATCGATGGTAGCCATTCCTCCGATATCTTTATAGTCATCGAATTGTCTGGAAATAAAATTACCTAGAGAGTAGACGACAAGTGTCTTCCTGCCATCATTTGTTTTAATCCATTCTATTGGCTCTAAAACATGGGGGTGGGAACCAAAAATGACGTCAACCCCTTCGTTTGCAAGAAAATTGGCTAGGTCTTTTTGATCATTATTCGGAATTCGTTGGTATTCAACACCCCAGTGAATGCTCATAACAACCACATCTGCTTCTTTTTTGGCCCGCTGAATTTCCGTTTTCATGAGATCACGATTAATCAAGTTAACCAGGAAATATTTTCCACTAGGAATTGGTATCCCATTTGTCCCATAAGTGTTGGAAAGAAAGGCAACTTTAATGCCATTTTTATCAATGATTCTTAATTTCTGCCTATCTTTATCATCTGTAAAACTACCAACATGCGGTAAGCCGATTTTATCCAGATAAGCGACTTCGGAATCAATGCCTTTTTCGCCTTTATCTAATGAATGATTATTGGCTGTTGATACAATATCAACACCCGAATGTACGAGAGCATCAGCGACTTCGTGGGGGCTATTAAACATGGGATATGTGGAAAGTCCCAGTTCGATTCCGCCCAGTATACTTTCTTGGTTGGCTGTGAGAATATCCGGTTTCTCCAAAAGGCTTTTCACATTTTCAAATATCGGATCAAAATTATACTGTTTTCCATTAAAAGCATCTTGATAAACGACATCATGGATAAGAACATCTCCAATAGCACCAATGGTTATTTTTTCAGTCAAACCTAGCCGCATGTCAGATTGGAGCCTCAGCACATGCAGTCTCATTGGATGGAAACGCTCTAACATTTCTTTATTTTTTTGTTGTTGAATGATAAGAGAAACCGCTAATGCAATACATACCATAATAATTAATAAAGACGGAATGATAACTTTCTTTTTCATATCTTCTCCTTTAAACTACCCATTAAAGCAAATACTTTTTTAGGATACTAAAAATACTATATTATATTAATGTGTGATTTTTTCGATTTTTTCAAGTTTTTTTTAAAAAGCCGGTTTCAACTGCATAAAATATAAAAGGCGCTAGACTAAGTCCACCGCCTTCTAGTCTATGAGATTAATCATCCAACGCTTCAAAAAAATCAATTAATTCATCAAAATTATGGGTTACTTTAATTGGTTGACATTCATTCCGTTTACTTGTTTTACATGAAAAAAATTCAACTACAAAGTCATCTTCTTGGTTTTTTTCAGAAACAATGGTTGAAAAAATGTACTCCTGTTGAAGACTTAACATTTGAACCGCTCCTTTATAAGCTGGCTTTTATACTTTTATTGTAATAGAAAAATATAGGAATGAACGGTAGTGAAATTGAAATTTTCATGAATAAAAAAATAGCTATAAAGAACCGTTTCGGTCCTTTATAGCCATTTAATTTTAGGCTCAGTTTTATTAATGATTCTTTTAATGTTGGCTCGATGTCGATAGATCACAAATGAGGCCATAAAGGAAACTACAATCAATAAAGGGATGTCTCCAATGATAATGGCATAAATTACTGCGCATACACCTGCAAGCATAGAGGAGAGAGAAACAAATTTTGTTATGTATAAACTAATAAAAAAGACAACGAGAACAGTTAAAAATATAAACGGAGCATAATACAAAACCACTCCGCCTGAAGTTGCGACCGCCTTACCACCACGAAAGCCGGCAAAAATAGGATAAGTATGTCCTAAAACAGCAAAAACTCCGGCAATCAATGGATTTATATCCAAATGGAAAAAATGGGTAAGAGATGCTGCAAGGGTTCCCTTTAAAATGTCGGCAAGTGTTACAGCTAAACCCGCCTTGACACCAAGAACCCTAAAGGTATTGGTTCCTCCTAAATTTCCGCTCCCATGCTGTCGGATATCCGTGTTATAAAATACTTTCCCAATTATTAATCCGGAAGGGATCGAACCAAGCAAATATGCGAGGACCATGACTAAAATAATTTGAACCATTAATGATTTCTCCTTCTATAAAAAGATCCAGTTCTTTTATTTTACCATGTATTTACGAAAACGCCATCTTGGTTTCGTTTTAACAGATAGGAATTTGTGAAAATTCCCCGGTTGTACTATCATTTATGATGAGAAATCTCATTCGGTCATTATAACAACCTCGGATAAAGTAGTCCAAATGCCTACCGCTTCATTAACCTATTTTGTTAATCAAAAGCCAATTAAATTAGAATTATCGCCGATAGTATCAAAAAATGAAGAAATCTTTGTTGCAATTGATCCGATATTAACCTTTTATCCGATCCACCATAAGAAATTAGCAGATAGGAAATTATGCTGAATTTTACGATTCAAACGAGAATGCAACCTATAAAATCTGGATCGAGGATGAATTATCCTTACACAAACGTGTAAACTTAGCAATGACCAATCATTTAGCAGGGGTTGCAAGCTGGTCAAGATTTTTTGGTGACCAAACTGCCTGGACAGCCCTGGATATGAATACAGATACAACCGTAACAAAAAAATAGACCCTTGCCGGTCTATTTTTTTGTTTCAAAAGTTCGAACAATAAAAGGCTATTTTATTACAAAAATATGGAGAATTTTCAAATCATTTGATAATTCATTGAATGAGTATTTTTGTAACTCTATAATTTAGGTAACTATTTTTTAGGGGGCTTGTGGGCTATGGAAAAACTGAATAAAAATGAAGAAAGCTATCGGGCTCTTGCAGAAAAGTATGAGGCAGTGATTGGCATTTTAGAAAAAAGAATTCAGGAAGAGATGGCCAAAAATAAGCAAAAAGTCCAAATCTTAATTAAACAATCAAAGCTTGCTGCTATGGGAGAAATGATTGCAACGATTGGTCACCAATGGCGCCAGCCGCTTACTAATTTATCTCTTTTGATACAAGATGTGAAAGAAACCTCTGAATTCGGAGAGATTAACAACCAATATATTGACCGATTTACTAGGGAATGCATGATTCAAATTAACCATATGTCAAGCACCATCAATGATTTTCGGAAATTTTACCGCCCAAATAAAGAAAAGACTTCCTTTTCCCTGGCTGAATCGATTGAAGATGCCCTTTCAGTCTTCTCATCAAGCTTAAAAAACCATGATATCCAAGTAGAGTTTGAATACAGGGGCAGGCAAATAGCTTATGGTTATCCAAATGAATATAGCCAGGTAGTTCTTAATATTTTAACCAATGCCAGAGATGCTTTTGTAAACCGTGATATTAAAAATCGAAAAATACGAATCAAAATCACTGAAACAGAAGATCATATAATTGCAGAATTTATCGATAATGCGGGTGGAATTGAACAGGAAATCATCAATATGATTTTTGACCCTTACTTTACAACAAGGGCTCATGGAACTGGGCTGGGGCTTTATATGACCAAAATGATTTTAGAAAATATGAATGGTAGTGTCCAGGTGGCCAATACGGGTGATGGTGCAAGGTTCAGTTTATCGGTTCCTAAAGTGACCTCAGTAATTATACCGGAACTTGCATCTGTTTTTTAGGATATTGCAATAAAGCTCCGCAGCGTTCAAGCGCTTTAATTTTCTAAGAAGTATCATTATGTTTTTTTAGCAGAAAAAGGTAAGATAAAGAAAAAGATTTAAGGAGTGAATCGTATGGGCTTCGAAAATCCAAGCCGTAAAGAAATTGGAGCTATTTTAAAAAAAGCAAAAAGGATAGCTGTTGTCGGTCTAAGCGATAAACCTAACCGCACCTCCTACCAAGTAACAGAGGTAATGAAAAATGCGGGATATGAAATCATCCCTGTTAATCCTACAGTGGATGAAGTGCTGGGCGTAAAAGCAGTTAAGTCACTAAAGGATATTGTGGGGCATGTCGATATTGTAAATGTTTTCCGCCGTTCGGAGGAATTGTTTGATGTTGCCAAAGAATTTGCTCAAATTGATGCCGATGTATTTTGGGCACAGCTCGGACTTTTCAATCAGGAAGCATATGAATTCTTAAAGGATAAGGGCTATACGATAGTGATGGACCGCTGTATTAAAGTAGAGCACGCTTTAACAAAATAAGAAAAATAAGTAATGACTGCCAAAAAAACGGCAGTCATTTTTGTTCTTTTTTACCAAAAATTTTATTACAAAAATATGTTGTTTCAAATAACGTATTTGCCAAATCGAAATAAATCGCTACAATTAAGCATAGACGCCGAAAGAACATGTGGTAGAATAGTAACGACAAACACTTGTTCTTTATTATATTTATTAAAGGATTATCGAATCTTTTAAACGAATGATTTATCAACTATTTATTTTAGCAATTAGAAGGATGTTTCTTTTTGTAAGGTATGAAAGGGGTATTTTAGTGGCAAGGAATCAGCAAGCCTTTGATTATAATGATGATGCCATACAGGTGCTTGAAGGTCTTGAGGCCGTTCGTAAGCGCCCTGGAATGTATATTGGTAGTACCGATTCACGCGGTCTGCACCATCTTGTATATGAGATTGTGGACAATGCGGTTGATGAAGCACTTGGAGGTTTCGGAGATCACATTATTGTTCGCATACACAAAGATAATTCCATTAGCGTCGTTGATAAAGGACGCGGAATGCCAACCGGGATGCATAAAATGGGTAAACCTACGCCTGAAGTCATTTTAACTGTTCTCCATGCGGGGGGGAAATTTGGCCAAGGCGGCTATAAAACCAGCGGCGGATTACATGGTGTCGGTGCTTCTGTTGTAAATGCATTATCGGAAATGTTAACTGTTACCATCAAGCGCGATGGGTTCGTCTATGAACAACGCTTTGAAAATGGCGGTAAACCTGTTACAACTTTAGAAAAAATCGGCAAAACAAATCAATCAGGGACCACGATTCATTTTAAGCCCGATCCATCTATTTTTTCGACGACTACGTATAATTTTGAAACCTTATGTGAAAGGTTGAGAGAATCAGCGTTCTTGTTAAAAGGATTAAAAATCGAGATTATCGATGACCGCAATGATTTTCATGAAGTCTTTCATTATGAAAATGGGATTGAAGCGTTTGTTGAATATTTAAACGAAGAAAAAGACGTGCTCCACCCGGTTGTTAGCTTTGAAGGCACACAAAACGGCATCGAAGTGGAGTTTGCTTTCCAATTTAATGATGGCTATTCAGAAAATGTTCTATCCTTTGTCAACAATGTACGGACAAAGGACGGCGGAACACATGAAGCCGGATCGAAAACCGCAATGACCAGAGTATTCAATGATTATGCTAGAAAGATTTCCCTGTTAAAAGAAAAAGACAAAAACCTTGATGGCTCAGATATTCGCGAAGGACTATCCGCGATTATTTCCGTTCGAATTCCCGAAGAACTGCTACAATTTGAAGGACAAACAAAGGGTAAATTAGGAACAAGCGAAGCCCGATCTGCCGTAGATGCTGTTGTTTCAGAACATCTTTCCTATTTCCTCGAAGAAAACCCTGATATTAGCTCCTTGCTTATTAAAAAATCGATTAAAGCCTATCAAGCCCGGGAAGCAGCGAGAAAAGCCCGGGAAGATGCCAGAAGCGGGAAAAAACGCAAACGTTCAGAGGCTGTATTATCCGGTAAACTGACGCCGGCACAATCACGCAATCCACAGAAAAATGAGCTTTATTTGGTGGAGGGTGATTCTGCGGGAGGCTCTGCCAAACAAGGCCGGGACCGCCGCTTTCAAGCTGTTCTGCCTTTACGGGGTAAAGTTATTAATACTGAAAAAGCAAAACTGGCGGATATCTTTAAAAATGAAGAAATCAATACGATTATTCATGCTATCGGTGCCGGAGTAGGTGCAGATTTTAACGTTGAGGATATTAATTACGATAAAATTATCATTATGACTGATGCAGATACGGACGGAGCACATATTCAAGTATTATTACTTACTTTCTTTTACCGTTATATGAAGCAGCTTATTGAAGCAGGTAAAGTGTTTATCGCCCTGCCTCCTTTATATAAAGTGAGTAAAGGAACAGGAAAAAAAGAAGTGATTGAGTATGCATGGAATGAGGATGAGCTTCAGGATGCCTTAAAAAAGGTGGGCAGAGGCTACATTATTCAACGTTATAAAGGTCTTGGGGAAATGAATGCCGACCAGCTATGGGAAACGACTATGGACCCGGAGACCCGGACACTGATTCGTGTAAAAATTGATGATATTGCAAGAGCAGAACGACGTGTGACAACGCTTATGGGCGACAAGGTTGAACCGCGGCGCAAATGGATTGAAAGTAATGTAGCATTTGGTCTGGAAGAGGAAGACACCATTTTGGAAAATGAAAATATTACGATCGCCCAGGAGGACATTGAAGAATGAGCATAAGTGAACAATTCCGTGACTTACCTCTTGAAGATGTACTTGGCGATCGTTTTGGCAGATACAGTAAGTACATTATTCAAGAACGTGCCCTGCCGGATGCACGAGATGGCTTAAAACCTGTTCAACGAAGAATACTGTATGCCATGCACGTGGAAGGCAATACCCACGATAAAGGCTTCCGAAAATCCGCAAAAACAGTCGGGAACGTAATCGGTAACTACCACCCGCACGGTGACTCCTCTGTTTATGAGGCAATGGTGCGGATGAGTCAGGACTGGAAAGTTAGAAATGTCTTGGTACAAATGCATGGAAACAACGGCAGTGTCGATGGTGACCCGCCTGCAGCGATGCGTTATACCGAAGCCCGGCTTTCTGCGATTGCCACTGAACTATTACGTGATATAGAAAAGCAAACCGTTGAATTTATTCCAAACTTTGATGATACATCAAAGGAACCAACCGTCTTACCGGCCATGTTTCCAAACTTACTGGTTAACGGCTCTACCGGGATATCAGCCGGTTACGCAACCGAAATACCCCCGCATCATCTGGGAGAAGTGATTGACGGTGTAATCATGAGGTTGGATCAACCTGATGTGTCTGTTGATGAGCTAATGACGATAATAAAAGGACCTGATTTCCCGACAGGAGGCATCATTCAAGGTGTTGATGGGATTAAAAAAGCCTATGAAACTGGTAAAGGGAAAATCATTGTCCGCGGGAAGGCAGCGATCGAAGAAATTCGCGGCGGGAAGCAGCAAATTGTTATTACAGAGATCCCATATGAAGTCAATAAAGCTAATCTTGTCAAAAAAATGGATGAGTTCCGCCTCGACAGAAAGGTAGAGGGTATTTCTGAAATTCGTGATGAAACGGACCGTACAGGACTTCGTATTGTCATTGAATTAAAAAAAGATGCCGATGCCGAAGGTGTTTTAAACTTTTTATATAAAAATAGTGATCTTCAAGTTACCTATAATTTTAATATGGTGGCCATCCATAAAAAACGGCCAAAATTAATGGGACTTCGAGAGCTCCTGGATGCCTATATCGAACATCAAAAGGAAGTTGTTACACGAAGAACACAATTTGAACTGAATAAGGCTAAAGAACGGCAGCATATTGTCGAAGGGTTAATGAAAGCCTTATCGATCCTCGATGAAGTGATTGCCACGATTCGAGCTTCTAAGGATAAACGCGATGCCAAGGACAACTTAATTGCAAAGTATGATTTTACAGAGCTCCAGGCTGAAGCGATCGTATCCTTACAGCTTTACCGCTTAACAAACACAGACATTACCGCGTTAAGAAATGAAGCGGAAGAATTAGCAAAGAAAATTGAAGAGTGGACTGCTATTTTAGAAAGTGAGAAAAAACTATTCTCCGTAATCAAAAAAGAATTAAAAGATGTGAAAAAACGGTTTGCTGACGAGCGCCGTTCCAAAATCGAGGCAGAAATCGAAGAGATTAAAATTAATCTTGAGGTCATGGTGCCTAGTGAAGACGTAATTGTCACGGTTACCAAACAAGGGTATGTGAAACGCACCAGCGGTCGTTCCTATGCAGCTTCAAACGGACAGGATTTTGCCATGAAGGATTCAGATCGTCTGTTGGCACAGCTCGATTTGAATACAAAAGATGTCCTCCTTCTATTCACAAATAAAGGGAATTACTTATTCTGCCCTGTTCACGAGCTTCCTGATATCCGTTGGAAAGACCTCGGTCAGCATGTTGCGAATATCATTCCAATTGAACGTGACGAAGAAATTATTCAAGCCATTCCAGTAAAGGACTTTGAGACAGAAGCCTTTTTAGTTTTTATCACGAAAAATGGAATGGTTAAGAAAACAGAATTAAAACAATACAAAGCGCAGCGGTACTCAAAACCACTTGTCGGTATTAATTTAAAAGATGACGATCAAGTCATTGATGTTCATCTTACAGATGGATCAAAGGAAGTTTTCCTTATTACTCAATTTGGTTATGCATTATGGTTCCAGGAAGAGGAAATTAGTATTGTTGGTGTCCGCGCGGCCGGTGTAAAAGGCATTAACTTAAAAGATGGCGACACGGTGGTTGGCGGCAAGATTATTATGCCTGAAAGCGACCAGACCATTGTTATTTCCACACAACGCGGGGCCGTGAAGCGTATGAAATTAAAAGAATTTGAGAAATCTACACGTGCAAAACGCGGGGTTGTTATCCTCCGTGAACTTAAAGCAAATCCTCATCGGATTATGGGATTCGTTGTTGCCCATAATCAGGATACGATTTTTATTCAGACAGAAAAGGGACATATTGAAACAATTAAGGCTGAAGAAATTCGTTATAGTGATCGCTACTCAAATGGCTCCTTTATCTTAGATGAAGGTGACAATGGTAAAGTTACCACTGTTTGGAAAGTGGAAGCAGAGGAAAAACCGGTGGAATAAACTTTGATTTGAGGTTGACGTAATTTCGTCAACCTCTATTTTTTTCATCTTTTTCCCAATATTGGGCATACTAGAATGTATCAGATTTTGGAGGGGATTATGATGAAAAGAGAGATTTTAATTATCGCTGCTGCATTTTTTCTTTCATCACTTACAGCGATTACAGGAGTATATGCCATTGAGGCTAATGCAAAAACAGTCACCATTCTAAAAGAAGAAACAGATATTACGGGTGATGGACAAAATGAAGTCATCTGGCTAAAAGGTGTTCCCTATCGAGATAAAGATTCTTATCTGAAAAAGATTTATATTGATGTAGCCGCCTCAAACGGTAAAACGTATAAATTTCCTTTAGAAAGTGGAGCGAAAGCATCACTTCAGCTGGTTGACCTTAACCATGATGGTGTAAAAGATCTATTTGCCAGTGTCCTAACAGGAGGAAGCGGCGGCATTACCATCAACTATTTATTTTCGCTTAAGGATTTTATCCATACAAATTTAACTGTACCTGAACCATTGGAAGTAGAAAGCCGTTATGTTGATGGCTATAAGGCAACTATAAATCTGACGGCAACAGGGAAAACGTATGAATTTGACTTAAACGATCGGATAAAATACTATAAAAAACTTGGACTTTACCATAACGGTAAATTAAATGAACCAACAGAATTAACCGTTAATCCATACAGCACCCTAGTTCCCAATTCCTTCAAAGGCAATGAAATGGGTCTAAAAGGGATTCAAAGAATAACCGGAATAGTCAACGCAGATACCATTGCATACGTAGAAACTTATTGGATTTACCTTAACGGCAATTGGAAACTAGTGAATGCGGATGTTCAAAAAGAGGCGGCACAAAAATAAGCTTTGATAGTTGTCACTTCTGTTTATTCAGAGCTACTACACAAACTTAAACATAGGATATCCTGTGTTTATTTTTTTTGTTTCAAAATTGACGAATAAATATAGTGGTAATATACTTAGGTATGTAAATATATTAGTAACCTAACTATTTGTATTAGAAATAAAAACGAGGTGGTAAAAATGGCAGATTTTGAGAGTCCTGCAGCACAAAAACTGTTACATGCATTTAGACAATTTAAAAAAACGGGTTGGCATGAGAAAAAAATTGCCGGTTATAACCCGAGTGAATTCAAGGTTCTTGTTACGATTAAACACGGAACAGATGAAAAGAGCGATTTAAAGGTTTCTGAAATTAGTCAGAAACTGCATGTAACTCCACCAACGGTGACGCAGATTATTAATTTACTAGAAAAAGATGGTTTGGTCGAACGATCTGTCGATCCCGAAGACAGACGTGCTGTGAAAATTAAACTCACTTCAAAGGGTATTGAAGTGACAGAGCAAGCAAGATCAGCGTTTAATGAAACCTTTGCCGGGTTAATTGATTACCTAGGGGAAGACGAAAGTGAACAGTTAGCTCAATTACTCTCTAAAGTGCATCAATATTTCAATCAACTGATTCACCCTTAAGAATGGAGTTGAAGATACTTGATCAAATTAAGCAAATTTTTAAAGCCATTTGCATTATCCGTTTCGGCTGTACTTGTACTTGTCCTTCTGCAATCCCTATCTGAACTTTATTTACCGACATTGATGTCAGATATCGTCGATAAAGGTGTGGTAACTGGCGATACCCACTATATTTGGAATATTGGCGGTTTTATGTTGTTAGTAGCCGCAGGTGGGATGGTTTGTTCCATCACTGCCAGTTTCTTTTCAGCAAAAGTGGCATCTGGATTCGGCAAATCACTAAGAAGCAAGATTTTTTCACATGTAGGCGATTTTTCACTGCATGAGTTTGACAAGATCGGAACGGCATCACTCATCACAAGAACTACCAACGATATCACGCAAGTACAGCAAGTATTGGTGATGATGCTAAGAATGATGGCAATGGCTCCAATGATGTGTATTGGCGGCATTATTATGGCGTTTTCTAAAGATGCTAAATTAACAATTGTCCTTGGTGTTGCATTACCCATTTTAGTCCTTGCCATTGTCATTATTGCGAGAAGCGGGATTCCACTCTTTAAGGTGATGCAGATAAAATTGGATAATCTTAATCGTGTCTTAAGGGAGAATTTAACCGGCATTCGTGTTATTCGCTCTTTTAATAGGGTGGAACATGAGAAAAAACGTTTTAATGATGCCAATTTTGATTTAACCTCTACAGCCATAAAAGTAAATAAAATCATGGCCGCAATGATGCCGATCATGATGGTTGTTCTTAATCTTACATCCGTAGCGATTATTTGGTTTGGCGGGATTCGAATTAGCAACGGTCACATGCAGGTCGGTGATATGATGGCATTTATTCAATATGCAATGCAAATCATGTTCTCGTTTATTATGCTATCGATGATGTTTGTCATGATCCCGCGTGCATCTGTTTCCGGAGTAAGAATTAACGAAGTACTTGAAATGGTAGCGGATATTAAGAATCCGGCAGTTTCAACCTTAGTTGAAAGCAAAAAAGGGCTCGTGGAATTTCAAAATGTTTCGTTCAGCTATCCCGGTGCTGAAATGCCCGCGATTTCAAATATCTCTTTTTCAATGAAACCAGGGGAAGTAACAGCCATTATTGGAGGTACTGGCTCCGGGAAATCAACGCTTATAAATTTAATCCCGCGTTTTTATGATGTTGATAGCGGAAGGGTTCTTGTTGACGGTGTCGATGTACGGGAAATGACGCAAGAGAGCTTGCGGGAAAAGGTTGGCTTCGTGCCGCAAACGGCGATTCTGTTTACCGGAACCATATCAGAAAACATCCGCTTTGGAAAAGAAAATGCTACAGATGAAGAAGTACAGTATGCTGCGAAAATTGCGCAAGCAACTGAGTTTATATCAAATATGTCGGAAGGATTTAATGCAGTAATTGCCCAAGGAGGAACAAATGTTTCAGGCGGACAAAAGCAGCGTTTATCAATTGCGAGAGCTCTTATCAGAAAGCCGGAAATTTATATCTTTGATGACAGCTTTTCCGCTTTAGATTTTAAAACCGATGCCAAGCTCCGTGTTGCGTTAAAAGAAGAAACACTTGACTCAACCGTATTAATAGTGGCACAACGGGTAAGCACCATCATGGATGCGGATCAGATTATCGTTTTAGATGATGGAGAAATTGCCGGTATCGGTAAACATCGTGACCTGATGGAAACAAGTTCGGTTTACCGTGAGATTGTGATGTCGCAGCTATCGGAGGAGGAAATCGCATGAGCAAAGAGACCAATAGCCAAAGACCGGGAGGACCAGGGCCCGGCGGCGCATTTGGCTTTCGCGGCGGGATGATGCCTGTCCAAAAAGCAAAGGATTTTAAAGGAACACTAAAGAGATTAATTAGCTACTTAAAACCACATAGATTACAACTTTTAGCTGTATTAATCACCGCGATTATAAGTACTGTCTTTTCCATTGTCAGCCCGAAGATCATGGGGAAAGCAACAACAAAGCTATTTGAAGGGTTGATGTTGAAGTTTAAAGGTGTTCCTGGTGCCAAAATCGATTTTGATTATATTGGTCAGATTATTATCCTTTTAATCGTACTTTATATTTTGAGTGCCATTTTTGCGTATATTCAGCAATTTATAATGGCTGGGGTAGCACAAAAAACAGTATTCAATTTGCGTAAAGAAGTGGATGAAAAACTTAACCGTTTGCCGTTAAAATATTTTGATTCACGTACCCACGGGGAAATCCTAAGCCGTGCCGTCAACGATGTTGATAATATCAGCACTACTTTGCAGCAAAGCTTGACCCAGCTCATCACATCGGTTGTAACGATTGTCGGAGTTATTGTTATGATGCTTACCATTAGTCCATTGATGACGCTGATTGTGGTAGTTACACTCCCGCTCAGCTTTGTAGCAACTGCAAGTATTGCTAAAAAATCGCAACAATTTTTCAAAGGGCAGCAAAAGGCACTTGGTCAATTAAACGGACATGTAGAAGAAATGTATACAGGTCACAAGGTTATAAAAGTGTTTGGACATGAGAAAAAATCAATCGAACAATTTGAGGCCATCAATGAGACACTATATCAATCCGGTTGGAAAGCGCAATTCGTCTCAGGAATGATTATGCCGTTAATGTCGTTTGTAAATAATATCGGCTATGTACTCGTCTCAGTTGCAGGGGGGATACTGGTCACCAAAAGATCGATTGAAATAGGGGATATTCAAGCTTTTATTCAATATGCGCGACAATTTGCCCAGCCAATTACTCAAACTGCAATGATCGCAAATGTAATCCAGTCCACAATAGCCAGTGCCGAACGCGTATTTGAAATACTAGATGAGTTAGAGGAAATTCCCGAGGCCGTTAATGCAAAAGTGGTCGACGATCCTAACGGTGAAGTAAGCTTCAAACATGTTTCCTTCGGTTATGAGGAAAAAGAAATGTTAATTGAGGACATGAATATTGATGTTAAACCTGGTCAAACAGTTGCAATCGTTGGTCCAACGGGAGCCGGAAAGACTACACTTATTAATTTATTAATGCGTTTCTATGAAATCAATTCCGGGACGATTTTTATTGACGGAATTGATATTCGGGAATTAAAACGGGACGACTTACGAAGTTTATTCGGAATGGTCCTACAGGATACATGGCTCTTTAATAGCACAATTCGTGACAATATTGCCTATGGAAAAGAAGGAGCTACGGAAAAAGAAATCATCGAAGCGGCTCAAGCAGCCAATGCAGATCACTTTATTCGAACACTTCCGGATGGGTATGACACCATTCTAAATGAAGAAGCTTCTAATATTTCTCAAGGTCAAAAGCAATTATTAACGATTGCCAGGGCTATTCTTGCTGACCCGGCAATCCTCATCCTTGACGAAGCAACGAGCAGTGTCGATACCCGTACGGAAGTGCAAATCCAGAAAGCGATGAAGCATTTAATGAATGGCCGCACGAGCTTTATCATTGCCCACCGGCTTTCCACCATTCGTGATGCTGATTTAATTCTCGTTATGAATAACGGAAGCGTGATAGAAAAAGGAAATCATAAGGAACTTCTCGAAAAAGACGGATTCTACGCTGATTTATATAACAGTCAGTTTTCGGGTCACAATCAGATTAAAGATGCAGGTTGATGAATTATGTATAAGGTTTAGGCGTTTGGAAGGCCTCAGACAGGGCATTCCAAACGCTTTTTTTTTGGAACTTTTAGGGGAGATTTAATTCTGATTTTACCGAAGAATGAAGAGAGGTTTAGAAAAATTGCTGCAAGAAAAAAAGTCAATTTTAATGATTCATTTTGAAAAATAAATAAAACAAGATAGTTGCAATACATAATAATGTTATGTAAACTCATTAAAAATTTATTGATTTAAGAACAAACAGCAACTAATAGTATTGGTCATAAAATACGATTAGAATAAAAGTTTTTTCAAAAATAATGAATAATGGAATTTCATTCGCTAAATACAATTAATTATTCTGTGTAACTGCATACCAGAAAATTTGACTTATCTGATTTTTATATCAGTAATTTTATTTAGCATATCCTGTTGGCAAGACAGCCAATCTAAAGATCATCATTAAAACTTTCTGAACCAGTGTCAACTGACACAAACTTTTTAATTCCGTCTCACTATCTTAAGTATACTTGACTAATGAGACAAAATTTACTTTTCAAGATTTAACTTCCTAGAATTTATATTATGTAAACTGAAAACAAACATAATAGTATCAACTATTCATGTCTTCAAGTTCCCATAAGATTCTATATTGTCCCCTAAATTTGCTAAGTTGACTATAATTATCGGGGTCCTTCCTGATTAGTGACAAATGGAACATAATTATTGGTTTCGAACCTAATTCATAGAAATCGACTTTATAAAAACCATGAGGTCTGATAATTATGAATTACGTTCAAGCTTCTGATGATTATCTTATGTATTTGGAAGTCGAAAAAAATTATTCAGTGAACACAATTTCCAGTTACGCATTTGATTTAAAGCTTTATGGGGAATTTTTAATAAAAAACGGTCGTTCACTTGACTTAGACAAGCTCACAACCTCTAGTGTACGGCGATTTATCCAAGATCAAGTAATCAATCATGGAATAAAGCCAAGAACCCTGCAACGTCGTTTATCCTGCTTAAAATCATTTAGTCAAGGATTAATTTTCATATTAATAAACCTCCCCGTGTTCATCCCCAAAAATTTATTAAACAAGATTGGATTTTAAAGCATTTTACTCCGTAACTGTTACAGTACCTTTGTACATACCCATTCCACATGAATAATGATACGTTCCAGGTTTTAGAGCTTTGACGTTAACAAAGTTGTTTGTTTTCTCTTTTAATGCTACATTAAACCCAAGTTCCTTGGATATAACGATACCAGTGCAATACACTTTATTCGTTTTAAAGTTAATAATAGATGGTGTTCCAGCTTTTAAAACTAGATTATTCGGGCTATATTCAGTCGGTTTAACCACCACTTCTTGAATTTGGCTACTTGTTGGTGTGAATTTTATTTGATTAGGTTCTGCGGATACTTGATTACTATTACTTGAAAATAACGTACCTTTTCCAAATACCAAGACACCCATAAACGCAAGTATAGCAACTAATACAAATGGATTTGCTATTAAAGGCTTTCTAACAAAGGTTTCTTGTTTCTGAGTTTTTGTTTCTTCATCAATCATACCAATTAGTAAAACCATAACCAGTACAAACACAATATCAATAAAGTATATCATCACATCTATTGATTTGGGTTGTAACATCACACCTAACATTGAACCCATCATTCCGCCCATTATTCCAGCTGTTAATCCGTCGATTGATGCCATGAGGGAAACAGGTCTTCCCGTTAAATATCCTACAACCATACCAATGGATACAGATGCTATCGTAGGTATAGTTAAATCTTTATTTTGTATAAACGTACCTAATATAGCACCAAGTGCAATACTCGCCATCATGGAATTTGTCATAGCAATCATCATACCAGCCATACAGGTAAGCCTTTGCTTATTTCGGAAAGTATAATAAATAACATAGCTGGTCAAAAGGACAATTAAAGTAATACTCACATAAAGCAACATAAGATGTTTCCCCCATTATTTCCTTTTTAAAGAATGGCTTATTATGAATCTAACTTACTCCGATTATATATCTTGATAATAGTAGAAACCAAGGAACAATTATTAACTTTAAACTTTGTAGTTATTTTGTAATTCCATTTGCTACGCCTTTATCCACTATTTCCGTCCAAGTTGAACCCGTATTTTTAGTCATATAAATGTCTTTATCTAAAGTTGCAAAGGTAAACTCAGTACCTTTGGCAGGATTTTGCTGTACATATTCAATGGCTGTTTTTCCTATATTAGGAGCTTTTAAATCTACTGTTTCTTTATTTGTTAAATTGAACCCCATTAATTTCGCCTTATCTGTCATATAACCTACAATCAAACCGTTATTGTGATCAAAAGAGATGGTAGTTACATTGATATTCGGTATAATCAATTCAAAATGGTTTCCATAATCTTTGGATAAGAAAACACCTTGGTCTGTTCCAATTGCAACTACCCCTTTTTCCGTTGAGTGCGCAGCGATTGAAGAGTGATAATAAAAATTGGAGTTGAAATGATGGGTAATACCTTTCCAAAATGGTATGATTTTTTTATGAGTCCATTAGAAAAAGGAAGATTTAAATCGATCCGAAGAGATTTGCTTCAACGAGCGAACGGTACTGTTCTTGAAGTAGGATCAGGAACTGGAATTAATTTTCCTTATTATCAATCTGTTAAAAAAGTAACTGCAATTGAACCAAGCCAAAATATGATTGAACGTTCCAACAAAAGAACGGAATTGTCCATAGTCCCAATACAAATTATTAGGGAAAGTGCTGAACGATTGCCCTTTGTCGATAATACTTTCGATACTGTGGTTGCTACATTGGTTCTCTGTACAATTCCAAATCCAGAAATAGCCTTACAAGAAATGAAACGAGTATGCAAACTAGACGGCAAAATCCTTCTTTTTGAACACGTAAGAATGAAAAATCCCTTTTTGGCAAAATTACAGGATTGGTTAACACCTTTCTGGAAAAAAGTTTGTGACGGCTGTAATTTAAATCGAGATACTGTAATGATGATAAAATCAAATGGACTGGAAATATTGGAAAAAAGAACTTTTTACAATGGTCTCTTTGTTCAATTAGAAATAATGAAAAAGTGACTTTATCTTTTAAAAAGAGAAAAATCCCCCATATTAGAATCATGTAAGGCAAACAAAAAAAGACCCATTGGGTCTTTTTTAGAGTCTTACTCTTTGAAGTCGAAGTGCATTCAATACGACCGAAACAGAACTGAAAGCCATTGCAGCACCTGCTAACCAAGGTGCCAAAAGACCAATAGCAGCAATCGGGATACCAATGCTATTATAAGCTAATGCCCAAAAAAGATTTAGCTTGATATTTCTAATCGTTTTCTTACTCATAAAAATGGCGTCTGCTATGGTATTTAAATCTCCCTTTATTAACGTAATATCAGCAGCTTCCATCGCTACATCTGTTCCCGTTCCTAAAGCCATACCTATATCGGCAACAGCAAGAGCAGGAGCATCATTAATCCCATCACCCACCATTGCTACTTTTCTTCCTTCTTTTTGAAGTTTTTTAACTTCTTCGGCTTTTCCCTCTGGAAGAACTTCAGCGATAACATGGTCAATTCCGACTTGCTTGGCAATCGACTCTGCTGTCCTTGAATTATCTCCTGTAATCATGATGACATATATATTTAAATCTTTTAGACGACGAACAGCTTCTTTTGATGTGTCTTTTATTGCATCTGCCACGGCTATAATACCGCTATATGTTCCTTCAATACTTACAAGCATTGCCGTTTTACCATTAGATTCAAGTGTTTCCATCGTTGAAGTAGCTTTTGTCATGTCAATATTTTCACTCTTCATCAGTCTGCGAGTTCCAATCAGAATCTGTTTATTATCCACGATTGCTTTTACTCCATAACCTGGGATGGCTTCGAAGTTTTGAACCTCTGTAAGTGTAATATTCCTATCCTTAACCCCTTGAACAATTGCTTGCGCCAAAGGGTGCTCTGATTGATTTTCAGCAGAACCAAGAAGGGATAAAAATTCTTTTTCATCCATAGATTCGTGTAAAATCACATCTGTTAACTGAGGAATACCTTTTGTCACTGTACCAGTTTTATCTAAGATAACGGTGTCTATGCAATGAGTCCTTTCAAGGTGTTCTCCGCCTTTAAAGAGAATCCCAAACTCAGCAGCTCTCCCTGACCCAGCCATAATGGATGTAGGAGTAGCTAGACCCAATGCACATGGACAAGCAATAACAAGAACGGCAATTAGTTTTTCAAGAGCAATCGCAAACTCTCCTGGACTAATCCAAATAAACCAGATTAAGAAGGTTACAATAGCAATACCAACAACAATCGGAACAAAGATTCCAGAAATTTGGTCTGCCAGACGTTGAATAGGCGCTTTTGATCCTTGAGCTTCTTCGACAACCTTAATGATTTGGGCTAATACTGAATCCCGTCCTACTTTAGTTGCCTTCACTTTTAAAAATCCGTTTTTATTAATGGTCGCTCCAATTACAGAATCCCCTACTTTTTTATCCACTGGCACACTTTCACCTGTTAACATGGATTCATCTAAAGAAGAACGTCCTTCCATAATCTCGCCGTCAACTGGTACTTTTTCACCAGGTTTGATGTAAACAATGTCACCTTCAACAACTTCCTCAAGAGGTATTTCTTTCTCTATTTCATCACGGACAACAATTGCTGTTTTAGCTTGTAAACCCATTAACTTTTTAATAGCTTCTGATGAACGACCTTTTGCTTTTGCTTCAAATAGCTTTCCTAAAAGGATTAAGGTAATTAGTATCGAACTTGTTTCATAATACAATTCGACCATATGTGTTTCTGCAACAATTGATGTTATGGTTTCATACAAACTATAAAAATATGCCGCTGATGTTCCTAAAGCAACAAGAACATCCATGTTCGCACTCTTATTTCGTAATGCTTTAAAAGCACCAACATAAAATTGCTTTCCAATAATAAATTGGACTGGAGTGGCAAGAGCCAATTGAACCCATGGGTTCATGAACATTGCGGGAAGATAGATAAAGGATGTAAATGAAAAATGAGAAACCATTGACCACAATAACGGAAAAGACAATATTGCTGAAAAAATAAATTTGCCTTGCTGTTTCTTTATTTGTTCCTGACGGTAATCTACTTTTTCATCCTTTTCCTCTTTTGAAATCGCTCTGTATCCTAATGTTTCAACACCCTTAATGATTTCTTGGGTATTAATTAATGATGGATTATATTCCACCGTTGCACTTTCTAATGCCAAATTGACGGTAGCTTTATTAACCCCTTCAAGTTTGTTTAATCCTTTTTCAATTCTTGTTGCACAAGCCGCACAGGTCATTCCAGTAATATCGAATTCTTTTTTTTCTTTTACAACATCGTATCCTAAATCTTGAATTTTCTTTTGAAAATCCTGGTTAGATACAAGATTAGGATCATATTTAATGGTGGACTTTTCAAGTGTTAAATTAACATTCGCTTCTTTAACACCCTCCATTTTTTTGATTCCTTTTTCTATCCTTGTTGCACAGGCTGCACATGTCATTCCTGTAATTTGAAAATTTGTTTCTTTTAACTCATTACTCATATTAAACACCTCTCTTATACTTGCGGGGGGTATATATTTTTGTTAAAGATAACGTGCCCTAATAGCACGTTATCTTGTTTATTCTATTCAACATCATAGCCTTGGTCATCGATTGTTTCTTTGATTTTACTTAAGGATACTTCAGAAGGATTAAATTCAATATCTACATTTCCAGTTTTCAAATGAACCTTTACCGATTTAACACCTGCTAATTTACCCACACTACCTTCAACAGCATTCACGCAATGGCCGCATGACATTCCATTCACTTTTAATGTGATTTTTTCCATTTATAATCACTCCTTTTATTTTTTCAATAACCTTTCAATTGTTAAAAGAACCACGTCTAAAACTTCTGTATCACCCTCATTAATTCGTTCCAATAAACAAGTTTTTAAATGTCCTTCAAGAAGAATCTTTGCCACACTGTTTAAAGCAGACTGTGTAGCTGCAATTTGGGTTATGACATCATCGCAATATGTGTCTTTTTCAATTAATCCTTTTATTCCCCGAATTTGACCTTCAATTCGATTTAAACGAGTAACCAAATTTTTCTTAACTTTATCAGAATGATGGCTTTTCCTTCCTTCAGAAAGATTACAATCATGATTTATGTTTTCATCCTAAATATTGCCTCCACAATTACATTATACTATACCCCCCTACTGTATGTGAAGGATTTAAGAAAATATTTTTATATATTTACTGTTTTGCAATTTGCTTAATTATTTCTCAACTATCTCCTGCCGTACATCTCATTAAAAACCCATTAATTCTTGTAAATACACTTTAGCCAAACTTTTTAGCTTGTCCAAATTTATTGAAGCTCTATCTATTGGAATCATATGAAAGTTTATTACTAAGGTGATTATACATAAAAAATGTGATGAAAGTTTGAAGGCGTAATTTATATTTAAGTATATTTTGTGAACGATTTCGCATTTTCAAAGTTCTCCATACTTTCTTCAAATATTTCTTATATCCTATAAATGAACAAATGGAAATGAATGAATTTAGAGGAGGATTATTATGAAAAAAATCATTGCAACATTCGCTTTTATTTCAACAATGGCTTTAGGAACTTCCGTTTTCGCTGCTGGCCCAGATGTGGCTAATTGTGCACACATGGATAAAGGGAAATGTGTTTCTATGTGTGCAAAAGAAATGAACCGAGGTGTTTCTGAATGTGCAACTTCGCCTGATTGTCCAATGACAACTGGATGCCAGTAATTATTAAAATAAAGCATCGGAACAAAAATAAACTATTACACGGCCAAAAAATAAATAAGTGCAAGAAACAGGACGATTGAACAAACTCAATATGATAGTGCTAAAAATAAGAGAGATTACAAAATTGCAGCTCCAGTTCTGCCTTAATTAATTGATGTAGGAGTAAAAATTCAGTAATCATTTATTACTTAGAACTATCTTAATAACAAAAATTAACCGCATTTAATTAAATGCGGTTGTTATTAATCGTAAATAATTCTCAATCCCTGTCTCTCCAACCAATCAAGTTTTTCCTCCTGACTTGGAAAATAGCTTAGAATATCCTTAACAAGTGGAAAGTAAATGTTTTGACTATTTATTGAATAAACATTCCAAAGTCCTTTTCTATTTTCGGTTATTAGATCTGCATTTTTTAATATTCTTAAGTGATGACTAATGGCTGGTTGACTTATATCTAATCAAAAAATCATTACTATCATCAGAGTAAAGTAATTCACGAAGGTATCCGAAATAAAGGTTAGAGGATAACTAGAATATCCATTCTATGGAAACCGCCCATACCCATTCCAGGAAAGGCCATAACATGATAGTCTAATGTCATTGCTGTCATCTCTTTTTTTATACTTCTTAGTCTTTAACATACAATGCTTTTAGACAATTTGGGAGCTAATTTATCTTTAAAATTGGCAGATTAACTACCCTCGAAAAAATAGGCTTTCAGGAATCAATGCTGTGCTCCATACTTTAAATACTCCGGATTTTCATAGTACAGATAAACGTATTTGCCGATACATAATACTTTGATCATTCATCATCATCAATTAAGTAATTTGATAGAATAACGTCTTCATCTTGTGCATGTCTGGATGGTGTAAATGCAAATGATCCTCCCGTTCCTTCTATCAAACAGAATAATACAACAAATAATGCTATTCGGATTAAAAGACGTACTAATCGGCCTCTAATTCTAGTAGCCATAATGATAAATTACTTTTAGCAGATAAAAGAATAACTCTAAAAGTTCCACGAAGTGTAATAACTTCTACTTCTTTCTCTATAAGATTATAAGCAATCTGACGATATTCCGTTCTATCCATTATTTTCTCCCTCCTTTTTCTCTTTCTTATTTCTTGTTAATGTAAACAGGAGAAAAAGAAGTGGACGACTTCATAGGATATGATGTTTTTTTAAATTGTTCGCCATTTAACTGAAATCCCCTGGGGGCCAAAAGGTTTTGTTATGGACAACTTCTTGTAAGTATCGAAAATAAAAGTGAGAATCTTATCACCTAAAGCCTATTGCCATATTTGTTCCGTTTGTTAGACAATTCCCATATACTGTAGTAGTCATATCAAAAGAAAAGAATACATCGCTATTTGATACAATTCTGTTAATAAAGGAAAAATGCTCTTCCAAATAAGCATTTCATCGTTTCTAGTTAATAAAAGAAAGGGTTTTATAAAATGATGGACAAAAATTTATCTAAGTATGTTTCCTTGACCTTTGATGATGGACCTTCACCTTATACATTTTATATTTTAGATATTCTTAAACGATACCAGGTCCCTGCAACATTCTTTGTCGTCGGTTCTGAAGCGAAAAAATTCCCAATCTTAGTACATCGCATTCACTCGGAAGGACATGTACTCGGAAATCATACTTGGAGTCATCCGGATATATCGACCCTTACCGAAAATCAATTGCGGAATGAAATTCATTCAACAAATGTTCAGATACAAAAGTTGATAGGAACTTCTCCAGATCTGTTTCGTGCTCCCTATGGTGCAATTGATAATGATACTAAGGCTATTATAAAAAAATTGGGGATGACTTCTGTATTATGGAATGTAGATAGTCAGGATTGGTGTGAGAGCTCACCTCTTGCCATTCATCAACATGTCATTACTGGGTTACAAAAAAATAGTCTTATTGTGATGCATGATGGGGATCAATATGGTAGTGGGCCTCGGGATCAAACTGTGGCATCTTTGAATCAAATCATTCAATATTTACAGAAAAATAATTATCACTTTATAACCGTTCCGGAGTTTAATCAATTAGCATTTAAGATTTAAAAACAACTATTACCTCTGGAGTCTAAAGGTGGTCTTATCTATTTGTATGGTGGTAAAGCTGTTTTATCATCTGACACTTGTATTAAATGACTCGAAAAGGATAAAGTAACAATAAAGATGGGAAAAAGAATTTTTAATATTTTCATATTAATCACCTTCCAATTGATAGTAAGATCAATTTAAAAATATGGCTTTAAAGGGGTAGCGTCAGGAAAATGCGGATTTACAACGTTAAGGAAATTCCAATATTAAAAAGCCCAATTCCTCAGCATTAAAATTGAGAAATTAGGCTTTTTTGTTACTTCATAAACGCGCCCGATTTTTGAATAATTCGTTTGATCGATTTAATGGCCTCAACGTGTATTCCTTCATGATATAAACAAAAGCTAAGAAATTCTTCTACTGTGGATAATGTAAGACTGCCTGTAGACGTTGTAAACGGATGCTCTACCGTTTCTTTTAGCCGAGGTTCCAATACTTGTTCAATCCTATTGAATTGATTTTCGAGCAACTGAATTAATTCATGAATAGACGGTACCTGTTCTCCCCAATCTCCTGGTTTCGTACCTCGACTGAATAATTTCATAAAATGATCTGGCATCTTCATTTTTTCTTCATTGGAACGAAAGGCAAAGATTTCTTGCACCACATAAATATGTCCAAGATTCCATTTAATATTGTTGTTGAATCCTTCTGGTATGATAAGCGATGTCCGATCATTCACTTCTGCCACTTGACCAATCGTATTGTCCCGAGCAAATCTTAAATGGTTGAAGATATAGTTTTCCATCCTATTCGCCTCCCTGTGGTTTATCGTTCATTATAATTTTAGCATTTTTCAGATAATTTCACTTCTTATGGATTGCTTTTTTTGATGACCAATCCGGTAACTGTTTTTAAACTATTTTGCCAGTCAGTTAATTGCATATACAGTTTCATTTCCAACCTCTTCTACCAATAATTCATCAATAATCCTTAGACCTTTTTCATTATAAACCTCGTACCTTAACTGAAAGCCTTCTGAACGATGAATTCCTTTTAAAACAGCCATTTTTTTGCGACTTGGACTTTTTCTCGGTGTTTTATCAACAATAAAAATTGCTTCAAAATTTGTTTTACAATTTCATTAAGGGCTTCTTCAACATAAGACTCAATAATTGATGTAGGTAATTTCGAATATTTCTTTGCTCTACAATCTGTCCCTTTACATAAAGAAAGAGCGCATTTCTTATTCTGGAATTACGCCCTTTAATGGAATAACTAAAAATATAGCCTCAATCCTATAATCACTTAATTCTTCTTTTTACTATTGCCCCCAATAGTTTAAGTACAAAATTCCATATTGATTGAAGCCTTTGCAAACTAGAGCAAAGGCTGTTTTTTACGGAATCTTTCTACCATATATAGGCGCTTTTTATTTTTCTTTCGTATCCTTAACTCAGATTATCTCTAGCAGAATTAAAATTTCTGCATAGCTTCAACAGCATAGGCCAAGTCACTATAGGAATCTTTTAATAATCGTGTTGTGGTTGAAATGTTACTATGGCCGAAGAGTCTCCTTACCTTTTTAATGTCATTATTCGTCGCTTTAACATCTTTATTTACAGAATGTATGCCTGAACATATGGGGTGTTAGTTTTTTACCGTGGTAAACAATAGCCTTCAATAATAGTATGGATCCTACGGACAGTAAATTTTGGTGATCGCTGGCTGTAGAACCACTTATGGTGACAATTCTACATGCGCTTTCGTTTTTGACATTTCTGATCTAAAAAGTAACGAGTCCTACAGTTCCTACCAAGAGTATTGGACATAGGAACCGTCCGAATCTTCCTTCCTTTTCCTAGTATCCAAATAAGTCTTAACTCCAAGTCAAGATCGCTTAACTTTAAGTTTGAAAGTTCATCCACTCCCAAACTAGCCTAAATCAATAGATAAATAATGGCCCTATTCCGGTGATATGAAAATGTAGGTGGTTGCTTGTCATTACATCATCATTGTTCTTTTAACCGCGGTTTTGCAGGATTACAATCCGGCTTATCTGCTTGGGTGGATTCAGCGAGCTTCGTCAAATAATAACATTCTTCTCTGAACATATGCTCAGCCATCAGCGGTGCAAAAGTTCCTCATGCCTCCTTGCTAAGCCTTAGTTCCTCTATTTCATTTAAAAAGTTCATAAACAGCTTCATTTCAAGTGAGACATCTATATTAAACTGTTTAAGTGCTGGGAAGGATGTGAGATTTGTGCGAAGAAAGCCAGTCAGTTCAACGGCTTTAAAATAAAAGGCCTCAAAATCCTTTGTAAAATTATCACTCATATTTTTAATGCTCTTTTCAACCCATTCAATATTGTTAGAAATAGCCCCCGCGTGCCCAGCAGCATCAAACAACCAAATTAAATGGTGATGCAGCTCATGAAATACGGGTGGAACCTCACCTTTTTTCAAATAATTTAATACAAGTAAGTATTCCTCCAATTCATTTACCATATGGTTAAAAAAAACTGGCCCAAGATGTATCGAAATTTTCCCCACAAGTTGATTCTCAATAATTTTCAGTTTGTATTCTCTCAACTTTAAAGTTTCTTCTTCTGCTCTTACACTCAGCTCGACTAAATCGCCCACTTCAACACTGCTAAGGAGTTGATCGAAAGTTTTGATAAAATAGTTCGCTGTATCAATCAATTCTTTTTCTTGCGGTACCAGTGAATCATGTATAAAACGGGCATGATCGCCTAATATTTGAAGCCAGAACCCATTTTCAAATTTAGCAGCATTTTCAAAACGAGTAGGCACATAATCTCCCCTCTCAGACATACTATTTATAACTTATTCTATCAAGCTAATATTTTATACCACCATTCTGAATGAAAGAAGATGCTTAGCGTAATATCAAACGGGACCCATTATGTAAGCTCACGCAAAAAGCTCCTATAGGCTTTTTCACAACCTATAACAATGATGGGTATGCCCATTTTCGAAGACAACAATATCCCTCTGTATAATGAATATGGTTGCGATCATGAGTCTTTATGGGAGGAGAAGTAACATCTAAGCACTGATGAACATGCCCCGCTTCGACCGAAGTATAATCAACGATAAAAAATGGACTGATCGTTTAAAATCAATCAGTCCATAAATAATTACCTTACTTCACTAAAGCGCCCGATTATGGAAGATCTTATTGAAAATAAGCACCTATTTCGTTTAAGTACAACGGTTCACAAGCCTTTTTATTGTTGAGAGCATGGTGGAACATGATCATAATGGATTAGATTAAAAAAATATCAGACACTTAATTTTTAGGTCTGATATTCGGGTCACAGTCTACTTAATAATTCTCACTATTTTCTCAAGGTTTTTAATGCACCACTCCAGGCTATAACTTGGTCAAGCATTAAATTGACATTATTAAGATGCAATTCAGCTGGTTTAAATGTAGTAAAGTTTTCAAAATCTGTAAATAAAGATAATGTAGGATGAGTCTTCACATCCGCTATTAGTAATTCTGCACAGATTCCACGTAAATGCTCAGCTGCACGAGCACCACCGGTTGAACCATAACTTACGATACCTGCAGCCTTGTTGTTCCATGCTTCACGAGCTGAATCAAGTGCATTTTTCAAGGCCCCCGTGATACTGTGATTGTATTCTTGAACAATGAACACGAATCCATCCAAGCTGGAAAGCTTTTCATTCCAAGCTGCAATTGCTGGGTCTGTTACATCAGTTGTCCCAAAAAACGGCAATTTGTAATCAGCAATATCTACAATTTCATAATTAGCATCTCCACGTTTGTTAGCAACCCCTTTTACCCATTCCCCTACTTTTGGACTGACTCGACCTTGACGAGTGCTTCCTAAGATAATTCCAATGTTTAATTTTTCATTTGTCATTATTTCTTCCTCCTTAATGGGTTTCCATTCAATTAATCAACGCTTAATAATTGTAATTACATTTTAGGAGCTTCCATACCTATCATAGCCCATTCCTCTTTTGATGGACCATACAGCCCAGGGACGGTTAAACCTGCTTGACGCATAAGAATAGTCATTTGCCCTCGATGATGAATTTGATGTTGAATTAAAAATAATAAGATGTCTCCCTTAGACATTTTCTGCCCGAAAATGTCCTGTTCTTCTCTAAGACTTTTGTCAGCCCATTGATTTTTTACAGCTTGAGACAAAGCATTACTTGATTGTTGATAGCTGTCAGAGATGAACTTTGCTGAGGTTGGGACAGGATAATCTTGATTAGGCGAGTCAAAGGCAAGGTCTGTTCGAGATGCTACAACGCCAATTGCTGCTACAGTATGCCAAGCTATTCTTCCTAATGTCCAATTTTGAGGTGTTACTTCTTGGGATAAGGATTCATCTGTAAGTTGGTTAAGAATTTTCTGAGTAGCGTCTACTTCAAAATTCCATAATTTAAAGAAATCATCTAGTGTTTGAAACATATTCATCCTCCTTACTTAAATACTTCACAAATATATTCCATATTAAATAAAATTATCCTGTTGATTCACAAAAAAATTAAGTTCAAAACAACATATATTAATTAAAGCTATAGTAGCTACCTCTTGTTGAAATAACCTGCTCCTTAATAAGAAAAAGCACACTCCCTCTGCCCTGTTAGCAGAAAAAGAAAAAAGAGCTTGGATCCTAATATTAAATAATCGTTAGCAATAGGTAAGCGTTTGAAGTTATCTCAAGCTTTTCCCCTGCTCCACACGGAATGATAGTTTCCCATCGTTCCGCGCTCCATCTAACGATATGTACTAGATTATAAGTTCCATGTTACTCATAGAATTGGGGTCATCAGATTGATTCCATTCCGCATTTTTCACGGTATTTATTAATCTTCTGAATCATTGGTTTAGTGATACCAAGTTTGGTTATGAGTGTGTCAATCGTCTGTTGGTTCGTTTGATGCCCGATTGTTGAATATCATAATAAAGTCTTATTGAAGAAAGCAACCAGTTAGTTCCGAAATATTAGAGATAAATTTCGTCAAGTTGGTTTTCCAATTGACCAGCCTTTAAAAAACAGTTTGGGGTGTCGGATACAAATGGAATTCTGGTGAGGAATAGTAGTCAGGTTAAAGGTATATTATTTTTTAGCACAAAAGAACTGATACAAACAATAAAAATAGTAAAAGACCTATAAGGGTCTATATTATTTGGGTACATTTATTGTGAATGGAACGGTAAATACTTTACCGTCTTGTTGGAATTGTCCCCAAATTTTATAGAGACCACTCTTAGGGAAACTTGTCATAAATTTCGCGTCAGGACCAGTTGCCTTCTCATCTATCGGATGTATGTGTAAATAAGTTTCTGTATCTGCACTTATGGCTACAACGTGCCCCACTGCTCCTAAATACGGTTGTAAATTTGTGATGGGTTGTTTCGTTTTAGCATCTTTAATCGTGAATGTCATCGTCAAGTCCATTCCATTCATCAAATGGTCAAACTTCAACGTAACCTCTTTGCCATCCACTACTTTTGTTAATTCCTTATCTTCAGTTAACGGTATAGTCTTCACGTTGTTTCCAGCTACTGTCACTACATCCGATTTTACCGTTTTGGAAGCTCCTTTAGGCACAAAATCGGCATAAAGTTTATACTCTCCTCCTGAAGGGAAATTTGGAGTTACCGTAAATAAACCTTTTCCTTTATAATCAGGGTGAATATGGTTGAAATATGATAAATTTTGGCTAACCACGATTAAGTGCATGAGTTTTTCGTGCTGAACATCAAAATCGTTGATTGATTGACCATCCTTATTATTTACTTGAATGTTTAATAGGATTGGTTTTCCGCTTTCAGGATTTCCTTTAAATGAAAACTCAACCTTTGTGTTATCTTTTTGGGGAGTGGATGTCATGTTCCCGTGATTCATATTCATCCCATCATGGCTTGTATTTGTTTGCTTTTTATTTGAGTTGTGATCCATATTTCCCATTGAATTATCCTTCGAACAAGCAGCTAAAAATAATGAAACAATTAGTGAAAAAGCAATAAGTGTCAGAAATCTTCGCTTCATCGTAATCCTCCTAATGTTAATATAAAACATATCCTACTACAAAAATGTGCAGAAAATATGCATTTGTATGGATTATGATGTTTTTTATCAATTCCTTCCCACAATAAGAAAAAAGGCGACCTTCATCTTGAAGAATCGCACCATCTAGTTAAATAGTATTTTTTAAAAAAAGGTTAAACCAATTCTTTTATCACATTTTCCCTTCTACGATACCACACAAAGAGCCCTGCTCGTAAAGCGTTATCTGCTGCAATGGAAATCCATACAGCTGGTAAACCAAAACCAAGTTTCCAAGCAAATAAATACACGCCTAAAGTACGCACCACCCATATACCAATCATCGTGACGATCATGGGGAAGGAACTGTTCCCGCCAGCTTGCACGACAGAGGTATCAACTAAGACTGAAGCTAGGAATGGCTGCGAAAACATATCAATTAACAAAATAATCATTAATAAATGAATAACAGTTTCATTGTGTGTAAACAATTTGCCTATCCAAGGGCTTGCAGTTGCCAAAATTGCTGTTATGACAGTCATTGAAATGGCTGATTGAATATAGCTCCATTTCCGATATTCCTTAACATCAGAAAGATTCTTTTCTCCAATTGCCTGACCGATAAGAGTGCTGGCAGCTACCGCAAAACCGCCTCCAACTGTATAGGCGAATGTAGTTAAAGTACCAGCAATGTTGTGGGTAGCATAGACTTCCGTTCCCATGCGAACAATTAATCCAAAATAAACAACTTGTCCTAACCTCATGCTTAATCTTTCTAATGTAGCAGGTACTGCAAATTTTATCATGCTTCCAGCTAGGTTCCATCTGACTTTGAAATTACTAATTTTTAAAGAAATAGAAGAAATACTTTGGGATATGATCACAAGGCGCAGAAAACCATATATCCTTGCTAAAATCATCGCAATGGCTGCTCCAGTTAATCCTAATCCTGAAAATGGTCCTATTCCAAAGATTAAAACATAATCAAGGATGACATGGACAGCATTCATCTCTATACCAATTCGGAAAGGGGTCTTTGTATCCCCTATTGCACGAAAAGAAGCAGATTGAGCAGTAAACAATGCAATGAATGGGGTTAGACCTAGAACTACCTTAAAATAAACCATTGCTGTATCTTTTAGTTTTTCGTTTGCACCAATCATTTCAAGCAAAGAATTAGCAAAAAGAACTGAAACAAAAGAAAAGAGTAATCCAATTAGTATGGAAATAAAAAGACCATGAAAAATAACGGACTTGCTTCGTTCTTCATCCTTTGCTCCAAATGCCCTTGATAAAAAGACGGAAAGTGTAGCTGAAATGGCTGTAAATACCCCAATATACGTCATACTATAAATATTAGTAACACCTACTGCATTAATTGCCAGGAGACCCAACTTTGCAATAAAAAATGAGTCAACGACTCCCAGTAAACTTTGTAAATAGGATTCTCCGATAGCTGGTAACGCAATTCTAAAAACTTTTTTGGCTTTACTTGGAACTTGCAAAATTACTTCCTTCTCTCTTCAATACTTTTTAATCCAAATATGAAATATTGGCGAGGTTTCCATAAATTACTGTTTCACCAAAAATAAGGTTTAAATCCAATCATATAAATCAGGTGTTTTCTTATCAATTTTCATAGGAAAGAATAAATGTAAAACTATCAACTACTTTTGTAAAGTTTAAGTAGGAACAATTGGCTTTGTTTTCGGAACCTTTTATTAGTGGTGATGATGTTCATGGCCGGTAGTCGAACAAACCGCCGATTCATCATGAGGATGTTCTTCGTTTTCCATTTGGATTGTAGCGTGACCAATTCCTAAATGTTGCAGTTTATGTTCTATTTCTCTTAAGAGAACTTGGCTTTCTTGGAAACTTATCTGGTTATTTAATACAACGTGACAAGATAATGCATTTTTACCGCTAGTGATACTCCAAACATGTAAATCGTGTACATTCAATACACCATTAACAGAACGAATTTTTTCCATTACTTTTTCTATGGAGATTCCTTTAGGTGTCCCCTCCATTAAAATACCTACGGTTTGCTTCACAATCTTCCATGCACCAAAAGCTATTAAGAAAGCGATAAGGACACTAAGAATAGGGTCAACAATGTACCAACCAGTAAATAAAATAATAATTCCTCCGATTATTACCCCCGCAGAAGCCATGGCGTCACCTATCATATGCAGTACAGCACTTTTGACGTTAATGTTGTCTTCTTTGCTTAAACCAAGACCTAAATACAGATTCATGATTAAGCCAACCGAGGCACTAATGAACATCCATGTACTTCCGACTGGCTGTGGATTTTTAAAACGGTCAATTGCTTCATATAGGATTACGACAGCAATAACAATTAAAGTCATGGCATTGATAAAAGCAGCCAAAATTCCAGAACGGTGATAACCGTAAGTAAATTTTTCGGATGCTGGTTTTTGTGATTGATGCATGGCAAACCATGATAATCCTATGGCTGCAATGTCTGTAAGAACGTGACCTGCATCTGAAAGAAGTGCCAGACTATGAGAAATAAATCCTCCCACTAATTCGACTACAAGAATGATTAAAGTTAGAAAAAATGCTAATTTCATTTTTCCAATCGGAACATGGGAGTGAAATACATCTCCATGGTCGTGGTCGTGGTCATGTCCGTGTTGATGATTATGTGACATGTTTAACTCTCCTTTTTATAAAAAAACTAATCGTGGCAAGCGTGTTCGATTGCTTGTTTTAAAAGGTCAATAATATGTTGGTCATCATTTGAATAATAAACCGTTGTCCCTTCCCTTCTAAACTTTACGAGCCGAAGGTTTTTTAAAAAACTTAATTGATGGGAAACGGTCGATTGGTGGAGTTCCAAAACCTCAGCAATTTCATTTACTGAACATTCCTTTTGAGAAAGTAAATAAAGAATTTTAATCCTTGTATTGTCTGATAATGCTTTAAAGGTTTGGGAAACAATAAAAAGTGTTTCTTCGTTTAAAGATTTAATTTGTGTTTTATTTTTTCCTTCTTCTTCTAAATTCATTTAATACCCTTCCTTAGACAACTTTATTATATTATTTGTTAATAACAATATATGCACATATGCACATATTGTCAACAAACGAACATAATAAAGACTAAATAAAACTATTCCAAAAGTTATTCAACATTCCTACCATTAATAATGCCACATCAGTAATCTCTTTCCTTTATCTATAAATCTCATTTGGTTGTTAATTAAAACCACCAAAATAAATAAGGTCTTTATTCAATTTTTTTGACACATATATTAGCTGGTGCTAATATGATAACAACAAAACATATTAGCCGTGTCTAATATGAGTGGAGGTAAATTATGCAAACAATCGATCTAGATACGAAAGTCAAATTCCTTCGTGGCTTTGCAGATAAAACAAGGATTCAAATACTAGAAAGTATTAAAGAGCAAGAAAAAACTGTCTCCCAAATTGTAGAAGATATAAAAGGTAATCAATCTAATATTTCACAACACCTAGCCTGTTTAAAGGGTTGTGGCATTATCGTCGGAAGGCAAGTAGGAAAATACTGTTATTACAGCATAGGAAATCAACAAGTACGGGATTTGTTGACAATGTTCGATGTAGTTCTTCAAGAAGTTCAAAATGATGTCGCTTGTTGTGAGCGTCATATAGATTAGGGGTGTTTTTTAATGTCCGAACAGTGTTGCAGTTCAAATAAAAAAGATGAAAAAGAGATACAAAGTTGCTGTATCTCTATTCAAGCACCAATTAAAGATGAAAATACTAAATGTTGCAACAGTAAATTTGAAACAGAAGCTAAACTAGAGGTTGCTAGTTGTTGTAGCAATGAGAAACCTTCGGAACCACAATGTTGCAGTTCATCCTCACATAATGAAAAAATTCAAGATGTAAATAGTTGTAGTCGTAAATCATCAAATGAACTACCGAATGAACCAGAAAATATCAGTTGTTGTAGCAGTGATACATCAAATAAAACGGTAAATAAACAAGAAACAACAAGCTGTTGTAGTAGTCAAAAACAACCGACAAAACCTTTAAATCAAAACAAAAATATTAAAATATACACTATTGAAGGAATGGATTGTGGTAGTTGTGCTAAAAGCATTGAGAACCATTTAAGCATCCATCCACTGGTTAAAAATGTAAGTGTTAACTTCTCAACTGGAAAAATGAAAATTGAACATGAGAATGGTGTGGAAGAAATCATTTCTGAAGTATCTAAAATTGGTTATAAGGCATCATTACTCTCAAAGAGTAATAAAACTGCCAATGTACCCAAAAACAAAGAAGGAAATGGATTAATCATTTTATCTGGAGTTTTAATTGCTCTTGGTTTTTTGGGTTCATACAACGGAATTTCTTCATTAATAACAACATTTTTGTACGCTGTTGCAATGGTCATAAGTGGCTATAAGCCAGTAAAAAGTGCTTTCTATTCAATTAAAAGTCGATCATTAGATATGAATGTTCTAATGTCTGCCGCAGCAATTGGAGCTGCACTGATAGGTGAATGGTTTGAAGGTGCAACGGTTGTTTGGCTATTTGCTTTGGGTATTTTGCTACAAACTAAGTCAATTGAAAAAACGAGAAGCTCAATTCGTAATTTAATGGAGTTGGCACCCCCCGAAGCATGGGTAAAAGCTGGTTCTGAAATAAGTAAAAAACCAGTTGAAGAAATATCCATTGGTGACATTATTATTGTTAAACCTGGTGATAAAATTCCATTGGACGGTGAAATCATCCACGGTGAATCAAGCGTTAACCAAGCTCCTATTACTGGTGAATCCATTCCAGTAGATAAGGAAATGGGTGACACAGTATATGCTGGAACTATAAATGAAAATGGTTCCCTTGAAATTAAAGTTACGAAGTTAGTGGAAGACACAACAATTTCAAAAATTATTCACTTGGTCGAAGAAGCACAAGAACAAAAAGCTCCGACAGAAGCATTTGTAGATAAATTTGCAAGGATTTATACTCCTATTGTCTTTGTTTTAGCATTGGTAATTATGGTGTTGCCTCCTACACTTGGATTCGGCACATGGGGTGAATGGTTTTATAAAGGGCTTGAACTACTAGTTGTAGCTTGTCCTTGTGCATTAGTAATCTCTACACCCGTTGCAATCGTATCCGCCATTGGTAATGCAGCAAAAAATGGAGTTTTAATTAAAGGTGGTACGTTTTTAGAAGTAGCTGGAGCTATCAATGCCATCGCATTTGATAAAACAGGCACTTTGACTGAAGGTAAGCCAAAAGTAGAAGAAATTAAGACGTTAAACGTATCAGATGATGAATTATTATCATTAGCTTTAACATTGGAAGATTATTCAACCCATCCAATTGCTAAAGAGATTGTTCGGTATGCGATCGAAAAAGGAGTACCTTCCAAAAATGGTGAGTTCTTTAAAAGCATTGTTGGAAAAGGTGTCCAAGCGACTATTGAGGGAATCATTTATTACGCTGGTAATATGAAATTATTTGAAGAAATAAATACTCCTTTGGAACTTATCAAAAACAATGTCCAAGAGATGCTAAGTAAAGGAAAAACGGTAGTTATTATAGGCACACAACAACAAATATACGGTATAATAGCGGTTTCCGATACTATACGGGAAACAACGGTTTCTGCTTTAAAAGGATTAAAACAAAGTGGAATTAACCAAACTGTAATGTTGACAGGTGATAATGAAGGTACAGCGAATTTGATTGCTTCTAAAGCTAACGTTAATAGATATTTTGCTGAATTATTACCTGAAGATAAGGTAGATGCAATTAAGCAATTACAAAACGAAGGGCACAAAGTAGCGATGGTTGGAGACGGTATTAATGATGCACCAGCACTTGCTGTTGCTGATTTAGGAATTGCAATGGGTGGAGCAGGTACTGACACCGCAATGGAGACAGCTGATATAATTTTAATGGCTGATAACCTAGAAAAACTCCCTCATACAATAAAGTTAAGCAGAAGGGCACTAGCTATTATCAAACAAAATATTTGGTTCTCAATCATTGTTAAAATAATTGCATTAGCCTTAATATTCCCTGGTTGGCTTACACTATGGATTGCCGTATTAAGTGACACAGGCGCCGCTCTAATTGTAATTTTAAATGCAATAAGATTGTTAAAAGTTAAAGAATAAATTTATTTGTGAGATGTTTCATTTTTTTGAGACATCTCCTTTTTTACATATAACAAGGTTTGTGAACCATCCACTACCTAAGGTTGCTTTACGGACCCTTCTTGGAAATAAACTATTCTTTTTTTTGAATAAACACTGAATGTTATTTTTTTAAAATTTAAAGCGATACCTGTCCGAGTAAAACCCTCAATCCCCAAGTCACCACTAGTATGAGCCGTCATTTCTTGATAACCCTCTTTACCGTATTTAGTTTTAAGCAATAATTGACAATATTCTTCCCAGCTGTCACCATCGTAGGTTCCATAACGTGTTTGAATCATACTTCTCCTCCAGATTGCCAAAACAGTTACAAAAATTAGTTTAATACAGAAATATATATTTTTTAGAAATATCAAAATTTAATATAATAGTACCGCAAATTCATTTTATTTACTAGGAACATGGAACCAACGGTTCACTTTTTTCCTTTTATGATAGTCAGAACCCGACTTTGTTGTCATCCAACAGCCAGGCGATCTTGATACCCGATTTATTGTTATTCAACAAAAACTCGGCCCATTCAATAGGACCGAGTCATTATATTTTTACAGAAGATAAGGGTATTGAGTCAGTTCCCGACTTTTTTCGATTCAACACCAATTTTGTTATTAAGGTATTTGTTGTTTATTAGGAAATTAATGGGTATAACTTTCATATAATTTATTTAGCAAGCAAAGTTTTTGCTGTGCGATTGGACTTACGCCAGGATGCTTTAGAATGATATCCCTTGGACCTCCACAGTAATTAATGCTTTTCCAACTGAGGCTTCCAGTTTACAGATTGTTTCTTCATCATATTTCTGCAATGACGATGATAATAATAATCCCATATTACGGATTTGCTCACCCACTAAATTTCATTTTTTATTATTAACGGCATATTTCCATAATAGCCTATTTTTCTAGTAAGCACATGTACTAAGGTATAATCTGGATTTATAACATCTTTTATTAACTTTATTAATTCTATAAGTTCAGGATGGGTTGAATCGTTTTCGGTGCCTTGCAAATCCCATAATTTATTAGCACATTTTTCAGCTTCAGATGGTGTATTTGACTATATTAAGTTCCCTCCCATTGGGTCAGAAATCACATGGGATACAAAAGCTAAATGTTCTACACCATTTTTGGGTTTTGTTTCCAGATGAAATTTACCTAACTTCACCACTTCATCTTCTAGACATAACGACAATTCCCATTCCTTTGGTTTTCTAAAAACCTGATTAGCCCAATTAAGGGCTAATTATTTATGGAAAGATTAAAACATTATTAATGAGTAAGAACTGAAAAACCAACTAAGAAAATCCTAAAGGATTCTTGAGAGGTACAATACAATAAATTGCAAGTCAATCCACTACTCACAAATATTCATAATCTAATTTAGTATATATTTCTCATAAAAAATGGCTTGGAGCTTTTCTCCAAGCCATTTTCCTTTTAAAATCCATACAAAGAATAGAATTTCGTTATCTTTTTCAGTCATTGCCTAGACATTATTTACACAAAAAGTTTCTGACACAATTTGCTGAAATTGACTCAAATTTATCAATTGGACAATGAATAAAAGGAAGAAATCTGGGCCCATTCACTACCTATTTTTTTGACTAATTTGTCACATTTTGCTTATGCCAAACAATGAATTGACTTCTGAAATCTTATTTCAATACAATCCAGATCAATGCAGTAGGATTATATTAACATTGTAAAAACATCTTATATATGATATATTTTTTTACGAAAATATACTTTTGATTATTCTCTATCGAATAACTCATAAATTCTGTGGTCATGAACTAATAATTTAAAGGGTCGCCCTAATAATTATGTCAATATCCCAATAAGTCCACGAATCACATCCTCAATTTATATTATGTAAACTGAAAACAAACATAATTATTGGTTTCGAACCTAATTCATAGGAATCGACTTTATAAAAACCAGGAGGTCTGATAATTATGAATTACTTGTTTCATTTCCAAATCATCAAATAGTTTCTTGGCCAAGCCCAACCAATGCTGTTTCAAGATATTAATTTCAAACTGTTTATTAATAAATACCCCTCTCTCTTTTGTCAATTACTCACCTCGATAATACCCTAAATATCCAAATTCTTGTTCAACTAACCTTCTCCGTTGAACAAACACCTTAATTCCATTGCATAATATCTTCGTATTGAGCAAAAAAATATCACAACTCACAATGTCTATTAACCATAAAATCCATCAGCTTCCTAATGAAATCATTATTTAAAAATATTATTCTAAAAAGTAACTAAATTAACTGAAACTCATACTATAATATAAAACCATTTGAAAGAAGTGTGACAATTGACTCAATATATTCATACTGGTAAACATCCTGGACATCCTGGAGCTTGTATTGCACAATATAACCAATTTACTTATAGCCACACTCTTCATCATCACTCTACCCAATACAACTCGACCCATCACAATCACATAATGCCAAATGTTCAGCAACCATTTACAGTTCATGGTTATTATGGGAATCCTTCCTGGGGACCACCTGAGGCTTCATATCCTTCTTTATATTAAAGTTTAAATGAGCTAGCTGTTTGAGTACAAAGTTTTTTAACAATCAGTTAGCTCTTTTGTTTCATTTTTCACCCTCCCATATTTTGTACAATATCAGGTACACTTTAACATCGAAAGGGTGCTGTCATTCCTCTTTTTCCACTAACCATCTTCGATATAACAATAAGAAAAATAACAGCAATTTAGTATCTTGATCTTTATCTCTTGCACCCTTTAGTTGAAGAAGACCTCATTTAAATGAACGGAAACATATTATGGATTGTGGCTATTAAATAATGTAACCTCATAATTTGATAACCACTTTAATTCTCCAAGATAGTGGATAAATATTACCTCATCTGGTTTTTGCGGAATATAAAGCTGCCTTCGAAGCAGCTTTGAATATTCATTGAATTTTCTTTTTTACTGATCTTGTCACAATTCTATAAAAACTTAAACCTAACAAAATGGCTCCACTCCATATATAGAATCCATTAGGAACAACAGATGCCTCTCCTTGTCCAAGCATACTATGCCAAATAGCTAACATTAAGGCTAAATAATTAAAATAATGAATAGTTCTCCAAAGTTTAAAGCCAACCCGCTTTCTTACCCAAGATGTCACCAGAATAATGAGAAACAAATAGGTAGGAATGATTCCAACATCTATTAAAGTGGTACGATATGGGCTTGCCTCTGGTAGAAAGAAACCTAATAAAGTTATTCGATCTGCCATTTTGTAATCAGCATACAGTGTCACCAAATGAATAATAACAAAAATAAAAGCTGCACTTGCTAAATACGTATGGATTAGATTAACAGTTCGAATCCAGCGTTGCTACCTAATCCGTGTAAGGACTCTTGCGGTCAGTATAATGCCTAGCACAGCATTGAACCAAAGTAAGATATAAGCAATATCCCCAGATTTAATACTTAGTCGTAAAAAATCACCTGCAGTCATCTTTAATTCCTCCTTGTTCTTCCGAATACAATTTGAACTGAACGTAAACGTCTTATAAAAAGGTTATACCCCTACATTTTCAATATCTTGAAATATTTGTTTTTTCTTATCATTACATTGTCGTTTGGGATAATCAAATCAATGCCCAACAAACTTCACCGGGAAACTTGCCGCCGCAGTCAATGTTCAAGATATCATCCTGAATATTGGACTACATACATGCCTTTACCAATTTCATTGATTCCGCCTAAAGCAAAATGGATTGGGTATTTTCGTTAGTAATCAATTTTTTATCCTCCCAACTCCAAAGAAGATACCTTTAATATTCCCTTTAAGAATAATTATTCATAGAATAAAATTAAACCCTGCAAAATGGCAGGGTCATTTATTTTTGATCCAGCTATTACGAACCAAACCGGGTGGTTCTTGTCATACTTGAACGATTCACAACTACATTTGAAGGTGAGCGTTTTTTTAGATATGAATAAAGATTGCCAAGACATAAACCGATAAACAAATAGATTAATCCCCCAAATAGTGCATAGATGATCGTTCCTGCCGCTGCTGTCAAGATACCAAATACCACTTGATCGTTGTCTTTAGCCGGTGATGTCGGCGGATCGGTAAGCATAAAAAATCCAAAGAAGAGAGTAGCATTTATAAATGGCGGTCTAAGTGCATCAACCGCATCGCCAATATTGAAAAGCCCCATTAGAGCCAATAGTACAAAAGAAGTCCCTAAAAATGCAAAAACCTGAGGAAATTTATGGATTCGGATCGCGACAATGTACCCGCCCACTAAAAGAAAGATAATTGTCCATACTGAAAGGTCTCCAAAGGCCCCCCACCAGCTTTGCCCCGTTTTAAAGAACAGGACGGATAAAAGTAAACCAAATGCCGCTGGATTAAAGATTGGTTTTTTTTATAAACAAGCAGATGCTTTGATAAAATCGCAAGGACAGCAGTTGCTGCAATTATGCCTGTAGAGGTGGCTGAGCTTAGAATAAGGGCAATGATTAACCCTGTAATAACAGCACCGTCCGGCATTGTCCATTTTCTTTTTTTGAGAACATTAAAAACAATGTCAACGATGAAAGCTACAAAAACAGCAACGATTGCATTTTTTATTCCCAATAAATTTTTGTACCCAATTGAAGCAATAAGAAGATATGCCAACATGGCAATCGCCACATATCCTTTAGGTGTTTTAAGCCATTTCTCTATTGTCATTACTATTTCCTCCAACATGAACAATTTATAACTCAGGTGTGATAAAAAGACCCACTTATCTCCACATCTTCAATTAATTTAACTGTATCCATATATAATTTTGTTTTTCTCATCTTTCCTCCTTAGGAATTTTGGGCCTGATTGAGAGCGTCCTGGACAGCATCTGCAAACGCTTGTGTACTGTAAGTTGCCCCTGAAACATTATCTACATTTGCATTTTGCCTTTGTAAGACTTCACCTGGCAGCCCAACTACATCACTCTCAGAATAATGCATGCCCCAATTACTAATTTGGACATCTGTTATTTTATCCTTCTTTAATGTTACGGCTACTTCAATTTCCCCGCGCCGATTCATTCCCGTGCCTGTAAAAGTTCCATCTTTATACATTTGTTTTGGCTGGTTACTTATTGCTGCTGAAGCAACGTTGGTTTTATTTCCATTTACTTCGTTCGTTTTGGCTGGACTCATGCTTGATGGTTACACTTTTGTTTGCAAGCTAATTTGAGGTTGTGGCGCCCCGTCCATTTTGATTGCCTGGGCTTCCGTAGAAAAAAACCCGGTGGCATAAACTGCAGCCACAGCTGTTGAACAAAGAATTACCCATTTTTATCCATTTTCGCCATTTGAAAATCCTTCCAATCTCTTTTGGTTTATCTTAGTGATTAATATCAACACCGTCCATTATATTTAAGCACCTTTAAAATTCCCTTAAAAAATAAAAATAATTCTACATAATGGTTGCTTACCCCTTCTTGAACTGTTGTTAGTTCAAGAAGAAAAACACCTTTTTCATTAATAATGGTACCTGTATTGATATTAATATTGACAATCAATTTGGCATACTCTTTTAAGCGTACCTTTGTTTTAATACATAAAAAAGGCTCTCAACAAATGAGAGCGATATCAGCCAAACATCCCTTTGTATGCACGAATGAGTTCAAGGGCTTTTTTATTCTTTTTATCCATTTGAGTTTCCCCTACTAGGCGTGTCTTTTTTCTGGCAGTCGGTATTTCTTTTGTCTCTTTTTTCTCTTCTTTCATGTTTCTCCCTCTTTTCCAACTCTTAGTGTTACTACCTTATACAGAAAAAAGGGAGAATATTCTTGCCAACAAAAAAAAGCAAGATACATCAACTGTACCTTGCTCAGAGTTTATCTGTTGTTCATCATTTTTAACACTTTTTCGTTTAGATCCTGTACATGTTTGGTCATACGGCTGGTTGATTTTTTAGTCAGTCTTGTTTTCCGAATTGCCGTAGGGATTTGGATTTTCCCTACCCGTTCCGCACGCTTCGCTTCCACATAAAGTTGGTTGCTCATTGGAAAACCCTCCTATGCTATGTTCTTAACTTTATTGTACCATATTTCGGTAAACATAATAAAGATAAACCAAATTTAGCACATGAACCGCATCCACTTCCAGCAAAAATCCCTTCTCTTTTCGTAAAAAAACGATAAAGGAATGGGAACTCATAAATACTGGAGCAATGATACAATCTTTATCTAACAAGGTGACGACTTCGGTTTGAAAGAGTGATTCACTATGACTATCCAGGTTCTCTTCCAAATCCAACACATACATGTCATCAATCTGCTCTAAAATCGTTCGGATTTGCTGTTTGGTTTCTTCCTCATCCGTGGGATTGGATGTCACCTTCCAAAGTTGAACGACAAAGCCAAAAGTTCCAGAATATTGTTCAATAAATGAATCCAAATGAGTTTCTTCTTGTTCAGTGGTTAAGTCATACTGGATTCCCGTAAAGAAAAAACCTGCATCCTGAATAATATCCGACATTCGTTCAATACGTTTCACCATGCCCTTTTGGATCTTTTCGTTTTCTTTAATGGTTTCTTCAACAGAATTCGTATATTCAAACTCCGCACTCCCCATTTTTAAAATATTAGGTGTAAGAAGAAGGGCAAGATCCACAAAGACCACCATTGCCATGATACTGACCAATTCCTTCCAGTCAGAAATACGGAGCCGGTCAAAAATAAAACCAAGGCAGATCGCACAGACAAATAGCGTATATAAAGCTTTCCGTAACCATCGTAGATTCGTATGGTATCTCGTCGAATTGAGCCAAAAGTATGCAAACGTTCCAAGTGCAAATAAAAACATGATGGCAGAAAATAGTTTTAAGCCCATAATCCTTCCTCCTCTTCTCTCCTACCATTCCGCTCCTGTTTAAGGAATTCGCTTCCTTTCTTGTAAAATAACTTATATTTTAACTAGACTCATATTTTCTCATTCTATCATTTTTGGGAAAAGACCAAAATAGGGTAACGCAAAATTCGGCAAATCCCGTAATGATCTCAAAACAAAAAAGAAACGAGATTTTGGCTCGTTTCTTTTTTGTTAAGTGTTTTATTTAATAAAATGGTAATCCTTTGATAATACGTAAGTAACAATTAAGGATTAATATAATTTATGTAGCTAGGACAAACTACTTTTCCATTTTAATTTCCCCCCTTTTTAGGATTCGGCATCTTGTCGGATCCTTTTTATTTTTGGGTATTAAATTTAGGTGAAGTTCAAATATCTCATTCTTATTCATGCAATTTTCATTTGCCATCATCTTATCTCTCGACCAACTCCGTGAAAAATAAAAGATATCCAATTGCATGTGATTGGATATCCCACTTTTTTATTTCGACTTTTTCTGAAGTCGAAGAATATTGATGTTGTCTAATGTTTTCCCCGTTCCATTTGCTACGCAATTTAATGGATTCTCGGCAATCAAAACTGGAATGTTGGTTTCTTTTTCAATCAGTTTGGTCATATTCTTTAGAAGAGATCCTCCGCCGGTTAACACAATTCCATGCGCCATGATATCTCCCGATAATTCAGGAGGACATTTTTCCAAGGTTAGTTTCACTACTTCCACAATCCGTTGAACTGGTTCCTGTAACGAATCATAAATTTCTTCAGAAGTGATTTCCACTGTTGTAGGAAGACCTGTCAACATATCTCTTCCTCGGACATCTAAACACCGTCCTATTTCCGGTTCCCAAGCGCTCCCTAATTCAAACTTTAAGTTTTCGGCACTTCGTTCTCCAATTAATAAATTGTGTTTTTTTCGGATGTACCCCATAATGGCTTGGTCTTGAGCGTCTCCTCCAATCCGTAAAGAACGGCTGGTGACAATTCCTCCAAGAGATAGAACGGCCACTTCTGTGGTTCCGCCTCCGATATCGACGACCATGCTACCTACTGCTTCTGAAACAGGTAGATTTGCACCGATGGCTGCGGCAAGTGGCTCTTCCACTACATACACTTCTTTGGCGCCGGATTTAAGTGCGGAGTCATGAATAGCCCGTTTTTCTACTTGGGTCACACCACTAGGAGTACATATGACTACACGCGGTTTCGTTGGAATGAGTCCAGATGCATATTTTTTGGTTTTTGAGATAAAATAATTCAACATCGCCGAAGTGGATTGGAAGTCTGCAATAACACCGTCCTTTAATGGACGGATTATCGTAATATTACCTGGAGTTCTACCGACCATTTTTCTCGCTTCGTCGCCTACAGCCACTATATCACCCGTTTTTGTATTTACTGCCACAACGGATGGTTCATTTATTACGATTCCTTTTCCTTTGACAAATACTAGTAAATTTGCCGTTCCTAAGTCAATTCCAAGATCCCTAGACATGATGTTCCTCCATGTTGTTTAATTTCTGTTGTTATTTTTTTAATCTTTTTTGTGTTAACAGCCTCATCATGCCACTTAAATTTTGATTTTAATTGGCTCATTGTATCTCTCCACTTACCTACATATTCAATACAATAACTTTCCATATGAACAAATTTGGTAATCCTCTTTTTAATAGACAGTGATATACAGAATTTTTGTAATAAGTCATTCTATGGTATTAAAATTCTATCACCCGCATCAATTATTGGTAGGATTGTTAAAAGAACTAAACGCTATTGTAATAGATTGTTTTAAATTTCAGCTAAAAATTATATTAAATTTCTCTTTTTAATTTATTAATTTTTAATAATTCCCTTTAAAACCTTTACAATGTTTGTGTTTGCTTGCACCTATTTTCGATAATGACAAAGAAAAGACCGATTTTTGGTATCGGTCTTTATATAGTGGTTACGCCTGCTGTTCAAATTACTTTACACTCTTGCATCGTTAGACCAATATCAGTTGTGTCATCAAATAGATGGTCCCAAACTATTCATTTTCTATACTAGATGAAAGGCATAAACTAATAGGTATCCCAAAATGGATAACAATATGGAACCTATAAAACCTGCTCCAAATGATTTGAGTCCAAGCCTTTTAAATGACATAACATCCACATTAAGCCCTAATCCTGCCATAGCCATAGCGATTAACATATAAGCAATAAGAACCACATGATTTGCAAATGTTACTGATGATATCCCTGTTGAATTGAGGGCACTCATGGCTAAGAAACCAAGAATGAACCAAGGAATCGGAATGGATCTCCATGATGTCTCTTTCTTTTTTCCACTTTGAGAACGATTAGCTCGATTTGTCCATATCCCAATCAAAACAGCTACTGGAACCAGCAAGGCAACTCTTGTTAATTTTACAATAACCGCAATGTCAACAGCATCTTTCCCACCAGGTGCAGCTGCTGCAATGACATGTGCAATCTCATGTAAAGTTGCACCTGAGAAGATTCCATATCCATGTTCGGATAATCCTAAAAAAGGATAAAGCATTGTATATGCTAGTGTAAAAATCGTACCCAAAATCGCTACTGTTGCTGCTCCGATGGCTGTTTCATCATCATTCGCTTTAATTTGTGGGGCTATTGCAACAACAGCTGCTGCACCACAAATGGCAGTGCCGCATGCTGTTAATATTCCCAGCCTTTTTTCCACTTTAAACAACCGAGTTAATCCGTAAACGACGAATAAAGTGAATACAATATTAATCACCGCAATAGCAAATACTTTAGGACCTGCATGAAGTATATCAACTAAATTCAGCCTCATGCCTAGTAGAATAATACCTACACGGAGCAGTTTTTTACTTGAAAAATTCGTTCCAGCGATTAAAATTTTAGGCACACCCACTATGGCTCTCCATGCAATGCCAATCAGTATAGCAATAACTAATTGACCCATAATATTTAAAAACGGGAATTGTCCTAAATATTTGGCTAGGATGGCAATGAAAAGACTTAAGCCAATACCTAGTATAAAAAACAGCTTATTCTGTTTTTCTATCATAAGTGTTTGTTCCAATTTTATCACTCCGAATCTATTCTCTAAGAAGGAGAAAGTTTTAATAAATCAACTATATGTCAGTTTTAATAATAAGTTAAATATATATTAACTATCTTAATGATTATTAAAACTAATGATAAAATTAAACTAACAGTGTTTTGAAAAGATCGGAGGAAATCATAACAATGATTGTGGATACAATGAAGGTTTTCGTAACAGTTATTGAACAAAAAAACTTTACTCGTGCTGCAGAAATATTGAATATATCTCAACCAAACGTGAGCTTGCATATACGAAATTTAGAAAATGACTTGGGGACCAAGCTCGTTCATCGTTCACCTAAACAGGTACGAATTACTGAAGCTGGGGAAATACTATATAAGCATGCTAAACAGATCTTATTACATTTTGAAGAAGCAAAACATGAAATTAATGATTTGCGTCATGTTGTAACAGGAAAATTAAGAGTGGGAGCCAGCTTTACCATTGGTGAATATATACTTCCAAAAGTATTAGCTGAATACGCTGGTCAATTTCCACTAGTAGATGTTCAAATCATTATCTCTAACACCGAAGAAGTTATCGAAGGAGTTCGATCAAATCAACTTGATATTGGATTAATCGAGGGTGAAACCAATTGTCATGATATTCATATACAGTCTTTTATGGAAGATGAAATGATTGTCGTTGTACCTTCAAACCATACATTATCTCAAATGAGACTGATTGAAAAAGACATGTTGCAAAATCAAATCTGGATTTCCAGAGAAGTGGGTTCTGGAACACGAACCTATATGGATAAATTCATTTCCGAATTGGGCTTAATAATAAAACGCTCCTTTGTTTTTAGCAGTAATCAAGGAGTAAAGGAAGCTGTCAAAGCAGGGTTAGGAATTGCATTGTTATCTCGATGGACAATAGATAGAGAAATAGAGACAAATGAGATACGTGCTCTCACTTTAAAAAACAAAAAAATTAAAAGACCTTTTTCGTTTGTTAAAAGTAAAAACTCTGATGAATCCAAAGCCATAAAAATGTTTCTTCAGAAAATCGAGGAATTTCGCATGAATAACTAAACCAATCACTTTATAATGTTTTTATTTTCAAAATTCACATAAAAAAAGCAGTCCTTACTTATGTTTAAGTTCGGACTGCTTTGGTTAACCCATTACTTTTATAAACAGTAATCTTACATGGCAGAATGTTAATATTCACTTTACCGTTTTGTTTTTTTGTTGTGTTAATAGTAAATGGAACAGTAAAAACTCTTCATATTAAAGAGGGAAGTTTCAGTTGGTCTCTTCTTCTTACTTTGCTTCTTATAGTTTTACCCTTTGGAGACGTAAAGCATTTAATACGACTGAGACTGAACTAAAAGCCATAACAGCACCAGCTAACCAAGGTGCCAATAGACCAATAGTCGCAATTGGGATACCAATGCTATTGTAAGCTAAAGCCCAAAATAGATTTTGCTTAATATTACGAACTGTTTTCTTACTCATAAAAATGGCATCTGCGATTGCTTTTAAATCCCCCTGTATTAACGTAATATCTGCTGCCTCCATCGCCACGTCTGTTCCTGTTCCTAAAGCCATTCCTATATCGGTAACAGCCAGAGCTGGAGCATCATTAATCCCATCACCGACCATTGCCACTTTTCTTCCTTCTTTTTGAAGTTTTTTGACTTCTTCTGCTTTTCCATCTGGGAGGACCTCTGCAATTACATGGTCAATTCCAACCTGTTTAGCAATGGATTGTGCTGTCCTTGAATTATCTCCTGTAATCATGATGACATTTATATTTAAATCTCTTAGACAACCTACAGCTTCTTTTGATGTGTCTTTTATCGCATCCGAAACGGCTATAATTCCGATATATGCTCCTTCAATACTTACAAGCATCGCCGTTTTACCGTCAGATTCAAGAATATCCATTGTTGAATTAGTTTTTGCCAAGTCAATATTTTCACTCTTCATCAGAAGACGTAAATGAAAAATGGCTTACCATTGCCCACAATAACGGAAAGGATAGAATTGCTGAAAAAATAAATTTTCCTTGCTGTTTCTTTATTTGTTCCAGGCGGTGATCTACTTTTTCATCCTTTTCCTCTTTAGAAATAGCTCCATACCCTAATGTTTCAACACGCTTAATAATTTCTTGGGCACTAATTAACGACGGATTATATTCTACGGTTGCCCTTACTAATGCCAAATTGACGGTCGCTTCGTTAACACCTTCAAGTTTGTTTAGTCCCTTTTCAATTCTTATTGCACAGGCTGCACAAGACATTCCTGTAATTTGAAAATTTGTTTCTTTTATTTCCTTACTCATATTAAACACCTCTCCTATACTGGTGGGGGTATATAATTTTGTTAAATATAACGTGCTATAAAAGCACGTTATATTTTTAAATTCTATTCAACATCATAGCCTTGGTCATCGATCGTTTCTTTGATTTTACTTAAGGATACTTCAGAAGGATTAAATTCAACATCTACATTTCCCGTGTCCAAATGAACCTTTACAGAGTCGACACCTGCTAATTTACTCACACTACCTTCTACAGCATTCACACAATGTCCACAAGACATGCCATTAGCCTTTATGGTTATTTTTTCCATTTATAATCACTCCCATTTATTTTTTCATTAATCTCTCTATTGTTATAAGTACTTCATCTAAAACTTCGGTATCTCCCTCATGAATACGATCCAATACACATGTTTTTAAAAATTTCCTATACACAGGCCAATAGCTTGGTGTCCCTGATCTCTTAAATGATCAATAGCCATTTGGATTCCAGACTCATGATTAATAAATACGCTTGCAATTTGTTTATTTTCAGAAGCTTCGCAGGAAACAATTTTTCCAAAATCAGATACTTCATCAAGTATGTGGCTAGGACTAACACATGAACCTAAAATATGACCATCAATGAGCTTGTATTTTAATCAGTTAAAAAACTCTAGTTCTTGTTTAGGATCATTATTAGATTGATGTACAAGCAAGACGTTCGTTTTTGTTACGGTAGTTCCATAAAAAAGACTACTTTACAAAAGTAGCGATAAACATTTGACATTAACTTGATATGCATTATTTCGGGTGATGACAGCTTTGATGGCACTACCCCACTAGTCGAGTTGATAAAGGAAAATCTGTAGATATTATTTTCTTGTTACTTGTAACTGAATTATTTGGAAATAATTGAATAATTTTCAAAAAGGAGTGAGACACTTTAACGATGGAATATTGTGTTTTTCTTTAAGTTGGATTTTTTGGGGATACCTTTATCAAGGTATAATCTCCTCTTTATACTGTGGGAATTATACATTAATCATATATTGGGGGTAGTATGATGAAAAAACTTCGTAAGATAAAGCCTTTAAAAAAAGCTATTCAGGAACTAGAGAGTACCAGCGTATTGCCCCCAAATGTTCAAGATGGGGAACTCGGACAGAATATATCCGTGAATGAAGAGGTGTTGAAACAAGTTTTTGACAATTGTTCCGATATTGTCTTTCGTCCCATTCTCGTAAATAGGCAAACCAAAATGCTTCTGATTTATATAGATGGATTAGTGGATACAAAAATAGTGGAACAGGTTCTTTTGAAACCAATGATGTTCGAAGGTATGCCTAATGGATTAGAGAGTGCGGGCTCAATAGGGGAAATCATCCAAGATCGGCTTATCGCTTTTTCCCAAGTAAAGACGATTTCTAAGGTTCGTGAGGTTATAGAAGGAGTATTGAAAGCTAATATCGCCGTTCTGACAGATGGGGAGAATCAAGCCCTGGTTGCTGATTTAAAAGGGTTTGAAAAACGTAGTATTGAAGAGCCTGCTGCTGAAATTTCTGTTCGTGGCCCTCGGGACGGGTTTACGGAAACACTCAGGGTCAATACGAGCCTTGTTCGCCGAAGAATTCGGAGTCCAAGGCTAAAAATGGAACCCTATTCGATTGGGGATTTATCACAGACAGATGTGGTGATTGCCTACATCGAAGGGATTGCTCCAAATACGGTTTTGGAGGAAGTTCGCCAAAGGGTTCAGCGAATTCAAATTGATGGGGTGTTGGATTCAGCTTTCATTGAAGAGTTTATCGAGGATCTTCCTTTTTCTCCCTTTCCTCAAATTCAGAATACCGAACGGCCGGATGTTGTGTGTGCCAGTCTATTGGAGGGAAAAGTCGCCATATTCGTGGATAACACACCATTTGTTCTGATCGTTCCCATGACATTCTGGTCAGGACTGCAAGCAGCGGAGGATTATTATGAACGATCTATCTATACAACCTTTATTCGATGCATACGTTTTGTATTAGTCAATATTTCATTATTCCTCCCTTCTCTCTACGTTGCGGTGACAACCTATCATCCGCAATTGATCCCGACAAACTTGCTTATCAGTATTGCAGCGGCGCGGGAAGGTATTCCTTTCCCGGCTGTCGTAGAAGCGCTGATGATGGAATTTTTGTTTGAGGGTTTGCGGGAAGCGGGCGTTCGGTTGCCAAAACCCGTTGGATCAGCGGTCAGTATCGTGGGAGCACTTGTAATCGGACAAGCTGCGGTGCAAGCAGGCATTATCTCGGCACCTCTGGTCATTGTTGTGGCTACAACCGGTATTGCGTCGTTTGCTTTTCCACGCTACAACTTGGGAACAGCTTATCGGATGCTTCGCTTCCCGCTGCTGTTATTGTCGGGAATTCTGGGGTTGTATGGGGTTGCTTTTGGAGCCCTTGCGATTATGATCCATCTCACGAACATTCGCTCTTTTGGTGTTCCTTATTTAAGCCCAGTAGCTCCTCAGATTCCTCGAGAATTGAAGGACGCATTGATCCGAACACATCGGTGGAACATGACATACCGTCCTTTGCTGATATCGGGAGAAGAGAAAATGCGCATTCCAGATGGTCAACAACCCGGCCCGAAACAAGGAGACCAGACAGAATGAGCCAACACAAGGCGCTTTGTCTTATACTGGTCTTTTCTTTATTTTTCTTGACGGGCTGCTGGGATCGCAGGGAGTTAAACGATCTAGCTATAGAGTTGGGCTGGGGACTTGATCAAGTGAAGAATAACAAGGTGGAAATCAGCGCTCAATTTATCATCCCTTCAAAAATGGGAATGGGACAGAGTGGAAGAAGTGAAGCAGGAAAAACGGTTTTTATAGAATCGGGAACTGGAAGGGACACACTTGAAGCAGTACAAATGATGCAGTCAAAATTGTCAAGAGAAGTCTTTCGGGGGCACCGGCGTGTGATTGTGATTGGAGAACAATTGGCTAGACACGGTCTCGCTCCTGTATTAGATACCTATAGCCGTGATCCTGATATTCGGTTACGAGCAGATGCCCTCATAGTGAAGGGGAGTACTGCGAAACAGTTTCTGAAAGCATCCTACCCTTTAGAAGATATCCCTGCACTCGGGGCTCTAAAAGAACATATGCAAATGGGTGGAATGGGAGATACATCATTATTAAATTTTCTAATAGCCACAACAAGTGATGGAATCACCCCAACCTTGCCCGTTATTGCGCTCAGTCACAGTTCTAATGAAAAAGATCAAAAGAGTATTAAAGGATTTCAAATTGTAAATATGGCGATTTTTAACAAAGACCTTAAAGTGGTTGGGTTCTTAAATATAGAGGAAGGAAAAAGCTATCTTTGGATAATCAATCATTTAAGAAAACAGACTGTTACGGTAACTGTCCCACAAGGAAATAGAAATGCCAGTTTATATATGACGAAAATTGACAGCAAAATCATCCCAATTATTCAAGGGAACGCCATCAAGTGTAACATTGTTCTTTCTGGTGAGGGAATCATTCGAGAAAACAATACGAATTTGGATCTTACTCAATCGGAAAATCTTGCTCTTTTAGAACATCTATTGGAAAAAAGGGTTGAAAAACAAGCTTATCAAACCATTGAAAAGGTTCAAAAACAATACAGAACCGATATCTTTGGCTTCGGTGAAGCAATTCATCAAAAATATCCATCTCAATGGAAGGTATTAAAGAAAAATTGGGACAATCAGTTTAAAAAGGTAGAGGTCTCAGTCCATTCAAATCTGATCATTCGGCGAGTAGGTCTGACCGGACCACCGTTGCAGATAAAGAAAAATGAAATAAAAAAATAAGGAGATATATGTATTGTGAGAAATTCAATGAAAATCTCTGGCTCGCAAATCTTTTGGATGATGTTCACATTTGAAGTGGGAAATTCACTTCTTCTGACCCTATCATCTACGATTCGTACTGCAAAACAAGATGCATGGATCTCAATGGTGATTGCAGGGCTTGTTGGCGTTGCCATTACTTTTTTGGCAACCACACTCGGTTCACTTTATCCGAACCAAACCATGATTGAATTTAGTCAAACCATTCTCGGTAAATGGCTTGGAAAGCTGATGATGATTCTCTATTTACTTCTATGGTACCCGGCGATTGGGATAATCACCCGTGAATTTGGAGATTTCATGATTACCGCGTTGTTTCATAAGACACCTTTGTGGGTTATTGTCTTTACCGCTATGTTACTGCTTATTTTTATCATGTACCAAGGTGGGATCGAAGGCATTGGACGGTTAAGTGAAATCGTTGGTCCAATGATTCTTTTGATGATTACTATCTTAATCATTTTGAATCTTGGCAATATGAATTGGCATTATATGCTTCCCATTTATCAAGATTCTGGATGGCTTCCAATCCTTAAAGGTTCCTATCCCCCCATGGCCTCCTTTTTTGGAGAGCCTGTTATGATGACAATGTTCGTATTCTTTATGGATAAACCGGACCAAGCGTCATCGCGGGCGATGTGGGGAATAGGACTGGCCGTTTCCATGGTAACGATCGGAACATTGGCGGTGATTTTCACATTCGGCCCAGTCTTGCCTTCAAGGCTTTTGTTTCCGTTTTATAATATGAGCCGGGTTATTTCCGTCATGGAATTCATTCAAAATGTGGATATTCTGATTGTGATTATATGGTTTTTTAGTATCTTTATTAAGCTGGCGTTATATATGTTTCTTGCTTGTTATGGAACGGCACAATGGTTCCACCTGAAGGATTGGCGAAAAGTAGTTTGGCTTCTTGCTCCTATTTCGTTTGTTATGGCTGTATCGATTAAAAATATCCAGATATTTGCCCAGTATTTTGACAAGTTTTATATGCTTCCATTTGTATTTCCCGTCAACATGATTGGGATTCCCTTACTATTGTTGGTTGTTGGATGGATTCGAAGAAAATATGCATAAACGGGGTCTGTGTTGCAATGGAACCAAATCACGCAATAAGCATTAGCGGACATTAGGAATCCTATCATTTAAAAAGAGATAGGATTCCTTATCCGTTTTATTCTGTTATGTTATCTTCCTCGTATAGTAAAGTGCGTAATCGACCATCTCTTATTTCTTCAGGGGATACCACCAGCAAAACGCGAATTTACAACGTTAAGGAAATTCCAATATAAAAAAACCCATTTCCTCAGCATTAAAATTGAGAAATTAGGCTTTTTTGTTACTTCATAAACGCGCCCGATTTTTGAATAATTCGTTTGATTGATTTAATGGCCTCAACGTGCATTCCTTCATGATATAAACAAAAGCTAAGAAATTCTTCTACTGTGGATAATGTAAGACTGCCTGTAGACGTTGTAAACGGATGCTCTACCGTTTCTTTTAGTCGAGGTTCCAATACTTTTTCAATCCTGTTGAATTGATTTTCGAGTAACTGAATTAATTCAGGAATAGACGGTACCTGTTCTCCCCAATCTCCTGGTTTCGTACCTCGACTGAATAATTTCATAAAATGATCTGGCATCTTCATTTTTTCTTCATTGGAACGAAAGGCAAAGAATTCTTGCACCACATAAATATGTCCAAGATTCCATTTAATATTGTTGTTGAATCCTTCTGGTATGATATGCGATGTCCGATCATTCACTTCTGCCACTTGATCAATCGTATTGTCCCGAGCAAATCTTAAATGGTTGAAGATATAGCTTTCCATCCTATTCACCTTCCTGTGTTTAATCGTTCATTATAATTTTAGCATTTTTCAGATAATTTTACTTCTTATGGATTGCTTTTTTTGATGACCACTCCGGTAACTGTTATTAAACTATTTTGCCAGTCAGTTAATTTGTACGAGTATTGTTTCAATTTCGGCTGTCTTCCCAAAAGTTCCTACCGATCTAAAAAGATATTTTCCCGGCTATTGTCTTTAGCCTCTATTGGAGAAATTTTTCTAAAGAAGCAGCATTAATAGGATTTCTAGCAGGATTGGCAACGATCATCTTTATTTACTCAACCAGGTATTCCTTTGAATTCTATGAAGGCTTCTTAGGATTAATTGTAAACATCATTGTTGTAATGGTCCTCAATCTTGTGTTTGCCAAAAAGGAACAGACACGGACAAACAAGGTCATCGAAACTCTTTTTAACAAAGATTGACTAGACCATTTTAGTGTAGAAGTTTCATGTTTGTTTCGAATCCTGCCTTTGTTTAGTCTTTTTCCTATCCTTTAATATTCCTTGTTCCCAATAGGTAAAGAGGCTGCCCCTAATTTGATGGGTCAGCCTCTTAAATCAGGATTGCCTTTATCTATATAAAAAGGGGGTTAAAAACTATACCTTTAAAAACAGATTGGTAGCATGGAAGTAGCCAAGCTGTAATTAAAGTGTTGGAAAATTAATATATCGGCTATTATAATTAGGGCTTAATGCTTCTGACACAATAAAACGGCTTAGTTATTCCTGACTGCTTTTTTAACTTTTACTTTCACTAATTTTACTAAAATTTTAATTCCCGAAATACAAAAGCAAAACATATTCCCCCTACGCTCACCCAGTTACCTTGTCAAACCATGAGCTTGCTGTCTCCTTTAAGACAATGTTGAGTTCTTGGATATTTTTTTTGCCGGTATCTTGTAACCAAGCACGCCCTGCCTGTTCACCATTTTCCGCAAATGGAGCAACACCATTCTTCCATGTTGCCCGGCCGCAGAGCACACCGTTAAAGTTGGATCCTGATTTCTTCGCAAATGTTAAGGTTTGTTGGAACAATTCCGCAGTTACACCAGCACTTAAGAAGATAAATGGCAAATCAGTTGCTTCACTTTGTTCTTTAAAATACGCTGCGGCTTCTTCCTGGCTAAAGGCGGTCTCACCTTGTGTGTAACCCTCCACAAAATTCATATTTACTGGAACTTCTACCTTTAGAACATCTACTTTGTACTGCGGTTTGGAGAATTCCCTCATTGCTTCGATGACCTTATGAGGCTTTATTTTTGCATATTCCAAGCTTTTCACATTCTCAATCTTAGCATTGTAAGTAACAATTTCTAAGAAAAATGGAATGTCTTCTGCTGCACACTCTGCCCCGACTCTTTCCATATAAACATGCTTAAAGTCATTAATTTTTTTATCTTCATCGACATCATAGTATAGTAAAAATTTAATCGCATCAGCTCCAGCTTCCTTCAGACGTCTAACAGACCAGTCTGTCAATAAATCAGGCAAACGGCCCACCGCCGTAGCATCATAGCCGGTTTTTTCATATGCCACTAACAATCCTGCATCCGCATCACGGACTTTAGATGCAGGCAAACCATATTCCGGATCTAATAGAATTGATGTTGCGTATGGTGTCAGCTCTTCTGAAACCAATTCTTTAAAGCGGATAATCCCCTCATCACCTACAGACCTTGAACTTCCTGCCATAATCATTTTCTTTAATGAACCGCGTTGATCAATCGCCAAAGCGCCGATAATTCCATTCTCATCCGATAACCGTTTAAGAGCCGCCAATTTATTTCTTGTTAATTTTAACATCAATAATCACCTCTATTAATCTACTTTCGTAACCTTTACCAAATCAAAAAGTGAATCGAATTTTGCAAGATTAATATAACCTGTTTCTGCTTCCATCGTATTAAGCATTCCCGTTGTCATAGCTGTTTTCAAAATGTCCTGAACGGTTTGCTTTCTTTTCAGGGCAACCGCTATTCCAGCAACGGTTGCGTCACCTGAGCCCACAGGATTTACGACATCGATGCCAGGAATAGTGACACGATAATAATCTTCTTCATGCTTGACAAAAGCACCGACTCCGCCCATCGAAATAACAATCAATTCAATTCCATGAAATAACTCATTGTTTAACAATTGCTTCAAGCCATTCATACTTTCATCCACTTCCATGTTAAGAAGATGAGACAACTCATCAATATTTGGCTTAATCGCAAACGGTTTTACTTCATGTAATAGAACCTGGCGCAATGATTCTCCAGATGTATCGACAATCACAGGAATTCCGTTTTCCCATCCAATTTCGACCATCTGACGATAAAATCCAGACTCAAGCCCTTTTGGTAAACTTCCCGAGATAGTAACTAGGGAAGCTTCAGCAAGCTGTTCCCGAAATTTTTCTAAAAAAACTTTCCCTTCTTCCACCAATATGGTGGGCCCGGATTCTAAAATTTCCGTTTGCTTGCCATCATGAAGAATTGCGATACAGTTTCTTGATTCTTGATCTATTCTAAAAAAGTCATTTTTAATCTCATTTTTCATTAATTCCTGAGTAATATAATCGCCAATAGTACCTCCAAGCACACCTGTTGCCAGAACATCTTCGCCCAGTAGCTTAATGACCCGGGCTACATTTAATCCTTTTCCGCCAGCGGTTTTACGAGCCTTCTCCACTCGATTCACATCATTTAATTTGAAATCTTGAACTGAATAGGAAATATCAACAGATGGATTCATCGTGACAGTTAAAATCATCATACTCACTCTTTCCAAACAGAATCTTTTGCTTGATACCGGCAAATACCATCAAGATACGTTGCAGTTAAATTGAGCTCGGGCGTCAATACAATAAAATCAGCATCATAACCAATCGCAATCATACCGCATTCCCCATCGAGACCAACGCTCTTCGCAGATGCAGTACTTGCCATATAGAGAGCTTCTTCTGGGGTCGCAATTCCCCAATTAACCGTATTTTTTACAGCCTCTTTTAATTGCAAAATACTGCCCGCTAAGCTTCCGCTCTCCAATCGAGCGGCTCCGTTTTTTACATCAACTAGAAATTCACCCAGTTGATAGTGTCCATCCGGCATACCTCCAGCCATCATGCAATCGGTTATTAGGATCGTCTCCTTCCTGCCACGAGCATTCATTAAAATGTTAGCAGCAGCAGGATCAACATGATGTCCGTCACAGATAATTTCTGCAAACACATCAGGCAGGTTAATCGCAGCACCAACCATTCCCGGCTCACGATGATGAAGCCCGCTCATACCGTTGAACGTATGGACAAAAATTGAGGCACCCTTCTCAACCGCATATTTTGCCTCAGCGTATGTTGCATCACTATGGGCCAACGCCACCGTTATTTGATTGTTGACGGCATGTTCAATAAATTCTGCTGATCCTTTCCTTTCCGGAGCTAGTGCAATTTTTTTAATAAATTGGTTGGAAAACGTTTGCCACATCTCTAGCATTTCGATAGAGGGATCACAAAAATACTTTATGTTTTGAGCCCCTTTGTGTTTCTCCGTAAAAAATGGCCCTTCTAAAAAAATACCTTTAATTTTGGCTCCCTGGACCTTTGTATAGTTTTCTCCAATCATTGCCACTACTTCATTCAATATCTCTGGCGAAGAAGTTAGTGTGGTAGGCAAAAACGACGTCACACCACACGATAGCAGTCCTTCAGAAATCGCCTTTAATCCCTCAAAGTCGATATCCATAATGTCATGATTTTTAAAGCCATGAATGTGCGTGTCGACTAAACCTGGAGCAATCCATTTCCCTGCGTGATTGATGACATCCGCCGATTCGGAGGGCAAAGTGACGTAAAAAGAGCCAAATTTCCCGTCTTTAATTTCCAAGTAACCTGGGCCTGCCACCCCATCCTCAAGAAAAAACATGTCTGCAAACACAAATTGTTCCATACCTGCACCTCTGTTAAGGAAGGAGATCCCCCCTTTCCCTTTCATTTATTTATATTCGTGGATTGTTACACCTTTAACGACACGATTAACTGTTCCACTTGGTGAAGGAGTATCCGGCGTATTTCCAACCTTGATTGATGATAGCAAGGCAATCGTTTGTGCAAACATGACATACGGAAGTGACAAATAAGCATCAGGAACGGTGCTTGCTTCACTTTCGAATAAGAAGGTATCGCCGGCATAATTCATATCACTATCTACTTCAATTGCACATATGAAGCTTGCGATTCGATCCTGTCTCAATTCATTTAACATATCAAGGTCGTACTGGCGTGTGTAAGGTTGGTTGGAAACAAACAAAAACACGACTGCATTTTCATTCACAAATGATTTTGGACCATGTCGAAATCCGAGTGATGAATCAAAGGATGTAGCAATCTTACCGGCAGTTAATTCTAATACTTTTAATTGTGCCTCTCTTGCGAGGCCCTCAAAACTCCCTGATCCAAGATAGATAATTCTTTCAAAGTCGGAAGAAATCATTTTTTCAATATCAGCTTCTCTTTTAATAACACTTTGACCCATGCGGCGAACTGTTTCTACAATGTTTAATTTTTCTTCAATTGATAACGAATCGAAAATGAGCAGTGTAGTTAGTGCCATACTGGTGTAGCTTCCCGTCATGGCAAACCCTTGATCATTTGACTTTTCAGGCATTAATAATAAGAGGTTATTTTGATCTCCTTTTGCCCGTTTTGCCAATTTTCCATCTTCTGAGCAGGTAATGGTGATTTGATAAAGATTCCTTACTACTTGTTCCGCTAACACGACAGTTGCAACACTTTCAGGGCTATTTCCGCTTCTTGCAAATGAAATCAATAACGTTGGGATATCTGCTTTTAAGAATTGATACGGATTTGATAAGATTGTCGTTGTTGGAACACTCATCAAGTCCCACTGTTTCTCATCCACTTTTCCCTTTAAATATGGGGTTACAGTGTCACCAACATAAGCGGAGGTTCCGGCCCCTGTAAAAATAACCCGGATACGATTGTGCTTTTCTGTAATATTTTGTAAAAATTCATTAATCTCATGAATTTTTGCAGTATACAATGCAAATGTCTCGCCCCATAATTCAGGCTGTTGTTTGATTTCGGCTGTTGTAATCGCGGCCCCTAAGGGCATTAATTTTTCATGACTTAATGTAAACATATATGACACTCCTCTATAATTTAGTTCCCGTCAAATACCCGTAATCCGGCACCAACGACGCCGTTATTTTCCTTCATATTACTAATCGACATATTGCTTAGAAGATGCTGTTGCTCAGGGATTTGGTACATTTTCAGTTTTTCTTTTATAATTTCAAGCAAAAAGGGGTTGTTAGCGATGACACTTCCACCGAAAACCACTTTATGCGGGTCCAGTAAGCAGGAGATTGAATAGAGTCCTTGTGCCCAATTGTCTGTCACATCATTGATGATAGGTTTATACTCTATGGCTCCTTCTTTATAACGCTTAAAAACATCCCTTGTTGACAGACTCACCATCTGGAATTCCTTTTGTGCTAATTTTTCAATCGCAGGTCCTGCAGATGCTTGTTCCAGTCGCTCTAATTTCTTGGCTGCCTTTGAAAAGACTGGAAGCAAGCCGAGCTCCCCGGAAAATCCAGCTCCCCGAAAAAGTGAACCATTATGAATAATGGAACAGGAAATACCCGTGCTAATCGTCACATAGACAAATGTCTCGTCGTTCTTTGCCTTGGCTGCGTTCCACTCAGCGAAAGCCGCCATGTATACATCATTGTCGATCGTAATCCGCTGGGGCCCAAATTGCTCCCGTAAACGGTCAATAAGGGGAAACTGAGCCCATGGTAAGTTATTTTGAAAAACCGCAATCCCTTGTTCACGATCCACCCTGCCCGGTACACCGACACCAATACCATCCATGTCCTCAACCTTATAAGAGGAACCCTTAAGAACTTGCTCGACAGCTTTTACTACTCTGGCAAACATCTTTTCTCTGTCCGATGGATCACTTTTTATCTCCTTCCGATTCAACAATTCTCCTGTTTCTGAAATGATGGCTGCCGCAATTTTCGTCCCGCCAATATCAATGCCAATTGCCTTTTTCATGTTCCTGCACCCCTGCATGTTGAATTGATCGAGTTTTTCCGTACATGTTTTAATTTTTTATAAATAAGTGAAGCTATGTAATGTTGGGTTGTTGGTACAAGTTTATTAGAGTTAGCTGAATGTAATACTCATAGACTAATACCTCTGAATACACCCATAACATACGGCTTTTTATGACCGTATGTTATGGTTTTTATTTCCCACCAGTTACAGCAATCCCCTCAATAAATTGCTTTTGCAGGAAGATAAATAGGATTAGCATCGGTACTATTGCTAAAAAGGAACCCGCCATAAGAATCGGGTAGTTGGTTAAATATTGGCCTTGGAGTGAAGATAATCCCACTGATAGAGTCATAGATTCCGTCGAACTATTAACAATCATCGGCCACATTAATTCATTCCAGCTCCAAAGAGTTGTAAAGATCCCCAATGCAATTAAACCTGGTTTGGAAAGCGGAAGCATAATCTTCCAATAAATTTTGAAATGGTTACAGCCGTCAAGTCGTGCGGCTTCCTCTAATTCCTTTGGAAGTCCCATAAAGAATTGCCTTAAAAGGAATGTACCGAATGCACTAAACAAACCGGGTACGATCACGGCTTGCAACGAATTTAGCCAGCCTAATTTCACCATAATCATGTATTGAGGCAGTAAAAACACTTGACCCGGTACCATTAATACGGTCAACGCCAATAAGAACAAAAAGTTCCTACCGGGAAATTCAATCCGTGCAAAGGCATAGGCTGCCAGTGAACACAAAAACAGTTGGCCAACGGTCCGTAGTACCGTAATAATGATGGTATTAAACATAAATTTGAAGAATGGTAGCAGTCCAAATACCTCTTTATAGTTCCCCCATTGAAATTCCTTTGGAAACAATGCGGGGGGGACATGAATGGACTCAGCGTAAGTTTTTAACGAGGTGAGAATCATCCATATAAAGGGCAAAACCATTGCCACCGACCCTATAATTAGGATGAAATGGATAAGAAATGATTTACTTGTTACAAGCCTTCTTGTTTTCTCCAATGGTTACACTCCCTTTAGTCATAATGAACCCACTTTTTCTGTAACACCATTTGAATCGCAGTAATAATCAAAATAACAATTAACAATAGTACTGCAATAGCTGCTGCATAACCCTTATCATTTAATACAAAAGCATGCTGATAAAATAAATAAACGATTGACTGCGTACTTTCTAACGCCGTACTGCTCTTTCCAATCATCATAAAGATTAAGTCAAACACTTGAAACGCTCCGATAAGAGACATAATGGACACAAAGAAAATAACAGGAGAGAGTAATGGCAGTGTAATTTTAAAGAACACCTTTATCGGGCCCGCTCCATCAATTTCTGCAGCTTCATAATACATTTTAGGAATCCCTTGCAGCCCAGATAGAAAAATGACCATGTTATATCCAATACCACTCCAGATTGCGACAACAATAATAGAATATAGGGCTATTTTCGGATCACTTACCCACTGTGGACCCTTAATTCCAATCAAAGATAAAAGATAATTGAGCAATCCGTAATCCGCATTAAATAGCCATTTCCATACCATCGCGATTGCAGCCGGCATGGTAATCACGGGTAAAAAATACAGGGTTCGGTAAACAGATTTCCCTTTAATTTTTTGATTTAGGAGAACCGCTATAATAATTGATAGGAAAATTCCTATTGGCACGGTAAAGATAATATAAATACCTGTGTTTTTAAAAGATTGTAAGAGGCCTGCATCGTCAAACATCCGTTTATAATTCGTTAACCCAGTCCACTCATATTGCCCAAATGCTCCCCATTCAGTGAAACTATAGTAAAAGGTCTGGATAATAGGCCACAAGTAAAAAATAAATAAACCCAACATCGTAGGAGCAATCATTAAATACGCCCAGAGATAATCAGATCTTTTCCTTGTTTTTGTTAAGCTGGTAACCTTCAATTTTTTAGATGCTTTCACTTCAGTCTGAAGAGGAATTTCTTTCACAGCATTCCCTCCCTTTATGGAAATTGAAGAGAAGAAATACATTCCTCTCTTCATTTTTTCAACTACTTAGATAGCGACTCATTTGCTTTTTTGGTTAGCTCTTTTACTGCGTCCTCTACACTTTCTTCTTGGCTCCAGGCCTTTTTCAGGATATCTGTTTCATATTGCCAAATTTCCCCTGTGTTTTTGACACTTGGAAGCGGAACAGAGTATTTAGCACCATCAATAAAGGCTTGAAGGTTCAGATTTGGAACAGATTTTACCCATGCTTCCTGTGTACCGTTATAGGCTGGAATAACTGTCCCAGTTTTCGCATACACATCGGCAGCTTCTTTAGAGCCTAAGAACTTAACGAACTCCCATGCCGCATCCTTATGTTTGGTATTGGCAGCGATTACATTGGATAACCCATGAATCGCTACTGCACGCTTCTTACCCTTTGGTACGACAGCAACATTTAAATCAGGGTTTTTCTTATATTCAGGAACCATCCAAGGACCATCGAACATCATCGCGACTTTTCCTGAAGAGAATAATTCAGAAGCTGCCGTTTCTGTCATTTGTGCTTGTGTTGGTGACAATCCTTCTTTTATAAAGCTAATATTGTATTTCAGTGCCTCGATTGCTTCAGGTTGATCGAAACCAACTGATTTTCCATCTTTGGGAACGATATATCCGCCATTTTGCCAAATTAAATCATAATATCCGCCTTGATTACCCATTAAAGCAGCATAGCCCCAAATACTTTTGTCTTTGTTTGTTAGTTTCTTTGCCACTTCTTTTAACTTATTCCAGTCCCAAGTTTCATCCGGATACGGCACACCTGCATCATCAAAGATTTTTTTGTTGTACCATAAGCCAGTTGTATCGTAATCTTTTGGAATTCCATAAACTTTTCCATCGACTGTATAAAGGTCAATTAATGACTTCGGATAATTATCTAAACTATAGTTATCTTTTTTCGCCCTATCACTTAATGGAAGGATTACTTTTCCCTCAGCATATTGAACGACGTGAGCACCGTTCATCCAAAGGACATCGGGCAAAGCACCCCCAGTTGCAGCAGTTTCAAGCTTTTGGAAGTATTGGCCATAAGGAGTAAGCTCCGTTTTTACTTTGATATTTGGATATTTTTCGTTAAATAATTTGATAATCTCATCAATGGCAGGCAGTTGTTTCTTATCCCAAATTCCATAGGTAATTTCAACCTTTCCATCTTTCACGTCACCGGAAGCCGTATCGCTATTACTACAGCCAGCCAGCCCTAGCAATCCTAGAAAAACTGCTAAAATCATTACTAGCCATTTTTTCATCATATTCCCTTCTCTCATTCAAAATTTAATAGATTTCAAACAAAATCGCTTTTTAAGACTTAAGGGCTTTTCTTAGATGAATAATTCGTACTTCTTTTTCATTAATATTCCAAATATTTTAGATAACGTTCACCACCTTTATGGATAACGTTTTCCCAAAAGGGATAGCTTTTAATCTACAACTTTATTATTGATACACCCCGTAAATCGGAGTGATAACAATCTATCTTTATACCTTAATATTTTCTAGCAATCTTTGATAATATTCATCGATATTAATGGATTTACCCTTGTTTAACCTTGAATTCTCAGCAGCAAATGCCATGAGATGGCTTCTTACGGAAGCAGAAGTGGAAGAAACACTATCTGTTGTATTTCCAAATTGAATTTCGCGGAGAAATGTTCTCATGATACCGTTATCACCGCCGCCGTGTCCGCCTACAGGGCTGTCAAATTTAATGACGGTTTCATGCTTAGTGAGAAAATCAAAGATTGAAATACTATTATCCTCCATGTTTCCTCTGATTTCTCCTTTTGTTCCCATGATTTGAACAATTCGCGTTTGCTCTCTCGTGAAGCCGCACATGCTAAATGTTGCAGTTGCTCCATCTTCGAATTCCATGTTGACCACCTGATGATCGACAACATTATTATCTGATTGGTAAACACATTTTCCATATGGTGTATCTTGTAATGCTTTAATAATTCCTTCATTCGTATAGTCTTCTGTAAATTTCTTAGCCCAACCTCTTCCTTCACCAAGATAGTATCTACCTGCATGAAATGGACATTCTAATTCGGCGGGACATCCATCTAAACATCTTTGCGGCGCTCCAACCGGGGCATTTTCCTCTTTAAAATGCATGAGTGAACCGTAGGAACTAAGATTTTTACACTCTTTGCCTATAACAAAAGAAATAATATCCATATCATGACAAGATTTCTGCAAGATCATTGGACTCGATTTTTCTTTATTATTCCAATTTCCTCGAACAAAGCTGTGAGACATATGCATCACTTCTACATTTTCATTTAATTGCAATGATACAACTTCACCAATTTCCCCCTTGGTAATTATCTTTTTAATCGTTGACCAAAATTCGGTATACCGTAGAACATGCCCGATGGTTAGCTGTCGATTATATTTTTTTGCTGCCTGTTCCATCGCAATACATTCAAGCGGGTCTGGAGACATTGGTTTTTCCAACAAAACATGGTAGCCTAACTCCAAAGCTCTCATCGTTGGTTTAAAGTGATACCGGTCAAGTGTACAAATAATCGCAATGTCAGCAATTCTTCGGTTGAAATTCAATACTTCTTCCCATGATTCAAAACAATTTTCGAAAGGTATATCGTGTTTAGATTGTATTTTCTTTCTCCTTTCCAATCCCGGCTCTGCCACTCCGACAATCTTTAATTCATTTGGATATGCAAGTGCATATGGCGCGTAAGCTCTTGCCCCTCTATCACCTGCTCCAATTAAGATTGCTGTCATTGTTTTCATCTAAATCTCTCCTCTTGTTTGTTTAATTTATGTAATATTATTATCCGCGGAAAATTTTCCTCAATTTATCCAAACGTTTTCCGAAGACTTTTAAAAAAAGAACCGTTTAGGTCCGTTTTTATGAAGATGATTCCCGAATGATTAATTCAAACGGTAAAACAAGTTTTACTGGAAGAGTAATTTTTTCTTCCACCATATCCATAATCGTTTTCGCAGCCATTTTTCCCATTTCGTATTTAGGAATTTCCACGGTTGATAGCGGTGGTGATGAATATTTACTCATCTCAATATTATCAACTCCAAAGAAGGCAATATCCTCTGGAATGCTGAGATTATTTTCGATTACAGCTCTCATTGCAGCGATGGCCATCATGTCACTGGCACAAACCATGGCTGTTGGCAAATGCTCTCGGTCTCTTTTAATGAGCTGATTTATTTTCTGGTAACTGTTTTCCATTTTCCACATGGTATTGATAACCCAGTCTGGCCTGATAGAAAGTTTAGCTTCTTCCATTGCTGATTGATAGCCTTTAAACCGATATTCTGCATGTAAATCTTCAAAAGTTTTATTGATACCTCCACCAATAAAACCAATTTTCCGGTGTCCTTTGTTAATTAAATGCTGAACCACCATTTTAATTGCAGCCTCACGATTGTAATCCACAACGGCAATATTTTTATCTGTATAGTAAAAGTCTAATCCGACCACTGGGATCGTTTGCTGAATATATTCAATGAGACTCTCGTCAATTCTGTCTATTAGAATAAGTCCCTCAATTCCCAGATCATGAATTGTCTTTAAAAGCAGTGCCTCATTTTCAATCTCATCCTTGGTAATACTTATTAAGGTATAGTCGTAATTTGTTAAGGTGTCCCGAATACCTGTATAGATTTCGGCAAAGTATGGGTTAATCTCCGCTTGTATTGGATTGGCAACCCAGCCAATTTTCATTGTTCTTGTGTTAGTTTTCGTTTGCCTGTTATTCACTAGGTTTCGGGCATGCTGGTTTGGGATATATCCTAACTCCTTAACTGCCTGCCATATTTTATTTTTTGTTTCCTGGTTTACATTTCGTGTTTGGTCATTTTGAATGACTCTAGAAACCGTTGAGATGGAAACGCCTACATATTCAGCAATATCCTTTAATCTCGCCACTAATAATACACCTCAAACTTCTAGCATAAAACAAATCTCGCTTAAATTATTTTAACTATAGCATCATTTATAATTTTCCGTCAATAACCCGTCAGTTTTGTTTAAAATAAATTCTCGAGAAATTAGTGTTATTCGTAAAGGAAATACCACTTTCAACCGAGCAATCGAAAACATTGTTTATAAGTTTACAAAGTCATTTGATAAAAGAATGTCTCCACACAAGCTAAGAGATACTTATGCTACTAACTTGGCAGAACAAAAGTATAGAGGAGGTTTAAGGAACCCCCTCTTCTTCCATATGTCACTCATAAAATACTCCTAATTGAAGCAGTAACCCCAAACCTTATAAGGCGCATTAAACATTTACCTCTTTGAAGATATTAACCCTGTTTTCTCAACAACCTTTGGCCAGCTTAATTTTAATCTTCGACAAATGGCTGTACTTAAAACCTGGCCTCTCCTCTTCAACAAATCATAATCCCTTTGGTTGGTTGAACCGATCCGAAGTAATTCCTTTTTTAAATCTTCAAGGGTTTCTTCATTTGATTTCAAGAAAACCACCCCCATATATTTCAGACTAATTTATTATTCAAAAAATAAGTTTTTAAAATTCCACTTTTTATTCCTAATTTCACCTCTGGTACAAACTTCAAATTTTATAAAAACATGGTTAAAGATATAAGGTAGATTCTCTAAATCTCATTTTCCATATTACGGAAATTTACTTTTATTTTTTTTCCGATGGTCTTTTATCCTAGAGAAAGCAATGTTGACCGTCTGAATATTTTTGACTTTTTATATTTCCGTTGGACAACTCTTGCTATATGTCTGAATTATTTTTCAAACAAATCTCACAATAGTTTTTTACAAAAATTTTCAATATTGTTGTACAAAATAAGACCGCCTGATTTCATTAAACCGATCTTAAATTAAGAAAAAATACTTATTTTGTTGTATCATTTACTGCTTCAATGACCTGAGATGTAGTTTGCATATTTAAAACTTCTTGTGCAAGCTTTTTCATGTCTGATTTTTTCAAGGTATGTATCTCCCTCTGTAGCTGTTTTTTACCCACAACAGCAGGGATTTCCATCTAACGGGCTATAATTGCTGAATGCGATGTACGTCCCTCGATGTTAGTAGTAAATCCTGTTACAAATTGTCGATTTAATTGTGCTGTATCAGACGGCGTTAAATCCTCTGCAACAATGATAACTTCTTCAGCAATCATGCCAGGATTAACAAATTGAACACCTAATAAATGCGAAAGAACACGTTTTGTAACGTCATGAATATCTGCAGCACGTTCTCTCATATATTCATTATCCATCTTTTTCAAACATGATAATGAACATATCTGCAGTTTCTCTAAGGGCAGACTCTGCATTAACTTTCCCAGATTGAATCTTATCTTTAATCGGACCCGTTAATTCAGGATCATTCAAAACAAGAAGATGTGCTTCAAAAATTGCCGCTTTATCTGCACCAAGGTCAACTATGGCTCTGTCACGAATGGCTTCAAGCTCTGAATTTGCTTTCTTCACTGCAGCACAGAAACGTTCTACTTCTGCATCAGTATTATCAATGGTTTCCCCATAAATTTAAAAAATTGATGTCTACATTACTCTAAGGTTACTCAGCAATGTTTAAAACTGTTACTTTTTCCCGTGTCATCGATTCGATACTCTTACGAATTCCTTGTACTCCCATGCCGGATCCTTTTATACCAATAAACGGAAAATGATCCGGACCACGCTCTGTACGACCATTAATTTGGACGGATCCTGCTTCAATTTTATTAGCAATCGTAAACGCTCTGTTTACATCTTTTGTAAAAATACTTGCCTGGAGGCCATATTCAGATTCATTTGCAAGTTTAATTGCCTCTTCGTCAGATAAAACACGTATGATTGGTAGTACAGGTCCAAACGGTTCCTCCCATGCCACACGCATTTCGCCTGTAACATAATCAAGAAGAGTTGGATGAATCAAGTTATGTTCCCGTTTGTTTCCGATTACTACCTCAGCCCCTTGACCAAGAGCATCAGCAATCAAAATTTGAACAAAATCAGCGGATTTATTATCAATTAAAGGGACAATGGTGCTGCCATCTTCCGGAGAACCCACAGACAATTTTTCCACTTCTCCTTTTAATAATCCCACTAGCTCATCTGCTACTTTTTCATTTACGAGCACACGTTTAATGGCTGTGCAGCGCTGGCCGGAATAAGAGAACGCCCCACTGATGATCTGTTTAGCTGCTTCTTTTAAATCCGCATCTTCACACACGATGCCAGGATCTTTTCCACCAAGCTCAAGAACAAGGGGAACCATGGAAGCTTTTTGGGCTAATCTAACGCCTGTATGGGTCCCGCCTGTAAATGAAATCATATTTATCCCCTTATGTTCGACTAAGTAATCACCAATCACAGAACCTTTGCCTGTAACGAGGCTGACAAGACCTTTTGGCAATGCTGTTTCGTGAAGGGCTTCAATCATTTTTGTACCGCTGATGGCACCTTGTGTAGCAGGTTTAAAAATAACAGCGTTTCCTGCAATTAAGGCTGGAGCTATTTTTGCTGCAGCTAAGTTTACCGGGTAGTTAAATGGAGAAATGGCTAATACTACCCCTAATGGAACGCGCTCAATAATGGCAATTTTTGATTTAGAACCACCTGGAAAGCTTTCGCCCCTCATGCTTTCGCCATGCATATGCAGGGCCTCTTCAATTGTGTAACGGATAAAATCCGCTGTGCGGGTGACTTCGCTTTTTGCATCTTTATAGCTTTTGCCGACTTCTTTCATAATAATTTCAGCGATTTCATTTTGCCTGCTGACTAATTCATCTGCCCATTTATATAAATAACTTGCACGTTGTTGAATAGATATCTCCGCCCATAATTTTTGCGCCTCTTGGGCTGAACAAATCGCTTCATCCACCTCTTCATTTGTGATAGCCTGCACTTTTCCAATTACTTCAGAAAGGTAAGGTGACTTTATATCAATGGTTTCACCTGAAAGGCTTTCTTTCCATTCTCCGTTAGTGTAAAACTTATAGGATGATGAAGTTAATACGTTTGTCCCCATAAAAAATTCCTCCTTGACATTAAATAGTAATTGAACTCAGAACAGGATGAATATTCTGTCAATTATACAGAAAATATCGGGACATTCTAAGTCCTATCAGGACGTAAAACGTCCCGGATGTTGCAAAAAAATTCACCCTGTTTCCTAATACCTTTTTTATTCTAGCAAGACTTAATTTTTTTCACAATGATTTTTTCTATATTTCGAAATATTTTTTATTTTCATTTATTGTAAATACTTGTTTAACTCTACAATTCCTTACTAGATTATAAACTTCATCTTCCAGTTATGTTTCATAGAGCAGCCATTTTTGGTTCAGTGGTGCGTGGCGATTCTTGTCTCTTTTCGTTTGATATATACAATCCTCCCTCAATCCCCAATTTCTGCAAAGATATGGGGGCTTTTCTTCCGATTGTCTGCATAGAATGTAGACAAAGGTAAGTGATCTCTCAATGAAAATAGTTAACCTGGAGGGAGTAACCTAATGCATTTTATTGAAGATGTTAAAGACGTGAAATTTAGTTTTTTGGAAAAACCGCCGGCGTCATCAATGACATATGCCTTTGTTTATGTTAATAATCACAACGAATACTATGCAGTTAAAAATGGAGAGCGTTTGTCACGCAGTGAATTGCGGATTGGTAAATATAAAAGGGTTTATACCGTCAATATGCAGCAGCAAACCATCACCTACAAAGAGGAGGTCCCTTCGGCAACAAGAGGAAGAAAGTTTTCTGTCAATTTATTTATCGATATCGCCGTCGAACATCCAGAACGATTAGTTCAACAAAATGCAGGAGAATTTGGCACCGTTATTGACAATAATCTGCCCTTCTGGGTGGAATCAGAAGCAAGATTTTTTCCTATTGAAGAGGAACTGAGATTTGCCCGTCATATTGAAGAATTTTTACAGACCTCGCCATTAGTCAAGGTGTTAAGAGATGCTGGAATTGTTGTTCGAAATGTTCGTGTTTTGATCCGGCAAGGTGTTCGGGATCAGGTCCATGATAAGGCGATCGCCGATTTACACCGGAACGCAGAACTATCTTCCTATCAAGAGGCTCTGGACTTAGAGGAAGCGCGCCGGATTTCGGCCTCGATAAAGGAAGCTCTTGAAGCAGGTGATTTTATCACTGCAGGAAAGCTTGGAGAAAAGAATGAAATGGCAAAGCGGTTAGTGGAATCGGAGTTTTGCCAAAATCAAACCTTCAAATATGAGGTAAACAAACAACTTTTAAACTTGATCAACGATCACTCTATTGACCAGTTCGAGGCAGAACAAAGATTAGCCAAACTAAAGAAACTATTCCCCCATCTCCCCGTCGAACTGGAAAAAATAAACAGAAAAAAACAGATTGCTGGTCCAAGGAGAGAACTTCCATCCTATTTAAATAAAGGAGATTAGCGATTGTGGAATCCATTTTAAATCAGCTGTTTTGGATCTGGGCACCTGTTTCTCTCCTGCCGGAATGGTTGCGTATTTTTTTAGTTCTCTTTGTGCTCCTGCAGCTCGCAATGCCGATTTTGTTCTACATTGTTCCTCCCTCCTTCAACTTGTTGTGCCGGTTGTTGAAAAAAATGCTTTATCTCATTTCTTATCCAATCATGGCACTAATTTGCACGATGCAAAGAATCCGGAGAGAAGCAGGTAAAGCGGGCATACCTGTTTGGATTGATATCATTGAAGGAATGTTTGCCTTGTTCGAAAGTTTTTTCAACAAAATGATTCAGCTTTTCAGGAAACGGAAAAGGAATAAGGCAAGGATTAAAAGATGGACCTTCTATTCTGCCACAGCTTTAGCGATTTTGCTTACTGCAGCAATCATGAACAATCCAAATAAGTGGTATACACAAAAATGGAAGAAAGCTGAGGCCTGGTTAAACCAAGAACATGTACAAGCATCCAGGGCTGCACCCCCTGATCCAAAAGAATTAATTTTAAATAGGAAATATAATGATGGCGGAAATATTCGTGAAGCTCCCACACTAACCGCGCCTCGTCTATACACTATTGCAAATGGGGAAATAATGCACTTTTTGAATGAAGAACGAGTAGATTCCAAAGGAATTAAGTGGCTAAAAGTTCAAACCGCAAACGGGATCGAAGGCTGGATTTCAGCAAGCATTGTCAGGGAAAAATAATAAATTGAGAGAGATATATTTACCATCTTAGTGTCGCAATGAATTGAAGAATTTTCGTGATTTTATGCTCCTTTTTCCAGTTCATAGAACAACCTAAATAAGGAGAGTTGATTCCAATGGGAATACTCCACTCTCCTTATTTAAAGCTCACCCAATTCATCAATCCATGAACCTCCAATTATATGGTAATAGAAAGAATTACAATTCATCGAGAAAATATTAACTTCACTTTTGACCTCAACTCTGGCAGCGTTGAGGTCAGGGGTTCGAGCCCCCTATTCTCCTGCTTAAAAACTTTGATATATCAATGTTTTTAAAAAAAATCACTTTCTTTTTAGGAAGTGATTTTTTTATTTGTGTGCGAATAGTGTGCGAAAAAATATTTTTAATTTTTATTGTTAATTCTTTAAAAGGTTAACATAGAGAAAAGTTAATGGACATATCCCTGTCAAGGTTGTAATGTGAATCCGATTATAACATATTCACTTTAAAATCGTCGATATAATAGGCTTTTCTTTTACCTTTGTATGATTTAAACAGATGTAGTTGGTGGCAGGATGTTTGATTTTGCCCCCCAACTTGCCACCAATTTACCACCACTTTGCCCCGCCACCACATGACTGACTGCTGACTATTTTACATCAGCAATAATCACAGTTTACTTCAAATGAAAAACCTTTATTTGATATATTAGCAGCTATGTTAATAATGTTCACCCCCACTTCTTAAATGAATGATGAATTCCTCCATATCTAAATACATCTTCTTTGCAGAGATGGAAACACTAACCCTTTACGTTATTACAGTTTATTGGGAGGTATTTTTTTACAAAATATAGAAATAATTAAAACGAACAGGTCATTATTAAAGGGGGGATTCGAATGGAGTTTTCAGTTCTCATTGCTTGGGTACATCATTTTTTGTTGATTATGGGTGGATGTTTAATTTTAACTCTCCTCATGCTATTTAGTTCAATTAAGTACACAAAGAATAAAGTAAAGCAAATAGAAGAAAACGATAGAAATGAGTTAAATACAACAAATGATTGATGAAAATTATTTCAATTTTTTCTAGTTTAAGATATTTGGTCACCATCCAAATGAGGAAACATAACGCTCTAGCTGAGAAGGGCTACTATATGAGTGAAATCATAGCAGTTATTATCCAGAATAGGATTGTTTCAAAGTCAGATTGATTTCTACCATTTTTTAGAAAATAAAAATAATACCCGAAGTTCCTTCGAGGTGGAATTTCGGGTTTCTATTTTCTAAATACCGTATGAATGTATATTTTTTTTGTCGGCGTTATCGCCCTGTTGTGTAATGCCAATATCCCTTTCGTTTCTGCTCTTATATGATAAAGGGTGTTTTGCAAAAGTCCTGTTTTCAAATGGATATTTATGATACTTTCAACAAAAGACAATCATTTCCTTCCATCTTCCTTAGAAATAATTTTATACTGGAAAGCAGAAGGAAAACTGATTCGAATTCCCTCGACAAATGCTTGTGCTGCCTTTTCATTTTCAAAAGAGACTTCATTTTCTTCACCAATAACTGTATTTACAAAATCAAATTCCTGACCATCTAGATCAAAAGCTTTTACGATAAATTTCATATGTCCTCCTACGCTTTTAGTTTACTGATAATATAGGCGTAATTGAACTGCCACTTTAATATTAACTGATTTTCCATAAATTTACAACTATTTTGATTGGTGAAATTCTACCTATGGCTAACCAAATGATTATTATTAGTATCCTTTTCGGGAATGATTTTGAACTCAAGATTTGATGGTAAACTGCTTTTTATTGCATTAATAAAAAATTCAAATGCTTCTTCAGATTCAAAAAGGATATCACCAATGATTTTATTTTCAATTTCTAGTTCTTTTCCTTCAGCATCAAATATTATTACTCTAAATTTCATCATTGCACTTCCTCATAATTGACTAACCTTATATGAACAATTTAATGCCTTGATTTTACTACAATCCTTACTATATTAGGATATTGATATGAAAGTGTTATAAAAGTGTTATGAAGTTGTTATGAAAAATAAGGGATGGGTAGGTTTTTAAATTAAATACGTATCCTCTTGAAAGAACTGAGTCAATAATTCTAACGCGAATTCAAGCCAATCATTATCTAAATGGTGATACAATAATCCGATATTAAAACTTTGGGTATAAAGGCTAAAGGATAATAGAAGGATTTACTTTCCTCTTTCATCTCTTAAAATACATAGAAGGAGGTAGAGCAACATGTTATTGCTTCATAGATTCAATGCGTTTTGGCCTAAAGTTGATTCACGTTTCAAAAAAAGCTTTATTTCCGTAAAAATAGGAACCTGTAGAAGTATAATGGAAACATGTAGTTTAAGTTAAGGAAGGTTGATAGAGTTGGGGGAATTTCTAGATTTTTTATATGAGGATTTTAGGTACAAACTTTATGTTCCGAGCGAATATCAAGCAGAAAAAGATACTCCGTTAATGGTGATGCTTCATGGATGTGAACAAAATCCGGATGATTTTGCTGCTGGAACAAATATGAACGAGCTTGCTGAAAAAGAAAACTTTCTCGTACTCTATCCTGACATGAATCACCTGTTTAATCCTTGGAATCCGGCTGGTTATAACCCTTTTGGCTGTTGGAACTGGTTTTTAGATAAAAATCAGCACCGTGGAGAGGGACATCCCAAGTTAATTAATGCGATCATTAATCAGGTTAAAAGTACGTACCCCATTGATTCAAGCGAGGTGTACGTAGCGGGCTTATCTGCAGGTGCCGCACTCGCTTGCATTCTTGGAGTTACCTATCCAGATGTATTTAGCGGTATAGGAGTGTGTTCGGGACTTCCCTATGATGCTGCTAATGTATTTTTTCTAACCGATCCATTGGCTAAGGCTGCTAAAGAAAGCATGCAAAAAGGCGTTTCGGATCCCTATGCATGCGGTAAAAGTGCCTTTCAGGAAATGGGAAAGTTCAAGAAGAAAATGCCTGTCATTGTTTTCCATGGTATCTGCGATACGATTGTACATCCCATTAATGGCCAGCAGGTTATCACACAGTGGGCACAAACTAATTTTCTTGTAGAAGGTGGTACAGGAAGAGCTGATATTACACCTCTCCAGGTCAAATCAGACCTTATTAATGGAAAAAGTTGTACTCAACATGTATACGGTGATAGAGGCGGTGAACATTTAATGGAACTTTGGATGATCGATCAAATGGGGCACGCATGGTCTGGTGGGAGCTCGAATGGTTCATATACCGACCCATCATGCCCAAATGCAACAGAAATCATCTGGAATTTCTTCACCAAACATCATCAGCATCCTGTTGAAAATCTGGTCGAAACACTTGAAACACCTAAAAAGAACTTTTTTCGTGGCCTTTTTACGAAGCTTTTTAAGAAAAGAGGATAAAACTATTCATCTTTTACTCTTAGGTCCAGGCAATTTTTTATACCGGTTTTGTTAAGAAATAATGCTATCTTAATTCACAAAAACTGCTAATTTAAGGGTAGTTTTTCCCCCAGAAATTCATTTCCATTCTAAGGGGTGATCCTTTATGATCATGCCTGTTATTCTTTTAATCCTGGGCACAATATGGTTTAACTTAATCTTTTTTCAAACGATTTTTCTCTTTTTCGCAAAACTCTTCGACACTAGATTTACTCCAATAGGGGGTACTAGCAAGTTCAACATCTGCTTTAGGTATTTTTCCACGACTGTAATACACATTTAATTTACGTTTATCATAATTCAATCCATGTTCCGATAAGTAATCAGCAAACTGCTTTTGATTTAAATAATCAGCCGGCGTTTCTCGGAGAATAGAATGGGTAGGTTTTTGAATTAAATACGTATCCTCTTGAAAGAACTGAGTCAATAATTCTAACGCGAATTCAAGCCAATCATTATCTAAATGGTGATACAATAATTCGATATTAAATCTTTCCTGTATGGGTGCTTCAAAAAACCAGGCTAATTTTAAAAATACAGCTTCAACGTCTGTTAATGCTTTCCTTTGCTTCTTCCACCAATAAGATGTTCTCATAAGCCTTTAATTTACCTTTAAATTTAGGGAACGTTTCAATGATTCGTTTCGTTGAGCGTTTCAACATTTTCCCTCCTGTCGACGTCATAGTCAACATCAGGACAGAAATTATTTTGACTTCTAAATTGCATCAAAGTGCAGCATGGATGTAGGCTCGTAGCACCCATAGATACCATGAAAACGTAAGGAATGTAGGTGGAAACCAGATAAAGCGACATATGAACTGAAAGAAAGGGCTCCTTTACTCTTTTAGTCCTTCGTTCTTCTATCTATAGATTTTTTTGTAATTTTTTAGGGCGTTTTGTCATATGTATTCCAATTGGGCAAAATCCTTCGCATAATAAAAATTGTGGAAAATCGATTTTATCGAATTAAATAGTTAAAGAGAATTAGGGGAATGGTTGATGGTTAGCGAGATCGAGAAATTAGAAGACCGGATCAATCAATTAAGAGAGGAATTGATCCAAATTGCAAATGAAACCGGTTTAAATAGCAATGAAACCCTTCGATTCAGTCAGAAACTAGACGATCTCATCACGATGTATCAAAAGAATAAAAATAAAAAATATAAAAAAATTTGATTAAAAGTCCTGTATTATCACATGATGAATATGGGATTTTTTTGAATTTCTTTTGATGATACAAGGAAAAGTCCTCAAGCTGGTTGCGAAACATCTTTAATTACGTTAATTTTGCGCAAATTGAATGAAATCATCCAGATCCTTTTGATCGACTATCTGTTCAAAGTCGCATGGCTCCTCTAATATAATACCCCGCTGACGAGCAACTGAAATCAGTAAACCTAATTCATAATACATATTTTTCGTTAATAATCCTTTTTCAATGTTTTTCATCATTTCATTATAAAAAGCAATTAAAAAATCAGTAGGCAACTTTTCATAAAAATCCATTATTTAATTCCCCCCTATTAAAATTGTAGGAAAACATTTTTGGACAAAACAGAAGCACCTGGACCCATTATAAAGAAGTGGTTGTAAAATGTTTGTCGATTTAACTGAATATTTACAATAATTCAACAATATTTTATCACTCATTCCCTTTAGGAAATCGATCAACGTACTTTTTCTATTTTACTAAAATTTCATTTAAAATTCTTGAGGTTAGCTTAAGTACATTTCTTCACAATCTTATTTTTAATAATTTAACATAACTACCCAATGTTCCTTTTAGTGTTATTCCACAAGCTGGCCCTTTCATGCAAAAAGGACGCTATTCAAATTCCGGAAATGCGCCCGATTGCAGAATATTGAAAAATTCGAAAGAGCTCAAAATGGCTCCCCAGTTATTTTAGTTGAAGAGTATTTGTGTTCATTTTTTTACTATGTAATGTAATTCAACAAATTGATTGAAGGTTCTAGTACCTTTTAGAGAAAGGTCTAGCTGATAATCACCTACTTTAAATAAAGGAATTCCCTCTCCGATGATAGTTGGTGCAATTGTCATAATCAGTTCATCGACTAATTTTTCTTTTAAAAACGTATGTAGTAAGTCTCCACCACCAACTATCCAAATATTTTTTCCTTCTACTTTTTTCAAGATATGAGTAAAGTTAACAATGTCATCATTTACAAATTTAACATCGTTCGTATCGTCTAATGATGACCTAGAAAAAACGTAACAATCTTTATTTTGATATGGGAATTGACCTTTTTCGTGTTCCATAATCCAATCATATGTTCTTTTACCAATTAAGATTGTGTCTATCGTTTCAAAAAATTCCGAATAGCCGTTATCCCCTTCACCCTCAACTTTAAATAACCAATCTAAAGAATCTTCTTTTGTTGCGATATACCCGTCCAAGCTTTGAGCAATAAACAACACTATCTTCCGTTGGTTCTTCATAATACGCCTCCTATTTACACTCTATATAAGAATATATGTTCCCTAATATTTTAGCAAAGATGCAACTTTTATTAACTATCCTGCTCGTTACTTTAAGTGCAATTCTTCACAATCTTCCCTTATAATTTAACACAATTATCCATTTATCTTTAGAGTGAGTTACTCAACAATCTGTTCCTTAACATAAAGAAAGAGCACATTCTTGCTCCAGAAATGCGCCCTTTTATGAAATAACTACACAATTTGAATTAGCCCTCATTTATTGATAATTTGGAGTCAGTCCGTTAGTTTGAGAGGAATTAAAAGTTCCCTCTCTTTAACATTTTAATCATTTTGTAATTCCCTAAGCATTTGGAAAATTTGACCTCTATGATGTGATTCATGTTCAATCAAATGGTAAACAACCCACTCAGGAGTGACGTCATAATGTTCAAGTACTCTCAGTTTACGCCAATCCGTTAGATCCATTGAACGAAAGTGGGAAAGAAATACTTCACGAACCTTATTAAGCCGGTAAAAATGTTCTTCTAAACTTTGTCCCTCTATGTGATTTATAGAGCCGTCTTCAGAGCGGCTTTCTAACGGAAACAACGAGCGTATTTCGGGATCCCATTCAGCACCAAGGACTTCTACATATAACCAATCTGCCTCTACCAATGCAATGTGATATAATAACGAGCCAATCGTTTGTCGTTTACCAATTTTTGCGTCGAGTATACTTTGGTTGATTGAAGTTAATTCTGTCATAAGAGTATGGCGAACATCTTCTAAACACCATAGCCATCGGCCAATTTCTTCTTCATATTCTGGTAATGGAGATACCAGTAATTCTCTTCTCTCCAACGAGATCAACCTCCTCTAATTAAAATACTTACATTCTATTAAAAATGGATGTTTCCTTCTTTTAAATAAGAAAATTTTCTTTCCTAATTCTATAATCTGGCGCAATACAAAAAGATGCCACCTTATTAAAGAATGGCGCCCGTTTCTTGAATAACAAGAGTTAGAGAAACAGTTCCATTTCACTTTCCTTATTAGTAAAACCCATTTTTCTGTAAAGAGGTTCGCCTTCTTCAGATGCATGCAGCCAAATTCGCTTAACTCCACTTTTTTTACTTTCGTCTATGCAATTTTCAAGCAATCTTTTCGCCAAACCCTTTCCACGATATTCAGGAACAGTGTACATATTAAGAATGTAGGCTTCAATCCCTTGAAGATTTTCTAAGTAAGGTGGTCTTTTAAATAAAACCATTCCACTGATACTTACAGGTTCTCCATTCATTTCTGCCATATAGGATATAAATTCATTTTTTGAAAGTGCTTTTTGCAAATACTCTCTTGTTGAAGTTTTCATAAGAAGCTCATCTTGGGGAGAATTCAACTCATCTAATTCCTTTAGTAAGGCTAACCGTAAACTTATAATTTTATCAATATGTTCAAAGGAAACCTTAATAAAATTAAGCATTAGAAACACACCCTTTATTTTAATCTTCCTAAAGGTATATTCTTCATATAGAATTAACTTTCCTTCTTATACTAAATGGCCCTAAACATAAAGAAAGAGCACAATTCATGCTGCAGAATTGCTCCCTTTAGCTGAATAACCATTATTTTTCTTTGATTAACAGGAGTCGGGTCAATCACATCCAGATGACGAGTATATAGTCCTCGTATAACTCTAGAGAATGCAATGTCTCATATATTTAATATTTAACCAAATCAAGCGATGATTAAAAAAAGCAACATAATGTCAATTATGTTGAATTATGAAAAAAAGAGGCTGATTCAAAAGGTGGTTGAATGACGACTCTTTTGAATCAGCCTCTAGGCGTATTTTTGATGCTTATTTTTACAATCTAGTATGAGGGTCGCTAAGCCCACGACTTTTAATAGAAATAATTAAATTTTTGTTAGCAATCGATCAATAACTTCCATGTATTCTTCTAAGTCACTACACCCTTTAACAGATTCAATCTGTTCCAAAGAAGATACAGCACTGCTGATTAAAAATTTTCGGGGGGGAGCGTTATTTTGCATCAATTCATCAGAAATGAATGTTATAAATTCCAGACACTTTTTTTGTTCTGTTTCATTCATTACATTTTTCGCTACAAAACGTTTCATACTTGTAGTTCCTCGTGTTAACTCAGTAGTTAAAAGATCATCAGATTGATTATCCAATAACGAAAATAATTCTTCCGGATTAAATAATTGCTCTTTTTGTTCACTCGCAGCCTTAATATTTACTTCTGTATGTTTTATACAATAACGGATAATTTCTTCAATTTTTAATGTATGATTTAACTTTTTATTTGTTATTAAAATATTATGGAGCATACCTTGAAATACAACGGCCCCGTCGAATAAGTATGGAGCTAGTTCTTGTGGGAAAATCTGATGAAAACGTTTATATATCCAACTTAAATTTGTTGCTTTCGTGTGTCTCACATAATGAAACAGTTTGGTTTCATTCGAGACAAGCATATCATCGATAATTTCAAGCATCTTGTTCTCCTCATTAAAACGCATCATAAATATCAATTGTTCTTCAAAAACTCGACGGTCACTCTCCTTATGCCCAAGTAATAACTTTTCACGCTGCAACGTCATCGATTCTTGTAAAATCGAAAACAACGATATTGACAATTCGCTTTTCGATGAGAAATATTTATAAAATGTCCCCTTTGAAATATCACTTCGTTCAAATATATCCTGTACCGAAGTATCACGGTAACCTTTTTCTATAAAGAGCTTATGTGCATGCTCTAAAATGTCACGTTGTTTTTTGTTCATTTTTATTACTCCTTCCGTCCACGCTCTCCTCTTTATTTAGTATGCCGCATGGAACTTCCACAAAATAAAAAATTAAATTTTTCTCTTGATAAAACAACAATAATAATTATACTGTTACTATAAACTATATACAATAAGTATAAAAATATACTAAATGTATAAAAAAGAGGGGGAGCATATAGATGTCTGAACAAACTATAAGAAAACCGAATATGTGAATATTAGTATCTCAATGCTCGTCCTTGAATTACCCGAAGAGGAAATCTCACACCTTATAGGTTTGCAAAAGTTTATTTTAAAAAAGCTATTATTAGAGGAGGAATTAGGTTAAATGAGCACGAAACGTTTACTTTTATTGAACATTATTATTTTACTTATTTTAGTCGGTGGAGGTTTTGGGGGTTATGCCTATTATAATCAAAATGTAAGCTATTTAAGGACAGACAATGCCCAAATTACTGGACAACAAGTAACTATAACTGCTCCTACAAATGGGAAATTAACGGATTGGAAAGGCAATGTTGGTTCCAACTTTTCGAAAGATTCTACAGTGGGAACAATTACAACAACAGGGACAAATGGAACACCTGTAAATATGAACGTTACTCTTCCAACAGATGGAACTATTGTACAAAATAATGCAGTTCAAGATTCATTTGTAGCCGCTGGCACCCCACTTGCCCAAGCGTATGATTTAAAGAAATTATGGGTAACAGCAAATATTGACGAAACAAAGATTGATGAAGTGGCAGTAGGACAGGATGTCGATATCTATGTTGATGCTTTCCCAACCAGCACATTAAAAGGAAAAGTACAACAAATCGGCTTGGCAACGTCTGGAACATTTTCCCTATTACCTAACACTAATACAACTGGTAACTACACAAAAGTTACTCAAGTCGTTCCTATAAAAGTATCCATTGATGATAATAAAGGTGATGCAATTGTTCCTGGGATGAACGTAACCGTGCGAATTCATAAGTAGGTGATGAGATGTCAATATATATCACGGGTTATATTATTTTAAGTGTTTTGCTGTTGCTTTTCATAAATTTTAGGATGACGAAACAAAAAAAACCTAACATTAATCAAACTAAAATAATGAATAAAGAGGTTAGGGAAAATATTGCTCAACCCGATATAAAGGATGAAAAGCCTAAGCAAAATATTACTCGAATCGAAATGAAGGATATGAAGGGTCAGAAGAATATTCATCAAGATTTATCGGGTCAAGTGGAGGAAATGCATGAAGATTCAGCTATTCCTGAACCAGTATTGAAAAATGTCGAAGCTAAAGTTCAGCCGAAAGAAAGCTTGAACCATCGAAAAAAACAATCTGTTACAGACGCTGAAAAAGATTCAGGTACAGGAAAAATACTAGTAGAACAATCGGCAGGCTCATTGTATGAAATAGAACGGATTAAGTCCCCTGCTTTACAGATGACCATCATTATTCTTGGAGTGTTTATGGCTATTTTGGATACAAGTGTAGTCAATGTAGCAATCCCCAAAATGGAGACTGCTCTGAACGCTAGTACAGATCAAATCCAATGGGTTGTTACGGGATACATGCTCGTACTTGGTATGTTAATTCCGATTTCCGGTTGGTTAACGGATAAATTTGGAGCCAAAAAGCTCTTCCTGTTTTCCTTAACTACATTCACCATTGGATCAGCACTATGCGGGTTTGCATGGAATCTTGAATCCATAATCATATTTCGCATCGTTCAAGCTCTTGGCGGCGCTTTGATGCAGCCAGTTGCAATGGCGATGATCTTCCGTATATACCCACCTGAACGGCGGGGGACAGTTATGGGCATTTTCGGAATTGCCATGATGGCGGCTCCGGCATTCGGCCCTGCACTGAGTGGATATTTAGTAGAATATTGGTCGTGGCGGTACATTTTCTACATCAATGTCCCAATCGGGATTGTAGCAGTGATTCTTGGTGTACTTATGATGCACGAATTTCCACACGAGGCGAAAGGCAAGTTTGATATTTTGGGTTTTATCTTCTCAATCATCGGCTTTGGAAGTCTATTGTATGGATTCAACGAGTTATCTGCTAAAGGATGGGGTTCAACAGAGGTTGTTTCTTTTCTTTCTGTAGGTGTACTTTGTTTAATCATTTTGGTGATTGTTGAACTAAAGGTGAAGCATCCGATGATCCAATTAAAGGTATTCAAAAACTACCAGTTTAACATGAGTCTTATCCTAAGTTCGCTTGTAAGTATTTCAATGTTTGTGGGTGTTTTCTTTCTTCCACTCTATCTTCAAAATATCCGGGGATTTTCGGCTGTACGTACAGGACTTTTCATGACACCTGCTGCATTAGCTTCAGCAGTCATAATGCCGATCAGCGGACGATTATTCGACCGTATTGGAGCACGGCCGCTAGGTATAGCTGGACTGGTTGTCGTTACACTAGCCACGCTGGGATTCACGAATCTGGGGGTGGATACAAGTTCAAACACAATCCAGTGGTTTTACATTCTGCGCAGCGCAGGAGTGTCTATGGTTATGATGCCTCTTATGACAGCAGGTATGAACTCCATTCCGTTTGAATTGACGAGTCAGGGTACGGCTATGAATAACACAATACGTCAGGTTACGTCCTCATTGGGAACGGCAATCCTTACGACCTACATGACCACCCAGTCAAAAATTGCCGCTACCCATATGTCATGGCAAGTGACGCCAACTTCACAGTCCGGTCAATTTTTGATGAAGATTCAACAATTAATGCAGGCTCACGGCATGGGAGTTTCTGGATCAAAACAGGCCGCCTTAACCATGATGAATGGATTGATTCAACAGAATGCATTTGTAGCTGGGATGAATGATGCATTTATGGTGGCAACCCTTTTAACTGCGGTTGGGGTAATTCTTGTCTTCTTTTATGGCAGAAAAAAACATAGTCAAGAAGATACGCTTAAAAAGTCAAATAAAGCAGTAATGGATTAGCCGCAAATATTAGTTGAACATTACTTAAACATTCATATGAAATCGATGGGATTAATGATTCCTTTATTGTTACAACTGGAATCGCATTTGTAGCTTTAGTTTTATCGTTCTTAATTAAACGTTCGCGGGAAAAAGAACAGTAAGTTTAAGGAAAGGATATCTCGGGAAGGTTCTTTAAATGAGGACCTTTTCGAGTTAGATTTTCTTTTCTTCACTATTTGTTTATTTACGGATAAATAATTAAGGAACTTAGTAAATTTATCCCAATTTATTTTTTATTAACGTTTATTGAATTCATATTTTGGAAAAAATTATCAACACAAATTAAGCCCACAATCAACTATACTATACATAACTTTCCATCATAATTTTGGGGGAATTTCCTATTCATCTGATTGGGCTAATATTTAAAGGAATTGAAATTTTAGTAACGAAACCTACTCTTCAGCAATGATAAAATAAAAACACTCATTAATATAAAACGTAATTGAAGTTACTTATTGATTACAATTTGAAAGAAGGGTTAAGATTGGCAGATTTAGGACTTTTGATTATTCGGTTGGTTGTCGGCCTCACATTCGTAGGGCATGGGGCCCAAAAATTATTTGGCTGGTTCGGTGGACCTGGTCCAATCAAGTTTGGTGAATGGTTAGGTACCATCGGAATTACGACTGGCGGTCTCCTTTTTTCAGCCGGTGAACTCACTTGGCTTGGAGCAATTCTCATAATAATCGTTATGATTGACGCTATTTTCACAGTCCATGGCAAAAATGGCTTCTGGCTAACCGATGGAGGCTATGAATATAACCTTATTTTGATCGCTATAGTCCTTGGTGTTGCCCTAATTGGACCTGGTGATTATGTATTAATTTATAAGATGTAATTAATAAACATTTTTGTTTTTTGCCTACTCCTATCTAATCCAGGTGAATCCTAATTATGATTTTATCCGGCTTTTGTACTTTTTCATATGTGATGTCCTATAAATTCATATTGTTTATTGAAAGGAATACTTTAAAAATACTGTACAATTGAATGCCAAATAGAAAAAAGACCCATAAAAAACTTGCTCAATTAATCGATTGGTTAATTTGAAAAAAGATAAGAAAGTATCAGATCGATAGATAAGGTTTTACTTTGATAGCAGATCACTGCAAGCATCCGTACCTCTCCCGCTTTCTGACCCATTTGTTGAAGAAGAATATTCCTTCTTAAATATATTTTTAGAAAATAAAATACGATCTTTATGTAAGACTTTTTTTCCATCGCAAAGCTATAAATTTTTTAAAAAAATGTATATGAATTTATAAAACTGGTGATAATGATAAAGTATTCCCTATTTTAATAGCCTTTACTCTCGTTAAGCAAAGGCTTTTTTTTTTAGGAGTTCCATCTATTATATATAGGTACTTTTCATTTTTATTTTGTACTTTCTAACTAACTTATAAAAAGTTTAAATTTATATAATGTATATTATATACTAAGTTAAATTCAGGAATTAAGCATAGAGCAAACCTTTAAAGGGTTACTCTTTTTGTGCTCAAATCAAATTCAACTTAAGAACCAAGACTTATAGAATAGAATGCATGCCAGGATGACGGTTGACACCTCAGGATGCCTAGAAAAAGCGGAGTGCCGTTTTTCTGGCATCTGATCCAGTTTATTGCTACTAAACATTCAAACATAACAAGTGGGTCATTATGAACAAAACTGCAAACATACATATTGAATATTTATCGAAAAATAACTTTCTATCATCGTAGGAAAGTATATTACTAAATTGGAAATCGAGGTTATAGGAATACTGGTATATCCATTCTAGGGAAACCACCCATACACATACATCTTACTAAGGTATAGTCTCAAACACAAAAAAGCCCTATAAGGGCTTTTTTACTAGAATTTTATGAGGACAAACCTATTACCTTTTACGAATTCTGTGTTATGTAGAGCATCAAAAGGACGGTGTAAAATTAAACCGTCCTCACTCCACAATATATTATTTAAATCATTTTCTTAAAAAAATCTACGTCTTCTTCTTTCGATTTCTATTTCAATACGTCTTCTTCTCTCGATCTCAATCTCGATTTCAATGCGTCTTCTTCTTTCGATTTCGATTTCAATTTCAATGGGGAAAAACCTTCTTCTCCTAAATCCATCAGGAAAAAAAACCATGTGCAATCATCCTCCTTTCATTTCAGAATTTGTAAGAAAAAGGACAGATTAACTCAACCTATCCTCTTTCCTTAAAATTTAGTAACCCATAAAGGAAGTTCCAACAATGATTAGTAGAACGAATAGTACCACGGTTAAAGTAGAAGACATTCTCAATCCATCCATGAATAACACCTCTTTCATATGAATAAAAGATACAACACTCACCCAAATCATACTGTTAGGTCAATTAAAAAGTAGTAGTTAGAACGATAATTAACAAAATGAACAATACAACGATTAAAACAAATGTAGAGCCGCCGCCAAAGCCACCGCCGTAGCCGTAACCGCCGCCATATCCAGATGACCAACACATATTTATCACCACCTATTTGAATATCCGAAGGAAAATCATTCGGTATATTTATATATATTCAAGTAAGACAAGGGTGGTTCGGACAAGTATCATAGTGGTAGGACAAAATTAGCGATTTGCTTAAACAATTTCTAAAAATGAAAAGAAACGTTTGCAATACATGCAAACGCCTCTTCGGAGGTAATGATATATGCTAGATGTATACTGTTGGTGGTAGTAATAACATATGCACTCAGAATTAAAAGTGAGGTGGACAAGTGCTGATTAAAAGTAAATTAAGTTAAAAAAAAGCAAAAAAGACTCCTAATCGGTGCCCTTTTCTTTTTCGATTCGTTTTATAATGCCGTTTAAATCCTTAGAAATCTGCTTGCCAGTGAACCTTAATACCTTCCGCCCGTTTGCACGTAAATATGCATTAACGGATGGGATCTAACGCACCATAGTTAAGCGACCTTCCTATCCCAGCCATAGAATCAGTATTGACGGTTCGTAACCATTTTCATTCTCTTGTGGTGCAGCGATTATTTTTGCGCTGCATGGATGGCTACCGAGGGATTTAATAAAATAAGAAACAAATAAAAGGACTGTTTTGGCCCTTTTTCTTTTGACAATATTGTTATTTAACATAGCATTGATGAAAAACCAGCATCTACTCTAGAAGCTGGTTTTTCATCAATAATTATTTCTTTTGACCCCATAAATAGTTAACAACTGCTTGATATTCTTCCTTCGATAAAGAGCCAGGGGCAGATTTTGGCATATTATTTGATACAAAATTGTACAAGCTCGATTTATCCTTAAAGTCATCATGGATTTTTACTGAATCAAGCTTGATCTCACCTCCGTTTATGTCTCCAGAACTATGGCACGTAATACAGCTTTTTTGAAATACATCATTCTCTGTAATTGCCCTTGATGATTTATCATTTCCTGCAATGGTATTTGCTGATTCATCATTACTGCATGCACTAATTAATCCTATTAATAGAATAAGAAAAATAAACACAACATGCTTTTTCATCCTGCCACCTCAATTCCATTAGATATTTTGGTCTACCTGAGAATAGTTATAGGATCATTCCCTAAAATCATCCTATTTCTAATTTACCAGTTGTATTCCTTCACATTTCAGCTAAATAGTTAAGTTGTGTGATAAGAAAGTAAAGAAGTTTGCCGCTTTTTTTTTACGAAAAAAATAAAATTTCAATTATAATTTAATAGGAATATACGTTCGTTTTTTTTATGGGAGGTGTTCATCGTTATTGAACCCCCACCTTGTAAAGCTTTTTTTAAGTAAATAAATCTCCAAAGAAAAGTTTTTTACAGTATCGTCAACTGGTAATTCCTTTGCGAAAACATTAACGAGATTTTGAGAGGTAAAATTATGTACAAAAACCTCTATGTATATATATTTCATAAGACAAGGGTTGATTGGACAATCATTATAGTGCAAGGACATAATCGAACAGTTTAAAAACTTTCTAAAAATGAAAAGAAGCATCTGCAATAAATGCAAACGCTTCTTCAGAGGTAATTATTTATGAGTTGGTTCGGTGGTAGTAATATCATATGTACTCAAACTAAAAAGGAATGGACAAGTGCTGATTTAAAAAAATAAAGCAGATGGGCATTATAGAAGACACCAGGCAAGATCATATGTTGACGATATGTACACCCACATCACCATTTAAATTAAATGCGAATCCCTACCTGATATTACCAAGTGACCTAACTTTAATGAACTAAATATTTTGTAAAGTATTATTGACAAAATCGGTTTTATTGAAATTTCATATAGGAATAAAAAAAGATTGTAGAAAAAAATCTCCCTTTCTCTGCAATCTGGGAAGTTGTTATTTTGTTTATTCTTTTTACACTTTGGACTGGATGGTCTTGTGTTAGCGAATAAGATTGTAGATTCATTGTTTACGTAATTTGCGTTATCAGGGACGTATATTATAGATGATAAAAGAGCTCTGACACTATAAAATTGTCAGAGCTTTTTTAATTAATTCGTAGTATTTATTTCAACATTTTGTCTCTTAGAACGAACACTTACAAAGATAAATGAAGAGACTAAGAAAATGAAAAGAATGATTCCTACGATTTCGAAATCGAGTTCTGCCCAAGGGTTAAAGAAAGTAAATGCAAGATAGATGGAAACCCCGTATGCTAAGAAGACAATCACCCAACCCATTAGTCTTGACGCAGCTTGACCTAGTTTGCTTGACTGATTTACCATTTTATAGACAATCATGGAATCAATTGTATCTGTAATCATCATGCCAAACATAAATACAAGTCCCAAAATTAAGGGTGTATATTTACCTGAATTACTTGCTGCTAAAGACCAGACAGCTGTTTGACTTACAGTCTCAGCAGCTAAGGCAAATAAAGCTCCTACTAAGATAATAAGAAAGGGATTCGTTGTTCCCTTCGCAACTTTTGGAATAAACTTTCCCTTTAGTCCACTAAGCTGAAACTCTTCGTTATTATTTCTCGTGCGTAACAGATTATAAGTATTTAATGTGCCAATGAGAAATAAAGAAATAATCGATACCCATGATGCAAAATTATCAAAATAAGCTGGGAATGAAAAATTCTTCATCACCACTCCCAAAATACCAGCTGTTACAGCGACCATTCCTCCATGCCCAAACGAAAACAATGTACCTACCCAGCGTGCAAACCGACTGCCCATTCGCCAATTATAACGGGTTTGTCCATCAATGAAAGCAAGATGATCCGCATCTAGCCCATGTCGAAGTCCTAATACAAAAACAAGTAAATAAAGTGATACAGTTTCCATGTAAAAATTCCTCCTTTTATAAATAAAGTAAATCAAAAAAATCCTCAACCTTTGACAGATTGAGGATTTTTGGGTACGTGCGAATAGACGACAAAATGGGAGAATACAATGGTCGCTTCATCTTCGTACACCTCTCCTTTCCGCGAAGGCTGTTTTGGTGTTACAACCTAGGTAGGTCTCCTGGCTTTTGAATCATTGCGCTCTATCGTCTTCCCCAACTATATGGTTGAGTGACATACATAATAGAGAACTCCTCAATTACAGTGGCGGGACCGCTCGGGATTTGCACCCGATTCCCTGTTACCCCTTGTTTTCATAAGGGCACCTAGTTTGTTTTCAATTTAATGTTGTAACTTGATTATACTTGTAATTTTCAAAACTTAACACCTATTTTTTTCTAATGTAAATCTATATGAAGTTGTACTATAGTGTGGTAGATATAGCTGTAAATACTCCAATATATGTTTGGCTATATATATTTGTAAAACCAACCGCATTAACGACGAGTAGAACCAATATCGCAAGTCAAGTTTTTGCGCAGGATTTCTTTATGCTTGTAATTGTTCGGCTAAATGATTTAAAGATGTACCTAAATCAGAAATTTCATCATTCCCTCGAACTAAAATAAATATAGTCAAGATCTCTCCTCTTTTTTAGCCTCCATTAACCAAACGAATGGATTTAGTTGGATAAAATCCACTGTAAATCCTTGTTTTTCAAATAAATGTCGTAATACCGGTATGGTGGTATAATATTCTCTCTGTAAATCATCTGCAAGTCTATTAAAGTTTTTATTACGTGAATCCTGAATTCTTTCCTGCTTTGCTTCCTCTGTAGGAAAAACAGTATCAGCAAAAATGATACGGCCATTATCTTTTAGCAGTTTACTATACTTTTGAATAGCCAAACCTTTTTCGTAATCTGTTAAATGATGAAAGGCATATGTGCTGACAATGGTATTAATCTCTACATCGAACTGGGGAAAATTAATAAAGTCTCCATCTAGAATGGTAATGTTTCTTAATTTCTGCTTTGCAATCTCGCGCATTCCTTCAGATGGTTCAATTCCAAACACTTTAAGTCCTTTATTATTTAAAATAGCTGTTAGGTTTCCAGTACCTACACCAAATTCAATCACCGTTCCTGTTGACTTTTCAGCTACTGTCGAAAGTATTTTATCGTAATCTATGAAAACCTCTTCGTATTCAGGATCATGTCCGGTAACGGTTTGATCATAAGATTGGGACCATTCATTAAAAAGCTCAATAAATTCTCTCCCCACCTTAATCCCTCCATTTCCTATAAGTTAACTACGATTTAATTTTATCACGAATAAACATATAGAACAAGGGGCGGACAATATGGGGGAAGACCATTTTTCAAAGCCAAATCAATGCCTTCTTGCTGCCTTTTCGAATTTCGATTCCATTCGTCTTCTGCCATCCAAGAGCAACTTTTCCATGTGAAACGGTCTGTTTCTCTTGTTGGTTTTGGTTCGAAAACAAAGTTTTTCAATAAATTGTAAATAAAAATGGAGGTACCCCTTTCGAGTTTCCTCCATTTTGTCAACGATTCTATTTTAGCCACTTTTTCTATTCTCTTTTTATTTTGCTTTTTGTTCTAACTCATGCAATGTTTGAGTCAACTGATTATTTAAATTCCCAAGCGTTTGTTTATCAAGAGGGCTTACTTGTGAGCCGGCTACTTCTGGATTCAGAGATTTTTCAAGCTGCTCATAAAGATCTGGGTACCTCGGCTTTACTCCATCCTCAAAAGTCTTCCAAATTTCCTCTAATTTTGGTCCTGTCTCTTTCACCTTCGCTTCATCACTCGCGTTGATCGCCTGTTTTAGCTCGTCTGTCGTTGTTAGCAGCTTTGCAACGCCGGCTTTGACTTGTTCAACAGGAATGAGCTTCTGTGACAACTGATATAAAACGTCGATCAACTGATTATTCAATTTCGAGAGTGCTTCTTTGTTAATCGCGCTTTCCTTCGCACCAGCCACTGTTGGGTTAAGATATTGCTCAACCTGTGGATATAGGTCTGGGTATTGTGATTTCACAACATCTTCAAAAGTCTTCCAAATTTCTTCGAGCTGTGGTCCAGTCTCTTTAATTTTTGCTTCATCACCGGCAATAATGCCTTTATTTAATTGTTTGGCATTATGAAGTAAATTTGCAACCCCGTTTTTCACATTCGTTTAAGTAGTTTGCTCTTTTGACGAAGACTGAGTACTAGTTGATTGATTTGTAGCCTTATCCTTGGTAGTTGAAGCACTAGATGAAGAAGTGTTGGACGAACTACATCCAGCAAGGGCTAATGTGCAAGTCATAGCTAATGCAGCAATGGTGTTTACAATTTTCGTAGAATAAATTCCTCCTATTATTTGAATGAAAATGTTTTAGTTTTGTATTGTCGTTTGAATCTGTTCTCTTTGCTTTTTGATTCAGTTCCACATCAAAGCCCCCAAAGCAAACAAGAGCAATGCGATTTGCGGTATGGCACTCTGCCAGGATGGATAGAACCCTAAGAAATCGATACTCTGTTCCCTCCCGAAAAACGGCTAAGAACGATAGTACCCCAAGAGAAATGATACGCCCTGTATCCAGCGCTGATTGACTTTTGTTACGAATATACTGATTCCACTCAGCGATATTCGACTTACTATGTAACCAATAGCTCATGTAAAGAAGCATTACGGCTGCTACAATACCAGTCCAGCCTGCGATTAGGAAATTATTTTGACCGAAAGCGCCCGATGTGAAAACGAATTTAACAATGACCGCTAAAATACCACTCAGAACTATACCAGCTGAAACTCCGCTCCAAATCCAAACTTTCCCCTTTCCTTCATTGGATTTTTTAACAAAGGCTAATAATGCACCAACAATCAACAGTGCTTCAAGTCCTTCACGAATCGGTATCATTGCGGCATCCCATATGGTATAACTGGTTTTACTGGCAAGCGGTGTCAAGTACCCTATCATCTTGTCAAGTAACTGAGCAGCCTCCTTGTCATTACCCGCAGAAATCATCGCATTCACTGTGACCATATCTCGCTCTGAATTGTTATATAATGTAGCCGATTGTGCCACCACGGTTCCTTCAATGCTCAGCCAAGACTCTCGAACATTACTAATATCCGAAAGAGCCGACTGCTTATCATGATTTTGAACCTTTTCTTTTGTGGTTTGCAACATCTGAATAAAATCAGAAAGTGTGATGCTTTGTATCTTAAATCCCTCACCCTTGGCATACTGACCATGAATGAATTTTTCATTGACACTTTTAAGACCCTGCAATGCTAATCCGCAATTGGCTCTGAATGAGATATTGATCCTAATTGCTGGTTTTAACGCTGCTAAAATTGGATTGGACCTCTGGATTATACCATTTTTAAAATCCCAGCTTCTTACGATTAAAACAAAATCCGATTTAAAAAATACGGCTTGATTGGTATATGAAAAAAACTTCTGGTTGGGATAAGTCTTGCCCAGAAGTTTTTTTAGATATATAAAGTTTTATAGTTAAAACTATTACGTGGATTGCTGATAAAACAATGATAGCTACATATACTTAAATTGATGGAGAATAATGAAAGCGGGTGATTAAATTGTTAGTTTGTGAAAAACATGTCAAAGATGCTCTTAAAGTATTGGATGTTCCCCATGTTAAAAAACTTAACCATTTTACTTGCACCTGTTTATTTTGTGACCGTGAAGCGGAGGTAAAAATTTTTTATTCCATACCCTATTTCAGGATAGAAGGCAAAAAAAAACTGAAAATGTTAAAAATCTGAATGATAATGATATTTATTATCAATACTAGTAAAAAGAAGAGGATAACCCAACTAAAGATTACCCTTAAACATAATTAAATTGAGGGTTCAAAGGTTTTACAATCAGTTTCTTCACTATTAGATGCTTGTCTTCCTCTATTGCTGATAACATAGATTGCTTCTGCCCTGCACTTATTCCCGTTGCCCCAATACTTACAATTATTTACTTCACAAAGAACATCCTTTGCCAAGAATCTCACCTCCTTTTTACTAGAGTTAACTATTCTTTAGTGATTGATACTTGCTTTTTCTTATTTCACTCAATAAAACAAACCACTTTATAAATATTTTAATTTATATTAAAATACCTGAACTTGTAGCTGCTTATTTCACTTTCTTATTTCTCCGCCCCCGTCGCTCCATATTTTTAAATTTTAACGATTAATAAAATGGTGCTTTTAAGTAAAATAAGCCTGACCGGATATCGCATTTCCCGCACAGGCTTATTTTAAGTTTTCATTTTGTTTATTTATCGTTAAGGAAATTATAATATTAAAAAGCCCAATTTCTCAGAATTAAATTGAGAAATTGGGCTTTTTTAGTTACTCCAGAAAAGCGCCCGATTGCGGAATAAAGACAGCATAATTTTTCCTCCTATTTAACATCTGGAAGGATTAAAAAAATTAAATGATAATATTTTCATTTAGCCACTTCTCAAATTTTTGAGAGCTAACTTCGTACGTCAATTGTGAATGTACAACCAATATCTTGTTAAAAAATAAAGTTGCTTAATTTTGCTGTCATATATACGCAAACGCCTTTCGAATTTTTCAAACAGTGTTAAAATAGTTTTTTATTATTCTTTAAATTACACTTTCATACTCAAAATTAGTAACAATAAAGTCATCAAAAAAAATCAAGATTTATTGAATTAAGGGAGTTTCACACCTTCAACTGCTAACATATACATCGTTAAAGATTGTGCACCCTTAATGATCCATTCTCGGTATTCTTTTTCTGCTTTCACATATTCTTTTTCAGTGATACACCCGTCTCTTTCCATTTGGGGTCCTCTGCTTGATGCAGTATCAGCCCATATTCCAATACGAGTTTGAAAATCTAGGTCTGTTCGCTTTGTTACTTCATGTTGAGGGATTATAGAGATTTCTTTAATACCAACTTTTTGAAACATTTCAGTAAGGTTATCGGCAATCGAATTATTCATACCTGCATCGGAACGCCATTTTAAATAAGCAGAATAGAAAGAAAGCATACTTGAAGGAGGCTGTGGTTTCCATGATATCTTTTCATGATTATAATCAGCAATCAAGATACGCCCACCAATTTTAGCCGCAGATTTCATCATTTTCAATGCCTTCAACGGATCAGAAAGCCATACTAACACCCTTGAAGAGGTAACAATATCAAATTGTCCTTCATAGTTAAGGTTATAGATGTCACCAGTTTCAAATGTTAATCCTGGTGTTTCATCATGAGCTTGACGGGCTCTTTCAATTAGGTTTGAATTACTATCAATTCCTACGACACGACCTGTGGGACCTACTGCTTCTGCTATTCCACGTGTAATTGCTCCTGTGCCACAACCAACATCAAGGACTGTCATACCTTCAGTCAGTATTTCAGCAAGCCTTTTGTGAGAGTTAGTTAACGTTCTGGAATCTAATACGTTTGTTAACTTTCCTGATAATTCAGCACGGTTTTGAGCACTATTTATTTTCATATAGTATCCTCCTTCACTTAGTCGCTTTGTACTAGTTCCTTATTATTTCTAGGCTATTCAACATAGCATACTGTAACAGTAACTAACCTTTCTTAATAGCAACAATTCTAATTCGTTTATAATCAGCTTCCCATATACCATCTTTATATAAATCTGGTTGTATCATATTTTTTATTTTTCCGTAAATGACCATTTTTTCTTCTTTAGAGAACTCAGGGAAAAAGTCATCCGCAAAACTATCTAACCAATGATTCAATCCCTTTTCTCCATCTGTTAATGGGGTAGGTCTATCAAAATGATGAGCATATGATACTTTAAATCCGTACTGTTCAAGTAAAGTACTATATTCCCCTATACTTGGAAAATACCAAGGGTTTCTTTCTGCTACATTTATTCCATATTCTTGAGAGAGTACCTCTGTTATTCCCCGAATAACGGTTTGAACATTTCCTTGTCCACCAAATTCAGCTACAAACCGACCTCCTGGATGTAATGCTAGCTCAATAGATTCGACCACTTTCTCAGCATTTTTCATCCAATGAAGGGCTGCATTCGAAAAAACAGCATCGTATTTTTCATTTGTTCTAAATGTTTCTCCATTTTCAACAATGAATGGGATTTGAGGAAACTTTTTACACGCCTTCTCAATCATTTCTCCTGAGAAATCACTTCCCTTCACAATCGCACCTGACTTAGAAATTTCGTATGTAAGATCTCCCGTTCCACAACCCAAATCAAGTATTTTCTCTCCCTTTTGTGGTTGAAGTAGCTCAACTACTCCTTTGCCAAAACTAGATACAAAGCTTAATTTATGATCGTACAAGTCTGCATTCCAAACATTCACAGAACTCATGTAATAACACTCCCTTAATTTTGAGATATTGTTATTTTCATCATATTCTATAAACATTTATTCAACTAAGATATATAATCTATTATATTGATAGCCGTAGGCTATGGAGGGATCTTATGGACATGAGACTATTTGAATATGCATTGGAAATATATAAAACAAGAAGTTTTACAAAAGCTGCTAACCATCTTCATATTGCACAGCCATCCTTAAGTAAACAAATTGCCATATTGGAACAAGAACTCGGAGTATCTTTATTTGATCGAAAACCTGGCTGTCCAGTAGAACCAACTCCTGATGGTCTTTTGTTTGTGAAACAAGCTGAGAAGATATTACAAATGCGTGATGATCTAAAACGTGAGATTCTTGAACGAAAAGAAGGAATAAGGGGGGAATTAAGGATTGGCTCGACAGCTATTACGGGAGGACATATTTTGCCTTCGCTTCTTAAAACTTATAAAGAACAGTATGAGAATGTTGGGATCGAACTAATTGAAGAATCAACAGAAAAGCTAATAGACTTAACTGCGAAGGGGGTGGTTGATATTTCTATACTGTCTCTTCCTATAGAAGATTTCCGTTTAAATACGAAAACAATGCTTACTGAGCCACTTTATCTTGTATTACCAAAAGAACAACAACAGTGGATGCCAATAAAAGTAAAACAAATCATGTCTTCTTCTATATTAATCAAACAAAATACTTTACCTATTGAGAATTTTGCAAATTGTCCATTTATTTTATTGAAACAAGGATATGGTTTTCGTCGCACAGTATTGGAATTATGTGCGAGAGGTGGATTTGAACCACAGATTGCTTATGAAACAAGCAGTATTGAAACAGCTCAATCTCTTGTGAGACATGGGCTGGGCATAACAATAGCTCCTGAAATGGTGATTCACCGAAGTACTTATCAAACTTCCCTTACTTATTTTAAATTAGATTCAAATCCTACCCGCACATTAGTGTTTACCTATAAAAAGGAACGCTATCTAAGTATGAATGCCAGGGCTTTAATAGAAATTTATGAAAAAACAAAGCTAAATTAAGGTATTAAACATTATCTTTACATTACCATTCTATAATGACTGCATAAAAGAGATGGCATTTTATATAACTTCTTATTCCACAAAATGGCCCTTTCATGCAAAAAAGGGCGCTAATCCTTATTCCGGAAATGCGCCCGATTGTTGAAGAATTGAATCATAAACAGTAATTTCATTTATTTCAAATTTCTATTATTATCACAATTCCTACTCAACAATATGGCCCAATTAATTAATAAGAGCGCATTTCTGCTCCAGAAACGCGCCCGATTATGGAAGATCTTATTGAAGATAAGCACCCTTTATTGGAAGTACATTTTTTCACAATCTATATCTGAGCTATATCCTGTAATGACCCTTTGTAATATTTTTGATTAAACTATTTTTATAAATCCCTAAAACTAAAGGGTCCGCATGGGCCCTATTTCATTCCTTTACTTTAATAAAGATAAAGCAGAGAACTTTCTCCATTCGCAATAAACGGAGATTTTTTTATATTATTCATATCCCTGAATTTAGTATCTTTGGTGCGCATTTTTCCCAATCTTACTCAATGAACGATCTAATAGGGTAATAATTATTAAAATTAAGCCAATTACTAAACAGAATATTGCTAAATGGTGAAGCCCATTTGTAATTGCATCGGATTTTAAAAACAATCCGTTAGCAGCAGAAGCAAGCATTGCTCCCATGTACATAAAGGTTCTTAACAAACCGGCTGAAGCACCCATTTGCTTTGAAGAAGCCTGAAAATAGATAGCATTTTGATTAGCTAAATTCAAAATACCTTGGGGTATTCCGAAAAGTATAGCTATAACCACAAGATAGACAATACTGCTTGAATGATTTGCAAATAGTAGTAAAGCCATAGTAATAAACTGAACAATACTCCCTACAATCAATTTCCTGCGGATTTCAGGATTTTTTCCGGTTGTTTTAGAAATGATGATCGACGTTAAAAACATCGGCAATAGCAACAAACCAGCATTTGAAGGGGACAGCCCCCTACCTTTTTCTAACCATTGGGTATATCCATAAAGAATACTGTAGGATAAGGTAGCTGAAAGTAATCCTCGAGCATAAGTTAATATCAATGGTATATTCCCAGCTAATACCCGCAGATCAATAAAAGGATTTATTAATTTCAACTCAAAGACAGTAAAAACGATACCGGTGATGATTGAAATAATTACTAAATAAACATTATGCCAACTCGGACTCATTAAGAAAAGAAGAGCAGTAATTAAGGTTATTCCAAACAAAGGTATTCCTATAACATCAATGGAACTTATCCTATCTGCTCCAACGGAATCTCCTGAAATCCTTGGAAAACGGGAGTAACCTAAGAACACACAAGCTAATGACAAAGGAATATTAACGATAAAGGTACTTTGCCAACCACCAACTTCAATGAGTATCCCACCTAAGGTAGGTCCAACAACGGCAATGGTTTGGTTAGCAATCGCTAATAGGGTGAGAATACTCATTGGACTTTCCTCACCTGTTCGCTCTGCTTCACTGCGAATTAGATACATAGAAGCAGGATACCCAGCGCAGGTTCCAAAACCAAGCAAAGCTCTGGCAACCACTAACCACCAAAAATTAGGAGCAAAGATCGCGATTAAACTAGAGATACCTACTAGTGATGTTGCGATTAAAAAAAGAAGTCTTGGACCAAAAATATCAATTAGCTTTCCTACAACTGGCTGTCCAATTGCCGTAGCAAGATATAAAGCAGAAACCAGCCATGCTGTTTGAGAAGGTGGTACTCCAAACGCCTGACCAATTGGAATTAAAGCAACTGAAATGATCGAAGAGTTAATAGGATTTAGAATGGAACCTAAAACCATTGGAGCAACCAGTTTTTGATTAAAATGATTTTTATTTCTAGCCTTCCTGTTGTTACTAAATAAAGACAAATCTATTCCTTCCTTCATTTAATCTTGAAAGGTTTCAGAACTTTAAAATTTGGCTGTTTAATCATAAAAAAACTGAAGGGCAAACTAGTCGGGTCCATTTCACAGTAACGCAAAATAGACCCTCTTTGATTACTTCAATGTATCAATCCAGGCTTGGACACTTAGCACATCTGCTTGACGGGGAAATACCTTCTCCATTAGAACTCGGTGAACCTCTGGATCTGAATCAAAACAAGCGTCTTCTAGGACTTTAATTTCAAAGTCTTTGTCCGCTGCTTCTCTTAAAGTTGATAAAACGACCCCGCTCGTAGCAATTCCGCTAAGAACAATTGTCTCAATTTGTTGCGCCCGTAAAATCACTTCAAGATTACTTCCACAAAAAGCACTTACTCGATATTTTGTAATAACAGGTTCATTTCTTTCAGGTTGAACGAATTCATGAATTTGTGTTGCTTCATCATGAACTGTCATAGCACCATACTTATATATAGCTGAAAATGCCTTGTTTTTTGGACTAATTTCAGGATACCCATTGCTAAACCCCACTCTGACAAAAATCACTGGAAGAGAATGTTCACGGGCTGCTTTTATTGCCTTTTGATAAGGAATGATCGCCTCTTGTAGATTTTCTCCTAAATGTGGTACAATGCCATTTTGTAAATCCATCACTAACAGTGCGGTTTTACCATTTTGATTTTGCATATGTTGTAATCTCCTTTTCATTGGGATAAGATAAGTGGAGATCTCTCCTTTTTTATAATAAACGGAGATATCTCCGTTTGTCAATTTGGTTGTTATTTTTTTGGGAGTGATAGCATGGTTAATGGCGAAGAAATATTCCATACGCGTACAGAAAGGCGAGACGCTGCCGAGAATCGTCAACGTATATTAGATGCTGCGCTTAGACTATTTGAGCAAAATGGTGTTGAGCAAGTAAGTATGAATCAAATTGCAACAGAAGCACAAATTGGTCCTGGCACTCTATATCGTCGTTATAAAAATAAAGGTGAATTATGTCTAGATTTAATTAAAGATAACGTTGTTCTTCTTTTTGATGATATGGGTGATTATTTAGAGAAAAATCTTAATGAGTCATCAACTATACGATTTAAAACAGTTCTCAACTTATTTATCCGATTCAGAGAAAATAAGGCACGATTGCTTAGAGGTGTTGAAGACTCTACATCAACCAATAGTGGGAAACCCCTAACAATGAGTCCAATTTATAACAAATTACACCATATATTCCTCAATCTGTTTGAAGAGATATATGGGGCTGAATCATCAAAAGTGAACAATGTATTTAGAGCAGATATGCTCCTTCAAGCTCTAAGGAGCGATTCCTATTTATTTCAAAGAGAAGTGCGTGGCTTTTCCCCTGAAATGATTTTGGAACAAATCTATTCAGTTTTTATTTCTAACGAATGAAGAATCAATTATTCTAAAGCAACAAATCATCATAAAAAAGGTTCCCTTATTTAAGGAACCTTTTCTTATTAATTTCTCTTTCCTTCTTTAACCATATTGATCAATTAGTTTTAAGTGAAAAACTCCACAATATCTTCATACTTATCAAGTTTCTTTTAAAGTGTTGTTCAACCGTTTAGTTAAGTGAAACACATTACAAATAATCTTTAATCAGTATTCTTACTCTTTCTGTTTCCTCCACAACCTGGCCCTTAAAAGAAATTGACCGCTGATCCTTATTAAAGGATAGCGCCCGATTGTTGAAGATCAATGCCTTAATCTTATTCGAAATAAGCTCTCTTTAGTAATAAGACTATAGTTAATTTGCTGAATACAATCCCTCAAAGTCGTTAATTTCCTCTTTAATCAATTTCTCAATTTTTCTTGCTAAATCATCAAGTTGATTCAACTCAGTTAATAAATAAAAATTGGACCGAAATCGGTTTGGTGGTTCCATATTATTATCTAGATTAACTTCAACTCCAACAATTCCTCGTTTTTCTTGAAGGAAGAACCTCATTGACAAATAATGTGGTGCCTTTTCGTGCCCTGGTTTCCATAAAAACTCATTTTTCCCAAGTCGTTCTACAAAACTCAATAAACCTAATCGCAGTTCGTTAAGAGAAATATTATCCGTATAAATATCTAGGTTAAGATTAAATTCACTTCCATAGAAACCTAGATGTGCTTCAAAAAAATCTACGTCCGTCCATATTTTTTCAAATCTATAACCAGGGTAAGTCATAAAATCACACCTTGTTATTTAATTCAAGCGCCCGTTTGTTTAATAAGCATTTCCCCAAATAATAAAACATTTTTCTCGAAAAATTTAAATAACTTAAACAATAGACCAAAATACCATTAATATTCGTAAAGAAATATCACTTACAATATAAAAATATTTAACTTATTTCCTTCGATATGCATAGTATGCAAAACCTGATGTGGGTTGTTATTTATGCAAGGAGGTCAATCCAGATGTTAATGATTTTGTCAGCATTATTGTTCAGTATATCCTCTAACCTTGACAATGTAGTTGTGGGCACTGCTTATGGAATAAAGAAAATAAAGATAGGAATAATTGCAAATCTAATTATCGCATTAGTAACAACAACTGGAACATTTTTATCCATGTCACTTGGTTTGTATATTGCAAAATTCATGCCTCAATCAGTATCAAACATTTTAGGTGCTGGAATTATTGTGATTTTGGGAATTTATTTTGTAATACAAAGCCTAATAAAACTTATCCATAATACCAATTCATAAAAGACCTTACTGATATGTTCGAGCACGCCGAAAAATCAGATACGGATAAATCAGGTCATATTGATATGAAAGAAGCATTTATCTTGGCATTAGGATTAACATTTAACAATTTAGGTACTGGAATAGCTGCAAGTATTACAGGGGTCAATATTTTTTTCACGGTAATCGCTACATTTTTCATAAGTATATTGACAATTATTCTCGGAGAATCAATTGGTAAAAATGTATTAGGGAGGTTTTTCGGTAAATATGCCCCATTAATTGCAGGTGTTTTGTTAATTATACTTGGCTTCATTGAAATGTTTAATTAATCGTTTTTTAAGTTAAAGAGACCGTTTTTTTACGGTCTTTCATTACATAACTATGTTGTATCAAAATTAATTTCTAAAAACTCTTCCTATTCCGCTAAATGGAAAATTCACATGAATCTCCAAATTCACAACTGATTTCTAAAAAGTTCTGCATACCTTATTTACCTTCTTTCTAAAGCTAACCGGCCATTTAATGAAATAAACAAAAAGCTGGCAATAGCAGCCAGCTCTTCAAGTATTGCGCCCAGTTGTTGAAGATTGTTTTCGGAAAATGGTCATCTAAAATTAATATGAAAACTTAAATAAAGTAACAATTTTTGGAGGTGTTTTTAACGAATCGTACCTACAAATTTTTATAGCTATCAATTTGTATTTATTTTTAAACGCCAATTGTAAAAGCTTAATACAACAACCAACCCTAATTGAAATAGGACAATAAGGAAAAATGAGTTTTTTGTTAATTCAAGTGCTGCCATGTTTTGTGATACTTCGTATGAAGTTAACGCAGTTATCAAAAGTCCAATGAACATGTAGGCATATAATTTCGCTAAAACACTTTGTTGCTTTTCTTTCGATAAAGAAATAGTACTCATTTCTTTCACCCCTTATCTAAAATTATTATCATTATAATTCCTGTAGATTGTATGTCAATTTTTTTTGTTTCCTTTAAAAGCAAATTGGGTAGTTTCCAGCAAGCTAAGAAAATTGACCTGTTAAATTAACCTGCTTCAGTAGTGAAACAAGAAAATCCACCATTATGGCATCTCGATGTTCAACTCTTGCACCCGTTATTTGATAAAGAAATTTAATAGGGACCAATCCAATCCTCTTTTATATATTTAATGGATGGAAAATTCACTCGAATATAATTTAATATTTCTATTGTTTCCTCTCTCATTATATAGAGCGTTACTGTTCCCTTATAAGATGGACTAATAAGTACAGGTACTTCTTTGTCTTTTAAGAAAAAAGCAAACAATCCATATAAAACGTCTGCCTTACATATTTTGCTTTTTTAAAATATGGCTTTGTTAAGTAGTATTGTTGTTTTTCAGGTATAAAATATGGGAACGTCCGATTTGGACGTTCCCGTTCTTATTCCATTAAAGCCCCCTATAATGGAATAACTGTAAAGCTAATGAAGCTTTTTTAAAAGCTGCGTTTCCCTGCCCAAGCTCCTTGCATTTTACTTAGGAATACAATTTGCCCAATATGATATGCGTCGTGCAATGCTAAACTCTTCAGTTCAAGCACTAATGATCTTTCTCCAGGGATCTGTCTATACAAATCTTCATGTTCTGATTTTGCTAGTATTTTTTCAAGTTCACGATGAACATAAAAGTATTCTTGTTTTGTTTCCTTCCAATTTTGAAACGTCTCAGTTGGTAATCGAAATGTAGATTCATTATCTTCTGCCTGAGGTTCATTCGCTGTTTCACCAAGAAATCGCATCAGAAGTCTCTTTTTATAGAAAAGTAAATGACAAACTAATTCCCAAATGGAATTCATTGCCCCCTCAACTGGTTTCCAAATTGCCTGTTCAAAAGTAATATCCTCTAGCACTTTTTCAAGTGGTGGAAACCAGTCTTCTTCATCTAAGCAGCTTGCCCATTGTTGTAACAAAAGTGTCTTTACATCCATTTTCTATTCCCTCCAATTTAATCCCTTTGGTCAAAATTCATTTGCGGCGTGTTGTAGATAGCTCACTAATTAAGGTGTCATACCAATTCCTTGTTCAATTAAACTGGCCCTTTAACGGAACAATGAACGTTCCGTTATTTGGAAAATTCTGATAACCTTAGTTTATCATAAGTTGTGTTAACTGAGAAAGAACAACTGTCTAAAACCATTTTGGTTATCGTAAAGTTATCTTTTATATGTTTGATGGTGTCTAAGAATTGGAACCAGCTCAAATAATGGTCTAGATATATATTCGCTACACCATTAAAACGCTCCATCCAGCTCTTTAAACGGCTGTGATAACTATTTACATTCTGGATGTGATAAATCCCATTAACTCGCTCCCTACCATTTGCTTTAAAGCGATGATGCTCAATTCCTTTTTCTTTGGCATAAGTCATAAACGCCCGCCAAGCATCCGTACATAGAACATTTTGTATTGCTAGCTTGGAACCTAACGCTTCGTCCAAACTCTTTTTTATAATACGCCCTTTTCCTATTGTTTTGGAAAACGTTCTCTTTTGGCGGTCTCTGGCTACAAGAACGCATACTTGGTCCTTACTTATTCCTCTAAACTCCGAACTACCACCGCGTAACCTTGGTTTTCGACCTTGGATATTCCGTTTTCCTTTCTCGGTATAGAGGAAATAGGTTTCATCCATTTCTACTATGCCTTCGAAAAGTTCAAAATCCATCTGTTTCAATGCAGTTAGAATTTTATGCCTCCAATAAAAAAGCGTCACATAATGAGCACCAATGAGTTTAGCTGATTTCCGAAGGGAATACCCTTCAATCATACATTCGATGAACTGAAGCCATTTACTAGGCATATGAGTTCTGTGAAGAGGAGTGTTCGTCATATCTGTGAATGTTTTATCGCACTTTGCAGCGGTATCTTTGACGTTCAATGGTATTGATTGTAGTTTTTACCTGATATTTACCGAAGCGAATGACATTAGTGGATTGACAATGGGTACAGGTGTAGCCGTCTTTGTGTTTCTGTTCTGATACATCAGTGAATACAGACTCTGTTTCTCCCGCACTCCCTAATGAGTTTGTGAAGAACTCCTTCAATCGCTGCTGGTCTCTTTGGCTAAGATTTCTGATTTGGTTAATTATGTCCGCTAACGCTATTAAAACTCACTCGCTCTCGGTAATTTTAGTTCATTATAGAACAAACGTTCGATCGAATCAAATAACAACATTATTCTTTAACAAAGCCTAAAATATTTAACTTCAATTACGTCCTTAAAAAAGACTTCTTTACAGTGTTTCTTCTTTTCTACAATTTTATTTGAATAGACGGCTAAGTAGCCTTTAACATCTAGCCGATTTGTACGGAAAAACAAAATAGCCCAGATTACAATACCAATTCCGAAAACACAATAAAACCAATCCTTCTCAACTATACCTTGAATAATAAATTTCAAACCTACCAATATAAAACCAATATATAAAATTTCAATTGTAATTATTTCCCACTTAGGATGTTTGTAAAATAATATAGGATTGTCCAAATAACTTCCTCCAAAAATTTCATTTCCTTCCTTTTTAATCTATACAATATAGTTACCTGCAAATACGTCCTTATTCCACTAAACTCCCTCTATATAGAAAGGAAAATCTCACGATTTCTCTTGTTTTCTCCAAATTTCGTAGTAGTTTGTTTTAAAGTCCATTTGAATATTG
>NZ_JAUSTW010000004.1 GCF_030813055.1 Neobacillus ginsengisoli | reverse complement strand
TCATGGATAGGTTGGACGAAGGAATTTGAGAGCGAAGACTCTGTGAGGCATGGGAGGGTTGACCTCCATGAGAAATGTGGACATCCACCAGTGCGATCATATTTTGACTCATTAACCAATTTCTGTAAGTGGATGGTTAGTGGATTATAAGTCTTTTTTCTCAAAAGGTCCAATTTTATCCTTTCAAGTGATATTTACCTAACTATAATGCGATTACCACCAGGTAAACTACTATGAAAATCTAAGAAAAACGGAGAAATCGGGAGATTTTGCATTCTATATTTAGGGAGGATAGTTGAACAAGGAAAGCGAATTAAATTAAAAGTCATTTTTACGTTCTTACTAGGGAGAGGTTCGAAATGAAAAAGAATATAAGTTATACAGAAATAAACTCTGAAATGTGGAATCACTGGGCTTCATCAGGTGGAGAGTGGTCATTGGCAATAAATCACGATGATTTTATTAAAGCCACTCAAGGTATTTTTGATATATACCTAACACCTTGTAAGCCTGTTCCTATAGATTGGTTTATTCCGTTGGACGGTGCAAAAGTTTTGGGACTTGCTAGCGGAGGTGGACAACAATGCCCTGTTTTTGTAGCACAAAATGCCAATGTTACAGTTTTTGATTATTCGGCAAAGCAACTTGAATTGGAGAAAATGGTTGCTGAGAGAGAAGGGTATTCGATTGAAATCATTAAAGGTGATATGAGTAAGCCTTTACCATTTGAAGATAATACATTCGATATGGTTTTTCATCCTGTGTCTAATTGCTATGTACAAGACGTGGTACATGTTTGGAAAGAGTGTTATAGAATTTTGAAAAAAGGTGGTGTACTTCTTTCAGGATTCACCAACCCTGTTATCTATATGTTTGGCGAGGGAGAAGAAGAACTTAAGGTGGTAAATAAATTGCCTTATAATGGACTTGAAAGTAATAACAATAACACTGAAGAACTAATTAAAAATGGTGGTGTACAATTTAGCCATTCATTAGAAACCCAGATTGGTGGACAAATTAAAGCTGGATTCCAACTAAAAGACCTTTATGAAGACAATCATCATAAAGGAAAATTAACTCAATATATGCCTTGTTATATCGCAACTAAAGCCGTCAAATAATTTAGTTTAATATATTCTTCAAAGGTGTTTTGTTTTACTACAAATGGACTGTTTCGACAGCCTTTTTCATTATTGTTAGTTAAACTAAGAGGCAGTTATGTAGAAGAATTTTATAAAAATTAAAATAATTGAGTGATATTTAAATAATGGGGGCAAGGTCAGTGATAAAAGGTCTCTATGAAGCACACTTACCAGTTAGTGATTTAGAACGTTCAATCGAGTTTTATGAAAAATTAGGTTTAAAACTATATTAAAGATATGAGAAAGTTGCTTTTTTTTGGATTGAAGAAGGAAAAAGTTGGATTGGTTTATGGGAAGGATCAGAATCAAAAATGGCTTATCACGTTTCATATGAGACATATTGCGTTTTATGTTGACTTAGACGCTATTAAGAAATCCAAAATTTGGTTAAAGGAACGAGGGATTGAAGTAAGAGATGAATTTCATATAGGAACAGATGAACCCGTGGTTGTCCCTAATCAAGCTCACGCAATGATTTACTTTGACGATCCAGATGGGAACCATTTGGAGTTTATTACAAGATTACCAAAAGAAATTGACCAGTCAGAAAAAATGTATTTGAGTGAATGGGAGAAATTGTACTCATAACTTTGTTTGATAACTAGGTGTGATTTTTTTAACAGCAAAGTCCGCTTTTTTATTCCTGAATAAAGATTGTGAAATAGTGCACTTAAACTATCTGGGTGCATTAGTTTAAGAAAGTTCGGTCGTCAAAATGGCGATCTTTTTTAATTTCGTATTAAAATATAAATCGATGATTCGAGACAGATAATCGTTTCTAATTGTGTACTATCATTTTATGTACTTTTATTTGTCGAATATGATAATCCAATAAAGTAGTGCCCATGATGCAGAACACGCAGGGGCACTTTCCTAACCATTTTTTCCTTTTGAGAACTATCAACCTCCAAAACAGTTAGAACTGTTAAAATCATTAAAACAGTTAGAACAGCTAAAACAACTTGAACAGCTAAAACAACTAAAGCAACTAAAACAACTAAAGCCGCCACAACGAAAACCGCCACAACGAAAACCGCCACAACGAAAACCGCCACAACGAAAACCACCACAACGCATACCGCCACCACAACGCATACCGCCAAATTGACGCGGATCATTGAGGTTTGGATCAATTGGAATTAAATTACCAGCTTGGAAATTATCCATTCCTAACATTTGTAGTTGGTTTTGAAGATTCTGCATTTTTTCCTCCCCTTTGTATTTAATAATCATGTTAGTCCTACACCTAAATAGAGAGTTGAACGAGGGTAATTTGTCATTTTTGTGTAATTGAAACCATCTTATTCTACGTGTACTCTCTTCAACAAATTATGATTCCTGTTAGGTCATTGTTACTAATTTAAGTGCCTATTTCACGTTGAAGTATTAAAGAATTGTTCCTTCATTCAGGAAAACTTGTGGTTGATTAATCTGATATTGCTTGTTTTAATTCTCAAAGAAGAAACCCTTCAAAAGGGAAGAATTTTATAAATTAATATTTAATTTGTATCTAAAACGATACATAAGATGTTATGCAACGGGTGCTTATGTTTAAGATGGAGTTGCGGCAGCGATCCCTTTTTTGTTATTGAGCCAACGTGGGAGTTTAAAAGAAATGATAAAATCAAAACTGTGAGAGCCTAACAAAGGACATTTGTAATAATGATGTTGTAAAACAAATATTAATATTCGATTGATAGCTAAGGCAATCGAGCTGGAAAAAAATAAAAAAGGACAGATTGGTTTAATCTGTCCTTTTCCCCACAATTAGTATCTCAAGAAAGATGCTCCGATGATAATAAGAAGAATGAACAATACAACGATTAACGCAAAAGAACTTCCCATTGTTCCATCCATATATAACACCTCCCATCACTTGCTTATATATATATATAAATTTTTCAAAGGAAGGTTCGATTGGACAACATATAATCTAGGACAAAATCAACGATATGCCTAAAAAAAAGCGAAGAAACGTCTGCAATGCTTGCAAACGTCTCGTGGAGGTATAACTATCTATGTTGCTGGCTCGGTGGTAGTAACAATATATGCACTCAAAAATAAAAGTGAATGGACAAGTTTTGATTTAAAATAAAAATTCTTAATTGGTTCAAAAACTTCCTCAAAAATAAGGCTTAACCCATTGATTATTTACATGAACAGATACATAAGTTAGAGCTTAGCCAAAACCCAATCCATAACCTTACCATGCACATACATCTTACTAAGGAATAGTCTCAAACACAAAAAAGCCCTACAGGGGCTGTTGACAATTAACCCATTTTCGCATAATTTTATCATCCTTGCTTTACAAATAAAATTTTATAGATACAAGGACAACACAGACAAGATAAGAAATCAAATCAGTCTGAATACAATATCTTGAGGTGTTGCCACCATGAATTTTGAATACAAAGAAACTGGAACTTTTAATGCAGAAAAGGCAGCAAAAGGTCTGATCGAATTAGCTCAGAAAATCAAGAAGGGTGATAAGAAGAATGATAAAAAAGTAAGCTGACTCATGACCAATTAGGACATGAGTTTACTTTTTTAGTAGCCAGTAAAAATTGCAGATTAACAGATATAATATGGCTTGTCCGCCTAATTTGCCCAATGATTAGATGTATTGTTTTTCCAGCTCCATCCGCTGTTGAACAAAATGCACCTGATTGTTTTGTCCATAAAAATAATTTTCTTAATAAAACTAACAAAAATTTCAATAATGAGTAAACTCTTTAATAGCATTACTATAAATAGTTTTCAGTATATTGTGAGATAAGGCATATAAAAAAACGCACTTGTGCTTCGTCAATAGTTTATAGGACAATACTAATCTGTCGGTCCTGTGGCGATACTTTAAGACCTCTTTCACCGATAATTCTTCTTTTCATCCGGTTTTTAACGCCTCCTCAGATATAGCCGAAGTGTCCTACAGCTATCGAAATCTGTCCCACAGCCATAAAAACCACGTACTACAGACAAGGAAAAAAAGCGCTATGTCACGTAATTGTCCCGTATGATTGAACGGTAAACAATATGATAACATAGCGTTTTTTTTAAAGTACGTCCCAGAGAGGATTCGAACCTCCGACCTACAGTTTAGGAAACTGTTGCTCTATCCTGCTGAGCTACTGGGACATTTAAATAAGGAACGTTTTTAATTATAATAAGTTAATCGAAAAAGGTCAATAAATAAGTTGTTATTGAATTATATATTTATCCCAAAAGTATGGATGAATTAGGATACAATAACCTATTCCCATCAACAGATGGTTTTCAAAAGTCAATCCTTCATCAAAGAAGAAATTGAAAAAACCGATCAATTAATTCGTCAAACAGGCTATAAGGGAGAAATCGATTTTGGGCGGCCTAATGGTGAAAAGCTAGTCGGTCTGCCATTTTATTTATTGAAACATAACAGAGATACCATTACATGGAGTCTTGACAGGACACTTACTATACCTCGGTTTCTGACAAAGTAAATTACGTAAGGAGAAGTGTGAAACCGGGTTCGATCATTTTAATTCATACCATGTATGATAAAACCGGAAACGAACTCAAAACAATAGAAGAAATACTAAAGAGTTTAACAAAAGAAGGCTATCGATTTGTAACCGTAAATGAGCTTCAAAAATCATAGTTTTCGGAGAGAAAAAAAGGAGCCACGCCGATCGTTATCGGGGCTCCTTTTTTATTATTATTAAAACTTAGCTTGGTAGTTTTGAAGCTCCCAAGTGTGAACTGCTGTACGATAACTATCCCATTCAGATCTTTTTAGAGCAACATATTCGTTATACACATGCTCACCAAGTACTTCACGACCGATATCACCGGCCTCCAAAGCATCTACAGCAGACTCAAGACTTCCAGGTAAGCTTTCGATTCCGCGATCTTCACGCTCTTCGCCGGACATATGGAAGATATCTTCATTTACAGAGTTAACCGGAGTCAATTTTCTGTTCACACCATCAAGACCTGCTGCTGCAATCACAGCAAAAGTCAAATATGGGTTAGCAGATGGATCCGGACAACGAAGTTCAACACGTGTAGCCATTCCTCTTTTTGCAGGAATCCGGATTAAGGCAGAACGATTTGAAGCAGACCAGGCGATATAGCAAGGAGCTTCATAACCCGGAACAAGACGCTTATATGAATTAACAAGCGGATTTGTAATTGCAGCAAAGTTCTTTACGTTCTCTAGTAAACCGCCGATAAATTGATAAGCTGTTTCAGACAATTGAAGATCATCATTTTCGTCAAAGAAAACATTTTGGCCATCTTTGAAAAATGACATATTTACATGCATGCCGGAACCATTAATACCAAACACAGGTTTTGGCATGAAGGAAGCGTGCAATCCGAATTGTTTAGCCACAGTTTTAACAACCCACTTATACGTTGTTGCGTTGTCAGCAGCTGTTAAAGCATCCGCGTACTTAAAGTTAATTTCATGTTGCCCTTCGGCTACTTCGTGGTGTGAAGCTTCGATTGTAAAGCCCATTGCTTTCAAAGCACGGTAAATTTCCAAACGAACGCGTTCACCGATGTCATGAGGTGATGGCTCAAAATAGCCGCCCACATCGTGGGTTTTTACAGTTGGTCTGCCATCTTCATCGGTTTTGAACAGGAAAAATTCCAATTCAGGTCCGACTGAGATGCTATATCCTAGGTCAGCTGCTTTTTCAACAGTCTTTTTTAAGACGTTACGAGTATCACCCTCGAATAGAGTCCCATCCGGATTTGTTACACTGCAAAGGAAACGGGCTTCGGAAAATCCTTCTTCAACAGACCAAGGTAAAACAGCGAAAGTGTTAAGGTCCGGTTGAAGGTAAAGGTCAGATTTGTTAATCGGAGAGAATCCAACGATAGAAGACCCATCAAACATAATTTTTCCTTCAACTGCATCTTCAAGTTGTGCAGCTGTGATTGTAACGTTCTTTAACGTTCCTTCAAGATCTACAAATTGCATATGTAGAAGCTCAACGTTTTTCTCCTCAATGATTTGTTTAATCTCGCTTAACTTGTTTTCAGTATCTAATACGAATACCATATGTGAATATTCCTCCCTTTTTCATGTTAGCTTTGCTTACATCACTATGAATCTATTATATTCATATACACTCTCATGTCAATAATTTTTAAAAAATTTAAATTTCTTTAATAATCAATAGTTAATTTTTACCTTTTTATATATGTCAATCATAAAAAGATGGTTTTTAACTTCCTAATAATGAACCGCCCATTTATGTTATAATAATTTGTCGAAGATACTAGAATTGATGAAAATGCGGAGGTCATTATGGCTGCTTATACGCCGATGATACAACAATACCTACAAGTCAAGGCAGACTATCAAGATGCCTTTTTATTTTTTCGCTTAGGCGATTTTTACGAAATGTTTTTCGAGGATGCCATTAAGGCATCGCAAGAATTAGAGATAACACTAACTAGCCGTGAAGGTGGTTCTGAAGATCGGATTCCAATGTGCGGAGTTCCGTACCATTCGGCTCCTAACTATATCGAGCAGCTAATTTCAAAAGGGTACAAGGTAGCTATTTGTGAGCAAACCGAGGACCCGAAACAGGCAAAAGGCGTCGTTAGACGGGAAGTTGTCCAGTTGATTACTCCAGGGACTGTGATGGAGGGCAAAGGACTTTCCGATAAAGAAAACAACTATATTGCTTCTGTTACATCCTTTAATGACCAAACATACGGTTTTGCATATAACGACATCTCAACAGGTGAAAGCCGTGTGACTTTGCTTTCAAATAATTTTGAAGAAGTCTTAAATGAATTGGCGGTATTGAGTGCTAAGGAAGTGGTAATCGCAAGCAGCTTCGATGGGGAATTGCAAAAGAAAATGCGTGAACGTGATATTCTCGCCATTTCGATTGAAGATAATAGTTCAATAGAAATGAATTTTTCCCATTTGCTTGAAGACTTAAACCAGGATAAATTGAAGCAAACCGCTGCGAGACTATTTCACTATTTGTACCGTTCGCAAAAAAGAAGTCTTGACCATCTTCAGCCTGTTACCACCTATCAAATTCATGAATATATGAAAATTGATTACTATTCAAAACGAAATCTTGAGTTAACCGAAACTATTCGTTCGAAGGGAAAGAAAGGTTCGCTATTATGGCTGTTGGATGAGACGATGACTTCCATGGGAGGTCGGATGCTCAAACACTGGATTGACCGTCCTTTGATCAAGCAGGAGGAAATTGAACATCGTCACAACTTGGTAGAAGTCCTATTGAATCATTATTTTGAACGACAGGAACTTCGTGAAAAATTAAAGGAAGTGTACGATTTAGAGCGATTAGCCGGAAGGGTTGCCTTTGGCAATGTAAATGCCCGTGATTTGGTGCAATTGAAGCGCTCTTTAATGCAGATTCCATTTTTAAAACAAACGCTTCTCGGCATGCAAATAGAAGATGTGAATAAAATTGCTGACCTCCTTGATCCGTGTGAAGTGGTCACTGATTTGTTGGAACAAGCTATTGTAGAGAATCCGCCTCTATCATTAAAAGAAGGAAATATGATCCGGGATGGATACAACTTACAATTAGATCAATATCGGGATGCCAGTCGAAACGGGAAAACTTGGATTGCTCAGCTGGAGCGTGAGGAGCGGGAAAAAACAGGTATTAAATCGTTAAAGGTTGGTTATAACCGCGTCTTTGGCTATTATATTGAGGTAACAAGAGCTAACTTACACCTTTTAGAAGAAGGGCGGTACGAGCGTAAACAAACTTTAACCAATGCCGAGCGCTTTATTACTCCGGATCTAAAAGAAAAAGAAGCGTTAATTTTACAAGCGGAAGAAAAATGCGGCGAGCTTGAGTATGAGCTATTTACCGAAATTCGTGAGACCGTAAAAGAACATATCCCGCGCTTGCAAGCATTAGCTAAAACCGTTAGTGAACTTGATGTTCTCCAATGCTTTGCACAAGTGAGTGAAGAGCGCCGCTATGTGAAACCGCAATTTTCTACGGAACGTCGGGTTGTCATAAAGGACGGTAGACATCCCGTCGTGGAAAAAGTGTTGAATTCCCAGGAATATGTTCCAAATGACTGCTTTATGGATAACGATCGTGAAGTACTTTTAATCACGGGACCAAACATGTCGGGTAAAAGTACGTACATGCGCCAAATCGCCTTGACTGCGATCTTAGCGCAAATCGGCTGTTATGTTTCGGCGGCTGAAGCAGTTCTGCCTATCTTTGACCAGGTATTCACGCGAATTGGTGCTGCAGATGATTTGATTTCCGGGCAAAGTACTTTTATGGTTGAAATGTTGGAAGCGAAGAACGCGATCACCAATGCAACGCAAAACAGTTTAATTTTGTTTGATGAAATTGGCCGTGGTACATCAACATATGATGGGATGGCTCTCGCCCAAGCAATTATTGAATACATTCATAGTCGTATAGGAGCAAAAACGCTTTTTTCAACCCATTATCATGAGCTGACAGTTTTGGATGAAGAGCTTTCAAAGCTAAAGAATATCCACGTAAGTGCCATTGAACATAATGGGAACGTTGTTTTTCTTCATAAAATTAAAGAAGGACCAGCTGACAAGAGCTATGGGATTCACGTAGCACAACTTGCGGAGCTGCCACAGGAATTAATTCGACGCGCAAATGAAATTTTAACAGCATTAGAACAGAAAGATGCTCAGACTGAGCCTATGACCAAGGAGCAGAAACTCCAAGAAAAACCTGTGGGTAAAACTATTCCTGCAAAAGAGAAAATAATACTGGAAGAACCATTTTCGGAGCAACCTGCACAGCTATCATTTTTTGATGAACCAAAAGAGCCGAAAAGGCATGAACACTCTTCTAAAGAAAAGCGCGTTTTAGAGAAAATTAAAGAACTTGATTTATTAGACGTAACACCGCTTCAGGCTATTAATTTACTGTACGAGCTGCACAAAAAGTTAAAGGGCTAGAAGCTTAGGAGGTGACCTGGGATGGGCAAGATTATCCAATTAGATGATGCTTTGTCTAACAAGATAGCAGCGGGTGAGGTAGTCGAACGACCCGCCTCTGTAGTGAAAGAGCTTGTTGAAAATGCGATTGATGCCGGCAGTACCGTAATCGAGATTGAAGTAGAAGAAGCGGGGCTTGCGAAAATTCGCATTACCGATAATGGGAACGGAATCGACGAAGAGGATGTCCTCATTGCCTTTCAGCGTCATGCAACGAGTAAAATAAAAGATGAAAATGATTTGTTCCGTATTCGGACGCTTGGCTTCCGTGGAGAAGCCCTGCCGAGTATCGCTTCTGTTTCCAGGTTGGAGATGAAGACCTCTACCGGTGAAGGTACTGGAAATCGAGTGATTATTGAAGGCGGAAAAGTCGAAGCGTTTGAAAAAGCTTCGAGCAGACGAGGAACGGACATCACGATTACCGATTTATTTTTTAACACACCTGCGCGGTTGAAATATATGAAGACGATTCACACAGAATTAGGGAATATTACGGATGTTGTCAATCGCCTGGCTCTTTCCCATCCTGAGGTTGCCTTTCGCTTGATACATAACGAACGGAAGCTGCTGCAAACGAACGGAAACGGCGATGTTCGTCAGGTACTTGCGGCAATTTATGGTATGGGAATTGCCAAGCAACTTGTCCCTATTTCAGGAGTTTCGCTCGATTATCGTATTAGTGGCTATGCATCCATGCCTGAGGTCACAAGAGCATCGAGAAATTATATTTCAACCATGATTAATGGAAGATTTATTAAAAACTATCCATTGGCCAAAGCGATCCAGGAAGGGTACCATACGTTGCTGCCAATAGGAAGATTCCCAATTGTTCTTCTTAATATTGAGATGGACCCGCTGCTTGTGGATGTGAATGTTCATCCATCAAAAATGGAAGTCCGCATAAGTAAAGAAGCAGAACTAAATGAACTTGTTACAAATATCATAAAAAATGTTTTTAAATCAAAGATCCTAATCCCGACCGCCTACACTGCTGTAAAGAAAGAAACTCCAAAGTCGGAACAAACAACGCTCATACTTGATGAAGGAACACCGGCTGCAAATGAATCAAAGGAGATAAAAATGGAACGTTCCGGTTTCCAGGCGATTAAGGAAAGCCATCCATGGGCTGAACCTTTTATGAGCCATAGGGAAATGAAGATTAATAATGATGGAGAGCATTTCGAACCTTCCGGTCAATCCGATGAATCGAATGATGATTTTATCGACGAAAAGGATGAAGGCTCAAATGACTTATTTGTTAATTCATTGGACGATTCCGGTAAATGGGAAGCTAACGAACATCACTCACCAACTGAAAGTAGAGTGCCGAGACTATACCCAATCGGCCAAATGCATGGAACCTATATATTTGCCCAAAATGAAAATGGCTTGTATATTATCGATCAGCATGCAGCACAGGAAAGACTCAAGTATGAGTATTTCCGTGAAAAAGTGGGCCAAGTTCAGTCTGAACTACAAGAAATGCTTGTGCCGTTAACCTTTGAGTATTCAACAGATGATTATGTTAAAATAACTGAACATCAAAGCGAGCTTGAAAGGGTCGGGGTTTTCCTTGAGGAATTCGGGCTAAATAGCTTTATTGTTCGATCACATCCGCAATGGTTTCCAAAAGGGGAAGAAAAGGAAATCATTGAGGACATGATCGAACAGATCCTATCGATGAAAAAGGTGGATATAAAAAAACTTCGTGAAGAAGCAGCGATCATGATGAGTTGCAAGGCATCGATTAAAGCGAATCGTCATTTACGTAATGATGAAATTCAAGCACTGCTGGATGATTTGCGTAAAGCTTCTGACCCGTTTACCTGTCCGCATGGGCGACCAATTATTGTGCACTACTCTTCCTACGATATGGAGAAGATGTTTAAACGAGTAATGTAGAAATGTTTTTTAATAAAAAAAGAGGGTTTTTTGAGTAACCGAAAAACCCTCAATTTATTCAATCAGCTTCGAAACGGATTGCTTGGATAAAATTACAATCCACGACAATGATTCTATTCGGCTCTGTCGTAGGCTCATTAAAGAATGATGAACCAACTATTTGGGTCGAAGGTAACAAAAACAACATCCTCTAGAATTACACCGCTCGCTAAAAATACAACCACTTCTGTATTTGTTTGTAAACTTCTCAGCTGGTCACAAGCACATCCATTACATCTACTGGTACTGCTCACATTACCGCTACAATCTAAACAATCATCATTATTGCTGCTAATTAACATTTTAAGCCCTCCTTGGATTTGAAAAACTACTGATAGCAGTCTATTAAGAATTAAAAGAGGAGATCGGACAAACTGTCTAATGATTTAAAATTTTTTCAAAATTGACCAAGGTAATTAAATGTATTTTTGATAAAATGGAGATGAAAGGGGTTTTTTCCCTGCTATTGGCATGAATAGACGAAATTGAAATATTAATATAAAAAGAGAATGTGGGAAAAAGGGGGTGAACTTTTGGTCGCTTTTGCCCTGTTAAGTACATTTCTACCTGTTGTCATTATTATTTTTGTAATTGTTTATGCGGTGAAAAACAAAGAAAAGGGGGAAGAAGCTGTGATACGTCATCTTTATACCTATTTAGTCTTGTTTGCAACCCTTATGATGGTGATTGGCGGAGGGATTTCGATATTTATGGCAGCGGCAGATTTAATTAGCCCGCCTAGCTATTATCAAAATTATCAAGATTATAAACAAATGTATGACCAAGGAAAAACGGAAAATAAAAATATCAGTGAAACAGAAATACGAGCTAATTATGATCAGACTGTAAAAGATGAAAAAAATCGGATGAAAGAAAGTGCCAAAAATCAAATTATTAAAAGTCTTGGATTTATCGTCATCCCATTACCGATTTTTCTTTACTTCAACCGATTAAGAAAACGACAAAGTGAGTAAAAAGAGTCAGATTAGCGATACTTAAAAAGGTATCGCTTTTTCTTTTGACAAAAAATTATTGTTAAAATGTTATAATCATATCAATAGCTTGAATCAAATTAGGATGTGAAAAAAATGCTAAGCCAACAGCAACAAACTGAAGAAATTCAGTATATACCACCCAAAGGGGAGTTTGAAATTTTTCGCGACGAGGAACATTATCGTGAAAAAATGAAGGAATGGGGATTATCTGCAACAAAAGAAGTGAAAAAGGAGTTTTGGTATAAGGACAAGACGATTCAACGTCTTGTCACGATTAAGGGTTACGAAACTTTTGGTTTGAAAACAGAATTCAATACACTCGTCATTGAATTTCAAGATGGAAATCTTAGTTGTATTCATCCTGCCTACTTAAAAGAAATGCAGCAAGCGAGTTTTGGGAAAGAAAGCATCTGGGGAGAAGAGGACAAAGGATCGGAAAAATCCGAACCGATTTTGGAAGTTCATAAAAAAGAACCCGAAGAGGCAATGGTAGCGAATCCGAAGAAAGTAAAGGAGCCAAAACCTAAGAAAGAGAGACCTGCTAAAGTGGAGCTTCCGGAAGAAAAAGTGCATTTTACAGGCAAGGTAAAACAATTTGCTATGACCTATAATCCATTTAATGAGGAAAATGATGAAGTGGTAGTCCTTGAGGATGTGGTGATCGTTAAAGAGTCGCCATTAGAGCTTAAGTATGCCTGGTGCAGCCACAGCAAAACACTAAAAAAGTTTGAATTGGCAGCAGGTGATTTGTTGGAATTTGATGGGAAAGTGGCAGCAAAGAAGCTGGCAAAAGGAAAGGATGTTCCCGAAGAATTTGTTATTGATGTAGCAGTAGCTTATAAAATTAACAATCCCTCCAAAATAGTAAAACTGTAAGGAGAACTAGCGATAGTTCTTTTTATTTTGATTTAGACTTGCCTTTCTTGAATTAATCTGGTATAGTTTTAACTTGTGAGTAATATAAATTGCTCCTTGCCTATTTACAGGCCGCATAGACCAAAAGGAGGTGACTGTGATGAAAAAGTACGAAATTATGTACATCATCCGCCCAAATATTGAAGATGAAGCGAAAAAAGCTCTTGTTGAGCGTTTCACTACGATTCTAAGCGATAATGGTGCTGAGAATGCAGAAGTAAAAGATTGGGGTAAACGCCGTCTTGCATATGAAATCAATGATTTCCGCGATGGTTACTACCAAATCGTAAAAACAAATGCTCCTGCTGCAGCGGTAGAAGAATTCTCCCGTCTAGCTAAAATCAGCGAAGACATTATTCGCCATATTGTTGTTAAAGAAGCAGAATAATTGACGATCTGACCATACAAAAACATTTAAAGGAGGGAAATAATCATGGCAATGGGAGAACGCAGAGGCGGCGGCAGACGCGCAAAACGCCGTAAAGTGTGCTACTTCACAGCACATGGTATCACAAACATCGATTATAAAGATGTAGATTTACTAAAAAAGTTTATCTCTGAACGCGGTAAAATTTTACCACGTCGTGTAACAGGTACACACGCAAAGTACCAACGTAAACTATCAGTTGCGATTAAACGTGCACGTACGATGGCATTATTACCATACGTTGCAGGTGAATAATGAACGGTAAAAAGGCAGCCTTTGGCTGTCTTTTTTGTTCTAAATGGCTCTTTTCTTAAAGATTGTGGCTTTTTGAAATAGAAACCTGATATCCGTAAATAAAAGTAGCATTTTCGCAAATGAAATTGGTTTTTCCGCAAATAAAAGTAGCCTTTCACAAATGAAATCGGCATATCCGCCAGTAATAGCAGGCTATACCTCAATTAATCCAACATCTCGACCTTAAAATAATTTTGTTTTGTAAAAACTACAATGTTTACGAAAACGAAAACGGCCGCTCCTAAGTTAAAAATAACTTGACAGGCGGCCGTTCTTTTACTATTTTCCTTATTTCGTAGCTGTCATTAGTTTGCTAATGTATTGAAGCGCTCTTCCTGTTCCAATCGCTACTGATTCGAGTGGATTTGGTGCAAGCTGAACGGGAACAAAGATTTCCTGACTAAGCCATTGCTCCATTCCATTCATTAATGCACCGCCACCAGTAAGAATGACACCGCGGTCAACGATATCACCGCTGAGTTCTGCCGGACAGTCCTCAAGTGTGGCCCTTATAGCTTCTAAAATATGCAATAATGATTCTTTCACTGCATTCCTTACTTCATAGGATGAAAGGTTAATAGTTTTTGGTAATCCCGTCACTAGGTCACGACCGCGGACATCCATAAACAATTCCTCATGATCTATCAGAGCATAACCGATTTCGATTTTGATTTTTTCGGCCGTTCTCTCACCGATCAACACATTGTACTCTTTTCGAACATGCTGGATGATTTCTTCATCAAGACGGTCACCGCCAATTCGAATTGAATGGCAGGCGACAACGCCGCCGAAGGAAATGATCGCAACTTCCGTTGTACCGCCGCCGATGTCCACGACTACATTCGCGACCGGTTCATCTACGGGGAGACCTGCACCGATGGCTGCAGCTACAGGCTCCTCGATTAAATGAATTTTTTTCGCACCGGCATTTCGAACAGCATCTTGAATGGCTCTACGTTCGACACTTGTTGAGCCGGATGGTGTACAAACGACAACATTAGGTTTGCGAATCGCAAAGCCCATTTTCTTAGATGCTTTGCGCATAATATGCTTCAGCATTTCGGTTGTAACGTCATAATCAGCGATTACTCCGTCCTTTAATGGGCGGATAGCCACTATTTTTTCCGGTGTTTTCCCTATCATTTCTTTTGCCTCAATCCCAACCGCTACAACATTTTTGGTTTCAGTATCGATTGCGACAACGGAAGGTTCATTCAGAGCAATCCCTTTATTTTTACTGTAAACTAATATATTTGCAGTACCTAAATCAATTCCGATATCAAAAGTAGATAACATATTTTTCACCTATTTCCCCTATTTTTCTACAAGATAAGCTACGGTTAAGCCTAACATGAATAGGGGGGTAGGTGGGTGTTTGTAAATGAAACGTTATCGTATTGTAATGATGTCGGAAAAATTTTTCTAGTTTGTAATGAAACGTTATCGTTTTGTAAAGTTGGAAGAAAAATTTATCTAATTTGGGTTTGAAATGGATATTGAAAATACATCATCCTAAAATGCATAGAAAAGAAATTTTTTGTATATACTTGTTTGATGTTCTACTGCTTTTTAAATTTGTGTTAGGATGAAGGTGCGGGAGCGGAAAAAGGGAATTCGCTTTCGTTGAAAATGGAATAAGGCAGTGTGAAAATATTGGATTCAAAACAAAAAGTATTAGTTATCATTGGACCGACAGCAGTTGGGAAAACAAAGTTAAGTATCGATTTAGCAAAGCGATATAATGGTGAAATTATCAGCGGGGATTCCATGCAGATCTATCGTAAAATGGATATTGGGACTGCAAAAATAAAAGAAAGTGAGATGGAAGGCATCCCGCACCATTTGATAGATATTAAAGAACCAGACGAAAGTTTCTCCGTAGCAGAATTCCAGCATCTTGTAAGAACCAAAATAAGCGAGATTTCCGGGAAAGGAAAGCTGCCGATCATTGCAGGTGGAACAGGTCTTTACATCCAGTCCGTTATTTTTGATTATCAATTTTCGGATGCTCCTGCAGATGAAGCTTTTCGTTCCTTGCTCGAAGCAAAAGTAAAGGAAATCGGGAATGATGCCTTATATCAGGAGTTAAAGGAAATTGATCCCGAAAGTGCCTTACAAGTCCATCCAAACAATGTAAGAAGGGTCATTCGTGCACTTGAAATTTATCATTGTTCAGGTAAAACCATGAGTGAATATCAAAAAGTACAGCAGCCTGATCTCCTGTACCAAACTGCTCTCGTAGGTTTGACGATGGATAGGGAAAAGCTTTATGAACGAATTAATTACCGCGTCGATTTGATGCTGGAAGAAGGGCTTGTAGAGGAAGTAAAAGAATTATATCTGCAGGGCTTACGTGATTGCCAATCTATCCAGGCGATCGGTTACAAGGAAATTTATGAATTTCTTGACGGTAAGGTTACAATGAATGAGGCTGTCGAAAATTTAAAACAAAATTCAAGACGATATGCCAAAAGGCAATTAACTTGGTTTCGTAACAAAATGGATGTAGAATGGTTTGATATGACAGATGCTTGGAATTTCGAAAAAAAAATCACCGAAATTTCACATTATGTTGAAGGAAAGCTACAAGTAAAATCGAATACATATTAGTAGAGATAAAAGAGGAGGATATACAAATGAAAACCACAATCAATATTCAGGACCAATTTTTAAACCAATGTCGGAAAGACAACACGCACGTAACCGTATTTTTACTTAACGGATTCCAATTAAGAGGCCAGATTAAAGGCTTTGATAATTTTACCGTGCTATTTGAATCAGAAGGAAAGCAACAGCTGGTTTATAAGCATGCGATTTCAACGTTTGCGCCGCAAAGAAATGTTCAGCTTGACTTGGATGGTCAATAAGACATTTTTATAAATCAGAGCCCATTACTCAATGGGCTTTTTTTAATATAAAAAAATTCTTTTTAATGATTTGCCCACCTCTTGAATACAAATAGAATGAAGGAATATTTCTCGGGAAAGCGCGCAATTTGACATAATCACATATATTTTGTGGTTTGCCCGCTTAATATGTCGGTTGGAGTCGCAATAACAAATAAATCATAGATGATATGTCAATTTTTGTCGGAGAAAGAAGTATTCGTTTATAGGGAAAGTGGAAATAATCCAGGTAATTGAAACATAAATAGCTACTTAACGGAACCTGTTTGCAGAAATGAGAGGTGAAAGCTTTGGATCAACCAATCCGAATGAAAAGTAATGGCCAAATAAGCATCGTCCTCAACTCGCAAAAAAGAAAAACATTAGCAAAAGAGTTGCCTGAGTTCCAAGTTGTTCCAAAGGATATTCCCCCGGAGCATTCGGCGCTAAAGGAAATTGAAGCGGATCTCGGGGCGCTGGTGGGCATGGATGAAATGAAACGAATGATAAAAGAAATTTATGCATGGATTTATGTTAATAAAAAACGTGAAGAAGCTGGACTAAAAGCAAGGAAACAAGCCCTTCATATGATGTTTAAAGGAAATCCTGGAACCGGGAAAACAACCGTGGCACGATTAATCGGAAAGCTTTTTCAAAAAATGAGTGTATTGACCAAGGGCCATTTAATTGAAGCGGAACGAGCAGACCTCGTAGGTGAATACATTGGTCATACGGCCCAAAAAACAAGGGACTTAATTAAAAAAGCACAGGGTGGAATTCTGTTTATTGATGAAGCTTACTCATTAGGACGCGGCGGGGAAAAGGATTTTGGCAAAGAAGCGATAGATACACTTGTGAAGCATATGGAGGATAAGCAGCACGAGTTTATCCTTATACTTGCGGGGTATTCCCGAGAAATGGACTTCTTTCTAACATTGAATCCGGGACTGCACTCCAGATTCCCGTTAGTGATTGATTTTCCTGATTACAACCTTGATCAATTAATGGAAATCGCAGGAAGGATGTTGGTTGAGAGAGAGTACTCTTTCAGCCATGAGGCGGAAAAGAAGTTAAGGGAGCATTTGATTTGGGTCAAAGCGGTGTTAAGTCCTACGAGCTTTTCAAACGGTCGGTACGTTCGGAATATTATTGAAAAATCAATCCGTTCACAGGCGATGCGGTTACTTATGCTAAATAGCTATGACAGGCATGAATTAATGACGATCAGAAGCAATGATTTGGTGTTTGAGGAAGATGCATAACAGAAAATAAAAATCGACGGATGCTATGGATCCGTCGATTCTTTTAATTCTCTTCCAAACGTCGTATAGGCAATTTCCAATTAAAGGTGTATGATAGTACGCGTAAGATTGTTACAATCCCAAACAAAGTATATAATTCCCAAGAATTAGAAGTGATTTTAAGGCCGATAATCATGCCGGCAAGAATTGCCCAAACAGCGTAAATTTCAGAACGTAATACAATTGGTTTTCTACCTGCTAATAAATCACGAATAATTCCGCCGCCGATCCCTGTCAAAACTGCTGCAACGATGACAGCACTTAACGGATGATCCATTTTCGAGGCGTAAATAGCTCCCTGAATCGCAAATGCAGAAAGTCCGATGGCATCGAAAAGATTGCCCCATTTTTGCCAATGCTTTAAAAGATTTTTTGGAAATAAAAATACAGCCGTAATCGATAACAACGCAATTTGAAAAAATAAACCCTGATCCCAAAGGGCTGAAACGGGGACGCCGATCAACAGGTTTCGAATCGCTCCACCGCCAAAGGCTGTAACGATTCCTAAAATATATACGCCCAAAATATCATATTCCTCTTCCATCGCCACAATTGCCCCACTTACGGCAAAAGCAATTGTCCCAATCATACTAAGAACTTCCCATGTCATGTAATTGATTTCCCCTTAATCTATCCTCTATTTATCTGTATTAACACTATGCAGATGGTTTTTAATCTGTCTGTGCAAACAATATGATTTTACCATGGAAGTGTAAAATTTCAACTTATTTTTTTATAAGTAAAAGATTGCGGCAAAATTAGAGTATAGAACCATTTTTTGATATGATGGAAAAAGAGGAAAAAAGGAAGGAAGGATGCCTTTTGGAACAAAAGGAAACAATAGAAAAAGCAATCCTTGTCGGTTGTCAAACAACAGCTAATGACGATTTGCGTTTTCACTATTCAATGGAAGAGCTTGTTTCGTTAACGGAAACCGCCCAGGGTGAAGTGTTGGCTTCTGTGGTCCAAAAACGAGAACGGCTCCATCCGGCGACATACATAGGTAAGGGAAAGGTCGAAGAGTTAAATTTGCTCGTAGAAGAGCTTGAAGCCGATTTAGTGATTTTTAATGACGAGCTTTCACCGAGCCAAAAGCGAAATCTTGCTTCTGAAATCAATGTTCGGATTATTGATAGAACGCAATTAATTTTAGATATATTCGCACAAAGGGCCCGTTCAAAGGAAGGGAAACTGCAGGTTGAACTAGCACAGCTACAATACTTATTGCCGAGGCTTGCCGGCCAAGGGATTGCATTATCGAGACTTGGTGCCGGTATTGGGACAAGGGGACCGGGGGAAACAAAGTTAGAATCAGACCGCCGTCATATTCGCCGGAGAATAGATGATATTAAGGGCCAGCTTTCTGTTATTGTTCAGCACCGGGACCGTTACAGGGAACGGAGAAAGAAAAATAAAACATTCCAAGTGGCGATTGTAGGCTACACAAATGCAGGGAAGTCCACACTGTTTAATCGTCTTTCAGAGGCGGATTCTTATGAGGAAAATCAATTGTTTGCAACACTTGATCCGATGACTCGAAAATTAATTTTGCCAAGTGGTTTTTTAGCGTTGATTACCGATACAGTTGGCTTTATACAGGACCTTCCGACGACTCTTATCGCGGCCTTCCGCTCGACGCTGGAAGAAGTAAAGGAAGCTGATCTGCTTCTTCATGTTGTGGATATGTCCAATCCAGATTATTTCCATCATGAAAAGACTGTTAATAAGCTGCTTGAAGATCTGGATATAAAAGAAATTCCGCAGTTAACGGTTTATAATAAAAGAGATCTTAAACATCCCGACTTTGTTCCTACCGCTAATACACCTACAGTGTTCATCAGTGCATTTGACAAAGAGGACCGTCAAGCCTTAAAGAAAAAAATTGAGGAAGTTACCATTGAAATGATGGTTCCTTACCAAGTTCGAGTTCCTTCTACTGAAGGAAAGCTGCTTTCGCAATTAAAAAACGAAACAGTTTTGAGGGAACTGTCCTTTAATGAAGAGAACCAGCTGTATCAATGTAGGGGTTACTCTCTTCAAGATCATCAAATAACAGGACAAATAGTGAAATTTAACGTCTAGAATGGAGCGCATCATGTTTCAACAGTTAAAAAATGGGGAAAAACTTCAGCCAATAGTCAATGAAGTAGAAAAGCAAATTGTTGAAGTACATAAAAAAATCGATGAAAGAGTAGAAACAAATCAATTCAGGGTATTGCAAAGTTTTCAAAACAAAAGGGTAAGTGATTCACATTTTATTCCAAGCACGGGCTATGGATATGATGATATCGGCAGGGATACGCTCGAATTAATTTATGCCGATGTATTTGGCGGTGAAGCAGGACTTGTCCGCCCTCAAATCATTTCAGGGACGCACGCAATCTCCATTTCTCTATTCGGGGTACTTCGGCCGGGAGATGAACTTCTATATATCACAGGCAAGCCATATGACACTCTGGAAGAAATCGTCGGGATCCGGGGGAATGGAGTCGGTTCATTAAAGGAATTCGGAATTTCGTATGATAGTGTCTCACTTACGGATGAAGGCTCAATTGATTGGGATGCTGTTTCGCAGAAAATGAAACCAAATACAAAAATGATCGGGATCCAGCGGTCGAAAGGATATGCAACCAGGCCTTCCTTCACGATTACTGAAATTAAGCAAATGATTTCGTTTGTGAAAGAAATTAAAAATGATGTGGTTGTATTTGTTGATAACTGTTACGGGGAATTTGTCGAGGAGTTTGAACCTTGTCATGTCGGAGCTGATTTAATGGCAGGATCCCTCATTAAAAATCCGGGCGGAGGTATTGCGAAAACGGGCGGATATATTGTAGGTAAGAAACAATGGGTAGATGCCTGCTCATATCGGATGACATCACCCGGTATAGGTGCTGAAGCGGGTGCTTCTTTGTATAGTCTTCAAGAAATGTATCAGGGTTTTTTTCTCGCTCCGCATGTGGTGGGGCAGGCGTTAAAAGGGGCTGTTTTTACGGCTGCCATGCTTGAAAAACTGGGAATGAATTCACTCCCTAAGTGGAATACGGAGCGAACCGACTTAATTCAATCCGTTCAGTTCGATGACCGTGATAAAATGATTGCCTTTTGCCAGGCGATTCAATTCGCATCCCCAATCAATTCATATGTTACTCCATATCCAAGCTATATGCCGGGATATGAAGACGATGTGATTATGGCAGCGGGGACGTTCATTCAAGGGGCAAGCATTGAACTAACGGCTGATGGTCCTCTCCGACCGCCATATGTTGCTTATGTACAAGGCGGTTTAACATATGCACATGTAAAAATGGCTGTGTGTATAGCGATAGACAGTTTGGCAGAAAAAGGGTTAATTGAATTTTAATTACTCAAAATACTAGAAGGACAGTTTTTAATAGCTGTTCCTATTTACTAAAAAAATCCATGTCAGAAAACCTCACATACGATTGACAACTTTTCTAACAAATAATATAATAACAATATGAATTAAGAAGGAGGAGAAATCGAGTGAGTGGAAAAGAAATTCGCCGCTCCATGCCGCTGTTTCCCATTGGAACTGTCATGCAGCTAACTGAGTTAACCGCAAGACAAATACGCTATTATGAAGAGCACCAGTTGATTTCTCCGGCAAGAACCGATGGAAACAGGCGATTATTTAGTTTAAACGATATTGATAGTCTGTTAGAAATCAAGGACTTAATTGATCAAGGTATCAATATGGCCGGAGTAAAACAGCTTTTCCTGGTCAAAGAGCAGCAATCACAGGTTTTTGAGCAGCAAGCGGAAAAAGCGAAACGAGAGTTGACCGATGATCAGCTACGAAAACTATTACGTAATGAATTAATGCATTCTGGAAGATTAAATCGTTCGACATTGCGTCAAGGTGATATGTCACGATTTTTCCATTAAAAATAATTTTTTCTAAAAAGTAGGAGGAAGTAAAATGGCAAAGTACACTAGAGAAGATATTCAACGTTTAGCTAAAGAAGAAAACGTAAAGTTTATCCGATTACAATTCACTGACATTTTAGGAACAATCAAAAATGTTGAGATTCCTATCAGCCAATTAGAAAAAGCACTTGATAACAAAATGATGTTTGACGGTTCTTCTATCGAAGGTTTTGTTAGAATTGAAGAGTCCGATATGTTACTTTATCCTGACCTTTCTACATGGGTTGTTTTCCCTTGGACAGCTGAAAAAGGAAAAGTTGCCCGCTTAATTTGTGATATTTACACTCCGGAAGGCAAACCTTTCGAAGGGGATCCCCGTAATAACTTAAGAAGAGTATTAAGGGAAATGGAAGAGCTTGGTTTTACAAACTTTAACTTAGGACCTGAGCCTGAATTCTTCTTATTTAAATTAGATCAAAAAGGTGAGCCAACATTAGAATTAAATGACCAAGGCGGATATTTTGACTTAGCACCGACAGATTTAGGTGAAAACTGCCGTCGTGATATCGTTCTTGAGCTTGAAGAAATGGGCTTTGAAATCGAAGCTTCTCACCATGAAGTAGCTCCTGGACAACACGAAATTGACTTCAAATATGCTGATGCCCTAACTGCTTGTGATCAAATCCAAACGTTTAAGCTTGTTGTTAAAACGATTGCACGCAAGCATGGATTACATGCAACCTTTATGCCAAAACCATTATTCGGTGTAAATGGTTCCGGAATGCACTGCAACCTTTCTTTATTCAAAAATGGCAAAAATGCATTCTATGAGCCAACTAGCGATCTTGAATTAAGCGATACAGCTCGTCATTTCATTGCCGGTATCCTTAAGCACGCTCCAAGCTTTACAGCGGTAACAAACCCAACTGTAAACTCTTATAAACGTCTGGTTCCCGGTTATGAAGCACCTTGCTATGTAGCTTGGTCTGCAAGAAACCGTTCACCGTTAATCCGTATTCCTGCATCTCGTGGATTAAGCACACGTGTAGAAGTACGAAGTGTTGACCCGGCAGCTAACCCATACCTAGCAATGGCTGTTCTTTTAAAAGCCGGTTTAGACGGAATTAAAAATCAATTAACTCCTCCGGCACCGGTTGATCGTAACATCTATGTAATGAGCAAAGATGAAAGATTGGAAGAAGGCATTATTGATCTTCCAGCTACACTTGCTCAAGCATTAGATCAATTAAAATCTGACGAAGTAATCGTTTCAGGTCTTGGAGAGCACATCTTCGAACACTTTGTAGAAGCAAAAGAAATCGAATGGGATATGTTCCGTACAGTCGTTCACCCTTGGGAACGCGAACAATATATGAGCATGTATTAATCAATGAAAAGCCTTGCCGCTCTATGCGGCAGGGCTTTTTTTGCCGTGTGGCATTATTGAAGGACAAAACCGTTTGAGTGGGCGTTGCAAAATGTCCTTGTAGCTGGATTTGATGGACAAAGGCGCTTGAGTGGTCGAGGGAAATGTCCTTATAGGTGGATTTGACAGAGCCGCTTGAGTGGTCGAGGAAAATGTCCTTGAAGAAGTTTTGAAGGACAATATTTCGTTTGAGCTCCTGGACAAAGTATCCTTCATACATTTTGTAATACAGCTAAGTGGATTAAGGAATAATCAATAGTTCTCAAAACTTTTTGTATTTTTACCTAAATGGTCTGTAGGGATACAGGTAGTCACACATTTCCAATTAAAGACATCGACCGGATCCATTAATCCAAAAAAACAAAAGCAAACGAGCCATCACTGGCTCGTTTGCTTTTAATGAATATGACGATAAACCCCAATTACTTTCCCTAAAATAGAAACATTTCTTAAAATAATAGGATCCATGCTCGAGTTTTCAGGCTGTAAGCGAATATAATCTTTTTCTTTAAAGAATCGTTTACAGGTTGCTTCATCTTCCTCTGTCATTGCAACAACAATATCACCGTTATTTGCTGTTTGCTGCTGTTTGACAATTACGTAATCTCCATCAAGAATTCCTGCCTCTATCATACTTTCACCCATAATTTCCAGCATAAAAACATGCTCATCCGCAGGTGCCAGTCTTTCAGGAAGAGGAAAATATTCTTCTACGTTTTCGATTGCCGTAATCGGAAGACCGGCTGTAACTTTACCTACCACAGGAACATTTACAACATGGTTCCTTGGGATGTGTGCACTTTCATCGACTTCCAATATTTCGATAGCTCTAGGTTTAGTAGGATCGCGTCTAATAAGTCCCTTGCTTTCCAAACGTGCTAAATGTCCATGAACAGTTGAACTGGAAGCTAGTCCAACAGCTTCGCCAATTTCACGCACAGATGGTGGATATCCCTTGCTCTTAACTTCTCCTTTAATAAAATCAAGTATATCCTGTTGCCGTTTTGAGATTTTAGTCATGATAAGATGCACCTCGGTCTGGTTAATGTTGCCTTTATTATATCATGTTCCTCTAATTTATACAAACATAAGTTCGAATTGCAGTTGACAACAAACAAATGTTCGTATTATAATAATATCAATAAATGCGAACATATATTCTTTTGCGAGGTGTTAATTATGAAAAAATTATGGAACCAATTCTCCTATGCTATTATTCTATTCCTTTTAAGCTGTTCAGTTGCTATTATGTTATCCTGCCACCTTAATTCCAATGACCAAGATAAGTTTGTAAAGGTTACTGTTTCCGAAGGGGATTCACTTTGGAAACTTTCTGATCAATTTTCTGGGCAGCATTCTTTATCAAATGAAGAATTCGTTAGTTGGGTTAAACGGCATAATAAGATAGAGGATGATCAAATTTTCCCTGGGGAAGAAATAGTCATTCCGGTGTCCAAAAAGGTCTCATCTGCAACGGAGTTTGCCAGTGCTGCCGGAGAATAGAAAGTGAGATGGATTTTTAATGAAAGCAATTATATACTGCAGAGTCAGCACAACGAAAGAAACCCAGGAAACATCATTAAAACGTCAAGAGGAAGAACTGATTCAGCTGGCAAAACAGCATCAATTCGATGTTACTATGATCATTAAGGAACAAGCCAGCGGATATGATCTCGAGCGGGATGGAATTCTCCAATTATTAGAGGAGATAAAAAATCAGCAAGTAAAAGCTGTTTTAATTCAGGATGAAACGAGGCTTGGAAGGGGAAATGCAAAGATTGCCCTTTTGCACGTTATATTAAAAGAGGGGATAAAGCTTTATAGTATTTCACATAATGGTGAATTGCTGTTATCAGAGTCTGATTCAATGGTGTTACAAATCGTCGGTATGGTCGAAGAATATCAGCGAAAACTTCATAATATAAAAATTAAACGGGGAATGATACGGGCGGTTAATCAAGGATTCAAACCCGAAAAAAATTTAACAAATCTTGGTGAGAATTCGGGGAGAGAAAAAATCGAGGTACCAATTGAAGAGATTGTTCGATTAAGAAAAAACAAGCTGACCTTTTCAGAAATTGCAGCTACATTAAGAGGGTTTGGCTATAACATTTCGAAAGCAACTGTACATAGACGGTATCAGGAATATATTGAGAAGCTGGAAATGTAGGGCATTTACCTTGTCATAAGAACTTTTATTTAGTAAAATCAGATGTCATGAACGGATATTTTACCGAAAGGAAGATCCTATAATGCTCTCAAAAGAAAAAATGGCCCGTATTAATGAACTGGCAAAAAAGGCAAAAACATCCGGATTATCAGAATCTGAGGCAAAAGAACAATCAAAATTAAGAAGTGAGTATTTAACAACATTTCGTTCTGCGATGCTGGATACATTAACACATACTAAGATCATTGATCCGGAAGGAAATGATGTAACACCTGAAAAAATAAAAGCAAGGAAAAAAAATACTCTTCATTAATTGAAAAGGGGTACAATTTTTGTATTCCTTTTTTACATATAGACTCAGTTTCTGTGTCAAAATAAAAAACAAACTGACTTTTCTTTTATATTTCTTCTCAATTTCTTGAATTAAAAACAAGGGAACTATAATATTAATAATGTACTTATTATCCGAGTGGTCAAGAAAGGATGTAATTCATGTTTAATTCTATTGATGATTTATCTGTAACTTCGATAAGAACGCTCTCCATTGATGCGATCGAGAAAGCGAATTCCGGACATCCAGGGATGCCGATGGGTGCAGCGCCTATGACGTATACGTTATGGACTCGTTTTATGAATCAAAATCCAAAAAATCCTCATTGGTTTAACCGTGACCGTTTTGTTTTATCTGCAGGGCATGGTTCAGCGTTGCTATACAGCATGCTGCATTTATCCGGTTACAAGGTAACAATGGAAGATTTAAAGCAATTCCGTCAATGGGGAAGTAAAACTCCGGGACATCCTGAGTATGGGCATACTGATGGTGTTGAAGCGACAACAGGTCCACTTGGTCAAGGAATCGCAATGGCTGTTGGTATGGCAATGGCAGAACGCCATGTGGCATCAGTTTATAACAAAGATAAGTTTGAACTTGTGAACCATTATACATATAGTATTTGTGGTGACGGCGATTTAATGGAAGGTGTTTCTGCTGAAGCTGCTTCACTTGCAGGACATTTGAAATTAGGACGTTTAGTCGTATTGTACGATTCAAATGATATTTCTCTTGATGGTGATTTAAATAAATCATTCTCTGAAAGTGTTAAAGATCGTTTTTCAGCATACGGCTGGCAATATCTTCGTGTTGAGGATGGAAATAATCTTGAGGAAATCGCAAAAGCACTTGAAGAAGCTCGAAATGATTTAGATAGACCAACCATGATTGAAGTTCGTACAGTGATTGGTTACGGTTCACCAAATCGTGCAGGTACATCAGGTGTACATGGCTCCCCACTTGGAGCAGAAGAGTTAAAATTAACAAAAGAAGCATATAAATGGACTTTTGAAGAAGATTTTCATGTACCGCAGGAGGTTTATGATAACTTCCAAAAGCTTATTGTTGGAAATGGCGAGAAAAAGGAAAAAGAATGGAACGAGCTATTTGCACAGTATAAAAAAGAGTATCCTGAATTGGCCACTCAGCTTGAACAAGCATTGAATAAAGAATTGCCGCAGGGTTGGGACAAAGATATTCCTGTTTACAATGAAGGAAAAAGCCTTGCAAGCCGTGCATCTTCAGGAGAAGTACTAAATGCAATTGCTAAGAATTTACCAACTTTTATTGGCGGATCTGCGGACCTTGCGGGTTCAAATAAAACCATGATCAAGGGTTCAAAAGATTATATGCCAGGTGCGTACGAAGGTCGGAACTTCTGGTTTGGTGTCCGTGAATTTGCAATGGGTGCTGCTCTGAATGGTATTGCATTGCACGGCGGTGTCCAAGTATTTGGAGGAACATTCTTTGTATTCTCTGATTATTTACGCCCGGCAATCCGTCTTGCAGCTTTAATGGGATTACCTGTAACCTATGTATTTACTCATGATAGTATTGCAGTCGGTGAAGATGGACCAACACATGAGCCAATCGAACAACTAGCTGCATTAAGAGCAATGCCGAATCTATCTATTATCCGTCCTGCAGACGGAAATGAAACTGCAGCTGCGTGGAAGCTAGCTGTAGAGTCAACCAACAAGCCAACAGCACTCGTATTGACTCGTCAAGATTTACCGACAATTAAAGGTACGGATATAAATGCTTACGAAGGAGTTTCCAAAGGAGCTTATGTCATTTCTGCTGCTGAAAAAGAAACTCCTGATGCCTTAATCCTTGCCACTGGTTCAGAAGTTGGTCTTGCGATTGAGGCACAAAAAGCGCTGGCAAACGAAGGTGTTCAAGTTTCAGTTGTCAGCATGCCTTCTTGGGATCGCTTCGAAGCACAATCAAAAGAATATAAAGAAACTGTCCTTCCGAAAAATGTAAAGAAACGTCTTGGTATTGAAGTAGGTTCTTCTTTTGGTTGGCATAAATATACCGGTGATGAAGGTGATGTATTGGCCATTGACAAATTCGGAGCCTCTGCACCAGGTGAGAAGATTATGGAAGAATACGGCTTTAGCGTCGCTAATGTTGTTGCTCGCGTAAAAGCTCTTTTATAAATAATAACAATAATAAACAAGGGAACGGCTAATCGGTCGTTCTCTTTTTTATGTATATTATTAAAAATTTCACAAAATTTATACAAAAAACAAGTTTTTATCGTTATAATTTAATTGGATTAAATTTCTAAAAGGTATTGACAAAAATAATAGTTTTTAATTTAATTCTGTACAATCGACAAAAATAGTGAAAGTTTTTGCCGCCGAAAGACAAATGTTTTGAATTTGTTTTTTTATAATAGGAAAAAGGGTTTCAACGAAGGAGAGAACGGTGTGAGAAAATATCAGCTATATTTAATAGAAGATGAATTTGCCGCCCATTACTTCGGAAGAGAGCTCATGTTTTTTCAACTTTTTCAGGAACATGAAAAAGCAAACGGCGAGCTTAAATTTATTACACAAAAACAAATTAACTATATAACAAAAACGCTGGAAGTTTTAAAAATTCATCAGCTTATTCAAAAACAATTAAGGAAAATTAAAGGCTTTCGTGCAGATCATGGTACATACTCAATTGAACTAAGCGGTAAGCTAAGCACGGCAAAGCTGGAAGTTTATCAAGAATTAATTACAGTAGAAGCAAGTGGAAGCTATGAAGCAGAAACAGCATTTTTTGAAGTATTGAGAAAGTGCGAATCTTCTTTTTTAGCCATAGATTTTGAACATCAGCGTTTTGGCTGGTTAAAGCCGATAAAAGAACGTAAATTTGTCTAATTTAAAGCTGAGTTGATATTGTGTATTCCCATTTTATTTAGTACACTGTATGGTAGACAACATGAAGGAGGAAGTTTAATGGGTATGTACATTCTAGTAGGTATACTATGCTTAGCAGCTGGTGTAGCACTAGGATTTTTCATTGCTCGTAAATATATGATGAGCTATTTAAAGAAAAATCCACCAATTAACGAACAAATGCTAAAAATGATGATGATGCAAATGGGTATGAAGCCTTCTCAAAAGAAGATCAACCAAATGATGGCCGCCATGAATAAGCAATCAAAATAATAAATGGACAAGCACTCATATCGTATGGGTGCTTTTTTCATATCTTTAGCTTGAATATTGTTTCTAAATATTTATTATTTTGAGAATTTTTGTTAAAATTAAAACTCTACGCATGTTTGATTTTTTCGAAAAGATAGATACATATAAGCTTTCGGGGGTGTGAACATGAAGGTTTTTTTAGACCTGGGTTGGTTTTTTAAACAAGAGAAAAAAGCGTACATATCAGGAATTCTGCTCCTGTTGTTTGTGGCACTGCTTCAGTTGGTGCCGCCCAAGGTCATTGGTATCATTGCGGACCATATAAAAAATGGAACGATGACAAAAGGGCTAATCGTGAAATGGGTGATTGTCCTTACAATGGTGGGACTGGCGACCTATATCCTGAGATACTATTGGCGAATCATGATTTTTGGTTCATCGGTAAAGCTTAGCAAAATATTAAGAAATCGTTTGTATCAGCATTTTACGAATATGTCACCGGCATTCTACCAAAAACGAAGGATTGGCGACCTAATGGCCCATGCAACTAATGACTTACAGGCCATTCAGCAAACTGCCGGGGCGGGGGTGTTAACCTTAGTTGATTCTCTCTCCACGGGTGGATTTGTCATTATCACCATGGCAGTCACAATCAGCTGGAAATTGACACTGATTTGTTTGATTCCCATGCCATTTATGGCGATGTTGACAAGCTGGTTTGGGACGATGCTGCATCGGACCTTCCATAAGGCGCAAGAAGCATTTTCATCCTTAAATGATAAAACACAAGAAAGTATTACCGGTATTAAAGTCATCAAAACCTTCGGCCAGGAACAGGAGGATATTGAAGATTTCCGAAAGCAATCAGAGGATGTTGTCCAAAAAAATATCATAGTGGCCAAAATTGATTCTCTTTATGACCCGACGATTTCGATTATTGTTGGAATCTCCTTTTTTTTATCCATTGTGTTTGGAGCAAAATATGTGTTGGCTGGCGAATTAACAATTGGACAATTAATATCGTTTACTACTTATTTAGGTTTACTCATTTGGCCGATGCTGGCATTTGGCTGGTTGTTTAATATTGTTGAGCGGGGCCGCGCTTCTTATGACCGGGTTACTGCTCTACTAAGTGAATCAGTAGAGATTACTGACAATGAAAGGGTATTAGCAATCATGCCAAGCGGCGATATCGAATATAAGATAGCTGAATTTATTTATCCGGGTGAAAAAGAGGCGATTTTGAAGGATATTTCCTTTTCATTAAAATCAGGAGAAACACTTGGAATCGTTGGTAAAACCGGGTCAGGAAAGACAACTCTGTTAAAGCTTCTTATTCGGGAGTATGAGAGGTATAAAGGCGAAATCACTTTTGGCGGAAAAACCATTCAGGAATATAAGCTTGAAAAATTACGTGAAGCTATTGGCTATGTTCCTCAGGACCATTTTTTATTCTCAGCAACAGTGGCCGAAAACATTGCGTTTACAAATCCGCACGCAAAGCATGATGAAATTGAAGGCGCTGCCAAATTAGCAAGTATCCATCAGGATATTCTGCAATTTACCGATGGTTATCAGACGGTGGTTGGCGAACGGGGCGTCTCATTATCGGGAGGGCAGAAACAGCGTATTTCCATATCCCGTGCCATACTGATGAATCCGGAAGTTTTAATCCTAGATGATTCCTTATCGGCAGTAGATGCTAAAACAGAAGAAGCGATACTTTCGGCTCTCAGGGAAGAGCGGGAGGGGAAGACCACCATTATTACTTCTCACCGTTTAAGCGCTATCCAACACGCAACATTGATACTTATCCTAGAGGACGGCAAGATAATCGAAAGAGGTACGCATGAAGTTCTAATGAATAGTGGAGGGTGGTACAAGGAGATGTATTTGCGTCAGCAGTTAGAAGAGTTAGTAGAGCATGGAGGACATTAACATGGAAAAGCCTGTATTGTTGACAGAGAAGGAGCAACGAGGGGTATTATATCGCCTTCTTTCCTATACAAAGCCGTATAAAAAATCATTAACCTGGGCCTTTAGTCTGCTGCTTTTGACCACATTGGGAGACATCGTCGGACCGCTTTTAGTCAAAAATTTCATCGATGATTATTTAACACCCGGGAAGCTCGCTTTTCAGCCTTTGCTAATTCTTGGATCACTATATATGGGGATTCAAATTGCTAAATCCGTCATTATGTTTTTTCAATTGGTGAAATTTCAGGAAATTGCCTTAAAAATTATTCAACAGCTTCGCATTGATGTTTTTTCGAAGGTACAGTCACTGGGCCTAAAGTATTTTGACACCACACCTGCAGGGAGCATTGTTTCCAGGGTCACGAATGATACGGAAGCCATTAAAGATATGTTTGTGACCGTCTTAGCAACGTTTATCCAGAGCGGATTTTTACTGACTGGCATATTCATTGCGATGTTTATTTTAAATGTGAAGCTTGCGTTTTTATGCTTGTTCATCATTCCGATTCTATTGTTTGTCATGAACTTATACAGGAAATTAAGTTCGCGCTTTTATTCTGATATGCGGGAAAGACTTAGCCAGTTGAATGCCAAGCTAAGTGAATCCTTGCAGGGAATGGCAATCATCCAGGTATTTCGCCAGGAAAAACGGCTGCGAAAGGAGTTCGGCGAGATCAATGAGCAGCATTTCAAGGCAGGTATGAGGAATATTAAAATCGATAGCCTGTTATTAAGGCCGGCGATTGATTTAATTTATATATTCGGTCTAATTATCGTCATCAGTTATTTCGGAATTGCCTCATTTCAGCACACTGTCCAAATCGGGGTATTATACGCGTTTTTCAGTTATTTGGACCGATTTTTTGAACCGGTCAACCAAATGATGATGAGGCTTTCTTTATACCAACAAGCCATTGTAGCGGGATCAAGAGTTTTTAAACTGTTAGACGAGCGGGAATTGGCACCATCGCAAAATGCAGAAAAAACGAAATCGATTGAAAAAGGAAAAATTGAATTTAAGAATTTAAGCTTTTCCTACGATGGAAAACGTGATGTATTAAAACATATTTCCTATACCGCCAATCCCGGAGAAACGGTGGCACTTGTTGGTCATACAGGTAGTGGAAAAAGCTCGATTATCAATTTATTGATGCGATTTTATGAATTTGAGCGCGGGGAAATTTTAATTGATGGTGAATCCATACGAAACTTCACCAAAAATGAACTTCGAGACAAAATGGGTCTCGTCCTACAGGATCCATTTTTGTTTTATGGAACAGTGAAGGATAATATTCGTCTCCATAATACAGAATTAACAGACGAAGAGGTGGAGGAAGCGGCAACATTTGTTCAAGCTCATTCGTTTATTGAAAAACTGGAAGATCGGTATCATCATAGGGTCGTGGAAAGGGGTGCTGCGTTTTCTAGCGGACAAAGGCAATTAATTGCCTTTGCAAGGACCATTGCAGCCAATCCGAAAATTCTTGTTCTTGATGAGGCAACCGCTAATATTGACACCGAAACAGAAGAGGCAATTCAAACAGCTTTAGCGAAAATGCGCAAAGGACGGACGACAATTGCGATCGCGCATCGTTTATCAACGATACAGGATGCTGATTTAATTCTTGTTCTTCACCATGGTGAAATTATCGAACGAGGAACACATCAAGATCTTCTTGCACTTGGCGGTTTATATCATAAAATGTTCTTATTACAAAATGGAGCTGTTGAACGCTTAGAGGACGTTGCCCAATAAAAGGAAAAATCCCGGTTTAACCCGGGATTTTTGTGCAGTCTTAGAAGCCTGCAGTTTGGACCTTTTTTATGTAAATTCGATTATATTCATTTAATAGATTGTCAAGTTCCTGACTGTAGCGTATAGCAATGGAGGAACTTAAGCCGTTAGTGATCGCGACTTGAATTAATTCAGCCCGCTTTTTTTCAATTAATGTGATTAAATCTTGTTTGATCACGGCCGATGTCCTTTCTGGAGAAACTCCAAAAATTTGCGACAAAATGAAATTTACAAGAAACTATCATTTTGTTTTACTAGTATAACCTATGATGGGAATAAATTCAAAGGAGATTTGTAAAAAAATATCCATAAACAAAGGTAATTATTTCAAATTTTGATAGATTTATGAAAGTTAATGGAAATTTTTTGATTGAGTCACAAAATATTCATGATACCCATTATCTTTTGGTTTAAAGTTTTGTTAGAATGAATGAGTATCGACTATAGTGGGAGTGTTAATATGCATGACGTAAATATATTCTTAGCAGTGGGAGCGGGATTTTTGAGTTTTATTTCACCTTGCTGCCTACCCTTATATCCGGCGTTTTTATCGTATATCACCGGAATGTCAGTCGGAGAGTTAAAAAGTGAAAATGCGATGCTTCAAAAGCGAAGCCTGTTTCATACGTTGTTTTTCCTATTAGGGTTTTCCATCATTTTTATAGCAATCGGTTTCGGTACATCCTTTATTGGCCGTTTTTTCCTTGAATACCAAACCTTGATCCGACAATTGGGCGGAATCTTTATCGTTTTCTTTGGATTAATGATTGTTGGGATATTAAATCCGGAATTTATGATGAAGGATCGTCGTTTCGAATTTAAAAATCGTCCTTCAGGTTATATTGGCTCAATCCTTATTGGGATGGCATTTGCTGCAGGCTGGACGCCTTGTACAGGTCCAATTCTATCATCGGTAATCCTTCTGGCTGCATCAAATCCGGGATCAGGTGTTTTATACATGATTGCTTATTCGCTTGGTTTCGCCGTACCATTTCTCATCCTATCTTTCTTTGTTGGACGGATGAAATGGATTCGGAAGCACAGTGGGAAGATTGTGAAAATTGGCGGTTACATCATGATTGTCATGGGGATTGTCCTCTTTTTCGATTGGATGACCAAAATCATAACCATTTTCCAAGGATTGTTTGGTAACTTCTCAGGATTTTAATTCTTCTGGAAATGATTTGATATTCTTGCTAAGATTCTTTATATTTTATAGTAAATAGTCTAATATTGGATACTTTGATTTCGAGGATGCTAGATTCTGATATGAGCATCCTTGGTGACTCAAGGGGGAGCTGTGTTGGCAAGAATATTAATTGTGGATGATAAAAAACTGATGCGAGTGACATTAACTAAAATCTTAAATCAAACTGACCATACAGTGGTAGGGGAAGCGGAAAACGGGAAGGTGGCAATTCAGTTATTTCGCGAATTAAAGCCGGATATTGTGACCATGGATATTACGATGCCGGAAATGAGCGGTCTTGAAGCAGTCAGAATTATTCGAAATGAATTTCCTAATGCAAAAATTATTATGTGCTCATCCATGGGTCAGCAAAAAATCATCGTCGAAGCGATTGAATCCGGCGCTAAAGACTTTATTGTGAAACCATTTGATGATTGCCGAGTTCTTGATGCCATCAACAGAGCATTAAAATAGTAACCATTTACGGGACTCCTGAAATGGTTTTTGTTTTTTATCTTTTTTTGGTAGTTATCCATTTTTGGTAACAAAAAAAGATAAATAATATGTAGATATTTTTTTCTTATTTCTTTTGTTTGATATATAATGAGTATGAAAATAATTAGATAAGGAATGAGTTCCAATGAACATGGTTGTTGCTTCTTCGATTGGCGCGGCTTTTATGGCCGTTTTCGTCTTGTTCATCCGTTTAAAAGCCGCAAAAAAACCGACGAATGCGAAAAAAATTATTTTGCCGCCATTTTTCATGAGTACGGGGGCACTGATGTATTTGTTCCCGCAATTTCAATTAACTCCGATGGAAATCATCGAAGCTATCATAGTGGGGATGCTTTTTTCCATTTTACTAATCAAGACCTCAAAGTTCGAGATTCGTGATAATGATATTTATTTGAAGCGCTCAAAAGCTTTTATCTTTATTTTGATCGGATTATTGATTGTCAGGATTATTATGAAAGCAGTATTAAGTGCAACGATCGTCTACACCCAATTAGGCGGAATGTTCTTCCTTCTTGCCTTCAGCATGATTGTCCCTTGGCGTCTTGCGATGTTTAGAGATTATAAAAGGCTCTTTAATCAGTTGCATAGTGTGAAAAATTAAATTTGTTTATTAAGATAGCACTGGTTCTCTATGAGGATCAGTGTTTTTATGTTCAATTTGACACTTTTTTGAAAAATAAAAACCATCCACACTGCTGGACGGTTTAGAATAAATGTTCATATGGTGCGACGTCAATCCTATTTTCAAAAAGCTTTTTACGTAAAAATTTATGATCTCTTTTTGGCGTTGCTTGAATATAACCGCGGATTACAAGTTCTTCAGTAATTTTTGGAGCATTTTCTTTAAGTGCAATTTCACCGATTTTCCCGGCGATTTTATGTCTTGCAACGTCGCGGAAAAGCTCGGGTACCGGGCTGACTAAGTCTTCCAGGAGAACTTTTTCCTGCTCGCTCCACAGGTGACGTGATTCGTTTACATAATGTTCTTCCCAATCCATCACGGATTTACCGTCTGCTTTGGGCATTTTTTTCAAGAACTTTCGGAACATAAAGAATCCGCCAACGGCGAAAGAATAAACCAATATGAAAATCCAAAAAAGGATAAACCATAAAAACCAACCATGAAGCATTCTCATTCACCTACAAAAACATTTTTTCCTCTTATTATAGTCTGTTTTTGCCAAATAAAACAAGTATTCGTAGTAAAGTTTACGATTATGTGAAAAGTATTGTAAGCAAGTTGGTTTTATTAGTATAATAATCTTGCTATCAAAATGGGGCTGAATGGGGTACTGGTGTCCTCCACAGTCTTCAACACTGCTTGAGACCACCGTGTGTGGTCTGGTGGGTTCGATTCCCACGCAGTCCCGCCAACGTTGACTTTTCAATCAATCAATGAACTTCTCACCTACACAGTCTTTTGTTCATTTTGAACGACACTGTGTGCGACCGAGAAGCTAAAACTGTGTGTGTTCAGAGCCTTCAAATATTATATTTGGAGGTTTTTTGTATGCGTAAAAGTGTTAGGAAACATGGAAGAACTATGACATCGATAAAGGTTACTGAAAGCTTTACAATGTGTGAGATGTTTGAGCGGTTTATGTGGTTTAAACAATCTGAGGGTTTAGCACCTCGTACTATCGAGGAGTATAGGATTCACTTTCAATGGTTACTAGACTATCTTGAAGAAGACTTATCAAGGGAGCAAATGACACTTGATGTCTTTCTTGGTTGGGCTGATTTCATGTTGAATGATAAGGGTCTTCAACCAACTACTGTAAACATTCGTGTAAGAACAATGAGAGCGTTCCTACGATGGTGTTATCTGGAGAACCTTATTGACACTCCTATTCACGAACGGTTCAAACCAATAAAAACAGCAGAAGATACTATTGAAGCTTTATCTGTTTCTGAAATAAAGACTTTGTTAAACGCTTTTGATGAATCAACTTTCGTTGGTTTTAGAGATAAAGTTATGGTCATGGTTCTCCTTGATTCGATGGTTCGTATCTCTGAACTATTATCAATGAAGCGGAGCAACGTTGATTTCAAAGCTGGAGTAATTAAGTTAGAAGCTATGAATACCAAAACAAGGAAAGCACGTGAAGTTCCTCTTTCGAGTAAGACCATGAAGCTTCTCAAGGAGTATTTTATTGAATCAGAGGATTTTGGAGAAGACCTCCTTTTCTTGACTTACGACGGTAGGGAAATGGTTTCTAACACTTGGAGAACTAGATTACATGAAGTGGCTAATCTTACTGGGATAATATTCGGTTATATACGAGTAAGCAGTAAAGACCAAAATATTGATCGTCAACTTAACGAAATGCTTAAACTAGGTATAAATGAAAGGGATATATTTATAGATAAAGAAAGCGGGAAAAATTTTAATCGCCCACAATAGAAAGCATTAAAACAGTGCTTCCGTGAAGGTGACTTACTTTATATAAAGTCGATTGATCGTTTTGGCCGAAATTCCAAAGAGATTAAAAAAGAATGGGAAATTATTACTTCCGAAATAAAAGCTGACATTAGGGTAATTGATATGCCATTGCTGGACACAACCCAATACAAGGACACTCTAGGGACCTTTGTTTCCGAATTAGTATTGCAAGTTCTTTCGTTTGTTGCCGAAAAAGAAAGAGAGGATATTAATAGGAGGCAGCGAGAAGGAATTGAATCGGCCAAAGCAAAAGGTAAACATCTAGGCAGACCGAAAATAAGCCTAGAATCATTAAATGAGAAACAGAAGGCAATTTTAAAAACTAAATATGAATCATGGAAAAAGAACAAAATAACGGCAGTTGAATTTATGAATAAAATGGATTTAAAGAAAAATTCGTTTTATAAAATCATGAAGGAATATGAATCAGGAAGGCACTAGTAATAGTGCTTTTTAAATCAAGTATAAGATTGTGAGGATTTTGCTTAGTCTGGCTCTAACCTTTGGATTTTATGGCTTGTCTAAGAAAAAGATTAAAGCCGATTCAACAATTGGATTAACACTTAAAACAATGGTGATTTCTCCTATTGCGTTAGCATATTTGGTTTATTCAATATTTCAATCTCAAATACAATCTTTTGATTCTATTTCAACAAGTTTACTATTAATAGACAGTGGCATCGTAACAGCTTTACAACTTTTATTATTTACAAAGAGTGCCAAAAAAGTTTCATTAACTATGCTTGGTATTCTTCAGTATATATCGCCGACTATATCTCTAATAGGGGGAGTGTTTCTTTATCACGAAGTTCTGACAAACGCACATTTTATCGCCTTTGTCTTTATATGGTGTGCTCTTGCGGTTTATACTATTTCTTCCATAACAAAATGGAGGCAAGAACAAATGAAAAATGAAATTAATATGGAAGCTTAGTGAGAGATTTTTCCCTTTTATTAATTAAAAGGGGTATTTAAAATAAGAATTAAAATATAAACGAAGTACTGTGTGCGTAGCTATTTTTTAATAAAAAATAAATATTAGTTTCTTCAGTCTGTTTGTTTAGCGAAATCAATTGAAAATTAGGGTGGAACCTACGTATGGTCGTACAATCCCACCTCAACTCTCTTCCTTAATCCTTCTAAAAGGTTATTCAAATTTTTGCAAATTTTTGCCTTATAAGATCTTTAGCATCTATTTCATATTATCGTACTCTTTTAAAAAGTCGACAAATGCGTGAACAGCCGACAGTGAAAGTGACCTTTCCCGGTACAGCAGCCATGTATTTCTTTTTAAAGGCTCTTTATTCTTCTTGGTTAATATTATTTTGTGAACATCGTCTTCTTTTTTTAAGCAAATTGATGGAAGAATGGCATACCCTAAACCCATAAGAACCATTTCTTTACAAGTATCGATGCGGTCTACCTCCATTGTGACGGTAGGAGGATGGTCAAAGGTCTCCTGCCACCAATTATCAATTAATGTTTTTTGGGTTTGGTCCGTTTCATAATTAACTCTGGGCAGGCTAGGTAATTCCTTTATATTTTTTATTTGTTTTTGCGATACTATTAACATAGGTTCTTCACGAAATAAATATTTTTCTTCCTGCCAGATATAATTTCCGCGGACAATACCAACATGAACCTCTTCTTTATGAAGCAGATGGTTTATTTCAGCACTCCAACCAGTTTTAACGTTAACTTCAACATTTGGATAATGATTAATGAATTCTTTTAAAATGGCTGGAAGTTCGTATCTTGCAAAAATACCGGAAACTCCAATTCTTAATACCCCTCTGATTTCCTTATCCATGTTCTGTACAAATTCTTTCGTGTTTCGAAGCTGCAAGATCATATTTCTTGCATATTGGGCTATATATTCACCTTGTGCCGTGAATTCTACACCTCTTTTTCCTCTCGCAACAATCATTGTACCAAATTCTCTTTCTAATTGCTGTAAGCGATAGGTTAATGCCGGTTGAGAAATATACAGTTTTTCTGCGGCTTTAGAAATATTTCTCTCCTGAAAGATGGTTTGGAGAATAACCCAATCTTTTTCATCCATTGAAGCACTTACCTCCTTAACCATAAATTATATTTATATTTTTTTTGTAAATATACAAATTATTTCAATAATTAATACTATACTAAAAATATAAATATGAAAATATAGAATTACATTTTACTTTTTTTATACATAAACAATTAGTAGTTTACTGTTTATTTCTCTAAAATAAATAAAAAGCGATAAAATAATTTTTAAATTTCTCCAATTTCTTTATCATAAAGAGATTTTATGGATGTTAATAAATAATCGATATTTTTTTTATTTTTTGAATTATGATAATTTTTATTTAACAACTTTGATAGACAAGTCAATGACAAAGACAGAAAGGGGAGGAATGAAAAAAACATGAGACAAAAGGGGAGGAATTGTCATGTATAAATCGGGACTTAACATAGCAAATCGAATGGATCGGTTACCTATTTCGTCTGTTCACAAGAAAATAATTATTGCTTTAGCTGTTGCCTACTTTTTTGAATTCGCAGACTTGAATACGTTTTCATACGCTGCACCTGCATTAGTAAAACAATGGCATTTACCTTTAAATACTATCGCAATTATTAACTCCAGTGCCTTTTTCGGAATGTTTATAGGAGCTACTGCAGGGGGATGGCTTGGAGATAAGGCGGGAAGAAAGAAATCGCTCATTATTTCGCTTGTACTGTTATCTTTATTCTCTGCTTTGAATGCGCTTTCGTGGGATATTTGGTCGCTTGCAATCTTCAGATTTGTAACAGGGATGGCATCTTCGTCTTTATTAGTTAATGCGAATACGTATATTATCGAATTCTTTCCAAAAGCTGTTCGCGGTAAATATCAAGGCCTGGCTGTTGCGATTGGAATCACGGGTATTCCGATTACTGGTTATGTTTCCACTTGGTTAATACCTATGACGGATTATGGATGGCGGCTCGTGTTTGTATGGGGGGCACTGGGGATCTTTGCGTTATTCGGAATAGTTAAATTGTTTGAATTACCCCGTTGGTATGAAATGAAAGGACAAGTAAGCAAAGCAAAAGAAACCTTGGAACAAATAGAAAAAATTGTGGCAGGTGAAAAAGGGCCCCTTGCTAAACCGGAGCCTGAAGTAATGATTGCTCCAGTTACTACAGGGAGAATGTCAGATATTTTCAAAGGGATTTACCTTAAACGTACGATTATACTTATTTGCGTTTGGATCCTTCAAACTATAGCCTTTTATGGCTTTGGGTCCTGGGTCCCAACATTATTAGTAAAACAAGGGATTGGAATTTCCCACTCTTTACTTTACAGTACTTTAATTACTTTAGGTGCTCCATTAGGATCATTAACTGGTGCAATGATCTCAGACCGCTTCGAGAGAAAAACAAATATTATTGTCTCTTGTTTCTTCATTGCAATTGCAGTATTTTTATTCGGAGCCACACTAAATCCTGTAATGATTGTTGTATTTGGCTTCCTTATTAACTATATAGAAAGAACCTTCTCATCAAATCTTTATACGTATACATCAGAACTTTATGGAACCGAAGTACGTTCCTTCGGACAAGGTTTAACTTACGGCATTGGAAGAGCATCTAATATAATTGGACCATTCATTATTAGTTTTATTTACACTGGGTACGGATATTTAAATGTATTTCTTCTGATTTCAATTGTGTGGGCTGCCACAGCAGTAGCAATATTCTTTGGGCCACGTACATCTAAGCGAAGTCTGGAAGAAATCAATGGAACCCAGTCGTTAAATACCTACTCAGCATCATCCAATCTCTAATATAAATATTTTACTAATATCACAATTCCACGAAAAGGAGCTAATTAGTTTTTAGCTTCTTTTCTCTTTTTTTTCTAGCCGTCCGAATTTGATAGATTCCTTATTATCATAAAAATTTTCAATGGACTTTTATAAATTATTGATATTTTTTTTATTACAAAAATTATAATATGCTTATATTAAAGATTTTTATCATAAAAAGACCGATTTCATGGAGGTGATTTTAATGTGGATTATCACTGTTTATTCAAGCGAAAAAGGCATTACAATGTATGAGTTTGATAGCGAGAAGGAAGCAAGAGAAGCATTACAGGATGTTCAGGGTTGTAAAATTCTTTCAGAGATTATTTATTTAAGTGAACAATCTCCTGCTTTAGTAGCAGTTTAATATTTTTTGGAAAATATATGGCGCCTTCAAACTAATAGTTGCGTAGAAAGCTTTAGGGGGAATCCCTAAAGTTTTTTTGTCTTTTGTAAAGATTAAAAAGTATTTACCATAAATTTTTTTAATGAACTTATATAAATTTCTAATATTTTTTTTATTACAAAAATTATAATATGATCATTTTGTAGCCGGGAGCGGAAAGGCTGTTCTTGATGCCGGGATGTCAAAAGATAATCAAGATTAATTTACAAAACTTTAGATGGAGGTAAGTATATTGAACCTTAAAGAAAAGTCATTGCACTTGCATAGGGAATATAACGGAAAATTAGAGATTAAATCAAAAATAGAGTTAAAAAGTAAGGAAGACTTATCTCTCATTTATACTCCAGGAGTAGCCGAAGCTTGCAAAGAGATTAATAAAGATAAGAATAATGCTTATGATTATACAATCAAAGGAACAACCATTGCTATGATCACCAATGGTACGGCTGTTTTAGGTCTGGGAAGTATCAGTCCGCTTGCAGGATTACCCGTATTGGAAGGGAAAGCCTTGCTACTCAAGGAATTTGGTAATGTGAATGCTTTTCCAATTTGTATAGACAGTAATGATCCTGATGAAATTGTGAAAACCATCCAAATAATTGCGTCAGGGTTCGGCGGAATCCATCTTGAGGATATTAAAGCACCGGAATGTTTTTATATTGAAAAACAATTAAAAGAAATATTGGATATCCCCGTTTACCATGATGACCAGCATGGAACAGCAGTTGCTGTGTTAGCAGGATTATATAATGCCGTTAAATTTCTTAATAAGACCTTAAAAGAACTTAAGATTGTGATAAACGGCGCAGGCGCCTCAGGCATTGCCATTGCTAGAATCCTTTTGGCTGCAGGGGCAGAGCATATCGTATTATGTGATATCAACGGAGCTATTGTTGCAGGAGATCCAACGATTAATGATGCCCAAAAGGAAATTGCTAAATTGACTAACCGGGAATTTGAAACAGGCAACCTTCAAGACATCATCCAAAATAAAGATGTGTTTATCGGTGTCTCGGTAGAAAATGTTTTAACTAAAGAAATGGTACATACGATGAATCAAAATAATATTATTTTTGCACTGGCAAACCCAACTCCAGAGATATTGCCGGATGATGCGAAAGCTGGCGGCGCAAGAATCATTGCAACCGGTCGTTCGGATTTCCCTAATCAAATCAATAATTTGTTGGTTTTTCCGGGAATCTTTAAAGGAGCGTTGAAAGTGAGAGCCCAAGATATTACCGATGAAATGAAGTTAGCGGCGGCAAGAGCAATTGCTGATCTTGTTACCGAAAAAGAACTTAACGAAAACTATATTATACCGGATGCTTTTGATAAGAGAGTGAGCCAGGTTGTCGCTAATGCTGTGAAAATGGTAGCCGAGTCGACTGGAATTGCGAAGTTAGTTGCAATCTAACAAAAAAAGGTGAACATGCAATGTGTTATGTGAAATTGACTGAAAAGATTCTAACCCTTAAATCAAACGCAGAAATGAGTCAGCTGAAGGAATTTCTCAAAAAGCAGAATTTATCTCTGGATGCGGATGTTGAATATACAATTGCTATATTTGATGGTCAAAATATCGTGGCTACAGGTTCCCTTGGCGGTAGAATTCTAAAATGCATTGCTGTGGATGAGGAATATCAGAACATGGGGCTGTCAGCAAAACTTGTCACCCATCTTGTCCATGAGGCCTATTCAAGAGGAAACACGCATCTTTTTATCTATACAAAGCCGAAAAACAAGAGCATATTCTCTGACTTGGGGTTTTATCCAGTCGCCGAAGTTCCTTCAAAGGTCATTCTAATGGAAAACCGCTCGGCAGGGATTAAAAACTACCTGAAACAAATCATCCAAGAGAAAGAACAAGTTATCCCTGATAAAAGGGGTAAGAATCGTGCAGGGGCCGTCATAGTAAATTGTAATCCGTTTACTTTAGGGCATCAGTACCTAATCGAGTATGCAGCGTCGAAATGCGAAGCGCTCCATATTTTTGTTCTCCGGGAGGACAAGTCAAGTTTTCCTTCTGCAGTCAGATACAGGCTTGTAAAAGAAGGAGTTAAACACTTGGATAATGTTGTTGTTCATTCTGGAAAGGATTATATCATATCGGATGCAACTTTCCCATCCTACTTTATCAAAGAGTTCCACGATGTGGTCGAGACCCATGCGATGCTGGACATAGACATATTTGCGAACTATATTGCTCCGGCACTTGGAATTAAAAAAAGATTTGTTGGTGAGGAACCCTGCTGCAAGGTTACATCAACGTATAACTCGGTCATGCAGGAAATTCTCTCTGCCCGTGAAATAGATGTACAGGTAATTCCAAGGGTGTTGTCAGAAACGCAACCGATTAGTGCTTCCAGAGTAAGGGATCTAATTCATGCAGGTAAGCTACACGAAGTGAAGAAGCTGGTTCCTGAAACAACCTATCAATTTCTCCTCTCATCTGAGGCTAAGGGAATTATCCAGCGTATTCAGGCAAAGCATACAAAGACATTATTGAGAGGTGGATGAAAAATGTTGATGTTGCCAGAAAGAATAAAAATTTTGAATGTAGGAATTGCAGGGACGCTTGAGTCAAGCGATATCACCATTCAAATTGAAAAGAGTGAAGGTAAAGGAATTGAACTTGAACTCAAAAGTACTGTCGCAAATCAGTTTGGCAAACAAATCAAAAAGGTGATTTTAGAGACATTATTAGAGTTAGGGGTAGAGAATGCATTAGTCTTTGCGAATGATAAAGGGGCTTTAGATTGCACCATCCGGGCTAGAGTAAGGACGGCAGTAAGCAGGGCTGCCCATCATAATTGTTTTCCCTGGGGGGGGAAATAAGTGGGGCGACTGAGAAGGAGTATGTTGTATGTACCAGGAAACAATCCAGGCATGATTAGAGACGCTCATATCTATGGATCGGACGCCATCATGTTTGACTTGGAAGATTCAGTTTGCCTTTATGAAAAAGACGCGGCGAGACTTTTAGTCTATGAAGCGCTAAGAACTTGTGATTATGGACGAACGGAAGTTGTTGTCCGTGTAAATGGTTTAAATACACCTTATGGCAGAGGTGATTTTGAAGCTATGGTCAGAGCAAAGCCAGATGCAATCCGGTTGCCTAAAACCGAGACACCAGAAGATGTAGTGGAAGCTGATCAATTAATAACACAGATTGAAAAGGAAAATGGTATCGAACTGGGAACCATCAAACTCATGGCGGCTGTTGAAAGCGCTTCGGGGGTCATTAATGCTTATAAAATTGCAACGGCGAGTTCGCGGCTAATTGGTATTGCGCTTGGAGCTGAGGATTTTGTAACTGACCTAAAAACAACAAGGTCCCCAGATGGGATTGAATTACTCGCTGCAAGGAGCCAAATCCTCTTTGCGGCACGGGCAGCCGGGATTGATGCTTTGGATACTGTTTTTTCTGATGTGAATGATGAAGAAGGATTTATCCGCGAAGCTAAACTTATCAAACAACTAGGGTTTGATGGAAAATCCCTTATTAATCCACGCCAAATTAATATTTTGCATAATATCTTTACGCCAACGGAAGATGAAATTCAGAAATCCATTCGGGTTATCGAAGCAGCGAAAGAAGCGGAGAAAAGAGGGTCGGGTGTTATAAGCATGGACGGTAAAATGGTTGACAAGCCGATCATCGAAAGAGCATACCGTCTCCTTGAACTGGCTGATGCTGTATATACAGAAAGTATTGAGGAGGTGTGGCAATAATGTTTAATAGAGTTGGACGAAATATACCGGAAGAGATTTTTGGACTCGGAGCATTACCACTGTTTGATTCAAATGAATTGGTGAAAAATACACAGCGTTCTAAAGACCGCCTTAAGAATTCTGATCGAAATAAAATCCTTGATTCTATTGAAACAGCGATTCGTAATACAGGCTTAAAAGATGGAATGACGATTTCCTTCCATCATCATTTCCGAAATGGTGATTATATCATTAATATGGTTCTCAATGCCATTTCACGTATGGGAATTAAGGACCTTGTTTTAGCACCAAGCTCTCTTTCCTGCATCCATGCACCATTGATTAATCATATCAAAAGCGGAGTAATTCGGAGGATTGAGACAAGCGGACTGCGAGGTGAATTAGCTGATGCTATTTCGAACGGCTTGATGGACATACCAATTGTGATCAATTCTCATGGCGGCAGAGCCAGGGCAATCGCCTCAGGAGAACTGCCAATTGATGTTGCCTTTTTAGGTGTGCCATCCTGTGACCCTGCCGGCAATGCCAATGGATATGCCAGGGATCATTCAGCGGCGTCAGAATGCGGTTCATTGGGATATGCCAAGGTTGATGCCCAACATGCCAAAAAAGTAGTTTTAATCACGGATCATTTGGTGGAATATCCTAATACACCTTTCGCTATTCCTGAGTCTCAGGTAGATTATATCGTGGTTGTGGATGCAATCGGTGATCCAAAAGGAATTATGTCGGGAGCAACCCGGTTTACCAAGAATCCGAAAGATTTGCTAATCGCTCAGAATGTTGCCGAAGTTATTGAGGCTTCAGGCTATTTCATAGACGGTTTTTCGCTGCAAACAGGGTCAGGAGGAGCTTCCCTGGCGGCAACTAGGTTTTTAAGAGAAAAGATGATTGAGAGAAATATCAAGGCGAGCTTCGCGTTGGGCGGTATTACAGGTCAGATGGTTGCTCTCCATGAGGAAGGCCTTATTAAAAGATTACTAGATGTACAAGGCTTTGATCTTAAAGCAGATGAATCACTTAAAAATAATCGGTTTCACCAACAGATTGATGCTGAGTATTATGCAAGTCCGGATAATCCGGGAAGTGCAGTTAATCAATTAGATGTAACAGTATTAAGCGCATTAGAAATCGATCTTGATTTTAATGTGAACGTCATTACCGGTTCTGACGGAGTCATTCGCGGCGCCTCAGGCGGACACTGTGATTCAGCTGCAGGTGCAGCCTGCGCAATTATTGTCGCTCCACTCATTAGGGGCAGGATGCCAACTATTCTCGACAGGGTGCATACGATAGTCACCCCGGGCTGCTCAATTGATGTATTGGTTACAGACCAAGGTATTGCTGTGAATCCTCGTAGGCAGGATTTGTATCATAACCTAAAAAAAGCAAATCTGCCGGTTATGTCCATTGAAGCACTCATGGCAAAAGCTAGCCAAATAGTCGGAATTCCGGAACCAATCAAGGTAGAAGATAAGATTGTCGGTGTGGTTAAGTATCGGGATGGATCAGTGATTGATGTGATTCACCAGGTAAAGAAGGATTCTTGAAGATGACTGGAACCCAACTAATAACGCTTGAGCAATTATTAGAGGCTCGTGAGCTTAGGGCAGCCCATCAGAAGGAATTAATCGAGAAATACAGATTGCCATTGGTATCATTCACAGTGAATATGCCAGGTGAGAGCAAGAAAACGCCAGACAGTTCCATCATTTTTCGTGAGGGCTGCAATGCACTGGTTAAAAAACTCAAGGAGACCATTTGTGGATTGGAGTATTATGATTCCAAAAATCCAGATACTGGATTTGAGGCGTTCTTTGTGGTGAAAACTGCTGAACGGTCTTTAAAAGCACTTATGCTTGAGATTGAGAATGAGCATCCACTTGGCCGTCTGTTTGATTTAGATGTCATAGGGGTTGATGGAAAGCCTATTTCTAGAGAAACCTTAGGTAATTCAAAACGTAAATGCCTGCTCTGTGAACAGGATGCCCATTTTTGCGCTCGGAACAGAGAACATACAGTAGAAACCCTCATTGAGAAGATCCATAGTATGGTTGATTCTTATATAAAAATTATACCCTAAGTTAGCTATGAAGGCCAAACTCCGATAAGCCCAGGGAATTATGGGGTTTGGTCATATTTTTAATATGTTAGCAAGCTTGAAAGGAGAAAAAGATCAAACATGGAGGAATCCTGGATGCAAACCATTCCGCAAAAAGCGCTGCGTGCTTTACTTTATGAGGTTTCCGCTAGCCCCAAACCTGGGCTTGTTGACAGATTCAACCAAGGGGCACATACCGATATGGATTTCTTTACGTTTATAGACAGCAGCTCTGCACTGAGTAACTATTTCTCTTACTGTGTTGTTGAAGGCGTAAAGTACTCAGGGAAAAATCCTGAAGAACTGTTTCAAGCCTTAAGAGGCCTTGGGATTAATGCTGAAAAAGTGATGTTTGAGGCAACTGACGGTGTAAATACTCATAAAGGTCTAATTTTTTCCTTAGGTGTCATTTGTGCGGCAGCTTCTTGCAGCATGATGGAAAGTGAATCCAAAAATGTGGATATCGAGATAATCTGTGAGAAGGTTTCTCTAATGACTAAGGGTTTATGTTTAAGGGAACTAACTTTCTTGAACAAGTCCGAAGGTCTTACTTACGGGGAAAAACTTTTTCTGAAATATGGTCTGAGGGGTATACGTGGAGAAGTAGAAAGCGGCTTTGCTACCGTGCGCAATTACTCTCTTCCTGTAATAAGGAAATTAAAATCTTTAAAATCCTTTCATATCAACGATATTCTGGTGCAGGTACTCCTTCATTTAATGGCGGTAAACGAGGATACCAATATCGTTGCAAGACATGATTTAAAAACTTTGGAATATGTTCAACGTTATGCCCAACAGGTACTGGATTTAGGAGGTATGTTAACACCAAAAGGTATGGAGATGGTGTTTGAAATGGACAAGGAATTCATTGGAAGAAACATCAGTCCGGGAGGGTCAGCAGACCTTCTGGCAGTAACCGTTATGTTGGACCTTCTGTTAGAGGGATTACCTTTTTCTGGTTCAAGTATCCAGCGAAATTGTGTGGTATAAATAAAAAAGTACTATATAACTGCCCCCGAAAAACATGTACATATCCTTGTAAATTCTTCAGTCTTCCAAATTTGATTTACACTAATTTTATTTAAAATTCAAGAATCCTTTTATTTGAAACAAATATAAACTTTTTCTCTCTATCATAAAAGGTTTTTATGATAGTTAATAAACAATCAATATTTTTTTTATTTTTTATATTATGATAACTTTTAATTATCAATTGATCCAACAGGCTTAATATAGAAAATCTGATGGATCGGTTGCCTTTTTCTTCGATTCACAAAAAGGTTCGTATTGCTTTGTCTATTGCCTATTTTTTGAGTACGCCGATTTAAATACGTTTTCATATGCATCTCCGGCTTTGGTAAAACAGTGGCACTTGCCATTAAGTGTTATAGCAACAATCAACTCCATTGCCTTCTTTGGGATGTTTTTGGGAGCCTCTGCAGGGGATGGCTCGGTGATAAGGTAGGAAGAAAGAAATCTATAATTATTTCTCTTCTATTATTATCTTTTTTCTGAGTAGTGAATGTGTTTTCGTGGGACGCCTGGTCCCTGGCAATTTCCAGATTTATTAACGGAATGGCGACTTCGTCATTGCAATTGTAGTATTTTTATTCGGGGCAACACTAAATCCTGTACTAATTGTTGTATTTGGTTTTCTCATAAATTTTATTGAAAGAACTTTTCTTCCAATCTTTACAGTTATACATCAGAACTTTATGGAACGGAAGTTCGTTCTTTTGGACAGGGGATAACATACGGAATTGGCAGATTTTCTAATGTTTTAAGACCATTCATTATTAGTTTTGTTTACACTGGTTTTGGATATTTAAATGTATTTATTTTGATTTCACTTGTTTGGATTGTATCAGGATTAGCCATATTCTTTGGACCTCGAACCTCTAAAAGAAGCTAGGAAGAAATCAATTGAACCAAGTCAGATAATCCTTATTCAGCAGCACAAAATCTCTAATACTTAAAAAACAGTATTAAGTAGCCAGAATCATTTCATCCTTTGAGTCGTTTGAGATGAATTAGTCGAAACCTAAACTAAATATTTTTCTATATTATAGTTTTAAAAAAGAAAAACAATGGAGGTTAAAGTATGTTTGATTATGGTCAATTACACAAGATACCAACTGTTATTATGAGAGGGGGGACAAGTAAGGGGCTCATACTAAGAAGATCAGACCTCCCTGCAGACGAAACATTAAGGGATGGGGTCATCTTAAGGATTTATGGCAGTCCTGACAACAGCCAAATTGATGGTTTGGGAGGAGGAACCTCAACAACTAGTAAATTAGCAATTGTCGGTCCATCCTCTCTTCCTGATGCGCATATTGATTATACTTTTGGCCAGGTGAGCCTAGATCGCCAAGTAGTTGACTATAATGTAACCTGCGGAAATTTTGTCACTGCAGTAGGTTTGTATGCCGTCGAAGAAGGATATGTTCCATTAACTGAACCCATTACTTCCGTAAAAATATACAACACAAATACAAAAAAAATTATTGTTGCAGAAATACCTGTAAAAAATGGGCAAATTCAATATGAGGGGGGATTTTCGATTGCCGGTGTTCCTGGTTCATCGTCCAGAATCATGCTTAACTTTTTAGATGCGGGCGGAACCTTTACAGGAAAAACACTCCCTACCAATAGCCCAACAGATATCATCAAGTTGGAGAATGGCCAGGAGTATGAGGTAAGTATTGTTGATTGTGTTAATACGCTTGTGTTTGTTCGGGCAGAAGATGTCGGGCAAACAGGAACAGAGCTTCCCAATGAAGTTAACGGGAATACTGTATTGCTTAATACCTTAGAGAAAATTCGTGTTAAAGCCGGGATTAAGATCGGCCTGATTAAAGAAGGCGAACATATCTCTCCTTCAACCCATGCATTGCCGAAAATTGCCATGGTTTCGAAGCCTAAAGAATATAAAACAGTCAATCAACAGCTCGTTAAACAAGAAGAGGTTGATATTCTTTCACGCTATATTACGATGGGATCTCTTCATAGCGCACATGCAGTAAGTGGGGCGATGGCTCTTGCAGCAGCTGCAAAAATTAATGGAACGATCCCTAATCAAATTGTTCTAAATACCCATACCGGTATTAGTGTAGGGCATCCTTCGGGAACTTTATATGCTGATGCATCCGTAGAAAAAATGGGAGAAGAATGGTTAGTGGCACAGGCTGGCAATGGCCGGACTGCAAGAAGGCTAATGGAAGGCTACGCCTACGTACCTACCTCCATTTTTGTTGGTAAGAAAGATGCCATGATGGCTTGATCAGTTTTCATATTAAGAAAAGGAGTATCCCTTCTTTTCTTTTTTTGACAAGTAAATTAGTAATCTCTTTTTCTCTTGTAATCGCTTAACCAATTAGTTAGCTAAAAGGTTAATTTGAAAGGAGTTTTAAAATATGGAGACTGATGTTTTAGTAGTCGGCGGCGGGAACGCTGCCCTAAGTGCTGCTCTGTCAGCTCGTGATCGAGGGGTAAAGGTGCTGATCATTGAACGGGCTCCTAAATTTTATCGCGGCGGAAATAGCCGACTCACCCGGGATTATAGGGTGATGAATACACGTGAGAACAAGTATATGACAGGCACTTATCCTGAGGAAGAATTTATGGAGGATTTAAGGCGTGTTGCAGGAGGGGAAATAAATGAATCAATTGCAAGATTAGTTGTTCGTAAATCCGAAGAACTCCCGGACTGGCTTAACAAGCAGGGGATTCAATGGCAGCCGGCACTGTCCGGAACCCTTCATTTAGGAAGAACGAATATTTTTCAACTTGGCGGCGGCAAGGCTGTGATAAATTCATACTATCAAACCGCCAAGGTAAAAGGGGTAGAAGTCTGGTACGATTCAATGCTTGAAGATATAGAAATGAATGGCACTGAGTTCAAGGCTGCTAAAGTTCGCAGGAATAACGGGATCGAGACGATCAAAGCGAAAGCTATTATATTTGCTTCGGGCGGTTTTGAAGCAAATATAGAATGGCACAAACGTTACTGGGGAGAGGCTGCTGAGAATTTTATCATTCGTGGTACCCCATATAATCAAGGTAATGTTCTTGAAATGCTTCTTAATAAAGGTGCAGCCCAGGTAGGAGAACCAGACGCGTTTCACGCCGTTGCGGTTGATGGTAGGGCACCAAAGTTTGACGGAGGAATTGTTACCCGTCTTGACAGTGTACCATTTGGGATTGTGGTAAATAAGAATGGTCAGCGGTTCTACGACGAGGGAGAAGATTTTTGGCCAAAACGATATGCTATTTGGGGTGGACTCATTGCCCGGCAGCCCAATCAAGTTGCATACTCGATTATTGACAGTAAGGCACTTGGAAAATTCATGCCTTCGGTATTCGAACCAATTTCTGCCGGATCAATCGAGGAATTGGCTGAAAAACTTGGTCTTAATCCTAAAGTAGTGGCTAAGACCGTTAATGACTTTAACAAGGCCGTTCGCCCAGGAACATTTAATCCAGCTGAGCTAGACAACTGTAAAACAGAAGGATTAACACCGGTAAAAAGCCATTGGGCGGTACGGATCGATAAGCCTCCATTTTATGCCTATCCACTGAAGACTGGGATTACATTTACCTACCTTGCGGTAGAAGTAAACGAACAGGCAAGGATCAAGTGGAAGGATAGACGCCTCTGTAACAATATGTTTGCAGCAGGAGAAATGGCAGCAGGTAATGTACTGCGCCGTGGGTATCTGGCTGGTTTTGGACTCACGATGGGCGCAGTTTTAGGGAGAATTGCAGGGGAGGAAGCAGCAAATGCAGTCAAAAGAGCTACTAGATGATGGAAAACGTCAAATGAAATTATGTAATGCCTGCCGTTATTGCGAAGGATACTGTGCTGTATGGCAATCGATAGAGTTGCGCCGGAATTTTACTGATAATGACATGACTTATTTGGCTAATTTGTGCCATGATTGCCGGGACTGCTATTATGCCTGTCCATTTACGACACCGCACGAGTTTGGCATTAACCCGCCAAAGTTGTTTGCTCAATTGCGCGAAGAAACATACCGAAAATATGCAAGCCCAAGAGTATTTGCCAAAGCACTCGGAGAAAAGCGCAGCGGCTTTTGGATCACATTTTTCTTTGGAATCATTTTAATGGTCGCATTAATTATAGGAACCAACGGAACTTCAGGACTTTTGAAGACGCATCTAGGAACAGGTGCATTCTATGAGTCTCTTTCTGAAGTTATAATGATTGTTGTTTTCTTGGTATTAGGAATTTGGATGGTTGGTGGCTGGATTATAGGAATGAGCAGATTCTGGCAAGATATTAAGTCACCAAAATCAGAGAAAGTTATTGGAAAAGATTTTGTTACTGGTACAAAATATGCGTTAAGCCTTCGCTATCTTGGTGGAGAAGGATCAGGCTGTACGTATCCAACTGACGAACCTTCGACTACTCGCCGTAAGCTTCACCATTTTGTATCTTATGGATTTATGCTAGATTTAGCTTCAACAGCATTAGGCGCATTTTATGCACACGTTTTACACATTCCGGCTCCCTATCCTCTGTACCATCCAGTAGTAATTCTAGGGATCCTGGGTGGACTAGGAATCATTATTGGGGTTGTTGGACTATTGGCTCTTAAAGCCAAAAGTGACTCTGAAGTCCATGATAAAGGTGCTCAACAGTCAGGAACTTCTTTTGCAGTTGTATTATTGACTGTTGCGGTAACTGGGATGATCTTGTTACTGGCTCGTGATACTGCTGCAATGGGAATTTTATTGGCAATCCATTTAGGAAGTGTTGCAGCTCTATTCTTTACAGCTCCATATACTAAATTTGCTCATTTCGTTTATCGTTATTTGGCACTTATTCGTTATGCACAAGAAGAAAGAATAGCAGCGGGTGCAGCACAAGAAGTAAAAACACAAAAACAACCTATTAAGCCTGGTGCAACAGTTATAAGTAAGCATTAATTAAAGGTTATATCTTTCAACGCAAGACGTACCACAACTATAAAAATAAACAAGTTATGTTTAAAATATAAAAATGAGAGGTTTCGCGTAATAAATAGCGAAGCCTTTTTGTGCACTAAGCAAATCGCTACATCAAAACAAATGACCAGACGGAAAATAATCAACAACTTCAAATTAAAACTGTTATAATCGAATACACCTGACGACCTTGAGAGGGTTGTATCACTTGGATCAATAAGCTCATTGTCCCTTTGGATGACAAATGGAAGAAGAGGAGGTATGTTTAAACCTCCTCAATTACTTGTTTAAACCCATTAATAAAATAAGAAAACTGATCACACTTTTGGTCACAACTTGGTCACAGATTAGATGTTTTTATAATTAATTAGATAAAATTAAATGATATATGACTTGATAAAAAGTTCATTAAATCAAGACTTTACGGTATTATATAAAACTAAATGTAATCAAACATGATACCTTCCCTCTAACTTCAAAACTGCTTGAGACCACCGTGTGTGGTCTGGTGGGTTCGATTCCCACGCAGTCCCGCCAAAAGTATTGAAATGAAAAGGTTTTTTAGTATTTGGAATAATTTGGTTGGATGAAATGTTTTACACTAAGACTGTGTAGGGTAATATCAAACAAACTGTGGAGCCTCTTTTGCTATGTTGGGAACCCAATGAAGCGAAGGAGGCTTTTTTATGGCAGAACAAAGTAAAAGAAAAGGAAAAAGGACCGTCGGTAGCAGGTTATTCCTTGAAAATGAAAACAACAAAATGGAGCTCGGAAAAAGTCTTACTGATCTATTTAAGCATTTATGCGAGGCAAAGAGCTTGTGGTTTTACGACCGAGGACTTTAAAGGAACATAGGGTAACATTTAAGTATTTTTTAGCTTTTTTATAGTAAAAATATCCTAATATTCAATCAGCATGTGAGATTACAACAGATGTTATCGAAAAAACACACCAAAAGCGCTTAATACTTTAATAACAGAAAACAGTATATTTGAAGATACTGAAATATATTTTTCTTTCGATTTATGGAGGAGATTCGACCTCAGCTGAAGTCAGATTTAGAATAAAAGCATATGGCAAGGCATATATTGATAATGTACGTGTTTCGTCGCATACGTTCAGGCATCAATAATTTGTTATAAATTTAAAATTAATGGATTCAAGTTCTCTCAAAAGCCCTTTATAAAAAATAAGGGGCTTTTTAACTTGAATAAAACGGAAATAGAAAATAGAATTAGTTTCCGAAAAAATTAGAAGAGGAGGGGTTTTAAATGGATTGGGGAAGCCCCTACCATTATTAATTCGATGAAAAAAATGAGTGCCTGAGAAGTTTAAAAGCGGTAAGGCTGGAATGCTTTTATTAAGAATAATAATCGAACTGATCTAAAAGATTCGAACAAAAAATAAAAATTAGAACACTGTTAAACCTATTGATTCATGGTCCTCAATTGTTTTTTTCGGTCCTTTTTTTATAGTTTGGACTCGAATAGATTCTTCAAAAGCTTCTTTAAAATCATAAGATTGGTTCTAAGTTTTTTGATAATTTTAGTACCAGGATCACCAAGTTTATCTTGACGATTGGTCTAAATAAGATAACGGTTCTTTTTGAGAATCATGATATAACCCTCCTTAATAACCCTTTTTTATATTGGATCCAAAAATAGTTTTGGAGGTACTCATTTTAGAATGCTCGAACATAAGAATTTATGCATATTTTTCATTAAATTGATGTGTTATTTGCTTTGTTTGTAGAGAAGTCTAATAAAAAATTTCGAATCAATTTGTATCAGCTGAAAATCAATAAAACCGGTTTTATTGATTTTCCCCATTTTATAACAAATAAATATTAATAAAAATAGATATTTAAAAGGAATATAAAGATGAATTTACAATTATTCAACATTTTTTACGATTCTTTTACTCTAACAAAACGGAGTATTAATAAAACCGGTTTAATATTATAGGTGGAGGTAAGGTCAATGTCCTCAATTAATGAAGTTGCCAAACTGGCTGGTGTTTCCAAAAGCACCGTATCAAATGTATTCAGTCAAAAAAGACCAATCAGCAAGGAGGTGAGCGAACGAGTCCTGCAGGCTGCAAGAGAATTGAATTATAAACCAAATTATATGGCAAGAAGTTTAGCGGTAAAGCAAACGAGAATTATCGGTATTAACATGCCGGGAGAAAGGGCGAAATTCAGTCAATTTCATCTTTCTCTGTTAAACGGAGTATTAAGCGAATGTTATGAAAAGGGATATCGGCTGCTAGTCAATACGTTGTCTGCCGACTTTAAGGAAAAAGTTGAGTTTATTGCTTCTGATCCGGTGGATGGAGAGATAATTCTTGACCCAACGGAAGAGAATGACAAGAGAGTGGAAGACAGAATGAATCAAGGTATACCCTTTGTTATCGTAGGAAAACCCCCTAAGATTTTTGAAACCGCCATTTCTTACGTTGACAACGATAACTTTGCCATCGGTACACAAGTAACCAACTATTTATTATCTCTTGGACATGTAAGAATACTTTTTCTAAATGCTCCAGAATACAGAACGGTGAGCAAAGATCGTTATCAAGGATATAAATATGCTTTGACTTCTGCAGGATTGTCAAATGATTCATTGTTGGTATCGTTTTTGGATGAGAGGAAAACATCCGCGGAGTTTGGTTACGAGCGAACAAAAGCTGTATTAGAATCCGGTTCGAATGTAACAGCAATTATCGCTGATTCGAATAAGATGGCTTCAGGTGTATATCGCGCAGCGGAAGAGCTTGGATATCGCATACCTGAAGATTTATCCGTAATTTCGTTTAGTAATGAATCGTCGTACGCTAACATTTTAAACCCTCCATTAACATGTATTGATCTAAATGCAGAAATGCTTGGAAAAGAAGCGACTAAATTACTTCTAGAAAATCTGGAGGACAAAAACTCTATAGTAAAACGAATCATTATACCTTCTGAATTTGTAGAACGCGGTTCTTGTAGAAAAGCCAACGAGTAAATCAAATGACTTTAGGAGGCTACTATGGCTATTTCACTAAAAAAATCAAAGTTAACCAAAGCGATTATGGCATTATCCATTTCATCCGTACTTCTATCTGCTTGTTCCACGGAACAGAAACAAAGTGTAGCAGGAACGAAAGCAAAACCAAATAACGAGATCCGGATTTTAGCGGGCGTTGTTGGCGGAAAAAATGATGAAGAGCAAAAACTATTTGTACAAGAAATTGAAAAAAAGACGGGTTTAAAGGTTGATATGGTGAAACCTCCTGCAAACTATGATCAAAAACTGTTGACATCTATGTCTTCCGGCGACCAATATGATCTTGTCTATTTAAACACACCTGATATGGATGTACTAGTGAATCAAGGAGCCTTAACAAAACTGAACGATGATATTAAAAAATCAAAAGTTCTTTCTGATACTTCCATTATCTCGAACAGCGATTGGAAAGCCATTACCTATAAGGGTGGTTCCATTTACGGTGTATATAATAAAGCAGACCAAGGAACTATGCCAGTTCTTCGTAAAGACTGGTTGGACAAGCTAGGTTTGAAAGAGCCGAAAACATTGGATGAGTTTTACACAGTATTAAAAGCATTTAAAGAAAAAGACCCGGATGGTGACGGGAAAAATGATACATATGGCTTATCTCTTGCTGGTTTATTTGATATTCAGCCATTTATGAGTGCAGTCGGTGTTAAGGCCGAGTATGTAATAGATAAGAATGGAAAACGTACCATTCCTTATGCAACAGAAGCGGCCGTACCTGTATATGAATGGCTCGCAAAACTATATAAGGAAGGAATTCTAGACCCGAACTTTTTAACAAATGATACAACAAAAATGCGTAATTTATTTATGTCAAACCGTGTTGGAATGGACACAGATTGGGATGCTTGGGTGGGATTATATAATAATACGCTTAAGCAACGAGATCCTAATACCGCATTCCAGGCGGAAGGTATTCCAGGCGTCAACGGTCCAAACGGCATTATGCTGACTTTAGGTGACCCTAGCCTTTGGGCAATTCCTGCTAATGCAAAAAATAAAGAAGGTGCTATCAAGTTCCTTGAATTCTGGCATTCCCAGGCTGGTAATTTATTAAGCACTTTAGGTGTTGAAGGCTATGACTACACCGTAAAAAATGGAAAGTATGAACTAACTGAAGCAGGAAAGGCAGCAGGCATGGATCACGGTGTTATCTTCCCGAACAACAGCCACTTCAAGAATCCTATTGGCTTTTTGCCTGGTGTTGCAGAGGCGCATAAGGTGGTTACGGACAATAACGCTACAAATCAAATTGCTACAAAAGATTGGCCGAATGCTCAAAAAATTGTATATAATTACGCATTTAAAGCCATTATGGGTACAATGCCTGCAACAGAAGCGGTCAAACAAATGCATGATGAATTAAAAGCAGCTAACTTGATTGACCAATGATAACCAAAAGAGAGGGAGTGAATTCCATATTCCTGCCTCTCTTTTTTTACAAGATAGGCTCTAACCATATAAATGTCAGGGGTGTTCTTTTTGCAAGTTATTCGCAAGGCTGTGAACGATATTACCGTTAGGCAGAGCTATTCTTCGGTGTCCATTTTGCGAGTTATTCGCAAGCATTTTACTCTATACTTAATGATGCTTCCAATATTGTTATACTTCGCCATTTTTACCTTTTACCCGCTTATTCGAGGGTTTATGATTAGTCTTCAGGATTTTCGTTTAATTGGAGATCGTCCATTTGTTGGACTAGATAACTATATGACTGTTTTGAAAGATCCTTTGTTTTGGCAGGCTTTAAAAAATACTCTAATCATTGGGAGCGGAATACTAGCTATTGGTTTTATCGCACCTCTTATTGTAGCTATTTCACTTAATGAAGTTCTTCGTGCAACGTTTAAAAAGCTTACTCAAACAATCATCTATCTCCCTCATTTATTCTCATGGGTAGTTGTCGGAGGGATTTGGATATTTATGCTGTCTCCAGACGGTGGTCTTGTTAACGAATTATTGAAACTCGTGGGCCATAAACAAATTACTTTCTTAGCTAGTCCCGAATATGCAAGAAATATTATGGTTTTGTCGGCAGTCTGGAAGGATATGGGGTATAACTGTATCATCTATCTGGCAGCTATTGTAGCGATTAATCCTGCCTTATATGAAGCAGCCCGTGTCGATGGTGCGGGCCGTTGGGATGAGATTCGTCAAATTACCATTCCGCAATTGTTTCCAACGATGAAAGTTGTACTTTTACTTAACATGATGGGAATCCTTCGAATTTTTGATCAAATTTTTGTGATGGAGAACAATGCAATTGCCCGAAACGTTGATGTTTTGATGGTGTATACCTACGAACAAGGAATTTTAAATTTCAAGATGGGAATTGCGTCAGCAGCGTCTTTCTTAGTAATTATAGCAACACTACTATTAGTAATGATTTCTGCAAAGATCACTAAGTATGACATGGAGTGAGAAAATGAATAAAAAAAGAAGGGTATCACCAGGAGAAAAATTATTTCAGGTTTTTAATTATATGTTTTTAAGTGTTCTTGTTTTGACGATGATTATTCCACTTTGGAATACTTTTGTAGTTTCTATTTCTTCTAATCTATCATCGATGCACCCTGGTATAAAGCTATGGCCAAGTGAATTCAGTTTGATCGGCTACAAGACAATTTGGTCTAAACTGCACCTATGGCGTCCATTTTTAAACAATGTGATTGTGACGTTAGTCGGTACCTTTCTTCATGTGTTATTTGCTGCCATGGCAGGATATGTGCTCATTCAACGAGAGCTGCCAGGAAAGAAAATCATCGTTACTCTCATTATGATTACAATGGCTGTCCCGCAAGAAGCGATTATGATTCCTCTATATATCGTCAATAAAGAGCTTGGTTTACTCAACACACTGTCCGCTCTTATCATCTCTGGGCTTGTGTCCGGATTCAGTATTTTGCTTATGCGGAACTTCTTTTTGTCTGTTCCCTATGATATCGCGGAATCGGCAAGAATGGATGGAGCAAGTGATTTTACGATTTTTACGAAGCTATATTTGCCGTTAGCAAAGTCGGGATTAGCAACCGTTGTCCTTTTTGAGTTTGTTAGCCGCTGGAATCAATTTACGCCAGCCCTTCTATACATTAATGATACAAGCAAGTATACATTGCAGCTTGCTCTTCAATCATTGGTCGTTGGAAGCGATTCGTCTTCAAGCACCAATTTAATTACACCCAATGTCTCGATGGCGGGTATTATCATCGCTTTAATTCCGCTGCTTATCATTTATCCGTTTGTACAAAAATATTTTGTAAAAGGTGTTACTTTAGGTTCTACGAAAGACTAATCGTTAAACCATTGAAGGGAGTTATTTTATGAAAACATTAGTTCTAACCCGTATTATTGCTCGTGAAGAAGAATTACAATATATTGAAGTTCCTTTTCATATGCCGAAGAGTATCCAAAAAATTCTTGTAAACTATGAAGTAAAAAGTCTTGGACAAAGCCAATGTGTAGTAGACTTAGGCATAAAAGATTTTATTCGTGTTCGCGGTTGGAGCGGTGGAGCACGAAGAGAATTTTACATTGGTAAGAACCAAGCGACTCCAGGTTACGTTAGCGGGCCGTTGTTTGAAGGAGAGTGGTCCATTCTTCTTGGGGCTTATAAGATTCCGATAGAAGGCTGTCAAGTAATTATTACAGTTTCGCTGGAGAGTGAAAGTGAAGAGGCATGTTGGTTAAAAGGCGATTTGCATCTTCACAGTGTTCACAGTGATGGTTCTTATACAATAGAAGAAAACGCAAAAATTGCAAAGGAAAAAGGATTGGATTTTATCGCGTTAACAGACCACAATACAATCAGTCAGAACTATATGCATGAATCTTATGGTGATGTTTTGTTTATTCCGGGCATGGAGCTGACTACCTACAAGGGACATTGTAACCTTTATGGGGTCAAAGATCCGATAAAGGATTTTCGTGCAACAAATAGGGAGGAAATAAAAAATCGTCTGCAAGAGGCGAGAAACAATGGCTGCAAAATTTCGATTAATCATCCGTTCGATCAATATTGCCCGTGGGAGTGGGACTGGGATGTGGATTATGATTGGGTAGAAGTGTGGAACGGTCCTTGGACAGAAGGAAATGAACGGGCCATACACTGGTGGCAGGAACAGCTCGTGCAAGGGAGAAAATTAGTAGTTGTTGGCGGAAGCGACTGTCACAGACCACATCCATATGTCAAGCAAGGAATGCCTACGACATGGGTATATAGTCATTCAAAATCTGTGAGTAGTATCTTAGATGCAATCCATAAAGGTCATGTATATCTCACGTATGATCCTATGGGACCGCAAATGGAATTTACATGTGGGCTAGCTACTATAGGGGATACAATAAAGACACAGGAGAAAATGAAGCTGAAGGTAAATAAACTTCAAGAGGGGGATATTGTAAAGATCATCTCAAACAAAGGAATAGAACAAGAATTTAAAATGGCAAACGAGCAGGGACTGTATCAATCATGGCATAGTGAAGGCAAAACATTTTATAGAGTGGAGATATGGAGATATTTCCTAGAAGTAGAGGGCTATTTGATGGCAGCATTAAGTAACCCGATATATATTCAGCAAGGAGAGTAAAAGAATTGACATATTTACAAGTTAGGAACAAAGCAGGACATACTTCTTTACTCTCGAACTCTACAAGAACCTTTTTAATCATCCTTTGTTTAAACGGTATTGCCAACAGTTTATCTAATATTTTTGTAAACATCTTCTTATTTAAAGTTTCTCAAAACTTATATGAAGTTGCATTGTTTAACTTCGTATCTTATGTTGTTTGGATGCCGGCTTTTTTATTTGCGGGCATTTTAAGCAAAAAAATAGAGCGGAAGCTATGTATTATTATAGGCAGTGTATTACAGTTAGTATTTTATCTTTGTATCATCGGTTTAGGAAAAACGTCCGTTGATATGCTAATTCCGCTTGGACTGATTTTTGGAATTGGATCCGGGTTTTATTGGCTATCGGTTAATGTGCTGACAGTAGATTACACAAATGATAACAATAGAGATTGGTTTAATGCTTTAAATGGAATTTTTCATTCCATCTCTCAAATGATCGGACCATTGACAGCGGGTTGGATTGTTGTGATGTTTCCAGGGTTTATGGGATATAAAACAATCTTCGCTTTATCTTTTTTATTTTTTCTTGCATCTATGTTTTTCACCTTCTTTTTGCCAAACACAACAGAAAAAAGTTCTTTTGATTATAAATCTATGTTTGCTATGTATGGCCATAAAGAATGGAGATATATAGCGTATGTTTTCAGCAGCTTAGCATTCCGAGACGGAGTTTTGTCTTTTATTATTTGGATTTGGGTTTATATGGTTACGAAAAGCGAAGGGCAGCTTGGGAACTATGCTTTTATTACTACAGGTTTTTCTATTATTACTTTTTATCTAATCGGACGATTTGGAAGACAAGAACAAAAATGGAGTTTCATTGTCTGGGGAAGCGTTTTTCTGAGTTTATCTATTTTTATACTCGTTTACAAAGTGAATTATATTACTTTACTTGTTTACGGCTTAACCTCTGCTATCTGTATTCCATTGTTTCAGATTCCATTTAACACTTTGTCATTAAATTCAATTTCAAAATTTGATGAGAATGGTAAGTTGAGAATCGAGATGGTCGTATCAAGAGAACTAGCGTTAAGCGCGGGTCGCATTCCGAGTGTGGGATGTGTAATGCTGATCTATTTTCTAAGTAAAAATCCTGAAGCAGCGATCCCTTATTTTATGGCATTGATTATTTTAATAGGTTTAACTTCTATCTATTTTTTACGAGAGTATAAGCATACGTTATAAATAGGGGTTCTGGTGCAAATATGATTTAGCATAGAACGAACTCGCTTCTTTATAAAGCGATGATCTTGTTCGACTATGTTATTCAAGTACTTCTGTTATCTAAGTTGCATACCATTAGGTATGCTTTTCTCTTTTTTCAACTCTTCAATGGCTATAGGATAAGCCGGATTCTTATCGACTGTAATAACTTGAGGCTTAGAAACATGAAAAGACCGCAAAGCTTTCTTGAAGAAGCGCTTTGCAGCCTTTTTGTCTCTTGTTTTACTGAGATAAAAATCAATGGTCACTCAAATGAGTGGCTTTTTATTTTGCCTAAGAATGGTGATGTTATGAAAATTGCTGATCATTTATCCAAAAAGCAGAAACAGCAGCTGAATAATATTAAGGAAGCTAAGAAGAATCGGAAAAAGAAATCATCGAATGCGCCTAAAATTGAAAAGAGGAACGTTGAAAAACTTAGATTTAGAGATTATGAAGAGGTGATGGGAAAGCGAATGCCCACGTTTCACAGAAAACGCGGAGGAGAGTGTGAAAATAAATATTGATATATTAAAATCTTCTTTTAATACAAACAGAATAAATGGCAACAAGAAGAGCACTAACTGTACTTGAGATTAAGTCAATCATGGTATCTTTATTACCGCCTTCTTGCATGGTATGGGTAAAAGTCTGATCACCTACGAACTCATAGATTTCCCATAATACACTTACCATCACTGGAAGTGACAGAACAAAAAGAAAAATAACCCATCGCGAAATATTCTTTTGTATATTATTAGGGATGAAATGCTTATAAATTGCAATACTTACAAAAGCCATATACATCCCCTTGTACGCATGGAGTGACGTGTCCCACCAGGTGTAACGATAATAAAAATTTGCAATTGACCCCAAAATTGCAGAATAGACAAGGGTAAAATAATATCCGATAATGATCAGTAAATTAAAAGGATTCTTCTTGAAAAATAATAAAGACGCTGGAATTGGACTAACCATCATTCCTCCAAGCGCTACTTGCCAACTAGATGAATCACCCTTTATTAAGTAAAAGATGAAAAAACCTGTAAATAATAAAACAAAAACAATACTTAAAATTATAATTGTTTTCTTCTTCAATATAACCAACTCACACAAAATTCATATTTGTAAATTAGTATGAGTTAAATAAAAGTATTTATGTATTAGTTCATTTTAGAGGATCCTTCGAGGTGCTTTTTAATTTATAAAGAATGAATACCTCTCTATTTATATTGAATATGTTGAATCGGCTACACTTAACTGGACAAAAAAATTAAGGTCAAGTAGACTAACCGCCAAACCTGGGCATACTGCATATTAATCATAAGTGTTAAAAGGCGGTAATCGGAATGGTCGACTTGTTCAAGTTAAAAAATCATCAACAAATGGTTTTACCAGTTGGGGTTATTCTCATTTATTTGTCAATGGTGATTGCCTCTAATTGGGCCGAACATAGGGAAGAAGGCTTAATTATTACAGGCTATTATCTTCACATTCCTTTTCTTATGATTATTCCGTTGTTAATGCTGGTTATTGTCATCATTCGTAACTTTTTCAAAAATACAGTTTGTTATCCTTGGCGTTGCTGGATTAGTATGGGTTATTATTTGGGCGAAATTGTTTACGAATCGTCCTGAAGAACATCCGAAAGTTGGTAACGCATTCAACTTCCTGCCAAATTCCATCTATTGGACTATCATTGTTGATACAAAGCCTGGAAAGGCAGGCAGTTTCAGTGGTGTGACCCACTTCATTATCAATATAGCAACAATCGTAGCTCCTACATTAACAGGAGCACTAGTGACGAGCAGTGGTTATAGTGCGATGTTTATCGCCGCAGCTGTTGCAACCATTATAGGGATGATTGCTATGATTTTTGTAAAACCAGGTAAACAAAATCAAGGTTAATATTTTGAATGATAGACTCTGGGACGAGTGCGATGCCCATATTGGCTGTAACTAACCCAATAATACTGTTTATTTCTAATCCATCATAAGCAACATTAATATGAATATTGTTTTTTAAGAAAAGAGAGTCGATTAAATTCCTTAATTCAGTATCAGCATTGAAGTGAATAAATTTCTCTTTCGTAATATCTTCAAGTTTAATATTTTCCATTTGTGAGAACCGATGTTGGCTAGAAGCAATTAACCCTATTTTTTCTTTGAAAATAGGGTTGTAGACTAAATCGGAAAATGATTGGTACTGTGTGGCGAACCCTAAATCAGTCTCATTAGTTAATAAATCTTTAACGATTAATGGTGCTTTACTTTCATTTAATGTTAGTGTATGACCTGGATTGGAAAATTGAAATTCCTTGAGTAAAGACGGAATATAGTTTAATCCAAGGCTATGGACAAATGAAACGGAAATATTTCCAATATCAGGATGGATAAGTTGGGATAAATTTGCTTTTGAAATTTCTATTTGACTGACAATTTTTTTGCATCCTCTAAAAAAACCTTTCCATATCTATTTAACAAAATTTTTCTATTTTTTCGATCGAATAAAGGCACCCCTAACTCATTTTCTAGCGATGTGATGGAACGACTTTAAGCAGACTGAGCTAGGGTTAAAATTTCTGAAGCTTTTGTCATATGTTCTTGCTCTGCAGCAACGACAAAGTAGTACAATTGCGTGATGTCCATTCCATACCTCCTTGTTGCAGCTTTTTTGTATATCCCAAAAACATTTATAGGATTTAATGAGTCTTTCCTTAAATTGAGGGTTTTTTATTTTCTTTTTTGCTGAGTAGTTACCCATTTAGCCGCTTTAAATGCATTAATTCGTCCATATCTAAATAATGTGCCAAGTCCACTGATTGGGTCTGTATTTGACTCTATGATATACCTTATATTTACCTTTGTATTTGGAGTAATTGCCAAGATTAATCCAGCCAGTCCGCTGACAAATGCAGATGACTGGGATGTTCCGCTAAGAGCACCATAATTCCTTCTTCTCGTTGAATTGGAATGCATAGGAAGTGTGGACCAAATCGAAACCCCTGGGGCAGTAACGTCCACCCATGACTTCCCATAGTTGGAGAAACCTGCTCGTTGATCGTTTTGGTCGGTTGCAGCCACACTAATTACTTCACGAAAAGCCGATGGATAGTGCTTCCTAGTGGTATTGTAGTTTCCTGCTGATGCAACCAACACCACTCTTTTTTTCGAAGCATATTGTACAGCTCGGTGTATAGTCTCATTTGCTTTCGTCGTAGAAAGACTCATATTAATTACTTTTGCTCCGTTATTAGTGGCATAGATGATTCCTTTCGCAGTGTCATAAAAGGAACCTTGTCCATTATCACCCAACACTTTCACGTTCATTAATTCGACAGTATTAAAGGTACCCACGGCACCCCAATTTCCATTGGTCGCAATGGCATTAATGATTCCAGCAACATGAGTGCCATGTCCATTCAAGTCATCCACTGTAGGAGAATCCGAAAAGTTTTTATTCAGTACAATTTTCTTGGACAAGGCAGGATGGTTTATATCTATGCCCGAATCCAATACTGCTATAACAACGGAAGATTTGGTTTTGGATGGTACCTCCCGATTATGTGAAAGATTGGAATTGAGGACTTTAAGAGATATTTCACTCCATGCTTGGGGAGTCTGAATTTTAAATTGTCCCCATTGTAGAGGAAAAAGAGGGTCATTCGAGATATTTGGATCAGGGTTAAAGGTTGCTTTCGCTATCCTGTTGGGTTCTGCATATTCAACTTCATTCCAAGCTGAATAACGATCTAGACTCACTTCCATTTGATCGGGTTTAATAGAGACAACATGGACATTCAATTCTGGAATTTTGTCAATTAAAGTTGCCCCTATATGTTGATGGATTTGTAGACGTCGCTGATTAGACACATGGGAATGGAAGCAAACGAGGAGTTTATCAGGGGAAGAATCCATTATATTCAATTCACCTTACTTTCATTTAGTGGTTCTATAGAATATTCTATTCAGATGATAAAAGACAAGGTGAATGGTATCATATAGGAAAAAAATGTTAAAACCAAAAATCCTCGTAAATATACGAGGATACAAACCGTCGAAAAATTCGAAGAAAATCGAGTTTATCGACAGTCTTTTTTTGGGTTCTGGTGCAAAGACTGTATTAGTTTGAAAGAAGAGTGTAGTTTGCTAATGGAATCGGGTCTTATGCTGCAATTCCAAATACCGGAGGTGTTGTCTGAAGGAGATGCCCAATCACGGTAATCCATTTCTTCACCCTGTTTTTTCCATATTAAAATTTCTTATAAATAATTATAATTTTTTGGAATTTTATTTATTTCCATTAATACATTATCCTAATATATAAGGAATCTATAATTCAATTAATTAAGGATAAAAGTAATACGAAGAAACAAAATCATGGAGGTATTGGGAATGAGAATTCAGAAAAACTAACAAAAGCCTTGGGAAAATTTCATTGGTCCAAACAGAGTAGTATAATAAAAATCAAAATTTTCTGAATATAGAGAAATTTGGATTTTGCGTAGATGATTAAAAGCAATTCCTTCTAGAGTAGTTTGGGAGGGGGTACCAACAGTACGGTTTCATGAAGATCTATGATTTCTTAATAGTGGATCAAGAAACAAAGAACATGAGTTTGGTAGAAATGAATTCTCTTAACAAATCTGGCTCTCAAAAAAAAGCTAAAAATAGTGATTAGAAGTATCGATAAGAAAAGAGCCTTTAAGATAAATAGACTTATTTCGTGGAATATTATAAATAGATTTCATGGAAAAATTGCAAATAATCTTTTGAATTGGAGGAACTTTTTCATGTGGATTATTACTATCCATTCCAAGAAAAACATTAAAATGTTTGAGTTTGACACAGAAAAAGAAGCAAGAGCAATTTTTGAAACAATGCAAGGCTGTAAAATCCTTAGCCAAGTGATTTACTTTAATGATGATTATTTAGTTAATTAAACATAACTCATGTTATATGAGTTATGTTTAAGATTTTGGACGTTTACTTTGGATTTCCTTTTCCCTAAGCGTTTCAAGAGGATAAAGTTAAAATATCATAGTTTTATATATTTTGAAAAAATGAGAGATTTTTATCCCTTCTCTCAACTTTTCATATTACTTAAGAAAATTTTGCTCAATTAATCACATTATTTTTAATACACAAGTAAATTCTTTTGAATTGGCACATGAAATGCCCAATGAAAGGGACCATCCTACACTTCACTAAAAGAACTTAGGAAAAGCTGCTATATAGTTTTAACAACTACTGTGGTACCTGAAAGTCTATTTTCTAATAATAGCATCCACTCAACTAAATTTAGAAAAAATAGTTTCAGATCGCCTAAGAACCATTATGAAGACGATGGATGTTGGATTTGATAACTCACAAAGTTTCGTGCAATCTATTTAATTCTAGGAGAGATAAATGTATGACAAATTTACGTGTAGAAGCTTTAAAGTTGCATAAGGAAAAGAAAGGAAAACTTGGTGTTCACTCAAAGGTAGAATTACGCGATGCAAAAGATTTGAGCCTTGCTTATTCGCCTGGGGTAGCCGAGCCTTGCCTGGATATCCAGAAAGACGAACGCAAAGTGTATGATTACACGATAAAAGGGAATCTCGTCGCAGTAATTTCAGATGGATCTGCTGTATTAGGGCTTGGAAATATTGGTCCCAAAGCTGCAATGCCGGTTATGGAAGGAAAAGCGTTGTTATTTAAATCGTTTGCGAATGTTGATGCTTTCCCAATTTGTTTGGATACGACCGATCCAGATAAAATTGTCGAAGTCGTCAAACTATTGGCACCTACTTTTGGTGGAGTGAATTTAGAAGACATTTCAGCACCTAATTGCTTTGAAATTGAGACCCGCTTACGGAAAGAGTGTGATATTCCTGTTTTCCATGATGACCAGCATGGCACTGCTATTGTAACAGTTGCTGGCTTAATCAACGCACTGAAATTAGCCGACAAGAGAATTGATGAAATTCGTGTTGTGGTAAACGGCTCAGGGGCTGCAGGAGTAGCCATTGTCAAACTATTGATTCATATTGGTGTAAAAGATGTGATTTTATGTGATACTAAAGGAATCATCTATAATGGCCGCACAGTAGGAATGAATCCATTTAAAGAGGAAATGGCCCAGATTACTAATAAGGAGAAAAAGAAAGGTACATTAGGCGATGCGCTTGTTGGAGCGGATGTGTTTATTGGCGTATCAGCTGCAGGTGCCTTAACGAAAGAGATGGTTCGTTCTATGAATGTTAATCCGATTATTTTTGCGATGGCCAATCCGGTTCCTGAAATTTTACCGAAAGATGCAAAGGAAGCAGGGGCACTCGTAGTCGGGACAGGCAGATCCGACTTTCCTAATCAGGTCAATAACGTACTCGCATTTCCGGGTATTTTCCGTGGTGCTTTGGATGTGCAAGCGAAAGAAATTAACGAAGAAATGAAACTGGCATCTGTATACGCGATTGCTGGATTAATTGCAGAGGAAGATCTTCACGCCGATTATGTTATTCCAGATCCATTTGATCGTAGAATAGCGCCTCATGTAGCGGCAGCTGTTGCTCAAGCTGCAATGAATACTGGTGTTTCCCAAAAACCTTTTAACGCACAACAAATGAAAGAGTACTTATTTGCGTTGACAGGAGAAAATCAACCAGTTTTAGTTTGATTTTGGTTATTACTTTAATAGTCTTTATGATTCTTGACAATAAAAATAATCTGCAGATCCTTTAAAGGAGGATCTGCAAATATTGCCGGTAACAAAAGCGGTTAGCTCTGATTATACATTTTGTTTGGTCACATCCCTCGCTGTCCCGCCAACAAAACTCAGTCATATCAACGGTTTTTACTGATTTTTGACTATACTTTTCAAGCGGTTTGAACCGTTATTTGAAGGTGAAACGTCACCAATGTTTTTTCTGAAAATTACATAATACTAGTGCGACTGATTTTAGGTGTACTAGTGTGTCAACTCCACCAAATTCTGTATGAAGGGTGGATTTTTTTATGTAAACCGTAAGGAAAACTCAGCGAAAAGGTTCAATCTTCAACGCAAAAAAGGAACCGCGATTTGCGATTCCTAAGATTTTTATTTATTTGCTCCGTTAATGATACTAAGCGAATTGTTAAGTGCAGATTTGGACTTGCTGACATTAGGATTTGATGAACGAACTGCGGATAATACAACGTCAATCGTTCCATCAATTTTTGTCCATGTTGTGCCATCTATTTTTCTAAGTTTAGGTTCTGATGTATCCCATTGATGTTCCAAATCATCAGCACTTTTTTTCGCCGAAGTGAAGTTATTTGAGTTTACATGGTTTAGCATATCACTTTCAATCTTAACAAAATCTGTTAATTGTCCAACTAATGTAGCTTGTGAAGAATCGGTTTTCGATGCTAATTTATTTGCTCCGTTTAGGACACCAAGTGAATTGTTAAGTGCAGATTTGGACTTGCTGGCATCAGGATTTGATGAACGAACTGATGATAATACAACGTCAATCGTTCCATCGATTTTTGTCCATGTTGTGCCATCTATTTTTCTAAGTTTAGGCTCTGATGTATCCCATTGATGTTCCAAATCGTCAGCACTTTTTTTAGCCAGTGTAAAGTTATTTGAGTTTACATTATTTAGCATATCATTTTCAATTTTAATAAAATCAGTTAATTGCCCACCTAATGTAGCTTGTGAAGCAGTGGATTGCGATGCAATATTATTACTGCGCCAAATGTAACCGCCTATGCCAACAACTAAGAAAATACACAGCACCGCAACAGTTTGTGTCAAAACATTTTTCTTGTTTCCATTTGTCTGATTTGTTTCTGCTGTTTCACTTTTTCCCGTTATATCAATTTTTGTAACGGCAAGAAAAACGATTATCGCTAAAATAGCTATAAGAAAAATTACACTTGTAACGGTTGTCCCTAAACCTAATGCACCATTAACTTTTGGTTGAGATAGGTAATCTCCTAATGATGCTCCAAGTGGACGAGTAAGAATATACGCAACCCAAAACGCTAATATCCCATCAAGTTTCATTTTATATGCCAAAAATACACAAGCTATTATAATAATGACTGTTATTCCTGTTTTAAGATAACCAAAACCAAGTTGTTCGGAATATAAATCGCCGACTGCTGTTCCAAGTGCAAATGTGAAAAGAATAGTAAGCCAATAGAAAACTTCTCTTTTTCTTGTAAAAATCGAGTGTATCGAGAGTGTTTTTTCACTAAGATACCAAAAAAGAAAAGTTAATCCTAAAAGCACGGAGAAAACGACTGTACTAACCTCAAGAGGAACTCCAATTCCGTCTGTCAGATTGTCAGTTACCAATGTTCCAAATACGCTTATAAGAACAACTGTTACCCAGTAAATACCCGGAACGTATTTCGTTGCTCTGAATTGAAAAAACAATACGATGAAAAAAGCTATTCCCATAATGATGGTAGTGAGGGTTAAACCGAATCCAAGGTTGAAATTTAAGAAATCAGCAAATGTTTCACCGACAGTTGTACATAAAACTTTGATTATCCAGAAGAAAATAGTAACCTCGGGTACCTTGTTATGTAAAATTTTCAATTTATATTGGTTCGCTTGCATGCCAATATTTGTTTTTTCTGCTTTGGCTAAATTTTGCGTCAAAAAAAGCCCTCCTATTTTAAATAATTGCCTTTACACCAAAACAATTATAATGTTATGTTCTTAATTTTTTATTTTAAACCTATTAATAATTTGTTAAATTTTTGTTAAGGGCTATTAACCTTATTAGATTTAATAGTTATCGGAACAAGGCATGTTCCCCCAAACAAAAAATCCCCTCGAAAAGGGGAATTTAACTTAAAGGGTTGTTTGATTAACAATAAATACCCATAATCCATTATTTTTTAGGGTAACAAATTGTAAAGCAAACCTGTCCATTTCGATTTTCGACCTTAATATTTCCATGATAAAAATTAACAATTTTGTGAGAGATACTTAAACCTAGCCCAAAATTTCCCTTATCCCCTTTATAAAGGGATTTGAAGATTTGATTTAAATCTTTTTCAGAAATTAAAGGACCATCATTCCTTATTTCAATCATCCAGGATGAACCAGAATCCTTTAATGATACTTGAATAATATTCTGTGCATACCTAAGTTGATTTTCTAAAATATTTTCAATAGAGACTCGGATACGATCTGGGTTTCCTAACAAAACGGCTGGTTTTGATTCAATATTCAATATCCAAGATAAATCTGGATTCACTGCCTGAAAATTAGCAATAAGATAGGTTAATAACTTATCGAGATATACATCCTCTCTTTCTTTGTCATTGTCTAAAACATAATCAAGTGTATTTAAATACAAAACCTGTTTAATTTTTTTCTCAAGACGGACGGCTTCATTTTTAATAATGGAAGCTGATTCTTCGGCAGAATCTTCATACATTCCATCAATAATCGCTTGAGCATAGCTCATAATGACCATTACAGGTGTTTTTAAATCGTGCGAAATGCTTTGCAGAAATTTTTTTTCTTCTTCATCCGCTAATTTTAATGCATCTTTCATTTCCTTCATGGCTTTTGCTAATCGTCCGATTTCATCCTCACTTTTTAAATCAAGGTCATGATCCCACTCTTTATTGGCTATTCGTTTTGTGTAGCCTTCTAATTGTTTTAGCGGTTTAGCAATATTGTTTGCAATGACCTTTGACAAAGGTAAACTCAATAGAATAACTAAGATCCCAATCATGATAACTTGAAGCAAATTTTGCTTGTTATCGAGTGGTAGATATGAAATTAAAAACGATTGGTCTGTTATATGACTAATTTCAATCAAATAAGGTTGATCATTAATGGTTTCCTTAAGACTTTGATGATCGTTATTGGTGATTAAATCACCCATCTTTATCATTAAAGGATTATCGGATTTTTTTTCGTTACCAGTAATAAAAGTGATTTGCTTATTCTGTTTATCAAAAACAAAATGATAGGTACCTTGGTGATTAACAAATCCGATTATTTCCTTATTGAACTGGTTTTGTGTCAACGAATTCAATACAAGTTGATGTGTAAGATGCAGCGAATGCGTTGCTTTATCTTCATCGTTATGTTTAATAATAAAAGTAAATGCAAGAGAAATAATGAACACAATCGTAAAAATAATGACCGATATAATAAACCAAATTCTCAACGTAAGTGATTTAAATTTCATCATTTACCTACCAATTTGTAGCCAAACCCATAGATGGTTTCAATGTTCATTCTGGCTAATTTCTTTCTTAATCTTCTTATCGTATCATCTACCACACGGTCAGATCCGAAATAATTATCGCCCCATACTTTTTCGAGTATTTGCTCCCTCGACACCACCGTATTGCTGTTTTCAATAAAATAAAGCAGCAGGGTGAATTCTTTATTGGTCAATATGATTTCCTGACCATCATCAAAGATTGTCCGCTGCTTTCGATCAACAAGGTAGTCTTCTAATTGGGAATCAGCGGAATGTTCTTCTTTATTGCTGTACAATCGTTCTATTAATTTATTCGTTCTGATCACTAACTCCCTTGGCAAAAAGGGCTTTGATAAATAATCGTCACTGCCTAATTCTAACCCTACTACTCGATCCAGTTCCTGATTCCTTGCCGACATAAAGATGACGGGCGTTTGAGGATTATACTCCTTTATTGCTTTTATTAGTTGGTACCCATCAATATCTGGCAGCATAATATCTAAAATCCAGAGTTCGGGTAGGTCGTGAACCTTTTGAAATGCTGATTCACCGTCAAAGAAGGATACCACATTGTATCCTTCTTTTTCTAAGTATTTTTTAATTAAATGATTGAGATGTTCTTCATCTTCAACCAAATAGATTGTAACCATTTGCAAACCCCCTTAACCATCTTAGTATGGAACTGCATTGAATATGGATTAAACAATAAGCATAATATTACTTTCATTGCTATATCAAACCAAAACTTAAATTTATTTATTCTATTTCCCCTCCTAAAACCCTTGTTGCTTTCTATTCATGAGTATAGATAAGAATTTCTGTGAAATTATCGTAGAAATATGTGAAAAATATGTGTTAATACTAAACTTTTTAAAAAGGAAGGAAATGCAGGACTTGGATTATCTATTGCCAAGAGGATTGTTGAAGCTCAATCATGGAATGATTGAAGTCGAAAGTGTTGTTGTTAAAGTAGTACATTATCGTGAAAAATAGAAGAAGTACCAAGAACATGTCCATCTATCAGGAAAATCCCCAGATGGAAATATAATCTTTTTTTCGCTCGTTGTAATTTAATATAATTTTAAGAAATGTAGTCTATACTATCCTTATTTAAAGGGGGAAAAGAAATGAATGCACGGGAAATCAGGGCCCCGAAACATGGATGGATTCCCAAAAAGGAACGTATATGGGTAATCGTGGCAATTGTTATAGCTGCCACGTTTATGCTTTGGGAACTTAAGGGGCTATTACAGCTTTCATCAGCCACTTTACACAGCAGGCAGTTCGAACATACTTTTAAAGATTTTGGCTCCAATGCAAGAATTGGCTTATTTTTTGTACTGGCTTATTATGTGCTTCTCCGTGTTATAAGGCTTCGTACATTGAATAGTCTTGGCAATGTGAAAAAATGGTTGGCCACTTTGCTGCGCTTTGCCCGAAGATGGCATACTCCGATAGCGATTATCGCGATTGCTTTTATTATCTTGCATGCGGTAGCTGTCTTTATGCATGGCTTTAAATTTGATTTTAACAATTTAAGTGGGCTGCTTGCCTTGCTTGTACTTCTTCCAGTTCCCTTTTCGGGACTATTTCGATATCAGAGGCTGGATCGAAAGTGGCATTTGCGGTCTGGAGTGGCATTTGCCGTTCTATTTTTAATCCATTCTTTTTTATAATCAACCTTGTATCAGCCAATTAAGTTCAATTAAATCTTTATGAATTTAGGGCATCCAAAATGGGTGCTTTTTTATTTGCCGTTAGAACTGCACTATAAGATAGAAACTGAATCCTGTTGAGTAAACGGATAAAATTCTATTAAGGTTTGGCTCTGATAATCAATGGGAAGTCAGACCTTTTAAATTGTACTCGGCATGGGTCCTATCGCTAGTGAAACAAAGTTAACTCAAAAAGCAAAAGGATGAATTAGCATCAAGTAATATTTTAAAACAATAGCCTAGTCTTTTGTGCCAAGTTAGCAGGTTTTATTTTATCACATATTTTTCACACATTTCTTCGATAATTCCAAGGAAATTCCTCTCTATACTCATGAATAGAAAGAAACAAGGTTTTAGGAGGAATTAATTTGAAAAAGAATTATATAAAAATTGTGCTAGATTTACTGATGGCAGTAACTTTTGTGCTGCTAATGAATCCAAGGGTATTAAATGGTTTGCCGTTTCACGAAATTGCAGGTCTGGTAATAGGAGTAGCTATTCTGATACACATTGGATTGAACTATCGCTGGGTAATCAATACAACCAAAAAGATTTTTGACCCTAAACTCCCCAAAAAAACCCGATTTAGTTTTCTGTTAAATGTACTGCTATTAATTTCGATGGCAACGGTCATTATAACGGGTATATTAATTTCGAGGGTAGTTTTTCCAAATCTTGCAATTCAAGGGGGACACTCGATTCGTGGTATCCATAGTTTCTCTGCTGATGCAACACTTGCGTTAGTTGGACTTCATATTGGGGTACATTGGCAATGGGTAATGAGTAGTTGTAAAAGAGCGTTTAAATCGAAGGAAGGAAAACTTAGGAAGGGTGTTATTGCATCAGTGGCACTATCAATCGCCATTTTGGCAGGAGGAATTCAATGGTTTTCCTCAACAGCTACTTCAAACAATGGTCTTATTAATCAGAAACAAATGCAGCAAAGCGGCGGGGGGCAGTCATCTATTAATAGGAACACAGGGAATATAAGCAATATACATCAAGGACCGCCTAATGGAGATTTTCATGGGAAAGATGTACATGGTAGTGGTGGCAGCCCATTCCTCGTTGTGCTTAACTATTTTGCGATTTGGGCAGCAATTATAATTCCTACTTATTATCTGGAAAAGCGAATCTTAAGGAATAAAAGAAAATCAAGAAAAGCCCATCCTCAAAATGCATGATAACTAATAAATTACTAGAAGAAAAAAGTCAATACGTAACGAATAATAAATGGTTTTTATTAAGATTTTTTCAACACATATTTTTCAAATATTTCTACGATAATTCCGTTGAAATTCAACGCTATAATTTTGATACCACTCAGGAGGAACTTGATGATGTATAAATATCATTTCAATTCAATGAGTACGATTGTACAAATATCGATAAACCATGAAATGTTTGCAAATGATCTTATGCCCGTTTACAAATTATTTTCATCTGTTGAAGACACATGCAGCAGGTTTAAAGAAGATAGTGAATTATCCCGGTTAAATCAACAAATTTGGAAAGAAGTCGAAGTATCGAATCAATTTTTTATCATTCTAAAAGACGCATTAAAATTTTATAAGGAAACAAAGGGAGTATTTAATCCTGGTATAATGTCGGCAATTGAAAGCAGCGGCTATACAAAATCCATTGAGTTTATAAAGGGGCGGGAATTGGGAGCTTCCTCCCTTTCAGCCCTGGAGGTTAGCAAAATTCAACCTTATCAATTAAATGAGGATAAACAGACAGTTGTCTTGCAAACTCGTATTGATTTAGGCGGGATCGCCAAGGGCTGGGTTATTGACCGTGCAGCAGATGTATTTACAAAATATGGCTATGGTTTTATTAATGTCGGCGGAGATATTCGGATTTTTGGAAGTTTACCAAGACCTTTAAATATTGGAATTGAAGATCCATATGATCCGACAAAAATGGTCTCCTCCATCCAAGTTTCCGATGGGGCAGTAGCAACTTCTACCTCCATGAAAAGAAGATGGAAGATGAATGGCAGAAGTAAGCATCACCTTATTGATGCAATAACAGGAGAACCATCCGCGAGTACCATTATCTCTTCAACCGTTACGGCTCCAACTGCTTTAGAAGCAGACGTATTTGCAAAAGTCACTCTTTTATTGGGGGAAGAGGACGGGAAATCCTGGGTTTCCAGCAAAAAGAATAAAGCGATCATCATTAATCAAGCGAAAGAAATTTGGAGGGGAGGTGAATAAAATGGAATCACTTGAATGGTACTCTATTCGAGCAACAGGAACAGTAGCCTATCTATTATTATATCTGGCAGTATTAACTGGACTTTATTCTATGGTTCAGAAGAAACGGAAAAAGAAAATAACCAACATCCTTTATCTCCATGAAGTTCTTTCGGATTGGTCATTAATTCTTACATGCGGACACTTAGGGATTTTGCTGATTGATTCCTACTTCCCATTTAAACTGTCTGAAGTGCTGATCCCATTTGCCAGCGGCTATGAAACTATTTCAATGGCAATGGGGACGATTGGCTTTTATTTCTTAATCATAACGATTCTCACATCAAAATTCCGGAAGAAAATTGGTTATCAAAGGTGGCGGAAATTGCATGCTCTTAATCCAATACTCTATATTTTAGTAACTTTACACGGTATAATGAGTGGTACGGACTTCCAAGGAACGATTTTGGCAGTCGTTAATTTAGCTCCACTCATTATTATGGCCGGAATGTTGCTTTCGAGTAAGAAAAAGCTAGTTGAAGCACATTAAACACATATTTTTGGACAACAACTCCCTTAAAGTAATAGAATGTAAAGAAGGCAATTAATATATAGAAAAATGAAAACTTTTGAGGTGAAGATTATGCAACTGACTTTAGTAAACCCGAAAAATAAAATAGAAGACAAAAGGTCAACAACATTTTCAAGAACAAATCCATTTCAAGCGAAAGTTCTCAAAAATGTAAATTTAAATGGAGCTGATTCTTGTAAAGAAACGAGGCATATCGAGTTATCATTAAAAGGATCTGACCTTTCCTATGTACCTGGTGATGCCCTTGGTATTATCCCTTCAAATGATTCAGAACTAGTCGCTTCTCTTCTCGAGGAAATGAAATGGGATCCAGAAGTGACTGTGACCATTAATAAGCAGGGTGATACACTCCCATTAAAGGAAGCGCTAATAACACAATTTGAAATTACATTATTGACAAAAAAAATTATGCAGCAGGCAGCAGGATTTACAGAAAACGAAGAGTTACAAAAGCTTGTATCGGCTGAAAATATAAATCAACTGAAAGAATATATCAATGGGCGTGATTTGCTTGATTTGTTACATGATTTCGGCCCTTGGAACGCAGATGCACAGGAGATTGTCTCTATACTAAGAAAAATGCCGCCAAGGCTCTACTCTATTGCCAGCAGTTTAACCGCCCATCCTGATGAAGTGCATTTGACAATTGGTGCGGTTCGTTACTCTTCCCACGGAAGAGAACGCAAAGGCGTTTGCTCGGTTCAATGTGCGGAGCGCACAATAGAAGGAAATATGCTTCCTGTATTCATTCAAGCAAATAAGCACTTTCATCTTCCGGAATCCCATGAAAAAGATATTATCATGGTCGGTCCGGGAACAGGAATCGCCCCCTTCCGTTCTTTTATCGAGGAGCGCGCCGTAAATCAGGCTGCGGGAAGAAGTTGGCTGTTCTTTGGAGACCGGCATGCAACAACGGATTTCCTTTACAAAGACGAATTAGACCAATTCCAGAAAGATGGGGTTCTAACACGATTAGAAACAGCTTTCTCCCGCGATACTGCGCAAAAAGTTTATGTACAGCATAAAATGCTTGAAAATAGCAAAGAATTATATGCGTGGCTCGAAAATGGATCCTACTTCTATGTATGCGGGGATAAAGATCTTATGGCAAAGGATGTCCACAACGCACTAATTGACGTGATTGAAAAAGAAGGCTCCATGAGCCGGGAAGATGCCGAAGCGTATCTAAACGATATGAAAAAGCAAGGGCGCTATCAGCGCGATGTGTATTAATAGAACTTTCAAATTCTTTTTTTTAAGAGTGACTTTCTTCCGCGATTAGTGGCCAAAGGAGTCACTCTTTTTTTTACCCTTTTTTACGTATAAAAAAAGGCTGTTGACCTCTATCTTAAGGAGGGTAAGGGGTTTAGAAATGTTGCTAAAGAATTAGGAATCGACAATTCAGAGGTACGACGTTGGGTTAAACAATTTGAAGTTGAAGGAGTCAATGTAATTGAAGAAAATGCGGGATTGCCTACGTATCCAAAAGGTTATTACAAGTGGATTGGACGACAAGAGTGCCTCCCTGAAAAACAGTTAAAGGATGAGGAAATAAAGAAAAAGATTAGGTATGCCATACAAAGCTTAAGTGGTTTTATTACTACAGAAGAATGTATCCTTGATTTAAAACCGGCTAAATGGTCTAATATTATCTGAGAGTAACAAAACTAAGTTAGAAATTGAGGGACATCAAGTTGAAAAGTAAATCTCAATACTGGTTAGTCCAGATCCTGTTGGTTTTATCTATTATTTTTGTTTCTTCAAAGGTCTCTTTCTTATTCCAGCCTATAGGTATCTTTATTTCAACATTATTCTTTCCGATTCTCATCGCAGGATTTCTGTTTTTCCTGTTAAATCCAGTGGTTAATTTTCTCCATCGTAAAAGAGTACCAAGATTCATAGCGATTCTAATTATTTATATAGTGGTTGTTGGAATCTTGGTTTTAATAATTGGGAACATAGTTCCATCTATTAGTAAGCAGATTACTGCTCTTGCCATGGCACTCCCCGAATATGCTAATAAAACCATTGATTATTTTAACAAGCTAGCTCAAACATCCGAATTTAAATGGGCCATAAACGCACAAAAAAATCTTTTTCAATCTTTTGAACAAAAGCTTATTAGCTTCGCCAATACTATGCCGGAGAGGATTACTTATAGTATTACCAATATAATTGGTGTGATTGCAAATATAGCAGTTATTCTTGCCACAGTGCCTTTTTTGCTGTTTTACATGTTAAAGGACGGTTATAAATTGCCAAAAGCACTGTCTAAATTATTCCCTGCTGCTTTCAGGGAAGAGGGTATGACAATTTTAAAAGAGACAGGTGAAACTCTTTCGACCTATATACATGGACAAATAGCTGTTGCCATTGCGGTTGGAACAATGACGCTTATTGGATATCTTATAATCAACTTACCATTTGCACTGGTAATGGCTTTAGTAGTGGCAGTTACATACTTTATTCCTTATATTGGTCTGATTCTTGGAGCAATACCTGCAGTAATCGTAGCTTTATTCGATTCACCGACCAAGGTCCTGTTTGTAATGATCGTGCTTATAATTTCACAACAAGTTGAATCAAATGTGATATCACCCCTTATTCTTGGTAAAAGTCTTGATATCCATCCTGCTACAATCATCATAATACTCCTTGCGGCTGGAAATCTTGCTGGTGTCTTAGGAATGGTTTTAGCCGTACCAACTTATGCAGTTTTTAAAACTATTGTCTTAAATACAATTAAATTTTTTAAGGCTAGGAAAAAAGCATCTACCTAAGCCGGATAGTTATAGTATATTGCTATGTGCGTACCATTAAACAAAACTGTTCCTATTAATAAGTCGGAAATAGTTGGAAGATTATTTCTCTTCAGTATTATTAAAAGTACGGGGCATAAGGGTCATTTTTACAGTTTAAATCTACTGTCATAATAGGATAAAAAGGAGGTTATTATAACCATATATGCCTTACAAAATGTTGGGTGGATGGATAAAAAAAGAAGCGGAGGATACCCGCTTCTTTTTGCTTAATTTTTATCAACTTTTTATTATATAAGTGATCCATCAGGGGTTCATATGATGGTTATGGTGTAATGTTGGCTTGGTCAAGAAGTAAGCGTTTCAACGCATGCATTCTGACACTCGTTTTCTAAATTTTATATACCTTTTTACAATAAACTTTAGTTCATTCGGAATATCTGCCTATTGATTAAGTTTATGTATTTCACGAGCCATTGATTCTAAAATGTAAACAACAGGTACTTGTGTAGTAATATTTGCTTCTTCAAAAAATTCCTCAGTTACATAATACGGAATGTTTATATCAGAGATTTTTGCGATGGTTGAGAGTTTATTGTTTGTAATACTAATAATTTTACTTCCTTCTTGTTTAAGTATATTAAGATGAGTGACTGTAAAATTATTTTCTCCTGAGACAGATAAAGCAATGGTTACGCTATTAAGCATGAGTTTGGAGTGAATCGGAAAATGAGGGTCTTTAATATACATTGAAAATTTACCTAAACTTGAAAAATATCTCGCACCATATTCAGCAAGAATGCCTGAGCTTCCTATCCCAATAAAAATAACATTATCTGCTTTGGTAACAAGACTTGCAGCTTCCCTAATTTTTTCTTCTATATCACCTTTTAACGTCCGCTCAAAAAACTCTACTACCGAATGTTGGGAACTTTTTATAATAGTCTTTTTATTCTCTTCTATATGCATTTTTAGCTTTATTTTAAATTCGGAAAAACCCTCACAATTTAGTTTTCTACAAAAACGTAAAATCGTTGCTGTTGATACATGGGTTTCATCTGCTAGTTCGCGAATTCTCATATAAGCCACTTTATCACGATTTTGACAAATATAGTTGTATAAAGAAGTTTCTAACTCATTGAAAGAAGCGATTATGTCGTTTGAAAACATTTATGTGGGATTCTCCTTCTATAATAAATAAAATACCTTTATCCTGCTAAAAAACCTCAATAACCTCATTTTAACATAACTATTCCATATGAAACATAGTGTTACATTTATGTAACGAATAACTTCCTTCGTTATTAAATACTAGATACTCTTCACTTATTTACTATCTTGCTAAAGGTGGTTAATATTCCTTTGTAGTCTTTTTCTTTTCTTTATAAGAAGAGAAAATTATAAATTTACACAACAAACAAATATTAATTAATATAAATTTCGGGAGGTAATCAAATGAGAAAATATCAATTCCCTGAAGGTTTTTTATGGGGAGGGGCTACTGCAGCCAACCAAATAGAAGGCGGATTTTATGAAGGGAATAAAGGGCTAAATATTGCCGATGTTCTTCCGGGTGGAAAAGAGCGGTATAAAATATTAATGAATCCAGGTTTTGATTTTAAAATCCATCGAGATCAATACTACTATCCAAATCATGAAGCGATTGACTTCTATCATCGGTATAAAGAAGATATTGGGTTTTTTGCGGAAATGGGTTTTAAGGCATTCCGTATGTCGATTGCCTGGACAAGAATTTTTCCAAACGGCGATGAGTTAGAGGCAAATGAAGAGGGGTTGGCTTTTTACGATGGTGTGTTTGATGAATTGCATAAACATGGTATTCAACCAGTAGTAACCCTTTCTCACTATGAAATGCCCCTGCATTTGGTTAAAGAATATGGCGGCTGGAGAAACCGTCAAGTGGTGACGTTCTTTGAAAGATATGTAAAAGCAATTTTCAATCGTTATAAAAATAAAGTAAAGTTCTGGATGACTTTTAATGAAATCAATAGCAGCTTGGTGATGCCGATTCAAGGTCTTGGTTTTTCAATTCAAAAAGAAGAGGATAAATACCAGCCCACCTTCCAGGCATACCATCATCAATTTGTTGCAAGCTCCATTGCGGTCAAAGCATGCCATGAGATCATTCCGAACTCTAAAATTGGCTGTATGATTCTCTTTGCACCTGTATATTCCTTTGATTGCAACCCAGAAAATGTCATGTATGCTCTTCAAGAAGAACAGCTTTTCAATTACTTTTGTGCAGATGTGCAAGTACGGGGTGAGTATCCATCTTTCATAAAGAGATACTTTAAAGAACATCATATCGAATTGGAGATTCAAGAGGGTGACTTAGAATTAATAAAGGAAGGCACTGTTGACTATATTGGCTTTAGTTATTACATGTCCCGCACTGAGAAGAAAGTGAAGACAGATGCTGAAAGTGCACAAGGGAATCTTATTGGCGGCATAAGAAATCCGTTCTTAAAAGCGAGCGACTGGGGCTGGGAAATTGACCCGGAAGGATTACGCATCAGTTTAAACAAATTATATGATCGCTACCAGAAACCGCTATTTGTTGTAGAAAATGGGTTAGGAGCCTATGACAAAGTAGAAGAAGACGGCACGATCAATGATACCTATCGAATTGACTATCTTCGTGATCACATTAAAGCAATGAGTGAAGCCATTGAAGATGGGGTTGAATTAATAGGGTATACAAGCTGGGGCTGTATTGATATGGTAAGTATGTCGACAGGTGAGTTCTCTAAACGTTATGGTTTCATTTATGTAGATAAACATGACGATGGCAGTGGTTCATTAAAGCGCATGAGGAAAAAATCCTTTTTCTGGTATAAAGATGTTATCGCAACAAATGGAGAGCGACTCTACTATTAAATAAACGCAATGAAGCTGGCCCAAAGGTTGTTAAAAACCATTTTAGGGGTCTAGCTTTTCTTCTGTTTTAATAATTTATATCTTAAATCACAATCAAACGACAACAGATCACACAGCTAGCAACAATAATTGAAAAAAAGGCGCCTCGCGCCTTTTTTATTTCAGTGATAATACCCATTTTGCCATTGCCGGATTATCTTCGTCTTTCACAAGACCTGCTGGCATCCGTCCACCTTTTCCGTTTTTCAGGATGTTTTTATTTCCTTTAATTTTTTCTTTTATTTCGGCTTTTTTCTAAACTTTATATAAGGCAAGCCAGGCACCCCATCACGATTACTTCCTTTATAGGGTAAGTTTTTTAATTATTTCACAAAAAGGTATCATTGCATTTTAATACATTCGACTCTTTATAGGAATATTCTACATAATATTACAAATATATTACATTACACACCGTTTCGTTGTCTTTGATCAATTCTGAATTTAAACTATATATGAGTCCGAATAATTTTAGGTAAGAAAAGGTGATTATATTATGAACGGGAAAGCATTAAAATATTCGGTATCGGTTGCCGTTTTAGCCACTATGATGCAAGCAACCCCTACTTTTGCAAGTCCGGTAGATTCACCGGTACAAGGACAAATCAAAGCGACACAAGGACAAATTGATGACCTTGAAACAAAGATTCAAAAATTAGACAACCAAATTATCATAGGAATGGATAAAAGCCAAAAACTAAACGATGCTATTAAAAAACAACAAGGACAAATTGGAGAAACAAAGACTGAAATTGAAACAGCCAAAAAAGACTTTGAAACTCACAAAGAGCTCTATTCAGAACGACTAAAAAGCATTCAGGAACAAGGACAACTGCCAATTATCACCTACGGAGAACTTTTGCTTTCATCTAAGGATATATCCGAGTTTTTAACTCGCTCTACTGCTGTTATGCAATTTCTTCAAAGTGACTCCGAATTAATGACTTCTTTAAATGAAAAAGAACAAACGTTAAAAGATGCAGAGCAACAATTACATAACGAATTAGACAAATTAAAAAAAAGTCAGGATCAATTGGCTTCTGAACAAAAAAAAATTGAATCCGATAAACAAGAAGTTCAAAAAGAATTGGCAGCTTCGAAATACACTTTACAACAACAACAGTCTCAACTGGCACAACAACAAGCACAACAACTGGCACAACAACAAGCACAACAACAGGCACAACAACAGGCACAGCAACAGGCACAACAACAGGCACAGCAACTGGCACAACAGCAGGCACAGCAACTGGCACAACAACAGGCAAAGCAACAGGCACAACAACAGGCACAGCAGCTGGCACAACAGCAGGCAAAGCAGCTGGCACAACAACAAGCACAACAACAGTCTCAGCAAAAGTCTCAACCGCAATCTTCAGTAAACAACGCTTCAATATCAACCCCATCGACTGTTGGAGCCAATCTAACAGACTCAGAAAAGGCAAATAGGGTCATTGCGTATGCTGAACAATTTTTGGGCGTTCCTTACGTTTGGGGTGGGACAACGCCAAGCGGATTTGATTGTTCAGGATTAATGCAATATGTTTTCCATTCTGTAGGTGTCAATCTTCCAAGAGTGGCAGAAGATCAGCAAAATGTTGGAACAATAATTTCTCCGAGTCAAGTACAGCCAGGCGATTTAGTATTCCAAGGTGATCCTGCTTACCATGTCGGTATGTACATTGGAGGTGGGAAATGGATACAAGCCCCGGAAACGGGTGATGTTGTGAAAATTTCTTCTTATAATCCGTCTTCTTTTTCAAGTGCTTCAAGAGTATTGCGTTAGAGATGCGCATTGTTGAAAGGAGTGAATAGTAATTAGCAAATCAATTCCAGAGATCACACTTAATGACGGGGGTACTTTGCCAGTTATCGGTTTAGGTACATATAAACTTAAGGGGAATGATGGTGTTAATTCTATTCAAAGTGCAATTGATATTGGCTATCGACTACTTGATTCTGCTTATAATTATGAAAACGAAGGAACTGTTGGTGAAGCCGTTAGACGCAGTTCTGTACCCAGAGAAGAATTAAGAATTACATCCAAGTTACCAGGGCGATATCAAGAGTATGAGAAAGCTGTTGCTGCCATTCAAGAGTCCTTATATCGTGCCAACCTAGATTATTATGATGTATATCTAATTCATTGGCCAAACCCTAAACAGGATAAATATGTGGAAGCTTGGCAGGCATTAATTGACGCTAAAAGAAGTGGTCTTATTCGTTCTATTGGTGTTTGTAATTTCCTACCTGAACATATTGAGCGTTTAGAAAAGGAAACGGGCGTTAAGCCAAGCATCAATCAAATAGAATTACATCCATTTTTCAATCAAGCACAACAAAGAAAGTGGCATGAAGAGAATAACATTATAACTGAATCTTGGAGCCCATTAGCTCGAGCAAGTGAATTGTTACAAAATGACACGATTCAAAAGATTGCAGACCATCATAACAAGTCTGTTTCACAAATTATTTTACGTTGGCATTATCAACTCGGGGCAATTTCAATTCCTAAGTCTGCATCTCCTGCACGTCAACTTGAAAATATATCAATTTTTGACTTTTCCCTAGATGATCCAGAAATGAGCATTATTACAGGATTAACTCGTTCTGATGGCAGGCTTAACAATCAAGATCCTGCTCGGTATGAAGAATTTTAAGCCATTACAGAGAGTAAAACATTAGTAGCGCACCTCCAATATGAATAAGGGATGCGCTTTATTTTTAGCAATGCGAGATAAGAGTTCAAATTAAAAACAAACCGTTGAAAAAAATACATAAAAGGACGATATTCCAATGGAAAATCGTCCTTTAATGATCTTGCTCTTTCAGCTTTTTCACCAATTTTATAAATAACTCCTCATTTTTTTGATCAAGAGCTACATCAATCTGCTTTCTTAATAGCTCTTTCTCGCTTTCTTGAATGACTTTTCCGATTAATTTATCCACTTCATTTGCATCACGCTGACTTTGTTCATATTTTCGAATATTACTTGACAGGTCTTTTTCGATTAATTGTAAATATTGATGATTTAACATTTTACCACTAAAATGAATAATAATATTGACTTTCTCTGATGGGTTCATCATAAATTGATTTAATACCATCGATACATCCTCCGTTTTACCTCGTTTATAGTAATAAACAAATGCCGGTTCATCTGAATTAACACTGGAAATAACAATGTTTTTTTCACCTTGTATTACTTTTTCAGTAAAGGTAACATTTTCAATAATAGGAAAATGATTAATGATATATTCTATTATTCTGCGAGCATCCGTACGTTTCAGTCGATTATTCTCTAAGAACCATTTTAGGAAATTGCCTTTTTCAATGGATGAAACCCATTTTTTCATAGAAACACACCCACTTTTTCTATTTCCCTTATTTTAACATGGTGTGGTTAATACCGCATTAATCCAACTTACTTTTCTAGTGGAAAATACACAAAGCAAGACAAAGTATCAAAGGCTTTATGGAATTAAGTCAATTTAATAATACAATCACCGAGAACTTTGTTATCCCATTCTAATGACAAATGATCTCCGTCAAAAACTTGTTCAACTCCTTCTGGTGTTCCAGTATAGATGAGGTCACCTTCACCTAATCCAAAGTGAATGGAGGTGAAATCAACGATTGTCTGCAAATCAAAAATCATATTTTTAATATTTCCTTGCTGAACCTTCTCTCCATTTTTAATTAGCGTGAAGTCCCTTTTTTTTATTTCGTCGATTCCAGGAAAAACAATGAAATTACTCACAACAGCCGAATTAGGGAATCCTTTTGCAAGCAGCCATGGATACCCTTTTTTCTTTAGTTCACTTTGAACATCTCGTAAAGTAAAATCGATACCAATTCCCATACTGTCTATAACTTCATCTACTTTCAGGCCTTTTTCATATTTTCTTCCAATCCGTATTACGAGTTCAGTTTCAAAATGGACAGAGCCACGATTTCCAGGCAGGTGAATCTCCTGGCCATTGGCTTCCACAAAGGCATGAGTAGGCTTAGAAAATAGAAATGGGGAAGTAGGTACCTCATTGTTTAATTCTCTTGCATGAGCTAGATAATTTCGACCAACACAATAAATATTTCGGATCTCACTCATATTGGATCCCTCTCTTTCGATAGATTTGATTTCTTAGCTTTGAATTCTATAATGTTACAAGCGGTATCCGTTGAATGACCTATTCGCTAACATAGTTACCCTACAGCATTAGCACGCTTTGTTGAATTCCGATTTTATAAATAACGACAACCATCATCAGATTAACGGGTGATGTTTTAATTAGGATGATTTTTTATTTAAATTCCTAATTTCCAAGAAAACAAAGGAGTTGTTTTAATTATTAATCCTAAACTAGGAAAGATTATTTTAAGTATTAAACTATGGGTATACAAATGGGAGGGTCTACCTGACAAGAACCGATTCTAAATTGGGAACTATTTTAAAATAAATTCCTATTGGTAAGAGTGTATAGGATATGCTAAATTGAATAAGAGTATTTTACCAAAATTTTAAATTGTCTAATATAATTTTTTGCTAAGTATATAGCAAAGTACTCTGAATATACACGTGTGTAGGAAAATATTAACTAGCTTCATATATTAAAGATAAAATCTTAATGTTAAATAATCATTAAATGTAAGGGTTTTCTTATTTTCTGGAGGGGTTATATGTTTTTTTCCTTACGGAATCGCTTATTTCTTGTTTTTACGTGTTTGTTGACCATTCCATTCATCATTTTATCAATTATTATTCCAAGTTGGTTTACAGGTATTATTGAAGGACAAACCCAAGCATTAACCGTAGGAGCGATGGATCAGTATTCTCTTTATATAAATTCTATCACTACTCAGGCAGAAGATCTAGGGAAGCAGGTTCTCGTTAATCAAACCACCCAACAGTGGTTGAAGTTGGAAAAGGAGTATTCTAATACAAAGAAAGAACAGAGTTTGTTAATGAAAAATCAACTAAAAATGCTCCTTTCCTCCATGATGGTTAACAATTCAAATGGCATGTCAGTTGCAGTATTTTTAAATGATGGCACCGGAACTTGGGGAAATAACCCTTCGCTTCACAAAATGGAGTGGTTTAAAGACTTTACAGAAAAAGACCAACGGTTTGTAAAGTCACATATAGATCCCTTTCAACAAACCCAAGGTAAAATCAATAGCTATATTTTGCCGCTCTTTGATATGAATACGTTTGTATCCTATGGGATTATAAAGGCTAATTTTCCTTCTTCATTGCTAGAAGATGCTTTAAATAAAATAAAAATTGGAAAAAATGGCCATGCGTATTTGTTAGATAAGCAGGGCGCGAATGTTTTACAGGGGCAAACGCAAATTCCTAAAATGGTTTTAAAACAAAGTTTGTCCAAAATAAACCATGGTAAAATTGAAAAAGGTTTAATCGAAACGGATTATAAAAAAGAGAAATACCTTGTTTTTTTTCAAAAGTTATCAGTGGGAGATTGGATTCTTATAAGTGAAGTGAATAAGTCTGACTTGTTCTCCAAAGTTAACCATTTGCAACATAACCTATTATGGACTAGTGTAATTGTTTTTATGGTAACTATTGTAGCATCTTATATGCTTTCTTCTACTATAGTTAGTCCTCTAGGAAAGCTTGCAAAGGCCATGGGATTTCTTGAACGCGGTGACTTTTCTGGCGCTAAACGTTTTATGCCAACGATTAAAAATTATAATCACGAGGTTGGTTATGTCATAAAAGTGTTCGGTCATACCAATGAACGGTTAAAAAACTTAATAGAAAACGAGTATGAAGCAAATATACGTCGAAAGGATGCCGAATACAAAGCTTTGTTATTACAAATTAATCCTCACTTTATGAACAATACGCTTGAAATCATAGGAGGGTTAGCTGTTCAAGGGAAAAATAAAGAGGTAATGAATGTAAGTATTTATTTAGGCCGTATGATGCGATACTCGTTGAACACACAAAGTAATATGGTGAAATTAGGTGAAGAAATAAGCTATATCCGTAGTTACACAGATATATTAAAGGTGAGGTATGAAGATTCCATTACTGTTAAAATTGATGAAGACCCAGAAACAAAAAATCTTACAATAATAAAATTCATTTTACAACCACTGGTGGAAAATGCTGTAAAATATAGTTTTATAGAAAAAAACAATGCCGAAATATATATTGAAACAAAAAAGGTTCGAAATCATGTTTTTATGGTCGTAGAAGATAATGGTATCGGAATGTCAGAAGAAGTGATAGCAGACTTATTAAAACAAGAAGAGAATAATGAAACAAATAGTGTTTTAGAGAGCGATGGCAACAGTATTGGGCTTAGGAATGTAATTGGAAGGTTGAAACTTTACTATGGCAATAACTTTTCCTATCAGGTTAAGTCTGAAAAGTATGTTGGTACAAAGATAACATTATGTATAAATTTTTATAGGGGGGGTATACATGATGAAGGTGTTAATAACGGATGATGAGATTCAAATTCGGAAAGGTTTACGAATGAAAGTGGATTGGGAAGAAGAGGAATTTCAAATTGTAGGAGAGGCTTCTAATGGTCAAGAAGCTCTAGAACTTCTCAAAATCAAGGATGTTGATGTACTGATTACGGATATGAGAATGCCAATTATGGATGGCATTGAACTAGCTAAACGCGTGTTTCAAGAATTTCCAAAAGTAAGAGTGATAGTATTATCGGGCTATTCCGATTTTGAGTATGTAAGAGGTTCGATGAAGGAAGGGGTTAAAGACTATTTATTAAAACCAGTAGCCCCAGATGAATTAGTAGAGGTATTAAGAAAAATTCGAAAAGAAGTGGAGGAGGAGAAAAGAAAACAAGTTGAATCTGCCAGGATAAGACAACTTGTTCACACACAAATGCAAGAAGTTCAAGAACAATATTTGCTGCAATTAGTTAAAGAGGAATGGTTACAGCCAAATCTGGTGAAAGAAAGGCTACATCAGCTGCAATTTGAAGATCTTACAAATGAGGATGCTGTAGTTCAGTTCATTACTGTGGAAATTAGAGAGTCCGATGGCAATCCGAATAGAGTAAAGGAACTTTGGCTTCCATTTCAGATGCTTTGTAAGGAAATCGCTAAAAAGCATGCTGGTACATATACATTTTATGACCCAAGCTATGCAAATATGGTGCACTTTTTACATCTTATAGATTTAGGAAAGCAAAATAGTACTTCCAGCTTGGCTTTATTAGTTCAACAACATGTAAAAACTTTCTTGAATTTAGAAACAGTCATAGGGATTGGAAATATTGTTACGGGTTTTACTGAATTAAAGCTTGGTTATATTTCAAGTTTGCTTTCATGGAGTCAAAGTCAACTAGGTTCACAATCCCAGGTAATCGATGGGACAGTAACAAAGAAAGAAATTGTTCTACTCTCACCAAATGTGGAGAGAAGGCTAACAAATGCGATTGAAAATGTAGATTTCAATGCGTTTAAGGAAAATATAAACAAAGTATTGGGATGGACTGAAACCCAATCGGTATTGTCCTTTTCATTTGATGCCAATCGAGTGTTGTTTCTCTTAGGCTCACTTGCCAGGAAATACAGTATTGAAACGATGGATATACAATCAACTTTGTGGAATTGCCAACAGAGTATCTGGGAGCTCAATTCTCAACGTAAAGTAATAGAGCAACTTATTCAATTAGCGAAATTAATTATAGAAAGAGTACGAATAACACGTTTTTCGAACGGAAAATTAATAGTTGATAGTGTCCGTTATTATCTCGACCAGCATTATGCAAGTGAAATTTCTCTTACCTCTTTATCTGAAATATTTCATATTAACAGTGCTTATTTATCCGAAACATTTAAAAATCAAATAGGGCAGAATTTTAGTGATTATCTTGTTAACTTACGAATGGAGAAAGCGCTACATTTCCTTAAAGATAAACAGCTCAAAATCATTGATATAGCAAACTTAGTTGGCTTCTCTAATTCTGGGTATTTCAGTACAGTATTCAAAAAACACTTTGATCAAACACCTGTAGAATTTCGTAATTCCATAGAATCCATAGAGTAGCTTAAGCATTAATTGGCACGAAAGAAAGGGATTGTAAATGAAAAAATGGTTACCAATCATCATTTTTGCAATTATTCTAATCATATTCGCAGGGTATGCGACTTCTTTCTTTTACACCTCCTCGAGCAACCAAAAAGATCAAGGAAATGAAAGGAAAATTTTAAATCCAATAAAACTGACATTTTGGCGAAATTTTGGTAACCAAGCAGAAAATAAGTCTTATAAAGAATTAGTTTCTGCTTTTGAAAAATCTCACCCCAATATTATGATAGAAATGCAATCTATCCCATATAGTGATTATGAAATAAGGTTGCGAACTCAAATTGCTGATGAAAAACCACCTGATATTATGGCCATAGATAGTCCTAACTTAGCTCTTTATGCAAATACCGGCTCGCTTTTATCGATAGATTATTACATGCGAAAAGAGGGACGGATTGAGGATATTCCTAAATCAACTTTAAATGGATTAACTTTTAATGGTGAAATATACCTTGCTCCTATTGTAGAGTCCGGTATTGCCCTTTTTTACAATAAACATCTATTCGAAGAGGCCGCTATTCCTTTTCCGTCAGATGATCCCAACAAACCTTTAACATGGGATCAGGTACTAAATATTGCTAAAAAAATAAATAAGCCGGAAAAGGGAGTGTATGGGATTGATCCAGCACAGGGATTTAACGATGGTGAATCACCAGCCTATTTTAAAATGCCCCTTCTTTGGCAGTTTGGAGCGGAAGCTATAAGTGCTGATGGAACTACTGCAAGTGGATATTTGGATTCAAAAGAATCGGTAGAGGCACTTCAATTTTACCAAGACTTATATCATAAATATGGAGTAGCTGCCGTTGAATTGCCACCAGATTCTTTTGTTTCGGGTAAGCTTGCGATGACGGTGCTTGGCTCCTGGACTTTAGCTGATTTGGAAAAAAATTATCCGAAATTTAAACTGGGAGAGGATTTTGGTGTTGCTCCTTTGCCAAAGGAAAAATATCAGGTTGTTCCAAATGGTGGATGGTCGCTTGGAATCTCATCAAAGACTAAATATCCAAAAGATGCTTGGGAGTTTATCAAATATGTTACAAGTTATGAAGGGATAAAAAAATATGTAAAAGAAACAGGTGATATCCCTGCAAGATACTCTGTTGCAAAAGACTTCCCTGACTTGAATCAATATCCTAAAGATATATTTTTGCAGCAAGCACAAAAATATTCAATGAACCGACCGGTTACCCCAGCCTACCCTGTTGTAAGCGATGCAATTAAGACATTATTTGAAGAGGTTGGAATTGGCGGGAAGGATGTAAGGACTTCAGCAGAGGAAGCAGTGGAGAAAATCAATACGGGTCTAAAACAAATACTGAAACCTTAGATATTCGATAGGAAATCCTCTAGTTAAATAAACTAGGGGATTTTTTTATATAAACTTTAATAAACACTTATCATTTCTTGGTAAATGAAAAATAGTTATTTGTGTGAACGTGATTTATCCGTTGGAAGGCGATTTCAATTTACCGAAAATTTTAAATATCCCTTTCCAAAGATATTGAAATCTTAACTTAAGGTACTTTGTTATAGTAAAACCAGATAAACAACAAGAATGTGAGGGGAAAAAATAAGGAATATGTAATGATAAATGTAACCGATTTCTAATGGCATAAAAAGGAGGATCCGATGTGGAGCAGGCATACCAAAAGTTGGAGAATAATCAAAGCGAAGTAAGGAAAGAAGCATTGGGTACTAAGAGTTCAAAAAAACTAAAGTATATGAGAGACAATTATCAATTATACCTTTTTGTTCTACCAGCGCTAGTTCTTATCATTATTTTTAAATATGTACCAATGTACGGCGCTATTATTGCTTTCAAGGATTTTAATCCATTACAAGGTATTATGGGAAGTCCTTGGATTGGACTGAAGAATTTTGAGAAATTTATGAGTACCCCGGATTTTATGAATCTATTAGGCAATACATTGAAACTAAGTGTTTACGGTTTGTTATTTGGCTTTCCAATACCAATCATCATAGCATTAATGCTTCATAGAATTAAAAATGTTTCATTAAAGAAAAACATTCAACTAGTTTTATATGCACCGAATTTTATATCTGTAGTAGTTGTGGTAGGGATCGTCTTTATTTTCTTATCCCCTGTCGGACCGATTAATCATATAATCAGTTTTTTCGGTGGTAAGAATATAGATTTCATGACAGAACCTGGTTATTTTAGGTCGATATATATAGTAAGCGATATTTGGCAATTTGCAGGATGGGCATCAGTTGTCTATCTAGCGGCACTTTCAAACGTCAGTCAAGACCTAATTGACGCAGCAAAAATAGACGGTGCAAATATCATTCGGCAAATTATCACTATCGATTTGCCAACGATTAAACCGCTCATGGTTATTCAATTTATTTTAGCAGCGGGGAATATTATGAGTTTAGGCTTTGAAAAAGCATATTTATTGCAAACTTCGATGAATCTTCCTACTTCAGAAATCCTACCAACCTATGTTTTTAAAATTGGTTTACAAATGGGTGATTATGGATATTCAACAGCCATTGGACTATTTAACGCTGTTATTAATGTATTTTTACTTGTAAGCGTTAACCAAATAGTAAAACGGTTAAACGAAGGAGAAGGCCTTTAAATTCAAGAAAAAGGGGTGGGGAGAATGTTTAAGCACCAAACGAAGACAGATAAAGTGATATTAACTACAAACGGTATTTTCATGACATTAATCGTTCTAGCCATTTTGGGACCATTACTCTATGTAGTGATGGCATCGTTTACAGATCCTAATACTTTATTAAGTAAAGGATTAAGTCTAAATCCATCTAAATGGACATTTCAAGGTTATTTGCGAGTTTTTAAAGATGGTTCCATCTTAACTGGCTTTAGAAATTCATTATTTTATTCAACTGCTTTTTCTATTATTTCAGTTACTCTAACTTTATTTGCTGCCTATCCATTAGCAAGAAAGGATTTTTTCGGCAGAAAAGTTATTATGACAATTTTCATCATTACGATGTTCTTCGGGGGGGGATTAATTCCAACCTATCTATTAGTGAAAAATTTACATATGTTGGATACAATTTGGGCCATTTTAATTCCTGGTGCTGTTAACGTATGGAACATTATACTAGCAAGAGCTTATTTTCAGGGGATACCAAGTGAAATAAGAGAAGCAGCAATAGTAGATGGAACTTCTGAAATACAGTATTTCTTTAGGATATTACTGCCGCTAAGTAAACCAATCATAGCCGTTTTAGTACTATATCAATTTGTTGGCCAATGGAACTCTTATTTCGATGCAATGATTTATTTAAAAAGTGATAATTTGCAGCCATTACAGATTATCCTAAGGTCCATTCTGGTTCAGATGCAGCCTAGACCAGGAATGATGCAGGATGCACAAAATACAGCACAATTGCAACTGATCACTGAAATGGTCAAGTATTCTAGTATTGTTATTTCAAGTTTACCTTTAATTATTATCTATCCATTTTTCCAAAAGTACTTTGAAAAAGGAGTAATGGTAGGATCTATCAAAGGATAAATAATAGAGTCAAAAAACTATTTTTAGGGGTGGTTTAAAAATGAAAAAGACGAAAAAAATGAGTTGTTTAGTAACTGCGGCACTGGCTACAAGTTTACTGGTGGCGGGATGTTCTAATTCATCTTCAACTTCAGCGGGTAGTGAAAAAGGAGCAAATTCATCACCTAAATATGCTATTAAAAACATAAATTTTCCATTAAATAAGAAGGTATCTTTAAAATTCCTTACGCAGAGCTCACCAATTGCAACAAAAAATCCGAATGATAAATTAATTTGGCAAAGGTTTGAAAAGGATACAAATCTCCATATTGACTGGACTAATTACACATGGGATCAATTCAGTGATAAACGAAATTTAGAGCTAGCGAGTGGGGATCTACCAGATGCAATCTTTCAGGCAGGATTAAGTGATAATGATATCTTGAGGTATGCGAAGCAAGGAGTTATTGTTCCTGTAGAAAGTTTAATCGATAAATATATGCCAAATTTGAAAAAAATCCTCGATTCCCATCCAGAATATAAAAAATTGATAACAGCTTCAGATGGACATATTTATTCATTTCCGTGGATTGAGGAACTTGGAACAGGGAAAGAGGCGATTCAAGCACTAGATGACATTCCTTGGATTAATAAGAAATGGCTGGATGAGTTAGGCTTAAAAATGCCAACCACTACAGATGAGTTGGAAAAAGTACTTCTTGCCTTTAAAGAAAAGAAACCAGATGGAAAAGATGTCATTCCAATGTCATTCATGATCAACCATGGCGGTGAAGATCCTGCCATGATCTTAGGAGCCTTTGGATTAGGTGATAACGATGACCATTATGAGGTATCTGAAGATAAGAAGGTAGTTTACACAGCAAACCAAGAAGGATATAAAAAGGGAATCGAGTGGCTTCATAAACTTCAACAAGAAGGACTAATTGATAAAGAAGCATTTACACAAGATTGGAATACGTATGTCGCAAAAGGTAAGGATTACCGTTATGGATTATACTTTACTTGGGACAGAGCCAATATTTCTGGGAATAATGAGGACTATGTTCCACTGCCACCATTAAAAGGGCCAGATGGTCAAGTAAATGTCCCACGGACAAATGGTTATGGCTTTGACAGAGGCAGAATGGTCATTACAAGTGCAAATCAGAATCTTAAATTAACCGCTAAATGGATTGATAAATTATATGAGCCAATCCAATCCGTACAAAATAACTGGGGTACGTATGGAGATAAAAAACAACAAAATATTTTCGAACTTACAACCCAAGGTACTTTAAAACATTTGCCACTTGGAACAACCTCTCCTTGGGATTTAAGGCAGAAAACCAATGTAGACGGACCTTTGGCTGTATTGAATGAATACTATGGCACCGTAACGACTAAGCCGGATGATGCAGCTTGGAGACTTGATGTGTTGCATAAAACTTATGTACCTTCTATGAAAGCCACTTATAATTATCCGCCTATTTTCCTAAATAAGGATGATCAAGATCAATTAACACAACTTGAGGCAGTGGTTAAACCATATGTTGAAAGAAAGAAAGCGGAATGGATACTAAAAGGCGGCATTGAATCACAATGGGATGATTACGTAAAAACTTTGGACAAGGATGGTCTTTCAAAAATTCTTACTATCAAACAACAAGCTTATGATAAGTATAACTCAGAAAAATAAGTTGTAGGAATAAATATTATAGAAAACCTTACAAGACTGAACAGAATAGGTTTTCTGTTCGGCTTGTTTTTCAATATCCGGGAACAAACAGATAGTAGATTAACTGGGAATGTAGGTGGGGATAATATGTATGATGTGATAGCACTGGGTGAAGTATTAATTGATTTCACGCCTGCAGGAAAATCAGAGAATAGGGAAGTTCAATTTGAACAGAATCCGGGCGGGGCTCCAGCAAACGTACTTTCAGCACTGGCCAAGCTAGGTAAGAAAACAGCTTTTATAGGCAAAGTAGGAAGTGATCAGTTTGGTCATTTTTTAAACTCAGTATTGCAGAATAATAACGTTAACACTAAAGGCGTAGTTTTCTCTAAGGAGACGAATACTACATTAGCATTTGTTCATTTAGATGATCAAGGGGATCGTTCCTTTAGTTTTTATCGTAATCCTGGAGCAGATATGATGTTAAATGAAAGAGAAATAGATTTGAAGATGATAGATCATTCACGAATTTTCCATTTCGGATCGATTTCGATGACACAGGAGCCCAGTGCTTCTGCAACTTTAAAGGCGGTATCTTTTGCCAAAGAAAATGGTCTTCTAATCTCTTATGATCCTAATTTAAGACTAAGCCTCTGGGAAGATTTGAATCACGCAAAGAGCATAATTGAGGTTGGTTTGAAATTTGCTGATGTTTTAAAAATATCTGAAGAAGAACTTGAGTTTATTACTGGAACGATAGACCTTAATATGGGTTCCGAATATATTTATGAACGATTTCATACAAAACTTATCTTAGTTACGTTAGGATCCGATGGGTGTTTTTATCGGTTAGGTTTTAATGTTGGGAAATGCAGTGGCTATGAGGTTGAGGCTATCGATACCACCGGTGCGGGAGATGCTTTTTTAGCGGGGATTTTATATCAAATTATCGAAAAAGATTATCTGCTTTCTGATTTATCTTTGGACGATGTCAACCAAATGGTGTCTTTTGCTAATGCCGTGGGTGCACTTGCAACAATGAAAAAAGGCGCTATTCCTGCAATGCCATCTATCGAAGAAATACATGAACTTTATAATAAGACAAATTGTGTTAAAAAGGGGATTAGTCTCAATGAATATAATTAATGTTAAAGAAAAGTTTCGTCCGCAATTTCATTTTTCACCTAAATCCAACTGGATGAATGATCCAAATGGTATGGTTTATTTTGACGGTGAGTACCATCTATTTTATCAATATCATCCATTCGGAACAACATGGGGACCGATGCATTGGGGACATGCTGTGAGCAAGGATTTAATTTATTGGGACCATCTCCCAATCGCTCTCACCCCGGATGAGCATGGGGCCATTTTTTCTGGAAGTGCTGTAGTAGATTGGAATGATTCAACTGGATTTTTTAATGGCGGCTCGGGGCTAGTTGCTATTTTTACACATGCTGACCAATATCCGGGTTCTAACCGCCCTAGACAAAGGCAAAGTCTTGCTTATAGTACCGATCAAGGACGAACTTGGAATAAGTATGAAGGAAACCCTGTATTAGTAGAAGAAAGTATCACAGATTTCCGCGATCCGAAAGTATTTTGGCATGAAGAAACGAAAATATGGATCATGATTCTTTCTGCGGGCAATCATGTAAGGTTTTATACTTCACACAACCTAAAAACTTGGAACTTTACAAGTGAATTTGGTACTGAAGTTGGTTCCCATGCAGGTGTCTGGGAATGTCCTGACTTGTTTAAATTACCGGTTGACGGAAATAACCATAATAACAAGTGGGTAATGGTTGTTAGTATTGGAGACGAATCAACATACGCAGAAGGTTCTAGAACTCAGTACTTTATAGGGGATTTTGATGGTTCCACGTTTGCAAATGAGAACTCAGACGAAACAGTACTTTGGCTTGACCACGGAAGAGATAATTATGCTGGAGTCACATGGTCGGATATTCCTACTGAGGATGGCCGTAGAATCTTTATTGGCTGGATGAGTAATTGGAAATATGCAAATGAAACTCCAACCCTTGCATGGAGAAGCGCCATGACACTTCCACGTGAATTAACTTTAAAAAAAACATTTGATGGAGTAAGACTCTTTCAAACTCCAGTAGCTGAGCTTGAAAAAATTAGACAGGAAAAATATACGTGGAATAATCTGATGCTTTTACCAAATGAAAATATAGTATCGGATGTTTCAGGTAATCAATTAGAAATTATCGCTGAATTTGAACCTCATTCATCAACCGAATTTGGTATTAAAATTCGCAAGTCTGATTCTGAGGAAACTATTATCGGGTATAATGCTGTCGAGAATTTCTTATTTGTGAATCGTGTTAACTCTGGGGTAACAGATTTCAACGAGTACTTCCCTTGTAAACACGGAGCACTATTGTCTGCGAAAAATAAGGGAGTAAAATTGCAAATTTTTGTAGATAGTTCTTCAGTGGAGATTTTTGCAAACGAAGGAGAATTGGTAATAACTGATCAAATCTTTCCTGATCCTGCGAGTAAAGGAATCGAACTATATACAAAAGATGGAGAGGTAGAATTAATATCCTTAGATATTTTTCAAGTAGATTCAATTTATAAATCACTTTAATTAGTACCTGTAATGGGGGCACCTGCTATGTTTGCACAACTATTGTGAAATTTAGATGGTAGCCCCTAATTCTATTATTTATAAAAAAAATTAACCATTAATTCACTATCAGGGAGAGGTTTATATGAAACTAGGTTTCATCGGTTGTGGTGTTATTTCAATTGCACATGTTGAAGGATTAGAGGTGTTAAATAGAAGAAGGCTTGAGACATTTGAATTGACCGCAATTTGTGATATTGAGCAAGAAAGAGCTGAAAATTTTGCTACAGTGGTGAAAAAACGGTTAGGAAAACGTCCGGCCATATATACAGATTATCGTTTGATGTTAGAAAAAGAACAATTAGATGCCGTTTCTGTTTTGATTACTCATGACTTACATCATACAGTAGCTGAAGATTGCTTTGCTTCGGGGGTTCATGTACAAATGCAAAAGCCGTTGGCAATTTCTCCTTCCTTTGGTGTAAAAATGATTGCTGATGCAAAAAAGTTTAATCGTGTTTTAACATTATCTGAACCTAGTGTTTTAGGGGCAGAAAATGTTGCGACGGCTAGAGCCATAAAAGAAGGTGTGATAGGCTCTTTATCTTTAATTATTGATTATGCAACAGTAACATTAAATCGCGGTTTTTTCGCTGGTACCCCATGGAGGCATCTGAAAGGTAGGGCTGGTGCGGGCTGGATCAATGATCATGGTGTTCATAGAACTCACTTCTTTACAGAAATAAATGGTCCTATTGATGAGGTTTTTGCCTATACGGAAATTTTTGAAAAAGAGTTGAGTAATAGTGATGTGACAATAAACCCTACTGGTGAAGATACAGCAGTTACAGTTTTCAAATTTAAAAATGGGGGACTCGGACATTGGATGTGCGCAACATCAGCCCATGGTGAAAGGACGGGTGGTGTTTGGATTTATGGGCATAAGGGATGCTTTCGTCCAGGAAAACATGTAATCCTTGAGGATGGAAAAAGTATTTTAATGCCTGAATTGATTGATCGTTATGCACCGGATATAGTTAAACATCCATTTGCCCACTCGTATGTGGAATTATGGGAGGCAATCGCTAAAAATAAGACACCTATTTCTAGTGCTGAGAGAGGCCTGGAAGCTTTAGGTGTTGTATTTGCTGCACTAGAATCTGCTACGATCGGCCAGCCGGTAAAAGTTCAAGACATCCTTAATCATAAAAAACACACATATGAAGATACAGTTTTTGAAGAGATGAGATCATTGGAAGTTAATTAAGGATATAAAACAATGAATCTATTAACTGTAGAAATTAAAATTCCAAAATATAGGAAAATAGACTTGAAGATTCTTACAGATTATTCAGTTGTCGTTTTCTATGTGAATGATATAGTTGCCTTTAGTACACGTATGTTTAATATGAAAAAACATCAATGGGGGATTTTCTCAGTTAATAGTGATATTAGCTATCATGATATGAAAATTAGTATATAACTTAATTGTATTGTTGGTGTTATTATAGCGTCTCAAAACATACACTCTTCTTAGAAATGTATTAGATTTTAGACATTTAGGAGATGGAGAAATGAACTTCGAGATGCAAAAAGCGAATATGTTGGTTGAAAATATAAATGGTTTTATAAAATTTGTTCATAAAAGTCATGAAAATAGCAAAAACAGCTTTATTTTAAATACAGATAAAGTGTATCAAATAAAACTTCTTATTGAGGAGTTTAAGTTTCAAATAATAGCAGATGAACTTATGAGAATAAATAAGTTTACCTGGGATGAAAAGTACACTTATTTATTAGTTGATAGATTTAAAAAAGGGTTAAACATTATTGATGAATACGTAGAAAATAACTACAATGATTTATTTATTTTTTCTGCTAGACTATACACTTTAAAGAACCTCAGCTTATCATTTAGCAAAAAGGAATAACTTTCTTTTGTTATCGAGCTCTAGCTGTTTGTGTATTGCTAGGGTGCTAGCCCTTAGATTATTTACCGAGGCAGGCTAGCATGCAACATAAAAAATTGAAAAAGCCGGGAAGGAATGATTCTCCTGTACCGGCTTTTAACTTACTCTTTATTTGTATGTACTCATATTATAATTAATTGCTTCGATAACACCCATTTTAGCTGAATGGATAAATAGCTCATAAGCCTCTTCATACCTATGTAGATTTTCAAGCAATAAGGCAAGATGAAAAATCGAAGGGGAATAATCTTGGTTTACGGCGAACTTATAGTACCTTTCGGCTTTTTTAAAATCAGGTGTAATTTCATAGTATCCATGTTGATAAATCTTGCCTAATAAATCTAATGCTTCGTTTAAACCTTGATTTGCAGCATTATCTAACAATAAAATAGCTTGTTTAACATCCGAAACAACACCTTCACCCTTAAGATACATATATCCTAGGGAAAATTGAGCACCCGCATGTCCCAGATCTGCTGCAATAGAATAGCATTGGAAAGCATTAAAGTGGTTTTTAGGTAGTTCTAACTGTGCGCTCCCGAAATAGTAATGTTGTCCCATTTCGAACTCCGAAATAGGAAAACCTTTATTTAACGATTGAGAAAGATATTCTAACGCTTCGGAATATCTTTTCGATTCATAGTACCTTTTATATACATTAAATAGGTATTCAGGACATTCAGCTTCCTTTTCTACTAAATAACTTGTAATGTCTAGTAGCTTATTACAGTCCCTGTTAAATTCAGATTCATTAATTTTCATAGTTTTCCCTCCAAAATACTACTAATCTATTCAAATACATATTAACTTTTTTAATAAAAAAGAGTGAAAATATTTTTCTTCAAAAAAAAACAAAATTCCCTAAATTTTTTTTAATCACCAAAACATTCTTATATGAGAAAATGTAAAACCCTTAATAAATGAAGTGAAAAATAATTTTATTTCAGTTTTTGTAGAAATATGTATTATTTTTTTATTGGTAGGAGTGGAATGATTTTGAATAAATCAGTAACGGGGAATGGGGCACCTGGAAAGGAATAGGACCCTATGGATTATTGTAAAAGATTTGATTGTTGTCAAAATGTTCTCCAATTTTTTTAGTTCATGAATTAAAAGCCCTTGTTTACTCTAGCTATGGCACAAACAAGGGCTGATTCATTCAATTTACCTGCTTTTCTAAGGGATATTTATATACGGACACTTTCTTTATTTTCTTTTAGAATTTCTTTCTCTACATATTCCCACCAACGATTGGAACGTGTTATTAGCGAATCCGTAACCGAATCACTAGATAACTTATCGATTCCAAATTTTATCATGTCTCCTGATAGCCCAGCTTCATCATAATCACTACATATCCGATAGATATCATGAAAATCAGTGAATGACATGAATAAGGACCTCCCTTCTGAATGTTAGGGGGGTTAAAATATTAAATCCTCCCTTTAATATTAGTATAAGTCGAACATTTCCAAATAGAAGTGATATTAGTGACATTTTTTTAAATTTTACGATAATTAGAGAAGAGGGCTGAAATAGAAAAAACGAGACCTATTGAATTAAAAGGCCTCGTTTTTTTATTTAATTTTTAATTTTTAATTGGGAAATTAGGCATTTTCAATAATCGTTGCTACACCTTGTCCTCCGCCGACACATAACGTAGCTAAACCATAGCGGTTTTCTCTTTTCTTCATTTCATGAATTAAAGTCACCAAAATTCTTGCTCCACTGGCACCAATTGGGTGACCTAGAGCAATTGCACCGCCATTTACATTTAACTTTTCCTTATTAAAATGCAGTTCGCGGTCTACTGCAATCGATTGGGCGGCAAATGCCTCGTTAGCCTCAATTAAATCAATGTCTTCTAATGATAGTGAAGCAGTTTTAAGAGCTTTTTTTACAGCTGGGACAGGACCAATTCCCATAATACTTGGGTCCACACCGGCTGTCGCGTTTGCTTTAATGATTACTAATGGTTTAATGTTTAATTCCTCTGCTTTTTTACGACTCATAACGACAAAAGCAGCAGCACCATCGTTAATTCCTGAAGCATTACCAGCTGTAACAGTCCCATCCTTTTTAAATGAAGGACGAAGTTTTCCTAAGCCCTCTGCTGTAGTTCCAAAACGTGGGAATTCATCTTGGCTGAACACTGTTACTTGTCCTTTTCGCCCAGGTACTTCTACAGGGACAATTTCTTCAGCAAAGCGATTTGATTCAATCGCAGCTTGAGCCTTTTGTTGGCTCCATGCAGAAAATTCATCTTGTTCATCACGTGAGATTTCATATTTTTCAGCAAGATTTTCAGCTGTAATTCCCATATGATAGTCATTTTCTGCACACCATAATCCGTCCTGAATCATGCTATCTAATATTTTTTGATCTCCCATCTTAAATCCATTACGGCCGCCTTTTAGCAAATAAGGAGCTTGACTCATATTTTCCATTCCGCCTGCAACAACAACTTCTGCTTCCCCTGCAAGAATAGCTTGGGTTGCTAAGTGTACAGCTTTTAACCCTGATCCACAGACCTTATTAATCGTCATAGCCGGTGCTTCTTGAGGCACACCTGCTGCAAGGGAAGCTTGTCTTGCCGGATTTTGTCCTGCTCCTGCTTGTAAAACGTTCCCCATAATAACTTCATCTACATCATTAGGAGTGATTCCGGCTCTTTGAATAGCCTCTTTTATTACAGTAGCCCCTAGATCTGTTGCTGAAACATTTTGTAAACTACCTAGAAAACTTCCAATCGGTGTTCTAACCGCACTAACAATTACAATTTCGTTCACTGTCATTTGAATCTCCTCCAAAATGATTTATTAAATTATGAATAATTCCTCACATATGATACTACATTTTGAGGCTTTTTTTTTAGCGATAATTCGACAAATTCGGAGTTTTCGCTTTATTGCTTTAATAGTTTATTGTGTTATAAAATTCATTTGTTTTTTCAAATGAAAGGAGAGGTGTATTTTTTCTGTTTAATACTTCGAGTTGGAAAATCTACGGCTGTAAAGGAAAGTAAGTGTAAATTCAATAATGATTTCGACCTTTGGATAACAATTAATAACTAAATTTTATCCATAAAATGTAAAAATGGTTTTTGTTAAATTTTATAATATTTTAGCGAAATTTGTAGAAAAAGTTCTTGGGGAACGAATATCTTTATTTTAGGATACCTTTTTCTACCATCCCTGAAAGCAATTCAACAGGAGGAAATGGTAATATACAAATAGTGATTTTCCTTAAAAAGAAAGGCTCTATTCTTAAAGATTATGGCTTTTTGAAATAGAAAGCAGCTATCCGCAAATGAAATCGGCATATCCGCCAGTAAAGGCTGGCTATATCTCAATTAATCCTTCCTCTCGACCTGAACTTATTTTAGTTTTGTAAAACAACAATGTTTTCGAAAACAGCCAAAAGAAAAAAGGAGAAAATCATCAATTATTGATGTTTTCTCCCATAATCGATTTTTTTTGGCTGGATGTGTCTGTCGGGAATAACACTTTCAATTGGAATCAAGGTACTGGTACCATTCTAATCTAAATAACTAACCCGCCATCCACACTTAAAACAGTACCGTTTATATAATTTGCATCCTCTGAAGCTAAAAATAGGTAGGCAGAAGCAATATCTTCCGGTTTTCCAAGTCTCTTAAGTGGGGTTTTTTCCTTCATCAAATTTAAGACCTTTTCCGGTACCGCTGCAGTCATGCCGGTTTCAATGAAACCAGGGGCAACTGCATTGACCCTGATCCCCTTAGGCCCAAATTCCTTCGCCCAACTTTTTGTCAGTCCAATTACTCCGGCCTTTGTCGCAGCATAATTCGTTTGCCCGATATTCCCGTATAAACCGATTACGGAAGATGCGTTAAGAATAACACCCGACCCCTGTTTTAACATAAGTGGTGCTACAGCCTTTGTGCATTTAAAAACACCTGATAGGTTTACGGAAATGACTTTTTCCCAATCAGATTCCTGCATCTTTGTTAGAAAACCATCAAGTGTAATACCGGCATTGTTAATTAATATATCAAGTCTGCCGTGCTTTTCGACAATTAATTGAATCATTTCTTCTATTTGGGAGCTTTCCGTTACATTAACTTTAAAGAAGTCTACTTTTTCATTATTCAATTCTTTTAATGCAGCCTTACCGGCAGATTCATCATAATCGCATATAACAACACTTGCCCCTTCTTGGAGAAATTTTTTAGCTGTCGCTTTTCCAATCCCTTGTGCACCGCCTGTAATTAAAACAACTTTTTCAGAAAACCTCAAAATTCTCACCTCTTTTTGAAATCCATTCATCCAGAACACATAAGTGGATCAGCATTCAGACAAATATTTGTCTAATTTTTGAACGAAAGAACCATCTCAAGGAATCACAAATTGTCGAGTTTTGTAGGATAATCGATAAAGATTTTTTTGCAGCACAGAATCCAACCAAACAAACAACCATTCTTCAAAACAAGTGTTATCCATTTGCTATCTAATACTATTCTATAGATAACAAAAAAAGAACTTTGGAAAGATAAACGATTCAAAAATTTTGTTTTTCAATTGCTTTTGATAGCGATGCTCATGGTATAAACCCGCATTCTATCTGGAAAGTCTATAAGTGTAAATTACAGGAAAGGTAGAGATTTGTCGAAAATTGCAATAATATTTTTTGATAATTTTTAATGTTTATTCTTTTAATGTTCCTTGGTTGTTAGTATGATAAAAAAGGTGATAAAGAAATCTAGGAGGAAAAAAAAGTGAGCAAAGACTATAACTTAATGGAAATTTGGAAAGATTTTTATTCACAGTCCAGTAATTTTTTTGATGAGAAAATGATTGAGTCCTTTCCTTCCCAAGGGCTTGGGCAGATGTTGGACATGAATCTACAAGTTAAAAAACTGATGGATGAAACAACTGAACGTTATTTACAATTTGCGAATGTTCCATCTCGAAATGACATTGCTAACCTTTCTTCGCAGCTTGTCGATATCGATGCAAAAGTTGATAGTTTAGAAGAATTATTAGAAGAAACAAAGGATAAGCAAGGAAATCCGGGATCATTTCAACGTGAATTGAACGATTTAAAAAAGGATATGAAAAATTTAGATAATAAAATGAATCAAATTCTTACTATGCTGAAATCTTCAGAAGGTACCAAATAGAATCGTTTTACACAAAAAGTCAGAGTGAAACAAATTGACGATACTAAATTTACATTATTTTTAAAACTACATTAGATGAGGTGTGCAAAAATGACTGAATTAAAAGACAAAGTAGCAATTGTAACAGGTGGAAGCAGAGGAATTGGTGCAGCTATTTCAATGGAATTAGCTAAAAACGGCGTGAAAATCGTACTTAACTATGTTAGCCGCAAAGAGCATGCAGAAAAAATGGTTGCAGAAATAAACGAAATTGGCGGGGAAGCTTATGCAGTTCAAGCCGATGTTTCAAAAAGTGAAGATGCAGCAAAACTTGTACAAGAAGCAGTCAATCATTTCGGTAGATTAGATATTCTAATCAATAATGCAGGAATTACAAGAGACAGCACATTCAAAAAGCTAAGCGAAGAAGACTGGAGAAAAGTAATCGATGTCAATTTAAACAGTGTATTCAATACTACTTCTGTTGCTTTACCTAGCCTTCTTGAATCAGATGCAGGCCGTATCATCAACATTTCGTCAATAATTGGACAAGCTGGAGGGTTTGGCCAAACCAACTATGCAGCAGCAAAAGCGGGATTGATTGGTTACACAAAATCACTGGCTCTTGAACTTGCTAAAAGTAATGTAACCGTTAATGCAATTTGCCCTGGATTTATTGGAACTGAAATGGTCATGGCTATTCCTGAAAAAGTCCTTGATGGAATTGTAGCGAAGGTTCCACAAAAACGTTTAGGAAAACCGGAAGAAGTAGCACGTGGTGTTGTTTACTTATGTAAAGATGGTGACTATATTACCGGTCAGCAATTAAATATTAACGGCGGACTTTACATGTAAATGTCATGAAAGTACATGACTCTAAATAAAGTAAAGAATGAATAAATTTTGTAAGGAGTGAGCAGTCATTAGTATACTTATGGAAAAAGAATGGAAAGAGTTTGCCGACTCAGTTCCGCAGGAGTATCAACAGACCTTTAATCGTGTAATCAAGGCAACACAAGTACTAACGACCGATGCCGAGCCGGAAGTAGGACCAACACCGAAAGAAGTTGTTTGGACAAGGAATAAAACGAAGCTGTATCGGTATATATCCGAACAACCAAGAAAACATAAAATTCCGCTTCTTTTGATTTATGCTCTGATTAATAAACCCTACATATTAGATTTAACAAAGGGTGGGAGTTTAATTGAGTATCTGGTTAATCAGGGTTTTGACGTCTATCTCCTTGATTGGGGTACACCGGGTTACGAAGATAGGAATATGAAACTAGATGATTTTGTCATGGACTATATCCCGCGTGCTGTTCAAAAAGTAAAGAAAAAATCGAATGTTGACGAAGTGTCTATCCTGGGTTATTGCATGGGCGGTACAATGACGTCTATATTTGCTGCACTACACCCTGAACTTCCGATTCGCAATCTTATTTTTATGACCAGTCCTTTTGATTTTGAAAATACGGGCTCATACGGAGCTATGTTGGATGAGCGTTATTTTAATATTGATAAAGTAGTAGATACACTTGGTGTTATTCCACCTGAAATGATAGACTTTGGAAACAAAATGATTAAACCGATGGCAAACACCTTTGGTCCATTTGTTAGTCTCGTTGATCGTGCTGATAATGAAAAATTCGTAAAGAGCTTTAAACTGCTGCAAAAATGGTTAAACGACGGTATTCCATTCCCGGGTGAAGCGTACCGTCAGTGGATTAGAGATTTTTATCAAAAAAATAAGCTGATTAAAGGGGAACTGGTTATTCGCGGTCAGAAGGTCAAGCTAGAGAATATCACAGCCAATGTGCTCAACTTAGCAGGAAAAAACGACCTTATTGCCCAACCCCATATGGTAGAAGCATTGATGGATGCTATATCCAGTAAAGATAAAGAATTTAAAAATTTACCAGTTGGTCACACCTCGATTACATTTGGCAGTCAAGCTTCAAAAATAACATATCCAACCATAAGCGAATGGTTGGCTGAACGGTCTAATTAAAAAAATAAGTATAAATTAGTGATGATTCCTTTCATACTTTGTGAGTGCTCCAATACGATTCCGTTTGGAGCACTTATTTTTATTTTATGTATATTTATCTTACCGTGCCATACATGCACACTAAAGATTCTTTCCAAGAAAAGAAGATAAAAATAGTGGTATGGATAATTATATTCAATTTTCTGATAACACTCAAGAAGGAAAGACAAATTTTATCCATTGAATGGGGTGTTTTTATGTTTTCTCCTAAATCAAGATTTGAAACAATTCATGGAATGGAAATTCATTTTACAGAATGGGGAGATCCACAGAACCCAACTGTTGTTTGTTGGCACGGTTTGACTCGGAACGGGCGGGACTTTGATATTTTAGCCCGCCATTTAGCCCGAGAATATCATATCCTTTGTCCTGATACGATTGGGCGGGGGAGTAGCCAATGGAGTACTTCCCCTGAAAAGGAATATTGTTTTGAAAACTACTGTAACTTAGCCATGGGATTATTAGACCATTTAGGAAAAAAGCAAGTCCGTTGGGTTGGAACCTCAATGGGAGGAGCCATTGGTATCCGCATTGCGGGAACACCGATTCACCAAAATCGCATTACCCATTTACTATTAAATGACATTGGAGCAGGAGCGTCTGACAATGCTGTTCAAAATATTGAAGGTATTAAACGAATTATTAGTTATGTCGGGAATCCTCCACAATTCAATACCTTTACTGAATTAAAGAATTATTTTAAGACCATTTATGCCACATTTGGACTTACTAATGAAGATGAATGGAATGATTTTACCCGATATTCTTGCAGAAGAAGAGATGAGGGGGGGATTAGTCCTGATTATGACCCGAAAATTGCTTTGCAATTTCAGCACACAGAAGATTTAAACTTATGGAATCATTGGGAAGCGATTCAATCGAAAATACTCCTCATTCGAGGGGAAATATCAGACGTTTTGCCCCTTGATGTAGCGGCAAAAATGGAGCAAAAACCAAACTGTCAAATGGTAACGATTCCAAATTTAGGCCATGCTCCGGCACTAAATACAGAAGAACAAATCTCCATTATAGAGAGTTTTTTGCGAAAATAAATCGGCATATTTATGGTTCTGCGCTTATTAATAGCAAAAGAAATAAATTGTATACAAAAGCATCCCAAACTATAATATCAAGAGTGTTTTCAATAAATTTTTGAAAGAGGGGCGTCTTCCGTATAACTGTTGGTTCAGTTATAAATTGTGGGAGGTGTTTTTTCTTTTTCTGAATTATATACGGACATAATATTCGTCCCATCTCTGGAGAGACATAACAAAGGATTTAAAATGGTAAAATTGTTTTATTGGCGTAATACCGAGGGAAAAGTAATAAGGGAACATTCACGTCTGACTGAAGGTTAGCAGATCGGTCATTGTATGAAGATCCAATAGTGTAGTACACTATTAATCTAGACTATTATTGCTAAACTGTTTATTTTTTAAGTTTACAAACGCTACGAGAGGAGTCCCGCATTGATAGAATCGTTACTATTGAATTTCCTTTTCCTTCTTTTTCCAGTTTTGATTTTTCTAATATTCTTTGAAAACAGACTACATACAAATAACAGTTACATACATATATTCCTTTCTTCTATTTCAATGGTTCTTTGTATGGCATTTCCGATAAAATTGGAAATCGGATTTATTTTTGATTTACGATATATTCCTTTTCTTATTGTTGCACTATACGGGGGATACAAATATACCTTCCCGCTATATATCGTGTTAAATGTCTACCGGTTTTTTATTGGTGGACATGGCATTTTTCAATCGCTTATTTTCTCTACCGTTATTTTCATTTTGGTGCCTTTATTAAGTAAAATATTTTTGAAACAGAATTCTAAGAAACAAATCTTGAGTGCAGTATTTGTTTCTTTTCTAACAATTATACTCTACCTTTCCAGCCTCGGCTTGCAATTACCTGCATTAAACAAGGAATTCTGGATATTAACAATCAATGCTTTAATTACTTACACAATCGCAATGGCAATCATTATGATTTTAATAGAACAAATTATTGCTAATATTAATACCCGTGAAACTTTTTTACAGTCGGAAAGATTAAATGTTATGAGTGATTTATCAGCTAGTGTTTCACATGAAATCAGAAATCCGCTTACCGTAACCAACGGATTTCTACAGCTATTAAAAAAATCAGAGTCATTAACGGAAGAAGATAAAAGGTATATTGAGTTTTCATTATTAGAATTAAATCGAGCCGAAAAGATAGTTAGTGACTTTCTAGCTTTCGCAAAGCCTCAATGTAAAAACATGATTTATTCCAATCTAAAAGATGAAACAGAGTATGTAAAAAACATTATTACTCCATATGCAAACATACATCAAGTCGACGTTCAATTTAGTTTTAATAACACTTTAAATATTCAGTATGATAAAAACCAAATACAGCAGTGTTTAATCAATATATATAAAAACGCAATTGAAGCGATGAAGGAAAAAGGTGGTATCCTTTCTATCGATGTTTCGGAACAAAAGAAAGACATCGTGATTAAAATAAAAGATACTGGGGTCGGAATGACAAGGGAAGAAGTTTTACAATTAGGGAGACCCTATTATTCTACAAAAAAAGAAGGAACGGGTCTTGGAATGCTCATGGTTTATAGTACGATTAATAAAGTAAATGGAAAAATTGAAGTAGAGAGTGAAAAAGGGAATGGAACCACTTTTATTATATCCATTCCTGTATAACAGTTTAATACAAAACTATGAAGTATGAGATAATAAATAGTGGAACTATCATGTGATAGTTTCTTTTTTTTATGGGCAGGAAAGGGGATATTATTTGAAATAGCTTTTTTTACTGCCCTAAACATATCAAACTCGGCATATCCGCAAGTAAAGGCAGGCTATACGTCAATTAATCGATTCTATCGACCTGAAAATAATTAAAATAACAATGTTTACAAAATGCCTTTTAATAAAATTGTAATGTGGACAATCCTCTCCAACATAGGATACATCGTCAGTGATTTGAATGTCACCTTGGAGGGATTAGATTGCCAAGAAAATGGTTTATTCTTTTTGTTTTTGCTTTTCTTATGCTTTCTAGTTTTATTTTAGGTGTACCGTCAGGATTTGCGGCTTCAGGAGACAAATTTATTATCATCAACAAGGAAAACAACCGGCTTGCTTACTATGAAAACGGACAGTTGAAAAGAGAGTTTAAGGTCGGAACAGGGAGAAGTCAATCGTTAACACCTGAAGGAAAGTTTAAGATTGTGAATAAAATTGTGAACAGACCTTACTACACGGGACACATCCCTGGAGGAGACCCTCGCAATCCTCTCGGTAACCGCTGGCTTGGTTTGAATGCCCGTGGAACATGGGGGACAACGTATGCGATTCATGGGAACAACAACCCCGGCTCAATTGGCGGGTATGTGAGCAGTGGCTGTATTCGAATGTATGATAATGAGGTAGAGTGGCTATTCAATCAAGTGTCAATTAATACTCCGGTTATAATCACTTCTTCGGGGAAATCCTTCAACTCAATTGCAATAGCATATGGATTAAGAGTAACGGGGGGGCCTGGTACACCTGCAGTTCCTGTTGCTGGAGGTGGAGAAATCCTTAAAAGAGGAAGCCGGGGTCCTGCTGTTCAAGAGCTTCAGCGCAAGCTGACCTCCCTTGGATACAATACAAAAGGGATAGATGGAATCTTTGGATTAAACACAGATATTGCAGTCCGTAATTTTCAAAAAGCTCGTAAATTATCAATAGACGGCATTGTTGGAACGGCAACAAAAAAAGCCCTGGGAATTAAATAATTAAGGAAATTATGGACCATGATTTGGGATTCTTTAGAACATACGTGTCAGGGCCATGGTTTTCAATTGCCAAACAGTCTCTTTAAAAAAGATTATATAGAAATCCAAAAACGCACAGTGATTTTCACAAGTGCGTTTTTTATATCGTGAAAATAGAATTTTCCAATTTTAAACTCGGATAGTAATTCTCTGAATTTCAAAAACGATAGTAAGTAGAAGAATACCCTGATAGTCTTTTTTATCCATTCACTTAATTCCTTAACTCATATATTATAATAATAAAAAATAATGGGATTATCTATCCTGTGAGCCGATATTAAGAGGGATAGGAGGAACATTGTGAACACAGATCAGGCTTTTGAATTGTTAAAGGAAGCAGGACTTACAGAAGATAGTAGTATTCAAACGGTTAGACGTTGGCTGCGAGAAAGAAAGATTAACTATGAGGGAACAGGGCCTCAGAAAACAGGTTACATACTTGATGATACAGATCAAGCTTATAACATGTTAAAGGACGCAGGTGTAGCCGAAAGTTTTGGTGTTCAAATTGTCCAACGCTGGCTGAGTGAAGGTAAGATTCAAAACGTTGGGACAGGGAATCAAAAACCCGAATATAGACCAATTGAAACAACATCAAAGCGCCTTTTAAATAATTCAACCGATCAGGATAAAATCATCTGTCAATTAAAAGTGAGAATAAAAGCACAGGATGAGCATATAAAAGGGATCGAGCAGCTTCATAGGACTTCAATAAATACCTTAACCCAGCAAAGAGATAAATTAAATAGAGAAATTGTCATCCTAGAAAATGAGGTAAGTGAATTACAAAGAGAAACTAAAAAGTTACTAAAAGAGAATATTGATTTACACAATGAATTATTAAAATTAAAAGAAGAATTTTCTAAAGGAAACACAAGTAACCCTGAAAAGACTCAGGCCTCATCTCCTCCTAAAAAGATTGATTATCGACAAAAATTAGGACTTTCAAAAGCGGCGAGCCATAAAGAAGTTTTAGCAGGATATAAAAACCTATTAAAAATAACACACCCCGATCACGGAGGAAACGCAACAGCTTTTCATTACGTTAAAACCGACTATGATTTTTTTAGAAATAGTATTAAAGGGGAATAAATTAATCGGCCTGAAAATTTTGGTTACAACCGTTTTGGATAAATAAAATCTGTATTTTATTAGCTGCTCATATTTCATGGCGGCTTTTTTATACTTGGAAATTAAATCAAGTATATTCCATAGGGATTTATCAACGATGAAAGCAAATTAACAGACTTCAGGAACAAATTTTGTTAAGCTAAATTTAATCCTTTTATAAAAACCAACATTGGGTGAAAGAATAAGAGGAGGAAGACACAATCTTCAAAAATCGCAATAAAGAAGGTAAATACTTTACAATGAAATAAGGGAGAATGAACATGAATCAAATTAAAACTGAGCAGGAATATCGTGAGCAAATCACTAAAGATGATCTTACCGTTGGTATATTTACAACTAATTGGTGTCCGGATTGCAAACGATTAGGGATGTTCATTGACGAAATTGTAGAAGAAAATCAAGATAAACAATGGTTTAAAATTGACCGGGATGAGTTTCCGGAAATTTCTGAGGAACAAAATGTAATGGGAATTCCTTCATTATTAGTATTTAAAAATGGTGAAAAATTGGCTCATTTGCATAGTGCGAACGCCAAAACTGAAGACCAAGTAAGAGAATTCCTAAACACTCTTTAATTGCGTTTTTTTTACGTAGCTTTTCTAGCGAATTCAATTAAAGAATACTCTTTGTTTATATAATCTTAACATTAATTCTTTAGGGAGCCTCCAAGTTAACAGTGGGCTCCTTTATTAATTTTATTTGCTTTTGTTTCCGTGTTTTGAATGTTGGGGACTGGATTCCCCGAGTCCATCAATTATATAGGTAAAAAAGTTGTTATCATATCAACGTGAGTCCTAATAGGAAAATGTAAGTAACAATCAAATATAAATCAACTAGAAATAGGAAACCAATACGGTTCTTAGACAAAGGAGAAGTTTTATGAAAGAAAAATATTATCCTTGGCTCCTTCTCTCTGTAACGAGTCTAGGCGTTCTTCTGGCAACTTTAAACTTAAGCACTTTGAATGTTGCCTTACCGGAGGTAGTGAACCATTTTCATGCTAGCGGAGTCGCATCCAATTGGATCTTGCTTTCATATATGTTGGTCAATACGATATTCATACTGGTATTTGGAAAAATTGCTGATATATTTGGCCGGCGCGGTATGTACCTTTTCGGATTGAGTGAATTCACCATTGTTAGCTTTTTGTGTGGATTTGCACCAAATGTTTGGGTACTAATCCTATTGCGTGCTTTACAAGCACTCGGGGGAGCTCTTATTATTACAAACACAACACCTTTGATTACGGATGCATTTCCTGCAAAGAAACTTGGTACCGGATTAAGTATTAATATTTTGGTTGCTTCCATTGCTTCGTTGATTGGACCGGTAGTAGGGGGATTTTTGGTTTACCATTTAGGCTGGCGCTGGGTTTTTTGGTTCAATGTTCCGGTCGGTATTGTTGGAGTAATCTGGGGGTTCTTCACATTAAGGGCTGTTCCTGGAGAAGCAAAAGGAGAAAAAGTGGATTGGCTGGGAAATATTACAGCATTTTTTGGCCTGGGCGGGTTAATACTTGCTCTGTCTGAAGTGGGGGTTGCCGGTTGGTTAAGCTTTCCGGTGGTTGCCGGTGTTATTTTATTTGTGGTTCTTGCAATCTTTTTTTTCCAGATAGAAAAGCACGCAAAATTTCCTATGATAGATTTTTCTCTTTTTTATGATCGACCGTACGCGATGGCCAATTTGGCCACGTTTTTTAATTCACTGGCTCGTTCCTCAGTGGTATTGTTAATCGCTCTTTTTTATCAGGTGGTTGACCTTGAAAACCCATTTACAGCAGGACTCAAAGTCGTTCCTATCACAATTGGGGTGATGATTGGTTCCCTCATTGTCGGCATGTTAACTGCTAAATACAGTGCACGGTTGTTGTCAACCTTAGGTCTATTCGGTACTTGTATTGGAATGCTTATACTTACATGGAAAATTGGTATTCATGCATCACTATTTTGGATAAGTCTAGGACAATTACTAATCGGAATAGGTACAGGTGTGTTCCAGACGCCAAATACGCAGTCCATTATGTTGACTGTTCCACACGAAAGACGCGGGGTGGCAAACGGAATTCGTTCTATGCTGCAAAATATGGGCGCTGTCATTAGTACTGCATTATCCTTAATGATTGTTACAAGTGTATTGCCATTGCATTTAAAAAAGGCTATCTACTCTGGGGCAGGTGCGCACCTTGTACAGGAAGATACCCACCTGATTGTAACTGGGTATCGGATTGCATTTTTGATGATGTTGTTCCTAACCTTATTTGCTATTGCAGCATCTTTTTTGCGAAATACTAAAAAGGAGGGTGCCCTCAAACATCCTATTTGATGTCTGGCATCCCTCCGAATTTTTTACTACAAATGCGATTTATTTATTCTTACATTCCAAAATTCCTCAAAATATAAAAGAAACGATTATTCAATTAAATAAATATTTGCCCCAATCGCAAATATAGCTCCCTGGATACTAAAAAGATCTCATGCACTTCTTTGGTTAATTCCTCCGGTTGCTTTCGATTGGGGCTTTTGGGGCGGTTACGTCATTTATAATAACCGCTTCGAGATTAGTTATTGAGAATCTGAATGAACACGTTGAGCTTCAAAATAAAGAACTTGAATGAATTTTTTCGTATTAATGCGAGTAAGTGAGGTGGATGGTGTTGAGCCATTTTTTATTTCCGTCATCTTTTTCCTCACGGATGTAAAATCAAAAAACTTTGAAGCATAAGTTTCAAACTTCCAATTTGAAAAATCTGCAAGCCCGAGGGACGCCAAATGATTCAATGATTGATAAATAGCTCGGCGCACCCGTTGTTCAGAAGCTTTTATTTCTTTTTTTAACTCTGACTCTGTTGCGGAATTTCCAAGTCGTTTTTGAGCCAGATAGACAAAAATTTCTTTAAGGGTAGGAATCCCTTGATTTAACGCCTGAACTTGTTCATTTTGATATAAATAATCCAACATATCTAATAAATCTTTACTCCCGTTTTCACCGGCAATCCCTAATTCAGATAATAAAACATGGCCGGAAATTCTTATATTTTTTCCGTTGAAGGATTTTTGTTGCTTATCTTGCGGGTTATCTAAGTTAAGCACGGAATTGAGTGATTTGTGAATATCTTGTATCGATTTTTCTAATCGGATTCGTTCAATGACTTTTTGAATAACAGCCATTACTTCGATCCTGTTGATCGGTTTTGTTATATAGTACTCACTGCCGAGTGAATAGGCTTCACCAATCAACTCTTTCGATTCTACTTGAGATATCATGATGATTTTCCCATTGAATAAGGGTTTAATTTGACGAATCGTTTCAAGCCCGTCTTGAATTGGCATTAACAAATCTATTAATAAAATATCTATGTTTAGCATGTTTAGCATGTTTCCATCTAATAATGAGCCATCTTCTGCTTCCCCGGCAACTTCTCCTAACCCACCGTCCTCGATGATTTGGGCCAACATCGAACGAACTGCTTCATCATCGTCTGTTAAATAAAAAAGCATCGAATCACCCTTTCTCAATTAAATGATCAACTAGCAATGTAATAATGAAAATCGATCCTGGTCCGCCTATCCTATCCTCTACGGTAATATCACCTTCAAGTTGTTTGACTATATCTTTTATAAAGGATAATCCCATACCAGTTGATGGATTTCCGGAACGATCGTATTTAGAAGTAAACCCAGGTTTGAAAATTAAATTTTTATGCTTCGGCGCAACACCTGGGCCGTTATCTCCTATTCGGAATTCAATCGATTTCTGTTTCCTTTCAATGTTAATCGTAATGGTTCCCACATCATTTATTGCTTCTACTGCGTTTGTAACGATATTATTTATGATCGATAAAAGGGTAAAAACATGGTAATGAGGATGATCTCCTTTAATTGAATACAAAATTTGAATATCTTTTCCTAGTAAACTGGAATATTTCTCATTTGTACGTTTAATAATGGAAACAAGTTCGTGCAGGTTCATATAATCTGTAAAACTTTCAACGGATATGAGTTTTGAAAGTCCTGCAAAAATACGTTGGTTATCCTTTTTTATTTCATGAACTTCCCCGGCGATTTTCAATGCCTTTTTACGGATTTCCTCGATAGAATCGGCAGTCATCCATTCGTTTTTCAAACCGTTTAGGCTTTTGTATAGATCGTATGATTTTTTTGTGATGTTTTCAGCATTTACCAGCGTTTTTTTTAAATGTATGGATTCTTCATATAAATTGGAAATTAGCATGAGCATGTGTTCATTTTGTTTTCTAATTTGTCTTTCTCTTGCCTGCGCTTCATACAGTTTGATCATAGTGAAAAAGCTGAGAACAATAAAGCTGTGAGAAATTGCAATAATCAGTATATCGCTCAGTGCTGCTAACTTAATTGTTGTTCCTAGTACGAAATATTGCATTGTTAACTCTACTATATCAGACAATATTTCGATTGTGATGCCGATAAATCCAATTATAATAAGTCGGTTATTAAAACGGGAGACCTTTGCCAAATAAAAGAAACAGGAATATGCCAAATAAAAGAAAAAACTAGAAAAATTGGATTCAAAAGAGGCGTTCCAATTAAAATTCTCCTGTTTGATCCATTCAATTAGAATACGAAATCCGACAACAAGTATAGCTGTCAATAAACCAGGCAAAACTACTGGGATTTTTCGGAACAATAACAAAAAGAATAGAAATGTCGGTACAGCAAAACTGATCCGAAAGGTTTCATTAATCGGATAAAAGTTTAATTCACCTGCTATTGGGACCGTTACCATCATCAAAATAAGAATGAAGATGTCTTTTTTCATTAAAGGGTTGATGATCATGAATGTCACTTCCTAATTTGTCTGAAAAACAGTATACAGTTAGATTCGTCTTAACACAATCCTTACTTTATCTTATATCCGACCTTGTTAAAAAAAAATTATAAGAAAAATTAAAAATTTTCTGTAGTTTTTTGTTTTCTTTTGTAGTTCAGAATATAGAATTAATTTTAGCTTTCTTTTTAAAAAAGAAAGCGTTTTCTTAGTTCTTATTATGTATCGTTTCATTAAACAATTTTTTAGAAAGAGAGGGTTAGGTAAACCTAGGAAAAGTTTTTGAAATAGTCTGTAGTTTTTAAGGCATTAATTGAAAAGATAGTATTAATCTGAAGTTACCAAATTGGGACTCAAATGCCAAAATGCTCTTTTGTAATAAATTGAAAATAGTGAAGGAGGATTAGAAGAGTTTGGTTCAAGGGATTAAAAAAGAAGATAAAGATCAAATCCAGTATCCAAGAATGGATTGCGTAGATGAATGGGTGAGACATTATCGTTCCTATGCCACTGAAGGACGATGTGCCAGCTATATTCCTGCTTTGGGAAAGGCAGACCCATCACAGTTAGGTATTTGTATAGTAGGACCAAAGGGATCAGTGATAAAGTCAGGGGATTGGCAAGTCCCTTTTACTTTGCAAAGTATCTCAAAAGTGATCAGCTTTATAGCTGCTTGTATAAGTCGTGGGATTCCCTATGTGTTAGATCGGGTCGATGTGGAACCAACCGGGGATGCCTTCAACTCCATTATTCGGTTAGAAATGCATAAACCGGGAAAGCCGTTTAACCCCATGATCAATGCTGGAGCAATTACCATCGCTTCACTGCTCCCAGGAGAATCATCACGGGCTAAATTAGAGTTTGTTTACGAATTAATTGAAAAAATGATAGGGAAACGTCCGAGAATCAATGAGGAAGTGTTCCAATCAGAATGGAAGACGGCCCATCGAAATAGAGCTTTAGCTTACTATTTAAAAGAGACGGGTTTTTTGGAATCGGAGGTGGAAGAAGCATTAGAGGTTTATCTAAAGCTATGTTCTATAGAAGTAAACACAGAAGATATAGCTTTGATTGGAATGATTCTTGCGTCCGATGGATATCATCCGATTCAAAAAGAACAAGTTTTTCCTAAAAATGTGGCTAGGCTTACCAAAGCCTTAATGCTTACGTGTGGAATGTACAATGCTTCAGGTAAATTTGCAGCGTTTGTTGGGGTGCCAGCCAAAAGTGGAGTGTCTGGAGGAATTTTAACATTAGTTCCCCCGGGAATTAAAAGAGAACTGCCTTTTCAAGATGGATGTGGTATCGGTATTTATGGACCGGCTATTGATGAGTATGGTAATAGTCTGACGGGTGTTATGTTATTGAAACATATAGCAAAAGAATGGGATCTAAGTATTTTCTAAAACGTCTTACATGAAAGAGGTTGAATAGATGAATAAATTGCAAAGACGGATGGGTACGTTTGCATTAACAATGGTAGGGATGGGGTCTATTATTGGATCAGGGTGGTTATTCGGAGCATGGAGAGCTGCACAAATTGCTGGACCGGCTGCTATTTTCTCCTGGATTATCGGTATGATAGTCATTTTATTTATTGCACTATCTTATAGTGAATTAGGCTCCATGTTCCCTGAAGCCGGGGGGATGGTTAAATATACACAGTACTCCCATGGTTCTTTTATCGGGTTTCTTGCAGGATGGGCAAACTGGATTGCAATTGTCTCTGTAATTCCGGTTGAGGCAATCGCTTCTGTTCAATATATGAGTTCACTTCCTTGGAAATGGGCCCAGTGGACACATGGTCTAGTGTTAAACGGAAGTCTAACAGGAAAAGGCTTAGGTATTGCTTCTTTATTACTAATTATTTATTTTTTCATCAATTTCTGGACGGTTAGCTTTTTTTCAAAAGCGAACTCTTTCATTACCATATTCAAGATTATTATCCCTGGACTTACGATTGGCGCACTTCTATTTGCCGGTTTCCATAGTGGGAACTTTACGTACCATCATAGCGTAGCACCCAATGGTTGGGCGAGTGTATTTACTGCTGTAGCAACTTCAGGTATTATTTTTGCATTTAATGGTTTTCAAAGTCCGATAAATATGGCTGGTGAGGTAAAGAATCCAAGTCGTTCTATCCCTATTGCTGTAATCGGATCCGTTCTGATTGCAACCGTTATTTACGTTTTATTGCAGGTTGCTTTTATTGGATCTGTGGATCCTTCACTGCTTGTTCACGGCTGGCATCAGTTAAATTTCAATTCCCCGTTTGCTGACTTGGCAATCGCTCTAAATCTAAATTGGCTGGTTATTATATTATATTCCGATGCTTTTATTTCTCCTTCCGGTACAGCAATAACCTATACAGCTACAACATCACGGATGATATATGGGATGCAAAAAAATGAATATTTGCCAAAAGTGTTCGGAAAACTTCATCCTATTTATGGTATCCCGCGTCCAGCCATGTTTCTAAACTTAGCTGTATCTTTACTATTTTTGTTCATATTTAGAGGATGGGGAACATTGGCAGAGGTTATTTCAGTTGCTACCCTAATATCCTATATTACCGGGCCTGTTACTGTTATGACCTTAAGACGTACCGGTAAGCTTTTGTATCGGCCATTACGTTTAAAAGGACTAAGTATCATTGCACCATGCGGGTTTGTCTTCGCTTCTTTAACTCTATATTGGGCGCGATGGCCTCTAACTGGAGAGGTATTATTCATTATTATGGGCGGTCTACCTATTTACTTTTATTATCAAGCAAAAGTGAAATGGAAGGGATTCCGAAAGAACTTCCGAGCAGGGCTTTGGATGGTTATTTACTTATTATGTATGATGCTAGTTTCGTACTTAGGAAGTGAAAAGTTTGGCGGAAAAAACATCATTCCATATGGTTGGGATATGCTCATCATTTCAGGTCTTTCTCTTGTATTTTATGTTTGGGGTTTAAAAAGCGGGTTTGAAACAGAATATCTGCAAGAAGCCTGCAAGGTGAATGAAGAAATGAGAGTAAGAGAGGAAGAAATTACATCAGAACCATATAAAGAAACAGCTGTATAAAAATCAGATTGAATGTAATCTTCGAATTCTGTAAAAATATGATTCCTCCATTGTGATTTTATAGGGTGATTAAAAAATCCACTCATAAACCGATGGATAGGATACTATTATAATTCTAATTATGGGGTGATATAATGTCATTGACAAAGACTATAGAGAGCTTATCCGAGAAACAAAAAAAAGAAAAGGAATCATTGGATTTATTTCTTTCAACACAAACAGTCATAAAAGAGGCGTTGAATAAATTAGATTTTTCAAATGAATTATTTGAATTATTAAAAGAGCCTCTCCGAATGCTGACTGTTCGTATACCAGTTAAAATGGATGACGGTACGGTAAAAGTATTTACCGGTTATCGTTCCCAACATAATGATTCAGTAGGTCCGACAAAAGGAGGCGTACGCTTCCATCCTGATGTGGATGAAGAAGAGGTAAAAGCCTTGTCAGTTTGGATGAGTTTAAAGTGCGGGATTGCAAATCTTCCTTTCGGCGGTGGAAAAGGCGGCATAAGGTGTGACCCAAGAAACATGTCGTTTGGAGAATTGGAAAGATTGAGTCGTGGTTATGTTCGTGCCATCAGCCAAATTGTCGGCCCTACAAAAGATATACCGGCACCTGATGTGTATACAAACTCTCAAATCATGGCATGGATGATGGATGAGTACAGCCGCCTTCGTGAATTCGATTCTCCCGGTTTCATTACGGGGAAACCCCTTGTTTTAGGAGGGTCACAAGGCCGTGAAACGGCAACAGCTCGCGGTGTAACAATATGTATCGAAGAAGCGGTAAAGAAAAAAAACATTAACTTACAAGATGCTCGTATTGTGATTCAAGGTTTTGGGAATGCAGGAAGCTTTTTGGCCAAATTCATGCATGATGCTGGAGCGAAAGTGGTTGGTATTTCGGATGCTCATGGTGCACTTTATGATTCAGAAGGGCTTGATATTGATTATTTACTAGATCGACGTGATAGTTTTGGCACAGTAACCCCTTTATTTAAGAATGTTATTACGAATCAAGAATTACTTGAAAAAGAATGTGACATTCTTGTACCTGCTGCCATTTCAAACCAAATTACGGCACAAAACGCCGATCGAATAAAAGCTTCGATTATAGTAGAGGCAGCAAATGGGCCTACAACTCTTGAAGCAACAAAAATTTTGGATGAAAAAGGCGTCCTCCTTGTTCCGGATATACTGGCAAGTGCCGGTGGTGTCACCGTATCATACTTTGAATGGGTTCAAAATAATCAAGGATATTATTGGTCAGAGGAAGAGGTTGCTGAAAAATTACGAAAAGTAATGGTCGGTTCTTTTGAAACTATTTATCAAACAGCACAGTCCCATCAGGTTAATATGCGTTTAGCAGCATATATGGTTGGAATCAGAAAAGTGGCAGAAGCTTCGCATTACCGGGGCTGGGTATAAAATATAAGATTTTCTATTACTTTATGGAAGGAGTCAATTTTCGTGTGGATCATCACTGTCCATTCAAAAAACAACCTTAACATGTTTGAGTTTGACACTGAAAAAGAAGCAAAAGAAGCTTTCGGAAAAATTCAAGGCTGTAAAATCCTTACTGAGATAATTTACTTTAATGATTATTGTTTAGTTTAATAAAATAATAGGTTTTTACTTGAAAGTTATGAACAAAAGAATGCACCCGAATAAAGGATCCCTTTATTCGGGTGCATTCTTTTTATAGAGATACACACCATTACACATTTACTTTGAAAAGTTGGGAAGACTCATAATAATTTTGGATTAGTTTTTTGTCTAATGCATGTCCTATTAGGATTAGAGATGTTTCAGTATTCCTATCAGATTTTATTTCATTAAAGAGTAATTGATTGGGAGAATACTGAAAATCATAAAATAAACCATCATCTTTAATATGAACTATTTCCTTTTCCTCTTACAATATTCCTAGGCATACCTTTCAACCAATCTTCAAACATTCTTCGATCTACCATCGGTATGTTTTTCAATCTTATAGCTTGTATTTGATCATGATCTAAATAGTTACTAGCATCCACCACGCCAATAATCGAATGGTGAGAAAGCTCTAAACACTTTTAAAATATAGAATAAATATCCCAAATAAACAAGGGATAATAACTTTTTTCAAATTTTACCTTACACCTAAACAATGATTAATTAATCAAAAAAATATGATATTATTTAAGGTATTGTTTAGAAATATGTACTGAATTAGTAAAGCAGGTGAATAGATGAGAGCAATGCATCATTTTATGAAAGAAATAATGTGGTTTACTATTGGTTTAGTATTATTAGTAATATTATTCCAATTGTTTGCGTTTATTAACTCCGGCAGTTTTACTTTCCATCTTCCCAAAATGGTTAGTAACTTAAATACGATTTTTATAAGTATTTTACTAGAGGCAATTCCATTTGTGTTAATCGGTGTCTTCGTTTCATCTCTTATTCAAATGTATGTATCTGAAGAAAGAATTCAGAAATTAATTCCGAAGAATCCATTCCTTGCGCTTATTCCGGCCGCCCTTTTGGGTGTTTTATTCCCTGTTTGTGAATGTGCAATTGTGCCGGTTGTCAGAAGATTGATTAAAAAAGGAATGCCATTGCATGTCGGGATGGTTTTACTTGTCGGTGCACCCATATTAAATCCCATCGTGTTTTTATCAACATACGTTGCTTTTCGTATGGATGTTCAAATGGCCTATGTGCGGCTTGGACTAGCTTTTTTGATCATCATGATTATTGGATTATTAATCTATTTATTATTTGAAAACAAGGATCAGCTAAAATGGACAAAAGAAGACCTTGTCGTTTCCACCTTAAAAGAACCAATTGTCCAATCTAAAAGTCTAAAAATGGTTCTTTATCATGCAAGTGATGAGTTTTTCCAAATGGGGAAGTATTTAATCTTCGGTGCTTTTATCGCCAGTTTATTTCAAACCTATTTTGATCGAAGTATTCTCCTTCATTTAGGTTCGAATAATTTGACATCGCCGCCTGTTATGATGGGATTCGCCTATATCTTATCATTGTGTTCCGAAGCAGATGCTTTTGTTGCTGCATCCTTTTTGCATACCTTTTCAAAGGGATCTATTTTGGCGTTTCTTCTATTTGGTCCAATGGTGGACTTTAAAAATACATTGATGCTTTTCGGCTACTTTAAAACAAAGTTTGTCCTTGTTTTTATGCTAATTACTACTATTGTGGTTTTAAGTGCTGTTTATATTTTTCAATCTTTCGTTTGGGGGTGATAGGATGGAACAAGAAAAGGGGAAAATCAATCATATCTTTATTAGAGGGGTAATTTTAATAGGCTTTACTTTATTGTTAGTGCGGCTGATTATTGCCGGGGATTTAAAGTATTTTATTGCTCCTAAAATGGCTCCTTTATCCTATTTTTCATTGGCTGCATTTCTATTAATGGGCATCGGTCAATTCTGGAGAAATAGAAATAAAAATGATGAAGTTGATTGTGATTGCGGGAGTGATCATGGGACCTCCTTTTCTCGAAAGAAGTCTATCTTAACTTATTCAATGTTTATCATTCCAATTTTAACAGGAATGTTTTTTTCGACCAATACGCTTGATAGTGCCGTAGCAGGGAAAAGAGGGGTAAACTTTGGAGAAAAGACTAGTAACATAAATGATAATTCTTTAAATACAACCCAAAATAGTAACACTGCAAATCAACAACTTAATTCTTCAACTAATCAAAGCAATCCGAATGATCCAAATCTAAATGGTAATCAGACACCCCGGAATGTGAAACCCACGGGAAATACGAATAATTCACTAAGTAAATATGATCTTTTAGAGAAAGAATTGTTATCTAGTAAAAAAATTATTGTCAATGATGACAATTTTATCTTTACGATGAACACGATTGAGCAAAAATTGGATAAGTTTATAGGAAAAGAAATTGAGTTAAAAGGATTTGTATATAAACAGGGGGTACCTAAAAATCAAATTGTTATCGCAAGATTCGGAGTTACATGCTGCGTAGCGGATTCAGATATTGTAGGAATGCTGTCTTCTGGAAGTGTAAGTAATGTTATTGAGGATGAATGGGTAAAAGTAGACGGTATAATTGAAAAATCAACCTATCAAGGCAGTGTGTTACCTTCCTTAAAAATAGTAAAAATTGAAAAGGTTCCAAGACTTCGTGATCCTTATGTTTATTTTAAATAATAAGTGGAACTGATAGTTTATACCTATACATACTAGTGTGATTATTTTCCCGGACTGAAGTGAAAAGGGGCCACTGCGCAACATTAATGCTTGGTGAGTGTCCTTCTTTATTTTTCCAATGGAATATGTTAAGGTATTATAAAAGCGAGGTGTCACTTTGACTAATTACAAAGCAAAAAAAAGTAATCTTGAAATACTTTTATCAAAAAATAACACTGAGCTTGATGTGTTAGCTACTAACACCGGAATCGAAAAATCCACCTTAAATGACTATCTAAGTAAGAAGGTTATGACTTTAAATAATGCAATGACAATATCTAAAGAATTAAATTGTACGATTGAAGATCTTTATGAATGGAACGTGATTAAAGGGTGAATTTATCATCCTTTTTTTCTTTCTGAAAAAATTTTTAATCAAATTGAAATATCCTTTCAATCCCTTCCGTAAGCTAATTATGGAAGGGGTTTTTGTTTTCCACTAAGCTCAAATGAAACATTTTTCAGATTTAATGATTTTTTAAGAAATAAAAGTAACAGAAAGTTTAGAAGTTATTCCATAAATAGAATATAATTATAATATCTGTTGTCATTATGAGGTGCAAAATGGGTATCAAACATAAAAAGTACAATTTTTTTCAGAAAATCGGACGGACGTTTAAGTTTAATTTTGTTAAACTTCTTCGTTCTCCAGGGGGAGCAAAAAAGGTATCATTAGGTTTTGCAATTGGATTCGGCTTAGAAATGTTAGTAATATCAACAGCCTCTCTAATTTATATATTGTTTGTGCCGATAGTGCGCTTAGCTAAAGGCTCATTACCAGCTTCAATAATTGGGAACGTTATTGGAAAACTAACCTTTCTCCCGGTAATTCTTTTGCCGTTTGCAAGAAAAATTGGGAAAATAATTTTTCCAATGAAAGTTAATGTAGCACATGGTACACCTTTTTCTTTTCAAAATCTAATGCACGGTGATTTCCACAGTTTATTGAGCATCCTTCACGGGGGAGTGCATGTTTTAATTGGTATGACTATTTTCGGGATTGTATTTGGCATTATTGCTTACTTTATTGTTCATTATTTATATGAAAAAGAAAAAACCAGAAGATTAAATAAAAGACGTAATAAAGAATCGCAGCGTAAAAATATGCCCATCACTTAATGAAATTAGTTATAAAATCTCATGTGAAAAAGGCCCTTCCGAAAAGAAAGGCCTTTTGATTTTTTTTAGCTGATATGAATGGTATTTTAGATATAATTTTTTTTCTTCAAAATACGCTTGTATATCTCCTGATTACTTATTCCCTTTTCATCGTTTAAAAGAAAAGCAAGGGTATTTAACCGTTCATTCCTGTGTAATTCAGGGGTATTAAAATTATCATTTATCGATTCAATGAGTTCTTCCTTTGTGTTAACAAGTGATCCTCCGCAAACATCCTCCAACTGATAATAAAATCCCCTATCAATACTTCCATACGATTGGTAGTCATAGGTATAATGGATAATCGGCCTATCCAGTAATAAGAAATCAAAATAGCAGCTGGAATAGTCGGTTATGAGAATATCAGTGGCAAGCAACAATTCCTGTGTATCAAAAGGGACATCAGTTAGCGAAATAATAAATTGAGAACTCGTTAGTTCATCATGGTCCGAATCGGGCTCCGCATAATGGTTTTTTTCCAGTATTACAGCATTGTGTTTTTTTAGGGTCATCACTAACTTTTCTTGTTCTTGTCCCTTTACTGATTTAAATGAAAAATTATTCCCTGTTTTATCACGAAAAGTGGGCATATACGTAATGATTTTTTTACCTTTAATTTTAGGAAAAAGATCATAAAGTTTATTTTTATAAATAATTGAATGCTCTTTTTGTACTAATAGAAAATCATTTCGCGGTTGGCCGATCGTCAAAATTTTTTCCTCCGTAATTCCAAAACTTTGAAATGCGCTTAACAGTTTTTTTGCATTTTCTAATGAAGAAGAAACATAAAAAGTATAGTTGTCCATAGTTTCTTTTTTAATGTTGCTAAAGAGATCATCCTGACTTTCGTGGCCAATCGCGTCGTCACCTATCTGTTTTAATGGAATGCCGTGCCAAAGCTGAACTGTGATACAATTTCCGAAAATATTTAAATTAGAAATATCCGTATGTGAGTGAGAAAAGAAAGCATATTTAGCCGTTATAGAATAGTACAGCCCGAGTAAGGAATTCTTTTTTAAAAACTTTATTCTATCAGTTATATCTATTTGGTCCAAAACAGAGGTATTCCCAATCCAGATTAATTCAAATTCGTTTGGATGATGCTCTGCCAACCACTCAATTAGAAATCTGGGATTATCACCATACCTGTCACCAAACCAAGATCCAAAAACAATACGATTATTCTTCTTTTTTACCATCAGGCTAATAAGAAAAAAGAAAAAATTAACAGACTGTTTCATTTTATTTTTTAAATCCATTATCCAAAATCCTCCATGATCAAGAGCCATTCTCTTTTATACATCCGTTACAGGAACATGATTAAATTTTTTCATAACCATAACCCTTTGAATTTAGCACTCTTACTAGGTAAGGAAGTGAAACCAACGGCAACCCATAGTTTAAAAGTTGTAAAATCGCCAACGCTGAAAAATTTTCGATTAGTCTTTTTTTGTCTTCTCTTAGTGGTTTAGTGAGACGCGGCTTTAAGTTTATATAAATCTTTTTTAACTTTTGTTGTTGAGATACCCTTTGTTCTAGGTAAATAAACCACTTTACAAAAATTAGATAGACTGTCAAATTTCCCTTCCCAATCATTCCCCATTACAAAGGTGTCCACATTTTTAAGGACAATGTCTTCTTTTTTTTGTTCCCAGGTTTTTTCTGGAATAACTTCGTCGACATAAATAATGGATTCTAAAAGTACTTTTCTTTCCTCATAGGAAAAATATGACCTTTTTGCTTTTGTTTTATTAAATTCATCAGTAGAAAGTCCGACAATTAAATAGTCACCTAAAGACTTTGCTCTTTTTAAAAGGTTGATATGCCCGTAATGCAATAAATCGAATGTTCCGTAAGTAATTACTTTTTTCATTTTAAATCCCCATTCTTAATATATATGTTTTATATGTTTAGTTTTGCTTTTCAAATTAAATGATGTTTTTCTAAAATACTGGATTATTACTAATTAAAACTATTTCAAATTGTGATTTAAACACCAAATGTATTGATTTTAACTCGTTATTAAAGCCATTCAGGCTTAAAAATTCTTAATAGGTGAATGAACTTTTATATTGTAGAATTAGAACCTTAACATTTTCTTAAATTTTATCTCAATCCTTAACTTTTCTCATTAACTGGCATTAACCAATATAAAAGATCTTAATTTTCCAATTAAATAAAAAGAAGAGCATTCCTTATTCAGAATGCTCTTCTTTTTATTTAATTGGGTTTGTCACATCCAGTAAAGCCTCAATATCTTTCAAAATTTCATATGGTTTCGTAGTAGGACTGTACCGTTTAACGACATTCCCTTTTGAATCAACTAAAAACTTGGTAAAATTCCATTTTATCGTGTTAAAGCCTAATAAACCGGGTGTTTGCTTCCGAAGATAGACAAATAAAGGATGGGCATAGACTCCGTTAACATCCACTTTGGCAAACATCGGGAAGGTTACACCGTAATTTAATTCACAAAACGTTTTAATATCTTCTTCATTTCCCGGTTCTTGACTCATAAATTGATTGCAAGGAAATCCCAGAATCTCAAGCCCTTTTTCCTTATGGGATTCATAAAGTTCTTGAAGGTCCTTATATTGAGGTGTAAAGCCACATTTGCTGGCAGTATTAACAATGAGCAGAACTTTTCCTGCAAATTGTCTGAGAGAGATTTCTTCTCCATCTATCGTTTTTACTTGAAAAGGATAAATTGTCATAACTCAGTCTCCCTTATTTAATGATATTTTATTTTCATGAGCGGCTTATTAATCTTGTTTTATATCGGATTTTCCACAATGTCAAATCCTTTTTTAGTATTATGGAAAAAACATGTTAAAGGGAAATTCAACTTACTATTAAGCATTCTTGCAAACACATTCAGATAATGCTATTCTAATGTAGAATTATTTTTGTTCGGTGTAAAGGATAGTATAAGTATCAACTTTTCGTCTTGATGATCACTGAGAGCAAGGATAGAAATATATGTGTGTTAACACATTAGGAGGCAACAAACATGGAAAAAGGTAAAGTAAAATGGTTTAACGGCGAAAAAGGCTTCGGATTCATCGAACGTGAAGGTGGAGAGGACGTATTCGTTCATTTCTCAGCGATTCAAGGCGAAGGGTACAAAACATTAGAAGAAGGCCAAGAAGTGACTTTTGACGTTGAGCAAGGTCAACGCGGAGCACAAGCTGCTAACGTTCGTAAAGCTTAAATTATATGTTCGAAAATTGACAGACTCTTTTTTGGAGTCTGTTTTTTATTTACAAAACACAAAAAAACCCTACTCACGAATGAGTAGGGAACATGAAAACAGTAAATCAAATGGTAAGCAAAGTGTATCATATAATTTGTGAATCTCCTAATTTCCAGCAAATAAATATTTAAACTGTAATAAAGGTCTGTTAGGTATTGACGAGAAACTACTTTATATGTTATTTAAGATATTGTTAGCACTCAAATCTATCGAGTGCTAATCTCTGCATTAAGTAATATTAGAAACATCTTTAACGTTATATTTTCTGTAATCCTATGTAATGTTGTTTTAGATTGAAAGGAGAGATTTTTATGGAAACAAAACAGTTTAAAGCCGAATCAAAAAGATTATTAGACATGATGATTAACTCAATTTATACGCATCGGGAAATATTCTTAAGAGAGTTAATTTCCAATGCCAGTGATGCCATTGACAAACTATATTATAAAGCATTATCTGATGACTCTTTAAGTTTTGATAAAGATAGTTACTACATAAAAGTGGAGGTTGACAAGGAAAACAGAGCATTAAAAATCACCGACACCGGGATTGGTATGAGCAAAGATGAACTTGAGAATAATCTTGGAACGATTGCTAAAAGTGGTTCATTAGCATTCAAGAATGAGAATGAGCTAAAGGATGGACATGAAATCATCGGTCAATTTGGGGTCGGTTTTTACGCAGCTTTTATGGTAGCTGATGTTGTGACTGTTATCAGTAAATCCTTAGGCAGTGAAGATGCTTACAAGTGGGAATCCATGGGAGCTGATGGATACACAATTGTCCCATCTGAGAAAGATTCAGTAGGAACGGAAATCATTCTGAAAATCAAAGAGAACACAGAAGAAGAGAATTATGATGAATATTTAGATGAATATCGCTTGAAAGGGATTATTAAAAAATACTCTGACTTCATTCGCTACCCAATTAAAATGGATGTTATCAAAAGAAGACTTAAAGAAGGCAGCGAAAACGAATACGAGGAAAATCAGGAAGAACAGATCATTAATAGCATGGTTCCAATTTGGAGAAAGAATAAAAGTGAGCTAACTCCGGAAGATTATAACAATTTTTATGCGGAAAAACGTTACGGTTTTGACGAACCGATTAAACATATCCATATCAGCGTTGATGGTGCCGTAAGATATAATGCGATTCTTTATATCCCGGAAAAAATACCTTTTGATTATTATTCACAGGAATATGAAAAAGGATTAGAGCTATATTCCAATGGTGTATTAATTATGAACAAATGCTCTGACTTACTTCCTGACTATTTTAGCTTTGTAAAAGGTATGGTCGACTCGGAGGATTTATCGCTTAACATTTCAAGAGAAATGCTGCAGCATGATCGTCAATTGAAATTAATCGCTAAAAATATTAACAAAAAAATCAAAAGCGAACTGGAAAATTTGTTGAAAAATGAAAGAGAAAAGTACGAGGAATTCTATAAGTCCTTTGGCAGACAGTTAAAATATGGCGTTTATAGTGACTACGGAATGCATAAAGAAGAATTACAGGGCTTATTAATGTTCTATTCTTCTAAAGAGAAGAAGATGGTTAGCTTTGACGAATATGTTTCAAGAATGCCAGAGGAGCAAAAATATATTTATTATGCATCCGGCGAATCATATGACCGAATTGATAAGCTGCCACAAACAGAATTAGTATCAGAAAAAGGTTATGAAATTTTATATTTCACAGATGAAATCGATGAATTCGCTATAAGAATGTTAATGACATATAAAGATAAGGAATTCAAGTCTGTATCAAGCGGTGATTTAGGGATTGAAGCTGATGAAAAGCAAAATGATACTGCTTCCGAAGTGACTGAAAACAAAGACCTCTTTGAATATATGAAAGGGATTCTTTCAGACAAAGTTAAAGATGTCAGAGTGTCAAAAAGATTAAAGTCCCATCCTGTATGTTTAACGACTGATGGCGAAGTAACCATTGAAATGGAAAAAATACTGAAAGCTATGCCGGGCAACCAAAATATTAAGGCTGATAAAGTGTTAGAGATTAATATCAATCATGAGGTATTCCAATCGTTAAAAGATTCTTTTGAGAATGATAAAAACAAATTAAATCTATATACAAACCTATTGTATAATCAAGCACTTCTGATTGAAGGTTTGCCAATCCAAGACCCTGTCGAGTTTACTAATAATATCTGTAAAATAATGGTGTAGAATAAAGTGTATAGTGAAATAAATAGGAGCTGTCTTGTGGCAGCTCTTTTTGAATCTCAATTATTTTAATGCTTTTCCTAGAAGGGAGGTTGTTAGACCTATAATAACTATTGCAATACAAGAATATAAAAAGCTCTGTAGCTCCAATACAGCAAATCCAGCCACAACTATCAGTCCATCGATCATTATGATTACAAGTGCTATATCTAATGAAATAGCCTTTGAAATTATTTTGGCGAGCAAGTCAGTTCCCCCGGTGCTTGTCTCATATTGAAGCATAAGCGCTACTCCTGTTCCAATTAAAGTTCCTCCAATTAAAGCCCCCATTAAGTGGGAAACTGAAAATTGTGTTCTTAGTGGAGAAAGTAAGTCAATAAATAATGAAGAGATTAAGAGTCCCTGAATGCTGCTAAAAAAATACCCTCGTTCATTTATAGAGGCAAAGATGCATATAGGTAGACTTAATAACAGCATAATCATTCCTGTTTGAAATTCGAAGAAATAGTGAAGAATTAGAGCTATTCCGATTATACCGCCGTCTATTAAATGATTCGGTATTAAAAACCCATTAATTCCGATTCCTAACAATAAGCTGCCAACGAGAGTAGCGATTAATTTTTGAAAAATACCCATCACCTGTCTGTTTATCTTTTTCAATTATTATATGTCTCTCTTATTAGATTAAGAATATCTTTATCAAAGTGGAGAATGGCGCTAGTTTTTTATTAATACAGAAATAGAAAAATTAAAAAAACAATAAGGCATCTTAAAGAGCGAAAAAGATTGGGTTCCGGATTAATATTTTGCTGGGACAGAATTTCTGCCCCAGCGTCCTTTATAGGTGTACTACTAATTTGAGCATGAGACTAGCCCGGTAGTAAATTAATTAGGAAATCTAGGGTATGGCTTGTTAATTTGAATTAGAAACAAATTACCGAGCCGATAATGATCAATAGAATGAATAGTACAATGATTAAAGCAAACCCTCCACAACCGGCGCCATAACCGCCGTAACCATAACCGCAACAGCCTCCAAAACCACCATAACCGTACATAATTACACCACCTTTCAAATGGGTTAGTTTACCTTATGCCAAGTTTACAAAATCGGTCTAGGCTAGTGCGGAGAAAATAAATGATAAAATTTTAGTCGTTCGGTAGTAAATATTGCTTATTTAAAAATATGTCATCAAAATACTACATTAATTTAACAAATGTTCATTCAAGACCTTACTGATTGTGTTATTCTTTTGAAACTCTGCATAGGATATATTGTGAGCATTAAAAAATTGTATACAGGAAATATCAATGCAGGTTTATTATTTCCTGAGGATACAAGGAGGTGTTCAATGAATTATAATTTCCCATGCATTCATTTTCATTATAGTGGTAGGGTTAATTTGATTCTGAAGGTTTCGGTGCAGTTTCTAAACTGAACAATAAGGAGCTGTTAAGAATGAGCGATATGACAGGTAAATTACTTGGCTGGTTAGGGATCGTTGTAGGTGTAGTTGGATTTTTCTTTGCCCCTATATGGCTAGGTATTATTGCTGTGGTTCTAGGATTAATAAGCTTGGCTAGCCCTCAAAAGGTTCTAGCATGGTTAGCGATAATAATTGGTGTCATTGTTTTACTTATTCAAATATTTAGTTAGATAAAGTATCAAAATTATGACTATACCATTCACTTAAAATGCTTTCAAAGTATAAATGAAGCCGCGATCAAATTGTAGAACTTGGCTTTTATCGAACCGTGCCCGGCACGGTTCGCTTTTTTGTGTTAAACAATAATCAATAAACAAAAATATGAATTATTTAACTTTACATTTTAAAAATTAGAGGCTATAATTTTCATATAAACTATCTAGTCAGTTTTTTTAAAAGAAAATGGGGGAATAAAAATGAGAAAAAATATGATTTTAATTCCATTTGTAACTTTGGCTATTGGGTTAACTGCTTGTTCAACCAGTCAAGGAAATTCAGAAAAGAAGGAGAGAAAAGATGCTTCCGCTGCTGTACAAACCGATTTAAAGCGGCCACTGGTTAAGTTCTTTATGGATCTCTCAAACAAAATCAATGAAAAAGATGCTGACCTTAATGTATACGAATCAAAAGATCAACCGACTCCTGAAATGAAGGCCAAAGCTAGTCTGGCAGCAGCTGCTGTTTCCGAACAACTCAATCAAATTCAAATTCCAAGTGACCTAAAAAATCAAAAAACGGAAATTGGAGCGGCGATTAAAGATTTTGCTGATTCCTATCAAGCCATTGCAGAGGAGCTAAAAAAGGATACACCATCTCTTGATAAAGCGAATGCAACGTTTGCACAGGGCGAAGAAAAACTTGGAAAGGTGTTTAAAGAAGGAAAATTAGGTAAACCCAATTTAAGTAATGCAGTAAATTAATCGAAAACAGCTTGAGTGTATGCTCCAGTATGGTTTATATGAACAGCAGCTCTTGATGAACATATGAAATTTTGCTAAACTAAATAGTCAGTTTAGTCTGTATTTACCTAAGAGGAGCTGTTTTGATGCCTAAGGTTTCAGAAGAATATAAAGAGCGCAAAAGAGTAACGATCATGGAAAGTGCTTTGAAATGCTTTGGGGAAAAAGGATATCATTTAACGACAATGGATGATATCGTCGCTTATTCAAATATGAGCAAAGGATTAATTTATAACTATTTTAAAAGTAAAGAAGAACTATATATTTCTTTAATGGATGAGCGCAGTAAGAACACACTTGAACATCTAAGTAACCGGTTTAAACAAATCCCCACCGCCAAAGAAAAAGTAAAAGAATTTTTTCGAATCTATCGGGAAGCAGCATTAACTGAAGAGTGGCGGAGTTTTATCCGTGTTCATTTGGAGTTTTGGATTTATTCTTCCAGGCAAGAATACTTACGGGAATTTATGAACACCAGATATAAAAGTCAATTCCGCGATTTTTTAGCAGGAATTATTGAACAAGGAAAGACTGACGGTGAATTTAAACCAGAAGTCCAAGTGGATATCGTCGCCAGCCTATTTTGGTCAATGATTGATGGTATTTGTCTTCACTATTCGGTCCTATGGGAAGATTATGCCTACAAAGAACATTTTAGTGTAACGGAAGAAATGGTTTTGAAATATATTTTAGTTTAATAAAATGATTGAAAGGAAGCCGGTTGAAACGAAAACCGGCTTCTTTTCTCATTTTTTTTAAGAGGATAACAAATAACCGCACAGTGAACTAATCACTTGTGCGGTTATTTGTTTGTTACCAATTGACAAATCTCCACTTAAAATCAATGCCCTGATCCAGCATGATCGACATGATTTACATGCTTGTAATTGATCCAGATAAACAAAACAGAGACAAATACAAATCCGGCTCCGACAATGAATGGAACTTGTGGATTGTACCACTCTGCCAATTTTCCTGCAAGATATGGAGCAATAGCACCACCGATGAACCGAAGGAAGCTGTAAGCGGCTGAAGCGGTTGAGCGTTCAACAGGGGCAGCATTCATAACTGCTGTTGTAATCAATGTATTATTATTCCCTAACATGGCACCTGCTAAAATAACTGCAGCAATAATTACCCATTGTGTTGATGTCCAGATCCCCATAACAAGTAGAAGAAGTGCAAATAAGAACAGCATTACGGACATAGATTTTATCGTTCCAAACCTTTGTTGAAGTTTTGGAGCCATGAAAACGGATGTTATCGCCAGTAATATACCCCAACCGAGGAAGACAAAACCCAGTCCGTGTTCATCTAATCCCATTACAAATGGGGCGTATGCCAGTAAGGTGAAAAATCCAAAGTTGTAGAGTGAAGCCGTAATCCCGAAAACGAGCAGGGAACGATGCTTTAAAGCCCGAAACGGGTCAAGTAAAGATGTTTTAGCTTTTAGAGTATTTTTTTTGTTGGCTTTCGGCATTAATGTAATTAAACCAATAAAGGCAACTACCATTAAAGTCGCAACTCCAAGGAATGGTCCTCTCCACGACATACCTCCCAGCCAGCCGCCAAGCAGAGGGCCAACTGAAATCCCCAATCCAATTGCCGCCTCATAAAGTATGATAGCTTTTGCGGTACCGCTATTGGAAAGTGATACAATTGCGGCTAAGGAAGTTGCAACGAAGAGTGCGTTTCCGAGACCCCATCCGCCGCGAAGGCCTACGAGAGACCAAATACTGTTAGAAAATCCTCCTAATGCCGAAAATAATGCAATAATAATGATACCGGTTAGCAATGTCCACTTGATGCCGAGCCTTGACGAAATTGCACCTGTAATGAGCATTGCAACTGCCATTACAGCATTATAGCTGGTGAAAAGCAGGCTTACTTGACTGGGTGTGGCATGCAATTGTTTCGCTATAGCCGGTAAAATGGGGTCTACCAGGCCAAGACCCATGAAAGCAATGATACACGCGAAAAAGACGGCCCAGACAGATCTGGGTTGACTTAATAAACCTTTTTTTTCTTCTGAAGACGAAGCTGTTTTTGATGACGATGTTGCCACAGATTGTGGTGTCGATGACATTCTCATTCCCCTTTGTTCGTTTTATAAAAATTTATTATAATATCTCTTTAAAAGAGTTCCTTATCACATCTCCGCGGCTGATGATTCCAACCAATACCCCATTACGTTCAACGGGAACTTTTTTAATTTGTTTTTTTCCTAAAATAGCAGCAATGTTCTCCATTTCTTCATCCCATGAAACTTTATAGACCTTTTTCTTGGCGATTTCGAGAACATTTAAATCGAGCAATCTTTTTTCTCTATCTTCAAATTCTTCATCATCACCCTTGATTACAAATGCAAAGTAGAAAGAATCGACCACACGATCCTCGTTCTTGCCGATAAAACGTAAGATATCCCCATCACTTACAAAACCGACAATTTCATTTCTGTCGTTTACTACAGGAAGTCCGCTAATTCGATAGTTTATGAATTTTTCAATAACAGATCGTACCGTGTCAGTTTCTTTAACTTTATGCACCTGGTTAATCATAACTTCATGTGCTTGCATAATTACCCTCCTGATTCTCCTAAAGTTGTATTGTGAAAGTATATAATTGTATTATACAACCAAATTCCGATGTGTCAAGAGTTTTATTCTATATAATAACGATCATTAAGATAAGGATACAATAAATTGAGTTTACTTCTGTATTATCAATTTGTTTAACATTCATTCTAAAATTGATTTCAGTGTGGTACGATTGGTCATAGAAGTTTGGATAAAGTGAGGTAGTAAGAACATGGATGAACTTTCCTTGGAAACGATTGATCTTGAATTGGCAATTCTGGTAAGGAGAATTACGTCAATGTCAACAAAAAAACTCGGCAATCTAGATCGGTCCGCATATCTTTTACTCCATCAGATAACCTCTCATGGCCCTACAGGAGTTAAGGCTCTTGCGGATGCATTGCAATTGGATATATCTACAGTAAGCAGGCAAGTGGGCTCATTGGAGCAAAAGGGATATGTGTTCAGAATACCTGATCCATTGGATGGGCGAGCATATTCCCTGCAAATCACGGAATTGGGAACAAAAGAATTTAATGAATATCAACAGATCCGATTTGAAAAAATTGCAGATATTCTAAAAGGTTGGTCGGATGAAGAACGTCAATTATTTGGACAACTTTTGAAAAAATACAATCGGTCTTTCCTGGAAAGGTAAGTGGACCTTTCTGTTACGCCATATATGCTAAAAAAAACACCTTACTCAAGCCAGTCTGCAGACTGGCTTTTAAGCTTTGAGCAGGTTCTCGGCGGGGCAATATGTATTCTTATTTCGAAGCTTGTTTCTTTTCACTTAATGTCCGAAAAATTTGTGTATTCATACTGCCTTGGATAATATTTTGTAAAAAGAAATCCCCTATCAGTTTTAAATAATCCTCATCATCAAACATTTTTTTATTTTGTAATTCCATTTCTGCTAATCCTTCGTAGGTTGAAAGAAGTGAATACCTGTGGTCTTCTCCTGATATTGGCGTTAGAATTTCAACCTTATGGTCATAATTTTCGTTTCTGAATTTTTTAATATCCCTTAAATTTTCGATACCCTCTTTAAATTTATCTTGCCTCACTTCAAACGTTTGATAAACAATAACAGGCATCCTTTGCACCCCCATAAAGATATATCATTCCTGGATTATCTTTTTTATACTTTCCCAAAACATGACATCTTCATCAACAAAATAAATAGCGATGAAATACATAAATTGATAATCTTTGCATTCCAATTGAAGTGTTGGTAAACAATACACTTAAATCTAAGTGTCTTTGCCGTTTGATTTCACGGATTTAAGTAACTTCAGAGCATGATTGGATGGTGAATGAAAAATGAATACGTACTTATTATTTATGACCTTAATAGCAATCGTATTAGTCGTTTTGGGTGTATCTTTGTTCAAGTGGCATGCATTTATTAGTTTGCTTGTAGCAAGTTTGTTTTTAGCGATCGTTTCGGGATTATCATTAGAAAAAATTGTGGTTGCATATGAAACAGGGGTTGGAGGTGTTTTAGGGCATTTAATCGGGATTTTGGCATTGGGTACAATTCTAGGTAAAATGATGGCAGACTCAGGAGCAGGGATGCAAATTGCAGAATTCTTCATGAGGGCTTTTGGTGTTAAAAATTTACCATGGGCAATGTTGCTATCAGGTTTTATTGTCGGTATTCCCGTATTCTTTGAAGTTGGAATATTAATTTTATTACCGCTAGTGATTTCCGTTCATAAATCATCAAAACAAAATATTTTATTAATTGCCTTACCGCTTATTGCCGGGTTGTCTATCGTTCATGGTCTTGTACCGCCACATCCAGGGGCACTGGCTGCAATCAGCATTTACAAGGCCAACCTTGGAAAAGTTCTCTTGTATTCACTTATTATTGCCATACCTGCATCGATTATCGCAGGTCCATTGTTCGCCATGTGGGTTCATAAACGAGTTATTCCTAAAGGTGAGCCGGAATTAATCCGAATAACGACAAAGGCAAAATTCTTGCCAGGGACGGGCGTTTCATTTTTTGTTATTTTACTCCCGGTCTTACTCATGATTTTATCAGCTGTTGCACCATATCTTTCGCTTTCCAAGGGTTTATTAAAATTTCTAACATTAATTGGCAGTCCGTTGATTGCTCTTCTTATCTCCGTTTTCGTGGCCTATTACCTTCTTGGTTTCCGAAAAGGGATGGATAGAAACGCTGTTAAAAAATTAACGGAATCATGTTTGCTTCCGGTAGGTTCTATTGCCTTAATTATCGGTGCCGGCGGAGGATTTAAACAAATCCTAATTGAAAGTGGAGTTGGGAATACCATTGCACAAATGGCCCAAAATTTATCGCTATCGCCTCTGGTGCTGGCCTTTTTAATCGCCGGTCTAATTCGAATTGCGACAGGTTCAGCAACAGTTGCCTTAACAACAGCTGCAGGTATCGTGTCACCGGTTATTCAACACATGTCAGGCGTTAATTTGGAATTGCTTGTCATTGCAACGGGTGCAGGATCCTTGATGTTTTCCCACGTTAACGATGCCGGCTTCTGGATGGTAAAGGAATATTTAGGGCTTTCTGTTCCCGAAACATTTAAAACCTGGACGGTATTAGAAACGCTTCTTTCCTTTATCGCTTTTGGGGGAGCATTATTGCTAAATACCTTCTTTTAATGATAAAACGACATTTTAGAATAACAAAGCCAAAAAAGGATTCATCTTTCAAGGTGATTTCTTTTTTTGTATAAATTTGTAAAAAAATGTTGTTTTTTTTGTAAAAATATTTACTTAAAAAGTGTCACTTCTACGTTATTGTAGAAGTCATAATATTAAGATAAATAAATCTTTGTATTTTATGAATTGATTATTTTTTTAAAAAATTCAAGTTTCATTTTTGGAGGAATATGGAATAAAAAATGGAATAGAATAGGAGAATGATTATGATTCCTTAGGAATCGAAGAAAAGAATCTAAGTGTCGAGGACAAGATTTTAGAAAACTACATAGAAAAGATGGGGAAAAATAAAGATGCGAACTTGGGTAATTTCAGTATTATTAGTTGGTAGTTTAATAGGATTAGCGGGATGTGCAGAAAAAACAACGAAGGAAATTCCTGTAGAGAAAAAAGTAACCACTCAAATGATTGACCAGAAAGCACAAGATGAAGCAAAGAAAGCAGCAGAACAAAAGAAAGCAGAAGAACAAAAACCAATAGTGGTAAATGTGATAGATCCAAACACGAAGAAAGTTATTAAAACCTTTACTCCGAAAGATATGGGGTATGGTACGAATGATGCAAAATATAAAGAGGATATTGAGAAATGGGCGAAGGACCTTGCAAGGGGTACACAAACTACTCCGGGATATGACCAAAGAATAAATCCTGATCGGATCGCTGCCAATGGTCAGCTTATAAAGGGAACACCGAGAATTATCTTAGACGAGACCCAGTTATCTCAAAAAGTAATTCTTGCTTCCGCAAAAGGTGGAGATGTGGAGTTACCACTACAAGTTTCGCCAAGCGGATATAAGCCTGTAGACGTTGCTTATTTAGCAGAAGTGGTAGTCGCTACCTATTCCACACATTTTAATAGCGGGGTGATAGGAAGAACGAAAAATATCGAACTATCAGCTCAAGCCATTAATAATGTAATCGTCGGAACAGGGGATATATTCTCTTTTAATACGACTGTCGGTCCGAGTGACGCAGCGCATGGATACCAATCTGCCCCGGAAGCGGTAGAAGGGAAGCTGGTCCCCGGGATTGGCGGCGGTATTTGTCAGACATCCTCAACATTATATAATGCCGTTGATCAATTAGGAGTTACATATGTAGAAAAGCATCATCATTCCATTCATGTAGGATATGTGCCGACAGGAAGAGATGCAACGGTTTCATATGGAGGTGTCGACTTTAGATTTCAAAATACAACGGGCGTACCTTTGCTCCTTAAAGCAATAGTAGTAAAAGGGACAATCACAGTTGAAGTAAGAACATCGGCAGCATATCATAGCCTTATTAAGAAAGGGCATTAATGCCGGGGGCACTGAAATAGTTCGTTTAGTTGGGACTTCCCGACGTTTTAGATTATTAAAGCGTCGGGAAGTCCCTTGTCTTTAATTCGGTAAAAACGGTAAGAAAAACTCCCCTGTTAATTCGACAGGGGAGAGGCAGCTTTACCAATTATATTCTCCTTCTTTATGTTTATCCGTTTTAGCAAAGTAAGCGGGATGATAACTGCGAACAAATTTATTAGTGTTTAAATTTATGAATCCTGAACCATAAGTGGGATCTTCTGATTGCCACACACCATTTAGTTTAATTTCATTCCATGCATGATTTTCCCCATAATCCACTTTGGCTTCTATCCCCACTGCGCGGTGAAGGGCAGCACTTAAATCAGCATAACCCGAACATAATACGACACGGGTTTGATAGGTTTGGAGGGCAGAATACAAAGGCGGATTTGTACTATTTACCAATGGTGCATTGTAGGCAATGTTTTTTGCAACCCACTGGAAAATGGCCCGGGATTTTTCTACATCCGTATGTTTCCCATTCGTTATTTCTTGAGCAAGTAGTTTAAGAATAGGGTTATCGCTTTGGACCATAAAACTTGGGAGTAAGTATGGATCTCCGTCTGTTAAGTGATATTGCGCATAGCCTAATACCGTATTTGGGTCATTAGCTTTCCCATTGTAATATTCATCAAGGTTGAGGACAACGTCCCCAACTGTGTACTGAAGAGGGAACACATAATGGATAGTCCCGTTGGTAAAGGGAACCTTCACTGTTGTTGTCTTATTGGCCCGCGGTTCTTGGATATATAAAATAACACCGTTAGCGTGATTGTACTTGCCATATGGTGTCGGTTCTCCGGTTACCGCTAATTTCCCATTTTCCACCGAGACCCGATAGGTCTGAATGTCTGTAGGTGTATACTTTTCATTGGATGAAGACAGGGCGGCATTAGTGGTTTTATTTGAATTGATATTTGCAGTTAGCTGCGGCGAAGGAACCTGTTGTGCCGGAGTAGCTGTAAGCCCCGTTTCTTGGCTGCCATTAAGGTTTAGATAACTTTTTAGTTGTTCTACCGAAGGAAGCATGTTTTGCTTAGAAAGATAAGAAAATCCAACAATACATAAAAAGAGAAAGACGAGTTTCTTCAATACAAGTCACCCCCACTTTCATAGCTTACTAATACTATAAACGGTTAAAACGAGAAGCACAACAAAAACCCCTTCATTTAGCATGGTTTACCAGCTATATGAAGGGGTTATTTTTTCAAAAGGATTATTGGGTTTCTTCCCAGTCAGTATAGGAACCGCTGCCTTGACAGCCGGGACATTCAAACGAATTAAAATAGGCAAATTCATTGTAGGGATAAACAGTGTATCCACGGCCTTGACAATCCGGGCATTTGCCTTGATCTTTCATATTGGAAATATGATTTTGATATCTTGTCTCTTTCCATTGGTTATAAGAGTTGAGTAATCCCATTTCAATCACCTCATCTTTTCTTCTTAGTATGGAGAAAAAATGGAATTTTTATGCTGGTATCTTTCTTTTAAAAAAGGGAATCTATAAGAAAATCCGGTCCCATTCATTCGCTATATTGCTTTTTTAAAATAGTTTTTTTCGATTAGAATATAATCCATCTATGTAATATTTTATGTAAAATTGCTGGAGTTTGTGAAAAAAATTTGGGCTTTTTTTCAAAACGTTATTATTAAAAAAATAAGAAATCCGGCAAGACTTTCGTCTTCGCCGGACGCTCCGAAGCGTTTTTGTACAAACAAAAAAAGATAGATTTCGATATAAGCAGGTTTTGGAAGGTACCAGTGAAGACCCTCTTATTTTAAATCAATATTTAACTTTTTCATTCGATATTGTAAACTTTGGCGGCTTAAACCGAGTAATTTAGCTGTTCTGGAAATATTAGAATCGTTCTTTTTCAGGACATGCTCAATATAGGATTTTTCAAATATCTCCAATTGATCCTTAAGCGGAACAGCGACCTCAACACTCTCATTAATGAACGATTCAACGGAGGAAATTGGAATCATACGCTCTTTCAATTGCATTTTATTTCGATATTGGAAGGGCAGATGTGTGTACATAATCACTTCTTCGTCCAACATATTGTTCATCGCAGCCTCGATAATATGTTCAAGCTCACGGACATTTCCATGCCAATCATACTCAAGGAAGGACTGTTTGACCTCATCACTCAACCCTTTTACCTGCATATTGAACCGCTCATTATACTTTTTAATAAAATCCTGGACTAAAAGGGGAATATCTTGTTTACGCTCCCTTAATGGAGGAATAAAAACAGTGACAACTCCAAGGCGGTAGTACAAGTCTTTCCGCATATGATTATTGGCTATCGCATCAATGGGGTCCTCGTTCATATTGGCGATGACCCTGACATCAACAGGTGTATCCTTCGTATCACCAATCCGCCTTATAGTTTTTTCTTGAAGCACTCTGAGCAGCTTGGCTTGGAGACTCAAATTTAACGAGTTGATTTCATCTAACAATAAGGTACCGCCTTCTGCCTGTTCAAATAAACCCGGGTGATCAACTGCACCTGTAAAAGCCCCTCGTTTTGTACCGAAAAGAAGGCTCTCAATCAAGTTATCCGGCAGTGCAGCACAGTTCTGTGAAATGAATGGACCTGAAAGACGGTTGCTGGCGTTGTGAATGCTTTGAGCAAAAAGCTCTTTGCCGGTGCCGGTTTCTCCGACAATTAATACATAGGAGGAGGTTCTTGTTGCACGTTTTGCCGCTTCAATCACTTCCTTTATCGCAGGACTGCTACCGGTAATGTTATCAAAGGTAAATCTAGTCGTACCTTTACTGGTTATATTTCCTTTCATGAGTCTTTCAAGTTTCGTAACATCTTTGGCAATTTCCACGGCACCATTAATTTTATTTTCTTCAAAAATAGGAATGGTATTATTAATTGTCGTAATTTCCCGACCTTTATTATTAAAATATGTTTGTTTAACATTTTTGGTTTCTTTACCTTCTTGTAACGCTTTTACTAACGTACTAGTTTGATCGTCCTTGAACATAAACACTTCCAAGAGATTTTTATTTAGTACATCCTGAATATCCATGGATTCCATTTGCATCATTTTTTTATTGTAGATAATTGTTTTGCCCGTTTCATCAACGGCATGGACTCCTACATCCACCTCGTCTAAAATCCGTTCATATATTTGGTTTATATATTGTAAATAGTGAACATCTTTGGGTTGTTCCATTTAGTTTACCTTCTTCCTTGTTCAAAATGATTCACTACTATTTAATCATTAAAACCAAAATACTGCAAAAAAATTTTGCGTTAAACAAAAAAATAAAAAATTTGGCGCAAAATAATTATGCGATGAAACCGTTATCACCATAAAAAACCGCAAAATATTCATATATTTAAAGTTGGCACGTTAATTGCATAGTAAATGGTGTATTCAAATTTAGGAGGTAAGAAGATTGCTAACCTACACTCATGAACCATTTACAAATTTTTCAGATGAAAATAATAAAAAAGCTTTTCAAGATTCATTATCATTCGTTCAATCACAGCTAGGGAAGGATTATCCGGTAGTCATTGGCGGAGAAGAGATTACTACGGATAAAAAAATCGTATCTATTAATCCAGCAAATAAAGATGAAATAATTGGAACTGTTTCAATGGCAAGTCAAGAATTAGCGGAAAAAGCAATGCAGGCTGCACTAACTACGTTTGAAACATGGAAAAATTGGAAACCGGAACACCGTGCTAATATTTTATTCCGTGCAGCTGCTATTCTTAGACGTCGGAAGCATGAATTTTCAGGCTACCTCGTAAAAGAGGCAGGAAAGCCATGGAAAGAGGCCGATGCTGATACAGCGGAAGCAATCGACTTCATCGAGTATTATGGTCGCCAAATGATGAAAATCAAAGATGGTATGCCAGTTCAAAGTCGGGTTGGGGAATTCAATCAATTCCATTACATTCCACTGGGAGTAGGGATAATTATTTCACCATTTAACTTCCCATTAGCGATTATGGCTGGAACAACTGTTGCAGCTATCGTTTCAGGAAATACCGTTCTTTTAAAACCTGCAAACTCAACGCCTATCATTGCAGCGAAGTTTGTCGAACTTATGCATGAAGCTGGGCTTCCAAAAGGAGTATTAAACTTTGTTCCGGGCAGCGGAGCGGAAATCGGTGACTATTTAGTTGATCATCCAAAAACTCGTTTCGTATCCTTCACTGGTTCACGTGAAGTCGGCTGCCGAATCAATGAACGTGCGGCAAAAGTTCAGCCGGGCCAAATTTGGCTGAAGCGTGTAATTGCTGAAATGGGCGGAAAAGATACTGTGGTTGTCGATAAGGATGCAGATTTAGATTTAGCAGCTTCTTCCATTGTTTATTCAGCGTTTGGTTTCTCGGGTCAAAAATGTTCAGCAGGTTCCCGTGCAGTTGTTCATCAGGACGTTTATGAGGAAGTACTTGAAAAAGCAGCGGCATTAACGAAAACACTATCACTCGGTAACCCTGAAGATGTTGACACATATATGGGACCGGTGATTGATGAAAAATCATTCAAAAAAATCATGAATTATATTGAGGTCGGTAAACAAGAGGGCAGACTCGTCACAGGCGGAGAAGGAGACGATTCGAAGGGTTACTTCATTCAACCAACGATTTTCGCCGATTTGGATGAAAAATCCCGCCTGATGCAGGAAGAAATTTTTGGACCGGTTGTTGCATTCTGTAAAGCACGTGATTTTGACCACATGATGGAAATCGCTAATAACACTGATTACGGTCTTACAGGAGCACTTATTTCCAATAGCCGCGAGCATATTGAGCGTGCCCGTCAAGAATTTCATGTAGGAAATCTTTATTTTAACCGTACATGTACAGGTGCAATTGTGGGCTACCAGCCATTTGGCGGCTTTAATATGTCAGGTACAGATTCAAAAGCAGGCGGCCCTGATTATTTATTACTGCATATGCAAGCTAAAACAACATCGGAAATGCTCTAATATCCGAAAAAGTATGTAATTAACTAAAGGAGGAAATCACCAATGAATGGAACAACAACAAAATCCACTACTATTATTGAACAAACACAGAAATTTGGTGCGAACAACTACCATCCACTGCCAATCGTTATTGCGAAGGCGGAAGGTGTTTGGGTAGAAAGTCCTGAAGGAAATCGCTATATGGATATGCTTAGTGCCTATTCAGCTGTTAACCAAGGGCACCGTCATCCCAAAATCATTCAGGCATTAAAAGACCAAGCCGATAAAGTAACGTTAACTTCCCGTGCTTTTCATAGTGATCAACTTGGTCCATGGTATGAGAAAGTTAGTAAGTTAACAAATAAAAATATGGTGCTTCCAATGAATACGGGTGCAGAAGCCGTTGAAACAGCACTTAAAGCAGCTCGCCGCTGGGGCTATGATGTAAAAGGAATTGCAGAAAATCAAGCCGAAATTATTGCATGCATAGGAAACTTCCATGGCCGGACAATGGGTGCCGTTTCTTTATCATCTGATCCTGAATATAAGCGTGGCTTTGGGCCAATGTTACCTGGAATTAATTTAATTCCTTACGGTGACCTTGAAGCGTTAAAAGCAGCGATTACTCCGAATACAGCAGCGTTTTTAATCGAGCCTATTCAAGGTGAAGCAGGAATTATTATTCCGCCGGAAGGGTTCTTAAAAGCAGCTTCTGAATTGTGTAAAGAAAATAATGTTTTGTTTATTGCTGATGAAATCCAAGCCGGCTTAGCACGTACCGGTAAAATGTTTGCATGTGACTGGGAAGAAGTAACACCTGATATGCTCATTTTGGGTAAAGCACTTGGCGGTGGAGTATTCCCTATTTCATGTGTTGTCGCTAATTCCGATGTTTTAGGAGTATTTAATCCAGGATCTCACGGTTCGACTTTCGGTGGAAATCCACTTGCTTGTGCCGTATCTCTTGCGGCTTTAGATGTAATCGAGGAAGAAAAACTTTCAGAGCGCTCTCTTGAGTTGGGTAAATATTTCATCGATCAATTAAAAACAATTGATAATCCAATGATAAAAGAAGTAAGAGGAAGAGGCCTGTTTATCGGGGTTGAATTGACAGAAGCAGCAAGGCCATATTGTGAGCAATTAAAAGAAAAAGGCTTACTATGCAAAGAAACACATGATACCGTAATTCGTTTTGCACCGCCATTAATCATTTCAAAGGAAGAAATTGATTGGGCTTTCGAAAAAATTCAAAAAGTTTTATCTTAAGAATTCATTAATAAACAACAAATCTACTAATTTGACGAGGTGTCTGTCATGTCCGGTAACACTGCGCTTGATACTATGACAAAAGAACAAAAAGAAGAAAAAGAGTCATTGAATCTTTTTTATTCGACTCAAACGGTCATTCAAAAGGCGTTATCAAAATTAGGATATACAAATGAAATGTATGAACTTTTAAAGGATCCGATTAGGCTGTTAACAGTTCGCATCCCTGTAAGAATGGATGATGGTACTGTCCAAGTTTTTACCGGCTACCGGTCCCAGCATAATGATGCAGTTGGTCCTACAAAAGGCGGCGTCCGCTTTCATCCTGAAGTAAATGAAGAAGAAGTAAAAGCACTGTCTATTTGGATGAGCTTAAAGTGCGGGATTACCAATCTTCCTTATGGCGGAGGAAAGGGCGGTATCATCTGTGATCCTAAGAAAATGTCCTTTAGAGAACTGGAGCGTTTAAGTCGCGGATATGTTCGTGCCATCAGTCAAATTGTTGGCCCTTCAAAGGATATTCCCGCACCAGATGTGTATACTAATTCGCAAATTATGGCCTGGATGATGGATGAATACAGCCGTTTACGTGAATTTGATTCACCGGGATTTATTACAGGGAAACCACTTGTTTTAGGTGGCTCTCAGGGACGTGAAACAGCAACTGCACGCGGAGTTACCATTTGTATTGAAGAAGCAGTAAAGAAAAAAGGAATCGATCTTATAGGTGCGCGTGTTGTCATTCAAGGCTTTGGAAACGCAGGAAGCTATTTAGCTAAATTCATGCATGATGCAGGCGCAAAGGTTGTCGCTGTTTCTGATGTTTACGGTGGTGTTTATGATCCAAACGGACTGGATATTGACCACTTATTAGACAGAAGAGATAGTTTCGGAACATTTTCGCAACTTTTCAAAAATACAATAACGAATGAAGAATTGCTTGAATTAGAATGTGACATTCTTGTTCCCGCTGCTATTTCAAACCAAATTACGGTCCAAAATGCGGCTAATATCAAGGCGGCGATTATCGTCGAAGCGGCGAATGGACCAACTACACTTGAAGCAACAGGCATTTTAACAGAACGCGGAGTTCTTCTTGTTCCGGATATTCTTGCCAGTGCCGGCGGGGTAACGGTTTCTTATTTTGAGTGGGTACAAAATAATCAAGGGTATTACTGGTCTGAAGAAGAAGTAGAAGAAAAATTAGCGAAAGTTATGGTTCAATCATTTGAAAACATTTATCAAACTGCTGAGGCCCATCATGTGGATATGCGCTTAGCAGCTTATATGGTTGGAATCAGGAAAGTCGCTGAAGCTTCCCGTTTCCGTGGTTGGGTATAAAGTGCCTAATAGATGGCAGTATGGGTTGAAATCCAATTTCAATCACATTTAAGGTTAACCGTTTATGACTGTTTGAAATCATTATAAAGGAGTGGAGAACTTGCTAGTAAAGGAAGAAACGATTTATAGTCCTTGGTCCGGCACCGTCGAGGTAGTTTTAACGAGGGAAAACAACCATGTATATGAATGGGAGAAATTGTTTTTAATTAAAACAAACAGCGGTAGGATTGAAGAGATTTCGATCGGCATAAGCGGATATATTAGGTCTTTACGTGTAGAGACAGGTCAAAAAGTAAATTCAGAGACCATATTAGCTACCATCCAAGATGATTTATTAATAACTGGAAGCGATTAAAACAAAATAGTAAGGATAAAAAGGTCTTTCCCTTTTGATTCAAACTTTAAGTTGCAATCGAGGGTTAGGCCTTTTTCTTTTTTGGATAAAATTTTTTTGCACAACACCTGCAAAATTTTTTATTATTGCGCAAAAAATTTTGGCAGTAAAAATTCAAAAAATGTTCACAAATAGGCATTTGCACTTTGGCATGGAAATTGCATATAAAATTAGTGAAAATAATGATAATTTATGAAGTATTGACTGACGCCATTATTTGGTATACCATTTAGTTCTTCTTTTTGCTATTATCAGTATAAACTGTACCTTTTAGCAAAAAAATTATCATAATAGTATTATTTCATCTTTTTGGAAGCGTCTTCAATTCAAAGGGGTATGAAGGGGGAAATTAAATGCAGTTACCTGGGAATAACAATGAATTACAAAGAACGATGAAGACTAGGCATTTATTTATGATTTCACTTGGAGGGGTAATTGGATCTGGCCTATTTTTAGGTTCTGGTTACACCATTCACCAGGCGGGACCGGCTGGAGCAATTCTTTCCTATATTGTTGGCGGCTTTATCATGTTTTTAACAATGCTTTGTCTCGGGGAATTGTCCGTAGCCATGCCAATTTCCGGCTCTTTCCAAACGTATACAACCAAATTTATTGGTCCCGGAACCGGATTTGCCCTTGGATGGCTTTATTGGTTAGGTTGGGCCGTAACGGTTGCATTGGAGCTCTTGTCTGCAGGCCAGTCAATGCAAAGATGGTTTCCGCATTCACCTGTTTGGATCTGGTGTCTGATTTTTGCAGCCGTCTTGTTTTCGCTGAATGCACTTTCAGCTCGAGCTTTTGGAGAAACAGAATTTTGGTTTTCCAGTATTAAAATTTTCGCAATCTTAGCATTCATTTTACTAGGCGGAGCTGCCATGTTTGGAATGATCCATATGAAAGGTGGACAAGCAGCACCGTTTTTCTCAAATTTTACAGCACACGGTCTTTTACCAAACGGAATTACCGCGTTATTGATGACAATGATTACGGTTAACTTTTCGTTCCAAGGTACTGAGTTAATCGGGATTGCTGCCGGTGAAAGTGAGGATCCTGAAAAGACAATTCCAAAATCAATCCGCCAAACGGTTTGGCGTACCCTTTTCTTCTTTGTTTTAGCAATCTTTGTTTTATCCGGCTTAATTCCAATGTCGAAAGCAGGAGTAATTGAAAGTCCGTTTGTTGTTGTATTTGATAATATCGGAATTCCTTACGCAGCTGATATTATGAACTTTGTAGTCCTAACTGCGTTACTTTCCGTCGCAAACTCCGGGCTTTATGCAGCAACCCGGATGTTATACGCAATGTCTAAAGAGAAAATGGCCAGTCCAATGTTAACGAAGGTTACAAAAAGTGGGGTTCCGTTAAATGCCCTTGTTTTAACAATCGGAATTGCTTTATTATCACTATTATCAAGTGTTGTAGCTGCTAAAACCGTTTTTGTATGGCTGATTTCAGTTGCGGGATTAGGTGCTCAAGTAGGGTGGATTTCAATTACGGCATCGCAAATCGCCTTCCGTCGGAAATTCATCCGTGAAGGAGGAAAGGTATCGGAACTTAAATTTAAAACTCCGCTATTCCCATTCCTGCCGATTTTAGGATTAACGTTAAACTGTATCGTTCTTTTAAGTTTAGCCTTTGACCCTGATCAACGGATTGCCCTATATTGCGGAGTACCATTTGTTGTTGCCTGCTACTTAATTTATCATTTCAGAATCAAAAAGAATCGTGAGCAGGATGGAGACAATGAACAAGAACTGCAATTACAATCTAATAAGAAAATGATCATTTAGTTTCTAAATAACGCTTGGGTTTCCAGGCGTTTTTTTGCATTTATAGAAATTTGAAAGGAAACAATAACAGTAAGAAATCTTAAGGAGTTGATCTTAATGGGAAAATGGAATGAGCAGGCAGCGCCAAATAATAATTTACCTTCGAGTACAATCAGATCCTCTGAAATGTTAATAGGAAAGAAGGCCAACCATGAATTTTCAGAAGAACTGGCAGATGGCGGAGAACGTGATCGTTCTATTCAGCGGCAACGGAATGATTCGAAAAATAAATAGTGTTATTTCCCGGTGACGAAAGAAAATCGTCACTATTTTTTTGCTAATAGTTTACAATGGAAATTAAATGGTGTAGACTTTCTATATACCTAATAAAACTAGGTAGGTGATAAAATGTTTAATCGCGAATTGGTCAAAGGCAGTACGTCCCTGATTCTGCTTCAATTATTAACCGAAAAAGATATGTACGGCTATGAGTTGGTAAAAGAGTTAGAAAAACGGAGTGATAATGGCTTAAGCGTTAAAGAGGGGACTTTGTACCCTGCACTCCACAAGCTGGAAAAGCAGGAGTACATTGAATGTTATTGGCAGGAGCAGGAAAAAGGCCCTGCACGTAAGTATTATCGAATTACGCATGCCGGGAAAGAATTGTTGGACGAAAAAGTGAGTGAGTGGCAGGATTTTGTTCAAGTTATGAACAAGGTGATAGGGAGATCGAAGCATGGAACGGCCAAAGAATAGGTTTCTTGAACGACTGGCTAAAGGACTTGGAAGCCACCAAGATAAAGAGAATATTATAGCTGAATATGAGACGCATATTGATGAAATCCTGATTGAATCCTTTGATTGTCAACATGAGGATGACCTTATGGAACTCATCATCTCCAGACTTGGCAGTCCGGAAGAAATCGCTGAATTGTGGCGGGAAGAATTATCGGTTACTCCCAGTAATATGAAATGGCTGTTTATCCTCCTCAATATCCTCTTTTTTGGTGGAGGCAGCCTGCTAACCTTGGCACATAATCTTTATCAATGGGATTGGTTATCGGCGATCTGGGGTCACTTAACAGCCATTCCAACCATAATTGCCATTTTATATATGTTCTTCTGGGCTTTACTTGGATATGAAATTGGCAAAGGTTTTGGTCATAGTGGCAGAAGGCTTTTAAAAAAGACCTTCCTACTTTCGCTGATACCTAATATCCTGTTAATGGTCTTAACGGTTTTTCGGATCATTCCACACGAATGGTTTGAACCATTATTAACAAAGCAGTTTATAATCGCTTGTATCATTTTTACCATCATTCTATATCCCGTAAGTTTGCTTGGATATCGGTGGGGGAAAAAAGCTTCGATATAAGCAGTTTTTTTTGCTTTTTTACCTAGTAAAACTATGTATATAGAAAATCTGTGCAAAAGAGGGATGAAGATGGAAACGAAAATTGGTAAATCAGATTGGCTCTTTTTACTCTTATGTTTACTTCTCGGGATTTTAGCCGAGGAAGCTTTTTTCTTCGGCGGTGAAATTGGAATTTCATATTTCATATTTATTGCTGCATTTTATTCTGTGTTTTTTTGGAGATATCGTCATTATCCTTTTTCACATCAAAGATTAGGGTACCTAGTATTAATGTGTATTTGGCTCCTTTCAGCCGGTTATTTTATTAATAATAGTCAGCTATTTTACGTCCTAAATTTACTAGTGATTCCAGGGTTGGTTATTTTCCACCTTGTTTTGGTAACGAGTCCAAAAAGCTGGCAGTGGAATCGCCCGGTTTTTCTTTCTTATTTGCTCTCAAGGCTGGTAGATTCGGTGAAATATAATGCAGCCTTCACTATGATTTTTGGAAAAATATTCAATCAGGGGGTGGATCAAAATAAGTCCCTGCTATGGAAAAAAATATTCATCGGAATTTTGATTTCCGTTCCTGTCCTTGCGGTTGTACTTAATTTGCTCATGTCTGCAGACAGTCAATTTGACCGATTAATTGGCGGAATTCCGCAATGGTTCCGTGTGATTAATGCTGTAAGTGTTTTTAGAATAATTATCATTTTAATCTATACTTTTGCTTTTTTCGGTTTTATGCAGACACTACTGCATAAACAGTTAAAGGCCAATCAAACGAATATCAATTTTAATATCCCGCAAATTGATTCGATTATTTCCTTAACTGTTCTTGTCATTATTAATGCGGTGTATATCTTATTTACGATAGTACAATTCAAATATTTCTTTAGCGGTACATTGCAAGGGGATTTTACCTATGCTCAATATGCAAGAAAAGGATTTTTTGAGCTTTTGTTTGTTACGTTAATCAATTTATCGATTACTGTTTTGGTATTAACTTTTGTTGAACGTGTAACCGGTGTTTTAAAGCGATTAACGCAATTTATGTTGACCATCCTGGTCCTTTCAAGTGCCATTATGCTCTTCTCGGCATTTTTGCGTATGGGCATGTATGAGGAAGCCTATGGATTTACATTCCTAAGGGTACTTGTTCATTCGTTTATGATTTTTCTTTGTATTATCTTTGCGTACACCTTGGTGAAAATTTGGGTTGAAAAGCTGTCACTTTTCCATTTTTATTTTATTGCATCATTAATTTATTACTCGGCTATTACAGTAATTGACTTGGACAAAATAGTTGTGAAAGAAAATATAAACCGATTTGAGACAAGTGGAAAAATTGATCTTCATTACCTTAATAATTTGTCTTATTCAGGTGTCCTTGGATTAATAGACCTATATGAAAAAAATCCGCATGTAATGGATTTGAAAGGGATTTTACTATTACGGAAAGAGGAAGCATTGAAGGTCTACCGACCGTGGCAGTCTTACAATTGGAAAAAAGCCCAGGCATATGAAAAATTAAGGAAGTTAGATTTTTAACTATTTAACTGCGCATCTGTCTTCGCCCTATAGGGGCTCGCTAATCGACGCATTTTCATTTATACTTGTGAAATCTATTTATAGAAACAAGGTGAATGTGATGGATTTTCAAATACAATACTTATCTTTTTTTGTGATCCAAGTGGAGGGTAAAGGCGAACAGGCGGATAAACACTACAAACATTTTCAAACAATGGATGAAGTGGAATATGAAAATAGTCCTTTGAAGGAATTTCTTGACGGTGAATTTGCCAAGATTGTTAAAAGAAAGGTAGAACGACATCCGAAGGCAGAAGAAGTTCCGACTAAAATCGGTTATTTTGTTGTAGAAGAAGGGCATGATTTAACATCGAACCCGAATTTTAATCTCTTTTATCGTACCCGTTTTGCAGAATCCAAGGGAGCCTTTCAAGAAGAGGCTGAAAAGTTTGTGAATACTTATTTAAACACAAGTGCGGTACGTGGCGGGGTTTTTTTAGTAGCAACAGCAAAGCTAGCCCGCTATTTTGATGATCCGTTTGTGTTTATTTTAAAATGTGATTTTGAGCCGAAGGTGGCATCCATTTCAGATGAGTCAACTCTCATTCGGCACGTGGAAATGGCAATAACGACAAAAAATATGAAATCGATTCAATATCCTTATATGCCGGAAGAAGGGATTTTAGAGGAAAATGAATTGAAAATTAATCAGTCCTCACATGCCCGTTATTTTGAGGATTTCCTCAAGTATGTGGAATATGCGCAATCGATGCCTGAAATTGTAAAAACGCAGGTACTAGAGATGGTCAGAGGTCATGTGGAGGAAGTATTTGAGCCGGAGAGTGAAGAACGGCAGCAATTTGAGGGAGCAATGGAGATTTGGGCTGCAAGCGAAAAACGGGAGCTTCAGGAACATTTTGAAACCGAGCAAGTTATCGAAGCCGCGGCACAAATTATCGAGCACACCCCGGAGCTGGAATTGAAAATGAAGTTGGACCATGTTTCAGTAAAAGGGCTGCTTGCTGATTTTGGCGATACTATTCATTTGGCGAAGGTAAATGGAAAGTATCTATTAATGGTGGAAGCAGATTCAGTTGTTTTTGAAAAAGGATTTTCACCGATTGAATTTTTACGGCCAGATGATGTTGAGAATGTGATTGAAAAAATTCGCAGGAAACATGGATAAGGTAAGGATAAACCGGGCTTAGCCCGGTTTTACTGATTTATCAGGGGGAATGTTTACGAAAATAGCCAATTAAAAAAAGCCGGATCACAATGATCCCGCTTGCTATAATTAGCCTTAACCGAAAACGGCCAACCTATCAATCCCCGCTTAACATATCAAATATCCCTTTAGCAATACTGCCTTCATCCTTTGCTCCTCCGCGAGATGGTGCAGCGGCAAATACCCGGCTTGCTAGTCGGCTAAATGGGAGTGATTGAATCCAGACAGTTCCAGGGCCCCTTAATGTAGCAAAAAATAAGCCCTCGCCGCCGAACATTGCCGTTTTTATTCCTTTTACAAATTCAATATCGTAACTGACATTACTAGTCATGGCAACAAGACAGCCTGTATCCACTCGTAGCTTTTGTCCGGGAAGAAGTTCTTTTTTTGTAATGGTACCACCCGCATGAACAAAAGTGAGGCCATCGCCTTCAAGTTTTTGCATGATGAATCCCTCACCGCCGAAGAAACCGGCACCGATTTTCCTTTGGAATTCAATTCCGATCGAAACGCCTTTGGCTGCAGCAAGGAAGGCATCCTTTTGACAGATGATTTTACCGCCTAATTCGCTTAAATCCAACGGAATGATTTTCCCTGGATATGGAGCTGCAAAAGAAACCCGCTTCTTACCAACACCTTGATTGGTAAAGGTGGTCATGAACAAGCTTTCTCCTGTAAGAACGCGCTTACCGGCACTGAACAGTTTGCCCATCAGACCGCCGCCTCCGCCGGATCCATCACCAAAAATGGTTTCCATATGTATGTCATCTTCCATCATCATAAAGCCGCCTGCTTCAGCTACTACTGTTTCCTGAGGATCAAGCTCAATCTCAACGAACTGCATATCATCGCCATAGATTTTATAATCGATATCGTGGTTATTCATCACGGGTCCCCTCCATATGTTTAAAATCAATGTCTCTCTACCTTCATTTTAAAAGATTCGAATGAAAAGTGCTAATACTAATTGGAAAAGATTACAAAAAAAGAGACGCCTGTATACACAGGCGTCTCTTTGCGTATTGAGGCGAGAAACCACACTCCACATAGTGCGTTCCAAAAAGGAATGTTTCTCGGCTTACACAACTCAGCTCATCGCTCAATTATTATATCACTTTATATAATATGAAACAAGTGAATTTTTTTGAAGAAAAGTATTGATTATTAATTGCTATTATTCTATATTCAAATAATCAGATATACAAAAATATAAAGTGAGAAGGGTTCATATGCTTATTGACCAGAGATTTCATCATTATTCTGTAAAAAACGTACAAAAGGATCTGCTTTCAGGATTGATTGTTGGTGTTATCGCGATTCCGCTTGGGATGGCATTCGCAATTGCTTCAGGGGTTAAACCTGAGTATGGGATTTACACAACCATTGTTGCAGGAATTCTTATCTCTCTATGCGGCGGGTCGAAATATCAAATTGGGGGTCCTACAGGGGCATTTATCCCAATTTTGTTTGGAATTGTGATGACATACGGCTATGAAAACCTCCTTATAGCAGGATTTTTAGCAGGTGTTATGCTTTTGTTGATGGGAATTTTTAACTTAGGCTCTTTGATTAAGTATATTCCCAGACCTGTTACAATTGGCTTTACCACGGGAATTGCAATCACAATTTTCGCAGGTCAAATGGCTAGTTTCTTAGGATTGGAAGGTTTAAAAAAGCATGAGGAGTTCATTTTAAACCTTAAAGAAATCTTCGTACATCTTGGTTCAGTAAATATTTTTAGCCTATTAACGGCTGTAATTTGTTTAGTGACGGTCATCCTGACTCCTAAAGTGGCACCGAGAGTACCCGGCCCATTAATTGGTTTAGTGATATCGTCACTCATTGCCACATTTTTTTACCCAACTCATGTGGCGACAATCGGAACCAGCTATGGGCAAATATCGAGCTCGTTGCCTCAACTACGTATACCAAATGTAAATTTTGATGTGATTGTTAAGTTGTTGAGACCGGCATTCGTCATAGCCATGCTTGGCGGGATAGAATCGCTTCTTTCCGCAGTGGTGGCAGATGGGATGACGAATAGCCGCCATAATAGTAACAGAGAACTAATCGGACAGGGGATCGCCAATATGGTTACCCCATTATTTGGCGGGATTCCGGCAACAGGTGCGATTGCCCGGACAGCGACGAATATTAAAAATGGTGCTGTTTCTCCCTTTTCGGGAATTATTCACGGCATTGTGGTCCTGCTTGTTTTACTGTTTTTTGCTCCATATGCATCGTATATACCGCTCGCAAGTATGGCACCGATCTTAATGGTGGTTGCCTGGAATATGAGTGAAAGAAAAGTATTTTCCCATATTTTAAAAACAAAATCGACGGATTCTCTTGTACTATTGGTAACGTTCTTATTAACGGTGTTTGTGAATTTAACAACAGCTGTTGAAGTCGGTTTAGTAATGTCGGCCATTCTATTTACTAAACGGATGAGTGACGTCATGGTGACGGCGAAGGCCTTGCCTAATAGGAGTCATAAACATGAAAAAGTGGAAACCCAAATGGTGACGGACACCCATGATTGCCCGCAAATAAGTATTTATAATGTTGAAGGTCCATTGTTTTTCGGAGCCGCGCAAACCTTTGAGAAAACCATTATGAATACCATTAACTATCGGCCTAAGATTCTGTTATTGCGTATGAGTAAGGTTCCTTTAATGGACACAACAGGTGAAGCTAATTTAGCAAGTATTGTACGACATTTTTCGAAAAATGGTATAGTAATCATATCGGGACTTAATGTACAACCGGAAAATGTTTTGAAAAAAACAGGCTTATATCAAATTATCGGCGATGAACATTTTTTTGAACACACAGGCGAAGCAATTCAATATGCGCTTTCCCAACTGGATAATAATAAATGCCTGGGGTGCAAACATTTTGCTTTTAGAGAATGTCAAAAGCTTTCTGTTTCGGAGACGGCGGATAAACAACAGAAGCTTTCGCCTACTTTTTAACAGTAAAGGAGAGGCCAAATTGAATCTTGAAATACAGCAATTTAAAGCGGAATTTTTCAAAGCTCTTGCACATCCTTTGAGAATCCGTATTCTGGAACTATTAGCAGAAGGAGATAAAAATGTAAATGAAATTCAAACCCTCGTTGGTAGTGAAGGATCTGCCGTTTCGCAGCAACTAACGGTGTTACGTGCTAAGAATATCGTTTCCGGCACAAAGGATGGGAATAAAGTCGTTTACACACTTAAAGATCCTATGATTATTGGACTTTTAGCCGTTGCTCGGCAAATCTTTAATAATCATCTTGTAGATACGATAACGATATTGGATAAGTTTAAAGATGAAGAAGATGAAATAACTACTCTGTCGAAGAATTAATGTCTTCGGCTTTTTCTTTTCCGTTTTATTGCTGTACTTTGGCAATACCAATGCTCCATTTTTTCTGGTTTGTTAGTACCAATTCTTTTTCGGATTTTTTAAAAATTTACCCCTAAATTTTTCTACAAAATAAGACAAGCCCGGATAAATGGGGGTAATTATTTTCTGCTGAATGGTAAAAAAGATTTTTAACTGCCATGTCCTTTTTGGAAAACTGCCCGCTTGACTGTTGTTAATCCAAAAGAACCAGTGGATGAAGCGGTTGTCAAGCAATCGATGGCAGAAATTATCGCATCGGGAATAATTAATACAGCAAATGGCAATTTAGTCTCCCCTCAAGGTGCTAGAATCGTAGTGCGTAATATAACAGATTATGAACTTGCTTAATAAATAGAGGGAAGACCGGGTTCACCTTGAAGCCGGTCTTTCTTTTTATAGGAATTTATTACAGCTGAAAAGTAGATAGATCCGTGGATGAGCTCATACCTCTCATCAGCCAGGTAGGATTCCCCAATTGTTGTGTCCTTTTACTTGCTTTATCGGATTGAAACAAAGCTTGATATGGTGGTTCAATCGATACAGAATATGCCCGAGCGAATGAGGGAAAGAACATGAATTTTGTCGTTTTCTGTCGTCTTGGCTTTCTTGACAGAATAGATAATAAATGTTAAATTTTAAGCAGCCGTTGCACGAGATTAGATTTATGTTACACGCTTTGTTCAAAGTTTTAACCGAAGTTTGGATGAGGAAATGAAAGTAAAGCTATCTACGTTGTGATTTGGTGAATTTTACACATGGCTTATGGTCAAGCCAATAGGAGGATTTTTTTACATGAAAAACGGTAAAGTTAAATGGTTTAACTCAGAAAAAGGTTTCGGATTTATCGAAGCTGAAGATGGAAACGACGTATTCGTTCATTATTCTGCTATCCAAACAGAAGGTTTCAAAACTTTAGAAGAAGGTCAAGAAGTATCTTTCGAAGTAGTTGAAGGAGCTCGTGGACCACAAGCTGCTAACGTAACTAAAAAGTAATTTGACGAAACTAATGATAACAGTCCGGTTAATTGCCGGGCTGTTTTTTGTTGTCTAATCCTCCAACTGGAATAAATTCATTTATACTCCCTGTAATTTCTTGGTTTTCCAAGGCCTTAATCAATAGTATTTTGCTATAATAGTATTATTGTAAAACGAAAGTTTATAAATGAAGAGGTGAAGAATATGAAGTTTATCCATACAGCAGATTGGCACTTAGGCAAATTAGTTCATGGTGTCTATATGACGGAGAATCAGCGGGAAGCGCTTGAGCAATTTGTTTCCATTGTTGCTGAAGAACAGCCGGATGCAGTTGTAATTGCAGGGGACCTTTATGACCGTTCTGTACCGCCAACGGATGCCGTTGAGTTGTTAGATGAAATTCTGTTTAGAATTAATATTGAGTTGAAAACGCCGATTGTTGCCATCGCGGGAAACCATGATAGTGCCGAACGGCTTTCTTTCGGCAGCTCGTGGTATAAACACAGCCAATTCTATCTTTCAGGGAAGCTTGATAATAGCTTCAAGCCCGTACAGATTAACGGAGTCAATTTTTATCTTGTACCGTATGCGGAACCGGGGATTGTTCGTCAACTGCTAGGGGATGACTCGATTCATTCCCATCAGGATGCAATGAAAGCATTAATTGGGAAAATGGAAGAAACGTTAAAACCAAATGAGCCGAACGTTTTGGTTGGACATGCCTTTGTACTGGGTGGGCAAACTTCAGATTCTGAACGAATACTATCGGTTGGGGGTTCCGGATGCGTCGGTGCCGAGCTGTTTGAACCTTTTTCTTATACAGCGCTCGGTCACTTGCATAGCCCTGATGCCATTAACCATGAAAAGGTAAAATACTCCGGTTCGCTTTTAAAATATTCTTTTTCCGAAGCAAAGCAAAAAAAATCCATCTCCATCATTGAAATGGATCAGAAAGGTCAGTTTACGCATCGGTACCGATCACTTACCCCGACTCATGATATGCGTGAGTTAGAAGGACATCTTCAAGAATTACTTGACCCAACTTTTTATGAAAAAGAAAGATTGCATGATTATTTGAAAATTACCTTGCTTGATGAAGGAGCATTAATCGATCCCATCAATAAGCTGCGCCAGGTATATCCGAATGTTCTTCACCTTGAACGGAAAATCGATATCAACGACATGAAGAAAAAGCAGTCCTTTAATGCTTCCCAAAGTGAGAAAAAATCGGAAATTGAGCTGTTTGAACAATTTTACACAGAAATGACTACCTCGGAATTCAACGCTGAGAAAAAGGATGCGATGGTTACTGTGATCGAAAAAGTGCTGAATGAGGAGGGGATTAAATGAAGCCGTTAAAATTAACGATGCAAGCATTCGGACCTTATGCAGGAAGTGAGACGATTGACTTCTCTAACCTTGGAAACCGCACGATGTTTGTGATTTCCGGAAAAACAGGCTCTGGAAAGACCACGATTTTCGACGCCATCAGCTACGCGATATACGGAAAAGCGAGCGGTGAGGATCGGAATGGTCCCGAACTCCGAAGCCAATTTGCCAAGGAAGAATTGTTAACAGAGGTTTCGCTTGATTTTTCACTTCGAAATAAAGTTTATTCCATCACAAGGTCACCACAGCAACAAAAAAGGAAAGAAAAAGGTGAGGGTTATACCCAAATTGGTGCTAAAGCAGAATTATATATATGGGATGAAAATGGTGAAAAAAAACTGATTGCCTCTAAGGTCAACGAAGTTGAGGAAAAAATTAAAGAAATCATGCTCATCGACAGCAATCAATTCCGACAAATCTTAATGATTCCGCAGGGTGAATTCCGCAAGCTATTAACGTCTGATAGCAAAGATAAGGAAGTCATTTTGCAGCGACTGTTCCATACACAAATCTATAAATTTGTAGAAGATAAACTGAAGGCAGAAGCATCAGAGTTGAAAAAATCAGTTGAGGATCAAGTGCAAGCGAGAAGTGAAGCGATTCGCCGAATACAGACGATGACGAACGAAGAACTTGCGGGTTACCTCGATGCCGGCAGCGTCAATGATACAATTGTCATGCCGTTATTAAAAGCTGAAATAGCCGGCATGTCAGAATTACTTGACCATTTGAACAGCCAAATAAAAGAAAAGGAACGAGAGCAGGATCGACTGAAAGGGCAGCTTTTTGAGGCCGAGGCAATCCTCAAGCAGCTTCAATTAAAAGAAGAGCTGAAGCTGCAAAAAGCCGGGCTTGATCGAGAGAAGGATTTGTTTTCGGAAAAAGAAAAGCAGGTGCAAATGGCTCAAAAAGCTGCCCTCCTCGCAAAACAGGAGGAGCTCTGCCACCGCTTAAAGCGGGAAGTTGACCAATTACAAGCAAATGTTACGGCAATCAAAGCGGAAATCGAAAAATTGGACGGACTTTTGAGGCAGCTTCAGCAGCAGCTGCAAAGAGAACTTGAGCGAGAAGGAGAACGTGAAGCTGCTCTCGAGCGTATCAATCGTCTTTCCAATATGAAAGAAGATGTCTATTCATTTGCAGCACTGGTAAAAGCAACTGCAACTGTTGAATCTACCCTTAATTGTGCAAGGGAAAAACATCGCTCTGCCGAAAAAAATCAACTATTAATGGAAGAAAAACAAAAAATTCTTTTTCAACAAAAGGCGGAAATTGAACAGGGTCAGTTAACCTTCTTAGAAAATGAGCGACAAGTGGAAAAACTTCAGGTTGAGTATGATCGTTTTCAAAAATTGGAATCATTGCTTGAGCAGCATCAAAAAGCTGAGCAAAACCTTAATTTAATTAAAGGTCGCTACGAATCTACGGTTGCAAGATACTTGGATGCGAAAGCGATAAATGAAAACCTGGAAAAGAAATGGCTTCATGGTCAAGCAGCACTTCTTGCAGCAAGGCTTGAAACGGGAGCGGCTTGCCCGGTTTGCGGTTCCGAGCACCATCCTTCTCCGGCGCCATTTAATGAAGGTGCGATTCCGAATGAGGAGGACTTGAAAGCCGCTAAGAATCAACTTGAACAGTTGGAAAAAGAAAAGTCCAAAACCGAATCCGCTTATTACGATGGCCAATCTGCTGAGAAAAGGCAGAGGGAAGTGATGGTTGAAGTATTAAATGAAATTCGCATTCAGCGCGAAGATTTTAGTGTAACCGAATTGGGTGATGTGAAATCAGAGGTGTTAACAGCAAGAAATCATCTTGTGCAATGGCAACGAAAACTTTTGGAACAAAATAAACAGCTTGATACCGTTAAACTCCAATTAGAGAAAATAGAAACTGAAAAAGAGGCGGTACAAAAAGCCACTCAACTGTATATGGGTGAAGTAAACGAATTAATGGTTCATTTTACTGAAAAGAAAACGAATTTGACGAGAATGATCAATCTGATTCCCGAAAATCTCCGTTCGGAAGCAGAATTCGAAAAAGCATACGCGGCTGCAAAAAGGGAGCATGAAATCTTAGTAAAACAGCTGGAGGAAATTCAGCAACGTATACAGACCGTAAAAGAAAAGCTTTCAGCGGAAACAGCTAGAGTAATTGATGCTGAGAAACACCATTTGGATAAACAAAGTGAACTTGATACAGAGCGGGAAGTTTTTAAACAGCAGCTTTCGGAGAAGGGCTTTGAAAACTACGGAGTGTACCATGCTTCGAAGCAATCGGAAGAGGAAATCCTTTCGCTAGAAAAAGAAATCCGCAAATATCACGAGGATTTACGCTCAGTTTCGGACCGCCTGAAAGAGTTAACAGAGCTTTTAGCAGATGTGAAAACGCCTGATGTGGATGGATTGAAGTCTTTACTTGGTATCCTGGCATCAGAAATTGAGACCTTAAATCAGGAGCGTACGGATGTTTTTGTAAAAAAGCGGGACAATGAAGATATTTATCATCTAGTGGAACGATTGAATGAGCAGATGAAGGTGCTCGAAGAAAGATATAACCTCATCGGCCATCTGTATGATATTTCGAGAGGACAGAATACGTATCGGATTACTTTTGAACGTTTTGTACTTGCTGCGTTTTTGGACGATATTTTACGTGAAGCGAATGGCCGCTTGAGGAAAATGACCTCGGGTCGCTTCCAACTTCTTCGAAAAACTGATCGTTCAAAAGGGAATGTCCAAAGTGGTTTGGAGCTCCTCGTTTTTGACCAGTACACCGGACAGGAGCGTCATGTCAAAACGTTATCGGGCGGTGAAAGCTTTAAAGCAGCATTGTCTCTAGCTTTAGGTTTGGCTGATGTGGTGCAAAATTATGCCGGTGGCGTATCTTTGGAAACGATGTTCATTGATGAGGGCTTTGGCACACTTGATCCTGAATCTCTGGACCAGGCAATTGAAGCGTTAATGGACATTCAAAGCAGCGGCCGTTTAGTTGGAATCATCTCACACGTCCCTGAACTAAAAGAACGAATTGATGTGAGACTTGAGGTTATTGCCGGTCAAACAGGAAGCAGGACGGAGTTTGTTTTTACGAATTAAGACTTAGAAAAGCGGAAGCGCCCGTTTAGCGAATCCGTCACGTCGCCGGGCGCTAGAACTAAAAGGGAGGATGTATAAAATGAGCGGTCTAGCAAAAACTCCTCGTCCGCCCTATTATGCCGTTATATTTACTTCACAGCGAACAAACGGTGAAAATGGGTACGGGATGATGGCAGACAAAATGGTAGAGTTAGCTTCACAACAGAAGGGTTTTTTAGGTGTAGAATCTGCCCGTGATGAGGGATTAGGAATTACTGTTTCTTATTGGGATTCTTTAGATTCAATAAAGGAATGGAAGGAAAATGCTGCCCATAAAATTGCACAAGATAAAGGGAAAAGAATATGGTACAAAAAATTCTCTCTTAGAGTTTGTAAAGTTGAAAGAGATAATTTTTTTGAAATTTAATTTACGTTATCTAAAAATTATGATGAGGGAAAAGGTTTATTTTGCTGTCTCCGTAAAAGTCACTTTAATGACTTTTTCTGTCTCGTTGTTAAATTCAATATTTACGAATACACCGAATTCTTTGCTGTTATCTTTTAACCATAATTTGAATTTCTCTGTTGAGGAATTTGGTCCGCTTATCCTACCGATATGAAGGTAATCAATGATCCGGGCATTCGGATATTTTTCCTTAGTCATCTTCATTGCTAAAGCACCCCACTTAGCATATGGAGGGATCGGTTTCTGTTGGGCATATGCCGTGCTAAATAAAATCACGGGATTTATACAATTTAAGCAAAGAAGAATTAGTACAGATAAACTGATCAATAGTTTTCTCACAATATAACCCTCATTGTTTTTGCTATTATCATTTCATTTCAAGTAATAACTTATGTAGTAAATGTTTTCATTATAAAATTTTTACATAACTTTAGGTTCTTGGTGAATGGAAATTAGCTTTAAGGAAAAAGTGATATTCTCACCTAAAGGTTATTTTTTTTATGGGAAACATAGAACTTATGGGATTGCTTTTGTTAGGAATCACTTGGTATTTTGTAATATATTTCGTATCTTATCGTTATAAATTTTACCTAAGGTACTGTACTTGAAATTAGCCATACTTGATGTTTTTGGAATTCCCATATTTACAAATTGAATGTCAAGTTTCTCAATAATAAAACGTTCGTCGATATCATTTTTTGCCCCGCCCATTTCAGTTAAATCAATCCTAGTTCCGTCATTTAATTTTATTATGTAATAAAAATCACCTTTGGAATGTGTAAATGGTACATAAAATTTCTTTCCATACACCCCTGTGTTTATCCCCGCAACATCATGGTAACTGTGTTCCTTGCCCTGAGGGGAGAGAAATGAATAGTCAATTATTTTTTTATTTGTAATAACTGTAACATCCGTGATTATGGTGTATAAAAGAATTATATTAAACAGTACAAATGCAGAGAGTAAGGATACTCGATGCCGCTTAAAAAAGACATTATTTGAAAATGACTCCCTAAATCCCTTATTAAAAAGGTAGAAAAAACCAAATCCAATAAACAATTCATATATAAATACCAACCTCGAAACAGGATATTTAAAAATCCATAGTAAATATTCTTTAGGTGCAAAGAGCTTTTCTTGAACAAATCCAATTAATACATAAAAAGCTATTGTTAAGATTACTATGGCAATTAATGAAAGTATCCTCAAAATATATGATAGCAACTTTTTCAAATTAACAACTCCAGTTCTTCTGAGCCTTCATTTCATATTTGCATTTATTATGTTCTTATTGAAAAAAACTGATTCAAATGGGATAAAATTGGTCGTTCAAATAATCAAAGGGGAAATTTGATCTTGATTAAAATAATAGATTTTCAAAATACGAGGTTAGTTCTAGAATTGTTTAAATTACAGAAGGCCTCCTATCTCGTTGAAGCAAATTTGATTCGTTTTTTTGATATTCCGCCACTTAAAGAGTCCTTGGAGGAGCTAAAGGAGTGCGGTGAAACCTTCCTGGGCTATTTTGAAGGGGAAGATCTTGCCGGTGCGCTTGCTTATAAAATTGAAAATAAGGAGCTCGCGATTTGCCGCATGGTCGTTCACCCGAAGCATTTTCGCAAGGGATTTGCGCAAAAATTGTTGAGTGCATTAGAAGAAATTCATCCTGAAATAACGGTTTTAAAAGTATCAACAGGAAAGGACAATACTCCTGCCAAGAGGCTTTATTTAAAAAATGGCTTTCGATTAGCTCGTAACGTGGAGGTCGTGCCGGGCTTATTTATTAGTCTTTTTGAAAAAGAAAGGAAGAACTGAAATCGAGAATTTGTAGATAAAATCTCAGAAAATTCCACCCAAATGATAAAAAAATACCACAGTCTTAATCAAAGACTGTGGTAATAGCCCCAATTTTATCCAAAGAACGTTTGGAAAATTAACCAAAGATTTAAGCCTAGTATTAAGATGGCAAATAGGGTGGAGGTTAGGGTTGTAATCCGCTTATTTGTGAGAACCCCCATTAAGTCTTTCTTTTGCGTGAAATAGATTAACGCAATGACCGGAAATGGTAGCACGATACTTAGCACCACTTGGCTGATAACGAGTGTTCTGGTTGGATCGACACCCATTGCGACGATGATAACAGTTGGAAGCATCGTTACTAAACGGCGAATCCATAATGGAATCGTGAAGCCTACAAAGCCTTGCATAATAACTTGCCCCGCCATCGTTCCAACCACTGAGCTTGAAACTCCTGATGCGAGTAAAGAAATCAAGAATACACTTGCTGCCGCAGATCCAAGCAGTGGTGTTAGCGTATGATAGGCAGATGTAATATCTGCGATTTGACTATGACCTGATGTATTAAAAACAGATGCTGCCATATACATCATAGCAAGATTGACAAATCCGGCGAGCGTCATTGCAATCAGAATCTCTTTTGTACTGAATTTTTGAATTTTGATTTTTTCCATATCATTACGTGGAATGATCCGTCCTTGCGTCAAGCTTGAGTGCAGATAGATGGCATGCGGCATTACAGTTGCACCAATTACCCCGACGGCGAGAATAATGCTTTCATTGTTTCCAAGCCATGGCACGACACTGTGATAAGCGACAAGTGATAGATTTGGTTTTGAAAGAACCGTTTCAACCAAGTAACATAAGCCGATTAGGACTGCGAACGCCGCAATAAATTTTTCCAACGGTCGGAATCCGTATTTTTCTAACATTAAAATCAGATAGGTAACGATACCAGTAATGATTGTGGCATACAACATCGGAATACCTGCAAGTAAATTTAAGGCGAGTGTAGCCCCTAAAAATTCGGCAAGATCAGTTGCCATCGCCGCCAGCTCAGATACCACCCACATTGTGATGGTAAGCCATTTCGGCATATTATCTCTGCAAACCTCCGGTAGGCTTTTTCCTGTTGCAATTCCGAGTTTAGCAGACATGTTTTGAAGTAGCATTGCCATCAAATTGGCTAAAACGATCACCCAAAGCATTTTATAGCCGAAACGGGCGCCGCTTTGAATGTTAGTTGCAAAATTTCCTGGATCTATATAAGCAATTGAGGCAATAAATGCAGGTCCGAGAAATGGAAGTAGTGCACGGATGCCTTTAACTTTCCCGTTAATGGCATCTCTAGCCGCCGAAACTGTCCGGTGTTCTGCTGCTATAGACCGTTCAACAGCCATTGAATTCGCTTGGCTCATAAGACACCATCCTTTCTTGTTAATACTTTCGTATAAGCAAGCTTTGTTCGTTCGTCAATAAATGTTTCCTTAATGCAAATTTATAAATTCATTATATTAAATTTCCGAGTATTTGTGTACATTTTTGCTTAAAAAAGTTGATATTTATTTTTAAAATAAAATCGGTTTTATATAAAAAGAGCAAATCGGGTAGCCGAGCGACGCTCTTTTCATGAGGAATCATGAAAAGATATGCAGGAAAAAATAGCTGACTGTCAAATACATAAGGAAAACCTGGTTGTTATCGAAAGGAGTGGAATGAATGAAAGCGGGAATTGATGCCGGAGGTACATTAATTAAAATAGCTTATCTGGAAAATCATCAGATGCATTATAAAAAGTTTTCGATCGAGGAGTTGGACACTGCTATTTCCTGGTTGAAACTAGTTGCCCCTAGTGTAACTGTTGCGTTAACCGGAGGGAAATCCCATATCATTCAAAAAAAATATTTTCCAAGAGGCGTCATCATTCCTGAATTCCAAGCAACGTGTGATGGTGCACGGTTATTCTTGCTCGAGGAAAACAAGAAAATTGAAAATCCCTTTTTACTCGTTAACATCGGCACCGGTACGTCATGGCATGTGGTCAACGGTGATACGTATGAACGGATTCTTGGCAGCGGGGTAGGTGGAGGAACATTCACCGGGCTTGGAACTATCTTAACGGAGGAAGAGGATTTTCATCAGCTGACCATCCTTGCGAATGAAGGAGAAAAGGGCAATGTTGATTTACTCGTTCGCGATATTTATGAAATGGCAGAACCGCCAATCGATGGCAATTTAACCGCAGCCAATTTTGCGAAAGGAAGAAACGTAAAGCATACGGATTCCGACCGGATGGCGTCACTTACGAATATGATTGCCGAGACTGTCGTTTTGCTTACATTGCAGGCAGGAGCTATTCACCGGATCAACAATGTAATTTATATTGGAAGCACACTGGTTGGCAATCAGTCATTAAAGAAAAACCTAGAGTTATATACCGGTATGTTCGGCTTAACTTCAAGGTTTTTACAAAATGGAGAGTTCTGCGGGGCAGCGGGTGCTTGTTTTTCTGTCTAAAAATGTTTCCTTGAACATTTATTCCATTCAAGCTACATTTAAATGGAAGACAATAAAGTAGGTGGCAATCTTGGAAAAAAGATATTTTACCATAGGAATGGCAGGACATATCGATCATGGGAAAACGTCATTAACAAAAGCGCTTACCAACGTTGATACTGACCGGTTAAAGGAAGAAAAGGAACGACAAATCTCTATTGAACTCGGATTTGCTCCCTTATATGAAGATCATGAAATTCAAATTTCTGTCATTGATGTGCCGGGACACGAACGATTTATCCGGCAAATGATTGCCGGTGTTGCCGGAATTGACTTGGTTGTGTTAGTCGTTGCCGCCGATGAAGGTGTCATGCCGCAAACAAGAGAACATTTGGATATCCTTAAATTTCTCGGTGTAAAAACCGGCATAATCGCCATATCAAAAATTGACCGGGTGGACGAAGAATTTATCGAACTGGTCAAAGATGATATTTTAGAAGAGTTAACTGGGACAGTTTTTGAAGATGCCCCCTTTGTGTTAGTTGACAGCCTTTCACATAAAGGGATCGATAAAATTAAAAATTTAATTATCAAGACCCTGAAAGAGCAAGAAATGCGTGATGCCAAAGGTGCTTTTCGTCTGCCGATTGACCAAGTGTTTACAGTGAAGGGGCAGGGGACGGTTGTTAGAGGAACTGTTTATGAGGGATCAGTTGAGGAAGGCCAAACGCTTAAAATTATGCCAAAAGGCCACGAGGTACGTGCGCGGCAAATACAGATTCACCATAGTCCTGCACAAAAAGCCTTTGCGGGACAGCGTGCGGCCATTAACCTCTCAGGGGTCGCAAAAGAGGATTTAGAGCGCGGTGAAGTTCTTGTTTCGTCAGAACATTTCATTGTGACGAAGACGCTGGATGTCGCAGTTCGGGTTGTTGAAGATTTAGATCACTTAGTCAAACAGCGGATGCCAATAAAGCTCCATATCGGAACAGCTGAGGTAATGGGTCGTATCGTTTTCTTTGACCGCAATGAGCTTAAAGTAGAAAATGATGAAATTCTTTGTCAGCTTAGACTTGAGGAGGAAGTCCTCACGAAACGAGGCGATCGTTTTATTTTAAGGCGCCCAAGTCCGCAAAAAACGATTGGCGGGGGCTGGGTAATAGATCCTCGCGGAAATAAGTATCGATTTGGTGACCAAACAATTGAAGAGCTTGAAAAGAAAAAGGCTGGTTCACCAAAGGAACGGATTACTGCGGCTTTAATTGAAGCTAAAAGTCTGCCGTTAGTTGAGTTGATTAAGCGGACGGCACTTGATGAATCTACCTTAAAAGAGCATCTAACGGAGGAAGATGTTGTTTTCTATAATGGTAAAGAATATACACTTCCGGTGCTCATTCATTCAATTGAAGAAGACATTTATGACCGCTTACAAGGATTTCATCAATTTCACCCAATGAAAATCGGCGTTAACAAAGCAGAGCTTTTACAACTATTGCAAAAAAGATTTCCAAAATCACTGCTTGAATTTGTTCTTGAAAATGGAATTACCAAAAGAATTTTTAAACGGAAAGACCAATTTGTTTCTTTGGCGGGTTTTGTTCCCCATGTTCCGGAAAGCTGGCAAAAACGGACTGAAAATATGCTCGAAAAAATCAACGCTGACGGCCTAAAAGTCCGGTCTTTAAAGGATTATTTTATAGAAGCAGGCATTCCGGGCAATCTGGAGACCGACTTAAAACGTTTTCTCAAAGATCAAGAACTAATTGTATTGTTAGACGAACAGTTTGCCTACCATGGCAAGGTATTTAACGCAGCAATCGAAAAACTCCGCAGTCATACCGGAGCTGAGTTTGAAGTGGGAGCAGCTAAAGAAACCCTCGGCCTCTCACGAAAATACATGATTCCGTTTTTAGAACAATTGGATGCATTAGGGCTTACAAAACGTTTAGAAAATAAACGGGTTTGGCAATAATAGAAAAACCTCAATCCTCGGCTCGGATTGAGGTTTTATTTTGTTATGATAAAAATTCAGTCGGGTTTAAGCCAAGTTCACGACAAATATCGCTTACCATTTGCTTTTCCCCAGGGTCAAAATTGCCATCAGCATATCCGATTGCAACGCAATAACGGGCGATTAATCTAGCAATCTCAGGCTTTGTTCTCATTTTTCCAAGAGCCCTAAATGCTTCGGCACGGCCCATAATTGAATCATGTTCAATCCGGGATACAAATAAATTAAATTTCTGAATCACTTTTTGAGAGTCAAATACCCGTAATTCTTCACTATGGTTAACAAATTCAAGCATCTTTTGGCGTTCAGCTGCATCCAAATAGCCATCAGCCATTGAAACCAATGCACAGCCCGCCACCACGGCATCCAATGTATCTTGGCCTTTATACCGCTGAAATAACTCTTGAGCACGCCTTTTTTGATTGCTTGCCCATTCGGCATAATCCGTTTGTGATGGGGACCAGGAGTTTCCACAACTATTACAGATAAACTTAAGTTGATTTTTCCCAATAAACCCACCAAGCAAGCCGACCGGACCTAGAATCAAGCCGCCAATAGCTGCTTTCCCGAGGCCGAAGCCCTTTTGACCTGTTTGGACATTGGATGAATGACAGCGTGGACAAATAATTTCTTCCCCTCCATATGTACGACCGGCGTTCGGTGAGGATGGATAGGTTTGTGTTGGATAACCATAGGCAGGCTGCCGATAGGTAGCTGACGGCTGTTGATAAGATGTGACGGGCGACTGCGAATATGGCTGATTTTGTTGATATGGATTATAAGAACTTTGGTATTGCTGCTGGTGTGTTGGTGTGGGTGATAGAGCGCTTGCCGGGACATCATCCACTCTAACCCCGAAGTTACTGCATAAAGCTGCCAACCCGCCTTGAAAGCCGCTGGCAATCGCATTAAATTTCCATTCCCCATTGTGTCGGTAAAGTTCGGCTGCCACAATCGCTGTTTCAACCGTAAAATCTTTTCCCAGGTCGAATCTTATCAGTTCCTCATTGGTTCCTTCTTTGAAAATTCGCACATAGGAGTCAGAGACTTGTCCGAAATTTTGCCGTTTCACTTGTGCATCATGAATCGTAATTGTAAAGGCAATCCGGTGGATGTGGGCAGGAACCTTGTTTAAATCAATCCTAATTTGTTCGTCGTCACACACACCGGAACCGACACGGTTGTCACCGCTGTAAACTATCGAGCCATTTCCGCCGGAAGGGTTGTTGTAAAAGACAAAATCCAAATCACTTTGCACTTTCCCTGTCTCATCTAAAAGAAAGGCTGAAGCATCTAAATCAAAATTAGAGCCAAGATTACTCACATTCCATCCTAATCCGACCACGACATTTTGCAGGCCCGGGTGGGATTTAGTTAAATCCACCTTTTGCCCTTTACTAAGCGTTACACCCACGTTTTTCACTCCTCATTTTTATCTTCGTATACTTTAGTATAAATCTAATTAATAAAAGGGAAAAATTTCTAGATGGTTTAAAAAGTATTTTCTCCAGTTATAAGTACGGCTAACTGAATGAAAAGTTTCAACGAATCAATTATATTTGAATTAATATAAATGAAATAATTAATTTTAAAAAATTTTATTGACCCCGTATCTTTTTATCCCTTTTAAATCGTTTAAAGTGTAGAGAGTTGCCAAAGGAGTGAACAAAATGTCTTACAAACTTAGCAGGCACACCTCAGAAAGCATTCTGCAGGATGAAAGGTCTGAGGATTCCTTTTGGATGGAATATTATCCCAAGTTACAGCGATACTGTCACTTTCTTACCCAAAATAAATGGGATGGAGACGATATTGCACAAGAAGCATTTCTAAAAGCAAAAAAATATGCCGATCATAAGCACCAATTGACCTCTGCCTTATTGAATAAGATTGCCTACAATCACTGGATCGATATCCTTCGAAAAAGACGAATGGAACAGGTAGAAGCAGATCTTGAAGTAGCAAGTAATAAGTCAATGAATCAGCTTGGTGGTATTAATGATACCGCTCTGTTAGTACTAAAGCTATTTACACCAAAGCAAGCGATCATCTTCTTACTCAAAGAAGCGTTTCAATATCAGGCGAAGGAAATAGCAGGAATTTTTTGTACTACTGAAATGGCTGTAAAGTCAATTTTACATCGAGCAAAAAAACGCCTGGAAAAAAATGACCAAGAGGAGCAAGCATTTTCTTTAGAATTTTTCTGGGATGAGGAAGAACGGGAGTTACTGGCGGATCTTTTTTATCATGCATTAAAAGACCAAGATCCAACTGTCCTGATCGATTGGATTCCTTCATTAAAATCTGTTGCTGAACTTCCTAAGCCCATCATGGGTAATTTACGATCGCTTAAAACGCACACTCCTTCAAGCACTCTCTGTATGGCAGCATAGCCAAATATCGCTTTTAAGGAGGATTTTTATAATGAGCACGATTCCGTATGTTATTGAACAATCCAACCGTGGTGAACGTTCATATGATATTTACTCTCGGCTTTTAAAAGACAGAATTATTATTATTGGTGATGAAATTAATGACAATACAGCAAACAGCGTTGTTGCCCAATTACTATTTCTAGCAGCGGATGCACCTGATAAAGAAATTTCCCTCTATATTAATAGCCCGGGAGGTTCTACTTCTGCAGGATTCGCCATTTTTGATACGATGCAATATATTAAGCCCGATATTAGAACTATTTGTACCGGAATGGCAGCATCCTTTGGGGCCATGTTATTGTTAGCGGGAACAAAAGGAAAACGGTATGCCCTGCCGAATAGTGAAATCATGATCCATCAACCATTGGGAGGAGCGCGGGGACAGGCGACTGAAATTGAAATATCCGCACGAAGAATTCTAAAATTAAGGGAGCATATTAATCAAATCATTGCCGAGCGAACAGGGCAGCCAGTTGAAAAGGTTGAGAAAGATACAGACCGGGATTACTTTATGAGCGCAGAAGAAGCCAAAGAATATGGGATCATTGATGAGATCCTTTATCCGAAACTTTAAAATCTACTATTCATTAAAGGCTCTTTACTTAAAGATTGTAGCTTTTAGAATTAGAAAACTCCTATCCGCAATATAAAATTGGCTTCTTCGCAAATGAAATCGGTATTTTCGCAAATAAAAGTGGCTTTTTCACAAATGAAATCGGAATATCCGCAAGTAACGGCAGGATATACGGCAATTAATCCATTCTATCGACCTGAAAATTTGTAAAAACAACAATGTTAAAGAAAATTTACCTTAATAAAAAAAGTATATAAAAAAGAAGCTTGATCACCTGGTCCAGCTTCTTTTTTTATTTAGGTTAAACTGTTTGAACATTACTATTGTCCAACAAACATAGAGTGGTAACAGAAGATTATTTTGGAGGAAAGTGTATGAGTACAATTAAACCCAAGCGGCTTCAACCGGGAGATACTGTCAGTGTGATTGCTCCGGCCAGTCCGCCCAATCAAGAAAACCTGGATCGCGGGATTGAATTTTTACGGGAGTTAGGACTTAAAGTAAAGGTTGGTAAAAATGTAACGAGAACATTTGGCTATTTGGCTGGAACCGATAATGAGAGACTAGAAGATTTACAGAAAATGTTTTTTGATCCTATAGTTAAAGCCATATTTTTTGCTTGCGGCGGATATGGAACGGGGAGAATTGCTTCGCAAATTGACTATCAAATGATTAAATCAAATCCGAAAATCATTTGGGGGTACAGCGATATTACTTTTTTACATACCTCCATCCGCCAAGAAACAGACCTCGTAACCTTCCACGGTCCAATGCTGGCTTCAGACATTGGTAAAGCAGATACTCACCCTTTATCAAAAGAAGGATATAAACAATTATTCGAACCAACCAATTTGACCTATACAGAGGAAATCTCACCGCTTGAAACATTGGTCGAGGGTGTGGCAAGCGGTCCGCTTGTTGGAGGTAACTTGTCTCTTTTAGTTAGCACGCTTGGGACCCCTTACGAAATCGACACCAAAGGCAAGCTGTTATTGATTGAAGATATCGGGGAAGAACCGCGGGCAGTGGACCGGATGTTAAATCAGCTTTATATAGCGGGAAAGCTTGAAACGGTAAGTGGAATTCTAATAGGCGACTTTTGTGATTGTACGCCAAAAAAGGGGTTATCTTTATCGTTAGATGAAGTAATCAATCATTATGTTAAGCTTGCCAATAAACCTGCATTAAAAGGATTCTTAATCGGCCATTGTAATCCGCATTTTTCAGTACCACTTGGTGTACCGGCCATCATTAATACTTTTGAAAAAAAACTGAAGGTTGAAAGTGGCATTATTTAAAAATCACGTTAGAAGCTGTGTTTTCGGGGATAAATTGAGGGGGGATTTTCTGTTGGATAGATGGCTTGTAAATGTCCCGGTTGCGACTGTTTGGACATCTTATGATTCAGCCAGAGAAATTGACATGGAGGCCGTTTCCAATCCAGCTCATATAGAATCGTGGTTAGAGGGATTGACCTATCAAACCAGGCTTGGCTTATTTGCCCAAAACCTTATTCAAACTCAAGTTTTATTCGGACAAGAGGTTTGGATAATTGAAGAAAAGGCGGATTGGCTCCATATTATCATTCCTAATCAACCAACATCCAAGGACGAACGCGGATATCCCGGCTGGGTACCTAAGTCTCAGCTGGTGAAATGTGAAGATAATTGGAGTTTTCTAAAGTGCCCTGTTGCCGTCGTAACGAGTCCGAAAGCAAATTTATTCTCAGAGACTAATCAGTTTCTTATGGAATTGTCCTTTCAAACTACCTTACCATTTTTAAATGATCATGACGGGAAAGTTTATGTCAAAACGCCTATTGGGACAGGTATGTTGGAATTGGAGGATGTTGTGGTACTTGAATCAGAGTCAGCAAATCCAAAAGGTAACGGGTGTGACATTGTATCCACAGGAGTACAGTTTCTTTATCTACCATACTTATGGGGTGGATTGAGCAGCTATGGTTTTGATTGTTCAGGTTTTTGCTATATGATGTGTAAAGCAAATGGCTATTTGATTCCGCGGGATGCACGTGACCAGGCTCTTGCCGGTGTCGCAGTAAATTTAACAGAAATTAAACCAGGTGATTTGCTGTTTTTTGCCCATGAGGAAGGCAAAGGACGGGTACACCACGTAGGGATTTATTATGGGAATGGAAGAATGCTGCATGCACCGAAAACCGGTATGACGATTGAGATTATTCCTTTAAGAGGAACGGTTTATGAACGTGAATTTTGTGCTGTTAGGCGTTATTGGGTGGAGACTGAAGGGGAAATTTAGGAAATTTATTAATCTATCAAAAGATGCTAGATCAGCATACGGGGTCTAGTTTCTTTTTTATTGTTTTCTAGGAATTTACAAAAGGAAAGGGATAGTCCCACGTAAACGGAAAAAAAGCTTTCATCATGGTTTGTAAGCGACCGAACAGGCAAGAAAAAGAGAAACCGGTCTCCTATGAAGCATCTAATCGTGCTAAATTTGTAACAAAAAAATAATAATTTCTAACCTGCCTTAATTTTTTTAAGGAAAAGTTAAGGAAAGAACATAATAATAGGCTTGTTGCACAAATTTTTTTATGGTTGGCAAATTACTGAAAAACCAGAGTCAGAAAGGGAGAAAGTGCAAATGAAGAAATGGATTATTACTATCATTATTGTCATTGTAGTAGGTTTTGTCGGCTATCAATGGTATGGCTCAAAAACGAGTGCTGCACAACAGGGAACAGCAACTCAAATGCGAACGGCGATCGTTCAAAAAGGTAAATTTGAAGTAAAAGTTAGTGGGTCTGGTACGGTTCAACCAGTTACCACAGAGGATATTAAGTCAACGATTAATAATAACAGTATTTCAGAAGTTTTAGTTTCTGCCGGTGAAACTGTAAAAAAAGGGGAAAGCATTATTACATTTACCGATGGCAGTGATCCGATAACTGCACCTGCAGACGGGGTAATTACCACAATTGCTGTTCAAGCAGGAGAGCGTGTATCTATCGGACAAGCTGTTGCCCATTTAACCAATTACACAGATTTACAGACAGTAGCTCAAGTCGATGAACTGGATATTCCAAAAATTAGTATTGGTCAAACGGTAACAGTTAAGGTAAATGCTCTTCCTGATCAAACATTTACTGGAGCTGTAACTGCGATTGCCAATGAAGGAACATCAACAAACGGTGTTTCTACATTTGATGTTACCATCCATATTAACCAACCTACCGGCTTAAAAGTAGGTATGAGTACAGAATCTAGTATTCTAACAGCAAGTAAGGATAATGCTCTATTTGTACCGGTGGATGCAGTCCATACGATGAATGGTCAAAAATTCGTTATGGTTACAAGTGCGGATCAAACAAACCAAAACAATCAAGGTTATCAAAACAACCAAAATAATCAAGGTAATCAAGGTAATCAAAATAAACAAGGTAATCAATGGGGTGCAAATTCACGTAAATTTGTAAAAACAGGGCTTGCCAATGAAGATTATGTAGAAATCACAGAGGGCTTAACAGAAGGTGAAACTGTTCGTTTACCTAACTTAGTCATCGGAAACTCATCAACAAATTCAAAAATGATGCAAGGTGGATTTGGCGGATTTGGAGGCATGGGTGGTGGCATGGGCCGTCAATTCCGAAATGGAAATGGGGGTGGAAACAAGTCATCTAGCGGAAAGGGTGGTAACTAATGAGCACACCGATTATTCAAATCAAAAACCTGATGAAAACCTATAAGCTGGGCGGAGAAACCGTTCATGCATTAAATAATGTTTCACTTGAAATAAAGAAGGGCGAATTTTTAGCAATCATTGGCCCTTCCGGGTCCGGGAAATCGACCCTAATGAATATGATTGGCTGTCTTGATCGGCCGGAATCGGGAGAGTATTTGCTGGACGGGAAAGAAATTGGAAAAATGAATGATAACCAGTTAGCAACGATCCGAAACCAAAAAATAGGTTTTATTTTTCAAAATTTTAACCTATTAACGAAACTAACTGCACTTGAGAATGTGGAGCTGCCGCTGTTATATGGCGGAGTTTCTGCAAAAGCCCGTAGGGAAATGTCACTGGAAGGCTTAAAAAAAGTTGGGCTAGCAGAACGTGCAGGTCACTTGCCTTCCCAGCTTTCAGGTGGACAACAGCAGCGGGTAGCGATTGCCAGAGCACTTGTTGGAAATCCCGCGATCCTACTGGCTGACGAACCAACCGGAGCCTTAGACAGTAAAACAAGCAAGGAAATCCTTCAGGTAATGAAGCAATTAAATGAATTAGGTCATACGATCATCTTAATTACCCATGATTTAGAGATTGCTAAGCAGGCAGGCAGAATGGTCAGCATCCAAGATGGGCAGTTGTTAGAGAATGGGGGTGAGCTGGTTGGGCATCTTTCAATCTATTAAAATGGCGCTCCGCAGTATAAAAAGTAATAAGCTTCGTTCGGTCTTAACGATGCTTGGAATTATTATCGGTGTTTCCTCGGTCATTGTTTTGGTATCAATGGCCCAGGGATCTACCACTAACGTAACCAACCAAATCAATCAATTAGGAACAAACCTATTAACTGTGAATACCTTTGGCACAGATTTAGCGTTAACAGAGGATAAGATTGCTAAACTGAGTAAATTAAATGGCGTGAAAGCAGTTTCTCCTGTTGTATCTGGACGTGTCAGTGTAAAAAGGGACCGAACCTCGGCTCAGGTTTCCTTAGCAGCAACAAATGCAGATTATTCAACTGTTCGTAATGCCAGTGTTAGTCAGGGGCGGTTTTTAACAGACCTTGATAGCGAATACAGGCAAAAGATTGCCGTTCTAGGGGCAACTACTGCTCAAACGTTTTTTGGTACGGATAATCCTGTAGGCCAATATATACAGGTTAATGGTACTTCCTTTAAAGTAGTTGGTGTATTGGCATCGAAAGGAAGCTCGCTTGGCTCAAGCGGCGACGATGTGGTCATCGTTCCACTTAGTACCGGAGAACGGTTAGTGAAAAATATCAATATTAATCAAGTATATCTTCAAGGAAAAAGCCAAGATCAACTGGATTTTGTGATGGCTGAGGTGGAAGCTCAAATGGCATCCATGTTTCCGAATAAAACTGATTCCTATACTGTCATGAATCAGAAGGATTTAATGGACACTATGAGTTCGGTTACCAATACAATGACGATGATGTTAGGTGGAATCGCTGGTATTTCCCTACTTGTTGGCGGAATTGGAATCATGAATATCATGCTTGTATCCGTTTCAGAAAGAACAAAGGAAATTGGTATCCGCAAAGCGATTGGTGCCAAACGACGGGATGTTTTACTTCAGTTCCTAATTGAAGCTGCTGTCTTAAGCTCAATGGGCGGTATTATCGGAATTTTAGTAGGACTTGGATTAGGAAAAGTTCTATCTTCTGCTTTGAGTATGACAGTCACTAATTCGACGTCTGTAATCGTCATGTCATTCCTATTCTCAGTTGTAGTCGGTGTTGTATTCGGAGTGTTCCCGGCAAATAAAGCATCTAAATTAAATCCAATTCAAGCTCTCCGCTATGAGTAGCCAAAGAGAAGCGGCCGTGTTTTTCGGTCGCTTTGTTTTATAAGATTTTAATTCATATAGTAAGGTTTGTTCAAGTAACAGCAGTCGGGAGTCGGTAGTATGGAAAAAGTCGATATATTGCTACCAATTAATAGTTCCTTCGAAGAAACGAGAAATTGTATTGTTAGCATATTACAAAATACAGATATGGACTTAATGAATTTATATTTGTTAGATGAAGGTAGTCAGGACTCTCGAATAGAAGAGTTAATGAATTTTTATGTCAATAAATATTCCAATATTGGCTTGTTAAGAAAAGAAAAACAATGTGGATTAATAGGAAATATTAATAAAGGGTTATCCATGAGTGAAAATGACGTGGTTATTATTAATAGTGATACATTAGTTACACACTCATGGTTAACTGCCTTAAGAAAAGCAGCTTACCAGGAAGAGATAATTGCTGCAGTCAATCCAATGAGTAATTTTGGTTTTATTTCAGGTATTCCTACAAGCAATTCCCAAATCAATGATTTATTCACATTTGAAGAATACACAGATGCATTTAATAAGTCTAAACAGCATGGGGTAGTTGATGCACCCGTATTATTAGGATTTTGCATGTATTTAAAGAGGAATGCATTAAATTCTGTTGGGATCTTTGATGAATCCTTTAAAAGAGGGTATGGAGATGAAACTGACTGGTTCTTAAGAGCAAAACAAAAAGGGTTTAAACTTGTTATCACTAAGGATACGTATCTTCACATTATGGGCGGCACCTCGAGAGGACTGGAAAAGGAAAAGTTAAAATGCGAGTCTGCTCAAATTCTATTTGATAGATATCCTGATTTAAACGTTTCTATAAATAGATTTTTAAAAGGGAAGCCACTCAAGGATGTTAGAAAGCAAATGATGAAAAATCTTGACTTTTTAAGGCAAAAGACACCAAAAATGCTTAAACTAAAAATGTTGAAACATTATATATCAAACATATTTTAGTTTACCGGATAACTTATAAACGGTTTTATTAATTCGAAAATAATATTTAGATTTCATAATAGATGATTAAAACATTTTTGATTTTTGGATTTCAACTACCATCACCTACTGCATCCGCCTTAATTGCTATATAATGATGGTTAGAGATCTAAGACTTGGATTTTTTTAGAAAAAGGAGCGGGTTTAGTTGCGGTTGTTAGTAGTGGAGGATAATATCTCTTTACTGGAGTCAATAGTTCAGCTGTTATCGGATGAATTTGAAGTCGATCAAGCAACAAATGGTGAGGATGCTTTGTTTTTAGGATTACAAAATATTCATGACGCTATTGTGCTGGATGTGATGATTCCGGAAATTGACGGATTTGAAGTACTTAAGACCCTCAGAAAGGAAGGTTCCAAAACACCTGTCCTTTTTTTGACAGCGAGGGATTCCTTGGAAGACCGTGTAAAGGGTTTGGATAGCGGCGGCGATGATTATTTGGTTAAACCCTTTCAAGCTGCTGAATTAAAGGCAAGGATTCGTGCTTTACTCCGCAGAAGCGGAAGCTTAACAACCAATCAAACGATTCAATATCGCGGTATCGAGATGTTAGGAAAAGAACGGGAAATCAACGTAGACGGGGAACATGTTAAGATGACATCGAAACAATATGAACTGTTGGAATACATGATTCAAAACAAGGGAGCTATTTTAACAAAAGAACAAATTTATGATCGTGTATGGGGGTTTGATTCTGATACGACGATTGCCATTGTTGAAGTTTTTATGCATCATCTTCGAAAAAAACTCGAACCCTTTGGTTATCAAACGGATATAAAAACCATTCGTGGTGTCGGTTATATGCTAAATGACGAATAGAGGGGTCAGCTTATGTTTCGGCAAACACATATACGGCTTACCGTCTTAAATTCATTGGTATTTATCATTTTGATAAGTATTCTGGGAGGCATCATCTATTTTTATACCCAAAATCAATTATACAAGGATGTTAATCTATCCTTACTTGATGCCGTTAATCATTTTGAAAATCAACCGCTACAGCAACAGCAAAAGTCGGAACAGCAGCAAAAACCAGGGCCTATAAATAATGGTACCGGCCTAAGATTTATGCACCGGGACCCGCGGATTCTAACTTTGGTTTGGGATAGTAAGAATAATCTTTTGAGGGAGCAAAATCGGGAATCTGAACTGTTTAATGGGAATGAAAAGCTTATTCGTCCCCAAAAATTGGATACCTTACAGGATGTTGTTGTTAATGACTTTTCATTTCGCTATTTGGCTACACATGTAGATATTCCCGGTTATGGTCAATTTACCGTTCAAGTCATTCGGAATGTAAATTCGGAAAAAGAATTGCTGAACAGACTCTTATTGATTATGGCAATTGGCTGTGGAATTGGCGTGCTTTGTGCGATAGCTTCGGGGTATTTCCTGGCAGGAAGGTCCCTTGTTCCAATCAAAAAAGCCTGGCAAAAGCAGCAGCAGTTTGTCTCTGACGCTTCACACGAGTTAAGAACCCCATTAGCAGTAATCCAAGCAAAAACCGATTTACTTTTTCGGGCCCCATCGGCAACAATAAAGGATAAGATTCATGACGTTTCCACGATTTCAACGGAATCAAGGCGCCTATCGAAATTAGTTGCTAATTTACTAACACTTGCAAGGTCAGATTCCGACCAAATTGAAATGAAGAAACAGGCATTTCGCCTGGATGAGCTTTTGAAAGAAATAACCCAGCATTATGAGGAGATTGTATCCTATCAAGGAAAATCAATTCATTTGGATGCGCCCGAGTCGGTTAAATTTATGGCCGATAAAGAAAGAATCCATCAGCTAATCGTTATTTTATTGGACAATGCGATGAAATATACGAAGGAAGGCGGCGAAATTTGGCTTTGCTGCCAAAAGACCAGCTCCTCGATTATCCTTCGGGTAAAAGATAATGGAATAGGAATTGCTGAACAGGATATTCCAAAAATCTTTGATCGTTTTTACCAAAGCGATAGGGCCCGGACTGAAGCTGAAGGCATGGGATTAGGGTTGTCCATCGCTAAATGGATTATTGAAAAGCATCATGGGAAAACAAAAGTTGAGAGTACATTGGGTAAAGGGACAATGATTGAACTTATTTTTCCACATGCGCAAAAAAGTTAAGAAAATCTTAAGGAAGCCCATTCATAAAAATAGCACCCTGCATTATTTAGTGGGTTGCTATTTTTTTATTATTCGCCTTATTTAAAGGGGAAAAACAAAACGCCCACTTCATTAATCATCAGTGGGCTTCATGTATTTTTTATTCAACAATAACCGTTCCTTTAAACATCCCCATACCGCAACTAAAAGTGTATTCGCCTGTTTTGTCAGGAGTGAAGGATAAATTTGTTGTACCAACTTTTAAGTTGACGTTATTAATGTTAAATTCAGGCATGGTAAAGGTTGATAAACAGCTATTTTCAAGTGGATTCTCAATTTGCAACTCAATAGGTACGCCTTTTTTTACGCGAATAACATTGGGTGAATATCCAGTTTGCGTTACTTCCATCTTAATTTTTGGAGAACTCACCTTTGTCACATCAATTTCAGTCTTGACAGTACTTGGATTACTTGTATTCTGACCAGTTGGTGCCTCGGCAGAAGCCGTATTCCCGGGAATTTTGACGATATCACTACTGTACAGAAATAAAAACAAGGTAACAAGAACTACACCTGCTGATAAAATAGCAAACGGTGAAATGGCCTGTGTATCAAGGGTGATTTTTTCATTTGTTTCTACAAAGATAAATAAAATTACCAGACCCTGAATGATTACATATAAGCCCAATAAAATTCCCAGCATGACAGATGGATTTTCAATTTGGAGCATAACCCCAAGCATCGCTCCCATAAGGCCGCTCATTAATCCGGCAATGGCACCATCAAGAATGGCCATAATCCCGATTGGCTGTCCTGCTATGAATCCAATGATAAAGCCAATAATCAAACTGAGACCGGAGGAAAGGAACATATCACCGGAAGATACTCCGATTATATATCCCGAAAGAAGACCTGCCATCATTGCTACGGCCATAGCCACCATCATTCCTGACATTCGGGAGAATTTGTTTTTGTCTTTGTGAACAAGGAAAAGGGAGGCTCCAGTCATTAAGGCAACAACTGCAATTGAAATAATTGATAAAATATTCATTTTTTTGTCTCCTCAAAAATGGTTTAAACATAGGTTGTGATCCATCATAACTAAGCAATATATTGATATTATAAATGTAAAGACTGCATTCCGGCTTTCGAATTGGGTAGTTTTTATGAACGTTTCAGAAAAGTTAACATGGAAGCGGGCACAATAAAAAAGACGTTGGCAACGTCCGAAGTGGTGATTGTTAGGAGGGGAGGTTTAATCTTCTTTTTCCTTATTAAGCGTATTATTATAAACTCTTTTTAATGCTTCATTTTGCATTTTTATTAACTCAAGCAAAGCTTTTTTTTCTTCCTCCTCTAAAGTTAAATCATCCTTTTCCTCATTTTTCATTGACATCACCTCAGTATATACTTTAAATGATTGTACCCGAATTCCAATCAATAATAAAAGGGAATTTGCATTTACTGTGGTTTTTCTTTAATATAGAATTAAGCTAAGAAAAATATGCCAAAGTAAGAATTGACTTTTATTCTATAGAAATATATAATTTTCAAAAAACACATTTGAAACGATGACGGGGATTAGTAAAATGAATGTGTCTTACCAAGAGAGGAAACCATTTGGTGGAAGGTTTCTTAAGATAATCATTTGAACCTGCCTCTGAGTTCTGTATCGGATCTTTTGAAGATACATGCGGATAAAATCCGTTATCATGGAAAGAGCTAAAGCATTTGCTTTATGAATTTAGGGTGGTACCGCCAGGCCTTGGTCCCTTTTTAGGGATTAGGGCCTTTTTATATTTTAAAAAATAATGAGGTGTCAAAATGGCAAAGGAATTTGTAAAAGATGTAACCGCAATGGACGAGGATTTCGCTCAGTGGTATACAGATGTCGTAACAAAAGCAGACTTAATTGATTATTCAAGTGTTCGCGGTTCAATGATTATTCGACCATATGGATATGCCCTATGGGATAATATAAAAAATGAGCTAGACCGCCGTATTAAAGAGACGGGGCATGAAAATGTCTATATGCCGTTGTTCATTCCGGAGAGCTTACTTCAAAAGGAGAAAGATCACGTTGAAGGGTTTGCTCCTGAAGTGGCATGGGTAACACACGGCGGTTCTGAAGAGTTAACAGAAAGATTAGTTGTTCGCCCTACATCTGAAGTATTGTTTTGCGAGCATTATAAAAACATTATTCATTCGTATCGGGATTTACCAAAGCTTTATAACCAATGGGCAAATGTGGTCCGCTGGGAAAAAACAACCCGTCCATTCTTAAGAACTTTAGAGTTTTTATGGCAGGAAGGTCACACTGCACATGCAACAGATGAAGATGCCCTTGAGGAAACCATTAAAATGCTGAATGTATATGCGACCATTTGCGAAGAAATCCTTGCAATCCCGGTTGTGAAAGGGCAAAAGACTGAAAAGGAAAAGTTTGCAGGTGCTAAAGCTACTTATACAATTGAAAGCTTAATGCATGATGGAAAAGCATTACAATCCGGAACTTCCCACCACTTTGGTACAGGTTTTGCTGAAGCGTTTGGAATTCAATACACCGACCAAGAAGGAAAGCTTCAATATGTCCATCAAACATCATGGGGCTTCACAACAAGAATTATCGGTGCGTTAATCATGGTACACGGCGACGACCGCGGTCTTGTCATTCCGCCAAAAGCGGCGCCAACCCAAGTGATGATTGTCCCAATTGCCCAACATAAGGAAGGCGTCCTTGATTTTGCCTATGATTTGAAAAAATCTCTTTCATCAGTTGCTCGTGTCGAAATTGATGCCAGTGATAAAAAGCCGGGCTGGAAATTCAATGAGTATGAAATGAAAGGTATCCCAGTCCGCCTCGAGGTAGGTCCAAAGGATATTGAGAACAAGCAAGTCGTATTAGTAAGAAGAGATACCCTGGAGAAAGTGATTGTTCCAGTGGATCAGCTTGAGACCAAGCTTGTTGAGTTACTTGATGATATTCAAGCAAATTTATATAACAAAGCACGTAATCATCGTGAAGAAAGAACATCTGTTGCCGAAACATTTGCTGAATTTAAACAAACGCTTGAAGCTAAGGGCGGGTTTATTAAAGCGATGTGGTGCGGGGAATTGTCCTGCGAGGAAAAAATTAAAGAAGAAATAGGGGCAACCTCCCGTTGTATCCCATTTGAACAAGAGCAGATTTCAAACAAATGTGTCTGCTGCGGTGAAAAGGCGGAAAAAATGGTTTATTGGGCAAAAGCTTACTAAAAATATTTTATCCGAGGAGGCTCTTCCATTCTGGAAGAGTCTCTTTTATATTTTAAAAAAGGATTTCTAAGGATTGAAGCGAATTTTTTTAGGAAGGAGGAGGTCTAAAAAATGAAACCAATATTAATCGATTTTCCCGATGAATTTTTCACAGAAAGATTGCTCATCCGTAAGCCGATGCCGGGAGATGGGAAAGCGGTAAATGATGCAATGCGGGCATCAGTAATGGAACTGAAGGCATGGATGCCTTGGGCACAAAAAGAGCAAACGAATGAGGAAACGGAAGCTATTATTCGTGAAGCCTATGCAAAGTTTTTAACCCGCGAGGATTTAAGACTTCATATTTTTAAAAAAGATACAGGGGAATTTATTGCTTCGTCCGGCTTGCATAGGATTAACTGGGATCTTCCTAAGTTTGAGATTGGCTATTGGATTGATACCCGCTACAGCGGAAAAGGCTATATTACCGAAGCGGTCACGGCTATTACGAATTTTGCCTTTCATGAGCTGAAGGCAAAGCGAGTGGAAATTCGCTGTGACACTGCCAATACAAAAAGCAGGGCTATTCCAGAAAAATTAGGCTACAGCTTGGAAGGAATCCTAAAGAATGAAGGAATTTCTGCCGATGGAAGTAGTTTACGAGATACATGTGTCTATGCAAAAATTGAATAATATTTAATATTAAAAAACGAGCGTCGGAAACTTCAATGCTCGTTTTCGCTTTTTTACATAAAGTATTATTATTTTGACTTTCTCTCTTTATAGTACTAAAGTATTTACGAAAGGAAATGAGAGAGATGGAGTATATTGAAAAAAAAGACAAAGCTTACCGTCGTGTATTAACATGCATGCTGCTTGGCAGCATTGTTACGTTTGCGGTATTGTACGCACCCCAGCCATTAATTAATGTTTTTTCAAAGCAATACCACGTATCCCCCGCGACCGCGAGTGCTTCCATATCGTTACCTACACTTGCCCTCGCTGTAAGTCTATTATTTATCCCTCTAATATCCAGGCGTATCGGTCGGAAAAGAATCATGGGAATTTCATTGTTCGCTACATCTGTTCTTGCCGTGATCTCTGCATTTAGTCACAATTTTGGATTTTTTCTATTCATACGATTACTTGAAGGAATCAGTGTATCAGGCTTTCCCGCAATTGCAATTGCCTATTTAAACGAAGAAATCTCACCAGCCAGTATCGGCGGAACAATGGGGGCGTATGTTGCCGGAACCGCTGTAGGTGGATTTGTTGGCCGCGTGGCAATTGGCCCGCTTACCGACTTGTTTTCATGGCAGGTTGCTTTTTTTGTCTTAGGGTTTCTTTGCTTTTTATGCAGTCTATACTTTTGGTTTTACCTTCCTCAATCGCGGAATTTCGAATCTGAAAAAATTTCGGTTTTTGAGTATATGAAAGCATTAGGTGCAGGCCTTAAAAGCAAACGGTTATTTCTTTTGTACTGTATGGGCTTTTTAGTTATGGGATCGTATATCATGCTTTTTAATTACATTGGTTACCCATTAACTGAACCGCCATATAACTTGAGTCAAACCGTTCTTGGATTTTTGTTTGTTGTCAACCTAATCGGCACTTGGAGTTCGATGATGTTTGGAAGGTTGGCCGATCAGCATTCCCGCCAAAGGTTAATGGGGGTGTCATGTGGAATTTTTGTGTTGGGCGCATTGCTAACACTTATTCCAAGTATATGGATAAAGATCATGGGAATCACTGTTTTTGTTTTTGGCTTTTTCGGTGCCCATACAACAGCCAGCGGATGGGTAGGAGTAGCGGCGCCTACGAATCGAAAAGCAACGGCATCATCACTTTATTTGCTGTTTTATTATATGGGTTCCAGTGTAATTGGATGGGCAGGCGGCTTTGTTTGGATTGATTTTCATTGGCTCGGCCTCGTTTGTGCCATTTGTCTTTTCATGCTCCTTTGTTATGGGTTATCAATTTTGACAGCTGAAAGCGGAAAAATAATGCCAAAGCCTAACTGAAAGAGTGTCGGATGAAAATCTGATACTATTTCATGTTCTTCACTCTTTATTGAAATAAAGGGATTAACATAGTTAAAATCGTTATTTTGACTGATTATTCTGATTTTTACGAATAAAAGAAAGCGTGATTTAAATCACTATCTCTTTATGCGTTTTTTCATATAATCACTATGCAGAGATTGAAAATGTATAGGGAGTGTTTATATTGTTAGATCAAAAAACTATTGACATTATTAAATCAACCGTACCGGTATTAGAAAAACATGGAGAAAAAATTACAACACGTTTTTATCAATTAATGTTTGGAAACCATCCTGAATTATTAAATATTTTTAACCATGCGAACCAAAAACAAGGGAGACAGCAAAAAGCGCTTGCGGGAACGGTATATGCGGCAGCCATGTATATTGATAATTTAGAAGCGATTCTCCCGGTAGTGAACCAAATTGCTCACAAACATAGAAGCCTTGGTATTAAGCCTGAGCATTATCCGATTGTCGGAAAACATCTTTTACTTGCGATTAAAGATGTATTAGGCGACGGGGCAACGGATGAAATTATTGATGCATGGGCACAGGCTTATGGCGTAATTGCTGATGCCTTTATCAGTGTTGAATCCGAAATGTATGAAGAAGCAGCTAACCAAAAAGGCGGCTGGGATGGATTCCGCAGCTTTATAGTGGATCGAAAGGTAGTCGAAAGTGATGTCATAACATCCTTCTACTTAAAACCTGTAGATAATAGAGGGATTGCTGAGTTTATTCCGGGTCAGTATATTAGTATTAAGCTGGAAATTGAAAGTGAACATTATACACATATTCGCCAATACAGCCTATCCGATGCAGTAGGGAAGGATTATTACCGTATTAGTGTTAAACGTGAAGCAGGGACCGCTAATCCGGACGGTATGGTATCTAATTATTTGCATGATGATGTGAAAGAAGGAGACATTCTTAATGTGAGTGCTCCTGCGGGCGATTTTGTCCTGGATACGAAAAAAGAAACACCGATTGTCCTTTTAAGTGGCGGTGTAGGATTAACTCCAATGATGAGTATGTTAAAAACAGTTGGTGAAATTCAGCCTGAACGAAAGGTAACCTTTATTCATGCGGCTCAAAATGGTAATGTTCATGCATTAAGAGAAGAAGTTGAGGAGTTATCAGCACTTGAAAATATAACATCCTTTTTCTTTTATGATTCTCCAACTGAGGAAGACCGCCTGAACAATAACTTTGACGTTGAAGGTTATGTTACAGGCGAATGGCTGAAAGAAAATGTCACAACACTAGATACAGATTTCTATTTCTGTGGCCCTGTTCCATTTATGAGAGCCATCAACCGTTCGTTAAAAGATTTAGGAATAAATGAAGAACGCATTCACTTTGAATTCTTTGGACCAAAGGCATCCATTGAGGCATAATTGCTTTAAAAACCGATTTCCAAATCTGGAGGTCGGTTTTTTTGTGTACCAGGCCTGTTCTTCAAACCAGTGGTGTTAGTTTGCTATGGGCATTTTAAGAGCGAGCTAGGATATGAGAGTTTAAGAGATTCCTTTATATTACGCAGTCCTTATAACAAGGGACATAGAATTTTTTAAACTAGGTGGTCAAATTTCATTAACAGAAAATTTTAAAAAATATGAAAATAACTCTTGATATTTTAAGTGCTACCGGATAAAATCAACTTAAGTCATTGGACGACCAACGTAGGTGTTCATCCAAAAAATAACAGAAGGTAGGGAACTGACAGGTGAAGTTGGAGCATAGAAGTTTATATATTCAGGTGAGGGATAAGATTTATGAATTAATCAATAACGAATTTGAACCAATGCAGAAAATTCCATCAGAACAAAAGCTATCTGAGCAGCTGGGTGTGAGCAGAAATACAGTTAGGGAAGCTATTAGGACACTGGAACAGGAAGGTGTATTACTAAGCCGGCATGGAGTGGGGAATTTTGTAATCGGTTCTAAGAAAAGTTTGAAAACGGCTATCACCACCTTGGAAAGTTCAACCAACATTATTAAGGCTCATGGTTATATCCCAGGGACAAAAAATGTTGTGTCTAAAGTGATAGAAATTCCAGAAGATGTGAAAGCTCAACTCTTGATTGAAGACAATAAAGATGTATTTTATATCGAGCGTGTTCGTACAGCTGATGGGGAAGCTGTTGTTTATGTAGAAGATTATATTCCTTATCAAAGCGGCATGGAGTTTGAATACAAAGAAACGTACCATGAATCCTTATTGGAATTTTTAGAGAAGTTCGATTACAAGGTGTCTTTTTCGATCTGTACTCTTAAAGCCGTCATAAGCGACGAGAAAACAGAAAAGAAACTTGATTTGAATGAAAAAAGTGCTCTTCTGTTACTTAAACAAATTCACTATTCTACTGTAGGCGTGCCGGTTCTTTATTCGGACAGCTATTATTTGAGTGATAAGTTTGAATTTAATGTTGTTCGAAAAAGAGCATAGGGACATGAACCTTATTAAGGAGGTGAGGAAGGGGAGAGTTTAGATTTAAAGATAGAAATAACTAAAAAAGGGAGGAATGCAGTATGGTAAAAGAAAAAACAAAAAGGCTTACAACGGTTGATATTGTCTTAATGTGTATTTTGGCAATTGTGAACGGGGTTGCAATGACGTATTTGGCGATGTTAAATCAAATGTTAACTGCGCTCGGCGGTCCAGTATTAACATCAATTACACTAGGGCTTTACAGTATTTCCGGGGTACTGGCAGCTTATATTATTCGGAAACCCGGAGCTGCATTTTTTACCTTAACACTTGCGGGGGTTGTGCAAATATTGTCTGGAAACCCGAATGGATTGATTTCAATTATTGCTGCATTATCGGATGGACTAGGGGCAGAAATAGGATTTGCATTGTTCCGTTATAAGCGCTGGAACTGGCTTAGTACAGCATTCTCGGGGTTATTTGCCGTACCGGTATGGTTTGTGATCGCGGCATTTTGGTTCGGATATTATAAGTGGGGCTGGACGATTTTATTCATCGCTTTTGCCGTACGATGTGTAAGCGGAATTGTTTTATCTGGATGGCTGAGCAAGGTAATTGGTGATTTACTTGTTAAAACAGAGATTTTAAAAGGCTTTATGATTGCGAAAGATCGTAAAGCGGAAAGGATGAAAACAAGTGGCACCAATCATTCAGCTTAAAAATGTGACTTATACGTACGAAGATGAAATAGAGCCAGTCTTAAAAAATCTATCTCTTGAAATATTTGAAGGCGAATTCGTTTTACTAGTAGGACCAAGCGGATCAGGAAAAAGCACAATCTGTCAAACCTTTAATGGAATTATACCAAATGTCCTTGAAGGGGAAATCGAAGGAGAAATCATCGTTGATAGTAAAGATGTGCTTAAGCTTGAGTTGAAAGATTTAGCAACCAGTATGGGATTAGTATTTCAAGATCCGGACGCTCAGCTATGTAATATTTATGTCGAAGATGAAATCGCTTTTGCTCCTGAAAACTTAAAGGTCGATCCTAACGAAATCCGTCTTCGTATTAAAGATTCATTAGAAAAAGTGGGGATGCAGGGATTTGAAGCAAGAAAGGTTTTTGAACTTTCCGGAGGACAGAAGCAAAAAGTCGGAATCGCTTCCGTGCTTTCAATGAAGCCTAAAATTCTTGTCTTGGATAATGCAACAGCAAATCTTGATCCTCAAGCCACGAAAGATATTTTTGATTTACTGCAGCTGCTTCATACCGAATATGGTCATACCATCGTGGTGGTCGAAAATAAAATTGATGATTTAATGCATTTAGCCGATCGTGTCATTGTAATTGAAGATGGGCAGGTTGTCTCACAAGGTACTCCTCGAGAAATTCTTAAACATTCTTTTGACCACTTGATAAATATGGGACTATGGGTCCCTGAAATCTCGGAATTAGCGGTCAAACTTCAACAAATAGGCTTTTCATTTGAAAAGTTTCCCATCACCGTAGAAGAAGCTACTGAAGAATTGCAAGGAAAGTGGAATCAAGCTTTCTTGCAGTCAAGTCGTTCTTTCCGTTATGAATCCGAATTACCTGACTGTATTACTGTGAAAAATTTAAATTATCACTATCCAAATGGCACGTATGCGTTGAAAGATGTCAGTTTTTCAATTAAAAAAGGAGATTTTGTCGCAATTCTTGGAACGAATGGTTCCGGAAAAACCACTTTAGTTAAGCATCTTATGGGAATTATCAGGTCTCCTAAAAATACCATTTTCTTAAATGGGGAGGACATCCATTATAAACAATTGCTTGATATGACAGAACATATTGGATATGTGTTTCAAAATCCAGAGCATCAATTTGTGACGGATAATGTGTTTGAGGAAACAATTTACAGTCTAAAAGTACAGCATGGTATTGGAAAAGATGATGACATCCCCCAGGAAATTGTTCAACAAGGTATCAAATCTCTTAAAAGTATTAACCTACTCGAAGCAAAAGATAAGCACCCATTCGTTTTGAGTGGTGGTGAGAAGCGAAGGCTAAGTGTTGTGGCATCTTTAATTCTCGGTCAAGATATTGTCATTCTTGACGAACCGACAACAGGGCAAGACTATGCCAGTGCCACAAAGCTTCTTGAATTGTGCCATCGCTTACAGCAGCTAGGAAAAACCGTCATTATGATTACACATGATATTCGTCTCATGTGTAAATGGGCAAACATTGCAATTGTTATGCATAATGGAGAAAAAATTTATTACGGTGATACAAGTGATCTCTTTTTACAGGAAGACATCTTAAAGAAGGCTTCCTTGATTGAACCACCGATTTCAAAGCTAGCGAAACGATTGGCAGGTGACAATCTTGAGCAAGGTATCATTACAATTGAACAATTCATTCAGACAAGAGAGGGGGTAAAACAGACGCTATGAGCATGGCCTTTCAATATCAGGAAAAAAAATCGTTCATGCATGACGTAGATCCAATCACAAAAATCGTCTGGATGATATGCATTTCAATACTCGTTTTCATCTATGAAACAGCTATACCACAATTGGTATTGTTCGTAATTACATTGGCTACTGCATTCATTTTAGCAAGGCTCAGTCCAAAATTTGTGTTACGCGGTATTTGGATTATGCTCCTTTTTAGCATCGGATTCTTTATCCTTCAAGTATTATTCGTTCCGGGGAGGACACAACTTTTTTCGCTTGGGCCTTTACGAATTTACATGGAATCAGTCGACTTTGCTACAGCCATTACATTCAGAATTTTGACGATCTTTACAACTTCTCTCGTATTTGTAGCGACAAGTGACCCGAGAGATATTGTCATTTCATTGACGAAGCAACTAAAAATTCCGTACAGGTACGCCTACTCTATTTTTGTCGCACTTCGTTTTGTCCCTACGCTTGAAAGTGAAGCTAGAGTCATTGAAGCAGCACAAACAATTCGCGGTGTTGGCAAACAAAAAGGGCTAAAAAATAAAGTGGAAAACATAAAGCGCTTCAGCTTGCCGCTATTAATGGGCGCACTTCGAAGGGTTCGGATTACTGCAAACACTATGGAAGCGAAAGGATATGGGGCTTACTCCGACAGAACATACATTAGGTCGATCAAGATTAGTAAAAAAGGAATTGGATTTGTTGCGCTTTGGATGGCGCTCACAGTTTATTTAATAGTTTTGAAGTTTATGTAAATAAGCGGGGGGAATGGAATGAATGAGATGAAGTTTGAGGTTGCATTTATGCCGAAAGAAATTAAAACGACACAATTGCAAGTGTGTGTGCTAGTGGATGTGCTTAGAGCTACATCGGCTATAGTCACAATGTTTGAAAAAGGTTGTACTGAAATCGTTTTAACAGATGATGAAGAGAAAACGATAAATGAGCGTATCGATTATGTTCATGATGGGACACTTGTATGTGCAGAGGACCATGATGGGAAAATTTCTCCGCATGCGCAACTTAGTCCGTCACTTAGCTCAATTCGTTCTGTTGGGATTACAGGGAAAAGAGTCGTCATGCGTACGACAAACGGTACACTTGCTGGCTTGACGCTTTGGAATTCCGGTATAAAAGAAATTTTGATTGGATCTCTTCATAACGCAAAAGCAGTTATGGAAAAAGCAGTCAGTAAGGCAAAAGAATTAAATGGAAGCGTTACCATTGTGTGCGCGGGAAGGGAAAACGGTCAAATCGCGGCACTGGATGATGCCTATTGTGCAGGGGTGCTTTTACGATACGGAGAGAAAGCGGCAAAGGCTCAAAATTTGGTCCCTTTGTTGAAGGATTCGGCTAAAATTAGTCACCATTTACTTTCCGTTTATTCAAATACTCTCTTGGCTTTTGAAGATTCCGGTAGTGGAGAGACAATGAGAAGGATAAATTGCAGGGAAGATATCAAGCTTAGCACAGAAGAAAACATCTCAAGATGTGTGCCTGAAATATATTTTTCAAAAGAGGATGGGCTTAAAGTAAAAAATTCTAATGAGGTGATCTCTAAATGACAGAGTGGAAATCGAACGCATCAAAACCGGTAATGGATAAGGGACTTCAGTATCATATCCGCTGCAAGGAAGGTGATATTGCAAAATTTGTGCTGCTCCCTGGTGATCCGGAACGTGTGGATATGATTGGCGAAGAGTGGGATGAGTGCAGAAAAGTGGCGAATTATCGTGAGCATCGTACATTTTCCGGAAAAATCGGCGAAATAGATATTACCGCTTGTTCAACGGGTGCCGGGGGTGGTTCTACTGCCAGCGCATTTGAAGAACTTGCGGAGCTCGGCGGGGAAACCTTTATCCGGGTCGGCACAACGGCAGCGATTCAAGACTATATCCAGCCGGGAGATTTAATTATTTCTTCGGGTGCTGTGCGCCATGATGGAACAAGCCCATTTTATGTGGATGAACGCTATCCGGCCAGTGCTCATTATGAAGTGACAGCGGCACTTGTAGAGGCTGCCGAACAGCTTCAATATACTTACCACATAGGAGTATCCTGCTCATCTGCTTCCTGGTACTGCGGGCAAGGGAGAAAAGGATTTAAAGGGTATGATCAATCTTTTTTTGCTAATAAAGTAGAAGATTTAAGGAAAGCGAATGTGTTGAATTTCGAAATGGAAGCAGCAACTGTCTTTACCTTGGGAGGACTTTACGGGCTTCGGACTGGTTCTGTATGTACGGTTGTCGCAAACCGGATCACAGATGAGTTTACTTATGGGGGCATCGAAAAAAGCGTACATGTTGCGAATTTAGCTACTCAAATCCTGGCGGAATGGGACGAAATTAAGAAGGCTCAGGGGAAAAAATATTGGTTCCCGTCTCTTACGAAAGCAGGGAAAATTACCGCAAAATAATAATAGGAGTGATTTAGATGTTAGTGGGTACCAAACATGGCATGTACATTAACGGAGAATGGCTAAGCGCTGCCACAGGCGAGGTTATTGAAGTATTCAATCCGGCGACACGTGAAAAAATTGCAGAGGTCCCCAGCTGTTCAAAGGAAGAAGCGGAACTGGCTGTTCAATCAGCACAGGCTGCTTTTGAGGCATGGGCGAATGTAACGGCAAGAGAACGTTCCAGTTTTTTATATAAAGCGTATCACAAAATGATCGAACGAAAAGAAGAGCTGGCAAGATTATTGACAATGGAGCAAGGAAAGCCACTTCAAGAAGCGCGTGGTGAAATCGAATTTGCGGCCAGTTTCCTACTGTGGTATGCCGAAGAGGCCAATCGAGTGTATGGCGAGATGATTCCTGCTGCCAAAAAAGGCAAGCGTTTATGGGTTGTCCCAAAACCGATTGGAGTAGTGGCGGCCATCACACCATGGAATTTTCCTTCCGCGATGGTTACACGAAAGGTCGCGCCAGCGATTGCCGCGGGATGCACGGTTGTCCTGAAGCCGGCGGAACAGACACCGCTTAGTGCGATTAAAATTGTCAGAGTATTCGAAGAAGTGGGTTTGCCAAAAGGCGTCATTAACCTTGTGACGGGAGATCCGGTCCAAATCGGCAAGGTGTTGATGGAAAGCTCTGATGTTCGCTCGATTACCTTTACAGGATCGACGGAAGTCGGCAAGCTTCTAATGAAAGGAAGCGCGCAAAACGTTAAAAAATTGTCGTTGGAATTAGGCGGCCATGCCCCGTTGCTAGTATTGGACGATGCAGATCTGGATCTTGCAGCAGAACAGGCTGCCGCAAGCAAGTATCGAAATTGCGGTCAGACATGTATTTGTACAAACAGGATTTTCGTTCACGAGAATGTAAAGGACACATTTACACAAAAACTGCAGGAAAAAGTGAGACAGTTACACTTGGGCAATGGGTTAGAGGAAGGGGTAACGATTGGTCCGCTTATTGATAAAGGCGGACTGGAGAAAGTGAAAAGACAAGTAGAGGACTCCGTTTCGAAAGGAGCCGTTGTTACAGCAGGAGGAAAGGAATGGAATGGCCCGGGCGGATATTACTATGAACCTACCATTCTTACAAATGTATCAAATGATATGAAAATTATGAAAGAAGAAACGTTTGGACCTGTTGTACCGATTGTGCCGTTTACAAGTATTGATGAAGCCATTAAAGCAGCAAATGATACGGATTACGGGCTAGCAGCATTTTTATTTACCAATGACCTATCGAAGGCCATTAACATAATGGAAAAGCTAGAGTATGGCATTATCGGCATCAATGATGTGTTCCCTGGAACTGCGGAAGCTCCGTTTGGCGGTATGAAAGAGTCAGGTCTCGGCCGTGAAGGCGGACATGAGGGCATTCAGGAATTCATTGAGATGAAATATGTTTCCCTTGCCATTAAAGAATTATAAGGAACAAATGAGGCCGATGATATGAATTTACCGAAACTGGTCCATGTGAAGCAACGATTTCCGCAAACCAAATTAGAAAATATTGAACTTCATTTAAAGGAAGAGCTAAAACGGAATTTACCTCCCATTCCTAAGGGGAAATCGATCGCCATAACCGTTGGAAGTAGAGGAATCAGCGACCGGGTTTTAATCGTGAAAACGGTCGTTGATCACTTAAAAGAAATGGAATGTTCTCCCTTTATCATTGGCGCAATGGGAAGCCATGGAGGGGGTACGCCGGAAGGGCAGCTGGATGTATTACACAGTCTTGGTTTTACTGAGGAAACGGTCGGCTGTCCAATCGTTACTTCTTCTGAAGTTCTTGAAGTCGGTAAAACAAAAAACGGCTTTACGCTGTATTGTGACAAATATGCCTGGGAAGCAGATGGGATTATCGTTATGAATCGCATTAAACTGCATACGGCATTTCGCGGACCGAATGAAAGTGGCTTGTTAAAAATGATAACAGTTGGTTTGGGAAAGGTGAAAGGCGCAAACCAGCTGCATCGTCAAGGGCCTTCCAACATGTCTAAAACGATTCGTGAAGTGGGTGGAGACTTTCTTAAAACCGGGAAAGTGATTGCAGGAATCGGGATTGTGGAAAACAGCTTTGATGAAGCGGCCAATCTGGAGGTTATTCTTCCTGATGAGGTCATTGAGCAAGAGCAAAAGCTATTAGAAATAGCAAAGTCGTATTTTCCAAGAATTCCTATTGAAGAACTTGATCTCCTCGTCATTAAAACAATGGGCAAAAATTACAGCGGCACGGGTATGGACACAAACGTAATCGGCCGTAACAAAATATTCGGGTCACCAGAGCCAGAGAAACCTTCTTATAAAAGAATTGTTGTGCTTGATCTTGATGAAGCTTCACACGGAAATGCGACAGGTATTGGACTGGCCGATCTAACAACAGAAAGACTATATCAAAAACTGGATAAGCAAAAAACATACTTGAATTGTCTGACGAGTACGTACGTCCAAAGAGGAATGATTCCGCTTGTCTTGCCAAGTGATCAGGAAGCGATTGCAGCGGCAGTCCAAAGTCTTGGGATCGACAACCCGGCATCTTTACGGGTTGCGGTGATCGAAAATACACTTGAGCTTGAACATTTGTATGTATCGGAAAACATGGTGGACGAGGTCAAGGACAAGGCTGACATTCAGTCAGCACCTTTTGATATACCATTCACGAATGATGGTGCGCTTAATCTCGACACAAAAGTTCATTGAGAGGGGGAAGAAGATGAAAAAAACACAAACTTCCTACGGGGATGCCGGTTTCAGCCAATTTCTCCGCATGGCATTTCAGCGTCATCTTGGCCATGAAGAAGCCGATTTTGAAAAGCCGGTCATTGGAATTTGTAATACTTATAGCGAAGTGAACCGTTGCCACAGCCACTTAAAACCGATTGTGGAGGCTATTAAACAAGGGGTTATTATGGCGGGTGGAACACCGCTTGAGTTTCCGACTATTTCTCTTGGAGAGATGTTTACAAGCCCTACCACCATGCTATACCGCAATTTGGCAGCGATGGATACGGAGGAAATGATTACTGCCCAGCCGATTGATGGTGTGGTATTAATCGGGGGCTGCGACAAAGTGCTGCCTGCCCAGCTGATGGGAGCAGCAAGCGCGAACAAGCCGGCTATTGCTTTCACGGGCGGGCCGATGAACAACGGCAAATATAAAGGACAAACGCTGGGAGCGTGCTCTGACTGCCGCTTTTTTTGGCAAGAGTATAAGGCTGGAACCGTGAGCGAGGAAGAAATTAAAAACATTAATGCGCAATTGGCACCGACTGCCGGTCATTGTATGGTAATGGGCTCTGCAAGCACAATTGCCGCTTGCGCAGAGGCGTTAGGAATGATGCTTCCGGGCGCTTGCGCAGCACCTGCGACCGTGAATGAACGGATGTGTCTGGCAAGGGAAACCGGAAAAGCCATTGTGCAAATGGTGGAAAACAATATTCGTCCCTCGGACATCATGACAAGGGGAGCTTTTGAAAATGCAGTTCGCACCTTGATGGCTGTAGGGGGATCGACGAATGCTGTGATCCATCTGATTGCCATCGCCAGAAGGTTGGGAATCAAGCTTACGTTAGAAGACTTTGAGAGACTCAGCAGAACCACCCCGTTCATTGCCAATATAAGACCTGCAGGCCAATATCAAATGGAAGACTTATACCATGCAGGCGGCATCCCTGCCGTTCTAAAAGAACTGTCCCCGCTACTGAACCTTGGAGAGCGAACGGTTAATGGCAAAACGATTGGCGAGAATTTGAGCAGGATTGAAGTGGACGAGGTGTATCGAGATATTATTAGGCCAATTGAAGAACCGTTGCATCCAGAAGGAGGCATCGCGGTTTTACGCGGCAACCTGGCTCCGAATGGCGCGATTATGAAACCGAAAGCAGCCATTGACAAAACCTTGCTTAAACACCGCGGGAAAGCGGTTGTGTTCACGTCTATTTCAGATATGGAGAAGCGGGTGAACGACCCGAATCTTGAGGTCAATCGGGACAATGTCCTTGTTCTGCAAAATGCGGGTCCGATCGGAGCGCCGGGGATGCCGGAAGCCGGGATGATTCCCATTCCGAATAAGCTTTTGAAGCAAGGGGTTCGCGATATGGTCCGTTTATCGGATTGCCGAATGAGCGGGACCGCATTTGGGACCGTGGTTCTTCACGCTTCTCCGGAAGCTGCAGTCGGCGGGGCAATCGCCTTAATTAAAGACGGTGATTGGATTGAGCTGGATGTTGAAAAACGTTCGCTGGAGCTGCTGATTTCAGAAGCTGAGATGGAAAAGAGGAGAAAAGAGTGGAATCCGCCCCAGTTTTCCGATTACCAACGCGGCTATGGCTGGTTGTTCCGTCAGCATGTGCTGCAGGCGGATGAAGGATGTGACTTTGACTTTTTACGTCCTGAACTTGAAACAATATTCGGATAAAGGGGGAAACGCCTTTGAAGATCGGATTGATAGGCGGAACAGGATTGTATGATCTGTTTCACCTGCTTACCGAGCAATGTATCGAAACGGAATACGGGCAAGTTCCCCTCCTAAAGGGGGAGTATGAGGGAAAGAAAGTTTATTTTTTGCCAAGGCATGGAACCGTACATGGGGTGCTGGCCCCTTATGTGAATTATAAAGCGAATTTGATGGCCCTGAAAAAAGCCGGGGTTGATCAAATCATCGCCGTATCCGCCGTTGGTTCAGTCAATCCGGACATTCCGATTAGCGGATTAACATTGCCTGATCAGTTAGTGGATTTCACACGAAGAAGGGAGAATACATACGGAAAATTTTCAGCTGATATGACCCTTCCATTTTGCCCGGATCTTCAACAGGCAGTGAGATCGGCAGCACAAGAAAATGGCCAGAAACTATATGAAAATACAACACTTATCTGTGTGGATGGACCAATCTATGAAACGCGCAATGAGCTGCAGCTGTTTTCTTCATGGGGAATGGATATCGTAGGCATGACGAACGCAACGGAAGCGGCCCTTGCAAGAGAGCTTGGAATCTGTTTTTCGGTCGTCACGCTTTCCACAGATTTGGCGACAGGATTTGCTTCTATACCTCCTGACTTGGCGACCCATAAAAAGGTAGCAGCAGAAAACAAAGAGAAAGTGAAAGCGCTTGTAGAAAAAGCTCTTTCTCTCCTTCCAAAACAAAAGAGCTGTCAATGTGCCAAGTCGTATAACGACTATATGTTTCTAAAAAAATAACTGATTATTTGGGGTGGAAATATGAAAATAGGAATTATTGGTGGAACGGGATTCTATCAGCTGTTTGAACAAATGGTTGAAAAAACAGTTCATACGGAATATGGCGATGTCACTGTCCTTCATGCAGTATCCGAAGGTAAGGAAGTGTATTTTCTTCCAAGGCATGGAAAGCATCATGACACGCTCGCGCCGTTTGTCAACTATCGTGCCAATATAATGGCATTAAAAGAGTTAGAGGTTACACGAATCATGTCAGTGTCGGCGGTTGGCGCTATTAATCCTGAAATTGAAGTCGGCAGCCTTTCATTGCTCGATCAATTTGTCGATCTGACTACCCGGGTGAAAACATATGGAAAATATTCCGTTGACATCACAGAACCGTTTTGTCCGGAATTACAAGAAGTTTTTGTGCAGGCGGCTACGGAAATCAATGAACCGCTCAGAGAAAAAACAACATTAGTATGTGTGGAAGGTCCACGTTATGAAACAAAAGCGGAAGTACAACTGTTTTCAAAATGGGGAATGGATGTTGTCGGGATGACAAATGCAACAGAAGCGGCGCTTGCACGAGAGCTAGGGATGTGCTATTCCGTGGTCACACTTGCGACAAACATGGCTCCAGGCGTAACTGACCACAAACCTTCCTTAAAAGCACATAAAGAAGTAGGGGAACGCAAACGGGAAACGGTGAGAACTCTTATGCTGGAAGCGATTAAGCTAGCCGATGAAAGGAAAACCTGCTTGTGCCATGAGGCTTATGAACGGGCTGTACTGGCAAGGACATGATTGCTAAGAAAACACTCATTAAAAACCCTCTCATTGTTTCGAATGTGCCTTCTGTTGGAAATAAGAAGGGTACTGTACTTGTAGAAGGGCAGACCATCACGGATGTGTTTTATCACCAAGAGAATCTTCTAAAGGATCTTGAATCCCATGCAGATGAAATCATCGACGCTGAAAACATGGTTTTAATTCCAGGAATGGTTAATAGTCACTACCATTCCTATACGAATTTACTAAAGGGTACGGTCAACAATCTACCGCTTGAGATTTGGGCGCTATATACCATGGCATATGGTTATGCTCTTGAAGACGAGGATATTTATTATGCTGTCCTTCTAGGCTGTATCGAGATGATGAAAGCAGGTGTGACAAGCTGCGTAGACCACTTTCCGCATATTTGGACATCTGAGGCGGCGCTAAAAGCCTATGACCAAGCCGGAATGAGAGTGGCCTTTGCCCCGATGCTGCATGATGTGCCAGACGAACAATTTTTTCAAATCGCTTTTCCACCATCCATTCAGAAACAAAGGCCAAAAAAAACTGCTACTTCAATCGAAGAAATGAAATCCTTTTATCAATCGATTATCTCAATCTGGCATCAAAAAGACGGGCGAATCTCTATCCAACTTGGCCCGAATGCCCCGCAGCGATGTTCAGAACACATACTTCAATTATGCAAAGAACTCAGTGAAAAGGGAAATTTGCGGATTCATACGCACCTGCTTGAAACAAAAGCACAATATCAACAATGCCAGAAGAACTTTCCAGGCGGCCTTGTCCGTCATCTCGACCGTTTAGGTTTATTGAATGAAAAAATATCATGCGTCCATGCCGTCTGGCTGGATGATGAAGAAATCCAACTATTAGTAGATCGAAACGTATCGATCGTTCATAACCCGGCGAGCAATTTGCTGCTCGGAAGCGGCATTGCACCCATTCCATCCTTTTGGAAAAAGGGGGCGAATGTGGCGCTTGGAACGGATGGCTCTAACTGTGGAACGATTCACAATTTATTTGAAGCCATGCGCCTGACGGCGATGATACATCGTCCTCAAGAAAGCAACTATTCCAATTGGATGACGCCGGAAGCGGTGTTTAACATGGCAACAACATCAGGTGCAAAAGTGTTAGGGATGGAGCGCGAATTGGGCAGGATCGCTTCAGGCCAAAAAGCAGACTTCGTGTTGTTGAAGACGAAAAATACGTTTTGGGCCCCATTAAACGACCCAATGTCTCAATTGGTTCATCAGGAAAATGGGTCGTCAGTCGATTCGGTACTCGTGAATGGCCAGTGGACGTTGAGACAGGGGACAACGGTAACGATCGATGAAGAAAAAGTCTTTCTTGAGGTGAGAAAAAGACGGGAAGGTTTGCTGGAAAAATGGCAGGAACCATTAAAGCGGGCAGAACGGCTTCGACCGCACTTTGAAACGATTCTATTAGACTATCATTTAACATAGGGGGAATGGTGTGTGAATGAGGAGCTTTTGAAAAAAGAATTGGTTCATATTTCTCATAAAGTATACAAACGGGGATTGACACAAGCAACAGGCGGAAATATCAGTGTTCGAGTTCCAGGCCGAGATGCGATTCTCATAAAAAGGTCGGGAATCAGCCTTGGAGAAGTCACGAAAGAGGACGCATTGCTTTTATCAAGGGAAGGAGACATATTAGAAGGATATGGAACTCCTTCTAAAGAGTACCGCTTCCATTTAGGAATTTACAGGACACGGCCTGATGTACAGGCGGTGGTTCACTGTCATCCAAATTATGCGATCGGCTATGCCTGTTTAGGGATCGAGCTCCCGCTTCCCACTGTAACGGCTCAAAAAATTCTTGGTCACGTTCCGGTTACGGAAGCAGCTCCTTCAGGATCCCAAGAGTTAGCTTATTATGTAACGGAAGTGTTTGAAAAGTACCCCAATATTAAAGCGGCCTTAATGAAAGATCATGGGATATGCGCCGTGGGTCCTTCACTCGAAGCTGCGTATAACATTGCCACACTTGTGGAGGATACAGCGAAGCAGGCTTTTATAAAAATGCAAATTCAAAGAGCCCTATCTCAGATGAATAAAAGGGAGGCCATACAATGAGTAAGCTCGAACAATTTGTTCAGAATTTAAAAGATCAGCAGCTTTTACTTCCAATTTGGTTTGAAAAGGGAGCCCTAAAACTGATCAATCAGAAAGAACTGCCGCACAAAGAAGAGATTCTCACGATTAAGAAAGTGGAGAATCTGGCCGAAGCGATTAGGAATATGACCATTAGAGGGTCGGGGGCGATCGGGATAGCAGGAGCGTGGGGCCTGTATCTGGCGGCCCTAAATTCCGGTGGAACGCGGGAAGAAATGCAACGGGCGGCAAGATTGCTCAAAAGCACTCGCCCGACAGCAGTAAATTTGATGAAAACGATTGACGAAATGTTGAGTGGTGTAAATGGCGTCGAAAAGATGCCGATTGACAGAATGGAAGCGAAGCTAATCGAGATTTTAGAGCGGCAACTGCAATTCGAGCATTCCCTTGGAAGCTATGGTGCCAATTTGATTGATGATGGTGAAACGGTGCTCACCCATTGCCATTCCGGGGCATTGGCGGGTTCCGGTTATGGAGGAAGAGCGCTGTCGGTGATTCGCAAGGCTTATGAGCAAGGGAAAAACATTCGAGTGATTGCTTGTGAAACAAGGCCCTATTTACAGGGTGCGAGAATAACCGCTTATGAGCTTCAAAAGTTCGGAATACCGGTTACATTAATTACCGATAATATGTCGGGTTATTGCATGAGCAAAGGAATGGTGCAAAAGGTTGTCGTCGGTTCCGACAGGGTGGCCGCAAATGGAGATTTGGCCAATAAAATCGGAACATATATGCACGCCCTCGCGGCTAAAGAGCATAATATCCCATTTTATACAGCAACCTCCAGTCATACGATCGACTTTTCCATTCAGGGCGGGGCCGGTATTGAAGTGGAATTCCGGGACGCTCAAGAAGTGACCTCTCTGAATGCACAACGCCTTGCACCGATGGGAGTGGAGGCGTTATATCCGTCTTTTGATATTACACCAAACGGTTACCTGTCGGGAATTATCACCGAAAAGGGTGTCATTACACAGCCGTATGCCATCAACCTGCAAACGTTAAACAGACGGGTTGCGCATTAAGGACGTAAGGAATGGAACGACAGTTGCACAGCTTTTCATAGAGAAAGTCTGAATGGTTCGATTTTTTTAAAAGGGAGTTGAGGGAAATGGAACAACAAATGAGGCAAAAAAATAAGGTGCTTGGAAATGTGTTGAAAGAAATGGGAATGGTCCTAGTGGCATTTTCCGTAGGGGTAGATAGCGCATTTCTCCTTGCACGGGGAGCTGAGTAAAATGGAAATTTACGAACCAAAAGGTTTTAAAACTACTTCTAAAAATATAGGTATTAAAGAAGTTGATTTGGATTTTACTGTAATACAATCAATAATACCTGCAACAGCGGCAGCAGTGTTTACTAAGAATAGGTTTTGCTCTGCACCAGTGCAAATCGGGAAACAAAACATAGAAAATAATATATTACAAGCGTTTGTTATCAATAGCGGGAACTCGAATGTAGCAACAGGAGAACAGGGGTTAAAGAATGCTAAAAAAATAATTGAAGTATTAAGCAAGGAGTTGAATATCAGTGCAACTGATATTTTGCCATCATCCACAGGTGTGATTGGTTATCAACTTCCAATGGAAAAAATATTATATGGAATTGCAAATCTAAAAGATGAGATGGTGGATGGTGGATTTCACACAGCAGCCAAAGCGATTTTAACCACCGATACAAAGTGTAAAATACAATCGTGCAAGATAGGTGATGCAACACTTCTTGGTATCGCTAAAGGATCCGGCATGATTGAACCTAATATGGCTACAATGCTTTGTTATTTTGTAACGGACGCTCATATACCTCAAGACTCTATATATAAAATTCTGAAAGGAGCAGTTGATCTTTCTTTCAACATGATAAGCGTTGATACAGATACTAGCACAAGTGACACTGTCGCCATTATGGCAAATGGTCTTGCGGGTACTGTTGATTTACAACAATTTGAACAAAGTTTAAAATCTATGGCAATAGAGTTAGCTAAAGAGATTGCACGTGACGGCGAAGGAGCAACCAAGCTAATAGAGGTTAATGTAAATGAAGCAAGCGATTTTCTTCAGGCAAAAAAAGTAGCAAAATCAATTGTTAATTCGCCTTTAGTGAAAACAGCTATTTTTGGCACTGACCCGAACTGGGGAAGAATAGCCATGGCAATTGGAAAAACAGAAGACCCAAGTATTGACCCGGCAAAAATAAGTATTGCTTTTAATAACTTAATCGTTTTTAAAGATGGACAACAACATGAAACATTAGATTTACTAAAACTTAGAAGCTACTTAGGACTCAAAGATATAAATATTAATGTCTCTCTTGGTTTAGGGAATGCTCATGCAACAGTATGGGGGTGTGATTTAACATATGACTATGTGAAAATAAACGGTGAGTATACTTCTTAAAGAGAAGTAGCTTTGCAAGAAAATATATTTTAATAAAATATGACGATACCACAATTACACTAATAAACGATACTATTTAGAGTTGATGTCCACACATTTCTAAGACATTAATGGACAAACCAACTTAAAACACTATTCGCGTTATTACAATCTGGAATCATGAAGGAAGGAAATTTATCAGTGAATAAAAAACTGTAGCCAAGAAAAATAATGTAGTTCCAAAAACTGATTTCTACACTGGAAATCGGTTTTTTTCTACTCTGTGTTGGAAAATTAATTTTGAATAAAATTAAAAGAATTACTATCGTTAAGATAAACGGATAAATATCACTATGACAATATACCCTATAAATACAAATTACATCAAGGGTTAAACCTTAAACAATCAGACGAATCGTGCATCGTGGAGAGAGGTGAAACGAATTGCATTATTTAACAGCTTTCATGAATGATTACGGTTATCTAGTCTTATTTCTTTCATTAACTTTAGGGATCATGGCACTTCCAATTCCCGTAGAAGCTTTATTGGGATATGCCGGTTTAATGTCATTTCAAGGTCACATAAGCTGGATTGGCAGTATTCTTTCTTCTGCAGCAGGATGTACACTTGGCATGATATTCGCTTATGGAATAGGATTTAGGCTAGGAATGCCCTTTTTTGAAAAATATGGGGCGCGTTTTCATTTAGGACCGGAACGACTGAATTCTACCACACTGTGGTTTAAAAAATATGGAAACAAGCTTTTGATTGTGGCATTTTTCATACCGGGCGTCAGGCATATTACAGGTTATTTTTCCGGGGTTACCCGATTGCCATTTAAAATCTTTTCTCTTTACTCTAGTATCGGGTCGGTCATTTGGGTTTCTACCTTTATCATATTAGGAAAAATGCTTGGACCCCGATGGAATATTTTTCAAGAATTAATAAAAAAATATTTAGTTGTTGGAAGTATTATCCTTACAATTGTCCTGATTGTTGTTTTTCTGATTAAAAAATTCAAGTATAAAATCATTCAATTAGGAACAAAATTCGGTAAAAAAACATTTGAAATTTTTCGATCCCGCGGAAGGGCTGAAATCTTCCTGGCAACACTTTCACTTATAACGTTGGGTTTTATTATTCTGATGATTGGATTCATACAAGACTACCTTACGCATGAAATTCAGGACTTTGATGAGGTAACCAATTTATTGGTCTCAGTTGTATTTAAAGGTCGGACCGATTTATTGATGCATGCTTTTTTAAACCTCGGGACTGCAACATTTCTTCTTGGGATTATTTTTTACACACTCATTTGGATTATATGGAAAGGGAAGGATAAGTTTCTTGAATTATCGTTTCTATTTCTCGCGGTTGGAGGTGGAGAATTTTATGAGGAATTGCTACGGAATATTTTTCATAGACTATCACCGAATGAACCTTCATTATTAGAACGTTTTCCATATAGCTTTCCAAGCGAACAATCGTTAATGGCGTTTGTCATTTATGGATTTTTCTTTTTTATTTTGGTGCGTCATAGCAAATACATCCGAGTACATACATTGCTAATTTTTAGTTGGGTGATTATTCTCTTGTTTCTAGGTATAAGCCGGATTTACTTCCATATCCAGGATCCGAGCCAAGTGGCAGCAGGATATGTGTTTGGCGGGGTTTGGTTAGGTCTAACCACTTTATTACTGGAAATATTCCGAGTGCTAACGAATATGGATGCTCCTAAAAGGAAATCCCGTGTTAGGACTGAATAAATAGAACGTAAAAGGTTAGTTCAAAAATTGAGCTAGCCTCTTAATTTTTCTAAAAGAGAATCTTATAAATAAATGTTAAGAATTATCGAACCTTGCTTTGTCCACCTTATTTTATAAGAAGGGAAAGTTTGAATCTATATGTTATTGTGATTAAATTGAAAGAGAGTAAGCCAGAAAGGATGAGATTTTTGAATAAGGATATCATACGCTTTATTACTGTCACAGGAGTTCTATTTTGTCTTCTCTGGTTAATAGGTCTCGGCTGGACTGTGAAAGAATATTATGCAGGCAAACCAGAAAAAATACCGCAAAAAACGACTGTTACATCAAAGGTAGAATCTAAAAAAGGATTAACGATTGTTGCATTAGGTGATTCTTTGACTAGGGGAACGGGAGATGAGACCGGAAAAGGGTATGTAGGTGATTTGATTGATGAAATCAAAACAAAAACAAAGCGTCAGATTCAGCTTACGAATCTTGGTATTAACGGACAACGCTCAGCCCAATTACGTCAGCAGGTGCGCCAAAGCGAAGTGCAGCGGCAAATTCAAAAAGCTGACATGGTGTTGGTGACAATTGGCGGAAACGATTTGTTTCGTGGCGGACAAGGATTAGAAGATTTTCAAGCAGGAGACATTCCGGTCATCGAGAAGAAATACTTGGATAACTTAAAATTCGTCTTTCAACAAATTCGGCAGGTTAATAGCAATGCAACTGTTTTTTTCATTGGCTTATATAACCCTTTTATTGATTTAAATCAGGGAAAGGATATTTCCAAGCTGATCCGCCACTGGAATTATGATAGTGCGGAAATAAGTGCAGAATTCCCGAAAATTGTGTTTGTTCCAACGTTCGATTTATTTGAATTAAAGGTAAACGATTATTTGTATTCAGATAAATTTCATCCAAATACAAAAGGGTATCGTTTAATTGCTGAACGAGTTGCCTCGTTGCTCACCTGGTAAGGAGAAGAATTAATGGAAAGAATAACTTTATCTGTTCAAAATCTTAAAAAGATTATTGGGAAACGAGAAATTATTAAAGGTTTAAGCTTTGAATTAAAAGAAGGCGAGGTATTCGGCTTCCTCGGACCAAATGGTGCAGGGAAAACCACCACCATCCGTATGCTCGTTGGCTTAATCAAACCTACATCAGGTACGATTCAGATTTGCGGCTACAATATTTCCGATCATTTTCAGGATGCCATGAAGAATCTTGGATGTATTGTAGAAAATCCGGAGTTGTATCCTTATTTATCAGGCTATGACAACTTGCTCCATTTCGCCAGCATGCTTGATGGAATTGGCGAGGAACGGATTCGAGAAGTCACGGAACTTGTCGGATTAACAGAAAGGATTCATGATAAAGTAAAAACGTATTCCCTAGGGATGCGGCAGCGTCTCGGGATTGCACAAGCTTTACTGGGAAAACCAAAAGTGCTAATCCTCGATGAACCAACGAATGGATTGGATCCTGCCGGAATTCGTGAGATGCGCCAATTTATTCGTTTCCTTGCTGTCGAAGAGGGCCTAAGTGTCCTCGTATCAAGCCATTTATTAAGTGAAATTCAGCTTCTTTGCGACCGAGTAGCGATTATTTCCAAAGGTACAATCATCCGAATTGATACTGTTCATCAGTTACTTTCCAATCGTGAAAGAGTGGTTTGGCATTTCCAGCCATTTAATAAGGGGAAAGAAATCTTGAGTGCGTTAACCGCAATTGAGGAAAAAGAGGACGGTACAATTCTAACTGAATTTGATGAAATGAAAACCGCTGAATGGAATAAACAGCTGGTGGAAGCGGGTGTTTCTGTTATTGAAATGAACCGCAAATTACCTGCATTAGAAGATTTGTTCCTCGAATTGACGGGGGGTGACACGATTGAATAAACTGGTCCAAAATGAAATGATGAAGCTTATTGCAAAAAAACGGCTTATTGTTATTGCCATCATAATTGGCGTTCTCGTTGTACTATTTACATATGCCCAGTATAAAACCGTACAAACCCAAAGAGAAAAATTAGGCACCAATGACTGGAGGACAATTTTACAGCAGCAAATCATTGATACGCAAAATCGCCTAAGCAGCAGCCGGATGCAGGACGAATGGAAAAAGCAGCTGCAAATCACCTTACAGCAGGAACAGTATTACCTTGATCATGATATTAATCCGTCAGAACCCGGTGCGCCAACATTTATAAGAGTATTTTTTGAAAACTCAATTGATTTATTTATCCCATTAATGGTTATGGTCATTGCAAGTGATTTAGTATCGTCTGAGCATAGCCTGGGCTCGATAAAACTCCTTTTAACGAGGCCGGTAAAAAGGTGGAAAGTTCTTTTAAGCAAATACTTTACACTTTGCTTAGCGATATCATTAATTATCGCGATAGCGGGGATTCTTTCCTACTTAATTTCAGGGCTTGTTTTTGGCTACAAAGGTTGGGGAACACCGATTCTAACTGGATTTAATGTAACGGAATCAGGATTAAACACTTCGGGTGTAAAGCTTCTTAAGCTATGGCAGTATTTGTTAATGGATTTTGGACTCGTTTGGTTTGTAGCAGTTGTAGTCGGAACGTTATCGTTTATGCTTTCAGTATTAATTCGAAGTACTGCCGCAGGAATGGGTGTTATGCTCGCGGCATTAATATCTGGGGCAATTTTAAATAATATGGTTTCATCTTGGGAATCAGCAAAATACTTTTTTATGGTAAATTTGACGTTAACCGATTATATAAGAGGGAATGCTCCGCCAATACAAGGAATGACTTTGTCGTTTTCATTAATGGTTCTTTTAGTTTGGTGGGCTATTGCCTTAGTGGTTTCCTTTTTTGTTTTTACTAAAAAGGATGTGTATTAAAAGTTTTTCCATCCATCTTTCACGTAATTTCCCATCAATACTTTCATTTTTAACGGAGAAGATAATTAACGTATCTTCTAATTCAAGAAGGGGGTATGACAAGATGGGCTTCAAAAAAACAAAAATTGCTGTAGCATCACTAATGTTAGCTTCGTTAACGGCATGTGCCACAAACAAAAGCAATGTTGATTATACAGGTACAAGAAATGTTTCCACAGGGGACTTAAGAACGCCGGACTATCGAAATGTTTCCTATCGTGATATGAATCGGTTGAATAACGTGTCCTACCGTGATACAAACCGATTGAACAACATGAATGTATCCACAGGGGACGTCGGTACGAGGGACAATTGGAGTCTATATGGCAGCGATACGACGAATTATCAGTATGGTAACAACCTTGGGACCAACAGAAACAATACATCAGGGCACTTGGGTTCATTGAACAATAGTACATTGAACACAAAAAACGTTTCAAACGACTTTGATTTTTCAACTTCTGAAATTCAACCAATGAATTATGGGTTTATAACGATTGACCCGAATTCATATAGTACGGCAACACCAAGTCACATGTATCCTCATAGCAAGCGGGTACAACAGGGGAATTACTGGTATTACACATTTGGGCCTGCAACTGGACAGTCTGGAGCTAAAACGCCTCAGCAATCAATTACTCCACAAACAGGTCAACAGGCAGCACCTGTCAATCCGACTGCACCAAGAATAACGACACCTGCAGTTCCAAAAGCAACTCAGCCTTCAGCACCTGCCGCCCCATCAACAGCAGGTATTAGTCAGATGGCTTTACAGGTGATTGAACTAACGAATAATGAAAGAAGAAAAAATGGTCTGCCCGCTTTAAAAGCAGATTCATCTCTAAGTAAAGTGGCACAGGTCAAATCAAATGATATGCAAGCTAAACATTATTTCTCTCATACAAGCCCAACATATGGCTCACCATTCGACATGATGAGAGACTTTGGTGTTACTTATAAATCAGCTGGTGAAAATATCGCGATGGGACAAACTACTGCCCAGCAAGTAGTAACGGCCTGGATGAACAGCGAAGGACATAGAAAAAATATTCTAAGTCCTAACTATACCAATATTGGTGTAGGCTTTACTCAAAGTGGAAATTACTGGTCGCAAATGTTTATAGGTAAATAATATGTTGAGCTATTCCTGAAATTTGAGGAATAGCTCTTCCTTGTTGAAAAAATATACTAAAAATATGACGTGTGAATTGGTACACGTCATTTTGTAGTTTATTAAGGTTTATTGTTATTTTAGCGAATTTGGCATTAGTGAAAATCATTGATTGTTTTTTGTACAAAAAAGAAAGGAAGAATTAAATTTGATTGAAAATTATAATTTTTATAAAATAGAATTGTAAATCAAATTTAATTGATGGGGGGATATTAATGGCTTTTACAATTAGAAAAATCGATCATATTCAGCTTGCTGCACCTAAGGGCTGTGAGGAAGATGCGAGGGAATTTTTTAATGGAATCCTGGGGTTGACAGAAGTTGAAAAGCCGGAGGAATTAAAAAAACGTGGCGGGGTGTGGTTTGAATTTGGTACCTTTCAACTTCATATCGGAGTGGACGATCCATTTACTCCTGCTAAAAAAGCGCATCCCGCATTTGTTGTTGAAAACATTGAAGAATTAAAATCACACCTAATAGAAAAAAATATTACCTATAAAGAAGATGATAATCTTCCTGGGGCAACTCGTATTTTTGTGGACGATCCCTTTGGAAACCGCTTGGAATTACTCGAGTGGGTGTAAAAAAAGAGGCAGAAATAAGCCCCTTTCCAAAACGGAAGGGGGCTTGCGCCTTAAAAAAAGGGGGAATTAAGGCTAATACATTGTTGGATATTCTAATCCCTAGACGGTTATGGGAGGGGAATTCCTACCGACCATGGATTAACTTGTTTTCTGTTTAGTTTGACTGTAAAATATTTGTGAAATATTTTACAAATATTTTATGTATTTAGCTTACGATAAATTGCTATGTTTCTCAAGTATTTTAAAACTAAATTTTTGACAAATTGGTAAATTTTTTTTTGAAAAACCGGGCATGCTAAATTCGTGCCAATTTGTTTAACAAAATATTCTAGGTAAATTTTGAAAGGAGAAATGAATAATGAAAATGAAAATGATGATTTTAGCCTTAGGGTTATTTCTATCGATCCCGGGCTTTGCTTCTGCAACCGGAACCACGCCGGATCCTAGTAAGGGACAAGCAGAAAAGGCTCCTTGTGACTGTCATGATGGACATGATATGCACCGCGATTGGCAGGCAAAAATGGCGGAGAGGGAGCAAAAATTACTTACATGGGTCGATAAGTACACCCCTGAGAAAAAGGCTGAGTGGACGAAAGTATTGGCGGAAAAAAAGGCACTTCACGAAAAATGGCATAGTCCTGAATTTGCTAAAAAACATGAGGAATGGAAAAAACAAAAATTGGCAAAAATGCAGGCGCTTAAGAAGCAGTATGATGCCGGTAAATTAACGAAAGAGGAATTTTTTAAAAAGATTCATGGGGATAAAGATTTTGGGCACTGGAAAACCTTCCATGACTTAAAAACAGCTGTTGATTCAGGGGATAAAAAGAAAGCAGCGGAAAATTTAAATTTACTCTTAGCTCATTACAAACAGCATAACCAAATGATGACTGACATGATGAAAAAGTAAAGTAAAATCGCCAATTCTAAAAAGGGTTGGCGTTTTTTTTATTCAAATGCCTATTTCAATTGGAATTTAAAAATGGAATGGATAACAGAAATTACCTCCATTAGTCCTTTCTTGTGGAGGACATACTTTATTTGTAAGAGAAGAGGAGGAAATTTTAAAAATGACAGTTACGAAAGTAAGTGAACAACAAACATGGCAAGAAGTTCTGGAAACAGTAAAAGCACTGGATCCACAAAAATTGGAAATTATTAAAGCCACGTTACCAATTGTGAAAGAGCACGGTGAAGCTATCACGAAACATTTCTATAAGCGAATGTTTAAACAGCATCCTGAACTTTTAAATATCTTTAATCAGACTCATCAAATAACCGGCCATCAACCTAAAGCATTAGCTGATGCCGTCTATGGTGCTGCAGCGAATATTGAAGATTTCAGCCAAATAATGCCTGTATTAGAGAGAATCGGTGAAAAGCACCGAAGTCTGCAAATAAAGCCTGAGCATTACCCGATTGTTGGAGAAAATTTGTTAGCTGCTATTAAAGAAGTATTGGGTGATGCGGCAACAAATGAAATTATTGATGCCTGGGCGGACGCCTATGGCGTGATATCCGATGTATTTATAAGAATGGAAGACCGTATGTATAAAACGACCGAAGCCAAGCCGGGGGGCTGGGCAGGTTTTCGGGATTTTGTCGTTGATAAAAAAGTGAAAGAAAGTGAGGTTATTACTTCCTTTTATTTAAAACCCAAAGATGGGAAGCAAATTGCAGATTTTATTCCGGGGCAATATATTACGATTAAAATGGACATTGGCAGTGAAAAGTTTACCCATTTACGGCAATATAGTTTATCGGATCGCCCAGGATTGGACTACTATCGTATTAGTGTTAAACGAGAAGAAGAAAAGGAAGGAGAAATTCCGGCAGGAGTAGTTTCTTCCTTTTTACACGCTAATATAAATGAAGGAGATATGATTCAAATAACTGCACCTGCAGGCGATTTTTATTTGGATATGGACTCTGATCTTCCATTAGTTTTAATTAGTGGAGGGGTTGGGCTTACGCCAATGATGTGCATGCTTAACACAACGGTGCAGGAAAGACCCGACCGAAAGGTATACTATATACATGCGGCGGTCAATAGTAAACTCCATGCCTTTAAAAAGCATGTAAATAACCTTGCTGAAGATCATAAAACTGTTAAATCCTTGGTAGTTTATGAAAAGCCGTCGGCAGAGGATATAGAAATGAAAAGCTACGATAAGGATGGATTTATTAACCTGGAGTGGCTTAAAGAGATTTTACCAACAAAAGGTGCTGATTTCTATTTTTGTGGACCGGAACCGTTCATGAAGGTGATTAATAAAGCGTTAAAGCAATGGGGAATTTCGGAAGAACACATCCATTACGAATTTTTTGGCTCCTTTGGAAGTTTGGATTAAAAAGATAAAACAATAATAAAAAAAATGCAAGATGAATGAGGCATCTTGCATTTCCTTTTGATCGGAGAACTATTTTTTTAAGTCGATCTTTTCTTGTTTTGCCTCGCTGATATCTTCCTTAATTTCTTGCTTTATATCATCTGCTATTCCTTCAGTAGCTTTCTTAAATTCACGAAGTGATTTGCCGAATGCACGACCAATTTCAGGGAGTTTATTAGGACCAAAGATTACTAAGGCAACAATGAGAATTAATATTAAACCTGGAAATCCAATATTTGAAAACATAATTTCATCTCCTAGCGATGAGTGATAATTTCATGGCACATCTATTATAACTTTTTCTCTAAAATTGTTCTAGTTTTTTCGGAAATGCCTTTCATGCAAATCCAGGTAGAAGGATGGAATAGTAACCGTTCTATCATTTCATTCTGATAATAAGACTATTAAAATTAAAAGGAACTCTTGAATGAGTTCCTTTTAATTTTAATTTGCATTTTCTTCTTCTGCATATAAAAGCTGATCGTTTCTTTGTTTCTTTTTATAAACGATTTTTGACAATAAGACACTAATTTCAAAAATTAGAATCAGCGGTATAGCTACTGAAATATGTGACATTAATTCAGGCGGTGAGATCATGGAAGCAATTATCACCAGAAGCAAATAGGCATATTTTCTAAGCTTCACAATTTTAAATGGATTAACAATTCCTAAAGTGGTTAAAAACATCATCACAAGCGGTAATTCAAAAGCAAAGCCAAAAGGCAAGGTCATGTTAATTAAAAAACTGAAATATTTATCTGCGGTAAACGAAGTGGTCATTAAATCCTTACCTAAATTCACAAGAAACCGCATGATGTTTGGAAAAATGAAAAAATAACCGAACGCCAAACCACCGATAAAAAGGAAAAACAACGCTGGGATATATGCTAGGGTTATTTTTCTTTCCATTGGTTTTAAAGCAGGTTTCACAAATATCCATAATTGCCATGCTGCCACCGGAATCGTCCCGGCTGCCGCAAAAATAGTAGCAATATGAAAATAAATCCAGATGATATCACTCGGCCCTAAAACCATTAATTTATAACCCAGACCGCCCATAAAATAGTTATATATTTCTTTTACATAAATAAGGCCAACTGCAAGAAAGACAATGAAAGCGACTGCGGTAATGATAAGTCTCTTTCTTAGTTCATCCATGTGCTCAATCAAATTAAGTTCTTTTTCAGACAAGATGTACACCTCTTTAACAACGAATATTATTCGGTTAAGTTACCCTATTGATTATATACCATCTATTACGTTTCTTCTATGCATTCTCTTGCCTATATGTTAACAAATTCGCAAAAAAGAGAAACAAGTACCCCTAAATTGCCATTTAAGAAAAAATTAAGGAAAATTTAAGGTAAGTAATATAGAATGATGAAAACAGAGAGTAACTAACAGTTTATAAAACAAAAATCGTTCGGGTTATTTAGCCCGAACGACTTCATCTTTGTTTTTGTTTTTGCTTTCCTTCAAAAAATCTTCAATGGCTTTATCAGTGTATACCCAGCCTTTCCATCCGATATGAATTGTATCCTTCATAAAATATGGATCATATTCATGATTGGAGAAATCGGCAACCTGAAAGCCTTCTGCTTCAATTTGGTTTTTAATTTTTTGATAATAAACCATTCTGCCTGATCTTGGAAAGCCAGTATAATCATAAAATTTCCCATTTACCGGAACTGAAATGAATAATGGTTTTGCTCCGGCTTGTTTAAGAACATCAAGTACCAGTTGAAAATCTTGATATTCAGGGGAATTTTTATATGTGGCATGAGGTCGATAATTTCTTAAGGAAGGCAGATCTTTCTTGAATTTATTGTACTGTGAATTTATTACATAAAACTGATTGTTTGTAGCACTTTTTGCGCCGACTTGATCAGCCTGTTTAGCTAATTGATCCCATGATTGATGCTTAACAAGGGGGCTAATCTCACGGCTGCGCGGCACACCGCCGGCAAAGGTGTAAAAAAGATCCTTCTTTTCTAATAAATTTCGATAAGCAAATGCAAAAGGGCGAACTAAGGATGCTTTCTGTTTTGTCAATGGATCGTTAGTAATTTCTGCTCTATAGAGAGCAGAAAGGATTGGATCATTTTTAACTGGTGTAAATAGTAATAACCGTTTTATAGCCAGTTTTTTTACTTCCGGATTAACCTTATTGTTAAAAGCAAGATCATACCCCTGTAAGGATGAATAATTCGGTACAAAATGTGATTCATCGGTACCTCTGGGTTGAAACCATTGAGGTGACAAAACAAAAACTATTTTTTTCCCTTTAAGCGAATCAATATGTTCCGAAAAATTCATAAAGTGGATCAATGATTCCGTTCCCCCTCGTCCAACAAGAAACGGAGTAAATCCGGCTTTTGTTACCTGAAAATAGTTAGAAGGGTGGAAGCGGTCAAGCCTAGCTAGTTCAGACGAACCATACATCGGCAAGTAATGAGCATCTTCAAGCATTTTTTCTTGTACATATTTACCTTGAAACATGAATGGATTTAATTCTGTTGCGGACTGACTGATTCTGCTTTTTGGAATAAAATTCTCAATCCATTTATTCGGTATAATCGCCAAAATAAAAAGAGCGACAAATGCCATAATTATCGGCGAAAATAAAGGTTTTTTCATTTCAAATCAGCCAACTGCATAGCGATGTTATTAGGAGTATTCCATACATCGCGGTCAAATTCGGTGATTGGAACGGTAATGCCAAATCGCTCTTCAACTTGAACAAGAAGTTCTACTGTTCCAAAAGAATCTAAAAGACCATTATCAAATAGATCAATATCCGGATTTTCCTTTACGACATCATCCTGGCAAATTTCTGCTAATAAGTTGATTACTTCATTTCTAAATTCCATTGTAGTTAAACTCCTTTATGAATTAGTTGTCCTGAAAAAATATAAAACCCAAAACAAATAAAATGGAACGTAATAATAACTGCTGCAACATGTGTAAATTTATTTTGCGGCCACCATTTATGTTTTTTATTAAAACGTTCAAATGAATTGTAGGCTACCATTAACAGGGCATGGTATACACCATAAATTATATATTGAATTTCCAATCCGTGCCATAGTCCCATTAATAAAAATAGTAAAATATAACCAAGATTGGATACAATATTGCGATTTTTTATATATTTTTTCTTTGTCATCCAAAAGACAAAGCGCATGTATACATAATCTCTAAACCAGAAGGAGAGACTCATATGCCAGCGATTCCAGAAGTCTTTAATATTGCGGCTGATAAAAGGCTTATTAAAGTTTTCCGGTGATTTGACGCCCATAATGTAACTAACGCCAATTGCAAAATTACTATATCCTGCAAAATCGAAAAATAAGTACAGACTATAGGCATACATGTAATAAAGATGGTTTTCAAAATAACTGTTGGCAATAAACCCTATATTTGCAATAAAAAAGTGGTTGATCGAATAGCCAATGATATATTTGTATAAAAAACCAAGAAAAATTTTATTAATCCCATCATAAAGGAACAGCTTATATTGCTCCGGAGTTACTTCAGCTTGTAAATCTTTATCAAACCGGCGGTACCGATCGATCGGACCGGAAGAAATCGTCGGAAAAAACAAGATAAAATAGAGTAAACGGGCAATCGGGATATCCTGTTTAATTAATCCATCCCTTGTTTCCATGATTAATTGCGTTCCTTTGAAGGTCAAATAGGAAATACCTAAAAATCCAACAAAGTTGATTTGATGAAAATAAGGTAACAATTTAGATATGACCAAAGGAAGAATGGACATAATTACAGCTGTATAAAAAACTAAATCCTTGTTAGCTTTTTTTCGATAAGCAAGATACCCCTTGATTAAAAGTACTTGCCAAATCGTAAATAGAATGAGGGCGATAGCTCCATTTAACTTGGTAGAAAAAATGATTGCAAGCACAATGACCGTTACAATCATGTTATAGGTATGAAATCTTTTCCCTCGCAAACCTAGGATAACCGTTGGTACTAATAAAAGAGCGATTATAAAAAAGAATGTAAAAGAACCATATGGTGTCATAGCAATACCTTATCTCTAATTTGTTTTCGGTCAACCTTGCCGTTAGGTGTCATTGGCAGTTCCTCATGATAGGTAAATTTCCTTGGAATCATATATGCTGGAAGCACCTCACCAAGCTCATTTTTAATTGCACTTGTTAATTGATATTCTTTTTCAAATGTATGTTCCGTCGGGACGATGGAGGCAGATAAATACTCAATTTTTTCATTTTGATAAATTGGAATGACAACTGCTGCTTTTACATATTTTGATTTTGCAATATGATGTTCAATCTCTTCCAATTCCATTCGATAGCCATGCAGTTTAATTTGGAAATCAATTCGGCCTTTATAAAAGAGGAGACCTTTCTCCATATAGCCGGCATCACCTGTTCGATAAGCCTGTTGTCCGTTAAGTTGGAAGAAAGCTTTATTCGTCAGCTCCAGTTGGCCTAAATAACCTTTGCTAACACTGGGGCCAACTATAATGATTTCTCCTTTTTCTCCTTCTGGTACTTCATTACCATCTTCATCAACCAGTAAAAGTTTGGTGTCTTCCTTCGGCTTTCCAACAGGAAGGCTTTGATAGGTATCGGCTATCTCAGGGGTAACTTCAACAATTGTAATAGCCACCGTAGCTTCAGTTGGACCATAGGTGTTAAAAATAGATGCTTTTGGGAATCTCTCCATTAACTGCCGGGAAATTGAAACGGGTAAAATCTCACCGCAAAAAAGAAATACGGATACTTCCGGCAGCAATTGCTCATTAAATGATGGATCCATTAAACACATCTGCACAAAAGAAGGAGTAGACGTCCATACTTGTGTTTTAGAATTTTTTAATGCTTCAAATAAAATTTTCGGTCTGGCAATCATTTCTTTCGTAATCGCAAAAACATTCCCACCGCTTGCTAGGGCAGGATAAAGGTCCATAACAGAAAGGTCGAAGGAATAAGGTGCCTGGTTTAAAAAACGCAACTGACCGTTAATCGGAAAGTCCTTTACCATCCAATCGACGAAGCTTTGCAAATTATTTGCGGAAATTTGCACACCTTTTGGATTACCAGTACTGCCTGACGTATAAATAATATAGAAATTATCATTATCTTCAACCCAGTTGGAAGAGTCAACCACTACTTCAGCTGCATGCGAAAGTATGATTTCATCTGTTGACATCACTGGAATCACTTGATTTTCGAGCAATAAAGGTTTATCAGACACATTGATGATCAATTCAGTTTTAGCACTATCAATGATTTTTGCCACTCTTTCCAAAGGAATGGACGTATCAACGGGTATATATGGATGCCCCGACTTCACACAGCCTAAGAAGGAGATGAGCATTTCGGGCTCCATATGCCCGTAAACCAAAATCGGTGATTTAGGCTGAAAATTTTGGTTTAAAAGATACGAAGCGATGCGTTCCGATTGCTTCCATAATTCCCCGTAAGATATTTCTTTATCAGGTGAAATATATGCTAATGTTTCCGGTTTTGTATTTGCTAAGTCTTTAATAGCAGATATCAATTTCATTTGAGGCTACCTCCGTCATTAAAAATCATTATAAATATAGGTCCCCGCACTTGCATCATTAAATCCATACATAAAAAATAAAAAAAGGAGGATTAACAAATAATACAAAAATCTGCTAAACCATTTAACCTTTTGGTTAGAATAAAAAGCCTTTATTTTTTCAATCATGGTTTTTAACCCCGCAAAAATAATTTTGTCTAAATTTTGAACTTATCATTAAAAGATTAAGTGTCCCAGTAAAGGAATATAAAAATCACTCATTTAGAGAGGGCATTGAAGTGCTGAATTCACACTTATTCTTCCCCTAGTTTAACTGACTTAATTATCATAATGCCGTTTACCAATCTTTGCATTAAAAAATGATGAGAAAATTATTAAATTTTATTACTTGTTTTCTTTCTCTTAATAGGATAATAGAGGAATAAAACAAGGGCAAGAACTATTTTAAGTTGGTGGAATAAAATTCAACAGATTCGGACATGAAAAAACCAGGCGCTGCCCGGTTTTAACATACTAGTTCCGTTTGTACATAATGAAATAAAAGCTTTGCAGTGTTTTCTATGGATAATTGGTGCGTTCGTTCAAAAGCATGGGAAGAGTCAATTCCAGGCCCGATTAATCCATGGACAATGTCGTGCCCGGATCGAATGGCTGCGGAAGCGTCTGAACCATAGTATGGGTATATATCTAATTTATAATCGATTTTATTTTCCTCAGCCAGCAGCACTAATTTTTTCCGCAATTCATAATGGTAGGGCCCGCTAGCATCCTTTACACAAATAGAGACAGTGTATTCGTCTGTTGACTGCCCATCTCCCATTGCTCCCATGTCAACTGCCAGATATTCAACGGTTTCAGGTGTAATATTTGAGTTGCCGCCATAGCCGATTTCTTCGTTGTTTGAAATCAAAAAGTGGGTCGTATACGGCAAAAGGATATTTTCAGTTTTTATTTGCTTGATTAATTGAAGGAGAATCGCGACACTTGCTTTGTCATCTAAATGGCGGGATTTAATATATCCACTCGGAGTTATTTCCACCCGTGGATTAAATGATACAAAATCTCCTACTTTAATTCCCAGTGCTCTAATATCTTCTGCGTTATGTACTTTTGCATCTAAGCGGATTTCCATGTTTTCCTGATTTCGTTCCGCTTTTCCGGCATCCTTATAAACATGAACGGATGTTTGGTGCATAAGAATCGTTCCTGTATATTTCGTTCCGCTGCTCGTTTCAATTTGGCAGTACTCACCTTCAATGGAATTGTATTTAAATCCTCCAATTAAGTCTATCTTGAGTCTGCCATTTGCTTTAATTTCCTTCACCATTGCACCTAATGTGTCTACATGTGCGGTAAGCATCCTATGTCGGGCTGAATCTTTCCCTATTATAGTAGCGATTAATCCACCTTTCCGGTTTCTTTTTGTTTCAATTTGAAGTTCAGCTAGAAATTTTTCTACAAAGGAAATTACTTCATTGGTATTACCTGATGGACTGGGAATGGATACCAAATCCGCAATTAATTCAATCGTTTCACCGGTATTTGGGTAACTCAACATGAATTCTCCTCTCAAATTTTCATCTTTTTTTATTATACATCTAATCTTAAATACCATGTGTAAAAACGTTTTTTGCATTTCCGGTCAACTTTTTCATTGGTCCGGCATAGTCTATCTAATGATGAAATTTTAGTAAGTTTCAAGGATAATTTGTGAAAATTTGGGCATAAATGGAACTATTCTAACTATTTAAAAAAGTGAGGGGAAATTAACAATTAGTGACTTACAGACAAATGGGAGAAGAAAGATGACCAGATTAGAACTATACCGCGACAAACCAAAGCAATTTTCCTGGAAGGGTCCATTTTTTTTCATATTGGCATGCATTTTGATAACAGTAGGTTTCTTTGTTTTTCGTTATTATTACCAAAATACAATTCGGATTGAGGCACCTTCAGAAAATTTGGGACGTAAAGTTGTAATTCTGCTTCCAAATGATCAAAAGGTTTATACGTATGAAAATTTGATTTATGAAAAAGATGGAAAGACCTATTATAAAGGGGAATCCAATACGATTGATTTAACAGGCGGAACCATTGAATATAAAAATTGGAAATAAATAAAGACTAGCCAATGCTAGTCTTTTATTATAGATAAGCGTGTATAATAATTATCTTTGAGAATTGTCCAGCTCCAGCGCCCAGCGACTAGTGTACTTCGCTCTTCTCCCTACGATAAGTCAACACGAAAAAGCCAAAAACGCGATTCGTGTTGACTTTATCTCAGTCGAAGCGCTCCAGTCCTGTCGTGCGCTAAACGGACGCTTCCGCTTTTTCTTATTTAAACCATCCCTTTTTCTTAAACCATAGTGTCATCCACAGAGCAATGATAAACATGAGTAAGAGTGCGCCGAAATAGCCATATTTCCATGTCAGCTCGGGTATAAAATGGAAATTCATTCCATAAACACCGACTATGAATGTCAGAGGCATGAAGATGGTTGTGATGACAGTCAACACCTTCATAACATGATTAGCCTCATGGGAATTGATGGATATGTAACTATCACGTATATCAGTGGTCAGTTCCCGGTTGGCCTCAATCATTTCTGTTAATTTTAGTAAGTGGTCATATATATCAGAGAAGTAAGCAATTTTCCCTTCAAGACTTGTCAGCCGTTGAGAATTAAGAATCCTATATAATAGGTCTCTCATAGGGGTAATCGTATGTCTTAGGGATAAAAGATCATGCCTGGTATCAAATAAATCTTTAAGCAAAGCCTCCATCGATCTTCCTTTGGAGTTGGAATCAATTTCATCTAACGTATCTTCAATTTGATAAACAAGCGGAAAATAATTGTCCACCATTTTGTCCATACAAGCGTATAACACATGAGAAGGATCCCATTTATTAACTTTTTCAGCTTCGCTTAATCGTTGCCAAACTGCATCAATTTCAGTTGAAGGTTGGTGATGGAAAGTTACAATAAAGTTCCGGCTAAGGAAAAAATCAACTTCTTCTCTTGTAATCGTTTTTGGATTCAATGCTTGGGTAACTAAAAAAGCATAACCTTCATAGTAATCAAGTTTTGGACGTTGTAAATGATAGATACAATCCTCAATTGCTAAAGGGTGAAAATGAAGTGGTTCTGTTAAAAACTCAATTTCACTTTCTTCAGGTTGATAGAAATCAACCCAGTACCATTGATAGTCTCCGGCGACCAAATCAGGGATTTTAACATCTTTTATTAGTTTATAATCTTTACTTACAGCAATCGTTCGTATCATAGTTACTCCTTAATTCACAAATCAATCATAAAATAAAATATAAACGATTTGGAAGAGAAAAAACAGTTTGAAATACCGATTATTTCTTTTTTGATAAAACGGTTTGCCGAACCCATTTTTTCTTGTTTTTTCGATCTTTCATTCCTTGGATGAAACTTTGAATCCCAAGGATAATAGATACGATTAATCCACTAAAAGCAACAAAAACGGCAAAGTATTCAAATGGATTGTAAGACAACATGTGTTGCCATTTAATTTTCCCTTTTAAATCATCAGTAAATAGGTTCATACTAAAAATTCCACAGATGACTGTGTACATAGTCAAAATAAGCAATAAAAAGCTGTCTCTTTTGGTTACGGTGTTTTCTTCATATTTAAATAAACTAAACAGTGTTTCTTTCGTTTCATTATAGAAGAAGTCAATAGAAAAAGCAGTTCTTAATAGGGTGAAAAGTTCTTTGCCTTGTGACTGTGCAGGAAATACCGAAAAGAAATAATTGGAGGTAAAGGAGTTAATCGTATAAATCAACTCCTTAATTTCCTTAGAATCCTGTTCAATAATAACTTTCGAATAAACATTGGCAACTTTAAAAAACACAAATTTATGAAAGAGGTTTAATAGGAGTAGATAATAAAATTCCCCAAATAGTTGCTTTGTTAACTCATTATTTAAATCCCTATTCTTATTGGTGATACAGGAAAAACAATTCTCTTCTATAAAATAATACGTATTCGGTGCTAAGCGGTCATACCCATGTTGCTTAAATTTTTGCTGAATATAATCGGGATTATTTGCCGTTACAAACGGTTTTCCATCTGGGGTTAACCCGGAGAGATTCGCTGAACGATATACATCTACTAGCTCAATGGATTCTTTTTCAGTAAAAGCTATTAATGATTGAACATACATTCGTTCCTTTTCAATAAATGGAATCGTATTAAAATAAGCTCCACGTACATGCTCCTTGTTTATGAACCGAGTCAAATCCGGAACTAACACTTCAAACAATAATTTCTCTAAATGAGTGATTGTATTGCCGTCCATCTCAATTTGCAGCTGCTTTTGTTTAAAGTTTTGGAAACCAAGTTCTCGAAAACATGCAGCAAACTCAAGTGCCTGGGAAAATGAAAGGGATTCGGGGCACATTATTTCAGTTCGGATGGTTAGAAAACCCAGTTGAAAAGGGCATAAAGTAATATCAATTGAATGGATTTGGAAAGGATGGTGGAAATGCACCGTTGTTAACTTCCCATTTAGTTTAAGTGCTTTAGAAAACCTTTGAAAACCTTTATCCTTCTCAGAAAGCGGGAAAAGAATTCTATTTGTAAAAGGCGGAAAGAAGGCTTCTAGGTCGCGATGGGAAATTTGATATTTTCCGTAGTAGGCGGATTCATCTTCAATACGGCCTAAACGAAAAGCGGAAAAGTGTTGCTTCTTTAAAAAGGATGATATATTCCGGTCGCTATCATCTTTAATAAAAAAAGGAAAAATAAATTGAAAAATGGCTGTAGATACTGTTTTTTCTTTAAGCTCAATTCTCTCCATAAAAAAAATTTCCTTTCATAGATAAATAATGTCTAAAAACAAGATTCCCGTTTTACTTAATACTTAAACAAAAACGGATAACTAGAAATGTAGTAAATTCTGCTGTGTATACGTAGGAGATTTTTATTTAAAAGGGAATAAAAAACAGTTGATAAGGGGAATATGGAAAAGTCTTTGAGGAAAATTTAACTCAAATAAACTTAAACAGAAGCTGGTTAGATGACCAGTTAAGCCAATCAGGTACGACACTTTCAGAAGTTTTTTATGCTGAACTTCAAAAGGATGGTTCATTGTATATTGATAAACGATTGGATCATTTCCTTCATTAAAAAGAGGCTGAGAAAATTCAGCCTCTTTAATTTTATAAAATTATAGGAAAAATATAAAAATTACACGCTTGGCGCAGTTTCTTTATTCCGCATCGATTGTGGAATATAAACGCAGAAAGGCTCGCTTTCCATATAATCACCCGTTACTGCATAGGTTCGTGATCGGGAACCGCCGCACATTTTGTTATATTCACATACACCGCATTTTCCTTTATAGTTTTCAGGCTGACGTAAATCCTTAAAAACTTTTGCTTCACGATAGATCTCTGCCAGTGGGGTATCTCGAACGTTTCCGCCGACAATCGGGAGCAATCCGCTTGGCACAACATCGCCAATATGAGTAACGAAGGCAAAGCCATTTCCATCATTCACTCCTTTTGGAGCGCGTTTCAGGCCGTCATGCAAGGAGGCAAAATCAGTTGTAATGGAATCTTCGTAACGAATTTCGCCTTTTTCAATTAAATGATCACGTGTTTTTTGTTGCAAAACAATACGGCGATAATGCTGTGCTGCAGTAGTTTTTATGTCGTACGGTGCAGTTTTGCTTAAATCGTACAACCAGCGAAACACTTTTTCATGATCGGCAGGGCTAATACAAGCATCTAATTGGCCTCTACCTGTTGGTACTAGCAAGAAAATGTACCACATGACGGCTTTCAGTTCTCCTACCAATTTTGCCATTTCCTCAAGGTGATCATAGTTATAACGGGAAATAACTGTATTGATTTGAAGCGGCATATCTAATTCGTTTAAGTATTTAATTTTTTCGAGTGTAAGATTAAATGAACCTGGAGTTCCACGGAAATGGTCATGAATTTCCGGTGTTGGACCGTCCAAACTAAAGCCCCAGCGAGAAAGCCCCACTTCCTTAGCTCGTTCCATTTTCTCTTTTGTTACATTTGCAGTTGCACTCGGTGTCATCGAGACCCGCATTCCTTTTTTAACGGCATAATCAGCAAGCTCGAAAAGGTCCTCTCTCAACATGCAATCCCCGCCGGTGAAAACGAGCATCGGATTATCCATTTCATAGATTTGATCGATTAAATTAATTCCTTCTTCATGCGTTAATTCCCGTGGATCAGGAGTGATTTGTGCATCTGCCCTGCAGTGTACACATTTTAATTGGCAGGCTCTTGTAACCTCCCAAATGACAATAAAAGGGTTTACATCATAATCAATTACTTTTCCATGTCCGTGTGGGTGGCCCATTCCATGTGGATGCCCTTTACTTATTCCTTGCATCTTCATCACCATGATTCGTTATTATTTTTAAAACCATTAAAATTGTTTCTATAGGTTAATTATAATTTTGCCTGCCTCTGGTGCTTGGAGGGGTTGTTACAATATTTCTACATTCCATTCAAGTGCCTTTAATCATTTGGTAAAAACTACTTTAAGATAGATTATTACAATTATATTACGGTAACATTACAAACTATCAAATATTTATCAAAATAATTATTAGTTTTCCCTTTTGTTACAAGGGCTGGTCACTTTTCTATTGTTTGTTACATTAAGGGCTTTCGTTACCTGATGAGGAATGTACTTCCATCGTAACCACATATTGGATGTTTTTTTCATAGGGCAACCTCCATTAAGATGAAGTTACACCACGATATTAAAGGAGCTCTTCAATGAAAAAACATCTACTAACAGCTGTTGCAACTGCTGGTATCTTGTTTACTGCTTTTGGTGCACAAGTAAGTGCACAAGGAACTGCCTACACGGTCCAATCCGGGGACACACTCTGGAAAATCTCGCAAACAACCAAAGTGTCCATTGCTAATCTAAAACTATGGAATCATCTAACAAGTGATACAATCTATGTAAATCAGAACCTTTCATTGGTAGCGCCAACTGCTGCAAAAAGACAGGCAATCATCACAGAAGCAAAAAAATACATAGGTACACCGTATTTATGGGGAGGCAGCACCCCGTCTGGTTTTGATTGCAGCGGCTTTGCCCAATACGTGTATGCAAAAGTGGGGGTGTCCATACCGCGGACAACATCTACTCAATGGGCAGGGATGAAATCTATTACCACCCCGAATCCAGGCGACCTTGTATTTTTTAATACAAGTGGAACTGGAGTATCACATGTCGGAATCTATTTAGGCAATAACCAAATGATTCATGCCGGTTCTAAAGGAATTACAATTGCTGACATATCCACAACCTACTGGAAACCAATTTATTTAGGTGCAAGAACAGCTTTTTAATAGGCAAAAAGATTAGGCCCTTTTATCAATCGATTAAGGGCCTAATCTTTTTTTAAAATATTAGATAAATGGTGTTATTTTTAGGGGGGGATTTCCCTATTTTAATTTTATTAATGTAGTATTATGGATATATTAAATCAAATAAAAAGAAGTGGAAAGGAAACAACAATGCTTAAAAGAATAGCAAGTATATGTATTTTAATATTAATAATTGCCATTGGATTCCTCCAAAAGGATGAACTATTACACATTATCAAAGAAGGAGGAACCTTATCAATTTTTATTAGTATGCTCCTCGTCGCAATCTGTGTTTTTTTTCCAATCATTCCATTTACGGTTTTAGCAGGAATCATTGGCGCAGTATTTGGGACAACTCAAGGGGCGGTTGTATCTTTGGCAGGTGCAATGATTGGTACGATGGGTTTCTTCTTTTTAAGCAGGTATGGTTTTCGGGATTTTGCCAGGGAAAAACTGCTGAAATACCCAAAAGTCCAGGAGTACGAAGGCTTTTTCAACCGGAATTCCTTTATTGCGATTATAACATCGCGTTTAATTCCTGTGATTCCGGCACCTGTTGTTAATACAATTTGCGGTTTAAGTAAGGTCAGATGGTTGACATTCTTTACCGCCTCTACTATTGGGAAAATTCCAAATATTCTCCTTTTATCCTATGTGGGAGCTTCATTTAGCAGCAACAAGCTTTACTCTGTCGGTTTATACGGTCTTTATTTAGTCATTGTCTTCCTGATTAATTTTGTCATCGTTTATCGGAGAATGTCTAAAACCAGTTAGACCACTCTTCTTGCATGATCATTAATTAGTGTAATTACTTCTGTAAAATAACTTTTTAAAATAATCCATTTTGCTGGATAGGAATAGATAAAATCCTCAATTACTTCTGTAGAGTGGAAAATTAAACAATCAAGTTGTACTTTAGTCTGTTTTAAATCATATAAAAGTGCATGAGGGATGGTGTAATAGTCTTTTAGTTGATACGGATTAAGTTTTACGACTTGAATGTTTTGAGCTTGAATATAATGTTGGATGGATTGTGCTTGGATGGAAAAACTTTCTTCCTTGGATAATTCATTTAGGCAAATACGTTCATTGATAAAATAAATACCCTTTATGATAAACACCGGCCTTCATCGTGATATGGTATTGTTATTGACATGGTTGACGAGAAGTATACAAAGAAAAGCGGTAGCGCCTGTTTAGCGAACGACAGGACTGGAGCGTTTCAGAAGCTTACTCTTGTGGAGCAGGACAATTCTCAAAGTCAAAAATTTATATATTTTATTTTTTAAAATAGAAAGGTGATAAAATCATGTCTTTTTGGGAGAAGGATGGTTTTACAATTAGTACGGATAAACAATACTTGGATATTGATGTCATTCATCAATTCCTGAGTGTGGACTCATACTGGGCCAAAGGGATTTCAGTAGAGTCTGTCAGAAAATCAATTGATCATTCTTCCATTTGTTTTGGCGTGTACGAGGGGAATCCGGAAAGCGGGAAGGCAAAGCAAGTGAGGTTTGTTCGTGCTGCTAGCGATTTTGTCCGTTTTGCGTATATTATGGACGTTTTTATTGTCAATGAATATCGTGGAAAGGGATTATCGAAATGGATGATGGGAATAGTGACAGAGCAATCTGAGCTTATAAATGTAGAGAAAATGCTGTTATGTACAAATGATGCTCATGGACTTTATGCTCAGTTTGGTTTTAAAGTGATCGATAATCCGGAAATTTATATGGAGAAGAAAGATTAGGAGACATAAAGATAAAAAGTTTGGGGAACAAAAAAATTACCCGGCAACCTGCCGGGTCCAACAATATCTATATTAAAAGGGGGTGGAAGTGAGGCTCGTTGCTGAACCTGTCTTTAGCTTAACGAAAAAATATGAACAATTTATGAAAGAACATTTAATAGTTTAAGAAAATAGAAATGGGGATTACGATGAAAAATTTCCATTGCTGTGCAACATGCAAGCACTTCACCATAGAGAAAAAACCGCAAGGAATGTCTTATTTTTGCAGCCGTTTAGGCTACGAAACAAAAACCAACTACAAATTCAATTGTTGGGACCCAAAAGAAAACATTAAAAAACTAATGCGGTGACAGTCACCGTCGGTGGACATTTTTAATTTAATTTAAAGAGTGATGATTATGTTTAAAGCAATGGTATTTTTTATTTTGGCCGGTATTGCTGAAATTGGCGGCGGGTATTTGGTGTGGCTTTGGCTCCGTGAGAGTAAGCCTTTTTGGTACGGCATTTTGGGAAGCATTATCTTAATAATTTATGGGATTATCCCGACCCTGCAAACCTTCCCATCGTTCGGAAGAGTGTATGCTGCTTACGGCGGTGTATTTATCATTTTAGCGGTTCTATGGGGCTGGGGAGTCGATAAAAAAACACCTGACCTATATGACTGGATAGGTGCAATCATTTGTTTAATAGGAGTTACCGTTATGTTGTGGGCACCCAGACAGACATAAAAACAACTAAATTTTTGGAGCGCGGGTCTACCCGCGCTCCATTTTTAAAAATTTGAATCCCGAAAAGCTATTCTTGAAGGGTAAATAGCACTGCTGCCGATTGATTGAAAAGGTCTAGTCAAAAAGGGTTTAATGGATTTCTCTCGTACATTTCGGATATTCTTGACGGGAAGGGTAAAGCTAGGTAAAAAGTGCTGAATTTTTATCATGGGGATGGTAATTAGTGAAAAAAAATAACCAACTAAAAAAACAAATGGAAAATAAAACAATTTTAATATGGAAGATTGCCATTGCCTCTGCCCTGTCATGGGAAATAGCGAGGTTGGCGGGGTCACACCATCCTTATTTAGCACCAATTTCTGTCATTCTCTGCTTACAAACAACCGTAAATAGCTCGATTCGATTTTCTTATCACCGGATGGTCGGAACCATTATTGGCATTGCGGTGGTCGTACTACTTGCTCCACAATTAAAAGTAAATGGTTGGACACTTGGCTTATTAATCCTCATAGGCAGCTTTATCGCAAAATGGTTAAAACGCGATGAAACAGCGATTCATCAGGTTGCATTAACCGTTTTGCTTGTGTTTGTCATGGGGCATAAATCAGGTGAATACCCAATCGACCGCTTTCGTGATACCTTAATTGGTGCTATCATTGCTGTCCTTATTCATATGCTCCTCTCTCCGCCTAATTTTACAAAACAGGCTTCAAAAAGTATTCAACATTTCTGCACTCATTTAACAAAAACCTTCAACCAAGTCTCAGAATGGGTCCAATCCGGTCTTGAAAAAAACGAAGGTTACAATCTTCAAATTGAAACGAAGAAGCTGCTTCAGGAACTTCATCAAGTGAAAAATTATATTATGGATGCAACGGATAGTCTAAAATATAACCCGTGGGCAACTAGGAGCGAAAAAGAGCTGCAGGAATGCAAACAACGAATTTATTTCCTAACACAGGGGTATTCCTACCTATCTTCGATAGTAGACATTTTAATGTCATGGTCCAATGCCGGGACCATGACACCGTTTCAGCAAACACAATGGGCAAAGCAGCTTAAAGCATTGAGTCCATTTTTTTATACAAAAAAAACCCGGCAGAGCTTAATCCGCCAGGTGAAACATTACTGGTGTCCCTTGAAAAGGAACTCGAGAAACAACAATTTCAAGTCGCTTTATATCATGAAACCATTAGTTTATTGAAAAAAATGAATGAACTTCCGAGAAACAAAGATTAGCTCGGAGGCAGTACCTGATAAGGGCGCATCATTTCATAATCCTCATGTTCAAGCATATGGCAATGCCAAACATACTGACCTGTAAAAGGGAAAAACGGAATGATGATACTTGTTACATGGGATGGGGGACATTTAACCGTATCCTTCCAGCCGCGCTCACCAAATTCAGGAAGAACCGGTGGCCCGGTGTATTTGATTTGTCTTGTATTTTTATAATGATCCACATCAAAGGGCTGTCTCAAGAGAATTTGAAATTGGACAAGGTGAACATGGATCGGATGATCATCCCCATTTGTATTAACAAAATTCCAAATCTCAGTTGAACCAAGCCAGGGATTTTCTGTAATCGGGTCATCCCATTTCTTTTTATCTAAGAGAAAAAAGGATCTTCCGTACAAGTCCTTCTCCTCGCTTAATTCTAAAAATCGGTGTTGGCCTGCAGATTGAACAGGTAGACGATTAATGGTTCCCATGTTGGCTGGAATTACGCTCGTATCAATACTAGAAAGTAGCTTTGTCACGCGAAACTGCATGACAATCCCCGTAGTTTGAGGATCAACTGGGTCACCAATCGGAAAATGTGTTGGTGCATCATTTTTTAATGTGATGGATTTTCCTCCAAGATTAGAAAAATCAATAATGACATCAGCACGCTCAGCAGGAGCAAGCAGCAACGATTTTACACCCACAGGCTGTTCAAGAAAACCACTATCACTCCCAATCTGAAAAAACAGCTGCCCCGAATCCATGTTCAACCGAAAAAAGCGGGCATTTGCACCATTTAACATCCGGAAACGGTACTTTCTCGGTTCAACTTCGAGATAGGGCCAAACCTTCCCATTCACCACAATTGTGTCACCAAAAAAAGATGGAATGATAGAAGGGGTTATTCCGGACTTATTATCCTCAGGCTGCTCCGGATAAAACAAAGAACCATCCTCATGGAAGGAACGATCCTGAATCATTAACGGAATTTCATGCTTGCTGGTTGGCAGATTTAAGGAACGTTCTTGAGAATCCCTAATAAGGTAAAATCCTGCCAAGCCGGCATAAATATTCAGCCGGGTCACCCCAATGGCGTGGTCATGATACCAAAGAGTACGGGAACTTTGCCTATTCTGATATTCATAAATCATTTTTTCGAAAAAGGGACCTTGTGATGCGAACCCTTTTGTGAACCACGCATCAGGATAGCCATCACTGGCCGGCTCTGTTCGGCCGCCATGTAAATGGACAACGGTTCTGACAGTAGACTTTTCCTTTTCGGCACCATGAACAGTATGGTCTATCGGAAAAAGATGCCTTTCCGGTAGGTCATTCATCCACTTGACAAATACCCTTTCCCCCATCTCTGCTTCAATTGTAGGGCCGGGATAAATCCCTTCATATCCCCAAATAGTTGTTTTCGGTAATTCACTATGAAATGACTGCTTTGTTTCCTGCATAAATACTTCATAATAGGTGTATTCCTCTGTTCGCCACTTCGACTTTAAAACAGGTGGAATAGGCAGCGGGTCTTTAAATTTTGTCAACTTCATCGTTACCGCCCCTTACAACATTCATTTTCAATATAAATATGATTGCCGGTAAAAAATAATTATCTCTTCTAGGAATAGCCTCATCATAAATATAAATAGAGTAGGAATTTTTTGTGTCTAAGGTGGGGATCGGAATGGAGGATATATATCGAATTCTTGAATGTCTTGAACAACCGGGGAAAAAAGTGTTAGCAACGATTATTGCCGTTGCAGGATCGGCATATAAAAAAGAAGGTTCCATGATGTTATTATTCGAAGATGAGTCCCGAATCGGGATGTTGAGTGCAGGCTGCTTAGAATCAGATTTGGCATTACAAGCTCAAGAAGTTTTTCAAAAATGGAAGGTAAAAACTCTGCAATATGATATGCGCGAGGAAACGGACTTAGCATGGGGGCAGGGGGCAGGGTGTAATGGAACGATTGATATTTTACTCGAACCGGTGACAGAAACCCTTCAGGATGATTTATTAAAAATTAAGAGGTTACTAGAATCTAATCTCCAAGTAAAAGCATTAAAAAAACTTGGAAATACAGGAGAGTACCTTTTTATCCCGAGTGAAGGCGGTCCATTTGGGCAATGGAAAGGAGAAGTGCCAACTTTTCTTTTCGAAACGAGATGTGGTATGATGCCCGATTTGCCCATTTTCCAACAGTTATTTCAAGCGAAACCCCGTTTGTTTGTCTTCGGTGCCGGGCCTGATGCAATGCCGGTTGTCTCATTGGCTGCGAATATAGGCTTCTCGGTGACCGTATGTGATTGGCGTGAAGAGTTTTGCCGGAAAAAGAATTTCCCGTCCGCTGATCGGCTTATAATAGGCTTTCCAAATGAGTTTTTAAAGAAAATATCGTTTTCTCCCAATGATTTTGCTGTTATCATGTCGCATCATTTTCAGAGGGACCAAGAAATCCTCCTGTCATTGCTGCAAAAAGACCTAAGGTATTTAGGTGTTTTAGGTCCACGGGCTAGAACGAAAAGGTTGCTTAAGGTTGAAAGTATTCCGGATTGGATTTCTTCACCAATTGGTGCATCAATTGGAGCAAAAGGGCCGGAGGAAATCGCCGTTAGTATTGTCGCTCAAATGATCGAAGTTTGGCGTAATTTTTCCCGAGAACCTGTGGAAAAATTAAGGGCCATTCCCGATTAATTGCAATTGTTTGGAAGATAGAAAAAACAGGAGAATGGAAAAGGCTGTTTCAAAACGGTTGAAAAGTTCCAAAAAACTCTTTTGCGACTGGAGGGATGAACTTGGAGATAATCGGAAAAAGCATTATTCGTAAAGATGCGTTTGAAAAAGTCACAGGCAAGGCGAGATACACGCATGACCATCATTCTGTGACGATGCTATCGGGCAAAGTGGTCATTAGTCCATACGGTCACGCTAAAATTGTCGCGATTGATACTACAGAAGCGGCAAAAATGCCGGGGGTAAGGGCCATCCTTGCGGGAGAACATTTTCCGCTTACAGGGGAAGCGATCCGCGACAAACCGCCCATTGCAGTAGATAAGGTTCGTCACCATGGTGAAGCGGTTGCCCTTGTGGTTGCTGATACACCGACACAGGCCAAAGCAGCCGCAGACAAAATCAAAGTCCAATATGAATTGCTACCGGTTGTCAACTCACCCACACAGGCGTTTCAAAAAGGTGCCCCACTAGTACATGAGCGGTTGGGAGAATATAAAAAAGAATCCGATGTTTATCCGGTTCCAGGCACCAATATTGCTACACATGTGAAAATCCGTAAAGGCAATATGGAAAAAGGCTGGGCTGAAAGTGATACGGTTGTCGAAGCAAGTTTTTCCTTGGCACCTTCCGATCATGTGGCGATGGAGACCAGATGCTCAATCGCCGAAATTTTGCCTGAGGGCACGATTAAGATAACCACATCCTCGCAAGCACCTTTTATGGTTAAAAAGCTTATCTCCGATTATTTTAATGAGGATATAGGGAAAATCATTGTCGAGACGCCGCTTGTTGGAGGGGCATATGGGGGCAAGGCACCGGTCCATCTTGAAATTCTTGCCTATTTGGGATCGAAGGCAGTTGGCGGTTTGCCGGTGAAGGTCCTAAATTCTAGAGAAGAAGATATTCTAATGTCGCCATGTCATATCGGCTTGGATGCCAAAATTAAACTTGGCGCCGACCGAAGCGGCAAAATCCATGTAGCAGAAATTCGCTATTTATGGGATGGAGGCGCTTTTTCGGATAAGGCAATTGATTTGACAAGAGCAGGGGCTGTTGATTGTACAGGTCCCTATAATATTGAAAATCTCTGGTGTGATTCGTACTGCATGTACACAAATCACCCTTATGCTTCACCTTTTAGGGGGTTTAGCCATTCAGAACTGTCTTTTGCTATTGAAAGGACAATGGATTTGTTGGCTGGGAAATTAGAGATGGACCCGCTGGAGTTGCGCTATCGAAATGCCCTTATGCCTGGACATACCACGCCAACAAGGGTGCTATTAAATAATAGCAATATAGGAAACTTACAAAAATGTATCGAGAAATTAAGAGGTTTATTCCGTTGGGATGAAGGGCCGATTAAAGAGTTGAATGAGCGATACATTCGGGTGAAAGGAGTAAGCTGCAGCTGGAAAACGTCAACGATTGACCCGAACGCACCCTCGGGAGTGATTTTAACTTTTAATCGCGATGGAAGTATTAATTTAATGTCCGGGGTTGTTGAAATCGGAACAGGGACAAAAACAGCACTTGCGCAAATCCTGGCTGAGAGGCTAAAGATGGATGTAGATAAAATCCATGTACGGATGGATGTGGATACCCAAACAACACCTGAACATTGGAAGACTGTGGCAAGCAGGGGAATCTATATGGCCGGCAGAGCTTTATTAGCAGCTGCAGAAGATGTCATCAATCAGCTGATAGAGGTTGCCTCAACTGTATTAAGGGCTCCAAAGGAAGATCTGACTGTTGCTCATAGCCGTGTATTTTTCCGTGATAATCCCTCCTTTGGGGTTCATTTTAAAGATATTTGTTATGGCTATAAGTATCCCAATGGGAACGCGATTGGCGGTCAAATTATTGGCAGAGGAAACTTTATTTTACGTCATCTAACAGGGCTGGACCCGGAAACCGGGGCAGGGAATCCTGGTCCTGAGTGGACGGTTGCAGCATATGGGGTTGAAGTTGAATTTGACCGCCGCGATTATACGTATCGAGTTGTGAAGGCGGCAACGGTTGTTGATATCGGTACTGTAATAAATGAAAAAGCGGCACGCGGACAGGTGATGGGGGCAATGAGTATGGGAATTGCCTTCGCTGGAAGAGAAACGTTTTATTTTGATGAGCTTGGGCGGGTGTTAAATCCGCAGCTAAGAACCTATCGTCCTCTTCGTTATGGTGAAAATCCCGAATACCTCGTCGATTTTGTTTATACTCCCGATCTCCAAGCAGCATATGGCGCGAGAGGGGTAGGGGAACATGGTCTTATGGGAATGCCGGGAGCACTAGGTAATGCTTTATCAGTTGCCTCAGGTGTTTCGCTCCATCATCTTCCTCTAATTCCAGAGCTAATTTGGAAAACAAAGGAGGGGAGAGGGAGTGCTACCATTTGATTTTGATTATTATAAGCCTGTAACACTGAAAGAGGCTGTGGATTTATATCAAACGTTGGACCGTCAAAGGACACAGCCGATGTTTATTTCCGGTGGAACAGAATTAATCACGCTAGGTCGTATTAATCTTGCCTATACCGAAGCTGTAATTGATTTGAAGGATATTGCCGAATGCAAGGTAATGCAAATGAGTGGAGAGCACCTTGTCCTTGGCAGTGCATTACCACTTACAAAAATCGAAGAGGCTAACCTGTTCCCTTTATTAACTCAAACCTCAAGAGAGGTAGCGGATCATACAGCTCGTGAAAAAATTACCCTCGGGGGGAATATATGCGCACAAATTTTTTATCGGGAAACGGTTTTACCCTTTTTGTTAGCTGACAGCCAAGTTGTGATTATCGGTCCCGAAGGAATAAAAGTAGTATCGATAAATGACATTTTTCGCGAAAAACTTCTCCTTAAAAGAGGTGAGTTTCTCGTTCAAATTGCAACGGAAAGGCACTATCTTGAAGCTCCATATGTTAGCATAAAACGCCGCCAGCAATGGGATACCGGTTATCCATTGATCACTGTTGCTGCGCTAAAAAAAGATAATGAAATACGTCTTGCATTAAGCGGACTATGTCCATTTCCATTCAGGTCAAAAAGCGTAGAGGCGTCTTTGAATAATTGGGACATACCAATTTCACAAAGGGTGGGTCGTGCTCTTGAGGAATTGCCTAGTTCTATCTTAGATGATGTCGAAGGATCGGCTGAGTATCGAAAATTTGTCTTACGGAATTTACTGCCCGATGTTCTGGAGGCATTAGAAGGAGCCGAGGTTTGATAGAGTATGAGTTTAAAAGGGGGAAGTGAAACTTGAAATCCCGCACAATTGTCCTAAATGTTAATGGTGAAATTAGGATGTTAACGGTAAGGTCAGCTGATACCCTTCTATATGCAATAAGGGGTAAGCTTGGCTTAACCGGTGCAAAGCCCGGTTGTTTAAACGGTGACTGCGGTGCCTGTACAGTGAATATCGATGGCTGGCCGATGAAATCCTGTTTAATGCTTGCGGTTGAAGCCATTGGAAAAAAAATCACGACCATCGAGGGATTGAAGGATACAGCCATACAAAAGGCGTTTATAGAAAATTTTTCCTTTCAATGCGGATACTGCACACCTGGTTTTATCATGAATTGCCATTCGCTAATCGAGCAGCATCCTGATGCCGATGATGAAACCATTCGCGAGTGGCTCTCATCGAATATTTGTCGCTGTACAGGGTATGCCGAAATAGAGAGGGCAGTAAAATCAGTGTTAGAGAAGCACTGAAAAGACTTGGTCGCGTTTAAGAAGCAAAAAAAGGGTTCCGCACAGCGAGAGCCCTTTTCAAATTTATACAAAGGAAAAGTTAGTGTTTCTTCATCGCAAAATAAGTATCCATAACCCGGCGGCCAATTTTAAGATTTGTTTTAGTATCTTCTTTTCCTTGATAGGCCCATGGAACCAGTACAGCCATGGCAACTTCCGGATTCGAACTTGGTGCATAGCTAACCAAGCTTAAATTCATAACTGGAGGGGGCTCATGTCCATATTTGCTTCGTTCAGGTCCATCATAAAAGGCCTCTGCAGTTCCTGTTTTTCCTGCCGGAGAATAAGGTGCATCTCCAAAAAACTTATAGGCCGTTCCGCCATCTTCCTGCATGACCTTTCGGAACCCAAGATGTACCCGACGCATCCATTCTTTTTTTACATCAATACTATTTAAGACAGTTGGTTTAATAGCTTTAAAAACAGGCCCAATCTCAGTCGTATCCTTCATTGGTTCACGAATTTCTTTTACCAAATGAGGCTGCATCCGGTATCCGCCATTTGCGATGGTTGAAACATATTGTGCCAGCTGCATAGGTGAGTAGGTATCGTACTGACCGATAACAAGGTCGAGTAAAAAACCCGGCAATTTGCTCGGTCCTTTAAACCCGGTTTGTTCGTTTGGAAGATCAATACCTGTTCTAGTTCCGAGACCGAAGCTGGCAAATGAATTTCTGATCGTTTCAAATGCATTATGATTAAAGTTTAACGGCTGATTATATTCATATTGCCCTTTTCCAATTTTTATCGCTGTATGAAACATATAGACATTTGAAGATTTTTTTAACGCATTAATTTCATTTAATTTCCCTAAATAGGCATAAGATTTTTTTAAAGGCGTTCCTTTAATTTTAATTCCTGTATCATCAAAAACCGTACCCGTAGTGATGGCTCCTGTTTTATAACCGGTAAGTACGGTGGCTCCTTTAACAGTCGAACCGACATTGTATGAAGTGGTAAAAGTTCCGAGAGCATCATCTTCTATTTCTTTTTTCCCTGTTTCTTTGTTTCGAACGATTTGCTTGCCTGCCATTGTCAATACTTCACCGGTATGAGGGTCCATTAAAACAACATATGCACGGTCCAAAAGTGTTGTTCCGGGAGATCGTTTAGCTGCCCATAACTCTTCCTCAATGATTTTTTCAACGGCTATTTGCAAATCCATATTCACGCTTAATACAAGATCTTTACCTCTTTGACCATTTGAAATCACTTTCCTATCCAGAACACTTCCTGTTTTATCAGTAACATTTTGGACTTTCGATTTTTGACCATGCAGGATATCTTCATATTGCCATTCCAGATAGCTTTTGCCAACGCGATCGTCCCGGCTATAACCCCTTGATAAAAAATAATTGAGTTGATTTGCCGGAAGTCCCTCGTCTGAGTTTGTTACATTGCCTAAAACGGACTTTAATGTTTGATTAAAAGCATACATACGTTCCCAATCAGTGGTAGTATCTACTCCCGGTAAAGATTGAAGGTTTTCACTGACAATGGCAAATTCCTCTTGTGAAACGTTGTCATTCTTCACGATTTCCGGAGCGTGTTTATAAGCACTCGTAAATTCCCGGTAAATCGCAATCACTTCGAGGTCATCATTATTTAATTGCTTTAATTCTTTATTCGAGATCCGATCTAGTTTTAGCTTATATAAATCCTTATCATCCAAATTTTTTGCCTTATATAAGTCTTTTTCTTTTTTTGTGATTTTGCCATCAGCTATTTTAGGATATTTGAAGAGCCAATAATCCTTTTTGTCCCTAATTGTAACTTTTTCGGGCTTTATATCAATTAATGTGGCCAATTTTTTTGCCGTTTCCAGCATTTCCTTTTGGCTGGCCCCTGAATTCATATAGGTAATGGCAGATTTCGGTACATTGTCCACAATGATTTTTAAATCACGGTCGAGTATTTTTCCCCTTGGAACCGGATTATTAATGGTAATATTTTCTTTTCTCTCTAATTCCCGTTTGAAATTCTCTCCATAAACTATCTGTACAAAACCTAATCTTAAAATGAGTAAAGAAAATAACAAAAAGATACTGAAAAAAAGTAAATTTAGGCGAATGGGGAAATGAGACTTTTTCTTCTTTTCCAACCTTTACACACATCCTTTTCACCAAACCATGAACTATTTTTTTATTATACCCCTATAATTTGCTGGAAATTTAGTTAATTATTTAATTTTTACGATTAGAATTACATAACTGTAAATTTTCACCTTTACAGTTTTATAAAACTCGGGTTATCGACATTTTTTTTAAATCCTGAGAATTTTGTCAATCGAAAAAATTATGAATTCTTTCATTAATTGGAATTTTTACTCTATAATAGGTGAGGGATGTGGTAGTTTCATAACCGAACATCTTTATAGAAAAAGAATTAGGAGGTCTACATATTATGGAACAAAAGGTATTGGATCCAACCGTTCAAAAGGCATTAGTACAATTTAAAGCATTAGATGAAAAAATCACCCATTTTTCAAGTGTAATCGGTTTAGTCGATTGGGATCAAAAAGTCATGGCGCCGAAAAAAGGTAGAAGTGTCTTTGCCAAAGCAACCGGAACATTGCGTACAGAAGTATTTAAGTTATCGGTATCACAGGAAATGGGCAATCTTTTAGCCGTTTTAACATCCCGGGAAAATGTTGGTGCATTGGACGAAGTATCAAAAGCAAAGATTAGAGAGTATCAAGCCTATTATCAAAAATCTAAAAGCATTCCTGCAGATCTTTTTCAGGAATACTCAATCTTGACCGCACAAGCAAATGATGCATGGGAAGAAGCAAGGGCAAACAACGATTTCGCTCGTTTCCTGCCATATTTAGAAAAAATCATTGATTTCAAGCGAAAATTTGCCGAAATCTATGGCTATGAGGAACATCCATATGATGCCTTATTGGACGAATTTGAACCGGGCTTAACGGTTAAAAAACTTGATCCGTTATTTGCTAAATTAAGAGAATCAAGTGTTAATCTTTTAGATAGAATTCAACAGGCGGGTAAACGAACTCCTGATGAAATTTTTAACCAATCTTTTGAAATCGAGAAACAAAAGGAATTTAATCGCTTTATCCTGCCGATCATTGGCTTTGATATGGAAGCCGGCCGCCTGGATGAAACGGTTCATCCTTTTGCCCAGTCTGTGAATACCGGAGATGTGAGGTTAACCACTAGGTATTTGGAAAATAATGTCCGCTCCGCGATGTTTGGAACCATTCATGAAGCCGGGCACGGAATTTATGAGCAGCATGTTAATCCGGAATTTGAGGAATCTGTATTGCAAAGCGGCGCATCATTTGGAATTCACGAATCCCAATCCAGATTTTTAGAAAATATGGTCGGACGAAGCAAGGAATTCTGGCATTATTTTTATCCTCATTTGAAAAAATATTTTCCTAAGCAACTTGAAAATGTTGAAGTCGATGAGTTTTACCGTGCAGTAAATACGATTAAACCTTCGTTTATCCGCGTGGAAGCAGATGAATTGACCTATAATCTGCACATTATGATCCGTTATGAAATTGAAAAAGGACTCATGGCGGGAGAGTTTGAAGCGAAGGACCTTCCGGCTATTTGGAATCAAAAAATGCAAGATTATCTTGGGATAACTCCAAGCTCTGATACTGAAGGAGTCCTACAGGATGTCCACTGGTCCTTTGGCGGGATTGGTTATTTTCCTTCCTATTCATTGGGAAATCTTTATGCAGCGCAAATATTACGGACCATCCAAAAGGATATCCCTGATTTCTATAAAATAATCGCGAATGGCAGATTTGATCTCATTCAAGCATGGTTAAAGGAAAAGATTCATCAGTACGGTAAGCTATATACTCCGAATGAATTAATTGTTAAAGTAACAGGCGAAGAATTAAATGCCGAATATTTAGTCCAGTATCTAGAGAAAAAATATTCCGAGGTATACGGGTTATAAGTTAATTGGAGGGGAGGGCTGAAGCCTTTCTCTTTTTTTTTATCTTTTATTATCGTTCAAATTTTTACCTCAAAAATTTAATAAATAATTAATAATTCATTAAGATAATGTTTAGGCTGGTTGTCTATTCTTATCTTGTTACATAATTAGGTTTGAAGGAGGAAAGATGATGAAAAAGAAAGTTCTGGCAGCTGTTGGAATTAGTGGTTTGTTAATGGCTGGTGGTGTTTTATCAGCTTCAGCTTCAGCTTCAGGAAACGGATATCAACTTTTCAAAGATTCTGTCAAAAAAACGCAAACGTTAACCAACTTTACTTCACATGTAGAAGCATCATTAACGGATAATGGTAAAAAGCTTTACTCGGTTAATTCCTTAAGCTCTGAAAATTTAACAGCCCAAGCAGCAAGTAGTAATGTAAATGTAACAAAGGGCGGAAAAACCACAAATTTAAACTACTATTCCAAAAATCATCAGACAATCGTTAAGAGCAGTAATGATACTAACTATTATGTTCGTCAGGGACATGTAGAAAAAAATGAGCAGCAAAAAAATGAAAATCATAATGGTCACAAGCTTTCTCCGCAAATGCAAAAGGATGTTGAAGCTATATTTGATGCGATAACAACAAATTATCAGGATAAAATCAATTCTTCAGACTTAGGTAATGGTAATACCGGTTTATCGTTTGAACTTACAAAAGACCAAGTACCGGCAGTTGGTCAAGCGGTTGTCTCATTCTTTTTGAAGAATATCGACCAAAATAAGGAGCATTTTGGAAATCGTGAATTCGGCTCGTTAAATATTGCCGACTTAAAACCGGTGCTTCCACAGCTTACAAGCGGCATTTCCGTTGATAAAGTAGTCCTTAACGGAATCGTGGATAAAAACAATTACTTAATGGAACAAGATGCAACCATCCATGTAACAGGTACCGATGTAAAGGGTACAACACACAGTCTTGTTTTATCGATTAAAAACCAATTTGATAATATCAATAATTCAAAAGTAAACACAATTGACTTAAAAGGTAAAAAGGTTGTTACTGTTCAGGACAACCATAAACGTCATGAAGATTAATTAAGTTTAGTTCAGCCAATCTCAATAATTCGATTGAGAGATTATCAATCAAATAAGGCAGAGAAGTTTCTCTGCCTTTCGCTTGATAAACGGCATAGAAGCAAGCAATAAACCCACGTAACCCCAATCAAGTTTGGGTCAAGAATGGAGTGAATATGTGTGAATGTTCTTGAGATTCAAAACGTGACAAAGCGGTATAAAAACGGCAGAGGCGTGGAGAATATTAGTTTTTCCGTAAAAAAGGGTGAGATTTTTGGATTATTAGGTCCAAATGGAGCGGGGAAAACAACGTTAATGAAATGTATTGTCGCCCTATGTCGACCTGAAAATGGAAAAATTTATATTAACGGGCATAATGTCAGGGAACATTTTGAACAAGCGATGGAATCAGTCGGAACTCTAATTAGCGGGGTAGAAGCCTTTGATTATCTTACTGCTTATGATAACCTAATGCTTGCGGCAAGGATTTATCCAGGACTTGAGATGTCAAGGATTGACGAAGTGCTCGAGTGGGTTGGTATGGAAGCCCATAAGAATGAAAAAGTAAAATCTTTTTCAACCGGAATGCGCCAGCGGTTATATTTAGCAGCCGCATTACTTTCGAAACCTAACTTTGTCATTTTAGATGAGCCGACAAACGGACTTGATATTGAAGGGAAACTGGATTTTCTAGAACTTATAAACCGTTTAGCTAAAAACGAGGGCGTCACGTTCATACTTTCTACCCATTTGATTGATGAGGTAGAGCGTCTATGTGATCGGATTGCCATTCTTTCAAAGGGGAAAATCATCGGGGAAGTAGCAAAAAATGAATTAGCCGAGGGTCAATCGTTTGAATCCTTTTATATTGATTGTACTCGTAAAGGGAAGGAAGTGAACAAAGTTGCTGAACTTAAAAAATGAATGGAATAAATTATTACGTAAACGCTCGACTATCGTCCTGTTTTGCCTCTCAGCGTTGTTTCCATTAATTGTTGGTCCGACTGTTCAAATGATGCAAAATAGATTTGGTTTTACGGCATTCGATGGTGAAAGCTTTCCGCTTGTCATTTTAAGTTTAGCTGTTTCCTTTTATTTACCATTATTATTGGCTTTAGGTGTCAGTGATATGTTTGCGGGAGAACAAGAACAAAAAACCCTTTCCTATTTTCTCGTTCGTCCGATTTCAAGGTTTAAACTATTTACCTCTAAAATTGCATGTACCGGTATTTATTTACTTGTTCTTTTACTAATCGTATGGATATCTTCACTTATAACAGGAGCTATCTGGTTAGAGAATTTTACTTTCCATGGGCTTTTACTTGGTATCTCAGCATTTTTATTATCATGGTTTCCATTAATGGCAATTGGTGTTCTATTGGTCTTTCTTGTTCAATGGTTTGGTTCCAGCAGCAAAGCTTTAACCTTTTCCATTCTCCTATACGTTGTTATGGTTGTATTAACTTATCTGTTCCCAACAATCGCGCAGTGGCTGCCTGCATATGATAGCAATTGGTATCAACGATGGATTAATAGCGGGTTTAACATTGTGATCATGGGTAGATCGATTTATCTTTTATCTTTTTGTGCATTGTTCTTCACTTTGGGCTACTATAGGTTTACCCGGAAAGAATATTAAAGAAGAAAGTAGTGAAATAGATGTCAATTCGTTTAAGACTTTTAATATCCTATCTCGCAATGGTCCTTGTTCCCATTTTTTTCGTGGTAGTTTCAGCACTATTGGTGGCATTGCTCTATAGAGGGGATATTAAAGAATTGCGAAACATCTATTTGCCGCCTGAACATCAACACACACTATCGGAAAAAGATCAACTATTCATTGACCTGCAACGGAGGTCGCTGAAAAATCCGGGACAGCTTGCGGATCAATCCTTTCTAAAAAAACTTGATAGCCAATTAAGCAAGTCAAAAACAGCTCTTTTAGTTCGAAAAGGAAACAAGATTATTTATCGTTCATCATTTCTACAAGGCTTGGATTTGGAAGACCTGCCTGCGTTTGGTTTTTACAGTGAAGTGGATCCCCTAGAACGGAATAACAATCAATTTATTTCGATAAAAAAATTGGATTTTTTCTATCCTGATAATTCGGAGGGTTCGTTATTTTTCGTGACAAATGCGAATAGCTTAGCAAACTTTGTCCGTTCTTCCTACCCGATTTTATTTATCGGATTGATACTCATTTTAATTGTAACCAATGGATTGCTAACCTATTTTGTTTCGAAGAGTATTATCCGTCCGATTAGAGAATTGCAAAAGGCTGCAAACCAAATGAAGGAAGGAAACTTAAATATTCCGATTGAAGCGATGTCAAAGGATGAATTGGGTCAATTAGCTCAAGGGTTTGATGAAATGCGAATAAGGTTAAAAGAATCAATTGAAACACAATTAGCGTATGAAGAAAACCGCAAGGAATTAATTGCGAATATTTCACATGATTTAAAGACACCGATCACGACAATCAAAGGCTACGTGGAAGGAATTCGAGATGGAGTAGCAAATAGTCCTGAAAAAATGGATCGGTATATCCAGACGATTTATACAAAATCCATAAATTTGGACCGGATGATTGATGAGCTCTTTTTATATTCGAAATTAGATCTACAACGTCTTCCTTTTTATTTTGAACGGATTAATTTTGAACATTACCTCCGGGATTTTGTCGAAGAGCTACGTTTTGATTTAGAGGAAATGAAGGTAGAAATAAACCTAAATATTGAAAAAAACGGGGATTATTTGATAACAGGCGACCGTGAACATTTGAAACGAGTGATAACGAACATTGTCGATAATTCCTTGAAATATATTGATAAAGAAGTCAAAAAGCTTTCCTTTCATCTTTCATCATCAGATTCATATGTTCTTTTTAAGATGGAGGATAACGGACCGGGCATTGCGGAAGAAAATCTCCCATTGATTTTTGGTCGTTTTTACCGTGCTGATTTAGCAAGAGGAACAGAAAAAGGCGGAAGCGGCCTAGGGTTGTCTATTGCCAAAAGAATTATTGAAGGCCATAAAGGGGCCATTTGGGCTGAAAGTAAGCAAGGTCAAGGGACCACGATTCTCTTTACGTTAAAAAAAGCAGGTGAGGAATCATGAAAAGAATATTAATCATTGAAGATGATAAAAGTATTGCGGAACTTGAACGTGATTATTTGGAAATTGAAGGTTTTTCGGTTGTGATTGCTTTATCAGGGAATGCTGGTTTAAACACGGCATTAAAGGAAGAAGTAGATTTAGTGTTACTTGATCTGATGCTTCCCGGAATAGATGGTTTTCAAATATGCAAAGCAATTAGAATCGAAAAAGATATCCCGATTCTAATGGTCTCTGCTAAAAAAGAGGATATTGACAAAATTCGTGGATTGGGTTTGGGTGCAGATGATTATATCGTGAAACCATTCAGTCCTAGCGAATTAGTAGCAAGAGTGAAAGCACACATTTCTCGTTATCAGCGTTTAATCGGGAAAGAATCCCAAAGCGATGGCATTATGGTTCGGGGGTTGCGAATAGACAAAGGCTCAAGACGGGTTTTTGTTAACAACCATGAGGTAATTTTCACCGCAAAAGAGTTTGACCTATTAACCTTTTTTGCCCTTCACCCTAACCATGTTTTCAGCAAAGAACAGTTATTTGAACGCTTATGGGGTTTGGATTCTCTAGGAGATATTTCAACCGTAACCGTCCATATCCGAAAAATAAGAGAAAAGATTGAAATGGATCCATCCAATCCTCAATATATCGAGACCGTTTGGGGCGCCGGATACCGTTTTAAAGGGTAGGCTCCCGATTGGAATTGCTTTTAAGGTAGGATTTTTTATGTTATATTTTGTTTTTAAATAGAACGATAAAAAAGTGAAACGTACGTATATTCAACAGAAAATTTTGGAGGTTAATGATGTCTAACTTTGATTATTCACTATTTCAAACGATCAATCACTTGGCAGTGAGTGACAGTTTTTTAAATTCTTTTATGGAAATTATAGCTCAAAGGGCAGAATACCTATTCTTTGCTGCCATCATTTTTTATTGGTTTTATAAAAAACCTACTAATCGACAAATGGTTGTTGAAGCTGTTTTAGCTGCTTGTGTCGCGATGTTGATCAATATGGTAATTGGTCTTGCGTTTTATCGTGATCGACCATTCGTTGCCCATCATGTCCATTTGTTAATCTCACATGCAAAAAACGCATCCTTCCCAAGTGACCATGCTACAGCTGCTTTTGTCATAGCAACAACAATTTGGATGTGGAGAAAGCGTGATGGATGGCTGTGGTTAGTTTTAGCTGCTGTAGTTGCCTTCTCACGTGTTTGGACCGGGGTACACTATCCTTTGGACGTAATTGGCGGGATGTTCATAGGTGTTACGATTGCATTTGTAACCCATAGATTCTTAACACGTTTAAAATTTATCAACCGTCCATTAAATTATTTAATTGAACAGTATGAAAAGGCAGAAAATAAAATAATGAATAAAACAAATACAATGTGATCCAAAGGGAAATGGTTTAATAAACATTGTTATGATCAAATAATGAAGGTGATTGGCGAAACATACAAACCAAGAATGAGGAGTTAATGAAGGTATGAACTTTAAAAACAAGGATAAAATTCTTATTCTTTCAGCCACATATGGGGATGGACATAAGCAAGTGGCAAATGCAATAAGTGAAGCCGTTGATTATACTCTTCCTGACGCAGAACCCATTATTGTAGATATCATGGAATGGATTCATCCCTACTTATATCCAATTAGCAATTACGTTTATAAACGGAGTCTTAAAAAGTTTCCGCAACTGTATAGCTATATATATAGAAAGACACGTGAAAAAAGCTCCTTCTCGATAAAGTTAAATGCCTTATTTTCACTCGGAATGCGGTCATTGCTTGAGATTCTACAAGAGCTGAAACCATCGGTGGTTGTTAGCACTTATCCTTTTGCAGCAGGAATTATGTCGCAATTGAAAGAACAAGGTTTAGTTGATATCCCGGCTGTTACTGTTATTACCGATTATACCGATCACTCATATTGGATCCATCCATATACTGACCAATATGTTGTTGGATCAAAGCAGGTACGAGATCGACTAATTGCCCTCGGAATTGAAAGCTTCAAAATTAAATATACAGGAATTCCTATCCGTCGGAAATTCATGCTGCATCATTCCCGCGAGATGTTAGCAAAAAAATATGATCTGGATCCAAAAAAATTCACCTTATTAATTATGGGTGGAGGTGACGGTTTTATCGGGAAAGGATTATCAACTTTTCATGCACTTGAATCGGTACCAACATCCATGCAATTAATTATCATTTGTGGACGGAATAAGAAATTGCACAAACAGTTAGCGGAGGAGCTTAAGGACTCGAAGCATGATATTCTTCTTTTGGGATTTTGCGAACATGTCCATGAATTGATGGCTGTTTCCGACTTAATGATTTCAAAGCCGGGAGGAGTTACGACATCAGAAGCATTGGCGATGGAACTGCCAATTTTTATCTTTAATCCTCTTCCCGGACAAGAAGAAGATAATGCAAATTTTTTATTGGAATCCGGTTTAGCAATTTTAGCTGAAAATAATCGTGATTTAATTAGTAAAATTCAGAGTGTTATGAAGGATTCGAAACCATTAGCTTATATGAAACAAAGATCCAAGCAATATCAATCCAAGACTTCATCAATCGATGCTCTTGAGGTAATTATTCGTACAATCAACCGTGTAAAAAAACAAGACCATGCGTTTTTACCAATGGAAATGAAACAAAGCATGTAATGTAGGTAAATGGATTGTTAAACCTTTGTAAAGGTTGGACGGATCGTGTTGAGGTGAAAATAAATAATGTTTAAGATTATAGCAGGAATGATTCTATTGTATGTAATCTATACGATTATACCTTTTCTACTTACGGCTGGATTAGGCAAGGGGGTATTTCGACGCAGTGACGATCCCTCAAAAATTGCCTTTACCTTTGATGATGGCCCTGATCCGAAGTATACACCCACACTTTTAGATTTATTGAAGAAACACAATATTAAGGCTACGTTTTTTGTTTTGGGATCGAAGGCAGAAAAGAATCCCGAATTGATCCTTCGGATGCATAATGAGGGACATTTAATCGGAATTCACAATTATGTCCATCGATCCAATTGGATTATGCTTCCGTGGACCATTCGACGTGAATTGGATTATAGCGCTTCAGTTGTAGAAGGAATTACGGGTGTTAGACCGATCTACTACCGTCCACCATGGGGATTACTGAATTTGTTTGATTTTTTCATTATTAAACCTTATAAGATTATCCTTTGGTCTGTTATGGCCGAGGACTGGAAAAGTAAAGGCGGAAGTGAAAAAGTAAAGAAGAAGCTTCTGAACAAAATTAATCATGGCGATGTCATTCTTTTACATGATAGCGGAGAAACATTTGGAGCAGATGAAGATGCACCATTGAATACGATTAATGCATTGCATGATGTAATAAAAGAACTGACTGCCAAAAGTTATACCTGTGTAAGAATTGATGAAATGTTGGTTTAAATTTGTATAAAGCTTTTAAATAAATCCATATACCCTTATAAAAAGGTTTGAAGGTACCAATAATATATTGGTACCATTACATTTTATGGAACAGCTATTTTTTAGCTAATTTAATGAATTTCGTGTGGTGTACAAATGAAAAATTTGTGGAAATCTTGGAATAAAGAAAAAAAGCACTTATGCTTTGCATCCATTTTATTGGTGCTATTTGTTTCTCCCCTTTTTATCCTTGGGGAAAATGCCCATATACGGGTTCATGATAACCTGGATTCAAACATTGCCTGGTATAAAGTATTAAAGGATAGCGGTCAATTATTTGGTAGTGTAAATTCCAGTATCCCGCAAATTATCAATGGCCAACTGGAACGAAATGCATTTGGAACAGAATTCAGCGGGATACAGTGGTTACATACCCTTTTACCATCGATGCTTGCTTTTTCAATAAGCCAAACGATAACAAGGATTTTTGCCTTTATAGGAATGTACTTACTGCTCAAAAACCACTTTGTTAAATCTGAAGATGCATACCTAATAAGAGTCTGGGTATCATTAGCTTTTGCACTAACGCCTTTTTGGCCTTCAGGTATGTTAAGTACATTGGGTATGCCGCTTGCACTTTGGGCTTTTTTGAATATTAGAAATGGACACCATAAATGGAAAGAGTGGGTTACACTCATTTTACTGCCGCTTTATTCAAGTTTTGTATTAGGATTTTTCTTCTTTTTGGTTGCCATGGGCCTTTTATGGCTACGGGATTTACTTGTTAAAAAGAAATATAATTGGATTTTCCTTGGCAGCATTGCCCTGATGACCTTTATTTTCCTTTTGATAGAGTATCGATTAGTTTACTCATTGATTTTTCCTGAAGCACCGACAAACAGGAATGAGTTTGTCGAATCTAATCTTGGACTTCGGAGCACGGTAAAATTAGTATTTAAAAATTATTTCATAGGTCATACCCATGTAATGACCTTGCACACATACATCATTGTCCCGCTTTCCTTTATCGTCTTTTTGGCTATAAATTATAAAAAGAGGGGATCACTCGAAAAAAGATATTTATATCTATTTATCTTGAATTTTGTTTTATCTGTCTGGTATGCATTTTGGTTCTTTAAAGGCTGGGAGCCTTTAAAAGAAAAAGTTTCTTTATTAAATACATTTAATTTTTCCAGATTTCATTTTCTCAGACCATTAATTATCTATTTGATGTTTGCAGTGGGTTCATACATTCTATGGCGAAGGGGCAAGGGCTGGAAGCATCTCGTTAAAGTATGTCTGGTTGCTCAATTAGTTGTCGTTTTTATTGCCAATAATGAAATTTATTATCGGGATGCAAAAACTCCGACATTTAAACAATTTTATGCTACAGAGCAATTTAAAGAGATTGCGAAATATATTGGGAAACCAAAAAACAGTTATCGAGTCGCAAGTATTGGTTTACACCCTGCAATCGCCCAATATAATGGATTTTACACGCTGGATACGTACAATAATTTCTATCCATTATCTTATAAGCATGAGTTTAGGAAAATCATTGCAAAGGAATTAAACAAAAGCCCTTCATTGAAAAAGTATTTTGATCAATGGGGAGGAAGATGCTATATATTTGTCGCTGAGCTCGGTCAAAATTATGAATTTAAAAAAACGTCAAAGGTAAAGATTCATCATTTACAACTTAATACGAAGGTATTTAAAAGCATGGGAGGACGATATATCTTCTCAGCAGTTCCAATAATCAATGCCGCGGAAAATGGTTTGGAATTTAAAAAGGCATTCGACCAAAAAGATTCTGCCTGGAGAGTTTACCTTTATCAAGTAAAATAACGTGTTAAAGGAGTCGTTCCATATGAATAAACCTGTTTTAACAATTGTAGTTCCCTGTTTTAATGAGGAAGAGGTTTTACCGGACACCTCAATACAATTATCAAATCTGTTAAACAATTTAATCGATGATGCACTCGTTTCCAAGGGTAGTACCATCCTTTTTGTGGATGATGGTAGTAAGGACCTGACTTGGGAAATCATTGAGATAGAATGTGAAAAAAGACCATTTGTCAAAGGTTTAAAGCTGGCTAAGAATGTAGGTCATCAAAATGCTCTCATCGCAGGACTTGAAACGGCCTCGAAACAATCAGATTGTGTAATTTCCATTGATGCTGACCTGCAGGATGACATAAATGCTATCCCTTCATTTATTGAAAAGTATTGGGAAGGATTCGAAATTGTCTACGGAGTAAGAGGCAGCCGTGAAACGGATACTTATTTCAAGCGGACAACTGCTTTGGGATTCTATCGATTTATGAATAGAATCGGAATTAAACTCGTTCCTAACCATGCTGATTTCCGGCTAATGAGTAATCGTGCCCTTATGGAACTGTTTAAATATCAAGAGACTAATCTATTTCTGAGAGGACTTGTTCCTCTTGTAGGATTCAAGTCAACGAAAATCTACTATGATCGAAAAGAAAGGACCGCAGGTGAATCGAAATATCCTTTAAAAAAAATGCTGGCATTTGCTTTTGATGGAATTACTTCCTTTAGTGTTGCCCCTATTCGCTTGGTTACATTGATAGGATTTCTTGCTTTAGTTATAAGCCTTATAGCCGGCGGATATGCTCTTATACAGGAATTATTAGGGCACACTGTTTCAGGCTGGACATCATTGATTGTTTCCATTTGGTTTGTTGGAGGATTACAATTAATGGGGATTGGTATTATTGGAGAATATATAGGGAAAATTTATCAAGAAGTAAAAAGACGTCCAAGATATGCGATTGAAAAAGACTTATATTCATCACATGTTAAGGAACAGCATCAAAAAGAGGCTGTGCTTAATTAGAATAGGTATGAATAATTAGCGGATGACTTCTTTTTTATAGTCATCCGCTATTATAGTGCATAAAAAAGTTTGTCTGCTCCATGATTTTTCGTTATTTTTTTGTTTTATGATGCGATTTTATGGTAAGTTTTATAGTGGATAAATTTTCAAATTGAAAGGATTTTGTTTATGAATTTAAAAAGTAACCTTGTTATTGCATTCATCTTAACACTTGTATGCATAATAGGGTTTAGTTTTATATCACTGCTAATCAGTGACCATAAAATTATCAGTTTTGATAGTAAGATAATCGCAAGTATTCAAGGGCAAGAATCACCGATGTTAACTAATGTGATGAAATTTTTTACCTTTATCGGTTCTGCACCATTTGTTATCATTCTTAGCTTATTGCTTTTATTTTTCCTTTATAAGGTATTACATCATCGCTTAGAACTTATTTTATTTATTGCTACAATTGCAGGTTCTTCCGTCATCAATCAAGTGTTAAAAAGTATTTTTCACAGGGTCCGTCCAAATTTACATAGGCTAATAGATGTATCAGGCTACAGCTTTCCAAGCGGTCACGCAATGAATGCTTTTACCGTATATGTTATTCTTTCTTTCTTACTATGGCGGCATATTCCCGGTAAATTGGGTAGAAGCATATTAGTATTCTTGAGCATCTTAATGATTCTTGCGATTGGAATCAGCAGGATATATCTTGGAGTTCATTATCCAAGCGATATTATCGGAGGGTATTTTGCAAGTGGTTTTTGGCTGGTAATAGCTATTTGGGTTTTTCAGTTTTACAAAGAAAAACGGTATAATAAAAATAAAAAACCGGTTGAGTAATTGCCAGTTACATGAAAAATAGAACGATTCGCTTTTTGGAAATTGGAGTGATACATATTATAAAGAACAGTATTCCTAACCTTTTTACGCTTTTAAATTTATTTTTTGGGTTTTTATCTGTGATGTATTCTGCTTTAGGGGATTACAAGAATGCGGCCATATTAATATTAATTGGGATGATGCTTGATAGTATGGATGGCCGGATTGCCAGGATGTTACATGTGGAAAGTGACCTTGGGAAAGAACTGGATTCGCTAGCTGATATTGTTACCTTTGGCGTTGCACCTGCGATGATGGCCTATTATTCCTATTTTTCTAAATTGGGGGTAGCAGGAATGGCAATAGCCGGTCTCTTTCCGTTATTCGGTGCTTATCGTTTAGCCCGATTTAACATAAATGCAGTGAAATCGTCTCTACATTATTTTACTGGCGTACCGATCACTGCAGGCGGCGGCCTATTAACTCTTTTAACTTTGTTTCATGGCAGAATGCCGCATATCATTCTCCCAATAGCCTTTTTTGTCATTTGCTTTTTAATGGTCAGTAAAGTGAAAATTCCAAGCTTGAAAGAAATTCCGCTTCCGAAATATGGAATTCTCATAACCGCCTTTTTAGGCTATGCCATATATATTGTTTTTCGCAAAGAGCACCACAGATTTCCTTATTTTATTTATGTTGCGATACCATTATATGTTTCCTTTATCGGATATCAATTAGTGAGGAGCAAAAAGAAAAGCAATAAATAAAAGATAACTAACAGCAGTTAATAAAAAAGAAAGAAACTGAAAAAAGTTTCTTTCTTTTTTATTTCCTTAATTGAATTGGTTGAAACAGTTCACGCCTGTTTAAAAAGCGGAATAATGGTGGTAATAGTATTAAGATTGTAATTAACCTTAATGATTGTACAGCAACGACAAAAGTAGAATCAGCATGCAGGGCGATCGCCGCCGTTGCCATTTCAGCCACTCCTCCGGGTGCAAAGGCGAGTATACAGGTGACAAGTGGAATATGCGTAATATCAGCGATTAGGAAGGAGCAGACAAGCATGGAGATTACCAGGCAAAGAGAGCAAAGTAATCCGGCTCCTACAATTCTCCCTAAACCAGTGAACATGTCCTTATTTACACGAGAACCAATACTCGTTCCTATCAATATTTGCGCAAAAATGATGAGCCCATGAGGCCAATAGGCTTTACCGATATGGCCAAACAAAAGAGGGAAGAACATTTGAGTAATTACTGCTCCCAGCATGCTTCCAACGAGCCAAGGTGCTGGCATTTTGATTCTTTTGCAAACATTCGCTCCGGCCAGTGCACCGATTATGAGAATTCCAGTAAAAATCAAAGTTAAATGATCAAGGGTTATTGGATGGATTTCTAAAGATATCGGTACAGTAGTTGAATTAAGCTTCCCTGCTACAAAGGGAATAACACCTATAACAAGTAATATACGAAGGGTTTGAATTATGCTCACAACAAAGGCATTTGCCCCTACTTCTTCAGCAATTGTCGGCATCGCTGAAATGCCGCCCGGTGTGGTGCCAAAAAGGCTGGTCATCATATTTGCATTACTAAAACGCCATAACATTATCCCGGAAAGAAAAGCAATAGCTATTGAAAAAATAACCATTACGATAATAATAAAAAAATAATCTTCAAAAGTAACCATTATCGAAACACTGAAGCTTTGACCTAATTCAATTCCTAAAATAGCTTGGCCAATTTGCCGCCAATAAGGATGGATGCCGTTCATCTCATATTTTGATTTCAACCATTTTTTAGGGAATGAGGATAAAAGTACAGCAAAGATTAGGCTTCCAAGCATCCAGGCAATTGGAATTCTTGAAAATGAAAGAATAAGACCGCCAATCATACTGAAAAGGAGATAAAAAGCGTTTAGTAGTAAAGTATAATATATTTGCATTGTCTACATCCTTTTTGAGTGATTTCATCAATTAGTTAATGTGCCCATAAAGCTGTAGAATTAATCATAAAAATAAAAAAAGCCAGCCACCTTATTTGAAAGGGTGGACTGGCTTTTCTATTTTACATACCACTGAAATTCATAACCCAGATAGAACCAAAAACTGTAACTGCAGCAATAAACACTCCGTAAACAACGTTAATTGTTTGGGCTTTACTATCTTCACCGTCTCTTAAGTGCATGAACATAAAGAGTTGAAGAGCAGCTTGAACGACTGCAAGTATACCAATGATCCACATAATTACGTTAAATGACATTGATGTTTTTAATGCAACAAAAAGAGCTGCGAAGGTTAATACCAATGACAAGACAAATCCAAATACCTGTGTCATTGGAGTTCCGTGTGAATGTTTATCCATATCAAGACACCATCCCTTTTAAGTAGACAAATGTGAAGATAAAGATCCAAACAACATCAAGGAAGTGCCAATATAAACCGATAATAAAGGCTTTTCGAGCTGTAACAGGAGTAAGTCCTCTTTTAGCAATCTGGATCATAACCATTATAGCCCAGCCAATCCCCATACTAACGTGCAATCCATGTGTACCTAATAGGACAAAGAAGCTTGAAAGAAATCCGCTGGTTTGCATAGTTGCTCCATCATGGACATAGTTAATAAATTCCGTAATCTCCATTCCGACAAAGCCTGCACCTAGTAAAAGAGTGATAACCATCCAAGCTAACAGCCCTTTTTTATTATAGCGGTGCATTTCATATATGGCTAAACCGCAAGTGAAACTACTCGTTAACAGGAGGATCGTTTCAATCATTACACCTTTTATTTCAAATAGATCATGTTGGGTAGGGCCACCGGCAAATCGGTGACTCATAACCGAATAAGTAGCAAAGAGCGTCGCAAAAAGAATGATTTCCGCACCTAAGAAAATCCAGAAACCAAAGATATTCATTCTGCTTTGTTCTGTTTGATACTCAAGTGGCAATGCTGTATTCACATTAGCTGACATGATTTTTCACCTCTTTATCTACTGTTCTCCATGCTTTTTCGATCTTTTTAATTTCATCAATGTGCACATGGAATCCATCCTTAGTATCGAAGGAGCGAGCAATCAAGCATGCAAAGATTCCTAATAAAGCAACAAGAGCGGCAATTTTCCATTCGAAAATTAAGAAGAAGCCGGCAATGCCCATTACTACAGCCATAACAAATGGAAGTCCTGAATTGTTAGGCATGTGAATTTCTTCAAGCTCATCTTCGTTTAACTCTAATCCTTCGTTATGCTTCTTCATGTACCAGAAAGCATCAATTGATTTCACTTCAGGTACTTTTGCAAAGTTGTAAAACTGAACCGGTGAAGCAGTTGCCCATTCAAGTGTTCTTGCATCCCAAGGATCGCTAGAAATATTGCGATCAGCATAGCGCGCGCTCCAATAAATGTTATAGCATAAGAAACCAAAACCGATGGCCAAAATTCCTGCACCAATGGCAGAAACAAGCATTAATGGACCAAATCCTGTTGATGCGGAGTAGGTGTAAGCACGTCTAACCGCACCATCTAGGCCAAGGAAGAACATTGGCAAGAACGTCATATTGAAACCAATAACAAAGAACCAGAAATGAAGTTTTCCAAGTTTTTCGTTTAACATATGGCCAAACATTTTTGGCCACCAATAGTAAAGTCCTCCAAATACAGCGAACACAACACCTGGAATTAATACATAATGGAAATGGGCTACAAGGAATAGGGTATTGTGATATTGGTAATCAGCTGCACCCATCGCTAACATTACTCCGGTAACACCACCGATAATAAAGCAAGGTACGAATGCAAGTGCCCAAAGCATTGCAGTTGTAAACTCGATTCGTCCTTTTCGCATCGTAAATAACCAGTTAAAGATTTTAACACCCGTTGGGATCGCAATCATCATGGTAGTAATGGAGAAAATAGAGTTTACTGCAGGTCCAGCCCCCATTGTAAAGAAGTGGTGAACCCAAACAAGCATACTTAAAAACGCAATTCCGACAATGGAGAATACCATTGATTTGTACCCATAAAGCATTTTTCGGGAAAAGGTAGAAATTATCTCAGAGAACATCCCAAATGCCGGAAGAACAACTATATATACCTCTGGATGGCCCCATAGCCAGAAAAGGTTCGCCCACATCATTGGGTTACCATCGCCGCCGACAGTAAAGAAGTGAGTTCCAAAGATACGGTCAAATGTCATTAGAGCAAGGGCAACAGTAAAAATTGGGAATGATGCCCAGATAATTACTGAAGCAATAAAGGACGTCCATGTGAACATCGGCATTCTCATTAGCGTCATGCCGGGTGCTCTCATTTTTAAAACCGTTACGATAAAGTTGATCCCGGTCATTAAGGTACCAATCCCGGCAATCTGAATCGCTACCGCGTAGAAGTTATTCCCAATACCCGGCGTAAATTCTTTACCGGCAAGAGGGAAGTAAGCAGTCCAACCCGCATCAGGCGAACCACCCATGACAAACGAAATATTAAACAGCATCGCGCCTGCAAAAGTAAGCCAAAAGCTAACTGCGTTCAATTGCGGAAAGGCAACATCTCGTGCACCAATTTGCAGTGGTACAACAACGTTCATTAAACCAATTAATAATGGCATAGCCATGAACAAGATCATTATGACACCATGAGTCGTAAATACTTCGTTATAATGCTGTGCATCAAGGAACTTTTCATTCGGTGTTGCCGTTTGTGCTTTCATCAATAATCCGTCGATACCACCGCGGAAAAACATTAACACACCAACGATAATATACATAATCCCGATTCGTTTATGATCAACGGTTGTAAACCATTCTGTCCAAAGATATTTCCATTTTTTTAAAAGGGTTACCCCAACAACAATTCCAATCATTGTTAAGAGAATGGCTATTTGTGATCCTAAGATTAGAGGGTCGCCAGTAATTAAAATCTTATCCCATTTAATTCCCATTGTTTTCACCTCCAGTAGATTTTCCGCTCATATTCATGTTTTTCATATCCATGTTTTTCATATTCATTTTACTCATATCCATTGATTTGCCTTCAGCCTGACCGTCCATTTTCATTGTATGGTTTTGGTTATCCGGTTCTTTAAAAATCTGACCCGGATAGTCATGGTTTCTGTACAATTCAGGGAAGGTGTAGGTTTTCGAATTCATGTCAGCATGATTAACAAAAGCTAAATGCGTGTTCGAAAATGTTTCCCTGCCAAGATTAGATGGCTTTAAAAGGTTGATATAGCTCTTTTCTGTTAACTTTGGTGCTTTGTTTTTTACATCTTTTACCCATTTTGCAAATGCTTGAGGTGATTGAGCTTCAACCGTGAATTCCATATCGGCATAGCCTTTACCGTTAAAGTTTGTATTTTTTCCAATATATTCACCTGTCTGATCAGCAACTAGGTACAATTGAGTTTCCATTTTAGCCATTGTATATTTTTGACCGCCTAATGCAGGAATCCAAAATGAATTCATTGTACCGGCAGATGTTAACTTAAATTTAACTGGTGTACCTACAGGGATGTTAAGGTAGTTAACCGTCTCAACTCCTTGATCCGGATAACTGAAAATCCACTTCCAATCAGCTGAAGTAACGTTAATGGTGATTGGTTTCTTATCTTTATAACCAGCTGGTACCTTTTCAAGGCTGTAGATTGTTTTGATTGTAGGAATAGTTAAAGCAATTACAATAATAATAGGAATAACAGTCCAAATAATTTCTAATTTGGTACTGCCGTGCTCTTCAGGTGGCTCATAATCTTTATTTTCCTTAGTAGCGCGGTATTTCCAAACAATATAACCAAATAGACCAAACACCACTACGACTACAAGAGCCATGAAAATCAATGACCAGTTAATTAAGTGAAGAATGTCTCGTGCAGCAGGCCCTTTCGGTTCAAAAACAACCATGTGGGTATCGCAGCCGCTCAATAGTAAAACAGGTAATACTGCTAATAGTGGAATTAAAAAGCCCTTTTTGGACATTTCTCCTGCTCCTCTCCTTTTTAAATGTTTGTTTTTCACCATAATTGTTCGTGAATTCGTTCACAAACTCAACCAAAGTATAATACTATAATTCTTCAAAGATGTGAACAAATAAGTAATTTTTAAAATACCTGTTCAAAATTAAAAATAGATTCGTTCATCCTAAACCTATATTAACAACATGGCGATGATGTTAATATAGGTTTTTGAAAATATTTGTGACAAATTTGTTAAGGTTTTAAAATCTAAATATAGAAAACCTTGGAAATAGCTTCATGATAAAATAAGTCCATTGAAATGAAGCGACTTCAATCCGTATTATCGTTAAGTTTCTAAATTTGAATTATAATGGGATCATCATTAAACCAACTATTAAACGCTCGGATTTGTATCTAAGCGTTTTTATTTTTAAAGCGGCTTAAAATTATTGAAAATGCAAACGATTTTTCCTCAAAACCCCATTAAGTGCATATTAATGTATATATAAACATCTTTTTTGATTAATTAATATAGAAGATGTTAATCTAAAAAGAAAAAAAGATGGGAGAAAGGAATGGCATATGGACAATTTTGTAAATGATCATGAAATCAAATTAATTGCACTGGATATGGACGGAACATTATTTAATGATGATCGCCAGATTTCGATTGGTAATCGGGAAGCCATTAAAGAAGTACAAGAAAGAGGAATATTTGTAGTCCTTAGTACCGGAAGGTCCATTATGACTTGCGGTGAGCATGCCGATTCACTCGAGCTGACTTCCTATTTAGTTACGGTTAATGGCAGTGAGATTTGGGATGAAAAAAGAGACCTTGTTGAAAGAAATATCGTGAAATCTGAGTTTATTCAATGGATGTGGGAGTTATCTCAACGGCATGAGACAAGATTTTGGGCAATCAGTACCGACAAAATGTGGTTTGATGAAATGCCGGGCGACATCCATGATCGGGAATGGTTGAAATTCGGGTTTGATATAGATGATGATGATGTCAGAGAGATTATTTTAAAGGAACTCCAGGAAAAAGGAGAATTTGAACTTAGCAATTCCAGTTTAAAAAATATTGAAGTAAACCCGATTGGAATCAACAAAGCAAATGGACTTAAAATCGTTTGTAGGAAACTTGGCATTGATATGGAAAATGTTATGGCCGTCGGGGACAGTCTAAATGATATGGCAATGATTAAGGAAGCAGGAATCGGTGTGGCCATGGGAAATGCCCAGGAAGTTCTAAAGGAAGCAGCAGACTGGGTTACCGCAACGAACAATGAAGACGGAGTTGCAAAAGCAATCCGTAAATGGGTATTGAAAAATTGAAGATCAAAAAGTATAAATAAAGTACATTGGTAATATCGCGAATACATATTAAGAAATTTTCTTATTTACTTAAAAAAAGAGATGTTTTTTATGAAATAGGTATTAAAAAAATTTTTATTGGTAAAAATAATTGGGCAAGTATAAATTGCAATTTCATGTATTGTTACATGCTAGGAGGCTTTCAAATTGGAACAAGGTAAAGTAAAATGGTTTAACAGTGAAAAAGGCTTTGGGTTTATTGAGCGTGAAGGCGGCGAAGATGTATTCGTTCACTTCTCTGCCATTCAAAGCGAAGGGTACAAAACTTTAGATGAAGGTCAAGAAGTTACGTTTGAAATCGAAAATGGTCAACGTGGACCACAAGCGGTAAACGTTCGAAAAGCATAAGTTACCTTCGAGTAAAACAGACTCCAATTTCGGGAGTCTGTTTTTTTGTGAAAAAAAAAGACTGACAAGATGTATCGTGTCAGTCTCATAAATATGTGAAAAGTAAAATGGTTAGTAGTAGTATAGGGTAAATACCGGAAAAAAATACCATAATTCATGAATGATTAAAACATTTTAATTAAACAAAGGACATAATGGTTAATAATTATTATAAAAGAACTATTTACCCCTTATTTCCTTGACTCTTCCAACCTGACCATCCGTCAGCCTAACTTTAATGCCATGTGGATGGAAGCTCGATTTAGTTAAAATATCTTTTACAATGCCGCTGGTGAGTTTACCGGTTCTCTGGTCAGATTTAAGGACAATATCAACTGCTGTACCCGGGATGAGTTCCTTTCTGTTTTGTCCATTCATTATACACCCATTTTACGGCGGGAGTTACTTACTTTTTTAGTTTGCTGACTTTTCATCTTTTTTGTTGATTGCGCATTGTTTGAAATTGAATTACCAGCTGCTGCTTGATTTTTTTTATTTTCAAGCTGTTTTTTAATTGCATCTTGCAGACTCATTTTCTTTTTACCCAATTCTTCATTTGTTTCCGTCATAAAAAATCCTCCTAACTAATTGATAACATATCTACAGTATAATCTATTTTTCTTCATATTAGAAATCGATCGCTGCTCCGATTGAGAAGATTTATTAGGAAAACCAAAAGATAATCGTCGAAATATGTCTATAAATTCTCGTTATTCAAAACATTTTAAATTTCCTATCAATAATGAATAATGTTAGTATTAAGATAGATGAGTCGCCTTAAACAATTCCACCGAAAGTACATTTTTTTAAACCAAGTAAAATTGGATTAAATATTTATATAAAATCAATACTTATTTAAAATGATTATAAATAAATATTGATTTTAAATATATTTATATTATAATTTACTTAATGTTAGAAAAATAGTTTAAGAGGTGATCACATGAAAAACGAAAACAAACACTTGACAACCAGCCACGGAGCCCCGGTTGGCGACAATCAAAATTCAATGACAGTTGGTTCCCGCGGTCCGACATTGCTTCAAGATTTCCATCTAATTGAGAAATTAGCACATTTTAACCGCGAACGTGTACCTGAGCGTGTAGTCCATGCTAAAGGTGCCGGTGCACATGGCTATTTTGAAGTAACAAATGATTTATCAAAATATACAAAGGCTAAATTATTTAACGGTGTTGGAAAGCGTACTCCACTTTTTATTCGTTTCTCAACTGTAGCTGGTGAGCTTGGATCAGCTGATACTGTACGTGACCCACGCGGTTTTGCTGTTAAATTTTATACTGAAGAAGGAAACTATGATATCGTTGGTAACAATACACCGATCTTCTTTATTCGCGATGCTATCAAATTCCCTGATTTCATCCATACACAAAAAAGAGATCCGAAAACACATTTAAAAAACCCTACAGCGATCTGGGATTTCTGGTCTCATTCTCCGGAATCACTTCACCAAGTTACATATCTAATGGGTGACCGCGGTATTCCGGCAACACTTCGTCATATGAATGGATATGGAAGCCATACATTCAAATGGGTAAACGCTGAAGGCGAAGCTGTTTGGGTGAAATATCACTTCAAAGCTGAGCAAGGCGTTAAAAACATGACTAATGAAGTTGCTGCAAAGCTTGCCGGTGAAAACCCGGACTATCATACTGAAGATCTATTTAATGCTATTGAAAATGGCGACTTTCCTAAATGGAAGCTTTATGTACAAATTATGCCATTTGAAGATGCCAATACGTACCGCTTTGATCCATTCGATGTAACAAAAATTTGGTCTCACAAAGATTATCCTTTAGTAGAAGTAGGTACGATGGAATTGGATCGTAATCCTGAAAACTATTTTGCAGAAGTGGAGCAAGCAACATTTTCACCTGGAACAATGGTGCCCGGTGTTGAGGCTTCACCGGATAAAATGCTTCAAGGCCGAATTTTCGCCTATTCCGATGCCCATCGCTATCGTGTTGGTGCAAACCATGCTGCATTACCGATCAACCGTCCAAAAGTTGATGTAAATAACTATCAACGTGATGGTCAAATGCGTTTTGATGGTAACGGCGGAGGTTCAGTATATTACGAACCAAACAGCTTTGACGGCCCAAAAGAAACACCGGAACATAAACAAACACCATTCCAGGTTTCCGGTGTAGCTGAACAGGTTTCATATGATCAAGCTGATCATTATACACAAGCAGGAGATCTTTATCGTTTAATGGATGACGGTGAAAAGACCCGTACAGTTGAAAATATCGTTGGGGCAATGAAGCCTGTTGAAAGAGAAGATATTAAGCTTCGGGCAACACTAATTTTCTATAAAGCTGATGCAGAATTTGGTGAGCGCATCGCCAAAGGCTTAGGCTTAGCACTACCGCAAGAAGTAAAATAATAGTCTGGAATTTTATGAAAAAAAGCAGATTCCCATTGCAGGAATCTGTTTTTTATTACTCTAAAGGCAGAAAATTGTCTTATCGGGTAAACGGTGTAGAAATAATGGAAACTGTGATTATTTGACAAAAAACGACAAAAATTGTCGTTTAATATTTTGAACGAATTGTTATTTTTTTACAATTAAAGGAAAATAATAAAAATAGATAAGCGCAAAGGGGTCTACTTCAAGTGAACCTGAATGTATTGTACGCAGCTATTTTTATTTTTTCCGCAATTAAATGGGGAGATTGGAAAAACTGGAAAGCCTACTACCCAACATTTCTATTTTTAATGCTTGGGGACCTTGTATACCAATTTTTATTTTATAAATACAGTATGTGGGAGTATGTACCCGTTGGCAGTGATAAGAGCTGGGCGAAGCACACCCATATAGCTTTCTTGATTATGCTAATAAAATATCCGGCAACTATCCTTATTTTCCTTGGCCATTTACCAAAGGTTCACTGGAAAAAATTAATGTATATCCTTGCATGGACACTGGGTTATGTACTGAACGAATATTTTGATTTAAAAATCGGTTCAATGATCCATAAACATGGATGGCATCTTGGATGGTCTGCACTTTTTAGCTTTGTTATGTTTACCGTTCTAGCTATTCACTATAAATATCCTTTATTGGCTTGGGTCCTGTCAGCAATATTTGCCACTTTTTTATGGAATATTTTTGGTATTTCGCAAAGTATTTTAAAATAACACCGAAATTCGCAACCTTTTGCAAAAGGTTGCTTTTTTATTAATAAATCTATTTATTTTTACAGGAATTTAAGGGATAAAACCAGAATAATAGAAATAAGATTGTTGTAAAAGGGGGAATTTGTATGGATGTTCAAGTGGTTGAAAAGAATGAGATAAAAGTAGTGGGGATTTCATGGAATGGAACTTATGCACAAACGAACTCCATTCCTGAAATCTTTACAGAAATGGAAGCACGAATTAATGAAGTAGCAAACCAGACAAGGGAATCAGTTTTGATTGCACCTTTTCATAGCAGGGAAACAGAGTTTACCTATTACGTAACAACGCCTGTTGAAAAAATTGAAGATGTTCCTGAAGGTATGATCGGTTTCACGATTCCCCGTAAAAATTACGTTTTCGCTACCCATAAAGGACGGTCGGAGGAAGTTGAAAATACATATCTCCAAATGTTCAAATGGATGAAAGAGTATGGTTATGAATTGGACCAACATGCTTTAAGCTTAGAAATTTATAAAGAAGAACATAAACCGTTTAATTCTACCGGGCATCTTCATTATGATATTTATTTGCCTGTGAAGAAGTATAAAGAAATTTAATTGAAGATTTCGATTCAATAAATTTCACTTTACTTTAATCATAAAGTATAATGTACTCATTAATATATTTGAATAATTCCTTCGGGGTCAGGTGAAATTCCTAACCGGCGGTGATGAAGCGATAAGCTTCTTAGTCCGTGACCCGTTTAACTTACTTGTTAAGTTTAACGGTGGATCTGGTGAAACTCCAGAGCCGACAGTTAAAGTCTGGATGGGAGAAGGAAATAACAGGATTAGAGATAGGTGAAAAATACACTTATTTTTAAGCCTTAATTTCTTATTGCCTTTTAAAGGACCCTGAAGATTGAATTTCTTTAGGGTCCTTTTATTTTCTTTTTAAAGTAGAAGCAATTAAAGAAGTTGATCTGGAAATGATATCAAATCATAGGTATCCGGGTAAGGAGAATTAAATCATGTTCACAGGTATTATTGAAGAGATAGGACAGATATCAAATATTGGCCGGACTGGTGAATCAATTGTTCTGACTATTGAAGCTAAAAAAATTCTTGAAGATGTTCATCTTGGGGATAGTATTGCGGTTAATGGGGTGTGCCTTACAGTTACATCATTTACGAAAACGTATTTTACTGTAGATGTTATGCCGGAGACAGTAAGAGCAACCAGTTTAAATGATGTTAAACGTGGCTCCAAAGTGAATCTTGAGAGGGCCATGGCAGCAGGCGGCAGATTTGGCGGCCATTTTGTTTCCGGCCACATTGATGGGACAGGGATCATCAAAAGTAAAAAGCAATTCGAAAATGCCATTTACTATGAAATAGAAGCGAGTCCCGAAATTTTAAGGTATGTAATAGTAAGGGGATCTGTTGCTGTTGACGGGACAAGCCTTACAGTTTTTGGAACGGGAGAAAAAAGTTTTACTTTATCTCTGATTCCCCACACGCTGTCTGAATCGATTTTAGGATTGAAAGGACAGGGTGACACGGTCAATTTAGAATGCGATATGATTGGGAAATATGTCGGGCATTTTCTAACCGGTGTTTCAGGTAATTCTAACAATAAGATTCCATCCGGGATCACCTCGCAATTTTTACAAGATAATGGCTTTGCCTAGGAAAAGCTTATTTTCACCGGTATCAAGTAATAAAAAGGTTTTTCAAAATGTAAGGAGAGATGCAGCATGTTTAATCTTATTGAAGAAGCCCTTAATGAGTTAAAGAAAGGCAAAGTCGTTATTGTTTGTGATGATGAGGATCGAGAAAATGAAGGTGACTTTATTGCTTTAGCCGAAAAAGCAACACCGGATGTAATTAATTTGATGGCGACACATGGCAGAGGTTTAATATGCGTTCCCGTTGAGGAAGAATTGGCTCAAAAGCTTGATTTATTCCCGATGGTATCAAAAAACACCGATTCACATGGAACGGCTTTTACCGTAAGTATTGACCATAAATATTCTTCAACGGGAATATCTGCTTTTGAACGTTCGGCAACGGTATTAAGCATGCTCGATCCCGAATCAAAGCCGGATGATTTTAAAAGACCCGGACACGTTTTTCCTTTAATTGCGAAAAAAGGAGGGGTCCTAAGAAGAACAGGTCATACGGAAGCAGCGGTGGATTTAGCTCGATTATGCGGGGCGAAGCCGGCCGGGGTTATTTGCGAAATCATGAACGAAGATGGGACAATGGCCCGTGTCCCGCAATTGCGGAAAATCGCCGATGATTTAAATGTGAAAATGATTACCATAAAAGATCTTATTGAATATCGCAACAAGAAGGATAAACTGGTCAAACGTGAAGTGGAAATTAACTTACCAACCGAATTTGGGACTTTCAAAGCGGTAGGGTATTCGAACATTGTCGATCATAAAGAGCATGTTGCATTGGTGAAGGGAGATCTTGACCCTGAAAAACCTGTCCTTGTCAGGGTTCATTCGGAGTGTTTAACAGGGGATGTCTTTGGCTCCTATCGCTGTGATTGTGGACCGCAATTGCATGCAGCTTTAAAACAGATTGATCAAGAGGGCCACGGGGTTCTATTATACATGCGCCAGGAAGGGCGTGGAATTGGTCTCCTAAATAAATTGAAGGCTTATAAGCTCCAAGAAGACGGCTATGATACCGTTGAGGCAAATGAAAAGCTCGGTTTTGGAGCAGATTTAAGAGAATATGGGATAGGGGCACAGATATTAAGGGATTTAGGCGTTAAAAAAATGAGGCTATTAACCAATAACCCTCGAAAAATTAAGGGACTTAAAGGATATGATCTTGAGGTCATCGAGCGGGTGCCGCTACAAATGGAAATGCGAACAGAAAATGAAAATTATTTACGAACAAAGCATGACAAACTGGGGCATCTTTTGCATTATTAATTAGGCTCTTTTCAAAAACTTCGAAAGAGGAATAATAAAATTATTAACAATATGGAGGATTTATCATGGGACACATTTTTGAAGGTAATTTAGTTGGATCAGGGTTAAAAGTAGGTATTGTGGTAGGACGCTTTAATGAGTTTATTACCGGAAAATTATTAGACGGTGCGCAGGATGCGCTTAAAAGACACGGGGTAAGCGAGTCAGATGTTGATATTGCTTGGGTACCCGGTGCGTTTGAACTCCCATTAATCGCCCAAAAGATGGCGAATAGCAAAAAATATGATGCCGTTATTACACTCGGAACAGTAATTCGCGGTGCTACTCCACATTTTGACTATGTCTGCAATGAAGCAGCAAAAGGGGTATCGGTTACTGCTCTGAATAGTGGAATTCCGGTTATTTTTGGTGTATTAACTACTGATTCCATAGAGCAGGCGATAGAACGGGCAGGAACAAAGGCAGGAAATAAAGGATGGGATTCAGCAACAGCAGCCATTGAAATGGCTAATTTATGCAGAACTATAGAACAATAAAGTTCTTCATTTATTAAAGAATTTAAGGCCTGGTTACTTTAGGGACTATTATCGTAAAAAAACATATACAAATCGTTCTAACTTTTCTATAATTAAATTAATGAAAAATAGTTGAAGAAATTAGGTGCTAAAATCTTTAAAAAAAGATTTTGAGCTTAAAAGGGAAGTTTGGTGAAAAGCCAACGCGGTCCCGCCACTGTAAATGGGAGCAACCTATAAAATGTCACTGTCGATTTGATGGGAAGACATAGGAAGTGATGATCATGAGCCAGGAAACCTGCCTATTCTCGCGCGCCAAAAAAACCTACGAGGATAGGGAGGTGTGGAGGGCTAGACACCTTTTACTTTATGATAGTAAATGAATCTAATCTTACCAACATCTCCACGTCATTTGGAGATGTTTTTTTGTTTTGCACAAGCAGAAATTATTTTTTGTTACAAAAATCTATCTACATAAAAAAGCAGGGGGAAACAAAAATGAAGAAATTATATTCGCTATTATTAGTAGTACTATTAACAATAGCGGCATTAGCAGGTTGTGCTGAGAAGAAAGAACAGGTTAAAGAGGACAATAAAGCAAGTGTCGAAAAGAAATCGGAAGGTGCATTTCCAGTCACGATTAAAGATGCTTTAGGCAAAAAGGTTATTATAGAGAAGAAACCTGATAAGATTGTGTCACTGATTCCAAGTAATACAGAAATTGCCTATTCGTTAGGTCTTGGAAAGGAAGTTGTCGGTGTTTCTGATTTTGATAACTATCCGGAAGATGTCACGAAAAAAGAGAAAATTGGCGGGCAACAAATTAATCTGGAAAAAATCATTTCATTAAAGCCAAATTTAGTGTTAGCACAAGCCTCTTCAGCCCATAATTCAAAAGAAGGGCTTCAACAATTAAGGGATGCAGGCATCACAGTTTTGGTGGTTAATGATGCAGAAAATTTTGACCAAGTATATGATTCGATTAATATGGTTGGAAAAGCTACTGGTGAAACAAAGAAAGCGAACGAGATCGTCAAAGGTATGAAGGACAAATTAGCTGATATAAAAGCAAAGGCAGCAGAAATAAAAGACAAGAAAAAGGTGTTTGTAGAAGTATCACCAGCTCCAGAAATTTATACACCTGGAAAAAATACCTTTATGGATGAAATGATTCGTTCTATTAACGCTGAAAATATCGCAAGTGACCAAGAAGGATGGGTTAAGATTGATCAAGAAGCAATGATTAAACGAAATCCAGATGTTATTGTTACTACATATGGATACTATGTGAAAAATCCAGCTCAGCAAGTGTTAAGCAGAAAAGGCTGGGAAAATGTTACCGCTGTAAAAAATAAGCAAGTTATCGATATAAATTCTGATCGTGTAACTCGCCCAGGTCCTAGGATTGTTGAAGGAGTAGAAGATCTTGCAAAGGCCGTTTATCCAGAAGTTTTTAAATAATAAGTATTTTGCGTATATACTAGCAGGAATTTTCCTTGTACTTTCTATTTTATTAGGTATTTCGATTGGAACTGTTTCTGTTCCAATGCTTACGATCATTCAACTGATAGGCGCAAAACTATCTGGATCGACAATTGGGTCTATCGATCCAATGTATTCGAGTATTGTCTTTGACATTCGCTTACCTCGAGTAATCTTATCAGGTCTTGTAGGGGCAGCTCTTGCGATTGCGGGAGCGGCCTTTCAAGGTCTATTACGAAACCCGTTAGCAGATCCATATACTTTAGGAGTATCCTCAGGAGCATCAGTGGGGGCGGTCCTTACATTATTTTTTCAACTTTCCCTTCCCTATATAGGTTCCTTCACATTACCATTACTAAGTATCCTGTTTTCATTTATTACCATCTTTTTAGTGCTTTCGTTCGCTCGGAAAATAGAGCGGTCGATGAGAGTAGAAACAATTATTTTAACAGGGATTATTTTTAGTTCCTTTCTGGGAGCACTCATTTCCCTGATGATTGCCCTGACAGGGGATGAATTAAGACAGATTATTGGCTGGCTCTTAGGTAGTGTCTCAATGAGAGGCTGGGAATACATAAAGATTATTTTGCCTTTTTTTATTATTGGATCTGCCATCCTTATTTTTAATGCGAAAGAATTAAATGCTATGTCGTTTGGGGAAGAAAGAGCACACCACTTAGGGGTCAACGTTCAAAGAAGAAAGTTGATCATCTTAACAGCCGGTTCTATTTTAACAGGAGCAGCGGTTGCGGTATCAGGCACGATTGGTTTTGTCGGGCTGGTGATTCCGCATCTATCGAGATTACTATGGGGGCCCGATCATAAGCATCTTCTCCCCTTATCGATTTTAACCGGAAGCGGATTTCTAATTCTTGCTGATCTTGTTTCTAGAACAATTATTTCTCCTACCGAATTACCGATTGGTGTCATTACTGCTTTAATTGGTGCACCCGTGTTTGCAATAATCCTGCTGCAGAGAAAAAGGATGGAAAGAAGTGGTTAACGAATGCTTAGCGTTCAAAAAGTTTCAGGTGGTTATTCAGGTGAAACGGTTCTGACAGACATTTCCTTTGAAGTTGAACGAGGGGAATTATTCGGCATTTTGGGACCGAATGGAAGCGGTAAGACAACCCTTTTAAAAATGCTTAGTGGAATCCTGCCGATTCAACAAGGTGAAATTTTGATCAGGGGAAAAAGAATTCAGGAATACGTGGTAAAACAGCTTGCCCAAATTGTTGCCGTCCTTTCGCAGCACTCTTCGCAATCTTTTTCTTACAATGTAAGAGAAACAGTCTCGCTAGGACGGTATGCTCATCAAAAGGGTTGGTTTCAGTCATGGTCTAAAGAGGATGAGGAGATCGTCCAACGAGTAATGAACCAGACTGGAATCTCCCCCTTTCAAAATAAAAATATTCAGGAGTTATCGGGCGGCGAGAAACAAAGAGTATTTCTTGCCCAAGCTTTGGCCCAAGAGCCTGAAATTCTTCTTTTAGATGAGCCAACCAACCACTTGGATTTATCGTATCAGAAAGAATTATTGGATTTACTAAAACAATGGACATCAGAAAATGGTTTGACCGTTATTTCTATTTTTCATGATTTAAACCTTGCAGGGCTATATTGTGATCGATTGCTTCTGCTTGAAAAAGGAACGATTAATATTAATCATATTCCGAATGAGGTGCTGAGGGAAGAAAGAATAAGGGAGGTGTATCATACAGACATTCAGAAACACCCCCATCCGAAAGTCGCAGCACCGCAAATGGTTTTGCTGCCGGAAGTGAATAGGGAAGTAAATCATTATGTTATTAATGAATCGATGTTAATTGTTTCAAATGAGATTATTGAGTTACAAACACCCACTCCATTAAGGACGATGTCTTCTGGTGTGATTGGTTCAGGAACGGGATGGCATCATACATTTGTGAATCGACATGTTCATAAGAATTATGATTGTAGTGATCATCGATTAGAAATGGCTTCATTTTTACGTTCAAAGGGATTTGAACCCTCAGAAACAGTCGGAATGATGACCGCTGTCGTACTTGAGGATGTGGTGTATCAAAGGTTTGAACAGAGTGACTTTTCCCTATTTGTTGTCGTAACAGCAGGGGTTGGAAATGCAATTGATGCATCAAAAAGTGAACTGCATTCATATGAAATGACACCAGGCACCATCAATACCTGGGTTTTTGTCAGCGGTGAGCTGACGGAGGAGGCTTTTATTCAAAGTATCATGACTGCTACTGAGGCAAAGGTAAAGGCGATACATGACTTAAAGGTTTTGGACTCAGTTACGGGAACTATTGCGACGGGTACTTCAACTGATAGTATATTAATTGCTGCTACACAAACCGGAAAAGTATTGGAATATGCCGGGACGATAACTCCTTTAGGAAAACTTATTAGTAAAGCCGTTTATCAGTGCACCACAGAAGCGATTAAAAAATCACAAAAGAGGAAACAACCGTGATTGTCTATCACTTAATCTCGATTACCCTTGCTTATATCATTGATCTGCTTGTAGGAGACCCTCCTGAGTGGCCCCATCCTGTTAAATGGATGGGAGCGATGATTTCATTTTTGGAAAAGCGATGGAATAATGGTGAGTCTAAAAAGAGGAAAGGGGTCGCAATGCTCCTTTTTGTTTTACTCATTGTCTTTTCCATTGTTTTCATAATCGTATTAATAGGATATAAGATTCATCCTTTTGTGGGAATTTTACTAGAAAGCATCATGATAGCTACTACGATTGCCCAAAAGAGTTTGAAGGAAGCAGCCCTTGAGGTGTACCACCCATTAAGAGCAGGACATCTGGTAAAAGCAAGAGAAAAATTATCCTATATTGTTGGCCGGGATACTGATTCCTTAGATGAGGGCGAAATTGCCCGCGGAGTGATAGAAACAGTCGCAGAAAATACGAGTGACGGGGTAACAGCTCCACTATTTTGGGCACTTATTGGCGGCGCGCCCCTTGCAATGGTCTACAGGGCAGCGAATACATGTGATTCGATGGTGGGTCATATAAATGATCGATTTGAAGAATTCGGCTGGGCTTCTGCAAAATGGGATGATGTCATGAACTGGATTCCGAGCCGGCTGACGGGAATGATCATGCTTTTAGGAAACAGACCGGATAAAAGGAGTTACCGAAAGGCATGGATGATTTTATTCCGTGATGCTAAAAAGCATCCAAGTCCAAACAGCGGCTGGGGTGAAGCGGCTGTTGCCGCTATTATAGGGATTCAACTAGGCGGGATTAACTATTACAAAGGAATGGTTTCGAACCGGGCAAAAATGGGTGATCCTCTATATCCTATCGATGCAGAACAAATAAAAAAGGTGAATTCCATATTAGCAAGAACAGTCTTTTTATTTTTACTATTATTATGGATAGGAGGAATGATCATTGATTTGGCCTTCACATGGATCCAATCCTCGTTATTTATATGAGGCAATGGGGCTATCACTCCCAAGGGAGTATGTTGATTTTAGTGCGAATATTAATCCGATGGGTCCCCCGCCAGATTTAAAAGAAAAGTGGGCTGACTTTTATCAAGAAATTAACGTTTATCCCGATCCATATGCTGTCAAACTCAAGGAAAGGATTGCAAAAAAGGAACAGATCTCAATGGAGTCGATTTTGATTGGAAATGGCGGCGCAGAGCTGATTACATTGGCTGCGCGTATGCTCACAGGCAAAAAAGTCGTCATCATCCAGCCAGGCTTTTCAGAATATGAAAAAACCTGTCGAGCCAACAAATGTGAAATTTTCTATCACCAATTGCACGAACCTGACTTTGAATTAAATATTGTAGAATTACGCTCTAGTCTAGTTGAGGCGGATGCCTTGTTTTTGTGTAATCCAAACAATCCAACGGGTTTAGAGTATCCTGAATCTACGGTTATTTCTATCATTGAAGAATGTGAAAAGCAAAATTGCTTAGTCATCTTGGATGAAGCCTTTTATGATTTTTTAGTAAAATATGATTCTTTTATTCCATACATAAATAGATTTTCAAATTTAATCATTATTCGGTCGATGACCAAAATGTTTGCGATTCCGGGTATTCGTTTAGGCTATTTAGCCGCTCAGCCGGAGATTATTACTGAGCTTAGTCAATTGCAATCACATTGGAGTACCAACACGATTGCCTTATTAGCAGGAGAGCTATGCATACAAAATGAATCTTTTATAAAAGAGACTCAGAATTATATTTTTAACGAACGAACAAGGCTTTTTGATTTTTGTAAAAAAGAAGACTTTGTTGTGACGGCTTCGACTGTAAATTTCTATTTATTGCGGGATCCTTATTTGAAAGATCAGTTTGCTTTATTTGAGTTTCTTCTGCACTCGGGAATTATACCTCGCCATACGTTTAATTTCCCCGGCTTGGAAGGAAGATGGCTCCGCTTTGCCATTAAGTCCTATGAGGAAAACAATCAATTAATGGAGGTGTTGGCCCTGTGGAGGCAGCATCATCACTCATCTTTATAACCGGCGGGGTAAGAAGCGGGAAAAGCAGCTTTGCTGAAAAGAAAGCAGAACAGATTTCAAACGAAACAGGGGGACAACTTCACTACCTTGCAACTGGTGTTCCTTCTGATAGAGAGATGATGGAACGAATCAATATACACCAACGGGATCGAGTCGAAGGCATGTATGGGTGGAAAACGGTCGAGAAGCCTGTTCAAATCGGAATGCTTGCTGATCATTTCAGCCACGAGGATATTATTCTGCTTGATTGTGTCACAACGCTATTAAATAATGAACTGTTTTCTTCTGAACAAAAATGGGATCAGCCCTTTTTAGATAAGGTTAGAGAAAGTGTTGTGACAGGTATATTTGAGATAAAAAATCGAGTCAGCGTTATGATTGTAGTAAGTAATGAAGTGTTATACGAGCCGTTGCATGGAAATCAGCTGGTTTTTACTTATGGAAGATTACTGGGACAAATCCATCAGCAGTTGGTGAAAGAAGCAGATCAAGCCTTTTTAGTGGAAGCAGGGATTCCACTCGTGATGAAGGGAGTGAGCCGATGAAGGGATTAATGATTCAGGGGATAGCTTCAGATGTTGGAAAAAGTTTAATCGCTACCGCACTATGCCGAATTCTTTTTAAGGAAGGTGTAAAGGTCGTACCATTTAAATCGCAAAACATGTCTAATAACTCCTATGTAACGATTGACGGGAATCTTAAAAACATAATAAATCAATGGAGTTCAAAATAATGAAGTTCATCAAAGGTTTTCTGATTAACCTGCAATTTTTTACGGCGATTCCAATTGCGCTAGAGATACCAATGGATAAGGATCATCTTAGAAAGGCAATTCAAACCTTTCCTCTATTAGGATTATTTCAAGGGATCATTTATTCATCCCTTTTTTGGGGATTACTGCTATGGACTCCTTTTTCCCATCTAGCTATAGCATTTATACTATGGCTGGCAACGATTCTTCTAACAGGTGGAATCCATTTAGATGGCTGGATGGATACGTGCGATGCTTATTTTTCATATCGGGATCAAGAAAAACGACTCGAAATTATGAAGGATCCTCGAACAGGAGCGTTTGGCGTTCTATCGATTATTGTTTTATTAAGCTGTCGATTTCTTTTTATTTATGAAAGCACATTGAATGTTGAAGCTTTATCCTACATCTTTATTACAGCGATTCCTTTTTTGAGTAAAAGTGTGATGGGCGTCCTTCTGTTAACCGTTAAGTCAGCTAAAAATGAAGGGCTCGGTTCATTGTTTCAAAGTGCAGCTTCACCTGGAGCATTATGGATCTACCTAGTGTACATAATTGGTTTTCTATTTCTAGTAAATAAAGATATGTTACTAGCAGGAATAGTGATTATCGTAGCTGCTGGTTGTTTGTATTTTTGTAAACGTAAAGCCGTGAAATGGTTTGGCGGGATTACCGGAGACGTCTTAGGAGCTTCTGTAGAAGGGACTGAGTTAATTCTATGGATGACCGTGTGGTTATTGCATTATTTCGCCATGGCTTAACAGTAGAAAATAAACGAAAAGCATATTTAGGGTGGAATGATTCTCCCTTATGTCCTGAAACAAAAGATCTTTCAATAAGTACGAGGTACGAATACTATTTTTCAAGTGATTTACAAAGATGTATTTCTACAGTTCAACTTTTATTTCCGAATACTAACCCATTTCTGATAGAAGAATTAAGAGAAATGCATTTCGGTAAATGGGAAGGGAAAACATACGACGAGCTTAAGGCAGATCTTCTTTATCAACGCTGGTTATCAGATCCTTTTCATATTTGTCCGCCAGAGGGAGAATCTTTTTACCGATTCACCAAAAGAGTTCAAGCTGGATGGCAAAGGATAATTCAAGAGATGCATTCTCATAGCATTCAACGTTGTGCGGTGATGACACATGGCGGGGTAATAAGATATTTATTATCGGAATTAGCACCAGAACAGAAAGATTTTTGGAGCTGGCAGACCCCTCATGATCAAGGGCTTGAACTTATGTTTGATAAAGACGCGTTAAGGAGGGGTAAACGGTGCACTTTATTATTGGAGGTGCCTTTAACGGGAAAAGATCATGGGTAAAGAACAGATACATGGGAACAGTGGATTACCGTTGGTTATCAGCTTATGAAAACTGTCCCCTCCCAACAGATTTAAATAAAATTAACCAAGAATTGATCATCCTTGAAGGAGTAGAAACATGGCTGAAAGGTTTAACGGAAGAATTTGATTCGGACAAATGCCGCACTATCTGGAATAGCTGCCTAGATAATTGGCTTAGTTGGGAAAAAGCAAAATTAACTAGAAAAGTAGTGGTAATTGGAACGGATATTACAAAAGGGATTGTTCCATTGGAGAAGGCAAATAGGTTGTGGCGGGATGTAACTGGATGGGCCTATCAAGATAGTGCGGCAAAAGCAGAAAAAGTAAACCTAATTTGGTATGGAATCAATCAAACTATTAAATAAAGGGGAAAACTCAATGAGAATTTATACGCGAACAGGTGATAAGGGAAAAACAAGTATTATTGGCGGCAGAGTGGACAAAGATGACACAAGGGTAGAAGCTTATGGAACAATTGATGAAGTAAATTGTTTTGTCGGTCAGGCGATCACGGAACTAGATACGGAAATATTCAAGGATGTACTGGATGATCTTGAAAAAATTCAGCATGAATTATTCGATTGTGGCGGCGATCTTGCAAATGTATCAGAAAAGCGGGAGTTAAAGCTTCAAAAAGAATCAATTGACTACTTGGAAAAGAGAATCGATGAATTCATTTCGGAGTCACCAGAGCTCGAACGGTTTATATTACCAGGGGGGACAAAGCCATCGGCATCGATTCACATTGCTAGAACTGTAACAAGAAGAGCGGAAAGATTAGTAGTCAAGCTATTGAAGGCAGACTCAAAAACATCTGAATTAGCGCTGCAATATTTAAATCGTTTATCTGACTATTTTTTTGCTTTAGCCAGGGTTATTAACCACCGGCTAAATGTAAAAGACGTGGAATACTTACGCAGTGCGAAAGTATTCAGGGAAGGAAAACGTAATGATGAAAAATAAAATGAATGGAAAAATAATAAGCTGGCTGGCCATGTTCACAGCATTGTCTGTTGTCGGTGCTTCGATAAAGATACCCGCTATCGTTGGAAGTGTAGCTTTGGATGTGTTTCCGGCACTGCTCGCAGCTGCATTAATTAACAGCCGGGGCGGGGCAATGGTTGCAGCATTCGGTCATTTGATATCGGCGTTGTTGGGTGGTTTTCCATTAGGACCTATGCATTTTTTAATTGCTGTGGAAATGGCTTTACTTGTATGGATTTTTGGAGTTTTTAATAAAAATAACCAAAAGATTGCAGCTATTGCAGTGTTTATCCTTGGCAATTCTTTTGCTGCACCAGTGCCATTTATTTTTTTAATAAATAAAGCTTTTTATTTCTCAATTGTTCCGTCACTGCTAATTGGTTCCATCCTCAATACAGGAATTGCTTTGTTTGTCATTCCACGTCTATCCTTTCTGGTTAAACAGGGAATATCCAAAAAAGAGGTAAAGCCATGAGAGACGTACTAACCATTCCTTTTGATAAAGACAATTCTCTGATTATCGCTAGTGATAATAGCGGAGCCATAGGATTGAAGGATCATGACCTTGTTGCAGTACCGTACGATACGGTTGCCTATTATTCATTTAGAGTTGCGGTCATGGAATGTATAGCAGCCGGCGGGCAACCCATGTCCGTAATTCTACAAAACTTTTGTGGAAATGGACCATGGGAAGAATTAGTTAGAGGAATCCAAACGGGGTTAGATGAACTTGGTTTGAAGGATGTTTCTATTACCGGTAGTACAGAAAGTAATTTTTCTTTATTGCAATCTGCTGTTGGTGTAATTGTTTTGGGCAAAAAGCCTTTGAATAAAATAACTGAGATAAAATTCTCTGAACAACTGAAATACGCAGTAATCGGTTTGCCGCTGGTTGGAATGGGTGTAATAGAAAACAAAAACAACATCGTACCTCTATCCATTTTTCAGGAAATCACCAAGATAAAGGATATAATGATTTGGCCTGTTGGCTCAAAAGGAATTTTATTTGAGATGAATCAAATGTTTCAAAACGTAAGATTTTCACCAGAATTCGTTACAACTAACGTAGATTTGTTAAAATCATCTGGCCCAGCGACGTGTATAATTGTTGCTTACCCTCCAGATCAGGATGGAGTAGTAAAGAAGTTTGCGGGGAGGTTTTTCCACTCAGTGCAAATAGAAAGATAAATGCTCACGGATTGAAAAAGTATATTCAAAATTTCCTGTTTATTTAATAAGTAATATCATAAAAAAATAGATTGCTAATAGGTGCTGGAGTCTTTAATAAAGATTCTTAGCTTAATAGGGAAGTTTGGTAAAAGCCAACGCGGTCCCGCCACTGTAAATAGCAACCTATAAGATGTCACTGTCAAATCGATGGGAAGACATAGGGAGCCATGACCATGAGCCAGGAAACCTGCCTGTTTTTTGCACACCAAACCTATGCGGATAGTAGAGTGTTAAGCGACCTGAGCGTTTTCGGGTGCATAAGTATAAAATGACACATAAAATAGCGCGAGAATTGACTCACGCTATTTTCTTTTGGTTATGTTAAAGATAAGTGTTGATAGTGCACCATTTTTTAAGAAACTACTTTTAGGAGTTCCTGAATTGACATTTTGCGAATATATCTCAACAAATAAAAAAGCAATAATCCGATTGTCCAACTACTTATAGAGAATAAAAACAACAAAATTTAGATTATGTTGAGCTAAAAAAAACCTGTGAGTATTATATGTCAAGCTTCACAGGGTTATAAAAATTTAATTTATAGGTTTAAGAATACCGCAATCAAATACATCCTCAAACCCAAGTTTTTTGTAAAAAGAATGTGCATATGATTCAGAATATGTTTGTAAAGTAATTGCTGCCATATTATTAATATTGGCATCATCAACAGCTCTTTGTATTAGAGTAGTGCTAATCCCTTTTTTTCTATATTCTGGTAGTGTGGCAACAGCATAAATTCCTGCTATATTCTTATAATATATGCACAATGTAACACCAATAGGCTTCTCATTATCATAAGCAACATAAAAATTTTGAGTGTTGTCATCAAGATTTTCTATATTTTTTTGCATCATCCATGAATACGCTTGGTTAAATTTTTCTTCGGTTTCACAAAATCCCCATGTCTGTGTAACGCTAAAATCTTCTATGTCAGAAAGAGAATTTGCTCTTTTTATAATAATTTTCTTGTTAATTTCCCATCTTGCTTTTTCATTGGCTAAAACCATATAGGTAAGACTACCAATTTTATTATATTTTAATTTCATTTGTTCATTCATTAAAATCCATTGAGGCAAGTAAATAGTGTATTCCTTGTTCATTTTCTCTAAACTTTCATTTGAAAAAGGAAAAAAGATATTGAAATCTGGATTATCGCTGTGAATATATTTAGCATATTCAAGACACTCTTTTATTCCTCTATGTTTTGATAGAAAATTAATGTGATTTTCTAAAAGATTTTTTTTGCACTCTAAATTAAGATTGTTTTCTAAAATTTTGTTCATAGTAATACACTCCTTATGATATTTAAATGATTTTTCTAATTGTCCGTTTATTAGATTAATCAGATATGTATTTGATTTCCATTTTCCTTTAATATAGATTACTCTGGTTTTAACAACACGCCCCATACAAGCAACTTTGGAGACAGTAGCTTTTGTACGATCTCTTGCAACAAGAATGCAAAATTGCTCGTGGCTTATTCCTCTGTGTTTGGAGCTGCCTCCTCATTTACGAGGTTTTCGCCCAAAAATGCCACGTTGACCTTTGTGGGAGTATAAGAAATAGGTCTCGTCGACCTCGACTATACCCTCAAAACGCTCAAAATCCATTTTTTTAAGAGCGATCAACAACTTGTGTCCTCAATTATCAACATTTACCTTTAACAGAGCCTTTCTTTTAAACAAAAGAATATTCCAGTTTTTAAGGTTAATTGGCATTAGAAATTTCACACTTTTTTACAATGACAATACTTATTGTACAGTCCTGTCCGAATAAGCTCCGCATTCAGACTGTCAACAGACAAATCTACATAATGATTGGCTAGTTATCAGCTGTTTTTTCTTAATGCACAACGGGTGCTTTGGTGGATTAGGAGGAACTTTAATTTGATTGTCATTTAGTCCATATAATATTGAAAATGGCGTGTTAAAACTTAAAGTAGTTTACACGCCATTTTCTATGTCATTTAACTATTTTGCACCCTGAAACGGAACCATTTATTTTAAACATCAATTTTGGTTTTTTACGTGAAATTATTAATGCTTTAAGCCTTGAAGCTTTTCTACAAGTGAATTTACCGCTCCGCCAATGGCATTTACAGCCTGTTCAAAGCCTTTTTTCCAAGCAGGTGCATGCTCTTTAATCGTTGCCCCGAGTTTTTGGGCATTATCATTTAATTCTTTACTGATTTGTTTCGCCTTTTCCTGAAAATTTTTCTGTGCCTGTCCTTGCTGAGCCAGCTGTGTATTGATGGAATCAACACTAAAGTCAGCGTGCTTCGTGTATGGAAGTGAAGCCTTCATTATTTCTTTAAAAAGCGGAACAACATTTGTCGAACTGCTGCTAGGCAGATAATGCTGCTGGTCGGTTTGGTCGTAGCCAATCCAAATGGCCCCAACTATATCCGTTGTATAACCTACCATCCACTGGTCTTTTGTTCCATTTACTGTAAATGGCAGCTGGGTCGAACCTGTTTTCCCGGCAATCTCGACTCCGGGAGTTCGGGCCAGCTTACCTGTACCCGATTCGACTACATTTAAAAGCATTGAGGTCATCTCGTCTGTTACCTTTTTAGAAGTAACCTTTGTCGTCGCCGGTTTTCGTTCGGCAATAATATTACCTGTAGGTCCAACAATTTTTGTAATCAAATGACTGTCTTCTCGCTTTCCGCCATTTGGAAAAGCAGTATAGGCTTCAGCCAATTGTAATGGGGAAATCCCTTTGCTCATCCCTCCCAGGGCAATCGCAAGGTTCTTATCAGCCTTTTCAACAGGAATCCCAAAGCGCTTCAATGACGCGATTCCGTTATCTAAACCAATTTGGTTTAATAGCCAAACAGCGGGAATGTTTAACGATTCTTCTACCGCTTTATACATAGGTACTTGGCCCGAATAGGTTTTAGAGAAGTTTTCCGGCTTGTAATTTCCAAACGAAATAGGTTGATCGATAAGCTGTGACGAATAATCATAACCTTTTTCAAGTGCAGGTGTGTATACCGCGAGCGGCTTCATTGTCGAGCCGGGCTGTGCCTGAAGTTGTGTGGCCCGATTAAATCCGCGGAAAACATGTTCTCCACGACCGCCAACAAGAGCCCTTACTCCGCCTGATGCAGGGTCCATCAATACAGCTCCGCTTTGAACAAGTGTATTACTCATTCCTCTTGGAAATAGGTAATTTCTGCTATATACCCTTTCGAGACCAGTTTGAATACCTTGGTCCATTTCCGTATAAATCCTGTATCCTCTTGTCATAATTTCATCCTGTGTTAAGCCATATTTGGATATTGCCTCGTTCAAAACGGCATCGACATAATAAGGATATTTTCGGTCGACATAACTGCCGCCGCCATCTTGAAGTTTTATTTTTTCCTTTATCGCCGTGTTATACTGTGCTGCATTAATCATGTTAAGCTCTTTCATTTTTGCTAAAACAGTATCTCTTCGCTTCATGGCAAGATCATAGTTTCTATATGGGTCCAGGTAATTCGGCGCATGTAAAAGTCCCGCAAGCATTGCCGCCTCACTAATCGAAATATTACTGATATTCTTATTAAAATATTTCTTCGAGGCATTGCCGATTCCCCAGGCACCGCTTCCGAAATAAACTTGATTTAAATACATTTGCAGGATTTCTTCTTTCGTATAAACCTGCTCCATTTTAACTGCCAGAAATAATTCCTCTGCCTTGCGGGTATAGGTTCTTTCAGGAGAAAGCAACGCATTTTTGGCAAGCTGTTGAGTAAGTGTACTTCCTCCGGCCGTGATGTGTCCTTTTAACAAATTACCGAAGAAGGCGCGGGCAATCCCTTTAATATCAAAGCCGCCGTGTTCATAAAAACGCTCATCCTCGATGGCAACCACAGCATTCGGAACATATTTCGGAAGCTCTTTAATTTGAACGCCTTTCGTTCGATTGGTCGAGACATTGCTGGCTATTTTTCCATCTTTATCATAGATTACTGTTGGCTGGCTTAGGCCTTCCTGCAATGACTGAACATTGGCTCTTGTTGCGAGCCAGGCAAAATACAGGATGGTTCCGAGTACTAAAACAAGAATAATTAATAAGAAAATTTGAGTTAAATGTTTCTTTTTCCAAAATCGAACGAACATTTCCCAAATGGGTTTAAATAGTTTCATTTTCTCTCCTTACTTTCAAAAGGGAATTTTATTTTATCAATTATAATTTTTCTTCTTGAAAAAGACCAATAATAGCTCTTTTTCATACTAATATCCCCATTAATAATAAAAATTACCAAATTGAAGATTCACTCATGATATTCGTGGACAATCATTTTAATACTCATGCATATGTTAATAAAAAGAAATCACAACATATGAAGGGGATGAGATGATGATTAACTGGAAGGTCCGCTTAAAAAACAAGAAGTGGGTCGTTGCATTTATATCACAAATTATGATTGTTGCCGAACTCATTTTATCAGGATTAAATACATTGGGAGTAACACATTTTCAACTTACAGGTGCAATTCAAAATTCTATATTAACCTTTATAAATGGAGTCTTTGTAATCCTTTCATTACTTGGTATCGTACAGGATCCAACTACAAAAGGATATAGGGACAGTGACCACGCATTAAAATACGAGGAACCAAAATAAAGAAACGAATAGCCATACATTTCTATTTACGAAACGGTTCTGAAGCGATATTATTATTTTAAAAGAATAGGATTAATAACTACTAGGGGTGCCCGGGAAAGGGCTGAGAGAAAAACAATTCCGTTGTCGACCCTTTGGACCTGATCTGGATCGTACCAGCGTAGGAAAGTAGCGGAAATATACTTTTTTCTCCTCGCTTACCTCTTTAGTCAGGTCCGTTATGGATCTGACTTTTATTCTTTTAAAGGATAAGCTGTCAATGGAGGCTTAATAATAGGAGGAAAAGAAAATGAATCAAGATTTCATAAGCACATTGTTGAAAAAAGTAAGAGAGGTAAATCCACTGATACATAATATTACAAATGTTGTGGTCACAAATTTTACAGCCAATGGGCTGCTTGCACTTGGTGCATCGCCGGTAATGGCCTATGCGGCCGAAGAAGTCGCTGATATGGCGAAAATTGCCGGAGCACTTGTTTTAAATATTGGAACATTAAACTCGACCGAAATTGAATCGATGATCATTGCCGGAAAATCTGCCAACGAGCATGGCGTACCAGTTATTTTTGACCCGGTAGGTGCAGGTGCGACCCTCTTCCGTACCGAAACATCGAAGCGTATTATGAATGAAGTTAAGGTTTCTGTTTTGCGGGGAAATGCAGCAGAAATCGCCAATGTCGCCGGATATCAATGGAATATCAAAGGTGTCGATGCGGGAGAAGCAAACGGGAATACCGTGGAACTCGCCATTCTGACAGCAAAAAAATTAAAAACAGTCGTCGTGATTACGGGTAAGGACGATGTGATTTCAGATGGACATACCACCTATGTGGTTCATAATGGGCATCCATTATTGACAAAAGTAACGGGTACTGGGTGTTTGTTGACATCGGTGATTGGAGCATTTGCAGCAATTGAAAAAGATTTAGTCCTTGCAGCAACATCAGCACTGGTTTTCTATGGTGTTGCAGCAGAAATGGCCGCTGAAAAGACAGCACAGCGAGGACCAGGCAGTTTCCAAATTGAATTGCTTAATCAACTGGCTCTTGTTTCAAATGATCAAATAAACAAATACAGTAATGTTGAAAAAATCGAGCAAGTGTAAGGAGTGATTTGCTTTGAGTATAAAAAAAGCATTAACGATCGCCGGGTCTGATTCAGGGGGCGGTGCCGGGATTCAGGCTGATTTAAAAACATTTCAAGAACTGGGGATATTCGGGATGTCGGCTCTTACAGCGATTACCGCCCAAAATACCTTGGGTGTCCAGGCTGTTTATCCGATGGGACCTGAAGCCGTTATAAAGCAAATGGAATCCATTGGGGAGGATATCGGGGCAGATGCATTGAAAACGGGAATGCTTTTTAATGCAGAAATCATTCAGGTGGTTTCTGAGAAAATAAAGGATTACAACTGGAAGAAAGTAGTAGTCGACCCGGTAATGATCGCAAAAGGAGGCGCTTCGTTATTGCAACAGGAAGCAATTTCCGCATTAAAGCAATACCTTTTACCAATTTCAATGGTGGTTACACCTAATATTCCTGAAGCAGAAGTGTTAACGGGACTTTCGATTACTACTATGGATGATAAGCAGGAAGCCGCTAAAAGACTTCTTGATTTAGGTGTACAGAATGTGGTGATTAAGGGAGGGCACGATGAAGATACAAATGAATCGGTTGACCTTCTCTATGATGGCGCGGAATTCTACTATTTTAATAGTAAACGAATTTTGACAAAAAACACCCATGGGACCGGCTGTACGTTCTCAGCAGCAATTACAGCTGAAATGGCAAAAGGATCCTCTATTTATGATGCTGTAACCACTGCAAAAAGCTTTATTCAAGCTGCAATTGAAGAGGAATTAACCATCGGTGCGGGCCACGGACCGACAAACCACTGGGCGTTCAATCGAAAAAGGGGTCGTTCTTAAATGGCAAGAATCGATAGTAAGAAAATAAGAGATGCGTTAAAGGTTTATTTTATTGTTGGCAGCAATAATTGTCTGAAAAATCCCCTGGAAGTTGTAGAAGAAGCAATTGAAGGCGGCATTACCATTTTCCAATTCCGCGAAAAGGGGGAAAAAGCTTTAATTGGTCAGGAAAAATATCAATTAGCAAAGGAAATTCAACAGGTATGTAAAACAAACGGGATTCTTTTTATTGTTAATGATGATATAGAGCTGGCAATCGAATTGGATGCGGACGGCATTCATATTGGCCAGGATGATGAGCCGATAGAAAATATCCGCGAAAAAATCGGGGACAAAATTCTTGGTGTGTCTGTTCATTCATATGATGAGGCACAGCTCGCTGCAGCATGCGGGGCAGATTACCTGGGTTTAGGGCCTATTTTTCCTACAAAAACAAAGAAAGATGCAAAAGAGGTCCGCGGAACTACTCTTATTAAGGAGCTAAGAACAAAAGGGATGGATATCCCGATTGTTGGAATTGGCGGGATAACGGTTGAGAATGCCAGATCAGTAGTAGATGCAGGGGCGGATGGCGTAGCGGTCATTACCGCAATCAGTCATGCTGCAAACATTAAGGAAGCAGCCCAAAACTTAAAAGGAAATATTTAGTAAAAAAACCATCCTGTTCATACTGTCAGGATGGTTTTTTTTATAATAGAAGAATAGGTAAATTCTTTACATTCCTTCAACAAATTGGTTTACTATAGAAAGAAATCTAACACAAATGAGGCAAATTTATGAACAAAATTAAAAATTATATCGGGCAGTTCCATACCATTATATGGGTATTATTGATTGGGACGGTTTTATCAAGAGGCTCTGCATTCATGACACTTCCGTTTTTATCAATTTATTTATCCAGACACATGGACCTTCCACCTCTCATTATCGGAATAACTGTCGGGATGAGTCCGTTAATGGGAACAGTAGGTGGATTTGTCGGCGGCCACCTGTCGGATCGCTTTGGCCGTAAGCGGGTGATGCTAATTTCCTTGTTCACCTTGGCATTTGTCTATTACGGCTTCACGATAGCCCAGAGCCAAGGATGGTTTATCCTTTTAAATGCTTTGAATGGACTTTGCAATTCTTTCTTTGAGCCAACCTCACAGGCACTAATGGCAGATTTAACGGAAAAGAAAAATCGAATGAAAGCGTACTCTCTACGGTATACAGCCATCAACATCGGTGCTTCGGTAGGACCATTAGTAGGTGCTTATCTTGCTACTGCATCGGCAAAATTATCGTTCACATTAACAGGTACTACCTATTTGCTTTATGCCTTCGTCTTAGTATTCTTTTTGAGTAAGCTAGTTGTACCGCAAGTGGAACAAACGAATAAAAAGTCGGTTTCAGTTGGTTCTGCGTTTAGGATTATCAAAACAGATCGTGCGCTTCGTTATCTCATATTAGGGGGAATTATCGTTAATATGGGGTATGTCCAAATGGACTCCAATTTACCACAATTTTTACAAGGGAAGCTTGAAAATGGTGTTGTCATATTCTCTGTTCTCCTTACGGTAAATGCGGTAATGGTAGTCGTTTTACAAATGCCGATTAGTCATTTTGCTGAAAGGTTTAAGCCGATGCAAGCGATGGTTATTGGCGCTCTTTTAATGGCGGCCGGATTATTCTCATGCAGCTTTATCAATGGCTGGTTAATCGCCATTATCTCGATGATTTTTTTAACGTTGGGAGAAATATTAATTTTCCCTTCAAGCAGTTTGGTGATCGATCAACTAGCCCCTGAACACTTACGAGGCACCTATTTTGGTGCAGGTCAGTTTCGTAAAATTGGAAATTTCTTTGGGCCAATTTTTGGAGGCTATCTTTTAAGTCATTTTCATGGACAAATCATGTTTTGGACGATTAGTATCGTTACACTTGGCGGAATCTTTTTCTTCCAAATTGGAAACCAAGCGTTTATTAAGATGAAATTGCCAGGTGTGGAAAAAGTTTTGTAACTTTGTATAAAAATGCCTCCCGTATTTTCTACCGGAGGCATTTTTTAAGAATAAGAAAATATTAAATTTTAATCTTTGAGAATTGTCCAGCTCCTGCGCCCAGCGGCTAGTGTACTTCGCTCTTCTTACTACGATAAGTCAACATCGAATCGCCAAAAACGCGATTCGTGTTTTCTTTATTTCAGTCGAAGCGCTCTAGTCCTGTCGTGCGCTAAACGGGCGCTTCCGCTTTTCTTATCTTAATATATCTTCAATTCGACCGAGAGTTTCTTCATTTAACTTTACTCCGGAAGCTTTCACATTTTCTTCAACCTGCTCAGGGCGGCTTGCTCCGACAAGGGCACTTGCAACATTTGGTTGTCTTAAGATCCAAGCTAGGGCAAGATTCGCCAAAGAAAGTTCATTTTCCTTTGCAACTTCTTTTAAAAGTTCCACTTTATCGAGATTTTCCTCTGTTAACAATCCAAAAAGATTACTGAATTTTTCCTGTGATGCACGGCTGCCCGCGGGAGCTTGTTCTCCTTTTTGGTATTTACCTGTTAGGACACCTTGTGCAAGCGGAGACCAAACGACTTGACCGATGCCATGTTTTTCACTGACCGGAAGGACCTCTTTTTCTATATAACGCTGAAGCATGCTATATTGCGGCTGGTTGACAACAATGCGGTCCAAAAGCTTTTTATCTGCAAGATGAACAGCTTCGGTAATTTGTTCAGCGGTCCATTCACTTACACCCACATATAGGACTTTTCCTTGGCGGACAAGATCATCAAGGGCACGTAATGTTTCTTCAAGAGGTGTTTCAGGGTCAAAACGGTGGCAATAATAGATATCCACATAATCCGTGTTAAGGCGTTTTAGACTGGCATGGCATTGTTCGATTACATGTTTACGTGAAAGGCCTCGATCATTGGGACCATCTCCCATCGGCCAAAATACCTTCGTTGCAAGAACATAAGAGTCACGTGCATAGTTCTTTAATGCTTTACCCACAACAATTTCAGCTTCTCCACGCATGTAAACATTGGCCGTATCGAAAAAGTTAATTCCTAAATCGTAGGCTTTATCAATAGAAGCGGCGGCATTTTGCTCTTCCACATAGCCCCCATATGTAAGCCAGCTGCCTAAACTGATTTCACTAACCTTTAATCCTGTTTTTCCTAAGCGCCGATATTCCATCAAAATCCCTCCCTGAAAACTTCGTAATCCAAAATAAAAATACTACAATTCTTAATCCATGTCTACAATTTGGTTTTACAAGAAAAATAACCCATTAGATTGAAAAACGAAGGGGAGATATTACTCTGAAATAACTTATCAATTGGAGGAGGGATTATTTCCTTTCTTCTTATTGAGGTAAGCTCCAATGGAATCGAAGATGAAAAAAAGCGTAAAAAATATTAAAATAATATATTCTGCAGGTTCCATCACCCGAAAAGGATTCAATTCTTTCCATATTAACCCATGAAAATTAACTCCCATTATAAGGTCAATTGAACTATTTAAGAGAAATAAAATAAAAGCCAATAAAAGCGTCACAAAAAATATCTTCACCAGTTTCACCTTCAATCGACATTTCCTTTATTGTTCGTTTTATCATAACATCTTATTCATGGAAGGGATAAGACCAATTGTATTGGGTAAAATACCCAAGATTGGATAAAAAATAATTATTATTTTTACAAGTGAGGCGGAGATTGTGTCGATTTTGTCAAATATGTTAAAAAAGAAACAAAAAAAGCGACAAAATGATAATTTAAGGCAGCAGCAAGATCCGCAAAAACCGGAGGAATTGCCAATTCTGCGCGATTATCAAGAGAATATCTCCAGGATAAAGGAAGAGTTTGGCAGCAGTACAGATATCGTGTTCAGGGAAATAGGATTTTCGAAAGATCGAGGAACGATTGTTTATGTAGATGGATTAGCTGATAATCAAATGATTAGTGAATTTTTTCTTGAAACCTTAACCGAAGATACAAAAATAGAAGAAGTAGATTCTTTTCAATGGATGCTTAATATGGCTACGGGTTTAGGCAGCGTTAAGACCATTAAAAATTGGAATGACGTCTATGATGCCATCCTATCAGGAAATACGGTTATTTTTTTAGACGGTTATAATAAAGCGATTAACGTAGAAACAAAGGGATGGGAAAAGCGTGCGATTTCTGAACCAACTACCCAATTATCTATCCGTGGTCCGAAGGATTCATTTACAGAAACACTCCGAACGAATACTGCGTTAATACGCCGCCGGATAAAAAGCCCGAATCTGTGGCTTGAGACGATGAAAATTGGTACGGTTTCACAAACCGATATCGGTTTAATGTACATTAAAGGGATTGCAAACGAAAAAATCGTTAAAGAAGTAAAAGAAAGGTTAAATCGGATCGAAATCGATTCCATCATTGCTTCGGGATTCATTGAGCAATTAATTGAAGATCAAACATGGACAACATTTCCGACTACTTTTCATTCGGAAAGACCGGATGTAGTGGTATCTCATTTGCTCGAGGGAAGAATTGCGATTATCGTGGATGGGACACCGTTTGTACTGACGGCCCCGGCAATCTTTATTCAATTTTTCCAGGCCGCGGATGATTATTATTCACGCTTTGATATTTCAACCGGCATTCGTTTATTAAGGATTTTAGCATTTTTTATCGCTTTGATCGGACCGTCTACCTATATTGCGGCAACAACCTTCCATCAGGAAATGATCCCAACGACGATGGCAATCGCCATCGCAGCACAACGTGAAAGTGTTCCGTTCCCTGCTTTTGTGGAGGCGCTAATAATGGAAGTTACATTCGAAATTTTAAGGGAGGCGGGATTAAGACTGCCAAGAGCGGTTGGTCAGGCGGTTTCTATCGTTGGTGCACTCGTAATCGGACAGGCAGCAGTCCAAGCTGGTTTCGTATCTCCAGTAATGGTTATCGTTGTTTCGATAACAGCAATAGCGAATTTTTCGACGCCTGTATTTGCCATGGCCATTGCTGCAAGACTACTTCGCTTTGTTTTAATGGGATTGGCTACAATATTGGGCTTTTATGGTATTATGCTAGGTCTTATGTTTATGACCATCCATTTATGTTCGTTACGTTCATTTGGAATTCCCTATATGTCGCCTTTAGCCCCATTTAATATTCGAAATCAACAAGATATATTTGTTCGTTTTCCAATATGGGCGATGAAAAATCGGCCGATGTTTATTAGTAAAGGGAATATGGCCAGAACAGGTGAAAATCAAAAACCGGAACCCCCTAAACAAGAAGATAATCAACCTACAAACGGTGAGCAGTGATGAAAAAATGCCTTTTAGGAATGATGATTGCGGTCCTGTTTTTGCCAATCTTAAGTGCCTGTTGGAACCAAAAGGAACTTACTGACTTAGCATTTATAATGGCAATGGGAATTGACAAGGGAAAAACAAAAAAGTTTGATGTATCGTTTCAAATCGTGAATCCGGGGAATGTATCGGCAGGACAAACCGGAGGAGGCCAAGGGTTACCAATAGCTGTTTTTAAAAGCTCCGGTGATACGATAACGGAGGCAGCCCGATTAACTACGAAAAAAGTATCACGGCGTCTATACTACGCTCATACGAATTTATTGGTAATCAGTGAAGAAATTGCAAAAAAAGATATGCTTAAGATCTTTGATTCCCTAGAAAGGGATCCTGAATTTAGAACGACCACGGAAGTTGTAATAAGTAGAGATACAAAAGCAGAAGAAGTGGTTAGCTCCTTGTCACTTTTAGATAAACTGCCTGTAAATAAAATTACCAAAGAGATAAAGACAACAGAAAATATGCTAGGTGAAAATTTAAGCGTAAATATCGATGATTTTATAAGCGGTGTGATTAGCACGGGGAAGGAATCTGTTTTGAGCGGCTATATGATGAAAGGAAAAATAAGCGAGTCTAAAAATGCATCATTTCTGCAAAAAACGGTAACGGACGCGGTACTTGAAGCGGATGGTTTGGCAGTTTTTAGAAATGGTAAATTAACCGGTTGGATTGATCATGAAAAAGCCCGTGGAGTGGTTTGGATCCTAAATAAAGTGAAAGGCACGGATATTAACGTGAGTTGGAATGGAAAAAAAAATGTTCTTAACTTCGTCACAATCAGATCAAAGACCAAAGTCTCTGCCAATGTAAAAAATGGAAAACCGATTATCAATATCCTCATAGCAGACGAAGGCTGGCTCAGTGAAGCAAATACGGCTATTGATTTAACGGATCCGGATATAATCGAAAAAATTGACAAGGTTGTTGAAAAAGAAATAAAAAAACAAGTAGTATCTTCGATAAAGGCTGCTCAAAAGCAAAAGAGCGATATTTTCGGATTTGGTGAAAGGGTTCATCGGGCAGATCCTAAGCTCTGGAAAAAAATAAAAGGGAATTGGGATAACGAATTCGCCAGTCTTCAAGTAAATGTCAAGGTTGACTCTTATACACGCAGGGAAGGGGTCAGGACGAAACCATTTTGGTCAAACATAAATAAATGACCCTAGTGTAAAGGGGAGTGAAGGATATGGAACAGGCAAAAATTAACCCTTCCCAGCTGTTTGTCTTGGTAGTATTGTTTGAAATGGGCAGTGCTATCCTTGTAGGACTTGGGGCAGATGCTAAACAGGATGCTTGGATTGCAATCTTGTTAGGGATGTCGGCAGGTCTTTGTCTCTTTTTCGTTTATTACCAACTGTATAAATACTATCCGGATTTACCCCTTACAAGTTATCTTCAAAAAATTTTAGGGAAGTGGTTGGGAAGATTTACTGGTTTATTATATATTGTTTATTTTATGTATGGTGCCACGAGGGTTTTACGTGATTTTGGTGAATTATTAACAACTACCATATATTCCAGTACCCCGATGTTTGTCATTAATACCTTGATGATTCTAACGATAATCTATGCCATACATAAGGGGATTGAAGTGATTGCAAGAGTCGCTCAAGTATATTTTGGTATTGTCTATTTTTTGGCGTTATTAGGAATGCTATTGGTGATTTTTTCAGGGTTAATTCACCTGGAAAATATTCTACCTATCTTAGAAAATGGATGGAAGCCTGTAATGAAAACCTTTTTACGCGACACGATCACCTTTCCGTTTGGAGAAATGATAGTCTTTACGATGCTGCTTCCGTTCATAAACGATCCCAAAAAAGTTAAGGTCGTCTGCCTAGGCGGGATGATTTTAAGCGGTGTTAATATAACCATTACGGCAGTAATTAATATTACTGCATTAGGCGTAGATCTTTTTGTACGGTCTAATTTCCCCTTGTTAACCACAATTGGCAAAATTCAGTTGGGTTTTATTGAGCGGCTCGATGTATTATTTATGCTTTATTTAATAATTGGCGGGTTTTTTAAAGTGGCGATTTTATATTATGCTGCTGTAGCCGGTGCAGCAGATATCTTTAACTTCAAAAACCAACGTAAACTGGGTTTTCCAATTGGAGTTATCATCCTATTTGCTTCAATGACAATAGCCTCTAGTTATGCGGAGCATATTAAAGAAGGTTTGAAATTTGTTACGGTTTATTTACATTGGCCTTTTCAAATTATTATTCCCTGTATTTTGCTGATGATTGCTTTTTTTCGCAATCGAAAAAAGCAATCAAGCTCGTCTTGAGACGGGCTATTTTTTCGTGCAGCCCATTTGCAACTGTTAGATAGTGATAAAGCAAGGGTGCAATCTCGTACCTGGAAAATTGTAGTTCCTGTAGGGGTCACGGAGGATATCATGCCGGGAACAATGGAAAAACCTGCATTATAAATAAATGCAGGTTTTTTCTCGTAATAACAGAATTTATATCTTTGAACTTCGATAACGGTCTAGCTCCAGCGCTGCTAAACAGGCGCTGGAGCATTTCTTAATTAAACAGCATATTTTTTTGAATGAACATCAGCAGTCGTGCGGCCTTGTTGTACAGGTAATTCAATATGAACAGATGTTCCTTGATTTATTTCACTGTCAAATTGGATCGTTCCGTTATGGGATTCAACGATTTTGAAACTGACCGTTAAACCTAAGCCTGTACCTTTTTCTTTTGACGAGTAAAAAGGTTCGCCAATTCTTGTTAATCGTTCTTTCGAAATCCCGCAGCCGTTGTCTTTGACAGTTATCGAGATCCGATCAGTATCTAATGGACCAAGGGTAATCCAAATGGATCCTCCTTTATTGGATGCCTCAATGGCGTTTTTTATTAAATTAATAAAGAGTTGCTTGAGTTGATTTGGTTCACATTCAATCCACAATTCTTTATTAGGAAAACTGTAATTAATTTGCACATTATAAAGGCTTGCTTCTGTGCTCAACAATGAAATGACATCGAACAGTATTTTTTGTATATCTGCTTTTATATATTTTAAATGCTGGGGTTTAGCTAATAGTAAAAGTTCACCGACAATATGATTTATCCGATTTAACTCATCTAACATGATTTGATAATAATATTGGTGCTTTTCATCTTCGACCTGCAAAATCTGGACAAAACCTTTTAAAGAGGTTAGCGGGTTCCGAATTTCATGGGCTACACTAGCGGAAAGTTCTCCGACGACTGAGAGCTTTTCAGTCCTTCTCAATCGCTCTTCCGTTTGCCTTAAGGTTGTTACATCTCTTCCATAACCAATTATTCCAGCAATTTGTCCATCCACAACAATTGGGAGTGAAGTACAGTGAATGGTGATGAAGCTTCCATTAGCGTGCGGAAAATCGATTTCATAAATGCACGTTTTTTTATCTGTAAGGACCGTTGAAATTACCTTTAAAACTTCTTTTTTTCGATTTTCGGGAATAAATCCTGCAATGTTTTTACCAATAAACACATCAGGTTTATACCCTGTAGTCAATTCGAATTGAGGGTTCAAATTGGTAATCACACCATTTAAATCGAGCATATAGACGATATCCGGATTGAATTCAAATAAAGATTTGTATTGCTGCTGGCTTTCCGCTAATTGCCTTGCCATATTTTTTCTATCAGTAATATCCCTTCCAATGATGACTAAACCTTGACGGCTGCCATCATCATGAAAAAGTGGCACTTTAATCGTGTCAAATATTCTTGTTGATCCATCAGGTACAGGTAAGATTTCTTCACAGTGTGTGACCTTTCCGTTTTTCCATGTTTCTTCATCTGATATTTCGCAGTAACGGAGTGCATCAGCATAAAAATCGGTATACTCGGCTAATTCGGAGTCTTTTTTTCCTCTGAAATCAACTCCCTCTAGCTGGAACAATTGTAACCCGAACTCATTCGCTTCAATCCATCTGCCCTCACCATCTTTGAAATTAACAAAATCAACCATGGAATTGATTAAAGTAGAAAGCCGTTTTTCATCTTTTTGAGAAGCATGTAATTCTTCTGTTTTGTTAAGGAAAAAATAAATGACTCCGCCGGTAACTAACAAATAGAAAATCTCCTTCAACCGCTCAACTATGTAAATTAGCGATGAAGGGATAAACTGCTCTATCAAAAAATTTGTTCCATATATCCAAACTAAACTAGCAATAAAGTACAGGAATACTAGCTTTTTTTTATTCATATGATATCTCCTGCTCTATTTAAGAAATTGATCTTTCCATAATTATTAACATAAAAAATACATTCCAATACATATAGTACAAGATATTGCATACTTTTGGAATAATGCTTTACTGGAAATCTTAAATTCGACTAAATTTAAGGAAGAATTAAGACTCATATGATAGAAATAGGGAGTAAATACCTTCGTGTAATCTCGTGATGAATATTTAAGAGGTGAAAAAAGTAAGTGGAACAGATGTTTAATGAGTTATATAAAAAATATCATCGCGATCTATTTAATTTTATCTACTATATGGTTCATGACCGTGAACATGCAGAAGACCTTGCACAGGAGGTATATATACGGGTTTTAAAATCATATCAGCATTTTAAGGGAGAATGCAGTGAGAAAACATGGCTATTTGCCATTGCTAGAAATGTGGCGATTGATTTTTTTCGAAAACAAAATAGTTGGAAAAAACGGGTTGTCGATTCATTTGAAAATCCAGCCCTACAAATGAAAGACGAATCACCTTTGCCTGAAGAAATTATTTATCTGAGGGAAGAGATAAAATTGATGTACCAATGTCTCGAAAGTTGCACGTTTGACCAAAGATGTGTGATAATCCTTCGCTATATTCAGGAACTTTCCATTGTTGAAACAGCGGAGGTATTAGGATGGAAAGACAGTAAGGTTAAAACGACACAGCACCGTGCAATTAAGCATTTAAAGAATCTTATGGTTGCTGCCCGGGGAAACGATCAGGCTGTTTAAAAATAGTTTACTTTACATTCATGTTTTTTGAAAAAATATTTAATATTCAAAATATTATATAAAGTTATGGGAAATCCGGTAAAATAAAATTGCATCAGGACTGTCATCCAAAGAAGAAGTTGATCTTTTGGAGGGGAATAAATGTTACCAAATTCATTCAGAACTTTAGGTGGCTGGTCATGTATTCTTTCAGGTCTGTTACTTTTTATTGCCCATTTTGTAAACCTTTTCGGAGAATCCAATGAAGGCACTATTCTTGGAAGTAGTATAGTGTTAGCAGCTCATGTAATTCTAATATTTGCTCTTTTTGCGATATATGTTTTTCAGGCTGCCGAATCAAAATCTCTCGGTTTGATCGGATTGGTTCTGAGTGTCTTAGGAACTTCATTCGTTTCCGGAATCGTTTTTGTTGAGATTGCCGGTTTTTCAGGGGTAAATACTGACTTGGTGTTCCATGCACCTGTTTCCAATCTGATTTTTTCAATAGGTCCAATACTCTTTGTTATCGGAATGCTTATTATGGGTATTTCAACAATTCTAACGAAAAAACTATCTGGACGTGGCGGTTTATTTTTGATTTTGGGTACGTTACTATTTGTAATTGCCAGTTTTGTTGGAGCTGCGCAATTGTGGTTCGAGGCAATTGGTGCTTTGTTAACAGGGATTGGTTTTGTATATTGTGGATTACCGATGGTATACGGAAAGAACAAAAGCAACAATACGGGTTTGTCCATGTAGACATTATACCTTTTCTATGAATGCAGGTGGCATAATTTATTATGCATTATTACTTCGCTTTTGGGTGTTAACACATAAGGATATGGTTATAACGACAGTTCCCTATCATTTGAAGAAATAAGGAAAAAGCAGCGGGATTCCGCTGCTTTGTTAGTTGTTTTAGTTAGATTCTTTTAATTTAGAGGCATATTCTTGGATCATCTCATTGGTCACTTGCTTACGGGATGGAATAATCCCTTGTTTTGCAAGCTCGTTTATTCGTTTGGTCACTTCATTAATTTTATCGGTAGAAAAAGCTTTTCCTTGCTTACATAATTCCAATGCTTCTTCAATATAATATTCTCTTTGTTGATCCAGTGCTAAAAAGTCATTGATTCTATGATTTTGTTTATTAACATGTTGGGTAATTGCTTTATGTACGCTCATGGTCAGTGCTCCTTTTCATTGTTGAATGCTTTTCTACTATTTTATCATAAAAATATGACTTTCATTATCCTGATCATTACCAAATTCTTTTTCCAAGGATTAGTAAATCTCTTTCGATTCCATCTAATTCGGCTATATTTGGAAGGTGGGCCCATTTTTCAAACCCAAAACTATTGAAAAGGTTAATACTGGGTTCATTATGACCAAAAATAAACCCTAGCAATGTTTTAATTTGAAGTTGGGGGCATGCATCGATCGCTTTTTGAATGAGATATTTTCCAAGTCTCTTACCTCTGGAATCCTGATGAATATAAATACTGATTTCGGCAGTAGCATTATAAGCCGGTCGTCCATAGAAGGATTGAAAACTTACCCAAGCGCAAATTTCCCCTTGATTTTCAACAACCCATAATGGACGGGCCGAGGAAGAATGGATGTTAAACCATTGCTCGCGGCTTTCAACAGAAACAGGCTCTGTATCGGCGGTCACCATTCTGCTTGCTATGGTTGAATTGTAAATGTCAACAATGGTTGGTAAATCATTTAATACGGCATCTCTAATAGTAATATCTTCATACATGTTTTTTCGACATCCTTTTTAATCGTTAGTTCGCTAGCTTTCATCTTAACTTTCAATTCAAATAATTTCAATAATAGATTGAATCATTATTTCAAAATTGTAGCTTTTAGGAAGCTTGTTTAAAATAAGACAAAGGATTTAAAATTTTAGGACAGGTATAAAACGTATGAAAACGTCAGGAAACACAATCTTAATTACCGGTGGTGCTTCGGGAATTGGTCTGGCCTTTGCTAAGGTTTTTTAAAAAGAAATCCCGATTTTCTGAAACCGCTTCAAAAACCTTAATAAAAAGTTCACAGGTGTCCATGTCAATTAGAGGTATAATACCTATATAAAATAATTTGTGAATAAAAGCACAAACTTTAGAAAAAAGAGGCGAACAAACTATGCATTTATCTTTAAGCGCCCTAATCATTCGATTTCTAATGGGAGGCTCAGCAGTACTTGCTTGTACCTTAGTTGCGAGGAAGCTGGGGGAAAAGGCAGGAGGAATATTTGCGGCATTTCCGGCAGTTTATCTAGCAGCCTTGCTAACGATCGGTCTTGATTTCCACGGCGGTGAACTAATTACACATTCAATCATCATCTCAAAAGGAGCAATTTTTGGTATGGCGATTAATATTCTGGTTGCCATTATTGCCGGATATCTGCTTCCGAAAATTGGGTGGAAACGTGGAATTATCCATTCAATGGCCTGCTGGTTTGTTGTATCAATTGTGGTTGTATTTATTACATCTCATTAAAGAAAAAGGTGAACTACGTGAATAAAAAGGACTTATTTATTCGATTTTTACTTGGAGGGACAGCTGTCTCACTAAGTTATCTTATAACAATCATTTCACCATGGAAGATTCTGGCCGGTATATTTGCGGCATTTCCGGCTGTTATGCTAACAGCCGTGATTATGGTCGGTATTGCTGCAGGGACAAAGAAAGCAACAAATATTGCGAAGGGCTCAGTCTATGGGATGATCGGCGGCATGGTTTGTGTGACAACCGTATTACTTGTTCTGGAAGCATCAAATAATTGGATCTTTAGTATTGTAATCGGCCTTATCGCATGGCTTGGCAGTTCAATTGCCATTTCTTCTTTAAAAGAGCGTGCATTAAACAAAGCAATTCGTCATATATAATAAAAAAGTCCTTTGGTATGAAAGCAAAGGACTTTTTTATTTTTAATATAATCTTTTCTTAAACAAAAACTTGTTTTATCTGAAAGTTCAGAATAAAATAGAAGTAACGTACCTACCGGTTGGTATGTTAGCTGAAATAGATGCATTTTTTTTTGGAGCGGAAAAAATAACTAGATTACAAGAATAAGATTGGAGTGAATGGTATGTATTTGCGTTTAACAGTTGAACAAAAAATGGCGCAAAAAACAATTAGAAGGTTTGTAGAAAAAGAATTGATTCCATTAGAAAATGATGTTCTTAGAAATGAAAGAGAAGGCAAACCGAGTTTACCCGAGGGTAAGCTTAAAGAACTTCAATTAAAAGCAAAGGAAGCGGGTTTCTGGGGAATTAACACACCGGAGGAATACGGTGGTGCTAACCTTGGGCAAATGATGATGGCGATTGTGTTAATGGAAGTTTCTAAAACTTTTGTACCATTTTCATTTGGCGGTGGAGCAGATAATATCCTATATTATGGTAACGAAGAACAAAAGAAAAAATATCTGATCCCAACCATTAATGGTGAGAAGAAATCTTGCTTTGCGATGACTGAGCCGGGGGCAGGTTCTGATACAAGAAATATTAAAATGACGGCTATTAAAGATGGCAGTGAATGGGTCTTAAATGGCGAAAAAACATTTATCACTGGAGGAAACGAAGCGGACTTTGTTATGGCGATTGCAATCACTGATAAGGAAAGACATCAATCTACACAAGGTCGTGAAGGAGTTACCTGCTTTATCGTAGACCGTGATATGGGCTGGAAATCTGAGTATATCCATACAATGGGAGAATGGGGTCCGGCCGGATTAGTGTTTGATAATGTCAGAGTTCCTGAGGAAAATATTCTTGGTGAATTACACAAAGGCTATAATCTTGGACTTGAATGGATAGGTTTTGCAAGATGGGTAGTCGGAGCAAGAGCTGTTGGAGCAGCTGAACGCTTGTTGCAGATGGCGATTGATTATTCCAAGGAACGGATTACCTTTGGTAAACCAATTGCAGAAAGACAAGCCATTCAGTGGCAAATAGCAGATTCAGCAGTTGAAATCGAAGCAGCTAGATGGTTAGTATTAAACGCCGCCTTTACACTTGATACCGGTGAAGATAACCGCCACCTGGCTTCCATGGCAAAATTATATGGAGCAAATATGGGTAATCGTGTCGTTGACCGTGTCATGCAGATTCATGGTGGAATGGGGTATACAAGAGAATTGCCGATTGAACGCTGGTACCGGGAAGCAAGACTTTGGAGAATATATGATGGTACAGATGAAATTCAGCGTATGATTATTTCTCGAAACTTAATTAAAGGGCATGTAAAGGTTGGTCAATTCGTATAAAATTATTTGTAAGCGTTAACTAAAATGATAAACTACTATAAAATGTTTGGAGGAAATAGAATGGCAGGGAGATTTGAAGGAAGAGTCGCTTTTGTAACGGGCGGAAGCCGCGGAATTGGGAAGGGGATTGTCGAGCTTTTTGCAGAAGAAGGTGCAAAAGTTGCTTTAATCGATTTAAATGAAGAAGCATTGAGTGCAACAACGAGCGAATTAAAAGAAAAAGGCTATGAAGTATTTTCCAAGGTTGCCAATGTCACAGATGCCGAGCAAGTTGAAGCTTCTGTTAAAGAGGTATATGAAACATTTGGTTCAGTGGATATTCTTGTCAATAATGCCGGTGTTATCCGTGATAATCTATTATTCAAAATGACTGATTCAGATTGGCAAACGGTAATGGATGTCCATTTAAAAGGCTCTTTTAATTCGGCCCGTGCTGTTCAAAAATACATGGTAGAAAATAAATATGGCCGTATTATCAATATTTCATCCACTTCAGCCCTTGGAAATCGCGGTCAGGCTAACTATGCTGCAGCAAAAGCGGGCTTGCAGGGCTTTACGAAAACACTTGCCATTGAGCTTGGCAGGTATGGTGTTACTGCTAATTCGGTAGCCCCTGGTTTTATTGAAACCGAAATGACCAAAGAAACGGCTGCCAGACTCGGCATTACTTTCGACCAAATGATTCAAGCAAGCGTAGCGAATATCCCTGTCGGAAGAAGCGGTAAGCCTGCTGATATCGCCAATGCTGTTGCCTTTTTTGCTGATGAAAAATCATCATTCGTTAATGGTCAAGTAATTTACGTTGCAGGCGGACCAAAAAATTAATTGTAATGAGGTGATGAGGAATTGTTCAAAGAACAAATTGGCAAACAATCGGGAAAGGTAAAAAATGTCGTTGAACGAGGGGCGGTAAAGAAATTTGCTGAAGCTATCGGGGACCTTCATCCAATTTATTTTGATGAGGAAACAGGCCATCTTTCTAGATATAAGAACAATATTGCCCCGCCAACATTTCCAAGGACATTTGAATATGGCGTGATCGAAGGTTTAAACCTGCCTAATAAGGGTTTGATTCACGGAGAACAAACATTTCACTACGTGCGGCCATTGTTGGTTGGTGAAGAAATTTACTGCTATACAAAAGTGAAGAATTACTTTGAGAAAAAAGGCAACTTTGGTGAAATGGGCTTCCTGTTGCTTGAAAATTATGGAGAGGATATCACAGGAAATATAATCTTCAGTTCAACATCAACTGTTGTCATCTCTGAAGCAGTAAGGAAGGTGTTGTCACGATGAGTGAAATTTTAGAGTTGCAAGCCGGTGAATCGCTAAAAGAAATTCAATTAGAGCCTGTTACAAGGCTTGACTTAATCAAGTATGCAGGTGCATCAGGTGATTTTAATCCTATCCACACGATCGATGAGGAAGCAACTAAAGCGGGCTTACCAGGAATTATTGCACATGGTATGTGGACGATGGGCAATCTAGCGAAACTGTTTACTCCTTATTATGAAGAAGGCTTTATTCAGGATTACTCCATTCGCTTTAAAGGAATGGTATTTTTGAATGATGTGATTACACTGAAGGGAACATTGATTGAAAAAAAGGATCAAAACCTTCGTTTCAATGTTAAGGCAGTTAATCAACAGGGAGTTGAAGTTTTAAAGGGGGAAGTTTTGTATCACCAATACTAATTACAGATGAAATATATTTACCCGGCACAAGAGAAGATTCCGTTCCTAGGGCTGGGTTTATTACTATCTTAACTCCTTATTTAAAAAAAAGGAAATGAAGGTGATGGGTAAATGTCCGTAAAAATGGTGTTAAGCTATAATCCGCCGGTGTTCTCAAAAGTGGAAGAAGAAAGGCTTCATTTAAAACAAAAATTAGCTGCTGCCTTTCGCCTTTTTTCAAAATTTGGCTTTGATGAAGGTGTTGCCGGTCATATTACGGCCCGTGACCCCGAAAAAAAGGATCACTTCTGGGTGAACCCATTTGGGATGCATTTTAGTCAAATTAAAGCCTCTGACTTAATTCTTTGTAACCATGAAGGTGTTGTTGTTGAAGGGAATTACCCAGTTAATCGGGCTGCCTTTGCCATTCACTCCCAAGTTCATGCGGCGCGGCCAGAGGTCATTGCCGCTGCACATTCCCACTCTGTATATGGTAAATCATGGTCATCACTTGGCCGCCTCCTTGATCCAATCACCCAAGATGCTTGCTCCTTTTATAATGATCACACACTTTTCAATGACTACACTGGAGTTGTATTAGACATCGAGGAAGGAAAACGCATCGGCAAAGCCCTGGGAAATCATAAAGCGTGTATATTACGCAATCATGGACTGCTGACAGTGGGGAAATCCGTGGATGAAGCGGCTTGGTGGTTTATTACCATGGAGCGATCCTGCCAAGCACAATTACTCGCAGAGTCAGCAGGGACGCCTGTATTAATAGCTGAAGAACATGCCGGTGTTACGTACGAGTATGGATAAAATTTAGGTTGAATATTCAAAAAATTACGTATACTATTATTTTAAGTCACATACCAACTAGTTAGTATGTAAAGCCGATTAATTTGGGAGGAATGTATCTTGCATATCAAAGATTTATTCGATTTAACAGGTAAGGTTGCTATTGTTACAGGCGGTGGTAGGGGACTTGGGCAGCAAATTGCAGAAGGATTTGCCGAGGCAGGCGCGAATGTTGTGGTCTGTTCCAGAAAGCTTGAAGCTTGTGAGGAAGTAAGTGTATGCCTAAAGAAAATCGGTGTGGACTCCATTGCGTTAAAATGTGATGTTACCAATCCTGAGGATGTAAAAAATGTCGTTGAACGGACGATCGAAAGGTTTGGAAGAATTGACATTCTTGTCAACAATAGCGGTGCTTCATGGGGTGCTCCGGTAGAGGAAATGCCGCTTGAAGCATGGCAAAAGGTCATGAATGTCAATGTGACTGGCACGTTTTTAATGTCGCAGGCAGTGGGTAAAGTAATGCTGGAGCAAAAATCCGGAAAAATCATTAATATAGCCTCTGTTGCCGGTTTAAAAGGTTCGAATCCAAAATACATGAACGCAATTGGCTACAACTCTAGTAAGGGTGCAGTTATCACCTTTACAAAGGATTTGGCTGTAAAATGGGGGCCGCAAGGAATCTATGTTAATGCAATTGCACCGGGATTTTTTCCGACGAAAATGTCAAAAGGCTTGCTGGAACAAGGCGGTGAAGGAATATTAGAGGGTACTCCTTTACGGAAATTTGGCTCTGACGATGACCTAAAAGGGGTTGCATTATTCTTAGCAGCACCCGCTTCTGATTTTGTAACAGGTGATGTTGTCGTTGTTGACGGCGGGGCACATGCAATGTAATTTTCCAAATAACCCAAATTTCCGGGAGGATGAACAATGAAAAGAGATGCAGTCATTGTTTCAGCGGTACGGACAGCTATTGGCAGACAAGGAAGTGCTCTAGCAACTGTTCCGGCACATGTGTTGGGAGCAGAAGTCATTAAAGAAGCGGTAAAGAGAGCAAAAATTACACCGGACATGATCGACGATGTCATTTTTGGAAACGTTTTATCAGGTGGCGGAAATATTGCCAGATTAACAGCATTGCAAACCGGTTTATCACTTGAAATACCGGGTTTTACCGTAGACCGCCAGTGCGGTTCAGGAATCAATGCCATTAATCTTGCAGCACAGGCCATTCTAGCCGGTGATGGAGATGTCTACATAGCGGGCGGTACTGAAAGTATGAGCCGTGCTCCTTATTTGATGGACCGACCGGAAAAATCGTTTAGCCCAACACCTCCAAGTTTTAGAAAATCGCAGTTATCTCCTAAAGAAATCGGCGATCCGCTAATGGGAATTACCGCTGAAAATCTTGTTGAAAAATATAAGATTACAAGAGTTGAGCAGGATGAATTTTCTTTGCGCAGTCAGCAGAGAATGGCGGCTGCTATGGAAAAGGGACGCTTCGATGAGCAAATTGTCCCAATTACAATTCCAGTTAAAAAAGGGGATCCAATCGTTTTTAAAACAGATGAGCATCCACGTCCACAAACGACTATCGATGCATTAGCAAAGCTTCAGCCGGCATTTTTAAAGGGCGGTACAGTTACAGCAGGAAACAGTTCAGGTTTAAATGATGCGGCATCGGCAGTTGTGGTTATGTCCCGTGAAAAAGCAGAGGAACTAAACCTAACCCCGTTAGCAGTGATTCGGGGGTATGCTGTAGCCGGTGTTGATCCGAACATTATGGGTATAGGACCTGTTCCGGCGGTTAGGAAAGTGCTGGAAAAGTCAGGACTATCTTTGGAGGAAATAGATCTCATTGAAATCAATGAAGCATTTGCCGCTCAGGTTCTTGCCTGTAATCGGGAGCTTGAAATTGGTCTTGAAAAAATTAATGTAAACGGCGGCGCCATTGCCCACGGGCATCCGCTTGGAGCCACAGGTGCCATTCTTGTGACGAAGGCAGCTTATGAATTAATACGGTCAGGCGGGAGATTTGCTCTTATTACAGCATGTATTGGCGGAGGACAAGGAATCGCTACCATTATTGAACGTGAATAGAGGAAATTTCTTCATTATGTCGAAAAATGACAGCGGTTACATTCGAAATCAAACTTTAGGAGAGATATACGATGCTAACTCTTCATTATCCATATTGACCAAAAATATCCAAGTCACTTAAAGTTCCAGCTACATCGTTATATGACAACCTGAAAGTTAGTGCCACCCGTTATCCTGATCAAGATGCTATTTACTATTATGGAAATAAAATCTCCTACCGACAATTAGATGATGAAGTAATTGCATTGGCAGGATATCTGCAACATAAGCTTGGGGTGTCTTCCGGTGATAAAGTATTGCTGTTCATGCAAAATTCCCCGCAATTTATCATTGGCTATTATGCGATTTTAAGGGCAAATGCCGTTGTCGTTCCAATAAATCCAATGTTTACAGCGAATGAATTGGAGTTTTACATTCGCGATTGTGGAATTAAGACTGCCTTTGTGGGTCAGGAATTGTATGAGAGAGTCCAACCATTAATTGGAACAACGACACTTGATAATCTGGTTATAGCAGCCTATTCCGACTATATTGGCAGTAAGTTCGAAGGATCAATTCCGGTAGAAGCAAAAGCTCCCAGGGTAATTTTATCCGAATCTGGCCATTACCTTTGGAGTGAGGCGCTACAGGCTAACTATCCTCCGAGTGAACATACGGCAAAGGGTGATGATCTTGCCATATTACCCTATACGTCAGGGACAACAGGACTTCCAAAAGGCTGTATGCATACAAATCGGACTGTCAATGCGAACACGGTTGGCTGCTACCATTGGTCAAATACTACTCCGAATGCAGTTCATCTGATGACTTTGCCGCTTTTCCATGTTACGGGTATGGTTCACAGCATGCATATGCCGATTTATAGCGGAAGTACCATTGTTATCATGACAAGATGGAATCGAGAAGCCGCAGTGGAGCACATAAAAAATCAAAGATGTACCCACTGGGTCACAATTGCCACTATGATCGTTGACTTCTTAGCCAATCCGGCTTTAAAGGCTGACGATATTGCATCCTTAACTTCGATTTCCGGGGGAGGAGCTACACTGCCTGAAGCAGTTGGTGAAAAATTATTTAACATTTCAGGCTTGCGATTCGTGGAGGGCTACGGATTATCAGAAACCATTGCCCAGACACATTTCAATCCGGCAGAACGCCCGAAAATGCAATGCCTTGGTGTACCTTCTTTTGATGTCGATGCTAGGATTATTGAACCTGCAACAGGCAAAGAACTTGGTATCGGAGAAGTGGGAGAAATCATTGTTAATGGTCCACAGGTCATGGTTGGTTATTATAATCGTGATGATGAAAACCGTAATTCTTTCATGGAAATTGACGGTAAAAAGTTTTTTAGAACAGGTGATATCGGTCGGTATGATGAAGAAGGGTATTTCTTTATGGTCGACCGTGTGAAACGAATGATCAATGCATCAGGATTTAAAGTTTGGCCGACCGAGGTGGAATCATATCTTTATAAGCATCCTGCTATTCAACAAGCCTGTGTCGTTGGGGCTCCTGATCCAAGGAGAGGGGAAACAGTAAAGGCATTTGTTATTTTAAATGAAGGTTACGAAGGAAAGGTAAGTAAGGAAGAGATTATCGAGTGGTCAAAGGAGCATATGGCTGCCTATAAATATCCCCGATTAATTGAGTTCCGCAAACAATTCCCAATGACTAGCAGCGGAAAGATCCTTTGGCGTACGCTTCAGGAGGAGGAAAAGGAAAAAGCTGAAAATAAGGTTAAGTAGGACAATTAGTCAAAAAGAGTCCGGTTCCAGCGCCCAAGGGTATTCCTTAGACGCTGGGGCTTTTAGTCAAAGGGGGGAAGAGATGGAGATTTTGATCCAGTAGCTTTTTAACGGACTGACCATTGGTAGTATATATCCTCTAGTTGTCATTATTTGTCAGAAATTTTTAAATTTTTTACCAGGTATTTTCAATTATTGGAAAGAACTTATACATATTCATTGTTTTACTGAAATATAGTTTTGTTAGAAGTTGGTCAAACATGGTTAAGCGTGAATTAGTAAAGAAGGGAGTGTTTGGATATGGTTGAGATTGTGCCTATTGAACTGGAAACACATTTTGCCGAAGGGACCGTTAACGCATTTCTGGTGATTGGTGAAACCATCACCTTAATTGATACGGGAAACCCTGGCAAAGAATCCTTTCAACAACTTAAAACAAAACTACATAAGAATAATATTGACTTTAAAGATATTGATCAAATTATTCTTACCCATATCCATATTGATCATGCCGGTGGAGTCCCCTTAATTCAGAACGAGGTGGATGTCCCTATTTATGTTCATGAGATGGCAAGGTGCACGTTAAACGCTAGTTTCGGTGACTTTGAGCGGGATATGTCTTTCTTTCGTCAATTCATGGAACAATGTGGAGCAGATCCATTGAATCATATCGTGAAGCGCAGCTTTAAAGAGGAAAAGTGGCGGAATGTTTCCTATTTAAAGGAGGGGGATATGATTCAAATAGGGGGGCAAAATTTTGAGGTTGTTTATGTTCCCGGGCACAGCCAGACTGATATTTTGCTTTGGGATAAGGAAACAGGGGATACATTTGCCGGTGACCATTTAGTGAAGGCTTTTTCCGTAAATGCGTTCATCGAGCCACCGATTCCTGGTACTATTACCCGCACAATGCCATTATTACAGTACCGCCGGTCACTTAGTAAAATTAGCCGCTTGCCGCTAAAAAGGGTCTATCCCGGTCATGGAGAATCCTTTAGCGACCATCTATCGTTAATTCAACAAAGATTACTAGAACAGGAGAATCGCTGTGAGCAAATTGTAAATATCTTATCAAGAGGTGCAAAAAGTGTTTTTGAGATTTGCACAGAGATGTATCCGCGTTTAAAAGATAGGATGATATTTTTAGGGTTATCGCAAATTCAAGGCCATATCGATTTGCTGGAAACCAGAAATCTGTTGGCTTCTGAAAAACGGGGTTCGATTCTGATGTATCGTTTGATGAATGAATGAAAAGGGGTGATTTTTTGAAGCTTAAGGAACTGCTTGAAACAAATATTGACCTGTATGGTGAATATCCTTTTTTATTTTTCAAAGAGAAACAATACACCAATGTAGAGACGAAGGAGTTTGCAGATCAATTTGCCGATGGACTTCGGCGCCTTGGAATTTCGATTGGTGATCGCATTATCGTATGTATGCCCAATTGTCCCGAAGTCATTTTTACCTATCAGGGAATAACCGGTGCGGGAGCAGTCATTGTGCCAGTTATGTTCACGCTTCACCCAAAAGAGATCCATTATATTGCCTTAAATTCAGGGGCAAAAGCAGTGATTACCTCTTCTCATGTTTGCCAAACTGTCGAAAAAGCACTTGAAGGATTACCGGGCAAACCATTAGTGATTACAGTGGATCAGCCAACTAGTGATAATATGAGGAACTTTTATGATGTCTTGTCAAAAGATAATGATCTTCATTTGGATGAAAGAGATGTGAAGGCGGGGGACACCGCAGTTATTTTATACACTTCCGGGACAACAGGGAGTCCAAAAGGCGTGCTATTAACCCATAAAAATCTCTATTCAAATGCCGCAAACTCAGCTAAACATAACGAGTATGAACGCGGGACTACACTTGGGGTCCTGCCGCTTGCCCATGTCTATGGGCTTACGGTATCTAATGTTTGCTTTCTAACGGGGAGTTCGATTGTTGTATTTCCAAAATTTGATGTAAAAGAAGTTTTTGAGACGATTGAAAAGTATCAGGTAAAATCTTTTTCAGCCGTGCCTGCAATGATTCATGCGCTAGTTTCGTATCCCTATGCAGACAACTATAATACGGCAAGCCTTGAGTCTGTCGGATCAGGTTCTGCTCCATTACCGGTTGCATTGCTGAAGGCGTTTGAACAAAAATTTGCGGCGAAGGTGTATGAGGGATACGGGTTATCTGAAGCGGCCCCTGTTGTAACCGCGCACCGTAAAGGATTCCCAATTAAACCGGGTTCTGTCGGATTTCCGATACCCGGGGTAACGGTAAAAATAGTTGATGATCTTGGTCATGAAGTTCCTAAAGGGGAGGTTGGAGAGCTAATTATCTACGGTGAAAATGTAACATCCGGATATTACCAAAACCCGGAGGAAACGAACCGAGTAATAAAAAATTCCTGGTTATTTACAGGCGATATGGCCCGGGTCGATGATGAAGGCTATATTTATATTGTCGATCGCAAGAAGGATTTGATTATACGCGGCGGCTTTAATGTCTATCCACGTGATATAGAAGAAATTCTTAATGCCCATGAAGTTGTTTTCGAAGCCGCAGTTGTCGGTGTTCCCGATGAGCGGATGGGAGAAGAATTGGTTGCTTGTGTAGTGAAGAAACCCGACACCGAAGTGACGGAAGAAGAGTTAATTCGCTATTGCCAAGACCAGTTAGCAAAAAACAAAACACCCAGAAGAATTGTCTTTCTTGATGCACTGCCAAGAAATGGGGTTGGCAAAATATTAAAAACACATTTACGGAAGACGGCAACTGAATTAGGAATTCTTTAACGTAAAGAAAATTCGAAGGGAGAATGATTATGGAAACACGAAAGATTTTAACGACAAGCACGAGAGGCCTACTCGAAGATTCTTTTCCGTATCGCTTATACCAAAAGGCAAAGCGGGTTGGAACCTGGAATCCGGCAGATATCGATTTCAGTAAGGATCAACGGGATTGGAAAACATTAAATTCAGAGCAACAAGCCGATATTTTGCGTTTGATCTCACAATTTCAGGCAGGTGAAGAAGCAGTAACCCTTGATCTTCTTCCGCTAATTATGGCGATTGCAAAAGAAGGACGAATAGAAGAAGAAATGTTTTTAACAACGTTCTTGTACGAAGAAGCCAAACATACAGAATTTTTCCGTCTAGTATTAAATGCGATTGGCGAGAGAGGAGATTTATCCTACTGTCATACTCCAACGTATAAGAAGATATTCTATGAAATTCTTCCAACAACGATGCAGCACCTCGTGACGGATCAATCCCCGGAGGCGATTGCTGAAGCTTCAGTCGTTTACAACATGTTTGTCGAAGGAGTATTGGCAGAAACGGGATATTATTCATTCTATCAAGCATTAGAAAAAGCCGGAATTATGCCGGGGCTCTTAGAGGGTGTCGGTAACTTAAAAAGGGATGAATCAAGACATATCGGTTATGGCACATTCCTGCTTCAACGATTAATTTGCGAACATCCGCATCTCTTTGATTTTGTTGCCGCAAGAATGGCTGAACTAACTCCGTTAGCCCTCAGGTTAAATGAAGAAGGAATTGCAGGAAGGGAGGTAAGCTCATTCGGCGGAAACCCGGAGGATATTAGGAATTTTACCATGAAACAGCTATCTGTCCGGATGGAAATTTTAGCTAGGGCAAAAGGGAAAAAAATTGAAGAGATTTATAGATTTACAGAAAGTGAGTTAGGTGTCTTATAAGGTTTTATAAAAGGGAGGATTTACGATGATAGTAAATGTTGATGTGCAAACATTTCCGCTCTTTATTAATGGAAAATGGGAGCAGGCCTGCAGCGGTGAAACATTTGATGTGTTTAATCCCGCAAACGGTCAGCTGGTTGCAAAGGTAGCAAAAGGAACAAAGGCAGATGTCGATAGGGCAGTTAAGGCTGCTAGGGATGCGTTTGATAATAGTGGCTGGAAATCTATGAATCCGAAAGACTCGTGATGTCAATAAAGCGTATGATGTCGCAAGAAAGCTCCAAGCAGGAGTGGTGTGGATTAATGACTGGCATATGCTCCGAAGTGATACACCATTCGGCGGTTATAAGCAAAGCGGAATCGGCAGAGAAATGAGTCGTCATTCTCTTGATGTTTATACACAGGTAAAGCATGTTCACACTTCGATGGTTCCGGAGCTAGAGAGAAGGAACTGGTATGGAATTCTGTTTGGCCAAAACTAATAATGAGGTGAAGATGATGAAAACTTCTTTATCACAGTTTATGCTTCGTACGGGAATCTACAGTGGTTCGAACTCAAGGGCAATGGTGCCAAATTTGTTTCAAGGGCTTGGTGCCAAACGGGTGGTCCTTTTTAGTGACAGAGGATTAGAAGAAGCCGGAGTGGTGGCAAAGGTTGCGGAGATTTTTGCATTGACAGGACATGGCAGCGGACCGGAACTAGTGGGAAAGTACCTTGATATTGCCCAGGATGCTGAAAGCAAATGCATTAATGATGCGGTTCGTTATGCACGAGAGGTTGGAGCGGATGCGCTATTAGCTGTAGGGGGAGGAAGCGTTCTTGATACGGTCAAAGGGGTGAAATACGCACTTCACAAGGGCTTATCCGATATTAAAGAAGCGATTCCTGGAGGGCTTTTATATGAAGCATTTCCAAAGGCAGGCTTTATTCCGATTCCGCATATCGCCATCCCGACAACTGCGGGAACAGGTTCTGAGGTATCACCTATTGCAGTTATTTTTAATGAAGACATTCAAATGAAAACAAATATTATTCATCCGTTTATTAATGCTGATATGGCTGTCTTGGATCCCGATTTAACAGTGGGTCTTCCGCCTGCCATCACCGCCTTTACCGGATTTGATGCATTAACCCATGCGATTGAAGCTCTAGCTTCACCTACAGCAACCGCCTTAACAGACGCTCAGGCGCTTCATGCCATTCGTTTAATTGAAAAAAATCTGCCTGTTGCGGTAAGCGATGGTTCGAATTTAGCGGCAAGAATGGATTTACTTCATGCCAGTTTGATGGGAATCACTGCCTTCAGTTTTGCGTTGAATGCGATTCCTGTCCATAATTTGGCGCATGCCTATGGAGCATTGTTCCGGATCCCACATGGTTTGGCTAATGCTGTCTTTTTACCGGTAGTAATGGAATGTGTTCCGAATCTATATCTACCCAAAGTTTATGAGCTAGCGGCTGCGGTAGATGTTGATACAAAGGATGATTCAGCACAAACGGCTTTGGCAAAAGTCGTTGGGAAAATTCGCTTGCTGCAGCAAAGGGTTGGATTGCCTGCTGATTTTACAGCCTACAACATATCGGAAGAACAATTGCAGCTTACGATTCCGGCAGTTATGAAAGATCCTGCTGCATTGAGCTTCCCAATGCCAAAAGAATTGATCGCTGCAATTGGGCAAAAGGTCGTACCTTTGAAAGTTAAGTAGGAATAAACCCCAGCCGGTTCATTGTTGGCTGGCTGGGGTCTTGATTGTGGAATAACCTAATGATATGAGGGGAGTATGTCTTAGTCTACCGGGAGGACAAGCCATTGTCTAAAAAACTACCGTCCTGGCCGTTGCAAGAGACGAAGGAAGTTGTAAAATAGAGTGCTCATAAAAAGGACCCATTTTGATCATTGTACTTTACAAAATCAAAATGGTTTTTTATTTCAAAAAACCTATTGATAAAAAAACAGAATTTTGATTTAATTAAATTGACTAAACAGTCAGTTTTTTTGAAAAAGTGGAGGTCGATTTGTCAAAAAAACTATTCCTTTACATTAAAGGTTTTTCTGAACTTGGCTCGATGATGGATATGATGATCATGAATACAGTAATCTTATCGATGACGAATAGTCCAACATGGCTATCTGCTGTATTAGGAGCACGTGTCTTTGGGGGAGTCCTTTCAAGTCTAATAGCAGGAGTGGTTGCTGATCGATATGATCGGAAGAAATTAATGGTGATTAGTGATCTCCTTCGCGGGACGACACTCGTATTCTTATTGATTGACCCGGAACCAATTATGTTTCTAGTTATCTCTTTCTTCCTTGGGGCTGTTTTCCAGTTTCTTTCAGGTCAGTTTTAGTTCCGAATTACCTCAACTTTTTAAGGAAGAATCAATTATTAAAATAAATTCACTCATTACGCGAATAACTTCGATATGTATGGTTGTTGGCTTTATTGGAAGCGGTATTTTATCTTCGTTTGTTGAATATAAATTTATCTTATTGCTTGATGCCATTTCGTACTTTATATGTGGAGTTACTTTAATAATGTTGAAATGGGAAAGGCAAATTAGTGCAATTAAAAAGGAAAGGAAATTAAGTATGCTTAAAGAATTACAAAATTGGGTAATCGATTTAAAGGAAATAAAAGCATACTTATCTACAAGACCCATTTTGTTCATCATTTTTGTACTATTTCTTGTGCAAACGTTTGCTGCAAGCTCCCAAAATGTCGGAATACCTATTTTGGCATCGACCTTAAATCCGAAAGAAACTACACTCCTTCAAGGATTAATTTGGGGAAGCTGGGCATGCGGTAATGTCCTGACAACTTTTGTACTGCCAAAGCTGCCATTTTTGAAAAATAGGATGGAGCATCTTTACTTCTATCTTTCCTTTTTCCTATCACTTTCCTTTATCCTTCTGTTATCAACAACCAGTTATCCTGTTATTTTTCCAGTTGGCTTTGTTACAGGCGTTTTAGATGGCGTTGTTGGTATCCTAAATTCTTCTATCTTTCAAAAGAGTGAGAATCGGATTCGTGGAAGAGTATTTGGCGTTTCCACGCTGGTCAATAGACTAGGATTTACCGTAGGATTTATTTTTACACCGCTGTTAATTAAAGTGTTTCCGTTAAATCTAATGGTGTTGATCATGCATGGTACGGTCCTATTTACAGTATTCCTATCATTAGGAACCATTTATTTATCTACTTCATTAAAAAAACAGCTTGCCAGTTGTTAAAACTAATTATTGTTAAGTGAGGAGAATTCCAATGAACATTACGATTAAAAAATTAACTGATTGCACAATTAACGAAGCGGTTACAGCCTGGAATAAAGGGTTTGAAGGCTATTTTGTAAAATTGGAAATGACCCCTGAAACTTTTTTCAATCGGTTGGTAAACGAGGGCTTATCGATGAACCATTCCATCATTGCATTTGATCAAGAGAATCCGGTTGGGATTGTCTTAAACGGATTTCGGATTGTTGACGGCAAAAAAATTTCCTGGAATGGCGGAACAGGAGTAGCAACAGAGCATCGCGGAAAAGGGGTTTCTAAACTTCTAATGGAGGAGATTTTAAAAATTTATCAAGAAGAGGAAGCGGAGGTCGCTACACTTGAAGCCATTAAAGAAAATGAACGAGCGATCCGTTTATATGAACAGTTCGGTTATCAAGTCGTTGACTCCCTCGTTTATTTAAGCGGAACTCCGGAAATCCAAAGCGATAGCGGCGATGGTATCCTTTCCCGGACAATTCGTCCTGAACAGCTTCCGGCATTGCCGTTTTATAATGGAAACGTAGCGTGGCAATGTCAGTGGCAAAGCGTTAAATCAGGAGAAGCGCAAATCTACTTTGATCATGACCATAATCCATTAGGTTATGCTTTATTTAAACGAGTTTGGGATCAGGAAGGCAATATTGAAAAAGTACTTTTATATCAACTTGAGCTAATTCAAGATTTTAAAGAAGAAACGATACAAGCAATTTTTGCAAAAATAACCGATTGGGAAAACAATCCGGTAAACGTTATCACAATCAATGCTTCTATGAAAAACGTTGCAACCCAATACTTACTAAACAATGGCTTTACGAAAACAACCGAACAGGTGCAGATGGTAAAAAGATGATAATTGATAAGTTTTTTTTGAAACCTTTATCGGATTAATATATAATTTGCCATAGGGTCATTCACATTTATGGGTAGGTCCGTATATTTTATTCGATTAAGGAGTCATTCAAATGGAAAAAGTACTTATTTTTGGTCATAAGAATCCCGACACAGATACGATTTGTTCTGCGATTGCCTATGCAGACCTGAAAAAACAATTAGGCTTGGATGTTGAACCTGTTAGGCTTGGAGAAATTAATGGCGAAACGGAATATGCTCTTAGCCATTTCAATGCAGAAGTTCCGCGTTTGGTTGAAGCAGTTGCGAGTGAAGTGAATTCTGTCATTTTGGTAGACCACAATGAGCGTCAACAAAGCGCGAATGACATTGCGGATGTACGTGTTTTAGAAGTAATCGACCATCACCGTATTGCTAATTTTGAAACAAGCGATCCTTTATATTACCGCTGCGAGCCAGTTGGATGTACAGCAACAATTTTAAATAAAATGTATAAAGAAAATGGCAAACAAATTAAGAAAGAAATTGCCGGTCTGATGCTATCTGCCATCATTTCTGACTCCTTGCTATTTAAATCCCCAACATGTACTGCAGAAGATGTGGCTGCTGCACGTGAATTAGCAGCCATTGCCGGTGTTGATGCAGATACATATGGTTTGGAAATGCTCAAAGCCGGTGCGGATTTAAGTGATAAAACAGTACAACAGCTTATCTCCCTTGATGCAAAAGAATTTGAAATGGGTTCTAGCAAAGTTGAAATTGCACAGGTGAATGCAGTAGATACAAATGATGTGCTGTCCCGTAAAGAAGAATTGGAAGCAACGATTTCTAAAGTGATTGCCGATAAGAACCTGGACCTATTCTTATTTGTTGTTACTGACATTCTAACAAATGATTCAATCGCTTTGGCATTAGGAAATAAAACCATTGCTGTTGAAAAAGCTTATAATGTTACTCTTTCTAATAATACTGCAACCTTAAAAGGCGTTGTATCACGTAAAAAACAAATTGTCCCAGTGTTAACAGACATTTTTAACAAAGGACTATAATAAAAGAAAGAAAACTCGCCAAGCGGCGAGTTTTCTTATTATATAATGACCTTTGATTTCAATACAAATTTTTCAACTACTTTTGCTACTCCATCATTCATATTCGTGTCAGTTACGTAATCTGCTTTTTGCTTAATGTCGTCAGGTGCGTTACCCATAGCAACTCCAAGGCCGGCAAACTCGATCATTGCCAGATCATTGTAACTATCTCCCATTGCAATGACTTCCTCACGTTTAATTCCCAGCTTTCCGATTAAATGATGCAGGCTTGACCCTTTTGTTACACCTTTTTCTAAAAATTCCAAGAAAAAAGGCTTAGAACGCATGATACTTAATTCTCCTGCCAGTTCTTGTTGCAGTTTCTTTTCAACTGCTTCGAGCTTTGCAGACGTCTCTACCATTAACACTTTGACAACAGGATCTGTAACTGAATCTACAAAACTGTCAACTTTAACGATCTCAAGACCGGTAATCTCACCTTCAATATTTGTATATTGGTTTGCAGACTCTGTAATAATGGTATCCCCGATATATGTGTGGATCCATACATTCTCCCGTCGACTTAGGTCATATAAGCGATGTACCGTTTCAGGCGGTAATGTGCTGCTAAAAAGCTCTTCACCTGTTTGGCAGTTTGTAATTTTTGCACCATTATACGAAAGGATAAAACTACCGTAATCCTTTAATCGGAGCTCTTCAGCAATAGAATACATGGCAAAGGTAGGGCGGCCGGATGCTAACACCACTTTGACTCCCGAAGCTTGTGCATCCATTAATGCTTGCTTGGTACGCGGTGAAATGGTAAGATCGTCCGTTAATAATGTATCATCTAAATCTAGTACAATCATTTTATATGTCATTTCCGATGATTCCTTTCAATTCAAATTTATAACTACCATCATACTATAAAACTTACGAAAAAACTTATTATAATTGTATCCGTATGAACACATATAGATTAATATAGAGGTTTTTTATGGTAAAATATTATCAGAAAAATCTTTAAATTTTAAATAGTACAGATATCACAAGTTTACCTTAACAATTGCGACAAGGAGGATGTCAGTTGGCTGACTGCAAACTGCAAATCAATGGCCAAAGAATTGCAAGGAGAATTGAGGAGCTGGCAAGTTGCTCCGAGCCGTCAAAAGGGGTGACACGGTTATCATTTACAAAAGAATTTCAATCAGGTCAAAAACTGGTTGAAAAATGGATGATTGACGCGGGAATGACTGTACGAATCGATAACCTCAATAATATTATTGGAAGATATGAAGGCTCAAAACCTGATGCACCCGTAATCCTAATAGGATCACATCTTGATACCGTAATTAATGGCGGGAAATTTGATGGAATGTTGGGGGTAATCTCCGGAATTGAAATTGTTAACGTACTCTTTGAAAATGATACCAGATTGGAAAATCCGATCGAGATTATTGGTTTCTGTGATGAAGAGGGCGTCAGATTTCATTCAACTTTCTTAGGCAGTAAGGCGATAGCTGGTACTTTTTCAGAAGAAACTTTGGCAGTAAAGGATGAACAGGGTGTATCTTTGGCCGGTGCTCTCCAACAATTGGGATTAGCGCCGCATAACTATCAATCAGCTGCACTGGACCCCAAAAACGTACTGGGATATTTAGAGCTACATATTGAACAAGGCCCGGTTCTAGAAGCAGAAGGTCTCCCTTGCGGAATTGTATCAGGAATAGCCGGAGCTTCAAGGTATTCATTTAAAATTACGGGATTTGCAGGCCATGCAGGGACTGTCCCTGTTACACTCCGCAAAGATGCTCTTGCAGGCACCGCAGAATGGATCATTGAAATTGAACGATTAGCAAAAGAAAACGTTCCGATTGTGGCCACTGTTGGAAAGTTGCAGGTTGTTCCCGGAGCAAGCAATGTTATACCGGGTGAAGTGAATGGTACATTAGATATTCGTGATACAGATGTACAGAGGAAAAATGAAGTAATTAAATCAATCTTTCGGGCAGCAGAAGAAATTTGTGAAAAACGCAAATTAACTTTTCACGTAGAAAAAATGATGGAAACAGCTCCAACCCTTTGTAATAACGGAATTACGGCTGCGATAGAATCTGCTATTCTAGCAAATGGAATAAAACCAATCTTTTTAGTTAGCGGTGCCGGTCATGATGCAATGGCAATGGCTGCTTTAACAAAAATAGGAATGATTTTTGTTCGCTGCAAAGAGGGAATTAGTCATAATCCAGAGGAATTCGCTTCCGTTAAAGATATGGAAATTGGCGCTAAAGTCTTACTGGATACAGTTATTCAATTAATCGTTAAGGATAAAAATATATTGAAGGAGAGAGTAATTTGACGGCAAAAACATTAAGCCATGAAAAACAGCAATTAATCAATAATATTGAACAGCAACAGGAACAATTGATTACGTTCTTAAAAGAGCTCGTCTCGATCCCTTCTGATAACCCTCCGGGGGATTGCCAAAAAATCGCTGAACATATTTTTAAACGTCTTGATGAATTTGGATTTGAAAACGTTTCAATTAATGAAGTCGAAGATGAAAAAGTGAAAGCAACGGGAATGATTAAAGCATCAAACGTTATTGGCTTCACTACCTTTGGCAACGGGCAAGGTCCTGAGATAACTTTGAATTCTCATGGAGATGTGGTCCCTCCGGGGCTTGGCTGGACGCAAGAACCTTACGGTGGAAAGGTTTTAGATGGAAAACTATATGGCCGTGGAGCGGCCGTATCAAAATCTGATATTGCTTCCTATACATTCGCGGTATTGGCTTTAAGACAGATACAAGCTAAATTAAACGGTAAAATTTCATTAGCCTTTACCTTTGATGAAGAAACTGGCGGTGGTATTGGTCCAAAATGGTTACTTGAAAAAGGCTTAATTAATCCCGATATGGCGATTTGCCCCGGTTTTACCTATTCCCTTGTAAATGCCCATAACGGATGCCTTCATTTGGAAGTAAAACTGAAAGGGAAGTCTGCACATGCTGCTGAACCGCAATATGGACATGATGCTCTGGAAGCTATGACAGGAGTCTTGAGTGCTCTTTATGAATACAGAAAAGGATTTACAAAAGTGAAATCAGAAGTGCCTGGAATTGAATCCCCTAGTTTAGTTGTCGGCTTAATTTCCGGTGGTATTAATACAAATGTGGTACCGGATACAGCTGTTATCAGACTTGACAGACGTTTGATTCCAGAAGAAAATCCGGAGGTTGCAGAAACAGAAATTCGAAATGTGATTGCTGAAGCGCTTGAAAATTATCCGGGCGTTGAAGCAGAAATCAAACAGGTTTTACTGGCACGCAGTTTTGGACCGGTACCTGTTGACTCTCCATTGGTACAATCGATTTCAGCTAACTGGACAGAAATTATCGGAGGAGAGCTGCCGGTTGGGGGATCACCATTGTATACAGATGCACGCCATTTTGCCGAGGCCGGTATTCCTGTTGTTTTATTTGGAGCCGGTCCACGGACATTATTAGAAGCAAATGGACACCGTGCGGATGAACATGTAAAGATTGATGATTTAGTAAAATCTACTAAAATAGTTGCTTTAGCACTTTACGATCTTTTGCATAAACAAATCTAAAAGGGCCGCTCATATTAAGAGCAAAAGGAGCATAGTATGTCTGATTATGATCTAATAATCCGAAATGGGATCATAGTAACCTCTGACAATTGCTTTAAAGGTGATATTGGGATAAAAGAAGGAAAAATAATTGAAATAACAGCTCAAGCTCCTATTAAAGATAAAGCAGAAAAGGAAATAGATGCAGTTGGTTACCATATTCTTCCTGGATTGATTGACACTCACGTCCATCTTAATGAACCAGGCAGAACAGAATGGGAGGGGTTTTCTACTGGCAGTAAAAGTTTAGCAGCAGGCGGGGTCACTACTTTTTTTGATATGCCATTGAATAGCAATCCCCCTACAATTAATAAGGTAGGATTTGAATTAAAACAAGAACAAGCTCATATGAAATCGGTTACCGATTATCGGCTATGGGGCGGGCTTGTCCCTGAAAACGTAAGTAATTTAGAAGAATTACATCATTGTGGTGTCATCGGATTTAAAGCATTTATGTCACCAAGCGGGATTGATGAATTTCATCATTCTGATGATGTTACCCTTTTTAAGGGGATGAATGAAATTGCAAGACTCGGTTCCATTTTGGCTGTTCATGCCGAAAGCACCGTAATTACAGACCAATTGGCTTGCCAAAAGCAAAATGAGGGAAAGGTTTCAGCAAAAGACTTTTGTGAATCACGACCTATCATCTCAGAATTGGAAGCAGTAAGAAGGGTCCTTTCTTACGCAGAAGCAACTGGTTGTAAGCTTCATATTGTTCATGCAAGCAGCAGTAAGGTTGTTAAACTCGTAACTGAAGCAAAGCAAAGAGGAATCGATGTTTCGGTTGAAACTTGTCCTCATTACTTGTCATTAACCGTTGAGGATTTTACCGAACTGGGCCCAATTGCTAAATGTGCACCACCTTTAAGAGACACGGAAGAGGTTGAATTCTTATGGGCAGCATTTGCTAATGGTGAAATTGATGTCATCGGCTCTGACCATTCCCCGGCTCCGCCTAATATGAAGCAAGCCTTAAACGGCAATTTATTTAGAGCGTGGGGAGGAATCAGCGGAGCACAGTCCACCTTATCTGTGCTCTTAGAGGAAGGGTATTGGAAAAGAAATATACCTTTACAAAGAATTGTGCAAACTGTGTCTACTAATCCGGCGAAACGATTTGGATTGTTTCCAACTAAGGGTTCGATTTCTGTGGGGAGCGATGCAGATTTAGCAATTATACATTTAAATCAGCGATTCACATTGAAAAAAGAAGACCTATTTTACCGTCATCCACATTCACCCTATATTGGTAAGGTTTTTAGAGGGAAGAATGTAACAACGATTGTGAAAGGTTCCATTGTCTTCACGGATGGATAATTTATTCAAAACTCGAAGATTGAAACAATACAAAAAATAGTTTGCCAGCTGAGAACAATTTGTTGAAAAATAGGCTTCAATGAATACAAAAACCTTAATAAATATCTCCCGAGTAGAAATGAGTGATGCCATGAGTTTCCCATTATTGGAACTTTATAAGCTGAACCAAGCTGAATTTACTAAAGCTCTTGGCTGGGTGTTTGAACATTCGCCCTGGGTTGCAGAAAGAGCATGGGTAAAACAGCCATTTCTTACAGTTAACGATCTTCATCACGTAATGAAGAATGTGGTCGAACAGTCTTCGATTGAGGAAAAACTAGCTTTACTAAGAGCGCACCCTGATTTAGCCGGCCGTGTCCAAATGGCCGATGCCTCGATCAAGGAACAAGCCGGGGCAGGTCTTGATCGACTCTCCAAAGAAGAACATGAAGAATTTTTATCCCTCAACGAGACGTACACTAGGAAATTCGGTTTCCCTTTTATCATGGCAGTTAAAGGTCAAAATAAAGAGTCCATTCGTGCAAGTTTGAAGGAGCGTGTGAACAATTCTCCTGATAACGAATTAAAAGAATCGCTTAACCAAATTTATAAAATTGCCTTCTTCCGCTTGGAGGATTTTATCACCAGCTAAGACTATCAAAATCATCCCCCCAATCCAAACAAATTAATTTTTTATTATCAATAGTATAAGATCATCAGTGGATGGTCTTTTCTTTTTGGTTTCCTGCAATATTAGTAATATTTGACATATTATAAAGGAAAAGAATTTTATTAGCTAACAGCAATATAGCTAAATTACTAGGTATTGAGGGTGAGAAACATGTCTATTTTTGGTTTTTTTAATAATAAATGTGCAATTTGCAAAAGAAAGGTCAAACCTCTTCGAAAATATATTAATGATAAAGGGGAGACTGTAAAGATTTGTATCCCCTGCTCGCAGTATGCAGAAAGAAGGGCTTTTAGGATTAAAAAATAATTTATTATCTTTGGAGTGAGCTGTTTAAATTTATGTTTTTTAAAATAGCCGATGTTGTTGGAAAAATAGGTCTTTAGATAAAAAAAGGGGCATGGAAGATTTTACTAGAAGGCATTTGATGATCGAGAAAAACTTGCCGATACATAAGTAATAATAAGAAAGCAGTAAATTCCGGTTATGGAAGTTTACTGCTTTCTACATTTTTAATAGGTTGATATGATAAAATATTTTTAATTCAATATCAGAAAAATTAAATAAATAGGGGGAAAACATGGATATCAGACTTTTAAATCAAGAAGATGCTAAGGAATACCGAAAAATTAGATTAGAAGCTTTAAAAAACAATCCTGAAGCATTCTCTTCGAGTTTTGAAGAGGAAAAAGAGTTTCCTGTTGAAAACTATGAGAGTAGATTACAATCAGAGGTTTCGTTCACTTTTGGTGTATTTGAAAAAGAACAATTGATTGGCGTTGGTACCTTGCTAAAAGAACAAAAATCGAAACTCAAGCATCGGGCCAATATCGTGGCGATGTATGTTTCTCCTCTGAAACGGGGAATGGGTATCGGAAAGTCAATAATGCAAGCCGCCATTCAAAAGGCAAAAGACGCTGAAGAAATCGAGCAGATTAACCTATGTGTAGTGTCAACAAATATGTCAGCCAAAAAATTATATACATCATTGGGCTTTAAAACCTTCGGGATTGAGCAAAAAGCATTAAAAATCGATGGTCGCTACTTTGATGACGAGTATATGGTATTGTTTCTTTAATAATTGAAGTCATTGCCGTCATTTATCTCGATTAGGACGAATTTAACTATTTAACTCCTCCCTTAAGGCCTATTATTAAATTCAACGGCCTTTTTATTTGGAAAAAAGCCTTATGAAAAATAATTTTTCATAAGGCTTAGCTATTACGTAAAATAACGATTGTCACCCTCCGATTTGCTTGGCGGTGAGCATTGTTATCATTTGGAAAGAGTGGCTTGTACTCGCCGTATCCAGTAAATTGCAAGCGGTTTGCTGCAATATTTTTGGATTGAAAATAATGAAGAACACTAGCAGCTCTTGCAGAGGACAACTCCCAGTTTGAAGGATATGTAGTTGAAATAATTGGCACATTATCAGTATGTCCTTCAATGCTGATAGGATTCGAAACAGTATTGATTAATCCAACTAACCCGTCTAATGTTTGAAAAGAACGTTCCTTTAAGACAGCACTTCCAGAATCAAATAGGATGACTTCCTTTAAGGTAACCTCCACTCCTCGTTTTGAATCCTGAAGCGTTACAACTGTTTGTAAGTGGTTGTCAATGATATATTTCTCTAGTTTTTGTTTTAGTTGGTCCAGCTCGATGTCTTCTGTGGTTTTAACGACAACATTTGAACTGCTGTTAGGTTGCTGTTGTGGCTGTTGTTGAATTTTAATTTGCTTATTCTTTACTGAGGTTGTTGGACCGGATTGATGGTTTTCTATTTTGGCACCTGTCAATTCCGCTTTTAGAGCATTCATGAGTCCTTCATACTTATATTTATTGATGCTGCTTGATGCAAATAAAACTATAAATAAGGCTAATAAAAGAGTTAGAATGTCTGCATAAGGGATTAACCATGATTCGTCAATATGCTCTTCATGCTCTTCTTCAAACTTTTTACGCTGATTTCTCATGAACTTTGTCCTCTGTTTTTTTCTCAAACTTTTTACGATCTGAAGGTGCAATGTAGACTGATAATTTCTTTTCTAGTGCGCTAGGAGAAAGCCCTTGATAGACTCCGAGTAATCCATCAATCGTAAGAAGCTTCAATTCCTGTTCTTTCTTAGAAATTCGTTTTAATTTATTGGCTATTGGATGCCACAATACATATCCAGAAAAGATCCCCAGCAGGGTAGCAATAAATGCAGCTGAAATTGAATGTCCAAGTTTTTCGACATTATTTAAATTTCCAAGTGAGGCTATAAGGCCGATTACAGCACCAAGGACACCCAAAGTTGGAGCGTATGTTCCTGCTTGTGTAAAAATAAGTGCCCCTGTTTTATGGCGTTTATCAATCGCAGCGACCTCGTCTAATAGTACTTCTTCGACGAACTCAATGTCATGCCCATCAATGATCATTTCAAGTCCATTTTTGAAGAAAAGATCCTTTGTATCAACTGCAAATTCCTCAAGTGCAAGAATTCCTTCTTTTCTTGAAATCTCTGCACATAATACTAAACTGGAAATTTGTTCAGCTTTAGAAGGTAATTTTGGTTCAAACAAGGCAATTTTTAGTAGAATATGAATCTTTTTAATTTCACTAAATGGGAAGGCGATCAAAATTGCTGCTGCTGTACCTCCAAATATAATCAGATATGCAGCTGGATTGATTAATGCAGATAAAGAAGCCCCTTTTAAAACCATCCCAATACCTATCGCTAGGAGTGCTAACAATATTCCAAAAATACTAGACATCTTTTTCTCCTTATAATCAAAAAATAGTTTTATAAATTCATTGTACGTTAAACAGTAGAAATGAACAATAAAGTTTTTTTGATAATTTTTGATTCAAAAAATGATTAATTTTTGTTTGACCTGAATCTAATTATCCAGTAGTTTTATACAAAAGAGAACGATCCTAACCTTATTTTGGATATTTCCACTAAAACAAAAAAATGAATGTACGTTTGAAGGGATGCGATAAATAAAAAACAAATAATTTAGAAACTGCCAGCTATAAAATTAGGACAAGTTTTGTTAAGAAGCGGAGATGAGATAAAAGGTGATGATCTTGCAAGAAAACGGACTAGTAAAATTAAGCCAAATTATTCATGATTATTGCGGACTGAGTTACACTGATCGACTTCCAATGTTAAAAGAAAAAATTTCAAAACGGCTTACCGAACTCGGTCTCACGTATTGGGAATATTGCAGATACTTGAATATGAAGCCTCTGGAATGGGAGGTTCTTGTAGAGTTATTAACGATTAATGAAACGTATTTTTATCGGGAGGAAAACCAATTAAATGAGTGTTGTTCGCTTGTCCTGCCCAAGATAAAAGAGAAAAAAAGTGATCGTCCTCTACGGATTTGGAGTGCAGCCTGTTCGACTGGAGAGGAACCTTATACACTGGCAATGCTGATACAAGAAACAGGGGTATTTCCACCAGGTTCAGTCGAGATCATTGCAACGGATATAAATAAAAAGGTTCTCCAAAAAGCCAAAAATGGCTGGTACCATCATGGATCGTTTGCATTTCGGAGAATCCCTGAAAACCTTTTGAAGAAATATTTCTCAGACCAAAATGGTGGTTACCAAATCAATCATACAACTAAAAAAATGGTACAGTTTCAGCATTTGAACCTTTTAAATCATGAAACGGTAGAACAAATTGGTAAGGTTGACGTAATTTTCTGTAGAAATGTTTTGATCTATTTTGATCAGGATACGACCAAAAAGGTAATCCATCATTTACATCGGAATTTAACACCTGGCGGCTTCTTGTTTCTTGGTCATGCTGAATCTATTACTGATATGGCTTTAGGGTTTCAAAAAGTGGACTCAGGAAAGACTTTTTACTATCGAAAGGAACCAGATAAGGATGAAACAGTACGGTGTATTAGTGGTTGATGACTCCGCCTTTATGAGGAGGGCAATTAGCTTAATACTGGAAAATGACCCACAGTTATATGTAGTTGGTATCGCAAGGAATGGCATTGAAGCTGTTGAAAAGGTTCAAAGACTTCAACCTGATCTAGTTACAATGGATGTGGAAATGCCCGAAATGAATGGTCTGAGAGCATTGGAAGAAATTATGAAACTTTCACCAGTGCCTGTGGTAATGTTAAGCTCCCATACTCGGGAAGGTGCTGAGGAATCCTTTCAGTCTCTTCAGTACGGTGCTGTTGATTTCTTTTTAAAAGAAAATTTAATTAGGAATCAAGTAAGTTCAGATCAAACTCAAGAATTTTTACATCGGTTAAAGAGTAGTGTGGAAGCTAAAATTCCATGCACCTATCCAGTAGAGTACACTCCTGAAAAAAAAATAAGCTGCAATTACAGTCATGCCGATCTTATTTTCATAGGATGTTCAACAGGCGGTCCGTCAGCCCTACAAGCAATATTGCCGCGATTCCCTATGGATTTACCATTGCCTATTGTCGTTGCTCAACATATGCCGCCTGGATTTACTAAGCCTTTGGCAGAACGGTTTGATACCTTGTGTCAATTGAAAGTAAAAGAAGCCCAAAATGGTCAAAAAGTGAAGGCTGGGACAATTTATATCGCTCCTTCTGGATATCAAACAACGTTTGAAAAAGACCAAGAGGGTGATGTGATTTTCAAAGTTGATATCGATAATTCGGCCCAAGCTTTATATAGGCCTTCCATAGATATATCGCTCCATTCTGCTGCACCAATCTTTACAGACAGGCTTTTATCTGTAATTTTAACAGGTATGGGGGTAGATGGGATGCAAGGGTGTGGGTCAGTGAAAAAATACCGGGGAAGTGTATTGGTTGAAGCGGAGAAATCCTGTATTGTCTATGGAATGCCAAAAGCGGTTATGGAAGCTGGATATGCAGATGGACAATTTGAGCTTTCACAAATGTATCAGAAAATCATGTCTTTTATATAAATGATGTAGCAAAAACTATCAAAATATTATCCGGAAAATCGAAATAAAATTTTGTTTGTAATCAAAAAATCTCATGACGAAAACAGGTGCATGAGTTATAATGTATAGTAATTGTGATAGTTTCCAAATGAGAGGGGGAAGCTGTTTGGATGTCACACGAATTGATATCAAAATAAATCAAAAAACTTTCTCGGACAGAGAAAAGAAGATGTCAGCCTCATCACAAACCGAACCATCAGTTAATTTCACTAATCAATTATTAGCGATAGTTAATTTATTAGGTCAATCTTCGGAATCAGACGGGCAGACAAATGTGACATCATTGAAAAAGATGTCCGAAAAGATGGACAATGACCAACCAGATCCGACACCAGTAGACTTGTCACAGTTAAACTCTATTCTGTCCTCATGGTTTTCAGGAATTCAACAAACAGAACATTTAACAGTAAACCCTTCTTCAGGAGGAGGGTCTACACAACCAATTATGTCTAATTTCATAAATCCACAACTTCAAAAGACTTCAATAAACATAAGCAAGGAATTGACCAAGTGGCTACAAACAGCACAAGGAATTCAACAATCAATAACTGGAGACCAAAATCAGTTATTGGATGGGTTAGCAAAGTTAATCGGTGATTTAGAGTCAAATGGAGAACAAAAGTCATTTGAAGTTCCCAATGATATTAAAGATAAAATTCAAATAATTTTTAATGAACTAAAAATGGAAAAAAATCTTAGTGATAGAACAATGGTTGAAAAACAAAAAAATGAAAATCAGGATTTATCAAAAGGAAAAACGCAAGTTGGTAGTCTTGGATCGAAACCTCTATTAAGTATGGACAAATCTCAAGTTGTTTTTATGGTCCAACCCAATCCGGCAACGAGTATACGCGAAGGAGCAGGGGTGGAACGAGTTCCATTTTCACAAAAGGTGATTGATCAAACAACATCCAATGGGATGATAAATATCGTTAATCACCACATGCAATCATCTAACGGATCAAATGATTTAGAGGCAGGACAATTGCCACCCGTCCTTTCAATTTCTGAATTTGTTCCAGAAATGAGAGAGTGGATCGGCCGCAATATAATGATGACAAATCATCAATCAGGAGAAGCCGAGGCCAGATTCTTTTTAAATCCGGAACATTTGGGCAAAGTTGAAATCAAAATTACTTCCCTGGAAGGATTCATATCAGCACAAATTGTGACGGCAACTTCAATGGCAAAAGATGCGTTAGAAGGCCAGCTTCAGCAGTTGAAGCATTCACTTCAACAGCATGGTTTAATAGTTCAAGAGCTAGATATAGTACAGCAAACGCCAGTATCTGTGGATTCCAATCCAGCAAGTTTGTCATTTTCAAATGGTGGTGGATCCAGTTCCTCCTATGAACAACGACCCTTTTCTTCAGCTCAGAATCTATCAAAAAAACAGAATGAGTCTGATCAAAATGACATAGAGATAGAGCAGTTAGCAAATACATACGGAACCACTTCTAAGACAACATCAAGTATCGATTTCACTGCATAGAAAGGAACTGAGGTAAATGAGTAATTGGGTGGATGTAAACAATGTTTCTGCAAATAACTCAACCTATAAAAATAGTAAGACTTCTGTACAAAAAAACATTCTTGGAAAAGATGATTTTCTTCGAATTCTGACGACACAATTGTCACACCAAGATCCCTCTAGTCCTCTTCAGGATAAAGACTTTATTGCGCAGATGGCTACTTTTAGTTCGTTAGAACAAATGACGAATCTAAATAATTCATTTGATAAATTTGCTAACCTTCAAATGAGTCAGTATGCTGGTTCGATTGGAAAAGAGATTAGCTGGACACCAGAAGGAGCGATATCCCCAGAAACAGGTGTGGTAAATGGTGTTTCTTCTCAGGATGGAAATTATTTTTATATGGTTGGGGATGATAAAGTCCCAATGGAACAAGTTACCGAAATTAAGCAAACTACACCATAATTAAACTAACTCAATCAAATAGACATGAAAATAAGGAGGAACTCAAAGATGTTAAAGTCTCTTTACTCAGGGGTTTCAGGAATGAAGGGGTTTCAAACGAAACTTGATGTCATCGGAAATAATATTGCTAATGTCAATACAGTAGGATTCAAGAAAAGCCGTGTCATGTTCCAAGATATTATCAATCAAAATATCTCAGGTGCAACCGCACCAACTAGTATAAGCGGAGGTGTGAATTCTAAGCAAATTGGTCTTGGATCAAAAGTAGCTTCCATTGATACGATACATACCCCAGGCAGTCCAATGACAACCAATGTAGGGACGGATTTAGCCATTGATGGAGATGCATTTTTTGTCGTGACTCCACAAACTGGCGGAGGTGTAAGCTACTTGACAAGAGCTGGTAATTTCACGCTTGATGCAAATGGGAGTCTAGTCAACTCCAATGGATATTATGTTGCTGGAGTTGCAGTGGATAACAATGGCGTACAACATCAGATTCCGATTACTATATCAGATGACCAAAAGAGTAATCAGAAATTCACCTCCTATTCAATCGACTCAAATGGTTATATTAATGTGGTCCGTGAAGATGGAAAAAGCGGAAAATTAGCAATGGATCTTACTACCAACCAATATTATCTGAACAATTCGACGACCGCGAATCAAAATGAAAACATTTCTTTGGCTACCTCCGTCGTACCTAATCCAGGTGGATTAAAAAAGGTAGGAAATACCTTGTTTGAGGAAACTGGAAACTCTGGACTTGCTAATACTGGACGCATACTAGATAACAAGGGAGGTCAAATTGACACGGGTGTTCTTGAAATGTCGAATGTTGATTTAACTGATGAATTTACCGAAATGATTGTGGCACAGCGTGGTTTCCAGGCAAATGCGAAAACGATCACAACATCTGATTCAATTTTAGATGAGATTGTCAATTTGAAAAGATAGTAAAGCTATATTTTGATAATTAGTCTCAACCACTTCGTAAAAGCGAGAGAAACGTTTAAATCCTTATAACGGTATTGGTGCAACTTTATTTGAAAAGTTACATGATTCAATAAAAAAAGGAAGAATTAGGGGGATTTCAATTGGCAGATGTATTATCTCAACAAGAAATCGATGCCCTTTTATCAGCCTTAAATAACGGTGAACTGCAAGCAGCCGATGTAGTGGAGAAGCAGGAAAAAGTAAAAGTATATGATTTCAAACGGGCGATGCGGTATTCCAAGGAACAATTACGCAGTATCACCAGAATTCATGAAAATTTTACTCGGCTTATGACTTCCTATCTTTCAGCGCAACTTAGAACGTTCGTTCAAATTGATATCGATTTGGTAGATCAAGTTACCTACCATGAATTTATCGCGTCAATCCCCTCGCGAACAATTTTGAACGTCTTTGAGGTTAAACCGATGGATGGAAAAATGGTCATGGAAATTAATCCCCAAGTGGCATACGCAGTCATTGAACGTTTATTAGGAGGGCAAGGGGATCCGTCAGCACGTAACGGAACACTGACGGAAATTGAAACAGTGCTAATGCAAAAGGTGTTTACCCGCGCATTTGACATGTATCAAGATGCATGGAAGAACATTGAAAATATTAAAGTGAAATGGGAAGCAATCGAATCTAATCCACAATTTATTCAAATTGCCCCCCAAAATGACACTGTTATTGTCATTGTACTCCGTACAACTATCGGAGAGGTTACGGGAACGATGACACTTTGTCTGCCACATTTAATCGTGGAACCAGTAATGCCTAAATTATCTACACATCAATGGCTTTCTGCTATGACGAAAAGTAACATCCCTCAACAGGATCATTTAAAACACAATCTGGATACTGTCCATATTCCTGTGATTGCGGAATTAGGTAGGGCTACCTTACCCGTTTCTGATCTTCTGAACCTGCAAATAGGAGATGTCATTGGAATTGAAACAGGTAAACTAGAGGTAAAAATAGGGCAATTGACAAGGTTTCTTGGAAACCCGGGTCTTCAAAAAGGACGTTATGCAGTCCAAATTGACCAAGTAATCCACACCGAAGGAGATGAACTATAAAATGAGTGAGGGTTCACTTTCTCAAGAAGAGATCAACGCACTGTTCAATCAAGCAGAAGTAAAACGCACTTTAGATATCGATGATTTTTTGAGCTCTATAGAACAGGATGCATTAGGGGAGATTGGAAATATCTCTTTAGGAAGTTCTACTACTGCTCTTTCTACGCTGCTGAACCAACGGGTGGAAATTACGACACCGACTCTATCAGTAATTGAGCAGGAACGAATGGAAGAATTGATACAAGAAAAACATGTAGCCGTGCACGTAGATTATACGACAGGTATCCGAGGGAAAAACCTGTTAATGATTAAAGAAGTGGATGCTAAAATCATTGCTAATTTGATGATGGGCGGTGATGGCACTGAGTTGGACTCTGAATTATCGGAATTACACCTAAGCGCTGTTCAAGAAGCCATGAATCAAATGATGGGCTCGGCGGCCACTTCAATGTCGACAATGTTTAATCAAAAAGTAGACATTTCTCCGCCATCTATTGACATTCTTGGATTTCCTCCAAAAAAATTGGAAGATCTCGAGGACGAAATAATAATCGGTGTGTCATTCCGTTTAAAGGTAGGAAACCTCATTGATTCAAATATGAAACAGTTTATTCCACTTTCTTTTGGTAAGGAAATGATTCATTCCCTGCTTACAGGAAATTCAACATCAAGTGGGACAGCAACGAAGGAATTCTTGGTAATGCCAACGGAGAAAGTTGTTACCCAAACAGTACAAGTTTCGCCGGTTGATGGAAAAGAAAATAAACAAAGTTCCACACATACTTCGGCAAATGCCAATGTCCAAAAGGTCGAATATACCACTTTTACTGAACCTCCTGTGGTCAGTACAGGTCTAGGTAATATTAACCTGTTATATGATATTCCGTTGGAAATTTCCGTAGAGCTCGGTCGTACGGAAATGCAAATTCGAAATATCCTTGAATTAGGACCAGGTGCTGTTATTCAACTAGAAAAATTAGCGGGTGAACCAGTGGATATTTTAGCTAACCACAAGCTGATAGCTAAAGGAGAAGTGGTCGTAATTGAAGAAAACTTTGGTGTTCGAATTACAGACATCATGAGCCAAATTGATCGATTAACAAAAATGACCACATAATTTTCAACAGCATATAGGAGGAGAATCGTATGGCTAAAGTATTAATTGTAGATGATGCAGCATTTATGCGAATGATGTTAAAAGATATTTTGACTAAAAATGGACTTGAAGTTGCTGGTGAAGCCGTGAATGGTGCCGATGCTATTGAAAAGTACCGTGAAATACAGCCCGATGTAGTGACGATGGATATTACTATGCCTGAAATGGATGGGATCTCGGCCGTTAAGGAAATTAGAGCCATACATCCCCAGGCTAAAATCATTATGTGTTCTGCAATGGGGCAGCAGCCAATGGTATTAGAGGCGATTCAAGCGGGTGCGAAAGATTTTGTTGTGAAACCTTTCCAACCAGATCGAGTTATGGAATCTATTAAAAAAGTTTTGGGAATATAGATATACGGATTAATCTTATTAATAGACTATAAAATTTAGCTAATAAAGGAGGGAAACGGTTGGGTACTCCTAAATTAGGGAATTGTTCCAGATGCGGAAAGCTATTCTTACGCATCAGAAATTTTTGTGACGAATGTTATCAGAAACAAGAAGATGATTTTTTGAAGGCAGCAGCTTTCCTTCGTGACTTTCCTGGAAGTACGATTCAAGAAGTAAATGAAGCCACAAAAGTTACCGTTGCTCAAATTCGTCAATTTATCTGGGATGGCCGTATTCTAGTCAGTGATTTACCAAACTTATCTTACCCCTGCGAAACATGCGGGAATATGATACGAGCTGGAAGGACATGCTCAACCTGCATCGAGACACTAAATAAACTGGCTTCTCAGATTAATAATGAAAAAAATGAAATCAATCAGGAACGGAATGGGAAAACGGGCGGCTATATAAAAAACTATTTGTAAGAAATAGGAGCGAGAGATGTAAGGAACAATTTGGTTGTTTCCTTTTACTCTCGTTTTTTTTGTTTGAAAATGATTAAAGGTATTCTATCTGATTTTTTTGATAATCAATCAATTCCATCAAAAAGACAGTTAAGATTTATTAAAATGCACTAATTAATAGTACAAACTATCAAAAAATTTTGAAATACAATCAAAAACTATGCTAAGATATGTTATATATGCCTCAATCCACAGATATCTATTAATTGAAAAGGGGAGCAATAATAATGTTGGATAAAGAGTCAGCTTACACATTAAGTAGATTGTTCAAGAATACTTCAAGTAAAATGTCGATGGGGGTTAAACAATGGGGTAGTTTTATCCTTATCCTTATTTTCTTAGTGTCAATATCGTTTATTTCCTATAAAAATATCAGGCATTTAATTGATCAAATGGACTACATAGGGAAAACTCAGGTGACAAAGATTGATATAATAGGAAATTTGAAAGAAGAGTTAACAAGTGTTCGTCTTTATGCCGCCAACCACGCATTCGAGCGCGACGGGGCAGAGAAACAAAAAATGGAGAAACTTATTAATCAGGACATTACTAAAATAAGAACAAATATAAAAGAAATGGAAAAATTAAACGAATCTGATGGAAATAAGAAATTATTAGAGGTGTTTAGCAACAACTTTGATAAATATGTTCATATCATTCCATTTTTCTTTAAAGAATCAAGAGGTAACAATTATGACTCAGTGCATTCACAATTGGTGTTTTTGGCTATTATGGGTGGTAAAACCAACGTATCTCTTGATTATTTTGCAAACGGTATTCAAAAAAACAACGATGCAATCATCAAAGTATCAGAGCAGGATTCAGCCAATTCTACGAATCAAATCATGATCGTGTCCATAGTTGCTCTTATCTTTAGTATTCTAATTGCTTTCATGATCACCAGACTGATTGGACGCTCTGTTACAAGAGTTGTAAAAAATGTAGACATTACTACGAATTCTGTTACAGAAATTAAAAAATCAATTGATATAACTGCTTTGAGTGCAAACGAATTAGATGCATCGATGAACAAGGCAAACGTTGCGGTTAGCGAATTGGTTACCTCTATTCAACAGGTAGCAGGGAGCACCAATGTAACGGCTTCGGGAGTAGATGAAATCTCTGCAGCTGTTGAACAAATGAGCGCTTCTATTAATCTGGTTGCGGCAAGTGCTGATCAGTTAGATGAATCAGCTGATGAAACATCAGCTGCAATTCAGGAAATGATGACTTCAATCGAACAAGTGGCTGTAAATGTTGGTTATGCTGGAGCAAGTGTCGAACAAATTTCGGCAGCAATTGAAGAAATGAGCAAGTCAATTAAAGGGGTTAACAATCATGCAGAAAGTTTAACCGATAAAGCTGGACAAACTACTGATACCGTTGAAGAAATGGTTATGTCTATTAAGCAAATAGCAGACAGTGCTCAAACTGTTAACCAGCTTAGTAACTCTGTTAAAAATGATGCCCTTGAAGGAACTCTATCACTAAAAGAAACCTTAAATGGAATGCAAGAACTTTCTCAGGTTATAAACCAAGCAAGTAATGTTATGGTAACCTTAGGAAAAAGTTCTGAAGAAATCGGATCGATTATTAAAGTTATAGATGATATTGCTGATCAAACTAACCTATTGGCACTAAATGCTGCTATCGAAGCTGCACGTGCTGGAGAGCAAGGAAGAGGATTTGCAGTTGTAGCAGATGAAGTGCGTAAATTAGCAGAACGTTCAGCAAGAGCAACGAAAGAAATAGCTGTCCTAATCAAAGGGATTCAAAATGAAACTGCTGTTGCTGTCACCTCTATCACAGAGGGGGCTAAAAAAGTACAGGTTGGAAATCAATTGGCGGATAAAACCAATCAAGCCATCAAAAAAATAACTGATGGTATCGCCCAAGTGACAAACGAAATGAGTCAAATTGCAAAAGCAACGGAAGAACAAACAAAGAATAGTGAATTCTTCGCAAAGGCAGTTGAGAATGTAGCAAAGCAAGCAACTGAAATGACCCATTCAACAAAAGAACAATCGATTACTGCTGAAGAAATCTTAAGTGGTATTATTACGATTAAAGAACAGGTTCAACAAATCTCTGTAGCAACGGCTGAACAAGCGAAAGGTAGTCATGCTATCGTAACTGCAGTAGAAAACGTAACAAACCAATCAGGATCTGTGAACTATGCAGCTAAGGAACAAGCCCTAACAGCCGAAGAAATTGTTCGCAATATTAACAGCATTAAGGAAATGGTCCAACAAATGACGATTGCTGCAAGTGATCAAGTAAGATATGGTCAAGAAATAGCTTTAGAGGTCGAAAATGTTCATAAACAAACCGAAGAGTTGAATACCAGTATTGATATTCAAACCAAAGAAGTGGAAGAGGTAGTGCAGGCTATCACTGATGTAAATATACAAATTAAAAAATTAAAGTAATTGGCTTTGGAATGAAACGCTTTCGCAAACTATGGGAAGGCGTTTTTATTTTTCCATATGAAATCAAATGGTTTATTTTATTGTCTTGACCTAATAAGGATATAAAAATATATCAAAAACTAAAAAACTATCAAAAAGTTTTGAGTGAAAAATCAAAAACTATGCTAATATGAAGAATATATATAAGTCTTTTGTATGCTATTTAGCGAGGGGAGTTTGTAATGGACTTAAGTAATTACATAGAGATGTTTATTGAAGAATCAAAAGAACATTTGCAAGCAATAAACGTCGAACTTTTAAAACTAGAAACGGAACCAGAAAATACAGCTATTGTTAACGAAATCTTTCGTTCGGCACACACACTTAAAGGAATGGCTGGTTCAATGGGCTTTGAAGACCTAGCCTCATTGACTCATGAAATGGAAAATGTATTGGATCTTCTTCGTAATTCTAAATTAACGATTACTCCAGAAATTATGGATGTTATTTTTAAGTGTGTAGACCTCATTGAAAAAATGGTAGACAACATCGAGCAAGGCGGTGATGGTAAAGTAAATGTTACTGACATCGTTGCTCAGCTAGTACGGATACAAAATCCCTCCCTTTCATTTCAATCGGAATTTTTGGATGCGTCTCGTGAAGTAGCTGTTACTGCGGAATTTGTGATTGACGAGTTTCAATTGTCCGTTATCAATGAGGCGAAAAAGCTAGGAAATAAGGTATATCAAATCACGGTTACGCTGGATGAAAAATGTGTAATGAAATCGGTTCGTGCCTACTTGATCTTTCAAACTGCTGAAGAATTAGGAGAAATCATACAAACCGATCCAACTATCGAACAAATAGAAGAAGAGAAATTTGGAGATTCTTTTACCCTTTTGCTATTGTCTAATCAAAACGCTCAAGAAATACATAGACAGATAGGCAATATCTCAGAAGTAATAAATGTGAAAGTGTTTGAGAGTATGAATCAAGAGAGCTCAGGAAGTACCAGCTTCTCAAACGAAACAATAGATGAACAAACCAACATACCGACAGAAAAAGAAAATTCTGGTGCACAAAAGAAAAAAACACGTTCAAAATCAATTCGGGTAGACAGTGAAAAACTTGATCAGTTAATGAACCTATTCAGTGAAATAATTATTGATCGAGGTAGACTAGAGCAGATTGCAAGAAAATTTCAACTTTCTGAACTAAGGGAGACCGTTGAACATATGACACGGATATCTACCGATCTGCAAGAACTCATTTTGAATATGAGAATGGTACAGGTAGACCAGGTATTTAACCGGTTTCCCAGGATGATCCGAGACCTGGCAAAGGATCTTAATAAAAAAGTTCAATTGGTGGTAGAAGGCGAAGAAACTGAATTAGATCGTACCGTTATTGACGAAATCGGTGATCCCCTAGTGCACCTTCTGCGAAATGCCTTAGATCATGGGCTTGAGTCCATGGAAGAAAGAGCATTCAGCAATAAACCTGTAGAAGGCAAAATTTTGTTGAAAGCTTACCATAGTGGAAATCATGTGTTTATCGAAGTGGTTGACGATGGAAAGGGCATTAACCGTGAAAAAGTACTGAATAAGGCGATTGAACGTGGAGTAGTTACATTAGAGGAAGCTAAAACTCTTACAGATCAGCAAGTAAATGCACTTATTTTCTCTTCTGGTTTTAGTACAGCAGATAAAATTTCGGATATTTCTGGTCGCGGCGTGGGCCTTGACGTTGTTAAGACTAAAATCGAATCTCTGGGTGGTGGAATAAGTATCGATTCAACCTTAGGAAAAGGTTCGATTTTTCGCATCCAGCTTCCATTAACATTATCTATTATTCATACCATGCTCGTAAAAGTAGAAGAGGAAACCTACGCAATTCCGTTCAGTTCGATTGTGGAAATTACGATGGTATCTGAGGATCAGGTGTATACCCTTCAAGGAAAAAAGGTAATTCAATTTCGTGGACAGGTCGTGCCGTTAGTTTATTTAAAAAAGGTTTTTAACACGCCACAGGTCAAAGCGGTGACTACTACTAAACAGCAATATCTTGTCATCGTTCGAAAAGAAAATAAGATTGCTGGCTTACTGGTTTCAATGGTTCTCGGACAACAAGAGGTTGTATTGAAATCATTGGGAGGTTTTTTAAAGAATTTATTTGCAATTTCTGGAGCGACCATCCTTGGTAATGGTGAAGTAGCGTTAATTATAGATTCAAATAAATTTTTTAACTAGGAAGGGTGAACTTTCTTAATGGAATTATTCAAAATAGTAGCCTTTAAATTAGGAGAAGAAGAATATGGATTAGAGATAGAATATGTAAAGTCTATTGAACGAATCCATCAGGTAACAAGGGTTCCCAATGCACCAGAATATGTTAAAGGTGTTATTAATCTTCGGGGAAATGTCACACCAATTATTGACCTTCGCAGTATGTTGAGCCAAGGAGAGGCAAATTATACTGAAAATTCAAGAGTGATCATCACGAAATTTGATGACATTGAATTGGGGTTGATTGTCGATCAAACGAGTAATGTTATCGATATAGATCCTCAAGATATTGAAGCACCTTCTGCTGGTGGTATCGATTCTAATTATATTGGTGGAATTGCCAAAGTCCAGGGACGATTGATCAGTCTAATAAAATTAGCGGAGTTGGTGGGTGTTACTAGCAACTAATTTTTTTCCCATCGTTATACATATACCATTTTGTAAGAAGGAGAGAGGAACCTTTAATGGACAATCTGAAGTTTCAGGATTTCAAAATGCTCGTTTTTAAAGTAGGTAGGGAAGAGTATGGGATTCAAATCAGTAATGTAGTTTCCATAGAACGGATGAACTCGATTTCGATTTACCCTAATATGCCTCCGCATGTGTTAGGAGTAACTTCTATCCGAAATATAGTGATGCCTGTCGTGGACTTGCGTTCAGCCCTTACTGGGAAACTCTTGCCACCAACTGAAACAACAAGACTTATTCTCGTTAATGTTAGAGAACGAGAAATTGGACTAGTGGTTGATACAGCTACGGAAGTGTTGGATATTGCACCTGATATGATTCAACATCCAAATCTATTGGAAACAAAGGATGTAACCTTTTTGCAGGGCATATCTAAAATTGGCGACCGCTTGTTAATTTTATTGGATATTGAAGAATTACTTCAAGACACAACCAATTTAGATGCATTAAAAGATATGATAGATTCCTTCAAAAATGAAGAATCATAGTTGGAATTTAACTATTTCAAAAAAGGAGAGTTTAAAAGATGTTTGATAAACTGGTAAAAAAACCATCAAGTAAAAAAACAAATAAATCATCCAGTAAATTTTCAATGGCTTGGAAACTATGGGGCAGTTATATGCTCGTTATTTTATTATTTGGATCGATAACGTTTGTTTCCTACAAGGATATCAATAACTTAAAAAATCAATTACTACAATTAGGACAAACTCAAATGCCGCAGATACAATTAATAGGTAACGTAAAAGAGGAGGTCGCACTTCTCCGTTTATATACAACCAAGCACGCGTTCGAGCAGGACTCAGATGAAAAATCAAAAGTGGCAACGTTGATTACTCAAGATATTAGAAATGTAAGAGATAATATCAAAGAATTAGGAAAACAAACCAATTCGATTGATAACAAAAAATTATTGGCAGAATTCAGCAAAAACTTTGAGGACTACGTAGGGATTATTCCAATGTTTATTGCAGATTCTTCAGCTAATAATTATAATGCTTTAAACGGAGAGATGGGGGCTTTGGAAACGCTTGGCAATACTACCGTTCTTTCCCTTAAAAAACTTGATAGTAATATAATGAAAAACACCAATGCCACAATAAGTGATTCTGTGCAAAATTCAACTCGTTCCACCAATGAAATTATTATTGTTTCCGTTGTTACTGCTCTATTTAGCATCTTAATCTCAATCTTAATGACAAGGCTCATTGGTCGTTCTGTTTCAAAGGTTGTAAAAAACGTTGACATCACGACTAATTCTGTTTCTGAAATTAAAAAATCGATTGACAAAACAGCGAATAGTGCACTTGAATTAGATGCTTCCATGAACAAAGCAAACGATTCTGTAAGTGAACTGGTTATATCTATTCAACAGGTGGCAGGAAATACAACAATTGCTGCTTCTGGAGTGGATGAAATTTCCGCGGCCGTTGAACAAATGAGCGCTTCTATTAATATGGTTTCGGCAAGTGCAGATCATTTAGACGCTTCTGCTGAAGAAACTTCTTCAGCTATTCAGGAAATGATGGTTTCTATCGAACAAGTAGCAGTTAGCGTTGGGAATGCGGGGGCAAGTGTAGAACAAATCTCAGCTGCAATTGAAGAAATGAGTACGTCCATTAAAGGTGTTAATGAACATGCAGAAAGTTTAACTGATCAAGCTGGTCAAACTTCTAATTCCGTAGAAGAAATGGTTATGTCGATTAAGCAAATTGCAGATAGCGCTCAAACAGTCAACCAGCTTAGCAACTCGGTTAAGGATGATGCTCTTGAAGGAACTTTGGCACTTAATGAAACATTGAATGGCATGAAAGAAATTTCTCAGGTTATCAATCAAGCAAGTTATGTTATGGAAACCTTGGGAAAAAGCTCTGAAGAAATCGGCAGTATTATTGAAGTCATTGATGATATTGCTGAACAGACCAATCTATTGGCACTCAATGCTGCTATTGAAGCTGCACGTGCTGGTGAGCATGGAAAAGGCTTTGCGGTAGTTGCTGATGAGGTGCGTAAATTAGCAGAACGATCTGCTAAAGCTACCAAAGAAATATCCGGCCTGATAAAAGGAATTCAAAACGAAACAGCTGTTGCTGTAACCTCTATTAAAGACGGAGCCATTAAAGTGAAAGTTGGTAATCAATTAGCGGATAAAACGAACCAAGCCATCAAGAAAATAACTGAAGGTATCGCCCAAGTGACAGAGGAAATGGATCAAATTGCCAAGGCAACGGAAGAACAAAAAAAGAATAGTGAATTTTTCGCAGAAGCGGTTGAGAATGTATCAAAGCAAGCAACTGAAATGACTCATTCTACAAAAGAACAATCAATCACAGCTGAAGAAATCTTAACAGGAATCACTACTATAAAAGGACAGGTACAGCAAATCTCGATTGCAACGGCAGAACAAGCAAAGGGCAGTCATGCAATCGTATCAGCAGTTGAAAACGTAACAAACCAATCAGGTTCAGTGTCTAACGCAGCAAAGGAACAATCCCTTACAGCTGAAGAAATTGTTCGTAATATCACCAGTATTAAAGATATGGTCCAACAAATGACAATTGCTACGAGTGACCAAGCAAAATATGGGACAGAAATTGCACTTGAAGTTGAAAATGTTCTTAAACAAACTGAAGAATTAAATACCAGTATAGAAACTCAAACCAAGGAAGTAGGAGAGGTGGCACAGGCTATTACTGACGTAAATAAACAAATTATTAAATTAAAATAATGAATTTTAAGGATAAGACGATTTTGCCGAAATAGGCAGAGGGATTTAAGGGAATTTAGGAAAAATTGGGGTATAATGACTACATATTTTGATTGATTTTGATTGATTTAGTTTAATCAAAAATGTGGAGGTGAATCCATTTGAAAATACAGGACCCGATCAGAATTAATATGGATCCACGTTTATCAACAACCGACAGGACGTATGTCAACTCAGCATCTTTTCAAAAAATTATTAACTCATATTCCAAAGAGCTTAGTCAGGATCTCCTCGAACAGATGTTGCAAGGAATTGATCAACAAGGGCAAAAGTTAAGCGAGAATCGAACATTACTTGAATTACGCAAGTACAAGGACTTGGTTAAACAATTTATGGGTGAAGTAACAAAGAACGGATTAGGTTTGTATCAAACAGAAAACTGGGACCCTTATAGCGGTAGCAAGACCTTAAAGACTACCCAGGTGCTCGACCGTAAATTAATAGAATTAACCGATCACTTACTAAACCAACAAAATGATAGATTGTCGATATTGGAACGAGTCGGAGAAATCAAAGGATTGTTGATTAACCTCTATACGTGAAAGGAAGAATCAGGTGCTTAACTATTTAAATGCAACACTTTTAGGCCTTAATTTGCTTGGGGTGGTTATTTTGGTTGTTCGTGGTACATTCGAGCGGAAAAATTCTTTTGGTCAGGAACTGCAGCTGAAAATAATTGACGACCAAAAAAAATTATCCCGAGAAATGACTGTATTAAAACGGACAATTGAAGATTATCAAACTATATTTTTGCAGGAGTCCGAACGCCAGAGGGCAGAGCGACAAGTTTTTGAAGCATCCGTTCAAACTGTAACAAATTCGAAGCGAGAGCAAGAATTGTTTTTAAATGACCGTTACAAAGAGATTTTTGATTTGCAGAAAAAGGGTCTATCTGCTGAACAAATTGCTAAAAAATTAGAAAAAGGCTGTGGCGAAATATCGTTCATTTTACAATTAGCAGCCAAAGCCCGGAACTAAGAATGGGGGTTTAATATGTTAAGAGGGTTGTACTCTGCAGCTTCAGGAATGTTTTCACTGGAGCGAAGACAAGAAACGCTAGCTGATAATCTCGCCAATGTTCAAACACCGGGATATAAGAAGGATGATACGGTCCTTCGAGCATTCCCAAAATTATTAATCCAAAGAATCCAGGATTTTAATGAAAATGGAACAATACCTGTAGCTGGTGCACCGCTATTACCGGGACAAGTTACAACAATCGGGAATCTCTATAATGGTGTCTATGCGCAGGAAAATATTCCAAGCTTCAATCAAGGGACTCTAGTCCAAACTGATAATCCACTGGACATTGCTATAGATGATCAAGCGATTCCTTCTCAGGTAATCAATGGCAAACAAGTAAAGCCGTCCGCATTTTTTGCCGTTCAGCTCGCAAACGGAACGGTTGGATACACGAGAAATGGGAAATGGGATTTAGATGCTAATGGACATGTAGTGACTTCAGAGGGTTATCTTGTGCTTGGCGCTGATCACCAACCTATCAAAATTACCAATAGTATTAGCAAAGAGGATTTGCAAATTAACTCGGATGGCAAAATCATTGCTTATCCTAGTGATCCTGCCAAAACCAAGAATATTGGTCAGGTTGGATTAGCTTTGGAAAAAAATCCATTTGAACTTCGCCGGCTTGGAGGAAATGTATATCAGTCTGCAAATCCTCTGCCGTTCATCCAAAACACGGGAGCTATAAATCCTGGAATTTCACTGCAACAAGGATTTATTGAACAGTCAAATGTCGATCCAGGGCAAACAATGTCGGACATGATGATGACGGTGCGGGGATACGAGGCAAATCAAAAGGTATTAGGTGTATATGATCAATCATTACAACAACTATACTCTGTTGGTAAGCTTAACGGCTAATTCATCACTAAAAGGAGAACATGGATTTGAACACATCATTATATATTTCTTCCGGTGCTTTACAAGCGTTCCAACAGAAAATTGATACTTCAGCAAACAATGTTGCCAATGTGAACACAAATGGTTTTAAACGCAAGGACCAAAGCTTTTCGGAAATTTTAGCTTCTCAAATTAATAACCAGGGCCGTACTGATCAGGAAATCGGCAGGCTCACTCCCAATGGGATTCGGGTAAGTTATGGTACACGTACAGGACTAACCCAGCTCGATATGGAACAGGGGCAAGCCATCCAAACAGGTAATCCTTTTGACATAATGATCCAAGGTAAGGGATTTTTTCAGGTCAGCGATCCTTCTGGAAATCCAGGGGCAGCAAGAAATGTTAGGTACACAAGGGACGGAAATTTCCATCTTAGTCCTGATCCTCTTAAACCGGGAAGCTATAATCTAGTAAATCCAAATGGGGGATTATTGCTGGACCAAAATGGCGCTCCGATAGAATTGGATGGAAATCTTGATGTAAACATTGATTCTACAGGGCAAATTCAACTGAAAAATAAAAACGTCCAGGGGACTGCTTTCCTTTCACCACAGCGGGTTGGTGTGGTTGATATCCAAAATCCCCATCTATTAAAAGATGTCGGTGATAATGAATTTACTTTTGATACTACTGTTTTACCTAATGGTACCACTGCTGCGAACTATGTAAGAAACATGCAGCCTGGTGAGGCTCAGGTTTCTTCCGGTGTTTTAGAAGGTTCAAATGTGGATTTGACGAAAGAAATGACGGATTTGATGACCTCTCAAAGGGGCTTTCAAATGAATGCAAAAGCAGTTTCCTATGCGGATCAGATGATGGGGATAGCGAATAGCATATTAAAATAATGAATTTGAGTTTTTGAGGCGCATTGCGTCTCTTTTTTTATTTCCTAATTGACTGTTAGAAATTTCGATGAATTTTGTAAAAAAGACTAAACCTATAAATGGCCTAACCGATAATAAATAGTACAAAGGATTTCTTGATAGCAATTTAGAAAAAGATTATCTATCTTTATCAAATTTTTTCAGAAGATGCTAAACAAAAATTTTGATTCACCGATAATAGTTACTACCAATGAAATCCTCAATTGGTGTAAAAAAGAATTATTGGTTAAATTTGATTGAATTGCTAAACCATTTGTTTGATATTCCGATAATAGTAATCAAGGAAAACAATTTGAACCATAGGAGGATGGTAACCATGCTGATTGTGGGCAGAGAGATAGGTCAGTCTGTAATTATAGGTGAGGAAATAAAAGTTACCGTTCTGCAAGTAGGTTCAAAACCCCGCTTAGTTATCGATTCACCAATGAACACTAAAATTAAAAGAGTAAAACAGAGTCAAAACGAGATTGGTAACTTAAAAAATGGCGCACGAAAAGTTGGGACGACGATGTTAATTGGAGACGTGATAAAAGTCAGCATTCTTCAAACAGAATCTGGATTGCTCCGCTTTGCGATCGATGCACCTAAAGAAATTAATGTCTTTCGTGAAGAGATTTATCAAAACAAAAAACGTGGTTTAAATCAAATTGAGAACCAAAATTTTATGGCATTTGATTGCAATAATCAAAACATTATCAGTGTAATTCAAATGTAAAGAGCAATACTGACTTCGCTTAAAGAGCCTTAGGCTTTTTATATAAATAATAATAAGTGAACTTTTATGTTCACAAAAAATCAAGGAGGAAATTACATTATGATTATTAACTACAATTCTATGGCTGCAAACTCACTTCGTCAGTTAGGTGTAAACACTGCCAATCAAGCAAAATCTACGGAAAAACTTTCATCTGGTCTTCGCATCAACCGTGCTGGTGACGATGCTGCAGGTCTAGCAATCTCTGAAAAAATGCGTGGACAAATTCGTGGTTTGGATCAAGCTAGCCGTAATTCTCAAGATGGTATCTCTCTTATTCAAACAGCTGAAGGTGCGTTGAATGAGACTCACGATATTCTACAACGTATGCGTGAATTGGCTGTTCAATCTTCGAACGATACAAACACTGCTACAGATCGTACTGCAATCCAGGGTGAAACTGATCAACTTGCAAAAGAGATCACTCGTATCTCCAACACTACTGAGTTTAACACTAAGAAATTACTTGATGGATCTCAAGATTCTAAGTCTCTTGTGAAAAATGCTGCAGATTTAACTTTCCAAATTGGCGCAAATGAAAACCAAACTATCCAATTAACCATTCATGCGATGGATGCTAAATCTCTCGGTGTAGACGATGGTACTGGGTCTGTCGCAAATAACGGTGGAGATGCAGTAGCAAAAGCAGGTATTGATTTATCTACTTCTGCAAAAGCTACAGCAGCGATTACTACCATTGATAGTGCAATCAATACTGTTTCGTTAGAGCGATCTAACCTTGGTGCATACCAAAACCGTTTGGAGCACACAATTAACAACTTAGGCACAGCTTCTGAAAATATTTCTGGTGCTGAATCACGTATACGTGACGTTGATATGGCAAAAGGTGTTATGGAAAATACAAAGAATGGTATCCTTGCTCAGGCTGCTCAAGCTATGCTTGCTCAAGCAAACCAACAGCCACAACAGGTTCTTCAATTATTACGTTAATTTTTCTAGAAGTAACTCATATAGACCTTGGATTTTTTTCAAGGTCTATTTTTTCGCAATTACTGGAAAATAGCAATGGGCGGTTTAATACAAATTATGTATCAATTGATAAATTAATCGGTAGTTGTTTGAAACCAATTTTATATGCTGAAATGATCATTTAATCCATACTTTTAGGTTACTCAAACCGAATATATCAAGGAATAATTGTAGTTGTATTCATATACATATAAATTCTTCTATAACAAAATAGATTAATCAGCATCTATTGATGTTAAAATTCCTAAAATTTTCACTTACCTCCCCAATTTTCCAAAATTCATCGAAAGAAGGAAATCAACCATGAATTTGCAGTCTACAACGTTGAAAAGAACCATGCTTGTACCACAGTATATGAGAACATTTACTTGTATAGGATCAGAATGTGAAGATAGTTGTTGTGTTGGCTGGCAAGTAAGCATAGATGAAAAAACATTTAAGAAGTATAAACGGGTTCGTAACCAAGACCTATCCCCACTTTTTCAAAAAAATATTACTCGTGTCCGATCCAGTAGCAATCCAAATAACTTTGGGAAAATTAGCATGAACAAAAATGAATGTTGCCCTTTTCTATCTGAAGAAAAACTGTGTAACATCCAATTGAAATTAGGGGAGGGATATTTATCTGAAACCTGTAATTCATATCCAAGAATCCTAAATCAAGTAAATGGCATCTTTGAGCGATCAGCTACGTTGTCTTGTCCTGAGGCGGCGCGTTTAGCATTACTTAACCTAGATGGAATTCAATTTGATGAAGTTGAAGAGGAAGTAGGCATCAATACCGTTATTGCAAAAAGCTTGAAATCAAAACATATGGAAGGAATAGAAAAGTATTTTTGGGAACTTCGTATTTTTACTATACAAATCCTACAAAATCGAACTTACACCTTAGGGGACAGATTAATAATTTTGGGGATGTTCTACCAAAGAGTTGAAGAGATCGTTCAATCTCAACAGTTGGATCTCATTCCTCATCATATCGCTTCTTATATGAATGTTATTCAAGACGGTTCTTTACGAGTAAACTTAGCTAACATTCCGGTACGATATGAGATTCAAATGAAATTAGCGAAGCAATTGGCGGATGCACGGTATAACAAGGGTATAAGTAACCATCGTTTCATGGAATGTTATATTGAAATGATGCAAGGTCTTCAATATTCATCAGATGTTATTACTGATGATACCATCAAATATTATATGGATGCGTTTAATGAATACTATCAGCCTTTTATGAACGAACATGACTATATTTTAGAGAATTATCTTGTAAATTATGTGTACAAGAATTTATTCCCATTCGGTGGGTTTCAATCTGTATTTGACGACTATGTAATGATGATTGTTCATTATGCAATGATCAAGCTTCACCTGATCGGTATGGCTAGCTTTCACAAACAATTAACAACTCAGCTAGTAATAAAACTCATTCAATCCTTTGCGAAAACCATAGAGCATAACAGTCTATTTCTTCGAGGTGTATTTAATCTTCTTAAAGATAACGGATATACAACGATGGCTTACATGTCTATATTAATTAAGAATTAGTAGATTAATGAAATAATGATTGGATACTGAGTGAGTAAATGGTGAAACAACACAAATTTTAATCCTAACCGTGATACGTTTCTTTTTCTAGTGTGCTGCTTACGTTTATATTTATATACTGAACGAAACGAATCCACGGTTGCTAGGATTTGGGTCTTCTTCTTTCCTAAATTAATAAAGATAGTAAACCATTTCAATTCGTGTTGGCTTAACTTTTTTACACTTTATCCAATAATAATCAGCACTGACCATGATTCAACTAATCATTTTCTTAAGCACATTGAATTTTTTAAGACAGTACGGTAAAGGAAAATCTTAGAATGGAGGAAATGAGTATGGTAATGAATGCATCATCTTTACCAAGGCTTACGGGACTTGCTACAGGCATGGATACGGATTCTCTAGTCAAAAAATTAATGGATGCGGAGAAGATTCCACTTAATCAATTAAAACAAAAACAACAAAAAGAAACGTGGCTAAGTGATAGCTACCGTCAATGGAATTCAGATTTATATTCCTTTAAAACAACTACTTTATTAAACACGAAGCTTTCTTCAACGTTCAATACATTTGATGTAACATCAACTCAACCAAGTTCGGTTTCAGGAACCGCTGGGGGTGGCGCGGTAGCAGGAACATATAATATTGCAGTAAAACAGTTGGCTCAATCTGCAAGCTTTACTGGAAATAAAGTAGTGTTAGATCCAACAAAAACTCTAGGTGATACAGCTCAAGGTGCGCGTCAACTCACTGCCAATACATCTATTTCCATTACCGTTTATAACGATCCGCAGAATCCGTCAGCGGCCCAAACGTCAGCGCCCATTGCTATCAACACGACAGATACTATTAATGACGTTATTACTAGGATTAATAGTGCTACCGATTCCTCCGGCAAAAGTTTAGGTTTACAGGCTATGTATGATTCAAACCTACAGCAATTTATTTTAAAGACAAAGGGAACTGGAACAGCAGCAAGAATTGATCTAAGTTCAAATACGGATACGTTAAGTCAATCGTTCTTAAGCAATACACTAGGAGTAGGAACGAATGCATCTGTAACAGGAACTGCGATTACAAACCCAGTAACGATTGGATCGAGTAATAGTCTTTCAATCGATCTTGGTGGGGGTATCAGCTCTAATATAAACTTGACCCAAGGGACATACTCTACACCACAATCGTTAGTTCAGGAAATCAATAATCAAATAGGAAAGAACTTGACATTGGCAACTAAAGTTAGTGCTTCTTTAGATGCCACTGGAAAAATCACGCTAGCATCCGGCACAACTGGGACACAAAGTTCTATAACTGTTAATGGTAATGGAACTTCTTCCTTAGGTTTAAATGCGCCATCTACGGGTACAGGTACAATTGGAACTTTAACAGCGAGTGGACAAAATGCAGACATAATCTTTAACGGTAATGAAATTAATACTTTATCTTCTAACAATGTGACACTAATGGGCATCAATTGGACTTTAAAGAGCCCAACAGTGGATGTCACTGGTAACCCAACAACAACAAGTGTTAATGTTTCCCAGAATATAGACTTAGAAGTTAAAAATATCGAAGATTTCATTAGTAAATATAACGACATTTTGAATAAACTAAATAGCGCTAACAATGAGCCGGTTTATAAAGATTATCAGCCACTTACTGATGATCAACGAAGTGCTATGTCAGATACACAAATTCAACAATGGGAAATAAAAGCAAAGAGCGGTTTATTACATGGAGACAGCATTATAAATGGTTTGATTAATAATTTGAGGAATGATATGGGTTCCACTGTGAATACCGGAAGTAAATATAATTCATTGGCTTCTATTGGTATCGCGTCAAAGAGTTATCAGGATAAGGGAAAGCTCTATGTAGATGAAACAAAGTTAAGAGCCGCCATTCAAACTGATCCAGATGGAGTACGGAATTTGTTTACCCAAATAGGAAGTACAGCTGCTGGAACAAATGGATTACTAAATCATCTTAGTGATGATCTTCAGCAAGGGATTCAAAGTTTAACTGTAAAAGCAGGGATAATAGGTAATTCCCCTTATGATCAAAGTGTGATTGGAAAGTTATTGGGAAGTATCCAGACAGAAATTAATACTCAAAATGACAGACTAAACCAAAAAGAAACGCAATATTATAATCAATTTGCCGCAATGGAAACAGCAGTATCTAAATTTAATTCTCAAAGTTCCTGGCTGGCTCAACAACTGGGCATGGGAGGAAAGTAGACATTCAATGATAGTGTTAATTTTAAACTAGTGCTTTTTAAATAAATAAAAAAATATATCAACCTAAAAACCAGCATAATTCTGTGCTGGTTTTTAATGTATAATTTTACTTATGGCGAATTTATTAAACTTTTTTTCAGCTTAACCGATAACATATAAAAAGGACGGAAAAAAGGAGACCTTTTATGAGAATAAATGACGTGAAATACGGTTTATATATGTACCAAAATCAAACGAATCGTACAAAGCCAAATGCAAGTAAACCATCTAACGCAGATACTGTAACGATTTCATCCAAAGGGCTGGAAATTTCTCAAGCATTGAAATCGGATCAAGTGGAGCGCCAGAATAAAATCGAAAAATTAAAGCAACAAATAGCTGACGGAACCTATCATGTTGATAGTCAGCAAATTGCGAATAAAATGCTTGATTTCTGGAAAAAGTAATTTGATTTCAAAGGTGGATAAATGTGAACGCTTTAGCTAAAATCAAACAAACATTATCGAACATGGTAGATGTGCATCAACAGTTACTGCAATTAGCTCAAGAAAAAAGAGCGATTCTAGTTGAAGGAAAGGTTCCTAAACTCCAAATTGCCATTGGTAAAGAAAGTAAATATACGGATCTTATTCGCCATCTCGAAGAACAAAGAGAGCAGGAAGTTAGAGAATTTTTGTCGGAGATTGGCCTTACTATTCATTCGGTTACCATGGATCAACTAATTAAACTGGTAGATGATCCACTGGAGAGATCATTTCTCACCAAGCTTACGGGACAGCTTAGGGGAATCGTTCATGAGGTCAGCCAGTTGAATAAGAATAATCAGCATCTTATTGAAATGGCTTTATCATATATTCAGTACTCTGTTAACATTCTTATGCCTAAAGAGCCGGTAATAGGTTACGGAATGAAATCATCGGTTCGTTCTATCAAGTTTTTGGATGCAAAAGTTTAATTTTGATATTTTTATATAAACGGAGGGGAGATTATGAGTTCCACGTTTCATGGCTTGGAATTGGGAAAGAGAGCCCTTTTTGCCCAACAAGCCGCTTTAAATACAACAGGTCAAAACATCGCGAATTCTAACACAGCGGGATACACCCGTCAACGGGCAGAGATGCAGGCTACCCCGGCAATGCCTTATCCGGGAATAAACACAGATGTTTCCCCTGCTCAATTAGGAACAGGAGTCGAGGTTAATAAATTAGTACGCTTACGTGAAGATTATTTGGACGTTCAATTCCGTGGGCAAAACAAAGATTTAGGATATTATGAAGCAAAATCTGACACGTATACAAAAATTGAGGAACTGCTTAAAGAGCCATCTGATACAGGGATTGCTTCGACAATGGATCAATTTTGGCAAAGTTTGCAGGAACTTTCCAAGAATCCTGACAGTGCTGCCACACGAGCAGTGGTTCGTCAAAGAGGGGTTGCTGTAACCGAATCTTTTCAATATGTTAATGATTCCTTAAATCAAATGAAAACGGATCTTAACAATGTTATTTCCGTTAATGTTAGTGATGTGAATTCCCTTGCTAAGCAAATTGGGGATGTAAACGATCAAATATCTCGATTGGTGCCAAACAATTATCAACCCAATGACTTGTATGATAAACGGGATCTACTTATTGACCAACTATCTAAACTGGTCAATGTAGATACCAAGCCTTCAGACAATGGAATGGTGGATATTTTTGTTAGTGGACAAGCTTTGGTACAAGGGAAAACAGCTAATACTGTTACATATTTACAAAACGGTGGGTCAAATCAAATTTCCATTGACGCCGGTCAAAATCCTTCGACTACAGGCAATAACCCAGTTAGCTTACAATCAGGAGAATTACTGGGAAGGATCGAAGCAGCAACAAAAATCATCCCTGACTTGCAAAACAGTATCAATCAACTAGCTGATGGATTTGTAAATCAAGTCAATACCATCCATCAGCAAGGGTGGAATTTAGACGATATTTCCAATTCTACAAACAATCCAGCTGTCACTACCGAAAAATTGCCGTTTTTTACTCAAAATGCTGGAAATTGGGTAGTGAATCCAGAGATTATGCAATCCCTTAATAAAATTGCAGCGGCCACCCAAGCTTCTGTCGGAGATGGAACCAATGCGCAGGCGATTGCTAATATTGGTACAGCTATTATTAATTTTAACAATTCAAATTCAACTGTAGATGATTATTATCGTAACATTATTGGGCAGCTGGGTGTAGATTCACAACAGGCTCAGCGGATGCAGGATAACACGCAATCAATTGTTAACCAGGTTGATAATCGTCGCCAGTCCGTTTCGGGCGTATCATTAGATGAAGAAATGTCCAATATGATTCGCTTTCAGCAAGCATATAATGCCGCAGCACGTGTGGTGACAGTCATGGATGAAGTGTTGGATAAGGTCATTAATGGCATGGGAGCAGGCCATTAAGGATGAATAAGTTAATGCGAGGTGCAAAATGAGTTTTCGTATTACACAAAATATGATGAATCAAACGATGTTATCAAATTTACAATCAAACTATCGGGCGTTGGATCAAACCCAAAAACAATTATCTTCAGGTAAGAAAATAGATAAGCCTTCAGATAATCCTGTGACAGCTGTACGATCCATGTACTATCAAAGCTCGTTAAATGAAATTGATCAATATAAACGTAATGCCAGTGATGGGTCAAGTTGGATGCAGACAACAGACGAAGGATTAGACCAGGTCACGCAGGTATTACAAAGGGTTCGAGAATTGACGGTCCAAGCTTCAAATGATACGAATGATCAAAATGCGCGTAATGCCATCGCAGCAGAAATGTCACAATTAAAAGACCATCTTGGGGAGGTGGCAAATTCTGAGATCGGCGGTAAATTTATTTTTGCCGGAACTGACACAAAGACCCCACCATATGATACGTCTCAAAAGCAATTTACCAATACAAATCAACAACCAATCAATTACCAGGTTGGAAAGAGTTCCTCTGTTCAGATCAATGTGAGTGGAGTGGATGTGTTTAATCATAACGGTGGTGTTTTTAAGTTAATTGATACCATTGTAGGTGATATACAGGGAGGAATTAATCCCAACAGTCAATTGAACAATTTAGATGAACAACTTGATAATGTTTTGACACACCGTTCAGAATTAGGAGCACGAGTGAACAGGATGGATTTAAGCAGTTCCCGTTTAGATGATCTGGAGCTTTCCACAAACAATTTATTGTCAGAGGAAGCCGATGTGGATATTGCTAAGGCCATGACCGATTTTTCAGCACAACAAAATGTCTATCGCTCAGCATTGTCTGTTGGTGCTAAAATTATCCAGCCTAGCTTACTTGATTTTTTACGTTAATTTTTTTTTTTAATACATCGATGAGAAACTGCGTATATTCTATGCAGTTTATTTCTTTATAAATCCTATCCATCTAACTAATTGTTAGCTATAGTAGACATTTTTATCAATCATAAAAAAGTGCTGGGAGGAGCCTATGTATCCAAAAGTAAATCAGAACATTATCATTGAAATGAAGGAACACGACAAAATATCTCGATCTATTGTAGCGGAAGTGGGCACCAAAGAAATTCTTCTTAGTTTGCCAATGGACGGAAATATTGTTGGGATGTTAACAGTTGGAACATTATTGGATGTTTCCTTTATTTCAGGTGAAAATAAGTACCTATTCCAAACTGAGATTATTGGAAGAACTGAAGATAAAATACCTTTAATTCGAGTTGCGAAACCGCAAACAAATGAGATTAAAAGGATTCAACTTAGGAATAATTTTCGTGTGAATGCAAATTTACGTCTTGTCATAAACGATTTCGAAACAAATACGCTCAATATTAGTGCAGGTGGGATCTTATTTTCTAGTAAAATAGATTGTCAATTAAAAGAAGGGGAAAAGGTTTCAGGGACTTTGTATATACCTAACATGTTAAAGAAGACAACTGAAATGATCACTTTTCTTGGACTAATCAACCGAATCGACATAATCAATGCTGAACGAAAAAACGTTGCCCTTGAATTTAATCAGATTGATGAACGGAATCAAAACAAAATTATCCAATTTTCTTTTGAAAAACAAAGACAAAATCGATTGAAGGAACGATAGTTAACTATCAAAATAACAAGATTTTATTGCTGACCCTCTTTAAATTAAGAGGGTTTATTTATAACATATACATGAGATTTGTATTGAATACCATACATTAACATGTACAAATCTTAACAGATTATATATAATTAAATGATAAAGGGATATCCATTACTTTTTGAGGTTATCCTTAATCAAATAAAAAAATTAATGATTTATTTTGATAATATAACCTAAAAAAACCACATTTGAACGTAACCTATAGTAGGGAAAGATAGATAGTTTAAAATTACTTCGGTATTAAAATCAAGTTTTTTATAATTAAATCAGATTGGAGGGATTTATGTGAGTTTAAAATCAGCACTATTTGAGATGAGAGATGAGTTGGTAAGCAGTGGAGCTGTACGGTTAGATGAGAATTATTTTCATGAGTTGGAAGCAAAAAATCATTTAAGTGCAGGAACATTGGTTTATTATTTTAATAATTTGATGTTGTTAGGCATAAATAACTCTGACCATGAAAACCAAACTTCTGATGATTCAAAAAAAGTCAATCGAAAATGGAGCAAAAATGAGATTGATTTTATGTTTCAATATATTAAGGAACGCCAAGATGAAGGTGCCCTAAATATTACAGAGATATTGAATGAAATTGCCCAATTATTAAACCGTGGCTATCAATCAGTTAACTATAAATATTATACCCTTGTAAAGTCAAAAGAAAAAAAACAACAAGCTAATCAAAATGAGTTTATTTTTACTACGATCAAAGAGGCAGAGATTCCGGTTATTTCAGTTGAGCCAATTAGTGAAACAACACAAGCTCCTCAATTGAATCCAAGTAATTCTGCTCAAAATGATGATTTATTAGACATTTTGTCAGGCTTAATTACAAACGTTCAACAACTTCCAGGGATCAATTTAAATGAACTTTTAAAAAGTTTATATCAACTTACCAATTTGGCCCTTCAGAATCAGGATGCCGTTCAACAGTTGGAGAGTATAAAAACTGAAACCAATCTTGAGAAAGAAGTTTTGCAAGAAAAATTAAGGAAAAAAGATCAGCAATTGATGCAGGAGAAGAAACGCAATGATGAATTGCAATTAGAAATTGCAAAGATTGTAAATGAAATTTCTGCCTTTAACCAGTTAGGCGATGCTGCAAAAATTCAAAATCTAAAGAAACATAATCAAAGACTAAACTATATAATTGATGGGTCTGGTCTTGTCCTTCAAGTCGGCAGTTAAAAGCTATTCCTTTGAATAGCTTTTTTTAGTTTTTTTCTAATTTTTCCTTAACTTATTTTCTTTCCATCCGATAAATATAAAAAAGCAGGAAATGGAGGATGGCGATGGAGATTTCAAAAATCCCTTCAATTCAAAATCAAACTGCTTCAGATCAACGCCAGAATAATCCAACCCGTGATCAAACACCAATTAAACGCAGATCTGAACAAACAGACAAACAGATACAGGATTCGGTGCGACAGCTAAATATAATGGCCGAACAATCACAAGTCTTCTTAGAATTTAAATTGCATGATAAATCGGGAGAATATTATGTAAAGATGATTGATTCAAAAACCAATGAAGTCATCCGTGAAATTCCTTCAAAAAAAATGTTAGATTATTTTTCGGAAATGAAAAAATTTTTAGGTTTACTAGTTGATAAAAATATATAAGAATTGAATTTTTTTACTAATGAATCTTAGGAAATGGAAAGAGGTAATATCAGTATGACTTTAAGTAATCCTTATCAAGCCTATCAAAGACAAGCAGTCACCACTTCGAAGCCGGAAGAGTTGACTAATATGTTATACCAAGGAATGGTTAAATTCATCCGCATGTCCAAAATGGCTTTGCAAACTAACAAATTAGCGGATTCCCACAGTTATAATCTAAAAGCTCAAGATATTCTTAGTGAGTTAATCGTCACATTGAAACCAGGCTATGCGATGTCAGATTCTCTACTCTCATTATACAATTATATGAATTCCCGTTTAATTGAAGCGAATATGAGAAAAAATGTCGAAATTCTAGATGAAGTAGAAGGGTTTGCTGTTGAACTATCTGAAACCTGGGCGACTGCTATCAAACAAAAAGCCAATGACTAAATCTGTTTTTATCATAGAAGAAATGGCAGAAACCATTTATAAAATCACAGCCGCAATGCAGCACGTACTTAATGACGGAGATTTTGAGGAATTTGAAAAACTGCTTTTAGCTCGACATACAGCGATGAAAAGAATTGATACCTTTAAAGCAGATTACCCGAGCTATCAATATACTACTAAAGAAACAAATTTATTGAAAGATACTTTACAATTAGATCAGTGTATAGAACTTCAATTAAAAGAAAAAATGACGAAAATCCAAACCATTCTAAATCAAATTAAGAAGAATAAACAGTATGCTAAAATTTATCAACCTTATCTGAAACAAACTGATGGAGTATTTATAGATTCAAAAAAATAATGGAAAGGACCTAATTATTTTTACATAAAATTATTATATTCGTTATTGACATAAGAAATATTGGGGTAGAAAATAAAATTAGGTCAAATTACCCATTAATTTCGACAACAAATGATTAATTAGTAGGATATTCGACATTGTTAAAACATTCTATCATGAGAGTTAGAGACCAGTGCAAAAGGAACCTCTAAAAGTCTCGATAAGGGTAAAACTGATGAAAATCAGTGACACAAAGCTAAAGGGGCTAAGGTGCTTTTGCACTATGTCAGCCAGCTGCCGAATGATAAGGGTGTTTTAAATAATCTATATTTTCATTTGGCATCAAAGCCTTCGTGAATGATTTATGATTTTAACCCCGCATTCGATAAATGCGGGGTTAATTTTTTTTGTCCAGCGGTGCAATATTCTATTCTTAAAATTTAGACTATTTATTATAGTAGTAAACTTTTTATTTTTGCAAAAGAAAAACAAATTTACTCTTAAATTTTAAGTTGACCGAGAGGAAGATATCATGATCTACCAGCATCTATTGTCAGACGAGCCTATACAAGGCATGCTCTATAATTTTATGGAATTTAAAAAGAAAAAACCTTTCTTTAAAAATCCAATTAAAATAACGATAGGGAACCCATTAAATGATACCTATTATATGTTGAAAAATATTGTATACAATGAGAAGCAGATTCTTGCCTTAAAAAAAGAACAAGATTCTAACATGATTGTTTTGGTAGAGGCAAAAATCGAAGACGGTCAACTTATCAAAATATCTCGGCTCCCAGATGATTTTATCGGAGGCATCAGCTGGATGTTTGAAGGAATGCTAAATGCCAATTAGAGATCGAATTTAAAATAAGATAAAGGTAAAATAAATTTTATTAATTTTAGAATACATAATAAGAAAGGATGCTATCCATTGATAACAGGAGATAATTGGTTTACTAAAACAATGCTTGTAAATACACTATCTAAAAATGAAAATCTCCAAAGCCAGCAAGGAATTACCCCTTCAAAGGGCAGCAATCCTTTTGCCGAAGTTTTAAATCAATTATTGATGCAATTGGAATCACAAATGGCCGAAGACACTAGTACTGATACCCTTGATCCAAATATAGATTTAGGAAATAACTCCTCTTTGAGTGGTCAAAGCATGGATATTAATGACCCGCTAAGCTTCCAATCCATGAACCTCAATCAAATAAATCCATTGATCGGTAACAGTAATCAAAATTTGCTCATAAAATCTGGCAAACCGTTAAGCTACCAGTCTATAAATCCTGATAAAATTGATCAAGTGTTAAATGGCAAATTAAAAGGTATGGGAAAGACCTTTGTTCAAGCTGGACAGCAATTTAATATCGATCCTGCCCTTCTTGCTGCTATCGCACAACATGAAACCGGTAATGGTCAGTCCAATGCTGCAAGACAAAAAAACAATATTGCGGGCATGATGGGTGTTAATGGTTTGAAATCATATTCCTCGATTGAACAAAGCATAATGGATATGGCTCATAATATAAGTAAAAATTATCTCGGCTCTGGCTTACATACAATATCGATGATTGGTTCCAAGTATGCACCAATTGGTGCAGAAAATGATCCTATTGGTTTAAATAATCATTGGGTAACCGGTGTGACTAAGTATTTTGATCAACTTCGAGTGTAGGATGAATTCATATATTATTTAAAAAAATTATGGATAAAAAACCCTTTATTTAGTATATTGATTTAGTATGATTTTTATTTTGATGCTTATCAAAAAAAATCAAATAAATAGTCTGAAAGGTGAGGATTATTTTGAACAATATTAGCCTTTTACAATCGGCATTAGATGCCTCAAGTTTACGCCAACAAGTCATATCCAATAATTTAGCGAATGCAGAAACCCCTGGATATAAAGCAAAACAAGTAGCTTTTGAGGATATTTTAAAACAACACTTATCCAATCAAACAAATTTTGTTGGAAACCGAACAGACTCTCGACATTTAGTGATTGGTAATACAGTTGACATACCCACTGCACAAACCATGGAAAATACGGAAACTGTTATGCAAAACAACGGAAACAATGTTGATGTCGATCAAGAGATGACCAGCATGTCAAATAATGCTTTGTGGTACTATACACTAACGCAGCAGCTGAACAGTGAATTTCAACAATTATCGATTGCGATTACTGGAAGGGGTTAAGGGCGATGTTTGATTCATTAAATATAAATGCATCCGCCTTATCTGCACAGCGTTTAAGGATGGATGTCATCTCTTCAAATATTGCCAATGCCTCCACAACTCGTGCAACATTGGTAAATGGAAAATGGGAACCATATCGCCGCAAAATGGTTGAAATGGAACCAAGGGAAAAAGCGTTTGATCAGGTATTACAAAGTGAAATTCAAAAACAAACACAGTCTCAATCCAACCTACAAGGTGTAAGGGTAACAGGAATTGTTGATGATCAGACACCATTTAAAATGGTTTACGATCCCTCAAACCCTGATGCTAATACGGATGGATATGTGATGATGCCCAATGTCGATTTATCTAAGGAAATGGTCGATTTACTCGCTGCGTCAAGAGCATATGAAGCGAATGTCACAGCATTTAATTCAGGGAAATCGATGATGTTAAAATCTCTAGAAATAGGTCGTTAGGAGGAATATAGATGAATGTTTCAAGTGTAAGTAGTAGCTCAATCAATTTCAATCAAAATTCTATTCAAAAAACAGAATCAAAATCTTCGTTTGCTGACGTGCTCCAAGGATATTTGCAAAATGTAGATTCAACAGTAAAGCAGGCTGAGGATCTCACTACGAAAGCAGCTGCTGGTGAGGTTGATAATATACATAATGTTACGATTGCTTCGGAAAAAGCGAAGTTAGCACTGGAAATGACGGTTGCGGTGAGGGACAAGGCCGTGGAATCCTATTCAGAAATCATGAGGATGCAATTTTAAGAATTAGGAAAGTTGAGCAGGGTGAGAAATGAATCGATCATGGATAGATCAAATCAAACAATCAAGAGAGAGTTTTAATAAATACTGGGGTGCACGAAGCTCGAAACAAAAATGGTTCATCATTGGTACATTCTTATTTCTTTTCATTGCCATTTCTACGTTTATTTTTTTTGCGTCACGCCCTCAATATGTACCATTGTATACGGGTCAATTGAGCCAGCGGGAAGTAGGAGACATAAAAGCAGAATTGGACAAACAAGGATTTACAAATTATCAAATTTCCCAAAATGGGACGATGTTGCTTGTGCCGCGAAAGGATGCACCCAGTTTAGTCGTTAGTCTTGCTTCAAAAGGCTATCCAAAAGACAACAAAATTAATTACGATGTTTTTGGTCAAAATCTTTCTTTCGGAGCTACAGACCGTCAATATAACATACTTGAACGTGAAGCCATGCAAAATCAAGTGGCAGAAGTTCTTAAGAATGTTGATGGGATTAAGAATGCTGATGTTATTTTGACATTACCTGAAAATTCTGTGTTTGTTAAACAGGATCAACAGCAAAAAGCCAGTGCTTCCGTGATGGTAGAAGTGGAGCCGGGGACACAACTGAACCCTCAGCAAATTCGGGCACTTTATACGTTAGTATCACGTAGTGTTCCGAATCTTCCAGTAGAAAATATCACCATCATGAATCAGTACAGTGAGACCTTAGCGTTGCAAGATTCAAACAATGGGGATCAGGCTCTTGATAAATATGACCAACAGCAAAAAATCCAACAAAATATTCAACGTGATATCCAACAGAATCTACAAAGTTTGCTAGGTAACATTCTTGGAACAGATAAAGTATACGTCAATACGTTTATCAAAATGAATTTTGATCAGGTCAAAACGGAAGAAAAATTAGTGAAACCGACGGATAAGAATAATAACGGAATCGTAATAAGCTCTGAAAAGGATACCAAAACATACACTGGGAAGGGAACAAGCCCTGGTGGGGTTGTGGGAACTGGGTCTACAGATGTTCCTGGTTATGTGGGTGCTAACTCAAGTGGGGATAGTAATTACGATGAAAGTCAAAATAAAGTAAACTATGAGGTTAATCGAATTAATAACGAGATCATTAAAAGCCCTTATCAAATTGATGATATCACGATCAATGTTGGTGTGGAAGGCAGCCCATCAAATCCTAATTCGTTGCCAAAGGCAACACAGGATAGTATTCGTAATATTGTTTCCAATACTGTTCGAACTGCTCTGGGACATCCGAATTTATCTCAAAAAGAAATTGATCAACGGATTACCATTTTCCCCCATTCGTTCGCGACTAGCACATCAATGGCAAGCCAATCAAAAAACAACGGACTATATATTGGTGTGGCTTCAGCTTTAGGTACGCTTTTAGTTGGCGGTTTAATATGGCTGCTGGTACGCCGTAGAAACCAAAATCGCCTGAATATGGAACAGGACTTAAAAGAAACATCGTCAGTTTTAGAAGAAGACTATTTTGTTGAGCAAGATATGACTGTCGAAAGTCAATTGAAAAAATTGCTTGATCAAAGGCCTGAAGACTTTGCTAAAGTTATCAGAACATGGCTGAATGAGGAGGAGGCATAGTTCCCATGGCTACTGCACTAAGATTGAATGGAAGACAAAAAGCAGCAATTTTACTCATTTCGATGGGGAAGGAGACTTCCTCTAAAATATTCAATTATTTGCCAGAGGATGAGATTGATCAGCTTACTCTTTCAATTGCCAATATTCATAAAGTTGATTCCAAGGAAAAAGAGGAAGTTTTGAAAGAATTTCATGAAATGTGCATCGCACAGGATTATTTAGCTACAGGTGGGATCAGTTTTGCACAGGATGTTTTGGAATCGGCTCTAGGGAAAGACCGTGCTAGACAAATCATTCAAAGATTAACAACACAGCTTCAAGTTAAACCTTTTGATTTTGCACGCCGAGTTGATGCTATGCAAATCTATCATTTCTTACAAAATGAGCATCCCCAAACAATCGCTCTCGTATTAGCTCATTTAGAGCAACAACAAGCGTCGACAATACTCTCGTCCTTGCCTGATGAACTTCAATCGGACGTATCTAGACGAATAGCATTGTTAGAACAAACTTCACCAGAAGTGATTAAAGAAGTGGAGCTTATTTTAGAACAAAAATTATCGTCTACCATCCGTCAAGATTATAGTGTGGTAGGGGGAATAGAATCAATTGTCGGTATCCTTAATGGTGTGGACCGAAGCACAGAGAAAAGTATTTTAGAGCAGCTAGGCATGAAAGACCGAGAATTGGTGGAAGAAATCAAAAAGCGGATGTTTGTCTTTGAAGATATCATCAATCTGGATCGACGTGCAATCCAGCGTGTTATTCAAGAAGTGGAAAATCAAGATTTATTACTTTCATTGAAAGCTGCCAGTCCAGAAGTCAAAAAGGTTATATTTGAGAATATGTCTCAACGGATGGTCGAATCATTTGAAGAAGAAATGAAATATCTGGGACCAGTAAGAGTCAAAGATGTTGAGGAATCTCAAGGAAGAATTGTGTCTGTCATTCGCCGCTTAGAGGATGCAGGTGAAATTGTCATTGCCCGAGGTGGAAATGATGAAATCTTACTCTAAAGTTTTTAAATCATCCCATCTTTCTTTAGTAGAGGAAGTAAAAGTAATCACCCAGCCACCTATTTCAATTTACAAAGAGGCAGACGAATCGAATCTAGATGCCTGTCAAGAATCAATTGAGGGGGTCATGGCTCCCCCTATCCAGCAATTGATTGAGGAGGCAAAAGAGCAAGCTCTAGCGATTATCAATAGGGCGGAGCAAAACGCCAGTTTGATAGAATCCACTGCCGCTGAAAAAATCAACAAATGGTGGGAAGAGAACAAATTGCAGTTAGATTCTATGTCTCTTGAAGCCCAACAGCAAGGCTTTGAAGAAGGGTTTACAAAGGGGAAACTTGAAGCGCAGTCCAAGCTGGAAGATGAGTATCAAGGTAAATTAGATCAAGTTAAGCATTTATTACAACTAGCATATGAACAAAAGGAAGAGATAATCTCAGAAGCTGAACCGTTTTTGCTCGAGTTAAGCACTGCTATTGCTTCGCAAATTGTCAAACAGGAATTAGAAAGTTATCCTCAGAAATTTGTAGAGTTAATAAAACAGCATATTCTCCGCTTTAAAGAGAAAGAGAGAATAATAGTTTGTGTACATCCTGATGATTTTAGTTTTATTCAATCACAGCGTGCTCACCTTGTGGCTGTAGTTAATGGAGAAACGGAAATCAAAATTATACCCGACCATTCCGTTTCCTCGAAGGGTTGTATCATACGAACTGCATATGGAAGTGTTGATGCAAGAATCGATACACAAATCGAGGAAATCAAAACCGCTATTTTAGAGGCGAGAAGGGAGACCGGAAGTGGTATTAGCAGCTGATAAATATGTGCAAATCATTCGCAGCATTGACCCAGTAAGAGTAAATGGGAAAATTACCCAAATTATCGGACTTACCCTTGAATCTCAAGGTCCGGATGTACGAATTGGCGAATTATGTTCGATATACCCATCTAAATCTCACACCCCTATTCAAGCTGAAGTAGTAGGTATTAGGGAAAACAAGGTATTACTAATGCCTCTCGGTGAGGTCCAGGCTATAGGACCGGGATGTGACGTGGTCGCTAGTGGCAAACCGATGATGGTAAAGGCTGGTCACCAATTGCTTGGCCGTATTTTAGATGGTTTGGGTCAGCCTATTGATGGAAAACCATTGCCGTTCGGTTTGGATGAAGTGCCTACTTATTCTCCACCGCCTAACCCGCTCAGCAGACCAAGAATCCATTCCCCCTTGGGTGTAGGAGTTCGCACAATTGATGGGTTATTAACAATGGGGAAGGGGCAGCGGATGGGGATTTTTGCCGGTAGTGGAGTGGGTAAAAGCACACTTCTAGGAATGATCTCTCGAAATACGACTGCAGAAGTAAATGTTATCGCCTTAGTTGGAGAGAGAGGACGCGAAGTCCTTGATTTTATTGAACAAAATTTAGGTGAAGAAGGGCTGAAAAAATCAGTTGTCATTGTAGCAACATCGGATCAACCTGCTTTAATCCGTATTAAAGGTGCCCTGACTGCTACTTCTATAGCTGAGTATTTCCGTGATCAAGGAAAGGATGTATTACTTGTAATGGATTCAGTAACCCGTTTTGCGATGGCGCAAAGGGAAATTGGATTAGCCATTGGTGAACCTCCTACAACTAAAGGGTATACTCCATCAGTGTTTGCTATGCTTCCACAGCTATTGGAGCGGGCAGGGACTGGGCCTAAAGGGTCCATTTCGGCCATTTATACGGTCTTGGTAGATGGAGATGACATGAACGAACCAATTGCAGATGCAGTTAGAGGTATTTTAGATGGACATATTGTCCTAAACCGTTCCATTGCAGGGAAAGGAATTTTCCCGGCCATAGATGTTTTAAATAGTACAAGCAGGGTTATGACGGAAATTACCTCTGATGAACATCTAAACGCGGCGCGAAACTTCAAGAAAATTCTGGCCTCTTATAACGAGACTGAAGACTTAATCAATATTGGGGCTTATAAAAAAGGCTCGAATCGTGACATCGATACAGCCATGCGCCTCAAGCCCCAAATGGATCACTTCCTACGTCAAGGTATTTTTGAAACTGCACAGCTAGAGGATACGAGATCCTTCTTAATATCACAGTTTGGAGCAATGATGCGATGAAATTTCAGTTTTCCTTTCAAAAAGTCCTTGATTTCAAAGAAAAAGAAAAAGATCTGGCACAAGAAGAATTTGGCACGATCAAACTTCAACAATTGGAACTTCAGGAGCAAATAGAAGAGTTAGAATCGGTTAAAGACAAGTTTTTTAACCAATATGATGAAGTTGACCGAAAGTCAATATGGGAGATATTGCAGTTACAACAAGAGATTGATCATGTATCCGTGCAAAAAAAACGGTTGGAGAACCAATCAAAGAAAATCTTTCAGGAAGTAGAACAAAAACATCAGGTGCTTATTGAAAAAACACAAGAAGCTAAAATGTGGAAGCAATGGAAAGTGAAGTCCAAGGACTCTTTTCAAAAGCAGCTTGAGCGCAAAGAACAAGGCATGTTGGATGAAATGGCGGTCTTGCGATATTCTCGAAGGATATGAGGAGAGAAACAGATGGAAGAGAAACAAGATAGAAAACTGGGATCCATTTTTTTTTGGGGTATTCCAATAATTTTTACCGTCATACTTGTCGTTATCATTGTAAATTTCTTAGATATTCCCGTGTGGAAAACATTTCAAGAATGGGGAAGTAAAGTTCCTGTTATTAACCAAATTATTCATGCTCCAGAACCAGTTCAAACAACAAGCAATGATAATCAGGACGTCTGGAAACAGCAATATCTAAAAATCGATGCACAGCTAAAAGAGAAAGACCAAAAAATATCAGAATTGAACAAACAACTAAGTTCTAATCAAAAAGATTTTGATAATTTTAAAAAAAGCAATCAAGAAATGCAGAAACAGCAGGATAAAAAGCTATCCCAAGAATATCAAGATCGGATGAAGAAAATAGCGGCTATTTATTCGAACCTGGATCCATCTAAAGCTGCTGTAATGATTGAATCGATGAGCTTAGAGGATGCTGCATTAACATTTTCTCAACTAGACCAGAACCTTCAAAGCAATATCCTTGGGAGCATGAAAGACGCCAAAAAAGCCGCTCAAATTACCATGATTCTCAGTGAAATACCAGCGCTTAATGAAACCGATCCAACTTCTTTAAAAGGGCAGATACATGATCTAATCCAAAATCAGGAAAATCCAACCCAAACCTTAGCCGATACGATTTCAGGAATGCCGCCGGCACAGTCTGCTGGTATTATTCAATCCATGATGGGAACGAACTCTCAAGTAGCAATGAATGTTATGAAAAATATCAGCACTGGAAATCGTGTCCAGATTTTAACGGAAATAGCGAAAATCGATGCTAAACTAGCCGCCCAAATAACGACCAACTTAAACAACTAGAAATAACTCCAAGGAAGGAGAAAATCATGAAATACTCCCTATTTTTTTTACTAGCGTTCTTTTCCCTTTTTTCTTTTCAAACCACAATTTTTGCCGCAGGTACCACATCTTCCGGCGATCATTCTGTCTATGACACGATAAATAAAAGTACGGAAAAAACGTCACCCCACTCACAAAAAGTCGTGGATAGTCAGTCGCCTTCATTATTTCCCTTATTGATAAAATTTATTGTTTCATTTGCCTTGGTCATTGTCTTAATAGTTGTGTTATTACGATTCCTATCAAAAAAAAATCGTTTAATGCAATCCAATGGCCCCATTCTTCCTTTAGGAGGTCACGTTTTGGGGAATAACCGTTCTCTGCAGGTTGTCCTCATTGGTCAGACAATTTATATTATCGGGGTTGGTGAAACCATTTCATTGATTCGTTCAATATCCCAAGGTGAAGAATATCAGCATTTACTAGAAAGCTATGAAAATCAAGCGGAAGGGCTTTCATCAAAGTGGATTCCTCAGGATCCAAAAAAAATGTGGAATTCTGTTTTTCGAAAACATATCGAAAAGATGCAGAAAGAAAATGGAGGGGAGTAGGAACAATGTTACGAAAATTGGCATTACTAGTTCCTTTACTTTCCCTAGGAATCTTTACGATTGCACATGCCGCGAGTCCTACCGATACAATTCTCCCAGGAATTGATTTGGGTTCCAGCAATCCAGGGAATGTATCAAATACGCTGCGAATTATTTTAATGATTACCGTGCTATCAATCGCACCTTCCATTCTTGTTTTAATGACATGTTTCACTCGAATTATCGTGGTGCTTGGATTTGTTCGTAATGCCCTAGGAACTCAGCAAATGCCGCCAAATCAAATTTTGATCGGGATAGCTCTTTTTATGACATTTTTCATCATGGGTCCGACTTTTTCACAAATAAATCAGAATGCACTGCAGCCGTTGATGTCTGGAAAAATCACCCAGGATGAAGCCTTCCAATCTGCTAGTGTGCCCTTAAAGGAATTCATGAGTAAACATACACGAGAGAAAGATTTAGAGCTGTTTTTGGACTATTCAGGCCAAAAAAGACCTGAACTGGTAAAGGATATACCTTTAACCGCCCTAGTTCCTGCCTATGCCATTAGCGAATTAAAAACAGCCTTTCAAATGGGTTTTATAATTTTCATTCCTTTTCTTGTCATCGACATGATAGTTTCAAGTGTCTTAATGTCCATGGGGATGATGATGCTTCCACCGGTTATGATTTCGCTGCCATTTAAAATCCTGTTATTTATTTTGGTCGATGGTTGGCATTTAATTGTCAAATCATTGCTCATGAGTTTCTAAGAAAGGAGTGTTGACCATGATCACTGAAATGATCTTAAAGATTTCACAAGATTCTGTGTATACAATACTTATTGTCATAGCGCCAGTGGCCGGTGTAGCCTTAGTGGTTGGCTTATTGGTTAGTATTTTCCAAGCGACAACGCAAATTCAAGAACAAACGCTTGCGTTTGTCCCTAAAATTGTAGCGGTATTTTTAACGATTCTCATTTTCGGAGCGTGGATGTTACAGCGCGTGGTAGATTTCACCCAACATTTGTTAGGTAATCTTTCTCAATATGTGGGGTAAGCGATGGCTATTTATGCTTATTCTTGGTGGACTTTTTTACTTATTTTTGTTCGAATAACTTCATTTCTTCTAACGGCTCCATTATTTTCAGGCCGTCAAATACCAGTCATCTACAAAATCGGTTTTAGTATTTTGCTTAGTATCCTATGCGCCAGTGTAGTAAAAGAACCTATCCAATCTATGTCATTGGGCTTCACTGTTCTATTAATACTCAAAGAGTTTATTGTGGGTATTGCGTTGGGCTTGGCAGCTACTATCATTCTTTACTCCGTCCAGCTAGCAGGGACATTGATAGACGTCCAAATTGGCTTTTCGATGGCCAGCCTTTTTGATCCTACCTTTGGAGCGAATACCCAACTAACTGGTCGTTTAAAAAATATTTTAGCCATTCTTGTTTTATTTACTACAGATGGTCACCATTTACTAATCCAGGGGATATTAGCTAGTTTTGATTGGGTATCTTTGCAAGCGTCAGTGCCCTCGTGGATGGATGGCAGGTTGTCCACTTTTCTGCTTGAATGTATCAAGCAGATGTTCATTATTGGCTTCATGATGGCAACACCTATTATTGGCACACTCTTCGTAGTGGATATTGCCTTAGGTATTATTGCTAGGACCGTGCCTCAAATGAATATTTTTGCTATTTCGCCGCCGGTAAAAATTTTGATCCATTTTTTGATATATATATTAATTTTGCCTAGTTTTTTTTACTTGCTAAACGTACTTTTTGAAAACATGTTTGGATCTATGTCTTCAATTTTGAAAATTATGGGGGTGTAAACATGTCTGGAGAAAAAACGGAAAAAGCAACCCCCCACAAACGGAGAGAGGCAAGAAAAAAAGGGCAAATCGCAAAGAGTTCGGAGGTTTCATCTTCTCTAACATTGCTGTTATGTTTCTCTTTTTTATTGATCGGTGGAAAAAATCTAATAGAAGGGTGCATGAATATATATCGTCATTGTTTTCAGGAATATTTGCTATGGAATATTTCAATTTCAAGCACCCAGCTCCTATTTAATCAATTATTATGGGATGTTACTAAGCTGATTGCACCTATTTTTGCTGTAGTACTGGCAGCTGGTCTTATTGCAAATTTTGCGCAAGTTGGATTTATCTTCAATCTCGGAAGCTTGAAAATAAATTTTGATAAAATTAATCCACTAAAAGGTGCACAAAACCTATTTTCCCTTCGGTCAGTGGTTGAATTAATTAAATCAATATTGAAAATTGTGATTACTTCCAGCATCGCTGGTTTGATGATTTGGAACCAGAAAAACGAATTGTTTTTGCTAGGCGAAAAAAACATTTGGGATTCTTCTAGACTTATAGGCTCTCTTCTAATTCAAATAGGAATCGTAGTATCCAGCTGTTTGTTTGTTCTAGCGGTAGCAGATTATTTATATCAAAGGTTTGATTACGAAAAAAAACTCAGAATGTCTAAACAGGAAATCAAAGATGAACATAAAAAAATGGAAGGAGATCCCGTAATCAAAGGAAAAAGGAGAGCGAAACAACGGCAATTGGCCATGAATCGAATGATCCAAGAGGTGCCAAAGGCTGATGTGGTAATTACCAATCCTACCCATTTTGCAGTCGCGATTCGCTATGATTTTGATACGATGGATGCTCCAGAAGTAATCGCAAAAGGAAAAGACCATATAGCCTTAAAAATAAAAGAAATCGCAAAAGAACATAAAATCATGACGGTAGAAAATCGACCGTTGGCTCGTACACTGTTTGCAGCAGTGGAAATCGGGGAGCCGATTCCTGAAGAGATGTTCAATGCGATAGGAGAGATTTTGGCGTATGTTTACTATCAAGAAGGTCGGTATAAGGGGATGATGGCATGAAAACAAAGGATTTTTCCGTACTTATTGTTGTTATATTAATTGTTTCTATGATGATCATTCCTCTGCCAACAATACTATTGGATTTTCTATTAATTATTAACATAAGTGTATCAATGATGATCTTGTTGGTAGCCATGAATACAAAAGAACCGTTGGATTTCTCTATTTTTCCAACAGCAATATTACTTACAACCTTATTTCGTTTAGCCCTAAATGTGTCTACGACTCGTTCCATCCTATCAAAAGCGGATGGGGGAAAAGTAATCGAGACGTTTGGTTCATTTGTAATTGGAGGAAACCCAGTTGTTGGTTTTGTCGTTTTCTTGATTCTTGTTGTTATTCAATTCATTGTAATAACCAAAGGGTCGGAAAGGGTAGCGGAAGTGGCTGCCCGTTTTACATTGGATGCAATGCCAGGAAAGCAAATGAGTATTGATGCCGATATGAACGCTGGATTACTAAGTGAGCAAGAGGCCCGTGAACGCCGCAAAAAAATCGAGCAGGAATCCGATTTTTACGGAGCGATGGATGGAGCCAGTAAATTTGTTAAAGGGGATGCCGTTGCTGGGATTATTATCCTTCTAATCAATGTAATTGGTGGATTCGCAATCGGCATCGTTATTCATGGTATGAGTTTTGCTGAATCTGCAAGTACCTTCACGCTTTTATCTGTAGGGGATGGACTGGTTAGCCAAGTCCCAGCTTTACTCATTTCGACCGCGACAGGGATTACGGTTACCCGTGCCGCTTCTGATGGTAATTTGGGTTCAGACATTACGAAGCAACTCTTTAATAACCCTATGCTGCTATATATCGTTGCAGGAATGATCATGCTGCTTGGTATATTTACACCGATTGGAATTTTCCTGACGCTGCCTGTGGCCGGTGTGCTAGTGTTTAGTTCCTATACCATGCAAAGGAATATGAAACAAGAGGATCTCCGCAAGGAACAAGTAGAAATGGAGAATGTGGAAGAAGATATTCGTAACCCAGAAAAAGTGGTTAACTTACTTCAACTTGATACGTTGGAATTGGAGATAGGGTATGGGTTAATTCCATTGGCTGATCAAAAACAAGGCGGAGATATTCTCGATCGTATTGTGATGATCCGCAGGCAATTTGCCATTGAATTAGGTATAGTCATCCCCACTATCCGGATTAGGGATAATTTACAATTACCACCAAATCAGTATGTTTTAAAATTCCGGGGCAACAAAATCGCTTCCGGAGAAGTCTATCTCGATCATTTCCTTGCCATGAATCAAGGTGTTGATGATGAAGGTATCGAGGGGATTCAGGTGGTTGAGCCTGCCTTTGGACTTCCTGCAATTTGGGTGAGCATAGAGGTGAAACAGAGAGCAGAGCTTTTAGGATATATGATTGTTGACCCGCCATCCGTAATTGCGACTCATCTAACAGAGGTATTAAAACGATATACCTACCAGCTGTTGCGCAGAGAGGAAACAAAGGAATTAGTTGATAACCTAAAAGAAACCCATCCTAATTTAGTGGATGAGCTCGTTCCAAACTTATTGTCAGTAGGTGAAATCCAGAAGGTTCTTCAGAATCTTCTTCGTGAACAGATCTCGATTCGGGATTTAGCGGCAATTTTTGAAACATTGGCAGACTTCGCAGTCTATACAAAGGAACCGAGAGTTTTAACCGAATATGTGCGACAGTCTCTAACTCGGCAAATTACGGAGCAATATGTCGAGGAAGGCGTTATTAATGTTTTAACAGCGGGTGCCACTTTGGAGAAAGGTATTTCCGATTCTATTCAACAAACCGAAGCAGGGGTTTATTATCTTTCGATGGATCCACAAATGTCTAGGAAGATTACAGAGGTATTGAAAGAACAAATTGAGCGGGTTGTTAAAGCTGGTAGTCAGCCTATTTTTCTAACCTCGCCATCGATTCGGATGTATTTGAAACAGTTTGTGGATAAAATCATGCCATCTGTACCAGTTCTTGCATATACAGAGCTGGAGCCTGATATTGAGATCCAAAGTATAGGAGTGGTGAACATATGAAAACAAAAAAAATCATTGGCGATACCATGCCCCATGCTTTAAAAATGGTGCGGCAGCAATTAGGGGAGAATGCCATTATCGTGAACACCAGAGCGATAAAAACAGGCGGGGTGTTTGGGTTATTTACGAAACAAAAATATGAAGTTACAGCCTATTCAATTGAAAATGGAGGTTCTCAAAAGGGAACTACTTTTGGATTAGAACAAAAAGAGAATGATAGAAATAACTTCCATGAGCTAAAGAATAATACGAGGATTACCAAAGAGATTGAGAATAATCCATCTGTTTTTCATAAGAAGCATCAAAACCTTTATAATTATTATTCTAAATCGTCAGGAGTAACGGAAAAAACCGTTTCTTCAACATCTGTGACCAAGGAAAAGGAAAACGAAAATGTATTACTTGATGAACTACAGCATATGCGGAAAATAATGATGACATTTATGATGGAATCTAAACAGGAAAATGCTCTGCCTTCTGGATTAGCATCTAGCGTGAACCGTATGAAAAAACAGGGTGTTGATGATGAAGTTATCGAACATATTATCGGCGAGGTAATAAAAAAATATGAGTCGTTGACCAATTTACAAGATGACGTGATAAAAAAAGAAATTTACTCTATTATTCAAGGAATTATTGAAAAGCGAATTCCTGTTTCAAACACGGTCCACGAGCTCACGCGAATGATCAATGTGATTGGACCTACTGGTGTCGGAAAAACCACATCAATCGCTAAACTTGCTACAGAACAAGTGTTAAAACAAAAGCGCAAAGTAGCGATGATTACTACTGATGTTTATCGAATTGCTGCGGTTGAACAACTAAAAACGTATGCAGGGATTTTGAATGTGCCAATTGAAGTGGTTCGTTCTGCGGATGAACTAGAGAAGGCACTAAATAAACTAGTAAACTACGATCTAATCTATATGGATACGACAGGGCGAAATTACAAAGAAGCAAAAAACCGCGAATCCATTAATGAATTTTTAAATCATCCACTTAAGAGTGATAATTATTTGGTTTTAAGCTTGACCACAAAGTTTGAAGATATGCAAATTATGTTGAATGAGTTTTTGGATAGCCCTATCAAAAAACTTATTTTGACTAAAATTGATGAAACTACTAGTTATGGTTCAATTCTCAATATTGCTTATAAATATCCCTATCAAATAGCGTATATCACCAATGGACAAAGTGTTCCAGAGGATATCACATTAATCGATGCTGCATTGCTTGCGAGATACCTAGTAGGAGAGGAATAAGAAAATGGATCAAGCACAAAGTCTAAGAGAATATATGCATCGATTTAATGTTCAACAGCAAGAAATTCATTCCTCTCGAGTGATTACGATTACGAGTGGAAAAGGGGGAGTTGGCAAATCAAATTTTACCCTTAACTTTGCTTTAGGCTTAAAAGCCGTTGGCAAGAAAGTCATCGTGTTGGATTTAGATTTGTCAACCGCCAATATAAATATTCTCATGGGAAATTCACCGAGAAGCAGTCTAGCAGATGTCCTATATAAGAAGAAATCAATATGGGGTGTTTTGGAAAAAGGCACCGAGGGTATTGAATATATATCCGGAGGAATCGAGATTCAAGATCTAGTGAAATTAGATCAAGAAACGATCTCCTTTTTTTGGGCTCAGATTCAAGAGCTTCAATCTTATGTTGACTATATATTACTTGACACTGGTGCAGGAATCTCAAAGGAGCTTGTTGATATTATTGTAGCTTCAGACGAAACCATTATGGTCACCACACCAGAGCCAACTGCCATTGCCGATTCTTACGCCGTGATGAAGACTGTATTTCAGGTTAGCAAACAAGCGCCAATATTCCGTTTGGTAGTTAATCGCTCTCATACCTACCGAGAAGCGGTAGAAACTTCTAGAGCTTTAAAAAATGCATGTAGTAATTTTTTAAATTTGAAGTTGAAAACAATCGGGTTTCTAATGGAGGATGTCCATGTAAGGCAGTCCGTAAAATTGCAAATCCCATTTATCGTTTCCTATCCTTACTGTGAAGCATCAAAAAACATCAAACAAATTGTGTGTTCTTATCTGCCTGATATTGACGAAACTTCTTCTATTGCTACAAAAGGGATTCGAGGGTTTTTTGAAAAAATTTTGTTTTTGGGTAAATCGTGATATTTGGAGGTCCATATGAAAGCGAATTGGGGAGTTAATGCAATATTAGGTTTCATCGCATTTTTGTTAACCTACATTTTTTCGTTTATGAACAATACTTTGCTAACGTCCTTGATCAGAGCGGGTATAGGTTTTCTCCTCTTCTTTATAGTGGGCAATATGCTGCAATTGGTTTTGCAGCATATGGTAACAAAGAAAAACTCCGATTTAGTTCAACAACAAAATGAAGTAGAAACAAGCAAAGTGGGAGATGGGAAATCCCCAATTGAGAAAGTGGAATTGGGCGAACAATCATTCCAATCACTCCCTCTAGACTTGTTACATAATGGCGACCGTACATTAGGACCTGAAAAAATCGCAAAAGCCATCCAAACATGGACATCGGAAAACCAGGAGGGATAACACTTGAGACCTGCTATCAAAGAGACTATTCCGCATTATTTTTTATGGAGGACGTATCGGGAGAACCACGATTTAAAATCACAGGAAAATCTCGTAAAACAATATGTACATTTGGTAGAGCAAATGGCCAGACGGCTGAGCCTAAGTATCCCACACCGGATAATTCCTAAGGAGGACTTGATTGGATTAGGTTATATTGGTTTAATCGAGGCGATTCAAAAATTCGACTATCAGAAAGGGTTTCAATTCGAAACCTATGGACTGTGGCGGATAAAAGGAGCGATGTTGGATGGAATTCGCCAGATGGATTGGATACCGCGCGGGGTAAGAGAGAAAGCCAAAAAATTAAATAATGCCTTTCGCAGTTTGGAACAAACTTTGATGAGATCACCTACCGAAGAAGAACTTAGTCATTTTTTAAATTTGCCGCTGGAAGAAGTAGATCAAGCAATATCTGCTTTGTCAATGTCAACTTTGCTCTCTCTGAATGAACCATTGAATGCAAATGAAGATGAAGGGAAAAAGGAAAGCAGACTCGATCTGATTACAGATGATAAATTAATAACGCTGGAAAGACAAATTCAAATGGTAGAATTTCGGAAAATGATCGCTTCATGTATTGATAAGATGTCTGAAAAAGAAAGGCTGGTTATCTCGTTATTTTATAACGAGGGACTTTCTCAGGTAGAAATAGCTGAAGTCATGAATCTTACTAAAGGAAGGATTTCTCAAATCCATTCCAAAGCGATTCTCCGCATGCGGCAAACTTTTGAAACAAATGGTTTTTCATTAGATTCCTTCATATAACTCATAAATCATAATCGGAAGGAATTAAAGTGGGTCATGTAGGAAGACGATAAAGCCAGGCTCCAAAAAGGAAACCTGGCTTTTATTATAGATTATAAGATTTACTGTATACTGTATACTTTTTGATTTTTTCTAAACTTGGTTCGTACCCCATTCCCTGTGAGGTAGGAACAGTAATGATCCCTTTTTCAACTGTTACTTCAGGTTCAATAATATCCTCTGCCCAATAGAGAGCGGAGCTTGCCGTATCACCCGGGAGAGTAAAGTTAGGAAGGGTAGTGATCGCAATGTTGTGGGCTCTGCCGATGCCTGACTCGAGCATGCCGCCGCACCAAAGCGGCACGTTCCGTTCCTGACAAAAATCATGGATTTTCTTAGCTTGCGTCAAACCGCCCACACGGCCAATTTTAATATTGATAATCTTACAGCTTCCTAATTTAAGTGCTTTTCTGGCATCCTCTAATGAATGGATGCTTTCATCCAAGCAAATCGGTGTTTTTAATCTGGCCTGGAGATCGGCGTGATCAATAATATCGTTGTAAGCCAGAGGCTGTTCAATCATCATTAAGTTATAATCATCGAGAGCCGTCAACATGTCCATGTCTTCTAACGTATAGGCGGAATTGGCATCGGCCATGAGCGGAATATCCGGATATACTTTCCGGACTTTGTCGATTAATTCAACATCCCAGCCCGGCCTAATCTTTAATTTAAAACGTTTATAGCCTTCTAAACGACGGTCTTCAATTGTTTCCAACGTCTCATCGATGGAATCTTTAATGCCGATACTGACGCCGACATCAATTGTCTGTTTTGTCCCGCCAAGTATGCTTGAGAGTGAAGCGTTTTGCTCTCTTGCATACAGATCCCAAACAGCCATTTCCAAGGAAGCCTTCGCCATATAATTCCCGCGGATATGGGAGAAATGTTTTTCTGTAAGTTCATCGGGATGCTGAATTTCATTGTTTAATAAAATCGGAATTAAAAAATCTTCCAGCATATGCCAGTTAGTTTTAACTGTTTCTTCATTATAATAAGGGGTAGGCATGGCCACATTTTCTGCCCAGCCCGAAACACCATCTTCGTTAATCACTTCAACAAGAATAAAATCCCGATCATATTCCGTGCCAAAGCTCGTCGTAAAAGGGTGAAGCAGATCCATCTTCATATGCCGTAAAACAACTTGCTTAATTTTCATGTAACAATTCTCCTTTTCCACGTTAGGTTCATTTTTTCGTCAAGACATAGAAATGAACGGGACTGTCAGGCTGAGTATTCTTTATAAAACCGGTAACCTCCCATCCTTGTTGAAACAGTTGTATAAATATCTCTCTTGTTTTCATGCGCCATTCAACGGCTGCCTCGATATTTGTTTTTCTTATTGCCCTGAAAGCCTTTGGAACTGCCACAAAGGTAAGTTTGACATCTTGATTAGGAAGGGGAAGGGTAGATGAAGGGATAGGGAATCCTTCCCTATTCAAATCCCATTGTACGAGTGAGTTTGCAATGGCAAAATCGATCTCGATCTCCTTTTTACTCTCACTTTTTTCCTGCTCAAGGTGCCATTCGACCAGAAAGCGATCAGTTGGGATCCCGCTGTTTAACAGGTCGTCCATTTCTCCGTAGCAATTGGCAATATATGTAGAGCTAACACCGCCAAGTTTTGCGATATTTAAGTACCCATTTACACTCTCTAATGGGTCGTACGTCCAGGTAATGAGTGAATATCCAAGTTTTAGTGCTTCCTCACGTTGAGCCAGTTTTAATTTCTCACCAATTCCTTTATTACGAAAATCAGCATCGGTAGCTAAAACATGGGAGCAAAGATAGACCGATTTCCCGTTGAATCCTGGGAAGCTGTATTGGAATCCAACTAATTGTCCTTCGTAATAAGCACCCAAAACCAAACCGCCGTTTTTGACGGCGGTAATGGTTTGATGGGTAGGAATTGAGTCGTTTTCACCCCAAACTTTACATTCGAGCCTTCTTACATCCTCTAGCTCTTCGATATGCAGAAGAGAACGAATTTTAATCTCTTTGGTATAAGTCATAAGTCAATTCCCCCTTAAAAAATAACCTTATTCGCGGCTGAAATCAGCCTCTTGGATGGTTACCATTTTTGTTTTCTTGACAAACTTATGGCCTAAGTAACCGATTATGAATAATGGCAATCCAATATAGGATACGGCGATTCCATACCAATCAATCTTTGATCCAATAAATGCTCCATAATTTGTTCCAAGTGTGGCGACTAAACATAGGACTGTTGCCAAAATTGGCCCTAATGGGAACCATTTTGCTACATATGGCAAATCTTTAAAATCTCTTCCCTGGGCAACATATGCTTTACGGAAGCGAAAGTGTGTAACCGAAATACTTAACCAAGAGATATAACCAGCTAAACCGGCAGCATTTAATAACCAAGAATAAACTGTTCCGTCACCGAAAAGAGAGGTAAGGAAGCAAAGCATTCCTATTGCTGTAGTTAAGTAAACTGCATTAACCGGAACTCCGCCTTTACTAACTTTTTTCAAGAACGCCGGTGCTTTACCTTCTTCTGCCAATGTCCAAAGGACACGAGAACCAACGTATAAAGATGAGTTTCCTGCAGATAAAACGGATGTAAGAATAACCGCATTCATTGCAGCTGCTGCAAAAGCAAAACCTGCATGTTTAAAAACTAAGGTAAACGGACTCACTGCAACATTCGATACATCTGAGCTTAGTAAATTCGGATCTTTATAGCTGATTAAACAACCAATGATGAAAATCGCTAAAACATAAAATAGTAGAATTCGCCAAAAGATTTGTCTGATCGATCTAGGCATGTCCTTACTAGGATTTTCACTTTCACCGGCAGCGACACCAACCATTTCCGTTCCTTGGAAGGCAAAACCGACCACCATAAAAACACTGAAAATGGATAAGAGTCCTCCTTTGAAAGGCGCTTCACCTTTTGTCAGGTTCGCAAATCCGCCGGTATGACCGCTCATAATTCCGAAGATCATTAATAATCCGACTACGATGAAAACAACAATCGTCACGACTTTGATAATTGAGAACCAGAATTCTGCTTCTCCGTATCCCTTAACGGATAAAATATTTAAGGCAAAAATGATTACAAGAAAGCTTGCACTCCAAACAATACCCGGAACATGTGGAAGCCAATATTTCATAATTAATGATGATGACGATAGTTCCAGGGCAAGGATAATCGCATTGTTGTACCAATAGTTCCAGCCGACAGCAAAACCTAAGGAAGGATCAACAAACCTTGATGTATAAGTGCTGAAAGAACCGGAAATCGGGATAAAGGCAGCCATTTCTGCAAGACTTGTCATTAGGAAATACACCATGATTCCGGCAATGAGATAGGCGGCAAGTGCACCACCGGGACCGGCATCATGAATCGTGGTTCCACTCGCCAAAAATAGCCCTGTGCCGATCGTCCCGCCGATGGCAATCATCGTTAAATGTCTGGTTTTAAGCTTTCGTTCCAGATGTTCTTCAGTAGGAGCATTTACTTTTAAGGTAACTTCGGATTTTTGAGCAGTATTTTGCATAAAACACCTCTTTTTTTATTTTTGAAAAATTTTACTCCTCTGATGCCAGTAACAGAGTGCGAGTTAAAATTTTAGTACCATAAATAAGTGCATCCAAATTAAATTTCATTTGCGGATGATGCAAACCTGGGGAGAGACCGCAGCCTAATCCAACCATGGTTGCAGCTAATCCTTGATTCTTAGCCGTATAAAAGTGAAAATCCTCACCCCCTTGAGAGACACAGGTAGACAGAACATTTTCTTCAGCAAGAATATCCGTGATAGCGCTTACAACTATTTCCATTGCTTTTTTATGTAAAGTGGCTGCAGGTACTAATTCTTCCACAAACCAGTGAATAGTCGTTCCTGTTTCCTCCATTGTTTCTTCGATAATTTCCTGTGTTAATTTTCTAAGTTCATTCATAACTTCATTGGATTGGGCCCTGGCATCGATTGCAAAATTGGCGGTTTCCGGGATTACATTCGAAGCGCCATTTTCTGTTTGAAGCTGCGTCATTTTAATCGAATAGGGCATCTCGCTTTCTAATCGGATCTGTTTTAATTTTTGAACTAATAATGCCGCCGCATCAATCGTATTCAGCCCATCTTGAGGACGGGAAGCATGGGCTTGTACACCTTTAATCGTACCTCTAAACGTTCCCGCTGATCCGTGGACAATAACAGGGGAGGCCTTCATATAAGGGACCTCGATAGCCGGTCTAAGATGAACACCAAATAAATAAGAAACATTTTCCAGTGCGCCATCTTTCATCATTTGCAGGGCACCTTCACCTTTTTCTTCGGCAGGTTGAAAAATAAAACGCAAGGTCTGTTTCGGCCGGTTTCCAGCGGCAGCGAGCGCCAGCGCTGAATATAAAACCATCGTACTATGGGCATCGTGGCCACACGAATGATTCGGCATTACGATTCCATCAACTTCCTGGACTAGGGCATCCATATCAGCCCTTAAGGCTACAACTTTGTCAGAATAGCCGGGGATTTCTGCAATGATTCCATAGTGGCCAGGGAAGGTTTTAACGGTTAAACCGGCATTTTTAAGACGTTCTGCAATAAAGTTTGATGTTTTCTTCTCTTCCCAGCTTGGCTCGGCAATCGCGTGGAGTTCATGGTAGGTGTTTTGCACTATTTCTTTGTTTTGTTCAATAAATTGAAGCGGGTTCATAACGGTACACCTTCTTTTTATTCATTAAATACATCAAAGCTTGAATACAGCTTTTCTAATTTTTGTTGATGGGACTGGATGCGCTCTTGGTCCTTTTCATGAATCCCTTCTATAATCAAATCTACTAAACTTATAACAGAAGCGATGGAATTGGAGCCTGTTTGGGCATTTTCTTCAGTCGTAAGGACAATATCTGAAATCCTTCCAACAGGGGAAAGCAGCCGATCTGTAACGGTAATTAGACAAATCCCATGCTCTGCAACACACTCCGCCAGCTTGATTGTATCGTTTGAATAGCGCGGTAAGGAAAAAACAACGACAACAGAGTTTTCGGTAAGATTGCAAAATTTTTCGAAAAATTCTCCGGTGGGGGAGCAAAGTGTTACATTATCCCTAATTGAACTAAGCATATAGGAAAACCAGTAAGCGGCCGCGTGAGAAAGCATATGGCCCGCAATTAAAATTTGATCTGCTTTTATCAGGCAATCGACTGCTTTCCAAATTTCCTGAACGTTGCTTTGGTTAATTAATTGTTTTAATAGTTGAATCTCATTTAATATGACTCTCTTAAATGGATCGGCGGAACGGTATTGCTTCATACTGAAATTTCTGTACTCTGGCTTGCTTTGCTGGAGCAGTTCTTCTTGAATGATCGTTTGCATTTCACTAAAGCTTTCAAATCCCAATGCATACGAAAGGCGAATCACGGTGGTTTCACTAACTGCTGCTTGCCGGCCGATTTGAAAGGCCGTTTTAAAGGCAGCTTGATTGAGATTTTCAATCAGATAATTGGCCACTTTTTTTTGACCTGCTGATAAAACGGGGAATTTTTCTTTTACTAACTGTTGAAAAGGAAGTGGTTCCATTCCATCATCCTTCCTTTGGAGAAGTAAATCCTTCATTTATTATTTATGATGCATTAAAAACTTCTTTATTGTTTTTACATTAACATAATTAAATACGGAATAAAAGAGTATTTTTCAAATTTTGTGATTATTAATTCTTTTTGGGTCATTTTCTGATGGTGGATGGATGTGCATATGAATAGAAGAATTACATATTAATTAATTGGAGGAACAACATTTAGATAGGATGTGGAAGTTAATGAGGATTAAATTATATTAAGATTGATACCTAGATCCAATTATATTTCATCGATAATGTTAGCAACTAAAGGGGATTGATTATGGAGAATTTCGGAATTAAGCCTTTTTTGGACGTTCGGTCAGCGAGAAAACCCGTTTATCAGCCTGATGGTCATAAATTAAGCTTTATTGCTGACTATTCCGGCTTGCCACAGGTCTGGGAGTTGAATCTTGGGGGAGGGAGGTCTGTCCTACAAGCTTCCTTTACAAATGAGAGTATAAAAGTCGTTAAATATATAAAACATACCTCGACACGCATCATAAGCATGGATGTTGCTGGTAATGAAAAGCAGCAACTATTTTTATTAAAACGTGATCATGACATAATTAGGCTGACCGATTCTCCAAACCATATCCATCATTATGGTGGCAGCTCTCCTAACGGAAAATGGATTGCCTGGTCAAGTAATCGCCGTAATCTTGCCTTTTTTGATATCTATATCCAAAACTTAGAAACACTTGAAATACGCCGCTTATTTTCAGATGATGGTATGTATTCTTCGATAAAGTGGTCTCCTGATGGGCAGTCTTTATTAATTCGAAAAACAAATACACATCAGGACAATGATTTGGGTATATTGCAGATTAACACAGGTGATGTGGACTGGGTAACACCTCATATTGGAGAAGCGAGCTTTAAGGATCCTTACTACAATAAGGATGGGGATCATCTCTATTTATTAACAAACAAAGATAGAGAGCACTTTGGATTAGCGATGATAAATCTTTATTCAAAAGATCTCACTTGGCTGGAAAGGAGAGATTGGGATTTCGAGGAACTCACGATGAACAAGGAAAAAAACATGTTAGCATATTCAATGAACGAGGGAGGGATTTCAAGTGGTGTTATTGTTGACTTAAAAAATAGTAATCTTTATTCATGGAAAACACCGATGGGAGTGATATCTGATCTTACTTTTTCACCTAATAATCAAAAATTGGCCTATGTTTTCAATGGGCCCGAAAATCCTTCTGATATTTGGGAGCTTGACATAAAGACAATACACACAGAACGTCTTACCTACTCTTCTCGGTCACCGGGTGGGAAAAATAAATTGGTTAAGCCGGAGCTTATAACCTATAAATCTTTTGACAACCTTCATGTGCCTGCATTTTTTTACAAGCCTGTAAATACTTCAAAAAAACATCCTGTTGTCGTTTATATTCATGGTGGTCCAGAAAGTCAAATTCGTGCCGTTTATAATCCTATCCTGCAATACTTACTAAGCATCGGCTTTGCTGTTTGTACTCCGAATGTTCGCGGCAGTACTGGATATGGAAAGACGTATACCCATCTTGATGATGTTAGAAAAAGAATGGATTCCGTTAAAGATTTGGTTTCGTTAGTAGAGTGGCTAAAGGCAGAAGGGAGCGTTGATCAACGTAAAATTGCGTTAATGGGCGGCAGTTATGGAGGATTTATGGTTCTTGCAGCAATCAGCCACTATCCGCATTTATGGTCCGCAGCGATTGATATTGTAGGAATTTCAAGTTTTAGAACCTTTCTTAAAAATACGAACCCATGGAGACAAAAACTTCGTGAGTTTGAATATGGAACGATTGAAAAGGATGGAGAGTTTTTCGATCAGATTGACCCATTAAACCATACGGATAAAATTATAAGCCCTCTTATGGTTTTTCATGGTGCAAACGATCCGCGTGTCCCAATTGAAGAATCCGAACAAATCGTATATAAATTAAAGGAAAGAAACCATCCGGTAAAGTACTTCCGTTTTGAAGATGAAGGCCATTCCTTCGAAAAACGAAAAAATAAAATTTTTACGTATACGAAGGTGGCCGACTTTCTTGAAGAATATATCGGAAAAAAATTTTAGCAATCAATGAAAAAGAGATAGTTTTATAGCTTTAGTAACAAAAGAAAACCCGCCATTTTAGAGGTGGGTTTTAGTAACGTGTAAATATAAGATTGGCTCGTTCTAGTAGCCATACAATTTAATTCATTGGTTTGTCTAGGAAAAAATCCCCTTTGGGCAAGGTAATAATCTTTCCACCAATTTGCACATGGATGGTATCATTAAATATGGCTTTCACGATTCCTTTTAATGAAATGGTTGAATTAACATCAATTTTTTTCGTTTCAGAATTGGTTGTCAAATTATTCACACCTTCCAAAGTTAGATATGACCATATTATAAAAGGATGAAAAACAAATAATTAAAGAAATACGTATTCGCAAAAAATAGTAATAATTCATCTTATGATACTAACTTGAGAAATGTTTCTTTTTTCGGAACCAATTTATTACCTATTCACCTTCCTTTTTACACAATATAATTCGGAAAAATGATCTTTAATTCCTGCTTATCCCTCTTGTATCTTAGAAAAATATTTTTTGAATTCTATACTAGGCTAGCATCTTTAAACGCTTCTGGTATAATTACATCCGGATGTTATCAGGAAGAGATATTATTTTTTTACATATAGGGGCTTTAAAAATGAAAAAGTGGTTCGTTCTATTATTATCTGTTGTTTGGTCGGCCTCAGGAAAGGAGGGGGTTTTTTGAAAATGATTGATGCTCATATTCATTTAGATCATTATAAAGATGAAGAAATTAATAGTCTGATGGGTGGTTCATCTCAAATTGAAATATTGGTGTCAGTTTCTTTTGATCTAGAATCGTGTAAAAGAAATCTTTATTTATCTAGAAGATTTTCTAGGGTAAAACCAGCTTTCGGTTTCCACCCCGAGCAGCCTCTGCCTACAGGGGAAGATCTGAACGAACTACTTGTTTGGATGGAGAAGCATCGTGAAGAGATGTTTGCGATTGGAGAGGTTGGCCTTCCCTACTACCAGCGACTTGATCAAAAAGTATCTAAACAGGATTATTGTCAATATATGAAGCTGTTAGAGAGTTTTATTCTAAAAGCTAAAATTTGGGAGAAACCGATAGTTCTCCATGCTGTTTATGATGATGCACCAATCGTATGTGACCTCTTAGAAAAACATTCTGTAAGGAAGGCGCATTTTCACTGGTTTAAAGGTGACGATAAAACAGTCGAGAGAATGGCGGGAAAAGGATACTTTATTTCGGTTACCCCTGACGTGGTTTACGAAGAAGAAATCCAACAATTAGTTCGGAGATATCCATTAGAGCAAATGATGGTTGAAACAGATGGCCCATGGCCCTTCGGAGGACCATTTCAAGGACAAATGACAAATCCAAACATGATGATGGAATCAATAAAAATGATCGCAAAACTAAAAAAACGATCTAATGATGAAGTGGCTGGAATATTAATTCGAAATACAAAATTCTTTTACAATTTAACGTAAAGAGGTTCAGTTTAGGTAACACTTTAAGGGGGAGAGGAACTGACCTCAGAGGCGTGAATCCGTTAAAGAAATGGTAGAAACCCCTTATTTTTGTTTTAAAATGGAGGTTATTTAAGATGAATAGGTGCGGGTGGGTAAATCAGGATCCGTTGTATATAAGCTATCATGATGAAGAATGGGGTGTGCCTGTCCATGATGACCGCTTGCTTTTTGAGTATTTAAATCTCGAAGGGGCCCAGGCAGGTTTAAGCTGGTATACGATTCTTAAGAAAAGGGAGAACTACAGGGCTGCGTTTGATAACTTTGAACCTGAGAAAATCATCCGCTATGATGAAGAAAAAGTGGAAGAATTGTTACATAATGAAGGTATCGTTAGAAATAAGCTGAAAATTAATGCGGTCATGACAAATGCAAAAGCATTTTTAAAAGTGGTGGAGGAGTTTGGCTCCTTTAATAAATATATATGGTCATTTGTCGGCGGACAGCCCATTCAAAATCACTTCAAAGAGCTAAAAGATGTTCCCGCGACAACAGAAATAAGTGATAAATTAAGTAAGGATCTTAAGAAACGCGGATTTAAATTTGTCGGTTCCACCATTTGTTATGCCTTTATGCAAGCTACCGGGATGGTGAATGACCATATCATGACATGCGATTGCTATAAAACCGCGTATAATGAAGTGAAATAGAATCGAAGCTGAACATAGATGTGAACTTTTTTTACAAAAAGATTTGACCATCGTTTACGATACGGGGGTATTATATAATAGATTATATGGAGGTGTTGACATGTCTTTTGATAAAAAACCTGAGGATGAATTAATCGATGAATCCTGTTGTTTTGATGAAGGAAATGTGCGGAAAAGCCATCATTCGGAACGAATTAAAAGCAACTTAGTCGCTCGCCTAAACCGAATAGAAGGTCAAGTCCGCGGGTTAAAAGGTTTAATCGAACGGGATACATATTGTGATGACGTGATCAACCAAATTTCCGCGACTCAATCGGCATTAAATAGTGTAGCGAAGGTTTTATTAGAGGGTCATCTGAAGACCTGTGTAGTAGATCGAATTAAAGAGGGCGATTTTGAAGTTTTGGATGAAGTTCTTGTCACTATACAAAAATTAATGAAAAAGTAATGGGGGTTTTATCATGGAAAAAGTAACATTAACGGTAAGCGGCATGTCATGCGGACACTGTGTGAAAGCAGTAGAAGGCAGCGTTGGCGAACTCAATGGTGTAAAAAAAGTTGCAGTGGATCTTTCTAATGGCAAAGTTGATGTAGAATTCGACGACAAATTGGTCACTTTAAGCACAATTAAGGAAACCATCGATGACCAGGGCTACGATGTAAAATGAATTTCAACATAAAAAGCGAACAGTGCCTGCACTGTTCGCTGAAGCATATGTTCTTAAAAAGGGTGTCTCAATAGAGATGTCTTTTTTTAATTCAGTTCTAATTCAATTCTCATTCATTTTTAATCTTAATAGTATCTAAATGCTTTCTTCATGATAACTTAACATTTTTCATGTTTAATAGAGTTTGTATAAAAATTACTAGGGGGTAAAACATGAAAAAGAGATTGACCATGGCATTAGTACTTGGATTGATGATTCCGGCGGTAACGCCGGCAGCTGCGGCAGGGAAGGGTACCACTATCAATTCTTTTAAATTTAACTCAATGAAAGCACCGACTAGTATTGAAGAAATGGTGAAAACTTATACCGGTGCATCAATGGATGTTACCTACAACAACGGTTCAAAGAAAAACTTCCCACTTACATACAAGCAATTATTTCTTTCGGATGAAAAAATCGTCACAAACAAAGGAATTAAAATTCCTGCAGGCACTCCGATTGATGTTAACGGAAATCCGATTGTCGATAAAAGTGTTCCCGGAAAGGAATCATACTTTATTTCTGATGCTCCAGATTCTAATAGCTTAATGAATGTTGGCGGAAATCCTTATATGGTATCTCATTTTGAATATGATACGCTTGATAATTCAGGTCAGTCTGCATATGGGAAAGTTCCTGCTTCCATGACATTAACATCATTAAATCAAAATAAAAAGACTGGTGAATTATCTGTTAAAAGCGCGAAAAAAATTGATTTTTCAAGTGTAAATGGCTTATGGATTCCGTGTAATGGCTCTACGACACCTTGGGGAACTCATTTAGGCTCTGAAGAATATGAACCCAATGCACGTCAATTTGAGGCTGAAATGGGTACGAATCAAGATACTACAAATGTAAAAGCTTTTGCCAAGCTCTATTTTGGTGATGAGTCAAAGGCAAATCCATATAATTACGGGTGGATTCCTGAAGTAACAGTTAAACCTAATGGTGATGCTTCCGTTGTCAAACACTATAGTACGGGTCGTTTTTCTCATGAATTGATGACGGTTATGCCGGATAATAAAACAGCATTTTTCGGTGATGATGGTAACTATACAGTCTCTTTTATGTATGTTGCTGATAAAGAAAAAGACTTATCTGCGGGTACTTTATATGCAGCAAAATTCGTTCAAACAAGCACAAAAAATGGCGGGGCAGGTAATCTTGTATGGATCAAGCTGGGCCATGCAACTGACAAAGAAATTAGAACCATTATCGACAAAGGAACGAAATTTAGCGATATTTTTGAAACAGCAAGCAAGCCAACAGAAGGTTTTACAGCCATAAAAACCGATTCTAGTGCTGCAAAAATTGAATATTTAAAAGTTAAACCTGGAATGGAGCTGGCAGCGGCATTCTTAGAATCACGTCGCTATGCAGCCTTAAAAGGTGCAACAGCAGAATTCCGTAAAATGGAAGGAATTACTGTAAACGCAAAAGATAAAAAAGTGTATATGGCTATTTCTGAACTTGGAAAAGGTATGTTAGATTCTAAGGGTGCAGATCCGGTGGATGATATTCGATTGCCTCAAATCCTAGCAGGTGCTACGTTTGAATTAAGATTAACGGGTAATCAAATAGATTTAGAGGGAGACGAAATTGCAAGTACCTATGTAGCTTCTTCCATGAAAGCACTAGTTGTGGGAGAAGATCTTGCAACACCTGATGCTTATGGTAATAAAGCAAATCCAGATAAAGTATCCAAGCCGGATAATCTAAGCTATTCTGAGAAAATGAGAACATTATTTATTGGTGAGGATGGCGCCGAGCATACCAATAACTTTGTTTGGGCATTTAATGTTGATACAAAAGAGCTTTCACGTGTCCTTTCCGTTCCTGCAGGTGCAGAAGCCACGGGTTTACGTGTTATCGATAACTTTAACGGCTTCTCTTATATATTGAGTAACTATCAGCATCCCGGAGATGAACTTCAAAATTGGCAAGGGACAGCAGTAGATAAAGCAGCTTTAGAAAAAGCGATGCAAGACGGCATTGGTATTGATCAAAAAGGTGGTGTCGGTTACATCTCCGGTTTACCACAGCTTGATGTTAAACATGTTGGATGGTATAACAAGGATGGCAGCATGGCCGCTAACACAACCATCAATGGATACAAAATTAGCAAAAATGGTGAATGGATTAAATAAAATATAAATTTATTAAATGGTAGAATCATTCACTGATTCTACCATTTTTTCTTGCAGTCGCTAAAGGAATACATTGAGAAGATGTCGAATAAAATAGTATAAATATTCTGAAATTTTAGCTGTGGGAACAATCGATTAATCTCAAAACCAAATGGGAACCGGTAGATAAATACACCTGAAATGTTCAATTTTTGGGGGTGAGGGAGTCTGAAAGCAACGAAAGTAATTTTATGGTTGTTAGCTGTACTCATTCTATTTATTTGCTTTTATGTTTATGCTAGTCTTTTTGGCACACCGTGGGAGAAAGCAGCACAAGAAGCCAATATCCAATCCTACTTAACAAAAAAATACAGAACCGATTTTGTTATTATGAAAACAAAATATAACCATTTAAGTGAAACCTATCAATCCTATGCATTTCCGAAAGAGAATCCGGACCTATTATTTAGTGTCGAACAGGATCAGGATGCCTATGCGGGTTATTCCGACACGTATCCAAAAGTATTGTGGGAAAGTGATGGGTCAAGCAAAATGAAAGCGAAAATAAAACAGATTTTTCCCAACCTGGATGTACCAACATTCAAAGCCCTGCGAATTGTTGAAAGGGGTGAATTCTATGGTCCGAATATCCCAACCTACGAAGAGGTTCATGCTTCACAGCTGGGATGCTCCTTAACGATCAATATGAAAGCCAATTGGGAAAAAATGAACATGAAGGTTGAAAAACAAAAAATCCACGACCTTAGCAGCTATTTAAAAGAGGAGCATTTTCCTATTTTAGTAGAAATCAGATATTTTGAAAAAGAAATGCACCTTAATGAGAAGGTCTATTTTCTAACCGAGGATGGAAAAATTGTAGAGAAATAAAGCGTCAGAGGATCCTTCCCCTGACGCTTTTATGTGTTAGACTTCTTTTATTTGAGAGCTCTTGGTCGCTTCGGGAACCCGTAGGAGAATAACGCCTCCGATGACGAACAAAATGATGAGACTGAATACACCGCTATTGGTGTTTTTTGTCATGTATGCAGTAAGGCCGACTAAGGAAGGTCCTAAAATGGCTGCAAATTTGTAAAAGATATTATAAAAGCCAAAAAACTCGTTTGCATTTTCTTTTGGGACAAGTCGTGCAAAGTAGGCACGGCTTAATGCTTGAATCCCACCTTGGGAGGATGCAACCAGCATCGCCAAAATCCAAAAATCCAACGTGGTTTTCATGAAATATGCATAGGTACATATGATGATATAAACGAAAATCCCTACAATTAGCATCGTTTTCCCTCTGAATTTCTCGGCAAGTTTGCCATATAAAATGGAGAACGGAGCGGCCACAACTTGTGTGGCAAATAAAATAATCAGAAGATTGGTGGAACTGATGCCTAAATCTGTTCCATAGGTGGTGGACATGGTAATAATCGTATCAACCCCATCAATGTAGAAGAAATAGGCAAGTAGAAATAGGAAAAGCGGACGGTATGACTTAATATGTTTAAAGGTTGCATACATACGTTTGAAGCTGCTGGTAACCGGGTTCGGCACCCGTTCAATATAATAAACCTGCTGGACATTTTTAAGCATCGGGATTGTGAATAGCCCCCACCATAGTGCTGTAATGACAAAAGCGGCTTGACTCGCTACTGTAACAGAAAGCGGAATAACATGTTGCTGGGATAAAATAATAAGCGCGATACTAATGATGAAGGGGATGGTACTGCCAATATAACCCATGGCAAATCCTCTGGATGAAATCCGATTCATCCGTTCTTCCGTGGTTATATCAACAAGGAAGGCATCATAAAAGATATTGGCCCCGGCAAAACCGATGACGGTAAACATATAACAAATTAGCAAAATAGACCATTGACTATTGGGCACAACTGCCAGAAAGGTCGTGAACACAATGCCGAGTGTGAAGAAAAAAGTGAAGAATTTTTTCTTGAATCCTTGATAATCCGCAATTGTACCGAGGATCGGCGCACAAATGGAAACAAGCAGTGTGGCAATCGAATTAGCATAACCCCAATAGGCAGTAGATGTCGTCGCGGCAAGTCCGGCATTATTAGCGGCCGCTTTAAAATACAATGGAAAGATGGCCGTGGTGATCAGTAAGGAGTATGCTGAGTTAGCCCAATCATAAAAGACCCAGCTTTTTTCCGGTTTAGACAACTTGTTCATCCGTTTTCCCCCTTTTTTTTATATTGTTAAAATCTCTTCCAAAACCCTTCCATCCGTTTCACCCAGGCTAACACCTAAAAGCCTCGCCAGCGTCGGCCCCTCGTCAATCAGGCGGATTGAAGGGAGAGTGATGGGGTGAATCCCTTTACCACTTGCGATAAAAATGGTTGAATAGGCCGCTTTTTCCGGCGAATAACCATGAGTTGCTAACGTATACTTTTTGTCTGCTGTAACATCCTCTTGGGTAATCGTCTTCAGGTAATCTCCTTGAAAATCCTCCAAAAAGTAATAGCCTTTTTGCGCTTCCACCATAAAAGCACACGTTCCGTCAGCGCCTTTTTCAGCAGCCTTTTCTCCTGATAGCACCTGTTCGATTCCTGATTCAGGATTATCTTTTAATGAATGTAAAAGTTGGGCAATTTCATTAAATGTTGCGGAATCGTGTGGATCTTTTAGATAAATATATGCAGACCCATCACAACTTTTACAATAGGCTTTCCAATTATTCAGCTTTCCTTTTGAGTTAGTCGTAATAAAATTATGCTTATGTAGAAGAACATTAAGATTTAAGACTTTGTTTTCATCTAATGCACTATGATCACCTAAGGCCACTATGGTTGAATTTTCATAGATTCCACTGTCTTTAAGGGCTTCGATAATCCTTCTGAGCCGTTCGTTGTGGCGGTGAATCGCAGCGGTTGCTTCCTCGGAAGAAAAACCGTGATAATGTCGCTGTGTATCTAAGTCGGTAAAGTGAACTAATAATAAATTCGGTTTCTTAGTTTTTATCGTATCAACTGTTGACTCCAGTACAAAGTTATCCAATTCAGGCTGGTTCAGACCCTTGCGGATATGACCATACCGTTTATTTAAGTCCCATTGAAAAAGAGGGCTTCCGCTTAAGAGGGAAACAACAATTTGATTTTGCCAAGGCCGATTCGCAAAAATTTCCGGCATATTGTAGTCGATATTCGCTTTTCCTGTTACAGGCCATAGTAAGGCCGCTGTCGTCATGCCTGCCTTTTTTACTTCATCATATAAAGTGGTCCACTTGATAGAGTCACGAAACCAATGCCAATCGGGAGAAAGCCTACCGGGTTGCAAAAGCGTATTATTAATCACTCCATGACGATTCGGATAATTTCCTGTTACAATCGTTGCGTGACAAGGATAGGTAATTGAAGGATAAATAGATTCGACATTCGGGGCAATTGCACCCTGTTGAAGAAGTGTCCGGAAGTAGGGGAGAGTTTCAAGTAAAGGCAAATCTAAAGCAGAAAGGCAATCAAAGGAAATGACAATTAAATGGTCTGTGAGACGATCCATGTTTTACCTCCTGACAAAGGTTTTGTTCATATTAATTGTACTATAAGAAAAAGGGAATTGTTGAAATTATTTCTATTATTAAAAGAGAAAACTGGCCATGCTCGATGGTCAGTTTTGTGATTTGTATAAATGCCCTTTATTGTTAATATTTTCATCTATTTGTTTAATTGTTTTATGAAAGGGGCAATTTGAAATAGCGGAGTTGTCATCATGTAAAAAATATTGTTTCCACTCGAAGTTATCCTCATTTCCATAGCTATTCAAGTCCGGGTGAATTCTGATAGTATCATAGTCCGCCAATCGTTTGCGGATGTTTGATTTAATTTTTGCAGCATAGTCGTGGGATGAGTGGAATTCCACTAATACAGATCTTGGGGTAATGGCAAGCATAAAATAAGGAAAATGCCTGCTCATTTTCTTTTTATGAGCAGGGGTGGCGCAATAAATGAAATATTGTTCCCCGTGAAAACAGAATTCCCAGAGCGGATTATGTGGATCTGTCGCGGCCATTCTTTATAATCGATCTCTGTTAGGCGATTGACTTGTTTCCAAAACAATTGTTCAAATGTTTCCACACACGTACGATCTTTTAATTCTTCGGATGTGTCGTAAAATATAATCAAGGAGGTGTAATTTCCGAGGTTTCGAAAGCAGTTTGAATACGCTTCTAGGATTTTGGCAAGTTCATCAGCAGAGGAGATATTTCTCGGATCAGATACAAATCCATAACGGAATTGATTTAGTCTATACCCTTGAGTAGCGGGTATACAGGGAAATAGGAAGTTTTTATCGGTCAGCTTTGCCGAGAATCTAGCAACTGCGTCCACTTTCCATTGTTCAAGAACACTATTAATAATGGATTCTTCTGTATACAACATCTTTACCGCTCCTCCCATCGCAATAGGATATGAAGGATAATTGATATAGGTGAATGTCCATAACAGAGTATGGGTAATCCTCTCTGTCCCCATAATTACTTGCTGACAGAAGTTAATGGTTTCACCGAAGCAGTTTGGTTGATTTACGGACACAAGCTGATATTAAATTTTTTTAACCATGAAAAAAGAAAGAGGTTTTTTATGAAAAATGCGAATGCCAAAATTAACGCCATCCTAATAGCCGACACTCATGAAACATTTGTAACAAGAAGAATTCCCGAAGTGCGACTTGAATTTGGCGGAATGAAAGGTGATCGGCACTTTGGGATGACATATCCTTCTGATTCACGGCAGCCCATGTATCCAAAAGGGACGGAGATTTTAAATCGCCGGCAGATCACGATTGTTTCAGAAGAAGAGTGTCAACAAATTGCGGACGAGCTGCGGGTAGAATATATTTTACCTGAATGGCTGGGTGCGAATATACTTCTGAACGGTTACCCTGAACTAACGAAGCTGCCGATGGGATCCCGAATCCTGTTTCCAAATGGTACAGGATTAATCTGTATGGGAGAAAATCAACCTTGCATTTTCCCGGGTGAGGAAATTCAGAAGCATTATGAAACGAAACCGAAACTAGCCGCAAACTTTGTCCGCTCTGGTTATAAGCGCCGAGGGATTGTCTGTGCAGTTGAGCGGCCCGGTGAAATTTTTGAAGGGGATGAAGTGCGAATTTTGATTAATGATTTGAAGAACCCCATGCAATAGTTTAAAAAACTCTACAGCAGTAATCAAATCAATTTTTTTTGGTTAAATTTAGTCATTATTTAACGATTGCGATATAATTTAAATGATGGTACAAAAATTAATAGCTTTCTATTCTATTTGAAAGGGTGTTAATATGGCTATTTCATTATCAAAAGGTCAAAAAATTGACCTTACGAAAACAAATCCGGGTTTATCAAAAGTTGTAGTTGGTTTGGGATGGGATACGAACCGCTATGACGGAGGGCATGATTTTGATTTAGATGCCAGCGTTTTTTTATTGGATGCTAATGGCAAGTGTGCATCTGAAAAGGATTTCATATTCTATAACCAACTTGAAGGCGGAAATGGTTCCGTTGTACATACAGGTGATAATCGGACAGGTGAGGGGGATGGTGATGACGAGCAAGTGAAAGTAAATTTAACTGCTGTTCCGTCTCAAGTTCAGAAAGTTACCTTTGTTATTACGATTCATGATGCCGAAGCGCGCGGTCAGAATTTCGGACAAGTGTCTAATGCATTCTGCCGAATCGTGAACGAGGAAACAAACCAAGAAATTATTCGTTATGATTTAGGCGAAGATTTCTCAATTGAAACGGCGATTGTTGTGGGAGAACTTTATCGACACAATGGCGAGTGGAAATTCTCAGCGATCGGTTCCGGCTATCAAGGCGGGCTAGGCCGCATCGCTACCGATTTTGGATTACAGGTAGGGTAAAAAGGTGCATTGCAAAAAAAGACAAGAAGGAATTTAGTTACCTTCTTGTCTTTTTTACCTTTTTAACTGAGGGACTTGCATCTGGTCAGTTTTGCGTCAAAGCAAGGGAGGACGGAACCCCGTCAAGAAGTTCAACTTATATATCTAGCTGGCTTTTAAAAGAGATTCCCTTTTTTTGTTTGCGTTAAGTTTTGCGTATACCGGTATACCAATAATTGTTATACCAATAGAAAATAATGCGTCCAGTGGAGAATTGATTAATGTGCTTCCAATGATGTAGATTGCTCCAAGAACAGCGACAAGCGGAGTGATCGGATATAAAGGCACCCGATACATATTTTTATTTTCCACTGTTTTTTTACGTAGTATAAAAACAGCTAAAAACGATAACCCATAAAATGTGAAAACTGTAAAAATAGCAATATCCGAAAGTCTATCAGGATTTCCGACAAGCATCATGATGATCGCAATGGCAAGCTGCACCAAAGTGGCCCCAACAGGTGTCTTATATTTTGGATGGATGCATGATAATGCTTTTGCTCCCGGTAGGAAACCGTCCTTTGCCATCGCGAATGGGATTCTAGGGAATGTCAACACTTTTCCATTTAAGCAGCCAAAAATTGAAATGAGAATACCGATCGTGATCAATTTTCCACCCATGCTTCCGAAAAGATGCGAAGCAGCTGTGCTGGCTGCATTCGGCCCTAATTCGACAATTTTACTGGCAGGTAAGACATGGAGCATTGCAATATTTACGGTTAAATAGGCAACAATGACAATGAGGATTCCGGAAATGATCGCTCTCGGTAGTGTTTTGCCGGGATTTTTCATTTCTCCAGCCATATAACCGACGTTCATAAAACCATCATATGCCCAAAGAGTTGCTAATACAGCAGCGCCCATGCTAAAAGAATGAGTAACTCCACTGCCCATATCGAGAACAGATACATCACCTTTAAAAATTCCAAAAAAAGCAATGAGTATAATTGGGATTAATTTTCCTATCGTTGAGATATTTTGGATTAACCCGCCATACTGAGTGCCTAATAAATTCATAAAGCCTAGAAAGAGAATCGTGCCAATCCCTATTAAAATCTTATAACTCTCTGATATTCCAAAAAAACCGGCTACAAGCGAGCCAAAATATAGCCCAAGAGCACCCATAATTGCGGGTCCGTATATGAGTGTTTGAACCCAACCGCACAAAAATCCCCAAAACTTGCCATATACTTCTTCAATATAAGCATACAGACCGCCTGTTTTTGGAATTTTAACACTTACCTCTGCAATGGTTAACCCGCTAGCTAATGTAATAATTCCGCCAATAATCCACGCCCAAAGAGCAAGGGTAGAATTTCCCGTGTCTGATATTACGATTCCGGGTTTCATAAAGATTCCCGACCCAATCACTGTACCAACGACTAAAGATGTAGCAACAGCAAAGCCAATATTTTTCTTCAAATGTGCTTCATTTTTCATGTCCATCCCCCGTGTACATATGTATTTTTAAACCTGCGTTATTGGGATTATAACATGAAAGTTTTCGTACAATATTTTTTTAGAATATTAAAATTACTATTTACTTGGTACTTATATATTCATTGCCCCTTTAAATCAGATAATAAAATGCTATTGTGGAAGGGAGTATTTCAGGTACATAAAAAGAGTCCTCATTTTTTGAGGACTCTTCGATTTTGACTTTTAGGCACTCTTATTGGCTCCGGTGGACATAATTGGCTTAACAGTAGGCATATTGGCTATAAAAACGCCAAGTAATACGAGCATTCCGCCGATTATTTGAGTTAACATGATATGATTTCCTAATATAAAATGAGAAGCAAGGATGGCGACGAATGGTTGGATATTCATGAACATGGAGGCTGTTCCGGCACCTACTTTTGCCACACCGCCATTCCACCAAAATCCGGCCACTCCCTGTGCGAGGACCCCTGCGCAAATTAACAATATCCACATGAAAAGAGAATGACTTACAACCGTACCACTAACGATTCTTTCCACTCCCGCAGCTGGGATCATCAGGACGCTTCCCAGGACCGTGGCATAAATCGTAATCACAAAGGATGGCATGGTTTTCGCTAAGCCGCGAATAAATAATAGACTAATCGACAGACAAAGCATCGCGATCAAGATATTAAAATCTCCCCAGGATATCCCAAAGGAGCCATTTGCAACGCCAATGATCGAAAATACACCGATAAAGCTGATAATGGCTCCGGAAGCTTTTTTCATCGTGAATTTCACTTTAAAAATAATCCGTTCCAATAGAATCGTGGCAATAGGTGACATCGCAATGATCAAAGATGCATTCGCAGGTGTTGTATGGTGAAGACCTGTAAAATAAAAAGTTTGGTTTAAGAGCGTACCAAAGATACCAACACCAACAAGGTATTTCCATTCCGAGGTTGTTGGCCGCTTCATTCCTTTATGGACAACAGCGACAATGATTAGAAAAAGTGAAGTAAAACAAATCCTGACTGTTGATAAAAAGACAGGAGAGAAGCCTTGAAGCAAATAAGAACTCACGGGATAATTACAGCCCCATAAAACCGACACCAAAAATAAGCTAATTAAAGCCTTAGTATTACTACCTGACATAAGGATAAACACAAACCTTTCCACAATCCTAAGATGTTTTATGCTAGAACATAATTTATTATAACACGGTATTTCGGGGTACGAAAGAACAATTGGTGTCAGGCACCGTTAAAAGACATTTTGGTCGTTTTGTCCACTACAGGCGGACAGTATAGTGCAGTTTAACTAAGATCAGTTATTTATATTACGGATAAAGCGCTCTTATCAGAAGTGCTTTTTTCTGGTTTAATTAGGTTATTCAGACCAAAAAAGGAGAGATGTTCTTGATCAAGGGAGAGGGGACGTTTTGTGGCCTGGGGGGCCGTGAATTGTTTTATCGAGTTTTCAAGCCATCAGAGCCGAGAGCGGTAGTTATTTTGGTACATGGCCATGGGGATCATAGCGGTGGCCTGCAAAATATTTCAGAACGCTTATTAGAACATGATTATCTTGCGTATACCTTTGACTTGCGCGGTCATGGAAAAAGTCCCGGAGTAAGGGGGCATATTCGGAAGTGGGAGGAGTATCGAGGTGATTTGCATGCATTTCGAGAATTAGTTTGCACTCTGAATCCCGGGCAGCCCTTATATATTTTAGGTCATAGCCTCGGAGGGGTAATATGCCTGGACTATAGTTTATTTCATGGCAGCGGCATTTCTGGTGTAGTGTCCATTTCTCCTGCGATTTCCTATGAAGTAACACCTACAGAGAAAATCCTGATTACTTTGATGAGTAAAGTAAAACCGGATTACACCATTAATAAACCAGGTAATCCTGAGTTATTAACACAGGATCATGAAATAATAAAGAAACTGGATTCAGATCCCTTACGTCACAATACGGTAACTCCCGGATTAGGTAGTGGGTTAATGAGAGCTATACAGCGCATAATGAACCAGTCTCAATCAATCCAGATGCCATTTCTGTTACAGTATGGGCTAGCGGATGAGATTACACCCCCAGAGAAACTTAGGGAATTCTTTCTTTCGGTTGGCTCACAAGAGAAACAGAAATTAGAATACGAAACGGCAAGACACCGACCTTTCGATGACTTGGAACGTGCACAGTTTTTGGATGATTTATTGAACTGGTTGGACACTCAAACAAAAAAGCAAGCCTAACCCCCTGTGTTAGCGGACGAAAACGTATTACCTCAATGAGGGAATACGTTTTTTCGAGTTCATAAATCGTTCGTCGTATCACATGAGCACGGTGGTGTCAGGCACCATTAAAAGACAGTTTCGTTGATTTGTCCGCGGAGGGTGCAAGGCACCTTCTTTTGACATATCTTTTCTTGGAATAAAAGAAAACGCCTTTAATGAGGCGTTTTCATGTGAATGAATCGGTAAATTGGATAGTAGCTTATTTATAGAACACTTTGTCAATATTGTATTTTGCTTGAAGCTTATTTACCAGAAAAGTTTCATAAATTTCTCTTTCCATTGGATCTTCAACAACACATACTGAAATTTTGTAAACTTCGTCTCGATGCAATTTAATCGGTGAAACATTATCTTCAAAATGCTTTTTAATTCTCGGTCTTAATTTTCGTGCTTTCCCGACATATAAAAGTTCATCATTATTGTTGTAAAAAAGAATTAAACCACCTTTATCGCGTGGTATTCGATGGTAGTCGGTAAACCCGTAAACACTGCTTATCTCGGCCTCTACCGGCTCTCCTAATTTCTTTTGCTTGGTAATAACAACATCCGGGGTTGGTGTTTCAATTTTTATCATGAAGAATCGCTCCTGTTTTCGGTAAAATATTTTTACCCTTAATCTGACGCTCCATTATAACATACCTTTTAATATTAAGTTTGCCCAGATTTGCTGAAACCAAACTTTTTCAAATTGTCCCTTCATTCATTAACGAGAAAATCGTTTGATAATTAGGCCTAGATATAAGTCTCATTAGGTAGGCTGATTCGACGGGTTTTGGTTTTCTTTTCGAGTTAAGAAATTTAATAATCGTACTCGCATTTCTTATGCCCACACCATGGCCGTAGTACTTGTCATTACCAAAATAGATGACATTCTCTGCGCGCCAATGTGGCTGTTTAGGGTCAAAATCAGGATTCTTGAAATGTAAAACATCACCTGGTAAAAAATCGTTACTTTCTTTTTGGTAGACAGGCAAATCCTCATCAAATTGCCAATCCATTAAATAAAGCTTATCGAAATAAGCATCGAATAGTCTGGAACCGATCGAGTAAAGAGATGAAATATATAAAACTATGGCAATAGCAGTGGAACACTCAAATGCATATAGGGATCCACTCTTAAGAATGTCTAAAATCGCTGCAGAAGGTTTCACATTATTTTTAAGCAGAAATCCCCCATTACCCAACCGATACCAATACTTTGGATTGCAAAATGCATATTGAAATGTTGTAAACTTAGCACCACTTTTGTTAAGTTCAGTTGCAGCTTTTAGCGTGTTGGTTCTAAACATAAGTTCGAATTTCAATTGCTTTAGCGTTTCATACTGGAAAATGACTTTAAAGGCAGCCATTTGTTTAAGGATGGTTTTCTGTTCGTTTTTTGATATCTTATGAAAGAGTTCCTCAGGTTTGACAATTCGATCATTAATTTTAATCATGTTCTGCCTCCTGATTGAAACATGAATGCTTCATAAAAAATATGAAACTCCTTCAATTTATATGCAAATCCTAAACTGTCGTTTTACTGATCTGTCCCTCCCACATGGACAGTTTTAGAGGTTTGTCCACGAACGGTGCCTGTCACCACCATTCACAAAATCCCTTCATCCAATAGGGTTTGAATGACAATCAAGTCTTCACCTGGTTGGAATAATTTCTTTACTCCCGGGGTATTGGAAGTTATTAAAAATCCTCCGGACCCCAATATTTCATAGACTTTTTGACAATACAGGAATATTTTCTCAAGGTTTACCGCATGGATTTGTGATTTACTGAAAAATAAGTATTTATTTTTTAAAATTAATTCGTGTTTCGGGCAAAAAGATTGTGCAATTTCAATGTGGGAATATGCTTTATGGTAATCGCCAAGAATAGCCTTTTTGTTTGAGATGCTCCATGATTTTTGGGAGTGCTTTAACTGTTTTATGCCGTGGCCTCCCCAATCATGCATGATTTTAAGGCAATTTCAATCGCATGATTGATGTTACCTAATTGAACATAGCAATCTGCAATTCTTCCATAGGCCGTTATTTCATCCTCAATCCAACCGTTTTCCGTTTGTAAAAATTCCAGATAGAATTTGTATGTTTTTACAAAGAGAAAGATTTTTACTGCTATAGGCGCTGGCATTTTCGAGAAATAAACTTCCAAAATTTAACCGTCATTCCTATAAAACTCCTTCCAAGCCTTCACATTAAAATACATACTACTAACTTATTAAACCCGGCGAAAATTGGTGACAGGCACCGTTTATGGACATTTTGTTGGATTTGTCCGTTCTGTGTGGACATTACAAAATGAAAAACCGCGCTACCTTTTATTTGCATTATCATGATAAGTATGTTCTATTGGAAAATGTATAAAAACAGGAAATAAATAAACCTATTTTGAATAAAAATATCACACTTCAAGAATTTTATTAGAAGTGAGGACAGTCAGATAAGAAACGGGTTCCCGATCCATTACTTAAATGGAAATGGTCAACAAAACGGAGTTGAAAATATGAACAAACGAGAAGAATTTATAAAAGAGGAAGGTACGGATTTTCCCGGGAAAACCTATGTAGAAGAGCTGTTAAAGCCTGTTTTTAATGATCAAAGGGATTTCTTATTTGAAAGTATGTTTGATATACATCGTGCCCATGTTATCATGCTCAATGAACAGCAAATTATTAAGCACGATGAAGCGAAAGTAATGCTGGAGGGTTTAAATAAGGTAGCGAAAACGGATATTTCCACTATTTCTTACGACCCGCAATTTGAAGATCTATTTTTCATGATGGAGGCAAAAATAGGGGAGGAAATCGGTGAGGATCTTGCAGGGAAAATCCATATCGGACGCAGTCGAAATGATATGGGCGTAGCGATGTACCGATTGGCGCTGAGGAGGCATCTTTTACAGCTGCTTAAAAATATTTATCACTTAAGTGAGGCGTTATTAGAGCAGTCGGAAAAACATACCGAAACCTATATTACTGGCTATACACATACACAGCCTGCACAGCCAACTACGTTAGGTCACTATTTTTTGGCAATCTATGACGTCGTGCAACGGGACCTGAAGCGTTTATGGTCTGCTTATGACACAGTAAATCAATCGCCGCTCGGGGCAGCAGCGCTGACAACGACAGGATTCCCAATCAGCAGGTCACGTACCTGTGAGCTTTTAGGTTTTGATAAAGTAATTGAAAATTCCTATGACTCTATCGGCGGAGCGGATTATTTACTGGAAACGGCCACAGCCCTGATGACCTGTATGGTGAACACTGGTAGGTGGATACAGGATTTCCTCTTGCACGTGACCAGAGAATTCGGTTCATTTAATGTTGCAGACCCTTATGTTCAAATTAGCAGCATTATGCCACAAAAAAGAAATCCGGTATCGATTGAACATTCACGTTCAATTGCAAGCAGTGCCACTGGTGATGCATTGGCCGCCATAAATATGATTCATAATACACCCTTTGGCGATATTGTGGACACAGAAGACGATTTGCAGCCCCATTTATACCGGGCGTTTACGAATGCAAACCGGGTAATGAAACTTATGTATGCAGTGATAGCCACTTTAAAGGTTAACAAGGACCATACTAAAAAAATGGCCCGAAAATCGTGCACTACAATTACCGAACTGGCAGATACTCTAGTAAGGGAATATAACGTTTCCTTTAGAAAAGCTCATTCCATTTCAAGTTATATCTCTAAAAAGTCCATTCTGGCTCAAAAAGAATTATATGAGTGGGAAATCGAAGAAATAAACACCATGATCCGCGAATTTGTCGATGTGTCGTTGAATGAAAAAGAATGGAAGAAAATCATTTCTCCAGAGTATTTCGTTGATATTAGAAGCATTCTAGGCGGTCCAAGTCCAAAAGAGGTCAAAAGAATGATAGGAGAAAGAAAGCAAACACTGGAAACGAACCTGCAAGAATACAAGAAAACTGTAGAAAAATTAACGAGCAAAAAGAAAAACCTGGAAGAATATTCCTTGTGAAAATTAGTAATGGTGACTATTTGTCCATCTGGTAAGGACATTTTTGGGTAAATGTCCACAAACGGTGCCTGTCACCAAAAAAGTGTCGGAAAAAAGGAGTCTTGTAATGATCATTTATAAAACGAAAGATGTCACGGTTTTTCAGAGTGCGATGTTTCAATTGAATACTACTGTTGTAGCTACTAAAGATTTGGTTCTTGTTGTGGACCCGGGTTATCTTCCTCTTGAGGTCGATGAAATTCGTCTCTTCGTAGACAAAATCAGGGGAGACCGGCCAATTTATCTCTATTTTACTCATTCTGATTATGATCATATTGCGGGTTATGGGGCTTTCCCTGATGCCAAAACCATTGCAAGTAAGGAGTTTGTTGAAAGTCCATTAATGGAAACACAAATTAAAGATTTAATTAAGTATGACGATGAGTTTTATTTAAACCGGTCATATGCCATTAAATATCCTGAAATCAATCATGTGATTACACGTGATGGGCAACAGATCGTCATTGGCGAGACTGTTATTACGTTTTATCATGCTTTTGGCCACAATAATGACGGTCTATTAGCGGTGATCGAATCAATGAATTTATTAATTGCAGGTGATTACCTTTCTGATATCGAATTCCCATTTATTTATTACAGTTTTAGTGAATACGAAAAAACATTAAATACGTTACAGAAGCTGGCAAATGTGAACAAGAATCTCATCCTGGTGACAAGTCACGGCAGTGTGACAGATGAAGCGACTGACATCCAAAAACGAATCGATGATTCCATAGATTACTTACATCTTCTTAAAAATGAACCAAGTGATGTGCGATTTAATGAGTTTTTGACTGAAAAAAATTATCACTTTATAACCGTTTTTAAGAGGCGGCATCAAGATAACTTGAATTTATGGAGAAATCAATTATCATAAATAACAAATTAATCCGCCCGAAGACAAAAAGTTCATCCAAAACAAAAAGCTAGGCAAACGCCTAGCTTTTCAATAAAGCAGTTTTATTATTTTTAAAACACTTAGCATACATAAGAAGGAAGCCGAAGGCACTTATAAACCTCAAAAAGGAATTTATTTCCATCGATCTTTGTATACCTGTAGCATCTAACAGCCAGATCCCTATTTGCGGTGCGATAAAGGCAACAAACGATAAAAGGACATTATAGGTTGTAATGCAATAAGTTCTAGTTTCCTGAGGAGATTGCTCTAGCAATAAATTAAACAAAAGAAGGACGATACCGGATACAAAAAATCCTGAAAGCATTTGTGTAAAAGCTAAGTATACCAGATTAGTAGACAAAATCGTTAAAACGGGTGCAAGTGCCATGCCCATTGCTGCCCAAACAAGCATTAATGTGTTTGACTTGTGCTCCGCCCATTTTTTCCATAATGGAAAGGTGAAAATTTGCACTAATTGATTTCCAACGGAAAAAATACTAATCCAAAGGATGGTGGCATGGGCATATTTTACATTATAAATGTTGAATATTCCCCATGCCATCTGCCATGTGAAATTGAAGCATAAAGCTGCAATGAGAAACCATCTATATCCATTATCCTTAAAAATAGACCAATTCATAAACGAGTTTTTATTTTGTGTGTTCGTTTTCGGTTGAACGGTTTCCTTATGTTTCAATAAGAAAAACACTTCTAATAATCCAAAACCAAATGCGCTAAAAAACAACCACTGGTAGGCGGCTGGGTTGTTTGTCTGATTTTTCATAATTATACCGATTAAAAGGGTTGTGATCATTCCGACCACTGTTAATAGCCGATTCCGGTCGCTGAAAAATGTTCCTCTTCGCTCATCCGTAATCATTCCGCTAATAAGGGTTTGCCAGCCAATAGTTGAAATGGTTCCTGGCACATTCATTAGGGCAATAATAATTAAGAATGTCCAAGTTTGATAGGTTGAAGTAAGATATACCACACCTATGATCAATAAGAATAAAACCCGGGCCCATAACACAGACATGGCGACCGTTTTCTTTTGCAGCTCGAGGCGATTTAACATAATGGCTGCGGGAATCGTCATGATGAGCGCAACCAAGGGCGGCAGGGAACTGATTAAGCCTACCTGATAATTGGTAGCACCAAGTATCGAAATGGCAAAGATGGGAAAAAAGTTACTTGCAAGGTTTACAGCGATTGTCGAAACCATCCCGTGATAAATACTAATTTTTTCGTTATAGGTACGCATGAGGTTCCACCGTTTTCATTTTTTTATTTAATGATATTATAATTCGAAATCCGAAATTCTACAAAATACTTTTTATTTTATAAAAACATAAAATTTTTTTAAAAATTAAAAAGGGGAGGAGATCGGAGAAGAACTTGCCGGAAAAACCATATTAGTATATAACATTGATAACAAAATCCAAAAGGTTCAATATTAGGTAATAAGGTAAAGGCATCACACAAAAAACATCTTTAGTGTGGTGCCTATCTCTGGATCACTTCAAATACAACTTAGTCGGGTAAGCCCCACTAAAGCAAGCTATACAGCGACTGCTTGTCTCCGCAAGGTCTAAATCTACTGCCTCCAATAATCCCTTGGTACTTAAAAAGGCTAATGAATCTGCACCGATGACTTGTCCCATTGCTCGTTCATGTTCATGTTTGTTGGCAAATAGTTCTTCTTTTGTTGGCATATCCACTCCATAAAAACAAGGATTTCTTACCATAGGAGAGCTAATACGTACATGAACTTCCTTGGCACCTGCTTGACGTATCAATTGAACGATTCGCTTGCTTGTCGTTCCCCGGACAATCGAATCATCAACTAACACTACCCTTTTTCCTTCAAGAACTTCTTGTACAGCGCTTAATTTCAGTCGTACAGCCAAATCGCGCAATTCTTGAGTAGGCTCAATAAATGAGCGACCGGCATATGGATTTTTGATAATCCCCATTTCATATGGAATTTTTGATTGTTGGGAAAAGCCAATGGCAGCAGGGACGCTCGATTCTGGAACGGCCACGACAACATCTGCTTGTGTTGGATTTTCTTTCGCCAGAATTTGACCTAATTCTTTCCGGATTGCTAAGACGCTTCTTCCTTGAATAACACTATCTGGACGGGCAAAATAAACAAATTCAAAGGAACAAAGAGAAACTTCACCTTTTGCGGCAAATCTTCCCGTTTGAATTCCACGTTCGTCGACAATCAGCCATTCACCAGGTTCAACGTCACGCCAGAAAGTAGCATCAACAGCATTTAAAGCGCATGTTTCTGAAGCGGCGATGATGGATTCACCAATTTTCCCAAGGCTAAGTGGACGTAACCCATGACGATCCAGGGCTATTAGCATTTGTTTTGCCGTCATAATAACCAAGGCAAATGAACCATCGATGCGGGTTAGAACATCAGGTGCCGCTTCAGCAAAATGCTTTTTACTTGAACGGGCTATTAGGTGAGCAATAATTTCGGTATCAGTGGTAGTTTGAAATATACTTCCTTGCTGTTGCAACACATCTCTTTCAATCCTTGCATTAACGAGGTTGCCATTATGAGCAACAGCCAAGTCCCCTTCGCTATATTTAAAAACGAGGGGTTGTGCGTTTTGTAGTAAACTTTCACCAGAAGTAGAATATCGCACATGGCCAATTGCCATATTTCCTCTTAATCCATCAAGAATTTTACGTGAAAATACTTGAGTAACTAATCCCATTCCCCTGTGATGTCTGAATGTATTCCCATCACTAGCTACGATTCCTGCACTCTCCTGGCCGCGATGTTGAAGTGCATGAAGTCCATAGTAAGTTAAGTCGGCTGCTTGTGGGTGATTAAACACCCCAAATACACCGCATTTTTCCTGCATTTCTGAATCCATTTATGTCCGCCTCCCCTTGATATTCCCATATTATTTTTGGCGAAAGAAGAATTTCTATCCTTTTTAATTGCAGTGTTGGTTAATGGTGACATTAACAAAAAGTTTCTGGAGTTCTTAAAAGTAAATCAGAGTAATACGGGATAACCTAAAGTGATATTAAATCGATAAAACCCTATTGTCTGTTTGAAGGAGGAAAACACAATGACAGTAATTAAACCCGGCTCAACAATTGGCATCTTAGGGGGAGGGCAGCTGGGGAGAATGATTTCAATTGCTGGGAGAAATATGGGATACCGCTTCATTACTTTGGATCCAACACCTGATTCTCCATGTGGACAAGTAGCGGATCGCCAAATCACCGCTCCCTTTTCTGATCTCACTGCTGCTAAAGATTTAGCAGATTCCTCGGATGTTATAACTTATGAGTTTGAAAATGTTGATTCTAATATAGCCTCCATCTTAGAAACAACATCCTTTGTTCCACAAGGAAGCGAGCTCCTTAAAATAACACAAAATCGAATCCATGAGAAATCCACCTTACAATCTTACTTTGTGCCTGTTGCTCCTTTCATGGAGATCCAATCTGAAAATGACATTCATATCGCTATTGATCGTTTTGGTCTACCCTGTGTAATGAAAACAGCAGCAGGAGGCTACGATGGAAAAGGACAATGGGTTATCCGCAGCAAAGACCATATATCAATGGCTATAGTGGCTTGGAATAAGACCGGTGTGGAAATGATCATTGAAAAATTTATTTCGTTCAGCAAAGAATTATCAGTCATTGTTGCACGAAATATACTTGGTCAATCAAAGACCTTTCCAATAGCTGAAAATATCCATGTTAATAATATCCTCCATCAATCCATCGTTCCTGCAAGAATTAGCAAGGAACAATGGGCGCAGGCGGAAACCATCGCATTGAAAATTGCAGAATCCATACAAGCAGTTGGATTAATGGCAATTGAAATGTTCCTTACGAATGATGGTGAAATGATCGTGAATGAGTTAGCACCAAGACCACATAATTCCGGTCATTTTTCCATGGATGCATGTGTAACATCACAATTTGAACAACATATTAAAGCAATATGTGGTCTACCCTTAGGAGATACTTCTCTTTTAAGTCCGATTATCATGGTCAATATTTTAGGTCAGCATTTGAGCAAAGTGTTAGATAAAATAGATCAGCTTCCACCTACAGCCAAACTTCATTTGTACGGTAAAAAGGAATCAGTTGAAAATAGGAAAATGGGGCATATTAATTTTTTAGGTTCAACTCACGAGCAAGTGCTCCAACAAATCAATAATCTTCAAATTTGGAAATAAGAGGGGATAGATAACGAATAGCTTTTTGATATATATTTTTAAACATGTCTGCATGAAGAGCTATGTTCAGATCTTCTTTAGTAAAGGAGAAAAAATATGGAGAAATTAGATCAACTGTATGAAGGTAAAGCTAAAAAAGTGTTCAAAACATCAGAACCTGAAACATATTGGATTGAGTATAAAGATGATGCCACTGCCTTTAATGGCGAAAAAAAGGGAAAAATTGCTGGAAAAGGAACACTAAATAACGAGATTAGTGCCATTTTACTTAGTTTGTTGAAGGAAAAAGGGGTAGAAAACCATTTTATTAATAGAATTTCTGCCACGGAACAGGTTGTAAAGCAAGTGGCTATTATCCCCATTGAGGTGGTTGTTCGAAATATAGCAGCCGGTTCGCTTACGAAAAGGTTGGGGTGGGAGGAAGGGAAGGCGCTCCCCTGTACGTTAGTGGAATTCTACTATAAAAATGATGAGCTGGGTGACCCTTTTATTAATAATGATCACATTGAAATACTTGGGCTTGCAACCGAATCAGATTTAGTTTACATCCGTAAGCAAGCTCTAACAATCAATGAAATCCTAAAGGATTTTCTTTTGAGAAAAGGGATCATTTTAGTTGATTTTAAATTGGAGTTCGGTAAAACACCAGCGGGCGATATTATTTTAGCTGATGAAATTTCCCCTGATACTTGTCGTTTCTGGGATTTACGTACAAAGGAAAAATTAGATAAAGATCGGTTTAGACGAGATTTAGGAAACGTGGAAGAAGCCTATCATGAAATTTTACGTAGAATTGGGGGTAGAGTAGATGTTTAAAGCAATAGTATATGTAACCTTAAGAGAAAGTGTTTTAGATCCTCAAGGGAATGCTGTGCACGAGTCGTTACATTCACTTGGGTATGACGAGGTGGGAGAAGTTCGAATCGGTAAATACATGGAGCTTGAAATAAATAGTAATGATCAAAAAAATGCAGAAGAACGAGTGAAGGACATGTGTGAGAAACTGTTAGCCAACACCGTAATTGAGGACTATAGGTTTGACCTAAACAAGTATTGAAGGAAGGGAGAGAAATAAATTGAACGTTGCTGTTCTAGTATTTCCTGGTTCAAACTGCGATGTAGATATGTATAAAGCTGTGTTAGATACAATTGAACAGCCTGTCGAGTATGTATGGCACCTAGAATCAGATTTATCAAAATATGATGCTATTCTTGTACCTGGCGGTTTTTCCTATGGAGATTATTTGCGGCCAGGTGCTGTAGCAAGTTTGTCTCCCGTTATGGAGGAAGTCAAACTAGCATCAGAAGCGGGAAAATTGATTCTTGGGGTTTGCAATGGATTTCAAATATTGACCGAAGCTAATCTTTTGCCAGGTGCATTAAGAAGAAATCAACGCTTAAAGTTCCATTGTGAAACGGTTGATTTAAAAGTAGAAAATAACCTAACACCGTTTACATTAGACTATCAGGAAGGCGAAACAATTCGTATTCCTATCGCCCATGGCGACGGAAACTATTATTGTGATCCAGAGACATTAAATCAATTAGAAAAGAACAATCAGATTGTTTTCAGGTATAAAGGAACGAATCCAAATGGTTCGATTTCTGAGATTGCAGGGGTTATCAATGAGAGAGGAAATGTTTTAGGATTAATGCCCCATCCTGAACGCGCTGTACATAAATGGCTTGGAACAGATGATGGGAAACGGATGTTTTCATCTATTATACGTTTCTGGAGGGAACAAAATGGAACAGTATAAAGAACCGACTCCTCAACAAATCGTCGACCAGAAGGTATACCGGGAAATGGGATTGACGGATGAAGAATTTGAAAAGGTAATTGAAATACTTGGGCGAAAACCTAATTATACGGAAACTGGTATTTTTAGTGTGATGTGGTCTGAGCATTGCAGTTATAAAAATTCGAAGGTAGTCCTCAAGCGCTTTCCTACCTCTGGTTCCCGCGTTCTGCAAGGACCGGGAGAAGGGGCAGGTATTGTGGATATCGGGGATAATCAAGCGGTTGTTTTTAAAATTGAAAGTCACAATCATCCATCTGCGATTGAGCCTTATCAAGGTGCGGCTACGGGTGTTGGAGGAATTATTCGTGATGTCTTCTCCATGGGTGCCCGACCAATTGCCCTATTGAACTCACTGCGTTTTGGAGAATTAGATAACCCAAAAACCAAATATATTTTTGAAAATGTGGTTGCGGGAATCGCTGGATATGGAAATTGTATGGGGATTCCAACTGTCGGAGGAGAGATTTATTTTGATTCTTCCTATGAAGGAAATCCCCTTGTGAATGCGATGTGTGTCGGTTTAATCAATCACGATGAAATTCAAAAAGGCTTAGCAAAAGGGATTGATAATCCTGTCATATATGTCGGTGCTGCCACAGGAAGAGACGGTATTCATGGTGCGACATTCGCTTCAGAAGAGTTGAGTGAAAACTCGGAGGCTAAACGACCAGCTGTACAAGTAGGCGATCCGTTTATGGAAAAATTGTTACTCGAAGCGACCCTTGAATTAATTGCCTCTGGTCATGTTGTTGGGATTCAAGATATGGGGGCAGCAGGATTAACTAGCTCCAGCTCTGAAATGGCAAGTAAAGCAGGAAATGGCGTTGAATTGGATCTTGACCTTGTTCCGCAACGAGAAAAAGGGATGAGTGCCTACGAAATGATGCTTTCGGAATCACAAGAACGAATGCTGGTGGTAGCGAAAAAAGGAAAAGAAGAAGAAGTAAAAAGGATTTTTGACAAATGGGGACTCCATTCGGCTGTTATTGGACGGGTTACAAATGATAACCAACTTCGCCTACTTCATAAAGGCGAAGTAGTAGCTGAAATCCCTGCAGATAAGCTGGCAGAAGATGCGCCTGTGTATTGTAAGCCATCTAAAGAAGCTCCATATTATGAACAATATTCATCATTGGATACTGCTTCAGCCATTGAAGAGCCAAAGGATTATAATTCCATTTTGCAGCAACTGTTAGCATCACCAACGATTGCAAGCAAAGAATGGGTTTATCAGCAGTACGACTATATGGTTCGAACGAATACTGCGGTCATACCAGGATCGGATGCTGCTGTTGTTGCCATCCGGGGTACACGAAAGGCATTGGCGATGACGACGGATTGCAACGGAAGATATGTCTATCTTGACCCGTTCATGGGTGGAGCCATTGCTGTATCTGAAGCGGCACGTAACGTTGTTTGTTCTGGTGCGGAGCCACTTGCAATAACTGATAATTTAAACTTTGGGAGCCCGGAAAAACCTGAAATCTTCTGGCAGTTTGAAAAAGCGGCAGAGGGGATTAGCGAAGCATGCCGTCAGCTGAATACTCCTGTTATTGGTGGAAATGTCAGTCTGTATAACGAAACAAAAGGGGAAGCCATTTTTCCAACTCCAACAATTGGAATGGTCGGGTTAATAAAAGATGTCGAACATATCACAACTCAAGACTTTAAAAAAGAAGGAGATTCAATCTTTTTGATTGGTGAAACCAAAGCAGAAATCGGCGGTTCTGAATATCAAAAATTAATGACAGGTAGAATTGAAGGCCGTCCACCACAGTTAAGTCTTGATTTAGAACGAAATGTCCAGGCTTTTACGCTAAAAGTGATTCAAGAGGGATTGGTACAGTCAGCCCATGATACTGCAGAAGGTGGTTTAGCTGTTGCTATAGCTGAATGCTGTATAGGTGGAAATCTGGGAGCGGAAATCCATCTTACTGAAGAACTAAGAACGGACTTTAATCTATTTAGTGAATCCCAATCACGAATTATTCTTTCTGTGTCCTCAGAACACTTAGTGAAGGTAAAGGAATATGCGAACCAACTTCAGGTCCCAATAAAGGAAATTGGCCATGTTAAAAGTAAAGAACTGTCTATTGAACATAATGGAAAAACCGTGATTTCTCAACCGGTTTCCGCATTGGAAACAGCTTGGCGGAAGGCCATTCCAGACATTATGCGTTCGAAAGTATATGAAAAGTTAAACATGAAGGAAATCACTGCAAATTTACAGTAAAGGAGTGGAAACTAATGAGCGATGCGTACCGTCAAGCTGGAGTCGATATAGATGCGGGAAATGAAGCTGTTGAACGAATGAAAAAACATGTAAAAAAAACCTTCCGTCCGGAGGTATTAACCGGATTAGGTGGGTTTGGGGCACTTTTCAAACCAAATTTAACGGAGATGGAGGAACCCGTTTTTGTGTCGGGTACAGATGGTGTTGGAACCAAATTGAAAATTGCCTTTGCAATGGACAAACACGATACCATTGGAATCGATGCAGTTGCTATGTGTGTTAATGATGTAATTGTCCAAGGGGCAGAGCCGCTTTTTTTTCTAGATTATCTTGCCTGCGGTAAGATTATACCAGAGAAAATTGAAGCCATTGTAAAAGGAATTGCTGATGGCTGTCTACAGGCAGGATGTGCACTAATTGGCGGTGAAACCGCTGAGATGCCTAGTATGTATCAGGATGAAGAATATGATATCGCTGGATTTACAGTAGGCATGGTGGATCAAAAACACCTTATTGATGGAACGAAAGTAAAAGAAGGTCATGTACTGATTGGTCTAGCTTCGAGTGGGGTACATAGCAACGGGTTTTCACTTGTGCGTAAAGTTCTATTGGAGGATACTGGACTTTCATTACGTGAATATGTGGATGAATTGGGTGCTGAACTGGGTGCAGTGTTATTGGAGCCAACAAAAATTTATGTTAAATCAATTCTTTCTGTATTGAAGCAATTTCCTGTCTATGGGTTGGTACATGTGACAGGTGGTGGCTTTTACGATAACATTCCACGTATTCTTCCGAAAGGCTTACAGGCTGAAATTAACGATGAATCATGGAAAAAACATAAGATTTTTTCATTTATCCAACAAGTAGGAAAAATCTCAGATTATGATATGTTTCGTACATTTAATATGGGAATTGGTATGATTATAATTGCTGATTCCGCTAATTCCAGGGCTATTATAGAGCACCTTCAATCGTTAGAGGAAGATTCATACGTGATCGGAACGGTTCAAAAAGGCAACAATGACGTCGTGATCAAGAAGGAGTAAGCATGAAAATTGCCGTTTTTGCTTCTGGAACAGGTAGTAATTTTGCAGCGATTCTGGAATCCATCAAATCAAAACAAATCACAGATGTAGAAATAGTTATACTCGTCAGTGACAATCCTGAAGCCCTTGCAGTACAAAAAGCAAAGGATGTTTCCATCCCGGTGTTTACTTTTAGGGTAAAAGATTTTTCAAACAAACAAGCCTATGAAGAATTGATTCTTGAAAAATTATCACAAAAACAAGTAGATTTTATCGTGTTAGCTGGATATATGAGACTGCTAGGGCAGGTGTTGCTACATGCGTATGATGGAAAAATCATCAATGTACATCCATCTTTGCTGCCAGCTTTTAAAGGAAAAGATGCGATTGGACAAGCGCTCGATTATGGTGTAAAGGTAACCGGTGTTACGGTACATTTTGTGGATGAAGGGATGGATACAGGTCCAATCATTGCCCAGCAGACTGTTGAAATTGTATCAGGTGAGACAAGAGACACATTAATAAAAAAGATCCAAGAGCAGGAACACAGATTATTGCCGGAAGTGATACAAAGTCTTGCGAATAAGGAGGCAGCAAAATGAAGGTTTTAGTCGTAGGGGGAGGCGGCCGCGAGCATGCAATTGTTTGGAAATTAGCTCAAAGTCCGAAAATCAATCATCTATATTGTGCACCTGGCAATCCTGGGATCGCTGAAGTAGCGGAATGCGTATCGATTTCTGTAACAGAAATCGAGAAATTAGCCGATTTTGCCAAAAAAGAGCAAATTGATCTTACTTTTGTGGGGCCAGAAGAGCCTCTCTCGAAGGGCATTGTCAATTATTTTAAACAGCAGGGATTACAGATATTTGGACCTTCAAAGGAAGCGGCCATGATTGAGGGAAGTAAAGCGTTCGCCAAAGAATTAATGATAAAGTATCACATTCCCACAGCGAAATATGCTACGTTTACCAACTTTGAGGAAGCGCTAGCCTATGTTCGTTTGAATGGAGCACCCATTGTTATAAAAGCAGATGGGTTAGCTGCAGGTAAAGGTGTGGTTATCGCAAAAACCGAAACGGAAGCTGAAGAGGCTCTTAAAAATATGCTGATGGAAGTCAAGTTTGGTTCGGCAGGGTCAAGAGTAGTTGTCGAGGAATATTTGGAAGGAGAAGAGATGACTCTGCTCTCTTTTGTGATGGGGTCGACTGTGAAGCCAATGATTCCTGCACAAGACCATAAGCCCGTGTTTAATGGCGACCTAGGGCCAAACACAGGAGGAATGGGAACCTATGCACCTTTGCCGCAAATTAATTCTTCTATGGTCGAAAGGATTATGAAGGAAATAGTCGAACCAACGGCTGAGGCCATGGTAATAGAAGGTTGTCCTTTTGAGGGGATTCTCTATACAGGCTTGATGCTGACGAAGGACGGTCCAAAGGTGATTGAATATAATGCCCGCTTTGGCGATCCGGAAACACAAGTAGTGCTGCCCCTTTTAGAAACGGATTTGCTTGATATATTGATGGCAAGTCTTTCAGGAGAATTAAAAAAACTAGAGGTGAAATGGAAAGATAAGTCTGCAGTTTGCGTGATAATGTCTTCCGCTGGATATCCGGGTCCATACGAAACTGGCAAAGTAATTCAAGGGTTGGACGAAGTCAAATATCCGACTTTTGTATTCCAGGCCGGTACTACGGAAAAGGATGGAAATACCATTACAAATGGCGGCCGTGTTCTAGGAATTACCGCTATCGGTGACAATCTGAAAGAAGCAAGGGATTTAGCTTACCTTGCTGTAGAAAAGATCTCTTTTAATGGTGCTCATTTTCGAACAGATATTGGATCTAAAGCATACCATTGAATCAGGTTGTAATACAATCCTGTCGAGTTTCTTTTGGAATTTTCTCTACCAATAGGTTAATTCGCATTCTATCCGCTTCTTTCATGTAGAATAGAAGAATAATCTTGATTAAAATGAAAGAAATATGAAAGAGGAGAAATCACTAATGATCAAACAAATTATTGTTTATACGACAAACGATTGCATAGAATGCACGTTAGTAAAAAAAGTATTGACTGAAGAGGGGATTCCATTTGAAGTCAGGGATGTTTCGACGAACGAAAATTATCGAAAGGAAGTGGAGAAGTTCGGCTATTTGGGGCTTCCTGTCACCGTTGTAGAAAATCGAGCGGTAAAAGGCTTTACAAATGAATTGAAAGAGCTAATGGAATTGGCCGGCGGTAAAAAGTAGGAACTATTTTACTCCAAAAGAATAATAGCATTTAAATAGATATTTTCCGGTCGCTTGCTTTTCCAAATTTATTCTGTTATATTAAAGGAGAATTATTTTTGTTTGTTCGGTAAGGATGTTAAAAGTGATTCTGCTTTTTGTCTTGAAGATTTGAGCAAGGATAGTAACACAATGTGTGCACAGCACACAACAGGAGGAAACACAAATGGAACAAGGTAAAGTAAAATGGTTTAATGCAGAAAAAGGTTTTGGATTCATCGAACGCGAAGCTGGAGACGACGTATTCGTACATTTCTCAGCTATCCAAAGCGAAGGCTTCAAATCTTTAGACGAAGGTCAAGCAGTTACTTTTGAAGTAGAACAAGGTCAACGCGGACCCCAAGCTACTAACGTTCGTAAAGCTTAATAATAACCTACGTTAATAAAAAAGACTCTTACTCAGAGTCTTTTTTTTATTGAAAAAAGGGTCTTGACTCCCATTAACGCTTTGGGAGTCAGGCCCCTTTTGTTTACGTCAGATAAATTCTCCATTATTATAGAAAAAGGTTAAAATGGTAATAATTTATGGTATACTCCCATTAATTTATCTACAGGAAAACTGAAATCTGCTGAAAAATTCGGAGGATATGATATGGTTGACGTTTTTACGGAAATAAAAATTAAGTGTCCGGTTGACAAGGTTTCTACCTATGCAGCAAACCCTGACAATGCTCCTAAATGGTATGTAAATATTAATTCAGCTGAGTGGAAAACTGATAAACCGTTGACCGTTGGTTTACGAATCGCATTTAAAGCAAAATTTTTGGGAAGAGAACTTGCGTATGTATACAAAATTGTCGAATTTATTCCGGGTCAAAAAATGGTAATGAGAACAGCAGATGGACCGTTTCCAATGGAGACCACCTATACTTGGAAAGCCATTGACGAATATAATACGAGAATGACCTTACGTAATAAGGGTAACCCGACAGGTTTTTCAAAGCTATTTACTCCGTTTATTTCCTCTATGATGAAAAAAGCAAACAATAAAGACCTTAAGAAGATAAAGGACATTTTGGAAAAATAACAGTCCCGTAGAGGATAACACCAATAAAGGGTTGGTCCGAGTCAACATCGGACTAGCCCTCATTTTTTTAAATGACCTTTATGCATTTTTCTTGTTCCAAAAAATAACAATATTTGCGATTTAACCTAAATTAATCCAACAAAAACAATTATCCGACAATTTGTAACGAAACTAGTAATCTCTTGAAATACTCCTGTAATATTTCTGTGGTATTTTAAATATATCGATAGAGGGGAGTTTTGTATTTTGAAGAAATTACTGATAACTTTTGGTACAGCCGCTGCCTTGCTATTTGGTAGTTCCAGTGGAGTGTTTGCAGCATCCAATACATATACGGTTAAAAGTGGTGATACACTGTCACGAATCGCGAAAACATACCATATAACAGTAACTCAATTAAAACAATGGAATAATCTTAAATCTGATAACATTCATCCGAAGCAATCTTTATCTATCTCTAAACCGGCGACTGCAGCAGTTTCTAAAAATTCTAGTGTTGTTAAGGAAATCACGGTAAGTGCCTCTGCTTATACCATGAATTGCACAAGATGTTCCGGTATAACAGCAACCGGTATCAACCTAAAGAAAAATCCAAATCAAAAAGTAATCTCTGTTGATCCTAAAGTGATTCCATTAGGCTCAAAGGTTTATGTAGAAGGCTATGGTTATGCGATTGCGGCTGATACAGGCGGCGCCATGAAGGGGAATAAAATAGATGTATTCGTTCCTACACAAAAGGAAGCGCTTAATTGGGGAAGAAAAACAGTTAAAGTACAAATTCTAAAATAATGAATAAGCCCGTCTCAATAGAGAAGGGCTTTTATTAATTTTACAGATATTTTAAATGCTGATTCCCATGAAAAATTTTCAAAATATAATCAGAATCAGGTACATTAAGTGTTTTGTACCCCAGTAAAAACTCTTTATTATCATATGGTATTTCCAGGAAAGATACATTTATTTCTCCACACTCACCAATGCTCAAAATCGCAAATGGTGCCAGAGGCTTGAGGTTACAGCCTAAAGAGCCCGGATTTAGATAAAGTCGTTCCTTTGTTTTAAAATGATGAATGACATGATGATGACCAAAACAAACAATATCAGCGGTTGATGTTCGGTATAACTCGTCAAGTTTCATCTCTGTTGGTTCTTTATCAACTGAATAAAATTCATTTTGTCCGTTTAAATGATAGTGTGTAAAATGTAATTCTTTTCCGTTGTATTTGGCATTCAATGTTGTTGGAATTTCAGATAGGTAAGAGATAAATTTTGGGTTTAAATGTGATGCGATCCACTCATGATGCGCTTTTTCCTTCCCCTTGCTGTATGGTTGGCGGCCTGCGATAATATCCAGGATTGCTTCATCGTGGTTCCCCAAAACGAAAGAAATATTGTCATGGGAAAACAGCAGCTCAAGTACCTCATTTGTTTCATAGCCAATTCCTACTAAATCACCTAAGCAATAGATGTGTTCTACTTCCTTGGCTTTATCGATTTGCTCCAAAACTGTTTTTAATGCAGAATGATTCCCATGAATATCGGTTAATATTGCTATTTTTTTCTCCATCCAGATACGCTCCATTTTTTATATAGTGTAACTATTTCTATATAAATAAATTCATACCACGGTATATAACTCAAAAGACAAAATCTTTATAGTGGGATTTTCAGAGGGAATATTTGTAATAGTATGATAAAATAGCTTAAAGAAATGTTCATGGAACTACAAAAATAAAAGGTAAATAGGAGAGAAGAAAATGGCGGCATTTATATTGGTGGTATTGGTGTTATTTCTAATCCCGGGACCGGCTGTATTATTAACAATATCTCAAACGGTAAGAGGGGGAAGGAAAGGTGGGATTATTACGGGCGTTGGAATTGCCGTTGGTGACTTAATCCATACTGTGGCAGCTGTCCTTGGACTTTCAGCTATTTTAATGACATCAGCACTCGCTTTTGAAATTGTTAAATATTTAGGAGCTGCCTATTTAATTTTTTTAGGCATTAAATCCCTCCTGGAAAAATCGAAAAAACAAGATAAACCTGTTGAGAGTAATGCAAAACCTGCTGTGTCATTTCGCCAGGCATTATTAATTGAATTGCTTAATCCGAAAACGGCTCTGTTTTTCTTGGCGTTTTTACCGCAATTTGTCCACAACGGCGGGACTCCCGTAGTATTTCAGCTCTTGACCCTTGGCCTCACGTTCGTGTTAATGAGTATTTTATATACAACCTTACTTGCGTTTATAGTAAGCTCAATAGGAAATCGATTCAAACCAAAGACCGGCAAACTCTCCCGTTGGCAAGGAAAGGTAGTAGGATCCATCTATATTGGACTAGGGCTCCAATTGGCTCTTCAAGGTCAAAAATAAAGAACTCTGAATGTAATGCAAGATGAAGCCCGATTAGCTGGTTTTAGAAAGCTGATCGGGCTCTTTTATTTGTCTTTAATTTGGTTGTTTTTTATTTTAAACAATATTTTTTCAATGATATTCAAAAAATATTTATTTATAAACGATAAATGTTGTTATATATTTATTTCATGGAAAATATGCCGATAATCGTGAATGTTGAGAGTGTCCACTTGGAGAGGACAAAGTCCGAAAAATGTCCACGAACGGTGACAGGCACCTAATTTATGGAGGAATTTTTTCGATTCATCACGAATCAAGTAGGTATGGTTTTTGGATTTAATAATGTGAATGTAATGGAAAGGTGATGAATATGGCGGAGTTCCGACCAGATGAATTGAATACGCGATCGAAAGTGTGGCCGAAAAGGAAGTTAAAACGTTCTATAAAGCGATTTTTACTTTTATTTATTTCTGCTGCAATGATCACTTTTATTACGAATATTACCCACCATTTTTTACAGGCTCCTAAAACTGCTAAGATCAACAAAATTGTCCATCGCGTTTTGAAAAAAGATCCGCCACGGGATAAGGCTGTGGTTCCCAAGGTAGTAGATGTGAATAACGACTCAGCAGTTGACGAATATTTAAAGAGTTTAAACTTTAACGGTACCGCGCTGGTTGTAAAGGATAATAAGGTTGTTCTAAATAAGGGATATGGGTTAGCTGACTTTGAAAACAAACTTCCGAATAATTCGGAAACAGTTTTTTATATTGGGTCGATTACAAAAGTGTTTATTTCTACAGCTATCATGCAGCTGCAAGAACAAGGGAAGCTGAATATCAATGATTTTTTATCCGAATATATTCCTGATTTTCCAAATGGGAATCAAATCAAGCTTTATCATTTATTAACGCACACTTCGGGAATACCTGAACATTCGGAAACAGTACAGAAAATTTCCCACGAAGATTTAATAAAGAAGATTGAAAAAGGGAAATTAAAATTTCAACCCGGAACAAACTGGTATTATAGTGATTCTAACTATTCCATCCTTGCTTACATCGTTGAAAAAATAACGAAAGAACCGCTCGAAAGCTATGTAAATGGACATATTTTTACGAAAGCAGGCATGAAACATACAGGGTTTGGAGATTCATATTACGACCAACCGTTTCCCTCAAAAGGATACAAGCAAAAAGAAAATGAAATGATTTCACCCGCACTTCCCGATATGTCCGAGTTATTTGGCTGCGGTGATATCTATACAACTCCATATGATATGTATTTATTCGATAAAGCGTTGTATTCTGGAAAATTATTAACTCAGGAAAGCTTAAAGCAGTTTTTCACGCCATTTAAGCATAATTATGGTCTTGGTTTATATCGGGATCCTGGAAGCTATTCTGATCACGGCGTCCTTCCAGGTTGGAACGCGCTCAATAGCTTCAGCAAAAACGGAAATGAATTCGTCGTGTTGCTTTCCAATGTCCAAAACGGGGTGAAATCACTTGGAGTAGTGAATAATCAGATTTATGGCATGTTAAGAAATAAATTCTAAAAATGTTTTCAGCTAAATGTAATAAAAAATATTTTAAAAATTAAGCAAATTCGAAATACCTATGATATAATAATTACAAAAATAATCTAGGCAGCGAAGCCCATTTCCTTTTGGAAGTGGGCTTTATTTTTTAGGAGGTATTGTACATGGCTGATGAAAAAAAGCGATTTATTCAAGAATTTGTCCCTGGAAAACAAGTTACCCTAAGCCATTTGATTGCCAATCCAGATGAAGAGTTATTTGATAAGTTAGGGATACAAAGGTCGGGGTCTATCGGGATATTAACGTTGACCCCAAGTGAAACCGTCATTATAGCTGGTGATTTAGCAACCAAGGCTGCCAATGTTTCGCTTGGATTCCTTGATCGATTTACTGGAAGCCTAGTTTTAGTAGGCAGCGTATCTGAAGTGGATATGGCAATGCAAAGGATTAATACCTTTTTATCTGAAAATCTTGGCTATACCCCTGCTGCTATTACAAAATCTTAGGAAGGAGTATCTTAATGTTTACCACATCGAATCGGGCGATGCTCATTGGATCAATTGGAGCAGGGAAGTCGACGTTGACAAATGCATTATTAGGGCGCAATGTTGAGGCCGTGAAAACACAATCTCTTCATTATTATGATTGGATTGTCGATACACCAGGTGAATACGTAGAAAATCCCTACTTCTATAAATCAATCATGGCTACAGTATTAGAGGTAACGCATGTCTTGTTTATTCAAGACGCCACAAATCGAAAAATTACGTTTCCTCCCAGCTTTTCTTCGGGAATGCCAAAGTTGACAATTGGAGTGGTCACCAAAGCGGATGCTGACCATGCAGATATTGGACATGCCATCTCTCAATTAAAGAGGGCAATCGTTCAGGGGCCTATCGTTGTCACATCATCTATTAAAAACGATGGTATTGAAGAGTTAAGGGAATTGGTAACCTGTTCGACTTATAACGAGATGAAGGAATTTTTAGAATTGAAAAAAAATTCAAAACTTTTTTATCATGAGAGCCTTTTCAAATAATAGATTTTTTTATATAATTGTTTTAACAAATTAATAGGAATATAGGCAAAGGCGCCTATCCACATAGATGGTCTATGTAGATTGGTGCTTTTTTTATCTAAAGGGGCACCAAAAATGACCGATGTTAAACAACAGATTAACAGACTTTGCAAGCTGCATACTTCATTAACTGTGAAAGATATTGAGATTTTAGTGGAGAAAAGCAAGTCGCTGCAGATGATTGCAGATCTCGCCCAAGGGAATGTTTTTATTGACTGTGTAACAGAAGATCCTCAAACAGCTGTAGTTATAGCGGAGGCAGTACCATCTACGGCTCCGTCGCTATACAGATATCGGGTGGTGGAGAAGAAGATCCTAGCATCCTATGAACCTGCTGTTTTCAAAGCCTATCGAACAGGTAGACCTGTTATGATGAACCGGGCTTTAACGCACGAAGGGTCACATGTTTGTCAGAATGTAACTCCAATTCAAAATCAAGAAGGGCTTACGATTGGACTATTGATTTTGGAAACAGACATTACCCCCCAAGTGGAGCAGGAACAGGAGCTTGCCATCTTGTCTGAAACAACCGCAGAATTTGGGCGAACATGGGATATCGTTCTAAAAGACCAAATGATACCTGATTATCTTGAAGAAGCTTTAATTCTTTTAGGGGAAGACGGTGCAATCCAGTATGCCAATAACTTTGCAATTGGACTAATAAGAGAACACAGCCTGAATCAAACCCAAAATTTAACGAATCGAGACATTCTGCAGGTCCTGCCGTTCGTAGACGAAACAGATTTTTCCCATCGAGGGATCGCTCAACGTGAAGTGAGAAGTATGGATAAGGTTTTTATTCTTAGGTCAATCTGTTTACTCGATAAGAAGGCGGATTCCAAACGTATGCTGCTCTATATCCGTGATATAACAGATTTAAGGGATAAGGAGCGTCAGCTAATGGTAAATCAGGTCGTAATTAAGGAGATTCACCACCGGGTCAAAAACAATCTGCAAACGGTAGCTAGTCTGCTTCGGATGCAGATGAGACGGGGTGTGCCGGAGGAAACGAAACAATTATATCAAGAAAGCCTCAATCGAATAGCGAGTATTGCTGCCGTACATGATGTGCTTTCTAACAGCGGGATCGAAAAGGTAAACATGGTCAATATTATCAAGAAAATTACGACTGGGCAGGTTTTCTTTCCCTACCAACCGGATTGTTCAGTTTCGATTGATATACATACGGAAGAGGATATCGAGTTAAACTCTGCACAAGCAGTGTCATTAGCCTTAATCGTGACAGAATTGATACAAAATTGTATGAAACATGCCTTTATTGGGCGTTCTAAAGGGAATATAACGATTCATTTCAAGCGAAATGGTCAAATGATTGAACTAGGTGTCTTTGATGATGGAAATGGGTTGGATGATTACATCGATACGAATCACTTAGGGATTGAGATTGTAAAAAATCTCACGAGTTATGACCTAAATGGGAAATTTGGATATTTGCCAAAAAACGGGCAAGGGACAATGGCTTGGGTAACGTTCCCGGACAGAGAGGAATGATTGGACATGGGTAAATCCAGAATTATGGTTGTGGAAGATGAATCTATTCTACGCATGGACATCAAAGAAATGTTAAAAGAAGCAGGCTTTGATGTTGTTGCGGAGGCGAATTCAGGCGATACTGCGATAGAGTTAGCCGCTCTACATAAACCTGATTTGATTGTTATGGATGTCAAAATGCCGAAGATGAATGGCATTAAGGCGGGCCGAATCATCTATCAAGCTTACCAAATTCCAGTCCTCCTTTTGACAGCATATAGTGAGCGTGATTTGGTAGAAGAAGCAAAGAATGCTCATATTCTCGGTTATCTGGTAAAACCCATTTCTGAGAGGGATCTAATTCCTGCGGTTGAGATTGCGATGGCACAAGCAAATCGCTTGAAAGCTTTGACAAATGATATAAAGAAAATGGAAGAAAAAATAGAAGACCAGAAAACGATCCAGCGGGCAAAAGGAATCCTAATGGAAGTATATCAGGTTAGTGAAGAGCAAGCATTTAAAATGTTGAGATCCTATAGTATGAACCATGGAAAGACCCTGAAGTCAGTGGCTGATTACATTATTCTCCACAGAGAATTAGACTCTAATGCTTCAGTCGGCTAACTAATAAAAGAATAAAATAGGGCAACGGCGCCTAAATAACGATTATATCAATCGTTGTTTAAGCGCCGTTTTGTTTTTATAGGGGGTGAAACTGTTGCAAAGGAAGGAACACATTCTAAGTGCTGGAATCGATATAGGCACAAGTACCACCAAGTTGATTTTGAGCCGATTTACGCTGGTGAATACAGCTGGTTCAACCCATGTGCCGCGAATTGAGATTACCGAAAAAGAAATTCTCTATAAAAGTTCGATTTATCGGACTCCACTTCGAGGTGAGACGTTGATTGATATGGAATCCGTTCTCGCGTTGGTGGAGCAAGAGTACAAAAAAGCAGGTGTTCGTCCGCAGGATATTCAAACGGGTGCAATCATTATAACAGGTGAAACAGCAACAAAGGAAAATGCTGAAGAAATGCTTCATCATTTGTCCGACCAAGCGGGTGAATTTTTAGTCGCAACTGCTGGTCCTGATTTAGAAGGGATTATTGCAGCAAAAGGCTCTGGTGCGTACCAGCGTTCCAAGGATACAGGGAAAACAATCGCCAATATCGATATTGGCGGTGGAACAGCGAATATCGCAGTTTTCCAAAGGGGGCAATTGCAGGGAACCTGCACCCTTCATATCGGTGGACGACTAATCGAATTTAATAAAGATAAGGTGAAGAATATTTCGCCTCCAGTCCGTGAATTATTGAAGCAATTAGGAGTTGCTTTATCGGTTGGCGATCCGCGAGATTCGGACTGCATACGACTTGTTACACAGGCCATGTCGAGGATATTAGTTCATGTTTTGCAGCGGAATGTCACTGCTGAAGACGAGGTATTGCTACTTGGACATCTGCCGGATTGGGATGTTCCAATTGATCAAATCATGTTTTCAGGCGGGGTGAGCGAATGCATATATGCTCAGGAATTCTCCTCTATTAATTATCCTGATATTGGCGTCTATCTGGCAAAAGCGCTCCAGGATAATCCTGAACTGAAAAGCTGGGAATGGATTCCACCAGCTGAAACAGTCCGGGCAACGGTGCTAGGTGCGGGAACACAAACCACACATATCAGTGGTGCTACTATCCAGGTAGATCCTGCTCGTCTGCCGTTGAAAAATTTGCCGGTTTATCAACTTCGATTGAATGGAACACTCAACGACGGAGCCCAAAAAGTGAGGGACGCTGTCCAGCAAGCGATTCAAGTATATGACCCAGGGCTTGAAGGAAGAAACTTCGCCCTTTACATAACTGAGATCCCATCCCTTCGCTTTAAGGATGTCCATCATTTGGGGAAATGGTTGCTTGATGCTTACAGACTACAACCAAACTCAGATGATCCAATTGTGATCGTCCTGGCTGATGACGTGGCGAAGGTACTCGGGCAAACTCTTCAGACATTACAGCCTGAGCGGGATGTTATCTGTATCGATCAGATTCTTGTTGAACAAGGTGATTACTTGGATATCGGCAATAAGCTGAAATCGGAGGTAGTACCAGTAGTAATCAAAACACTTGCATTTCATTCGTAGGAAAGGGGGAAAGGCATTGTGATAATGAAGACTCGTTTGTTAGGTCAGGTATACCAATTTAAACATCTGAAAGATCTATTTGCTAAAGCCAATGAAGAAAAGTCTGGAGACCGGCTGGCAGGAATCTCAGCAGAATCAGTACAAGAAAGAATTGCTGCAAAACAAGTATTAGCTTCCCTCAAAGTCAGTGATATTCGCAATCATCCATTGATACCAGCAGAGGAAGATGAAGTCTCGCGGATCATTGAAGAACAAATAAATGAACCAACGTATCGTAAGATCCAAAACTGGACGATTGCAGAATTAAGGGAATACATCCTCGATGACACTACGACTGGAGAAGACCTTTTACGGTTATGCCGGGGGCTTACAAGTGAAATGATTGCGGCAGTTACAAAGCTCATGTCTAATTTGGATTTGATTCACGCTGCTAACAAATTGGAGATTGTGACGAAATGCAATATTGCCATCGGTCACAAGGGTACGCTTGCATCCCGTCTACAGCCCAATCACCCTACAGACAGTGTAAATGGAATGCTAGCCTCTTTAAAAGAGGGACTCTCATACGGAATTGGCGATGCGGTGATTGGAATTAATCCGGTTGATGACTCTGTGGAAAGTGTGAAACGCCTGCTCCATGCAACACATGATTTCATCCAGGAATGGAAAATCCCAACACAAAATTGTGTGCTCGCACATGTCACGACGCAAATGAAGGCGATTGAGCAAGGAGCACCAGCGGATATGATTTTTCAAAGTATTGCTGGAACCGAGGCTGCCAATAAATCATTCGGCATCAATGCTTCATTATTAGATGAGGCGAACGTGATGATTCGTGAGCTGGGAACATCTGCGGGTCCGCAGCGTTTGTATTTTGAAACAGGCCAGGGCTCAGAACTATCTGCTGAAGCGCATTTCGGAATCGATCAATTAACGATGGAATCCAGAAATTACGGTTTTGCCAGGCGGTATGATCCATATATCTTGAATACGGTCGTCGGGTTTATCGGACCGGAGTATTTATATGACTGCAAGCAGGTGGTTCGCGCCGGGCTGGAAGACCACTTTATGGGCAAAATGCATGGTATCCCAATGGGGGTCGATATCTGTTATACCAATCATATTAAGGCAGATCAGAATGATATTGAAGATTTGGGAGTGCTTTTGACCGCCGCTGGAGTTAACTTTATCATTGCTGCTCCGATGGGGGATGACTGTATGTTAAATTATCAATCATTGAGTTACCACGATGTTGCAACATTACGGCAAACGCTGAACCGCAGGCCGGCTCCTCTGTTTGAAGAATGGCTTGAAGATGTCGGGATAATGCAAAACGGTAAACTTACTGCCCTTGCCGGCGACTTAACCGTGTTCCATAAGTAAGGAGGTGAGAGGATGAACAAAGAACTCATTGAGACAATTACCAACCTGATTTTAGAACAGATTCGGGAGCCTTCGGTCGAAAAAGCAACAATAACTAAACCAACAGCATCAAGCAGCGGAATGGTCAAGCTATGGGACCATTTATCAACCACCCCGCAGTTTATGGTAGCAGGTTCGGAACAGCAGGCAGATTCGGTTCCTGCACTGGATGATGAAAAGCCGGTGAAATTATGGGACCATGTAGGGAATTCAAAGGAATCCATTCCATGCAGCCCTTTGAATTACGAGGATTCAATTCTTCCAGAACTACAAACTCGGATTGGTGTCACCTCCCCGAATCATCCAGATGCATTACAGGAGTGGGCAAACAAAACACCAGCAAGAGTTGGAGTAGGAAGAGCTGGTCTTCGTCCTAAAACTGAAACATGGCTAAGATTTCGGCTGGATCACGGAGCAGCTGTAGATGCCGTATATGGAACGGTTCCTGAAAAGCTGCTTGACGCTCTTAAACTTTTTTCCGTTAGTACAATGGTTGAACATAAAGAGGAATATATCCGCCGGCCTGACCTAGGAAGAAAGTTAAGTGAGGAAGCGAAAATCAAGATCCGTGAAAAATGTCAGCTTAAACCAAGGGTGCAAATAATTGCTTCAGACGGTCTCAGCTCGCAAGCTATTGAAAAAAATTTGGAAGATGCTTATCTATCATTCTTACAATCTCTTGACCATTTAGGGATTGAGTATGGGAATCCTTTTTACATAGAGAAGGGACGGGTCGCATCAATGGATGAAGTCGGAGAGATTTTACAGCCTGAAGTGGTGGTTTTGTTTATCGGCGAACGTCCCGGACTCGTCAGCTCCGAATCTCTTAGCGCCTATCTATGCTATAAACCGAGAAAAGGGACAATTGAAGCGGATCGCATGGTTATTTCCAACATTCATACTGGCGGGATACCACCAGTGGAAGCAGGAGCTTACCTTGGCAGTGTTGTCCAAAAGATTCTAAAGTACCAAGCGAGCGGTGTCTCGCTGGTCAGCAAAGAAAGTTAGGAGGATGGAACCTATGGAGTTTCGGCCCGTTAAGGCGGAGATACTAGCCGTTCGAATCATCCCGAATGCAGACCAGGCACTCGCAGATCAGTTTCAACTAAAGTTTCATCAGCGCAGCCTGGCAATCATCACCTGCACCATTGATGACGTAGGCTATACAGCAATAGATGAAGCGACCAAAAGAGCTGATGTAGAGGTTGTATATGCAAGGTCATTTTATGCAGGAGCAAGTCATGCCTCGGGTCCATTGTCAGGAGAGTTTATCGGTATTATTGCCGGACCTTCTCCAGATGAGGTGATCAGCGGTGTTGATGCTATAAGAAATGTCATCGAAAATGAAGCCTATTTTGAAGCGATTAATCCAGAGGAGACGCATACTATGTACGCCCATGTCGTAGCAAGAACAGGAAGTTATTTATCAAAACTTGCAAACATCGACGAAGGTGCCCCTCTAGCTTACTTAATTGCACCTCCATTAGAAGCGATGTATGGCCTAGATGCAGCGTTAAAAGCAGCAGATGTTCAATTAGCTGCTTTTTACGGTCCGCCATCTGAAACTAACTTTGGTGGCGGACTAGTAACAGGAACCCAGTCCGCCTGTCGTTCGGCAGCTGATGCTTTTCGAAAAAGCATTCTCGATATCGCCAGGAATCCTATCGCATATTAACTCAGAAAGGAGCGACACAAATGCAGCTCGATCAGGACTTACTCTCACTTCAAGAGATGAGAGATGCAGTCAATGAAGCAAAAGAAGCACAAAAACAATATGAAGAATTTTCTCAGGAATCTGTCGATCGGATCGTGCAAGCCGCAGCTAAAGCAGCCTTTAGCAAAAAGGATGAGCTTGCTCAAATGGCTGTAGATGAAACCGGAATGGGAGTCTTTGAGCATAAGGCCATTAAAAACGAAGTGGCCTCCATAGGTGTGTATGATTCAATCCGCGACTTGAAAACGGTTGGAGTCATTCGGGAAAACAAAAAAGAAAAGGTCGTAGAAGTGGCCAGTCCTTTCGGAATCATTGCAGGGATTGTGCCAACGACCAATCCGACTTCAACGGCAATTTTTAAAAGTTTAATTGCTCTTAAAACAAGAAATGCGATTGTTTTCAGCCCCCATCCATCTGCTGCCAAATGCACTGTGGAAGCCGCAAGAATATGTCTGGAAGCCGCTATTCGTGCAGGTGCACCTGAGGGAATCATTGGGTGGATCAAGAAGCCGACAATGGCCGCAACACAAGAATTAATGCATCACCGCGATGTGAACTTAATCCTGGCAACCGGGGGAGGAGCTTTAGTCCGGGCCGCATATTCTTCTGGTAAACCTGCGTATGGAGTAGGTCCTGGAAACGTCCCTTGCTATATCGAGAAGTCAGCTGATATTACTAAAGCGGTTAAACGTATCGTCGATAGTAAAACCTTCGATAATGGAACGATTTGTGCGACGGAACAAGCATTGGTGGTCGATCGAAGCATTCGGGAGAACGTAATCCGTGAATTCAAGAAAAATGGCGCTTATTTCCTTAATGAAGAGGAAAAACGAAAGCTTGAACAGGTTGTATCACCGGTGCCGGGAAAATTAAACTCGAAAATTGTCGGCAGGCATGCACAAGTAATTGCAAAAATGGCTGAAATTGTTGTTCCGGCGGATACCCGGATTCTGATTGCGGAAGAAACAAAGGTTGGAAAAGAAGTATCGCTCTCGATTGAAAAGCTGGCACCCGTGTTTCCATTCTATACAGTTGATGGGGCAGGCCAAGCTTTATCAATTTGCGAGCAGTTATTGGCAATCGGCGGTCGAGGGCATACATTAGCGCTTCATTCGGAAGATGAACAAGTAATTCGTACCTTTTCACTCAAAATGCCGGTTTCAAGATTACTGATAAACACACCATCTTCTATCGGTGCGGTGGGCGGAACAACAGCGTTAAAGCCTTCATTAACGCTTGGATGCGGTTCCTTTGGCGGAAATATCACGAGCGATAACATTAGTGCCGAACACTTAATGAATATCAAACGCGTCGCATATGGGATAAAAGACATTGAAGTTCCGATGACACGAAAGACTGAACAATTGGAAAACACTTCTTTTTCCCCGGACCAAATCCAATTGGTAGTAGAAAAGGTTCTTGCCGGGGTCGGCAGTGGAGCTTCAGTAAATCAACAGACCATTACGCAAATGGTCAGCAAGGTATTAGCTCAGCTTTAAAAGCTAAATAAAAATATATATTTCTAAAATTAAAATATTGGGAGGAATAAAACATGTCAAGAGAACTTACAGCATTAGGAATGATCGAAACAAAAGGGTTGGTAGCATCCGTTGAGGCTGCAGATGCAATGGTGAAGGCAGCAAATGTACACTTAGTTGGGAAAGTTCATGTCGGAGGCGGTCTGGTAACAGTCCTTGTAAGAGGAGATGTTGGAGCTGTAAAAGCGGCTGTCGACGCCGGTGCTGCTGCTGCAGAACGAATTGGAGAGCTATTATCCACTCATGTCATCCCACGTCCACATAACGAATTGGAAAGCATTTTGCCGAAAATTCAAGCAGAGTAAGGAAGTGAGGGGTAAGGGATGAATTCCCATGCTATTCAATCAATTGTTGAAAAAGTGCTTAGAAAATTACAACAGGAAATGGAAACGCCATCGATTCCGATCGGCGTTTCCGCCAGGCACATCCATTTAAGTAAAGAGCATCTCGAGATGTTGTTTGGAAAAAATTATCAGCTAACAAAAAAAGCTAACCTTTCTCAGCCTGGTCAATTTGCTGCCACCGAAACGGTAACTGTAGTTAGTTCGAAAGGAAGTCTCGAAAGAGTCCGCATCCTTGGACCCATTAGGGGGGCAACACAGATCGAAATAAGTAAAACCGATTCAGTAAAATTAGGATTAAACCCGCCCTTACGTGAATCTGGCGATATTAAGGGATCAGCTGCAGCAACGATTGTAGGTCCAAAAGGGAGTGTTTTTTTATCGGAAGGACTGATTATTGCTCAAAACCACATTCATATGACACCGAAGGATGCCGAGCAATTTAACGTAGAAAATGGCCAATATGTAAAAGTCAAAATACAAGGACAGCGTCCGGTTCTGTTTGACCGGGTTCTCATCCGAGTTTCTCCACGTTATCAATTAGAAATGCACATTGACACCGATGAGGCCAATGCTTCATTGTCCATGACAGGTGACAATGCGATTCTTCTTAATCCGAGTGTACCAGTATGAAAATTGATCAACAGCTGTTAGAACAAATTATTCTCGAAGTTGCTGGCAGGTTAACTGAAAAACCAAAACTTTTATTAGTCTACGAAACTACAACAACGACAGAAAAAATCGAATATCTCACCTCGAAGTTTAAGGAACATTGGCGGGTAGAGGTATTTAACGCTGACGATGCCCGCCTCAAAGAGCAATCCGACTATCAGCAGCTTGTTTTTTTGGATGTAAACCAGGATTTACTTGCCAGAGGTGCAATGGGATTAACGGATACCCTTTCAAGCTCGCTGCTCGCGAAAGCCTTGCTGCATGGACAGTCAATCTTTTTTGAGCCTGCGAAAGATTTACAATGGCTCTTGGAAAAGCGGGATCAGTCTTCGATACCCGAACGAGTCAAGCGTTACCAGGCACAATTACTTAAGTATAAGAAAAAATTGCATGAATTTGGGGTTTGGTTTGGATTCGTAGAATACTTGCGACCGTCCCAGCATGTTTATGATCGTAAGTTGCTAACGGAAAGAGACATCCAGAAAATAAATACTTCTGAAATTTGGGTAGCATCAACTACCATTATTACTAATTTAGCTCGGGATGCCGCAAAAGAAAAAGGAATCCAATTTCGAGTCGATCACGAGGAGCAAATATAATGCAAATCGGTAAAGTTACTGGAAATGTTTGGGCCACACGTAAAGAGGATGGCTTGACTGGACTTAAATTTTTATTTGTACAGCTAGAAAATCCACAAGGAGTGCCTGTGGAAACTCCTTTAATTGCTGCTGACCGCATCGGTGCTGGGATTGGGGACCGAGTAATGGTTACAAGAGGAAGTGCAGCCCGTTTTATTTTTAAAAGTGAGGATTTGCCGATTGATGCAGTGATAATCGGGATTATAGATTCAATTGATGTGGAAGGTAGGCGATAAGGATGGGAAAAGCGCTAGGCATGATTGAAACAAGAGGATTAATCGGTTCCATCGAAGCAGCCGATGCGATGATAAAGGCCGCAGACGTCCAATTAGTGAATCAAGAAAAAATTGATGGGGGATTGGTAACAGTCCTCGTCGAGGGCGATGTTGGTGCTGTTCAAGCAGCTGTTGATGCTGGAAAAGCAGCGGCGCGGCGTGTTGGGCAGTTGATATCAGCCCACGTAATTCCCCGGCCTTATGATGAGGTTAGTACCGTGTTTAAAAAAAAAATGAACCAAGAGTCAATAGCAGATAAAAAAGCTGAAACACATGTTCAAAACGATGCAGGTGTTCATCCTCTAATCCAAGAGGGAGAGGGAATAACAGAAGCTAAAGGGGAGGAATAATCGATGAATTGGTCCTTAACCCTTAAAAATCGACATTTTCAATTTTCTTCATTAAATGAAGTGCTTGCTAAATCGAGTGAGGAAAAATCCGGGGACATAATGGCCGGAATCTCAGCAGAATCTTCCATGGAACGAATGGCAGCAAAAGTTGTTCTGAGTGAAATCCAGTTAAAAACAATCTATGAAAATCCTATTATCCCTTATGAAAAAGATGAAGTCACTCGTGTCATATACGATGACCTGAATCAGTCCATATATCGGGAAATCTGTGAATGGACGGTTGGTGAACTTCGTGAGTATATTCTCTCAAAGCCGAATGGTCTTCATGAACTATCAAGGATTTCTCAGGGATTGACGAGTGAAATGATTTCAGGTGCCGCAAAGTTGATGTCCAGCATCGACCTTGTTATGGCAGCACAAAAAATAAGATATCAAGCCCGATGCAATACTGTGATCGGTGAGGTGGGAAGGTTGGCTTTTCGCTGTCAGCCAAACCATCCGACCGACAACCCTGAAGGGATCCTATATTCTTTGAAAGAGGGATTATCGTATGGATCGGGGGATGCAGTGATTGGTATCAATCCGAATGTCGATACGGTTGAATCGGTAACGCGTCTGCTTCATATGACACATGATTTTATGGAAAAATGGAAGATTCCCACGCAAAACTGTGTTTTAGCCCATATTACAACTCAAATTGAAGCTTTAAAGCAAGGGGCCCCACTAGCGTTAATGTTTCAAAGCTTAGCAGGTACGCAAAAAGGAAATGAGGCGTTTGGCGTATCAAAAAGCTTATTAGATGAAGGACACGAGTTAATGAAACGATATGGAACCGCAGCTGGACCGAATCTTTTGTACTTTGAAACAGGACAAGGGTCCGAGGTTTCGTTGAATGCGCATCTCAGGGTTGATATGCAGACACTTGAAGCCCGCACATACGGGTTCGCCAGGCATTGGAAACCGTTCATGGTCAACAACGTATCAGGATTTATTGGTCCTGAAACGTTATACGATGGCAGGCAAATGATTCGGGCGGACTTAGAGGATTTATTTATGGGGAAAATGCATGGTTTACCAATGGGAATTGCTCCTACCTATACAAATCATATGCTTGCAGATCAAAACGATCAAGAAATCGCAGGAATGCTTACCACATTAGCTGGTGCGAACTTTTACATGGGTGTTCCTGGAGGGGATGATGTGATGTTAAATTACCAGGACACTAGCTTCCATGACGATGCGAGTTTGCGTGAACTATTCGGATTAAGGCCATTGCGTGAATTTGAACAATGGCTGGAACGAATGGGAATCATGGAAAACGGCAAACTCACAGATATTGCCGGTGATCTTAGTATCTTCGATTAAGAGGGTGAACGGATGAAATCGTTATCTACAGATAAAATCGCTGCGCTTGTGATCAAAGCAATTGAAGATCAGAAGTTTTTGTTTACCGAAGGAGACACGGTCATTCCTTCAGATGAAAAAATCATTACGTTCTCTGAAAATCAAGGTATAGGTGTAATCAATCCTCGCAACCGTGTTTCTATAGAACGGGCACAAGCAGCTACTCCTGCTCGAATTGGGATTGGAAGAGCAGGCACACGGATGCGTACATCCAGCTATCTCCGCTTTCGGATTGATCATGCTGCTGCACAGGATGCCGTTAGAAAAGATGTGAGCGGTGAAATTTTAAATCAATTAAATCTACCAATCTTGAAAACAGCTGCAGATGATATGAATACCTACCTAATGAGTCTGGATGCCGGAAGGAGGCTTAGCCCTTCCTCAATTGACTGGCTTGAGCGGAATGGAGAAAAAGACAATCAGGTTCAGATTCTTGTATGTGATGGGTTAAGTTCTTCCGCTATAGAAGCTAATCTGCCCGACCTTTTACCGGCATTGATGCAGGGACTTCAGCTCAAAAATATTCGCGTCGGTTCACCTTTATTCGTTAAACGGGCACGCGTCTGGGTTCAGGATCATGTCGCTTCTATTCTAAATTGCGATCTGGTTATTTCACTTATTGGTGAGCGGCCTGGTTTAGCTACAGATGAAAGCCTAAGCGCGTACATGGTATATCGTCCAAATGTAAAAACCGTTGAAGCCGATCGAACCGTTATCTCTAATATTCATAGAGGCGGGCTGTCTTCTGTTGAAGCGGGAGCCTATCTATCAGACCTACTAGAGGACATGTTAAAATTGAAGTGTAGTGGAGTTCAATATTCTCAAAAACGAGATCGTGAGAAAGATTAAGCAGTTCAGATGAAATGAATGCGTTTTCAAAATATTTACCATAGGGGGCAGGGATGAATGGCAATCGGGATTATATTAATTATCGTTACCTTGTTGTTTATGTTTGGAATCTTTATGAAAGCCAATCAGGGAATCAAGAAAGCTCGTAAAAAGGGGAATACCGGGGACGATTTAAATGCGTTTGGGTATAAGCAAGAATTATTACGCGATATGGGTGGTTTTTCAAACTTTGCTGTTTCGTTTTCTGTAATCTCAATTCTTACCGGAGGGGTCACTCTTTATGGTTTAGGTTTTAGTAATGGTGGACCGGCAATAATCGGAATTGGATGGGTGCTGGTAACTTTATTCTGTTTGTTTATGTCTGCATCGTTAGCGGAATTAACTTCTGCGATTCCGACATCCGGAGGTGTCTATCATTGGGCATCTATCCTTGGTAATCGTACAACTGGCTGGTTTTCTGCTGTCCTTAATACGATAGGACAAATTGCAACATTAGCTGGAATCGACTATGGTTTGGCCGGTTTTGTAGCTGCATTAATTTGGTCGAATCCTTCACCAACTGAGGTAAATCTTCTTTGTGCAGGAATCCTGTTAAGTCATGCACTACTTAATCATTTTGGCATTCATCTTGTCGCTAAGCTAAACGATGTTTCAGCTATTTATCATATGGTCGGTGTTGCCATAATTGTCTCGGCATTAGCTTTCTTTGCACCTAGTCATCATTCTATTTCATACCTATTTGATACAAACTTCTCTACCCAATCCAATAGTCTTCATATCCCATACGGAGTTGCTTTTATGTTTGGGCTTCTACAAGCGCAATGGACCATTACGGGGTATGATGCTTCCGCACATATTAGTGAGGAGACCCTCGATCCCCGTATAAGAGCTCCTTGGGGTGTTTATATGTCCGTAGTGGTTTCTGGAATTTTTGGATTCTTAATGCTTGCTATGGTTACGGTTTCAATCACAAATCAAACTGCGGTTGCTGCTGCCCCTAATGCGTTCCTCACAGCCGTTCAACAAGGGTTGGGAACCAAATTTGGATCTTTCCTCTCCTGGATGGTTTCTGTAGCAATGTGGTTCTGCGGTCTCGCATCTGCGACTTCAACATCGCGGATGATTTACGCTTTTTCGCGTGATAATGGACTTCCTATTTCGAAAATATGGGGAAAAGTATCACAGAAATTCCGGACACCTGCTCCGGCAATCTATCTTTCAGTGGTAGTGGCGCTTTTGTTAGGACTTCAACCTGGTGTTTATGCAGCTGTTACGGCAATTTCCGTAATGGGCTTACACACTTCCTACTTATTACCAATTTTCTATAAGCTGCGTGCAATCTCTCGAAAAGTTTGGACAGAAGAAGATAACGGACCTTGGCATTTAGGAAAGTGGAGTGTTCCTGTTAACGTCATCGCACTATTGTGGATTGTCTTTTTCGATATTTTGTTTGTCGTCGCTCCAAATGACGTGACTTTTGGTAGTTATACAATGCATTACACAACCGGGAAAGCATTTTTAATCATTATAGTGTTAATTGTCTTATTGTATTATTCCTTTGCACGGCGTTCTTACCAAGGTCCTCATTTAGGAACGTATGCTCATGTAAACAACCGGCTTAATAATAGAGACGTCCAAATAGAGGCAAATGAAACTGTATAGGAGAGAATATCTATGGGCTTTAAAAGGAGAAAAATTGCTGTCATCGGTGCCGGTTTTACCGGTGCTACCACTGCGTTAATGCTGGCACAGAAAGAATTAGGGGATGTCATCCTTCTTGATATTCCGAATCAAACAAACCCAACCCTTGGAAAAGCTTTAGATCTGCTCGAAGCAGGACCAGTGCAAAAATTCGATGTGAACATCATTGGAACATCGGATTACAAGGATATTCAAGATGCCGACTTAGTGATCATAACGGCAGGTATAGCTAGAAAACCAGGAATGAGCCGTGATGATTTGGTAAGTATTAATGCAGGCATTATCAAGGATGTATCAGAAAATATTAAGCGATATGCTCCCAACAGTTATATTATTGTCCTCAGCAATCCAGTGGATGCTATGACCTATGTGTGTTTTACGACTACTGGTTTCCCTAAACATCGTATATTGGGACAATCGGGGGTATTGGATACTGCACGTTTTAACACGTTTGTTGCCCAAGAATTAAACGTTTCCGTTGAAGATGTGTCTGGATTCGTGCTAGGTGGTCATGGTGATGATATGGTCCCATTGGTTCAATACTCATATGCAGGAGGCATACCGCTTGAAAAGCTGATTCCTAAAGAACGGTTAGATGTGATAGTGGAACGAACTCGAAAGGGCGGGGGCGAGATTGTCAATCTCCTTGGAAATGGCAGCGCCTATTATGCTCCTGCTGCTTCCCTTGTTCAAATGGCTGAAGCCCTACTAAAAGACAAAAAGAGAATTTTGCCTGCCATAGCATACTTGGAAGGAGAATATGGATATAAAAATCTATATTTGGGCGTTCCTACTGTAATCGGGGGAGAAGGAATTGAAAAAATAATCGAGATTCCTTTGAGCGATCAAGAAAAAAAGGCATTGGATAGGTCAGTTGAGTCTGTTCAAAATGTAATGTCGCTGCTAAAGCAATTGTAAATGGATAGATTTGTTTATTTAAAGTCTTTTAAAAGTATTAATGCAATGAGGCTAACTCAAATGGTGATTAAAAAAACCTATTGAGCTAGCCTTTTTTTTACTAATTTTTTCCATGAGTAATACCGGGGAAAGCTTCTTTAAGAAATTAAATTTCAATATCACTTTATTAGTTTACAAATAAGCTTATTTGTAGAAAATAATAACAATGAATCCTACAAAAGGTACTTACAAAAGGACGCAAAAATATGTTCAGAAAACCTAAATTTAAGCTGAGGGATAGTACATCACAGGAACAAAATGAATTAACTTCATTTAATAATCTTTTTGAATTAATTAAGAAATCGATGAAATCGGATGATTTCATTCACTACTGTTATCCGATATTAGAGCATGAGTATTGGATTTCGTACAATCAGTCCCTTGTAGATGCTGATGTTTTACATAAGGACATAATGTGTCATTTAGATAAGGCTCGAGGTACTACCTTAGAGAATATAAAATCTGTTTTACCAATTGAAAATATTATTATTACAAGCGATGTTAATATTATTAATTCAAAAATTCATACAGGTAATGTCGTCATTCAATTACATGAATTCGATGAAATATGTTTATTAGTGCAGGCAGAATCCCATCAATCACGTGCCATTTCACTGCCTGAAGTTGAATTTTCTGTCGTAGGGCCTAAAGAATCCTTCGTGGAGTCTATGTCGATTAATTTAAATTTAATCCGAAAAAGGATACCCATCCCTGAGTTAACTGTAAAACAATTTGAAATTGGCAGTTTATCGAAAACATCTATATCTGTTGTTTTTATTGAAGGCATCGCAAATGAAGAAAATGTAAACACGGTTCTTCAACGTGTAAAAGATATTGATTTTGACCAAGTCATTGACAGTTCATATATAACTCAAATGATTTCCGATAATCATTTATCCTTATTCCCACAGTTAGTGGATACGGAAAGACCGGATCGTGTTGCTGCCGTTCTTTCAGAAGGGAAGGTAGTGGTATTAGTAAATGGTTCTCCCCATGCTTTAATTGGGCCAACATCTCTGATTGAATTTTTTGCAGCCTTTGAAGATTATTTTTTAAACCCAATTATCGCTTCAGCTTTTCGAATCATTCGTTTATTTGCCGTAAGTTTTTCGATCCTTGTAACACCAATTTACGTTGCGACGTTAACATATCATTATGAATTAATTCCCAAGGATTTAATGGGAACGCTCATTACATCCAGACGTGAGGTTCCGCTTCCGCCGATTTTAGAAGCGATTTTTCTTGAATTAACGATTGAGCTGTTAAGAGAAGCGGGTGCCAGGCTGCCGACAAAGGTAGGACAAACTATTGGTATCGTGGGAGGGATTGTTATCGGAACGGCGTCAGTTGAAGCTGGTCTAACAAGTAATGTGTTACTGATTATTGTAGCTTTGGCGGCGCTGGCTTCCTTTACAACTCCTGTTTATCAAATGGGTAACACGATCCGTTTATTACGTTTTCCATTTCTTTTATTTGCAAACTTTTACGGCATGTTAGGAGTCGTTGTTTGTTTTTGTTATATGATTGCTCATTTACTGAGGTTGACCTCTTTAGGAAGACCATTTTTAGAACCGATTTATCCAGCCCGTTTGCAAGATTTAAAAGACGCATTTTTTAGGTTTTCGTTTTCAGCTAACCCCAATAGACCAATAAAACTGCAAACGGGAAATTCACTGCGTTTTAATCCTAAAAAAGCAAAGGAAAAAAAAGATGTTGATGAGTGATTGGTGTGTGAAGTGATGCAATCTACAGTTGAGGAAAGATTTAAAATTTCTCCTTATCTTGTTTTTTTCTTAATACATAAAATCCAAATGGGGGTTGGTGTTCTTACTTTTCAAGCTGAAATCGTCAAATGGGCTGGGAATGACGCTTGGATTTCGATCATAATATCAGGCCTGTATATTAATATTTTAATTTGGATGATGTATCGTGTGTTAAACAAGGAAAAGACAGATATCATTTCGATAAACAAAAACATATTTGGGAAGTGGCTTGGGAATATTTTTAATATTTTTCTTCTAGTGTATTTCCTATTAATATCAATAGTTGTCATAAGCTCATATTTTGAAGTTATTCATGTATGGATGTTTCCGAAAGTCAGTCTACTTTCGTTATGTATTATATTTATTCCTTTGTTTTATTATATCGTAGAAGGTGGATTCAGAATTGTAACAGGAATTTGCTTTTTCGGAGTAATGCTCCCGCTTTATTTAATTCTAACTTTACTTTTTCCACTAGAATTTGCTCATTATGACAATTTACTACCGATTTTTCACCACTCAATAAATGAAATCATGTTGTCGGCGAAACAAATGTCACTTAGTTATATAGGATTCTCCACCTTGTTTATCTATTATCCATTTATTAAGAATCCGGAGAAATCACAAAAATGGGCACAAGTTGGAGTTGCTTTTAGTATTTTTCTCTATCTCGCCACTTATAGTGTATCCATCGTATTCTATAGTGAGGAGCAGCTGAAAACAACACTTTGGCCAACTTTAGATTTATGGAAGATTATCGAAATGCCCTTTGTTGAAAGATTTGAGTATATAGGGATTAGCTCCTGGGCATTAGTTATCTTACCTAACATTACATTAGCATTCTGGGCATTTATGAGAGGGGCGAAACGAGTGTTTGGAGTAAAGCAGCGAAAAGCCTTGTTGTTTTCGCTTTTCGTTACGTTGCTTGTTGTTCCGTTTATTAAAACCCACAACCAAATACAACTATTAGAAAAATCACTTTCTTTCGCAGGATATTTTGTCTTTTTTGGTTACATTCCTTTCATCTTTATCAGCCATTTTATTTACAGTAAGGTGAAAAAAAACAAATGAAAAAACTACGAGTAAGATTTACCAATATTGGTTTCATCCTTTTATTAGCAGGATGTGCCTCAGAAGAAAAAATTATTGATGATATCGATCTTGTTACTGCTGTAGGCTATGATTATGTAGATGGCCATAATGTAATGGGGACGGTTTCTATACCTGTATTTAGACCAGATAAATCTATTAGTACTGAAACGTTTTCAGACGTTTCCAGCCTTATTCGGGAGAACCGGGCAAAACTTGATTCCGAGGCCGATAAACCTTTATTTAGTGGAAAGTTGGAAGTTGCATTGTACAGTAAAGAGCTGGCGCAGCATGGAATTTATCAATTTATTGATTATCTCAATCGAGAACCAAGTGTAGGTTCACGGGTTCTCATTGCTGTGGTCGAAGGCAATGCAAAAGATTTAATCAAAAAAAAATTTTCCACAACAGACACTGGTCTCTACTATTCAAGTCTATTGGAGAAACACATTAAAAAAGGGACGATTCCTAAGACGAATCTTCATCAAATGATGTATATGTATTTCTCAAAAGGCGGGGATCCATTTCTTCCCTTATTAAAGATGAAAAATAAAAAAGTAAAAATAGATGGCATTGCCTTATTTAAAGACGATAAATATGTTGGAAAAATTCCTTTTAAGCAAACCTTTGCATTTAAAACGCTCGTAGAAAACTTTGATTCAGGTATTTTCCCAATCCATAATGGGGATAAATCTGCAGTTGTTGAGAATGTTAGGGCAAAAAGGCATTATACAGTGGACACATCAAGATCAGTTCCCAAAGTTAACATTGATATCTCAATCGATGGTGTGATAAGAGAATATAAAGGAACGATAAATAATCAAAAAATGGTACAGGTTCTTGAGAAAGAGATGGAAAAGCAAATCACGAAAGATTACAAAAAGATTATCACTACAATGCAAGAACTAAATGTAGACCCAATTGGTTTAGGCGATATCATAAAAAGTCAAGATCGTTCATTTAATATCAATAAATATAAAAGTTATTATCGTGAGATACCAATTAAAACGAATGTGAAAATAAAGATTACTGAGTATGGGGTGACAAAGTAAACACTATCTTAAGACTAATAAGTAAGAAAGCCGAAGAATAATCTTCGGCTTTACTTAAAATTGAGTCATGGAATTACCTGAAATGTCATTCATAAACCTCATTAGTTTCAGAAGTACTCTTTCTTTTTCTCCAAAAAACAAAAACACCAACAATTACAATAAGAACAACCAAGGGAATAACAAACATTCTATACCTTTCAATATAATATATTACGTTACTCCATTTATCCCCAAGTGTATTTCCTAATGTAATAAAAGTGGAACTCCATATTAGGGCGCCAATATAGGCGAATAAAGCAAACTTTTTATAGGAATAATTGTTGATCCCGGCTAGATAAGCTGTGATATGACGGACACCTGGGATAAAGTAACCGATTATAAGCAAAAAAGGTCCTAATTTGTTAAACAAGTTTTTAGTTCTATTGATTTTTGCTTCATTAATATGCAATTTTGGACCATATTTCTTTAAAAATGGTAACCCTAATTTGATTCCCAAAAAATAACTAAGCGAAATGCCCCCTATCGCTCCAGTATAGGCACTGACTAAAGATGGGATATACGCCATTTTTCCAAGGTAAACGTTAAACCCAACATACGTAAGAAGAACCTCATCAGGTATAGGGAGTCCAATAATTCCGCCTATTAATGCCAAAATGATTCCGAAGTACCCGAATCGCCCTAGAAGATAATCAATTTGCTGCCCCAATGTAACCATCCCATCTAAAAAGATAATTGTTATCATATTCTTCTTTTAACCCGATATATATTATTTGTATTAATCTATTTTTTATTCATATACACCTGAAAAAGTAATTTGTGCTTTTCTGTCCATTGTATTAGTTTAACTATAAAGAACTTCATCATACAAATGGTCGACAATTTTATTTGCTAAAGAGGGATTAATGTGTTGAATAAAAGGACATTCATGTATTTATGTATTTTTCTTTTTTTCTTTCAATCATCTGGAACAGTTATATCTACTTTTCTACCATTATATTTTCAGGGACATGACCTATCAGGTACAAAAATCGGTTGATTAATGGCAGTTGGACCATTCTCTTCGCTGTTGTCACAACCTTTTTGGGGTTACATCAGCGATAAATACAAAACGATAAAAAAAGTGATGATGATCTGTTACTAGGTGTATTGATTAGCAGCATTGTATTATTTCAAGTGAATTCTTTTTGGATACTCTTACTACTGTGCGCGATCTTTTTTTCCTTTATGTTGCCAGTCGGAGCATTAGGGGACAGCTTAGCGTTAAACACATCACAATTAGTCGGAACTTCGTTTGGCAGAATAAGAATGTGGGGGTCAATTGGTTTTGCACTAACATCATTATTAGGCGGACAAATCCTGTCGCGTATTGGTGTTAACCATTTGCTATATCCATATTTGGCGGTGTCATTTTATATAGACTCTTAAGCTATTTTTCTTTTGCCGGTTGTTTATGCTTCATTGCATACAAAACCTTTTCAACTAAAAAAGTGATAGCCTCTTAGCTGTTCTTTTAATCTTTTAAAAATAAAGGGAAGGTGATTTCACCTTCCCATTTCCATTTTTAAGATCGTTGAATCGCAGAAGAAGAGAAGTTTTTAACCATTTTCTGCAAATTTCTATGAGCTTCCCGTAATCTAATTGTTTCTTCGAGGATTTTTTGGAATCCTTCCAAATCTCTATCAGATGCATTTAATAAGGATTTTGGTATACCTTCGACGATTTGTTGTAGGGTTAATTCCATGCTCAAGCCAATGACCACCTTTCAACTTTTTCGTAGACATCTGTAGCGTCTTTCTTAATAATTTTAAAAAGAGTTGATTTTTTCCTGCCATCACTGTAAAAAACTTATCTACATTTCTCCCTAGATTATTTAAGGAATAGTAGTAATTTTTCTTTTTCTTACAAATAACGACAGCAAACTGGAAGGGGTTTAAATTTAATTGTAGAAAAATTAGTACCAAAGCTTTAGGCTTCTTAAGTAAGTACATAAAATGAACTCGACAGTATCAATCCTATCATAATCTCAATTTGTCATTTTGTAATGTTCATAAAACACTTTAAAAAGTCGTTCATCTCCGCCTCGATCAGGATGAAGGGCTTTGAGCAGCTTTTTAAACTCTTTTTTAATTAATTCTTGATCAGCTGCAGCATCTAAGCCTAATAAAGAGTTATAGGTTAGGGGATTTGAATCTGCAAGAGCATATTCTGCTTGCAGCATTCTCTTTAATGAACGGACTTTTGCTTGTTCAATGCGAATCGAAGTTTTTAATTCTTCGATTTCCTCTTTTAATTTCTGATTGTCATGAAATGTTTTTTCCCATTGCAGAAAATCAACACCGAAATGTTTACTTTTTTCTTCTATTTTCTTTTCCAGTATAAATACTGCTAAATCACTAGGGGTGATCAGGTAGTCAATATTTAAATGTTTGGTCCTCTTCGCCTTTATTTTCCCTTCCAAAATCCAGCGTATGACTGTATTTTCACTATCAGTTATGCCCTCCGACTTCAGTTGTTCTGTAACTTCTTTAACATTTAACATATGCTCAACTCACTCTATATATCGTGGATATCTCCTTTTAACAATACTAATTTCAATTTATCATAGATAAAACTTTACAGTTTTACCAGACTATTTAATTTATATTAAAAATTAATTTCAATCATAACGAATCTAACTTTTTTATTAAAATTGTTGGAATTTGTTGAGATATGTACTTCAACATTTTATTATCATCTTGACTAAGTGTAAAAAGTATCTTTGTAAATAAAGGGATTTTTGGAAAATACTACGTTAGGACGATCGAAGGGACGAGGATTAGTGGCTGTTTTGTATGGAACTGTCGAATACTATGAAAGACAAATATCAGACTATCTAGCAAAGAATCAAAAGAAAAAATTGGAAGAAGATATTTCGTTCATTTACTCCATTTTAGAGAATGAAATTTCTTATGATCATTTTCTACATGACGAAAAAATACGAGTACAATTTCTAAATAACCTGGCTTATGCAGTTGGTCAATTAATTGTAAATGGCGGTTGAGGCTGAAAAAAGCCAAATAAAAAAACATCCAAAGGATGTTGAATGGCCAAAATATATTCTTTTAAAGGTTTAAGGACATAGTAGAGTGCACAGAGGTGTCAAAATAACTAGTCTAGTTAACCACTCTAGCATGGAAACAACTCCTTTTGGAATTGATTTAATACCATAATAATATAAGTTTTTTATTTAGTCTGTATAGTGTAGTTGTAAATTTATTGTAAATTAATTAACGTTAATTTTTAAAAAGCAGATTTTTCTGGAGATACTGCCGAATAAAATTTCCATATTTTATACTATGACTCTATTTACAATTTTCACCATTCTCGATTAATATACTACCTTGCTTGAGAGAATAAGCTGCCATTGGAAGAGCAAAGAAACCACCCGTTAACAAAGAGAAGATAATATAAAAAGGTTCCATTTTAATAACATAGTATGAAAAATGCATTGAGGATTAGTTCCTCAATGCATTTTTATTTTTAGTCATTGATTTTCATTCAATTAGCTAGATTTGATTTTTCATGTCCAAAATACAATTTAGTGAAGAATCGAATTGATTCTTTTAAAAATAATACCCATTATTATAAAATGAACAGAATTGTTTAAATGTTTAAAGTTTTTTAAATCTAATTGACAAACGTGTACAAGAATGAATAAAATATGTATATATATAATTATGAATTATATATATATGTAAAATTTTTAGAATATTTGATGGTTAGCATAGCGTTTCAATTGGTTTTTTTAGGATTATCCAAAAAGCGAATCAGACAAAGGGCGTGATAGACTTACATTTTCTAGTTATGAATGAAAACGTTTCCAATAATAAGAGGATTTTTATTTATTTCTGGATAGCATGTATTTTATAGAGGAGGAGTAGGATATGAATCATCAACCAACTGAGTTAAAGAAAGACTTGAAAATTCGTCATATTACCATGATTTCTCTGGGAGGAATCATAGGAGCCGGTTTATTTGTGGGGAGTGGCTCTCTTATTAACGTAGCTGGACCGGCGTCCATTTTCTCGTATGTATTCGCAGGACTTCTTGTGGTTTTGGTGATGCGGATGCTGGGAGAAATGTCAATCGTCAATCCTACCAGTGGTTCCTTCGCTACGTATGCCCGAGAAGCATTGGGGCCGTGGGCTGGCTATACAATTGGCTGGTTATACTGGTTTTTTTGGGTAATCGTCATTGCTGTTGAAGCGATTGGGGGTGCAAACATCATTCAATACTGGTTTCCTTCTCTGCCATCTTGGTCTGTCAGCCTCGCCCTCACTTTTTTATTAACTCTTACTAACTTATATTCTGTTAAATCATATGGTGAGTTTGAGTATTGGTTTTCACTTATCAAAGTTGTAAGTATTGTCTTATTTTTGATTCTTGGAGGGGCCATTATATTCGGCCTTATACCAGGTGTACATTCGCCAGGGACAACTAATCTTCTTCATAGAGGAGGATTTATGCCCAATGGAGTAAGCTCGATATTTTTAGGGATTGCTGTTGTTATGTTCTCTTTTATGGGAAGCGAAATTGTAGCAATCGCAGCTGGAGAAACCGCACATCCTGAAAAAGCCATTACTGTTGCGACAAACAGTGTTATTTATCGGATCATCATTTTTTATCTTGGATCCATTTTAGTTCTAGTTACTATTCTTCCATGGGATTCTCATACTCTATTAAAAAATCCCTTTGTTTCCGTTCTTAATGTTTTAAACATACCGGCTGCGGCTCAAATCATGAACTTTATTGTTTTGACAGCCGTACTTTCTTGCTTGAATTCAGGTCTTTATACGAGCTCGCGTATGTTGTTCTCTATGGCCCAAAGTGGTGACGCGCCCCGTTTATTTTTAAAGGTAAGCAAGAAGGGAGTACCATTATATGCTATCTTAGGATGTACTGTTATTTCTTATATTAGCGTTGGTTTTAATTACCTATCTCCTGATAAAATATTTCTCTTTTTAGTCAATGCCTCCGGAGGTGTAGCGCTTCTTGTTTATCTAGTGATTGCCTTCTCCCAACTGCGCCTGAGAAGAAAATATGAAAAAGAAAAACCTGAAGCACTGAAAATAAAAATGTGGTTATTTCCTTATTTGACATACGCTACTATACTTGTTATTATTACTCTTTTTATCATGATGGCATTTATTGATTCAATGCGTTCACAATTCTTTTTAACGCTACTCATTGCTGTGTTTGTTGTCGGTTCATTCTTTGTCATCAGGAATAAAAGATCAACTAATTTATTACAAGAGAAAAAGAAAGAAATAAATCTTCAATACAACGAAAGGGCGTAAAAAATTATATATCTGTATATTGTTTAAAAAACCTCGAATTTAGAATTCGAGGTTTTTTTATGCACATCTTTAAAAGAGAGATCGATCAAAGTCTACCTATCCTGTAAATCGATTTCTCAAAATTGTAAAATTGATTTACATTATGAGCAAATTTGTTCATTTAATAGATTCGTTGAACAAATTTGTTGTAAATAAAATAAAATAATATACAAAAGTGTTAAAAATCATTTATAATATATTTATATCAACTCCGAAAATTATATATATTGAAAATTTTCGAATTATAGTGAAAAGGGAGAGATTCACATGATCACAGAATTTAAGAACACAATTAAACCATATCAACATGAGCCATTTACCGATTTTACAATCGAAGAAAACAAACACGCATTTGAAGAAGCATTAAAGTTAGTCCAGTCACAAATAGGCGGGGAGTATCCGCTTATCATTGGAGGCGACCGCATTAAAACAGATAAACAAACGATCTCGATTAACCCGAGTGATAAGGCAGAAGTCATTGGTACGGTTTCCAAAGCAAATAAAGAATTAGCTGAAAAAGCGATGCAAGTCGCACTTTCTACCTTCGAAACGTGGAAAAAGCAAGATCCGGAAGAACGGGCAAACATTTTATTCCGTGCAGCGGCAATCATTCGCCGCCGCAAACATGAATTCTCCGGCTACCTTGTCAAAGAAGCGGGGAAACCTTGGAAAGAAGCTGATGCGGATACAGCAGAAGCCATTGACTTTCTTGAATTTTATGCCCGTCAGATGGTGCAATTAAAGGATGGAGTACCGGTAAAAAGCCGGGAGGGGGAAAGTAACAAGTTTTCATACATACCACTTGGCGTAGGCGTCATAATTTCACCGTTTAACTTCCCGTTAGCAATCATGGCAGGAACGGTAACGGCCGCTATCGTGGCGGGAAACACTGTCCTTCTAAAACCATCTGATAATACGCCGGTAGTGGCAGCAAAGTTTGTGGAAGTCATGGAAGAAGCAGGTCTTCCTCAAGGTGTGCTGAACTATATTCCGGGAGAAGGTGCGGAAATAGGTGATTACCTTGTTGACCATCCGAAAACTCGCTTCATCTCCTTCACAGGTTCCCGTGAAGTCGGCTGCCGCATTTATGAACGGGCAGCGAAAGTACATCCAGGTCAAATTTGGTTAAAGCGTGTGATCGCCGAGATGGGCGGAAAAGATACAGTTGTCGTCGATAAAGACGCGGATTTGGATTTAGCGGCCTCTTCGATTGTTTACTCTGCTTTTGGATTCTCTGGACAAAAGTGTTCGGCCGGTTCCCGCGCAGTGATCCACCAAGATGTTTATGATGAAGTAGTAGAAAAGGCAGTCGCATTAACCAAAACATTAAGGGTTGGCTGTCCTGAAGATGTTAATACCTATATGGGACCGGTGATCAGCCAGGCGTCTTACAATAAAATCATGAATTATATCGAAATTGGTAAAGAAGAAGGCAAATTGATGACAGGCGGAGAAGGGGACGACTCCAAAGGGTACTTTATTCAACCAACCATCATTGCTGATGTGGATGAAAAAGCACGTCTCATGCAGGAAGAAATCTTTGGACCGGTTCTCGCTGTTTGCAAGGCTCGGAATTTTGATCATATGCTGGAAATTGCAAACAACACGGATTATGGCTTAACCGGTGCGTTACTTACTAACAATAGTGATCATATTGAGCGTGCACAAGAAGAATTCCATGTAGGAAATCTTTATTTCAATCGCGGTTGTACGGGAGCGATTGTCGGGTACCAACCGTTTGGCGGGTTTAATATGTCAGGAACGGACTCGAAGGCAGGAGGCCCCGATTACCTTCTTCTTCACATGCAAGCGAAAACAACTAGCAAAACACTTTAAAAAAAGGTGGGCAACTTTTTTCAGTTGCCCATTATAAAATTCAGAAACAAGAACATATCATTCAGGAGGGGATAATCAATGTTAGCAGAGGTTTCAAAAAATGTTTTTCTTTTCGCTTCCCAAAGTAAAGGGTTAAATAAGGCTGCGAAAAAATGGGGCCTTCGATTTGGAGCTTCCCAAGTGGTGGCAGGAGATACGATCGAGAGTGCCGTTAAAAAAGTTCAAGAATTAAATAAAAAAGGTTTGGTTTGTACACTGGATCATTTAGGGGAATTCGTTTCAAGCAGAGAAGAAGCGACGGAAGCAACTGAATATAATGTAAAAACGTTAGAAGCCATCGCAAAAGCCGGGTTAAATAGTAATTTATCTGTTAAAATGACCCAACTGGGGCTGGATATTGACAGGGATTTTTGCGTGAGAAATATGTGTCGAATTCTTGATACAGCCAAAAAACACAACAATTTTGTCCGAATCGATATGGAAGATCACGCCCATTGTCAAATCACGTTAGATATCCTGAGTGAATTACGCCAAACCTATGATAATGTAGGAACCGTTATTCAGGCCTATTTATTTCGAGCTCACCAGGACGTGAAAGAGTTAAAAGGGATTCCTCTTCGCTTAGTCAAAGGAGCTTATAAAGAATCTTCTGAAGTCGCTTATCAAGAGAAAGAGAAGGTAGATGAAAATTATATAAGAATCATTGAAGAGCATCTGCTGAGCGGAAGCTACACGGCGATTGCATCCCATGATCACCATATTATTAAAAAGGTAAAAGAATTTACGCAAAAAAATAATATACCACGTGATCAATTTGAATTTCAGATGTTATATGGATTTAGAACAGACATACAACTAAGTTTGGTTCAAGAAGGGTACAAAATGCGTGTTTACATTCCTTTTGGCAATGATTGGTTTGGCTATTTTATGCGCAGGTTGGCAGAAAGACCACAAAATGTTGCTTTTGCTCTTAAAGGACTATTCTCCAAGTAAAAGCTGGAAATAGCCAGTCATTATTGAAGGTATGATGGAGAAAACGATCACTTTTTGAATTGTATTAAAACTGTTCATTTTTATTAAACACATTTGTTTAATTCTCTAGATGATACTGTATAGAATATGATACAATAAAGTAAAAGTGTGGAAGGGGGTTACTTTATGCAACATGAGCAGATTCATTTTAATAGCTCCTTTACCTTAGTTGAACCCCTTACACCTATAATGCATATAAAAAACAAACTTTTAGAATATGATTTTGTTGTTGTTGCAGGGAGAACCTACTATATTATCGCAAATAGTGAATGCAACTTGGTACAATTAGATGATGATTCACTGCCTATAATCAAATGGATTGAAAAGGTAAATTGGCATTCTTCTTTTGTCTCTACAATCGTAGAACTCTCTGCATCAAAAACTGATTGGATTCGGCCAGTCTTGATTAAGAATAAAGAAAAAGAAGATATTATCGGGATTATAACTGCCAATCAATGGATTCAGCAACTAGATAAGGAAAATAAGAAGCTTTCCGCTTACTTTTATACATTAGCAGAAACGATAAATGATGCAGTTACAGCAGTAGATCAAGAAGGTCATGTTATTTACTGGAATACTGTAGCTGAGGGAACCTATAAGATTCAACGCGAGAATATCCTAGGTCAAAAAATTGGAGAGCATTTTCATACAGACTCTATTATATTGCACCGTATTTTAAATGAGGGTCGCAGCGTTCGCGGGGCTTATCATCGCCCTAATAACGATACTCACGTACTGATCAATGCTTCACCAATTTTAAAAGATAATAAAATTATAGGGGGTATCGCAACTGAACGCGATATTACTGGAATTGTTCGATTAAATGAAGAACTTGACTCATCGTTACCATTACTTATTCATCATGAAAAACCTTTTGCTTCTATCATTGGAGTAAGTTCAGAAATTCAACAAGCATTACAAATTGCACAAAAAGTCGCCTATGCTGATATTCCTGTTCTATTAACCGGTGAGCCCGGTTCAGGAAAAGAGATGCTGGGACAGGCTATCCATTATGGCGGTTCAAAAAACACCGGACCTTTTGTATCTATTAATTGTTCAACGATTCCTTCAGGCCTTTTAGAGGCTGAATTATTCGGATACCATGAAGGAGTTTTTACATCTGATAAGAAGATTGGACAAGCGGGGAAAATTGAACAAGCGTCTAATGGAACGTTGTTTGTCGAAGAAATTGACAAAATGGCACTCGAAATTCAAGAAAAATTCCTAAACTTCTTGGAACACCAATCATTTTATCGTGTAGGCGGAACTGAATTGATTACAACACAGGTGCGTGTTATTGCCTCTACTTCTAGGTCATTAGAAGCAATAGTCAAGGAAGGGAAATTTAACGAAAACCTTTATTACCAGTTAACTGTAATAAATATTGATATTCCCCCTTTACATAAAAGAAAAGAGGATATTATTAAACTCGTTCAACAATTTGTGCAAGAATTCAGTTCTAAGTATAAGAAACCGATTCCAAAAATTAATTCGAGTGTAATGAATGCATTAATGAACTATAATTGGCCGGGAAATGTCCGTGAGCTCCGAAATATCGTAGAACGCTTTATCCTTCTAAATAATGAAAATAGTATTACACTCAATCATCTTCCAAAAAACATTCTTGACGCTTATTCCGTCCATCATGACGATGACCAAAGCCGAAACGAAACCTCACATAAGGAAATGGGTCCTAAAATTGAAGAGGCAGAGATGATTGAAGAGGCTTTACGTAAAACATATGGAAACAAGAGTGCAGCAGCAAATTTACTCGGTATATCAAGAGGAACACTCTATAATAAGATTAAAGAGTATGGATTAAGCTAATAAGAAAAAAATGCATTTAAATAATTGTTTATAACATCTATTTTTTCAATCACTTTTATAAATTTTTCAAATTGAAATAAATAATGGATAGGGTAGAAATCTTTTCTTAAGATTTCTGCCCTTTTTTAGTCAGGGGAACTTCCCTCTGTTTTTATGACAACGTATTCGATGTACGGGGAAGAATTTAAGATTAATTTTTATTATAGAAATGTCAAAATAAAATGAAAATTCAATTAAAAAGAACAAGCAAAATGGTCACCTACAGCATAAAATAAAGTACGAAAAGAAAGGGGGGGAACAACATAGACGGTTGGATTCTTTATACGATGTGGGCTGTTTTGGGGCTCATGATGCTTGATTTTATTGTTGGTCTATTTAAGTCACTGGTGACAAAGTCTTTCTCACCGAAAATGGTATTAGATTATTTGAAAGATATTTTATATTATGTATTCCCATTAGTATTCATTTTGAACATCATGGCAATTGATCCTACAGGCTGGATATTATTAATATTTTACTATATTGGCGGTTTAGCTGTAATTTGGAATTATATAAGCGGAATCATAACTAAATGGAGAGCGTAGGCTCTCTTTTTTCGTTAACGCGTTTGACCGAACGAAAATTAAAAATAGGTTAGATTTCCTATTAATCAGTTCTAAAATGTGAAACCGTGAATAAAAATTATGAAAAGGTAATTTTAATTAGGAAGGCTTAAAAAAAATAGTTTCCGCTTCCTCATTTGATCTCCTCAAAGGTAAAAAAAACTTCTTTTTTATTATCAAAAGGCTTTTCCTCTCCTTTTAAGTGTATTCTTACTAAGGTTAAATTCGTGATATTCATTAGAATAGTATAAAGGGAGTGAGTCCATGAGGGCATATCGGTGGATCAAGTGGCGTAAATTCCTTCTCTGGGTGGCGGTAATCGTCTTTCTCGGCGTGCTGTTGTGGACAGGTGGACCGACAGCTTGGAATATTGCATTGAGTATTGCCAGTCTTTTGCTGCAGCTGCTCTTCGCGATGTTGTTCATGATCATTCAGTTCGTTGCACTTTTTTGGTTCCTAGCCCGGGGGCGTACCTATTGGATTTTGCCGGGTGAAACCGGCTCCACCTGGGACGATTACAGGGGGAATCCCGAAATCGTTGAAAATGCCGAGCGAATCGTGACCCTGCTTAAGGGCGTTAAAGAGTTTAAAGAAATGGGAGGGGAGGCTATCCGAGGATTGCTGCTCTGCGGCCCCCCCGGCACGGGTAAGTCCTACCTCGCCCAGGTAATTGCTAATGAAGCACAGGTACCCTTTGCATATGCTTCTGCCCCAAGCTTTCAAAACATGTTCTTCGGTGTCGGCAATCTAAAGGTAATGGGCATTTATAAGAAGGCTAGGAAGCTGGCGAATGTATACGGCGCCTGTATCATTTTCATTGATGAGATTGACGCCATCGGGATGAGCCGGCAAGCAGGTGGAGCCGGTGGAGGAATGATGGGAGGACTAATGGGCATGGGCGGCTCCGGGCTCCTCAACGAGCTGCTCTTGCAGATGGACCCGCCGAACATCGACAACCACTGGTTTACCAAGCTGCTTCGCTCGCTCGGGCTGAGGAAGAAGAAGGCCGATCGTCCTGCTGTTCTGACGATCGGCGCGACCAATCTGCCGGACGTACTTGACCAAGCGCTGCTCCGACCGGGCCGTTTCGACAGGAAGCTATGGGTCGATACCCCCGATTATGATGGCCGGGTGGACGTCTTCCAATACTACCTCAAGAAAGTCAAGCGGGACTCTACATTGACGCCGGAAAAGGCGGCACTCGACACGATCGGCTACAGCCCGGCGCAAATTAAACACATTGTTAATGAATCGGTTGTTATTGCTCACCAGCGGGGAGCTCAGGTGTCTAACTACGAGGACTTCCGGGCCGCCATGGAGACGTATGAATGGGGACTTAAACAGCCGCTTCGTTCCATGAGCGAGGATGAGAAGCGGAACGTTGCCTACCATGAGGCCGGTCATGCGGTGGCCCAGTACCTGCTGAAACCGCACGAACGGGTTTGGAAGGTGACAATTATCCGAAGGGGGGGTGCACTTGGTCTCGCCGCTACTAAGCCGACGCATGAGCGCTATAATCGAAGCGACAGTGAGATTTTAGCGGAAATCCAAGTCTGCTTGGCTGCCAGGGCGGTCGAAGAAGAGTTCCTCGGGAAGAAATTAAACGGGGTCACCTCCGATCTGAGGCAGGCGACGCTGTTAGCAGGTGCTTACCTCGGTGCTGTCGGCATGGGCGATGAGCTATTTAGTTGGCTTTCGATCGGCTCTCAGGCAGATGGTCTCAGAGCACTCCGTTCAAAGATCAACGTATTGCTTAAGGATGAGATGACGAAAGTAAAGAAGCTCGTACTCGACAACTCAGACTTCGTTCACTCGATTGCTAAGGAATTGTTGATTCGGGGCGATCTAACGGGTGAGGAGATTGAGGACCTATATGAACAACTGAATGGCGACAATCGTCAAGAATTACCAGAGGTAAATCCGGAATAGTTTTTGAAGAAAAAAATAAAGAGGGGCCATTCCAATCATGGATGGTCCCTCTATTTTTTATCATATATTTTATGTAATAAGCCTATTTAATAAGGAAAATAGTAACTTTTAGAGGTTTTGTTAAATTGCTGACGAATTAAGTATATAAAATTTCTTTCTTTGAATGAGGTGGGAGAGTTGAACGAAATACAATGTGCTTTTATTGAAGAGTATGGTAATTACGGTTTTGATTTTGAGCAGCAGGGAGTTTCGACCCACTTTATAATCGTTTCCATTCTCGTAAAAGAATCGAATAAAGAGTTTTTGGAACAAGAAGTAGAGAAAATAAGACAAAAATACTTTCACAGCGGAGAAATGATATCAGGCGAAGTAGAGGATCATCTGAGAATACAACTATTAAATGAACTAAAGGATTTGCCTTTTACCGTTTACGCATATGTTATCGATAAAAGAAAAATAAGAGAAGATAGCGGCATTACGTTTAAAAAGACGTTTATTAAATATGTAAATAGATTGGTGTATGATGACCTATATCGTACCTTTGATCAGCTTGATCTGGTGATGGACGAACACGGATCAAAAGAGTTTATGGATGAATTTAAAAATTACGTTAAGACAACGAGTATCCCGGATTTATTTAATTATTCCTCATTTGGCTTCAATCAAAGTCAATCCAATCTCCTTCTTCAATTAGCTAATCTTTTCGCAGCGACGATTGCCCAAGGCTATGATCGAACATTGTTTTCTGAGCAGTACCGCTCTTTTTATCAAATCATAAAAGATAAAATGATCGGCATCCATCTCTGGCCTTACGACTATAAACACTTTCTATACGAATACAAATCAGAAAAGCCTGACGCTAAGTACGACGAGGTTATTATCAAACAAGCTGTAAACTTGGCCTATCAATATATTGATAAAAATAGAAAAAGCGATGAAGAGGATGAGAAAATCCGAATTGATTTTCTGAAGTTTCTCTTGTTTAATTTGAAGGAAAACCCTGATGAATATGTCTTTACGCAAGAAATCTTAGATAATCTTAATGCGATTCGCGAGATCAAAATCAATCAACATTACTTTCGGTCAACGATTGTTTCCAAGTTGCGTGATCAGGGGCTATTAATATCAAGCAGCAATAAAGGCTATAAATTACCTGCAAGTTTAACTGACTTGTATGACTTTGTTAATCTATCAAGTCTGACAATCCACCCAATGATCCAACGAATTTCCAAATGCAGAGATCAAATCCTAGTGGCAACGAACAAGGAAATTGATATTCTCGATCAGAAAGAATATGAATATTTAAAGAGAATAATTGAAATGGAAAAATTGGCTGTTAAATAATCCTGTTTTGAAGATGAAATAGGGATTTTTATAGCTTGAGAGAATAGACTGGTATGGTAATAGTAAATTTAAAAAAGGGGGTCAAAAATGAAGAAGATGATCCGTAATCTGTTATTCATGTTTACCGCTGTTCTCTGTCTTATCCCTGCTGCCGGTTTTTCACCGCAGGAAAAGCTTAAGGATGCGCATCCGCCCATTCACATTAAAAATAACGGCGCGACTCCAACCTATCTAAACGGCTACAATCCTTATCAAATTAAAAAAGCATACGGGTTAGATCGGATTACATCCACCGGTGCGGGACAAACGATTGCGATCGTTGATGCGTTTGGAAGCCCGACAATTGCAAACGATCTCCAAGTATTTAGTAATCAGTTCGGGCTCCCTGCAGCAAACTTAACCATTGCCTATCCAAACGGAAAACCGGCAAAAACAGATGGCGGCTGGGCGCTGGAAACTGCTCTGGATGTGGAATGGGCACATGCGATAGCACCTCAGGCAAACATTTTGCTGGTCGTTGCAAAGTCAGCATCTATTTCCAATTTGCTATCGGCAGTGGACTATGCAACATCTCATGGTGCTCAGGTTGTTTCCAACAGCTGGGGCGGTTCTGAGTTTTCCACCGAGGCAAGTTATGATTCCCATTTTCAACATACAGGTGTAGTCTACGTCGCTTCTTCCGGTGATAATGGCTCCGGTATGTCCTGGCCGGCTTCGTCTCCATATGTCCTGTCCGTCGGCGGAACAAATCTCCAACTCGATTCGAGTGGGAACTACCTTGGCGAGAGCGCTTGGTCCGGTTCGGGTGGCGGTACGAGTACCTATGAATCAAGACCAAGTTACGAAAATAGTTGGCAAAGCGTTGTCGGAACACATCGCGGAGCACCGGATGTATCCTGGAATGCCGATCCAAACACCGGTGTAGCTGTTTATAGCAGTACGCTCGACAGCGGCCAAAAAGGATGGTTCCAAGTTGGTGGTACGAGCTTCGGCTCTCCAAGCTGGGCAGCCCTGATTGCCCTTGCTGACCAAGGACGTCAGACTCATTTGACTAGTTTTAATACAATTACCCAGCTGTTTACGATTGCAGGGACGACAAACTCTACTGGATACTCAACTAATTATCACGATATTATTACTGGTAGCAACGGGGGATTTACTTCAAAAGCGGGATATGATTTGGTTACGGGTATCGGTTCACCTAAAGCAGATATTTTGGTACCTGCGTTAAATCAATCAAACTAGCAAATAAAGCTTTTATAAAATTGTTTTTTAGCTTGTAGACAAAGTCTTGCCAGGACTGATGCTACAAGCTTTTTTATAATGGCTCTTTTCTTCATGATTGTGGCTTTTGAAATAGAAAACAGCTATCCGCAAATGAAAGTGGTGTTTTCGTAAATAGAAGCTAATTTTTCGTAAATGAAGATGCTCGATAACCCGAAAACAGCTCCAAAAAATCCTGTCATTTTGCCTTCTTTTTATTTCCAATAAATCCAAGATAAACCATGCACATACAAGAATCAATCAAATAAGACTTTTTTAATATGAAATTTACACTTAATAAAGAATCACTCCGCTTCAACATATCTAGCTCAAAGTGGTTATGAAAATTTTTGAATAAAAAGTGGGTACAATTAGTTGGAAAAATGAATATGAATATGAATATCCAATAAAATCATTTTCAAAATAGGGGAAACCATAGGAGGTACAGCTTTGAAAATCGAATACAATTATTCTTTCGGATTACCAAGGAACATTGTATGGAGATACATAAAGGATGAAACGGTCCTTAAAAACTCATTGCCAGGCTGCAAAACATTCATTGAAAGCTCAGGTGGAATTTACCAAGCCGAAATAGAAATTAGCCTAGGTCCAATAAAAGATTTGATTGCACTTGAACTAAAGCGGGAAAAAGAAAAGTCACCTTCCTTTTATCACTTAGTTTTGAAAGGTAAAGGAAAGCTTGGTGAGATAGAGGGTAACGCGGACCTTTTTATCAATGACGTACAGGGGACTTCCGAGGTAACATTTTTGGGTGAAGTAGAGGTAACCGGTAAGATTGCATTTGTTGGTAAGCGTGTTTTAGAGGGTGGAGCTAACAAGAGTTTGGAGAAATTTTTCGAAGAAGCGGAAAAAGAAATGAAAAGGAAAATTCATCATGTAAAAAGGGAAAGTAGATGACAAATGAAACAGTGAAGAATTACCGAGAGGGAACTTATCATATAGGTTTCCTTCTTTTTAGTTAATTGCTTATCAACTGGCAGCAAAAAAAGGATAAGGAAATAAGGTTAATAGTGAATTTAGTAAAACGGTGTAAATACCACTAAAGTATTCGCCTGGTTATTTTTTTAAATAAACCCAAAAGTTATATATATCAGTATTACTATAATAATATTATGTTAACTCGAATTAAAATTCATAGGGGAAAAAATATCAACCTATAAAATTCTGAAAGATAAATATAATATAGAAAGAAATTTGAATAGCAGTAATTTTAGAACATTGCTAAAACTAAAAAAGCGGGGGACGCCCGCTTTTTTAGTTTTAGGTTAGTTCAACACAACTGTTTTGTTAGCTGCTAAAATACTTTCCAGTGCATCTTTTTCTTCACTGTTTAATGGTACCAATGGTAAGCGGACACCGCCAACATGGATCCCGTTCATATTTAATGCGGCTTTTACCGGTGATGGGCTCGGTGCAGCAAATAAGGCTCTCATAATCGGGAGAAGGCTGCGGTGCGCCGAAGCAGCAGCCTGTAGATTACCATTTTTAAAGCTATTAATCATATCTTGCATTTCATTGCCAATGATATGGGAAGCAACGGAAATAACTCCTGCGCCGCCGATGGCTATACTCGGTAAAGTTAATCCATCATCTCCGCTATACAAGGAAAAGTCACTAGGAGTTTGGCTTATGATGTCAGCCATGGCATCTAAGTTGCCGCTTGCATCTTTTATTGACACGATATTCGTAATCTTAGCGAGACGGACAATGGTCTCGACAGTCATGTTGACAACACTGCGGCCCGGGATATTATAAAGCATAACAGGTAATCGTGTTGAATCGGCAATCGCTTTAAAGTGTTGGTATAGTCCTTCTTGAGATGGTTTGTTATAGTATGGGGTAACGAGCATAATCCCATCAACGCCAACCTCTTCAGCAAGCTTAGTTAAGCTGATGGAGGCTCTCGTGTTGTTTGATCCGGTTCCGGCAATTACGGGAATTCTTCCATCGACAACCTCGACAACGAATTTAAATAAAGCTACTTTTTCTTCGGTTGTTAGTGTAGGAGATTCTCCGGTTGTACCGGCCACCACTAATCCATCCGTTCCATTCGCAATTAAATGATTGACTAATGATCTCGTAGCGTTAAAATCAACCTCACCATTTTGATCAAATGGCGTTACCATTGCAGTTAAGACTTGGCCAAAATTCATCATTTCTCACCCTTTTAATAGTTTTTTAAAAAATAAGAGGTGTGGTTAAGGCCATTCAAAAATCAACGCAAAAAAGCAACAACGAGGGTTCGCTGTTGCAATAGAAACATTTATAAAAACTAGTTCCTATGCGAAGATAGCCCTCCATATAGTTTCCTATATGACAGTTCTGTATTTTTTCAATAGCAGAACCAGCTTCAAGATCAATGAGAAACATTGAAGCTTCGGCAAATTCCCCTTTCCACAATTGTCATTGGATCTCATTATCCTCCCATTGTGTACTAATGGTTTTTGCGCCTCTATCCTCACTTCAAAAAGTTTGAAGTAAGAAAATATTTAATTGAATGTAAATATAACAGATAATTCCTTTTGGTTCAAGGGGATTTGGCCAATTTAAAAAAATATTAATTTAGTTAAAATTAACCTACAACTTTATTTAAGGTATGATTATAAGAGAAATATATGACCTAAGTTAACTCTAACTAAAATAAGAGGTGAGAAAAAATGATAATAAATAATATTCTGGTTGCCAGCCCCATCTATCTAGAACTCAAAACGTTAATTGGGAAGGAAGAATTACATAAAAATTTTCGCTTTATGTCTGGAGAGGAGATGACTCAGGAGGATTTAGGATGGGCCGATGCTTTCGTTTCTTTTAATATAAAATCAACTTATGACTACAGTCATGTAAAATGGGTTCACTCACTGGGTGCGGGAGTTGACAGGTTTTTATTTAAGAAGGACTGGAATGAGGATATTTTACTGACAAGGACTATTTGTTCTTTTGGTCAAAGAATTGCAGAGTATTGTTTGAGTTACATCCTTAAAGACTTACAATTTCATGAGCAATTTCAAGAATTAAAACACCAAAAAACATGGCGGCCCAATACCCCTAAATTATTAAATGAACAAAAGGTCATGATCTATGGAACAGGTGAAATTGGCCAAACAACGGCTAAGATTCTCACCGGATTGGGAGTAGATGTTTACGGGGTATCCTTAAGCGGGAAAGAAAAAGAATTTTTTAAAGAAGTCATGACAGTTGATTTGCATTTTTCACGATTAAGTGGAATGAATTATATCATCAATACTTTACCGTTAACGGAACAAACAGCTGATTTATTTGATGGGAGTATCTTTCGACATTTATCAAGCGCAGGATTTTTCAATGTAGGGAGAGGGGCCTCACTTAATGAAGAAGCATTACTGCGGGCATTAAGTGATAACCATGTAAGATTTGCTGTACTTGATGTATTTTCACAAGAACCGCTTCCGGAGGAGCACCCATTTTGGGAACATCCCAATGTCCATATCACCCCCCATATTTCAGCTGTGACCACACCGGATGAGGGTGTTGCGTGTTTTCTTGAAACACTGAAAAATATTGAAGAAAATAAACCGCTTCCTAATAAGGTGGATGTGAATAAAGGCTATTAAATTAATGAATCAAACAGAAAGAGTACTCAGTCATTGAATGGGTACTCATTTTGGTTTTCTAAGAGGTTAAATCAAAGCTCAGCGTTTATTTCGAAACCAAGTTAGTTTTACTAACAACAAGATTGAATTGAAATCGTCTTCTTCCTATAATTAAACCAATATTATTTCGATATTAGGTAATGATTTAGAATCTCTTATCATACACTTTATACACTCACTAAAAAAAGGAGGAATACAATGATTAAGAGCAGATTGGAAGTATCAGATTTTCTTACAAACTTTGAAACATTCGCTTATTGGAATGGTGAAAAATTTTATCTCACTTTAGAAACCGAAAATCCGAAAGGGACACTTACGATTATGAAGTCTCAAAATGGAAACTATTTTTACCATCGAAAAAATGAACTTTATTGGGACCTTAAAGAAATTATGGTTGATATTGATATTTTGTCAGATATCATCTGGGTATTCCGGACGGCGATTATTAAATCAATTAAAGAGATCGTTGTTTAATTGTATGTTTACTGTTGCTTGAAAAAATTTTTTAACCTACAATGTCCTTCACTGATTTTAAGAATAAAGATTGATTCCTCCTTTTTCGAATAAAATTCCCTTTAAACAAATCTTTCAATAACTGCTCATTAGATTTTTGGAAAATTCTTTAGAAGATAATCGGATTGTAAGCTCCGTTTGACTATTCCGTTAGATTTTGGTACTCAAAAAGTGTGCCGCTTTGGGGTGCACCTCTATGTTATGTAAGATCAACCGCCTCTTAACCGGGCGGTTTTCTATTGGCAGTTAGATTGGTTTGGAAGAATATTATTGGATTATAAAAGGTAATATTTTTACTAAAATTTTTAGAAAAATCAAATATATTGTTGAAAACACTTTCAAAACCTGTTAAGATACGTTTAAGCAAGTAAATATTTTAGTAAATAAATAAAAGAAGTAAGTAAATAAATTAGTGGTGAGGTATTGAAGATGGCAACAATCAAGGATATAGCAGCATTGACTAAAGTATCACCGGCTACCGTTTCAAGAGTTTTAAATAATGACCAGACAATATCGGTATTAGAAGAAACCCGTGATCGAATCTTCCAAGCTGCAAAGGAATTAGGTTATAAGACGATTCTGGAGCGCCGGGTTGAACAACAGTTCGAATCAAGCAAAGCTATACCGGGTGTGGGGATTTTACTTTGTCAGACCGTAGAGGAAGAGTTGAGCGACCCCTACTTCCTGTCTATTCGTCAAGGAGTCGAGGAAGAATTACTGAATCAAGGGATTACATCAACTGGTATGTTTAGGCTGCATGATACCGGTCAAAATCAACTGGTTCGAGATTTAGAGGGGTTAATCGTAATTGGAAGAATTAGTGAAAAGGCACTAAAAACGGTGAGTGGTCACGTTGAAAATGTTGTTTATATTAACCATTCTCCAAATGACGATCTTTACGACTCGGTAGTCATTGATTTTGTGAAATCGACAGAAAAAGTAGTGGGTCATTTGCTGGAAAAGGGTTACAAACGGATTGGATACATCGGCGGAATTGAACGGGAACATTTAAATAATCAAAAAATGGTCATTGAGGATGAGCGCCTTACCACCTTTGAACGGATAATGGAAAAAGAGGGATTATTCAACCCAAATTACACATTTATTGGCGAATATACGATGACTCAAGGGTATGAATTGATGAAGAAAGCGCTTCAAGAAAATGATTTACCGGAAGCTTTCTTTATCGCAAGTGATCCAATGGCAATCGGGGCATTAAGAGCTCTGCAGGAAGCGAAGCTTACCGTCCCAAATGATGTAGCGATAGTAGGTTTTGATGATATTGAGATGGCAAAGTTTGCTAGTACACCTTTAACTACGATAAGAGTGTATACAAAAGAGATGGGCCATGCCGGGGTTAAACTATTGGTCGAACGGATTAACGGAAGGAAGCTGCCCATAAAAGTAACCGTTCCTACTAAATTGGTCGTGAGACAAAGCAGCGGCTGTTGAATAACGGCATTTTCAAAACTTGAAGGAGGTGATTCACGGATAAAACATAACCAGGTTGCATCAAAATCGTTTCCGATTTTTTAGAGAGGATGATAGGGAAGGCCTATTCGCCTTGTAATCTACCTATATTGTTTTATAGGTAAAGAGATGTGACGGCTAATCACTTTTACATAGGACGAATAAACCCCTGACTCCCCAAATAAGAAGGAGTACCTATAAATTATATAGCACCTCCTCCTTGTGTCAATAAGAAATGTCTTTAAACTTCCTTATCTATTAAATTTGTTTTTGTTAGTTTATCGATCAACTACTACTGGAAATTGAGGGGGATATTTTATGAAGAAGTTATTCAAAACTTTAGTCATTACGGCTGCTTTAACGACCATTGCAACGGGGTGCGGAAGCAATGCGGCATCAACCAATGGTGCCGGGGGCAAAGTAACACTTATACTTTTTTCAACAGTAACCAATGAAGCTGATCAGAAAACTCTGACAGATGTGATCCAAAAATTCGAAAAGAAAAATCCAACGATTGATATTAAATATAATTATCCCGCTGATAAATATGAAGGAATGCTACGTGTCAAAATGGCCGCAAATGATATGCCGGATTTATTTGATACCCATGGATGGGCGAAAAAACGGTACGGAGCCTATGTGGAAGACTTAAGTAAAATGGATTGGGTTAAAAATCTTGATCCTGCTATGGATCCGATCCTTAAAGACGATAAAGGGAAGGTATATGCATATCCTTTAAATCAGGCTAAAGACGGGATTACATACAATGCAACACTATTGAAGAAATACGATATCGAGCCGCCGACAACCTTTGAAGAATTTATGACAGCACTGGAAACGATTAAAAAGAAAAGCAAAGGAGAAGTGACACCGTTATGGTTTGCCGGTTCGGATAAATCTTCATTCGGCCAATATTTTGACCAATTTTTAACACCTTTATTAGTCACAGATCCAAAACAAAATTACGAAAAACAACTATTGGATGGAACATTCGATTGGTCAAATTATACGTTTTTACCTGAAAAGCTTAAGGAAATGAAAGACAAGGGCTTGTTAAATGAAGATGTATTAACAGCCCAAGTTCCGCAAATGACCGATTTAATGGCTCAAAATAAAATCGGTTTCATTATCGGCGGCGGTATGCTCGGCCCATCTGTTGAACAATTAAATCCAAATGTTCATCTCGGGATCATCCCAATGCCGGTGATCCAAAAAGGTGACAAACCGGTTTGGATCGGCGGAGAGCGCCATACCCTTGCTGTGTGGAAGGATTCCAAGCATAAGAAAGAAGCCGAAAAGTTTATTGAGTTTATTTCACAGCCGGATATGGTCAAAGAAATTGCCGAAGGAACATCTTTACCTTCAGGGTTAACCAACACGGATGCGAAAAACTACTATTCTAAGGATTATGAAAAATTTAAGGATTCGAAAGTCCAGCCGTATTTTGACCGTCTCTATTTGCCAAGCGGCATGTGGGATGTGCTAGGGTCAACCGGACAAGAATTGTTATCAGGTTCAATGACTCCGGATCAAGTATCGAAAAAAGTAGGCGCAGAATTCAAACGTTTAAGTAATCAGAAATAATTTAGTAAAAATGCAACCGATAATTGGGGCAGGTAACTTGGCTGCCCCGTATTCTCTTAACGCTAATAGATGATATTAGGGAGTTGAATGCAGATGATTGGAGCCGAAACTGCAAAAAATACACTCGTAAAAACGAAGGGAAAAAGAAGTAAACTTGGGAAATGGCAAGAGTCATCTCTATGGTGGATGTATCTTCCGGCCCTCGCTGCTGTCTGTTTTTTCATTTTATACCCATTCCTTAATGGGTTAAAAATTTCTTTTACAAACTGGGACGGTTTTTCACAAACCTTTGATTATGTCGGACTTAAACAATATACGAGATTACTAAAAGACCCGGACACATGGCTTGTCGTAAGGAATACCCTGCTTTACGGAATCGGAAGTACACTTTTTCAAAATATTGTCGGGTTGCTTTATGCGCTATTACTGAATCAGAGTATTAAAATGCGGGCCATTACACGGACGATTGTCTATCTGCCGGTTATCATCAGTCCATTAATCATGGGTTACATCTGGTATTTCTTCTTTGCCTTTCAAGGCGGCGCATTAAATGATGTATTGCTGTTTTTAGGTTTACATAAAGTAAACGCTTTAGGGGATCCAACCATGAATAAATGGCTGATCGTTTTTGTTAATACGTATCAATTTGTCGGGATCGCCATGATTATTTACCTGGCGGGTCTGCAAAGTATTTCAAAAGACTATTATGAAGCGGCACAAATTGACGGTGCTTCAGCTCTTCAACAGTTTAAAAATATCACCTTACCATTATTAATGCCTTCGATTACCATCAATATGGTTCTGAATATTATCGGCGGTTTGAAATTATTCGATGTGATTATCGCACTTACAGGCGGGGGACCGGGTAATTCCTCTCAATCAATGTCTACTTATATGTATGACTTATATTTTAATAGACAGGATGCTGGTTATGCCGCTACTCAAGGTATTTTAATGGCGGTAATTATCTTAGTCATCAGCCTTGGAGCATTATTGTTCTTTAAACGCAAGGAGGTCGAAGCCTAATGGATTACATGAATAAACGAAAGAAAACGGTATTAACTATTACCGCTGTCATAATCGCATTATTTCATTTAATACCATTCTATATTTTAATTACCACTTCATTGAAAATAAGAGGTGATTTCAGCTCCAAGTGGGTATTTCCAAACTATTTTACATTCGCAAATTTCAAAGAGGCATGGGAACAGGCGAATTTAGGTCACGCCTTTATCAATACGGCGATTATCACGTTTTTTTCGGCGTTGTTGCTAATTTTCCTTGGATCGATGGCAGCGTACCCGCTTGCCAGACGGCAAACAAAATTAAATAAGATTGTTTATATGGTTTTTATCGCCGTTATGGTGATTCCCCCGTTAACCGCTTTAGTACCTTTGTACAAACTGGTTGTGAATATCGGGATGATGAATACTCATGCGATTGCAATCTTCAATAATGTGGCGGCCTTTATGCCGTTAACCATCTTCTTGTACACAGGCTTTATTCGTTCTACGATTCCAAAGGAACTGGAGGAAGCGGCAAAGATTGACGGAGCCAGTACAATCGGAATCTTCTTTAGAATTGTGTTTCCATTATTGAAACCAATCACAGCATCCATTCTCATTATTTCTTGTGTCTTTATCTGGAATGATTATCAATTTGCGATCTTCTTCCTCCAGGCAGATGAAGTAAAAACGCTTACGGTTGCCTTGTCAGGATTCTTTGGCCAAAATGCAAACAACCTAAATCTGGTTGCCTCTGCAGCCATTATGGCAGTAGCACCAATGGTGATCCTTTTCTTATTTTTACAAAAGCACTTCATTCAGGGTCTAGCTTCAGGTTCTGTTAAAGGTTAATAAACGTTGAAGGAGTCGTCACCAATGCCTATTTTTTTTAATAAGGAATCAAATGAATTTCATCTTCAGTCAAAAAACACCAGTTATATCTTTACTATTTTAAAAAACAATCAACTTGGACATTTATATTATGGGAAAAAGCTTCGGCACAGAGAATCCTTTTCTCACTTGTACACATCTGAGGCGAAGTCTAACGTCGCTTGTGTGTTTGAAGGTGATTTAACTTTTTCACTTGATACATCCAAACAAGAATTCCCCGCTTACGGGACAACAGATTTTCGGGAGCCGGCCTTTCAAATTCTGCAGGAAAATGGAAGCCGTATCACTAATTTTGTCTATAAAGGCCACCACATTTTTAAAGGGAAGCCGAAGCTGGAAGGACTTCCTGCCACCTACGTTGAGCGGGCTCATGAAGCTGCCACCGTGGAAATTTCATTAGTCGATGAGTTACTTGATGCAGAAATTATTTTGCAATATACCATTTATGAACAGTTAAATGTCATCACCCGCACGGCAAAGTTTATGAACCGTGGAAACGAACCGCTTAATCTTACAAGAGCGATGAGTGCGTGTGTAGACTTCGTTGATTCTGATTTTGAAATGGTTCATTTATCCGGTTCTTGGGCAAGAGAACGGCATGTGAAAACAAGATTGCTTGAGACAGGAATTCAAAGTATTTCCAGTACAAGAGGAGCAAGCGGACAGCAAAATCCGTTTATTGCATTAAAACGCCCCGGTACAAATGAACATCAAGGGGAAGTATATGGTTTTAGTCTGGTTTATAGCGGCAATTTTCTCGCCCAGGTGGAGGTCGACCAATATGATGTTGCCCGTCTCACGATGGGAATCAACCCGTTTGATTTTAATTGGTTGCTTGAAAACGGCCAGACTTTCCAAACGCCGGAAGTGGTCATGGTTTATTCCGAAAAAGGATTAAATGATATGAGCCAAACCTACCATACGCTTTATCGGACGAGACTGGCGAGAGGGAAATGGCGCGATCGGGAGAGACCGGTTTTAATCAATAACTGGGAAGGTACGTATTTTGATTTTAATGAAGAGAAGATTCTTGAAATGGCGAGCGCATCGAAAGAATTAGGTGCAGAGTTGTTTGTTTTAGATGATGGCTGGTTTGGCCGGCGTGATGATGATACAACCTCACTCGGTGATTGGTTCGTGGACGAACGCAAGCTACCGAATGGAATTACAGGTCTTGTGGAAAAAATCAAGGAGTTAGGCTTAGAGTTCGGTCTATGGTTTGAACCGGAGATGGTTTCAAAAGTAAGCGAGCTATACAAAAATCATCCTGATTGGATCATTCATGTTCCGAATCGCATGTCCTCCCACGGTAGAAATCAATATGTCCTAGATTTTTCGCGCAATGACGTCGTGGATTACATACACGGGTTGATGGCAAAAATCCTTCGTGATGCACCGATTTCGTATGTGAAATGGGATATGAACCGATATATGACCGAAATCGGATCGGCTAAATTATCTGTAGACCGGCAGCGTGAGGTGGCACATCGTTACATTCTAGGTGTCTACGACTTATACGAAAGGCTGACCACCGAATTTCCTGAAATCCTTTTTGAATCCTGCGCGAGCGGTGGCTGCCGCTTTGACCCGGGTATGCTTTATTATGCACCGCAAGCTTGGACGAGTGATGATACCGATGCAATCGAGCGATTAAAAATTCAGTATGGAACAACATTTGTTTATCCGTTAAGTTCAATCGGTGCTCATGTCTCTGCCATACCGAATCATCAAGTTGGTAGGATCACCAGCATCGATACAAGAGCAAATGTCGCTTATTTTGGTGCATTTGGCTATGAGCTTGATGTGACAAAAATGACTGAGCAAGAAAAAGAGTCAGTTTTGAAACAAATAGCGTTTTACAAAGAAAATCGTAAGCTTTTGCAAAAGGGTACGTTTTTCAGACTACAAAGCCCGTTTGAAAATGAAGGGAATGTAACCAGCTGGATGGTTGTTTCGGAGGATCAAAAGGAAGCAATTGCCGGGCGCTATCAAGTTTTAGGAAAACCGAATGCAGGCTATAAACGGTTGCTGTTAAAAGGTCTAAATGAAGAGCACAAATACGAAATTGAAGGAATGGCGTGCTCGTTTTACGGTGATGAGTTAATGAATGCAGGGATTCAGCTGGATCAAGCTGTTTCAGGATCACTGCAATGGGGCGACTTTACTTCACAGATATTTAAACTAAAAAGCCTATCGTAGTTGCTAATTCAAACGATAAAAAAAGTGTATGAGGAGGATGTAAGATGTCAAAAATAACATTTTTAGGTGCCGGCAGCACGGTATTCGCCAAAAATGTCCTTGGGGATTGTATGCTCGTCCCAACGTTGGAAGGCTTTGAATTCGCACTATATGACATTGATGAACAAAGATTAAAAGATTCCGAGAATATGTTGACCAATTTGAAAGAAAGCTTGAATAAAAATATTAAAATCCATGCCTATTTAGATCGAAAGGAAGCCCTTAAGGATGCTAAATACGTCATTAATGCCATTCAAGTGGGCGGTTATAAGCCAAGCACGGTAATTGATTTTGAAATTCCCAAGAAATTTGGTTTACGGCAGACCATTGCCGATACGGTGGGAATCGGCGGGATCTTTCGAAACCTGCGAACGATTCCTGTGATGGTTGATTTTGCAAAGGACATGGAAGAGGTTTGCCCGGACGCACTGTTCTTAAACTATACAAACCCGATGGCCGTGTTAACAGGCGTGATGAATCGTTTTACACCGATAAAAACCGTTGGTCTCTGCCACAGCGTACAAGTTTGTACAAAAGAATTATTTAAATCATTGGATATGGATCCTGAAGGGATTCAAGAAAAGATTGCAGGCATCAACCATATGGCTTGGCTGCTTGAAGTAAAAAGAAATGGTGAAGATCTCTATCCTGAGATTAAAAGAAGGGCAAGAGAAAAGCAAAAAACGAAACATCATGATATGGTAAGATTTGAATTGATGGATAAGTTTGGCTATTATGTCACGGAATCGTCTGAACATAACGCTGAATATCATCCATACTTTATCAAATCCAGATATCCTGAATTAATCGAGAAATACAATATTCCGCTGGATGAATATCCGCGCCGCTGTGAGCAGCAAATCAAGAATTGGGAAACCATGCGGGAGGAATTAGTCAATAATAAGGCATTAGACCATATACGTTCAAAAGAATACGGTTCCCGAATTATTGAAGCGATTGAGACCGATATCCCATTTATATTTGGCGGAAATGTCCTGAATACCGGCAGACTGATCAGTAACTTACCTGAAAAAGCATGTGTCGAGGTTCCTTGTATAGCAGACCGAACCGGCATTACGCCAACCTATGTAGGAGACCTTCCTGAGCAGCTTGCTGCCTTGAACCGCACCAATATCAATACACAGCTGTTAACGATTGAGGCAGCGATTACCCGTAAGCGTGAATATATTTATCAGGCTGCAATGCTCGATCCGCATACAGCTGCAGAATTGTCGCTGGATGAAATTGTTTCTCTTTGTGATGATTTAATCGAGGCACATGGAGAATGGCTCCCGGAGTTTAAAAAGAAAGAAGAGATTGCCTTAACCTTATAAAATTTTGTGTATTAAAAAACCATTGATCCGACGATGCAAAAAGGACAAGGCTTAAGCGCTTTGTCCTTTACACTATTATTTAAATGTCTTTCCAATTCAAACTTTTGATAAATTGTACGAAGGCTCGCACGACATTCAATTCCAGAGATTCCTCATGATAATAAATCCACGTTCGTCGCAATATAGGATTCCCTTGTTCATCAATTAAATCAATTTTATATAAATCTTCTATTCCGGTAAGTGTCCTGCTGGACAAGATACCATAACCTAAACCATTTTTAACCATTTCCTTACAAGTATCAACTTGATCGACTTCAATACTGATAAAAGGTGGTTGTGTGTAGTTTTCGGTCCACCAACTATCGATTATTGATTTTAATAAGTAATCCCCTCTATAATCGATTCTCGGGAGGTGGGGTAGATCAGTGATGTCAATTTCATTTTTGGACGTGACACAAATGGTTTCTTCGAATAATAGATGTTTCAATAATCCCCGCCAACTATAATCTCCTCGAACAAAGCTGATATGAACATCTTTGTTGTGAATAAGCTGCGAAACATCTTTGCTCCATCCTGTGATCACTTTGAATTCCACATGAGGATACTGCATTTTAAATAATTTCAAAATTTGAGCAAGTTTATAATTAGCAAAAAAGTTGGATACCCCCAACTTCAACGTTCCAACCACTTCATTATCTTTGTTATGACTCATATTGAAAATATTCTCTTTTATTTTTTGATAATGCGCAAGGGCCTCCTCCGCACAATGGACAAGATATTCTCCTTGCGGGGTAAAATGAATTCCCCGGCTTTCACGGGTAACAATTGCAGTACCTAATTCCTCTTGTATATGCTTTAAACGATTGGTTAATGCAGGTTGTGTAATAAACAAAAGCTTAGCTGCTTTCGTTAAATTTTTTTGACTATGAAGCACTTTCAATATTTCCCAATCACGGTAATCCATTGTTTTCACCCTATTTTTTCCATATAAAAGTTTCTTATAAGTAAATATAATTTATTGGCATTTTATTTATTACCATTATTACATTATCCTTATCCGTAAGCAATCTAAAAATCAATAAATTGAGGACACAAGACCTAGGATGAAACACAATCATGGAGGAATGGTGAATGGGAAATCAAAATAACCAACAAAAGCCTTGGGAAAATTTCATTGGTCCAAACCTTGGCTATGTGATGGAACAATATGAACTGTACTTGAATGGTATAGATCCAATTGATTCAGAATTAAAAGAGCTTTTTTTAAAATGGGGCTCACCTCTTCCTTTCGAAATCAATCATACGGAAGAAACGAGTGATTCGTTAAAAACCAGTCCTATTAATATACTAAATATGGAAAAAGTCCTTAAAACAGCTGAACTGCTGGGCGACTTGCGCTCATACGGTCACTTATCAGCTAAAATCACTCCTTTAGCGGAGAAAGAAAAAGACCATGATTTACTTAATCTGGAGAAATATGGATTAAGTGATGAAGATTTGAAAGCGATTCCTGCCAAATTAGTTTGGAAAGAGGCGCCAACTGAAATCCAAACGGCATGGGATGCGGTAAATCAATTAAATGCAATGTACACCTCTTCCTTAGCCTATGAATTTGACCATGTTCATCATACTGAAGAACGAACATGGTTACGTCAGATGGTAGAAACGAGTTCTCTACATCGTGCACTTTCAAAGGAAGAGCGGTCCACTCTTTTAAAACGGCTGACAGAGGTTGAAGGTTTTGAACAGTTTTTACATAAAACATTTGTTGGTCAAAAAAGGTTCTCCATTGAAGGAGTAGACATGCTTGTCCCAATGCTTGATGAAGCAATTCGTAAAAGTGTCGGGGATGGTGCACAAAATGTAATGATTGGAATGGCACATCGCGGACGCTTAAGTGTGCTGGCACATGTTTTAGAAAAGCCATACAACAAGATTTTCGCTGAGTTTTTACACGCTTCTACAAAACAGCAGGGCGAACCGAGTGGTCTTGTCGAGTTAAGTGAGGGCTGGTCAGGCGATGTGAAATATCACTTAGGCTATGATCGATTCATCGAAAGCACTGGGGCAAATCGTACTCGTATTACATTAGCAAATAACCCAAGCCATCTTGAATTTGTCGATCCGGTGGTTGAAGGATTTACAAGAGCCGCCCAGGAAGATCGAAATAAACCTGGCTTCCCAAAAAGAGATGCTTCGAAAGCGTTTGCGATTTTAATCCACGGTGATGCTGCATTTCCCGGCCAAGGAATTGTCTCTGAAACCTTGAACTTAGGGGGATTAAAAGGATACCAAACAGGGGGCACTATTCATATTATTACAAATAATATGGTTGGTTTTACAACGGACAGCCAAGATTCTCGTTCTACGAGATATGCTAGTGACCTGGCGAAAGGATACGAAATCCCGATTGTGCACGTGAATGCAGATGACCCGGAAGCCTGCCTGGCAGCTGTCCTTCTTGCCTACCAATACCGGGTTCGTTTCCAAAAGGACTTTTTAATTGACTTAGTCGGTTACAGGCGCTTTGGACACAATGAAATGGATGATCCTGCGGTTACCCAGCCGAAAGTGTATAAAAAAGTGGCACATCATCCAACTGTCAGAGCAATTTATGCGGATCAATTACAAATTAAAGGTATTCTTAGTCAAGCAGAAATCGAACAAATCACTCTTAGTGTACAAGTGACATTACAATCCGAGTATGACAGTGTATCCGATAAGAAGGATGCTCCGGCCAATGAGGTTGAGGTACCTGAAGTTATTGCTAAAGGTATTCCAAAAATTGACACAAGTGTATCACTCGATACACTTCGTGAATTAAACTTCGAATTACTTAAATGGCCGGAAGGTTTTCATGTTTATCCGAAATTAAAGCGCATTCTTGAGCGCCGGAAAAATGCATTGGATGAAAACGGAAAAGTAGAATGGGCGTTAGCTGAAAGTTTAGCCTTCGCTACAATGTTAAAAGAAGGCACACCGATTCGACTAACAGGACAAGATTCTGAGCGTGGAACGTTTGCGCACCGCCATATTGTCCTTCATGATGCGGAAACGAATGATACCTTTTCACCTTTGCAAGGTCTTCCGCAAGCCAGTGCTTCGTTTGCTGTTCATAATAGCCCGCTCTCTGAAGCTGCGGTTGTCGGCTTTGAGTATGGGTATAATGTCTTTGCTCCTGAAACACTTGTGATATGGGAAGCACAATACGGTGACTTCGCAAATACCGCTCAAGCGCTATTTGATCAGTTTGTTTCAGCCGGAAGAGCCAAATGGGGGCAAAAATCCGGGCTTGTACTCCTTCTGCCTCACGGTTATGAAGGACAAGGTCCGGAGCACTCAAGTGCCCGCCCGGAACGCTTTTTACAACTGGCAGCTGAGAACAATTGGACGGTGGCGAACTTAACAAGCGCAGCCCAATATTTTCATATCTTACGCCGCCAAGCTGCAGCTCTGGGAACAGAGTTTATACGACCTTTAGTCATCATGACACCAAAGAGTTTGTTGCGTCATCCGCTGACTGCTTCTATTGGCACAGATCTTAGCGAGGGTCATTTCCATACAGTGGTGGAACAGCCGCAGCTTAGAAAAGCTGCAGACAAAGTGAAGCGTTTAGTCTTAACAACTGGTAAAATGGCGATTGATTTAGCAGCAGAAGTCGAATCAAGAAAAGAAGATCAAGACTTGAGTGGGGTACACATCATTCGCATTGAACAATTATATCCATTTCCTAAGGAAAAAGTGGAAGTGATCGTACAGCGGTATCCGAACTTAGAAGAGATTGTCTGGGTTCAAGAAGAACCAAAGAATATGGGAGCATGGCATTTTGTCTTGCCGATCCTGTCTGAAATTGCTGCTGGTAGACTAATAGTCTCTTATATTGGTCGTCCGGATCGTTCCAGTCCGGCAGGCGGCGACCCGACTATTCATAAGAAAGAGCAAGAACAAATTGTTCAACAAGCGTTGAATTTTAATCAATTACTAGATAAAGAAAAATATGAGAAAGTTTTCGTGCATAGCTAAAAACAATTACAAGAAATCATTTTATGGAAAGTTTTAATAGAACAGGGAGGATATCGAGGATGATTGAACTTAAAGTACCGGAACTGGCAGAATCAATTTCAGAAGGAACTGTTTTACAATGGCTCGTAAACATTGGCGATAAAGTAAACAAAGGCGAAGGCGTAGTTGAACTGGAAACAGATAAGGTTAACTTAGAAGTGGGTGCAGAATTCACAGGTGTGTTAACAAAGGTTTTAAAAGAACCGGGTGATACGGTCGAAGTAGGTGAAGTAATCGCGATACTGGAAGAAAATGAGACAGCGGCAGCTGCCACAACTGTTTCAACAGAAGTTCCGGAAAGAAAAGCAGAAGAAACGTCTACCCAGCCAACAATCCAAGCAACATCCGAGCTTCCAAAAGCAGAACGCCCGATTGCTTCTCCGGCTGCAAGAAAACTAGCAAGAGAACTAGGAATCGATTTACAACAAGTAGGCAGCAGCGATCCGCTTGGAAGAATCAGACCACATGACGTAAAAGCACACACTCAAGCTCCTGCGAAAACGGATGAGCCAAAAATGGAAAAGGCGGTTCCTAGTACGGCCTCAGCTCAAGTTCAATCAGAGTTCGAAAAGCCTGTAGAACGTGTGAAGATGTCTCGCCGCCGTCAAACCATAGCAAAACGCCTAGTGGAAGTCCAGCATACTGCCGCAATGTTAACTACGTTTAACGAAGTCGATATGTCAGCAGTTATGAACTTACGGAAAAAGAGGAAAGATGCGTTTTTCGAAAAACATGAGGTACGTCTCGGTTTTATGTCCTTTTTTACAAAAGCCGTGGTCGCAGCCTTAAAACAATACCCGCTATTAAATGCGGAGATTCAAGATGATGAAGTGCTTGTTAAAAAGTTTTATGATATCGGAATCGCGGTTGCTGCTCCCGGGGGGTTAGTCGTTCCGGTTGTCCGCGATGCAAATCAAAAAAGTTTTGCTGAAATTGAAGGAGAAATAAGCGACCTTGGCAAAAAAGCACGTGACAATGAACTCACTTTAAAAGAGCTACAAGGTGGTACATTTACGATTACAAACGGCGGAGTCTTTGGTTCTTTAATGTCAACGCCAATTCTAAATAGTCCTCAGGTAGGAATTCTAGGCATGCATAAAATTCAAACAAGACCAATAGCTATTGATGAAGAACGAATGGAAAACCGTCCAATGATGTATATCGCCTTGTCTTATGATCATCGAATCGTTGATGGAAAAGAAGCAGTAAGCTTTCTGGCTACAGTTAAAGAGCTTTTAGAGGACCCTGAAACCTTATTATTAGAAGGTTAAAAGCATTAAGGGGATGGAGATAAAAATAGAACGGATTCATTTATTTGAGGATGTGTTTAAATGGAAGCAAAATTTTGTAGAGATTCACGTGTAATACGCACAAGTCGTGTTTTCCCGAACGATGTTAATAATCATAATACGTTATTTGGCGGCCGGTTAATGGACCATCTGGATCAAGTTGCTTCAACTTCTGCTGGACGCCATAGTCGAAGTGAGTGTGTTACAGCTTCAACTGATTCTGTTGACTTTTTACATCCTATCCGAACAACTGATTCCGTCCATTTTGAATCATATGTAACATGGACAGGCACGTCATCAATGGAAGTTTTCGTAAAGATTATTGCTGAAAATTTAAAAAGCGGTGACCGTAAAGTGGCAGCAACAGCTCTTTTAACTTTTGTCGCACTTGATGAAAATAAACGCCCGGCGCGTGTTCCACAAATCATTCCAGAAACACTGGAAGAGAAAAAATTACATGAAACAGCACCTGACCGGGCAAAAATGCGTAAAGAAAGAAAACAAAAAAGTAAAGAACTAGCAGAGTTTTTAACAACGAATTATCCATGGGACGAAAATTTTATTTAGTTGGTTGAAGAGGTTGTCAAGTGCTTTTCTTGACAACCTCCTTGCATTCCAACTACTATCCTCCCAGTTAAAGAAAAGACTTTTTTTCCACGGAATACTTTACATGGATAGTTTCACTTCCTATTAAATTTTAACGGAAGTTTGCTTTGACGACCAAGCTTTTCTCCATGAAAGTTGTGCCAATGCCAACACTAATAGCGCCGCTGCTCCAATCCCTGCATAAACCATAAAGCCTGTAGAATAAGTTCCGGTTATTTGTTTAAGTGTTCCCAGTATATTTGGGACAAAAAATCCGCCAACCCCGCCCGCTGCCCCGACAATACCGGTAATCATGCCAATCTCCTCTTGGAATCGTTGCGGAACTAATTGAAAGACCGCTCCATTTCCCATCCCAAGAAAAAGCATTCCGATGAACAATAAGGTAGTTACAACCGGTAAAATTGGAAGTTGACTCACACCGAACATGCTGAGTGCCACCCCGATAAATAAAAAGGTTAGAAGGCGGACGCCGCCGATTTTATCAGCTATGTATCCACCGACAGGACGGAAAAAGCTTCCTGCTGCCACACAAAGCGTAACAATATCACCTGCTCCTACTTTTGATAAATTATATTGATCAACAAAAAAGATGCTTAAAAAGCTTGATAAACCAACAAAACCTCCGAAAGTGACACTGTAAAGCAAACAGAAATACCATGTATCCTTTTGTTTAAACACATTGAAATACTCCATAACCGGTTTTGCCGAAGGTTGTGATGGGGCATCTTTTGCAATCAGGACATAAATGATAAAAACAATTGAAAGAGGAATAAGTGCAAGTCCTATCACATTATGCCAGCCAATCTGTTCTGCAATACGCGGGCCGAATAAAGTAGCAAATAGCGTTCCGCTGTTACCTGCCCCTGCAATTCCCATCGCCAATCCTTGTAGTTGAGGCGGATACCAGCGGCTTGCCAGTGGTATGGCAGCTGCAAAGCTTGCACCCGCTACGCCGAGAAGGATCCCGATACAGTATAGCTCAGTTAACGTCTTACCGAATAACCATCCCCATAACAGGGGGACCATCGTGACCAGCATACCGCTGATGGCTGTTTTCCGAGGACCAATCCGATCCGTTAAGACACCGAGGATAAGACGGAAAAACGACCCACTGAGAATTGGAACAGCGACAATGAAACCCTTTTGAGAGGGTGAAAGACCAAAATCCTTTGTAATATATACCCCAAGTGCTCCCAACATAACCCAAATCATGAAACTGACATCAAAGTATAAAAATGAGGCAAATAATGACGGCGCATGACCGCTTTTTCTTAAATTTGATAACTTCATAATGATATTGCTCCTTCCTAGAAACCAATTTTTACTTAATGTGTAGGCTTGCTTTAACGCTTGACAGTATTTAAGTATGCATTCCCTTGTTTACCAGCCGATATTAGGGGATTTTGAAAAAATTACTTTTACAAGTAAAAACAAAAATGAAAACAAATTAATCGTTTGTTTCATCACTATACCTCCATAACGTTTAAGGATTTTAAGAATTCCTTTGCTATGTCTAAGAATAATTTGTTGTTCATAATTTTGTCACAAACTATGTCAGGTGTTCTCACATGGAAATTTTTATATCCTATACAAATTCCTATGTGAGAAAACATGACATGATTAATTTCTTTTTATAAGTCTTATGTAATAATTGATGTTATTCAAGGTTGAGTAATATCCTTTATTTCTAGCTGGAGGTTTTAGAATGGAGAAACAAAAACTTATATTGATAGGGAACGGTATGGCAGGGGTACGTTGCCTTGAGGAAATAGTAAAGAATGATCCTGAGAGATTTGAGATTACTATTTTCGGCAGTGAACCACACCTAAACTATAATCGAATTCTTTTGTCGAGCGTGCTGCAGGGCGGTACAAAGATTGAAGATATTACGATCAATGATCGTGATTGGTATGAGGAACATCATATTCAGTTGTTTACAGGGGAAACGGTTATCCAAATTGATAAAGAGAATAAAGTTGTAAAAACAGATAAAAATCGAGAAGTTTCATATGATCAACTCATTTTAGCTACGGGTTCGGTCCCGTTTTTGCTACCGCTTCCGGGGGCTGATAAGGATGGAGTGATCACATTCCGGACAATAGAAGATTGTCAGAAAATGATTGAAACCTCCAAGCACTATAAAAAAGCAGCAGTGATTGGCGGCGGATTATTAGGTTTAGAAGCCGCGAGGGGGCTGCTCAATCTTGGGATGGAAGTGAGCATTGTTCATATTGCTAGTTTCTTAATGGAAAGACAACTTGATGAAACAGCGGCGAAAATGCTGCAAAAAGAGCTGGAAGATCAAGGTATGAAATTTCTTTTAGAAAAAGGGACACAAGAGATTATCGGAAACAATCGGGTAGAAGGTTTACGTTTTAACGACGGAACAGAAGTAGAAGCTGATTTGGTTGTGATGGCTGTAGGGGTTAGGCCGAATGTCCAGCTAGCCAAGGAAAGCGGAATCGACACAAACCGTGCGATTCTCGTTAATGACTATATGGAAACAAACATCCCGAATATTTACGCTGTCGGAGAATGTGTCGAACATCGAGGTTCCGTATATGGATTGGTAAAGCCTCTATATGAACAAGGAAAGGTGCTGGCTAAACGGATTTGCGGCTTGGACTGTAAAGGTTATGAAGGCTCTGTTCTTTCGACCCAATTAAAAATATCAGGTGTTGATGTGTTTTCGGTGGGTAGGTTCGATGAATCTGAAACGGCGAAGTCCATTAAAATCTATGATGAATTAGATGGCGTTTATAAAAAGGTCGTCTTTCAAAATCATAAAATGATTGGTGCGGTGTTGTTTGGTGATACGAAACAAGGTACAAAATTGCTAGATATGATTTTGAAGCAACAAGATGTGTCGGACATGGAAAAAGTTACGCTGTTTCAATCTCAAAATGAGAGCGGTCATTCGGTTGCTTCCATTTCTTCCGGTGAGATGGTTTGCAACTGTAACGGCGTGACAAAAGGTGCCATCATCGAGGCGGTTCAAAAGCAAGGACTGACAACCGTTGAACAAATAAAAAAATGCACAAAGGCGTCAGGTTCTTGCGGAGGTTGTAAGCCGTTAGTGGAGGATCTTCTATTATATATCCAAAGTGATGAATTTGATGAAGTGATTGAACATAAATCAATGTGCTCCTGTACAACGTTAACGGAAGATGAAGTAGTTAATGAAATGCAGCTGCACGCATCGACGACTACACAAGGTGTAATGGAAATGCTTAATTGGAAGAACAAGCAAGGCTGTTCAACCTGTCGTCCTGCGATTAACTATTATTTAGGAATGATCTATCCGGAATATGAAAGCAAGCAAGAAACTCTTTTCGTAAGCGAACGAATGAATGCGACGGTTCAAAATGACGGGACGTACACTGTTATTCCGCAAATGTACGGCGGCAAAACGACTGCGGAACAATTACGAAAAATCGCCGAGGTGGCCGATAAATACGGGATAGCGGATATGGCTGTAACAAGTGAACAAAGAATTCATTTGATGGGTGTTAAAAAAGAAGATCTATCAGGTGTTTGGGCCGATTTGAATATGCCGTTAAGCTCAACGTATGGGAATGTGGTTCAAAACGTCAAAACATGTATTGGGGAACATATCTGTCAATGCAATAAACAACCCTCTCTACAGCTTGCTGTTAATCTCGAAAAAAGTTTGGAATTTCTCACAACACCCTATCGTATAAAAATAGGTGTATCCGCATGTATTCATAACGCTGCAGGCTCAACTACAAAAGATATTGGAGTCATTGGGATGGAAAGAGGCTGGGAAATTTATGTCTGTGGCAGCAGCGGACGTAATGTGCGCGCAGGGGAGTTATTATGTATAGCACCAACAGCAGAGGAAGCGATCGAGATTATCGGCGGCTTTATTCAATATTATCGCGAGACAGCCAATTACCTTGAGCGGACTTGGCAATGGATGGAACGAGTTGGCTTAGTGCATGTAAGAGAGGTAGTTTTTGATCAAGAGCTTCGCCAGCAATTGCTGGAGAGATTGGATTCGGATGTGTCGTTGAGCATGAATTTTTTGGAGAATACTACTCGAAATGAATTGACTTGCTAAACATTTTTGCTAAGGGTGAAAAAGGACACAAAAATGAATGAGAATAGGTGAGGTACTTGACTGAGTTGTTTTTAAAGTATTACCGTACACAGCAGCAAAAAGTGCAATTGGAAAAAACGTATGATACGCAATGTCCATATTGTAGCATGCAATGTAAAATGCAATTGATTGAACAGTCGTTTGTAACAAGAAAAAAATATCTGACAATTGGGAAGGATAATCCAACTACCGAAGGACGTTTATGCATTAAAGGGATGAATGCACACCAGCATGCCTTTAGCAGGGAGCGATTGAAATATCCGTTGTTAAAAGTAAATGGGGAATTTGTTCGTATTTCCTGGGAGGAAGCATTTGAACATATCAAAGAAAATTTTGTCGAAATCCAATCGAAGGACGGGCAGAATGCATTAGCCGTATACGGGAGCGCATCTATCACAAATGAAGAAGCATATTTGTTGGGTAAATTTGCACGTGTTGCCTTAAAAACCAAATACATTGATTATAATGGCCGATTATGTATGTCAGCGGCGGCTTCAGCAGCCATTCAAACGTTTGGAATCGATCGAGGATTTACAAACAGTTTGGCGGAAATTCCTTTTACGGGTTGTATCATTTTAGCAGGAACAAATATCGCAGAATGCCAGCCGACAATCATGCCCTACTTTGAGAAAGCAAAAGAAAATGGTGCTTATATTATTGCCATTGATCCTCGTGAAACAGCTACTACGAAAATAGCCGATTTGCATTTAAAACTTAAACCGGGAACGGATGCCGCTTTAGCCAACGGGTTATTGAAGGTAATCATTGAAGAAAACTATATAGATGAAGCGTTTCTTCAAAAACGGGTAAATGGATTTGAAGAAGTTAAAGACTATGTATTGTCTCTAAAGTTAGAAGAAATTGAAGAAATGACTGGAGTTCCGATAGAGCAAATTCGTAAAGCGGCGATAAGGTTTGGAAAAGAAGAAACGGGAATGATTTTTACGGCGCGTGGAGTGGAACAGCAAACAGATGGTTCGATTTCTGTCCGTAATTTCCTGAATATTCTTATTGCTTCAGGAAAAATTGGAAAGCCGAATTGCGGCTTTGGAGCGATTACAGGACAGGGAAATGGCCAAGGAGCAAGGGAGCACGGCCAAAAAGCAGACCAGCTTCCCGGATACCGTTCGATTGATAACGAGGAACATCGAGCCTATGTCGCAAGTGTGTGGGGAGTAAATAAGGACGAATTGCCCGGAAAGGGTGTGTCGGCATATGAGATGATGGAGAAAATCCATGAGGGAGAAATTACCGGTATGTTTTTAATGTGTTCAAATCCGGTTGTCTCCAATCCGAACGCTCAATTCGTCAGAGAAGCTATGAAAAAATTAAAATTTCTTGTGGCGGTTGATCTGTTTGTTTCAGAAACGGCAAGATTAGCAGATTTAATTTTACCAACTTCCTCTTATTTAGAGGATGAAGGGACGATGACGAATGTAGAGGGACGGGTAACGCTTAGGGAAGCGAACTATCCCGTCCCGGGAGAAGTGAAACATGATTGGCAAATTATTTGTGATATCGCTCGCGTCCTTGGAAAGGGAGAGTACTTTTCCTTTTCCTCTGCTGAAGAAATTTTTAATGAATTGCGAGTGGCCAGCCGCGGTGGATTTGCTGATTATTATGGCATTACGTATGATCGTTTGAGAAAAGAGGGAGGGCTTTTATGGCCGTGTCCGGACTTAGACCATAAGGGCACAGTAAGACTGTTTGAAGCCTCCTTTGCCCATCGTGATGGAAGGGCGGCTATGGTTGCAGTCCCAAATAAACCGGTTATTCCAAAGGAGCAGGCGTGCGAGGAGTTTCCGCTTTATTTAACAACCGGAAGAGTCATGTCACATTATTTAACGGGAGTGCAAACGAGAAAAAGCCCTGCATTAGCTGCCAGAAATGTTGAATCGTTTATGGAAATTCATCCGTCAACAGCAATGAAATACCGTATTCAAGATAATACGTTGGTCAAAATTGAATCAAGAAGAGGAAGCATTACCGTTAGAAGCAAATGGTCGGAAACCATCCGCCAGGATACTGTTTTTGTTCCTTTCCATTGGGCGGACTCGCAAAATGTCAATAATCTTGTATCAAAAGAATTGGATCCTACCTGCAGAATGCCGGGATTTAAAGTGAGTGCTGTGAAATTGAGTCCTGTAATGGATTTATCTTCAAATTAAAGCTGTATAGAAAAAGCATATTCTAATCGGCCTGGGTCCAATAAACGTTTGGATTCAGGCTTTTTAAATTATGGCTGCTTTCATTTGCGAAAAGGCCGCTTTTATTTGCGGATAGCCTTTACTATTACAAAAATCAAGAATCTTTTAGAAAAGAACTTAAATTTTTAATGAAGAAAAGTTAAAACCCAATCAATAAAAGGTAATAAAGCCGTCACCGAAAAATAGACGGTTTCAAACTTTCAAAACATTTTAAAGATAGTGAAAAATACTGTGTCAGGAAACCTAACGTGATAGGTAATATATTTGAGGAACTGTGCTATATTTTTTAAAGAAACTTTCTAAGGGAGGAACGACAAGTGGAGAAGAAAAAGTTGGTTCTTGTAGGAAATGGTATGGCAGGTGTCAGAGCTATTGAAGAGGTATTGAACATATCTAAAGAGTTATTTGAGATTACTATTTTCGGCAGCGAGCCGCATCCGAATTATAATAGAATTCTGCTTTCAAAGGTATTGCAAGGTGATACAGATGTAAAAGATATTACCTTAAATGACTTTGATTGGTATAAGGAGAACAACATTCAATTACAAACCAAAGAAACGGTAATCAAAATAGATTCAGGGAAGAAACTGGTCGTAACCGACTTAGGAAGAATGGAACCGTATGATGAGTTGATTTTAGCAACAGGATCTGTGCCATTTATTCTTCCGATTCCGGGAGCGGATAAGGATGGAGTAACGGCATTTCGGGATATACAAGATACCGAAGTGATGCTGGAAGCCTCGAAGAACTATAAAAAAGCGGCAGTGATCGGCGGCGGATTGCTTGGGCTGGAAGCAGCAAGGGGTCTATTAAACTTAGGTATGGAGGTTACAGTCATTCATCTTGCCCCGTATTTGATGGAACGTCAATTGGATCCAACTGCAGGGAAACTATTACAAACAGAATTAGAGAAACAAGGGATGGCATTTTTATTAGAAAAACAAACGAAGGAAATTTTTGGGGCTGATCGCGTAGAAGGATTACGGTTTAGCGACGGAACGGAACTGGAAGCGGACTTAGTAATAATGGCCGTCGGGATCAAGCCAAACGTAGAAATGGCAAAACAAAGCGGCATAACCGTTAATCGCGGGATTGTTGTGAATGACTACCTGCAAACCAATGTTCCTGATATTTACGCGGTAGGAGAGTGTGCCGAGCATAATGGAATACCTTACGGGTTGGTTGCGCCGTTGTATGAACAGGGAAAAGTGTTAGCGAAATACATTTGCGGGGTTGAGACGAATCCATATCAAGGCTCCGTTTTATCCACACAATTGAAAGTTTCAGGTGTTGAGGTGTTTTCAGCTGGGGACTTTATGGAGGAAGAAGACAAAAAAGCCATTAAAGTCTTTGATGATCAAGAAAACATCTACAAGAAAATGGTTTTACGCGGAAACAAACTAGTCGGTGCTGTCCTGTTCGGTGATAGCAGTGATGGAAATCGTTTATTCTCGATGATTCAAAAACAAGCAGATATTTCCGATACGATGAAGGTTTCCATTCTACAGCCGCTCGGACAAGAAACAGGCGGAAGCTTAGTTGCAGCCATGGACGATGAGGAAATTATCTGCGGGTGTAATGGTGTATCAAAAGGGGCAATTATCCAGGCAATCCAGCAAAAAGGCTGTTCATCCGTTGATGAAATTAAGGCATGTACAAGTGCTTCCAGGTCCTGCGGGGGATGTAAGCCGCTAGTAGCGGAAGTATTACAGCTTACCCTCGGCTCAACGTTTGATGGTAGCGTTCAAAAAGAAGCGATTTGTACCTGTACAACATTATCGCGGGATGAAGTTGTCGAAGAAATTAGGGCTAAAGGCTTGACCCATATAAAAGAAGTAATGAATGTCCTAGGATGGAGCACGGAGGAGGGCTGTTCAAAATGCCGCCCGGCACTGAACTACTATTTAGGAATGGTCAATCCAACAGAATATGAGGATGAAAGAGAATCCCGATTTGTCAATGAGCGTATGCACGCAAATATTCAAAAAGACGGTACCTACTCTGTTGTGCCGCGTATGTACGGCGGTGTGACCAATTCACAGGATTTACGGCGCATTGCCGATGTTGTCGATAAATTTGAAATTCCGTTAGTCAAATTAACAGGAGGACAACGGATTGACTTATTGGGTGTCAAAAAAGAAGACTTGCCGAAAGTATGGAAGGATTTGGACATGCCTTCCGGGTTTGCTTACGGAAAATCGCTTCGTACTGTCAAAACCTGTGTTGGTGAACAGTTCTGCAGGTTCGGAACTCAAGACTCAATGGGACTTGGAATAGATTTGGAAAAGAAATTTGAAGGGCTGCAAACTCCGCATAAAGTAAAAATGGCAGTATCCGCTTGCCCGAGAAGCTGCGCTGAATCAGGATTCAAGGATATTGGTTTTATCGGGATTGACGGCGGCTGGGAGATTTATATTGGCGGAAACGGCGGAACGCATGTCCGTGGCGGAGACCTATTATACAAAGTGAAAACTGCAGAAGAAGCAATGGAGATTACATCAGCCTACTTGCAATATTATCGTGAATCGGCCAACTATTTAGAGCGTACATCAGCCTGGATAGAGCGTGTTGGATTAGAACATGTCCGTTCTGTCCTGGATGATCAGGAAAAACGCAAAGAATTGAGTACCCGTATGGAAGAAGCTTTATCGGTTCTAAAAGATCCGTGGAAGGAAATTGTCGAAGATGAAAAAGTGAAAAAAGAGTTGTTTGAGAGTCTTGTAATGTCATAAGGAACACCATTTAAAGGGGGAAATCCGCAGATGATTAACAAAAGCGTAACAAAATTATCCATCGGTACCATCAATGAGTTCCAAGATCGGATCGGAAAAACCGTTCGGGTTGGAGATATAGAAGTAGCAGTATTTAAATTGTCAAACGGAAGCATCCGTGCGGTTGAAAACCGCTGTCCTCATAAAGGCGGGGTCTTGAGCGAAGGAATAGTGAGCGGCGAATTTGTTTTTTGCCCGATGCACGATTGGAAGATATGTCTGGATGACGGAAAGGTTCAGGAGCCGGATACAGGCTGCGTGAAAACCTATCAAATAATAATAGATGGAGATGAAGTTTACCTTCTTATTGAAGAGTTGTAAGAAAAGAGGATGTCCAAGCAAGAGCATTTGGGCATCCTTTCATCATTTATGCGCTATCGGAATAGGTCTGTTAGTTCGTAAAAAGTCTACCCAAATAATCATCAGCGAGGAGCGGAGAAAGAAATGGAACAAAAAAAGGGAAAAGTATATATTGTTGGCGCCGGTCCCGGCGATCCGGAGTTAATTACTGTTAAAGCCATGAAATGTCTCGCCCGGGCAGACGTGATTTTATATGATCGACTGGTTAATCCGGTACTGCTGGAATACGGGAGATCTAAGACCGAAGTCATTTATTGCGGGAAAACTCCAGGAGACCATTGTGTTTCCCAAGACGCTATTCACCAATTATTAGTGGAAAAAGCATTGGCAGGAAAAACAGTCGTACGCTTAAAAGGAGGGGACCCGTTTATTTTTGGCCGCGGCGGTGAAGAAGCGGAAGTGCTGGTCCAATATGGAATTGAATTTGAAGTCGTTCCCGGCATTACCTCAGGAATTGCCGTCCCGGCTTATGCGGGAATTCCTGTCACCCACCGCGAATTTAGCCGTTCATTTGCGATGGTCACAGGTCACTGTATGAACGGTGAACCGAATAACATCCGTTGGGATTATTTAGCTAATGGTGTGGATACTCTTGCTGTTTACATGGGAATCAAACACCTTCCCTATATTTGTAGTGAGCTGCAATCCTGCGGAAAGGATGCTCATACTCCTATCGCTGTTATAGAACAAGGAACAACAGATTATCAACGAACGGTTATCGGTACCCTTGAAACGATCGTAGATGTGGTAAAAAGCAATCAAATTACCAATCCGGCGATGATTGTAATCGGAGAAGTTGTGAAACTTTCGAATAAGTTATCCTGGATTCCGGAAAAAATAAGGAATGAGTTTCAAAGCATTTAATTGGAATTTAAAGGCAAAATCAAGTAATCTGTAAAAGTACGATAGCAATGAAGGCTAGGGATGATGCTTGTTCTCATTTTAGAAATGAAAATGAAAAAGAATTAGGGGGTTGGATGTATGGCAATACCAAGTAATAAGCAGTCCACAATTGTGGCGCTATTGCTTGCAGGAACTTTCATTGCGATATTGAATCAAACACTGATGATCACAGCAATACCTCCGATTATGAATGAAATGAACATAACTGCCAATAGTGCGCAATGGCTTACAACTGTTTTTATGTTGGTGAACGGAATCATGATTCCTGTTAGTGCATTTCTATTAGAACGGTTTACAACAAGACAGCTGTTTTTATCAGCTATGAGTATTTTTGCGGTCGGTACATTGGTGGGGGGATTTGCTCCCAATTTTGAAATACTCTTACTTGGAAGGGTCATTCAGTCTTGCGGAGCAGGGATCATGCTTCCCTTAATGCAAACGGTATTTTTGATGATTTTTCCTAAGAACAGACGCGGAGCAGCCATGGGGTTGGTCGGCCTTGTCATTTCATTTGCCCCGGCAATTGGTCCGGCATTGTCCGGATGGGTAACGTCGCATTATTCATGGAGAGTTTTATTTTTTATTATTTTTCCTATTGCACTAATCGATATTTTTGTCGCTTATTTCGCTTTAAAAAATGTAACAGAGGTTTCCAAACCAAAAGTCGATGTTATTTCCATTCTTTTATCTTCGGTTGGTTTCGGCGGACTTCTTTATGGATTCTCATGTGCAGGAAATTATGGCTGGTCAAATTCGTCTACGCTTCTTTCTCTTGGCATCGGCGGGTTGTCACTGGTCTTGTTTATTTTCAGGCAGTTACGATTGAACCATCCAATGCTTGAATTTGGAGTATTTAAATACTCAATTTTCCCTTTCGCGATTATCATAGGAATGATTGGCTTTATGGGATTAATTGGGGCAGAGACGATAATACCTTTATTTATGCAGCACATGAGGGGATTTTCTGCATTCGAGGCCGGTCTGGCACTATTACCCGGTGCGCTAATTAGCGGGCTGATGGCACCTATTATAGGGAGAGTGTTTGATAAAGTCGGCGCAAGATGGTTAGTGATGATCGGCTTAACGATTTTAACAGCTTCTTCGTTTGCTTTTACAAATTTAGGCCCTGCCACTACAATGACCTACATTACAGCCTTATACGGGATCAGAATGTTTGGTCTTTCAATGGTCATGATGCCTGTCGCAACATCTGCATTAAACCAGTTGCCAAAACGGTTAATTCCACATGGAGCTGCCATGGATAATACGATGAAAATGATCGCTGCCTCAGTGGGTACTGCTATTCTTGTCACGGTCATGACAACAACGGCCGAAACAGCAAAGCAGCGCCCGGAGATTTCCTATCCGGAAATGTACGGAGCCAATGTGGCCTTTATGGTGGTTTCGATTCTTTCGTTACTGGGTCTCATCCTTTCCTTTTTTATTAAAAATAACGGAAAGTCAGAAAATGAAATGGAAGGAAAGCGAAATAGGAAGGTTAGCGTCAAAATGCAGGAGTAAAAATTTTTCGCCAAGCTTTTGTTTGATAAAAACTATTTAAATAGCAATATATTCAGAAAGATTTGTAGAACTACATTTATTATTAGGAGGTCCATTGCTTGGACCTCTTTTACATTTTAATGGATTCCTTCCTTAAAAGTGAATAAACCTTCATAAAAAGTAAATTCTATACTTTATAAATGAACGATTAAAGGAGAAAACAGTGTGAAGCTATATGATATTAATCACTTGATTATCGATGATGATTTTGCCAGTGAAGAATATGTGACAGTTGATTTTACTCATAATCATAAAGAGTATAGTATCACATTTAAAAAAGCAGACCTTGAAATAATGAATAGCTGGGTTTTCCAGGATGGCACATCACTTCCGGCAGACCTATCAGTAGATTTGATTGAATCAATTCGCGAGGACGTAAAAAAGAAAATTTAGTTGTCTGTCCATATTCAAATCACGAATCTTAGCAGGAAAAGCCGGATAGGGACACAGAGTAGCGGAATAGAAGAAATCCAGAACGACTCCCGGATTCATTCAAACGGGGGTCGTTTTCGTATGAAATAGCAACATTTCTCTTGAACCTATACGGTTTTCATGAAAACCAGCCAACAATTTGTAAAATAGTCAAAGCAATCTCTATGACAATGAGAATCACGACGATCCATTCAACAAATAACCCTCGGATCGAATGGCTGATTGTGGAAAAACCATCCATTATGTTATATAAAATTTCTGTTTTGCTTTTCAAGATCTTATACCGATCGTTCAATTCAAAAAATTCCGTCATCCTGTCGTAAAATTCGCTGGCATTACTGCTGGCCCATGTAATATCAGGTTTATCCAGAATCATGATATACGCTAGGGTGTTATACTCGTGCCTTACAATTTTTGCAGTCGTCCTTGCCAATTCCTTATTTCCGATTCTCAGCTTGCCTTTTTCCAGCCGGTCGATCATGGTTTCGAGTTTATCGTGAATTTTTCCGAGTTGTTCTTCCGTTTTCTCAAGTGCCACCGATTTAGCAAGCACAGTTGAAATTAATTCAGGGTAGAAAATCTCAAATTCAGGTACAACGACATATTCATCTGTCAACTCGATGTTTTCGGTTTCACTGATGTGAAGACTGTAATCATCCGTATATCTGTCTGTATTTTTGAAATCAATGTCCGGTTCGAAGGATTGGATGTAGTTTAAAAAGTTGGTAATCTCATCGGTGTGCGTGTGATTAATAAAGACAACACTGCCAAAGGAGAAAACCAGAACCATTTGCGATTCGTCCATCTCTTGATTAAGGATTTTTTTTAAAATGTTGCCTTTCAGGATTAATGGCTCTTCCCAGGTGAATTTTTTGGGAATCCCGAAGTCAATCGCGATTTTGTTTAAATCAATTTCATTCGTGATGGCAAATGCTTTAAAGGTAATTGCCTTCATTAATATCACTCTTTTCAGCGAAATGGTCATGCCTTATTTTAATTCTATTCTTTCCAAAAACATTTTATTATAATGTAGAGTTTTTGTGGATTTCATGAGTGAAGTGGATTTGAAGACCAAAGTTGTTTTAAGGAAAGGAAAAACTGTCCTTGAAAATGGATTTGCAGGACAAAACTGTTCTTGGAAAAGGAAGAGCTGTCCTTGAAAATGGATTTGAAGGACAAAACTCATATACCTAAAGAAAGAACTATCCTTCAAAACAGCAAAGACAGAGTTTGTTTACCACACAGGCCGCCTTTCACTCGTAAAAGGCATAATTTCGAGCCCCTACAATTTTAAAATTTCTCTGTAAAATCCTATATATTATCTTCTTAGACCCAATCACCCTACACCATTCATAAACCACATTGGTTGTAATTTTTTTATCTGGAAAAAGAAGCTTTAATTCCTCCACACTTCGTAATACGGCAGACTGAACCTATTTTGTTAATCTTTTCAAGAAAAAGGGAAAACTGAATGCCAAAGTTTTGGGACTTTCAAACTAACTGAAAATCTCTAGAAAATATTTTTAGCACATATATTCAATGGCCTTTCATATATTTAGATTAAGGAGAACAATAATCCAATTAAGACGAAACCGGGACAAGCACTAAAACAATTTATAGTTTTCAATTGCAATAGCTTATAAAAGCAGGAAGTAAATCAACCAATGAAAAAGGAGATATAAATCCAGATGGAGTTCCTACAAGGAATAATGAATAATTACAGTACATTTTTTTCACTAGAGGCTTTTAAAAATGTAGTTTATGATCCTGCCAGCTGGGGAGTTATTAGTACGCTTATTATTCTTGAGGGATTATTATCAGCAGATAACGCCTTGGTTTTAGCGGTGATGGTGAAGCATCTGCCAAACGCCCAACGAAAGAAAGCACTATTCTATGGGATATTTGGCGCCTATTTTTTTCGCTTGATTGTTATTGGTTTAGGGGTTTCGTTAATTCATATTGCTTGGATAAAAATCGTCTGCGGTCACTATCTGCTTTTGATTGTCTTTCAAAACTTATTTCTAAAAAAGGATGAAGAAGACGAGGTTCAAAATCAAATAATGAGCTTCTGGAGAACTGTCTTAACTGTGGAGCTAATGGATATTTCGTTTAGCTTTGACAGTGTAATGGCGGCCTTTGGTGTATCAAATCAAGAATGGGTGTTATTTATAGGAGGAATTCTGGGGATTTTAATGATGCGAGGGGTCGCTCAATTATTCCTGGCATTGATTGAAAAAGTACCGGAATTCGAAACCACTGGGTTTGTCCTAATTGCCATTATTGGGGTAAAAATGATTGTGTCGGCATTCGGTTTCCATATGGATGAAATGGTATTATTCAGTGTAATCATTACGATTTTCTTTGGAACCTTTATTGTTCACTTATTTAGAAAAAATTCTGAAACAACCATATAATTCTTTCCTTTTTAAATGATCAACCTATTAATCTGTAAGATTAATAGGTTTTTTTCATTTTTTAAGGATAAATTAAGATTAATCTACGATAATAGGTTACTGAAAAACCACATAAAAAAGGAGTATTGAAAATGAAAAAGAAACGTATTTTTACAACATTAGTTTCAATCTTGATGATTTTTGTTATTGCGGGTTGTTCCAATTCTCAAGACTCAAGTCAAACGGCTACTGCATCCAATACTAACGGAAACGGAGCAAATGCGAATAGGAATGGTTTTCAGAAACCGGATGTTTACGGTGAAGTCTCTGCAATTAATGGAAATAAAGTTACCTTAAAGCTTCTGGAAATGCCACAAATGTCCAGACGGAATGGACAAAATGGAGGCAATAGCGGAGGTAGCGGTTCAGGTAACAACGGAGGCAACGGGACAGGTAACAGCGGCGGTAATGGTTCAGGCAATGGCGGGTATACCGGTCGCGGTAATGGCGGTTCCGGAAGAGGCGGAATGAGAGTGAAGAAATATACCGGTGAAGAGAAAACGATTGTAATCCCTGATGGTGTTACATTGACGACAATGACTAGGGGACAAAATGGAATGACTCAAAGTAATTTAAGCTTGAATGAAGTAACAACCGGCAGTACGTTATCAATCTATTATGATACTGATGGAAAGACAATTAAAAGTATTAGAGTGCAAAAACCTTGGACAGGTAATGGACAAGCTGGAAGCTCCACTAATAATAACAGTTAATAGATCATTAAATAAGTGCTGGGACCAATCCTCATTCGGAGAGTCACGGCACTTTCTTTTTGCGCATTTTTGTAAAACTATAAAAATTCACCAAGTCATTTAAGTTTGTTTTCTTTATTACGATTGTTACTATAGTAGTATATCTTCGTCACGAAAGGAAAAATGTAGAATGGCAACTATTCATATACCTGTATCGGTTTTAAATTTAGCCCCAATACGTGAAGGACAGACTGCTAAACAAGCCATTGAGGCAATGGTGGAGCTTGCGCAAGCGGCAGAGAAAATGGGGTATCAACGATATTGGATTGCCGAGCATCATAATACTCCGACACTTGTCAGCTCAGCAACATCTATATTAATAAAACACACGTTAGAACATACTAACCAGATTCGTGTCGGTTCAGGCGGAATCATGCTGCCAAACCATTCTCCTTTAGTTGTCGCCGAACAATTTGGCACAATGGCAACAATTTATCCCGATCGTGTGGAATTAGGTCTTGGCCGCGCTCCCGGTACTGATATGATGACCGCTAATGCCCTAAGACGATCAAAAGCTGATTCTGTTTATACATTTCCTGAGGATGTCAAGGCCTTGCTTACGTATTTCGGATCGGAGGAGCAACAAGGCTATGTGAAGGCCCATCCCGGTGTCGGCACGAATATTCCTGTTTATATTCTAGGTTCGTCCACAGATTCCGCTTATTTAGCGGCCAGTTTGGGTCTGCCGTATGTATTTGCTTCCCATTTTGCACCAAGATTCATGGAGGAAGCGATTTCGATTTATCGTAAACAGTTTCAGCCGTCTGAATACTTGGACCGTCCGTATATGATGGTTTGTTTAAATGTCATTGCTGCGGAAACCGATGAAGAGGCGCACTATTTATCAACAACGAAGCATCAATTCTTCCTGAATGTCGTACGCGGTTCGCAAAATCCGTTACGGCCGCCTGTAGAAAACATGGACGAGCTGTGGAACCCAATGGAAAAAGAAATGGCGTCATCGATGTCAAGTGTGACATTGTTGGGAAGCAAAGAAACAATCCGCCAGCAATTAACACGGTTCCAAGAAATCTATGCTGTAGATGAAATCATGGCTGTGTCTTATATTTTTGATCCTGAAAAACAAAAACGTTCGTTTGAAATATTGAAAGAAGTGGTGGATGGGAAATAACCATACAGCATGTGAAAAAGCCATCCGATTCATGGATGGCTTTTTTTATAAATACATTTAGCTTTTGAGGAATTGTTATTTGAAAATTCCTTTTGCATAAACCCCCCTTAAATTGAAGAGTATGCTTCCATATTTAATTAAATGTTATATTTATGGGAAATTTTATGCATCGGTTTCGATAATGAATTTAAGAGGTTTTTGTCGAAATCTGAAATTTCACTAAATTTTCATAATAGTATTTACAATTAATCTTTCTTGTATATATAATGTATTTGTACTTGTATACAACAGAAGAAAGGGGTAAAAATTAGCCGATGAAGATTATTTCTGAAATTCAAAGACCAGATCCTCAAGTGATCAAGAAATTGGGAGCTATTTCACCAAGTGATTTCGGGCACAGTATCAATTTCCAATTAATTAGTGCAAGAAAAATTAAACCGCTATTTCTAATTGAGGGAAATTTTGCAGGACCGGCAGTTACGGTAAGAATTCCTCCAAATGATGGTTTATTAGTCAACAAGGCTTTAGATTTTGTGCAACCTGGTGATGTTGTTGTGGTTGATATGAATGAAGAGGAACGTTTTGCATGCTGGGGGGAGATTACAACTAAACTAGCTATGGAAAAAGGAGCAATTGCTGCCATTATTAACGGTCCGGTTACCGATACCAAAATGATCATTGATTTACAATTTAAAGTCTTTTCTTATGCTGTTTCCCCTTTAACAACCAAAGTCTACAGTCTTGGTGGAGATGTTAACGTTCCAGTTTCCATTTCAGGTTGTATTATAAACCCCGGTGATATTATTGTCGGAAGCAATGATGGCTTGTTAGTGGTTCCAAAAAAAGAAGCAATAGCCTATCTGGAAATCGGAAAAAATGAACAAGAAGCAGATGAAAAACGCCGTCAAGATTTAGAACAGATAGGTGCAGAGAATTATCTACGCCGTTTCGATCCACTATGGGATAAAATGGAGAAAAAATCAACTAGTATTAAAGAGAAGATATAATGATTTACTATTTTTTTATACTGTTTTTCTACGATTTATCCTAAAAAAGGGAGTGGCTATTATGGGAAGATTAGCAGATGGAAAACAATTGGAAATGTTACCAACAAAAGAAAAGAAAATAGGGTTGCGTTGGGGACTTGCTGTTATTTTTTTCATCGTTGGCTTTATTGCTTACATGGATCGTTCTAATATTTCAATTGTAGCTATTCCTATGATGAAAGAATTAGGAATGAATAAAGTTGAATTTGGACTATTATCATCACTCTTTTATTTAGGGTATTGTTTTGCGCAAATTCCTGGGGGACTGTTAGCCGAAAAGTATGGAGCACGGAAAATTGTAACCGTAGCGGTTACATGGTGGTCGATATTTACATCATTAACAGCTGTCACTTCCAATTATATAGTATTGTGCATTGTAAGATTTTTCTTTGGAGCAGGTGAAGGGCCCATGTATCCGGGGAATGCTGTTTTCAACTCTTACTGGTTTCAAAAGCATGAAAAGGGTCGTGCTTCCAGTGCGTTGTTGGCTGGTTCATTCTTCGGACCGGTTATTGCACCCGGGATATCAGTAGCCATTATGGTATGGTTTGGTTGGCACGGAGTATTTTATATTTTTGGTATTATGGGTGTTGCCGTTGCATTGGTTTGGTATTTTGTCGGACGGGACAAGCCGGAACAACACCCATGGATTTCCGAAGGTGAAAAAATGCTTATTATTGAAAATCGCAGTATTTCGAATAGTCAGAAAAAATCAGCGCCTTGGAAGCAGTATTTAAGAAATTACCGATTTTGGGCAGTAGGTGTACAATATCTTGTTGTGATTTATATGAACACTTTCTTTTTAACATGGTTACCCACCTATTTAATTGAAGTTCGTAATTTTTCCTTAAAAGAAATGGGATTTGCCGCAAGTTTTCCTTGGTTAGCTATCTGTTTTTCAGTTCTAATCGGTGGTGCTGTTTCAGACAAAATCCTACAAAAAACAAACTCGCGAATGATTGCCCGCGGAGGTATGGCCATAGTCGGGTTCATCTTTTTCATTTTAGGACTATATCTAGCTGCTTACTCCGGTAGTCCTTGGTCAAACGTTGTCTGGTTAACAGTTGCACTCGGTGCGCTAGGACTTCCTATCGTTGCTTCATGGGCATTAGCAAACGACTTGGGTCAAGAATTCTCAGGGTCCGTCAGTGGTTGGATGAATACATGGGGATCCATTGGAGGGATCACATCTCCAATTCTCTGTGGATGGTTTGCACAAGAAATGGGGTGGAATACCACTCTTTTAATCAACATTATTCCTGTCGTATTTGCAGGCTTGTTATGGTTCTTGATTAAGCCGGACCGTCCGTTAGTTTCATTGGAAAATAAATAGGAAACCATTAATAGAATGTAAAACTAAAAAGGAGAGAAAAATGGAAAATTCGATCAATAGAAGAGTAACAAAAATTCAGGTTCCCAGTATTAGAAAATTTTCCAATATGGTTACCGCTTATCCTGATGCTATTAATCTTACCCTGGGTCAGCCTGATTTTCCTACTCCGGAGCATATTAAAGAAGCAGGAATTTCAGCAATAAGACAGAATCAAACGGCCTATACACATAATGCTGGTTTACTCAGTCTTAGACAGGCTGCAAGTGACTTTGTGCACCGGAAATATGGTCTTTCCTATGATGCAGAAAAGGAAACCATTGTTACTAACGGAGCAACAGAAGCAATTGATACAACCTTTCGTACTATTTTGAGAGAAGGAGACGAAGTTCTTCTCCCAGCCCCTATTTATCCAGGGTACGAACCGCTTATCAGTTTGTGTGGAGCAGTACCAATATTTATAGATGTGACTCAAAATGGATTCAAGATCAATGCAGAGTTAATTAAAAGGAAAATAACGAAAAAAACTCGCTGTCTGGTTCTTTGCTCTCCATCGAATCCTTTAGGGATCGTGTTAGATCAAGAAGACATTATTGAAATTTCCAGGCTTTTGAAGGAAAAGGATATTTTCGTTGTTTCAGATGAAATATACAGTGAACTGACTTTTGATAAAAACCATTATTCCATTGCCTCTGTTCCAGGAATGAAGGAAAAAACGATCGTTATTAACGGCCTGGCTAAGTCTCATTCGATGACAGGGTGGAGAATTGGTTTTATCTTTGCGCCTGCATATTTATCTGAAGAAATGTTGAAAGTACATCTTTATAATTCCGTCTGTGCAAGCACGATAAGCCAGTACGCAGCAATTGAAGCTCTCACACATGGAATTAATGATGCCAATTATATGGTTGTCGAATATAGGAAAAGAAGAGATTATGTTTGTGAACGATTAACTAACATGGGACTTGATGTTGTCAAACCAGAAGGGGCCTTTTATGTTTTTCCTTCCATTAAAAGTACAAACATGAATTCGTTTGATTTTACCGTGAACCTATTACAAGAAGCTAAAGTTGCAGTTGTGCCGGGTGATGGATTTTCTGAATTTGGGGAAGGTTTTGTGAGAATTTCATATGCAACTTCTATGGAAAAGCTAAAAATAGCTTTAGATAGAATGGAGCAATTTATACGTTCCCTTAAGATCAAAAAGGTAGTGGGAAACCATCAATAGGATTTAATATCTTGAATTTAAAGGGGAAGAGGTAAGTAAAAGAATGCATGGTAGGTAAAAACAGATACAATAGTCCATTCCACAATGGAATGGACTATTGTATTTGAGTAGAGAAATGATCCTCATATATTTATTCAGGGATTAAGTATTCCTTAACACTGTAATAAACCCATCAAGTATCTGGTGACTAACTTTGAAGCCTTTACCTTGATAGAATTTTAACGCATTATCGTTCCCGTTTGATACAAAGATAAACAAATCTTTTATTGACTTAAATGAACTTAACCAATCCATAGACCTATTAAACAAAACGGAACCAATTCCACTATTTCGATATTCCTCTCTTATATAAAACTGAGAAAGACAACCTACATCCTCATTTTTTACGGAATCAAGGTCAAAAAAAGTAGCAAATACATTAGAATATGTTTCCTTTGATGAAATATTGCTATACACATATCCCACAATTTCATTATCATCTTTAGCTACTAGAATATAGTTCTTTTTAGCACTCTTGACAGAAGGAATCATTCTGGTTTCAAAACTCATACTATCAAACAACTCAGAATGAATCGTTGATTTAGATTTTTGATAAGACATTAATTCATTGCATAAATCCTTTAAGCAACTAATATCATCATCAGAAATAACTTCATAATGGATACTCATATTAATTTCCCTTTCAAAAAATAAACTGAAAAAATCTTTGAGAGATAAATTTAAAAATGAAACACTTATTCTACCTTTATTTTTTCTGGATATAAATCATGACTTGAGAACAGAACTAACTTTTAATTATGAGCCTAAAAGTGTTTTTCTACCTCTTTGTATATGCTCTTCCATATGAAGAACGGCAGCTTCAGTATTTCCTTTTTCCAGTTCTGTTAAAATTAAAAGATGTTCCTCATATGTTTCCTTCAAGCGGTCAACTTTTTTTGATAACACTTTTTTTCCATAAAAACTTAGTTTTTCTTCGATACTTTTAAACATCTCAAGCATTTGTTTATTTCCTATAAACTCCATAATTTTAAGATGAAATGCCGTATCGTATTTTAGAGATAAATACAGATCTTGATTTTTTATCTGTTCGTTTTGTTGATTTAAAATTTCTTTTAGTTCCTTTACCTGATGTTGATTAATACTATCGGAAAGTTTTCTGATTGCAAATGTTTCTAAAACCATTCTTATTTCATAGACTTCATTTACTTGTTGAACAGAAACGTCGCAAATATAGATGCCCTGCTTTGGATGAATGCGAACAATACCTTCATACTCTAAACGCTGTAGAGCGGAACGAATAGGGGTACGACTCATTCCTAACTGTTCACTCAAAAACCCTTCGGAAAGAAATTCTCCAGGTGATAAATCACCGTTCATAAGCAGTTTTTTTATCATTTCATAAGCATGGTCTTTTAAAAAGCCCTTTTTTGCTGGCATTTTTTCCATATTATCTATCCTTCGATCAGTTTTTATTACTACATAATAAGTGCATAAACAAGAAATTTAATTTAGTTACTTATCATTTTAACATTACAACCTTTTTTTTAATACATAATTAAGTTTTTAACTAGTGCAAAACTTCATGATAATTCCAATCAAGAATATCAGTTTTCGTGATTTGGTTGATAGGGTGAACGAAGCATTTCGATGATGGTGGATTTTAAGTCCTATCAAAGAATTTTTTATCAGCACATAAAATTCAGAAAATATTGACTTAATCTCATTTACGTTGTATACATATATTATACCTATTTAATACAACATGCACATTTATTAATGTTTTTAAGTTTTTACCTGTAAAAATAGGGGTATTTATATGATGGTAACCATCAATCTGTTATTCAAAAAAATAAAGCGCTAACATTAAAAATCAAAAACCAGTTGAAAGGTGGAAATTGTATGTACAACAGAATTTGCAATATGAAAATGCCTGAAAGAGTCGAAATGCTTACCCGTGAACTTGTCAAAATAAATAGTATTAACGGAACAAGCGGAGAAGTGGAAGTAGCCGATTTTATAAAAGAATCGCTTCTAAGCTTTCCCTATTTTCAACAACATCCCTCCCAAGTATGGGAACAGCTGATTCCCAATGATCCTCTCGGTCGGAAAAATATTTTTGCATTTGTAAAAGGAAATGGTGATAGTCAAGAAACACTTATCTTTCATGCACACATGGATACCGTAGGAATAGAAGATTTCGGACACTTAAAAGAACATGCCTTAGATTCAGATAAACTAGTAAAATATTTTTCTACTTATGAGTTTAATACAGATGTTCAAAAAGATGCCCAATCCGGTGAATGGATGTTTGGGCGAGGATCTGTCGATATGCAAAGTGGAATCGCGGTGCATTTGGCCAATGTGTTATATTTCACAGAACATAGAAACCAGTTACCGGGGAACCTATTATTTATGTCAAACCCTGATGAAGAGAGTCAGCATGCAGGCATTCTGTCAGCTACTAAAGAGTTAAATCGCTTAAAAAAAGAAAAAAATTTAAATTATTTAGCGGCGATTAATACGGATTTTATCACACCTTTATACGATGGAGACTCTACTCGTTACATTTACACAGGAGCCGCAGGAAAGCTGCTGCCTTGTTTCTATATATATGGACGTGAAGTGCACGTAGGAGATACATTAGCAGGAATAGATCCCAACTTAATCGCATCCGAGCTAACGAGAAGAATTCACAATAACATTAATTTGGCAGAAGATATTGAGGGGGAATTAATTTTACCTCCATCTTGCTTGCAACAACGTGACACGAAAGAAGCTTACAATGTCCAAACGGCTGTGAGCAGTTACTTATATTTTAATTATTTTATCTATGAAAAAACGGCCAAAGAAGTGATGGATCAATTGATTCATGTTTCGGTAGATGCTTGCGACTATGTAGAAAATCAACTATCCGGCTACTATGAAGAGTTTTTAAAACGTACAAATTTACCGAAGAAAAATCTATCATGGCATATTGAAGTTGTTAGCTTGGAAGATTACATGGAAGGTTTAATAAACAAAGGAATCGATCCTTCTCCGTGTATACAAGAAACATTTAAACAGTATGAACAACTGGAATTACGAATGAGGTGTTTTAAAGTAGTAGAAGAATTGCAAAAGTTAGATCCTGAACAACGGGCAAGAGTGATTGTTTTTTATGCACCGCCATATTTACCGCATAACTATTTGAAAGACGAAAGTACACGTGATCAACAATTACTTGGGATCGTAAAAGAGGCGGTTGAAAATGTAGGAATCTCAACGGGAGAAACATTTGCGTTCAAAAAGTTTTTCCCTTATTTAGCAGATGGGAGCTTTTTATCTATACATGAAACGGATGCAGAATTATCAGCCTTTACTCGAAATTTTCCGGGATGGGAAATAATAGGTACGATTCCATTTCAAGAAATTCGCGAATTAAATATTCCTTCTATAAATATGGGCGTATACGGAAAAGATGGTCACAAATGGACAGAGCGGGTCTACAAGCCATATACATTTGATGTATTGCCAAAGCTTATACAACAAACATCTGTTCATATATTGAAAAGTTATCAATCAGCCATATGCAGAACGCAATCTAGATGATAAAAAAATAGGATTTGGTTGATAGTTCCAAAGGAGTTACGGTAGATATAAACGAATGTTTTGGAAGAGAGGGAGAAGGCAATGGCAATAAATATAGAGGATAACCAAAATGAATTAAGACGAACGATGAAAAGTAGGCATCTTTTTATGATTGCATTAGGTGGGGTCATTGGGACAGGTTTATTTTTAGGTTCTGGTTTTACGATTAGTCAAGCAGGACCCGGAGGAGCCATTCTTGCTTATATAATTGGCGGATTCTTAACGTATTTGATTATGTTATGTCTTGGTGAACTGGCAGTTGCGATGCCTGAATCCGGATCGTTTCAAGTATATGCTACAAAATTTTTAGGGCCTTCTACCGGGTTTATGATCGGATGGTTGTATTGGTTTAGTTGGGCAAATACTATCGGGTTAGAATTTACCTCTGCAGGCCTTTTAATGAAACGATGGTTCCCTGATATCCCTATTTGGGTGTGGTGTTTGATTTTTGGAGTCATTATCTTTTCAATCAACGCGTTGTCTGCACGTAGTTATGCCGAAACAGAATTTTGGTTTTCAAGTATTAAAGTAACGGCAATTGTCTTATTTATCGCCATTGGTTTTGCGGCTGTATTTGGCATTGTTCACTTTAAAAATGGACAACCTGCACCCTTCTTTACCCATTTCACAACGGGATACGGCTTGTTTCCCAATGGCCTGCTGGCCGTACTTTTTACAATGGTACTTGTCAATTATTCATTTCAAGGGACTGAACTTGTCGGGATTGCGGCAGGAGAAAGTGAAAATCCAGGGGAAACGCTTCCACGTTCCATTCGGAATGTTGTGTGGCGAACACTGTTTTTCTTTGTATTAGCTATGTTTGTGTTAGTAGCGATTCTTCCCTATCAAAAAGCAGGTATTGTTGAAAGTCCATTTGTGGCGGTATTAGATAAAATCGGTATTCCTTACTCGGCAGATCTCATGAATTTTGTCATTTTAACGGCTGTTTTATCAGTTGCGAATTCCGGTTTATATGCAGCATCGAGAATGATGTGGTCTCTTTCAAAAAGTGGGATGGGACCTGCACGTTTAACGAAATTATCCAAAAAAGGGGTACCATTTAATGCGCTACTGGTTACCATTTCGATTTCAGCGTGTTCGTTACTTACGAGTGTGGTAGCGGCAGAAACGGTCTATTTATGGCTGATCTCGATTTCAGGAATGATCACAATCGTCGTGTGGATGTCGATTTGTGCTTCGCAATTTTTATTTCGTAAGCGCTTTATCGCTGAGGGCGGAGATGTAAAAGAGTTACGGTTTAAAACTCCTTTATATCCAATTGTTCCTATTCTTGGGTTTGTCTTATTCGGTCTCATTTTAGTCTCTCTCATGTTCATTCCAAGCCAACGAATTGGCATCTATTGCGGCGTACCATTTATTATTTTCTGTTATGTCTACTATCATTTGATTATTAAAAAAAATCTTCAAAATCAATCAGATGAATCTAATTTAATGGATAAAGCCCAATAATGAAAGACAAAGAAGATGATAGTGTTCTTTTAAAAGTAAATTTTTGTTTGTTCAATTAGAGAAATTGTTTACACAGTCTGGACATTGTGAAGCGGTCGCGCGGTTGGAGTTGGTATAATAGAAAAGCAGTTGATATAGAAAAAATCTATACCATCTGCTTTTTTGTTTATAAAAATACCATTCAGGACCGATTTTCGTTAAAATAAACATTGCCGATTTTTACAATAGATTTATCACAAATTATAAATGTCCAAGTGTACATGTGTTTGATAATAAGTTATTAAGCATGATATAAGTGTAAAAGAAGTGGAACATTTGGCTTTATATTTTTTGATCGAGAGTTTGAAGTTGTATCCATAGTGAGAGGATTTGAGTTTGAAATGATAGATAATTTTTGGCGTGATTTACCACGACCATTTTTTGTACTTGCACCAATGGAAGATGTGACAGATGTTGTTTTTCGTCACGTAGTAAGTGAAGCCGGTCGACCGGATGTATTTTTCACAGAGTTTACAAACTCGGATAGCTATTGTCATCCAGAGGGCATGAAAAGTGTGCGTGGCCGTTTGATTTTTACAGAAGATGAACAGCCAATGGTGGCACATATTTGGGGGGATAATCCCGAATATTTCCGTCAAATGAGTATTGGCATGGCAGAGCTAGGATTTAAAGGCATCGATATTAATATGGGCTGCCCTGTACCGAATGTGGCATCGAGAGGGAAAGGTAGTGGCCTTATTCTGCGTCCAGACGTTGCGGCAGAACTTATTCAAGCAGCAAAAGCGGGCGGACTGCCTGTCAGCGTGAAAACACGACTTGGCTATAAGGATGTAAATGAGTGGGAGGAGTGGCTAACGCATATTTTAAAACAGGATATTGCGAACCTTTCTATTCATTTACGTACAAGAAAGGAAATGAGCCAAGTAGATGCGCATTGGGAGCTAATTCCGGAAATCAAAAAATTACGTGACCGTATCGCACTAAATACTCTACTAACAATCAATGGAGACATTCCCGACCGTCAAACTGGGCTGCAGCTTGCTGAACAATATGGTATTGATGGCGTTATGATCGGGCGAGGTATTTTTAAAAATCCTTTTGCTTTTGAAAAAGAGCCAAAAGAGCATAGCAGTAAAGAATACCTTGATCTTTTAAGACTGCAGCTTGATCTTCAAGATCAATATGCTGAAGCACTGCCACGTTCAATCACAGGGCTTCATCGCTTTTTCAAAATTTATGTCAAAGGATTCCGTGGAGCTGGTGAATTAAGAAATCAATTGATGAACACGAAATCAACAGATGAAGTGCGTGCATTGCTTGATAACTTTGGAAAAGAATGTTGATGGGACGGGGACAGTGAAATGATGTAACTATGTAATAAACCCACCAGCACCCTTGTGTTGCCACATACACTCTGCACATGAGGAATGAATAAAAAGTCTCCATTAAAAGTAAGAGGTTGATTGCAGAATGGTCGATACCATCGACTGATTTTGTATCACCTCTTTTTGGTTATTTTTAAGTGAATTACTCGATAAGAATTAGAAAGTTTTTATTCCCTGAGACTGTCTTGATTTCATTTTTGGATTCATTAAATGCTACGTTTCGATAAAAATGATGATACAATGGTAAAAAAATGAAACAGGGGGCTATCAAATGTACAGCTTTAAGAACGACTATAGTGAAGGGGCACATCCCAGAATATTGAATGCCTTAGTAGAATCCAACTTTGAGCAGGAGGAGGGATATGGGGAGGATCGCTATACCCGAAAAGCGGTTGAACTGTTAAAAGAACGAATGGGGCGGACAGACGTTGATATTCACCTGTTATCAGGGGGGACTCAAACAAATCTGACCGCCCTTGGAGCTTTCTTAAGACCGCATGAAGCTGCAATGGCAGCCAGCACAGGACATATTCTTGGGCATGAAACAGGTGCCATCGAAGCTACAGGACATAAAATCATATCGATTGAGGCTGAAAATGGGAAACTTACACCTTCCCACTTAAAGGCAGTACTCAACGGTCATCCTGATGAGCACATGGTTAAACCTAAGCTTGTTTACATATCGAATTCAACAGAAATAGGTTCCATTTATCAAAAGAACGAACTGGTGCAATTAAGAGAGTTCTGCGAAAGGAACAATCTAATTTTATTTATGGATGGGGCTAGATTGGGGTCAGCTCTGTGTTCAGCTGAAAATGACCTTCAGTTGAGTGATCTTCCTGCACTTGTAGATGCTTTTTATATTGGCGGAACGAAAAATGGGGCACTCTTAGGCGAGGCTTTGGTCATTTGCCGTGATTCTCTTAAGGAGGATTTTCGCTACCATTTAAAGCAAAGAGGCGCACTGCTAGCAAAAGGGAGACTTATGGGCATCCAGTTTCTTGAACTTTTCCGGGACAATCTGTTCTTTGATTTAGCCATGCATGCGAATAAGATGGCAGACATGCTTAGATTTGAAATATGTGAAGCCAATATCACGTTTTTGACCAAGTCGCCCTCAAATCAAATCTTTCCGATTTTACCTAATGGGGTCATTAACGAACTGCAAAGTAAGTATGCTTTTCATATTTGGGAAAAGGTCGATTCAGATTACTCTGCCATTCGTCTCGTAACCTCTTGGGCAACAAAAGAGGAAGAGGTAGCCGCTTTTGTTGAGGATCTGAAAAAACTCCTGTAATAGTTGTTAAAAATAATTAATTAACCGAATAAGAAGATTGTAAGGGACCTGTAATAAAATGTGGGTTCCTTTTACTAGTTGCTGAATATTTTACCAGAGAATTATCTTAAAAAAATTTATCTGTATTCTATATATAATTTAAATGATTACTTTTGTAGGTGATCTTATTATGTTGTTATATTAGAATAATAAAATAATTTGTCCGAGTGAAGCATTTTCATTTAAGTTAATGACTCAATACTTTTAGAAATGGAAGAGTTTTTACATGACACCTAGATAGAATCAACTAATCATCATGTGGTTGAATGTGAAACATACTCTTCCAGGCACTTTCCTCCTTTAAAAAAATATTTTGTAGACGATAATTATGTTCTTAAAGTATGATAAGAAATAAAATATAGGTAAGATTACCCGACAAAAACAAAAGATTAAATGTTTGAATATTCGATATTTTATGATAATTCAAATTCAACTTTAATATAGTAACCTGTAAAAACGGAAAGGAAATAGGGGGGCATATGAAATTTAAAACAAAGCTCTATACGAGCATAGGGTCATTATTGGTGCTATTTTTTATTATTGCAGTCATTTTAATGAATATGCTCGAACAGTCACAAGTAAATATGAACGTTGTTGTTAATGATCTAAATCAGAGAATTGAAATGGCTTCCGATATTAAATATGAGACTTCCAGAATCGGTCTTGAGTTAAGCTCAATGCTAACGAGTCGTGGAAATACAATCGATTTAATGGCATCAAATGCTTGGGAAGATTCCCAAACAAAGATGCAAGCTGCGATTGAATCACTTGAAAAAACGGACACGGAAGAGCAATCTCAAGACCTAATGGCAAAGTTTAAAACATTGCAGGAATCCTATCAAAATATGGGTCAGCAGGTATTGACTTCCAAAAAACTAAATAATGAAATGGAAATTCCTGCATCTTTTTGGACAGATTCAGAACTTATTAGGCAAAGAATGATGCAAATGGCCGATCTTCTCTATGGTTTGCAAAAACAAGAGATGAAAAATGAACTTTTAAGATCTAAAGATACATATAATTGGGCAGTCACGAGTATTTACATTTATCTTGCCATAGCCTTATGTATTGGAATTGCTTTCACGGTATGGATTATTCGAAGTATGACAAATAACCTTAACAAAGTGACGGCTGTAATGAGAAGTGCTTCGAAAAGTGATTTTGAATCATTGCCGCGAATTGAGATTTCCGCTAAGGGAGAACTGGGTGAAATCGCTGTTGCTTTTAATAAAATGGCACATGCGCTTGAGAAACATAGTAAGGTAGAAAAGCAATTAAAGGAAGAAACAGAAGAGCAAAGCTGGCTAAATTTAAAAATTACCGAAATTGCTACGATTTACCCTGTAGTAGAAAATGTTTCTATGTTAGCAGAATTGCTAATTACGAAGCTTGTACCGATGGTAGGTGCAAGTTTTGGAGTTTTCTATGTTAAGGATGTAGAAGAGGGGCAACAGTATTTAAAGAGGATTTCTGCCTATGCCTCTTTAGATGATTCTAAAGATTATATGCGTTTTCGTTTTGGTGAGGGTCTTATCGGACAATGTGCACTTGAAAAGCGTTCAATCATACTAAACGATGTCCCGGATCATTACGTTAAAATAGGTTCAGGCATGGGTGAGGGTTCACCGAAAAATATAATGATTTTACCTGTACAATTTGAAGATGAAGTCCTTGCTGTCATTGAAATTGCTTCATTTGAGACATATAGTCCCTTGCAGGTCAAGCTTCTTGAAGCAGTAAATAATAATATTGGGATCAAGATTAATAGTATTGTAAGTCATATGAAGGTAGAAAGATTATTACAAGAATCACAAGCATTGACAGAAGAACTCCAAGCTCAGTCTGAAGAACTGCAGGTTCAACAAGAGGAGCTAAGAACGACGAATGAAAAACTTGAGGAGCAATATGAAGCCTCTGAACAAAAGAACAATGAAATAGAAAAGGTTAAGGAGGCGCTTGAGGAGAAAGCTCAACAACTGGCACTTAGCTCACAATATAAATCTGAGTTTCTAGCCAATATGTCCCACGAGTTAAGAACACCGCTTAATAGTTTACTAATTTTAGCGCAAATCCTCTCTGAAAATGGGGATGGAAATCTTACGGCGAAACAGGAGGAATATATTCGGACGATCTACTCATCCGGTCATGATTTACTCCATTTAATAAACGATGTTTTAGATTTAGCGAAAGTAGAGTCAGGTAAATTAGATATTATCCCTAAAGAGGTTTCGTTCAATGATGTACGAGATTTTATCGATCGTCAATTTACTCCGATTGCGAGTCAGAAAAATGTGCAGTTTACGGTTGAAATGGACGCAAATTTATCAGAGGCTTTCTATACGGATGAACAACGGTTACAGCAAATTTTAAAAAATCTACTCTCAAATGCTTTTAAGTTTACCGAGAGTGGCAGTGTGTCATTAGTTGTTCGGAAGGTAATAAAAGACGTCAGCGGGAATCTTTCCGAGAGAGAATCTCAAGTGAAACCGATGCTGACATTCTCTGTAATTGATACGGGAATCGGCATAGATAAAGACAAACAGGAAACAATATTCGATGCTTTTAAACAAGCAGATGGAACGACAAGCCGTCAATACGGAGGCACTGGATTAGGACTTTCCATCAGCCGGGAAATCGCCCAGTTATTAGGAGGCTTTATAGAGGTATTAAGTATAAAAGGAAAAGGAAGCACCTTTACTTTATTTTTGCCTTACTATCAAATGAGGAACAAACTAGTGGAAAATTCCGCCATAGAAGAAGTCGCCATAAGCCTTTATGAGGATATTCCCGAAAATGATGAAGAAGATCGAATCAAACACCATGGGAAAAATTTGTTAAAAAACAAGAAAATTCTCATCGTAGATGATGATATCCGAAATGTTTATGCCTTAACGATTGCGCTTGAGAAGTATGAAATGGATATCATTGTCGCAGAAAATGGCCGTGAGGGGATAGAGGTATTACAGGACAACCCGGATACAGATCTGATATTAATGGACATTATGATGCCTGAGATGGATGGGTTTGAGGCAATGCGGTATATTCGTCAACTACCGGAATTTAAAACATTACCAATCATTGCCCTTACTGCAAAAGCGATGAAACGCAGTAGAGAAGAATGTTTAGATGCCGGAGCAACAGATTATATTAGTAAGCCGATTAACTTAGATCAGTTATTTTCTTTAATGCAGGTATGGCTGTATCGTAAGGAGGGCTAGAAAATTACACAGGAAAAATGGACAACAAAGCAGATGATTTTACAATCAGAAGAGATCGAAAGAATTGAAATCGATTTACTTCTTGAAGCGGTTTTTCGTTATTATGGATATGATTTTCGTAACTATGCCTTCCCTTTCATCCAAAGGAGAATAAGCTATCGTGTTCGTAAGGAGAATGTTACCAGTATCTCGGCTCTACAGGAAAAGGTACTTCGGGATCCGGCAGTCATGAGAGGGGTGCTTTCTGATTTTTCGATAAATGTTACGGAGATGTTCCGGGACCCAACATTCTTTAAGTCATTCCGAACAAAGATCATCCCTTTAGTCAAGGATTATCCTGAAATTCGAATTTGGCATGTTGGCTGTTCTTCCGGTGAAGAGGTTTATTCCATGGCTATTCTCCTCCATGAAGAAGGGATTTACGAAAAAACGAGAATTTTTGCAACTGATATAAATAAATGTATTATCGATAAGGCGAAGCAAGGTACCTTTCCGTTAGATGTGATGCAAATCTACACCAAAAATTATTTTGAGGCTGGCGGGAAAAGAGCCTTTTCAGAATATTATAAGGCGGTAGATGATAAGGTTTTTTTTCATCCCTTCCTAAGAAAAAATGTTGTGTTTGCACAGCATAATTTAGTAACAGATCAATCATTTAACGAGTTTGATATTATTATATGCCGAAATGTTTTAATCTATTTTAATAAAGTTCTTCAAAATCATGTCCATAAATTATTATATAATAGCCTATGCCTATCAGGTTTTCTTGGGCTGGGTAAAAGAGAGGGGATAAAATTTACTAGCTATGAAAACTGTTACGGAGAATTTGATGCATCAGAAAAACTCTATCGAAAAGTTAAATAGTCCCCCTTTTAAAAAGGTTAATATTTTAATGGTGGATGATCATCCGGAAAATCTATTAGCATTGGAAGCTGTACTTGCTTCTCCGAATTATCAATTGGTTAGTGCAAACTCAGGAAAAGAAGCGCTAAAATGTATGTTAAAACAAGATTTTGCTGTTATTTTGCTGGACGTACAGATGCCTGGTCTAAATGGATTTGAGACCGCGAAGCTCATTAAAGCTAGAGAAAAAACAAGACATATTCCGATTATTTTTATTACAGCGATTAATCAAGAAATAGAACATGTTCAAAAAGGGTATTCATCAGGGGCGATTGATTATATTTTTAAACCTTTTCAACCGGAAACCTTGAAACAGAAAATTGAACAATTTGTAAAAATTCACCAAAATCATCGAGAGACTATTATTAATACTGATCGGGAACGGAAACTTGAACTTAATGAAGTAAACAAAAAATTGGATATAACTACATTAAATTTACGGCGGACAGAGGCATTATCTAAAGTCATTGGTGAAACAATCGTCGACACGATTCTTACGTTTGACGATCAAGGTTCCATTTTATCGGTGAATCCGGCAATAAAAAGCATGTTTGGCTACAAAGCTGAGGAATTGATCGGAAAACATGTTGTGAAGCTTTTTCTACAATGGAAGGGAGACGATGTACGGGACTCGTCTTTTTCTTTCTTAGCTTCCCTTAAACAAGCTGTAGGTAAGGTGATCGAATCGGTTGCATTAAGGAAGGATGAGAGTCACTTTCATGCGGACATCCTAATTGGCGAAGCTACAGTCGAGGATCAACAAATGTTTGTTTGTACGATACGTGATATCACGGAAAGAAAGCAGATAGAGGAAGTTAAAAAACTGCAATTCATTAATATGGAACATATCGTAGAAAAACGAACGCTAGACCTTATAACGGCAAACGAGAAACTTCAACAAGAAATAGAGGAGCGAAAAAGAATAGCCGATCATCTGTACCGTTCCCAAGAACGATTTCGAAAAATCTTTGAATCTAGTCCCTGTTTAATGGCGATTTTTTCGCGAAAGGATCTAGCATTTATTGATGTAAATACCAGTTGGATAAATTATACCGGTTATAACATTGATGAAGTGGATTACCAAAAAATTAGTTTTATGGATGAATCAACGGGGAAACAGATTAATCTTGATCGAACGATTCGTAATAGGAAAATTAACTATAAGACGAAAAACGGGGATATTCGCGATGGTTTATTATCGACTGAATTGATTGATATCTATCCTGAACCATGTACGCTTATTGTGTTAACCGATGTTACGGAAAGGGTCCACTTAGAGAAGGAGATGTCTCGGTTAGATCGTTTGAATTTAATTGGTGAGATGGCAGCAGGAATTGCCCATGAAATTAGAAACCCAATGACGACAGTTCAAGGGTTTTTACAATTATCGAGGAAAAACAGAGATAATTTATCACTGGATATCATTGATTTAATGTTAGAAGAATTAAATAGGGCGAACTCGATCATTACAGAATTTCTTAATTTAGCCAAAAATAAGATCAGCTTGAAGAAAAAACAAAACTTAAATACGATCCTTGAAGCATTATCTCCACTGATTCAAGCGGAAGCTTTACGTTCCAGTAAACATGTTAAGCTAGTTTTAAATACGTGTCCTGATATATTGCTGGATGAGAAAGAAATTCGTCAGCTTATTTTAAATATTACCCTAAATGGACTTGACGCCATGTCGCCTAATGGCAAACTTACGATAAAAACATATACAGAAGGCAAGGAAGTCATTTTGGAAATAAAAGATCAAGGTCAAGGTATTTGCCCTGAAGTATTAGAAAAATTAGGAACACCTTTCTTTACGACGAAGGAGAATGGAACTGGATTAGGCCTAGCCATTTGCTACAGTATAGCAAAACGGCACAACGCTGAAATAGATATAACAACGGGGGATGGGGGGACCATTTTCTCGATTCGTTTTTCTATAAATCCCTGTCTAACGACCACATAGTTTTTAAACCTTAACGAAGAGAGAGGGGAGGATACAGTGGTAAAAAAAGGAAAATTGGTTTTACTCGTAACAGTCATTATTTCTGTCATAGTTTTCGGTTTTATTTCTAAATCATTAGTAGATGATAAGCCAAAAGTGGTTCTTGTTCTAAAAGGTTTAAACTCACAATATTGGCAAATAGTGAAAGCAGGTGCTGAAAAAGCGTTCAAAGACTTTGGGATCGATGGGAAAGTGATCGGACCAAGTGATGGATCTGCTAAAGAACAAGGTAGATTATTAGAGAAGACCTATAAAGAAAACCCGAAGGTATTAATTACCGCACCCGTTGATTCATCTGTTATCCCGATCTTGGATAAGTATACAGTAAACAAAAAAATTCCAGTATTGTTAGTCGATCAAGATGAGCCTTGGAAAAATAAAACATCTTATATTGGGACCGATAATGTAGAGCTGGGCAAAAGGGCAGGCTCACTTTTAGGCACGCAGCTTCAACCTGGAGATAAAGTGGCTATTATCGGTGGAGATTTATCCATCTCAGTTTTTAAAGAACGTGTAAATGGAGCTAAAATGGCCTTAAAGGATGCAGGGATCATCGTAGCGGCAGAAAAAGTAGGGATACCGGATGATGGTAAGACGGCAAATAAAGAAATGAAAAAGATTTTGAGTGATCATCCTGATATTAAAGGAGTCATAACCACACATGACATTGTCGCTTTACAAGTAGCAGAGGTATTGAAGGAACAAGGTCTTACGATTCCTGTCATCGGTGCAGACGGAATTCCCGATATACTGAAGTTAATCGAGGATGGCACACTATCCGGTACAGTAGCACAAAACCCTTATGATATGGGCTATTTAAGCGTTGAAAATGCATTAAAAGTAACTAAGGGAGAAAATGTTGAAAAATTCGTAAATACCGGTGTAGATATCATCATTAAGGAGAATGCAAAGCAGAGATTAGATTTTCTGAATAATTTGATAAAGTGATATATTGATAGAACCGAAATTATGGTAAAAGTCAGCATTTTAAGCTGGCTTATTTTTTTGGATCCCTGGTGGGAAACAAGAAAATGCGGAGAGTGGGCGGCACCCCCTCTAGTAACTAATGTGATGTATATCACCTCTTGCAAGCTGTATTCATATTAAAATAGAGCGGGAAGAGGTGATGGTTATGGAAAAGAATTGGTCTATAGCACTTGAACATGAGGAATATGAAAATGATGTCGAATTAGTCATAAAGGATGCAATTAATGCCGTAAAACAAACAACAAAAGGATTTTATGTCAATGTTGTCACGCCCGAAAATTTTGGGAATCCTGATCATTATTTAACCAAAGAATTAGTATTCATTTTCGGAAACGAAATTGATGTGAAATTTATTGACCAATGCGGATGCGGAGGCTATGTGTTAAGAGTATGGAAAAGAAAATAGAGAATTTAACTATTTTTACGAAATATCAACACCTTCAAGTGATTTTAAACTACTATCTGGATGAAGACATGTTAGTTCAAAGGGATGGTTTTCATTTTGAATCCATCCAAATAACTGCTGACTGTCTTTCTTTTTTGGGGAAAAACGGTGGAGATTTTACGATTAATTTAAAAGACTATCCAGAAAAGTGCGTAAATACTGATTTTCAAAACTTCTACATATTGCGAAACAACACCAGCCGATTAGAAATTTATTTTCCTTTGTAAGAAAGATCAATTAGGTTTAGTAACTGTGCTCACTTTAAGAGCTGATTGAAAAAGCAATAATAGAGTCAGTTTCCCACTTTGATTTAGCAACAAATGTTAGGGGCTGGCTTTTTATTGAGGTTTTGAAAAAGGTAATTGTCCTTGAAAAGGTATTTGAAGGACAAAATTCATCAGGTGGAGAGACAAACTGTTCTTGAAAAGCCAGTTGAAGGACAAAATTCTCCATGTAGGTCAAAAAACTGTGTTTGCTAACCTTTGAACCATACATTAGGAATATAGAATTCCTTATTTCATTCAGCTAATAGAACTGAAATAGCATAATTTTAAAAAAAAATAAATTTGGGGTTGAAGGTTACGAGAGAAATTGATAGAATAAAGCAAATGAAAAGACAATGTGTAACTGGCGAAACACGGATAACCGTGAGGGAGCACATTGGTTCGTAGCCGTTCGCCTGGGCAGAGGTAAGGGATTTATCCCTTACCTCTTTCTGTTTTTTAGGAGGAGATGGGCGATAAATTAATATTTTTCGTAAAATTGGGAATTTGAAAAAATAATAAAAAAAGAGGAGAATAAATATGAGCACAATAACTTTAGATAAAGTGAAAACAATCAAAACCTTAAATAATATTGCGGAAAGAGGTTTAAAAGTATTCAATAACGATCACTTTACGATTGACAATGACAGTGAAAATCCAGATGCAATTGTTGTCCGTAGCTTTAACATGCATACAATCGAATTCGACAATAATTTAAAAGCAATCGCACGGGCCGGGGCGGGAGTCAATAACATTCCGGTCGACAAATGTACTGAGCAAGGAATCGTTGTGTTTAATACCCCTGGTGCAAATGCTAATGCAGTAAAAGAAATGGTCCTAACCACATTAATGGCTTCATCCCGAAACCTTTTTGCCGGAGTGGCCTGGACAAAGACGTTAGAAGGTGAAGGCGAACAAGTTCCAAAACTTGTTGAAGCAGGAAAGAAACAATTTGTTGGAAAAGAAATTAAGGGAAAAACGCTTGGTGTTATTGGTTTAGGTGCGATCGGTGCGCTTGTAGCGAATGACGCGCTCGATTTAGACATGGATGTAATCGGGTTTGACCCGTTTATCTCAGTCGATACAGCTTGGAACTTATCCCGAAATGTTCAGCGTGCAATGACTATTGAGCAGTTGTTTGCTAACGCTGACTATATTACTGTACACGTTCCGTTAACTGATGACACAAAAGGAATGTTTAACAAAGAAACATTTAGCATCATGAAGCAGGGTGTTTATATTTTGAATTTCTCACGCGGGGAGCTAGTGAATGAAATTGATATGGCAGTTGCACTTGAAGACGGAGAAGTTGGTATGTATATTACAGACTTCCCGAATGAAAATGTGTTGCAAATGAAAAATGCTGTTCCAATCCCGCATCTTGGTGCCTCAACACAAGAATCAGAGGAAAACTGTGCGATTATGGCGGCTCGTCAGGTAAAGGAATATTTGGAAACAGGAAACATTAAAAACTCAGTCAATTTTCCAAACGCTTCTCTTCCTTACACTGGAAAGCGTCGTGTAGCAGCTTTCCACCAAAACGTCCCAAACATGGTTGGGCAGATCACAACAGCTTTATCAAACTATCATTTGAATATCGCTGACATGATAAACAGAAGCCGCGGTGGATACGCTTATACATTGATAGACATTGATAATGAAGTAACCGGCGATATCATTCCCGGTTTGGAGGAAAAAATCAATCAAATCGAAGGCATCGTTTCAGCACGGATTATTTAATGACCATTTTTCGAATAGAACGAGGATTGAGTTAGGGGAACGCATCGAGGGAATCAAGGTAGGTTCCTAAAAAGCTAATTAAAAGATTAAAGCTTGTAGAAAAAAGTCCATTTGGACGAATTCTACAAGCTTTTTTAAAATGAAAAGTAAAGAAAGAGCCAAACATTAGATTAACCCGAGGCACTCCAAACCGTATCGAACACCATCTTCTTCTGCAGAGAGTGTTACCATATTTGCCGCCTCTTTCACTTCATCGCGGGCAGACCCCATAGCTACACCCATTCCGACTAAAGAAAGCATTTCAATATCATTTAACCCATCCCCAAATGCCACTGCTTCATCTGGAGCAACCCCGAGTTTTTCTAACAATTTAGTGAGACCCACAGCTTTATTTGAATTGGACAAATTGACATCACAAGTTCTTGATCCTGTCGAACTCCATCTTCTGAAGTCTAATTCCGGAACTTTTGATTGATAAAATAACTCTTCTTCATGATCACAATGAAGGAACAATTGATAAATATCCTGTTCCATCCAAAACTGCGGCGGTGCAAGTTCAGGCTTCCACGGATCACGCCGAAACGCTTCCACTACAAATGGATGGCTTAGATCGGTAGCTTTAAAGCTCGTACCTCCTAAAAAAGTAAGAGGATGTTGATACTCATGAGACAATAGATACACATTCTTTAAGATATTTTTCTCAATTGCATTCCGGTATAGTTCTTTTCCTTCATGGTAGACATACGCACCATTAAAAAAGACCATGGAGTCGACTTCTGTTTCCTGAATAATGGACGCAGAAAAATAGGGAGCTCTCCCTGTAGCAATGACAACTTTCATATTTTTCTCTCGTAACTGACGGATCGCATCCTTTGTAGCATGACTAACCGTTTTTCCATGCGGTACGATGGTTCCGTCTATATCTAAGATGACAACCTTGTAATTCATAAAATACACTCCTAACAATGCTAAACTTGTTGTATTAATCTGGTAAATCCTTAGTATAACATTTTTGATTAAAAAACTATCTCCTAAAACGTAGAATAAGGGCATGCCTACGGTAAAAGTCTGATTTCATCACGAAAATTCTTTAACGATTTCTTTAAGTTTTTCGGGTTTTAAAAATGATGAAATAGATTCTTCTGTTTGAAGTGTAAGAGCAGCACCGGCAAGTCCTAGTCGGCAAGCATTAAGTAGTGTTTCTTCGTTCATGATCCCATATATTACACAGGAAGCAAATGCATCACCTGCACCCGTGACATCTACAACATCCGTTTTGAAACAAGGCAAATGTCCGGATTCCTCCGGAGAGAAAAAATAAACCCCTTGGTCACCTAGCGTAATAATAACTTTTTGAACGCCGCGTAGTCTAATTTTTTCACAAGCTAATTGACAATCCTCGATGGAGTCGATTTTCATTTCAGCAAGTATTTCTGCTTCTTCCCGGTTAGGGATCAGCAGTTCTACACCGTCAAGACGAAAAGGAAGTTTTCGTGCTTTGGCTGGAGATACTGGGTCAATGTATAAAGGAATGTTTTCATCGCTGCAGCGTTTAATTAAATAACTAATACTTTCCTTAGGAATATTCGTATCCAAAAAAACAGCCTGTGAGGCAACAATATAAGACCATCTTTCGTCAAACATCGAGGTTGTTATCTTTTCGTATATATTCATATCAGCCATGGAGACAATACTTTCACCATTAATATCTAACAAAGTGGTAAAAGTCCCTGTACGTTCAGTTGGGAACACCCATACTTGGCTAACATCCACACCCTGACTTTTCGTTTTATGTAGCAACCAGTCACCTTCTTTGTCGTCACCGACACAAGTCATAAGAGATGTGTAAAGTCCTAGTCGACTTAAATTTTCGGCAAAGTTACGTGCAACACCGCCACAGGCTTCAGTAATTTTTACCGGATTGGATGAATATAACCGCACCTTCTGATTTGTTCGCGCTTTTCGGTCTGTGTTTGCCCCTCCGATACACACGATTGATGATTCATCGCGGAGAATATAGCCACGTCCTTTGATTTCACCGCGTCTCGTCAGGTTAGCAATATAATTAGCAACCGCAGGTCGTGATAAACCAACCTTACTTGATAATTCTTGCTGTGAAATGAAAGGATTCATTCTTATGTGATATAAAATTTGTTTCTCTTTATCCATGAAACAACCTCATTTCTCTTTAGAAAAAAGTTTAATATATAAACAAATGTAAGTAAAGCTAGGCGATATTTCATAGCTATGGAAATATCGCCTACCTTTATGTCATGCTAAAATTCCGGTTTAATAGAAAGGTTTTGTTTTTATTATTAAGTTATAAAACTATTGACAATAAAAAATGAAAGCGTATACTAAACTTATGTTTAATAAATAAACATTTGTTTGAAAAGAGAGGTGTAAAAATGGCTAATGATATGAATGAAAATGAAGAATTAATTTTAGGTTTGATTAGAGAAAATCCATTTATTTCTCAACAGGAGTTATCAGATATTGTCGGATTATCAAGATCCTCCATTGCTAATATTATTTCCGGACTAATAAGGAAAGAATATGTTTTCGGCAAAGCTTACGTTTTAAATGAAACAAACCCTATTATTTGTATAGGTGGAGCGAACGTAGATCGGAAATTTTATTCGAAATATAAAATTATGAATGGAACGTCTAATCCAGTAAAATCATCTAGATCGGTTGGCGGTGTTGCAAGAAATATAGCTGAAAACTTGGGGAGATTGGGTGAGGAAGTGATCTTAATTTCAGCAAGCGGTAAAGATTCAGAATGGGAAGACATTTATGGCTTATCGTCCTCTTTTATGAATTTAGAGCATGTTGCTCAATTTGAAAATTCGTCAACAGGTTCCTACACAGCAGTTTTAGATAAGAACGGTGATTTATTAATTGCCTTAGCAGACATGGATATTTTTGAAAATATTTCACCTGAATTGTTGATAAAAAACAGTAATCTTCTTAGAAGAGCTAAATGCATCGTAGTGGATTTAAATTGTCCAAGAGAAACGATTGATTTTCTTTGTTCTTTCACATTTAAACATAATATTCCATTAGTCATTATCCCTGTTTCGTCACCAAAAATGAATCGGCTTCCCAAAACTTTGAGCGCAGTCAGTTGGCTTATCGTAAATAAAGATGAAACAGAAACTTTTATGAATATGAAAATAAATGATAAGAATGATTGGGAAAATTCAGTTAAGAAGTGGTTGGGGTTAGGCATAAAAAATGTAATTGTAACCAATGGATCAAAGGGCGTCTTCACAGGTGTTGAAAATGGAGAGATTCGTTATTTCCCGGCTATCGAAACACCAATGGTTGTTGATGTCACAGGTGCAGGAGATTCATTTTGTTCAGGGGTTATTTATTCTTGGTTACAAAAGAAAGAATTCGATTACATTATAAAATCCGGTTTGGTCAATGCCCAAAAAACAATTATGTCAAAGTATACAGTTAGACAAGAATTATCACAAAACCAATTTACATTAGATATGGAGGCAATTTAAATGAAGAAATATGTTGAATTATCTGCAGAGGTACAACAAGCAAAAGAGGAAGGAAAAGCCATCGTTGCGTTAGAATCTACTATTATATCTCATGGTATGCCTTATCCGCAAAATGTAAAAATGGCTCGTGAAGTAGAACAAATTGTCCGTGATAACGGTGCTGTTCCGGCAACCATTGCGATCATTGATGGAAAAATTAAAATTGGCTTAACAGATGATGAATTGGAGTTATTTGGTAAAAGTTCAGATGTTGCAAAAGTATCAAGACGTGACTTAGCTCAAATTATTGCTACAAAAAAACTAGGTGCAACGACTGTTGCAACAACAATGATTTGTGCAGATCTGGCAGACATTAAAATCTTTGTAACAGGTGGAATCGGCGGGGTCCATAAAGGTGCAGAAACGACTATGGATATCTCTGCCGACCTTGAAGAATTAGCACAAACGGATGTAGCGGTAATTTGTGCAGGTGCGAAATCAATCCTGGATTTAGCGCTAACTCTAGAATACCTTGAAACAAAAGGGGTTCCTGTAATCGGGTTTGAAACTGAGTACCTACCGGCATTTTACACAAGAAATAGTGAACATAAATTAAACTTCTCGACAGATTCAATCGATGTCATTGCAGAAACATTAAAAACTAAATGGGAATTAAACCTTAAAGGCGGGGCAGTAATCGCTAACCCAATTCCTGAAGAATATGCTATGGATGAAGAATATATCAATGGAATTATTAATCAGGCAATCAAAGAAGCAGAAGAAAAACATATTATCGGTAAAGATAATACACCATACCTGCTCGGAAAAATTAAAGAATTAACGGACGGTAAGAGCCTAGATGCCAATATTGAATTAGTAAAACACAATGCAAAAGTAGGAACCCAAATTGCAGTTAGTTTCAACAACAAAACTAAATAATACTAAACTGAGCTCATTCATTATGTTTAATTTATTAAAAATAGAAAAGGAGAGCGGCAAGGGTGCTGCTCTCTTTAGCATTTTTCAAGCCTTTAATATACCCTATCACCATTAAAAATTGAATTCTTAACGACGACATAATCAACAGTTCGGATGGCCTCTAACTTGTTTCCGCCTGCATAAGAAATAGAAGATTGAAGATCCTGCTCCATTTCGATCAACGTTTCCATTAAAGGTCCCTTGTGCTCAACATACATTTTTTTGCCTTCAACATTTTTCTTTTCACCTTTTTGAAATTCCGAAGCGGAACCGAAATATTCTTTAAAGCACTTTCCGTCCTTATTAATGGTTTCACCTGGTGATTCTTCATGGCCGGCAAATAATGAACCAATCATGACCATGCAGGCACCAAATCGAATGGATTTCGCGATATCACCGTGTGTACGAATACCTCCGTCGGCAATGATCGGCTTACTTGCGGCCTTTGCACACCAACGAAGGGCAGCTAATTGCCAACCGCCGGTTCCAAATCCCGTTTTAATTTTAGTAATACATACTTTTCCAGGTCCAATCCCTACCTTTGTGGCATCGGCACCGGCATGTTCTAATTCTCTGACTGCTTCCGGAGTACCGACATTTCCAGCAATAACAAAACTTGAAGGTAAGAGTTTCTTAATATGCTGAATCATCTCGATCACCGCATTGGAATGTCCATGAGCGATATCAATCGTGATGTAATCCGGTGAAAGCTGTTCGTCTGCTAATTGTTGGATGAATCTGTATTCTTCCTCTTTGACACCAACACTAATCGATGCGAATAAACCGCGTGACTTCATATCTTTCACAAAAGCTAGCCGCTTTTCCGGTTCAAAACGATGCATAATATAGAAATAACCATTTTCCGCTAAGAAAATTGCAATCTTTTCATCAATAATGGTCTGCATATTGGCAGGCACCACTGGCAGCTTAAATGTCCGACCGCCAAAAGTTACAGATGTATCACATTCGGATCGACTTTTTACGATAGATTTTGCAGGAATCAGTTGAATATCTTCATAATCAAACACATTATCCATTAGTTACACTCCTAAACACGAATATTAAATTGATTTAAACCAAATTTGTTCGTACATATGAGTTTTACCTTATTTTTATCAGTATGTCAAAGGTTTTATCTAATTATGTGATATATGCATTGATATAATTCAATAAATCCATAATGAGTATAGATAATTAGAGGGATTTTAGAAAAAAGGGGAGCATCCATGGATTTATTGCTAACAGTATTATTATTACTTGTATGTTTATTAATTTCAAATATCATTAGTCATTACATTCCATCTATTCCGACTGCGTTAATTCAAATTGCTTTTGGGATATTTATTGCGATTGTTTTTAGGGAGATTTCACTCGAAATTGAGACGGAATGGTTTTTGTTACTATTTGTCGCACCCCTTTTATTCAATGATGGAAGACATTTTCCACGGGAAGAATTGTGGAGGATGAGAGCATCTATTTTTGGGAATGCCATTATTCTTGTTCTTTTAACAACCATAGGCGGAGGGTATTTTATTCATTGGTTGATTCCCGATATTCCGCTTGCTGCAGCTTTTGCACTTGCGGCTATTTTATCACCTACGGATCCTGTAGCTGTTAATGGGATTGCGAAACGGATACATATTCCTGAAAAAGTATTAAATCTTGTTCGAGGTGAATCACTAATCAATGATGCTTCCGGTTTAGTGGCTTTTAACTATGCGATAGCTGCTGTAGTAACGGGTTTTTTTTCATTAAAGAAAGCGATTTTTGAATTTTCATTTATGTTTTTAGCCGGTGCCATAGTTGGTTTAATTCTTGGTTTACTACTAACATGGATACGATTCTCTTTACGAAAACAAGGAATTAATGATGTAACCTTTCATTCGTTGTTACAAATAATGACCCCGTTCGTGATTTTTATTCTGACTGAAGATCTTTTGCATGCTTCCTGAGTGATTGCAGTTGTCGTAGCAGGAATTATTCATGCATTAATAAATGAACGAACTGTAACCTTGATAGCCGAGGAGCAGGTGCTTACGGAAAATATATGGTCCATTGTTCTATTCGTTTTAAACGGTGTTGTATTTCTCTTGCTTGGATTAAATATACCTTCATCCATGATAGAAACGGTTGCTAATCCGAATATCGGGAATTGGTTAGCAGTCGGTTATGTGATTGCCATTGGGGTTGTCATCATGGGTATCCGCTTTGTATGGTCGTATTTCTTTTCGTATTATGAATATCGTATCGAGAAAACAAACGAGGCGACAAAACCCGATTTTAAGACAAGTATGCTCACCAGTTTAACGGGAGTTCGCGGTGCGGTTACCATGGCAGGCGTACTCTCGATTCCGTTTCTAACCATCAGTGGGAAGGTATTTCCACAACGTTCGCTTATCCTCTTTTTAGCTGCAGGTGTTATTCTTTTCACCTTAATCATTGCAACTATGTTCTTGCCAATTTTAAGCAAAGGCGATTCAGTTGAAGGAGAAAACCCGATGCAAATGGATTTAAGTTTGGCCAAGAAAAAAATATTGCTGAAAGCGATTAAAAAGATAAAGTCAGAAATAAATGAGGAAAATTCTGCTGCAGCTTATAAGTTAATGGACGAGTATACGATTATGTTTAATACACTTCAACCGGAACAGGGTTTGGCAGCAGAAAACAAAAATAATTATCTTCTAAAAATGAAAGAAATACGGTTAATGGCATTAAAAGTAGAAAGACATTATATACAGGTTGCAAGGGATAAAGGCGGGATGGAGGAAGCGGCTTTTGAAACATTTGAAAAATTTCTTGACCTTCGAGAAGAAGCCCTGTCAAACAACGTTCGTTTTGGATTTATGTATCTAATAGGTAAGGCAAAAAGACGCTGGAAGCGATATATCGGTTATTATGATAAAGAGAAAGGAAAAAGAATTACCAAATTACAATTTGGACTAGATATTCAATTAAAGGCTTTGCAGGCTGCCCTTCAGTGTTTAGAAGAATTTGCAAAGCAATATGAAAAAAAAGCAGAAATGGTTAATACGGTGATTTTAGATTATAAAAGAATGATAAATCGATTAAAAACACCTACTGCACAATATAATGCAAAAAGTGAAGAGCAAAAAGAGGAATTACGTATCAAAGTGATGGATATAGAACGAACAGAAATTCAAGGAATGTATGAATCCGGTGAAATTAGCAGAGAACAAGCGAAGGAATTAAGGAGATTTGTAAACTACATTGAAAGTGTTACTTTATATGAATATGTTGAATAGAATCAGGTCCTTCTTGCTTATTTTTGTGAACAGTGACTAGGGAAGTATAGGGCAAGTATTTCTTCAAGGTACGCTTTATCCTTGTTCATCTGGTTCTGCATTCCTTTTCAGTTAGGACTCTTTTGAAGCAAGTCTACCACGTTAAAAAATAATACACTATTCTTAACCTACTAAAGTGTTTTCGGCAGGTTCGTTACTTCATGGGCAACTCTGATTCCGGATTGGATGGCACCCTCAATCCAGGCAGGGACTGTAGATGTATGTTCGCCAGCAAAATGTACTCTTCCCTCGGGAACAGGGATATAAGGAAATAATTCTGTTTCCTGACTTGGTTTATACATGGAGAAAGCTCCGCCGGAATAGCGGTATTGGGACCAGCTATGAGAGGCACCTGTTAGAAACTCATCATAAATTTGTTTTCCATGGACAGCAGCCATGTTATCAAGTGCATTTCGAATCCGATCTCCTTCCGGCAGATTATCCCATGACAAGGTATCATCCTCCCACGTATAACTCGCCAAAATAATTCCGGACCCGGTTGAGCCAATTAGATGGCTAGGGTAGTAAGCAAATCTGATGGGTAAATCGGTCATCATTTTACCGCCGCGAATCCCTTCCTGTTCCCAAAATCTACGTTTAAACTGAAGACCAATTTTGGTAGAGGCAACATAGTGAAGTTCGCGAATGGCTTTCCATTTGTTATGCGAAAAAGAATCGCGGGGTTCAATTTCCACAAATTTCAGCAGTGAAAAAGGCACCGTTATTATGGCAAGGTCACCGGTAACAATTAGCGGTATTTGGCTCAGCGTATGTCTGGAATGAATCGTTACTTGATGATTCTGCTGCACTATTTTTGTCATTTGATAGCCGAAATAAAGGTTTTTCTTTAATTGCGGAAGAAAAGCATTCGGCAGCCTGTCATTATCACCTTCTACTTCGTAAAAATAAATGTAATGGATTTGCATGCAAACCGAATTTTTTAATGTATTCTAATGCTAAATAATGAGTATTAGGAATACGCATAGCACCGACATCCAAGTACATATCGTCCATAAAAGGGGCCCGCATAGTATATATACGGCCTCCTACTCTTTGGGTGGCTTCCAAAATCGTCACTTCGTGTCCTGCGTCCTTCAGAAGTGATGCGCTAACTAATCCTGACATACCAGCTCCAACGACGATAATTTTTTTGGGAATCTGCGATAATCCAATTCCATTTCGAATCGTCGACAGCATTTGTTCAGTTGATAACGGAGGATCTCTATAAATGGACATCCATTTTCTCCTTTCCGGTTACCACAATCACCTTGCGGGGGTATCCCTGTATAATTAACGGTTTATCTGATTTGAATATTTATAATCTGGACTTTCCAATTTTTCTGGTTAACTATTTTAAGATATAAGATTATTTAGTGGGTTATTACAAAGATTGAAATAAAGATAATGGCATAAGTAAATTTACATCATTCTAAATACAGATTTCTTTTAGGCATGTATGAAACCAAACATATTGAAGTTGGAAATAAAGGAAGAAAATAAAGAATATAGAATTTAATATTAAAAGAACAGAGCCGATATAAAGAAAAGATAAACCAGTTTCTTTGGTACGGTAATTATCCAAATTAGGGAATAGGGATTATTTTAAAAAAGGATAAACAATTAAATGGTTAAGGGGAAAATGGGAATAAAAATTAATCCGAGGGAATTTAATGTTAATGGGACCCGTTACACAATAAGATCTGCAAATAATAAAGATGCATATGAACGAGCAGGATAGTGAACAAGGATATGATATATTTAATATAACGGAATAGTCTAAATTAATATCTACTTATTGTAAAATAATAGGAATGTAGATTTTTATATCTTCGGAGGGATATATTATGGAACACGAATTAAAAGAGTTTATCAAGAAGTGTGACATTGCGATTAAGCAGGAAGATTTTGATACTCTAATGAATTACTATACTGATGATGCAATTTTAGTTGTAAAGCCGGGAATGATTGCACGAGGTAAAGAGGAAATCAAAAGAGCGTTTATTGCAATTGCAAAATATTTCAATAACAGTCTTGTACCGACACAAGGGGAAATGATTATTTTGGAAGCAGGAGACACCGCGTTAGTTATTTCCCAAACGCTACTTGATGCCGATAAAAAGGAGTCGGAATACTCTATGGATAGAAGGGCAACATATGTGTTTAAGAAAAATTCACAAGGTGATTGGCTTTGTGCAATCGATAACTCCTATGGAACAGACTTAATCAATTAGGAGACATTTAAGCAATTGAATTCGAATCATTTTTAAAGAGGCTGACTCGAAAGATCGTTCAAAATGATTTTTTCGAGTCAGTCTTATATTTTAAAAATTTTTTTCACTGAAAACACTCCACTCTTAAATAAGCTCAAATGGTCATGTTTTTACGTTTTATATTTATAGATTCTTTACTTATACAGAAAAGCGTGAGTTTCAGTAAATGTTTTAATATCCAAGGTGTCATGCGATTTAACATTAAAATATAGAAAAGCATACAAGACCGAAACAATGGACAGATAGACGGATAGTAAGACATACCCACGTTTATTTTTTCGTTTTTTTAATTTTTTATAGGTTTTTAATTTAACAATATTATTTTTCTTGTGCACTATACCTAACCTCCGTTTTTTTATACATTTGAACTTATAAATAATTATAACTAAATATTTTAATTTTTCAAAAAATAAAAAATGTGGTAAGGCAGTGTGATATTCTTTCGACGTCCTCATAGTATAGTGAAGGCAGAAAAATTCCGATAAAAAGTGCTAAAAGTCATGCATCAAAGTATATGTGTAGGGTACAACGCGCGGGATCGCAACTAGATAAAAATTAAAATTTAAGCGAGAGATTGTTTATGAATCACATCGATTTAAGAGTCTTACAAGTAGGATCAAAGGGGCAGGTAACGCGTTTCCCTAAAATTTTTCTAAAAATAAAAGGAAGTCTGCTATACACGCAAACGTCCCATCAATTGGTAGCTTATTTATGTTGCCGGCTCGGTGGTAGTAATAAAATATGCACTCAGAATAAAACGGATTTGACAAGTATTGGGTGTGTGGTATTTGGAATTATAATTTTTGCATATGCCCGATAGCAACACAACTCATGGCATTGTATACCATAATCCATCCAACAAATTCCGTGAGATAACAGGAGGTACCGGTGGTGGAGGTATGATTGGAACTACTATCGGTCTATACCACGGATTGTAGTGATACATAATTATGTAGTGATACATAAATAGCTTCCTTTCACTTATAGTTACAACAGACTATGAGCGTTCACCTAAATATGATTGGATGAAAGCCTAGATTTATTAGTTATTAACAATATTTATGGATTTTTCTTAAGTATTTTTTCTGATTAACAATTGGGCTATGTCAGGTTACCATTCGTAAAAGTGTACTTTTACGAATGGTTTATTTTTTTTAATAGCTTAAATTTGAAAAATAGAAACTGAGAGTAGGAGTTATTGAGTATTCCTAATTTCCTGTCTGAACAGTATAATCATGAAGGGGAGTGAGACAAATGAATAAAAAAGACATCGCTAATATCCGAAAGCAATTTAAATTAGATAATGATCTCATGAAAATTCGAGAAATCTTCAATGTCTATGTTCAGAAAGAATCAGGTGAGATTTACCATCATGTCAGTCAACCGTTTCAAATGTTAGAACAAGAAGCACAAGAATTGTTTTTGGCAAACTTTAAAAAGGTTTTGACAGGTTATCTTGATGCCAAATTGTTTGAGCTGAAATTTATCCGGGATGTGGAAGACAGTACACAAATTGTCCTCTTCGAAGGATTACGAGCAGAATTAACGGAAGATTGGAAAGAAAACATGCTGCAAATTGTCGGAAAAATGTTTGCACATACTGTTTATGAATTTGATACGGTGGTTACGTTTATTCGAGGAGAATATCGAAAACCAACGCAGAAAAGGGATCCGGAATCCGAAGAAGGCGGGGATGATGAAGTCTATTCCAATCAGTTTATCCTTTGCAGTCTCAATAAAACTGATCAGCCGAAAAAAGCCTTGCTGTTTGATTATATCGAGAAAGAATTCAAATCTAATAACGTCTTTGATCCAATTATTAATTTAAAATCTCCATTGTCAGGATTTCTATTCCCCGCTTTTAATGATAATTCTGTAGATGTGAACCATATTCTATATTGTGCAGGGAAAGTAAATCAACCAGATGGAACATTTATTGAAGAGGTTCTCAATTGTGAAGAGATTATTACTGCCCAGGAAGATAAGGACAGCTTCGAACAGATCTTAAAAGAAGTGATGGGAGACGAAGTGGATTCCAGGGTCATTTCCAATGTCTATGAGGAAATCGATAAGATAGTACAGGAGAATGAAGAAAATGAAGAAAGTGAATCTCCTAAGTTGGATTATCGGGACGTCGAACGCATTTTAACGGAAAGCGGGGTTGAAAATGTAGAAACTGCAAAAGTGGAACATGCCTTCAAAGCTGTCGTAGATGACGAAAAACATGAATTCAAAGCAAGCAGTTTAGTTCCTAAATCGATAAAAATCAATACGAAGGTGGCAGATCTATCCATCAGCCCGAAAGACCTAAAAAATGTAAAATATATTACCTACCAAGGAAAACGGTGCCTCTTGTTGGAAATCGATGAAGAGGTGGTCGTGGAAGGATTTCGACTAGAATCGGAGACACTCTACTAGGTTTCTGGGTTATGGTTTTTGAGGACAGTTCCTTCACCTATTACAAGATATATACTGTAAATAATAATAAGTTGGTTTTCTACAAATGGTAGGGACCAACTTTTTTTATTTTAGGATTGGTTCCGGGCCGGTCTCTTGGTGGGGAAATATATTTCAAAAGATAAGAATCGATTGGACAATCATCATAGTATTAGGACATAATCAGCCATTTACTTAAAAATTTTTCTTAAAATAAAAGAACGTCTGCAATACATGCAAACGCTTTTTGGAGGTATTTCTATATGCTAGATGTACTGGCTCGGTGGTAGTAATAACATATGCACTCAGAATAAAAGTGAATGGACAAGTGCTGATTAAAAATAAATTAGGCAGATGGGCATTATAGAAGATACCAGGCATCAGATCATACGTTGACGATTTGTATACCCACATTACCATTTAAATTATAAGGTTACGTCCCTACCTGATATTACCAAGTGGCCTGACTTTATTGAACTAAATATTTTGTGAAGTATTCTTGACAAAATCGGTTCTATTGATATTAAAAATAGGCATAAAAAAAGATTGTAGAAAAAATCTCCCTTTCTCTTCAATCTGGGGAAATGTTATTTTGTTTATTCTTTTTTCACTTTTGATTGGATGGTCTTGTGTTAGCGAATTAAGGTGACTTTTCAAAGGGTATTCCTAATCACTAGGACTAGTTTTGCCGCTATATTTATGAGAATGAGGATGGGAGCCATTAACTGTCGTTACTCCATGAAAATTATGAAAATGTCCACCATTGGGCAAGGGGACTGCAGGTCCAGTAACGCCTCGAATTTCATGTTTATGCCCATCATTCATGAAAGTAACGGTATAGTATTTATGGTTATGGTGCACTCCACTGGGAGCAGGTTCAGTTGTACCTGCATATCGATGATCGTGCCCATCATTAATGGAGGTTACTCCTGAAAAATGATGTCTATGAATTGGTCTTCCGTCCCATGAAGTTAGAAATAAAGTATGAGAATGCTCAGAATCCAAATTTGAATCAGCTGAATGAACAACAAATCCGGTAACCTGTATTTTCATATGATTTACCACCTTTTTTATTCTTTTTTACACTTTATGAGAATGGTCCAAAGTTAATAATTATGGCTTTTTATTACCGAATGCAACGTTATGATTAGTTTATTTAGGTTTGCAAAAATAAGAACCAATAGGCCCTAAAAGATTAATCAAAGATTTTTAGATTTTATTTCATTAGAAAACAAGTAGGGGTTGAACAGTTTATCTGACAGGATCAAGTCCAACGGGTACTTACGTTCCACCCCGGCTACCGTTATAATAAAACCATATAAAAAATGGTCAACCAGAAAATCTGGCTGACCTTATAATACGAAAAGGTGTAAGAGTTAAACAAGGTTTGCAGCAGCGATCCTTTTTTAGTGTACCATCTTGAAAGTTTGTGATTTTTATACACTAAAGCATTTAAAACATTAATTCAATGTGAGACGATTTTTCCCTCTTTGAAGGATAAATTTCAAAAGAGTCAGGAATTATTTGTGTCGAACGGTAGAGCAATTCAGTTACAGTTACGCATTTATACCCGTTCTTGTCTAAAAAGTCCAAAATGGTATCTAATGCCTTAACAGTTTGACAAGTCTGAGTAAATTCACTACCATGCCAATCATGAAATAAGATGATATTACCTGGTTTTACGCCTTTTGTTATATTGTTACAAATTTGGCTTACGGGCGGATTAGCCCAATCACGAGAATCTTGATACCATGACCATAATACGACTTCTTTACCATTTTTTATAGCTGTATTAATAATTAAATCATTGTAAAAGCCTCCAACTGGACGATAGAGTGACGGTTTAAAACCAATAATCTTCTGTATAATTTTATCTGTTTCTTCTAATTCTGATGTTAGTTTTGCAGAAGTAATATTTTTACCATATATATGGCGAAAAGTATGATTGGCAATTTCGTGCCCTTCTTTTACTTCCTGTTTTAAAATATCAGGAAATCTTATTACTTTATTGCCAGCTACAAAAAAAGTAGCTTTAGCATCATGTTTAGCTAATTTATCAAGTATTTGAGGAGTAAAAACAGGATGAGGTCCATCATCAAAAGTAAGGGCAACTAATTTTTCCTTGGTGTTAACTTCCCAAATAACCCGCCCTGTTTTTTCATATTCCTCGCGACTTTTAGTGGATGCGAAAGTATTTGTTTGATAAGAAAATAAAGGAAATAATAAAAAAACTGTAAAGAACAATATTTTTTTCATTAGATGTACTCCTCATTAATAATGGTCTTAGTTTATGAAGTCTTTATTTAAAATATTTAATGAGAAACAACAAAAGTTAGTTGATATAGCTAAACAGATGACATTGGCTCCTTGAGCCATGTTTTCCATCAATTTATCGTAATACTAACCTCTTCTTCTTCAACGAAGGGTGCATTTCTTTAAGAAGGAGAAGGTACTCTTTTTTGTTGAAGTAAAGGGTCAGGATAATGGAATAAGTATTTGCGAAAGGATAAGTAGAGGTTTGTAATTTTTAAATAGTACATATAATTTTAGATAATAGGAAAAAGAGGTGAGCAGTATATTGGACATAATATTTTGGATTATTATTATTGCATGTTTTATCTTTAGTTTCGTAGGACTCGTTTATCCGATTATACCGTCGGTATTGGTGATTTGGATTGGAGTCGTATTATATCATTTTGGGATTAATCCAAATGAACTTTCTTGGATTTCGTGGACCATGCTTATATTATTGACGATTTTTTTATTTTTAGCAGATTATTTTGCGAACCTTCACTTTGTGGGTAAAGCAGGAGGATCAAAATGGGGGATGAGAGCGGCAACAATTGGGTTAATTATTGGAAGCTTTGTGATTCCGCCTTTTGGCGTCATTTTGGTCCCTTTTGCATTCGTATTAATTGCTGAAATGATTCAAAAGAAAACATTCCAAGAATCCATTAAAGTGGCGTTTGCTACCTTAATTGCCTTTTTAAGCGGAACGTTTGCAAAAGCGATCATTCAGCTTATTATGATAGGTGTCTTTTTATTGGATGTGATTTTTTAAGAAAGCATGGTTATTTTCGGTGATTCATTTCCAGTAGAACAACGGGCAAAAATTCAAGGAATCTTTGGTGCGGTTATGTTTATTCCACAATTAGTTGGCCCATTAATTGGTGGTTATTTTGTCCAACATATTTCTTGGCACTGGATATTCCTCTTAATATTCCGGTTGGTGTAATTGCAGCTATTATTTTATCTTTAGGCCTTGGAGAATCGAAAGTCGATCGAAAAGTGAGCATTGACTGGGCAGGTGCATTTCTGCTTATTACATCTCTAATTAGTCTTCTACTTACACCTGTTCTTCACCAGACAGAAGGTTATGCTTGGAGTAAATCCCAAACTGCGACTTATTGAATCATATTAGATGAAGAATTTATCCTGAAAAACTTCAATTTTATGCGCGAATGGTAAATACAAATGTTACAAAAAAATAATTTTCTAAATATTTATTTAATATATAATAGAATTAAATAAAAATTGTGTAAAAATGGCATATAAAGGGATAGAATACGAGCAAATTTTGATTTTGTTTGATTTGAGTTATTGGGAATAAATTCTATTGTAAGAGAGGAAAATACTTTTGCCAATTTATTAGAAAAACAAAAGGGGAAGTGGAACATGGTAAAAACAATTTGTTTTGTATTACTAGGTATAGTATCACTAATTTTCAGTTCTTCTTTTGACATTCAAAAAACGAATCCTCAGCATCCTCATCATCCTTTGATAAATGATCCCATAAAAGAGATAGTTCAGCAAGAACAGCTTTTTATTGCAAAGAAGTCTAAAGCTCAAGATACAAAGAAAAAGATAATTGAACAAGAAAAGGCTCAATGGAGTCAACAAAAAATTGTATATTTAACTTTTGATGATGGACCAACGAAATATACGCCTCAAATCTTGGATATTTTAAAACAAAATGACATTAAGGCAACATTCTTTCTAGTAGGAAACTATATCAAAGGGAAAGAAACGACAGTTAAAAGAATAAAGGATGACGGGGATGTAATTGGGCTTCACTCCATGACACATAATGAAAAACTATTATTTCTAAGTCCGGAGAGTTATATAAACGAGTATAAACAGGAACAAAGTTTGCTTCAGTCGTTAGGTGTTCAAACCAATATAAGTCGAACTCCATACGGAAGTAAACCTCTTTTGACTCAACCTTATCGTGATCAAATTTTTTACGCGCATATGAAACTCTGGGACTGGACTATTGACTCTAATGACTGGCGGTATAAGGATCATACCAATCTCATTATTAACCAGGTAAGTAGCCAAATCAAAAGACAGCATGAAGTAGTCCTAATGCACGACCATGGTTATACTGTAAAATCGTTACCAGGTATTATCAAATTGTTTAAAGATAGAGGGTATATTTTCCAAACCTATAATCCTGATTTGGATTATATGGTTAATTTTTGGAAGGATACTAGGTTATAAATGATGGAAAAAGAAGCGGTTGCTAAAGCTTCATGTTTTCATTTTTGTTTTTTCATTGGCTAGAATTAAATAAATAAACATGTCTTATTTAGAATAATTTAATAATATTTTATAAATATATGTTAATCTTCCTCCAATGAATAGTACAACAGCCAATTTGTTACGTGAGTTAATTGAGGAAAACAGGGGTTCGATTCTGAGCATATATTTATTACCAATTATGGGGAACCAAGAAGCTGGAATTATTAAAAACGTTCACCCACATCTCTTTAGACACACCTGGTGCAACTCTGTTCTTAGAAGCTAGTGGGGATATACGTCATCTTCAAATGATACTTGGACATGCAGATTTACGTATGGTAATGAGATATACACACTTTTCGAAAGAGTCGTTAATTAATCAGCATGAGAAGTATTCCGCAATGAATCAGATAACGGGAAAATTAAATAAACCGCGAAAGATTAAACGATAACATGACGCTCCCTTAATCGGTGTTTTTTTTTATTTAACAATATTTAACACTAAGGAATATGATAAAAAAAAGGGAGGTGAAAATGTATGTCCGATTTTATTCCAGGTTCTTATGTAACGGTTCATTTTACTGACGGGACAGCGGTAGAATTTAAATTTATTTCCTTACATGTTACTTATTTTGTAGGAATCAATAGCTTTGGACATACGGTTTTAGTTCCTTTTGATAATGTTAAGTACATAGAAGGTTAAAATTTTTTAACTCTCGATGCTCAGGGGAGGGGTGTCGTGGTCGTGACACGGATATAATTTATGAATGGGGATTATTTCTAGTATCAGGAAATCCAAGAATCGAGGGAAATCCATTGTAAAGTAGGTACTGACAGGGTGGAAATCGCTGGAACTGGAACTTTAAAGCCCCTTTAATAAATAGAGGGGCTTTAACTCATGAATCACTCGTAATGATTTCCTTGATAATTAACAAATCCTACAGGATGATGTGTAAAATGAATGACAGGATCCCCAGGGTTTCCGATACCTTTTAGCACATGATTTTTATCAATATATTCCCCTTTTAATTCAATTTTTTCCCCTTCTACAAGTCCAGGAATCCGTTGTTTTAATCCTAATGCATCACCATAACGAATTGCACAAAAGGCCTCATCTGTAACTAATGTTCTTTCTGCACCCTGTATATCGATGACTTGAATTTGGTTAACTAAAAAATGTTGGTGCATACCTCCCGTAAGATCTATATCATCTTCTTCAACCAATTTTATGATTGCATTAATATGGACAATTGGACCGTGTAATGAAAGTGGTAATCGATGGTGGTACATAGGGTAATCTGCTATCGTATGCCCAAAATGAGGATGATGTTTCTTCATATAATTCCCTCCATTATCAATAGTTTTGTAGTAAGGAATCTCTCTAAAGTACCAATTTTTTGATTGGAATAACTTTTAACAATCATATAAATTTTAATCTATAAAATAAACGATAAAATCATTAAGAAACTATTTTTGTTTAAATGTTGAAGAATTTTACAGGCTGTTTTAATCATCCTTGTCACTTGCTGCTCTTTTTTTATTAGCAGATACTTTGTTCTTTGCTGTTCTCCGGTTTTTTGCGGCTGCAGTGATCTTTGTCACTTCTTTGTTGTTGGCATCCGTGGTAATCTTAGCTGCTTCCTTGTTATCAACAGCTTTTTTATTATTTAATTCGATTAGAGAATTTACTTGAATAAGGATTTGGTTAAGTTTAGTGTCTATACTTTTTAGTTCTTTTCCAAAATCTTTAATTTCGGATTGCAGTTCTGCTTGGTTTAGTTGTTTAGATCTAGCTTCTTCCAAAAGCTCTTCTAAGTCATCAACTTTTGTGTCCACATTGACGATTAGGGACGAGATTTTTGTAATGTCTGTACGGGTTGGGACATTCATCTGCTCCAAATAACGTTCTGTTGTTTCATTTAACATTTTCTGGTACAGAAGATACATATCTAAGAGCTGCCCTATAACCTGAGATGAAAATTGTTCTTTCATTTTTTCATCAATTAGGGTACTAGACTGGTTAAAATAGTTTTTCCACATTTCAAACATGTCTACGGTTTGAGTCATATATTGGTCTCCTCCACTATTCCCATTTTTGCAAACACTTAGGTTACCCAATTAATTATACATAAAGATAACGTAAAAATATTAAGTAAAAGTAACAAATACTTTAAACATTTATTATGAGTTTGTTTCTAATTTAGGTGAATCTCTATTAAACAATTGGAAAAACAGTTTGAACAACGTGACCGCTGCTCAAAAAGAAGTAGAAAATTATTTGCTTCAAGCATTTACAAACCAAAAGAATCATTGGAGAAATTGCTGACCACATGGACTTAATCCAGGAACAACAAAAAAAATTAATTCCATCACTTTTTTGAAAAAGTTAATAAAGTGTTGGTTAAGTGTTGGTGACATTTGTTTAATTATTATATAATGAAAGCGATATTAAGATTCTATAAAGCTAGAACAAGGGTGAACTAAAATGATGAAAGAAAAGCGTATCAAAAAAATTCAAGAATATGTTATTGGGCATCAATCAGCGTCATTAGACGAATTAGTTACAGTTTTTGATGTATCTAAAAATACTATTAGACGTGATGTCCAAGAATTAGTTGACCGCGGAGAACTGAAAAAAGTTTATGGTGGGGTTTCTGCCGTTCGTAAAAAACTTGAATCTTTTCAAGATAGAAAAATACGTAACAAAGAGCAAAAAGAATCAATTGTGAAAAAAGCCTCAAGTTATGTGGAAGATGGCGATATTATTTTCATTGATTCAGGAACCACGACAATTGGATTGTTTGAATATTTAAAGGAAAGACACCTGACCATTTTTACGAATAGTATTGATTTTATTCTTCGTGCCATTCCATTTGAGCATTTAAATGTCATCTCAATCGGAGGGATGCTTGATCCTAAGACCAATTCGTTTAGTAACCCACGAAATTTGGATTTACTAAAAGATTACAATATTAAGAAAGCATTTATGGCATCTACGGGTATCACACTATCAAACGGTGTAACGAATGCATCCCCTCTAGAAAGTGAATTAAAAAAGACAATTGTTAACAGAAGTTCCGAGGTTTATTTATTGGTAGACCATGACAAATTTGATAAATATGGTTTAATGACCTATTGCAGTTTAGATGAGATTGATTATCTAGTTACCGATAAGATCCCGAATAATTCCTATCAAGAATACGCTAAGAATAATGGTATACAACTTGTAATAGCCAATTAAAAGAACCCCTGCATTTATCTATTTTTTTAGTAGCATTTATTAAAAGTTAAAATGTGAAGAGTAGGAAGAGAATGCAAACAGATGGATGGCATCTTCCAAAAGCATTTATAAATGAATGACTTCCCCTTTTTATAAAATATAACCAAAGTTTTGGTTATTTGTTGGTAATATATATGTTATAATGAAAACGATAACAATATATCATGCTGAAAACTAGGGTGAAACTGAAATGATTAAAGAAAAGCGCATAAAGAAAATTCAAGAATATGTTATTGAGCATCAATCAGCGTCATTAGACGAATTGGTTACAGTTTTTGATGTATCTAAAAATACGATAAGACGTGATGTCCAAGAATTAGTGGATCGTGGTGAACTTAAAAAAGTTTATGGCGGGGTATCCGTCGTTCATAAAAAGCTTGAATCTTTTCAAGAGAGAAGAGTGCGAAACCAGGAACGTAAAGAATTAATAGCAAAAAAGGCAGCAAGTTATGTGGAAGATGGGGATTTTATTTTTATTGATTCAGGGACGACTACAATTGAAATGCTTGAATATTTAAAGGACAAACAATTGACCGTTTTTACAAATAACATTGATTTTATTGTTGGTTCACTTCCATTTGAAAAATTAAGTGTTATCACAATCGGTGGAATGCTTGAACGTAAAACCAAATCATTTGTTAACCCGCGAAATATGGATTTCCTAAAAGATTATAATATTAAGAAAGCGTTTATGGCTTCTACGGGTATTTCCTTATCAAACGGTGTAACCAATGCATCACCACTAGAAAGTGAATTGAAAAAGATAGTTGTGAATAGAAGTGCAGAGGTCTATTTATTGGTAGACCACGATAAATTTGATAAATATGGCTTAATGACCTATTGTGGTTTTGATGAAATTGACTATATTGTTACCGATAAGCTGCCGAATGAAACTTATCAGGAATACGCTATGAAAAATGGCATACAACTTGTTATTGCTGACTAGATCTGAACCCCCTTCTTTAATGGCTAACTCCACGTAAAGAAGGGGGTTTTTTTTGAAACCTTTAGAGGGAATATTTATAGTTCTCACTTTTTCTCAAAAAAAAAATGATAAAAATATATTGATTGTAGGTCCTAATAGTATTAATATGTACATATAGATAACCAAAAGATACTCAATATATTATAATATATTGAGTATATGCTGCTTATTAATAATGAAAGCGCTTTGGAATATGGAATTTGTATTTTGCTAAAAATATTGAGAAATGGGGTAGAGAACTACATTACATAGTAGGATTAATAAGGAGTAATTACTTTTTAAATATTAATATAAAACAGAAAAGATATGTTTTGTGCCTACAAAAGAAAGGGGAAAATGAGAATGCGTTTAGCTTACGATCCGTCACATTATCGTGACAATACTAATTTAAAAGATACAATCGATGCTGTTGCCAGATTAGGGTATGAATGGGTGGAGTTATCTCCACGTAAAGACTTTATTTGGTTTTATGAATATCCAAAGGTTGATAAGCAGCTGATAAAAGATTTAAAAAGATATTGTTCAGATACCGGCGTTCAAATTTCTTCCGTACTTCCTGTTCAACAATGGTCTTCACCAAACGAAGAAGAACGCCAAGCTGCAGTAAGAAATTGGAAACGTTGTATTGAAATCACTTCTGAATTAGGAGTAGATTTAATGAACAGCGAATTTAGCGGCGACATAAGCCGTCCAGTTGAAAGTGAAGCAGCTTTTATAAAATCAATGGAAGAGCTAATGCCGATATTTGAAAAGGAAGGTATTAAACTAAATTTACAATCTCATCCTAATGATTTTATTGAGTTAAACATCGAAGCAATTCGAATGATTCGTGCATTTGATAAAGATTGGATTAAGTTGGTCTATTCTGTAGCACATGCTTTTTTTTATGATGATGGTATTGGTGATGTAGCTAGGCATTTAGATGAAGCTGGAGATTTACTTGCACATGTCCTAATTGCTGATACTCTTAATCATAAAGCAGCATTTGGATTACGATATATTATTAATCCACCTAATGCAAAAGTAACAATCCATCAACATTTGAATCCTGGTCAAGGAGAAGTAAACTTTGATGAATTATATCGGAAATTAAGAGAAATGAAATTTGATGGAATTGTAACAAATTCAGTATTTGCGTATCCTGATAAACCAGAGTGGTCAAATGATGTAACGTTGAAATCCATTAAAGAGGGATTATATCTTTAAAGGTACAACATAACGTTATAGAGGATGGTTGAAGTCCTGAACTAAATTGAAAAATTTCATAAATATAAAGCCTTTTCTCAGATGAGGAAAGGCTTTTTTATATTCTATCTCTTTTCACAAATCCCTAAGTCAGTCACTGCATTCCAATCATTCAATACTTTCAAGTGGAAGAAAAAGTATTGACTGAAGCCCTAATTAATACTATGATATAACCATAATATAATAAACATATACCCATTAGTTACTATTTGGTTGATATGTTGATTAGGATACTACTTTTAATTGGGGGGAGAAAATATGCCATTAATTCGATTTGATTTAATACAGGGCCGAGATGATAAAGCTTTAAAACAATTATTAGATGCTTCCCACCGAGCAGTTGTTAAGGCCTTTGGTGTACCTGAAAGAGATCGTTACCAAATTATAAATCAGCATTCTGTCAATGAATTAATCATTGAAGATACTGGTTTAGGATTTGAGAGGAGCCGGGATTTAGTTATTGTAAGTGTAACAAGTACCCAAAGAAGTGACCAGCAAAAGAAAACCTTTTATAAACTTTTGGTACAAGAGCTAGGAGAAAGTTGTGGAATTTCCCCAAATGATATTATGGTTTCCATTGTTACCAACGGGGCGGCTGACTGGAGCTTTGGGTTCGGTGAAGCACAGTTTTTAACTGGTAAATTGTAATGAGCTTCTGGTATGCAGCATATTATTCTCATATTTAAACAATATGAAAAAACAGTTGACTGAAAGCGTTTTTAGTATTAATATATAATCAAAGATTACCAAAAGATAACCAACAAGTAACAAAGAGTTAAAAAAATTTACCGGTTCACTAGAGTATTAGATTGTTTCGAAGTAAAAATTACTCAAAAACTATAAGAAGTTTTTCTTAAGGAGGAAAAAATATGTCTAACGTATTAACACAGGTAAAGAAACTAAAAAACTACATAAATGGTGAATGGGTTGAAAGTAAAGCGACTCAATTCGAAGATGTATACGATCCTGCTAAAAAAGAAGTCATTGCCCAGGTTCCCCTTTCAACAAAAGAAGAGGTTGATTATGCTGTAGAAATGGCTGCAAAGGCATTTGAAAGCTGGAAAAACGTACCTGTTCAAAAACGTGCAAGAATTTTATTCGATTTCCAACAATTATTACAAAAAAATAAAGAAGAATTAGCTCGAATCATTACGATTGAAAATGGTAAAAATCTTTCCGAAGCATTAGGTGAAGTAGGACGCGGAATTGAAAATGTGGAGTTTGCTGCAGGAGCCCCTACACTCATGATGGGAGATTCTCTTACTACGATTGCAACAGATGTTGAGATCACAAATTATCGCTACCCAATTGGTGTTGTTGGCGGCATTACACCTTTTAACTTCCCAATGATGGTGCCATGCTGGATGTTCCCAATGGCCATTGCAGTAGGTAATACATTCGTTCTTAAACCATCTGAAAGAACACCATTATTAGCTCAAAAATTAGCTGAACTATTAGAAGAAGCTGGTCTTCCAAAAGGTGTATTCAATGTTGTTCATGGTGCACATGATGTTGTAAATGGACTTTTAGACCATCCTAAAGTAAAAGCTATTTCATTTGTTGGTTCACAACCAGTCGGAGAATATGTCTATCAGCGCGGTAGCCAAAACTTAAAACGCGTTCAAGCTTTAACAGGTGCTAAAAACCATTCCATTGTTTTAAATGATGCCGATTTAGAACTTGCCGTTTCAAACGTTATTGCATCAGCCTTTGGTTCAGCCGGTGAACGCTGCATGGCATGCTCAGTTGTAACAGTAGAAGAAGGAATTGCAGATGCATTTCTTGATAAATTAGTAGAAACGGCAAAAGAAGTAAAAATTGGCCACGGCTTGGATGAGGGAGTATTCTTAGGTCCAGTTATCCGCGAACAAAATCAACATCGTACATTGGGATATATCCAAAAAGGGATTGAAGAGGGTGCAAAATTAGTATGTGATGGCCGCGAAAATGCACCAGAAGAAGGATATTTTGTTGGACCAACTATTTTCGATGATGTAACAACCGATATGGCCATCTGGAAAGATGAAATTTTTGCTCCAGTATTATCAATCGTTCGCGTTAAAAATTTAAAAGAAGCTGTTGAAACAGCGAATAAATCAGAATTTGCAAATGGTGCATGCCTATATTCTTCAAACGCTTCCTCCATTCGCTACTTCCGTGAAAATATCGATGCAGGTATGCTCGGAATTAACTTGGGTGTTCCGGCGCCAATGGCATTCTTCCCATTCTCAGGTTGGAAATCCTCTTTCTACGGAACATTACCTGCAAACGGAAAAGACGGCGTTGAATTCTATACACGTAAAAAAGTCGTTACAGCAAATTATAAAGCTCCATCATTTGAATAAGTTTCTATCATTTTGTAAACTTTGGCTATTATCCTGCTAATACCTGCATGGATAATAGCCAATCATGGCATTTTTCATAAATAGGAGGAGACCGACATGAGTAAATTGCTCCGAAAACCAAATCCAAAAGAAACATCACCTGGTGTTATCAATGTCCATGAAGTAACGAGTGAAAATTCCCCATTAGAATATGTTGGATTTAAGGTAGTGGACTTAGCTCCAGGAAGTACATATAAAGAAGAACTAGGTAAAGTAGAATGCTGCATAGTGGCCCTGACAGGAAAAATAACTGTTTCCGATCACGATCAAGTATTTGAAAACATTGGAACAAGAGAAAGCGTATTCGAAAAAAAACCAACAGATAGTGTATATGTTTCGAATGATCGAACGTTTGAAGTGAAGGCTGTCAGTCAAGCCCGGGTCGTTCTTTGCTACTCTCCGTCCTATAAACAATTGCCAACAAAGCTGATTAAAGCGGAAGACAATGGAATTGAGCACAGAGGAAAATATAGCAATCAACGTTTAGTGCACAACATCTTACCTGATTCAGACCCGTCGGCAAATAGTTTGCTAGTTGTAGAAGTATTCACAGAAAGCGGAAACTGGTCAAGCTATCCGCCGCATAAGCATGATCAAGATAACTTGCCGGATGAATCCTTTTTAGAGGAAAGCTACTATCATGAAATGAACCCACGGCAAGGATTTGTATTCCAACGCGTCTATACAGATGACCGTTCCCTTGATGAAACGATGGCGGTTGAGAATGGTGATGTCGTTTTAGTACCGGCCGGATACCATCCAGTTGGAGTTCCTGATGGTTATGAATCCTATTACCTAAATGTAATGGCAGGGCCAAAACGCATTTGGAAATTCCATAACGAACCAACACATGAATGGATATTAAACCGTAAATAAAAGGAGGTTGTGATTAAAAATGAAAGTTCAATTTAATTCAGATAGAGAGTTTGACATTATTGCCATCGGCCGTGCCTGTATCGATTTAAATGCAGTGGAATATAACCGGCCAATGGAAGAAACAATGACATTTAAAAAATACGTAGGCGGTTCGCCGGCAAATATTGCAATTGGAGCATCGAAATTGGGCTTAAAAGCAGGATTTATTGGAAAACTTGCCAATGACCAGCACGGACGTTTTATTGAGCAGTATATGCGCGGTGTTGGAGTTGATACATCGAACATGGTCGTTGATACAGAAGGACATAAGACAGGATTAGCCTTTACAGAAATTAAAAGTCCGGAAGAATGCAGTATTTTAATGTACCGTGATGAAGTAGCAGATCTTTATTTGCAGCCATCCGAGGTAGAAGAGAGTTACATTAAAAAGGGAAAAGTCCTGCTTGTTTCAGGAACAGCCCTGGCAAAAAGCCCTTCCCGTGAAGCAGTATTGAAAGCAATCCATTTTGCGAAGAAAAATGATGTGAAAGTTGTTTTTGAATTGGACTATCGCGGTTATACATGGGCTTCACCTGAAGAAACATCCGTTTATTATTCATTAGTGGCAGAGCAGTCAGATGTTGTCGTCGGTACACGCGATGAATTCGATGTGATGGAAAACGTTGCAGAGGGCAGCAACTCTGAGACTATTAACCATTTGTTTAAATACTCTCCAGAATTAGTTGTGATTAAGCACGGTGTTGAAGGATCCTATGCATATACAAAATCAGGAGCAACCTATAGAGGCAAAGCATATCTAACAAAAGTATTAAAAACGTTTGGCGCAGGAGACTCTTACGCTTCAGCATTTTTATATGCTTTAATCTCAGGCAAGGATATCGAAACTGCTTTAAAATTTGGCAGTGCCTCTGCAGCCATTGTGGTAAGTAAACACAGTTCCTCAGAAGCGATGCCAACCGTATCTGAAATTGAACAATTAATTGCGGTAAGATCTGAAAAAGCTGAACAAACAGTTTGAGGTGAGAATAGCCATGGGAAAAATTAGATTAACAACAGCGCAGGCATTAATTAAATTTTTAAATCAACAATATATCCATGTAGATGGAGAAGAATTTCCATTCGTGGAAGGTATTTTTAATGTCTTTGGACACGGTAATGTTTTGGGAATTGGGCAGGCACTTGAAGAATACTCTGGTCATTTAAAGGTTATTCAAGGAAAAAATGAACAAGGGATGGCGCATGCAGCGATTGCCTATAGCAAGCAAATGTTGCGTCAAAAAATTTATGCGGTTACAACTTCAGTTGGACCAGGTTCAGCCAACTTAGCAGCAGCTGCTGGTACTGCCTTGGCAAATAACATCCCTGTATTGTTTATCCCAGGGGATACCTTTGCAACAAGACAACCTGATCCGGTTTTACAACAAGTTGAACAAGAATATAGCTTGGCTGTTACAACAAATGATGCATTAAAACCAGTTTCAAGATATTGGGATCGAATTACCCGCCCTGAGCAGTTAATGTCAAGTTTGCTTCGTGCCTTTGAAGTGATGACTGACCCGGGAAAAGCTGGTCCGGCAACAATTTGTATTGCACAGGATGTAGAAGGGGAAGCGTTCGATTATGATGAAAAATTCTTTGAAAAACGCATCCACTATATCGATCGGAAAGCTCCGGTAGAGCGTGAACTAAAAGGCGCTGCTGATCTGATCAGAGCAAGCAAAAAACCGGTCATTTTAGTTGGCGGAGGTGCAAAATATTCACAAGCTCGCGATATACTAGTTGAACTCTCTGAAAAGCATAATATTCCATTAGTAGAAACACAAGCAGGTAAAGCAACAGTAGAATCAAATTTTAAAAATAATCTGGGTGGAATGGGGATTACTGGTACATTGGCAGCCAATAAAGCGGCACGACAAGCCGATTTATTTATTGGGATCGGTACAAGATACACAGATTTCGCAACTTCTTCAAAAACTGCCTTTAACTTTGAGCAGACAAAGTTTTTAAACATCAATGTCAGCCGTATGCAAGCGTATAAAATGGATGCCTTCCAGGTTGTAGCCGATGCAAAAACAACATTGGAGCAATTGGCCCCATTATTAGAAGGATATGAAAGTGATTTTGGCAATGAAATTGCTCAATTAAAAGAAGAATGGACCGCAGAACGCAACCGTTTGAGTCAAGTAACCTTCAACAGTGAAAATTTCGTTCCGGAAGTGAAAAATCATTTTTCTCAAGAAGTATTGAATGAATATGCTGATGCCCTTAACACAGAGCTTCCTCAAACAACAGCATTGCTGGCTGTGAATGATACGATTTCGCCTGACAGCGTCATCATCACTGCAGCCGGATCTCTTCCAGGAGATGTACAGCGTATATGGAATACAGCTGAACCTAATACTTACAATGTTGAGTACGGCTACTCTTGCATGGGGTATGAAGTATCTGGTGCACTAGGGGTAAAATTAGCGGAGCCAACAAAAGAAGTTTACTCCCTTGTAGGTGATGGCAGCTTCTTAATGCTGCATTCTGAATTTATTACGTCCATTCAATATGGACAAAAAATCAATATTGTCCTCTTTGATAATTCAGGATTTGGCTGTATCAATAACTTACAAATGGATCATGGCGGCGGCAGTTATTTCTGCGAATTCAGGACCCATGATAATAAAATTTTAACTATCGATTATGCAAAAGTGGCCGAAGGATATGGTGCCAAGACCTACCGGGTAAATACAGTAGAAGGGTTGAAAGCGGCGCTGGAAGATGCCAAAAAGCAGAAAGTATCTACACTGATCGATATTAAAGTTCTGCCAAAAACCATGACGGACGGCTATGAGAGCTGGTGGAATGTCGGTGTTGCAGAGGTTTCAAATAAAGAAAGTATCCAAAGAGCAGCCGAATTTAGAAAACAAAAATTAGAAACAGCCAAACAATACTAATAAAAAGGACTTGGCATCTACCAAAAAAGATCATTGAGGTTGGATCAGAATCCGATTGATTATGGTCCAACCTCATTCAAGCTTATATTGGTATTTTTAAAAGAGAGGTGGGATGGAAATGATAACAACAAGAAGATTAGTGACAATGAAAGAAATGCTTAGGAAAGCAAAAGAAGAAAAATATGCCGTTGGGCAATTTAATATTAACAGCTTCCAATGGGCAGAAGCTATTTTAGAAGCAGCTGAAGAGGAGCAAGCTCCTGTCATTCTAGCTTCTTCAGATAGGCTTGTAGATTATTTGGGCGGATTTAGAACTATTTCTACAGTAATTAATAGTCTTGTAGAGGAAATGAATATTACAGTACCGGTTGCTTTACATTTAGATCACGGAAGCAGTGTGGAAAGATGTAAAGAAGCAGTTGATGCCGGGTATACTTCTGTTATGATCGATGGATCGCACCATCCAATTGAGGAAAACATTGCCATGACAAAGCAAGTTGTTGACTATGCACGTCTTCACGGTGTTTCAGTTGAAGCCGAAGTTGGAACCGTTGGCGGGAATGAAGATGGTCTTATCGGTGGAATTAACTATGCTGATCCAGAGGAATGCTTACAAATTGTTAAAGAAACAGGCATTGATGCATTGGCGGCGGCTCTTGGTTCTGTTCATGGTCCCTATCAAGGAGAACCAAAATTAGGTTTCGCGGAAATGAAAGAGATTTCAGAGTTGACCAATATACCACTGGTATTACATGGTGGCTCAGGCATCCCTTTACACCAAATCCATAAAGCAATCGAACTGGGCCATGCCAAAATTAATGTGAATACAGAATGTTTGCAAGCATGGTCAAAGGCAATTCGTGAGGTACTGGAAAAAGACAGTAAAGTTTACGACCCACGGACAATTCTCACACCAGGTAAAGAAGCAGTAAAACAAACAGTAAAAGTCAAAATAAAAGAATTTAAATCTAACAAGAAAGCATAGTCTTCATGGGGACGGTTCTTCTGCTCGCTTTCTATAAATAGAAGCGTTAGAACCGTCCCCATGTTATTTTATACTCTGGTTTTTCTTAATGGCTTTGTTAAAGGTCATTGTTGATTTTGTAACCATGTTGATTGGAGCGGAAGGCGCGAGACTCCTGCGGGAGTACGGAACAGGGGAGACCCCACAGGCCGCTTCAGCGCCGAGGAGGCTCCCCGAACCGCCCGCGGAAAGCGAAGCGCCTGGAGCGGAAATCGACAGGCAAGTTTAACACAGCCTTCTTAATTTAAAGTATGGAGGTGGCATGTTGAGAGCTAGAAATAAATATCTTTTCATGGTTGTATCCTTCCTATTGTGGTTTCCGCAATTTCTATATGTTCCTATTTTTTCTCCTTATATGGAATCGTTGGGTGGAAAATATACCTTTATTGGGATTGTATTAAGCAGCTATGGCCTTATGCAGCTTATATGCAGGCTGCCGATCGGGATTTTTTCCGACCTTAGGAGAGTAAGGAAGCCATTTATTATTTTTGGTATGTTCGTGAGTATGCTAAGTTGTCTGATCTTTTTATTTACAGATAACCTAGGGTGGATTCTGGCAGCCCGTGCACTTGCAGGGCTTTCGGCGGCAACGTGGGTTGCATTTACGGTCTTATATCCCAGTTATTTTACTGAAAAGGAAGTTCACCTTGCAATGGGGAGCATTTCCTTTATTGTTGTCTTAGCACAATTTATAGGGATGAGCTTCAGTGGTTATATCGTAAGTGAATGGGGATGGAAAGCTCCATTTTTGATAGGCGGATTATTTAGTATTATCGGCGTAATTCTTTCTTTCTTTATTTTTGAACCAAAAGAAGGAATTGAGAGGGAGCCCATCAAGTTAAAGGATCTAGCGATTGTAGTGAAAGAATCTACATTGTTAAAAGTGGCCCTTTTATCGATTATAGCACATAGTATTATCTTTTCGACTATGTTTGGATTTACATCCAACTATGCCTTAAAAATTGGCTTTAAGGAAAGTGAACTTACGTGGCTTGTGTTTTCCTTTATGATTCCACACGCAATTGCGACTCTTTTTATGGGAAGAGTGCTTGTTCCGCACCTTGGTGAATGGAATGCATTGAAAATCGCTTTTTTCCTTGCTTCCCTTTTTACAATTGTCTTCCCTTTTGTTCATACAAAAGGTTTTTTCTTGGTCTTTCAAGGATTTAGCGGTTTTTCATTAGGGTTGATTTTCCCTCTGCTGTTAGGGATGTCGATTGAAAAAATTGCACCAGAAAAAAGAGCTACTGCGATGGGGACATACCAGGCACTTTATGCTATCGGCATCTTTGCCGGTCCATTTTTTGCAGGAATATTCAATTCAATGATGGGAATTGCTGCCGGATTTTATTTTGTAGGTATACTGGGATTAGTGGCTACATTCCTTATTATCATTTGGAGCAGAGGTCATGGGGAATCTGCAGCAATTTGTGTCGAACAATCTGTTGAAAAAAGTAAGGCTGGCGTCTAGAATGTAGTTGAACCATTAAACAAATGTACAAGTCAAGACGGAATAAGAAGAGATCAATAGACTATAAAAATTTAATAATTAAGATAAATTGGATAGTCCAAAAGGCTATCCAGTTTTAATTAAAGTTTCATATAAAACGTTTACATCACTTTGAATAGGAGTGCTTTTGTTGGATTTAAATAAATATTTATCTGGAAAAACTTCTTTGAATGATTATGTTCATCGTTTAAACCAAAATGGCGCCTCTTTTCAAATTCATTATTGGGGGGTCATGCCAAAACATTATGATAATCAATTACACAAGCATTCTTTTTTTGAAGTATGTTATGTCGTTGAGGGGGAAGGAACTTATATTGATGATCATTGTACTTATTCGCTTCAAGAGAATACGCTTTTTTTATCCAGACCAGAAGTGTTGCACCAAATAAAAAGCGAAAAGGGGCTGTCTCTATTATACGTTGCATTTGAACTAATCGAATCAGAGTCGAGTGAGAGCTGGATCAGAATCATGGAGACAGCAAAACTATGCACCGAAATAATTTTACACGATCAATATGAAATGGAAACAGCATTATTGTGGAAGTCGCTTCTTATCCAAGCAACAAAGCGCAATAATGAGTTTTTTGAAGAAATGCTTTCAACGATTGCATCTTCCCTCATCATTTCAATACTGCAAGATTTTATTCCTGCTTTGAATAAAAGTAATCATAAGCATGATCCCGAACAGTTTTCTGTACTTCTTATTCAAGCGCAATTATTTATTCATGACAATTTATCAAATTCCTTGAAACTAACAGAAGTCGCAAAACATTTGCACATATCCGGCAGACATTTGTCGCGAATTTTTGTAGCAGAATTAGGAGTAAGTTTCTCAAAATATGTTCAAGACGAACGGATAAAAAAGGCGATTATATTACTCAAAAAAACGAATTTATCGTTAAAAGAAATTGCTGAGGAAACGGGTTTTATGAATGTTCAATATTTTACACGTGTTTTTACTTCGATGATGCGAACTTCACCTGGGCGGTTTCGCTCACTATTTGTTGACAAAAATACAACTACATATTCGGAAATCTGACCCCCCACTTTTTTATGTGGGGGTGTTTTTTTGAGTTTCCCTTTAAGAAGATGTCCTTAAAGTATAAAAACGTGTCTCCAAAATTTAATTACTATTCTGAAAATGTTTTATATAATTAGCTATGTAAACAAGGTTATTCCAATAATAAGAAGGTGATTCATTACAAATAAAATTGAAAGCGAATTCTTAAAGACAAATTAATTTGTAAGATGTCTTTAAATGTAAAAACAACAAAATCTTTTATGCTATAAAGAGATAGGATTTACACAAATATGTAACTACCTAGACAAGGAGGAAAAAATTTTATGAAATTATCATATGTAACAGATAGTTTAGGCCATTTGCCGTTTGAAAAAATGTTGGATACTGTTGCTGAAATGGGTATTGATACAATTGAGATGACAACAGGTGGATGGTCACCGGCTCCACATTTGCGTTTGAATGAGTTGTTAGAAAGTGAAGCAAAAAGAAGTAATTTTTTAGGTGAATTAGAAAAGCGAAATATAAAGCTTTGTGCACTGAACTGTTCTGGAAATCCTTTAGATCCAGGTGAACTTGGCAAAGAACATAGAGAAGTAACAGAAAAGACAATGGAATTAGCTGGATTACTTGGTGTCAAGAAGGTCATTATGATGAGTGGTCTACCAGCAGGAAGCCCAGAAGATAAAATTCCTAACTGGATTACATATACAGTAAGCTGGCCTCCTATATTAAAGGATATTTTGGATTATCAATGGAATGAGGTAGCCATTCCGTATTGGAAAGAGTTAGTTAAAAAGGCTGAATCATGCGGGGTAGAAAAAATTGCCCTTGAAAATTTCAGTTCTATGTTAGTTTATAATCCGGAAACATTATTTAGATTACGGAATGCAGTTGGACCGATGGTTGGTTTGAATTTAGACCCAAGCCATTTAATCTGGATGGGTGCTGATCCAATTTTGTCAGCCAGAGAACTGGGAGCAGCGATTCACCATGTTCATGGTAAAGATGTCAGAATTGAAAGACATTTATCAGCTGTTAATGGCGTATTGGAAACAAAAGTGGTTACTGATACGGCAAATAGAGCTTGGAATTATGTAGCAGTAGGATGCGGCCAAGATTTGCAATGGTGGAAGGAATTCTTCTCCGTCATCAGAATGATGGGATATAACGGTGAAGTTTCTCTCGAAATGGAAGATCTTACAATGTCAGTTGAGGCAGGAATAAGAACGTCAATAGATGCATTAAAACAAACTCTTAGCTTTTAAGATTAACAGAAAAACTTTATTTAAAAAAGATTGAATTTTTAAAATCCAGATTTTTTACTAGATAGATTCCAAATAAAAATGATTCAACAGAGAGGAGTTTTTACAATGTTAAATGGAGAGAAAAAAATTGCAAGACCACTTCGTTGGGCTATGGTTGGAGGAGGCCGACTTGGTCAGGTTGGTTACAAACACCGTATTGGTGCACTAAGAGATAACACAGCTTATCAATTGGTAGCAGGTGCATTTGATATCGATTCCGAAAGAGGTAAGGATTTTGGTATAAATTTAGGGGTAGATGAAAACCGCTTGTATCCTAATTATAAAACAATGTTTGCAGAAGAAGCAAAGAGGGAGGATGGAATTGAGGTTATATCCATTGCAACTCCTAACGGAACCCACTATGAAATTTGTAAGGCAGCATTAGAAGCCGGTTTGCATGTTATTTGTGAAAAACCTTTGTTTTTTACCTCTGAGGAAGGTGAAGAGATTAAGGCCCTTGCAGAGAAAAAAGGAAAAATTGTAGGTGTTACTTATGGTTTCTCTGGAAATCAGATGCTGCTGCAAATGCGGGCAATGATTGAACAAGGCAAAATTGGTGAAATACGTGTGGTTGATTTGCAGTACACACATGGTTTTAGTGCCACAGAACAAGGTGATAAAACAAATGCTGCACAAAAATGGCGTGTCGATCCTAAGGTTGCCGGGCCAAGTTTTGTTTTGGGAGATCTTTCAACTCATACGTATTATATGTCCGAGTTGATTATGCCAAAAATGAAAATTAATAGATTATTATGTGACCGACAAAGTTTTGTTGGATCCCGCGCTCCTTTAGAGGATAATGCTTTTGTTTTTATGCAATATGAAAACGGAGCGGTAGGAAGACTTTGGACATCTTCCATCAATGCAGGTTGTATGGACGGCCATAGAATTCGCATAGTAGGATCTAAAGCAAGTTTAGAATGGTGGGATAGCAAACCAAATGAACTTAAGTTTGAAGTTCAGGGAGAACCTATCCAAACTCTAATACGTGCAATGCCTTACTTAGACGAATCCTGTAATGCTGATGAGCGTTTAGGAGCACTGCATCAAGAAGGGTTGTCGGAATCTTGGGCTAACATTTATCTTAAATTTGCCATTGCTATTGATGCCAAAAATCGCGGTGATGAGGAAACATTAAAAAATCTGGTTTACCCTGATATTAATGCTGGAATTGAAGGTATTCGCTGGATTGAAAATTGTGTTCGTTCTGCAGACAACGGAGCGGTTTGGGTAGAGTATGAAAACAAAAAAACAGTGTTGGTTTAATAGTTAGAGATTCCAAAAACCACTCCGTTAAATAGAAGAGATAGAAAGATTAACATATAAAACCGTGGGGACAGTTATTGAGACTGTTCCACGGTTTCAAATAAAATACCTTGAATAGGCCGTTACATCGGGAGTCTTTCCTTGTGTTGTGTCAATATATCAATAATTAAAAATTTCAAGTAATCTACAAAAAGTAACAATGAAAGATCATTATCCCCAAAAAACCACAACATTGCTTTTCAAAATTACAGCACCACGATAGGTAATACTAATTGGATGGATTACAAATTTGAAAATCAAATAAAATGAAAGCGTTTTAAATTAATCCTAAATGAGCAAGAATCTTCTCAGATGATTTTTATCGGAGTCCAATATTTCAACCTGACCTAATCAAGGAATCTGGAGAAGCAAGTTGTAAAAAACAATTAAACAAAGGGGGAATTTAACATGCAAAATCTCAAAGTTTCTGAAAATCCAGTTCAACTGGAACATGTCAAGAAAAAGAACCCAAAAAAGGCTTTGAAATTAATTACTACTGTATCAACATTTGGTGGGCTATTATTTGGATATGATACTGGAGTTATTAATGGAGCACTTCCATTTATGGCTAAGCCCGACCAATTAAATCTTAACGCTCTTACAGAAGGTTTAGTAGCAAGTTCTTTAATCTTAGGTGCTGCTATTGGTTCATTATTGGGAGGCCGGTTATCTGATAAAAAAGGGCGTAGAAGTCTAATCATGTATCTAGCTATTTTATTTTTATTTTCAACAATAGGCTGCGTTATTGCACCAAATGCATCAATCATGATTATTTTCCGTTTCTTTCTAGGTCTTGCAGTCGGCGGTTCTTCGGTAATAATCCCATCCTATCTTGCAGAAATGTCTCCTTCGGACCAGCGAGGCATGATGGTTTCTCGAAATGAATTGATGATTGTTACTGGGCAGTTTCTAGCTTATATATGTAATGCAGTTATTGGAAATACCTTGGGTGATACAGGACATGTTTGGCGTTACATGTTAGTTGTTGCGACATTACCAGCTGTGGCTTTGTGGATTGGGGTGGTTGTTTTACCTGAAAGTCCTCGATGGTTAGCGTCAAAAGGAAGAATAGCTGAAGCACTAAAAGTACTTCAAATGATTCGTAATGAGAGTGTAGCACAACAAGAATTAAATGAAATAAAAGCACATATTCAAGCAGAGCATAAAATAGAAAAAGTATCACTAAAAGATTTAAGGGTACCCTGGGTCCAACGTATTATAGTAATAGGGGTTGTAATTGGGGGAGTATCCCAGTTAGTTGGTATAAACTCTATAATGTATTATGGAACACAAATTCTTGAAAATGCTGGCTTTGGAACAAAAACAGCTTTGATTGCAAATGTAGCCAATGGATTAATCGCCGTTATTGCTGTTATGGTTGGTATGACCCTCACAAACAAAGTGAATAGACGGACAATGTTACTTACAGGTTTATCTGGTGTTACAGTTGTTCTTATTGCGATAGGAATTTCTACTTTTGTGCTTACTGGTTCACCGGCCTTACCATTTGTAGTATTATCATTGACTGTACTATATTTAGCCTTCTTTCAAGGGGCTATTGGTCCTTTAGGCTGGCTCATTATAGCTGAAATTTTCCCTGCTCGTTTACGTGGTGTTGGTATGGGAATTGCTACATTATTCTTATGGCTTTGCAATTTTATAGTAGGACTATTATTCCCTACTCTTTTAAGTACACTTGGACTTTCTGGAACATTTTTCTTATTTGCAGTGTTTGGGTTCATTGGGATAGCATTTGTAGCGAAAAACTTACCAGAGACAAGAGGTCTATCATTAGAACAAATAGAGGATAACTTTAAAATGAGGGCAATAAATTAGTAAGATTTATTATAAGGTTGCATAGTAGCCCTAAAAGTAGATAATATATAAGGTAAATCACACTGGATACAAAGTTAATAGCTTTGTATCCATTTTGTTTTACAAATTAGTTTCAAATAGTAACAAGTTTTTAAGAAAAGAGCCGAAATAAAAAACAAACCCATTCTCATTTTATTTTCGAGAATAGGTTGGAGATTTAAATTGATATTTAATAAAGTTATACAATTAACATCCATCCTAACCTGCAAATGATTTAGTACAGTGTTTTGTCACCTTTTTATAAATGGGTGTACAATTTAGCAAGTTTAGATCCATATTGATCCATGGAGTCTGTTAGTTCCAATCTCATTGTTGAAATTAATTTAATGAATTTTTTCATTTTCGTTGCCTCCTATCAAATAATTATAAATTAATTGTAATATGTTGAGTAATTATTGACAAAGTGCTTGAAAACGGAAACAATTGCTATGTAAGCGTAAAAAATGTGGTTATACCTCTATATTTCTCTTTTAATCTTTATTTTTCTGGGTATTTCATTTTGATAATCCTTCGTAAACTTGAATCAAGGGACATAAAAAAACCAATATCATCCTCGAAAACGCCCTAATTAATAATCAATAGTTATCCAATATCCTAATTATAAAAATACTCAAATTGTTGCCAAAAATTAGATAATTACCTTTTGAATCAGTCTAAAATATACTATATTTAATCATGTTAAATTAAAGTTTACAATTTTCAGAGGTGAGAAAATGAATTTCTATATTCCAAAGGTAGAACCAGGCATCAAGTCAAAAAAGGGATTATATTTTTATGAACCTTCCGCTTTAACGAAAGAATTATATTTTTATTTACTATGGGGCGGTGAATATATTGTAGATGTTCCCTACAGCATCAAACGTGATTACATGAATTCCTTTATCATTTTTTTTATTAAAAAAGGTTCAATGCATTTCCACTATCTAGACAAAACATTTGTTGCCTCAAAAAATGATATTGTTCTTTTGGATTGCAAAGAAAAGAATAACTATTATGTAACGGAAGAAACAACCTTCCAATTTTTTCACTTTTCAGGAAAGCACACGCAGGGTATGTATAACGAATTATACAAAAGAAAAGGATGTATTTTTAGACTGCCCGCTGAAAAAAATAATATCCCGAATATTTTATCGCTTATAGCGTCAAACCAGGAAATAGACTTTAAAATATCTTTACAAATTTATGAACTGTTGGGAAATTTATTAGAAAGCACCCGTAGTACTTTTGAAAGCAGAGATGCAAACGTTGCAAAAGCGCCAACGGAAATTCAAGCAGTACTGACTTATATAAGTGAAAACTTCTCATCTAAAATAACCGTCAAGCAGTTGAGTGAAATATCTAATTTAAGTACTTATCATTTTTGTCGTACGTTTAAAAAATATATAGGAACCAGTCCACACCAATATGTATTAAATTACAGATTGATCCAGGCTAAGAATCTATTGGTGGAAACCAATCTTTCAATCGAGGAAATAAGTATTGATTGCGGATTTTATGGTGTAGGCCATTTTATTAAAGTGTTCTCTCAATCTACTGACGGCATAACTCCTGGAAAGTTTAGAAAACTTTGTTTTTAATTATGTGCTTTTAGAGATATCCCTTTTGGGACTACTAACTCTTTGTTAGATTTTGGTGCTCTTCTGAAAAGTTTAGCAAGAAATAATCATTTGATAGCAATTTTTTATAGTACTTCGATTGTACATAATCTATAAAATAGGAACTAATCAAGGGGGTTTATTACACCTTGTAAGCATTTTCGAACTTCACTTATGTCTGCAGACGATAATTGGAGGATGTTCCACAATGAAATTTGATGGAATGGTAACAAATTCTGTATTCGCTTATCCTGATGAACTAGAATGGTCAAATTTTTGATTTGGAAGAGGGCTCAACAATGGGAAATAAAAAAATTTCATGGGGAATCGCTCCAATTGGCTGGCGAAATGATGACATTCCAGAAATTGGTGCAGAAAATACAATATCACATTTATTAAGTGATATTGTAGTAGCAGGCTTTGTAGGAACAGAAGTTGGGGGCTTTTTTCCAGAGCCTAAAGTGCTAAATAAAGAACTCCAGCTTCGAAATTTAAAAATTGCAGGACAATGGTTCAGCGGTTTTATCATTCGAGATGGTGTGGAAGAAGTCTCTAAAGCTTTCCTTAAACATTGTGAGTATTTAAAAGAGGTTAATGCAGCTGTTGCGGTTGTATCAGAACAAACTTACAGTATTCAAGGAACAGAGAAAAATGTCTTCAAGGAAAAACCTTTTTTCACGGATGAAGAATGGAATCTACTATGTCAAGGCTTAAATGAATTAGGAAAAATTGCAGAACAATATAATTTGAAATTAGTTTACCACCATCATATGGGAACTGGTATTCAAACATTAGCCGAAGTTGACAGACTAATGGAAAATACCGATCCTAAGCACGTACATCTGCTTTATGATACAGGTCACATCTATGTTTCCGATTCGGACTATATGACTCTATTAAATAAGCATTTGAATCGCATCAAACATATTCATTTTAAAGATGTCCGCCAAGAAGTAAGAGAACAAGGTGAAAAAGAAGGAAAATCATTTTTACAGTCCTTTTTAGCAGGAATGTTTACTGTCCCTGGTGACGGTTGCATTGATTTTACAGAAGTATTCAAGAGGCTTCTGGAAACGAATTATTCAGGCTGGATTGTCATTGAAGCAGAACAGGACCCCTCAGTTGCACATCCGTTAGAGTATGCTTTAAAAGCCCGTAAATATATTAATGAAGAATTAATTCCATTAGAAAATGGTTCATTGATTAAAGGTTAATAAAAAAAACGAACCCTGGGGAGGGAGCACATGAGTAATCAGGCGATTGAAAAACCACGTGATTACAAAAAGGCTTTAAAAAGGATTACAGTTATATCCACTTTCGGAGGACTTCTCTTCGGATATGACACAGGTGTTATCAACGGAGCATTGCCATTTATGGCTAAACCGGACCAGCTAAATTTAACCCCGGCTACTGAAGGTCTCGTTACAAGTTCACTACTATTCGGAGCGGCACTTGGATCCGTATTTGGTGGGCGTTTATCAGATCGGTTTGGCCGCCGCAAAATGATTCTTAATCTCGCATTACTATTCTTTATAGCAGCAATAGGATGTACGCTTTCACCGACTGCTGGTGTGATGATTGTCTTCCGTTTCTTGTTGGGTCTCGCGGTAGGTGCTGCATCCGTAATGGTACCAGCCTTTTTAGCCGAAATGTCTCCGGTAGAGCTGCGGGGAAGGATGGTAACCCAGAATGAATTAATGATTGTTTCCGGTCAGCTATTAGCGTTTGTATTTAATGCGATACTTGGAAATACGATTGGTGAAGGAGCTTCACATGTTTGGCGTTACATGTTAATGATTGCATCACTTCCAGCTGTGGTCTTATGGTTTGGAATGATGGCGGTTCCAGAGAGTCCACGTTGGCTTGCATCGAAAGGAAGACTGGGGGATGCTCTTCGTGTCCTTAATGAAATACGTGAAGCAAATCGTGCGGAATCAGAACTTAAAGTGATTCGGGATAATATCGACCAAGACTCAGAGATTCAACAGGCAACCTTTGGGGACTTAAACGTTCCGTGGGTACGCCGCATTATAGCGCTTGGGATTGGCATCGCGATTGTGCAGCAAATCACCGGTGTTAACTCAATTATGTATTATGGCACTCAAATTCTTCAGAAATCCGGCTTTTCAACAAACGCGGCACTTATCGGTAATATTGCGAATGGAGCCATCTCTGTATTAGCAACTTTCGTTGGGATTTGGCTATTAGGAAAAATCGGCCGCCGCCCAATGCTAATCCTTGGATTGGTCGGTACAACTTCAGCACTTGCATTAATTGGACTATTTTCTTTAGTACTTGGAGGATCGTCAGCCCTTCCGTTTGTTGTCCTTACGTTGACTATTACCTTCCTTGCTTTCCAACAAGGGGCTATTTCACCGGTAACCTGGCTGATGCTATCCGAAATTTTCCCGTTAAAACTGCGGGGTCTTGGAATGGGTGTAACGGTATTTTGCTTGTGGATCACAAACTTCCTTATTGGGCTTTCATTCCCTGTATTACTAAGTGCAGTAGGTTTATCAACAACATTCTTTATTTTCGCTGTTTTTGGAATCGCTGCCATTACATTTGTGAATAAATTCTTGCCAGAAACAAAAGGAAAGTCACTTGAGCAGTTAGAAAGCTATTTCCGTAACTATGGACAAGAAAGTGAAAAACAAGCTTCAAATCAATAATTTTATAGAACAATGATTGAATTATGAATTAACTAAAAAATGAAAGCGTTATCTAGGTATTTCGAATAAATAGGTGAACAAAAAGGAGATAGATCATCATGACTTTAAGATTTGGTGTAGTAGGAACAGGTGCAATTGGAAGAGAGCATATTGATAGAATTACCAATAAATTATCAGGTGGAAAAATTGTAGCTGTAACAGACGTTAATCTAGATTCTGCAAAACAAACTGTTGAAAAACATCAATTAGATGCAGTCATTTATCCAGACGATAAAGCACTTATTGCTGATGAGAATGTTGATGCTGTACTTGTTACAAGCTGGGGCCCTGCTCATGAAGCAACTGTAGTAGCTGCTGTTGAGGCTGGTAAATATGTATTTTGTGAAAAACCTTTAGCCACTACTGCTGCCGGCTGTATGAGAATCGTCAATGCAGAAATGAAGCGGGGGAAGAAATTGGTTCAGGTCGGTTTTATGCGCCGTTATGATAGCGGATATGTTCAATTAAAACAAGTGATTGACAACAATGAAATTGGTGAGCCATTAATGATTCGTGCTGCACACCGTAATCCAACAGTCGGAGAAAACTATACAACCGATATGGCTGTAACCGATACATTAATTCACGAAATTGATGTACTTCACTGGTTAGTAAATGATGACTATAAATCAGTTCAAGTTGTTTTTCCTAAGAAAACCAAAAACGCTCATGATAAATTACAAGATCCACAGTTATTTACGATCGAAACAAATAGTGGAATTGTTATGAATGTGGAAGTGTTTGTCAATTGCAAATATGGCTATGACATCCAATGTGAAGTCATTGGTGAAGATGGAATTGTAAAATTACCTGAGTTCCCAAGTGTTGTCATGAGAAAAAACGAAAAACTAAGCACTAGCATTTTAAATGATTGGAAATACCGTTTTATGGATGCATACAATGTTGAAATTCAGGACTTTATTGATTCCATCACCAAAACGGGTGAACCTCAAGGGCCAACAGCATGGGATGGCTATATTGCGGCAGTAACATCTGATTCATGTGTAAAAGCCCAACAAACAGGTGAAAAAGAAGCCATTACACTTCAAGAAAGACCAGCTTTTTATAGTGAAAAAGGACTACAAACTGTGTAATCTTTAAAAGTAATCAGAAGTATTTTCGGTCAAGTATTGGTATAAGTTTAGATAGCAATACTTGACTATTTATTATTAGAAAAGATCAACCTTGATGGAGATGATACCGATGCAATTATGTTTTAACCAAGCAACCACACTAGAAAACTCTAATCTTGTAAAGGATTTGGAATACTGTGAAAAACACGGCTATGATTCAATTGAAATTCGCACAATGGATAAATTGCCTGAGTATTTAAAAGACCACTCTCTTGATGAACTAGTAGAGTATTTTCAAACACATCATATTAAACCGCTGGCATTTAATGCACTAGTGTTTTTCAATAATCGTGATGAAGCCGGATACAAGGAAATTATTAGCGAATTCAAACAGATGATGGAAACAGGGAGCAAACTAGGTGTTAAATATGTTGTGGCGGTTCCATTAGTTACTAAAGAAAAAATTCTTAAACAAGATATTAAAAACAGCTGTGTCGAAGTACTAAAAGAGCTGTCTGATATAGCAAAGCCATATGGGATTAAAATTGCCGTGGAGTTTGTTGGTCATCCAGAATGTACTGTCAATACTTTTGGTCAAGCTTACGATATTGTTGAAACCGTTAATCGCAAGAATGTTGGCTTGGTTCTTGACTGTTTCCACTTCCATGCAATGGGATCAAAAATCGAAGATCTAAAAAAGGCAGATGGATCGAAAATCTTTATTTTACACATTGATGATACCGAAGATTTTCCAATTGGTTTCTTAACAGATGAAGATCGAGTATGGCCTGGAATAGGTGCAATTGATTTAAATGGTATTTTATCAGCATTAAAGGAAATTGGATTCTCTGATGTTGTATCTGTTGAATTGTTCCGCCCTGAATATTATAAATTAGACGCGGAAGAAGCCATTAAGACAGCTAAGGAAACAACGATTAAGGTCATATCAAAGTATTTTCAATTTGATACTGTCACAGTTGGATAAAAAGTTTGTAGGGGTGGCTCTTAAAAAAGTCACTCCTTTTTTTCAGAAACTTGAAAAGAAGAGTGTTTAATTTTAAATAAAGTTAATTGAATGAATGATTTACTTTTAAAAAGACCTTTACATTATAGTAAGGGTCCTTTTTATTCATCCGGATATTTTTAATCCACTTAGCTATTTATGTTCAATAAAAATATCTGGAAATTTATTTGATTTAAAAAGCAATATTATTAAGTGAATGAGCAATATCACTTAATGGAGGGGGAGAAGAATATATCGTTCGCTCTCCTGAAGATGGGGCGAAGATTGCCTCTCAATTTATTGTAGATGATGATGTAATTATAACTTGATTAGAAAAAGAGAAAAGGAGCAGACCATTCAGCCTGCTTTGCAAATCGTATAACTTTATATTTTATAAATAGTCAGGAATACATAGTAATAGCAAAAGTGATGAATTATTCTTATTCTATCCATTAATCCTTAAAAGAAAAATGGAATAAAGGCAAATGAGACAATTGCTCCTAATGCAATGCCCGTCGCAAAGCCGAAACCAAAGCCCCCGCCCCAACCATATCCATAGCCACCATAACTGCGGGGGCCCCCTAACGGTCGAAGGAATACTCTATTTGGAGATACTCTGTGAATAATGCCTCGATGAACTTGTCCATCAAACGTACGAATGTGAACTGCTCTCCCAATGCCCCGTGAACACATATGATAATAATTTGCTGACATTTTATTACACCTCCATGATTGTACCAGTAAAGTTACAGGTCTCTATTATTGTATGTCCATGGTTGGTTACTGGAGTAGTCATCAGCACACGGCGAAAGTGGAAAAGTAAAAAGAAATAACTATAATCTGCTTGATTGTAAGATGTATCATTCATTCGGTTTTAAACATAAGATGGAACATCCTATTAAGCTAGAGGAGTGGTTCTGTGAAAATTTCCTATCAAGATGCTTTAGCCTATTACGGTATAGATGGGGCCCATCCAGGTGGAATGTCACTAACGAAAGAGATTTTAGAAAATGAGAAAATTAACCCCAAGATGATCATTCTTGATGCGGGATGTGGTACTGGGGAAACCTCGTCGTATTTGGCTAAAACGTTTCGTTGTAAGGTTAATTCAATTGATATCCATGAAGAAATGGTGAAGAAAGCCTCGGAAAAATTTTTGAACGAGAGAATTTCTGCTAAGGCAATGAAAGGAAGTATTGAGAATATTCCATTTCCAGACAATACCTTCGACTACATCATAGCAGAATCATCAACTGTTTTTGGTAATATTTCTAAAGTGATGAGTGAGTATTTCCGGGTGTTAAAGCATGGTGGGGTATTGTTGAATATTGATATGACGTCAGAACAAATGTTGTCCAGAAAAGAAAAGGCAGAGCTGATGAAATTTTATCAAATAAATGAAATTTTAACTGAGGAAGAATGGCTCATGTCCATTCAAAAGTCCGGATTCAAAAGATGCCAAATCGTAAAATCGGCGTCTATTTTTGATGCATTAGAAGAATATAACTTTGATGACAATGAAATAAACAAAGGTGAAATACCATTCGAAGATGTAAACCCAGAGGTAGATAAAGTTATACAAACCCATCAAAGGTTATTAGTCTCTTATGGGGAGAAATTAGGGTATCGAGTTTTTAGAGCGGTAAAGATTTAAAGGTGACTGTCACTACCCACTACCAGAGTATTTTAGAGATTTTTTAAGAATGAAAGGAGAGGCATCATAAAAAGTATTTGACCACCTACGGTGCCTAACTTTTTTCATAAACGGTCTTGTCTTAATGGTGGAAAACTAAATCCGCAAGGGCAATGGGGGATCTAACGTGTAGATCCCCCAAATTCTAATAAAGTTACCTGACCTTTGATTCATTTGCAACACCTTATTTCATATTTGCTGCATTCTCTGATGGAACCGTTGATGATTTTCCAATTGTAACCATTGATGATTTCCCAACTGTGACACTTGGTAACATCAACGTGATTAAAAATCCAGCCAGTAAGAACACCACTAAGATATAAATTCCAGCACTGCTGTTACCCGTTGTGGTAATAAACCAACCAACAATGTAGGGGCCTAAGAATCCTCCAAGGTTACCTAGACCACCAATAATGCCCCGTGAAGCCCCGCATACCTCACCCGTGAACAACAATGGAGGAATTGTCCAAAATACACTAGATGCACTTTGGAGAAACACACCACACCCCGTCAAAAACGCGAAGGATAACCAAATATTACTCTTCATTGCAGTTGCTAGCATAAAACAAATAGCAAACCCAATGAGCGGAATGGAAACGTAGAGTTTTCGGTTCCCGCTTTTATCAGACAGGTTTCCGAATACAAATAGACCAATAATTGTTCCGATATAAGGTATAGTCGACAACCAACCTACTCCAGCAATACCTGAATGAGTAAGTTCCTTAAGCAATGTTGGAAGCCACATGGAAAATCCATAAATACCAACCTGATAACAGAAATAAATACCGATTAGTTTCCATATATTTGCAATCGAGAAAATTTGCCCTAGAGTAATGTTTTGCTTTTCTTGTTTGGCTGTTAGAGCTCTTTCTGATGAAATTGTATTAACAATATAATCTCTTTCCTCTTTCGAAAGCCATTTAGCATCTTGAGGAGTTTCACTCATAAATGGTATCCAAACAGCTAGAAGAGCCAAAGTAAGTAATCCTTCAACGATAAAGGCATATCTCCAATTGGAAACAGAAATAATCCAGCCGGAAAGCGGCCCTGTAATAATGGAAGCGACTGCAATATTCATAATAAAGTAGGCATTTGCACGTCCCAGCTCTTTGCTTGGAAACCAGTTAGCAAGGATCCCCAAGATACAGGGCCAAACGCCACCTTCGGCAACCCCTAACAAAAACCGTACCAAAAGCAATTGCCACGTGTTTTGAACAAAACCGTTTAAAACTGCGATTAGCCCCCATGCAAGGATACTGATAGTGATGAAATTTTTACCATAACCCCTTTCAGCCATTTTTCCACCAGGAATCTGGAGAAATAGATACCCAAAAAAGAAAATTCCAGCAGCAATACCAGAAACAGTCGCGGATATCCCTAAGGCCTTGTCCATGCCACCTGCCGTAGCGAAACCAATATTTGTGCGATCCATAAAAGCTACAATGTAAATAATGATGCATGGGGGAATGATGTGAAGCCAGCGTCCATTTGGAATTGATTTCGATAGGTTTGTCATCAATTTAACCTCCTGTAAAATAGATATATTTTTGTGTTCAAATTCAATGATAGGCACTTAAATCTGCACCACTCGATATACTTGGTAAGACTTATGAATTATAAAGCGGTTTCATCATTCCGACACGATGGGCACTTTTCTAATCATCTCCCTTCCCTGAACCTTTTGAGTTTATGTAGTAAAAGATGTATTGTTTTGTGGTGTCGTCTTAGGGTAGATAAACGTCACAAATCATTTTTTGAATCTACATACAATCTTCTTCTCCATACTCACATTGACAATGTGATGGAATGCAAAAGCTAGTAACAATCCAACATTGTTGATAAATTGTAATGTCATAAAGGTACCACCAGGCTAGGACTATAAAACTATTTTTGGATGCGCTTTCATTTAATTTCTAAATGAAAATGGTATTAAATCACTTAGTATTGGGGTATTTTTTAAAGTTTCCGCTAATGTTGTTGAAAGGATATATGTTTGAAGACCCAATCTTTCGGTCTAACAAAAACTGTTTTAATTGAAGTAAAAAATATAATAATCATTCAGAGTCTAATTCTGATACCTAATCCTATTAACTATGCCAATTTATAAAGAAGACTTTTGCTTGGTTTGGATTTTGTTCCATAATATAAAACTAATTTTTGTATTATAGACATGAGAATGGTTATGATATACTGAATAGGGAACACATTTCCTCCTTTCTATAATCTCAAAACCCAATTTGTTCTATATTATAAAACTGCGTTCTGTAATATAGTCAAAAAATTAAGACCGAAACTTTTTATTTGGATGCATCCACTATAGCACACGCTTACAAAACTAAACAATAGAATAATTAAAAAATTCTAAAAATATTTTATTAAAAAATAATTGATTTTGGGAATGGTCTATAATATAGTTAAACTGCATCGTTTGGAATAGTAGACTGCTATTTTATATTATAAAACTAAAGGAGTGAATGATTATGCCCATAATTCAATCCTTAGATCGTGCCCTTCGAATGCTAGACTTATTTGATGGGCATACAAGCGAGCTCAAGATCACACAAATAAGTGAGCGAATGGGTCTCCACAAGAGTACGGCCCATTCTTTGTTGAAAACGCTTCAAATGCATGGATACATCGATCAGGATATGGAAAGTGGTAAATACAGGTTGGGATTAAAGCTGTTTGAAAGAGGAAATTACGTTATACACTCTTTGGATATTCTACGATTGGCGAAGAGGTATTTACTCGATTTATCTGAAAAAACAGGACAGACCACTCATCTCGTCATAATGGATGGCAATGAAGGTGTTTATGTTGATAAAGTGGAAAGTCCTATGGCGACGATCCTTTATTCCAAAATAGGAAGACGTATTCCTCTTCATTGTTCTGCCGTTGGAAAGGCCTTGGTAGCCTTTAGGAAACAAGAAGAAATACAAAAGATTTTACATGGCTATACCTACTCGAAGCAAACAGAATTTACTATTACAAATGAAGCAGATTTTTTACTTGAGCTTGAAAAGGTTCGCCAACAAGGATACGCAATCGACAACCAGGAAAATGAACCAGGCGTTCGCTGTATTGCTGTGCCAATCTGCAATCATGAAAATCAGGTGATTGCAGCGATCAGCCTTTCAACTCTTATCGCTCGTATAGACGAAACTCAGTTAGAGGAGTTTGTTGTTTTACTTAAGCAAACAGGCTCCGAATTATCTGAACAAATGGGATATGGGACACCTCTTAAATAAGAAGGGGCCCATCCCTAATGTGGAGGGATAGCAATATGCGTATTATTCGTTATGTAAATGAAAAGTCAGTTCCTGTTCTAGCCGCTTTAACAAAGGAGGGGCTTATCTATCCGCTGCCGCAAAAAGACTTTTTGGAGTTAGCCCAGCAAGCCCAGGATCAAAATACTACTTTACTACACTTTGTTGAAAGCGCTATCGATGCTTTAGATCCAATTCCACAGCCTCTTGAAAAACTATCATTGCTCGTCCCTATTGAAGCACCTGAAGTGTGGGCGTGCGGCGTTACATATGAAAGAAGCAGAGATGCCAGAAACTTTGAGTCTGCAGACGGAAAAATAGGTTCAACTACTTTTTATGACAAAGTCTATGATGCGGAACGCCCTGAAATTTTCCTTAAATCCACTGCGACAAGAACTGTTGGTCCAAACGATAAAGTCAATCTTCGAAACGATTCCAATTGGCAAATCCCTGAGCCAGAGTTAGGGCTTGTCATTAATGGCCAAGGAGAAATATTAGGATATACCATCGGAAATGACATGAGCTGCCGTGATATCGAGGGAGAAAATCCACTATATTTGCCTCAAGCAAAAATCTGGAGAAATTCCTGCTCTATTGGTCCAGCCATTCTTCTATCAGAAGAGGTAAAAGATCCTTATCAGTTTGAAATCACATGCAGAATCTACCGAGAGAATAAAAAAGTAGTGGAAGGGAGCGCTAATACCCGCCAATTAAAACGGACATTTGATGAACTTGTTTCTTACCTTCTTAAAGACAATCAGATTTTTGACGGCACTGTTTTATTGACAGGTACATGTATTGTTCCTCCAAATGAATTTACCCTAGCGGATGGGGACCGAATTGAGATTGAAATTTCTGATATTGGTGTTTTACAGAATACTGTACGTTTGGCAAACACAGTTGTACCCAATTTGTAAGCTGCTCTTTAGACATTTTAAAAGAAAAACTTCTAGAAAAAGTGAAAGAGATTACGATCGAATTTATCATTTCATCATTATAAATCTACTAATCATAACTTTATTCTAATACTCCGAACTTTTCCCTTTTATTGAAAAAAAGATTCGAGGAGAGATATTATGCAATCAATAACAAAATTTCATGGAGTCATTCCACCAGTATCTACAATAGTACATAAAGATGGACGGATTGATAAAAAGGGAATGGGAAACCTTATCGATTTCCTCATCAATTCTAAAGTGGATGGACTGTTCTTTCTAGGTACTGGTGGTGAATTCAGTCAAATGTCTGTTGATTTTAGAAAAGAAGTAGCGGAATTTGCGACTCAGTATGTAAATGGGCAGGTACCTGTTTTAATCGGAACAGGAAGTACAAGTACAAAGGAGACCATTTCACTAAGCTTACATGCAAAAGAGATAGGGGCAGATGGCATTATTGTCATTAATCCTTATTACTGGCCACTAACTGAAGACCATCTTTTTCAACATTATGCTGAAATTGCTGAAAGTGTTGATTTACCGATTCTTTTATATAACTTTCCGCAATTGACTGGGCAAGATTTATCGCCGGAATTTGTCCTTAAGCTAGTGGAGGCATATCCGAATATCATCGGTATTAAGGAAACCGTTGAAGCAGTGGGACATACAAGGGAAATGATTCTAAAAGTAAAGCAAAGAAAACCCGATTTTGCTGTGTTTTCTGGATATGATGATCACTTCTTAAATACATTATCCCTTGGAGGAGATGGTTCAATTCCTGCAACTGCGAATTTCGCGCCAGAACTTTCAATAGGTATCTATCAAGCTTTTAAGCAAGGAAACTATGGCAAAGCAATTGAATTGCACCGCAAGTTGGCTCATTTGCCGCTTTTATATAAACTTGATTCACCCTTTGTAGGTGTTGTTAAAGAGGCACTATGTCAAAGGGGGATAGAAGTTTCCACAGAGGTTTTAGCACCGGCCCGTCCGCTTAGCGATGAAAAGAAAGAACAAGTAAAAAGCATGTTAAATCAAGTTTTAGATAAATCTAGTGTTTCTTTATAATCCAATCGGTCGGAATGGGTCCCTTATTTATTATATGTATATAAAAACTTAGTTTTATAATGTAAAACAAATAAGGGGTTTTTGTATGCGAACATTTCATTTTTGAAGTCTAATATACGAGGAGATTGAAAATGAAACCAAAAGTATTTATTGCGTTGCCGATTCCTCCACAGGCAGAGGCTTTTATCGCTGAGTATTGCGAGTACCGAAAATGGGATTTTAAAGAACCGATCCCACGTGAAACCTTGTTGAAGGAGATTGTGGATATGGACGGATTGCTTATGGTCGGAGGGGATATAGATCAGGAGCTGCTCAACTGTGCTCCAAAATTAAAAGTGGTCAGTAATATTTCCGTTGGATACAACAACTTTGATTTGGAAGCCATGAAGAAAAGATCTATGTTAGGAACAAATACTCCTTCTGTGTTGGATGAAACGGTTGCGGATTTGGTGCTGGCATTGGTGCTGGCGTCGGCAAGAAGGATTCCAGAATTGGATAGATACGTAAAGGATGGAAAGTGGAAAAAAGGGTCTGATGGAAATTTGTATGGAGTAGATGTCCATCATGCCACGATAGGGATCATTGGAATGGGCCGAATTGGTGAAGCGATCGCCAAAAGAGCTAAATATGGATTTGATATGAATGTTTTTTATTATAATCGGACAAGAAAAATCAAAGCTGAGGAAAACCTTGGTGCCCAGTACTGTACCATGGAGGAGCTCCTGCAAAAATCCGATTTTGTTGTGCTAATGACCCCTTTAACCCCTGAAACAACACGTATCATGGGACATCGGGAATTTTCGCTCATGAAGGATACCGCCTTTTTCATTAATGCTTCCCGAGGTCAAACGGTTGATGAACAGGCTTTGTTGGAGGCTCTTGTAAAAGGAAAGATCCGTGGGGCAGGAATCGATGTGTATGAACAGGAACCGATAGATCCAGAACATCCTTTATTAAAAATGCCGAATGTCGTGACACTGCCGCACATCGGTTCAGCTACGGAAAAGACCCGTTTAGATATGGCGATGCTTGCTGCGAAGAACATGGTTCAGGCTTTAAAGGGAGAACAGCCGCCAAACATTGTCGATGAACTCAGAGGTGTGAGAACCTGATTTTATTAAATAGAAAGACAATCAATATTTTTATATGGACTTAAATGATCTGATTAGTATGTACCTTCACTAAAAAACAATTTAATAATATAACCAAAATAAAAGCGTTATCGAAGAAAGAATCCCTCTTTCAATCGTGATTATTCTACCTTGTGTATGAGGGGCAGCAGAAACGAGTAGGCCTAACAAAAGACACAATAAAGAAATATTTTGAGGAGGGATATTATGAGGATTGAACTGAAGAATCATCCAACGAAGATATCTGTGAAGTCTAACGGCAATTTCCGCTGGACAGTTGTTATCTGGCTTTTGATTGGAGGGGTAATCAACTATTTGGATCGAACGAACCTATCGATTGCTGCCCCGGAAATGATTAAGGAGCTGCATTTGAATAACACTGATATTGGTCTGATGGGGACAGTTTTCTCCTGGACCTATGCCATGATGCAGCTGCCTTCTGGATGGTTGATTGACCGTTTTGGCGCAAAGCGTGTCTTTTCTATTGCTGTTATTTGGTGGAGTATTGCGACAGCTTTAACAGGTGCGTGTAATAAACTGGGAACTTTACTAGGCGCAAGATTCTTGTTGGGAGTCGGTGAAGCTCCTTGTATGCCGTCAAATGCTAAAATTACCTCTTACTGGTATCCTAAAAAGGAGCGTGGGTTGGCTACAGGAATTTGGGATTCATCATCGAAATGGGGTCCAGCTTTAGCACCACCTATTCTTGTAACCCTCATGATGGCATATGGTTGGAGAATCATGTTCTACCTCACAGGATTAATAGGAATTATATTCATTCTTTTCTTTATGAAGTTCTACCGAAACCCCGAGCAAAGTAAAGGTCTTTCCAAGGAAGAGCTGAATTATATTCAGGCTGGAGGAGGAGGGTCAGGAGAGGCGGAGCAAAGGTCACCAATTAAATGGGGGCAACTGTTCAAACATCGCAGTATGTGGGGAATGATCCTCGGCTTTTTTTGCACTATTTGGATCTGGAACATTTTCCTGAATTTTCTTCCTCTTTATCTATTGAAAACTCATCATGTTCTGTTGAAAGATATTGGAATATACGCGAGCATTCCTTGGATTGGCGGTATTGTTGGGGATATCCTCGGAGGATATATTACGAAGTTGCTTACTGATAAAGGAATTGCCTCTCCCATTAATGCAAAGCGTGGCATGATTGCTGTTTGCTCGATTGTGTCGGCTATTCTGGTCATCATGGTTCCATTTGTTCATAGCTTGGCAATTACCATTACCTTGTTTACATTTGCCCTTGCTTTTATTTCTGCGATTACTGGAAGTGCTTGGGCGCTTGCCGGTGATATTGCCCCAGCTTCGATGGTCGGTTCTGTAGGAGCTATTCAAAACTTTGGGGGATATTTTGGAGGCGCTTTCTCTCCGGTTATTGCCGGAATGATTGCTGATTCTACAGGATCGTATTCTTTGGCTTTTATCTCTGGTGGAATAATAGCTGGCTGTTCGGCCTTGTGTTACTGGTTCCTCGTGAAAAAGCCAATTGAAGAATCGGCCGGGTGACGCATTCAGCAAGATAGAGCGATACGATTATGGCGGGCAGCAAGGGGAATTAGGGGTAAAATGGATCTCTTGCGGATTGAATTTTTCAAAACGATTATTTAAAAGCGGAGCATGAATTTATAACATTCTAACCTTATAGATTTTGAGAAAGGAGAAAGATACGATGAGCGAGCGATTACACTATATTATGGGAAGGGACAAGGAGGAGTTGTATCGGATTCATCCTCATGCCCCTGGTCCTACCGGTTCTCTTCCATTAACCCCGGATATGCTGTTACATTCTCCAAGTGGAGATTTATTCGGATTATCTCAAAATGTCGGTATGGGATGGAAGCCCAGCGAATTGTTAGGAAAACAAATTCTTATCCTTAGTACGCAAGGAGGCATTCGAGCTGAGGATGGAACTCCAATTGCTTTAGGGTATCATACAGGGCATTGGGAGGTAGGATTGCTTATGCGGGCGGCCGCAGAAGAAATTCGAGAGAAAGGAGGCGTACCATTCGCCGGATTTGTGAGTGATCCATGTGACGGAAGATCCCAAGGCACCACAGGGATGTTCGATTCTTTCCCTTATCGTAACGATGCCGCTATCGTTTACCGCAGATTAATCCGTTCCTTACCAACCCGCAAGGCGGTTATTGGTGTCGCCACTTGTGATAAAGGTCTTCCGGCGACCATGCTCGCCTTGGCCGCAATGCATGATTTACCCTGCATTATTATTCCTGGTGGGGTAACTCTTCCGCCTACGAATGGAGAGGATGCTGGTAAGGTTCAAACGATTGGTGCGCGTTATGCACAGAATGAGTTGTCTTTAGAGGATGCCGCTGATTTAGGATGCAGAGCTTGTGCTACACCAGGAGGCGGATGTCAGTTTCTAGGGACAGCGGCTACCTCTCAAGTAGTAGCTGAGGCCTTAGGAATGTCTTTGCCACATTCGGCCTTGGCACCATCTGGACAGCCGATTTGGGAGGAGATGGCCCGTCAATCTGCTCGTGCAGTGATTACCATGGAATCCAAGGGCCTGAGGATGAAGGATATTTTAACAGATGCAGCTATCCAAAACGCGATGGTCCTTCATGCCGCTTTTGGAGGATCGACAAACTTGTTGCTGCATATTCCAGCAATTGCTCATGCAGCCAAGTTAAACATTCCAACGGTTCAGGATTGGATTCGCATTAACAAAGAAGTTCCCAGGCTAGTAAGTGTTTTGCCTAATGGACCCGAACACCATCCTACCATTCGGGCTTTCATGGCTGGCGGGGTGCCGGAGGTCATGCTTCATCTTCGCAGGCTGGGTGTTTTGGAAGAGTCTGTTCTTACCGTCACGGGAGAGAAGTTGGGTACAGTATTAGACTGGTGGGAATCGTCAGAACGACGCGCTGAAATCAGAAAACGGCTTAAAGAAACAGATGGAGTAGATCCGGATGATGTGATCATGAGCCCGGATCAAGCGAAAGTACGTGGATTAACTTCTACAGTAACGTTTCCAACCGGAAATATTGCACCTGAGGGATCTGTAATTAAGTCCACTGCAATTGATCCATTTGTTGTAGATGAAGACGGAATTTATCGCCACACAGGAAGAGCGAAAGTCTTTACTTCTGAAAAGTCTGCTATTACGGCAATTAAAAGCGGGAAAATTGAAGCTGGAGATATCATGGTCGTAATCGGCCGCGGGCCTTCCGGTTCAGGAATGGAAGAAACCTATCAGCTGACATCAGCTTTAAAGCACTTGTCGTTTGGGAAGTATGTGTCGCTCATAACGGATGCTCGTTTTTCAGGAGTTTCAACCGGTGCTTGTATAGGTCATGTAGGTCCAGAGGCGTTAGCAGGTGGACCTGTAGGAAAACTACGGACAGGAGATGTGATTACGATTATCGTAGACCGCAATAAGCTGGAAGGAAGCATTAATTTTATTGGGGAAGGGAAACGAACCTTTACTCCGGAAGAAGGAACTTTGATTCTAGCAGAGCGGGAACCCCATCCAAATTTAGAACCGGATCCGGATTTACCGGATGATACTCGCTTGTGGGCTGCTTTGCAATCTGTCAGCGGTGGAATATGGAAAGGGAGCGTCTATGATGTAAACCAGATTATTAAAGTAATAGAAGCTGGTAAAAAGGCACTTGAATTAGAATCGAACAATTTTGAGGTAGTACAAAACACGGATCACTAAAAGAAACATGGACCAGAAACGTTTAACAGGCGATTGATAGCATAGCCCATTCAGGAGTTCTACACGGATATACCAAAAATATACTTCAAGTAGTTTTTCGCATACATAAAGCTGAGTCCTTCTTAGGAGTGGAAGCTTTATTTGCATTCATGTTATATCTGAAGCTACCGGACCTTCACTGCAGCTGCAGCTGCAGCAAATTAATAAAAGGGAGTGATTTAAATGAAATTTGTGGCTTTTAGAACCCAATCGGAAACACATCTTGGTGTAGTAAAAGAGAATCATATTTTAGACTTACGTGCTTTAGAAAAACTGTCTAAGAAAAACAATTCTACGGAATTTATTATCCCCAATGATTTGAAACAGCTTATTGAACAAAGTGCAACAGTTCTTCCATATGTTAGAACGCTTCTTAAGAATAAAGATGAAGTTTCGGAAAAGAGCGGAGATGTATTATTTCACATTTCTGAAGTGGAGATTTTAGCTCCAATTGCCCAGCCGGAAAAAATCATTTGTGTAGGTTTAAACTATCTGGACCATTGCAAAGAAACAGGATTGGAACCGCCAGCATCACCGGTTATTTTTTCAAAATATGCGAATGCAATTATTGGAGAAAACGCTGCAATTGAACTTCCGATCAACTCCAATCAAGTTGATTTTGAAGCGGAGTTGGCAATTGTAATTGGGAAGGAAGCCAAATGTGTTTCTAAAGAAGAAGCGGAAGATTATATCTTTGGCTATACCATTATGAATGATGTTAGTGCAAGAGATCTTCAATTTACCGATGGTCAATGGTCCCGCGGAAAGTCAGCTGATACGTTTGCTCCAATTGGGCCAACGGTCGTAACGAAAGACAAAGTAGGAGATCCGCATAATTTGGATATTTCTTTATGCTTGAATGATGAAATCATGCAACAGTCCAATACGAAGAATTTAATTTTTAATATTCCATACATTGTATCTTTTCTATCCCAGTCAATGACCTTAAAGCCAGGCGATCTAATTGCAACAGGCACTCCACCGGGAGTAGGAATGGGAAGAAATCCACAAGTATGGTTAAAAGATGGAGATCAGCTGTCCATTACGATTGAAAAAATTGGCACTTTATCCAACCATGTTAAAAAACATATTTCAAATAAAGAACTGCATAAAAAGGGAAATACAATTCTAACCTCTTAAAACGGATACATTCCTGATGATTCTGATGTACAAAACCCTTTAATTGTTCCGGATAGGGCATCCTATGTTTTTGCCCCCTCGAATGGGGGCAATACCGGAAAATGTAGAACTTTTAAACAGGAGTCAAACGGGTTGGGCAGAAGCAGTTAAGATCGTTACTGCTGAAACTGCTCTTTTTTCATTTATAAGAGTCTATACCACTCATAAAAAAGGCTTTTAATAAAATGTATTGTGGTAAATTACATAAACCTATATTAATATTTTTGTAATCGCTTTATTATTTCTTTTACTTTTGCAAAAATTCGCTTATAATAAAATAATGTTGCAAAATGCATAACTTACATACCGAATCAGAGAAAATAATTTTCACATCAGATTAATTTTGCAACTATAGGTTTTAATTTCAGTATAGATTGAACATGCAGCTGTAATGGGGGGAATACGATTGAAAGAGAAATATGAACGCCTTAAACAAATATTAAAAGAAATGGAAAATGTTGTTATTGCGTTTTCCGGCGGTGTCGATAGTACACTTCTCTTAAAAGTGGCGGTAGATGTTTTGGGAGTTGAAAACGTTCTTGCAGTTACAGCAGATTCTGAAACATACCCTACAAGTGAATTAGAAGAGGCGAAAATGCTGGCCGGATTAATTGGTGCAGCACACCTTGTAATTGAAACCTCTGAATTGAATATTCCCGGATATGCCGAAAATGACCTGAATCGCTGTTATTTCTGCAAAAATGGATTGTTTGAAGAAGTTGTCCCGATTATGAAGCAAAAGGGTTTTAAAAACGTCGTTTATGGTTTGATTGCTGATGATATGAGTGAACATCGCCCCGGTGTCCGTGCTGCCAGAGAACATGGAGTCCGCGGGCCGCTGCAAGAGGCGAATCTTTTTAAAGAAGAAATTCGTGAATTGTCAAAACAGCTAAACTTGCCTACTTGGGAAAAACCATCGTTTGCTTGTCTATCATCACGAATTGCTTATGGTGAAAAAATTACTCAAGAAAAACTAACAAAGATTGATAAGTCAGAGGCTTATCTAAAAGGTTTGGGAATCAGACAAGTGCGTGTTCGAACACATCAGGAGATTGCCAGGATTGAAGTAGAGCCTCAAGACATGCAGCTAGTTTTAACTCATCATAAAGAAATCATAGAAAACCTTCAAGGTTTTGGCTATAACTATGTTACCCTTGATCTGCAAGGCTATAAGAGCGGCAGCATGAATAAAGTGTTAACAACAAGTCTGAACTAAAGGTGAGTCATCAATGGAAAATAGGAATATTGAAGCGATATTAAAGCAAGTGAGAGATGGAACGGTAGATGTGGAGCAGGCAAAAACGATGCTGGCCCAATTTCAGGACATGGGCTTTGCTAAATTAGATCATCAAAGGCAGAAACGTACAGGCTTTCCCGAAGTGGTGTTTGGTGAAGGGAAAAGCGTGCAACAAATTATTTCGATCATTTCCGCCTTAAAGCAAAATATTAATCGTGTACTGGCTACAAGAGTAGACGAGCAAAAAGCGGCTGAAGTCATCGATGCCGTTCCAGGCCTTACTTACAATCCAGTGGCAAGAACGCTATTTTGGAAGCACGAAGCTGAGCCGGCTGTTTTATATAAAGGCTATATTGCCATTGTGTGTGCAGGAACCTCTGATTTGCCGGTTGCTGAGGAAGCCGCAGTTACAGCTGAAGCATTTGGAGCTTCGGTAAAACGAATTTACGATGTAGGAGTGGCCGGAATTCATCGTCTTTTTCATCATCTTGATGAAATTGAGAACGCAACAGCGACCGTTGCAGTTGCTGGAATGGAAGGGGCACTTGCAAGTGTGGTTGGCGGTTTAATTAGCAATCCGATTGTCGCTGTTCCGACAAGTATTGGTTACGGTGCGAACTTCCAAGGTCTTTCGGCTTTATTATCGATGCTCAATGCCTGTTCCCCGGGAATCAGCGTTGTAAATATTGATAATGGCTTTGGAGCAGGTTATTATGCAACATTAATTCATAAAAATCATAATAAAAATAAAATAGATTAAGAGGATGGAAGGAAATGAAAACACTCTATTTTGATTGTTTTTCGGGAATTAGCGGGGATATGACCATCGGGGCGCTTATCGATTTAGGAGCCGACATTCATCTGCTCGAAAAAGAATTAAAAAAACTTGATTTAAATGATGAATATAAACTGAACTGGGAAAAGGTTGTTAAGAAAGGAATTTCTGCAACGAAATTTGATGTAATCCTGACTGAAAATGCAACCGATAACAGCCGCCATCAAGGTCATCATCAGGACGAACATCATCATACTCATGAGCATCACCATCATGCACATCACCACCGACATTATTCCGATATTGTCACCATCATTAAAAACGCAGCCTTTAATGAAAATGTTCAGACGATGGCGCTGGCTGTTTTCGAAAAGATTGGAAGGGCAGAAGCAAAGATCCATAATATCCCATTTGAAAAGGTCCATTTTCATGAAGTGGGTGCTGTTGATTCCATCATAGATATTGTTGGGACATGCATTCTTCTGGATCAATTGGAGGTAACCAAAATTGTCTCTTCAGCTGTTCCTGTTGGGAATGGTCATATTAAGATTGCACACGGAAGATACCCAGTACCTGCACCGGCTACTTTAGAAATTTTGAAAGGGTTGCCAATTAAGGCAACGGAGATTGAAGGAGAATTGACAACCCCGACAGGCGCTGGTATTTTGTCAGCCCTCATAGAGGAATTTGGGCCAATTCCGTCTTTTAATGTTGATTCTATAGGATATGGAGCAGGAACGAAAGATTTCCCTGAACATCCGAATGTTTTACGTATTATATTGGGCACTTCTTAATCCAAAAGGTGGGAGCTTATATGCAGCAGCAATTTCCGCATACTGAAGAACATGTTGATCACGATATGGTCAAGATGGAGATAAACTTGGATGATATTCCGGGGGAATGGCTTGGATATGTGATGGACCGATTATTTGAAGCCGGTGCCAATGATGTGTTTTATACCCCTATATATATGAAGAAAAATCGCCCGGGAGTTATGCTTCAGCTATTATGTGAACAGAAGAAAATCAATGAGATGAAAAAAATAGTATTTGCTGAAACGACAACACTTGGTATACGCTACTATCCGTTATACGTTCACCGCCTGGCCCGAAAATTTTATAAAGTCCAGACCGAATGGGGAGAAGTGACAGTCAAACAAGGCTTACACGAGGGAAAAATCGTTCAAAATGCCCTGGAATACGAGGATTGCAGAAAAATTGCAAAGGCAAATAATGTTCCCATAAAAGAAGTTTACCAAAAAGTATGGGGAAAAATTGGCACAAACCAATGGGAATAAGAAAACCGCTGGGCTCCCGTTTAGTGAGGTACACTTGTCGCTGGAGCTAGACAGTTCTCAAATTCAAAAATTTTATACTTTTCTTTTAAAGAATCCCTCTCAGGTCTGCAGGTAAAGGGAAGTCCTCTATCTTCAATCTGGGAGGGATTTTTTCGATCGTAGCAGAGATTCTATACTGTGCAACTAAGACCTTTACTTAATAAACTTGTTGAGCTATGATAGGGGAAAAACTGTGTTGATTTTTGCAACAGAAGGTGAAGGGAAAATGATTAAAGCTTTGGTAATTGCCCCTTATGAGGGCTTGTTTGAAATGATGAAAGAAATTCAACAAGAAGTGGACGATTTTGAATTACATATTGAATTAGGTAATTTATACGAGGGTGCAAACATAGCGAAGGATGCTGAAAAAAGAGGATATCATATTATTATCAGCCGCGGCGGTACTGCTTCCATGATTCAGGAGGAATCGTCAATACCTGTGATTGATATTCAGGTATCCGGCTATGATGTATTGCGTATTCTGACACTTGTTAAAGGATTTTCAGGCAAAGCAGCAATCGTCGGGTTTCCAAATATCTCTCAAGGCGCAGTTACGATATGCAAACTTCTTGATTTGGACATTAAATCGTTGACGATCACGAAGGATACCGAGGTTGAAGAAAAATTAGCGAATTTAAAAAAACTTGGATATGAAGTGGTCATAGGAGATGTAGTAACCGTTCAGGCAGCGAAACAATTAGGCCTGACTGGAGTGCTAATCACATCGGGTAAAGAAGCAATTATGGATTCACTGGAAGAAGCGAGAAGGGCAATTCAATTATATTCGAGGCTGCAGCAGGATGTTTCTATTTATCAATCGATTCTGGATTGCAGTGAGCAGGCAATTGGAATAATACGTGAAGAGAAAATCATTTATGGAAACGAGCGTTTTAATAAAGAATTTAATTGGATAAAACTATATAACTCGCCTGGTGTTAAAAGGATGGTACAACAAACGGAATTAACAAGAGAAAAGAAAACGATAACGCTTCACTTCGATCATACATTATGGAAATTAACGGCTTGTCCATATGAGGATACTGTTATAATATATTTCGAAAAAGACTTTAAAGCCGATGTAGCGGACAAGAAGGTTAACGGAAATCCACATGCTCTGGAATTTAACCAGACTGTATCTTATACCCCTATTGCTGGAAAAAGCGAGCCCATTCAGAAGATATTGCAGCAGATTGATAAATACAGCGGTATGGATGAACCTGTTTGGATCATGGGAGAAGTGGGAAATGGAAAAGAATTAATTGCCCAGTCTATTCATTTAAAACGTAAAAGCAATGATGAACCATTTATCACATTGAATAGTGATCTTTTGAGCGAGGAACTGCTTAAGAACTTAATCAGCGAGGGCTTTTTTCAAAAGTATGCAAATAGTGTAATTTACCTAAAAAACATCGAAAGACTTACCCCGATTACCCAAAAAGAGTTGTATCATTTTCTCAAAAAGGAAGATGCAAAAAAGTCGAAATGGGTTGTTTCTTCTGAGGATACCATTGAGGAAAAAGTTAAAAATGGTACATTTATACGGGATTTTTATAATTCATTGGCGCAATTAAAGATCTATATACCTCCATTAAGAGAACGCAGCGAAGATATTGAAAAGCTGGTGCATGTATTTATTTCTGAATTGCATCCTAAATATGGAAATGAAGTAGTGGGGATCAGACAGGATGCACTCGAGGAACTAGCCAATTATAATTGGCCAGGAAATGTAGAACAGCTTAAACATGTAATTGAACAACTAGTAACGCAATCGCAGTCTTATTATATTGAAAAGAAAGAAGTTGAAACGGTACTTAATCAATTAGAACATCAGCAAAAAAATAACAATACTTCAATTACCACTATTGATATAAGTGGGACGTTAGAAGAGATTGAAAAACAGGTGATTACCAGGGTCCTTGAGGCAGAGGAGATGAACCAATCCAGAGCGGCTAAACGTTTAGGTATTAACCGGTCAACACTGTGGCGCAAGCTTAAATAAAAGCTTGCTTCTTTTTTTTGTAGGGCACTTTTAAGAGAGCAAAATGTTGAATAGCAACACTTTTATTAACAAGCTTTTTGTAAAAATATTCAAACGTGATTAATAATGCAACAATTTTAACTTACCAAGAAATTAATTAGCGGCTATTTTGAAATTTTAATAAATATATATTGCTAAATGCAACCAATTTGAGTATTATATTAAATGTAAACGTTGTAAATAGTTTGAAAACGACACAATAGGTTGTTGCGAAATGAAACAGTTAGGCGGAAATATCTAACGATCTTATGAACAGCAGCTAGAGCAGACATACTTAACAGAAGCGGGTAGAAAATAAATCAAGGGGGGGTAGAAGAATGGTGAAACTGGCGGTTATAGCAGATGATTTAACGGGTGCGAACGATACTGGTGTACAATTTGCAAAAAAATGTTTGGATACGACTGTGTTATTTTCCGACACACAATTGGAGGCTCCACATTTAACTAGCGATATCATAGTATTAAATTCAGAAAGCCGCGCATTAAATTCTCAAAAGGCATACGAGGCAGTCTGTACTCTATCTGAGCAATTGAAAAAGCAAGGCATCAAAAAAGTGTTGAAGAAGATAGATTCAACGATGAGAGGGAATGTTGGCACGGAAATAGATGCTGTGATGGATGTATTTAAGTTTAAAACCTCGTTCTTGGTTCCGGCTTTTCCGAAGAGTGAGAGAATTACAGTTTATGGGAAACATTATGTTTATGGTGTGCCGCTTGAGGAAACTGAAATTGCAAATGACCCCACCTGCCCGGTAAATGAAAGTTACCTGCCAAAATTGGTACAGGAGCAAAGTAAGCGGAAAGTAGAGTTAATCTCCCTTGAAGATGTGAAAAAAGGCAAAAGACACCTAGCTGAAATAATGAACCAGTTGACTTCGGGGGAAGATTCTAAAATTGTTGTGGTTGATGCAACAACAGAGGAGGAACTTAAGACGATTGTCAAAGCTGCCCAATTCCTGAAGGAAAATGTACTCTGGGTAGGATCAGCAGGCATAGCGTACCATCTTTGCAGTACCGAGCAACGGAGAGAACCATTTCGTAAAGGTCAGGATAGCAATCGGCTTCCAGTGCTCGTCGTAGCGGGCAGTGTGACATCAGTAACCTATCTGCAGGTTCAAGAGTTGAAAAGGCAAAAGAAAATTGGGGAAATCGTTATTTCTCCAGAGAAATTTCTCGACGACCATATGCGTACGCAAGAAATTGAACGTGTTGTCAAGGAAGGACAGGAATTACTGCTAAAAGGCGATTTAGTCATAGTTACAAATCGCAGCAGTGAAGCAATTGATCGGGTAAGAGCTATTCAGCATTCACTTGGTTTAACAAACTTTGAAGCTAGCAGTGCAATTGCCCAATCTATGGGGTTGATCGCCGGTCTATTAATTGAAAGCAGGAACATATCCGGTGCCGTTTTAACGGGAGGAGATATTGCTGGGGCTACCTGTAAAGTATTAAATGGAAAAGGAATTCGGGTCATCGGTGAAGTGGAAGACGGCCTGCCATACGGAAAGGTGTTCGGCGGCTTTTTTGACGGTCTGCCGCTTGTGACGAAAGCGGGGGCGTTTGGTACCGAGCATGCATTGGTTAAGGCACTGCAAACATTAACTGAAATACATGATGAGCAGGAAACTATTTATTGGTGCCGCAGCTGCAATGAGATAAATGGAAATGAATCGGCGACAGTAAAGCATACACATGTATCACCGTCCTAATTAGTATTTTATGAAAACGCTTTTTTAAATTTAAGAAGTACTATTATTTTGCAAACATGTTGTAAATGTATCCGATAAATGATTGAACAACTCTGATTGCCATTCACCGTTGGAGAGTATCGATGTTACGCTCAAATGAAAGCGTATTCTAATAGACTTGAAGTTTACTATATTTATACGAACAAAGGGGAACAATATGTATCATAGGTTGCAGGATAATTAGATCGTCTTCGCTAAATCTTTTATGAAAAGGAAGTTTTGCATAATTGTATGTAAAAACAGAACCAGGATAAGTGAAACGAGGAATGATGACGGGAGGAATGTAATTATGTCTGCCAATAAACCAAGTATTGCTATTACAATGGGGGACCCATCAGGAGTAGGTCCTGAAGTGATTGTAAAATCATTAAATGATGAGACCATCTATGATAAATGCTGCCCGTTTGTAATCGGCGACCTTAAAATTTTGAAAAGGGCACTCGAAGTAACCAAAATCCAACTTGATTTAAATAGGATTACACAACCTGAAGAATCCAAGTTTAAATTTGGGACAATTGATGTGATTGATTTAGATTTGGTTTCTGAAGATTTACCATGGGGTATGGTTTCCTCAGAAGCTGGCAATGCGGCTTTCCGTTATTTAGAAAAGGCAATTGCCCTAGCAAATGAAGAAAAAATCCAGGGGATTTGTACAGCGCCGTTAAATAAAGAAGCGCTTCATAAAGCTGGGCATATTTATCCTGGCCACACAGAAATATTAGCCGAATTAACAAATACAAAAGATTTCGCGATGATGTTATCTGCTCCAGAGTTAAGAGTAATCCATGTCACAACACATGTCGGAATTATCGATGCGATCAATAAAATTAACGTTGTCCGGCAATATTCTGTTATTAAACTCGCCCATGATACATTACAAAAAGCAGGGATTAAATCCCCTCGAATCGCAGTGTGCGGCATTAATCCACATGCGGGAGAAAACGGACTTTTTGGATATGGTGAAGAAGAAGAAAAAATCATCCCCGCTGTGAAAAAAGCGCAGGCAGAGGGAATTAATGTTCAAGGGCCTCTTCCGGCAGATACGTTATTTTTTAGGGCCAGACGCGGCGACTTTGATATCGTTGTAGCACAATATCATGATCAGGGGCACGGGCCAATCAAGGTATTAGGCCTTGAATCCGGCGTCAATATCACGGTTGGGCTGCCGATTATTCGTACGAGTGTTGATCACGGAACCGCTTTTGATATCGCAGGGAAGAATATTGCGGATGAATTATCACTCAAGGAAGCGATCAGGATGGCCATTGAATTAGCTCCTGAGAAAATAGTCAAAACGATTTAGATAAAAAAGGGCAGCAAGAGATTATTATATTGATCTCTTGCTATCATTTTTATAAGAACTTATCGAAGGACAATATATTTCTAATAATCTTGGTAAATAGTAAATATGCCACACCTCTTTTTAATGGAATCTTCATTATTAATACATAAAAAAGCAATTTTAAACTGAAAGGAGCATGTAAGGATGTCTCTTCCGAAATTCGCAAAAATAAAACAAAAATTTGTAGTGGAAAGTATAAAAAATATTTCTGGAACGATATCAGAACAATTTAATTTCGTTAAAGCAGATGAAAAAATAAAGCCAGGAATGGAGATTGCAATAACAGTTGGAAGCCGTGGGATTGCAAATATTCCACTTATCGTTAAAAGTGTTGCAGATGAAATCAAAATGAGAGGCGCGACACCGTTTATTATTCCGGCCATGGGAAGCCATGGAGGAGCTACAGCTGAAGGCCAAATCGAGGTACTTGAAGGATTAGGGGTAACGGAAGTCACAACTGGTTGTGAAATTCGTTCTTCCATGGATGTTGTTAAAATCGGTGAAACGTCAGCTGGTATTCCTGTTTATATTGATCAACACGCTTATAAGGCTGATGGAATTATCATTATGGGACGTGTTAAGCCGCATACGGATTTTAAGAAAGATATTGAAAGTGGCGTTTTAAAAATGGCCTCGATTGGGATGGGAAAACATAAACAGGCACTTGCATTGCACACATACGGTATTGAGGGAATCCGAGATATGATGCCTGAGGTTGGAAAAGAGGTGATCCGGAAATCAAATACATTGTTTGGGGTAGCGATTGTTGAAAATGCCCATGAGGAAACCGCCATCATTGAGGTAATTGAGACTGAACGAATTGAAGAACGAGAGAAAGAGTTGCTGGTAAAAGCCTTTGAGCTAATGCCAAGCTTGCCAGTTGATCAAATGGATATTTTAGTAGTTGATGAAATCGGCAAAAATTACAGTGGGACAGGTATGGATACGAATATTATCGGCCGTATTCGCGTATTGGGTGTGGAAGAGCCGAAAAAGCCGATTATTAAATATGTAATTGCATCTAACTTAAGTGAGGCGAGCCATGGCAATGCATTGGGGATTGGCTTGGCTGATTTAACAACGAAGCGTTTATTTGAAAAAATCGATTTTCAAAAAATGAATGAAAATGTTGTTACCAGCACATTCTTGGATCGTGCTAAAATTCCAATTGTACTAGAAAATGATAGGGAAGCATTAAATGCTGCACTAAGGGCTAACTGGGGAATTGCTTCTGAAGAGGCCAGAATTGTCCGTGTTCCAAATACACTGCATATTGGAGAGTTATTCGTCTCAGAAGTCATTTATAATGAGTTGAAAAATAAAGAGAATATCGAAGTCATAAAGGGCTTACATGAACTTCAGTTTGATGAGTATGGTTATTTCCTGCCAATGTAGAAATGGAACCCACTTTTAGATTATCGAGTATTCACTTTCTTCCGAACTACACTTTTTGGGTTTTTAGTGGAATTAGAAATTCCAAGAGGAATTTGGCTTAAAATGGAGTATTTAAAATAGTTTGAGTCAGAAAATAAAAAACGTTTTGGATGCTTGAAATGTTAAAGGGAGAAATTTCGTCAGAACTATTCACTTAGACACTGGAGTTTGTTTCACCATAATAGATGACCCTGAGTTTATTTTACTCAAAGAACAACAATCGAACAAAACAAAAAAAGAGTAGCGGAAATACACACTTCCGCTCTCCTTTTGCATAAAAATCAAAAAGCGTAGATAAAATTGTCCTTTTTGGACACTAGATTATCCCAGCTTTGGTCCCAATTACAGCGTCACGCCAAGCAATCCGCGGGTGATTTGAAAATCAACGTTACCCTGTTCAAAGAGACGTGGAGTATAGCTTTCCTCGATAACTTGCTTGCAACGCTCCAGAATCTGGCCGTTCCAATTAGTAGGAATGCCGGTCAGTAACAGATCCAAATCACTGGTGTAGGTCTGTTGCATGGTCTGCTCTGTTGCCACTTGCAGCATAGGCACAAATGGATGCGTCTGCATTGGCAGACGATTCACCAGTGCAATCATTAACTCCACACCTGTAGCTGCCAGGCCTGTGATAGTCTCGACCCAATGCTCAGTTGGTGTCTCCATGATGTGGAAACCGGTGTTTCGGGCATGTTCGCCATAGGCCAATGACGGCTGGACATTAGGAACTGCCAATAGATTATCCTTGTATGCAGGTTTTGAAAGCAATTCGCTGTTCTCAGGGACGACCACCGTACCACCTGCGCCGACAATCATTTTTGTCAACAATGCAAGTTGATCACCAGCTTCGTTTGTAACAGAACCATCGCTTAAGATTCCAATACGTAGAGATTCCAATCCAACTGTTTTCTTCGTAGTCGGCCCGGTTTGAGACAATTGATCAGCAAACCAAGCTTCTATCTTCTCCGTTGCCTTTTCAATTCCGCCGTCAAGTTGAATACTGGCATAGCCAAAACTGCCAGGGTCAACACCCATCTCCTCCATCTGGTGACGCATAAAGTCATTATGGGTTTTTTCACAGCCATGTTCCAATAATAGACAATGCCTGACCAGCGGATGGGTGATATAGCTAACCATTGTACGAGTATACATCTGCTCAGATGGGCCGGCATTATTTCCGCATCCTTCTGTGTGAGCCAAGGCCACAAAGCGCGAAAGATGCTTGTGTTGACCAAACTCCAGTTGGTTGAGACGTATTGCAATCTTCTTTGCAACCTGAGCGGAACAAAGACTGGTCGGCAGGATCAAGCCAATGCCCTCACTGTCGCGAGTGAAACGAATAGGGTAGGCGCCTGCATCCGTTCGAATTGCAATCGGTTCCCCCTTCGGTAGAGGTGCATTGAGCAATGTATCCAGTTTGCTCGCATCGTTTTGCCGCCAGTTGCGCCAGATCTGCACCTGTGAATGGCCAGCCTTCTCACCAACGCTTAGCTGACCAGAGGCAGTCTGTATCAGCAGTTCAAAGGATTGCTTACCTAATTCATCCATGGACATGCCTTCTTGATACAGACCGGCATTGATATCCATATCATTGGCTAGCAATTGGAAGCGGCGTGTCGTCGTTACCACCTTTAGAGTAGGTACAAAAGGAAAGTTGGTGACCGAGCCGTTACCTGTCGTAAACATAATCATATTACAGCCAGCAGCGACTTGCCCAGCGATACCCTCAAGGTCATTTCCAGGGCTATCCATAAAGTGGAATCCTGAGTCTTTCATTGGTTCAGCATAGTGAATAGCATGGTCGAGGCGGGTAGCCGGGTCTTTCTTGCGGGCTGCGCCAATTGACTTGAGGTATATGTTATACAGGCCGCGGTATTTGTTGCCGCCGGATGGGTTTCCTTCAGCGCTGGCGCCATGCCAAGCAGCACGCTCCTTGAATTGTTCTACAAGGGTTAAAAATTTGCGGGCGGTTTCCAAGTCTCGTACTTTTTGTAACACATAGGACTCAGCGCCAATTAACTCGTCGGTTTCAGCTAGATTGGCGGACCCTCCGTAACGAACCAATTCCCGTGAAATCCAACCTAACAGCGGATTAGCGGAAATCCCTGAAAAGGCGTCTGAGCCGCCACATTGCAGGGCAAGCTTTATATGGCGAATGGATTCAGGAGTCCGTTCCATGGCATTGACCATTGGTAACCAATCACGAACAATCGCTTCCCCTATGGTCAGGTTTTTTTTAAAGCTGGCTTTGATTGACAAGAACTGATGTAGAACATCATCCAATGGATAGTTGTGTTCGCGCAAATATGCCTCAAGCATCTTGTTGGTCACAGTTTCGTTGCCATAGTCTACGATCAAGACAGCACCCACGTTAGGATGGACGATAAACCCAGATAAAGTGCGCAGTAATAGGTCCAGGTTATTCGGTTCTTCAACCCCCCCCTCAGTATGAGCCACAGGGACAATCCCATCGACTTGGGGATAGTTCTTTAATTCACATTGAAGACTGGCCGCAAGTTGGGTAACATAGCTCCCCGTAAGTGAAGTTGTACCCAACAGGACAATCGTGTTGCGGGTGCCGACACCGCGGGCTTGGTTGCGCCGATATCCCATAAAGGTGCGCGTATCCGGGTAAGCGGGCAATTTAGGAGCTGGTTGGAAGTTCGTCTCGTCAAGGTTTATTGGTTGAGAATAATCCACAAAATTAGGCGTTGCCGGTAACGCAAGGTCCAGCGAACGCATACCAAGCGCGTCCAACGCACCTTGGTTGATAACATAATTTCCAGGCTGAATTGCTTGCAAAGCCAAACCAAAGGGTAATTCCCATGAGAGTAAAGCTTCACCAATTGCGATCGCTTTCACAGCGAAGCGATGTCCTTCCATGACGGTGAAATCCAAGATAAGGGCTTTCCCTTGAAAGTAAATGATTGTACCAACTTCCAGTTGGCGAGTAGCAACAGCAACATTATCTCCGGGTAAGGGGAGTCTGGCTACCTCATCAAAGTTGTAAGATGCGTTCATAAATTTCTAACTCCTTTTTTAAGATTTAACTTGAGTTATGTATAAACCCATAGTCAGGATCTTTGCTGGTCACCAATAGAAAAGTTGAGGATGTTTATGCATATTTTATATCATAGATTGATAGTATTAAACTTTTAAAATCAGAATATTCTTTATAATCGTTAATTCAAAAAAGGCCATTCAAGTTTGACTTTTAAAAGACCTGATTTTTTTCTTTTAAAATTTGTCGGTTCACCAAATGGTTAGACTTTTAGTTCTTTTATGTGATGAACATCATTTGTGAACACACGTTTATCATTAAGAACGGATCAGTAAAAAAATATTTTATAAAATGCAACAAAGGTATAAAAAAGAATCAAAAGGCAAGAGGCACACCTGGCTATTATCTGCCAGTGTGCCTTTTTATAACTATACCCATGTTATCCTTTAATAAAGACAGTTTTGGTAGTGGTAAAGAATTCTTTGGCTGCTTCTCCTTGTTCACGTGAATGAGAACTTGAAGCCTTCATTCCGCCAAATGGTGCTTGTAATTCAACACCAGCTGTTTCGTAGTTTACTCTCACAAGGCCGGCCTCAATATCGTCAATAAAAGTAAGAATTTGGCCTATATCTTTTGTAAAGATCGAAGCACTTAGTCCAAATTCAACATCATTGGCTACTTCAATTGCCTCTTGAACCGTTTCCACCTTCATCAATGCCAATACAGGTCCAAAAATTTCCTCTTGGGCAATAGTCATACTTGGAGTAACCTTGTCAAATACCGTTGGGTTGATAAAAAATCCTTGTTTTAGTTCCTCAGACTTTGGGGAGTCGCCGCCAATAAGTAATTCAGCGCCTTCTTCAATCCCTTTTTGAATATAATATTTTACCGTACCATACTGAGATTCAGACGCACATGGTCCCATCCATGTGTCTGCATCTAAACCATTTCCCACTTTAATCTTTCTCACTTCTGCAAGTAATTTTTCTCTGAATTCATTGTATACACCGCTTTGAACAATGACACGGCTGCTGCAGGTGCATTTTTGTCCGGTAGATTTTAGTCCGCCGCTTAATACGGCAGCAAGGGCTTGGTCAATGTCTGCGTCATTGGCAATGATAATCGGATTTTTACCGCCCATTTCCAACTGGTATTTAGCACCGCGTGCTGTAGCCGCTTGGCCAATTTGCTTTCCAATAGTGTTTGATCCGGTAAATGATACAGCTTCGATATCTGGATGCTCGGCAAGTCCTTGACCAATTACGGATCCTTTACCTGTTACAAGGTTAATAACTCCATTTGGGAAACCAGCCAGATCGAAGCACTCCACTACTTTTGCAGCAGTTACGGCTGCTTCAGATGCAGGCTTCAAAACGACAGTATTTCCGTAAATTAGGGCTGGTGCTGCTTTCCAAATAGGGATCGCGCAAGGAAAATTCCATGGTGTAATTAAACCAACAACGCCTAACGGAACGCGTTTACTAAACTGCAGGGCAGTACCGTCTGATGCTGGAATGATATCACCCATTTTTCGCATTCCTTCACCAGCGTAAAATCTTAAAATAGCAACCCCGCGAGCAGTTTCTCCTTTTGCCTCCGGGAAAGTTTTTCCCATTTCTCTTGTCATCGTCTCGGCAATGACATCGATGTTTTTTTCGATCATATCTGCTGCCTTATATAACAGATTGCCTCTTTCTGCTCCGGAAAGCTTTTTCCAAAGTTTTTGAGCCTGCTTGGCTGCTTTGACTGCTTCATTTAAATCCTCTCTTGTTGAGCTTTGTACGTATCCCACTTCTTCCTTATTAGCAGGATTAATGCTTGCAATTACTTCCTCAGAAGAAGCCGCTTGCCAGCTCCCATTAATATAATTCAAGTATGTTTTTGCTTGCGATAATGTTTTCATGATGATTCCTCCTCTTAATTTAAAAGTGAATAATTTTTTTCAATTTGCACTGGATTGCGTAAGACACCGATTCCTGAAATCTCAATTTCAATAACATCGCCATCTGCCAACGTAAAATCTTCGTCTGGAACAATACATGTACCTGTCAGTAGCACGGTCCCATCAAATACCACATTATCTCGTAATAAATAAGAAACTAACTCATCATATTTTCTTTTTAATTGCGATGTATTGGCTTGGCCTTTAAATACCATTTCAGCATTTCGGTAGATACGGCAAGTAATGTCGAGATTATAAGCGTCTTCGACCGTCTCAGCTAAACGAATACTTGGTCCGATTGAACAAGAATGTTTCCAAATTTTTGCCTGCGGGAGATATAATGGATTTTCACCTTCGATATCCCTGCTGCTCATGTCATTTCCAATGGTATAACCGACAATATCACCCTTGCTGCTCAAAACCAGTCCCAGCTCAGGTTCAGGAATCTGCCAACTGGAATCAGTTCTGATATAAACAGGTTCATCTGGTCCCACGGTTCTATGTAAGGTTGATTTTATAAATAATTCTGGCCGTTTAGACTCATAAACTTTGTCATAAAAAGATTCACCTGTTGCTTTTGACTCTAAATTTCTGGCATCCCGGCTTTTTATATAGGTCACCCCTGCAGCCCAGACTTCTTCCGGCTGAATCGGCAAAGTCAATGTAAGGTCTTCCAGCTTTGCTTCGATCGGCAGCGAATCTTGAATGGCCTGTTGAACTAACGATAAACAGGTCTCATTTTTGATTTCTGCTTCCTTCATCATTTCTAAAAAACTCTTATATTGTAAAAGGTAGATTTGGGCACTGTCAGTCAGTACAGCCAGCTGGATTGATTTTTCCTCCTGTTTAACGCAAATAATTCTCATTAAAGAATCCCCTTTGTTTTATAATATAAAACTCCGTTCTCATTTTAATCTATAAAAATATTTATGTGAAGTGTTTAAACATGCAGGTGAAAACGAATTAAACTCCCCCCTTCGATCATTCTATTTTTAAGCGTTTTCAAAAAGTTGAAGAGTCTTAGAAAAACTCCTGGACAATAGTTGCTTAATATTAAAGTTAGTACCCTTTTCCATTATTGTCAATGAATATATTTTAAATTTTGCTAGTGCATACCAGAAAACTTGTATATATCTGTCATTAATATTTTAGATGATTTTCTTTACCGAAATCTTAACGGGAGAACATAGCAGAACGCCTCAAGATGTGAATATGTGAAAAGGGTTACAAAATTTGATTTTATTTGAAACAGCAGAGGTCGGGTAAGATTACATTCACTCGAAAGGGGTGATACGAGTGACTGAACGATATTGGGTTCCTGTAATTGATAGTAACCGACCCTGGAATGCAATTTTTGGCACATGCATCTGCGATCGGAAAAATCCAATTAACTCAATACAGTTTTCATGAGCTTCAGGAACTTTATTCAGAAAAGGAACTTGAACAGAAGAGCCCTTATACAATAAAAAATATTGATGAACTTTGGCGGCAATTAGAGTCTGCAAAACAAACAGGATACATTTGTGAAGAGCAAGAAAGTTCGCTTGGATTCTATTGTTTTGCAGCCCCAGTGTACAATTATGAAAATAATTTACCACATTGGATAAGCTTAACGAAAGCGCGTTCGCTGTTTTCTTTCCTGTAGTTAAGAATTTTTAAAATTTTCCGAAAGCTATTGACTCTTTTGCTTCTCCTAATTTATCATCGTATTAAGAAATAATGTAAAACTTGGTTTTATATTATAGAACAAATTATAAGGAGGGGTATTCTTGGAAAAAACGAGGCAAATTATTGAAACATTGGGGTTTATCACGAAGGAAAATTATGAATTGCCTACATCAACAAAAACGTTTGCAGATGGGGCCCAATACCGAATTGAAATTCCGAGTTGTGAAGGAGTAAAATCACTCGAAGCCGTTCTTCAAACAGCAGAAAAACTGGATGTACCGATTCACAGGATTTCTCAGGGAAGCGGCATTATGCTTTACACTGATGCTGAACTGAGTGAAATGGTGGATCTGGCAAGACAGGAAAATAGGGAACTTAGTCTTTTTGTAGGACCTAGGGGAAACTGGGATATTAACCCAATGCCATTCTCAAGTGCTGGTAAAATATTTGGACAACGGATTGAAAGCATGGAACAAATGGTTCATGCTATTGAAGATATTAAACGGGGCTGCGATGCAGGGTTGCGCAGTATTCTTGTTGCAGATGAAGGGCTTTTATGGCTCGTTAATGAGTTCAAAAAGCTGGGTGAACTTCCAAATGATTTGGTTATCAAGATTTCGGTGCAAATGGGTCAATCGAATCCTGTTTCAATCAAATTAATGGAGGGAATTGGTGCGGATACTTTTAATGTACCAACTGACTTAACATTAGCCCAACTTTCTGCAATCCGGCAAGCTGTTGATATACCAATCGATGTTTATGTGGAAGTCCCTGATGATTTAGGCGGTTTTATTCGTCATTACGATATTCCGGAAATTATCAGAGTGGCAGCGCCTGTTTACATTAAATTCGGGTTGAGAAATGCACCAAATATTTATCCATCAGGTACACATCTTGAAGAAACCTCCATTGCTTTTTCAAAAGAACGGGTACGGCGTGCAAGAATTGGTTATGAAATGATTCAAAGGTATGCTCCGCACCTAAAAACAACAGATTTGTGCACAAAGCGTGAGGGTGTACCTGCAGAAAAAAAGGTTCCGACAGCAATTTAATGTAAGAAACATTGTCTGCTATTCCTCAAAATAGTAAGCTTCATATAAGCATCTAATGAACAAACCAAGCAGATCGTTCCGATGATGTTGGAAGCTGGAAAGCAAATATCAATAGAATTAGGCCACCGTTTATAAGAAAGATTTGCTTTGGCAACGGAACATGATTTTATATTATAAAACACTTTTCCTAGACATGATGTTTGGTGGGGAGGTGATTTGACCGGTATTAGGTCCTCAGCAATATTCTAATAATTTAAATGTTTGCAATTTCTTTGAAACGGTTATTAATCTAATAGTCATTCAGTGAACATCAATTATAAAGAAGGAAGACCCACCTGAGTAAACCAGCTGTTAGTATGAATAACCGTTCTCCAAGGCGTTAAACAATTCAACACGTACGAGATACATAGACATAGGATTAACGCTATTATCTTTTGAAACCGTTTTCAATTATTTGGATCACGCAAACCTTTCAGTTGTTGGCGAGGTTAAGAGGGCAGAAAATTAAGAGTTTTAAAGTTTGGGGCCCAATCGTTTTAGGAGGTAGCATTAATGAAAAAACCTAGAATTAATAATCCAATTAATCCTTATCGCGATAATGTTCAAGGGAAAGCAAACGAACCGATTACCGTTGCCGGATTACTGGACCGCGCAAAACGGGTTTTAGGTGATGAAGCACCAAAAGGTGATTGGACGTTAGGGGAAATTTACAATCGTCTTGAAGAAAATGCACCGCGAATTGCCATCATTGGCGGTTCAGCCGATCATCCTGCCCATATTTTAGATATTCAAACCGTCTCACGGGCTGCGATTAAGATCTGGGAAGAGGGCGGTGTTCCATTCTACTTTAGTACACCTGTCCTATGTGATGGAACAGCGCAAAGTAATATGGGAATGTCTTATTCGTTGCAAAGCAGAAATGCAATTGCGGAAATCGTTGTCAACCAAATGGAAGCACATTCCTATCATGGAGCTTTTGTGATCCAAGGATGTGATAAACAGCCATTGGCAGTTTTGAGTGGATTGGTACATCTGGACCGGGTTCGCCGCCGCAGAGGTGAAGCTCCGGTTTTTGCTACGTTCTCACCTTCCCATGTATTAAGAGGTGGAGAAGTTCCAAAGGCTTTACAAGAGGAATTACGTGCAGTAGCAGCAAAAGCTACAGAAATAGGACATCAGAATATTTCAGATGATTTACATGATGCTTTAAGTTATATTTTACAATGCAGCTCCAATACACAATTCCAAGGCGTACTGGAAAGAGCTGTTAATGTTGGTGTTATTACACATGAGCAACATAAAGAATATGAAAAACAATTAGCCATCCATACATGTGATGCTGCCGGCGGAGTATGTGCATTCCATGGAACAGGTAACAGCTCTCGTGATGCAATGGCTGGATTCGGTATGGTTCACCCTAATTTGGAATTATTGACTTCACCTCCAACGAAAGAACAATTATCTCCAGCAATCGAATCTTTATTTTCGCTTATCAACCGGGAAGAGTGCGGTGTAGCGGATATCGTCGGTGCGAATATTGCCAATGCCATTCGTATCCACAGTGCCGGTGGAGGTTCTTCCAACTTAATAATGCACATCGTTGGTGCGATGGTCTATGCAGGATATAATTTCAGTCTATTTGATTTAGAGAGAATTCAACAAGAACATCCGATTCCGGATTTATTCAGCTACAGCTTGACTGAAGGAAGAGATATCTTTGTTCTGGCTCAACAAACATGCCCTGGCTTAATTCGCGGAATGGAAACTCTATTCTATGAGTTAATCAATAACGGTGTGCCAATGGATGTAGATGCCATCACGGTAACAGGGCAAACCTGGAGAGAAAGACTTAGCAACACAGAAAATTTAAGTGCAGATGGCGTGAAGGAAAATCAAATCATCTTAAGCAAACCTCGTCGTGCATTTAGTGGCGTAGATGTATTACGCGGTAACTTCTTTGAAAGTGCTGTTGTAAAAATAAGCGGAATGACTACGAAACAATTAGATCAATTTGATGAAAAAGCATCTTTTGTTTTATACTTTGAAAATGAAAGTTCAGCTAATGAACAGCTTCTTAATGAACATCTTTTAGATGAATTAAGAGAACGCAAAGGCTTCCGGTATGAGCATCTTTTACAAATGTGGAAACATAATCAACCGGAAACTTTCAATGAAAGTGAAGGCTTAGATTACGTTGCATTGTTTAATAGAATGGTTAAGGATAGAACCTTAAAGCTAACCATTGTTATTTCAGGACAAGGACCTGAAGCATTTGGTATGCCTGAAATGTTTACACCAATGCAGCATATTAATGCAAACCGTCAAATTCAATCCATTGCTACACTCATCAGTGATGGACGTTATTCAGGCGTTTCCTATGGTGCGGCTATCGGCCATATGACTCCTGAAGCATATCGTGGAGGCGGTCTCTTATACTTACAAGAGGGCGACCTGTTACTTCTGCGTTTCCGTTCAAAACACATTGAACTCCTTGATCCAACTGAATTTGCTAATGGTAACGTAGTGCTTTATCAAGGCGACCTGGCAGCTAACAGAGCTGAATTTGGAGCAGAAAGAAATGCTGCGATGAAGCAAAGACAACGTCTTGTTGCCGCATCCAACCGCTTCATCGGATGTACAGATGCATCTGAAGGTGTTGTTCCGCTTGCAGTCAAAGAGGATGCGGAAATACCTTCTTTCCATACTAAAAAAAATTTAGTAAGATTGTAGACTATATTCCGGTTGGAGCAGGTGATAGATTTGCGCTGTGTACTGTCGGGATTATAGCAAAGAAGATAAAACCAATTTTATATTGTTAGTCTTTAGTGAATGTGACATTAGGTTTTCATGCTGAATGAAATAAATAGTTGGCACATTTACAAACCGAATTTTTAACAGTACACATTAACAAAGCTTAAAAAAATTAACTTTTCCAATAATGGAGGTAAATTTATGCCGAATACTCAAACGAAAGTTCCTAATGGGCGTTGGCTTCATATTATTCCTGCCACGATAATTGTTTACATTGTAGCTTTCCTTGACCGTTCGAATATCAGTTTTGCCATTGCCGGAGGTATGAGTAAAGAGCTTGGGATGGCAGCCAGTGTATCCGGTTTAGCAGCCGGTATTTTCTTTATTGGTTATTTGGCTTTGCAAATACCTGGAGGGCATGCCGCTGAAAGCGGCAGCGCGAAAAAGTTTATAGCCTGGACGATCGTTTTCTGGGGTCTTGCCGCAACCCTAACAGGTTTTGTTCACTCCACATGGCAGTTATTAACGATTCGTTTCTTACTGGGTGTTGCAGAAGGTGGGGTATATCCTGCTATTCTTACCATCATCAGCTACTGGTTCCCTGAGAAGGAGCGTGCACGTGCAAATGCTGCGTTCGCAATGAACATAGCGATCGCTAATATTATTAATGGACCTTTATCAGGTTTACTCATTCAATATGCAGGCTGGCGAAATTTATTTATCGTTGAAGGTGTAATTTCTATTGCATTGCTTGCAGTTTGGTTACCATTAATCAGCAACCGTCCCCGCGAGGCAAAATGGATCACGAAAGAAGAATTGGATTATATTGAGTCCAACTTAGCAGCGGAACAGGCAGCAGTTAAAGCACTTGGCGAAGTTAAAAAAGTAACAATGAAAGAAGTTTTCGCAAGCATCAATGTTTGGAAATTAGTTCTTGTTTATTTCTTGATGCAAGTAGGCTTCTACGGTTTCTCTCTATGGTTACCAACTTTGTTGAAAAATCTTAATACTGGCAGCGGGATAGGCATGATTGGTTTCTTAAGTATCTTCCCATATATCATGTGTATTATTGGGCAATTCATCTTTGCAACGCTTTGTGATAAAACAGGGAACCGCAGACTTTACACATCTCTTCCTATACTTGGATTAGCCGTGTTCCTTTCATTGGCGATTCTCACTAGGAGTAACGTTTGGGTTTCTTACGCATTTATGGTACTTGTTGGAACATTCTTGCAAGCGCCTTCAGGCCCGTTCTGGACACTGGCTCCATCGCTTTTACCAGCAGAAATTGCAGGAACTGGCCGCGGTTTAATTAATGCTTTAGGTAACTTGGGTGGATTTGTCGGGCCATATATGGTTGGTTTCCTTGTCCAATACGTCAATCAGGATGCAGGTTCATGGTCTTTAGTTCTTTTCTCAGTCGCTGGTGCCTTGATGGTGTTTACACTTCCAGCCACTGTTAACGGTACTCATGGTCAAAAGAAATCAGCCTTTTTAGATAGACGGTCAGTGCAGCAAAACCACTAAACACAATAGAAATAATAGAATGAAATAAAACCCAACAGTCGACGGAACGGTGCAAATGATTATTAACTTTGCACCGTACTTTTATTAAATATAATAAACTAAAAAATTAAACGTTTACAAAAAACAGACTTCTAGAATTAGTAAGAGAAAGATCCAACCTAAGACGAATGCACTCCTTATTCATCCAAAAGATTCCGTTGCTGTTGCAGTTGAAGCCTTAAATGTGGGGGATCTTCGGTATACATAGTAAATGAAAAAGAAAAACAAATAAACAAACCTACGATAAGATGAAAGACAATATCGATTTGGATGTATTGAGGATTAACTATCAGATTGAAATGAGGAGGCGTAAAATAATGGAATCACTAGATTTAAGCAAATTTCCCAAAATTGAGTTACCTCGTTTTCTAAAAATTAAACAACATTTTAACACCCAAAAGGTAGAAGACATTCCCGCTGAGGTTCGAGCTAAGATGGAACCTTATTTGCAAAACTTGGCTGGAAAACGAATTGCTGTCGGTGTAGGCAGCCGGGGAATAGCCAATATTGCCCTTATTACCAAAACAGTAGTAGAAACATTAAAGGATGCAGGCGCATTTCCGTTTATTATTCCTGCCATGGGAAGTCATGGCGGGGCAACTCCGGAAGGTCAAGCGAAAATGTTGGCAGGCTTTGGAATTTCCGAAGAAACAATGGGTGTTCCTATTTATGCATCTATGGATGTTGAGCCAATCGCGGAATTGGAGTCGGGATTTCCAATTTATGTTTGCAAAAGCGCCCTTGAAGCAGATGGAATCGTGATTATTCCAAGAATCAAGCCGCACACTGCTTTCCGAGGGCCTATAGAAAGTGGAGTTCTGAAAATGCTTTGTATTGGGCTTGGGAAACAGATTGGTGCTGACTCCCTCCATATGCAAGGATTTGCTCGTTTTCATGAGGTGATACCGAAAGCTGGGTGTATGGTTGCTGAAAAAACAAACGTGCTTTTCGCAGTTTCAGTGATAGAAAATGCGTTTGATGAAACATATAAAGTCGAAGTTCTTCCAAAAGTTGATATAATCTCGATGGAACGGGAAAAGGACCTGCTGGAGGAAGCAAAGCATATTATGGCCAGCATTCCCTTTCCAAAATTTGATGTTCTGGTTATTGAAGAAATTGGCAAAAACATTAGCGGTGACGGCCAAGACCCGAACGTGACAGGTCTCTTTTTCGGAAAGCATATGAGCGGCGGACCCGAGTTTAAGAAAAGTGTCATCTTTGACGTCACAGAAGAATCTCATGGCAATTCGCTAGGTGTTGGGATGGCTGATGTAACTACAAGAAAGCTGTTCGATAAAACTAATTTTGTATATATGTATATGAATGCCTTTACCAGTACTGAGGCAGCTACTGTTAAAATACCTATGGTTGCTGCAACATCTGAAGATGCGTTAAGAATGGCTGTAAAAATGTGCAATCGTGTAAAGCCATTTGAACATAAAATTGTTTGGATTAAAAACACCTTGGAATTATCGGAAATAATTATAAGTGAACCGCTGCTTTCCGAAGCGCAATCTCTCTCGAATATTGAGGTGCTATTGGACCCTAGTGACCTGATTTTTATCAACGGCGAACCACAGACTGCTCTGTTAACACCAAACAACTCAGTTATTTCAAAAGGCAGATAAATGGTTGAATGCAGTCATTTTTTTATCAATAAAATGACAGATTTAACATGCAGCTAAGGGGGAATACGCATGAAAGAGAACTATGGAAAGCCAGCTTATTTCGGCCAATCAACAGACAAGTTTAACAAAGCCAAATAATAAAAAAGAAGGCAAATGAAGGATAGATACACTATTTGTTTTCCTTTATAGATGGTGGCTGGTATGGCTTAATATGAATTTGCACAATATCCTGAAAAAGTTGAATTTTGGAGAAAAAGGGTGTGATGTAATCGAAAAAAGATTGGGTGCCAGTTATTCAAGAATGTAATTACATCCCATTTAAGTAATAATATTCATAGTTTTTCAATTTTCGGTATTTGAGGAGGAATGTTTGATGAAAGTTGGGTTTATTGGTTTGGGCACCATGGGTCATCCAATGGCACAAAATTTGCTTAAAAAGGGATATGAATTAACAATTTACAATCGTACAAAAGAAAAAACAGAACTTTTAAAACAGCAGGGGGCAGCCGTCGCCAATTCTCCAAAAGAAGTTTCATTGCGAAGTGAAATCGTTTTTACGATGTTGACAGCAGATGCAGCTGTCGAGGAAGTAGTGCTTGGCGAAAACGGGATTGTAAATGGGGTTCATTCGGGATTAATAGTGGTTGATTCAAGCACAATATCTCCTTCAACAAGTAAAAAATTAGCAGCTGCACTTTCCCAACATGGAGTTGACATGCTGGATGCACCGGTTACAGGAAGCGAACCGCAAGCCATTCAAGGGATCTTAACTTTTATGGTTGGCGGAAAAAAAGATTTATATGAAAAATGCATGCCACTGTTTTTAGCAATGGGACAAGCAGCCTATTTTATGGGTGAAAATGGAAAAGGTTCTTATACAAAATTGGCAAACAACACGATGGCTGCGATCAATCTCTTGTCTTTTACAGAAGGAGTCACAATGGCAACAAAAGCTGGAATCGATCCGGAAATTTTTGTAAATGTTGTGAGCGGCGGTGGAGCAAGAAGCGGACAGGTTGATAATAAGGCTTCAAAAGTATTCAACCGTGATTTTACCCCACACTTTATGACGCAACTTATCCATAAAGACCTTGGACTTGCATCAAATGTTGCAAAAGAATTAGAAATTTCAACGCCGGTGCTGGCCCTGGCAAAAGAAATCTTCCAAATGGCAAAAGCAAAAGGATATGGTTCAGAAGATATGAGCGCAGTCATTAAGTGCTACGAAGAATGGGCAGGAGTAAAAGTTGAAAAAGTTAAACAAACTATATAAAAATCATTAAAAACAATAGCAATACTTTTGCTGTTGTCAGACAAACGACTAAATTGTACTAAGATAAGGATGAACTACTTTATAAAATTAAAGATAATGAAGGATTGCACTTAAACAAACGGGGGCATTTGTTGAAAAAAGCTATTGAAATAAATATAATAAAATGGCTCAGCACTAAGGGGCCATTTTATTTTTCGTATTATTTTACAACTCCACCTTGATACCACTTACTTAAATTTAATAATAGTTTTAAAATATATATAACATATATGTCATATCATATATTCGATATATAACTTATAATTTATGTTATCTTTATTATTGTTTTCTATGTTATTGTCTTTATGACCGCTAATTCTTTTTTAATCGTAGAAATGTTCTTATCACGTTCTAAAAGGTGGCTTAACGAGTTGTTTTATATATGTAGAAAAACATCTATCAGAACCCCCATTTTGATAAAATGGGAGAATTTTATTCTATATTAAGATAATTGTAATCCATATAATTATCTTGTTTTTTGTATGGATTTTATATGTTAAATTAAAATAAATTTAGCCATTCAGGATGTGAATCATATGAAAAGAGAAATCAAATATGGATTGCATTTCGTACGGCTTTCCCATATACAGTCCCCATTTTTGCAGGATTTGTATTCTTGGGAATTGCTTATGGAATCTACATGAATTCATTAGGTTTCAGTGCAATTTACCCAATTCTGATGAGTTTAACAATATTTGCAGGATCAATGGAGTTTGTTGCAGCGAATTTATTGCTTGTTGCGTTTAATCCGATTAACGCCCTTTTTCTAACCTTAATGGTGAATGCACGACATTTGTTTTAGTGCATTTCGATGCTGGTTAAGTAGTAAAACATTTAACAAATTAAAGGGGTAGGTAATAGTGAAAAAGAAAATTGTTGAAAATCAAATTTAGGAAAAATACTACGAACAAATTTATAAGCAACCATGGAGGCAGTGTCGTATCGTAAGGATCATTATTTTATTGAACTTGAGGAACATGTTGAAAAAGAGTAAGAGTAAAGATTTAATAACATCATCGTTAGGATAGTCAAGAGTTGGGTTAGAAACTAGCATAGGAGAAATACTGATTAATTAGAGTATATTTGAAATAGCTTTATTAGGAGCTATACACTACGCAGGGGAAGCCCAATTTTTAATATTATTCCAATACAAAATGAAGACCTTATACAAAATTGGAGGGGCTGTAGTGTCACAAAAAATTCCTTTTTCTTTTATAATAATTTTAGGTTTTATGCTATTTGCATTGTTTTTCGGAGCAGGAAATTTAATTTTTCCACCTATGCTTGGGCAATCAGCTGGTACGAATGTATGGATAGCCAATGCAGGTTTTTTAGTTACTGGAGTTGGGTTACCATTACTAGGTGTCACAGCATTTGTTTTTTCAGGTAAAGATGATTTACTATCTTTTACTAGTCATGCACATCCGTTATTTGGTATTGTATTTACGGTTGTACTTTATCTAGCAATTGGCCCTTTTTTTGCTATACCTAGGGCTGGTAATGTGTCTTTTGTCATTGGTGTTAAACCTTTCCTATCTAATCATGCGGGTTCCATCCCTTTATTTATATTTACAATTTTATTTTTTACTATTGCATGTTTTTTGTCACTTAATCCTACTAAAATTGTCAATATAATTGGGAAAATCCTAACGCCTATTAAATTAACATTTATTGGAACACTTGTAGTAATAGCTGTTATTCATCCAATTGGAAACTTTCAAGCACCATCTAGAGATTACACTGCAAATGTATTTTTTAAAGGTTTTCAAGAAGGTTATTTAACACTGGACGCACTTGTTGCTTTTGTTTTTGGAATTATCATTGTGAATGCAGTTAAGGACAAAGGGGCCAATACTAAAAAGCAAATTATGACTATTTGTGCAAAAGCAACGTTAATTGCTGCCACACTCTTAGCTCTTATTTATACTGCCCTTTCGTATATGGGTGCTTCTAGTGTTGAAAAATTAGGTCGTTTAGATAATGGTGCTGAGGTTTTAGCAAAAGTTTCAGACTATTATTTTGGTTCTTATGGTGAAATTTTATTGGGATTAATGATCACAGTGGCATGTTTGACGACAAGTGTAGGACTTATCACTGCGTGTTCTTCTTTTTTCCATAAATTATTTCCGAATATCTCTTACAAAAAATTTGCTATTATTTTGTCTGTTTTTAGTACAATTGTTGCAAATATAGGATTAAATGCACTAATTGCGATTTCAATCCCTGTATTACAGACCTTGTATCCAATTGCTATATGCTTAATTTTCTTAACGTTTTTACAATCTACATTTAATGGTAGGTCAGAAGTGTATCAAGGTAGTTTGATATTAACATTTTTTGTGAGTCTATTTGATGGTTTAAACGCAGCTGGAATACAAATTGAAGTAATTAATAATTTTTTCACTCGGTTCCTCCCAATGTATAATATAGGGTTAGGTTGGCTACTTCCAGCTATTGCAGGCGGGTTATGTGGTTACATTTTTAGTGTATTACGGAAGAAAAAACTTAGTTCTCGTGTAATTCGATTAAATAATGATCATTGATTTAATTATTTCTTCTTTTGCAGAAGTAAAAAGAGAAAAGTAAGAAGGGATAGTACAGTTTTATTCATCTGCTGTCACTTTTTAACAGTATAGAACCCATACCTGGGGTACCGACGGCAAAACGCGGATATTATACGGTAAGGATATACAAAATTTTATGCAGGCTGCTGGAACTGTCAGTCCCGTTAAACGCTGCTATGACGAGGCTGTATTAAAACGTGCATACACAAGAAAAACGGCAAGGGGAGAAAACCTTTGCCGTTTCTGTCTTTTTAGGAGACATGAACTGAGATGTTATGTTAACTTCACATGTATACCATATACATCCAAAAAAGACGCAACAAATCGCCTCTCCCAAATGGTACAATTAGGAAAAAAGGGAGCGTATTTTGTTGAAAGAGAACCCAGAATATAGAGGACATTGGAGAAGGTTTATTATTTTTACATGTATCGTTGGTTTAATTGTTGGTATTTTTTCAGTTGTTTCTGATAACTTACCGTATTTGGGCGAGGGTGTAACAGTTCTTGAATTCGTCATTTCGTATGTAGCTGCAATGATTAATTCCTTACCAGTTTGGTTTATACTCGCTATGCTTGTTGGCTATATATTTGCAAAGGATATTAAGAACGCTGTATTACTTGGTGCCATTTATACAATCACTGCCATTACATTCTATTTCGTGATTGGACATTTTTATGAAGATGTACCACCAGTAACGATATCGTTTAAAGAACAGGCAATCATTTATACGACCTGGTACGGGGCATCAACTATCGGTGGTGCCCTTGGTGGAAGTGTGGGATTTTTAATAAAAAAAACACCGTATGTATTACTAAGTTTACTTGTAGGGTTAATCTTGCAGTTATTTGTAAATGGGGCAAGCAGTTGGAGGGATATTGTTGGTATTTCGCAAAATGTTACCTTTTGTTTGATGATAGTAAGTATTGTTATTTATTTAGTGGTTGTAAGATTTAAAAAGACAAGAAGAACGGATGTAGTCATGTAACTTCCGATAACCGTATTTTATGTAAACTATAAATAAATATTTATAAAAGCACGTCCTATATTTCATCCTTTTTAGTCTACATGGGGTACCACCAGGTAAAGAAAACGAATGTAACATAATAGAGGTTTTGTTACATTGGATGAACTTCAGATTTCCTTCTTGCAATGGGTTAAAATATAGTACACAAAAAATTATTGACAGGCTTTGTTTGCTAATATAATTAATTCATCGATATTTTTAATGGGCCGACTTTCCTCTTAATAAAGGATTGTCGGCTTTTTGCTAGAGAATACCTTGGTGTATCTAACATATCATAGCTTGTTTACAGTTTAGTTAATGAAAGATAACAGTTTGAAAACAGAGACTTAAACTAAAAAAATTACCTATAAGCACTTATTGTAATCTAACAGAACAAACGAGAGATTACGGCAAAATGGGGAACCCTTATTGTTGCACCAGCCCTAATTTACTTCAGCCTAGGAAGGTTTTTAACAATACGAAACGATGAAACAAGGTTATCAATATATAGTTTCTATTAGTGTATAGATTATTTCTATAATTCTCCACCTGGTATAAGAATTACAATATAGTAAAGTACTCAAAAAACTATTTGTAAAAATTTAATTATAAAGTGGTGAAGAAAATGCAAAAAGTAGTTGGGATTATTGGTGGAATGGGCCCATTAGCAACTGTTGATCTAATGAATAAAATTATTTTTTATACACCTGCAAAGAAGGACCAGGATCATATCCATATTATCGTGGACAATTATTCACAAATACCTGATCGAACAACAGCTATTTTGGGAAAAGGTACAGATCCTGCCCCATTTATTATACAATCAGCACAAAGACTAGAAAATGCTGGTGCGGATTTTCTGGCAATTGCATGCAATACTGCTCACTTTTACTTTAAATCAATAAAAAATTCCGTTAGTATCCCAATTCTACATATGCCTTTAGAAACAGCTCGCTATTTACATGAAAATAATCTTAGAAGAGTAGGTTTGTTAGCTACTGATGGAACAATAAATACAGGACTGTATCAACATAGTTGTCAAGCCAATGATATTAATGTCATAGAACCTGATATACAAATGCAAAAAGAAGTGATGGAAGGAATATATGCTATTAAAGGGAGTGATTTAGAGAAAGGGCGTTTATATCTTTCAAAAGTAGCTAATAAATTAATAAATAGAGGGGCGGAAGCTATAATAGCAGGTTGTACAGAGATTCCTCTTGTACTTAAATCATCCCAAGATATTTGTGTCATTGACCCAACAGAAATTTTAGCTAAAACCGTAATTAAAACAGCTTCTGATACTGTATCAGCAAATACAATTGGTGTAAATTAAAAAATGAAAGTAGATGTAATGAGATAGCGATATCTTTTTTCACTTTTATAAAGTTAAATTTATTGATGTGTTATAGTAGATAAACGCAAAGGTGACCCAAAATAAGGAGCAGTTCGAAATGAATATTGAAAATATTGAAGCCTTCATCTATGTTTGTCAACTAGGTAGTTTCAATAAAGCAGCAGAGGCTCTTTATTTAACTCAACCTTCTGTAACGGCACGTATTCAATCCCTTGAACGTGAAGTTAATTTAAAGCTTTTTCATCGAAATGGAAACAAAATTTCCTTAACTGAAAAGGGAGAATATTTCTTTCCACATGCACAAAAAATTCTTCAATCCTATCAGGAAGCAAAGTACGGATTACAACAAGTAACTGTACCTTATGAGCTAGTCCTTGGGAGTGTTTTGTCAATTTCCAACAACGTTCTCCCTGATATTTTGCCGGCTTTTAAATCTAAGTTTAAGGACGTTAGAATAAAAATTTTAACGGGGCATTCTAAAGACATTTTACACAAGGTCATTAACAAAGAAGTCGACTTTGGTATAATACGAACAGAAACTCACCCTCAAGTAGAATCAATTCGTCTTTACAATGATCCTATTAGCCTTTTCGTCCCTTCAAATCATTCTTTTTTAAAAGAAGAAAGAGTAACAGTAGAGGATGTAAGTAAACAGCCTCTAATCTTTTTTGATTATGGATCTATCGATTGGCTTATCATTCATCGTCTCTTTCTAAGTAATGGTGTAAATCCGAATATATATGTAGAAGTTGATCATATGGAAACGGCTAAAAATTTGGTATTGCAAGGTCTAGGCATTAGCTTTTTACCTGAGCATTGTGTAAGAAAAGAACTAGAAAATGAAGAGTTATTTCGAGTAGAAATGACTCCTCCAGTGAAAACGAATATTAGTATTGACTTTATTTATTTAAAAGGTAAACCTAAATCTGTTTTTATGGATTTTTTAAAAAATAAAATGTTTGAAAAACAATAAACCGAATGATGTGTCAATCGGATTATTGTTTTTTTATTTTAAAGACAAATTTATCGAAGTTTCTGGTGCTTCACTAGTCGTTGTGTTAACAACCTTAAGTTCAATGGGACTCCCACTTGAAGGTATGGCATTTATTGCTGGTATTGACCGCGTTTTAGATATGCTTCGTACTGCTGTGAATGTTGTTGGCAATGCATTAGCTTCCATCGTTATGTCAAAATCAGTAGGCTTATTTGATAAGGAAAAAGCGAAAAATTATTCAGAATCTATTAAACAACAAACTGTATCATAAGTAATTAAGCGGGATATAAAACGGATTAAGGGAACTCGTGAGCATTTATTTGAAGTAAACATGGGGGCAACAGCGGTTGGAACAGGATTAAATGCCGACCCGTGTTATATTAAAAAGGTTGTGAAGCACTTAGCTGAAATCAGTTTGTTACCGCTAAGGGGGGCTAATCATCTTGTTGATGCAACGCAAAACACAGATGCATATACTGAAGTTTCAGCTGCCTTAAAGGTTTGCACGCAAAGTTGTTCAGGAAGGTAATACTAATCAGATGACACTCTCAATTCCTTTCCTTATCAGTTGGATTTCAAAAGTTATGACTTTGGAGCCCGGGTGGATGTTTTGGCTACTGGTACGCCTTCGGGTAGTTGTCCAATGAAGTCAGGGGCCGTCGTATCTGTGAAAGTAGAGAATATCGGTAAGCTATGTAATTATGTAATATAGTAGATATAATTTTTTACTTAAATGCAAAGAATGGGGTGCCGTCCATTAAAGTGCCAGATTGTTGAGGAATCATGAACTGTAAACATACTGGTTAAAGATTGTTTGTGAAAAGTTACACTTAAGCGAACGGGGTGGATATAGATTTTCTCAGGATTCAAAAAAATTTATTTTCCCTTGACTCTTACGTGACGTAACGGTTTATAGTGAAGATACCGGTAAAAATTTGCGCGAAATAAGGGGATGGTTATTTTAGTTTCAGGTAAGAAGAAATGGAAGACAGGAGAACTTGCAAAGTTAACAGGTTTAACGATTCGGACCTTGCGCTATTATGACCAAATTGAACTGTTCTCACCATCAGACTATTCTGAAGCAGGATATCGCCTATATAACGTAACAGATCTTTCGCGGTTGCAGCAAATTCTTAGTTTAAAAGATTTAGGGTTAACGCTCGAGGAAATTAAATCGATCCTGGCTGACGATACGTATAACCCTATTGAAGTGGTGACTCTTCAAATAGAACGTTTAAGAGAAAATATTAGAGTTCAACAGAAGCTGTTAAAAGATTTGCAAAATGTATCTGAAATTTTGCAAACGAAAGAGACATTGACGGTTGAAGATTTTACAAATTCAATTGGAATGATGAAAAAAAGTCATGAAAATTATTTTTACGGGCGCCAAAAGAATATGGAGCGCCAATTTGACCGACTTGGCGAATTCCTTTCTAATAATCCGTCTCATCAAAAAAGGAGGAAGTGAGAATGAAAAAACACTTTGTAACACATGATACCTTTGTCATTGAAAAGGTGTATAATTACACACCTGAAGTGGTATTCGCTGCATGGGCGGACCCAGAGCTTAAAGCAAAATGGTTCACTGAGGCGGAAGAGTTTGATTTTCGAGTGGGCGGACAAGAGAAAAATCATGGTGGCCCTCCAGGAGGTCCTGTTTACACATTTAAGGCTCACTATCAGGAGATCATTCCTGACCATCGCATTGTCTATTCCTACACCATGGATCTCGATGAAACGCGGATTTCCGTTTCTGTAGCAACGGTCGAGTTTAAACAAATTGATGAAGGAACGCACCTGATTTTTACCGAGCAAGGCGCATTCCTAGACGGCCATGATACAGCAGCAGATCGTGAGCACGGGACAAATATTTTGCTGGATCAGCTTGGTGAACAGTTGAAAAATATCCAAGAGTTAATAGTATCCTCTGGGGTATCGAAGATTATTAACTCTTCTGAGCCAATCTCTGATCGTGAGATTGTCAACACACGTATCTTCAATTTGCCACGTGAAATCATTTTCAAAGCATTCAGTGACCCGAATCATTTGGTAAAATGGTGGGGACCTGAGGGCTTTACTAATACGTTTCATGAGTTCGATATGCGACCGAACGGTATTTGGCGTTTCATTATGCATGGACCCAATGGTGTAGATTATGAGAATAAATCCATCTTTTCAGAAATAATGGAACCTGAAAAGATTGTTATCCACCATCTGGAGACAATACATGAATTTTTATTAACCATTACATTTGGTGAGAAAGAAGGCAAAACCGAACTTATATGGCAAATGCTCTTCAAATCAGTTAATGAATGCGAAAAAATGAGAAGTTTTTGTTACGAAGCCAATGAACAGAACTTTGATCGACTTGAGGCGGAACTGACTAAAATGGTTAGCCGCCGGCAACACTAATTTAATTTTATTAAAATAGGCGCTAACATAGAAATTTTACTTATTCAGTAAAGGGCGCGTTTATGTAGTAACAAAAAAGCCTAATTTCTCAGCATTAAATTGAGAAATTAGGGCTTTTTAATATTGAAAATTCCTTAACGTTGTAATTCCGCATTTTCCTGACGCTACCCCTAATAGGGCTACAATTGCGGAAGATAACTTTTTATGATACATTGAATGCGAATGTACGTTTGTATTATGTGTAATGACATTCCTAAAGTACATGAACTCCCTTGGGTTCTAAGAACATATATGCGTAGTTAAAGAAGACCGATAATTAGATAAAATATTTTGATCAATTTGAACCAGAGGTTTAATCTACGGATTCACATTACTGGAATAAAGTATTTTTCTGCAGCCATGGTCATATTAATATCTATCTAGGGAGTAGGGAAGGAAGGGATCATAAGTAATGAAAAACTTCAAGAGTCAAACTAGTTCAGCTCCAATTCATTCTGAAATTAAGAAGAGTGTGCCATGGATTTATTTCGTGCTTTTTTTTGCCGTACTGAACGAATCTGTTTTTAATGTGTCCACTCCAAATATCGCTAATCAATTTAATCTGGATGCTTCTGGAGTTAGTTGGGTGGTTACCACTTTTTTTATTACCATAGGTTTGGGAATGGTGATTTTCGGAAAACTTTCTGATATTTACAGTGTCAAAAAATTAATAATAGTGGGGATCATCCTTTACAGCATTGGATCCATTTTGGGGTTTGTTTCACATGTTTGGTATTCGACAGTTATTATAGCAAGAGCACTTCAAGGGGCTGGCTGTGCGGCAATTCCTGCTTTGGTTTTTGTTATGGTGGCAAGATTTTTTACAGCAGAAGAAAGAGGGAAAATGTTTGGAATGATCACATCGATAGTATCTTTTGCGATTGGCATCGGACCGGTACTAGGTGGTTATATCGCAGGATCGTTGCACTGGTCCTTTTTGTTTCTCATTCCACTCCCTATCCTTGCTGCTATCCCATTTTTTCAAAAATATTTGCCAAAAGAACAACGCAAGAAAGGTTCACTTGATATCATGGGAGCAGTTCTGTTAGGTATATTTGTGACAATGCTGGTTTTGTATTCGACAGAATCGCAATGGCTATATTTACTGGTAACCTTAATCGCACTAGTCTTATTTATTTTCCACATTCGACGTGTGAAGGAACCTTTTGTAGAACCTAATCTTTTCGCAAATTCGCTATACCGAAACGGTATTATTATTGGTTTTCTTATCTTTGGAACAGTGATGTCTGTCATGTTTGTGATTCCTCTTATGTTCCATAATATATACGGATTAAACACTGAAACGATAGGACTTATTATGTTTCCTGGAGCTTTTAGTGCGGTAATATTCGGAAGAGTCGCTGGTAATATGACGGTCAAACGAGGAAGTCATTTTGTTATGTATCTGGGGCTCGGTTTAATTGCGATTAGTCTACTGCTCCAATCTTCATATATTGGACTCTGGGTGTGGTTTATCGGGGCTGCTCTGGTATTGATGTATATCGGATTTTCATTCATGCAGACAGCACTGGCAGAAAGTATCACACAAGTGCTGCCTGAAAAACAAATAGGTGTTGGTATGGGCTTTTTTAATATGATGTCGACATTATCTGGCGCGGTAGTGACAGCTTTAGTTGCAAAATCGATTCAGAAAAAGCTGTTTGCATTCAAACTGCATCCATTGCTATCAAACGGGAGTGCATATGTGTATGGAAATCTTATTCTGATTTTAAGCTTAGTCGTTTTATCCAGCATACTGCTTTACTTCTTAACTTTCGGTAAAAAGGCAGGCCAGCATGCCAATGAAACGGTTTGATTCAAATACTAATACATCTTTTATCTGCGATAGTGTGTACGATTTAAGAATAGTATTTTATTTTTGTTCAACAAACGGGCGCAAGAATTGAACAACGATGGACTGTTTCAGCAGTCCATTTTTCTTGGTCTTTAAACAGTTAAAGGGCAGTTTAAGAAAATGTTAAATTTATAGTTAGGTGTTGGTAATGGAGAGTTTAAGACAAAACGATGTACTTGAAGCGATAATTTGTCCCTCTAAAAGTGATATAAGGTTAAGGTGGCATAATGCAAAACGTGTATTGGCATCCTTGCATTTAGCAGATGTAAAAGGATTAAGGTCGAAAAACAAAACGGAAACGAGTCCTTACGAATATGCAATTCTCAACATGGCGTGAGCGACCACAATTCCAACTCGTTTTCTTCCTTTTCGTGAGGCTGTACGCGCCTATACAGTTCACCAAGGTAGTTTTTAGATGCTCCAACTGAATGAGCTGCTTCTGTTAATGCGGATTTTAAATACTTGTTCCCTTTTTTTGTTTTGGATGATTTCCTTTTACCTGCGCTTTCATTATGTCCTGGTACTAATGCTGCCCAAGAACATAAATGTGAAGAACTAGGAAACTGTTTTTTAATATTTGTTCCGAATTCAGCTAGGATTTGCTCAGCCATCCGTGTGGCAATGCCAGAAATTGAATCGAGCCGTTCTATATCTTCTTGATAGGAACTTACTCTTTGGGCTACCTCTTAATCTAACATCTCGATTTGTTCACTTAGGAAATCAATGTGCGTTAAAATAGTTTTTAACATTAATCGTTGATGGGGGTTTACATACCCTTTAAGAGCGATCTCAAGTTCATCTTTTTCTCGAATCCACTCTGCATCTTTGACATCTGTTTTACGACCTGGGAGTGCTTTCATATGTTAGTTTTTCAGTGAATATACAGGACGCCTAATTTTGACATAATAAGAAGGTTTTTTCTAGATACTATCGAGAAATCATCCCTTATAATTAATAGAGGAAAGAAAATAGGAGAGAAATAAAAATGATTATACGAAGGCTGAATAAGAATCAATCCAGCTTCGTCTTGCTTGTGTCTTTCTCTGCATTAGTTGTATTATTCACTTACTGTTATTGGGACAATGATATTCCTTATTTTCAACGGGATCCATTTGTAAAAGTTAAAAAATATACTTCGCTTATTCATAATGAATTAGCAAAGTACCATCTTGAAAAATACACCCCAGTTCTCATTGCTTTAATGCAGCAAGAAAGTCATGGTAAAGGTGGAGACCCCATGCAATCATCTGAATCGATAGGATTACCTCCGAATTCGATAAAAGATCCAAATGAAAGTATCCAAATAGGAGTAAAACATTTTCGAAAAGTCCTTACTTACGGTCAGGAAAAACAGGTGGATTTCGCGACCATTATTCAAGCTTATAATATGGGAATTGGTTACATTAATTATGTAGCAGAACATGGAGGAAAACATAGAGAGGAATTAGCCAAAGATTTTTCCCTATTACAAGTTCAAAAGCACCCTAAGATATATACTTGTAAAAAAAGTCTTTTTAAATCGCGGTATCCATATTGTTATGGTGATTACTCTTATAGTGAAAAGGTGGCTAAAAATATAAATTCATTGACTGCTAGTAATAAATAAAATGTAAAAAGAGCCGGAAATTATTTTATTCGGCTTTATTTATGTATTTTTTTATTAATTCAAGATACTGTCTATTCAATTTTTGTGTTATATGAGGGCATGAAACAATTTAAAGTATCCCTAGATAATTAAAAAAAGTATTACGAAAATATGAGCAAAAATTCAAAAAACTATTAACCTTTAAAACTTAAAATGTATGATGACAAGAAAGAGTCAATGTCTGCTATTAAAGCTGGCAGAAATTCCCACTTTCATTTTTGATAAACAACAAAATCCATTAATAACCAAATTTATAACATTGCTTCCAATGGTTATAGAATTTGTTAGGAAATATAAAATAATAGAAAAAATTAAAGAGAAAAGGAAAAGTATTCGTTTTGAAACTTTTTGTTTTTATTTACTTAAAATTTAGAAATATAAATATAATCGAAATACTCTTGTAGAATGGCTAGTTTCGTTTAAAATTAAATTGTGACAACCTGTGGAGGAATAGACATGAAAACACAATTAGCCATTTGGGCAGGGAAGACAGCAGGAACATTGAGTCAAATTATGGGTTATGGAGGGAGTACCATCCCTGGGGTTGTGGCAAGGAAATTGGATGGTAAGTTTTTGCGCCATTTAAGAAAAAATGCCAGATCAATCATCTATATTACGGGAACCAATGGAAAAACGACTACCGCGAATTTGATTACTCATCTACTAGAATCTTCTGGAAAAACGGTTATAGCCAACCGCGAGGGCTCTAATATGGTTACTGGGATTTCTGCAACTATGGTTCGCAATGCTCCTATTATTGGATGGATGATGAATGATGTGGCAGTTTTGGAAGTAGATGAAGCAAGCCTTCCTAAAGCTGTGTTGGAGTGCCCGCCTGATTATCTGATTTTGACCAATTTTTTTCGAGATCAGTTGGACAGGTACGGAGAAATTGACATTTTAATTCAAAAAATGAAAGATTGTCTGAAATCCATTAATGTTAAGCTCATTTTGAACGCGGATGACCCGTTTGTTCATCGGTTTTCTGACCTTCGAAAAGAGATGATATATGTCGGATTAAGTGCCAATGCTTGCAGATTTCATTCATATAATATGGGAGAATCGAAATATTGCCCAAATTGCCAGAGAGAGCTCTCATACAGCTATATACATTTTGGCCAGTTGGGACATTATTATTGCAGCTGCGGGTTTCAACGCCCTCAGCCTACCATTTCTGCAGAAAAGGTTTTTCAAGGCAAAAAAGGGATTCACCTCATTTTAGATGGGGAGAAATATCCCACTACCCTAATGGGAAAGTATAATGCATATAACGCCATATTCGCCATCAGTGTGTGTAAAGCTTTGGGAATGGAATCAAAAGCAATCCGGAAAGGGTTAATGTCCTATCAAAAAGCAGATGGAAGAATGCAGGAATTTTCCATCGGTAATGAAACATGGAAACTCAATCTTGTGAAGAATCCTGCTGGAGGGAACGTTACGCTTGCAGAATTTTTTCAATCAAAAGAAAAGAAACAACTGATTTTTTGCTTAAACGACCTTCTTGCTGATGGGGAAGACATTTCGTGGATCTGGGATATCGACATGGAATTGGCGAACCAAGAAGAGGTAGAGGTGTTTATTGCAAGCGGTAAAAGAGCATATGATGTTGCGCTTAGATTGAAATATGCCGGTATTGATGAAAAAAAAATTATCATTTTGACAAACTTGAAACAAGCAGTTCTTTATGCCAAACGGATGGGATTTCCTGCTTATATCATGGCTACGTATACATGTCTTTCACCTTTAGTTACCACTCTTACGGGGGAAGAAGAAATGCTAAAAAAAGGAGATGGGTATTTTGGAACATTTACTATACCATTTTTGCCCAGACACTTTAAACCTTTACGGGGACAGAGGAAATATTATTTGCTTAAAGAAGCGGTGCGAATGGAGGGGAATCTCTCTTCATATCGAAGAAATCAAGAACCCTGATGATGCGAGAAAGACTGGCAGTGACTTATTTATGATTGGCGGCGGCAGCGATCGGGAACAATCCATAGTCACATCAAGACTTGCCCCCCTTGTTAAGGAAATCAGGGCGTGGATAGAGGATGGGGTCTCTGCCCTTACCATCTGTGGAGGGTATCAATTTTTAGGGGATTATTATGAAATGAAAAATGGAGAAAAATTAAAAGGAATGGGTATTCTGCCTTTTTACACAAAGGCAGGTGAAGATAGACTCATGACCAACCTTTTAGTAGAGTCCAAACAATTTGGGAAAGTGGTTGGATTTGAGAATCATGGGGGAAAAACTTACCATCATTTTGAGACAATTGGAAAAGTCATTAATGGATATGGAAATAATGAAGAAAGCGGAGAAGAGGGTCTTCATTACCATCACCTAATTGGGACATATCTTCATGGTCCCATTCTACCTAAAAATCCCAAAATTGCCGATTACTTAATTGAAAAGGCGTTTGAACGAAAGACTGGGAGAAAACTTGAACCTCTCGATGATGAAATGGAGAACAAAGAAACCAGACCGTTTGGGAGAGATTTCTGCACACTAAACGGAAAAAATATAAAAATGAAGCGTGAAGACAAAATTTCATGATTATTTGGTAAAGGAGCTAACCTTAAAGGGAAACTGCTCGACATGATGCCAGATTGCACCCAGAATTCTGCCCCTCCGTAGTTAATATCCCAACACATAACTGTCCAGTTATGATTGTAACCCGCTGTCAACGAAGAGATTCTGTCGTTCCAATATGAGCCCACCCAGCTAATATTACTGGAAGATCCGAAGTAATTTCCTCCATAGTTAGCATCTTCATAAAAATACGAATTATAGTAAACGGCTTGGGGTGTAATCGTATTACTTATAGTGTCCGTTTTACGCGCAGTAACAGCACTCTGCAAATAAGCATTTAAGCGGTCTTGACTTGTAAACCCATAGACTACTCCCTCTGCCTTTGCTGCGTCATCGAAAACAAACCGGGTTACCTTCTTAACATGCAGATCGTCTTGTGTATATTTAACACCATTAATCATAACGGGCAAGTCTTTTAATTGGACCATACTATGTGTTGAAGGCGTTTGTTTTGAAACTGAGGTTGGTGTCGTAGCAGCAAAAGCAGTAATAGGAATCATCAAAACAAAAATCAGTAATGCGCTAACTATTTTCTTCAAGAAAATCCCTCCTAGATAAAGATTCGTAACATTGGATCTCCCAACAGTCCCTCCTAATAACTGTATCTATTGTCTTCTGTTACAAACCTATAGTAACGATTTCATTTATTGCCTAACAAGTTACAAAATTACCGTTTTATGTAATTTATTTATCTTTAGATTTGATTTTTGTGGGAATAGCTCGACGAAATGAGGCATATTGTCCTGACAAACTACAACCTTTGACACCATTGGAAGCGTAATAACTAACAGAATCGTAGAACATTACCCGTTTCCTTTAAAAAGGTGTCATAACTTATACTCGAAAGTGAAGGGGAAAGGAAAGAATCCGCGCAATTTCAAAAAAAGGTCAGTCTAAAAGTTGTAATTTTTAAACTGACTCAATTTTTCAAGAGAGCTGTCGGTACGATTACTTAAGAATACATAAGGACTCATTTTTGACAGACTTCAAGCTCTCCCAATAACGAGTTTACATAAAAAATCGTTTTAACTATATATTTTACCAATTTTTAGTAGTATAATATGAATGATTTTGTTAACGAGAGGGGAGAAAAAGATGAATCAACTTGTATTCAAGCAATTTGAAATGACAAGAGAATACTTCATCAAGACTGTAGAGTCCGTTTCTAAGGAACAAAGTGATGTGCAGCCAGATGGTTTTAATAACACAATTCATTGGCATACAGGTCACGTTTTGACAATTACTGAACAAACTATGTTTGGTTTCCCTAATGTAACAACTCACCTTCCTACGAATTATTTGGAATTATTCGGAAATGGTACAAAACCAGCTGATTGGACAGAGAATATACCTGCTATGGATCAGCTTATTGTACAGTTGAAAGATCAATTAACTCGTTTAAAACAAATTCCTACTGAACAGCTAGATCAAAATTTGGATACACCATTCCTAGGGTGTAAGACTGTTGGAGAGCTTGCAGGTTTAACATTAAATCATGAAGCAGCTCATATGGGGCAAATTCAGGCAATGAAGCGTATGATTGAACATGTAAGTGTTAAAAACTGAATTTAACAAAGTGTTATATTTCTAGCGTCTGCCTGTGTATTTATTTCACAGGTGGATTTTTTATGTAACAAAATCTATATTATGTTACTTTCATTTTCTCTAAAATACTGAAAAAGGACTAGAAATCTACTTTTGATTTCTAGTCCTAAAATTTGATACGTATTCACTTATTTAATTTTGTTCATTTTTATCAAACGGATTGAAAAATGAATTAATAAATTGCAAAGTATGTATCAATTCCATCAGCAATTGCTTTTGCTAATGTATTTTGATAAGAATCTGTAATTAATTTTTGACGTTCGCTTGAATTGTTAATAAAACCAATCTCTGTTAAAGTTGCAGGCATAGCTGATTCTCGTAAGACTGAAAAATCTTCCCCAACAGTTCCACGATCATTCGCACCTGAATAGGCAACCATTTTTTCCTGAATTATGTTTGCAAGTTTCACACTCTTTGCAATTCTATCCGGGTTAGTAGCCATACCAGCATTGATTTTTGGAGGGTCCGCTGGATCATTTTGATAGAAGTAAGACTCAATGCCATTAGCAGAAGTTTCTCCTGTTCCTAAAGCGTTAGTATGAATACTAACGAAAATATCTGCATGTAAATCATTCGCCATTTGAGAACGATCCAGCAATGGTACGAAGGTATCATCAGTACGAGACATATAGACTGTATAGCCACGGTTTACTAATAATGATTGAACTTTTTTCGCAACAGCCAAATTCAAGTCTTTTTCTTTATAACCACCAGCCATTGCACCTGGGTCAGACCCACCATGTCCCGGGTCTAAAAATACTGTTCCTTGTTGCTTGAACGTTACAGTACATCCAGGCAATGTTGTGACATGGCCGTTTGTTCCAGTTTCCCTGATCGTAACAGTATGTTGTCCAACATTAAATTTGGTTGTGTCGAGAGTAAAATGAAAGCCTGCATTCCCGTTATTGAAGACAGGAAAAGCTTTTTGGACATCCGGTCTCGCATCTCCATAGGACGCCTGACCTGCAACAGTACCATCCACCAATACATCAATATTTGCTACTCCGCTCGCATCCAAAAACCAGCCCGACACATTTTTGGTCCCATTCAGGGTTGTGCCAGAAACCGGATTGTCCACAAACCCTTTGACATTTGCAATCATAACAGTACTTCCAGGCAATGTAGTAACATGGCCGTTCGTTCCAGTTTCCCTGATCGCAACAATATGTTGTCCATCACTAAATTTGGTTGTGTCGAGAGCAAAATGAAAGCCTGCGTTCCCGTTGTTGAATTCAGGAAAAGCTTTTTGGACATCCGTTCTGGCATCTCCATAGGACGCCTGACCTGCCACAGCCCCGTCCACCAATACATCAATATTTGCTACTCCGCTCGCATCCAAAAACCAACCCGACACGTTTTTGGTCCCATTCA
>NZ_JAUSTW010000003.1 GCF_030813055.1 Neobacillus ginsengisoli | reverse complement strand
CACACCCGTTCCCATACCGAACACGGAAGTTAAGCTTCTCAGCGCCGATGGTAGTTGGGACGCGAGTCCCTGTGAGAGTAGGACGTTGCCAGGCTAAGCCCCCATAGGGGCTATTATTTTGCCTAATTTTATAGTTGGCCCGTTGGTCAAGCGGTTAAGACACCGCCCTTTCACGGCGGTAACACGGGTTCGAATCCCGTACGGGTCACCATATGGAGGATTAGCTCAGCTGGGAGAGCATCTGCCTTACAAGCAGAGGGTCGGCGGTTCGATCCCGTCATCCTCCATCATATATAAATTGTGCCGGTTTAGCTCAATTGGTAGAGCAACTGACTTGTAATCAGTAGGTTGGGGGTTCAAGTCTTCTAGCCGGCACCATTTTTTTTAAGTGAGCCATTAGCTCAGTCGGTAGAGCATCTGACTTTTAATCAGAGGGTCGAAGGTTCGAGTCCTTCATGGCTCACCATTTTAATTTATATGCGGGTGTGGCGGAATTGGCAGACGCACCAGACTTAGGATCTGGCGCCGTAAGGCGTGGGGGTTCGACTCCCTTCACCCGCACCATTCAATTATAGATACGAAAGTAGTTCAGTGGCAGAACACCACCTTGCCAAGGTGAGGGTATCGAGTTCGAATCCCGTCATCCGCTCCATAAGATTGGCGGCATAGCCAAGTGGTAAGGCAGAGGTCTGCAAAACCTTTACCACCGGTTCGAATCCGGTTGCCGCCTCCATAAGATTTTATGAAGAGTTTCGATATGTACAGGTATTTAATTTCGCCGGGGTGGCGGAACTGGCAGACGCACAGGACTTAAAATCCTGCGGTAGGTGACTACCGTACCGGTTCGATTCCGGTCCTCGGCACCAAAGTTTTTTGCGAAAGCAAAATAACTTTCAAAATACGCGCCCGTAGCTCAATTGGATAGAGCGTCTGACTACGGATCAGAAGGTTATGGGTTCGACTCCTTTCGGGCGCGCCATTATTTAACGGGAAGTAGCTCAGCTTGGTAGAGCACTTGGTTTGGGACCAAGGGGTCGCAGGTTCGAATCCTGTCTTCCCGACCACTTTTAAAAAAATCTTCATGGGGCCTTAGCTCAGCTGGGAGAGCGCCTGCTTTGCACGCAGGAGGTCAGCGGTTCGATCCCGCTAGGCTCCACCATAATTTAATCTTATATTTGGCGGTGTAGCTCAGCTGGCTAGAGCGTACGGTTCATACCCGTAAGGTCGGGGGTTCGATCCCCTCCGCCGCTATCAAATTTTGAGGACCTTTAGCTCAGCTGGTTAGAGCAACGAGCAAGGCTTCCTTGAGTATGCTACGAGTTGTACCCATCGAGTTGCTTCTTGATTAGGCTTTCTGAGATGGGGACAGACAGATTTTAAACATAAGTAAAAGAACTTTTATTTGGACCTTTAGCTCAGCTGGTTAGAGCAGACGGCTCATAACCGTCCGGTCGTAGGTTCGAGTCCTACAAGGTCCACCAGTAATTTTTTATAATATGGAGGAATACCCAAGTCCGGCTGAAGGGATCGGTCTTGAAAACCGACAGGCGGGTTAAACCGCGCGGGGGTTCGAATCCCTCTTCCTCCGCCATATTATTTATTTTTTATCTTATCGTCGCGGGGTGGAGCAGTCCGGTAGCTCGTCGGGCTCATAACCCGAAGGTCGTAGGTTCAAATCCTGCCCCCGCAATATGGTCCGGTAGTTCAGTTGGTTAGAATGCCTGCCTGTCACGCAGGAGGTCGCGGGTTCGAGTCCCGTCCGGACCGCCAATTTTATCCCGGTAGGTTAACTACTGTTGATATAGATTGTGTGGCTCAGTAGCTCAGTTGGTAGAGCAAAGGACTGAAAATCCTTGTGTCGGCGGTTTGATTCCGTCCCCCTCCACCATGATGGCGGTTGTGGCGAAGTGGTTAACGCATCGGATTGTGGTTCCGACATTCGTGGGTTCGATTCCCATCAGCCGCCCCATATTTATTATGGGCCTATAGCTCAGCTGGTTAGAGCGCACGCCTGATAAGCGTGAGGTCGATGGTTCGAGTCCATTTAGGCCCACCATAATAAAATTATATATTTTTGTTCCGCAGTAGCTCAGTGGTAGAGCAATCGGCTGTTAACCGATCGGTCGTAGGTTCGAGTCCTACCTGCGGAGCCATTTTATTGTTATTAGGTAGTAATCAGGAGTCTGAAGTGGCGCCCCTGCTAAGGGTGTTGGTCGAGTAAACGGCACATGGGTTTAATTCCCTCCTTCTCCGCCATAGATAAGATGCGCCTTTAGCTCAGCAGGATAGAGCATACGCCTTCTAAGCGTACGGTCAGAGGTTCGAATCCTCTAAGGCGCGTAAAAACAGTTATAAGGTATGAAAAAACGCTTGGATATGAAGTGAACTCCAAAAGTTAGACATTTATTTTATTAGGCAGCTTCTAGGGCTTGAGTTCGGTATTGTACCGGATTCAAGCCTTTTAATTTTGTCTTAATTCGTTTGTGATAATAATAATCAATATATTTTGCTAATTCTTGTTTAAAATATTCAACATGCTAATCCAAACAAATATGTATGAACTCAACTTCATTTTGGCAGACTTCACCCCTTGGTGAACTTGTCCCTTTTTGTAGCATTAGAATAATATGGTTCAATCCTGACATAGGTATAAAGACTAAAGGAACAAAGAAGGATTCACTTTCCTCTCTCATTTCTTAAAATAAATAGAAGGGGGTAGAGTAACATGTTCAAAAGAGTGATCATCCGAGCGGTGCTCGCATCAAGGGAATCAATACTACGGAAAAGGTTGATGACGGGACACGGATCCATTTTCCTGCTAAAGACTACCCTTCGGGTGATAAGATAAAAGTTCATAATGAGGTCAAATGCTATTTTGAAAAGAATCATTTAGGTAAAGGATTAGTAAAAGTCGAGAAGAAATACTATCACAAGGTGCCACTTGTGTCGCTTCTGCCTACTTAATACGAGGGAGCAGATTACTCTAAATGAAGTAAATCCTTGAAAGGGAAGTGATCAATAAGATGCTTTATATATGGGATATCGAGAAGATAATTGAAAATACATTACATGAGCACAATTTAGATATAAATTATGAATTTAACAATAAGTTAACTGCACCAATGAGTTATAACGTATCGCACAATACTATAAGGTTTAACTACTTACAAGTTAACGGATATAAAGCTAAAATGAACTTTAAGATTAAAGAGACAGATGAAAACTTTGTTAAAATTATTCTTTATCATGTGCTCGGTTATTATTTAGATTTTAAGAAAAATAAACATGATACTAGGATAATAATGTATGGTAAGGAAGAAGAAAAAGAACAGCTTTTATCTCTAATAGAAACGAATTCCTGGGAATATGGAAGAACATTGGTACCTAAACAACTATTAAATTCATATGATAAAGTACGTGAATTAGATAAAATGCTAATAAAAAGCTAATATTCGAATCTATTATCTGATATAGATTTACTATGCCTTAGGCTGATTGGAAACCTTTAGTTTGAGAAAGATGTTTAGGCATCCAAATAGGCTTAATCGGATGCCTTTTGTCTACAATCTGAGCCAACATGAAATGTTAACTACTATCTTCTTCATCTTCCTGCTACGTTAATGAACAAATAAAGGGATTGCCGCCACTCTGGCCCCCGTTAGCATGATTAGATAATGGAAGAATTGGGGTCAGCCCGCCCACTCAGTTTAAGATAAATTCCCTACGGTCAGTGCCTACGAAAGTACCAAGAGAATTTTCCTTTCTAAGAGTATTAGATCATTTGTATCGAAATAACCTCACGTATGATTAATGATTAAACTCCTTAAGATTTGTAAACTGCGAAAATCCTTCAAAACGTTCAATTTGGCCTGATTTTAAATTCATTTAAATGCACCACCCTTTTACCCTCTATATATAAATCCAGAGGGAAAAGGGACAGGGTTGTTTGAGTGTTTTGGTGACAAAATTGTGACATAATTTTTAAGTGTTTTGAGGTGGAAATCCTTTAGTAGGAGGGCTAGTGCCAATTTTAATCAAACGTTTGGTTAAAAGGGATTTTTGGTGGAATTGCTCGAATGATGAAAGTGCGACTCATAATTGCCAAACATAAAAAAACAACCACTAATAAGTGGTTGGGTTTACAACCCTTGATCTATCTAAGGTTTATAAGCACTTATAAATACTTTCCTTTCACAGCTGGTTATAACTAATGTGACAAGATCCCTCTTATTAATAAATGAATAATTGTGTGAGGTACTAGTAGAAATGAAAATGGTACTATCACTAATATAATTTCGGATTAATCGCGGTGAACCGTATCATAAGTAAAGGCGGTTTTTTCAAGGTTCCGTTTAGGAAATAAAAAAAGCGTCTTTTTAAGTAGATTATTCATTATTATATCGTCCTCTTCATACGTTACTTAATATATATGCCCATTGTTTACGAACCCTTGTACTATTATTTAGTATGAAAGGACAGATGGTAATGGTGATTAGGGCAGGGCTTGAAAATTCCGACAAAAAATCTGCGCTCAATGTAATATATATTGTTCTAGATGATTGTGGTTATTCAGCTTTAGGTTGCTTTGGTTCAGAGATTGAAACGCCTAATATTGATTCATTAGCTAAAAACGGCCTTCGGTATAATAACTTTAATGTAACTCCATTGTGTTCTCCTACTCGTGCGTGTCTTCTAACAGGTCGTAATTGCCACTCGGTAGGGGTAGGATTCGTAACTGAAATAGATTGGGGACCTCAATACCCTAATAAGCGAGGGAGAATTTCAGATAGGGCAGCCATTTTGGCTGAGATTTTAAAGTTGAATGGGATGGCGACCTATCTGGTTGGCAAATGGCATCTGGTTCCTGGTCATGAAGCAGCATCTAGTGGACCTTTTGAAAACTGGCCACTCTCAAAAGGCTTTGGGCGGTATTATGGCTTTTTATTAGGGATGACTGATCAGTATACGCCGGATTTAATATACGATAATCATCGTGTCCAAAAGCCTGATAACTCTAATTATCATTTATCAGAGGACCTGGTTGATAGAACGATGGAATTTTTGACTGATCATATTTCTGTTACTCCGGACCGTCCATTCTTCCTGTACTTAGCCTTCGGGGCACAGCATGAGCCTCATCAGGTACCAAGAGAATTTATAGAAAAATATGAGGGAGTTTACGATAAAGGCTGGGATCAAATAAGGGAAGAGCGATTCGCACGACAAAAGGAAATAGGAGTTATTCCGCCTTACACCGAATTCGTTGAACGCAATCCGGGGATTAAGCCATGGGACGAACTTACAACGAAGGAGAGAGGTTTGTTTATCAAATTTCAACAGACGTTTGCCGGCTTCTTAACTCACACGGATCAGCAAATAGGCAGATTGCTCAATTTCCTGAAATCAAAAAACAAGCTAGATAATACCATAATTGTTTTACTTTCTGATAACGGCGGTAGTCAGGAAGGAGGCTGGAATGGTTCCATTAATGATTCCGCATACTTCAATGGAATCCAGGAAAGCTTGGATGACATGTTTGATCATGTTGATGAGATAGGAGGACCTTTTACAAGACCGAATTATCCTAAAGGATGGGCGCAAGTGAATAATACGCCTTTTAAATATTATAAGCAAAATACGTTTTTTGGAGGGACGCATGTCCCCCTTATCATCCAATGCCCTCAAAGTATTCCGGACCCTGGCTCAATTCGCTCCCAATTTTATCATGCTATTGATATTACTCCTACCATATTAGATCTCCTAGGTATTGAGGCTCCTAAAATTTATGAAGGAGTTCCACAGATGCCCCTTCATGGTGTGAGTATGCTAGATACATTTACAGAACCGCATGTCCCATCAAAGAGAAAAACACAGTATTTTGAAATGCTCGGACATCGGGCTATTTGGCAGGATGGGTGGGTTGCTGTTACCTATCATGAACCGGGTGTCCCTTTTGATGAAGATCATTGGGAGTTATACGATGTAAACCAAGATTTTTCGCAAAAGTATAATGTAGCAAAAAAGTATCCGGGAAAATTAAAAGAGCTTCAAGAAATATGGTGGCAGGAAGCTAAGAAGTACGGTGTCCTGCCCTTAGATGACAATCCATTTAGAAAAGGGTATAAAGGATTGCAGGAAGGAAGAACAACGTTCATCTTCTATCCCGGTATGGCTCATTTGCCATCAAGTGCTGCTCCAAATGTAACACGTTCTTCTTACTCGATCACAGTACCAATCTTTCGTACGAATCGTACGGCAGAAGGTGTATTAATTGCTCATGGTAATTATTCAAGTGGGTATACATTGTATATAAAAGATAACCACTTGTTCTATGAATATAATTATGTTGGCACTTTCTATAAAGTTCAATCCTCTGTTGAAGTGCCCGTTGGTTATTCAACCATAAAATTTGAATTTAAAAGGGAGATGTTCATTCAAGGGACGGGCAATCTTTATATCAATGGTCAACAGGTTGGCACCCTTTATATGCCTCGTACTTTACCATTTGTTATTTCGGTTGAGGGAGTGGATATAGGCAGGGATCGATTAACATCAGTGAGCCCTAACTACCCAGTGCCGGAATTTCCTTTTAGTGGGCAAATTGAGAGAGTGGTCATTGAACTTCATAATGATCAAGAAGATAGCAGGGTTTTGAAAAAGAAAAAAAGAGATTTCATTTACATTAATATAAATGGAACGATGATTTATCTTTAAATGCCCTATGAAGATTGGAAAGATCCAGCAAAAGAAGAGAGGTAAGAAATTGGATAAATACAACAGTTTCCACATACTTGCAAAGCCAACTGGTCCGATTTGTAACCTGGATTGTACGTACTGCTATTACACGGAAAAGGAGGCGTATTTTCCTAAAGATCATTCCTTCCGAATGTCTGATGACGTTTTAGAGTCGTATATTAAACAGTATATCGCCTCCCAGGACACGCAAGAAATTGTCTTTGCTTGGCAGGGAGGGGAACCAACGTTAATAGGGTTAGATTTCTTTCGCAAGGCTGTCTCTCTTCAAAACAAATATGCGAATGGTAAACAAATTACAAATACGATTCAAACAAATGGAACATTAATAAATGACCGTTGGTGTGAGTTCTTTTCAGCGCATCACTTTTTGGTAGGTCTAAGCTTAGACGGGCCGGAGCATATTCATGATAGGTACCGGATTGATCGTGGGGGGAAACCTACATTTGAATTAGTCATGAAGTCTCTTTCTATGTTAAAGAATCATCTCGTAGAATATAACATACTTACCTGTGTCACAAGACATGCCTCATATAATCCTCTGGAAATCTATCACTTTTTAAAGCAGCAAGACATTCAATATATACAGTTTATTCCCATTGTAGAAAGAGAAGTGAATGAAGGGGCAGTTGAGTTGTCTTTACGCCATGGAACACCACCTTCTCTATTGATGGAAGAAGCTCAACAAACGGTAACTCCTTGGACGGTAGAACCAGACATGTATGGAGAGTTCTTAATTCAAATCTTTAATGAGTGGGTCCGGCATGATGTAGGATCGGTTTATGTCATGAATTTTGAATGGGCATTAGCTTCCTGGATAGGAATCTCGTCACCAATCTGTATTTTTTCGGAAGAGTGCGGTAGAGCGGTTGCTATGGAACATAATGGGGATCTGTTTTCCTGTGATCATTACGTTTATCCTGAATATCGATTGGGTAATATTACTGACAGCTTAACCGATATGATGAATTTGCCATCACAGCTTACCTTTGGTAAAAAAAAGCGAGATACACTTCCCTCCGTGTGCAGAAATTGCGAGGTTCGATTTGCTTGTCATGGTGAATGTCCTAAACATAGATTTCTAGTATCAGAACAAAGTGAGCCAGGACTAAATTATCTATGTGCATCCTATAAGAAATATTTTAAGCATATTAATCCATACATGAAAATGATGAAACAGCTATTACAAGATGGATTCTCTGCTTCCTATATAAAAGAAATCATGATGGATTAAGGAGATCTTTAGGGAAAAGGAGAAAATGAAAGGGATAAAATATTAGAAAAAAGCATTAATTAGTATGAAAGACGCTCCAATAAAGATAAGAAGAATAGACAATGATTCGTAAACTGTGAAAATTCTTCGAAACGTTCAATTTGGCCTGATTTTAAATACGATTATTACAATCACAAACGAATGAAGGCAAAATTAAAAGGCTTGAGTCCGGTACAATACCGAACCCAAGCCCTAGAAGCGGCCTAATGAAATAAAATGTCTAACTTTTTGGGGTCATTTCAGAATTAGATACAAACTTTTCCCAAGCGTTTTTGCGTGCTAATTTAATTGTTATTCAAGTATGACTCTAACTATTTATGCCATCTCCAATAATAATAGAATTACTTAATGTAAATCAACATTATTTATTAGCGTTGATCTTTTGTTGTAATTGCTGATTAGAACGTTCTAATTGTTCATCAAATTTTTCTAATGCTGAATTAATAGCAGCTTTGTCTTTCTTTTGAATCGCTGTTTTTAATCCTCGATAGATACCGCGTTTGCCTTGCTCTTTTCCTTTATCATTATCTTGATCTTTACCTTGTTCTTTTCCGAATAGTGCTTCTAATTTCTTATGTGCTTGTTGTTTAGTTAATTTTCCATCTTTAACTTGTTGTTTTATAGAATCAATTTCTTGTTTATGAGCTTGGTAAAATGCTTGTCGTTGCGTTTTCTCTTGGTTTTCTTGCTTTTGGAAACCAGGTGTTTGTCGTAATTGCTTCATTAAACTTTCACGAGTGGCAAGATCTTTTGTAAGTTGAGTTTTTAATTGAGGAGAAGCATATTGACTAATAATATTCATAAGATCTTTTTGCTTTTCCTCTTTTCCCAATTTGTGATGAGTTTCTTTTTGATTCTCTTTTTGGATAGTTGCGGATGTGTTGGATGTATCTGTTTTTTGATTAGCCATCGCATTTCCTACAGTTGGTACTAATATAGATGCTGCTAAAATCGGTGCAATCAAACTGGATTTAACTTTCATCTTGAGAACCTCTCCTTAATAAAATAAATTTCCTTACAGTTTTCAATGTAACCATGTATTTTGAAAAAAGTATGAATAAGATAAGAAAATTAAACAAAATTTTTATTAAAAAATTTTTTCCAACAGTGAAGGATGGGACATCTCCGGCTAAACCTGTTGTGAAAATGTTAGCTTTGTGTAAAATTGGGTGCCTGAAGCCAAATAACTTAGGTTTGACTTTCGCAGACAATGTTTGGATGGTGTAAAATAGGTAATTCCTTATTATTACCAATCGTAAAATTCATACTTTTTTCATATTTTTGCGGAAGAACCTTTAGATTGATGGAATGGAAAACGTTCCTTTCAGTCAACCTAAACAAGAGTGGTTATATATAAAAGCGCTTACTAATGGAGGATATATGGGATCTGAGAGACATATGAAAAAGAAGAGCAAATGGAAAGCTATTCGTAATACCATCCTTGGAATCATTATCGTTATAGTTGCAGTCCTTGCATTTGCTTACAATCGAATTCAGCCAAACCAGCACTTCAAAACCGTTCCAGTAGTGGACGGGGGGAATACCACACAGCAAAGTAATGGGAGCTTTAACATTTTACTAATGGGGTCGGATCAACGACCAGGTCAATCCATCGGGCATTCCGATACGATGATGCTGGCGCATGTTGATTTAAGCAAGGACCAAATCAACGCGATCAGCATTCCGCGTGACACGCGTGTTCATTTAAGCGGGTATGGCTATACCAAACTAACGAGCGTCCAGTATGTCCTGCAGTCGAAGAATGGTCCTAAGCAAGGAATTGAAGGCGCTGTAAAAACGATCAGTGATTTTACGGGAGTGCCGATTAATTATTATGCCGAAACCAATTTTGAAGGCCTTCAAGCGATGGTCGATGCCTTGGGTGGGATCACGATGAACGTACCGGAGACAGTGAAAATCGGTTCCCAAGTGATTACGGCCGGTCCGCATTTCGTGAACGGAACTTCGGCATTAGCGATTGCCCGCGAACGCCACACCGCTGCCGGTGGGGATTATGGACGGCAAATGGCACAGGTCGCGGTGTTAAAGGGAATTGCTGAAGAAGCGTTAAGCCCAGGTAATATTCCGAAACTGCCATCATTAGTTAATTCCGTATCTAAATATATGGTTGCAACCAATATGTCGACGTCGGATATGCTGAGTCTTGGCCTTGCGGTGAAAGGCATTGATCCTAACAAACAAGTCAATTACAAGCAGCTCCAAGGGGTTCAGGAGAGTTTGTATGATGATGTGCTGAAAGCTAGGAATGATGAGATTGTGATTGATCAACAGCAGATGAAGAGTATTATTGCAAAGTATTTTCAGGATTAGCAGAGTTTTGGCTTTGGTGTAATTTAATCAATCTTTTACGGGATCAGACCAAGCTCTATCGTAATGACGGTAGGGCCTTATTTTTATTTAGGCTCTGTTAAACTTGGTTGTTGATTTCCGCTCCTGGCGCTCGCTTTCCGCGGGGAGGTCCGAGAGCCTCCTCGGCGCTTAATGCGCCTGCGGGGTCTCCCGTGACCTCTCTATCCCGCAGGAGTCGAGCGCCCTCCGCTCCAATCAACAGTTGTAAAAAATCACATTCGCCTTTAACACAGCTTTTATTTAAGATAAATTAGGGTGAACCGTACCATAACATTAAAAGCCCTTCTTGAAATAAAGAGGGGCTTTCTTATTTTGGATATTAAATGTAAAATCGACTAGTAGTATACATATATAGTAAAAGGATGAATTAATCAAAAATATAGTTACTTATTCTTGATTAAAATAATCAAGTAATCCAAGGTAAACCCCTTGAGCTACGTTATCAAGGTAAGTAGTGCTTTCAACAACCGAATCATCTTGTTTATTTGAAAGAAATCCAAGTTCAATCAGTGTACTGGGTTGCGAATTACTTCGTAAAACATTCAAGTCATTGAATCTTGTTCCAATGTTAGTTAATCTCGTAGTTTTGGCAACCTCATTTAAAATATTCGAGGCTAAAGCGTTATCTTTTGATTTTTGATAATAAAAGTCAGTCAATCCATTTACCGATGGGTCATTTGACCAATTGTAATGAAAACTTATAAAAGCATCCGCATGGTTATTGTTTGAGAAATCTGCACGTTGTTGTAAGGAGACATAAGTATCGTTGGTCCGTGTCATAATGACATTGGCACCTGCATTTTCAAGCCTTTTTTTAACAACTGTGGCTGTTGCTAAGTTCAATGTTTTTTCAGGTGTTCCAAAAATGCTTGTTGTACCGTCATCCATCCCCCCATGACCTGGATCTAACACAATGGTTTTCCCTTCAAGAGGGCCCTGACTATCCTGGTCGGTTAGTATTGTTTCCAATTTTAAATTACTTGCAACTTGACTAGAATAACCTGGATTTTCTCGAATGTTTAAAGCATTGTCTTCAGTTGCTTTTATGTTTTCAGCTGATTTCTTCACCTTTTTTATGTAAGCATTGTAAACCCATCCAGTTTGATTGCTTGATAGTTTAATTTGATCCCAATTATTCCTTGTCTGTATGACTTCAAACGTGTCTCCTTGATGAACTAGGCCAATAATTTTACTCGAAATGTCTGAAGCTTCCCGCACATTAAGATTTGGTGCAATTACCGTAGCCTGAGAAGAAGAAGACGTATTAGCATAAGCAGTTTGATCCATTTCGAGTAAGGGCACTACCATAACAATAAGGATAACCAGCACATTAATAAGGCTTAAATTCTTCATTTTGGTTGTTATCACGTTAGTAACCTCCATCTTTTTTAAACTTTAAAACTAGTATGGACAAGTTTCTATCAAAATATAATCTATATTCCTCCTTAAACTAAAAAGACTTTATAATACCGGGAGAGGTTTTTATTTAAATGAAATGCGCTACATAAGTGCAGTTATGCTCATAAAAAAAGCACCCTGGAAGGATGCTAAATCTAACTGTTGGTTTCCTTTTCTTTTTCAATTAGAGTTGAAACAATAAAAATGAAAGCTGAATGGATAAAATTCCGTTCAGCTTTTATAATAACATTCAAAGCCCTTTCTAGTAGAAAGGCTTTGTTATTATCGAACTCTTACTTGAGCTTTAGAGTCTGCTCCAATATAAATATTTACCTTCCCAAAGTCCGATGTCTGAATTGTTGCGACATTCGGGTAAGGTCTCGCTAAAATTTCATATTCAAGACCGCCAAACTTAGTAGGGTTGATCGCTCCTACTTCATTTCCTGCTGTTGGAGCTTTGTTTAAAGGATATACTCTCCATGTACCTGCGTTAGGAGGGAAATAGGCGTACTCCTTTTTTGGTTGTTGTGCCGCTGCCGGTTGTGAAGCAGTTGTTTTATTCATCCCTCTAATTACTGCTGTAAAATCACGGTATGCCCAGTTCAAATCAACATTTCCAGAAATACCGTTGACTTTTCCGGATGATGTAAATTGCCACATATCTGCACTTCTACCTAGTTCGTTGTTATAACGGGCTATCCATTTTGAATAGGAAGTCAATCGACTTTCATCAAGCTGTGTTTCTAAGAAGGTTTTACCTGTGTACAGCATAGCGAAATAACCTGCATTTTCAAGTGCTTTAAGAAAAGCAATAGCAGCATCGGTAAGCTGAGTATTGCTCATTCCTTTCTTATTTTCCTCTAAATCAAGAACAAGAGGATATTCAAGGGTAAAACCTTTGATTACGCTAAGGAAATAGGCAGCTTCCGCTTTAGCTTCAGCCGCGGTTCCGAAGGTTCCATAATGATAGGCGCCGACATGGATCCCGGCCGCAAGTGCTTTCGGTACATTTTCTTTAAAATAGGATACCTCGTCATAATTTGTCCCTTGCGTTGCCTTAATAAATGCAAACTCTACTCCATCACCTTTTACTTTCCCCCAGTCAATAGCACCCTGCCAGTGTGATACGTCGATTCCTTTTAATTGAGTCATCAAAATCGCCTCCTTTTATACTAGTTTATTAAAATAAAAAACCGCCCGTGTGAACCGCTTAATATAGGTGAAGCCGCCGCCAGATGATTCATCGGTTTATATTGTTGAGCTACTTCTGAAAGCATGCATTGCCCTGTATACCCGGGTACCTCTACCATATATGGAATGGCTCATTTTATCGAACCACACAAAATCACTTTTCATCAGAATATTGACTAAAAAGCAATCTTTTTTACATTAAAAGTGATTTTTGAGGACGTTTTTTACATTTTTATTTAGTTTTTATATGATTTTTATAAAAGAGAAGGATGATTAGGAAAAAGTGCTGGAGCGATTAATGGGATACGAACAAAATGAACACTTAATGATTAGGATGGATTTTCCCGAGAGTCAGTTGGAGAAAAGGGGGAAGTTAAATCGCCGTGTTTTTATAAAAAATAATATAGAAGTGGGCCATCTTTGGCAAAACATCAAGCTGTTTTGCCAAAGATGTATTAAAGGTTGATTGTAATAATTTAGTTATTTATCTAAGAACCAACCTGAATGATGACTCAGGTTGGTTCTTTTTTCTTTACTTATATTGAGGAATGTCCAATGTAAGTTGGTAGGAATCTAAAAGGGTGTATAAATTATAGATTTGTTTTACTTGCTTTGCAGCCCATCCGATATCTGTTGCATATTGATGGGTAGCGTATCCTGCTGTTGCGGCCATACTGGGATTCCATCTCATTTTATAAAGAGTATCTTGCCCGGCATCTATGTATCCCTGTGCAATAAATTTTGCTCCGCCTATAATAGCATCTTCTGGTGTAAACCATCCCGCATTATAGGCGTATTGGACACCGCTTGTTAAGGCGGAATTATCATAGGCACCAATTCCATACATATTATAAACGGTCTTCCCGTTTAATTGGATTCCATTTGCTAATTGAGAGGTGCCGTTACCGGTTTCTAGCAATGCGTGCGAAATGAGATACATTTCATTTATCCCATATTTTTCAGCTGCATAAATAAAAGTAGAGGCATGTCCTTCCAATATTCCTTTACCTGAAAGTATCTTCTTATTTACTTCCTTCGAGTCTAAATTAGTAGTTTGAGATAGTTTAAGAAATTGGTACGAATCTACTGAGCTCTTAACAAAATTATGGGGATCTAAATAATACTTTGTGTCATCAGGGCTTGCATTAACCCAGCTTTTCTCGTAATTAACTTCAAACCAATAATGTCCATCTGATCCTAATTTTTTTGATAATATTTGTAGATGTTCTCCTCCATTCACTGTTCCAACAGTCCAATAATCCGTTCCGGCCCCGCCGCGGATATTCCAACCGGACCCTTTAACAATCCCGCTGACAGGGTTCGAAGGGTTATTTACGATTAATGCGTCTTCACGCAGATAGGTATGATATTGTTTATCAGTTTGCGGCCCACTATGATATTGTATAGCTGTCATTTCATTTAATGTCATATTTAAATTCTCATATGTATAATTAATGTCCTTTTTTACAGTGGCCGGTGCCTTTATGGCAAGGTATTCAGAGTGGACATACCCGGTCCTTCCATTAGCTGTAACTCTCGACCAGCCATTTTTTTCATCTAAAACAGTAACGACGGTTCCAGAAGATAGTTGAGCCAAAACACTGGATGTGTCAGCTGCTTCTGAACGCATATTAAGATTAGAGCCGGAGTTGACATTGACAAATTTTAAAACTGTTTCTGTCTTGGATGTATTCATGTTCGTATCGGTATCGATCGTACCGGGTTTTGTGGCCGAGAGATATTCTGAGGAAACATAGCCGAATTGATTGTAAACTTTTATTTTTGTCCAGCCATTTTCCTCAGAATACACAGAAACTTGAACACCTCTTGCCAGTTGGACCATAATGGAGGCGCTAGGAGACGGATTGTTACGCATAGTAAGGCTGGATTTTGGGCTTATATTGACATATTTTGTTGTGATTGTTTCGGATGCCGTTTTTGTGGTTGGTTTTGATGAAGATAGGAACTTTGAACTTACATAGCCATCTTTTCCATTTGCCTTGATGTTCGTCCAACCATTATTCTCGGAGTAAACAATGACTTGAGCCCCACTGTCTAGTTTTGCTATCACGGAGCTACTGGAAGAAGCACTATTATACATATTTAGGGAAGACCCGTTGCTGATGTTTACAAATTTGATCACGCTTGGTGTCTCCTTAGGCTGGCCATTTGATGAAGAAACAGAGCTAGGAATCGTTTTCGTAATATACTGAGAGCTAACGAATCCTTCCTGGCCGTATACCTTAATTCTCGCCCAGCCTTTTTCCTCAGAATATACCGTAACTGGAATTCCTCTACTTAGTTTGATGATGATGGATGCATTGGATGAAGCATTCTTGCGCATATTCAGGCTAGATCCGGCAGATACATTTACATATTTGGTCGTCACAGGTGCAGCCGTAGGCTTAGCAGTGGGTGCCGTGTTAGTCGTTGCGGACGGGGAACTGGTAACACTAGGTTTCGAAGCAGATAAAAACTGAGAACTAACAAACCCATCCAATCCGTTAGCCTTAATTTTTGCCCAACCGTTGGCTTCAGAGTAAACCGTAACGGGAGCGCCTTTCGCCAGCTTAGCCACAATGGATGAATTAGTAGAAACACTTTTACGTAAATTTAAGCTGGAACCAGTAGAGACATTGACATATCGGATTGTCGTCTTTAAAGCTGAGTGATTACTAACGATAGTAGTTAGTGACTTGGGATTTTCAGCAAAAACAGCTTTTTCAAAGGCAGTTGTTGATAAAACAGCAAAACAAATCGTAGGTAGAATTACTTTTTTCATCACTATCTCCTTAATAATCTATTAATAATGAACACTATTAACTAGTATATTAATCCTAATTTTAGCATTTCTTTTTTTGCAACACACCCAAAAAATGAAAAATATGTAGAAAAAGGATTAATCATGCTGAATTTCCATAGTTTGATAGATTTTTTATCGATTAATGAGGAAGAATGATACTATTACTTGAACAAACAAAAAGCCCCACATGGAGGCTACTCGTTCGATTGATAAAATTTATGTGAGAGAAATTAAGGTCATTTGTTGACCCCTTTTTCCTTGAAGGGTTAGTGTTACTTTTTTTCCTTCTAGTTCAAATAATTCATTTAACATGTTGCCAGATGCTTTTGCAGCATACGTTTTACCATCAGACGTGATAAAACGAAAAGTTCCATGAGGGTCTACCCCTCCTATTTGAGCTGTTACTTTTATGTCATTTGTATCAGCTGCAGTCATGGCAGGGATTTTGATTTGTTGTCCTATTTTCAACTTGAAAGAGTCTACTGTTGGATTTAGGTCTTGAATGGAAGCGACAGGGATACCTAGTGCTTTACCGATTTTTGTAAACGTATCACCCTTCTTAATCACATACACAGATGAACTTGTGTTTGTGCTGTTGTCTTTAACTGCCCCATTTTGTGTTTTAAGTGGTTCGTTATTTGTTAAATATGTATCACTTACAAAACAAACTCTTCCATTAATCAGAATGCCGGCCCATCCGTTTTCTACGTATGCAACTTTAACAACATCGCCTTTTTTAACTTTTCCAATAATACTACTTTCAGTGTTTGGTTGAGACCGAATATTTAGTATTGTGGCGGTAACCGTTCTGTCGTTTACTTTTGGTAAAAGGATTTTTTTACCGTTAATGGAAGATATCCCGTTGGCATCTAATATTTCTTGTGCTGTAACACCATGTTCCGCAGCGATATGTTCAATTGTTTCACCACTTTTAACCTGGTACGTATATTCTTGAATAAATGATTCTGCATTCGCACTGCTTCCTAAAAAGCCAAGAACTATGGTAAAAATGCCAGTCACGACAAGTTTTTTTACTGGATTTATTTGAATCCACTTGTGAACCTGTGAAACATATGTATCCCAATTATCACGAATATCTTTTAGGAATCCTTTAATATCTAATACATTTCGAATAGTGAAATAATTTTCGTTATAATAGTCGCGTTTTTCCATCCTTGTAGTGAAAACCGGGACACTTTTTGTTTGCTTGCTTTTACCGTGAGTTTCTTTCCTTCTTAGTGCTAATTCTCCATTTGCAAAAATTTCTTTCGTAGTAATAACCAATTCTCCTGCTCCCCCATTATGGTGTAAAGTAATACGTTCATTTATTGATGGGTATATGTTATGGTTTTCACTTAAATCCATTTTTTACTAAATATAGGCCATAACAAATATATCCCCATATGTAATATTCGTCAGTCTATATAGGTTTCTGTCCGTATTTGTCATAAATAGTCGAAAATTGAATATGTTGGACAAATTACCTATTTAAAAAGGAGAGATTTTCGCTTATGAGAATAGTCAAACCGAACCATCAAAATAGAAAATATCCAAATTGGAATCAAGTATTTTTAAGAGAATACAGTTCTTTTAAACTACTAATAGTTATTTATGTTTATTGAATGTTAATGCTATTTTAGTATAACAAGATCCTTTTTTGCGAAAATGATTTACAAACTTTTTCGAATGATCTCTAGGGGTATCTTTAACTATTTTAGTATTTTAAATATTTAGATATTTAAAATTTTTATATCAAAATGAATGAATATACTAAAATTCCTCATAAAACCGTTTTAGAGAACATTACTCTAGGACCAATAAAAATTCGCGGTACGGAGAAATCAGAAGCGGAAAAAATAGCGCTGGAACTGCTTGATAAAGTGGGACTAAAGGAAAAAGCAAATAGTTATCCGGACGAACTATCCGGGGGTCAAAAACAGCGGGTTGCGATTGCGAGGGCACTTGCAATGAATCCAAAAATTATGTTATTTGACGAGCCGACTTCCGCACTTGATCCTGAAATGGTAGGCGATGTTTTAGAGGTAATGAAACAGCTGGCTAAAGAAGGTATGACCATGGTAGTTGTGACTCATGAAATGGGCTTTGCCAGGGAAGTGGGGGACCGGGTAATCTTTATGGACGGCGCGGTTATATTGTCGAAGAAAATGAACCGAATGCATTGTTCGGCAACCCGCAGCACGAACGGACCAAAGCTTTCTTAAGCAAAGTGCTATAGAGTTTATTTGTATCAGTAATCCCAACATGTGGAGAACTGTTCACTACTCGTATGGAAAATTAAAAAGAGATGCAGTAGAGGGTAACAGGTCCTACAGTAATGCCGATAGGGCCTTATTTTTATTTAAGTTAACTGAATGTCCATTATCTGATCAAAAGTAAGATTCGTTTTAACATTTTTCCCAAGAGCAGTTACTAATTTGGAATAGTTCGTTAAGGAAAAGAGCGCTATAGCATAGATAAATACGTGTGTTTAGCCTATTCTTGCGAAAACAGCTCTTAATAAAATAGTTTTGTCTGAAGAATATCTAGGGCGCGGTCAATATCCACTAAATCCTCTTTCGAAGCATTGTTTATTCGATTTAAGAAACGAGACTCTATAGATGCAAAGGCTGCGTTCATCATGGTTTCTCCTTCTTTAGAGAGACGAATGTATTGTTTTCGTCGATCTTCGGTATCGCCTATTTTTTCAATTAAATTTTTTTCACTTAATTTTTTCAACTCACGGCTAGTATTTGGCATTGATATATGCAGACACTCACTTATATCACTAAGGGTAACAGGTTGACTAACGGTTATATACTCAAGAATTTTATATTGAACTTGCGTGATGGAATCAGATTTGGCGTTTTGTGTTAATTCGTGTGTCACCTGATGAACCGAAGCTGTAAAAGACACACATTTAAAAAAAAGAGCTTTTTTGTCCATATTTCTCACCTCGTACTGAGAAGATAACAAAATTATTTTCAAAATACAATTATCATTTGACAATAAAAAGCAGATGGTGCTATTCTTTTGTTATCAAATGATAAGTAAAAGGGGTGCGTTATGAAAATCCTTGTTATTTACACACATCCTAATCACAAAAGTTTATGTTATGAATTTTTACAAAAGGTCATTAATGGAAGTAATGAAAATCCTAATATAAAGGAGTTACAGGTCTTAGATTTGTATGAAGAGGGATTTAATCCACTCCTGGTGTTTAATGAGCACAAACAAAGGCGCGATATGTATCGTGATCCTCATCTTGAAAAATATAGAAAGCAACTAACTTGGGCTGACAAGATTGTCTTTGTTTATCCAATCTGGTGGGGAAGGCCTCCTGCAATGCTGATGGGATACATTGATCAATTATTTGCAGCAAATTTTGCCTACAAGGATAAGAAGGGACTTCTACCGGAGGGTCTATTGAAAGGAAAGTCAGTTGTATGTGTGTCCACCATGAAAGGACCTACAAATTATCCACTTCTCTGGTTAAATAATTCGCATAAAATATTAATGAAAAAAGCCTTATTTAATTTTGTAGGAATCAAAAACGTGAAGTTTTTTGAATTTGGTAATATGGAAAATCCAAAGGGAAAACAAACTAAAAAACTAGAAAAGATTTATCGTTATTTTAAAAAAGTAGACGGTTAGGTTTTTAAATGGTAAGAAGAGAAGTATTAACAATGTTTATGGTACGGAAAGAGGTCAAATTAATATAGTGCGGCATACGTCACTGGTTTAGACTCATAGACTAACTTTATCCGAAATTATATATCTTGTAATAGTTGTCAATATCCGAAATAATAGAGAGGATAAATGCGCCTGAAATAGGACGACAGTTAATGTCAGTGCGCCACAAGAGTTGCTTATCTTATGTGTATAGTACACAAGAAAAATTAAAAAATATTTTAAAGGTAAAGATTAACGAGGGAACAGAGATGAAAATACAACTAAGAGCTGATTTAATGCTACTAATGATTACATTTTTTTGGGGTTCATCTATCTTGCTTACAAAAATTGGTCTCAATTACATGCAAGAATATAATTTAATCTCATTACGTTTCATTATTGCTTTTCTTTTATCAGGGATCGTATTTTACAAGCACTTAATTAAGACTGATTTTAAAACTGTTAAATATGCATTTATATTAGCTTCTATTTTGTTTATCGTTTATGTTTTTGCGACTTTCGGTACAAAGTATACATCAGTTTCGAATGCTGGTTTCTTATTTAGTCTCACAGTCATATTTATTCCCGTATTATCATCAATATTTTTAAAACAAAAGCCTGAAAAAAAAGTTGTGTTTGGAATTGTTCTAGCCATAGTAGGAATAGGTCTATTAACATTAAATAACGAATTAAAGACAGGCTATGGTGATCTGTTTTGTATTCTTTGTGCTTTATTTTATGCAGTTCATATCATGGTTACTGGAACAATGGCTAAGCATGTCAATTCCATTTCCCTTGGAGTTTTACAACTTGGTTTTGTTGGACTCTTTAGTATTATTTTCTCCATTTTTATGGAAACACCAAAACTTCCTAACAATTCTGAATCATGGTTTTCAATCTTAGCATTAAGTATATTTTGTACGGCAATCGCTTTCATTGTTCAAATAATTGCACAGCAATATACCAGTCCTACACATACAGGTCTTATTTTTTCATTAGAACCTGTTTTTTCAGCCGTTTTTGCTTTCTTTTTCACAGGTGAAACTCTTACAAATAAAGGTTACTTAGGTGCGACACTCTTATTAATAAGTGTACTAATTGCAGAACTGGATTTTAAAAGTTTATTAAAACTAAATGATAAGAAGTATATAGAATAGAATCTTTTAAAAGGGATATTGTGGAAGTAACATGTGCAAGTAATCCTGTTGAATACGATTCGGCGCCAATGCTAAAAACGACAAAAGCCCTAGTGAAGTGCATTCACTAGGGCCTGCTTGTTTTATAGGTTTATTGATTTCTTCATACGATTAAGATTTCAACTGACTGTCTATTTCCATCGGCAGAGATTTCCGACGTAAGAAGAACGATAGGCTAATAATAAGGATAAACGGTACACCAACAATCCACGCTACACGGAAATCCGGGGAGAAGGCCATTGTAATCAGAATGGCACTTAATAGAATAATACCAATCCACTGTAAGACTGGAAACAGTGGTGCCTTAATAGGTAGCGGTCCGGGATGGTATAGATGAACACTTTTTCTGAAATTTAAGTGACTTGCGAGGATGATAATCCAAACAAGGATTCCTCCAAATAAGGCTACTCCGAATAAGTAGTTAAAAGCCATCGGACTAAAATAGGAAACAAGGCTTGCGATTAAAACTCCACCGCTAGAAGCCAAAAGTGCATTTATCGGTGTTCCGTTCTTACTTAAGTTGCCTAAGGATTTTGGTGCATAGTTGCCTCTGGATAGTGAGAACAGCATCCGTGAGGTGAGATAAAGGTTCGTGTTCATGCTGGATAATGCAGCTGTTAGGACAACAAAATTCATGATTCCTGCAGCATATCTGATACCGGAGCTTTCAAACACTTTTACAAACGGGCTTTGTGCGACTACATGTGCACCTGCATTTGCCCAGGGGATGATCGCAAGAATGATGGCCAGTGATAGGATATAGAAGAGAAATAGGCGGATAATCATCGTTCTCATTGCTTTTGGTACGGCTTTCTGTGGATTTTTCGATTCACCGGCCGTTACAGCGATGATTTCTACACCGTAAAAAGAGAAGATCGCCATTAGTACGCCCATCCAAACTCCTTTAAATCCATTTGGAAAGAATCCATGATTGTCTGTATAATGGTTAAAACCAATGGCATGGGAATGCCCGATCCCCAACACAACGGAGATTCCGAAAATAATAAATAAGACGATGGCTACTACTTTAATCATCGCAAACCAATATTCAATTGTCCCGAAGTTTCCGACAGAACGGCTATTGACGTAAATAATAATCGCACCAAATCCAAGAGCCCAAATCCATACGGGAATAGCCGGAAACCAATACTGCATGTAAATACCGACGGCAACGGCTTCACTACCGATGGCAATAACCTGGGCCGCCCAATAGGTGTAACGAACTACATAACCAACCCAAGAATTCAGATACATTTCAGCGTAGGTTCCAAACGAACCCGCAGTAGGGTGAACAACCGCCATTTCAGATAAACTGAACATCATTATAACGGCAATACAGGCAGTAATGACATAGCTGATCAATACCCCGGGACCTGCATAGCTAATGGCGATTCCACTTCCCATAAATAATCCGGTCCCAATGGCACCGCCGATTGCAATCATCGTCAGTTGCCGATCTGTTAGCGCACGTTTTAACCCTTCTTCTTGCTTAATAATATGATCTTTCATAAACTAGCCTCCTTTTTTTTAGCGTGTTGAAATAACGATAGGGTTAAATCCACGCATTTTCCAGCAATAATGATGCTTAAAAAGGTAAGAATGGTATGGGTTAATCCGGCTGCCAGAAAAGTCAAAATCAGTACACAGCCGTTTACAGCCATCATCGTTTTTCCAATGGTGAAAAAGGGATACCGCTTTGCAATGACGACACTTGCGATATCCAAGCCTCCGGTTGTGGCGCCAACATGAATAACGATCCCAATCCCAATCCCGGAGAGCAAACCACCCAAAATACAGCCGATTATGGGAGAGGGGAGAATCGGGAGGTGGGATAAAACGGCTAAAAAGAAGGAAAGGGAGCCCATCCCAATCAGGCTAAGAAAAGCAAAGGTCGACCCGATGGAACGGTAGCCCATTAAAAATAATGGAATATTAAGGATGAAATAAATAAGACCTAAGGGCGAATGAAGGAAATTCGCCAGAATAACTGCTATTCCACCTAATCCGGGGGCTGTGATCCCATTCGGTTTTTGAAAAGCATAATAAGCGCAGGCGACAAGCAATGTGCCGGCTAGAATGGCGAGTATTTTTTTACTTTGTGATAAGAGCATGGGCGATCGCCTCGACAGTTTTGACAATTTCATCCTCTGTGTTATAAAAATGCGGGGCAATTCTTAGGACATCGTTTCGGGCTGCCACAATGATCCGCTGTGATTTCAGATGCTGTTCTAAATAGGATGCATGTTTAACCCGTATCGCTGTATTACTTCCTTTTCTTTCGATATCCAACGGACTGGCAATTTCTAATTGATGTTTTTGGGCCGTTTCGATGCATACACCTGATAAATGATTTAAGTATTCCTCAATCGGTTTTATTCCGATCTGATTTAGAAGTGAGATTCCTGCACGGGCTGCATAGGCATTGATCATCGGTGGAGTACCCGTATCAAATCTTCTGGTTACATCCGCATAATCCAAAATTTGATTGGTAAAAGCAAATGGATTTTGTCTTCCAAACCATCCCGTTGTAAGTGGCTCCAATTGATTGGCCAGCTCCTTTTTTACATACATGAACGCAATCCCGGGAACCCCCAGCAAAAATTTTTGCGCCCCTGCTACCAGTACGTCTACATCACTATCCTTCACATCGATTGATACACTTCCTGCCGATTGATAGGCATCAACAAATAGATAGGATCCATGGCTATGAGCTAATTGGGAAAGCAATTTCAAATCTTGTTTATAGCCGTTATAATAAGAAACATGAGGAATCGAGGTAACAAGTGTTTTTGAATCAATCGCTTGTTCATATGCTTGGAATGAAATCGAGTGATCTTCCTCCGGAGGTATGAAGTTTACCTGGGCATTTCTTCTTTTATGTGAAAGCCATACATGGCCTACGCATGGAAAATCGATATCAGTGGTGACTACTTTATTTCGTTCAGTTGAAAAAGAAAGAGCACCCGCAAAAGCAGAAGCGGCATCAGACACACTCGATAAAACGGCAATTTCTTCAGGAGCTGCATTAATTAATCTAGCAAACTCGTTTTTTGCGTGTTGAACCTCATCCATCCAGCCATTCCAATCCATTCCGTTTTCAGTCCAGCTTTGAAGATACGAACTGATGGCGTCTTTAACGGGTAAACTGATTGCACTTTGTGAGCAGCTGGACAAATGGATGGTGTTTGATAGTGTTGGAAATAACTCTCGTTGTTTTTTAAAAGGGGTAACCATACTATTACTTCCTTTCTGATCATATAGGTTTTTGTTCTGCTATCGTGTTAAAAAGGGGGCGTAAGGATGAATTTATGGGTAGAAAAGGGAATCTGGGATCCTGCACGATTTAAACAAAATGGAACGATAAAGTTTTACCCGAAAGGCACCAGTCTATTTCTGCAACACCAGCCATTAACAGATGTGTATTTGATTCTTTCAGGGCGGGTAAGAGCCTACTTATTATCGCCTTCCGGTGAAGAGAGGCATTTATTTGTTGTAGGGTCCAATTCGATCATTGGCGAAGACAATGTTTGGTCAATGGGTTCCTACGCTTATTGCGCCGCAGCTTCTACAGATTTAGAAATTATTCGGATCCCCAAAACCTTGTTTCAAGATATTGTCCGCACAACACCCGGCCTTTTTGAAATCGTCCTACAATCAATCAGCCAAAAACAAAACGCACTGTTAATACAGACCCAATTAATGAGTTTTTCCAGCATCGAAGAGCGCGTCATCTTTGTCTTGGTCCAACTTGCAGAAACCTACGGACAACGTTCTGGAGAAACAGTGTTAATCACCATCCCGTTTACCCATCAAGAGCTTTCTCAAGTGGTGGGAGCCTCTAGAGTAAGTGTTTCAAACGTAATGCTTTCGCTACAGGAAAAAGGTGTAATCAGTAAAATGAATAAACAGTACCTCATTCATTCGATGCCCGGTCTTCAACCCCCACACTTAGTTTAACGGAGAAACCGGTTCAATTCTGTAAAACACTTTACAAAGTTTTTTGAATTAATTAAATTTTTAAAATACAATTAGTAAGGATAAACCTCCTACAATGCGAATGGTAAAGTCTATTATTTCATAGGGATACCAGTGCCTAATCACCGACTGACTGTTTTTGAAATGATGAGAATTAGATTGTAGGTTTCGATAAAGCGTGAGGCGGCTGGAAGCGGATGTCCCAAAAGAAAAGGATCCAAACTCAATGTTAGGATCCTTTTTCATATCGGTTTACATTTTTTTTGAAGGCTCTTTTCTTAGAGATTGTTACTATTTAAAATAGAAAACTGCTTAAAAATTGTTGTACTTGGGACACATAAAATGAAGGTAGAAGCGTAAATCTTTAGTTCCATCAATAAGGACAATGAATGACTACTTCAATGTTGTCTTTTTATTTTTGTTGAAAATAAAAAATGATTTGCTGAACACAGCTAATATTTTTCGAAATTGCCCTTTACAGTTTATTTGCTTCAATGTAATATCTTGAACATAGGAAACAATTTCATAATGCCTAATCCTGTAAGGGAACGGAGGACCCACTTTTTGGGGTTAATTCTACAGCAGTAGAAGGGATGAAGTCTCTTTCGCCATCCTACCCGTCAGCTAACTTCGTCGGCTAAAGCGAAGGAGGTCTAGAGACCGCCTAAATCAGGGGGCTTTTTTTGTTTTTTCACAAAAATGCGGCTTGATAAAAAAAGTAGGTCTTTTTATTATGCCCATTTTACAAAGGGAATTTGTAAGGCGAGACGCATATGGGGGTGTTGATCATAGCCTAACAACATAAAAATTAACTTTTGGGTTTACTCGGATTAATTAAATACGTAATGGAAAAAATAATTATTTATTATAACCCATCGTTCAAAACGTTTTTTTGGAGGACAAGTAAAGATGAGTAAACCCTCTAACCTAGGTAAAAGCCATACATATGTTTATTTAGACAACACTTTACCTACTTATTTCGGGCTTAATAGTGGATACCTTGATATTCATACTATGAAATACAGAATCTTTGGTGCAGTTTGGAAATTAGTAGACGGCAGAAGATATATTTTGGGCTATTGGTTTGCAGATCATGAGAACGAAATTCATTGTGCTATACAAAAGGCAGGATTTTCTGCCCCAATGATATCTCAAAAAAATGAGATAGACCAAATTTATCAAATTATAAGGACGGAACAAAATAAAAAAAATTGGTCTATAAGGAGGAGACTGCATTTTCTTTTAATTATGAAAAAGCCTTGGAAGGAACTAACCGAAGGATGGTATGTTTTAAAATCATGCAATGATTTCCCTATGGCTGTAACTTGTATACAAAAAAAGCGGTATTCCATTTGGATTGAGCATATAAAAGTTTGCGAAACTGAAGAGGATATTAAGGAGTTTTTAAGCCTAGTTAATTTAGAACATAACATAAATTTAATTCCTGGAATAATAGGTAGCCAATTCTGTAAACAATTTATTATTTAAAAATGCTTACAAATTTGTTTGCTTGTGATATTTATTCAGGTTTTTTCAAATACTAGTTAAAGTCGATTTTCATTTTTATTATAGGAAGGAATTTGTAAAGTGACTCATCCATCTCATTTTATAGAACTATTTTTTGCTATATTGGCCTTAGTTGGAATTTGGTTTTCGATTTCGAATTTTAGCAGTGTTAAACGTGCATTAATTGGAAGGCCAATGAGAACGGCAGAATTGCATGCTCAGCACAATAAATTAATTTGGTATATTGCTCTGCCTATCCTTTCTGCTGATCTATATTCATCAGTTGCATATGGGCCTGAGTCGGGAATAACAGAACTCGTTAAGTTAGGGAATGAAGCAAAGTGGTATATCATCCCTATTACGATTTCTACTGTTGTTTTATTGTTCATCCTCATCATTTCGTATATCATGGGCATCTTGGCCTATCCAAATGGGGGCGGGGCATATGCCATTGCAAAGGATAACTTTAAACAACGTTGGGTATCTTTAATTGCTTCGGGTTCATTACTTGTAGATTATATCTTAACAGTAGCCGTTTCTGTATCTGCAGCATTAGAGGCTATTGTTTCGGCTTACCCAATTGTCGCTCCATATGAAACGGTTCTGGCTATTCTTTGTGTCTTTATCTTATTAATGGTGAATCTTAGGGGAATTGCCGAATCAGCGAAAATTTTTGCGTGGCCTACAATCGGATTTGCGGCGTGTATGATGATACTAGTTTTTACAGGGCTTTTTAACGAGGTCAAACATGGTTTTGTTCAACCAAGCACGCCTCCATTTGGGTCGGTTCCTAAAGGGTTAACCATTTTACTTATATTAAAAGCATTCAGTTCTGCTTGCTCTGCTTTAACGGGAATCGAAACAATCTCAAATGCAGTTCCTATTTTTAGAAAGCCCCAACAAAAAAATGCTATTAAAACATACATTGCATTAGGGACTATCACATCGATAACCCTTTTAGGATTTGCTTATCATTTATATGTTAGAGGCATTAGTCCAAATCCTAATAATACCATGCTATCTCAATTAACAGAGTATTATTTTGGACATGGGATCATGTATCAGTTGATCATCTGGTTTACTTTTATCGTGCTAATCCTTGCAGCCAATTCAACGTTTACAGGTTTTTCACAATTAGCTGCCATCGTAGCCGCTGATGGATTCTTGCCGCGTGGACTAACAAACAGAGGAGATCGTTTAGGATACTCTAATGGAATTATCGTGCTTGCAGCTACAGCCAGTTTATTGATTATCGCATTCCAAGCTCATACAAATGCTTTAATTCCCTTATATGCAATCGGTGTTTTCATGTCCTTTACAGTTGCCCAATTTGGTTTAATGAGACGATGGAAGCGTGTAAAAGGACCACATTGGAAAACAAAATTAACGATTAATACGATTGGCGCAATCATAACCACTATTGTTGCTCTAATTTTTGCAGTTACGAAATTTACAAGTGGTGCGTGGATTGTTTTAATCGTAATACCAGTACTTATTTTATTTTCATTGGCAATCCAGCATCATTATCGTGACGTAGCAAAAGAGTTAAAGATTGATCTGAAAACCATGCGCCCTGAAGCGAACAGGGTTATCACGATTGTTCTTGTTTCAGGCGTACATCGTGTGGTCCAAAACACATTATCATTTGCAACCAGTATTTGTCAGGAAAATTTATTAGCCCTATACGTAGGCTTTGATGATGACTCAATGAAAAAGATGGAAGCTAAATGGGAAGAATGGGGAAACCCTTGCAGATTGGTTACCTTGAAGAGTAAATATCGTTCCGTTTTAGAACCTTTATCAAGATTAATACATTTGATCGAAGAAAAGGAACAGTTTAAATCACAAATTCATATTGTCATCCCTCAATTTATTCCTCATAAGTGGTGGCATAACATATTGCATAATCAAACCGCTCTATTACTTCGACTATGGTTACTGAGGCATCGAGATGTTGTTATTACAACAGTACCTTATCATTTAAAGAATTAGCAGTTTAAAGGCATGGAAAAATATTTCCCATGCCTTTTAAATGGAAAATGAGTTGTTTATAGGGCTAAACGGGTTATTTCGTTAACGTGTGCAAGAATTTAAGCAGCAAAAAAAATTAAACTGGTGCTTTTAAGGTGTTTCGATTCAAAGAGGTGTAAAGCCTTTTTTCTTCTTCAATTAACGATTGCTTTAATGAAAAATAGATATAAATTCAAAAATGGCTTGGAGGAAAACTCCTAGCCATTTTTTTTGAATCAATTTCCTCGAATTTGAGGATTACTTTTTCTTATTCAAGTATATAAAGAATTTTAATAATAACGAAAAAAAAAGGCAAAATACTAAGGCTAATTAATCAAGAGGAGGAAGAAAAAATGACTACTTTACGCGATATTATGACAAAAGATGTTAAGGTGTGTTCACCACATGAACCTGTGACAGCAGCGGCTAAAATTATGCGTGATATTAACTGCGGGTCTGTTCCTGTGTGTGAAGGTAAAAAAGTTGTTGGTATGATTACGGATCGTGATATTGTAATAAATTGTGTAGCTGAAGAAAAGGATTGTAAGTCCGTTCATTGCCATGATAGTATGACAAGGGATGTCATCACATGCGCGCCTGATACAGATGTACATGAATGTGCTCGTATAATGTCCGAACATCAAATTCGACGTATTCCTGTTGTTGAAAATGGGGAAATGCTAGGAATTTGTGCTATTGGTGATCTTGCAACAGTAAACATTCATGTTAACGAAGCAGGAGAAGCATTAAGTCATATTTCTGAACAACTTCACTAATAACTTAGCATCTACTTAATCGTAGGTGCTTTTTTTGTTCGAAAATATTGTCGAAAGTTAGCAGCAAAGACTAAAACATTGATCGACAACTTAATAAGTTTTGCCTTTGCAGACTCAATCCCTTCTCGTGCCTCTTATTTATTTCTTCAAAGAGTTATTGAAATGGAAAAATAGGGGGTTATAAAGAAACAAAAAAAAGCGTCAGATTGACGCTTCAAATTGAATGAAAATGTCCAACAACAAGTTAAAAGCGGGAGGTTTTTTTTGGATTAAAAGGAGTACTCTACATTAATTTATGAAAAAGAATTTGAAATAAGAACATACAAATATAGAAATTTTAATTCTATTACTAACCGCCCTAGAAATGATGGTAGAGGAAAATGGTTCGGAATTTAACTACAGAATATTTTATGGAATTTTGAGAAAACGTATCTTGGCAATAAAACATGATTAGTGGTAAGAGCATCATTTAGTTTATTTAGTGGCTTCAGGAATATATAGAAACTCCATGCGACCACAATGTCACATATTAGGATGATAAGCCAACCCATAATCCCGGCATTAAAAAGTGCAATTGATGACTTGATGTTATGAAATGTGGCGCTGGCATCTCCTTCAACTACAAGCCTTCCAAGAACAAGTCCATAGGAAAACAATGCAGCAAGGGTCATGACCATAAGTGCTGTGCCAGCAGATAATGCATATTTTCGCTCGGATGTTCGGTTATATCCAACATTAGTCATAAAATAATCTCCTTTGTTTTTTATTTCATTGTAATAGCTGGATTAAGACCTTTCATTGACTTTAGTTAAGTCAACAGACTTATTTTATTGAACTTTTTGTCTTAACGGAGTTTTTTAACACGTATTAATAAAGTGAAAATTTACTATGGAGGCTATTATGGAACACGAATTAAAAGCGTTTATTAAGAAGTGTGATCTTGCAATCAAGCAGGAGGATTATGGTACTGAATTAATTAATAAATAGAAAAAAATTTGTGAAGGATTGTCCTTAAAGGGGGAATCCTCGAAAGAGGTTTCCCTACTTTATTTATTGTGCTATCGTAAGCAGAATAATTGAACAATGATAAGAGAAAATAAGTTAAAAAAGGACATTTTTTATGATTGGACTTATTATTGCTGTTATTCTTTTTAATTTAATAGCTTTTATAACTAACAAGCGACTTACTAAAAATCAGATTATTCATATTTGGTCGTTCACCGTTTCTTTACAGATTTTTGCTGATTTATTTATTGACCAAAAATACCACGGTTATTGGTACTTTACACAAGCTGTTGATTGGGAAGCTTTACCTACCCTTACAATGCTTTTACCACCTGTAAATATGATGTTTTTGAACTGGTATCCTTTTAACTCTCCATTATTACAAAGAATTCTTTATTATATTTATTGGATAGGATTTATGCTGATCTATGAAGTAATAGCATTACTTCCAAAACCTTGGGGGTACTTCCATTATGGGTGGTGGAAATTGGAGTATTCTATTATTGCTGACCCTGTTTTGTTAGTTATTTTACTGAATTATTATAAGTGGATTTGTAAGATTGAAAAAAGTTAAGTTAAGGGTGCATTACTGGAACAACGGTAATGCTTTTTTATTCTTCAAGCAACGGGCAGGTGCTTAAGAAGAGTTAGTTTATTAAAAGGTCTGATAGCACAAAAAAAGACATTCCTGGAAAGAATGCCTTTCATTTAATGTTTAATTTTTCTCTTTTTCGATAATATCTTTTACTACATCTTCAATGGTTATCCTTTCAGCTGACTTACATTCTTTAATAAATTAGCGATTATAAATCATTAAATAAATGGAAAATTATGATAAAATAATTATATCATAAATGGCATACTATTTTTGTTAATCGTGTGGCAAGCATCAAGGAATTCTATATTTACTAAATTTGTTCTATGTAAGTGGATAATAGTCTAAAGAGATTTAAAATAGGAGGTAAGTATGGAAAAAATTTCTATTGGAATCTTAATCTTAGCAATCGTTGGAGGATTAACTTGGATTAAAGTTCACGATCAGGTGTCCAAAGAATCTGTTAACAAATCAGTTTCTCCTGTTGTGCAAAACATTAAGGGGGAACCAATTACTGGAAATGGCACTTTGGGTCAAGCAATTCATAATACTCATATCTTCTTAAATGGAGTTTTGAAAAAAGGGAAAGTAAAAACAATAGATTTTACTAAAAATAAAGGGAATCTTGATACAGTTGTATTGTATGAAGATGGTGCAGTCAATCTTGCTAAAAAGTTAAATGCTTCAAAAGAAATAATAGACTCTTTACAAAAAGATTTAATTGATACTAAAACTGCAATAGCTAATCAAGACTATAAGGGTCTTTATAAAGTCGAACAATCTTTACTTCATTTGGAACAATCCTATAACATTAAGTAAATAGATGTTCTGCTAAAAGAACATGCTGCCGAAATAAGTAGCTTTTTTTCTTATTCAGCCAACGGGAGTTGAACAAGTAATGTTTATTGCGCAGTAGGCGAATATTGTTTTATTCCATTGTCATACTCCATATCAATTGTAAAGTTAGTGTTAATAATATCCCTCGTATTCTTTATTATTTATCACAAATTGCTATAATGAAGTAGTTACAAAATTACAAAGAAGGCTGGTATCAACTGTGGATATTATTAAAACAATTGTGTTTGCTATTATTCAAGGTATAACAGAGCTTTTCCCTATTAGCAGTGTTGCACATGGCGTACTAACACCGTATGTATTTCATTGGAACTTGAGTCCGGTGTTTTTAAAAGAGCATTTTCTGCCATATGTAGTTATGCTTCATTTAGGAACTGCCGTAGCACTGTTGGTGTTCTTTTGGAGAGATTGGATTGATCTAATTCGCTCTATTTTTAGTGGTGATGCTAAAATGAATAGGAAGGTTTTACTTCTGTTAATTGTAGCAACATTGCCAGCAGCTCTTATCGGTGTTATTTTTGAAAAAAAATTAACAATGATATTCAGTAGCGTAACAAGCGCATCGATCTTTTTAATCGTAAACGGATTTTTTCTCTACTTTGGAGAAAAAATGCAATCTCGTGGAACAAAAGAAATCAAGGACCTTAGCTATGGACAAGCGGTTGTAATTGGTTTATTTCAATCATTAGCATTAATACCTGGATTCTCTCGCTCAGGCTCCAGCATGACAGCCGGATTTTGGATGGGACTAAAGCATGAGGCATCAGCAAAAATGTCAATGTTATTAGCTACTCCAATCATTTTAGGTGCAAGTATCTTGGAAGTTCCGAAGTTGGCAAAGAGCGGAACACATGGATTGCTTCCAATGTCCCTCTTTGGTGGTGTACTTGCTGGGGTGTTCGCCTATATAAGTGTTTGGATTCTGATGAAATGGTTTAAGACAAAAGAAATTAATGCGATGATGCCATTTGCCATTTATTGTTGGGTAGTGGGGGCATTGATCTTAATAAGCCGATTTATATAAGAAAAGATCTCCGTGGGTTTAATTTTCTTAAAAAAGTTCATATACTGTTTCAAAAGAGGACTGAATTTCAGCCCTCTTTTTTTTGAATTTGTTACTTAGTTGGAGCCTATTACGACATAAAGGACGTATTCAACGGGTGCTGTTCAAATCGCCAAGCTATTATTTTAACTTAAAACAATACGGTTGTTTAACAGAGCCTAAAATGTAGATGAAAACAATTTAAGCTCTTCCGTTTCATGAGGAAGTATAACGATACGTTCAAATGTCATTCCGATTTTTTCAAGAAGCCTGGATGAATCATAATTGTCCTTAGAGGTTATTCCTAGAATCCGATTGAGACCCAGTTGCTCGATTCCATACGCCATCGTAGCAGAGGCTGCCTCATAGGCATAACCTTTAGACTGGAATCTCGATAAAAAAGCAAATCCAATATCGACATCTTCTAAAGAGTCTCTTTTTATCAATCCGCAAATTCCAATTGGAATCCTTCCATCCTTTAGTTCTGCCAAATAAAGACCAAAGCCCAGTTTGGAGTACATGTCCATTGGTCCTGTTAAAATATAGTTTCTAGCATTTTCTAGAGTTCTCACACCTTTATCCCCTATGAAACGTAACCAAGAAGGATCATTCAAAAGTTCGAGAATAAACGCTGCATCATCAGTTGATAACCAACGAAGTATCAACCTATCAGTTTCAATGACTTTCAATTAAAATACACCTCATTAACGGATTTATTCCAATATGATTGTTTGAAATTGTTAGCTTTAATAAATAATAACTACCTTCTAAAAAGTCGTGCTGGTACTTTCTATTTTACCTTTTTTAATGAGACTAATTCTACTGGATTATGAAGAAATGAGGCAGCTTTTAAGCATATTTCGTTTTCAACTAACAGGGCAGGAGTTGAAGAAAATACATTTTATTTACCAATACAGGACAAGTTATATATAAAGTTAATAATGAAAGGACTTATAAAATGGTTAAAGTGGTTAGTTGGTCTATATTTATTATTCCTTGGATTTCTTTGATCTTTTTAGACCGTTCAGCAATTCGAAGATATATGCCTGTTGCTCTATTTGCTACAGTGCTCAACACAATATTAGCACAAATGGCTTGGTCATATAACTGGTGGAAATTTAAAGAGACTCTTTTAAGCTGGGACAAAATAGCACCGTTATTTACTGTATATGGCATATTCTTGGTCGGTACAATATGGATATTTTATTTTACATTTCGTAAATTTTGGATATATATTATTGTTAATTTAATAATCGATCTCTTTTACGGGATGGGTCTTACTAAAATGTTAAACAAGCTAGAGATAAGAGAATCTGGTAGTTTCTCTCCACTCAACAACCTTTTGACAATGACAATATTAGCCGTCATTCTATATTTTTATCAGTTATGGCAGGAAGATATCTATGATAAGGAAAAAGTTAAGTAAAATTCATTCGATTCCTTTTATTGAATAGATAAAATAAAGTTGGAAAAGTTAAATAAAGTTAGAAACCGTAAAATAGTTGGAAACTGTTTATAAATGTACAAAAATAAAAAGTCAAGCACGGAATTGTTGGTTTGAAACAAAGTTTTACTGTTTATTAGAAAGTCGTACCGTTTATAAAAAAGATGTAAAAAAGATTGATCAAAATCCTGCTTGAAAAGCAGGATTTTTCTTGTCAACCATCGGGCCAAATTCTTGAATAACACTTGGTGGTTTATGTAATATGATACTTTATGAATATTTTTACTTAATCTAACGGCGAGGTTACTTCAATAAGGAGAAACCTTTTCTTGTCAAGAAAAAGAGTATTTAAATTCATTTTTAATAATAGAAATTCTCGTTGTAGCTGTTTCCGGCAATGAGAATGCCAATGTTGGCTTTCCTGCAGTTTATGATGAAGTGATTTCTGTTGGTGCGGTCAATAAACCTTAAGAAAGAGCTTCTTTTTCTAATCTCGGGCAGGAATTAGACATTGTGGCTGTTGCTTTAAAATAAAGTTTGTTCAAAAACACCTCATAAACCAGTATTTTACGATAAAAAAAAGAATCCATTTTGAAAAAAGATTGATCAAAATAGATTCTTCTCTAACAGATTTATGTTTAGTTTTCATAAAAAAGTTTGATCATTTTAGCTACGTTCTTCAACTAAAGCACCATATAGTTTAATTACCTGATTTACTGATTATATCTTCATTTTTCATATTTAACTACATAGATATAGTTTTTGTTGCAACTGTTTGTTGAAATGCCTGATCATGCTCAACAATAACCATTGTGGGATTAAATCTTTGAATAAGCTCTTCAATCTGCATGCGCGAATAAATATCAATAAAATTTAACGGTTCATCCCAAATATATAAATGAGCTTTTTTACATAAACTTTTGGCTATAAGCAGCTTTTTCTTTTGTCCACCAGAATAATGAGATATATCTTTCTCAAATTGAATTCGGTCAAAATCCATCTTACGTAGGATGGATTTAAATAACGTTTCATCAATCTCATGCATTTCAATAAAGTCCGATAACAGTCCCTTCAAATGAGAAGTATCTTGTTGGACATAGGAAATAATGAGGCCTGAACCTAAATTCATTGTACCTGTATGCTGTATGGGATTTCCTAGAATTAGTTTTAGGATACTACTTTTTCCGCTTCCATTCTTTCCATCAAGTACAATTCGGTCACCTTGTTCAACTTTAAAGCTAATTGGCTTATTCACTACATGGTCATCGTACTTAACAGACACATCAGCCAAAACAATCAATTCATTTGACTGAAATTCTAATGGTTCTAATTTTAATGACTCGGTTTTTTCCACATTTTTTAGCAGTTTTGACTTTTCCTCAATAGCTTTTTGTTGCCTTGATTCAAGGTTCTTTGCTCTCTTCATCATCTTTGCCGCTTTATGTCCTACAAAACCCTTGTCCAACTTAGAACCCGAATTCGTTGTCCCATTTTTGGAAGCTTCCACTTGATTAGACCAATCTGCTGAACGCTTTGAAGACTGTTTTAATCTCCCTATGTCTTTTTGTAGACGCTGATTTGTTGCCTCTTCGTGTTCCTGCTGTCTATCAAAATTTAACTTCCAAGAAGAATAGTTACCACTTTGAACTTCAATATTTGCTCTATTTATAGATAAGATATGGTCAACGCATCCATCTAAAAAAATTCTGTCATGTGAAATTAAAATAAATCCTTTTTTCTTCCTTAGATAATCAGAGACCATCTTTCGTGCATCAGTGTCTAGATGATTGGTTGGCTCATCAATTAATAGAAATTGACCCTCATTCAAAAAAAGTGCAGCAAGCAACACCTTTGTTTGCTCCCCATTTGATAATGTTTTAAATGGTCGGTACATGACCTCGGCATCAACATTTAGATAGGATATTTCACGAAGAAATTCCCAATCTTCTGCTTGCGGGCAAATTTCTTCAAAGATTTCATGAGTATACTTGTTTTTATCCGAAACTGGATAAGGAAAATAATTAAATTCTACCGAAGAAACGATTTTCCCACTATACTCATAATTCCCTAATAATAAATTAAAGAATGTTGTTTTACCTCGTCCATTTCTACCGATAAATCCAAGTTTCCAATCGCTATCTATTTGAAAGTTTACACCTTCAAAAATATTGTCAAAACTACCTGGATAAGAAAAAGTTAAGTCTTGAACTTGTATCATTGACATTATAATTCCTCCTTTGTATATCAACACTTTTTACTTTTTATACAAAGTCGGCACATCCATCTATTCTAAATTTCTCCGTATAAGTTTGATGGATATTAACGACTTATACGGAGTATTACATGCGTAACAATAGTGTCTGAATTGCTCATTTCTCTCTCTCCTTTATTTATTTTATTAAAGTTACAGATAAAAAAACATCAATCTTATCTATGAGAGAATAAAAAATCCTCCCAATTTGTAATTGGAAGGATTAGTCTTTCACTTATTCTAAATAAGTTCTTTTTTGCCATTGGAATCATGACAAATAAAGTGTAAACTGATTTATAAAAATGGATAGACTAACCCTATATTTTGTAGTTTGAAGTTATTCATTTCAAATAAATATATAGATTAGTTAATCATTATCCATCCATCAGTCCTCTCATAATTGTATTTTTATATTAACAATTTTTTTTATGGAATACAATATCAGCATCATCTTTCACCTCAAATTACTGCTTGTTGCTCCTTTTATGTTTATTTTTAGAAAGAAGTGGAGAGAGTCATGTTTAAGATTACTGTAAGAGTAGATTTTTATGACCAGTGGAAAGGTGATTTTATGAGAGAGGTCAGAATTTAGTAATCCCATTAAAGGGCGCAATTCCAGAACAAGAATTGTGCTCTTTCTTGTTGTTAAGTGCTTAAAATAGAGTTATCAAATTGTTCAATCAGAAACACATACTATGGTATAATTTGGGTTAATTGGGGATATAGGGGTGATGTGTTTTTGAGGAAATCTATATTAATCATAATGTTTTTAATTAATATTTTTTACATAGCAGTTTATCTTATCAACTTTGACTCCTTTACATTAAATAAGCTATGGATTGTCTTCTTCTTAATTAGTTTAATGTTTGCCTTTCTTAATTTGCTCCATGCGAAACAACAATCTGAACAAAAGTCTTATTGTTGATTGTTGTTTTAGTGGGTAGCATTAGCTCTTTAGGAGCTTATGGGTTTCAATTTCTTATTTTCCACCTTATGGCATAAAAGATATGAAAGCTAGGATGTACATTGAATAATATTTAGGCAATGATCTTCCACAATCGGGCGCATTTCTTTAATAAGAAATGCGTCTAATTTCATTTTAAGGGCCATTTAATAGAGTAAGGATTATTGAACCACCATTCAAGAACGATATTTTATTACATTTTCTGTTGTGAAGAATCTATAAAGAAATCTTCTCTGGTATTATGATGAAAATTTATTATTGACAGCTGCCAGAAAATACCTCATTAAAAAGGAAAGAGGGCATGTTCAAATGAGTAAAACCAATATCCTGCGGGAAATCGTTCTGCGAAAGCGTAATCAGGATAAGAAGGCCAAGGAACTTCAGATCAGTACAGCGAACAGCATCGTTGAAGGATGTTACGTTAAAATTAGCGGCATCGATCAGTGGATCACGATTCGCGGCGAGAATCGGAACAACCCCGTTTTGTTATTGATTCATGGCGGTCCGGCTTCGACCTATTCCATCTTCAGTCCGTTGTTGCGTTCATGGGAGAAGCACTTCATTGTCGTTCAGTGGGATCAGCGTGGAGCAGGAAAGACTTTCGGTAAGAACGGTAAAGACGGCAGCGGAACCATCACTTTCGACAGCCTCGCGCAGGATGGGATAGAGGTAGCAGAATACTTGCGCGATAAACTCGGCCATCAAAAAGTAATTCTCATTGGAAGCTCTGTTGGCAGCCTGATTGGTATCATGATGGCAAAGCTTCGGCCAGACCTTTTTTATGCTTATGTCGGCACAGATCAGAATGCCTCAGATCCACAAAAGCAAAATCTTTTATACAAATTAACAGTCAACGCTCTTCGTACAGCAGGTAATACAAAGGGTGTGCAGTTGGTTGAGAAAATGGGATCGGATCAATCCCATTGGAGTCGTAAAGACTTTGACATGAGAAATCGATTGATCGTTAAAGCTATTAAGGATGTTCCCAATATGATTACAGACCTGTTTTTGCCCTCTATGCTCTCTTCTCCGGAACACAAAATTAATGATATGATGGATATCTTTAAAGGTATGAGTTTTTCCCTTGACCAGCTGTTTGATGAATTAATGACCTTTGACATAAAAAAACTCGGGATGCGGTTTGAGGTTCCAATCTTTATCTTTCAAGGAGATACAGACATTTTAACGCCGACTGAACTGGCTAAAGCATATTACGATGAGATTGAAGCTCCCCACAAGGAATTTGTTCTAATCAAGAACGCTGGACATCTTGCGTGTTTTGCCCGTGCCGATCAGTTCCTTGAGGAGTTGATAAAGAGAGTACGTCCATTGGCACCCGTGTCTATCTCCTCATTGTAGAAGCAATAACTTCATCAGTTTGATCGCACAATGAATATAACATTTTTCAAAGATCCGGAGGTTGGAACGATTGTCTCCATTAAACAAACAGCAGCTTGATCAAATCCGTGACGAACGCAGGGAGGAGATAAAGCAAGCAGCGCTTAAAGTGTTTGCCCGCCGAGGGTACAAACGAGCTTGATTGCTAAGGAAGCCAGTATTAGCGAAGGACTAATTTACCGCTATTTCAATTCTAAAAAAGAACTGTTCATCACACTCATCCAAGAATTGATGGAAGAAGCGAGATGAGAACTCGAGCATGTTCAATCCATGGGCAAGTTTAAGAGAAACAAGTCTATCTGAAATGATCTTACATGTTGTGAATCATGGGACCTATCATAGAGGGAATATTTCAGCTATGTTGCATCAATTGGGTGATTCTTCAGTTATGACTGATTATGCTTTTTATTGGTATTCTGATAATGTGATTCATCAGAAATAGGTAAGAGAAGAGTAATCCATTTTTTCTTCAAAAAGGTGACGTTAGCTGAAAGAAAGAGCTGTTTACACAGCTCTTTCCACCGGCATGACCGCCGGTACTCTACCACAAGGGGCAAGAATGATTACAATCCTTGATCACTAACAGTTGAGGATTTTTAATTGAACAATACCAGTTAATATCAGCTTTTTGTTTATTCAAGAAAAGGGCCAGATAATTGAATAACACTTGGTAGTAGAATGGGATATTTTATTCAATAACTGACAAGAAAAATTAAACAGACATTTAGTAGGTAGTATAGAGGTGCAACCATTGATGGTTGCACCTTTTAAAGTTTTAAGAGAAAAATAACGCTTGCTTTGTTGCAGTTAACAGATGAAAAACTTTGATAATCTTAAGAAAGCGAGATTTCAAAGATGATTTATTTGTGAAGACTTCTTTTTATGTTTCCAGATATTCTTTTAAAATGGCCAATCCTTTTTCAAGTTTGCTCATACTACCTGCATCAGAAAGAGAGACCCGAAGGAATTGTTTATCCGTTGGATTTCTGACAATAAATCGGTCTGAGTGGTAGACTCTGATGCCGGATTGTTCTAATTCTTTTTCCACATGGAAGGAAGGTTTGGTGTTTAGAATCGGCAGCCAGCGATAAAAACAGTATGGTGTTGCTGGCGGAGGACACTCTGGAAAATATCGTTCAAAAATTGTACCTGCTTTTGCAGCAAGTTCACGCTTTTTTTTAACAATAGCATAGGCATTTCCATTTAAAATTAATTCTGTAATAATCTCTGCATCTAATGAAGAAGTCTTGATATTGGTATTGAATAGACCATGTAATATTTTCTCACGGAAATTCTCGGCGAATGCAAGATAAGCGATACGGACACCACTACAAAGAGTTTTGCTTGTACTGCTTATATAGATAGTCTGCTCAGGAACCAAACTGAACAGTGGTATTGTTTCATATTTCTTTAGGCCAGTAATCATGCATGCGAAAATTTCATCTTCCATTAAAATCAGTTTGTGGCGTCGAATGACCTCGGCCAGTTCTCTTTTTCTGGACAATGAAATTTTAATGGTGGTCGGATTTGCGCAGCTTGGCATTAGATAAATGCCATTAATTTTCTTCTGTTTACACTGTAGTTCCAATAAATCAGCCCGCATACCATTTTGATCTCCGGAAATAGGAACTAATTGAATGTTTAATAGTTTAGCCAGTTCAACAAAATTGGAGTAGGTATATTCATCTGTGGCAATTTTATCTCCTGGCTCGAATAAGGAAATGAGTGCAACAGTTAAGGTGTTTTGGGCACCAGAGAAAATAGCAATGTGGCTGCTGTCAACATGGACACCCATTTGTTCCAGCCAGCGGATTGCCGCAGCCAGTTGGTGGGGATGGCCAGTCGGATATGAGTATTCATAAAGACTGTTTAGATAACCTTTTTCTACGACTGATATTGTTGCCTGCGCCACCAGTTCATTGTATTGTTCAAAACCACTTACCATGCCCATTTCAATACAACTAGGAGAAAGGTCAGCACCAGTAATTGTTATGGATTCATTTACGTGAGGGGAAACGAATGTACCCCTGCCGGTTGTACCGTATATCAACCCCTTTTTTTTACAGAGATTATACGCACGGGTAATAGTCGTAAAGTTTAAGTCAAGATAATCCGCAAGTTCACGTTGTGGCGGCAGTTTGGTTCCAGAAGCCAGACTGCCATTTTTTATATCATGTTCCAGCTGATCTGCTAAAGACGTAAAATAAGGTTGTTTCATAAGGGATTTATTAGGTTTCCAAGACATTGGGAAATTATCGAATGAATTAATTGGCATAGCGTTACCTTCCAAAACATTGTCGTACATACAATTGGTTTATTGTATGTATAATAACATGATTATATAATGAATACGAATTAAAAATTGTATGGAGGAGGATAAAAATGCAAAAAATTACTACAAAAGAAGCACCAGCAGCTATCGGCCCCTACTCCCAGGCATATGTAGCTGGTAATTTCCTTTTTACTTCCGGACAAGGTGGACTTAATCCTCAAGATGGGACAGTTGTTAAAGGCGGAATTGAAGCACAGGCTGACCAGACTATGAAAAACCTCGGTGAATTGTTTAAGGAAGCTGGAATAGATTACACAAAAATCGTTAAAACGACGTGCTTTCTTGCCGATATGTCTGACTTTGCTGCTTTTAATGCGGTATATGAAAAGTATTTTACGGAGAAACCGGCCAGAAGCTGTTTGGCTGTGAAATCCCTTCCTCTTGGTATATTGTGTGAGGTTGAAGCAATTGCCTATTTGGGAGAATAATAGAAACAGTATGTGAAGAAAATAAATATCTCTAATGAATAGAAAGGTAGGACAAATAAATGAAACAGTATGTAGTTGATGCGTTTACAGATAAAGTTTTTGGAGGCAATCCAGCAGCGGTATGTGTCATGGATGAATGGCTTCCGGAAGAACTGATGCTGAAAATCACTGCTGAAAATAATCTTTCCGAAACAGCTTTTGCAGTGAAAGAAGGAGATGAATACCGACTTAGATGGTTTACACCGGGTGGGGAAATTGACCTTTGTGGCCATGCAACATTGGCAACAGCGTATGTCATTGCTAACTATTATGAAAAAAATGTGGAGAGAATCACGTTTCAGACAATGAGCGGGGAGCTTGTTGTGTTAAAAAAAGATGATTTATTTGAAATGGACTTTCCATCATATGATTTGAAAAAGGTAGACGTGACCGATGAAATGGCAGAGGCCATTGGTATAAGACCGCTAGAGGCATATATGGGAAGAGACCTGGTATGTATTCTGGAAACAGAAGATGAAGTCCGCAACGTAAATCCTGACCAAGATAAGGTAAAAAAACTGGATGGACTTTTATTGCATGTTACAGCTGAAGGAAAAGATTATAACTGTGTATCAAGATCATTTGCACCAAAATGCAATGTACCTGAAGATCCTGTATGCGGTAGTGGACACTGCCATATCATTCCGTTCTGGGCAGAGCGGCTAAATAAAAAATCAATAGTTGCTTATCAGGCATCACCTCGTGGGGGAGTCCTATACTGTGATTATGAGGGAACACGTACGAAATTAAGCGGTAAGGCTGCTTTATATTCCATAGCAGAAATATATGTTTAAATTTTTACGAATTGCAAAGTGAATAAAATGGTAAATGAAAATTTTGCGGTTTTTACCAAATTCGCACACGCTGCACGAATGTTATGGGTAAGGTACTGTCAGGCGGGACTATCTTGCCAATGTTATAGAAGTAATTGCTCTAACCGTTGAAAAAAATTCTTCTTTTAATAGAAAATTTTTTTCTTAATTAATAGATATCCTTCATTAAGTTTTCTTAAAAGTTCTGTGTACCAATAATCCATACAATTGGTTTAAAGGTAACTTTGTTATAGAATAACAGACTGCTTCTCCAATCAATAGGGGAGTAGCGGGAAAGGATCAAAATAATGCAAAAAGGAATTTTATTATTAGTCTTAGCTACCTTTCTTTGGGCGGGCAACTACATATGTGGTCGTTTTTTAGGTCCAGCGTTACCAGCAACATTATTGAATACAATACGTTGGGCAATTTCAACGCTTATACTTTGGGGGTTAGTAATTCTTAATAAGAAACAACTTCCTATCTTTATAAGGTGGAAGGAATTTTTGGTTTTGGGGTTTTTAGGTGTATTCGCATTTTCAACCTTAAATTATTTGGGATTAAAATCTATTAGTGCATCACAAGCGGGAATGATCTCAGCAGGTATTCCTATTACCATCTTAGTCTTCACCCCCTTTTTTCTTAAAGAGCAAATTAAAATAAAAGCATGGATTGGAGCAATTATATCTATAATTGGTGTTATCTTGCTAGTCCAAGGTAAACAAGCAACTTCTTCTGAAGGATCCATTCTTGGAGAAATTGAAATCATTTTATCATGTGTAGCCTGGGGAATGTATACGGTTCTTGGTAAAAAATATGGAAAAAAGATTGATCCATTAACACTGACTGCCGGGGCAGCCTTTTACGGGACCCTTCTTAGTGCTATTAGTTGTATTGGAACTGTTGATCCAAAACTAATTCATATGACGAGAAATGCATGGATTTGTATTATTTATGTAAGTACCTTTGCGTCAGTCGTTGCATATTTTGCGTGGAATGCTGGTGTGAAAATCGTTGGTGCAGGTCGTGCGGCACCATATATTAACTTACTTCCGGTTTGGACTGTTTTATTGGGTGTTCTTTTATTACAGGAACAAATATCTGGAATCACTTTTGTAGGAGGAATTATTACAATTTTTGGAGCTGTCTTAGCCAGTGGTCAAAGCAGAGTAGTAAAAACACAACATGAAGTTAATTCTTAGACAAGGGGCTGTTTCAAAAGTTAAAATTAATTTTTTTGGACAACCCTATTGAAAATAATACATCATGTCGATAACAAGCACGATTCCTACTTAATATATGAGATATCTTGCTAAAATCTAATAATACCTGATAAGGGACTGATAGGATGAAAAAGGTTGGAATTGTTGGAGGTATAGGACCAGAAGCAACAGTAGATTATTACCAATCGATAATTTCTAAATTTCAAGAAAAGATAGGTAGTAAAGAAGAATTACCGGAACTCTTTATTAGCAGCATTAATATGTATAAGATGTTTAATTTGCTTATGTCGTATTGGGTTGCACAGAACTCCCTATGTTAATCAAAAATGAGGATTTAAATATCCATCCATTAAATACAGCAGCAATTCACATTAATAAGATTGTCGATACCTTTTTTATGGACAAAACTTATTGACCTTATTGAACTGTAGGGGGCTAGAGTTAAATAAGTACCAGCCAGCTCAGACTTTGATCTTCTACAATCGGGCGCAATTCTGCAGCAGGAATTGTGCTCTTTCTTGTGCGCCCAGCATGGGTGCAATCTATAGGGTGCAAGTCCCGAACTGTGAAGGCAGAAGTAACAGTAGCTTAACGCAAGGGTGTCCGTGGTGACGCGGAATCTGAAGGAAGCGAGCGGCAAACCTCCGGTCTGAGGGACACGAACTTCATATAAGGCTAGATACCATTGGATGAGTTTGCAAGACAAAACAAAGTCCATTCTGCCGAAGGTGGTATAGAGTAAATGAAGCAGATAGATGGAGGGAAAGATTGCACTCTTACCTGGGGAGGTCAGATTGGAATACCAAGCACACTTGGTAACCTATCTAGCAATAGATAGCTGAACAATCAGAAGTCAGCAGAGGTAATAGTACCTTACCTACTCGAGATGGTAAGGGAAGGACTGAACAATTGTGGTTACTTTGCTTTAGCGGATACACCAAGTAAATTTAAAGAATTTGATGAATGGATAAGAAGAAGACTCCGTATGATTGAATGGAAACAATGGAAAACACCCAAAACAAGAGTAAGAAAACTCAAAGGGTTGGGAGTACCACCAAACAAGGCTTACGAATGGGGAAACTCCAGGAAGAAATACTGGAGAATCGCTAGTAGTCCGATTCTACACAAAACCCTGGATAACTCCTTTTGGAATAATCGAGGGCTGAAAAGTCTATATCACAGATATGAATTTCTACGTCAAACTTAATTGAACCGCCGTATACCGAACGGTACGTACGGTGGTGTGAGAGATCGGGGGTTAGTCACCCCCTCCTACTCGATTATGAATTGTGTCATTTAGTTTAACAGTGTATCTATAATTCAGGCACTTTTTGTTGTATAATTATAATTATTTTTACATATATATTCAAAAAATAAAAGGGAGTGGATTTTTATTTATATGATTTGTGAGTCTGAAAATATAAATGACTATTTACTTGAACTAAATATGGTTGATTATTCTAACCCAATGATTAGAGCAAATGTGGATGAACTTTTCAACCCTGCTCAAACAGAAATTGAAAAAGTGAAAGTAGCTTTTGAATTTGTTCGTGACGAAATATCTCATTCTTGGGATATTCAATCAAAACGGGTTACTTGTAACGCTTCAGAAGTATTAGCATATAAAGAGGGAATTTGCTATGCAAAATCAAACCTATTAGCATCCTTTTTACGCTCACAAGGAATACCGACAGGTTTTTGTTATCAACGATTGATGTTGTTTGATACGCCAGAAAAAGGGTATTGTATTCACGCTTTGAATGCTGTTTACTTTAAATCACTTAATAAATGGGTAAGGTTAGATGCTCGTGGAAATAAAATGGGCATTGATGCTCAATTTTCAGTTGATGAAGAAAAATTAGCGTTTCCTATTCAAGAGGAATTTGATGAAAAGGATTATCCTGTTATTTATGTAAAGCCAAATCCAAAAACAATAACTGTGTTAGAAGAGCATAAAGATGCATTAGAAATGTATAAACTTCATTTACCTGAGAGTATATAAATGTTCCATTAAAGGGCGCGATTATCTAAAAGAGGCTACTGCAAAACTCAAGATTTAATTTCTGAAACACAATATGTAGAGGAACAGAAAAAGGGTGAAACACTACCTATGGTAGGTGCTCACCCTTTTTTTAGTTATTTCTGGACTTTTGCAGTGCCCTCTGCTCCAGAAATGCGCCCATTTTAATGAAATGGGCCATATTGTAGAGAAGTTAAAAAATGTGAATATTTAGAAGGTACTACCACTATTTTCGCAGAATTAGTACAAAGATTCTTTTTAAAATGAAGAATTTGAATTTATGTTACCAATCATTATGAGGAGGCTGAGCAAAATATGAAGTATGTCCGATTGGGGAAATCTGGATTGATTGTATCGAAACTTGCGTTTGGGGCGATGACTTTTGGATCAGGGAATATTCCAAGTGTATACAAAGTCGGTGAAGGTCAAGCAAAGGAGCTAGTAGACAAAGCGCTGGATGCTGGCATCAATTTCTTTGATACAGCGGACGCTTACGCAGATGGGCAAAGTGAAGAAATATTGGGTCGGTTGCTGGGGACTCGCAGAAAAGAAATTATCATTGCCACTAAAGCTGGTAATAGGGTGGGTTCAGGCCTTGTCCAAACTGGACTATCCCGTAAACATTTATTCACTGCGTGCGAATCGAGCCTAGCTCGATTAAATACCGATTATATAGATCTTTATATTGTCCATAAGACCGATCCGTTCACCCCGCTCGAAGAGACACTTGAGGCGCTTAATGATCTGGTTCGGCAAGGCAAAGTTCGATATCTCGGCTATTCTAACTGGCCAGCTTGGATGGCTGCTCAAGCTCTTCAGATGCAACGTGAACGCGGGTGGGCCACCTTTATTAATGGGCAAATGTACTATTCATTAGTTGGTCGGGATATTGAGCACGATACAATTCCTTTCATGAAAAACAACAATGTTGGATTAACGGTGTGGAGTCCTCTAGCTGGCGGTTTCTTAAGCGGTAAGTATACCCGCAATAATCTGAATGATCCGAATAATCGGCTGAGCGGATTTGATTTCCTTCCGCATGACAAGGAATGGGGCTTTACAATCTTGGATAAGATTCGAGAATTCGCACAAGATCATGGCGCAACTCCGGCACAAGTGTCACTCGCTTGGCTACTGGCACAGACTCATGTAAATAGCGTGCTTGTAGGTTCGAGCAAAGCTTCCCAATTAGAAGACAATTTAACCGCTGTCAAGCTGAACCTGACATCGGAAGAAATCGAGGTGTTGGAGAAATTGACACGTCCTGTACCGTTGTATCCAAACTGGTTTACGACAATGACTCTTGATTCTCAAGTTGTCGAGGCACTAGAAAAATAAAAGCGATCCCGGTTTTCAGTGAAACCCGGGAAAATTTACTCAATAAATGAAGAACAGTGGTCTTAATACATCACTGTTCTTTTTTTATTTTATATCTTTGAAATAAAGTGGTTTTAGATATGAGCTCTTATTCTGCAATCGGGCGCCATTCTACAGCAAGAATTGTGCTTTTTCTTTATGTTTGGGCCATTTAATAGAATAACATGCTTTATTACTTATGAGTTAACCCTACATAATTGTGCACGAAATGTCGGGTGGATACATTCAACTCCTGCTATTCTTTTGATAAAGGAGGTCACATAAATGGATTTGCTTAAAAACATGAATGGAGCATTAAAGTATATTGAAGAAAATCTTACTAATGATATTGACTTTAAAGAAGTAGCTAGGATTGCTTTCTGCTCCGAATATCATTTTAAAAGGATGTTTTCCTTCCTTGCAGGTATTTCACTATCGGAATACATCCGTCGCAGACGGCTAACTCTTGCAGTGTTTGAGCTTAAAGATAGCAGCGTAAAGGTCATTGACATTGCAATAAAATACGGGTATAACTCACCAGATTCTTTTGCACGAGCTTTTCAAAATTTGCATGGCATAACACCGTCAGAAGCCAGAAATAATGGCCATTCACTTAAAGCTTACCCACGAATGACCTTCCAGTTATCAATCAAAGGAGGAAGTGAAATGAACTATCGTATTGAAGAAAAAGAGGCATTTCGCATCGTTGGTATTAAGAAAAGAGTTCCTATTATTTTCAACGGGGTTAATCCGGAAATTGCCTCTATGTGGGAAAGTTTAGATGGTGAAGCAATAAATAAACTTAAAAACCTTTCTAATGTCGCGCCTTTGGGACTGATTAGTGCCTCCACGAACTTTTCTGAAGGTAGGATGGAGGAAAAAGGAGAGCTTGATCACTATATTGGCGTAGCCACAACGAACGAGTATCCAAATAACCTTTCACAGCTTGAAGTTCCTGCCTCAACATGGGCTGTTTTCGAAGCAATCGGACCATTTCCAGATACGCTTCAAGATGTATGGGGACGCATTTATTCAGAATGGTTTCCATCCTCAAATTATGAACAAATAGGAGGTCCGGAAATCCTGTGGAATGAAGATAAAGATGTAACCTCACCAACTTTCAAAAGCGAAATATGGATACCGATTTTAAAAAAGTAATAATAATCCTAATAGAGAATTTTGAATCATTAGTTGAATTTTATCGTTTAACTGCTTAACAAGAAGAAGCCATATTGTTGTTTATTTCTTGATATTAGTTGAGAGAATATATAGGTTTTTATTCCAGAATCGGGCGCGATTGTGGAGCACCCCAGGTAGAAAATGATTAAACTTTTTTATAAAACCTAAGCTTAATACTGCTAGATAAGAATCCATTTTGATTAATCTTATATTCAAAATGGATTCTTCTTTATTTAACATAAATACAGGTTTGTGAGATATCTTTGATTAAACTTTATTTCAATGCCACATTTATAAAGAAGGACTTTTCTTCAACGGATGTGTTAGCTGAAGGAGAAATGAATAATTAAAAAAAGAAGAAATAGCTTGGCACCAATTGCCAAGCTATTATAATACCCAAAAACATATAGTGTTTTAAGGAATAGAAAAAGCACCTCGAAAGGTGCCCGATTAAATCAGATCAATTAATCTAGTGGTATGGTAGGTAATTTTTTGTTTCAATTTTGTTTTAACAATTGAATCCAGACAGCTATCAAGTAATAGTTCAAAATAGTTTCGTCTTAACGTATGCCATTTAATTCTAATTTTTGTAATATTCCCTTTGATCTCCATAATGTATGTCTCCTCCAAATTTTTCATAAATCGTAAGAGACCGTATTCGGAAACTGGCGAGCATAATCACCCTTACATGATTTTAGCCCCTATAGTTTTGCGTCACCATTTTTCAATGATTTTGCCTTTATCGTACGATTTATGGTTTATACCACTATTATCGGCCAATTAGCCTAATTGATTTATAGGTCTTTTCTCACATTTAATTCTGAACATAAGAGACCCGTTAATTACACTTGAACAATTTCACATAATCTACTCTTAAAGCTTATGGGTGTAGGGATGTAGTGTTTTTAAAAAGACAGAATTATCTTGACATTATTTTTGTCGGTTGTTAAAGTTATAAAAAAATATTTCTTATCCGGAGAGGTGAATAGACTGGCCCGATGAAACCTCAGCAACAGGTCTGCAAAGATACTGTGCTAACTCCTGCTGGTGATGATGCCTTGATCGATAAGAGTGTAGGTTTTATTTGTCAGTAATGCACTCTTTTTAAGAGTGCATTTTTGCTTTTTCTTTAAGGAAGAGAAAGAAGGTAATCCAGTATTTCTAAGAATAATTAAAGTTGAGTTATATTTTAAAAGTGAGAGGAAGATTTGCATGGTTAAGATAAAACAGAATTTTTCTATTATCTTATGTTATATCCCAAAGATTCTCCAACTATTTTTGAATATATCCCTCGTTTTTCTAGGTATAATTTTATCTATTTTACTAGTTAAGGAATTAATCATTTTCATTCAGATTTTGATAGGAGGAGGCAACAATGACTTTAAACTTTTTCTTGCCAATATACTTATCTTCTTTTTATATTTTGAGTTTATTTCTATGATTGTTAAATACTTTAAAGAAGAATATCACTTCCCTATTAGATATTTTATATATATTGGGATAACGGCAATGATAAGAATAATTATTGTTGATCACGATCACCCTGAAAATTCATTATTTTATGCGATTATTATCTTAATCCTAATAATTGGGTATTTCATTATCAATTTAACTCCTCGTGAAAGACCCGATAGTACCTGGATGAATAAAAAATAATATTTGCTTGTCACAATATCATATACTAGGGAAAACCATCCATTGAAATAGAAATAAGTCAATTGACCCAAAGTGAAAGTAATCACATCGGGTCAATTGACTTACTGGTAAACTTTTATAAATCTATAAGTATCACACTAAAATTTAAATAGCTACTAAAGATGAACATGGATCATTATAGTAAACCATCTCAGTAAGAATCTTATAACCCTGAATATTCTTGAAAGATGCTCTTGCTTCTTTTTCCGTGTTAAACTCAAACATTCTTATACTTTCTCCATTTGAAAAGACAGTGATAACCCACATTTAAAAAATCATCCCTTTTTCACTTATTTAATTTAGTAAATTCCATGGTTAAAGATAGTAATCACTCTTGCAAAATGGCACTCTAATCCATTAAAAAACAAGGCTGTGAAGGGTAAAACTCTCAGCCTTGTTGCTTATTTAACCTATTTACCTAGCCCACATGCCGAAGATAACGCTTGCAAGAACTAGTATGAGAGCCCCTCCAAGACGGGTAGCCAGCTGAGCATAGGACATTAAGATAAGTCTATTCGAAGCACCTAATACTTCAAGGTCACCGGAGCCGCCGCGATTAACGTGACATAGACCACCGGCAATGGCCGCCTCAATTTCATAGAAGCCGACAACTTTGGCAAAGAACCAACATCCGATAACAGCACCAAGAACTGTAAATAAAGAAATAACAGCAGTTTGAATAGTAAGTGCATGGACTAGTCCATTAAAATCGGTATAAGTGATACCGACTCCTGCTAAAAAGACGAATAAAAGTTTACCCATCATAAATTCATTAACCTTTTTTAAACCGGCTTTTGCACGTGCTGGAATTACGTCCAGTGCGTTAGCCACGATTAATAGAACAACCATATATGCATAAGGGTGAATAGAGAAAGGACCGATTTTTGGAAGTAACCCAACTCCAATTAAATTTGCTAGACCATAGAAGCCAATAGCAACAAATAAACCAAAAGCTGCGTCTTCCATAGTAGCAGTATTTTTCGCTTTTCCTTCCTTCGCTTTTTCAGTAACTTCTCCTTTAATTAATTCTCCATTTCCCGTCAATTTCGGCATTTTCTTTCCGATCCCATTTAAAAGAGCCCCTATGATAATAGCGAAAACGTTACCAATTGTTAAGATTGCAATTGCAGAAGAATACCAGATTTTAGGATCCTTGTGAGTAACTTGCCCCCAGATTTGACTCATTGGAATGGCACCGGCGCCATTGCCCCCGCCCATGATTGGAAGAGCATAATTCATTAAGACTTCCTTATAAGGAACGCCAACAATAAACCCAGCTACAATTGCCATGATAAAAGCAAAAGCAGTACCAACGAGAACCAAGGGGATAAATCCGCCGATTGCCTTTGCTAAAAACTTTCTATTAATTGAAAGAATGGAACTTGTGATAATAACAGCAATAAAAAAGTCCAGCATACCTATATCATCGAAAAGTGTCTTTACCCCAGTGGCTGCTTCTTTAGAAATAATACCTTGTGATACTAAAAAAGAAGCGCCTAGGAAGGCAAGCAGGGAACCACCGCCAAGATAATCCTTCCAGATTGGAAGTGTGTCGCCAACTTTTCCAAAGAAAAATCCAACGGTAAATAGAAGTAGAATACTTCCGGCAAAATTTACAGGAAGGGATTTCGTCATTGTCCCAAAAGCTACGACGACTAAACCGGCAAACCATGCCCATAAAGGCAAACCATACATATTAACGTTTATAAGACTTGTTTTTGCAGAGAATTCAGTCTCTACTACTGCTGGTAGTTCTTTTCTTAGTCCCATTCGTGTTCCTCCTAAGATTTAATTAATAGAATAAATGCTAATGGTAGATTTGATCTTCTTAGAGTCGAGTTTTAATTGAAACCGTTTACAGTCAATGCCAAAAAATAGAATTAACGTCCTACTCCTTTCTCATTTTTTTATAAAATTATTAAACTAGTATTAAAATAGCAATAAAGGTTAAAAAAATGAATATTATAAAAATAAGAGTTAAAAAGATTATTTTTGTATATTTTGAACATTTTGTTCACGGCAATCTATTAAAAAGCGCAAAAAAAGGGTGTCCCAAAAGTTCTTTTGGGACACCCTCTTTTAAAAAGATAAGAATGTATAAATTTTAACTTTGAGAATTGTCCAGCTCCAGCGCCTAGGGGCTCGGGGTCATAAGCCAATCCGTCCTGAAGGTTAAAAAGCAACCTTCAAGCCGGCTCGTCTTATGCCTGTCGCCCCTGAGCAAGGCGCTTCCGCTTTTCTCAAACATATGATTATTTTTTTAAATAAATTCTCTCGGGCCGTCCAACATCTCCATAGGACAAGTCCGCGCTGATTTGTTCTTTTGCTACAAGGTACTCTAAATATCGGCGGGCGGTTGGACGACTAATCCCAATTTTCTTTGCAAGTCTTTCTGCATTCAAACCTTCCTCCGATTGATTTAAAACCTCTGTTACTTTATGTAATGTAATCTTATCAATTCCTTTAGGGAGATAAGGAGTGAGTTGTTCTTTTTGTCCAATTTTTTCCATTAGTTTGTCAATTTCTTCTTGGTTTACATGTTGATTTTCATTTTGAATTTTTCTTAATCTACTGCGAAACTCTTGGTAATTCTCAAGGGAGTTTTTCAAACGTTCAAAGACTAATGGCTTAACAATAAAATCAAAAACTCCGCTGCGAAGAGCTTCTTTGACAGAATTGATCTCTCGAGATGCTGTTATCATAATAACATCCGTTTCCTGAAAGTACTGGCGTATCACTTGCAGAAAAGCCAATCCGTTCATATCAGGAAAATAAATATCCAGCAGCACTAAGTGTGGACGGAGAATGGCTAACTGTTCTTTCGCCTGCTGTTCATCTGTAGCTATACCGATGACATGATAACCGGGAACTTTTTCTACCAAACGCCGGTTAATTTCTGCAATTCGAACGTCATCTTCTATAATTAGTACGGAAATTTGGTCTTCGATTTTTGGGTATGCCACCTTTGATCATCCTTTTATGCTAAGACTTGGGTATAATTACTGTGAAAATAGACCCACCCTCAGGGTTAGGTGAATATGAAATATATCCATTTAATTTCTTTATGATCTTTTGAACTAAAAATAGGCCAATACCGTGACTTTCCATAGTTTTGGTTGAAAAACCTCTTTCAAAAATTCTATCTTGATGTTCAGGTAAAATTCCAATCCCTAAATCTTCAACTTCAATAATTAAATCCTTTTCATAATCCGAAAAGAAAATTTTTATATTTTTTGCTTTAGCTGTAGGTTTCATTACTGCTTCCATCGCATTATCGATAAGATTTCCGATAATCGTGGTCAGACTGTCACGTTCAATCGTTACCGGGATATCTTTAAAACTACTTTCCCGATCGATCTCGAAATGGATTTTTAATTCACTTGCTTGATTAAATTTACCAATGAGTAATCCGCCAATCATGATATCGGGTATTTCTTGCTTAATGAAGTTCAATAAATTTTGATGAATATCAAATTCACTGGCAATGAACTCAATGGCTTCTTGGTACGATTCGAGCTGAATAAGTCCGGAAATCATATAGAGCTTGTTCGAATACTCATGTGTTTGAGCACGTAAAGCTTCGGAATATTGTCTAACCTGTGAAAGTTCTTGGGTAAGGCGATAAAGTTCCGATTTGCTGCGGAAACTTGATACCCAACCGGTAATATTCCCCTTTTCACTCCTTATTGGCATGTAATTGGCTATGAAGAATTCATCATTTAGCAAAAATTCCCTATCAAATACCGCTTCTCCTTTTTGGATGATTTCTAAGAAAGGAGAGTAAGGTGACTGTTCTAAGATGTTTGAACCAAGAACATTCTGTTCATTCGACAAATGGAGCATGTTTATAGCTTGCTGATTAACCATCGTAATCGTTCCATCTAAATTTACAGCCACAATCCCTTCTTTGATCGATTCTAAAACGGCTTTATTTTCTTGATACAAATGGGTTATTTCATTCGGTTCCAATCCAAGAATTGAACGCTTCATACCACGAGCGATAAGCAGTGCACCAATAATACCAACTAAAATAACACCCACAGCGATGAAAATGATTTTATTCCGGTAATTCATTGTAATATTTTCAATGTCTTGTAGGGAAAAGCCCACCGCTACAACCCCAATGACTTGCCCATTTTGATTATAAACGGGGACTATTCCTCTCAGGGATGGACCTAGAGTACCTTTTTCCTGTGAAATAACCCTTTTTCCTCGTAGTGCCTCATCATTATCTTTACCTACCATGAATTCCCCAATACGGTCCGGGACAGGATGTGAATAGCGAACTTTCTCCTCATTGCCAACAACGACAAATTCAGCACCGGTTTCTATACGGATTTTTTCGGCTATAGGTTGAATGATTTTTGAGGGATCATTTGTCGAAAAGGCTTGTCTGATTTCAGGTATGGAAGCCACCGTTTCGGCAATGGCTAATACTCTACCCCCAAGCTGGTTCGTTAAGGACTTGGAAATCAAGGATTGGAAATAAAAGCTAAACACAAGAATGATAGATAAAAGTAAAGATAATATTAACAATGCTAATTTCGTTTGTAACCGCATTTTTTGACTCCTAAAGAGATGTTTTTTCTTTGAACAAAATGCACTTAATTCGCTTAAATAAACTTTTTGGTGCTTATTTTTACAATATATATCTTTTAAATTATATGCGTTAGTATAAATTATACTTAAAAAATAAAGAAGGGGTAACCCGGACTTTATTTAAAAAAACTTTTGAAGGAGGTAATTATTGAATGTATTGTTCAATAAGAAAACCACTATGAATATTAAAGAAAAAGCCTTACAACTGCATAGGGAGAATAACGGAAAATTAGAGATTAACAGAAAAGTAGAATTGAAAACGAAAGAAGACTTATCCCTTATTTATACTCCTGGGGTAGCGGAACCTTGTAAAGAGATCTATAAAGATAAAAATAATGCCTATCTTTATACCATTAAAGGAACAACCATTGCCATGATAACCAATGGTACAGCTGTTTTAGGCCTAGGTAATATCAGTCCGGTTGCTGGCTTACCGGTACTGGAAGGCAAAGCATTGCTCCTCAAGGAATTTGGCGATGTGAATGCCTTTCCTATCTGTGTAGACAGTTATGACCCTGATGAAATTGTTAAAACAATACAATTGATCGCTCCCGGGTTCGGCGGAATCCATCTTGAGGATATTAAAGCACCGGAATGTTTTTATATTGAAAATCAATTAAAAGAAAAATTAGATATTCCGGTTTACCATGATGATCAGCATGGAACAGCAGTTGCTGTATTAGCAGGATTGTATAATTCGGTTAAAGTTCTTAATAAGAAGTTAGGTGAACTTAAGATTGTTATCAACGGAGCCGGCGCATCTGGAATTGCCATTGCCCGAATTCTTTTGGCTGCAGGTGCCAAGCATATTGTGTTATGTGATATCAACGGAGCTATTTTTGAAGGAGACATCATGCTCAATGATGCACAAAGGGAAATTTCCGAATGCACCAATCGGGAATATGAAGTAGGCCATCTCGAAGACATTATCAAAAACAAAGATGTTTTTATCGGTGTATCAGTAGAAAATGTTTTAACACAAGAAATGGTACAAACCATGAATCAGGACAGTGTTATTTTTGCACTGGCGAACCCGGTTCCTGAGATAATGCCAGATCTAGCAAAAGCAGGCGGAGCAAGAATCATTGCAACCGGACGGTCGGATTTCCCTAATCAAATCAATAATTTATTGGTTTTTCCGGGTATCTTTAAAGGTGCTCTGGAAGTGAGAGCCCAAGATATTACGGATGAAATGAAGTTAGCAGCTGCAAGAGCCATCGCTGATCTAGTGACAAATAAAGAACTTAACGAAAACTATATTATCCCGGATGCGTTTGATAAGAGAGTGAGTCTGGCTGTGGCCGAGGCTGTGAAACAGGTCGCTCAATCCACTGGTAATAGGAAGTATATTGCAATATAACAAACAATGGAGATTCTGAGATGTGGTATGACACTTTGAGTGAACGGATCGTAAATCTACAATCGAAAGCAGAAAGGGTTCAACTGGAGGAATTCCTGAAAAAGCAAAATTTATCTTTAGATCGGGAGGTTGAATATACAGTCTCCATAGTTGACAGAGAAAAGATCGTGGCTACAGGTTCCCTCGGGGGAAGAATTCTAAAATGCATTGCTGTGGATGAAGAATATAAGAATATAGGTTTGTCTGCAAAACTTATCACCCATCTTGTCCGTGAAGCCTATTCCAGGGGAAAGACACATCTCTTTATCTATACAAAGCCGGAAAATAAGATCATATTCTCGGACTTAGGCTTTTATCCAATCGCCGAAGTTTCGTCAAAGGTTATTCTCATGGAGAACAAGCCGGATGGAATTAAAAAATATCTGAAAGAAATCACCCGGGATGATGGGGACAAGAGTAATTCAGGGGCTGTCATTGTGAATTGCAATCCGTTTACGTTGGGCCATCGGCACCTGATTGAGTACGCAGCGTCCAGATGTCAAACGCTCCATATCTTCGTTCTAAGGGAGGACAAGTCGAGCTTTCCTTTCGAAATCCGATACAGACTTGTGAAAGAAGGGGTTAAACATCTAGCCAATGTGGTTCTTCATCAGGGAAAGGACTATATCATATCTGATGCAACTTTCCCGTCCTACTTTATCAAAGACTTCCAGGATGTGATAGAAACCCATGCCAGGCTAGACTTAGAACTATTCACGCGCTATATTGCTCCGGCACTCGGAATTCAAAAGAGATTTGTTGGAGAGGAACCTTACTGCAAGGTTACAGCAACCTATAACTCAATCATGCAGGAGATTCTTCCTGCTCAAGGTATAGAGGTTCAGTTGGTTCCGAGGATGTTGAACGAAGGGCGACCAATCGGCGCCTCTAGAGTGCGGGAATTGATCCATGAAGGAAGACTTTACGAAGTGAAGAAACTGGTTCCCGAAACAACGTATCAATTTCTTTTATCAGCAGAGGCAAAGGGGATTATCCAGCGGATTCAGGCAGACCATAGACGACATTAAAAGGAGGTTCATGAAAAATGATGATTCTTCAAGAAAAATTAAACATTCAGGATGTAGGAATTGCCGGAACGCTTGAGTCAAGCGATATCACCATCCAAATTGAAAAAAATGAAGGTCATGGAATCGAACTTGCACTCAAAAGCAGCGTTGAAAATCAGTTTGGTAAGCAGATCAAAAAGGTCATTCTGGAGACGTTACTAGAGTTAGGAGTAGAGAATGCAGTTGTCCTAGCTAATGATAAAGGGGCTCTGGATTGTACCATTCGGGCTAGAGTTATTACCGCCGTAAGTAGGGCTACATATCATAATTGTTTTCCGTGGGAGGTGAAATAAGTGGGCAGGCTGAGAAGAAGTATGTTGTATGTTCCGGGGAACAATCCAGGCATGATCAGGGATGCTCATATCTATGGATCGGACGCCATCATGTTTGACTTGGAAGATTCAGTTTCTCTCAAGGAAAAAGACGCTGCGAGACTTTTAGTCTATGAAGCTTTAAAAACATTTGATTACGGACGAACGGAAGTCCTTGTGCGCGTCAATGGCTTAAATACGCCTTATGGCAGAGATGATTTTGAAGCTATAGTCAGAGCAAAACCGGATGCGATCCGTCTACCTAAAACCGAAACACCTGAGGATGTAGTGGAAGCGGATGAGCTCATTACGCAAATTGAAAGGCAAGCTGGAATGGAACAGGGAACTATCCAACTCATGGCGGCTATTGAAAGTGCGTTGGGAGTTATTACTGCCTATAAAATTGCAACGGCGAGTTCGCGGCTAATTGGTATTGCGATTGGGGCTGAGGATTTTGTAACAGATCTAAAAACTACAAGGTCTAAAGAAGGCATTGAATTACTAACGGCAAGGAGCCAAATCCTCTTTGCAGCACGGGCTGCAGGAATTGATGCCCTGGATACTGTTTTTTCGGATGTGAATGATGAAGAAGGATTTATCCGCGAAGTCAAGCTCATCAAACAATTAGGATTTGATGGAAAATCTCTCATTAATCCGCGACAAATTAATATTTTGCATCAAATCTATACACCGACTGAAGATGAAATAAAGAAATCCATTCAGGTTATCGAAGCAGCGAAAGAAGCAGAGGAAAGAGGATCGGGTGTTATAAGCCTGAATGGCAAAATGATTGACAAGCCAATAGTCGAAAGAGCGTACAGAGTACTTGAACTAGCTAAGGCTGTAGATAGAGTCAGCGTTGAGGAGATGTGGCAATAATGTTTAATGGAATTGGACGTAAAATACCGGAAGAGATTTTTGGACTCGGAACTCTACGACAGTTTGATTCGAATGGACTGGTGAAAAATACACAGAGATCCAAAGATCGGCAGAGAAATCCTGAACGGAATAAAATCCTTGATTCTCTTGAAACAGCGATCCGAGAAACAGGTTTAAAAGATGGAATGACGATTTCCTTCCATCATCACTTCCGAAACGGAGATTATATCGTTAATATGGTGATGAATACCATTTCAAGAATGGGAATTAAGGACCTCGTTTTAGCACCGAGTTCTCTCTCAACTATCCATGCGCCATTAATTAATCATATAAAAAATGGGGTCATTCGGAGGATTGAGACTAGCGGATTAAGAGGTGAATTGGCTGAGGCCATTTCGAACGGCTTGATGGACATTCCAATCGTTATCAATTCCCATGGCGGCAGAGCAAGGGCGATTGTCTCGGGAGAATTACCGATTGATGTTACTTTTTTAGGCGTACCCTCTTGTGATCCTGCAGGCAATGCCAATGGATATTTCAGGGATAATACAGTAATATCCGAATGCGGTTCGTTGGGATATGCCAAGGTTGATGCCCAGTATGCTCAAAAAGTTGTTTTAATCACGGATAATTTAGTCGAATATCCTAATACACCCTTCGCTATTCCTGAATCTCAGGTCGATTATATCGTGGTTGTGGATTCAATCGGTGATCCAAAAGGGATTATGTCTGATGCAACCCGGTATACCAAGAATCCTAAAGACCTGCTAATCGCTCAGAATGCTGCCGATGTTATAGCAGCTTCAGGCTATTTCGAAAACGGATTTTCGTTGCAAACAGGCTCAGGCGGAGCTTCTCTAGCTGCTACAAGGTTTTTAAGAGAAAAGATGATTGAGAGAAACATCAAAGCGAGCTTCGCGCTGGGTGGGATTACCGGTCAGATTGTTGCTCTCCATGAGGAAGGACTTATTAAAAGATTACTAGATGTCCAAGGCTTTGATCTCAGCGCAGACGAATCACTTAAAAATAACCGATTTCACCAACAGATTGATGCTGAGTATTATGCAAGCCCCGATAATCCGGGGTGTGCAGTTAATCAATTGGATATAACAGTATTAAGTGCATTAGAAATCGATATCGATTTTAATGTGAATGTCATTACCGGTTCCGACGGAGTCATTCGCGGCGCATCAGGTGGACACTGTGATTCAGCTGCAGGAGCAGCCGCAGCAATTGTTGTCGCTCCTCTCATCAGGGGCAGAATGCCAACTATTCTTGACAAGGTACACACGATAGTTACCCCGGGCTGTTCCATTGATGTATTGGTTACAGACCAAGGGATTGCCGTGAATCCCCGAAGACAGGATTTGTATTATAATCTTAGAAAAGCAAACCTGCCGGTCATGTCCATTGAAGAGCTCAAGGAAAAAGCAAATAAAATTGTCGGAATGCCTGAACCGATTAAGGTGGAGGATAAAATTATCGGGGTGGTTAAGTATAGGGATGGCTCGGTAATAGATGTAATTCATCAGGTGAAGAAGGAGCCTTGGAGATGACAGAAGTCCGTGAAGTAACGCTTGAGCAATTATTGCAGGCTTGCGAGCATAGGGCTGCCCGTCAAAAAGAATTACTAGAGAAATACAGGTTGCCTTTGGTATCGTTCACAGTCAATATGCCAGGTGCGTGCAAGAAAACATCGGACAGCTGCATCATTTTTCGTGAGGGTTGCAATGCACTGGAGAAAAAACTCAAGGAGACCGGTTGCTCTCCGGAATATTACGAAGCCAACAATCCCGATACGGGATATGAGGCATACTTTGTTGTGAAAACTGCTGAACGGACTTTAAAAGCTCATATGCTTCAGATTGAGAACGAGCATCCGCTGGGCCGACTCTTTGATCTCGATGTCATCGGGGCGGATGGTAACCCTATCTCAAGGGAAGACTTCGGAAATTCCAAACGTAAATGCCTGCTTTGTGACGAGGAAGCACATAGTTGCGGAAGGAGCAGCCGGCATTCAACAGAGGCACTGATGCAGAAGATCCATATTATGGTTGATTCTTATTCGAAGATTGTATCTTAAGTTAAATCATTTGGCCAAACTGTGATAACCTTCCTGTGATTCCTATCTCTAGATATCCTTTGGGATAGGAATCACAGGTGTTTATCGGGTTTGGTCATTCTGTTTTGGTGCATTCGCATTATTGAAAGGAGCTATAATGTTGAATATGGATGAACGGCGGATACAAACCATTTCACAAAAAGCACTGCAAGCCTTACTTTATGAAGTTTCAGCAAGCCCTAAACCAGGGCTTGTTGACAGGTTCAACCAGGGAGCACATGCGGATATGGACTTCTTTACGTTTATGTCCAGCAGTGCTGCACTGAGTAACTATTTCGATCACTGTGTAACGGAAGGCGTAAACTACTCGGGACAAAATCCCGAAGAACTGTTTCAAGCCTTAAGAGGCCTTGGGATTGACGCTGAAAAAGCGATGTTTAAGGCTACAGATGGCGTAAATACCCATAAGGGACTGGTTTTTTCCTTAGGGATTATCTGCGCGGCAGCTTCATGCTGTATGATGGAAAATGAATCCGAAAGTGTGGATACGGATACGATCTGTGCAAAAATTTCCCTAATGACGCAGGGGTTATGTATGAGGGAACTGACTTTCATGAACAAGTCGGAAGGTCTTACTTTTGGGGAAAAACTGTATCAAAAATATGGTCTTAAAGGCATACGCGGAGAAGTTGAAAGCGGCTTTCCTACGGTTCGGAACTACTCTCTTCCTGTGCTAAAAAAGCTAAAATCTATGCAAACCTTACATATCAATGATATTTTGGTGCAGGTACTCCTTCATCTTATGAGAGTAAACGAAGATACCAATATCGTTGCAAGACATGATTTAAAAACGTTGAAATTTGTTCACTATTATTCCAATCAGGTACTGGATTCCGGCGGTATGCTAACACCGAAAGGCGTGGAGATGGTCTATGAAATGGACAAGGAATTCATCCGGAGAAACATCAGTCCAGGAGGATCAGCTGATCTTCTGGCGGTAACCGTTATGTTTGATCTTCTCTCACAAATGAATTAAGGAATTACTTAACCATTTAAGTTTGAATAAAAAGAAGACAGATAGTCGCTAAACTATCTGTCTTTTGAATGTGGACAAAACAGTAGTTTTGTCCACGGACGGTGCCTGTCACCGGAATTTTATTTAGCTGTTAAAGCAGTATAGGCATTTGCTTCCCCATCTCCATATAGAGCATCGTGGCCGGGTTTGCCATAGTCAAGTGCTGTCTTTTCAATCAGTGCTTTTACTTGAGCAGGATTATAATCTGGATGTTCAGCTTTGATTAATCCTGCGATACCGGCGACTTTTGGTGAAGCCATTGAAGTACCGTGTAAGTATGCGTAACCATTAGCATTAGTTGTAAAATAATTAGCCAAATACCTTGGCCAAGTAGATAACGCACGGTAAGTGAAATCACGCTTCATTAAATCACCGGTCGCTGCATAATCTGGACCGTTATCACCGCCGGGAGCTGCTACATCAATAAAGCTATTTCCATAGTTTGAATAGAATGCTAATTGAGTAGTTGACCACTTATTTGAAGATGAAACCGTGATAACCCCTGGAATTCCTCCCGGTGTTTCAACTGTTACACCTTTAAATACGAGATTTGAATCACCATAGTTCGCATTCAAATAATCAGTAAGCGACTTTTTATCAGCGTAATTTAGCGATTCATTACCTGCGGCTGAAACAACTGTTACGTTATGCTTAACAGCATACTCCACGGCCCGTTTCCAGAGAAGAACATCTGCAAGATCTGAATAACGTGTGCCATCAGAGTAATATTTCAAATTATCAAATCCGCCAATTGACATGTTAATAACATCGACTTTGTCATTAGCAGCAGCAATAATCGCTGCTACAATCGGTGATGTTGGAGCACTGCCGCTTGCATCAAAAATACGGTAAGCTCGAATTCCTAAATCCGGACCAACACCTTTGATTTTCCCATTCCCGGCAATGGATCCTGCCACATGTGTCCCGTGACCGTTAGTATCTGTCACATCTGAAGAATTACCTGATTCAGACGGAACACCTCCATAGTAGCCTCCAGCAGGGACGAAGTTTTGACCACCTATGAAATTCGCCGCTAAATCAGGGTGTCCTGAGTCAATTCCAGAGTCGATAATACCAACAACGGCTTTATGGGATACCTTATTGTCGCTACCTTTTGTCCCGCCTGTCTCAATTCCGTATGATTTCCCATCATTGGTTAAATGCTTTATATCCCATTGAAGATCCCAATAAGAACTAGCATTAGGATCAAGAGTCACAGGCTGCCCATTCGATTGCCCTTGTTGTTCATCATCCAATTTGTAAGCCCTTTCAATATTTGCCGCAGAAATAGTTGTATCTGACTTTAACTGTTCAAGAAAAGCTGGGTTCGATGAGCGCACTTCCAAACCGCTAATCTCTGGAATTGCTCGTAATACTTCTCCTCCAGCTTTTTTAATTATAGATTGATAGTCTGCTGGCAACGACTTATTATAAGCAATTAGATAATTTTTGCTTACAGTCGGTGTGGTTGCAGAGGCGTGTAAGCTAAAAGATGATAAAGATATTGCAAGGATACTGCTGGCAACGATAGCCATTCCCTTTTTCTTTTTTTTCACATTAAAAACCCCCTAAAGTTATTATGTTAACATTCTAAATTTTATAACAACTAGATTTACAATTAATAGAAGTTTCTCTCGATAAAGAACGACACGGATTTTAAAAACCTTGCCTTTATCTGTCAAAATCAATTCCCGTGTCTGTTATCACCCCGATATATGTCGAACTTGATATGACAAAATTTCAACTAGTTAGGCAGCAAGATTCCATTTATTCTGGGCATTCGCGCAAATCTAATTAAACGTTTGATTAATAGGAAATCGCAGTAATAGAACGAAAAATGACATCTTAGTAGAAGCGCTTGATTGAAATTGCACTCCTTTCAAACTACTTGATTGGATTGAAAAAACTAAAATGAATTGGATTATGACACTGTTTAAGGATTTCACCAATTCTTAAAATGAAGAAAGCCCTAGTGATGTACCTGCACTAGGGCTTTTCTTGTTTAATATGTTTTTGGATTTCCTCTCACTATTAAGATTGCAATTGACTGTCTATTTCATAGGAAGAGATTTCCCACGTAAGAAAAAACTAATTCTAAGGATAAATGGAACACCGATAATCCGCGCCACACGGAAATCAAGTGAGAAGACCATTGTAATCAGGATGGTACTTATAGAATAATGCCAGTAAAGCGGTAATTTAAAACTGAAGAGAAAATATACCTAAATATTCTTTAGCTGCTAAAAAGGCTAATCCATTTGTTGATGGCGTGAATTGATTAGCATACAATGGCAGCTTTCGGCTTGTTTGGTAATCAGTTGGGTAGGGCAGTACATCGATGTTATTTTTCTTGAAATCTAATACCGCGCGCTCCATATGGAATGCAGATGTGACCAAAACAGGTTTGTGCCATCCATTCTTATTTAACAGTTGTTTTGAGAACTCCGTATTTTCCTCAGTGTTTTTACTCTTATTTTCTAAGAAGATTTTACTTTTCGGAACTCCCAGACTAAGTAGTTCACGTTTGGCAATCTCAGATTCATTTCCGGAATCACTGAATACTTGACCGCTCGAGAGTAATATGGGAAGCCCTGTCCGTTTATAAAGTCTTAGCACAGTAAGCAAACGGTTCGCTCCATTACCTGAAAGCTGGCCCTTACCATCGAAGTCCGGTGTGTCAAGGGTTGCCCCTCCGCCAAGCATCAAGATGACATCCCCTTTAATTTGAGATGGAGGAGTATAGCGATTTTCCAATGATTGAATTAAAAGTTTGCCGGTTAGGGGAATGGTACAACCATATAAAAGGAAAGCGGTAATGAACAATAATTTTGCTATTAATGTCTCCCGGCGGTAAAGAAGGATTCCGACTATCAAAAGGAATAGTACAAAAATTCCCGGAGGGAGAACAAAGCCATAAATAAATTTAATGATGTACGACATAGCACGTCTCCTTTCTCTTAATGATTATAAATAATTGAATGAGGGATGGGGAGTTTTTTAAAAATTAAAAAAGTTATGTGACCGGCAGAGTTTTGTTAGTAGTCGCGCTCCTTTAAAGGATAATTCTTTTGTTCTCATGAAATATGAAAACGGAGCGGTAGGGTTTCATTTGCGGAAAAGCCAATTTCATTTGCGAAAAAGGTTAGATGATAGTTTTAACAAGAGAAGATTTCAATAGTTTTTGTGACCCTAAAATTTTTTTCAAATCCTTTTGTGGGTTTTTGTACCGATTTGTATCGTTTTGTAGGTTTGCTTATAAACTTAATGAAGTAATCGATGAAAGAAATTGAAAACGTTAACAAGGAGGATGTAGATGAAAAAATTTGGATTAGCTGGGCAAATTTTTGTTGCACTTATATTAGGTATAGTGGTTGGAGCTGCTGTTTACGGGAACAAAACAGCAATTGCCTTCATTTCACCAATCGGTGATATTTTCATTCATTTAATTAAAATGATCGTTATGCCGATTGTAATAGCCGCACTTGTTGTTGCGGTGGCGGGTGTAGGTGATATAAAAAAATTAGGTAAGCTTGGCGGCAAGACGATTCTTTATTTTGAAATCATTACAACGATTGCGATAGGGATTGGATTGCTGGCTGCAAACGTGTTTCATCCAGGTTCTGGTGTAGATATGAGCCATCTGGCAAAAGGAGATATCTCAGCATACGAACAAACAGCAAGCGCTACACAAAACAAAGGCTTTGCGGATACAATTGTTCACATCGTTCCGAAAAATGTGTTTGAATCAATGGCGCAAGGCGATCTATTGCCTATTATTTTCTTCAGTGTTCTATTTGGCCTAGGGGTCGCGGCAATCGGGGACAAAGGTAAGCCTGTGCTTCATTTCTTTGAAGGTGTATTAGAAGCAATGTTTTGGGTAACAAATCAAGTAATGAAAACTGCTCCGTTTGGAGTATTCGCTCTTATTGCGGTGACGGTGGCCCATTTCGGAGTGAGCACATTACTTCCGCTTGGAAAGCTTGTATTGGCTGTTTATGTAACTGTAATATTTTTCACTATTGTGATTTTAGGTTTAAACGCGAAAATGACAGGAACAAATATTTTTACGCTTATTAAGATTTTAAAGGAAGAACTTATCATTTCTTTTACAACAGCGAGTTCTGAGGCAGTGCTCCCGAACATTATGAAAAAGATGGAGCAATTCGGTTGTCCGAAGGCGATTGTTTCTTTCGTCATTCCGACAGGATACACATTCAATCTGACGGGATCAGCAATTTATCAGGCGCTTGCTTCGCTGTTTGTTGCGCAAATGTATAACGTCCACATGTCGTTGATGCAGCAAATTACATTGTTATTTGTACTTATGATGACTTCAAAAGGTATGGCAGGCGTCCCGGGTGCATCGTTTGTCGTTGTGCTGGCGACACTCGGCTCTATGGGATTACCGTTAGAGGGAATTGCTTTGATTGCTGGCATCGATCGTATTTTAGATATGATTCGCTCCGCCGTAAACGTTTTAGGAAACTCATTGGCTGCCATCTCAATGGCGAAATGGGAGGGCGAATTTGATAAAGACAAAGCGCAGGATTATTTGGATTCTGTTAAAGAAACAAATGTTGCATAAAGGGATAGGAGGAGAATGTAATGACAGTAACTGAAATAAAACCAAACGTTCGAACCGAAAAGGATTTTTTAGGATCAAAGGAAGTTCCTGCTGAAGCCTATTATGGGATCCAAACACTTCGTGCTGTTGAAAACTTTCCAATCACAGGGTATCGAATCCATGAAGAATTAATTAAAGCGATGGCCATGGTGAAAAAGGCTGCTGCGCTTGCAAATATGGATGTTAAACGTCTTTATTCCGGCATTGGACAAGCAATAGTTAAGGCGGCAGAGGAAATGATTAAAGGAAAATGGCACGACCAAATTATTGTCGATCCTATCCAAGGCGGAGCAGGAACCTCGATTAACATGAATGTAAATGAGGTCCTTGCCAATCGGGCTATTGAATTACTTGGGAAAGAAAAAGGGGACTATTCCCATTGCAGTCCAAATAGCCACGTCAATATGTCACAATCAACTAATGATTCTTTTCCTACTGCGATTCATATTGCAGTCCTAAACTTTTTAGAAAAATTGTTAGCAACCATGGAAGAAATGCATACAGTTTTTCAACGAAAGGCCGTAGAGTTTAATCCTATTATTAAAATGGGCCGTACCCACCTTCAGGATGCTGTGCCGATTCGGCTTGGTCAGGAATTTGAAGCCTATAGCCGCGTAATCGGACGTGATATCAAGCGGATTAAACAATCACGCCAGCATTTATATGAATTGAACATGGGAGCAACGGCCGTCGGAACAGGGTTAAATGCGGATCCGCGTTATATTGAATTTGTGGTAAAACATCTAGCAGACATCAGCGGCCTGCCGCTAATCGGTGCAGAACATCTTGTTGATGCTACGCAAAATACTGATGCATACACAGAAGTATCAGCGGCATTGAAAGTTTGTATGATGAACATGTCAAAAATTGCAAATGACTTACGCTTAATGGCATCTGGTCCAAGAGCAGGTTTGGCTGAAATCACGTTACCTGCACGACAGCCTGGTTCTTCTATCATGCCTGGTAAAGTAAATCCAGTGATGGCGGAAGTTATTAACCAGGTGGCATTCCAAGTAATTGGAAATGACCATACGATTTGTCTTGCATCAGAAGCAGGTCAGCTTGAATTAAATGTTATGGAGCCTGTCCTAGTATTTAATCTTCTACAATCGATCAGTATTATGAATAATGCTTTCCGTGTTTTTACAGACCATTGTTTAAAAGGAATAAAAGCAAATGAAGAGAGATTAAAAGAGTATGTAGAAAAGAGTGCTGGAGTCATTACGGCGGTTAACCCCCATATTGGGTACGAAGTAGCGGCTCGAATTGCACGGGAGGCAATCTTAAGCGGTGCGCCAATCAGGGAACTATGTTTGAAATATGATGTGTTGACAGAAGAGGAGCTAAATTTGATACTAGACCCGTATGAAATGACACATCCAGGGATCGCAGGTGCAGCTCTTTTAGATAGATAGTAAACTTGTAAATCTCAAGCAAATCAGGGCGAAGCGCCCTTTTTTGCTTGGCATAAGGGATAAAACTTCTTCTGCAAGGGAAGAATCAAAGAACTTCCGGTACAAAAAAGCGCTTTTTAGGGAGAAGAACCTCTGGTTTTACGCCTTAACATGCTGGTTGGGCTTTTCTAATTAAGAATCAATATCAGAAGTTTGATTGGAAAAGGAAGGGTATTATATGTATAAATTCAAAGTTAGTCCGAATGGGGAAGTGGAAACTGCCTTACGTGGTGCGGAATTAATTGCTACACCGTTGTTAAATAAAGGGGTTGCATTTACGGAGGAGGAGAGAAAGGAGCTGGGTTTAACAGGATTATTGCCGCCGGCAGTACTAACGCTTGATGAGCAAGCACGCCGTGCATATAAACAATTCTCCTCGCAGACGAGCGATTTGCGTAAAAATATAACGTTATCGGCACTTCATGACCGAAACGAGGTATTGTTTTACCGTGTGCTGACGGACCATTTGCCTGAAATGCTTCCGATCGTATATACACCGACAGTCGGGTTGGCAATCCAACGTTACAGCATTGAATACCGCCGCCCGCGCGGAGTGTATTTATCCATTAATAATGTTAACGACATTGAACAGGCATTTGAAAACTTCGGGGCGAGTGCGGATGATATCGATTTAATGGTTATAACCGATGGGGAAGGCATTTTAGGAATCGGTGACTGGGGTGTTGGCGGTATTAATATCGCGATCGGTAAATTAGCCGTTTATACGGCTGCAGCTGGAATTGATCCCGCCCGTGTCATGCCAATTATTTTAGATGTGGGCACAGATCGTGAAGAGCTTCTAAACAATCCGTTCTACGTCGGAAATCGCCATCCCCGTGTTAGGGATGGCCGGTATGATGAATTCATTGAGCAGTTTGTAAGCACAGCGGCGAGTATGTTTCCTAATGCATTGCTGCATTGGGAGGATTTCAGCTCCCAAAATGCACGAAACATTTTAGAGAAATATCGAGATAAAGTGTGTACATTCAATGACGATATACAAGGTACAGGTGCCGTATCACTTGCTGCTGTGCTGGGGGCAGTGCGTGCTTCCGGTATTCCGCTCAGTGAACATCGTATTGTCGTATTCGGGGCGGGTACAGCCGGTATTGGAATTGCCGATCAGGTTCGTGATGCCATGATACGCGAAGGGCTTTCATGGGAATCGGCGAACCGCAGGTTTTGGTGCATTGACCGGAATGGTTTGCTGGCAGTTAATATGGACGAATTGTACGATTTCCAGCGGCCATATGCGCGTCCCGCTGATGAAAACAATTCAGGAGCAGGCTTGGCTGAAGTCGTTCGTCAAGTACATCCAACTATTTTGATCGGAACTTCAACGGTTGCGGGGGCTTTTACTGAGGATATTGTGAAAGAAATGGCGGCACACGTTGAAAGACCGGTTATTTTGCCTATGTCCAATCCGACTCCGCTTGCGGAAGCAACCCCTGCTGATTTAATTCATTGGACAGAGGGTAGAGCTCTAGTGGCAACCGGAAGTCCGTTTCCTCCAGTAACATATAACAAAACAGTATATGTAATCGGTCAATCCAATAACGCTCTTATTTTCCCGGGGCTTGGACTTGGAACGAACGTGTCGCGTGCCAGTATCATTACTGACGGCATGTTCGCTGCTGCAGCAGAAGCTGTAGCGGGTATGATCGATGCTAGCAAGCCGGGTGCCCCATTACTTCCGCAAGTTGAGAATCTCCGTACTATTTCAGAAATCGTCGCGATTGAAGTGGCAAGGGCGGCTGTTGCTGATGGTGTGGCACGAATAAAACATGACGATATTAAGCAAGCTGTTCGAAATTTAATGTGGGAACCGGTTTATCGGCCTATGAAAGCTGCAAAGGAAAAAGTTATGGTATAATGAACCCAAAAACAGCTTGTTTTGATAAACAAGCTGTATTTTCTTATATAGTAATTGGAGATTAGGAAAATTAATTTCCGAGAGACTATAAATGTTAATTGTATTTATAACTACAAGCGTATACTAGATGCAAAAATTAGGATGTGGCGGATTTGAGAGCGAATCAACTGCAAAGCAAAGATTACTGGATTATTATAGCTCTTACGGTTATTATACCGATCGCGGGTGAATTGAACTTTCATCCATTCGATAATGTATTTCGTGTCAGTTTTGGAACACCCATTTTCTTCTTTTCTTTATTGTACTTTCGTAAAATTTCACCTGTTGTAATGGGGCTGTTAATAGGCATGTCCGTCTCGGCGTTCCGTGTTCTATTGGATTGGATGATGTCGGCGGACTTTAGCCTGGTAGAATCAATCACTTTACGGTCTCCGACGTTCTTCTACTATTTCACATTTGCCTTCCTGTTTTATTTGATGAGGGTGAATCGTTTTCAACATCCTTTGCTGATAGGATGTTTCGGTATTACAATTGAAATAGTATCTAGTCTTATGGAGTTAATGCTTTATCATCTTTTTGTATTGGGAACTACGGTGACGGTAGGGGCATTAAACAAAATCATTATTATCGCAGTGTTCCGAAGCTTTTTTGTATTGGCCTTCATCAATATGATGAGGATTTACGAACTGCAGCTGAAAGAATCGCAAACCAGGCGGGAGAATGAGAATATGCTTAAACACCTTTCCAATTTGTATGTAGAGTCCGTTTATTTGAAAAAGACGCTACAAAATGCAGAAACAATCACAAAAGAATCCTACAATCTATATCGAAACTTGAATGATTTTAACCATGTTCAAGGGCTTCCAATTAAAGATTGGGGAAAAAAAGCTTTACGAATAGCTGGAGAGGTGCATGAAATAAAAAAGGATAACCAAAGAATTTTTGCTGGCCTTACAAAGCTCATTTCAAGTGAAAGTCTACCGGAATATATGAATGTACATGAATTGGCGCACATGATTGTGCGAATCAATCAGAAATATGCGGCGCTGTTAGGAAAGAAAATTGAATTTGTGTCACAGATTAGGGGACAGCATCCGAATTATCATATTTATCTTATGCTGTCTTTTATCAACAATTTAGTTGCGAACGCAGTAGAAGCGATTGAAAATACAGGAACAATAACCGTTTCGATTGATAAAGAGGATAATTGGATTGACTGTAAAGTGATTGACGACGGTCCGGGAGTTCCTTCAAAATATAAACAACTCATTTTTAAACCGGGGTTTACCTCTAAATATAGAGGTGATGGAACACCCTCCACGGGAATGGGGTTATCTTATATAAAAGAAATGGCAGAGGAATTGGGAGGAGAGGTAAAACTCCTACCGAGAGAGAACGGGAGCATTTTCACCATCCGGCTGCCGATCGTCAATCTTGCCGAGGAAGGGTGAATTTATGCATTTTTATATCACGGATGACGATGAAGTCTTTCGCTCTATGCTGTCACAAATTATCGAGGATGAAGAATTGGGTGACGTTGTAGGGGAATCGGAAGATGGTTCTTTCCTAGATGCACATACGCTTGCAATGAACCATGTCGATATTTTATTTATTGATTTACTGATGCCGATCCGGGACGGAATTGAAACCATTCGGAGCCTTGTACAGTCATTTAAAGTAAAAATCATTATGATTTCCCAAGTCGAATCTAAAGAGCTGATCGGAGAAGCTTATTCCCTTGGAATCGAATATTACATCACAAAGCCGCTGAACAGAATTGAAGTAATAACGGTTGTACAAAAGGTCATGGAGCGTATTCGTTTTGAGCGATCTATACATGACATTCAAAAATTACTCAGCAATGTATCTGATTGGAATTCCACCAAAGAACATAGGCCTTCCTACGGGGAAAAGAAAATTACAGAATGGGGCCAATTCCTTTTATCCGAACTCGGAATAGTCGGAGAAAACGGAAGTAAGGACTTGCTGGATATCATTGATTATTTGTATCAATATGAGACAAAACTAGCATTTGATAATGGATTTCCAATTTTAAAGGATATCCTCACCCAAATCAGCTTGAAAAAGTTAGGAACGGCCGCTTCCCAAGAAGAGGTTGACAGGGAGAGAAAAGCATCAGAACAGCGAATTCGCCGAGCGATTTACCAATCATTGAACAATTTGGCATCTCTTGGTCTAACTGATTTTGGGAATCCGAAATTTGAGAATTACGCGTCGAAGTTTTTTGATTTTACAACAGTGCGTCAACGAATGACGGAATTGAAACATGCATCTTTAACTTCATCAACGCATACACGGATAAATGCCAAGAAGTTTATACAGGCTTTGTATTTCGAAGCAAAACATCTGGTAGCTGAAGGATATTAGAATGTGAATTGGAACACTGCAAAAAACCTCAATCCTTGTTATAAAAGAATTGAGGTTTTTTGATACTACTTCAGATTTTTACCGAGCTTTAATTGTGAAAGGTTTATTTTAATAGAAAGATATTGAGTTGAAATTCCTCCTTTTACAAGTAAAATCAAGAATAAGAAAGTCATTAAGGATGGAGAGTGCCATAGACGTGAAAATATTAACAGTTGAAAATTTAGTTCGAAAATTTTCATTAAAAGTATTGACTGGAGAAAATCAATTACAACAAACAATTAAGCAATCACGGTGTCATCGTCCGGGTTTGGAATTCGTTGGTCACTTTGATTTTTTCCCAACTGAACGTGTTCAAATACTTGGAAGAAAAGAAATTACTTATTTGCATAAATTAAGTATAGAGGAGCGTCAGATGCGAATAGGTAATATCGTCAAATACCACCCCCCTTGCTTTATCGTTACTGCTGGACAGGAAGGACTACCGTATTTAACTCAGTATTGTGTAGAAGAGGGAATCCCGTTATTATGTACAAACGAGCCTCAAATGACTTCTGAATTTATTACGAAACTTGATGAGTATATGGTAAAAACATTAGCTCCAGAAATCGCAGTTCACGGGGTTTGTATCAATGTGTATGGAATGGGCATTTTACTTCGAGGAAAATCAGGCGTCGGCAAAAGCGAAACGGCACACACAATGATTGGCAGAGGTCACAGGCTAGTGGCTGATGATATCGTTGTGTTGAAAAAGCTCAGTCCACGAACCATTCTCGGTACCCATGATGGGAAAACAAAGGAATTTCTCGCTCTACGAAGTGTCGGGCTATTGAATGTGGTCCGCTTATATGGGAGAAAAGCTTTTCAGGATGAAACGAGGATCGCGCTCGATATTGAACTGACCAAATGGCAGAAAAATTCCCTTAATAATGAATTGGATCACGAACCTAGATATACAGAATATATGGACGTTCGAATTCCTCATATTGAAATTCAGCTCCAACCTGGTCGGGATGTGGCGGGTTTAATTGAAGCTGCGGCAAATAACTGGCTTCTGAAACAGCAAGGATACAGTGCTGCGGAAGAGTTCACGAGACGGCTAGAATCTGATTCCAGCTGGTAATGATCCGTAGTGTTATTCTTAATTTTGTGGATTCAGCTGCTAAGTATCTAACAAAATTCCACTATATGAGAATATAATAAAAAGCCACCTTAAATGGTGGCTTTGTTTTTGATGTTTTCTTTCACAATGTCTGATTGGAAAATAACCATACTATAAATAGAAATTTATAATTTTGTTTCACCATCAATAACAGTTAGGAATCTATTATTCCAAATAGACTCATGATGATTAATAATATCACTTGCATTTAAAATTACACCATTTAATGTACTATGTGTCTCTTTGAAAAGTAGATTTTTTTGGTACCCTAAACTAAAGGCTGCTCTAATAGTTGTGTCGAGACAAAACTCAGTCTGTGCTCCTGCAAAAATAAGTTGTTCTATTTCATTACTTCTTAAGTAATCTAAGAGTTCAGTTTGATAGAATGAATCCCATTTTGATTTTTTAATAATTTTATCGGTAGAGGATACTAATAAATCTTTATGAAGTTTCCAGTCATTTTTTCCTTCAAAAAGTTCGTCTTGTTCGTTTTGACTAGTATGTTGAATGAAGATCACTTGTATATTTTTTTCATGAGCCTGCTTAATTAGCTCGTTTATATTAATAACTAATTGCTCATTTTTAAATAAATAGTTTTGGGGATAATTAAAGAAAATTTCTTGCATATCAATAATTATTAGAGCCTGTTTCATAAAATAACACTTCCTGTTAGTTTCTTATTAAATATAACAGGTGGCAATTAAATTTTGCAATAAAAGAGAGCCGCTCTATTCCGCAATGCCCATTTGGTGAACCATGTCATAAGTAACCTCCCAATATATAAATTTGTAAAACAAGGAAAATTATACCATTAATTATAGGGTGTTACATCACAAATCGGAAAATTCATTAAATTTTACAAAAACTTTAAATTAAAAAGGAGTTAATCATTTTTATTAAGCCAACAACCACCTTAAGAAAGCTTTAAACTACCGGGTGTTTCCTTCAATAAGAGCAATCAAATACTACTCTAAATGTATCTTAAAGTAGAAGATGTTATTTCTATTTTCGTAGTTCGTGAAGAGGAAGGAAAAGCCGAGGGGACATTCTGTTTGGTAATTTGTTTTCCTTTCCGAGACAAAAATGAACGGGTCAAGAGTTGAAGAGTGGGATGCGGCAATAGTCCCTTTTTTATTGTGTAATAAAGTATAAAAAAATGAGTATGGATTAGAAAATAAGATAAAGTAGAGGATTTATTTGGAAAAATCTTAGATTACGAGTAGATTTAACCCGATTTAGCCTTTTACAAGTGAGTGGCTCAAGCTTACAATTACTTCATAAATTAGTAATTTAATATATCGGCTTAATCCTGAGGAAACTCAGGAGCGGAGGAACCAATTTTTAGGGGTTAATTCTGGATATCAGAAGGGATGAGAGCTGCTCTTTCGCCATCCTACCCGTCAGCTAACTTCGTCGGCTAAAGCGAGGGGGGACTAAGACCACCTAATTCAGGGGGCTTTTTTGTTTATCACAAATAAGCAGCCTGAGGTAAAAAAGTAGGTCTTTTTATTATGCCTATTTCAAGAGAAATGGGGGGATGAAATTGGTTGAAATTGTTTTTCAGCTTGTGGTTTTGGCGGTTATTCTTGCCGTAATTATATTCTGTCTTTCTTGGAAACTGTTTTATAAAATTGGAAACAAAGTAGAAAAAACAAGAGAAAAAATTAAAGAGGAAAATGACAAGGGGAATGTGAAAGATGAAAATAACAAAATTTAAACTTGGTGCATTTATCTTTGCGGTGGTACTGGCTTTGGTATTAGTTGCGGGTTTTACTGGAATCTCATGGATTAGCGTCGGAAATGTGGGGATTGTCAAGCACATAGATGGAGAAGTCACAGAACTAAACCAAGGGATTCATTGGGTCGGTTGGGGAGTTGCTGTCCAAGAGTATCCTACTTATATGCAGTCACTAGTGCTTTCTGATAATCCAAAAGAAGGTGGAAATGACAATCAGCAATGGTCGGTAGGAACTAGTGATCAACAGGAACTACCAGTCAATACATCTTTAACCTGGAAAATCAATACCAAAAATGCCCCTGCGTTGTATCAAACGGTTGGAGGAAAGGATATTCAATATATTTCAGATTCCATCGTGAAACCGACTATGAAAAATGTCGTGAACAAAATCACTCATATGTATTCATGGAATGACATAAAGGGAGCAGGGCAAGCAGATGTTACGGCAAAAATTAACAAAGAATTAGGAATTGAACTCGATAAAATGGGAATTTCCATCGGAACATTTGGATTTACCCATGTGGGGTCACCAAAAGGAATGGAGCAGTCTCAGCAGGCTCTTGCCACTGCTGAGCTAAATGTTAAGAAATCACAAGCAGATCAAGATAAAGCGAAGATTGAGAATCAGACAAAAATCCTAAACGCACAAGCAGATGCACAAGCAGCAAAGATCAAAGCTGAAGGGGAAGCTGCAGCAAATGAGGCTTTATCTAAATCTTTAACATCTGAGCTGGTGGAATACAATAAAGTACAGAAATGGAACGGTGTGAATCCAACAACTATTCTGGGAAATGGTACCAGCACAATGGTAACCGTTAAATAAAAAGGAAAAAAGTGTTGGTATTAAAGCCGACACTTTTTTGTAAAGTTGAAGAAAGGGTTGCTACGGCAATCCCTTTTTCTTGTTGTGCTAACGGATGCAGGTTAGCAGTTGAAGAGAAACAAGAGCTATGGTAAGGGGGGTGAGAGCTTATTATATAGTTTGGCTACTGTTCATCCCTCTGTAAAACTAAATATTAGATTAAACGGTCATCATGGGGCGTTCATAATGACCGAAAATTGAAGAGAGTGTAGGGTTTCAAAGAAGTAGGAGACGACAAGAAAGTAAATGAGGGGTGTGGAACAATACAATGCTACGGAACAAGGAAAATCGGATGGTGATAGGCATCACCTAGTTATCTTCTTCCTCATAAGCTTCAACTGTCGTATCTCTGCACTCCCAGCATTCACACCTATTTCTCTCCATAGTCGATAACTCGTTCCCACAAGAAATGCAAACATCCATTGGTGAAGATCCCCCTTTCTCAATTAAAAATGAGTGCTTAATAATTTTTTTGTTTTCTCTAATAGATATTCCGAATGTGCTTGGACTATACCACAGTTTAGAGCTGTCACCGCCCGTAACAAACCGATTTTTGTCGAAGATTGATATTTTTAAATAGTTAATTCTTCCCCTGGGAGATGTAGGTTACAGGCAATATTAATGATGATTAACAAACTCTTAACATTATTTCAATAGTCTCAAAATGAATATAAGCTATATTTTACGAGTTAAATAAATGATTCTTTAAAATGAGAGGATTGATTACCCATTATACTATTTTTGCTTTTTTGTTTAATCATCATGGTCATTTGGTTTATTTGGATCCAGTCTGCCCCGCTAACTGTTGGTAATAATGATGTTGTATTAGTGCTGGGATATAAAACGACTGGAAATAATCTCGACCCATTGCTTGAAGAGCGTTTAAAAATTGTTTTACAGCTACTTCAAATGGAGAAATACCTGAATAAAAAGGTAATTGTTTCAGGTGGCGCTGTTGGCTGGATCAAATCTGAAGCAGAAATAATGAAGGATTATCTGATCGAGCATGGTATTGAACCAAATCGCATTTTGGTAGAAAATGAATCAAGAGATACGGTTGAAAATATACGATTCACGAAGAATATCATGGAGCAAAAGGGATATAAATCATGCGTTATTGTATCTAATTCCTTTCATATGCGGCGAATTATCATGATTGCCAAAAACGCTGGGTTAGAGGCAACCTACTGTGGTAAACGCTCATTGATAACGGCTTTAAAACAATGGAAGCCAACGATAAAGGAAATGAAGGCTTTTAAAACGACACTAAGTCTATTAAAAAAGAAATAAATTCCAATTTTTATCGTTTATTTAATGTTTAAATTTATGAGGATAATAGTTTAATTATACTCATTAACAACTAAAAGCTTAGAAGGTGATTCAGTGAGTTACACAATAAAAGATATCGCATTACAGGCTGGTGTATCAAAATCTACCGTTTCACGTGTCATATCCGAAAATGGATATACAAGCAAGGAATCACGAGAGAAAGTGTTAAAAGCAATTAAGGAGATGCAATATAAACCGAATGGTGTTGCCAGGGCCATGGTTTCGCAACGAACAAACAATATTGGCGTCATCATATACCGCCAGCATCATCCTATTGCTTCACATCCCTTTTACGGAAAAATTCTCGATGCCATTCTTATGACTGCAGCACGTCTAAACTACTCAGTGTTTGTGACAACAGATAAAGAAATGTCATTAATATCTGCTGACTATATGCTTGAAAAAAGGGTAGATGGGTTAATTTTAATCAGCCGGCTGAGCCAAGAGGTTATCGGTCATATTGATCAATTTAACATTCCTTATCTTATGGTAAACGGAACAATGGAAAAGAATGATGTCATTCAGATTGTTAACCATGATAGAAAAGGAGGGGTCATGGTTGCAGATCATTTATATCAACTAGGACATAAGAATTTCTTGGTGATTGCCGGCCCTCAAGAACACCGCAGCCATCATTTGCGGTTACAGGGTTTTTTAGCACGGATGAATGAGTTGGGCTGCTCAATTAATCAAGAAGATATCTTCTATTCCCCTACCTCTACTTATGAAGATGGGTATAAGGGGTTATCTATTATCTGGGAACAATTCAGTATTAAAAAGCCGACAGCCATTTTTGCTACAAACGATATGTTAGCCCTGGGAGCGATGAAGGCCCTTTTGGAAAAGGGCTTAAAAATACCGGAAGATGTGGCTATTTCAGGATTTGATAACATTGACTTTTCAAATATGTTTCATCCACCCCTAACAACGGTAAAGGTTGATAATATGAGAATGGGTGAAGACGCCGTTCTACTGCTGGATCAGTTAATAAAAAAGGAGCAAGTACCACCGGAACGAATTGAATATGAACCTCAAATGATCATAAGAAAATCTACAAAGTAAGAAAAAAATGATTGTCTACAGGCTGTAAATAGAAAAACTCAAGGGGGATTGTGAATTTACACTATCTTTAAATTCAATTCATAGTCTCTAAACATATTCATTTTATAGTTATAAATAGATAGAGAAGTAAATCTAAGATTTTAAAAAAGGGAGATAAAAGAATTCTTACTTTCTATCACTATGGGAACGTTCCCATACCCTTTTCTGATTTCTTCACTTCTATTCTTTACCTAATTAATGATAATGAATAAGGCGGTGGATTGGTTTTTGAATAACTTCATAAGCTTTTAAGGCGAGAGTAAAAGGAAGATAAAACAATAGAAATAAAATCTTTACCTTGATTTTTATATTTATTCAAAAACACAATCCTAAATCTGGGAACGTTCCCACACAAAACTATGAGGTGACATTTATGAAGAAAATGGTTCCAGCAGTTCTACTATCGACAGTTTTAGGTGTAGGTCTTCTTTCCGGTTGCGGTAATCAAGACAAGGGTGCAAATGCAAATGCAAATGCAAAAGCAAACGAGGTCGTGGTCATTAAGGCACAAACAGCAGGAGCTGAAAAAACACGAGTTGATAATTTAGTTAAAGCTGCGGCACAACTTAACGCAGAGTTGAAAAAAGAAGGTAAGAATACTACAGTCCAAGTAGAAACGAATGACTTCCAAGGAAGCTGGGACGATTACGCAAAACAATTCATGCTGTCCTTTAAAGCAAAGAAAGAGGCGGATATTTATGCCACTGGTCATGATAATATCGGTTGGCTCGCAGACGGGCATTATATTCAGCCATTAGATGATGTAAAGAAAGATAAAGCCTATTCAGATGTATTCCCGACCTTATGGAAATCTGTTACGTACAAGAATCATACTTATGGAATTCCACAGGATACAGAAGTAAGGCCTGTATTTTATAACAAAGATGTATTAAAGCAGCTGGGATGGTCGGATGATCAAATTAACAGTCTGCCTGAAAAAGTGAAAAAAGGCGAGTTTACTCTAGATGATATGACTAAATTGGCTGAAGAAGCGAAAGCAAAAGGTTTCGTTCAATATGGAGTCATTCATCGTCCAGTAGATGGCCCAGACTTCCAAGAAATGGCTTATGATTTTGGGGCAAAGCTATATGACGCGAAAGAAAACAAGCTAGTTCTTGATAAAAAAGCTGTTGCGAAACAATTAAACTACTTCTATGATCTTGCACAAAAGAAATTGATCCCGGACAATCTTACATCCATGGACTGGCCAAGCATTCATAAAACAGTTGTAAACGGAAAGTCCTTGTTCTTCTACGGTGGAATTTGGAATGTATTCAACTGGAGTCAGGATAACTTCCATGACAAGCTTGGAAAAGTAGATGCTAAGTGGGTTAATGATCATTTCGGTATGATGCTAATTCCTGCCGCTGATAAAGGTGGAAAAGCAGTAACATTATCACACCCATTTGTGTATACTATTTCTTCTCAATCCAAGCATCCGGAACTTGCTAAGCGATTAGTGGAACTGGTTGCAGATCCAAAGCTTCAAGCTGCACATGATGTTAGTACTACACATTTACCAGTAACTAAGAAGGCTTCAGAGGAACCAACATTTAAAAATGATATTACATTAGGTAAGACTACGTATATGCTGGACTATACAACATTCTTGCCAAATGCTCAAGGATTCCCAACGTATTCCAAGGTTATTTTTAGTGCTATTCAAGCAGTGGAATTAGGTAAGAAGACACCGGAAGCAGCATTAAAGGATGCAGAAACCGAACTGAAATCTTCTCTAGGTGATAAATTAAAAGTGATTGAATAAAACATTGCTTACGTACCTGGCTTTATGCCAGGTACAAACATTTTAAGGAGGAAATTCGATGCTTTTTTTCCGAAAATGGGGCTTTCCTGCTGTCATGCTCGGTCCGTTTATCTTGTTAATTGCCATCTTCTTTTTCTTGCCGGTTATTTTGATTACCATTTTGGCATTTACAAATATGGATTCTGCAATGCAATGGACATTTAATGGGTTAGCTAATTTTCAAAGGCTATTCCATGATCCAAACATTTTGGAAATCCTTACCCATACACTGGTTTATGTAGTGTTTACGCTAGTGATTAACGTTATATTCGGATTAATCTTGTCGATTATTACCACATATTTTATTCAGAAAGAATCTGTCAGTTTATTTATAAGGACAATTTGGATGCTTCCACGTATGTCTCCTCCTGTTGTCTATATTTTACTATGGCTATGGTTTTTAGATTCAAGCCAATATGGTGTGCTTAACAGCATTCGTTCTCTTTTGCATATGGGACCTCAAGCATTGCTGACAACTCATCCAATGCTCGTTGTTATTTTAGCCAATGGAGTCATCGGGGCGTCTTACGGTATGATTATTTTTTCTTCAGCTATTAAATCCATACCGCAGGATTTGTATCAAGCCGCAAAGGTTGATGGTTCATCAACTTGGTCCATCATCTATGAAATTATTATTCCTTCTTTACGCTGGCCTATTATGTTTGTAACAATGTGGCAGTTGCTTTCATTATTAACCTCCTATGAATACATTCTTCTCTTGACTAAAGGAGGACCATTACATGAAAGTGAAGTGCTATCTCTTTATTCTTTCCATAGTGCTTTCCAAAACTTTGAATTTGGCTATGGTTCCGCTGTTGCCCTAGTCCTTGTAGTCATCGCACTGATCCTTTCGTTTGTTATGTGGAAGGTATTTGGGATGAATAAAATGATAAAGAATTCGCGTATCGATTAAGGAAGGGGATATCAACGTTTTATGAAGTCGTTACGTAAAACACCATACTTTATTGCCTATATCGTTTTAGGTATAACAACTTTACCTATTCTTTTGATGTATATATGGTTAATCCTAAACTCGTTTTCTACTAGAATGAAATACGGTTTCATTCCTGATCATTTCACATTAGAAAATTGGAGCTTTCTCTGGTCTCCTATCAAGCAAGGAGGAACAGTGCTTCCAAGTATTTGGACAGCAACATGGAATTCTTTTTTCTTTTCTGGGATGTTAACACTTTTCGAAGTGGTTATTGGGTTAATGGCTGGATACGCACTGGCTCGCCTAAACTTTCCCGGACGACAAAAAATCATGAAGGTTACGCTTTTATTGCATGCATTTCCAAGTGTCGCCTTATTGATTGCCGTTTTTTATATTTTAAATTTCTTAGGCTTGTATGACACATTGTGGGGAGTGATCCTAGTTAAAACGGCTCTCCAAGTACCGATGACTGCATGGATTGTTAAAGGATTCTTTGATGAGGTGCCATGGGATGTTGAATGGGCCGGTTTAATTGACGGATGCAGCCGCCTTAAAGTTTGGTATCAAATTGTTCTCCCTCTAGTTAAACCGGGGATTGCTGCGGTTACTATATTTTCATTTTTATCTGGATGGTCCGAATTTCTTCTTTTGTATAGTTTTATCGTCAGTGATGATAACGTGACCTTGTCTGCTTACCTCCAAAAACTTATTAGTGATCCAAATATGATTAATTACGGATTGTTAAGTGCAGTTTCCTTATTTTACATGCTGCCAATTATTGTTATGTTTATTACAACTCAGAAATCACTGCTACAAGTCAGTGCAGGTGGAGGAAAAAGGGTATGAAAATTGAACTAAGGAACGTTTCAAAGGCATTTAATAAAAATACGAATACCATTAAAAACTTAGATTTAATGATACCTGAAGGAGAACTCGTTGCTTTACTGGGACCCAGCGGCTGCGGGAAATCAACAACGATGCTGATGATTGCAGGGATCATCAAACCGAATGCCGGAACGATTTTATTCGATGATGAACCGGTTAATGATGTAGAAACAAAAGATCGGAACATTGGTATGGTTTTTCAAAGTTATGCATTATATCCGCATATGACGGTATTGGATAATATTGCGTTTCCATTAAAGCAAATGAAGGTGCCTAAGGAAGAGCGGTATCAACGTGCAAGAGAAGCGGCTAAGAGAGTACATCTTGAAAGTTTCCTAGACCGTAAGCCTTCAGAGCTATCCGGTGGACAGCAGCAACGGGTTGCTCTTGCAAGGGCAATCGTAAAAGAACCGCGTGTTTTATTATTGGATGAACCTTTATCCAATCTTGATGCGCGGCTGAAGATTGAAATGAGAGAAGAAATACGTCGTCTGCAAAAGGAACTTGGTATTACAACCATTATGGTTACCCATGACCAAGAAGAGGCTATGACGATGGCAGATCGGATCGCAGTAATGAAGGAAGGGAATATTGTCCAATACAGTACCCCTATGGATTTATATCAGAAGCCGGAAAATTTCTTTGTTGCTCAATTTATTGGCACACCGCCAATGAACTTTATCGAGGGGATAGTAGTACCCAATGAAAACTCCTGCGAGTTCAAGATGGGAGAAACCATGTTCACCTTACCAATCGATGTGCCGATTCAGGATAAGACATCCGTTTCACTTGGCATTCGTCCACACGAAATTCATGTTGGCAGTGAGGGTGATCTTCAATTTAAAGTACAGGTGTTACTGGCGGAACCCTTAGGGCATGCAACATTAGTGAGTGCTCAAATAGAACAAAGCTATATTCGCTTTATGATACCGCCGCAATTAATGCCTGAGGCTGGTTCCATTCTATACTTATCAGTAAAGAAAGAATCAGTTCATCTATTTGATGCGAAAACCGGTGAAAGGCTAGTATGAACATGAAAAACGAATTACTTAAGACAGCTATTGAATTTGCAAAAGATGCGGGTCAGCTCATACTGGAAAATACCACTCAAAGTAACAGCATTAAACAGAAACTGAATCATGCGGATCTTGTTACAGAAGTGGATCAGTTGAGTGAAGCTTTATTACGGGATCGAATTAAAACCATGTATCCTGACCATTGGATCTTATCAGAGGAAGCAAATGGACAAGCAAATCCTTTTGAAATCATAAAACAGAAAAAGAGCGGAATTGGCTGGGTTATCGACCCGATTGACGGAACAACTAATTTTATTCATCGAATCCCTCATTTCGCCGTCTCTATTGGAATTGTTCAAAATGGAGTACTGATAGCTGGGGTCGTGTATAATCCATTCACTACTGACCTTTATTATGCGGCAAAAGGCGAAGGTGCTTTTTATAATGAAACACCGATCCAGGTAAGTAATGAAAGAGAAATAGAAGAAGCCGTACTTGCAACAGGGTATCCATCTAAAGAATGGAAGGAAAACTCAACGGTCGTCAAGCAAATCGATGCACTAACCGGGAAATGTAGAAGTATTCGGCTGCTTGGAGCTTCCAGTTTAGACTTATGCTTTGTCGCTAAAGGATTGTTATCAGGGTTTTGGCATGACGAGCTTAACCCATGGGATACAGCTGCCGGGCTCCTGATTCTGCGAGAAGCCGGCGGAAAAGTAACCACACGGTTCGGTGAACTATTTAATCTTGAAGATCGTACACTTGTAGCCTCTAACGGATTTATTCATCATTCCTTGTTGGACATTCTTAAATAGGATTGAGAATGAAAAGTGACACCTATTGGAACTATGAGAGGAAGTGTAGTTAAAAATGAGACGGTCTTTGATTACAGCTCATAGTGGCTGTATGAATACACCCGAAAATTCTATTCAGTCTGTACTTGAAGGTTTAAAAGCAGGGGCAGAAATTATTGAAGTAGATGTCAGGGCCACGAAAGACCAGGTTGTTGTCCTCAGGCACGATGAATATATTTCCACACCATTCGGAAGCAGTGCGATACAGGAATTAACCTTTAAGGAATTAAAGAAATTTGCGCAAAATGAAGAAATGATCCAACTTGAAGCTATTCTACCGCTTATTTTGGAAAATCATCGAATGATTAATCTCGATATAAAAGAGGACAGTGCGATTCATCCGATGATTCAAATAATCGAAAACTATAAGATGAGAGATTCTGTGATTATTAGCGGATGTGAGAAAGAAAGGGCGGCTTATTTAAAGAATCATTACCGTCCCTACCAAGTTCTGCTGAATGCAAATACAAATGCCGGTATACAGTCGATGGAAATGAATTATGAATCTTTTATTAGAGAAACGTGCCAGGATGCGATATCTGCCTCATGTTGCGGGATTAATATCAATTATCACATATGCCGGGAAGAATTGCTGGAGGTTGCCAGAAAACGCTGCCTGCCTGTTTTAGTCTGGACAATTGATGAACCGGATGCAATGGAGAAATTTTTGAACATGGGTGTACATTCCATTACTACCCATGAAGTCAAAACATTAATGGAATTAAGAAAACACTAATATAAAGGGAATCTTTAGGAGGAAAAAGCTATGATTGATACGTTTTTATATGAATTTAAAGAGAAAAACGATAAAATCATTGAATTTACAAATGAAAATAAAATTTCAGCCATTGAATTCTATAATCTGGGTATTAGACAGCTTGAGCTTTTAAAAAAAGCGGAGCCAACAAATGTATCCTATGTCTCACAACAGGCGGAATTCTATCATTTAGACGGAAATTTGCGCAGAGCAGGAGAGCAGTATCGTAAGGTATTTGAACTAGATCCGCTTCTTCCTTTAACAACAGAGGAGGAACGGATGATTCAAAAGTTTTGCCCTATTCTCTTAATTAACCGGAAAGAATGTTTCCCGCTAAAGGATATCGTTGCAGTGCATCATCCGGACAAGCCTTTGATTGGCTATCATCTATTTTGGGAAGATGATTATGATTACCCGGATGACTATGAACCTTGCGATCATGAAGAGGTTTGGGTGGAATACAATCGGGAAACAGAAGAAGTGACAAACGTTATGAGCTGGTTTCATGCCCGCGTATTGGAATCGGAAGCGGCAGTAGTTGAGGCGCATGGCAATCAGCAGCGGCCGATTATCCGGATTGAATGGGGAAAGCATGGATCACTGCTTTGTGGATGGGAAAACATGAAGGAACCATTAACAGGGGTACCTTTGCCTCAATGGCTATGGGAAACATATGAACATGTGAAAACAGGTGGGCGTGTGCCTTTCCATCCATTAAAGAAATACTGGCCTAAAGGATACGATGGAACATATGAGGAGTACAGCGATTTTTCCGTTCAGGTGGACCCATTGGAATGGCTGCAGAAAAAGCCTCTCTGTTTTAAGACAAAATGGGTAAATGCCGTCATATATACGCAGGCCCTACTTTATAATTTTCATGTAAAAATGGAGTGGCCGGACCGCTTCTTTCGTTCCTTAAAGTAGCGCAGAGCATTTTTTAGGTTATATATCTCTTTAAATGAAAATCTATCATTTTGGAATCGGTAAGGAGTAAATCATGAATGGGAATTTAACCAGTATATTATTAGCGTTTTCTGCCGGAATTTTGGGCGCTTTTCAAGCATCGATGAATGCACAAATCGGTAAAGTATCCGGGCAGTATGGCATGATTATAGGTGTATCCCTCGTACAAGTTATCGTAGCCGCTGTAATTCTAATGAGAGGGGGATTAAGTGCTTTTTCTTCAATTTCCTCGCCATGGATGATTGCAGCCGGAGCACTGGGCGTTATCATGATGTTTAGCGTATCTTCTTCCATTAGTTCGATTGGAACACTTTCTGTATTCGTATTAGTTATATCAGGGCAAATTTTCTCATCCACCCTTATTGATTATTTCGGATTATTTAGTGCAGCACGTCCCCTCACTTTACAAAAGATCATTAGTATTGTTGTAATCATGATTGGAGTCTTTTCGTTAGTGAAAGCATCTTGATAAGAAAGTTAATCACTTATTTAAATTTTTATTCCTCATTTTGATTCGTCGTAAGTAACTGCAAACTTTTCTTTATGAGTTCTACTAGGTAAAGTCTTGAACCAAAGATATTTATCGTGTATATTTATAAAATAATTTGCAATTATATTCATCGGTTTAAAAATAGGGGGATCGTTTTAAATGAAAGATCATATAAAAAAGTACTTAGATACTATACAAAATAGCCTTTGGGAGATTAGTGATCACTTATTTCACCATCCTGAGCTGGGCGATCAGGAATTTGAATCAATGGAACGATTAGTCCAATTCCTGGAGGAACATCAATTTACGGTTGAAAAAGGGATTGTTGGAAGACCTACAGCATTTAAAGCCGTATATGATAGTAAAAAAGAGGGACCGACCATTGCCTATTTGTCAGAGTATGATGCTTTGCCGGGAGTTGGGCACGGGTGCGGTCATAATATGATTGGCACAATGAGTGCAGGTGCCGGGGTTCTCTTACGTAAAGTGATCGATGAAATTGGCGGACGAGTGGTCGTGTTAGGAACACCTGCAGAAGAAACAAACGGTGCAAAAGTTCCTATGTCTGAACAAGGAATCTTTGATGACATTGATGCGGCAATGATTTTACATCCGGCAGATGAATCCTATGAGAGCGGGGAATCATTAGCAATGGATGCGATTCAATTTGATTTCCGAGGTCAAACCAGTCATGCCGCGGCTTCTCCGGAGAAAGGCATAAATGCCCTTGATGGGGTAATTCAATTATTTAATGGGATTAATGCGCTTCGTCAACATGTGACATCAGATGTTAGAATCCATGGAATCATTAAAGAAGGCGGAGTTGCTGCCAATGTCGTACCTGATAAAGCAGTAGCGCAGTTTTATGTGCGTGCAAAAGACAGAAGCTATTTAAACGAAGTGGTTGAAAAGGTGAAAAATATTGCTAAGGGTGCTGCGTTAATAACCGGTGCAGAGGTTCATATCGATAATTATGAATTAAGCTATGATAACATGATCACAAACCAAACCTTATCACAGTTGTTTACCAAAAATCTTTTAACAGCTGGTGTTAAGGAAGTAAAGAAAGCGAAGGATTCATATGGTTCAATTGATATGGGGAATGTAAGTCATGTTGTTCCGGCCATCCATCCCTATATCGGACTGGATTCACCGGGACTAATCGGACATACGAAGGAATTCGCAGATACCACCATTACGGAAAATTCCCATAAGATTCTTTCCAGCGGTGCCCTGGCGCTAGCATTAACGGGCTATGATTTAATTACCAAACAAGAAGAATTGGAAAATATGAAAAAAGAGTTTCGTAAAATAATAAATAGTAATGCATAGTCAAAAAAGCATCTCTTTTATAAAGAGGTGCTTTTTGTGTATTTTTCAAGTATAAAACAGGATGATATTTGGTAATTTATTATATAAATAATCTTCTTTTCAAATAATATCTCGTGTGTTAAAATTCATTTTGTTGAATAAAAATCCGAATATTTAATTCGAATCGTACTTATTAATAGGGGGTAAACAACATGAAAAAGAGTTTTTTATTCATAACGATTATTTTTACATTAATCATTATGGCTGCTTGCAGCAATGCTAATAATCAAGGAGCGAATAAACAACAAAAAGTTTTAACGATGGGCACATCCGCAGATTTTGCTCCATTCGAATCAACAGATCCGTCAGGTAAAATTATTGGATTTGATGTAGATTTGGCCAATTATATTGCGAAACAATTAGGGGATAAGCTTGAGATAAAAGACATGAAGTTCGATGGATTAGTCGGAGCATTACAAACAAAACGCGTCGATGTCGTTCTTGCAGGTATGTCCGCAACAGAGAAGCGCAAAAAAAATGTTGATTTCTCCACTCCGTATAATCGCTCAGGTGAAATGTTTCTGACATTAAAGGATTCCAAAATAAAAACAATTGATGATCTTAAAGGAACAGCTGTTGGCGTACAGTTAGGAACCATCCAAGAAGAGGGTGCTAAAAAGCTTCAAGAAAAAATTAATTTTGATGTTAAGCCATTGGATAATTCAACCACATTAATTCAAGAGTTATTATCCAAACGTATTCAAGTAGCCTATATGGATAAATCAGTGGCTACCGGTTATATTCAAAAACAAGGCTTAGCAGGATTTGATGATCCAACAAGCAGTTCTCCGGGGATGGCAGTGGCTTTTCCTAAAGGAAGTAAACTTGTTAATGATGTGAATAAGGTTCTTAAACAAATGGAACAAAACGGAAAAATGAAAGAATTAAAAGATAAATGGTTAAAAAATCAATAACGTAATGTTGCTTGTGTGTATAGAAAAATATTGAAATGAGGTGTAAGGCATGAATTTGGACTTTAGCCAAATTGTGCCTTATATCCCTTATATCTTACAAGGGATATGGGTTACGCTTAAATTTGTTTTTGTATCGATTATTTTTGGTTTTGCACTTGGTACCATTTTAGCTTTATTTAAAATTTCTCGGATAAAGGCTTTAAATTGGTTTGGGGACGTTTATACCTCTATTTTCCGCGGTACACCCTTAATTTTACAGTTGATGATCATTTATTTTGCCACTCCTCAATTAACAGGCTATGACATCTCACCATTTTTATCGTCTATTTTAGCTTTTGGCTTAAATTCATCTGCTTATGTTTCTGAGATTATTAGAGCGGGGATTGGAGCGGTGGATAAGGGTCAGACTGAAGCGGCGCAGGCACTTGGTGTTCCCTATCGATTGATGATGAAGGACCTTATTCTCCCCCAAGCGCTAAAAAATATTTTACCGGCACTAATGAATGAGTTTATTACATTAACAAAGGAATCTGCGCTGGTATCGACAATTGGTTACCTAGATCTAATGCGTCGTGCACAGGTTGTTGGAGCGGATATTTATCGGAATTTTGAACCATTAATTTTTGTTGGGGTAATCTATTGGATATTAGTGATGGTACTAACGGTGATTGGCAAGCGTGTTGAAAGGAGGTTGAAATATAGTGATTAAAGTAGAAAACCTCTATAAACAGTTCGGTGAAACCGAGGTACTAAAAAATATTTCTACGAGAATTGAAGGCGGCGAAGTTGTTTCGATTATCGGCCCATCGGGGTCAGGTAAGTCTACACTTCTTCGGTGTATTAATTTATTAGAGGTTCCAACCCGGGGAAAGGTATGGGTCAATAATGAGGATATTACCGATCCAAAAACGAATATTATGAAAGTTCGCCAAAAGATCGGCATGGTTTTTCAGCACTTTTACTTATTTCCACATTTGACAGTTCTGGAAAACCTAACGTATGCACCGATGAAGGTAAAAGGTGAAACCCGTGAGCTTGCTGAACAGAAAGCCCGGGAATTATTAGCCAGAGTAGGTTTAAAAGAAAAAGAAACGGCCTTTCCAAATAATCTTTCGGGCGGACAGAAACAGCGTGTCGCCATTGCGCGGGCCCTGGCGATGGAGCCGGAGTTAATGTTATTTGATGAGCCAACATCGGCCCTTGACCCGGAAATGGTTAAGGAAGTACTTAATGTGATGAAGGACCTTGCCCAATCCGGAATGACAATGGCAATCGTTACACATGAAATGGGATTTGCAAGAGAAGTAGCTGACCGGGTATTGTTCCTTGATGGCGGGCAATTATTAGAAGAAGGTACTCCAAAAGAGTTTTTCAATAATCCTCGTACCAATCGAGCAAAAGACTTTTTAGAGAAAGTATTATAATGGTTTAAATGGCAGACTTTTTCGTAAAACGAGGAAGTCTGTTTTTTTATGGAAACGAAAAAAAGAGCCGAAGCTCCATATGTAACCTATCTTTCAATCTCGATATGATGATAGCCGTTATCTGTCGCATACACTTCATACCATTGGTACCTTGGGGACTTAAACCACTCGTAGTGAGGCAAATAGATAATAAATCTTAATATACCGTCTGCATCGAATATCGTCTTAAATATTTTAACCGTTCCAATTCCAAACGTTTGCTCAAGATATCCTTCAATTCCTTCTTTGACAATCCTTTTTTTATCTTCTTTTTCTTTATTATTTAATACAATCACCCCATTAATAAAAGCGCCTAACAATATGATCGTAATAGGGATCAAAACGACAAAAAATAGTAATTTGAACAGCACAATCACCTCCCCCTATAGATTATTACAAACGTAAAAATCCTTTATATATTATGAATTGTACCTCTAATATGAAAAAAATGGTGTTACGATTATTTGAACATTTAGCAATGGCCAGTCGACTGAACTGGAGGGTAAAAAGACAGTTAAAAAGGTTTCATAAATTATGGGCGCCAGGCACTTGTGAGGGGCTTATCCTTAGAAATTGCTATCTTATAATGAGTATCCTTTACAAGAGGTTATGCCAACTATCGGCATAACCCTTATTCAGTTACATTGTTGATTATTGAAACTTCAAGAATATTATTACATAATAGTGAAAACAGTAATCTTTGATTCTTTTAAAGAAAGTAATGATTCATAAGAATTATCGTAATTTAGTTATTTAAAGGAAGGAGAATTTTCTTTGACTTGGTTAAGTAATGCAGAAAAATGGATTGAGTATAAGGATTTAGATCGTGATTTACGTACAAAGTTAATAGAAATTCAAAATGATAAACGGTTATTAGAGGATAGTTTTTATAAACATCTTGAATTCGGAACTGGTGGGATGCGGGGGGAACTAGGGCCCGGTATTCATCGCCTAAATATATACACGATCCGTAGAGCTGCAGAAGGACTTGCCCGTTATATTGCCGAGCAGGGTGAAGAAGCAAAACAACGGGGAGTTGTTATAGCCTATGATTCCCGGCATAAATCTCCGGAGTTTGCCCTGGAGGTAGCGAAAACAGTTGGAATTTATGGGATAAAGTCATATGTATTTGATGAACTGCGGCCGACGCCTGTTTTGTCTTTTGCTGTTCGCTACTTAAATGCTTTTTCTGGAGTGGTAATTACTGCAAGTCACAATCCACCGGAATATAACGGTTTTAAAGTGTATGGTGAAGATGGTGGCCAGATTCCTCCTGAAGCAGCTGATACGATCATACGGTATGTAAATGCTGTTGAAAATGAATTAACAGTGGATGTGGCAGATGAACAAGATTTACTGACAAGAGGATTACTCACATTCGTAGGTGAGGAGATCGATAATAAGTATGTAGAAAACTTAAAAACGCTTCAGATAAATCCTGAAGTCGTTTCAGAAGTGGCAAAGGACTTAAAAATTATTTATTCCCCGTTACACGGTACTGGAAATAAACCAGTTCGTGCCGGACTGAAGGCATTCGGATTTGAAAATGTCACGGTTGTAATGGCGCAGGAGCTGCCCGATGCGAATTTTTCTACCGTCAAATCACCAAATCCCGAAGAGCATGCAGCCTTTGAACTTGCTATTCAGTATGGTGAACAAATCGGTGCGGATATTCTTATGGCCACAGATCCTGATGCAGACCGATTGGGTGTAGCTGTTAAAAACACTGAAGGAGAATATGTTGTTTTGACAGGAAACCAAACGGGAGCCTTAATGCTTGAGTATTTGTTATCACAAAAGCAAGCCAAAGGAAAACTTCCTGAAAATGGTGTGGTGATCAAAACGATTGTTACCTCTGAAATTGGTCGTGCCATTGCTGAGAAGTATGGTGTACAAGCGTTGGATACACTGACAGGATTTAAATTTATTGGTGAAAAGATTAATGATTTTGAGCGGACTGGTGACCATGCATTTCTTTTTGGATATGAAGAGAGCTATGGTTACTTAATTGGAGACTTTGTTCGTGACAAGGATGCCGTACAGTCTGCTGTGTTTGCTGCAGAAGTTGCCGCTTTTTATAAAGCCAAAGGCATGACGCTGTATGAAGGTCTATTAGCCATTTTTGAAAAATACGGTTTTTATCAGGAAACACTCCAATCGATTACTTTAAAGGGGAAAGATGGTGCAGAGCAGATTGCTCGCTTAATGGATACTATTAGAAGCGAGAGATTGAGTGAAGTTGCCGGAAAGGAAGTAACCTCAATTGAAGATTACTTAATTTCTAAAAAGTATGAGAATGATAGTGAAAGTCAAATTGATTTGCCTCGTTCTAATGTTTTGAAATATCACCTTGCTGATGGCTCATGGTTTTGCCTACGCCCATCAGGTACCGAGCCAAAAGTGAAATTTTATTTTGCGGTAAAGGGAGAATCGATGGCAGATAGCCAAAAGAAGCTTAATTTGCTCCAAGATTCTGTGATGGGTAAAGTGCACGAAATTCTTGCGTAAGAGTTGTTTGTAGGCAGGTGTATGTTGCTAGCTTGATCATATCGTAAAACTTGCAATCTAAAAATGAAAAGGGAGAGCTGAGCTCTCCTTTTTCATTTTGTTTTTTATAAGTTGATAATTAATAAAAAAAGCTCACCATCAAAAGAAGTGAGCTTGGAAATGAGACGAAAGGAAAAGCCTATAGAATCTTAATCTGCATTTTTACTATATTCTATAATACTATTTTTTTTATGAATAAAGTCACGTTTGATCTCGATAAATTTATGATTGTCAGTTTGAAAAAGTGCAGACTCTATAGCAGGTTGGATTATGATATTGTCTAAGTTTACAGTTTTGTTTTGGCTGCCGCGAAGTGATACAGATACAGTATTATTGCCTTTATTAAGTGTGGCTAATTTGCCAACTTTAATCAGAGTCAAATAGTCAGTATCATTTGAATCAGCTACATTGCTACTTCCTACCAACTTATTATTCACGTATACATCTAAGAAAAGATTGCCTTCCGGAAGGTATTTCTTTTCAACTGCTGCATACAGAATAACATCTTCATTTTTGTCACTTTGAATGGTCGTTTTAAGACCGTCCCCGGGAAGTAAACCTACAATGTCACCGCTATAGCTCGCATCTCCAGTCCATTGGCTTTGAGGCTTTATTATTTGTGGATTACCTTGGGATGGTAAGAAATTCTCTGCTTCTAGAACGCTTTGAGTATGGCGTTCGATCGTTTTAGAATACAAATATTTTTGCGCATCCGGGATAGTACGAATAGCTTGTAACGCCATAAGAGTTTCAATCGTTGATTCTGCACCGGAATTCATGTTCACTTTTTTCGTAACACCGTTTATGCCATCATAGCCTCTGCCTGTGTTTGGATCATACATGGCAAACTGTGCATCATTGTTTCCGGTAAACCAGGAAGCTGCTATTCCTGCATATTTCGCATATGTTTTATCATGGGTTACGTTTGAAAGTTCTGAAAACCCTTGGACAAGCATGTCAACTCCATATGCGATTTGCTCATCCTTTGCCATTGTAGGCGCCATCTCTTTAATCATCCCATTAACAAGAAGATGAGTAAAAAGATAATCAGCCTCTTTCTTAGCAGATTGAATCCATTGCTCTTTATGTAAAACTTGACCGGCTTTAGCTAGCGCGAAGGTTTGGGAACTTCCCCAGGCATGCCATAAAGTCGGTGACCCGCTCCAATCAAGATGTGCACTGAATGGGTACTCATCAAAACTGCCAAACTGAAATTTTGTCAAACCTTCTCCTAGTTTCATCATGGAATCTTTTACAATCGGGTTAGGGCTGGCTGAATAATATTCTGAAAGTCCTAATAAGGCGTTTGACATCGCATCGAATCCATCAATCCAAGCAGGAACTTGGTATCCATGAATAGTCGAATATTTTCCGTAATTTGGATTTACTTTCTTTTGCAGGGCGTTATTTGCAAGTAAGAAGCTGTTGTTCAACTCTTTTGCATATTGCGGGTCGATTTTGTTAAATACCTTATACCCGTAACCTAATGCCCACATTCCTCGTGCAGCCCACCAATCAAATGATTTTTGGCTGGTAGAGCCAGTCTTATTTATTGAGAGATCCTTGTTAATAAAGTTATAGAACTCACCATCAGCTGCCTGCATGTGCATTACAAAGTTGAGAGCTAATTTTGCTTTATTGAGAGAGTCATTGTTTTTCGTCTGTTCATAGTCGTTCAAATAAACGATCGTGGCACGTGCTACGTCATCCACACAAGCAATTCCCTCACCTGAAGCATCTACCCACTGGTAATTAGGGTACTCTGAATAAATATGTGTAATTAACATATCTTTGCCATCAATCTTAACTTCCTGATCTAGAGAATTGAGATGAGTTAAATTGATGTTCATTCCTGTATCTTGTATACCTTTTGCGGAAACAGGTGCTGCAAAGGAAAATAAAAGAGCTAAAGAAAGTAAAACATTGGTTTTCTTCAAAAATATCCCTCCTGCATGTCTTTTTGTTTTTGGTCATCTTTGTGTAGTCGTCAGCGATGAAAAACATGTAATTGAAATTTTAAAAAATATTTCTTGTATCAGATAGAGACTTAGGTATTTCTCCTTTCCGTTATATTTGGAAGCGTTAACAAAACATAAGGCATAATTACAAAAAAATATTTGTAACGTTACCATATGTTAACAAAAAATATTATAAATCTTGTGTAATTATAAAGTCAATTTACTTTTTGAATATTCGGGAAACGTAAAATGATTGTAATAAAAGGAGTAGATACATACTAACTTGTAACGTTACATATCTTTTATAACATTACTAGTTGAATATTCGTTATTATTAAAAAGGAAAGCATGGCTAATAAATGCTTCAACCATGACACTTATTAGTCAATCGGCCTTTTGTTTGCTTAAAAGACATTCAAGTAGGCGAAAGTAAGCAAATTACAAATAAAAAAAGCCTACTTTTTTGCAAAAGTAAGCTCGGCGTATTCCTATTCATTTAAGTTTTTTCTTTCCGCAGTAGACTCTCTAATAATTAACTGGGTGGGTAAAAGAATTTCATGAACCGGTTCCTCTATATTCTCTATTCTCCAACAAAGCTGTTCTACTGCTTTGTTACCAAAATAGGCTAGATCAATGTTCATTGTAGTAATCTTCGGAGTGGCAATTTGCGATAATTGTCCATTGTCAAAGTTACATACAGAAACCTCTTCAGGTACTTTAAAGCCCTTTTGCTGCAATACGGTTGTAACAAGGAAACCATGACCATCATTCACACAAAACCATGCGGTAGGTTTTGCAGGGAGAGTTTCGATTAGCATCGAGATTTGTTCTTGAGTTTCCTGTGCGTTTGAAAAGATAAAATCTTGGTTTGGCTGAATTCCATATTTTTTTAAAGCTAGTAAGTAACCATCTAATCTTTCTTGATAGCTAGGGGAAAAGTCGATGTCCCCAACAAAGGCAATTTCACGATGTCCTAATTGGATTAGATGTTCTACAGCCATATAAGCCCCAAAACGGTTATTAGTTAAGATCGAATCAGCCTGAAGATAGGGTGAATGATGATCAATTAAGACAGTAGGGATTCCTGTATTGATGATTTTTGCTATATAATCGGTGCTTATATGAGATAAAATTAAGATCCCATCAATGTCATAATTGGTTAGCAAGGCAGGTAATATCAAATCCCTTTTTGAATCATCATTAATCGATTCAATAAATAAACTCATGCCGCGATCCCTAAGTTCTTTTTCAACACTTAAGTAAATTTCGCCGAAAAAGCTTTTAAGTGAAAAAGCATATTCAGAGGCGATTAACGCGATATTTCTAGGTGCGTTTGTTTCTGCCTGCTTTTGTTTACGATTCGTTTGGTATTGATAACCTAATTCATCCGCAGCTTTCTGTACTAGCCGCCTTGTCTCTTCGCTTACCCCAGGTTTTCCGGACAATGCTTGAGAAACAGAGTTTTTCGAGATATTTAGCCGGTCCGCTATATCCTGCATTGAAATTTTCTTTTCCATATATAAACGTTCTCCCTTTATCGATTAGCTTTAAGGTTAAGTAAATCTAAATTAATTGTAATTACATTGTAACGTTACAAAATTAATATTACAATAGTGATTCGAAAGGATTGTTATGTAAATATTGTATTTGTTTTGTAAATTCTTCTTAAAATAATGTTTGACATTACAAAAATAAGGTGCAATAATGTTGATGTAATGTTAAATGATACATTACAAAGATATTTGTAATGGTATATATCCTGTTTAGAAATGAGGGGTTTAGGCACATTAACCATTTTTAACTAGTCATTACAATTAGTATTTTACTTTTTTTTAAAAGGTAATGATAGCGCTGCCAATGATTTAAATTATGACAGCATGGGTAATTCATTTTTTTCTATTAGAATAGTAGTTTTATAGAATACCTTTTATTAAGGATATACATCTTCATTTGTATGTATGGAAATGATATTAAAAATTGGAGGGAAATAGGATGAAAATAAAAAAAGTGGCGTCAGTTATGTTTGCAGCTTCACTTACCCTTGGCGGGCTTGCTGCTTGCTCAACTGGTAATAATGATGCAAAAACTTCCAGTTCAAAAAGCGGGGTAACAACGATTGAATTCTGGGCTGCTCCAAACCCGACACAGCAAGTTTATTGGAAGCAAATGGCGGACGAGTTCGATAAAGCCAATCCTACCATCAAAGTGAATGTTAGTCCGATGAAGGAAAGTCCGACATCTGAAGCAAGTATCCAATCAGCAATTGCCGGTGGAAGTGCACCTACCATGTCTGAAAATATTAACCGTGGTTTCGCCGCTCAATTAGCGGATAGTAAAGCACTTGTACCATTAGATACGGTGGCTGGATTTGATAAAGTAAAACAAAGCCGTAATATGACCAATACGATGAAGGGCTGGCAATTCGCGGACGGCCACCAATATGTATTACCAATCTACTCCAATGCGATGTTGTTTGGCTGGAGACTTGATATCTTAAAACAGCTTGGCTATAACGAGCCGCCAAAAACATATAGTGAAATGTTAGATGTGGCGAAGAAATTAAAAGCAAAATTCCCTGACAAATATGTGTGGGCAAAGGCGGATCTTGCTGACCCAACAGCTTGGAAAAGATGGTTTGACTTCTTTATGTTGTATGATGCAGCATCCAACGGGAATAAATTCGTTGAAGGCAGTAAATTTACAGGCGATCAAAGAGCAGGAGAACAAGTTCTTGGCTTAGTGAATGATCTTCGTAAAGATAATGCATTATTAACAAGACAATCTCAAGATCCGTTTGAAAGTGGATTAGGAATTTTCGTAGATGTTGGACCTTGGACTATTCCTTACTGGGCAGATAAATTCCCGAACATGAAATATAACGAAACCTATACATTAACACCGCCTCCAGTTCCAGACGGTGTGGATACTACAAAGGTTCATACGTTTGCTGATACAAAAGGTTTAGTAATTTACGCTTCTGCAACAAAAGCACAACAAAAAGCAGCAATGACATTCATTAACTGGGTATACTCAAATCCTAAAAATGATTTGACATGGCTTGAAAAAACAAGCTTACCACCAGCTCGTGATGATTTATCAACAAACGATACATTCAAGGCGTTCTTTGATAAAAACCCTGCATTACAACCGTATGCTGCAGCCGTTCCAAATGGTATTCCGCCAATGGATAACGCGAAATATAATGATCTTCAAACATTCATCGGTCAACAGGCATTCAATCCAGTTGTTAAGGGTGAAAAAGATCCGAAAGCTGCATGGACTGATATGCAGAAGGCCATTGAGGGGGCTCTCAAATAATGGGAACGAAACAAGGGAGGTTGGGCTGGCTTTTTGCCAGTCCTTATCTTATATATGCGCTCGTTTTCTTTCTAATACCGCTTGTGTGGTCACTTTTCTTATCGTTTACTGATTGGAACTTAATCTCGCCAACCTTTAATTTCAAAGGTTTTGCTAATTATATTCAGGCTTTTCAAAGTCCGGGAGTACAAGCAGCCTTTTTTGTCTCATTTAAATTTATGGCTGTATTTGTCCCTTTGGTTATTGCATCATCAATTATCGTTGCCTTAATCATCCATGGATTACCAAAATTTAAAGGGTTATTTTTAATCGGATTTTTCCTTCCCTATTTAGCATCAGGGGTAGTATCGTCGCTTATCGTGAAAGGGATTTTAGCCTACAACAGTCCGATTAATGAGTTTTTGCGAAAATCTCTTGGTTTAGATATTAACTGGCTAGGGACACCGTTTGCCGCACTCTTTGTCGTCGCCATGATTATCGCCTGGAAATTCACAGGGTATTATGCACTGATTCTAACATCAGGTTTTGAAAGTATTAGTAAGGAAATATATGAGGCTGCGATGATCGATGGCGTAACTCCTTGGCAGCGTTTTTGGAAAATTACGTTCCCGCTTCTTTATCCCGCGTTATATACGGTGTTAATTTTATCAATCGGTGTGACATTTGGTATTTTTACAGAGGTTTATCAATTAACCGGTGGGGGGCCGAATTTTGCAACCAATACGTGGCAAATGGAGATTTTCACCCGGGCATTTACCAATCTGCAAGCGGGTTATGCTTCTGCAGTTGCGATTATTGCTTCCATTGTGACGTTTATTTCAATTTTTATCATTCGAAAACTCTTAGAATTGTGGGGGAAACGAAATGGTTGGACCTAAGAAAAAGGGATTGTTTTTTCGCTACCTCATTGCGATCGTTCTCTTACTGATTATGATTTTCCCTTATCTATATATGGTGTTAAGTTCCTTTGCTGCATGGGACCAAGTGGATAAGACATTAATTCCGACCCACTTTACCTTGAAATCCTATCAATGGCTGTTGGGTGGAGGGCAATCAGTTATCCCAAGGCCATGGATTCATGCCTTTTTTAACAGCTTTTTTGTTTCGGCAAGCTCTACTCTATTGATGATGGTCACTGGGGTTATGGTTGCCTATGCGCTTGCGAAAATTCCGTTTAAAGGAAGGGATACCGTTAACAATGTTATCTTGTTTCAAATGTTTTTTCCAGCAATCATTTTGTTAATTCCTACGTTCCTTGTCATTCAAAAAATAGGAATGTATGACTCTTATTGGGGAATGATTTTGCCAAAAGCACTTAGTTTATGGGCTGTATTTATGTATACGAACTTTTTCAAAGCGATACCGGATACGTTTATTGAAGCAGCAAAATTAGATGGTGCAAGTGATTTGCAAATTATGTTCAAAATCGTCCTGCCAATGTCTAAATCGATTACTACTGTTATTTTCTTGTTTCTATTTATGGAAAGATGGACAGAACTCTTATGGGACATGTTGGTAACAAAGAGCGATGGTATGCTAACGCTAAACGTTCTGTTATCGCAAATGTTCGGTCCATATGGCGGATATCCAGGTCCGATGTATGCAGCATCTGTGTTACTAACACTTCCGATCATTATTATTTTCTTGATTTTCTCGAAGAAGTTTCAAGAAGGTATGCAGTTTACCCTTAAATAATAGAAGCTGGGAGTCCTTTTACAATGGGAAAATGGTGGAACCAATCGGTTTTTTATGAAATCTATATGCCGAGTTTTAAAGACGGAAATGGAGATGGAATCGGCGATTTTGCCGGGGTCACCTCAAAGCTCGATTATTTAAAAAAATTGGGAATAGATGGGATATGGCTAACACCCTTTTATCCGTCGCCAAAGGTCGATAACGGCTATGATATTGCCGATTATTATCATATTGATTCCGATTATGGAACGATGAAGGATTTTGAACTGTTTATTGATGAAGCGCATCAGCGCGGGATTCGTGTAATCGCTGATTTGGTGCTGAACCACACTTCTTCGGAGCATCCGTGGTTTCTAGAGTCAAAGTCAGCAAAGGATCATCCGAAACGTGATTGGTATATTTGGAGAGATGAACCGAACAATTGGGAATCGTTCTTTGGCGGCTCGGCATGGGAATATGATGCGGCAACAAACCAATATTATTACCATGCCTTCGCCAAGGAACAGGTGGATTTAAATTGGGCAAATCCTGAAGTAAAAGCTGCTATGTTCGATGTTATGAAGTTTTGGCTCGAAAAGGGAGTCGATGGCTTCCGGTTGGATGTTATCAATTTTTTAAAGGTAAATGATGTGTTTCAAAACAATCCTTATGATGTTGATAAAAAGGAACAAAACCATCTGTACGATAAAGACCAAGAAGGTATTTTAACGATTATTGAAGAAATTGCCGCTTTTGTGCATCAATATCCTGATAAATTCCTTGTTGGTGAGGTGGGTTCTGAAGAGCTGGAGATCCTGAAGCGCTATTCGGGTCCGGGGCTGTTGGATATTGTGTTTAATTTTAATATTGGAAGTATTGGAGAGTTTGATATTGATCGTCTCTTTAGAGGATTAGTAGAAACGGAGCAGGCTTATTCTCGAGATCAAATTCCAACCCTGTTCTTTTCAAGTCATGATATGTCACGCTTTATTTCACGATTTGGGGATGATGAGGAGCGGGCGAAGCTTGTTGCTGCTTTCATGCTGACGGCAAAGGGTGTTCCGTTCATTTATTATGGCGATGAAATTGGCATGCGAGATTGGGTGACCGATAAAATCGAGAAAATGAAGGATGTTCAAGGATTGATGGGCTATAAGCTGGCATTGCACTCCGGTCAATCTCATGAGCAAGCATTAGCAGCCGCGAATGAAAAAAGCCGTGATAAGTCGCGGACGCCGATGCAATGGAATTCTGATATGAATGTCGGTTTTTCGGAGGGAAATCCTTGGATTACGATTCCGGAAGGTGCTTATGACGTGAATGTTGCAGACCAGCAAAGTGACCCTGATTCGATGTTGTCTTTTTATAAAAGCTTACTAAAATTGCGGAAAGAACATTCAGCACTACGGTTAGGTGAGTATCAAATTTTAGGAAATGAAGCTGGGCTGGTCTACTTTGTGAGAACAGACGATAGTGGAAAAATACGGATTGTATTGAACTTTACTGATAAACCACGAAGGCTTGAGGTTCGTTCGGATGTGAAATTGCTGCTGTCGACAAAGCGAACGTCCCTTGAGAGTGGAAGGATGCTAACGATTTTGGCAAATGAAGCCATGATTCTAAAGGAGGATACGGGAATATGACCGTCTTAACGAAAGGTAATGTAAAAACGTGTGAACAGCTTTTAGCGGAATTCGCTTCAAAATCAAAGCCAGCCAATCCTGAAAAAATTGTTTTTTCAGGTATTGGTGAACAGGATGTCTATAATATTTCAGCTCCGTTTGAGGATGAGGGGGAGCTTGTCATTGCAGGACGAGTTGAGTCTCGTGACAGTGAGCACTCCAATGTTTACTTCTTTGTTAAGCAAAATGGCGAGTGGGTTCCACGTGCGGGTGCCCCTGTGCTTGAATTGCAGGATCCTTTTTTCACAAAAATTGCCGGCGAATTAGTTCTTGGCGGAGTGCAGATTTTCCCGCATCCAACACTTGAAGGAGCACTTGGCTGGCGAACAGTCTTCTACAAGGGTACAACTATTTCTGAATTGCAGGAATTTGCTAAGGGACCGGACGGGATGAAAGATCTTCGCCTTGTGGAGTTAAAGGATGGCAGCATCGGGGTATTAACACGGCCGCAGGGTGAAAAAGGCGGTCGCGGGAAAATTGGCTGGACGCGCATTTCTTCGTTATCGGAATTGACGATTGAGGTAATTAATGAAGCACCGTTGCTGGAAGGTCAGTTTATTGAGGATGAGTGGGGCGGCGCAAACGAGGCGCATTTGCTGGCAAATGGCCTGGTGGGTGTATTAGGCCATGTCGCATCTTTTGATAATGAAGGAAATCGTCATTACTATCCTATGGTATTTGCGCTTAATCCTGAAACAGGTGAATTTTCCGATATCGAGTTAATCGCAACAAGAAGTCAGTTCCTGCCGGGACCATCGAAACGACCGGACTTAATTGATGTCGTGTTTAGTGGCGGATTGGTTCGTGGTTCTGATGGCAAAGCCGTTATTTATGCGGGGATTAGTGATGCTGAAGCGCAAAAGATTACGATTGTAGATCCGTTTTTACAATACGAGCGGTAATTTGAACCTGAAACAACAGCAAGCCACGCTTTATTTGGGGCATTCCTGAATTAAGGATGTCCGCTCAATCTAATAAAAAGGGAGTAATCAAAATGAACGTATATAGATATGAAGAGAACCCATTAGTCACTCCGGCAGATGTGTTGCCTCATCGATCCGATTTTGAAGTCATTGGTGCATTTAATGCCGGAGTTACCACCTATAACGATGAAATTATCATGCTTCTTCGTGTTGCGGAACGCCCGATCAGTGAAGATCCTAATGTAATAAAAGCACCTATTTATAATCCGCAATCAAATGAACTTGAGATTTTAGAATTTCGTTTAGATGATTCTGCTTACGATTTTTCAGATCCTCGCGTGATTCGAAAAAATGGGGATACACAGGGTTTTGAGTATTTAACCTCATTAGCATACCTAAGGATTGCACGCAGCAAGGATGGCGGCCATCATTTTTCGATTGATGAAAAACCTTTTGTTTACCCATCCAATGAATTAGAAACCTTCGGGATTGAAGACCCGCGCATTACAAAAATAGAAGATACATTTTATATCTATTTTAGCGCCGTTTCACCTGTTGGTGTTGGTGAATCGATGGTTTCCACAAAAGAATTTGTCACAACAGAGCATCATGGGATGATTTTTGCACCCGAAAATAAAGACGTATTAATTTTCCCTGAAAAAATAAATGGAAAATATTATGCCATCCACCGTCCTGTTCCAAAAAGTGTAGGGGAGCCGGAAATGTGGATTGCTGAATCTACCAATCTATTACACTGGGGAAATCACAAGCATTTATTAGGTTTACGTCCAGGTATGTGGGACAGTGCACGTATGGGCGGAGGGGCTGTTCCATTTAAAACGGAAAAAGGCTGGCTCGAGCTTTACCATGGTGCGACTACGGATCACCGCTATTGTATGGGTGCCGTTTTACTAGACTTAGAAAATCCAACGAAGGTTATTGCTCGTTCAGACAAACCAATTTTAGAACCTGAAGCTTCATATGAAGTAGAGGGGTTCTTCGGTAATGTTGTCTTTTCCTGCGGTGCTGTTGTGGAAGGCGATGTTGTCAAAATGTTCTATGGTGTTGCAGATACCTCGATGGCCTGTGCTGAATTAAGCCTGCAAGAAATCTTAGATTCGTTGACGTATATTAAATAAAGAACTTTTGTAGTGCCAAAATCATGTTTGCGATTTTGGCCTTTGCTTTTATTTTTTAATAAACAAGGCAGGAGACATTTCAATGAAATTGAATGGAAACTGGAAAATTAAACATTTTGATGTTGGGGCAGTGCGTGACCTTGAAGTGGCGTCTCCTGAGTATATTGATTATTTTTGGATGACAGCAGCTGTACCGGGTGATGTTCATTCCACCTTGATTGACCGAAAACTGATCGAAGATCCCTTTTACGGACACAATGATTTGAAATGCCAGTGGGTAGAGGAAAAGGTATGGTGGTATCGAAACACATTTGAATTCCCTGATGAGCGAAACAAAGAAGATCGATATGAGTTGATTTTTGGGGGACTTGATACGTTTGCAACGGTTTACCTAAATGGTGTTGAGCTCGGTTCAACTGAGAATATGTTTATTGCTCATCATTTTGACGTGACGCGGGAGCTGAGACAAGGGAAAAATACGCTGGCAGTTAAATTTGATCCAATCCATGTTCATGTTGGTGAGAAGGTTCAATATTACTGGTCCGGTTTTAGCAAGAAACGGATTTGGACACGAAAAGCCCAAAGTCATTATGGTTGGGATTGGGGTCCGCGCTTAGTGGCTGCAGGGATTTGGAAGGATGTCCATTTACAAAAACGGACATTTGCCAAAATCGATTCTGTCTTTGCTAAAACGATCTCTATCTCTCCTGACAAAGCGATGGTCGAAGTGGATCTTGCAATCGAAACGTATCAAAAAGATAAAGCATATGAGGCAGCTATTAGTCTATCTTATGGAGAAGAAAGTTTTTCAACTAAAGTAGAAATTAGTCGCAAAAATGCAACCGCAACAGTAGTGGTGGCCAATCCAAAGCTATGGTGGACACATGATATAGGGACTCCGCATCTTTATCAACTATCCATCGAATTGTTTGCTGATGGTGAAAAGATTGATGAGCAACAGGAAAGCTTTGGAATCCGCACGATTGAAGTACTCCGAACAGATGAAGCCGGAAATCATTGTTTTACCTTTGTCCTAAATGGCGAAAAGGTGTTTGCGAAAGGTGCCAATTGGATTCCCATTGATAGTTTCATTGGAGCAGTACCTGATTCTCGCTACAAGCATTTAATCAAGATGTCTAAAGACGCCAATATGAATATGCTTCGCGTCTGGGGCGGCGGCATCTATGAAAAAGATGTGTTCTATGAAGAGTGTAATCGTCTTGGAATCTTGGTTTGGCAGGATTTTATGTTCTCCTGCGCCTTGTATCCTGATTACAATAAAAACTTTATGGCTAACGTCAGAGAAGAAGTGGTCCACGTGGTGAAACGCTTAAGGAACCATCCTTGTCTGGCGATATGGTGCGGAAACAATGAGAATGATTGGCTCTATGAAGCCTTGTTTTCTTCAGGGGAAATTACTCATCCTTATTACGGTGAAAAAATATACCATGAATTAATGCCGGAAATTTTAGAAGAACTAGACCCAACACGGCTGTTTTGGCCGAGCTCTCCGTTTGGCGGGAATGACCACAACTCGAGGGAACAGGGTGACACCCATAATTGGCAGGTATGGCACGGGAATATTGAGCCACGGACATTTGGAGAACCGCAGAAAGTGGATTACAGTATCGAGGGTCTTTCATTTAAAAATTTTAAAAATGATACCACACTCTTTGCCAGTGAGTTTGGCATGCATGCCTCCTCTAACCGCTATACGTTAGAACGAAATATCCCTAAGGATCAGTTTTTCTGGGGAAGCGAAGAGATGGCGTACCGCAATAAAGATATCCATCATCCAAAAGGAATTTTGTTAATGGAAGGCTACACAGGAGTTCCGAAGGATTTGGGTGAGTACATTTCGTTTTCGATGTTAACGCAAGCGGAAGGATTAAAGTTTGGCATCGAACATTACCGCCGCAATAAGCCGCATACAAGCGGGGCGTTGTTTTGGCAGCTAAATGACTGCTGGCCGGGTACGAGCTGGTCCGTTATCGATTATTACTTATTGCCAAAGGCTTCCTATCATTACGCAAGAAAATTCTATAGTCCGATGTTGTTGACGATTGACCATGAGCCGGGAAAGGATATTAACCTTTGGGTTGTCAATGATCGATTAGAAACCTATCAAGATGAAGTTGAGTTAGCCGTATATGGTTTTAACGGTGAAAAAGTATTTTCAAAGCATTGGAATGTTGCAGTTCAGGCTAATGTGGCAGAACAAGTAGATGTAGTTCTCGAAAAAGATGCTTTAAATGGACTTCCTCCTGAAGAGGCTGTTATGGTTATTCGCTCAAAAAATAATAAAACCTATGAAAATATTTATTATTTCCGTGATCACAAGGATTTGAACTTGAGAGAGCCGGAATTGCAGGTCACGGTTAATCGAGAGAAACAGGAACTGACGATTTCAACTAATGTGCTAGCACGGATGGTAACGATTGAAATCGATATCGAGCAGCTGGTGATCGAGGATAATTTCTTTGACTTGCTGGCTAATGAGACAAAAATCATTAAGGTTGAGCAAGCAGAGGGGAAAGAGATCCCTTGGAAATCGTTGCGAGTAAAGGCAATCAACAGTGTAAACACCATTATGGCGGAGGGATGATGAGGATGAAATCGGCAGTTTTACAAGGAACAAAGCAAATTGAAGTAATGGATTGGAAAAATCCTTCACCATCACCTGATGAGGTAATCGTTAAGGTGAAAAGCTGCGGCATTTGTGGGACCGACCAGCATATTTATCATGGACATCCCGGTTCCGCCGAAGTACAGCCACCCATTGTTCTTGGGCATGAATTAGCAGGTGAAATTGTTGAAGTGGGAGCGGAAGTTTCAAACGTACAAAAGGGCGACCGTGTTTCGATTGATCCTAACATTTATTGCGGTACATGCAAATATTGCCGCAGCAACCGGGCTCATTTATGCAGCCATCTGCAGGCGGTAGGCGTAACAAGAGATGGCGGCATGGGCGAGTATTGTACAGTACCCGCTGCTAATTGTTACAAGATTCCAGATCAAATGACCTATGAAGAGGCGGCACTTGTAGAGCCGTTAGGCTGTGTCCTCCATGGATTTAAAAAAATTCAGCTGACTTCTCTAAGTAAGGTACTTATCATCGGTGGCGGATTTATCGGACAATTATTTTTACAATTGGTGAAACAACAAAATGTCCATTCGATCCTTGTCAGTGAACCTGCTGAAAACAAGAAACATCTTCTTTATAAGCTAGGTGCAGATGTAGTTATCCATCCAATGTATGCTTCTAAGTTTGAGGCAGACGTAGTGATTGAATGTGTGGGCAGGCCGGAAAGTATGGAACTTGCAGTAAAATCAGCTGCAAAAGGCGGCCAAGTGTTACTTTTTGGAGTCGCCTCACCGGAAACAACCATTTCAGTTTCACCATTTGAGATTTTTTCGAAGGAACTTACCATCAAAGGCTCTTTCATTAACCCGTATACTCAGGAAGAAGCCATTTCACTAATTGCGAAAAGAATAGTGGAAGTTCAGTCGCTTATTTCGCATCGGTTTTCGGTAGAGGAACTGCCGGAAGCAATGGCCAGCTATCCTGACCTAAAGGTTTCGAAAGGGATCATTATCCACTAGTTGTAGAAGTCTTCGGCCTGGAGATGACTTCCTACTTTATTAGGTTGTCGGACTAGAGCCGGATTCTTTCTACAAAAGGAGAAAAATCGATGTTTGCTATTTTTAAATCTTTTTCCACAGAATTGAAGTTTTATTTGCTCATGAATACCTTTTTTGGCTTTGGAGGGGCTTTGTCCGGTGTGTTTCAAAGTGTATTCCTGTGGAAAATGGATAAAACCTATTCATTGCTTGCCTACTACAGCTTGTATTGGTCCGTTTCGATCATCATTTGTTTTGTGCTTTGTTCGTGGATAGCCAGGAAGACTAGCCCGATGATTACAATGCGATTGGGCTTTGTTTTTTATCTGATTACTTATTTAATCATCCTTATTTTTCACGACACCTTAAGGGATCATATTATGCTGCTGGGCGGCACAAACGGCTTAGCAATGAGCTTGTACTACGTCGGTGTGCATATGGCCGTTTTAGACTTAACCACTAATGATAAGCGCGATCAATTTCTTTATATCCAAGGAATTTTAAATACCATCGGAGGAGTAATCGCTCCGCTTTTAGCCGGAACGTTGATTTCACAATTCCATGGAATGATTGGGTATTATATTGTTTTTATCGCGACGTCTGTTTTCTTTTTCATTACTTTTTTAGTTTCTTTAAAAATAAAAGGGGAACCGATTGCTCTTAAAAGCTATTTTTGGGATGTAGTAAGGCATCCAACGCATGAGTGGAAAAAGATGTACCCTGTTATGTTTGCCGATGGGATTGTTTCAGGCGTGTACTCGACCTTTTTAATTACGATGATTACCTTCAAAGTAGCCGGTGGAGAAATGAATTTGGGCGTTTTTAATACAGGCGCTGAAATTGTTTCCATTCTGGCATTTGTTGTGCTCGCCAAGTTTTCCAATCCTGATTATCGGATTGCCATTTTTGCTATCGGATCGGTTAGTATCTTACTAGGATCTGTTTTGCTGTCGGTCCTGCCAGTATTAATCTCATTGATTATTTTTGGTATCATTCAACCTGTTGCCTCGAATATGATTAACACGTCAATGAATGCGATGATTTATGCATCGATTGAAATGGATCCACAGTATAAAGAAAAGCGTTTGGATTATATCATTATTCGTGAAATACCACTCGGCTTGGGAAGGATTATTGGTGTTTTTTTGTTTTTAGCTATGAGAAAATACTTTGATATTGAGCGGCTTTTACCTGTTTCATTCAGCCTCTTTCCGATTGTGTATGTGTTAATGGTTCCTTCATTATATTTTGTTTGGAAAAAACCAAAAAGTTTGTTAAAGGTTATTAATAAGACAGGCAATTAATGGATAAATTCGGATGCTAAGGTTTAGTTACTAAAAACTTCATCATTTGGATCCCGGAGAAAATGGTACAATTTTTAATAGTTAAAACAGGGAGGGATTTGTGGATGTTAGGAGCCATTGAAGCAGGCGGGACAAAGTTTGTTTGTGCGGTTGGAGATGAAAGCGGGAAAATTATTGAACGAGTTCAGTTCCCAACGACAGTACCTGAGGAAACCATTCCAAACGTAATTGAATTTTTTAAAAAATATCCTGTAAAAGCAATTGGAATTGGTTCGTTCGGACCGATCGATGTGAACAAGGAAAGTCCGACCTACGGTTATATTACCTCTACTCCTAAAAAAGGCTGGAAGGATTACCCGTTTGTCCAAACATTAAAAGCGGCTTTTTCTGTTCCAATTGGTTTCAATACGGATGTCAATGCAGCTGCGTTGGGGGAAGCTACCATCGGGGCGGCTAAGGGATTAGATAGCTGCTTGTACATAACCGTTGGTACAGGGATTGGAGCAGGAGCAATCGTTCAAGGGAAACTTCTTCAAGGACTAACACATCCTGAAATGGGACATATTCTCGTAAGACGTCATCCAAACGATGAGTATCAAGGCAAGTGCCCATATCATCATGATTGCCTGGAAGGTCTTGCTGCCGGTCCGGCGATTGAAGCGCGCTGGGGTGAAAAAGGCTTTCATTTGGTTGAACGCGCTGAAGTATGGGATTTGGAAGGATACTATATTGCACAGGCACTCATGCAGTATATTTTGATTCTTTCACCGAAAAGGATTATCCTTGGCGGCGGTGTTATGAAGCAAGAACAAGTATTTTCTTCTATTTATAAATATTTGCCGGAACTTGTTAACCATTATGTGGTGCTGCCTGAGCTTTCTGATTATATTGTCAGTCCCGGCTTAGGTGATGATGCGGGGATTACGGGAGCACTGATGCTTGCACATCAAGCATTTCAAGAGAATTAAATCGTTTGATGGAGGAAATATACATGCAACCATTATTTTTAAAACCGGTATTTAAAGAAAGAATTTGGGGCGGAACGGCATTACAAAAGGAATTTGGATACGATATTCCAACCGATCAGACGGGAGAATGCTGGGCTATTTCCGCCCATCCAAATGGACCTTCAATTATTGAAAATGGACCATATGAAGGTATGGCGTTGGACGAGCTATGGAGTAAGCATCCAGAGCTTTTTGGGAACCCGAAGGAAGAGGTATTTCCGCTATTAACGAAAATTTTAGATGCGAATATGGATTTATCGGTTCAGGTTCACCCGGATGACTCGTATGCAATGGTCAATGAAAATGGAGAATTAGGAAAGACGGAATGCTGGTATATCATCGACTGTAAAGAAGATGCCGACATGATTTTCGGCCACAACGCTAAAACAAAAGAGGAATTAATCGAGCAAATTAATGCAGGAAATTGGAATGAATTACTCCGCAGAGTCAAAATTAAGCCAGGTGACTTTTTCTATGTGCCAAGCGGAACGATCCATGCCTTATGTGAAGGAACGGTGGTTTTAGAAACACAGCAAAGCTCGGACACAACCTACCGGGTCTACGATTACGACCGCAGGGATGCGGAAGGGAATTTGCGTGATCTTCACTTAGAAAAAGCCATTGAGGTAACAACCGTGCCGCATCAAGATGCTGTGAGTGTTCCTTCCGTGCTGGAGACGGAAAATTTGGCGTTTACCACGTTTGTGGAATCGGAGTTTTTCTCCGTTTATAAATGGGAGGTAAGCGGGAAGTCTACATTTGCATTTCCTGATCAATATTTGCTTCTAAGCGTGATTAAGGGTGAGGGGACAATTAATCATAATGGCGAGAAGTATGGATTGAAAAAAGGCTCGCATCTTATCATTCCTGTGGGATGGGGAGAATTTGAAATCGATGGGAAATGTGAATTGATAGTTTCTCATACGTAATAAATATTATTTGTGATAAAAAAGGAGTGGATACCATGGTTTACCAAGCAAAACAAACTCGATATGATGAAATGAAATACAATCGAAGCGGGCGTTCCGGTCTTCAGCTGCCAGCCATTTCACTTGGGTTATGGCATAATTTTGGCGGTGTTGATACATATGAAAATGGACGCGCCATGCTTAGAAGAGCATTCGATTTAGGCATTACCCATTTTGACTTAGCCAATAATTATGGCCCGCCTGCCGGTTCAGCCGAAGAAATGTTTGGCAGGATGCTAAAAACAGATTTTGCCCCATACCGGGATGAAATGATCATTTCCACAAAAGCGGGGTATGATATGTGGCCGGGCCCTTATGGCGAATGGGGATCAAGGAAATATCTTATTGCGAGTCTGGACCAAAGCTTAAAACGAATGGGCTTGGATTATGTCGATATTTTCTATTCGCATCGTCCTGATCCCAACACGCCGCTTGAAGAAACGATGGGGGCATTAGATTCAATGGTCCGTCAAGGAAAAGCGTTATATGTTGGAATTTCAAGCTATAGTGCAGAACAAACAGAAGAAGCGGTTAAAATTTTGAATCGATTAGGTACACCGCTTGTCATTCATCAACCAAAATATTCGATGCTGGACCGTTGGATTGAGGATGGATTACAGGATGTTTTACAGGAAAACGGTGTCGGATCGATTGCATTTTGTCCATTAGCACAGGGACTTCTTACGAATAAATATCTTAAGGGGATCCCAACCGATTCCAGAGCTGCTAAATCTACCGGAGCTCTTGGAACGGAACAAGTTACGGAAGAAGTTGTGAATCGAGTTATAAAATTGAATGAAGTGGCTGCAGAGCGTGGTCAAAACCTTGCCCAGATGGCACTTGCCTGGGTCCTAAGAAGTGGGAAGGTGACTTCAGCTCTTATCGGCGCAAGCCGAGTAAGCCAAATTGAAGAAAACGTTGCAGCATTAAGCAACCTTACATTCACTAAAGAGGAACTGGATCGGATTGAAGATATTTTAAAAAGCTAAATGATTCCTGTGACCTGCCTGCTATAGCAAGGCAGGTTCTTTTATTTAAAGAGTCATTTTATTAATCTAACATTCTCGCAGTAGCGGGCATGACATCACTGTAGATAAGAATCTAGCATATCTTGCAGCGGTTCAGGAATTAAAGAAAGAAAAAAGTTGCATGAAGGCACAAGGTCTGCTTTTACTTGTTTAATGCAAGTAGTTTGACAAAATAGCCTGTCTTCTATATATAATAGGATGCATTGAAAAAAAACCCATTTGCAAGTTCGTTATATTATTTGTACTTCATAATAAATGTTTCAGTGCTTCTTCTTTAATACATACTAAACAAATAAAACAATACGTGAGGGGGAATTCTTAATTGGACACCACAAAAGCAACAACTCAGACGCTACGGACAACACCCATTTTTGCCGTTTTGCTTGCCGGGGCCTTTGTCGCATTTTTGAATCAAACGGTCATTAATGTGGCTCTGCCTAAAATTATGGATTACTTTAAAATATCTGCTGTTACAGCCAATTGGTTGAGCACCATCTTCCTGTTAACAAACGGAATCGTCATTCCGATTACCGCCTTTTTAATGGAAAGATATACAACGAGGCAATTATTCTTATTTTCAATCGGTGTTTTTGCGGTCGGAACCTTAATATGTGCGACCGCGGCTACCTTCCCCATGATGTTAGTTGCGCGGGTTGTGCAGGCAATAGGAGCGGGAATCCTTTTTCCATTAATTACAAACGTCATTTTTACCATCTTTCCACTTGAGCGGCGCGGGTTTGCGATGGGAATCTTTGGTGTTGCCATGAACTTTGCTCCAGCTGTAGGCCCAACCTGGGCAGGGTGGATTATTGAAACGTATTCATGGCGTGTCATCTTCTATATCATTGCCCCGATTGCACTTTTAGACCTTTTAATTGCTATTTTTCTTGTGAAAAATGTGACAGAAACGAGCCGTCCTAAGCTGGATGTCCTTGGTGTTATTTTATCAACCATTGGATTTGGCGGTATTCTTTATGGTTTTGCTACAGCAGGTACAAAGGGCTGGAGTGACCTGGAGGTAGTTACCTTGTTTATTATTGGTGCTGTCAGTCTGATCCTGTTTGTTTGGCGTCAGCTGACTGTTAATCATCCAATTTTAGAATTTCGGATTTTCAAATATCGGATGTTTACCTTAACCACTATTATTAACGTATTTGTGACGATGGCCATGTTCTCAGGAATGATTCTAATGCCCATCTATATGCAAAATGTCCGGGGTTTTAGCCCGCTCGAAGCGGGATTCATGCTGTTACCGGGCGGGATCGTGATGGGAATTATGTCGCCGATCACTGGAAAGCTTTTTGATAAATATGGAGCAAGATGGTTAGCGATTATCGGTTTAGCGATTACCATTATTACCACCTATGCTCTGACAAAACTCCATACTGACACCCACTTTTCCTACATTTTGTGGGTTTATACAATTAGGATGTTTGGAATGTCAATCCTGATGATGCCAATCTTTACAGCTGGCCTTAATGATTTGGGACTTGGTTTAAATCGATACGGTACAGCTATGGTTAATACGTTTAGAATGGTGGCTGGAGCAGTGGGAATGGCCTTTTTTGTCTCGATCATGACGAATCAGGGGGAAAACCACGTTAAATCGATCATTAGCCAAAATCATATCTTGCCAACCGATAAGCTTCACATGGCCTTGGCTATTAATCGAGGAACGGTCATGGGGATTAATGATGCATTCATGGTCGCAACCTATCTGTCAGTAGCAGCCTTTATATTGTCATTCTTTATTCGAGGTAGGAGACGATCAATAGAAGAAGTCGTACCTAATCGCGAAAAACAATTAAAAAAAGTACCACAACCGCAGTAAATGGTAAGAAAGCAAGGGGACATTTCAGTTCTCTTGCTTTTTTAGTTCTGATATTAGAATTAGATATTTTTAAAAGAAGTATCAAGATCGTTCAGCTGTTCTTTGATACTTCTTTCTTTAATTTTATTTGAAGGATTAACATTATGTCATGGAAAAATTTATTGTCCATCGGAAGGTACCAAAGGAAGCATGCCAATGCGTTCGTAGCTTCTCCCTTATGCGGGTTTCATTTGTTTTTGGTCTAAGTGATGACTTAGGAAAGTTAGAAGACTTGCAAAGATAGCAATCAACCCACCGACCAATGTCACACTGATCAAATTTCCTTGATGGTAAACTATTCCGCCTACTGCGGAACCAAAGGCGATACCGATATTGCTTGCGACTGGCATCAGTGAAGCAGCGAGTCCTGTCGCTCTTGGTTGATAAATTCCGGCAAGGTCAATCAAATAAAGCTGGGTTGATGTTGTTAAAAGGATGGCCATTAATGACATCAAGCCAATGTTAATCAAGCCAAGGATCAAATTATTTGTGGTCCAATATAAACTGACCAGAACAATTGCTTGCACGAGGAAAACCAATCGAAGGCGCCCGATCGCATTGTAGCTGGCAATTTTACCAGCGAGTATGTTGCTGAAAATCGAAATAAATCCGTAGCCAAACAAGATCAAACTGATTGAATTACTTGGTGCTTCCATTCCTTTCAGGATCGGAACAAGATAGGTATAAACGGCATATGTCGCTCCAAATCCAAGAGAAGGAATGAAAAACGCCATTAAGATTCGTGGGTGTGTCAACAATGAAAATTGATCACGCATCGAACTGCGAAATTGACTGACCATATTAGGCAAAATGAAGAAAGATGCCAAAAACGCAATTCCACCTAGAAAAGTCGTTAACAGGAAGGTTGCATTCCAGTTGTACCATTCTGCGATGACAGTGCCGATTGGTACCCCAATCACGTTTGCAAGAGTAAAACCACCGAAAACGAATGATATAGCAAGTCCGCGTTTTGCGATTGGCATGGTTTCACTTGCAACAATCATGGCAAGAGAGATTAATACTCCTGTTACAATCGCCGTCATCATTCGAAGTGCAAGGAGCATGATGTAGCCCGTCGAAATCACACACAAAGCATTCAGGATGATGAACGATCCTATCAAAAATAACATCCATTTACGCTTTGGAAAATGACTTGTTACTGACATCACGAGTGGTGTGGTAATGGCAAACGTAATGGCAAACGCAGAAACGAGTGTGCCTGCTTTTGCATTTGTTATATGAAGACCCGAGGAAATATCGGTTAAGATCCCGACGATAACAAATTCGCTTGTCCCGAGAACAAATGTTAATAAAGTAAGTGTAAAGATGAGCAACCAATGTCGCTTGGATAATTCAGTGGAGTGCATAAATACCTCTTTTCTTAGATGAATGTAAATGTGAAACAAGGTAGTAAACAATTTAATCATCATACCATAAAACATTTTTACGAGGAAAGTTCATACGTATTAACATCCATTTTGTCTAAAGTTTAGTAGAGGAGATTGGACTTATTATAGGTCAGTCAAATGTAATCTTGTAAATATCTTTAACGGTTGTTGAAACTATATATAAACCCGGAGGCAAAACGAACACGGTTGTTTGAGCGTTTTGGTGATTTTTTTTAAGCATTACAATCGCCGTGTCTGTCAGCACCCTATTTTTCTTGAGGATTGCTCACAATTTTAATGGAAATATTGAGTAATTTTTTGATAAAAGTATCACACTACTAGTATCTATTTTCATAAAGGGAGTGTCCTATGTTTAAGCAAACAGCTGGTGAGAAGTTAATTGAGCTATTGATTGAGTGGGGAGTAGATCATATTTACGGGATGCCGGGTGATTCGATAAATTCGATTATCGAGCCCTTGCGAAAAGCCCAGGATAAAATAAAGTTTATTCAGGTCCGGCATGAAGAGGCGGGTGCCTTAGCGGCCGCAGCCTATGCAAAGTTGACCGGGAAAATAGGGGTTTGTACCGCCATTGCTGGTCCGGGTGCCATTCATCTTTTGAATGGATTGTATGATGCCAAGCTCGACAAGGTGCCGGTATTGGCGATAACAGGACAGGTGGAAACGGACCTGATAGGCACTGATTTTTTTCAAGAGGTTAATTTAGACAGATTGTTTGATGATGTGGCCGTCTACAATCAACGGATTATGTCGGCTGAACAGCTTCCTGCCGTTGTGAATCAAGCGATTCGGACGGCTTATGTAAAAAGAGGGGTTTCCGTTCTTACGATTCCCGATGATGTTCCTCGCTTTGAGGTAGGGAAGGAAGCGCATGTAACATCCAGTTTTATAGTGAAACAGGCCGTTCTGCCGCTCCAGGAAGATTTACAGCAGGCAAAGGTATTGATTGAAAAAGCGGAAAGACCGATTATCCTTGCAGGTAGAGGGACACATGGTATCCGGGAGACATTATTATCATTTGCTGAAAAAATTGCCGCGCCGATTGTGTTAACGCTGCCTGGAAAAGGAGCAATTCCAGATAAGCATCCCTATTGTTTGGGCGGGCTAGGTCTGATTGGAACAAAGGCAGCCTACGAAGCCATGCATGAAACCGATCTGCTCATCATGATTGGGACTTCGTTTCCGTTCACGGGATTTTTACCGGAGAAGACAGTAACGATTCAAATTGATATCGACCCTTACCAAATCGGCAAGCGCTATCCGGTTGATGTCGGTCTGGCGGGAGAGGCAAGGTTGACGCTCGAATGGCTTAAAGAGAATGTAAGTGAAAATGCGAATCGCGACTTTTTAGAGAAAAGCCAGGAGCGGATGAATAAGTGGTGGAGTAAGTTAGAGCATCAGGAAGAGAATGATTCTGTTCCGATTAAGCCGCAGCGTGTGATCAGCGACTTGCAGAAAGTAGCTTCAGATGATGCTGTCTTATCTGTCGATGTGGGGAATGTTACCGTTTGGATGGCGCGCCATTTTCATATGACTAATCAGAAATTTATTATTTCCAGCTGGCTGGCGACGCTTGGCTGCGGTCTTCCCGGGGCGATTGCGGGAAAAATTGCTTATCCGGACAAGCAGGTTTTTGCTGTGTGCGGTGATGGCGGGTTTGGGATGACGATGAATGATTTCGTTACAGCAGTTAAATACAATTTACCGATGGTTGTCATTGTTTTAAACAATCATAAGATTGCAATGATCAAGTTTGAACAAGAGGTAATGGGAAATATTGAGTTCGGTACCGATCTGGTAAACCCTAATTTTGCTAAATACGCGGATGCATGCGGCGGGATCGGGTATCGTGTGGAGCATCCCGAGGAACTTCTTCCGGCATTACAACAAGCCGTCGGGCAACGGAAACCCTGTATTATTGATGTAGTTGTCGATGCGGATGAAGCACCGATGCCGGCAAAAATAAAATTTTCCCAGGCGGCAGGGTATACGAAGCATATGTTAAAAGCGTTGTTTGAAGAAGGCAAACTGGATTTGCCTCCGTTGTGAAGAAACGGGCGGTGCTTAGGTACCGCCCGAAGTTAAGATAAGAGAAAGATTCCTGAGCCTGGCTATTTTGGTGTTAGGTGCTCGGAAGTAGCTGGTACATAAAAAGGAGAAAGTGGCACATAAACTCCGGGAAGTGGCACATAATTCGTTCAAAGTGGAACATAAGTGAGAATCCAATTAAAAAAAGGTAATTAAAAATATAGTTTTGTTTCCAGAGTCACATCCACGAAGTATTAAAGACTTCTTCTATAGGATTAATAGGAAGCTTTAAGATGGCGTACCAGTTCTTCCGCACTTTCCCGAATTTGGGCATCTGTTAAAAAACGAACACCTTGTGTTGTAAAGGATGGTAAGAAACGCATCCCCGTTAGGTTTGCCGTTGCTTGGAATGGTTTTGTAAGTTCACTCATGCTGTACTGATTGTGGCCGCCTGCTTGATAGGCAGCTTCCGGCCCGCCAGTAGAAATCGCCAGGACAAACTCTTTTCCATGCAATTTGGTTCCTTCCGATCCATAAGCCCAACCGTAAGTGAGGACTACATCCTGCCATTCCTTTAGTAATGAAGGACTGCTGTACCAGTAAAATGGAAATTGGAAGACAATCCTGTCGTGTTCCAACAATAGCTGTTGTTCACGCTCCACGTTTATTCGTCCGTCCGGATATTCCGTATATAAATCGTGTACGGTGATGTCTTTTTCTTGGTGCAATCTATCTATCCACATTTTGTTTATTACTGAATTCGATAAATTCGGATGTGCTGCAATGACTAAAGATTTCATGATAAATTCTCCTTTTTTTATTTGTATATGCAAATGAAGGGGTAAAAAAATTTACAGTTCTTTTTCTAATTTAATGCTTGCTTCGTTGAGCCTTTTGCTTAAATCTATACTAAATTCGCTTCCTAAAATTTGAGAATAGCCTGTAAATAATTCCTTTAATGAACCCCGAAACTGATGGTAAATTTTTTCTCCTTCTTCAGTTAAAGAGATATAGGTTTGTTTGCCGCTCAATTTTCTTGTAACCAGTTTTAGTTTTTCAAGTTTATCAATAAACCTCGTACTCGTGGAAGGAGCGATGGATAACTTGTGACATAGCTCTTTTTGAGTGATTTCAGGATGGAATTTAACAATCATGATCATGTATAAATAAGAAGGTGCAAGGTCCCCGAAATCAAACGTTTTTTCAGCTAATTTTGTAATGTTGCGAGCAAAACGGCTGGCTGTAAAATATAAACAATGAATTAATACTTGTTCTTCTTCATTCATTTCATTCAGTCCCTTTTTTCATTTGCATATACAAATTACCATGAATTATAACTAACTGTCAACTCGTATTTGACATAATTAAAGGCCAAAAGCAGTGTGATTTCTTATGTGAAATCCACTGCTTTTATTGTTGTTATTATGTGTTTTTTTTCCTATGTGGGTACCTCAAATCGATAGATAGACATGAAAAGGGGTAGCGCAGTTAAGTCGATGCAAATAAGAGCTGTCATGCAAACAGTTTATTTTGAACATACAAAAAGATAAGCATCGAGGAATTTCATCCGATGCTTATTTGATTAAAGTGTTATATTTATTTCTTTAATATTATTTTTTACAAATGCTGCAGTTATTAAAATAATAGCCATTGCGATAGGAATCACTAATTGATAGGATTCTGGAATATCGTTTGTTAAAAATGTTAAACCTTTGTCTTCGATAATCATTTTTCCGGCAGCGAATGTTAAGAAAGCGGAACCTGCATAAATGATGATGGGGAATTTATCCATAAGCATCATCAAAAGTCGACTTCCTAAAATAATTATAGGAATCGAAATAATAATACCCATTACTATTGGGAAAATTCCTCTTGCAACACTAGCTAATGCAATAACATTATCTATGGACATGGCTAAATCTGAAATAGCAATAATTCGAATTGCGAGCCAAATCCGATCGGATGCTTTAATATCTAATTGTTCTTCATCTCTTTGAACAATTAGATAATAAGCAATCCGTAAGAGAATGACTCCGCCAACTGCTTGGACAAATGGATATTCTAAGAACTTGATTACAAAAGTTGCTGCTACAATCCGAAGAATAATGGCGCCTAACATCCCACCCATAATTGCTTTTCCTTGTAGATGTTTAGGAACATGACTAGCGGCAAGAGCGATGACAATAGCATTATCTCCAGAAAGTAAAATGTCAATTCCTATTAAGGATAAAACTTGCAGCCAACTCATTTTGTTTCCTCCAGTTTTATTTAATTTTTTTAATATATTTTCCAACTGGGTAAGAAGGTATCATGAAAGATGTTTACTACCTAATTTAAAATTCTTTTGTACAAACATATACCATTAGAATGGAAAATAGAAGTGAACATAAAAAAATGGTACCGTTTTAGTTTAGGTACCATTTCTTATTTTGAAGAAATTTATTTTACTCATTATTTTATAAAATCTTTACTCAAAATTTACGCATGTTTAACAATATATTTGGAGGTATTACATATAATGTAAGGGAAAGGCAGAACTTTTCCTAAAAACTGTATTATATAATCTGATGAACGCCAACGCCGATTAATAAAAATCCAGAGACCATTGAAGAATATTTTCCTAGAAATCTGGATACAACTCCGATTCCGATTATATTACCAAAAAAAATTAAAAAGTATCCCCAGGCAGAAATACTAATGACTGTTGTCCATAAAGACAAAGAATTGGAAATCGTGGAACTAAAACCAGTTGCAATGTTTGAAAACGATAAACCAAATCCAAGGAGTATCGCTTGTTTGAATCCAGGTTTTTGCAATTTAATTTGTGATGTTTCTTTTGAAATCCGTGGATGTAAATAAGCTGTATATAAAATAAATAAACCAACTCCACATAATACGATGCAAGAAACTAATTGTGCAGAATTTTTTGAGGTATACTGAGAAAAAACTTTACCCATATATGCGCCTAAAAAAGCGGTGAAAAAGCCTAAAAAATTAATAATTATATTGACCCAATGAGGAAATTTAATTTTCTCAATTCCATATGCCATACCCACACCGGTATTGTCAAGGTTGGATCCAATGCCAATCAGATTGGCAATGATAAAAGCATTAAGCCAAGTCATATAATCACCTCTTATCTATTTTTGAATACGTTAATTAGGGATCTTTATGGTCAGTATTCCTCTACAATGGTTTTATTTTATATTGTATTTTTACATTATTTTGTCTTATTCTTTAAGATTAAAATAAAAACAAAAAAGGTGGGAACAGTAAAGTTACCTACTGTCACCAAAGGTTTTCACGCTCTTAATGCAGCAAATCAACACAACATAGCCATCAATTTTCTAATTCTACATAATCGTTTGTATTTCCATCTAGCTGTGTGTTTTTGGGATTTGAACATGCCAATTCCTCCTGATTATTTGGAATATTTTATATTGACGTTCGATTGAACATATTAAAAATCATTTAGGGAAAATAGACCAAGATTTGCTAAAAAAGTGTACTTTCGAAAGTGGAAAGTATACTTTTTAAATACATATATATGCACTCATTATTAAGAGTATGGAAATTTAAAATAAGTAAAGTTTTGTCCTAAGTGCATAAATTTACTCATTATCGTTTATTAAGTAGCATTTGAATTGATCCTATAAGTATAAAATTTATTTTGTTCGATAATTTGAAAATAATTCCTTTTTTTTAAAAAATTTTAAGCAAAGTTTTACATTTAGTAAGGGATTTCTTATTAGGATTGCGACAGTGTCGGAAAGTAATTAAGATCTCAGTTAATGAGAACTAGCCGAACTTTTAACAGGTCGTTTTTTAAATTATGTCTAGTTTTTAGCTAGTTATACCATTCTTTTTCTTTCATTCGGATGACTAATTGTTCTTTTTAACTCACATACATAATTTTAAATTAAATGGTGAAAGTAACAGAAAAAGGAGGTAAATACATATGTTTAATGGAACCTCGCTTTGGGCGGGTGTCATTTCAGGGGGATTGGCTCAATTAAAAGATACTCAGGCAATGACATCCGGTAATATGGATAAAAAGGAGTATGCTATTCAAACTTCTAAAAATGTTACCGGGGGCTTAGGTTTAATGGCAGGGATTGAATACGGAGCTATGCTGGGGACAGCTATTTTCCCGGGACCAGGAACAATAATAGGATCGATAATCGGCAGTATAATTGGGAATCGGATTGGAACAAGCGTTGGCTATCAGGCTGGACGACTTGTATTAAATAATCAAATGTTGCCTATGAATCGCTTATCATATAATGATCCCCCCAAACTACCACAAAGTTAAATATGTTAATTTTACTGAACTATTATTTACTGGAAAAAAAATAAGAGATCTCGGAGCGCTTTCCTTAGGATCGCTCCGTTTATTTGGCATCTAGCCAGAGTTTTTTATATATTCAGAAAATTATATCTGCAATTTTGCTATAATGGAAGAAGCCATTCATTTCTTAATAATATAGGATTATGCGAAAGTGGTGATGTGTTTTGTTAAAGTTAGGGTTAAAATGTTCGTATTTTCCGGAACAGCTGTATGACCGATTACAATATAGGCCGGATATTATTGAATTGCATTTAAATGATGACGATTTGTTTGGAGACAAGAGAAAAAAATTAGAAAATACCATCTCAATGCTCTTAAGAGAGGATATTGAGGTGTATTTACATCACCCTTCAAAATACAATGGGAGATATTTAAATATTATCCACGAACAAAAAGAAGATTATCTTTTCTATCATTTATCTACAAGGATTCTAGCTGATATTTGTTTATCACATTCTATTAAATGTGTGATTCACCCTCATTATATACAGACAGACACCTCTTCTATCAATAAAGAAAATAATGATAAAATTGTAAATGAGATCAAGCATATTTTGTCATATGGCAAAGGTGTTTTTTTATGGGAAAATTCCATTTATGGTCTTTTTACTGCCCAAAACCCGAATTGGTTCGAAGAAATTGTTAGGCCATTAAAGTTGCCATTGGCTTATGATATTAGCCACGCTTTTATTTCCTTCAGAGGTAATAAGAGATTATTGTTAGAGCAGATAGAAAAATTAGATTCATATATCCAATATTTTCACGTTGTAGATAGTGAAGGTCAGAAACATGATGGATTACAACTGGGAGCTGGCAGGATTGATTGGAAACCCATTCTACCGTTTTTAATGAGCAGACCGTACATATATGAAATTACTCTTAAAGATATAACGGATGCAGTTGAAATGTATGAGAGCCATCTTTATTTAGTTCAGTTATTAAAACATAATTAGCGTCAGGTAGTAAATATAAATGCACGGCATAAACTAAAATTTAAGTATCAACAATGGTAAATACCTCATTTTAAAAATATTAAAAAGGGGAGAGAGATAGTATGATTTCATCAGAATTAACGTTTGGAATTTACCCGCTAAGTGTGGCAGGCACACCTTCTGGTTTGGCTGTCGGACCGAAGGATAACTACGAAAAAATTCAAATTGCGCTCCAAGACCTTCGAGGTGAGACCAAAACGCTGCATCCTAGAAACTATATCATTTATTACGGACCGGAATCGGAAGAAAAAATGTTATCTGTTGCGGAACGCTATCTTTCAGCCGGGTTATTAGGGGACTTGACAGTAGGATGTCTCCAAGAACCGGATATAGACCTTGATCGCTATCTTGGTTTTATTCGAAAAATTATTAGCCAATATGGCACTCATTTGGCATCACTTCAAATTACGAACGAACCCAACTTGACGTTTATGGAAGGATCCAAGGCATATGTAATAAAGGGTCTTGTAGAAGGAGTGATTGCAGCAAAGAAGGAAACTCAAGATCGCAATCTTCCAATAAAAATTGGCTTTGGTTCGGTGCCGGATGGTCCTATGGCAGTACCTCATTTTTGGGAAAACCTCGCAAAGGCTGGAGGGAAGCCGTTTATAGATTCCCTCGATTTTGTAGGACATAATTTTTATGTGGATGTATTCGAAGAACCGCTTAATTTAAAAGAAATACCGATTTCTGTGGAAAAGACGCTTCGTAATTTAAGGGAAAAGAATCTTAATGCTTGCGGAATACCCGCTTCCGTCCCTATCCGTGTTACCGAAAATGGTTGGCCTACAGGAAAAAATCCTTTTACCAATATGGAAAGGTCTTATGAGCAGCAAGCGAAAGTTCTTGAGACAGTTATTCGAACAATCTATCATTTGCGGGACGAGCTTAATATTTCCCATTATGAGCTTTTTGGACTCCGGGATGCCGATAGCTCCAAAGATGATCTTTTCCATCAATTTGGGATTATGCGGGATGATTATTCGGCAAAACCCGCTTACAATACATTTAAAAAATTAATACATGAGTTCGGTATTTGACCGTCTCTAAAAAAATACGGAAAATTGCGCAAGTCCCTAAGCTTTCCATAATGGGTAGACATTTTATCTGTAATTAGCATAGCTTCCATAGGAATAGGTATTTCAATTTTTCGGAAACGAGATTTGCCATTATAAGGCTTGTTTCCTACAAAGACAGACTGCTAAACGAGCAGTCTCAGATTGTCGAGAAAGGGTATTTTTCTCGGCAATTTTTTATTTTGTCAGAATCATACCAAATTTATTGATTGTCCCTGCAAATGGGCCTGTTGAAAAGCCTATATATCAATAATATTATAACGAATTAATGCGGTGAATTATTGAATTAAATGAATAAAATAAGAGGCTGCCGAGGGTTTTTCGACAGCCTGAGACTGCTAAACGAGCAGTCTGTCTTTTTTTAATAAGCTAATTGGAGAAGTTTCTTTATTGGGGAGAGTTGGAACCTGTATGTTATAATTATGGTAAAATTTATAATATTCCGAATGAGGGGAACAAATGGACTTTAGGAAGGCTTCTTTTAACATTATAAAAAGAGATGACACTTTAAAAAAAGTTGATGATATATCAATCCTTACCAAGGTAGGGTCAATTGTTAATAATGAAGATACCCTTTTTCCGATCATCGTCACAACGCTTCGGGCCGCCGGTTGTGTTTTCGCCGAAGATGAGACCCGGTTGATCATCTCTGCGGCAAAAACGCCGGCTGAGCTTGCCGATATGGTGGACAGACGAACCGCGGGCTTGCCCCTAGAACACATCATTGGCTGGGCGGAGTTCTGCGGTATCCGGATAGAGGTGGATGCAAGAGTCTTCGTACCCCGCCGCCGTACCGAGTTTTTAGTCCGCCAAGCAGCTTCACTCGCTATGCCGGGAGCTGTCGTGGTCGACTTATGCTGCGGTACGGGAGCGGTGGGTTCCGTTCTGGCCGAGATTCTGGAAGATATCGAGTTGTACGCCGTCGACATCGACCCTGCCGCAGTTCGGTGTGCCAGACGCAACATCACTTCCATCGGTAGTCATGTGTACGAAGGTGACCTCTACAAGCCGCTGCCGGCGACACTGCAGGGCCGCGTCGACATCCTGGTCGCCAACGCGCCCTACGTTCCTACCGAGGTAATCGGTCTGTTACCGTCTGAAGCACGCATACATGAGGCAAGGGTAGCGCTCGACGGGGGCACGGATGGGCTGGACATCCAGCGGCTGGTGGCAGCCGAGGCGCTACTTTGGCTGGCACCGGGCGGTCACCTGCTAGTCGAGACTAGCGAGAGACAGGCGAAGCAAACAGTCGAGATCTTTACTCAAAACGGACTAATACCGCAGGTGGTAAATGACGAAGAACTTGATGCTACAGTTGTCATCGGAACCAGGCCTACCTTCAGAGCAGATCTTAGCTAAAATATCAGTTTATGCATTTCGCAAATGAAAGTGACTTTAACACTCAGAGGGGGTTAATATGCCGACCTTAGATGTATTAGTGAACGTTAGCTATGAGGTGAGAGGATGAAAATGGAGAGTAGTGTTTTATCCTGTCGCTTATTATTTAACCAAATTATGAAGAGTAAGATAATAATTATAAGAGTATTTGTAGAAATGGAGGAATCGTGATGGAGAAGGTACTAATTCTTGGTGCAAGCGGGCTTGTCGGGAAAGCTTTAATTGAGGAATGTAAAGATGGATATGACCTTTATGGAACCTATTGTTCATCATCTACCAATCTTCCAAAAGATAAGCAGTTCCAATTAGATGTTCAGCAAATTGTTAAAATGAAGGAGATTTTACAGTCTATTAAACCGGATATTGTGATTTCTTGCCTAAGAGGGGAGTTTACTCAACAAATCGAGTTTCATAAAGAATTGGCGATGGAATTACACAACAGCAGTAGTGTACTCTATTACTTTTCTACGGCAAATGTATTTGATGGGGACTATTCGCGGCACCATACAGAAGCAGATATACCTGTTGCCCAATCGGATTATGGAAAATTCAAAATCGACTGTGAGAATATATTAAAACAAATTTTAGAGGACCGTGCCATTATGATCCGAATTCCCGCCATTTGGGGTAAAGATTCCCCAAGAATGAATTTAATTAAGGAAAGTATCGAAAAAAATCAGATGATCAACGTGTACAGTAATTTAGTATGTAACAACCTTTTGGACACTCAGTTAGCAAAGCAACTGCGATTTATCATTGAAAATCACTTAAAAGGAATTTTTCACTTGGGTTCAGTAGACATGATGACGCACGGAGAATTTTATGAGAGGCTTGTAAACACACTTTCGAGTGAAGCAAAAATAGTACGATTTAATTTGTGTGACGAATCGGGGGACACCTATTACTGGGGGTTGACTTCAAACCGCAAGGATATTCCGGATTGTCTGCAATGCACAAACGAAAGCATTATCTCTTGCTTATTTGAATGATTGGTAGGAGGGAATTTGTTAACGTTTTTCAAACGGGCTTGATTGTGTTTAAAAAGTTCCGTTTTGAGGTACTTTTGGGTTGGGCAACGGAGTTCATGAATTGACGATGAGGTTGTGGCGGCGACTATTGAGCTAATGGCTTGGTATGGCCTTTAATATTCACTTAAATTTATGGAAGCTATTCAAAATCAAGAATAATTTTATACACGATTCTAATATGAATAAATGCTGATATATCAGCATTTATTCAAATCATCATTATGATGGATTTTCAAATGTCTATTGTTTACAATAACCCTATTATTTGACTACTATCTTTTCGTTTATTATCCGTACATAACGTACTAAATCTGAATTTATCATATAATTCCCTTGATCATTTTTCACAATAAAGTATTTGTTACAATCCATCTTCTCAACTACTTCTTGAACAACATCTTCTTTCCTAACATCTAATTCTTTTATCATTTTTTCGGTTATTATATCATTATCAAACGTATAGCAAACCGTAAATTCCTTCAAACTAATTTCCCTTTCTATTATTAATTTTGGTTATGAGTAGAAAAGAACTTCACCTTTTGCAACAGTACATCTGTAAAATTCATATATTTAATCTTCCCTTGTATTAAGCGGATAGAAGCGACTGCAAGGGGCACCTCGTGATATTATTTCTTCTCGACTTTTACTAATCCCTTACCTAAATTATTCTTTTCAAAGTAGCATATGACCACATCATTAACTTGTATTTTATCACCCGAGAGGATGTTTTTAGAAGAAAAATGGATTCCTGTCCCGTCTTCACTTTTTCCGTAGTATTGATTCCCATTAATACTGCTAATCTTGTATTCCAGCGTAGTGTACCCAGAGGAACCATTGCTTTTCGTACTTGTATTGTTAACAGGATCAGCTGTATGAGCTCTAACTAATACTAATGCTAATAAAATTGATGAGAGCACCAAAAGAATGATTATTCTTTTGAACATGTTACTCTACCTCCTTCTATGTATTTTAAAAGATTAAAGAGGAAAATAAATCCTTCTATTATCCTTAAGACTTTATACCTGCTTCAGGACCCAACCACATTATTTTAATGCTACCCTTTATTGAATCCATAAATGGACTTTGTTGTTTTTTCCTTGATTATGGTAAGCACAAATCGAACGGGTGCTTGCCATAATCAAGGAGTTCCTGAGCCTAGAACAAAATAATTGAAAAAGCTCGCCAAAAAAAACGAGTTTTATTGTGTTTTTATCTACCGATTATTGTGACAAACAGGATGTCATTTTAACTGTAAATTTGAGAAAAGCACCTCAAAACAGCCCCCTCTATTGTAGTTAAGCCTTCTTTTTTTGTAAACCGGTAACTATGGCAGTTAAAACTTTTGGATGAAAAAGGTGTAAAGGAGATCGAATTAAATTCATTACCCTTGCGAGTCGGATGTATATATCTGAATCGAGAGCCGAAGCTTGATAAACTCTCTTGGTATACCACTGTTTAAACGGCTGAAAGGGGGATTTTTCACCTTTTATTTGAGGATGGCGAAATGCTTCTGTAGTAGCCATGTCCCATGGAGTTGCGATCAATTTTGAAATTCTTTTATGAAAACTTTGTGTGAAACCCAATCCCTGTTTTTCAGCTTGTTGAAGGCATTTTTGTAACTCTAAAGCTTCCATCGCAGCGACAGATATCCCTTGACCAAAAAGCGGATCAAACCGGCAATGAGCATCTCCAATCACTAAGAAACCCTTGGGAATTTCTGTCGCTAAGTCAAAGCGTCTACGTACCTGGTAAGGGATTTTATGAATTTTTATATCTGTAATCGGTTCTGATTGTTTAAGGAAATCAAGCACGTCAGGAACAGGTAAACGCCCTGCATAAGCAAAAAATTCTTCATTTGTTTGCGGTGCACGCTCATTAGCGTAGCCGCTAAAAGTCACAGAGAACCGATTCTCTTCAAGGGTTTGGATAAAAGCACCGTAAGGGTTTTCAGGGAAACCAGGTGAAATAAGGAGGTTAGTCCATTCTGGACGATCTTGGTTTTTTAAACGAAATAATCTAGTAGCATAGAATAACTGAATCCATACCTTTTCTTCTTCAACTTCTATTCCATATGTTTTTAACCAATCTATACTCTTTGAACCAAATCCGCTCGCATCAACCACCAAATCCGCATGAAGCTCATCTTCCATTCCTGTTCTCAGGGAGCGTACCCGTACACCAAGTACTTTGTTATTCTGACAATCTACGATCAGCTGCTCCGTCATTGTTTCGTATCTAGTGGTAATATTGGAAACTTGATCAATGCGTCTTTGTAAATGCCATTCAAGCATCGGGCGACTTTGTTGCACCATGGTCAATTCTCCTGAAAATGGTTGTTTCCAGAAACCAAAATGATGCCATTTCAAATCTTTAGTAAAATTAGACACAATACTTCCATCTTCTATCAATTGGGCCACGAACTGTGGGAACAATTTCTCAATGGCTTCTTCTCCGCTTTTTAATAGGACATGGGGTTGAGAGCTCTGAGGTACCCTCTTTCTGGGCACTTTTTCTTTACACTCCTGATCAGCTTCAAGAATGATTACTTGTTGAAAATAAGAAGATAAAGCCTTAGCAGCTAATTTTCCTGCAATACCTCCCCCAATTACGATTGCGTTTTCCTTCATGCCTTTTCCTCCGATCAAATTGTCCGTAATCAACCAGCCTTAAACATATAATCATATTGTAAAATAGAACTGCTAGAGGTAGCATTAAATTTAATCAAAAAAAGGGGACGTTACCGAATAACGTCCCCATTTTTTAAATAATAGCTAACTGGTTTACGGCAGTAAGCTTTTTGTATTGAAAATCCTCATCTCAACTAATGGACATGTATATTTTTTAATGAAAAAGCTTCCTAGTAAAAAACAAATTACTAACGAAAAAACCGTTAGTATTACATAATGAGTAGAAAAGCCATTTAGTGTGTCATAAGAAACGAACATTTCAATCGTTTTTATGATAAATCCATGCAAAAGGTAGACATATAAGGTTCGTTCCCCGATTATGGTGAATTTAAAGCCTTTGGTTGGAACCATCGCCAAAAATCCGTACGTAACAATTAAGGTTACTAAATACTGTGAGGATCGCTTGAGCACACTTGTTAATTCCTTTACGCCCATATTGGCATAGGAGGTATCACCAAATAACCATGGCATTGCCCCCTTTGGGAACAAGGCCGCAAATACTAATGCCGTTCCTAGGAGGATAGCAAAACCAATTAAAGGGGAAAATCTAGCTTTTTTAACTATTTTTAGATGTTTGGGTTCTACTAAATATCCTAAAAGAAAATAGGGAAAGAATACAAGCGTTCTTGATAATGATAAAAAGCTGCCAACATGATCAAAATAACCGATTCCGACCCCGATTGCTATTGAGATAACTAAGCCGGTCCATTTTAATCGGGCAAAAATATAGAGAAAAAGATTCCAACAGAACAAGCTCAATAGGAACCATAGTGACCAATGTGGTTGAAGCATGTCCACTTTAAGACTAGGAACCTCTCCGTCCAGATAATAGAAAAGAGAATAGAGGACTTGGAAAATTAAATACGGCAATAATATCTTCTTAAGTATTTTTAAAAGATAGCCTTTCTTATTGAATCCCTTGGAAAAATAACCGGAAATAAAAATGAAGGCGGGCATATGAAATAGAAAGATGACGGAATATAAGGTAAATAGAATGTTGTTGTTATCCTTAATTGGACTAATGACATGACCGAATACGACTAAAAAAATTAGAAAGAATTTTGCGTTGTCAAAGTAAAGACTTCTTCTTGAGGAGGAAGTCATTTTCGTAACACCTCCACGAATTTTTTGTTTAATACACTATATCGGAATAATAATTTAATGTCTAGTAGGAAACAGTCTCTTTTTGGGGTTAAGTAAACTTTACAAGAAAAATGTTACAAGACATTGAATATCTATTTACATTTATAATAATTGTTTGGGTTAAAACTGTAACAACTGCCTTTGTAACATGGCGTAGTGTGCCTATGATTGGGCTGCGGTAGGCGGTTTTTATCCCATGTTTTGTTGAACTGGAGAATTGGTAAGACCCCTGAGGGAGAACCTGTCCTTGAAAAGCTCGTTAAAGGACAAAATCGTCTTGGTGGAGGGAGAACCTGTTTATTGATTTGGCTGTTTTCGTAAATTTAAGAAAAAATGATTTTTTAAATTATAATGATTTTGATAGAAGGAGGTTAAAAATGTTGAAGGATATAAATATAAGAATATCAAACGAGACGGATATTAAGTCCATCCTAACTATTTACAATCAAGGCATCGAAGATAGGATTGCAACCCTTGAAACAGAAATAAAAGATTACTCCTATATGAAGGAATGGTTTAATAAGCATAACGGTCGATATAAAGTAATTGTAGCTGAACATGCTGGACAAATTGTTGGGTGGGCTTCTCTAAACCAATACAATAATCGGTGTGCCTATGATGGAGTGGCTGATCTATCCGTTTATATTTGCAAGGAATATAGAGGAAAGGGAATTGGAAGGAAATTACTGACAGAACTCGAATTCCTTTCCAAAGAAAATGGTTTTCATAAAATGGTACTGTTTACGTTCCCATTTAATCAATTAGGTCAAGGTTTGTATAAAAAAATGGGTTTTCGAGAAGTAGGTGTATTTAAAAATCAGGGGATGCTAGATGGGAATTTTGTTGATGTTATGGCAATGGAAAAATTATTGTAATCTCCAAATATTGATTGATAGCTTCGGTTATCAATCTTTTTATTTACACTAACTTTACAATAGAGTACTTGCATTAAATTATTTACAGTTTTAATATATAAGCAAATAGTTATGTATCAATTTGCATTAAATGATGAGAATGTGAATAGAAATCTGTGAAGATATGTATAAATTTTGTTGAATCAACGGAAAATTAGAACACTATATATTACATGGAATTTAAATAAGTATATTATTATTTACTTATATTATATTTAAGTAGGTGTCCGATATGTTGGAATCAATAGTTGAAATAGAACAAGCTGCCAACGTTTTAAAATTATTAGGGGATAAAACACGCTTAACTATTGTGGCCATTTTAAAACAAAGAGAATGTTGTGTGTGTGAATTTTTCGAAGTGTTTGATATGAGTCAGCCGTCTATCAGTCAGCATCTTCGAAAACTGAAGGATTTAGGGGTAGTTAAAGAGGATCGCAGAGGTCAGTGGATCTATTATTCCTTGAATTCACAAAGTGATTTATATGGACTTATAGAAGACGTTTTAGAGCATGTGCCAGTTCAGACAGAGAAAATCAAACAGATTGAAAAAAGCAATCCTACGCTTCGTTGTGGTTGTTAAGCATATGAATCAACGAGGGGATTAGAACAGAATGAAAAAAAAGTTAATCAGCGAATTTTTAGGAACCTACTTTCTGGTTTTTGCGGGAACGGGTGCAGTAGTAATAGATTCGATTACGAAAAGTTTAACTCATGTAGGTGTAGCCCTTACATTTGGGCTGGTGGTAATGGCATTAATTTTCACGTTTGGTCACCTTTCCGGTGCTCACTTCAATCCAGCTGTTACCATTGGGTTTTTAATTCATGGGGATATAAATAAGAAGGAAGCACTTAACTATATTAGTATTCAAGTCATTGCAGGGATTGCAGCGAGTGCAACGTTATTATGTTTATTTGGAAATGTTGCAACACTCGGAACCACCTTACCGAGAGGTTCATGGGGACAATCGTTTGTATTGGAATTTATCCTTACATTTTTCTTGATGATGGTTATTTTCGGGTCAGCGGTCCATGGAAAAGCGGTAAAATCCTTTGCAGGAATTGCTATTGGTGCAACAGTCGGCTTAGAAGCCATGTTTGCAGGTCCAATCTGCGGTGCTTCGATGAATCCTGCCAGATCCATTGGCCCCGCCATTGTATCAGGAACAACTCAATATTTATGGGTGTATATTGTCGCAACTATTTTAGGAGCAAGTTGTGCGGCGGTTATTTATAAACTACTACACGAAGATTAAAGGAGAATAGTCATGTCTAAAAAGAAACTTTACTTCTTATGTACAGGAAATTCTTGCAGAAGCCAAATGGCAGAAGGATGGGCAAAAAAACATTTAGGTGACGAGTGGGAAGTACGCAGTGCCGGTATTGAAGCTCACGGATTAAACCCAAATGCTGTAAAAGCGATGAAAGAAGCTGGAATCGACATTTCAAATCATACATCTGATATTATCGATCCTGAATATTTAAACAATGCTGATTTGGTTGTAACGTTATGTGGAGACGCAGCTGATAAGTGTCCAATTACACCACCAAAAGTAAAACGAGTACACTGGGGATTTGATGACCCGGCAAAAGCACAAGGAACAGATAAAGAAAAATGGGCATTCTTCCAACGTGTCCGTGATGAAATCGGTGATCGCATTAAGCATTTTGCAGAAACTGGCGAGTAAGAAATAAATAGCCAAGAGTATCTTGACTCTTGGCATCACCTTTACTGTTTATATAAGCAAATTTTTATATTCAATTTTAATAGAGATGATTACTTTAAAAAAATTTAGCAGCAGGTCGGCTTGAATATGCAACAAAGTTCATGGGATAACAAATGATTGAGTTCTTCTTGATTTAGATCATAATAACTCCATGTTCCTCGTGTTTCTTTTGTTATAATATTGGCATCTAATAAAATCTTTAAATGATAGGATAGCTTTGATTGAGCCATATCCAGCATTGGGGCAAGATCACAAACACACATAGCCCCTTTTTGAGTTAGAATATTCATGATTTGAAGTCTCTTTTTATCTGCAATTGCTTTAAATTTTAACTCATATTCTTCAAATACTTTTTCTAATGTTAGGTCTTGTAATTGAATTTCTTCTTTCATTTTTTTCACCTACTTTATAAATCAAATAATCTTGATGCATTTATCATATATCCAATATTTTTATATGTCAATCGCCTTTATCAAAAAAAATTGATTTAGTGGTTATAATTAGGAAAACTTGCTAATATACTTAGATTATAAAATCAAATTTATTTGATTTAATAGACGTTTGGAGGGTTTAAGATGAAAATGCATGTTGGGATAAATGTCATTGATTTAGATAAGTCGATTGAATTTTATACTAAAGTATTTAATCCGAAACCAGTAAAAGTAAAGCTGGATACACTTTGTTTCGGCCGATTTACAGTTAAAAGAAAAAGGACCTCATTCCTGAACGTCCAGGAATGAGGTCCTTTTGTGTTAAGCCCTATTGTTGTTTGCTGCTTTGTTTCCTTTAGCGGCAGTTTTATGAATGAATGGAACGACCCAACGGTCAAGACCAATTCGGCCAGCGTTGTATCCGGCAGCAATAATGATCACACCTAGTAAAATATCAAGCGGGTTAGTAGACACAGTACCGGCCATCACATAAGAGAAGTTCATGACTAAGCCGAAGAACATCGCCGCTGTTGTTAAGCATCCAAGAATGAGTCCAAGACCGACAAGGAATTCACCTAACGGAATAATGGTATTAAAGATGTGAGCGTTTGGTAAGGCAATGTGTTTTAGGAATCCGACATAAGTGGCATAGACCATGCTGCCATCCGGACCTTTCACAGGATTCGCGATTGCGCCTTTTAGAAATCCGGAAGCATCAAAACCGCTTGTAAGTTTGTGGAGACCGGCTGTTAGCCATTCATATCCGAGATATAAGCGCAAGACGGTAAGAATAGCAGAAGCCACTTTGTTCTGTCTTAAAAATTGGTTAAACATATAAAAGACTCCTTTGTGAAAAAGTTTTATTATTAACTTGATTACATTGCTATTATAATCCTTTTATCTTGAATTGAGCGTAATTTGTTCATTGTTTCACATATTTGTAAATAAGTTTTGAACAGATTGTTACGAAGGAAATGGGAGCTTTCTAAATGGCTAAAATTATAAAAAGTTGACCCATTTTTCATCTTTGTAAAAGTGCGTACTCGGATAAGTATTCATTGCATATTAATGTATCAATTTGGTGGTGGATTCTAACCAAGCACTTCCTTCTTCTTTCTATAATGGGAACATGATTCAACGAAAAGCCGAATATTATCCGCGAATCAAGAAAAAGCTGTGCAATTTATTGAGGATTGCAATAATCTTTTACAAAAGAGCTGATCAGATTACTAAAGGGAGGGGTATGGAATGAAATACGCGAAATCGATTATTGGCGGTTTTATTGGGATTGTCGTGATATTTCTTATTTTTTCTTCCGTTACAACCGTTCAATCTGGTTATCGAGGTGTTCTTTTACAATTAGGTGCAGTTAAACCGACCATTTTAAGTGAAGGTTTTCATTTTAAAATTCCGTTTATACAATCTGTTCAACCGATTGAAGTCCGGGTACAAAAAGAAGAAAGTGCTCAAACGGCTGCGTCAAAGGATCTTCAAACGGTCACAACAACGGTTGCCGTCAACTACTCTGTTGATCCCGAAGCGGTTAATAAACTTTATCAAAATATCGGATTAGATTATCGTTCACGGATTGTGGACCCGGCGATTGCAGAATCATTAAAAGCCGTAACGGCTAAGTACACAGCCGAAGAATTAATTTCCAAACGTCCCGAGGTTTCCGCGGAAGTAAAAGATATGCTCAAAGTTAAATTAACAAAATACTATATGAAACTGGAAGATATTAATATTAAAGAATTTGCCTTTAGCGAGGAATTCAATAAAGCCATCGAAGCCAAACAAACGGCCGAACAAAACGCCCTAAAAGCACAAAGGGATCTGGATCGAATTAAAATCGAGGCACAGCAGCAAATCGCGCAAGCTGGTGCCGAAGCGGAAGCTTTGAAATTGAAAAAGCAGGAAGTAACACCGGAGTTAATCCAATTAAAACAAATTGAAGTGCAAGAAAAGGCTTTGGAAAAATGGGATGGACACCTGCCAAGTGTTACAAGTGGTGCGACTCCATTTATTGACGTAAATGGACTATCAGGAAAATAATTATGCAGGTGTGAAAAAATTTCCGTACCTAGTTTGTAATATACTATGGAGGGTGTTCCAAGACGGGCACCCTCTTTTGCGTATAAATAGTGATTAATTCTTATACCTTTATAAACAAATTTTTGCCTGCTTTTTACTCAAACGGAAATTCCTCTAATCTGTTCCTAATACATCTGTATTTGGAGGTACATATCCCATCTTGCGTGCCATAGCTACTATTTGTCCCTTATGATGAAATTCGTGAGTAATGACATGCACTCCCCTTTTAGATCGCGCATGGTTTGACTGCATTGTATATAATTATGCAACCCGTTGTAAATCAAGAATTAGATGCGATAATAAATAAACGTTTAAAAAGCCGATTGTTGGGATAAATTACATACAACCCGTTTTAAGAAGGTTAAAATCCTTAGCATTCTTAAACTTCTTTCAGCTTTTAAACAAGGTTCATTTTTAAAAGGGGTGAAAGAACTAAAAAATTTAGAACTATTGCTAAATTTCTATAAATATTTTAAATTGTTTGTAAATTTAGATAAAGAATGGGTGTTTTTTTAAAGAATTCCTGTATGCTGAGATTGTAATCTTTTTGGAACAATCAAGGAGGAATTGGAAGATGAAAGATCTTAAAAAATGGCTTTTAACATTAATGGCGTCTTTCATGTTAATAGGTGTTGCCTCAGGTTGTAGTTCAAATGAAAAGAAAACTGAAGCTAATACGCAACTGAATGAAGACAATGGTTCTACTCCGTCATTTGATCAAGGTACGGAACAATCCGGTCAATAATATAATTGTATTAACTTGAGATGCAACGCAGAAAAAACAAGTCAAATCCCACAAAATTACATAGTAATTGACTATAAAAAGAGCTTGGAGAAATTCCGAGTTCTTTGTCATGTGTTGTGAAACAAAAGGGGCAATGTAGTTGAACAAGAGTTGAATGACTTTTTGTTGTGAAAAAATGTTACTTTTTAACACGTTTTTCACAAATTATTCACATTTATATATTGTTTATGTTCTTTTCATGTTTTAAGTTAATATTATGGTGAAGCCAAGCTTTAGTTAAAGGGGAATGAAAATGAAACATACTATTAAAAAAATATCGAGAGTTTTTTTACCAACCCTATTAGGTTTATTTTTGTTTGGTAGTATTGCTAGTGCTCATGTTGAGGTGACTCCAAAAACTTCCACAACTGGAGAAGAGGAAACGTATACCGTAAAAGTTCCTTCCGAAAAGGATGTGCCTACTACTAAGTTTACGATAAAAATACCTTCCGGTTTAGATTTTGATTCGTTCGAACCGCTTGCAGGATGGAATTTTACAACACAAAAAGGTTCTGATGGCAAGGTAACGTCAATTACATTTGAAACGACTGGACAAGGCATTTTGCCTGATCAATTCCAACGCTTTGTATTTGTTGCGAAAAATCCGGACAAAGCAACGAAAGCTGCTTGGGATGCTTACCAATATTATAAAGATGGCAGTGTGGTGGAATGGACAGGGGACCAAGGTTCAGAGACACCGCATTCAATCACTAATATAGTCTCAGATACAGCAGTTGACCAGACAACTAAGCAGGATGTAAAACAAAATACAGTTTCTACATCAACAGGAACAAGTTCGCTACCACTTATCATATCAGTACTTTCTGCACTACTTTCAATCGTAGCCATTTTCCTTGGAGTTCGAAAAAAATAGGTTGTTATGTGTACGTAGAAAATCGTTTATAAAGAAAAAAAGCTGTCGCTTGCGGCAGTTTTTTTGTTATGTAAATCCATTTTATTGAACAAGCTGTTGCAAGAGTAGAAGAAAGGGACTGCTTCGGCAATCCCTTTCTCTACTCTCTCCATTTTAAAACAACTGTTACATATTTTAGGCCTCATCTTCATTGGAGGTGAATTTTTTACTAAATCGCTGCAAAAGAGGGGTGAATTCTTTAAATAATGGTTTTAATTGTTTAGACGTAGTAACAAACATATCGATAGTTTCCATAAGCAAATCATAATCCACATTGTTAAGAAAATTATCTATCTGATTTGGAGTGGTGTGAGTGTTGGCCGCAGATTCCTTTCTCCTAATCCCGAAAAACCAATCATCGGACCGATTTGATCTGCTATCGAAAAGTGATTGCTCTTTTTGTTCGGGCTCTTCATGTAAAGTATTTTCGACTGATTTGTAAGTTTCTCTGTATTTCCTGTTTCCAAACATAAATCTTGAGAAACGGTCAACTTCTCGGTTCGGTTTATTATCATTCTCCACCAATGACCTCTTCTTCCTTTCATACTCATTCTTTTAGATAAAATATGATTGGTTCTGTAACAGGGTGTGGACGCTTGTCCATTAATAGAAAAGAAGCTGTTTTGTCATTTCTCTATTTAATTTACTTTAATCAGCACTTGTCCATTCCCTTTTATTCTGAGTGCATATGTTATTATTACCACCAAAGCAACAACATCTGTCATTACCCTCTAAGAGGCGTTTGCATGAAAAGCAGACGCTTCTGTTGGTTTTAAGAAATTCATAAAGCAAATTGCTGATTTTGCCAAACCTATGATGATTGTCCCTTTGTCATTTAAATATTATTTTACCACTTATTGGAAATTGCGTATAATCTCATTAAGGAGCTGATGTATTATGCTCATTATATGAACGCCATCCTTTGTTTATCAGCTGCTATAATATAGAATATTTCCATTAATGGTAAATAACCAGCAACCACCTTGGCACATTTCAAATTTGAAGGGATGATGGCTTTGTTGAACATACGAAATGTAAAAATGAAGGATTTACCTGAACTTGTAGTTATTGAACATCTTTGCTTTACAAAAGAAGAGGCTGCGACGAAAGAAGCATTTGAAAAGCGCATTCAGTTCATTCCAGATAGTTTTTTTGTAGCTGAAGAGGAGGGTGTGATCGTGGGTTTGATTAATGGCCCCGTCATAGAAGCTGCCTACATTACAGATGACCTCTTTAGCAATATAAAGGCAAATCCAACCTCCGGCGGTCATCAAACTATTTTAGGATTAGCAGTGTCCCCGCAATATCAAAAACGGGGCGTGGCATCAGCGTTACTTGCTTATTTTGAAAACGAAGCAAGAGGGGAAAAACGTAAAACGATTACCCTCACTTGTAAAGAAAACTTAATTCGCTTCTATGAAAACTTTGGATACCTCAACAAAGGTGTTTCCAACTCTGAGCATGGTGGAGTCGTTTGGTACAACATGAGTAAAGAATTGCAGTGAATGACAAAAGCTGCACAAAAAAACAGGGCTAAACCCTGTTTAATCATTTCAAAGTGAACAAACATTTTGTGGCTTCTTAGGTCTTCTTATAAATTCTCCTCCATAATTTGGACAAATACTATTCATTTCTTCAGTGCTGGGAGAACAAAATGTACATTCATTAAAGAATGCACATATTAGACCTATCAAACATGTGCATTCTTTTTGTTTTCATCTGTTTGCCCTAACTAAAAAGAATTTACAAAGGACGTTTACTTACCTTTTTTTCTTTTTTGAATTATCTACAACAATTTGTTTATTTTTATTAACGTTTTCTATGATAACTTGCAAATGAATATTTTTTTCATCAATACTTTTAACACTTGAAACCTTTCCTTTACGACCTTTAATTGTTAAAAATTCACCTACGGTTGGAACACGATTAAGCAGCTGACTTAATAAAAGATTTTTGTTTTCGAAAAAATGAACAACAAACATTTTGGTCTCACCTATTTCATAATAGAATGGGTTACATAAAAATGCTCATTTTGTATCCTTCATATAAAATATATGATTATGGTTAAATTTAGACCAAAATACTTTATAAAAATTGTGTGAACAATGCAGATAAGATTAAGAAGGAATTTGATGTTTCTAAATGGAATTTATATGAATTAACTAGTAAATTAGGGGTGTTAATATGTTATCGAATATATTAATTCCGTTATTGATTTTAGCTCTCGTATTTGGCGGGGTATACTTATTGATTAAAGTTTTAAAAAAGTAGTTATGGTGATAATGAATAATTAGAATATAAAAACCGGTTTTTCGATGATACTGAAAAAGCAAGGTTATTTTGACGTAAAGTCAAAATAACCCTGCTTTTTTAATGGGTACAACTTTTTTGATAAATTTAAGTCAGTTAAGAAATCCAAGTGTAACCTGTTTGTCCTATTTATCTTCCCTTAATAAATAATCATTTCCATCTTGATCTTTAAAGGAGAACATTGTTCCAAATGGCATTCTTAACATATCCTCTACTTTTACACCATTTTGTTTCATCTTCTCATAAGCGGATTCTATATCTGATGTGCTGAAAAGAATGGATGGATGTGCAACTTTAGATGGATCATGTTGTTCCATAGCTTCCTTAGAATAAAGAACTAATGTGGTAAATTCGTCATCACTTGGTCCGACTTCTATCCAAGAGAAGTCCGGTCCCATTGGTTGTTCCAGTTTTAAAACAAAGCCAACTTTATTTAACCAAAAATCTTTTGCCTCTTCTTGATCTTGAACATATACGGTAACTTTTCCAATTTTATTAATCATCGTAAATCTCCTTTTAATCATTTCATTCTATATAATCAGTTTATCAACCCAAAATAACAATAGCAATTTTGGTTATTAATGATAAGATTCCAATTGGGTTGACGGATCTTTTTTGACAGAAGAATTTTTTTAGATTAAAAGTTTCATAAATTGATGTATAAATTTCTAATTCCGGCTCCATACTAGTAGTAAACTTTTAATTTACTATTTTGGGGGAGGGAATAGTGGTAATGGCATCCTGCAATGGTTACACCATAAACGATCACTAAGCTAGCAGAGAGTTTTCTATAAAACTAGGCATTAGGCATTACGACTAAATTCGCAGTACTTGTCGGAACTTGTATAATGAAAACACTTGGTTCTGGAAACGCTTTCATTTATAATAAAAACAGGCGGATGGCGTGCGTGGCCATCATGGTATTTGGCGTAGGCGGGGCCAATACTTTAATTTTAACTGATTGCCAGATAGATCGATCAATTCGTGAAAAATATATATCTATCCTGTTTTGTCTCGAGGGGAGCCTGTCGAAGAAAAAATAAAGGGGAGAGAGACATGGAAAAAAGTAAAATCCTGTTTGATGATTTTATCCGTGAAGACCGATTTGAACTAAATTCTTATCTTACTTATTTATTTAATCAATTAAATGACTATTTTCCTAAACATGTCGAAGATAATATGGTAAACGAATGATGAATATGAGAAAGTAAAAGCGACATTTTTATTATAAAAAAATGTCGCTTATTTTTGTTCAAATGAAAGGTTGTTCATACAAATTAATCTTGTATGTACTGAGAAGCTGACTTAATTTACATACCAAAAAATACGAAAAAAGCGCTCAATTGAGTGCTTTTTTGTTTAAAATTATTTTTTATTTTGTTGCATATACATCAACTTGTTGTTTTGAGAAATCATAATGCTGCTAAATATAGTAGTTGCAGCAATGCCAAGGATTGAAAAAAAAACAAATACAGCAAAGTAATTATCGGAGCGCATAATAAACCTCCCATTAAATATTTAATAGTAGTATTTGATTATTTATTAATTTTATTCTCAGTATTTTACATTTTATACATAAAAAACTTTATAGAGAAGCGGGAAGCTCAATGGGAAAGCTACCAAAATAGGCTAATTTTACGAACATAGTTGGATTGTGTAATTGCATCAATTGCAAATATCCAAAATCCCGGATAATAAGATAAAGAAAGAAATTCCTCTTGAAGGGGCGGATTTCTTATAGTTAATACAAAGATAAAAAGAAAGAGCGGAAAGTGCTAGTTAATTTTAAAAATCCAATAAGTTTTTATGAAAATTTTTAACAATCTGTTAATTAATGTTAAGAAATAGTTGTTTGAATTCTTTTTTTCAAGGATTTTTGTAAGATGGGATTGTACCAAATTTTGAAACAATCAAGGAGGAATTGAAAAATGAAAGATTTAAAAAAATGGAGTTTAGCATTATTGGCGTCTTTCATGTTAGTAGGTGTTGCCTCAGGTTGTAGCAATAATCAGCAAAAAACGGATACAAGTCCACAGCAAAATCAAGACAATGGCTCTAGTGGGTCGCAAAACAACAGATCAGATCAGTCGCAAAACAACGGATCTGATCAATCCCAAAACAACGGATCTGATCAGTCGCAAAACAACGGATCAGATCAGGGTTCAGGACAAACTGGAAAATAATATATCAAAATTAAGCAGACTGTAATTTGATTCAATGTTCTAACTGGCAGTGATCCTTAGTGTAGAAGGGGATCACTGTTCGGCTAGAAGGAATCAATTAGTGCAGATAGGAGGATGTCCAAGCCTGAATTTAAGGGGGCATCTTTTTTTCATGTTTTTACATATTTTTCCTTTGAAAAAGCAGCAGTCGGTTTTGAAAGAAAAAGGAAAGCTTGACAATAAATAGTGAACACATTATATTTAACCATATGGTTAAATATAATGATGATAAAATCTTAAATGAAGTATTTTCTGTTCTTTCAGATCCTACGAGAAGAGAAATCATCAATCAGTTAGCCAGAGGGGAAATGACGGTCATGAAATTGGCTGAGCCTTTTGAGATGTCATTACCGGCGATTTCAAAACATCTTAAGGTGTTGGTGAAGGCGGGATTAATTTCCCAAAGGAAGGAGGGACGTTATCGTTATTACTATTTAAACCCAGCATCGGTAGACTATGCTTCCCAATGGTTGACTGACTTGAGGAAATATTGGGCATCACAATTAACATGCCTGGAAAAGTATTTGAATAATAATCCAAAGAAGGAATAAACTTATATGAATTTATTTCAAGAAACGATTATTGATGTAAAAGGACTTGTCAAGAGCTACGGGTCATTTAAAGCGGTGAATGGTGTCGATTTTCAAGTGCGCAAGGGGGAAATATTCGGTCTCTTAGGACCAAATGGTGCAGGAAAAACGACGACGCTTGAAATGCTGGTCGGCCTGCGGAAACCGGACAAAGGAACAGCCGTTATTGGTTCCTGCGATATTTTACGGGATCTTAAGAAAGTAAAGGAAATCATCGGTGTTCAGTTACAATCTACCTCGCTTTTTGAACTGCTGACTGTCGAAGAAATCATGAAAATGTACGCAAGCTTTTATCCATCACATCTTTCTATTTCGCAATTAATTGATGATGTGTTGCTTTCGGAGAAAATGAAAAGCCGGATAAAAGGTCTTTCAGGTGGTCAAAAGCAGCGTTTAGCGATTGCGCTGGCCTTAGTTCACGATCCGCAGGTCGTTTTTCTGGATGAACCGACAACCGGCTTAGATCCACAGGCCAGACGAACCTTATGGGACATTGTTCTTCAATTAAAAAATAAAGGCAAAACGATCGTGTTAACCACTCATTACATGGATGAAGCTCACATTCTATGCGATCGGATTGCGATTATGGATCAGGGTGAGCTAATTGCTTTGGATACTCCGGCCCAATTAGTGAAATCGCTCCAATCGGATAGCGCCTTGGAGTTTAGAGTTTTACACCATGAAGAATCCTTTGATTTCTCTAGTATTGAAGGGGTAAAGCAAGTGGGAAATCATAAAGATGTCCATGTACTTTATTCGGATCATTTACAGAGCACATTAACCGGCTTAATCCATTTTGCAGCTGAAAAAAATCTTGAATTAGTTGATTTGCAAACAAGGACTGCGACGCTGGAGGATGTATTTATTCACATGACGGGAAGGAGTTTGAGGGAAGGATGAAGGCTTACTGGCAGTTAACTCTTGCACAGCTGCGGATTTTTCTCAGGAATCGCCAAGTGCTGATTTGGACTTTGGTCCTCCCGATCCTTCTCATGACCATGTTGGGGTTATTTTTAGGTAAAGGAAATGGGCTTTCTCTATCAATCGGCTTGATTGATGATGATCATTCATCGTTTTCAAGTGAGTTTGTGAAAACCCTGCAAAAAAATGAAGCCATTCATTTAGAGATACAAAAAGATGAAGCGTTGGCAAAAACGAGTCTGAAAAATGGCGATCTGCAACTCATCGTCACCATTCCAAAGGATTATGAAACTAGTTTGAAAAATAATGGGCCACAAGCAAAGCCATTTACCATTCCTGTTTATTATAATGATACGAATTATGCTGTTTCACAAGTTGGATTAGCGCTTGTCAATGGAGTAATCGATGAGATTAGTAAGCAAAGAGTTTCCTATAAGCCCGCTGTGGTGATGGAATCTCACGGTATCCAAGCTCTTCATTTGCAGTATATTGATTTCTTGGTGCCGGGAATTGTGGCGATGATGATTATGAGTAACAACATGAATGGTGTCGCCGGTCAGATTGCTGCCTGGAGAGAACGGGGGATTTTACGGAGGATGCAGGGGACCACACTCAAAGCCTCAACGTTTATTGCTGCGCAAATTACTGCAAGGCTGCTGATGAATGGATTGCAGGCACTGATCGTCTTACTCGTTGCCCATCTGTTATTTGGGGTAGAAGTCCGCGGTTCCTGGTTCACCTTAATCAGTTTTATTATTCTTGGAACCCTTGCGTTTATGGCAATCGGCTTTATCATTGCGGGGATTGCCAAAACACCTGAAAGTGCTGCGCCTATTGCAGGTGTTCTATCCTTTCCAATGTTATTTTTGGGAGGCGTTTTCTTCCCGATTAAAAATATGCCTGCGTTTCTTCAGCCCATTGTAAAGATCCTGCCGATTTCCCATTTAAGCACGGCATTGCGTGAAATCATGAATGTAGGAGCAGGATGGGCGAGCTTGGGAATGGAAACGGCTATTTTAGGCGGTTGGTTAATTGCCGCATTTGCGGTTGCCAGTTATACATTTAAATGGGAGTAAAAATCAATTTTAGGAGGAAAAACGTATGAATCAAAATTACCAAAATCACCGAAGATTTCACCCTCTTTTTCATTATATCTTATCGTTATTAGTCGTCATTACCTTGGTGGGTGCAATCGTTTTAGTTATTAAAAATGGAATAAGTCTATCGTCTATTCTCATTTTAGCCATCGTTGTAATCCTGGTCATCATGTTTATCTTAATTCGCACTTATCCATTAAAAGCACAGGATCGCGCGATACGGGCAGAGGAAAATCTGCGTCATTTTGTGTTAACAGGAAAATTACTTGATCCACGACTATCGGTTGCTCAAATTATCGCCCTGCGTTTTGCAGGTGACGCGGAGCTAGCAGATTTAAGTGCTAAGGCCGCTTCCCAAAATTTAAGTCCGGATGATATTAAAAAACAGATTACAAATTGGAAGGCTGATTTTTATAGAGTGTAGGATTTTTTTTGCAAAGAAAAAAGTAACCGTTCCGGATTTTCAGGCGGTTACTTTTTTCACTATTATAATAATGAATCCTCCGGCATTTTCTTCGAAGTTTGCTTACCATAGATTCCCTTTGTTTCAATAAACCGTTGAATCCGTTTCAATGCTTCTTGAAGCTGCTCCATCGAGGTTGCGTAGGAACAGCGAATATAACCTTCTCCGCTCTCCCCGAATACATTACCTGGAACGACCGCGACTTTCTCTTGGATGAGAAGCTCTTCCGCGAATTGTTCGGAGGAGAGGCCGGTTGCCCTTATTGAAGGAAAGACATAAAAGGCGCCGCCCGGTGTATGGCAGTCCAAACCGATTTGGTTTAGCCTCTGGACCATATAGTTCCGTCTTCTCAGGTAGCTTCTTTTCATATTTTCCACTTCATCATACGTATTGCGCAATGCTTCGATAGCTCCAAGCTGTAGCATATGCGGAGCGCACATGACGGTATATTGGTGAATTTTCAGCATCACTTGAACTAATTCTGCAGGGGCTGCGATGAAACCTAATCGCCAGCCTGTCATTGCAAATCCTTTGGAAAATCCGTTGATTAAAATCGTCCGGTCATACATTCCTTCGATCGCGGCGAAGCTGGTAAAGGTTTCATCGTAGGTTAATTCCGCATAGATTTCATCGGAAACCATGATTAAATCATACTTTTCAACAATTTTAGCGATTTCGGTCAGTTCTGCTTTGTTTAACGTACTGCCTGTTGGGTTGTTTGGGGAACACAACAAAATCGCTTTTGTTTTTTCCGTTATCGCATTTTCAATTTGTTCGGCTGTTACTTTAAAGTCATTTTCGGGCGATGTGGAAATGGCAATAGGTCTACCTCCTGCCATAAAAACCAACGGGGCATAGGACACAAATGCAGGTTCAACAATAAGGACCTCATCCCCGGGGTTGATAATCGCGCGAAAGGCCAAGTCCAGTGCCTGGCTGGCGCCGACTGTGACAATAATTTGATTCTTCGGGTCATAATTAACAGCAAATCTTTTCTGTAAGTAGATAGAGATTTCTTCTCGTAATTCCAGCAAGCCGGCGTTTGCCGTATAGGAGGTAAAGCCCTCTTCGATCGATAAAAGGGTTGCTTCTCTTATATTCCAAGGGGTGATGAAGTCCGGTTCGCCGACCCCTAGGGAAATAACCCCCTTCATCCCGGCTGCCAAATCGAAAAATTTTCTTATGCCGGATGGCTGTAGCTGATGAGCTGTATCGGAAATATAGCTAGAATAATCCTTACTCATGGCGAAACAACCATCCTGCGATCTTTGTCATTGCCACTTTCAAAAATAACCCCGTCATGTTTGTATTTTTTCAACATGAAATGGGTGGTGGTGGAAATCACATTTTCAATTGTTGATAATTTTTCCGATACAAAGGTGGCGATCTGGTTCATCGTTTTTCCTTCAACGGTTATCGACAAATCGTAGGCACCGGACATGAGATAGAGTGAAGATACTTCGGGAAAACGATAAATTCGTTCAGCTACTTCATCGAATCCAACTCCGCGTTTCGGGGTTACCTTTACATCAATCATGGCTACGATGCTTTCCTGGCCCTCTACCTTCGTCCAATCGATTAAGGTCGGGTAGCTCATTATTATTTTTTCTTCTTCTAATTTTTTAATGGTATTTCTGACGGTTTCTTCGCTGCACATGGCCATAAGCGCGACGGTTTCCAGCGATGCTTTGTGATTTTCTTCAATAATCTTTAAAATCTCAATTTCTTCAGTGCTCAGTTTCATGGAAAGCCTCCTCGAATTTTAAACCCTATTTTAGATTTTAATGGAGGGACTATAAGAACTCAATCAAAAAACTAAAAATTTAAAAAAGCAGCACGTCTTTTAAAATCGGCTAGCCATTTTTTCGTAAAACCTTGTGTCCACTGTGCGCGGACAAATGTGACGGAGTGTCCACGAACGGTGCCTGTCACCCCATCCAATCGCAGTCTGTATGCAGCGGGATGGAATCATGTGGTATTTCGCCATCCTGGCAAAGGTAGTAGTGCCGGATTGGTTTTAGGTTGTCATCCAGCTCGTAGACGAGGGGGATGCTATTGGGAATATTGAGGCTGACCACGCCGTCGTCGGGAATGTTGTCGAGATATTTGACCAGTGCTCTTAAGGTATTGCCGTGTGCGGAGATGATGACACGTTGATTGTGTTTTAAGCTCGGAACAATCTGCTCATTCCAATAAACTAACGCGCGTTCCTCTGTATCGAGAAGACTCTCGGATAATGGAATACGTTCTTTTCCAATGCTCGCATATTTAGGGTCGGACACGTCACGGAAATGCTCTTCCGGGGAAATGTCCGGCGGACGGACACTGGCTGATCTCCGCCATTCATTTACTTGCTCCTCACCGAATTTCGCAATGACCTCATCCTTGTCCATCCCTTGTAAGGAACCGTAATGTCGCTCATTTAATCTCCAGGATTTTTGAATGGGAATCCACATTAAATCCATTTCATGAAGGAGTATCCATAATGTTCGGATGGCCCGTTTTAAAACGGAAGTATGAGCAATGTCAAAGATGAACCCGTGTTTTTTTAGGATAGAGCCCGCTTCTCTTGCCCCGTTATAGCCCTCATCGGTTAAATCCACATCCTTCCAGCCTGTGAAGCGATTTTCAAGGTTGTAATGGCTTTGTCCATGCCGAATAAAAACAAGTTTTTTCAACTTTCATCACCTGAATTTGTTTTTAATTAGTATGTACATTTTTGAACTGAGCCAATCACTGCCGGATTTTATTGGAGTTTGGTAGTTTTTTCGATTGAAAGCGATATAAAATCGATGAAATCATTTTTTATCGAAGAAAAAGGAAATCCGTCGAAACCGCATGTAACGTACGGGGAAAGTGACAGGGGGTCATTTTTAACTAGTATTATTTACTTAAATAATTTTAGTAATATATAATCGTAGGATTATCTGGTAATCTAGTACTAATTGATAGAGTTAAGAAGGGAGCAGGGGTTTTGAAAAAGATTGTACCAATGATTGTTGCACTTCAGATGCTAATTTTACCGGGAGCTGTATTTGCTCAAAATACGGCAGTGGAAGTACCTCAGCCAGAGAAAAATATAAATTCTACTCCATTGAATGGAGATCCCGGAAGGCAAGCGCAAAACAGTGCCAACGCCCTCAATCCTTCTACTAATCTACAAACGGTAAATGGGGGATCTACGGATTATGCCGTAATAAGCAATGAATCGACAGATTCGGTATCATCTCAACCGACAGGTACTTTTAATCTTAAAAATATGAAGTTATCAATGGATAAGATCTTGAAACCAAGTACATATAAAGTAGATGTAACTATACCTTTCGATCTTTCCAGTATGAAAGGGAGCCTTGTCAGGAAAAGTACAAGCCTGTTGGTACAGCCTTACAAAGTCGGTGATAGTAAACTTTTTTGGGTTTCCAATCTAACTACTAATTCGGACTATCAAATTAACGCCAGGTTAGCTTATATCGGTACGAAAGCAGAAGTATGGGTAAATAATAACCAACTCTCTGATGCAGATGCAGCGAAGCTGGGCATGGAATTTGATAATAAAATCTATTCCACTGTGACCGCTAATTTTGGCACGGAATCGGATGTTAATAAGGATGGAAAAATTAATATTTTATGCTATGACATTCAAGATGGCTTCTCAGGCAGCGGCGGTTATGTAGCCGGATATTTTTATCCGGGAGATTTATATATTACAGCCCATTCCAATCAATCGGAAACTTTTTATATCGACACATACCCAACAATGGGAACCGGCTCCGTAAAAGATGTATCAGGCGTCTATTCCACATTGGCACATGAGTTTCAACATATGGTAAATTACAACCAAAATGTGCTTGTTGAAGGAAATAGCAGTATGGATACTTGGTTAGATGAGGGGCTGGCAATGGCCGCAGAACAAATTTATATGGGTCATGGCCTCACGGACCGATTAGCTTACTATAATGAATCATCCGCCATCCAAAATGGGCAGTCGCTTTTGTATTGGGATGAAAGCGGTGATTTACTATCAAATTACTCTTTGTCCTATTTGTTTACACAGTATATTAAAATTCAAGCAAATCAAGGAGATCGAATTTTTAAAGAAATATTACAAGATCCAAATAATAATTATAAGGCAATTGAAGATGTTGCTAAAAAATATATCAGTCCCGCTATGACTTTTGGAAAATTAATGACCGATTTCAGGATTGCGCTGCTTTTAAAACAGCCTACGGGTTTATACGGATTTAAAGGGGATCCCTTCTTTAATTCATTACAGGCGAAGGTTTATACCGGTACTTCCGTTAGCCTGCATGGCGGAGGTTCAGTTGTCACTGCCTTTAATCCAAACGACGGCTTGGCCGTGCCTTTGGATAAAGGGCAAAATATAACCTATACACTCTTGGATATGAATAACAGGGCAGGAACGGTTGTGACCGTACCTCCGGCAAGTCCGAAGGTTAACCCGGTTGGGGATGCTGATACGCAACTGAAAGGAACTGCTGCACCGAATGCAACAGTAGTTGCGATGGCAGGGAAAACGGAAATTGGAAGGGTCAATAGCGGTACGGGTGCTTTCACGATAACCATTCCGAAACAACTGGTAGGGACCATTATCCAAGTCTATGCCAAAGATGCTCTAGGAAATGTTAGTACGGCAACCAGTGTAACCGTAAAAGGTACCGTCAAAAGAGGTTGGGTTTTTGAGAAGGGCAATTGGTTTTACTATGATTTGAAAACGGGTGTGATGAAAACCGGATGGGTATATACCGGAGGTCATTGGTACTATTTAGCCGGCTCGGGGGCAATGAAAACAGGTTGGATAATGTGGGGCGGTAAATGGTACTTCCTAAATAGATCAGGCGCCATGGAAACGGGATGGAAACTCATTAACAACAAATGGTATTACTTCTACTCAAATGGATCAATGGCTGCCAACACGACCATTGGCAAATACAAACTAGGCTGGAACGGTGCGATGCTATAGTGGTGCTTTTTAGGTGACAGGCACCGTTCGTGGACAATACAGCGGTTTTGTCCTTGTACGGTGGACACTGGAGGTGCCGCGAATCATGCGAAAACTGGAACAATAGAAGAAGCACGCATGACGATTTACTGTCATGCGTGCTTCTTTTGTGAGTAGGGTCAGGTTTTTCCTTGCTTATTTATTGATAACGTGCTGTTTTTTGAAGGAACTTTTCCTTATACATTTCTTTGTCAGCCATTTCCAGAAGTTGTTCCACAGTCATATCGGAGCCGGTTTTATAGTGGTAAAAACCATGGCTGGCAGAGATCGGATATGGCTTTTGGTTCGTATCATTGATGTCCTGAAATTCACGTTTGATGTTGTTCCACAGCTGCTGCGCGACTTGCATTTGCTTTTTGTGGAAAATTATCACAAATTCATCTCCGCCCAGACGAAATAAAACGTCATTGGGAGCAAGATGTCGGCTGATTGTTTCGCAGCATGTCTTGATCAGATCATCTCCTATAGAATGACCGTAACAATCATTTACCATTTTTAAGTTGTTTATGTCGATATAGCAAATAATAAATTCTTGCGAACTGGAGCTGCTAGATAGTTTCTCGCGAAGCAATTCCATCCCGCTTCGTCTATTCATCACACCTGTGAGGATATCGATAGAAGCATGTTTATAAAGCTCTTCTTCATTTTTCTTGAAATCTGTAATGTCAGTGGCGCCAATCAGAATACAGGTGTCATCCAAGTAATCAACCCATTCGAAACTTAACATTGTCCATTTGCACATCTCTGGTGTGATTTGCTGCTCGGTGACATAGTTTCTGATGCTTTCCTGTTTTTTTAGCCTTTTTATGATGTCCAGTCTTTCTTGGAGGTCTTTAAACAAGAACCCAGCATCCATTTGAGCCAAGTCTTTATTTTGAAGATGATAGTATTCAACTGCATGTCTATTCATTAGCAAAATTTTATTATTATTCGGTTTTATAAGGATTAAGGGATTGGGATTCATGTTAAATAAGCTTCGAAAACTCTCCTCATTCCTTCTTAGTTTCAATTTGTTGATAAAATCATTTTTACGAGATGTATAGAATGATAGTGAAATCGTACAAGAAATCACGGCAGTTCCTGTTGAGTTAATCATTTTTGACAAAAACGAGAAGTGGTCATGGTCCATTAGGAATAAACCTATCAGGAAGAAAAGATGTACCCCCGAGACTAGGAAAGAAAAGGTCCTTGGCCGGACCGGGAAGATGACGGCTACCCCCATTAAAATAATGATATAGGCATATATATTCCCTGTGAATAACTGACTGTTAATAGAAGTGACTGCTCCAATCATTAAATAAAGGAGGATATAGCAATGAATGATGAGACCTTGGGATATATTTTTGGATAAATGATAGATCCCGATAAAAATAAGCGAGATTACAAGTCCTGTTATGTGGACTGCAGAAAGTATAAATTTAAAGGTAGGCTTACTTAGGTTATTAAATAGGAAAAAATCAACAATGAAAAAACAGGGATAAGAGAAAATAAGCATATAAGAAACGAGCTTTACCCGCTCAAATAAAATGTTATTGTTATAGCTCATAAATTCTGTAGCGGTGGTAATGAAAGACCTCAATTGAATCGAATCCTTTTTTATCCATTTATTTTGAATATTTTATCATGCCTATCGGTGCCTGTCACCGTTCGTGGACACTTCGGCAGTTTTGTCTCTGTACAGTGGACAGTCGGTTATATGAGTTATTTCTGGGGTAAGCAAAAAAAGATCCGGCAATATGCCGGATCAACAATAAAATATATTAAAAAGGGGGTTGTATGAAAAAGATCATGTCCGTTTCATGTATTTATCTTACCCTGAAAAAATGAAAAAACTATGAATAAATCATTAAGGTTATTTTAAATGAACAATTTTATAGGAATCATTTACGACACAATAGTGCCCTTCGCCCATCACTATTCAGATTTAGTATTAAGCACTACAGGTAAAAAATCTACATAGGAATCTATATAATAATCCGCTTCAATGTTTCTGTTTTGAAAGGCAACCGTTTTAATATTTAACTGTCTGGCCGGAATTAAATCTAATTCGCGGTCTCCGACAACGAGATCTATGTTGTAATTTTCCAATACATGTTTATAAGAGGAGATATGAGGCTTTCTTATGAATCCATCCTCTTCGACTGAAACAATCTCTGTAAAGTATTTTTTTAATTGGAATTTTTCCAGAAGGGCTGCTGTGGATTCCCTTTCCCGGTGTGTAACTATAATGTTGTTATCAACAGACGATAAAACATCCTCTAAATAATCAAAAGGCCTGCTTGTCGTTTTTGCATAATAATTATATAACCTTTGATATTCTTCTCTTTTATTCTCATCAACTCCATAATGTTTAAATGCTGTTTTCGAGTCAATTTTAAGCCATTTCAACACTTCTCTTTTATCAAGCTCTTTTTTGCTTAATTGGACAAAGCCCTCTACAAGCGACGGGTACGTGTCAAAAAGAGTCCCATCGAAATCCCATAATATATTCATAAAAATCCCTCTTTTCAAATTAGAACTTCCCTATTATATAAAGCGTATTTATTGCAAAAATCAACAAATTAGCCTTTTATAGCTATCCACGTTAATTACCATCGCTTCGCTTTTTTACACTTGCATTTTTATAAAATTTTCCATTGAAAGAGTCATATTCCGGATAAATCATACAAATACTACCTTCGTTTATATGATTTTTTTTACAAAAAAGGGAGGATTATCAGTTGTTAAAATCGTTAAATGTTCTTCTCGTTATATTATTCGTGATTGTAGGACAGCTCGTTCCTACACTCGCCACTGCAGCAAAGGCGGATCGCACGGTTCGGTTACGCTTGCTGGAAACCACCGATTTGCATATGTTCTTAGCTAATTATGATTATTATCAGACAAAACAGGACGACAAAGTCGGTTTGGTGAAAACAGCCACCCTCATCAAACAAGCACGGGATGAAGTGAAAAATTCAATGCTGTTTGATAATGGTGACGAGATCCAAGGTAATCCGTTAGGCGATTATGTTGCCAAAGTGAAAGGCTTAAAGAAGGGCGAAGTGCAGCCTATTTACCGTGCGTTTAATTTGTTAGGATACGACGCAACCACGGTCGGTAACCATGAATTTAATTACGGTTTAGACTTTTTAAACGAAACACTTAATGATGCGAAAATGCCTGTGGTCAATGCCAATGTGTATAAGGCCGGAACAGAAAAGCCCTATTTTGAACCCTATGTTATTTTAAAGAAAACAGTAGTGGATGACCGTGGGAAAAAGCATACCATCAAAGTAGGAGTCATTGGTTTTGTTACGCCGCAAATCATGGAATGGGATAAAGGAAATTTGGAAGGAAAAGTGGAGACGAAATCGATTGTCGAGTCAGCGAAAAAATATGTTCCGATTATGAAAAAGAAAGGCGCCGATATCATTGTTGCCCTTGCCCACACAGGAATAAGCGCAGAGCCTTATCAGCCCGGAATGGAGAATGCAGCCTACTATTTGACTCAAGTAAACGGTATTGATGCCGTATTTACCGGCCATCAGCATAACACCTTCCCAGGTCCGGTTTATCAGAATTTACCGAATGTGAATCTTGAGCAAGGAACAATCAATGGGAAACCCGTTGTAATGGCGGGGGCATTTGGCAGTCATCTTGGATTGATTGACCTGCAATTACAGAAGCACCGCGGAAAATGGAATGTAGTCACAGGTAAGGGGGCTTTAAGACCGATTGTAGATGCAACCGGAAAATCAATCGTCCAAACCGATAATAAGTTAATGAACGCCATTTTACCGGAGCACGAAGCAACCATTAAATACGTAAGTCAACCTGTCGGTGAAACGACAGCACCTATTTTTAGCTATTTTGCGCTCGTACAGGATGATCCTTCTGTACAAATTGTGAATAATGCGCAAGGCGCATATTTAATGGAAAAACTAAAAGACCCTGCCTACAGTAAGTATGCAGGCATACCTGTTCTCTCAGCGGCAGCGCCATTTAAAGCAGGCGGACGGATGGGTCCGGATTATTATACTGACATTCCTGCGGGAACATTGGCGATAAAAAACGTCGCGGATTTGTATTTGTACCCGAATACCCTTCAGGCAAAACTGATTAATGGGGCACAGCTTAAAGACTGGCTGGAAATGAGTGCCGTGCAATTTAATCAAATTGATCCCGCGAAAAGCGGTGAGCAGCCGTTAATTAACCTTGATTTTCCATCGTTTAATTTTGATGTGATTGACGGAGTACAGTATCAAATTGATGTGACAAAGCCGGCAAAATTTGACCCGAATGGGAAGATTATTAACTCCGATTCCAGTCGAATTGTTAACCTAACTTATCTGAGTAAACCTGTAACAGCAGACCAAAAGTTTATCGTCGCAACCAATAACTACCGTGCTTCAAGTACCACGTTCCCTGGAGTTAGTCAGGGTGAGGTCATTTTAAAAGCACCGGATGAAAACCGTCAAATCATCACGAACTATATTCAAACGAACAAAACGATTAATCCATCAGCCGACCAAAACTGGTCACTGGCAAAATTCAAAGGTGCAGCAACCGCTGTATTTGACTCATCACCAAAAGCGCAGCCATACGCTGAGAAGTCCCAAAACCTGAAGTATATTGGACCGTCCGTCGGGGGATTTGCGAAATATTCGATAGATTTAAAATAGTGCCTGTCACCCTTCGTGGACATTTCGATTAAAGTGTCCACGTGAGAAGGACATATAGCTAGTTTTCCGAATGAAAGACCTTCGATTGCAGAAGGTCTTTTTGTCTATCGCGGGATTTGAGTTATGAAAATAGTTTAAAAATTTTGTATAATTAGCGTAAGTAATCCTATCAGGTGAGGTAGATGAAATATATGGGTATTGAAATCGTCCCCTTTGGAGATGTCGCCATTCGCGTTTCTTTCGGAAATGAAATAAACGAAAAAATTCATCGGCAAATACAGCAATTTTTACGTAATCTTGATGATGAAAAGATGCAACATCATCTGTTGAGCCGATTGTTTGTACGATTCCTGTTTATTTAAAACCTGGGCTGCAAACAACCGTACAAGACCTGGGAAGAAACGGATTTCAGCAATATGGGATCAGTCCGTCAGGGGCAATGGATCCGTATTCCTTACAAATTGCCAATCTGCTGGTTGGAAACCGTTCAGGTGAAGCGGCCCTGGAAGCTGTTCTTATTGGACCTAGTCTTGAAGCTTTAGATAGCGTATCGATTGCGATTTGCGGCGGAAATCTATCTCCCCGTATTGACGGGCAGGATGTCCCTCTCTGGAAAAGCAGGGTGATAAAAAAAGGTCAGGTGCTTTCTTTTGGTCCTTGTAAGGAAGGCGGCAGAGCGTATATTAGCATGGCTGGCGGAATAAATGTACCACTTGTATTAAACAGTAAATCAACATTTGTAAATGGGAAATTTGGCGGTTATGAAGGCAGGGCGCTAAAAGCGGGCGATATTCTGCACGGAGCCCCGTTTACGGTGATGAACCGATTCGTACATCCTGACCTTGTCCCGAAGTATAATCAGAAGTTAACAGTGAGAGTGATTTTAGGACCTCATTTAGAAAAATTTACCGAGGCGACCATTGGAACATTTTTGACGAAAGAGTATACGGTGTCCCCACAGTCAAACCGTATGGGGTATCAATTAATCGGTCCAACATTAGAACATAGTAACAGTGCAGATATTATCTCCGATGCAATACCACTCGGTGGAATCCAAGTACCGGCTAGCGGACAACCGATTATTTTAATGGCTGAACGTCAAACAACCGGCGGTTATACAAGAATCGGCACAGTCATTTCTGCAGACATCCCGCTCCTTGCGCAGGCCCTTCCGGGTACTCTCATTATGTTTAAAGAAGTAGGGCTTACGGAAGCGCAGGATTTGTTGAAACAGATGAATAGGGAACTGAAATGGTTGGAGACGGGGGCACGTGTCTGTCGGTAGGATGGAAGTAAAATAAAAGGAAAACGGGAAAACACTTTCTATATAAGTGATCTCGTTTTCCTTTTATTATGGTAAATAAGGACTCATTCTAATTGTATGTTCCATTTTTTACCGCTTTTTTAAGCGAAATCGGTTTTTGCTGCTGAATCAAAAAGAAGAAGACCCCGAGAAGGACGAGTAAGCCTCCGGCAATTTGTGAACTTACGAGTTGTTCTCCCAGTAAAAAGAAAGCCAAGGAAGTTGCTCCTACTGGTTCTCCTAAAATACTCATCGAAATCGTCGTAGCATTTACATAGTTTAAGAGCCAGTTATTAATTACGTGACTCATTGTCGGAACAATGGCTAATAACAGGAAGATTCCCCATTCAGGGGCTTTATATCCGCTAAAATCAACACCTGCACCGACGTTATAGATTACCAAAACAATCGAAGCTATTAAAAATACACTAAAGCTGTAAATCCAATGCGATACTTTTTTCACAATGCTTTGGCCGATTAGTAAGTAGCCCACTACAGCAATGACACTAAAAAAAGAAAGAAAATCACCTAAAATGGCTTCTTTGCTTAACCCGACATCTCCCCAACCAATCATGACCGCTCCTACAATAGCAATTCCCATCGTCAACAATGCGGCTGCGGATGATCGTTCTTTAAATAGAAAAAATCCGCCTATTAACGATACAATCGGCTGCAGGGCAAGGATGATGGTTGAACTGGCTACCGTTGTTAGCTTCAAAGACCCGAACCACAGGGCAAAATGCAAAGCTAAAAACATGCCGGAAAAAATTAAAAAGAACCAATCTTTTTTTCTAATTTTCTTAAATTCCTCCCGGTTTTTCCATACAATCGGCACCATGAGGATACTGGCAAATATCATCCGATACATACTCAAAATGGAGGCCGGTGCAGCAGACCATTTCACAAAGATAGCTGAAAACGATATGGCAATAATCGAAATGACTAACGGCAAAGCGATAGATCTTGAATTGTCTCCCTGTTTCATTTTATCCCCCTGTAAAAGTTACTACCTCTAATCTTACTACAAGTTTTGGTGCCAGGCACCATCCGTGAATTGGAAATAATTCTCCGTCAATCATCGACATAATATTTTCTGCTTTATTAAAAATCCTTTTGTGAAGAGGATGGTGTCCTTTTTAAGTTAAGAAGGAACCTGGTCTAAGAATGTAGGAAAATGTTTTTTTAGGTGGATTATTGGAATCGAATAGAATTTCCCGGACAATAGTCGACATTCTTCTTTTAATTTTCGAAGGGAAAATTATTTATCTAAAGGTCTCGTTGTAGATTTAATCAAATAAACCAGTGAATCTAGTCGAAGAATGGATTGCAGGGGGAGTAAATTCCCGTTGAATTCGTTTTTTGCCGGGTAATTTTACCTGGAGTCCCTTAGTCAATCAACAATTCAAGTGCCTTTCTACCCGCTTGAGTAAATGTTCCATAATTTTACAAACACTTAATACTTCTTTACACTACCGAAATGATGGATTAATAAATTCTAAGTATCCTAGATTTGTAGCAGTACAAACAAATTGATAGGAGTGGTAATTTTGTTAAAGAAATTTAGAAAGAAGAAAAAGCTTATTGCCGGACTTACTCTAAGTACTTTCCTTCTTGGTTCTGCAGGCGTTTACGCTGCACAAGATGGTCCCTTTGGAAGCAATCTTGTTGGAAAACAAGCTGATGGTTCTGTTCAAACTCCTGTTAACCAGCTGATTACACCCGCTGGGAAACAAATTGAATTTGGCGGGAACCCGATTTCTGTGGCAGTAAATCCAAATGGTAAAACTGCCGTGACCATAGTTGGTCGAAGTGATTACGGTGGAAAAGGAATCAATGTCGTTGATCTTGCAACGGGAAAATTGACTACCCAAAATTTTTCACTAGGTCTTTCCCATATGTGGGGCTTAGCTTATTCAAAGGATGGAAGTCAGCTTTATGCAACGGGTTCATCAGGCACAACAGGTAAAGTTGTGGTAATGTCCATCAATCCGGACGGAACTCCTGTGATTCAAAAGAGCATTAGCCTTCCAAAAGCAACAGTTGGAGGAAATATTAATCCGCTTGATATCACAGTTACACCGCAAGGCAAACTGCTAGTTGCCCTAAACCGTGATAACAGCCTTGGAGTAATTGACCCGCAAACAGGTGCATTAACCAAAGTTGCAGTTGAAAATGCCCCAACAAGCGTTTTAGTTGATGGCAATACTGCATACGTTACAAACCAAGGCGGCAGAATAGCTAAGGCAGGAGACACGACTGTTGACTCTTCTGGTACTAAAGTTGTCGTAGATCCTAAAACAGGTGCCACTACAACAGGAACTGTGTCAGTTGTTGACCTTGCTACGAACACTGTTACAAAAACGATTGAAGTTGGTGTACAGCCTGAACGGATGACACAGTCAGGTCAGTACATATTCGTAACCAACACGAACAGTGACACCGTTTCTGTTATCGACACGAAGACAAATAACGTAGTTCAAACAATTGATATTAAACCATACCCGAATGCTCAAAAGGGATCTGCACCAAACGCAGTGAAAGTTGTAGATAACAAGTTAATGGTCAGCCTTGGCCGTGATAATGCGATTGCCGTATATGACTGGCAAGGCCCTGATAAGACTCCTGAACTACAAGGACTTTTACCGACAGCATGGTTCCCAGTTGATATCGCAGTGGATTCTGCTAATAAAAATCTAGTTGTTGCGAATGCGGATGGAATTGGTTCACGCGGAGACGCACGTGATCTAACGATTCAAGGTATTACAGTACATGGCCACTCTTCTTATGCACAAGAAGGATCGCTTTCATTGATCCCATTCCCAACTGCTGAGGATCTTGTAAAGGGCACAAAGCAGGTATATGCTGACAATAACTGGTACGGCTTAAAAGATCTAAACGCTAAGCCGCGTGAAAATAAGAAACCTGTTGCTATGCCTGAACGAGTGGGCGAGCCTTCAACGATTAAGCACGTATTCTATATTATCAAAGAAAACAGAACGTATGACCAAGTACTTGGTGACCTTGGAAAAGGAAACGGCGAACCGGCTTTAACGCAGTTCCCGCAACAAGTAACTCCAAACTTGCATAAACTTGCATCTACCTTCCCGCTTTTAGACAACGTTTATACTTCAGGCATCCAGTCAGCAAGCGGACACCAATGGGTTATGCAAGGAACCAATACAGACTATGAAGATAAAGAAACAGATACAGCGAATGTAAAAAGCTACCCGGGCGGGGCAGGGGACGCAATGGCCTATGCACCTACAGGCCACTTATGGGATCAAGCAGCAAAATATAATAAATCTGTTGAGAACTTCGGGGAAGATACGACTGGCTTCACCGGTCCGGAACCATACGGAAATTGGATAGACTGGTGGAAAGATTACCAAATCCTTTCCGGCGGGCAGCAAGGTAGCCTTCATGTACCGGTAGGCGACTATTCGGCAACCTATGATATTCCGTCACTTGGGCCGATCACATACAAGCCTTTCCCAACGTTTGACACGAATATCCCAGATCAGTACCGTTTTGAAATTTTCAAGCAACAATTTGAAAAACACGTGAAAAATAATGACTTACCGGCATTAAACACAATGTGGGTAATGGATGACCACACAGCTGGAAATTCAACAAACAATCCAACACCGCAAGCAATGGTTGCCGACAATGACTTGGCTGTAGGTAAAATTGTTGACTTGATTTCTCACAGCCCATATTGGAAAGACTCGGCTATTTTTGTCACAGAAGATGATGCTCAAAATGGATTAGACCACGTTGACGGCCATCGTGAGCCTGCATATGTTATCAGTCCTTGGGTGAAAAAAGGAATTACGGATAGCCATTATTGGACAGTTATCAACATGGTTCGCAGTATTGAACAAATTCTCGGACTTCCTGCTATGAATCAAAACGATGCAGCAGCAGAGCCGATGAGTGAGCTCTTTACAGATAAGCCGGACTTCACGCCATACAACTTTGTACCAAATCAAATTCCGCTTGACACGTTAAATGGCCAACCGGGTTCCAACACGGCAGCACTTGCCAACACAACAAATGTAACACCTGAAGCACAGGATCTTTCGAAAAAGTGGACGGAATGGTCCAACAAACACAAGGATGAATTTTCCGGGAAGCACGCTTCACCGGATGCAGTCAATGCCAACATGCTGAACCACTCTGTTTGGTACGCTACAAAAGGTTTTGATAAACCTTATCCAGGTGAGAAAAAGGCCCTTACTCCAGATGAAGTACAGCAACAACCTGAAAGCAGTGCTCCGTCTCCTGCTGACAATTAATTTATTTTACAAAGTCAGATATGCAATGCGTGGATACGATTGCAAGAGGCTGGTAAGGTAAATAAAAATAGCTACCCCATAAAGGTAGCTATTTTTATTAAGTATGGAGATCTTCAGGGCCTCTGTTTGCCATTGGGTTACGTAAATCATTAGTTTTTCATAAGAGGGGGAGCGATTTCGGGCTTAACAAGGCCCGAATACAATGACATGAAACGAATAATAGATGAAACGATGAAACGTGCCATTTTGATTGTAACCTTGATCGTCCTAATTCTCGTATGGGGTGGAATGTCAGCACTGCAAATTCAACGGGATTACCTGCCTGAAATTAATAATCCAACCCTAATGGTCACTGTTCGTGCCGAAAATTTCCAAGCGGATCAAATCAAAAAGGAGATTACAGAACCGATTCAACAGGCTGTACGGGTAGTAGACGGCCTTCAAGATGTAGAGACGAACTCATTTAATGGCGGTTCATTGGTAAGTCTTAATTTTTCGATGAATTATGATATGGAGAAGGCGGAGGAACAGGTATCGAAAGCCTTAGAGGGAATCCAACTGCCGACTGGTATTGATAAACCTTTGGTAACTAGACTTAGTACACATTCCTTACCGATTATGAGAATTAGTCTGATGAGTTCTTCTGACAATCTAACGGAGAATACGCTTCGAACGGCGATTCAAGAAGATGTTGTCAACCGGTTGAAAACAGTCCCCGGTGTAAAAGATGTACGGGTATCCGGTGGCGGAACGGCGGGATATGCCGTTAACATTCGAATGAACGATCTAAACAAATCAGGATTAACGGTAACTGATGTAAAGCAGTCACTTGAAGAGAACTATACAACCGGAGTAGAAGGAAAGGTGACAAACAACCGGATTTCGATTCCGCTCCAAGTTTCGGGCTGGGGGTTAAATCAACAGGATTTAATGCAGTTGCCCATACATGACCGTGATGGAAAAACAGTCCCGCTTTCGAAAGTAGCTGACATATCAAATTCTATTGTCAACCTGGAGACGGTTTCAAGAACGAACGGAGAGCCAAGTGTCCTTTTAGATGTTTTAAAAACTCCTTCAACCAATATAACGGATGTTTCCGATCGAATTAAGAGTAGTATAAAGGATATTCCTGCTTTGAAAAATAAGGATATCAAACTATCGATCCTTTTTGATCAAGGTCAGCAGGTCAATGCGTCATTAAAAGGTCTTATAAAAGAGGGCTTATTAGGCTGCTTATTTTCGATGGTCTGCGTTTTTCTTTTTTTCCGAAAAGTCCGTTCTACCTTATTAATCGCTATTTCACTGCCGATTTGTCTTTTGGCGACAACCGGTTTATTAAAAATAATGGGAATCAGCCTTAATATTCTTACCGTTTCAGGGCTTATCGTGGCGATGGGCCGAGTGGTCGATGACTCGATCGTCATTCTGGATAATATGAACCGAAAAGTGCATGCGGCAAAAGGGATCAACAGCGTTCATTTACTAACACAGGCCGTGTCGGAAATGATTCCTGCGATCGTATCTTCTACCGCAACGACTGTTGCCGTTTATGTTCCGATTGCCCTTGTTGGCGGGATGGTCAGTTCGGCCTTTTCGGGATTTGCATGGTCAGTTGTGATTGCACTTATCCTTTCCCTATTTGTTTCGATCTTAGTTGTACCGGTTCTTTACAATCTATTTTGGAAGGGAAAACCGGTTGCCGTCGGTGATAATTTAGAACCATTTGCCCATAAAATTTTTACCTGGGTGTTTGCACGTAAGCGGAAAGTGGTAATTGCCTTTTTAGCTTTATTTTTGTTAGCTTCTGTTGGCGCAGCCCTTCTTCCGGTTAATTTTTTACCAACGAGCAATAACACCGGTCAAATCGGTGTTCAAGTGGAAATGCCGCAGACTTCTTCATTAACCGAAGTGGACGCAGAAGTGCAGAGATTGGAAGCATTAATGAAAACAAATCCTAAAGTGGATTCATTTTCATCAGGACTGGGTTCCTCCTTTACGCCGCAATCGGATGATGTTTTTGATACGGGAGGAGGATGGATTCAGAAACCGAATATTGCTAATTTGTCTGTTACTGTTAAGAAGGGGACAGATGTAGCTGCTTTTATTCCTGAATTGCAGAAGCAATTAAATTCATTGTCAAGCAAGGCTGTCTATACAGTTTCAAATGCAAGTATTGCTGGCGATGATACGCAATTGAAGATCAATCTTACGGGAGCTGATAGTCAGACGCTGGAATCGATGGCGCAAACGGTTCGCAATCAGCTGAAGCTGGTGCCTGGACTGGCTGTGCAGGGGACGGCGGATGATGGGGATCATACAACCCAGTATCAGATCACACTAAATCGGAAGGCCATCGAAAATAACGGTATTAAGCTTGATTATGTTTTAAATCGGATTCAGCAATATACCGCAGACGGAACAAAAGGGTTCATTTCCATTAACCAAAATACATTTCCCATTGTTATTCACTCCGATATACAAAAAGGTACCTCTAAAGATATTTTTTCTTTAATGGGCGGAGAGACCTTTGTGAATAAGGATGGGCAAAAGGTGACTTTGGATCAGCTTGCTTTGCTAATGCCATCGGGTTCTTCGATGATTCAAGAGAAGGATGGGCATCCGTATGCTGTCATAACAGCCAATATCATTTCAAGTGATATCGGAAAGGTGACGAACCAAGTTAAAACGGCATTGGGGAAAATCCCGTTACCGGAGGGTGTAAAGTACTCCTTCGCCGGTGCCCCTCAGCAAGTGTATGAAATGATTTATGAAATGGCGATTGCGTTATTCTTTTCTTTATTGCTGGTGCTCTTAATTATTAGTGCCGTTTTTCGCGGATGGAAAGCGCCGCTATCGGTGTTGGTTTGCATTCCATTAGCATTCATCGGGTCAGTCATTGGAATGTTTATCTTCGGAAAGGAATGGAATCTTGCGGCCTTCGTCGGACTTATGATGCTAACGGGGATTGTGGTGACGAACGGAATTGTCCTCGTTGATAAAATTGAAAGAAACTTGGCAAGCGGGATGAAAGCGGAAGAGGCCATATTAAAAGGGACGCTTTCTCGCGTACGGCCGATTCTGACGACTGCGTTCACAACCATTTTAACCTTGCTGCCTCTTGCTCTTTCGTCACGGACAGATACGGTCATCTCCCAAACTCTCGGGATCGTGGTGGTAGGAGGGCTCATCAGTTCAACCTTTATTAGCTTATTTCTGATTCCTATTTGTTATAGCCGGATGCATCGAACGCGTAAAGATTCTTCATTAGAGAAAGTTAGAGGGGAACGTGTAGCCCTTTAGATGGTATTGTTAATCAAATGTTTAATTAATAAGGGAAAAGCGGGAAATAAGTCGAAATTTTCCAGAAGTTAAAACAAAACACCCCTGTCTCCGATCGGTGATTTGAGACGGGGGTGTTTGTAATTTTGTATTGCTAATCAGTTATGAATTTATATCGTAGAATTGCTGCAAGTCCTGCGCCATGCTTGAAGTCACCTTTTTTGATCAAGGTCTTCAATTCTTCCATGCTGATTTTATGTAATTCAATTTGTTCGCTGCTTTCTAAATTTTGTTCGGCAGCCGTTAATCCGGCAGCGGCAAACAAAAAGATTTCCTCACTGGTGGAGCCCGGTGAAGGATAAAAGCTTCCTAAATCTAACCACTGATCTGCTTTAAACCCTGTTTCTTCCTCCAGCTCTTTCTTGGCGGTTTCAATTGGCGGGGTGCCATCTATGTCAATCATTCCGGCAGGCAGCTCCCATTCCCAGCTTTTAATGGCATGACGGTATTGCTTTAAACATACAATTTCGTGATCCTCCGTAATCGGCAGAATACAAACACCTTTCGCAAAATCCAAATAAGAAAAGGTCTTTTCCTCCCCATTCGGAAGTATCACCTCATCAATCGTGACCCCAAAGCGATCGATACTCTTCTTCACAGAACTATTTATCTTCCAAACCATAACATTCACCTCATCACTATGTTAACAGAAAAAATGGTGACAGGCACCGTCGGTGGACAAGGGGGTATGAGTGTCCGTGTGGAAAGGACATTGAGGAATATTAAAGTTTAGAATTTTCTTTCTAAATTTTAAGTAGGTGTTACTAAAGTTGGTGGTACCAATTTTTGTTTTGTGATAATCTATTCGAGTGTCTAAATAACTATAATTTCATATAAACGAAATGGCAAACTAGTTGAAAGATTAGGACGCAAAGCTGCGAGTCTAAGGCATTCACATGCTATGATAGACGAGATACCGAAGGAATAAGGATAAAGATGTTCCTATTATTCGGGTGCATTCTTTTTTATTTTGGGAGGAATTATCACCTATTATGTCCATTCAGCAGGTAATTGAAAATGAAGATTTTTACCACGTTTTTCAGCCGATTTTTGAGATCAATAACTGGAGTAAAATAGGCTATGAGGTTCTATTAAGAACTAGCTTTTCCGCCAATCCCGAAATCGCCTTTCAGGAGGCAAAAAGAGAGAAGCGGCTCTTTGAATTAGATTCGCTTTCCATGCAAAAAGCGGTCCGAAGCTATTTTTCGGAAGGACCCCAAACGGATGGTTATTTGTTTATAAATGTATTCCCATCATCGATCGTACATCCCGATTTCCTATCTGTTTTAAAGACGATTTTGACGGAGAAAAGCCTTCATAGTCATCAGGAAAACACTAAAATTGTTCTTGAAATTGCAGAATCGGAAATTATCTCAGATACTCATTTTGAAGCCTTTAAGGAAAAAATTGCTCAGATCAAAGAGCATGGAATCCTCATTGCAATAGATGATATTGGCAAAGGATATAATGCCTTGCAACTATTAATTGAAATAGCTCCGAACTTTTTAAAATTAGATCGCTATTTTGCTAAAGATTTGTGTCAATCGAAACAAAAACAAACAATGATCGACTTACTGATTAAATATTGCGATCAATATAACTGCAAGCTAATCTTAGAAGGCATCGAAAAGGATGTCGAGCTGGCGGCAGCCAAATATATTGGAGTCCGTTTTACCCAGGGATATCTGCTGGGAAGACCTGGGGTGTTGGAGTAGATGGTGACATTCATTCTGAAAATATAGCAAAAGCCCATCTTGTTGATGGGCTTTGTAATTCAAAAATGATTCTCCATGAACCGATGCTTTTTGATAGTGTGATTGCAGGGAACGGACAATTTCAATTGCTAGTTTATTGGTGATGCCTTCAACTATTACACGGTAGGGCCAATCCAGTGGCTTGGGTGACACATCTACATATTTAGGATCCGCTGTCCGATATTTTCCATCATGGCACTTCACCATACGAGTACCGTATACCAATAGCTCGTCCGTAATGATAAATTTATCTCCTTTCTGAGATTCTCCCCCTTTAATATCCAAATGCTGACTATTATAAAACCATAAATGATCTATTTTACCGTTAGATTTTTTAATAGATCCACCTTCTTCGAAAACGTCGGCCAATCAATTTAGTTAGATGGCTCGTACTTTGAAATATCAACAATATAGCCCATTTAGAATCACTCCCATAAATAATGTATGACCTTTAAATCGATGTGGTGACAGGCACCGTTCGTGGACACTTGGGTGAGTTTGTCCGTATAGAGAGGACAGGTGTTTTGAATTCCCAACTCCCAACACCCCCCGCCCTTCACTTTCTATATAGGGAGGATGGTGGGTAATGGACATGGTGTGAAAAAATAGTTTTACTAGTATTAGTTTTCACCAAGTTTTCACCATTCTCTATTAAACTTCAATTCATCAAGTAATGAAAGGAGGAAAGATAGAGATGAATACTCGAGTAAAGTTAGGTATTTTCTGGGGAGCGATTGTCGCTGCTATCATTGTTGGAATTAATTTTTTCCGGCATCTTTTAGGAGGGCATCGCGACTTTTACGGGGGACCTAATGGATTTCGCTCGGAAGGATGGGGGCGCCGAGGCGGCTTTAGACAACAGCAGTTTATGAACGGCCCGCATCACGGAGGAGATTTCCATTTGTTCGGTCCATTACTATTCCTCATTATCGGACTGGCTGTTCTGGTTCTCTTAGTGAGATGGCTTAGAAGGAAGGCAAAGGCTTCCTCGATGGAGCGGTTTATTGAAACACCTTTAATGAGTTCACATACACCTGTCATTAACCATAATGCACGTATTTTAGATCAGTGGGAAAAAAATTTAACGAATGAAAAGGAGATTGAATAAAAATGGGTATTTTTAAACGAATTAAAACGATTACGATGGCGGAAATTAATGGATTGCTGGATGGTATCGAGGATCCAATTGCGATGTTGAATGAGTATTCGAGAGAAATGGAGCAGGAGATTGCAAAGGGTCAGAAAGCCTTGGCCAGCCAGATTTTTGTGGAGAAAAAACAAGCTGCGCTCATTTTGGAAACAGAAGCATTGGTAGCGAAGAGAGTTCGTCAGGCAAAATTGGCCATTGAACGGGGCGAGGATGATATCGCGAAATTGGCGGTTCAAGAAAAACTTGTCAATCAAAAGCAGCTAAGCCTTTACAAGGAACAGCTTGGAGCCATTAAAGGACAAACTCAGATTCTGATTGAAAAATTGAATCAACTGAAAGAAACGTATAATGAAATGCAGCATAAGAAAATCCTTTTAGCTTCCCGGGCAAATGTTGCCCAGTCTATTAAACAGATTCAGAAAGCAACTTTCAGTTTTCAAACAGAAAATATCGCGAGAGGGGTTGCCAGGGCGGAGGAGCGGATTTTATTGATGGAAGCGCAGGTCCAGGCCGGCAGTCAGTTTTCCAATCCAAAGCTTGAGCACCAGGATTTTGTGAACGATGAAGAATTGGAAAAGGAAATTGAAAAATTGAAAAATTGAAAAATGAGAAGGAAAAGGTAATCTAGTTAGAGGCAGGAAAATAGACGCGCAAGTAGGAAAGGAAGCACCCCCGAGAGATTGGTTAGGTGCTTCTTTTTCTTTATAGCGGGGGTGATTTTTCTCATTCCGTGAATTCTAGGGGGGATTCCGCCAACTTTTTCAGTAATCCCGCGAACTTTTGCCGTGAATCCGTGAAGTTCACAATTATTCATATTTGTGGGTTTTATACAAAAAAAGAATGGAGCTTAAACGTGAATTCTACTATCCTTATCCTGATTTATCTGGCAGCAGCATTGCTCGTAACCGGGATTCCTTTTTTAAGGGTATACCTATCTCTCTGTTACACACTGCTTTACGAGGTAATCTGTGTGTTATTTTTAAAAGGAGGCTTCGGCGAAAAAATTAAATTGCAAAGGGATGGCTCTTGGCAGGCAGCAAACCATGCACAATCCCGCTTCAGAAAAGCCCTAATCGCCTATGCGGGGTATACGGGAACCTCGTTAACGGCAATCGGGTTATTTTATTTAGTATCAAAAGGTCACTACGATAGCATCATTTATTTCTTTATCAGTTTACTGGTTCTATCATTGCTGCTATGGATTCGTAATTTTTTTGGCTTTATCTGGGCACTCTCCTTTGTTTCCTTACTTGCAGTGCCGATTTACTTCAGGTATGAACTGGCGATTATGCATATCAGTATTTTCCTGGCATCTCTCATTCTGATTCAATCGGTTTTAAATTCTTTCCAATTGTGCCGGCAAAGCTTTATGCGTCGGAAAAACCCCGCGAGGACGGCTGTTCTTGCTCAAGGAGCATTGATTCCGGCGGTGGTATGGGGAATAGTTTTGCTAAGTCAGTCTCTCTTTACCGGCTATTTTATTTTTAAAAATATCTTAAGTTAACTCCGGTATAATTCGGGCAGTTGCGGAAAATCTCGGATTTTAAAGGAGTTTAAACCCATGAATATTTTATTAGCTGAAGATGATTCACAGCTTGGTGAATTGATTGTTTATATGTTAAAAAAGAAGGGAGATTACAAGGTTGAGTGGGTGATGGAAGGGGAAGATGCTTTCTATTATGCCACCTCCACACACTATGATGTGTTAATCCTGGATTGGATGATGCCGAACGGGACGGGGGTCGAGGTCTGCCGCCGCTTACGAAAACAAGGTTACGCGGGTGCAATTCTGATGTTAACGGCAAAAGACACAGTAGAGGATCGGATTGAGGGGCTGGATGCCGGAGCGGATGATTATCTTGTCAAACCGTTTGAAATTGGCGAACTTTTAGCGCGGCTGCGCGCTCTTTCCCGCCGAAACTATGCGCCGATTTTTGAAGAGGAAATTGAGATTGATGGATTGGTTCTAAATCGGATGAGCCACGAGGTTCGTTTAGGAAGGGCAGAAGTCCAGTTAAGTCCCCGTGAATTTCAGCTTTTGGATTTATTGGTGCAAAATAAAGGACAAGTGCTGCAGCGTGAGGTTATTCTTGAGCGAATCTGGGGCTTTGATTCGGAGGTAGCACTGAAAACCATTGATGCCACAGTCAAATTGATTCGAAAGAAGTTAGACATCGTGGGAAAACAAAATTTGCTTCAAAGTATCAGGGGGGTGGGCTACAAGGTTGAACACTAAGCTTCTTTCATTCTTTCGGGCAGTAACCAACCGTAGTGAGAAGGATGTTTTTAAGAGCACACAAGGGCGGCTGACTCGGATGTACAGCGGACTGCTGATGCTTTTTCTCATCCTTTTTATTGTGATTGTCTATTCTGTCCTCTATGTGATTATCCTTAAGAATCAGGAGCATGAACTGGATTCATTAGTGAACCAGGAAGCAAGCTTCATTGAGAATTATTTAATGAAAAATGAACAAAGGGATCTGCACGGAATTCAAAATCAAGAGATTGTGTTTGCCGGGGTCAATCAATATTTTTATTATGTTGTCAATGCGAATGGAGAATTGATCTTGGGCAATGAAGCGGATCGTCGCTTGCGTCCGGATTTGCTGAACCTTGTGAAGAGCAGTTTCCAAAATGAAATTCGCAAGGTAACACTGCATGTGGAAAGCAATCTCGGAGGAAGGGGCAACAAGGGGGAATTTCATCCGCATGAGGATGCTCATGATATTCGGCTAATGGTTGCGAGCCATTCGATTTACAATAATGGTCAATTCATTGGACAGTTGTATATCGGAAAAGATATCTCATTTGCTTATCAGCTATTCCATTTGCTCCTCATGATTCTTGTAGCGTTAGGCATTGTATTTTTCGGTGTTGCTACCTTCATGAGTGTGGTCATGTCCAAAAGAGCGATGATCCCGATAAGCGGAGCATTTTCGAGGCAGCGGGAATTTGTTGCAGATGCCTCACATGAATTACGGACACCATTAAGTGTGTTGTTATCTTCGATTGATGCGATGGAAATGACGATCGAACCGGTGAAAGAGGAGGAGGGGGATTTTGTTGGGAGGCTGCTTTCGAATATGAGGCAGGAAGTGAAGCGGATGACGAATTTGGTTAGCGACCTCTTGACACTGGCTCGTTCCGATTCGAATACCATCGAAACGAAAACGGAATCGTTCGACTTCCGCGCACAAGCGGATAAAGCGATGGAGTCTGTCAATCCGCTGGCAGCTTCCAAGCAAATTTCTTTGAACCTGCAGGCACCGGCCACACTGATGGCAACGGGAGACCCGCAACGATTATCACAGCTATTATATATATTATTAGACAATGCGATTAAATACACACCAAACGGAGGGGAAGTCCAGCTTTCGCTTTCAGAAGAAGCACGTCAGCTGTGCATTAAAGTTCAGGACACTGGTATCGGAATCAAACAAGAGGATCAAAACCATATTTTCGAACGCTTCTATCGTGCAGACAAATCCCGTTCCCGGCAAATGGGCGGCCACGGCCTGGGACTCTCCATCGCAAAGTGGATTGTCGACACCCATGGCGGAACCATTCAATTGAGTAGCGAAGTGGGGAAAGGGAGTACGTTTGTGATACGGATTCCACAGTGAACACGGTGCCTGTCACCCTTTGTGGACAAAATGGATTTTTGTCCATCTGAGGAGGACAAAAACAACGCTTCGTGTGTTCCATATAAATGCGTATCTTTGGGTATAATAAGCCAACCAATAGTTTAGTTTTGATTTTTAAAGGGAGAAAAAGTGATGCCAGATTCTGTAGAAATCATCTTTAGAACGTTTACAGCTTTCTTATTATTATGGATTTTTGTACTTCTTCTGGGCAAACAGACGATAGCCCATAAAACTTATCACCTTTACATTGCTTCGATTACAATGGGTACTATTGCAGGAAATTTAACATTTAATATTAAAATTAAGTTCCTGTATTTTATTCTTGCACTCTTTATTATGGGTGGAGTTGTATTCATCTTGAATAACCTTGCTTTTAGAAATCAGCGCTATAGGAAATGGATAGCTGGAGAACCTACTACCTTAATAAAAAAAGGACAAATCTTGGAAGAATCGATGCAGAAGATTGGATATACAATAGATTCTCTTCAGCAGGCATTGAGGGGAAAGGATATCTTCAATATTGAGGAAGTTGAGTGTGCGATTTTAGAGGTAAATGGAACCGTGTCTGTATTAAAAAAGACTGAATACCAAAATACAACGAAACAGGATATAAATGTAGTCCCCAAAAGCATGGTTCCGGCTACTATTACAGATAATAAATCTGTTGATGGAATGATAATTGGAAAACTGACACAGGATGAAACAAAAGCTTTTATTGAATTAGAGGCAATAGATACAGCGATTAATAAAATGAATATTTCAGTTTCTAATGTTGCTGATTTTGACGCTTTTCTCACTCGTTTTCAGCAAATAGAACAAAAGAGAAAAGCAGTTTTGACCCCTATCTACAAAAGATTAAAAATACCACAAGAATGGGAATTAAGAACGGACTATTCATCTGGTGATATTTATGTAATAAACATTGATAAATCGTTTAGTGAAGCGAATGAAAAGCTAGATGATGAACCTTGAGCCATGCAGAAAGTGTATTCATAATCACCAAAAAAAATGAGTGTTCTTAACTGAACACTCAAAGAAGAATAACTCAACTATTCTTTTATATCTGCTTATTTATTGCTCAAACTCAGATTGTCACGCCGCAATTGCGTTACGCCAATGAGAATTTAAGTACCGTGATTTAAAAAAAAATCACAATGCAAGTTGACGGGTACCATGTGTTAATGAATAAATGAAATGAGCAACTCCGTCCTCGACATTCGAAAGGGTCACTTCCTGACAGCAATCTTTAATTTCCTTTTGGGCATTTCCCATTGCTGCACTTCTTCCGGCAATTCTTAGCATCGATAAATCGTTGAAGCTGTCGCCAACAGCAGCTGTATCGGCTAAGTTGATCTTCAGCTCGTTGGCAAGAATTTCTAAGGCAATTCCTTTTGAGGCATTTTTGTGCTCTAATTCAAAATTATGTTTAGCAGATGTAACAAGCGTTACATCCTTCATACCTTCAAAATTTGCCCAGCCTTTCCTTTGCTTTTCTTCATCAAATGAAAAGGCAAGGATATTATAAAAATCCACATCAGCCTCTAAAAGGTCTTTGTAAGAGTTGATAAAAGAAAATCCTGTTTGGCTGAATTGCTTTTCAGCTGCGTATTTCAATTGATCGATGCTTACTTTCGGGTTCGCACTTTTCACTCTGTCCATTTCGATTGTTAAAAGCTCCCGGCCATGCAGCGGCGTCAATATGGAATGATTGCTAAACACTTCATAATAGTAGTCTTCTTTTTCAAGCCAGCTTAGAATGTTTAAGGCATCCGGCCGATTGATAGGTACAGAGTGAAACAATTCGCCATTTGGCTGGTGGATAGTCGCTCCATTCGCCCCAATAATCCAGGTTTTCATATCGATATTTTTAAAAATGGTCTGAACATCAAAATGGGCACGTCCTGTCGCGATCACGACTTCAACACCCTTGGATTGAGCAAATTTGATGGCTTCCAAATTCCCTTTGCTTACTTGGTTTTCTTCATTCAGCAACGTACCATCCAAATCGACAGCAATCAATTTTACCATTTTAATCCTCTCCCTCGTTTTCCTGCTCTGCTGTTAAGAGCTCTACATTGTTTTTTCTTAACAAATCGATGAACGCTTTCGGAGGCGTTTTATCGGTAATTAATAGATCAATATCTTTTAGATCAGCAAAACGGAAAAAATCAGTGATGCCTAACTTTGTATGGTCTGCCAAAACAATCACTTGCTTCGCCTGCCGGATCATTTTTCGTTTAACCGTGCCATCCTCCTCATGGGCAATCGTTAATCCTCTTTCAGATATACCAACTACACCGATAAAAGCTTTATCTACATGGTATTCCGAGAGTTTTTCGACTACAGATGAACCGTATAAAAAGCGGTGCTCTTTTTGCAGTTTCCCGCCTAAGAGCTGGATATTCACGTCCTGTTTGGAGGATAATACTTCAGCCAGGTTGATGGAATTAGTAATAACGGTACAATCCGTGTTTTCGATTTGTTCCGCACAGGATTGAACGGTTGTTGAGGCATCCAATATCACCCTGTCGCCGGGATAGATTAAAGAGGCAGCTTTTTTTCCAATTATCCTTTTTTCTTCAGATACCGTTTTCAGGCGATGAGAATAGTTTTTTACTTCATTATGAACGGATGGAAGAATAGCCCCGCCACGAGTCCGCACAATCGATTTTTCTTCTTCGAGCCTGACAAGATCCCGTCTGGCTGTATCTCTTGAAACATCAAAGAGTGAACAAATTTGTTCAACAGAAATCCTGTTATTCCTTTTAAGGAATTCCAAAATAGCTACTAATCTTTCCTCTTGATACAAGGAATAACACCAACTTTTTTAAGTATTTGTAAGTTTATTATACAATATATTTACGTATTTGCAATTATTTATAAGTAATTTCAAGTAAATTAATAAAAGCACGTAGGATTATGATAAAATATATTTAATAAAATACTGAGCGTACTTGGAGGAGCCTGTCACCAAGGGATTATTATGTCCTTTGGTAACAGGCTCTTTTTGTATTTTTTTAAAAATAAATCTCATTATAATAACGAAAGGCGGTAATGAATTGTTATTACTACAACTAGCGATTATCTTAATTTCATCCAAAATAGCCGGAAGCCTTAGCGTAAGATTAGGGCAGCCGTCCGTGCTTGGCAAACTCTTGATTGGAATTCTCCTTGGTCCATCGGTTTTAGGGGTAGTCAACGAGACAAAAACATTAGCTGAATTCAGTCAAATCGGGGTTATCCTATTAATGTTCATTGCCGGATTGGAAACGGATGTGGATGAATTCAAACGAACGGGGAAGGCGTCTACCTTTGTTGGTTTTGGAGGCATAATTGTTCCGCTTGTTTTAGGGTATTTTGCGGGCAGCATTTTTCATTTTTCTATGATGCAATCCTGGTTTTTGGGGCTATTGCTTTCTGCAACAAGTGTCAGTATCTCCGTCCAAGCACTTAAAGAGATGAATCAGTTAAAAACTCCTGAAGGCGCTACTATTTTAGGTGCTGCAGTAATTGATGATGTGGTCGTCATTATTGCACTGGCGTTTTTAATGAGCTTTGCAGGCGGAGAGGTTAATTTAACTGCAGTTATTTTAAAAAAGGTATTATTTTTCGCCGGAGCTATTCTTGTTGGCTGGAAAGCAGTCCCTTGGTTCTTGAAAAAATTTGCCTTGTTAAAAGTAACGGAAACTGTCATTTCGTCCGCTCTCATTATTTGTTTTGTATATGCTTACTTAGCAGAATACACAGGTGTTGCAGCGATCATTGGAGCTTATATTGCGGGTGTGGCAATAAGTGTAACGGACTACAAGCACGAGGTTTTTGAGAAGGTTGAAACGATTAGTTATTCCATTTTTGTTCCGATATTTTTTACTTCTATTGGAATAACGGCGGAGTTTACCGGTATTTCACAAAATTTAGGGCTTATCGCTCTCTTTAGTATTTTAGCTATTCTTACGAAATTAATTGGTGCTGCGATTGGTGCAAAAGCTGCCGGATTTGGTTGGAACAGCTCATTGGGGATAGGTTCTGCCATGATTTCCCGCGGTGAAGTAGCATTAATTATTGCCTCGATTGGTTTAGAATCAAAGCTATTAAGTCAAACTATGTTTGCTGTAATGGTGGTGGTGGTTCTTGTAACTACCATTGTTACGCCTCCCTTGATGAAGTTGTTTTTTAAAGCCAAAACGCAAAAGGAAACAAGGGATACTAGAAACTAGTATTCCCTTTTTACAATTACCTTACGATTGCTGATGGTTATTTTTTTGCGTTGGTTCTGAAGTGGTGTTTTAAAAGAAATGTAGGATTTTCATAACAATATAATAAACCATAGATAAAAATGCCAAACTTGAAAAATTGTATAGGCTAAACCGAATTAGGTATTTTTTACTTTTCGTAGGATTCCTTTTAATAAACAGCTTATAGGAGATGACGCTGGCCAGCGAAGCAATGATTGTACCAAGTCCGCCTAAAAAATAAAAGAATTATTCCGAGCACTGCTAAGAAAATGACTGTCGAAAAAAAATGCATCGGCTTAATTCCATAATACGTATATATGAACAAATTTTGCGGATTCCCTATCGGTGTTAAACTGCTGCCGACATTAGCAGCAATTGTTTGAAGGATAATGGTATCCAACATGCTTGTTTCTGTTATTTTACTTATAATAAGTGTCAATGGTACAAAGGTAATTAATGTGGCATCATTCGTTACCAGCATGGAGCTAAAAAAGCATAATAAAATCAGGATCGTCGAAACGCTTTTGCTGGAATTGCATTTATTTAAAATAGTAATCGCTAACTTATCCAAAAGCTTCAGTTCTTCGAGGGCCTTTATTGCCAACATCTTGTGTCATTAGGTTCAGCCTTGGAAGTAGCCGGCGGACTTCAAGTGCTTGGAGGAAACAGGAAATATTTCTTTCATCGTGCCATAAGGAAACATAATAATGGAAAAACCCGGTTATTTCTGTTCGTGTACACTATTTTTTAGAATAATATAAGTTATGCACTATCAAGCTATTAAAAAATTTCAAGTCCATCCCCCTTAAGGGCTTTCCAAATGAGGAGATAGATTGTTCATGGGTGAGTCGGTTCTAATTGATTTATTGAAAATAATTTTTATAAACTTAATCCTTAGTGCGGACAGCGCCTTCATTATTGGGATCGCCATACGCGAACTTTCGTCAGAACAACGTAAACAAGTTTTGGGTGCTGTTATGTTTGGAATCAGTGTCATTTATATCCTGTTTTCAAGTTTAGCTACTTTCATTATTGAGATCCCTTTTATAAAATTGGCCGGTGGACTGGTATTAATTTGGATTGCAACCAATTTATTTGTTAATAATAATTATTCCGGAAATAAGACAGCGAGCGTAAAAGGTGCAATCAAGTTTATATTAACGACTAATCTAATTATCAGCCTTGATAATATTTTGGCCATTAGTGCAATAGCCCGGGGAAACTTTCTATTAATTATTTTAGGAGTAAGTATCAGTGTTTCGCTGTTGGTCTGGATAAGCTCGTTCTTTACCAACTTCATCGTGAAATTCCCAAGCCTTATCTATGGTGGAGCAGGGACCCTTATTTATGTAGCAACCTTATTGATCTTAGAAGACCTCCATTTGAACCCTCATAAAAACAGCACCATTCCCTTTCTCTGTTTAATTATCACAATTGTCATATTAATAATAAGACAACAGTGACAGGCACCGTTCGTGGACAATTTCTTTGAAGGCGGCAATTGTTCTTCAACGAGCCAAACCACCTTTATGGAGCCGGTTTTGAGGCAGTAAAAAAGGGTTTGATTGCAGTGGAAAATAAGACATAGAAAAAATCAAAGGAGACTAGAGGCGCATATCCCAGCTTCTCTAATTATTTAATCCATTAATCTATCATTTTATTCTAATTAATTTATGCTATTATATAAACAGAATATACAATTTAAGAGGGCAATGTTATGAATAAATCAGGTCAGATTATTCTGGTGTTCATTTCGATCTTATTTACCTGCTACCAAATGCTTGTGGACCATAGGCCTTTTTTTGTGATAGACTTTTTTATTTTTACCTTTATTGCTTGGCTTGTTGGATGGCAATATGATAAGTCAAGATATTATGAAAAAAAAGCCCGTGCCAGTGAATCAAGCTATAAGCAATTAATAGATTCATTACCGGAGCCTGTTTATGTCACAAGTGATCATAAGATTCTATATTCAAATAAAGCTGCAGTGGAACTGGCGGGAGTTGCCAGCATGGAAGAACTACTCGGAAAATCTATTTTTGATTTTATTGCTCCTGAGTATGAAGAACGAATGATAGAACGATATAAGCAGATAAAGAAAGCGAAATGTCCGGTAAACACAATCGAATATAAAGCAAAACGAATGGATGGAACGACGTTTTTCTTTGAAGTAACATCCATGTATATCATTTTTGGCGGAAAAGAGGCTGTGCTTTCCATTGGGAAGGATATCACGGAAAGAAAGGAAGAAACGGAACGGCTGTTGCAAAAGTCAGAAAAACTGGCGCTATTGGGCCAAATGGCAGCGGGCATTGCTCATGAAATCCGTAATCCCCTCACGTCCATAAAAGGTTTTGTTCAGCTATTCAAATCCGGTCCACCGAAGGAAGAATACATAGATATTGTGTTATCAGAGCTGGAACGGATTAATTCCATTGTGGGTGAATTTCTTGTTCTTGCCAAACCGACTGCTGTTGTTTTTGCAGAAAAAGATGTAAGGGCTTTAATAAGGGATGTCGTCACCTTAATTAATACCCAGTCTATTTTGAACAATGTCCAAATTTTTACGGAGTTTAACAGCGATTTGCCCATGGTCAGCTGCGAAGAAAATCAGTTAAAACAAGTTTTTCTAAACCTTCTTAAAAATGCAATTGAAGCCATGCCGCGAGGCGGAAATATTGATATTAAAGTGAAGTCAAAAGAAGAGGACAAAATCATTATTCAAATTAGCGATCAAGGAATCGGAATACCGAAAGATAGAATTTCGACACTGGGAGAACCATTTTATACCACAAAGGAAAAGGGCACCGGCCTTGGCCTTATGACCTGCTATAAAATTATCGAGAGCCATTACGGAGAGTTAAGGATTCACAGTAAAGAAAATGAGGGAACCACAATCGAAGTCATTCTGCCTACGATTACCCAGCCGTTATTAAAAAGGGAATTGGTGTATTGAATATTAAAACCGCCGGATTTAATCCTGCGGTTTTCTTGTGTTATAGTGCGGAAGTGTCATTAGGTAAAGCCCATGGCGGGAATCTTTACCTCTCGGAAAATGTAAATCTCCGATAATAGATAGAAGGCACATAGCTAATTTTAGGTATTGTGCCTTTTTCTTTTTTTGAAACATACATTGAAATACGTTTTAAAAATTACTCCAAACTGCATCCGTCTTTTTACCTGGAATGCTAATCTTAAATAGGAGTTATAGGGCTTATTTGGTATAAACGACTGTACCGTGGTTGACTTACCCTTTAATTATATAAATTTCCAAATTTTAGCTTACATCAACAATTTATGAAAAGGAGGACACTAAAAAAATAGAAACTAGTAATCTTTTAGGAGGAGAATAAATGAGTAAATTTTTCAAAACGCTAACGGTTTCGTTTCTGGCAGCCGGGTTAACCGTTACTCAGATTCCCGTTTTCGGTACGGCAAAAGCGAAAGCGGAATCTCCGGGTGTTAAGGATTTAGTGATTGATTTGAATGTCCCCCAAGTAACAAGGGAAGTAAAGGATTACAAAATAGTTTTACATGCCCTGCATGTCTATGATGACGGCCATTTTATGCTAGCTTCAGAGAATATTGCATGGAAGTCATCCAATAAAAATGTAGCCTCTGTTGATCAAGACGGAGAGGTTACCCTAACAGGGCATAACGGTAAAACCTTTATCTCTGTTACCGATGGCCGTTACAGTGATCGGATTTCCCTTCAATATAAAGGGAATCAAGAAGACAACGTGCTTCTGCAAAAAGAAGAAGGTGACCGCTATAATTTAATTGGCCATGCACTAAAAAATATGTCACTGGAAGAAAAAGTTGGACAAATGTTAATGCCTGATTTTCGCACGTGGAATGGGCAAAACGTAACGGAAATAAAGCCTGAGATTGAACAGCTTGTGAAGGATTATCATCTCGGCGGTGTCATTTTATTCCGTGAAAACGTGGTGACGACAGAACAAACAACGAAGCTCGTGAATTCCTATCAACAGGCAGCGGATCAATACGGACTTCTGATGGCGATTGACCAGGAAGGCGGCGTCATTACACGTCTTCAATCAGGCACAGATATGCCCGGGAACATGGCGCTTGGGGCCACTCGGTCTGAAGCGTTGACAGAAAAGGTTGGAAACACCATCGGTGAAGAACTTAAAGCCCTTGGAATCAATATGAATCTAGCTCCGGACCTGGATGTCAATATTAACCCGGATAATCCTGTCATCGGTGTTCGTTCGTTTGGCGGCGACCCTGAGTTGGTATCAAAATTGGGCAAAGCCTATATTAAGGGGCTTCAGGAAAGTGGAACGGCGGCAACCGGTAAGCATTTTCCGGGACACGGTGATACAGCGGTTGACTCTCATTTAGGGCTGCCGGAGGTGCCGTATGACCTGGACCGTCTGAAAAAAGTAGAATTATATCCTTTTCAACAGGCGATGGACGCCGGCATCGATGCGATTATGACCGCACATATTACCTTTCCAAAAATCGATGACAGCAAAGCCATTTCGAAAAAGGATGGAACTGAAATATCAATTCCCGCGACGCTTTCCTATAAGGTTTTAACCGGTTTGATGCGGGAAGATATGGGATTTAAAGGCGTTATTATTACCGATGCGATGAATATGCAGGCAATCAGCGACCATTTTGGGCCTGTAGATGCTGCCATTCGCGCTGTCAATGCCGGGGCGGATATTGTATTGATGCCTGTTGGTATAAAAGAAGTAGCTAATAGCCTTTATGATGCGGTAAAAAGTGGAGCGATCCCGGTTGATCGAATCGAAAAATCTGATGAATTAATTTTAACGTTGAAGTTAAATAGAGGGATCATCAAGCCTGAAACTGAAAAGAGCATTGATGATAAAGTGGCCAATGCCCTTAAAGTGGTTGGATCGGCTGACCATAAGGAAATTGAAAAAGAAGCTGCTGCTAAATCTATTACTCTCGTAAAAAATAATGCCGTCCTTCCGCTAAACGTAGCAGAGGGAGATAAAATTGCTGTCGTAGGGTATAGCGGTTATTATGTGGACCGCCTTTTTGCTCAAGTTCAAAAGCATCACGATAACGTTACGTTCATCGATGCATCAAAGCCGCTATCAGCTCAGCAATTAACGCAAGTGAGGGATGCCAACTATATTATTTTAGGAACCTATACATCTACCGTCTCCGGAAGGTCGCCTAGCAGCGGGCAAATGCAGCTGGCCAACCAGCTGACCTCACAAACGAATGTCCCTATCATCGCTGTAGCGATCCGAAATCCATATGACATTATGGCCTATCCAAATGTGGCTGCTTATTTAACCCAGTACGGATTTGCCAATGCCAGTTTTGAAGCGACAGCCAATACTATTTTTGGTAAAAGAGAGAAATGAGACATTTCGAATGCATTCCCATGTAAGGAAACCTGCTCCCCATGCGTTTTACAAGCGCGGAAAAGTCCTACTTACTTATTTGCAAAAAAGTGAAGTAATGGAATTTATTAAACAAAAAGGATTACCTAACCATACTGAAAATATCATTACATGTGAAGAAGAGTTATTGGAAAACCTCAATAATATCAAAAAGCAGGGATTTGGAATTGAAAGGAGAAGTAAATGAACCCGGAATCACTTGTATAGCCGATCTATTTTTAATCCCAATAGTGATGTTCCTGGTGCAGTAAGCATATTAGCTACCTCTATGAGGATGGAGTGAAGAAAGAATTTTAAAAAATAAACTTATGGAAGTAAACATGAAGATCTCTGAGCGGCTCAGATATAAGAATAATTAAACATTTTATAAAAAAATCCAATTATTAAGGCATAATGTAAAAGTTATGTCTTTTTTATATACATCTTGGTCTATCTTCTATGAAGTAAATTTAATTGTTGGAAAATTTAAAAATATATATTGATGTTAAATATTTAAGATGATAATCTTTGATTAAGAGAAACATAGTTGTTTGTTAAGCAACTACATGGATTGTATCTAACTTTTTTCTATGCAGTATTAAGTTCAAACATAATTTTCAACAGACGACAAGATTAGAGAGAAATATGGATTCTATTTGTCGATTTCACCATGCGAAGTTTGAATTTTAATGATAAATTTGAGGTTATTTTTATTTGATTTAAGCTTATGATAAAATCTATCATTTTTTTACCGAAATAGTATTTTTATTTTTCAGAAAATAGTTGCAAATTCAAAAAATATATTGTACGCTATTTCATATAAGGATTGTATACAATCAAGTATTTAAAAAAGAATACAACCTTTGGTTGTATTTTTGATTTTTTTTCTTAACTATTTTATACAATTTTAAGGCCAACATCGTGCTCTATAAGATGGAGAAGGGAAATTCTGATGAATTCGAAAGAAATAGAAATTTACAAGAAGTTAAAACAGGCGATCATTCATCAAAAACTTCTGCCCAATATTCAATTGGTGGAAAAAGAGATTGCAGAATCATTTGGGGTGAGTCGAACTCCAGTACGTAACGTACTTCGCAGATTGTCCTATGAACGGTTAGTAAAAATAATTGAAAATAAAGGGGCATTTGTCTCGTGTTCATCAATAGAAGAAGCAAAAGAAGTATTTGAAATGAGACGAATCCTTGAAGCTCAGGCAGTTCGAAAAGCTTGTCGTTTATCAACAGAAGAGCAGCTAAGTGAACTTGAGAAGATAGTTAAAGAGGAACTAAATATATACCAACATGTCGACTATATTGAAGCTATACAAATGTCGGGAGAATTCCATTTAAAAATAGCTGAAATGGCAGGAAATTCTTATTTTTATCAATACCTAGAAGACTTAATTTCCCTAACATATGTTATTATTTCAATTTATGGAAGGGGCCAGGAAGAAAAATGTTCCTGCCGCAATCACCTTCATATCTTCCATGCTATTAAGCAAAGAGATGAAGATCTAGCTGAAAAATTATCCGTTGAACATTTAAGAGAAATAGAAGATAACCTTCATTTTAGTGAGAAGATTCAGATTCCCACATCCTTGTCAGAAATCCTTCTCCAATTGTAATTTATGCTACGATTTGTAACCGCTTTCTAGTTTAGTCTTAATCAGCTTCCCATAATATATCGAGTTTTACTTTCTAAACTATTATTTCTTCTCCTTCTAACCCTACATATGTAACTCCCTGAGAGGGAGAAGAATTTCAGTAACTAACCTTGTAGGAGGTGATACTAAAAAAAGCGTTCATTATAAAATTGTCTCCTTTTTTTTACCTTTAATCAGAAACGCTGTTGTTTATAGGGCAACGAAAACGTTATTTGCAACTAAACAAAATTATTTAGGGAGGAATTTGCATGAAATATGATTTTATTATTAAAGGTGGAAAAGTGGTTTTCAGGGATGAGGTGAAAAATGTAGATATTGCCGTAAAAGACGGAAAAATCTCTGCCATTGCTGAAACAATCGATAGCGAAGCTGCCCAAATTGTCGATGCTCAAGGGCAATATGTTATGCCAGGTATGATTGACACGCATGTCCATATTTGTGAACCAGGCCGGACCGAATGGGAAGGATTTGTTACAGGTACTAAAGCATTAGCTGCAGGAGGCACCACAAGCTATGTTGATATGCCTTTAAACGCACTTCCTGCAACAGTTGACCGTGAATCGCTTCAATTAAAGCTAGATACAGCTAAAGGAAAAAACTATGTGGATTATGCATTATACGGCGGGCTTGTACCAGGCAATCTTGATAAATTGAAAGAACTTTCTGATGAAGGTGTAGTAGCTTATAAGTGTTTTATGGCAACATGCGGTTCAGATCTACCAGATGATTTCAGAAACGTCGATGATTACACATTATATACAGGTATGAAGAAATTAGCTGAGCTCGGGTCTGTTTTGTCCATCCATGCAGAAAATGCCGAGATTACAGATCGGATGGCACAGGAAATGGTGAAACATGGAAAGACTACCGCAACAGATTATGTGGCTTCACGACCGGTAGTTACGGAAGTGGATGCCGTAAAACGAGCATTATTTTTAGCAAAAGAAACCGGGTGTAAATTGCATTTTGTACACATAAGTACAGCGGAAGCAGTTGAGGAAATCATAAAAGCGAGAAACGATGGGCAAGATGTCACTCTTGAATCCTGTCCGCATTATTTCACCATTACAACAGCTGAATTTGAGGAAATTGGTCCAGTCGCCAAATGTTCACCACCATTGCGTGATGAAGCAGCTCAAGAAAAGCTTTGGAATAAATTGATTGAGGGCAAAATTGATATGTTAACTTCTGACCATTCGCCATGTCCACCTGAAATGAAATATAGTGAAACCAATAATATTTTTGAAGTATGGGGTGGTATAACGGGCTGCCAAAACAATGTCGACCTAATGTTTGATGAAGCTGTAATTAAGCGCAATGTTCCAGTGACTGATTTTGTTCGAATGATTGCTTATAACCCTGCGAAGCGCTTCAATTTGCCAACTAAAGGGGAAATTGCTGTATCAAAGGATGCTGATATCATCCTTGTAGATCCAAACCAATCATATGTAGTCCAAAAAGAGGATCTATATTACCGTCATCAACATAGCCCATACATCGGCAGAAAAATCAATTGCCGTGTAACCAAAACATTTGTCCGGGGAAATCTGGTATTTGATGTAAATGAAGGCATTGTAGGCGAGCCTGTAGGACAATTGGTTAACTACAATAAAAAAGCTGAACTTATTACGCCATAAACTCTAAAAGATGGAAAAATTGTAACAAAGCCTATTTGCAAACATCTAAGACCTAACTTGTTAACCAACGCATTATCAAAAATAGTGCAAACAATGAAAAAAGGGAGTTGGGTGTACAATGTCTACCAATTTAGAAACGAATGTTATTCAAGAGATACAGATTCAATATGCTGCGGGTATGGATGAATCACTAAAACCGAAATCCGAAAAGGATAGAACGGTTAGTCCGTTAACCTATATTTTTATGTGGATGGGTGACGGCGTTAATTTAGGTAATATGACGCTTGGGGCTAGTTTGTTTGTAGCGGGAATCGCCACGCTAAACATCTATCAAACAATTGTGGCTGCTTTCATATCAATAGCTATCACTTCTTCTATTTTTGCTTTAAATGACAGGCTCGGTTATAGAACGGGAATACCATATGTTGTTCAGCTGAGAATGTCCTTTGGGGAGAAAGGCGCCATCATATCATCCCTTTTGCGCGGGATCCCTGCCATCATCTGGTACGGTTTTCAAAGCTGGATTGGCGGTACTGCCTTAAATGAAATTGCGAAGATTATTACGGGTGGCTCCTTTGATAATGTTGCCATTTGTTTTGTAGTGATTCAACTAATACAAATTGGGATTTCGATGTACGGCTTTCATGCCATTAAATGGGTGGAAACGCTTGTATCTGTTGTGATTATCGGAGCACTTATTTATGTATTTACCATTCTTCTAAAAGACCATAGCAATGTTATTGCAGAAAAATGGGTACATACAAAAGGCTCATGGGGCTTGCCGTTCTTTGGATTCATCATGGTGTTTATGGGAAATTATGCAGCTATCTTTTTAAGTGCAGCTGACTATTCAAGAGAGTTAAAATCTGGTATTAGCGACAAAAAACGCGGGTTTTTATACTTTTCGCCTATTATAGTAGTGTACGGCGTGACACTTGCCATCGGCGCCATGCTTGCCTCCGCAACTGGCATCACTAATCCTGTAAAGGCATTTGCCATAGTGGTAGATAATTCTTATATTACATTCTTTGTATCCATATTTATTGTTCTCGGTGCAGTTGCTGTTAACATGGTTGCCAATATTATTCCGCCGACTTATGTTATTCAATTGCTTACAAAAATGAAATTTAAACCTGCCGTTACAATTACTGGGGTGCTTGCAATAGGATCATTCCCTTGGGTGCTTGTACAGGATTCTTCGGCAAAGGGTCTTGGTATGTTCATTCTTAGCTATTCCGCATTTTTAGGCCCGATTGTTTCAATTTTATTAATCGAATATTATATCTTTAGAAAGCAAAAAGTAAATATTGCAGATTTGTACAAGGAAGACGGTCCATTCTCAGGATTTAATCCAGCTGCAGTGCTTGCCATGCTGATCGGTGCTGGCGCAGCCTTCCTAAAAGTGGAACTTGCATGGATTATTGGTCTTGTTGTGGCTGGTATTGCATATATTCTTCTGACGAAGTTTGCATTTAAGGATTCAAAATTCAAAAAGGGAACGATATTTGAAAAATCTAAATCTGATGATGTATTCAAATCTATAAGTTAGAGTGATTATATACGGGAGTTAACCAAATCTATCAAAGCTTCTATGACATCAGCTCTGTACAGGTTTAGGCTCTTTTTTGTAACTTTTTTTTGAGTGAAAGTAAAGTCATATATACCCGATTTTATATAAAACTTTTTTGGACAAGCCTTCTAGCAGAAATTAAAAATGTAAGCGTTTTTCTATGTTAAATAGTGGGGTGGATGGCATGTGTGGCCGTCATCGTATTTGGAGTAGGTGTGTCCAATACTAGGGACAGATGTTGAAATGCCTTTATGAGGATAGACTGTTCATAACCTGTTAATCAAATAGAAATTGACAGATTTATAAAAAATGGTCATTAAAACGAATAAATAGGATGTTCTGGATAGTCTTAAAAGGCTATCCAGTTTTTTGTATGCATGAAAAAAGCTCACTAGGATTACGGCTTAAAGAAAGTGTAGTAACCACGAGGTAATTTATTTAGGGTATATCAGCTACTTCAATGAGGATGAGTGAGAATAGAAGTAATTCATTAAAAGATAAGCTAATGGAAGTGGGAATGAAGATCTCTGAGCGACTTGGTTATAAGAATTAATAGATATATTATCGAAAGGTTATTAAGGCAAAATTTAAAAGTTATGTATTTTTTTATGAAAATTTTGAACATTTTTGGACAATATAATTTAATTGGTAGTAAATTATGAGAAAATTTAAAAATATATATTGAAATTGATTATTTATGATGTTATCCTTTTATCAAGAGAAAAGAAACATGGTTGTTTATAACGCAACAAAAAAGTGTATCTGACTTTTTTGAAATAAGTACATCTAGAGCAAAGTGTCGACAGACGACAGGAATGGAGAGAAAAATGAATACTTTTTCTATCGAAAAACCAGTTAGATATTATGACCAGGTATATAATTCTATAAGAGAAATGATTGTACAAGGAGTATTAAAACCTGGTGATAGTATTTTTGAAGCTAAAATTGCAAGAGAATTAAATATCAGCCGCAGCCCTGTTAGAGAAGCAGTACGTGCATTAGAAAAAGAAGGGTTATTAGTGATTGATGAAAAATCGAGAATAACAGTTTACAAACCAACATTGAAGGATTTTGAAGATATATACGAGTGTCGGATTGCCTTAGAGTCATTAGCTGCAAGATTAACAACCAGGCTAGCTTCAGGTCAGGAGATAAATGAAATAGAAAATACAGTAATTAATTCAAAACAATATCTAGAAATTGAAAGTGAGCAAAATCGAAAAGCGTTAATTATTGAGAATGGTCTTTTTCATGACCTAATCACCAAATATAGTCAAAATAGAAGACTTAAGAAACAACTTAGAGACTTAAACTCTTTAAGCCATTATTACAGAGTCTTAAACTTTCAAGGTGAGAACAGAGAATGGAATGTTTATCATGAACATCAAGAAATTATCACTCAAATGAAGCGAAGAGATGAGGAAAAGGCTGCATTAATGATGAAAAAACATATTGAAAACGACTTAAGGCATTTAAGAGAAATTTTTGCTAATTAACAGAAAGGAGTTTATTTACTGATAATAATGTCACGGTTTCTAGGAGGTGAAACAAAATAAACTGTCGACAGACCACATGATGAATTTGGAGATATATTTATTTATAGGGGAGGACAAGAAGTTGAAAAACTATTATTCAAAATGGAACTATTGTTACTGCGACTGATATTTTTAAGGCAGATGTAATGATAGATGGAGGTGTTATAACCGGCATATCAGAAAGATTTATCCCTGAAAAAGATTCAAAAGTCATTGATGCAAATAGTCAATACATTTTTCCAGGGGGAATAGATGTACATACTCACCTCGCTTGGCCATTCCAAAGTACTGGAACTGCTGATGATTTTGTAAGCGGTACCATAGCAGCGGCAGCAGGTGGAATTACAAGCATAATAAACTTTACGATATGTGGATTGCAAACAAGGAAGGGGAAAATATTTATTTAGAAAGAAAGTTTTTAATACAAAGGTACATGTTAATTGCTAGCTTTATAGAGATTTTTTTATGTATCAGGTCAGTAATCTTATTTTTATATCAAGGGGGGTGATAAGCCGAAATAATACGTTATTATTCCTTTAAAAGTGTATTTTAAGCAGTAAAAAAAGGGGGATTTATATGCAAAATGGTGCTGACCTGAAAGTATCTCAAGGAGCGAGAGTCGATCTCTCTGCGAAACCAACAAATGTTCGTTGGCGTGTGTTTATTATGCTTCTTCTACTTGTAACTATTAACTATGTCGATCGTGCCGTTCTATCAATCGCAATGCCGCAAATTCAAAAAGATTTATCCTTAGACCCTGCTATTGTAGGTTTAATACTAAGTTCCTTTTTTTGGGGATATGCACTTATGCAGGTCCCATCAGGATGGCTGTCTGATAAATATCGACCGGAAAAAGTTGTGTTTGGAGCTGCACTAGGATGGGGAATTGTCCAAGCAATGACTGGTTTTATTTCTGGTGCAAAATCACTAATGTTTCTTCGTGTTTTACTCGGACTAACTGAAGCTCCTGTTATGCCAGGAAGCTCAAAGCTACAGGCGATTTGGTTAAGTTCAAAAGAACGAGGCCGCGGGGCAACAATTATTGATAGCGGTGCACCACTCGGTACTGCTGTTGGAGGACCAATCATTATTACGTTTATGGCCTGGTTCGGAGGATGGCGAGGTGCATTAATTGGTGCTGGTGTACTAACAATTGTAGTTGCTTTTCTAGTTTGGAGAATCATCAAGGGAGGACCTAATGGAAATCCAAAGGTCAATGAGGCAGAAAGGGAATATATTCGAAAAGCTATTGCAGAGGAATACGAAGAACACAAACGTAATGCTACAGGGTTAAAAATAGGTGCAAAAGATTACTTAAAGGCACGAAATTTCTGGTGCATGTGTCTTGGATGGTTTTCATTTAACACTGTATTTTACGGATTAATGACATGGGGGCCATCCTATCTAGCAAAAACACAAAATTTAAATATTTCTGCTATTGGCGGATCAATTTTAATTATTTTTGGTTCTGGATTTGTAGGAGAAATTATTGGCGGATTGATAACAGATAAGTGGCGTGAAAAGGGTGGTGATTTTAATACTGTAATGAGGACAATGTTGTCAATTGCAGGAGTCATGACTGCAATTTCAATTTTCTTGTTAAGTAAGTCTACTTCCGTGACTATGGCAATTACTACTCTTTCATTTGCGTTGTTTTTTCTTCGTTGGGGCGGCTTATATTGGAGTGTTCCTTCTGCAATTTCACAGCGAGAGCATGTTGGTACCATCGGAGGTTGTATGAACTTGGCTGGAAATATAGCTGGCGTAGTAACCCCTATATATATCGGTGTTATCGTATCAGTAACAGGTTCATATTTCTTAGCTTTAATGGTGTTTGTTGCAGCGGGTCTTCTATTAGCAACTGTATCAAGTATAATTAATTACAATAAAAAAATTGGCAGCGTAAATTAAACAATCCATAGGAGGGATTATTATGAAAGAACCTAAAAAAATTGGAATGCTTACACCTTCATCGAATACAACTTTAGAGCCTATCTGCTCAAAAATGTTATACAATGTTCCAGAAGTGACCTGCCATTATGGGCGTTTTGAGGTTACTAAAATCTCATTGGAACAGGAAGCTTTAAGTCAATTTGATTTCGAGCCGATGTTAAAAGCTGCAGAATTGTTAGCGCATGCAGAAGTAGATGTGATTGCATGGAATGGGACATCAGGTGGGTGGCTTGGTTTCGATGTGGACCAACAGCTTTGTGATGCAATAACAAAAAGAACAGGTATTCCGGCTACTACTTCAATGTTGTCACAGGTAAGAGCGTTTAAAGAGCATAATATTAAATCTGTACACCTTGTCACACCATATATTCCAGAAATCAACCAACTGATTGCGGAACAATACAGAAAGCATTGCAATGTTGAAACGATAAATATTCAAGGACTTGGTCAAACAGTAAATCGTTCATTCAGCCAAGTATCTCAAGATAGAATTGAAGAACAGATCAAAGCAGTAGCGGTTTCACCTGCAGAAGCATTAAGTGTGGTTTGTACCAACTTCCCTGCAGTGGACAAAGTAAAATATTATGAAGAAAAATATAATTTGCCAATGTATGACACCATCAATGTCCTCATGTGGGAATGCTTAATAATGGTAGATTTAGATCCAAGCGTTATTAAAGGATGGGGTAAAGTATTTTCAAGGGTAAAGGTAAATAACTAATAAGAAACAATTGATTAGAAGAGCATTCAGCCTGTAGGGGGTTGCAATGCTCTCTTCATTTACATTGTCGTATAATATCTAGAGTAACTGCATGGTTGATTTGCGTCTTCTCTGACGACTCCATACATTTTACGGAACAGAAGATTGGCTGTTCCAACCCTTTATGTATGCAATTTTCAAGGTGCAGATGCCTTTTTTATTATATCATGAATGTAATTTTTTTGAAATTCCTGTTTTTAAGCTCTTTTAATAAGGAACCTGCCGCAAGTAATAATAGGGGGAAAAGAAAATGATTTCTGTTGGGTTTTATAAAAATAATCGATTAAGATTAGGAGTAAAAACAAATAAGGGGATATTAGATGTAGAAGCTGCTTCTATTAAATTCCCTTACATAAAAAATGTCCCAAAATCGGTAAATGAACTGATATCACTAGGCGAACAAGCAAAACAGGGGTTGATGAAATTAAATTGGCTTGAACTATAAAAAACATGCAGTTGAGTGTAATATGCCTTTTCCACCAGCCCCGATTTTATTTAGCAAATTTAATAATTCGATTACAGCACATGGAAAAGAAATAACGTTGCCGAGTGTTTCTTCTCAAGTAGATTATGAGGCAGAATTAGCTATTGTTATTGGTAAAGAGGCAAAAAATGTGAAAAAGGAAGAAGCACTTTCTGTTGTATACGGTTATTGTGTTGCAAATGATGTTTCAGCACGAGATTTACAATCAAAAAGTGCTCAGTGGCTCTTAGGAAAAACTTGTGATGGTTTCTGTCCTATCGGTCCGTACCTAGTTAGCAAAGATGAAATTGAAAATCCGAATAACTTAAATATTGTTTCTTATGTAAATGGGGAAATTCGTCAAGATTCAAATACAGCTGATATGATTTTTAATTGTGAAGAACTTATCAGTTATATATCAGAACATTTTACACTCCAACCAGGTGATATCATTTTGACTGGAACTCCAGAGGGAGTTATATTAGGTCTTCCTGAAGAACGCAGGGTCTGGTTAAAGGAGTGTGATGAGGTGTCTGTTAAAATTGACAAATTGGGCAATCTAATTAATACCTTTAAATCGGAAGAAAAACATAATCAGTAAATGTGGTTTTTGTAGACCATAATAATAATGAAAGTAATTGTTTAACGGAAAAATTAGAAAATTTTCAAAAAACATCTTGAAACAGTTTTAAAAGTTCTGGTCCATCATTTCCACTAAATCAAGAAAGCTCAAGTTATACCGTATGTACCATCTTACTGTTTGTAAAATAATATCATGCTGTTAGTGCTTCCACTTGAATAAACTTTTCGTTTCCATACCGATCACACACCATTTTTTAGAGTAATAGTATCATTAAGTCAAAGTTTTAGAGATTAATTTCAATTATCTTTAAGTTTTTGCACCAGAACCTATATGGACTGCGCAAAGAAACAATTGGTTATTTGTAAGTGCTGAATCTAATATTTTTTTCGTATTTCTATGAAAACCTATTAGGTTGGTATTATTTTTCAGTTATGGGAAAGAAAGAGTAAAAATTGTTGTAATATTTTTGCAAAATGATTAAAATATAATAGGAACGATGTTGCTTATTAAGTAACAAAATAAGTGCGAAAGAAATAAATAAATCAAACGTTATAAATAGAGTTTAAATTTACAATTATTGTATCTAAAATAGAAAGGTGGTGAAAAAATAATGGAAATAAATGTAAAAGAAAATAATGTTATTCAATTAACTAAAGTACTTTCAGTAGCTACGCAAAATCAATTTGCTGTCGGTTCATTTACTCCTAGAGCTACAAAGATGATAGCTCCTATACTTAGAGCGGCTCAAGAAAAGAATTCTGCAGTTATTGTTCAAACTTCTGAGAGGGAGAAAGAACGATATGGAATTAATTTAGCGGAATTTAGCCGTGAGTTTTATCGTGTAATCCAAGAGGAGCATATTACGATCCCCGCTGTGTTACATTTAGATCATACGAAGGATTTCAATGTAATTGCTGAAGCAATTGAAGTTGGTTTTACATCTGTAATGATTGATGCATCTGAGCATCCATTTAAGAAAAATATCGAGATAACAAAAAAGGTTGTTGAGTATGCACATTCAAAAGGCGTATCAGTTGAAGCTGAATTAGGCAAGATTGGGACAACTGACTTTATTGAAACAGACGTTGATGAAGAGCTATTTACAGACCCTGAAGATGCAAAACGGTTTGTTGACGAGACAGGTGTTGATGCATTAGCAGTTTCTATCGGTACTTCACATGGGCTCTATCTTGTAAAAGAACCAAAAATTGATATTGAACGTTTAGTAGAAATTCGTTCGTTAACATCTGTACCTTTAGTATTACATGGCGGTTCATGCACTCCATCAGAGATGATTAAGAATGCAATTCAAATTCCTAACGGTGGAATTAGTAAAGTGAATATTGCAACAGATTTAGAACATACGATGATAAAAACACTTAATAGAGAAAATTATGTTACAGAAAAAGAGTGGTCTGAACTACCAACTGAAACATTAACTTTAGTCCAAAACGCAGTTCAGAACGTTGTAAAAGAAAAAATTGAAAACTTTTTAATTAGTAGCGATAGCGCTTCTTACTATGTTTAAGAAGTAACATTGCATGAACATTCAACTTTAATCCTTATTTTGTACAGACATAAAAAAGTCCATTAAGCACTAAATAGATGGCTAAAGTACTTATCGTTGAAGTTAATATTATTTTTAGAAGAATTGCTAAGAAATTAGGAGGAAAGCTAATATGACTCAAGAAAGATCTGGCGTGGTAACCTTAGCGGGTAACCCAGTTACGTTGATTGGAAGCGAAATTCATGTTGGTGATAATGCACCAAATTTTGAAGTTTTAGCAAACGATCTCTCAAAAGTTACACTTGAAGATTCAAAAGGGAAAGTCCGCCTTATTACATGTGTACCCTCTCTTGATACAGGAGTATGTGACGCACAAACACGGAAATTTAACGAAGCAGCTAGCAATCTAGGAAATGATGTAGAAGTGTTAACAATTAGTGTAGATCTTCCATTTACACAAAACAGATGGTGCGGAGCAGCAGGAATAGAACGAGTTCGAACCCTTTCAGATCATTTTAAGATGTCATTTGGAACAGCTTATGGCACATATATAAAGGAACATCGTTTAGAATGCCGTGCAGTATTCGTTGTAGACGAAAAAGATGTTGTGCAGTATGTTGAATACGTTTCGGAAATTACGGAACATCCTAACTATGAAGCAGCTTTAGAAGCAGTTAAGTCAATGATAAAAGTTAAAAAGTGATATAAGTAAGCAATACACACTAGGTTGAAAGGCGCATATTGCTTTTCATTTAATCCAATGAAAAAAGTTTATTGCATTAAAAACTCTTATTTCTCAATTTATTCTAGTTTCAATCTCAAAATGGAAAAGGCTGTCTCACAACGGGTCAGCCTCTTTCTTCTATAAGGTTTAATTAATGTCAGCGTCATAGGAAGCTTTAATGCTTCCTTTATTTCTTAAGTTAAATATTTCTGCAGACTTTATTGCACACATCTATGAGAAAATCATTTACAGAACCCCCCGTTTTTTAACAGCCTCGTCAAACATTAAATCAACATTATATTGGCAACCACTATTCTCTCCCCACATCTCAAACATTTTTATCATTCTCCTTGATTCAAATAAAATGTACACCGTTCAGCCAGAAGATTTATATTACCGTCATCAACATAGCTCTTATGTTGGAGGAAATATTAACTGTCGAGTGACGAAAACATTTGTACTTGGGTGCGGTAATTTGATAAAACATTATTGCTTCCTACGCAACATTTTTTCTGATAAAATGAAGAAAATTAAAAAGATTACAGTGATGTCATTTTAGTATAAATAAGGTCGTTATTGCTCTTGTGGTAAGTTAAAGAAACAGGATCAGTAATTTAGGCTTTAATCGGAGGTTTAATATAAATGGTTAAGTCAGTAGATAGGGCATTAACAATTATTTCATTAGTAAGCAAGCGTAAAGAAGGGATGGGTGTTACTGAGCTGGCCTCCAATCTAGATTTAAATAAAAGCTCTATATTCAGATTATTAAGTACTCTTGTAGAACATGGATTCATCGAACAAAATCCTGAAACTAAAAAATATAGATTAGGCTATAAATATTTAGAATTAAGTTCAATGCTACTTGAATCTATTGACTTGAGAACTCAAGCTAAACCTTTTTTGGAAGAGTTAGAATCACATATTAATGAAGTGATCCACTTGACCGTATATGATCAAGGAGAGGTAATCTATATTGAAAAACTTGAAGGAAGTGAAACCCTTAGAACACATTCACAAGTAGGAAGAAGGGCCCCGATACATTGTACGGCAGTTGGGAAGGTCATCTTAGCACATCTGCCGCTAAATGAGATTGTAGATATAATTGACAAGTATGGTTTACCAAAACATACTGAACAAACGATTACAGATAAAGACTCTTTTTTTAAAGAATTGGGAAAAATAAGGAACGAAGGCATTGGTACAGAAGTAGAAGAAAATGAACCTGGAATCACTTGTATTGCAGCACCAATTTTTGATAATCGGAAGAAAATTACTGCTGCTGTTAGTATTTCAGGACCAAGCATCCGAATGACTGAAGAAAGATTAGCTGAAATTAAACCAATTATCATGGATATAGGTAAAAAGATTTCCAAGCGGCTTGGTTACACAGACAATTGATTGATGTGAAATAAGAATTGGTATAAGACCAGTTCTTTTTTTGTGCAGAAAATTATTGATTGGGAGTTATCTTAGAAGGTAAAGATTTATCTTCCACAAAAACAACTAATTTCGATCATTAAAAAATTCGAGCTTTTTCTATACTTTCGCGGTCTTAAAAACTCGTGAGACTCTTTTTAATAAGGCGTTCTGATCTTTTGTTCTCCGACAAATTTTAATAAAAAATATTTAATATCAAACACTTGAAATATTCAAAAAACGATGATAATATCAAATTAAGAAACACGGTTAGTTAATAAGCAACGACATGCTTTATTTTTTTACTTATAAAATGAAACATCGTTGCTTATTAGGAAACGAAAAGGAGGAATAATAATGGTTTTTTCTAAAGAGAAAAGCGAATTTTATAATGATCTAACCAAAACAATTCGCCGGCACATAGTTAAAATGACAAATCATGCCGGAAGTGGGCATCCCGGTGGTTCTTTATCTGCTACTGAACTATTGTCAGTACTATTTTTTGAACATATGAATGTAGATCCTAACAATCCAGATTGGCAAGACCGTGATTGTTTCTTCCTATCAAAAGGACATTGTACACCTGTGTTTTACTCAGTATTAGCTGAAAAAGGATTCTTCCCTGTTGAAGAGTTAATGACATTCAGGGATGTAGACGGTAGATTACATGGACATCCATGTGGAGAGCATATCCCAGGTGTAGACATATCTTCAGGATCACTTGGTCAAGGATTATCAGTTGCTAATGGTGTTGGATTAACTGCAAAACTAGATGGTAGCAATAGAAGATCATATTGCATGATCGGTGATGGAGAATTACAAGAAGGTCAAATATGGGAAGCAGCGATGACAAGTGCACATTACAATCTTGATAACGTTTGTGCAATTATCGACTGGAACAAAATCCAACTTGATGATTTCGTTGAAAATGTAAAAGGTGTTAAAAATCTTGGAGATAAATTTAGAGCTTTCGGTTGGCACGTTGTTGAAATCGATGGCCATGATATCAATGCAGTAAACGAAGCGTTTAAAGAAGCTAAACGTACAAAGGGTAAACCTACTGCAATTCTAGCTCATACCGTTAAAGGTAAGGGAGTTTCATTTATGGAAGATACACATGATTGGCATGGAATGGCTCCAAATGATGAGCAATTAGAAATCGCTTTAAAGGAGTTGGCTTAAGATGGCAAATCTAGAAGCACCACGTAAAGGTTTTGCTGATGCACTAATTAGACTTGGAGAAAGACATGATAATTTAGTGGTACTTGATGCAGATTGCGCAAAATCAAATATGACAAATCTATTTAAAAATAGATTTCCAGAACGCTTTTTTAACATCGGTATTTCTGAATGTGATTTAGTAGGAACTGCAGCTGGTATGGCGATAGCAGGGAAAGTACCATTTGCGAATGCTTATGCAAACTTCCTTACTGGACGCGCATTTGATCAGATGAGAATTTCTGTATGTTACTCAAATAACAATGTGAAAATTGTCGGTCATAACGCTGGTACATCAGCTGCTCAAGAAGGAGCAACACATTTACCGCTTGAAGATATATCTTTAATGCGCTCACTTCCACGTATGACAGTAATTGTTCCAGCAGATGCTGTTGAAATGGAAAAAGCAGTAGAAGCTGCTTATTACCATGATGGACCTATTTACCTGCGTGTTGGTAAATTACCAGTACCGATCGTTACAAAGAAAGAAGAACCTTTCGAAATCGGTAAAGCAATTAAATACCGTGAAGGATCTGATATTACAATCATCAGTACTGGTATTATGCTTGATGAATCACTAAAAGCAGTAGAGGAATTAGAAGAACAAGGTGTAAGCGCTGAACTTTTGCACATTCATACAATTAAACCTATTGATAGAGAAGCAATTGTAGCATCAGTTGCGAAAACAAAAAATGTTATCTCAGTTGAAGAGCATTCAATTATAGGTGGATTAGGTAGTGCAGTTGCTGAAGTATTGTCAGAAAGCCAACCAGCTAAATTAAGGAGAATCGGTACAAATGACCGTTTCGGAGTTTCTGGCAAAATGGATGAGTTACTTGACCTCTTTGAATTAAGAGCACACCGTATTGTTTCAACTGCAAATGAATTATTAGGTGAAAAAGTAAATAGCTAATTACCTTTTTAGATAATGAAAGGGGGAGGGGTTTTGTCCAACGTAACCCACTATCCAAATTTAAAGGATACTTTAGAAAATCCTCTCTTCTCTAAATCGGATGATAGCCTACGTGCTAAAATCAAAGATCATTTAAAACAAACAAAACATAAGTTTATTGTTTTAGATGACGATCCAACTGGTGTCCAAACTGTACACGATATTTTTGTCATTACGGACTGGGGAAAAGATTGGATTAAAAAAGGTTTATCTGATGAGAGAAGTGTCCTTTACATATTAACAAATACAAGAAGTTACAATGAGGAAAAAGCTCAAAACATCAATAGAGAGATTGTTCAAAACATTGTTGAAGTCACTAAAGAAATGGGTATTAACTTCTCAATTATTAGTAGAAGTGACTCAACATTAAGAGGACATTATCCATTGGAAATTGATGTACTACAAGATGAACTTTTAAAAGCTGCTAACATTGAGATTTCAGGACATTTAATTATACCTGCCTTCTTTGAGTCTCATCGTTATACATTAGAAAATACTCATTATTTAGGTGTAGATGGCCAGCTCGTCCCTGTAAGTGAAACCGAATTTGCGAAGGATTCAGTTTTCGGCTTCAATACAGCTAATTTGCCAAAATGGATTGAAGAGAAGACAAAGGGAAGCGTAGCTTCAGAGTCCGCATTGATCATTTCACTTGAAGATATTCATAATGGGGGTATTGATAAAGTTTACGAGATTTTACTCTCTGCAAACAATAATGCACCTATTATAGTGAATGCTAAATCCTATTATGATTTAGACGTCGTATCAGTAGCTATCCTTAAAGCAATTGATTCGGGTAAACAATTTTTATTTAGAACTGCAGCATCATTTGTAAAATCGATTGCTGGAATTAATGATCGTCCATATTTGTCAGCTGATGAGATTGTTTCAAAAGGTGAAAGCCGTAACAATGGTGGATTTATCGTTGTAGGTTCTCACACGAAAAAAACAACGGAACAAATCAACGAACTAATGAAGAAATACCCGATTGAACAAATCGAAATTAATGTTGTAAAAGTTCTAAATGAAGAAACTAGAGCTGAAGAACTAACACGAGTATGTCAATTAGTAGATAATTATATTTCTTCAAATCGCGACACGCTTGTTTATACAAGTAGAGATGTAATTATTGCAAAAGAAATAGAAGAAAATTTAAAAATTAGTCAAATGGTTTCAGGTTCCTTGGTTGAAGTGGTTCGTTCATTAAAGATTAAGCCAAAGTTTATCATTGCAAAAGGCGGTATAACTTCTAGTGATGTGGCAACTGACGGTTTGGAAATAAAATATGCAAAAATTTTAGGGCAAACAATAGCTGGTGTTCCAGTGTGGTTAACTGGAAGTGAAGCTAAGTTTAAAGATACACCTTATATCGTATTTCCTGGCAATGTAGGAGAAAAAGAATCGATTGCTCAAATCTTTGAAAATATTAAAAGCGATCAAAAGGGAGAGATTTAAATGGCTAAACAAAAAATGACAGCTGCAGAGTTAATTGCATTGTATCTAGAAAAAAGAGGGGTAAAACACATATATGGTGTACCAGGAGCTGCAATCTTACCATTCTATGATGCAATAAAAGAATTAACTAAAATTGAATCATTTGTTGTTCGGCACGAGCAAACGGGTGCTTTCATGGCTGACGGTTATTCAAGAGCAACTGGTAAAGTTGGTGTATGTGCTGCAACTTCAGGTCCAGGTGGAACGAACTTCTTAACCGGCCTTTACAGTGCATGGATGGATTCAATTCCAATGATTGCTATTACTGGCCAACAGAAAAATAGTTTAATTGGGACAATGCAATTCCAAGAAGCTCCTATCGTTGAAATGGCTAAGCCTGTAACGAAAGCTTCATACCGTTTAACAGACGGTTCGAAAGCTGCTCAATTTATCCAAGAAGCATGGGTAACAGCTACTACTGGTAGAAAGGGTCCAGTTTTACTTGATTTGCCAGTCGATCAACAAAAAGTTGTTGTAGAAGTTGACTTAGATGCACTTATCGCTTCTACTCCAGTAGATAACTTACCACAAGCTACTGACGCGGATATCGAGAAAACTTTTGAATTATTAAAAGATGCTAAAAGACCAGTATTACTTTCTGGTGGTGGGGTTAACATTGCAAACGCTACTGCAGAATTAAAAGCATTAGCTGAAGAACTTCAAATCCCTGTTGTAACTTCTGGTATGGGTATGGATACATTCCCTAACGATCACCCATTATTCGCTGGACGTATGGGAACAATGCTTGATACTCCTTTCGGTAACAAAACCATTGTTGAAGCTGATTTAGTAATCAACCTTGCTGGACGTTTTGCTGACCGTTCTACAGGTAATGTTGAAGTATTCACACAAAACGGTAAGAAAGTTATCCACGTAAACCTTGATAACAAAGAAATTGGTAAAGTTGTACCAACTACTTTAGGTATCGTTTCTGATGTTAAAACATTCATGGTTAAACTTACAGAAGCTCATAAAGCACTTAGGGCTACTGTAGCTGCAACTGCTGAAGCAGGTACTAAAATTGACTTAACTGAAGACCGTAAAAAATGGGCTCGTAAAACTGATTACACAACATTTCCAATCAGACAAGAGCGTGCATTACGGGAACTTCGTGAATTCTTAGATCGCGATGCATTCGTATCTCATGACTGCGGTATCAGCCAAATTTGGTCTTGTCAATTATTTGAAACTTATGAACCAAGAACATACCTATTAACTGGTGGTGCAGGTACTATGGGTTGGGGGCTTGGTGCAGCAATGGCAGCAAAACTTGCATTCCCTGAAAGACAAAGTGTAAACATCCTTGGTGACGGAAGCTTAGGTATGTCATTACAAGATATCGCTACAGCTGCAAAACATGATATTCCGGTAATTATTTTCTGTATGAATAACTCATTACTTGGATTAATTCGTCAACAACAAAACTGGTTCTATGATGAGCGCCAAATTTCTACAGACTTAATTTACAAAAATGAATTATGTGATAATGAGGATCGCGGAATCGACTTCGTTAAAACTGCTGAAGGTATGGGTGTCCGTGGTGAGCTTGTTACTCATTATGATGATATCAAACCAGCTCTACAACGTGCAGTTGACTCAGGAAAACCATATTTAATCGAAGTTGTTGTTGATCCTGATCCTAAAAAAGCATGCGAGTTCTCTAACAACGGTGCACTTAGCGGATTCAAATACTCTAACCAAATTAATTTTTCTAAATAATTATTGCATTTGAAAGACGTGAGAATTTATTGAAGCAATTGGTCAATTCAGATTGCTTCAATAAAATCTTAGTAATGTTAAGTAAAATTGACTGTACTTCAATGTAATGAGGTTTATGAAAAAGTTTAATTAATAAAGGAGGGAAGCCGAAGAATCGGCGAAACAATGTCAGCAAACCTTCATAATTCAATGAAAGTGGGAATTGTTCATTTTATGGCATACCCGGAAACAATGGGTGGAGACGGTCCAATTGTTGAAACAATAAAGAAAATAGTACAAGATGATTTCTTCTCTGGAATTGAGATTACATCTATTAACAATTCTGAGGATCGTAAAGAAGTTATTCAAACTCTACAATCTGGTGGAATGACTGTGGGATTTGGAGCACAACCGATTCTTTTAAGAAATAAGGGAAACCTAAACTCTTTTGATGAAGCTGAGCGTAGAAGAGCTATCGATTTAGTTAAAGGTGGAATCGACCAAGCTTACGAAGTAAATGCTTCTAAATTTGGTTTCTTAAGTGGTGCTAAACCAGACACTAAACAAGATGTTGCATTACAATTACTAACGGATTCAATCAAAGAATTATGTGAATATGCAAAATCTAAAGGTGATTTGATCCTTTCACTTGAAACTTTTGATGATGAGACTGATAAGAAATGTTTAATCGGTTCTAATACACTTGCTGTAGAAGTAGCTAAAGAAGTTCGCAAAGTAGATCCTACTTTCGGTTTAATGCTTGATTTAAGTCATTTACCAATGCAACGTGAAACTTCTTTTAATGCATTAACTGTTGCTCGTGATTATATAAATCATGCGCATATCGGAAATTGCTATATTAAAGATACTTTTGATCCAGCTTACGGTGATCAGCATCCGCGTTTCGGCTATCCGGGAAGTGAAGTTGATGTTCCAGAATTAGCAGAGTACTTGCGAGTACTATTAGAAATTGGTTATATCGGTGAGGGGAATAAGAATATTGTTGCTTTTGAAGTAAAACCTGTAGGAACAGAGTCCTCAGATATTGTAATTGCACAATCAAAACGTACTCTCGTTGATGCATGGTCATTAGTACATTCAAAAAAAGGTCGTTTAGTAAGCATATCTTGATAGATACTTTGCATTAACTAGCGACAAGTATTTTTACTTGTCGCTAGTTAATCTCATTCAGAAGAATATAAAATGGTAAATCACATACTAATCTACATTTTAATAGGTTAATTAATCAGAATGATCTATTGTAGAACATCTAACCAGGATGTTATTAGTATTTTACTAAAAAATAAAGTATGTTTTGTGATAAACAACTTAACTATTTCTAAAGATCAAATTGGCAAGGAAGTGAGCGTTTGATTAAACTTCAGCATAACGTTGATGCTAAAAAAATTAGTACTAGAATCGAACAACTTGCTGGTTGTTCATCTACATCTTTTGGTGTCACTAGACTACCTTTCACAGCGGAAAGTTCAGAAGCAGAAAGATTAGTTGAAGAGTGGATGAAAGCAGCCGGAATGACAGTAAGAAAAGATGGTCTTAACAATATTATCGGGCGTTATGAAGGGAAAGATCCTTCTGCTCCAGTTTTAATGATTGGTTCCCATTTAGATAGTGTGATTGAAGCAGGAAAATACGATGGTATTTTAGGAGTTATATCTGGAATTGAAGTTGTTCAAACTCTTCGAGATAATGGCCTAATTTTAGACAATCCAATCGAAGTGGTTGGTTTCTGTGATGAGGAAGGTGTAAGGTTTCACTCAACTTTCCTTGGAAGTAAAGCGATTGCAGGAACTTTTGCTGCTGAAGATTTAGAAAGAGCAGATGAAAAAGGAATAACAATTGCTGAAGCATTAAAAGGAATAGGAATTGTTGATCCATATGCTTATAAAAGCGCTAGTCGTACTCCGGAAGAACTTCTCGCTTATTTAGAACTTCATATCGAACAAGGGCCTGTTCTTGAGAAGGAGAATGAACCTGTTGGAGTAGTTAGTGGGATTGCTAGTGCGACAAGATTTTCTTTTGAAATTATCGGAAAACCTGGTCATGCAGGGACAGTTCCTGTTACGATTAGACAAGATGCACTTTTAGGTGCTAGTGATCTGATTTCTTACATTGAGAAAATTGCTCTACAAAATGAACCATTAGTTGCAACTGTTGGTAAACTTACTGTTGGACCGGGTGCTAGTAATGTTATACCTGGGCTTGTAACAGGAACGCTGGATATTCGTGATTTAAATGTTGAACGAAAACAAAAAGCTATTGATGCTATTTTAACTGAAGGCAATAAAATAGCTAAATCTAGAGGACTTCAAATGAAGTTTGATCTAGTAATGGAAGCTGACCCTGTATACTGTAACGAAGATATGATTAAATTAATCGAAGAGTCCATTAGTGAGCGGAGTGGAAGCGTTGTCAGACTTGTGAGTGGTGCAGGACATGATGCAATGGCTATGGCTGATGTAACTAATGTTGCAATGATTTTCGTTCGTTGTAAAGATGGACTTAGTCATCACCCTGATGAATTCGTTACTGAAGAAGATATGGGTGCAGGAGCTGAAGTTCTTTATTCTACAGTAATTAAACTAGCTACAAAGCAATAATGAAAGAGACTTATATGAAAACAATTAGAAGGGGAGTTTAAATAAGATGGGTTATCCTAAAGATTTATTATCAAGTAGATCAATAATTGAGCACGGTAAATATGCATTAATTGCACCTGAAGGATTGGTTAATAATGTTATACCAGGGTTTGAGAATTGTATTATATCTATTTTGGGTTCTCCTAAGCTTGGAGCGAGCTTTGTCGATTACGTTGTGACAATGCAAAATGAAGGAAAGAATACCGAGGGGTTTGGTGGGCAAGAAGATGTAGAGACATTCGTATATGTTATTGAAGGGAAAATTAAAGCTGCTGCAGCCGAGCAAGAGTTTGTTCTTGAAGAAAGCGGTTATTTATACTGTCCGCCAGGAACAAAAATGTATTTAGAAAACCATTGGGGTGGAGATTCCAGACTCTTCCTTTATAAGCAAAAATATCGTCCACTTGAAGGACGGAAGCCATGGGTTTATTCAAATCATGCCAACAAGATTGAATATAGAAATTATGATAACATGCATAATGTCAATATTAAAGATCTTTTGCCTGCAGATATAGATTTTGATATGAATTTTCATATTCTTTCTTTTGATCCTGCTGCATGTCATCCATTTATCGAAACACATGTGCAGGAACATGGTGCATACCTACTCTCAGGAGAAGGTATGTATAATCTAGACAATCAATGGGTTCCAGTGAAAAAAGGGGATTATATATTTATGGGTCCATATGTACATCAGGCAGCTTATGCGGTAGGAAGAGAAAATTTAACATATGTCTACTCTAAAGATTGTAACCGTGATGCAGCCTTGTAAAAGTCACATATCCTAGAAATAAATTGAAATAGATGACGGCTTCATGAGAATCAATCAAAGCTGGAAAAATTATTGTAGCAGTATATGGTTACCAAACCCATTGGGTCTTTATAATCTATCGATGAGAATTTAGCGAAATCATTTTCTCAAAAGGATTTTCCATATATTGAAGATAAATCACTTGAAGAAAAGAAAGATATTTTATAGTTATTCTTCATATTAATATGTATTCAAAAACTTATTAATAAAAAAGGGGTTTTAGAAATGGAAGAGAAAGCGACTTTGTCAAACATCGATGAGATAATGGCAGAAAGAGTCTTTGAAATTGATAAGATAGCAAAATTTGATCCAAATGAAGCGCAAAAAAACTATTTCTATGAAACAGATAAAACGGTTGGGGCAGTTTGGTGTCTTGAGCCTGGGCAGGAATTATATTTACATTCCCATTCGAATGTTGATGATATTTGGGTTTGCATGGAGGGGGAAGGAACATATTTCCCAGACCTAGAGAATGAAATCGCGATCAGAAAAGGAATGGTATTATTGGCCAAACCTAACCAAATTCATGGAATGCGTAATACAGGAAAAGACCGATTCGTGTTTGTAGGCTTTGCTGCAGGTTCATTGCCGATGGATATAACAAGATATTAGTATTAAAACTAAATCTATTAAACTTTAAACAAGTTGAGCTAAATAATTTAAGTATCCTTTTTAAAAAATCGTGGATGCTTTATACTTTAATGAAAATAAGTGATTAAAGAGAAGCGATTGTAATCAAGACAGTCGCTTCTCTTAATTTTATATATCTGTAAAAATGCTTTTCTCACTTTTTTAATTAAAAAAATAGGAGAAGTTTCTATGTTGGATTTAATGTATCAAATGATTTGGCGGATGTGTATGATTGTTACGATTGCATTCCTGATTACTCGACTTAATCTTTTTCGACAAATGATTTACCAGCGTTTAAGCTGGAAGGGTAAAGTAGTTATGATTTTTATTTTTGGTTTATTCGGAATAATCGGAAATTACACAGGGATTGTTATCCAACCAGATATTTCTAAAATACCTTTTGATTATTCGGACTATAATATAGAATCCTTTAAAGCAATTGCTGATACTCGAAATATAGGTGTTATTTTAGGGGGCCTTTTAGGAGGCCCAGCAGTAGGCCTTGGCGCTGGAATTATTGCAGGAGGACATCGGTACCTTCTAGGAGGATTTATTAATACGGCAACTTTTTTTCTAACAGTAGTAGGTGGATTAATAGCTGGTTGGATCAATTGGAAAATAGCCTATAAAGAAAGGATTCAACCATCACAAATTTTAATGATAAGTGTTTGTATCTTATTCATTCAAATTATATTAATTCCTGTATTTATTGAATCCCATGAAGCGGGAGTTCTATTAATAAAATTAACAGGATTACCCATCATCATTGTAAATGGTATTGGAATTTGGATCTGTGCGTTAATCTTTAATAGTGTCTTACGTGAAGAAGATAAAGCAAAAGCGATTCAGACCCAAAAGGCATTATTTATCGCAAATAAAACATTGCCATTTTTTCGTCAAGGTTTAAATGAGCACTCTTGCGAAAAAGTAGCACATATACTATGTACTCATACAAATGCAGATTCTGTAGCCATTACCGATTTAAATGACGTTTTAACTCATGTAGGAAATGGGAAGAAATATGATCACTTACTGCAGGAAAATGATCAATATGCCATGAAACAAGTAATTCAAACAGGGGAAATATTTACTTTAAAATCTATTAGCAAGTATAAAACTATAAATACCGAGCGTCCATTGAAAGCAGTCATTATTGTTCCATTATTTGTTCGAGAAAAGCCTATTGGTACTTTGAAAATGTATTATACAAGACCTTATAAACTTAATGAAGCGGAACAGGAATTAGCTGAAGGGTTAATCATGTTGTTTTCCACACAGTTAGAAATAGCGGAGGCTGAACGTCATAAGGAATTACTTCAGAATGCAAAAATAAAAGCATTGCAAGCTCAAATTCATCCTCATTTTCTTTTTAATTCCATTAATGTTATTGTCGCTCTTTGTAAAAGAGATCCTTTGTATGCTAGGAAACTTCTTATTCAATTAAGTACTTTTCTTCGTAATAATACGAGTGCGACAAGCCAGACTTTAATACCTATTGAGAAGGAAATGGATAGTGTAATGGCTTATTTCTCTTTAGAACAAGCCCGTTTTCCCGAACGATTTACCCTTAAAACATCTATACATTCCAGTCTTGAAAAGGCATTAATCCCGCCCTTTACCATTCAACCTCTTGTTGAAAACGCAATTGTTCATGGATTTTCAGAAAGGTGTAAAAAAGAAACTGTTGAAATTACTGTAAACAAAGAAGAAAGTTTCTTGAAAATTGAAGTTAAAGATAATGGTATTGGAATTCCTAGCAAAAGACTGAAACACATAGGAATCCCATCAAATAAAGGGATTGGGATAGCGATACAAAATATTAGGGAGAGGCTATCATTAGTTTTTGGTTCAGAAGCTTCTTTTTCTTTAAAAAGTCAGTTTAATAAAGGAACGATCATTACGATTGTGGTTCCGCTACACTTTGAAAGGTAGGAAAAGTGTGTGATCAGAGCTTACTTGGTTGAAGATGAGATATTTGCTAGAGAGGACCTCAACGATTTACTTTGTCAAAGTAATAAATTAGAGGTAGTAGGTGAAGCAGATGAGATACAAACAGCCATTTGGGAGATTCATCAATTAGAGCCCGAAGTTGTATTTTTAGACATTCATTTGGCTAAAGGAAACGGAATTGAATTAGCTAAACAACTTCGTACATTAAAAAAGCCACCTTTTGTTGTTTTTGTAACCGCTTTCGACAAGTATGCTGTACAAGCTTTTGGGCTTGATGCAGTAGATTATATTTTAAAGCCATTTGATGAAAAAAGAATTGAACAAACAATAGAAAAAATAGTAAAGTGGAATCAATTAAAAAAAGAAGATGTCCAATCACAGAGTATAAAAGAAATAAAGCCGAGCATGAAAATAAATAAGCTTGCGGTAGTCAAAGATGAACGAATTATATTGGTGGATATTAATAACATTATGTATATTGGGACAGAAAATCGCCAAGTATTTGTAAAAACACTAAATGATAAGTTCGTAATTGATACCCTCCTATATGAGATAGAACAAAAATTAGAAAATTTCTCTTTCCTAAGAGTACATCGTGGAAATATTATAAACCTTGAATATGTTAATGAAATAGAGCAATGGTTTAACGGTACCTATAATATCATTTTTTGTGATGGATCTAAAGTTCCAGTTAGCCGTTCTTATATAAAAACCGTTCGCAAACACTTAGGTTTTTAACCAAATCCCATCATTCTACTTTTGTATATGGAATGATTGTGGATGTGAATAAAATTAAAGAGGGTTTATCTTTAATTAACTGGCGTTTAATTTACGTCAGTTTTTTATTGCCTTAATTTATCTGAATCCGAGATGTAAAATATTTATTTAAGTAAATTCAAATTTCTTCTACCCCAATTTATTGGACTCCCTTAGTTATTTCTATTAAATTTAATTTGCATTAAATATGAGTAGGCAGAAAAGGAAGTAATAAAAAGGTTATTTATATCATTCTCCAACTTCTAATTCAAATTAGATGCTATTCGTCTCTGTATGAAAGCGCTTCATCCGCAAATAAACACATTTCGTTATTAATTCAGCAAAATATACAAATGATTTTATATAATCTGAATTACAGAATAGTCAGAAATTTATTTTAAATCCTTTGGAAGGTTTTCTTAGGTGAATTAGTATTTTAAGTAAGTAATTTGTGACTATTCCCAGAAATGAGAGCGCTTTTATTGAAAGGTGTATATCAACTAAAAATACTCAAGGAGGTAAATTCAATGAATGATCAATCGCTAGCAAAGCCAAAGAAAAAATGGAAAGTTCGGTATTCAGTTTTATTAGTATTATGGTTATGTTGGTTATTTTCATTCCTGGATCGAATGGTTATCACCATTGCATTGCCATTTATCGGGAAAGATTTTAACTTAAATGCAACAGCTCAAGGATTACTTTTAAGTATATTCTTTGCCGGTTACGCATTGTTCCAGATTCCAGGCGGAATGTTAACAGATAAATTTGGTTTCCGTCGTGTCATGAGTATTGCCATTTTATGGTGGTCCGTTTTTACGTCTATAACGGGATTTATTTTCACTTTTCCTCTTTTGTTAATTGCTCGTTTTGTTTTCGGTTTAGGTGAATCGTGTTTACCAGGTGCATCATACAAAGGAATTGCTACGTATTTCCCTAGTAAGCAACGCGGTACAGCAACAGGGATTCAATCAACAGTAAACACTTTGGGTCCGGCTTTAGCGGCTGTTGTAGCAGCAGCGATCATAGGATTATTTGGCTGGCGTGCAGTCTTTATCGTAATGGGAATTCCAGGTCTTTTCGTCGGAATTTACATTTGGTTAAAGTTAAAAGATAATCCAAAAGATCATCCGAAAATAACCAGAGAAGAACTTGCAGAATTAGATGAAGACTTAGAAGAAAATTCTCCAGCCAAAAAGAAATCGGATGTATCTTTTAGACAACTCTTAACAAAACCGATTTTATGGCAAATGTCGCTCATTTGGTTCTTCTTTGATATTACTTTCTGGGGCTTTACATCTTGGCTTCCTTCTTATCTGATTAAAGAAAAAGGTCTTTCTCTTATGAACACGGGTATCTATAGTGCATTACCATATTTAGTTGGTACAGTAGCAATCGTTTTTGGTGGTTATTTATCAGACAGAGTAAAAGGAAATAGAAAATGGGTGTTTATCCCTAACGCACTAACTGGTGGTTTAGCTTTATTTTTAATGTTTCAAGCTTCCTCTTTAACTATGGTCATCGTTTATCAATGCCTTGCAGCATTCTTTATGTTCATGGCTCAAGGTGGGTTTTGGGGCCTGGTTGTTGATACTCTTCCCGCAAAAATTATGGCATCCGGTTCAGCGACAGTTAATTGTTTTGGATCTATTGCTGGTTTCATCTCTCCATTCTTGATGGGTTACATGATCGAAAAAAGCGGCTCATTCAATTCCTCTTTCATCATGATGATTGCGGCTTTAGTTATAGCAGCTGTTACCGCGTTGACTATTGGCGGAAAACCAAAAGAAGAACCTATAAATCTAGCAACGGAAATTAAAGCTTAATAATTTGAGAAAAAGAAAAGGAGGGCTGAAAATGCACCCCTGTTAAGGGTGTTGGTCGCTAAAGCGGCGCGAGGGTTTAAATCTCTCCTTCTCCTCCATAAATAAGATAGTCTTTAGCTCTGTAGAATAGAGCAACAGCCTTCTAAGCTGTCGGTCAGAGTAACCCTATCGGCCGGCTTCCGGTTACTATTTTTAATCCAACCTGGGACGTATTATTTGGGTTTGGACACAGGTTAGGGTAATAAGACAATTGAATTCTAACAAATGCTAAAAGTCGTGGATTTTGAAAATCTCACTGCTTTTAGCATTTTTTTAAGGGAATTGAAATAAAATTTTTAAAAAAATATAATAATTCTAAAAAAACATTACGAAGAGGTACGCATATGAACTATTCTTTATTAGCAACAGATTTAGATGGCACGCTATTTAATGAGGAAAAGGAGATTGCTCCTGACGCTATTAAAGCCATTCATGAGTTTCGTTCAAAAGGCGGGAGAGTGGTCATTTGCAGCGGGCGTTCTCCGTTATCGACAAAATGGATTGCGGAAACCATCGGTTTAAAAGAAGAACCGATTATTGCCTATAATGGGGCCGTCCTGCTTGATGAACAAGGAATGGTGCTTGAACAATTTACATTTCAGAATGATGAGGTGCTGTCCTTTTTAGATGCTTGTCAATCAGAGGGGATTTATGCGCATGTATATGAGGGTGATACGTTATTAATTCCTGAGGAAGGCAGATGGAATCAACGCTGGATTGAGAATAATATCCCTGCCTTGGCGAAATCAGGAGGGAGGCTTGAGGCTTGTGAAGCCTATCGGAAACAATGCGATGTAAAGCTGATTGAAAATTTTCCTGCTTATATTCGCGAGCATAAGCCTGCGATAACGAAAATGGCGGTATTTCACGAAAGCGGCTCGTTACGTGATTTTTCAACCAGTATTACTCATACGTTCAAGGGATTCGAGATCAGCAGCAGCCTTAACTATCGCAATTTAGAGATTTCCCCTGCGGGAATTACGAAAGCAGCTGCACTCGTAAAATTGGTTAGCCATCTTGGAATACCTCTTTCTGAAACAGCCGCTATCGGTGACAACTATAATGATATGTTAATGCTCAAGACGGCCGGACTGGGTATCGCGATGGGGAACGCACCGGACGAGGTTAAGCTTGCTGCTAATGCTGTCACTTGTACAAATAATGAAGATGGAGTGGGAAGAGCCATTCGCACATTTTTGCTTTTGTGAAATACTTTTAAAATATAATTTCATTATTTTAATAAAAATATTGAATTAATATTTTAAAAAACCTATAATAATGATAACAGGAAAACGCTTTCGACACCTTAGAAATTACCAACTGGAGGAAATAGAAACTATGGGAGAAAATCTTGCAATACTAACAACGGAATTACGGAATGAACGTTCAATGAATATTGATCATTTAGGGCCAATGGAAATCTTGCGAATCATGAATGAGGAGGATCAAAAGGTGGCACTTGCTGTACAGGAAGTTCTTCCTGATGTAGAGGTAGCTGTAAAATTTACTTTTGATTCTTTTCGCAACGGAGGGCGACTTGTGTATATCGGCGCTGGAACAAGCGGCCGCCTTGGAGTTTTAGATGCTGTTGAATGCCCGCCTACCTTTAGTACCGACCCGCAAATGGTTCAAGGTATTATGGCCGGAGGCGAACGAGCATTTGTTAAAGCCATAGAGGGAGCAGAAGATCAGCCGGGTCTTGGGGAAAGTGATTTAAAGGATATCGGCCTTACGGAAAATGATACAGTCATTGGAATTGCGGCAAGCGGGCGTACTCCCTATGTCATCGGTGCGTTAAAATATGCCCGCAGCATTGGGGCTAAAACGATTGCGCTGTCATGTAACAAAAATGCAGCCATTAGTAAAGAAGCCGACCACAGTATCGAAGTGGTTGTCGGGCCTGAGGTTCTGACGGGGTCAACGCGTTTAAAGGCGGCAACTGCCCATAAGATGATTTTAAATATGATTTCTACCTCTTCGATGGTTTTAATGGGAAAAGCATACGAAAATCTGATGGTCGATGTGCATGTCAGTAACAAAAAATTGAAGGAGCGCGCCATTTCAATCATTTGTAAAATTACCGGAGCTTCCTATGAAACTGCGTTAGAGGCACTTGAAGAAGCGGATCTTCAAGCGAAAACAGCGATTGTGATGATTAAAGCAGCTGTTACGAAACAAGCAGCGGTGGAATTATTGGCCAAAGCGAACGGATCTGTTCGTATGGCGATTGGTCATGCTAAAAGTTAACGGAAGATAAGGTGGTTATGTGTTGTGGCAACAGGCGGACTAAAAATGATTCAAAATATGCTTGAACAGCTTCCGGCATCCGAGCGGAAAATTGCCGAGTATATTCTTGAAAATCCCCAAACAGTTGTCAATAGTACCGTGAGTGATTTGGGGGTTCAAGCCAATACAAGCGGAGCAGCTGTCATCAGGCTTTGTAAATCGCTGGGGATAAATGGCTTTCAGGATTTAAAAGTAAGAATTGCAGGCGACTTGGTTAAGCCTGTGGAACAAGGCTATCGCGATATCGAACCGGGTGAATCCTTTTTCACCATTGTTCAAAAGACAACAAGTAATAGTATTCAAAGCCTAAGGGATTCTGAAGAAATCATTAATTATGAGGAATTGGAACGCGCGGTTCAAACACTGCTAAAAGCTGGCAATGTCCACTTTTTTGGCATCGGTGCCTCCAATATTATTGCGCAGGATGCACAGCAAAAATTAATCCGGATCAATAAAGGGGCAACAGCTTTTACTGACACACATCTCGTTGCCACCTTGATTGCCAACGCCAAAGAAGATGATGTCGTTTTTTGTATTTCTCATTCAGGAGAAACGCAAGAGGTTATTCAAGTCATAACACTTGCAAAAGAACGTGGGGTCAAAACGATTAGTTTAACGAAATATGGTCTTTCATCGGTATCAGCCCTGGCGGATATTAAGCTGTATACTTCCTACTCAGCGGAAGCGCCTTTTCGCAGTGCAGCTACATCATCACGGCTTGCGCAGCTCTATTTGATTGATATTTTATTTTTATCAATGGCAACAGAGCAGTACAGTGAAACGGTTGATTATATTGATAAAACAAGAGAAGCGATCCGATTTTTAAAAGAAGGTAAATAGTTTCCTGCCTATTGGGGGTGGTGCAAAAAAGACATCCAAACAGGAAAGTGCAATTATTTTTTTATTAGATAAAAACAATCGGAATGGGGGAAAAAGAGATGGCTGGAGAAAATAAAATTTTAGCGGAAAAGATTCTTGAGCAATTGGGAGGGCCGGCAAATATCGCTGACTATACACATTGCATGACAAGACTTCGGGTTACCGTGATTGATCAATCCATTGTCAATAAAGCCTCGATTAAGAAAATGGACGGGGTTTTAGGACTTGTAGAGGAAGAGACGCTGCAGATCATATTAGGTCCGGGAAAGGTAAATAAAGTAACAGAGGAGTTTGGGAAAATCATCGATGATTCGAACGAAATTAATTTGAAGAATCGGGCAGCGAGCAAAAAAGCGGAGTTAAATCAAAAAAATGCCACTCCGTTCAAGCTCTTCTTGCGAAAAATTTCTAGTATCTTCATTCCGTTGATACCGGCGCTAGTGGCATCCGGGTTAATTACCGGTATTTCGAAAGCCATTATTCAAGCAGGCTGGCTTGCTGCTACTTCACAGCTTGCGATGATTTTAACCGTTATCGGTGGAGGACTATTTAGTTATCTCGGAATCTTAGTTGGTATTAATGCTGCAAAAGAATTCGGGGGTTCACCGGCACTTGGGGGGCTGGCTGGAATTTTAATACTTAACCCTGCAGTAGCCGGAATTAAGCTTTTTGGTGCTGCATTACTTCCCGGACGCGGCGGCCTCATTGGGGTTCTGCTTGCAGCTATTTTTATTGCGATTGTTGAAAAACGCGTACGCCGTTATGTGCCGCAATCACTTGATATTATTTTAACGCCGACTATTGCATTATTGATTACTGGAATTATTACTTATCTTGTCTTCATGCCAATCGGCGGTTTTATTTCAGATGCAATTACAAAAGGATTAACATCTGTACTGAACTACGGCGGTGTTGTCGCCGGATTTGTGCTTGGGGCGACCTTCCTGCCGTTAGTTGTTACCGGTTTACATCAGGGTTTAACACCGATCCATCTTGAACTGATAAATAAGCTTGGAAATGATCCTCTGCTTCCAATTTTGGCAATGGGCGGTGCAGGTCAAGTGGGTGCAGCGTTTGCGATTTATTTTAAAACGAAAAAGACACGCTTAAAACGGGCTGTTGGCGGTGCCTTACCTTCCGGTATTCTCGGCATTGGCGAACCGTTGATCTTCGGTGTTACGTTGCCTTTAGGCCGCCCATTTTTAACTGCTTGCTTAGGTGCCGGAGTAGGAGGAGCTTTTGAAGCAGCCTTTCATGTATCAACACTGGCTGTGGGAGTTTCAGGCCTGCCGCTTGCCTTCCTCGTTATCACCGGTAAAGTTCTATTATATTTAGTTGGTGTTTTAATTGCCTATGCTGCCGGATTTGTCTTTACCTACCTATTCGGTTTCAAGGATGAGATGGCCGGTGAATTTGATTGATTGGGATTTCCTTTTATCTTAATGATCCGCTTGCGGAGGAACGACTAGCTCTAGCAAGCAAATATGGTGTGAAGCGGGCTTTTACCTCGCTTCACATTCCTGAAGAGTCGGGAGATTTAGCAGGCAGGGCCAGATTGCTTCTTCAAAAAGCAAAAGAGGTTGGAATTGATGTGTATGCGGATGTGTCCAGTCGTACCCCTTCCCACTTAGGAATTGAGAGTTTGATAGATTTAAAATCTCTTGGAGTGGTTGGACTTCGTTTAGATGACTTTTTCGATCATGAAACGATTATTTGGCTGGCGAAGGAATATAAAATTGCCCTCAATGCGAGCATCTTGTTTGAGGAAGATGTAACTGCGTTACTTACCGGCGGACTGTGTGCCGATCAGTTAATTGCCTGGCATAATTTTTATCCGCGGCGGGAAACGGGACTCGCTGAGGAGTTTTTCAATCGGCAGAATGCATTATTCAAACAGCTGCAGATTCCCATTAGCGCCTATATACCTGGAGATGGAGAAAAACGCGGTCCGCTTTTTGAAGGCTTGCCAACGCTTGAAAAACATCGGGAAATGGATCCATTTGTTGCTGCGCTTGAATTGTTTCATGCCGGCGTAGAGGATGTGTACATCGGTGATCCTGCGTTTAGTGAAAGTCTTTTGGAAAGGCTTGTGAATGTTGACCGTCTTAACGCTATTTCGATCCGTGTGGAAGGTTCTCAAAGTGGAGAATACCGCTTAAGACCTGATTTTGCCCGTGACGTATTAAGGTTAATGGATACCAGAAGCTCCGAGCGTGTGCTCCCTCAGAATACGGCTGCGCGTCCTAAAGGAACAATTACAATGGATAACGATCGGTACGGCCGTTATCGAGGTGAAGTGCAAATCACATTGAATAATCTTCCTGCAGATGAACGGGTAAACGTGATTGGAAAGATCATCCCGGAAGATATACCATTGCTTTCGTTCATCAAGCCCGGGCAAGGAATTAAACTAATTGGTAGAAACTAAGCATGTCCTCTTCATTGGAAGAGGGCATGTTTTTTTCGGTGACAGGCACCGTTCGTGGACAAATTGGCTATTTGTCCGTGTGTGGCGGACATAGGTGGGGAACTGGGTGATGTTTGTAAATTCCCATATTATGAGGATAGCTTTATAGTTTAATTGAACAATATAATAAAATGGTAAGTTCCGATTTAACAAAAATTGATTGATAATGTTTTTTCATCATGAATTAAAGGTGGATGCTGAATGGACCAACAAAAAATTTTCAATATATTAGAACAAGAATTGGTTGTTGCATTGGGGTGTACTGAGCCGGTTGCGATCGCATTAGCTTCTGCAACAGCAAAAAAATACCTTAAAAGCCCTGTTGTTGAAATTCAAGTTAAAGTAAGTGGAAATATTTTAAAAAATGCTAAGGCTGTAGGGATTCCAGGGATGAATTCAACAGGAATCGATTTTGCGGCAGCAATTGGATTTGTTGCTGGAAATCCGGATAAAAAGCTTGAGGTCCTTAAGGACTTAACGTCTGATGATGAAATCCAAGCAAATCAATTGATTCAAACAGAAATGATAACGGTATCAATCGCTGAAACAGCGAAAAAGCTTTATATTGAAATCATCGTAAAAGCGGAGAAGGACACAGTTAAGGTAGTCATCGCCGATAATCATAGTAATATTACGCTGATTGAAGTAAATGGAAAGGCAATTTATCATGGTGGATGCGAGCATATCGGGATTTTATCTGATCCTGACTCATTATCTGGCCTTACTATTGCAGAAATCTTTGAATTCATCACGACTGTTGATCCTGAACTACTTTATCTGGTCAAAAAAAGCATTGAATTAAACAAAGCAATCGGTTTAGAGGGATTAGCCAATTCCTACGGATTAAGTGTGGGGAAAACGATTAAGGAAAATGTTGAAAAAGGATTTTTGTCCGATGATTTGGCTACAAGGGCAATGTCTCTTGCCGCAGCAGGTTCTGATGCAAGAATGGCCGGTTCCATACTTCCCGTAATGGCCAACACGGGAAGCGGGAATCAAGGAATAGCGGTCACTTTACCTGTCGTGGCAGTTGCAGAAAAATTAAATGTGAAGCAGGATGTTATGATTCGTGCCGTAGCACTTAGTCACTTACTTACCATTCACATTAAATCGAAATTCGGAAGGCTTTCAGCTCTTTGTGGCGTAACTGCTGCAGGCATGGGAGCAAGCGGTGCGATTGCATTTCTTTTAGGTGGGGGACTTACCGAAGTGGAAGCGGCGGTACAAAATACGATCGGAAATGTGACCGGTATGATCTGTGATGGTGCAAAGGCAGGCTGTGCAATGAAGGTGTCTACTTGTTCAAATGTTGCCGTCCAATCAGCACTTTTAGCAATGAATAATAAAAAAATCCAATCCACGGATGGATTTATTCATAATAATGTTGAAAAAAGCATTGAAAGCTTCTGCAAGCTTGGCAATCAAGGCACGTTGCAAACGGATCAATTGATATTGGAACTGATGCTGGAGGAGAAGGCTTAATTTGGTGACAGGCACCGTTCGTGGACAAATTGGGAATTTGTCCGTGTACGGAGGACAAAGATTTTGGAGAGCTAAAAAAGAAAGGCAACGCCCCCATACCTGGCGTTGCCTTTCTACATTTCATAAAATACAACCTGCTACCTTACAAATCATAATTCACAACATACTGCTGCATTTCGGTTTTAAAGTATCCTTCACTAAACTCAACTGCTCCTTCCCTTTCATCATAGGAATAACGCGATCTTTTTAATAGGTGCGTACCTTTTTTTACATGCAATTTATCCTCTACATGGGAAGGGGCGAGGGAAACAACAAATTCATCTCGAAATTTTTCTAAGGAAATGCCTTGTTCTTCAATAAAATCATAGAGGGAATGGAAGTCTAACGCTAGAGGTTCAGTGCCTGCCATTCGCATTGGTAAATAATGCGTGTAATAGATATAGGGAACATCATCAAGGTAATAAAGCCGTTCGATTCGGAGACTCTTCTCGCCAAATAATCGAAATGGCTCGGTGCCTTCATCATTGTCTACTATTTCTGCATGTAATCTTTGCTTTTTAATTTTACGGCCCTCTTCCACCAGTACTTCCGTAAAACGTTTTCCTTTATAAAGTTTTGATGCAACGGTATTTCGGATTACTTTCGTTCCTATACCACTCCTCGCTTCGAGAAATCCTTCTTGGACAAGTTCTTTAATCGCATTTCGGACCGTAATTTTGCTCACATTGAACTCTCTTTCCAAAAGTGGCTCAGAAGGGATATTCGTCCCAACTCGATACTCGCCGTATAAAATCCTGTCCTTCAAAATATTTTTCACCTGCAAATATAAAGGTCCTTTTTTTCGAGATATGCTCACTGTTTTATCTACTACCTTTCAATGGATATGGGTCACATATACTAATTTTAACAGGAGAAGTAAATATAGGTCATTATCTATTTCCTTCTATTTTAAATGAGTAAACAATTAACCATTAAACAGAAGAGGTCATATAGAAGAAGTTCACAAAAATATTTATAAACATTATAACGTTATATTGACCTAAACGAAAATTAGTGCTAATCTATTCTTGTAAGAAAAATCAAAGAAGTAGATGTAAACGGATACAAGTACCGAATTTTTAAGGTTTACCGAAAAGGATGAGGGAAATGACAGATCGTTTCGTATTACAGAATGTAAAAACGGTAGATGGAAATTCTGTAGATATCATAGTAGAAAATAGAAAAATTGTAGACATTATCCCTGCTGGAATGGGGGCTGGCGAGAAAATAGTCGACTATAAGCACAAAGTATTTGTTTCCAGTGGCTGGATTGATATGCATGTACATGCCTTTAGGGAATTTGACCCCTATGGGGACGATGTGGATGAGATCGGTTATAAAACAGGAGTAACCACGATAATTGATGCCGGCAGTACCGGCGCTGATCGCTTACCTGACTTGGTTAGCAGCTGTAAAAACTCGAAAACCAATGTGTTCGCCTTTTTAAATATATCTCGAATTGGCCTGAAGCGAATCGATGAGTTAACCGACCTTTCTTGGCTTGATAAAGAGTCATTAAAAAGGACTATTACTGAACACAAGGATTTTATCGTGGGATTGAAAGCTAGGATTAGCAAAAGTGTGGTGGGACCAAATGGGGTTGAACCTTTAAAAATAGCTCGGAAGTTTTCTGAGGATACCGATTTGCCGCTGATGGTCCATATCGGTTCAGGTCCGCCTGATATTAATGACGTCCTGGATTTACTTGAAAACAACGATATTATTACCCATTACTTAAATGGAAAAGCCAATAATTTATTTGATGAAACGGGAAAGCCTCTCCCTAAGTTCCTGGATGCAATCAAAAGAGGGGTTCATTTAGATGTTGGCCATGGCAATGCCAGCTTCTCTTTCACAACGGCAGAGCAAGCGAAAAAGCATGGTATCCACTTCGATACGATCAGTACGGATATTTACCGGAAAAATCGGTTGAACGGTCCGGTTTATAGTATGGCAAATGTTTTATCTAAATTTTTGTATTTGGGATATTCCCTAAAAGAGGTTATTGATGCTGTTACCGTTCATGCTGCAGAGTGGTTAAAAAAACCAGCTCTAGGGAGGATTTTAGCAGGAGATATCGCAAACCTCACATTATTTTCCATTGAGGATGAAGAAATCTCGTTACTGGATTCTGAAGGAGAAGAGCGAAAAGCGGATCAAAGGATCGTCGTAAAAGGAGTGGTGATAAATGGAGAATACATTGAATGCTAAATACGGTTTGAAAAGGGTCATCAATGCCAGTGGCCGGATGAGTATATTAGGCGTATCGGCCCCAACAGACACCGTAATGGAAGCGATGAAAATTGGCGGGCAAAATTACGTTGAAATATCCGATTTAGTCGATAAAGCAGGGCAGCATATTGCCGGGTTGCTTCAATCGGAAGCAGCAGTTGTTGTCAACTCGGCATCAAGCGGCATAGCTCTTTCTGTAGCGGCGATTGTGACAGAAGGAAACCGTCGAAAAAGTGAAAGACTTCATCAAGAACCCATTCAAAAAAATGAAATCATTATGCTGAAGGGCCATAACGTGCAATACGGGGCTCCAGTTGAAACAATGGTTTTTCTCGGTGGCGGGAAACTAGTGGAAGTCGGCTATGCAAATGAAGGGAAAGCGGAACATATTGCCGACGCCATTAATGAAAATACAGCAGCAATTTTATTCGTAAAATCACATCACACGGTTCAAAAAAATATGATTTCCGTTGAAGAAGCTTGGGAAGTGGCTCAAGCGAATAACGTTCCTTTGATTGTCGATGCAGCTGCTGAAGAGGATTTGCAAAAATATGTACAAGCTTCCGATTTAGCGATTTACAGCGGATCAAAAGCGATTGAAGGCCCTACGTCTGGAATTGTAGCAGGGAAAGAAAAATATATCGATTGGCTAAAGGTGCAATTGCACTGTATCGGCCGAAGCATGAAGGTCGGTAAAGAAACAACCTTTGGACTGTTGCAGGCGTTGGATGAGTATTTTGTCAAAACGGACAATAGTGAAAATGAAAAAGCTAGCTTACAAGTTCTCAAATCACTGGAGTCTATCGACGGAGTAAAAGTAACGATTGTCCAGGATGAAGCTGGACGTGCTATTTTTAGAGCCCGTATTCAAATCAATCCTGCTGTTACGAAAACAACAGCGAAGGAAGTCAATGACAAGCTGAAGAATGGTGATATTGCGATTTATACACGTGATTACGGAATCCGCCAGGGCTTTTTCGATATTGATCCACGGCCATTGCAAGGCGATGACATCTACGTGATTGAAGCCCAATTAAGAGCGATATTAGGAGGAAGCGAAGAATGACAAACATTGAAAAACGATTTTATCACAACCGTGTCGCATTGAATGTTCTAGCTAATAGCATTGAAAATGCAGTCGAGGTTTTTGAAGCTGCGGAAGGACATGTATTAGTAGGAGTGCTTTCAAAGGATTATCCTACTGTTGAGGCTGCTGTTGCTGCGATGAAGGAATACGGGGTAGCGATCGATGAAGCGGTTTCGATTGGGCTTGGTGCCGGTGATAATAAACAGGCAGCCGTGGTGGCAGAGATCGCAAAATATTATCCGGGAAGTCATATCAATCAAGTATTCCCTGCAGTAGGAGCGACACGTGCCAATTTAGCTGAAACGGATAGCTGGATTAATTCTCTTGTATCGCCAACAGGTAAAGTAGGTTATGTCAATATTTCTACTGGTCCTATAAGTGCAGGAGCCGGTGAAGCGGCCATTGTTCCAATCAAAGCGGCAATCTCATTGGTTCGAGATATGGGCGGAAATGCCTTAAAATACTTCCCGATGAAAGGGCTAAAGCATGAAGAGGAATTTCGTGCAGTAGCTAAGGCTTGTGGTGAAGAAGGGTTTGCATTAGAGCCTACCGGAGGTATTGATTTAGAAAATTTTGAAAAGATTTTAGAAATTGCCTTGGAAGCAAAAGTGCCTAAAATTATTCCTCACGTTTATTCTTCAATTATTAATAAAGAAACCGGGAAAACAAATCCGGAAGACGTAAGGAGATTATTAGCAATTACTAAAAATTTGGTTGAAAAATATGCCTAAACAGATCGTTGCTTTCGGAGAAGTGATGATGCGTTTGCAGGTGCCGGGATACGAATTACTGACTCAGGCTAACACATTACAATACTCTTTTTCAGGCACGGGAGTAAACGTTGCTTCTGCGATGACCAAGCTTGGCTATGATGGATTTTTGGTTACAAAATTACCGAACAACGCTTTAGGTGATGCGGCGATTGCTTTCTTGCAGCGATTGGGCATCGACCGCAGATTCATCTCTAGAGGCGGCAAATATTTGGGATTGTATTTTTTAGAAAATGGCTTTGGACAGCGTGCCAGCCGTGTGACTTATACCAATCGCCTGGAAAGCAGCTTTAATACAGCTTCACTCTCTGATTATGATCTGGATTTGGTTGCTGAACAAGCAGATATCATCCACTTTTGCGGAATTACGCTTGCGATGACGGATAGTGTTCGTGAGAGTATGAAGGTACTTGCGAAAAAGGTAAAGGAAAATGGCGGATTGGTTTGTTTTGATTGTAATTACCGCCCTTCCTTATGGGAGGGAGGATACAGCCAAGCGAAACCACATTATGAAGACATGCTGGCATTGGCTGATATCGTCATGATGAATGAAAAAGACGCGCTGTATATTTTAGGAATGGAGACGGCGGAAACCTCCAGGGGAGAACAGCTGAAAGACCTTATTCCTAAGGTGGCAAAAAGATTTAACCTACAAACTGTGGCTGGAACACATCGGGCGATTAACAGTGACAATACTCATGCATTACAGGGGTACATTTTTAAAGATGGTGAGTTTCGCTTCTCGGAAAATATTTCTTTTTCCGTATATGATCGAATCGGTGCTGGGGATGCTTATACTAGCGGGATCTTGCATGGTGAGCTGGCTGGATTTTCACCGGAGAAAACGGTCGGATTTGCAGCAGCAGCGGGTATGCTGGCATGTACGATTGTAGGGGATACCCCGATGTCAACGGAAGCTGAGATTTTAACAGCCATGGCTGGCACCATTGATGATATAAAGCGATAAAGGCAGGGATAGGGAATGAATGTGAGTCGAAAAAAGGGGCCATTGTATTTACAAATAAAAGAAATATTGAAGGATCGTATTTTACATGGTGTTTATCCGATTCACACAAACATTCCCTCTGAGCCTCAGCTGGAAGAAGAATTTAATGTGAGTAAAATTACGATCCGTAATGCGATTAAAGAGCTGGCTCAAGACGGCTATATTGAAAAGAAAAGCGGTAAGGGCACAAAGGTCATTGCGAATGTTTCGATTGCGAGACTTTCAAAAGGAAAACGATTTACAGAAGTTTTAGTCGAGGAAGGCCACCACATTACCAAAAAGGTGCTGAGTATTAAGAGGGCTAAATTGCCAATTGACACTGAACTCTATTCTTTATTTGGTGAAAATTGTGTTCAAATTGAACGGATTTACCTTTTAGAAAATGAACCTTATATTCACTTTACACACTATATTTTGCTGGACATAAGTGAAGAGGAATTAGAAGAAGTTAATCTCGGTTCTTTGTACCGCTTTTTAGAAGAAAATAATATTCGGCTCGAATTCTTTCGTGATGAGTTTGCCGTAGCAGTTGCTCCTCATCATGTTTGTGAAATATTAAATTTAGAAAAAGACACAGCCATATTAAAAAGAATTCGCCGTTCTAGTGATGAAGCGGGAAATGTATTGGAATTTAGTGAAGGGTACTATGATACAGGAAAACAAAACTATATTGTGACCTATAACGATTCCATGCAATAAACCTATTTTTTGTCCGGGATGTAAGCGGTTTCTAAGGAGAGGGTGGGGAAAATGAATTTTTATTTATTAGGAGTAACTGTTATCGCCATTGTCATCGTTATTTTAGGAGTATCATGGTGGAAATGGCACGCGTTTATCAGTTTAACAGTCGCTAGTTTGTTTTTAGCTGTATTTGCCGGAGTACCGATGGACAAAATCGTCAGTGCCTATGAAACCGGAGTGGGCGCTGTCCTCGGACATCTTATTGGGATCTTAGCTTTGGGTACGATTTTAGGAAAAATGATGTCTGACTCAGGAGCGGGCATGCAAGTTGCCGATTTCTTTATCAAAAAGTTCGGCGTGAAGAAACTACCTTGGGCCATGCTGCTTTCCGGTTTCATCATCGGGCTTCCCGTGTTTTTTGAGGTTGGTCTAGTCATTTTGCTTCCATTAGTTATTTCTATACGCAAATCTACTAAGCTAAATATCTTGTTAATTGGGATTCCGGTTCTTGCCGGATTATCGATTGTCCATGGATTAGTTCCTCCGCATCCCGGTGCCATGACAGCAATTGGCATTTATAATGCAAACTTGGGACATGTACTTCTTTACTCTTTAATCATTGCTTTTCCAACGGCGATCATTGCAGGACCTATTTTTGCAAAATGGATTCATAAACGGGTTACGCCTGTTGGCGAACCGGAACTCATTCGAGTAGTAACAAAATCAAGCGGATTACCAAGTACCGGGGTATCATTCTTCATCATCTTATTACCTGTTTTATTAATGCTTTTAACTCTAATTGCACCGTATATTTCTTTACCTGGCTTCATTGAAAAATTCTTATTGCTTATTGGGAGCCCGGTAATCGCTCTATTAATCTCATGTTTTGCAGCCTATTTCTTCTTAGGGTACCGCCAAGGAATGGACAAAACATTAATCAAAAAATTAACAGAAGAATGCTTAATGCCATTGGCATCCATTATCCTTATCATTGGTGCAGGCGGCGGATTTAAACAAGTTTTGATTGCAAGCGGTGTTGGTAATGCCATTGCCCATATGTCTGAGCAAATGTCCTTATCACCAATTGTACTTGCCTTCCTGGTAGCGGGCTTAATCCGAATTGCTACCGGTTCCGCAACAGTTGCACTAACAACAGCTGCCGGAATCGTTTCTCCGGTCGTAGCCCATATGAGCGGTGTTAACTTGGAATTACTGGTTATCGCTACAGGAGCCGGTTCTCTCATGTTCTCACATGTAAATGACGCAGGTTTCTGGTTAGTAAAAGAATATTTAGGATTAACGGTAAAAGAAACGTTCAAAACATGGACGGTTATGGAAACGATCCTTTCGTTCGTGGCATTTGGGTTGACTTTGATTTTAAATGCAATTATTTAACGTTTTCCAGGTCTTGATAGGTGCTATCTAAATATAGGAAACTCTATACTAAAGCCCGATTACCATTTGGTAATCGGGTTTTATTTGTTGTGGATTTACTTAATCTTTACAAACACTTAAAGCGGATTACATATTAATAATTCTATACTATAGAAGATATTCGACAGTCTTCAACAAAAATCAAAAGGTGGTATTATGAAATTAAACACCATGATTAGCTATATAAATTATCTTGGATATTTGAGGTCCAATAGGGATTTTCTTTTTCAAGAATTTAAAAGAAAAGAAGAGCTTAAAGAACTATTGCAGGCTGAAAAAGTAAATACAGTGTTTCAGCCGATTCTTTCACTCGGGGACGGTGATACAGTTGGGTTTGAAATTCTAAACCGCCCTCAAAAAACAGAGCTATTCCCGACCGTAGAAAACTTTTATGACTATGTTAGCAAAAGTCAAAATGTTTTAATGGTGGAACGGTTTTTACGTAATCTTTCTCTAGAGAGGTATTCTGAGCAAATAAAAAGTTCACCATGTCACAATGATCAATTGGTGTTCCTCAACATACAGCCCCAAGTGTTAGCTGATCCTGCTTATCTAAGCGGTAAGACGCTAGAAATGCTAGCTATTCATAATCTTTCTCCTGAAAAGGTCGTTTTAGAACTTACTGAAAAAGAGGCAGTGATTGACTATAATCTGTTTAAAAAAATGATTGAGCATTATCGAAGACAGGGATTTCGAATTGCAGTGGATGATGCAGGGACTGGATATAACAGTTTAAAAACGCTTATTTCTTTAAAACCTGAATTTATTAAGATTGATAAATCGCTCATCAGAGATATCGAGCAAAATCCGTCGCAGCAGCATTTAGTGGAGCTTCTGTTAGAGTTTGCAATACAATCTGATACTGTGGTCATCGCCGAAGGGATTGAAACCTTAGCAGAACTACGATTTTTAAAGAAACTTGGAGTTCATTTGGGCCAGGGCTATGCCCTTGGAAAACCACAGCCACTATTAAAAAATGGCCAGCTACCGCTGTTGACTAATCCAATTGTACGGAAAAACTTTGTTTGAAAAACATGGTGACAGGCACCGTTCATGGACAAAACCGCTGATTTGTCCGCGTGTTACGGACACTATTGTAGACCAAGGCACCCTTTTAAAGGATGCCTTGGTTTATTTGCAGGAAGTGGCAGTCGCCTATTTCGCCGGCATTAAATGTAATTTTAAAAAGGAATTTAATTGTGCAACGAAGAATTTGTAACAAGGTTATTCAGGATAACTTAAATTCGGAGGGTGAAAGATGATAAATAATCATTATGAAGTTGTCATAGTAGGTGCTGGTTCGATGGGAATGGCTGCGGGCTACTATTTGTCAAAGCTGGGAATAAAAACTTTGCTGCTGGATAGTCATAATCCTCCGCATGATCGTGGCAGTCATCATGGTGCTACAAGAATCATTCGCCATGCTTACGGTGAAGGAAGACAGTATGTTCCTCTTGTATTAAGAGCACAGCAATTATGGGGAGAATTGCAGAATGAGTCAAACATGCCATTATTTATGCGGACTGGAGTTCTCTCCGCGGGTGCACCGGGGTCCGCTTTTACTAAAGAAGTGCTCCAAAGTGCAAAGGAGTTTTCTTTGCCAGTAGAAGAATTATCTAGTGAGGAAATGAGCTATCGATGGCCAGGATTAACCTTCCCTGAAGGATTTGCCGGCTGCCTGGAGACAAATTCAGGCGTTTTATTTAGTGAACAATGTATCCGGGCTTTTCGTGATCTTGGTTTAGCAAATGGTATGACCTTACTTCCTTACACAAAGGTTGAGAAGCTGGAAGTCAATTCTGGCGGTGGCGCGGTCATTCAAACAGCGCATGATTCTTACCATACAGATTTTATAGTCATAAGTGCGGGGGCCCGGTCAAACAAATTGCTAAAAGATTTAGGACTGGATCTACCTCTTCAACCTGTTCGTAAAACAGTCTCATGGTTTCAATGTGAACAGAAATTATTTGATTCAGATGTATTCCCCGCTTTTACAGTTGATTTAATAGATTCTCATTATTATGGTTTCCCTAGTATTAATGAAAGCGGCCTAAAAATAGGGAGGCACGATGGTGGATTTCAAGTTGACCCTGATGACGAAATTCGCCCTTATGGATTGGATGATGAAAAAGACATCCGTTCATTTTTACAAAAATTTATGCCGCTTGCAAACGGACCTCTATTAAAGGGAAGTACCTGCCTGTATACGTTGACGCCGGATGAACATTTTATCATCGACCAACATCCTGAGTTTTCCCATGTCTTTATTTCTACGGGATTTTCAGGCCATGGATTCAAATTTTCAAGTGTAGTCGGAGAGTTAATTAGCAAGTTTATTACAAAAGGAAAAATCGGTTATGACATATCCGGATTTTCTCTAAAAAATAGAATCAAGGACTGAAGGTGCCTCTTTACCTCGTTACTGTGCTGAGGGGGCAATCCCTCAGTCCTTTACCACGTTATTGAAAGAAACAATAGCAATATTGTGCTAGTACTTCGAAAGATTGTCTAGAGTAATATTATTTATCAGTCCTTATAATTTACTTTAAGGATTGTAAGCGCTAATAATAAATCGGATGGAGGCGTGGATGTAAAGGATTGGTGATTTTTTTTGAAAAAAAATATCAGAATAATCAAAAATCGTAAAGGGGAGATTTTTTTGAGCGAAAGAAAATATAAGATGGATGATGCACCGCTTAATAAGTTCCACCTAAGAATTACAGCACTTACGTTTGGATCGAATTTTTCAGATGGTTACGCACTCGGTATCATTGGAATGGCCCTCAGCCTCTTAGGTCCGCAAATGAAGCTAAATTCAATGTGGGAGGGCTTAATCGGAAGCTCTGCTTTGATTGGATTATTCTTTGGAAGCCTTTTACTCGGCGGCCTTTCCGATAAAATAGGCAGACAGAAAATTTTCCTCACTAATTTTTTAATTATTACTGTGGCATCCGCTCTGCAATTTTTTGTAAAAGATCCAATAACACTGTTTATCCTCAGGATTTTAATCGGCTTTGCATTAGGGGGAGATTATGCAGTAGGTTCAACCTTACTCGCGGAATTTGCTCCGAAAAAGTACCGGGGATTATTGCTGTCATCCTTAAATGTCCTATGGACTGTTGGTTATGTACTTTCTAACGTAGTGGGATATTACCTCGAGAAGTCAGGGTCTGATTCATGGCGATGGATGCTGGTTAGTGGAGCGATTCCTGCTTTTATTGTGTTAATTCTGCGTTTGGGAACACCAGAATCTCCTCGTTGGCTTGTGAAAATGGGCCGGAAAGAGGAAGCAAGAGAAATTGTAAGGAAATATATTGGACCAAATGCGGTTATGGAGGATAATGCTGAAAAAAATACGGATGTAAACTATCGCTTAGCGGATCTTTTCAACAAACAGCTTTGGAAACGGACAGCATTTGGCGGCCTTTTCTATGTTTGCCAGGTCGTTCCCTACTTCGCTATTTATACTTTCCTTCCAACCATCTTAGATAAAATGGGTTTTAAAGAAACCTTTTCGATTGATATGTATTTAAACATCTTCCTGCTTGTTGGTTCCATCGCCGGTTTATGGTGTACAGAGAAACTTTCACGCCGTGGTTTTACCATTTATACTTTCATTATTTTAACCGTTTCTTTATTTGTCCTCAGTCTTCTGCCAGCCAGTTCACATGGTTTTGCCATCATGGTTTTTGCTATCTTTACTTTTGTTATGTCGGCAGCTTCGAATCTTACCCTTGTTTATCCAGCAGAACTTTTCCCTACCGAAATTCGCGGTACGGGAGTTGGATTAGTTACAGCCATAAGCCGTGTAGGATCTGCCATCGGAACTTTCTTATTACCTGTGACTGTGAATTCCTTTGGAATGACTTCATCGATGTTTGCGATGGCTATCATTCTATTAGTCGGTACCGCTGTATCGATTGCATGGGCTCCTGAAACTAAATCTCTTTCATTAACGGAAGCAAGTGATCCGCATTTAGATGATTTAAAGCCGATAAACGAGAGTGTATCCTCAGTTTCGGTTAGAAATTAATCATGAAAGGAGAAATAAATTACATTGATACTTTTACAAACAAATCGTCATCCGAAAGATATAAAGAAAGTGGAATTAGGAAAAACAGATGTTACCTTGAATGAAATCATTGCTGTAGCTAGATATGGTGCCGAGGTCTTATTTTCACAAAAATATCGAGATCGTGTAAATGCATCAAGGGCAGTCATTGAAAAATTCCTTGACGAAGAACGAGCTGTTTACGGGGTTACAACCGGGTTTGGGAGTAATGTAAGTCAGAGTATTTCTTCTATGGATGCTGAAAAACTCCAACAAAATATTATCCGTTCCCATGCTGTATCAGTAGGTGAACCGCTGGATAAAGAAGTGGTTAGGGCCATCCAACTGCTGATTCTCATTAATTTAGGACAGGGTTTTTCAGGTGTTAGACTGGGGGTTTTAGAACTAATAAGGTCAGTTTTAAATCAGCAAATTATTCCTTTTGCGCCGGGAGAAGGGTCAGTTGGTTATCTAGCTCCGGAAGCTCATATGGCCTTATTATTAATGGGTGAAGGGAAAGCCTGGTACAATGGTGAGCTTCTGAAAGGAAATGCTGCTTTAGAACGTGCAGGTTTACAGCCATTATCATTAGGCTGTAAGGAAGGACTGGCACTTACCAGCGGAACTACTTCCGTCACTGCTTTTGCCGCTTTAGCACTTTTTGATGGAATTCAAGCGGCCAAAACAGCTGATATTGCTGGTGCAATTGCTTTAGAAGCCCTTAAGGGAACAATAAAAGCTTTTGATCCGCGAACCCATTCTGTAAAAAGGCATGAGGAGCAAGCTCGGACTGCCAGGAACATTGTAAAAATTCTCGGAGGCAGTGAGATTGTTGAAAAATATCAGGATTATCGATTACAGGATGCATTAAGCCTTAGATGTATTCCTCAGGTCCATGGTGCCGTAAAAAAAGTACTGGAGGATGCAAAAATTACGATTTCCAATGAAATCAACTCATCAAGTGATAATCCGATTCTTTTTACTGAGGACAATGGAGAAGCCTTGATGGGCGGAAATTTTGATGGAACATTCGTGGGGATTCAGGCAGATTCAATGGCCATAGCGATGGCTAATCTCGCAAAGATCTCAGAGCGAAGAATCGATCGGCTTGTCAATCATCATGTAAGTGAACTTCCTCCTTTCCTAGTGGCTAATCCAGGGTTAAATAGTGGCTATATGATTCCACAATACACTGCTGCGGGGCTGCTGAATGAAATCAAAATTCTTTCACACCCTGCGACTGTCGATAATACTTCTACATGTGCGAATCAAGAGGATGTTGTAAGTTTTGCTTATTCTGCGGCGAAGAAGGCTTATCAAATTTCCAAAAAGCTTGAGTATATTTTAGCCATTGAATTAATGTCAGCCGTACAGGCCTTGGATTTTCATCAACCATTAAAACCGTCTCCTGCTAGCCATGAGGTTTACAAACTAATTAGAATCCAAGTTCCAACCGTAACAGAGGACCGCTATTTTTATCCTGATATTGAAAGTATTTACCATCAAATTCATGAAGGGAAAATTCTGAATAGTGTCGAAATATTAATTAGTGATTTGGAATGGTAAAGAATAAATGGAAGCTTTTTTACACCAGTAATCAAGTGTAGAAGAGCTTCTTTTTTAGCTAATAGGAAAGTGCAACTACGCCTCTGTCTTCGCCCCTAGGGGCTTGCCAATCGGCGAGTTTTCTCTTTATCTGAAAAATGGGGGGCAAACTCATGATCCAGGAACTTACACAAATAGCTTTTTCACAGCTTCTATTATCAGGGACTCTTGTACATGTTGCACCGTTTGAAGAATTGCAGGAGAAATACGGTGTGAACATACAGCCTGAGGTAGTGATGCTGGTTTCTGTGGATCGGTATCCGGACTTAGCCGCAGGGAAACAAATGGATTGGAAAATCGATATTGGAAAAAAACTCGTGGATGAGCTAAGAGGAGTATTATCCGTCCCATTTTTGTGGACTTGGACAGAAGAGGGAGTCCTTGCTCTCTTACTCGAATATAAAGAAGTAAATTACGCAGACAGAAAAAGGGATATCCTCCTGCTGGCAGAAGAAATTCAAAGGGAGTCTGATCATATCGGCATATGTGTATCAATTGGGATAGGAGGTTTTTATGACGACCCCAATTTGTTATTTCGTTCATTTGAGGAAGCAAAAAAGTCAATGTCCGGGCGTTTTTTTCAAGGCAATAAATTAATTTTTCACACAGATATGAAACGGGATATAGACGATACTCTAAAAAATCCATTAACAAGGGAAAAAGCTGAATTGCTTTCACTTGTTAGAATAGGGCATAAAGAAGGAGTAGTCACAAAAATTATCAGTTTTATGGAAATAGTCGCCAAGTCGTATCAATTTAATGAAGATTTATTTAAGTCTGAGGTTATGGATTTACTGATGATGATGTCTCGGATGGTTCTAGATATGGGGGTAAAACCAGTAACGATTATGACAAGTAATGGGAGCTTTATCCAAGAGCTCTATCACACTATCCGCTACGACAAATTTGTTAAAAAAGTTAGTGATTATGCAGAATGGTTAACAGAACAAGTAGAAAAATCAACGACTAGCAATCTTTCACCAATTATTAAGCGAGCCATTCGGTACATAAAAGAGAACCACCAAAAAAGCATTTTATTAGAAGAAATTGCCCATCATTGTCACTTAAGCCGATTTCATTTCAGCCACCTCTTCAAAAAGGAGGCTGGCATCAGTGTAATGGATTATTTAAATAAAGTTAAAATTGACCAAGCAGTGTTCTATCTTGAAACAACTGATTTAAGCATCCAAGAAATTGCCAATCAAGTAGGATTTAAGGACGCAAACTATTTCAGCCGATTATTCAAAAAATACATGCAGTTCACCCCAACGGAATATCGGGGTGACAGGCACCCTTCGTGGACAAATGTGCTAATTTGTCTTTATGGAGAGGACAGTGGAGGGAAAGAAAAGTGATGATGCCATCAATTCTCTTTTTTTTAATCGTTCCAGCAACGATCTTTGTTAGATTCTGTCGACCAAAAGGTGAAAAGTCGGCAAGCGAAAGTCAGTTTGAACTAAGAAAAACATCCGCTATTGTTAAGCTCACTATTGGAGGGACCGATAAAGACCAGTTTTTTAGTGTCTTCCAAACACAATAAAGTTTCTCGGTAAAAAACTATTAAAATAGAGTCAGAAGGAAAAATCCTGACTCTATTTTATTTGAAAGAGTGACCCATCCCAATCGTTCTATACTTTTTCCACACCTACACGCCCTGAAAAAAAGGTTGCACCTCCTCCCATATCCGCAATTCGATCAGGGGTCAGTGAGTTTATCAGTTGCTTTGCATTGTGGTTATCCGCCCAAAGTCCCTGAGTCACAACCACTCCGGGAAGGACATTTTCTCCGACGATCACTTTCAGCTCGCATTCTCCGCGATGGTTCCAAACTCGGATTAGATCCCCATCTTCAACCCCTGCTGCAAGCGCATCCTTTAGGTTCATGTGCAATCGAGGCTCTTTTTCCAGCGCCACATGTTTTTGATTGTTTGAAAAAGTAGAGTTCAAGAAGTTATGCGTCGGACCGGGAACAAACATAAATGGAAAATCTCCATCATCAACTAAAGGTAGATACGTAGGTAATGGAGGATACCCATCTTCCAGCATTTTCTGGGAATACAATTCGATTTTTCCACTCGGAGTTGGAAGGACACCGGGGAACAACGGTTTAATAGTGGATTTCGTGTATTGCCGTTGTATCAATGTTTCAAAATTAATTCCCTCTAAATACTGATTACGCGGGTTTTCCAGTGCTTGCGCAATCATTTCTGCTTCAGTCTCTTGTAAAGGTGCATCATCAAAGCCCATCTCTTTTGCAAGCAAACGGAAGACTTCAACATTTGATTTCGCCTCGCCATATGGTTCCATTACCGGCTGTTGAAGTTGGGCATATTGATGCCAGTAGGACGTATAAAGATCCGTGTTTTCAAAGGAAGAGGTCGCCGGTAAAACAATATCTGCGTATTTTGCGGTTTCTGTTAAAAATAAATCATGGACGATGGTAAATAAATCCTCCCGCTCAAGCCCTTTTCTTACTTTATTGCCTTCAGGAGCGACAACGGCAGGGTTCGTGCCGTAAACAAAGAGTGATTTTACCGGAGGTTCCAATGCAAGGAGAGCCTCACCAAGTACGTTCATGTTAATCACACGAGTGTTTTTATTTTGAAGTAAATCAGGACGCTGCAGGTTTGTTGAATTTATCGCTAAATAAGCTGAATTCCCTTTGATGGCACCGCCGCCTTTCACCTGCCATTGTCCGGTAAGTGCCGGGAGGCAGGAAATGGTGCGGATGCACATGCCGCCATTATCGTGATGCTGCGGCCCGTTTCCGATACGAATATAAGCAGGGGACGTTTTTCCATACATCCGAGCAAGCTGGTAGATATCTTCAACAGGAACACCAGTGATTCCGGAAACAGTGACAGGGTCGTACTGTAAGACATGCACACGCAGCTCTTCGTGACCGACAGTATATTGTTGTAAAAAAGCTTGGTCGACCAGGTTTTCTGCAAATAAAATATGCATCAGTCCTAAAGCAAGAGCGCTATCGGTACCCGGTAAAATCGGGATAAACCAATCTGCTAATCTAGCTGTTTGATTTTTGTGGACATCGATGACAATAATTTTGGCACCGTTTTGTTTCCGTGCTTTTTGAGCAAGCGCTACTTGATGCATGTTCGTGCATACGGCGTTTATACCCCAAAAAATGAGTAGCTTCGAATGAATCGTCTCTTCCGGGTCCATTCCCAAGCTGTCGCCCATCGTATATTTATACCCAACGGAACCTGCTGATGAGCAGATGGTTCGGTCGAGCTGTGAAGCACCCAAACGATGAAAGAACCGCCGGTCCATTCCCTCGGCGCTCAGCCTGCCCATGTTCCCATAGAAGCTATAAGGAAGGATACTTTCAGGTCCATCTGTTTGAATAAGCTGCTTCCAACGGGATGTAATCGTGTGAATGGCTTCCTCCCAACTGATTCGTGTGAAGGTACCTTCACCTTTGGGCCCGGTCCGTTTCAACGGGTATTTTAAGCGCTTCTCATCATAAATTCGTTCCGTCATATTCCGAACCTTGTTACAAATATGTCCCTTTGTCACAGGATGATTCGGATCTCCCTCAATTTTGATAATTTTCCCGTCCTCTTTATGAAGAAGTAATCCGCATTGGTCCGGACAGTCGAGGGGGCAAACAGAATGAAAAATGCCGTTGGATTTCATATAGGTCCTCCTTTTTGGTGTCCCTTTTTGGTGCCTGTCACCGTTGATGGACACTCAAGTCGCAATTGTCCGTGTGGAATGGACAGATTCTATAAAAGAATGTAATTTATGAATTTTTATATTATCATATGACAGTTTTTGGAGTCGGGCAAGGTGTAGATAGGGGTAATAAGAAAATCACCCAAGCGGTCGTAGGCTTAAGGGTGATTTGTACTTTTTATTAGCCTTTATATATAAAGGTGCTCTTGTTGTCTTTTATGAAAAAAAGATTAATTATTCGCCCGCTGTTTAAATGCATTTTTAATTTATCTGAAATTTATTAAGGGAATGTTAAGGAACTCACATAATAATGGGCTTATCAAATAAAAAACTTCTATGGTCTAGAGGGCGCAACTATACTGTGGAGCTAAAGGAGTATTTCAAAATGAAGAAAATGAGAAGGGCACACTTATGGATTGGTTTAATAGCTTCAATCTTAATACTAATGGAATCGATTACCGGCTTGCTAATGAACGAGCCGTGGTTGATCGGACAGTCACAGGTTGAGGGCAGGGGTAATTTCCAATCAGGCCAAATGAATCAAGCGCCAGCAACGCAAAGCGGTACGACAACAGGCTCAAGCCAAACAACGGGGCAGGCACAAGGGCAGACAAGCGGGCAGCCACCCGCAAACGGTCAAACCCGATCAAACGGTCAAACCCAAAGCCAAATGGGAAGTAACTCAGACGGACAGCTTCAAGGTCCTGGCGGATTTGGCGGCGGGCCAGGTGGAGACGGTACTTCCTCACGTTCGTTCATGAGCATAATAAAAGGTCTTCACCAAGGACGAATCGGAACAACTAATATTAAATGGTTGGTCGACCTTGCAGCTCTGGCTATGATCTCCTTAACCGGGTCAGGGATATTCCTATCCTTAAAAGTACTTGGAGCGGATAAAAAGAGGAAAAAACGGAAGGAAGAACTAACAGTAGCGGAAGTTAAATAAAGAACAGACCGCTCGGACCTTCTTGTTTACAATCACCTCTTCTATGATTGAAACTTGATAAAAAAAGCGTAAAGTTCCTCTTCTTAAAAGAACATTACGCTTTTTATAAGCCCTTATAAAGTGACTTTCTCACTCTCGGTAATTTTGAGCAGGTATTTGAGAAATTCATCGCGAAGATCGTCTCTTCTTAGGGCAAATTCGACGGTTGCCTGCAGGAATCCTTGCTTGTCGCCGACGTCGTATCTGCGGCCTTCGAAGTTATAGGCATATACTTCCTCTTGTTGCGCAAGTTCTTTAAGGGCGTCGGTAAGTTGGATTTCGCCGCCTTTGCCAGGTTGGGTGTTCTCTAAAATATCAAAAATCGCGGGGCTGATGATGTACCTGCCGAGGACAGCCACGTTAGACGGAGCCTCTTGAATGGCAGGTTTTTCGACCATGCCCTTTACTTTATAGATCCTGTCTTCGATATTTTCACCTTCGATGATTCCATATTTATCAACATCCCGGATTGCTACTTCCTGGACGCCAAGGATAGTGGTCCTATATTTTTCATACGCCTCGATCATTTGCATTAGACAGGGCTTTTTGGCATGAACGATGTCGTCGCCGAGCAGGACTGCGAAGGGCTCGTTAGCAATGAAGCTTTTAGCGCAATAAATGGCATGGCCAAGTCCTTTCGGCTCCTTTTGGCGGATGTAGTGAATGTTTACCATATCCGAGATTTGGCGCACTTCCTCTAACAGAGCATGCTTACCCTTCGCTTCCAATTCAAGCTCGAGTTCCACTGATTTATCAAAATGATCTTCAATTGACTTTTTATTTCTTCCGGTTACAATTAAAATTTCGTCGATCCCGGAGGCAACGGCTTCTTCTATGATATATTGTAATGTCGGTTTATCCACAATCGGCAGCATCTCTTTAGGTTGGGCTTTGGTCGCAGGTAAGAACCTTGTGCCTAATCCTGCCGCCGGAATAATCGCTTTCCGTACTTTCAACTTTATTCCTCCTTAAGAAAATTGATTTCTTCAGATAATATTAAAATACTTCCAACAGGTGTATTTTATGAAATAGTGACAAAAATATAAAAAATTTCTGAAATGTTACAATATAGAGAAAATAAACATAGACAAACTGGAATAAAAGTTTTAAAATACTATTTATTGTTTTGGTATCTAAACTAATAGCTCTTTTAAGGAAGATACTATTATTGTATGTCAGAAAAATCAGACACAGGGGGAGACAATTGTGAAAAAGTTTACAAAGGTTGTAATGGCTTCGACGTTATTAGCCGGAATACTAGCCGGTTGTTCAGGAGCGAAAGGAAATACTACAGGTTCAGGGTCAAGCGATACGATTAAACTTGGCGTAAACCTAGAGCTCTCAGGCGGTGTGGCTTCTTATGGTGAGTCACTTGCTTCAGGGATTAATATTGCAGTGGACGAGATTAACAAAAAGGGCGGAATCGATGGTAAGAAAATCGAGGTTGTGAAAGTTGACAATAAGTCCGATGCTGCTGAATCAACAAATGCGGCTATTAAGTTAACGAGTCAAGATCACGTAACGGCTATCATTGGTGCAGCTACTAGTGGCGATACAGTAGCACAGGCGCAGATTGCCGATGATTCGAAAACCATTTTGTTAACTCCGTCAGGAACAAGTCCAAACGTAACAGTTGGGACGAATGGCAAACTGAATGACTTCGTTTTCCGTACATCCTTTATCGATCCATTCCAAGGAACAGTTGCCGCGAATTTTGCTACAAAGGAATTAAAGGTGAAAAGCGCCGCGATTTTTGCTGATAGCGCGAGTGATTATGCAAAAGGACTTGCCGCTTCTTTCAAAAAGACATTTGAAAAAGCAGGCGGAAAAATTGTCACAGAAGAAGCTTATGTCGCTAAGGATACAGACTTCCGTTCCACGTTAACGCGAATCAAGGCAAAGAATCCGGAATTCATTTTCATTCCCGGATATTATGAAGAAGTTGGTTTAATTATTAAGCAGGCTCGTGAATTGGGCATCACTGTTCCATTTATGGGTGCTGATGGCTGGGATTCACCGAAGCTAGTAGAATTAGCGGGAGCGAATGCTTTGAACAACACCTATATCACAAACCATTATTCTTCAGAAGATCCTGATAAAAAGATTCAAACGTTTGTAACGACATTTAAAGAGAAAAACAACGGTGAGTCGCCAAACGCCTTCAACGCACTCGGTTACGACTCTATCTATTTATTAGCGGATGCTATCAAACGTGCGGGCAGCACCGATCCTAGTAAAATTAAGGATGCTTTAGAGAAAACAAAAAATCTATCCCTTGTTACAGGTATTGTCACGATCGACAAGGATCACAATCCTATTAAATCTGCGACCGTTTTAGAATATAAGGATGGAAAGCAAGTATTTAATACAAAAGTAAATCCATAATAAGCGCAAAAAAATGGGAGATGATCCTCCCATTTTTTATTTTGAGAAAATTTGGGTCTTCAAAAAACTTTCATCTCCATAAAAAGTATTTTATACTGAACAAAAAAGATAATGCGGTATTGTGTGAAGTGCGATGCTAAAAAATATATAAAAAGCAGGGGAATTAGCTTATGTCCTCTGCCTTTTTCCTTGGTAGCAAACTTTATTAAATGAACCTATTTCTCTTTTTTCAAGCTCACATTTTGATGATTCCACTTATATTCAATTTCCTTAGGGACATAATTGACCATTAAAGATAGAAGTGTTTCGGGATCTGAACTCGAGCTGATAATGCTTTTATGGATTTCACCGGAAAAGCCCTTTTGAATACAGTGATTTATTAGGTTGAGAAGCGGATCATAATAGCCATTCACATTAAGGACACCAATCGGTTTATGATGGATTCCAATTTGCGCCCAGCATAAAACTTCAAATAACTCTTCAAAAGTGCCTAAGCCGCCAGGTAAAGCAATATAGCCATCTGCCAGTTCACTCATCTTCGCTTTTCTTTCATGCATCGTATCAACTTCAATAAGCTTTGTAAGTTGACTATGAACATTCTCACCTTTTATTAGCCCTCTAGGCATAATCCCAACCACTTCGCCGTCATGTGACAGCACTTCATTAGCGATTTCACCCATTAAGCCATTTTTTGAACCGCCATATACGATCGAAAAACCATTTTCCGCCATGATTTTTCCAAGCTCCCGCGCTTTTTCCACATATTCAAAGTCATTTCCAAAACTAGAACCTGCAAAAATACAAATGGATTTCATAAAGGCACCCCAGTTCTATTTTAATTATAAAGTAATCCTATTCTACAATATATGTTGTAGTTATACGACTAAATGAATGCTTTGATAGAGGTTTTTGGTATTAAAAGTATATGAAGGTAACAGCAGAACAAAAATGCCATTTTCCTTAATGAATGAAAAAAGATAAGCCTTTTACATTTTTAAAGGGGCTTATCCTTGTTTATTATATTTTTAAATTATGCTGCTCCCAATATTTAGATGACTGCGGCATCGAGAATGCCGGGGATGCGTTCATTGCAGATTCTCCCCGTGCTCAGCTACCCTATGTTTGTATTATTACCACAACCTTGGAAGCGGCTTACCCACTTCCAGCAAGGATTTCAAACTTGAGAGGACCTTTGGCCAGCCTTCACTTATGTCTTCAACCATCCCTGAGCCGGGAGCAAGTTGGTCGTGCGTCACCGTCAGGCGGACCACATCGCTAATCGGGTCAATCGCAAACATGACTCGGGAGTGATTCTCCTCCTGTTTGGCATCGGCAGGATCTGCCCATGTCAGAACAAGACGGTTGGGTGGTGTACTTTCCAAAATTTTTCCAACTAAGAGAATCGCTCCATTGTCAAAGCGCCGGTGCTCCCAGTTAGAGCCCTGTTGCCAGTCGGATACATTTTCATGCTGCCAATACTGCTCGGTCATCTTCGGGTCGAGGAGCGCATTCCAGAGAATCTCCGGTGTTGTTGAGATGTAGGTCACATAAACAAACTTTGACTTTTCCATACAAATCTTCCTTCCGCAGCTTTTTCATTTAAATTCATCTTTGATTGTTCAACATAGGTATTGCCGGAAATAGTGGCCTCCATTCATTTTTCGAAAAGAAGATCAAGCACGACAACGTGTCGAAAAAAAAGCGCAAGGTTCCTTTTTAAAAAGAATCCTTACGCTTTTAGCTAAATAGTGACCTTTTCGTTCTCGGTAATTTTGAGAAGGTATTTGAGAAATTCTTCGCGGAGGTCGCCTCTTCTTAAGGCAAATTCGACGGTTGCCTGAAGGAATCCTTGCTTGTCGCCGACGTCGTATCTGCGGCCTTCGAAGTTGTAGGCATATATTTCTTCTTGTTGGGCAAGTTCTTTAAGAGCGTCGGTTAGTTGGATTTCGCCGCCTTTGCCCGGTTGGGTGTTTTCTAAAATATCAAAAATCGCGGGGCTGATGATGTACCTGCCGAGTACAGCCACATTAGATGGAGCCTCTTGAATGGCAGGTTTTTCGACCAGGCCGCTGACTTTATAGATTCGGCCTTCGATATTTTCGCCTTCGATGATTCCATATTTATCAACATCCCGGAGAGCGACTTCCTGGACGCCAAGGATGGTGGTCATGTAGTCTTCATGCGCATCAATCATTTGCTTTAAACATGGCCTTTTGGCATGAACGATGTCGTCGCCGAGCAGGACTGCGAAGGGTTCGTTACCGATGAAGCTTTTGGCGCAATAAATGGCATGGCCCAGTCCCTTCGGCTCCTTTTGGCGGATGTAGTGAATATTGACCATATCAGAGATTTTCCGTACTTCTTCTAAAAGTTTGTGCTTCCCTTTGGCTTCCAGCTCAAGCTCTAGTTCCACGGATTTATCAAAATGGTCTTCTATTGATTTTTTATTTCTTCCTGTAATGATTAAAATCTCTTCAATCCCGGATTCAATGGCTTCTTCAATAATATACTGTAATGTCGGTTTATCAACAATCGGCAGCATCTCTTTTGGTTGGGCTTTTGTCGCCGGTAAGAACCTTGTACCTAATCCTGCCGCTGGAATAATCGCTTTCCGTACTTTCACTTTATCTCCTCCCGTAATCTTAAATAGGGCTGAACCCTCGTCTTATGTTAAATTATAACACCATTTGCGGTGACAGGCACCGTTCGTGGACAAAATGTTGATTTTGTGCTTGTGGAGTGGACAGTGTGATGTTGTGCCGGCTTCTATTACATTTCTTTCTATTCATGGTAAAATATTTATAAAACGTGATAGAAACCGTGGGGGAGAGGTAAATGATAGCAACTAAAGAAAATACTGATCTCGAAGGTGTTGCAGGGACTGAAAAATCGAAGAAGGTTAGCACCCTGAAAAAGTATAGACCTGCTTTAATTGGAATTGTCGTTATTCTAGTAAGTGTCATAGGGTTATATTTTAATATGAAACATGAAGAAAAGGTCAAGGTTGATACAAATGTAAATAGCCCGGTAAATATTGCGGCAAATGAGGACAATAAAAAAAGGTTTGAAGCGGCAACTCCAAAAGATAAAATGCCTTCCTATGAAACGATGAGGGAGGAGCAGCTAATTCAGGAAGTTCATAATATGACACACCAATTGGTTGCCTCGGAAAGAAAATGGGGGGCATCCGAAATTAAAAAGGATAAGATCAACAAATTATATAATGTTGTTCGTAACAAAGAATTTGGTAATAATGAAGCGAAAGAAATGATATTAACTATTCTTACGCATTGGATTCTGGGTGATTTTAGTCATGCTGTCGAGGACCATAATCTTATATGGTCCTATCAAGGCGGTACCGTTGGTAAAGCCACCCGATTATTAACACCTCTGGAAGAACAGCAATATATTAAGAAGAATTTTCGATAGATAGCCTATTATTATAGATAGGCCGCAGAAAAAAATCTTCTAAACTGATGAACGAACTAAAGTAAAACCAACTGCAAGAGCGGCTAATGCGCCTAATTGGAACTAACATGTTTAAAAAGGGACTTTTTGAAGTTGATGGAATAAAAAAAGGAGCTTCCCAAAAGGATATATTCTAACCCTTTTGGTGGGCTCCTTTTTTAAAACAATCAGCACATCCACAACAATGATTTTCTGAGCTTAATGTTTCGTTTATATTTCCAACGGTTTCGTTTTTTTAGGGTTTCTGTCATTTGATTTCCTCCTTTTATTTTAGGTGGAATCTTTTTTTGTTTGAACTTCTATTCCCAAAAAGCCTTCTCCACCAAAATCTGGGTTTCGATTGTTAGACTAATATATGTTAGGACAGAAAATTTGGGAACATATTTATAAAAAAGGAAGGAGGAGGTAGTAACGATTGTAAGTCTGGCAATGAGAATAGATGTGTGAATTTGATGATTCACAGCATCATGTATAGTTTGTTCAAACTTTGATGAACAATTCCTTTGCGTAAAAAAAGTATGTACTTACTACTGGAATATAAATATTAGCTAAGTCAGTAGGGAACATTATGAGAACCAGAAAACAGGATGTAAGGCTCCTGTATTTATTTTATAATATCAAGTTTATTGGACAAGGAAAAAATGTTAGGATGATCAAAAATTGGACAATAATAAAGCGATTATTGATATTGGTTCCAACACCATTAGATTAATTATCTATCGTATTAAAGCAGAAAATATGATTAAGGAAATGGAAAATATAAAGGTTTCTGCCAGGCTCCAAAACTACATTGATCATAATCAGATATTAAATCCAGAGGGGATAAATGTTCTGTTAAAAACTTTAATGGTTTTTAAAGAGATTATATCCTTGCATAAGGTGACTTCCACGAAAGCTGTCGCCACCGCGGCGATTAGGCAAGCTAAAAATCAAGATGAAATTAAACAATGTATAAACGATAAAATTGGGATTTCAGTAAAGATTTTATCGGAAGAAGAGGAAGCTTTTTATGGATTCCTTGGTGTGATTAGAGCGACAGATATCAATGATGGAATAACCATTGACCTTGGAGGTGGAAGTATAGAAATTACCCGATTTTCAAATCGAAAAATGGTTAATTATCATAGCTTCCCTATGGGGGTTTTATCGCTTAATCAACAATTTGTTAAAAATAAAATTCCAACTGATCTTGAGATTTCTGAGTTATCTAATTATTTGCAATTGAAATTTCAGAGACTTAAATGGTTAGGCAATTGTCAGCTTCCGATTATTGGGATTGGGGGAAGCGCCAGGAATTTAGGGGAAATTGACCTTTGCATGAAGGATTATCCGCTTCATTCTCTCCATCAATATGAAATGAAAATAAAGGATATATTAATGGTAAAAGCAAAATTAGAGTCGTTATCCCTTCAAGAACTCCAAAATGTAAAGGGTTTATCCAAAGAACGGTCAGATATCATTTTTCCTGCTATAGAGGTTTTTCTTTCTATTTACAGAACTGTTAATGCACCCTTTTTTCAATTAAGTGAAAAAGGGATTCGCGATGGAATTATGTACGATGAAATAAAGGATCAGCGTCTGAATGAAAATGATTTTCATCCGAATCTTGATGTAACTCTACAGCAAATTGCTTTAGAATTTGATATCGATTTGGAAAAAAGGCTGCAGGTAGTTAATACCGTTAAGAGACTGTGTGATACTTTCGGTCAGGCAGAAATTTTGGAGGTTGATGAACAGGATTTAAATGACCTGCGATTTGCTGGTTATTTATACAATTTAGGAGAATTTTTTGAAAGAGACTCGGCAAGCGCTCACACATTTTATTTCATAACAAATCAAAGTATTGAAGGATTTTCCCATAAAGATCGTATCAAGCTTGCTTTATTGGCTTCTTACCAATCAAAGGATGCATTTAAAAATTATGTTAAACCTTTTAAAGAATGGTTTCCTAAAAAAGATAGACGGAAATTAAGGATTCTTGGGTCCCTTTTAAAATTATCCTTTGCCTTAAATAGAACGAAAAGAAATATCATATTGGGTGCCAAGTGTCAGGAGAAGGAAGGTCATTTACATCTTGAGCTATATTGCAATAAGAGCTGGCAAATCGAGCAGCAGGAAGCCGAAAAACAAATAAGGCATTTAGAAAAGTCTCTCGGAAGAACGATTGTCCTGGAATTTCAATTAACTTTAAAGCCTTTGGTATGGTAAATTACAGTTGTTAAAGGTGTTGAGATAGAATTGGACGAGCTTATTGATTTAAATAATCCAGATTTTTATAATAACCGCGAACTTAGCTGGTTAGCATTTAATAAACGGGTGTTGGAGGAAGCAATAGACGAACGAAATCCTTTATTAGAAAGGTTTAAATTCCTAGCTATTTTTAGTTCAAATCTCGATGAGTTTTTTATGGTTCGCGTAGCAGGTTTAAAAGATCAAATAAAAGCCGGGTTTTCCAAACCAGAAAATAAAGCAGGTTTAACTCCAAAGGAACAAATTTGTAAAATAACAAAACTTACGCAAGAACTGGTAAAAACGCAATATAACACATTTAAACAGCTTATATCCCATTTGGAAAAAGAAGATATTTCCTTTGTTTCTATTAGTGATTTATCAGAAGAAGAATTAATTAAACTGGAACAGCATTTTGATCAAGTTATTTTTCCTGTATTAACTCCGATGGGTATTGATGCATATCGCCCATTTCCATTACTTTCTAACAAAAGTACGAATCTTGCGGTGGTCTTATGTGATAAAAATATATGTTCAACCATGCAAAAAATGCTAGCAATCGTGCCAGTGCCTAAAGGTTTTGATCGATTCGTAGAAGTTCCAAATATGGATGAAAGTACTCGAAAACGATTTGTTTTTATTGAGGATCTTATCAGCCACTTTGTATTCAAGCTATTTAACGGGCTAAAGGTTCAATCCGTGACACAATTCCGAATCATAAGGAATGCAGATTTGGAAATACATGAAGAAGGGGCAACAGATCTTTTAAAGGAAATCGAAGAAGAGTTAAAAATGAGAAAATGGGGTGAAGCCGTTCGGTTAGAATTTTCAAATAAATTATTTGATCAGGAAATGTTTAATTATTTATTAACCGAGATGGAAATTGACAAGGAAGACGCTTATTATCTTAACGGTCCTCTTGACCTCACGTTTTTATTCAATTTTTATAAACAAATTGCTCCTTTTAAGGAGCATCTTATCTTTGAAACATTAATCCCGCAACCTGCTACGGATCTAATCAAAGATAGAAGCGGGAAAAAGTATAATATTTTTGATATTGCTGGAAACAAGGATATTCTTTTGCATCATCCATTTGAATCTTTTGAATCTGTTATCGATTTTGTTCGTTGTGCAGCAGAGGATCACAATGTACTTGCTATAAAACAAACTCTTTATCGAGTGAGTGAAAACTCACCTATCATTGAAAATTTAATCAAGGCTGCAGAAAACGGGAAACAAGTACTTGTCCTAGTTGAGTTAAAAGCAAGATTTGATGAGGAGCATAATGTGCAGTGGGCTAAAGAGCTTGAAGAATCAGGCTGCCTTGTGATTTACGGAAAGACATTCTTAAAGACCCATAGCAAAATTACACTTGTTGTTCGAAAAAAGGATGATAAAATCCAACGTTTTGTTCACCTTGGGACAGGCAATTATAATGAAGAAACGGCAAAAGTTTATACTGATTTAGGATTAATTACCTCAAATAAAGAATTTGGCCTAGATGCAACCAATTTTTTTAATTATTTAAGCGGATTTATGGAGAAGCCGCACTTTAACCATTTTGTTATGTCACCCTTGGAAATTCGCGAGGATTTTATTCAGTTTATTGACAAAGAGATTGAATTCCATAAACAATATGGCAATGGCAGGATTATCGCGAAAATGAATTCCTTTACGGAAAAACAATTAATTATGAAACTTTACGAAGCCTCACAGGCTGGAGTTAAAATCGACCTCATTGTTCGAGGGATATGTTGTCTTAGGCCGGGTATTAAAGGAGTTAGTGAAAATATCAGAGTTCGAAGTATAATTGGCCGTTTCTTAGAGCATAGTCGAATCTATTATTTCCATTACAATGGTGCAGAAAAAATCTTACTTTCCTCAGCGGATTTAATGACAAGAAATATTGAAAAGCGGGTTGAAATCGCTTTTCCTATTTATGATAAAAAATTAAAGGAACGTATTAAACAAATTCTTTCCATTTACCTTAGTGACAATGTAAAAGCACGTGAACAAGATCAAAATGGATGTTATTCCTATGTGGAAAAAAGACAGGAAGATGAAGAAATTTACAGCCAACTGACTCTTTTTGATTTGGCTTACCAGGAAGCAGACGCTGAGATCGAAAGGTTGATAAATCGCTATACATGAATTGATTTATTATTGGGGACTTTAACATGGGAAGGAGGTTTATTTGTATGTTTAAAGGAGCATCGCTATGGGCTGGATTAATTTCTGGGGCTATGGCGCAATTAAAAGATACTCATGCTATGACATCAGGCCATATGAATAAAAAGGAATATGCGATTCAAACTTCTAAAAATGTTACAGGGAGTTTAGGTACCATGGCTGGCATTGAATATGGTGCAATCCTTGGTTCATCGGTATTACCGGGACCTGGAACCATTTTAGGCGCACTAATTGGCAGTATGGTCGGGAATTGGATCGGAAATTATGCCGGTCATCATGCTGGTCATATAGTATTTAATAATCAGATTGTTATTAATAACCGTTTAACGGTTGAGGAAAGGCCTAAACTTACTTAGATCACAAAAAAGAGGAATCACGGGATTCCCCTTTTTTTGATATATATCTGTGGGGGCCTATGATTCAAATGGCGATTTTCCAACCAAAGAATTATAGGCCTTATTACTTAATACATTTGGAACGTTTTTATTCATTGACATGTTTTTGTTCTTGTTTATATTAGTTTTCTTTATTTTTTTGGGGGCAGGGACTGGGTTATGAACTACATTTTCTTGAACGTCATTTAGGTTATCCATCACAAGCTCATTACTCATCTCCATGCCATGAGCCAGACCGGATGTTGCTTTTTCTACATTAATTTTCATATCGTCAAACACTTGATTCATTTTTGTTTTTGTTGAATCGCCTGCGTTTTTAATCATTTCCGAAAAATCGGGCAGAACCATTTGTTCTTTTTCAACTTTAGCGTCTTCAACGATATGGCCTATTTCTTTTCTTGCTCCAACGGTTAATCCTTTCACTTGATCTCCAACTGACAGTAATGCGGCAGCACCCTTAACCAGTACTTTCCTTGTTCCCTTCCTTGCCTCAGGAGACAAAGTTAGTATTAGAGCTGCTGCAGTGAACGCAATACCTAGCGGATTGCTTAATGAAAATAAGCGCTTAAACATTTTATAACCCTCCTCATTTTTACTTATTAAATCATTTCCCAAACATGCAAAAATTATCCTTAATGCAAAAATTTTTATTAAGAAATGAATAGTTTGTCTTAAAGGGTTAAAAATAAAAGTTATTCATTAGAAATGATGTAGTGTTACCAGCAGGAGGTCTCAGGCAAAAATGGAATTAGATATAAAGAAAAGGTCCTACCATGTTATATCAGGAAGATTGAGAACCGAGCTTTATGGTTTGAAAAATAATCCTGATATAGCTTTACACTTTGAACAAGCTTTTTCTTCAATAAAAGGAATTCTTCATGTAGAAACAAACATCATTTCAGGGAAAATTCTTTTACAATATGATGAAAATATTATTTCTCTTGAGGAAATGTGCCTGCATATTTCCCAATTTGAAGAAAAGATTTTTAAACAATTCTACGGATTTAATGAAGTAAATGAGGATGCAGAAAATACAGAAGTGCCTAGTTTCTCTCAAGTTGCCGCTACTTACGATTTTCCTACTAAAAGGGCCCAGAACCAAGGAGCTTCACAAAAAATTGTAAGTTCTATTTTAAGATATTTACCTAAGAATCAATTGGCACGGGCGCCTGCAGACGAAAAAGTTCCATTGCCCTTAGCTCTCTCGGTGTCCGGATTGGGAATTTTAGGAATTAAACAATTGTTTTTCGGAAGATCCATACTGGCCAGACATCCACTGGCTTTTTACTTAGCTGCTGCCCTGTCTGTCAGCACAGGATACTCTTTTATCAAAAGGCGTCTTCAGAAATTTTGGCGGGGTCGAAGGGTGAATATTGATTTACTGCTGTCAGCAAGCGCTCTTACTCTTGCCCTTATTAGGGAAAACTTAATTGTGTTGGCAGCATTGAGCTTGATCCAATATTTGAATTGGAAAAGAGCGAGTTCTAATAAAAATGGATTAATGGATCAAGAATTTGTTACAGAAGAAATTGATGCGTACAGCCGAAGGGCTAGTAAGCTTGGCTTTATCGGGGCAGGTGCTGCGTTAGCTGTTACTCGTAATCCAATAGTTTCTTTAGGGGTATTGCTTGCTGCTAATCCACGTCCAATAATTATTTCAACAGAATACGCATGGAAGCAAGCTGAATATGTGGCAAGGGAAAACAATCAAGCTATCCCAATAAACGGTTCTGTTTATCAATTGGCACGAACTAAATATGTTGTTTTTGAAGATGCATCACTGCTAACTGCTAATGGAGCCATCCGTAAAGAATGTATACCACTATTAACTCATATACCTGGCGGAAAAGTCGCCGTTGTTAACAATGAATTAAAGGGTACCCTCAATAATCTTGAAAAAAATTTAATGGAATACGGGGTTCAACTGACTTCACATCAAGACCTAAACATTAATTCACGCGAAGAGGTACTTGTTGTTGTTAAAGATAAAATAGCTGAAAACAACAAGGTTATTTCATTTTATCCATACTGTACATTTGGACAATTGAGCAGTATTACAAAAACAATGGAAAACAGTAAGGATTTAAGAAAAATAGTAAAACGCAATATATTGATCACAAGAATATGGAATGTGGCAGGGTCCATCATAGCTTTTCCAATGATTATAAGTGCACCTCTCATTAATCTGATTGGTGATGCACTTTCATTAACCTTTATGTCTAAAGCAAAAAATTGGACAGAACGAAGGTTTGCTCCGCCGTACCAGAAGCAGGAGAGCGGATCCAATGAAGGTATTAGTAAATTTCCATGGCACACAAAGGGCTCAGAAGAAATTCTGCGATACTATAAAATAGATGCACATAAAGGGCTGAGTACAGAACAAGTAAAACAGGCTCTTCCTTTATACGGGAAGAACCAATTGGTTTCAAAAGCACGTTCTCATTGGATGAAAACGTATCTGGGCCAGTTTAAAGAATTCACGACCCAGGTATTAGGGGCCACTGCCCTTCTTAGTGCGTTTACCGGGCATTTATTCGATGGAATTATCATGGGCGCCATTCTTCTTATTAATGCAGGAATTGGAGCGTTCCAGGAGAGAAAAGCTGATCGGGCCGTGGAGACAATGAGTCAATTTGTGCCTCCAAACTGCCGTGTCGTTCGAGATGGCATCCTAAAAGAAATTGAAGCTTATGATTTAGTTCCTGGGGATATTGTTGAGTTAGAGGCCGGGGACCGGATTCCGGCGGATCTTCGCATTCTCCAAGCTTGGAATTTAGAAGCAAATGAATCGGCGTTAACGGGTGAATCTCTTCCTGTTGGAAAGAAAGATGCAGTTTTAACTGAGGGTACGCCTATCACGGATCGGACCAATATTCTTTATATGGGCACGCACATTACTCGCGGGAAATGTATCGCCGTTGTGGTTCAAACAGGCAAAAATACCGAAATGGGGCATTTATTGGCTCTGCTTTCCGAAGATGAAGATCATACAACACCTCTTCAAAAGCAAGTGACAGCGATTAGTAAAAAGTTTATGAAGGGCGCTCTCATTGTTGGCGCTATTGTTTTTGTTACTGGGTTATTAAGAGGGATACCGATCACAGAAATGGTGACAACATCTGTTGCATTAACAGCTTCTGCGATTCCAGAGGGTCTCCCAATCACCATTACCTTTGCCCTTACAGCAGGTATTTTCCGGATGGCGAACAAAAAGGCGCTGGTTCGAAAGCTCTCCGCTTTAGAAACACTGGGAAGAACCACTGTTATTTGTTCAGATAAAACAGGCACGTTAACAAAGAATGAAATGACTGTAAAACGGATCGTTACCATAGATCAAGAATTTGAAGTAACGGGTGACGGATATCACCCTGAAGGTACCATTATTGGACTTAATCATGGAAAAACAGCTTCGAAAGAGGTTGATCAACTTTTAAGCATTGCCTTACACTGCAATGATTCCCAGCTCTATCAAGAGGATGGCCGCTGGAATGTAAAAGGCGATCCGACCGAAGGAGCCCTTCTTTCTCTTGCCGCGAAAAGAGGAGTGTTTAGGGAAAACCATACCCATTGGAAACGGGCTGGAGAAATTCCGTTTGATTCCACAAGCGGTAAAATGAGTGTTGTTTGTCATGAAGATGAACATGAAGACCAATGTCTAGTCATGTCAAAGGGATCAGTGGAGAAACTATTGCACCATTGCACCCATTATCAAACAAACGGTAAGGCTCACTCATTAACAAATAAGATTCGCAGCCAAATTATTGAGAAAAATGATCAGCTTGCAAGTCAGGCGCTAAGAGTATTAGGATTTGCCTACCGAGAGTTGGATAATTTTGACGGTAAGATGGATGATGTAGATCGGAATCTTATTTTTGTTGGAATGGTCGGGATGATCGATCCGCCAAAACCTGAAGTGGAAAGAAGTATTCGGGAAGCAGTCGAGCTTGGTATTAAACCAGTGATGATTACCGGCGATCACCCGTTAACGGCGCTTTCGATTGCCAAACAAATTGGCATTTTTGATGATAAAAAGAAAGTGGTAACAGGACAGGAGCTCGATCATCTTTCAGATGAAGCGTTGAAAGATATTATTGATGATATCGCCATTTATGCACGAGTAACTCCGGAACATAAACTCAGAATCGTCACGACGCTTCAGGAAAAGGGACATATCGTCGCGATGACAGGCGATGGTGTGAATGATTCCCCAGCCATCAAAAAGGCGGACGTAGGAATCGCAATGGGTCAAACCGGCACCCAGGTTACAAAAGAAACGGCGGATATGGTTTTGAAGGAAGATCATTTTGGATCCATTGTGGACGGAGTAAAAGAAGGACGAACAATCATAGGGAATATCCGAAAAGCCATTGGCTGCCTGCTTAGTGGAAACCTCGCTGAAATACTGGCCTCTTCCGCGGCTGTGATGGCTGGAATGCCGCTGCCAATCGTGCCGGTTCAAATATTACTGATGAATATGCTGACAGATGCTCTGCCTGCAATGATTCTGGCGGTAAATCCAGGCAAGAAAAACAAAGAAACAAAACGTCAGGAAATCGTTGATAGTGATCTTTACAAGCAGGTCATTACACGCGGCGCTATCTTAGGGACTGGATCACTTGGACTATTTATTTGGTGCATAAGAGCTGGCATGACAATAGCCTCCGCTCAAACCGTGGCCTTCGCGACATTAGTGGCAGGACAACTGATTCAAACATTCTCATGGAGACAAGCTGGATCTGGTGAATCTATCAATGATTTGAAAAAGGATCGTTTCTTGGTTGGAGCCTTGGGAATTTCTTGGTTATCACTTCTGGGCGTTATATATATTCCGCCACTAGCTGGAATCTTTAAAACGGTTGCACTTCCTCTATGGAATTGGGGACCAATTTTATTAGTTGCCATGGCAGCGGCCAGACTCTCAAAACCAGTTTCAAAGATATGGATTTCCCGCAGGCCTTTAGTAAATTCAAAGAACGGGCTGGCAGTTGCATAATTTGGGTATAAAACAAGAAAGAAATGAGAAGAAATGAACTAATGTCATTTTTACTTAAGGAGGTTTAGTTGTGTTTGGAAGAAATCTTCAGCGAGTTGTAGTAGGATCTGCAATTGCCATTGCGGCAACAGCTTTAATTCCTGTCATTAAGGAAACGCTTCGCCCAATAGCTCGTGATTTAACAAGGCAAATGAAATATTTCGTCGTGATTACCAAAGAAGGAATTGAGGATTTAGCGGCAGAGGTAAAGTTTGAACGTCTTAGAAAAAGTCTTGATAACGATATTTTTATTGAGAGTGAAGTTGTTGAAACGGAGCATCAAAATCGAATTTTTCAATAAAAAATTCGATTGGCTTAAAGAGGAGGGGTAGCATGGAACAGCAGAAAGACAATGAGGTGATTGTTCAATTAAAGCAGGCACTTTCCCATTTGGAGCAAGCCATCCGTTTGACCATTCAATCGTTGAAGGAAAATCAAGAATCCAAAAACAATTTAGGATATGTTTGGGAAGAGTTTCTTGGAACTTTTTTTGGAAAGATAAAAACCATTGGAAAAGAGAATAAAATCAATTTGTTAAATCTTGTCTCATTTGAAAGGCTTAAAAAATTTCAATAACTGTATCCCATAAAATAAAATTGATATTTCTAACGAATAACCTCGGGATTAAACCGAGGTTATTTTATTAAGATAAGAAGCGGGAATTGATGCTGGCTCTTGTCCGAAAATAAGAAGTTGACAGTTATAATCGTGTTTGTTATTATTATCTCGAATTCGAGATATTTTCGGAAGGTGAGGAGTAACCATGAAATTATTAGGTTTGCACCACGTGTCGATTTTAACTGGAAAAGCGGAAAGAAACTTTCAATTCTATACGAAAGTATTAGGAATGAGATTGGTCAAGAAGACAGTAAACCAAGATAATACAGAGTCATATCATTTATTTTATGGTGATGCGAATGGAAGCCCGGGGACGGAGATTACCTTTTTTGATATACCAGGGCTTGGGCATACGTATCCGGGAGTGTCGAGTATTTCTTCGACTTCACTTAGGGTGAGGGACACCGATTCTCTTTTGTTTTGGGAAGAACGGTTTACACAATTTGGCATTATCCATGAAATGATTGTCAAAAGAGCCAATCGGGATACGCTGGCGTTTCAAGATTATGATGGCACACGGTTAATATTGGTGGCGGATAATGGTGAAGCGGGAGTTCGGGCAGGAGTGCCTTGGGAAGGAAGCGAGGTACCTCGGGAACATGCGATTCTTGGCTTAGGTCCGGTTACCTTAACGCTTGCCATTTCGGAACCAACGGTCGGAGTCTTAACGGAAATGATGGGTTTCAGACATGTTGGATCCTATCCGTCACTTGCAGGCGATTTTCCGGATATTCAAGTGTATGCAACAGGCGAAGGCGGTACGGGCGCTGAGGTGCACATTGAAACCCGGCCGGATTTACCAAGAGAACGCCCTGGCCGAGGCAGTGTCCACCATGTAGCCTTCCGCGTGCCGAATGAAGAGGAATATGAATATTGGGTCAAGCGAATTTCATCTTTTGGCTTGATGAATTCAGGTAAAGTGGAACGCTACTATTTCAAGGCTTTGTATTTTAGAGAGCCGAACCACATTCTTTTTGAATTATCGACCGATACACCGGGATTCGATGTCGATGAACCAATTGAATCATTGGGTGAACGCCTAGCCCTGCCGCCATTTTTAGAGCCGCGCCGTGAAGAAATAGAGTCGAAGCTAAGGCCGCTAGAATTGCAGTGATATGGTGACAGGCACCGTTCGTGGACACTTTTGAGGGATTGTCTGTGTGGAAAGGACACTGAATTTAACTATATACCCTGTCCGTTTTTCACACACTTTTCACACATTTCTACCAAGGTTATTCCGAACCCTTTGTCTATACTTAGAATGAAGTTGAATGACAAATGTAGGGAGAGATGATAGTGAAAAAAGGAATCATTGCCGGTATCGGAGCCATTGTGCTTGCAGGTGGTGTTTACGGTATCAATAGTGTTTACGCGGATCAAAATCAACCGACCACTGCTACAAATACGGTAACAGGTGCAGGCAAGACTGCTACCCACCCTCTCGGCGGGAAAAGATTGCAGGTTCTCAGCAAGTATACCAGTCAAATCCATCAGGTAAATCAACTGCGGGAAGAGCGACTGGATTTAAGAAAGCAAATGATTCAAAAACGAGATCAACTCCTTGATTTGCTAGTTGCTGCAAAAAATAGCGGCAATAAGGCCGAATTTAAGCAAGCTAAGGACGTTAGACAACAATTAAATTCAATAAATAAAGAAATGAAGCCGCTCCTAACAGATAGCAAAGATGAAAGAAAGGCGCTTAGAGATGCGATTAAAAACAATGATGGTCAGGGAAGTGACCAATTTAACAAGCTTATTTCAACAGATCAACAAATTAATGAAAAATTGAAATCGAAGCTCGATGAATTAAATAAACTGATCGATATCTTTAATAAGAAGGACGGCTCAAATCTTTAATAATTTTGCCAAAGGGATAGTGTTTTAAAGCTATCTCTTTTTTATATATAATGGATGCGAGGTGAAAGAGTTGAAGCATGTATTTGTGGTAGATGATGAGAAAAATATTCGCGATATTTTGCAAAAATACATTGAAAATGAAGGCTATAAAGTGACGCTTTTTTCCGATGGACAGCATGTTTATCAGGAAATGTTGCGATTAAAACCTGATTTGTTGATTATTGACATTATGATGCCTCATATTGATGGGTTGGACCTTTGTAAAGAAATCCGCAAAACGAGCGATATTCCGATTATTTTTGTATCGGCACGGGACGGCGAGTTTGATCGGATTTTGGGGCTGGAGCTTGGCGGTGACGACTATTTAACCAAACCGTTCAGTCCGAGAGAGCTAATGGTTCGGATAAAAAATATTTTTAAACGGATTGAAAAATCTGCCGGCGGCGTGCAGCAAATTGTTACCATCCGCGATGTAACGATTGATACCGATAAAAGGTACATAGAAAAGGGTGGACAGGAAATCAAATTGACAACAAAGGAGTACGATTTGTTTTTATTTCTGGCGAAGAATAAAGGAAAGCCTTTTACGAGGGAAGAATTGCTGGAATTTATTTGGGGCTACGAATTTGCGGGCGACGGCAGACTTATCGATGATTTGGTCAAGCGGGTTCGAAAAAAAATAGAACATTCTTCGGTGGAATTGTCGACGATTTGGGGATTTGGGTACCGTATCGATGACTAAAATTGGCTCAAAACTGTTGTTGACGTATTTTCTTTTGATTATATGCATTTTTTTTATCACCAGCCTTTCGTTCCACTTCATCTCGCAACGATATTTAATTAATGGAACGGAGCAGGAGCTTCAAAAAGAAGCAAAGGTGATTAGCCAATTGCTTAGCAAGGGGGCACTCTCTAGTTCCTCGGTTCAACAAAAGCTTGTAAATCGAAAGGTACTGGCCATTTCCGAGCGATTGACGTCATCTAAAATGATCATCTGGACAGGAAATCAGGATATCATCTATTCGGACCTGAAGGAAGTTAATTTAGCGCAAATAGAGGAGCAGAGTAAAGGGCCCGGGCGGAAGTTTGTTACGAAAACAGTGGAGATTTCCGCGAAAAATGGCAGGATAAAAGGGTATGTTACCCTGTTTGCAAGAATTGAGGACATTAAAGAAATTAATCAGCTGATGCGAAATTCGCAGCTGATTAGTTTAATTATTTCTGCTATTATTGCCCTTTTTTTAGGAGTATTTTTTGAAAAAAGTTTAACGAAACCGATTCGGTTGTTATCTGCCCATATGAAAAATTATACGGTGCGGGGCACGAACAAGGAAATTTCCATTCATACGAAGGATGAAATTGGTGAATTGGCCGACAGCTTTAATGCCTTATCGCGGAAAATGAAGCGTTATGATGAGGATCAAAAAGTGTTTTTTCAAAATGCCTCGCATGAATTAAAAACACCGTTAATGGCGATTCAAGGCAATGCAGAGGGAATCCTCGATGGCGTAGTGACGGGCGAAGATGCGAAACATAGCTTAAATGTGATTATCGCTGAAAGTCAGCGCCTGAAAAAAATCGTGGAGAGTGTCACCTATTTGGCGAAACTGGAGAGTATTGAGGAGTCGTTCAGCTTTGCAGAGGAGTCACTGGATAGGGTTATTCGAGAAGCGGTAGAGAGTGTGGGGGCGATAGCCGAACAAAGGGGAATAGAAATTTTAGTTGATAATCATGTTACGGGAAAAGTTCTCATGGATTGTGAGAAGATGAAGAGAGCGTTTATTAATTTAATAGGGAACGCCATACGGTACGCTGAATCGAAGATTGTAGTGAAAAGCTTTGTGACGGGCGGGAAGGAAATCATCATCGAGATAACTGACGATGGGGCAGGATTTGCTGCGGGAGAAGAGTTGAAAGTGTTTCAACGATTCTATAGCGGTGATGCAGGAGGCTCGGGAATTGGCTTAGCCATCACCAAAGCCATCATCGAAGGCCACAACGGAACAATAACAGCCTTCAATGGACAGCCTAAAGGGGCCGTGTTCCAAATATGCATCGGGTGACAGGCACCGTCCGTGGACAAGTTGCAAAAATGTCCGCCCTGTGTGGACAAATGGCAGAAGAGACTAGCTTTAATACGGTGATGATTTCAAGCGTCAGATTGAGGCTAGTCCTTCGGTAAGGTTGAGGGGTTATAGCACCATTTCTTTTCTATTAATGGGTTCGCCTGAGGCGATATGCCAGTGCAGTTTTAAAATGTTTTTAAAGAGAATGACAACATTTTTTTGATGCATCACTTCTTTATATATTAAACGTTTGGTCAGCTTGGAAAACCCGAATGCTATCGAAGAAACGGAATGTTTATAAGAAAATCGTTGTCAGGAACCTTTTGTGTAAATTGAATGAATATCCTAACACCAAACTCTATCATTTTAATATTCTATATTATTAATTGAAAAGGTGGTGTTATACTATTGAAATTTAACTATCCGCGTTGGTTCCATCTTCCCAATGGCGGGCAAGCGTTTCCTCCTAATAACCCCGAAGAACCTCTTGCAGGCACATGGCCGTTAGTATTTTTAAAAAGAAATGATGATGGATGGTTTACGGACCTCTATGGTAATCCTCTCCCTGATGTGAGAGATCCTGCTTCGATTGATTGGAGCAGTGAGCTGAAAGTTGTAAAAGGTGTATTGGACAAGCTTACGCCAAAGCAGGAGCGCATCGCCATATATTGGGGGATGGGACAGGTAACGAAGCAATGGACGCCAATCATCGATCGATTAATTGATAGGTATACGATTACAGCTACACCATTGCCACCTATTTCTCTATCAACGCCAAGAGCTGCAAGAATTCTAGCAATCACCCAGAATGCGATTCAGGATGCATTAATTGTTAGTTGGTCAATAAAATATCGATTCGACGTAGCCCGACCAATTCAATTGGATCCTGATTTGGAACCGATTCTATGCACACCGCGTCATCCTACTTATACTTCCGGACATGCAATGGCTGCCGGTGCAGCTGCAACAGTCTTAAGCTACTTTTTCCCGGCAGAGGCCGATCGCCTGCAGGAACTGGCAGAAGAATGCTCTGTTTCCCGTATTTATGGAGGCGTTCATTTCATGGCTGATATAGAAGAGGGTCTGAAACTTGGAAAAGCTGTAGGACAGGCTGTAATAAACTCCATCGAAAATGAAAAAAATTCTTCAGGCGAACCCGTTTATACTCCATTTAAAAATAATCTAGATGCTGAACTTCCTCCCCCTCCTTACAAACAAGCAATTCCATTTGATTTCATAACTATATGTCAATCCACTGTTCGATGCAGATTGTGCAATTGGGTTAATAGAATAAAAAGGTTTTTTGGTATTTGGTGACAGGCACCGTTCGTAGACAAAACCAAGATTTTGTCCACGTGGAAAAGACAGATAGTTTCGCGACTATCTGTCTCCTTTTTGTTAAGATGGAAGATATAGTGTAGAGTCTTTTTTTGGAGGGGTTAAGGCTGATTTCTAACATTGAAGTAATCTACCGAAAAGGCAGCTGGGATATAAATGAAGATACATATGTAGTCAATGAAGAGCAAGGAATCTTTGCTGTAATCGATGGTGCTACCGGGTTAGGAGGACTTTCGGGATCAATTGCCTCAGGGATTACTAGCCAGGTGTTGCAAGAAGAGAAAGGGGGGCTCCTGCAAAGAGTTTTAAAAGGGAATTCCATTTTAGCATGAAAGGCCGTTGAGGCCCATTTAGAAAAAACGATTTTAGAGATAGAGGAGAAAGACCCTGTGTGTTAGGAAGACCCTCGCTTCAAACAGCACGACGATAAAACAGGGATCCTGATTAAATGGTGACAGGCACCGTCCGTGGACAAGTTGCTATTTTTGTACACGGACGGTGGACTGGAATGGATAATCGGGGAGCAGCCCTGATTTAATAAAATTTTAAATAATTGAGACATTTAAAAAGGAAAGAAAGGGAAGGGGAATTATGTCAAAGATTGTTGTAGTTGGAAGCTATGTTGTTGATTTAATGAGCCGCACTCCGCATCTGCCAAAGCCCGGAGAAACCGTTCTTGGGGGGCCGTTTAAGATGGGGCCTGGGGGAAAAGGGGGAAATCAGGTAACTGCTGCGGCAAGATGTGGTTCAGATGTTACATTTGTTACCAAATTGGGTGATGATCTTTTTGGAAGGGAAGCATTAAAGCATTTTATTACCGAAAACGTGAATACTCAGTTTATTAAAATTGATCCTGGGCAGGCTACAGGCGCGGCGTTGATTGCCGTGGATGATAGAAGTGAAAATAGCATTGTTGTGTCTTTAGGGGCTTGTGGAACAATCACGGAAGCAGATGTATTAGAAGCGGAAGAGGAAATTAAAGAAGCAGACATCGTGCTTCTGCAATTGGAAACTAGTATTGAAGCTGTTGTCTCTTCAATAAAATTGGCTTGTGATAATGGCATTCCGATTATTTTAAATCCAGCCCCATTTCAGAAGTTTCCAGAAGATATTCTTTACAATGTCCACTATATTACGCCAAATGAAACCGAGGCCTTTGAATTGAGCGGCGTTGAGGTTACTGACGAAGGAACAGCGCTTGCGGCGGCGCGCAAGATTCATGAAATGGGTGTTGGAACGGTCATTATCACTATGGGCAGCAAAGGAGCGTTTCTTTACAACGGTAAAGAAAAAGGAGAACTCGTGCCTGGTTTTAAGGTGGAAGCCGTCGATACAACCGGTGCTGGTGACGCCTTCAATGGCGGATTTGCTTTTGGGCTAAGCAAGGGGTTGCCCGTGCGGGATGCAATGATCTTCGGTCAAGCTGTCGCGGCCTTATCCGTCACAAAAATAGGAACCGCACCAGCAATGCCGTATGAGCATGAAATCAAAGATTTTTTAGCTTTGAAGGGTATTAGAGCGGTTTAACGGTAAAGCGGAGGTGATGCGGCGATAGTCCGAATCATAAGGCAAATCCGAAAAACTCCAAGCCAACAAAAATGGAGACTTGGAGTTTTTGTTTTTATTTTACAACAGCACCCGTTTCGGGACCGCCGTAGATTTGGACTTTACCAAATTGGTCAGTTTGAATAATATAGACGTTTGGTTGTGGCTCTCCTAGTATTTCGTAATGAAGACCTCCGAATTTGCTAGGGTGTAACCGGTCTGCCAGTGCATTTACTTTGACCGGTTCAACATTTAGAGGATAAATTCTCCATGTATCGGCATTAGCAGGAAGGTAAAGTGTTCTTTTTTGTCTTCCGGTTGTGGAAGCTGTAGTAGAGGAAGGAGCTTGAGCCGGAGTTGAATTATTGCTTTTCTGCAGAGAAAATGCCCTTGCAAGACCGTTAACATGACCGCGTGCCACATTTTCAATCCAATTTGTGTCTTTCATTTTTGCAGCATCAGAGGCTGTATCAATAAAGCCGTTTTCCGAAAGCATTGCAGGCATAGATGACTCGCGAACCACATGAAAATCCGCCTTTTTTATTCCCCGGTCGGAAAGCCCGTTCAGTTTTAGAACTTCAGAATGTACGATGCGCTGGATTTCTGCGGTACGGGAATTATCAGATATTTTGATGTAAATATAGTCCTCGTATCCGGTTCCACCGCCTGAGTTAATATGAACGGACAGATAAAAGTCTGCACCCCAAGTATTCGCCATATCAGTCCGCTCTTTCAACGAAACCGTTTGATCTCCTGTACGGCTCATTTTGACCGATGCATTTTGATATTCATTTTGCAATATATCGCGAATTCTTGTGGCAATCGACAGCGTAACATTTTTCTCGAATAAGCCGTTTCCGCCTGCCCCCGGGTCTGCACCGCCATGACCAGGGTCAATAAATATCTTTACCATTTCTATCACCTCATATTTTTATATGAAAGTTTAAGTGAAATGGTGTCCACAAACGGTGACAGGCACCGTTCGTGGACACTTTTAATGATTTGTCCGCATAGAGAGGACATAAAGAGAATTAATTTTTTTGAGAATTTAGCAGGATTTTTGTAGGAGGTGTCGAATGGAACTAGTTGATGATATCCACCTGTTTCCCCCTTTTATCCTCAATGGTGCCTTAGTTGTTTATTTGATTATTTCACACAAAATTGAAAAAGGAGTGCTTCTAATGGGACGTAAACCCCGTGCCTGGTTTCATGGTGCGAAATTCCATATCACTAGTCGAGGAATAAGAAGGTCTTCGCTTTTTTTTTATGGTGAAGACCAGGAAAAATACCTTAGCATAATTGAAGAAACGATGTGCACTTCCCCCTTTATTCTCCACACCTTTTGCCTCATGACAAATCATACTCACCTACAGCTCGAAACCACAAACACTTCGCCCAGCACCATCATGAGAAATATTAATACTAAATATGCGAAGTACTTTAACAAAAAATACGATTTTACAGGCATGTATTTGAAAAAAGGTATAACGCTGAGCTAATTGATTCTCCGCAGTATGAGCTTGATGTTAGCAAATATATTCATTTGAATCCAGTGAAAGCAGGGATAGTGGACGCCCCTGAAAATTATCCATGGAGCAGTTACCGAAATTTTATTTACGGCGAAGTACACCCGCTTGTTTCTGTGAAACACATTCTTTCATACTTTCCCTTTCCGCAATCTATTCACTATGAGAATTTTGTAAAAGCCCCCTTTACAGGTCCTTCTTTTTCAGAATCAGTTGGAATGGAGGAGCAGCCATGTGGGCAAAAGTGACAAGTATTGGTCTAAAAGGAATGGAAGGGTACCGCGTTAATGTGGAAGTGGGAAGCTATGTAGGAGCAGATTCGTTCAAAATTGTCGGGCTGCCTGATGCCGCGGTCAAAGAATCGAAAGAAAGGATTATTGCCGCACTACAATCACTGGGATATACCCTTTCAGGTCAAAAAATCATTATTAACCTTTCGCCGGCCGAGCAAAAGAAAAGCGGTCCGATGTTCGATTTTCCGATGGCAATCAGTGTGCTTTTGAGCTTGCATGAGCTGGAGGTAGCGATTTCGGACGGTACGGGTTTTATCGGGGCGCTATCGTTGGATGGGTCAATTCAGCCGGTTGCAGGTATGCTTCCTGCAGTGTTAGCAGCAAAAAAGTTAGGATTACATAAGCTTTTTATGCCTTTTGATGAAAAACTTCCTGTGCTGGAGTTTGATGAATTGGACGTTGTTTACGTTTCCTCTTTGGGAGAAGTTATTCATCATTTGTCAGGTGAAACGGCAGCTCCATTTTTTCAAAAAACTTCACCAAAGGATAACAGTGATTTTGACCCCTACTTAGATTTCCAACAGGTCATTGGTCATGGCTTTGCGAAAAATGCGCTGGAGGTGCCGGCAGCCGGGGAGCACCATGTCTTAATGACAGGTCCGCCCGGCTGCGGAAAAAGTCTGCTAGCAGAAAGCTTTCCATCGATTTTACCTTCCTTAACAAAAGAGGCTCAACTCGAAATGATCAGCTTGTACCAGTTGAGCGGGAACACAATCCCTTATACAAAAAAACCTCCTTTCCGAAATCCTCACCATTCCGCTTCGGGGGTTTCTATTATTGGCGGCGGTCAATACCCAAAGCCGGGAGAAATTTCGCTCTCACATCGCGGTGTTCTATTCCTTGATGAAATTGGAGAATTTTCGAAAAAAACACTGGATATGCTTCGCCAACCGTTAGAGAATGGCTACGTTACCATTAGCCGCACTCACGCATCGATATCATATCCGGCTTCGTTTATATTAATAGCCGCGATGAATCCTTGTCCTTGTGGATATTCAGGTTCAAATTCTCATTATTGTACCTGTACCGCTAAGCAAATTCTTTCCTACCAAAACAAGCTCTCAGGGCCGCTGCGAGATCGGTTTGATATTAATCTTTTGATGAAGAAAGTAGATCTTACTAAAATAAAAGCGGGTAATGGGGAGTCCTCAAAAGAAGTCCGCAAGAGGGTGGAAGAAGCGAGGAATAGACAATACGACCGCTATGGAAAGGAAATATGTAATAGTCGGGTTGGTTACGATGTTTTAATAAGAACAAGTCCCCTGAGCGAAGGACAGAAGCGAACTCTTCATCAATTGTCCATGAAGAAAAATTGGAGCAACAGGACACAAATTAAAATCATTCGCCTCTCCCGAACCATCTCCGACCTTCAAGCCCATCGTGATATCACCGACGGAAGCATCCGGGAAGCGGTCAAATTGAACGGGGGGTGACAGGCACCGTTCGTGGACAAATTGTTTGGTTTGTCCACTGTAGGGGGACAGGTTGAAGGCGGTGTATCGCCATGGTTTTTATTATGGGTATCATAGAAAGTAAACCCGCTTCAAAGCACTGTATTTGTCCTCAAAGAAAAAATACCAATTATACTGTTTTATAATCCATTCCCATACTATCCTCAAGAACAACAAGCTGCCCTTTTACCAATGTTGGACGGATTAAATAAATCCATTCAAGTGAGTTCAAAGGTGAACGGTGATACTTTTGTGCCGACTGAAAAAGTCATCGCAAAACACTACCAGACATACATTCCAAACTCATTAAATATACATTTAAGCCTTGAGGGATATCAAGCTGTAGCAAACCAATTTTGGAAGGCCATTTTAATAAAAGAATTTTTGGGTTATATTGATAGGGACTAAAAGGGAAAAAGAGTGGACCATACTATACGGTTCACTCTTTTTTATATATTTGCCTGGCACTTTGAAACTTTCCTCTGTAGGTGGATAGAATGGATGGAATGTCCACGAACGGTGACAGGCCCCCCCTTTATTCATCGTCCTTATTCACAAAAAGAAGGAATTTTATTTTGTACATGAAAATAAAATAAGCTTTTAAAGCATTAACGAAAATTCCAAAGAATAGACTCCATTGATTCGATTTATATAAATTTTAGTGTCCACTGTATAAAGACAAATTAATATAAATGTCCACGAACGGTGACAGGCACCAAAAAAGGCATTAAAAAAGGCACCAAATACGTCTCAAGTCTTAGATTTGTTTACATATGTAGTCCATGGAATGCAGGAGTTTTTTCGTGTATTGTTGAAGTAATGAAACATTCATTAGTTTGATTCGTATCAATATAATGGATTATTAGGTTAGGAGTCGATTAATCATGAACCCTATAATTTCGTTGTTGATTCGGTCGTTTGTAGCAGTTCCTATTACCGGATTGACATGGCTGTTTAGTTTTTTTGTGTTCCATCAAACCTTCCTTCTGTCGGCGGTTTATGCAATAGCAGGCGGGGTCCTGATTCATTTAATCCTCGGCATCTTTATGACTGCAGGCTTTTTAAAGACACAGCAGCTATCACGGCGGGAATATCGATATATTCGGAAAAATTTAGCTGAAGCAAGGCGGAAAATCCACCGCATGAACAAAGGACTATTTCAGATTAGGGACCTATCATCTGTAAAACAGCGGATCGATGTTCTTCGGATCACTAAGAAAATATACAAGCTAACTAAAAAGGAACCAAAGCGTTTTTTTAAAGCGGAAGAATTTTATTTTTCTCATTTAGATTCAGTTGTTGAGCTTTCCGAAAAGTATGGATTTTTATCTGCGCAGCCTAAAAAAAGCAGGGAACTTGACCAATCATTAATTGAAACCCGCCGAACATTAAATGAACTATCCAAGCTCTTGGAAGAGGATTTGTATCATATCATTTCCGATGATATTGATCACTTGAATTTTGAAATTGATGTGGCAAAACATTCGTTAAAAAAGCATAAGGATACTAAATTCCCTGAAGAAAATAGGTGGTTAAAATGACAGAAAAAAACTCTATCCGGCTCAACAAAAACGGAAATTTATTAGATGATATTCTCGCGGATCCTTTCGGAGACCAACCGGCGGCCCCGGCACATTCCTCATCACCACAGTTCCAAGAGGAGAAGCCGAAGAAGCTAATTGATGTGATTCCTGAGGAAAACCGGGCAAAGGCCTTTCAGCTCGCCGAACAGATTGATCCGAAAAACCATCAGGCGATGATCATGTACGGAACGCAGGCCCAAGGAAAGCTTTTATCCTTCTCCCACACGATGCTTGAGCATGTTCAGAAAAAGGACATCGGTGAGGTTGGGGAAATCATTAATGATTTAATGAAAAGGCTTAACGAGGTAAATCCGGATGAACTGACGGATGGGAAACCATCCTTTTTTGCGCGTATGTTTGGGAAAATTTCCGGCTCTATGCAGGAAGTACTCTCCAAATATCAAAAAACTGGGGCCCAGATTGATCGAATCAGCGTAAAGCTGGAACGGAGTAAAAATGTCCTGTTATCCGATATCAAATTGTTAGAGCAGCTATATGAAACAAATAAAGAGTATTTCCATGCTTTAAATGTGTATATTGCAGCAGGTGAAATAAAGCTGGAAGAGATGAATGAAAAAACAATCCCGGAGCTGAAAAAAGCCGCTGAAACAACGGATGATCAAATGAAGTTTCAAGAAGTGAAAGATATGCTCCAATTTGCGGACCGGTTGGACAAACGGTTATACGACCTTAAACTTAGTCGGGAAATCACGATTCAAAGCGCGCCGCAAATTCGTCTGATTCAAAATACGAATCAAGCGTTGGTGGAAAAAATTCAGTCTTCAATCATGACGGCAATTCCGTTGTGGAAAAATCAGGTGGCGATTGCATTGACATTGATTAGACAGCGCCATGCTGTTGAGGCACAAAAACAGGTCTCAAAGACAACTAATGAGTTACTTTTAAAAAATGCAGAAATGTTAAAAACAAATACCATAGAGACAGCTAAAGAGAATGAACGCGGCCTGGTTGATATTGAAACCTTAAAGAAAACCCAGGAAAGCTTAATCACAACGCTCGAAGAAACGATGCGTATTCAAGAGGAAGGACGGAACAAACGCCGTCTGGCCGAGCAAGAACTGGCTTCCATGGAAAACGAACTAAGATTGAAATTATTGGAGATCAAAGGACAATAACGGAACGAATGCATAAAAAAGCGCTCGGGGCGCCCGTCGCATTTTTACGTTAAAGGATTTATATCTTTGGACGGCCTCTATTGATAGGAATAAGAAAGCCTTTCCCCATTTTTCCGCTGTGGGTTCGAGCATTCCCGAAATATTGGCCTGAAATTTATTTATTTACAGGTGTAGCTTGGTAATATTCTTCAAGGGTGATTCCGCGGTCCATGATTTCTATGGCGATCGCCTTGCCAACATAACGAATGTGCCATGGTTCATATTTATAGCCTGTAATAGAACTTTTTCCTTTCGGGTAACGGATGATAAATCCGTATTCCGCTGCATGAGTCTGAAGCCAGATTGCCTCTTTTGTCCCCCCAAAGCAATCCTGTGCCTGGCATTTGCCATTTCCTCCGGTCACATCAATGGCAAGGCCTGTTTCATGCTCACTCGTTCCCGGCAAGGCGCTGTAGGTTCTTGCCTTTTTATAGCCATCTCTTTTAACGTAATAATTAAACAAAGTGATTTGTGTCGCATGAGACCTGTAGGCAGAGACACCTAAAAGATTTACATCCTGTTGTTTAGCCTCTGCGAACAATTTTTCAATCGCCGCTGCCGCTTCCTTCCGCATTTTTCGCTTTTCGGCTCCGGCTGTATTTACAAAAGGTATCTTTGCATAAATTAAATCGCTAGGATTATAACTATCCGGCAGCTTGTTTTGTTTGTTCACAAGAACCGGAATACTTTTAGGTTTGGCTATAACCTGGATGCTGTCAGTGTTCGAGTACTTTTGAGCTTCGGTATCAGAAGAAGTATTCCCGGATGTAGCTGTTGATTGATTGGGGTATTGGTTATCGTTGTTCGGGTCTTTTGGAGGCTTTGATTCTGATTGGTGATTTTTTTCGGCATTTTGGATCGTGCCCGTACAGCCTGTTAAAGGTAAGGCAAGCATAATCGTACATAAAATAGTGGAAAAGAATTTTACCATGAAAAACTTCCTTTATAAAAAAATTTAGATTACCCTTCACAAAATAATGGCTCTTTCTAAAATAGACTCTGTACTTGCCGAGTGACATTAAAGCAATTATTTGACGTTACGAAAATCAAAAAAGGCGCAAGTCGGAAAGTTCTAAGGTGGTAGAAGTTAAATTAGTCAGGTCTATTAAACATAAGTCTAATACTTATTTTTAAAATATGGAATACATCATTTTGCGGACAATATTCGACAGCATTACGAAAATGCTGCAATTTTGAAAATGAGAGAGAGCCTTCTTGAGGGGGCATTTAGTAAAATTTCTTCGAAAAGGGATTCAGTGTGGAAAAATGAGGAACGGTTAGGTCTTTTTGCACTATTAATTAAATTTTTTTATGCATATATTTTTAGTAGACACATAAATCGTACGAAACGGCAAAGCCATTGAAAAATGGTGACGCAAAACTATAGGGGCTAATGTTATTACGACGATGCTTGCCAGTTACCGAACACGAACAACTCCTACGATTTATGTAAACCAATTGAGGAGGTTTTCATGTGTTGAAAAGTATGTTTTTTAGAGGGAAATATTATTGGCACCTGTTCCAGCACCGCCATAATGAGTTACTTCAGCAAGATTGTCTTTGTGAAGAGCTAAAAATTAAGTTAAAAATCAAGGCAGTGTACCACAACAGCAAAGCTATCGAATTTGGTGCAAGATTGTAAAATGTAAGGGTATTCAAAAGTGTATGAACGCATGGGTGTTCAGTCCATCAGTAAAATAATATAAGGTCTGTTGTAAAAAGCCTAGGGATACGTGCTCCCCTAGGCTTTTTACTTTAAGTAGAAGGCTTAGAATTCAAATTTTTGTACGAAGTTGCAGCTTGAACAGGCACGGCCAATTAGCTTTTTTGTCTCAGAATCTTCATAATAGACCTCTTCAAACCCACAGATAGGGCATTCGATAATATGGAATATTTGTCTTTCTCCCAAAACGGCATCTAACAAGATTTCAAAATACATTTTTCAAGTACCCCAATCTATTAATTTTCTTTTAACATAGCAAATAAAGGTTGGGGTTAATGGAGAATAATGAAAGTTTGCTAAGGAATGTTTTCGACAATTGTCCTCATTTAGCGCTGTAAAGCAAGGGGTTCCTTGCGATCCGACGGGTTAGCGTATTAAATCAATTTTAAATAGGTATCCCGCTGCGTTATCACGTTAATTCGGTAAAAGAATTGTATCCCGGCTTCGATATTAAATTAGAGGCCTCCCGCCGGGCAGTTTCGATTAAATTAATGAGGGGCAGACCTCCCGCCGTGCTATTTCGTTAATTCATCGGGAGACTGCAGCCCACTATACTAATGCGCTAAAGCTACTGAGCTGTCCCTACCTTTTATGCTTTTTTTTGAATGTTTTCGTATATGGTTAGGGTTTTTTTGAGTTCTTGGAATAAGTCGTTTTGTTGTGATACTTTCTGATTGTATTCGTCTTTGAGCTCTTCTAATAAAAAGGCGTCAGGTTGATTTAATGAAAGGATGGACTGCTGAATCCATTTTTTGAGTGCTTCTTGCTGGGTTTCATAATGGTGTATATCCTTTTTTATTAATGACAGCAAAAATTGAATTTGAACCTGTTCATTTTTCTTCATGATCTGCACCTCTTCTGAAGTTTTGATTAGCCTACATTTTTATATTATAGGGGGACATTAGATATTCGTAGTGTACTCTAACATTCTTAACATAAACTTAACGGAAATCGTTTTGTATCGACATAAATCAACGGATATTTGTTGAAATGATCAGGGCAGGGCTTATTTTTCCTCCTCAATTGCGCAATTTATAAATATGAAGTTTTTTTTAACAGGAGGTGAATCTGCATGAAGGACGATAGAGACACAACGAGTGAAGGGCTAAATCAAATTTTCGAGATTATTAATGCGAAAGGCGATACTGGTGAGTTGAAGGAAATTGTTGATCACAGGGAATCAAAGGCAAATGAAAAACAAGTTGAAAGCCAAGAATAACAATAGGGTAAAAATTTCAAACCGAAAAAAGGACCTGGATATGTTTGTTTCCAGGTCCTTTTTCCATTGGGAGACTAGTCTTGGTTGTCCGATTTTTTGTGGTCATCCAACTGTAGGCTATTTGAAATTGGCGTTTGTTGATTGTGGTAAACAATCTTGCCGCCATAGTAGCCGGTAATAGTTACGGCAATGAATGAAAACACCAAATAACAACAAGGCAATAGGAAAATGTACGAGCAGCGGATGAATCGGATAGGTGAAAATTTCAACTCCCCTCCTTACCTACTATTTACATAATTTTACTACACTCATACCAATTGCGAGGGATATTGTTTGAATATTCAGTTACAATCCCTCCGATGTTAGGAAATGTTACATAGTGGCGTCGAACGGGTGACAGGCACCGAATTTGTGACATTTGTCACCTGGCATTGGTGACATTTCATACTAAAATCTTCCCCCTGTAATTTATACAATGATTGTAAGAAATCGGGAGGTGTTCGAGATTTGAATGAGGTTGTGAGCTTGACAAATGTGACAAAGTCATTTCAACATAAACATGCGGTTAATGATGTGAGTTTTTCGATTGGGAAGGGTGAGGTGGTAGCGATCCTCGGGCCGAATGGGGCCGGGAAGACGACGACGATCTCAATGATATTAGGATTGCTAAAACCAACCGAAGGTGAAGTGAAGCTATTCAATCAGCGGCCGAATGAAACCAACGTGCGTGAAAAACTAGGGACGATGCTACAGGAGGTTAGTGTGATACCGGGCTTAAAGGTTCGTGAAATCCTCGAGCTCATCCAAAGCTATTATCGCCAGCCGCTGCCGCTAAAAGAACTCGTCACCTTAACGGGCCTCACAGAGCAGGATTTAAAAACACAGGCGGAAAAATTGTCCGGCGGGCAAAAGCGCCGTTTGAGCTTTGCGTTAGCGCTGGCGGGGAATCCGGAGTTAATTATTTTCGACGAGCCGACAGTCGGCATGGATATTACCTCAAGAAATCGCTTTTGGCAGACGGTGAGCACCCTCGCCGACCAAGGTAAAACCATCATATTTTCAACCCACTATTTACAGGAAGCAGACGATGCCGCGCAGCGAATCATCCTGTTTAACGATGGTGCAATCGTCGCGGATGGAACGCCAATGCAAATCAAATCGAGGATTTCCAAGCAGTCGGTTTCCTTTAAAGTAGAACCCGAAAGGTCGCTTGAAAAACTTTATCAGCACCCTGAAATTGAGCAGATTTTTCGGAAAAACAATCGGGTATACGTTCAGGCATCCAATACTGATAAAGTCCTGGAACTGATTTTTCAAGAAAAACTAGGGGCCCATGATATTCAAATTGAACATGGAAAGCTCGAAGAAGCGTTTGAACAGCTAACAGGCGAAAATAAGGAGGCTAAGTAAGATGAAAGCATTTCAAATGCAATGCAAAGCGGAAATCAAACGCGTATTAAGGAATCGTTACTTTGTATTTTGGTCATTGGCGATGCCGATTATCTTCTATTATATCTTTACGAATGTCGTTAATACGAACGCCCCTGACCCGGCTGGATGGAAGGCGCACTATTTAATGTCGATGACGGTGTTCAGCGTGATGGGTTCTTCGATTATGACCCTTGGAATACGGATGGTTCAGGAGCGGGCCCAGGGGTGGTCGACGTTCATTCGCATCACACCGCTCAAGGACAGCGTTTATTTTGCCGCCCAAATGGTTGGCCAAAGTATGATCCACTTGCTGTCCATTACGGTTATTTTTAGCGCAGGCGCAATCATCAATGGTGTTTCGCTAACCCCGTTCCAGTGGATCATGAGTGCTTTGTGGATTCTGATTGGATCGATGCCGTTCCTGGCAATCGGCACGTTAATCGGAATGATGAAAAAAGTAGAAACAGCGGCAGGAATCAGCAACGTGCTGTATATGGTGCTGGCAGTCGCGGGCGGGATGTGGATGCCGCTGGAGATCATGCCGAAAGTGATGCAGAATATCGGACATTGGCTGCCATCCTACAATTTTGGCAATGGCGCCTGGGCCATTGTTCAGGGCGGTGCGCCAAGCTGGAAAAATATTCTGATTTTAATCGCCTACCTAGTCTTGTTCATGCTACTATCGAAGTATATTAGAAGAAAACAAGAAGTGATGTGATTGAGGTATGAGTAGGACATTCAGTATTTTTCCGAGCCAATTTGGCTTCTTTCCCTATATCTTTTTGGTTTATATTGCTTTCCCAATCTATTATTTAACGAAAGAAGCAGGCTTTAAGCAAATTATTGGCTATGGAATGGTGCTGCTTTTCTTAGTAACGTATCGCCAGCTGTATTTTTGCGCAGGAAAAAGAAAATTCACCTACTGGTTAGCTGTACAGTTGGCAATCATCTTTACCTATAGCATGTTTTACAACTTAAACTACATGTTTTTAGGTTTTTTCCCGGCCAATTTTATTGGCTATTATCGCGAAAAAACGAAATTTTATCGCGGTATTGTCAGTTTAACGTTTGTCCAAATTATCCCGTTTATGTATCATTTCGTGAATACGAAAACGATGCTTTCTTCGGGCGAGCTGCTTTATTTTGTCCCATTTATCATTATTATACTGATTTCGCCCTATGGTGTTCGCTCAATGAATCGCAGGATGGAACTGGAACGGAAGCTGGATCAAGCGAATCAACAAATTAAAGAACTGGTCAAGCGTGAGGAGCGTGTGCGGATTGCCCGTGACCTTCACGATACGCTCGGACATACGCTGTCGCTGCTGACATTAAAAAGCCAACTTGTCCAGCGGTTAACAGCAGCCGACCCGGAACGGGCACGGCTCGAGGCAAAGGAAATAGAAATCACCTCAAGGGCTGCGTTAAAACAAGTACGCGAGCTGGTTTCCGATATGAGGGCCGCGACCATTGCCGAAGAGCTTCTTCAAACTAAGCAAATTTTGCGAGCGGCGGGAATTACCTATCAATATGATGGAGAGGTAGATTTCCATCAAATTCCCCCTGTTATGCAAAATATTGTGAGCATGTGCATAAGAGAAGCCGCCACTAATGTAGTTAAGCATAGCAGGGCAACCCATTGTTCGATTTCCATTTTACAAACCTCTGAAAGAATGAACGTAGTTGTTCAGGATGATGGGATGGGCGTCGATAAAAGTAAGCAGTTTGGGAATGGTTTGCAGGGGATGGAAGAGCGGCTGGCATTAATTGACGGGGGCCTAAAGCTTACGACCCATAATGGTGCTGTTCTGGAAATGACTGTGCCGATTATTAAAAAAGCAAATAGGAAGGGGACGGCGATATGATTCGTCTTTTTATTGCTGAAGATCAGCGAATGCTGCTAGGTGCGCTTGGCTCCTTGCTGGATTTGGAAGAAGATATGACGGTCATCGGTCAAGCAATGAACGGTGAGGAGGCGCTGGCGGCTATTCTTAAGCTGGAGCCGGATGTCTGCCTGATGGATATTGAAATGCCGGTGCGAAGCGGTTTGGAAGTGGCTGAAGAGCTGATGCAAAGGGGATCGAAGAGCAGGGTCATCATTTTGACCACCTTTGCACGTCCGGGATATTTTGAACGGGCAGTAAAAATTGGTGTGCATGGATACTTATTAAAGGATGGAGAGATTGATGAGCTTGCCGATGCGATTCGCAAAGTGGAAGCCGGGAAGCGGGTCTTCAGCCCGGAGCTAACCTTTGATGTGATTCGTGAAGAAAACCCGTTGACCCCAAGAGAGCAAGAAATTTTGCGCCTGGCAGCCTTAGGAAAAACCACCAAAGAAATCACCTCGGAGCTCTATTTATCTTCCGGGACAGTCCGTAACTACATATCAGAAATCATCCACAAGCTAAATGCGAAAAACCGAACGGAAGCAGCTAGTATCGCTGAGAAAAAGGGCTGGATCTAGCAAATACTATTTTGGCAAAGCAACGGATTTATATTCCGTTGCTTTTTTTACGGGGTTTTAATCCATTTTAGGTGCGAATTCCCGATGTTAGGAAAGGTAACAAAATGGCGTCGAAGGCAATTAGAAAGAGGTTGATTCGAAAAAATAGGATCAACCTTTTTTCTTCGTTTCATAAACCATTTTACAAGTCTATTTTTCCTTCTCGTTATATCTGACCATTCCCCCCTCACTTTGTCCGCATAGTATAAAAAAAGAAATTGATATAGATGAGGGGCTAAAAAAAACAATAGCTTGGTATAAAACGGAAGGGGAGAAGGAGAAGCAATGAGGGTGCTTGTGACGGGGGGAGCTGGTTTTATTGGTTCCCATATTGTTGATTTGCTTATCGATGGTGGGCATGAAGTAATCGTTGTTGATAATTTAAGTACTGGTAATAAAGAGTTTGTTAATAAGAATGCAAGTTTTTATTTGTTGGATATTAACTCGCCTCAATTAGAGGATGTTTTTAACAAAGAAAAACCCGAGTATGTTATCCATCAAGCAGCACAGGTTGATGTCGCAAAATCAATTCAAAATCCCGCAGTTGATGCGTATGCAAATATCATTGGGACGATTCGCTTGTTGGAATGCTGCCGAAAGTTTAATGTCCGTAAAATCGTATATGCCTCTTCCTATGCCGTATATGGAGAAACTAACGACTGCAGTATTCGGGAAAACTCTATGGTACAACCTATCTCCTTTTATGGAATTTCTAAGCATACTCCAGAATTGTATATTCAACTCTATCAGAAGTTTTATGGTATTTCTTTTACAATCCTCCGCTATGCCAATGTTTATGGTCCCCGTCAAACATCAAAAGGTGAGGGCGGTGTTATCGCCATTTTCATGCAAAAGGCTATAAAAGGTGAACAAGTGGTAATTTATGGGGATGGAGAACAAACCAGGGATTTCGTTTATGTGAAAGATGTCGCAGCAGCAAACGTTCTTTCTTTAAATAAAGGAAAGAATCAAATTATCAACATCGGTCTAAATAAAAAAACGAGTATTAATAAGTTATATGCTTTAATTTCATCAAAATATATTTCACCGATTTATTTGCCAAAACGAAATGGAGATATCCTCTACAGCAGGTTGAATAATGAAAAAGCAATGGAGTTATTGGACTGGATGCCTAGCTATGATTTGCTTTACGGTTTGACCGAGACAAAAGAGTTCTATGAAAATGAAAAGTCGAAATGAAGAAATCCGCCTCATTCTGACAGTAAATCTTTAAAGAAGGAAGAGGGAATTCACGTGAATGTGAGAAAGGGACGCTCCTTTGAGGACCAAAATGAATGGTGCCTGTCACCGTTCTTGGACATTTCGGCTATTTGTCCACCTGGAGTGGACAAATTGAATTTAAACCCCCTTTTTCACAGAAAAAGGGGGTTTGGGTTTTATTTATTCGCGTATGAAAGCACTTTTTCTTCTGATTCCTCGCATGTGTTATCGAGCTGCTTAATCATGGTGATAAATGGGCCGACGAATTGCGGGTCGAATTGTTTCCCGGCACAGGCACGTAATTCGACGATTGCTTCTTTGAATGTTTTCGTTTTTTGATAAGGTCTTTCCGTGGTCATTGCATCAAATGAGTCGATGACGCATAAGATCCGCGCCAGCTTCGGGATCGATTTTCCTTTTAGCCCATAGGGGTAACCATTGCCATCATAGCGTTCATGATGAAGCTCGACCAGAGGAATCAGTTCCTCCAATTTTTTGTTGGTGGAGATGATTTCCTTGCCCCAGGTTACGTGCTTTTTCATCATTTCCCATTCATGTGGTTCGAGCTTGCCTTTTTTATTTAAAATATCCCGCGGAATTTCGATTTTTCCGATGTCATGAATTAATGCACCCAAAATCAGCGTCTTCCGTTCATGTTCACTTAAGTTGAGCATCCGTGAAAAATCCACAGCATATTGGTAGACGCGTTTACTGTGACGGTATGTATAGACATCCTTCGAAAGAAAGATTTTTAACTGCTGTTCCGCTTCATCTAATCCCTTCTCAAGTGAAAGGGAGCGTCCAACCGTGTATTCAGAGTGCTCATTATAGATTTGGACGAGATTTTTCCCTTGGTCTTTCGCTGCGTACATTGCTTGGTCCGCTTTGTTCAAAAGTTCGGAAATGCTGTACGTTTCTTTTTCACACTCGGCAATTCCCGCTGAAAAGGACATACAGCCGTATGGAAGACCTTCGACCCCTTTATAATACGTGTTATTTGCCTTTTTTCTTAATTCATTCATAAAGGAGTAAGCCGTTTTTCGATTCGTATTTGGCATAAAGATCGAAAATTCTTCACCGCCATAGCGGGCGACTGTAAAGTTTTTCCTCTCTGCCTCTGATTTCAAAAGTGCTCCAAATTCCTGGAGTAAATGGTCCCCTTGTATATGCCCGTATAAATCGTTGTATTTCTTAAAATCATCAATATCTAGGAGCACAAGACTAAGGGGTCGCTCACTATCCTTCGCAGCCGCCACTTCTTTTTCCAAAAGCTCCTTAAAATAGCCGTGGTTGTTCAAGCCGGTGAGGAAGTCTTTGTTGGCTTTTTCAGAGATCTCTTTAAATAGATGAAAATGCTGTTTAAAAGCTAAAGATAATAAAAATGAAATACAGGTAAATAAAAATAGACCCAGTGTTTTTTCAGCATTCATCAAGATGACTAATACTAAAGAAAGCATTAGAGTACTTATATAAGTTGCAATCGTTTCTTTAATAATTCCTTTTAAAACATCCATTAAACTTTCACTTGCGGCCAATATAAAGTAAATTCCTATTAATATTACATTTATAACAAAATAGGTACTTAAGGAAATCAAATATGGAATAATATTTTGTATGTGAATTCCACCGGTTTTTCCACCGGTAAAAATAAAGGCATAATAAGCAAGTATGATCATTAATGAATAGATTGCGAAATTAAAGACATGTTTCCACCAAATTATGTTTCGTTGTGTAAATGAAAATAGAATGGCATTAATCAGTAATACATACAAAGTTATATTCAATCCAAACAAAAAAAGACATGCTAAAAAGATTGAAGAATCCATTGAAAGAGAGTTTCCCTTTGGAGGGAGAAGGATAGGATAGTGATTTAATAGTAAAATTGATCCGGCTAAAGCAAAAATAGTCAGCCATTCAGATAAGGAGTGTTGTGGAAAGGTATTAAATGCAAAAGAAATTATAATACCAATAGTAGATACTAGAAAAAGGTATGTAGTAGTAGACGTTTTTAAGATGCGCATGATTATCACTCACATAAACGAAATTTGAGAGAAGTAAAAATTACTTCTCCCATCATTATACTATTAAACTAGTCTAAATCCAGATGTTAATGCAATAATTACAGAGCCAATAATAATTGCGTTGTATAAAATGCTTGTTAATTTGATACCTTGTCTTTGTTCGTTTTTCATCATTTTTCACCTCCTTCAAAGGACAGTGTGATAACTTTCTTGTCTTCTGTCCTAGGACGTTGGAGCATAAGATATTGGATGAAAATAAAGATCCCAATATTCATTACGATATCGCCGATGCTAATGATTTGGGTACGTGGGTATGGTTTAGTAATTGGAATAATATCACCCAGAAAACCAAGATGAGTAGAATGGTTTAACGCAGTATGCTTAGCATACAGGCTGTGTTTTAATGCTTCAATATAGCCCGGATCCAAAACCGAAGCTGCCGTTAATGAAACCGGCATCCTTCCGCCGTTGATCACCATCACTAAGAAATTAAGAAAGACACCAATTAATATAAGAATAAATCCCGGGTTATTCCGATTTAAAAATAAAAACAATAATCCTAAAATATAAATAACCATATAAATATAGTTGCTTGCTTGTCCAAGAATTTTAAAATCATTTTGAAAGGCAAAAACAGCAATTTCAAAAGCCAAAAGAAGCGGAAACATCCAGCCCCATTTTAGATTCAGTTGTGCCAGGCCTTTTAAATTTCCTTTTCGTAAAAAACCAACTATAAATGAGAGGATAATTCCGTCAAATACCATTCGCCGTACCTACCTGTATCAGATTTTTGAATGAAAAGAATAAAAAATACAAAAATACAAAAAGTCAATATAAAAAATATGGAAATTAAATTTTATAGTATGAATATAAATTAACCAAATGGGCTTTTACAATATTTTTTTGGAGTTTTTTGAATTATTTTGCAAAATAATCAAAAGGAACCATGTTGAAAGTTGGGTAATTCTGTAGTTTATTGGGATAAATGGGATAAAATTGATTAATTTTCCCTATTGTTAAGCGAAGTTAACATATTAATAAACTAAACCGGTTATCATATAGGATTCTTATCAAAGTATGGCGAATATATTGGATAGATATATCAGATGATAAATACCTACTAATATGTTAAATTACTACTATTACAATTCGAAGATTTAGAGAGGTTAAACCGATGACAAGAAAATGGAAGTGGATGATTGCCTGTTTCCTTTTCCTGCTGGTATTTAACGGGTTAGGGATTTTGATCGTCCATTTAATAGGCCGTTAAGTGAAGAGAACATTTGGCCGTACAGTTTGCAGGCCGGTAAAAGGAAGAGAAGAATTTTTGTACAGGGCAGGTAATGACATTGATGACAACGAATTTAACTCAACCGATATCCAAAAGGCTGTTGTTTGCGATTCTAATTATTACAATTGGGGCTGAAATAGACCTATATATCACCCGATACAGTACCTTGGCCGGTACCTTATATGATGCCATAATGGTATCCTCATTCTTTATCGGCCTGAAGCTTAATAAAAGACTTGAAAGGCCAGCCGCCACACCCAAAACAAAGCGGCAGTGGACCCTGCAACTTACGGGTGCCTTTCTCATCTTTTTCATCGGTAGCACGATTATCAATTATTACTCCAGCCTGGCATTCCATGATTTTAGCAGTAATTATGATCAAAATGTTCAACAATACACGGATACGGTTTCGGGGGGCGACGATGTGGCTTCAACCGATTCCGTAAGTACTTTTTTTGATCAAGTAGATACGGTCGGTCCCGATTTATATACCGATGCACTTGCCGGGCTGGAAGAGGTCTGGCGGCTCGGGTATATGATTCTGATCCTCGTTATCTGTAAAAAAGTTTTTCGGCGCAGGTGGGAAAAAGGATCGAGAGATATATTTTTATTGATGGCCTTATTTATTACCTCCATTCTGTTCGGGATTGACCATACTTTAGATACGGCAGAACCGTGGTCAATTAAATTGGGAGCCATTGTGACATTTGCTGATATGGGATTATTATTCGGGCTCATCCTTTTATGGACCCGCAGCCTTTGGATAGCCGTTATCGCCCACTCGGTTTACGATATTACCGCCACTATCTCTTGGTATTATTTCGATTACGCAGTTGAAACGTTTGCCGGCCTGGTCTTCATCGCTCACATCATCTTATTAGCAATTGAAAAAAGCAGGCAGCGAAAACTGACTAGGCGACAAGTCATGGATGCAGTACAAATGGCTGAATAAAGTGAAAGAGGTTACCCATGGCGGTAACCTCTTTTTTCATCATTCACTATTCAATAAAAGAAACCCGAGGAATGTTTCCGGGACCCTAAGAAAATATTTTTTTTGTGGTCTGTTCCAGATTTAATATAGGTATTTCCTTCTTAACACCGAAAAAGCTTTATACCAAATAGTTTTAGAGGGAGTGAATATTTCTTTCATATGCAATAGCAGCATAATTAATCCTCCTAAAATATAGTAGTTTACTCTATGATATCGTAAATGATAGCCTGATGACATAAATAGTTCTCGATAAAAAACGACTCAATTCGGGAAAAATTGCTTACTATAAATAGTTTTAGGGTTAGTATTTACATTTTTCTACTATATTAAATAATTAATCTATTATCGACATATTTTTCATAGAAATTCATGTTAGGATATGACAAAATAGGAAAATAGAAGTGTACATATAAACGATCGGATAAGGGAGGGCAGAGTAGGAAAAAGGAAACAGGAGTGAGAAGGAACAATACGAACCGGTGATTATTGTCGTATTAACAAAAAATACCTCAAAAATTATCGTTTCCATATATCTGGTAATTCAGTATATTTGTATAGTTATTAACATGGTAGAAGTTGTTACTTCGTATTTTTTGTGAATATAGGATGATAGTTTTAGAGAGATAGAATTTCATGGGGGGAAGAATATTGAAGAAAAAAAGTGTTACTGCTTTCGTCCTGGCATCGATGTTGTTTACTTCAACGGCCTCGGCAAGCGGTACATACATATGGAAGTATCAGAATAACAATTGGTATTATCTTTCACCTGCCGGGAAAATGGTTACCGGCTGGATACTTGATCACAACGCCTGGTATTTTATGGGTCCCAATGGTGCCATGAAGACCGGTTGGCTTTGGAACGGTAATCACTGGTATTACCTCGATAAGAAAAGTGGCGCAATGAAAACGGGTTGGCTGAATGACAACAATACCTGGTATTTTCTTGATGCTAGCGGCATCATGAAGACCGGCTGGCTTTTCAATGCAAAAAGCTGGTACTTTCTTGATAAAAATGGCGCGATGAAGACGGGCTGGTTGATTGACCATAATGCTAAATATTATTTAAGTCCGAGCGGGGCAATGGTTACCGGTCAAAAATGGATTGACGGGAAACCATACGTATTTACCGCCTCAGGGGCACTGAGTACGGCACTGATTACAGGTTGGTTTCGCGATGGCTCGATTCGAATGTTCTTTGATGCAAATGGTTTGGCACATACGGGCTGGCTAACGGACGCCGGTAAAAAGTATTATTTTGGTCCGGATGGACTTCTTAAAACCGGCTGGCTGACCGACGGTGACAATAAGTTCTTCCTCGATGCGTACGGCTCCATGCATACGGGTTGGCTAACTGATGCCGGTAAACGTTACTTTTTCGGACCGGCTGGTGTGATGAAAACCGGCTGGTTGACGGATGGAGGCAGTACCTACTACTTGGGAACAGATGGTGTAATGAGTAAGGGCTGGCTTACAGATGGAGATAAAAAGTACTACTTGGGAACAGACGGGACCATCCAAACCGGACAGAAAACGATCGACAATCAAGTATATTTCTTTGGAACTGACGGTGTACTGCAAACCGGATGGATTAAGAATAATAATAAGATGTATTACCTTGGAACAAGCGGTTCGGTGTATAAGGGCTGGTTAACCGATGGAGATAAAAAGTATTACTTCGGTGCTGATGGTGCCATGCAAACCGGCTGGCTGACAGATGGAGGAAAGCGATATTACTTCGGAACTGACGGTGTCATGCAATCGGGCTGGCTGACAGATGCCGGCAACCGTTATTACCTTGGTGCAGATGGTGCGGCACAGACGGGCTGGTTTACCGATAATAATCTTAAATATTATTTTTCAGCAACCGGTATGATGCAAACCGGTTGGTTGCTGGATAATAGCCAATGGTATTATTTTAATGCCGCGGGTACGATGGTTACAGGCTGGGTCTTATACAATCAAAACTGGTATTACCTGAACAACAACGGTACGATGCAGACCGGTTGGATCAATTATAATGGTGATTGGTACTATTTGAATAAAAATGGCGATATGAAAATTGGTTGGTTATCCCTGGATGGTAAATCGTATTATTTCGATTCTACGGGCAGGATGGTTACAGGCCAGCAGGTTATTGATGGTAAATCATACGCCTTTTTTGATAATGGTGTCCTAAATACAGGTCCTGTTGTAACGCAAACCAACTACAACGAAACGTTGCAGCAAATGATTGATACCCAGATGACAAAGAATCCGCAAACGGATAAATACCGGAACAGTCCTGCGTATGTCAGCAGTTCCTATATTCTAGTTGATGCCAACAATCCAACGAATGGAACTGTGACGGCTACCAGTTTAAATGTTCGTGATAATACGAATACGAATGCCTTTATTTATGGAACGTTGAAACAAGGTGATCACGTTCAAATTGTTTCGACTGTTGGTACTTGGTATCAGATCGGCTATAGTACTTGGCGGAATGCAAAGCCGGAAGATGTAGCTTATTATGTAAATGAAAGCAATTTTACATCAGGCAGCGCTGAATACTATCAGTTCCTCCTATTATCGAAAAGTGCCGGAACCAATGCACAGGAATTAAATGATAAGATTCTTGCGGGTAAAGGAATTCTTGAAGGAAAGGCACAGACCTTCATTCAGGCAAGCTTGGCATATAATGTGAATGAGATTTATTTGATCGCACATGCGCTCCTTGAAACCGGAAACGGAACCTCCAGCCTGGCCAATGGGATTCTTGTCGATACGGTGGACGGAAATCCGGTAGCCGCGCCGAAGGTTGTCTATAATATGTTCGGTGCCGGAGCGAATGATGCCTGTCCTGATAAGTGCGGGGCGGAATATGCCTATAAACACGGTTGGTTTACTCCTGAAGCAGCAATAATCGGCGGTGCGGCGTTTATTGGGGGCAGTTATATTAATGACCCGGTAAATCAACAAAATACGCTTTATAAAATGCGATGGAATCCTGCCATTCCGGGAACGCATCAATACGCAACGGATATTGGCTGGGCGGCCAAGCAGGTATTAACGATTAAAAAGATCTACGATTCCTTGAGTTACTATACTTTATATTATGATATCCCGAACTTTAAATAGAATGGTAGGCTAGGACTGTGCTTAAGGGCACAGTCCTTTTTTACGGTTCCGTGTAAAAAGTCCCCCTGCAAATTTTCTTCCCTTAATAGGAAATACTATCCAAAAATCCACTTTTTTAATTTACAGGATATGAGCCCTGCTGTACAATGGAAATGCATTCATTTTTTGAATATATCGGAGGAACTATGGAACAACACTCATTTCAATTATTAGAGGCCATTAACAAAAATACGAATTTGAATCAAAAGAAAATGGCGGAAATTTGCAGCATTTCAATTGGGAAAGTCAATTACCTAATCCATGATTTAACGATTGGAAATTATATTTATAGTGAAAAAAAAGGTAGAAATATAAGCTACTATTTGACACAAAAGGGGATTGATTTTTTGCAGAGCGGAATCGAAGCGTTTCGTGAAAAAAAGGTTAATATCCACCAAGAGCCTGTAACAGAGATTAAGCAGGCCGTAATTTTAGCTGCAGGTACTCGAAAGGATTTTGCTAAACCTGCCGGGTTGATGCCGATTGAGGGTACCACCTTACTTAAAAGAAATATCGATATCCTGAAGGAAAATGGAATCGAGGACATTGTAATTGTCACCGGATATCAGCGTGAGGCCTTTCAGGAAGTTTCGGAATTCAGCCATTACAGGTTAGTTGAAAATCCTAAATATAAATGGACGGGTTCGATGGCGTCACTGGCACTTGCCCATGAACAAATTACCGATGATTTCCTATTGATTGAAGATGATATCTTAATTGAAGAACGGGCGATTAAGGAACTCCTTACCCATCCGCAGCGTGATTGTGTCTTGATTGCCAATGAAAGCGGATCAGGTGACGAAGCCTTTGTTGAAATAAAAAATGGCTATTTACATAAAATCTCAAAGGATATCCATCAATTTAATCATGTAGACGGTGAATTGATTGGAGTCAGCAAGCTCTCCTATGAAGTTTTTACAAAAATGGTTAATGAATTTCAAGAAAACAACAATAATCCATATATGAACTATGAATATATGCTCCTGGATGTTTCCAGACATTACAATATTGCCTATCTGAAAATGCATAATCTTGTTTGGGGAGAAATTGACAGCCAGCTGCATTATGACACGATCATCAATAAAACATTTCCGATTTTACAGCGAAAAGAAGCAGAATTCAGAGATATTCAGATTAAGGGCTATTTAATGGAAGCTTTGGACATAACCTTAGAGGATATCCGGGAGATTCAGCCTTTTGGCGGCATGACCAATAAGAATTTTAAAGTGCTGGTCCATGATAAGGAGTACGTCTTAAGGATCCCAGGGAATGGAACGGAACAAATGATTAATCGCAAAGAGGAGAAGGTGAATTCGTCACTTGCCAGTGAAATGGGAATTGATACGGAATTGATCTATTTTAATGAAGAAACCGGTGTGAAAATTGCTGAATTGATTCAGGAAGCAGAAACGTTGAATCCTAAAACGGCGAAGCGGCAGGATTATATGAAGCTTACGACCGCGATTTTAAGAAAACTCCACTATTCCGATGTGAAAATGGCCAATCGGTTTGATGTTTTTGAAAAAATCAATGACTATGAGCTTCTCATGACGGAAGCGAAGGGTCAACCGTATGAGGGATATGAAGAAGTAAAAGCACAGGTAATGGCCTTGAAGGAAATTTATCAAGGAATGAATATCACGTTAACGCCATGCCATAATGACTTGGTTGCGGAGAATTTTGTGAAAAGCGGCAGCGGCAAAATTTATTTGATTGACTGGGAATATAGCGGCATGAATGACCCGATGTGGGACGTAGCGGCACATTCACTGGAATGTGATTTTAGCCCCGAAGAAGAGGAACTATTTTTAACGTTGTATTTAAATGAGAATCAAATCCCGCTAGAGCTTCAACAACGGGTGCTAATGAATAAAATTTACCAGGATTTCCTTTGGTGCATTTGGACGATTATTAAAGAGGCAAAAGGAGACGACTTTGGCACGTACGGTACCGACCGTTTTAACAGGGCGCGGAACAATTTAGCCAATGATTTAATTAAGGAGATGACGTATGAATATAAAAAATAAAGGGCTTATTTATGGATTAATCTCCGGTTTAACTTGGGGAGTAGATACCGTCTTAATCGGGATTGTCTTATCACATGCACTCTTTGTGTCGACAGATAATGTTATTTTCCTCGCGCCGCTCGTTAGTACATTTTTTCATGACTTGTTATCCAGTTTGTGGATGATGGTATATATGGCCATTAGAGGAGAATTGAAAATCTCCTTTAAAAAAATAGCAACACGAAGCGGACGATTCGTTATATTGGGTGCTTTGCTGGGCGGACCGATTGGAATGACCTTCTACGTTTTAGCCGTTAAGTACTTAGGTGCGTCATTATCCGCATCGATTTCAGCCGTGTACCCTGCGGTTGGTGCTTTCTTTGCCTTTTTAATCTTAAAGGATAAATTAAGCTTAAAAAACTGGATTGGCCTATTTATCAGTATTTTATTTATTTTCCTATTAGGATTTGCCAGCGGTGAAACATCACCGAGCTTTGTCCTTGGATTTGTGTTTATCCTCATCTGTGTGTTTGGCTGGGGAATGGAATGTGTTATTCTGGCTTATGGAATGAAGGATGATGAAATTACACCTGAACAGGCGCTGCAAATACGCCAGGTCGTTTCAGCTATTACCTATGGTGTATTGATTTTACCGTTTTTCAAAGCCTATCCGCTTGTCGGTGAAGTGTTAAAAAGCAGTGAAGTATTCTTTATCGCCGTGATTGCCCTTTCCGGAACGGCTTCCTATGTATACTATTACAAAGCGATTTACACCATTGGCCCAACAAGAGCAATGGCATTAAATATTACCTATGCGGCATGGGCGATTATTTTAAGCTTTGTGATCTTAGGTACTCCGATTACCGCTAAATCGATCTTTTTTAGTATTATGATCTTATTAGGTTCTATTATTACGGTAGCGAACCAAGAAGAGTTGAAGTGGTTAAATTTTAAAGGCAGGAGAAGAACAGCATAATGAAAGCAATTTTACTCGCAGCTGGAATGGGTACCAGATTACGGCCATTAACCTTAACAACACCGAAATCACTTGTCGAAGTAAATGGAACACCGATGCTTGAGAGACAGGTCGAATATTTACAGGAAATTGGAGTGGACGACATTTATGTGGTCACCGGCTATTTAAAGGAAAAATTCGAGTACTTAAAAGAAAAGTACGGAGTTACCCTTATTCATAATGATAAATACGATCAATACAATAATATTTATACGATGTATTTAGTAAGGGAATTCCTCCCTGATGCCTATGTGATTGAATCCGATGTATTCCTGAAAAACAATTTTCTTGTAAAAAATCCAAAGACATCCGGGTATTTCAGTGCAAGAAAGCCTGAATTTAAAGCGGAGTGGATGATTCGCTTTGATGCACGTTACAAGATTTATGATATCGAGGTCGGGGACGGCGAGAATGATTATATTCTCTGCGGCGTATCCTACTGGTCGGAATCCGACGGAAACAAGATCATTAAAAAGCTTGAAGAAGCTGTTGCGGATGGTCATTTCAAGGACCTCTATTGGGATGACATGGTTAAAAATAATATTAAAGATCTTGATGTGTATTTACATGAGATTCATCCTGATGATAGCTATGAAATCGACTCACTCGAGGATCTTGAAAAATTGAACCAATTACTAAACCAAAGATAAAAACGGACCGCAGGGTTCGTTTTTTCTTTTTGATTATGGTAGGTTAGTAAATGAGAAAATAGGATAAGGCAGTGATGTAAGTGAAATTAACAGGAATCCATCATATTGCAATCATTTGTTCAAACTATGAAAAATCAAAAGACTTTTATGTGAGCGTTTTAGGACTCACGCCGATTCGTGAGGTTTATCGGGAGGAGCGGAATTCCTTCAAGCTTGATTTGGCAGTTAACGGTCACTATCAAATTGAATTGTTTTCTTTTCAACATCCGCCTGAACGGCCAAGCTATCCGGAAGCGGCGGGATTGCGCCACCTTGCGTTTGAGGTGGAAGATATCGAAGCAGCGGTTGATTATTTATCCTCCCGGCAAATAAGGACAGAGCCGATTCGGGTCGATCCCTTTACGAATAAGCGATTCACATTTTTTGAAGACCCTGATCATCTTCCAATTGAATTCTATGAAAAATAAGGCGAGGTATGTCGCCTTTTTTTATGTCGTTTTTATAGAAAAATCAGAGAAAAGGTCGAAAAAGGTCAATTTTTGAAATAATTCTGTAATACTATTAAAAACTAACTGTAAATTATCACTATTAACTTTTATGAGATACTAGAATATATAAAAAGAGAAGAAAGTGACACGGGGGATATCATGAAAAAGTTAATATTCAGTGGTTTACTATCATGTTCTTTGCTCTTAAGTGGATTATTTGGCGGACATAAGACTGAAGCAGCGGCTGTTGGGAAAGCGGTTACAGATATTGCTCTTAAATATGTAGGTATTCCTTATCAATGGGGAGGAACGACACCAAGCGGATTTGATTGCTCGGGTTTTGTGGATTATACATATAAGCAAGTGGGTGTTACATTACCGCGTACGTCTGCAGATTTATATAATAAAGGACTCGCGGTTGCAAAAAGTAATTTAAAAGAAGGCGATTTAGTTTTCTTTAGCACCTATAAAGCAGGTCCTTCACACGTAGGTATTTATATAAGCAACAATCAGTTTGTTCACGCTTCTGATTCTGGTGTTAAGGTTGATTCCTTAACAAGTTCTTATTACAGCAACAAATACTATGGTTCCAAACGAATTGTTACTACTAATGGCTGGGTTCTTTCAGCGGGTACTTGGTATTATTATGACAAAGGTGAAATGAAAAAAGGCTGGATTAAAGATGCTGGGAAATGGTATTACTTAGGGCCGAACGGTGGAATGATCACAGGCTGGTTAACATGGAATGGTGCTTGCTATCATTTAAACCACAGTGGTGCAATGGATACCGCTTGGGTTTTACTGAACGGTAAATGGTATTACTTCTATCCTGATGGGTCAATGGCAAAAAACACAAAAGTTCAAGGTTATGTTGTCGGAAGCGACGGAGCCTGGATTAAATAAAACAGATAAAAAAAAGAGCCGGTGGTTCCCACCGGCTCTTTTTTTTGGGGGTATAAAAATAAAAATTCCATGCATATTTTGTCGAATTTTGTTTTTTAATATCTAAATTTAGTTTATAATTAAAAGGGTTTGCCTTAATTTGTTTTAGAAATACTATCATTACAGTTTGGGGTTTATTGGTGATTCCGAACTTGCAAGGAGGTTATCATGGTTCAACGCAGAATAAATAATGCAGTTTTATTAATCACTTTAAACGGAATCATTGCTTTATTAGTATTTACGATTTATAAATATTTTTCCAGCTCACTTAATATAGATAATATTATTATTGCAATGGATGAAAACACGAAAAAATTTGCGACTAGAGTTTTTCTTGTGTTCTTCATCTTAATGTTAACATCCAAAATCCAGCTTAGAGTTATTGAAAAATTAAAAGAAACATATCCGTGGGCTTTGGCTTTAACAAAGTATGCCTATATTTTTATTTTGTCAGGGATTATGGCCTTATTAACAAGCTATTTTATGGAATATTTTCAGCTTCTTGAGAATTCAACGGCAACCACGCAATGGGTCGTCGTCAATACCAGAATCTATCTCTCGGGAGCCTTGTTTTTATTCTTTATTTATTTGTTAGTTTTTACCTTGATTGGTAATATTTATATAAGTTCGATTATAACGGCTGTATTTATTTTTGTCATCGGGTTTGCTCATTATAATAAATTAAATTTACGAGTCGAGCCTTTATACCCATCTGACTTTAGTCAAATAGCACAGCTGAAGGATGTTATCCCAATGGTTCGGGACTATCTTTCGGTAAAATTAACCGTGCTTATTGTTGTGGAAATTGGTATTTTCTTATATATTATGAGATTTTTACCAAAAGCAAAAACGCCCATTTGGATGAGAGGTTTACTGCTTGTTGCCACGGCAGGTATGGTGTATTCGTTTACTTTTTTCCCAACTACATTTATGAAGTCGTTTGTTGAAAAAGAATCTAATGTTGCCATTGTGAAATGGGACCAGCTTGAAAATTATAAATACAATGGTTTTATTTTCGGGTTTATTTCAAACCTGCAAAATGATGCCTTTCCGAAACCGGCAAACTATTCAAAAGAAAACGTTTTGGCGGTAGCAAAGAAATATCGGAATATATCTGCTAAGGCTGCTGTTGCTAAAGACGCGCCGAAGCAACCGAATATTGTATACATCATGAGTGAGGCCTTTTGGGATCCGACGATGCTGACAAATGTCCAGTTTAGCGACGATCCGATGAAGAATCTGAGAAAGCTTATGGGAGAGTATACTTCCGGTTATAATTTGTCTCCATCCTTTGGTGGGGCTACCGCAAACGTGGAATTTGAGGCACTTACCGGTTTTTCTAATTACTTTTTACGTGTAGGCTCACTTCCATATCAGGATTTAATTGATCGAAAAAGCTTTATTCCGACGATCGTGAGTGATTTAAAGAGTCAGGGCTATGCAACAATGGCAATGCACCCATATAACAAAGTTTTTTACAAGCGTAACAAAGTGTATCAAACATTTGGTTTTGATCAATTTATCGACATGACGACATTCAAGCACCAAGATATGGCAGGGCCCTATATCTCGGATGAATCGGTATCCAATGAGATTATCGACCGGTTGAAAGCGCAGAAGAAGCCAATGTTTATCCATGCGGTCACAATGCAAAACCATTTTCCTTATTTACCGAATCGATTTGAAAAAAATAATATCACGGTTTCCGGTTTGTCTCCGGATTCCAAAGTGGCGTTAGAGGTTTATTCGGAGGGAATCCGACGATCTGATCAAGCGCTGCAGGATTTGGTAAATCAGCTTCAACAATTGGATGAACCGACAATTCTCGTGTTCTGGGGCGACCATATGCCGATTCTGGGTCAGGATTTAGCCATCTATAAAGAGGCAAAATATGCGAATACGCCGGATAAAAACTTATATGAACAGGAATATTCACAAACCCCATTATTGATGTATTCCAATTTTCATTTAGATAGACAAGATTTACACGCGTTGAGCCCTGCTTATTTCGGACCAACCGTATTTGAAATGGCAGGATTGAAAAAACCGCCGTTTTACAATCTGTTAGATAAGCTTAAAGCAACTCTTCCTGTTTTAAAAAATACTTTACAAATGGACGGGTCGCAAAAATACGTCACTGATCATCTGAACAAGAAGCAAAAGAATCTGTTAAACGACTATCAATTGCTTGAGTATGATTTATTAGTGGGTAACCAATATAGTAAAGATATTTTATTTAAAAGATAAGAATGTATAAATTTTTGACTTTGAGAATTGTCCGGCTCCAGCGCCCAGCGACTAGTGTACTTCGCTCACCTCCTTACGATAAGTCAACATTGAATCGCAAGAAATGCGATTCGTGTTTCCTTTATCTCATACGGTGCGCTCCAGTCCTGTCGTGCGCTAAACGGGCGCTTCCGCTTTTCTTAATAAATAGAGCGGGCAGCCGTTCTTTTTTTTGCAGAATAGTTCCCGGTCGTATAAAAAACCCCCATTTCTATAAATGGGGGTTTTTGGTTAATTACTATTACTAGTACTATTGCTACTATTGTTATTAGTATAAGTGTGTGTGGTACTGTGGCGCTTTGTATTGCTTGTGTTCGTGTAGGTGTGAGTACTGCTGCTCGTTTCTGTACCTGAATAAAATTTAGCAACTGGATCCGATGCTAACCCTAATGATTGGCGCATTTCATCAGATAATGTTTGTCTTTCTTGATCATCGACAGTTAAATACCAGATACTATTAATTGTTTTTCCTTCGCCTTTGACTTCTAACTTATCAATGGTTTTTGCAGCTGGTTTATAAGAAGACTGGATACCGATCATATCATTTAAGGTTAAGTTTGTTTTAATATTATTTTCAAGAGCGGTGAGAATGTTATTGTAATTTGACAATGTTGATAACGATTTACCTTTATTGATGATTTTAGAGATAACTTCACGCTGTCTTTCCTGACGTCCAAAGTCGCCAAGCGGATCTTGGTGTCTCATCCGTGCATATTCAAGTGCTTGTAATCCATTTAAGTGCTGCGGCCCTGTTTTCAGTGTAACCCCATCCAACTCAAATGCATACTTATTATCTACGTCTATTCCGCCAACGGCGTTTACAATATCTTTAAAGCCTTCCATGTTCACTTTAATATAGTAATCGATTGGCACATTTAAAAAGTTTTCCACCGTATCAATACTTTCTTGAATTCCACCATAGGCGTAGGCGGCATTAATTTTTTCAATCCTATTCTTGCTCGGATTAGCAGTATCAATTAACTTTGTCCTTGTATCACGCGGAATACTTAACATTTTGGTTGTTTTTGTTTTAGGGTTAATCGTGATGACAATCATAGAATCTGAACGACCACTATCACCTTTACGTTCATCAACACCAAGCATTAAGATGGAAATTGGATCCAAATGGTTGAATTCTACTTTCGTTGTCCGTTTTGCGGAAACTTCTCGTGAGAGCGGATTATTCATTTTGTCTACAGCACGAGCCACGTCACTGTAAACATTATAAAAGTAGACGCCTCCGCCAATTAATAAAATCAGGAGCATAAAAAGACTGATGCGAAACCAGCGCGGTTTTTTCTTTGTCATCTTCTTTCGTTTCGATCTAGAATTATCCATTTATATAGTTCCCTTCTTTAAAGGTAGTATTCGTGTTAAAGACAATCATAATAAAAATTATAATATTGAATATATAGAAGTTCAACTGGAAATAAAAAAAATCCACTATAAAAGTACAAAGTTTGACAGGAGTCTGCTATAATTTATTTTTGTTAAGTTGAAAATGTCTTAATTGATGTTGACTTTTGTCGACATGTGTCTCCTGTTTGGTTGAGTGCATGATTGAAGCTTCAGTTGAAAAAAATAATAAGGAAAAATAAGTCTTTTTTTCGAATCCGTAAATATAGACGTAAAAATTAACATGCCGTTACAGAAAGCGGTAACGATAGTATGTAATGAAAGAGTGTGAAAAAAATGGCTAATGCAAAGGTTGCTATTAGTATTGTGACATATAACAGTAAACATATCTTTAAAGTTCTGGAAAACTTAAAACAAGAATTCGGTCATGATCCGCAATTTCGTTTTGTGATTTTTGATAATAATTCAACAGATGATTATCAAAATCGTCTGAAGGAATATCAGGATATTGCTGATATTACGTTTTATCACGAAAATAATGGCTTTGGCTTTGGCCACAATTATAATTTATTACATGCATCCGAAAAATATTTCTTGGTTTTTAACCCCGACATTATTTTGGTTCGGGATGATTTATTGAAAATGATCGAAATTTTGGATCGGGACGAAACGATTTCTTTATTGGTGCCGAAAGTACTTAATGCAGATGGTACGACACAGCATTTAATTCGGGATCGTGTTTCTGTGTTTGACTACTTTTTGCGATTTGTTCCGTTCCAAATTGTGAAAAAAATGTTTGCCGGGCGTTTGGCATCTTATGAATGCAGGGATCTTCCGGATGACCGGAATGTTGAAATCCGCATTGGTTCCGGATGTTTTATGTTATTAAGGGGAAAAGATTTTAAGGATGTTGGCGGGTTTGATGACCGCTATTTTATGTATTTCGAGGATTATGATTTATGCATTGAGTTGAAAAAACGAAACAAGCGAATCGTTTATACACCATTCTCAAACGTGACCCATTATTATGAACGCGGTGCCCATAAAAATTCTAACCTGTTTAAAATTTTTATGAAATCGATGTACAAATACTTTAATAAATGGGGATGGAAGTGGTTTTAAAAAAGCCGTAATAGATTCGTAGTAAATATAGGAGAGAGAAAATTTATGAATAAGTTTGAAAAAATTTTATTGAGCTTGTTTTTTATTGAACTATTCGTCGGAGGGGGAGGCAGGCTAATCGATTTTCACATTGTTTCGATTCGCCAAGTCTTGTTCCTGCTTCTTTTAGCAACTTTTGTAGTTCGAATTATTAAGGAAAAAGCTATCTTTAATAAAGATATAAATACGTTTTTTCGCTTAAATCCGGTTTCCATTGGGATTTATGCTCTTATGGGATGGTTTGTTGTTTCAAGTTTAATCGGCTTATTACACCACCATCCTCGTGGAGCAGTTGTACAAGCCTTTTTTAGAGTGAGTTTTTTCGTGCTTTACTTTCCGTTGGCTTACTATATTTCAAAAGACAGATTTTCGGTCAAACGCATTATTACCATTTTAAAATATAGTGCCTTAGCGGTTGCAATTTTTACGATAACAGTATCTTTATTAGGTAAAACCGTATTTAGCGGGGATAACTTCCAGTCCTTTTATGATTTTATGAACTGGATGATGAATGATGATTTGTATTTCAGACCAAGTAATAGTGTCTTTTACAAAAGCCATTTCTACGTATTAGTGGCGCTCATTATCTCACTAAATGCGATATTGAATAAAAAATTCACTAAAGTTGATATTGCGATTTTAATATTGGGTTCCTTCTCATTGATTTGGTCAGAAACACGGGGATTCTTACTTGCATTTATGCTAAGTGTTTTCATGATTATTGTCTTGGATGTAAAAGTACTTGTAGACCCGCTTAAGGGATTGTCCCGCAAGCTGCAGATATTAGTCCAATCCAAGCAATTCATTAAGAAATTTGTTATTTTAATTGTGATTATGGTGGCTGTTCCATTTTTGTATCAAAATATGACCCTGGATCGTTTCGGGTCATCGACAGTTGACCAATCGTCAACCACTCATGTTAAAAAACACAAAAAGAAAGTAACAAAAGAAGTGAACGATGTGAGCGTTAATGCCCGCATGAAATTCATTGTGGCATCTAAGGATATCTTGAAACATCCAACAAACCTTGTTTTTGGTTCAGGTTATGGAACAACAATTGCCGGACGGATCACCGGGATTGAAATGAGTTTTCTTCAAATTCTGGTGGAGCAAGGAATAATTGGATTTGCAACGTGGGTGTTTTTATTTTTTATTGTTTATTACAATTACTATGCGGCGTATCGGAAGGGATATAAGCTAACCACTTTAGATATATCGTTTATGGCAGCATTTATGGGTATATTATTATTAACGAATATAAATCCATTTATTAATAACCCAATTGGGATCGGCTTTTTCTTAATGCTGCTCGTGGTTTCACAAAATAAGAAGCAATTTAAACTAAATGAGGAATTCGAATGAAAATAACAATGGTTGTTGTTTTATATAAGCAAAAGCCTGAAGAAAGTAAAACATTCCTTACCTTAAAACAAACTTTGTTTGTTAATAAAGAAGGCTTAAAAGACATTGAATTAATTTTGTACGATAATAGCCCTGAAAAACAAGCATTCTCTCCTCTCGATTACGAGGGGGTACATATCACGTATATTCATGATTCACGCAATTTAGGAATTGCCACGGCCTATAACCATGCATGGACAAAAGCCAAGGAAAATGGCAGCGAGTGGCTGCTCCTTTTAGACCATGATACAGAACTAACCGATGCGTACGTCCATGAAGTATTAAATCTGCCTGAGTTTGCAACAGACGTAGCAGCGGTTGTACCAAAAATTAATAGTGAAAACAAGATGATTTCGCCCGTCTATAGCAACTCCCTTCGTCCATTAACGGAGGACAGACCCAAGGCAGGGCTTCAGGTGCAGTCAGTTATGGCAATTAATTCGGGTGCATTAATCCGAACGGATTTTTTAAATAAAATCGGTGGATTTAATGAGAACTTTCCTTTAGACTACCTTGACCATTGGTTGTTTTTTGAGATTTATGAACACGGATGTAAGGTTTGGCTTCTCAATGTGGAGCTGGAGCATGAATTGTCCGTAATGGATTATAGCAGGGTCTCCTTAAAACGCTATCAAAGTATTTTGGATTCAGAAATGAGTTATTACCAAAATTATAAAAACGAGCTCTATCAGCCCTATCGAAATCAGTTGGCGAAACGTTTCTTAAAGCAGGCTTTGACGGTGAAAAACAAGAAGATTGCCTTATACACATTAAAACGGCTATTTTCAATGTAAAAGGAGTTTACTAATGATGTTATCTGTTTGTATGGCAACATATAATGGAGCGGGGTTTGTTGTTCGGCAGCTCGATACCGTTTTAAAACAGTTAGGTCCGGATGATGAAGTGATTGTGGTTGATGACCGTTCAAAAGACAACACAGTGCAACTTATTAAAGACACCTATGGAAGCCGGGTTCAGGTTACCGTGAATGAACAAAACCTAGGTGCAATTAAAAGCTTCGAAAAGGCGATATCTTTGGCAAAAGGAGATATCCTTTTTCTATGTGACCAGGATGATTTATGGGAAGACGATAAAGTGAAAACCGTTTTAACTGCATTTGAGGAGCATAATGCCGTTCTAGTTGTGCATGATGCCTATGTCGTAGACGGGAATCTTAAGATCATCAATCCTTCTTGGAATGATTATAACCATAACAACATAAACCAAGGAATATTTGGGAATATTTTAAAAAACGCCTATACCGGTGCCTTTATGGCTTTTAAAAAGGAATTAGTTCCATTGATCCTGCCATTTCCGGGATCGATAGAAATGCATGATCAATGGATTGCCCTTGTGTGTATGATGAAAAAGAAAAAAATTGTCTTCATCAATCAACCGCTAATGAAGTATGTCCGTCATGGCGGTAATGTAACCGGGATGAAGAAGCGGTCGCTAGCTACCCAGTTAAAAGGGCGGTTGCGGACGATTTCTGCGATTACAGGGTTCAAACGTTAACTAACCCAATCGATATTACTTTTTTGTTACAATTTCATATGTGTTGTTCATTTTCTGCATCCCTTCTTTATAATGGGGAAGGAGTATTTTGACGGTATTTGTAGAATTTTTTAAAATGGAAGAGGAGTTGGCTAAAATGAAAGGTATTATACTTGCAGGTGGCAGCGGTACAAGACTTTATCCGTTAACAAAGGTCGTTTCCAAACAGTTATTGCCGGTTTATGATAAACCGATGATCTATTATCCGTTATCCGTTCTTATGTTAGCCGGAATTAAGGATATATTGATTATTTCAACACCTGAAGATACGGCTCGTTTTGAACAAATCTTAGGTGATGGATCAGATTTAGGAATGAACTTTACATATAAAATTCAGCCTCATCCGGGCGGCTTAGCCCAAGCCTTCATCATAGGTGATGAGTTTATCGGTGATGACAATGTAGCTCTAGTGCTTGGCGATAACATTTTCTATGGTCATGGTTTAACAGACCTTTTACGGAAAGCAGCGGCCCGTGAAACAGGAGCAACGGTTTTCGGTTATTACGTAAATGATCCGGAACGTTTCGGTGTGGTGGAGTTTGATGCCAACGGTAAGGCAGTTTCGATTGAAGAGAAACCGGAAGTTCCTAAATCGAATTATGCTGTGACAGGTCTTTATTTTTACGATAATCGCGTTGTCAACATCGCGAAAAGTATTCAGCCTTCGCCGCGCGGTGAGCTTGAAATTACTGACATTAATAAAGCCTATCTTGAAATGGGCGAGCTTAGTGTTGAACTTCTTGGCCGCGGCTATGCTTGGCTGGACACAGGTACACACGCATCGCTTTTAGAAGCATCTCAATTTATCGAAACCGTTGAAAAACGACAATCCTTAAAAATTGCTTGTCTTGAAGAGATTGCCTACAAAATGGGTTATATTACAAAAGAAAAGCTGGTCGAGCTTGCTGAACCTTTAATGAAGAATCAATATGGACAATATTTAATTAAGATTGCTAACCAAGAAAGTATCCTAAAGTGAGGTTAAGAACATGAACGTGATTGAGACAAAATTATCCGGCGTGAAAATATTAGAGCCGAAAGTATTTGGCGACCATCGCGGATACTTTATGGAAAGCTATAATAAAGATTTATTCGGGCAATTAGGTTTACACTATGATTTTGTGCAGGACAACCAGTCGTTATCGGCACCTGTAGGGACGTTAAGAGGCTTACATTTTCAGTTGAATCCGAAAGCTCAAACGAAAGTCGTACGCTGCGTAACAGGGGCGATTTATGATGTGGCAGTTGATATTCGCCAAGGATCGCCAACATACGGTCAATGGGTCGGTGTGATTTTAAGTGAGCATAACAAACGCCAGCTTTTAGTTCCCAAAGGCTTTGCCCACGGTTTTTGCACATTGGTGCCTGACACCACCGTTGCTTATAAAGTAGATGAATATTATTCACCTGAGCATGACGGCGGTATTCTATGGAATGACCCCGATTTAGGGATTGATTGGCCAACATCAAATCCCATTCTTTCAGATAAAGATACAAAGCACCCAACATTAACTGAAGCAACCCATCTTAATTTTGTTTTTGAAAAATAGGAGGCAAGATTTATGAAATTATTAATTACTGGAGGCGCCGGTTTCATCGGCAGCAACTTCGTCCGCTATATGGTAAATAAATACCCGCAATACAACATAGTCAATTTAGATTTATTAACGTATGCAGGTAATCTTGAGAACTTAAAAGACATTGAAAATGCACCGAACTATAAGTTCGTCCGCGGTGATATTGCTGACCGTGAATTTATCAATGGTTTATTCCAAGCGGAAAAGTTTGATTATGTCTTAAATTTTGCCGCTGAGTCTCACGTAGACCGAAGCATTACTGACCCCGGTATTTTTGTGCAAACGAATATCCAAGGAACACTTGCCTTGCTTGATGCAGCTAAAACCTTCGGGGTAACCAAATACCTTCAAGTATCGACTGATGAGGTATATGGTACCCTTGGCGAAACCGGCTACTTTACGGAAGAAACTCCATTAGCGGCAAACAGCCCATATAGTGCAAGTAAAGCGGGTGCTGATTTGCTTGTCCGTGCCTATCATGAAACGTTTGGACTTCCGGTCAATATTACACGCTGTTCCAATAACTACGGGCCTTACCACTTCCCGGAAAAGCTTATTCCATTAATGATTATTAATGCTTTGAAAGATAAAGAACTGCCAATTTATGGGGATGGGCTTAATATTCGTGACTGGCTTCATGTGGAAGACCATTGCCAGGCGATCGACCTTGTGCTTCATAAGGGACGTGATGGTGAAGTTTACAATGTTGGCGGCAACAACGAACGAACTAATATCGAAATCGTCAAAACGATTCTTAAAGCAATTGGTAAGCCTGAATCGTTAATGAAATTTGTTAAAGATCGTCCAGGGCATGACCGCCGCTATGCGATTGATGCAACAAAATTGCGCACGGAACTGGGCTGGTCGCCAAAATATAATTTTGACACTGGTATTGAACAAACCATTAATTGGTATTTGAATAACCAGGAATGGTGGGAAAACATCATTTCCGGTGAGTATCAGGATTATGTGAAATCCCAATATGGTGACAGATTAGGGGTAGAGTAATGAAGGTTGTTGTCACAGGTGCAAAGGGTCAATTAGGACAAGATGTTGTTTTGGAATTGGCCCGTAAAAACCATGAAGCTATTGGTGCGGACAGGGAACAATTAGATGTAACAAATGAGACTTCTGTCCAAGCATTTATTAGTGATATAAAGCCTGATGTCATTTTACACTGTGCGGCATATACGAATGTTGATGCAGCTGAGGAAAATGAGGATGCTGCCTATCAAGTTAATGCTTTAGGCACCGAGTATCTAGCCAAAGCAGCAAAACTGGTTGGAGCGAAAATGCTTTATGTCAGTACGGATTATGTATTTGATGGGACAGCTACCGACCCCTATGAAACGGATGAAGCCACGAAACCGATAGGCGCATACGGCAGGACGAAATTGGCCGGTGAAGAGTTGCTGAAAAAGAATTTAGAGCAATTCTTTATTGTGCGTACTTCATGGGTATTCGGTGTGTATGGCCAAAACTTTGTTAAAACAATGCTTCGCCTGGGCGCGGAACGAGGTGAAGTCGGGGTTGTTCATGACCAAGTCGGATCACCAACCTACACTGTTGATTTAGCAAGGTTTATGGTTGAATTAATGGAGACCGAAAAGTATGGTATTTATCACGCGTCAAACAGCGGTGTTTGTTCCTGGTATGAGTTTGCCGTAGAAATCTTTAAGCAAGCGGGTATGAAGGTAACTGTTAACCCTTTAACAACCGAACAATTCCCGCGGCCAGCAGCCCGTCCGAAATATTCGGTATTGAGCAAGAAAAAAATTGAAGAGCAGGGCTTATCACCGCTTCGTGACTGGAAGGAAGCACTTGCCGCTTATTTAGAAGAAGTAAAAGGATAGGAGGATGACTCGGAAAAAGGGCCAGACCCCCAACCGCATGGTCCGGTAATGGTGCATAGGTTTGGCACTACTACTGTGAAAGCAAGAGGGGTCAGGCCCTTTTGAGTCATCTTCTTTTTCATAAAGAGAGAAAGCGTCTTATAGGGGGGGAGAATGTAGGATGAGCACGACATTTGAAAAGGTGAAGTCTTACTTTCGAAACAGGAAGGTCTATCAAACCCTTAAAGAGAATCCCATTTTAGCCAAAATCAATCAGCATTATCGCAACCAAGTGGAAGCTCAAAAACGGGAATCTGTTCATACATACGGGCTGGAAAGTCTCGTTCAAGTGAAAAATGCCTTTCAAGAGATAAAACGGGAGTTTTGGCTTGATTATGGCACTTTGCTTGGAGCGGTTCGCGAGCAGGATTTTATTGGTCATGATGCAGATATAGATGTGGGGACATTTTTTACTGGCAATGAGGATGCAAAAAAATTAGAAACGGTGATGAAGAAGCTTGGCTTTAAAAAATCACGTGAGTTTTGGATGAATGAAAAAATGGTCGAAGAGACCTACCTTTATAAAGGTGTGAATCTTGATGTTTTCTACTATTATCCAGGTGAAGTGAATGATCAGATTGATTGTTTTGCCACGGAAGAAGGGGAGCATACCGTTTATCAAACATTGCCGGAATATACAGTTGTGACGGGGCTTTCCGTGAAAAAATTAACGTCGACTTTTACTGGGATTAAGTGGACCCAGTTCAAAGGAGAGCAGTTCCCAATTCCTGAAAGTTTTGATCAGTATTTGCAGGATAATTACGGCCCAACCTATATGATTAAAGACGAAAACTGGGATTGGTCTAAATTAGATGAAGGGATGCTCCCCTACCAAGATAATACGAGAGCAATTTTATACAAAAATTAAGCTGCACATTTTACGAACCAGAAGGGTTTTTTATGAAAAAATCATTATTTAAAAATATTATCTATAAGGTTTTATTAAATGTTTTTAATCTAATCCTTCCGATTTTAGTTGGACCATATGTAAACAGGGTTCTAGGGGCTCATTCAATTGGAAAAGTTCAATTTGGGGAAACCATATATAACTACTTTCTTATATTCGCGACCTTTGGTGTTTATCAATATGGCTTACGTGAAATGAGCCGGATTAGGGAAGATAAACAAAAGGTCAGGCAGCTCTTTACCAGCCTTTATACGATTAGTACGGTAACCGGAGTTACAGCCTTGCTTTGTTATCTTGTTTTTACCTATTTTAAATTCTCAACTTCGACCTATTACCCGATATTATTTATCTATGCCTTTAATTTCATTTGTAACATTTTCTATGTTGAATGGGTTAATGAAGCAATGGAGAATTATGACTTTATTACCATCAAAACCATTATTGTCCGCATTATTTATGTTGTCCTGATCTTTATCTTTGTTAGACATGTACAGGATTATCAACAATATGCAATGCTCTTGGTTTTAGCGATGTTTTTAAATAATTTCATCAGTTTTGTATTCATTAAAAGAAAAATCCAGTTTGACTTCAAAAATATCCGTATAAAAGAACATTTAAAGCCCATGTTTCTTGTTGTCATTTTTTCAAATGCCAGTGTTCTTTATACACTGCTGGACCGTTATATGCTAGGAAATTATCTGAATTCGAAAGCCGTATCCTTTTACGTTATTCCTCAGCAAATAATGGGAATCATTAATACGCTGATGCTGAGTGTTGTTCAGGTGACAATCCCAAGATTGTCTAATATCTTAGGCTCAAATGACGAAAAGTCCTATATGATCCTCCTGAATAATATTTCAAAGGTGTTTTTCTCCTTTTTATTCCCGGCTTCTATTGGAATTTACATTCTGTCAGATGTAGCAGTATTCATTTATGGCGGGAAAGGCTTTCTTCCGGCCATCCCTGCGCTAAGCATGTTCGCTTTCTATATGGTCGTCAGTGGCATCGACTCCATTTTTGCTAATCAAATTATTTATGTGAAAAAGAAAGAGCATATATTAGTTAGACTCATCTTTCTGTGTGGAATCATCAATCTTATTTTTAAGATTGCATTATTAAAACTGGGATGGTTAACTCCAAGAAATGCTATTCTTACAACAACAATCGCGAATTTCCTGTTAATTTTATTGGAATACGGCTATATCCGCCGTTTTTTAAAGGTCGATTATCGATTGTTCGATTTTAGTAAATTAAAGTATTTAGTCTATGCGCTCCTGTTTATTCCCGTTTCTTATGGGATCAGACATTTCCTGTCAGGTCCCATTCCGTTATTTATTGGGATTGTCTCGGTGAATTCGATTCTATACGGATTGATTTTGATTGTGACAAAGGATTTTGTTCTGCAAATGCTTTTAGGTAAAATCAAAGCACGTTTCGGCCGTACGTAAAATAGCTATTTGTCCCTATTAGCAACTAAATTCAGCCTCTGTTTTTCTGGGAAACAGGGGCTAATTTTATAATGGAAGGTCATAACGGAAAATTTAACATCGAAGGATATATTGTGTTTTCTTTAAAATACAGTGAAACTTTTCTTGATACCATACGTCATTAAAAGTGGAACATGATTCGACGTTAAACGGGAATTTTGAGGTGTTGCCTGTAAGGAATTTGTCTATTTTGTGAAAAATCTACGGGGAGAAGAAAGACTTTGCCATTGCTGAAAAGCCAATAAATATCATGATTTCCGGCAGTCCGGGACATATTTAGTAAATAAAAATGGAAAATAGTTGTAGAAAAAGATAGTTTATTTCTAGAATCGTCTATGCTATAATCCATTAGGATAGTTTGTCATGAAGATTCATTGATTCATATAAAAAAATTCCAAAAAAATATCCAGTTATGAAACAATAGGATAAGTTACCATGGAGGGCTGTATGTTTTATCTAACTCTAGTCATCTGTTTTTTTGCGGCAATACTCCTCACCCCATTAGTTAAAAAACTAGCTTTTAAAATTGGAGCTACAGATAAACCGAACCATCGAAAGGTTCACGTAAAAATAATGCCTAGATTAGGCGGCTTGGCGATATTTTTAAGTTTTCTCATTGGTGTCTTGATTAACAATCCGGATGGTGAATACCATCTACCAATCCTTATCGGAGGAATCATCATTGTCTTGACAGGTATGTTAGATGATGTGAAAGAAATTTCTCCTAAATTAAAGTTAGCAGGTCAAGTAGCCGCAGCAGCTGTTGTCGTTATCTGGGGAAATTTAAATGTTGATTTTATTAACCTGCCATTTGGCGGTAAAATTGAATTTGGATTCTTAAGTATTCCACTTACAATGATTTGGATCATAGGCATTACAAATGCTATTAATTTGATAGATGGTTTAGATGGATTAGCTGGAGGAGTTTCTACAATCGCTCTATTGACAATCGCTGGAATGTCTATTATTCAAGGTAATATGTATGTTTCTGTTATGGCGTTAATTTTAGCTGCAAGTACAGCAGGCTTCCTTCTATACAACTTCCATCCGGCCAAGATCTTTATGGGTGACACGGGAGCACTGTTCTTAGGGTTTATGATTGGGGTCTTATCACTTTTAGGTTATAAAAATGTAACCTTTATCTCGTTAATTATCCCGGTCATTATTCTGGGTGTACCAATTTCGGATACATTCTTTGCGATCATTCGCCGCTTGGTGAACAAGCAGCCGTTATCGGCTCCTGACAAATCCCATCTTCATCACTGCTTGCTAAGAACCGGATTTTCACACCGACAAACCGTGCTACTTATTTATGCGATGAGTACAGTGTTCGGTTTGGTTGCGTTCATCTTCTCACAAGCGACTGTTTGGGGTTCAATGATTGTGATTTTAACGCTATTAATCGCAATTGAAATCATTGTTGAAAAAATCGGCTTAATTCGTGAAGACTATAAACCGCTATTGAATTTCATGAAGGGTATAAAGCCTATTAATATGAAAAACAATAATTAATATAATAATAGAAAGCCTATGGGGATTAATTCCATAGGCTTTTTTTTTATAAAAAATTAAAAGATACATAGAAATATTAAAAATACATTAAATACGCATTAAAAATAAACAAAAATTTCACAGAATTGGCTATCAATCTACAAAAATACCTAGTAGAATAATCTTACAATACAAATTTTTGTCGAAGGGCGGAAAAAGTGTGAAGAGAAAGATAAAGAGAAGCATTAAAAGACGTTTGTTTAATGGTTCTATAGCGGTTGCGCTAGCACTTACTATTGTGCCGATGAATATTTTTCCACAGACTGCAAAAGCAGCAGGGACAACGGCTACAGCAGGAAATACTGCTAAATTGCGTATTTTAGAAACGACAGACCTACACGATGCTGTGATGGCCTATGATTATTATCAAGATACGGACAAAGGGATTAACTATGGTTTATCAAAGACGGCAACCTTAATTCAACAAGCAAGATCTGAGGTGGATCCATCCAACTCCATGCTGTTTGATGCCGGTGATTTGTTACAGGGTAACCCTATGGCAGATTATGTAGCAAAAGTTAAACCTTTAACTGAAAATGATGTCCATCCAATGTTTAAGGCTATGAAGCTATTAAAGTATGATGCAGGTATTGTAGGAAACCATGAATTTAACTATGGATTAGGCTACCTTAATACGGCATTAAAAAATGCTCCGTATCCTTTTGTAAACGCCAACATTTATGTGGACGATCATGATGGCAATCCTAATAATGATAAAAACTATTTCACTCCATATCAAATCCTTGATAAAAAGTTTAAAGATAAAGATGGTGTTGAGCAAACCGTTAAGGTTGGGGTAATCGGATTCGCTCCTCCTCAAATCCTGCAATGGGATAAAGATAACCTGGAAGGAAAGGTTATCGTAAAAGATATTGTTCAAACTGCTAACAAATATATTGCAGAAATGAAAGCCAATGGTGCCCAAGTTATTGTTGCCATTGCCCATTCCGGTTGTGACGTTACGAATGAAGGACAACAGGATGCTGAAAATGCAGTATTTTCTTTAAGTAAAGTAGATGGAATCGATGCCCTTCTATTTGGACATGCTCACTTAGCGTTCCCGGGAGGCAAAGAATTCCACCAAGTCGGGAAGGTTGAGAACCCGGACTTACCGGGCCTTGATAACACTAAAGGTACTATAAACGGTACACCTGCAGTTGAAGCGGGATTTTGGGGTAATAATCTGGGTGTTCTTGATTTAGCATTAGTACAGCAAGCAGATGGAACGTGGAAAGCAGATAAAGCTGCATCAAAATCTGTTGACATGCCGGTAACTGCAACAACTGCTGTGGATGATACGATTGTCAATGAAGTAAAAACTGAGCATGAAGCAACACTTGCCTATGTTCGTGGGAAAATTGGTGAAACAACGGCGCCAATGAATAGCTATTTTTCAAGGGTAATGGATGACCCGACGATACAAATCGTTAACAATGCTCAAACTGATTACGTGAAAAATTGGATTAAGACGAATAAACCTGATTTAGCCGATATTCCTGTTATTTCTGCGGGAGCTCCATTCAAAGCGGGCCGCCAGGGAGCGGGTGATTATACAAATATCGTAAAAGGTGACCTTTCTATTAAGAGCGCCAATGATCTTTATTTGTACAACAATACGTTAAAAGCAGTTGAATTAACAGGTGCTGAGGTAAAAGAATGGCTAGAAATGTCTGCATCTCAATTCAACCAAATCGATTCTAACAATGCAAATGCACAGGAGCTAATCAATTATAACTTCCAGCCATATAACTTCGATGTCATTGACGGAATTAAGTATCAAGTCGATGTTACTCAACCGGCGAGATACAATTTCTTAACGGGTGATGTGTCTAATGCAGATGCTCATCGCATTATCCACTTCACAGATATGAAGGGTAATCCGATTGACCCTGATCAAAAATTCATCGTTGCTACCAATAACTACCGTGCAAGCGGCGGCGGTAACTTCCCTGGAACAAGGGGCGGAAAAGCAACAATCGTTGTCGATTCTCCATATGAAAACCGTCAAATCTTGATGGATTATATTAAGGATAAGAAAGTCGTTAATCCGTCAGCCGATAATAACTGGAAAATTGCTCCCGTTGGAGGAGTGGCAAAAACCCTAACATTTAAATCATCACCGGCTGCAAAAGATGTGCTAACATCTGTCCCAAATGTTAAAGCTGTTGCTCCATTAGCAGACGGCTCCGGTTTTGAACAATACTCTTTGGATCAAAACGTACATGTGCAATTACTTGGTATCAATGATTTCCACGGTCAGCTTGACACTTGGAGAGCTATTACAGATAGCAATAAAAAAATTATTGATTACTCAGGCGGTATTGAATATTTAGCTGCATACTTAAAACAAAGAGAAGCAACTAACCCTGCCAATACCCTTATGGTTCAAGCCGGTGACCTTGTTGGAGCCAGCCCGCCGGTATCTGCTTTATTACAAGACGAGCCGACGATTCGTTTTATGAATGAACTTGGTTTTGACGTAGGTACAATCGGTAACCATGAATTTGACGAAGGCGTTACTGAAATGAAGCGCTTAATTTATGGCGGAGATAATCCGAAAACCTCTCAATATGAAGCGAAATATGGTAAATTTACCGGTTCAACCATGAATTATGTGGTTGCAAACGTAGTTGACGAGAAAACAAATGAACCAATTTTACCTCCATATGCCGTTAAAGAAGTGGAAGGCATGAAAATCGGCTTCATCGGCGTTGTAACAACTGAAACTCCGACAATCGTTACTCCAAGCGGTACTGCAGGAGTTAAATTTACTGATGAAGTTGAAGCGATTAACAAGTATTCAAAAGTGTTAACAGATCAAGGCGTTAAAACGATTGTCGTTCTTGCCCATGATCCCGGTTCGTCCAAAACAGACGGTACCGGTGCAACCGGTAAATTAGTTGACATGGCCAAAGCGATTGACCCTTCAGTTGATGTTATCTATGGTGCACATGACCATAAATACTTAAATACAACTGTTAACGGTAAGCTTTTAGTACAATCTTGGTCCTATGGTACTGCATTCTCTGATATCGATTTAACGATTGATCCAGTGACTCAGGATATCATTAATGAAAAAGCTGAAGTTGTTGATACACTTCACAGCAAAATCACTCCTGATGCAACGATCAAGAAAGAACTTGACGGCTACCAAGAAGATATCAAACCAGTTGTCAGCAAAGTAGTTGGTGCAACTTCTGCTCCAATCACGAATGTTGCAAATGATTCCGGTGAATCTGCACTTGGTAACTTAATCGCTGACGGTATGCGTGCTGTTACAGGTACACAATTAGGATTCATGAACTCAGGCGGTATCCGTAACCCGCTTCCGCAAGGTACAATCACCTGGGGAGATCTGTTTAAGGTTCAGCCATTCGGTAACGATTTAGTCACCATGACCATTACCGGTGATCAAATCAGAACCTTATTAAATCAACAATTCCAAGCACCGCCAAGCTATAACAAGATCATGGCAATTTCCGGTCTGCGTTACACTTGGAATGATAATAAACCATATGGAAGTAAAGTTTTAGATATTTATCTTGATAATGGAACGCCGATTAATCCGACTGCTGATTACACCATCACCGTAAACAACTTTATGGCAGATGGCGGCGATGGCTTTACAATCCTTAAATCCGGTAAAAACCGTGTAACGAATGTGGTTGATTTAGATGGATTTATCCAATATTTCAGTTCATTAAAACAACCGGTAAGTGCCAAAATTGAAGGGCGTATTATTCAGGATTCAAAAGTTGATCAACCGGAGGTTGAAGTAACCGACCGCGACGATTATGTTTATGGAACGACAGAACCATTTGCGAAAGTTGTTGCTAAGGTTGGCGAACAAGTTCTTGGACAAGTAACCGCTGACAAAGATGGTTATTTCGAAATCGACATGAACAAAACATATGCAAAAGGCACAGTTATCACTCTTACCATCACGGATAAAGCCGGTAACACCAAATCCTTTGATATCCAAGTTGTCGTTGAAACCGGATGGATCTGGGTTGATAACGAGGAGGGCAATGGTGTTTGGAAATACGTTGACCCTAAAACAGAAGCGTTTATTACAAACAAATGGCTTCATGATGATGACGGCTATTGGTATTACTTCAACAAAGAAGGTATCATGCAAACCGGCTGGGTTAAGGTTGATGGAAAATGGTACCATTTAGATGAAGACGGTGCTATGCAAACGGGTTGGTTTAAAGAAGGTAAAAAATGGTATTACTTGGATCTTAAAAACGGCGATATGAAAATCGGCTGGGTAAGCAATAAAAACAAGTGGTACTACCTTGTGGCCTCCGGCGAAATGAAAGCGAGCAGTTGGGTGAAATCAGGTACCAAATGGTACTACATGAATGCAGCAGGTGAAATGACAACAAACACCTGGGTGAAAACAGGTAACAAGTGGTACTTCCTTGGGGCAACCGGAGAAATGAAAACCGGTTGGGTACAAGTAGGAAATAAGTGGTACTTCTTATATAATGATGGAAGTATGGCTGCTAACACTGTTATCGGAAAATACAAATTAGGTAAAGACGGGACTTGGGTTAAATAAAAATCGCAAGCGTAAGAGGTAATTCCATTGTGGATTACCTCTTTATTTTTAGAAAATTCAAGTTAAAAACCGAAAAAATAAATTTCCGATTTTTACTACTAATTATTTGTTTTTGTTTTGATTTTAATGGACAAGATACTATCGAGGAGGAGTTTTATGATTTATCTTGCCTTGATAGTATGTTTTGCCATCTCCATTCTTATAACTCCACTTATAAAAAAATTAGCCTTCTTAATTGGTGCAACGGACAGGCCAAATAAGCGCAAAGTCCACCAATCCATCATGCCGCGGCTTGGAGGATTAGCTATTTTTATTAGCTTTATCGCCGGCATCATGATAATACAGCCTGAAAATCCTTCCTCATTAGCAATTTTGCTTGGAAGTCTTATCATTGTCATAACAGGCTTTTGTGATGATCTGTTTGAATTGCCTGCAAAATATAAGCTATTCGGTCAATTAGCCGCTGCATTAACGGTCGTTTTTTTAGGTGACATTCAAGTGGTATTTATTAATTTGCCCTTTGGAGGACAGTTGGAATTTGGCTTACTAAGTATTCCTTTTACTATTCTTTGGATAGTCGGAATTACAAACGCCATTAATTTAATCGATGGTCTTGATGGGCTTGCAGCAGGGGTCTCCTCGATTGCACTAATAACGATATCGGGAATGGCTATTATCCAGGGGAATCTTTACGTAGTAATGGTAGGGTCGATTGTTTTGGCCAGTACACTTGGCTTTTTGATCTATAACTTTCATCCAGCCAGTATCTTTATGGGCGATACCGGAGCATTGTTTTTAGGGTTTATCATTTCCGTCCTCTCATTACTCGGATATAAAAATGTAACCTTTATTTCGTTTATCGTTCCGGTGATCATCCTCGGAGTACCCATTTCAGATACGATTTTTGCCATCCTCCGGAGAATTATTAACAAACAGCCTTTGTCAGCACCGGATAAATCCCATCTGCATCACTGCATGCTCCGACTTGGATTTTCCCACGGACAAACGGTTTTGTTGATTTACGCAATGGCAGCTTTTTTTGGATTGGTAGCAGTGATTTATTCACAAGCCAGAATCGGCGGCGCTTTTTTCCTAATCGCTGTGTTAATTTTATTCATGGAACTTATCGCTGAAAAAATCGGTCTGATGGGAAAAGACTTTCACCCATTATTAAAAATCATGCGAATGCTGAAAATTAATACTGTTAAAAACAGATTATAGCAAAAAGGGTCTCGAGTAGAGCCCCTTTTTGCTTATTTAAATGTCTTCTTCAAGATATACGGTATCGCCTTTTTGAATGGTACATTGTCCATTTGTTTGTTCGACCATCCAATCGGTAAACGATGAAACCAGATTCTCATCAACACAGGCCTCAATCTCAACGGTATCCAGATAGTGAATATCTTTAATTTTATAGTCGGAGGGCCGCAGCTCTCTCTCAATTTTCCCCAGCCACGTGTAATCAATTTTCACATGCATGATTTGAACGAGCCTCCGTTCAACAATCCCGACTGCATCGAGTCCCTCTGAGGTCGATTTCCCATAAGCGCGGATTAGTCCGCCTGCCCCTAATTTAATCCCGCCAAAGTAGCGGGTAATGACGACCACGGTATCTTTCAGGTTTCTTTTTTTTAACACCTCAAGGATCGGAACACCGGCCGTTCCGCTTGGCTCACCATCATCATTCGCTTTTTGAATTTGATCCTGTTCTCCAATGATATAGGCGGAACAATTATGGGTGGCATTCCAATGTTTTTTCTTAATTGATTGGATGAATTCCTGTGCCTCATTTTCTGTTTCTGCCCGCTTGATTTGAGCGATAAAGCGGGATTTTTGGATCGTAATTTCATGCTCTCCATACTCTTTTACTGTCATGTATCGCGTTCGCAATGGTCGCACCTTCCTGCCGAATCAGATTCTCTTCTATCACTTTTTGTCATTTTCTAAAATATTGATGTAATATAACTTTAATATGGCAGTAAAATTCACATGTTATAATAAGACATATTTGTAAGTGTAAAATGCTATTTTTTTTCAAATGAGTGTAGTTTAATAGTAAATAAGGTTTAGAATTAGTATTCCTAATTATACTACTTTTTATCGAATTTTGAGAGATTAGTCTTTATTTTAACTCACAGATTAGTATAGTATAATAATTCAAGTTAAAATATGTAAAAAGACCTGAAGGGTAAGCGGTCCTGGAGGAATCTACATGAAAATTAAGAATGTAAATGTAAAATCGATTGATGAAATTCGGGAAGAAATGTTGGAAACTGTAACCTGCAGTAAAAACGATATCTTTCGGATTGGCGAGAATTGCCGACAGGACTACGAAAAAATAACCAATGAATTATTATATGTGAAGCAAATGGCCGGTAAAATCATGGCTGAAGGAGACGAGCTTGTCGGGCAAGTTCAACAAGCAAGAATAAGACTGTCCGAAGTTAGCAAGAATTTCAAACAATATTCTGAAGCAGAGGTTCGCGAAGCATATGAAAAAGCACATCAGCTTCAAATGGATCTGTCTATTAACAGACAGTTTGAGGAACAGCTTCGCGATAAAAGAGATGACCTTGAGCGCAGGCTGCTGGGATTGGATGAAACGATTGATCGTGCTGAGCATCTGATTTCACAAATCTCGGTGGTCATGAATTATTTAATGAGTGATTTAAAACAAATGGGTGCAGTTTTAAAAGATGCCAAAGCCAAGCAGGATTTTGGCTTGAAAATTATCGAGGCACAGGAAGAAGAGCGAAAGCGGCTGTCGCGTGAGATTCACGATGGCCCTGCGCAAATGCTTGCCAACGTTATCATGCGCTCTGATCTAATCGAGCGAGTTTATCGCGAGAAAGGAGCCGAAGAGGCATTTACGGAAGTACACAGATACAAAAAAATGGTCCGTTCCGCTCTCTACGAGGTGCGCAGAATCATTTACGACTTACGGCCTATGGCCTTAGATGACTTAGGTCTCGTTCCTACCCTCAGAAAATATTTACAAACAATCGAAGAATATCATAACCACTCCAGAATTGAATTTGTAAATATTGGATTGGAACGGAGACTTCCGGCCAAATATGAGGTTGCCCTGTTTCGAATGATTCAGGAATCGGTGCAAAATGCGCTTAAACATGCCAACGCCTGCGAGATTAGGGTCAGGCTGGAAATGACAAAATCAGCCATCTCCGTTGTAATCAAAGATAATGGCGCGGGCTTTAATATCCAGGATAAAAAGCCTGAGTCCTTCGGTATTATCGGAATGAAAGAACGTGTCGATTTGCTGGATGGCGAAATTACCATTGATTCAAAAATTGGTAAGGGAACCGTTGTTAGTATTCGTGTTCCATTAATCGACTAACCAACTTGTCGAATCTACTTAAATCTACTTAAATCTACTTATAATGAAGAAATCGAATCTACTTATGATGAAGAAACCGAATTTAGAAGGATTAAGGGGGCGAAGAAAATGAATACGAAAATTGCGATTATTGATGACCATCAACTATTCAGAGAAGGGGTCAAACGAATCCTTGAGTTTGAAAAAACATTCCAGGTCGTTGCTGAAGGTGATGATGGAAGCGAAGCGGTAAACATTGTGAAATCTTACAACCCTGATGTTGTTATTATGGATATTAATATGCCTGAAATGAATGGCGTCGAGGCCACACGCGAGCTGGTAGAACAATACCCGGATACTAAGATTATCATTTTATCGATTCACGATGATGAAAATTATGTGACACATGCTCTGCAAACCGGTGCAAGAGGCTATCTCCTAAAAGAAATGGACGCAGATGCCTTGATAGATGCTGTCAAAGTTGTTGCCGATGGCGGTTCTTACCTTCATCCAAAGGTTACTCATAATCTAGTCAACGAATATCGTAGACTAACTGTGGGACGTACCCGCGGCGGCACCTATATACCAACAGTCGAAATCCGCCGCCCGTTGCATTTGCTAACCCGCCGCGAATGCGAAGTCCTGCAAATGCTTGCAGATGGAAAAAGCAATCGCGGTATCGGCGAAGCCTTATTTATCAGCGAAAAAACCGTCAAAAATCATGTCAGCAATATTTTGCAAAAAATGAACGTCAATGACCGCACTCAAGCAGTTGTCGTTGCCATCAAAAATGGCTGGGTCGAAGTGCGATAATCTTATTTAGAAAAAGGAAAGGGCATGCCTCGGGGTGTGCTCTTTTCTTTTATATAATGCAATAAAACTATTTTTCGTATAAAATAATTACCATACATATAGTAGAGAAAAACGATAAGGATGGTCATACTCATATGAAGACGGCTGTTGTCACGGATAGTACCGCGTACATCCCTCCAGGTAAAGCCGCTCCTCCATTTACAGATTCTTATCAAAATATTTTAGCTAAAGCAATTGCTGACGGTATTGACGAGTACTTCGCAATTTATTAATTCATTTTTCATCTGTTTGATAAGATGAACGAAGTAATATAAGTGAAAATGAATCAAATTTATGGACTAGAAATCAAAAATAGATTTCTGGTCCTTTTTTACATTTATTGACTCTAATTAACGTAATTTAGCAATTCGCCATTCTACATGCGCAGAACAACAACCAATCCTAAAACTCAAACATTCAAAAAATGTTCAAAAAACCCAGCAGGAATTTTAATAAAAAATGTAGAAATCTGTAAAAAAACCATATGTAAAGAGGGAACCCAATGCGCTTTTCTCTAAAAAATAACCTATTAATTCCTCAAAAACACGACTCATTACCAATCTCACAAATCGCTCACATTCCTCAACCACAGCAAAATCTTAACTTTGCATTTAACCGTGAACTGCAACAGCTCCTCACTGGAAAACAACTGCTGCTTGACGATCTTCCACTCCCTTTCGAGGAAATCCAAACTCATTATGAACATGGCTATGTTACCTACCGAAAAGGAATCGAATTCAACGGGAAAAGGCCCATTTGCACACGATGCGGCAATAAGGATCCACATTGGTTTGCATCCTTTCCATGCTCAAGATGTGACGAAATCTGCCTTTATTGCCGGTATTGTCTGATGATGGGGAGAATCAGTGCCTGCACACCTCTAATTGGCTGGAATGGTCCAGCGCCTAACATTGGGCTTCCTCCCAACATTCTTGAATGGCAAGGGAATTTATCAGAAGGACAAACCACTGCTTCCAATCGAGTGGTGGAAGTAATAAAGCAAAATAAGGAACTCCTCGTCTGGGCGGTCTGTGGTGCCGGGAAAACGGAGGTGCTGTTTGCCGGGGTCGAAGTAGCACTGGCTGCCGGAAAAAGAGTTTGCATCGCCACCCCGAGAACAGATGTTGTTCTCGAGCTCACTCCGAGGTTAAAGGCAGCTTTTCCAAAAATAACGGTTGCTTCCCTATACGGAGGGAGCGAGGACCGTCATCTTTTTGCGCCGCTCACGATTGCCACGACCCACCAGCTGCTTCGTTTTTACCATGCCTTCGATGCTATGATTTTGGATGAGGTCGATGCCTTCCCCTATACAGTGGAAGAATCGCTGCAATATGCCGCTATCCAAGCACGAAAGCCTGTCTCGTCCATGGTTTACCTCACCGCAACGCCGAATCAAAAATGGCAAAAGGAATGCCGGGCAGGCAAAAGGCCGTTTACCACCATCCCTGCAAGATTCCACCGCCACCCGCTCCCTGTTCCTCAATTTATTTGGTGTGGCAACTGGCAAAAGCTTTTACAAAAAAATAAGCTGCCAGCCAATATTCTCAAATGGATAAAACAGCGAATCGAGAGCAATAAGCAGGTACTAATCTTTTTCCCGCATATCCCTCTCATGGAAAAAGCATTACCTATACTTCGCCAATTTTCTCCAACTATCGAGGCAGTCCATGCAGAAGATCCAAACAGGAAAGAAAAGGTTCAAAAAATGCGTGCGAAAGAAATCCCGTTATTGCTGACGACGACAATCTTAGAGCGCGGTGTTACTTTCCCAAATATTGATGTTGCGGTTGTTGGAGCGGAGGATTCCATTTTTACCGAAAGTGCCCTTGTCCAAATTTCGGGGAGGGCCGGAAGAAGTGCAGCCTTTCCTGATGGGGTAGTGACCTTTTTTCATTATGGAAAAACTGATGAGATGCTTAAAGCACGGAGGCAGATTGTGACCATGAATCGAGAAGGAATCGAGAAAGGGCTGATAGATGTATGAAATCGCTAAAAATATAATCTGAAGCCGGGAATTGCGGTATTAATGGTGAACGCGGCGGAAATGTTGTTAAAATGTGCGGAATCCATTTCAAAAGTTTGCGGAATCATTTTTGAAAATCGCGGAATTCTCCTTAAAGTCCGCGGAAACATAAAAATAAAGGAAAAGAGCTGAGGCCTATGCACCCATTCCCCCAAGACCGTTGCCTCCTATGTCATGAAATTATTTTGCCTTCTGTTGGCTGGCGGGCCATTTTTTCTAAAGAAAAAAGGCATCTCCTTTGTCCAACATGCGAAGGGAAGCTTGAAAAAATTGAAGGGGAAACGTGTCGGATTTGCAGCAGACCATTTGCTCAAGTAGATGAGAAATTCCGCTCCGTGGATTTGTGCCATGATTGCGTTCGTTGGGAGGGAGACTGCGAGTGGCAAGGCTATCTCAATAGAAACAATTCAATCTTTCTCTACAATGATTTTATAAGAGAAGTCATCGCAAGGTATAAATTCCGGGGAGATTATGTACTAGCAAAGGTGTTTGCGGAATTTTTCCGAGAAAAGCTCGAAGAAATGAAGGCCGATTTGTTTGTGCCCATTCCTCTAAGTGAAGAGAGGCTTTATGAACGTGGATTTAACCAGGCGCATGCCCTATTAATAGAATCAGGACTTACCCCATCCCCGATACTTTCGCGAATTCATTCCGAAAAACAATCGAAAAAAACAAGGTCAGAGCGGATTCATTTACCTCAAGTTTTCCAACTCAGTGAAAGTCTGAATTTAGATGGAAAAAAGATCATTCTCATCGACGATATTTATACAACCGGTTCTACGCTGCGACATGCTGCCAAGCTGTTAAAAGGGGCAGGGGCCGAATCCATTGAATCACTAACCCTTGCCAGGTAGTAAAATGTCGGATTAGTCGAAAACCTCTCGTATGCTTGCGTAGTAAAGAAGACGGTTGACATGACCAACCGCCTCTCCACCCTCAATACTCCATCTTTAGAGCCTTTTGAGCATTATGGATATCCATACCTAGCAAGTGGCCTAAATCGTAAGACGGGTAATAACCGTGTTTAAGCATGTAATTGTAAATCCTTTCATGCCCGTGAATGGCGGCAATCAATTGGTTGGTAAAGGTTTTTCTTAAACCGGGTGTGGCCGTTTCGGTAATCGCCGCAGCAAGATTGCGGACCGAGGATTTTGAAAGAGACAGCAATTTTCCGGCGTAAAAGCCGGCATCCTCCCGCAAATCCTCACTCTGTTCTTCAGATCTTCCTTTATAGCCCTGGGCCGACGGATAAAATTTTATTAGCTCGTTAAGATTTGCTTCCAGCTCATGGATACATTTTCTGTAGAGTTCTTTTAATTCTTGCTCCGGTACTTTTTTAAAAGACATCTTCAATTTCATTAGCTCTAGAGATTGAAAGGCCACCAGTTCGTGCAGCTCCATTGTTTCATGCCATGCAAGCATTTTCCTCTCTTCATGAACCATTTGGACTCCCCCATTCATTTTTCATCTATGTAGCCTATTCTATGTGTATATTAACGGTAAATTGTCCTTTTAATAAAAATAAAGTATAGCATCAGATGTAAACTAAAGAACATTGTCACTATTTCCCCGATGATTTTGTCAAAAATTCGACAAAATTATTGTTCTGTTTTAGCAGGATTATCATAGGGTAAAATAGAAATGTAATTACATAGGTTTAAATAAAGGAGGAATCCACAAATGAATTATAACGTTCGTGGTGAAAACATTGAGGTAACTCCAGCAATTAGAGATTATGTAGAAAAGAAAATAGCGAAATTGGAACGCTATTTTACTGAATCGCCTGAAGCAAAAGTAAATGTGAATTTAAGATTCAATCAAGATAAATCATCCAAAGTAGAGGTTACCATTCCTCTGCCGCATCTTGTTCTTCGTGCTGAAGAAACAAATGTTGATATGTATGCTGCGATTGACTTGATTTCTGACAAGCTTGAGCGTCAAATTCGCAAGCATAAAACAAAGGTAAACCGTAAATTCCGTGAAAAAGGCGATTTTCCGATTACATTTGCAACCTCTGAACATACTGAAGTTCATCATGATTTAGATGAAGACGAACTGGAGCTTGTTCGTACTAAGCGCTTCGACCTTAAACCAATGGACAGTGAAGAAGCGATTCTGCAAATGAACATGCTAGGTCACAGCTTCTATGTGTTTACGAATGCGGATACCAATCGCACCAACGTTGTTTACAAACGGAAAGACGGCCGCTACGGCTTAATTGAAGCACATTAATTAAATCAGGAACGCAGCTCCGAAAATATCGGAGCTGCGTTTTTTCGATTTCAATATGGACAATCCTTCACAATACCATTCCTTTTTTAAAAAGATAAGAGTATATTTTATAGCAAACTGCCAAAAATGATACTATTATATTGGAGTGAACGCTGAAATACATAGATAAATTAAAATAGGGTTAGGGGAGCTAGCATGAATGTGAAAGTAAGCAGGAATGAAGCCTGTCCGTGCGGTAGTGGAAAAAAGTATAAAAAGTGCTGCGGCGTTAAGGATACGGTTTCGATTACGCAGGTGCTAGAAAACGAGATTGATGACCTGCAAAAGCGGATACTTTATTATGCCTGCAATTATTATGAAAATGAAATCGAAGAGGCATTTGAAGATTTCCGTCAGTATTTACTATCAGATGGAGAAGAGGAGGAGGAGTTTTTTCATTTTATCCACAGTATCTGGTATTCTTTGTTTGTAACTTTGGATGATGGCGAAACTATTCTGGAAAAATTTATTGCAGCGGAAGCCGGTAAAATTAAACGGCCAAAGCTAAAGGAGATTTTGAATTCGTGGGTTGATGCCAGAACAATCGTAGGGAAAATTACCAGCCTTGAAAATAATACACTTACCGTTGAAGATGGTCTATCCTCTGAAGAATTCAAAGCGATTGTCACGAATTTAAATACGAACTATAATAAAGGCTCCTTTTTTATCGGTATTCTTTTACCATTTGAGCAGAAATATGTTTTCTTTCCGGCACCGTTTGATTTGCCGGACTTATCGTTGGAACAAGCAATTGATTTTATTCGGACTAAAAGTAAACACGCCAGTTATAAATCACCCGAAGCGTTTTTAACAGACTTTTTTATGGAGATTATGAGTGACCTTCCTACGGTTGGAGGGATTGTTGATACAGAGGAAATGGAGTGGCCGGCGCTCGTTTATAAGGAAGTGGCAGATCGATTTCAACAAAGGCTGGAGTCGTTTGGTGTGCCAATCCCGGTTGTGGAAATTGGCGTCATTCTCTGGTATCAATTTTGTCAGAAAAAGCAAAAACGGATTCAGAATCCTGAACTTTATGTAGCAGCGCTTCATTATCTGATTTCAACATTTGTCCCTTTAGAATCTGAATATACACAAAAAGGAATTGCCAAGCTATATGGAGTTTCAGTAGGGACAGTATCGGCTATTTATAGGGAAATGGACGATGTGTTAGAGGAAGAAATAACGAAGATAATCGAAATGTCATATGAAGAACATTTTGGTGAACATGAGCAATCCCCGGTCGTCCAGTTTAATCCTCAGAAGGGACAGATGGCAACCGAACGTGTTCTTCACGGAGCAATGGCAGAATTAGAAGGAAAAAATTTTGACAGCATCGACGAAATCAATGAATTTATGAATAAAAAGCTTAATTCTCCCGCTCCTAAAAAAGCAGCGAAAGGGAAAAAAGAGCAGGCAAAGCTATTGGTGTACGATGCGTTTGAAGCTGAAGGATTACAACGCTATAAGCTGGCAAAAGAGGCAATGAAGCTTGATCCTAATTGTGTGGATGCCTATCTCATCCTCGCTGAAGGTGCAGCCAGCCTTGAAGAAGCAGCCGGAATGTATGAAACAGGGATGAATGTCGGGAAAAAAGAACTCGGAAAAGCCTTTTTTAAAGAAAACAAGGGCCATTTTTGGGGGCTGATTGAAACAAGACCGTATATGCGGGCAAAATTTCATTATGGAGAGGCACTTTATCAGTTAGGAAAAAATGAAGAAGCAATCAGGCAATATGAGGAGCTGCTCGAACTTAATCCAAATGATAATCAGGGTGCTCGCTATTCCTTGTTTATTTCCTATATGGAAAAAGGGGATCTTCAAAACGCCCGACATTTGTTAGAAAAATACGAAGAAGGAACTGCTCAAGGATTATATAACCAGGTATTGCTCGAACTATATGAAAAAGGTTTTACCACAAAAGCAAAGAAACTGTTGAAAGAAGCTAAAAAGCAAAATAAATATGTGGTTGCCTTTTTAACAGAGAAAAAACGGCTGCCAAAACAGATGCCTGATTATTATGGGTGGGGCGATGAAAATGAGGCCGTAATTTATACAGATTCCCACTTGGATTTATGGAAAAGGGTTGAAGGGATTCAGGAGTGGCTGAAGAAGAATTAATGAAATGAAATGAAAAAACGAGAGGGGGATGCCTCTCGTTTTTGTTATGGTGTCGCTTTTTTAGGTGCATGTGCCGCTTCGATTGCTGTTCGGGATGCACCGCCATGGCAGGAGGAGCAAGCTTGTGTATCGCCGGCTTGGTGACCGGAAACAGGGTCCCCTGCAGAGTTAAGGGTATTAAAGATACCTGTCTTTCCGTAAATCTCAGTCGTATTGTTATGACACTTTAGACAAAACGTACGCTCGTTAGCTGCCGTCCATGAAGTGCCTGTCGTTTTAAATTTTTCAGCATCAGATACTTGAACGTTTCCAAGCTGCTCTCCATCGGTTAACTGGATTCTTCCAATCTATACTCCTGAATTTTTGCCAGAGTCTGCGTAACGGGCCGGGCTTTTTATTATTTTCCCTGGATTCGGGTTCTGTCTCTTTATTTTTCTTCCCCCAAAAGGTCAATTTGTTCACCCTCTCTTTTGGATTCTCTATCTACTTTTTTCCATATTAACCTCTCTAAAGGTAGTATCTAACATTGTAAGAGTATATTCCAATGTACAATTTGTGAATATTTCTTCATAGTTTGGTAATATGACTTTTATCCTAAAAATAACATGGGAATGGTGATTATTTTGGGTTTTAATGTCAATATAAAGATAGTGGAAAACGGTATAGTGTGTAATTTTTATACAGTAATTTTATGTTTTATACATTTTTTTTTGAATGTTTATTGCAAATCCGTTTTTTGAAGGTATAGGTTATCACATCTTCAAAATACGTCCATAATGAAACAGACACGTTTTAGTAGGTGAATATAGTTTAAAAAAATAATAAGTTTCACCAATTAGCCAATTTTCGCTTCCTTATTAACTTTGTTGTCACTCCATAGCGGAAGTGGTAAGATGAAAAAAGAATTAATGAATGATTTTGAAAGGATTCGGTGCATTTAACACGAATCTTTCTTCTTTAAGGGTTTTTTAGAGTCTCGAGAAAAAGGAGCGTTCATATCAATGATGGGGATTTTAAATAAAGTTTTTGATTTAAATAAACGCGAGTTGAAAAGGTTAGAAAAATTAGCAAATGAAATTGAAGCACTTGCAGCGGAAACTGAAAAGTTATCAGATGATCAGCTTCGTGAAAAAACCGGGGAGTTCAAGGAGCGCTATCAGAAAGGGGAAACTCTTGATGATTTGCTCGTTGAAGCGTTTGCGATTGTTCGTGAAGGTGCCCGACGCGTATTAGGTTTGTATCCGTATCATGTTCAGCTTATGGGGGGGATTTCTCTTCACGAGGGGAACATTTCGGAGATGAAAACAGGTGAAGGTAAAACTTTAACAGCAACGATGCCTGTTTATTTGAATGCTCTCTCCGGCCGTGGAGTTCACGTTGTAACCGTCAACGAATATTTGGCAAGCCGTGACGCAACGGAAATGGGACAGCTGTATGAATTTTTAGGTTTAACGGTAGGTCTGAATTTGAACAGCATGGATAGCGAAGAAAAGCAGGCTGCCTATGCGTGCGATATAACGTATGGAACGAACAATGAATTTGGTTTCGATTACCTGCGTGACAACATGGTCTTATATAAGGAACAAAAAGTGCAGCGTCCGCTTTTTTATGCTGTTATTGACGAGGTTGACTCGATTTTAATTGACGAAGCACGTACACCGTTAATCATTTCCGGGTCTGCACAAAAGTCCGCTGTTCTATATATTCAAGCAAATGCCTTTGTCCGCACACTGACTAAAGAAAAAGACTATACTTATGATGAAAAAACGAAAGGCGTCATGCTGACTGAAGAAGGAATAAGTAAAGCTGAAAAAGCCTTCGGGATTGAAAATCTATTTGATATTTCGCATGTCACATTAAATCATCATATTAATCAGGCACTAAAAGCAAATGTCAGCATGCATTTGGATGTTGACTATGTAGTGCAGGAAGGCGAAATTGTCATCGTTGACCAATTTACCGGCCGTTTAATGAAAGGCCGGCGCTACAGTGAAGGCTTGCATCAGGCAATTGAGGCCAAGGAAGGCCTTGAAGTACAAAATGAAAGTATGACGATGGCGACGATTACCTTCCAAAACTACTTCCGCATGTATGAAAAACTGGCAGGTATGACCGGTACAGCGAAAACGGAAGAGGAAGAGTTCCGTAATATCTATAATATGAATGTTATCGTTATTCCAACAAATAGACCGATTGTCCGTGATGACCGTGCGGATTTAATCTATGCCAGCATGGAAGGTAAGTTTAGAGCGGTTGTCGAGGATATTGCAAACCGCCATCAATTGGGTCAGCCGGTCCTGGTTGGTACGGTGGCCATTGAAACGTCGGAGCTTATCTCCAAGCTTTTATTGAAAAAAGGTGTCAGACACAATGTGTTGAATGCAAAAAACCATGAGCGTGAAGCGGAAATTATTGCGGAAGCGGGACATCAGGGCGCAGTAACCATTGCCACCAATATGGCCGGCCGCGGTACGGATATTAAGCTTGGTGAAGGAGTAGTTGAGATAGGCGGACTTGCCGTAATTGGAACAGAGCGTCATGAAAGCCGACGGATTGATAACCAGCTTCGCGGACGTTCCGGTCGTCAAGGGGACCCGGGGATTACCCAGTTCTATTTATCAATGGAAGATGAACTGATGCGACGATTCGGTTCAGATAATATGAAGGCGATGATGTCCCGTCTCGGAATGGATGATTCGCAGCCGATTCAAAGTAAAATGGTTTCAAAAGCAGTAGAGTCTGCACAAAAGCGTGTGGAAGGCAATAACTTTGATGCCCGTAAACAGCTGTTGCAATATGACGACGTTCTTCGTCAGCAACGTGAAATCATTTACACCCAGCGCGATGAGCTTCTTGAATCGGAGGATCTTCGTGACATTATCCAAAAGATGATTTTAGGTACCATCCAGCGGAATGTCGATGCCCACACTCCAAGGCATGAGGATGAGGAAGAATGGAACCTGCAAGGAATTATTGAGTATGTAAATGCGAACCTTCTTCATGAAGGTGACATTACCATCGATGATTTAAAAGGAAAAGACCCAGAAGAAATGAGCGAAGCGATTTTTGCTAAGGTGAAGGAACGTTACGAGGAGAAGGAACAAATTCTGTTCCCTGAGCAAATGCGCGAATTTGAAAAAGTGGTTATGCTTCGTGCGGTTGATTCGAAATGGATAGATCATATTGATGCTATGGACCAGCTCCGCCAAGGTATCCACTTGCGAGCGTACGGACAAACCGATCCGCTTCGCGAGTACCAGCATGAAGGATTTGCGATGTTTGAAGCGATGGTTGCGTCCATTGAAGAAGAAGCATCGATGTATATTATGAAAGCTGAAATCCGCAACAACCTTGAGCGCCAGGAGGTAGCTAAAGGTGAAGCGGTCAATCCGAAGGAAGACGGAGAGCCGGTTAAGAAAAAACCAAAAGTAAAACAATTAGATGTAGGACGTAACGCTCCGTGTATTTGCGGCAGCGGTAAGAAATACAAAAACTGCTGCGGTGCAGGGAAGTAAAGTTAGCTTTCAATCGGAGGGCCGGTGTAATGCCGACTCTCTTTTCATTGCTTTTGCGGTGAATTGTGGATATTGATTGTGGATTTGTTAATATCTTTTTGGATAATGTTGATAATTCTGGGGGTAATGTTGATAACAAACTGGATATGTGGATAATATTCCGAAAATTGTGGATAAATATTTAGGAGAAATCAGTTATCCACAGTCTTTTATTACTCATTCCCAAATGAATTTGTAGATAAGTCTCAAAATTTGAAAATATCTCTTTGGAATTTGTTAATAAATCATCAGATGTCCTTGAAACGGGTTCTTAAGGACAAAAACTTGTTGGAGAGCACGGAAACTGACCTTGAATCGGGTTTTCAAGGACAAAATCTTCTTGCATACCATGGAAAATTTGTTTATAACTCAAAAAAATTAATAGATATCCCTAAGATTAAGCAAGGCGTTTATCATCAAAAGGTCAAACTTTGAATTTTTATCGGCAGTGCCGTTATAATAGATAGGAACTGACCGTTATTTTTGAATAAACTACAATACCGGACGTAATTTTTTAATTTTTATAGAGGTGACGAAAATGGAATTAGCAGAAATCCGAAATGAACTGGAAAAAACAGCTAAGCGATTAGCGGACTTTAGGGGGTCTCTTTGACCTTGAAAATAAGGAAGCCAGAATAGCTGAACTCGATGATGAAATGCTTCAGCCTGATTTTTGGAATGATCAGCAGGCAGCGCAGACAGTCATCAGTGAGGCAAACGGCTTAAAAGACCAAGTAAACGAGTTCAATGATTTAAATGAAACATTCGAAAATCTGGAAATAACCTATGAGCTTGTAAAAGAAGAAAATGATGAGGAATTGCGCTCTGAGCTGGAAGAGGAGCTTCAGCAGCTTACGGGCCGCTTGAATCAGTTTGAGCTTCAGCTTCTCTTAAGTGAGGAGTATGATAAAAATAATGCCATTTTGGAGCTTCACCCCGGTGCTGGCGGAACGGAATCACAAGATTGGGGCTCAATGCTGCTCCGGATGTATACCCGCTGGGCAGAGAAAAAGGGCTTTAAGGTAGAGACGCTGGACTATCTTCCAGGTGATGAAGCAGGAATAAAAAGCGTTACCTTAGCTATCAAAGGCCATAATGCTTATGGTTATTTGAAGGCTGAAAAGGGTGTCCACCGTCTTGTTCGGATATCGCCCTTCGATTCTTCAGGCCGGCGTCATACGTCCTTCGTATCCTGCGAAGTGATGCCCGAATTTAATGAAGAAATTCAAATTGATATCCGCACAGAGGATTTAAAAATTGATACGTATCGTGCAACCGGTGCGGGTGGGCAGCATATTAACACAACTGATTCGGCAGTCCGGATTACCCATACCCCAACAGGTGTGGTCGTTACATGCCAGTCAGAGCGTTCGCAAATTAAAAACCGCGAGGCTGCAATGAAAATGCTAAAAGCGAAGCTGTACCAACGCGAAATTGAACGGCAGGAAAAAGAGCTTTTGGAAATTCGCGGTGAGCAAAAGGAAATCGGCTGGGGCAGCCAAATCCGTTCCTACGTTTTCCATCCTTATTCAATGGTGAAAGACCATAGGACCAATACAGAGAGCGGTAATGTCCATGCAGTAATGGACGGTGATTTGGATCCGTTTATTGACGCCTACCTTCGTTCAAGAATTTCATAATTAGTGTAAAAGCCTTTGCCGGATTGAAGTGGCAAAGGCTTTATTTTAGGTTCTTTTCTAAAAGATTGTGGCTTTTCGCAAATAACTATGGTTTTTTCGCAAATGAAAACGGCTTTTTCGCAAATAAATGCTGCATATTTACAAGTAAAGCTAGCCTATCTACTTGAATATGACAACAATGTTTACGAAAACAGCCATTTTTTAAACAAGAGCCTCATGAAATCGCCTGCAAAAACAAATGCTAATAATAATTATATTCCTTTAGCGCTTCAACTGAATGCCGTTTACAGCAAAATAATGCCATGCTATACTCACTTTCGGTTAGTCGAAAAACAATTGTAGAATGTAAAATAAGGGGAATAGCATTATGAAAAGAAAACGAGATCAACTTCAAACAGATAGCAAATGGGAAATTGCACTTGAATATGTAAATGTTCTTATTGGTTCGGCGATTATTGGATTAGCATTTAATGTATTTCTGCTGCCAAACCAAATTGCATCCGGAGGAGTAAGTGGAATTAGCACCATTTTGCATAGTGTCCTTGGCTGGGAGCCTGCATTCGTTCAGTGGTCTTTTAATATTCCGCTGTTTATTGCAGGAGTTGTATTACTTGGAAAACAGTTCGGAGTAAAGACATTGGTTGGGACGATTTTTTTACCAATGTTTGTTTTATTTACAAAAAATATTCACCCTTGGACCCATGACGCTTTACTCGGTGCTTTGTTTGGAGGAATCGGGGTTGGACTTGGTTTAGGGATCGTTTTCCGGGGGAGGGCTTCAACGGGGGGGACGGACCTTGCCGCCCAGATTATCAATAAATATACCGGATTTACGCTTGGTACATGTGTCATCTTAATTGATGGATTAATTGTCATTTCCGCAGCCATTGTTTTTAGTATTGAAAAGGGCTTGTATGCGTTAATTGCCTTGTATGTTACAAGTAAAACAATTGATCTTGTACAGGTAGGATTCAACAGATCGAAAACGGCTATGATCATTACCAATAAACAAGAAGAGATCCGCGAAGGAATTTTGAATAAAATTGACCGTGGTGTGACAAAACTATCTGCATATGGTGGTTTTACTGACCATGAACGACCAGTGCTAATGTGTGTTGTCGACCAGACGGAGTTCACAAAATTGAAACAATTGGTCAAAGCCCTTGACCCATCTGCATTTGTTGTAGTAATGGACGCAGCCGAGGTGTTAGGAGAGGGTTTCAAACGGGCATAGTACTGGTATACTATGTAGGTATTGGAATATTTTTCTGAAAGGGGAGTAGCTATGAAGAAAAAGCTACTTACGTTGTTAATGGGAACCACCCTTGTAATGGGGCTTGCTGCTTGCGGAGGCGGTTCTGATACGTCAAAGAAATCCACTGACACCGGAACCAAAACGACCACAAATAACACGGCATCAGCAGGTGACGCATCCAAGATTTTCTCCCAGCATTGTGCTAGCTGTCATGGAGATAATCTTCAAGGTCAAGTAGGTCCTAACTTACAAAAAGTAGGATCGAAGTATTCTAAAGACCAAATTTTAGGGATTCTTAAAAATGGTAAACAGGGTGGAATGCCGGCAGGTTTAATTTCGGGTTCCGATGCTGACGCTATTGCTACTTGGCTCGCAGCTAAAAAGTAAAAATTTCATTCCAAAAAACGTTCTGTATATTGTTGCAGAACGTTTTTATTTTGTAAATTAAAATCGAAAATTGTCGAACGTTAAAAAGGGAATTGTAAAATTTTCTGTAAACATTTGTAGGATTTGAAAAGAAACTGTAATATTTTTATCGCTTTTTTTAGCGAATTATGATGTTATAATGAGTCTATGCGTATAGTTGCAGATTTTGTCTGTTTGGTGATTTTCTTTTTCAAAAAATAATAAGTTATTGTCGAATTTTCTTAATTCAACAATCAACTTTACTATTAGGTGATATGAATGATAGAAATGCAAGAAGTTTATAAGAAGTACCCAAATGGCGTATCCGCTATTAATGGTATAGATGTTCGAATCAACCAGGGCGAATTTGTTTATGTGGTAGGTCCGAGCGGTGCCGGAAAATCGACATTCATTAAAATGATGTACCGTGAGGAAGTTCCTTCTTCAGGGACGATTATGATGAATGGTGTGAATTTAGCAAAATTAAAGATGAAAAAAGTTCCGATTTTCCGCCGCAATCTAGGCGTAGTCTTTCAGGACTTCAAGCTTTTGCCAACCTTAACCGTTTATGAAAATGTTGCCTTTGCTTTAGAGGTTATCGAAGCGCAGCCAAAGTTTATTAAAAAACGGGTTATGGAAGTGCTGGACCTGGTGAATTTAAAGCATAAGGCGAGAATGCTTCCAACAGAACTTTCCGGCGGTGAGCAGCAGCGTGTTTCAATTGCCCGCTCAATCGTTAATTCGCCAAAAGTAGTGATAGCCGATGAGCCGACAGGAAACCTTGATCCTGAGACATCATGGGAAATCATGAACATTTTTGAAGAAATTAATACCAGAGGAACCACTGTTGTGATGGCAACACATAACAGGGAAATCGTTAATACAATCCAGCATCGCGTAATCGCTATTGAGAGTGGAAAAATAGTCCGCGATGAGCAGAAAGGTGAATACGGTTATGAAAGTTAGAACAATTGGCCGTCACGCCCGCGAGAGCTTTAAGAGCATTGGAAGAAACGGCTGGATGACATTTGCATCCGTAAGTGCCGTAACAGTTACGTTGATTTTAGTCGGTGTCTTTTTCGTAATTATGATGAATCTCAATAAAGTGGCACAAACCATTGAAGAGGACGTGCAAATCCGCGTTCACATCGATGTTGCTGCAAACAAACAGGATCAGCAAAAATTACAAAGTGAAATTGCAAAGGTTCCTGAAGTGAAGAGTATTAAGTTCTCATCAAAAGAACAGGAATTGAAAGATTTAGTTAAGAGTCTTGGTGAGGAAGGTAAGGCCTTTAAGCTTTTTGAACAGGACAATCCATTGAACGATGTATTTATCGTAAAAACGAAAAATCCAACAGATACGATGAAGGCCGCAAAGAAAATTGAAAAAATGAATTATGTCGCAAAGGTTAAATACGGTCAGGGCAGTGTTGAAAAACTATTTAGTTTTATCAATGCCAGCCGTAACGTGGGTATTGTCTTAATCATTGGTTTATTTTTCACCGCCATTTTCTTAATCTCGAATACAATCAAAATTACGATTATTGCCAGACGAAGAGAAATTAAGATTATGAGATTGGTAGGTGCTACGAATACCTTTATTCGCTGGCCGTTCTTCTTAGAAGGGCTATGGCTTGGAATTTTGGGTTCTATTTTACCAATCATCCTTATTTCGATTGCCTATTACAAGGCATATGATTACATTGCACCAAAACTGGCAGGCAACTTCATGCAGATTTTACCGTATACTCCCTTTGTTTATCAGGTCTCCGGGCTGCTTATTTTAATGGGAGCTTTGATTGGAGTTTGGGGTAGCGTCATGTCAGTAAGGAAGTTTTTAAGAGTATAGACATTTTCAGGGGGGGCAGTATATTTGCCCTTCCTGATTGTAATAGATTAGAAAATTTTTGGGGGAACGATTGCCTTTACATACATAGAGATGAAATTGGTAAGGAGAAATCGGACATGAAAAAACCTATTATTACACTTGCTGTCTCAACTATCGTTGGAATAGGGACTGTTTTCGGAGGTGTTTCTTTTAAAACGGAAGCAGCTTCCCTCTCAAGCCTGAAGGACCAACAAGATAAAATTCACAATCAGCGTTCAAGTGTAAATTCAACTATCAATCAGGCAAAACAAAAGATTGATAGTCTGCAGGGACAGCAGGTCGATGTAAAGACAGAGATGAAGCGGATTGATTTAGCAATCGGTGATACCAATACTAAAATAAGGGAAAAACAAGCGAAGGTGGACGATACAAAGGCTCAAATTGCTAAGCTCCAGTCTGATATTAAAGTCATCCAGGAGCGGATAAAGAAGCGAAATGATCTTTTGAAGGAACGTGCCCGCAATTATCAAGAAACAGGCGGGATGGTCAATTATCTTGAAGTATTAATGGGTTCGCAAAGCTTTAGTGATTTTATTGACCGCGCCAATGCCGTGTCTACCATAATGGAAGCGGACCAGGAGATATTAAAGCAAGCTGACGCTGATAAAAAGGAGCTTGAAACAAAACAAGCTCAGGTCGAAAAAGAGCTTTCCAGCCTGCAATCAATGCTAAAAGAATTACAAAATATGAATCAGCAATTAAATGGCCAACGAGCTGAAAAAGATAAATTGCTAGGTTCATTGCAAGCACAGGAACAGCATGTGCAGGAAGATGTTATGAATATGGAGGAGCAAAATCAAGTTCTTGCTTCTCAGGAAGCCTCCATCCAAAAAGCGATCCAAATGGAGCAACAGCGTCAAGCAGAATTGGCAAGACAACAAGCAGCTGCTCAGGCTTCACAATCTAAGGGCTCTTCAGGCGGAGGATCTTCCGCGTCTTCGGCTGCACCGCCGGTAACGGGAGGTTCCTTCATGAGACCTGCAGTCGGTCCAATCAGTTCAACCTACGGCCCACGTTGGGGAGAATTCCACTACGGTGTTGACATCGCCAACCCTGGTGCCAATGTACCGATTGTAGCAGCAGCTGATGGAGTAGTAGCGGTTTCCCACTATTCACAAAGTTATGGAAACGTCGTCTACATTACGCACTCGATTAATGGTCATATTTACACAACTGTTTATGCCCATATGCAGGTACGTATGGTATCAGAAGGACAAGTTGTATCTAAAGGGCAGCAAGTCGGAATTATGGGCAGTACCGGTGAAGCAACAGGTCAGCATTTGCACTTTGAACTTTACAATGGACCATGGAAATATCATAGTGCCATTAATCCAATGGGGATTGTGCCGCTATAAAATAGAATTGGAAAAGGAAGAAGCTAAGCTTCTTCCTTTTTTTAGTATTTGCGATTCCTTCATCGATCATTCATAACTCGTCCCATCCTTACATATATGTTAATAACCGGGTATGAAAGAGGTGCGTTTTTTTAAGGACAGGCACTTTTATAATATGAACTTGAGGAGGTTCGGGATGAATCGAAAATGGATTGCCCTGCTGATGACGGGATCACTTCTTACTGGTGCCGGAGGAACCTATGCCGGCATGCAGTGGCTCGAGGCAAATAACACTAACTTGAATCAAGCAGTAATGCAAAAGGATAAAGCAACGAAAGCCGATCAGATGGATTCAGCGAATCTGGAAAAAGTGGATCAGGCATATGAGCTTATTTTAAACCGTTATGTTGAAAAAGTGGACCGTCAAAAGCTAGTTGAGGGTGCCATTCAAGGGATGCTTTCCGTATTAAAGGATCCATACTCCGTCTACATGGATAAGGATACAGCGAAACAATTTACTCAAACGCTGGAATCCTCGTTTGAAGGGATTGGCGCAGAGGTTGGGATGGTGGATGGAAAAATTGTCATTGTTTCCCCTTTCAAAAATTCTCCCGCAGAAAAAGCGGGTTTGAAGCCGAACGATCAAATATTAAAGGTAAATGGTGAAAGTGTCGAAGGACTTGACCTTAATAAAGCAACATTAAAGATCCGCGGTAAAAAAGGTACAAAGGTAAATCTGGAAATCGCGCGAAAGAGTTTAAAAGAGCCGCTCACCATCGCTGTCACGAGGGATGAAATACCGCTTGAAACCGTCCATGGTTCGATTAAGAAACAGGATGGGAAAAAGATCGGCTATATTGAGTTAACCTCCTTTTCACAAAACACGGCGGCAGATTTTAAAAAGGAATTAAGTTCGTTGGAAAACGATCAAATTAAAGGCTTGATTATCGATGTCCGCGGAAATCCCGGGGGGCTTTTATCCAGCGTTGAAGAAATTTTAAAAGAATTTGTACCAAAAGATAAGCCGATTGTTCAAATTGAACAGCGGAATGGTGAAAAAACCAGGTACTTCTCAACCCTCTCCAAGAAAAAGGATTATCCGGTCGTCGTACTTATTAACAAAGGAAGTGCTTCTGCTTCGGAAATTTTAGCAGGCTCTTTACAGGAGGCAGCGGGCTACGAGCTTGTCGGGGAAACCACATTCGGAAAAGGAACCGTTCAACAGGCAGTACCGATGGGTGACGGCAGCAATATTAAATTAACACTGTTTAAATGGCTTACACCAAATGGAAATTGGATTCATAAAAAGGGTATTAAACCTGATGTAGCAATTAAACAGCCGGCGATCTTTGATACCCATCCGTTACAAGTTACAGAGCCGTTAAAGCAGGATATGAACAGCGAGCTGGTCAAAAACGCCCAAGAAATTTTAGCAGGATTGGGCTTTGCTCCCGGTCGTACAGATGGTTACTTCAGTGCGGAAACAGCAGTTGCTGTAAAAGGATTCCAGCAGCATAATGGAATAGATGTAACTGGAAAAATAGATTCGGAAACAGCGGGTAAATTAGAAGAGGCTGCGGTAAAGGAAATGAAAAATGAGAAAAATGATCTTCAACTGCAAACCGCTTTAAGGTTGGTAGCAAACTAACTATTGCAGGGGCTTCGGCCACTGTTTTTTTTATTGTTAATGGGGATTTCTTCCTGTAGCAAAATAATTGGTGTTTCTTGCGGAATTAGCGAGAATTTCCGCGGAAATAGTAGTACTGTCCGCAAAATTATGGCCAAAATTCGTGGAGATCACACAAAAATCTGCCGAATCCTTCAGACTTAGAGAAATTTCAGCACCAGATTTTAAAAAGAAATTGAAACTTTAGGTCTGTTTTTTGTTTTTCAAGAAACTAGCAATAGGTTTTATCTCTCCATTTTGGTAAAATAATCTTTAAGAGACTTTTAGAATCAACTATTGAATAGAAACTATAATAGAGGCAGGTGGCAGGAAATGGTGCAGATATGGCTTGTAGAACTGTTGAAAGGGATTGGAAAGTTTCTCCTTCATCCAGTATTTTACTATCTCTTTTTCCTTGCAGGAATTTTAGGCGTTTCAAGGGTAAAACGGGAGCGGAATCATTTTCATGTTCGGGCGTATGATGCCTATTTTGAGCTCCGGCAGCTGATACCCGTGGGAATTTTTCCAGCTATAGTACTATCGATTATCGCAATTGCTGCAGGTATTGCCGTTCCATTTGCTGCAATTCTGCTCATTGCCGCCTTTACCTTTTTGTGGAGCTTTACGACAAATATTCGACTATTATCGCCGGTATACACAGTAGGTGCGGCATTTTTTACTTTAATTATCATTGCTGATCATAATTGGGCTGTCCCGTTTTTTTCAACAGCGTTTCATTCCATTGGGGAGAAGGTTTACCCGTCAGTTGTCGTCATTTTGGCACTACTGCTAATGGCTGAAGGGTTCATGATTCTTAAAAATGCGAGTATTGGTACATCACCTAAACTAGTAAAAGGCAAACGCGGCCGGAACGTCGGCGCCCATGAGGTCAAACGCCTATGGATGCTGCCGTTGTTACTTCTGATTCCGGGTGATGCCCTACACCTCCCGTTCGCATGGTGGCCGGCTTTTCATTTAGGTGCACATAAGTACTCGCTTATTCTTGTTCCTTTTGCGATTGGTTTTCAGCAGCAGGTACAAGGGAAGCTTCCAAAAGAATCAATCCAGCTCTTGGGCAGACGGGTGCTTTTTCTTGGGATTTTCACAGCCCTTCTTTCTGTTGCAGGCTACTGGTATCCGCTTGTTTCCATCGGGGTAGCAGCTTTCGCTGTCATTGGCCGTGAATTGATCACACTGATGCAGCGGATAGGGGATGATAATCTTCCCTTTTATTTTTCCAGGAAAAATAATGGCTTAATGATCCTCGGAATTATCCCGGCGTCTCCCGCCAGTAAAATGGGTTTGCAGGTAGGAGAACTGATTTCAAAAGCGAATGGTTTGGCGGTTCGGGATGAAAAAACCTTTTATGAAGCGCTCCAAAAAAACCGCGCTCATTGCAAGCTCGATGTTCTGGATACCAATGGTGAAGTACGATTTGTCCAACGGGCCTTATTCGAGGGGGATCATCATGAACTTGGTATCCTCTTTGTTCAGGATGAGCGGAAGTATGATGAGAAGATCGTGTAAGCTGTAAATCTACGGAAATGAATCATAATTATCAGGAATGGAAATCTTAAATAACCGTAATTATATTATAAAATAACCATTTCTCCAGCTTCGAGAAAGTTAGTTAAATCTATTCGATCGTGTTTAAACGAACCTAAACAGGACAACACAAATTCAAAGCAAAAATCGATGTAGCGCTATCCTTTCTCAAACGAAAAAGGATAGCATTTTTTATTAAGAGAGCATATTGTTATTCGGCATTTGCATTTGAACTTGTGCAGGGGCGTACGCATTTAATAGCTGCTGCATATCCTGCTGGGCTAGCTGCGGTACCTGATAGTAATGGTGTTTATTTTGATAAATGGAGAGTTCATAAGCCATTTCAATGCAATTTGGTACGGAATCAGCGAGTACACGGCGAACAACCGGATTAGTTACTTCCATTGCGGCCATTGTCTTCATAGAGGCACCGGATTTTACACAACCAAGCATCATGCCGGAGATACATGCATCAGTAAACTCAGATACTGATTGAGCCGGTTTTTTAGGCTGTGATGGGGTTAAACCATACACAAAGTCATTCCCTTGATTCATTTTATAGCTTTGAGTTGGTTTTGAAGGATCCTGCCCTGTTTTGAAACATTCTACGGTTATGTTGTATTCGTCCTGCATAAAACGATATTGGCGATCAAGAATATCCATTAGTTCCGGGTCTTTGACATGCTGACGAAGCATTAGATATTGGTCCATGGCCCCAATTGACCCTGAAAGGACCTCATGAACATCAAATACTTCATGGCCGCCATGATTCATTTGCTGCGGTACATTCCCTGTATGCATATTTTGGTGCATTGGATTTTGTTGATTTTGCATCATATTTTATTCCTCCTCATGTTTTGGTCACAATAACCACAATTATTATGTTTCAGAACACGAGAGTTATTCTTTACAGGAATTAGTTAAAATTAGAAAATTTGTTACATTCCTTGGAAGTGCTCTCTCAATCAAAATCAATGTGGTACAATAAAAATAATTTGTTTAAAGATAAAGCATTATAAAAAGGAGGGAGACTAATGACGAAGGCCCCTTTTGGAAAAAGATCATGGTTACCTTATGCCATAATAGTAGGGGTTTTACACCTCATTGGAACAGGTTTTCTTGTTATCGGCTGGAGGGAAAGTCCGGCTCTATTAGGTATGGCTTTTGTCGCCTATACCTTAGGCTTGCGGCATGCGTTTGATGCGGATCATATTGCAGCCATTGATAACACCGTCCGCAAATTGGTGCAGCAAGAAAAAAATCCGGCAGGTGTAGGCTTTTTCTTCTCTCTAGGTCACTCAAGTGTCGTTTTTCTAATGGCAATCGTTACGGCGATTTCCGTTCAATGGGCGAAAGCTGAACTTCCTCAGCTCCAAGAAGTTGGCGGGCTTATCGGGACGATTGTATCTGGGACCTTTTTGCTGTTGATAGGGATCCTAAATCTTGTCATATTGAAGGATCTGTTTAAAATATTTCATCAGATGCGTTATGGTACATATGATAAAGATCAAATGGAGCAGCTCCTTCATTCACGGGGGTTAATGGGGCGATTCATGGGGCCTTTATATAAATTTGTTAATAAAAGCTGGCATATTTACCCCTTGGGTTTTTTATTTGGCTTAGGATTTGATACAGCAAGCGAGGTTGCTTTATTAGCCATTTCAGCGACCGCAGCCCAAAATACGATTCCGTTTTTAGGGATAGTCTCTTTACCGATCTTGTTTGCAGCAGGAATGAGTTTGCTGGATACCGCAGATGGAATTTTCATGGTGAGCGCGTATCGCTGGGCGTTTTCTACTCCACTACGAAAGGTTTACTATAATTTGACAGTTACAGCCATATCCGTATCGGCCGCATTATTAATCGGTATGATTGAATTAATTCAAGCTCTCTCTAAAAAAATTGGTTTAGAAAACAGTTTTGGAAGATGGATTCAAGGATTGGATTTTGGCTGGTTGGGGTATGTATTAGTTCTGTTATTCATATTGTCATGGGCTATTTCATTTTGTCTTTGGAGATTCCTGAAGATTGAAAAACGATGGGAATCCAATAATTTGTAAAAGTTTTTTAACAAAGCATCTGGATGTACACCAATCTCCACAATTTCTGCACTTTTTTCTGCTAAAATGCTTCTATTAAACTAGTTGATTTAAAGTGATTGAAAGTACAGTTTTTTGAGCCAAATAATATTGGTCTCTATAAAAAGAAACGGAAAAACAACGAATTGCTCGTTGTTTTTTTTGCGTTTTATTCTGATATATATCATTTCCGTTACCGATTGTAAAAGACAAATTTTGTACAAAAAAAACTCAAAGTTTCTGCACACTTTTTTATTAAAGTTTAAAAAGGTTAAGCTCTTATCTTACTTTAAACAATTTGGGAATGAGGTGAATGTTTTGAAGGCGAAATTGTTGTTAATGATTTTCCTTGTTATTGTTTTTTCCGGAGGAAGAATGGCTTTGGCCCATGAAGGGGATAAAAAAATGCCAGCCTCCTCAAGTCAATCCGAACATAACATAGAAGGAATGGACATGAGCGGCAAAGGCAAAAACATGGATATGAGTGGATCGAAAAAGGACGACAGCATGGCAGGAATGGACATGAGCGGACACAGCCACTCCGAAGCACAGGTGAAGGAAACGCCTGCAAACATTAAGGTTTTGGGAAGCTATGGTGCAGTTAATTCTTCCTTTATTATCATCGGTGTTTGGAATAAATGGTTTAGAAGAAAGGATGATTCTGATGGCAATTCCAAATAAAAATGTCGTGGAAGGAAAGAAACCGATTAATCTTCTATCAATTCCAATCATCAAAAAGTTTATTCAAAGCAAATGGTATCCGGGAATTTTCCAATGGATTGTCCTTATTGTCTTTTCCGTTATTGTCTATGAATTGGTAGCCGGTACCGTTGACCCAACCCGTAATGTTGGAACATCACTAACCTGGGTTTTATGGTGGCCGCTAATCCCAATCTTTTTTCTGGCAATTGGACGATTTTGGTGTACAATCTGTCCATTTGGTAAGGTAAGTGACATGGTTCGGAAAACGATAGGCAGTAATCGGCCTATGCCCAAGTTTTTAAGAAAATACGGGCTTTGGATCATTGACCTTTTCTTTATTGCCATTACGTATAGTGATCATATTTGGGGGATAGTTGAATCCCCAAGAGGCTCAGGTTACTTACTTCTTTTACTTGTGACAATGGTGGTCGGAACGTCTGTCTTCTACGAAAGAAGAACATTTTGCAAGACTTTATGTTTTCTAGGGGGATTATCAGGTAACTATTCCCGCTCAGGGTCATTAGAACTTCGCGGTACTCCGGAAATTTGTAAGACGTGTAAATCACAATCCTGCTTTAAAGGGAGCGACCAAGCAGAAGGTTGTCCAATGTTTCAATTTGTTCGCACCATGGATACTGCAGCTGATTGTAACTTATGCGGCAATTGTGTGAAATCATGTCCAAATAATTCGATCCGTATCTCACCACGGGTACCTACCTCCGAATTATGGGGAGTCAAAAGACCCGTGATTGAACATACCTTTTTAGCAGCGGTCATCATGGGAATTGTTTTTGTCCAGAACATTACAATGGTAGCCATCTGGCAGGATATTTTAAAAGCAATTGGTTCGGTTACCGGATCTGATAATTACAATGTAAACTTTACTGTTGCCTTTATTATTGCTATGGCCATTCCGGTTGGACTATTATTGGGAACGGCAAAAATCGCAACTTTAACCGGAGGTTCGGTTGAAAAGGTAAAGAAAAGCTTTATTCGTTTCGGTTATGCAATTATTCCATTGGATTTAGCGGGCCATCTTGCACACAACTTATTCCATATCATAACCGAAGGAAAAGCAATCTGGTATAACAGCGCAGCTTTATTTGGTGCTCATGTGACAAGAGGTGACCTTGCTTTCGCATCTGCATCAACGGTTCGGACGCTGCAGTACATCATTGTTGTGTTAGGAACGATCGGATCGATTTATACCGCTTATCGAATTGGTAATAAAGGCCCGTTCAAAACATTAGCGCCTTATTATGCCTTAATGGTTTTACTTGCAATTGTAAACATATATTTATTTTCATTACCAATGATGCATCGTGTTTAAAAACTAAAAATGAAACAAAAACCGCGGCTGATACCTTGGCCGCGGTTTTCATAATCTGAGGAATTTAGGTCTGTTTTTCAGCATCCTTTCCAAAACAATTGACATTCAAACCACTATTTGAATATGATATATTCAAACAAACATTTGAATGTTAGAAGGTGACAATCTTGAATGAGCACGATATTTGCGAGATTACCTGTGTTGATAAAGAGAAAACCGCCCGGGTACAACAGCAGCTTGAAAAAAGGAATATCCTTGAAGTAACGACGATTTTTAAAGCATTGTCCGATGAGACGCGAATGAAAATTGCTTATGCGCTCACGCTTGAAGACGAGCTATGCGTATGCGATGTGGCCAACATTGTCAGGGCGACAACGGCTACGGCTTCCCATCATTTGCGTCATTTAAAAAGTCTCGGCCTTGCAAAATTCCGTAAAGAAGGCAAGCTTGTTTATTATTCCCTTGATGACAACCATGTAAAACAATTAATCCACATTGCCATCAAGCATCAGGAGGAGGTGTCGGACCGTGAATGAAACAACTGAAAAACAAGTATATCGCGTTCAAGGCTTTTCCTGAAGCAGCTGCGCCCAAACGTTCGAAAAGAACGTAAAACACCTGGATGGTGTTGTTGACGCAAGTGTAAATTTTGGCGCATCAAAACTAACAGTCTATGGGACAGCTACCATAGAGGAGTTGGAGGAAGCCGGTGCATTTGAAAAATTAATTCTATACCCTGAAAAAGAAAAACGGCAGTCCATTCCGAAAGAACCGTTTTGGAAACGTTATTCGCTCCTAGGCCAATCATTATTGTTCCTGTTACTTGGCTATCTATTTTCTGAAAACATTCTTTTTGCAGCAGCGATTTTATTAGGCGGATTCTCGCTTTTTAAAACAGGCATCAAAAATTTGCTGCGGCTTAATTTCGATATGAAAACGCTGATGACGATTGCGATTATCGGGGCTGCCATTATTGGTGAGTGGCGTGAAGGCGCCGTGGTAGTCATTCTGTTTGCCATCAGTGAAGTGCTTGAGAGCTATTCGATGGACAAAGCACGGGCATCGATTCGGACCTTGATGGAAATGGCTCCAAGCGAAGCCGTTGTCGTTAGAAATGGGAAAGAACTTACACTAAAAGCCGAGGATATAGAAATCGGCGACATCATGTTGATTAAACCCGGACAAATGATTGCCATGGATGGTGTCATTGTCGAAGGGGCGTCTGCTATCAACCAAGCGGCGATCACCGGCGAATCGGTTCCCGTTGAAAAAGTCATCGATGACGAAGTGTATGCCGGAACATTAAATCAAGAAGGATTTTTAAAGGTAAAAGTAACTAAACATTCCGAGGATACAACGATAGCAAAAATTGTCCATTTGGTTGAAGAAGCGCAAGGAGAAAAAGCCCCTTCTCAACGGTTTGTCGACCGTTTTGCAAAGTACTATACACCTGTGATCATGGCGATAGCCGCTTTAGTTGCTTTAGTCCCGCCGATGGTCTTTGCTGCAAGCTGGAAAGAGTGGATCTACCAAGGACTTGCCGTGCTAGTCGTCGGCTGTCCATGCGCGCTGGTCATATCAACCCCGGTATCAATCGTAACTGCCATCGGCAATGCCGCAAGGAACGGCGTTCTCATTAAAGGCGGCAGCTTTTTAGAAGAAGCCGGGGCATTAAAGGCCATTGCCTTTGATAAAACCGGTACGTTAACAAAAGGGATTCCTATCGTAACAGATTTCATTCATTTTGGTAAAAAGGAACCCAGTGAACTACTCGCGATGATTGCTGCCCTCGAAAGCAGGTCACAACACCCGCTTTCTTCTGCAATTATAAAAAAAGCAAACGGACTTTCACTTGATTATGCGATTGAACAATTTACTTCAATCACCGGAAAAGGCTTAACCGGAACGATTGACGGAACGGAATTTCGCATCGGAAATCTGAAGTTGTTTGAATTCATTCCTGAAAAAATTACTGAGCAAATCTTCGAGCTGCAAAATCAGGGAAAAACAGTCATGATAGCTGGTACTGAAAAAGAAATCCTGGCACTCATCGCCGTTGCAGACGAAGTAAGGGAAAGCAGCAAGGGTGTGGTGGAGCGACTTCATCACCTCGGAATTAAGCAAACGATTCTCCTGACAGGTGACAATCAGGCAACCGCTCACGCGATTGGCCGGAATGTCGGCGTGAAAAGCCTCGAAGCGGAGCTGCTGCCGGAGGAAAAGCTGGAGGCAATCAAGAAATTAAAGGAACAGTTTGGCAGGGTAGCAATGGTAGGTGACGGGGTCAATGATGCTCCGGCGCTGGCATCAGCTACTGTCGGAATTGCCATGGGCGGTGCAGGTACTGATACCGCGCTGGAAACAGCTGATATAGCCTTAATGAATGACGACCTTACGAAGCTTCCTTTTACGATTAAGCTAAGCCGTAAAACATTACAAATTATTAAGCAAAATATCACTTTTTCGATTGTAGTTAAGCTATTGGCGCTATTACTAGTTGTTCCTGGCTGGCTGACATTGTGGATTGCGATTTTTGCGGATATGGGCACGACCTTGCTGGTTACCTTAAACGGATTAAGGTTGTTGAGGGTGAAGGATTAATTTTTCGACCTTTCACGGATGTTTCTAAAAAAAAGGGCAGTTTTCGCAAACATTTTAGCTTTTCAACATATCCTACAGTTACCAAGACCGGTTATTTGCAAAATGCTCTAGTTTATTTGCGCATCTAAACGATTTATTTGCGAAAACCTGTCTTTTATTTGCGAATCCTAAGAGAGCTCTTATTAAGGGGGGGATTTTTAAGCGTGTCACATCATCACCATCACCATCATGGGCATAGTCACAGTCCGGCCAATTATGGATTTGCCTTTGGCTTTGGAATTATTTTAAACACAATCTATATTATTGTTGAAATAATATACGGTTTCTTAGGAGATTCATTATCGTTACTTGCTGACGCAGGACATAACGTAAGTGACGTGCTTGGTTTAGTTATTGCCTGGATTGCGGTTTGGCTTGGGAAAAAAGCTCCGTCGGAGAAACGGACATATGGATACAAAAGAAGTTCGATTCTCTCCGCGTTATTCAACGCCGTTTTCTTGCTTGTTGCAATTGGTGCGATTGCGTTGGAAGCAATACAACGGTTTTCTGACCCGCAGCCGGTTGCAGGGAAAACGGTTATCATTGTTGCTCTCATCGGAATTGTAATTAATACCCTGACAGCGTTACTGTTTATGTCCGGGAGGAAAAATGACCTTAATATTCGCGGAGCTTTTATGCATATGGCAGCAGATGCAGTCGTTTCTTTAGGTGTAGTCGTCGCCGGTTTTGTTATTATTTGGACCGGATGGCAATGGCTCGACCCATTAGTAAGTCTTGTGATTTCGATTGTCATTCTCTTCGGTACATGGGGTTTATTAAAGGAATCAATTAATTTATCTCTGGACGCTGTACCGGAAGGAATTGACATTAGGAAAATCAAGAACTATTTAAGAAATATACCAACGGTTTTGGAAGTGCATGATTTGCATGTTTGGGGAATGAGCACAACAGAAGCAGCTTTAACCGTCCATTTAATTCGTTCGGAAATAGAAAATAACGATGAGCTGCTTCAAAAATTGACCAGGGAATTGCATGACCAATTTGGGATTGAACATGCAACGATTCAAATAGAAAAAGGTACCTTTGCTTGTTCCTTGCAGCCTGATGGTACGATTTAACATGAAAACAGCAATCTCCTGCAAAGGGGGCTGCTGTTTTATTCTGTATATCTTAAACTTGCGATAAGAAAAAAACAAACACCGACGTGATGTCGGTGTTTTGTCATAATAAGTCTTTTATTTTGATAAACTTTGTCCATTTTTTGGGACAAGTGGAATTTGATTGTAAATATTAATTATTGTACGAGGAATTGGTTGCAATAATGATCTAGCATTATAAACAATTGTACTTACCAATAACCCTACAACAATGCTGCCAAGTACATCAAAAGGATAATGGTGTCCTACATAAACACGTGAGATACCTGTCAATATAGCAAATAAGAGCATTCCAAAACCAATTTTACGGTGACGTAATAGTACGGCAAGAGCTAAAGAAAATGCTCCTGTTGTATGGTCACTTGGAAAAGAAGCATCTTTTGCATGTTGAATCAATAGATGTACTTTATGTGTTACAAATGGACGAGGCTCATAGTAAATATGACCAATGACCAAGTTAATAAACAATCCTAAAGCACCTGTGATGGCAGCAAATACAACAGTATATTTATATTTCTCTTTTCCGACGAACCACATTAGTAGTAAAACTATCGCATAAACAATCAATGCATTTTGGGTAACGAAAACCATTAATCCATCTAAAAAGGGATGATGCCCTGCATTTTGATTGATAGCTTGAAATAATTTGTAATTCATTCAAACCCCTCATTTCTCACTGTTTATTTATTATGTTTCTTCCGGGGCTAGAACTGTCAAAATCATTAATCACAACAGTCCCTATTATAATTAAAGCATTTTCAAATGGTAGCCCCATTTTCTATCCTGAATTGTCATTTTTAACTCAATTTGCTGGCACTCATATTAAAATAATACTGTCATTCAAAACGAGGCAACCTAAGTATATAGAACGAACCTGTACGTACCCTGAATAAAAGATTAATAATTCATTAAGATGAAAAATAAAAACAAAAACCGTGCTACATTTTAGAAGGACCTACCTTTAGGTGTATTTTTGTTTAGAAATTTTGGAGGCATTTATATGTCACATTTAATAGCTTTATTTGAACAACACAGTTATCTAATCTTATTTATTGGAATTTTCCTAGAACTCATGGCTCTTCCTATTTCGGGTGAAGTTTTAATGAGCTACGCGGGGTATTTTGTATTCCAGGGGAAAATGAATTACATTTTGGCACTTGTGACAGTCTTGTTATCAGGCGGAGCAGGTATTACGGTAACGTATTGGATTGGGAAGGCAGGAGGATATAAACTTATCGAAAAATACGGGAAATATATCCACCTTGGACCAGAAAGATATAAAAAAATAGCCGTTTGGTTTGAACGTTCAGGCAGCAAATTGTTGGTCTTTGCTTATTTTATTCCAGGGATTAGGCATTTCACTGGATATATTTCGGGGATTTCCAGAATGCCGTTTCGAAAATTTATTATTCCTGCTTTTACAGGTTCATTTTTATGGGGATTTTGTTTTATTACGCTAGGAAAAGTATTGGGACCTCGCTGGGAGGCTTTCCATCAAGCAGCGAGTAAATATTTTATTATTTTTATTATTGTTTTTGTTGTATTGTTAGCAGGTTTTTTGGCCTATCGGTTTTATAAACCTCAAATTAAGAACTTTTTCATTCGTTTAGTAGAACGGTTAATTCAGCGACTAAAAACCATAAGAGCAACTGAAATATTTCTTATTTTCCTCACTGTAGTTTTAATTGGTATGGTGATCTTGATGCTGGGAATGGGTCAAGACTATTTATATAATGAGTTTACTCAGTTTAATGAAATTACTGAATATATCATAAAATCCGTCGTCTATATGGAATGGATGAATGGTTTTTTAGTATTTCAATCTTCAACAGCACTTGGTGCCATTGTCGTGTTTACGATTATTCGTATATGGAGAACGGGAAGGAACAGGATGTTAGAGTATATTCTTTTGGCAGTTTCGTTACTGGGAGCGGCACCTTTTCATGAATCAATCATGGATGCATTGTCCTATCTACAATCAATTGGTTTCGTAGGGAAATTTCAGTCTGCGAATTTCCCCGATGCAGATGGAACTATTTTAATGATTTTCTATGGGACATGTGTGTTTTTACTTGTCCGTCATGCCAAAAGGAATTTTATCCATATCTTTGTCCCTTTAATTGGATTGATTATATTAATCGGTTCTGCGATTGCAACCATTGCTTCTACCAATGTATTTCCTAGTGATCTGGTTGGCGGATATGTTTATGGTGGTGTCTGGATATTTTTTAACTTCTTATTGTTTGAAATGCTCCGGCTTGTTTTGGAAAGCATTAAGTTGAAAATGCTTTAGAAAGGGGGAATGTAAATGAACACACATATTTTAGTAATCGAGGATGAAACGCAAATTGCCCGTGTCCTAAAAATGGAATTGGAGTATGAGGGTTATCAAGTATCAGTCGAACACAATGGAAAAGCAGGGTTAGAAACTGCCTTACACTCCGAAATTGACTTAATTTTATTAGATGTCATGTTGCCGGGTTTAAGCGGAATCGAGGTATTAAGGAGATTTAGAAAGGAAAACTGGAATACCCCTGTTATTTTACTAACGGCTCGAAATACAACATTAGATAAGGTAGCGGGATTGGATCATGGAGCCAATGACTATGTAACAAAGCCTTTTGAAATCGAAGAATTATTAGCCCGAATTCGAGTCTGTATTCGTAATCATCCTAAAATTGGATCAAAAGAAGCTGATTCTGTTTTGACTGTTGAGGACCTAACGATCGACACGGATGCGAGAGAAGTGAAAAGGGCTGGAAAATCGATTTCGTTAACACCGAAGGAATACGACTTTCTGGTTTATTTAGTAGTCAATAAAAATAAAGTGGTTACACGTGAGAACATTGTCCTAAATGTTTGGGGATATGATTATGAAGGTGAAACCAACGTAATTGATGTTTTTATCAGACATCTTCGGAAAAAAATGGATGAAGGCTTTTCTACCCAACTCATTACCACCGTTAGAGGGGTTGGTTTTACCATTAAGGAGAAAACAGATGAGGATTACCACAAAAATTAATCTATTAACGACTGCTTGGATGCTTTGTATCATGGTCCTCATAAATTTCGTGGTATTCATTTTATTTATGAAAACGACGGTGAATATGGAAGAAGATATCCAGTTTCAAAAAGCAGAAGAGATAGTAAAAGACATCGGTAAAAAACAATCTTTTAGTAGCATTCAGGGAGAATTAAAAGATTATTTAACCGAACATTCCTATATCAGAATTGTAGATCCAAAAAACAAGGTTCTTCATCAAGTGACGAACGACTTGTTACTCTCCAAAAAAATCAAAGGAAAATACACGAAAATAAAACAGGCCCAAACCCGTTTGATTATGGCAGAACACGGGGAAGAGGAAGTGCTGATTGTTCGTGTTCCGATTCATAATGGCAAAGGGAGTTTGGAAATTAGTGAGAGGTTAATAGGGCTTGAAACAAGAAAAGAAACTCTTCGGGGAATTTTAATTTTTAGTACCCTTTTGGCTGCCTTGCTTTCCTTACTTGGCGGAAGATGGTTAGCTAATATGATCATGAGACCGATAGCTAATATGATTAAAACCATGGAGGAAATTGAAAAGAGCGGTGTTCCGAAAACCATCACCATTCAAACTAAGACAAAAGATGAACTCCAAACCATGGCAAGAACGTTTAATCGAATGATTGGCAGGCTTCAAGAAAATATCGAAAAACAAAAACAGTTTGTTTCTGATGCCTCACATGAATTAAAAACGCCCTTAACTGTCATTAAGAGTTATGCAAACTTTTTAAGAAGGCATGGGTTAGAAAATAAAGAAATGGCTGAAGAAGCAATCCAGGCCATCCATTCAGAGGCAACCAGAATCCAAAAAATGACCGAGACCTTTTTAGACTTAGCCGCCTTAGAAAAAGACCATGTTTTGGATAGTAAGGAGTTAGATTTAATCTCTTTATGCCAAAGCATATTAAAACAATTTAAAGAAGTATATAGAAGAGATATAACCTTACATTTTAAAGAATATCCTATCAAAATTCATGGCGATGAATTAAAAATCAAGCAGGTCATTATCATCTTGTTAGATAATGCGATGAAATATAGTAATGACAAAATTGATGTTTATTTAGAAAAGGATAAACAACATATAGTTGTTCGAGTTAAAGATTATGGTATTGGAATTCCCCAGGGAGAAATAGAAAATATTTTTGAACGGTTTTACCGTGTGGATAAGGCAAGGAGCAGGGAAACGGGAGGCTCCGGTTTAGGTCTGTATATTGCTAAAAGTATTATGAAATTGCATAAAGGGAAAATAAAAATTACAAGTACTGAAGGCACCGGCACAGAGGTAGTATTAATTCTTCCCACTATTGATGGGAGCAACGAATAGCAAAAAAGATTCTAAGCATTGCTTCTGACAATTTCTTTATCTATTGATACAATTACATGAAATAATACAACATTCCAAACACTAAATAAAAAGGAGGAATTGGTGTGACACAAACCAAATTGGATTCAAAAGTTCTACCTTTATTAGAAGATAAAATTAAATTAATAAAAACAGAAAAAGGGGCTATTTATTTAGTGGGGCCTATCAGGCTCCCTGTTAATCTTTACGGGGAAACGGTTATCTTTCAATGGTATTGCTGGTTGAATTGTAATGAAGTTACCGAGGATTTTGAAAGGATCATTGATAAATTATCCTCGGTTAATTTAGCGGAATTTCAACAATCAAGCGTCTTAGTATATGGAGACTTTGAATATGCAGATGATGCCATTATTAGAATGCATTCAATCTGTCATACAGGTGATATATTTGGCAGTAAACGATGTGATTGCGGTTTCCAATTAAAACAATCGATGAAAATGATTGTTGAACATGGCACAGGGGCGTTATTTTATTTAGCTAACCATGAAGGGCGAGGAATCGGATTATTTAGCAAGGCAATGGCCTACATCCTTCAGGAAAATGGTTTTGATACCGTTGAGGCGAATCAAGGTCTCGGTTTTGTTGATGATTCCAGGAATTATAGTGATGCGATTCAAGTTCTAAAAGCATTACGGTCGAAACCGGTAACCCTTATGACCAACAATCCGAAAAAATTAGAAGCCTTAAAAAGCTCCGGCTTGCCGGTTTCCGGGAGGCAACCATTATGGGGAGATGTTTCCGAGTATAACGAAAAATACCTACAGACAAAAATTAATCGTTCCGGTCATTTGAAGGATGAGGGGACATGCACAAATGACTAATCATGAATTTTATATGGATTTGGCCTTAAAAAATGCCCAAGCCATGAAAGGGCAGACAGATCCGAATCCGTTGGTAGGCTCGGTTATTGTGAATGATAACCTTGTTGTCGGGATAGGTGCACACTTGAAAGCGGGTGAACCGCATGCTGAGATTCATGCATTAAGAATGGCCGGTGAAAAAGCAAAAGGCGGGACTATTTATGTTACACTGGAGCCTTGTTCCCATCATGGAAGAACAGGACCTTGTGCCGTAGCGATTGTCGAGGCGGGGATCAAGAGAGTAGTGATCGCCACTCTTGATCCTAACCCGGTTGTTTCAGGAAATGGTGTCAACATTCTAAAGGATGCCGGGATTGAAGTCATTATCGGCGTCCGTCAAGAAGAATCCCAAAAGATGAATGAAGTATTTAACAAATTTATTGTTCAGAAACAGCCATTTGTAACCTTAAAATCAGGCATCACTTTAGATGGTAAAATTGCCACCCATTCTTCAGACAGCAAATGGATCACCTCAGAAGAGGCGAGGAAGGATGTCCATCATCTAAGAAATGAAAATATGGCGATTCTTGTCGGAGTTAACACGGTTATGAAAGACAATCCGGAGCTAACCGCCCGTATCCCAAATGGAAGGAACCCCATTCGGGTTATATTAGATTCAACCTTAAAAATACCTTTAGATTATAAGGTCGTTACCGATAACCTGGCTGAAACGTGGATATTTACAACGGAACAACATGATCATGAAAAACGAAAAAAATTAGAGGAACGAGGAATTACCGTTTTTCAAACCAATGGTTCGAAGCACGTCAATCCAAAAGAAGTTGTACATATATTAGGTGAAAAGCTTATCTCTTCGGTATTAATTGAAGGAGGGGGCGCTATTAATGCGTCGTTCTTAGAAAATCAATTAATTGATAAAGTAGTCCTCTACATTGCTCCAAAATTAATCGGCGGCCAGCATGCCCCAACCTTCCTTGAGGGGACAGGGTTCGATAAAATGCGGGATGCGGTAGAGCTTTCGGATGCTGAGATTATCAAAATAGGCAGGGATTTTAAATTTATTGGGTATCCGACCTACAAAAATGAGGGATTTTAAGATGAAATTCGGTTTCGATATAGATGACACTTTAATCAATCTGCGGGAACATGCTTTTCATATTTATAATAAGAAATTAGGCAAAAACATCGAACTTGATGCTTTTCATGCCTTGCAAAAAGTAGAAATCCATGAACCGTTCGGATTATCAGACGAACAAGGGAAAGAAATGTGGAATAGCTCATTAGAAGAAATCTATTATACCTCCTGCCCTCCTTTTCCAAATGCTGTTGAAACGCTGCAGGAATTAGCTAAACAAGGGCATGAAATTTACTATATAACTGCAAGGCCAAAGGAACATGGGGAACGGACAAAGGATTGGTTAAAGGAGCAGGGATTTCCCGTCCAAGATGAAAGATTTTTCTACGGAATGCAAGATCATGAAAAGATTCAAATTATAAAAAAATTAAAACTCGATTATTATTTCGATGATAAACCCGAAGTACTAAATACTCTCTTAAACGAATCATTAAAGATATTTGTTAAGGATCAATCCTATAATCGGCATTTGACTATCCCGCGAATATTACATTGGACGGATATAAAGGAAATCATTCATATAGACAAGCAGAAGGTCCGGTAAATCACCGGACCTTTTTTGGTGCTTTTTTCAATTTTTAATAAAAAAGTTCATATTTATGTAACAATTAAATAAAATTACTAATTGACAATCATTATCATTAGAAATAGAATAATAGATGTAGATGATATTGAAATTCGTTATCAATTAGATTGAATACTAAAGGTATCATCAAGGGGGAGCTTATGGGCAAAAATTTATTAATTAAAATATCAATCCTTGTATTACTTTTAGGATTTGGATTACATAATCCTGTATTAGCAGCCGGAACATCCGGTGAAGATATAAAGAAGGCTGAGGTTTCGATTGATCAAGCAATTGACTTTGCTTCGAAAGGGAACCTTTCCGAAGCACAGAAGGCTTATGATCAATTTAATAAAACCTGGTTAGAGATCGAATCAAGTATAAAGGCTGATTCAGCAATGGCCTACCAAGATATTGAAGCGAATATGGGAAAAGTAGTTTATGCTTTAACCTTAAAAAAGCAAGACCAGGTTTTACAGGCCTTGCAGGGTCTAAAAGCAGTAAATGAAAAAGTGGCAAATGGAGGATACCCAAAAGATGCAGGATTTAAGAAAGAAGATATTTCTTTAGATGATTTTATTCTCCTACTCCAACAAACGAAAAAGGAAGTAAATAATCAAAAACAAACACAAGCTCTTACAGATATTAAGAAGGCAAGTAGCAGCTGGTTAAGTGTCGAAGGTGTAGTGGTTGCACAGTCTGCTTCCGTTTACAGTGACTCTGAAAGAGATTTGGTTACGATCCAAGCCATGCTTGCTGCAAATCCGCCAAATTATAAGCAAGCAGCTGAAACGATTGATAGCATGGTAAAATACCTTACCCCATTAGCTAACAAATCGCAATATACTTATTGGGATGCAGCGATGATCCTCATTCGTGAAGGCCTGGAAGCATTGCTTGTCGTCATTGCCCTTATGTCTTTTGTGAAAAAGTCTGGAGAGGGAAGAGGAAAAGGCTGGATTTGGTCTGGTGTTCTAGGAGGTTTGGGAGTCAGTATCATTCTTGCTATAATCGTTAAGTTTGTGATTTCTTCCGGCGCATTTGGAAATAACAATTTTCTTATTGGCGGTTGGACGGGAGTATTTGCGGCAGTTATGCTATTGTATATGAGCTATTGGCTGCATAGTCAATCCAATATAGCCGACTGGAATCGCTATATTCGTGAAAAAAGCCAAACTGCATTAACAACTGGGAAGCTTGTTTCACTGGGTGTTCTTGCCTTTCTAGCGGTATTTCGTGAAGGAACAGAAACCGTACTATTTTATATCGGTATGGCGAGTCAAATCAAGCTATCGACTCTTTTAATAGGTTTTCTAATTGGAGCGGGGCTCCTTGGTATTATAGCCTACCTGATGGTATTTGTTGGCTTGAAATTACCGTTGCGTCCATTCTTTTTGGTATCTAGTATAATAGTGTTTTATCTATGCTTAAAGTTTACAGGCATGGGAATTCACAGCTTACAATTAGCCGGACTTCTGCCGACGACGCATGCTGAGAGTGTACCAAGCATCGAATTCTTTGCTCTTTATCCTTCATGGGAAAGCGCGATACCTCAAGTCATTCTTGTTCTTGGTGCTATCATTGTAATTTTATCAAAGAAATTAAAAAGCAAAAGACTTATTGCAGCAAACAATAATTAAAATAGAAAGTTGGAATCTAATAATGAAAAAGTTAACCTCAATCGTTTTAGCCATCATTCTTGGTAGTGTATTAGTTTTAGCAGGATGTGGATCAACCAATAGCAAAGTATCTGATGGTGTTAATAAAATGCTGGATACAACCGGACAATTATCAAAAGCGATTAAAAGCGGGGACGAAGCAAAGGTAAAAGAAGTGGGACCGTCATTAGAAGATCAATGGAAAACATTTGAAGATGATGTGAAAAAAGATAACAAAGACCTTTACGCCAAAGTTGAAAAATATCTTGACCCTACAATTGCCGGCTCACAAGCAAGCCCGTTGGATAAAAACGCATTAGGCACCTTGAACGGTCAGCTTACGGATGCTTTGAAAGAGTTAGCAGCTAAAACAAAATAAAAACATAAAAAGGAACTCCAAAAGGTAGTAAAGAGACCAGCGATTGCTAGTCTCTTTTTTTTCTAAACTTCATCTGTTATCCTATAATTAATAAAACACTATTTTTCAAGAGCTAATTTCAATATTTTTATTGCAATTTTATGAATAAATTCTTAAAATGAATAAACAGAAAGAATGAATGAGGTGTACCCGTGGTTATTGAATATTTATCGGCACTGATCATGCCGGGCTTGCTTGTTTTGCTTTTTACAAGGGTCACGTATAATCGGATCATCGGCCTTGCCTTAACCGTCGGACTTATCGCTGCATCTGTTTATAAAGGATATACAAACACTTTCGTGCTAATCGTCATTGATGCTTTTTCCTTAACTGCCGGTTTTGCCTTAGCAGCAAAAATGAAGCAAAGAGCCGTGAAAAAAAGCTAATTAACTATAATTTCAAGTCTGCCAAAAAGAGGCAGGCTTTTTTGTTCACTAAAAAAATCACGAATATTCGTTCGCATATTATTGGTTAGTTATTGGGGATTTGTGTTAAAATGGTAATATAAATAGACAGAAGCTATTTTTAGCTCCATTCTTGAACGTTTTCTAGTTTTCAAAATTGAAAAATGTCAATAATAGAAGAATCCTATTTTTTTCAGGAGGAAGTTTGCGTGAAGGATCAATTTGAATTAGTTTCAAAATACTCGCCTCAAGGTGATCAGCCCGAAGCAATTCGCCAATTAGTCGACGGAATCCATCAAAATAAGCGGCACCAGACCCTTCTCGGTGCAACGGGTACGGGTAAGACGTTTACCGTTTCGAACGTGATTAAGGAAATTAATAAGCCAACGCTCGTCATCGCACACAATAAAACTTTAGCGGGCCAGCTCTATAGCGAATTTAAAGATTTTTTTCCAAACAATGCTGTTGAGTATTTTGTCAGCTACTATGATTATTTCCAACCTGAAGCCTATGTCCCCCAGACCGATACCTTTATTGAAAAAGATGCCAGCATTAACGATGAAATTGATAAACTGCGCCACTCGGCAACCTCTTCCTTATTTGAAAGGAAGGATGTCATTGTCATTGCCAGTGTGTCTTGTATCTATGGTCTCGGATCGCCGGAGGAGTATCGGGAGCTGGTGCTTTCTCTCCGTACCGGTATGGAGGTTGAACGGAATCAGCTGCTACATCGGTTAGTCGATATCCAATATGATCGAAATGATATTGATTTCAAGCGCGGAACGTTTCGGGTTCGCGGCGATGTGGTCGAAATCTTTCCCGCTTCCCGCGATGAACATTGTATCCGAGTTGAATTTTTTGGTGATGAAATTGATCGGATTCGTGAGGTTGATGCACTTACAGGAGAAATCATTGGCGAACGCGAACATGTAGCGATTTTCCCGGCATCCCACTTCGTTACCAGGGAAGAAAAAATGCGAATTGCCATCGCAAATATTGAAAAAGAACTGGAGGAACGTCTTGCCGTTCTTCGGGAACAAAATAAATTGCTTGAAGCACAAAGACTTGAACAGCGGACCCGCTATGATCTGGAAATGATGAGGGAAATGGGCTTTTGCTCGGGCATTGAAAATTACTCCCGCCATTTAACGTTAAGAGAGGCCGGTTCGACACCGTACACATTGCTGGATTATTTTCCTGATGATTTTCTTATGGTTATTGACGAGTCGCATGTTACCCTGCCGCAAATAAGGGGAATGTTCAACGGTGACAAGGCACGGAAAGGAGTTTTAGTTGAGCATGGCTTCCGTCTCCCCTCAGCTCTCGACAATCGGCCATTGACCTTTGATGAATTTGAAAAACATATTTCCAATATTATTTTTGTTTCGGCTACTCCCGGTCCTTATGAGCTGGAGCACACACCGGAAATGATTCAACAAATCATTCGCCCGACAGGACTGCTTGATCCTACCATTGAGGTACGGCCGATTGAAGGTCAAATCGATGATCTGATCGGTGAAATTCAGGATCGGGTGAAGAAAAATGAACGTGTGCTGGTGACAACCTTAACGAAAAAAATGTCTGAGGATTTAACGGATTACCTGAAAGAAATCGGAATTAAAGTTCAGTATCTGCATTCGGAAGTCAAAACACTTGAGAGGATCGAGATTATCAGAGAACTGCGCCTGGGAAAATATGATGTTCTTGTCGGAATTAACCTGCTCCGTGAGGGTCTTGATATTCCCGAAGTTTCACTTGTAACGATACTTGATGCTGATAAAGAAGGCTTCCTTCGTTCGGAACGATCCTTAATTCAAACCATTGGCCGGGCCGCCCGTAATGCCAATGGGCAGGTAATTATGTATGCGGACCGGATGACCAATTCGATGGAATTGGCGATTAGTGAAACGAAGCGCCGCCGTGAAATTCAGGAGGAATACAACCTGAAGCATGGAATTACACCAAAAACGATTCAAAAAGATATTCGCGATGTCATTCGCGCCACTCATGCTGCCGAGGAGCAGGAAGACTACAAACCGGCAAAATCATTCGGCAAGATGTCAAAAAAGGAAAAAGAAAAGCTTATTGCGAATATGGAAAAGGAAATGAAGGTCGAAGCCAATGCGCTTAATTTTGAGCGTGCCGCTGAGCTTCGCGATCTCATTTTAGAGTTAAAAGCGGAAGGATAACTTAAACATGGCAATGGATAAATTGATTGTAAAAGGCGCTAGAGCCCACAATTTAAAAAATATTGATGTCACGATTCCCAGAGATAAACTTGTTGTCTTAACAGGACTTTCCGGGTCGGGGAAGTCCTCGCTTGCATTTGATACCATCTATGCTGAAGGTCAGCGCCGTTATGTTGAATCGCTTTCAGCGTACGCCCGGCAATTCCTTGGCCAGATGGATAAACCCGATGTTGATACGATTGAAGGACTATCGCCGGCGATTTCGATTGATCAAAAAACGACAAGCCGGAACCCGCGCTCCACGGTAGGTACCGTGACGGAAATTTATGATTATTTACGTTTATTGTTTGCCAGAGTAGGGCATCCAACATGCCCGATTCACGGGATTGAAATCTCCTCACAAACAATTGAACAGATGGTCGACCGTATCCTGGAATATCCGGAACGAACAAAAATGCAAATCCTCGCCCCCGTTGTTTCGGGACGTAAGGGAACGCATGTTAAAGTCTTTGAAGATATTAAGAAGCAAGGCTTTGTCCGTGTCCGTGTTGACGGAGAAATGATGGACATCGGCGATGAAATTGAGTTAGAAAAAAATAAAAAGCATTCGATTGAAGTGGTTGTCGACCGGATTGTCGTTAAAGATGGGGTGGCATCACGGATTGCCGATTCCCTTGAAACCGCATTAGAACTGGGTGAGGGAAAGGTAATCGTGGATGTTATTGGCGAGGAAGAGCTGCTGTTTAGTGAAAACCATGCCTGTCCACATTGCGGTTTTTCCATTGGTGAGTTAGAGCCGAGGATGTTTTCCTTCAATAGCCCATTCGGTGCATGCCCGGAATGTGATGGGCTTGGCTCCAAGCTTGAAGTGGATATTGATCTTGTTGTTCCGAATAAGGACTTGACACTAAAGCAGCATGCGATTGCCCCATGGGAGCCGACAAGCTCGCAATACTATCCGCAGCTGCTTGAGGCTGTATGCAGCCATTATGGAATTGATATGGATATCCCTGTTAAGGATATCCCCGAGAATCTTCTGGAAAAAGTTTTATATGGCTCGGGCCGTGAAAAAATTTATTTCCGCTATGAGAACGATTTCGGTCAAATTAGAGAAGGTCATATCGAATTTGAAGGCGTCATCAGAAATGTTGAGCGCCGTTATAAGGAAACGAGTTCCGATTTTATCCGTGAACAAATGGAAAAATATATGGGTCAACAGCCATGTCCAACCTGTAAAGGCTATCGTTTGAAAAAGGAAAGCCTTGCTGTATTGATTTCGGGCCGCCATATCTCACAATTGACCAACCTTTCGATTGAAGAAGCTCATCAATTCTTTGCCGGTTTAGACTTATCGGAAAAAGAAATGAAAATTGCAAAATTGATTTTTCGTGAAATTAGCGAGCGACTTGGCTTTCTAATTAATGTCGGCCTTGATTATTTAACGTTAAGCCGCGCTGCCGGAACACTCTCCGGCGGTGAGGCGCAGCGGATTCGCCTGGCTACGCAAATCGGCTCGCGGTTAACAGGGGTTTTATATATTCTGGATGAACCGTCAATCGGTTTGCACCAACGTGATAATGACCGCTTAATCGGCACTTTACAAAATATGCGTGAAATCGGTAATACCTTAATTGTTGTCGAGCATGATGAGGATACGATGATGGCTGCAGACTATTTGATTGATATTGGACCTGGCGCGGGAATACACGGCGGAGAAATTGTTTCCGCGGGAACGCCAGAAGAAGTGATGGCGGATCCGAATTCGCTGACGGGCCAATACCTATCGGGGAAAAAGTTTATTCCGCTGCCACTTGAACGCCGCAAGGCAGATGGACGGTTTATTGAAATAAAAGGCGCATCTGAGAACAATTTAAAAAATGTGAATGTGAAGCTCCCGCTCGGAATGTTTATTGCGATTACCGGTGTATCGGGGTCAGGTAAAAGTACGCTTATCAACGAAATTCTCCATAAATCGCTTGCGCAAAAGCTTCACCATGCGAAAAGTAAACCCGGGGAGCATAAGAGTATTAAGGGAATCGATTATTTAGAAAAGGTCATCGATATTGACCAATCCCCAATCGGCAGAACACCGCGATCGAATCCTGCAACGTACACAGGGGTTTTTGATGACGTTCGCGACGTGTTTGCATCAACAAATGAGGCAAAGGTTCGCGGCTATAAGAAAGGGCGCTTCAGCTTTAATGTTAAGGGCGGCCGCTGTGAAGCCTGCCGTGGTGATGGCATCATTAAAATTGAAATGCACTTTTTACCGGATGTGTATGTTCCATGCGAAGTATGCCATGGAAAACGATACAACCGTGAAACGCTGGAAGTAAAGTACAAAGGGAAGAACATTTCTGAAATCCTTGATATGACGGTTGAGACGGCGGTTGGATTTTTTGAAAACATTCCAAAAATCAGCCGTAAACTTCAAACAATCCTTGATGTTGGATTGGGTTATATCACTTTAGGCCAGCCGGCAACGACTTTATCCGGCGGAGAAGCGCAGCGTGTCAAGCTGGCATCCGAACTGCATCGTCGTTCCAATGGACGTTCGTTCTATATTTTAGATGAGCCGACAACAGGCCTCCATGTGGATGATATTTCACGGCTTCTGGTTGTTTTGCAGCGATTGGTTGAAAATGGTGATACTGTGCTTGTAATTGAACATAACCTTGATGTCATTAAAGCTGCTGACTATCTTGTCGACCTTGGTCCGGAAGGCGGCGATAAAGGCGGAACTATCGTCGCAACCGGTACGCCGGAAAAAGTGGCAGAAGTTCCTGCATCCTATACAGGTAAATATTTAAAGCCAATCCTCGAACGGGACCGTTTAAGAATGAAAAAGCAAATTGAAGAAAAAGAACTGAGTGTAAAAAGCTAAAACCTTTTGGTTTTAGCTTTTTTTTGGAATTGTCCCGTCTTCTAAAAAAAATACGAAACTTTCAACTTTCTAAATCGTAAACAATGGTATTGGATTTCATCTGGAACATAATCAAAGTCGTAAAGACTCTCAAACAAGAATAAGCTTAAGAGAAGGAAAAATAAATAATTTTTTGAGGTGGAAAAGATGAAAGAGGAAAGAAAGCGAATTTTAAAAATGGTTGAAGAGGGAAAATTGAAGGTTGACGAGGCATTATCATTGCTTGAAGAGTTGGAAAAGGCGCAGCAAACAATGGAGCAGAAGCAGGAGCAAATCATCCATGAGCTCTCTACGGCTGTTAAATTTGAGGAAACAAAAAAAGAGGATCCTGTGAATGGGAGATTCCAGTCAACGAAAGATAAAATTTTTGAATTTGTAGATTCCGCATTGAAAAAAATTAAAGATTTTGATCTGGATTTGAATTTTGGCCAATCCGTGGAAATTTCCCATATCTTTCACCATGGCGAGGTTTTCTTAAAGGATATGGATATTGATGTGGCGAATGGAACGCTTAGGATCGCTGCCTGGGATCAAAACGATGCTCGGATAGAGTGTAAGGCCAAGGTTTATCGCGTCGACACGACCGAACAAGCCCGGCAAAACTTTTTAAAAGATGTGATTTTTGCCATTGAGGGGGAGAAACTACGATTTATGACGCAGCAAAAATGGATGAAGGTGGATGCGGTTATTTATGTACCAAGATCGCAATATGCAAAAGTCCGAGTTCGCATGTTTAATGGATCGATTTCAGGAGAAGAATTGGAAATAAGCGATTTTCGTGTCAAAACGGCCAATGGAAAAATTAATCTCGATCGCATGAATGGCGGCAGAGCAGAAATCGAGACGGCGAATGGTTCGATTAAAATAAAAAGCAGTCTGTTCGATGAAATCGAAGCAGAAACGATTAATGGAGCAATTAAACTGGATGGCGATTTTAAAAAGATTGAGACGCAGACGTTTAATGGCAATATTATTTACAATCTTAGTGGAAATCGCAGCGAGTTGATTTCGGCAAAAGCAACAACAGGCAGTATTGATTTGTTTGTTCCCGAGGGGATTCCTGTTAATGGTGAGTTAAAGACCAATCTTGGAGGCTTTAATGTAAAGCTGGAAGGAATTCAAATCCTTGAAGAGAAAAGCGAAATGATTCAAAAATTACTTCGCTTTCAATCGGTCAATCATCCGGAGCGGATGTTGAAGGTGTTTGCCGATACAAAAACAGGCTCGATCACAGTTCATAAATCAGACGGTGTTAGGACTTTTAAATAGGGGAATCGAAATATATGAGATGGCTAATCGGGGTTTTGATCAATGCTGTATTGTTTATGGCGCTTGCGGGTTATTTCCATGAAAGCTTTCAATTGACCGGATTCACAGCTGCCCTTGAGGCGAGCTTCCTGTTATCCATCCTTAATCTTTTGGTTCGCCCGATACTTATATTGTTTACCTTACCTGCAACGATTTTAACTTTGGGTCTGTTTCTGTTTGTGATTAATGCAATCACACTTGAACTTACAGATGCACTAATGGGAGCAGCATTTGAGATTAAGGGCTTTGGAATGGCCCTGTTGGTTGCAATTATCATGTCGATTGTGAACCTGATCATTCAAAAGACGATTCTTGAACCGTCGAAGCATCGCAAAAAATAGCGCAGGCATGCCTGCGCTATTTTCTTTAAATTCTTTTCATCGTATGGGTAAACCGGTAACGGTCCGCTCGGAATGAGGACAATACAAGTTCAAATGGCGTTCCATCTAGAAGATAGGAAGTACGCACAATGAAAAGGATCGGTGCCCCTTCGGAAATGGCTAAATCTTCGGCCTCATCACTATTCGCAATCGAAGCTTCAATTTCCTGCTTTGCTTCACTGATTGATAGAGATAAATTTTCCTCTATATAACGGTAGAGGGACTGATTGCTATTTTCCTCTGTTAAACCGGGGACAATGCTCACAGGGATATAGGCCGTTTCAAGTGCCATTGGAAAACCGTCGGCTAAACGAATCCGCTTAATTTTATAAACTAAATCATTTTCAGCGAGTAATAGTTGTAAAGCTATTTTTTGGTCAGCAGGGATTATTTGAAAGGAAAGAAGCTTGTTGCTCGGTCTCATACCTCTTGATACCATGTCCTCAGTAAAGCTTGTCATTCCCTGAAGTTCTTGCTCAACCTTCTTTTTATTTACAAACGTTCCGCGACCTTTTTGCCGATATAAATAGCCATCCATCACTAAGTTATTGATTGCTTGCCTAACGGTCATGCGGCTGATTTCGAACCTTTCAGCAAATTCCCGTTCAGACGGTATGCTTTCATCTTCCTTCAGTTCCCCACGGTCAATTTGTTGCTTAATATATTCTTCAAGCTGATGGTAGATGGGAATAGGTGAATTTTTATTAATCATCGTCCATTCTCCTTCTTTAAAACACATTAAATATATTTTAATGCATCCTCATCAGCAATGATAGTGACTTTTTGATGTTGTTTTAGAGCAGATGCCGGAAAATCCTCACTAATTCCTTCTGTAAAAAGTTGAGCCACTGCCTTCGCTTTTGCCGTTCCTGATGCCAGCAAGAAAATTTCCTTGCTGTCGAGAATGCTCGCAATCCCCATGGTCAGTGCATGTGTGGGTACATCCTCAAGCTTCGCAAAAAATCGGGCATTGGCTTCAAGCGTATTTTTCGCAAGTGCGACCACATGGGTCCGACTATGAAAGGAAGTTCCCGGCTCATTAAAACCAATATGGCTATTTTGACCGATACCCAAGATTTGAAGGTCAATACCACCGACTTCTTTAATTAAGTTTTCATATCGGACGCATTCCTCATCCAAATCGGTTGCTGCTCCGTTTGGAATATGGGTATTTTTTGATGAAATATCAACATGATCAAATAAATTTTTTTGCATGAAATAATGGTAGCTATTTGGATCGCTGGCAGGAAGGCCAATGTATTCATCCAAATTGATGGATTTAATGTTTTTATAAGTTGTTCCGTTCGTTATATGGTCTTTTACTAAATATTGATAAAATCCTTGCGGCGTACTGCCTGTTGCCAGTCCTAAAGTCATGCTTGGATTAGCGCGGACTTTTTCAGCGATAAGCTTCCCGGCCTCGATACTCATTTCCTCATAGTTAGCAACACGTATGATGTTCATCATGATTTACCCCCGTTTATAAGCGATTTCACCACGGCAGATAGTTAAATCGACTTGATAGTTATTGGTTAATATCGTAAAATCGGCGTCTTTTCCCGGTGCGATACTTCCTTTACGGTCAAAGACATTTAATTGCTTCGCTGGATTAACACTGGCCATTTGTACTGCGTTAACAAGTGAAACTCGTGCAAATTCAATTGTATTTTTTAATGAATCATTCATTTTTAAAATGCTTCCTGCCAAGGTTCCGTCGGCAAGCAGTGCCCTTCCGTCGGCAACGGACACGTCTTGACCGCCAAGATCGTAGATGCCGCTTTTTAGACATTTTGCTCTCATTGCATCGGTAATCAAGATCATTCCGTCGGCACCTTTGGAATCAATCACCAGCTTAATGATTTCCGGTCTGACGTGGATGCCGTCCGCTATCAGTTCCACCATTAATTCTTTAAACAAAAGTGCTGATCCCGCTACGCCAGGTTCACGGTGGTGAATTCCGCGCATGCCGTTAAATAGATGGGTCACCTGCTTGGCTCCCGCTTTTACGGCTGTTTCCACTTCTTCATAGATGGCATCGGAGTGGCCAATGGAGGCAATTACGCCATTTTCATCCAAGTATCGGACAAAGTCGGTTCCGTTCTCAAGCTCCGGCGCAACGGTAACTAATTTAATTTTTCCGGCAGCAAGCTGTTGCCAGCGCTGGAATAATTCTATATCCGGATCGATAATGTATTCTTTAGGCTGAGCACCGGCGCGTTTGACATTAATAAATGGTCCTTCTAAATGAACGCCGAGGACTTCTGCTTTTCCTGGATCATTCTCCTTGCTGCAATAATCTGCAACGTTCGCCAGGGCCTTTTCAATATTTTCATGTTTTTGGGTAATCGTTGTTGCCAAAAAGCTCGTGGTTCCTTCTGCAGGAAGTGCTTTTGCCACTGTTGTCAGAGCCTCCGGCGTGGCATCCATTGTATCAGCACCTGCTGCACCGTGAATATGCACATCAATAAAACCGGGGACAACGGTTTGTTCTATGGGAATCTCAATTTTATCCGCATCTTGAAAACGGGAGGGAACCTCGTTAATAGGACCTATTTCTTGGATTTTGCCGTTTTCTATATAAATATAAATGGCTTCTGCGATTTCTTTTTCTAAAATTGCTGTTCCTGGGATCATGATCAGTAGGTTCATGTCCTTCAACTCCAATTCGATAAAAATAAATGGATCATCTATCATTTATTATATGTCTAAGTGGTTTAGTTGTCTATACCACATTTGAATAAAACATAAATTCACTTTAATTTTACCTGAAAACGGAAATTGTATTAATTTTGAAGATTTTAGGACAACTTCATTTGGTTCTACACTAAAAAATGCTAAAATAAGAGGAAATGAAATTTTTTGCACTAATTCTTTTTTATAAACAGCCCGAAAAATAAGGGGGAAGCTTTCTTGCCAAAAGTACGAACCAAAGATATTTTTGAAAAATTTCAACTTGAATTGATTAGTGGGGAAGAGGGAATAAACCGCCCGATCACAATGAGTGATATTTCCCGACCTGGAATTGAAATTGCCGGATATTTTGAATTTTATCCCGCTGACCGAATCCAGCTATTAGGTAAAACGGAACTATCTTTTTTTGAAGAGCTTCCTGAAGGTGAGCGAATCTCAAGAATGGACCGTCTTTGCACGGACATTACACCTGCGATCATTGTCACGAGAGGCTTAGATGTACCTGCAGAGCTTATTGAAGCATCTGAAAGGGAATCTGTTCCTGTTTTACGTGCGAATATGAAAACGACCCGTTTTTCGAGCCGTTTAACGAACTTCCTGGAAAGTAAGCTGGCACCGACTACTGCTGTACATGGTGTTTTAGTGGATATTTATGGTGTGGGTGTCTTAATCACGGGCAAAAGCGGGGTTGGTAAAAGTGAGACCGCTTTGGAATTAGTCAAACGCGGTCACCGCCTGGTTGCCGATGATTGTGTGGAAATTCGCCAAGAAGATTTAGACACATTAGTTGGGAACTCGCCGGAATTAATCGAGCATTTATTAGAAATACGAGGTTTGGGAATTATCAATGTGATGACCTTGTTTGGTGCAGGGGCGGTACGAAGTAATAAAAAGATTTCGTTGGTCATCAATCTTGAAATCTGGGATTCTAAAAAGCAGTATGACCGCCTGGGCTTAGATGAAGAGAAAATGAAAATTATTGATGCCGAAGTAACCAAGCTTACGGTACCTGTACGCCCGGGAAGAAACCTGGCCGTCATTATCGAAGTAGCCGCCATGAATTTCCGGCTAAAAAGAATGGGCGTAAATGCCGCACAACAATTTACGGAGCGCCTTTCTGATGTGATTGAAGACGGAGAACATGAAGATTTCTAAAAAAAAAATAAGGAGACGTGGATATGAAAGAAACGATTCAGCCTCTTAACCCTATTGCCTTTACACTGGGACCGATTCAAGTGCACTGGTACGGGATTATCATTGGATCAGGTCTGGCACTTGCTTTGTTTATTGCCATAAGGGAAGCGAATAAGAGAGGGCTGCCAAAGGATACTTTTGCTGACTTAATGCTATGGGCAATTCCGATTGCGATTATTTCAGCGCGCATTTATTATGTGATTTTTGAATGGAAGTATTACGTGCATCATCCAAGTGAAATGATTCAAATTTGGCATGGCGGGATTGCCATTCACGGAGCCTTAATCGGTTCGGTGATAACGACCTATGTTTTTGCCAAAAAACGAGGGGTTCCTTTTTGGAAAATAACTGATATTGCCGCACCAAGTATTATTCTTGGTCAAGCTATCGGTCGCTGGGGAAATTTTATGAACCAGGAGGCACATGGACGGGAAGTTACACGGCAATTCCTTGAAAACTTACACTTACCTAATTTTATTATCAATCAAATGTATATAAACGGAGCATATTATCATCCGACGTTTTTATATGAATCTCTCTGGGATTTTGCCGGGTTTATCCTGTTAATCTCGCTTCGCTTCGTGAACTTACGCCGCGGAGAGCTTTTCCTCTCGTATGTCATTTGGTATTCCATCGGTCGTTATTTCGTGGAAGGTATGCGAACAGATAGTTTAATGCTAACAAGCAACCTTAGAATGGCCCAAGCCATTTCGATTGTGTTGATCATTGGCGCCGTTATTGTTATTGTATATCGCCGAAAAAAAGGACTTTCAGATGAGCGTTATTTAGATACTCAAGGATTAACCAATTAAAAGGGGTTTAATTGAAATGCTGATTGGCTCATTGAAAAAGGGGTTATTCGTTGGCTTAAAAACAACATGGACATTAGGGAAAATTATTTTTCCAGTTACCATCATCGTATCGGTTCTGCAATATACACCTGTCCTGCCTTGGGTAATTAAAATGATTTCTCCGCTCATGAAGCTGCTCGGCTTGTCGGGGAATGCCGCGATACCGCTTGTGTTAGGAAACTTTCTAAATTTATATGCGGCGATTGGCGCTATTCTTACCCTGCACTTTTCGGTTAAAGAAGTGTTTATTTTAGCGATTATGCTGTCGTTTTCACATAATTTATTTATTGAATCAAGCGTGGCAGTGAAAACAGGGGTCAAGCTGTGGGTGGTTTTGGCAACACGAATCGGGCTCGCCCTGGCATCTGCTGCAGTCATTAACCTTGTCTGGCACGGCGGCTCAGGTACAGCACAGTACGGTCTGATCCCGACGACTTCCGCGCACGTGACAGGTATCGTCTCGATTGTAGGAGAAGCAATTAAAAAAGCGGTGATCGGGATATTACAGCTTACCATGATTGTGATACCGCTTATGATTGTGATTCAATTCTTAAAGGATTTGAATTGGCTTGAGAAGTTTTCAAAGGGATTGGCACCTGTTATGCGAACACTCGGCATGAAGGAAAACACGGCAATGACGATGGCTGCCGGGTTATTTTTTGGACTTGCGTATGGAGCAGGTGTCATGATTCAGGCTGTCAAAGAGGATGGGGTAAGTAAAAAAGATTTGACATTAGCCTTTATTTTCCTCGTCGGCTGTCATGCTGTTGTTGAAGATACGTTAATCTTTGTTCCGCTTGGGATACCTGTTTGGCCTTTGTTTTTAATCAGGCTAGGAGTAGCCATTGTTATTACATTGGCCGTCAGTACGATTTGGAATCGTTCCGGCACCATGAGTAGAAAGGAAGCAAGCTATGACAAACAAAATTACGACAATTCTCTTTGATTTAGACGGGACTTTAATTGATACTAATGAGTTAATTATTACTACTTATTTACACACGCTTAATAAATATTATCCAAGTAAGTACAGCCGCGAGGATGTCCTTCCGTTTATGGGACCTACCCTTCATGAAGCGTTTTCTACCGTTGATCCGGATCGGGTCGAGGAAATGATCCTCGAATACCGGACGTTTAATATTGCGAATCATGACGCATTGGTTAAAGAATTTGCAGGTGTTTTGGAAACGGTCGGTACACTAAAGGAAAAAGGCTACAAGCTTGGAATTGTCACGACTAAACGACTTGATGTTACGTTAAAAGGGCTCCGATTGATGAAGCTCGACTCATTTTTCGAGGTAATAGTCGCCTATGATCATGTGAGTAAGACAAAGCCTGACCCGGAACCGATTTTTAAGGCGCTTGAACAATTGGATTCAACGCCGTCGGAAGCGATGATGGTCGGTGATAATTACCATGATATTTTGGCCGGTAAAAATGCCGGTACAATAACAGCAGGCTGTGCCTGGTCGATTAAAGGCAGAGAATACCTTGCCAAGTACGAACCGGATTACATCCTGGAGAACATGGCAGATATCCTAACCATTCTCGGAGAGTGAGAAATATGAGGAAAACGACCCGCTTTCCAGTTGAAGGTGCGAACTCCTTATGGCATGTTTACAAAACCGTTCCTTTTTGGAAGGTTGTAAAAAATTTTATTGTCATCCAGCTTGCCCGTTACACACCTTTTTTGGGGATGAAAAATTGGCTTTACCGAACATTTCTTGGACTTAAGGTGGGCGAGCAAACGTCCTTTGCCTTAATGGTGATGCTGGATGTGATGTTTCCTGAAAAAATCAGCGTTGGCCGCAATACTGTAATTGGCTACAATACGACGATTCTCGCCCATGAGTATTTGATAAAAGAATACAGGCTTGGGCCCGTTGAAATCGGGAGTGAAGTCATGATCGGCGCCAATTCAACGATTCTTCCGGGGGTGACGATCGGGGATGGAGCGATTGTCTCAGCCGGTACCCTTGTTCATAAGGATGTTCCACCGGGATGTTTCGTCGGAGGAAATCCGATGCGGGTTATTTATACGAAGGAAGAATTACAAAAGCGATGGGCAGATGACCCGATTTATGGAAAAAAAGAGTAGGCCCGGTCTTTGAACCGGGCTTTTGTTTTATTCAAAATTCCGCCCCATGCGGAAAAAATGTCAAATACCGTGGAATTAATTGATAAATGGGAAAAATAAATTGACGTTTGGTTTTTAAGAAGGTAAACTACAAATAATACTTTAATTCTCTACCATATTAGCAAACTAAAGGATTCTAAAAATAAAGGATGAGCAGGATGAGCCGCTTGTTTATGTTTGAAAAGCCATTAGGCATGAGAGACACGCTACCGGAGTTATATGAAAAAAAACATCGTGTTCGCAAGTTTTTGGAGGATGCGATTAAACGCTGGGGCTATCAATTTATTGAAACACCGACACTTGAATACTATGAAACCGTTGGGAACGCATCAGCGATTCTGGATACACAGCTGTTTAAATTGCTCGATAAAGATGGTCATACATTAGTGTTAAGACCCGAAATGACTACGCCCATTGCCCGTGTTGCGGCCTCAAAGCTTTTGCAGGACGATCTGCCGCTTCGGTTAGCCTATGCTGCTAATGTGTTTCGTGCCCAGCAGCGTGAAGGCGGTAGGCCGGCTGAGTTTGAACAAATCGGCGTTGAATGTATAAATGACGAAACAGTGTCAAGCGATGGCGAAGTAATTTCGTTATTGGTTTCTTCATTAAAAGAAGCAGGCTTACGTCATTTCCAAGTTTCAATCGGCCATATAAGCTTTGCCCGGGAATTATTTTTGCAAATCTTAGGGACAGATGAACGGGCCGACAGCTTAAGAAGATTTTTATATGAAAAAAATTATGTAGGCTACCGGGAGCATGTCAATTCCCTGTCATTATCTTCGATTGATAAACAAAGACTTCTCCAATTCCTTGAGCTCCGAGGCGGAGAGGAAGTCATCGGCATGGCTCTTGATATTATCGAGAATGAACAAGGCAAACAAGCGATCCTGCAGCTGAAAGAATTGTGGGATGTCGTCAATGACTATAATGTGCAGGATCAAGTGAAATTTGATTTCACCCTTGTCAGCCACATGAGTTACTATTCAGGAATATTATTTGAAGTCTATGCCGATAAGGTCGGTTTCCCAATCGGTAATGGCGGCAGATACAGTTTAATCGAAAAGTTCGGAAAAAAAGCAAGTGCCACTGGCTTTGCTGTTCGGATTGACCGGCTTTTAGAGTCTCTTGGGGACATGACAGAAGATAATACCGCCCATTGCATTCTTTTCAGCCAAGAGCGAAGAAAGGAAGCATTTCGCTTAGCGGAAAAAATGCATGAAGAAGGAACTCGGGTCGTTCTACAAGACATTAACGGTGTGAAAAATCTTGATGCTTTTACGAAAAAATTTGCCGATACCACTTATTTAATCGGGAAAGCAGGAAAGGAGCCTGCAGATGAGTGAAATTTTAACGATTGCGATGCCAAAAGGAAGAATTTTTGAAGAGGCAGTTGACTTACTTCGGAAAGCAGGTTACCTGCTGCCTCCTGAATTCGATGAATCAAGGAAATTGATTATTGAGATTGAAGAGGAAGGGCTTCGGTTTATTTTAGCAAAACCAACAGATGTCCCGACCTATGTTGAGCATGGAGTGGCGGATATCGGAATCGCCGGTAAGGATGTTATGCTCGAGGAGGAAAGGGACGTTTATGAACTCCTCGATTTACAGATCAGCGGCTGCTATCTGGCAGTAGCAGGGCTGCCAAACACAAAAATGAATGATGTTGCCCCGAAAATCGCAACCAAATATCCAAATGTTGCGGCAGCCTATTTCCGCGAGCAAGGAGAACAGGTTGAAATTATAAAATTAAATGGTTCGATTGAGCTTGCGCCGATCATCGGTCTTGCAGACCGGATTGTCGATATTGTTTCAACGGGACGAACACTGGTTGAAAACGGCCTGGTGGAATATGAACGAATTGTCGATGTGACATCGAGGTTAATCGTAAATCCGGTCAGTTACCGGATCAAAGATAAAATGATAAATGATCTTGTAGCACGGCTAAGCAAAGTAGTTTCAGTGGAGGTCAACTAATATGAAGATCCTGCGAGTGGAGGAGCTAGCCTCGATTAAACGTTCAATTGAAACAGGTACAGAGGAGCAGCTGGAAGTTGTTAAAAAAATCATAGCAGATATTCGTGCCGGAGGCGACGCGGCTTTAAGAGAGTATACGGAAAAATTTGATCGTGTCCTGTTGTCCTCGTTCACGGTAACAGAAAATGAATTCACCGAGGCCTATCATCAAGTGGAGGAGCGCTTTGTATCGATCGTTCGCGAAGCAGCGGAAAACATCCGCTCTTTCCACGAAAAACAGCTCCGGCCATCATGGATGACCACGGAAGAAAACGGTACGATTCTTGGTCAAAAAATTACCCCGCTTGATTCGGTCGGTGTGTATGTCCCGGGCGGAACGGCAGCATACCCATCCTCGGTTTTGATGAATGTCATTCCCGCGAAGGTGGCGGGTGTAAAAAGAATTGTTATGGTATCTCCTTCGGATGCAGAAGGTAAATTACCGCCAGCTGTACTTGTTGCCGCAAAAGAAGCCGGCGTTGAAGAAATCTATAAGGTTGGCGGTGCCCAGGCAATTGCCGCGCTCGCCTATGGAACTGAATCGATTGCGTCTGTTGATAAAATAACCGGTCCCGGAAATATCTATGTCGCGTTAGCAAAACGCGAGGTCTTTGGCGATGTCGATATTGATATGATTGCCGGTCCGAGCGAAATTGCGGTTCTTGCCGATGAAACGGCACGAGCTGACGAAATTGCCGCTGACCTGTTATCGCAGGCTGAGCACGACGTGCGTGCCTGCAGCGTTCTTGTTACCCCTTCAATAAGATTGGCGGAGGAGGTTGCCCTAGAGGTGCATAAGCAGCTGGAAGTTTTACCGAGAAAAGAAATTGCGGCCCGTTCCATTGAGGATTATGGGGTTATTTATGTCACCAATACGATTGAAGAAGCGGTAGACACCGTTAATAGTTTAGCCCCGGAGCATCTGGAGGTCATAACGGAAAATGCAATGGAGCTTCTTGGAAAAATTCGTCACGCTGGAGCGATTTTTATTGGCCGTTATAGCTCGGAGCCCGTTGGCGATTATTTTGCCGGCCCTAACCATGTCCTGCCGACAAACGGGACGGCCCGTTTTTCAAGTCCGCTTAATGTCGATGATTTTCAAAAAAAATCCAGCGTAATTATCTACAGTGAGAAAGCACTAAAGGAAAATGGCGCAAAAATTGCTGAATTTGCCCGCATGGAAGGTCTTGAAGCACATGCACGGGCTGTGGAAATAAGGTTGAAAAATGACTAAGGAGGTCCCCGATTATGGAAAGAGCAGCAAGTATTGAACGGAATACAAATGAAACAAAAATCCAATTATCATTAGCGATTGATGGTGAGGGAAAGTCCGAGCTTGAAACAGGGGTGCCTTTTATGTCCCATATGCTCGATTTGTTTACGAAACACGGTCAATTTAACTTAACTGTTAATGCTGACGGTGATACGGAAGTTGATGATCACCACACAACTGAAGATATCGGCATTTGTTTAGGACAGGCGCTAAGAGAGGCTCTTGGAGATAAAAAGGGTATTAAGCGTTACGGGAATTCGTTTGTGCCGATGGATGAGGCATTAGCCCAGGTGGTTGTCGATCTTAGCAACCGGCCGCATTTGGAAATGCGCGCCGAGTTCCCCGGCCAAAAAGTGGGAACTTTTGATACGGAGCTTGTTCATGAATTTCTCTGGAAGCTCGCCCTTGAAGCCAGAATGAACCTTCATGTCATTGTTCATTACGGTAAAAATACCCATCACATGATTGAGGCCGTTTTTAAAGCATTGGGCCGGGCGCTTGACGAAGCAACTACGATTGATCCCCGTATCAAGGGGGTTCCATCAACGAAAGGGATGTTATAGATGATAGGAATTGTCGATTATGGCATGGGGAACCTGTTTAGTGTAAGTAAAGCGATCGAGCGTTTAAGGGCCGACTTTTTTATATCAAGTGAAAAAAAGGATTTACTTGGAGCCGATGCCCTGATTCTCCCCGGGGTAGGATCCTTTCGTGATGCAATGGAACGCTTGCAGGTCAATACGATAAAGGAATTTGCAGCGTCGGGTAAACCGCTCCTGGGAATTTGCCTCGGCATGCAGCTACTTTTTGAAAATAGCGATGAAAACGGGTTAACTGAGGGGTTAGGGTTACTGCCCGGCAGTGTCCGTCGCTTCTCCGGCAGGACACCTGAGGGTAAATCTTACAAGGTGCCCCACATGGGCTGGAACCGGCTAGAATTTGTAAAGTCCTCTCCCATGTTGAAAAATCTCGATGAAGATTATGTATATTTCGTTCATTCTTATTTTGTGAATGCCGAAAATTCAGATGTGCTACTGGCAAAAGCTGATTACCATGAACAGGTTTCAGCGGTAGTCGGCCGTGACAATATTTTTGGAATGCAATTTCATCCGGAAAAAAGCAGCAGGCTTGGAATGGCCCTGCTAAATAATTTTTTACAGATTGTTGAGGAAAGGAAGGCTGTCCGATGAGCATAACGATTTATCCGGCGATTGATATGCGTGGGGGCAATTGCGTCCGCCTTCTCCAAGGTGATTACGACAAGGAAACGATTTATGGCGATTCACCTTTTGATATGGCACGGCGCTTTGCTGCTGAAGGTGCAGAATGGATTCATATGGTTGACCTTGATGGGGCAAAGGACGGTAAGCGTGTTAATGACCGATTTGTAATTGAGGCAGCCAAGAAGCTAATGGTAAAAATCCAAATTGGCGGAGGTATTCGTTCTGAAGAAGATATCGTTCACTACCTTGAAAATGGCGTAAGCCGTGTGATTATCGGCAGCATCGCCGTTTCCAACCCTGATTTTGCTATAGGGATGATCAAAAAGTATGGCGGGAAAATTGCCCTGGGGATTGATGCGAAAAACGGCTATGTTGCTACCCATGGCTGGCTTGATACATCAGAGGTAAAAGCGGTTGAACTAGGCAAACGCTTCGCTGATGCCGGTGCTGAAACATTTATTTTTACGGATATTGCCACAGATGGAACCCTTTCAGGTCCGAATATTGCGGCTGTCTGTGAAATGGCCGAAGTGACAGGGAAAAATGTTATTGCTTCAGGTGGTGTAAGCAGTCTGGCAGATTTAAATGCATTAAAGTCAGTCGAGTTTAAAGGTGTCGGCGGAGCGATTGTCGGTAAAGCCCTATATGAACACTGTTTTACCTTGAGGGAAGCATTAGAAGAGGTGAGAGTATGGCCCTAACAAAGCGAATTATTCCTTGCCTTGATGTGAAGGAAGGTAGAGTAGTAAAGGGAGTTCAATTTGTCCAGCTCCGCGATGCCGGCGACCCGGTCGAGCTAGCGCGATTTTATGATGAGCAAGGGGCCGATGAACTGGTTTTTCTTGATATCTCCGCTTCTGTAGAAGGAAGAAAAACGATGGTCGAAGTCGTCAAAGCGGTTGCTTCCGAGCTTGCGATTCCGTTTACGGTTGGTGGGGGCATCAATGCATTGGAAGATATGAAAAAAATTCTTCGTGCCGGCGCTGATAAGGTATCCTTGAATACAGCAGCTATTTTGACTCCTCAACTCATAAAAGAAGGCGCTGATTTTTTCGGATCCCAGTGTATCGTGGTAGCGATTGATGCCAAATTTGACGAAGAGATAGGGACGTGGTGCGTGTTTACCCACGGAGGCCGAAAACCGACTGATAAAAAAGTTGTCGAGTGGGCAAAAGAAGCAGTAGCACTTGGTGCCGGCGAAATTTTATTAACAAGTATGGATTGTGACGGCGGAAAGAACGGCTTTGATTTGGAATTGACGAAGGCGGTTAGTGAGGCAGTTTCTGTGCCCGTGATTGCTTCAGGCGGTGCAGGAAATGCCGGTCATTTTGAAGAAGCCTTTTTAGCTGGAAAAGCAGATGCAGCTCTTGCGGCTTCGATTTTTCATTATAAAGAGACTTCTGTTCACGAAGTAAAAAGCTACCTAAGGGGAAAAGGAGTGACAGTACGATGAATGTGAAGTTCGATGAAAAGGGGCTCGTTCCTGCCATCATCCAGGATGCCTCAACAAAGGAAGTTTTAACGTTAGCTTATATGAATCGGGAATCACTTGATAAAACGTTGGAAACCGGTGAAACATGGTTTTTTAGCCGTTCCCGTCAGGAATTGTGGCACAAGGGAGAGACAAGCGGTAACACGCAAAAAGTGGTCAGTGTGAATTATGACTGCGATCAGGATGCTTTGCTTGTTTTGGTGAACCCCAAAGGTCCTGCCTGCCATACAGGTGCGGTAAGCTGTTTTTCAGAGCGGGTTTATGAAGGAGTTTCGACTCCAGCTTTGGCGGACTATCAGATATTAGCTTCGCTTGAAAAAGTAATTTTAGACCGCGAACGCGAGCGCCCTGAAGGAGCATATACCACTTACCTCTTTGAAAAAGGCGTAGATAAAATTTTGAAAAAAGTCGGCGAGGAGGCTGCAGAAGTCATAATCGCCGCTAAAAACCGCGACCATGGTGAACTAAAATGGGAAGCATCCGATTTACTGTATCACTTAATGGTTCTCTTGGTTGAACAGGAGCTTCCTTTTAAAGAAGTACTGCTAACACTTGAAGAAAGACACAAGGACCGGTCCTAATGGGGCTGGTTTTTTGTGAAAATGGACTCGCAGCTTGAAATTTGTAAAAATCCCTCTTCAATTTTGTAAGTTGCTATCGGAGGATTAAACAATCAAAACAAGTAAGGACTTGCTCTCCGACAGAAACGTGTGCTTATCCGACAGTAACGCAACTTTATCCGACAGTTATACATGCTCATCCGACAGTAATGAAATCCCATCAAATGCACCACTCTCCACAGTTGTAAACCTCTTAAATTACAATTTTCCACCCCCTTCTCGTACAAGTAACAGTTGTGTTATACTACATTAGTTATGTTTATATGAAAGATGGAGGACTTCATGGGTAAAGACGCGAAAGCAAGAATTCAAAAGGGAAAAGTACTTTCATTTGTTCCGACTGGGGAATATTATTTCACGAAGGGTGTAAAGGCGTATCATCGGCGTGATTTTATAAAGGCAAAAAAATATCTCGGGCGGGCTTTACAGCTTGAACCGGGTGAACCGATGATTGCATGCCAGCTAGCCATTGTTTCAACTGAACTGGGCGAGTTTGAAAATTCCAATCGACTCTTGCATCTAATCCTTGAAGAACTGGACGAAGAAATGACTGAATGCCATTATTTTTTAGCCAATAATTATGCCCATTTGGGATTTTTTAAAGATGCATATCACCATGCCAAACTTTATTTACAATTGGATCCGGATGGTGATTTTACGGAAGACACAGAAGATCTGCTCGAACTGCTTTCTTTTGAAGGAGAAGGACTGGAGGATGAACTGTATCTGCAGGACGATCTCATTATAAAGCAGGAGCAAGCCCGCGATCTTTTGGAATCGGGATATTTTCCAAAAGCGATCGAGCTTTTAAAGGATGTCGTTGAACAGTATCCGGAATACTGGTCGGCGTACAATAATTTAGCCCTAGCTTATTTTTATCTTGGGAAAACGGAAAAAGCGGAAGCTATATTAACAGATGTTTTGGAGCGCAATCCCGGAAATCTCCATGCTCTTTGTAACAGGCTTGTATTTGCCCATTACCAAGGTCAAACTGAAAAAGCAAAAGCATTAATTGATACATTAAAAAAAATTCAGCCGCTTCTTTCGGAACATCAATTTAAATTAGGAGCAACCTTTGCATTAGTCGGAGAGTATGAATTGGCTTATTTATGGCTTAAAAAGTTATATAAACACGGATTTGAAGGCGACGGTCCGTTTTATTACTGGCTATCCTACTCGGCTTTTTACACAGGTTATGAAAATTTCGCAAAAAATATTTGGAAAATCGCCCTTCAAATCAATCCTGATAAAGAGGGACTAGAGCCGTGGAATGCTTCAGCGCCGCCAACAAATGGTTTCGAGGACCATCCCGGGTCGATTTTTCAAAAGCTGGAAAGCGACTATATTGAAGAACGATTGTTTGCGATTTTCCTCGCAACGGTTTCAAGTAAAAAAGACGAAATCCTTTCATCGAAGCGGCTTTTTCAAAATCAAAAGCTTTCTCCTATTGAAAGAGAATACCTTTCCTATGTAAAGTCCGGCTTGCCTTCTGTTACAGCAGAAGCCCATCAGGTGGCGGAACTCTTATATCAAAACCATCAGCCAATCGGCATGGTGGAGTCCGGATTATATTTAATGTGGTTTTCTGCTTTGGAGGAAATGGCGCAATCCGGTATCCAATTGAAAAACAAGAATGGATGGGCGGGAGCCATTGATTATGTTTGGAATAAGCTCCGTAGTGAAAAAGTATCACAGCTAGAAATTGCTGAACGCTATGGAGTATCATCGGCAACTGTAGGTAAATATGTAAAGGTAATCAAATCACTTCTAAAATAAACGTTAGCTTCCAGTGCCTCTTTGAGGGTGCTGGAGCTTTTGATTGAGCAAATTCTTGGACGAGAAAATCTTTGTTATATACCATTAAGGGAAAAGGGGATACTAATGCTTATAATAGGCATTGTTCTTAATAAGGAGTGAAAAGCATGTCTGAGGAAAAAATTTATGATGTCATTATCGCCGGTGCAGGTCCTGCAGGTATGACAGCTGCAGTCTATACATCCCGTGCAAACCTTTCCACATTGATGATTGAACGGGGAATGCCGGGCGGACAAATGGCCAATACCGAGGATGTTGAAAACTATCCCGGATTTGAAAGTATATTAGGTCCGGATTTATCAACAAAAATGTTTGAACATGCGAAAAAATTCGGTGCTGAATATGCATATGGCGATATTAAGGGAATCGAAGATCATGGAGATTATAAAATTGTTAATGCAGGTTCGAAACAATATAAGGCCTACTCTGTAATCATTACAACCGGTGCGGAGTATAAAAAAATCGGCGTTCCTGGAGAAAAAGAGCTTGGCGGGCGCGGGGTTTCCTATTGTGCCGTATGTGACGGCGCTTTCTTCAAAAATAAAGAACTGTTTGTTATTGGCGGCGGTGACTCCGCTGTTGAAGAAGGGGTCTACTTAACCCGATTTGCTTCAAAAGTAACCATCGTTCATCGCCGTGACCAGCTTCGTGCGCAAAAGATTCTGCAAGACAGAGCTTTTGCTAATGAAAAGGTGGACTTTATTTGGAATCATACACTTAAAGCCATCAATGATAAAGATGGCAAAGTGGGAAGCGTGACACTTGTTTCAACCGAAAATGGTGAGGTGCAGGAACTGAAAGCGGACGGTGTGTTTATTTATATCGGTATGCTGCCGTTATCTAAACCGTTTGAAGGTCTAGGGATTACAAACGAAAATGGCTACATTGAAACCAATGACCGCATGGAGACTAAAGTCCCGGGAATTTTCGCTGCAGGTGATATCCGTGAAAAAACTTTGCGCCAAATCGTAACAGCGACAGGCGATGGAAGTATTGCAGCCCAAAGTGCCCAGCATTTTATTGAAGAGCTGAAAGAAGAATTTAAACTTAAACAGTAATATTCCGTTCCGGTCAACCCGGTCCAAATTTGTTCACGAAAAAGTAATTATGTTTTAATTCTCCTGTAACAGTAGTGAAATAATGGTAGGGTATTATAGAGATAGTAATTGACCCCCTTTAAAAAAATATACTTTTCCTGCACAGGCGTATAAGCCTGTGCTCTTTTTTTTGACATGAATAATTTACATAAATAACAAGCGTCATTTCATTGTGACTGCAAACTAAAAATAGTATAATGAAAAGAATCAATTAGTCGCTATATTAGGATATTTTGTCAAATAGAGGGTGAAATAGAGTGCAGCGGGTCACCAATTGTGTATTGATGAGAGAAAATCAAATATTATTGCTGCAGAAACCGCGGCGCGGCTGGTGGGTAGCTCCTGGCGGAAAAATGGAGCCGGGCGAATCAGTTCGGGATTCCTGCATTAGGGAATACCGTGAAGAAACGGGGATTTACTTGAAAAATCCCCAATTAAAGGGTATTTTTACAATGATTATGAAAGAAAGTGAAGAGCTTCTCAGCGAATGGATGATGTTCACTTTTTTGGCTACCGAATCAGATGGTATGCGTGTAGATGAATCTGAAGAAGGAAAGCTGGAATGGCATCAGCTAGATCAGTTGAAAAATCTTCCGATGGCCGCAGGCGATTATCATATTATTGATTATATGATCCATGGAAAAGGAATCATTTACGGTACTTTTACTTATACAAAAGATTTTCAACTAATCAGTTATCGATTAGATCCAAGTTAACCAATAGGGGGAATTGCAATGAGTACCGGTTCGACAAGCGATACTCAGATGGTCATTATCACGGGTATGTCAGGGGCAGGAAAAACAGTTGCTATTCAAAGCTTAGAGGATTTAGGATTCTTTTGTGTTGATAATTTGCCGCCAACATTGCTGCCAAAATTCTTAGAACTTATGAAGGAATCCGGGAATAAAATGAATAAAGTGGCACTTGTGATGGATTTACGGGGCAGAGAGTTTTTTGATCATCTCTTTAAGGCATTAGATGACCTTGCTGAAACTTCATGGGTTACACCGCAGATTTTGTTTTTGGATGCAGATGATGCAACATTAGTACGCCGATACAAAGAGACGCGGCGGTCACACCCGCTTGCGCCTACAGGGCTGCCGCTCGAAGGGATTGAACTTGAAAGGGAGCTCCTTGAAGAATTAAAAGGCCGTGCCCAGCTCATTTATAACACATCGCAAATGAAGCCTCGGGAACTGCGTGAAAAGATATTAACTGAATTTACTTCAAATAAAAAACTAATCTTTACTGTCAATGTCATGTCATTTGGATTTAAACATGGAATCCCAATCGACGCCGATCTCGTTTTTGATGTGCGTTTCCTGCCAAATCCTCATTATATTGAGCATATGCGTCCTAAAACCGGTTTAGATGAGGAAGTATCAGGTTATGTTTTAAAATGGAATGAAACACATAAGTTTTTGGAAAAGGTGACAGACTTGCTCGCGTTCATGCTTCCCCATTATAAAAGAGAAGGGAAAGCACAGCTCGTCATTGCGATTGGATGTACAGGCGGTCAGCATCGTTCGGTAGCACTTGCGGAGTATATTGGACGATTTTTTGAACATGATTACAAAACCTGTGTTTCGCATCGTGACATTGAGAGGAGAAAGGAAAAAACAACATGAGAGAGTTCGGACAGCCAAGAATAGTCATCATTGGCGGAGGAACGGGATTGCCTGTTTTGTTACGGGGACTAAAGCAGTTTCCAGTAGATATTACTGCGATTGTAACGGTTGCCGATGACGGTGGAAGCTCGGGGAGGCTGCGGGATGATTTGCATATTCCTCCTCCGGGTGATATTCGCAATGTTTTGGCGGCATTATCTGATGTTGAACCACTTGTTGAGGAGATGTTTCAACATCGCTTTTCTACATCCAATGAATTATCGGGACATTCACTTGGGAACTTGATTTTGGCTGCGATGACTTCCATTACCGGTAATTTTGTTCATGCTATCCAAGAGATGAGTAAAGTACTAAATGTTCGTGGCAAGGTATTGCCTGCTGCAAATCAAAGTGTTGTTTTACATGCTGAAATGGAAGATGGGACGATTGTTTCAGGGGAGTCGAAAATTCCCTATTCCGGTAAAAGGATTAAAAAAGTCTTTTTAACACCGGGGGATATTCGCCCATTACCTGAAAGCATTCAAGCAATCCGTCAGGCTGATTTAATAATTATTGGTCCTGGAAGCTTATATACCAGTATTCTGCCGAATCTTCTCGTTCCGAGATTGGGAGATGAAATCTGCCGCTCCAAAGCAAATAAGGTATACATTTGCAATTTGATGACTCAAGCAGGGGAAACACATGGGTTTACTGCAAGTGATCATGTTCAGGCAGTTTACGATCACATGAACGCTGCTTGTATAAATACAATATTAGTAAACAATGAAGAGATCCCGCCGGATATTCAACTTCGCTATAATGAGGAATTGGCTGATCCCGTGCAATATGATCTCCCAAGGCTATATGAGCTTGGACTTGAAGTGGTCCATGCTGATATTGCCGTACAGGAAAATGGCGCACTTCGGCATGATCCGAAAAAAGTAGCCCAAATTCTATATAATTTATTAATAAATGAAACCAAAAAGCGCTTTGATGCGTAAATAAAGGTGCCCGGTATAAAAGGGGGTGAAGGGGATGTCTTTCGCTTCGGAAACGAAAAAAGAATTAACGAACCTGGAAGTGAAGTCGTGTTGCATTCAAGCAGAGTTATCCGCTTTAATACGCATGAACGGTTCTCTATCATTCTCCAATCGTAAGTTAGTTGTCGATATTCAAACCGAAAATGCAGCGATTGCCAGGAGAATTTATACATTACTAAAAAAGAGTTACCAAGTTCAAGTTGAGCTGCTGGTAAGGAAAAAAATGCGTTTGAAAAAAAATAACGTCTATATTGTCCGTTTATCGCACCAGGCAAAAGAAATTCTTGAGGATACAAAAATTCTCGGTGAAGGATTCACCATCATTCATGATATTTCGAATGAGCTAGTGAAAAAGAAGTGTTGTAAGCGTTCTTATTTACGTGGAGCATTTCTAGCCGGGGGCTCAGTAAATAACCCGGAAACGTCTTCTTATCATTTGGAAATTTTTTCGCTTTATAAAGAACATAATGATTCTTTATGCGAATTGATGAATACATTTGGCTTAAACAGTAAAACGCTTGAGCGAAAAAAAGGCTTCATTACGTACCTAAAAGAGGCGGAGAAAATTACCGAATTTTTAAATATTATTGGTGCCCATAATGCCTTACTTCGCTTTGAAGATGTTAGAATTGTTAGAGATATGAGGAACTCCGTTAATCGTCTCGTTAATTGTGAAACAGCGAACTTAAATAAAACAATCGGTGCCTCGATCAGGCAGGTAGAAAATATCCGCTATATTGACCAAACTGTCGGCCTTCATATATTACCTGAAAAGTTAAGGGAAATTGCCGAGCTGCGGATGAATTTTACGGATGTCACCTTAAAAGAGCTGGGGGAAATGGTCTCAGGCGGCTCTATTAGTAAATCGGGGATTAATCATAGATTAAGAAAAATAGATGAAATTGCTGAGAAATTGCGTATTGGTGAATTAGATCCAAGAAAATAGAAAAATCAAATGAGGAGGAATTTTGTAATGAGGGTAAAACAAGTAGAAGTAAAATTGAAAACAGGGCTTCAAGCACGACCAGCGGCCTTATTTGTCCAGGAAGCTAACCGATTTTCATCGGATATTTTTCTTGAGAAGGATGGAAAAAAAGTTAATGCAAAAAGTATCATGGGATTAATGAGTCTTGCTGTAGGCTCCGGAGTGGTCATTAACATCGTAGCCGATGGTGATGATGAAGAAAACGCCATCGCTGCTTTAAGCGAATTTATCGAAAAAGAACATTAAGAAAAGGGTTTGGCAACAACTGCCAAACCCTTTTAGTTTTTATTTTTTATTTTTTTCATCAAATAAGTTACGAGTGATGATTTGGTCAATCAGGCCATATTCCTTTGCTCTTTCCGCTGTCATGAAATTATCGCGGTCTGTATCTTTTTGAATGACCTCAAGTGGCTGGCCTGTACGTTCTGCTAAAATTCCATTTAATTTTTCACGAAGGAAGAGAATGCGTTTTGCAGCAATTTCAATTTCCGTTGCTTGTCCTTGAGCACCGCCAAGTGGCTGGTGAATCATGACCTCCGCGTTAGGCAGAGCATAACGCTTCCCTTTTTCACCTGCAGCTAATAAGAAAGCACCCATGGATGCAGCCATACCGATACAAACAGTAGATACATTCGCTTTAATATATTGCATTGTATCGTAAATCGCCATCCCTGCTGTAATGCTTCCACCGGGACTATTGATGTAAAGTGTAATGTCTTTTTCAGGGTTTTCCGCTTCAAGGAATAGTAATTGGGCAACAATTGAATTGGCAACATGATCATCAATTGCACTGCCAAGCATAATGATCCGGTCTTTTAAAAGACGGGAATATATGTCATATGCTCTCTCGCCCCGATTTGTTTGTTCAATAACTGTAGGAATCAAATTCATTTTTCTTCCTCCTCCTGAGTTTGAAAGTGAAAATATTATGTATTGTTATCATACACTGATGGTCAATAAAGGTCAAACAATTTGACTTTAAATTGTTCGACAACTTTCCCTATTCCATCATATCCAATCAGAAACATTTTAAACCTATTCAGTACTTGCAAAGATTAAGAACATGTCATATAATATAAAAGTCGCTAATATTTTGCCCTCGTGGTGCAACGGATAGCACGTAAGATTCCGGTTCTTGAGATGTGGGTTCGATTCCTGCCGAGGGCGTAATAAAAGCCTCCTGTTCTTTCAACGACAGGAGGTTTTTATTCTGTTTTGGCTAAAAAGTAATTGATTTACCGAAAAATGTCTAAAAGTACAAATCGCCCGTAAAAAGGACTTAATCCACTGAAACCTGTACAAAACCCCTTAAAACAAGTACAAAACTTTTTATCCCCCAAAAAAATAGCCAAAACTCAAGCAAAAATAGACAATATCAACCCTGATACCAATTTCTTGCCATACACCAATCCCTTATAATCATGTAAAATAGAGAGTAGGGGGGATCGGAATGAATTTGAAGGCGGGATTATGGCAACAACAAACATTAAAATTGGCAATGACGCAGGAGCTGTCGCAGGCTATTGCCCTTTTGCAGTATTCGGCACAGGAATTGACTGCTTTTTTGGAAAATAAAGCGCTTGAAAATCCCCTTTTACAGATTGAAAATGGGAATATACAGCCGATGAATCCATTAATTGACCGGAACCGCAAGAAACATCAGAAGGCGGAAAAAGACTGGATTGAACAAATTGCTGACAAACCCATTTCACTGGAAGATCAACTTACATCACAGTTAAACCTACGAGACTTCACTGCCGAGCAATTAAGAGTCATTCGCCATCTTATCCAAAACATTGATGTAAACGGTTACTTTGTTGGTGACCTTAACGAAATATCCCAAACATTAAATACACCAATAGAGCTTGTCGATAAAGGTTTAAAGGTGGTTCAGTCCCTTGATCCTGTGGGGATTGGTGCCCGAAACCTGCAAGAATGCTTATTGATTCAATTAGAATACGAATTTCCGGATAACGAACTGGCACGGCAAATTATTTCAAACTACTTTGTCATCTTTGCGGAAAAGAAATGGAAGCAGATTTCAAAAGAACTGCAGGTTTCACTCAAAGACATTCAAGAAGTTTTTGATGAAATTCAACTGCTTAATCCAAAGCCGGGAGCACTTTTGGGTCATGATGCGACTAGCTATATCATTCCTGATACAATTGTTGAACAAACCGTGGAAGGATTTTCAGTAAGAATGTTTGATGACACCCTTCCAAGGATTAGTTTTAATGAACACTATTATCAGAAAATCAATTCAAGGCCTGACATCGACCAACAGGTAAACCGCTTTTTACAGGATAAGTTTCAGGATTATCAATGGATTATGAAAAGTATTGAACAGAGGAAAGAAACCCTGACCAAGGTCGTTGCTAAGATAGTAGAGAAACAGGCATTATTTTTTCAAAAGGGGCCTAAACATTTGCAGCCGATGACGATGAAGGAAATTGCCGGCGAGCTTGAGATTCATGAATCAACTGTGAGCCGTGCTGTCAGGGAAAAATATGTTCAGACGCCGGTAGGGACCTATCCCTTAAAAACCTTTTTCACCAGCACCATTCAAACGGTTTCGGATGAGAATACTTCATCGACCCAAGTAAAAAATGCGATTTCGCTTTTAATCGAAAAAGAGAATAAGCAAAAACCGCTTTCCGATCAAGAAATTGTAGAACAATTAAAAATTGCGGAGGGGATGATGGTTTCAAGGCGCACCATTGCCAAGTATCGGGACCAATTAGGTATCCCATCTTCTTCAAAGCGAAAAAGGTTTGATTGAAAGGAGAATTGATTTGCTAGAGCATACCATTACCCTATATACCCGGAAACAATGCCCTTTATGTGATAAAGCAAAAAAATCTTTACTGGAGCTTCAGGAGGAATGGAATTTTTCCTTAAAGGAAATTGATATTGCTAGAAGTGATGATTTAACTGAACAGTTTGGCCTTATGATTCCCGTTGTTTATCTTGATGGGGAAGAGGTTGCATATGGTATGGTTAACAAATTTGACATAAGTAACCGTTTACAAGAAAAAAGGGCAATCTTTTAAGTTGAAATAGGTTTTCACTCCTGTTAAAATGGAAAATGTAACAGGGGTGATTTTTTTTACATGTAGCGGGACATAATATGTCTATGGTGGACATTTTTTGACCAACTACATAATATAAAGGAGCATGCAACACATGCAATCGTTCATTGACATTCAAAAGAGATTATTACCTGATCTCCTTCAAGTATTACAGAAAAGATATTCCATCCTCAGAAACATCGAATTTATGCAGCCGGTGGGAAGAAGGAGCTTAGCAGCCAGTCTTGGATTTACAGAAAGAATTCTTCGAAGTGAAGTGGAATTTTTAAAGGATCAAAATCTAATTTACACAAATAATGTGGGAATGAGTTTGACATCTGAAGGAAAAAATTTACTCGAAGATCTTGAAGGCTTGATGCGCGAATTAAAAGGTATTGATGTAATGGAATTAGAGCTGAAAAATCGCCTTGGCATTAAAAAGGCAATTATCGTACCTGGAAATAGTGATGAATCTCCAATGGTGAAAAGTGAACTGGGAAAAGCATGTGCAACTAGCATGAAAAAGCTTCTTGGAGGGAAAAATATCATCGCTGTGACTGGTGGCTCGACAATGGCGACAGTAGCTGAGCAACTTTCACCTGATCTAGGTAATAAAGAATTACTGTTTGTTCCAGCCCGTGGGGGAATCGGTGAGGATGTTCAAAATCAGGCAAATACGGTCAGTTCGATTATGTCAAAGAATACCCATTCAAAGCACCGCGTTTTTTATGTACCGGACCAAGTCAGCCCTGAGATTTATGAGTCTTTAATCAAGGAACCTGCTATTCACGAAGTTTTAGAGCTGATTAAATCAGCAAGCATGGTACTTCACGGAATAGGGGATGCTATCACGATGGCCAAGCGAAGAAAAACACCGCCTGATGAAATGAAGAAAATTGAAGGTGGAAAAGCCGTTGGTGAAGCATTTGGTTACTATTTTAATGAAGAGGGCGAAATTGTCCACAAAGCTTTAACAATTGGTCTACAGCTAAATGACCTTACAAGAATATCCAATGTTATTGCGGTTGCAGGCGGAAGCTCAAAGGCAAAAGCGATAAAGTCTTATATGAAACAAGCGCCATCATCGACGATCTTAATTACGGATGAAGGTGCAGCAAGAATGTTATTAAAAGGGTAAAACCTTTTTAAATAAAATAGACTCACCCAAACAAAGGAGGAAATTTTATCATGACAGTAAAAGTTGGAATTAATGGATTTGGTCGTATCGGACGTAACGTATTCCGTGCGGCATTAAACAATAGCAATGTGGAAATCGTAGCAATTAATGACCTAACAGATGCAAATATGCTTGCACATCTTTTAAAATATGATACAGTTCACGGAACTCTTTCTGAAGATGTTACCGTTGATGGTGAATACCTAGTAGTTGGTGGCAAAAAAGTAAAAGTTATTGCTGAACGTGACCCGGCTCAACTTGGATGGGGAGATCTTGGCGTAGAAGTGGTTGTAGAATCTACCGGCCGTTTCACAAAACGTGAAGATGCAGCGAAGCATCTTGAAGCAGGTGCGAAAAAAGTTATTATCTCTGCTCCGGCTTCAAACGAAGATATCACGATTGTAATGGGTGTTAACGAAGATAAATACGATGCAAACAACCACCATGTATTATCAAATGCTTCTTGTACTACAAACTGCCTTGCACCATTTGCAAAGGTATTAAATGATACATTCGGAATCAAACGTGGTATGATGACAACTGTTCACTCTTATACAAATGACCAACAAATCCTTGACTTACCACATAAGGACTACCGTCGTGCACGTGCAGCTGCTGAAAACATGATTCCGACATCAACTGGTGCAGCTAAAGCCGTTTCTCTAGTTTTACCTGAACTTAAAGGTAAATTAAATGGTATGGCAATGCGCGTTCCAACTCCAAACGTTTCTATTGTTGACTTAGTTGCAGAATTAGAAAAGAACGTTACTGCTGAAGAAATCAATGCAGCATTAAAGGAAGCAGCTGAAGGTCCATTAAAAGGAATTCTAGCATACAGCGAACTTCCATTAGTTTCTAGCGACTATAATGGTGCTACTGTTTCTTCTACAATCGATGCATTATCAACAATGGTTCTTGAAGGCAATATGGTAAAAGTATTATCTTGGTATGATAACGAAGTTGGTTACTCTAACCGCGTTGTTGACCTTGTTGATTACATCGCTGCAAAAGGACTTTAATTATACATTTAAATCATTGGCTAGGATTGGAATCTCAATCTTAAAAAGGCTATAATGATTAATGGTATTACAAAGGGGAGCGGGGGAGATTCCCCCGCTCCTTTTTTAATGAAACCTGTTTTTATAGTAGCTTATACTCTAGGAGGCTCTTCGCATGAACAAAAAATCATTAAAAGATGTTGATGTTAAAGGGAAACGCGTTTTTTGCAGGGTTGATTTTAACGTACCTATGCAGGATGGACAAATTACTGATGAAACAAGGATTCGTGCCGCATTGCCAACCATTCAGTATTTAATGGACAACGGTGCGAAAGTGATTTTAGCAAGCCACTTCGGTCGTCCGAAAGGAAAAGTGGTTGAAGAAATGCGCTTAACTCCAGTTGGCGTACGACTTTCCGAATTGCTTGGCAAAGAAGTGAAGAAGGCAGATGAAGCTTATGGTGATTCTGTTAAAGCATTAATTGAAACAATGAACGAAGGTGACGTCCTTCTTCTCGAAAACGTACGTTTTTATCCTGGCGAAGAAAAGAATGATCCTGAATTAGCCAAAGCATTTGCAGAGCTTGCTGATGTTTATGTGAATGACGCTTTTGGTGCGGCTCATCGTGCCCATGCTTCCACAGAAGGAATTGCGCATAACCTTCCTGCTGTTGCCGGCTTTTTAATGGAAAAAGAACTTGAAGTACTAGGTAAAGCCCTATCAAATCCTGAACGTCCTTTTACAGCGATTATCGGTGGTGCGAAAGTTAAAGATAAGATTGGTGTTATTGAAAATCTATTAGAAAAAGTAGATAACCTTATCATCGGCGGCGGTTTAGCTTATACCTTTGTAAAAGCACAAGGCCATGAAATTGGCAAATCCCTTCTTGAAGCAGATAAAATTGATCTTGCGAAGGAATTCATGGATAAAGCGAAAGAAAAAGGCGTTAATTTCTACATGCCTGTTGATGCGGTTATTGCGGATGATTTCTCTGCAGATGCAAATTCAAAAGTAGTATCCATTGAAGAGATTCCTGCTGATTGGGAAGCCCTTGATATCGGACCAAAAACGGCAGAAATTTATCGTGATGTGATTCAAAAATCAAAATTAGTGATTTGGAACGGCCCTATGGGTGTGTTTGAAATTGATAAATTTGCCAATGGAACAAAAGCAGTTGCGGAAGCTCTTGCCGAAGCAGAAGGTACATATTCAGTTATTGGAGGCGGGGACTCTGCAGCAGCAGTAGAAAAGTTCAATTTGGCTGAAAAAATGAGCCATATATCCACTGGCGGCGGAGCATCGCTTGAATTTATGGAAGGCAAAGCACTACCGGGTGTTGTTGCATTGAACGATAAGTAATTCTATCTACACGTCGATATCGACAAATAATTTGGTGATAGTAACGATTTTTAGTGGAATTCGACAATTTTTATGTATATATCAATAATTTGCTTCTTTGTTAAAGGAAGAAAGGATGTGCCCTAATGCGTAAACCAATTATTGCAGGGAACTGGAAAATGAACAAAACACTTTCAGAAGCAAAAAGCTTTGCTGAAGAAGTAAAAAGCCTTGTACCTGCTCAAGAAAAAATGGAATCAGTCATTTGTGCGCCTGCATTATTTTTACAAAGCCTTGTAGAAACAGTTAAAGGCACCGATGTGAAAATTGGTGCTCAAAATATGCATTTTGAAGAAAACGGAGCCTTTACCGGTGAAATCAGCCCGAATGCTCTTGCAGACCTCGGTGTACAATATGTGATTATTGGTCACTCAGAACGCCGTGAAATGTTCAACGAAACAGATGAATCAGTCAACAAAAAGACGGTTGCTGCGTTTAAATACAACCTAACACCTATTGTTTGTTGCGGAGAAACACTTGAACAACGCGAAAATGGCGAAACAATGAATCTTGTCGGCTCACAAATTGAAAAAGCCCTAAAAGGGTTAAGCGAGACCCAGGTAAATCAAACTGTTATTGCTTACGAGCCAATTTGGGCAATTGGTACAGGGAAATCCTCAACTGCTGAGGATGCAAACGAAGTTTGCGCCCATATCCGCCAAGTAGTGGCAAAGCAATTCTCTGAAGAAGTTGCAGCTGCTGTTAGAATACAATACGGCGGAAGCGTTAAGCCTGGAAATATTAAAGAATATATGGCACAGCCTGATATTGATGGTGCATTAGTAGGCGGAGCAAGCCTTGAAGCACAATCATTCTTGCAACTCTTGGAGGCAGGACAATATGAGTAAGTCACCAGTCGCCTTAATCATCTTAGATGGTTTCGGTTGTCGAAGCGAACACAAAGGAAATGCGGTCTACCATGCGAAGAAACCAAATTTTGACCGTTTCTGGGACACTTATCCCCATTCCCATTTAACGGCTTCCGGTGAAGCGGTTGGTCTTCCTGAAGGACAAATGGGTAATTCTGAAGTAGGGCACTTGAATATCGGTGCAGGCCGAATTGTATATCAAAGCTTAACGCGTGTGAATATTGCGATTCGTGAAGGCGAATTTGAAAAAAATGAAACGTTTACTGCTGCAATGGAGCATGTGAAGAAAAAGGGTACTGCCCTTCATTTATTCGGTTTACTGTCTGATGGCGGCGTTCATAGTCATATTAATCATATGTTTGCTTTGCTAAAGCTTGCAAAAGATGAAGGTGTGGAAAAAGTCTATGTTCATGCTTTCCTTGATGGCCGTGATGTCGGACCGAAGACAGCAGCAACATATATTCAGCAAACACTGGATAAAATGAAGGAGTACGGCGTTGGAGAATTTGCGACCATTTCCGGTCGATACTATTCCATGGACAGGGACAAGCGCTGGGAGCGGGTTGAAAAATCCTACCGTGCAATGGTTTATGGTGAGGGCCCGACTTACACCAATCCGTTAGAATTAGTAGAGGATTCCTATCAGCATGGAATTTTTGATGAGTTCGTGATTCCATCGGTTATTACGAAAGAAGACGGACAACCTGTTGCGACGATTCAGGATGACGATGCTGTTATTTTCTACAACTTCCGACCTGACCGTGCCATTCAAATTTCAAATACGTTCACAAATGAAGATTTCCGCTCCTTTGATCGCGGACCAAAGCATCCAAAAAATTTATTCTTTGTTTGTTTAACACACTTCAGTGAATCTGTTGATGGGTATGTAGCATTTAAACCATCGAACTTGGATAATACAATTGGTGAAGTGTTTGCACAAAATGGTTTAAAACAGCTTAGAATTGCCGAGACCGAAAAATATCCGCATGTAACGTTCTTTATGAGCGGCGGCCGCGAAGAAAAATTCCCAGGAGAAGAGCGGATCTTAATTAATTCTCCAAAGGTTGCTACATATGACCTAAAACCGGAAATGAGTGCCTATGAAGTGACGGATGCGTTACTCAAGGAAATTCAAGCGGATAAATTTGACGCGATTTTATTAAATTTTGCTAATCCTGACATGGTGGGGCATTCCGGAATGCTTGAACCAACCGTCAAAGCAATTGAAACAGTTGATGAATGCTTAGGAAAAGTGGTAGACTTAATTCTTGAAAAAGGCGGCTATGCGATCATTACCGCTGACCACGGAAATGCCGATGAAGTGGTGACGCTAGAAGGCGAGCCAATGACGGCACACACAACGAATCCTGTACCGGTCATTGTTACGAAAGACGGTGTAGAATTACGTGATGGCGGCATCCTTGGAGATTTAGCTCCAACGATGTTGGATTTATTAGGTTTAGAAAAACCGGCCGAAATGACTGGAACAACATTAATTGAAAAATAATAATTTTATTCTTAAGGAGAGATACACATGCCATTTATTGTTGATGTATATGCACGTGAAGTATTAGATTCCCGCGGTAATCCCACTGTTGAGGTTGAAGTTTTCACTGAGTCAGGCGCTTTCGGGAGAGCATTAGTTCCAAGCGGTGCTTCTACAGGTGAATACGAAGCTGTTGAACTTCGTGATGGCGATAAAGAACGCTACCTTGGAAAGGGCGTTTTAAAAGCGGTTGACAATGTAAACGAAATTATTGCCCCATACCTGGTTGGTGAAGAATTCAGTGTTTTAGATCAAGTTTCAATTGACAACGCATTGATTGAATTAGACGGAACTGAAAACAAAGGTAAATTGGGTGCTAACGCTATTCTTGGTGTTTCTATGGCGGTTGCTCATGCTGCAGCTAACTATTTAGATATTCCTTTATACCAATACCTTGGCGGATTCAATTCAAAACAGCTTCCGGTTCCAATGATGAATATCGTAAACGGTGGAGCTCATGCTGATAACAACGTTGATATCCAGGAATTCATGGTTATGCCTGTTGGTGCGCCAAACTTTAAAGAAGCTCTTCGTATGGGTGCGGAAATTTTCCATAGCTTAAGATCAGTTCTAAAAGGCAAAGGCCTTAATACGGCTGTTGGTGACGAAGGCGGCTTTGCTCCAAACTTAGGCTCTAATGAAGAAGCTCTTCAAACAATTATTGAAGCAATCGAAAAAGCCGGCTACAAGCCGGGTGAAGAAGTTATGTTGGCAATGGACGTAGCGTCTTCTGAAATTTACAATAAAGAAGATGGAAAATACCATCTTGAAGGCGAAGGCGTTGTGAAAACTTCTGAAGAAATGGTTGCTTGGTATGAAGAGCTTGTTTCTAAATACCCAATCATCTCTATCGAAGACGGCTTAGATGAAAACGACTGGGAAGGCCACAAGCTTTTAACTGAACGAATTGGTAGCAAAGTCCAATTAGTTGGTGATGACTTGTTCGTTACAAATACGAAAAAGCTTGCTGAAGGCATTGAAAAAGGAATTGCTAACTCTATCCTTATCAAAGTTAACCAAATCGGTACCCTTACTGAAACCTTTGATGCAATTGAAATGGCTAAACGCGCAGGCTACACAGCAGTTATCTCTCACCGCTCCGGTGAAACAGAGGACAGCACAATCGCTGACATCGCTGTTGCTACAAATGCAGGACAAATCAAAACCGGTGCACCATCACGTACAGACCGTGTAGCAAAATACAACCAATTGCTTCGCATTGAAGATCAATTAGGTGAATCTGCTAAGTTCAACGGAATTAAATCTTTCTATAACTTGAGTAAGTAAACATAAAGAGGCACTCATTTTTCAATGAGTGTCTTTTATTTTGCATTTTGGGCTTATTAAAAGTGAATTCTGTCTTTCCCAATATCCTCCTTGATGCTGTCACAATAACTACTATTGTTAAAAGGGCGTTTATATGGTAAATTAAGAATACTGTGAAATGTACGTCTAACAGGAGGTGGCCTTCATGCATACATTAGTTGTCGTATTATTAGTTATCGTAAGTATTGGACTTATTGGGGTTGTTTTACTTCAATCAGGTAAGAGCGCTGGATTGTCCGGAGCCATTTCGGGTGGTGCCGAATCACTTTTCGGAAAGCAAAAAGCACGGGGAATTGATTTGATTCTTCACCGCATTACGATCATTTTATCGATATTATTCTTTGTTCTTGCTATCGCTGTTACTTACTTTAAAATCTAATAAAGCATACTATAAACCTGGCTACCCGCCGGGTTTTTTTGTCATTTATATTGAGGATAACTTTTCGTTAAAGTGTTTGAATAAATTATTGGAGTTCACAGTCTTAGTCAAGCTAAAAGTGGAAATATCAAACGTATTAAAAACGGGGAAAGATAGAGAGAAAAAGGAATTTGTAAATAAGTCTCTGAAAAGATAAAATCGAAAATGCCCTAAATTTGATAATATCCTCAATAATGACTAAACTTCTCCTCTCGTAAGTCTTATTTCTGGAATGTTCACCCTCACTTTGCTTAAACTAAGATAAGTTAACTGATTTTTAAAGGAGTTTTACAAATGAGAGTTTCAATACCTAGGCCATTTACATTTGAAGGAGGAAAAAGAGCCGTTCTATTACTGCATGGATTTACAGGTAATTCTGCAGATGTCAGGATGCTGGGCCGTTTCCTTGAAAAGAAAGGCTATACATGCCATGCACCGCACTACAAAGGTCATGGAGTCCCTCCTGAAGAACTTGTCCATACAGGACCGGAAGACTGGTGGCAGGATGTAGTAAATGGATATGAATTTTTAAAAAACAAAGGATATACGGAAATTGCGGTCGCAGGACTTTCCCTTGGCGGCGTATTTTCTTTGAAATTGGGTTACACTGTACCTATAAAAGGTATTGTACCGATGTGTGCACCTATGTATATCAAAAGTGAAGAAGTTATGTACCAAGGAATTCTTGAATATGCCCGCGAATTTAAAAAACGTGAAGGAAAAACAGAAGAGCAAATCGAAATGGAAATGAATGAGTTTAAAAAAACACCGATGAATACCTTAAAGGCACTTCAGGAGTTAATAGCCGACGTTCGTGATCATGTTGATATGATATATTCCCCTATCTTCGTAGTCCAGGCTCGTCACGACCATATGATTAATACGGATAGTGCCAATATTATTTACCGTGAAGTGGAATCAGATATTAAAGAGATTAAATGGTATGAAGAATCCGGCCATGTGATCACATTGGATAAAGAGCGGGAACAGCTTCATGAAGATATTTACGCCTTTTTAGAAAAATTAGATTGGAACGATTAAATTGCACCCCAAAGGAGGGATTTGCTTGGAAGATAATATTCAAAAGCACGTAGACAAGCTTTTGCAATATATGAAGGATGAGGCATATAAACCATTAACGGTTCAAGAGCTTGAGGCAGCCTTCGGTATTCAAGACTCGAGTGATTTTAAAGAGTTTGTTAAAGCACTTGTCCAAATGGAAGAAAAAGGGTTAGTGGTTCGAACCCGCAGCAACCGCTATGGCTTGCCGCAGAAAATGAACTTAATTCGCGGAAAGTTGACCGGGCATGCGAAAGGATTTGCGTTTGTTATTCCTGATGAGCCGGGAATGGATGATATTTTTATTCCGCCAAATGAAACCAACACCGCTATGCATGGAGATACCGTTCTAGCTCGCGTTTCATCGGAAACGTCTGGCCAACGCCGTGAAGGAAGCATTATTCGCATCTTGGAGCGGGGCATTCAGCAAATGGTAGGAACGTATGTGGAAAGCAAGAGTTTTGGTTTTGTGATTCCCGATGATAAAAAGTTTGCCAGTGACATTTTTATCCCGAAATCGGCTTCTAAAGGAGCGGTTGAAGGACATAAAGTGGTGGTTAAGCTGGTAACTTATCCTGAAGGGCGAAAAAGTGCAGAGGGTGAAGTTATTGAAATTCTCGGGCACAAAAATGATCCCGGAGTGGACATCCTTTCTGTTATACATAAGCACGGTTTGCCAATGGCTTTTCCTGATGAAGTATTGCAGCAGGCCAATGAAACACCTGATACGATTGATGAGAGTGAATTGGCTAACCGACGTGATCTTCGGAACGAAACCATTGTTACGATTGATGGTGCCGATGCGAAGGACCTGGATGATGCTGTTACCGTTACTAAGCTTGAAAACGGTAACTATAAGCTGGGCGTTCATATTGCCGATGTCAGCTATTATGTAAAAGAAGGAACACCAATTGATCTTGAAGCGGAAGAAAGAGCTACAAGTGTTTATTTAGTAGACAGGGTTATTCCGATGATTCCCCACCGGCTATCGAATGGGATTTGTTCCTTAAATCCGAAAGTAGACCGTTTAGTGCTTTCTTGTAATATGGAAATTTCGTCTGAAGGTCAAGTGGTCAACCATGAGATTTTTCAAAGTGTGATTAAAACAACTGAGCGGATGACCTATCATGATGTGAATAGGATTCTTGTTGATCATGATGAGGAAACAAGAGCGAGGTATGAGGCGCTTGTACCAATGTTTGAAATGATGGAAGAGCTTGCGGCGATTTTGCGTAATAAAAGAATGAAGCGCGGCGCAATCGATTTTGATTTTAAAGAATCCAAAGTATTGGTAGATGATGAAGGTAAACCAACAGATGTTATCCTCCGTGAGCGTTCTGTTGCGGAGCGGTTAATTGAAGAGTTTATGCTTGCTGCCAATGAAACGGTTGCCGAACATTTCCATTGGATGGATGTTCCGTTTATATACCGAATTCATGAAGATCCGAAAGAAGATAAGCTGAGAAAGTTTTTCGAGTTTATTACCAACTTTGGTTATATAGTAAAAGGAACTGCGAATGAAGTTCATCCAAGGGCGCTTCAGGAAATTATTGAAGAGGTCCAAGGGAAACCGGAAGAAATGGTTGTTTCAACCGTTATGCTTCGCTCGATGCAGCAGGCAAAATATGATCCGGAAAGCTTAGGTCACTTTGGACTATCGACTGAGTTTTATACACATTTCACATCGCCGATTCGCCGATATCCTGATACGATCGTTCATCGCTTGATTCGCACCTATTTAATAGAAGGAAAACTTGATGAAACGACCAGGGAAAAATGGAATGCCCGTCTGCCTGAAATTGCCCAGCATTCTTCAAAAATGGAGCGCCGAGCGGTTGATGCAGAGCGTGAAACCGATGAGTTGAAGAAAGCGGAATACATGGAAGATAAAATTGGCGTTGAGTATGATGGGATCATCAGCTCGGTAACCAATTTTGGGATGTTCGTTGAGCTTCCAAATACGATTGAAGGACTTGTTCATGTTAGTTACATGACCGATGACTATTATCGCTTTGATGAACGTCATTTCGCTATGATCGGTGAACGGACAGGTAATGTGTTCCGAATCGGCGATGAAATCACTGTACGAGTAGTGAAGGTCAATAAAGATGAACGCTCAATTGATTTTGAAATCGTCGGAATGAAAGGTACTCGCAGAGAGAGATCCGAGACGCCGAAAGTTTTCAAAACCGGCAGCGATACCAACAAGCCGCGCCGAAGCAAACAGCAGGGAGACCGTAATAAGAAGTCTGACTCGTCAGGACAAGGTCAAGGGGACAAATCGAAAAAGAAAAGGAAATTTTACGATAATGTTCCGAAATCCAAAAGTACGAAACGGAAAAAGAGAAGATAGTCAAACGGGGGCCTCAACCAGTCGGCCCTCTTTTGGCTAATAGAAAAGGATAAACTTTCACAAGTTTATCCTTTCCTATTACGCATAAGTGCAACTTCGCCTCTGTCTTCGCCCTTTCGGGCTTGCCAATCGGCGAGTTTTCTTTAATTGTCTGAACCTGTTCATTCTGCTAAAATATTAGCCATAGAAGAGGTGAGAAACATGCCAAAAGGTGAAGGGAAAGTTGTCGCCCAAAATAAAAAGGCTTATCATGATTATTTTATTGAAGAAACCTATGAAGCTGGAATCGTTTTGCAGGGCACGGAAATTAAGTCGATTCGTGCGGGTAAGGTGAATTTAAAGGATTCCTATGCAAGAATCCAAAGTGGCGAAGCTGTTTTATTTGGAATGCACATCAGCCCATATGAGCAAGGGAATCGCTATAACCATGATCCCCTAAGAACACGTAAACTATTGCTTCATAAAAAGGAAATTAATAAATTAATCGGTGAAACAAAAGAGGCAGGCTATGCACTTGTACCATTAAAGCTTTATTTGAAAAATGGTTTTTGCAAGGTTTTAGTTGGGCTGGCAAAAGGGAAGAAGAATTATGATAAGCGAGAATCATTAAAACAAAAAGAAGCGAAGCGTGAAATTGAACGGGCCTTCCGCGATCGTCAAAAGATGTAACTTGCAAATAATTACAATTGAAAAATACTCACAGTATGTTATAATAAATTTGTCGCTAAGTGATGCGGCAATAACTTATGCTCATAACAATTGTTGAGCATCCGAACGTCTAGCTTCATTTTTATAATGGGGACGCTACGGATTCGACAGGGGTAGTTTGAGCTTAGGTTGCGAGTCGAGGGGATCGGCCTCGTTAAAACGTCAAAGCCATAACTGGCAAAACTAACAACAACCTCGCTTTCGCAGCTTAATACTGCATAGCGGTTCCTCCCTCCATCGCCCATGTGGTAGGGTAAGGGACTCACTCTAAGTGGGCTACGCTGGATTCCACCGCCTGAGGATGAAGGAAGAGAACAACCAGGCTAGCTGGCCGGACGCCTGTCGATAGGCATAAGGATCAGCGAAGCGCCAATATGTCGACTACACTCGTAGAAGCTTAAGTGCCAATATCTTTGGACGCGGGTTCGATTAGTAATTAGTCGCCTTGTGTGGTAACACACAAGTGATAATCCGGCTTTATCGGTGAAACCTAAGTCACAGTAATGTGATAAGGCAATGCCGAGCGGTATGTGGAGTAATCCAACAGCCGTGTATCGACTCATAGGCTGCCATTGATCAATTTGGTGGTACTAGGATGCGAAACCTCATGCCTAAAAGGCAAATATATGGTTCGCATAAGACGCCGGAGGGCCTGTAAAAATTGCAGGTTCAAGATATAGTCAGTGCCATGACGAAAGCATGGAAGTGCACGTCCCGCCGTCTCCACCATACATAGGTGGATAACAAGACTAGCAAAGATGTGACTTAAATCATCAAATTGTCACAGTTACATCTTTATGCTTTAAAAATATTAGTGACAAACTTATGCTTTAGATTGTCAATTGAGTTCTGAATTGGCTAAGATTTTTTAAAGATCGTCCTTGATCAGATGGTGTATCCATCTGGTCTTTTTCTTTATGGGTAAGGATTTTTACCACTTCTATACTCTATTTATTGAAATAAAAGAGCAGATTCGTTAAACTTTCATAAAATTTTTCTTGAGTGTTTATTTCACTAGTTTTACCAATTTACCTTCTGCCTTTCAATATCCATATGTAATGCCACTTCTCCAGGAGAATAAAATCTTTCTATATCCTCTCGTAACTCCTCCACATCGTTTTACCTCCTTTTCGGCGAAAATATAACCCATAGCATTGTATCATTCCTCCAGGACTATTATTTTTCCTTTCTGGGCGGCGTCTAAAAAGTTAAGAAAAAGGATGGTTTTTTTGGCTCAGGTATCATTGACTTTAAACCATTTCTACTTAAGCTCACGGAGGCGATTGATCAATTTAAGGAAATGCACTCTGGGTTAATGTGTAAAAATTTGTATTTTAGCGGATAATAACTCTGAGGTGACTTTAATGAATCTTAAGGACTTGAAAGAAAATCATGATTTTATTCACCGTGAAGTTAAAAAGGGAAATCTAAAAATTACTCTTTTTTATTTGAAGTCACTATGCGACGAAAAAAAAATTACTTGTAATGTCATCTCAACCTTTTATGATACAGACGAAAATCTTGAGTATGAAGAATATATACGCTCATTTGAAGAATGGTCAATGATTAAAGAGGAAAAAGATGCTGTGGAAAAAATTTTCAGCGGATGCATTATAATCTTACAAAACAATAAAATGTACTCTGTTAAACTGGACAATATTGAATCACGTCCTGTATATGAATCGACAGAAGAAAGTATTTTGCAAGGCCCTAAAGACAGCTTAAATGAAAAATTAAGTATATCCTTAAACATTATTCGCAATCGATATCGCAAAGAAACTTTAAAGGTTAAAAACCACACATTAGGACAAAATTCCAAGACGAATATTATTTTACTGTACGATGAAAAGCTCTGTGATAAAAAAGCTCTACAACACTTGAATAATAAACTAAAAGACTTAAAAGTTGATTTATTACAATCTGCGGGTCAGTTGCAAAAATTATTGGTGGAGAGTAAGTGGTGTCCTTTTCCTTTATTTATGACAACAGAGCGACCTGACAGAGTAGTAACAAATCTGTCTCAAGGGAAAATTGTATTTCTTATTGAAGGATCTTCATGGGTTTTACTAGGACCAGCTAGTTTTTTTGATTTTTTTAAATCTATGGATGATCATGTAGAATTAGTCACCATAGGAAAATTTCTTATTATTATTCGATACATAGCACTTATGATGTCACTTTTTCTTCCCGCTTTATACGTCGCCGTCATTTCTTATTCTCCAGAAATTTTAAAAGTACAATTTGCTCTTCTAATTGCAGGAAGCAGAATAGCTGTTCCTTTTCCTTCCTACATTGAAATTATCTTTATGATGCTGATGGTGGAATTTTTATGTGAAGCCAGTATTCGTTTACCAAGAACAATTAGCCCATCCGCAACGACTGTAGGTGGCTTAATCCTCGGGCAGACAGCATCCCAAGCAGGACTAATAGGCAATGTTATGATTATTGTCATTTCTATTGTTGCAATTTCTATTTTTGTCATTCCGGTTAATGCCATGCATCAAGCTATCCGACTTATACGATATCCCTTAATTGTACTTGGAAGTTTATTTGGAACTATAGGGGTACTAATAGGAGCTTTTGCTCTTATCGGATATCTTTGTAGTTTACGTAGCCTAGGTAAACCGTACATGCAGCTATTTGCTAAAAACTGATTGTAGGTGGATTTTAATGCTAGGACAGCGTTATTACGTTTATTTGTTTTATATCAATGCACTGGTAAACGTAACTGCTTTTATCCCGCAAATCCTTTACAAAAATCGATTTAACGGGAGCTTATTTAGTTTAGCTTTATCAGCCCTAATAGGATCGTTTCTTATTATTATATTTCAAACCCAAATGAAAAAGTTCCCAAGACAAAATATTGCTCAAATTATGGATAGGCTATTCCCAAAATGGTTTCAGAAGACTTTTTTGTTTTTTAATTTTACTCTACAAATTTTTGCAGGAATGTTATTTCTTATCTCAAACACGCAAATTGTAAGCCATTTTTTAACACCGAACTCAATTGTCGTATTTTATATTTTTCTCATGTTAAGCGTATTTGTAATAATGAATCAAACAAATTCCATATTGTATATACTGGAAATTATTGTTTTATTAGCTACACCTTTCTATCTTTTTATCATGCTGAGGTTTTTTACCGATCATTTAGTAATGGTTGATTCCATCAAACAATCTTGGACTTACCTAATGCATACTCCAAAAATGAATTCGGTTGCTTCTGGATTATTTGTTTTTACAGGATTCACAAATTTTATTATTTATAGTGAACATATTCTTTCTATTAGTAAGAAAAAATTATTAATGGTTTTAGGGGTTATTTGTTTCGTACTTTTTTCCTCATATTTCGTACCAATTGGATACTTTGGACTTAATGGTGTAGGAAAGGAAAGCTATGTCTGGGTAACTACAGTTGACAGTATGCGCTTTGATTACTTCTTTTTAGAAAGAATGGTATCAATTTTTATTTTGGTCCAAATTGGCATAACGTTGATGTATATAATATTATCCTATCACTCGTCACTACAATATCTTCAGTTAATGACAAAAAATGTTGGAGGACATTCAAAATGGGTCGGCATATTTGTCGTGGTGATATCAGCTTTAATTTCTCAGCATTTTACAGACGAATTCAGGTTATTAAAACTTTTCAATTGTTTTTTTATTTCTCGTATTATTTTAGATTTATTTTTAATGTTAATTTTACTTCTTGCTTCAAAAAAGCAAGCGGAAAATTAGTAATTGTTTTTTTGATATTACTGTTAATACCTGTTTTAGTTAATGGGTGTTCATTTAAGGATATTGATAAACGTTCATTTGTTACATCAATCGGTATTGATAAATCTGAATTATCGGGAAAAAAATTTAAAGTGATCCTCAAAATTTCACTTTCAAAGGGAGACCCGGCTACAATTGGAGCCGATTTTACTTTGCTATTTTTTGATGCCAATTCCATTTCTGAAGCTCTAAGACGAATGAAGTCGATGACAGATAAAGAATTGTTTTACGGACATACAAAAACAATTCTCATTGGAGAAAAAGTGGCTGAGGAGGATATTCGCCCTTTATTAGATTATTTCGTAAGAAGACCCGAAATACACAAGACTGCGTATTTAAGTGTTGCTTCACCAACAGCATTTCAGGTACTACAGTACAAACCTAAAGTAGAACGAGTTGCAGGCAGTTATTTATTTTCAATGTTTGAAGAAAGCAGCACTGATTCGCCATATGTTAAAACATTAACACTATTTGATGCGTATAGAAGGGAAACAGAAACGGGAATTAACATCGCTATGCCCGTAATTGAAGTTCAAAACAATAAAATTCTAGTTGATACAATTGCCCTTTTTAGCAAAAAGAGAATGGAATCTAAGCTTAATCCTAAAGAATCTGAGCTATTTAGACTCCTGACTGTGGGTATTAAGAATGGAAGTACAAATATTAAGACCAAAGATGGTACTTATGCAATAAATATTTCAAAAGGAAATGCAAGCTTCAAAATTAAAGAAGCCAAAAACCACATGTTATCAGCATTTTTTTTAATTAAATTGAATGCAATTGTAGAAGAAAAAATGGACAATCAAATAAACCTTTCCGATGATCAAATAAAAAAAATACAGGATGAAACTGAAAAGAAAATTAAAAAAGAGGTCAATTTACTTTTAGATAATATACAGAAAACAAAACTAGACCCCATTGGATTAGGTCTTAAATTCAACTCAAAAAATTTTGACCATATGAATTGGGATAATTATTACCCTAACCTCAAGTTTAACGTAGATGTGGCTTGTAAGATAAATGGAGCTGGTATTGTTGAATAAAATTGGTTCTATACAAAAGCTTGATTGTGAAGGAATGTACTTAAACAAACGGGTGCGTTAGTTTAATAAATAAGTAAGAAATCCATCTTATCAAAGGTGGCTTTTTTACTTTAGGGAAATTTAGTTTGAAGGATTAAAACAAAAAGGTAATAAGGAACCGGCCTTTTTTAGTTTTTATATTTCGACATTTTTCTGCATTCTAAGAAGAGTAACAAAATAAATAAGAGATTAGAATCATAAAAAGTTTGTTGATTTTATTGACTTTTCCAGTCATTACCGTTGCCTAGTGAATATATTAATTTTTGTTAAGTTGAGAATTTGTCAAATTTTGACCTTTTTTTTAGCTTTAATCACTTTCATTTTATTTGTAAAATAAAAAAAAGTTAAAAAACATTTATAGTGATAACTAAATGAAATTGGATTTATTAGAGAAGTGGAATGAACAAAAAGTTAGAATTATATAAAGGAGATTGAACAAAATGTACAAGTATACAATATATGTAACACATAAAGATAAAGTTTATCAAACCAACGTAATAGCTACCAAAAACCAAACAGAAGAAGAAGTTTATCGTATAGCAAAAGAACAAGTTCTGAAACAATGGGCAAATTAAATACGGGATCCTGGGATTAAAAGGATTTCGAATGGAACTTCCACTTGAAGAATAGATTTTGGATAGCTTCCTTTACTTGAATATCCAGCTGCCAATGGCGGATTTGGAGGATTTTATGAAGAATATTAATTATATATAAATTATAATAAGAGGAGTTGGTGGGTTTATGAAGAATACTGATAACCTTACTATAGAGGAGTTGGAAAGACGTATTGCTCATTTTGAGGATCGTCTTACGGATTTTATTATTACCGAGGAACAAAGAGAGTTAATTAAAGAAAGGTTAAGGGAACTAAAGAACGCTAAAGAGCGCAAGGCTTCCTAAACTTTTTAAATAAAATAATACATATAAATTAAAGAGCATTATCTGTTTTAACACAGATGCTCTTTTTTTGTAACCACCTTTTATTAACCTAGTCTATACCTTTCTGACTCGCACTACCAAAGAAAGAACATGTTGAGGTGGGTTTATGTTTGATTGAATTTATTCTCATTTCGTAAATACTTGGTTCTTTCTTTTTCTAGTGATGGTGTGACCGCTTGAAAAAGATGACACAGTTTTCGCTTGATAAATTGGGATAATTTTCCAGTTTGAAACGTACATTTTTACAAGGAGAGGCATACATGATTGCCTTGGTTAATCAGGTATACACTTATTTGGCTGTTTCTGGAAATTAATTAATGTATGTTTTGGCAGTATATTTATGAATCGATACTCAAGAAAAAATGTATATAAGCTAATATTTATACATATTTGTGAAGTTATGCTTGCTGCACTAACGAGCAGGTTTGTTGAAGAAGGAATCTAATTTATTTACGTTGAATTAATTACAAATTGCATTTACAGACCGAGGTGGTAACTGGTGGGCAAGAACAAATATGTAGGCAATGGGTCAGAATCAAAGTTTATTGGGATTGACTTAGAGTTAAATAAAGAAATTTAGTTGAAATATTGTTGGGTGTAGTAAATAGCAGTAACAAATTTTCACATCAACAAATTTGTAATTGGTGTGATAAATATTATATGAAATATATGGATGATTATAATTTTTATAACAGCGAGGTATATAAAGTTATTGAAGATATATCTGCCCAGTGGGATTTATATTTATCAAACACTTATTCATTAGAAGAACTTCAGCAGTTGGATTTTTCTAAAGTAGAACTTCCAATATTTAATGTAATATCAAAGGAGCGAGGAAGGTGAAATGAATCAATCCTATTTTTATTTAAAACTAGAAACACATCAATTACATATGTCTTATAGAAATGAAAAACGTCGCGTGCGTGTTTTATTGCCGAAAAATTATGATAAAGATGAGGCTAAAAATTATCCAGTTGTCTATATGCATGATGGACAAAATGTTTTCTACAGTAGTGAAGCTTATAGCGGGTATTCATGGAAAGTTATTCCGGCAATTAAACTAAACCCCGATTTACCGAAGATGATTGTTGTTGGGATAGATAACGCTGAACAAGATCGAATTAATGAATATACGCCTTGGAAAATTACTGAAAGCCCACTTCCTGAAGATAATGAACTAGGCGGAAGAGGCGTGGAGTTTGCTAAGTTTGTCATGACAATCGTGAAGCCGTTTATCGATAAGCATTACCGAACTAAATCGGATAAATATCATACAGTGATGATTGGCAGTTCACTTGGAGGAAATATTTCGGCTTTTATGGGTATTGAATATAAAGATCAAATTGGTGGTTTAGGCATTTTTTCTTTAGCCAATTGGATTACAAGTAAAGCCTTTGACAGTTATATTGCTAGAGAAGAGTTGGATCCTGAACAACGCGTGTACATTCAAGTTGGGACTCAGGAAGGCGATGATGCCGATCGACAATTGATGTATGGTAATATGAAGCAGGCATATATCGATTGCTCGCTTAAGTATTATAAACAACTGATAAAAGGCTCTGTTCCAATTGATAGCATTCGTTTAAATATTTTTGCGGATGAAGAACATGATGAAAGAGCTTGGGCAAAACACCTGCCAGAATGTTTACGTTTCTTAAGTGAGAAGTGGTCTTGAATGAAATGAATAATTATATTTGACTGAATTAGATCATGGGAGGAATCTATCACTTTTTTTGAATATTTTTGGAAGCTTAGATTGATTTTAAATTGAAATAATTGTACCTTAGTTGTGAAAATAATGAATTTTTTGATATTGAGAAAGGAGCTTTTTTATGAATTATATTTTGATATCACCATATTATCCAGGTAATTTTCAGTCTTTTGCTCATCGTTTAAAAGACGCAGGTGTCAATGTTTTAGGAATTGGCGAAGAGCCATATGACCAATTAGGTTCCGAATTACAAAACGCTTTAACAGAATATTATCGTGTGAATAATTTAGAAGATGTAGATGAAGTGAAACGTGCTGTTGCATTTTTATTTTATAAACATGGTCCAATTGAGCGCATTGAATCCAATAACGAATACTGGTTAGAACTTGATGCGCAGTTGCGTGAGCAATTTAACGTGTACGGCAATAAAACGAATGACTTGAAAAAAGTTAAATATAAATCTGAAATGAAGAAGCTGTTTAAAAAAGCAGATGTGCCTGTTGTAGATGGAAGAATCGTTAAAACTAAAAAGGAGTTATCTAAAGCCATTGATGAATTAGGACTGCCAGTTATCGCTAAACCGGATAATGGAGTGGGATCAGCTGCAACCTTTAAATTAAGTTCAGAAGAGGCTGTACGTCATTTTGAAGAAGAATGGGGAGAAGCACAAGTGTACTTCTTAGAACCATATGTCGAAGGAGGCGTGCTTTGTACATTTGATGGTTTAGTAGATCAGAAAGGGAACCTTGTTTTCCAAACAAGCTTTACATATAATGTGCCAACTCTGGAACTCGTTAAGGGTCAGTTGGATTTAGCTTATGTGATTCAAAAAGAAATTGATCCAAAGCTCGAAACTTATGGAAAGGCGATTGTGAAAGCTTTTGGCATGAAAGAACGCTTTTTCCATATTGAGTTTTTTAAATTAGAAGATGGGGATTATATTGCACTTGAATATAATAACCGCTTGGCTGGCGGCTACACGATTGATATGTACAATTTCGCGTACTCCATTGATTTATTTGCTTTGTATGCTTCTCTTGTGACAGGAGGAGAATTTAAGGAGTCCGATGCCAAAAACCAGTTTTGTGTCGGTGTAACACAGCGTGATGCGTATGAGTATAAACATGATACGAATGCTATTTATGAACGATTTGGCGACCGTGTGAAGTTTGAACAGCGCATGCCAGATGCGTTTGCGGAACTCCAAGGAAATCAATTTTATGCGATTAATGCAGATTCGCAGGAAGAAGTCGATGACATTATCCGTTTTGTACATGAACGAAAAAATTGCAGCATTGTAAACGTATAGGGATAGGAGATTTTTCTATGCATATAGAACATTTAAACCATTGGAGTGGCGAATTAGGACGTGAAATGCTGTTGAACAGATACGGACACAGTGGCATGCCAATCTTAGTTTTTCCTTCATCTGGAGGGACGCATTTTGAATACTATGATTTTGGAATGATTGATGTGTGTCATGACTTTATTGAATCCGGAAAAGTTCAGTTTTTTACATTGGCTAGTATAGATAGCGAAAGTTGGCTGCACGACTCAAAACCGGCGCATGACCGTGCATTAGCTCATGAAGCATATGACCGTTATGTGATTTTAGAAGCTATTCCATTTATTAAACATAAAACAGGTTGGTTTGATCCAATGATGACAACGGGGTGTAGTATGGGGGCATATCATGCGTTGAACTTTTTCTTGAGACATCCGGATGTCTTCCAAACAACCATTGCACTTAGCGGTGTTTACGATGTGCGTTTCTTTTTTGGGGATTACGGAAATGATCCTCTTGTATACGAAAATTCACCGAGTGATTACATATGGAATCAAAATGACGGCTGGTTTATTGATCGATATCGTTCAGCAGATATCATTATTTGTACCGGGCTGGGTGATTGGGAACAGGATGGGCTGCCTTCATACTTTACATTAAAAGAAGCCTTTGAAGAAAAACAAATTCCAGCATTGTTTGATGAGTGGGGCGAAGATGTTTCGCATGATTGGGTTTGGTGGCGATGCCAAATGCCGTATTATTTAGGAAAATTACTTTAATAAAATGTCAAAAAAACATCAGTACGGTTGAGTCGCTGGTGTTTTTTGACAGGGGATTTTTTGATTTTTAGGTAATAAATAATTGATGTCGTATTAAAAGTAGCAATAAAGTGGTAATAAACACTTAAATGTGGTGATAAAAAGGCAATAAAATAACAATATACTGCCGTCGTTAAAAGAAACCCATAATAATATATTATGGACAATATTCTCACTAAACATATAAAACCATTTAATATAAAAATAGACACCTTCGGTGTCTATTCAGGAGACAAAAACCCCACTATTCATAAGTGAGGAACTTTAATTACTTTTTTAGGGCTACTCTACTTAGGTAGCTCTTTTTATATTTTGAAAGTAAGATTGTGAAGAATTACACTTAAAGTAAAGGAGTGCGTTAGTGAAAGAAGAATTAAGTGATTATAGGATTGAGGCCATATTTTTAGTTATTCCATTAAAGGGCGCAATTCTGCAGCAAGAATTGTGCTCTTTCTATATGTAAAGGGCAGGATAGTTGAATAACGATTGGAAAATATTTGTATAAAACAGATAAAGTTTGTGATATGATTAGTGTAAAATTACACTAATCGAGGAGTTCGGTTACTATGAAACGGAGAATTGTTGGAGTTTCTTTGTTTTCTTAGCAAATATTAGTTAATGAATAACAAATATTATCAAAGAGATGTTGCTTCTCCACTGCAAGTAACTATTACCATTAATACACTACAGCAAATAATTATATTGTTTATTCATGTGAGTGTAGGGTAAGGCTTCAAAAAGAACTGAAATACATGTCACAATATTATTTTTCTAGGTTTTCCTTAAAAATGGACGGTTATTTTTTAACATGAAATTGCTCTTTTGAAAAGCCCCCTAAATTTCTCCCTATCTTCAGATGTAAATGGTTTTGGCCCCTTTGTACGCTTTCCGCTTTTTCGGGCCATTGCACTAAAATAACGTGTTTGTAATAATTGATCAATGTTTTCATTTGTATAGCTAAACCCTTTATGGTGAAGAACCGTACACCCTTTTGCTAAACCTAGCGAAGCAAGGCCATAATCTTGCGTAACAATTATATCTCCTATTTCTACTAACTTCATAATACGATAATCCGCAGCATCTGCTCCAGAATCAACATAAATGGTTTCCACTCCTGATGGTTGTTCCGCATTAGAAAAATGAGAAAAGCTAGTAACAAGGATAACAGGAATTTCCGCATTCGTACCTTCAGAGATAATAATATCTTTTACCGGACAAGCATCTGCATCAACATAAATTTTCATCTTTATCTCTCCCATAAATAAGTTCGAATTGATAGTGATAATAATGGCTGATTAGGATTTTGTCAAACGATGAGGATGCTTTAGCTAAAATCATTTAAAAAACACATTAATAATCATTTTATTTCCATAGCATAATTTTCTAAATGATAAAAATTCTATGTAGATAAAAATAGACAAGCCAAAAAAGTTATGAATCCTATCACGATGAAGAAGTGAATAAATTTCTCCCGTGGTTCCCGTTTCAGTCCATTGAAGCAACAAAGGAATATCTTTATACCAATATCTATAAGGCATATGAACAAGAGATAGCTTATCGGTATGCGATCGAAGAAAAAGCAAGCCATAAAGTAATTGGTTATATTGGTATTTCTGGAGTGGATGAAGAAAAAGGAAGCGCTGAATTAGGCTATGGGCTTTTATAGGGTTACTGGGGGAAGGGAATCGCTACAGAAGCCAGCAAGGCTCTACTACAACGGTTGAAATAAGATGGTTTTCAGTCGATTATTGCTACCCATGATGTAAACAATGTCGAAAATGGTAAAGTTTTAGAAAAATCGGGAATGACCTACCAATAATCCTATGATGAACTTTGGCAACCCAAAAATATTCCAGTGACTTTTAGACTTTATCGAATTGATTTTTAACTGATTTCTTATTAGGATACGAATAACAAGTAATTTCGGAAGAGTGGCTTGTCGATAACTTGGCTTAAAATAAATACTTATTTGCAACTAAAGGGCGCTTTAATGGAGTAACGAAAAAAAGCCCAATTTCTTAATATTAATGCTAAGAAATTGGGCTTTTTAATATTGGAATTTCCTTAACGTGGTAAATCCGTATTTTCCTGATGCTACCACTAAATGATCGTATATTTGAATATTATTTTTTGTAAGTCATTTGTCTTGTAAAAATAGGTTTTTTCTTCCTTTAAATTTGTAACATTATGATCCATCATAGCGGTGGTCGTGTAATACATTGATAAAAATGAAAAACTGTGGTAAATTTATATAGGCATACACTGTTTATGGAATTATGTGTAATTTATCCCTATTTTAATTATACATCATAAAATCCTTTTCAGTCAACCCCTATTTTTATTTTTTTAAAGGAGTGTTTGATATGAACATGGAACTTCGCTAGGAGCAGGAACGAGTGGACAGCGTAATTGGTTGATCAGATGAACAATTTTTGTCATATAATTCGTCTTGGTATTAAGCGATAAATGGGAGGGAAAGAAATGAAACCATATGTACTAGAGTTTCGGGAGATCGATAAAACGAGACAAATGGTGGTCGGTGGCAAAGGGATGAATTTGGGCGAATGTTCGAGGATTGAAGGAATACTTGTACCAGAGGGATTTTGTGTTACCACTGAGGCATATAAAAGAGTCATTGGGAAAAATGAGGAGCTTCATCAATTACTGGATCAACTAGCAGTTCAAAAAGTGAACGAACGAGAAAGAATTAGTGAAATTAGCAGGAAGATTCGTGAGCTGATTGAGGGGATCGAGATCGAGAAGGGGATCGAAGAAGATATCAATCGATGTCTCTTAACTTTTGGCTTCGAGCATGCATATGCTGTTCGTTCAAGTGCTACAGCCGAGGATCTTCCATTTGCCTCCTTTGCTGGTCAACATGACACCTATTTAAATATCATCGGAAGAGATGCAATATTGCGACACATCAGTAAATGTTGGGCTTCCCTATTTACTGATCGCGCAGTAATTTACCGAATCCAAAACGGATTTGATCACAGCCAAGTTTACCTATCCGTTATCGTTCAAAGGATGGTTTTCCCACAGGCTTCAGGGATTTTATTTACCGCTGATCCGATTACTTCTAACCGAAAGCTGCTATCAATCGATGCCAGTTTTGGACTTGGAGAAGCACTGGTCTCTGGCTTGGTATCTGCCGATTGTTATAAAGTACAGGAAGAGGAAATCGTCGATAAGATGATAGCAACCAAAAAATTGGCTATCTATGGACTAAAAGAAGGCGGAACAGAGACCCAGCAGATCGATCCCGATCAGCAAAAGACTCAAACACTTACTGAACAACAAATTTTACAACTAGCACGCACAGGAAGACAGATCGAAGCTTATTTTGGTTGCCCACAAGATATCGAATGGTGTTTGGTTGATGATACATTTTATATTGTCCAGAGTCGGCCAATCACTACTTTATACCCGATCCCTGAAGCGAATGATCAAGAAAATCACGTCTATGTATCTGTTGGTCATCAACAAATGATGACCGACCCCATGAAACCATTGGGATTGTCTTTTTTCCTGTTAACGACTCCTGCACCCATGCGTAAAGCTGGTGGAAGGTTGTTTGTTGATGTCACACATAGGCTGGCTTCACCTGACAGCAGAAAAAATTTATTAAATGCCATGGGACAACACGATCCGCTCAGCAAAGACGCACTCATGACCATCGTAGAGCGAGAAGGTTTTATAAAATCGTTACCAAATGATGAAAATGCACCGAGTCCCAGCAGAAACAATGCAGATATGCTGGCAGAAATCGAAAACGATCCGACAATCGTTTCTGATTTGATTAAGAGTAGTCAAACATCGATAGAAGAGTTAAAACAAAACATCCAAACGAAATCAGGATCAGATTTATTTGATTTTATTCTAGAAGATATCCAGCAATTAAAGAAGATATTATTTAACCCACAGAGTTCGGGTGTATTTATGGCAGCTATGGATGCTTCATCATGGATCAATAAAAAAATGGAGAAGTGGTTAGGTGAAAAAAACGTAGCAGACACGCTTTCTCAATCTGTACCAAACAATATTACTTCGGAAATGGGTCTAGCATTATTGGATGTCGCAGATGTGATTCGTCCTTATCCAGAAGTAATTGATTATTTACAACATGTAAAAGATGATAACTTTTTGAATGAACTGGTTAAGTTTGAAGGTGGACAAAAAACCCGAGACGCTATCTATTCTTATCTCAACAAATACGGAATGAGATGTGCCGGAGAAATTGATATTACCAGAAGTCGTTGGAGCGAAAAACCAACTACACTTGTCCCCTTGATTCTCATTAATATCAAAAACTTTGAGCCGAATGCTAGCAATCGGAAATTTGAGCAAGGGCGGCACGTTGCCTTGAAAAAAGAACAAGAGTTATTAGATCGATTGAAGCAATTGCCGGATGGTAAACAAAAAGCCAAAGAGACAAAACGAATGATTAGCATCATCCGGAATTTCATAGGTTATCGTGAATATCCAAAATACGGCATGATTAATCGCTACTTTGTTTATAAGCAGGCATTACTGAAAGAAGCCGAACAACTTGTACAGGCCAACGTTATTCATGAAAAAGAAGACATATACTATCTCACTTTTGAAGAACTTCGCGAAGTCGTACGCACAAATCAACTGGATTACAAGATCATCAGCAAACGAAAAGACGAGTACAAATTATATGAAAAACTAACTCCCCCACGTGTTATCACGTCTGATGGTGAAATCATTGCAGGTGAGTACAAACGAGAAAATCTCCTAGCTGAAGCTATTGTAGGTCTACCTGTTTCTTCCGGAGTTATAGAGGGACGAGCACGTGTCATCTTAAACATGGAAGATGCTGATCTAGAAGATGGAGATATATTAGTCACCTCCTTTACTGACCCTAGCTGGACACCATTGTTTGTATCCATAAAAGGCCTAGTCACCGAAGTTGGTGGACTGATGACCCATGGAGCAGTTATCGCACGTGAATATGGATTACCAGCAGTTGTCGGAGTAGAGAATGCTACCAAGCTGATAAAAGATGGGCAACGTATTCGAGTAAATGGAACAGAAGGTTATATAGAAATACTATAATTCATTACATTTAAATCATAAAAGAAGAGCATTCGAATTAGGAGAATCATTGACATCATGGTGCTTTGCGGTCTATGTTAAGAACCCTGTCACTAGGACATATAAGGGGGGCGGTAACTGAAGATCGATATTAATGTCTGTTAAGATTATCTTGAAATCGAGTATTCTGTTAAAGGGCGCGATTCAGTAACAAGGATCAGCGCTTATTTTCATTTTAGGGCCATAACCCTAAGCTTCCGCCTCAATTTTATCAAACACGGCAATACTAGATTTAAAATCATTTTGGAGGATAAATACTGCTTCCATTTTAGTAAGGGCTAGATGCTCGAAAATTGGTTACGATCTAGACAAGTTGTTTTACTTTAGAAAACACATAAACAAAATAATTTGTAATTGGAAACTATTTCAACATTTGCCCAAGCACTCTATTAAATCCTGAATATATTGATAGTACAGGCTTTGAAAGCGAGGTGATTATATAATGCTGGATACTAAAAATGAACCCGGTTGGTCGGATATGAGTGGAGCAGCTCAACCGAATGGAGGAAGTGGCTCAGGTTCTCACTTAAGAGTCTTTGAAATTTTAGATTTCCAAACAGTCGAACCAAGGAATAGCACGAATCCTGGCGATCCCGAACCTATTCCCCACAGTCCTAATCGTCTAACACTTGCAACTCTCATTGTAACTATTCCAAGATTTATTACAATTAATACAGTCGAATTGATTGCCACCGTAGGTGTACAGGGTTTAACCGGAACATCGCAATTAAAATTTCGTATTTTCCGCGATGGTGCACAAATTTTTGAAACACAGACTGGAGTCGAATCAGATCCTACATCAGAAGTATTTTATACAGAAACATTCCAAGCCATCGACACTAATTTAAGATTTGGAACTCATAGGTTCGTGCTGACCGTTGAAAATGCGACAGCAGGTGCAGAAGCAGCTGTAGTTGGACCTATCTCGTTTAGTGCGTTAGCAATTAGACGGATAGGCAGGACAGACTCTGATGAATCCTGCGACTAAAAGTCGATACTGAAATAAACAAGTAAAAGAGATTATCCTTTCAGGATGATCTCTTTTTGTTGGGAAATGTATATGAGAATTTTGTGCGTCTAACAACAAAATAGCATTTCTCCACGAGATAGATGTAATTTTAAGTGACTTAAATAATGAATTAGAAAATTATTAAGTAAGGTTTGAACATGATTGTGAAAAAACATACTTAAGTAACTGGGTGCTTTTGTTGAAGAGCACCATCAAAAGGTTGCTCTAGGCAACTATCAATCCTATACAGAAGTATTGAAAAGCATTAAGATGTAAAGTTAAATGTCGAATTTAAAAGCGCCAATATTGGCGCTGTTTTTTTTAACTTATTAAACAGAATGATATAACAAATTACATTATTGAAGACAGGTTTCATTAACCACCTTCATAAAATTCAATCGTATCCACGTTTTTAATCCATCGTTTCGCACCTATCCCGTTTGTATTAGACTTCCATAGATCTCTGTTGCTATCGGAAAAGGAAGTACCTCTAAACCAAACAATCTTTTCTATCGACTTAACGTATAAAGGATTGTAATCACCATATCCTCTAGGCGGCTCTGTTATTTTTTGTTGATTATTTGACTTAACATCAATGAAATAAAGAGATGGTAAGGGCTGCTTAGACCACTCTGCTTCTTTGGCTCTAGACGAAACAATCCCGTTGTCAGTAATCCAATCAAAATCCAAATCAACAAAATTTTCTGGCGTATACTTTGTTGATGCAGGCATTTCCTCTACTTTTAAATCCTTATTCTTAAACCCCAAAACAATTCTTCCGCCGCCGGCAATATAGGCAAGGGTATCTTGAGAGGGCGCCCATTTTGGTTTACCAACATGAAGAATGAGCTCATCTAATACTTTAAAATTCTTGCCCTCGCTTGATATGACACATAGCATGTTACTATCCATTGACCAGGAGGCTGTGGGTGAGACTATAAATGAAATCCACTTTCTACTCGGTGAATAGTTAAAATCATCTGCATAAACTGCAATGATTTTGTTATCCTTCTTTGTTCCAATCTCTTTAGGAAGGGTGAAAAAGTGATCAACACCGCCAAACAGGACAACGTCCTTATAATTGTCTCCTACTTTTTTGGTAAAAAGAATGGCACTTGTCCAGCCGTCTGGTCGAAGAGTCCCAGCGGATGAAAGTAAAAACCCGCTCCCATCAGGCAGCCAAGTATAGCCGTCAACACCGTTTGAGATATTATAGAACCGTGTAAAATCAGATATATCCAATGTACGTTCTTGATTAAAGGCTATGACATTTTTCTTTGGTGACCATGATGGGACATTACCATCATAAAATATTTTCTTTTTTTCTCCTGTTTGAACATGATATGCCCAGATTTCATGCTGAAATTCTTTATCGGGACGTTCTGCCGGGGCTTCATTTTGATACAGCAGCCATTGTCCGTCTCTTGACCATTTTGGTTGACCAAAGACTTTCCCGGTCTGTGTGATTTGTTTTTCCTTGTTGTTGATAAACGTCCAAAGATTGCCGTCCCTGATAAAAGCCGCTTTAACATCTTTTTCATTCTCAGCAAACGAAGGTATCGGGAACAGAAACAACATAAAAAGTATAATCAGTAGAACCCTTTTCATAGTTAAGACCTCCCTCAGTATTTAGCTAAAATGGTTTAGAAAGGACGTATTTAAACAAAGGTGGAAGCTTATTAAAATCGAACGATGATGTTTCAGGAGGTAAATCATACGTTGCTAAATGTTTATGCTCAATCAGCTCTATTGAAGGACCGTAAGAGATACGAAAAGTCATGCGGTCCTTACCAACAGAAACGTTATGTCCCGTGGTAGGCTCTATATCAAATGTAATATCTAATATGAAACCACGGAAATGTTGCACTCTCCTGGTTTCGATGATTTTGATTTTCCAGGGAGTAACCCCAGGGGTATTGGGACCATAATATTTCTCCAACACTTTGTTAATATTCGGAGTAAGCATACACATAAGCATATCTTGCAGCCGAAGCTCTTCAGAATCTTGAGTGGGTTCATTTGCTGACGCCCATCCCGTTTGAAAGATGGTAACAACAAACAAGGACAGTATAAAAGCGATTAGTATTTTTTTCATTTCGTTCTAGATACCTCTTTTTTTAATGCCTGCACTTAGTTATTTCGTTTGGCTTTAACCTTCTGCTGTTGACATCAATAGCCCGCCACTCCATACTATTTTTATTACTAAAAGTGATAGTAACTAAATCATATGGGAAATCGTGAGCACCTTCAAATGTTGTTAGCTGCACGGTGATATTAAAGTAGCGGTAGGTTTTGTGTTCTACCTTCTCTTTGATTTGGAGAATCTGTTGGCAATAATACTGCTTCGGTTTGCCGAAATGTTTCTCGACTTCTTTATAGATGGGTAGAAATAGCAAATTGAGGATCACATCATCACGCAATTGCACATCATTTTTAGTTACGGTTTCGGCTTTGACGGGTGAATAAGAGAAAAAAGTGAAGCAGGCAATCAATATTAAAACGCTTTTTTTCATAAAGGACCCCACTTTAGGCTTTTTCTTAGTTTGCTCTATTGAATGAAAAAAGCCTTCCCGTTGGTGGGAAGGTGATGTTTTTATTTTGAATAAGAGTATTACGAGCTAAAGTCATACAAAGAGTGACTTTCATTGTTCCCTTTTTTAGATCTGTTCTCCTGTTTCCGCGTCAAATACAGCTATCCTTTTCTCACCTTCCTGCGGAACGGTTATAAAGATGTATATTTGCCTTTTGGGATGGACATCAGGGTTATTAATTCTGACTTCACCATACTTATCAGCGCGAGCTAAAACATTATTCACATTTTCAAAACTAGTTTTTTCACGTATGTTCAGCTTTGCATTTTTAAATTCGGTGTATTCCTTTTTATCAAGTGACCGGTAAAAGGAATCCGCATCTTTAAGTTTCTTATCTGAATTGTCCTCGTAATACATTCCCCGAGGTTCCTTCTGGTAAAGCATCCAATTTACGACTTTTATCAGTTCTTTTTTCGAAGGATTATACTTTTTATGATCGCCAAGCAGTTTCACGCTGTAATGCATGTTATCAGAAAGAAAGATTAATTCACAGCCTTTGTATGTTTCTCCGATAAAACCCTTGTAGCCTTTTTTTAGCTCAACCGGTTTATACATGTTATTCTTCGGCAAAATGATTTCTCCGAAGGTTGGTTCAGCTTGAATTTCCATTACGCCTGCAATTTCTTTATTCTGATATTGTAAGAAAATCTTCTTGCCTGTTATTTTTCCATTCACATGTGTCATTTTAAAGGGAAAATGCATAGGAACAAGTATTTCTTTGTTGAATTTTTCTCTGTATTCTTTTGTAACGATTAGTTCATTCATATGCGGATTAGCCACATCTGAAATGACCTTAATCTTTGATATTTTATTGTTTTTTACAGATACTTCCCATATAAACGCGATTCTTTCCCCGCAATCACTCTGATTATCACCCATACAGTCTCTAAAATTCCCAATCATGATCACCGTATCTTTATGAGTAGAAGGAAGTGTACTTAAACCCATAATAGGCGAGTTTTCTCTAATTTCAGGAATTTTGACGCCTGGCTCTACCAATGCGTTTAATTTTTTGCCATCCCTTTCATATAATGCTCTGGAAAGTTGGTGGAACCACCGCATTTCTTCATTCATTGCTTTTGTGTACGTTGGGGATTGCACACCAAGAGCTAATGCAACAAGGAATACTAAAATAGATTTCTTTATTTTCATTATTTATCACCCTATTATTTATTGTCCCCCAAATGCAATCATGTATGTTTGTATTTTCGTAATGGGACACTAAGTAAAAGGAGTGCAAACTATGTTTAAAAGAATCTTTGCTGGCTGCTTTTTAATTTTGTCGGTATTCCCGCATGAGAGATCATATGCAATTGACCGAGTGGTCCTAAATAGCGTGCCAATCGATAAATCGGATATGCGAATTTACTTACTAGCAGATAAAAAAAGCTGGATGGACTATGAAAATTTCGTTGTCCAAGTCGGCGAACAAGGACAGGGCGTCCTATATCATTTTCCCGGTTGGTACCATGGCAAATATGATACTGCCTTATTTTATGTGGATGTTAGTGGTGACAAGCAAAAAGATATTGTTGTCATTTTAAATAATGATAGAGCAGGACTAGGAAAGCCGTTTAAAGATATTCATATCTTAAACCAAAAACATGATCTATTATTTGAAGAATCTCCGGTCGAATCTGTCAGAACAATTTTAGGTCGCCTCGCAAAAATAGAGAAGTATGGCAATATCGTGACGATTCGTACAGGAAGAACGAACATAAAATCGACGTGTCGCCGTACCAATACGTTAATCCACGCAAACTGTACTTCAACGTAGAAACAATGGGGTATTCCATTGAGGGCGATTTTCAGCCAATTTTATTCTTAAATAGCCGATCTATTGGCATACTATATCGTATCATTTAGAACAAAAGGAGTTGTAATATGATCGGTAAAAATAATGCACCAAATCAGAATTCGGTATCCTCTAGTGATTTGTTAGCAATCGAAAGAACCAAACTAGCCAATGATAGAACACTATTAGCCTATATTCGTACGTCCTTGACATTCTTTGCGGCTGCGGCAGCCCTTATAGAGTTTTTTGATAAGAATATAAAGTTCGAAATTACAGCGTACATAACCATCTCTTTAGGATTTATTCTTCTTTTGGTTGGTTTTTATAATTATTATCGTTCAAAAAAAACAATCAAAGCAATGCAATTCATTAAATAATAAAATTTGATAATTGGCGTTTAAACTTATTTACAAGTAAATAGTTTACTTCAAATTCATTGGTTGCCAGAGTTGAAGAAGGGGGTGCTGCGGCAACTCCTTTTTATTCCAAAAGATGACCCTACTAATTAGTCGATTTAACTTTCTTAATTAAAAGGAAGCTTCGTGATCTTTTTTCTATTTTTGTGCTAAAAGGCGTTCCTGTAATGAACAGGGACGTTTTTCTATAACAGTGCGGTTTTGTTTAAGCTTAAATGATGAATTTGGAAATACTTACATTAGTGAAATAGCAAATTGTTTTAAAGTTCAAGTAAACGGCTTTATTATGCAACTAAGTTTTTAGCCTTTTTTAGATGGAAAAGACCATTAAAATTACAAAGGTGAAAACAAATGTCGGATTTTTTTGAGTCTATAATTGAGTTGATTGGGGATCTTGTTACGGAGAAATTTAAGAAAAGCAAAATAGGGAAAAAACGTCAAAAATTACGCCAAGAAAATGTTGAAAAGAACATTAAACTTCTTTCAGAACAAGAATGGTTTGCAAATTTATTAGATAATCCTCAGTACAATAAATTAATTTATAATCAGATGGACGACTTACTTCATAACCAAGGATTTGTAAATAACTTGGTAAAAGGTGATATGAAAACAAAACAATATTTTATGAAAACACTCGATAATAAAAATCTTTAAATGGAAGTGAATGAGTAAAACTTATTATATTAACAGGTGTTTTCCTTAAAGGTCAGACTGCCCAGGAAGTTAGTCTTTTTGTTATTGAGCTAATGGGCAGAATAGTTGAATAAAAACTGCCTTATTCCAGTCCTTTATTTCATTTTCCATGACAATACAAAAATCGGTAGCGGTCATACGCTACCGATTCATATATTGATATTTTTTTTATTTATCTCGGACAAAGAGTGATTTTAAATTGAGGACCAATTTCCTCACTTGTGAATGTTGTATTAATAAAAGTTTCTTGACATTTGAAAACTCTCAACTTGATAGTCTTAGGATTTTGTACCATGAATAGTTCAAAGTCTACAAGTCTTCCAGACAATTTACCAACTCCAATAGCCCTAATTGAATTTAGGGTCTTGAAAGACGTTATCTGAATCGTTAATTGTTGCTGTGATAAACCTTTTTTTACTGTGAATGAAAAGATTGTGAAGAAAGGGAACTTCTTCTATTCGGGGAGAAATTCCCGGTTTTAGCGCAATTAGCGGAATATAAATCATTGTTTGTAATAAACTTATGAGTTTTTGAACTGGAGAAGTTTTCTTTAATTTCTGGACTTAGTATTTATTACACACCTGCAATAGGGGACACGTCATATGATATATAAGCTTTTTAATTCAAAGTAATTTGATCACTACTATCCTTAAAGAAAAGTATTATTAGGGGAGCTGCCTTTTTTCATAAAAAAGAACTTAGGAGGGTCATTTTGAAAACATTATTATTGGAGACTATTTTAACTTCAATGAACATTCAGCCTAATATAAAGCAAAAAGGTATACGGATCCATACGGTCACTAATGACAGATTTGATATTAGGAGTAATACGTTATTTTTTCGTTGGAACAACATAGAGGTGCCTGTTAAATCTATAAAGAATTACAAGAATGTATTCATCGTTACAGATACACCATTTTCTAATATGGAAAGATTAAATCCTGAGCAAATCATAATGGTAAAGAATCTCAAAGATACTTTCTTTAAATTCACTTCATATTACAGGCATCTGTTTAGCATTCCTGTAGTCGCCATAACTGGTACATGTGGAAAATCTACTACGAAAGAAATGCTCAAACACATTTTGGAAGAAACACACAATGTCCAGGCAACAATATCCAGCAAAAATGCAAATCATTACAACCTTCCTTATTTAATGGGAATTGATAAAGATACGGATGTGGCTGTGTTTGAAACAGCTGTATCTGCAATAGGGGATTTGACGGAGTCTTGCAAGTATTTTTACCCGACTATTGGGGTTATGACAATGATTGATGTAGATCATACGGATGATATTCAATCATTTGATGATTATCTAGCAGAAAAGGCAAAAATAATGCAAGGCATGAACAATGAGGGAACTCTCATTCTAAATATGGACGACCCATATCTCTCTTCCATCGATACTTCTAAATTTAAGGGAGAGATTATAACGTTCGGAAAAAACAGGGATGCAATTTTTAGGATAAAGAAGTATCAATATAATTCATCCGGCATGACTTTTTGGATTGAATATAAGAAAAGGGAATTTAAAGGATATATACCGGGTCTTGGTGAGCATAATGTATATAATGCAGCCGCTTCATTAGCAGCCGCTGCAATCTTAGGAGTGGATCTACACTATGCTTTAAACAGATTATCCTCTTATCATCACATGGGATCTCATTTTCAAATAATTAAGGGACGAAATCGAATTACGTTGGTGGATGATACTTGGAAGTCAAATCCTGCTTCCTTAAGAAAAGGATTAGAAACATTAAGCAGAATAGCATTGCCATTCCAAAGAAAAATTGCTGTACTGGGGAGAATGGCATCACTTGGAAAATATGCAGATGAAGAATACGAAAAGGCAGGACATCTACTCGGTAAATTGGGGGTCGATGTTCTTATCACCAAAGGAACCATTGCAAAAGATTTTGTAAAGCCAGCTATAGAGGCAGGAGTAAATCCGCATAATGTTTATCATTTTTCAGATGCGGATGAAATGAAGAGGTTTTTTGATTCATTTTTAATCCCAAATGACATTGTTTATTTCAAAACGAACGCGAATGATTCAGACTTTGATGATGTCATCGAATATTTAAGAAGTTAAATTGGTAGAAATTTTGCTCTTAAAAAGGCAGCTTTCCTAATAGGGGACAAAAAAGAAAATTGAGTGGAATTATTTATTACAAACTATTACTCCCATCGAACCAACAACACCCTTCCGTTATAAAACTTTTGAAGAGCGCTTTGCATATATTGCAGACGCTCTTTTCATTTTTACAAATTTATTAATTCACACGTCTTAAGACTTATGACAACTGTCCGAACCATTCTTGTCTTAACTCAATATATTAAAAAGGTAAGCAGTATGTTTTTCAGTTCAATATAGGAATAAACGCTAAATCTTACATAAAATAATCAAAGATGGGATGACAAAGCTTATGCGAACCATTGTTTTTATTGAAACTAACAAATCTGGATCAAGTAGAGAAGCAATAAAAGCTGCAGAACGACTAGGCTATTTTACGGTGTTATTAACCAATAAAAAAAATTTCATTTTTCAAAGAACAGAATTTCCCGATGTCCATCAAATGATTTTAGTGGAATTATCCAATTACAATGATTTAAAAAATAACCTCATCAAAATACAAAAACAAGGAAAACGAATACAAGGCGTTTTGAGTTTTGTAGATCCTTTTGTTCATGTAGCAGCAGCCTTATCAGAAGAATTTTGTCAAAATGCTGTTTCAGCAGATCCAATTCTAAAAATGGAAAATAAAGTTTTAACTCGTGAGCTTCTCAAAGACCTACCAATGTCTCCTTATTATGCAATTTATACAGCAGATGAATCACTAGAGAAATTTATCCAGAAACAAAAGAACTATTTACCTCTTATTGTAAAGGCTCCCTTATCTGCTGGCTCAAAAGATGTTCTGGTGGCAAATAACGAGAACCAGTTGAAACTGGCAATACAAAAATTACTAAAAAAAAGTGAACAGATTTTGCTGGAGGAGTATCTATCTGGACCCCAATATTTAATTGAAGTTTTAGTACACAATGGAAAAGTTCATATTGTCGCGATAATCGAACAGCAGATTACTTTTTTACAACGATTTATTGTAACCGGATATTGTTTACTACCAGTTATCGATCAAAGTTTATACAATAGTATCCTTGTGACAGTAAGTTCCATCTTAAAGGCTTTTCGAATGAAAAATGGTGCCGCTCACTTAGAAATGCGCCTAGTAAATGGGGTGTGGAAATTAATTGAAATTAACCCGAGAATCTCAGGTGGAGCCATGAATCGAATCATTGAAGTTGGATATGGAATTAATTTAGTTGAGGAAACCATTAAATTAATGTTAGGAAATGAGCCTAACCTTACTAAAAAACACAGTAAATATGTATACGCACATTATTTAACTGTTGATTCTAGAGGAAAATTAATAAAGGTAACGGGCAAAAATCGCTGTTCCCAATATCCAGGAGTAGAAGAAGTATATATAAAACCCCAACAAGGACAGATATTACGCCCGCCTTTATCAATGGGAGATCGTTGCGGATACATTTTGGCATCCTCAGATGTTAAAGAAGAAGCGAAAAGAATTGCCATGAAAGCAGCCAGCCAGATACGTTTCGACCTTGACCCAATTTAAAAATTGGGGGTGAAAAATCATGACGATTATCTAAAAATAAAACGTAATTTTTATAAATTAGAAGAAATTAAGAGAAACAAACCTAAAACAAACTTTTAATGATTGAACAAAAAATATTGGGAAAAGAATTTGGAGAGGGGGAGTGAAGTATTATGACGCTAATTGGCATGCTCCATCATCGTGCTGATCCAAATAATGTAAAGAAAGCATATGCTTATGCCGTTGTAGCAAAAGCTGAAGGGTTAAACTTTTTTTACTTTACCCCAAGTAGGGTAAATATAAAACAACAAAGAATTTTAGGGAAAGTCTATGAAAATGGACAGTGGATAGAAAAGGAATTTCCTTTTCCTGATGTCATTTATAATGCGAGTTATCCTGTAGGTAATAAAGCTGAACAAATCGTAGATTATTTGTTCGAGAGGATTCCGTTTACAAGTCATTCTATTGGGGACAAATTAAGTGTATATAACAGAATTATAAAGGCAAAAAAATTCAAACAATATCTTATTCCTTTTTATAAATTAACTGACGTTCAGATTTTTTTAAATATGATCAAACTTTATAAAAAAGTTATAATCAAACCGTCGTCTGGACATCAAGGTGGCGGCGTTGTTTATATCGAAAAATATGGATTTAATCAATACAAAATTAATGAAGCAGAATTAATATCTTCTATTAATGAAAAACAATTGCTAGACTTGATATCCCATAAAATACAAGGACAAGATTACTTAGTTCAACAGTTTATAAATAGTCAAACAAAATCTGGTCATGTTTTTGATTTCCGATTGCATGTACAAAAAAATGGAGAAGGAAAATGGGTTATTACATCTATTTATCCAAGGATAGGTAGGTTGGGGACCATAACATCTAATATGGGTAGTGGCGGTTATAGTACTTACCTTGATATTTTTTTAAAAACAGAGTTTGGTGACTCCTGGTATGATATTCAAAGGTATCTTGAACAGTTTGCGATAAGCTTTTCAAATCATTTTGATTCTTTATATAATAATGAATTGGATGAATTAGGAATTGATGTCGGAATTGATGAAAACCAAAAACTATGGCTTTTTGAAGTAAATTGGAGACCTGGTCCACCTAATATATATAATGTTGAATTAGACGTAGTTAAAAATACGATTCTGTACGCTAAATATTTAGCTGATCGAAATAAACATTAAATCGAAACCTTTCCATCATTTATTACATCTTGTTTTTAGGGAAGACCCTCAAAACTCCTCATTTAATCTAAACGGAAAATAAAATAAAACACGAAATTAACGTTTGTTCAATCCAGTATGTTGTAATCATAGCGTCTATATAGTGAAAAAATCCTCTGACATTAAGGACGCCTGTAATGGCGTCCTGGTTTTATCTAGTTCTAGTATGACCTCCGTTATGTCGTCACCATTACATATAACCTGGTCCAGTTCATATTTTATTTTGTTATATAAAAATCTACTAAGCACGACATTCTTGAAAGTGAATTTAAAGTAAGGGTTCGTAAACTGTTTTACCACAAGTCCATTATTCTTACAATCGATTCCGTAAATGAACATAAAACAATTCTAAAAGATTCCATTTACAATAACTTAACAATTCATTAACTATTTTCCTGTTTCTTTTTAACCATATTCCTAACTACAATGGAATCGAATATGGAGGGGAAAAATAATGGATGAAGAAAAAGCGTATTTAGTAATTATCATCATCATGCCCATTTAAGGGATTATATTTTCAGCTTCACTTTTATCAGTATATTTGTTCTTATTTTTAACTCTCCTTATAATATGCTTGAAAATGTTATTATTTGTGCTGTACTCTCTGTTATCCCTACATACAGAGAATTTGAAGAAATAAGGATTGATGAATGACGTTCTTATTATTGGTTCCTGTAGTGTCATTTTTTTTCATTTATAATAATGGAACCAACATGCCGTTTTAGTTAGCCTTAAGCTTTACATTTATTTTAAAAACTTTAAATTTTGTTTTACAACTATTTTCAGTCTTGTCTTTTTGCACTACAATATGTAATGGAGGTGTAATTATGAGCATTAAAAACTTCCGTTACGATAAGGTTGGTTTGAATCGTTTTTTTGGACCGCTAGAAGCGAAGATTATGGATATTTTATGGAATGGAAATGAAAAGAGCATCAAAGAGGTTCAACAGTTAATCGAAAAAGAAAGATCCATTAATTTTAATACTGTCATGACAGTAATGAATCGACTAGTAGAAAAAAAGATACTCGAAAAGAGAGTCGAAAGAAGAACTTCGCTTTATAAACCAATTAAAACAAAAACGGAATTTATTGATGAACAGTCAAAGAAGCTTACTGAAAACCTTTTAGATGAATTTGGTGAGATGATAGTAAATCACATGCTTGATTCCTTGGAAGATGTTAATCCAAACTTGCTCGATAAACTTGAGCAAAAACTTGAACAATTAAAAAAGGGTAATAAGTAATGTTGTGGAGAAATAAGTCATTTTTTGTTTTAGGTGTAGGTCTTTGTTTTGGAATGGTTTTATGTATTCAATTGGGATTGTATCTTGCCAATATTTTGTTTGGTCCAACATTCTTTGATAATATCTTTCAGTTTTGTATTAGGATATTTAAAAAGGGTACAGTTGAATATTACGTAGTTTTATTACTAGTTAATACCTATGTAGTCTTTTCAATATTGGTTTTATGTAAAAAGATCATACAGCAAGTGGTAAATACAAATAGATTGAAGAAAAAAATTGGTCATCTAACCAATAGAGAAAAAACAATTGAAATGAATCAAAGATTTAATAGGAGTGGAAGGGATATTATTGTCATTAATAGTAATGAACTGATTGCTCTTACTTTTGGGCTCCGAAATCCATTTATACTCCTTTCTACGAATTTAATTAAGATGCTAGACAAAACCGAGCTAGAAGCTGTTATTTACCATGAGACTGCCCACCAAAAATATCATGATACCTTAAAAATCTTTGTTTTGAAGATGATCTATGAAGTTATGTGGTATATTCCTCTTACCAAATGGGCTTATAAAAATTTTAAAATTATTATTGAACTAGTGGCAGATGAATATGCGATTACACGAATGGGTTCTGAACTCGGATTAGGTAGTGCCTTGTTAAAGTTGATAAATACTCACTTAGATTATAAAACTAATTCCTTACTTGTACCTTTTGCGGATGGGACTATCGATTACAGGCTTAAACAATTAATTGAACCATATTATACATTGCCTTTTAAATTACAAATAAAATCGATTATTATTTCGGTTAATGTCATGATTTTGTCAATCATTTTAATGATTATTGTGTAACTATGATATGAATGTAGACAAATAAAGCCTTATAGAATTGATTATTTAAACTGTTGCGGGAAGTCGTAAGGACGGACGACCCGCTAAGTTTCTTTATAAGGTATCTTTTGTTTTTCTATTTAAAAAGTAGTTAATGGCCAAGTCTAATAATAGAAAAATGATACCAAATTGAATGGCGTAATCTGCAAAGTTAAGAATACCATTGCTGAAATGAAAGCTGATAAAGTCCGTAACCTGATTATACAAAATCCGATCCATCATATTTCCGATTGCCCCTCCAATTAAAAGGCCAGTGCCTAAATCCATTATAAGCCGCTTATTTTTTATACCGCTGCGATGTTTTAAGACGATGATAACGGTTAAAAAAGCAATTGGAACAAAGAAGCGTCCGTACCCTTGAAAGGAACTAAATGCCGCTCCACTATTTTCATAGTTGGTAAGATTCAGAACACCTTTCCAGACTTCCATGGAACTTTCTAATTTTAGATGAGTACGAATCCAATATTTGGATAGTTGGTCGATTATAATCACAAAGATAATAAACAAATAATACAAGAATTTGGACTCCCCTCAGGAATTTTTGTGATAAATGTTAAGTTGTCCTTTTTCCTTGACGGATATAAATTATAACACTACAATGTGTAGTGTAATTAAATAATTGGTGTAAGTCAAAAATTATTTGTTTTTAAATTATTTAATAATGTTTTTATACTGACCTAATTGTTTTTTGATTTACTTTTATTAGAAGAGATTCTAGAAATAGCATGTCTAGAATTTTTATATATTTTTACACTACATTTTATAGTGTTAATTTTGAAAGGAGAAAAAAAATGCGGAAAAATCAAGAAATTGGTTCATTACTATTAAGGGTTGTATTAGGTATTACTTTCTTTGTACATGGTTTGTCAAAATTCCAAGGTGGTATTGATAATATTGGAGTTTGGTTCCATAGTTTAGGAATACCTAGTTTCATGGCATATGTAGTTGCAAGCATCGAATTGGTGGGTGGAATCGCAATCATATTGGGATTGGGTACAAGAATTGTTTCGTCCTTTTTTGTGTTAATATTGGCTGGAGCCATTTTATTTGTAAAATTACCAGCTGGTCTTACAGGTAACGGGAAGATGACTGGATATGAACTAGAACTATCATTAATGATTATCGCCCTTTACCACGTTTTAAACGGCAGCCGCTTTTTGTCAATTGATTCAATTGTATCAAAGACTAAAGGGGTGGAAAGGGCAGTACAAAATTAAGTTTAATAGATTGTTTTCTTCTTTTAAATGGATTCAAAGTTTTTTTCCATAGACCGCATGAGCCTTTTCATTGCTCACCAAGCGTCTTCGAAAAGCATGGTTCCTCCGGATTCCATCATTTGCAGAATGGAGAATAATTTAAAGGATGAAATCGCAATTATTTCATCCTTTTGTGATGATATAGTAGTTTCAAATTATAATTTATTAAACCATTCATCATCGACAGGTTCAAACCAATCCGTTTGTCCTGGTGTAATTGCTAAGTGTACAAACCAACTGTCTTTTGTCGCACCATGCCAATGTTTCACATTCGGCGGAATATTCGCCACATCACCCGTTTTGAGTAATTGAGCTGGTTTTCCTTCTTCTTGATACCAACCTTCACCACCAGTAACTAACAATACTTGCCCAATTGGATTGTAATGTCATCAAAACTTTTTTCAGACATCAGTTCAATCACAGCTTTTTTTATAGCTTCTTGGCTCTTGGCTATTCTTCTATCCACTTTAGATATTTTAAGGTCCACCAAACTTTCTAAAAGATAATTAACAATTTTCGTTTATTTGTTTACTAATAAACAAATTGCGTTCATTTAACAATTGTAAGTATTATGTTTCTGCTATATATCCGACAGGGCAAATGTTAGCCGAGGAACTATTTATCTTCATTTAAAAGAATAACTACAATTCTCTTGAAAAACCTCTTGGATTAACATAAAAAGGACCTACACAGGTAAGCCCTTTTTAGATACTCATGGTCCTATTAAAATAAATGTTACACCGTAACCGGAGCACCATGCATGGATACAACCGTCCCGGCTTTTCCCTCAATCGCGTTAAAAGCCTGGTTTAATGAGGTGATAATTGTTTTGCGCACGGGGCTCGTTTCAGCGAAATGGATCGCTGCTTCGACTTTCGGAAGCATGCTGCCAGCGGCAAAGTGGCCGGATTCGATAAATGCTTTTAATTCTCCTACACTGATATCTTCTAACTTCCGTTGTGTGGGTTTGTTATAGTCAATGTATACATTGTCAACTGCAGTAAGGATAATTAATGCATCAGCATCGACTAATTCAGCAAGCTTTTGGGAAGCGAAATCTTTATCGATTACGGCTTCAACTCCAACTAAGCCATTTTCTGTTTCAATTACCGGGATTCCACCGCCGCCGACAGAGATGACAATAGTACCTTGCTCGACTAGCGAATTAATAATCGAATACTCTTTAATACTGACTGGTTTAGGTGAAGCTACAACCCGTCTCCAGCCGCGGCCTGCATCTTCTTTAAAAAACGAACTAGTTTCTTCCATTATTTTTCGAGCCTCTTTTTCACTGTAAAAAGGTCCGATTGGCTTGGTAGGATTAGTAAAAGCAGGGTCATTTTTATCTACGACAACGCGGGTGACAACCGTCACAATATTTTTCACCATGCCCCGCTCTTTAATTGCCTTGTCCATTGCATTCTGCATCCAGTACCCGATCATTCCCTGACTCATAGCACCGCAGGTATCAAGCGGCATCGCTGGATTTTTTACAGAATCAGCTGCTTTTTGTTGTAATAAGATGTTTCCGACCTGCGGGCCATTACCGTGAGATATAATGATATCTATTCCGTTTTCGATAAAATCGACCAGCTGTTTTGCTGTATTTTCAATAGCCTTTTGCTGCGCTTCTGCAGTTCCATCACCTGATTGAATGGCATTGCCGCCTAAAGCAATCACTGCTTTTTTTCTCATCATCGTAAAAACCTCCAATATTGTTGAATTTCCAATTATAAAATCAAATACTCAAAGTTCCATTTACTAATTCATAAATGGCAAGAACTGCAAATAATGCAAAAACAATTGCTGTTGCCAGCTCGCCTTTCGTAAAGATAGATTGTAATTTGGCTTCTTTTTGAACGCTTCTAAACACCAAGACTCCGGGAACATATAAGATCATCGTTAATAATAGATAACTGACTCCGGCTGCATAAATCATCCAGATACTATAAATGCTGGCTACTACACCGATCATAATATTTTTCGTTCGATCTGATTGTTTGGTTGCCAGTGAGTATTTAAGCTGATAAAAGGCAGAAAATGCATAAGGGATTAAAATCGCTGATGAGGCTAACGAAAAGGCAAAGTTATAGGCCTTATCAGTGAATAAGAAGGTCAATAGGAATAGTTGGATGAATCCGTTCGTGATCCATAAGGAATTGATTGGAGCACCATTTTTGTTTTCTTTGGCAAACCATTTTGGAAACAGCTTGCTTTTGGCCGCCAGAAATGGAATTTCCGATGCCAGCAATGTCCATCCTAACCAGGCTCCGAGAACCGAGATAATTAAGCCAATATTGATAACCGTTGCTCCCCATTTACCAACAATACTTTCAAAAACAAATGCCATAGAAGGGTGATCTAAATGCGCCACTTGCGATCTGCTCATCACACCCAAACTCATTATTGAAATAAGGATATAAATAACTAGCGTTCCAAGTAGTCCGATTATCGTTGCTTTCCCAACATCTTTTTTATTTTGTGCACGACTTGATAAAACTACTGCGCCTTCGATGCCGATAAATACCCATAGCGTAACAAGCATCGTACTTTTTACCTGCCCCATCACATCACTAAAGTGGAAAGCACTATTTGTTCCCCAAAAACCTGCAGTAAATGTTTTAAAATGAAAGGCAAAAATGGCGATGATTAAAAATAAGAACACCGGTACTAATTTTGCTATGGTGGTAATCAGATTTACTAATGCCGCCGACTGGACGCCACGCAGGATTAAGGAATGCACCAGCCATAGAAGAAGGCTTGCCCCGATGATAGAGGCAACATTTTGTCCGCCTTTAAATACAGGGAGGAAATAGCCGATCGATGAAAATAATAAGGTGGCGTAGGCTACATTTCCGAGCCAGGCTGAGAACCAGTAGCCCCATGCACTGTTAAAGCCCATGAATTTCCCAAAACCTTCTGATGCATAACTGAAGATTCCCCCGTCAAGGTCCGGACGTTTATCTGTTAGATTTTGAAAACAAAGTCCCAGGGCAATCATTCCAATACCGGTAATCACCCAACCAATGATGATTGCCCCTGCTGAAGCACCGCCGGCCATATCGGTTGCAAGGTTAAATGCGCCGCCTCCGATCATCGAGCCAACTACGATGGCGATTAATGAAAACTGTCCCAGCTTCTTTCCATTAGCCATTTTGATTCCACTCCTTCATTTTTGATTGGTAAGAAATAAACGGAGAAGGGAGAATAAATCCCTTCTCCTGTGTGATTTTTATACAAGATTACCCAGTGTAGCCGCCATAACCGCTTTGATGGTGTGCATTCTGTTTTCAGCCTGATCAAATACCTTGGAATGCTTGCTGCGGAATACCTCATCCGTTACTTCCATTTCTGCAAGACCATGTTTTGTATAAATGTCTTTTCCATAGCTAGTTTCCCGGTCATGGAAAGCAGGGAGGCAATGGAGGAAAATGACATTTTCATTACCTGTTTTTTCAAGCATCTCCATTTTGACATGATAGGGAGAAAGTAGCTCAATTCTTTCCTCAAACTTGTCTTCTTCCCCCATGGAAACCCATACATCTGTGTAGATGACGTCTGCTCCGGCAACCCCTTCATCTACATTGCTTGTGATTGTCACGCGCCCACCTGATTGTTTTGCTAATTCCTGAGCCAGTTCAACGATTTCTGCTGCAGGGAATAAGGATTCCGGTGAACAGATGCGAACGTCCATACCGACAAGGGCACCGCCTACCAGCAGGCTGTTGGCGACATTGTTCCGCCCATCCCCGACATATACGAATGTAATTCCTTCAAGGCGGCCAAAGTTTTCCTTTACGGTTAAAAAGTCAGCGAGTGTTTGGGTTGGATGCCATAAATCGGTCAAACCATTCCAAACGGGTACGCCCGAATGTTCAGCCAGCATTTCCACTTTTTTATGCTCAAAGCCGCGGAATTCGATTCCGTCAAACATCCGGCCTAAAACTTTGGCTGTGTCTTCAATCGATTCCTTTTTCCCCAGCTGGATGTCATCCTTACCTAAATATTCAGGATGTGCTCCTAAATCAGTACAGGCGACAGTAAAAGCACAGCGAGTGCGTGTTGAAGGTTTTTCAAAAAGCAGGGCAATGTTTTTTCCTTCAAGATAGCGGTGAGGAATACCGTGTTTTTTTTCATCCTTTAATTGAAAGGCTAAATCGATCAGATACATAAATTCTTCTTTTGAAAAATCCTTTTCTGCTAAAAAGCTTCTTCCATTAAATTTTGAAATGGTTGTTAACATCGTAATCTCTCTCCTTTATGTAAAATTAGTTAATGATGTCTTCACGAACGATTGGCATGCTCATGCAACGTGGACCCCCACGGCCGCGGGATAATTCCGAGCTGGTAATCTCAATCACTTCCATTCCATGCTGGCGCAGTAAATCATTAGAAATATAGTTTCGATCATACGTAACGACTACTCCCGGGGCAATCGCTAAGGTATTGGAACCATCATTCCATTGTTCACGCGAAGAGGCTATTTCATCGCCGCCTCCACAAGGTATTAACACTAGTTCACTTAGGCCTAATACTTCTTTTAATGCTTCCTGCAGATTAGACCGATGTGAGATTGTGGCAATTTCCGCTTCAGGACTTTTTTCCAAAATATAGACATTCATATTGCCCTGTGGACCTTGAATAGCCGGATGAATCGTAAATTTATCATGATCGACCATCGTAAATACCGTATCAAGGTGCATAAAGGCACGGCATTTAGGTATCTCGACGGCAACCACTTTCTTAGTCGAATCCTGTCTTTTAAATAAATTAAGGGCCAGCCTTTCGATTGCTTTAGCAGAGGTACGTTCGGAAACGCCGATGGCCACGACTTCCTTACTAAGAATCAGTTCATCTCCCCCTTCAATCGAGAAGGAAAAGCTTCGGTCCAGCCAGACAGGAACATCGTGTCCAGCAAAGCGAGGGTGATAGTTTATGATATATTCCATAAATAAGGACTCCCGCTGCCGTGCGGGTTCCCGCATTTTATTAATCGAGATCCCGTTTCCAATACTTGCAGCCGGGTCACGGGTAAAATAGAGGTTTGGCATTGGATCTAAATAAAATGGATAATGATCTTCCATAAACTCGTAAAGGTGTGTTTTTTTACTCTTTTCAATTTCTCTTTTAAGTACACCGCTCATTATTTTTTCAACCATTGCTGAAGTAGGGAAGGAAAGGAGGTATTCCTTCAATACTTTCGCTGCTCCATTAACATTTGCTTGGCTTTCTCGTAAAATATCATCGATAAATTGTTTTCGTAATTCTTGATTACTTAATGTTTCAACAACCAATTTTTCTAGGTATAAAACTTCTATGCCTCTATTTTTTAATGTCTCGGCAAAATAATCATGCTCCCGCTGTATAACCGGTAAATACGGGATATCATCAAATAATAGTCTTTGAAGATACTCCGGTACGAGATTTTCTACTTCTTTCCCAGGGCGTTTGAGTAGAACGGTTTTTAACGTACCAATTTCCGATGTAACATTGATCGGATGCATTCTGTTTTTTTGGATCTCGGGCGTCGAAACGATCTCTGTTATACTGCTCATCTCTCTTCCTCCTTTTTTTGTATCTCCTTGCTACACCCTTATCTTACGCCATGTAAGCGGTTCATTTTGTAATGTCCATAACAAACAAAATGTTAAAATCATTACGTTTTTTTGTCCGTTACATAAGGGTTCATGTATATTTATTGAGTTTTTTTATTTAATTCGAGACTTCGTTTCAGGACCATGTGAATAATCATTGAATAGATTTAAAAATAGGGTTATAAAGTTCTATAATTGTGAAAATTCCGATAGTAAGCGTCATAAAAAGACCATTGATATGAATCTATCAACGGTCTTTTTGCAGAATGGTTTTATGTAATTTTATTAACCAATTTCTTTAAAATAATCCGGTTTGTGAATTTTGATGATTTTGGAGGTTACAGAGATAACCTGTTCCCGTTTTAATTGGTTCATGATTAAACTGACGGTTTCCCGCGTTGTCCCGGATAGTTTTGAGATATTGGAGGCGGTAAGTGGACATGGGATGGTAATATCGTCGCCGTCCTGTTCACCAAGATCATCCATCAAAAATTGCAGGGAATGTAAAACTCGTTCCTGGGCACAAGGGATAAGGATTTTTTGTACGCGTTTTTGATGGAGGCTGAGAATATCGGAAAGCTTTGAGATCACATACATTAAGGACTTAGAATTTGTTTTCAGCAAATCCTCCAGCACGTGAGTTTGGATGAAATAAACATGGATATCTGTCACGGCGATGGCCGTATTGTGGTATACATCATCGGTAAATAGGCCCCCATAGGGAAACATTTGATTATTTTTAACAAAGTCCAGGTAGAGCATACTGCCTTCTTCGCTGCCGCTCTCATACATCACATACCCGTCTAGCAAAAAGAAGATTTTATCTCTTGGGTCTCCTTCCATAAAGAGCCGTTGGTTTTTCTTGTAGGTGCGATAATAAATAAAAGGAAGATATTTTTGCACTGTTTTTATTGGAAGGCAAGAAAAAATATCAAACTGGTTTAAATCTGAAATCACATCCATTTTAACTACATTGGAATGAAGCATATGATCTCTCCCTTACAAAGAGTTATAATCATCTATCTTTGATAGTTTTCAATTTGTTGTTTGATACTGAGTGCCGCTTGATGGGATCGGCAAATGATTAAGCAGGTGTCATTCCCGCAAATGGTTCCTGCCTTGCCTTCAAGCTCCAAAGAATCCAGCAGCGCGCCAAATGAATGGGCATGTCCGGGCAGTGTTTTCATCATCACGAAGTAGTTGATGACTTCCAAACTAACCAGTGCATCCTTGACCTTGTGCTCCAGTTTTTCCAAAATGATAAAGCTATTTTCCATTTCAAAGCTATACTTGAGACAGCCATCCTTTGACGGTACTTTTATGAGTTTTAATGCCCGGATGTCTCTTGAGATTGTTGCCTGTGTTACATGCAGCCCATTATTTGAAAGCATTTGACTTAGCTCTTCTTGTGTTTTAATCTCGTTTTCAGAGATTAGTTTTGTAATAACTTGTAATCTTATCTCTTTACTCATTGGCCTAACTCACTTTCAAAGATAATCTATACTTTCATCATATTGCCAAATACTCTCAAATGAAATGTACAAAAGGTGAACAATTTCACAAATTAAAAAACGCTGCCGCACCTCGATAGATGATTTATCGGGGTGCAAAGCGCTTTACAATGATGGTTATATTTAAACGAATTCCTTAAAAGCGGAATTTTCCTGTTTTTCGGAATATATACATTGTGAAATTTCCGAAAAAACGGAAAACACTTATCTGAATTAAAGCCATTTCGTTTCTTTAAACACACCCAAAGTTGGTTTTTATTCATCATTTTCTAATAATTTGGAATATCAAGTTACTTTGGTATGGAACTTGCAACCTACAATTATGTAAGGGGAATTTTAATAAAGGAGGTGTAAATATAATTTTGTAATCGCTTTCTTTTTGTATCGAAGTAATAATTGAACAAGGGGGATTTATATGGATTTAATTATCATCCTTTTGGCACTAGGGTTATTAATGTTTGTTGCCTATCGCGGCTTTTCTGTTATTTTATTTGCTCCAATCTGTGCCCTTTTTGCTGTTTTATTGACAGAGCCAAGCTATGTTTTGCCGTTCTTTTCAGGTGTCTTTATGGAAAAGATGGTCGGATTTATTAAAAATTATTTTCCTGTCTTTTTATTAGGTGCTATTTTCGGTAAGGTTGTTGAAATGTCCGGCCTTGCAGAATCGATTGCTAAAACAATTGTTAAAGTAATTGGAGCTAAACGAGCAATTCTGACAATCGTCCTGTTAGGCGCCATCTTAACCTACAGCGGTGTGAGCTTGTTCGTTGTGGTTTTCGCGGTATTTCCATTTGCAGCGCATTTGTTCAGGGAAGCGAATATTCCAAAACGCTTGATTCCAGGAACCATTGCATTAGGTGCATTTTCTTTTACAATGGATGCCCTTCCGGGTACTCCGCAAATTCAAAACGTTATACCGATTGCTTTCTTTAAAACCAATATTTATGCGGCACCGGTATTGGGGATCATCGGCGGCTTATTTATTTTTGTTGTTGGCCTACTATACTTGGAATCTAGAAGGAGAAAGGCAGCAAAAGAAGGTGAAGGCTATTTTGGCTTCGGTACAGAAAATGCTGCAGCTGTTGAAGAGGCAAATCTTAATAATAATGGAGAGCCTGTTGCAAACTTCTCAGTTGAACAATCTGTAGCCCGCCAACTATTGGCTTTTGTGCCTCTTGTTCTTGTGGGAGTAATGAATAAGGTTTTTGTCACATACATTCCTAAATGGTATCCAAATGGCTTTGATTTTTCAAAAATAGGCTTAAAAGCTTTTGGTGTAGTCGATACTGCTGCAGTTGCTGCGATCTGGGCAGTTGAAATGGCTTTAGTCGTAGGAATTGTGGCCACTTTTGCTTATGACTGGAAACGGGTTACTCAAAATTTTAAAGAGGGTTTAAATGCCAGTATCGGTGGTTCACTGCTTGCTACGATGAATACCGGAGCTGAGTATGGCTTTGGCGGAATCATCGCGGCTTTACCAGGCTTCTCAGCGATAAGTGGTGGAATCTCTCATACTTTTACAAACCCACTAGTAAATGGTGCGGTAACGACCTCTACGCTAGCAGGGATTACAGGTTCAGCATCCGGCGGTATGGGAATTGCCTTAAGTGCAATGGCTGATAAATACAACCAGGCAATTGCCGCGGCCCACATTCCACCGGAAGTAATGCACCGTGTAGTGGCAATGGCGTCCGGTGGAATGGATACGCTTCCACACAATGGTGCTGTGATTACATTGCTTGCTGTAACCGGACTCACACATCGGCAATCATACCGTGATATTTTTGCCATAACAATTATAAAAACACTTGCAGTTTTCTTCATTATTGCCCTTTATTCTTTAACTGGTATTGTATAAGCATGTATTTTATAAGGTTGTTAGTCCTTAATTGGCTAGTAACCTTTTTAACTAATTGATAGATGAATAGAAAGGAGATTGTAAAATGAAAAAAGGAAAAATCACCGAGTCCTTTGAGGCCACTATTCAAGATATTTATGACGGTGCGACCATCATTGTCGGGGGGTTTGGTCTTTGCGGGATACCTGAGAAGGCCATTCTCGCTTTACGGGAAAAAGGAGTAAAAGACTTGACCATTGTCAGCAATAACTGTGGTGTGGATGATTGGGGACTCGGGCTTTTATTAGCGAATAAACAGATTAAGAAAATGATTTCCTCTTATGTGGGGGAGAACAAGATTTTTGAACGGCAATTTTTAAGCGGAGAGTTAGAGGTAGAGCTTGTCCCTCAAGGAACACTTGCCGAACGAATCCGGGCGGGAGGTGCAGGGATTCCTGGTTTTTATACGGCAACAGGTGTGGGAACACCAATTGCCGAAGGGAAAGAACATAAAGAGTTTGATGGAAAAACCTATATTCTTGAAAAAGGGATCGTTGGAGATTTTGCATTAGTAAAGGCTTGGAAAGCAGATCCCTTAGGAAATTTGGTGTATCAGAAAACAGCACGGAATTTTAATCCGCTTGCAGCGATGGCGGGAAAAATTACGATTGCAGAGGTGGAAGAAATAGTGGAAGCAGGTGAACTTCATCCTGACCAAATCCATACTCCAAGCATCTATGTACAAAGAGTTCTAAAAGGAGAAAATTACGAAAAGCGAATCGAACGAAGGAAAGTGACTCAAGTATAGAGAGGAGATTTTTCCAATGGATGGACGACAAAAAATTATTAAGCGGGCAGTTTTAGAAATTGAAGATGGTATGAATGTGAATTTAGGGATTGGAATGCCCACACTTATAGCGAATGAAATTCCCTCAGATTACAGTGTATTGCTTCAATCGGAAAATGGATTGCTGGGGATTGGTCCATATCCTTTTGAAGATGAAGTTGATCCGGATTTAATCAATGCCGGAAAAGAAACGGTAACAGCTGTTCCTGGTTCATCCTATTTTGATAGCGCTGAATCGTTTGCGATGATTCGCGGAGGACATATTGATTTAGCGATCCTTGGAGGCATGGAGGTGTCCGAAAGAGGTGATCTGGCCAATTGGATGATACCCGGCAAGATGATTAAAGGGATGGGCGGTGCCATGGACCTTGTTAATGGGGCTAAACGGGTTGTTGTTATCATGGAGCATGTGAATAAGCATGGCGAATCAAAAGTAAAGCATGAATGTGATCTGCCTTTGACAGGAAAAAACGTTGTCAACAGGTTAATAACTGATATGGCCGTATTTGATTTTAATGAGGAAGGAATGATTTTAATAGAATTGCAGGAGGGTGTGACGATAAAGGAAGTTCAAGAAAAAACAGAGGCTTCATTTACTGTCAGTCCAAAACTTATGTCAAAGCACCAATAACTACTATTGTGTATCGGGGAGTGAATCATCTATGGGAAAGCTTTTAGAAGGAAAAACAGCCTTTATTACAGGTTCAGCAAGTGGAATCGGGCTTGAAGTTGCCAAAACCTTTGGAAAGGAAGGGGCCAAGGTTGTCATTTCGGATTTGAATAAGGTGGCAACTGAAAAGGTGGCAGCTGAGTTAACAGAGCAAGGTTTTCAAGCATTAGCCGCCCCGTGTGATGTTACGGATGAGGAGGCCTTTAAAAGGAGTATTGAAAAGGCCTATCAAACTTTTGACCGTGTAGATATTTTGGTAAACAATGCAGGTCTGCAATATATATCGGCAATTGAAGAATTTCCAACAGAAAAATTTAAGTTATTAATCAATGTAATGCTGACTGCACCTTTTATTGGGATTAAAAACGTCTTCCCAATTATGAAAAAGCAAGGATTTGGAAGAATCATTAACATGGCCTCCATCAATGGACTGGTCGGATTTGCCGGAAAGGCAGCATACAATAGTGCAAAACACGGTGTCATAGGCTTAACGAAAGTAGCGGCATTGGAAGGGGCGGAGCATGGAATAACCGTAAATGCATTGTGCCCCGGATATGTGGATACTCCCCTTGTTAGAAATCAGTTGAAAGATTTGGCCGCAACGAGAAATGTCGGGCTCGACAGCGTGATTGAAGAAGTTCTCTTCCCGCTTGTTCCGCAAAAACGACTGCTCTCGGTTGAGGAAATTGCAGATTACGCTGTCTTTTTAGCCAGTGATAAAGCAAGGGGAGTCACCGGGCAGGCAGTTGTTCTTGATGGAGGTTATACAGTTCAATAAAATTAGATATGAACCCTTTATGGGTTCTTTTTCAATTTTTGGAAGTTTCAGACCACCGATTAAACTTTTGTTATAATAGAGTTATCAAGACGTAAAGGGGAGAATTTCGATGAAAGGACTTGCTCATATTCCCTACCACTGGCTCGAAGAAATTATTAATCTAGCAGCAGAACGGATTGTTTTAGTTGATCGCAAAGGAATCATTCAATATATCAATTCAGGCTATTGTGAGTTTATCGGAACAACGGCCGAATCGGCGATTGGGAAGCATGTTCAGGATGTCATTGAGAACACGCGCATGCATATCGTTGCTCAAACAGGTCATGCCGATCTGGCCGCTGTCCAATCGATAAATGGGAGTGACATGATTGCCAACCGTTTTCCGCTTATTGTAGATGGAGAACTGGTTGGTGCCGTCGGAACTGTGATGTTTCGTAATCCCGAGGAATGGTGGCATTATCAGACAAAAATTCAAGCACTTGTAGAAGAACTTAAATATTACAAAAACAGGTTCGAAAAAGAGCTGAAAAGTAAGTACAGCTTTAACGATTTAATTGGTAACAGCCAAGCATTTTCGGCTTCAAAAAAACTGGCAGAAAGAGTTTCAGGAAGTCAATCTTCAGTGTTATTATTGGGGGAATCCGGGACCGGCAAGGAGTTATTTGCCCATGCGATCCACTCCAGTAGCACTCGAGCAGCATTCCCGTTTGTCCCGATTAATTGCGCCTCCATTCCGGAGCATTTATTGGAATCAGAATTATTCGGTTATGAGGAGGGGGCTTTTACAGGTGCTAAAAAAGGCGGCAAAAAGGGGCAATTTCAAAATGCCAACTTCGGTACGATTTTTCTTGATGAAATAGGGGATATGCCCCTTTCGATGCAAAGTAAGCTCCTAAGAATCCTGCAGGAAAAAGAAGTTCAGCGAATCGGCGGACAAAAATCCACACCGGTGGATGTCAGGGTTATCGCTGCAACTCACAGGGATTTAGAAAAAATGGTGCAAGAAGGGGAGTTCCGCCAAGATTTATATTATCGTTTAAATGTTATTAAAATAGAAATTCCACCGCTTCGAAAACGGAAAGAAGATATCCAAATCATTGGCAAGCATCTGTTAAAAAAGCTAAGTAGAAAATTCCATCGCACGGAAATTAACTTATCGGCGGATGTAATCGCAAGACTTCAGAATCATTTATGGCCGGGGAATATTCGTGAGCTTGAGAATGTGTTAGAACGAGCCATCAATGTTTTGGATGGTAAAACAATTGAGCTGATTCACCTGCCGCTTTACCTCCGGGATCATGAAGAAAATCAGTCGCTTCATCAAAAATTAACATTCGAAGCGGCAAATAATCCTTCGGTCTTTCCCGTTCAGCCATTAAAAGAAACAGTTGCTCAAGCTGAAAAACAATCGATTCAAAATGTACTAAGGGTTACACAAGGAAACAAGCTTGAGGCGGCAAAATTACTGGAAATCAGTAAAACCAGCTTCTATGAAAAATGCAAACTTTATGGTATTAAATAAGGTGGAGCAAGAATAGTTTAAAACGAAGTAACTAGCAGTAAAGACAAACACAACCATTGAAGGATGTGATGCAGTTTAATGAAAATAAAAGTAATCATTGCTGACGATAATTCCTTTATTCGTGAAGGCATGAAGATTATCTTAAATACATACGAAGAATTTGAAGTGTTGGAAACGGTTAATGATGGCCTTGAAGCGTTGGCGTTTTGTAAAAAACATGAGGTTGACGTGGCGCTGCTGGACGTTCGGATGCCGAATATGAACGGTGTTGAGGCGACGAAGCTGATTACGGAACAAACAAAGACGAAACCGTTGATCTTAACGACCTTCGATGATGATGAATATATCCTGGATGCCATCAAAAATGGGGCAAAGGGGTATCTTTTGAAAAATAATGATCCTGAACAAATACGCGATGCGATTAAAAGTGTATTTAACGGCAACACCGTGATGCAGGAGGTTGTCCTTGAGAAAATAAAAGCAAATTTAGGCGAAAATAAACCTGAAAGCAAAGTAGATATAAGCCTATTTACTGAAAGAGAACTTGATATTATGTCCTTAATAGCAAAGGGGCTTTCGAACAAGGAGATTTCGAAACAGCTGTTTATTTCGGAGGGGACGATTGCTAACTATATATCCTCGATTTTAGGGAAAACAGGACTTAATCATCGCACGCAAATTGCGATTTACTATTTAACCGGAAAAGTGAACTAACTGAGGGATGAAGGATGGAATTCTGGATTATCATTTGTAAACTTGTCCTATTAGTGTACCTTGCCTTAACTTATATTCATTCCACAATAACCAATATCCCTTGGGTTGTGTTTTCATTTCTGTTGTATCTCTGTATTAATGTAGCCATTTATATTGTGAAAATTGATATCGGAAAAAAAATCGTTCTTATTTTATCAATCGTTCAACTAGCGGTTACTTATATTGAAGTACAGACTTTGTTTCTTTTACTTTTGCCGCTTAGCCTATGCGAATTCTCTGCTTATTATATCGATAAAAAAATAACTTTGTTTGTATTGGTTCTGTTGCCGATCCTATGGATTGATAACTCAATCGCTTTCCAATACGGTCTTGTGGCAGTTTTTAGTTTTGTGATCTATACGATGCTAGTACAGTTTACCACCCGAATTCACTATCAAGAAAACCAATTAGACCTTATGAGAAAAGATATGCAGAAATTATCAAAGAGCTTCAATGAAAACAATGAGTTCATCAGACAGTCGGAATATACGTTTAAATTAGAAGAGCGAAATCGTCTTGCCCAGGTCTTTCATGATAAAATCGGCCACTCGATGACAGGGGCGTTAATTCAAATGGAAGCATCAAAGCGGCTGATGAATACGGACAAAGATAAAGCACAAGAACTATTGCAAAACGCTATCAACATTTCTAAGGTAGGAATTGAAAATATCAGAATTACCTTGAAAAATTTGAAGCCGCCGACAGAGCAAATGGGAATCAACCGCCTGAAATTATTCATTGATGATTTTTCCGCCAGGCATCCTATTCATACTCCCTTTATCTACAAAGGGAATATTGAACGTATCACGCCCATCCAATGGAAAATCATTCACGAGAACCTGACGGAAACAATGACCAATGCCCTTAAATACTCTGAAGCAACTGTTATTTCCATCGAATTACATGTGCTAAATACCATGGTCAAGGTGGTAATAAAGGATGATGGCAAAGGGGTTCAAAAAATCAAAAAAGGTCTGGGAATCGTTGGCATGGAGGAACGGACGGCTTCTATTAATGGAACGATTATTGTGGACGGCACAGAGGGATTCTCGGTCACGATGCTGCTCCCGATTCAGTGATGAAATGTTTAATAAAAAAATATGAAGTTTCTCATATGAAAAGGATGAACTCCTGCACTTATGCAGAATCATCCTTTTTTTTATACTAAATACATAAAGAGCGAGAGGTGATATCAAGGATGAATGTATTAGAATTGAAAAACCTAACGAAGAAATTTGCTGACTTCATTGCAGTTGACAATATATCCTTATCAATTGCAGAAGGAGAAATATTCGGATTTTTAGGCGCCAATGGTGCGGGGAAAAGTACGACAATCAATATGATTGCAGGACTATTACGGATTAATGACGGTGAAATCACGATTCTTGGTAAAAATATTGCGAAAAACAGTAAATTTGCCAAAATGAATATCGGGATTGTTCCGCAGGATTTGGCTATTTATGAGGATTTGACGGCAGCCGAAAATGTACGTTTTTTTGCCGGATTGTATGGTTTACGCGGCGCAAAATTAACGGAACGGGTGGATGAAGCCTTACAGTTTGTTGGACTTAGTGACAAACATAAAGAATATCCAAAGAGTTTTTCAGGCGGGATGAAAAGGAGATTAAATATCGCCTGTGCGATTGCCCACAGGCCCAAACTGATTATTATGGATGAACCGACAGTGGGAATTGATCCGCAATCAAGGAATTATATTTTGCGATCCGTACGAAAATTAAATGAGATGGGCTGTACGATTATTTACACAAGTCACTACATGGAAGAAGTGGAAGAAATTTGTACAAAAATCGCGATTGTCGACCATGGGAAAGTGATTGCTGAAGGAACGAAGGAGCAATTAATTGCCATCATTACCAACACGAAGGATGTATGGATAGAGGTTAAAACAGCTGAAAAAATTAATGTAGAATTAATCAAGGAAATCACAGGCGTAAAAACGGTTCAGCTTGAAGAAAACTTTATTAAAATCAACTCTGATATTGAAGTGAACAATTTAAACAAAATTGTTCAGCATTTAATTAACCATAATATCGAAATCAGTTCACTGGAAGAAAAAGAACCAAATTTAGAAACGGTATTTTTAACGCTTACGGGAAGAAATTTACGGGATTAATTTTTAAAGGAAAGGAGGGACCAACCTTTGAACACATTAACGATAGCTTTAAAGGAAATTAAACAAACCTTTCGCGATGTGCGAACGTTCGTTTTTATGCTGGCATTTCCGATTGTCTTAATGTTAATTTTAGGAACGGCATTTTCGAACGTCTTTGATAGCAAGGTTTCTGTTGGTGATATCCATGTTTTATATAAAAATACAGCAGGGCCCGAGTTAAACTCCTACTTTCAATCCTTCGCAAAACAGGCAGGAAAATCAGGTGTCCATTTTAAACTGGCATCCGGGAACATCGATGGAAAAAAGGAAGTGAAGGAAAATAACTATACGGCTTATGTAGAAATTAGCGATATAGGTATGAAACTGTATGGCAGTGACCGTAACAGTATTGAAGAAAGTATTGTCCAAGGTATGCTGGCAGCCTTTGCCGATAAATATAATGTGGCAGCAGCCGTAGCCGGTGTCGATACCTCAAAAGTAAGTACAGCGATGACAAGCGGAACCGGGCACGATTTTATTAAGGAAAGATCGTTGCAAGCGGCAAAGCAGCCTGGCTCAATGGACTATTATGCCATGGCGATGACGACAATGATTGCTCTTTATGGTGCGGTTTATGCAAGTACGTTAATTCGCGGGGAAAGAGTAAGGAATACTGCGTTAAGGCTGGCAGCGGCACCGGTTAAGAAGGGTGAAATTTTTCTCGGGAAAATTCTTGGCTGTTTGGTGATGAATGCTCTTTGTTTATTGGTGGTTGTCGGTTTTAGTCATTATGCCTTCAAAGCGAATTGGGGTGACCATGTTGGAATCGTCCTTCTTGTGTTATTAACAGAAGTGTTTCTGGCAGTAAGCTTTGGTTTAGGAATAAGCTACATGGCGAAAACAGGGGAGGCTGCAAGGATGATTGTCATGCTTGTTATTCAATTATCCTCATTTTTCGGAGGCGCCTACTTTAAAATCGAAAATCCGAAGGGCATCATGAACGTGATCACGCAGCTTTCTCCTCTTTCCTGGATGAATAACGCGATAACGAAAATCATCTATGCTAACGACTTAACAGCGGCGATTCCGACAATAAGCTTAAATCTGGTGATATCCGCTCTATTTTTAGGGATTGCGATTATTTCGTTAAACAGACGGGAGGGACTGTGATGAAGGATATTTTTTGGTTAATGAAAAAAATCCTAAGTGTTACCTTTAGAAAGAAACGAAACATCATTATGTATTTTGGTATGCCGCTAGTTGGAATCTTCATCTCCTTCCTTGTCTATGGAGGTTCGGGACAGCAGACACTTAAGGTAGGGATTATCAATGAGGATCATCAGCAGATCGCCAATGATACGGTCCAATTTTTAGAGAGCTTGAAGAATGTTCAAGTGATGAAAATAAACGAATCGGAAGTCAATGATAAAATTACTTCAGGTACACTTGATTGCGCGATTACGCTTCATCAAGGCTTCTCAGAAAGCATTATAAATGGAAATCCGGGTAACATCCGAATTGTATCGATTAAAGGGGCACAAATAACAACCTTCGTGAAGTCGTATTTGTATAATTATCTCGATAATATTGTCAGCATCAGTAAAGCAGCCAACGGGGATTCGACTACCTTTATGAAAATGTACACAGGGTATCAACAGGCAAATTTCAAGCTTACCGCTAAATCATTAGCGGACACATCTAAAAACAAAGATATGACCTATCAAACGATTGGCTTTTTAATCATGATTATGCTGATGTCATCAGGTAATTTTGCAGAAATCATTATAAAAGAAAAAGAAAATAGAACCTTTTTTCGTTTACTCTCCACTCCAATTAATGCGAGAAAATATGTGTTAGCAAATATCGCCGTTAATATGATTGTCATGCTGGCACAAATCCTATTTACTATATTCATGATGACAAACATTTTTCATATTGAAATGCATGTTCCTTTTTGGCAAATGGCCATTGTATTATTTATGTTTTCGTTAGTCGCAGTGGGGTTATCATTAATGATTGTTTCGTTTGCAAGCAGTTCCAGTTCGGCAGGTGCCTTACAAAACTTAGTCTCTACGCCGTCATGCTTACTGGCAGGATGCTTCTGGCCCGTAGAAATCATGCCCGAGGCTGTTCAAAAGATCGCCGATTTTATGCCGCAGCACTGGACGTTAGATACGATCACTAAATTGCAGCAGGGAAGTCATTTGGGGAGCTTGTATCTTAATTTTATGATTTTGATTGCCTTTGCGCTGGCATTTTTCTTAATTGCTACGTATAAGTTTGGAAGAAATAATAGTGTAAAGAATTTTGTTTAATATTCATATTAAACCGAACCTCCTTCATTGGTTGGTTCGGTTTTTTGTGCCTAATTCCCTATTTCCATTCTAGCAATATTGTTTTTTAATAGATTTGTAATATTTTTAATATATTCGAAACAATTTATGGAAAAAATCGTCTATAATGGATAAAAGAACATAAATATAACATCAAAGAGGGATTGGAAAATGGGGATACTTAAAAGAGGATGGGCAAAAGGAATATTTCTTCTCTTTTTTGTGGGTGGATTCTTGGGTGCAGGAATAGTTGTAAATCATTATTTATTTGCAAAAGCCGCAGGCAATAAACCTATTAATCAACAAAAAACAAATCAGTCATACCATCTAGGGGTCGAAAAAGCTGCACAACTTGCAAATGGTTCTAAGGTTGAAAAAGAATTGATTCGCCGGAGACAAAATGAAGCGTATAGAGAGAATCGTCAAAAAACAGATCAAGAGACTAGTAAACTACCGGAAAATAATCCTGCGAATAATATAACAACACCGGAAAAACCTGCCGCAAATAACGAGGATGGTACGAAACCACCGTCAGAACCGGGTGCAGGTCAATCTGAGCAAAATACACAGCCGGCCAATACTTCCCTCAAAACTGTATATTTAACATTTGATGATGGCCCCGAAAGTTTTTCAGGTGAGATCATCGCGCTGTTAGAGCAGTATCATTTTAAAGCAACATTCTTTATGCTCGATGGAAATATTAGAAGATATCCGGATTCTGCTAGACTGATGGTCAAAATGGGAGAAACTGTCGGACTCCATGGGGTTACACATAACGCGAAACTGTTTTATGCCACACCGGCTTCGGTTTTAGGTGAAATGAACCAGGACCGCAATACGTTAAAAGAAATTACTGGTGTAGATTCGGTTTTAATCAGAACACCATATGGCAGTGTTCCTGATTTGACACCTGAAGAAAAGAAAGCCGTCTTTGATAATGGATATTTAATGTGGGATTGGAATATTGATAGTAAGGATTGGTATTACAGGGATGCCCGCTTTGTTGATAGTGTCATTGCACAATTACAAAAGAGGGCAGGTAAACCGGGACCGATCGTGATCCTTATGCATGAGAAGAAAGAAACGCTTGCCCAATTGCCGAAGCTCTTGGATTATTTAAGTAAACAGCAATATGAGTGCAAAGCGATTGATAGCACAATTCCCCCGATCCATTTTTAGTAGAAAGTTATAAAAGTTTCACTTTAGTCTGGCTTAAGAAATAACATATAAGTAAAAATTTGATATAATAAGTATATTGTGAAATATTTATCATTGTAATAATAGAACAAAAAAATGAGGTTAGAAAATAACGTATGGTAAATAAATTAATTCAAAGCAGCGGATTTAAACGGATTTTAATTTTTATTTTCATTGCGGTCGTATTATACGCAATGAAAGACATGATTAACTTAATTTTATTTACGTTTATTTTCACATTTTTAATGGATCGGCTGGTTAAGTTTATTGAAGGGAAAATACCCATTAACCGTAAGTTGATTGTTGTGATTTCCTATGTCCTGATCGTCGGATTACTTTCCTACGCCCTGGTCATGTATTTGCCGCTTATCGCCAGAGAAATTAGGGAACTAATCAGCCAGCTGACCGTTTTTTATACGAAGAAGCATGATAACTTTATTTTGAATTATTTGGTTACCCGCGTCGAAAAAATTCAAATTTCCAATTATCTGGAGCAAAGTTTTACGTTTATCATCAAATATTTTACGGATATAAGTAAATTTGGTTTGCAAGTGCTTCTGGCGATTTTGATGAGCTTATTCTTCTTATTGGAAAAACCGCGTTTGATTGAATTTACAAAGAAATTCAAATCAAGCAAAGTGGCTTCGATTTACGAGGAAGTTGAGTTTTTTGCCCGAAAATTCGCAAGAACCTTCGGTAAAGTAATTGAAGCCCAATTAATAATTGCTGTTGTCAATTGTATATTAACGACGATTTCCTTATGGATCCTTGGTTTCCCGCAGCTGGGCGGCTTGTCCATTATGATATTCTTATTGGGCCTGATTCCGGTTGCAGGGGTAATTCTTTCGTTAATTCCGCTCTGTATCATTGCCTATAGTATCGGCGGAATGATGAAGGTGCTCTATATCGGCATCGCTGTTTTGATTGTTCACGGAATTGAAGCCTATATTCTAAACCCGAATTTAATGTCTTCAAAAACAAACCTACCGGTGTTTTATACGTTTATCGTGTTAATTTTTTCAGAGCACTTTTTTGGTGTTTGGGGACTCATTGTCGGAATCCCGGTGTTCGTGTTCCTCTTGGATGTTCTGGAAGTGACGGAGATTAAATAATTTAGTCTAAAAAACAAAACCCATTCTCATAATAGGAATGGGTTTTCTGTTATTCTAATAAGAGTAAAATTAAGGAGGAAAATGCATGAGCGAATGCAAACTTAATCATTCACAGGCCGATGTCAAGAGTAAATATGAATCGCAAGCAGCTTTTTTACCTGAGGAAATGCAGCCATTGTTTACAAACTTCTTTAAAAACGAGCATTCTCAAGAGCTATTAAACGAAGTATTTCACCTGCTAAAAAAATATGACTTAGCATCAGAAAAAGAAAAAAATGAGCGGACAAACCGCTTGAATCTTATCCTGAAAAACGTATGATGAATCGTTAACATGTAATTGGAACCGGGAGACAATCTCCCGGTCAGTTAACGTAGAAATGTAGTTGGCCAGTGTTAACAAATGCAAGTTTTCTTTTTTACGCCAATTTTCTGCCGTTGTTCTATTTTCTTTATGTAGTCTCTGGCAAGGGGAACTTTACAGGCTGTTTTACCCACATCGACATGAACCTTTCCAATTAGTTCTGCTACTCTTATTGCTTCATCATGAAGTGCAGTAACATAAGCCCCGACACAAATAACAAAGAGATTCATGACATAGCGGACACGGTTTCGTTCTTCATGAATCGTTGTTTCTACTTGATGTAGCAACGTTAGGATTTCTCCCAGGTCTAATTGGTCATCAGACGTGATCGATATATAGTTTGCATACGTACTCCAGCCGCATACGGCCGTCATTTCTTCCTCGGAATTCATCCATTCCCGCGCCAGTTCAAGGGCATAAATGCTTTCAGCCGCAACCCCGGCAACAGTATATTCCGCCAGCAAATACCAATTCGCTTTCTTTACCCAGTCTTGAAGGGTTTCCTTCGCCATCGCTTTAGGATTAACGGAGAGACCTGCTAAATACATCGCATCATGATTTCCTGAAGCGAATAGCTTCAATGCTAAGTCATGATCCTTCTTTACGAATTTGACCAGCTTTTTTAGATCACCGACCTTGACTCCAAAGAAAGGCTCTTTCGCACCGTGATTCAAAAAGGTTTTCTTAGTTTGGGCCGTGCCCAATTCAGCGAGCCTGCTCATGATTTCGTCAAAATTCAATTCTATTCCTCCCTTTTAAAAAAATTTCTCTGTCTGTATTGTGTTACTAATTTTACCATTATTAATCATTTCCGGAAAATACATCTTTTAAATAGGTTGAAAAAGCAATTATATTCATGAAATAGGTTCATTTAGAAAATAGTAAAAATAGCAATAAAAGGTGTAATTGAAGAAAGGAGATAGAATGAGTGAACTTTTCCAGTTACTGAAAAGAGGAAATAAATCGGCGATGCTTGCCGCTATTATTAATACGATTATTGCGATCATTAAAGGAACTGCCTTTATGTTTACAGGCAATGTTGCCATGTTTGCCGAAACCATGCATAGTCTTGGGGATGCAGCGAATCAGTTTTTCGTATTTGTCGGTTCGGCCTTAAGTAAAAAGGCACCGACTGAGCGTTTTCCAAATGGATTTGGCCGGTTGGTTAACTTGGTGCTTTTAGGTGCCGTTTTAATTGTCGGCATTATGGCTTTTGAGACCATTGTTGAAGGCTGGCATCATGTAATCCATCCGTCTCCATCTCAAGGTTTTATTCTTAATATAGTGGTTTTGGCTGTAGCCACCCTTCTTGAAACCTTTGTCCTTTTTAAAGCGATGAAGGAAATATTACATGACATTGAAATTGAAGCAAATGGATTGAATGTATTTTTTCAAAGCTTAGTCAATTTGGGAAGAGCAAAACCTGCAACGAAACTGGTGTTCATGGAGGATTTGGTGGCTACTTTTGGCGGTTTATTGGCCATTATAGCGATTATAATTTCACATTTTACTGCATTCCATCGTGCAGAAGGAATTGCCTCTATGGTAATCGGAGCGATGATGTTTTTTGTGGTAGGGAAGGTCTTTTTGGATAATGCTGCAGGAGTTATTGGTCAAGCGGATGAAGAAATGGAGTACAAAATCGGTGCTTTAGTAATGGAGGATCCTGATGTAAAAGATATCCAAGGAATTACTGTCATTAAAGAGGGAGAGGACCTGCATGTTGAGTTGGAAATTGAAGTAGATCCAAAGTTAACGGTTGCTGCAGCAGATGATATTAAAGACCGTTTGGAAGAAAAAATCATGGCGGAAAATGGGGTTGTCGATGTCACAATAGAGATTGATGAAGAAGACGGAGTGATGACGTGGCAAAAGCGCAGTGAAACATATGTAAAATAGGTATTCGAAATCACGGTAGATGAATAAATCAAATCGACGATTGGAAATCTATTAATAAAGCATTTTGGGGGTGGCAGTTCATGGTTGAACACAATGCTAGACTTTCCAGTGCGGAGTTGGGAGGACTATGAGCTACCTTTATCCAAGAGAGCATAGCGGTTTGCCTGTTGAAATACTTTCTCTATCACAATCAGGATGAAGAAATAAAAACGATTTTGCAGCAGGCAGTAGAAATTTCAGAGGGACATATCCAACAAATTACGGTTATATTCAATATGGATTTGCGATCATGGTCGAGCGCGGCTGGATGCAGCAACCGCCACAGGCACCGGATCGCAGGGAGCTACAGAAGTTAAATGATTAAACAATAAGAAAAGGTTCGCCTTTTTGGGCGAACCTTTTCTTATTCCCATGGTTTAAATGTGGTAAAGTAACTTGCAAGCTCCGTACTATCTTTTCTGTGTTCTTTTCGCTTTTCCGCTCTTTCATTTCCTGTTTCAAATAACTTTTTTTCCTCTTCGGTCTCTGGAATAACTGCTGGAACTTTTGTCGGCTTACCATCTTTATCTAATGCCACAAAGGTTAAAAAGGCTGTAGCAGCGATTTTTCGATCGCCTGTTTTAAGATTCTCGGCGATCACTTTAGCACAAATTTCCATTGAAGTGGTGCCTGTCCACGTTACAAAGGTTTCAATGCAAACTGAGTCCTTAGGTGTAATTGGACTTAAAAAGTCAACAGAGTCAATGGAGGCCGTAACATTTTCTGTTCTTGAATGCCTTTCCGCGGAAATGGAGGCGGTCATGTCGATATCACTCATTAACTTTCCACCAAACAACGTATTATGGTTATTTACATCATTTGGAAAAATCCTGCTTGTTCTGACTACCAGTGAATCATTGCACTTTCTTGCTTCCACAATTAATCCCTCCAATAAAGAATAACTCTTCTTCTTTTTTGCTTGATGATGGCGAAGTGCGTTCTTTTTTATAAAATCACTACAAACATATAGTTTACCAGAATCTATTTCTATAAACGAAAAAATTGTTTTGAAAAGGAAAAAATCCAACCATTAGATATGGATGGAATTTTTCCTTTTTATACATAATAATCCATAAATAAACTGTTGGACTAATACTTGAAGATGAGGGTTAAAAATGAAATATAAATATCTTCTGTTCTATTTGTTTATGGCCATTATTTTTTTCGGACTTTCCTCCAGCACTAGCTCTGACGAGCTTTTTAATCAAATATATCTTAAGCCTTTACATAATGCTTCTGCCCAATATGAAAAAAATTCAGTAATACCTGTCTCAAAGGAAGAGCATATTCGGCAGAAGATTAGAGAATATTTGATATCCAACCATGTTAATGGAAGTATTGCAGCAGTAAAAAATAACAAGAGGTTTTTTTCTGAAGGAGTGGGATATTCTGACATCTTTAACCGGACGTTAAATAGTCAATACACGACCTTTCCAATTGCTTCGATAACAAAAACAATCGTTGCAGTTTGTATTCTTCAGCTTCAGGAAAGTGGAAAGCTGACAATTCAAGATCCGGTATCAAAATATGTCTCAAATCTTCCGAAAAATATAAAAATTGTCCATTTGTTAAATCACACCTCAGGAATTCAGCCGCCGATTTGGCATATAGGGGACAAGGAGCCGAGGGATATTATCAAGAAAGCGGCAAAGAGAGCCGGTAAATTCCCCGCAGGAACAAAATGGGATTATAACGATATTAACTACTTAGTACTTGGCTACATAGTCGAAAAAGTGACAGGAACCACTTTGCATGAATATATCGAAAAGAATATTTTTAATAAGTCATCCATGGTAAATGCAGGGTTTATCACCCCCGAAAACATTGTCCCATTTACCTCAAAGGGATATATCAAACTCGCAGAACGGTTGATCAATTCAAGTAAACTGAATCCTTATTTACTTTTTGGATGCGGAGATATATACGCAACCGCACTTGATTTATGCCTGTTTGATGAAGCATTAATGAACGGTAAGCTCCTAAAAAACCAAAGTTTAAAGGAAATGGTAACACCGGGACCAAAATCAAGCTATGGTCTGGGAGTTTATCATTCGGGTGACCGGGTTTACAGCAGGGGGGTTGTTGGGGGCTGGGAATCGCTCCATGTTTATTTTAAAGATAAAACTTCGATTGTCGTTCTCCTGAACGTCCGTGATAAAGAGAGAGATATCAAGAAGGTTGCAGCCGACATTTATGGCATAATTAATGAAAAACATTAATTTTTAATTTGGATGTACTCGAATTTAGAATTTTAATAAATGGTGTGGTACATTACATATATTGACTAGGTTTTTGATTGGAGGCTTTGTGGATGACATTACAAGAGCAGATTATGAAAGAATTAAATGTGAATCCTGATATTCAACCGAAAGAAGAGATTAGAAAACGGATTGCCTTTTTAAAAAATTATTTAATAAAAGCAAAGGCAAAAGGCTTTGTTCTCGGAATTAGCGGCGGGCAGGATTCCACACTGGCAGGGCGTCTCGCCCAGCTTTCGGTAGAGGAGTTACGGAGTGAAGGGAAGGAAGCGACCTTTATTGCTGTCCGCTTACCCTACGGTGTCCAACAGGATGAGGAGGATGCGAAACGGTCATTAGCCTTTATTCGAGCAGACCGTGAGTATGCATTTAATATCAAAGAGGCTGTGGATGATGTTCAAAAAGAATATAATTCCATAACTACGGATAAACCGTTAAGCGATTTTCAAAAAGGTAATGTTAAAGCCAGGGTAAGAATGATTGCTCAATATGCAGTCGGCGGTATGGAAGGCTTTCTTGTTATTGGCACCGATCATGCGGCAGAAGCAGTTACCGGCTTCTTTACGAAGTATGGTGATGGCGGAGCGGATATTCTTCCGTTAACCGGTTTAACAAAGCGTCAGGGAAAGGAATTGCTAAAAGAGCTTGGTGCAGACGAACAGCTATATTTAAAGGTTCCTACAGCTGACTTGCTTGATAAAAAACCGGGCCAGGCTGACGAAACAGAACTGGGCATTACCTATGATGAGCTCGATGATTATCTGGAAGGAAAATCCGTTGCAACCGGAGTTGCTGAAAAAATTGAACAGCGCTACATCATTACGGAGCATAAACGAAGGCTGCCTGCTTCAATGTTTGATAGTTGGTGGAAGGAATAGTAAAAAAGGGGTCACTTGCTAAGGGGTTTCCACATTAAGGGTAAACCGCTTTACAAGTCAAGTCACAGTTTTGAAATCCCTTTTGAAGGACAGTTAAGGCGTGTATAGAGCGAGTAATGTCCTTGAAATCCTTCTTAAAGAACCATTTCAACCTATAATTCACTCGAATTCACACCCTTTAATATTTTTTCTGCCTTCAAAGTTTCCCCTGCGATTTTTGTATGTGAAACACAATAAAAACACCATTAACTCTTTATTTTCCAACAAAAAAGCACACAATAGCGTGTGCTTTTTTGTTATTTGCATCCCAAAAATGAAACAGTTAGGCACAAGTATTATTTTAATCCTCTACCACTTTAGCAAGGTGAAATTTTTCATTGACAAAGTCTTGTTCCAGGCTTATCCTAAGTACGGAAGCTCGACATCATCTTTGAAAAACAACATCTTATGTAGGGGCATTTTACCATGGAAAATTCAAATAAATTAGGTTTATGGGTATTAACGGCTCTTGTCGTTGGAAATATGGTTGGTTCAGGAATTTTTATGCTGCCTCGTTCTTTATCTGAAGCAGCTAGTCCTGCCGGTGTGATATTAGCCTGGCTGATGACCGGATTCGGTGTACTTATGCTGGCACTTGTGTTTGGAAACCTGGCAATTCGCAAGCCAAACTTAACAGGTGGTCCTCAGATTTACGCAAAAGAAATTTTTAAATCAGGGTCACAGGCTTCGATTTTATCGGGTTTTATGTCATCATGGGGCTACTGGGTTGGAAATCTTGCAGGAAATGTTGCAATTATCACAACGTTTGCAGGGTATTTATCTACATTTTTCCCGATTTTAACAAGTGAGGCTAAGTGGTTTACGATTGGCAATTTCACTTTAAAAGTAGGAAATGGGTTAACGTTTATCGTTTGTTCCCTTCTTCTCTGGGGAACTCACTTCATCATCCTGCGGGGTATGGAGAGCGCAGGAAAGTTAAATTTTTCCGCAACAGCTGCAAAGGTTATTGGCTTTTTAGTGTTTATCATCGTTGGTCTATTTGCCTTTCAAAAAAGCAATATGCTTCCGTTTATGGCAACGAGACTGGATGGTGCAGGGCATGCAGTTGGGTTAATGAAACAGGTCAACAATGCAGCAATCAATACATTATGGGCATTTATCGGAGTTGAATCAGCTGTCGTCTTTGCCTCACGTGCTAAAAAACAATCAGATGTGAAACGTGCGACAATGCTTGGTTTATTTATTGCTCTTGGTATTTATATCGGTATTAGTACCCTTGTGATGGGGATGTTAGACCAAAAAACACTCATTCACTCCGGTAAACCATTAATTGATGCGATCCAAACCGTATTAGGACCAATTGGCGGCAAATTTTTAGCGGGTATTGGCTTAATCAGTTTAATTGGCTCAACCATAGGCTGGGTAATGTTAAGTGCTGAAGTTCCCCATCAAGCGGCAAAACAAGGTTTATTTCTCCCGGTTTTTCTAAAGGAAAACAAAAAAGGTTTACCATTGCTCTCCTTGCTAGTTACAAACGGGCTCGGACAATTATTTATTTTTTCAACGGTATCAAAATCGATTTCAGGCGCTTTTGACTTTGTTGTTTTGATTGCCACCCTTGCCTATCTCGTACCCTATTTAATTTCATCTGTTTATCAGCTTAAATTGGTCATCACAGGTGAAACATATAAAGGGGATAAATCAAGAATTGCAGATGGGATCATCGCCATTCTTGCTACCATTTATTCCGTTTGGGTTATAATAGCAGGAACTGCAGACATTAAAACATTTACCTACGGGATGATATTATTGGCCAGTGGATTATTCTTTTATGGCCCGATTAAGAAAAACAGTGTAAAGGTAAAGCAAAAACAAACGCAAAAAAAGCCATTATCAGCTTAAAGATTCTCCACCTATCAGGGATTTCCCAGGTAGGTTTTTTTGTAGTGAACATGAATTTTTCATTATTGGGTAAAATATAATTGTTTCCTTTATTTTTCCTTTGACAGAAAAGAAAGGATGTACTATGATTAATAAATCCGAGAAATACACTCAGAATTAGGGGGATTAATAATGAAAAAGCTAACCGCAATTTTTGCACTTTTACTCAGTTTTATGGTTGTTTTATCTGCATGCGGCACAAGTAACGCTACAGATACTTCGAAGAAAACAGATAACAAGCAAACCGCCCAAAAGGATACAAGCGGTGATCTATTAAAACAAGTGAAAGCAAACGGAAAGTTATTAATTGGGACAGAAGGTACATATGCTCCATTTACGTTCCATGATAAAAATGGTAAATTAACCGGTTTTGACGTTGAGCTTGCGACCGAAGTTGCGAAACGTATCGGCGTGACACCTGAATTCAAGGAAACTCAGTGGGATGCGATGTTTGCGGGATTAGATGCTAAGCGTTTTGATATGATTGCTAACGAAGTAGGGATTCGCCCGGACCGTCAGGTAAAATACGATTTTTCTTCTCCATATATCTCATCAGCTGCCGTTCTTATTGCAAGCAGTGATAACAATAAGGTGAAAAAATTTGAGGATATGAAAGGGTTAAAATCTGCTCAATCATTAACAAGTAACTATGCAGATATCGCTAAGAAAAATGGTGCTACGATTGTTGGGGTCGAAGGCTTCGACCAAGCGATCCAGCTGCTAACTTCAAAACGTGTTGATGTTACGGTAAATGATAAGCTTTCATTTTTAGATTTCAAAAAACAAAAGCCTGATGCTCCGGTTAAAATTGTTGCGACTTCGGCTGATGCTTCTCAAAGCGGTTTTATGTTTAGAAAAAACAGTACTACACTTGAAGATGCCGTTAACAAAGCAATAAAAGATATCATTGCAGATGGCACGTATAAAAAAATCTCTGAGAAATGGTTTGGTGAAGATGTACTTAAATAGTATTTTTGCTGACCCGGAAAGAACAGCCAGATTAGTCGATATAGCTCAAAGTTCCTTTCTGCCCCTTTTGAAAGGGGCTATTTTTTATACAATACCGTTGACGTTGATTACCTTTGTCATCGGTTTGATTTTTGCCGTCTTAACAGCGCTTGCCCGTATTTCTCAAAGTAAAATACTTCAAAGTATTGCAAGAGTCTATGTGTCAGCCATTCGCGGAACACCTTTGTTAGTACAGTTATTTATCATTTTTTACGGGCTGCCTACGATCGGGATTACCTTGGATTCCTATATTGCTGCTATTATCGGCTTTTCGCTAAGTGTAGGTGCCTATGGATCAGAAATCATCCGTGCGGCGATTATTTCAATTCCGAAAGGACAATGGGAAGCAGGCTATTCAATTGGGATGTCCTATTCACAAGTTTTGCGGAGAATTATACTCCCACAAGCTGCACGTGTATCGATACCGCCATTATCCAATTCATTTATTAGTCTTGTAAAGGATACATCTTTAGCATCACTGGTTCTTCTAACAGAGATGTTTCGAAAGGCACAGGAAATCGCTTCAACCAACTATGAATACTTATTGGTTTATACAGAAGCGGCGCTTATTTATTGGGTCATCTGCTTTTTCCTTTCCATCCTTCAACAAATGATGGAAAAGAAACTGGACCGGTACGTGTCTTAGAGAAGAGGGAGAATGACAATGATTTCAATTAAAGGACTATATAAGCAGTTTGGTGATTTAGAAGTATTAAAAGGCATTAATATTGAGGTTGAAAAAGGCAAGGTTGTTGTCGTGATTGGGCCATCCGGTTCGGGAAAAACGACCATGCTGCGCTGTTTAAATGTTTTAGAAACACCAACCAATGGCTTAATCTCCATCGAAGGTCAGAATCTCGATTTTTCACACGCTGTTTCCAAGAAAAATATCGCTTCCTTCCGCAGGTTAACGGGGATGGTTTTTCAAAACTATAATTTATTCCCTCATAAGACAGCCCTTGAAAATGTCATGGAGGGTCCGGTCATTGTTAAAAATGAAGGGAAGGAAGCGGCTCGGAAAAAAGCAGTCGCGCTATTAGAAAAAGTAGGCCTTGGTGAAAAACAAGATTATTACCCTGCCCAGCTATCGGGCGGTCAGCAGCAGCGTGTCGGGATTGCACGAGCGCTTGCCATGGAGCCTGAGGTGATGCTGTTTGATGAACCGACTTCCGCGCTTGACCCCGAGCTTGTTGGTGAGGTCCTGAAAGTAATGAAGGACCTTGCTCAAGAAGGGATGACGATGATCGTCGTTACCCATGAAATGCGCTTTGCCCGTGAGGCTGCGGATGAAGTTATCTTTATGGATCAGGGCGTCATCGTGGAGAGAAATAAACCTGAAGAAATTTTTAATCATCCGAAAGAAGAACGGACGAAGAAGTTTTTGAATATGATTCAGTAAGGTGTTGTGGTCTGGGACCATGACACTTTTTTTATGTGTTGATTTTGGTAATAATTATCTAAAAATGCAAAAAACTTAAAAATAAGTACAAAAACCTTAAGAAAAGGTACAAAACAATTTTGAAAGAATACAAAACTCCTCAATACTAGTACAAAACTGCCCAAAAGTAGTACCAAACTCTCGAACAGTTAAATTAAAGGAATTTTTTTCAAAAAAACTCCTTGAAAAAGTGAATCTTTTCCATTCGGAATCCGTATATTCATCTGTACACATAGGAAGGGGACGGATGCCAAAAATTTGAATGAAATGTGCACTTAATGCATTCGAATGTTTTATTAATTTTTTGAATCGAAAAATAAGGACTGATCTCAGGTGGAACCTTTCAGCATTCCTTTAGAAACCATTTATTTGTACGGATTAATTATTTCCGGCGTATTGACGGTTTTGTTTGTATTGTTTGCCGATGTTTTTCATTTTCAGGGAGTTGGAGACGGAGGACTTCATTTTCTGAATCCTGTCTTGCTCTTTGCTTTTGTGACGATACTTTCAGCGACGGGATATCTGTTAGAGAGATTATCTTCATTCCATTATTTAGTAATCATGGGAATCGCGGCGGCAACTTCCTTCATTATTGTGTCATTATTAAATATTTTCGTTCTCATCCCATTATCTTCAGCTGAAGAATCGCTTGTGTATAAAGAAACAGATTTAAGAGGACGGATTGGTACCGTTATTACCGCCATTCCTGTGGATGGCTATGGGGAAGTCATGATTGACAGCATCAGCGGGAGAATTGCCAAACCGGCGACAAGCTTTGATCGCGTGCCGATTCCAAATGGCACGCGCGTCCTTGTTGTCGATAGTAAAAATGGGGTCCTTCACGTATCAACCCAAAACGAATTAGAGAGGTTTTTATAGGAGGGAAGAAAAAAATGGATTTCAACATTATTTGGATTATTATCGGGATTGTTGTGTTAATAATCATTGCCTTAATCGGGGTTTTTATCACAAAGTACAAAACAGCAGGACCTGATGAGGCGCTGATCGTCACCGGAAGCTTTTTGGGCAGCGGGAATGTCCATGTCGATGAAGCGGGCAATAAAATAAAAATCATCCGCGGAGGAGGCAGCTTTATTTTACCTGTTTTTCAACAGGCAAAGCCGCTAAGTTTGCTTTCAAGCAAGCTGGAAGTAACAACCCCCGAGGTCTACACTGAACAGGGTGTTCCGGTCATGGCCGATGGCGTGGCAATTATCAAAATTGGCGGCTCCATTAGTGAAATTGCGACAGCAGCGGAACAGTACCTTGGAAAGCCAAAGGAAGATCGGGAAAATGAAGCAAGGGAAGTCCTTGAAGGCCATTTGCGTTCAATTCTGGGATCGATGACGGTTGAAGAAATATACAAAAATCGCGACAAGTTCTCCCAGGAGGTCCAAAGGGTTGCTTCACAGGATCTTGCTAAAATGGGATTAGTCATTGTTTCTTTTACGATAAAGGATGTTAGAGATAAGAACGGCTACCTTGAATCTCTCGGTAAACCGCGGATTGCCCAAGTAAGAAGAGATGCCGACATCGCAACAGCAGAAGCGGAAAAAGAAACACGGATTAAAAAAGCGGAAGCGGCAAAAGAAGCGAAGCGCTCCGAATTAGAGCGGGCAACAGAAATCGCGGAAGCGGAGAAAATCAATCAGTTGAAAATTGCCGAGTTCCGCCGTGAACAGGATATCGCAAAAGCACGTGCCGACCAAGCTTATGATCTTGAAAGTGCAAGGGCAAAACAGGATGTAACAGAGCAGGAAATGCAAATCAAGATTATCGAAAGACAAAAACAAATCGAACTTGAGGAAAAAGAAATTCTCCGCCGTGAACGTCAATACGATTCCGAAGTGAAGAAAAAAGCAGATGCGGACCGTTATGCGGTTGAACAAGCAGCTGCTGCAGATAAGGCAAAACAATTTGCAGAGGCAGAAGCCAATAAATATCGCGTCGAAGCAATGGCAAAAGCAGAGGCCGAACGGATTCGTCTCGATGGTACGGCAAAAGCGGAAGCACAAAAGGCTCAGGGGCAATCAGAAGCCGAAATCATCCGCTTAAAAGGTTTAGCGGAAGCCGAAGCAAAGGAAAAAATTGCCGAAGCCTTCGAACAGTTCGGTCAAGCGGCCATCCTGGATATGGTGATCAAAATGCTTCCTGAATATGCGAAGCAAGTGGCCGGCCCGCTGTCCAATATTGATAAAATTACTGTTGTTGATACAGGAAGCTCCGGAGAAAATGGCGGCGCCAATAAAATCACCGGTTATGCAACAAACTTAATGGCAAGCCTCCAAGAGTCATTAAAAGCTTCCAGCGGCATTGATGTGAAGGAACTGATTGAAAACTATTCAGGAAAGTCCAATGTAAGACGAAGCATTGAAGAACTGACAGACGAAGTCAAAAAGAAAGAAGCGTAAACAAAAAAAACCTTATCAACCAAAAAAGTTGATAAGGTTTTTGTTATTAGGATAAGCTCAAATTTTTAGTACATATATATTCTTTTTTCAGTCTAAATGATAATGGTTATCAATGATAATTATGATAATCATTTTCATTTATAAAAATTTTTGTTCAAAATTCTGTTGAAAATAATTTTTAATTAAGCGTTGACAGATAAACATTGTATATTTTAAGATAATAATGCAATTGATAAAGATTATCATTTTCAATTATCTTTGAGAAGATTAAAAGCATAGAAATTCATTTGGAAAACACATGAATGGATGGTGGAGTTTTATGTAATTTTATTTATTACATATTTATTTAAAATAAAGGATGAGTTTTATGTTAAACAGCTTTTCTTCAAGAATCATCAAAATCAATATTCGGAATTATTTAATTACTATTCTTTTCATTTTGATTATTTTAGGAGTATTAATTTGCATGTTTTTAGCTGTAACATTTGGATCAAAGCAGTTAACTTTCCATACTGTTTGGTCTGCTATATTTGATTATAACCCAAAATTGACACAGCAACAGATTATTCACGAACTGCGTCTTCCACGTGTTATTGGTGCTGCCGTTATTGGAGCGGCATTTGCTGTAGCAGGAGCATTAATGCAGGGAATAACACGGAATCCATTAGCTGATGCTGGAATTCTTGGGATTAACGGGGGCGCAATGCTTGTGGTTGCACTTTGTTTCGCGTTTTTTCCTAGTATCCCTTACTCTCTTTTGATGGTTTTTTCATTTATTGGAGCTTTATTAAGCACTTTGATGATTTTTATGATTGGCTCAGCTTCTCCTGGAGGTTTAACTCCAATTAGACTTACTATTTCAGGTGCAGTAGTGGCTGCATTTCTACATTCAATTAGCTCAGGAGTTGCTATTTACTATGATCTTAGTCAAGACTTAGCTTTTTGGTATGCAGGAGGACTCGCTGGGATTAAATGGAGTTACTTGAAAGTATTAGTTCCCATTATTCTTATTACTATTACTTGGGGAATGCTTTTAGGACGATCCGTCTCGCTTATATCGCTCGGTGATGATATCGCAGCAAATTTGGGAGTTAAAACAAATCGTGTCAGAATATTAGGGATAACAGCAGCTGTCATTTTAGCAGGGGTTTCCGTTTCAGCTGTTGGTTCCATTGGATTTGTCGGACTTGTCATTCCTCATATTTCAAGAAAGTTAGTTGGCGGGAATTATCAGCTGATTATTCCAATGTCAGCATTGCTAGGAGCTATATTATTAATTTTGGCCGACTTAGGAGCTAGGATGGTTGATCCGCCTCGTGAGCTAGCTATCGGAATGATGACAGCACTTGTAGGAGTCCCTTTCTTTCTATATATTGCGCGAAAAACAGGGAGGGACTTATAAGTGAAATACCGTATGGACCAAGACACCAAGAGGGCTTTTATTGTCACCACTGTATTTAGTTTTATTAGTATCGCAGCTGTACTTGTAAGTTTAAATACAGGTTCACTTAAGATTCCACCAGTAAAAGTCATTCAAACTTTTTTGGGACAAGGGGATTTTCAAAGCTCTACCGTATTATTTGTTTATCGTCTGCCACGAATAGTAATTACGATGCTAGCCGGAGTAGGTTTGGGGATTTCCGGTGCAATATTACAAGGATTATCTCGTAATCCCTTAGCAGATTCAGGAATTCTAGGATTACATGCAGGAGCAGCTTTGGGCCTTATTATCTTTGTTACATTCTTTCATTCAATGGATGAAAATGCATCTCTTTTTATTCCATTGTTTACGTTTGGGGGAGGAGCTTTAACTGCATTATTAATCCTCTTATTGGCTTATGACCCATATAGAGGAATATTACCAATCCGGCTTATTTTAGTTGGAATTGCCATTTCTGCCGGTATTAGTGCCATTACACTTTTTTTCTCTCTCCGTCTTAATGAAGAGACATATAATTTTGCTTCTAGGTGGTTAGTAGGCAACGTTTGGGGAAGAGATTGGATCCATGTAATTGCCCTTCTTCCATGGATTTTAATTTTAGCGCCTTTTTCTTGGATTAAATCCAAAACGCTAAATGCATTATCTCTGGGGGACGATATCGCATCCGGAATAGGTGTTTCTGTTGGGAAAAATCGTTTGCTTTTATTGGCAACTGCTGTTGGCTTATCTTGTGCTAGTGTTGCAATGGCAGGAGGAATAGGCTTTATTGGTCTGGTCGCGCCTCATCTTGCACGTCGTTTAGCTGGACCGATGTATCAGCATTTTCTTCCTCTTTCAGGGTTAATCGGATTAATAATCCTAGTACTCGCCGATACGATTGGACGGTCTATTTTTCAGCCAAATGCAATACCAGCAGGTATAGTAGTTGCGGCAACAGGAACACCCTATTTTCTATATTTACTTGCAAAAACAAAATAAATATTTTTATCGGGAAGGGAAATTATGAAGAAGAAAATTACTATTCTAATTAGTTTTATGTTAATCGTTCTGTTAACAGCATGTGGACAAAATAATTCAAAAGTTAACAATGTAGCTAAGAATGAAAAAGATGGTAGTGAAGAGCCCAAAATTGCTTCACTTTCTATTCACTTAACGAATGATTTGCTTGCCTTAGGTATAACGCCAGCGGGTTCAGTTATTGGGGGAGAGTTAAAAGATTTTCTTCCACACGTAAAGGACCAGTTAAAAAATACTGAAAAGCTTGGGATTGTGAAAGATCCGGATATGGAAGCATTACTTGAATTAAAACCATCTGTTATTTACCTTGATAACGAATTTTCAGGCCAAGACGTATCAAAATATAAAAAAATTGCGCCCACTCATATATTTGACCTAAATGATGGAACCTGGAGAGATCATTTAATATCGATAGGGAAATTAGTTAATCGTGAAAAACAAGCAGATCAGTTTATTGAAAATTATGAAAAGGAAAGCAAAGATGTCCAAGCTCTAATCAAGGATAAGCTTGGAGATGATAGTAAGGTAATGGCAATTCGTGTTACAGCCAAAGAATTAAGAGTGTTTGGTACAAAAAAACCAATGGGACCCATTCTATTTCAAGATTTAGGATTAAAGCCTGCAAATGGGGTTGGAGATATTGATAAAAACCAATCATACGAAGTTATCTCTCAAGAAGTACTTCCAGATTTTGATGCAGATGCTATTTTTGTTATTGTCAATAGAGATGATAAATCCCAAACAGCTTTTAAAGAATTGGAAAAAACGCCAATTTGGAAAGGTTTAAAAGCTGTTAAAGAAAAACATGTTTATCTAATCTCTGATCAGCCGTGGCTTGATTATTCTGCATTAGGAAATAAAATGGCTATGGACAATGCAAAGAAAATCTTTTCGAATTAATATGGGTTTTCTTGAACTATGTATCTTTAAAAACTAAGGATACTAGATTTGTAATTTATTGATGTTATGGCAATGAAAAAAAGTTCTGTAATTTCTAAAAAAAGATTGATAGCTGCGGTTATCAATCTTTTTATTTTCTCAGGAGAGAACGGTCTAATAGTTGAAAATCCAGAGGATCCAAGTTGTTTTGCTGAGAAGATAACTGAAATACTATCGGACAAATCATTAATGAAAAAAATGAAAAAAAAGGAAGAGAACTTGCAGTCTCTAAATTTGAGTGGAACAGTGTAGCTAATGAGATATTAGAAGTTTGGGAGCATTCTATGCAAATGTAACCAACCAATGTTTTTAAAGAAACTCATGGAGAAATAGAAGACAAAAAAGAAAAAATTAATTCAGAGAAAAAATCAAAAACATAGAAGTCCGAGATTCAAGATCATATCGTAGACACTTAAGAGCGAAAAAGAAAAAATACAGATGTTATGAAGGAATGACGGTTCTTTTCATTTTAGAAATTGTTTAAGCAAATCGCTGATTTTGTTCTACCACAATGATACTTGTCCAATCCACCCTTGTCTTACGGAATATATATAAATATACCGAGATTTTTTCTTTCGGATATTCCAATAGGTGGTGATAAATATGTGTTGGTCATCTGGTTATGGCTACGGTGGTGGCTATGGCGGCAGCAGCTTTGTATTAATCGTAGTATTGTTCATTCTGCTGATTATCGTACTTTCCGTATTGTAATAAGCCAAAAATATAATTTAGGAGAGTAAAGTCATTAGTAAGCAATAGCTAGAGGTGTTATTTTTGCGTGAGGAACGTGAGGAAAAAAACTCTACTGCGATAGTCGTTGTATTGTTCGTTCTACTTATCATCGTAGGAACTTCTTTTATGAGCTACTAAATTCTAATGGCATAAAGGGCAGGTTGAGTTAATCTGTCCTTTTGTCTCGTAATCTGAAACGAACGGAGTATGAATTATACATGTTTTTTTTCGTGATGGCTTTAGAAGAAGACGTTTTTTCCCCATTGAATATAACATTAAGAAATTGGGCTCTTCTTAACGTTGTAATTACGCATTTTTCCTGAATGTATCCCTCTAAGAATGTTTATGTAAACTATAAATGAATAGATTATACATATAAAAATAGAGTAGTATCAATAAGTAAATAGATTGTTAAGGGGAGGAAATATAAATGGCTCCGTTTTTCGTCCTGATCTTATCATTTTTGATTTTACGTATAACCGGTGTTTTAGGAATATCTTATTTTGATGGATGGGAAAGTTCTATACGAGGTGCTGTTGCTCTGATGTTCTTATTTTCGGCGACAGCTCATTGGGGAAAGAGACGTCCTGATCTTATTAAAATGGTACCTTTGAGTGTCCCAAAACCTGAGCTCATGGTGACCATAACTGGGATACTTGAGGTTATTGGTGCTATATGTTTACTGATTCCATTTACTTCAAGTATTGCTTCAATTGGTTTGGCATTGCTACTTATTATTATGTTTCCAGCTAATATATATGCTGCAAGAAAAGGAATCACAATTGACGGAAAGCCTACTACTCCTTTATTTCTCAGAACCATCTTACAAATTATATTTTTCGCAGCTGTTTTATTGGTTGGATAAATTTTGTAACAGTTTTTATTATGAGAACTGAGTTATAAAACAAAAGATTTTAACTTCAGGTAATGACTGTTATGTTAAAAAGGTTTTCTCGTTCTACAATCGGGCGCAATTGTTGAAGAGAGATTAATAAAAAAGTCGATTCCTTATTGTCTTAGGAAATCGGCTTTTTGTACTATAAAAGTCCATTTCTATTTGGAGATACCTCCTAAATGAATCCGGTATTATTGCCACTTCCTATAAACTATGTAGAATTCATTTTTTATATTTAACTTTATCTCAGTCGAAGCGCTCCAGTCCTGTCGTGCGCTAAATGGGCGCTTTCGCTTTTCTCAAAGAATAATCTCAAATGTTGTCCCCACATTTGGACGGCTTGTGACATGAATCGTCCCCCCTTGGGCTTCGACTAATTGTTTGACAATGGCCAACCCAAGCCCTGCTCCACCGAGGGCCCGTGCGCGGGACTTTTCAACACGATAAAAACGCTCAAAGATTCTTGGCAGGTCTTTTTCGGGAATTCCTTTTCCTTGATCCGCTACCTTGATATGGAGCTTACTATTCATTTCACTCACATCAATCATGATCTTGGTAAAGGGGTCTGAATATTTCCTGGCATTAACAAGCAAATTCAAAATCACTTGTTCAAAGCGGATAGGGTCAAGGCAGGAATAAAGATCATCAGGACAATTAAGGACAAGCTCCATTTGGTTTTCTTTCAATGCCAGTGAAAATTTTTCAGCGATTCCTAACAAATACGGACGCAAATGGACCGGTTCTTTTTCAATAGAGAAATTATTTTCATCCATTTTGGCTAAATGAAATAATTCTTTTACAAGCTTTGACAGCTTCACCGCCTCTTCGTGAATGATTCCCAAGTATTTATCGAGGTCCTCAACTCCGGTGTCTTTCCGCCTGGCGATTTCCGCGTACCCTTTTATATAGGTGAGCGGTGTCCTAAGCTCATGGGAAATGCTCGCTAAAAATTCATCCCGTTCATTTTTTAAAAGTTCTAAATCGTGAGCTAATATCATGATTGATTCGCCTAATTCTCCCATCTCGTCCTTCCTTAGTTTCGGTAACGAAACCGAGAAATCCCCTTTACTGATTCGTTTTGTTGCTTCGCTCATTTGAATCAGCGGAAGGGTTACGAACCTCGTTAGAAAGATAATAATAATAAACATAAATAAAAGCGAAAGGACACCGGCTAAAAGAAAGTGCCGGTTTAGACCGGAAATTAAATCCTTTATCTTTTGGGTGTTTTGAAACATATACACATAACCATTTATCTCATTGTTGATGATAATCGGGCTGACAGAGGCAATATAGGCTTCACGCTGCCAATCTTCTTCCAAAATTAACCCGTCATGCGGCACTTTTTTAGGGGCGGATTGTATGATTTTCCTCATGTTCCTTGTAACGGTATTGGAAGACATTACGATTTTTCCTTTTTGATCCGTTAAGATCACTTGGGTATCTGTCCTTGATTCCATCAGGGCAATATGCTTGATCGTCTCCTCATGAAAGGCTGCCTCCAGAATTTCCCGATGATTATTCCCTCTTGTTTGCAGGGCAGACAGCTCATCATGTACTCTTGAATGAATGATAGTATTATGTAAAAAAAACATCGAAATCGATTCTAATAGAAAAATAGCTAAAAAGAATAGTACACCAATTTTAAAGGATAGTTTATTCATTTTCAAAAGCACCTCACTAGTAAAAGCATACAGCAAGTTTGGTTTTATTGGTGCTCCCAATTGTAGCTATTTTTTAAAAACAAAAAAAGTAGGTGCCCTGACATGGGGGCACCCTATGTAAAAATGGAGGTTAATTTAGAAATAAGTAAGATCCGAATAAGATAAGACAATGAAGGATGTTCACCTTCTTGTAATCACAGTTTCATCTTAGCGGGAAAGATTGAAGATGTTATGAAGAAGTTGTGGTGAATTTGTGAAGTTGAAAAAATCCCCGAACCAAAATGATATATTTATGGTGTAGGGAGTGATAGAAATGAAGATTTTACTCGTTGATGATGAAAAGAGAATTATCGAAGTCCTCGAAGCCTACCTTGAAAGAGAAGGTTATGATATTTATAGCGCCGATAATGGCATTGATGCCTTGAAAAAAGCTAAAACAATATGCCCTGATTTAATGATTCTCGATTTAATGCTTCCTGATATTTCCGGGGAAGAGGTTTGCCGGCTGGTCAGAAAAGAATCGGATGTTCCCATCCTCATGCTGACAGCTAAATCTGCCGAGGATGACCGGATTAACGGGATTGTGATTGGTGCCGATGATTATTTAACAAAACCATTTAGCCCTCGTGAAGTCGTGGTTCGTGTCCAAGCAATCTTACGCCGGGTAAAAAAATCTGAGAAATTGGAACGGCTTGAATTTAATCGTAAACAATTAGCGATTGATTTGATAAAAAAAGAAGTGACCGTACATGACCAGGATGTTATCTTGACACCGCTTGAATATAAGCTGTTAACGAATATGGCGCTAAATCCCGGACGGGTATACAGCAGGATGGATTTACTTGAAAAAATTCAGGATGAAGGCATGTATTATGAAGGCTATGAACGGAGTGTTGATACCCATATAAAAAATCTCCGTAAAAAAATTGAGCTGGATTCAAGGCAGCCCGCATTTATCCTGACTGTTTTTGGCATGGGCTACAAATTTGGAGGGGTTTTAGATGCTGCAAACACTCCGGTCTAAAATTCTCTTTTATTTTGTTATCATCTCGATGATTGGCATTCTTTTTGTCAGTTTTTTTATTCAGTGGGGCTTTGAAGCGAGCTTTAAAAGCTATTTAGACCGGAACAGAGATAAAAAGATTGAAAGAATTATCGTCGAAATCGAAAAGGATTATAAACAAAGCGGTCATTTTACTAGCGGTCAGATTTTTGGAATTTTACACGAGCAAGCGATGACAGACCAGCTTTATTTTCAATTATATGATCGTTTTGGGCAAATTCAGATGGACTCCTCCAAAATCCGAGGAATGATGAACAGTTTGGGCTTAACAGAGCTGGCACCGAATGGAGATGAATGGCATTCCCAATCCTATACCCTTAAAGTTGATAATGAAAAGGTCGGAAAGCTGACGGCGATTTACCCTGAAGGCTTAATAGATGATGAATATACATTTTTACAAACGATCCAATTATATATTTTTGCTTCTGTTTGTTTAACGATTATTTTGGCAATCGTTTTTAGCCTGCTTTTTTCAAAAAAATTAACCTCCGGATTGAAAAAGCTTTCTTTTGCAGCAAATGAATTGCAACAGCATAACTTAAATATCCGGATTCCCTTAAAAGGACTGCCTACAGAAGTTAAGCATCTAGCGATTTCCTTTAATAATCTCGCCGAATCATTGGCGAAGGAAGAAATGCTAAGAAAGCAATTTACCGGTGATTTAGCACATGAGCTCAGGACACCGCTTGCTACGTTAAGAAGCCAATTTGAAGCATTTCAGGATGGTATTTGGGAGCCGACACCGCAGCGTTTGCAAACAAGCCACGAGGAACTGATGAGATTAGTTCGGCTCGTAAATGAACTGGAAAAGCTGCTGGCTGCGGAAAATCCGCAAATTAGGTTGGAAAAGATCGAATTGGAAGCCGGCAGTGTATTAGCAGCGTTATGGGAAATGTTTCTTCCCGCCTTCAATCAAAAGGGGGTCCGGCTTCATATCGAGGAACCGCTTGGGGAGGAAATGTTTTTGGCAGATAAGGACCGCTTGATGCAAATTCTATCAAACATCCTTAATAACGCCCTTAAATATACGTCAGAAGGAAAAAATGTCACAATTTCCATTTCAACAGAGAAGGAAGGCTATGTAGGATTTGTGATTGCCGATGAAGGTTCAGGAATGGCTGAAGACGATATCCCGCATATTTTTGAGCGCTTCTATCGCGGTGATAAATCCCGTGACCGTAAGACGGGCGGCGTTGGCATCGGGCTCTCCATTGTGAAAGCATTGATGGATGCCCATAAAGGAATGATTAAGGTAAAAAGCAAGGTAAATAAAGGAACGAGTATTATCCTGTGGTTTCCTAGGGAGGATTAGAGAAATCTATATAAGTGAAAAAACTCGTCGGTCACGGTGAGTTTTTTTTAGAATGATAGTTCAATTGCCTCTTAACGCGAACCCGGCTGCAATTTTCTTCGAGTTGTCATAATAGATCTTCATTCGTGGTAGCAAAAATTTTACAATTAGGTCTTTACATAAGGTTAAACTTCGTTTACTATTCACCATATGGGTTACTATTTGAAAGCGCTCTCTTTAGTGCATAATTATACACTGAATCTTTTGATTATTTTGAATATTCTGTATTGACATTGTTTTTTTTTCCCCATATACTAGATTCAGAGACAGAAAATGATCAATTAGTTTTTGAAAGGGGGGTGGGGCATGCAAACACTGGAAACAGTGATTGTTACCGGATATGCAAAAGCTCCTCAGGGAACGTCCATGTATGAAATGTATAAGCATGCGGGAATCGTACTGGAAGTGAATCTGAAAGACCATAGAATTGTTAACGCCGAATTCACATTCGTAACAGAAATAACAAAAAACTTTTTTCAAAGACTGTTGATAGGCTACTGTCTTCAGGACGGGATTCAGCAGCTAATAGAACGAATCCAAAACTATTATTTTGCTCCTTCTCAGCAAGCGATTATTGTGGCTCTCCAGGCTGCAGTTCAACGATACTGGGATAATTTGAAGTAAATGAATACATAACGTTTGGTTAGAATAAAGTGGGGAGATGACCTCTTTCCATGGTCTTATTAAAACCGGGCAGACATGAACACTTTATGAGGAATGCGCATTAAAACGTCATTCTTTATAGAGGATTTATGTCTTGCTCGGTTTTTTTATGATATCCAACCGTTAAAATCCATAAAATCTATGGAAAGGAAGGAAATTGAAGATGAGCAAGCTGATAACGTGCAAGGAAGCTGTAAAAATGATTAAAAGCAGCTCGCGAATAATGGTAGGAGGATTTGGACTTGTAGGAAGTCCGCTTAGTTTAGTAGACGCATTGGCTCAGTCAGAAGTGAGAGATTTGGAGATTATTAGTAATAACCTCGGAGAACCGGGCAGAGGTCTTGGAGTATTAGTAAGGCAAAAACAAGTAAAAAAAGCAATTGGTTCGTATTTTACATCCAATCCGGAGGTAGTAAAGGCCTATCAGGATAAGGAACTGGAAGTAGAGCTCATCCCGCAGGGAACGATGTCTGAAGCTATTCGAGCAGGCGGTGCAGGGCTTGGCGGGTTTTATACACCGGTCAGCGTTGGAACGAAAATTGCCGAAAACAAAGAACAACGCACCCTTAACGGTAAAAAATATGTATTGTGTGAACCACTTAAAGCCGATTTTGCGTTAATTAAAGCGAAAAAAGCGGATCGATTAGGGAACCTCATTTATAACAAATCGGCAAGAAACTTCAATCCGATGATGGCAACAGCTGCGGATGTAGTCATTGCCGAGGTAGACGAAATTGTGGAGGTAGGCCAAATTTCTCCAGAAGAAATTGTTACCCCTCATTTATATGTTGATTTTATCGTAGTGAACGGAGGGGCTTAACTTGAATGTGAAACAATACATTGCCGCAAGAGCAGCTAAGGAATTAAAGCAAGGCGATATCGTTAATTTGGGGATTGGGATTCCAACGATGGTAGCTGATTTCATTCCACCGGGCGTTCACGTTTTTTTACACTCAGAGAACGGCATTCTTGGAGTAGGTCCGACCCCTGATCAAGCGCACATCGATAAGGAACTTGTCAATGCAGGAAAACTGCCTGTCACAGTAATGGAGGGTTCAGCCTTTTTTGATAGCGCTTCCTCTTTTGCGATGATTCGCGGGGGGCATGTGACAGTCTCGATTTTAGGTGTGCTGCAAATAGATGCCAAGGGGCGAATCGCCAATTGGGCTGTACCGGGAAAAAGTGTTCTTGGTGTAGGAGGAGCGATGGATTTATTAGAAGGATCAAAAAAGATAATAGTGACAACGATGCATACAACTAATGAAGGAGAGTCAAAGATCGTCAAGGAATTAACCTATCCGATTACATCGGAACGAATAGTGGATTTAATAATTACCGATTTAGCAGTATTTTCTGTAAAAAGAGATGGACTTCATCTTATTGAATTGGCCCCTGGAATTTCCCTCAAGGAAGTTCAACAGAAAACAGAAGCGCCTTTCCATATTGCTGAATCCATTATAGGGAATGAGGTGAATGCATAATGGTGGTAATCGTAAATGCATTTAGAACTGCTATCGGAAAATTAGGCGGATCACTGGCGGATTCACTCCCGGAGGAGCTCGTATCCACTATCATGAAAAATAATCTTTCTTCTGCCGGATACGGTGCAAATATAGTCGATGAAATCATCGTTGGTCAAACGAAGCAGAGTGCCCATGCACCGAATATTGCCAGGGTTGCGTCATTAAAGGCTCTTTTTCCGGAATCGATTCCCGCATATACGGTCCATCGTCAGTGTGGTTCGGGCATGCAGGCTGTCATGAACGGAGCAATGTCCATCTTATCCGGCCAGGCAGATGTCGTTTTGGCCGGGGGAGTGGAAAGCATGTCACAAGCTCCGCATTATACGGTTGGAACTCGATTTGGATCCATGACGGGAAATATGACACTGTATGATTCTAATACAGAAAGTCAGCCTAAATCACAGCCGGAGGATATTTACGGCCGATTCACAATGGGACAAACAGCTGAGTGGCTCGCTGAAAAATATAACATTAGCCGCAGGGAACAAGATGAATTTGCCTTCATGAGTCAGCAGAAAGCGAAACGTGCAATTGAAATGGGTCTTTTTGATGATGAAATCATTCCTGTACCGGTAAAGGAAGGGAAAAAGGAGATTAGAGACTTTGCCATTGATGAGTACCCAAGATTAACGGACGTTGAAAAATTAGGAACCCTAAATCCTGTGTTCCAAAAAGATGGAACGGTCACAGCCGGGAACTCCTCTGGTAGAAATGATGGTGCCTCCATGCTGCTGTTGATGTCGGAAGAAAAGGCGAAACAGCTTGGATTGCTTCCGTTGGCAAGGATTCGTTCTTTTGCTGCAACAGGTGTATCACCGAAAGAAATGGGAATTGGCCCGGTTTCTGCCTCCAAACTTGCATTGGAAAAAGCAGATCTTCGTTTAGAAGATATTGATTTAATTGAATTAAATGAAGCGTTTGCAGCTCAAAGTCTTGCATGTTTAAAAGAATGGGGCCTGAAAGGCGAAAACGTGAATGTTAACGGTGGGGCAATTGCTTTAGGCCATCCGCTTGGATGCTCTGGTGCAAGAATCATCACTACATTATGTCATGAGCTTGAAAAACAAAAACGCCGATACGGCCTTGCGACGATTTGTGTAGCGGGCGGATTAGGAATGGCCATGGTGGTGGAAAGATGGACAGAATAAAAAGAGACTACGTGTTTCATCGTGATTTAAAAAAGGATTACCCAATCATAACTCACGGTGAGGGGGTCTATCTCTTCGATGAGAATGGGAAAAAATATTTGGATGCTTGTTCAGGTGCGGTTGCGGCAAACTTGGGTCATGGGGTTGCTTCAATAGGAGACGCTATGGCAGAACAAGCAAAAAAGGCAGCCTTCGTCCATACGATGCGCTTTGAAACGAATGTATTGCATGAATTGGCTGAAACGATAGGGAAAATGGCTCCGGACCACTTAAATAAAGTGTATTTTACAACCGGAGGCTCAGAAGCGAATGAGAGTGCATTGAAGCTGGCAAGGCAATTTCATAGGGATGCCGGCAGACCCCAAAAGCATATTGTGATTGGGCGCTGGCAATCGTATCATGGCAACACAATTGGTTCTTTATCGGCAGGGGGAGATGTCAAAAGAAGGCATGCATACACTCCTAATCTATTAAACTATGCGCACGTTTATTCTCCGTATTGCCATCGATGTCCATATGGCCGTCAGAAAGACGATTGTCTTGCTAAAGAAAATTTGACGTGTTTGACAGATATTGAAAGAACCATTTTAGAGCTTGGTCCCGAAAATGTGTCGGCATTTATCGCTGAACCAATCGTCGGAAGCCAGCAAGGTGCCGTTCCGCCGCCGCCTGGGTATTTTGAGAAAGTTCGAGAACTGTGTGACCGATACGAAATCGTCTTGATCATCGATGAAGTGATGACAGGATTCGGCCGTACCGGTACCAACTTCGCGACGGAACAGATTGGAATTGAACCTGATATCATCACCTTTGGAAAAGGGGTTTCAGCCGGGTATGCACCGCTTGCCGGGATGATCGTTCATGATCGAATAATTAATGGCCTCATTCAAAACAGTGACGGGAAATTCATTCATGGCTATACATATAGCGGACATCCTGTGGCAGTGGCAGCCGGTCTTGCTGCAATGCACGTATATGATCGAGATAGAGTGCTGGAAAACGTTAATGAACAAGGTCCTTACCTCGTCGACCGACTATTAGAGTTGAAGCAAAAACATTCCTATATTTCTGATATTCGAGGCAGAGGACTATTAATCGGCATGGAGCTTGTAAGGGATTGTGAGCATGATCAGCTGTTCGATCCATCTGAAAAAGCCGCTGAAACATTAAATGGAATTGCGATGGAACTCGGAGCCGTTTTTTATCCGGGCACCGGTTCAATTGACGGTATAAAGGGAGAACATCTCATCATCAGTCCTCCTTTAAATGTCACAAAAGAAGAAATTGATGAGATGGTGAACATTTTAGATAGAGCATTTACGATATTCAAGGAGCAATTAAGAAAGGATGAGACATATGAAATTACAAAATAAAACAGATGAAATTCAAGAAAAAGCAAGAAAGCATCTATCACCGGTCATGACAAGAGTAACAGAACTTGTCATTGAAAAAGCGCATGGCGCCAAGTTTTGGACAACCGACGGCGACGAATACATTGATTTCGTTTCGGGAGTGGCCGTCAATGCAGTCGGGCATACGAATGAAAAAATGGTTGAAGCCATTAAAAAGCAAGCAGAAAATTTGATCCATGTGGGATTGAACTACGGTTATTATGAAACGGCAGCGAATTTGGCGGAAAAGCTTGCTCATATCACACCAGGAAATCTGGACACTGTCTTTTTTTCTAATTCGGGTGCTGAAGCCATAGACGGTGCGCTTAAATTAGCAAAGGCTGCTACAGGCAGACCGGCCATCATTGCTTTTGAAGGATCGTTTCACGGTCGTACATTAGGCGCAACAGCCATTACTGCTTCAAGCTCTAAATACCGTCGTTATTATGAACCGATTTTAGGTGAAGTGTACCACGTCCCTTACCCGTATCCTAGCCAATTGAAAAACATTAAAGAGGAAGAAATTGAAGAGTATTGCTTGAATCAGCTTCAAAAACTATTTGATTTACGAGTGGACCCTTCACGTGTAGCAGCCATCATCATTGAACCGGTAATGGGTGAAGGCGGCTATTATCCGGCACCGCCAAGCTTTTTGCAGGCGTTAAGAAAGACTACAGAGGAACACGGCATTTTGCTTATCTTTGACGAAGTACAAACAGGATTTGGACGTACAGGCAAAATGTTTGCATCAGAGCATGCAAATGTGACTCCTGATATTTTAGTACTGGCAAAAGCCCTTTCCGGCGGCATGCCTCTTGGTGCCATTGTTGCAAGTCGTGAGCTTCATGAAAAATGGCCGACGGCTGGTCATGGTTCGACATTTGGCGGAAATCCGGTTTCTTGTGCTGCAGCCCTGGCAAATATTGAGGTGATTGAAGAAGAGAAGTTGGTAGAACGAAGTGCAATGCTTGGAGCAGAAATAGTCGATCGGCTTCAAAACTCGGTAGGACATTTACCGGACATTGTTGAAGTCCGAGGCGTAGGCATGATGATCGGTATTGAATTTGACCAGCAATCTTCAGCTTCACTCGTACCGAAGATTAAATCGAAGGCACTAGAAAACGGCTTGCTCATTATGAACTGCGGTGTAAGCGGGCAAACAATCCGATTAATGCTCCCGCTTAACATTCAAGAAGATGTGCTGGATAAGGGATTAACGATTTTGGAAGATGCTATATCAGAAACGGTCGCAGGAAACTAATCTTCATTTTTACATGGGTACCACAGAAGAGGAGGTCACGTTAATGTCTAATCAAATCAAAAAGATTCTTCAGGGAGAGCTTTATATAAATGGGAAATGGGTGAGTGAACCTGATCAATCCTACTTTGAAAGTTTGAATCCGGCCACTGGAGAGCTTGTCGGGATATGTGCAGCTGCTACAACAGAGCAAGTGAACGATGCGGTCGCAAAAGCGAATACAGCATATTCACAATGGAAGAACATCCCTATTCCGGAACGGGCAGCTTATTTAACGAAAGCGGCTCAAGTATTTGAAACACGCAAAGAAGAATTGGCTCGAGTCATGACAATGGAGATGGGCAAGGTGCTTGCGGAGTCTTTAGGCGAAGTCGGAGTGGTTAGCGCTACTGCTCAATATATGGCAGGAGAGGGCCGACGCCTCTTTGGAGAAACGGTTCCTGTCGGCTTCTCGGACCGGAACGTAAGAATGGTTCGTGAACCTCTTGGAGTTGTTGCGTGCATTACCCCTTGGAACTTCCCGGTGGCGCTTGCTTCTTACAAAATCTTTTCAGCTCTGATTGCGGGGAATACTGTCGTATGGAAGCCGGCTTCAGAGGTAGCGTTATCGGCAAAGATTTTCGTAGAAATACTAAATGAAGCCGGATTGCCGGCAGGAGTGTTGAACTTAATTACAGGTTCAGGAAGGACAGTCGGGCGAACACTCGCTGAGCATCCGGATGTTAAAGTCATTTCTTTCACTGGCTCAACGGAAGTCGGACAACAGCTTGCTGAAATGAGCAGTAAAACGTTAAAACGTATTTCTTTAGAATTGGGTGGAAAAAATGCGGTAATCGTTTTGAAGGATGCGAACTTGGAAAAAGCGGCGGATGGAATTGTTAAATCAGCGTTTACAACAACTGGTCAGCGCTGTACAGCAGCAAGCCGGGTAATCGTTGAGCGTCCAGTAAAGGAGCTGCTCGTACAAAAAGTAGTAGAATTAACAAAGTCTATGAAAATAGGAAATGGACTTGAAGAAGGAAAACAAGTGGGCCCTCTCGTAAATGAAGACCAGCTTCATACAGTCGAAAAATATGTAAATACAGCGATTGAAGAAGGTGGGAAAATTGTGTCAGGCGGGCAGCGTGTCAAAGAATTGGGCGGCTATTATTATGAGCCGACAATCATTGAGAATGTGAAACCGAATGATACCATTGCACAAGAAGAAATATTTGGTCCTGTTCTTGCCATCATTGAAGTAGATTCATATGAGGAAGCCATTGAGGTAAATAACGGGACGATTTATGGGTTATCGACTGCCATTTATACAGAGAGCCTTCATTATGCGAACCGGGCTTCAACGGAAGCAGTAAGTGGGCTTGTCTATATAAATAACGGAACGTCAAATGCCGAGATGGGTGTGGCTTTTGGAGGTATGAAAATGTCTGGAAACGGCCACCGTGAAGTTTCTCATCATGCATTCGATGTCATGACAGAATGGAAGTCAATCTATACGAACTATTGATGAACGTCTATGTCTATTACGAAGGGTGGAGCATATGAGGAAACACCGTATTGGTATTGCGTTCTTTTACCATGAATCCCACAGTTTCAGCCCGATGAAAACCGAAATTGAACATTTTCGTAATGAAGGCTACTTTGTCGGGGATGAAATTTATGATGCCTATACAGGAACGAAAACGGAAGTGGGAGGGTTTCTGGATGTATTGAAACAGGAAGAGGATGTTGAAATCGTACCGCTTCTTTGTGCGGCTGCAATCCCATCGGGCGTTGTTTCAACAAATGCTTACTCTATCATCGAAGAGCAAATGCTGAAGTCCATCCAATTGTCGGGAAGGCTGGACGGTTTATTGCTGGCACTGCATGGCGCGATGGTTGTGGAGCACCTCTTTGATCCGGAAGCCCATTTACTAGGAAAAATCCGTGAAATCATCGGACCTAATGTCCCGATTGCGACAACCCTGGATATGCACGCCAATTTAAGCGGAAAAATAATTGATTACACACCGCTTCATTTTGGATTTAAAACATATCCCCATATTGATATGTATGAACAAGGCGTTCATGCGGCTATCGCTTTATTAAAGCACTTAAAGGAAGGTGTGACTTTTTACGCTTCTTTTGAAAAATTGCCGATGATGCCTCCATCTATCAATATGAGAACGGCTGAAGGGCCGATGCATAAAATGATCGAATGGGCGAAACAAGCGGAAGAGGATGAGGGAATTTACAATGTGTCCGTATTTGGCGGGTTTCCATACTCGGATATTCCTATGGCAGGTGCATGCGTGCTGGTTGTGGCGCTCGATCCGCAAAAAGGAAAAGAGACAGCTGAAAAGCTAGCTTCCTTGTTTTGGAGTGTAAGAGAAGAATTTATCATGGATTTACCTGATGTGAAAGAAGGACTGAATTTTGCATTGGCTATAGAAGAGGCCTTGCCAATCGTGCTGGCGGATATCTCAGATAATCCGTTAAGCTGCGGGAGCGGGGATACAACAGAGCTGCTTCGAGAAATGGTGCACTTGAATATTCCTGACACACTGTTTGGAGGACTCTACGATCCCGAATCCATTGAGGCTTGCCTTAATGCCGGAGTCGGAAACAAGGTATCGTTGTCTCTTGGAGGGAAGGTATCGCCGGAATTTGGGGAACCCGTTCAGGTCGAAGCAACGGTCATGGCTCTATCAGACGGTATATTTCACAATTCCGGGCCCTTCAATCAGCATTTAAAAGTGGATTTAAAGGGAACGGCACACATTCGCGTGGGCGAGTTGGATGTCCTACTTATTGGAAGGCCGATGTCAGCGAATGATCCTGAAATGTTTCGTCATATTGGCCTTGAGCCTTCGACAAAGAGAATTCTTGGGTTAAAAGCTAAAAATCATTTCCGGGCAGCGTTTGAACCGATTGTTGGCCGTATTATTTATGTGGACGCACCCGGTGTTGCTTCCAATCGTTTAACAACATTTACGTATCGGCACATTCCAAGGCCAATATGGCCGCTCAATGATATCCAATATGAAGTCGAACAGAGGAGGAAAGAAAAGTGGAAACAATAAACAAATCCTATTATGTCGAAGTACCGGCTTCATTGAATCCAGAACAGTTAAAAATGATGATGGAGCTTGAAAAAGATGCCTTTCCAGGATTAGGAGCTGTAGATGAACAAACTCTTATTCCGCTTACACGCTACGGGAAACTCATTCAATATCGGCAGTCAAATGATCCAAGACCAATTGCCATTTGTGAATTGATGAGAGATTACCATGATATTCATAAAGCCTACATTTTTGGGTTTTATGTCCGATCCGACCAGCAAGGAAAAGGAATCGGGAAATTATTTTTACAGGAAATTTATCCGATTCTAAAGCAAGAAGGTTTTCATAAGGTGTGCTTAACGGTCAGTACTAAAAACAAAGCTGCAGTCAAGTTATATGAAAAATTAGGGTTTGTCATAAAAGAGACGAGATTCGATGAATTTGGCGAAGGGGAAAATCGCTATTATATGGAGTACAACATTTCTTAATAAAGTAATGATCATGGAGAACTCATTCAAAAAAGGTCAATAAAAAATATGTTAATTTATGGAGGGGTAATGATGAGAAACAATTTATTCAAACCAAAAAGACATTGGAAAGAAATCGAGCTTTGGAAGGATGTAACGGACGAGCAATGGAACGATTGGGTGTGGCAATTGACGAATACGATCAAAAATTTAGAAGACTTAAAGAAAGTTGTCAACTTAACACCGGAGGAAGAAGAAGGAGTTAAAATCGCAACAAAAACAATCCCATTAAACATCACGCCCTATTATGCATCGCTTATGGATCAAGATGATCCAAGATGTCCGGTACGTATGCAGTCTGTACCAATTGCGCAGGAATTGCATAAAACAAGATATGATTTAGAGGATCCGCTGCATGAAGATGAAGATTCACCGGTACCCGGCTTAACCCATCGTTATCCGGATCGCGTGTTGTTCTTAGTCACAAACCAATGCTCGATGTACTGCCGTTATTGCACTAGAAGACGCTTCTCCGGACAAATCGGAATGGGTGTTCCGAAAAAACAGTTAGACACAGCAATTCATTATATCGCTTCTAACCCGCAAATTCGTGATGTGCTAATTTCCGGAGGAGACGGGCTCCTTATTAATGACAATATTTTAGAATATATTTTAAAGAATTTACGTGAGATTCCACATGTGGAAATTATTCGTATCGGTACAAGAGCACCTGTCGTGTTCCCACAGCGCATTACCGAAAATCTTTGCAATATATTGAAAAAGTATCATCCAGTTTGGTTGAATACACATTTCAATACATCTATTGAAATTACGGAAGAATCGAAGCGTGCATGTGAAATGCTTGCAAATGCGGGGGTACCGCTTGGTAACCAATCGGTTATTTTAGCAGGCATTAACGACAGTGTACCGATCATGAAACAGCTTATGCATGACCTTGTTAAAATTCGCGTTCGTCCATATTATATTTACCAATGCGATTTATCAGAAGGGATCGGTCATTTCCGTGCACCAATCAGCAAAGGATTGGAAATTATGGAAGGTCTTCGCGGCCATACATCGGGTTATGCCGTTCCGACATTTATTGTTGATGCTCCTGGAGGCGGCGGCAAAATTCCATTGCAGCCGAACTATATCATTTCTCAAAGTTCCAATAAAGTCGTATTGCGTAACTTTGAAGGTGTCATTACATCCTATCCGGAGCCGGAAAATTATCAGTCAGGAAGTGCAGAGGATTACTATAAAAAGGTATATCCTGAAGTGTTTGAAAAGTTTGAAAGTAATGGTGTTTTATCCATTATTGATGACACGAAATTTAACCTTACTCCAGAAGGCCTAAAACGGTTAGATCGACGAAAAACATATAATGAAAATCCTGAGCATAGCTCTTTAAAGGATAAACGTGACAAACGTGATGAGTTAAAAGAGAAAAAATTCCAATCGCAGCTGAACAAGTATGAGACGGTCGGAGCAAGGGAGGAATAATCGTGAATTGTCAATGGTGCGAGTCTGACACAGCACGTGAAACGAGCAACACAGTCTATTGGGAACTTCCGGATGGTTCAAAAGTGATCGAAATTCAGAACACACCATCCGTCCATTGCTTGGAATGCGGAATGAACTATCAAAGAGATGAAACGGTGAAAGAAATTGAAGATCAGCTGTTTTTAATTGATACGTCAAAGCTCGAAAAAAGTATGACGTATGAAACGCTTATGGCCGCCTCTCGCTTATTGAAACGAAACTACTTTGATTTTTCGAAATAATTTGCTAGATGAGTGTAATTCTTATGGGTGATTTATTCCCTTCTTTCTCAAGGTGAAATAAATCGCTCATAAGAATCAAGTAAGTTCAGCTAACAATTAGTGGAGAAACAAGGATTTTAAAAAAAGGGAAGTAGACAAGTATGTTCAATAGTAAAGGTGGGACAAAGAATGGAAGCAATCAAAATTGACGAAAATAGTCAGAATAGTCGCAATGATGAAAAAAGAGAGATGCACATTAAACGCAATCTTAAGGCACGTCACATGACGATGATTGCGATTGGAGGGTCAATCGGGACAGGGTTATTTTTAGCGTCAGGGGCGTCCATTCAAACAGCCGGACCTGGAGGAGCGCTAATAGCTTATGGAGCTATAGGCATCATGGTCTACTTTTTGATGACAAGTCTCGGAGAAATGGCTACCTTCATGCCGGTTTCGGGCTCCTTTTCAACATATGCCAACCGTTTTGTTGATCCGGCATTTGGTTTTGCGCTCGGTTGGAATTATTGGTTCAACTGGGCTATAACATTGGCGGTTGAAATAGTTTCATCAGCTATTATTATGAAGTTTTGGTTTCCGGATGTACCGAGCATCGTGTGGAGTGCCCTGTTTTTAGGACTAATCTTTTTATTGAATGCATTGTCGGTTAAAAGTTACGGAGAATCCGAGTATTGGTTCTCCTTAATAAAAGTAGTAACAATCATCGTTTTCATAGGAGTCGGTTTGCTCACCATTTTCGGTATTTTGGGCGGACAGTTTATCGGGTTTAAAAACTTTACTATAGGAGATGCTCCGGTTCATGGAGGCCTTTTGTCCATATTAAGTATTTTTTTCATCGCAGGTTTTTCATTTCAAGGAACGGAACTCGTCGGGATTGCCGCTGGAGAAAGTGAAGAGCCCGAGAAAAACGTACCAAAGGCGATTCGACAAGTATTTTGGCGTATTCTTCTATTCTATATTGTTGCCATTACTGTCATTGGTCTTATTATTCCTTATACAAGTCCTAACCTTTTAGGCGGGGATGTCGACAAAATCGCTGTCAGTCCTTTTACTCTTGTATTTAAGAAAGTGGGCATTGCATTTGCTGCATCTGTGATGAATGCGGTCATTTTGACATCGGTCTTATCGGCAGGGAATTCTGGTTTATATGCATCGACACGCATGCTTTGGTCCATGGCAAAGGACGGTCAGGCACCTAAATTTTTACAAAAAGTAAATAATCGCGGGATTCCGATGAATGCTCTTGTCGCAACAACAATTATTGGGGCCTTTGCCTTTTTAACGTCCATTTTTGGAGATCAAGTGTATACCTGGTTATTAAATGCGTCAGGCTTAACTGGATTTATTGCATGGCTTGGAATTGCCGTCAGCCACTACCGTTTTAGAAAAGCATATTTGGCCCAGGGCAGGGACATAAATGCTTTGAAATTTAAGGCGAAATGGTTCCCGTTCGGTCCGATTCTCGCTTTTGCGATGTGTGCCATTGTCATTTTCGGGCAAAATTATCAAGCTTTTTTAACTAGTAAGATTGATTGGTATGGAATAGCCGTGGCCTATATTGGTTTACCTATCTTTTTGGTATTTTGGCTCGGGTATAAATTCGTTCATAAAACGAAAGTTATTCCTCTAAATGAGTGTAATTTCGAAGAAACGTCTGTTAAATAAGTAAACCTGGTTAAAAGGAACCTACTGGCTTATGCCGAGTAGGTTTTTTTCAATGAACTATTTTATTAGATCACTCACATGATATACTTTTCCGCTTTCGGCACTTCCATTCAATACCAAATCAATTAAAGCGTTAGCCACGACTTCAGCCTTCAGCAGCTTGTTTTCTTCTTTGTAATCGAGAAATTTCTCCAATTCCTTAAATGCTTCCTTAGAGGAGGAGCGAATCGTTTCTTGCATTTTTGTATCCATAATTCCGGGACTATAAGCAATAATTTTATTGTTGGTTTTCATTTCTGCCTGCTCTAATGCAGCAGTTTGCGTAAACATATTTAACCCGGCCTTTGCACTGCAATAAACACTCCAGCCCTCAATCGAGCGGACAGCGGCGCCTGAAGTAATATTAATGGCATGAACCGTCGTACCTGTCTGGCCGCCCTTCTTCAAAAAGATATTGGTAATTAAAATCGGTGCTATTAAGTTTACTTGGATATTTCGAATAATCGGGGTTTGATCCAAATTTCCGACCGTTTCGATTGGTTCGATAACACCTGCATTATTAAAAAGGTAGATTTCATGCGGATTTTTTTGATAAATACAATGGGCGATTTCCATAAACACTTCCTGGACTTCTTTTTCTAAAGAAAGATTACAGGAATAATGTTGGTAGAAAAGGCCTTTTTCCACTGCAAGCTTCCGTATTTCTTCATTTTCTGTCCGGGAAACGGAAACAACAGCGATTTGTTCCTGCAACATCCTTTTGGCAATCGCCTCGCCCAGACCCCTTGATGCCCCTGTGATAATAGCATATCTCATAAAATTCCCCCTAGGAAACAACTGCTCATTTAGATAGTAATATGTAGACAAAACGAACGTATTTTTATTTTAGTATTCCATCCAGCTTAATTCAACCAAATCGGAAGGAATGGATCATTTTCCGAAAATAATAAAATGCGGCTCGGAAATCGAGCCGCATTTTAAAACTTTCCAGTAAATTGAAAAAACAGTACGGCAGCACCTAACACCCAAACATAAATCGCAAATGGTTTTAAGGAATGCTTTTTTAAAAAACCGATCATCCATCTAACGGCAAAATAACCGAAAATGGCAGAGGAGGCAATGCCAACGAGCAAGGCAGATAACGAGATCTCTTCGCCACCGCCGCTGACTAAATCGAGTGACTGTAGGATAACAGCACCGGCAATGGCAGGAGTTGACAGAAGGAAGGAAAAATAAGCGGCCGTTTCCCTGTCTAATTTTCTCCATAGTGCAGCCACAATCGTCATTCCTGAACGGGATATGGCGGGGAAAATAGCGGCTGCCTGAAAGGTACCAATAATAAAGGCATCCGCATAGCTGATATCATCCATCTTTTTATAACCATTTTTAATGCTGTCTGCAAACCAAAGAAAGATGCCTGTGATTAAAAACTCCCAACCGATTGTTGCCCCCGTTTTCGAAATTTCCTCAAAATAGTTCTTGAATAAGAGTCCAATGACAACCGCGGGAATGGTCCCGACAAGTAAGAGAAAGGTTAGTTTACTAAAGGGATTTTTTATGATTTTCATAAACTCGTCCTTATAAAAAACAAACACAGCCAGCAATGTCCCGACATGGAGCATCGTGTCAAGCAGCAGCCCGGCTTCCTGCAATCCAAATAAATTTCGCCCTAAATACAAATGGCCTGTACTGCTTATCGGTAAAAACTCCGTTAATCCTTGAATAATCCCTAAAATGAGAGCTTCTAATTTCGTTAACATAAAATCCCCCTTTCTTTTATAGCTTGTTTATCTAATAGATATTCGTAAAAATGCCCACTATTCAACCATTTAGTAAATTAAGCATTATATGATGTGGATATTTAAATGCGTGTTATGATAAAAGTAAGAAAAAGACAATAAATATAGTAGTAAGTATGTTAGAGAGGGGATACGCATTTGAATAAAAGCCATCTATTTTTTAATACTTCCATCGGTGTCCAAAAGCCTGAAAATATTCGCAATAAACAGCAAGCATGTCCTTTTTGCGATAGAGACCGGCTAACCAATATTTTGGCTGTCGATGGTTCCATCATTCTTTTAAAAAATAAATACCCTGTGTTGGAGAATGCGTATCAAACGGTGTTAATAGAAACGGACGATTGTGATGCTGAACTGTCGACGTATTCACCGGAGCATTTACATAAATTGATCAGGTTTGGAGTCGCTCATTGGTTGGATATGGAGAAAACCGGTGAATTTGAATCGGTTATTTTTTTCAAAAACCATGGCCCGTTATCGGGAGGAACGCTGGCGCATCCCCATATGCAAATTATTGGTTTACATGATATTGATTGTAGAGAAAAGATAGATGCTGCGGTCTTCGAAGGGATTGTTATTCATGAAGCGGAAGGGGTCCGATTCACACTATCAACAAAGCCAAGAATAGGATTTTATGAGTTTAATGTGCGAATGATTGATACAGGCTATATTGAAAGATTCGGAGAAAACCTTCAAATAGCAGTGCATTATATTCTCACCCATTTTCCCTTCAAGGCAGGCAGCTACAATTTATTTTTTCATCATATTAATGGAGAAATTATTGCCAAAATTGTCCCGCGATTCGTTACCACCCCGCTTTACATTGGGTATGGAATCCCGCAGGTTCCGAATAATCTCGAGTGGATGGCTTCAGAGGTTAAGAGATTATATTTTAATAAAATGTAAAAAAAACCATCTCATGGTTAGAAGTTGTACTTTGTGCTCAATAAAAATATAATGGAGAAATGTATAGGTTCTTTTATTGGTTTGTTACATTAAGGAGATTGAATGAGCATGACTTCAAATAACAATACAACTTCTAAACTTGATTACAGTCTTGTTTTTATTGTGATGCTACTATTTTTGGCGAGCTGTGCTGCTATTTATAGTGCGCAAACAACAGGACAATACAAAGAAAACTTTTTAATAAAGCAGATTCTCTGGTATGGAGTGAGTGCAGGTCTTGTTGCAGGGATAATGACCCTGGATTCTGACCAATTAAAAAAACTGGCCTGGTATGCGTATGGATTTGGTATCTTTCTGCTTGGGCTATTACTTGTTGCGCCTGCAAGTATTGCTCCAGTTATCAATGGAGCGAAGAGCTGGTTTAAGGTACCTGCAATGGGATCGTTACAGCCATCAGAGTTTGTTAAAGTATTTATTATTTTGACCCTTGCCCGAGTCATTGATGATCATCATCAAAAAAATACAGTTAAAACGCTTCAAACTGATTTGTGGCTTTTGATAAAGCTTGGTCTTGTTACAATGGTTCCATTAGCCCTCATCATGAAACAGCCCGATTTAGGTACTGGTCTCGTTTTTATCGCTATTTTGTTAGGGATGATCTTTATTTCAGGAATCAGCTGGAAATTGCTCGTACCGATTTTTTCAGTTGGGGTATCACTGATTACTGTTATTTTTTACTTCGTTCTTGTGAAACCTGACCTGCTCGAAAAATATTTAGGGGTAAAACAATATCAATTTGGCCGGATCTATTCCTGGCTTGATCCTTATAATTATCAAAGTTCAGAAGGGTATCAGTTAACCAAGTCCTTACTGGCAATTGGCTCAGGTATGACAGGCGGTAAAGGGTTTATGCGCCGAGAAATTTACTTACCGGAAAGTCAAACCGATTTTATCTTTAGTGTTGTTGGTGAAGAATTTGGCTTTATTGGCGCCAGTGTGTTAATTAGTTTGTTTTTCTTGCTGATTTACCATATTACAAAGGTCGGTATGGAAACAAAGAATAATTTTTATACCTATATTTGTGTAGGGGTCATCAGTATGATCACCTTCCACGTGTTTCAAAATATCGGGATGACAATTGGTGTTTTACCGATCACTGGTATCCCATTGCCGTTTATCAGCTATGGCGGAAGTTCGTTAATGGGAAATATGATGGGGCTGGGGTTAATTTTCTCTATTCGTTACCATTATAAAAAATATATGTTCTCAACGAGTGCATAAAACAAGAAGAGCGCGGGCTATGTCCACGCTCTTTTTTTGCTGTATTTTGACATATCGACAAATTTTAAGACGATATCGACACAAATTTAGAAGATATCAACATAAATTCAGAGGATATCAACAAATTCCCTTTATAGTCTACTAATCAACGATTATTTAAGAAAAATCTCCTCAATATCATCCAGCATCAGATTAGCCGCTAGCACTCCTCCGGCTGTATTCCAGATGACATCGTTCACCTTATGGACTTCTCCTTTCTTCGCCACCTCGAGATGTTTAAATAGCGGATCCCCGAGCCATTCTTTTTCTAAAGAAGATGCTTTACCATCACCGGTATCGTAGGTGAAATAAAAAAGAATATCACCATCCATTGCGGGCATCCGTTCTTTTGTGACGTTTCTTTCGGCAAAATCATTGGCATTTTGACCTTCCGGACGAGCAAAGCCCAGTTCGTCTAAAATCACGCCGGAGAAGGTGTCTTTATGGTAAATCCGGACATCCCCAGCCATAAACCGCACCATCGAAACCTTCATTTTCAGCTTATCACCCAATTTTCCTTTTAGGTCAGCGATGCGGGAATCGTAGTTTTTGAGTATTTCATTCCCTTTTTCTACTTTATTCACAGCTTTTGCATATAATTTAAAGTTCTCTTTCCAATCACCGCGAAGTGTTTCAGCAAAAACGGTCGGGGCAATCGCACTTAATTGATCATAGATTTTTTCTTGGCGCATTTTATTTCCAATGATCAAATCAGGTTTTAGTGCTGCAATCGCTTCAACGTTGACTTCACTTTCCGTGCCGACCACTTTTACGTTTTTCATTTTATCCGCAATATGATCATACCATGGGTTTCCCGTCCAGGATTTTACAGCACCGACAGGGGTAATGCCCATCGCTAAAAGTGCTTCTGTTCCTTCATTTGTTAAAATAACAACCCTTTTTGGTGTGCCTTTAATCGTTGTCGTTCCCATTTCGTGTTTAACCGTAAAACTTTTTTCTTCCGTTGTTTTTGTAGCAATTGTTTTCTCATTATTGCTGCCACATGCAGCTAATAAGAAAATCGCCATGATCGAAAAGAGAGATAGAATTGTTTTTAATGCTTTCATTTGGTTATGTATTCCTCCTTGAGTAATTGTGAATGATAATCATTATCATTTGTGAATCTATCATAAAATGAATCAAAGAGTGCTGTCAATGATTAATTGAAAATCATTCTCAAAAGCACGTTTATCTAATTGATAATGATTTTCATTGACAATCATTATCAATTAGAGATAGACTAAATCTATCAATATATTAAGAAAGGCTTTAAAACCATGCTTTTAAAAAATACGCCATTAAAATGGGCAGGTTTAGTGACAGCTATCTTCACGATGCTGTTTTTCATTTGGGCAAGTATTATCTTTGGTTATACAGAAACGAGTTGGAGGACGACTATCAATGCTTTTATTCATTACAATGGTTCGAACCAACATTTAATAATAAAAACAGTAAGGCTTCCCAGGGCCTTGATTGCTGCGGCAGTAGGAGCAAGCTTAGCTATTTCAGGGGTGCTGATGCAAACCTTAACGAAGAACCCGTTGGCTTCACCGGGGATTATCGGGATTAATGCTGGGGCAGGATTTGCTGTTGTCGCTGCCGTCACCTTATTTTCCAATGTTGATTTGCAAGCATTTAGTGCGCTGGCTTTTTTAGGGGCAGCTGTCGCAGCCTTCAGTGTTTATGCCATTGGTTCCGTTGGACGCGGAGGTTTAACACCAATGAAGCTAACGTTAGCGGGTGCAGCACTGGCTGCGATGTTTTCTTCCTTTACACAAGGACTTCTGGTTATCAATGAAGCAGCTCTTGAGCAAGTATTGTTTTGGCTTGCGGGTTCTGTCCAAGGCAGGAAATTAGCGACACTCCTTGCTGTTTTACCCTACATAGGTATAGGCTGGATTTGCGCGCTGCTGATGGCGGGAAAAATGAATATCCTTTCAATGGGGGAGGATGTCGCCAAAGGGCTGGGCGTAAACATAGGATTTGTAAAAATCGCCGTGGGCGTCATCGTTATTTTACTGGCAGGGGGCTCCGTAGCTGTGGCAGGGCCGATTGGTTTTATTGGAATTGTCGTTCCACATATGACGAGGGCGATTGTTGGAATTGATCACCGCTGGGTAATTCCCATGTCAGGCGTTCTCGGTGCAATACTGTTGCTAGCTGCTGATATCGCTGCTAGATATATTTTAATGCCGTCAGAGGCACCGGTTGGTGTCATGACAGCAATCATTGGAACCCCATTCTTTATCTACCTAGCAAGAAAGGGGTTTAATGGCCGATGAAAAAATATAAATATATCCGTCTCTTTAACGAGAGATTTTCAGTTTTAATGGACAGGAAAGCTGCTTTAATTTTTGGAGTCCTCCTTATTATTTCTTTTCTCGTATTTGTGATTAGCACGGGCAGTGGAGAGATGAAAATAAGCCCCCAAAACGTCATAAAGGTATTGTTTGGCGGCGGGACTAGTATGGAAACGCTCATTATAAAATCGCTTCGTCTGCCAAGGATTTTTGTCGCTTTGATGGTGGGAATGTCGTTAGCAGTAGCGGGTGGAATTTTACAAGGGATGAGTAGAAATCCACTAGCCTCACCTGATGTACTTGGCATTACCGGGGGAGCGAGTGTAGCGGTCGTTACCTTTTTAGCCTTGTTTAGCGATAAAAATAATGCCTTAACTGTCAGTGTAACATGGCTGCCCTTTGCTGCATTTTTAGGAGCGGGGGTCGTTGCTTTTCTCGTTTATTTTCTTGCATGGAAAAATGGCGTATCTTCGATTAGGCTGGTTTTGATTGGAATTGGCATCTCAACATTAATGCAGGCTTTAACGACATTAATGATGATTATGGGGCCGATCTATCAGGCGAGTCAGGCCAATATTTGGATCACGGGTACCGTGTACGGTTCAAATTGGAAGAATGTCGCTACCTTAGTTCCATGGACAGTTCTCTTTCTCATTTGTGCGATGGTCGCAGCAAGAACGGTGAATATTCAGGAGCTTGGTGATGAGGTTGCCACAAGTTTGGGTGGCATGGTGCAAAAACAACGGTTTATCCTATTGATGATTAGTACTGCCTTAATCGGGAGTTCCGTCGCTTTTGCCGGTGGCATTGGCTTCGTTGGCCTTATGGCACCGCATATGGCGAGAAGGCTGGCCGGATCTTCCTTTGGGGCACTTCTGCCTACAGCAGCGTTAATTGGTGGAATCCTAGTAATGGTCGCCGATTTAATCGGCAGGACCTTGTTTTCACCATTAGAGGTGCCGGCCGGGGTATTTACCGCGGGTATTGGTGCCCCGTATTTTATCTATTTACTTTTTAAAACAAGAAATGCCTAACATAAAGGAGCTAACCAAGGATGATTGAAACGAAAAAGTTATCCCTTTCTTATGGGGAAACACTCATTATTAATGATTTGGATTTGCACATTCCTAAAGGAGAGATTACGGTCTTTATCGGTGCAAATGGGTGCGGGAAATCGACTCTCCTTCGATCACTTGCCCGCCTGCTCAAGCCAAACTCGGGTGCTATTTTGTTGGAGGGCGAAGCAATCGCCACGCTTTCGACGAAGCAAGTGGCGAAAAAAATGGCAATTCTTCCGCAATCACCCGCAGCACCTGAGGGGCTCACCATCTTGCAGCTTGTTAAACAAGGTCGTTATCCACATCAAACATGGTTAAAACAATGGTCGGCAGAAGATGAGAAAAAGGTAAATGAGGCCTTGAAGGCTACTCGTTTGGAGCATTTAAAAGAAAGGTCGGTTGATTCGCTTTCTGGCGGTCAAAGACAGCGCGCCTGGATTGCCATGACTTTGGCACAGGATACAGACATTATTCTTCTGGATGAACCAACCACATATCTTGATATGACTCACCAGATTGAAATACTCGATTTACTTTTTGAATTAAATGAGTCCAAAAAAAGAACCGTTGTCATGGTGCTTCATGATTTGAATCTTGCCTGCCGTTATGCCCATAATATAATTGCTATTAAGGATCAGCAGGTTTTTGCTCAGGGAAAGCCCGAGAAGGTGATAAATTGCCAGCTTGTTAATAATGTGTTTGGGATGGATTGTGAAGTGACCAGGGACCCATTATTCGGAACTCCCCTTTGTATTCCTTATGGTAGAGGGAGATGTATTCTAAAGAAAGCGGCTGTGTCTAATGGGTAGTATGAAATCAAACAGTTAAATGAACAGCATCGCAAAAATAAGTAGACTTTTTATATAGAATAATACAAAAACCGAAGGCATCTTTGCCCTCGGTTTTTGTATTATTGCAAGGTGCCCCCAGTAGGAAGCTGATTCGTATAACCCTGGAACTGCTGATAGGATTGCTGCAGTTTTTGTTGGTCGGCTGCCTCTACTGAGTACCAGCCTTTTTGAAACATTAAATCATATAGATCGCGTTGGCATTTTTCTGTTTCCGTGAATATGTTAAGGATATCATTATATAATCCTTGGTGGCTTGCCTCATGCAAAGCCATGCTGTATGATGTCGTCATGTATTTTTCTGTTGTCAATAAGTCATTGATAAAATCGCGTTCATTCATTTGCGGTGTTTTTGGCACTTGTGTTTCCGGGTTCTGAATGTTTTGCTGGTTTTGGAATTGGTTCATGGTGATTCTCCTTCGAATTTGTCTAGCTTCAGCGTCCAGCGACTAGTGGACTTCCCTCTCCTCATTACGATAAGTCAACACGGAAAAGCTATCGCTCTCCGTGTTTCCTTTATCTCATTCGGAGCGGTCCAGTCCTGTCGTGCGCTAAACGGACGCTTCCGCTTTTCTTATTGCATATTATTTAATGGCTGCTGACTGTTCGCGTGCTGACCTAAGTGATTGAGCAGCTGCTGATAGTGCCGTTGGTGCATTTGCCCGCATTTTTCAGCTTCTGCTTTTATTTGCGGATCCTGACACTGCTGTGCAAAAAAATGTGCTTTTTTAGCAGAAAGTAAATTCCATGACATCATATCTGTAAGATAAAGGGAGTCTTTAGTTGAAATGACTCCCGGAGGCTGCTGCATCATTCCTTGTTGATTTTGCATGTTCATATTTTGTTGCTGCATGTGTAATCCTCCTATTTCATTGTTTAACTTTTCTTGAACTGATTATTTTGGCTGTTCTTTTTTCCGCCGCGATCCCGTTCACCATCAGGACCGGCGTTGCCTTCAACACTTGCCGCACTTATTCCTGCTTTTGAAGGGTTCTTCTTCATTTTTCCCATCATGATCACCTCAATAATAGGATGCCCAACCAAAAAAATTTATGTTAGAGAAATAAAAGTTCAAAAAATATTTAAAATTCCGCGTTTATTGATTGCACAAATTTTCAAAATATTTTATAGTAAATAGTATCAGGACTCATTCATGAGCAAAATTTTTTTGACATAAAAATGAATGAGTATTCATTCAAAGTGTTGAAGGGGGAGAAAATGTTGAACCAACTTATTAAAAAAGCAGCTGTTCTTGGATCAGGTGTTATGGGATCGGGAATTGCAGCCCATCTGGCAAACATAGGCATACCAACGTTATTGTTGGATATTGTCCCGCGTGATTTAACCGAAGAAGAAAAAGCAAAAGGGCTTACAATAGAAGACAAACAGGTGCGTAATCGTATCAGTCAAACGTCTATTCAAAAATTATTAAAGCAAAAACCGGCACCATTAACTGTGGAAAAGAACTTAGCGCTTATTGAGGCGGGGAACCTGGAAGATGATCTTAGCAAATTAAGCGACGTTGACTGGGTTATTGAAGTCGTTGTTGAGAACTTGAATGTTAAAAAACAAGTGTTTGAAAAAGTGGACCGATATCGTAAACAGGGCAGCATTATAAGTTCCAATACTTCCGGAATTTCCGTTGAAGCAATGGTCGAAGGAAGATCGGATGACTTTAAAAAGCATTTCCTTGGCACCCATTTCTTTAATCCTCCGCGTTACTTGAAATTGCTTGAAGTGATTCCAACACAATATACAGACCCGGAAGTTCTCGCTTTCATGAAAACCTTTGGTGAAAATGTCCTTGGGAAAGGTGTTGTAACGGCAAAGGATACACCGAACTTTATTGCTAACCGCATCGGTACCTACGGACTCCTTGTTACCGTTCAAAAAATGTTAAAGGGCGGCTATAGTGTCGGCGAGGTAGATTCCATCACCGGACCGTTAATAGGCCGTGCCAAAAGTGCAACTTTCCGGACACTCGACGTGGTTGGATTGGATACGTTCTTTCATGTGGCGAACAATGTGTACGATAAAGTTGAAGGCAAAGAGAAAGAAGTTTTTGAAGTTCCTTCATTTATAAAAGCAATGGTGGAAAAAGGTTGGCTTGGAAGCAAATCAGGACAAGGATTTTTCTTGAAAAAAGGAAAGGATATTCTTGAATTGGATCCAACGACATTAGAATACGGTCCACGTAAAAAGCTTTCAACACCTGCAGTCGAGCTTAGCAAGCAGGAAAAAGGCACGGCCAATAAATTGAAAGCGCTTGTATACGCAAATGACCGCGCCGGAGAATTATTATGGAACATCTTTAGCCCGGTTCTAGTCTACTCCGCTCAGCTATTAGTCGAGATTGCAGACGATATCGTTGCCATTGACCGGGCGATGAAGTGGGGCTTCGGCTGGGAGATGGGGCCGTTTGAAACATGGGATGCCATCGGTGTTGAAAAATCAGTTCAAAAAATGAAAGATTCAGGACTTGAAGTGCCTGCTTGGGTTACGGATATGCTTGAAAAAGGCGCACCATCTTTTTATAAAGAAGAAAACAACGAGCTCTATTTCTATAACAAAGGCGAATACAAACCAGTGGAGTTCAATCCAAAGGTAATTAATCTTAAACAATTGAAGAAACAAAAAGGCATAATCAAAAAGAATAGCGGCGCCAGCCTCATTGATCTAGGTGACGGGGTTGCCCTGCTTGAATTCCATTCTCCTAACAATGCAATTGGTCTAGATATTCTGCAAATGATTACCTTTGCAGTTGATGAAGTAGAGAAAAACTACAAGGGACTTGTCATCGGCAATCAGGGAAAGAACTTCTGTGTCGGTGCCAACCTTGCGATGATTTTAATGGAAGCACAGGACGACAATGTTTATGAACTGGATATGGTTGTTCGTCATTTCCATCAGGCGATGCTGAAAGTTAAATACAGCTCAAAGCCTGTCGTTGCTGCACCGTTCGCGATGACACTTGGCGGCGGCGCAGAAATTTGCTTGCCTGCAGCCCATATTCAAGCTTCCGCAGAAACATATATGGGACTTGTCGAAGTGGGGGTTGGCTTAATTCCCGGCGGCGGCGGAAACAAAGAGCTTTATATAAAACATTTGGAAAGCATCCCGAATGGCGTGCAATTCGACCTGCAAAATGTTGCGAATAAAGTGTTTGAATCGATTGCTACGGCAAAAGTATCCACATCCGGGGACGAAGCACGCGAAAATAACTTTTTAAATTTTGCAGATGGAATCAGTATCAATGGAGATCATCAGCTATACGATGCCAAACAAGCTGTTCTTGCTTTACATGAAAAAGGCTATAAGCCAAAGGTGCGCAAAAAGGTCCCTGTAGTAGGTGAAACAGGATACGCGACGCTTTTACTCGGGGCAGAAGCCATGCGCTTGTCAGGTTATATTTCAGAGCACGATTTAAAAATTGCCAAAAAGCTAGCCTTTGTAATCGCAGGCGGCAAAGTACCATTTGGAACGGAAGTAGATGAACAATATTTATTAGATTTAGAAAGAGAAGCATTTTTAAGTCTTGTTTCTGAACCAAAATCACAGCAGCGGATGCAGCATATGCTTGTTAATGGTAAACCATTACGTAATTAAGAAAAGCGTAAGCGCCTTGGTCAGCCCCGACAAGCGCTGGAGGGCCTGACGGTGAAGTCATGTTTTTTGACTTCATTGTCAGGACCGAAGCGACCTCGAGGGGCTAGGCGCTGAAGCTAGACAAAATTAATAGATTAAAAGAAAGAGAGGGTACTTTCATGAGAGAAGCGGTAATCGTGGCCGGAGCTCGGACCCCGGTGGGCAAGGCGAAGAAAGGAACGCTTGCCCATGTTCGCCCTGATGATTTAGGAGCATTGGTTGTAAGAGAAACATTAAAGCGTGCCGGAAATTATGAAGGAAATATCGATGATCTAATCATTGGCTGCGCGATGCCGGAAGCGGAACAAGGAAACAATATGGCCCGTAACATCGGGGCATTGGCAGGACTTCCATATACGGTTCCTGCGATCACAATTAATCGTTTTTGTTCTTCAGGACTGCAGGCAATTGCCTATGCGGCACAAGGAATTATGCTTGGCCATACGGATACAGCTATCGCAGGCGGAGCAGAATCAATGAGCCTTATTCCGATGATGGGGCATGTCGTTCGTCCGAACGTAAAATTGGCAGAAACAGCACCGCAATACTATATGGGAATGGGTCACACAGCCGAAGAAGTTGCCAAGAAATACGGCATTTCCCGTGAAGACCAGGACGCATTTGCCGTGAGAAGCCACCAGCGTGCTGCAAGAGCGATTCAAGAAGGAAAATTCGTGGATGAAATTGTTCCCGTAGATGTTACCTCCCGCTCTGTTGGAAAAGACAATAAAATCGTTGAAAAAACAATTCAATTTTCTCAGGATGAAGGAGTTCGCCCGGATACGAACCTTCAATCACTGGCAAAGCTTCGCCCGGCTTTTTCTGTAACAGGTTCAGTTACGGCAGGAAATGCCTCACAAACAAGTGACGGGGCTGCAGCAGTGATGGTAATGGACCGTGAAAAGGCAGAAGCCCTTGGTCTTATGCCTCTAGCGAAATTCAGATCGTTTGCGGTTGGTGGGGTACCACCGGAAATTATGGGTGTCGGTCCTGTTGTCGCCGTACCAAAAGCTGTGAAGCTGGCAGGTTTAGAATTATCCGATATCAACTTGTTCGAATTAAATGAAGCCTTTGCTTCGCAGTCGATTCAGGTTATTCGCGAACTTGGCCTAAATGAAGAGAAAGTAAATGTCAACGGCGGTGCAATCGCCCTCGGACATCCGCTAGGCTGTACAGGCGCCAAACTTACATTATCACTTATTCATGAGTTAAAACGGAGAAACGAGCAATTTGGTGTCGTAACGATGTGTATCGGCGGCGGCATGGGTGCTGCCGGAGTGTTTGAATTACTTTAAGAAGAATTAGGGGTGGAAGCATATTCCCTTATTGGACCTAATAGCAAGATAAAAGATTAGGAGGAAATAAAATGTCAAATCAAACTGAAAAAATTATTAAAGGCGGAAGCTTTTTAATTGAAGATATTTCTTATGATCGTATTTTTACCCCGGAGGACTTTTCTGATGAGCACGTAATGATTGGAAAAACAGCTGAAGATTTTGTTGAAAACAAAGTTCTTCCGCAAATCGAACATTTAGAACACCATGAATTTGACCGTACGGTAAAGCTTTTAAAGGAAATGGGCGACCTTGGTCTATTAGCAGCCGATGTACCTGAAGAATTTGACGGTTTGGGACTGGATAAAATAACATCTTCACTCATTACGGAAAAAATGTCAAAGGCTGGCGGATTCTCACTTTCTTACGGTGCTCACGTCGGTATTGGATCCTTGCCTATCGTATTATTCGGGAATGATGATCAAAAAAGAAGATATTTGCCCTCGCTTGCATCAGGTGAAAAACTTGCTGCTTACGCATTAACTGAGCCGGGTTCTGGTTCCGATGCCCTTGGTGCGAAAACAACAGCTAGATTAAATGCTGCCGGTACACACTATATCCTTAACGGTGAAAAGCAATGGATTACAAATGCCGGCTTTGCTGATGTTTTTGTCGTTTATGCAAAGGTTGATGGTGAGCACTTCACAGCCTTCATTGTGGAAAGAGAGTTCTCCGGAGTTTCTACCGGTGCTGAAGAGAAGAAAATGGGAATTAAGAGCTCTTCTACTCGAACGCTTATTTTAGAGGATGTGCAGGTTCCGGTAGAAAATCTCCTAGGTGAATTTGGTAAGGGTCACGTTATTGCTTTTAATATCTTAAACATCGGACGTTATAAGCTGGCAGTCGGCGGGGTTGGCGGTTCTAAGAATGCCTTTGAAATCACGGTTAAATATGCAAACGGCCGTAAGCAATTCAAAACACCAATTGCCCAGTTCAATTTAACAAAAGAAAAATTCGGTACAATGGCATCCAAAATTTATGCTGCAGAAAGCTCAGTATACCGTACGATTGGTTTATTTGAGGATAACCAAGGAAGGCTTACTGAGGAAGAAGCAAAAGATATCAAAAAGGTTGCTAATTCGATTGCAGAATATGCAATTGAGTGTTCATTAAATAAATTCTTTAATAGTGAAGTATTAGACTATGTTGTCGATGAAGGCGTCCAAATTCACGGTGGATACGGCTTTATGCAGGAGTATGCTATTGAAAGAGCGTACCGTGATTCCCGTATTAACCGTATTTTCGAGGGAACAAATGAAATTAACCGCCTGTTGGTGCTAGGGACCTATTTACGTAAAGCGATGAAGGGAGAGCTTCCATTATTCCAAAAAGCCATGGCCCTTCAGGAAGAACTAATGATGCTTATGCCTGAAGAGCCTGGTGATGAGCCATTAGCCCAAGAGAAATATTTAGTGAAAAACGCGAAGAAAATCGGCTTGCTTGCGGCTGGATTAGCTGCTCAAAAATATGGCAAAGCGATTGAAAAAGAGCAGGAAATCTTCGTGAATATAGCTGATATCGTTTCTAATGCCTATGCAATGGAATCAGTCGTATTACGTACAGAAAAGGCGATTGCAAAAGAGGGCCTAGAAAAGAGCAAACAAAAGCTTCTTTATACGCAAATCTTCTGCCAGGAAGCCTTTAATCAAATTGAGCAGGATGCAAAAGAAACACTAGTCGCAGTTGAACATGGAGATACCCTTCGCATGATGATGTCCGCTCTTCGCAAATTTACTCGTCATACACCAATTAATGTAATTGCGAAAAAACGTGAAGCTGCAGATGTATTAATTGAAGCTGAACGCTATATTGTTTAATATCATGGAGGCTGGCTTATTTAGGTCAGCCTCCTTATTCGTTTTATAGAAAAATAATTAAGGAATCGAGAAGGATTTTTTGTAAATGAAGTCGAAAATTTTCTAATATACGGTTTTTTTGTCGGGTCCTACTGTTAGGAATTTCGACATTGATATGATACTATTCAATTGATAGGGAAACGTTATTGATTTTTAGGTTTTAAGGGTAGGTGAAACAGATGTCTTTGACTTTTTACTGGTATCCGAAATGCGGTACATGTCGAAATGCGAAGAAATGGCTGGATGCTCAGCATCTTTCCTACAAAGAAATACATATTGTTGAGAATCCCCCGTCTCGTGAGGATTTAAGGGAATTTTATCAAAAAAGCGGCTTGGATTTAAAAAAATTCTTTAATACCAGCGGTTTAAAATACCGTGAATTAGGTATAAAGGATAAAATGAAGTCAGCTACAGATGATGAACTCCTCGACTTACTTGCATCAGATGGAATGTTAATCAAAAGACCAATTCTAACTGATGGTGAAAAGGTAACGGTGGGTTTTAAAGAAGCTGAGTACGAGGAAAAGTGGCTGTAAGAGCTTAAACCACTCTCTTCAACTTCTTACATAGTGTAATCGATTTTATCGATGATAGATTTTTATTAAATTTATGGAGGGATTTTTTTATGACTACACCACAGGATTTACGTTATTCTGAGGAACATGAATGGGTAAAAGCTGAAGGGGAAAAAGTGCGTGTTGGGATTACTCATTTTGCACAGCACGAACTGGGAGATATCGTATTTGTTGAGCTTCCTGAAGTCGGCGATGAAGTAAAAGCGGATGAGCCATTTGGCAGTGTTGAATCTGTTAAAACGGTTTCCGAGCTTTATGCTCCTGTTAGCGGCAAGGTTGTCGAAGTTAACGAAGATTTAAGTGACAGCCCTGAGTTTGTGAACGAATCTCCATATGAAAAAGCATGGATGATTGTTATTGAAGTTTCTGACAGCAGCGAATTGGATAAATTAATGACTGCTGAACAATATGAAGAAATGATTAAAGAAGACTAAAATGAGATCAAAAGCACCTGTATTTTCAAGGTGCTTTTTCTATACCTAGAGAACTGTCTAGCGCTAAACGGGCGAATCCGCTTTTCTTGTTTTTTCCACTTTTTCTTGTCCTAATTTAGGGCATGCTGTAATAAAATGTGCTAAGGATAAAAAGCTGATTGGACTTTACAAATCCGAAAACCTAAGCAAATCCCTATTCTTAAAATAACAATAATGATATAGTTAACATACTAATAAGAAGGCACACGTTATTGAAACTTTGGAATATGTTAACAGAAAACAAACAACTTCTTTTCATAGGTGATCGAATATGAATGATTCGTATGTTGACAAAGTTCTTATTGTCGAAGGCAAGTCAGATAAAAAAAAGGTAAAGAGTATTGTAAAGGAACCTGTTGAAATCATCTGCACAAATGGAACGATCAGTATCACAAAATTAGATGAATTGATCGATTTCCTTGAAGACAAAGAGGTCTATATTCTTGTAGATGCGGATGAAGCTGGCGAAAAGCTCCGCAAGCAGTTTAAACGGGAGTTCCCGCATGCAGAGCACTTATATATTGATCGGATGTATCGGGAAGTAGCAACAGCTCCTGTAAAGCATCTTGCTACCGTTCTCTTAAGTGCAAATATCGACGTTCATACTCAATATCTTGAGAATTGCTGAGGCTTTTTAAGATGGAAGAATGGACTAGAGAAGAGTTAGTATCATTTATTGAAAATAAATCGTCCGGAATCGTTTATTTTTATACGCCTTTATGCGGGACATGTCAGGTCGCCTCCAGGATGCTCGAAATCATCAGAGAAATGGTAAATGTAGATCTGGGTAAAATGAACTTAAACTACCACCCTGATTTCGCGAAAGGCTTCGCAGTCGAAAGTGTTCCTTGCTTACTATTTATTAAGAATGGGCAAGTGGTCGAAATGGTTTATGCGTTCCACTCAGTCCCATACCTGTATGAGAAAATAAAAGAACTTTTATTATAAAGCAGATGCAAACAAGCATCTGTTTTTACTATGGCTATCCAATAGCTAACCTAACAGGTTTGTCCCTCAGAGCCCACTTCAAGAACAATCCACTATTTTTACCCTCGATTCCGAGTATTTTAGAGTTATTTCTTCATGAATTATCATTGATTTCGCCTAAATTGGAAGTAATTTCTCGAAAGTCTAAGGAGAGCGTTGGTTATTGTCGAACACTTTTAAAAGGATATAGAGTCTTTTTGGTGAATAGTTTGATATAAGCAAGAAGACTGGAGTGGTGGATATGATTGAAACGATTCAAACCTTTCTTCAGACTATAAAAGAGCGGAAGCATGTTCTTCAATTAATACAAAGTACAGATAAATTAATGATTCATTTTATTAGCGGCCCCAAAACGGTTCCTATTGCTTTAATAAATGGGGAGTTTTCATGGCTTCATGATACTGGGGAGAAATTCCTAGCATGTGAGATTGAAGGAGAGGGATCTGCAATTCAGCAGTTGCTTGAAGGGAAGGAAAAATTGCGGTTTCTCGTTAAGATAGGCCGGCTAAAGGTTAAAGCACCATTTCGTACTATTTTAATGCTAGAATCAATTTTTTATCTAACTAAAGTAGGGAATGAGCTTGATCAAATAATTTAATTAAAAGATTGACTATTATTGGCAATTCAGCGTATTATTTTTTGAATATTCAATTAATAATAGAAACAACTCTTATCAAGAGTGCGGAGGGACTGGCCCTGTGATGCCCCGCAACCTGTTGAAGACACGGTGCTAATTCCAGTAGACCACTAGCTCTGAAAGATAAGAAGAGAAGCTCCCTCTTCTAATGAAGTGGTTTTTTTTTGTATTCAGGTGATTAACATAATGATTTTTCATTCTACAAAAATGAAGGAGGAAAAACGTATGGGAGAGAACCAAAAGAAGTATCGATTTGAAACATTAAGTGTACATGGTGGCCTTGCACCAGATCCAGTAACGGGCGCCCGCGCTGTTCCGATTTATCAAAACAATGCCTATCAATTTAAAAGTACGGAGCATGCCGCCAATTTGTTTGCTTTGAGTGAAACAGGGTACATATACACTCGGATTCATAATCCAACCACAACCGTTTTTGAAGAAAGAGTGGCTTTGTTGGAGGGCGGAGTTGGAGCCCTTGCGGTTGCGAGCGGAATGGCTGCTATCACGCTAGCGATTTTAAATATTGCCGAGGCAGGAGACGAAATTGTATCTGCTTCTACCCTCTATGGAGGAACGTATAATCTATTTGCTGTTACCCTTCCTAAGTATGGAATCAAGGTGAAATTTGTTGACCCTGAGAAACCTGAAAACTTCCGAGAGGCGATTACGGAAAAAACAAAAGCAGTATTTGCAGAAACAATCGGTAATCCAAGCTTACAGGTTTTAGATATTGAAAAAATAGCGGAAGTGGCCCATGAAGCGGGTATTCCGTTGATTATTGATAATACTTTTGCGACCCCTTATTTATGCAGACCAATTGAATACGGTGCAAATATTGTTGTCCATTCTGCTACAAAATGGCTTTTGGGGAATGGAACAACAACAGGCGGTGTGATCGTAGACGGCGGTAAGTTTGATTGGAATTCACGGAAATTCCCCGGCTTTACAACACCGGATGCTAGCTATCATAATCTTGTTTATGCCCGTAGCTTGGGTGCAGCTGCGTATATTATTAAAGCACGTGTGCAGCTTCTCCGTGACCTTGGGCCCTCTTTAAGTCCGCAAAATGCGTTCCTGTTTACCCTTGGACTTGAAACACTGCATGTCCGGATGAAAGAGCACGTGGCCAATACAAAGAAGGTAGTGGAATATTTGTTAAGTCATCCTGCGGTTGAATGGGTATCCTATCCGGGGCACTCCTCCCACCCTAATTATGAATTGGCGCAAAAATACCTGCCAAAAGGAGCAGGATCGATTGTTGTTTTCGGTATTAAGGGCGGAAGAGAAGCGGGAGCTAAATTAATCGATTCGATTACTTTATGGGCACATGTAGCCAATGTTGGGGACGCGAAAAGTTTAATTATTCACCCTGCAAGTACGACCCATCAGCAATTAGATGCGGAAGGTCTAAAGGCATCAGGCGTCTCAGAGGATTTAATCCGTCTGTCTATTGGTATTGAGAATGTCGAGGATCTAATTGAAGACTTGGAAACTGCCATTGAAGCAGCAACAGGTTTAACTTCAATAACTGCAAAAGCATAAATTTCCCAATAATAATAGTGCGAAAAATGTAGAAAATTACGTTGACACTACATTTTATCCATGTTACGATAGCTTTTGTAATAAAATAATTTCTTAAATCATTTAACTTATAAATTGAATATAGATGCGAAAAGCTCTTATCGAGAGAGGTGGAGGGATGTGCCCGATGAAACCCGGCAACCGTCAATATTTATTGAAATGGTGCCAATTCACACAAAGCGTTAGCTTTGGGAGATGGGAGAAAGGACTATTTTAATAATGCCTTTCTGCCTATGCAGAAAGGCTTTTTATTTTTCTAAAATAATAGAATGTTTTGCATTAAATAGTCAAAGCCTATATTTAAATGATTAGAAGCGGTCGGAATTTTTGCAATAATGATGAAATTCCACATAAAACGGGTAAAAAGTAGGTGAGTCAATGATATCAATCAAAAATGTCCAAAAGTTTTATCCTTCCAAACAGGGACAACTAAAAGCGGTAGACGAAGTAAACCTGGAAATCAATGAGGGTGAAATATTCGGGGTAATTGGATATAGCGGAGCAGGAAAGAGTACCTTAATTCGAATGTTAAACGGGCTGGAGCTTCCGACTAATGGTTCCATTACAGTGGCAGGACGAGTAATTTCTGAGATAAAAGGCAGGGACTTGCGCCTGGCACGCCAAGAAATTAGTATGATATTTCAACATTTTAATTTGCTTTGGTCAAGGACTGTAAGGGAAAATATTGCTTTTCCTTTGGAAATTGCCGGTGTCAAAGGCCCTGAACGGATGAAGAAAGTTAATGAGCTTATTAAACTGGTTGGTTTAGAGGGAAGAGAAAATGCTTACCCGTCACAGCTGAGCGGCGGACAAAAGCAAAGAGTGGGGATTGCCAGGGCTCTGGCCAATAACCCGAAGGTTTTACTTTGTGACGAAGCAACCTCAGCACTTGATCCACAAACGACCGATTCTATTTTGGAATTGTTAGTGGATATTAACAAAAGGCTTGGTTTGACAATCGTCTTGATTACTCATGAAATGCATGTTATCCGGAAAATTTGCCATCGGGTTGCTGTCATGGAAGGTGGAAAAATCGTTGAACTCGGACCGGTTTTAGATGTGTTTAAAAACCCTCAAGCGCCGATTACAAAACGATTTGTCCAGCAAGTCACTGAGCCTGAAGAAACAAAAGAAACAGCTGAGCATTTGCTTGAACGCTACCATTCGGGTCAGGTGGTACAGTTGACCTTTATCGGTGAAACAACCCAGCAGCCCCTAATTACAAATGTAATCCGCCATTATAATGTAACGGTTAATATCCTTCAGGGGAAAATTTCGCAGACCCGAAGCGGTTCATATGGAACTCTCTTTATTCATCTGGATGGGGACGATGTAGAAGTTAACAAAGCAATTGACTATATTCGTTCACAGCAGGTTGGAGTGGAGGTGGTTACAAATGAATAATGGCCAATATTTTAAGGATATTGATTGGCAGGCCATGTGGGATGCCACCGTTCAAACTCTTTATATGACAGGTATATCAGTAGTAGCAACCTTTATTTTGGGGATTGTCCTTGGTTTGTTGCTTTTTCTTACAACTAAAGGGAATATGTGGGGAAATAAACCGATTAATACGGTGATCAGTGCTTTTGTTAATATCTTTAGGTCGATTCCGTTTATTATTTTAATCGTTTTATTAATTCCCTTAACTATGATATTAGTTGGATCCATGATTGGTGAGAATGCAGCACTTCCAGCCTTGATTATTGGAGCATCTCCGTTTTATGCAAGAATGGTAGAAATCGGGCTTAGGGAAATTGATAAAGGTGTAATCGAAGCAGCAAAGTCTATGGGTGCAACAACAGGCACGATTATCTGGAAGGTTTTGCTCCCGGAATCGATGCCCGCGCTTGTTTCAGGAATTACGGTTACAGCGATTGCGCTCGTTGGCTATACAGCAATGGCAGGTGTAATTGGAGCCGGTGGTCTTGGAAACCTCGCATACTTAGAAGGATTCCAACGAAATCAAAATGATGTAACAGTAGTTGCTACCATCATTATTTTAGTTATTGTTTTTGTTATTCAGTTTATCGGTGATTTTATCACTTCTAAAATAGATAAAAGATAAAAGATAAAAAGGAGAGTCTATCATGAAAAGATGGTTAAGTTTAGTTTTAGCTTTATCACTTGCACTAGTATTAGCCGCATGCGGTTCAGCATCATCAACTGATAAATCGCAAGGGAGTAACAAAGAAGTAACATTAACGGTTGGAGCTTCCAACGTTCCGCATGCTGAGATTTTAAAGCAAGCACAGCCAATTTTAAAGGAAAAAGGCATTAATTTAAAAATTGTTACATTCCAAGATTATATTTTGCCAAACAAGGCTCTTGCTACAAACCAAATAGATGCAAACTATTTCCAAACGATTCCTTACTTTAATTTGCAAATGAAGGAAAACGGCTATAAGTTTTCCAACGCTGGTGGAATCCATATTGAGCCGATCGGTGTTTATTCAAAGAAATATAAGAGCCTAAAAGATCTTCCAAATGGTGCACATATTATCATAAGCAACTCCGTTTCTGATCATCCTCGTCTTCTTTTAATGCTTCAGAAGTTGGGCTTGATCGAATTAAAACCGGGAATTGACCCGCAGCAATATGATATTAAAGATATTGTTTCAAATCCAAAGAACTTAAAACTTGATGCTAATTACGAAGCAGCTTTATTGCCAAAAATCTATAAAAACGGTGAAGGCGATGCCGTTCTGATTAATTCTAACTATGCAATTGATAATGGGTTAGACCCAATGAAAGATTCGATTGCACATGAACCAAGTGATCCAAAATCACCTTATGTGAATATCATTGCAGTTCGTAAAGGTGACGAAAACAAACCAGCAATTAAAACACTTGTTCAAGTACTTCATTCAAAACAAATCCAAGACTGGATTAAACAAAAATATCACGGGGCCGTTCTTCCGGTTTCTGAGTAATAAATTAGGATAGAAAGCAGGCACCCGCCTGCTTTTTTGCTTATTCATTATAGGAAGAAAAAAGGTAAGTTAAAATCTAAAAAATTGCCCAACTTACTTTAGACAAATAGAAAATACATGAAAGCATTTTTGTGGGTAAAAATAGATAAGACTCGGACCTCCGTTAGTCTTGGCAAAAGATAAAAAAGTAAGGTATGATTTAAAGCGAGCGTTTATCCAGGTGCTATAACAGAAATAAAAATCTGAATTTTTATAAAAAAACCCCTTTGGATCATCAGCTCATTCTCATTTAAGTTATATTTAGTGAAAATCATAGCCAGTTATCACTGTTTATGAGTTGCTAATACATTTCATTTGTTATAAGATTGTAATGAGAATAAAATGAGAATAAGATCGAGACCACTTTTGGTCTACAAAGATACAAAACTTTCTTTTCGGAGGTATAAATATGGCTGGATCAACTTTAACGATCAAAGATTTACATGTAGCAATTGATGGGAAAGAAATTTTAAAAGGTGTAAACCTTGAAATAAAAGGTGGAGAAATCCATGCAATTATGGGACCAAACGGTACCGGTAAATCCACTTTATCTTCAGCAATCATGGGTCATCCAAAATATGAAGTGACAAGCGGAAATATTATTTTAGACGGACAAAATGTTCTTGAAATGGAAGTAGATGAGCGTGCTCGTGCCGGTCTATTCCTTGCGATGCAATATCCAAGTGAGATTAATGGTGTAACAAATGCTGACTTTTTGCGTTCAGCTCTTAATAGCCGACTTGGCGAAGGAAATGAGATTTCACTTATGAAGTTTATCCGTAAAATGGATAAGCAAATGGAATTTCTTGAAATGGACCTTGATATGGCACAGCGTTACTTAAATGAAGGCTTCTCCGGCGGGGAGAAAAAGCGTAATGAAATCCTGCAATTAATGATGTTAGAACCGAAAATTGCCATCCTGGATGAAATTGATTCCGGATTAGATATCGATGCATTAAAGGTTGTTTCCAAAGGGATCAATGAAATGCGCGGAGAAGAATTCGGCTGCTTAGTTATTACTCACTATCAACGTCTTTTAAACTATATCACTCCTGACTATGTCCATGTAATGATGCAAGGCCGTATTGTTAAATCCGGAGGACCTGAGCTTGCACAACGTTTAGAAGCAGAAGGATATGACTGGATCAAGAATGAGCTCGGAATTGAAGATGAAACAGTTGGTCAAGAAGCGTAAGAGTTAGGAGGGATTACTATGACAATTGAAACGAAATTACCGTTTGACAAGGAATATGTTAGCTCCTTTTCAAAAGAATTGGGCGAACCCGCCTGGTTGGAGGAGCTTCGTTTAACAGCATTAGCCAATGTTGAAACATTGCCAATGCCCAGACCCGATAAAACAAAGATTGATAAATGGAATTTTACACAATTCAACCGTCACAACGTAAAAAGTGCACCATTTACATCTCTTTCGGAGTTGCCGGAAGAAGTGAAAGCATTAGTTGACGTTGAGTCAGGAAATAAGAATGTATATATCCAACGGAATCAAGTACCGGCATTTTTAACTTTAACAGATAATCTTAAAAATAAAGGTGTTATCTTTACAGATATTTTTACAGCGGCACGGGAACATGGTGAACTGCTGAAAAAATATTTTATGACACAAAGCGTCAAAGCAGACGAACATCGTCTGACTGCCCTTCATGCAGCACTTGTTAACGGGGGAGTTTTCTTATATGTCCCGAAAAATGTAGAAATTTCTGAACCGATTCAAGCGGTGTTTTTACAAGATGATGCTGATGCCAATCTTTTCAACCATGTTATTGTTGTTGCTGACGATAATAGCTCGGTTACGTATGTTGAAAACTATATTTCCACGCTTGATGCGGCAAATAGTGTATATAATATCGTAACCGAAGTAATTGCTAACACAAATGCACGCGTTCAATACGGTGCTGTTGATAATCTTGCCAAAGGAATTACTACCTATGTGAACCGTCGCGGTGTAGCCGGAAGAGATGCCCGGATTGAATGGGCACTTGGCTTAATGAATGAAGGTAATACGATTTCTGAAAATACCACTAATCTAGTGGGCGACGGCTCCTACGGGGATACAAAAACAGTTGTGGTTGGACGCGGGGATCAAATACAGAATTTCACAACAAAAGTCGTTCATTTCGGAAAACATACTGAAGGATACATCCTAAAGCATGGTGTCATGAAAGACAGTGCCACTTCAATTTTTAACGGAATTGGTAAAATTGAACACGGCGCCACTAAATCGAATGCAGAACAAGAATCACGGGTGTTAATGCTTAGTGAAAAAGCACGCGGTGATGCAAATCCGATTCTGTTAATTGATGAAGATGATGTAACAGCAGGTCACGCAGCATCTGTAGGCCGTGTAGATAAAGTGCAGCTTTATTACCTAATGAGCCGAGGCATTCCGAAAGCTGAAGCAGAACGATTAGTTATTCATGGCTTCCTTGCACCTGTAGTGAACCAACTTCCAATTGATGGAGTAAAAAAACAATTAACTGAAGTGATTGAAAGGAAAGTACGATAATGAATATCCGAGATATTCGTAACCAGTTTCCTATTTTAAATCAGGAAGTTAATGGCAAGCCACTTGTTTATTTGGATAGTTCCGCTACATCGCAAAAGCCGATTCAGGTAATTGAAACCATTGAAAAATATTATAAAGAAATCAATTCCAATGTCCACCGCGGTGTTCATACATTAGGAACAAGAGCTACGGATGCCTACGAAGGGGCAAGGGAAAAGGTTCGTAAATTTATCAATGCGAAATCAACGCAGGAAGTTATTTTTACAAGAGGAACGACGACCTCATTAAATACAGTTGCGGCAAGTTATGCGGCAGCGAATTTAAATGCAGGCGATGAAATCGTTATTACTTATATGGAGCACCACAGCAATATTATTCCATGGCAGCAGGTAGCCAAGCGGACCGGTGCTCAGTTAAAATACATTCCGCTTCAAGAGGATGGAACGATTTCTCTTGATGATGTTCGTGCAACAGTTACCGCTAATACAAGGATTGTTTCTGTCATGCAAGTATCGAACGTGCTTGGCGTTATTAATCCGGTGAAAGAAATTGCCCGAATTGCCCATGAAAACGGAGCAATCATGGTTGTTGATGGCGCACAAAGTGCTCCACATATGAAAATTGATGTCCAGGATTTAGATTGTGATTTTCTTGCTTTTTCCGGTCATAAAATGTGCGGTCCAACAGGGATCGGTGTCCTTTATGGGAAAAAACATTTGCTGGAAAACATGGAGCCGATCGAATTCGGCGGTGAAATGATTGATTTTGTTCAATTGTACGAATCTACATGGAAAGAGCTTCCCTGGAAATTTGAAGGCGGAACACCTATTATTGCAGGCGCAGTCGGTCTCGGTGCTGCCATTGACTTTTTAAATGAGGTCGGACTTGATACGATTGCCGAACACGAGCATAAGCTTGTTGCTTATGCATTAGATAAAATGTCTTCCGTTCCGGGGTTAACCATCTATGGCCCGCTGGACGCAGCAAAACGTGCAGGACTCATTACGTTTAATTTAAATGATGTTCATCCGCATGATGTAGCAACTGTTTTGGATGCAGAAGGGATTGCCGTCCGGGCAGGACATCACTGTGCACAGCCGCTAATGAGATGGTTGAAAGCATCAGCTACGGCTCGTGCCAGCTTTTACCTATACAATACGGAAGAAGATATTGATAAACTTGTTGAAGGGCTTGTTAAAACAAAGGAGTATTTCAGCGATGTCTTCTAATAATTTAGATAATCTCTACCGTCAGGTTATCATGGACCATTATAAAAATCCTCGTAACCGAGGAGTTCTCGAGGATGGCAGTCTGACGATAAATATGAATAATCCCACTTGTGGTGACCGGATTCAATTGACGATGAAAGTCGAAGATGGAACGGTGACAAATGCAAGGTTTGAGGGAGAAGGCTGTTCCATTTCAATGTCCTCCGCTTCGATGATGACCCAAGCGATTAAGGGGCGAAAAGTAGAAGAAGCATTGAAGCTGTCGAAGATTTTTTCAGATATGATGCAAGGAAAAGCCTATGAGGATGATATTGATCTAGGTGATATTGAAGCACTGCAAGGGGTTTCAAAATTTCCGGCAAGAATTAAATGTGCGACATTAGCGTGGAAAGCAATGGAAAAAGGATTACAGGAAGAGGAACAACAATAAAACACTAAAAAGCGGTTTTTAGAATGGACTGATGTCCAGCTCCGCGCCTAGACCCTCGGGGTCATAAGCCAATCCGTCCTGAAGGTTAAAAAGCAACCTTCAAGCCGTCTCGTCTTATGCCTGCCGGGGCTGTGCAAGGCGCTTCCGCTCCAAAAAGGAGGAACACGACAATGGCGAAAAAAATGCCGGAAATCGGTGATTATAAATATGGTTTTGCCGATAAAGACGTCTCCATATTCCGTTCAAAGCGTGGTTTGACACGTGAAATTGTTGAAGAAATTTCAAAGCTGAAGAATGAACCGCAATGGATGTTAGACTTCCGCTTAAAATCATTAGAACATTTTTACAATATGCCGATGCCACAATGGGGCGGAGATTTAAAATCATTAAACTTTGATGAAATTACGTATTATGTAAAACCATCTGAGAAATCCGAAAAGTCTTGGGATGAAGTTCCTGAAGAAATTAAAGCGACATTTGATAAGCTTGGCATTCCCGAAGCAGAGCAAAAGTATCTTGCCGGAGTTTCCGCTCAATATGAATCCGAGGTTGTTTACCACAACATGAAGGAAGACCTGGAAGCATTAGGGATCGTCTTTAAAGATACGGATTCAGCCCTTAAGGAAAATGAAGACATTTTCCGTGAGCATTGGGCAAAAGTAATTCCGCCAACGGATAATAAATTTGCCGCGTTAAACTCAGCTGTTTGGTCCGGCGGATCGTTTATTTATGTTCCAAAAGGCGTAAAGGTAGATACTCCATTACAGGCGTATTTCCGTATCAACTCTGAAAATATGGGACAATTCGAACGGACACTCATCATCGTTGATGAGGGCGCGCATGTACATTACGTTGAAGGCTGTACAGCACCTGTCTATACGACGAATTCCTTGCACAGTGCAGTTGTTGAAATCGTTATTAAAAAAGATGCCTATTGCCGTTATACAACGATTCAAAACTGGGCGAACAATGTCTTTAACCTTGTTACGAAGCGTGCGGTTTGTGAAGAAAATGCAACAATGGAATGGATTGATGGAAATATCGGTTCGAAGTTAACAATGAAATACCCGGCCGTTATTTTAAAAGGAGAAGGCGCCCGCGGTATGACTTTGTCGATTGCAATTGCAGGCAAAGGCCAGCACCAGGATGCAGGAGCAAAAATGATTCATCTGGCTCCAAATACTTCTTCTACCATCGTTTCAAAATCGATTTCAAAGCACGGCGGTAAAGTAACCTACCGCGGCGTTGTTTCCTTCGGACGTAAAGCTGACGGTGCCCGTGCCAATATCGAATGTGATACGTTAATTATGGATAATCTATCTACATCAGATACAATTCCATATAATGAAATCTTAAATGACAACATTTCACTTGAGCACGAGGCGAAAGTGTCAAAAGTATCAGAAGAACAGCTTTTCTACTTGATGAGCCGCGGTATTTCTGAGCAGGAAGCAACAGAAATGATCGTAATGGGCTTCATCGAGCCGTTTACAAAAGAATTACCAATGGAATATGCCGTTGAAATGAACCGCCTGATTAAGTTTGAGATGGAAGGTTCAATCGGTTAATAAATTGCTTAAAACCGCTTACCGAAATGGCAAGCGGTTTTTTCTGTTTACTGTCGGAAAGAGTTCATTTACTGTCGGATAGACTTCGTTAACTGTCGGAAGGAGTTCATTTACTGTCGGAAAGCCCTCATTACTGTCGGAAAGACTTCATTTACTGTCGTAAAGCATCAATTTACTGCAGGCTAGCCTTCATTTCCAATCGAAGGGAGTTTTTTTTGTGAGAAGCAGTTACAATGGTGAAAATGGGTTAATTCCGCCAATCGAAAATCTAACATCCAATGGGAAAATAGGTTATGCTAATATTAAGAAATAGAGGTGATTTTATTGATCTATATTGGTGTAACAGGATGGGGAGACCATGACAGCCTATACCCCGGTCAAAATTTCCCGAAGAATAAACTAAAGGCATATGCAGGACATTTTCCCATCGTCGAAGTTGATTCTGCCTTTTACGCGATACAGCCAAAGCGAAACGCTGAAAAATGGGTCAATGAAACACCGGAGTCCTTTGAATTTATCGTAAAAGCCTATCAAGGAATGACAGGCCATATGAGGGGAGATATCCCTTTTACTAATAAACAAGAAATGTTTAAGGCGTTTAAAGAGTCCCTGGAACCATACCTTGAGAAACAAAAATTAGCGATGGCCCTGTTTCAATTTCCGCCATGGTTTTCATGTGTTCGTGAAAATGTTGAATATCTAAGATGGTGTAAAAATGAAATGGGTGAAATTCCATGTGCACTTGAATTCAGGCATCAATCGTGGTTTACTGCCAGATTTCGTGAAAAAACACTTGATTTTATGAAGAAGGAACAATGGATACATAGTATTTGTGATGAACCGCAATCAGGAGAGGGTTCGATTCCAACCGTTTTATCCGCGGTAGATTCCGAAAAAGTGTTGGTGAGATTTCATGGACGGAACCTTCATGGCTGGCAAAAGAAGAGTACCGATAATTGGCGGGAGGTCCGCTATCTCTATCGCTATAATCAACGCGAATTACAGGAATGGGCAGGTTCTATTCAAACATTAACGAAGGAATGTCCAAATGTTTATCTGCTTTTTAACAATAATTCGGGCGGAGATGCAGCAGACAATGCTAAGGAAATGATTGACTTATTACATATAAACTATAAGGGGCTTGCTCCAAGGCAATTGGATTTGTTTTAAAATTCTTTTACTATTTGATTCAAATGAAGGGGAAAGAAATATGGAATGGGTTATTTTAATTTTAATCGGGCTTGCAGCTAGTTCTCTTGGTTCGTTAATTGGTTTGGGCGGAGGAATCATTGTTGTTCCAGCCCTGCTCTATCTTGGATCATTGTCAGGATTTGGCCATATAACGCCACAGGTTGCTGTCGGGACATCCTTATTTACAATGATTTTTACAGGCTTATCTTCCACACTCGCCTATATGAAGCATAAAACTGTAGATTATAAAAGCGGCTTAATTTTTCTGATTGGAAGTGGACCAGGAAGCATCCTTGGAGCCTGGGTAACAGAAAAGTTAAATTTGCAATCCTTCAACGTCTTTTTTGGAATCTTTATCATTTTTGTTTCGATTGTATTATTATTAAAAGATAAATTAAAACCAATTCCATTTCGTAAGGATAAGGGGATTGTCCGTACTTTTACCGATAACAGCGGGAAAACATATGAATATGGTTTTAGTCCATTAATGGGAATTATCATCTCTTTTATTGTTGGCTTTTTTTCCGGTATTTTTGGAGTTGGCGGCGGTTCGCTAATGGTACCGACGATGATTTTAGTCTTTTTCTTTCCGCCGCATGTTGCGGTTGCCACTTCAATGTTTATGATTTTACCGACATCGATACTAAGTTCAATTACGCATGTTGTCTTAGGCAATGTCAATTGGCTATATGCTTTAGCCCTAATCCCTGGGGCATGGATTGGAGCAAGAGTTGGTGTGTATTTAAATCAGAAGCTTAAGAGCAAAACCATTGTTTTACTATTAAGAACAATCCTTGTTATTGTTGGCATTCGTTTAATATACCAAGGTATCTTTGGATAGGAAAAAGGATGAGAAACAAGAATGGAAAGCATTCATATTTATCATACAAATGATATACATAGCCATCTTGAACGTTGGCCTCGAATTCATGATTTTCTACTTGAACGGAAGAAAATGCATCAAAAGAAAGGAGAGGACGTATTTCTTTTTGATATCGGTGATTTTATTGACCGGTGGCATCCTTTTTCTGAGGGAACTAAGGGTCTGGGAAATATTGATCTCTTAAACGAATGCGGCTTTTCAGCTGTTACGATTGGTAATAATGAAGGAATTAATCTTTCATTTGAAGACTTAAATCAATTGTATGATAATGCCCAATTTGATGTGCTTGTTGCCAACCTTTATCAAAAAGGAAAAATCCATCCTTTATGGTTGAAACCATTTGAAATTTATCGAACTGGGAGCGGTACACGTATGGCAGTGATTGGATTAACGGCTCCTTTTTCGCATCTTTATGAATTGCTCGGTTGGCAGCTTACAGATCCATTTTTAGAACTGAAAGAGTGGATTAATCTTTTAAAAGAAAACACGGATATTATCATATTGCTTTCCCATCTTGGCATAAAAGAAGATGAACGCATTGCGGAAGAATTTCCTGAAATCGACGTGATATTAGGGGGGCATACCCATCATGTCCTTCAAGAAGGAAAGCTAGTAAATAACACCATCCTTTGTGCTGCAGGTAATTATGGTAATTATGTTGGCCATGTTACACTTCAGGTCGATCAACACAAAAAGCTAGAAAGTAAAAAGGCAATTCTTTATGATGTAAACAAGCTGCCAGTAACAAAAGATGAGCAGGAACGTACTGAAGCATTTATCCTCAATGGGAAGAAACGATTAACACAAAAGGTAATTTCCCTAAGGGAACCGTTAGTAAGTGACCCGTTAAAGGAAACGAAGCTTGCCGTATTGCTTTGTAAGGCATTAAGAGAATGGTGCAAAGCGGATTGTGCCCTTATCAATGCAGGCTTGCTTTTAGGTCCCTTGACCGGTGATGTTACCGCCTATGACTTGCTATCTATTTGTCCGCATCCAATCAATCCCTGCAAGATTAAATTAACTGGGCAGGAATTAAAGGATATTCTTCTGATTTCCAAAAATGTGGAATGGCCAAATAGACAAATAAAGGGTCTGGGCTTTAGAGGAACGGTAATGGGAATTATGATCTATGATCAAATCATCTTTAAAGATGATTTGATATTGGTAAATGGGTCTGAATTGGACCTTGAAAGAAATTATACGTTAGCATTACCCGATATGTTTACCTTTGGATTCTTTTTTCCTGATTTATTACAAAGTCAGCATAAAGAATATTTTCTCCCGGAGTTCTTACGTGATATATTAAAATGGAAATTACAAAAGCAATTTTAGATGTTATACACGCTTTTTCTATCCCTTTCATACTGTGATAAGGAGGAAAGGAGTGTGGAAATTGATTGATCTTTCACCAGTAGAAATTGGCGGCCATACCTTTTTGGCTGTTACCGTGTTACTTCCAAAAACAACGTTGCTTGTTGTGACAAGCAATAAGGGATATATTATGTGTGGTGCATTGGATGTTGGGTTATTAAATGAAAAATTAGCGGATCGGAACATCATTGCTGCCCGTGCTGTGGGCGTCAAAACGATCGAACAGCTGTTAAATGCCCCTATGGAGTCTGTAACATATGAGGCAGAGAAATTGGGGGTAAATAAAGGGATGATCGGCAAGGATGCTTTGCTAAAAATGATTTAAAAAGCTTGCTTAAAAAGCAGGCTTTTTTTCGTTAATAAGGCTAGTTCCTTCTTCTTTAGCATACATATAGCTTGTAAGGGAGTGATTCATTTGGCAAAATTCCGCGTCCGACGACTCCAGAAGCGAGGCCCGTTGCCCTTCCGCTATGTATTGCTATTAACGATTGTTTTTTTTATCATTTCTACGGCAACCGGGTTTTGGGTAGTCAACAAGGGCATTGAACCAACGTTAATGAGATATGCTGAATCCGAAACCAGAAACATCGCCTCACTTGTAATAAATAAGGCCATTACAAAAAGAACAACAAGTGTTGGTAATGATGTCATTCAACTTATTCCAAGTACGAATGGAAAGCAAACAAATGCTAAGCTTAATACCGATTTAATCAACCAAGCGTTAGCCGAAACAACCTCAGAAATACTTAAAAATTTAAAAACAGCCAAAAAGGGTGATCTTGCCTTATTAGAACAGATGACCGATGTGGATATTGAGACAAATAATACCGATAATGCTGATGGACTTGTCTGGTATGTTCCCTTGGGTCAGGCAACCAATCTTGCTTTGTTCGGAAATTTGGGACCGAAAATACCTGTAAGGTTTACAGCAATTGGCGATCTTCGGCCAGATGTAAAAGTAACCCCTAAACCAATGGGTATCAATAATACATGGATTGAAGTATCAATCCAAATAGAAGTATCCGTACAGATTATAACGCCATTTGCGACTAAAATAACCAAACTCGTTCAAAATGTTCCGCTTGGAGGTACATTGATACAAGGAGATGTCCCGCAATTTAATGGTGGTGGAACTACACCTGCCATCCAATTGCCGAAATCAGGAAGTTAAAAAAGCCAGTCCGCAGGCTGGCCTTTTACCTTTTCTTAGACCTCATCATCATCCGTTCCTGACGTTCCCACATTGCTAAATGCGGGTAGGGATCAAATGACCATTCTGTATATCCATTGTCTTTGTACATACCGTAATGTAAATGCGGCGGGAACTTCCCTGATGTTCCGGGAGGCCCGTATCCCGAACTTCCAACACTACCAATGACCATTCCGGGTTCGACTATTTGGCCGACTTTAAGGTTTTTGGCAAAGCCGCTAAGATGTGCGAAATAATGATAGGTATTGTTGATATCGCGGATACCAATTCTCCAGCCACCGAATTTATTCCAGCCCTTCATCTCGACAATTCCATAGTTAGTTGCACGTACAGGAACCCCGTATCCTGCGAAAATATCTGTTCCTTCATGGATTCTTCTGCCGCCCCAGCCTCTTGCATCTCCCCATGTGCTCCTGTAGCTGTGATTGCTGCGGATTGGCATTGGGAAGGAATGATCATCTAAATTAAGGCGTCCAAAATGGCGATATATTTTTGCTTTTCCAACAATAATGCTGACAGTTTTATCGCGATGATAATAATTCCATAAACCAATTTTTATATTATCCTGATCAACTCCATATGAAAGAAGATAATGGGCAAAAGAATAAAGGACATCTTCATCATTCTTTAAACTGGCTTTTCCGTCTCCATCCCCATCGACTCCGATTCCATTAAAAAACTGAATGGTAGCAGGGTTTTTATCAGTTGGATTAGGGTTGGTAAGACCTGCCCATTCCTCAGGGCGAAAATAGATTCCGATTGTACCTTCCACCTTTGGAAGGTCTCTGCGGACCTGGCGGATGCTTCTTTCGTATTGATCAATTGCAGCCAGGTAATACCAAGGAATTTGGGTAACTGTTTCGACTTTTTTATATAACTTCATTCTTTCCCAATAGGGATCAGGTTCCTTCGCATAAACATCCCCGACAGCCAAAGTTGAGGTAAAGAATAAAAGGAAAGCTCCGAAAATCCGAAATGCCCGCACAGGAATCCTCCTTCCAAGATGATGTACGTATTTAGTTTATGACTTTATCCTTTTTTCATAATGGTCAATAAATGGTAATCACCTTTATCAAGGTTTGTTCACTTGTCGTTCCTATTCTAGTATGTTAAAGTGACAACAGAAGAATCGAATTTATCATACTTAACAGGTACTTCAAGGGGTGTAAAAATGAGCAAGAAAGAAGAATATTTACGGAAACCGGAATGGTTAAAAATAAAATTGAATACAAATGATTCCTATGTCGGTCTCAAGAAGATGATGCGGGAAAAAAACCTGCACACCGTTTGTGAAGAAGCTCGGTGCCCAAATATTCATGAATGTTGGGCAGAAAGAAGAACAGCTACCTTTATGATTCTTGGAGATGTTTGTACCCGTGCATGCCGTTTCTGTGCGGTTAAAACAGGGTTACCGACGGAACTGGATTGGCAAGAGCCGGAACGGGTTGCAGATTCTGTTCAGTTAATGAATTTAAAGCATGTTGTCGTCACAGCCGTTGCCCGTGACGATTTAAAAGATGGCGGAGCAGCTGTTTTTGCTGAAACAGTCAGGGCCATTCGCAGAAAAAATCCATTTACAAGCATTGAAGTTCTGCCTTCAGATATGGGTGGTAAGGAAGAAAATTTAAAGGTCTTAATGGATGCAAAGCCGGATATTTTAAATCATAATATTGAGACGGTAAGACGGTTGACTCCAAGAGTTAGAGCACGTGCGCAATATGACCGTTCACTCGAATTTTTACGCCGTGCCAAAGAAATGCAGCCGAGTATCCCGACAAAATCAAGCCTTATGATTGGTCTCGGAGAAACAAAAGAAGAAATTATAAATGTAATGGATGACTTAAGGGAAAACCATGTGGATATCATGACTATTGGACAGTATCTGCAGCCAACCAAAAAACATTTAAAGGTTGAAAAATATTATAGTCCCGAAGAATTTGAAGAATTACGTTTGATTGCACTGAGCAAAGGCTTTAGCCATTGTCAAGCAGGGCCGCTCGTTCGTTCATCCTATCACGCAGATGAACAAGTAAATGCTGCAGCCAAGCACAAACAATTACAAGGTGAGAAAGAAGCAAAAGAAGCTTAATTATAAAAAGAGTTCAGTCCTTCTTGAGACTGAACTCTTTTTCATGAAGGCTTTTTTTATTGATTCGGTCGGCTAATATGGTCATCAGGAGTGACACCATTTTCGTCTTCACTTGCATTCATTCTTGTTCCTTGAGGCGATTTTTTCATTTGCGCAATTATGCTGTTGACATTTTTACGTGCAGATTTGCTTGTTGAATCAAGATGTGAAAGTGCTTCGACATTAGGAATTAACGTAGTATCATCTGTTACATAGACATGGTAGTACCGTGGGACAACTGACATAGCTGTTCTTTTTACTTGGTCGGCCGCCAGATTTCGGTTTTTTGCATCTGTTCGATAGGCAATTAAGACTTCCTGGTCAGTAACCAAGGTTGCTACGTCATGTACATTAGGAATGTTCGTACTGTATTTGCTTATGATATTTGCTAACTGTTCACGGTTAACAGCTGTATAATGGTCATTCGCTGTTTTACCATTTAGAATTGGGCTCTTTTGGTGACGGACATAGCCGTAATCATTGCTTACATTTCGAATGCTCCGGCTTGCTCCTTCATTATAGAGCTCAGTCCTTTTATTATTTACATTAATGGAATTACCGCTTTTCTGGTAAACATCGTTTCGATTACCAGTTGAACAGCCGGTTAAGGCAGTTAACGTACATAATCCAATGATTATGATGTATTTTTTCAATTTAAACACCTCCTTTTTTTAGAATAGCCAAAAGAAGGATTTTTTTTCTTAGTAATTGATGGGGAATCGGTTATAATGGGTAGTAGGATTGTTTTGGTAAAATGAGGTGATATCATGATAATTATCAACAACACCGTTTATGAACTTATGCAGGAGCATAGGGATGGTTTTAATGAGGAAGCCCTTAAGGCAAGGTATAGCGATATTTTATCAAGGTATGATTACATTGTCGGTGATTGGGGTTACGGTCAACTTCGTTTAAAAGGCTTTTTTGATGATCAAAATCAAAAAGCAACTTTTGATACAAAAATTAGCACACTTAGTGAATACCTGTATGAATACTGCAATTTCGGCTGTGCTTATTTTGTCTTGAAAAAAGTGAAGAAATGAAAGAAGGACCTGTTTACGGGTCCTTCTTTTGCATTTATTCACCGGAATAAGGAGGCTGCTCGCTTGTGTTCGGGTCATCGTGGGGCGGATGTGCACCATCCATTTCTCGCGGCAAATTTTGATGCATTGATTTAACCTCGTAATTAAAGGCACTATAAAAGCGCTGCCCTTCTTTCCAGGGAGTACTTTTATTTTGAACAGGATCGTTGCTGCCATTAGGCGAACCGTAAGGTCCTTCTGGTAATTCCTCAGCAGTAAGAAAGTTCCTCTGCTTTTCTACATTTGAAAGTTCTGTATACTTTTTCGAATCTTTTTCCGCCATGTTTTCACTCCTTTTTATCACTAGTATGACAATAGAGATTTAAAAACATGAGTAGTTTTGATTAAATTAATTCGTATAAGAAGGAGCGAAGCTCTTCAGCATCTTCTTCATTTAACTGAAATGCATATTCTAAATATCCTTCTTCCTGCAGATCATCCTGGCCAATAATCGCAAAGCGGTTTCCTTGCATATCAAGAACAAGATTCTTTCCGTAGTGACGAGTGGTTTGGACAATCGCTAAATCAAATCGCTGATTTTCGCCAACAAAGCTGACAAATCTTGTTTTTGTATTTTCTGTATCATCGTATAAGAAAAAACGTTCGCTCATTCAATGGTCTCCTTTAATAATTCCTTTTTTCGACATCTCTTATATAGTATCAAATTTAATGATACGATGGGAGTATTGATTTTTCCATAAATTTTGTCGGGATTGGTGTTGGAAAAACACGAAAGATGTCAAATTATGTTACAATGATAAGTGCCAGACATGATTAAAGTTGAGCGATTATTAATCGAAAAAATGATAAAAATGCTACATAGAAAAAATACGAGGAAGTGGACGACATGTACTTTGTTGACAGGGAAAAAATTGAAACCACATTAGTCTTCCTAGAGGAGGAAATCAAGCTCTTCTCAAACCAAAAGATTTGGTCCACGCCAATTGAAAAGGCGGCACTTGAGCGCTTGACTCAAATGATGGTTGAGGCTGTTTTAGATGTGGGCAACGCCATGATTGATGGCTTTATTATGCGTGATCCCGGAAGTTATGAGGATATCATCGATATATTAATGGACGAAAAGGTTATTTCATCTGAGACGGGAAACAGTTTAAAAATTCTTGTCCAATATCGTAAAGTCCTTGTTCAAATGTATACGGATATCGATCATAAAAAACTGCAGGAACAATTTTCAATTCATCTTCAGGAATTGACTTTATTTGCGACAAATGCTCGTGATTATTTAGTTAATGAATTAGGTCCTGTATCGGCATTTAAAAACTAAATTCAGGTCCCGTGGATACGTATTTTTTGATTGGTAAAGTACAAGCTGAATTCAGAGAGGAATGATTTTTTGAAAAAATATAAGGGCTATTTAATTGATTTAGATGGTACGATGTATAAAGGAACAGAACGGATTGAAGCAGCTTCTGATTTTGTCAGAAAACTGCGGGACAATGGAATTCCCTACTTATTCGTAACCAATAATTCATCGCGGACACCTGCTCAAGTTGCTGAAAAGCTGCGTGACTTTGATATTCCGGCTGAAGAAGCGCTCGTGTTTACGACAAGTCAGGCAACAGCCAATTATATTTACGATAAGAATCAAGCCGCGTCCGTTTTTGCTATCGGGGAAGAAGGAATTCAGAGGGCACTTGAAGAAAAGGGATTTCGATTTACGGAAGAAAATGCAGACTTTGTAGTGGTTGGAATTGACAGGGCGATCAGCTATGAAAAGCTTTCCATCGCTTGTTTAGCTGTTCGAAATGGTGCAACGTTCATCTCAACAAATGGAGACATCGCCATACCGACAGAGAGAGGTTTGCTGCCCGGAAATGGATCACTTACGTCTGTAATTACCGTATCCACGCAAACAAAACCAATTTTTATTGGGAAACCCGAATCGATAATAATGGAACAAGCATTAAAAGTTTTGGGGACATCTAAAGAGGAAACGTTAATGGTAGGCGATTATTATGATACCGACATTTTAGCGGGAATGAATGCCGGTATGGATACGCTATTAGTACATACAGGTGTGACCACAAAGGAACTGCTCGCCGGCTACGACCGCAAGCCAACTTATGCTATTGATTCCTTAGACCGGTGGGAAGTATAAAAAAGAATATGTTTGAACTTCAATAACTGTCTAGCTCCAGTGCCCAGCGGCTAGTGGACTTCGCTCATCTCCCTACGATAAGTCAACATCGGATTGCTCTCAAGTGTTTCCTTTATCTCAGTTGAAGCGCTCCAGTCCATACGCCGCTATACGGGCACTTCTGATTTTCTTATTCCTTGGCGGCTCTTGCGGCACGATGGGCAAGCCTGCTGGAAGCGGCAGCCGCAATGGCACCGACTATATCATCTAAAAATGTATGACATTCGCCTGTCGATTTATCATTTAAGTGGGCTAATATCCCGGGTTTTTGTTTATCGATGTATCCATAATTCGTAAAACCGATGGAGCCGTATACATTGACAATCGATAGAGCAAGAATTTCATCTACACCATAAAGGCTTTCATCAGATCCAATAATCCCTAGTAAAGGCTCCTGCAGCAACCCTTTTTCAGCCAGTATATCAAGCTGAATACCCGTTAATATGGCGTTCTGAACCTCCCGTTTGGATAGTACCCGCTCAACATTGGCTATACAGTCTTCCATTTTTAAGTTTTCGTGATATTTATTCTGTAAATAGTAAACTAAATCGGCAATATCCTGAATTTCGACGCCTCTTTCTTTAATCCATCTACGAGCTGTTTCTTCAGTTAGATCCACTTTTTTGTCGTCTGCCATCCCATTAATCACCTTTTCTTTTAATTTTCACTAACTATTCTTTTTCCTTAACATATGCATTTTTAATTGAAAAAGACCATGGAACAATTTTCTCAATCGATAATTCTTTTTCTATTTTTTTCAGCTATTTAAACAAGTAGACAACAAGTTTTCTTGGGCCTAAACATATATATGACTAAAGATGAGGTACCTGAAGAGAGGCGAGTAAAATGCTGCAAAAATTGCTTGAAAATCAGTATGGGATAAAGGTTGAAGAATATGTCAAGCTTGATTCTTATGATGCACTGCGCGGGAACGGCTGGCTCTACTTGGTATCCAAACCCGGAGGCAGGGAAGAAACAGATATTAGTGAATTAGAAAAAATAGCCGAGCATTTACGAAATTATGGGGATTACCACGTTCCCATTTTTCTTCCCTCAAAGGAAGGAAATTTAATTACGACATGGGAACAGGATAACTACTGTGTGTTAGCCAACCGGCAACAGGAAGAGCAGCAAAATCTTAAACTGGGTAGGAAGCTGGCAAAATTCCATGAACGCGGAAGAAGGGTGCCCTTTCAAATTGAACGATCGAGCAGGATTGGTCAATGGAAAAGTTTGTGGGTAAAACGCCTTGAGCAAATGGAAAAAGTATGGAATGGTCTTCTGATTCAAACTCCTGAAGATGAGTTTGAAAGAATGTTTGTTGAATCCTTTCCCTATTATATCGGTTTGACGGAGAACGCGATTCAATATTTAGTGGACACGGAAATTGATGATGATCCTCAGGAAACGGATAGTGGCACAGTGTGCCATGAGCGGTTTTCTAAAAAATCATGGGGAGGTAATTATGTAATTAAGAATCCTTTTGATTGGGTTTTTGATCATCGCAGCCGTGATCTTGCCGAATGGACACGGGAGCGTTATTTCCGAAATATTCAAACCTACGACCGGGAATTAAAACAATTTTTCCTGGAATACCAAAGCATTTCTCCATTATCTTCTTTTTCTTGGCGATTATTATATTCACGATTATTATTCCCGCTTCATTATTTTGATTGTGTTGAGAATTATTATATTATCCGCTCAGAGCAGGAAAAAAAGGTTTTGGAAGAGAATTTAAGTAAGATTTTAAGGCAATCAGCAGAGTATGAACGCTTTTTAGGCAGCTTTTTTCAACTAACGGGGGCACCAATTAGACGGTTGAATTTGCCACGGCCGGAGTGGCTCGTTAAATAAGAATAAACAAAAAAGCGATTGCTTTATCGGCAATCGCTTTTAAATAATAAGATAAGTGTTTAGCGCCAGTGCAGGAGCTTTTCTTATTAAAATACTTGTTCTACTTCAAGAACTCCCGGAACTTCTTCTAAAAGAGCTCTTTCAATGCCTGCTTTTAATGTAATGGTAGAGCTTGGGCAGCTGCCGCATGCGCCGAGCAAACGTAGCTTAACAATGCCATCCTCCACATCAACTAATTCACAGTCTCCGCCATCACGAAGAAGAAATGGACGCAATTTATCTAATACTTCCTGAACTTGTTCTTTCATTTCTTGTTCTGCCATATCAATCGACTCCTTTCCTATCTATATTATAATGTCATTAGCGCCAAAAATCCATTCTAATGAGAAAGGAAATCATCTAACCGGAGAAAGAATCCTTTCGTTATTACCGTATCAATGTTGTAAAATAAAAGAAAAAGTAGGGAAGAGATAATATGAAAAATAATGAAATTGAAATTGTCCTTTATGGGGCTGAGACCTTATGTCCAAGCTGTGTAAGTTCCCCCTCATCGAAAGAAACCTTTGAATGGCTTGAGGCTGCCATTGAAAGAAAGTTTCCTAATCAGCCGTTTAAAATGACCTATGTGGATATTTATCAACCGCATGAAGAACCCGACAAGCAAACTTTTGCTAAAAGAGTAATTGAAGAGGATATGTTTTATCCTGTCGTTGTTATTGAGGAAAAAGTGGTAGGAGAAGGAAACCCCCGATTAAAATTGATTTTTGCAGAGCTAGAGAAATACGGATATAAAGCAGAGGAATAAAAAAGAAGCATTCCATTTATGGGATGCTTCTTTTTTTACAAGAATTTAATGAAAACAAAACTAACTTAACATGTTAGTTTGATATAATGTTATAATTATAGTAAAAAAATACATAGACTGAAAGAGGGGAGAAATATGTCTGGGAAAATAAGGATAAAATGGCTGGATACTTGTAAAGGAATAGGAATACTTTTAGTAATAATCGGTCATACCCCTATTAATTCTTCGTTTAGAAGCATAATATATGGATTTCATATGCCGTTGTTTTTCTTTATATCAGGATATTTTTTCTCGATTTCTAAATATGACAACTTTAAAAAGTATTTTTTGGCCAAGGTTAATTCTTTACTTATTCCTTATTTTTCATTTTCAATTATTTCATTTATTCTGCTTAATTATCTATTTCATCAACCACTGAATAGTAAATCATTTCTTTTCGATTTGATTGTGTCGAAAAGGAATTTTTTATCATTTGATGAACCGATTTGGTTTTTAACATCTTTATTTACCATCGAAATGATCTATTATTTTATAGTGAAATATATAAAAAATATAATCTTAATTATTTGTAGTGTTATTTTAATTGGTTTTTTTATTTGTATGAAATTTGAGGTGTTTACTAGTAGAAATATTCTTCCTTGGAGCTTAAATTATTCACTTTACTTCATGGTTTATTTTGGATTAGGCAACTTAATAAATAAAATAGGATTTTTTGAAAGGAATTTAAGAAAATCCTATATATTGATTTTATGTTTTATTATCTCTATTCCTGTACTGATTTTTCCAAATGTCTATTTTAAATGTTGGCAAATGCTAAGTTTGCCTTCCGTGATGAACTTATATTTAGAGTCTGTTTTTTATGCAATTTTAGGAATTTCATTTGTAGTTTTTCTAGCTCAATTTTTATCTTTTATCCCCATGCTAAATTTTTTAGGGAGAAACTCATTAGTAGTAATGACATTGCATGTTCCTTTTGGCTTCAATCTTTATAATTTATTAGTAAGAGGAAAATTCCATCTGGAGATAAAAAATCAAGATTTATTAGGAATTACTGTAACTATTTGTACCATAGTGATACTAATACCTGTTTGTATGATAATTAATAACTACTTTCCATTTATTCTTGGAAGAAAATTGAATAAAAGAGCAAAGGAAAAGCAGCTTTCATATTGAAGGCTGCTTTTTAAGGAAAATTTCATCCGTTATGGTACTTGTACATCCATAAAATACCGGATTTTAATAATCGGGCAACACGTCCTGTGATGGCGCGGTCGGCCATCATCCCAAATCCTTGCTTTTTCCCAAGGGAACCAAGGACACCCTTTAATTTAATCGCCGGGAACGATTCAGGCGGTTCTTCATCATTCCAACGTTTTTTCAATACTTCTACAATCTGTTCTGCCTGCCCTTCCGCCAGTTGGGCACTTGGTGCATGCGGAAGGCTGGCACAGTCCCCAACGATAAAAACATGTTCATCATTAGGAAGATGGTGGCGGGGGGTGATGATTAACCGACCTGACCGATCCTTTTCTTCAGAAAGATCACGGACAACTTTATTAGCTTGAATCCCTGCAGTCCAAACAATTACATCGCAATCAATCGGTTGACCGTGATTATATAATTTTTTATCTTCAATTTGGGTGATATTGGAGTTATTAATAATTTCGACATTGTGTTTTTGAAACCAATTTTCAACATATTTACTTAACCGTTCCGGGAAGGCTGAAAGAATATGTTTTCCTCTATCAAATAATTTGATTTGAAGATCTTCACGGCTTTCACTTAATTCGCTTGCTAGCTCTACCCCGCTGAGACCCGCGCCGACGATTCCGACAACAGAACCCGGGCCGAGATTATTTAAAATCGAGTAGGTAAGCCTGGATTTTTCAATATTTTGAATGCTGTAAGTATATTGTTCTGCACCGGGTACATTATGATAATTATCTTCGCAACCCAGTCCAATCACTAAGTCATCATAGTCGAGAGATTCATTTTCATTTAAGAGAACCTTTTTCGCTTTTGTATCAATTCCCGTTACTTCACCATATTTAATACTTAAGCGAGGATGTTCCGGAAATGCAACACGAACTTCTTTATCCGAGATGGTTCCGGCGGCTAGGGCATAATATTCCGTTTTTAAACAATGGTATGGGACGCGGTCAACTAGTGTAATTGTTACATCATCAGGCAGATGATTTGGCAGGAGTTCATTCAAAATCTTCATCCCGCCGTATCCTCCGCCGAGAAGTACAAGGTTTTTCATTTTTATTTCCCCTTCTGTAAACCAGTTATCTTTAATGTTTCATTTTTGCCTCTTTTTATTGCATGATGAAATGCAGGATTAAAAGGATAAAATGGATAATTTTTTAAAAATAGTAGTATAATTTATATGTTTTTTCATACATAAAAGAGTATATCTAAATTGTGTCGAAATAACAACATATATCATAATTTTCTTGACAGTCTCTCCTTGAACATGATGATTGACGAAGCAAAATAAATGGGGTAGGATAATAAGTTAGTGGAGAGGTGAAAGCATGATTAAACCGATCATTGAATTTTGTATCAGCAATCTGGCAAATGGTGCCCAACGGGCCCTGGAAAAATTAGAGAGAGATCCAAACCTTGATATTATCGAATATGGTTGTCTAGGCTATTGTGGCAAATGTGCTTCCACTCTTTATGCCCTTGTTAACGGCGAAGTGGTAACTGGAAATACGCCGGATGAATTAGTCGATAATATTTATCAATATTTAGAAGAAAATCCGATGTTTTAAGATAAAAGGGAGCAGACTGCCGCTCCCTTTTTATATATATTTCATATGTTATTCCATATAAACTAATCAGTTGAGTACTTAATCTTTTGAATATATACTATAGTAAAGACCTCAAAAGGAGGGAACATGTTGAGTAAAGATGTTATTATTTTGACGGAAGCGGCGGCTTTACAAATTAAAGATATGATGAAACAAAATGAAGAAGAGGGTGCCCTGTTACGAGTAGGCGTTAAAGGCGGAGGATGCAGCGGTTTATCCTATGGTATGGGATTCGACCATGAAGTGAAGGAAGACGATCTTCATTTTGAACAGCATGGGATTCAAATTCTAGTGGAAAAAGAAAGTGCTCCTATTTTACAAGGGACGAAAATTGATTATAAGCAATCCATGATGGGCGGGGGCTTTACGATTGATAACCCGAACGCCATTGCATCCTGCGGCTGCGGGTCATCGTTCAGAACGGCAACCGCTGCAGGAACACCTGAAGAATGTTAAATGAATAACAATAAAAGGCGTCCAAACGGGCGCCTTTTAACATATTATTAATTAAACATAGATGAACTGTGTAATGGTTGGATTTTTGCTTTTGGATCGATAAATGCCTTTGCATTATTGACTGCCGTTGGTGCTTCTCCGAAGCCACAAGCGATTAATTTCACTTTTCCATCGTAGGTGCAAATATCTCCAGCGGCATAAATCCCTGGTACATTCGTTTCCATTTTGGAATTGACAACGATGGAGTTCTTTTCGATTTGTAGTCCCCATTCTTTGATTGGGCCAAGAGAAGAAACAAATCCATAATTACAAATGACAGCATCGACATCGAGGGTTTCTTTTCCTTCGCCATTTGTGCCTTCAAGTACCACTTGTTTAATTCCAGTTTCATCCCCAATTAATTCTGCAGGTATGAAAGGTGTTTTTACATCGACCTTAGAATTGTATAAATTCTCAACACTATGTTCATGAGCACGGAATTTATCTCTGCGGTGAACAATCGTGACCTTTTTAGCAATTGGTTCCAGCATTAGCGCCCAATCGACTGCTGAATCACCGCCGCCAAATACCACTACTTTTTGCCCGGCAAATTGGTTTAGGTCCTCAATAAAGTAATAAAGGTTTTTCCGTTCATATTGAACAGCGCTTTCCAATTCCAATCGTCGTGGCTGGAACGCACCGTTTCCTGCCGTAATAATGATAGTTTTAGAATAATGAACTTCCTTATTTGTTGTTAATTTAAAGGTACCATCTTCCTGCTTTTCTAATTTTTCAACCGATTGCTCCAATGCAACAGCAGGTTCAAATTTTTTCATTTGTTCTTTTAGATTATTGATCAGTTCTTGTGCACGGATTTTTGGAAAACCTGCAACATCATAAATATATTTTTCGGGATATAGCGCCGATAATTGACCGCCAAGCTGTGGTAAGCTTTCAATGATCTTCACTGATGCTTGTCTCATTCCACCGTAAAAGGCAGTAAATAAACCGGTAGGACCGCCGCCGATAATGGTAATATCATAAACCTTTTGATTTTCTTGCACTCCGTATCCCCCCAACTATGTAGTAACAATCTCCATTCCTTATAATAGCACAAATTTTAAAAATCCTCACTTTTTTAAAGGGAATATTCAGAGTCATTTGAATTATTTTACTAGCATATAATAAAGGTAATCTAATATAAATGGAAAAATTTCCAATGTACTTATGTTAAATAATTTAAATAAATGGCTTGAAAATAAGCTGAAAAAAGAATAAGATGAAATGTGGATATATTGTGACAAAAAAAGTACATTTTTTATAGCAAATAGGAAATAGATTCCTATTTATTATAAAATAAACTGCGCTTCTGGATACTCCCCCTAAGGGATTTTCATTCAGCGTGTTTCCTTTAACTTCATACGTGAATTATCTCACATACATTTTCCTTCTTAGCAAAATAAAATTCATGGAAGCAGAGGAAGATAAGAAAAAGAGATTCTAAATAAAAAATAAAAAAGGTGGAAGTGATCACTTTGAAAAAGCCAAAAATTGTCATTGTCGGTGCTGGATACGGTGGACTTATGACGACAGTTCGCTTGCAAAAGTTAATTGGAGTAAATGAAGCAGATATTGTTTTAATCAATAAAAATGATTACCACTATGAAACAACATGGTTACATGAAGCGTCTGCAGGTACATTGCATCATGATCGAGTCCGTTATGAGATTCGTGATGTTATTGATCGAAGCAAGGTTGATTTTGTACAGGACACTGTTATCGAAATTAACAAAGATGATAAGAAAGTAATATTAGAAAAAAGTGAAATCCATTATGATTACCTTGTGCTTGCTCTCGGCGGTGAGCCGGAAACTTTCGGTATTAAGGGCTTAAAAGAATATGCATTTGGAATTACCAATGTCAATTCATCTCGTCAATTGCGTGAGCATATCGAATACCAATTTGCGACCTACAATATGGAAGAAGAAAAGAACGATGATAGACTTTCTATCGTGGTAGGTGGAGCAGGATTTACTGGGATTGAATTCCTTGGTGAATTAACCAACAGAATCCCTGAACTATGCCATGAATACGATGTGGATTTTCATAAAGTGAAAATTATTTGCGTGGAAGCAGCCCCAACAGTTTTACCGGGATTCGACCCGGAATTAGTAAATTATGCTGTTTCTCAATTGCAGCGTAAGGGTGTAGAATTTTTAATTGGAACTGCCATTAAAGAATGTACACCTGAAGGAATCTTTGTAGCAAAAGGCGAGGATGAACCGCGTGAAATCAAGGCTGGAACTGTAGTTTGGGCAGCGGGGGTCCGTGGTAATTCCGTTATTGAAAAATCCGGTTTTGAAGCAATGAGAGGCCGTGTGAAAGTACAGCCGGACCTGCGTGTTCCAGGATTTGATGCTGTTTTCATTATTGGTGACAGCTCCCTTATGATTAACGAAGAAATTAATCGTCCATACCCGCCAACAGCACAAATTGCTATGCAGCAAGGTGAGGTTTGCGCACGTAATATTGCGGCTTTAGTTCGTAATAAACAAGACCTTGAAACCTTTAAGTTTGATAATAAAGGAACGGTTTGCTCACTCGGCGAGGATGACGCTATTGGTGTCGTATTTGGTAAAAAGTTAACAGGAGCAAAAGCAGCCTTCATGAAAAAAGTGGTAGATAATCGTTCCCTTTATATGATTGGCGGAGCATCTCTTGTATTGAAAAAAGGAAAATTTAATGTTTTTTAAAAATTAACCTTCAACCAAAAGGACAGAGTAATCTGTCCTTTTTCTGTTAAAATAAGGGATAATGAGCAACGGGAGGAGGAGTTTTATGAGTAATCGCGAAAAACGCGGGAAGGTTTGGCTAGCCGTATCCGGCTTGGTAAAATCAGCAGATGGCAAATGGCTTGTCGTAAAAAAGCGGTATGGAGGCCTTAAAGGCCAATGGTCACTTCCTGCAGGCTTTGTCGAGACGGGAGAAACAGCTGATGAAGCCGTAATAAGGGAAGTAAAAGAAGAAACGGGAATAACGTGTGCGGTTAAAGGACTGATAGGGTTAAGGACAGGAGTTATTGAGGAAGAAATAAGCGATAATTTAATCCTATTTCTACTGGAGCCGCAAGATATCGGACAACTTAAACATCAGGAAAATGAGCTGTTTGAAGCGAAGTTTATCGCCCCGGAAGTCTTACTTCATGAAAAAAATGCTTCCATCCTGCTTCGCTATCTGATTGAACAGAATCATGTCTCTTCTCTGCCTGGAATTGATGGGTTAAATCCTGGAGATCAGTTCGGCTATACCGCCTATAAATTATTTTTTTAATTTTTAGAAAATTTAAGAAACCTTTAGAAAATGAAAGAAAAGATTCGATGTATCCGTTTTCTTATCTGTTTTTGCTTGTTTTTCCCTCTTTCCTTTCTTTTATTATTTATGGTATATTATCAGAAAATTAAGTTAATATTAGGAGGCTGATTGGGATGGCAGTTGAAACAGTAGATTCAACTAAATGTGACTATTGTTCGGGTACAGGCTATTTTCAGTTACTGCTGGGCGGCTCGGAAACTTGTTCCTGCTGCAAGGGTACAGGAGAGAAAAAAGAGGAAGGTTCTAGATAGTATCGATAAAAAGACAGCATGCTTCTTCGAATCTATTCGGGAGGCTATTTTTTTGGATTTAGGAGCAATTCTTCCTAACGTAGCTAAACCTGCTTTTACGCTTTTCTAGTTGACTCCCTTTTGGACATTCAGTACACTTAGAATTGATGTGTAAAGGGGGAATCTCAAGGTGCAAATGAGCATCGTTGTCTTGGTTATATCAATATTGCTATTCTTTGTTTTGTTTTTTGGTATTGGATTTATTCTTAATATGCTTTTAAGAATGTCATGGATCATGGCTTTCATTTACCCCATTATTGCCATTCTTATTGTAGATAAAGTGCGTTTTATTCAATATTTTACAAATAGTAAATATGCATTTGGGCAACTTGGACATCGGATTAGTTCTTTAGCTATAGCAGATATCCTCATTTTACTTAGCGGGTTGGCAGGAGCAATCACAGCAGGAATTGTGATAAAGCTGTTACGGAAAAACGGTTATCAAATGTTTTAAGAGGCTGATCACAGTCTCTTTTTTATTTACACTAAAATATCTGAATTTTAAAACAATAATTATTTTTTTCCTCCGTATTTGAATAATTCATTGCCACTTAGGAAATGAATATTTTTGGAGGAGTGAATATTTTAATGAATAAGATAAGAAATGGGACAAAACGTTTAGCCATGACATGTCTATTTTTACTAGCATTATTAGTGACATTTCAATCAATATCCGGCGTAAAAGCAGAATCCCTTTTTTCTTTTGCAAACTTTAAATCGGAAGAAAAGCAATTGAGTGATGAGATTAATTCTCATTTTACTCATAAATTAAAAACTATTGGAATTGCCTTTAAAATGATTAAGCAATTCGTACAATTTGACTCTCTCGCGTCAAATGTAGCGGTTGCAAAAACACCGCCGACTTTAGAGGATGCCTTTGATTGGTCACGATACCCAAAAACCACCGTAACCGCTACAGGATATACGGCCGGCTATGAATCCACCGGTAAACGCGAAGGAAATCCTGAATATGGAATTACGTTTTCAGGCGTAAAAGTGAAGCGGGATTTATTTTCAACCGTCGCAGCGGATTTAACCGTTTTCCCAATCGGAACAATCCTGTTTATCCCGGGTTACGGCTATGGAGTGGTTGCAGATAAAGGTGGAGCCATTAAGGGAAATGAGTTAGACCTTTATTACAAGACGGTTGAAGATGTTTATAATTTATGGGGTAAAAAGAAACTGGACATCTATATTGTTCAAAAAGGAAATGGGAAACTAACTGAGGACCAATTACAAAAATTAAACGAAGATAAAACCATGCAGGTCTTTCGCCAACAATTTATAAAATCAGAAAGTAAGTAAAAACAGGTCATTCGGGCCTGTTTTTTTTGTGGTATTTTAAATTTTAACTTAAACTGGATACGGAAAAGGAAAGAATAAGGAAGGGAGGCCCCTTTTCAATGAATGATTATCCAAGGGAATACTATGAGTTTTTTATTAAATTCAATGAAGGGGATTATTATACCTGCCACGACCTGCTCGAAGAAATGTGGATGACGGAAAAGGATAACCTATTTTTAAAGGGATTGCTGCAAATGAGTGTTGCGATTTATCATTATGAATACGGGAATATTAAGGGGGCGAGGGTGATGATGCAAACAGCACACAACTATCTGCAGGCATATCGCCCAAAGTACTGGGGCTTGGATTTAGAAAAGATCTATCCTTTTATTGAACAAAGTCTTAAGTTGTTTCCAAAAGATATCAATAACGTCCCATTTGGACAAGTGAATGATTTGCCCAAATTACCGCGTTTATTTTTATATATGGAGGATGATTAGGAAGTCGAAATAAAAAAACTTTTTCGATATAATAAGAACATATCATATGGGGGTGTACCTGACATGTTCAAAGTGGAATCAGAAATAGAATTTTCAAATCAACATGAAGGTTTAGTCGTCGGTATTTTCGAGCGGCCCGAAAAATTTACAGGGCGACTGGCTAAGCTTGATGACCTTTTTGAAGGACAACTGACAGAGCTCGTTAAAAATGGAGATATCTCAGCAAAATTAAAAAGTATTAGTAAAGTACATAGTTTCGGTAAGATTGGCTCAAAACGAATTTGGTTTGTCGGTCTGGGGAAGGAGAAAGATTTAACCTTTGAATTGCTGTGTGAGGCTCTTGGCAGGGTTTTTAAAGAGTTAAAAGCAGCTAAGCAGGAAGAAGCAGCGGTGCTATTAAATTCATTTACTTCTGTACAATTGGATGGTTTAGAAGCTGCACATGCTATGAGCGAAGCATATGCTTTAGCTACGTACCAATTTTCAGGCTACAGACAAAAATCAAATGAACCGGAAAAAAGCTTGAAAAATATTACTGTCTACAGTGAAGGCTATGAACAGGAGGATATCCGGGCATCCTTAACGGTTGGGTATGCTTTCGGTAAGGGAACCAATTCTGCCCGCAACCTCGTAAACACACCGGGGAATTTACTAACGGCAACGGACATGGCAAATTATGCCCAAGAACTTGCTGCCAAATATGACTTTGAAGTAGAAATATTAGACGTAGGTGAAATTGAAAAGCTAGGTATGGGTGCATTTCTAGCTGTCAACCAAGGTTCTGTGGAGCCTCCAAAGATGATTGTTTTAAAATATCAAGGAAAAGATCAATGGGAAGATGTTATCGGACTTGTTGGAAAAGGTGTCACCTTTGACACAGGCGGTTACTCCATTAAAACCAAAGCAGGAATTGTCGGGATGAAGACGGATATGGGGGGAGCAGCTGCAGTACTTGGAGCGATGGAAATCATCGGTGAAATTAAGCCTGAACAAAACGTGGTAGCGGTTATTCCTTCAACTGATAACATGATTGGCGGTGGTGCTTTTAAACCGGATGATGTCATTACCTCCATGAGCGGAAAGACAATCGAGGTCCTAAATACAGACGCTGAAGGCCGCCTGGTGTTAGCAGATGCCGTTACTTACGCAAAACATCATGGGGCTGAGTATTTAGTGGATGTGGCCACCTTAACAGGCGGTGTTATTACCGCACTGGGACTCCACACAACAGGGGCAATGACCAATCACGGGACGCTGTTTGAACAGGTCTTGGAGGCCTCCATGGAAGCCTGTGAGCCAATATGGCAATTACCGTTGTTTGAAAAAGACAAACAACGGGTAAGAAACAGTAAAGTAGCCGATTTAAATAATTCTCCCGGTTCGGAAGGCCATGCCATAGTTGCAGGTGCCTTTATTGGAGAATTTACAGAAGGCACACCATGGGTACACTTAGATATTGCCGGTACGGCTACAACTTCTAAGGAACATGACCTTGGACCGTCTGGTGCCACAGGAGTAATGACCCGAACACTTGCATTATTCGTAGAACGTTTTGAACCATTTAAAAAGTAAGACTCAAGTCACCAGGTACCCAATGGCCAGGGGGTTTTTTGAACTAAGATAACTGTCTAGCTCCAGTGCCCAGCGACTAGTGTACTTCGCTCTTCCCCCTACGATAAGTCAACATCGAATCGCAAAAAACGCGATTCGTGTTTCCTTTATCTCAGTCGAAGCGCTCCAGTCCATACGTCGCTAAACGGGCGCTTCCGCTTTTCTAAAGCCCACTCCATTTCCTTTAACCTCGCATATGAAATAGTGTAGGCAAGTATAGATGAAAAGGAGGTAGGGCTGCATGTACCCTTATCGAAATCAGTACCCGGTACATGATCAACGATTTTTTGGAATATTTGGATTACCATTAGCAGGTGCCTTTCTAGGCGGTTTAATAGGTGGTGGAATAGGTGGAGCTTTAGCGAGCCGCCCATTTTTTGGAGGCTATCCGGGTTTCGGATATCCCGGATTTGGTTATCCCCCAATGGGCTACCCTGGCATGGGTTACCCCGGCATGGGCTTTCCGGGCTATGGAATGCCATATTATTAAAAAGGTAAAAAACAGCTCTTGTGGCTGTTTTTTTTCATTTATAAAAAGGAATTGAAAGAATGCTGGAGAAGAAATAGGTATATAACTTTTTTTCTAGTATTTACATATCATTGGAGGAATAAGAATGATAAAAAACACATTAATTGAAGCTTTGGGTATCGAAATTACCCATATAGAAAAAGGAAAAGTCATCGGAACAATGCCGGTGGACGAACGGACACGCCAGCCCTTTGGTTTACTGCATGGGGGAGCATCCGTTGCATTATCGGAAACAGTTGCCAGTGTCGGCGCGTATGAATTGGTGGATAAAGAAACAGAAGGTGTTGCAGGACTGGAAATCAATGCAAATCATGTTCGCCCAAAAACAGAGGGGATCGTAACGGCAGTTGCAACCGTATTATTTCAAGGTAAAACGACAATGGTTTGGGATATTAAAATTACCGATGAAAAGGACAACCTTATTTGTGTTTCACGCTGTACCATGGCAGTAATCAAATTGAAAAAATAACAGAACATCCACAAGAAAGATGGGGATTTTTACCCATCTTTTTTCTATAGGCTGGATCGTATATTGTAGAAAAATTTAAAAAATTAGCACCCATTTCATGATATAATAAAAGAAATAAAAAAATAGAAAATAAGCACAATTTTTTGTACAGGTTTCTTTATATAATGGTAGTAAAGAAGATTGAAAGAAAGGTGGGGAAAATATTGAAAGGAAGGCGACAATATTTATTTATTGATTTTGAGTTTACCATGCCTGAACGTAATGTCCGGATGAAAGATTTTTTTGCGGAAATTATCGAGGTAGGAATTGTTGCAGTGGTTGACGAGGAAATTACCGAGCAGTTCTCATCTTTTGTAACACCGCTTAAGTTTCCTATTTTATCAGAACGCTGTAAATCATTCTTACATATTTCGCAGCAGCAGGTTGACAAGGGGTTATCTATTTATGAACTTGTAAGAAAAATGGATGAGTTCAATAAAAATTACGAAACTACCATTGTTACTTGGGGAAATATGGATATGAAAGTACTGCGTCATAATTGTTTAGAAGCCGGAGTCTCTTTTCCATTTAATGCAGCTGAATTAGATTTGTCAATGGAATATAAACGATTCTTTGGAGATCAAAATCAAACCGGTTTATGGAAGGCTGTTCAAGAATATGGTAAAGAAGGGACAGGCAGACACCACCGGGCGCTTGATGATGCATTAACCACTTATAATATATTCCGTCTCGTTGAAAAGGATAAACGTTATTTAGAAAAACCGAAACCAACGACGATTGGTGACCGAGTTGATTTTTCAAAGCTATTAAATAAATTTGCATAAAAGGCCAAATCATTCCACCTGATTTGGCCTTTTATACGTTAATAGGAAAGTTTAAACTTTTGCAAGTTTGTACTTTCCTATAAGCATGCAACTACGCTTCTGTCTTCGCCCTTAGGGGCTCGCCAATCGGCGAGTTTTCTTTATTATTTGAAATAATCCTTCTCAAGAGAGTCCGCCATCTTTAAGCTCATATCAGCCCAAGGTGATGGATTTTCCAGCAATTCCTTTTTCATTTTAGCCAAAGCTTCTTTTAAGGATGTTTGATAGTCAGGAACATCATCTTCAAAATGCTTGACCATTTGTTTTGGAATATTTGCCTGTTCTCTATAGGAGAGGGCGCGTCTCTCATGGAAAATGAGAACATCTGCGTCTTTCGGGTTATGAAGATCTCCTTGCATCGGATGTTTGACCACTGCTAACACTCTCACCAGAAATCCTTGCGGACGCACCTCAGTAATTTCCCCAATATATTTCCCTGTTTTATAAATAGCTGTGACTGTATCGCCAATCCGGAATTCCTGCATCGCTTTTCCCCCTAACTAAAAAATACCTAATTTCTCTTTCATTATGAGACATTCAAATCAAAAAACAAAGTGCAAAAATAGATCATTTCGGTTAAATTTAAAAAATGGAGGGATGATAAATGAGAAAAAGTTTACAAATTTGGGCAACGTTCATAGCAGTAATTCTAGTTTTGGCCGCTTGTGGGACAAGCAACGCAAAAAACGAAACGAAATCAACCAATTCCACGCCAAAAACAGAACAGAAAGAAGGAAGCAATAAAGTGACAAAAACAGATTATCCCCAACTTTCAACCACTGTGTCTGACAATGAAAAACTAATTGAAATGGAAACCTCGATGGGAACAATTAAAATCAAATTATTCCCTGAGTATGCTCCGAAAGCCGTCGAAAACTTTGTGAAGCATAGTGAAAAAGGCTATTATAACGGTCTGATTTTTCACCGAGTGATTAAAGATTTCATGATTCAGGGTGGTGACCCGAATGGAAATGGCACAGGCGGGGAAAGCATTTGGGGTCACCCTTTTGAAGATGAATTCTCTGATCATCTCTTTAATATTCGCGGTGCATTGTCGATGGCGAATTCAGGTGCAAACACAAATGGCAGTCAGTTTTTTATCGTACAAAACACCAAACTGGACCCATCCTTGAAATCGCAAATGGAGAAAGTGGGGTATCCAAATACGATAATTGATGCTTACGGGAAACACGGCGGTACACCGTGGCTTGACCATAAGCATACTGTATTTGGACAGGTAATTGACGGGATGGAAATTGTCGATAAAATTGCCAATAGCCCTACAGACGCCAAGGATAAACCGCAAAAAGATGTTGTGATTAGAAATATAAAGGTATTACAATAAACAACTAATGGAACGTGCAATAAATTGGTTTGAAACGTTTTTTGTTGTTATAATGAAGCATTGAGTATTCCTTTATAGAAAGGGAGAAGATGATGTTTCATCCGTTCGTATTAGCAGATTTTTTATACTTTCCAAAGGATAAATCAGAATATATACCTGCAGCTATCAGCTTTTTTTTCTTTTTCATTGGAGCCGTTTTAACAATGAGGTTTATTATTTCTCATTCCAAGAAAGAAGCAAAAAAAGCAAAAGAATTAGAAGAAAAATTAAATATTCATAGTAATCATAAGGAACAGTAGGGAATAACCGCTGTTCCTTTTTTCTATTCAGAAGCGGATTTTGAATACCTAATAGTCTGTTTGTAGATACTAATCGCAAATTGTCTATGTGGGGGTCATACATATGAAAAAAAGCTGGATGATTATTCCGCTCCTTTTATTAGCCGGGTGTACCCAGCAAAATCCGAAAAAGCTTGATGTAGAATTGTTTAATGCGACAGGAGATTCACTTGGAAAAATAAATCTAGCGGAGCAAGCCAGCGGTGTTAAGATGTCTGTAAAATTATCGGGATTATCCCCCGGCATTCATGCCATTCATATCCATGAAACTGGAAAATGCAAGGCACCTGATTTTAAATCTGCCGGCAACCATTTCAATCCGGAAAAAAAGGAACATGGTCTTCTCAATCCAAAAGGAGCTCATGCAGGAGATCTTCCGAATTTGATTGTCGAGGATGATGGTTCTGTAAAAGCAGATATCATGGCACCCAATGTTACCCTGAAAAATGATAAAAAGTCTCTGTTTACAAAAAAAGGCACCTCAATTGTCATTACGCAAGGGAAAGATGATGGGATGACCCAGCCGGCAGGGAATTCGGGAGAACGGATTGCCTGTGGTAAAATATCAAGTACAAAAAAAGCATCAAAATCAGGGCAGGAGGAAAAGAAATAGTAGGAAGAGGCTAACTCCGTAAGGAATAGCCTTCTTTTTTTGAATCAGGCCCATATTTTCCTATCCTTTTTAATTTAGGCTATTTTCGTAAACATTGTTGTTTTACAAAACTAAATTATTTAGGTCGCGAGGATGGATTAATTGACGTTTAGACTGCCTTTGCTGGCGGATATGCCGATATGCCGATATCATTTTTAAAAGCCACTTTCATTTGCGGAAAAACCAATTCTATTTGCGAAAACACCGATTCTATTTGCGAAAAGTGTAGTTTCATTTATATTAGGAAATAATTTTTATGTTTATAGGTGAAAATCTAAGCTTATCCCAAAAGTGATACATACACTACCATGTACACATTTTTAGGAGGCGATTTTTCATGACAAAACGGCAATACCCCGGCGGTTTTGCAGGCCAGCCTGGCCAGCAAATGGGCTATCCACAAATGGGAGGCTATCCGCATACTGGTTATCCACAAATGGGAGGCTATCCACATGCAGGATATCCATATGGCGGATATCATCCACATGGCTACCCGTACCATCATCACCATCACCATCCAGGATATCCATATGGAATGACTGGCTATCCGCATACAGGATTCCCTCATGGAATGGGCGGATTCCCACAAAGCGGTCAAACTCAAATGCCACCAACTGGCCAGCGAAAAGAAAAGTAATTATCAGCTATGTCCTGTTCCCTCAAATAAAGAGGGAACAGGTTTTTTTCACTTTTCTTGATTTCTTCTTCATTTTTACCGACAATTAGTTCAATAAGCAATAATCAATAGGAGTGTTACAATGGATGGAAAATAAATTGTATTATAAAGACGCCTACATAAAATCTTTTACTGGCAAGGTTGTAAAACAGGAACAAGACCAGGCTGGAAATTGGTATCTAGTTTTGCAGCAAACGGCCTTTTATCCAACGGGCGGAGGGCAGCCTCATGACATAGGAACGATCGGGGATAGAAGAGTATTAAATGTTGAAGAAGTCGATGGAGAAATTCGCCACTATCTTGAAAGCCCATTACAAGAAATCGGTATGGAGGTTACTGGCGTAATCGATTGGCAAAGACGTTTTGATCATATGCAGCAGCATACAGGTCAACATATTTTATCAGCTGCCTTTGACCATTTATTCCACTATAATACGGTAAGCTTTCATTTAGGAAATGAGCTACTTACGATCGATATTGAGACAGAAATGTTAACGGAGGAAGAAGCTAAAAGAGCGGAAGACCTTGCTAATAAAATTATTTTAGAGAATCGTCCGATCGAAATAAAATGGGTGAAAGAAGAGGAATTGTCTCAATACCCTTTACGAAAAGAGACGAAGGTAAAAGAGGATATTCGGTTGGTCATCATTCCGGACTTTGATTATAACGGCTGCGGCGGAACGCATCCAAAAGCAACCGGGGAAGTTCAAGTGATTAAAATATTGGATTGGGAAAAGCAAAAGAAAAATATTCGCGTTCATTTTGTGTGTGGAAATCGTGTAATGATCCAGCTTGATCAAAAGCAAAAAGTCCTTCTTGAACTAACCAAGCGCCTGAATGCACCTGAAAAGGACATGGGACAAGCCGTTATAAGGCTTCTTGAGAACGGCAGGCAATTAGAGAAATCTTTTGAACAAGCACGGGAAAATCTACTTCACTACGAGGCAGAGGACTTAGTGGGAAAAAGTAAAAAAAGTGGAGAAAATATCGTCACCTGCATATTTCAAAATCGTACCATACAGGAGCTTCAAAGGCTGGCCCGAAATGTGACTGCTTTAGCTGAACAGTCTCTGGTTTTCTTAGTGTCTGAAAATGAGGGGCGGTTGCAGCTGGTTTGTGCAAGAGGGGCGGATAGAGCAGAAAATATGAAAAATCTAATCGGAAGTGCACTTCGTCTCATAAACGGTAAAGGCGGAGGAAACGAATCTTTTGCCCAGGGTGGTGGAGAAGCATTGATTTCGGGGCAAGAAATGTTACAACATTTATTGGAAGTAATAAAATAACGAAAAGTTCACCAGTCATAGGAGGCCTTTTCGTTATTTTAAAATGATTGAAGACTCTTTTTCAAGATGATACGGCTGGTTGAACACCGTTAAGGGATAAAGGGTCAATTAATAGGATGAACTGCCCTAATAAGTAAAATAATAAACTTAACCTTTACTTGGGTTAGGTTTTTTTTATTATTTTAAAACAAAAGGTTTGTATGAAAATTTTTTTATCATATAATGTAATTAAAAGAAATTTTTTTTAGTATCTTGAAGGGATGATTTGACTTGGGAAAACAGAAAGTTGGCGTAGTAGGTGTTGGAGTAATGGGACGAAGTCTCGCCCTAAATTTTGAAAGCAAAGGTTACTCTGTATCCGTGTACGATCTTTCCGCCGAAAAAGTAAATGAAATCATTGAGCATAATAAAGGGAAGAATCTTTTTGGCACAATTAATATAGAAGAATTTGTTCAATCTTTGGAAAGCCCTCGCAAAATATTATTAATGGTAAATGCAGGAGTGATCACTGATAAAGCGATTGAATCGCTGGTACCTTATTTGGACAAAGGCGATATCTTAATTGATGGGGGAAACAGCTTCTATAAGGATACCATTCGGAGAAATGAAGACCTGGCAAAAAAAGGGTTTCTTTTTATTGGAGCCGGTGTTTCAGGTGGAGAAGAGGGTGCGCTTACAGGTCCTGCCATCATGCCTAGCGGACAAAAAGAAGCATATGCTGCGGCAGGTCCGCTATTAACGGCAATCTCAGCAAAGGTAAACGGGGAACCGTGTTGTACCTATATTGGTCCTAATGGTGCAGGACATTACGTAAAAATGGTACATAACGGAATTGAATATGGTGATATGCAACTAATCTGTGAAGCGTATCATTTATTAAAAGAGCTGCTCGGTTTGTCAAATGAAGAGCTTCATGAAGTTTTTAGCGAGTGGAATAAGGGTGAACTCGATAGCTATTTAATTCAAATAACAGCAGATATTTTTACAAAACTAGATCCGGAAACAGGTAAATCATTGGTAGATGTTATTCTCGACACTGCCGGTCAAAAAGGGACCGGAAAATGGACGAGTCAAAGTGCACTCGACCTTGGGGTTCCGCTATCAATTATTACCGAATCCGTTTTTACCCGCTTCCTTTCTGGCATGAAGGAAGAGCGTGTAAAAGCAAGCAAAATATTAAAAGGTCCTGTCAAAAAAGAGTTTGCAGGCAATAAACAAGATATTATCGAGCTGATTCGAAAAACATTATATTTAAGTAAAATTTGCTCTTACGCACAAGGCTTCGCCCAGTTCAAGGTTGCTTCAGAGGAATATAACTGGAACTTAAATCCAGGGGAGATTGCGATGATTTTCCGAGGAGGGTGTATCATCCGTGCAGCCTTCCTTCAAAATATTAAAGAAGCCTATGACCGTAATCCTAATTTAGAAAATCTTTTAATGGATTCTTATTTTCAATCAATTGCAGCTGATTATCAGGATGCAGCCAGAGAAGTGGTTTCTATTGCAATAAGAGCGGGTATTCCTGTTCCTGGACTTTCGAGTGCCATTGCTTATTATGATAGCTACCGTGCCGAAGTCCTGCCGGCCAATCTGCTTCAAGCACAAAGGGATTATTTCGGCGCTCATACGTACAAAAGAGTAGATCGGGAAGGAACATTCCATACAGAGTGGATGAACAAATAGATAAAAAGAGCTAGGTGTTTCCGCCTAGCTTTTTTGTATATTTGTGAGTGATTTTTAACCGCTAAAGCCCCGCGGGTAAGTTCATCTTTTGAGCAGGCAATATTCATATGATAGAATACATTTAACAAATGTAAAAATACTAGGAGAATATAATAATGAACAGTCAGCTTCAAACTAATCTGCAATTTGTTGATTTATTAAATGAATGGGATCCGTTTCATTTAGAAACCGGCGGCTACGACACAGAAATTGCCGATACCATTCAAGCTGTACATGTGCTAAATGATTCTTTCCTGTTAGCGAAAAGAATTCAAGAGATTTATGAGTTTTCATTCGAAAAAATAATTCCAATGGAAAGCTGCTTGGAAATTTCCAGGAAACTTTTACTGATTAAGGATAGCGGTACATGTTCCTTATAGGGAAATTAAACAAAAAAAGCGGACAAACCAACAAGGGTTGTCCACTTCAAAAAAGGGGGGAATACTAGAAAGCCTTATGGAATAAGGTTTGACAGTTTTCCTTTTTTTATACTAAAAAAAATAAAAAAGCGGTAAAGCTAACCGCTTTTAGAAAAATAACGATTCTTAAAAATTTTCTAAACTCTCAACTTATTACTGTGGAGTTTCGGTATATTCTTGTCCTAATAACTCAGAAGCAGGGATATCAAGAACAGTAGACAACTTTAAAATTGTCTGAGTACTTGGAATTTGTTCCCCATTTTCGTATTTTTCAATGGTGTTTGCTCCAACTCTAATTTTTTGTGCCAGTTCTTCTTGTGTCATTTTAAGCATTTCACGACAGGTTCTAATTCTTTGGCCAATTGAATTCATACTGTTCACCTCTCCTAGTTAAAAATTTACTCATTATTTATTTTAACATAGTATTCCTATTTTTTCGAAAATCATTTTAAACTTTATGTTAAGTTTTTCAAAAACCGCACAGTAAAGCCGGCTTTTTTGATTAAACCATTATAGTGTGATATAATATTATAATGCGTATATAAGAGATAAAATAAAATTTTTTTAGGAGTGTTTTCATGTCGGAAAAAATTACAACCGGTAGTATTTTAACAGGTAAGGTAACAGGTATTCAACCCTATGGTGCATTCGTAGCATTAGACGAAAATACACAAGGTCTTGTGCATATTTCTGAAATCACGCACGGTTATGTAAAAGATATTAATGATCATTTGAAAGTGGGCGACGAAGTTCAGGTTAAAGTTTTATCCATAGACGAAGGGGCAGGAAAAATCGGCTTATCGATTCGTGCTACTGAAGAAGCACCTGTTCAACAGGCTGCTAAGCCAAAAAAACAGCCGCGTAAACGCCAAGCTGCTGCGATTATCCCTGAGGTTGAAGGACAGCAAGGTTTTAACACATTAAAAGATAAGCTTCAAGAATGGATTGACCAATCACAGCGTGAAGATTTAATTAAAAAGTAAAACGAGTAAAGGCCTGGAACCTGCAATGGACCCAGGCCTTTTTTTATAGGATAAGAACGCATAAATTTTGACTTTGAGAATTGTCCACTTCACAAGAGTAAGCTTCGGAAGCGATACCTCGCACGAAGGAAAAGCGTTAGCTTTTCCGAGGAGCGCCCAGCGACTAGTGTACTTTGCTAAACGGGCGCTTCCGCTTTTCTTTTTTTCAAAAAAGATTTGTTGAATGATTCATTGTTTTTGATTGCTCGGCTACAATAGAATTATGTGTAAATATCTTATCTTTTGAATTGGAGGAAAAGGAATGGCGGCAGCAGGAAATACAAACAAGTTGATTGAGCAGACAGAAAAATACGGGGCCCGTAATTATCACCCGCTTCCAATCGTAATTTCAAGTGCTGAGGGTGTGTGGGTGGAAGACCCTGAGGGCAATAAATATATGGATATGTTAAGTGCTTATTCAGCAGTTAACCAAGGCCATCGCCACCCAAAAATTATTCAGGCACTGAAGGACCAGGCTGACAGGGTGACGTTAACATCAAGAGCTTTTCATAATGACAAGCTCGGGCCATGGTATGAAAAAGTTAGTACGTTAGCAAACAAAGAAATGGTCCTTCCGATGAACACGGGTGCTGAAGCAGTGGAAACTGCTTTTAAAGCAGCACGCCGTTGGGGCTACGATGTTAAGGGGATTTCCGATGATCAAGCCGAAATTATCGCGTGTAATGGAAATTTCCATGGTCGGACTATGACGGCTGTTTCATTGTCATCTGATCCGGAATACAAGCGGGGCTTTGGGCCGATGCTTCCGGGAATTAAGCTTATCCCGTATGGTGATTTAGAGGCATTAAAGGCTGCGATTACTCCAAACACGGCTGCGTTTTTAATTGAACCAATTCAAGGAGAAGCGGGAATCGTGATTCCTCCAGAAGGGTTTATGAAAGCCGCATATCAGCTTTGTAAAGATAATAATGTTTTATTTATTGCCGATGAAATCCAAGCAGGCTTAGCACGTACGGGTAAAATGTTTGCCAGTGAATGGGAAGAAATTGAGCCTGATATGTATATTCTCGGTAAAGCACTTGGGGGCGGCGTATTTCCAATTTCCTGCGTCGTAGCGAATAAGGATATTTTAGGCGTCTTTAACCCGGGTTCCCATGGCTCAACCTTTGGCGGAAATCCCATGGCTTGTGCAGTATCGATTGCCGCCCTTGATGTTTTAATTGATGAGAAATTAGCGGAAAAATCTCAGGAGCTTGGGGAATATTTTATTAGCAAATTAAAGGATATAAAAAACCCGATGATTAAGGATGTCCGTGGCCGTGGATTATTTATCGGTGTCGAGCTGGATCAACCTGCTCGGAAATATTGTGAGGAATTAAAAGGACATGGGCTATTATGTAAAGAAACACATGACACCGTGATCCGCTTTGCTCCGCCACTCGTCATTACGAAAGAAGAATTAGATTGGGCGATTGAACGAATTCATAAAGTATTAGGATAATTTGTGAAAATTAGAGGTGCCGAAATGGGGAAAAAGCTAATCAACGGTGGAGAGGAAGGGCTGGAAAAAGAGAACTTAAATCTCCTTACTTCAACACAGATCGTTATCAAAGATGCATTAAAAAAACTTGGGCACAACGAAGAAATGTACAGCTTATTGTCAGAACCAGCCAGAATGCTTGCTGTCAGGATTCCCGTCCGCATGGATGACGGTTCTACGAAAATTTTCAGCGGATTTAGGGCCCAGCATAATGATGCAGTTGGACCGACAAAGGGCGGCGTCCGTTTCCATCCTAACGTGAATGAGGATGAAGTAAAGGCATTATCAATGTGGATGAGCTTGAAATGCGGGATTGCTGATTTACCTTTTGGCGGAGGAAAAGGCGGTGTTGTCTGTAATCCACGAACCATGTCATCGGGGGAACTGGAACGTTTAAGCCGTGGATACGTCCGGGCAATTAGTCAAATTGTCGGCCCAACAAAAGATATACCCGCACCAGATATTTATACCAATTCGCAAATTATGGCTTGGATGCTGGATGAATATAGCCGGCTTCGGAAGCACGGCTCCCCCGGCTTTATTACCGGGAAACCGCTCGTGCTTGGAGGTTCTGAGGGGTGGCAAAAGGCAGGGGCATTGGGTGTCACGATCTGTATTGAAGAAGCGGCAAGGAAATGCAGAATTTCGATAAAGGACGCCCGGGTGATTGTACAGGGCTTTGGCAATGCAGGCAGCTATCTGGCTAAGTTTATGCATGATGCGGGAGCCATAATCATAGGTATTTCTGATGTTTATGGCGCCCTTTATGACCCTGATGGGCTAAATATCGAGTATTTACTGAGTCGTCGTGATAGCTTCGGAACAGTTACCACGTTATTCGACGGCACGATATCGAATGAAGAATTACTTGAGCAGGACTGTGATATTTTAGTGCCTGCAGCAATCTCTAACCAAATCACAGCTGAAAATGCACACAACATAAAAGCGAAGATTGTGGTAGAAGCAGCCAGTGGTCCTACAACACTGGAAGCAACGAGAATTCTCTCTGAACGGGGCATTTTGCTGGTACCCGATGTATTAGCTGGCTTAGGACGAGTAACGGTTTCCTATTTTGAATGGGTTCAAAATAACCGGGGGTATTATTGGAGCGAAGCGGAAATCACACAAAAATTGCGGGAAAAGCTTGTAAGAACTTTCAATCATATTTACGAGACGGCACAAAAAGGTAATGTAGATATGCGCTTAGCCGCCTATATGGTTGGCGTAAGAAAAATGGCAGAGGCAGCCCAATTGAGAGGCTGGGTCTGACTAAAAAAAATCCTTGCACGTTATGCAAGGATTTTTTTAACGTCTACCTTACTCGATCAGTTTCCGGCTCTTTTACAAATGACTCATTTGCCTTAAACAGAAGCCCAAGATTAAGAAGGCCTGCAATTCCAACTAAACCGTAGATAATTCTTGCGAGTGCAGCATTTTGACCGCCAAAAATCGCAGCAACAAGATCAAATTGAAAAAAACCGATTAATCCCCAGTTAATAGCGCCAATGATGGTAAGTACTAAAGCAATCCGTTGAATAGTACTCAAATGATTTCCTCCTTAGATTAAGTGAATTATTTAATAGGTTGAGTCATCTGCCTGCTAAATATTCATCAGTGTAATTTGCTTTTTTAGAGGGAAATATAAAGCTAGTTTTTTGCAAATTAACTGATTTTAAATAATAATGTAAGTTGAAAAGGATGGTGTTTGCTATGCAAAATTTTACTTTCTGGAATCCTGTAAAATTAATTTTTGGAAAAGGCCAGCTCGAGCAATTAAAGACTGAAGTTCCTAACTATGGAAAAAAAGTTTTACTCGTTTATGGCGGAGGAAGCATTAAACGAAGCGGTCTCTATGAAAAAGTAACGTCATTATTAGCTGAAATAGGTGCTGAAGTTCTTGAACTTTCAGGCGTGGAGCCAAATCCAAGAATTACAACAGCCCGAAAAGGCATTGAGATATGTAAAAAAGAAGGCATTGACTTCCTGCTGGCAGTTGGCGGCGGCAGTGTTATCGATTGTACAAAACTTATTGCAGCCGGTGCAAAATATGATGGTGATGCATGGGATTTTGTGGTTAAGAAAGCTATTGCAACTGAAGCTCTTCCATTTGGGACTGTTTTAACACTTGCGGCAACCGGTTCGGAAATGAACGCCGGATCTGTTATTACCAATTGGGAAACAAATGAAAAATATGGCTGGGGAAGTCCTGTTACCTATCCGAAATTCTCTATTTTAGATCCGGTTAACACGTTTACCGTACCGAAGGATCAAACGATTTATGGAATGGTCGATATGATGACGCATGTACTCGAGCATTATTTTCATTTAGAAGAAAATACTCAGTACCAGGACCGCATGTGTGAATCATTGCTGCTTACGGTGATGGAAACAGCACCAAAGTTGTTAGCGAACCTTGAAAACTATGAACACCGTTCAACCATTTTATATGGCGGAACGATGGCATTAAATGGGACCTTAAATATGGGCTATCAAGGTGATTGGGCTACTCATAATCTGGAACATGCTGTTTCAGCAGTCTATGATATCCCGCACGGCGGCGGCCTTGCCATTTTATTCCCAAATTGGATGAAGCATAACCTAAATGTAAAACCGGAACGCTTTCAGCAGCTGGCTATAAGAGTGTTCGGGGTTGACCCTGAAGGAAAAACTGCTGTAGAAGCAGGTCTTGAAGGAATACAAAAATTACGTGAATTCTGGAATAGCATAGGTGCACCTTCTCGTTTAGCAGATTATGATATTGATGATAGCAAAGTTGACTTAATGGCTGATAGAGCGATGGCAAATGGTGAGTTTGGTAATTTTGCAAAGCTGAATCGGGAAGATGTTTTAGAAATTTATCGTGCGTCATTATAAATAGTGAGCTCGGGCAGTATGTCCGAGTTTTTTTATCCACGGTAAGTATAATAGAAAACGGTCTCTTATGAAGCTCATAAGCGACCGAACTTGACATGAACAAGGGCGACTTCCGCTTTTCTAAACAATTCGACAAAAAAGTAAAAAATTTATCGAAAATGCATACGCTTACAATCGGATACCTTCCTTGAAAAACAGTCCAGCATTCGTTAAAGTGGTTATTGAAAATAAATTTATGGAGGATCAGGCATGACACACGTTCGTTTTGATTACTCAAAAGCACTAACCTTCTTTGGAGAACACGAGCTTACATATTTACGGGATGCAGTGAAAGTTGCTCACCATTCCCTGCACGAAAAAACAGGAGCGGGTAATGACTTTTTAGGCTGGATTGAACTACCAACCAACTATGATAAAGAAGAATTTTTCCGTATTCAAAAATCTGCTGAAAAAATCAAATCCGATTCAGATGTTTTACTTGTAATCGGGATTGGCGGTTCCTATTTAGGAGCGAGGGCAGCGGTTGAAATGCTTCACCACAGCTTTTACAATGCACTTCCAAAGGAAAAACGCACAACACCGCAAATCATTTTTGTTGGAAACAATATCAGTTCTTCTTATATGCGGGACGTGATGGACCTTCTTGAAGGAAAAGACTTTTCTATTAACGTCATTTCCAAATCAGGTACGACAACAGAACCGGCAATCGCCTTCCGTATTTTCCGTAAACTTCTTGAGGAAAAGTATGGACAACAGGAAGCACGCAAAAGAATTTATGCGACTACTGATAAATCACGGGGCGCACTAAAAACATTATCGAATGAAGAAGGCTACGAGACCTTTGTGATTCCTGATGATGTTGGCGGCCGTTATTCTGTGCTAACGGCAGTAGGCTTACTTCCTATAGCAGCAAGCGGTGCAAACATTGAAAAAATGATGGAAGGCGCAGCAAAAGCGCAAGAAGACTTTAGTCATTCCGAACTTGAAGATAATCCAGCCTACCAATATGCTGCAGTAAGAAATGCTTTATATAATAAAGGTAAAACGATTGAAATGCTGATTAATTATGAGCCGGGGCTTCAATATTTTTCAGAATGGTGGAAGCAATTATTCGGTGAAAGTGAAGGCAAAGACCAAAAAGGAATTTATCCATCCTCTGCTAACTTCTCTACAGACCTTCATTCGCTTGGACAATATGTTCAAGAAGGACGTCGCGATTTGTTTGAAACGGTCATAAAGGTGGATAAGCCTCGCCACGAATTAAAAATTGAAGCTTTCGATAATGATCTGGATGGTCTAAATTATCTCGCTGGAAAAACGGTGGATTTTGTAAATAATAAAGCCTTCCAAGGAACCATGCTTGCCCATACAGATGGCGGCGTGCCAAACTTAATTGTTACAATCCCTGAGATGGACGAGTATACTTTTGGTTATCTTGTTTACTTCTTCGAAAAAGCATGTGCGATGAGTGGATACTTACTTGGGGTTAATCCATTTGATCAGCCAGGTGTAGAAGCTTATAAAGTGAATATGTTTGCTTTACTGGGTAAGCCGGGATTTGAAGAGAAGAAGGCAGAACTTGAAAAACGTTTAAAATAATTTGCAAGAGTACTGATGTTTTGGTCAGTACTCTTTTTATTTTGATTGGTAATACTACTCTAAAAAGAGTAAATGAGGTAAATCCAATGAAAATAAAGCTGGTCCGTATAACAATTTTACTTCTATTATCTATATCCACTGCGGATCCAATACAGGCTGCTGACCTTAAGCCGAAACTTCGGATGGTAGTTATAAGTGATGCCCATGTGAATTATAAAAATTACCAAAGTGTGAACAATAAATTAGAAAGGGCGTTGGTTGATTTAAAAACAGTTTCTCCAAATTATGAAGTTATTGCTTTTGTTGGTGATATGACGGAACATGGCTTAGAAGAAGAGTATGATTTGTTTAATGCAATTTTCAAAGTAAACAAAAGTAAGAGGGCTCAAGATTTTTTTGTTATCGGTAATCACGAGTGGTTTGAAAATACTGTATTTCCTAATTCAAAGGTTTCCGATGAGGAGTTAAAACAAAGATTCCTTCGTAAAATGGGTGTTTCCAATCTCTATTACGATAAGTGGATCAATGGTTACCACTTCATTTCTTTAGCCGGGGAGAAATCTATGAAAACCATGATGGAAATTTCGAGTAATCCTGATGATGGTGATTCTGCTTTTATCAGTGAAGCTCAATATAAATGGTTGCAACAAAGATTGCCGATAAAGGCAGAATTAAATAAACCTATATTTGTATTTTTGCATCAGCCGATTAGGAATACGGTTTACGGAAGTCATTGGGGAGCAGGTTTAGAGGATCAGAAACTGTTAAGTATTTTGAAACATTATCCACAAATCATTCTTTTTAGCGGGCATTCTCATTATGTTCTTAATCACCCAAAAAGTATTGTTCAGAATGAAATTATCATGGTTAACACCGGTTCAGTGGCTTACACATTTGAAGCGGAAAAGTCGAATTATCTGCATTCACAAGGATTAATTGTTACGATTTACGGCAATAAAATTGAATTACAAGCAAGGGAGTTTAGTAATAGTAGCTTACTAAAAACAACGACACTTCTCTTTCCTTGGAATTAAACCATTTTTTTATAAATGAAACCGTTTTGTTAGGAGAAACTAAATGGTAATGATTAAAAAGGGGGTTTCACCATGATTGAATTGTCATCAAAGGTGGAAGGGAAACAGTTTGATTTGTATAAACTGGAACAAAAATTAAAGCCAATCGGTTACGCGATTGGCGGAAACTGGGATTATGATCACGGAGCATTTGACTATAAGATCAATGATGAAGAAGGGTATCAGTTCTTACGATTGCCATTTACATCGATAGACGGGCAGCTGGATGCACGATCTTGTACGGTAAAGTTAGGAAGGCCGTTTTTATTGTCCCACAAATATGAGGCCGGGCTTGATGATCAAGGCAGTACCGGCACCTTTTCCGGTACGCTAAATCAATTCCAGGAACCTGTCGACAAGGATGCAAGCTTTCCGGATCGCTATATTGACATTGGTAAAACACTGGTGCAAGAACTGGAAACCATTCTTTTATCCGATTAAGGTTATCTGAAAATTAACAGCAAATCGTCCTTTTCGATTTCAAAAGAGCGGGAAGGGTTTAGAAATGTTTCTTCCCCTCTTTTAATACCGAGTAACAAAATACCTTTTGTTAAAAATTGATGGCAGACATCAATAAAGGGTTTCCCGATATCATCTTCATGGGTTATCCGGGCTGACAATCTACTTTCCTGCAGATGATGGACAAAATCTGATAATAGACCATCACCATTGGAATGCAGGCTATTTACCATAAACACGCTTGTTAATTTATTCGATTGAATGACTTCATCCGCACCTGCCCTTAAGGCATTGATCACTTGTTCGGCCGTTAAAATTTCAACAATACATTTAACTTGTGAACATAAGCCCTTAATGGTGAGTAAGGTAAGAATACTGTTCATATCAGCTTGAAGCTCATCATTTCCCCGGTCTGCGGTAATTAGGACCTTCTCCGCTCTTTCAATATCACTTTTTAAAATTGTTTCATCTACATGGGCCTTTCCTTGAATAAAGTGGACAAACCTCGAATGGACGGGGGTTGATTCAAGGGTTTCGTCAATTAATACGATCATTTGCGGATATCTGGAATTTATCAGCTTGGTGATTAACTCCCGGGACCGTTCATTCCAACCGATAATAATAATATGGCCTTCCCCTTTAAACGGAATCTTCCCTTCGGAAAACGCATCTTGTTTTGTGACAGCTGCGGCAGCCAAAGTACCAAAATAAGCTGAAACGAATCCGACACCGAGCAAAATGAGGATGACGGCAGTTATTCTACCAAACATTGAATGAGGAACGTAATCTCCGTAACCCACTGTTGATGCTGTTATAATGGCCCACCAAATTCCGTCGAAAACAGTTGGAAATGTTTCCGGCTCCAATAAATGTATCGATATTCCGAAGGTCAGGAATACAAGCAATGCAAACATTAGAATCCGAACCGGGAGAGGCAATCGCAAAAAGCTAATATAAACACGGTTGGGCACGATTATCACCTTATTTCTTGGCTAATAGAAAAGTATAAATTTTGACTTTTAGAATTGTCTAGCTTCAGCGCCCAGCGACTAGTGTACTTCGCTCTTTTCCCTACGATAAGTCAACATCGAATCGCAAAAAACGCGATTCGTGTTTCCTTTATCTCAGTCGAAGTGCTCCAGTCCATACGTCGCTAAAACGGGCGCTTGCGCTTTTCCTATTATTGACGAAAAAGCCTTGTATAAAACGATTAGCCTGATTTTCTATATCATTATTGTTTACAAAAATAATAATACAAAAGTAAAACACTAAAACTCAAAAATGCCCATCACCTTCACAAACTAAAGAGGCTGGCTCTTATGAGTCAACCTCTTTTTCGACTTTTATAACTGACTCCCTTAAGTACTTTTCAAGCTGTGTTTTTAAGTCCGGACGTTTTAAGGCAAAATCAATGGAAGCTTGTAAAAAACCGATTTTGTCTCCTACATCATACCGCTTTCCTTGAATGAGATAGGAAAAAATCGGTTCCCTTGCGAGCAAGAGGTCGATGGCTTCTGTCAATTGCAGCTCGCCCTTTGCATCAGGTTTAATCCGTTCTAACATTTCAAATATCACAGGGCTCAAAATATATCTGCCCACAATTGCTTGGGTAGAAGGAGCTGTCTCAACAGAAGGCTTTTCTATTAGACTTTGAACTTTAAACATGTCTTGATAATGATAGGAATAATCCACGATTCCATATTTGATTACTTCTGTCCGCGGTACCTCTTTGCAGCCAAGGATACTTGATTGGACTTCTTGAAATTTATTAATCATTTGCCGTAAGGCCGGTGTTTCACTGTCAATAATATCATCTCCGAGTAAGACGGCAAATGGCTCATTTCCAATAAATTTCTTGGCACAAAGTATGGCATGGCCAAGACCTAATGGTTCCTTTTGGCGGACGTAATGGATATCTGCCAAATTCGAGATATTTTGCACAACTTTTAACATTTTATATTTTCCTGTTGTTTTTAACTGCATTTCTAATTCAAGTGATTTATCGAAGTGGTCTTCGATGGCCCGTTTATTTTTACCGGTCACGATGATGATATCCTCAATTCCTGAAAGTACAGCTTCTTCAATAATGTATTGAATCATTGGTTTATCTACAATTGGCAGCATTTCCTTTGGTTGCGCCTTGGTTGCCGGCAAAAATCGTGTGCCCAATCCGGCGGCAGGAATGACGGCTTTTTTTATCATTAATTCAACCCCTTGTTTTTTTTCCCTGATTTAATCCTATGCAGACAAAAAAAATTTAGTAGGCCTTGATTTTCTTTCCATTATTTGTGAATAAAAACGAATAAATTCCGGTCATTATGTGAAATTTAAATGAATAGCAACAGTTATTGATATCGGAGGTTTTATCAAGTAATGGAACCAATTCTTACCATTGTGGTGCCTTGTTATAACGAGGAAGCAGTATTACCGGAAACGATTTTTCAACTTCAGCAATTAATGGTGGATCTAGTGAATGAACATCTGATTTCGCATCACAGTCGAATATTATTTGTTGATGATGGAAGTAAGGATCAAACATGGGAAATTATCTATAAAGAGGGACTGAGGAACGAGTATGTCAGAGGTTTAAAATTGTCCAGGAATGTTGGTCATCAAAATGCTTTATTAGCAGGATTATTTACCGCCAGGGATTCCTCTGATTGTGTGATCTCAATAGATGCTGATCTTCAAGATGATATTGAAGTCATTCGGGAGTTTATCTATAAATTTAATGCCGGTTTCGAGATTGTTTACGGAGTCCGTAAATGCCGGGATAAAGATACTTTTTTTAAACGAAGTACTGCTCAGGGATTTTATAAAATGATGAAAAAAATGGGTGTCGATCTTGTTTATAATCATGCCGATTTTCGTTTAATGAGCAGGCGGGCACTTCAAGAATTGGAACGATTTAATGAAGTAAATCTTTTTTTAAGAGGAATTGTCCCGCTTCTTGGTTTTCGTTCAGATGTTGTCTATTATGATCGGAAAGAACGGCAGGCGGGAGAAACGAAATATCCGTTAAAAAAGATGCTTGCCTTTGCCTTTGACGGTATCACTTCCTTTTCGGTGTCTCCGATTCGGTTTGTACTGATTATTGGATTTATTTCCTTTTTTATGAGTCTCTTATTCGGGTTATATTTTTTAACGCTTAAATTTTTAGGTGATACCCAAACAGGCTGGACATCCCTTATTACCTCCATCTGGCTAATCGGCGGACTTCAGCTTATTGCGATTGGATTAATAGGAGAGTATGTTGGAAAAATCTATAAAGAGGCAAAACAACGGCCCAAGTATATTGTCGATATTGATTCTTTTAATTTGCCTTTACCAAGACATCATTTGCTTAATAAAAAAGTTGAGGATGAGTTTTATAAACTGGACCACCGTCATAGATCAGAAACCAATTAATGCAATTTTGAGTTTTCCCTAATAAGGAAAGCTCTTTTTTATGGATTTTTGGTAGTACAAACCTCTTTTCTTGAATAAAAATGGGAAGACAGGCTTTTTTGCATAAATGGGGGGAGATTGGGATGAATGTTTTTCTTAGCTATATTTTGTTAGGGCTGTCGCTGGCAGCCCCAATCGGTCCAATCAATGCTGCTCAAATTGACCGGGGAATTAGGAACGGTTTTATGCATGCATGGCTTATTGGGGTTGGAGCGGTTGTTGCGGATGCAGTTTATATGCTTGTAGTTTACATAGGTGTGGTCCAGTTCCTCGAAATGTCATTTATGAAAACATTTCTTTGGCTTTTCGGGTGTTTTGTTTTAATTTATACAGGTGTTGAGACTCTTTTAAATGCAAGCAAGTTGAACTTTGAATATAAAAGAAGTAAAGAGCGGCTTGTGAAATCATTTTTCTCAGGGTTTTTCATGTCCATTTCCAACCCGCTAACAATTTTATTTTGGCTGGGGATTTATGGTTCCGTACTTGCCAAGACAGCAGCCTCCTATGAAAGCAGCCAATTGATTCTTTATAGCAGTGCCATTTTTATGGGTCTTTTAATTTGGGATATTATGATGGCCGGTATTTCAAGTAATTTTCGTAAGTATTTAACTACCCGCTTGCTTATTGGGATCTCACTTCTGTCCGGTGCATCTTTAATAGGTTTTGGCATTTACTTTGGATTTCAGGCTATGACTATTTTAATAACGTAGAACTGCCGGCTCCGTTACCACATATCAAACACTGGAAAAGTGCAGCGTTTTAGATTGAAAGATATATAAAAAGGCGGCTCAATTGGTTATTACAAATGACAATTGAGCCAGCCTTTTATTTTTTGCTAAGTTAAAATATCTCTTCCAATCCGGCTTTTAAGCGGTCGGCCAGGGCTTAAGGACTTTTTTCTTATTCCATTTAAAATGCATGATAAACGTAATCACACTAATGACGCCAACAAACAATAGGCTGATAAAGAATCCAGGCCTGCTTGTTTCATGGAAAACGGTTCCGCTTACGGCGATTAAAATAAAGAGGGCTCCAAGCGAATATTTAATCTTGTCCTTTACGGCTAATTCTAAAATCTTTCTTGATGAAGCAAGGATAAAAATCCAGTTATACAGGAGCATGAGCCCTGCTGCTGTTGTGATATATTCATAAATCCGATTAGGCATCACTAAAGCTGTCACAATGGAGGCTGCAATTCCGATTATCGTGAGAATTAAAGCAGGAAGGGGGACCTTTAGTTTGCCTTTTTTAGAAAAAAGTGCAGGAGCGTCTCCTTCTTCTGCTAAAGTAACCAGAATGCTTGTAACGGCAAAAAGCGATGCGGACATTGTTGAAAAACCGGCAATAATTAAGGCTGCATTAAATAGATGCGGTACAAAGGATAAATGATAATGAGCCAATGCCACGACGAAAGGACTTTCCTTTGAGTTAAAGGAACTCCAAGCTACCATGATGACTGCAAGTCCAATTGAGAGGATATATATGGCGGTTAATGTAAACAGCATCACTTTGCCGGATTTCGGAGCTTCTTTTGGATCCTTCAATCGGGCTGCCATTAAACCTAATATCTCGATTCCTCCGAATGCATAAAAAGCGAAGATAACAGAAGACCACAGACCTTTAACACCACTAGGAAAAAATGCTTTTAAACTTTTTGGATATTGAATAGGGCGGTCACCGTCTATGACTCCGAAAAGTGCCAATCCTGCGATAATGATAAACATTAAAATCGCAGAAATTTTGAGGATCGCCAAAATATTTTCCACTTTGTTCAATACCTTTACGCCAATCAATAGGACAACCAGTCCCAGAACCGCATAGACGGTTGCGAATATCCATAACGGAACCTTTGGAAACCAAAAGCGCGAAAAAATGGAGAGTGCTGTCATTTGGCTTCCCATAATAAGCATTTCGGAACACCAATAAACCCAGCCGCTGCTAAATCCTGCCCACCTTCCGTATGCCTTTTTAGCATAGCTGCGAAAACCGCCTTTTTGCGGATCCTGTACCGTCATTTTAGAAAGGGCATCAAAAACTAAATAAGTACCAATTGCTGCGATTACAAAGGCAATTAAAATGGAAGGACCGGTCATTTTAATCGCAAGACTTGATCCAAGGAAAAAACCTGTGCCAATGGTACACGCTACTCCGAATAAAGAAAGCTGCCACCATTTCATATCGTTTTTTTCTTGCAAAGCACCCAATCACGCCCCTCCTTCAAGTAAAGAAGGTTGGGGAAACATCCCCAACCATTCAGTATTTACAATTACTGAAAAAAAAGCTTATAAATTGAAGCCAGTTGCTCCAACCGATTTATCGGTATTATCCTGGTTATTATATTCTGCATCATTAAGGCCGGGTTTTTGATTTTTCCCATTTCCTAAATATTCACCCTGATGTGTCGCTTGAGTTTTTCTAAATTTATCCCAGTTTTCATTTACCACAGGTTCCCCTCATTTCTTTTAAATGCATTAACAATTATTAAGATTGCACGAGTAACTGAATCTTATTCCAACAGATGCGAAAGAAACTTTTAGGATTTTGATGGAATTAAAAATTTAGTACATAATCAATCGCGAATTCATTGAAAATAAAAAGAAAAGATTTTGTTCACTGAGGAAAAATTAGATATGCTTCGCAGAATGCGCACTTGCTTTTCTTAAAGGATAAGAAAGTATAAATTTTTGACTTTGAGATTTGTCCAGCTTCAGCGCCCAGCGGCTAGTGTACTTCGCTCACCTCCTTACGATAAGTCAACATCGAATCGCAAAAAACGCGATTCGTGTTTCCTTTATATCATACGGTGTGCTCCAGTCCATACGCCGCTAAGCTAAACGGGGCGCTTGCGCTTTTCTAATTTGAAAGGGGTTTGTAATATGCTATCGACACAGCAGTTAGCTGAGTTACGGTTACAATTATTAAAAGAAAAGTCTGAGGTTGAAGAACATTTTAAGCAAAATGACCATTTTGGCTTAGAACGAGGTCATTCTCATGAGTCAATGGGGGAATTATCCAGCTACGATAACCATCCTGCAGATGATGCAACCGAGTTATATGAACGCGAAAAAGACATTGCGTTAAATGAACATTATGAATTGCTGCTTAGTAATATAGATAGAGCATTGGAGGCAATGGAAAACGGAACGTATGGAAAATGTGAGGTGTGCGGTAAAGATATTCCGGTTGAGCGATTAGAAGCCTTACCTAATACTACCTTCTGTAAAGAGCATAGCCCTGATCAGGTTGTTTCTCATGATCGACCGGTAGAGGAAGGTGTATTGATGCCGCCGTGGGGTAAATTTGATATGGATGAAAAAGATGAGGATGTTGCCTTTGATGCTGAGGATTCATGGCAAGCAGTTGCAGAATGGGGAACATCCGAAACCCCTTCAGATTTGGCATTTCCGCAGGATGAATACAATGACATCTATATTGAAGCGGATGAGCATGTTGGCTATGTGGAGGATTTTGAGAATTTTGTCGGTAATGATATAGATGGTAAAAATATTAAGGTTTATCCTAATCCTGAGCATGAGCGCTATGAAGATTCACTTGATGACGAAGGGATTATGACAAGCTATGGAGATTTACCCGCATTCGAACATGACCCATATGTGGATGATGATAAAAGATGAGAAAAAGAAAACAGCTTTCGCTAAGGAGAGCTGTTTTCTCTGATTTTATTTTTGTGTCTTGTTGCTATTTTCTGTCCCGACACCGATTTCTCCTTCCATGTAGGTATCGCTAACCTGCTCATGGGTGGTGGCTAGGCCTGAAGAAAGGGAATCGTCTTTTTGATAATCACTTGGGTGGAAGGTGCGGCCTGCAATTTCAGTATTTTCGTTTAGATTCCTTTTATCCATAATAAACACTCCTTTTTTAAAATTGATACATGCGTATTTTCTTCTTTTTATCTAAGGATTACTCCTACAATCTGTTGAAAAAATTATAGGGAGCTGATTTTATTGCGCAAAAAAAGCCAATTTCCATCACGGAGAGATTTAGATGAAGCGTTTCATTTCCTTCAGGACCAAATCACGAGAATATCTGTTGATGAGGAAGAAGAAATGGTAATGAATGAAAAAGATGGGCAGGAAGAGTAAACAATAATTTAATTGTATCTTGGGCCTTTTTCCCACCGAAGTTTCGGAGGATACAAGCGGAAATCTATCAGAGAAGGTTGTATAGGGGCAAGATTTTTTCTCTAGACCCATCCGCCTTTTGTTTGGTATGATTTCAAGAGAAATTTTCGGGGTGGTTTAATATGGAAATGAGAGAAACACTGGCTAGAAAAGTGGCCTGGATCAGTGTGCTGAGCAACATTCTCCTTACTCTAGGAAAAATTATCATTGGATTGTATGGAAATAGTGATGCCGTATTTGCAGATGGAATCCATTCCGCGGCAGATGTGTTTGCATCGATTATTGTGGTATTAGTGATAAAAATTTCAAATAAACCCGCTGATAAAGAACACCCATATGGTCATGGAAAGGCAGAAGTGATCGTCTCGGAAATTATCGGGATTTTGCTTTTTCTTGTTGCCGTTTATGTTGTTATCGAAGGAATTAGCGGTTTCTTTCATGAAGTTGAAACGCCGAGTTTTTTAGCAATGTGGGTGGCTATTTTTTCTTACATCATTAAGATTATTTTATACCGGACATCTTTAAGGGCAGCTAAACAACAAAGCAGTAAGGCAATTGAAGCGATTGCTTATGACCATAAAGCTGATATTGTTGCCTCCATTGCTGCTGCACTAGGGGTTCTTATTTCTATTTTAGGTGAGCGCTTTAATCTTCACTTCTTAGTTTACGGTGATAAGGCAGCCAGTATTTTTGTCGCATTTTTAATTTTCAAAATTTCAAAAGAAATGATAATGGAAGCATTTGATATTTTACTGGAACGGAATATCAACACAGAAATACTTCAGGATTACATGGATATTGTTTCAGAATTTCAAGAGGTTAAGAGGATTGATCGGCTTAGGGCAAGAGAGCACGGGCATTATGTTTTAGTCGATATTCGAATCTCCATTGACCATTATAAAACAATAAAAGAGGGGCATGACCTATCTAAAGCGATTAAAAGAAAATTAATGGAGAAAAATGATAACATCGAAGAAGTGTTAATTCATTTAAATCCATATTTTTCGAATGATCCTAAAAGCTAAAAAAACTACTTGGTACTTTCGTGCGTTTCGGTTTATGATAGGATAGGATATAAAAGTACGAAGGAGTTGATATTTTTGAGTTATTCCGTAGACCCGGACCCAAGTAGGCGCGGGGAAGTCAATATTATCTTTGAATTGATTGCATTGGATTCTTCAAGAATATCAGCTCTGGAAAAGGTAGGATGGCTTCCTCAAACATTAAAGTGAGGAGGTTTTATATGTTAGAAATTTTTAAAAGCACTGATGAAAAAGTATTAGAAAAAATCGATAAGATTTCTAAAGGCTGCTGGGTTAATATGTATTCACCCACGCAAGAAGAAATAAATCAAGTGGCGAATGATGCCCAGATTGATGTTGATCTTATAAAAGATGCTTTGGACGATGAAGAACGTCCGAGGATTGAAAGAGATAACGGACAGGTTTATATTATTGTCGACTTTCCGTATATTACCCATGATGAATCAGGGTTTCCAATTTACGAAACGATCCCTATTGGAATTGTCTTGGCTGATGATTGTATTATTACTGTTTCATTAAAAGATTCCCCAATCATGGAGGAGTTCAGAAAAAATCGCATAAAAGAATTTTTTACTTTTAAAAAGACGCGGTTTGCGCTGCAAATTCTGTTTGTGATTTCTTCTTATTATCTTCGTTATCTAAAACAAATTAATAAGAAGACAAATGAAATTGAACGTGAAGTACATCAATCGATGAAAAATAAGGAATTATATGCCTTTTTGGCTTTAGAAAAGAGTTTGGTCTATTTTACGACCTCTTTAAAATCAAATAAGGTCGTTTTGGATAAAATTCTCCGTTTTAACTATTTAAAAATGTACGAGGAAGATAAGGATTTATTAGAAGACGTTATTATTGAAAAAACGCAGGCCATTGAAATGGCGGAAACCTACCGCTCCATTTTGAATGGGATGATGAATGCCTTCGCATCGATTATTTCCAACAACTTGAATATAGTCATGAAATTTTTAACATCGATTACAATTATTCTTTCATTTCCAACGATGGTTTCCAGCTTCTATGGAATGAACGTCAATATCCCGTTTCAACACAGCCCTCATTCATTTTTAATTGCGCTATTATTATCAGGATTTTTATCTTGCATAACTGCCTTAATATTTTGGAAAAAGAAGTATTTTTAATATACCGGCCTCCTTTGGGCCGGTTTTTTTTACGAATTATGAACCATCCAGTACCGAAAGATGTCTAAAAATGCTGTCGTAAATATTTTGAATATTTGAACATTTTTTAGTTGATTGCTAGTTTTTAAAAGTGCTAATATTAACAAGGGAATGTAAGCGTTATCAATAAATGTTTACGAGATTTCCAAGGTTGTACATATTGCAAAGGGAGGAATAACATTTGAGTCAATTAGCAGTCAGTTTAAAAGAAAAGGTTGAGAAATTCTTATTGGGGAAAAAGAAGCTGTATATTGATGGTCAATTTGTAGAAAGTCTCTCTCAAAAAACGTTTGATACCTATAACCCAGCTACCGGTGAAGTCCTTGCAGCAGTTTTTGAAGCCGGGCCTGAAGATATTGATCGGGCAGTAAAGGCTGCACGTAAAGCTTTTGATGAAGGTCCTTGGTCAAGAATGGGTACAGCAGAACGCAGCCGATTAATGTACAAGCTAGCGGATTTAATGGAACAAAATAAAGAAGAGCTTGCACAACTAGAAACGTTAGATAACGGAAAGCCGATTCGGGAAACAACAGCTGCAGATATCCCGCTTGCGATTGAGCATATGCGTTACTATGCAGGCTGGGCGACGAAAATCGTAGGCCAGACAATTCCTGTGAACGGACCATACTTTAACTATACCCGCCATGAAGCAGTTGGTGTGGTTGGACAAATCATTCCATGGAATTTCCCGCTGCTAATGGCAATGTGGAAGCTAGGAGCAGCTCTTGCGACCGGATGCACAGTTGTCTTAAAGCCGGCTGAACAAACTCCACTAACAGCTTTATATTTAGCAGAGCTAATTCAAGAGGCAGGATTCCCGGCAGGGGTTGTCAATATTGTTCCCGGTTTTGGCGAAACAGCAGGCCAGCCGCTTGTTGATCATCCGCTTGTTGATAAAATTGCCTTTACCGGTTCCACAGAAGTCGGAAAACTAATCATGGAAAAGGCGGCAAAAACACTTAAACGAGTGACGCTGGAGCTTGGCGGAAAATCACCAAACATTATTTTACCTGATGCAGACTTAACGAAAGCAATTCCAGGTGCGTTAAATGGTGTAATGTTCAACCAAGGACAGGTTTGCTGTGCGGGCTCACGTGTATTTATTCAAAAGAAACAATTTGATAATGTTGTGGCTGATATGGTAAGCCATGCGCAAAAAATTAAGCAGGGCTTTGGAATACACTCGGATACTGAAATCGGGCCGCTCGTTTCAATTGAGCAGCAAAACCGTGTTCTTGGATATATAGAAAAAGGCGTGAATGAAGGGGCAGAACTGTTAGTCGGCGGAGAAAAGCCTTTTGAACAAGGATATTTTGTTTCCCCGACAATTTTTGCCGATGTACGTGATGAAATGACAATTGCCAAGGAAGAGATATTCGGTCCTGTAATTTCGGCATTGCCATACGAAGATCTTGATGAATTAATTGATCGTGCGAATAACAGCCAATATGGCTTGGCGGCAGGCGTTTGGACAAAGGATGTGTCAAAAGCACATTATATTGCGGGACGACTCCGTGCAGGAACTGTTTGGGTGAACTGTTACAACGCATTCGATGCTGCTTCTCCTTTTGGCGGTTTCAAACAATCGGGCATTGGCCGGGAAATGGGATCGTATGCATTGAACAACTACACTGAAGTGAAGAGTGTCTGGGTTGGGTTGAATTAAAACATAAGATAATTCATTCGAGGACTGGAAAACTTTCAGTTCTCGTTTTTTTATTGTTAAATTGGGTATGCTAAACCTATATTTGCTTATTTAAGGAGGATATTATGAAATCATTTATTGTTGGCTTTCATCAAGAAGATAATGTAGATAGCATGCAGATTCAAAAACTAAGTCAAGAGGAATTTAATAAAGCAACGGAAGGCGGTACAAGGCATTTATTTGATCTTGATACAAACGTTGGCTTTTTTGTCTTTTTCGATGCAGAGGATGCGGATGGAGATGTTTCCTATTTGATGCTTCAATATGAAGAAGACAATGAAGACCCGGTCGGCTGCTACTCCTTCCAGATGAAGGATTTTTACGAGTTTATGGCACTTTACTTAAATGACTTGGAATTTAATGAAGAAATCGACGAAGAAGCTGATGAGGAAGAATACGGACCGATTCATCATCTCGCACATCTCTTGTTTCATATAGTTCAAGAGGGGGAGGACCTTGAGGTATAAATCTAAGCTTTTTGTGAAAAATCTATTGTTTTCCTTTTGAATGAATTTAAACTGTTTTATCAGCGAATCTAACCGATTTATCAGAAGGGAAATTCTTAGAGTAAGTCAAGTAAACATAAAAAAGGTATACAGTTTTCGCTGTATGCCTTTTTTGATTATAGAATATTGGGTCAAAAAATACATAATTAAATAGAAGTTAAAATAAAGTATACTAGTCCACAAAAAATGGGAGACCTTAAATGAGAAAAGAAATGAACCTGATATTAGATCTTTTTTTTTACTTCCTTTTTCCACTTGTAATCTGGAAAATGTGCAGACCATATTTCAATGATTATCTTGCAATAATCCTTTCCTATATGCCAGGGATTATCTATAGCTTTTATCGATTGTTCCGTTCTAGGGGGCTTAATTTCACGAGGGTATTTTTGATCATAAATATTGTTGCTGAAATGGCAGTGGTTTTATTATCTCGTTCATCCATACAAGTATTATGGAATTCAGCTTTTTACTCCATAGGACTAGCATTCCTTTACCTTACCAGTTGTTTTATTCATAAGCCTATTTTCTTGTATTTTGCCTTAGATATATTGGTTTTACAGGGATATGACAGGGAAATAACGAAGGGAATGCTGAAAGAAACAAATTCATTAAACATTTTAAAATTAATGACCGTTATAAATAGTATTGACAACCTTCTATATGCACTACTACTGATTCAATCCATTTCAAAAAATGGAATAGAAGCATACAGTTACAGTATCATCATTGATCAAACGCTAAGTTTAGTAATATCGGGGATTTCTGTGATTGGATTTATCCTATTATATAAAAACATAGATGAAATTAAATTGGTCCATCAGATGAAGTCAAATAGTCAACAGAGAAAAAAACGGCTAATAGTATCTTTTAACTGGTACTATAAACATTATGAAATTAATTATTTTTTTCTAAGCAACCAAAGAAGGTAACACAAAAAAGACACTGGATGCAAATCCAGTGTCTTATGTTTAGCTTTTCATAACTTGTTTGGATACTTGAACTCGCGCTTTACCCATAAAAATAATCACAATGGCTGCAAGTACAATGGGAATTAATGCAAGCATGAATGTGTGTGTAATCGAATCCGACATAGCATGAACAATTTTATCTAAAATAAAGCCAGGGATCTTCGAGCGTTCGCTCGCTTGGAATATTTCGCGCGGGTCCCCCATTTTAAACGATGCTGCCCCTTGATTTCCAGCTCCCTGCATTCCTTTAAATGCTATCTTCAATTTATCTGTAAACACATTCGTCTGAATGGAACCGAAAATGGTTACTCCTAATGTCATACCAAAAGAGCGAAGGAATGAATTTGTAGAGTTGGCTGAACCACGGTATTGCGGCTCGAGATTGTGCATGGACGCTGTTGGCAATAAAGAGAAGGAGAAACCGACCCCGAATCCAACAAGAATCATATAAACCGTCACTAAATAACGTGCAGTATCGGGTGTCATGTTTCCAAGGAAAAACATTCCTGCCACGTATGAAATAATCGAAATAATCATCAGGTTTCGATAGGAAGTCTTTGTAAGAAAAATACCACCAACAGAGCTTCCAGCAACAGATCCTAACATCATCGGTGTTAAAATTAAGCCGGCGTTCTTAGCGGAACCGCCGTAAACAGCTTGCACGAAAATCGGTATAAAAACAGTTAGAATAATAAAAGTGCCGCCATATAAAAAGGAAAGAATTTGCGATGTCGCAAATAAGCGCCTTTTAAACAGCCACAGCGGTAAAATCGGTTCTTCCGCCTTGATTTCGGCAATGAAGAAGGCAACGAAAAAGATGAAAAAGCTTGCAAATAACCCGATAATTTGAGGTGAATTCCAATCATATTCTTTTCCGCCAAATTCGAGGGCAAACATTAAGCTTACAACGGAGATGACAAGAGTAATTGCGCCGGCCCAATCAATTTTTTGCTTCGAATGCTGTAAAGATTCTTTATAAAAACGAACAATCAAAATAAGTGAAACAATTCCAATCGGCACATTTACATAAAACACCCAATGCCAGCTAAAATAATCAGTTATATAGGCTCCAAGCAGTGGTCCTAAAACGCTGGCTGCACCAAATACTGCACCGAGTAAACCAGTCATTTTTCCACGGTTTTCAGGTGGGAAAATATCAAAAACAATAGTAAAGGCGATCGGCATGAGAGCGCCACCGCCAATCCCTTGGATAGCGCGGAAGATACTTAACTGAATGATACTTTGCGCTAATCCACAAAGGGCAGAGCCGATTAGAAATACAGCTAATCCGAATATGAAAAAGCGTTTCCGCCCGAACATGTCTGACAGCTTACCGAAAATCGGCATACCCGCCATAACAGCAACCATATAGGCAGAAGTTACCCAAATAAATTTGTCAAAACCGCCAAGGTCTGACACGATTGTTCCCATCGCCGTCGCTACAATCGTATTATCCATAGCAGCCATTAAAATCCCTAATAGCAGACCCGCAACAACGAACTTAAGGTTATTATCTTTTTTTATCATAAAATGTCTCCTTATTCATTCCTGAAATTTAATGTAATAGTTTTAATAAACCTCCTTTATTTTAAAAATTGAATAAGATAAAATAAATATTAGAATACCGTATATCTTGATAATCAAGATATTTCAATTTTAAAAGGAAGGATGAAAACTGTCAATGACTATGTCCAATCATCCTGAACTCATTAGTAAATTAATTAGCGGTTTACGAAGACTAACCACGAGAACGGTTCTTTTTCAACAAAAAGCCGCTCATTCACTTGGGGTTATTCATACTGATTTTAAAACGGCTGACATTTTGAATGAAGTCGGACCGCTGACTGCTGGTGAGTTAGGAAAAATAACCGCTCTTAGCACAGGGTCTGTAACAGCTTTAATCGACAGGCTCGAGCAAGCGGGATATGTGAGGAGAGAAAAAGATCCCAACGACCGCCGTCGGGTCATTATTGTTCCTGTTAAAGAACGTCATGCATTTATCAAAGAGCATTATGTCCCGTTAAACAAATCTTTTTCAGAGTTATGCTCACACTATACTGAAGAAGAATTATCCCTTATTATTGGTTTTATTGAAAAAACGATTGCGATCCATGAAAAGGAAATTCAACGTAATAGTCACTTGGATTAAGGAAAGGGTGTAAAGAGCTTATGTATCAAGTTAAAGTATATAAAGATAAGGAATTTGATGTTTATGAGCTTGTTAATTCAGAAGCTGAATCTTGGTTAAAGGTAGTTCCCGAGCGAGGCGGAATTATTATTGGTTTTGGAGTAGACGGGGAAGAAACGCTTTTCCTAAACAAAGAAACTTTATATAATCCTGATAAAAATATTAGAGGCGGGATCCCGATTCTTTTTCCGATTTCAGGTCAATTAGATAACGGCGAATATGAATGGAACGGAAAAGTTTATCAAATGAAAAATCATGGTGTGGCAAGGAATAATCCATGGGAAGTAATGAACACAAAGGCAAATGAAGAACAAGCATCGATGACCTTATGTTTAAAAAGTAATCAAGAAACAAAAAAAGAATTTCCATTTGATTTTGAATTAATTTTCACCTATACAATAGGGGCAGGCGGTTTAGACATTCAGCAACAATACATAAACCATTCCGATTCTCCAATGCCGATGTATCCCGGATTTCATCCATACTTTAGAACAACACACAAAGACTTATCATACATTACCGATGCAAAAACCTATTTGGATTATAATGATATGGAAATTAAAGTGATTAAAGGAAGCTTAGATTTGACGGAAAAGAAGGAATCTTTCGCGCTTTTGGATGCAGCCAAGAGAGAAATTGAATTTGAATTACCAGAACGCAAGAAAACTTTCGTGCTGACCTATGGTGAGGAATTTAAATATGTTGTCCTGTGGACGGAAAAAGACCAAGATTTCGTTTGTGTTGAACCGTGGATGGCATTAACCAATGAACTGAATCGAAAAGAAGAATTAGTTATAGTCCAGCCGGGGAAAGCCTTGAAAACCACTATGCGAATATCCATACAATAAAAAGAAGGCCAGCATATCGGTGGCCTTCTACATTACCTTTTGGAAAACTCGACCTTCTCGCCTTCTGGTCTTCGAACATAAAATAGACGATATCCGTTAGGAAGTGCTGTGGCTTCGTTCAGCCACCAAGGATTTTCCTCCTAATAAATTACGCTTTTAAAACATCATGGTCAACATAACGCTCGCCGTTTAATTCACTTACCACATTAATAGCTACCTTGGCTCCGTCACCGGCGGTAATGATTGTATGGACACTCACTCCGGCAACTGTACCGGCTGCCCAGATACCTTCTAAATTTGTTTTTCCGGCTGCATCAACATCCAGCACGGTTTTGATTCTTGGTTCAGTTCCAGGCTTTGTTTTTAATCCAATAGTTTCCGCAAGATTTACCAAAGCTCCGGTTGCAACGATTACGTGTTTAGCTTCATAGCTATTATCTTCAGCTTCTACTTTGTAGCCGGCTTCGATTTTCGTAACGTTCGTAACGGTAGCTTGGACAATTTCAGCACCAAATTTGCTTGCCTGCTTTTTACCGATTTCAATAAGTTCCGGCCCGGTAATTTCCAATACGCCATAATGATTTTCAATCCATGCTCGTTTTGTCATGCTTTTATCATTATCGAGAACCAATGTTTTCTTACCGGCTTTTGCCGTAAATAATGCCGCACTTGCGCCTGCAGCCCCGGCACCAATAATTACTACATCAAACATAATACATACCTCCTAATATTTATAGTTATTATAAATAAAGTGTACCTTATATAGGATTAAATTGTAAATGAAAGTGCTTCCTTACCAATTTGATGCAGAAAAGCAAAATAAAAAGAACCATCATTTCCTTCTTGGGATTGATGGTTCTTATGTTTAAATTGATATAAATGATCTCTTTTCGTCTTGGTTGTCCTTGTTCTCATGTCAGTAAAAACAAAGGGACTTCGCTTTGCTTCAGGATTCAGTCTTCCTTCCCGCGTCAGCTTTTCGCGCAGTTTTTTGGCTTTGGACTTGGCCATAATATTCACTCCTAATATAATAGTACAATCCATTATATTACAGTAAGAGCGTATTGGCGAGGTGTTTTATGACTCTTTTACCGTTAAATTCTCCCGGCTAGTTAATTTCTCTGAGACAGCCCGTTTGCGTGTATGCAAAAAGTAATAGAGAACAGCCCCGATCAGAACGTAGAAGGAGGATAAGAAATATAAAGAACTATAATCCATTTTTGCCACAACTAAGCCCACTAAAAACGAACCCAAGGCAATGCCGGTATCATAAATCGATAAAAAGGTTGCCGTTGCTAAGCCTCTTTTTCTCGGTGCAGCATCTTGAATGGCAATCGTTTGAAAGGTTGGAAAAAGAGTTCCCCAGCCTAAACCAATCATTCCGGCTGAAACGAGGAATGTGACCGCTCCACCGCTTTTACCTAAAACAAACATTCCCATGGCAAAAAGAAAGATAGCCGGGTAGGAAATAACGTTTGGACCATACCGATCCAGCCATTTTCCCGTAAACGGTCTAGACATTAACAACACAATGGCATAGACCACAAAGAAAAGACTTGAAACATGTTCAAGATGAATTTCATTTGCATAAACCGATACGAAAGATAACAGGGCAGAATAAACGATCGCCAGGAAGCCGCCAACAATCGCGATCGGAACAGCAGAAGGTTCGATAAGGTTTCGAATGGAAAAAGCTGATTGATTCGAGTGTTCCGTTTTCGTAATCTTGACACTTAAACCCGTAACCAAAGCACCGAAGGCAACTATCACACTTACGATGAACAATATTTGTGCGCCCCATTGTTGAATGGCCATCAAACCGAAAAATGGACCTAATACCATCGCCATATTTGTCGACATTACAAAGTATCCCATTCCTTCTCCGCGGCGTGAAATTGGGATGATATCAGCAACAATGGTCCCGACAGCTGTTGTCGCCATCCCAAAGCCAACCCCATGTAACAAACGAATCGCTAAGAAACCCATGACCGTTTTCGGGAAAAAGTATAGAAGTGAAGCACCTGCGAATATGATTAGAGCCGTTAACAGTACTTTTTTATTCCCGACCTTCTCAAGCCATTGACCGGCGAGCGGCCGTGATATGATCGCTGAAAGTAAAAATACAGTTGTCATTAATCCTGCCTGTGTAGCACTGCTGTGAAAATCCTTTAATGCAAAAATAGGAAGGGTAACGAGCAGGATATAAAAAGTTAAAAACAGAAAAAAGTTACTTAAGGAAATACTAATAAAATTCTTTGTCCATAATTTAGGTTTGTTCATGTTCGGCACTCCTTTATAAAAGATTCTTTAACCATGCGCTTTGTAAGGCGAAAAGTTGTTCTTGGGATTCATCAGGGAAATTTTTTAATAACGACTGGTTATGATCAGTAACAGCCTTTTCCCACTTTGGATACTCATTCAGTGCTTCTTCAGTTAATTGAATGTGCTTCTCCCGTTTGTCTTTTCCGGGCACCTGTTTTACATATCCTTGCTTGACAAGTCTTTGAATGGTTCTTGTCATTGGCGGTGCTTCAACAAATAAATACTCACAAAGTTCTTTTTGCGTTAAGGAACCTTTTGATTTCAAAACAAAAATGACGGCCCACTGAGCGCCGTAAAGTCCAAATGATTTTAATACTTCATTAAGTTTGTTGGTAAGATGCCGTGAAAGCTGATGAAGGGTATGGAACAATTCGTGGCTATGCATGATAAAAGTCACTCCGGATAGTTAATTGATAAAATAGTTACCTAGGTAACTATATGTTATTTTAACAGGAATGTCAAGGTTTGTTACTGAACTCCTGAACTATAGGCTGGCACAAAAACCCGGGAAAGTGGCCCATAACTTTAAAAAAGCGGCACATAAAACATTAAAAGTGGCAGATAAAAATCTAAATCTAAATCTGAAAATAAAAATCCGCGGGAAAATTATATTCTTCCCGCGGAAAAACAAATAAATTATCTTAAAACATTAAAATACCTGGCTTCCGGATGGGCAAAGACTATCGCCGAAACCGAGGCTTCCGGTTCCATCATACATCCATCGGTTAATTCAATGCCGATTTCTTCCGGATGGATGAGCCCGAACAATTTCTTCTGATCTTCTAATTCAGGACATGCTGGGTATCCAAAGGAGAAACGCTGACCTTGATAGTGAGCGGCAAAACGATCCTGCATCGAAAACTCAATTGGATCCGGGAATCCCCAGCGGTCGCGCATTTGCCGGTGAATCAATTCAGCAAACCCTTCTGCTGATTCCAGTGCCAACGCTTGAAGCGCATGACTTTCCAAAAAGCGTCCTTCACTTTTAAACTGCTCAGCCCGTTCACGAATCCCACGGCCTGCTGTTACCGTAAAGAAGCCAACATAATCTTTCTCGCCGCTTTCAACAGACTTAAGAAAATCAGCTAAACACAAATGCGGTGCTGACTCCTGACGAGGGAAGTCAAACGTTTCAATAACCTGATCAGGGTTTTCCGGATGATAAATAATCACTTTATTCCCATCCGATTGAGCAGGGAAAAATTGATAAACAGCTGCAGGTGTAATCCAATTATTTTGACTTGCATCTGCCAGCAATTGGTCGACTACTTCTTTTACCTTTAGCGCCTTTTCATCCTTCTCGGCTACTAATTTAGCGATTTTCCCTTTTACACCAAGATGGTGGCCAATCAACATTTGCATATTGATATATGGTTCAATATGAGAAAGAGAATACGATCTTAGTAAATGCCTCTTCGTGTCCATTGGCGTAAATACAGGGACCTGAGTTGAAACAGCCGGCTTTGGTTTCACCGCAACGGAAACAGAAGTCCTGCGCTCAAACTCCCTAGGAACATCTAAAGAAGCTAACTTTTCATTTTTCTCAGCTAACAGTTTCTGAACTTCCTCTTCTGAATTCAGTTGATTCGCAAGGGAAAGACCTGTCATCGCATCCTTTGCATAAAGGACAAGACCATCATATTCCTTAGAAATTTTGGTATCTGTAAACTTACGCGAAAGGGCAGCGCCCCCAACTAAAATCGGCAAGGAAATTCCCGCTTCCTTCATATCCTGTGCCGTTAATACCATTTGCTGTGCTGATTTTACCAGCAAGCCGGATAATCCGACCATATCAGGTTTTTCTTTACGAATCGCCTGGACCAATTCGGTGGGTGAAACCTTAATGCCCATGTCGATGACATCATAACCGTTATTGCTAAGGATAATGTCGACAAGGTTTTTACCGATATCATGAACATCGCCTTTGACGGTTGCTAAAATAACTTTTCCTTTTGAAGAGGAAACATCGCCTTTTTCCATGTACGGTTCTAAAAACGATACGGCTGCTTTCATGACTTCGGCACTTTGCAGCACTTCAGCAACAATGAGCTGATTATCGTTAAAGAGACGGCCGACTTCCTTCATCCCTTCCATTAATGGACCATTAATAATCTCAAGCGGTGCAGGATATGCTTCGAGTGCTATTGCTAAATCCGGAAGCAATCCTTCCTTTGTTCCTTCTATTACGTAATAGGCAAGACGCTCCTCCAAGGTCATATTAGGAACTGTCACTTTCGCTTCCTTCTTTTTGCCCCGATAAAATTCAGTAAAGGTAGCCAACGTTTCATCCGTTGTTTTAAAGAGCAGTTCTTCTGCCATTGCTACTTCTTCTTTGGAAATTGAAGCAAATCGCTCCAGTTTTTCTGTATTGACAATCGCATAATCAAGTCCGGCCTGTGTGCAGTGGTAGAGGAAAACAGAGTTTAGCACTTCACGGCCAACAGGTGGAAGTCCGAATGATACGTTGCTGACTCCGAGAATGATTTGTGTCTCCGGAAGCTGTTCTTTGATAAGGCGAATTCCTTCAACAGTTGCTTTTGCCGAACCAATATATTGTTCATCCCCGGTGCCGACTGGAAACACAAGCGGGTCGAAAATAAGATCCTGTGGATTAAGATGATATTTGTTAACTAAAAGGTCATAGGATCGTTTCGCAATTGCTAATTTTCGCTCCGCCGAAACCCCCATGCCTTCTTCATCAATGGTTCCAACAACAACTGCTCCGCCGTAACGATGGATTAAAGGTACTATCGCTTCGAAACGTTCTTCGCCGTCTTCAAGATTGATCGAATTAATGATTGCCTTTCCTTGTGAAAACTTTAGAGCCCTTTCGATTACTTTTTCATCTGTTGAATCGATAACAAGTGGTACCTTGATTTTCTTCACCACTTCTTTAACAAAGTTTTCCATATCGACGATTTCTTCACGATCCGGGTCGGCAAGGCAAATATCGATGACATGTGCACCGCTTTTTACCTGTGCTCTGGCAATTTCCGAAGCTTCCTCAAATTTCCCCTCGATAATCAACCGTTTAAATTTACGGGACCCAATGACATTTGTTCGTTCGCCAACCATAATCGGGCGGAGGGTAGGATCGTCGTAAATAAATGGCTCAATGCCTGAAACCATGTGAGTTGATGATGATTTGGTTTCCCGCGGCTGATAATTTTGCATCACTTCAGAAATGGCGCGAATATGCTCTGGAGTGGTACCGCAGCATCCGCCAACAATGTTAAGCCAGCCTTGGGCTGCAAAGTCCCCAAGCTTTTTCGCTAATGTTTCAGGTGTTTCATGATAGTGTCCTTCTTCATCCGGCAAACCGGCATTCGGATAACAGCTGACAGCAGTTGTGGCCAAATTCGCCAAGGAGCGGATATGCTCCTGCATAAATTCCGGACCTGTCGCACAATTCAAACCGACCGCAACCGGGTTCATATGTTCGATAGAAATATAGAAGGATTCAATCGATTGACCGGCAAGCGTGGTGCCCATTGGTTCAATCGTTCCCGATAACATTAACGGCAGAGTCTTGCCTGTTTTTGAAAAAGCATTTTGGATCCCAACGAATCCGGCTTTGACATTCAACATATCCTGACTCGTTTCAAGCAATAAAAGATCTACTCCGCCGTCAATCAAGCCAATGGCTTGTTCTTCATAGGAAGCAGTGAGTTCATCAAACGTTGTCCCGCCGGTGACACTTAAGGTTTTCGTTGTCGGTCCCATCGAACCGGCAACATAGCGGGGCCATTCATCTGTAGAAGCCTTTTGTACTTCCCGGCCCGCGATCAGTGCGGCGATTTTATTAATTTCATATGCTTTGTATCCAAGTCCATATTCATCAAGGACAATGCTCGTTGCCCCGAAGGTATTGGTTTCAATGATATCTGCTCCTGCATCCAAATATTCTTTATGAATAGTAGCAATCACCGAAGGAGCTGTTAAATTCAGGTTCTCGTTACAGCCATCATATTCTTCACCGCCGAAGTCGGCAGCCGTAAGATTGGCCCGCTGGAGCATTGTACCCATTGCCCCGTCCATTATGAGGATTCGTTTCTTTAATTGATCAATAAATGGTGCTTTCGGCATAGCTGTTCCCCCTAATCTGACTTGCACGCTGACGGGAATAAATTGCCAACTCTGCTGTTAGTTCATAGCGTAAGAATGGTGTAATTAAATAAATTCCGTTGAATAGGTCAAGGGCTGCATCAATTAATGATTTCGTAATTTCAATTCCTTCACGAACGGCTAGCTCAGGATTGTCATTTAAGGCTGCCATAGATTCGCGAATGCTATCGGCGATTTTGATTCCCGGGACTTCGTTATGAAGAAACTCCGCGTTTTTGCTGCTTAACAATGGCATTAAGCCGATATAAATCGGTGCTTCAAGATGCTTCGTATTTTCATAGACTTCGAGTAATTTCTCTTCGGAAAACACTGGCTGGGAGATAAAGTAATCGGCCCCGAAGTGAATTTTCTTTTCAAGCCTTTTCACCGCTTTTTCAAGTGATCGTACGTTTGGATTAAAGGCAGCAGCAATGCTAAAGGCAGTCTTTTGTCCAAGATCTTTTCCTGAAAAAGATAACCCGTTATTCAACTGTTTAATCATTTGAATTAATTCAAAGGAAGATACATCGTAAACGGATGAAGCCCCCGGGAAATCTCCCACTCTGGCAGGATCGCCTGTGATCGCCAAAACATCATGCATGCCCAGGGTGTGGAGACCCATTAAATGGGATTGCAGTCCGATAATATTTCGGTCCCTGCAGGCAATATGGATAAGTGGTCTCATCCCTAACTCTTGTTTGACCAAATATCCTAATGATTCATTCGAAATTCTTACAGAGGCAAGGGAATTATCGGCTAGCGTAATCGCATCGATTCCCGCTTCTTTTAATGCTCTTGCTCCTTCAAAAAACTTTGTTGTATCTAGTTTTCTCGGAGGATCTAATTCTACGATTACTGACGGCTTTTCTTTAACGAGTTCATGAAGAGGAGCATCATCGCGTTTAGCTGAGACAGGTTCAACAATGATTTTCTTTGGCTTTAATTTTACGCTTTTTTCGGTAATCGGTACACTATTCTTTAGTTCGGAAGCAAAGGCCTTGATGTGTTCAGGCGTTGTCCCGCAGCAGCCGCCAAGCAAGCGAACGCCTTCTTTTCGAAAGGCTTGGGCGGAATTGCGGAAATAATCAGCATCACTTTCATAATGGAATTTTCCATCTGTATAGGTTGGAAGACTGGCATTTGGATACGCTGATAAAAAGGCATTCTTCGGCAGTTCGATTTGTTCAAGTGTTAAAAGCATATGGTGGGGACCGAGTCTGCAATTGAGGCCGACTACATCGGCACCAAGACCTTCAAGACGCTTTAGGGCATCATTTACAGGCGTTTGATTTTGCAAAATTCCCGGCTCCTGCAAAGAAACCTGAGCAATAATCGGCAGCTTGGTTTCCTTCCTTGCAATGGTCAGAATGGTTTCAAGCTCTTCCAAGTCATAGAAGGTTTCGAGCAGTATTCCGTCTACACCTTCTAACAAGAGACAATACAGCTGCTCCCGAAAGCTCCGCTTTATATCTTCATTTGTAATAGAATTAGGCTTGATCCCACGATTTCCGCCAATCGTTCCAAGAACATATGCTTGATTTGCGGCAGCGATTTTAGCGTTGCGAACGGCTGCGCTATTAATTTCTTTAACTGAATCCTCCAGACCGTACCTGAGCAGCTTCAGATAGTTAGCTGCATAGGTATTGGTCTGGATAACATCTGAACCCGCATTGATATAGGCTTTATGAATATGCTGGATTTGCTCAGGATGGGACAGGTTTAACTCTTCAAAACAACAATCAGTCCCATATGAGTAAAGCAGAGTACCCATGGCGCCGTCAGCAATTAAAATCTGATTTTGTAATTTTTCTAAAAAGCTCATGAGGATTCTCCTTGCTGTAAAACTAATTCTTTTTGCTGTATAGATTGGAGGGCTTCAGAAAAATCCTTAATGAGGTCATCGGGATTCTCAAGGCCAACTGATAAACGAATCAGGCTATTTTTAATACCGCGTTTTTCCCTTTCTGCTTCAGGCATTGCGGCATGAGACATTTTCGCCGGATAGGATAAAATTGACTCAACCGCCCCAAGGCTTACAGCAAAAACAGGGATCTTAACCTTTGAAACAAAGGAACGAAGGGCATCCTCATTTGCCAGCTCAAAGGATAAAACCGCACCGGGACCTGCTGCCTGGCTTTTTTGCACATGGTATTGCGGATGATGTTCAAGGGCCGGATAATGTACCTTTTCAACGAGCGGATGCGCATCTAAAAATTCTGCCAGTTTAATAGCTGATTTTTGCGATTGTTCCAGGCGGACGTGAAGCGTCTTTAATCCCCTTAGAACGAGCCACGCATCCTGAACGCCAAGGACTGCGCCGAAGCCATTTTGCAAAAAGCCTAATCTTTTAGCCAAATCCTCGTCCTTGACAACGGCAAGTCCTGCAACTACATCACTGTGTCCGGACAAAAATTTAGTAGCACTATGCAGGACAACATCTGCTCCAAGGTCCAACGGTTTTTGCAGGGCAGGAGTTAAAAAGGTGTTATCGACAAAGGTTAATGCTTCAATTTCCTTCGCTAACTCGCTAATTGCTTTAATATCCGTTACTTTCATTAACGGGTTGGATGGTGTTTCTACATAAAATGCTTTTGTATTCGGCTGGATGGCTTGTTTTACTTCATTAATATCCGTCATATCAACAAAGGTATGTTCAATTCCGAATCTCGTAAGTACTTGTGTAACCATCCGAAATGTACCGCCATAAACATCCTCGGTAATAACGATATGGTCACCTGCAGAGAGAAGAAGAAATGCCGTTGAAATGGCGGCCATCCCCGATGAAAAAGCAAAGCCTTTAGCGCCGCCTTCTAACTCGGCAATCACATCTTCCAACGCTTCTCTTGTTGGATTCAAACTGCGGCCGTAATCATATTTACCAAACTGATCGAAATCGGATTGGTGGAAGGTGGATGCATGTTGGATTGGTACACATACAGCCCCTGTGGCCGGGTCGACTTTGTGTTTATTATGAAGGAGCCTCGTCTCAAAGGTATATTCTCCCATTATGCGATCACTCCTTCTTTAATTTTGGCAAATGCTTGTTCAAGATCCTGTTTTATATCATGTGCATCTTCAATTCCAACGGAGAACCGTAATAAACGATTACATACACCCTGCTGAATACGAATCTCTTCCGGAATATCAGCATGTGTTTGCGTTGCCGGATAGGTAATGAAGCTTTCTGTACCGCCAAGGCTTTCAGCAAAAGAAATAAGTGATAAGTTTTGTAAAAATGGATTTACCCAAGACTCATCTTTGATCCGGAAAGAAAGCATTCCGCCTTTTCCAGGATAAAGAACGTCTGTAACCCCATCATGATTAGATAAAAATTCAACGATATCCTTCGCATTTTTCTCATGCTTTTCCATTCTGAGGGCTAAGGTTTTCATTCCGCGCATTAACAGCCAGGAATCAAATGGTCCAAGGACACCGCCTGCTCCGTTATGATAGAGTGCTAGGTCCTGACAAAGTTTTTCACCCTTCGCCACTATCAGCCCGGCAAGGACATCATTGTGTCCGCCTAAATATTTAGTGGCACTATGGATGACGATATCAGCACCAAGTTTGATTGGCTGCTGCAGAAGAGGAGTATAGAAAGTGTTGTCAACAATCAACAGGATTCCGTGTTTCTTGGCAATTTCTGAAATCGCGGCAATATCCGATTCCTGCATGAGGGGATTGGTCGGAGTTTCAAGGAAGATGGCCTTTGTATGAGGAGTAATCTTACTTTCCACTTCTTCCGGACAACACGTATTCACATATTGAGTCTTTAAGCCCCATTTTTTAAAGCCTTGTTCTAACAAACGGTAGGTACCACCGTACAAATCCTCACTTACTAACCATTCATCGCCAGATTGGAATAATGAAAGAATCGTAAAGATAGCTGCCATTCCCGAGCTGCAGGCATAACCTTGGTCCCCGTATTCTAAATCGGCAATCGCTTTTTCAAGGAGCTGGCGAGTCGGGTTTCCTGTACGGCTATAGTCAAAGCCAGTTGACTGCCCAATCCCTTCATGGCGATAGGCCGTTGAAAAATAAACTGGTGGGTTTACAGTCCCTGTTGCGGTTTCACTACGATTTCCAATTTGAGCAAGCTTCGTTTCGATCTTATACATGTCATCCACTCCCATTTTTAAATTATTGATTTCCACCGGTCGAGGGTAATTGATTCCCATTGTTGGGTAGTTGAACTAATCGGACATTTACGATTCGTTTGAGGCAATGATTTCAGCCCTTTAACGCATAAATAGAAAAAAGCCTTCTTATAAGAAGAAGACTTTTGTTTGCACGAACGCATCGTCATTCTTCTTATCTCGCAAATTACCTAGAATTTGCAGGACTTAGCACCTTTTCAATGAAAAAACCATTGAAGGTTGCTGAGGTGTCTTCGGGCCATTCCCTCAACCTCTCTTGATAAGAAATCAATATTTAGATTATTTATAAAATTTACTACAATTTTGAGACGGTGTCAAATTGTTTTTTATTTTTTTAAATTGAAGATTCTAGATGAAAAAATCATGAAAAAGTCATGAAAAAATATAAAATTAATTTCCAAGAAAGATGTTGACACTACTATTAAGAGATGATATTTTTAATGCATAAGATGTTCTTAATAATGAACTTAATTAAACAGCACATCTCTTGTATAGTCCTAATGAAATTTAGCCTAAAAAGGAAGAAAACATAGATTTACATGGTTTTATACAATGAAATAATTGCTTGTAATAGGGGAGAATCATTGTGAAATGAACCCTTATTGGTTAACTATGGATTGTACGTTCTGTTTAAAGAACTATAATTGGTAGCGTTCTATATGTTAATTCTTTATTTAAAATATTTAAACTACATACAGTTTATTTCATGTTTGGAAGGAGGAAAAGATGAGCGCTATTGCTGGTATTTATCACTTGAACGATGAACCAATTAATCTAGAACATGGCAGGCGGATGATGAAAGAGTTAGAGAAGTATCCCGCCGATGATGTTCAAACCTGGCATAGTGACAAAGTCTTTCTTGGCTGCCATGCACAGTGGATCACCCCGGAATCTATTGGTGAAAAGTTGCCTTACTATGATCAGGAAAGGCAGTTAGCCATTACGGCTGATGCGATTATTGATAATCGTGAGGAATTATTTGAAAAGCTACAAGTTAAAAAATCCGATAGAAAAACAATGTCTGATAGTGAACTTATACTACTTTCCTATTATAAATGGGGAGAAGATACACCTAAGCATTTACTAGGTGACTTTGCCTTTATGATTTGGGATGAGAAACATCGTAAACTTTTTGGAGCTAGGGACTTTTCTGGTGCACGAACTCTCTACTTTAATAATAATCTTCAGCGGTTTTCATTTTGTACAGTAATTCACCCATTATTGTCTTTTCCTTATATTGATATGAAACTTAATGAGCAGTGGCTTGCGGAATATTTGGCTATTGCCGGGATGATTGATGCAGTAGATGCTTCAATAACCCCTTATAAAAATATAGAGCAGGTGCCTCCATCTCATAGCATTTCTGTTGTTAGGGATAAAATTACACTAACCAAATATTGTACTTTAGCACAAGGAGAACATCTAAAACTTAAGTCAAATGAAGAATATGTTGAAGCTTTTCAAGATGTATTCCAAAAAGCAGTTACTTCAAGGTTACGTACGCACCTTAATATAGGAGCACAGTTAAGTGGCGGACTTGATTCAGGAGCTGTAGTTGGTTTTGCAGCAAAAGCAATGCTTGAGGAAAAAAAAAAGTTACATACCTTTAGTTATATTCCTCCAGAAGATTTTGTAGATTTCACACCTAAATATTTATTGGCTGATGAGAGGCCATTTATTCATTCAACAGTACAACATGTAGGTGGAATTGAAGACCACTACTTTGATTTTAAGGAGAAAAATTCTTATTCGGATATCGATGAATTTTTAGAAATACTAGAGATGCCATACAAGTTTTTTGAAAACTCATTCTGGTTAAAGGGAATGTTTGAGAAGGCTCATGAGAAAGGAATCGGTATATTACTTAACGGTGATAGAGGGAACTTTACCGTTTCTTGGGGATTTGCCCTAGACTATTACGCCACACTATTAAAAAAGCTAAAGTGGATTCGACTTTTTCAAGAATTAGATTACTTTAGTAAAAATGTAGGCGGAGCAAGATTAGGTAATTTACCCGACATTGCAAGAATAGGTTTTCCGATCATTGATAAAATCTTTCCGGAAGAAGCACCCTATAAACGTCCTATGCTAATTAACCCAGAATTTGCAGAAATAACAGGCGTTTTCAAAAGATTTAAAGAGCACGGAATTGATCAATCTGGATGGTATTCCAATTCAAGTATATTTCATGAAAGAAAAAGACATTTTCAAGATGTTTTTCAGTGGAATGCTGGGAATACACTTTCTACAAAACTATCTTTACGTTATAAATTATGGAAACGTGATCCAACGAATGATTTACGTGTAGTCCGTTTTTGTTTATCCGTCCCAGAAGAGCAATTTGTACAAAATGGATTAGACAGGGCTCTTATCCGAAGGGCAACCTTAAACTATTTACCTGAAAATGTAAGGTTAAATCAACGCATTCGGGGTGTTCAAGGTGCGGATTGGGTTCACCGGATAATTCCTTATTGGGACAAATATAAGGAGGAATTAAGGCAACTTTGTTCAGATAAAAAAGTTTTAGAATATTTAGATGGCCAGGTGCTAAAAACTGCCTTTTCGAAGGTAGAAATAGGAGTTAAACCTGAAAATGCCACTGATCCGAATTATAAAATATTAATGCGTAGTTTAATAGTATATAGATTCATTAAGAAATTTACTTGAAAGGGGGTGATAAAATGAAAAAACAGTGGGAAAAACCTGTATTAGAAGTACTTGATGTAAAAATGACGATGCTTGGAAAAGATGGAGATTATACAGATGCTGCTTTTCCGGCAAACACTCCAAAAGGTAAGTTAACTTTCTGTTAAGGAAATTAGAAAAGAGATAGAACAAGTTAAATTATTAACTTTGTTCTATTCTGCAAATCTGCTTGGGAACTACATAAGGCACCTGGTAGATTATGTTTTATAGAACAAGATGTTAAAGCCCTTATACTTGAAATAGAGAATAAGGGCTTTTAACATGACAATTGGTAAATTGGAGTGAAAAGAATGATAGAAACTGAAAAGAAACTAATATACAAAGCATTTGGTTTAACTTTAACCAGTGAAATTCCTTTACCTGAATTGCCACATTTAGATAGTGAAATATGTTCAATAGATGTTGAAATAGTAAAAGGGGATTTATCAAAACTTTGGTTTGAATTATCTGATGAAGAAAATGCCTTTGTTATTAAGGAAAACTTTGTTATGTTTCAAGTTCCTAATATTGCTACGTTTTCTATACAGGAAGGAAAAAGAATTACAGTTTCCCCTTTGAAAGAAGACGAAGAAAACCACATAAGGCTATATATTCTTGGAACCTGTATGGGAGCTATACTGATGCAAAGAAAGGTATTACCCCTTCATGGCAGTGCAGTTGCCATTAATGGAAAGGCATATGCTTTCATGGGCAATTCCGGTGCGGGAAAGTCTACGCTAGCATCAGCATTCTTGAATCAAGGTTATAAACTTTTAAGTGATGATGTGATTGCAGTATCGCTTTCGAAAGAAGAAGATATTCCATTTGTTACTCCATCCTATCCACATCAAAAACTTTGGGATGATAGTCTTAGTAGCCTTGGAATGGAGGTAAGTAATTTTCGACCAATATATGGGAGGGAAGCAAAGTATTCCATACCCGTTTCTTCAAAATATTTCACTGAACCATTACCACTTGGGGGTGTGTTTGAACTAATTAAATCAGAGAATAGTGAGTTTGATATTCGTAGAATCGATAGCCTTGAACGATTTCATACACTATACTACAATACCTACCAAAATTGTTTTATTCCCAATTTAGGGCTTATGGCTTGGCACTTTAATACTACAACAAAAATCATAAATAAAATAGGTATTTACCAAATACAACGCCCTGTTTCTGGAACAAGTCCTACTCAGATGGTAGCCCAAATTTTAAAAACATTAAGTGAAGGAGAATAAATTATGATTACAAATAGAATTTCAATTGGTCAAACTGTTTCACAAATCAAAGGAAATATAGTAAGTGATATGGGTGGAGAAAAGGTTATGCTAAGTGTGAAAAATGGAAAGTATTATAACTTAGGTGGCATTGGTGGAGATATTTGGGATCTAATTGAAGAAAAGAAATCGGTTAATCAATTGGTTTCAACATTATTGACAGATTATGAAGTAGATCAATCAGAATGTGAGAAACAAGTTATCTCCTTTTTGGAACTTTTATTGAATGAAGGTTTAATTGAAATTTCTGATAATTAATAATTTAGCAACCTAATATTAATTTATAGGTAGGGAGCAACTAATGAAAGTGTTTAAAAGTATAAGGATTTTTTTGTTATTGGGTATAAATATTAAGCTCCTTTTCTTAGAGGCGTTTTTTCTACTAGGTTGGGCTCGCATTCTGAAAAGTATGCCATTTTCAAAGATTGCTCCTTCTTTAGGTGAGCACATGAATGAAACATCTCTAATTATAGATGAATCTAAAAAACAACAACTTAAGAATATATCTGAAGCAGTCAATATAATGAGTCGTAATACATTTTGGGAAAGCATGTGTCTGGTTAAAGCAATTGCTGCAATGAAAATGTTAGAAAGACGTCAAATTGAGAGTACCATTTATTTAGGAACCGCAAAAGATGAGACTGGGAAACTGATTGCTCATGCCTGGCTCCGGAGTGGACCTTTCTATATAACAGGAGCAGAAGTTATGGACCAATTTGTGGTCGTAAGTAAATTTGCTAAAAAAATATCTTCTTAAAATAATAAAGGAGACAGCCATGGAAACAAATTTCAGTCTCAATATTACCCAAATCCCAAAGGAACTAAAACTAATTATTGAAATCTTAACGATAAAAAATGATGAAACCTCTCATCCTCATTTAAATGAATGGTTTAAAGATACAGATTGGGATTTATTTATCGAACTTGCTATACATCATCGAGTTTTTCCATTATTATCGAGAAAATTTAAAACTATCAATTCAACCTTGATACCTCCACATGTTATACAAACTATTAACCAAACAAATCTGATGAATACATTAAATATGCTCCATTTTAGCGGTGAAATGGAACAAGTATGTAAATTATTTGCTGGTAATAAAATAAATTTGCTCAACTTAAAAGGCCCAGTACTTGGTGTTGATCTTTATGGAGATGTCTCACTCAGGTCATCTGGTGATTTAGATTTTCTTATCTCAATAAATGATTTGGATAAAGCGGATCAACTTCTTAAAAGTCATGGATATGAGAAGGATGATTATATTCAAACGGTATTAAATGACTGGAAATGGAGACATCATCATGTTACATATTTTCATCCTAAAAAAGAGATTAAACTAGAAATCCATTGGAGACTAAATCCAGGACCTGGGAAAGAACCAAGCTTCAACGAATTATGGGAGCGGAAAAGAGTAAGTTCACTAACAAGTTATCCTGTCTACTATTTGGGAAGAGAGGATTTATTTTTATTTCTTGTTTCTCATGGTGCGCGACATGGTTGGTCTCGCCTTCGATGGTTATTAGATATAAATCAGATAGTTGGACAAAGGATCGATTGGGTAACACTTAGTAGATTATTAAAGAAATATCAGTACCTTCATGTAGGAGGACAGGCGCTTGTTTTAGCTTCACAATTATTAAGCACTCCTATGACGCAAGAAATGAAAAAATTATTCAAAGGAAATCATACAAAAAGATTAGCTCAGGAAGCCATCTATTATTTGGAAAGAATGGTTAATTTACATAATGACCCTGTACCGGATGATGTTGCAAGTTATCATAAACGACATTTATATTCTTTAATGTCTAAGAAGCAAAAGTTGTTCTTTATTTTGAGCTTTTTATACCCATATCCTGAGGATGCTAAGACTTTGCCTTTACCAGAACGTCTTCACTTTTTATATTTTCTATTACGTCCGTTTTTATGGGCTTGGCGGAAAACGAAGCACCATGCATTATCATAGGAGGATATGGAAATGAAACATGTATTATATTTTACAAAGCGAATACACTCCTTTTCTGGACGAATTTTATATCTCAACCTTATAGGGATGGTATTGGTAAGTTTATTTGAAGGTGTTAGCATTTTGTTGTTAATACCACTGATCAATTTAACTGGTTTGTTAGATGTTAACTCCAAATCAACTTCGGCTTTTTCTTGGTTGTCTACTTTTTTTAATAATTTCCCCAAAACAATAAGCTTGTTAATAATTTTAGTAATGTATTTATTATTAATTTTAGGGCAAAGTTTCTTTCAGAGAAAGCAAACAATATTAAATACAAAGATTCAACAAAGTTTTATTCGACATTTAAGAGAAGAGACCTATAAGTTATTACTTCAAGCGAATTGGTCATTTTTTCTCAACAAGAGAAAGTCAGACATTATTAATTTAATGACAAATGAGATAATTCTGGTTAGTGCAGGAACGAATATGTTTTTACAATTCCTTACCTCAATTGTATTTACTTTAATTCAGTTAGGAATAGCGTTTTGTTTATCCCCAAAAATGACAATATGTGTCATGTTTTTTGGAATAGCAATTATTTTTTTCTCTCGAAAATTTATAAATAAATCTAATTTAATTGGAAATGAAACATATGAACTAACTGAAATGTATATTGCAGGTATTACAGACCATTTTAATGGAATTAAAGATATTAAAAGTAATATGCTTGAAGAACCCCATTTAACTTGGTTTCAGGATTTAAGTAAAAGAATGGAACTAAATCGGTTGAAATTGGTAAAATTAAATACTATTTCTGAGCTTATATATAAAATAGTTTCGGCTGTGTTAATTGTAATTTTTATGTTTTTCTCAATTAAAATGTTTCAAGCGCAGCAAGCACAATTAATACTAATTGTTATTATATTCTCAAGGTTATGGCCTCGATTTAGTGGCATTCAATCTAATTTAGAACAATTGGGATCCGTTTCTCCATCTTTTAAGGCATTAGTAGATTTGCAAGATCAATGTAACAAGACTAAGGAATTTAATGAAAGAGATCTTCATAATGTAAAACCACTTTTAATTGAAAAAGGTTTGGAGTGTCGAAATATCAATTTTCGATACAATACAACTGAAAATACCTATGCGTTACAAAATATTAATCTAAACATCCCAGCTAATCGTATGACAGCTATTGTTGGTCGCTCAGGTGCAGGAAAAAGCACATTAATTGATCTATTAATGGGACTTAATCAGCCTGAAACAGGCGAAGTTCTAATTGACGGTGAATCATTAACTAGTCAAAATTTGCTCGCTTTGAGACGTTCAATCAGTTATGTACCACAGGATCCATTTTTATTTAATAAAACTATCCGTGAAAATTTGCAGATTATTGATCAATATGCTAACGAAGAACAAATTTGGGAGGCACTTGATTTCGCTGCAGCTGCTGATTTCGTTAGAAAGTTACCTAATGGACTTGATACTCTGATTGGTGACAGGGGTATTAAGCTATCTGGTGGAGAACGTCAAAGACTTGTTCTTGCCCGGGCTATATTGCGTAAACCATCAATCCTTGTTTTAGATGAGGCCACTAGTGCTTTAGATACTGAGAACGAGTCTAAGATCCAAGAAGCATTAGAAAGGCTCAAAGGAACGATGACGATCCTTGTCATTGCCCATCGATTATCAACCATTCGGAATGCGGACCAAGTAATTGTTTTAGATCACGGGGAGATTATCCAACAAGGTCAATTCAGTCAACTTGCAAATGAAAAAAAAGGAATGTTTAGTAGGTTGCTAAGAAAGCAAATGGGAGTTAGTGTTAGATCTATGAATTAGCCACTTTTTTTAAAAATATTTTTTATTGACATGTTCTTTATAAAGAACTATTATAATGAATATAAAGTTTGTTTTTAGATTTTTCAGAGAAAATACTCAAAAACATAATAATAAGAATTAATAAGTATTTTTTTTGATTAAATTGTTCATTATTTTGAACGAAATTAATCGTAATCAAGATATTAAAAGTCTTACTAAAAAGGTGGTCAAATGAATAGCTTTCAACAAGTTAACAATGGAGATAACAGAAAAGCAAAAGAAATCAATTTAAAAGAGTTATTTGTCGTAATAAAAAGGCGTTTTTGGGTAATAGGGATTATTACGCTACTTGCTAGTATAGCAGGGATCATTCAAAGTATGTCTCCTACTGTATTACAATATCAAGCCTCTTCAAGAGTCATTATTGGTGCAGATGAAGAATCTAGAAAAACGCTCCAAGTAATTGTTAGGGACTCAACTATTTTAGACAAAGTGGTTGAAGAACTGGGTCTTCAAAAATCAGCAGAGGCTTTGGCAGGGCAAATAACGGTTTCGAGTGTAGATAGTTCCCAAGTAGTAAGTATTAGTGTGATGGATACAGACCCTTTACGAGCTGCTAAAATTGCTGATACCACAGCACAAGTGTTTAAAGATGAAGTACCAATTATTGTTGGTCAAGATTATGTTCGCTTATTATCTAATGCTAAAGTAAATCCAATACCAATTAATCAAAAAAATTATAATAAAATCATTTATTTATTTATTTTTGGTTTAGTTGTCGGAGTTGGGCTCGTCTTTTTATTAGAGTCATTGGACGATACCATTCGTTCAGATCGCGAAATTGAAGCCATATTGGGAGTACCGGTATTAGGAAGAATCTCTAAGATGAACAAAAAAAATATAAAAAAGAAGAACAATAAGCAGCCTGACTTAGAATTAAGGGGTGAGACCATTGGTTATAAATAAACGAAAGACATTGGCTGAAACAAAAAAAAGAACATTAATTACCTATTCTTTTCCTGAATCCATCATATCTGAGCAGTTTCGGACGATTCAAACAAATATTAAATTTTCAATTGCTGAGCAAAAAGGCCGAAAGTTCTTAATTACCTCTCCAAGTGAAGGGGAAGGAAAATCGACTACTTCTGCTAATTTAGCCGTTTCGATGGCTCAGCAAAAGGAAAGGGTCCTTTTAATCGATGCAAATTTAAGAAATCCTTCTTTGCATTCCTTTTTTAAACTTCCTAATTCTAATGGGTTGACAGAAGTTCTAACAGGTAAGTCCTCATTTGAAGAAGCTATTAATCATACCGAAATTGGCAGGTTAGACGTATTAACAAGCGGATTCATTCCGCATAATCCAGTTGAATTATTAGGATCAAACATGATGCAGGAATTACTCAATTATGCCTTACAATCCTATGATGTGATATTAATTGATTCTAACGCAGTGCTTGATGTTACGGATACCAAACTTTTAGTGCAGCAATGTGATGGTGTGGTATTGGTCATGCAGAATGGCAAAACAAAGATTGAAAAAGCCAAAGAGGCAAAGAAAGTGTTAGATTTTGCCAAGGCAAGGTTGGTTGGAGTAGTTTTCAATCAATAAAACCAACGAATAAATCAGTGTATATTTTTTTGTTTTGACGTTCTTTATTGGGGACGAATTTGTATCTTTTAATAGTTTGGTAATGTCTCCTTTCCATTATCAATGGAGGCACTCGGTCATGCTGTGGGTCCAAAGCCTTAGACGCTAGTCGTCGAGAGTGTGACGTGAGGACGGGTTAGATGCCCGATTTTATTATTAAAAAGGTTAATTATTTGTTCTTTACGAAGTTCAAATAATTAACCTTTTTAAGGAGATGAAAGAATGAAAAATATTGATCATTACCCAAAATCAATCAAAAAGGCTATTAGATACATAAAACAGGATGCGACGAAGGAACAGCTCGAAGAAATTAGGCAATTAATTGAAAATGCAATCAAATTAAGAAGTCTTAAAGTAGATTAGTAGATGTAATGTAAAGCTTTCTTAAAGGAGGGAAAGTATGACGTATCGCCAAAGGCTATCATTATTTATCATTATTGATTCATGTATTGTTTTAACCGCTATTTTTTTTAGTCGTTTTTTAGTAAACGGAACTTTTTATGTTATTACATATCCAATCGCACTAAGCTCTGTAGTTATTTTACTCTGTCACCATTTCCTTTCAATTAAATTCAAACTATACAAAAAGGCCTGGGAATATGCCAGTGTTGGTGAATTATTAATTATTTTAAAGGTTGTAACATTTACAATTCTTATTGCTGCAGTTGTACAACAACTATTACTTCAAAAAACACAGTTTCGACTACTTATCGTAACTTGGTTACTCAATATGTCTCTTATAGGTGGATCTCGTTTCTGTTGGAGAATGTTTAGGGATTCCTACCTTTTTAAGATAGAGAACAAAAAGAGAACACTCATTGTTGGTGCAGGTTCTGCAGGGATGATGGTTGCAAGACAACTAAAAAAAAATAACGAGGCTGACCTTTTTCCAGTTGGATTTATTGATGATGATGATAAAAAGCATGGCCTGGATATTTTAGGAATTCCTGTCCGTGGCGGTATTACAGAAATCGAGGCAACTGTCAATGAGCTAGATATAGATAACATTGTTATCGCCATTCCATCATTGAGTAAAAAAGAGTTAAATACCATTTTTCAGGAATGCATAAAGACCCACGCAAAAACGCAAATTCTTCCAATGCTTGAGGATCTGATGACAGGAAAAGTATCAGTTAAACAATTTCGCGACGTGCAGGTTGAGGATTTATTAGGAAGGGATCCTGTGGAATTAGATATTGATAGTATCTCAGGCTATATTAAGGATAAAGTTGTTCTAGTAACCGGTGCTGGTGGCTCCATTGGATCGGAAATTTGCCGACAAATAGCAAATTTTAATCCCAAAAAGCTTATCCTATTAGGCCATGGTGAAAATAGCATTTATTCCATTGAGATGGAATTGAAAGAGACATATAAAAATTCAGGAATTGAATTTGTTCCAGTTATTGCCGATTTACAAGATGAAAAGAAGATGATGATGGTTATGAGTACATATCAACCAGATGCGGTTTATCATGCTGCTGCTCATAAGCATGTTCCTTTAATGGAAGGTAACCCAGAAGAAGCGGTCAAAAATAACTTAATTGGAACAATGAATGCGGCAAAAGCAGCAAGTTGGCATGGGGTTAAGACGTTTGTGATGATTTCAACTGATAAAGCAGTAAATCCAACAAGTGTAATGGGGTCAACAAAAAGGCTTGCGGAAATGATTATCCAAAACATGGATAAAATTAGTGATACAAAATTTGTTGCGGTACGTTTTGGGAATGTATTAGGGAGTAGAGGGAGTGTTATCCCATTATTTAAAAGACAGATTGAAAAAGGTGGACCCGTCACGGTTACCCACCCTGAAATGGTTCGTTACTTTATGACGATTCCTGAAGCATCGAGGTTGGTCCTTCAAGCTGGGGCTCTTGCCAAGGGGGGGGAGATCTTCGTATTAGATATGGGGGATCCAGTGAAAATTGTAGATTTGGCTAAGAATTTAATAAAACTCTCGGGCAATTCCATTGAAGAAATAGGGATTGAATTCACAGGAATGAGACCTGGGGAAAAGTTATTTGAAGAATTATTAAAAGAAGATGAAGTTAAAGATCAACAAATCTATCCGAAAATTTATATTGGAAAGACATCTGAACTTTTTTTAGCGGAAATAGAAGAAATAATAACAACCTATTCAGTTCTGGAAAAAGAGGAAATTAGAGAAAGGCTTTTGGAACTAGCCAATAAAAAAGTAATGCCTCAACAAATATTATCGGTCTAGATTTAAAGGAGTGTATGTAATGAAAGTTAGAAAAGCAATTATACCAGCAGCAGGACTAGGTACGAGGTTTCTTCCTGCAACTAAAGCAATGCCTAAAGAAATGCTACCAATAGTTGATAAACCGACTATCCAATATATTGTGGAAGAAGCAGTAGAGTCAGGGATTGAGGATATTATTATCGTCACCGGTAAAGGCAAAAGAGCGATTGAAGATCATTTTGACAACTCTTTTGAACTAGAACAAAACCTATATGAAAAAGGGAAATTTGCCTTATTAGATGAGGTTCAAAAATCATCGAAGTTGGTTGACATCCATTATATTCGTCAAAAGGAACCGAAAGGATTAGGTCATGCCATTTGGTGTGCGAGAAAGTTTATTGGCGATGAACCATTTGCCGTCCTTTTGGGTGATGATATTGTGCAAGCAGATAAACCTTGTTTAAGACAAATGATGGATCAATATGAAAGATACAATGCTTCTATCCTTGGTGTGCAAACAGTTGAAGAAAGTGAAGTATCGAGGTATGGAATTGTTGACGGTAATTTTATTAACGAACGTTTTTATAGTGTTAATAGTTTAGTAGAAAAACCAAAACAAGAAGAGGCACCCTCTAATCTTGCTATTCTTGGCCGATATATTTTAAGTCCGAAAATTTTCGAAATATTAGGTAAACAGGAACCCGGAGCTGGTGGAGAAATTCAGCTTACTGATGCAATAGCTGCTTTGAATTTATACGAAGCTGTTTACGCTTATGATTTTGAAGGTGTCAGATACGATGTCGGTGAAAAAATGGGCTTCATTCAAACAAGTATTGAATTTGCATTACAACGTGATGATTTGAGGAATCAATTGTTAGATTATTTATCATCTGTACTGAATAAAGAGCTAATTAAGGAATAATTCGTACAAAAAGATAATAGGAGGTGATAAAAATGCCTAAAAAAGTGCTTTTTTGTGCCACAGTGGATTTCCACTTCAAAGCCTTCCACCTTCCATATTTGAAGTGGTTTAAGGAGCAAGGGTGGGAGGTTCATGTTGCAGCAAATGGAGATTTGAAGCTACCGTATGTAGACAGAAAATTTAATATTCCCATTCAAAGATCTCCGTTGAACAAAATGAATTTAGTAGCTTACAAAGAGCTTAAAGAAATTATAAATAAACATCAATATAAGATTATTCATTGCCACACACCAATGGGTGGAGTGCTCACTCGGTTAGCTGCAAGAATGGCAAGAAAGAATGGGACTAAGGTCATTTATACTGCCCATGGCTTTCACTTTTGTAAAGGCGCACCTATAGCTAACTGGATTCTATATTATCCGATTGAAAAGTTTCTTTCCAGGTTTACAGATTGTTTGATTACGATCAATCAGGAGGATTTTAATCTGGCAAACAAACATCGATTTAAGGCTGAATCAATCAAGCATGTTCATGGTGTCGGCATTAATACGGAGATGTTTAAACCAATAGAAAAAGATCAAAAGGATATTATTAGAAAAGCTCAAGGGTATAAAACAAGTGAGTTTTTAATGTTTTATGCTGCTGAATTTAACAAAAATAAAAACCAAAAGCTGCTTATTGAATCCTTAGCCGTAATTAAAAATGAGGTGCCGAATATGAAGCTCTTACTCGCAGGAAATGGGCCCTTATTAAAGGAATGTCAAGAACATGCCGTTACGTTAGGTGTTGATGGGATGGTTGACTTTCTCGGTTATCGGGATGATATTGAGGAGCTTTTAAAAATGTGTGACGCAGCAGTTGGGTCGAGTTTTCGTGAGGGACTTCCAGTGAATATTATGGAAGCGATGGCCTGCGGATTGCCGGTTATCGCAAATGAAAATAGAGGGCATAAAGAACTAATAGAAAATAGCAAAAATGGTTTTATTATTAAGAATAATTCAGTGGAGTTTTCAAATAAGATAAAGCTTCTTGCAAGAAATAGGAATCTAAAATATGAGCTTGGATTACATGGACGTAACCTGATCCTTACGAGGTATAGCATAAATAAAATCCTTGAGGAAAAAAGCGATATTTATAGATTGTATATGGATGAAATGGAGGATGCAATGTGGGCAGTCCATTAAGGATATTGCATGTTGTTGTCAATATGAACAGGGGCGGTGCAGAAACGTTGATCATGAATCTGTATCGGAATATAGATCGCTCTAAGGTTCAATTTGACTTTTTGACATGTAAAGAAGGTGTATTCGATTCCGAAATACTAAAAATGGGTGGTAATGTCCATAGAATTCCTTACATTTCGGATGTTGGCCATTTCAAATATGTGAATGAGTTAGATCATTTTTTTTCTGCAAATAATCAATATAAAATTGTCCACTCACACATGGATAAGATGACTGGATTGGTTCTTCGCTCAGCCAAAAGGGCAGGAATCCCAATTCGAATTTCACATAGTCATAACACTAGCAGTGAGGGAGGATTTGCAGCAAGAGTTTATAAATGGTATATAGGGAAATACATTTTAACAAGCGCCACCAATTTATTTGCCTGTTCAAATAAAGCGGCTGATTGGTTATTTACAGGAAAATCAAACTCTGCAAAAATCTTAAAAAACGGGATTGAGAGTGAAAAATTTGCCTACTCTCCTAAAATAAGAAAAGAAATACGGGAAGAACTAAATCTTACTAACCAATTTGTAATAGGCCATATAGGAAGATTTGCACATCAAAAAAATCATCACTTCCTTATTGAAATATTTTCGAATTTCAGCCAAATTAACAATGATTCTGTATTGATATTAGTTGGTGACGGGCCATTAAGAGTTGATATTGAGAAACAAGTAAGGGACCTAAACTTAGTAGACAAGGTAAAGTTTGTTGGAATTCGAAGTGATATACATCGTTTACTCCAAGCTTTTGATGTATTAGTATTCCCATCTTTGCATGAAGGATTGCCTGTCTCATTGATAGAAGCACAGGGCGCTGGATTACCTTGCTTAATATCAGATAATATTTCACAGGAAGTGGATCTTGGTTGTAATTTAGTAGATTTCATTCCGCTAACAGATCTAAAACAGTGGGTACAAAAAATAAAAGGAATTGAACCTATAGGATTCAACAGAAGGATTGCTTCAAATTCAATTTCAATACAAGGATATGATATTAAAGAAACAGCGGGGAATATTGAAGAATTTTATTTAAGTATTTCGGGGTGATTTTTTTGAAAAAGCTAACGGTCTTTACTCCGACATATAATCGAGCATATTGCCTTAATAACTGTTATCAAAGCCTTCTTAATCAAACATGTACTGATTTTGTTTGGTTAATCATTGATGATGGCTCAACCGATAATACATTGGAATTAGTAAATAGCTGGATTAAGGAGAATAAGATTGAAATTAAATATCATAGGCAAGAAAACCAGGGAATGCATGGTGCGCACAATACAGCCTATGAACTTATTGATACAGAATTAAATGTTTGTATTGATTCGGATGATTATATGCCAGAGAAAGCAGTTGAAAAGATAGTAAATTTTTGGAGTAAATTTGGAAGTGAAAAAGTAAGTGGTATCATCGGTCTTGATGCAGATAGCGATGATAGAATCATAGGGACAAAATTACCAAAAGACATTATAAAATCTACATTGTTTGATCTTTATTATAAGCATGGTGTTAGTGGGGATAAAAAGCTTGTCTATCGCACTGATCTAACCAGGAAATATCCTTATCCAATATTTAATAACGAGAAATATGTTGGGCTAGCTTATAAATATTATATGCTTGATAAAGAGTATGAAATGTTGTTAATGAATGAAGTGCTTTGTTGTGTTGAGTACCTCCCTGATGGGTCATCTTTAAATATGTTTAATCAGTACCGAAAGAACCCTAGGGGATTCGCTTTTTATCGTAAAGAGTTAATGAAATTACCTTTTACGAGTTCATCATTTAAGTTTAGGCAAGCAATTCATTTTGTCTCGAGCAGTTTAATGAGCAATAATTGGAGATTTTTAAGCGAAACCCCATACAAAATTCATACATTTTTGGCAATCCCATTTGGTATTTTATTATTTTTATATATTTCAACTAAAACAAGGACTGTCTGAATTATTAATTTAAGCATGTTTTTTGATGATAACCAAAAGAAAAAGTACCTCTGAAAGGAAATAATTTATGACTATCCTATGGATTAACCTTGCCATAGTTTTTATGTTGTCCTTTTTTTCAAGATACTTCGCCGTTACAACATATGCAACAATATATCCAATGTCCATTAAACCAAATAAATTTCTAGCTTTTGGTGTTTTGTTTTCATTAGCGGTGATTTCCGGTTTACGATCTAACATTGGGGATACTTACTTTTACAAGCATTCATTTGAAATAAATAATTATACTTGGGACTTTGTTAAATCTCAAAAAGAAATCGGTTTTGGAATTTTACAAATGATCTTAAAGAGGTATTCAAGTGATCCACAAATTTTACTATTAACTACTGCAATCATTACCAATGTACTGATTATTATTGTTTTGTATAAATACTCAAGAATGTTTGAGCTAAGTACGTATGTTTATATTACAGGTGGTTGGTTTTTAGTTTCGATGAATGGAATAAGGGAATGTCTAGCTGCAGCAATAGTTTTTACTGCAACTAAATTTCTAATTGATGGAAGTTGGAAAAGATACATCTTGGTTGTTCTTTTTGCATCCACATTCCATGAAAGTGCATTAGTTTTAATACCCATTTATTTTTTATCTAGGTATAGAGCTTGGTCAAAGGCTACTTTTATCCTTTTAGGTCTCTCTGTACTCATAGTTTTGGGATTTGATAAATTTTCATCCGTACTATTTTCGGCCATTAAGGACACCGAGTATGGACACTACCAGAATTTTAATGAAGGCGGCGCAAACACTCTAAGGGTAGCAGTATTTGGGGTACCCATTATAATTTCTTATTTTGGAAGGGAAAAACTCAGGGGGATTTTCCCAGAGAGTGATTATATTGTAAATATGTCGATTATAGGGTTTATATTTATGATAGTTTCAACACAAAACTGGATATTTGCACGATTTTCGATTTATTTCGAATTATATCAATTAATTTTAATTTCATGGATCGTAAAGCTTTTTAATCAGAAAGATCAAAGGGTTGTCTATTATCTCATTTTGGTCTGTTATTTGATTTATTATTATTATGAGAGTGTTAAATCTTTAAATATTATTTACCAAAGTAATTATATCTGATAGAAAAAACATGGAGTTGATGAAATGGAAAAGGAACCTAAAAGGATTTTACACATTGTTAGCTCCATGGAACGTGGCGGCGCAGAAACTTTAATCATGAATATATACAGAAATTTAGATAGAACCAAATTACAGTTTGATTTCATAACCCATTCGAATAAAAAAGGGGATTTCGATGAAGAAATTTTAACACTTGGAGGAAGAATCTATAAGATTCCTAGTCTCGGAAACCTTGGACCACTTTCCTATATAAAGAATTTAATTAAGATTATGAATTCTAACTCCTATATCGCGGTTCATTCACATACAGACTATCAAGGCGGGTTTCCAGCTTTAGCAGCAAAAATAGCTGGTATCAACAAAAGAATCTGTCATTCACACAGTAATAACTGGTCAAAAGCAAAAAGTTTCAAGAGTTGGGTCACCCTAATCATACTTCGCTCTTTAATAAAGATATCGGCGACAAATTACTGTAGCTGCAGTTTAGAAGCCGCACAGTTCTTATTTGGTCAAAATATCGGAAAAACAGGAAAAGTAAGTATTCTTAAGAATGGGGTAGATATTGCACAATTTACTATGGCAAGAACAAATTTAAGGAATAGTGTTATTAATGAACTAAATTTATCGGGTAATGTAAAAATTATAGGTCATGTTGGACGGTTTTCAGATTCAAAAAATCATTTTTTTATTTTGAAGGTTTTGAAAAAATTGATAGAGGAAGACGATCATTATGTTGCTTTATTAATTGGCGATGGGCCATTAAGAATTAATATTGAAAAAGAAGCGGCAAAGCTTGGAGTACTAAATCATATAAGGTTTCTAGGAGTTAGGTCAGATATCCCTAAATTAATGAAGGCTTTCGATGTATTTCTATTTCCTTCAAAATTCGAAGGCTTTGGCATTGTTACAATAGAAGCACAATGCTCTGGAACCCCATGTGTCATTGCAGATACAGTCCCTAAAGCTACAGATATGGGCTTAGGTTTAACATCCTTTGTCAATCTTGATGAGAGTTTGGATAGTTGGTGCAATAAGATTAAAGAATCAATACTAATGGCAAGACCTGACGATGATCTGATTTATGATAGGGTGTCCAATCGTGGCTTCAACATTAAAAATAACGTCAGTGATTGGGTGGAATTATATGGGGCCAGCCAATTGATGATGTAATGGAAAGTTGCCGTTTAAATGGCAACTTTTTTATTATAATTTCAGAGAGGGTATTACCTAATGAAAAAGAAAATTTTAATCACCTCTTTCGATTTAGCAATCGGTGGTGTCGAAAGAAGTCTCATTGGTTTACTAAGTCATATTGATTACAGTAGATACGACGTAGATCTATTGTTATTTAAACATGAAGGGGAATTCCTTCCTTTATTGCCACCAGGTCCAAATTTACTACCAGAACTGCCTCCATATACAACGTTTAGAATGCCCATTGGACAGATTGCAAAAGAAGGGTTTTATCCATTAGCAATTTCAAGAACCATGGCAAAATATATGGGCTCCCTTCACGGGAAAATTAAAAAGGTTGAGGAACCGGGGTATTTGGTCATTCAATATGGCTGGGAGATGTCTAATCGTTTTCTCCCTAAATTAAATAAAGAATATGATGTGGCCATAGGTTTTCTATGGCCACATCATTTTATTGGAGAGAAAGTAAAAGCAAAAATGAAGATTGGCTGGATTCACACGGATTACTCCAATATTTATCTTAACAAAAAAGTGGAAGTGAAGATGTGGGGGAAATTAGATAAAATAGTTGCTGTTTCAGAAGAATGTTCAAACACCTTTCTTACGATTCTTCCAGACTTTAAACAAAAAACAATGGTGATTGAAAACATTCTTTCACCTGATTTCGTTAGAAAACAAGCAAATAATGGAATCCCGATTGAAATGAAAAAGGATCAGGATAAAACAATATTATTAACAGTTGGCCGCCTTTCACATGCAAAAGGAATTGATAATGCAATAAGGGCATGTAAAGAACTTTTAAAGGAAGGATTTGATGTCGAATGGTATGTTGTTGGATATGGGCCACTTGAAGATGAATTAAGAAATCTAATTCATCAATTAGAATTAAAAGACCGTTTCTTCTTACTGGGAAAAAAGACAAATCCTTATCCATATATCAAAGAATGTGATATTTATGTACAGCCATCAAGGTACGAGGGAAAGGCTGTAACAATTAGAGAAGCGCAAATTTTAGGCAAACCGGTTGTTATCACCAATTTCCCAACTGCGAACAGCCAGGCCAGAGATGGGATTGATGCTTTAATTACATCTCAGGATGTAGAGGGAATTGTTAAAGGAGTTCGAAAAATAATTGAAAACGGTGAACTAAAAAATGAACTCATAACAAACGTGAGATCAATGGATTATGGAAACGAGAATGAAATTGAAAAATTATATAGCTTAATTGAGTCATAATCATTAAAGGGGGAATAAAGTAATGGCAATACTTGTCACAGGTGGAGCAGGCTATATCGGTAGCCATACCTGCGTTGAATTGTTGAATGCTGGTTATGAGATTGTAGTTTTAGACAATTTCATCAATAGCAAGCCTGAAGCAATCAAAAGAATAAGTGAAATTACAGGTCAGTCTTTTAAATCCTATAATATTGATTTGCTGGATGAGAAAAAAGTAAATGAAATTTTTTTAGAAAATGCTATTGAAGCTGTCATTCATTTTGCGGGTCTTAAGGCAGTTGGAGAATCAGTCTATCTTCCTCTTCGATACTATCATAACAATATTACGGGCACACTTGTCCTTTGTGAGACGATGAAAAAATATAATGTGAAAAAACTAGTCTTCAGTTCATCAGCAACTGTTTATGGTATGCCGGGAAAATTTCCGATATCTGAGGATTTTCCTTTAGAAGCATTAAATCCTTATGGACGGACCAAGCTTATGATTGAAGAGATTTTACATGATCTTTACGTATCAGATAATAGCTGGAGTGTTGCACTTTTGAGATATTTTAATCCCATAGGTGCCCATGATAGCGGTCTTATTGGAGAAGATCCAAATGGCATTCCCAATAATCTAATGCCATACATAACACAAGTTGCTGTAGGGAAATTGGAGGAGCTCAATGTTTTTGGAAATCAATATCCGACCAAAGACGGATCAGGCGTCCGAGATTATATTCATGTAGTGGACTTGGCCGCAGGACATTTGAAAGCACTTCAAAAGGTTTCAAATTCAACTGGTGTTGAAGCATATAACCTTGGTACAGGAAAAGGTTACAGCGTATTGGAAATGGTATCGGCTTTTGAAAAGGCTTCAGGTAAAAAGGTGCCATATAAAATTGTTGAAGCCAGGCCTGGTGATGCAGCTGTTTGTTATGCGGATCCAGTAAAAGCAAAGCAAGAGCTTAAATGGGCAGCCGTGAAGAATATTAACGAAATGTGTAAGGATTCTTGGCGGTGGCAGGTTAATAATCCAAATGGATATGATAATAAAATAGAAGTTTTTCAAAGTCCTCACATGTCTAAAAGTGAGGACTTTTTTATTAAAAGTTAATAAAGTGAGGATAGAAATATGAAAATATCAGAAACGCTAACTCCTCAGAAATTTCAAGAGATTTTAATTAGCACCTATTTGAGGGGTCAAGAAAATGAAAGTATTAATGTAACAGAATTAATAGAAGAAATAAAACAGCAGGTATTATCAAATAAGTAATATGAATTTTTTCAGGGGATGGCTAGTTATGAAGCGGTTGTTTGATTTCTTGTTTTCATTGGTTTTGTTTGTAAGTCTTTTCCTAATCTTTTTCATCTTGGGCCTGATGGTTTGGATAAAGCTAGGATCACCAATTATATTCAAACAGCAGCGACCCGGGTTATATGGAAAGCCTTTTTACCTTTATAAGTTACGAACCATGACAGATGAAAAAGATAAAAATGGTAAATTATTGCCTGACTTTAAAAGGTTGACACCATTTGGTAAATTTTTAAGGAAATATAGCTTAGATGAATATCCACAATTAGTTAATGTGATAAAAGGTGATATTAGTCTGGTCGGACCCAGACCGTTACTTATGGAGTATCTCCCACTTTATACGAAAGAACAAGCCATGCGTCATAACGTAAGACCCGGTATAACAGGTTGGGCCCAAGTCAATGGACGGAATGCGATTACGTGGGAAGAAAAATTTAAATTGGATACCTGGTACGTAAAGAATCACTCCTTTTTACTTGATACTAAAATTTTATTTCTTACGGTATACAAAGTTTTGAAATCTGATGGAATAAGCCAGCCAGGCAACGTTACAATGGAACATTTTACAGGCTCTAAATCTTCTGTAGGAGGGGGCCATGGATGAAAATTGCTGTTATAGGTCGCGGAGGTCACAGTAAGGTGATATGCGATATGATTTTATCAGATGAAAAAAACGAAATAGTAGGGTTTTTAGATGATAAATACGAACAGGTAAGTTTAATAGAAAATGCGTTTTGTGGTCCAATTAAGTCTGCTAAAAGAATGATTGAGTATATTAAAGACATAAAATTTGTAATTGCTATAGGAGATAATAAAGTACGGGAATTAATTGCTCAAAGACTTAAGATTCCTGATGAGTATTATGTAACTCTAATTCACAATTCTGCTGAAATCAGCCCAAGTGCAAGGATAGGGAAAGGTACGGTTGTTATGCCGTATACGGTGATAAACGCAGATACTGAAATCGGCCTTCATTCTATTATTAATACAGGATCAGTAATTGAGCATGATTGTAAAGCTGGTAATTATGTTCATGTGTGCCCAAGCGCAACACTAACAGGTGCTGTTCATTTGGAGAATGGTGCCTTTATTGGGGCGGGAGCTACAATTATTCCCAATATTAAGATTGGTGAATGGTCAATAATCGGAGCGGGAGCAACTGTAATCAATCATATTCCTTCCTTTTGTATGGCTGTTGGTGTTCCTGCTAAGATTTTTAAAGTAAATGAGGGTGGGGGAGAATATATTGCTCAATACAACGTATAAAAAAAGGATTTTCCTCTCATCACCACATATGAGTGGAAATGAAATCAACTATATTAATGAAGCATTTGAAACGAATTGGATTGCCCCATTAGGTCCCAATGTTGATGCATTTGAAAAAGAGATAGCCAATTATGTAGGAGCCAATGAAGCGGCGGCAGTTAGTTCCGGAACTGCAGCGATTCATTTGGCTCTTTCTTTATTAGATGTAAAACATGGAGATAAAGTATTTTGTTCCAGCTTAACCTTTGTAGCAAGTGCCAATCCCATCATTTATCTGGGAGCTGAGCCAGTCTTTATCGATTCTGAGCCATATACATGGAATATGTCTCCACAGGCACTAGAACGAGCATTTGAAGAGGCTTCTTATGAAGGAAATCTGCCAAAAGCAGTTATTGTGGTTAATTTGTATGGACAGAGTGCAAAGATGGATGAAATTCTTGCCATTTGTAATCATTATCATGTTCCGATTATTGAAGATGCCGCGGAATCCCTTGGTTCTACGTACAAAGGGAAAGCAAGTGGTACATTTGGGAAGTTTGGAATTTATTCATTTAATGGGAACAAAATTATTACCACATCAAGCGGTGGTATGCTTATTTCAAATGATGTTGAGTCGTTAAGAAAAGCTCGATTTTTAGCGACTCAAGCCAGGGATCCCGCACCACATTACCAGCATAGTACTATAGGGTTTAATTATCGAATGAGCAATGTATTGGCGGGTATTGGAAGAGCGCAATTAGAGGTTTTAGGTGATAGGGTGAAAGCTAGAAGAGCCATATTCAACCGGTATTTTCAGGAGTTAGCTTATTTACCGGGTATCTCCTTCATGCCTGAATTAGCCAGCACACAATCAAATCGGTGGCTGACTGCTCTTACCATTAATGAAGAAGAATCGGGGGTCTTGGTTAAAGACTTGTTAAATATATTAATAGAGGAAAATATTGAAGCTCGGCCAGTATGGAAACCACTGCATTTACAGCCTCTTTTTAAAGGAGTTCGTTATTATCCGCATAGTGAAAATGAGAGTATTTCTGAACATTTATTTGAAAACGGGATTTGCTTACCCTCCGGTTCTAATATGACTGAAGAAGACCAAATGAGGGTCATTCATTGTATGAAAGAAACAATAAGAAAAAGGATTGAAAGAGATGTGTTCAAAAACCAAAAAATATAAGAATTAAACGAGGTATGTGTTAATGATAGGAAAAAATATCTATGAAATTCGCAAGAAAAAGGGGTTAACATTATCCGAGCTTGCAGAAAAAGCAGGAATATCAAAATCGTATTTAAGTAATATTGAGCGAAACCTTAATCAGAATCCTTCTATTCAAGTTATGAAAAAGATCTCACTCGTATTAAATGTTGATTTAGAAATATTACTGAAATCAGAAACTAATGTTGAAAATCATCAAGTACCAGATAAAGAATGGATTGATTTAGTACATGAATTAAAAGAATCAGGGATTGAAAAAGAACAATTACAAGAATATAAGACATTAATTGAGTTTATTAAGTGGCAGAATCAAAATATGGGAGCAAAAAAATAGAAAATAAAAAGTAATCTCCCTTTTTCAATCGAATATAAAAGAAATCAGGAGTATTTATGAAAAAAAAATTACTTTTTGTAATAGATTCGCTTTCAATGGGCGGTGCTGAAAAAAGTTTAGTTTCATTATTGAATTTACTCGATTTTACTAAGTATGAAGTTGATTTATTATTTTTCAAACAAGGTTGTGATTTAGAGAAATTCATCCCTGAATCTGTGAATATTTTACCAATACCAGATTATTTTTCGTTTTTGTCTGGAGTTAAATTTTCTAACGGTAAAAACTTAAGATTCATTGTAAGAAGGATATTAACCTCATTAAATTTAAGAGTAAACAAAATTAAAAGTAATAGTCTAAATAGCGAGCAAGTGGTTTTTAGAAGTATAAAAAAGCATTTAAAACCAATAGAGCAAGAATATGATGTAGCTATAGCTTATAGTCAGGGAATGCCAACCTATTTTGTAGCTAATAAAGTAATTGCATCAAAGAAATTTGCTTGGATTAATAACGACTATATAAATACTACTTTTAATAAAAAAATTGATAATGAATCTTATAAAAGTATTGATAAAATAATAGCAGTTTCTGAGTATATTAAAAAGTCAGTGGCTCAAATTAGTACAGATTATAAAAATAAGGTTGATATTATCTTTGATATTATTGATCCTAAAGTTATTTATCAAAAGGCCAAGGAAAAAAAGGTATTTGATGATTACACAAATAAGGTAAAGATTTTAACTGTTGGAAGATTAGTTCCTGAAAAATCATATGATTTAGCAATAAAGGTTGCTAAATTATTGAAAAATAACGGATACAATTTTAAATGGTTTGTAGTAGGAGAGGGTTCTGAAAGATCAAAACTTCAGGATTTAATAAATCAATATGGGCTTAGTGATTATTTTATTTTACTTGGAAAAAAAATAAATCCTTATGTTTATATGGGAAATTGCGATATATATGTACAAACATCAATCAGAGAGGGCTTCGGTCTAACTGTTTGTGAGGCAAAGATATTAAAAAAACCTATTGTTTGCACTAATTTCTCAACTGCAAAAGAAATTATTCGAAATAATGTCGATGGTTTAATAGTAGAAAATACAGTTGAAAGTATTTACAATGGCATCACAAAATATATAGATGATACCAAGTTTAAACAAAAAATACTTTTTGAACTAGAAAATGAAAAACCTTATAGTTCTGTAGATCAGATCGAAAAATTCTATAAATTAGTTGAAAACGGATAAAGTTATAATTTAAGGGAGTAATTAATTAATCAAAGCCTATTGAAATAATCTCATTTATATAAATTAAATTAATTAAATTTTCATTCTACAATATCTTTGATTAATTATATATGTTAAGTAAAAGAGGTGTAATACTAGTGTGAAGAAAAAAATCATTTTTATGATAATTAATATGAATATAGGTGGTACAGAAAAAGCATTGCTAAACATGATATCCAAAATACCTAAAGAGGAATATGAAATTACTATATTTATGTTAGAAAATGACGGGGGATTTTTACATAATATCCCGGAAAATGTACGTGTTGAAAATTTCCAGGAATATAACAAGATTAAAAATATTTTAAACCATCCACCACACATGACTGTTTTAAAGTTCCTTCGAGAAGGAAAATTGTTAAAGGCAATTATAATAATGTTTCTATATTTAATATCGAAGGTTACGAGGGAACGAAGTATATTTATAAAATACATTTTAAAAGATTTTCAGATTATTGAAACTAAATATGATGTTGCAGTAGCTTATGCAGGTCCAATGGACTTCATAAGCTATTTTGTTTTAAACAAAATTAAAGCTAAAAAGAAAATTCAATGGATCCATTTTGATATAACCAAAATAGGGTTTAATCGTAGATTTGCATCTAAAATATATAAAAAATTCGATAAAATTTTTATAGTTTCAAAGGAAGGCAAAGAAAAACTAATAAATTTATTACCAAATCTAGAAGAAAAGACTGATACTTTTTTCAATCTAGTATCACCAAGTTCAATTATAAGGATGGCAAACGATGGAGTAGGTTTTAAAGATAATTTTAGTGGAGTTAGGATACTTACAGTTGGACGTCTTGCTCATGAGAAGGGGCAAGATCTAACTATCTCAGTCTTAGCTAATTTAAAAAAAGATGGTTACAACGTTAGATGGTATTGCATAGGTGATGGAGAGGCAAGGAAGGATTATGAAAAATTAGTAGAAGTAAATGGTTTAAGAAATGACTTTATATTTTTAGGAGGGAAATCTAATCCATATCCTTTTATGAAAGATTGTGATATATATGTTCAACCATCTCGACATGAAGGGTATTGTATAACGTTATCTGAGGCAAAATGCTTTAAAAAGCCAATTATTTGTACAAATTTTACTGGGGCAAGAGAACAAATTATCCATAATCATACAGGTTTGATAGTAAATTTTGACGAACATCAAATGTACAAAGCTATTAAAAAATTACTTGATGATGAAAAATTTAAAATTAAACTAGAAAAAAATTCATTAAAATTTGAAATAGACACATCGGCTGAAATTGATAAATTATTTAATTTAGTTTCTACTATATAAAAGAAAATTGAGAATAAAAGTAATTTGGCCTACTTTCATTTGTAACCAAAACATTTTGGAGAATGGGGGATAAAATGAAAAAAGTACTATTTATGGTTAGCAGTATGAACATTGGCGGTGTAGAAAAATCATTACTATCCCTATTATCTGAGTTACCCAATAATAAATATGATATTACTGTTTTATTATTAGAAAAAAAGGGTGACTTTTTAGAATATATTCCAGAGTGGGTAAAAGTTGAAGAAGCTTCATGGTTCGGCACTATGAAGGCGATAATCTTACAACCGCCACAACAAACAATTAAAGATTATATAAAAAACAAACAATTTTTTAAAATACCACTTTTTATATCTACTTATTTTCTCTCTAAATATTTAAATAATAGATACCTTTATTATAAGAATGTTTTTAAAAGTATCCCGTTTAATAATAGTACGTATGATGTAGCTATTACATACCAAGGGCCAACAGATATTATTGATTACTATATTGGTAATAGAGTAAAGGCAACAAAAAAAATATCTTGGGTGCATTTTGATATATCTAAACATAATGTTAATAAGAAGTTATATGAAAAACTGTATAAAAAATTTAATAATATTTATGTAGTTTCAAAAGAGGCGAGAGAGCGATTGATTGAAGAAATACCAACTGTAAAAAATAAAGCAGAGGTTTTTAAGAATTTAGTCCCAACAAATTTGATAAAAAAGATGTCCAAAGAAACTATAATATTTGACGAAACATATCAAGGTATCAAAATAGTTACTGTGGGGAGACTTTCAAAAGAAAAGGGTCAGGATCTAGCTATTAAAGTTTTATCTAAATTACTTAAAAATGGTTATGAAGTTAGATGGTATTGCATTGGTGAAGGAAATAGTAGAAGAAAGTATGAGATGTTAATAAATGATTATGATATAAAAAACAACTTTTTTCTACTAGGTTCTACACCCAATCCTTATCCCTATATAGCTAAGGCAGATATTTATGTTCAAACCTCAAGGCATGAAGGATATTGTCTTACTTTAGCTGAGGCAAAATGTTTACAAAAGCCTATTATAACTACAAACTTTACTGGTGCTCGTGAACAATTAAAAGATGGGTTTAATGGTTTAATTGTAGATTTTGATGAGGAAGATTTATATAAAAAGATTAAATACCTAATCGATTTCCCATTGCAAAGAAAAAAGTTATCTGAAAATCTACAAAAAAATAACGAAAATTCATATATGAAAATAAAGAAAGTGTCATTATAAGGATGAAAGGAACTAAGTTTATGGATCCAAAAATAAGCATTATTGTTCCAGTTTACAAAATTGAGCATTATATACATAAATGTGTAGATTCTATACTCGCTCAATCTTTTAAAGATTTTGAACTTATACTCATCAATGATGGTTCACCCGACGATTCTGGAAAAATATGCAATGAGTACTCAGTAAAAGATAGTAGAATAAAAGTAATTCATAAGAAAAACGGAGGGGTTTCATCAGCTCGTAACGCTGGAATAGACTTAGCTACAGGAGAATATATACTGTTTGTTGATAGTGATGATTGGATAGAAAAGGACGCTCTTGATACACTTATAAATCAATTGAAATTAGAAAAAAGTGATTCCATAATTTTTGGTTCAGTTAAGGATTTATACACAGAACAAAAGTTAATAAAAAGTGAATTAAATGGTGTTCATAAAAAAGTGAATATTAATGTTTCTGATCTTGGATCGAATTTTGTGTATCTATTTAACACAGTGGGTTTACTTGCTTCCTGGATGTATCTTTTTAAAGCAAAAATAATAAAAGATCATAAATTATATTTTAATGAAAGTTTAGTATTGTACGAAGACTTTGATTTTAATTTGCGTTTCTTAAAAAATTCCATTAATTTAACTTTTATTCCGAATGTATTGTACCATTACAATATGTCCACATCGATTAATCAGCTTGCAAAACGTAATAAATATAATATAGTTTCAGATATAAATACAGTTTCTAACTCATTACTTGAATTTTTGGAATTAATTGGGAATAAAGAGGGAATTGTAAGGCAAATGTATCCTTATATTTTAACAATGTATACTTTACCATTAAAGAATATAATTCTGCATAAGAAGTTAAAACTTAGAGAGAAATTTAAAGTTTTAGAAGAATTAAGAAATGATAAAATTTTCGCTAAGGTTTTTCTGGAATATGGGAAAAATTTAAAATTTTATAAACTTTTTTATGCTTTTATAAATAAGAGAATGTATTTAGCTGCTTATTATCTAATTTCACTTAAGTTTAAGTAGCAATCTTTTGTTAGGATGATGACATGTGGCTTATAAGATAAGTATAATAGTACCCGTTTATAATGTCGAAAAATATTTAGTAAAATGCATAGACTCAATATTGAATCAAACATTTTCAGACTTTGAGCTAATCCTAGTAAATGATGGTTCAACGGACAAATCCGGTGAGATCTGTGATGAATATTCGAAAATAGATAAAAGAATTAAGGTAGTTCACAAAAAAAATGGAGGATTGTCATCTGCAAGAAATGCTGGTATTGACTTAGCCAAAGGAGAATATATCGCTTTTGTAGATAGTGATGATTATATTCATAAGAGAATGTACGAAGTATTATACAATAATGCCATTATAAATTCATCAGATATAATAATTTGCGACTTTACAGTTGCTAATGAAGGTGTATTTTACGATACGTCAAATCTTAACATAGATATTGTTGCTCAAAATTTTTCTAATATTGAGTCATTGAATAAGTTATACACTTCAAAAGGTATTAGTTTTATTGTAGCTTGGAATAAGTTATACAAAAGAGAATTATTTAATGATATAAGATATGAAAAAGGTAGAATACATGAGGATGAATTTATTATTCATCAAATTTTATATAAAAGTTCAAAAGTTACATATCTTCCTATCAAACTTTATTATTATCTACAAACAAATAATAGCATTATTAGGTCACCATATAATATAAAAAGGTTAGACCTTGTTTATGCGCTTAAGGAAAGGGTTGATTTTTTTAGCGAAGTAAAACAAACAAAGTTACAACAACTAGCTGAGACTAATTTTGTGCAATCATTTTTTTTAAATTATTATAAGGCAAAGTATAATGTTTCTAATAATAATAAAGAATTAAGACAATTAAAGAAAGTTTTTAGTTTAAGTGTTGGACCACTTTTGGTAAATCCGTTTTTTAACAAAAAGGAAAAAATACTTTGGCTTTTATTCGTATTAAATCCACTTTTATATGAAATATACCATAAGATAAAAAAAATAAAAATAAATTAGATATGCTATTAATTATGTATTAAATTTGTAAAAATAGGTAACTTTTAATAATTAACAAAAGAAAAGAGGATGTGTTGTATGAACAATTCTAGCATCATAACATGTAAACCGTCAAAAAAACATAAAATAAAAGAGGTTTGGAAGTATAGGGAAGTATTATATTTTCTATCTTGGAAAGATATTATTGTTAGGTATAAGCAGACTGTCTTGGGGAGCATATGGGCTATTTTAAACCCAACTTTCTCAATGATAATAATGACATTTGTATTTGGGAACCTTGCAAAAATGCCTTCAAATGGTGTGCCTTACGCTATATTAGTTTTTTCAGCAATATTGCCATGGAACTTTTTTTCAATGGCTTTTAATGGGGCAGCAAATAGTCTCGTTTCAAATTCTCATTTATTAAAAAAAATATACTTTCCAAGATTAACTTTGCCAATTTCATCGGTAATTACTTCTTTTGTTGATTTATTAATTTCTTTTGGAGTGTTGATTATTATTATGGTGGGGTTTCTTTTTCTTCCATCAATTAGGATTGTGTTTCTTCCATTCTTTATAATTTTAGCATTTATAATTGCTTTAGGAAGTGGATTACTATTAGCAACACTTAATGTGAAATATAGAGATATTAAATATTTGATTCCATTTATTCTACAATTTGGGATGTACATTTCACCTGTAGGTTATTCAAGTAATGTTATTCCAGAGAATTTAAGATTTGTTTATTCTTTAAACCCGATGGTAGGGGTAATTGAAGGATTTAGGTGGTGTCTAATTCCAACCGCCGAACTATATTTACCTAGTCTAATTGTTTCTTTAGTAGTAGGGGTAGTATCTTTGATTTTAGGGATTAAATATTTCTTCAAGTTTGAAAATACATTCGCAGATCTAATATAGTTGGAGGAAAAAAAATGAATGAACAAGTATTGAAAGTTTCAAATATAAGTAAGAAATACGAAATCCCCTTAAATAACGAAAAGTCTGATACATTTGCAACAGTACTTTTAAAATCTTTATGGGCAGGAAAAAGGAAAAAAATGACATCTGAAAAAAATGAGTTGTGGGCACTTAAGGATATTAATTTTACTGTAAATAAGGGAGATAGGATTGGTATTATTGGTCATAATGGTGCTGGGAAATCAACTTTATTAAAAGTATTCTCTAGAATAACAACACCAACTGAAGGGAAAATAGAAGTAAATGGTAGAATATCATCATTGCTTGAGGTTGGTACGGGGTTTCATCCCGAATTAACTGGGAGGGAAAATATTTATTTAAATGGTTCTATACTTGGTATGTCACGTAATGAAATTGAAAAAAAGTTTGCAGATATTGTAGAATTTTCTGAGATTAAAGACTTTCTGGATACTCCAGTGAAAAAGTATTCCAGTGGTATGTACGTGAAGCTAGCCTTTGCTGTTGCAGCACATCTAGATCCGGACATTTTAATTGTAGATGAGGTTTTAGCAGTGGGGGATATGAAATTTCAGCAAAAGTGCCTTGGTAAGATGGAAGATGTTTCAGGAGAAGGTAGGACTGTTTTATACGTAAGCCACAATATGAATACTGTCCAGCAACTCTGTAATCGTGTTATTGTTATGGATCATGGTAAAATTATTTTTGATGGAAACGTTGAAGATGGAATTCAGGTGTATATGAATAATAATAAAAAAATGGAAATTTTTAATAATCTAGATAAAACTGAAAGACCAAAGGATGTAAATTTAAATGGAAAGATTGTAATGAATACTGTTCAATTAATTAATAAAAATAATCCACTTTATAATAATGAGGAAAAGGTTCTATTCGAGTTGGGATGGACGGCTAAAAAAGACTTAAAAGATGTATACCTGAGAATAATCGTACAATATTCAGATGACACACCTGCCGGAATGGGAACAACAGTTACTTCATTTTCGACGCAACAGGGAAAAATAGGGAAAAGTTTGTTTGAATTTGATAATACAAACTTAGCACCAGGTACTTATCTGGTGAAATTAGTATTATATACAGTTAATGAATTTGGAACCGACGAATTAATTGATGTTGTACCTTCAGCATTTGTTTTTGAAATGAAAGATAGTAGAGCAAGTTTTAATAATCTAGATTGGACGCATAGGTATTGGGGTCATACAAGATTTAATAATATAGAAATTATTGATTCAAGTGTTTTAGCATAATAAAGAATTGTTTTTTAATAAGTTATTGCAACAATTTATTTCCAATCTTAATATGATGGAAACAAAGGTTTTATTCTGGTATTAGTTTATTATTAACTACTAAAAGGAGTATATTATGCTAGTTAGATTAAAATATCCAATATTAAATTTTTTGAATAAATACAAGATTCTAGATACTATTTTTTATTTTAAAAATAATTGGTATGTAAATTATCTGCTTAGTAAAAAAAATATAGGTAAATTAAAAGAATTTAAAAATAAGAAAAAGATTTTTTACTGTTTAACTCCTTGCTATGGGAATATGGGCGATCAAGCAATTGCTTATGCCACTAATAAATATCTCTCTGAACATTTTAAGGATTATGAAATTCTTGAATTTGAAAGAGATGAATTTTTTTCTTATGCAAAAGCAATAAAATCAATTGTTAATAAAGAAGATATTATAATAATACAAGGTGGTGGTAATATGGGGAATCTTTACATTCATGAAGAGAAACCAAGAAGATTTATTGTAAAAAAATTCACCAAATCACCTATAATTTCCATGACACAGACTCTTAGTTTCACAAATGATGATTATGGAAGATTAGAGAAACAAAAAACTCAAAAAATCTATAATAGAAATAAAAATTTAATTCTTTTAGCAAGAGAAGAAAAATCCTATCAAAAAATGTCAGAAATATTCGAAAATAAAATAATTAAGGTGCCTGACATTGTTTTTTATTTGGAGGATATATTTGAACCAACAAAAAATAATAGAAATTATATATTAACATGCCTACGAGATGACAAAGAAAGTTTTTGGAAGGATAAAAAGCTTAATTTTTTGGAGAATTTACAAAAGGTGTATAAAGAGGTATTAGAATATGACACCGTTGTGAATAAAAAAATTTACAAAGAAGAAAGAGAAGAAGAGTTATTTAAAATGTGGGACGTTTTTCGAAACGCAAAAGTGGTCATAACAGATAGGCTTCATGGAATGATTTTTGCAGTTTTAACTAAAACACCATGCATAGTTTTAAGATCGGCGGATCACAAAGTTATAGAAAGTTATAAATGGATAAATGATTTAAATTATCTAAGGTTTACAGATGATTTATCATTTAACAGTATCAAGCCGATTATTGATGAATTAAGTGGACTAGAAAGGATAGATAAAACAAATTTTAAAGAAAAGTACTTTAATAAATTGGTAAAGCAACTAGGAATTAGCTAATTTTTATAAAATTTATTCATGAAAACCTTGTAGCTTAGACAAGGTGTTTTTTAATATTGGAATATAATATTGATATAAAACACTAAGACTGTTAAGACATACGACAGTCTTAGTGTTTGTTTATATGGGTCAAACAGATGGATTAAATTCACCAAAGCCCACCTATAATAAATCCAATTTAAGCGTTACTTTAGGATGGGGAGAACACTAGTAATACTTGTAAGTTCTCTGAAGGAATTTCCATTAACGTCATAGAAAAGTACGAACAGTTTAAAAATGTTATAATTGGTTTGTAAATGGATATTAGGCTGGCTATAATTATATACAATAGTTTCTTAAAAAAACTGCTTTTCTAACTTCGAATATCACGGTGAAATTATATTAATTAAGTGCAACCCAATCTCCTGAACTAGATGTACCAACAGCTTGGTAGATCTTTTTAGAAGTTGTATCTATATACATTTGTCCTATATACATCGGTATGCTTGTTGGTGAAGTGTTTCCGGTATCTGGAATTCTAATGTAAGGCATGGTGCTATCAAATGTTTCTATTGTTGTCGAAGCGTTCAATAATGAGAAATTACTAAAAATGTTATCTACAAGTATAATGTTCTTTATGCCATTAATTGAATGAGATGCACTAGCAGGAGAAGAGCTAATAGTTGAATTTTTAATTTCTAATGCATCTTTGATATTTCCATAAATATCCAATAGCGCAGTTGTAAAGTTAGAAGTTATATTATAGCTTATAGTTGATTGGTGTATGATTAATTTTCCCCAATCCATTGAACTAATAATGGCATTTTTACCTAATGAAATGGTACAATCTTTTATTTCTAATATATGACTTACCAGCCCTATATCTAATGGTGTATAACTATTAATTACAGGGCGATTTGTATTCTCTACTTTACAATTACTAAGAGTATAAGTTATTTTACCTGTTGAATATATGAATCCTGATTCTTTTAATAGTGATTCCCTAACAATAACTTGTTGAGAATTTTGTGCTAAGATAGAAGAATTAACAAAATTACATCTTATTATTTTATCAATTACTCCTAATATACTAATAATCTTAATTGTACTGTTATTAATAAATGAACATCCATCTATACAAGTTAATGTGTCAATAAATTGAAAGTATGAGTTGTTAAAACTATTGTTTTTAAAACTCAAAATTCTAATAGGGGATAAAAAATAGGAATTGTAAAAGTAATTATTATTTATTGCTGATATAGATCCACTACCTCCAAATGATATACCTTTACCTGAGAAAATATTATTTGTTATGATCCAGTTACGGTCAAAGTTATTATATTCAAAACATCCCATGGAACTATAATGAAAATAGTTCTTGTCCATTAAACAATGTTTTAAGTAATATAAGAATACACCATAGGTACAATTTCTAAATTCATTGCTAGATACTTCATTAAATTCACCTCTTAGCGCAATAGCCATCCTAACATTATCAAAAACGTTGTCTATAATTTTGCAGTTTTGCCCAACATTATCTTCTGTGTTTATGGCATATCTTGTAAAGTCAGAAAAGGTTGGTAATCCATCTAAATCTGTATCTGAATCGACACCTGTATCGTGGAAATAGTTCTTTCTTATAAGTACATTGTTAGTTCCAAGAAACAGAGCACCTCTATGACATCTGTGTATTTCGTTATACTCAATAATAACATTATCAGAGATTCCATTTTTTAGTAATAAAGCCCAGTATGGTGGATTACCTGGTAAACATCCATCGTCAACAGTTCCGTTCCCTTCCCATGTTAGTTTTATTTTAGTTGCATATTTAGGTATATTCACCAAATCCCTTGTCCTTACATTTGTTTTTCTTACTATAAAAGTGTTATCACTCTTATAAAAGTACACATTATACATTCCCGAAGGAATAGTAGTTGTAGGAGCATACCCCAATCCTATCATTGTAAAGCTTGTAATATCATAAGGTAATGGTATAAAATTAGTACTTCTAAGCGTTTTTGATGATGGACTTATAACAGGTGAACCAATAGTGTTCATGTCTCCAAACTCCATTGTGCCTATATCAAAAGAAGAATAAGGACTATAACTTAAATATATTGCATCACCCATATAATAAGATAAATTACAGTTTCTAACACTTGAGCGGTCCGAACCTGACCCAAATTTTATTCCAGTTGTAATATCAACCATTCTTTCAGATGATAAATTTCTCCAACTTCTATCAACTCTATCACCTATAAGTTTTAAGTTTATAATATGAGTATTAGATGTAGTACATAATATGCTAGTTCCTCCAAATAGGTAGATCGGATTTGTGGAAGTATCTAGTGGTGAACGTGTATCTGAATCATAAATTACTTTTAAAGTGGAAAAGTTAAAGTCTATTGTCATATTTGGTTGCGTTAATATTGGCTTTGGATAACAAATTGAATATTCACCTTTAGGTAATGAAACATAATTATAATTATTATCTTTTGCCCATGACAAAGCATTGTTTATACCCGTGATGTTATTATTAGCTGTAATATAATTTTGAGATGTGTAAGGTTTGCTTGGAATACCTTTGGTAATCCCCCATCTTATCAACTCTATTTCATAAATCATCTTTCTTCCTACTTTCTTAATAGAATACTAACATTTGTATTCGAAACTAGATTCAATTATTGGAATCTTTCGTAATAGAGTATGCTGCTGTTTTTTTCTTGATTGTATTAGTGCCTGATTCAAATTTAATAATTTAATAAAACTTACTTTTGTATTTGAAACAATTTACGGATAATATAAATTAGATTTGTAGATTGTTAGTGTAGCAGCTTGGGAATCAGAATTTTGATGAAACGTAGAAACTGGTATTTGTTCACCTTTTGATTTATAGAAAATGTGGATTAGCCAGAATGCTTTTTATGTGGAGATTGATAAAATAATCATCCAAGTAAAAATCAATACTAACAAGTCGCCACCGATAAAAGTGGTTTTTATTTTTTAATCTGTATAATTCTGAAATTAATTGAAAATCTTTACGAAATAATTTGCTAAAGTTAACCAAAATTGAAAATAGCATATAACTGCCAAATCCACATGTACATCTTTCTTTATTGTGGTATATTCGATGGATGTGAAGATTTTTGTCGAAAATACGTTCTTTAAAAAGAATTTATTTTGAATTATAATATTCAGAAGAGGGAAGGAATAATAATCTTTCCGCGTTCATCCTGCATAAAGAGAAAAAATCTTATTTTTTTGGTTCTGACGTTCGTTATAATGAACTATCGTGATTTAGTTAAGGAGGTGAATTATGATAAAAGAAAAAGCATATAATCGGCCAATGATTTTAAGTCACCAACCCATCCGCTTTGAAACCGCTCAATGTTGGAATCCTGGAAAAGGAAAACACGATCATCCTGGTACAGGCAATGGTGGGATAAATTTTCCGTCGACTAATCCGAATCCACAACCTTGTGGAGCAGGGACCCCTGGAAATGGGAGTAAGAAAGGCAATGGCAATGGTAATATTGGAACAGGCCAGTGTAATCCAAAGGTAAATCCATAATTTCTTCACAAACGGGAAGGCCAATGGGAACATTCCCATTGTCTTCTCATCTTTATAATTTAACGATTTTTTTATAGGAGGCCAATATGAGAGAAATCCAGACAAAAATTGGCGACCATTTCATCCAAATGAATTGTGAAACAAAAAATCTTAATAATACGTTTCTAAAGAATTTTCATTCCTACATAGGTGCCGAAAATCAGCAACCAGATTTAGTTATAAAAATTAATGATGGCTATGGCGTCTCCTTCACAGATTATGAAGTGGAGATTACCAAACAACAAGATAAAATTTTTTACCGAAGAGCTGATTACATTATTGAGGTTGACTTGGAGTTCAGAATGGCAAGCATTTCCGTTTATGATGAACTGGCATTAAAACACGCATTAATGAATTTATATAGTTCTTTTATTGTTTATCATAATTGGGGATTACTAATTCATTCTTCATGTGCAATTGAAAATAGTAAGACCCATATTTTTGCTGGTCAATCGGGTGCAGGAAAATCGACAGCTGCGAAACTATCGTATCCCCGTCAACTTCTCTCGGATGAAGCAACACTTGTAAAAATTACACCTGAGGGAGTATCGGTGTTTAATTCTCCTTTTCGGAGTGAACTGGGTGCGGATCGCTATGAAGGAAATATAGAATTAGCAAGTATCCAAATCCTTTACCAAGCATTGCAAAATAAAAGAATTAGGTTAGCAAAATCTGATTCTTTCCTTCATTTAATGAATAAAGTATTTTTCTGGCCTCATAGTCAAGAAGAGACCAAAGCAATCATGAGCTTATTGACGATGCTAGTGAAGAATGTGCCTGTATATGAACTCCATTTCCAAAAAAACAATACCTTTTGGGAGCTGATCTCGTGATGATGAAATATATTCAAAAAGGAAAATATGAAGCAACAGAACTTGATGGAGAATGGATTATCCTAAATACCGAGGATTATACTGTAACAAAATTAAATGAAGTGGGCGGGATTTGCTGGTCCTTGCTCGGCGAAGTTCAAACTTCAGAAACTCTTACTCATTCCTTGATGGAGAAGTTTTCACCGGCTGAAAACGAGGAACAGATTAAAAAAGATTTGGAAGAATTCTTATCAAGTCTTCATCAGTGTGGTCTGATCGAAAATGTTAATTGATGATAATACCTTTAAACTTCTTAGAAATGCCATAAAGAAGGATGGATGGTTAGAACTGCCATCCTATGGAAATAGCATGTTTCCTTTTATTCAGCAAGGAAATAAATGTAAATTCATTCCGTGTGAACCATCATTATTAAAAAAAGGCGATGTCATTTTGTTTTATTCTCAAGCAGGACAATTAATTGCCCATCGATTTGTCGAGATAAAAGGTAATAAACAGCCATTATTTTTATTCAAGGGTGATACAAACCTAGGGTTTGATCAACTGATAGGGGAAGAAAGGATCCTTGGAAAACTAGTTTCGGTGCAAAAACAACGGTTTAAAATAACCCCGGAGCATTTGATTGTAAATCTATGGGGGAAATTGATTCTTTCCTTTCCCGCACTATCCGGTATTCTTCGGAAATACCTAAATAGAAATGTACAATTTTAATAAATTTGGAGTGTCCATATGATGAAGGAACACGTTAAGTCGTTAATAAATCAATATTTTACGATGAAGGACATTCGCAGGGCCTTTTCTTTTGTTACGCCGTTTATCCTTAAGCAATGGAAGGCCTATTTGGCCATTCTTATGTTACTAGGGGTGGACATTTACTTAACCATTGCCTTTGCGAGGTATTATGGAGAGATGACAGATGCGGCTCTCCATGGGGGGTATCACCAAATTTTATCTCTGATCCCATTCGGTGCTTTTCTTGTTCTTAGCAGTATTGCCTCCAATGTTTCCTTTACTTATTTTAATACGATTGCAACCAATGCTGTAAAAATGGATTTAAAAAACCATTTATTTCACCATATTTTAAGGCTGCCGGCGGGATATGCATCCAACCTTCGCTCAGGTGAATTGATGTCCCATTTTTCTAATGATATCCATGGTGCCGATGGAGTAATCGGAAGTAATCTGATTAGTCTTATTCGACTTCCGATTATCTATATCGTCGTTTTTGTTTATTTGGTGCATATCAATTTGACACTTTGTTTGGTTAGTCTTATCTTTGCACCGATTGCAGCAATTGCAGGTGTCGTATTTGGATTATTGCTTCGGAAAAATGGGAGATCCATTCATCGTTTGATAGGAGAGATTAATAGTCTATTAAATGAGACCTTTCATGGATTTCAGGTTATTCGCTCCTTCACCCTTGAAAAGCCTCAATATAAAAAATATGCCCGGCAAAATAAGGAATTACTTCAATTAGAGCTACAAAATGCCAAGCTGCAAAACTGGTATAATGCGGGCGGAGAAATAATCGGGACGATTACCTTTCTTGTCAACCTTTCTTTAGGTGCCATTTTCGTGTCAAAAAGTGTTCTGACGGTAGGCGCGCTCTTAACGTTTCTTAATTTAGTCAATCATCTTTTTTATCCAATCACAGGAATGGCAAGTATATGGGCCGGCTTTCAACGATCGGTGGCTGCACTTGAAAGAGTACTCGATGTTCTGGAAAAACCAGCTGATTTTCATGAATTACCTTCGTTTACTCCGTCGTTGGATGTTAGCGGTTCCATCCAATTTCAAGACGTTACCTTTAGCTATAGTAATAATCAAAATGTGTTCGAATCCTTTCATCTGGAGATTCCTGCAGGAAAAGTGATCGCTTTAGTTGGACCGAGTGGAGCAGGGAAAAGCACTTTATTTAACCTGTTGCAAGGATTTTATCAACCACAATCGGGTGTCATTCGGATCGCTGGAAAACCGATTCAGGAGCTTTCACCTTCCAAATTACGAAGCTCTATCGCCCATGTTCCACAAGAAACATTTCTGTTTGCCGGAACCATTCGCGACAATCTATTCATTGCCCGGCCAAACATTACCGAAAAAGAAATGGTCGAGGCAGCGATCAGTGCTGAAATTCATGATTTTATACTATCTCTCCCAAAAGGCTATGACACAGAGATAGGAGAAAACGGCATTAAGCTTTCCGGCGGTCAGAAACAAAGAATGGCCATTGCCCGGGCCATATTAAAAAATGCTCCCATCCTGTTACTGGACGAAGCCACTTCTGCTTTAGATGGGGAGACCGAATATCATGTGAAGGAAGCACTGGAAGAATTAATGAAGGGTAGAACAACAATTGTTATCGCCCATCGTTTATCTACCGTTCAAAACGCTGACATCATTATGGTGATGAACGCAGGGAAAATTGTCCAACAAGGAACGCATGAAGAGTTAATCAAACAAAAAGGGTTATATCGAAAACTAAATGGAACATCCTTTAATAAAAATAAAGAGAGACCGTTATCCTTAGTTTCTAAATCGTAAATGGAGGTGGTTCTATGAGTATGGAGCTAGTCAAAGCAATCTACAATCAACAGTCACCCATGCTATATGATGAAAATTTCTATCATAAAGCTCTTCAAGATATTGAAAACGATGGAATATCCTCTCAGATTTATTTTTTATTAAAGATGCTAGGAAGAATTGAACAAACACCGGTTTTTTTTCAAAAACGGCTAAAAGACACCTATGACCAAGGATTATATCAAAACCTTTTTATTAAAAACCAGTTGGAGTTAATTTTAAGGCGTTTTGAGGATCAAGGAATCGATGTCATCCCCATTAAAGGAGTTTATTTTGCCGAAAAATATTTCGGACATATCGGGGCAAGAGCGACATCGGATATTGATTTATTAATCAGACAGCACGATTTAAGTAAAGCGATTGATACTGTAAAGTTATTAGGGTTTACAGTAGATGGAGAAGAGATTCCCGGCCATTTTCATAGTAGCTTTTGCAAAGAAATACCACATTCCTCCATTCCTTTAGTCGTGGAAATACATTGGAATCTTGTTAAAGAAAATACAGCTAATTTTCAGATTGACGACCTTTGGAATGAGTCGATCTCAATTGGTTCATCCACACATATTAAGGAACTATCACCAAACCATACCTTCTATATGATTTGTCTTCATGGATGGCGGCATAATTTAGATTCATTAAAATATTTTTTAGACATCATTCAAGTCATTTACAAACATCGTGATGAACTAGACTACGAGCAAATTTTTAAACTCGCTCAATCCCACCGGACCTACAAAAGAATGATAAGGACTTTATCCATTGTTTATCAGCAATTTCCTGAATTGGATTATATGAAAAAGTTTTCGAAAAAAAGGAGAAAAACTCTTTGGGATTACCGATCGCAAAAAGGATTTAAGCGGTATGTAGACTTTATTGATTATCAATTTTTCAGCTATGATTCATTCAAACATAGTTTAACCGAGTTTCATAATTGGCTATGGCCTTCAAGACATGATTTATCTTCAGAATTGGGGTTGAATCGCCAAGCCCAATCCTTCTTAAAAATGTATCTTTCTTTGTATAAAAAGAGAGTGACCAGCATGATAAAAGCTTTATTACCTCATTAAAATAGCCATCTGTCCCAGACAGATGGCTTAGCTTATAAGGTCAAACGAAACACCGTAATTTCCGGTCTGCAAAACAACCGGATGGCAATGTTTGTTGTCCCAATTCCTCGATTAACGTACAAAGGCATTTTACTTTCTCCAACCTGATAGAATCCATTATTATAGTTACTCGCCAATGTCTGCCTGATGATTGGTCCGTAAAAAGGCAATCGTACCTGCCCTCCATGGGAGTGCCCTGAAAACTGTGCACCAATAGGGTACTTACTGCTTTCATCTGCGATATCCGGTTCATGTGCAAGTAATAATACACAATCATGATCGGATAAACCTTCGACTGCTTTTCCGATATTTGGGCTACCATACATAACATCATCTAGGCCTGCAATATAAAGACGTTGTTGGTTGGAATCGATAAAATTGTGATTATTTACTAATACCTTGAATTGCGAGTTCTGTAAGACCTGAATGACTTGATCTTTTGTATAAAAATCATGGTTACCTATCACCGCCCATTTTCCTCCACGAAGTGCCTTTAGCTGTTGGAGTAATGGAATAGCGAGTTCTGGTTCCCTATTTCCGATCTGGATGAGATCGCCGGTAAAGAAAATAATATCCGGGTTTAAGTTATTAATCATCCGTACAACGGGTTGAAAATCCTCTACTCCATAGTGAAAACCCAAATGGACATCACTAATCTGGACTATTTTCCATCCTTCAAAAGCTTTAGGAAGATTTTTTACTTGGAGTTTCACTTCTTTTATTTGATACCAGAATCGTTCTATCTTGAAAGAGTAGGTACCCATAATCATTCCGGTTGCCATTAAACCTAAAGACATTCTTCCCGCTTTTTTTAAAAAAGTGCGACGATTAATTGGGTTTCTTTCCGTTTGTGATTCAGTCATAAGTACACCATACCTCTTTCATTTAATGCCGCTATTCGTTCATTTTTAAGAACATTATAATTGATGTAGTTAGAATACTCAAACTTAAGGAAAATCTCAAAATTGGCCAAATCACTCAATCCATTTAATTTAAAAAGCCACCTGTCTTAGACAGATGGCTCAAATCCTAACGAGTAGCCTCCCCAACCTCCTCAAAACCCTCCCACTTCACGCTCATCTCCAAAATAATGGAAAGAATTAAACCCATTATTAACCCATTACTAATCAAAGGCTGAATTAACATGGGAAAGCTCGAAAAGACAGCTGGAGAGAGATTCATTATTGAAACCCCGAACAAAAGGGGCATGGCAAAGCGAAAGATTGTTTTTGAATTAAATTGTTGGGACTTCATGCTTTTCACAGCTGTTCCAAACAATTGCATGTAGGCGACGAAAAGGACAGCATTTCCAACCGTGACTGGAAGGGTAGTGAAAAATGACACTAATGGACCGACTAACCCCATGACTGCAAACAAAAGACCACCAATGATTAGGGGTTTTCGTTCAAGAATTCTTGTGCTTTCTAATAATCCAAGCGAAGAGGCATAAGGACAGTTTGGGACCAACCCGAAAACGGTAGATACCATCGATAATAAACCCGTTATGATAAATGAACTTCGAAAATTCTTCTTCGAAATCGAGTACCCATAAAGACCTTCAGCTGCTTTCACAGAAGAAATATTATTGGTTAGGTTGAGCAATCCCGTGATAAAGGCAGTCAAAACGATGCCAATTTCTAAATTTGGTTTTCCCCAAGGAAATAAGGTTAATGTGAATCCTCCGGTAGTTGAAACTTGTTGGTTCGTTCCGAAAAAGAATGAGTAAAAAATCCAGCCAACAATAATCCCAATTAAGACCGCAAAATTGCTAATCATCCCTTTTCCTTTAATACTAATTACACTCGTCATGATCACCAGTGCAAGTGAAAAGAGGCTGACAGGTAAATCCATTGAACCGTTAGAAGTAAATTGCAACATTCCTTTAAAGAAAATAAGGATGAGTTCAATGGAAAGAAGGAATAAGTAAACTGACATAACCATAGGAGTAAACAGCTTTTGAAGCAATGGGATCAGGTTAAACCCACCAATTATGACGGCAACGACTCCTGCGAAAAAGATCCCCGTTACCAGTGCCCCTCCCACTCTCGTATAGGACATTCCAGAGGAAGCTGCTGCTGAGCAAAGGCTTAAGATTAACCCCCACCAAAGCCCCGAGTGTCCTTCCATTAATGAAAAGCGATGACCATACATCCCTTGAAGTGCACAGGCAATTCCAATAAAAATAAAAGAAGTCCTTAATGTTACAGCAATTACTGCCGGTGATAAGTGAAATGCTGTACCGACAGATAGAGGTACGACCAATGTATTCGCGAAAATAAAAAACAGCCATTGCAAGGAAGCAAAAATGGTAGTAGAGGTACTTAATTTTGACATAGAACTAATCCTTTCTTTATAACGATAAAAGAATCTACAATGTATAACTTTACTAGAAAAATTTAGAAAAATGAAGGGCTATTTATTTATAAAAGAATACTTGTAAATTTTCTTTGCTATCTATCGTCGCTAGTAAAACATTACGTACCTCTGTTTGATGAAGATTTTTCAAATGGTTCCTTAACCAGCCTTCTTCCTTATTGATTTCCTTCAAAACCTGATAATTAATCTTGCCGTCTGAAATAATGGTTTTCGGCAGGTCAAAAGGTTCTGTTTTCATTTGATAGGCTGCAGGGGTTATGGCTTGATATTGAGGGTCTAAAAAAATAGAAATTTTCCCATCAGATTCCCATAATGCTAATGCTACTTTTTTTACATCCTCCACTTTTTCCTTCCGTAATTCTGACAATAAATCTTCAATTGAAATTCTGGCCTTTTTAAGTCCTTGATAACTGATTTCTCCTTTGTTAATCAGTGGAAAGGCCACAGAATCAACGACTTTTCTAAAGCCAACCCACTTTAGGCTTAAAAAAACACCTCCCATGTACAACGCCACCAGTGCAATGGTTGAAACGATTGAACCCTTCATTCCAATTGTTTGGTCAGACAAAGGGTGAGCGATGATGTTTCCTAACATGAGGGCTATCACAAAGTCAAGTAATCTTAATTGAGAGATCGCACGCTGGCCCATGACTTTGGCGGAAATGAGCAAAATGAAATAGGCGATTACTGTTCTTAAACACCACTCCATGGTTGTTAATGCTTCCTGTCCCCGAAAAAAATCCAAAGAAGACACATCCTTTAACCTGAATCAACTACTTCTTAGTATTGTCTCTAATGATTTATTTTTACGCTCTTTTGAACAAAGATTTATCTAAAAACTGTTGTATGTTAAAAATAATCAATACTGTCAACTATGGGAACTTTTAATGGCAAGAAGTATTAAAATTTGCACAACAATTATCCTTAGAAAAGTAACAAACAGGATGAGTAATGGGCTCATCCTGTTTGTTTTATATTTTATACATTTAAAAACTTAATGCATACCGGATAGGGAACTTTAATATCAGATTGTAACAACGTTAACTTTCCAGTATTCTCATCTCTTGCGTATAATACAAGGTTGCCGGATTCTTGATTGGAACCTACCATGAACTTCTCGGTTGGATCTAAAGAAAAGTCTCTTGGCCAGTCGCCCTCTGAAGATGTACGTTCAACGAAGCTAAGTTCACCGGTTTCTTGATTGACACTGAATACTGCAATACTATTATGGCCACGGTTGCCTGCATAAACAAAGCGGCCGTCTGAAGAAATATGAATGGCGCTTCCTTGGTTGTTTTCTTTGAAATCATCAGGAAGAGTAGAAATATACTGCTTTTCTTTGAAATGACCATCTTCAGCATTGTAGTCTAAAACAATAACCTCTGAACTAAACTCTGTCATGATATAGGCGAATTTGTTATTCGGATGGAAGGCAAGATGTCTTGGACCACTGCCTGGAGGGGTTGCCAAACGGCTTACTTCTGTTAATTTTCCTTGATCATTTACCTCATATGTAATAAGAGCGTCGGTTCCTAATTCTACAACGGCAAGATACTTTTCATTTGGAGTAACCCCGGCATAATGAGTATGAGGTTTTTCCTGTCTTGAATCGGGGCCGGAACCCTCATGTTTAATAATAGAAGCAGCAGGCTGAATAGATCCATCAGCTTGGTTAATCAAATGGGCTTCAACAGATCCTTTATGGTAATTAGCACTAAAAACATAACGATTTTCACTGTCAACACTTACATGGCATGGTGATGAACCTGCAAGCATTTGGCTATTGATGAAATTAAGTTCACCTGTTGAATTGTTAAGGGTAAAAGCGGCTACACCACCGGATTCCCCTTCCTTTGAAACAGCGTATAGGTAGCGATTATCTTTGCTGATAGTTAAGTATGTAGGATTTTCTAATTTCGCGGCAACTTTCACATCAACTATCTTTGCTTCATTAGTATCCAGAATAAAGGAATATACCCCTTCACTTTCTCCTTTTGTATAGGTTCCAATATAACCTAAGAATTTACTAAGGCTTTTTGTCATCTTTTATGCCTCCTCAAATAAATTAATCAATTTAGTTTATCATAAATTCAAAAAACTATATTTATACTACCTCTATGTTGAATTGTTAGTCAATTCTGAACAATCATTTCCGTTGAGTAACGGAAAAAGGATGCGTGTGAATGTGAACGCTTTTACAATAGAATGAAACTATCAAGAGAGGATAACAAAACCAGCTAAGAGAATTAAAAGAGAAAGTTTTATAAGGTTATTTTTTTGGTATAATGAGGAAAAACAAATAGCCAATTAAAAGGAGAGAGCTCGAATTGAAACCGAAAGTTTATATTACAAGAAGAGTTCCTGATGAAATTATTGTTAAAATTGAAAAAGAGTTTGACATCCGGATATGGGATGAAACGGACGTACCTGTACCGCGTGAAGTATTAGAAAAAGAGATTGTGGATGTGGATGGACTTTTCTGTTTAATAACGGAAACAGTGGACAGGGAGTTATTGGAGAAGGCACCACAGCTAAAAGTGGTCAGTAATATGGCTGTTGGGTATAACAATATCGATATTAAAGCGGCTAAAGAAAAGGGAATTACGGTAACCAATACACCCGGTGTTTTAACAGAAACCACTGCTGATTTGACCTTCGCCCTGTTGATGGCAACAGCACGCAGACTGATCGAATCCTCGGATTATTTAAGGGAGGGGAGCTGGAAAACCTGGTCCCCGATGCAATTGACAGGGCAAGATATTTACGGTGCAACCATTGGAATTATTGGAATGGGGAGAATTGGTGCTGCATTAGCTAAAAGAGCAAAAGGCTTTGATATGAATGTTCTTTACCATAACCGCAGCCGTAAGCTCTCATTAGAAAAAGACTTGAACATGAAATTTGTTGAGCTTGATTCCTTATTAAAAGAATCTGACTTTGTTTGTATTATGACGCCCTACACTCCGGAAACAATCGATCTTATTAGTGCACGAGAATTATCATTAATGAAAAAAACATCTATTCTTATCAACACAGCACGCGGTGGAATCGTAAATGAAGAGGACCTATACCATGCATTAAAAAGAGGTGAAATTTGGGCAGCTGGCCTGGATGTTTTTGAACAAGAACCAATTTCGTTGGATCACCCTTTACTAACCCTTCCCAACGTAGTAACCGTTCCGCACATTGGAAGTGCCAGTATCAAAACAAGAATGAAAATGGCTGAATTAGCAGCGGAAAATTTACTGTTAGCTCTTAAAAATCAGACACCGAAGCATGTGGTGGTATAGGAGCTGGAAGGAGAAAAAATGAAAGTCATTCAAGAAATTTTTGATCAAATAGAGAATCAGACGGTCCAATCGTTTACCATGGTAAACAATCATGGCATTGAGATAACTTCGATTAATTATGGATGTATAATTACCAAAATTGTTGCTCCTGATAAACACGGAAAATACGAAAACATTGTTCTTGGATACGATTCTATTGACGAATATGTAAAAAATAATTCCTATTTCGGTTCTGTTTGTGGACGTGTGGCAGGACGTATAAAGGCAGGTTCTTTTGAACTTGACGGGCAAGAATATTCTTTAGCAAAAAATGATAGAGGCAATCATCTACATGGCGGTATTAATGGGTTTGATAAAGTGGTTTGGGACGCTGATATCATTGAAAATGAGCAGGAGGTAGGGGTCCAATTTTCATACTTAAGTCCCGATGGTAAAGAAGGATATCCAGGGAATTTAACAATAAAAGTAAATTATACGCTAAACAATAACAATGAGCTTTTGATCCAGTATACAGGTCAAACAGATCAGAAAACGTTGCTTAACGTTACAAATCATTCTTACTTTAACTTAAGTGGAAATTTAAAAAGAGATATATTAAATCATTCGTTAAAAATTAAGAGTGATAAATTCCTAGAATTAAACAATGAGCTTCTACCAACAGGAAGTCTTTTAGATGTTGAAAATACTCCATTTGATTTTAATCATGAAAGATTAATTAATACTGGAGTAACATCTGATTACCCACAAAACTTACTTGCTGGGAACGGTTATGATCATCCCTTTCTCTTAAATACAAATCGTGATAATGAAATTGTCCTAAAGGATCCAGAAAGTGGACGAACATTAACAATAGAAACTGATGAAGCTGGTGTCGTGGTTTATACTGGGAACTCCTTAAGCCCAAAAGGTGAAATTCGTGGTGTCCCATCAAGGAAATACCTTGGAATTTGTTTGGAGACACAGGGGCTGCCTGATGCTATTCATCATTCCCATTTTCCTTCATGGATTTTAAACAAGGATGCAGCGTATGCTTCGGGAACAAAATATAGGTTCGGAATTGAAGAAAAGGATCAATGCTAAGACAGTACCTTAACTCCTATACAAAAGAAACACCACGGAAATTTTATTTATCGTGGTGTTTCTTTTATAAAGGGTTCATTCTTTTCTAAAGTGCTTGTAGAATTTCTAATGACTAGTTCCGGTTCGTACACAATCGATACTGGATTTGTATTTAATCTGTCTTAAAAATGCCAATGCTTTTCTCATGACCAAGTTTAATTAAATGGTCATCAACCCAAGGGTCTTCACAAACTAAGTGATAGTCCCAACTCATCACCTTGGGCTATATTGAACCATTTTGGTTCACTTCGATAGTTGTTCATAATGGTCCCCTGGTTTAATCAGCAGAAGATCCCCTTTCCCGTTTGCCAATTTTCTTCCTTTCACTACAATTTCACAAAAACCTTCTTTTTGCAGGCGAAAAAGATACGCAAGTAACCTGTTACTATAGGGGGAATAAAAGGGTTGTGTGTGATAGGAATACCCGCAATAACCAATGTTTGTCGTCATAAGCTCACCTAACTTAGAAAAATATCAAAATAGCAAAATAATAGATGTTTCAATTATATCATCTATGTTCATTGCAAGTTGCATAATGTAAGCTGAAATCTAGTTAGTAATGTATTAATATGAATTTTATATTTTTGTGTTTTGGGATTTATAACTTTGGAAATTTGATGGGGCAACTGGCTTACATAAGGAAAAACGGTAAACAATAAAACTGTACATGGGTAGAAAAAATATGATAGATTCTATAATCAATAAAAATTAGTGATTCGAACTTCGAAATAAATTTAGTTGTTCACTCATATAAGGACTAAAACGATAATATTATATATTTATGTTTAAAGCGCAATCGAAGGGAGGAAGTGGATCATGCAGAGCATGCGTTGGGTGTGGGGCTATATTCGGAATGATCGGGTTAAATTATTCGTTGGTCTTTCTTTATCGCTAGTTATTTCGGCACTAAACATGGTTAATCCTTATTTTGCAGGAAAAATAGTCGATAAAGTTATTTTTGGACATCAAACTAGTTTGTTATTGCCCCTTTTAGCAATCATGATTGGAGTTACCATTGTAAAGACTGTTATTCGCTATAATTATCAATTATCGTTTGAGCGTATATCACAAGGTGTTATTTTTAAGCTAAGAGAAAAGTTGTATGATCGGCTTCACCAATTGGATTTCAGTTTTTATGACCGAACCAAAACGGGAGACATTATGGCTCGAATGACAGGCGATTTGGAAGCCGTCAGGCATTTTATCGCTTGGGGAATTTATATGATTTTTGAAAACTTTACCATTTTAGTATTTGCACTTGTATTCATGTTTTCTATTCACCCGCCGTTAGCATTTGCGATGCTTGCTGTTACGCCGATAATTGGCTTTTTTGCATATAAGTTAGCCTTTACCGTTAGACCCACTTTTTCGGAAGTAAGGGCACAGTTTGCTAGGTTAAATTCAGTCGTCCAGGAAAACATTAGCGGAAATAGAGTAGTCAAAGCCTTTGCAAAAGAAGACTATGAAATTGATAAATTTTCCGTTCAGAACAAAGAGTTCAAGGAGAAGAATCTTCTCTCCGCACGTGTATGGGAAAAGTATTTGCCTGTTCTCGATTCACTTGCGGGTGTTTTATCCGTTGTGATGATTTTAGTGGGCGGATTTATGGTAATCAAAGGTTCCATTACGATTGGACAATTAGTTACGTTTAATTCCTTGATATGGGCATTAAATAACCCAATGCGAATGGCCGGATGGCTGATTAATGATGTTCAAAGATTCATTGCTTCTGCAGAAAAAGTAGAAGACTTGTTGAACGTCAAATCTAAAATCACCAATGATGCTATTTGCTACAATGTGAAAAATTTCAAAGGCGTTGTTGAATTTGACCATGTCTCTTTTAGCTACGGGGATGAACCAGTACTCGAAGACATTAACTTTAAAGTGATTCCAGGTCAAACTGTGGGTATTATTGGACCGACTGGTGCCGGGAAGTCAACATTAGTGAATCTTTTAAGCAGGTTTTATGATACTACCAGCGGTGAGGTAAGAGTGGATGGAGTCAATGTAAAGGATTGGGATATTCATCATTTACGAGAAAAGATAGCGATGGTGATGCAGGATATTTTCCTTTATTCAGATACCATTGAGGGAAATATCGCCTACGGAAATCCTGAAGCCTCTATTGAATCGGTTCAGTTTGCTGCTAAAGTGGCCGAGGCACATGATTTTATTTCCGAGCTTCCCGGTGGTTACGATACGATTGTAGGCGAACGTGGTGTGGGTCTTTCCGGGGGGCAAAGGCAGCGGATTGCACTGGCGAGGGCCATTTTGAAAGATCCAACCATCCTGATCCTTGATGATACAACCTCAGCCGTGGATATGGAAACCGAGTTACGGATCCAAAATACATTGAAGTCCATTCTTCAGGAAAAAACTTGTTTTATTATTGCACATCGAATTTCCTCTGTCATGGAAGCCGATTTAATCTTGGTAATGAACAATGGAAGGATTATTGAAAGAGGTAAGCATCAAGAACTGCTTGAGAAAAAGGGCTACTATTATCATGTATTTAAGAACCAATTTGGGAATTTTGATGATCAGGACCAAGGTAAGGAAGTGATTTCTATAAATGGCGCGGAATAAATTTGATGTTGATGAGGAATTGGAATCCCCTTTTAGTTTCATTCATTTAAAGCGGTTATTGGTTTATATAAAGCCTTACAAAAAGAAGATCCTTTTTACCATCTTCATAATGTTGATTGCCAGTGCAGCGAATTTGATTGGGCCCTATCTGATTAAGCAGGCTATTGATGTGAAGATTCCAGGGAAGGACGTAAAAGGGTTAGGGGGACTAGCAGGAATTTACGTAATTTCTCTCATTATTACGGGAGTGTGCTTGAAATATAAAATTAGAATGATGACAGAAATTGGGCAAAGTGTCATTCAAAATATTAGAAAAGATTTGTTTACTCATTTGCAAAAATTATCTTTCTCTTTTTATGATAGTCGTCCACATGGGAAAATCCTAGTGCGAGTGGTGAACTACGTCAATTCATTAAGTGATTTATTGTCAAATGGATTAATTAATTTAATTACCGATCTTTTTAGTCTTTTTGTCATTTTAGGTTTTATGTTTTCGATTGATGTAAAGCTTACTCTGCTGTCCATGGTAGGGTTCCCGATACTAGCAATCGTGATCTTTCTTATCAAAAATGCCCAGCGAAGAGCTTGGCAGACTTTGAGTAATAAACAATCAAATATGAATGCCTATATTCATGAAAGTATCAATGGCATAAAAGTGACACAAGCATTTACAAGGGAAGATGAAAATAAACGAATTTTTCGTGAAGTATCTGAAAGCTATCGAACTTCATGGATGAAGGCAGTCAAAATTCAATTTCTTCTCTGGCCATCGATTGAAAATCTCTCTGTTTTTACGGTTTCCTTTATTTATATAATGGGAATATCGTCAATTGGCCATGGAGTTACTGTAGGGGCTTTGATTGCATTTGTTGGGTATATCGGAATGTTTTGGATGCCTTTGACGAATATCGGGAATTTTTATAATGCGATTATTAATGCGACGGCCTATTTGGAGCGAATCTTTGAAATGATAGATGAAAAACCAACCGTTATAGGTGATCCGAATGCTGCAGAACTTCCAACCATTCAAGGGAAGGTTGAATTTAAGAATGTATTATTTGGTTATGAGGGAGATGAAAAAGTCCTCGATAATATTAATTTTAGCGTCAATCCAGGTGAAACAATTGCTCTAGTAGGAGCAACTGGCTCAGGGAAGACTACGATTGTCAGTTTGATTAGCCGTTTTTATAATATCAATAGCGGAAAAATTGAAATAGACGGCGTGGATATTAAGACGGTAACAATCCCCTCTCTTAGGAAGCAGATGGGGGTCATGCTTCAAGACCCGTTTATTTTTTCCGGTACGATTATGGATAATATCCGCTATGGAAGGTTAGATGCATCAGATAAGGAAGTAATTGAGGCGGCAAAAGCGGTGCAGGCCCATCAGTTTATCACTGGTATGAAGGATGGATATCAAACCGAGGTAAACGAAAGAGGTACAAGACTCTCTACTGGGCAGAGGCAGTTGATTTCTTTTGCTCGGGCCCTGTTAGCCGACCCGAAAATATTAATCTTAGACGAGGCTACTTCCTCGATTGATACGGAAACGGAGCTTGCATTGCAAAGGGGGCTGGAAACCTTACTGGAAGGAAGAACATCCTTTATCATCGCGCATCGACTTTCTACGATTCAAAATGCAACCCGCATATTAGTAATTGATAAAGGAAGAATTATCGAAGAAGGTTCCCACACGGAATTAATGCGCCGAAAGAGTTTTTATTGGAAACTGCATAAATCCCAACATCAATCCTTGGATGTAGGATAATTTAAAGAAATGAATTAATTATCAAGTAAGAAGCTAATTGAAAAAAGACAGAATGAGGAAAAATACACTCATCTGTCTTTTTTTTAATCCACCTGAATCCACTCCAGCGACCACTTCTCGATTTCTTTTAAAGCCAGCTCCAATGCCTGACCTTTTTCCGTTAAGGAATATTCAATCCGGACCGGTGTTTCGGGGTATACGTCCCGTTTAACGATACCCTCTTGCTCTAAGTCCTTGAGCCTTTCTGATAAAAGCCTCCCGCTAACCGGTAGAGAAGATTCAATTGTACAAAACCGTTGTGGGCCGGATAATAATTGATAAATAATTAAGCCAGACCATCGCTGACTGAGGATTCTCATAGCTTTTTCAAATTTAGGGCATAATGTAGACTGATTCATGAACGATCACCTCTATATAAATATTATAGCTAATAATAATTTTAAATAAAACCATTACATATAATAAAATAAGTACTTGACATAACTTAATTACAAATTTATAGTTAGTTACATAAAGTAACTAAATGAGGTGAAAAAATTATGATGCCATCTTTGTTTTTAGCCCATGGATCACCGATGTTAGCGATAGAGGATACAGCCTATACAAGATTTTTAGAGAGTCTGGGACAAACATATAAACCAAAAGCGATTGTGATTTTTACCGCACATTGGGAAACAGAAATGTTAACGATTTCTTCCATAGACGGAACATATGAAACTATATATGATTTTGGGGGATTTCCGCCGGAGCTTTATGCGGTGAAATACCCTGCAAGAGGTTCACAAATTCTTGCTTCCCTCTTAAAGGAAAAATTTGCCGAAGCCGGAATTGCTGCACACTTGGATACAAGCAGGGGGCTGGACCATGGTTCCTGGACAATGTTGTCTAAGATGTACCCCAAAGCGGATATTCCAGTAATTCAACTTTCTGTAAATCCTTTTTTACCCCCTGAAAAACAATATCGAATTGGCGAAGCGTTACGGGGCCTGGGACAAGAAAATATCCTTGTCATTGGCAGCGGCGTAACGGTGCATAATTTACGAATCCTTAACTGGGGACAAACTGAACCTGAAGCATGGGCAGTTGCCTTTGATGATTGGCTAATCGATAAAATTGAAAAACAAGATATAGAAAGTCTTTTCAATTATGAGAAATTGGCTCCAAATGCGAAGCTGGCTGTTCCAAGACCGGAGCATTTTGTTCCTTTGTACATCGCGATGGGCAGTGGCAGCGGACCGGCAAAAGTCATTCATCGCAGTTATGACCTTGGGACATTAAGTTATCTTTGTATGGAGTTTTAATAATTTTTGGATTCAATTAATGAAAAAATGCCATTCGCGAATGGCATTTTTCATTTGACCCAAGATGGACAAATTCTTTTATTTGCTTTAATCAGCAAGTTTAGTAAAATTTAAACTATCAGAGACAAAACCGAATCTCTATTTATTAAAAGTTCAAATATAAGGAGTTTGATTATGGCAAATAGCAATAAAAAAACTAAAAAAGAATCTCAATCCTCATCAAAGTTTACATTCTGGGTCATTGGATTAATCGCCGCTTTTGTACTAGGATTCATCTTTTTAGGAAATCACACAAAAACAGTACAAAAAGCGTCAACAGCAACAATTGACTATTCTGCTCAGCCTTATCTCGGTAAAAAGTCCGCACCCGTTTCGATTATTGAATTTGGCGATTATAAATGCCCAAATTGCAAAAATTTTGCTGCGAATGTTGTCCCATTAATTCAAAAGGATGTAGTTGATACTGGAAAGGCAAAATTATATTTTTTCAATGATCCCTTTATTAATGTGGACTCTACCCGTGCTGCTAAATTTGCCGAAGGCGTTTATCACGAGCTTGGGAGCGATACGTTTTGGAAATTCCATGAAACGTTGTATAAAAAACAGCCAGATGACAGCAATGCAGAAAAAACTGATATTTATGATGAGAAATTTCTCGTTGCCACTTTAAAAGAAGCGGCCCCAACTGCCGATGTTAATAAAGTGCTAGAATATTTCCATGCAAACAAAGCGGATGCAGCTGTGAATAAAGATTTGGGCTATGCAGCAAAATTAGGTGTAACAGGAACACCAACAATCTTTGTGGATGGTAAGCCTTTCACTGGAAAAACAATGGATGATCTAATTTCGATGGTCGATAAAGCAGCAAAGGGGAAGTAAAATGAATAAATATTTGCAGCTTTCCTGGATAGCCGCCATTGTTGCCACTCTTGGCAGCTTGTACTTCAGTGAGGTTCGCCACTTCATTCCATGTACACTTTGCTGGTACCAAAGAATTTTTATGTATCCTTTAGCAATTATATTGGGAGTTGCGGTTTACAGGAATGATACAGGAATATACAAATATGTTTTACCATTGTCAATAATAGGGATGCTGATTTCAGGCTATCATACAGTTCTGCAAAAGATCCCCTATTTACAGCAATTTGAAATGTGTACAAGCGGGGTGCCTTGCTCTAAGGATTACCTGAACTGGTTGGGCTTTATAACGATTCCGTTAATGGCATTTATCGCTTTTACGATCATAACAATCAGCTTAGTGGTTCTTGCACGAAGCCAAAAAGAAGAGACAGCCCGCTAGTCTCTTCTTTTGTTTTACATCATATGTTCCTCCTGTTGCTTTACTTTTAGCCTCTCTTCTAAAACATGAACCATTTGCAGGAAGTGGTCGGCTTCCCTGACGACATGGTCTGCCAACAATGGGTCGATAACATTTTTGATTTGACAATTTTTGATGAAATCTAATCCCGCTTGTTTAAAGTTTCGAAGTTCATGGGTAGCGTTTTCGCTATCTTTATTAAGTTTTCCAATGATCGGATAGGTCGGTTTTTTCTTGTATAACATCGATTCAACGTCCCTCGCCTGGTTAAGCAAAACTTCAAAATCATCCCCAAATTTCAGTGCCGTTCTTACTAAATTTCGTTCAGATTGATCTAGCAGTGAAGCAATGAATCGCGAATGCTCCATCATAATTTTAAGCCAAAATACATTTTCCTTGATAATCGCATCTTGGATCGGATCCAATATTCCTTCATTGAATTTTTTTAACGTTCTCATAAAATATTCGGCTTCACGGGCTGTATGGTCGACAAGAAGTGGGAAGTTAAATCCCATGACTTTACAATTAATTATCAGGATGAGTAGATTTCGCTTGAAATTCCGTAATCCTAACACTAGCTGAATCGAATCCTCGTTTAACTTACGTACTGCAGTAACATTATTGGGCGTTTGATACGCTCTTTTTTCCTGCTCTTCAAAATAGTGATAAAAGCGATCGGTTTGTTGAATGAGGTGCTTATCTTTTCGGCTAAACCCTTCACCCAAAAAATAGGAATGTTCTTTCATAATTCGTAACCAAAATTTATTTTCAACCAAAGATCTCTCGATAAACAGTTGTTCGGTTAATGATTCAGGCGGTGCCGCAAAAGTTTCAGGGGCAATTAACATTTGATTGTTGGTATCCATGCTGGAAAAATTTTGATTCACCATGTTTTTCCCCTCCTTTAAAACAGACTTTCCCTTCATTTTATTCCTGAAATTTTTTGTTATGTTAGAAGGCCTTTTTAAAATTTTGTAAAGAATAGGAGATAGCGAATAAAATTTTTGGAGGTCAGCATGAAAGCATCTGATGTAATTGTAAGCTGTTTAGAAAATGAAGGTGTGGAATATATTTTTGGGATTATTGGAAAGGAAGTCATTGATCTGGCTGATTCTTTATCCAGGTCAGAGAAAATAACGTACATACCAGTGCGGCATGAACAAGGGGCAGCTTTTATTGCGGATGTTTATGGGCGTGTGTCTGGAAAACCAGGTGTATGTCTCGCCACGCTTGGTCCAGGAGCTGCGAATCTGTTAACGGGGATATCCAGTGCCAATTTGGATCATTCACCCGTAATCGCTTTAACCGGACAAAAGAGTCTGGAAAGTCAACATCAAAATGCCCATCAATATATTGATATCTCCAAGGTTTATGAACCTGCGACAAAATGGGCGGTACAATTAAAAGATGCCAACGCCATCCCTGAAATCATTAGAAAATCATTTAAAATAGCAATGGGAGAAAAACCAGGGGCAGTCGTTATCGAAATACCCGAAAATATCGCTGTCGATAATGTAACAACAAAGGTATTACCCCTATCAACTTTACCTAAAAGTGTGCCAGCAAAAGAATCGCTGGAACTTGCGGTTAAATTCCTTAATGAGAGTAAACAGCCTTTCATTATCGTCGGAAACGGGGTTGTTAGACAGGAGGCTGTAAAGGAAGTACAGACTTTTCTTGATCAACTAGCCTGTCCAGTCACACATAGCTTCATGGCTAAGGGGATTTTAGCAAAGGACCAGCCGCAAAACTACTATACCTTTGGTTTTAACGAAAAAGATTATGTTCTTCGAGGTATCGAAGAATCGGATTTGCTTGTGGTCATAGGCTTTGATTTTGTAGAGAAGCTCCCGTCCGAGTGGAACAGAAAAAAAGTACCTGTCCTTCATATCGATAATTTACCAGCTGAAGTGAATGAAGGGTATCCAGTCAAAGCAGAACTAGTAGGGAATTTGAAGGAAACATTGCAATTATTCGTCACATCAGAAATCACTTCAAAGCCTTGGTTGCCTTCCGGTGATCTAAAAAAGCGCATAGAGGCAGCTTTTTCAATTAACGAAGAGCCGAATGTCGACTCCTCTTTAACAATAGAGAAAATATTGCACGTTGTTGAAAGGGTCCAATCAGACCGAACGTTAGTGATAGCAGATGTGGGATCACATAAAGTGTCGATTGCCAGAACCTATCAACCAAAGCACGCCAATCAGCTAATCATCTCAAATGGTTTAGCATCAATGGGTATCTCCATTCCAGGTGCCATTGGGGCAAAACTGGCCTCTCCTGAAAAAACAGTAATATGTATAACAGGTGATGGTGGAGCCTTAATGACTTTTGCTGAACTCGAGACAGCAAAGCGCTTAGGTCTTTCGTTTATCATTATTCTTTTAAATGATTCGATGTTAAAAATAGAAGACGAAATGATGAAGAAAGAATTTGGTGAAAGCTATGGGGTTACTTTTACGAATCCTGATTTTATTACATTAGCAAAAAGTTTTGGTGTAAAGGGAATGAAGCCAAAAGACATAGTTGAATTTGAAGCCATGCTATCTGAAGCCGTGGGTTTGACAAATGAAATTGTGTTAATTGAGGCAGTTCTTCAGCAAAAGTCATAGGTTAGGTGCGTAAAGGATTAGTTTCTCAGGGCATAACATTGCCGACTTAATCACCTTTTGCGGTTAAAAAGTGAGCGAATAAATAAAGGTCCAATTCAAACGAATTGGCCTTTGTACTAGTATTAGATGACCCGATTCGCACGATGTTTGTAAGTGGTACTGGAAGGGATGTTAAATTATCCATCATTAATGGCAGAATCGTAATGAAGGACCAAAGAATTCCGAATCTAGATTTAGACGAAATCAAAGGCAAGGGACAAAAATATTTTGACAAAATGAGAAAAGGATATTTGGAAAGAGATTATCAACAGCTTCCGGAGCAGGAATTGTTTCAGCCTTCTTTTAAGATTGTGGATTCAATCTGAGCAGAAAAACAAATATTTTTTCAAAGAAGTAAAAAAAGTGAAAAATATAGTAAAGATTTTCGAAATAAAAAAGTCAGAATATTTCCTATAATTAGAAAAACGCCAACAAAATAAAAAGGTGGGGGTAGAGTCTATGAAAGTAAAACAGGGAATAGGAAGATTTTTTCTCGTTATGCTGATGGCGATCATTATTACCGGCTGTTCTACAAATAAGAATGTAAGCACAAAAGGTAATGAAACGAGCAAAGCATCAAAGGAAGGGGGTACCTTAGTTATTGCGCGGTTGTCAGATGCTGAAAATCTAGACCATCAGTTTATGTCAACTATCAATGCAGCAAGTGTTACCCATCGTAAAATTTATGAGGGGCTGGTAGGGCGAGATAAAAATTCCGAAATACAGCCATTGTTAGCAGAAAGGTGGAAGCAGTTGGATGATACTACATGGGAATTTTATCTTAGAAAAGACGTCAAATTCCATGATGGAACATCTTTTAATGCAAATGCTGTAAAAGCGACATTTGATAGACTGCTAGATCCGAAAGTAGCTTCACCTAGAGCAGTTGTATTTAAAATGGTAAAAGAAGTGAAAGTAATCGATGATTATACAGTCCAATTCGTTTTAAAGGAGCCCTTTTCACCATTACTATCCATTCTAGCCAATCATGAAGGCGATATTATTAGTCCTAAAGCGATTGAGAAATACGGTAAAAAAATTATTCAAGTACCAGATGGAACCGGCCCTTTTGTTTTTAAGTCCTGGTCACCTGGTAAAGAAATTGTATTAGTTAAAAACGAGAATTATTGGGGAGAAAAAGCAAAGGTAGATAAAGTTGTATTTAAGGTTGTTCCGGAAGAAACAACAAGAGTATCGATGCTTGAAACAGGTGAAGCTCAAATTGCTGAACCACTTTCAGTGACAATGATGGATACTGTAGAAGCTTCATCTAACTCGGAAGTCTACCGTAGTGAAGGATACGGTACAGAATATATTGGTTTTAATGTAACAAAAAAACCGTTTAATGATGTTCGAGTTCGGAAAGCGATCGCTCATGCTATTGAAATGGATTCCATCATTAAAGGTGTATATAATAATGTGGGAAAAAAAGCTAATTCTTTAATGGGGTCAAAGGTTTTTGGATACAGCCCTGATTTGAAAGCCTATGATTATAATCTTAATGAAGCGAAGAAATTATTAGCTGAAGCAGGTTATCCAAATGGATTTGAAACGACACTACTAACAATGGATAGCAAAGAAAGAGTAAATCTTGCAGAAGTAGTGCAATCACAATTAAAGGGTATCGGAATAAAAGTAAATGTAAGGGTAATGGAATATGGTACATTTGTTCAGCAGGTAAATAAGGGTGATTCGGAGATGTTTATCCTTAGCTGGAGAAACGCTACCGGCGATGCTGATTATAACCAGTACAATCTATTCCATACAGCTTCGCAGGGACCAGCAGGTAATACATTCTTTTATAGTAATAAACAAGTTGATGGTTTAATAGATGCAGCCCGAAGAGAAAAAGATGAACAAAAGCGTATTACTCTTTATGCTGAGGCACAAGCATTGGAAATGAAAGATGCACCATATATTCCAGTAAGAGTGATTGAAAATGTAGCTGCAGTTGCAAAAAATGTGAAAGGTTTCTCAATTAGTCCGTCAGGTTATTTAGAAATCAATGACGTTTCAATTAAATAAGGATATTAGAGCAAAAAGGGAGATCCAATTTTGGATAAGCCCTTTTAGCCTATATATAAGGAGTGCTAAAAATCTTTGCACTCCTTTCATTCGAATGTAAATCGAAGTGATTTTTTAATATTATTTGTAATTTTTTTTGATATACATAGTTTCGTACAGATAATAGAAAAAACATAGTAATCCGGAAATAGTAAAACTAATCCAAATCGATTGCATGTTTCCTACGATTGGTATCAAGAGAGACCCTCCAAGCAAGCCGCACAAGGAAGCAAATGGAATGATGGCAGGAAGGGGGCGTCTACTGAGTACAATATATAGCATTGGAATTATTATCGATGAATAAATATTTCCAAAGAAAAACAACAAATCAATTGGAATAGGAGACAGGATGCTGACAATTACTAGCAAGATGAGGCAAGTTATGCCTGTAATCAAGTAGGTCCATTTCCATTTTTCGTTTTCCGATTGCTTACGGAAAAGTTCAATAATATTTCTAACGATTAAAACCGTAGTTGCATGCAGCTCAGAACTAATGGCAGAGGATATGGCGCTAAAACAAAATAGCACAAACAGGACGATTAGTAAACTTGATTGGATTTTATCAACCAACTGGAACAGTAAAGTATAGATATTTTTATAACCATGTCCGAAAAGAACAATCAACACAAGTGTGGTTATTGCGAGTGGAATGGTTGACCAGATTACCCCTGCGAGTGTAAACGTCATTCGAACTTTTTCTTTTTGAATAATAAAAACCCTCTGCCAGGTTGTACAATCGATTAAAACCTGTCCGAATCCTATTAATACAGCTGTGAAAATAAACCAAATCGCTTCTTGATTTTTATAAAATAACAAATACGGATGATACAGCTTTATCCCATCATAGACAGGATAAACACCTTCTTGAATAAAAAAATAAACAGGAATGACAATCACTGCTCCAAAAATAAGGGTTACATTCACGCCTGCTAATCGGTGAAGCCATTGCATGCCCCCAATACCACTAATAAAAAAGCAAATGAATAAAAAGATAAACAGACCGTAAAAAACGGGAATAGGGAATATAAGATGCAAAAGAATCCCGGCACCCATTGCTTGGATAAAGAGAGAGTAGAGGCTTGTGATTAATAAAATAGAAATCATATACCAGTAACCGATTGGAGAGAGCTTTGACCGAAGTACATCACCAATAGTTTGATGTTCTACATAGACTACTCGTATTCTTTTCACTAATAATCCGAACAAAATAAGTGCTAAGGATCCCATTAAAGAATAACCAATTCCTCCAGTGAGTCCGTATTTCATAAGGGTTTCTGGTGAGGACAAGATTGTATTCCCTGTTATCCATCGTGCTATTAGGCTGACAACTCCATATCCCACTCCTAATTGGATTGCCCCAGTTACATAAAAATGATAGTTTGCTTTACTCAAAGTTGAGTCTCCTTTAAACGATAATCACGTGGTGATTTCCCGGTCATTTTCCGAAACATTTGGCTAAAATAATGTTGGCTATTAAAGCCGCATTTTTCCGATACCCCGTTTATGCTCATATCTGGGAATTCAATTAACATTTTCTTTGCAGCTTCTAAACGAATCTCATTTAAATATTCTGAAAAACCCATTCCAACTTCTTCTTGAAACTTACGACTTAAATAAGCAGGGTTAATATGGATTTTTGAAGCTAAATAATTTAAGGTAATTTTCTCGTTATATTCTTTTTGAATAACTTGAATTGCCTGATAAATTTGCTCAGAATAATTGCCGATTCGCTCGTATCTTGTTAGAATTTTACTTAGTTCATCCTCAATGACAGGCTTTGTAATATAATCTACAACCCCCAGCCGAATGGATGTCCGGGCATATTCAAAATCTTGAAAGGCTGTTACGATAATAATATCCATCTTATGTGAACGAGATAATTCTTCTGCTAATTCCAATCCATTTTTCCCTGGAAGATGAATATCTAGAAAGGCAAGTGTAATATGGTTTTTATTGATTACGTTGATGGCTTGTGACGCATCCTGTGCTTTGAATATGGTCCATACTGGGAACCTTTTACTAATTAAATATTCCAATTGCTCTAATTCCAACAGCTCATCATCTACTAGTAAAATATTCATCGCTTTGACCTCCTTTCTTTACTTCTTTGCCTGGCTTATGAAAGGGAATATGGCGAAAACGATTGTACCATCCCCAGTGTTAGATAACTGAATAGCTGTGTGCTTATTTGGAAACAACAATTTCAATCTTTTTTCGATATTGTTTATCCCTAGTCCACCAACGCTCTGCTGAAATTGTTGAACAAGGTTTGTGGAGTTATTCCAAACGGACACATGGACATCCTGCTCTTTTTTGACAATATTGATTTTTAAAATAGCCTCTCCGGGAACTTTCTCGAAAGCATGTTTAAAGGCATTCTCAACAAAGGTTTGAATCATAAAAGGGATGATGACGGCTTGTTTTACATTGGGCTCGATTGATATTTGATAATTTAGCCTGTCCCTAAAACGAATCTTTTGAATTTCAAGATAATGCCCTGTATATGTTAATTCTTCTTCAATTGTTATGATTGATTCGTTTTTTTGATATTTAAATTTTAGCAATTTTGAAAGGGTTTCAATCGAGTTGATTAATTCAGTCTTTCGATCGAGTCTTGCTAAACTTAAAATTGAATTCAAGGTATTAAAAAAGAAATGAGGTTGTATTTCTTGATTTAATTGGTTATATAGAGCCGTTTGTAATTCTCTTTCGAGAGCGATTTCCCTTGTTTGTTTTTCTAGGAGGTCAATCCGTTTTTCAAAAATAATCAAAAAAAGCAATGTAAATGCACCTAATAAAGGGGCTAAAATGCAAAGCATGATGTAAATGGAGAAAGCATCAAGTGTAAGCATTTATAAAATTCTCCTTTGGATAAATAACAAAAAAGAGAGTATGAACCCTCTTTTTTAATTTTACTATTATTTAATAAAATTAAAAACTTATTGCAAATAGATTAGACTCTCCTTAGTTCTGAAGATTCCCAGCGAAATGACAGCTAACGAAATGATTTTTTTTGATTTCTCGAAGTGTTGGTTCCTCCGTTTTACATTTCTCTGCAGCAAAAGGGCACCGAGTGTGAAAACGGCAGCCTGATGGAGGATCAATCGGGGATGGAACGTCTCCCTTTAATAATATTCTCTCCTTTTTCACCTCAGGATTTGGGACAGGAATAGCAGATAATAATGCGTTTGTGTAAGGATGCATCGGTGAATCGAATAAATCCTTTTTCTCGGCTATTTCTACTACTTTCCCTAGATACATAACCATTACTCGATCCGAAATATGTCTGACCACACTTAAATCATGAGAAATGAATAAAAATGTCAGCTGGAATTGCTTCTGCAGCTTTTTTAACAAATTAAGAATTTGCGCTTGGATGGAAACGTCTAATGCAGAAACCGCCTCATCGCAAATAATTAATTTAGGATTAACAGCAAGGGCTCTCGCTATACCAATCCGCTGGCGCTGCCCGCCGCTGAATTCATGTGGGTACCGATCCAAAGCCTCAGAAGGTAATCCTACATAACCAAGTAACTCAAGCATCCGCTCCATTCTTTTTGGTTTTGGGACGACTTGTTGAATCGCCATCGCCTCATTTAATATTTGCTTAATCGTTTGGCGCGGATTAAGTGATGCAAACGGATCTTGGAAAATAACCTGCAGGTCGCCGCGCAATTTACGCATTTGGTTCCTATTCAATTCTAAGATGTTTTGATCGTCAAAGTAAACCTTTCCGTCTGTTGGTTCATCTAGCCTTAGGATGGCTCTTCCCGTTGTCGATTTGCCGCATCCGGATTCGCCAACAATGCTTAAAGTTTCACCTTCATACAGGTGAAAGGAAACATCGTCAACAGCTTTTACATATGCTTTAGGTTTAAACAATGAGTCTGTTTTAACAGGAAAGTATTGTTTTAAATGTTCCACTTGTAAAAGAACTTTTTTATCTATAGCTATTTCCATTTAAACCACCTCCTCTATCTGGGGTTGATCTGTCCATTGGTCTGTATATTTCCAGCATCGAACCTTCACGTTGTCATCTTGTTCAATCAACTCTGGCTGCTGTGTTGCACAGATTGGCTGTTGATATGGACAGCGTGATGCAAAACGGCATCCTTCCGGCATGTTGTATGGACTTGGCACTGTCCCCTCAATCGTCTGTAATTCTTCCCGGTCCTCATGAATTTTTGGTAAGGAGTCTAGCAATCCCTGTGTATACGGGTGATGTGGATTGGAAAAAATCTTTTCCGTCGACGCATATTCGACGATTTTCCCAGCATACATAACTGCAACCATATCGCATGTTTCTGCAACAACGCCTAAATCGTGAGTGATCATGATAACACCCATCCCCAGCTTGTTTTGGAGGTCCTTGATCAACTCTAAAATTTGCGCTTGAATGGTCACATCCAATGCTGTGGTAGGTTCGTCGGCTATTAATACTTCTGGTGTACAGGCGAGTGCCATCGCGATCATTACCCGCTGACGCATCCCCCCGCTTAGCTGAAACGGCTCTTGTTTTGCACGTTTTTCAGGGGAAGGAATCCCGACTATTCTAAGCATTTCAACCGCTTTGTTCCATGCATCCTTTTTTCCCATTTTTTGATGCATCCTAACCGCTTCGGCAATTTGTTCGCCAACACTAATGACCGGATTAAGCGATGTCATTGGTTCCTGGAAAATCATCGAAATGTCGTTACCGCGAATCTTTCGCATTTCTGACTCTGGCAGGGTTACTAAATCTTTTTCTTTATAAAGGATGGATCCATCAGCAATTTTTCCTGGAGGAGAAGGAATAAGACGCAGGATGGAAAGGGACGTCATACTTTTTCCACAACCTGATTCTCCAACGATCCCCAATGTTTCTCCTTTGTGGAGTGTAAAATCAATCCCGTCAACTGCTTTGCTGATTCCTCGTTTTGTATGGAAATGGGTTTTAAGCCCTTTAACTTCTAAAATAGGTTCTTTTTTTTCAAGCAAGATAAATCACCACCTTTTAATTTAATTCAATCCGTTTATTAAAGAATCGATAGAATATATCAACAAATAAATTTACGATTACAAAGATAAGGGATGCAAATAGGACCCCGCCCTGCACCATTGGTAAATCTCTCATTCTTATTGCATCAACAATCATTCTCCCCAACCCATTAATGGCAAAAATGGATTCGACCAGGACTGTTCCTCCAAGTAATGCACCGAATTGTAAACCAACAACAGTGATAACTGGAATTAACGCATTTCTTAATGCGTGTTTATAAATAATAACTCGTTCACGCAATCCTTTTGCACGAGCAGTCCGGACATAATCTTGGCGGATAACCTCTAGCATACTTGATCTTGTCATCCTTGCGACGATGGCTGCCCCACTTGCTCCTAGAGTAATAGCTGGTAGGATAATATTTTGCCAGCTTTCCCAACCTGCAACAGGTAAAATTTGTAGTTTAACAGAAAAGAAATACATGAGCATCAAACCTAACCAAAAGCTTGGTAATGATATGCCTAGTAAAGCAACTATCATTACACTAACATCTGTCAGTGTATATTGTTTAACAGCAGAAATGATACCAGCTAACATTCCGAGAACAATGGTGATTATAATACTATAAAAGGCGAGCTCCATTGTAATTGGAAGTCTTACTAATATTTCGTTCAATACTGGCTGGCTGTTTTTTAAGGAAACTCCAAGGTCACCTTGGAAAATACTTAATAAGTAATCGAAATATTGAATATATAAAGGACGGTTTAAACCCAATGATTCACGTATTCCATTGATAGTGTCTTTAGAGGCACCCTCACCTGCTAGCAAAACTGCAGGGTCCCCTGGGACTAGGTGCATAATAAAAAAGACAACAAAGGTTACTCCAATTATTACTGGAATCGTCTGTAACAGCCGGCGGATAATAAAGATTAGCATTGATATGTTAGCCTCCTTATAAACGATTGATTATTTCTTCATGCGTGGATCAAATGCATCACGTAATCCATCTCCCAAAATATTAAAGCCAAGTACAAGAATAGAAATAGCTAAGCCTGGGAATAGGGCCATAAAAGGCGCTGAAAAGATGAAATCTCTGCCGTTACTGAGCATTGTTCCCCATTCAGGTGAAGGTGGTTGTGCACCAAGTCCTAAGAAAGATAAGCCTGCGGCAGAAAGAATCGCTGTTGCAAGCCTCAAAGTTCCTTGGATAATAATGGGTGACAAAATATTCGGAAAAATATGTTTGCTAATGATTGTAAAATCATTTGCACCTAGGGAACGGATCGCATCGATATACTCCAGGCGCTTCACCTCTAATGTTGAACCTCGAACAATTCTTGCGAATAGGGGTATCGAGAAAACTCCAACGGCGATTGTAACGTTTATTAAACTCGGACCAAGGGCACTAATGATCGCTAGCGCTAATAGGATTCCTGGGAATGCTAGCATTATGTCCATGATACGCATAATAATAGAATCGACCCATTTCCCGTAAAAACCCGCAATGAGTCCAAATATTATTCCAAAAATGGCGCCAAATAAAACCGCGGCGAAGCCAACTCCTATAGATAATCGAGTACCAAAAATTATTCTACTTAATATATCTCTTCCTTTATCATCTGTCCCCATCCAGTGAACCAATGAGGGCGGTAAAAGTTTATTTGTCAATTCGACCGCGTATGGATCATAAGGAGCAAGCAAGGGAGCAAACAAGGCAACAAATAGATAGAAGATAATGATGAAGGCTCCTGCCATAGCTGCTTTATTATCCATTAATACGGAAAGAGATTCCCTCCATTTAGATGTTTTTTGATAGGTAACTGTTTGCGGCAAGGCAACAGAAAGTTCAGTTTTTACTTCTACTGACATGAAATTCCCCCCTCTGAAATTTTTTATTTATTGGATGAAATAATAAGAAACGTTGTGTCACAGAGTGCCTCCTTTCTTAGCCTTATTCTTCTTTCAATAAAAAGAATTATGTTCAAATTATCAAAATTATCAGGAATGTTAAATGTTTTTCAAGTTAGTTGTCAAAATATTAAAAAAAGATGTAAATATTCTGTAAATATTCTAATAATTCATCTTCTATAATTCAGATAAGCAATAAGGAGGGATGTAAAAGATTAATTCAGCGTTTATAGTCGGAATCTTACAAAAAGGGGAGAGGAAAATGGAAAAGAAAAAACGAACATTTAAAAACGGGATATTACTCGTTTTAATAGGGTTAGTTCTACTATTCACACAAGCATGCTCAACGAAATCAACCACGGAAAAAGGGGCGGGAGATAAGCCTGGAGCAGTAAAAGAAGGAGGGACGTTAACAGTTGTTCGTCTTTCCGATGCTACAAAACTGGATCCACATTTTATTACAGATATCCCATCAGCAAATATTGTCTATCAAAAAGTTTATGAAACATTAGTTGTACCAGATAAGGACATGAATATTCAGCCGCTATTAGCTGAATCATGGAAATTGGTTAATGATACAACATGGGAGTTCAAGCTTAGAAAAGGTATAACTTTCCATGATGGCACACTGTTTAATGCGGAGGCGGTAAAAGCGACCTTTGATCGATTATTAGATCCAAAAACAGGATCACCATCACGTGCAAAGTTTGAAATGATTAATGAAGTAAAAATTATCGATGATTATACAGTTCAGTTAGTGCTTAAATATCCGTATGCACCACTCTTATCTATCTTAGCTAGCAGTGAAGGAAGTATCATAAGTCCGAAAGCATTGAAGGAAAACCCTCAATCACTTGCTCAGCATCCTGTTGGGACGGGACCATTTGTATTTGATTCTTGGAAATCAGGCCAAGAAATTTCATTAACGAAAAATGATAAATACTGGGGTAAAAAAGCAAAAATCGACCGAGTTGTCTTTAAAGTTGTTCCTGAAGATGCTACACGTTTAGCAATGATTGAAACAGGTGAGGCGCAAATTAATGATCAAGTTCCGGTCACGGAGATTGATAGAATCGAAGCGTCGAAAACAATGGGACTATATCGTACAGATGGATTAGCTGTCGAATATGTTGGTTTTAATGTAAAGAAAAAGCCATTTGATGATGTTAGAGTTCGTAAGGCGATTAGCCATGCGATTGAGAGAGAAGCGATTATTAAGGGTGTTTACAATAATGTAGGTACGCTTGCAAATTCAGCAATGAGCCCAAAGGTATTTGGGTATAGCAAAAATGTAAAGCCATATAATTATGATTTAAATGAAGCGAAAAAATTGTTGAAGGAAGCAGGATATGAAAAAGGATTAAAGTTAACCTTGTTAACTAGCGATCGTAAGGAGCGTATTAACATGGCCGAGGTTATTCAATCTCAGTTAAAAGGGATTGGGGTTGATGTGAAAGTTCAGGTTATGGAATATGGTGCCTATGTTGACATGCTCGCAAAAGGCGAACATGATATGGCCATTGGTGGATGGGGCAATGCAACGGGAGATGGGGATTATAACCAATACAACCTATTCCATTCCGCTTCACAAGGACCTGCTGGAAATTCCTTCTATTATAGTAATCCCGAAGTGGACAAACTTATCGAACAGGCACGCAGGGAAACAAATGAAGCAAAACGTAAAGAGCTTTATGAGAAAGCTATGAAAATCGAATTAGACGATGCTGTTTATGTCCCAATCCGTAATTATGAACACATTGCAGCCAATAGTAAAAATGTCAGTGGCTTTTGGTTAAATCCTGCAAGCTATTTAATGATTAACGATGTGACAATTAAGTAATTATTTAGAGGCACTTACATCTGATGAGTGCCTCTTTACTCATCATAAGAAAATGAATTTAAAAAATAGGAGTGATATGAATGAACGCATTCTGGATAAAGGATGTCCGCTTAGAAAAAGGGTTCATTAATGAAAATGGACGAATTACTGGAACGGAGACGGAAATTTGTCATTTGAAAATCTCAGAAGGAAAAATTGCAGACATCAGTTATCAATCTCCTAAACCTGAGGAGAATCACGTTGATGCGAAGGAGAGAATTCTTTTGCCATCATTAAGGGATATGCATATTCACATTGACAAAACTTATTATGGAGGCCCTTGGAAGGCTTGCACCCCAATCACAAAAGGAATTTTTACTCGATTAGAAGAAGAAAAGGAGCTTCTGCCTAAGTTATTGCCAACCGCACAAGAGCGGGCTGAGAAGATGATTGAACTGTTTCTCCATAATGGTCACACTCATATTCGAACACATTGTAATGTGGATCCAGTCATTGGTTTGAAAAATTTAGAGGCTACTGTTAATGCCCTAGAAAAATATAAAGATGTTCTCACATATGAAATCGTAGCATTTCCACAGCACGGATTGTTAAGAAGTGATTCCGTTCAATTAATTCGTGATGCGATGCGAAATGGTGCAACACTTGTTGGAGGTGTGGATCCTGCCACTGTGGACCGAAATATTGAAAAATCACTTGAAACGATTTTTGATATTGCAGTTCAAGCAAATGCAGGGGTAGATATTCATCTTCATGATCCCAATACATTAGGCGCGTTTACCTTTGAAAGAATGGCTCATTACACGAAGGAAGCAGGATTAAAAGGGAAAACGACGATTAGCCATGGAATCGCTTTAGGCGATTTACAGGGAGAAGAACTGATTGAGATGGCAGAAATATTAAAGGAACAGGAAATAGATGTAACTACCACTGTACCTGTAAATCGGCCAACGATTCCGATTCCTACACTAGACAAATTGGGTATACAAGTTTCAGTTGGGCATGACAGCATTACCGATCACTGGTCGCCATTTGGTACAGGAAATACGATTCAAAAGCTTAGTATTTTAGCGGAAAGATTCCGCATGATTGACGAATATTCATTATCATCAACCTTAAAGCATGCTACTGGTGGAGTTACTCCCTTAAATGAAAAAGGTGAACGTGTTTGGCCGAAGGTTGGAGACGATGCAACAATGATGCTTGTGAATGCGACATGTTCGGCAGAAGCAGTTGCAAGACGGGCAAATGTGGAAGCTTTATTTTTTAAAGGTAAAAAAGTTGAAAGTAAACGCGGAGAGTAAAAATTTGTAATTGCAAAATAGTGAGGAGGAAAAGAAATGGCTGTACCATATTGGTTAACCAATGTTCGGCTAGAAACCGGCTATATAAAAGATGAAAAAGATGTATATGAAACAAAAACTGAACTTTTCCATTTGAAAATTCAGGATGGCAAGATAATTGATAAACAGAATAATAGTTTTGTAATTCCGGCTGGAGAAAAAACCGTCGGTGGAAAAGGGCTTTTGGCGGTACCGACATTTAAAGAAATGCACAATCATTTAGATAAAACATATCTTTCCCTTAAATGGAAGTCTTGTATCCCAATTAAAAATCTTAAAGAGCGTCTCCGTTTAGAGGCATTGGAACTAAAAAAGCTGGCGCCAACAACAAAGCAAAGGGCAAGTAAAATCATTGAAATGATCCTGTCGAATGGTTCAACACATATCCGGACACATGTAAATATCGACCCGTATATAGGGCTGAAAAATTTGGAGGGTGTAAAGGCAGCGCTTGAGGAATACTCAGATCGATTAACGTATGAAATAGTTGCATTCCCTCAGCATGGTCTATTAAGAGAGAATGTGATTCCTCTTATGAAAGAGGCTATGAGATCGGGTGCCCAAATAGTCGGGGGATTAGATCCGGCAGGTATAGACCGTAATATTGAAAAATCACTTTTTGAAGTCATGAATTTAGCAACTGAATTTAATGCAGATGTGGATATTCATTTACATGATGGTGGTCATGTCGGATTTTATACGATTGAAAAGCTTGCTGAAATGGTGGAAGAAGCGAAATGGCACAACCGGACTGCAGTTAGCCATGCGTTTTGCTTAGGAGAAGTTCCACAGAATCAGGCTGAGAGCCTTGCTGATAAACTTAAGGAATTAGGAATGTCAATTATGTCAACGATTCCAATTACAAAATCACTACCGCCTATCGAACTGCTTGATAAGAAAGGTGTACAGGTTTATTTGGGCTGCGATGGTTATTATGATTCATGGGCACCATTTGGAAACGGCGATCTATTAGAAAAGGTAACGAGGTATTGTGAACTTTACCGAAGGAGTGATGAGCGCTCTCTTGGACAATCATTAAAATGGGCAATAGGAGGATCTACTCCATTAGGCATGGACGGAGAGGTTAAATGGCCGCTTGTAGGTGATGAAGCAAGCCTTGTCCTCATTAATGCTTCATCCTCAGCTGAGGCGGCTGCAAGAACCCCAAAACGAGAAGCTGTTATTTTTAAAGGGAATATTGTAGCAGGACAAATTTAAACATTATGAAAGTTAAAAAGTTTATGTTTATAAAAGGTAGAGATTTGAACAAGATAAGAGGATAGGAAGAAAATTCAAGGATATGTTTTTCCACTAAGGAAAATAAAACAGAGGGAGTAATAAGTAAATGGTTCTGTTCTTTTATGCCACCTTGAATATTATCGCCCTATTTCTTTTTATTAAATACAAAAAGAGAGGCTTTCATATCCTTGAAATCTTCGTTTATTGGATGGTCGGTTCCTATCTTTTTCAAAACTTTTCAGCAATTTGCTATATGAATTATAAAACTTTAATTATTCCCGATAAGTTTAGTATTGAATTAGCACATTTTCTTAACCGCATCGTGCTTTTTCCTTTATTGATGGTTACTTTTCTTCATTTTTTTCTTATCATAAGTACTCTTTCGAAAAAGCTACTGTTAATCATCGGTTTTATTTTGCTTTTAGTAGGGATGGAATGGCTAGCAAATTTATTAGGTGTACTTATCCATGTTCATTGGGTGATATGGTGGTCATTCGCCTTTTGGTTGGTGGCTTTGTTGTTTTTAATTGTATTTATGAGGTTCTTTCGTAAATTTCTTTTTAAAGGAGGCTTGAATTTTTGAATTTTACCTTTGATTGGAATGAATGGTTTATCATTATATCATCAACTATTATTTTCTCTATGTTTTTATTAATCCGTAAGTACTTTCCGCCTGTTTTGGTTATTATTATTTGGGTATTCAATATCGAATTTGTTGCATCCATTGATTATTTTCTTGCTGCCACTCCCTTCAAACTTTATTATTTTTCCGATAATGCTACCTATGAGGCTTCTGCTGCATTATTTCATTTATTTATGTATCCTAGTGCATCCTTACTCTTTTTATATGCCTATGATAAGTGGGAACTTTATGGAAAAAAAACCGTATGGTATATTCTGTTTTGGACCGTATATTCACTATTCTTTGAGTGGTTATGTCTTAAAAATCATGTTTTGACCTATACTGGCTGGAAGATGTATTATTCGATTCCCACTTACCCGATTTCTGCGATTGTTTTGATCATCCTCTTTCGATTTATTAAAAAGAAACTCCATGAACTTGAGATTTATGAAGCTTAAAAACATAAAAAAGAAGCAGATGATCCAAAGGGTTTCCGCTCCTGCTTAAAAATGCCCTGAAACTGGATAGTTGGGCAGTTCAAATAGAAATTTCTATTAGTACATGCCACCCATGAAAGCTGTTCCCACGATGATTAATAAAACAAATAGAACGACGACTATCGCCATGTTGTTATTGTGATGATGATGATGATCAGACATAATTATCACCTCCTATTGCTTGTCATTACAACGTATGTATTATTTTATCTTTTGTAATGGACAATGGTTGAAATATATTAAAAATAATGGATTTATTTAAAAGTTTTTTCATGTTACATTGCCGAAAATTATGTAAGAAATGAACCATTTATATCCACTGAATCCAATACTAGGAAATTAAATAGAAAAGGATATCAATTCCAATCTTTCGCGAAAAGCCTTTATAATGAGGTTGATCACAACTGAAAATACATTTCCATTTTTTGGGTACTGAATAAGAGTATTACAACTGATAGCCTTAGTAGTAGAGAAACGAGCGAAACTACTAGGAGGTAATGTTTATGAAAAAAATTAAAAAACTTATTATAGCAGCAGGTTTAATAGTATCAATGTCAGCATTTACGTTAACTAATCAATCAGAAGCAGCAACCGTAACTCACAAAGTACATTACGGTGAAACATATTGGAAAATCGCAAAAGGATTCGGTGTTCCCTTGAAAAGCTTAATGGAAGCAAACCGAAGCAAGACACTTTATGCAGGGGAAAATATGCTAATTCCAAACTCCCCGATTTCAGCAGCCGATAAAGACTTAATGGCACGACTTGTTCATGCGGAAGCAGTAGGAGAACCATACGCCGGCAAAGTTGCTGTTGCGACGGTAATTTTGAATAGAGTAAAAAGTCCCGACTTCCCATCAAGTATTAAAAGCGTTATCTATCAAATTGCAAATGGACATTATGCTTTTACACCTGTTGAAAATGGCACAATAAATCAACCGGCGGATGCTGCTTCTAAAAGAGCTGTAAATGAAGCTATTGCTTTTAGTGGAAAGGGAAATGGCTCTTTATTTTTCTACAATCCTAAAACCTCTAAAAGCTCGTGGGTATTTTCTCGTCATGTAACAGTCACAATTGGAAATCATCGATTTGCGAAATAATTTAGCTTTGCTAATTATTGTCATTAAAAATAGATAAAAAAGCAGTGGATTCTAATTTTTCGGAATCCACTGCTTTTTTTGTTTGTTGAATTTTTATGATTCTGATATTTGTGAATTTAGATAGCCCTAGAATTAGGTGAACTGGACGAATTTTCTATTTATGCAAATTAGATTAGGTTATGCAAAATTTCATAAAATTTAAGGCTCCTCTCTTTATGTAACTAAAAAAGGCAGCAAATTTGATAAATGAAGTCGAGGTACCACGGTCCATTGAAGAAAAAAATCCACTTGAAATGTTAATTAAAATGTTTGGTATGAAAATTGCAACTATTTAAAATAGTTAGTTATTTAGTTAAAATGTGAGAAGGAGTGATGAACGATTAAATTGGGTGAGCCATTACAGATTTAGAATTTCTTAAATGTTTAGAACAAATTGAAATCGCTTTCAATGCTGAGTAAAAAGAAAATGCGGACCAAAAGGAGAGTTGATCAAATTGGAGAATATTACCCTTAAGCGTTCACTTGGCCTATGGGCAATCGTAGGGCTTGGATTAGGCTATATGACACCTACAATTGTGTTTGATACATTTGGGATTGTGTCCAAAGGAACAAATGGTGTTGTCCCGCTCGCGTACATTACAGCTTTGGCTGTAATGCTGTTTACAGCCATTAGTTACGGGAAGATGGTACAGGTATTTCCCAGCGCTGGATCGGCATATACGTATACAAGAGAGACAATGAACCCGCATCTTGGATTCATTGTCGGCTGGGCAGCATTACTAGATTATATCCTTCTTCCCATGGTTAATGCATTGATTATTCGTATTTACATGGTATCCATATTTCCTTCGGTACCAGCGTGGATTTGGGTTGTCGGTTATGTCGCCATCGTCACTGGAATTAATGCATGGAGTATGGGGCAAACATCAAATTTGAATTCAATCCTTGTTGTTTTTGAAATTGTGTTAATTGTGGCCTTTATCGTACTTGCCTTTGTTCAGTTTTCCCACGGGATGGGACAAGGTACCATTTTCACAACACAACCACTTTTCCATTCCAATGTGCATCTCGGCCCTGTTTTGACAGGAGCAACAGTGGTTTGTTTCTCCTTTATTGGATTTGATGCCGTAACAATGTACGCCGAAGAGGCAATTGATCAAAAAACGATGCCTAGGGCGATCATGTTGACAGTCCTGATTGGCGGGGCCATCTTTTTCGTTGCTGGTTATTTCGCACAAGCACTATTTCCAGATGTCTCACATTTCAAAAACACCGACGACACGTTACCTGAAATTGGATTGTATGTTGGTGGAACCCTCTTTAAACTGATTTTCCTTGCAGGGGCTTTTGCTGCAACAGTTGCTTCCGGACTTGCATCACACGCAAGTGTATCTCGGCTTTTGTACGTAATGGGCCGAAATGGTGTACTTCCAAGAAAGGTGTTCGGTTATGTTCATCCGAAATTCAGGACACCTGCATTTAATGTAATCCTGGTTGGAGTTATCTCATTGCTTGCCATAGCTCCTAGCCTAGAGTTAGTTTCTTCCGTTATCAACTTTGGAGCGTTGATTGCTTTTACTTTCGTCAACTTATCTGTCATTGCCTATTTCGTGTTCCGCCAAAAAAGATATAAAACGGTAAAAGAGATTTTCTCTTACCTGATTATGCCTATAATTGGGGCAGGATCAACGGGGATTTTGTGGTCTAACTTACATGCTGATGCACTCATAGGGGGTCTTGTTTGGGCTGGTATTGGGTTTATCTATATGCTTTTCCAAACCAAATTCTTTAAACACAAAATTGCCGATCTTGCTTTTGAAGAAGCGGATAGGGCTTCTTAATTATAATAGTTTACAACGAATAAAATAAATGAAGTCTCTAAACGAATAAATGAACTGGCTCGGCTGGGAATTATCCCGACGCAAAAACTTGTCTTCGAAATGGTTCGAGAATATGCAGTGAAATCGAAATAAATGAGAATTAACCTTATAATCATTAGAACAAAAAGCAGCAGATCTCTAAAAATGAAATCTGCTGCTTTTTAGATGATTAAGAAAGATTTAAATAATTTTTGAGAAAAATAGCTTACTATATTGAAAATATTTATAAATAATAGTTTGACTATTCTGTTAGTTACAGATATAATCCATATAAAACTAACTATCGGTAGTTAGTGAAAATGAGGAGAGGAAAAAAATGAAATATCCGCTATCCCCAGATGTAAAGCCAGAGTTTTGTACGACGGGAACATTTATGAGGTTACCTTCTTCTAGAGAAGATGCGAAATTAGCCATTGTAGGAATGCCTTTTGATACTGCGGCGTCTTTTCGTGTGGGAGCCCGCTTTGCACCGCAAGCCATTCGTCAAGCATCGATGACGTTATTTCCATACCACCCGATTCATAAGGTATATCCTTTTGAAGTCAGCAATGCTATTGATATTGGGGATGTATCTGTCATTCCGCATAATATCCATCGTAGTTATAAATTGATTGAAGATGCCATGTTTGGGTTGATTGATAAAAAGATCATTCCCATTGGTTTAGGGGGTGACCATTCCGTTACTTTAGCCAATCTTCGTGCTGCAAGTAAAAAATATGGGCCTGTGGCGATGATTCATTTTGATTCCCATACTGATACATGGGACACTTATTATGATGAAAAATATTGGCACGGTTCTCCATTTATCCGTGCATATGAAGAGGGGTTATTAATCCCAAATAAGGTATTTCAGATCGGAATAAGAGGGACACTGAATCATCCTGGAGACTTAGAGGCAAGCTATGATTTAGGGTACAATGTCATCACAACCCCTGATATACACGAACGTGGTTTTGAGAGTATTTTACGTAAAATGAAGGAGGTGATTGGCGATACGCCGTGTTTCTTAACGTTTGATATTGATTTTGTCGATCCTTCCTGTGCTCCGGGAACAGGGACACTTGAGGTCGGGGGATACAATAGCATGGAAACCTTAAAAATGATTCGCACTTTAACAGATTTTAATTTTATCGGCTTTGATTTAGTGGAAGTATTGCCATCCTATGATCCTACTCAAATTACTTCACTTTTAGCAGCCACGCTTGTCCATGAATTCGCTAGTTTGGCCACATTGAAAATTGTAAAAGAAAATAATAATTGCTCAATCGATCTTGTCTAAAATAAATTAAAAAAGGAAAAAGTTCTGTTTCTGTATAAAAAACAGGGCTTTTTTTGATTAAATAAGATACATAATTTAGACTACCCTCTATTACAAGTTTATAATTTAGATAACTTAACATAGTCTCGGAGGAAAAATATGACCAAAGATAAGATTATTGCGGCAGCTTTAGCGCTATTTGCTAAAAATGGATATGAAGGAACCAGCTTGTCTGAAATTGCAAAGGCAGTTGGAATCCAAAAACCTTCTATTTATAATCATTTTAAAAGTAAAGAAGAAATCTTCTTTACCATTTATGAGAATATTTTATGGTTTCACGTACATAAGGTAGAAAAATTAATAGAAGATATAAAGGGTTTAAATGCAAAAGAGCAGTTATTTCAAATACTTGACTTAACGTTTCAATATTATATTGATTATGAGGAACAATCTACTTTTCTTAACAGAGCAGTCTTTTTCCCCCCAGAGAACTTGAAGGAACAATTGCATGAACAGTTTATGGTTTCAGAAGAGGCGATGTCCGCTATTTTAAGAACAGTTATCAATAAAGGCATGGAAAATGGAGAAATTCGTAAGGGGAACATTGATGATTTTATTATATCTTATTATTGTTTAATTGACGGGATTTTTATTGAATTATCTTATTATGGTGTTGAAAAGATGAAACCAAGGATATTAAATATTTGGACCAATTTTTGGTTTGGACTTAAAAATGATTAAAAGCTTATTATAATCAGCTTCTTCTATATTAATGGCCTCGTGTAATTTCCGGCTACTGCTTCTATGCAAATTGTCATATGTTATTCACATTTGCATTGATAAGAGAGCCATTTTGGTTGATTCGTATGAAAAAACATCGGAATCCAGGTTGGAATGATTATTGCATAAATAAAAGTGAGGGAAGTTAAGATCTAAAGGAGGTGTGATTGGAAGACGAAAGTCGCACACATGCAAATCAATTGCCAATTCGCGAGAATCGGAAGAAGTAAGAAATGTTGTAAATCAGCCAATTGGTAATCAATTGCCACAGTTGCATAGGGAAATAAACAAGTCCATAAAGGCAATCCATAAGGGGGGATCCGAGATCCTATAGAATACTTATATCCTTAAGGGCAGTTTAGTTTATCCAGATGAACTTACAATCAAATGAAAACGGTTACACCAGTTTCTTATATTGCATTTTATCAAAGAAAATAGGTCAAAGGGGAGGCAGATACTAGTTTATGGCGGAAACAAAAGGACTCAAGGCAAATGCAATCAGTTCATTGGAATCGGTAATGTTGGGGATTGGAGGAACAGCCCCTGTCTATTCGTTATCTGCGAGTACTGCTTCATTAGTTGCAGCGGTGGGATTCATGGGGCCTGGATCCCTTTTATATGCTGCAATCGTTATGTTTGGGATAGCCTTTGCGTTTATGTATCTGAATCGTTGGCGTTCTGATTCGGGCGCAAGTTATGCATGGGTGGGCAGGTCTATTAACCCAAGTCTTGGATTTATGAGTGGATGGGCACTGCTTATCTCAACGACTCTCTTTATGATTGCTGGCTCATTGCCTGCAGGGACCGTTACACTGGACCTAATCGCACCTAAGTTAGCGAATAATGTGTTAGCTGTGACTATTGCAGGTGCGTTCTGGTTTATCGCAATGAATATTTTAGTAATGATTGGAGTTGAGATTACAGCTAAATTTCAGAAAATTATGACTATTATTGAAATTGGGATTTTGATTATTATCACGATTGGGGCTTTGATCAAATTTTCAGCACACCCTGTTCATCATTTTTCATGGAGTTGGTTTTTACCGTCTGGATTTAGCTTTAGTACCTTTGTCGCAGGTTCTCTGGTTGCTGTTTTCTATTACTGGGGATGGGATGTAACGGCGAACTTGACGGAGGAAACTGCAGATCGCCATAACGCTCCTGGAAAAGGCGGAGTATATGGTATGATTTGTATTTTCCTGCTGTTTGAATTGTTGCAAGTAACGCTTCAAATGGGAATGAGTAATGTTCAAATAAACAAGGCAAGTACAAATTTACTCCCAGTGATCGGGGATCTAATTTTCCCGCGTCCTTGGGGTGATATCGCGATTATAGCTGTGATGATAAGTACAATCGCAACTTTGGAAACGTCACTTTTACAATCGACTCGGACATTCTTTTCTATGGGGCGGGACCAAGTCATGAACAAGAAATTTGGAGAGCTCCATCCGAAATTCAAAACACCATGGGTATCAAGTATTGTCATAGGAATTGTTGCCCTTGTCTTATTTGTGCTTTCTACGTTTAGTAGTGGAATCAATTCATTGATGACAGATGCGATTAATGCCATCGGACTGCAAATCGCCTTTTACTATGGTCTGACTGGCTTTTCCTGTGCATGGTATTATCGTAAGGTTAGGGATGGTAAAGATGTTTTAATGCGTATCGTTTGGCCGCTTGCTGCAGGTATTTTCCTTTGGTTTATTGCAATCTACGATATTAAACAACTAGATTTAGTCACTAATTTAGTTGGAATTGGATCGTTGGTAATAGGGATTTTCCCACTTATGTACTATCGTAGAAAGTATCGCAGCAGTTTCTATACGGATGGTTTGGAAAGCTGGAATCCTGATTTTCCGACACAAGTCCATGATCCGTCGATCAAAGTCGAAGGTTAAGCCCAAAAATACGAATGGAATAGAATTTATTAGTGAAAAGCGCATTCTCGGGGAATGCGTTTTTTTTTGACCTTTTGTTTCGAACAACTTAAAAATACATTTTATTCAAAACTGCATAATAAAGTCATATTTTCATAGCGCTTACATTCTTTTATTTAAAAAAGTTATTAAAATCAGCTATTTTTAGTTGGCACGGAACTTGCTTAATTATTCATTAACAATAAAAAATGAGGTGTTAAAATGGCGGCTGAATCTTTGGGAATGAAAAAGAATGATGAATCGATAAAGGAAAAGGATAATTCACTTCTTGAGTTTCAAGAAACATTAAAAGAAGCAGTAAACATCCTAAACTATCCTCCACAAGTATTTGAATTCTTAAAGAAGCCAATGAGATTTTTAGAAGTAAGTATCCCGGTTCAAATGGATAATGGGCAAACAAGAATTTTCCAAGGATACCGGGCTCAGCATAATGACGCACCAGGACCGACAAAAGGTGGAATTCGATTTCATCCGGATGTAACTCCTGAAGAAGTAAAAGCTTTGGCTGGCTGGATGAGCTTAAAATGTGGAATTACGGATCTTCCATACGGTGGTGCAAAGGGCGGGATTGTTTGTGACCCGCGTCAAATGAGTTCGAATGAACTAGAAAGATTGAGCCGGGGCTACGTTCGTGCAGTTAGTCAAATGGTTGGCCCAACAAAGGATATCCCGGCGCCTGATATGTATACCAACTCGCAAATTATGGCATGGATGCTCGATGAGTACGATCATATTAGAGAATTCGATTCCCCTGGTTTTATCACGGGCAAACCAATTGCTTTAGGTGGATCAAAAGGTAGGGAAACGGCAACTTCAAAAGGTGTTCTATACACTCTTCAAATGGTCAGTGAATTAAAGAATATTCCATTAGAGAATTTGAGAGTGATTATTCAAGGTTTTGGGAATGTAGGAAGCTACCTGGCAAAGTATTTATATGATTTAGGAGCAAAAGTAATCGGAATTAGTGACTTGCTTGGCGGTTTATATGATGAAAATGGATTGGATATTCCGTACTTACTAAATAAAAGGGATTCCTTTGGAATTGTTTCCAATCAGTTTAGTCAATCAATCCCTAATCAGGAATTATTGGAAAAAGAATGTGATGTCTTAATTCCTGCGGCTATCTCTGGTGTAATCAACAAAAAAAATGCATCTAAACTTAATTGTAATATTGTCATTGAAGCGGCAAATGGGCCAACAACGAAAGAAGCCTTAACTATTCTTGATGAGCGAGAGATTCTTGTTGTACCTGATATTTTAGCTAATTCAGGCGGAGTCATAGTCTCTTATTTCGAGTGGTGCCAGAACAATCAAGGCTATTACTGGACTGAGGATACAGTCGATGAAAGATTAAAAGAAAAAATAACTTCAAGCTTTTTAAATGTCTATGATACCTCGAAAAGGTATGGGGTTAACATGAAAATTGCTGCTTATATAGAAGGTATTCAAAGGTTAGCGGAAGCCTCTAGGCTAAGAGGATGGCTAAAATATTAGATTACTAATTTACTAAACATAATTTTATTTTAATAACAAAAAGGAGGAATTTTCAATGAAGTTGGAAATTATTTCAGAAAAGAATGAACGTCAGAATTTGCATTATTTTTGTCTTATTTCCAATAACCATCGCTATGATTTAACCATTGGATACTCAGAGCAATTTTTTGGAAAGGCAATGGTAACCTCCATCCAAAGTGGAAAAATGGTTTTGCTTTGCCAGGATGATACCCATTTAGATCATTACTGGGCATCGAAATTAGGAATTGAAGCAGAGGACATTCCTGATTTTCAAGAATTCTTTGGCCTTGTTTTACAACCTCAACCTTTTCACGAGCAATATTAATCATGTAACATGGGGAGGGAAAATAAATGTATTTTGGAGTAGTTGTTAGTCCATTTTACGGGAAAGTTGAAAAAATCTCGATAAATAGTGAGTCTAGAATTTATGAGTGGGAAACTTTATTTATGATTAAAACAGAAGAAGGCAATCAAGAAATAATTCGAACCGGTGTAAGTGGGGAGGTAGAATCTCTGGAGGTGCAAGAAGGAGATGATGTGATTCCCGGGATGGTCCTTGCCTATATAAAAGAAGATATATTTGTAACAGGAAGCGATTAATAACCTCCATTAAAAAGAGAAGATGGAAACAGCATCTTCTCTTTTTATTTTATTTTTATTTTTATTTAAAAGATTCTGTATTAAATGATAGTATAAGAGAGATGAGGATTAAAGGGGGATGTAAAATATGTTTTCAGTAGCAAAAGATAAAATTAAACCCATCATTTCAGTCGCAGTTGATGGAAACGAAGAAGTTCTAAGAGCGACCATAAACAATCTAAAAGAACCCTTTTTATTCTTAAAAAAACAGGATAAATTATGTGCATATGTTACTTTAAATAATCATTTAATAGAGAAAATGGAAAAAAACAATTCCGCGATAGAGGTCTTACTTGAACAAGCTGAACCAATTGAAAGCATCTGTCATCTTAGCGAGCATATTTCTTTACCGATATTATTCCAAATTATTGGGGAACCGTTTGCGATTATTAGGGGTGAGGACGGCCAGCAGGCAGGTTATATTCGAAGAGAAGACGTCCTGGCTGAGCTTTTTAAGCAGGAGAATAAAAGTGTGGATTTATTAAAAATCATCCTTACTTCTATTCCAATGGGGATTTTTGTATTGGATAAGGAAAGACGAATCATTAATTGCAACGAGGCTGGTTTAAAAATGATTAAGTCAAGCCGTGATAAGGTGTTGAATTTTCCGGCAGAAACTATTTTTAATGGCGAACGAATAAACACCGTATTTGCCACAGGAAAAACACTCCTTAACCATCTTGAAATTACCAATGAAATGGGGGTCCTGGTCGATTATAGCCCTATTTTGAACTATGATAATGAAGTGGATGGAATTGTTATCGTCGTACAGGACCTTCCGATGGTGGAAGAAATGGCGATGGAAATTGAATATATTAAGGATTTAAATAAAGATTTGAACGCCATTTTATCCAGTATTTACGATGAAATACTTGTTGTGAATGCGAAAGGGGAATTAATCAGGTTCAGTGAAAATATCATTCAAGATTTCTGGAAGGTTGATTTAAAGGAACTTGTTGGAAAAAATATTCTTGAGCTTGAAGATAAAGGTCTTTTTACTCCCTCCGTAACAAGGCTCGTAATGGAAAGTAAGAAAAAAGTCTCCGTTGTTCAAGAAACGAATAATGGAAGAAAAATCCTTGCCGTCGGAAATCCCGTGTTTAATGAAAATAATCAGCTTGACCGTATTATCATTGCATCAAGAGATATAACAGAAACGACGCGGCTAAAAACCGAACTTAAAGAAATGAAAAAAATATCGGAGCAATATAAGAAAGAATTAGATGATTTTAAAAGTAAGGATCGCTTTTTAAAGAAGCTTATTTATTGTAGTCCAAAAATGGAAAAAATCATTAATCAGGCGAGGAAAATTGCTGATTTCTCTTCCACAGTCCTCCTTAACGGAGAATCCGGAGTAGGAAAAGAAGTGATTGCACAGGCAATTCATCAATTAGGAAAACGATCCTCTAAACAGTTTCTTAAATTGAATTGTGGTGCAATTCCGGAAAATTTATTGGAAAGTGAACTTTTTGGATATGCAAAAGGTTCTTTTACCGGTGCTGATAAAAATGGGAAAGAAGGGTACTTCAAACAGGCTGATCAAGGAATTTTGTTTCTAGACGAAATTGGCGAAATGCCTTTGCATCTTCAAGTAAAGCTTTTACGTGTACTTCAGGAACAAGAAGTAATACCGGTTGGAAGTACAACTCCAATTAAGGTTAATGTTCAAATCATTGCAGCAACTAATAAAAAGTTAGAAAAAATGGTGGAAGAGGGAACCTTCCGTGAGGATTTATTTTATCGCTTAAATGTCATTCCTCTTCATATACCGCCCTTAAGAGAAAGGACAGAGGATATTTCCTTGCTGGCCTTTCATTTTCTTCAGCAGCTAAATGAAAGATACGATCGGAATTACCATCTAACACCTGATGCCATTAATGTCCTTGAGTTTTACCCTTGGCCTGGTAACGTTAGAGAACTACAAAACATTATTGAAAGATTGGTTGTTTCGGCCGATGAACAGGCAATAGATGCCGAGTTTGTAAGTCAATTTTTATCATTCGGATATGAATATAAAAAAATGAAGCCAGTAATTACGAGGGTGATTCCTCTGCAAGAGGCTATGGATCAAGTAGAAGAACAGCTGATTGTCATGGCGATGAACCAATATAAAACGACCACAAAGGCTGCGAAAGCATTAGGAATAAGTCAGTCCTCCGTTAGCAGAAAATATCAAAAGATTCTAAGTGAAAAAAACATAAATATAGAAAACTTATCTACCCACTAATCAAAAGCTGTTTCAGAAATCAAATCTGAAACAGCTTTTTTAATTTGGATCAGCATTATGCATAAAGTAATAGATTTATGCAAAATTGAATAACAATTTAGCTTTAACAATAAAAAATTTACAATATTGTGGTTCATTAAGAGTTGGCACAGTTCTTGCAATATTAGTTAGTAAAGGGGTAATAAAGGAGGAATTAACGAATGGTCGAGATAAAAAACCGAGTTGGAAACCTAAAGATGTTTATTGATGGAAAGTGGAAGGAATCAGAAAATCAAGAAACACGGCCGATAATAAATCCCGCTAATGGGGAAGTGATTACATATGCCCCTGAAGCGACTGTCGCTGATGCTAGAGAAGCTATTTATGCTGCCCGCAGAGCATTTGAAGAAGGTGTATGGTCAGGTTTATCCGCGCAAGAAAGAGCCTCCTATTTATTTAAAATTGCTGACAAAATTGACGAGTATGCAGATGAATTGACTCAGCTTGAAACAATGGATAACGGTAAAACATTACGGGAAGCGGGCTTCGATGTTGGAGATGCGGCCGCTTGTTTCCGCTATTATGCAGGACTTATCACGAAGCCTGATGGCCAGACCTATCATGTAGCTGATCCAATGCAAGCCATGGTCGTACGTGAGCCGGTTGGAGTTTGTGGTCTGATTGTTCCTTGGAATTATCCACTATTAATGAGTGTATGGAAGATTGCTCCTGCATTAGCAGCCGGAAATACAATTGTATTTAAACCGTCAGAGGTTACACCTGTTACTCCCAAAAAACTATTTGAAATCTTTGAAGAAGTGGGGCTTCCAAAAGGGGTTGCGAATATGGTTTTGGGAGCAGGTCCAGTGGTCGGGCATGAAATAGCTTCCCACCCTGAGGTTGACATGGTTTCTTTTACAGGTGGTACTAAAACAGGAAAACATATTATGAAGACTGCAGCAGACACAATGAAAAAGGTTTCACTGGAATTAGGCGGAAAATCACCAAATATCATTTTTGCCGATTCTGATTTTGAAACCGCTATCGATTATGCTCTATTTGGAATCTACGCCGGTGCTGGGCAGGTTTGTTCCGCTGGTTCGAGAATCCTTGTAGAAGAGAGTATTTATGATAAATTTGTAGCCCGCTTTGTTGAAAGAGCAAAACAAATTAAGGTGGGACCAGGAAAAGATTCTACTTCAGAGATGGGGCCTCTTGTCAGCCAGGAGCATCTTGAAAAGGTCCTTCACTATATTGAGATTGGAAAGCAGGAAGGGGCTACGATTGCTTGCGGTGGGAATCGAATCGTTAGCAATGGATTAGAAAAGGGTTACTTTGTTGAACCAACAGTTTTCGTAGATGTGAAGCAAGAGATGAGAATTGTTCAGGAGGAAATATTCGGTCCTGTCGTTGTCATTCAGAAATTCAAAGATGAAAGTGAAGCGGTGAAGCTTGCTAATAATACGGTTTATGGTCTTGCAGGTGGTGTTTTTAGCAATAATGGCGCAAAGGCATTAAGGGTAATTAAAAAGCTCCGTGCTGGCATTACATGGATAAATTCCTATCACCCTACTTATAATGAGGCCCCGTGGGGTGGTTATAAGCAAAGCGGCATTGGACGAAGTCTTGGAACATTTGGCCTTGAGGAATTCCAGGAGATTAAACAAATTAATATCAATTTGCAAGTGGAACCAATTGGTTGGTTTTCAAACTAAAATTTAGGAGGAGTTTTATTATGAGTATCGATTTAAGCCGTGAATTAAAAAAGGAACAAAATAAAAATGTGAGCGATTACATTAATAAGGTTTTAAGTTTAATAGAAAAAGAGGAAATTAACGAAGAAGAAGCTGGTTGGATTACAAAAGAAACGGTGGATGGCTTTCGCGAGCATGTTAACCCAGGATTTCTTTCTTACCGTAAAACAGTAACAAAAGATGGTCAATTTGCGGCAGTAGAATGGTCGGACAATGGTTCATGCTTTAAGGATGTAAACGGTAAGGAGTATATTGATTGCCTTGGAGGTTTTGGCATTTATAATGTGGGGCACCGCAATCCAAAAGTAGTAAAAGCAGTTACTGACCAATTAAAGCGTCAGGCACTGCATAGTCAGGATCTTCTTGACCCGCTTCGTGCAATGTTAGCAAAAATTTTGGCTGATATTACCCCTGGCGATTTGAAATATGCCTTTTTTACCAACAGCGGTACAGAAAGTGTAGAAGCAGCATTAAAACTGGCCAAAATGTACAGTGAACGGACAACATTTATTTCAACAACGCGTGCTTTCCATGGGAAAAGTCTTGGTTCATTATCTGGAACGGCAAAAGGAATGTTCCGAAAACCATTCCTTCCGTTAATCCCTGGATTCCGCCATGTACCATTTGGCGATATTGATATGATGAGAAAAACATTCGAGGTATGCTCTTCTGTCGGAGAAGATGTGGCAGCCGTTATTCTTGAACCGATCCAAGGTGAAGGGGGAATCATCCTTCCGCCTGAAAACTACTTAAAAGAAGTCAGAGAGCTTTGCGACCAATTTGGTGCCTTGTTAATTTTCGATGAAGTACAAACTGGAATGGGACGCACAGGAAAAATGTTTGCTGCAGACTTATATGAGGTGGTTCCTGATATTATCTGTCTCGCAAAAGCGTTTGGTGGCGGTGTGATGCCGGCTGGTGCGATTGTGGCTAAGGAAGAAGTGTTCAAGAGCTGGTTCGAAAATCCATTTATGCATACAACAACCTTCGGTGGAAATCCATTGGCATGTGCCGCTGCGATTGCAACAATTGGCGTATTGATTGAAGAAAAATTACCAGAAAGAGCAGCAGAGGTCGGAGAATATTTCCTTGAAGAATTGAAAAAAGCAGCAAAGGGTCATGAGGATAAGGTACTTGAAATCCGTGGAAAAGGGTTAATGATTGGTATTGAGTTCCATAAAGATGAAATCGGTTATGATGTATCAAAAGGAATGTTTGACCTTGGCGTACTTGTAGCAGGAACATTGATCAACTCGAAAACAATTCGCATTGAGCCTTCACTGACTATCCGCTATGAAGAGGTGGATAAAGTAGTCAGCACCTTTAAACAGGTGTTATCCCAAGTGTCAGTATAAATAGTGAATTATTAAAAAGTGTTGGTATGAATCTATATTGGGGGGCAGGAAAAGTGGAAAAGAAATATGTTAAGCTCCAAACATCGATACCCGGTCCAAGATCAAAGGAGCTGTTGGAGCAAAGAAATAAGTATGTACCGAGAGGAATCAGCAATAATTGCCATTCCTTTGTGAAAAAAGCACAGGGAGCTCTTGTTGAAGATGTTGATGGTAATACGTATATCGATTTTGCGGGTGCGATCGGAACGCTTAATGTTGGACATTCGCATCCAAGAGTCGTAAGGGCACTTCAGGAGCAGGCAAGTCAATTTATTCACACAGGGTTTAATGTCATGATGTATGAATCTTACATTCAATTAGCAGAAAGACTTTGTAAGCTGGCTCCTGGTAATTTCGAAAAACAGGCAGCTTTCTTTAACAGCGGTGCAGAAGCTGTTGAAAATGCTGTAAAAATAGCAAGGAAATATACAAAACGCCAAGGAATCGTGTCTTTTACTAGGGGCTTCCACGGTAGAACGCTAATGACGATGACGATGACAAGTAAAGTAAAGCCGTATAAATACGGATTTGGCCCATTCGCTCCAGAGGTCTACAAGGCGCCTTATCCGTATGTCTATCGTCGCCCTGAAGGAATGAGCGAACAGCAATATAGCGCCATGATCATCGAGCAGTTTGAGCAGTTTTTACTTGCTGAAGTGGCTCCTGAAACGATTGCTGCTGTTGTGATGGAGCCAGTTCAAGGGGAAGGCGGATTTATTGTACCAGATATCGCGTTTGTCCAAAGAGTTAGGGAAATTTGCAGTCAACATGGAATTCTGTTTATTGCAGATGAAATTCAAACTGGATTTGCACGGACTGGGAAATATTTCGCGATTGATCATTTCGGTGTCGTACCTGATTTAATTACGATTTCAAAATCAATGGGTGCTGGTGTACCTATAAGTGGTGTAATTGGCAGGGTGGACGTAATGAATGCAGCAGATGCAGGGGAAATTGGCGGCACCTACTCTGGAAGCCCGATTGGATGCCGTGCAGCATTAACAGTTTTGGATATTATTGAAAGTGAGAACCTTAATGACAGAGCACAAAAATTGGGAGATAGAGTAATAGAAAAAATGGGGCTTCTGGCAGAACGATTCGAGAGTATTGGTGATGTACGCGGCTTAGGTGCAATGTGTGCAATGGAAATTGTAAAAAATAAATATGATAAAACTCCTGATAAAGAGGCAGTGGCTAAAATTGTCAAAGCGGCAGGTGAGCGAGGTCTTATCTTACTAAGCGCAGGACTTTTTAGTAACGTAATACGAATTCTTATGCCATTAACGATATCGGATGATCAACTTGAGGAAGGGTTACAAATTCTTGAGGAAGCCATTGAAGTCGTCTTAGTAAATGATCCTGCCGTGTCAGTTAGGAGGTAATGAAATGGATATTGTAAAACAAAAATATCAAATCTATCCAATGTATCTTGATGGAAAATGGATTGGAAATGATTATGAGGTTTTTACGGAAATAATAAATCCTGCAACTAATGAAGTAATTGGTGCTGTTCCGACAGGTGGAGCCTATGAAGCTGAACAGGCTGTTGATTCAGCATCAAAAGCATTTAAAACTTGGTCGAAAAAAACTGCTGATGAGCGATATCAGCTTTTGATGAAATGGTTCTATTTAATTGAAGAAAGCAAACATGAGATCGCCAAAATTATGACGATTGAGCAAGGAAAACCATTAAAAGAGGCGTTAGGGGAGGTCCAGTATGCAAATGGGTTTATCTCCTGGTACGCAGAAGAGGGAAAAAGGATTTATGGGGAAACCATCCCAGCCTCGCACCCTAATAAACGAATTCTGGTAAGAAAAGAACCGGTGGGAGTGATTGCAGCGATCACTCCTTGGAATTTCCCTGCGGCAATGATAACCCGAAAAGTAGCTCCTGCTCTTGCAGCAGGATGTACAGCCGTTATAAAACCTGCAAATCAAACACCGCTTACTGCTTTGAAAATGGCAGAGCTTGCCCATAAAGCAGGAATCCCAAACGGTGTGTTAAATGTAATAACGGGAAGATCCTCTGAAATTGGTGACGTGTGGCTGAAGGATCCACGTGTAACAAAAATTACTTTTACTGGTTCGACAGAGGTTGGAAAAACCTTGATGAGAGGTGCTGCTGAAAATGTAAAAAAAGTTTCACTTGAGCTTGGAGGCAATGCACCGTTTATTGTCATGGAAGATGCTAATTTAGAGAAAGCTGCAGTTGGACTTATTCAATCAAAATTTCGAAATGCCGGTCAAACATGTATTTGTACAAATCGGGTTTATGTTCAAGAAACAGTTGCAGAGCAATTTATTCAACTTTTTCAGCTGGAACTAGAGAAGCTTAAAGTCGGCGATGGCCTAGAAGAAGGAACTGATATCGGACCGTTAATCGATAAAGCAGCTTATAAAAAAGTAGAAGGTCTGGTCAATGATGCCCTGAAAAAGGGAGGAAAGGTCACTTATAGCGGTCTGAAGCCTTCAGTGGAAAACGGCTATTTCTATGCTCCTACCATACTGACCAATGTTAACGACGATATGAAATGTATGAAAGATGAAATTTTTGGTCCTCTTGCACCAATCTCGACATTTAAAACAGAAGAAGAAGTGATTGAAAGGGCAAATGATTCCTGCTACGGATTGGCTGCTTATGTTTATACAGAAAATTTAAGTCGTTCCTTTCGAATTACAGAGCAGTTAGAGTATGGAATCATCGGGCTTAATGATGCCTTGCCTTCAGCTGTTCAAGTTCCATTCGGAGGTTATAAAGAAAGCGGACTTGGCAGAGAGGGCGGACATTACGGGATTGAAGAATTTTTAGAAGTAAAATATATATCCATTGGTTTAGATTAAAATTAATAAAATACCCTTTTAGGTTGTACCCCTAAGATGTGACTGCCGAACTCGTTTAATCCTCCTGCCAGAGGAAAAAACACAAATGAATGCCAGTGAAACCTCCAGTGACTTTATTTGTCATTGATCGTTTTTGCTGGTTTTTTTCAGAGGAAACTGTCACGCTTTTGTCCTTCATTTTAAATTCTAAAAGGAAGTGGATGAACATTGTCAGGCCCATTGCGTGGAATTAAAGTCATAGATTTATCCCGTGTTTTAGCAGGACCATATTGCACAATGATCTTAGGTGATATGGGAGCAGAGGTTATAAAAGTTGAAAGTGTTGATTCCGGTGATGAGACAAGGGGATGGGGGCCTCCTTTTTTAGAGGGAGAAAGTGCTTACTATCTCTGTGCAAACCGAAATAAGCAGGGAATTACCTTAAACTTAAAAACCCAAAAAGGTAAAGAAATTTTGCAACAGCTGATTACGGATGCGGATGTTGTTGTTCAGAATTTTAAGCCTGGGACACTTGAGAGATTAGGCTTTGGCTATGAGCAGATGAGGGAAATCAATGAAGGGATAATCCTTGCCTCAATCAGTGGTTTCGGTACTAACGGCCCCTCCTCTCATCTGCCAGGCTATGATTATATCATCCAGGCAATGTCAGGGTTAATGAGCATTACGGGTGAAAAAGAAACACAGCCTACAAAAGTGGGGGTTGCCATTGCAGATGTTCTTACAGGCCTTTTTACTTGTATTGGTATTTTAGGAGCATTGCAGTATCGAAATTCAACGGGGGAGGGGCAGGAAATAGATATTTCATTATTTGATTCACAGCTTGCAGCTTTGGTGAATGTAGCAAGTAACTATTTATGTTCCGGGAATATTCCTGAACGATTAGGTAATGATCATCCGAATATCGTGCCATATCAGGTGTTTACGGCAAGTGATGGGAATTTTATAGTCGCTGTGGGAAATGACCGGCAATATCGAAATCTAGCAATCCTGCTGAAAGATGAGAAACTGCTGTCGGAGCAATATGCAACTAATACAGGACGGCTGCAATATAAGAGAGAGCTTATTAAAATCATCTCAGCAAGGATTAAAACGAAATCAAGAGCTGAATGGCAACAGCTGCTAGACGAAGCAGGCATCCCGAATGGGCCCATTTACAATGTGAAGGAAGCGATGGAGTCGGGCCAAGCCAAATCGAGGGAAATGGTTGTGAATGTAAATCATCCAACCATTCCAGACCTGAAACTTGTCGGATCACCCTTGAAATTCTCAAAAACACCTGTAAAAATCGATCGTCATCCACCAATGCATAGTGAACATTCTGAAGAAATTCTGATGAAGCTGGGTTACACAAAATCTGAAATTGAAATATTGAAACAGGACCATATTTTATAAGGAGGAAGTTAAAATGAATTTTTCATTAACTGAAGAACAAAAAAGCGTGAGAAAAGTAGTTAGAACGTTTGTGGATCGCGAAATCATACCTTTTATTAAGGTGTGGGATGAGAAAGGACATTTTGAAAAGAATATCTTGAAACGCTTAGCCGAATTACAGCTTATGGGGGTATGTATCCCGGAAGAATATGGCGGAGTGGGAATGGACTATAATACACTCGCAATCGTTTGTGAGGAGTTAGAACGAGGGGATACCGCCTTCCGCACAGCAGTTTCTGTTCATACGGGTTTAAACAGTATGACTCTATTACAATGGGGGACTGAAGAACAGAAGCAAAAATATCTTGTTCCACAAGCTGCCGGAGAAAAAATTGGTGCCTTCGGGTTGACGGAACCGAATGCCGGCTCTGATGTGGCAGCTATGGAAACTACAGCTATAAAAGAGGGAGAATACTATCTATTAAATGGTTCAAAAACGTGGATTTCATTATGTGATGTAGCAGATCATTTCTTAATTTTTGCCAAAACGAATCCAGGAGCGAAGCAACATGGCATTTCCTGTTTTATTGTTGAGCGGAACTTTGTAGGGGTTTCATCGAAAGCCATTAAAGGGAAGCTAGGAATCCGCGCCGGAAATACTGGTGAAGTGTTTTTAGAAAATGTTAAAGTTCCAGCTGAAAATTTGCTCGGGTTTGAAGGCGAGGGATTTAAAATTGCCATGTCAGCATTGGACAATGGCCGTTTCACTGTAGCAGCGGGAGCATGCGGAACAATTATGGCGTCGCTTGAGGCAAGTGTAAAGTATTGCGAAGAACGAAAAACGTTTGGAAAAGAAATCGGAAAGCATCAGCTCGTGCAACAAATGATTGCTAAAATGTCAGCTAATCTTGAAATTTCTCGTTTACTAGTTTTTAAAGCAGGGTGGTTAAAAAATAATGGTAAACGAAACACACAAGAAACCTCATTGGCAAAATGGATCTCTTGCGATGCCGCCTTTGAAGCTGCGAACGATGCCGTACAAGTTCATGGGGCCTATGGATTCTCAAATGAATTTCCTGTCGAGCGGTATTTACGTAATGCAAAGGCACCGGTTATTTATGAAGGAACGAGGGAAATTCATACAATTATGCAAGCTGAGTATGCTCTTGGGTATAGAGAGGACAAACCACTTCGAAAGAAGCTTCCAGCTTGGCCGTTTGAAGAGGCAGCTATCGAATGTAAATAGTAAATTAACAAATTCCGAACGACTATCAACAATTTTTTAATCGTGGCTAAATCCCTAAATTCTAAGAATTACGTCGAAGCTAACGAAGTATTTATTGAAGATAAAACATTTCTTGTTTTAACCAGAAAAGAAGAAGGAACCAGTGGGGTGGATTAAAGATTAATTGGGCCAGGTCAGGCTCTACTTTATAGAGGAGTTGATACATTTGTCTAAAGAGGTACATTCCATTGACAAAGATGTTGCGGATCTGGCGAGCCTAGGTTACAAACAAGAGTTAAAGAGAAATCTAAATTTTTTTTCCAACTTTGCCATTTCGTTTTCCTTTATTTCAGCAACCACAGGCATATTCAGTTTGTTTGGATTTGGTTTAACTACTGGAGGCCCGGCTTTTATCTGGAGTTGGCCTATTGTATTCGTAGGTCAGCTGCTTGTTGGACTTACGATGGGGGAGGTCGCTTCTCACTATCCGGTCGCTGGTTCTATTTATCAATGGACGAAGCACCTGGTAGGAAACACCTATGCATGGTTTTCTGGTTGGATCTATTTGATCGCATTACTTGCAACTATCGCCTCCGTCGATTTTGGGGGGGCGCCGTATATAGCAGAGCTAATGGGACTGGATGCGAAAAATCATACGTTACTTGTCATTATTACTGCAGTCATGGTGATCCTTCAAACCCTTATCAACGCATTCAGCGTGAAATTGACTGCCCTTGTTAATAATATTGGAATGATAGCTGAAATCGTAGCCATGATTGTTTTGGCCATTGCCCTTTTTGCTGTTGGAGTTCATCATCCCTTTAGCTTTACGTTTGAAACGGCAGGAACAGCTGGCACAGGAAGCTATTTGCCAGTATTCCTTGCAGCCATGCTTACTTCCACATGGGTGTTATTTGGTTTTGATTCGGCAGGTAGTCTCGCAGAAGAAGTAATTAACCCCCGTAGGGTCGTTCCGAAGGCCATTACATCTTCTTTATTTTTGACTTTTATCATTGGTGGGTTAGCTCTGTGGGCGTTCGTGCTTGCTATTCCTAACCTTGATGAGGCAACGAAAGCTGCGGTTCCTCTAACTTACATTCTAGAAAAGAACCTGGGAACAGGGGTATCGAATGCGTTTGTCGTCTTAGCCTTAATTGCTATTTTCGTATGCGGCACGGCTGTTCAGGCCACCGTGTCCCGCTTATTGTTCTCCTTTGGCCGCGATAACAACATTCCCGGCTCCAAGCTATGGGCTAAAATGTCAAAAAAACATGATACACCAGTGGCGGCCATTGTATTTAGCGGGTTATTTACGATTCTATTAGTCCTTTCCGCTTCAGCTGAGACCTATATCGTCAACATTTGCGTTGTCGGAATCTATCTCGCTTACTTAAGTGTATCCATTGGTGCACTTATCGCTCGAAGTCGAGGATGGAATTCAACCACCTCCCCCTGGAATTTAGGAAAATGGGGGTTGATTGTGAATCTATTATCATTTCTCTGGGGGGTATTCGTCATTGTCAATCTTTGCTGGCCACGCTCTCCCGATCAACCTTGGTATATGAATTATTCCGTCCCGCTCTTGGCCATAGGTGTAATGTTACTAGGTGCTGTTTACTATTATTCTTCTGTTTATCCTCGTGATAAGGCTCTGCAAGGGAACTCTGAACCTGCCAGTTTCGGGCTTGAGAAAGATTTATGATCTATGAGGGAATAAGTTATAGTCAATACATCAATCACGAAAATTAATTTTTAAAAAAGCCGTGTTGCTAGAATTTAAAAGCATACGGCTTTTGATTTTAGTGGTTTGTCGCGAAGCAAAGATTATATCATTTTTTCTTTAAAATCTATCGTTCACTGTGGTACGATACAGTATAAAAGCAGATTAAGGAACGAGGGAAGATGGAATGATTAAAACGATCTTGTTTGACGTTGATGGGGTTCTTTTAAGCGAGGAGCATTATTTTGATGCCTCGGCATTGACAGTTTGGGAGATGCTAATAAGTAAAAATTACTTAGCACTGTCACCCGATAAATTTAAGACAGATTATACTAAAGATGAGATTAAATCGATAAGAGAGAATGTTTTTCAACATGATACTGTCCTTAAGTTTCAAAAATCACGCGGGTTAAACGCCAACTGGGATATGATCTATTTAACATTCGGCTACCAGTTGATACACCTGTTGTCGCAAGTTAAAGATGTGGAATTTGAAAAAATTACCAAATGGATGCAAAACGCAATTGATAGAGAAGCATTAGTCGAAATTGGGAAAACGCTCAATCACTATCATGTGACCACCCAATTCGAAACGTTTGTTCCGGATTTCGAGCGGTCAGATGCGACGAAGCAAGAATTGCTCTGCTATCTTAATGAACTGGCAAAAGAAAAGCTCGGGGTTGATACGACGCTATTCAAGGGGCATGATGCCCTCTGGTCAGTGTGTGAGCATGTTTCTCAAGAATGGTATGTGGGCGATGAAAACGTTATAGCCTCTACGGGCAGACCATCTGTGCAGCTAGGTAAGAAGGGATTTTTAGCAAACGAAACAACATTGGCTGCCTCAAAAGATATCGATGAGCTGTTTCGATTTTTAACAAACTCCGGTTTCAAGATTGGGGTAGGCACAGGAAGACCGGCACTGGAAACGATTCAGCCTTTTCACCATTTGGATTGGCTTAAGCATTTTGATGAAAATCATATTGTGACAGCAGATGAGGTACTGAATGCTGAAAAAGAATTAACAGAAAAGAAATCACTATCTAAGCCGCATCCATTTACCTACATCAAGGGACTTTACGGTAAGAACACTTCGAACGATCATTGTTTACGGATTGAATTACCGATTGAAAATGGTGAAGAGATTTTAATTGTTGGGGACTCTCTGGCGGACTTGCTGGCAGCAAGACAATTGGGCTGCAAATTCGCAGCTGTGTTAACAGGCCTTTCAGGGAAAGATGCCAGAATTGACTTTGAAAAGCATGAAGCTGATTATATATTAGATTCTGTATTGGACTTGAATGAAATTTTTTAAAAGAAGAAGAGGGATTGCCGCAGCAATCCCTCTTAAAATTATTTCACACTTTCAACCTTCTGCAACTCTTGCCGTCCAGCTTCAACCGTTTCGACATTAGATAATTCCAAAGATTGTGCTTCGTTTAAACCATTAATTAATGTAAGTGATTGAATAACCTCTGGATTTACTTTTTTATCAAGCGTTAAAACCATGACCGCTTGGCCGCCTACTGTTGTTCTGCCCACTTGCATCGTACCGATATTGATTTGATAATCCCCAAGTAATGAACCGACCTTACCAATCATACCCGGCATATCTTGATGCAAAATGTATAAAAGATGCTCTTCCGGCCTAACATCGATCCGATATTGATTCATCTTGACAATCCTTGCACCATAGCCGTTTAAGACAGTTGCCCCGACAGTAGCTGTTTCGTTACCTTGTGATACAGTAAGTTCCATATAATTGGCAAAGCCTTTATTGGTGGCATTTTTTTGGACATTATAGGAAACTCCCTGCTCCTTCAAAAGATGGAGGGCATTAATCAGATTAACAGAGTCACTCAAATGATGGGAAAGTACTCCTTTAATCATGATACGTGTTAATAGTTCGGTATCCTCTTCTACCAAATCTCCGTGATAGTTGATTTCGATTTTTGATGGTGCTTCTTTTAGTAATTGGATGACTAACTGTCCTATCTGTTCGCCAAGTAATAGATAGGGCTGCATTTTTTGTTGCACTTCGCCGGACATTTGCGGCATATTAACAGCATTGGTAATCGACTGTGATTCGAAAATCTCAATAATTTCCGCACTTACCTCTTGAGCTACCTTTTCCTGTGCCTCAACAGTGGAAGCTCCAAGATGAGGTGTAACTATAATATTCGGATTATGAAGCAATTCGGGATCAGCAACCGGTTCTTTTTCAAAAACGTCCAGAGCCGCACCTGCAACATGCCCTGATTGAATGGCTTTAACCAATGCTTTCTCATCGATAATACCGCCGCGGGCACAGTTTACAAACCGGACACCCTTTTTCGTTTTACGTAAGTACTCTTCATTTACCAGCCCTTTCGTATCTTTTGTTAAAGGTGTATGGACCGTAATAAAATCGGATTCACGGGCAATTAAATCGAGACTTGCTTTTGTCATTCCTAGTTTTTTTGCCCTTTCTTCTGTTAAATACGGGTCGAATGCTAAAATATTCATTCCGAAGCTTTTTGCGCGTTTCGCCACTTCTGTTCCAATCTTACCCATTCCGATAACGCCAAGGGTTTTTTTGTACAATTCCACGCCTTTAAAAGAGTTGCGGTCCCATTCACCGGTCAATGTTTTTTGGTGGGCCTGGGGAATTTTCCTAGCCAATGAAAGCATCATTGCTAATGTATGTTCCGTAGCGGCAATGGTGTTGGCCCCTGGTGCATTAATAACAATAATCCCTTTTCGGGTTGCAGCATTCACGTTTATATTATCTACGCCAACACCTGCTCTTGCAATGACTCGCAGTTGATTGGCAGATTCGAGTAATTCTTCCGTTACCTTGGTTTGACTGCGAACGATAAGGGCATCATAATCTCCAATGATTTTTTTTAATTCCGCCTCCGGCAGTGTCGGCTGGCGATCCACCGTAAAATTGGGATGGTCAACTAAACTTTTTAAACCTGTGTCACTAATTCCGTCAGTTACAAGTACTTTATACATGTTTAATCCAAGCCTCCTGTGCTTTTAAATGATTAATAAAATGAAAATCTAAAAATTTGTAGCTGCTGCATAAGCCCCCGGCTAAGGCACTTTTGCTAAAAATAAAAACGCCCCTCATAACAGACAGATTCGTCTTGTTATGAGGGACGTGAATAAACGCGTGGTGCCACCCTCTTTTGCTGCAAAAATAAGAGCAGCCTCAACATTTTAACGGATCATTCCGGGCAAGCCTACATATTGCTCTTTAGCTAGCCAGTTCAGAAGGGCTGGGCAAGGTAAGAAAGGACACCGGTTTGCAGCAACCACCGGCTCTCTAAAGACTTTTCTTACTACCGTCTTCGTCATCACTTTTGATATGAAATTTACTGCAAAAATCTTTGAAAGAAATTTGCTTAGGTGCCAAGTCACTTTCGTATTTGATGGAATATACGGAATATTCTACATGCATACCTTTAATATTGTAAAGGGCAAAATATAATTATTTTTTTAATTAATTATTAAAAAATTTTTTTGAATAATAATAGCCCAATAACAATGCGGTAGTAAGCGATTACATAATTATTTAATGAATACATATCTATTGTAAAAAAATAAAGAGAATCATATAATGTCTACTATATAAATACAATTGTACGCTTGAAAAAGACAATTTTAGGAGGGGAACTCATGAAAGCAATTTCGATTGGATTGTTAGGTTTAGGAACAGTTGGTTCCGGTGTGGTAAAAATTATTGAAAATCACCAAGATAAATTAATTCACCAAATCGGATGTCCTGTTGTTGTAAAGAAAATTCTTGTCCAAGATTTACATAAAGCAAGACCTGCCGAAGTGGACACCGGTCTATTAACTTCTAATGCGGATGATATTCTTCATAATGCGGATATTGATGTTGTGATTGAGGTAATGGGCGGTGTTTCTGAAACAAAAGAATATTTGCTAAGCGCCCTCCGTCAAGGAAAGCATGTCGTTACGGCGAATAAAGATTTAATGGCTCTGCACGGGTCTGAATTGTTGAGAGTGGCTTCTGAAAACGGCTGCGATTTGTTTTATGAAGCAAGTGTTGCGGGCGGCATTCCGATTTTAAGAGGCTTAGTCGATGGCCTTGCCTCTGATCGAATTACGCAAATGATGGGAATTGTCAATGGGACAACGAACTATATCTTAACAAAAATGAGCCAGGATGGGTTGGCATATGAAGAGGTTCTTAAAGAAGCTCAGGAACTAGGATTTGCCGAAGCAGATCCGACATCTGACGTTGAAGGGCTGGATGCGGCCCGTAAAATGACTATTTTAGCAACATTAGGTTTTTCGATGCATATTGATTTAGACGATGTAAAGGTAAGTGGGATTTCAACTATTACAGAAGAAGATCTAAAATATGGAAAACAATTAGGTTATACAATGAAGCTCATCGGTTTCGCTCATCGTGAAGGAGAAAAAGTCGAGGTAAGTGTTCAGCCTACTTTCTTATCTGATAATCATCCGCTTGCATCTGTTCAAAACGAATATAATGCTGTTTACGTTTATGGTGAAGCAGTTGGAGAAACGATGTTTTATGGACCCGGTGCTGGAAGCCTGCCGACTGCCACAGCAGTTGTTTCCGATTTAGTTGGAGTCATTAAAAACCTAAGACTTGGTGTAAATGGCCGAAGTGCTGTTACCCCGCAATTTCAAAAGCAATTAAAGGATGACTCGGAAAAGTACTCTAAATACTTCCTCCGTATTCATGTCCGGGATGAGGTTGGTGTTTTTGCTGATATTACCTCGCTCTTTGCTAAATACGGTGTAAGCTTTGAAAAAATACTTCAGTTACCTATCAAGAAAAATGAAACATCAGAAATTGTTTTAGTTACACATCGATCATCATTAACCAATTATGAAAATATTTTATCGGAATTAAATGATCTACAAGCAGTGAAGGAAATTAAAAGTTCTTATCGGGTGGTGAGGAAATCATTATGAGATGGCCGGGATTATTAGAAGCATATAAAGAGTTTTTACCAGTGAATCAAGAAACACCGCTCCTTACGTTAAACGAAGGGAATACCCCATTAATTAAGCTTGACCGCCTTTCGAAGGAATGGGATGTAGAGCTTTACGTAAAAATGGAAGGGGCCAATCCGACAGGTTCATTTAAGGACCGCGGGATGGTCATGGCTGTAGCTAAAGCAGTAGAAGAGGGAAGCAAGACTGTCATTTGTGCGTCAACAGGAAATACTTCTGCAGCCGCTGCAGCGTATGCGGCTCGGGCCGGCTTACGTTGTATCATCGTCATTCCTGAAGGGAAAATAGCGATGGGAAAACTGGCACAGGCAATGATGTACGGGGCGGAAATTATTTCGATTAAAGGGAATTTCGACCAAGCGTTACAAATGGTTCGAAATATTAGTGAAGAAGAGCCGATTACCCTTGTCAATTCCGTCAATCCTTTTCGCTTAGAAGGGCAAAAAACAGCTGCCTTTGAGGTTTGTGATCAGCTCGGTTTTGCACCTGATATTTTAGCTATTCCGGTTGGAAATGCCGGTAATATCAGTGCTTACTGGAAGGGTTTTAAAGAATATGCAACTAAAAAGGGAACGGGGCTGCCAAGAATGTTTGGTTTTGAAGCAGCAGGTGCCGCTGCTCTTGTGCATAATCGTGTATTTGAAAATCCTGAAACCATTGCAACAGCTATAAGAATTGGAAACCCTGCAAGCTGGAATTTAGCGGTTAATGCAGTAGAAGAATCAAATGGCAGGTTTGATGAGGTCAGTGACGAAGAAATTTTATTTGCTTATAAAAAAGTTGCTTCAAGCGAAGGGATTTTTGCCGAACCGGCATCCTGTGCATCCCTTGCAGGAGTTTATAAAAATATTCAAAATGGCAAAATTGAAAAAGGTACAAAAATAGTGGCTGTACTAACAGGGAATGGCTTGAAGGACCCTGATACTGCGATTCAGAATAGCCAAGTGAAATTGATTCAATTGCCAAATGATGAAAGTGCAGTGACTGAACATATTAGAGGAGTTGTCCTAAGATGACTCTAGAGAATCGCTTTGTAATCAAAGTACCTGCAAGTTCAGCAAATCTTGGTCCCGGCTTTGATTCGCTGGGGGTGGCTTTGGATTTGTATTTGCAGGTAGAGGTAGAAGAAAGTGATAAGTGGGAATGCTATTCTACTTCCGATGATTTAAGGGATCTTCCAACGGATGAAAGCCATTTTATTTGTCAAATCGCTATTCAAACCGCAGGAAAATATGGAAGGGATTTGCAGCCCTGTAAACTGAAAATCGAGAGTGAGATTCCTTTAGCACGCGGACTTGGTTCAAGTGCAGCGGCAATAGTCGCTGGTGTTGAGCTCGCTGACTGTGTCGGAAAGCTAAAATTGACTAAAAAAGAAAAGCTGCTTCTTGCCACTGAATTAGAGGGGCATCCTGATAATGCCGGTGCTTCTTTGTATGGCGGACTGGTAATCGGCTGCTATCAACAAAGGGAAGTGGATATGGTAACATTTTCTGATATGTCCTTTGAAATAGTAGCGGTAATCCCGCAAGAAATTTTATTGACGAAGGTAGCACGAGAAGTACTGCCAACAACATTCTCGTATGCTGAAGCCATTCAAGCTTCTTCCACTTCAAATCTATTGGTTGCAGCACTTCTTAGCCAAAACTGGACATTAGCAGGAAAAATGATGGAGATTGACATCTTCCACCAGCCATATCGGAGGCCGTTGATACACGCCTATAGCGATATTGAAAAATGGGCGAAAGCAAATGGGGCATTTGGAGTTGCCTTAAGCGGAGCAGGACCGACAGTCATCTGTTTTACGGAAAAAGGAAAAGGAGAGCAGTTGGCCCTTTCTTTGCAAAGCACATTTTCAACGATGACTGTAAAAGTTCTAAATATAGATAACATTGGAAGTCAAGTTTATAAAGTGGAGAATTGTCTAAAGTAAACGTTTATATGAATTTTCGAAAAGAAAAGGGCAGCATTCCGCTTCCCTTTTCTTAATGATTAGCCTTCATTTTGAAGAAATTGCTCAAAATCATTCTTGTTTAATGGTTTGCTAAACAAATATCCCTGCATCTGTACGCAATTTTTCGATAGTAAAAAATCCTTTTGGTACTCTTTTTCTACACCCTCCGCGATAACATTTAGGTGAAGGCTGCGCGCTAGGTTTATGATAACCTCAGATATCTCTGCATTGCCAAAATCCTTATTGATATCTTGGATAAATGATTTATCGATTTTTAAAGAATCAATCGGTAAATTTTTCAAATAACTTAATGATGAATAGCCTGTCCCAAAATCATCAATAGAGATAGAAATTCCCAAGCCTTTAAGTGTTTCAAGTGCTTGAACGATTTCCTTTGAGTTAGTAAGCAAAATACTTTCTGTAATTTCAATTTCAAAATTTTCATAGCCTAAGCCGCTTTCGGCAAGGATGTCTTTTACCTGTTTAACCATGTTGCCGGGATCTTGAAATTGGCGTGCTGAGAAATTAACGGAAATGGATAAAGGCTCTGAACGGTGGATGTTCCATCCTTTTACCTGTTGGCAGGCTTTTTTCATTACCAATTCCCATAAAGGGTGAATCAATTCGGTTTCTTCTGCAATCGGAATAAACTGTTCAGGTGAGATAAACCCAAAATCATCATCCTGCCATCTTACTAACGCTTCGGCCCCGAAAATAATTCCGGATGAGACATCAATCTTGGGTTGATAGTATACTTCAATCTTTTCCTGTTCGATGGCTTTTCTTAAACGAGACTCGAGCTTTGATCGTTCTTGGTCCAATTTACTTAATTGCTCGTTAAAAACAATAGCCTTATTGCCCCCCATATTTTTTGCTGCATACATGGCCATATCTGCATAAATAACAAGTGTTTCAAGGTTTTTTGTGTGATATGGATATAAACTGATACCACAGCTTGCACCAAGGTAAATTTCGTTTCCATCTAAACAATAGGGCATTTTTAAAGAATTGACAATTCGTTCGGCTGCTGCCATTGTTTCCTGAACATCAAGATTAATCAATAAGATAATAAACTCATCGCCGCCTTGCCTTGTAATAAGATGATAATCATCTGACATACATTCTTTAATGCGATTAGCAGTAGTTTTAAGAATCTCATCACCTTTGTTGTGTCCAAATAAATCATTAACATGTTTAAAACGATCCATATCAATAAATAAAACAGATACTGTGCCGCCTGTTTCATTTGACCGATCAATAATAGGTTTTAATTTTTCTTGAAAATATCTTCTATTTGGAAGACCGGTTAACGGGTCATGATATGCCTGATATTCAATCAACTCTTTACTGCGATTTAAGTCATTTACATAGTTATGTAAATGATTCGAGAGGGCATTGACGTTTTCCGTAAGCAGGCCTAATTCATCTTTACGATTGAGGTGCAGATTTTTCCCAAAGTTTCCTTGGGCAATTTCATTCACCTGCTCAACTATATACCCGATTGGTTGGGTGATGGAACGGGAAAAGATAAAGCTTATAATTAACACCATAATCATAATTACAATCGAAAGGAGTATATGAACCGTTAATTCATGATTAAGCTCCTGCTGAATGAGACCATAGTTAAAAACAAGCCCAATTACATAGGGCTGCTCATTTTTCGATAGTACCGGAACAAAAGTCTTAATTACATTTTTACCATCAATCAGACTCTTGTATGATTGCTCAGTTTTCGTTTTTATCGCCTTTTTAATATATTGAGAATCTACTTGAACATTTTTAATATTGTATGTCCCGTACCAAATTGGTTGTGCTGAGATTCGAATATAACTATTTCCGTTTAAATGTACAACCTCGTTCTTTTTGCCAAAGTTCTTCGGATTGAAAACGGTTAACTCCATTACACCGGGTAAATCTTTTGTGAACCGGTTGATTATTTTTCCCGGGCCAAATCGTTTTTCATATGCTAAAACTTCATTGTCACGAAAATAAGGGTTAATGATGTAATTTGTTGTTCCGTCATAATAGTAGCCCCATTTATCAATATGATCAGGATTGGAAGAAGCGATTTCTATCGGGCCTGACCAATAAAATGGAAGGGAAAGTCCTTTTCCAACCGAAACGGGAGTTAAAGAGAATAGCTGTTGATAGGCATCATACCAGTAGCCCCAACCTTTTGTAGACATATTGATTTCCTCCGGGTCGGAGGATTTAACACCGATAATATCATCTTTTGTTTTTGCTAATAACGTGATATGAGAAACTCCAACCTCTTTTGCCAGCGCTTTTAGCTGTTCGTTTGTAATATCTTGATAGTTTGGCGGTAATGATTTTTTTATTGCCAAGGAGGCGATTCTTAAGTCCCTTCCAAGGATGTTTTCTACAAATAAGGAGCCATCTTTTGTATTTTCTACCTGGAAATATACTTCATTTGTGAGCATTGAAATTTCTTTTTCATTATTGATTAGCAATTGGTTTTTTGAACGGATATAATGAAAAGCATTATTTGCTACTAAAATTAATAACACGATTATGCAAAAAATCAGTGGGACCTTCTTCTTAATAGACAATATTGCAACACTCCAATATGTTATAAAGGGGTTATCCCCTATTTCTTCAGATGTACTTTATATTTCTTATTTTTATTCTCTTACATTCATTTAACCATATAATCAAGTGCGGAATAAAGGAAGCAGATATTATAAGGAAAATTAACCAACATGAACCTTTTTTAATAGCAAGAGAAAATATAGGAAACACTACTCAAAATATAGGATGAGTGGTGTTTTTTTTATCAAACAGGTTGAAATTGGTATAGACAACTATACATTGAAATGGTAAGATAATTTCAGAAATCCAAAAGCGCTTTCATTATTTTATTTTTTGATAGGAGAGATTTATATGCTAGGCTTTTTACAACGTATTGGTAAGGCTTTAATGCTTCCGATTGCAGTGTTACCGGCAGCAGGGCTTTTGTTACGATTCGGTCAAGCTGACTTACTGAATATTCCCTTTATTGCAAATGCAGGAAATGCTGTGTTTGCCAACTTGGCGTTAATTTTCGCCATTGGGGTGGCAATGGGATTCGCAAAAGATAATAACGGTGCCGCGGCATTATCCGGGGCAATCGGATATTTGGTTTTAACTCAAGGTGCAATTGCATTAAATAAAGACATTAATATGGGTGTTTTGGGCGGTATTCTTTCAGGGATCATCGCAGGTTTATTATACAACCGTTTTCATAATATTAAGCTCCCTGAATGGCTGGGCTTCTTTAGTGGACGGCGTTTTGTTCCAATTGTGACCTCGGTGGCAATGGTTATTTTAGCAGGAATTGCCGGATTAGTTTGGCCAACGATTCAAGATGCGATAAACGGCTTAGGGAATTGGCTTATTGGCTTGGGTGCGGTAGGAGCAGGTCTTTTCGGAATCTTTAACCGCCTTCTTATTCCTTTAGGACTTCATCACGTGCTAAATAGTTTATTCTGGTTCCAATTCGGAACATTCCATGGGAAAACAGGGGATATCGCACGCTTTTTAGCCGGAGACCCTCATGCAGGACAATATATGACCGGTTTCTTCCCAGTGATGATGTTTGGATTGCCGGGAGCTACGCTTGCGATGATTTTGGCAGCAAAGCCTGAGAGAAGAAAAGCTGTCACCGGTATGTTTATCGGTGTTGCGTTAACTTCTTTTATTACAGGAATTACCGAACCGATTGAGTTTTCATTCATGTTTATCGCTCCGGCTTTATACGGAATCCATGCAGTGTTAACAGGACTTTCTTTTGTGATCACCTCCATGCTGGGAATTCGCGATGGGTTTACCTTCTCTGCAGGTGCGATCGACTATTTAATTAATTTTAATATCGCTTCAAAACCATTATTGCTGCTGGTGGTCGGCTTAGTGTACTTTGTCCTTTACTTTGTCATTTTCTATGCTGTTATTAAGGCATTCAATCTTAAAACGCCTGGCCGTGAAGATGAGGTTGAGGGGGACCGTGAAAATACTGCAACAGTGGTTGGAAATGATAAATTCGAACAAATGGCTTATTATTTTATTAATGATATTGGCGGAAAAGAAAATATTACCTCAATTGAGAATTGTACGACCCGTTTGCGTTTAAAAGTAAAGGATATGGAAAAAGTCAAGGATGCATCTTTAAAAGCACATGGTGCTAAAGGTGTAATGAAATTAAATGATACAAATCTACAGGTAGTTGTGGGTACAGAAGTAGAATTTGTTGCCGATGCAATGAAGCGGTTGGATATGCAGGCGGTAAACACTCATCAATTCCAAGAACCGGTACTTGATGCGGGAACAAGCGGACAGCTGCCATTATCGGTTAATGATTTCGTAATGCCTATTGAAGGAGAAATTATCCCGATTACTGAAGTACCTGATCAGGTATTTTCACAAAAAATGATGGGCGACGGCTTTGCGATTATACCTGAAAAAGGTTCAGTCGTATCCCCTGTCGATGGTGAAGTGCTAAATATCTTCCCGACGAAACATGCGATTGGAATTATGTCCAGAGAAGGTTACGAAATTTTAATTCACGTTGGAATGGATACTGTCAATTTAAAAGGAGAAGGTTTTACCGTTCTTGTGACGGAAGGCGAGCAAATAACGAAAGGGCAAGAGATTTTGAAGTTTGATCTTGAATTTTTAAAGAAATCCGCTCCTTCAACTGTTACTCCAATTATTTTTACAAACTTATCCAAGCTTTCAATTAAGAAACAAGGAAAAGCGGAACAAGGTAAAAGCGGTATTTTAGCAATTGAATAAATAGAATGGACCCGGTTACATAAGTTGTGACCGGGTTTTATTGTAATTTGTAAATATCTTTTTTTATGTACAACCTCTACACAAAAGTAATTATTTCTCCGCTAAATTAACATCCGAACGTTGGCGGATGCCTGTTCAGCTGCCTATTGGAGTGTTGATCATGCTGGAGTAAAGGTGACGCAAGGACAGATGGATGTATTAAAGTTGTGTTGAAACCTTAATAAAAAAAACCTCAGTTTAATAACTAGCTGGTTTACTTTAGAGATGCAAACATTAAAATCACACGAAGAAACACACGACATTTCACATAGGGAATATCGTGTGTTTCTTTGTTGTTATAGTATGGTTTCTATACACTTTTGCGAACTTTTCACATATGAATTGACTGTGTATTTCTAAAGGATAGAAATTATTATTGGACAGTATGTGAATTTAGTATGGTTTATGGTGTGAATTCTACCTAGTATTTAAAAATTTTACAGATAATTGCATACCGAATGCGAAGCTTATTTGAACAGGACAAGGTGGAAATTGCTTATGATAGTCCGAACGCGAGACTTATTCGGATAGGACAAGCTGGAAATTTGCCTATGATAGTCCGAATACGAAGCTTATTCGGACAGGCCAGGCTGGAAACTGCTTATGATAGTCCGAATACGAGGTTTATTCGGACAGGCCAGGCTGGAAATTGCTTATGATAGTCCAAATACAAGGTTTATTCGGACAGACTAGGCTGGAAATTTGCCTATGATAGTCCGAATACGAAGCTTATTCGGACAGGCCAGGCTGGAAACTGCTTATGATAGTCCGAATGCGAGGCTTATTCGGACAGGCCAGGCTGGAAATTGCTTATGATAGTCCGAATACAAGGTTTATTCGGACAGGCCAGGCTGGAAATTGCCTATGATAGTCCGAATGCGAGGCTTATTCGGACAGGCCAGGCTAGAAATTGCCTATGATAGTCCGAATACGAGGCTTATTCGGACAGGCCAAGTTGGAAATTGCTTATGATAGTCCAAATGCGAGGCTTATTCGGACAGGACAAAATCTCCCTGTCACATCATTTAACTTGTTCTATTTTATAACCGTTTAAAAGTAAAACGGTCAAGATTAGGGTATTTCTTAAAACAATAGTCAATCCAAAAACACCAAAAACAGCATTTAAAATAAAGAATGGCCTGGAGAAAACTTACAGCCATTCTTTAAGAGTATTTTACTGTGATTTCTTTGGTGAATTGTTTGTGATTGGTGGCAAGATTTCTCATGCAATTTACAGTTTTGCACCTCACAAGTGAACCCGTTGTTTAATAACTGAGGTCTTTTAGTTAAACAGCTCCGCTTTTTTATACCTAAGAGTGTCCTTCATTTGAAAATATTCCTTTAGAGAATCATTGACAAAGAATACGCTAATGCTTGTTAAAATAAAGAAGCCAATCGGAACAAGGATAATCCATTGCTGAAAATAAAGATAAGAGATATTGCTGCCAATTAAACCTGCCCACTCATGCGAAGCAGATGTAGGGGGGCCTGAGCCGAGACCATACTCAACGATTGAACCTCCGAAGAAAAGCTTTAAAAATCCTAGATGTGCAAGCAATTGTAAAACTTGCAAAAATTGCTGGCCAAATAATAAAATCCATTTTTCATGCAGGTGCACAACAATGTGCTTAAAGAAAATATAGCCATTGCCGGCGCCCAAAGTTTTCGATGCTTCTATAAAGGGTTCCTTTTTAACAATCCTCATTTCATTGGAGAGGTGAATCGTTAGGTTCGGAATGGCAATTATCACAAGAATAGTTGTTTCAAATAATGCCCGCTGCCAGAAAGGATGCTGAAATCCAGCCATCGGCAACCAAAGAACACTATAGAGAATAAAGTAAGCAATAATGGTTTGCGGGACTATTGAAAAAGGTTCAAAAATAGTCTTCAGCAATTTATAGAATGCAGGTCTTAGCGTATAGATAAAGCCGCTTATTATAAGTGAAAAAAGCATTCTTAAAATGGAAACAACAATGGTAATGCCAATCGTATATTTTGCCCCTTCCACTATCAATTGTCCCAGATTAAACCCTTCTTTATCAGAACCAAAAACAAATAAAGTAAATGGAGGATACGGAGGGGCATCCAGCAAATTTCCTTTTTTATCGGTATGAAACCTGATCTGTTCAATTTTCCCGTGGTTATTCACTGTATTAAAAATACTTAGTGTAAGCAGGGTGGCTAGGAAAAGAAAGCCGAATAAGAATCTTTTCTTTTTTAATAAAAAGAGAACCATTTCAATTAATATCCTTTCTGTTATCAAAGCTGAGCCATTCGTAAATACGATAAAGGATGAAAAAGGGGATGAAGATGAGAATACTCCCGATAATAAAGGCGTCCGTGCCGCTTAACATCATTCGTAGTAAGCCATTCATATTAAACAAATAATCGATGACTAACAATGTTGACAACATAGACCAGAAAATAGTTTTCGAGGTGCCAAACATGCCCTCCGCGATATTTCGGAGCACATGGATGTTTAAAATATAAAAGAAGGAGAAGCCCTTCGATTTTGCTAATGTAATATAGTTCTTTTCTAATTCTTCCTCAATATGATGGATTAGTACTTTTGTTATGTAAAAACTGATAGGTACAGCAATACTGATAACAGGTAAAAGAATCGTTTTCTCTCTAAAGGTGACAACCTGTGCAATCTTAATCCCAGTTTTTTTATAAAGAAGAATAACTGCCATTTGCAATAAAAGTATGAACATTAAATCAGGAATCGATTCAGCCAGTTCTAAAAGCTTTTTAAAGACATTGATTCTTTTTCGAAATAGGATAAGAGCAAGATAGGCGAATAGAAAGGCAATGATACTTGCAACGATAATACCTAAACCGAGTATTCTCATTGAATCTAGGTATCTGGCAAAAATGGACGGAAATAAAGAAATATGGCCGTTAAGTGTAAATAGCTTAAAGGTAAATAATCGAACAGAAACCTGGTACACAGTTTGTAGGTATTGTTTGAGGTTAAAGGATAGATTCGCAAATAAAACAGGAAATACCCCAATAAAAATAAGAATTTCAATGGCGATCATACACTGTAAAATCAAAGAGAAAGTTCTTCTAATTACAATCATAATTTCATCCTTATTAAAAAATTTGTCTCAATTTTTAAATTACCATAATATTCAATAAAATACAAAATTTTTAAATTATCATTATATTAATTGCCTTTTCAATAAATAATAAAAGGAACTGGGGAAAATTAGTTATTATTATATTGAGATATACTAATAAAGGCATATCAAATAGTTCTCATGAAATAAGCTAACAGAAAAGGTTGCCAATCATTATTTCGATGATCTTTTTTGATTTGATCTTAAAAATTTGGTAAAATAATGAAATTAAGAGGAAAGAAGGTAGTGATTTGGTTAAAAAATGGGGTATACTCATTGTTTCAATAATCTTTATATTAAATGCCTGTTCACAAATTCAGCCCAAAAAACAAACTCCTGTTAAATCATCCAATATCCCTTCAGCAAAAGAAGTGAAATTTCCGAAGATTGATCATATCGTTATTGTTATTGAGGAAAACCACGCTCAACGGCAGATTATCGGAAATTCCTCCGCACCATATATGAATTCACTTATAAATATGGGTGCTAATTTAACGAACTATCATGCTATAGAGCATCCCAGCCAGCCAAATTATTTGGACTTGTTCTCCGGCTCAAACCAGGGTGTAACGGACGATGATGTTCCAAAAACTAAATTCTCGACAATTAATTTAGCAAGTGAATTGATTGAAAAAAAATATTCATTTGCAGGTTACTCAGAAGATCTGCCATCCATAGGCTTTAACGGAGAATCCAGTGGAGACTACGCGCGCAAGCATAATCCGTGGGTTAATTTCACCAATGTCCCCAAAAAGGCTAATCAACCGTTAGAAAATTTTCCGAAGGATTTTAACCAACTGCCAACCGTTTCATTTGTTATCCCAAATCTCCAACATGACATGCATGATGGAACGATTAAGGAAGCAGATCAATGGCTGGAAAAACAGATCAATCCTTATGTCCAATGGGCAAAAACGAATAACAGTTTGTTAATTGTGACATGGGACGAAGATGATAATTCGCAAGATAACAAAATTCCCACCTTTTTTGTCGGTCCCATGGTGAAAAATGGGCAATTCAGTGAACAGCTTAATCACTTTAATCTATTAAGAACCCTCGAAGATATTTACGGATTAGCACATGCGGCAGAAAGTAAATCTGTAGAGCCTATTACAAGTGTATGGAAATAATTGGATTTAAAAAGTCTTTTTCCTATTCTAAATGGGAAAGGGCTTTTTTGTTATATTTTTAGAAATTTGGAGGTTCTTGTTAAAACTATGTAAAGATAGTGCAATTAAGCTTATAAATGCAAAATATTCACGCGAATTTTAATATTTTTGATATGATTGGGCTATGTAAGAAATTCAATTTTTCATTGGGGGGTCCGTGTGAAACAAACTTTTAAAAAATTTGCAGCAAGAATAAAGTTTCTCTTTTCTAGTAGCATTCGTACAAAAATGGTGTTGTTTTTTCTTATGGTAGCCTTGATTCCATTGGTGTTATTTGGATTTCTATCATATGAAAAGTCCTCCAATATTGTGAATAAACAATATAATGATTATGAGCAATTTGCTGTATCTCAACTCGACAAACAAATAGAAAACACTTTTGAACAAATGTATGTCGTTTCGAAAGATATTAATCATTATTTATCTGACCCAACCTTAATCATATTAAAGGAAGAAATCCCTCGCACGTATAAAGGTTTTATTGAAAACAAAAATTTTGAAAGATTTTTAGAAGCACATAAGACTTTTAATACGAAGGGTATCTATTTAATTACCAATACAGGATATTATTACGGAAATGATCGTGTGGATATTCATAAGCTATTTCAGAAGCCCTTTTGGAGAGGAGAAATTAATAGTTTAAAAGAAGGAGATCTTTGGATAGGGTTTTATAGATCCGACCATTATTACACTGGTAATAAAGATGAAAAATTAATGGGGTTAGTTCTTCCAGTTGAGAGTCAGTTCGGAGTATTAAAAGGAAGTAAACTTTTAATAGAAACAAACGCCGAGGAACTATTCTCTTATATTAACTTTCTTGAAAAAAATCTTCATGCCTCTATCACCCTTAAAAATGGGAAGCATCAGGTTGTTTATAAAACGAAGAATGCACCCGATGATTTGGCAACTGATATTGTCTGGAATAACCACTTTGATGCTTATGGGTGGGATATCAATGTTCGCATACCTCAAAAATACTATTATCAATCATCAAATGTGATCTATCAATATACACTATTTGCAATTTTATTTTCGATCATACTTGCTTCCTTTTTAGCAGTAGTATTTTCAGTTCCGCTTGCTAAGCGAATTAAAAATCTTAAGTCTTCAATGGAACGTGTCAGTAAAGGTAACTTAAATACACAGATAGCGGTTACTTCAAAAGATGAACTAGGGATTTTAGCTCAAAGCTTTAATGATATGGTCAATCAAATTAAGGAGTTAATTGACCAAATTAGCCAGACAGAACGTTTAAAAAGACAAGCTGAGTTAAGGGCTTTCCATTATCAAATTAACCCCCACTTATTATTTAACACTTTAAACTCTATCCAGTGGAAAGCTAGGCTGTTAGGCGCAAAAGAAGTACAAGAGATGATCTATCATTTGACTGAGGTTCTTCAAGAGAATTTAAATTTTGCCGATGAGTTAATTCCTTTAAGAAAAGAACTCCAGACAATCAAACATTATTTGAAAGTGCAAGAGGTCCGTTATGGCCATACGTTTGAATATATAGAGAGAATTCAATCTGAATGCTTAGACTATTTAATCCCAAGGATGACACTCCAGCCGTTATTTGAAAATATCTTTTTCCATGCTTTTGAAGACGGCCAGGGTAGAATTGAACTTGTGGTCACTGCTGAACCTGAATATCTAGAACTAACATTGGCCGATGATGGCAAAGGAATGAATGATGAAACAATTAAAAAGCTTCTCGACCCGAATTATCTCGACGAAAAAGGGAAAGGAATCGGTGTTTATAATGTAGATCAGCGTGTAAAGCTTCACTTTGGAACTAAGTATGGATTATCAATTGAATCAATTGTAGGGATGAAGACAATCTTTCGTATGAGATGGCCGAAAAGGAGGTAACGGTGATGATCAAGGTGTTAATCGCAGATGATGAACTAATTGTCAGAAAAGGATTAATCGCAACGGTCGATTGGGGGAAGTTTAACATGAAGGTTATTGCAGATGCTCCTAACGGTCAAAAGGCTTGGGAGCTATTCCAGGAACATTCCCCTGAAGTAGTGATAACAGATATTGTTATGCCCGAAATGAATGGAATTGAGTTTGCAAGAAAAATAAAACAGAATTCCCCAGCAACCAAAATAATATTGTTAAGCTGCCATCGTGACTTCACATACGCACAAGAAGGAATGAACATTGGTGCTTCTGGATATATTTTGAAAACTGCTTTTCAAGACCAGCAATTTGAAGAATACCTTGGGCGTTTTGAACGTGAAATTAACCTGGCAAATGTCCAGAATGCATATGATTCATCCTCCCTAGCAAAGGAATTTTATGAATGGTTATGTGACTTTGAAAATTCTTTTCCCAAGCTATTAGAGGAGTTGTTTTCTAGTGATTGGAAATGGATGCGTCAGCCCTACTTTATTTATCTATTGAACGGAGTAAATAACAGTGAACTCCTTCAAAAGAAACTGCCATCAGAAGAGAAACATTTTGCTAGGATTTCTTGTGGTAAGGGCCAAGCTTTTATATTTATTCCTGAAAAATCACATCAACAGTTTGAACGATTTTTAGTTGAGGCAAGGACTATTGATTCCTCGATTCGCTGGAAGACGAATGGCCCAAATCAAGGAATGACTGAATGGATGGACGGAGTTTCCAAGCTTTACCGACAGTTAAAATTTGAAAAACAATTTAAGTTTTCGCTGGAAAATTGGCCATTACCGATTCAACGGGCTGTTCAAATCATTATCCAACATTTACACGAATCCCTTTCCTCTACCTATATTGCCAATGAAGTCGGCTTAAGTCGAAGCCATTTTAGTACGATGTTTAAAAAGACGGTTGGAGAAAGCTTTATCTCCTTTACAGAAAAGATTAAAGTCCAAGCTGCATGTGATCTTCTTGAAAATTCATCACTTACTTTGCAAGAAATTGGAGAGAAAGTAGGCATTCAAGATGGAAAATATTTTAGCAAATGGTTTAAAAAATGTATTGGTAAAACACCATCAGACTATCGGCAGAACAAAAATCCGAATGTTGGCTAACAAATTTACCTATTATTACATCTCTTATGAAAATTCGAACAATATTACAAAAAGAATAAGATAAATTTTAGTTTAAGACCGCTTTCATTCAAGTTACAATGAAAGCGGTTTCTGTTTTATAAAAAGAAAAAAGGGGGACATGGTAATGAAAAAGCTTACGACGGCATTTTTAGTATTGTTTTTAGTATTTGCAATGGCAGCCTGTTCAAACAGTAAATCCAGTGGGACTAATAATGCTGGAGGTAATGGCGGAAGTAACGGAAAAACTATTCTTCGTTTTGCTACTTGGGATTCAGGGGAAACTTTAAAAATTCAGCAGATGATTGCAAAAAAATTCGAAGAAAAAAATCCGAATGTGAAAGTGCAAGTGGAAGCTTACGGTGATGGGTTTGACCAAAAGCTTGCAGCATCCTTTGGAGCGAAAAACCCGCCTGATGTGATGTATATGTGGAATTTCCCTGCATATTTCCAATCGCTTGAACCACTTGATCAGCTAATTAAAAGTGATCCTGATATGGACATGAATGATTTTTACCAAGGTCTCTTTAACTATTCGAGTATGTATGGAAAATTGTACGGAATGCCAGCTGGGTTTACAACAAGAGTTGTTTATTATAACAAGGCTTTATTCGATGCAGCGGGTATCCCATACCCAAAAGATGGCTGGACATGGGATGACTTTAAAACAATTGCAAAGAAACTTTCCAATCCATCTAAAAAACAGTATGGATTTGGGGTAAGACCAGAACCAGATACGTACGATCTTCAAGGCTTTGTTTGGAGTAATGGCAGCAGTTATATAAGTGAGGATGGGAAGAAAATTGCTGGATATATGAATAGCCCTGAAACAATTAAATCTCTCAAAATGTTTGCAGACATGGTTAAGGATAAGAGTGCTGTCCTTGTAGGCGGTAAAAATCAACAAAGCGGCGATGATATTTTTAAGGCAGGAAAGATTGCTATGTGGGAAAGCGGGATTTGGCCATTGGAAGGTTTTAAGGAAGCAAAGGTGAACTTTGGTACCGTAGAAATGCCTGCATTTTCTGGGAAACCTGTGAAAGGAGTTATTGCATCTTCAGCAGTTTCCATTGCTAAGGATTCTAAAAATAAAGACCTTGCTTGGAAATTTGTGAAATTTTACTCCTCTCCGGAAGCAATAAAAATGCGAACAGCTGATTTACCAGTTCGCATTAGTGTGGTTAAAGAAATGAAAACGGAACAAGACCCATTAATTAGTCCTTTTTATAAAATGCTTGAAAGATCGAATGATACTCCAGCATTCCTACTCAATAAAAATTGGGATGATATCAATCGTAATCTCTCAGCTGCAGTGAATGCCATCATGCTTGGCCAAGATGCTGAAAAACAATTGAATAATGCAGTGAAGGACTCTGAGAAATATATTGAAAAGTAAAAATTAAAAGAGGTGTTTTTGTTGAAAACAGAATATGCCGCAGCTGCACCTACTATAAAAATCCAAAATCGCAAAGCAAGGTGGGGTAATATCGTCCCCCTGCTTTTTATCGCACCCTGGGTTATCGGATTTTTAGCCTTCACATTAGGCCCATTACTTTATTCACTTTTTATTAGTTTTTTTGATTGGCCGATAGTAGGAGAGAAAAAGTTTATAGGCATTGATAATTACAAGACGATGTTTACGGATGATCCATTGTTTTGGGAGTCATTGGGAGTGACACTAAAGTTTGCTTGTCTTTTTGTCCCTCTTAATATTATTACAGCTCTCTTTTTGGCGATTCTATTAAATCAGAAAGTAAAAGGTTATTCATTATTTCGTACGTTTTTCTATTTACCTTCGGTTATTTCAGGTGTTGCGCTGGCAATGATCTGGGCGTGGGTATATAACGGCGAATATGGGATTCTCAACTACTTTTTGTCGAGATTAGGTGTGACAGGACCTGATTGGTTAAATGATCCTAATTGGTCATTAATTGCAATGGTTATTGCAAGTCTTTGGGGCCAAGGAACGATGATGCTAATCTTCTTAGCTGGTTTAAAGGCCATTCCTAATGATTTATATGAAGCGGCTTCTATTGATGGAGCCAATAAATTTCAGCAGTTTTTTAAGATTACGATCCCTATGTTAACGCCAACTATTTTGTTCAATTTAATAACAACGATTATCAGTGCTTTTCAACAATTAACATTAGCACTTGTTTTGACAGGTGGAGGACCGCTTAAATCTACTTATTTCTATGCGATGTATGTATACGAAAATGCTTTTAAGTATTTTAAAATGGGTTACTCCTCCGCTAATGCCTGGTTTATGTTTGTAGTTGTTTTAATTTTAACATTATTGGTTTTTAAGTCATCATCAGCCTGGGTGTATTATGAAGGAGAAATGAAGAATAAATAGTTTGTATTTCCCAGACTAGGTAGAGGGGTCTTTTATGAAAACAAAAAGAATAACTGAGAAAACAATTGTCTATATACTGCTTATCTTTTTTTCGCTCTTGTTTTTAGCGCCATTTTTCTGGATGCTTACAACTTCAGTTAAATCTCCTGAAGAGTTATACCTGTTTCCACCAAAATGGATACCTTCAAAGTTTCATTTTGAGAACTTTAAAGAAGCTTGGATGTCGCAGCCGTTTAATCAATTTTTTCTAAATACTGTTACAGTGACAGTACTTTCGACGATTGGCCAAATTGTATCTTCGTCTTTGGTTGCTTATGGTTTCGCTCGTTTCAAGTTTAAGGGAAGAGATTTTTTATTTATTGTCCTTCTCGCCTCGATGATGATTCCTTGGGAAGTAACAATGATTCCTTTATACATGGAATTTAATGTTCTAGGCTGGATTAATACGTTGAAGTCGTTGTTTGTGCCTTCATGGTTTGGTGCACCATTTTACATTTTCTTATTGCGCCAATTTATTATGTCGATTCCAAAGGAAATGGATGAGGCTGCTAGAATGGACGGAGCCAATGCGTTTCAAATCTATTATAAAATTTATCTGCCATTAATGAAGCCTTCCTTAATATTAGTTTCAGTATTTAATATCCTAAGCTGTTGGAATGATTATCTGGGCCCGCTGGTTTTCTTAAATGATCAGAGTAAATATACTCTGACTCTTGGTTTAGCCCAATTTAAAGGAATGTTTGGGGTAAATATGGAGGGAATCATGGCGGTAACATTCTTAATCAGTCTGCCGCCACTTATTCTATTCTTCTTTGCACAGAAGTATATTGTGGAGGATGCTTCTAGGTCTGGGGTCAAAGGATAGAGTAATAGTGAGAAATCGGTAGAAAAGATTCGAGACAATTAAAAGTTATTACTTTTACTTTAAAGCCTTTATTGAAAGGGATTTGGAAGAGAGTGAAATAAATGATGGATATTTTGAAGGTCCCGTTCAGTAGATTTGGTTCCTTTATCGTTATCTCACCGTTACATGGAAAGGATAATGACAATCTATATATTCGGAATATTCGGAATGGTGATAACGATTTGGGAGAAACTTTTCGGTTAGATGTCCTTTCCGATGGTCAGATAGTCCCGTATAAACCTGTATTGAAACCAACCATTCTTCGGCTCGAAGCAGCAGAAGGATTTGCAGACATTTCAATCACAGAAGCAAAAGTGCTGCAAATAAGAAGTGAAGGAGTTGGAATTCGCTTAACAGGTATTACTGGCGCTTATGATTATGCGATTCCAGCGAATGGGGAGTGCTGGGAAGTAAACCATTCAGGTCAAGAAATCCACTATATGTTGACTCCCATTAAAGGGAAACTGGTCATGGATGCACCTTTTCAAGAACAACGCTGCCTGAAGATTGTTGCTGACTTTATACCAGATCCACAAACCTTGGAAATGGACTGTGCGATTGAAGAATATTTCACCGATTATAAAAAGCGGAGTTATTTGGAATTTTTGAAAGCTCAAGAATTGGTTCAGAATGAATTCCAAACTTGGTTGGATCATTCGCTTGAATGTGGTTCCTACTTGAAAAATGGAAGGGAACTTGCAGCTTATATAACTTGGTCATGTGTCGTAGAACCAGAAGGAAAATTAACGAGACCAGCCATGTACATGTCAAAAAATTGGATGACAAATATTTGGAGCTGGGATCATTGCTTCAATGCGTTGGCCCTAGCAGAAAATTCACCTGAATTAGCATGGGAGCAATTCGTGACTTTTTTTGATCACCAAGCTGAATCTGGAATGCTGCCTGACTTCATTAATAATCGCTATGCGTTATGGAATTTTACCAAGCCGCCTATCCATGGCTGGACATTAAAGCAGCTTATGGAAAATCGTGAATTTGTTACAAAAGAAAAACTGCAAGAAGTATATGAACCGCTCATAAAATGGACAGATTGGTGGCTCCAATACAGGGATGATGATCATGACGGGATCCCGCAATATAATCATGGCAATGATAGCGGCTGGGATAATAGCACGATCTTTCATAGGGGAACTCCAATTGAAAGTCCAGATTTATCAGCATTTTTAATTTTACAAATGGAAGTGCTGGCTGAAATTGCTAGAGAAGTAGGGAAAAAAGAGGATGCGGAAAAATGGGCAAGGAATTCCAAGGATTTGCTTGCAAGAATGATTGTCCATTTTTGGAAGAATGATCGGTTTACGGCAGTTCGCTCAGGTGATCATTCTGTCATCCATTCTGAAAGTCTTGTTCTATTTGTTCCTATTATTCTCGGTAATAGGTTGCCAGAACCTATTAGGAAAAGTTTAGTGGAAGGGTTAGTGGAAAATGGCTTTATAACGGAGTTTGGGCTTGCCACCGAAAAGCCAACAAGTTCTTTTTTCCAGGAGGATGGCTATTGGAGAGGTCCGATTTGGGCACCCACTACTTTGTTAATTTACAAAGGGCTTGTGGAGTCAGGAGAAACCGAATTGGCAAAGGTGATTGCTAAAAAGTTTTGTGACATGGCAAACAAATCAGGAATGGCTGAAAACTTCCAAGCTCTTACAGGTGAAGGCTTGCGTGATCCAGCCTTCACATGGACATCAAGTGTATTTCTAATTTTGGCCAATGCGTTATTAGAATGAAATCATCCTAATTTTAACATTATCAAATCTGCGAAATAAGGGGGTTATACGATGTCTAATCAAGATTATTTTGATTTGGAAAATAAGGTATGTGTTGTAACAGGTGGCGCATCAGGGATTGGATATGCAACCGCTGCTCTTTTAGCTGAAGTAGGAGCAAAGGTGGTCCTGCTGGATATTAATGAAGAAAATGGTTACAAAGCCGCTGCAGATTTAAAAGGGAGGGGATATAAGGCAGAGTTTTTTCGGTGTGATGTAACAAATGCAGACGATTGTAAAGCAGTTGGAAACCACATAAAGGAATGCTACGGCACCGTCAACGTTCTATTTAATAATGCAGGGGTCATTAAGAGAAAAACAGTTGTTGATTTGGAAGAGTCGGAATGGGACTTAGTCATTGATGTTTCTTTAAAAGGGATATTCCTTCTTTCTAAATATTTAATTCCTCTCATGGCTAGCGGGGGAGGGGGAAGTATCATAAATACTGGCTCGGGTTGGGGGAAAAAAGGTGGGGATCAAGCTGCCGCTTATTGTGCAGCCAAAGCTGGAGTAGTGAATTTAACAAAAGCAATGGCCATCGACCATGGTCCGCAATATATTCGTGTGAACTGTATTTGTCCCGGTGATACAGATACCCCGCTATTAAGGGATGAAGCGAAGCAACTAAATATAAAAGAAGCAGCCTTTTTAGTTTCATCTGCAAAAGGACGACCATTGGAGAGACTCGGTACACCAAGAGATATTGCTAAAGGAGTCTTATTCCTCGCAAGTGATTTGTCATCATGGATCACTGGTACAGACCTCACCGTTGATGGCGGGGGATTAGCTTAACATTAATTGAAAACAAAACTTAAATTTAATTGATATCAATCTCGATGAGGAGGTTATTGTAATGTCACAAAAGGTACATCCGTATATACCTAATATGGTCCCTGAAGTTCAAGCGGAAATGTTAAAGGTGATCGGAGTAGAATCAACCATGGAGTTATATTCATGTATCCCTGATGATCTGAAACTTCAAGCAGTGATGAAGCTGCCGTCAGCATTAACAGAATACGAGCTTAGACGGCATATTGAAGGGATACTTAACAAGAATACGAGTACGAAGGAATGTGTAAATTTCCTCGGAGCTGGCAGCTGGCAGCATTTCGTCCCAGCTGTATGTGATGAAATTAATCAGCGATCTGAATTTTTGACAGCTTATGCTGGTGAACCTTATGAGGATCATGGCCGATTCCAGGCACTTTTTGAGTATCAAAGTTTAGTAGCTGAATTGGTAGATATGGATGTTGTGAATGTTCCAACATTTGATTGGGGGCAGGCGGCAGCTACTTCAGTTAGAATGGCTTCTCGTATCACAGGGAGGAAAAAAATCTTATTAGCAAAAACTGTCGCACCTGAAAGAAGCAAAATAATCATCAACTACGGAACGCCGAAATTGGAGTTTGAATTTGTCAATTTTGATGTGAAATCAGGGGAATTAGACATTGAGGACTTAAAAACTAAATTAACTGCTGATGTAGCTGCACTTTATTTTGAAAATCCATCCTATCTTGGTTTTATTGAAGCACAAGGAACACAAATTTCAAAGCTATTAAAGGCAAGCGGGGCCTTAATGGTGGTTGGGGTAGACCCAATTTCTCTTGGCATTCTTGCACCGCCTAGCCATTATGGGGCTGACATTGTTTGCGGAGACCTGCAGCCACTTGGCATGCATATGAATTTTAGCGGAGGGCAGGCAGGCTTTATTGCAACACATAATGATGTGAAATTCGTCAATGAATATCCATCCCGTTTATTTGGTATCGTCCCTACGGTGAAAGAAGGCGAATATGGCTTTGGGGACGTGGCATATGAAAGAACATCCTTTGCACTTCGTGAAAAAGGAAAAGAATCCGTTGGTACACAGACTGCTTTATGGGGAATTACAGCAGGCGTATATTTAGCATTACTTGGCCCCCATGGTATGGAGGAAGTAGGGCAATCGATTATGCAAAATAGTCAATATGCTGTTCAACAGTTAAATGAAATTACCGGTATAACCGGATCTCGATTGAGCTCGCCATTTTTTAAAGAATTTATCGTTGATTTTAATCAAACAGGTTATTCTGTTGAACAGATTAATCAAAGGCTGTTAGATAAAAAGATTTTTGGCGGAAAGGACCTTTCAACTGAGTTCCCAGAGTTTGGTCAATCGGCATTATTTTGTGTAACAGAAGTTCATACGAAAGAGGATATTGACCAACTTGTTCAATCCTTAAAGGATATTTTAGCAAAATAATCATTAGAAGAGGGGAGTTGTCAATTATGCAAAGGATTCAACGTAAAAGCAAAACCCGAGATTTTCACCAGGCAAAATGGAATGAGCCCATCATTTTTGAACTTCATCAACCTGGAGAAACAGGAGTGGAGCTGCCACCCGTTCATGAACAAATCGCATTGACTGTAGGTGATGGGAAATCAAAGATTCCGCACACAATGCAGAGAAAAAATAAGCCGGAACTTCCGGAAATTGGCCAAGCACGTGTATTAAGACATTATCTTAGGCTTTCTCAAGAAACACTTGGATCTGATTTTAATGTTGAAATCGGGCAAGGAACATGTACGATGAAGTACATTCCAAAAATAAATGAAATGTTAATACGCGATCCCAAAATAATGGAGCTTCATCCATTACAAAATGAGGATACTGTTCAGGGGATGCTTGAGATTTTCTACAAGCTGGATTTATGCATGAGAGAAATTTCCGGTATGGATTATTTCTCCTTCCAACCGAGCAGCGGTACACAGGCACTGTTTACAATGGCTTCAATCGTGCAGAAATATCATGAACAAAGAGGCGAAGGGGACCATAGGGATGAAATTATCACCACCATTTTCTCTCACCCATCCCAAGCAGCAACGGCAGCCGTGAAGGGCTATAAAATTATTACCTTGCATCCAGATGAAAATGGCTTTCCCGATATTGAGAAATTAAAAGCAGCGGTATCAGAGAGAACAGCAGGTTTTGTTGTGGCAAACCCAGAAGATACAGGTATTTTTAATCCGAAAATTAAAGAGTTTACCGATATCGTGCATCAAGCCGGAGGAATTTGCTTTTACGATCAGGCGAACGCAAACGGCCTACTAGGAATTACAAGAGCAAAAGAAGCAGGATTTGATATGTGTTTCTTTAATCTTCATAAAACCTTTGCTGCCCCACATATGTGCGGCGGTCCAGCAACAGGTGCACTTGGTGTAACAGCAGAATTAAAAGAATTCTTGCCTGTACCAATTGTCCAATTTAGAGATGAAAACTATTCATTGGAGTACGATTTAAAGCATTCGATTGGTAAAGTTCGGGCTTTCCATGGTGTAGCTCAAACGGTAGTTCGTGCTTATGCTTGGATTCGGGCGCTTGGGGCTGAAGGTCTTAAGGAAGTAGCGAAAATTGCTGTATTAAATAATAATTATTTGTATCATAAAATGTTAAAAATTCGAGGTGCTGATGCACCATATGTCAAGGGACATCGTCTTGAGCAGGTTCGTTACAGCTGGGAACAACTAACGAAGGAAACGGGGGTAACAACAGAGGATGTTCAGTTAAGAATGACTGATTTTGGATTGCATTACTGGACTAGTCACCATCCGTATATCGTAAAGCAGCCGTTTACCCTCGAGCCAACAGAGTCTTATTCGAAGCAGGATTTAGATGAATACATTCATGCATTAGAGCAAATCTCAAATGAAGCATATGAAAATCCAGCTACCGTCAAAAATGCCCCGAATAATAGTACAATACACAAAATAGACGAGCAAGATTATTTGGAAAATCCGGAGAAGTGGTGTATCACCTGGCGGACTTATTTAAAAAAGACTAAAGCATGCGATCTAGTTAAATAAAACGAACAGAGAAGGCCGAAATGACATTTCTTTATGAAAATAGGGGGCTAAACAATGAAAAAGTACATGTCGATTATGCTTGTCATGATTCTCCTATTGCTATCTGCTTGCTCGAAAAATACAACTGCCAATGACCAAATATCAGGGGATAAAAAACATCCAACAGGGACAATAACTGTTTGGGGATGGGATGTTGCGGCGGCAACCATGAAAGCCGCTGTAGATAGATTTCAGAAAAAATATCCGGATGTAAAAGTGAAAGTGGAGGATTTCAATAGCTCAGACCTTTATGATAAGTTGACTGTGGGATTAGCCGCAAGAGGTTCAGGATTACCGGATGTCGTGTTAATGGAGGATGAACGAATTCCTGGATATGTCCACCAGTTTCCAGAGGGATTTTTAAAACTAAACAAGCTTGGTTATGGAAAGTACAAAGATTCCTTTAATCAAGCTAAGGTTGCAGCCGTTCAAAATAAGGCTGGGGATTTCATTGCTGCCCCGTGGGATATTGGACCTGCAGGGGTATTTTACCGAGTTGATTATTTTAAAAAAGCAAATGTTGATCCCAATTCCATCAAAACATGGGATGACTATATTGCGGCAGGTAAGAAGATTAAAGATGCTACCGGTGCGAAGTTATTACCAATTGATATACCAAACTATGATGGTGTATTTCAAATGATGATGCAGCAGCAAGGACTCTCCTATTTCGATAAGGACGGGAAAATTACACTACAATCCAAGGAAGCCATCCGTGCAATGAATGTCATTAAAAAGCTTCACGACGAGGATTTAGTCTTAAACAATAAAGGGTGGGATGGCATTGTAACTGCTACTGTAAACGGAAGTGTTGCTACAGTCCCTTATGGAGTTTGGTATGCTGGTTCCATCATGGACCAGGCACCAAATTTAAAAGGTAAATGGGATGTTTTTTATTTACCGAGTTTTGAAAGTGGTGGTAGCAGATATGCCAATGTGGGGGGATCGTCCTTATTGATTCCTTCAACAAGCACAAATCAATCTGCTGCCTATGCCTTTGTAGAATTTTTTACAACGGACAAAAAATCCCAACTTTTAGGATTCGAAAAATATGGACTATTTCCATCTTTGAAGGAAACATATAGTGCTCCGCAATTTAGTCAAAACAATGAGTACTTCAACAATAGTCCGATTTTCAAAAAATTTGCTGATATTGTCGATCAAGTTCCAAAAATAAAATTAAATGAAAATTATGCAAAAGCCAGCAGTCTTACTAGTAATGCTCAAGCATCTATTTTACTTGAGAATAAATCGGTTGAATCTGCATTAAAAGATGCCCAAAAACAATTAGAAAATGAAATAAAATAAGTCTAGTAATAGAGATAGAGCAGGAGGTCCAACTCCTCTCTGCTCTATCATTTAATTCCTTGTAGTTGGGGGGCGTTTCAATGGATCAAACAGAAAAAGTAGTAAGCACTGCTCCAAACCTTCGGGCCAAAACAAGCAAAAATTTATTAACTCCTAAAACGGCTCCATATGCTTTTATCGGACCGGCATTTCTTCTGATTTTGATTTTTACCGTTTATCCAGTTATCTCTTCATTCATCTTAAGCTTTCATGAAGTACGTGGTGTAGAGAAATCATTTGTAGGATTGGCAAATTATGTTCGACTTTTTCATGATCCTATTTTCTATAAATCCCTTGTTAACACATTTCAGATTTTGATTGTCCAGGTCCCAATCATGATTTTTCTTTCATTACTCATTTCAGTGGGACTTCATTCATCAATGGTAAAAGGGAAAGCTTTTTTTCGAATCTCTTACTTTATGCCTGCCATTACAGCGCTTGTTGCTGCGTCGATCGTTTTTATGATTCTATTGGATGAGCATTTCGGATTAGTTAACTATGTTTTATCCTTTGTCGGAGTTGAATCCATTCCTTGGTTGACTTCACCGTTTTGGGCGAAGGTCTCTGTGATCCTTGTTATGACATGGAGATGGACTGGATATAATATGGTAATTTTTTTGGCAGGATTGCAAAATATCCCATCTGAATTATATGAAGCAGCAAGTATGGACGGAGCGGGCAGAGTAAAACAATTTTTTATGATTACCATTCCGCAATTAAAACCCGTGTTTATTTTTACTGTCGTAATGTCGACCATCGGTACACTTCAACTATTTGACGAACCGTTTATTTTGACACATGGTGGACCAAATAGTGCTACGATAACGATTACGCTTTATCTATATGAAACAGGTTTTAAATTTTTTGACTTTGGATATGCATCTGCCATTGCTTATGTTCTTGTTATTATTACGGCAATCGTTTCCTGGATTCAGATGAAACTGGTAGGTGATTTTGAAGAATGATAACTTCTAAGAAAATATCGTCTAAAATATGGATTTATAGTTTGTTGATCGTAGGTGTCATCTTATCAATTGGACCGTTTTATTGGATGCTCATCGGTTCTACTCTACAATCAGGAGAGATTTTTCATATTCCACCTAAGCTTCTTCCTGGTGATTACTTAACAAAGAACTTTCGATCACTAAATGAGTCATTAGGTATCGCCAAAATATTTTGGAATTCATTATTTATTTCCCTTGTTTATACATTTATTAGTACGCTTATTAGTGCAATGGCTGGGTACGCTTTTGCAAAATATCAATTTAAAGGAAAGAACATGTTCTTTTTCATTATCTTGTGTTCCTTAATGATTCCTTCTCAAGTGACATTGATTCCTTTATTTGAAATCATGGTTTCTTTTAATTGGTTAAATACGTATCAAGCAATCATTTTACCAGGCCTGTCCTCTCCTTTTGCGATTTATTTAATGAGGCAAAATATGAAGGCGGTTCCAGACTCAATTATTGAAGCCTCTCGAGTAGATGGGGCTGGGGAAATAAGAATATTCTTTTCTGTCATTTTACCAGTAACAAGACCGGCATTAGCTGCCGTTTCTATTTTTCTATTTATGTCCCAATGGAATAGCTTAATTTGGCCGCTTATTACGCTAAATTCGAAAGAAATGTTTACACTTCCTGTTGCTTTATCTAGTTTATTAGGAATGGCCAGAATAGATTATGGACAGCTGATGTTAGGAACCACTTTATCAACGATCCCGATAATGATTTTTTTCCTATTACTGCAAAAACATTTTATCTCTGGGATTTTAGGTGGGTCCGTAAAAGAATAATGATGAAACTAGAGGTGACGTAAATGGCGAACAAAACATTTTCAAAAGAAGATATCGCTAATCAAAAAATAATGCATAAAAATAGATTAGAGCCCCGAACTCATTTTATTTCCTACATAAACGAAGATGAGGCATTACGGTGGAATCGAGAAGCTGCTTCAACCTTTCAATTGCTTAACGGGAAATGGAAATTTTATTATGCGCATCATTCTCTATTAGCTCCAAAGGACTTTTTTGAAGAAAGTTATGATACAAGCGAGTGGGATGATATACAAGTGCCTAGCGTTTGGCAGCTTCAAGGATATGGAAAGCCGCATTATACGGATTTATACTATCCTTTCCCAGTTAATCCACCCTATGTTCCAGAAAAGAACCCTACAGGGTGTTATCGGAGGGATTTTTATCTTCCGAAAGAGTGGGATGGAAGAAAAATACATCTTTGTTTTGAGGGAGTTGATAGTGCCTTTCATCTTTGGGTGAATGGGCAGGAAGCAGGGTTTAGCAAAGGAAGTCGTTTGACCGCAGAGTTTGATATTACTTCTTATGTGAAGCATGGAAAGAACGTAATCGCTGTACAAGTGTATCAATGGAGTGATGGATCGTACCTTGAAGATCAAGATATGTGGTGGTTAAGCGGGATCTTTCGCGATGTTTATCTTTTATCCTTGCCACAAGTGCACGTGAATGACTTTTATGTGAGGACGAATTTTGATCATCACTATGAGAATGCAGAATTAAACCTTCAGGCAAAGGTGAAAAATACAACAACAAATCATCAAAGCTTCAATTTGGAATACAAACTTTTAGAGCAACTCAATTGTGTGAGTGAGGGAGTATTTTCAAAGGCCGATAATATTGCTCCAGGCGAAATAAGACATGTTACCCTCCAAACTCATATAACAGCACCAAGAAAATGGTCTGCAGAAGACCCTAACTTATATACCCTTCTTCTTTTTTTGAAAGATAATATGGGAAATATTATGGAAGTCATTCCGTACAAAATTGGGTTTCGATCCATTGAAATAAAAGCTGGGAATCTAAAGGTAAATGGAAAAACGGTCATGTTTAAAGGGGTAAATCGCCATGATCACGACCCTGATACTGGAAGAGCGGTATCTTATGAAACAATGAAGCAAGATATATTGATGATGAAGCAATATAATATCAATGCGGTTCGAACTGCCCATTATCCGAATGACCCGCGTTTTTACGATCTGTGTGATCAATATGGCTTATATGTCATCGATGAAACAGACCTTGAATGCCATGGCTTTGAACTATTAGGGGATGCCAACCTTCTAAGTGATGACCCTACTTGGGAGGAAGCATATGTAGACCGAATGGTTAGAATGGTAGAACGTGATAAAAACCACCCTAGCATTATCATGTGGTCACTTGGAAATGAGTCCGGTTTTGGCTGCAACTTTGAAGCAATGTATAAATGGTGTAAGGAATTAGACGTGACTCGTGTTGTTCATTATGAAGGCGATCGCGAAACGAAAGCTGCTGATATTTTTAGCACCATGTATTCATCGGTGGAAAAAATAATCGGATTTGCTGAAGAAGAGGACTGGGAAAAGCCACATATCTTATGTGAGTTTGCCCATGCGATGGGGAACGGACCTGGTGGACTCAAGGAATATTGGGATGCTTTTTATCAATATAAACGTCTTCAGGGTGGATTTGTATGGGAATGGATTGACCATGGTTTGCGGCAGTTTACAGAAGATGGAGAGGAATATTTTGCCTACGGAGGCAATTTTGATGACCAACCTAATAACGGGAATTTCTGTATTGATGGACTGATTCGTCCTGACAGAATACCATCACCGGGCCTTTATCAGTACAAAAAAGTCATTGAGCCAGTTTTAGTCGACGTTCTTAACATTGAGACTGGTGAGTTTACCATCGAAAATCGTTATGACTTTTTATCAATGGAACATCTCACTCTTTCTTGGAATGTAACAGCTGTTGGAGATCTGGTTGACAATGGAGTCGTTTCTTTACCTAATATTTTAGCTACTGAAAAAGGCTATATTAGGATTCCTTATAAACTATCCTCTATGGAAGAATCTTATTTGAATTTATCCTTTACACTGAAGCAGGATACAGTATGGGCGAAATCAGGGCACGAAGTAGCATGGGCACAATTTAAGCTTCCTGTTCCTCAAAAGAGGTTAGTAGAAAAACAGTTGAATTTTCAAGCTCACGGCCCAATTACTGTTGAAAACAGAGATATTAATATTTTCGTAAAAGGACAAGACTTTGAAGTTAACTTTTCGAAGGTTCTTGGGACGATGACGAAATGGATTCATAAGGGTCAACAAGTGATGCTTGAGGGTCCGAAAATGAATTTTTGGCGTGCTGTGACGGATAATGAAATGTATACCGAAAAAGAGTGGAAGGAGGCATATCTTCATTTACTAGAACATGATACTAAAAAGGTCAAATTTGAACAGATTGATGAGTCGACTGTGAAAATACGAGTTGAAGCTTTAGTGTCACCGAGAGTCCTCGATTGGGGTGTAAATGCAAGCTATGAATATACCATACTTGGAAATGGTAATATTCACCTAGCACTCAAAGGGCAGCCATATGGGAAATTGCCAGCAACCTGGCCTAAGGTAGGTTTGAAAATGAAATTACCGATTGAATTAGAACAAGCCAGCTGGTATGGAAGAGGCCCTTGGGAAAGCTATCCAGATAGTAAGATTGCATGCAAAATGGGCCATTTTAGTATGAAGGTTGATGAACTGTTCTTCCCATATATCTATCCTCAGGAAAATGGCAATAGAAGTGATGTAAAATGGGTGAGCCTCCATAATAGAGTTAATTTTGGGTTAATGGCTGTAGCTAAAGAGAGCATGAATTTTAGTTCACATTATTACACCAATGAAGATATTGAGGAAGCCAAACATTTATATCAATTAAAGAAACGTGGATTTATCACATTAAATCTTGATTCTCAATTAATGGGTCTCGGTAGTAATAGCTGCGGCCCAGGCCCATTATCTGAATACCTATTAAAACCAAGTCCATTTAAATATGAAATCACATTTATTCCGTTTAATGGAAGTGCAGAAACTGCAAAGTATATCTTTAAGCAATAGTAACTAAAATGATGTTGTTGTATGTTTTTGGGGAAAAAGGAAGTTTGAGACTCAACACACAAAAAAGTGCTTTTAAAAAGCACTTTTTTTGTGAGAAAGAGGCGAAGCTATTCTAAATTCATAAAAGTACATAAACTGGATTGTGAACAATATTTAATTAATCCAAGCAATAGTCTCTTTTCTATGATTGGTTTAGGAGTTGAAACTCATGTTTATTTTATTGGTTTAAGTATAAACTTCGGATTTTTCATTTTTCTTTAAACATAAATCGAGGATCCAAGGCCATTTTCCGAATCCGGATTGTGTGTTGATATGGCCTGCGTGTGCTAATGAAATGGTTGGAATGTTGAGCTTATTATAGTGCATTGAATCCTCAATGCTGCAATAGGGATCATTGGTAGAATGGACAAATAACGTATCTTCTGCCACAATAGATAAATCTTTTACATTTAAGGGTACCGGAAAAAAGGATTTCGCTTCTGAGAGTACTTTTATTGGAGAAGGCGGTGCAACAAGAATAACTTGATTTGCAATTTGTTTGTTCTGAGCTGCGGCGAAATGAAGCCATAAAAGACATCCAAGACTATGGGTAATGACCGTTAAGGAATGATCTTTTGGGATTGTGTCAATGGCAGAAGATAATTCTTTTAACCATACATTTTTATCAGGTGAATCAAATTCTGAAAATACAGGGTAACAGACATTAAGCTTTTGTTCTCTTAATTCTTGACTCAACCAAGATTGCCAATGATCAGGTCCGCTTCCGCCCAGTCCGTGGATAATAAGAAAACTTTGGTGGTTCATAAAATCCCTCCGTTTAAGTTCACTATTCCGATAAAATAAGTTGGTATTATCGAAATTATATCTTCTTTCTTACAAAATGGCAAACAATGTTTAATAATAATTCATTTTTTGGAATATTTGACTAGGGTTTTGTAGTTCCATCATCTTAATTGAAAGTAGGGGTTAATTTGCCTGATTTTTCAGCGTTAGGTATCTCACAAGCATTAACAGATCAATTACATCAATATGGTGTGGTAACACCCACACCAATTCAAGAAAGAGCTATTCCGCATATAATGGAAGGGAAAGATATTATTGCCCAAGCTCAAACAGGAACGGGAAAGACGTTTGCCTTTATCCTCCCTATTCTTGAAAAAATCAATTCAGAAGCTTCACATGTTCAAGCCCTCATAGTTACTCCCACAAGAGAATTAGCGTTGCAAATAACCGAAGAGATTGAAAAATTAATTGTAAATTTGATAGGGATTGATGTCTTGGCTGTTTATGGCGGACAGGATGTTGATAAACAGTTAAGAAAATTAAAGAGAAATGTGCAAATAGTTGTCGGAACACCCGGGCGGCTTTTAGATCATATTAGAAGAGAAACTGTGCAATTATCAGATGTATCCTTTCTTGTTTTAGATGAAGCAGACCAAATGCTTCATATAGGATTTCTAAATGAGGTCGAAGATATTATCCGGGAAACCCCTGATAGCCGGCAAACTATGTTGTTTTCGGCAACAATTCCGCCGGAAATTCGAAAATTAGCTAAAAAGCAAATGCGTTCACCTGAATATATTCAAATAGAAAAAAAGCAAGGACCTGCAGATAATGTAAAGCAAATTGCCATTCATACGATTGATCGGGCTAAACAAGCAACACTTATGGAGCTTGTTGAAACACATCGTCCTTTTTTGGCCGTTGTTTTTTGCCGAACCAAGAGAAGAGTAAGCAAACTCTATGAGGTCCTCAAGTCTCATGGATTTTCATGTGATGAACTACATGGTGATTTATCACAAGCAAAAAGAGAGCGAGTAATGAAACGTTTTAGGGATGCTGAGATTCAAGTATTGATTGCAACGGATGTAGCGGCAAGAGGTCTTGATGTTGAAGGAGTTACACATGTATTTAACTATGATATCCCTGAGGATGCTGAAAGCTATATCCATCGAATTGGAAGAACAGGCAGAGCGGGAATGAAAGGATTAGCAATCACGTTCTATTCATCAGCAGATCGGCCAACGCTGGATATGATTGAAAAAGAACTTAATATTACGATTCAAAAACAATCGTTGGTAAGAAAAAATATACAGGATAATAATCAGAAACCGGAGAGAAAACAGTCAACCAAAGACTCGAAAACCAGGCAGGATAAACAGAAAAAATTAAACAGTAATCGGAACCAAAAACAATCGAAACCAATTAGTACAAAGCAAAACCCAAATTCGGACGGTCCTGAAAAATCTACGAAAGAATTTGGAGTCAAGTATAAGACGGTTAAGGGAAAGAGAACGGCAGACAGTCAACGGGCAGGTAGAGGTGAAAGATCAGGCAGTAAAACAGGATCCAGCAGGAAAAAACCGAGATAAATAGTATAGGGAGGAAGAAAATGAAACTAGTAGCCATTTTAAAAGATGAACAATTAACGCTTGGAGTGAAATCGGATGAAGGGATTATTGATATCGCTGCATCCTTATCTGTTAACTCAAAAGAGGGTATACCAACAGACATTATGTCTGTAATTCAGGGAGGGCAGCCGGCAGTTTCTGCGTTGGAGGAATACATCGCTGAAAATAATCAGCCGGTGGTTTTAAATGAAAAGGAGATTGAATGGGGCCCTTGTGTAACGGATCCGCAAAAAATTATTTGTGTCGGGTTAAATTATCGCAGGCACGCTGACGAAACAAACGCTTCTTATCCGGAAGTGCCGATCCTTTTTAATAAATTCAATAATACATTAACGTCCCATATGAGTGAAATTGCAGTACCGAAAGTAACCAAAAAGCTTGATTATGAAGTCGAGCTTGGTATTGTGATTGGGAAGAAAACTAAATATGCGAAAACAGAAGAAGCTCTAGAGCATGTTTTTGGCTATTGTACCGTGAATGATTTATCCGCAAGGGATTTACAGATGAGAACACATCAATGGCTCCTAGGAAAAAGCTGTGACGATTTTAGTCCAGTTGGCCCTTTTTTAGTGACAGCCGATGAAGTTGGTGACCCGCAAAACCTGCAATTAACTACAAAAGTAAATGGGGAAGTGCGCCAGAATTCCAATACCTCAGATATGATCTTTACGTGCGCCGAAATCGTAAGTTACATTTCGCAGCATTTGACATTAGAACCCGGTGATTTGATTTTGACCGGTACGCCTGAAGGTGTGGTCTTAGGCTATCCTGAAGAAAAGCAGGTTTACTTAAAGCCAGGTGATGTTGTTACGGTTGAGGTTGAAAAAATAGGTGCATTAACAAATAGATTCGTAGCAGAGAAATAATGGAGGAAAGCGTCGCTTCATTTAAAGAGCGGCGTTTTCTTTGTTCTTGAATTTTACATTTCAACTATAAATATAAAATGCTCAGATTTGCGCTAATAGTACTTTTAACTACAAAAAAAGAAAACCCTTGCTGTGCAAGGGTTTTCGGGTTATGGAGAATAGGGGGCTCGAACCCCTGACCTCTTGCATGCCATGCAAGCGCTCTCCCAGCTGAGCTAATCCCCCGTATAAGTGGTACAAATAAAATTATATCCGTAACAACGCATTCTTGCAAGAGGAAATTTTTAAAAGAGCCAATTAAATTTGGCTCTTAACTAATGCTTTCAACTTCTACTTTCTTTACTCCCTTAAAACTAGAAACATAGGAGTAAACATCGGTTGTTTTTTCCCGATAATCAACCGCTACCAAAATTTGCACAAGATGGTCACCATTGTCTAAATCTTTTATCCGAACTCTTCGAATAATATAGTTCCTTTCCATTAAAGAGGTTATTGCTATATCGATTTGACCCTTATCACGAATAAACAGTTGCAGCATAATTTCTTTTTCTCTTAATTGTTTTGGACCAATGAGCTTCATTAAGAAAGGGATAAATTCTACACTTATTATAAGTAATGCTACTCCGGCAAATGCCTCTAAGTAAAAGCCTGCGCCAACAGCGATACCAATCCCGGCAGCTCCCCAAATCATCGCTGCAGTTGTTAGACCTGAAATGCTGTCATTACCCCTTCTTAAAATAACTCCCGCTCCCAAAAATCCGATCCCGGAAACGATCTGTGCAGCAAGACGAAGTGGGTCCATTGTAATTTTTACTTTATCCGAATTGGGAAACATATAAGCTGATTCTATAGAAACAATCGTTAACAGGCAGCTTACAATACAAATAACTAGACTTGTTTTTAGACCGACGGGCTTTCTTTTTAATTCTCGTTCAAGACCAATGATCAGTCCAAAAACAGCCGATATACCAAGTTTTATTAATATTTCCATATTAATACTGTTCATGTGATTTCACGTCCATAATAATATTGTGTGGGCAAAAATTTTGATAAGTTAATAGAAAATAATGTTCAGTAACAGTTAAAAAATGAAAAAGCCACCTTTCGTTTGATATTCATTATAAAGGAGTTCGTCATAGAACCAAAATAAATTTTTATGTGGCTAAGTGTAGGAATAATATCTGTAACAGCTTCTGAAATTTATAAATCCTAGATCTGCTCCTTATTTGCTTTTAAACCGACTATTTTTTTCTGAAATTTTCATCCTTTTTTTCGAACAAAGAAGTAAATTTCAGAACTTAATGTCTGTGTGTTTGTAACAGCATGTTTATTATTCGGTCAAATTGTTAGTAAAAGATTATCATTATACATATACATTTATTGTTTATTTATGAGTTCTTTCACACTTTTGAATGATACATTTACAGCCGGACAGCCTTTGGATTTTATCAGGGCCGGTGAGTAGTAAGGAGAATTGTTCCTCTATTTTTTGATTTAATTATTGAGTGGATAAGATGTGGATATATATAAGAAGATTTTTTAACATTTTGTTGGTATATCATCTAACTAATAATATCCATAGCCTTTAATATACATTAACTTGTGGATAACAATGTGAATAATATCTCGGAATTTTAAAAAAACAACTTATATTTAGTTAATGTGAAAAATATATTTTAAAAAATCTTTATAAATTATATTGCAATCATTAATTTATCATGTTATATTAAATCTCGTCCTCACCGAGAGCGTCAATTAACGAAAAAGAAATTAAAAAAGTTATTGACACTGTGTAGAGAGATATGTTATATTGAAGAAGTCGCTTTTGAGCGATTGATAAAAAGTACAAGCCTTGGAAATGATATTTTGAGGTGAAGTAATCTTGTTCTTTGAAAACTAAACAAACAAAATCGTGCAAACAAACAATAACTATCAGTGAATCTTTCGTATGAAAGTGAAGCTGAGCCAACGTAACTTTTATGAGCTAATCAACTTTCTTGGAGAGTTTGATCCTGGCTCAGGACGAACGCTGGCGGCGTGCCTAATACATGCAAGTCGAGCGAATCTTTAGGAGCTTGCTCCTATTGGTTAGCGGCGGACGGGTGAGTAACACGTGGGCAACCTGCCTGTAAGACTGGGATAACTTCGGGAAACCGGAGCTAATACCGGATAATTCTTTCCTACTCATGTAGGAAAGCTGAAAGACGGTTTCGGCTGTCACTTACAGATGGGCCCGCGGCGCATTAGCTAGTTGGTGAGGTAACGGCTCACCAAGGCGACGATGCGTAGCCGACCTGAGAGGGTGATC
>NZ_JAUSTW010000002.1 GCF_030813055.1 Neobacillus ginsengisoli | reverse complement strand
TCATGCGGTAAAGCATAGAGTTTTAAGAATTGTAAGGCTGTCTTCCCTTCCCACTTCTTAAAGACCGTTAGAAATTCTGGAAAGTACCGGTCAATACAGTTGTGAACCTGACCTTGGACCGTTTGTAGGTCATCTGTTAAAAGATCGCGTATTTTCTTCGCCACCCGGAGCTCGGCATAAACTCCTTGCGGTATCGTAGGTTCAGCGTATCTTCCGTCCTTGACCAGCTGTGCAATTACTTTAGCGTCTTTCACATCATTTTTAGTTGGTGAATTATCATCGAGTTCCTTGCTTTTCTTTACGTGCAAGGGATTGACTACTACAAACATAATCTCATTTTCTTTCAGAATATGAGCCAGGTTGAACCAATAGTGGCCAGTTGGTTCCATTCCAACCATCACTTTATCCATGGCTTGTTCTCTCTTCAGTTCAGAAATCCATATAAGAAAATGCTGGAACCCCTCTTTTGTGTTTTCAAAATAGCAAGGTGATCCGAACTCCATTCCTCTAAAGTCCTGGGCACGTGCCACATGCTTGAATTTAGCAATGTCGACACCTATAATAAGTGTTTGAGAAGTTATTTGAGCAATCTTCTTATTTTGGTTATAATTCATTTTAAAGCCTCCTGGTATTTGAGTGTTATCCTTTTCGCTGGCCAGCTTCAGGACACTCTTATTCTACCAAGAGGTTATTTTTTTGTTCAAACCTCATTTTCACTCATTACAGGAATGCTGCCACGTTAGTTTAAGTTATCATGAACGAAACTAGCTCCTTACTCGTAACACCGTGGGTTAATTTGGTTACACTGTTTACTGGAAAAAACAAACCAAATCAGAGCTACATTATGGAAGGAGCTAGTTATTATGAAGGATACCATAAAATATGTAGGTTTAGACGTTTCAAAAGAAAAAATTGCCGTTGCCATTGCAGATGAAGGTCGAGATGAGCCAAGGTATTGGGGAATGATCCCTACACGGTGGAATCAATTAGAAAGTTAGTAAAAAAGCTGGGAGAAAAAGATAATCTTCGAGTGTGTTATGAAGCTGGTCCAACTGGCTATGGTTTATATCGGCTTTTTCTTAGCCTAGGAATTGAATGTGAAGTTATCGCACCATCTTTTAATCCCTAAGAAACCAGGTGAACGGATTAAAACTGACCGTAGAGATTCGATTAAACTAGCAAAGTTATTTCGTGCAGGCGAATTAACCTCTGTTTATGTGCCAACAGAAGATGATGAGGCGCTTCGGGATTTAGTTCGAGCCCGTGAAGATGCCAAAGAGGATGAATTAAGAGCCAAACATCAATTATCCAAATTCCTTTTACGAAATGATATTCACCCGCCTTTCAAGGGAAAGAAATGGACTCGTAGATACCGAATGGTTAAATACTCTAAAGTTTGAACGTTCTGCATCTAAAATAGTTTTTCAAGAGTATCTACATCATCTACAAGAAGTTGAGCAAAGGGTAAAACCATTAGAGGAAGAAATTAAATTCCAATCAACGGAAGGATATCATGCGCCAATGATTCAAGCACTCCAATCGTTAAGAGGAATAGCCACTATAACAGCTACCAGCCTTGTGGCTGAGATTGGATCATTTAATAGATTTGCTTCTCCCAAAAAATTAATGTCTTACGTTGGGTTAATTCCAAGTGAAAGTTCAAGTGGTGAAACCAGAAGGCAAGGCAATATTACAAAAACAGGCAACCGTCATGTTCGGCGTCTGCTTGTAGAAGCAGCCTGGAGTTATCGGCATAAGCCTGCATTAAAGGAGATTTAAAGAAACGACAAGAAGGACAGTTGCCTAGTGTTCAAATGATCTCATGGAAAGCTCAAAATCGACTGCATAAAAAATATTTTCGTTTACTATCACGCGGAAAAACAGCTGGAAAGGCATTAACTGCCGTTGCAAGAGAATTAGCAGGATTTATCTGGGCAGTAACTCAAGAAATTGAAAACAACTCCATTGTAAAGTAAAAATTACGATTAAAATAATGTCAATTGCTTTAAAAGTCGGAGCATAGGGCTCGGAGGCAAAGGTAAAAATCGGTAAGGAGAAACCACGAAATGTACTTGTGCTATGCCTAAATAGGCTAACGCACGTTTTAAGTTAGTGGAAGCTCCTTTATACGGAAAGATAAAATGTGAAAACCCACGAATATCAGAGTGCTAACCGCAGTAGAGATTTTTGCCTTCGTGCCGTGTGCTTAACTTTTAGTATTAATGTGAAAGGAGAAGTTTATTATTCTCAGCTTTAAAAAGTATCTCAATTTTCAAATTGCCTGTCAAGGAAAGCATTTGACAGCCAATTTGAAGATTGAGGAGCAGTCAGTAAGCTGAGAAGGAGATTCCCTAGCCTTCAAAGGCTCTACCCTAACTAAAAAGAAAAGAAGCCGAAATACGCTTCTCTTCTTAGAGTTGCACAAAAACCAAACCAAGATCAAATTATGTAGGGGGCATTGACAGTTTCGTTCATATCAGTACATTTCTTCACAATCTCACACCAATATTAACATAAATATCCAGTTTTGTTTAGAAGTCTTATTCAATTAAATGGCCCGATTGCTGAACTAAAATCAAACGGACTCTTCCACTATACTACTCCGTTAAGTGAAAAATTTTACATTCTGTTTAATAGCTTTAAACTTCCTTTAATGCTTGATATAGCTTAGCCTTTGAAACACCAGTCATTTCCGTAATTTCTTTAACTGAGTATTCCTTTGTCTTGTATAATCGAATAGCCTTATCTAGTATCTTTGAATCTGTTTTTGGTCTGCCGCCTTTTCTGCCCCTTGCCCTTGCAGCTTCAAGCCCCGCCCTTGTCCGTTCTGGTATAAGATCACGTTCCATTTCGCTCAATACCGCCAACATACGGAACATGGCTTTACCAATAGCTGTTGTTGTGTCCATGTTGTCATTAACACTGATAAAATCAATACCTCTTAGTTCTAACTCATCTGTAATTTCTAACAGCTTCCTTGTTGACCGCCCTAAACGATCTAACTTATAAACGACTAGAACATCCCCCTTCCTTAAATAGTCCAGGCATTTCTTTAACTCCTTCCTATCATCCTTCGTGCCGCTAATCTTTTCCTTAAAGATTTTCTCACACCCTGCCTTTTCCAGTGCGTCAATTTGCATATCTAATGATTGTTCTTGAGTGGACACCCTAGCATAACCTACCCTAGCCATGATTTATCACTCCTTTGTCTAAAAAACGTATTATTTCAATTATTTTTACACTTTGAATTATATACGGGTTTATAGACGAGTTCTAGCATGATTACCTATTATTTTGATTTGTTTGAAAACTGTCCGTAAAACGGTCATTTTTTAGACGTTTTTTCTAATAAAAAGGCAGCCAGTTTTATTTTTAATTATCAACTCATTAGAAATCACATAAAAAAAGGTTCAGGCAGTAAACCTGAACTTTCTTTAATATGAAGCCCTTATAATCGTTTTTATTTTAAACTACAGTCGACTAAATTAGTCGACTTTATAATTCATTAACTCATAACCTATCAATCCATCCTTTTGCCGGTTAATTTTGAACATTCACCATTTGGCTTTTGAGTACGGTTGTGGTTCCATTATTCCCTGTCTCTCTAACAGTTAATGAGTGTTGTCCATTGGTTATTTTCTTGGTATCAAGGGTATATTGATAACCGGAGTTAGCATTTTGATATTGCGGAAAGGCTTTTTGTACATCAGGGCGCGGTCCACCATATTGTGCTGTCCCCATGCTCGTTCCATCTACTAAAATCTCAATCTTGGCAACGCCGCTTCTGTCTAAGAACCAGCCCTTGACATTCGTTGATCCACTAATAGCAGAGTTAATGGCAGGGGCATCAATCGATCCTTTTGCTAGTAAATTCTGAACATTCACCATTTGGCTATTAAGTACGGTTGTGGTGCCATTATTCCCTGTCTCTCTAACAGATAATAAGTGTTGTCCATTGGTTATTTTCGTGGTATCAAAGGTATATTGATATCCGGAGTTAGCATTTTGATATTGCGGAAAGGCTTTTTGTACATCGATACGCGTACTTCCATACTGTGCTGTCCCAATGCTAATTCCATCTATCAACACTTCGATTTTGGCAACGCCGCTTCCATCTAAAAACCAACCCTGCACATTACTTGTTTCACTAATTGGAGAATTAATTGCAGGGGTATCAATCGATCCTTTTGCCGGTAAATTTTGAACTTTCACCATTTGACTGAGCACTGTCGTGATTCCATTATTCCCTATCTCTCTAACAGTTAATGAGTGTTGTCCATTGGTTATTTTCTTGGTATCAAGGGTATATTGATAACCGGAGTTAGCATTTTGATATTGCGGAAAGGCTTTTTGTACATCGATACGCGTACTTCCATACTGTGCTGTCCCAATGCTAATTCCATCTATCAACACTTCGATTTTGGCAACGCCGCTTCCATCTAAAAACCAACCCTGTACATTACTTGATCCACTAATTGAAGAATTAATTGCAGGGTTATCAATCGATCCTTTTGCCGGTAAATTTTGAACATTCACCATTTGACTGAGCACTGTCGTGTTTCCATTATTCCCTGTCTCTCTAACAGTTAATGAGTGTTGTCCATTGGTTATTTTCGTGGTATCAAGGGTATATTGATATCCAGAGTTAGCATTTTGATATTGCGGAAAAGCATTTTCCACATCGGTACGTGCACTACCATATTGTGCTGTTCCCATGCTTTTTCCATCTACCAACACTTCGATCATGGCAACATCGCTTCCATCTAAAAACCATCCGTTTACGTCACTTGCCCCTTTAAGGATAGATCCATTGGCTGGGTTATCAATATACCCTTTAGCAGGAAGGGGAGGGGTAACAGATATTGTTGTTGCTGGGCTTAACTCATTCAGTTTATCCTTATAGGTTACAGTTAGGTTGGTCCCTGCCTTTTGAGCAGGAATTTCTGCCTTAAAGTCTCCGGTTGCATCAGCCACTGTACTGCCAACTGGCAACGTTCCGTTCATTATTTGTATCATCACATTTGCAAAAGGAGCTTTGCCAGATAAAGATACATCATTATCATCCACTGGGCTAACTACAGGTGCATCTAACTTTTTAATTATATAAGCAGAGGAAATATAACCTGTTAATTTTTGATCAGCTGTTTTGACCGGATACCAGACAAATCGGTTGCTGTCGATGTACCGGTCATAGGTAAATTCCCCGTCAATGATGAGCGTGGTGTTTTTACTTAAGTGGCTATTAATAGATGCGCTGGTTGAAGGTTGTGACCGTAATTTTACATCATCTGTAGTTACTACTACCTTGTCTCCCGTTTTAAAAAAATACGCAGAAGCATGCATCGGATCAGTGACGGTATATTCCAGCTGATTGAATTGAATTGGTTTGGTGCTGCTGGAATCATATGTGAAATCAGCACTGCTGAACGGGAACTGCGCAAAAATACTAGGATATATTTTAGGATCAAGCAAATAACTGTCATTTTGAATTATTCCAAAGACATCATCTTGATAAGTCTGCGTATTCCTTGTTCCATCCGCCTGATGAATGGGACTATTGATCGGCTTGGTGCCGTTGTAAGCCATCACCGGAAAGTACCAATTTTCAATGACATACTGATCTGCGCCTTTTATTCTCGGGAGGGGGTCTTGACCATTACTGTACATGCGATTGAACATGTTGTTAAGAATATCAACACCAGCTTGAATATTGAAGTAAATGTCATCCTTCAATTTTTCTTGATCATAGCCGGGTTGATTGGTAATCTGCATGATCCCAATCCCGCCGTCGCCTGTATTATTCATTAATGGTTGTCCATCGACAAATTGTCTCCAATCACTTTCTTTTGCGGCAACAGCTTTTACAACTTCGGGAGGAATGTTTGCTTCCAATGCAGCGTTTGTCAGTAAGCAGTTCATCTGCTGAGGTGAAGGATTTTGATTTGGTTTAATTTCACCATATGATGTGCATTTGGATGGAAAGTTCATCTCCGCAGAAGCTTGTTCATGTGACAATCCAAGGAATAGTAAAGAAGTAAATACTCCTGCTTTTAGTATGAATGATTTCATTCTCTCATTCTCCCTTATATATTATTCTATATGTATCTAGTAGATTTTACCATAATAGATACCTGTTTTTCTATAATACTTGTATTAAAAAATTCCATTGTACGACTGATTGACTCATATAACACCTTATTTCTATTAAAAGATAAGATAGTAATTTGCCGTTAATTTCCCTTTACCTTCTTCAGCTAACTTGCCAGTACTATAAGTACATCCCTTCACAATCTATATTTTTTCATAAAAATCCAAAAACTTACCACCGAGTGTTATTAATGACAGATAGGTAAGGGTTTGACGTTATCGCCCCCTTTTCCCCTTGCTAGCACCGTAGGTGCAACTTTCTCGCTTGCGAGCGTGTGCGACATAAAACTTTAAGATCATCTGCATACCTTATGATATAGCATTCTTTTAGATTAGATTTCTTGAGTGCCTGTACTTTACTTCCGTTGTGATAGTGCTTCATGAAGACGTTCACCGACTCGTACATCTAAAAGATTGTGAGAAAATTAAAGGATTACTAAATTCCTTACAGCTAAACAAAAAGCAAAATGAATTAAAATGAACTACGCTTTAAAGGATTTTCTTCATTCAAGATTACTCCTTGAGACAAGCGAAGAAAAAGGTCAATGAACTTCGAAAACAATGTAAAAATACCGCAATCTGATTTTGGCGGTAGACCGTTAACTGAGTCAAACCTGGGAGGATCGGTTGGAAAAAAGGGTCTAAGTGCTCCTGGTGATAACATTACTAGCCTCTCACCTAATGGCAAACCGTTAACATTTGGAGGAACAAGTGTCGCAGCACCTTTTGTCAGTGGTACCATTGCTTTGTTGTATTCTTTATTTCCAACAGCAACCGCAACTGAGATGAGATTTGCCGTAACACAATCATACTTTCCTCGAAGAACTACGGTTGTTCCACCTTTGTTAAATGCATGGTCAGCATATCAGTATTTGGTCAAAAAGCGTTCTTAATATAATTTCATTTGGCATATTTAATTGAAAGTATTAACAAATTTGTGGTAGGAGGAAGAAAAATGGAACATATTAATGAAGGGATGGAACAGTTAGAAAATCAGCTTCTTAACGAAAATGAGGTACAAGCAGTCGGTTCGTATTCCGATAATCTAGAAACGATGCTTTTCCCGCAATGCGGAACAACAGGTAATTGTAGCTGCGGAGGCAGAGGAGTAGCATCTAATTCCAATAGTGAAAAGACTAAAGAACCGTCTTACATCTATGCTTGCGGAAAAATCGAACTACGGTTTCCAAATCAGTCGGTTGAAAAGGAACTTGCCCAGGTTATTGGACGGGCGGAAACAGTTGGTCTTACAGATTACCAAGCGCTTCACTCCGTTCTTTCAAAGAGAGAAAACCGATACTTAGCTCGTCAACTTCGTGGGTTCTCACGATCGAGGGCTTAGAAACTTACATCCTACTTCCAAAGGATCCTATGGACTTTGAACACCTTGGATAAACAATTTTTACTACTCAATTCCGTATAAAACTTTATTTGTAGATTCTTGAAGTTCGTTGAAGAATTCCCTACTTTGTATGAAACTAGAAAAGCTGATATACTGTACGGAGAAATTAGGGGTATCTATGAATTGATAATTGGAGGAAGAGATTTGGAATGAATCCAGTAGTTGGTCATCTGTATAATTTTCCTGTTATTGAAAAAGAGCCTTGATAACACAATGGTTAGCACGGCTCTGTATTAATGACCTGTGGGGAAATCGAACCCCCGACCCCAACACTATCAATCTGAAATGTTAATCTAATTAAAACAGAATTGCATGAAAGGATTGATTTATTAGGTTTTTGTTTCAAGCATATACGTTTTTTACGATGTAGTTGGGGTTCAGATTAATGGAGTTTGCCACTAGTTTACCACCATTGTTCCTGGATCCCACATGGCTAGTATGTGGAAATAATTTTACCTGATATTTATTGTATCCTTAAGTTACAAGCCATCAATGTAAAGTGGCCACCACACCAACTTGAAGGAATATAAAATTTAAAATGAGATACAATTTTCCTCACAAATTTTTGCCACCAATTTGCCACCACACATTACAAATTACCGCCCAAACCTAATAAATTAAACCTAACATTAAGCAAACAAAACCTTATAAAATAAAGCATCTAACTATGTAATACAGTTTAAGTATACACATTCCTAAACTGTAGGTCGGAGGTTCGAATCCTCTCTGGGACGTACTTTAAAAAAAACGCTATGTTATCATATTGTTTACCGTTCAATCATACGGGACAATTACGTGACATAGCGTTTTTTTCGTTGTCTGTAGGACGTGGTTTTATATGACTGTAAATATGTTGAGATTCACTCAACTGAATAAGGCATCCAACTACTTCCGTTAATACGTTGAGTACACATCTTGGCAAAAAAGGATGATTTTCTCAATAGCTTGTCCAAACGTAATCTAGCGACCACAAATATATTGATAATATCACATGAAAAAAGGAGGGAACATACTGATATCAGACCATGAAAAAGACAAAAAAAATAGCGATTATAAGAAAGAAGCAAAAAATGAACACTCAATAGAACCCAACAGTGACGGTCTTAAAATTAATATCAACATTCAATACACCTTTAATATTGGAAACAAAAATTTCAATATAGAACAAAGAGCTGAGGGCGGCGGACAGATCAATAAACATGTTGGTACGAACGCAAATCAAGGTGGACAAAACGCTATTGACCATAGCGCGTCCCAAAATAATCAATCACAATTCGCATATGGAAATGGAAGAAGTGGAATCGCAGGACGGGATAATGATGAAGCAGGAGGACAGCAAGGTATAAACAAATTAATAGAGAGCATTATTAGCTCAGAATCCGAACAAAGCCAAGGTTATGGTGAAGACCCAGTTGAAGAGCCGAGTGAAGAAACTGGTGCTACAGTAGAAGTGAAAGAAAACGAATAAATATTGACTGAAATGCAGTATGTATCATCAAATAAAACCTGTAATCCTTTAACGATTGGGATTGCGGGTATTCCCATGAAAAAAAACACTTGTGTTCTTCCCCTTCCCTTGCGGTAGTTTAAGTTCATTTCTTCACACAAACTATATTATGTGTTCCTAGGCCTTGTGGACGGACTTCTCACTTATTACCAGCTTTTATATAACTTATAATTATTATATAATAGTAGATGTTTTAATCTATAAAAAATTTGTAATACACTATAATTTGGTTATAATTGAGACAGAAAAGGTGTGTGACTAGGTCGCGCCTTAGCTTGTTGTGACGCCTACATCTTTTCTGCAAATTTTAGGGGAAAAGGTTGGTAAAAATGATCAACATAGGAACTAAAACAGACGTTATTTTAATTGGCGCCGGAATCATGAGTGCGACTTTGGGGACACTCTTGAAAGAATTAGTACCGGAATGGGAAATTACAGTGTTTGAGAAGCTCGCAAACGCAGGAGAGGAAAGCTCTAACGAATGGAATAATGCGGGAACGGGGCATGCGGCACTGTGCGAGCTTAACTACACGGTCGAAAAACCGGATGGATCTTTAGATATTAGTAAAGCTATAAAAATTAATGAACAGTTTCAGGTTTCAATGCAGTTTTGGTCTTATCTTGTAAACAGCAAGCTGATTCGTAATCCGCAGGATTTTATCATGCCAATACCTCATATGAGTATGGTACAAGGGGAACAAAATGTAACTTTTTTGAAAAAACGTTTTGAAGCGCTATCAAACAATACCCTGTTTCAAGGGATGGAATTTTCCGATGACCATGAAAAACTGATAGAATGGATTCCGCTTATCATGGAAGGCCGTACATTGAATGAACCGATAGCGGCAACAAAAATCGACTCTGGAACGGATGTCAACTTTGGTGCTTTAACACGCATGTTGTTTGATCACTTAAAGAGTAAAAGCGTCGATATCAAATACAAACATAGCGTTAATAATATTAAACGTACTAGCGACGGCTCCTGGGAATTGAAAGTACGAAACGACAGCGGTAACGTCGAACGCCATACTGCAAAATTCGTCTTTATCGGAGGCGGTGGAGGAAGCCTGCATTTACTGCAAAAATCCGGTATTCCTGAAGGAAAACATATTGGAGGATTCCCGGTAAGCGGAATATTTATGGTGTGTAATAATCCGGATGTTGTAGCGCAGCATCATGCAAAAGTATACGGCAAAGCTAAGGTTGGAGCTCCGCCAATGTCTGTTCCGCATCTTGACACAAGATTTATCGACAATAAAAAATCGTTGCTATTTGGACCGTTTGCCGGCTTTTCACCAAAGTTTTTAAAAAACGGTTCAATGTTTGATTTGATAACTTCCGTCAAACCGAATAATGTCATAACTATGTTAGCGGCAGGCGCAAAAGAGATGTCATTGACGAAATACCTGATTCAGCAAGTTACGTTATCGAAAGAACAGCGCATGGAAGAGTTACGAGAGTTTATCCCGGACGCTAAAGCTGAGGAATGGGATTTAGTAGTAGCGGGCCAACGAGTGCAAGTTATTAAAGATACTGAAGCAGGCGGCAAAGGAACGCTTCAATTTGGTACGGAAGTGATTACTGCCGCTGATGGCTCGATCGCAGCATTACTAGGCGCTTCTCCGGGTGCTTCTACTGCCGTTCACGTAATGCTTGAGGTAATCAAAAAATGCTTCCCGCAACATATGAAAGAGTGGGAAGCGAAAATCAAAGAAATGATTCCTTCTTATGGCGTGTCCCTAATGGAAAACCCAAAGCTTCTGCACGAAATTCATTCTTCAACAGCGCAGACGCTTGGTCTAAGCGAAAAAGAGCCGGTCTTTAGTTAATTCTTTGGATGTAGAAACCAAGGTATTGAATGAAAAAGTTTAAGCAACATTTTTCATTAATGGACAATCGTTTCTATGATGATTGAGTAAATAATAGAATACTATTGAAAATAAAACACAGAACCTTTGATCTATCTTTGGATTGAAGGTTCTTTTTTTAAAATTTGCAGTTAGAAAGGCTACGATGAACCGTAACATAAGTGGTAGTAAACTCTAGGCTAAAAATTGATGTTAATAATATAACTATGAACCAGCCCCAAATCTATGCCTCATAATCCTCATTGCTGCAGGAGTAGATTCCATTATGACTGCACATGTCATTATTAACGCTATTGACCCTAAGCTTCCGGCTATCTTATCCAAAAAAGTATTAACTGGCCTTCAATGTTTATATAAATTAGGGGATTAATTCTTAAATTTTCCATATGACAGGACCAAAAAATCTATTTCCATAAAAAAGTTCTTTTTTTTCTTATTGATTTTACATATAATGATAAAAGATTCACTAAAAGTTTATAGTCATCCTAATAACCGAAGTCTTTTACCGAAAAGGCTTTTTTGCATGTTTTTACAAAATAAAATTTAAAATATTCCTATTTTTATAATATAAAAGAAAATTTCTCCTTCAAAAGCGATAATATTTTGATGAAACGTTCTTTCAATATAAGTAATTTAGAAAGGATTGATAGTGTGACTAAAAAAATTCTGGTGATTTCCTCTGACCATACAGGTCATGGACATAAAAGTATCGCAGAATCCTTGCAGGAAAAAATCGGTGTAAATACTCACATTGACATCCATGTGGTCGATGGCTTTGCTTTAGGCGGTACAGCTTTATTAAACATCGGCAAAACCTACGGACCGATTACTCGATATTCTGCCCAGCTGTGGAACGCCATCTGGCATTTTTCTGCAATGAATTCCTTTTTAGTGGATAAATGCGTAGAAGTGATGATCAGAAACAATTTTCTGGCTTTACTGAATGAAGTAAAACCTGATTTGATTTTATCGATTCATCCTAATTTCAATGGTTCTGTCATTAATATCCTGCGTAAAGAAAACATTCACATTCCTTTTGGCACCCTTATTGCCGATCTTGTGAATATTTATCCTTTATGGGCAGACGGGCGGGCAGACTTTATCCTTAGCCCTACGGATGAAGCCAAAGAAAAATGTTTAGAGTTTGGCGTTCCTGAAGAAAAAATAAACGTGGTTGGCTTTCCTGTTCGGGAAAGATTTCATTGCCATTCAGGCAATCGGAACAGTGGAAAATCTACTATCAACTTTTTAATGATGAGTGGTGGTGAAGGAGTAGGCAATATGAGTGCGATTGCAGAAGAACTGCTTGAACACTTCGATTGTACGGTAAGCATCATCGCAGGCAGAAATGAAAAATTGAAAATGGAATTGGAATCTTCTTTAAAAGATCGTTTTGGTGACCGTGCTCAAATTTATGGATTTGTTAAAAATATTCAAGATTTGATGCTGGCAGCAGATATTGCGATCACAAGAGGAAGCCCGAATGTAATGTTTGAAGCTGTTTCGACGAACTTGCCCATTATCATAACAGGAGCTTTACCAGGGCAAGAAAAAGATAATCCATGGTTTGCCGAAAAGCATAATTTAGGTGTGTTTTGCAAAAACACTGAACATCTTACTTCCATTATCAAAGGATTGTTAGCGGGTGGCGGGGAACGTTTAACTTCTATCATAGATTCGCAAAGAAACTTTATCAACGAGCATGCAGCGGAAGATATTTTGACTTTTCTCCTCTCTGTGGAAAAAGAGGAGTATGAACCTGTGAAGAAAAAAAGATTTTCTTTTTCTTTTGCTGTTGCTTCAAATAAATAAATTTTTCCTTATTTTTGATGATAAAAAGACTCGAGTGACCATCCACTTGAGTCTTTTTTCTTTGACTTTTCTCGTACACATTTCACTATTCGATAAAATAAACAATGAGAGGAATAGAGAGTCTTGACTTAAATGTAAAAACTCTTTAACACCTACTAAATTATGAAATGATCAACTAAATGACGGGGAGACGGCTTTTCACTCTTGATAAGGATGTGGGTTTTCGCCATTCTTATCATACATGGTCCCTTTTAACATCAGACCATTCCTAAATAGACCTTCAAAAATCACTTTTCCAGTTTGAGTATCGTATAGTTTCCCTGTACCATCACGTACTCCATTATTATCTACAGCACCTTCATAAACTAGTTTTCCATTTTGATATTGCTTTACTTCTTTTTGGCAGCCAGATAATACAATAATACATATAATTGCAATTGTTATCGCTAATCTCATAAACTCACCTTATCCTGTTTAAAAATTATCATAATTAAAATCCTAAGCCAAATATTCTTTTCCACCATTCCTTAATCAACAAAGAAAGTGATGCTGTAGACAGCTTAAAAACCATGTACAGGGCAATGATTTTAAGGCATCGTGAAAGGATGCTATTTTATTAAAATTTACTTAACAACCCCATTTTCAGAAAAGGTATTTTATAATTTTAGATAGATGATTGAAAACAATTGAGGTGCAAAATGTTTAAAAAAACATTCTTAGTCATTATGCTAATCACCATCATAGTTGTTGGAATTACCCAAAAAGACACTCTTATTGGAATGATAATTCATGGTGGTAGTCCTGCCATTATCGTAAGTATATTGCTGCTTACTATATGCGTTTTCTTTCCAGTAGTTCCTTTTGCCGTTTCAACCGGTATCATAGGAGCGGTTTTTGGAACCATACAAGGAGCGGTTATCTCCCTTTCCGGATCAATGTTTGGCACAATCCTTCTCTTTTTTATTACTAGATATGGCTTTAGAGAATGGGCGCAACAAAAGTTAAAGAAGTATCCAAAGGTTCAAGAATATGAAGAATTCCTTAATCGCAAGTCCTTTTTAGCGATTTTAACAGCACGATTAATCCCTGTTATTCCTGCACCAGTCGTAAATATCGTTTGTGGTTTAAGTAACGTCAATTGGGTAGTTTTCATTATAGCTTCAGCTTTCGGTAAAATCCCAAATATATTCGTTCTTTCCTATGCAGGAGCAAATCTCCATCACAATAAGTGGGTTTCTATTTTGATGTATTCTTTCTACCTTGTCATCATTGTTATCATCAACTTTATATTGGTTTATCGTAAAATACCTAAAAATATGGCAAAAACAAAATAACCCTACTATCTTTTTTGTTGATTAAGCATCATATGCTAAAAAAAATTTCACCGCATATAACAGCCAAAATTATAAGAATATCTATTATGATAAGTGTCTTAACCAAGAATTTCATATAATAAACATCCTTTCGTTTTTGTCATCAACCTTAAATTTACTATCTTATTATAAAAAATGAACAAGGATTAGAACGTCCTTACCTTCTTCTAAACTAAAAGTCGGTACTGATATAATTGTAGGCGATAACGCTCTTTTCCTTCAAGGAAAACGATAAAATATTTCGATGGACCAACAAAAAAAACACCCAAAAATGAGGCTTTTCTTCTGAAACAAGTACATATTATTGATACTTTTACTATTTTTATAAAAGATTATAATATAACCGAGTAATATTTAAAGGGGTTGCTATAGAATAATAGATTCGTTGTAAAATATCCTCAATTCAATATATATATATTGAAGAAATAATACAAATATATCCCAATACTCATAATGTCACGTCCTATTTTATATCCAACTACTTACCAGCTTTGTCAATCTTACTTGGAATTCCTGAAAACCTTCATTTATCCATAACTCAAACCCCTTCCCAACCTGGGGAAGGAGTTTTTACTAACTTCTCTTTTCCGCGGAGGCAATAATTGTAGAATCATCATTCTTAACTGTCGAAAAAGTCAGAATATATTTTATTGTTAATCATCTCTCTTTATTACATAATTGAAACGTACAAGTACTTGTGCAATCTACTACATAAAGGAAGAAGGGAAATGAGTGAAAAAGTTCTGGAAAAAATTTAGTACCGTATCTACTTTAAGTTCCATGATGCTCCTAACAGCTGTACCTTCCTTAACAAACGCGGCAAGCCCGCAAAAAGTAACTGTGCAACAGGGGGCTAACCCGCAAGCTTTACAGAATGCCAGTGTATTTGGAGATTTGCCGGGAAATACCCAAGTAACAGTTGATATTGTGTTGAAAATCAACAATAAGGACAAGCTTGCCAAGTATATTAATGATACAACAACACCTGGAAACAAAAATTACCGTCATTATCTTTCGGTTGATCAATTCAGTAAAAGCTATGGAGCAAATCCAAAATCAATTAAACTTACAACAACTTATTTAAGTTTTTTTGGTATTAAAACAAAAGTTTATCCTAACAATTTACTCATTACGGCAACAGGAACGGCAGATCAGTTTAATAAAGCATTTTCCATTACACTTAAGCAAGAAAAATACAAAGGGAAAACCTTCCATGGGACGAAAGACAGTCCAAAAGTTCCAATAAGTTTTGGAAACGATATTCTTTGTATCCTAGGGTTAAGTAACTATTCCAATTTCACTTCACATGCTGTAAAACAACCTGCTCCTTTAACCGATAATGGAACCACTCCAACTGGCCCGCTTAATCTTATGCCACAAGATTTAATCAAGCAGTACAATGTCCAACCGCTTTATGACAAAGGGGCAACAGGGGCCGGGCAGACAATTGGGATTGTCTCCTTAGCTGAGTTTAATCCTGAGGATGCTTATTCATTCTGGAAAGGTACAGGAATAGACGTTAAAAACGATCGGATTACCAAAACAGATGTCGATGGAGGCTCTGGCTGGGACGGATATGATGAAACAACACTAGATGTGCAACAATCAGGTGCATTAGCCCCGCAAGCAAATATTAATGTCTATGTCGGACCAAATACTGACACAGGGTTCACTGATGCATTCGCAACGGCGATTAATGAAAATAATGCACAGCAAATCTCTGTAAGCTGGGGAGAAAGCGAACCCGCTATTCAATATTTTGTCCAACAACAACTCGAGACACCACAATACGCGGAAGTGTTTAATCAATTGTACATGCAGGCAGCATCACAAGGCATTTCGATGTTTGCAGCTGCAGGTGACGAAGGTTCTTATGATGCAGCAAGGGAATTCGGGCTAGGTTCTACAGTACCTAACGCAGCTTCGTTGTCAGTAGATAATCCTGCCGATAGTCCATATATTACAGCAGCTGGCGGAACTACCTTACCGTTCCACTTCCATTCAAATACTTATAATTTGGATGTAAGTAATGATCAAGAACGTGCATGGGGCTGGGATTACCTATTTAAGTATTTTGATGCACGAGGATTAAACACTCCTGCTGGTTGGTCAGGCAGATACCTTGCAGGCAGCGGCGGCGGCTTTAGCCAATTCTTTGCTACCCCTGATTATCAGCTTGGAGTTAAGGGTGTAAACAAGTATACAGCTGTGAAACAATGGACACCGAATGCTGGCCAGACTACCTTAACACGAGATGCCGGTCCAACGATAGTTACAGGAAGAGGAACTGGACGAAATATGCCTGACCTTTCTATGAACGCAGATCCATACACAGGCTATCAGGTTTGGTTCAGTGATCCAGGTGCACCAGGTACGAATTTCGGGTCTGCCACTTACGGAGGAACTTCCTTTGTTGCTCCACAGTTAGCTGGTCTTTCTGCTTTAATTAATAGTGCAGATAAAACACAGGTGGGCTTCTGGAATCCGCAAATCTATCGTTTTGCACAACAAGCACATTCACCATTACACCCATTAAACACAACTGGTGCTACTAACGATAACGGCTTCTACACAGGAACTCCGGGTACGGTCTATAATCAGGCTACAGGACTTGGAACACCGGATGTCGCAGCACTTGCAACTAAATTCTCAAAATAATTAACAAATTTTACCGTATTTTCTAAAACCAAAGCCCATCCCCTATTGGAGATGGGCTTTCGACTTTCCTACTTTTTTACAATAATTTAACTAATTTTTTTATTTTAAAATGATATACTCTTAGAGGATGATTTGAAGCTTCACTGGTAATTTTGTTCGGACTTATAATATGAGGTTAGTTTTGAAAATAATAAGAAGAGATAAATTTCCTCTTATCGGAAATGTCATAAGAATGAGGTACTACATATGGAAGAAATCAGCAAGGAAAAAACAATTGATTCGAAATACATTCAGCAACATTTAGCCAATGAACGAACATTTTTGGCATGGATCAGAACGTGCATCACGATAATGGGAGTCGGTTTTCTGATTACAAATCTACACTTTTCGACTCTTTCAGAGAAGATAGCTATAGGAGATTTGTTAGCAAAAATCATTGGATTGGCCTCTATTATTGTTGGCATTCTGAGTTTGTTAATAGCAACTTTTAGTTATTTTAAAAAAGGAAATGATATAAACCAACAGTCCTTTCGCTATTCAAAATTCTTGGTTTACTTCCTAACAATATCCTTAATACTCATTATCCTCGTTTTTGGATTTTATTATTTATTCGTCTGGGGAATGCTTAAATCATAGTTTTTTGCAATATAAAAGAGATGCCCTGTCAGCAATAGAAATGAAAGCCATCTTTTGAGAGATGGCTTTCATTATTGTTAACGGTTATTATCTTTTAAACTCCCTTATATGATAGACGGTAAATCTCCGCTAATTCCGTTACTAAAGGAAGCTTTGGATTGGCAGTGGTGCATTGGTCTTCGAATGCGCGTTCTGCTAAGAAATCCACCTTGCTTTCGAATTCAACTTTATCAACGTTATTTGCTTCAAGGCTCATAGGAATGTCGAGTTCTTTAGCCAATTTTATAATGGCCTGAACAAGGCTTTCTACACCTTCTTCTGTTGTTTTTGCCGGTAGTCCAAGCGTTCTGGCAATTTCAGCATAGCGAAGGTCGGCAACGAAATGGTCATACTTAGGGAATGCAGTAAACTTTTTCGGTTTTGTTGCATTATAGCGAATAACATGTGGTAAAAGGATTGTATTTGCACGTCCATGAGCGATATGGAATTCAGAACCCAGCTTATGCGCAAGGCTGTGGTTAATTCCAAGGAATGCATTGGCAAACGCCATACCGGCAATCGTTGAAGCATTATGAACTTTTTCACGTGCTACTTCATCACTGCCATTTCTGTAAGCTCTTGGAAGATACTCAAATACTAACTGAATTGCTTTCATTGCAAGGCCGTCAGTAAAGTCATTTGCCATACAGGAAACATAGGCCTCAATCGCATGAGTCAATACGTCCATACCTGTATCGGCTGTAATAGCTTTTGGTACCGTCATTACAAACTGCGGGTCAATGATCGCAACATCAGGTGTCAATTCATAATCAGCTAATGGATATTTCATATTTGCTTCTTTATCTGTGATAACAGAGAATGATGTTACTTCAGAACCTGTTCCGGAAGTTGTCGGGATAGCTACAAATTGTGCTCTTGCCCCTAAATGAGGATATTTCACAATCCGTTTTCGGATATCTAAAAATTTCTGTTTTAATCCAAAGAATTCAGAATCCGGATACTCATAGAACAGCCACATTCCTTTGGCAGCATCCATGGCAGATCCTCCGCCAAGGGCAATGATGACATCAGGCTGGAATTTTGCCATCATCTCTGCACCCTTCATCACGGTTTCGATTGATGGATCCGGTTCCACTTCGGAGAAAATTTCGCAATGCACATAATCCGGACGCTTTCTCAAATAGTAAAGCACTTTATCTACATAGCCCAATTTCACCATAGCAGGGTCTGTTACAATCATTGCTTTAGAGATTTTCGGCATTTTTGCTAAATATTGAACTGCATTCTTTTCAAAATAAATTTTAGATGGGACTTTGAACCACTGCATATTCACGTTCCTCTTAGCAACTTTTTTAATATTAATCATGTGAATGGCACCAACGTTAGTTGACACAGAGTTTCCTCCATACGTACCGCAGCCAAGTGTTAGGGATGGCATATAAGCATTGTAAATATCACCAATCGCACCTTGAGAGGATGGTGCATTGACAATGATTCGTCCTGCTTTCATTCGCATACCAAATTCTCTTATAGCATCTTGATTCGTTGTGTGAATAACTGCAGAGTGACCTAAACCGCCAAACTCAAGCATTTCTTCAGCTCTTTTTAGTCCTTCTTCTAAACCGTTAACCTTGAAGCATGCTAAAACCGGACTTAATTTTTCCCTTGATAGCGGGTATTGCGGTCCAACTCCTTTTAATTCTGCCACAAGAATTTTCGTGCTATCCGGGACGGCTACGCCTGCCAATTCGGCAATTTTATATGCAGGCATTCCAACAATATTAGGATTTACTGCACAGGATTGTTCATTGATCACTAATTTTTCTACTTTTTGTTTTTCTTCATCATTTAAGAAATAGCAATTGTTTGAGATCATCTCTTTTTTAACTTCTGCGTAAATTTCTTTATCAATAATAACGGCTTGTTCTGAAGCACAAATCATCCCGTTATCAAATGTTTTTGATAAAATCAAATCGTTAACAGCTTGTTTTAGGTTAGCACTTTTCTCAATATAGCAAGGAACATTACCCGGTCCAACACCCAGTGCCGGTTTACCTGAGCTGTATGCTGATTTCACCATGCCTGCACCGCCGGTAGCAAGGATCAGCGAAATTTTCGGATGGTTCATTAATGCTTGTGTTGCCTCAAGTGATGGAGTATCAATCCATTGAATGCAATTTTCAGGTGCGCCTGCTTTAATGGCGGCCTCTCTTAGTATTCTTGCTGCCTCACTGCTGCTTTTTTGAGCAGATGGATGGAAGGCAAAAACAATTGGATTTCTTGTTTTAATTGAAATTAAAGATTTAAACATCGTAGTTGAAGTTGGATTTGTAACTGGTGTTACACCTGCCACAACACCCACAGGCTCAGCAATTTCAATCATCCCTTCATGTTCGTTTTCGTTTATAATACCAACTGTTTTATTGTATTTAATATTGTGATAAACATATTCAGTGGCAAACATGTTTTTGATGATCTTATCTTCGTATACACCTCTTTTTGTTTCCTCAACAGCCAGTTTGGCTAGAGGCATATGCTGATCAAGGCCAGCCAAAGCCATTTGCTTCACAATTTCATCAATCATTTCCTGATCAAAGCTGCGAAATTCCGCTAACGCTTTAAGACCATTTTCCACTAAGGTATCAACCATTTTTGTTACATCTTGTTTTTGTTTAATTACTTTTTCTTCCACTGACATTGTTAATCCCTCCGTTTGTACTGTTTGTGAATTTATTCACATGTTTAGTTTTTTTTAAAAGTGATAGTGCCTTAATTTATGGATAAATTGTTACTCGCAAACCGGATTTCTTGGAATCTTTTCAAATGAAATGTCCGTAAATAATTTAGTACTTTTCTTAACGATGATACAATAGTTTACTGTCCAAATATAAGCAGGAATTTCTTCATTTTCTTTGAACATCATCGCCTCAAATTCGTCTCCCGCAACCTCTTCAAAGGTTTCTAATGTATACGTTTCTGAATCAGTTGAGAAGGTCTTCCATTCACATACCATCATTTGTTATCACTCCTTGTTTCCTTTGTGATTTCATCATAACATGAAATTTCAAAAACAGATTGTGAAATATTGAACAATCTATGAACCATTGAAAAATATTGTTACAAATAGTACTTTCTTCATATAAGTAAGATTTTCGACTCATTTATTGGTTAAATTTGAAAAAAGATTTATCCAATTTGAAAACGCATTCAAAAATAATATTATTTTAGTATACTTTTTTATCTTCAAGCTATTTAAACTGTAAGCCATTCTTAAAACTTGTCACAAAAGAAGGGTGTCCAATTCAAATCAGACACCCTTTTTATTTGATTATACTATTTTTCTATCATTTGTAACTTCGAAAGCAAGGGCTGATTATTCTTCCAAACAAAACTGACTGGAAGATTAACAAATTGGGATAGCAGTTTTTCCGGCTCCGTTTAATCCAAATAATACCCAGTGCTCTCCTTTTTCAACATCCCAATGAATGTTCTGTAAAACCCAATTTCCATCTCGTCTTACAGAGACGTCTTCCAGATGAAGAACCATGTTTGATTCTCCCCTCTACCATTCTATGTAAAAATAATCATACATCTATATTATTCATTGCATTAGGAATATTCGGCTAATTTAACAATCAACCCCTTTGGTATCCCAATTCATTTATGGGAGCTTTAGCTCAATTTCATATGGTGTATTCCTTGAATGAGAAACAAAAGAGTTTACGCTCAATTCTTCCTTTATGACCAATTAGCTTGTACCAGCTTTGTCCAATATAAAAAGGATTTGAAATTAACTTTTCTATGTAGTTTGAAATACGGCCATTTGCTTCCGGATTTTCAATTTTATTTTTACAAGACAGAGCCATGACAAAATATGATTTATCATTTTCAAATTCAAGTAATTGAAGATGATTAGTACCTTTCTGTTTTTTATTAAATTCATCTAAAACTTTATCAATACTTTTCTTTACATCTATTTCATATTTATTTGCATCTTTCCAGTTTGATAAAAGGGAATCATAAAGAGAAACTGTTAGGATATAATAGGAGGAATAATCTTTAGGGTCAAAGCTTTCATTGCCAACTTTTTGTATTTCCATTGGGATAACAACAAAATTTTTATAGTTAGCAAAAAAATTTTCATTCATAACGTATACCTTCTTTCTTTTGATAATTGGATGTAATATACCTTTTTGAGAATATCTAGTATTAAATGGATAAATCTGAATATTGGTCGTAAATCTTTTTTTAATAGATATATATATTTATGGTATCTCTTAATAATTTCTAATCATTCAGTCAATAGTAGTATTTTGTTTTCTAAAAAATAGGAAGAAAGAAGTAATTTTCAGAAAAATTAAAACTCTAATATTTGAAAATTATAACGAATTATAAGAAATCCTGCAAAAAATGTGAATTTTTAGGACTTAAAGCACAAAGCCCCTTTCTTTTTGAAGAGAAGCTTATAGGACCATTAACCATACTTATAGAAATAAAAGGGACCGGTAATTCCAGCCCCTTTTTATATTGCTTTTAATAATTATTTCGAACCTGAATGGATGCCGAAAATCCTTCCGCTTCAGAGAAGGACAAATTAACTAGTAATCTATCCGGATGGAATTGATGGTAGTCTCGTAAATAGATTGAAACCGCATCGATTACGTCTTGTTCATTTAATCGCACTTGGCGTCCATAAACTAAAGCAGTGGCGGCAAATCCAAAATCCGGATTAAACTCCAAATCAGCTTCTACCTGTTCAGGTCTTGCCTTTTCTCTTACGGATGTATACACACATACACTATCTACAAGGTCTTGTTCATTAAAAATAAGCTCCATCGCCATTCTCCTTAGTATCTTCTTCTTCTAAAAATGCTTTTAATTAACCTGATAATAATTAATATGACAATGATATCTACGAGAAGTCCAAAAAAGGAAAATCCGTACGAACCGTAATAACCATTTGCTCCGTAATAATGACCGCCAAAGGGATGGAACATATGACCAAAAAATGTTCCTGCTCCAAAGGCAGCAGCGTGAGACCAAAAGCTGCCGGAACGTGAAGGTTGAGATCGGCTATACTGAGAAGAAGACGGTGTTCTTGAAACACTGCTTGATGGTGACTTATATCCGGAATGGTAGGTTTTGCTGGTACTCGAATGAGATCCTGACAGAGTACTGTGAGTAGTTGTACTATGACCGCCGCTAAATCCTCTGGCTTCTGCAAAGCTTGGCAAAACAAGCGTAAACACGAGCAAGAAAACCCAAATTAATTTTTTCAAAATCAAAACTCCTTTCTAACTGAAACACTACTATTATAATACAAAATACAAAAAAGGTTTCGATTTAAAATGGATTAGAAATCTGAAATAAAAAAATTTTTTTTTGAAGATTCTAACCGTTCTATAGCTTGTGCAAATCTTCCTATTCCCTCATGAATGAACTCGGCTTTTTCTCGGGAAAATGTAAACCTAATAAACCCCTTTTGAGAGCCTAAAACGGTTCCCGGCACAAAAACAACTCCATATTTTATTGATTCCTGAAGTAAGGACGTTTCATCTATATCTGTTTTTAATTTGCACCATAAATGAATCCCGCCATTAGGAGGACTGAATTCCACTTGTTCGTGAAGGAACTGATCTAAACTTGAAGTGATTTGGTCTCTTCTTTGTTTCAACCGGTCTCTTAAAAAGTTTATATGAGACGAAAAGAAACCGGTTTGTAAAAACTCATTTGCCATCCATTGTGTAAATGTGCTGTGGCCAAAATCAACTTGTTGTTTTGCGTCCGCTAAACGTTCAATTACGGGTGTTGGCCCAATAATCCAGCCAATTCGTAACCCTGAAGCTACAATTTTAGATAGAGAGCTAACATAAAGTACATTATTATAGTTTGAAGATTTTAGAGTGGCAATTTTTTCACCGGAAAAGGAAGTTAAACTGTAAGGGTCGTCTTCTATCACCGGGATTCCGTACTCTTCAGAAATCTCAAGAATTTTTTTTCGTCGCTCTGAAGAAAGCATTGCCCCTGTTGGATTCTGAAAAAATGGATTTACAAAAATCATCCTTATTCGGTGTTTCTTATTTAATGAAATAAGGTCATCCGGGTTTATTCCATATTGATCAACCGGTAAGAGGAATGTCTTCAATCCTGCTGAGCGGAAAACCGGCAGGGAATAGCTATATGATGGATCTTCAATCGCAACTGCATCACCCGGCGTTAACAGGCATTGAATGATAAGATGCAAGGCTTGTTGGGCACCGGAGGTTATAAGGATTGAAGATGGCCTCGTTTCGATATTCCTAAATTCTCTAACATGTTCAGAAATCGTTTCTCTTAAAGCAATATTACCTTGAGGATGATCGTAACCAAGTCTCCCTGCAAAAGTTTTTTCAACAAGTACCTTTCTAAAGAAATCATAAGGAATTAAATCATCCGATAATTCACCGCTTGCCAAATTTATTGGATTGTGAACTTCTGTTTCCATCCGAATCTGTTGTACCATCGGAAGATTGGGTAGAAAGGAACCGGCTTCGATATACCGATTCCAGCTGGGAATACGTTTTTTTGAAAACCCCCATATGCCACGATTTACAATTGTTCCGCTTCCCTTCTTACGTTCAATTAATCCGTTTGCTTGTAATTCATCATAGGCAGCGACTACAGTACTCCTGTTAACTTGCAGGTCTTTTGCCAAAACACGTTCAGATGGAAGAACACTTTCCGGCGGAAAAGTTCCGTCGAGAATTCCACTTTCAATATATTCAGCTATTTGTTTGTATATAGGCACTTTTTTTGAGCGATCCGGTGTCCAATCCATCACTAACATCCTTACTTTCACTTTTTATTGTTATCTATTATATGTAAATGGTTTGGAAAAATAAAGAATTGGATGGCCAAAATTTTCGATAATTGGATGGTTTCTTTTACTTGCCGCTATTCTAAAATAAAAAGAGAGACAAAGAATTTGCTGTATTTATTGGAAAAAGGGGGAGCGTTGATGACATTTGCGATGGCTATGGTCGTTGTTATTCTTCTATTAGCTTTAGTGGGGACATATGCTCTTACAGGAAAAACGGATGAAAACTATAAATCTTCAACAAAGCAAAATACATTCAGATTAACAGCTATTTATATAATTGTAATCCTATTTGCGTTATGTGGGTTAGGATGGTACATCTCCCATATTTAAGCAAAATAATTGAAGAGAGCCAAGTGTTTTTACACACACTTGGCTCTTATGGTATATCTAAATTCCAAATTACTTACTGCTTCCCGTTACAACTTGAAATAACTCATCCCGATCAATATAGCTTCCTGAAAACTCATGCGTCAATTGTCCGTCAGGATTGAAAATAAAGGTTTTGTTATCATGAATAACTTCTGAACCTTTCTTTTCAAAGTGCTCCCCTAAAGTATTAGACAATTTTTTGATTTCCGTCATTTCCCCGGTGAGCATTTTTAGGTATGATGTATCAAATTTCATTTTCTTTGCGTGTTCTTTTAATTTTGCCGGAGTATCATTTTTAGGGTCAATCGAAATGGAAACGAGTAAAATATTATTAGAGTTAATCCCCTTTGATTTAATATCCTGCTGCAGGTTACTAAAATTCCCTAATAAAATCGGGCAGGCGTTCGGATCATCACAATTTACATAGGTGAAGGTCATAGCAACCGTTTTCCCCAAAAGATCCTGTTTTGTTACCAGCTTTCCATTTTCGTCGATCAGCTTAAATTCAGGCAGTGCTACCTGTTTTGTCACCCTGTGGGCATTCTCCTTCGTTAATGCCGCAACAGTGAATTGTTTTTCTACCTCTTCTGTTTTTCCGTTATTGTCTACTTTTATATCTGCCACCCAGTCACCATTCATGGATATATTAGCGATACCTATATACTTGCCATCTCCGGTTTCTTCTATTGAAACCGGAATTGTTCCATGATCCATATTTTTCATATTCAGTTCTGCACTTACCTTTGCACCTTTTACTGGCTTACCTTGCTTGTCGAGAATTTTAATTAGCATCGGAAAGGCTTTTCCAGGAGTAAACGTTTTTGGTGTCGAGAGCTTAACTTGAAGGCTATTTGCTCCTGAACACCCTGCAATCAAGACCAGTATAAGACACCCAATGAAAATTACGAATTTTTTCATCACTAACAACCTTTCCGTAAATTAATAAGTATGTGTTTGGGGTTGCTCTCAGCAAACTTGACGATGCATTAAGCCAATTTTTGTTCATTCGGACACAGTATATTAGGTGTACCTTTCCACTATAAACTTCAAACAATTTTTCAACTGTGATATTTTACACGTTTCATCCAATTTCCTTATTTTCTGACTGCCTGTTTCTGATATTTCATGGAATATCGGCATTGAAAATATCAGTCAGTTAAATCCATTGCATGCGTACCAATGTCGATTAATGGCCCGCCCTATCCAATTTCCATTGTCATTTTTACTACCCCTTTTTTTATCATTTTACGAGCCAAATAGTCATTGAGATTTCTTGCTCTCTGTTCTTTCCTTTAATGGTTCTGACTTTCGATATTTTTCTACCACATGTAAAAGCATTCCCAACTTCTTACTCAACTGTTGAACCTAATTAAGCTGGCCGCTACCCTCCAAAAACTGCCGATTCGGCGGCGGAATAGGATAAATGACTTTCTTTGTTGAAGGGATCTGGCATTTTATAATGGTAATTATCATTCATAATGAAAAAAATTCATTTCCCCTATTAATGGTAGAACGTATGAAAGCCTTTTACTACCATTAAAACGACCTGTTATTTTCACTTTTCCTACTTTTTTGGTTAAAATTATGTGTTTACAAAATTAATTCATATTCAAATCATTAAGCTGCCTTTATAGAGCTTTTATTTGTCTGGGATGAACGTAACGGCGGTGACATCAGTTATTTATTAAAAGAGGAGGAAGTCAATCCCTATTTAGATCCAAGCTTTGTACTTCGTACCATTGAACTTGATTTTCCTGTTATAGAATTATCTCTTTGTTTATTTTTGATTTTTAAATAACTCGCCACAATTAGCACCTATTTATTTTTTTTATAAAAAAAACAGACCAATATATGGTCTGCCGGGATCCATTGCTTATTCTACAATTGCAATCTTAATATTTTTTTCTTCCAACTGTTTTCTTACTTGTTCATCTATTTTTGAATCCGTAATAATCGAATAAATAGTGGATAAAGAACCAATTGTTGAAAAAGCACGTGTCCCAAATTTACTGGAATCCACCATTAAAATCGTTTCATCAGCAATTTCCATCATTTGTTTCTTTAATAATGCTTGCATTTCATTAAAGTCACTGAGTCCTTTTTCCAGATGTACACCCTTACAGGATAGGAAGGCCTTGTTAACGTGATACATTCCCAATGATCGTTCGGCAAGGGGGCCGACATAGGAAAGCGATTGTGCCAAGAGGATTCCGCCTGTGGAAATCACCTTTATTTGTTCTTTTTTACTGAGCTCAACGGCAACTTTAATTGAGTTCGTAAGGACTGTCAATGGCATATCCGGTAATTCCTTCGCCATATACCATGCTGTTGTACTGGCATCCAGTACAATTTGGTCACCAGGCTCGATGAATTGGACTGCTCTATTCGCAATGGCCCTTTTTTCAGCTGCATTGGTAATCTCCCGTTCTAAATAGGAGGTTTCTGCTTGATTTTCCTCAATACTTACCGCACCTCCATGGCTCCGCATTAATAAGTTCTCTTTTTCAAGTTTTTCAAGATCCCGACGGATCGTTTCCTCGGTTACAGCAAAAATTTTACTTAACTCGGTAACCCGAACACTTAACTTTTCATTTACTAATTCAACAATTTTCCTTTGCCTTTCTGCTAGTAGCATCTAATCCGTACCTTTCTGAATACGATCCCCAATATTTTTGTTTTATGTTGATTTGCTTTTATTTATTTTTTAATTTCATTAATAATATAACATATTTTTTGAAAAACAAAAATTATTTTTGAAAAAGTTTCTCAATTTAACATGAATATTGAATTTTTCCCAAAGAAAAAAAGGACCCGTTAATGGCCCTTTGATTCTTATTAATCAATCTAGCGATTTGATATATTATTCTGCTTCTGAAACAACCGTAAATCTTTCATTTGTGTGCTCCGGATTTTCAATTTCATCTAAGACGGCTATAGCATAATCCGCATAGCTTACATAGCTTTGTCCAGCTGCATTGACAATTAAGTTGTCTTTTCCTTTTTGATAGGAACCTGTTCTTTTCCCTTCCGGATTGAAGAATGCAGCAGGGCTGATGAAGGTCCATTGAATTCCGGTTGCTGCTTGTAGTTCTTCAAGATTCCTTCCTTGATTTGATGCAGTGGCGAAATATTCTTTTGGGAAGTCAGGTGTATTCATTAAACGAATTGTTTTTGCTTCGTCAACAAAAAGACTACCAGCCCCACCTACGACAATTAATCTTGTTAGAGGTGCACCTTTCATTGCCTCAATTAATATTTTACCAGCATCAACGTGAAGGTGCTCTTGACCATGAACTCCACCAAACGCATTTACAACCACATCAAATTCTTTTACATCTTCTGCTTTCAAATCAAAGATGTCTTTTTCCAGCACAGCAACATTTCTATTTTGAACTTTTTCTGCATTTCGAACAATAGCTGTAACCTTATGACCTCTTTCTACCGCTTCCGTTAAGATAAAGCTCCCAGCCTTCCCACTTGCTCCGATAATCCCTATTTTCATTTTCGATTCCTCCATTTTGATAACTTGCAACTAATTTGATTACATGTAATAATATAAGTTACATCCTGGATGTTTGTCAACAAACTTTTCTTATTTTTTCTTTTAGTCTGCAATATATACCAACTTGTAACTATTTATATTACATGATAAATCTATTATAATAATTAGGAAGATTCAAAATGAAGGCAGGTGAATAAAATGTCCATCAGCAGCCGTTTTGCTGTAGGTATTCATATACTATCCTTATTAGAAATAAACAATAACGGAGTGAATTCATCCGAATTTATCGCCGGCAGCGTCAATACGAATCCGGTTGTGATCAGAAAAATTATGGGAATGCTTAAAAATGCGGGATTAGTAAAGGTACGACCTGGTATAGCCGGGGCAGAGCTGGCAAAAGAACTATCTGACATAACATTGCTTGACGTTTATAAGGCAGTTAATGTTGTTCAGGAAAAAGAGTTGTTTAGTGTACATGAAAGTCCAAATCCGACTTGTCCTGTTGGAAGAAATATTCAAGATGCAATCGTTCCACTACTATCGGTCGCTGAACTTGCACTCGAAAAGGCATTAGGAAATGTGACCATTGAGGATGTTGTAAAGGATATTTTAGAAAAGGAAAAAATGAGCAATCACTAAATAATTAAGACTTTAAGAGTTAATAATTTAAAAAAACAGACTCGTAAGAAAGATGTTCGAGTCTGTTTTTTGATTTCATTCTATAAACGCTTGGATAAAACTTCAATTTCATATGCCTTTACTTCTTCTAACCAAGATTCTTTTACCGGCACACCCATCTTTTCACAATAATAATCCCATACCGCACCAAATGGATACGTTTTGAATTCTTCTATGAGTGCAAGTCTTTCAGTAAAATTCCCTTTTTCTTGCAGCTGTTTCAAATGATCATTGGGAACAAGCATCGCATAAAGCAGAGCCTTAATCATATTGCGCGTTCCAATGGTCCATGCAGCAACCCGATTGATGCTGGCATCAAAGAAATCAAGCCCTATAATTACACGATTTAATGCATCATTGCGAACAATTTCAAGGGCAATTTCTTTTAGTTCATCATCTAAAATCACCACATGGTCACTGTCCCAACGCACCGGTCTTGATACATGCAGTGCAAGTTTATCGCTGTAAAGAAGCATCGAAGAAATTTTGTTTGAAACCGTTTCTGTTGGATGGTAATGCCCGGTATCTAAGAGGCAAAGTTTATTATTTTTTAACGAATAGCCAAGATAAAACTCATGTGAACCGACCACATATGACTCAGAGCCGATCCCAAAAACCTTGCTCTCAACCGCATCTAGGTTATACTTTTCGTCTACTTCTACGGCAAAAATTTTATCCAATGAATCTTTTAATCTTTGTCTTGGAGTCAAACGGTCACTGGGAATATCTTTGTAGCCATCCGGAATCCATATATTAGTTAAGGATGGTGTTCCAAGTTCTCTTCCAAAATGCTCGCCAATTTTTCGGCTGCCAATACAGTGATTGATCCAGAATTCACGAATTTCCTCGTTTGGATGTGAAAGTGTTAGGCCATCAGCTGCCTTAGGATGGGAGAATAACGTTGGATTGTAATCCAAACCAAGTCCATTTTCTTTTGCCCATTTAACCCAGTTTTCGAAATGCTTTGGTTCAAGCTGGTCTCTTTCCACTACTTCTTCATTTGTCTCAGCATAAATTGCATGTAAATTTACGCGGTGTTTTCCAGGAATCAGTGAAAGAGCTTTTTCTAAATCACTTCTTAATTCTTCTGGAGTCGTTGCTTTTCCGGGGTAGTTCCCGGTTACATCAATACCACCCGATAATTCGCTTTTATTAACTTCAAATCCGCCGATATCATCCCCCTGCCAGCAGTGAATGGAGATTGGTACGTTTTTCAACCTTTCTACTGCTTCATCAACGTTGATTCCCCATTTTTCATAGGCTTGTTTGGCAATTTCATAGTTTTCTTTAATAGACATCTGGATTCTCCCTTTCCATTATTGATTCAATACATGTTTAGCAGGTAAATATTTTTTTATTTCAAAGGATTTTTTAATAATCGCCCGAGCATCTTTAATGTCCTCAATTTCATTAAGAGCCATCAATTGTGCCACAATGTTTCCAATCGCAGTTGCTTCAACAGGTCCTGCATTGACTTCTTTACCTGTAACATCAGCAACTAACTGATTCAACATTTCATTTTGGCAGCCGCCGCCAATGACATTAATTTTTTTAAATTGCTTTTCAAAAATTTCTTCAATTTCCTTAACAGCAAGCTTATAGCTAGCTGCTAAACTATCAAACACGCATTTTGCTACTTCCCCAGGTGTATTTGGCTGCATTTGATTGGTATCTTGGCAGTAATTTCTAATTTCATCCACCATATTTTCCGGTTTTAGAAAACGGTCATCATTTACATCAACTAGTGATTTAAACGAATCTGCTGCACGGGCCATTTCCACTAATTCTGCAAATGAATATACGTCTTGATAGTTTCGCTTTACTTCTTGAATCATCCAAAGGCCCATAATATTTTTTAAGAAACGATAGCGGTAATCGAGTCCGCCTTCATTGGTGAAATTGTAGTCCAACGCCTTCATAATACAAATCGGAAAATAGTTTTCCACTCCGATTAATGACCAGGTACCGGAACTGATATAAATCGTATCTTCCTTTTCCGGTACAGAGATAACGGCAGACCCTGTATCATGTGTTGCAGGAAGGATGACCTTCATATCAAACCCGATCTCCCCTACAAGTTCTTCGGATAGATTGCCTAGAATCGTTTTTGGCATTTTGATTTCGTGAAACATTTCTTTATTAATCCCAAGTAAATCTAAGAGCTGTACATCCCATTTTTTCGTAAAAGCATTGACGAGCTGTGTAGATGTAGCATTGGTGTATTCGTTTACCTTTTTATTGGTCAGTAAATAATTAAAATAATCCGGAATCATTAAAAATGATTTTGCTTTCTCTAAAATTTCAGGATTGCTTTGTTTGATTGAATACAATTGAAAGATGGTATTAAACTTTTGGAATTGAATCCCTGTTTCCAAATAAAGCCGTTCCTTTATGATGTGCCCGAAAACTTGTTCCATTATTCCATCTGTTCTTGGGTCACGGTATGAGACTGCTTCCGTTAAAGGCATGTCATCCTCATCTAATAAAACAAAGTCAACAGCCCACGTATCAATCCCAATACTGTCTGGCTTTATCCCCATTTGCTTACATTGATGAAGACCGTTTTTTATTTCTTGAAAGAGTTTACCCGCTTCCCAGCAAAAAGCCTCGCCTTTTTTGACAATTTTATTTTCGAAGCGATGAATTTCATTTAGCTTTAATACCCCATTCTCAAGATATCCTAAAATGAGTCTTCCGCTTGAAGCACCGATATCGACGGCTATACTGTATTTTGTCATTAACATCACCCTTTAGTTGTAAACGCTTACTGATATATCTCTATCATACTAAAAGAAAAGTAAATTCATATAACGTGATTCGGCTAATTTATTGTCCTTATTTGCATTCCTTTACAAATATGAAAGAGCAATCGGAAAAAATTTAATTTCCTAATTGCTCTCTAAACTGCTTGGGAGTTTTCCCATATTTATTTTTAAAAATCCGATAAAAATAACTGATATTATCGTATCCAACTTCTTCAATGATCTCCGTAATGGTCATTTGTGTACTATCTAATAATTCTTTTGCTTTACTTAAGCGTTTTTCCTGTAAAAGCTCTTTAAAGGTATATTTGGTCGCCTTTTTAATATGTTTGCTTAACGAATAGTGTGTTTGGTTTAATTTTTCCGCAAGTTCATATAACGAAGCAGTTTGAAAGTGTTCGTCAATGTATTTTAAAGACTCGACTAGCAAATATTGCAGCGAAGAGTTTTCTTCTTTATGTTCAACTTTATCAGAATGCTTAATTAACTCAATAATCAAGAGACCCATAGAGAGCTTTATCGTTGAATCAGATAATAGCGTAGGGTTCATAATTTCCATGATAATCGTCTTAATTAAATCCTGAATACTATCTACATAAGCAACAGTAAAGTAAAGGAATTGCCCGCTTTGCGTGTTATTGTATAGGCTATTAATAATAAAATTACTAATCATATTATCGGATGAAAGGAAGGAAAAAATAAACTCAAAAAATTGCGGCTGGATAATAAAGTTGATGATAATGTCCTCTTTTGCACAGGCATCAATCTCATGTTCAATATGTTGGTTTAAAAACAACAACTCGCCCTTTTTTAATGCAATTTTTTGATTACCAACCTTTTGTGTGAGCTTACCGTTAAAAACATAGTTTATCTCAATATAATTATGCGTATGTTTTGGAAAATCAACAAAACGAGTATGCTTTCGGACCATAATCATACGGTCGTGCCCGAGGAACTTTTCGCTTTCAATGACGAAATTTGTTTGGCTTGTGTAAAGATCTTTGGTGATTTCTTTATTTTGCTCCAGTATTGCTTTTTCTTCCTCTGAAATTTGCATAAGTTCACTAAGGAGATTCGTCTTCATACTTGCACTCTCTTTTTAGATTCGATTTTTTTTAAATATATCATACATCTCAAAGTGAATTAGAAAAACCGGTTTTAGAATCAGTTATTTTTTTATTCGATGGACTCCCCATACTAATAGACCCATTACAATCATTAAGCCTCCCGTCATATAAACTCCTTGCCACTTCCAGACATACCAAGCATAGCTTCCAAGAGAAGAACCTATCGAGCCTCCGAGAAAGTAGCTAACCATATAAACCGTATTCAAGCGACTTCTTGCCTCCGGTATTAAACTGTAAATTCTTGTCTGATTTGAAACCTGTGTACCCTGAACCCCTAAGTCCAAAAGTATGACACCTATTACCAGCCCCCATAATGATGTACCAAAAAGCCCAAAAAACATATAGGACAGAACAGATATCGTAATCAAAATGCCAACCATGGACTTCGCGCTTAAACGATCAGCCCACCGACCCACTATCGGTGCACCTGCCGCTCCTACCACTCCGACTAATCCAAATAGTCCGGCCACTTGACTGCCGTAATGATAAGGAGCCCCCTCTAGAAAAAACGCAAGGGATGTCCAAAATACACTAAAACCGCCAAACATCATTGCTCCTATTAGCGATGCTTCTCTTAAAGTCCGTTGAGTAACGATTAGCTCACCCATTGACTTAAGGAGTTTACGATAAGACAAAGCTGTTTCCGGATAGCTTTTAGGAAGGAAACTTCGTAATATCACCGCCAGTCCTAACATCATTGCTGCGGCAATCCAATACATAACACGCCAGCCTAGGGTTCCACCGATAAATCCAGAGACAGTTCTTGCCAAAAGAATTCCAAAAAACAACCCGCTCATAACACTTCCAATCACTTTCCCTCGTTCAAAAGGGGCAGCCATTTGTGCAGCAAGAGGAATAATGACTTGTGGTACAACAGTCGTAATCCCAACAGCCAAGCTGGAGATATAAATCCAAATGAGATTTTGTGAGGTAGCAACACCAATAAGTGAAATTGTGACGGCTATTAACAAAATGGAGATAAGCTGACGACGTTCTTTCATATCTCCCAACGGTACAAATAAAAACATGCCAATCGCATATCCAATTTGTGTAAACATGGAGATATTGCCAACTTGATGGGAAGTAGCATGGAAGGTCCGCCCCATATCAGCAAGAAGCGGTTGATTATAATAAAGATTCGCAACAGCCAATCCGCATGCGAACGACATTAATAAGATTAAACTTTTTGAAAGCGTTTGGTTATTTTGCTCGCTATCTCTTAAATCTGAAAGGGAAATTGTCATACCATTTTTCTCCTTGATCCTTAATACTAATTATTATACAAAGTTATATAGTAAAAGATATGATATTACTTTAATTTTTAAAATAAGATTACCTTTAAACAAAAATAGAAAAAGAGGCCAACAGAAAATGGCCCCTTTTAGCATATATAATAAATTATATTCCTTTTATCTCGTAAACGCAGCTGGAACACCGCCATCTACTGTTAACATACATCCAGTTGTTCTGTCTGATTTAGATGATGCAAAGAAAGCAATTGATTCTGCAATATCTGCAGGATAAATATTTACTAGCAGAGTCGTACGTTTACGATAGTGTTCTTCTAATTGATCAGGGTGGATTCCGTACGCTGCAGCACGCTCTTCACGCCATCTTGAGCCCCAGATGGCAGAACCTTGAAGAACTGCATCAGGAAGTACTGAGTTCACGCGAATTCCAAACTCTCCACCCTCAGCGGCAATACATCTGGCTAAGTGCGTTTCCAATGCTTTTACAGAGCTATAGGCTGCTGCATTTTTTCCGGCATAAACTGAGTTTTTCGAACCGATAAATACCATGTTACCGCCAATGCCCTGGCTCTTCATTTGCTTGAATGCTTCTCGCGCTACTAAGAAATAGCCTGTACCTAAAACATTCATATTCAAATTCCATTCATGGAGGGTTGTTTCGTCAAATGGACTTGAAGTAGCAAGGCCGGCATTGTTGACAATAATATCTACTCCACCGAAAGTTAATGCTGATTGATCGAAAGCTGCTTGAACTTGTTCTTCCTTTGTTACGTCCATTTTTACAGCTAAAGCATGGCCAGCACCGTATTTTTCGTTAATCTCAGCTGCGACTTTTTCCGCCCCTTCCAGATTTAGGTCTGCCAGAACGACATGTGCACCTTCAAAAACGAGGCGCCGGGCTGTTTCACTTCCAATTCCCCCTGCCCCCCCAGTAATAAATGCCACTTTTCTAGAAAATTCTGCTTCAGCCGGTGCAAGAGTTAATTTATATAATTCTAATGGCCAATATTCAACATTGTAGGATTCGTTTTCACTTAAGGAGACAAAACTTCCTAATGTTGTAGAACCTTTCATAACAGCAATGGCACGGTGATATAAAGCACCGCTTACTTTTGAATTTGCTACATCCTTTCCTGTATTCACCATGCCTACCCCTGGTATAAGGATTACACGTGGAGCAGGTTCAAACATTTTATCACCTTTATGCTTGTTGCGGTCAAAGTATTCTTTGTACTTCGCTTTGAAGCTGGCGATACCTTCTTTTACACTGGCAATTAGGGTTTCTACATCCTTCGTTCGCGGATCCCAATTAATATAAAGTGGTACCATTTTTGTATGAACAAGATGGTCCGGACAGGCTGCACCAATTTGTGAAAGTTCCAGAGCTTGATGGCTATTAACAAATTGAAGCACTTCCTCACTGAGGTCATAGGTTAACAGCATTTTCTTGTCTTCACTTACAGCTCCACGGATAATTGGCATTACTTTAGCCAAAATATCAGTTGCATCTTCCTTAGAAAGAGAATCATATTTTTTACCGCCAAATACGGATGATTCATTCATTCTTTCTTTAATATATTGTTCTGCTTCATTAATAATTTCAATCGTTTTTGCATAGGACTCTTCTGAAGTTTCTCCCCATGTCACAAGTCCGTGTTTTTCCATTAAAACAAGCTCAGCATTCGGATTATTTAATACTCCTTGTGCAATCATTTTTGAAAGGGTAAAGCCCGGGCGCAAATATGGAACCCAAACAAAACGGTTTCCAAAAATCTCTTCGGCAAGCTGCTTGCCATTATCCGCACAGCATAGGCTAATAATTGCATCTGGATGCGTATGGTCTACATGTTTAAATGGTAAGAAAGCGTGCAATAATGTTTCGATGGATGCTCTTGGATGTTTACTATCAATCATACAATGTGAAAGATAGGCAACCATTTCTTCATCTGACATTTCATCGCGTTCAAATAATGGACGTATATCTTCTAAATTTAAACCTGTGAAATTTTTTGCTTTCATAGTAGCTAAATCCGAACCGCTTCCTTTTACCCACATAACCTCAATATCACGCCCGCGAAAGTCTTTTTCCATTGACTTCATCGATGTGTTTCCGCCGCCCCAGTTACATACGACACGATCTGATCCTATCAAATTTGAACGATAAACTAATTCTTCCACCCCTTTAGTTACATGTGAAGCTTTTTCTGTATCCCAAAAATTCTTAACCATCCAAATCCCTCCGTTTGTATGTTTTTATGTGTATTATCTTCTGTTTTATTATAATATATCTTTGTTTATTTTTGAATATGAATATTTAAATCTTTTATTATTTTTGATTATTTCTATCGCTTTTGTTTTGGTAGGTGACAGGTAAGGCTTAAAATAAATCATTTAATGAAATACTAAAAAAATAAAACACAAAATTTTTTCTGCTATTTGGAAGCGCCTACATCCTTTACAATACAATGAATGATCTTGATGGAGCTTAAAAAACAAATTATTTACCCTATCTCAAAAATCGAAAAATATGTTATATTCTAATAAATAAAAAATGGAGAGTGAGAAAATGAATCAACTTGTACAACGTGCCTATAATTTTAACGCTGGTCCCTCTGCCCTTCCGCTTGCCGTCCTAGAAAAAGCCCAGCAGGAACTGATTGATTTTCGTGGTACTGGTATGTCAATCATGGAGCTTAGCCATCGTAGTGCTGCATATGAAGAGGTACATAATCAGGCCATTGCCCTTTTAAAGGAATTGCTTTCAATTCCTGAAGATTATGAAGTGCTTTTCCTTCAAGGTGGTGCTAGTCTTCAGTTTTCAATGATTCCGATGAATTTTCTGACACCTGAGCAAAAAGCAGGCTATATTATGACAGGTTCTTGGTCAGAAAAGGCGTTTTCAGAAGCAAAATTATTCGGTAATCCCTATCATGTTGCGAGTACAAAAGACAGTCAATATCGCGGAATTCCTCAATTTGATGAATTGCAATACAACGCGACTGATGCGTATGTACATCTCACATCAAATAATACGATATACGGCACACAGTGGAAGGAATTCCCTCAAATCGGAGATATTCCTTTAATCGCAGATATGTCGAGCGATATTCTTTCTAAGCCAATTGATGTCAGCAAATTTGCCTTAATTTATGCAGGTGCCCAAAAAAATCTTGGTCCTTCTGGTGTAACAGTGGTGATTATTCGCAAAGATATGATTGAAAAAGCGAATTCTAGCATTCCAACAATGTTTAAATACAGCACGCATTCAAAAAACAACTCTTTGTATAACACTCCACCAACCTTTGGAATTTATATGCTCGGTGAAGTTCTGAACTGGGTAAAAGGAATAGGTGGCATTTATGAAATTAGCAAACGGAATGAAGAGAAAGCAAAGCTAATTTATAATGCAATCGATCAAAGCCATGGTTTTTATAGCGGGCATGCTGAACTAGGAAGCCGCTCTCTTATGAACATTACCTTCCGCTTAAAAGATGAAGAATTAGAGAAGAAATTCCTGGAAGAAGCCAAAAATGAAGGATTTATTGGTGTAAACGGACATCGCTCTGTCGGAGGCTGCCGTGCATCCACTTACAATGCAGTTCCGTATGAAACATGCAAGGCATTCAGTGATTTCATGTTACAATTTCAAAATAAAAATGAATAAATTTATTCAAAGGCCCTCTCGCACGAGAGGGCTTTACCTTTCATTCTTACACCTTTTTTCCCCCTTTTACATAGTCCGCATCGAATAAGAATAATCGCATCAGAAGGATTAATGAAGGAACCAGGATTAATAATCCACAAATAAACGCGATGACCAAGGAAGTCCCCATTGTCGGATTGGTATAACCGCTATATATCGTGATATAAGGATCCAATATAAAAGGTAAATGTGATGCCCCATATCCAAAAAAAGCAAAGAAAAACTGAAACATAACGAAAATAAACGCAGTACCGTAATTTCTGCGTCTCCATATCAAAAAGGATGCAGCTAAAAAACACAGCAAGGAAAGGGCAAACATCCACCAATAATGATTGACGATTCGATTGAAGTGTTGTAAATTATGCTCTTTTAACGAAATAAACACTAAAAGACTGGCCAAAATGGTGGGAAAACACCACAATAAAGCAAATCGACGTAATATTTCCCTCGCCTTTTCGTCATCTGCCCGATCCGCGTAATAGGTAAGAAAACTGGCGCTTATGAACAAAACAGAAACAATGGCCAATATCACAACACTCCATGAATAGAAGTTTGTAAATAACTCTTTTGCGAGAAATTCGACATTGTTACCGCTTTTTTTAATTAACCCCCCTTCAGATATGGTTAATACTGTTGAAAGCGAGGCGGGGATAAGCAAACCTGTTACTCCGTATAAAAATAAGTAAATATTATTATCCTTAGAACCGTAATTATTGAAGGCATAAAAGGAGCCGCGAATCGCAAGCAAAACGAGCGAAATACTGCCGGGTATAAGTAAGGCGGTGCCATAATAAAAGGCGGTTTCAGGAAAAAAACCGACCATACCTACAAAGAAAAATACGAAAAAAACATTTGTTACTTCCCATACCGGCGATAAATATCTGCTAATCAGTTTGTTCATGATATGGTCCTGTTTTGTGATTTTTCCATAATAGGCGAAGAAGCCGGCACCAAAATCAATCGAGGCTACAATTAAATAGCCATATAGAAAAATCCACAAAACGGTTATTCCTAAAATTTGAATGTTCATACCTACCTACTCCTTTCTATCCCCCTGAAATCGGAATTCAAGCTCAGCTTCAGCCGGATTATTTCGAAACATCTTTCTAAGTACGACGGTACAAATAACTCCTAAAACTGCGTACAACGCAAAAAACAACCAAACCATCGTACCTACTCCTCTTGATGTCGTTGCAGCTTCTGATACTTTCATATATCCCCTTAAAATCCATGGCTGCCTGCCAACCTCTGCTAATATCCACCCTAATTCAATTGAAATAAAGCCTAATGGGCCGCAAAGAACAATGGAACGAAGCAGCCATTTATTATAGGTCCATTGTTTTTTCCATATCGAAAAAGCGACAAAGCAAAAGGAGACAAAAATCATTAACATCGCAAACGTTACTTTCGTATCAAATAAATAATGAATATAGAGTGGAGGAATTTCATTAGCTTTAAATTGATCTAAACCAATTACCTTCCCTTCGAAATTATCAAAAGACAAAAAACTTAGCATCTTTGGTAAATGAATCGCATATTTAATCACGTTTGTATTTTTTTCTAATGTACCGAAAAGAATCAAATCCGCTCCTTTTTCTGTTTGAAAATGCCATTCAATCGCTGCTAATTTTTCAGGCTGATATTGGGCTAAAAATTTTGCGGATAAGTCCCCGGCAATTCCAGTTAAAATAGCAAAAATAAACGCCGCTGTAACCGTTAATTTTAAAGCTTTTTTTGTATAATCTGTGAATTTGCCCTTTAAAATTTGGAGTGCAGCAATTGACGCCAAAAGAAAAGCAGAGCTTAAATAGGCCGTCACGATGACGTGAAAGGTTTTCGATGGTGTTGCAGGATTAAACATTGCCTTTAGTGGATCTAAGGTGACAATTACTCCATTTACTAATTTAAAACCTTGTGGTGTATTCATAAAGGCATTCACTGTTGTGATAAAAAAAGCGGACAATGCTGCACCAAGCACCACGGGAATGGATAACATCCAATGGTTTAACTGCTTTTTAAAGCGATCCCATGTGTACAAATATATTCCTAGGAAAATGGCTTCAAAGAAAAATGCAAAGGTTTCGAGGAATAATGGCAAACTGATCGCTTGGCCGGCTATCCTCATAAAACTTGGCCATAAAAGCGACAGCTGCAAGCCGATACATGTTCCGGTAACCACCCCGACCCCTACTGTAATCGTATACCCTCTTGCCCATCTTCGTGCTAGTAAAATAAAATGGGAGTCTTTCTTTTTAATACCAACGAACTCAGCAATCGAGATCATTAAGGGTACGCCTACCCCAATTGTGGCAAAAATAATATGAAAAGCTAATGTTAAAGTGGTTAGCATTCGGCTTAAGATAACATTATCCAATTCCTTCTCACCTCATTCAAAAATTTATCATCTACAATATGTATTCCATTCATTGTGATTTGATTCACATATAAACCAACTTACGGAATCTTTCATCATAATAATTGATGGTTTATTTACACATTTTAATTAGTAGAATTCCCTTATTTTAACAAATGATTCTATGAGTTTCATTTACTTGCAGCCAATTATTTGAATATCTTGAGATGCAAAAGGAATTTTGCGCCAAAAGTATTGAAAAAGACAAAAAGCCGGAATTACGCTTTTTGTCTTTTTAATTCCACAATAAATAAATTAGCCTACAAAAGCTGCTTCAATTTATTTTGAATTGGGGTCCGCTGCTTTGGTTCTCGGGTTTCATCCGGATAGCCCACACCAAATACGCCAATGACGTCATATCCATCTGGAACACCAAGTATTTCACGATTTTTCGGATTTCCACCCATTGAAGACCAGAATGTTCCCACACCCTCTGCCCAAGCAGCGAGGTTAAAGTTTTGAACAAAACAGGCTGTTGCCAGTGCATTTTCCTCTGTTTCAATGGCTGTGGCACCATGCTTAGACAAAATAGCTAAGACAACAGGAGCATCACCGAAGTTTGTTTTATGGTTTAATTTTGCTCTAGTCTCAGGACCGACTATATAAACCTCCCAAGGTTCTGTCATTCGATGATTCGGAGCCATTGCCGCAGCCTCTAGCCACAAATGGAGTTTATCCGGATTTATGGGATCCAATTTGAAGATTTTTATATTACGGCGTGTTTTGATTATTTCTAAGATATCCAAGGAAATCCCCCTTATTGTTAAAATAGTTTTGTTCTTAATAATCATAATCTCTTTTCACAAACTTTTACAAATTTTTTCATTATCCGCTTTAAGCAGGCAATCCTTACAGTTCCTGCCATTTATAGACATAGATTAACCGCCTAAATTAGAGAAGAAGATCCCAAAACAAGCTGCAAACAACAAGATATCAATACCTATCCCAATTAATAATCCTTGACCTAACTGCTTTTTCCCTTTTTTGAAGCTTATTATCGTTATGACAATAAGAGCGATTGGTGAAAGCAATATATATACCAAAATAAAAGGAGGCATTGTAAACATGATCAGTAGTCCAAGAAGGTATATTCCAACAGCAATGCCAATCCCTAGCCAAAGGTCTTTTAACGACCCGCTTTTCTCTTTTCCACCCTGATGTTGATCCAAACTAACTCACCCCATTTAAAGAATGATAGATTCAATTATCTAATATAGGTTCTCCCCTCTAGCTCTTCCTGTATTTTTTTTAATTCAAGTTCTTTATCGTCCCGGTAAAATAAATTATAAGTGTCAAACGGAATGATACGGCCATCCGGGTGAGCAATATGCACACATGATTTTTTTACAGAACGGACATCGAAATTGTAAGCATCTAAAAACTGCATAATAATGACGCGAAATACATTGTCGTATCCGATTTCACCCGGCATCGCAACTTTTGGCAGGCAGCATAATAAATCTTTTAATGAAAGTGCTGATGAATCCGGTGAATGATTGAGTGAGAACAATTTAAAAATCATATTTTTTATATTGTCGTCTTGTTCAAAAACAATCGTATTGCGTTCTCCTTCCAGTAAAATATTGGGATCAATTAAACCGGTTAATGGTGTTGCCTCACCATTCATTTTTAACGCATACCCCATCGCCAGACAATCCGGATGGCAAGGAACCGGGATAATATCCTTTGGTCCAAACACATTGGATTGATCGATAATCATCTGGCGGACTTCACTTAATGTTAAACGATTGGTCGAAGGATCGTATTCCTCCAATCTGCCGGCTGCTTGTATCGGTTGAAAAGTTACTCCCCTAACACATTTTTGCTGCAATCCGTAATGAATGATTTTGCCAACCTCATGATCATTTAAGCCTTTTTTCAGCGTGACCACAAGAGTAGTAGAAATATTGTATTCATTTAAATTCTCAATTGCTTTTAGCCGGATATCTCGCACGTCGACACCCCGCAGTTCTTCGAGTGCTGTTTTTTCAAAGCTATCGAATTGCAGATAAATTTCAAAGCCAGGAGAATAAGCCGCAAGGCGCTTGACGAATTCTTTATCATTAGCAATCCTGAGTCCGTTTGTATTCACCATAATATGCCGAATCGGTCTCGATTTAGCGATATCAAGGATTTCAAAGAATTGCGGATGAATGGTGGGTTCACCGCCGCTAATTTGAACAATATCCGCTTGTCTTTCGTTTTTAATAATATTGTCTAGCATAAATTCAATTTTTTCTAAGCTACGATAGCTACCCTTTTGCGGGGATGATTCAGCATAACAAATCGGACATTTTAAATTGCATCTTTCGGTAATTTCTAATAATGTTAAGCAGCTGTGCTGTTCATGGTCCGGACAAAGGCCGCAATCATAAGGGCAGCCGTATTTGATCGGCGTGTTCCATCGATAAGGCATTTCAGAAGGTTTAATAAATTCACGGCACCACTTGTAGTAGTCAACATCAGTTGAAATTAATACCTTTTCACGGCCGTGCTGCATACAATTTTTTACAAGATACACTTTTTCATTCTCAATAATGACCTTTGCTTCTACTTTGCGTAAACAAGTCGAGCAAATACTGTTGGTTAGTTCATAAAATAAATAGGGACGATTAGGCATAGGATTCTCTCCTTTTTTCCATTTGTTTTTTCATTATAAGCCAAATATAATACCAGATTCCTAGTAAGCAAGCCATTTGGATATTATTAAAGATCCAGTACGGGTGCGGCGTTGGCTTGATAAAATCGATAAATAATCGAAAAACTAAGTAACTAAGCATAAATAACTGAAATAATAGCCCTTCCCAGCCCGCCTTTTTCTTTTTTTTTTGAAAAAGGACAATGATCAGAACACCCAAGAAAAATATTTCGTACAGCTGCGTTGGATGCCTCTTGATTCCATCACCGAAGTCAACACCCGTTATCCAATTGGTCGCCACTCCGTATGTATGATCATCCAGGCCTGTTAAAAAACAGCCGATTCTTCCAATCATCATGCCAACTGCCAACGGAAGTACAAAATCATCTCCTGTTGAACGGGTCCAGCCGATAAACTTTTTGGCTAGTTCCACGCCAATCAAACCACCTAGTAGCCCGCCGACGATTGTTTTTCCTTCCATTAAGTAGAAGATGTTATTCCAGTTTACTATTGTCTTTTTTGGATCTTCAAACCAATATAGAAATTTCGCACCAAATGCTGCTCCCAAAATTGCACCAACTACTACCCAAAGTGCTTTTTCCATCGGAATTCGATCTTTATTTCTTGTGTATAGATAAACACGGAAACCAATAAAATACGCTAATGATTCAAATAATAGATGCGGGTGAATCCCAAAAATATAGAAAGGAAACGTCAAAATCCTTCCTCCTTTCTAAAAAAATATTGGATTTATCACTATATTATCAGAATAGTAGTAATAAATTCTCATTATTTCTAAAGTTTAACAAAAAAGCTCCCATGGATTAACTAAGAGTATTGAACTCTTTAATTAATCCATAGGAGTCTTAAAAAACATCTGGTTTTAGTTCCTTAATCTGTTTATGGTAACATTTAATACCATGCTCACGTCTCAAAGGAGTTTACTAGCTTTTTCTTTCCGATACAGGAATTCCTGCAATTCCCCAATGGGTTTTTGGAATCTCCGTCACGATCACGCGAATACTCTCTTTTGGTGCATTTAAAGTTTCCGATACCGTGTTTGTAATATTTTGAATCAATTCTGCAACTTTCTCTTTCGGCCTGCCTTCCATCATTTGCACATTAATAATTGGCATAAAACTAACCCTCTTTCTTATCGACTAAGCAACGTACCACATATTATTCTGTTACAGTAAAAGTTACTTCACCTAAACCATCAAATTTACCGCTTACAACATCGCCATATTTTAACATAACAGCACTTGTAATTCCTCCGGTTAGAAACACATCACCCTTACGTACCTTTTCACCTTTTCGTGCAAGCATATTGGCTAACATTGCCACGGAATGAGCAGGATGACCAAGTACTGCTGCACCTGCTCCAAGCAACACAATTTACCGGATTTCCAAGTGCAGCCGCCCCAACTCCAGTATTCACGAGCTCACCATTCTTGTTTAAGTCTTTTCTATTAATGCTCCCACATTGGTATCAGCATTCAATGGAAGACCGACCTTTAGCTCTTTCACTTTTGCTGTGAATTTGGCAAGAAACGGTTCGTAGGCCGGACGCTCTACGGAAATACGAGAACCACAAAGACAAACTTCTCCTTGATTCACAAAACTTGATTTAACAGTCGTTTCAATCACTTGGCCAAACGGAAAGATCGAAGGGGAAATCGGAGCCGCGAAAGGCCCGGAAATGATACTGTATATGGATTTTTTAGGGAAATATATTTAGTAATTATATATTTCCCTTTTTCTTTTTCCGATACAACCGATACCCTTTTCTAATCCAGTTCATAATAAAAAATGGAATCGGCGGATGATATTTTAAGAGAAATGGTCGATAAATCCTGTTATAGGCTTTCTTCAAATCATCCCACTTACAGCAATAGCCCTGTTTATAAAAATCGGAAACATCGACGATAAATCCCCTTCCATTATTCATCACTACATTTTTACCATGGACATCATAAGGATTTAAACCAACAGATTTTGCATATTGCAAGCCCTTATCGATATCTATAATGACGGAATCCGGAATGGGAACACCATTTACTACCGCTTCGAACAGAGTGATTCCTTCTAATTTTTTAAGCACTAAATAATCCTCCCCATATGCATAAAGGGTAGAATAGGAATCATGGCTTCCTAATTTTTTATATACTTCAATTTCCTTTTGCAATTCCTTAGGGTTTCTTCCATAAACCTTAACAACCCACTCCGGATTAGCATGATGAGTAAAAACGCCGGCATAATTTCCGTTCCCAATCATTTTCCAAGATTTTGATTGATTTTTAACAATGATGGGGTCAAATGGGCTCTCTGATGTTAATTGAATATATGGTAATAACTCTTTATCAATTAATCTTAAATACGTATCTAATTGCATTTTTTCACCTTCTTGCTAACTATAAATCTTTTGTTTCTACTTTCCTTTTGTATTTTTACAATATAAACTAATTAAGAAAAGTATCATTTCCAATGTATGCTGCCTTTTCAAAGGTATGCTTTTACAAACTAATTAGGGATTAATAGAGAGGAGTTACTATGAATTTTCCGATTCTTAAAACACATCGATTAAAATTAATAGAAATCACTCATCAGCATGTTGAAAGCTTATATGAAATTTTATCATTAGAAGACGTGACAAGATACTATGGGACCAATCGTTTCATGCTTCAATCTGAGGCAATGAAATTAATTGACATGTTCAGTAAAAACTATAGAGAAAAACGGGGAATTCGCTGGGGTATCGTTCTCAAGGAAAATCAAAAATTTATTGGCACACTGGGGCTAAACAGCTTACAACTAGGTAATAAAAGAGCAGAAATCGGCTATGAATTGCATCCGCAATATTGGCGGAAGGGATATACATCAGAGGCGATAAAAGAGGTTCTAACGTATAGCTTTGAAAAGTTGGATTTACATCGGATCGGTGCAATTGTGTACCCTGAAAATATTGCATCGCTCAAACTCCTTGAAAATATAGGTTTCCAAGAAGAAGGATTACTTCGAGACTATATGTATCAAAATAATCAGTCTCATGACACATACGTATTATCTTTATTAAAAGAGGAGTGGAAAAAAAGCCGGAAGGACTAATCCCGGCTTATCACTCTTCAAAATAATCTCTAAATTCCTTCGGATCCTTGGGCTCCTTATCATGGTTATAGGGATTATTTTCTGTTGCATCCTTTGCATCCAGATTCGTTTTAATGACTAAAGATGGTGTTGAAGGTCTATCGGCGATTATACGATCATTTAATTGGTCAAAATCCGGCATCTTCTTATTCCCGGGCAGTTTTGGTTCCATCAGTACACCTCCTGAAATTAGGGTGTGATTTTTCTATTTCAAAAATACATCTTTTATATCCCCACTGTATTCATAAGCACAATTCTGTATCCATCTGGGTCTTCTATCGTTACTCCTCCTCTGCCCCAGTATGGATTTTCCGGTTCTACCTCTTTATAGCCCATATCCGAAAGTCTATGTACGATTCGATTGAGTTCAAACAGGTTGGGGAGGTAAAAAACTAATAGATGTTCTTTCGTAGGCATTGGCAATTTCACCTTTTCTTCTGATTGGGTAAACTCCAAATGATAGCTATAATTAGGGAGGCCGAACATAACACCATCATAGCCCGCATGGCCTTTGAATCCGCCGATTTTCTCCAACCCAAGACCCTCTTCATAAAATTCGATGATTTTATCCATTTGATTGGTTGGGCGGGCCATACGAAATTGAACAGCTGGAACCGCATCATTCCATTCCTTTCGGACAAAAACATCGTAAGGTAATTCAGGATGAGTAAAACGCCCCTCCTGCTCACCTAAAACTACAGCCGTAATCGGATGAATCGTTGCCGCCCGAGCTGATGGCTTCCAGTTCCGTCCTTCCTTTACAATTACAAAAACACCCTTCTGATCACCGTAAAAAGCAAATGTATCGTTTTCATCTTTTCGTTGATCTCTGATATACGGGCGTAGACTTTCCTGCATTTTCTTTACCGATGGTACCGGCATCCCTATTTCGCCAATATCATACCAACCCGCTTCCGGTTGACTTTCTCCCCAATGAAACGGCCTTTCCAATATTTCAAGAATATTACCATCAGGATCAAAAAAATATACTTGCTTTCCTTCCCAAAACATACTGTAATGCCCTTTTTCATCAGACAGTAACAGTTTATTTTCGGCAAGCTTATGATACATGTGCTCTATGTATTTAGAGCCCGTACGAAAACAAACATGATAATAGGGTATGCTTGTATCCAATTCAAAAAATATTTTTGTTGTACCTGCACTAACCGTAAAATGGTGTTCAGATTCACTGAGCAATTCCATTTCTAAATCTTCGGTATAGAACTTTTTCATTTCATCTAAGTGAAAACATTTTAAATATAGTTGATAGATTTTCATTAGGCTCACTCCTTCTCCATCATTATAAGTTGAATACTACATTAATTTGTCAGACTAAAGTTCGAAAAAGGTCTCATTAAATGGAATGAACATAGAAAAAAACTAGGAAGTAAAACCTTCCTAGTATCTTTTATTCCTCTTCTGAGCCGACTAAGAAATCCGGATTGAGTTCTTCGAATTCCTCGTCGTCTACATCCATACCCCAATCACCATCGTCGTCTGAATGTCCTTCAGAACTGATGACAACAACAATTTTTGTCTCGCCGATCACCTCTACAAGAAATTCCCTTTCCACATGAACGATGATGCGATTGCCATTAGGGGATATTACTGCTTCACAGCAATTAGGCTGCTGAAGCACTCGAGCAACAATTTCATTGTCATCGAGGCAATCGTGGTCACGATACTTTAACTTAATGACATCTGTATATTGAACTCGTTCGGTAACCACTTCAGTTTTGGTATTATCATTAAAAGAGTACCAAACGTTGATGTCATAGGAGCCGTGTATCTCTACTGTCTTACCGACTTTTTTCGCGTTGTATTTATGGTTGATAATCCAACAGCCAAGAATACTAGTTGGACTATGCGCCGGGCTAATCGTATGATTGGACTGAGTAAATTTTCGTCCTTTCGCTACTACCGCTTTGGCAAATATCTCTCTAAATTCTCCCATTTCGCGCGAACCCTCCTCATTCATTTTCATTTCATCCTATGCTAATTTTTAGACTAGTGTGCGATATATTTTTAGGAATACTGGTTAAAAGTTTAGTCATAGTTCATTTTATGCGGGATTTTTATGTATGTTCCATGATAGCTTGCACTTTAAAAACGAGGATGACCCTGATGTGGGCCCTGCTTTCATTCTATGAGGCCGCCTTTAGGGTTAGAATGATATACCGGGAAAGGAAAAAAGAAAAAACCAGGCTCCGTAAATAGCCTGGTTTTAGGTAAATTAATGATCGTGGTCATGATCATGATCACAGCCGTGATCACAAGCTCCACCATTTTTCATGCTTGCACCTGTTTCACCCATTAATACATCTCCACCCGTTGAAATAATTATTTCATCGGTTACCGTATTGGAAATCGTTGAGGCAATTAGCTGAAGCAATTCATTTACTTCCACTTGAGATTGCTTGAAATCCTGTACAACAGGGATTTCATCCAACTCCTGCTCAATGGAAGTAATCTTATCCTCAACTTTTTTTAATGCCTCCGGTTTACCATAATGCTGGAGGTTTACTGCTTGCTTTTGTAATCCTTTAATATCTGAAATCAATATCTTAACCTTTGGGTTTTCATGTATCTGGGCTTCTGCCCGTTTGAAGAAGTCCACTTCTTCTGTTTCTGAAATCATACGTGCTAAATCTGCTGCACGAGCGACGATATCATCTTTTGTATACTTCGCCACTTTACTTCACCTCTACCGGTTCTAATTCTTCCACCATTTCTCCGTTTAATGACCATGTTTTTGCATCTGTAATTTTCACTGTCACAATCTTACCGATTGCTGTTTTAGGAGCTACAAAGTTAACTAGCTTGTTCCTGCTTGTATATCCGGCAAGAACATCAGGATTGTTCTTACTTTCCCCTTCGACTAAAACCTCAACAATTTGACCTACATGTTTTTTCATCGCTTCTAAAGAAAGCTCATTTACAAGAGCATTTAGACGTTGCAATCGTTGTTTTTTCACTTCCAACGGAACGTTATCCTCCATTTTTGCTGCAGGAGTACCTTCACGAGGAGAATAAATAAACGTATAAGCTAATTCATAACCCACTTCTTGATATAAAGATAATGTTTCTTCAAATTGCTCATCTGTTTCGTTTGGATAGCCGACAATTATATCGGTTGTTAATGCTACATTCGGGATAGCTGCTTTAATTTTTCTAACAAGCTCTAAATATTGTTCTCTTGTATATTTACGCGCCATAATTTTAAGCACTTCTGTAGAACCTGATTGTACCGGCAAATGGATATGATCCATCAAATTGCCGCCCTTTGCAAGAACTTCAATTAAATGGTCATCAAAATCACGCGGATGGCTTGTTGTAAAACGAATCCTTGGGATATCAATTTTACGTAATTCATCCATTAGATCACCAAGTCCATAGTGCATTCCATCTAAGTCTTTTCCATAAGCATTAACGTTTTGACCTAATAGGGTAACTTCCTGATAGCCCTGTGCAGCTAAATGGCGGACTTCCTGAATAATTTCTTCAGGGCGGCGGCTTCGTTCTTTCCCGCGAGTGTAAGGTACGATACAATACGTACAGAATTTGTCACAGCCGTACATAATGTTCACCCATGCCTTAATATTACCGCGGCGGACCTTTGGAAGGTTCTCGATTACGTCGCCTTCTTTGGACCACACCTCAACCACCATTTCTTTCGACATATAGGCTTCACGTAAAATGTTCGGCAGGCGGTGGATATTATGGGTACCAAAAATCATATCAACCTGTTGATAGGTTTTTAAAATCTTATTAACGACCGATTCTTCTTGAGACATGCATCCGCAAACACCTAAAAGCAAGTCCGGCTTTTCCATTTTCAGTGCTTTTAGATGGCCAAGTTCACCAAATACTTTATTTTCAGCATTTTCACGGATGGCACATGTATTTAATAGAATTACATTGGCATCGTCTGTGCTGTCAGTTGGCTCGTAGCCAAGTGCTAAAAAAATTCCCGCCATTACTTCTGTATCGTGTTCATTCATTTGGCAGCCATAGGTACGGATATAGAATTTGCGTCCATTACCCATCCCGCGGAATTCCTCGGGAATCGAGAAGTCATTATGGTACTTCACTTCTTCCTTTCCGCGTTTTTTTGCATCCTTTAAAGATGGAGCAGTAATAACTTGTTCAAAATATTTGCTGTAATCCTTGGCGGATTTTTTGTCCGAAGAATTAGCAGACTTTACTTGTTGACTTTCTAAGCGTTGATTTTCATTCATGTTCGGAAAAATCCCCTTTCATGTCAATTTCCTTAACTACTTCTATTAAAATAAAGAAATTTTTTTACTTAAACACATAGAAAAAATACTTCATGCGTTACCGCACATTATTATAGTATAAAGGTTTATAGGCTTTAAAACAATAGAAAATCCTTTCCGGCAAAACCGCTAAGTAAATCTATTTTGGAATCTTGAATGAATGTTAAACATGGATACACAATTAATAATTTTAACTTATTTTTCTAAAAAAATATGTGATGACCCTCACTCTATAAAAGGCATTGTTCACAATTCATCAATGTTTTAAACAATAAAAAAATCCCGGAGGATTACATCCACGGGATTTTTTATAGTGAAATTACATAAATTCAGCAACTAACTTATCAAAATGCGCTTGGTCAAGGTTAAGGTTCGCATTTACTAATGGAGTCTCTGAATAACCTTTGATTAATTCTTGGTAAGATGGACGCTCTATATTTTGATATATAAGTCCTGTAACAAGACCGTTATGCTTCATTAATGTTTGCATAGCATTTTCGCGGTTTGATGGATCATAACCTTCAACATCGCTTAACTTTGTTAGATTTTCTTTAAACCAGTCATATGTGTTTACTTTATTATAAGTAACACATGGACTGAAAACGTTAATTAAAGAGAATCCTTTATGTTTAATACCTGCTTCAATTAAAGCTGTTAGGTCTTTTAAATCTGTTGAGAAGCTTTGTGCAACAAATGTTGCTCCTACTGTTAAAGCCATTTCCATTGGGGAAATTGCTTGTTCAATTGACCCCATCGGTGTAGATTTTGTTTTAAAACCTTCAGCTGAACGCGGGGAGGTTTGTCCCTTTGTTAATCCATAGATTTGGTTATCCATTACAATATAAGTAATGTCAACATTACGACGAATGGCATGAATAGTATGAGCCATACCAATTGCATATCCGTCGCCGTCACCACCGGAAGCGATAACTGTTAGGTCACGATTGGCCATTTTAACACCTTGGGCAATCGGAAGTGAACGACCGTGGATACCGTGAAAGCCGTATGAATTAATATAACCGGAAATACGACCTGAACAACCAATCCCGGAAATTACTGCTAGATTTTGTGGTTCTAAGCCAACATTTGCTGCCGCACGTTGCATTGCCGCTTGTACGGAGAAGTCACCACAGCCAGGGCACCAGTTCGGTTTTACATCATTTCGAAAGTCTTTAAAAGTGGCCACTTAGAACAACTCCTTACATTTTGAATGAACTTCGTGAGGAAGAAATGGATTTCCATCATATTTAACATATTTAGTGATCTTTTCAGCATGCCCGACATTCATTTTCATAATATTTGCTAATTGTCCGGTTGCATTGTTTTCGACAACAATTACTTTTTTCGCAGAACGAATTAGTGGAAGAACTTCGTCTGTTGGGAATGGATGAATTAAACGGATTTGAGCATGATTTACTTTCATGCCGTCATTTTCAAGACGAACCATTGCTTCTTCAATAGCACCGCGAGTTGAGTTAAAACCTACGATCAATAGATCTGCATCTTCATGTGGTGCATTTTTATATACAGGTGTATTAAAACGGATATTTTCAACCTTACGGAAACGTTTGTCCATTTGGGCGATCCGGTTTGCAGCAGATTCAGATGGTTTTCCTGTCTCAGCATGCTCAACACCTGTCACATGGTGAATACCATTTTTCTGACCAGGAATCGTACGTGGTGAAATACCATCTTCTGTAACTTCATAACGCTTGAAGTAACCTTTGTTTTCAATCTCAGGAAGCTCTTCAGTTACAAGCTTACCACGTCTAATTTCCACTTTTGAAACATCAAGCGGTTCTACTGTTTGCTTACCTAAAGATAATTGAAGGTCTGATAAGACAATAACAGGGCATTGATATTCTTCTGCAAGATTAAAAGCTTCTGCTGTATCATAGAAAGCCTCTTCAACTGTACTTGGCGCCATAACAATTTTTGGAATTTCACCGTGTGTTCCGTAAATCATCGCCATTAAGTCAGACTGCTCCTGTTTTGTTGGTAATCCTGTTGAAGGACCGCCACGTTGAGTGTCAACAATGACAAGTGGAGTTTCTGTAATACCAGCTAATCCAATTGCTTCCATCTTTAAAGATAATCCAGGGCCGGAAGAAGCAGTGATGGCACGAACACCGCCATAACTTGCACCAATTGTCATTGTACAAGCAGCAATTTCATCTTCTGTTTGAATAACTGTACCTCCAACTGCAGGTAGTTTCTTAATTAAATACTCCATGATATCAGACGCCGGTGTGATTGGATAGGCAGCCATGAAACGACATCCTGCTGCAAGCGCTCCCAAAGCGATTGCATCATTACCAATCATGAACATCCGTTTTTTGCCGTCCGCTTTTTCAAGCTCCATTGTTGGAACATTTGCATCCATGTTTTCTTTCATATAATCAAAGCCGGCTTTGATTGCATCCATGTTTTTTGCAACGACTTGGTCGCCTTTTCTACCGAAAATCTCACGAACTACTTCTTCAAATACATTTATATCCAGATCTAATACTGCAGAAGTTGCACCGATTGCCACCATGTTTTTCATTAGAGATGTCCCTAATTGTGTAGCAATTTCAGTAAATGGTACCGCATACATTGAAGCGCTGGAATCTTCAGGCTTCTTTGGATCAAATTTAGAATCAGCAAGGATTACTCCTTTACTATGTAACTCTTTGTAATTTAAATCGATTGTTTCTTGGTCAAATGCAACAAGAATATCAAGATCGTCAGAAATGGAACGAACTTCAGTTGTACTCACTCGAATCTTATTATTTGTATGACCGCCTTTAATCCGAGATGAAAAGTGACGATAACCATACAAGTAATATCCCAGGCGATTCAGTGCGATAGCAAAGATTTCCCCAGTACTTTCAATACCTTCCCCTTGTTGTCCGCCAACTTTCCATGAAAGTTGATTGATCATGACTTACACCCCTTTGGATATGTAAAAAATTAAGTAGATTTAATCATCTATTAGTGTAGCACTTTTCCAAGTAAATCACTAGACTTTTATGCTTTAAAGAATCAAAGCGAATTTATTCTTAGATACGTACTAAACGCTTTCAATTCTAGACCTATGTATTAAAAATTGCAACCCTTTAATCATAAATATTGTCTAAAATATGAATATTTTTTTATTATTTAATATTCGTCTGTTTTCTGATTTCAGACGAACACAGCGAAACATGCATAATAGCGCATTCCACGGCTACTTTTCACTATTTCAGCTTAGTTTTAGCCTTCTTGAAATGTATTGAAAAAATCAACTTCTTTTATATCAGAATAATAGTTTTCTTACACCTATTAATTAAAACGATTTCAGACTCCTTATAATAACAAAAAACCTGCTTGTCATAAGACAAGCAGATAAATGAAAAATCTCTTTATCAACCATTGTTTTTAGGTTTTTCGATTCCTTCAACGCGGCTCTACAATAAGCTTAATTGCTGTTCGTTCTTCCCCGTCAATTAAGATATCGGTAAACGCAGGGATGCAGATCAAATCAACTCCGCTAGGTGCTACAAATCCTCGAGCAATCGCTACTGCCTTAACGGCTTGATTCAATGCACCCGCCCCAATCGCCTGTATTTCCGCTGCACCTCTTTCACGCAGAACTCCGGCAAGTGCACCAGCTACAGAATTAGGATTAGATTTTGCTGAAACTTTTAATATTTCCATTCCTAGCTCCTCCTTGTATAAAATCCCGATCCCGCATGAGCAGTTTCATGAATAAATCAGGTGTATAATATTCCACTGCTACTATATTCGTCAGGCAATAGACATATTCCGGCTTGGACAAAAAAAGATAAAAAAAACTCTCCAATAAGGAGAGTTTCCAGGATTATGAATACCATGGTTGATCATCATTTATTAAAATACGTTCTAATTTTTTACTAAATCCATTTTTTCTGTCAAGTTCAATATATACAGCACTTAATTGGTTGCGGCCTGTTTTCGGCACTTCAAAGCGAACCGGAAGGCTTGTTAAAAATCTTTTTAGGACTAGCTCCTTTTCAACACCTAGAATCCCATCATAAGGTCCAGTCATGCCTACGTCTGATAAATATCCCGTACCTCCCGGCAGGACACGGCTGTCAGCTGTTTGAACATGTGTATGCGTACCAACGACTGCGGAAACCCGCCCGTCGAGGTACCAGCCCATTGCTTGTTTTTCACTTGTTACCTCGGCGTGAAAATCAACAAAAATAAAAGGCGTCCTTGCTCTAGCTATTTCAACTAATTCATCGGCTTTCCTGAAAGGACAGTCCAGCGGTGCCATAAAGGTCCGCCCTTGTAAATTAATAACCGCTATTTCCAGATCATTCACTTTAAAAAACGCTAGTCCTTTACCGGGAGTTCCTTCAGGAAAATTCGCGGGTCTAACCATATTCTTGGCGTTATCGATAAATTCGAAGATTTCTTTGTTATCCCAAGCATGATTTCCAAGGGTCACTGCTTGTGCCCCATACATTAAAAATTCTCTGTATATTTTTTCGGTAATCCCTTTTCCGGCTGCGGCATTCTCACCATTGATAATGGTAAAATGCGGGTGGTATTTCTCTTTTAATTTTGGCAAATATTCTTTTACCATATCACGTCCGGGAGAGCCCACAACATCTCCAATAAATAATAAATTCATGTCTTTACCCTTTCCGATTATGACCTATCTGTTTAAATTGTATCACATGGCATATAAATTAACCGTTATAGTCCTTAAAAAAATAAAGCGGTGCATACGCACCGCTTTATTTCGCATATTCCACAGCCCGTGTTTCACGGATCACTGTCACTTTAATATGTCCGGGATAATCTAGCTCTTCTTCAATTCTCTTACGAATATCACGTGCTAAACGATGTGCAGCTAGATCATCAATGGCATCCGGTCTTACAATGATGCGCACTTCACGACCTGCTTGAATCGCAAACGACTTTTCAACACCTTCATACGACTCAGAAATCTCTTCCAGCTTTTCAAGACGGCGGATATAGTTTTCGAGAGTCTCACTACGTGCACCCGGTCTCGCGGCTGATAAAGCGTCAGCAGCAGCAACCAAAACAGCAATTATAGATGTTGGTTCAGTATCCCCATGGTGAGAAGCAATACTGTTAATAACCACTGGGTGTTCCTTGTATTTTGTCGCTAGCTCAACACCAATCTCAACATGGCTGCCTTCCACTTCATGGTCGATGGCTTTTCCGATATCGTGTAATAATCCCGCACGACGGGCCAATGTTTCATCCTCACCAAGCTCAGCTGCAAGCAAGCCCGAAAGCTGTGCAACCTCCATTGAGTGTTTTAAAACATTTTGTCCGTAGCTTGTACGGTACTTTAAGCGGCCAAGAATTTTGATTAAATCCGGATGAAGTCCATGTACACCAACTTCAAATGTTGTTTGTTCACCAACTTCTCGAATATACTCATCCACTTCACGACGGGATTTTTCAACCATTTCCTCAATACGGGCAGGATGAATACGTCCGTCTTGTACTAGTTTTTCCAGCGCTAAGCGGGCTGTTTCACGACGTATTGGGTCAAAACCTGAAAGAATGACAGCTTCAGGAGTATCATCAATAATCAAATCAATTCCTGTAAGTGTCTCAAGGGTACGGATATTTCGTCCTTCACGGCCAATAATTCGGCCTTTCATTTCATCATTTGGAAGGTTGACTACAGAGACAGTCGTTTCCGCAACATGGTCAGCAGCGCAACGCTGGATTGCCAATGATAGAATTTCCTTCGCCTTCTTATCAGCTTCTTCTTTGGCGCGGTTTTCACTTTCCTTGATCATAATCGCAGTATCAACAGAAAGTTCCTGCTCGGTACGCTCTATAATGATCGCCTTTGCTTCATCACGCGTCAAGCTCGAAATTCGTTCGAGTTCAGTCTGTTGTAATCGTACCAACTCGTCCACTTTGCTTTCCATCTCTTCAATATGCTGTTGTCTTTGGTTAAGAGAATCATCCTTCTTTTCTAAAAGACTCTCACGTTTATTTAACGTTTCATCTTTTCGATCTAAATTCTCTTCTCTTTGCAGTAAACGGTTTTCTTGTTTTTGCAGTTCATTTCTTCGTTCACGAACCTCACGTTCAGCTTCTGTACGAAGCTTGTGAATTTCATCCTTTGCCTCCAGCAAAGCTTCTTTCTTCAATGAGTCAGCATCACGTTTTGCATCTTCAAGGATTTGCTCTGCAGCATTCTTTGCTCCGGCAATTTTTGCTTCAGCAATGGATTTACGAATAAAATAGCCAACAACGGCACCGACGATAAGGCCAAGCAAAATGGAGATGATTGTAATAGGTTCCATCGTTACACCTCCTCTTGCTATGAACTTTTGTTACTTTTTTAAGTGTCGGCATGTACATTGTTTAGACTCAACATACAGCAAGCACCAAGGCTTTTTACTTTGTAATATTAACAAAAATGTAAAATATACATGTTAATTGTAAATGTGTGTATATTCATTGTCAAGGGTAAGTCCTGTTAGCTTTTTGAAATATTTCGAATTTGTTCACATATTCACGATTTCTGACGGTTTTTATAATGTGTAATAATAAATTAATTTGCATAAAAATACATTTTATCAAAAAAGAGCAAAACCCGACAAGGGGCTTTGCTCGAGGTTTTTAGTCAAGTAATTCAAATTGATCATCATCGTCCGTTTCCGTGACAGTTTTTTCACCGTCTAAACCATAATGCTCACGAATTTTTTGTTGAATTTCAAGGCGAATACTTGGGTTTTCTTTCAAAAACTGCTTTGCATTTTCCCGTCCCTGACCAAGGCGTTCTTCATTATAAGAATACCAGGAACCGCTTTTTTGAACGATATCTAATTCAGCTCCAAGGTCAATGGTCTCGCCTTCTTTAGATATACCTTCACCATACATTATATCCACTTCAGCTACTCGGAAAGGTGGAGCGACTTTATTTTTAACAACTTTAATTTTTGTTTTGTTTCCTACCATGTCATTTCCTTGCTTTAGTGTTTCTGCACGACGGACTTCAAGTCGAATAGTCGAGTAGAATTTTAAAGCGCGTCCACCTGGTGTTGTCTCGGGGTTTCCAAACATAACTCCAACTTTTTCACGGATTTGGTTAATAAAGACAGCGATTGTTTTCGATTTGTTAATCGCACCGGAAAGCTTACGAAGTGCCTGGGACATTAAGCGAGCCTGTAAACCTACATGTGCATCTCCCATTTCACCTTCAATTTCTGCCTTAGGAACTAACGCCGCTACAGAGTCGATGACAATAATATCTACTGCACCGCTTCGCACAAGTGCCTCAGCGATTTCCAAACCTTGTTCACCGGTGTCCGGTTGGGACAATAATAACTCATCAATGTTAACGCCTAATTTTTGTGCATATGTTGGATCAAGCGCGTGCTCTGCATCGATAAATGCAGCTTGTCCTCCTGCTGCCTGTACTTCTGCAATTGCATGCAGGGCAACAGTTGTTTTACCGGAACTTTCCGGTCCATAGATCTCAATTATCCGTCCTCTAGGATATCCGCCAACACCAAGTGCTGAATCAAGAGCTAAAGAGCCGCTCGGAACAGTAGAAATTCTAGTTTCCGTTTGCTCTCCCATTTTCATAATGGAACCTTTACCAAATTGTTTTTCAATTTGTTTTAACGCCATTTCTAAGGCGGCTTTACGATCACTCACTAATTAGTTCCTCCTTCATTTATATAAACACAAAATAATTGCCTCAATCTATTAAAATGAACCTATAAATAATATAACCTCTTTTTAGCTTTTTGTCGAGTAAAAAATCGAACATTCATTCGATTGTTTTGAAAGGTATTTACTATGTTAAAACAAGCTTTTCAGCCTGATTTTTGTCAATTTCCATATTTTTTTATACTGGAAATTGACATTATCTTAAATTGTCAAATAACTTTATTAATACCAATAAAGTGACTCATTAAAGCGATCTTTATAATGGAATTTGACTCAAAAAAAATCACAGAACGCTTAGTTAGCATTCTGTGATTCTTTTAAATAACGCAGTAAAAAGTAACAGCCAAATTTCACTGAACGAATACGATTAGCAGCCCTTGTGCCGCCGAGATTGAGCTTTTCTACGATTGTCGGCCTACCTTTAATTGCAATCCCGATATAAACAGTGCCTACCGGCTTGCCTTCAAGCTCATCAGGACCTGCCACCCCAGTGAAACTAATTCCAATATCAGTGGAAATCAATCCTGCTGCATTTTCAGCCAATTCTATCGCACATTGTTCACTTACGACACCGTACTTTTCAATCGTTTCTTGTTTTACTCCTAAAACCTGCTGCTTCACTTCAGGTGAATAACAGACAACTCCGCCTTTTAACACAGAGCTTGCACCCGGAATTCCAGTTAACTCTTCCTGAAACAAACCGCCTGTTAAGCTTTCAGCAGCCGCTAATGTCAGGTTTTTGTTTTTTAAACATTTTGTCAACTCTTTCATAAGTGAAGTATTATCGTACCCGTAGAAAAACTTACCTACCCGTTTATTTATCGCCTTTTCTACTTCATCAAGCATAGTGTTTGCTGAATCCGGGTCAATATGCTTCGCAGTAAGTCTTAATGTGACCTCACTATCACCTGCAAGCGGAGCAATCGTTGGATTGCTTTGATTATCAATTAGATCAATAATTTCTGTCTCCAATGCCGCTTCACCGATACCGAAAAATCTTAACACTCTTGAAACAATTTTCTCTTTAGCATCGTATTGCAGGCTAATAGCGTTGGCACCGTATTGGCTGAACATCGGTTCCATTTCCTTTGGCGGACCGGGCAGCAGCATATAGATAATGCCATCACCTTCAACAACCATCCCCGGAGCCATTCCATGATCATTAGGAAGGATTTTAGAGCCTTCTAATACAAGAGCCTGCTTACGATTGTTTTCTGTCATGATACGATTGGTCTTTTTGAAATAGTGCTCAATCGATTCTAAAGCCGTTTGATCCATAACAAGATTTTTTCCGATGTGACGGGCAATTGTTTCCTTTGTCAAATCATCTTTAGTCGGCCCGAGTCCCCCGGTAAAAATAATAAGATTGGAACGCTGTTCCGCAATTTCAATTGCTGATTTAAGTCGGTCAGGGTTGTCGCCGACAACCGTATGATAATAAACATTTATCCCCAGAACAGCTAATTGCTGTGACAAAAAACGAGCGTTCGTATTAACAATCTGTCCTAATAATAACTCTGAGCCAACGGCAATAATTTCAGCATTCATGATTCATCACTCCTAAATTAAATCCAAGCAGAGGCGTTAAAAGTCCTATTTAGAGTTTTTAAATACATGACTATTCTTGGCAAAATAATCCCAGCCAGACCAAATCGTAAAGATTAAGGCCACCCATAAAGCTATATTGGCAAAGGGTAATGAAAACATTTCAAATAGTATATTATGTAATAAAAGTGCGGAAATCGCGATAATTTGCGTCCATGTTTTAATTTTCCCTAACATATTAGCTGCTACAACCTCGCCTTCCCCTGCAAGCAATAGACGAAGACCTGTTACAGCAAATTCCCTGCTTATAATGACAATAACCATCCATGATGCAGCATATCCAAGTTCTACGAGAACGATAAGAGCAGCGGAAACAAGTAGCTTATCGGCGAGCGGGTCAAGGAATTTCCCCATATTAGTCACAAGGTCTAGTTTCCTTGCATAATAGCCGTCAATCCAATCGGTCGTAGCAGCGATTATAAAGATTAATGCTCCGGCAAGATGGGTAACAGGCAGGTAGACCCCCAGCACATAAATGTCACCCCAATCAAAAGGAACAAGCATAACAATCAAGAATAATGGGATTAATACAATTCTTGAAACTGTTATTTTATTTGGCAAATTCATACGATTTCCTCCTATAGAAAAGCAGAAGCCCCAACGGAATTAGCAAAAGCTTATTACCAAGAAGCTTTCATTTTGGTGCTAAACAGTTCTTCAAAAAATAACAGTGAAAAATAGCCATCCATAGATGACTATTTGGTCTTAGGAACCAATTGAATCGTTACGTTCTGACTAACCACCGAAGTCGGTGCAATAGCATACTCTAGCTTTTGGTCATTTACATAAATGTCCGTATCGATTGCATTTCCTACAACAATTACCGCTTTATCTTCCTTTGTGAAATCAACAGTTTGGCTGGAAGTTCCGGTAGTTGTAAGTGTCCCACTAAAAAAAGAGCGACCGCTGCCATTTTTAATATTCACCCAGGTTTTACCCTTTGAAACCAATTTTAATACAAACTTATCAGCGTTTTTTAATTCATAGCTGGAATTTTTGCCGACACTTTGGACAACTGTTAACTCTTGCGGTGATGGAACTGCAGCCTGTGTATTCCCCGTATCTTGCATTGCAGCGGAATTATTGTTTTTAGCAGTGCTATTCTTTATAGCATTATCAGTTGTATTCGTTTTAGCTTTTTCCAACTCTGCAGATTTAGCAAACTTCACTTGCTCATTTCCCGGATTTGCCGTTTGATTCGATTTACTGCCCACATGATGAGTCAAGAAGTAATATAAAAGGCTGGCAGCGCCAATAATGAATATTCCAATTAATATTTTTGGAAGAACATCAAAAATTTTCGAATTTCCTTCCGAAATGTTTTTCCGCGTTTTTACCCTTGATAATTGATTTGGTAAATCATCATTAAGTGCTGCAGGAATTTCATTCTTATATGTTTCAAAAATTTCATCAGGATCAAGTTGAAGCGCTTCTGAATATTGCTTAATGAAGGCGCGCACGTAAAAATTACCCGGCATACTGCTATAGTTGCCTTCTTCAATGCCTATTAAGTAACGCTTTTGAATTTTTGTGATAGATTGAACATCGTCTAAGCTTAAATTTTTGGCTAATCGGGCTTCTTTTAATCGATTCCCTAATTCAGTCACCTTTTAACACCTTCCAATTTTCAAAAATCAAAACTACCAAAATCAGATCCGGAGAGCAAATCATTTTGCTCTACCACATCGTATGTAATCTCTTCATCGGCATCATTTCTGAGTTCGATAATATAATCAAAATCTTCCAATGAGTATTCCGAATTTTGGACAAAAATATCCGGATGCTCAATTACTTTAATGGCCGGCATACGCATAATCTCACGAACAAGCTGCCAATGTCGCTCGTTTGCCCGTTTAGTTGAGACAATTCCGTCAAGTATGAATAGATTATTCTCATTGTACTCGTCCTCAATCAGTTGATTTCGTATGGTTTGTTTCAATAGGGTAGAAGATACAAATAACCAGCGTTTATTTGCACAAACACTCGCTGCAACAAGAGATTCTGTTTTGCCAACCCGCGGCATCCCTCGGATTCCTATCAGCTTATGTCCTTCCTGCTTAAACAATTCTGCCATAAAATCAACTAATAATCCAAGCTCATCCCTTACAAAGCGAAAAGTTTTTTTATCATCGGCATCTCTTTGAATATATCGGCCATGTCGAACGGCAAGCCTGTCTCGAAGTTTCGGTTCTCTAAGCTTGATTACTTTTATTGTGTCCATTGTATGTAAAATTGACTCTAGCCGTTTAATTTGGTCATCATCTTTTGCTAAAATCAACAAACCGCGTCTACCTTCATCTACTCCATTAATCGTTACAATATTAATTGACAGCATTCCCAAGAGGGATGAAATGTCGCCCAATAAACCGGGACGGTTTTTTTGAATCTCATATTCTAAATACCATTCTTTTTTCTCCATAAAAAAAACCTCCTCAGTTTAGCGCATAAAACGACAATTTTTTCACATTACCATATCTAAACCTTATAATAAATGATTTTGTTAGAAGATGAAAGCAAAAACAAGGAGAACATTCATTTATATAACAAAAGATTTAAAGAACGAAAAAAAGAAGAGAGGACTTTCCTCTCTCTTAACGATTACCGTTATTCTGAATAAGTTTTACCATGATATTGGCGATAGCTTGCTGCTCACCTGGATCTGCTACTGACCAAAGGTCAGAAAGAACTCTCTGTTGCTCGTTTTTTGGATCCACATTCTTAGACAAGTAATCACCAATTTGCGTGGCTAGGCCACTAATTGCTCCTTCACTCATACCCTCATTTTGTGCATGATGAAGACGATCAGCTAAAAAATCTTCCCACTGCTTCCAGTTATCTAAAACAGACATCTATTAACCCTCCTTTATAATAGTACAAGATTATTGTGCGAAAGGAGGAATGAAAATATTCATTTAAAAATTTAAATTTATGTATACCAGCCTCCATTTATCGCAAGGACCTGTCCTGTAATATAGGACGATTCTGCTGATAACAAAAATGAAACTCCTTTAGCAATTTCCTCAGAGTGACCGAGTCTGCCCATTGGAATTTCATCATTGAGACGCTCCTTATCTTCAACCGAAAAACGGTCTATCATCGGGGTTTCTACGGCACCCGGGGCAATGGCATTGACTCGAATTCCATTAAGGGCTACTTCTTTACTCAACGCCTTAACAAAAGCAATTTGTGCACCTTTAGCCATTGAATAGGCGACTTCACAGGCGGCACCTGTTTGTCCCCATATAGAAGTAATCACAATTATATTACCGGACCCTTTGGTAAGAAATTTTGGAAGTAATTCCTTCGTAATCATTAGGGGATTTAACACGTGCACATTCATTAACGATTCAGCTTCTTCTAGTTTTAAATCAACCAGAAGACCATAATGGCTGTTACCGCCGCAATGAATGATTGCATCAAGAGAAAATATTTGTGAACAAACCTTTTTGTATCCATCAGCCTCTGCCAAGTCCGCAAGTATAGGCATATATTCTCCGCCATATGGGTGGAGATTATTCAATAATTCTTTCATTGCTTGTTCATTTTTATTGTAATGTAAATATAAATGATACCCTTTTTCAGCTAGTAATAAGGCAATAGATTGGCCAATGCCCCCGCTAGCACCCGTAATGAGTGCAAATTTTTTCATCTAAGTCACTCTTTCCCTAATATCCTTTTATTTTACCATGTAAAAAAAGCGCCGGCGAGCGACGCTTTTTCTTCTATTATTTTTTCTTTGGTACTACCTGACATACCGAAAACCGTTCTTCTGAAATAACTTCTGAGGCCAGTGATTGGACATCTTTTAAAGTAATTTTCTCGAGCGTTGGGACGACATCAAACAAGTTCATATCGTTAAACGCATATCGAGTAAATTGATTGGCAATATATTCAGGTGAATTGACGGCCCGTAAAAATGAACCAATTTTTTTCTTTTTCGCTCTTTCTAATTGCTCCTCCGTAATGACACTCCCCTTTTTAGCCTCAAGCAACATTTTTTCAAGTTTGTCTGCTAACTTATCCGCGTCACCGGTATCCCCGCCAATCATTGCAAACCCAAATCCCTGCTCTTGCGTATAATCATAAGAGAAAGTTTCGTCAATTAACCCTTCATTATAGAGCTGATTATAGTTTTCTGAGCTCTTACCAAAAAGTAAATCGAGTAGGACATTCATCGTTAACTCATTTTTTAATAGCTTATCACCTGTTTGATCAACATGCATTGCCTTAATACCAAGTAAGCATTTAGACGTTTGCACATTCATTTCAAGCACTTGTTTCTTTTCGGCAGCTTGAGTCGGCTCATTCTCAAATTTACGTTTGATTTCAGGCTGATCTTTGTACTCTTTTTTCGCTTGGTTTTCGCGCACTTGATTCATATATACTTCAGGATCTACAGGCCCAACTATAAACAAAAGCATGTTGCTCGGATGATAAAACGTGTTGTAGCATTCGTAAAGCCAATCCTTTGTAATATGGGAAATAGACTCGATGGTTCCGGCTATATCGATTTTGACCGGATGATTTTGATAAAGATTTTGGATTAGTCCAAAATATAAGCGCCAATCGGGATTATCATCATACATCGTAATTTCCTGACCGATGATTCCTTTTTCTTTTTCCACTGTTTTTTCGGAAAAATAAGGATCCTGAACAAAATCAATTAATGTTTCCAGGTTTTTTTCAACATCCGAAGTGCTCGAAAACAAATAAGCTGTACGAGTAAAGGAGGTAAAGGCATTTGCTGAAGCTCCTTGACGGCTAAACTGTTGAAAAACATCACCGTCTTCCTTCTCAAAAAGCTTGTGTTCTAAAAAGTGAGCAATCCCATCCGGTACCTTGACATACTCTTCCTTACCTAATGGGACAAAGGTATTGTCAACCGATCCATACTTCGTCGTAAAGGTAGCAAACGTTTTATTAAATCCTTTTTTTGGCAAAATATAAACATTTAGCCCATTGGGCATTTTTTCATGAAAAAGTTCTTCTTGAAGCTGGTCAAACGTAATTTTCTCCATTATTTGCCCGCCTCCATTCCTGTTAAAAAATAAATTGTGTCTAATTCAATCTTTTTCGCTACCTCAATTATTTCTTCCTTCGTTGCTTTTTGCATTTCAGTGATCCATTTGTCAAGAGGTATTGCCACATGTGATACAACATTATGGTACAAAATTTCCGTTAGTCCTCTTGCTGTATCAATGGTTTCGAGAATTTGATTTTGGATAACGGCTTTGGTCTGCTTTAATTCCCCGTCTGTGAAGTCTCCCTTTTTCATTGCTTCCATCTGCTCATTAATAATCCTTACAGCCTGGTCATAGTTCTTTAAATCGATTCCTGAAACGACTATCATCAGACCCTTATGGCTTTCTAAGCGGCTGGCTGCATAATAGGCAAGACTGGCTTTTTCCCGGACATTAATAAACAGTTTGGAGTGCGAGAAACCGCCAAAGATGCCATTAAACACTTGAAGAGCAAAATAATCAGGATCTCCATAGACGATATTTGTGCGGTACCCGATATTTAATTTCCCTTGTTTTACATCCTGCTCTTCTTTTACTTCATGGACCTTTTCCTTTTTCTTTATATCACGTGTTTCCAAAGTTTTCGGTGTACGTTCTTCAAAATGAAGCAGTTCCATTGCATATTGCTTTACCTCTTCCTCTTTTACATCACCAATAACATAAAGATCCATTTCATCTTCTGAAAAGACTTTTTTATAATAGGCAAATAAATTTTCAGGCGTGATGGAATCAACATCCTCCATTCTGCCATTTACTTGAAGTGCGTACGGTTCCCCTTCGCACATTTCTTCTACGAGTCTGGCATTCGAAAATCGCATTTTATCATCGTAAACCGATTGGATTCTTTGCTTTAACGTCCGCTTTTCTTTTTCCACAGTGTCTTGATCAAAAGCATGACCTGTTAGATTAGGTTTCGTTAAAATTTCAGCTAATAATTCAAAACCCTTTTTTAACAATGGAGTTTGGTCACCTAAAAATTTTTCATTGGCTATTTCAATGGAGAAGCTTACCACATGGTATTCGCCTTTTTTCCCTAAATCCACGAATAGTGTCGCTCCATACAGTTCATCTAAATAGGAGCGGAGGGATGTAGTCGATGGATATTTTGCCGAACTGCTCTGTAATACTTGAGGAAGAAGCGCTCGTTTTGTAACATCTTCCTTCGTTAACGGCGCTTTCATTTTCCAAACAAATGTGTTGGTTTTGTATTTGCTTGTCTCCACAACATGGAGGCTATATCCTTGCATTTTTGTCAATTTTTCTGCAGTTGAATCCACTTGCATTCCTCCTTCTTTTAATAAGGCGATAAGTTAAATTACAATATGTAAACATTTTACTTTATATCTTTTCCATTGTAATATATCCCTATTCTTACTATAATTTGCCAAGCTTGTTCAATACAAGTGATTTTACCTATTAAAACCTTATTTTTAGTAAAAGAACAAAAAAAGACCCCTGGTATTTTTTAAATACAGGGGACCCTGGAACAGCCTAACGGCTTCCTTTTATATAATGTACGCCATCTGCCTTTGGTGCTTCAGCTCGACCGATAAATCCGGTTAATGCTAAAATTGTCAGCACATAAGGCGCAACTAAAAGGTACACACTTGGAATTGTCTTTAAGAAAGGTAAACTGGATCCAATGATACTTATACTTTGAGCGAAACCGAAGAATAATGCTGCGCCCATTGCACCCAGTGGATGCCATTTACCGAAAATCATCGCGGCTAATGCCATAAATCCTTGACCGCTGATGGTTGCATGACTGAAGTTAGAGGAGATTGCCTCCGCGTAAACTCCACCGCCAATTCCCCCAAGGGCTCCGGAAATAATAACTCCTAAATAACGCATCTTTGTTACGTTAATACCCATTGTATCTGCTGCCATTGGGTGTTCACCAACAGAACGAAGACGCAGACCGAATGGAGTTTTATAAATAATATACCAAGCAATTATTGCAACTATAATAGCAAGATAAGAAACCCAGTACGTATTTTGAAAAAACACTTTTCCAAAAAAAGGAATATCTTTTAGGACAGGTATATCAATCTTATTAAACCCTTTTTGAATGATATCTGTTTCACCTTTATTATAGATAAATTTCACTAAGAACAAAGTTAATCCCGAGGCTAATAGGTTAATTGCTACCCCTGATACTGTATGATCGGCTCGAAACGTAATCGAAGCAACAGCATGCAAAATAGAAAATATTGCTCCGGCAATCATAGCAACAAACAAAGATACCCATGGCGTTGCATCTCCAAATGTGTGAACAAACGTTAAGTTAAAAACAATTGAAGTAAATGCTCCAACCCACATTAAACCTTCCAATCCAATATTTACTACACCGGAGCGTTCAGAGAATACACCACCTAATGCTGTGAAAACAAGTGGAGCCGCCCAAAGTAATGTCGAAGGAATGATGATCATTAATACCTGCATTAAGCTCACTTATTTGGCCTCCTTTTTACTAATGCGCTCAAGAAACCAGCGAATAATATAACTTGATGCTACAAAGAAAACAATTAAAGCAATAATAATATCAACAAGTTCATTAGGAACACCTGCTTGAAGAGGCATGTTTAATGCCCCTACCTCCAAGGCACCAAATAAAATCGCGGCAAAAAATACACCGATTGCACTATTTGCACCTAATAACGCAACGGCAATCCCGTTAAAACCAACACCGGTAAAGGAGCTTTTCATGGCAATATAACCGAAAGTTCCTAAACCTTCCATTGCGCCTGCCAATCCCGCAAATGCTCCGGAAATGACCATGGACAAAATGATATTCTTATTAACGCTCATCCCTGCATAATGCGCAGCATCCTGATTATATCCAACAGCACGCAATTCAAATCCTCTTGTCGTCTTCTCTAACAGGAACCACATGATGAAGCAACAGATAACAGCTAGAACAATTCCCCAATGTAACCGTGAAAACTGAGTTAAACTCTGAAGCCATGGAGAAGCCAGGGATGCAGAATCCGGAATATTCGGCGTTCTCTCTTTTCCATTTGTAATAACGTGTTGAATAATATAATTTGAAAAATGCAGAGCAATGTAGTTCATCATAATCGTTACGATAACTTCATGAACACGGAATCGTGCTTTTAATAAACCCGGAATATATGCCCAAAGTGCACCCGCAACGATAGAAGCTAGAATCGCTAAAGGCAGGTGAATGATTTTCGGAAGGTGGAATGCCAGTCCGACCCAAACAGAAGCGAGCCAGCCAACAATAAATTGACCTTCAACCCCGATATTAAACAATCCTACTCTAAAGGCAAAGGCAACTGCTAAACCGGCTAAAATATACGGAGTAACCTGGCGTATTACTTCACCGAAATAATAGGAACTGCCGAATGCTCCGCCCCATAATGCGCCAAATGCATCCGCAGCATTGTAGCCTGTGGCAACCATTATGATTGTTCCTACTATTATACCGAGCAATAAGGCAATAAGAGGTGTTAAAATATTACGAAAGCGTTTAGACATGCGTTCCTTCCCCCGCTTCTTTTCTATTCGAGCCAGCCATTAACAATCCAAGCTCCTGCTCAGTAGTTTCCCTTGGATTAACAACTGCTACTATTTTCCCTTCATATATAACAGCAATTCGATCGCTGACATTCATGACTTCATCTAACTCAAATGACACTAATAGAACAGCTTTCCCATGATCACGCTGCTCAATCAACCGTTTGTGAATAAACTCAATTGCTCCTACATCTAAACCGCGCGTCGGCTGTGCCGCAATTAGCAAGTCCGGGTTACGGTCAACCTCACGCCCAATAATTGCTTTTTGCTGATTTCCACCTGACAGGGCACGTGCTAATGTATATTCACTTGGTGTGCGAACGTCAAATTCTGTTATTAATTTTTTCGCTTTACTATAAATCTCTTTGAAATTTAATATCCCGCTTTTTGAAAACGGTTTCTTATAATAAGTTTGCAAAACCATGTTTTCTGCAATCGGATAATTCAATACCAATCCATGCTTGTGTCGGTCCTGAGGTATATGTCCTACCCCGGATTCCGTGATTTTCCTTGGAGAGAACCCTAGAAGTTCTTTGCCATTTACTTTTATGCTTCCGCTTTCTGCTTTCCTTAAACCGGTAATTGCTTCAATTAATTCGGATTGACCATTACCGTCAACCCCGGCAATTCCTACAATTTCGCCTGCTCTTACGGATAGATCCAATCCATCTACTACAGTAACCCCACGGGCATCTTTTACAACCAAGTCTTTTACATCAAGTACATCTTGTTTTGGATTTGCTGCAATTTTTTCTGTCTTAAAAACAACCTCACGGCCGACCATTAAGTTCGCAAGCTCATTGGGGTTCGTTTCGCTGATATTAACGGTCCCAATTCCTTTTCCTTTTCGAATAACTGTACATCGGTCTGCCACTTCCATAATTTCTTTAAGTTTATGGGTAATAAGGATTATGGACTTTCCTTCTTTAATAAGGGTTTTCATAATTTGCATAAGTTCTATAATTTCCTGCGGTGTTAATACTGCCGATGGTTCGTCAAAAATTAAGATTTCTGCACCACGGTACAGTGTTTTTAAGATTTCAACACGCTGCTGCATGCCTACACTGATCTCAGATATCTTTGCCTGTGGGTCAACGGCTAATCCATAACGCTCAGATATTTCACGAACTTCTTTTTCAGCCTTTTTCAGATTGATTCGGCCGCCTGAAGTTATTTCTTTTCCAAGGATTATATTTTCAGTAACTGTAAATTTATCTACAAGCATAAAGTGCTGATGGACCATCCCAATTCCCAATTCATTTGCAATATTTGGATTAGAAATTTTTACAGATTTCCCCTTAACCCGTATTTCTCCTTGTTCAGGCTGGTATAATCCAAATAGTACATTCATCAATGTTGATTTTCCTGCACCGTTTTCTCCGAGCAAAGCATGGATTTCGCCTTTTTTAACTTGAAGAGTGATATTATCATTTGCAACAAAACCGCCAAATTCTTTGCGGATATTAAGCATCTCAATTACGTATTCCATCTTTTCTCACTTCCTTTACTAAGGTATAAAAAGTAGATTCATAAGTAGTAAGAGGTCAGACCTTTTAAAGCTTTAAAAAAACAGGGAACTTCTCCCCCCTAAAGTCCTAAGTGAAGTGTAGAAGATTTCTACACTTCAATTAAGATTTTATTCCTATTTTAAGGAGGCGGGCATTAGGCGCCCGCACTTCCTCATCACATCACTTAAAAATCAATACTATTATTTTGCGCTAAAAGTTTTTAATTCCGCACGAGTAGCAGGAACTTTTAATGATCCTGATTTAATTTTACCGGACCAGTCACTTACAGCTTTTTCGATATCTGCCTTATTCGTAATATCCGGATTGATGGGTGCTAGACCAACACCGTCTTCTGCTAAACCGTAAGTAGTTGTTTTTCCACCAGGGAAATTACCATTTTTCGCTTTAGTAGAAAGGTCTTTAACAGCATTATCTACGCGCTTCATTGAAGATGTAATCACAACATTTGTTTGTTTTCCGCCCGCAGTTACAACACCTTCAGGGCTTTGATCAGAGTCTACACCGATTGCCCAAATAGCTTGATCAGGGTTTTTAGATTTGCGGTCACGAGCTTCTTTAAATAAACCGTTACCGGTTGCACCGGCAGCTGCGAATATAACATCATCACCGGATGAGTACATTCTTGATGCAATTGCTTGCCCTTTTGCAGCATCAGTGAAACTTGCAGCATATTGAATATCTACAGTTGCATTTGGATTAGCAGCTTTAACCCCTGCAACGAACCCTGCTTCAAAGCGCTCAATTACTGCGCTTTCCATTCCGCCGATAAAACCAATTTTATTCGATTTGGTCGTCATTCCGGCAGCAATACCAGCTAGGAATGAACCTTCATTTTCCTTAAAAAGAACGCTTGCAACGTTTGGTTCTTTTACTTCAGCATCGATAATTGCAAAATGGCTCTTAGGTTGTTGTTTTGCAATCTTATCGACATCATTTTGCATCATGAAACCAATACCATAAACCAAACTAAAGCCTTGACGAGATAGCGTATTTAAGTTAGTTGCATAATCGGCATCTGATTGAGATTGAAGGTAATCATATCCACCTTTACCTTTTTGCATGTTGTTATCTTTACCAAACTCCTGAAGGCCTTTCCAGGCTGATTGGTTAAAGGATTTGTCATCAATACCGCCGACATCCGTAACCATCCCAACAGAAAACGTATTCCCTTTGTTTCCGCCAGTTGTATTATTCTTAGTGTTGTCAGTTGCCTTTCCACAAGCACCCAAAAGTGTTCCTGCTGCTAGGACAAGCGATAATACCATACCAATTTTACGCTTTTTCAAGGAATTGTACCCCCTAATGATTGTTTATTTGATTTAGTAGCAATGACAAATCAAGTAAAATTGTTTCCGTTTTCATATTCGCTAAAAAAAAAACTACGCTCTTTTTCGCAAAACACGAAAACTAAACTTATCTGCCTTAAAATAGTTTACCGAAAATAGGATAGGTTCATCCATTTCATCGAAGTGCATTTGTTTTAAAACAAGTAATGCGGTTTCGGGGTCACATTCCAGAATTGGGGAAATTTTCTCATGATAACCAATGGGTTCAATTTGAGCAACTGCGTATGTAATACGTCTATTTGCCTCCTCTTCCAAAATTCTGAAGATTGATTTTTCTCCATGGAAAAATGTTTCAGGCAAAATGTGTTTAGGTACCTTGTCGATACAATAGACAACCGGCTCTCCATTTGCAGTTCTAACCCGCTCCATGATAACAATTTCCTCTTCTATTGAACATGAGAAACGACGAATATCCTCCTCGGTTGGACACTGAGTTGATGAACTTAGAAAAATAGTACCTGGTTTCATTCCAACTTCCAATATCATTTCAGTTACACTATTAAGTTGTTCAATCCCTGAAGTAAACAGCGGCTTAGCGTTAACAAAAGTGCCGACACCATGGCGCCTGATGATAACATTTTCCTCTTCAAGAATGCGCAATGCTTCCCGAAGTGTAGCTCTGCTTACACCTAGATGTTTGGCAAGATCGAATTCTGAAGGTAATTTCTCTTTTTCTTTATAAATCCCTTGTTCAATATCTTGCTTTAACCGATCAATCACTTGTAAGTAAAGATGTCGGTTATCTGACTTAATAGACATGCAGGTTCCTCCAGCCTTTTTCTAAGACATCAGACATCTGATGTATTATCATTCCTACTAATCGAAATTAATATAACACTTTTCTTAGTATAAATAAATAGGAATTAAAGATTTTGTCGAAAAAAGCTATCCAGATAAAAATTGTCATATTTTCTTATGTTTTTAATAAAAAAATCTGCTATAATTTATTGTTAAAAATAGGCCAAATGGATATTGCGATTAACAAATTGTTGTATTCGATTGGATACAAGCCGCCCGCATCTAATAATATAGTATGGAATTTCTAAATATTTATAATAAAAAAAGAGCCAAACGGCTCTTTTTTTAGATAAAAGCAAAATGAATAAACGTAGAGAATTGGCAGGCTCTAATTCCAAACGTTTCAGCTTTTCTTTAGTTAGCTTCTTCTTTTGGCTTAGATTGTAAAACTGCCCGTGGCTTACTTCCCTCATATGGACCAACGACACCGCGCGCCTCCATTTCATCGATGAGTCGTGCGGCTCTCGTATAGCCGATTCGAAATCTCCGCTGTAACATCGATACGGAAGCTGTTTGCATGTCAATTATTAAATCAACAGCTTCTTCATATAAATCATCATCAACCGCACCTGCGGCTTCCGGAATATCATCAGGGATCATTTCTTCTTGGTATTGTGCCTTTTGCTGTGAAATAACAAAATTAACAGTGTCCTCAACTTCTTCGTCTGATAAAAAGGCTCCTTGAACACGGATCGGTTTAGATTCTCCTACAGGGAGAAACAGCATGTCACCTCTACCAAGAAGCTTTTCAGCACCTCCCATATCCAAAATCGTTCTTGAATCTGTTGCACTGGAAACTGCAAAGGCAATCCGTGACGGTATATTTGCCTTAATAACTCCAGTAATGACATCAACAGACGGCCGTTGCGTAGCAATGATTAGATGGATTCCTGCTGCACGTGCCATTTGCGCAAGTCGGGTAATGGAATCTTCAACATCTGAGGAAGCAACCATCATTAAGTCTGCCAACTCGTCAACGATTACTACAATATACGGCAGTAATGGCTGCTTATCATTTTCTTCCATATTATGCCGTCTTACGTGATCGTTATATCCTTCAATATTACGCGTTCCTGTGTAAGAGAATAATTCATACCGTCTTTCCATCTCACTAACTACCTTTTTTAATGCCTGTGATGCTTTTTTGGCATCTGTTACAACAGGTGCAAGTAAATGAGGAATCCCATTATAAACATTTAATTCTACCATTTTCGGGTCAATCATCATTAATTTTACTTCATGAGGTTTTGCACGCATGAGGACGCTGGTAATAATTCCATTAATACATACACTTTTTCCGCTTCCCGTTGCTCCGGCAACGAGTAAGTGAGGCATTTTATTCAGTTCAGCCAAAACAGCCTCTCCGGTAATATCCCGTCCTAAACCGATTAATAACTTTGCGTCAGGCTTATCATTTTGAGTAGCATCTAATACTTCACGAAGTGATACCATTGCAACCTCAGAATTCGGAACTTCAATTCCGATTGCCGATTTACCGGGAATCGGTGCTTCGATTCGAATATCTTTTGCCGCAAGTGCCAATGCAAGATCATCACTTAAGCTGACAATTTTACTAACTTTTACACCTACATCAGGGTGAACCTCATACTTAGTAACTGCAGGGCCTAAATGTACTTGAGTTACTCTTGCTTTCACACCAAAGCTTTGAAAGGTTCTTTCCAGTTTTGCAGCATTGGCATGAATCAGTTCATATTCACCGCTTTGATCTGTTTTCTTAGGAAGCTTTAACAATTTTAATGGCGGTAATTCATAAGCAGTATTTTCTACCTCAGTAAAGGTAATTGGAGGGGTAATTTCTTCGTCATCTGCTGCTGTTTTCCCTTCTTGATTCCTATTCACTTCCTGCTGCGGCAAACTAATCGGAGGATCTTCTGAATATGCACGATCTGCAAAACTCGAGATAAGTGGCTCAGGTGTACGGTTTTCTTCCGGCATAGTAACTTCAGATACATTTATTTCAGGACGGCTTCTCGTTGTTCGATTTTCACGAACTTCCTGTTGACGTGCATTTTTTTCAGCCCGACGGTCCTCCTGCTTTTGCTTCCAATCTGCCAAATCCGTTTTAAAGGCTCCCCATTGGCCCTTAGAAAAACTGAAGATGGCACTCATAATGTTTCCGATAAAATCTCCAAATGATTTTCCTGTTATTAAGATAAAGCCGATTATAATAAAAATAACGGCAATAATTTTCGTCCCGGTATCTGCAAAGAGATAGTGGAAAAGGGCAAATAAAACTGCTCCAATCATTCCGCCCCCAAGGTCTTGAGTACTTGTTTCACCTCGAACCTCCATCATAAATACTTCCCAAGTAGTGCGAATAACGCTGGGATCTTTAAATTTCCCGCCATTTGTCAGCAATTGAAAAAAGGTTAAATGACTCAACAGTAAAATGGATGAGATTATACAATAACAACCAATTAATCTTGGATGAAAGAAAAAAGGAATTTCCCGCTTCCACATTAAATAAATACTTAACAAAAGGAGCCCAATTAAACTGAGCATGTACCATTCGCCCATCCAAAAGCGAAAAAATAATACAGTTGCCTTACCGACAGCACCTAATTTTGCCATTGAAATAATTGTTAAAGCCAGCAGGGCTATTGCTGATAATTCAAATTGGACAGTCCGTTTTAATTGCGTGTCCCGTTTTTTTGCTTGTCTTCTCTTTTTTTTTGCCATGTAATCACCTTAAATGCATAATATGTATCACTTTATTATCAAATCATTCATTTCATTATAATTGAATATGGGTAAAATGGAGAAAGCAGCCTTTAGGGCTGCTCTAGTTTTCTCATTTGATTATACCATAATTTACTACGAGAAGGCGGACAAACCGTCGAGGTTTGCAAAAGAAATTTTTGTTCCCGGACTAACCCGATCATCCAAATAATGTTGAGGATCACTGCTTAGGACACGGATCACTTGAACATTTTGTTGATCTGTTAACTCAACTAAAAGCGGAATCCCTTGATAGGTTAGAGTTTGTTGTTTAGTAGCCACTACTGTTTCATTGGGAAAGATGAGCTCTTGAGGCATCATCGTGTACAGAATCATTGAATCAACCCCTCATTTCCCTCTTGTTTAAGGTCTATCATTTCATTTAACTTTTTCATTGCCGGCCCGAGTCCACCCACTTCATCTATTAAACCGTAATTTACGGCATCCACACCGATTACATTTGTTCCAATATCCCTTGTTAAATTACCTTTGGCAAACATTAAGTCTTTAAAGGTCTCCTCAGTAATTTTGGAATGCTTTTTAACAAAATTAACTACCCGCTCCTGCATTTTGTCCAAATATTCAAAGGTTTGCGGAACCCCAATAACAAGTCCTGTTAAGCGGATAGGATGAATCGTCATCGTTGCTGTTTCGGCAATAAAAGAATAATCAGTGGAAACAGCAATTGGAACACCAATGGAATGGCCTCCACCCAAAACAATTGAGACAGTCGGCTTTGATATCGATGCGATCATTTCAGAAATGGCAAGCCCCGCTTCGACATCTCCGCCCACCGTATTTAATATAATAAGAACTCCTTCAATTTTAGGATTTTGTTCAATTGCAACAAGTTGAGGCAGTAAATGCTCATATTTTGTCGTTTTATTTTGCGGTGGCAAGGCTAAATGACCTTCAATTTGTCCAATGATGGTTAAACAATGTATTCTTGAATCTGGTGAAAGCTGCGGCACATTTGTTTGTCCAAGCTGCTGTATTTTCTCTATTAAAGTGGAAGAAGGTTTTTCTTCTTTTTGTGGATCTTGACCTTCTTGATTTTCGGAATCATTTTTTTGTAAATCTTTATCCATCCCAATACTCCCTTCAAGCATGATATTTTTAGTATTGCATTTTAAACGTAAAATCATGCCTGAATATTTGCCAATAAATAAAGACACTGGAAAATCCAGTGTCTTTTGCAGCTAAACTTCCATAATTATTGGAAGTATCATTGGTCTTCTTTTTGTTTTTTCGTATAAATTGCGGTTTAATTCATCTCTTATTTCTTGCTTAAGGCTTGCCCATTCAAAAGACTCTTTAGCTATATTCCTTTCGACAATATCCCGTACTAATTTGGTTGAATCATCCATTAATTTTTCTGATTCACGAACATAAACAAACCCTCTTGAGATAATTTCAGGTCCGGACGCAATTTTCTTCTCCTGCTTTGTTAAGGTAACAACCACAATTAGGATTCCATCCTGTGATAAGAGCCTGCGGTCACGTAAAACAATATTTCCTACATCCCCCACTCCAATTCCATCAATTAGGATATTTCCCGATGGAACTTTACTGCCAGGGGCCAATTTTCCATCCTTAAATTCAATCATTTCTCCGCGGTCAGGTATATAAATCTGTTCATTCGTAAGTCCGCATTCTATAGCTAATTTTCGATGGGCTTTCAACATCCGGTATTCACCATGAACCGGAATAAAGAATTTAGGATTCATTAAGTTAATCATAAATTTTAATTCTTCTTGACTGCCGTGACTTGAGACATGGATGGTTCTTTTTCCGGAGATAACATTTGCACCCGCTCTAAATAACATATCTACAGTTTTGTATAAATATACTTCACTGCCTCTAAGCGGGGATGCAGCAATTAATACGGTATCTCCGGGTTGAATATTAACAAGCTTTGCCGTTTGTTTAGCCATTTTCTGCAGACCTTCAATGGGCTCTCCCTGGCTTCCTGTCATTAATACACAAATTTCTTTATCATTATATTCATTAATTTCTGTAATCGGGATGATTAAGTCTTCATCTACTTCCAAATACCCTAAATCAAGAGCAATATGATAGATACGTTCTAGACTTTTCCCTACAACTGCAACTTTACGGCGGCTTTCTTTCGCGGCATCGAATATATGCTGAATTCTATTTATATCCGATGCAAAGCAAGCAGCAATAATTCTTCCAGGTGCATTGTAAAATGCGTTCGACATTTCCCGTTCGACGATGGCTTCAGATGTTGTGTATCCGGGCTTTTCAGCTTCTGTACTATCGGACATCAGGCATAATACCCCTTTTTCACCGATTGCTGCCATTTTTCCGATTTCCGGTTTATAAAGTTTCGTTGCGGCTTGGTCAAATTTAAAGTCACCGGTATAAACAATAATTCCTTCAGAGGTATGAACACAAACACCAACTGAATCAGGAATGCTATGATTGGTTCTAAAAAAGCTCACTTCAACCGAAGCCATTTCAATGACTGAATCTGAATCCACTTCAAAAAAATTCGTTTTACCATTATAATCTTGTTCCCGTAGTTTTGCTTGAGCAAGGGCAAGAGTTAACTTTGTTCCATAAACCGGAACATCAACTTGACGTAACAAATACGATAGCGCTCCAATATGGTCTTCATGACCGTGTGTTAAGAAAATCGCTTTTACCCTTTCTTTGTTTTCTTTTAAATAAGTAAGATCAGGAATCACGATATCAATACCAAGCATTTCTTCCTCGGGGAACATTAAGCCAGCATCGATAACGAAGATATCCTTGTCCACTTCAACAAGATACATATTTTTCCCGATTTCTCCAATACCACCAAGTGCAACAACCTTAATGGAATTATTTTTTCTCTTTGTCAATGTTTGAATCCTCCTTGTTGATATAGCCCGATCGAAATCAGTTATGATTATTATACTTGATATTCGAAAATCATTACAACCAATATTAGTTAAATTATCCATCACATAAGTTCCAGAATAAAAAAAGCCAACCGAAGTTACATCGATTGGCTTTTTCTTACTATTTTTTATTTAAAAGAGTAATAAGAGTAGTACGTTCTTGTTCAGTTAATCCAACTAACGGCAATCTTACTGAACCAACATCCAAGCCATTTACTTGTAATGCTGTTTTAACAGGTGCAGGACTTGGCGCAGCAAATAACCCTTGCATAATTGGTAAAAGCTGTTGATGTAAATTTGCAGCCTTGCTATTCTCACCTGCATAGAATGATTTGACCATTTCCTGCATTTCATTGCCAATTACATGCGAAGCAACAGAGACAACACCAGCACCGCCTATGGATAGAACAGGAATTGTCAATCCATCATCACCACTGTACAAAAGAAAATCTTCGTCTGTATTCGCAATGATATGTGTCATGGCGCTTAGGTCTCCACTTGCTTCTTTTATCGCAATAATATTCGGGATCTTGGAAAGGCGAATCACCGTCTCCGGATGAATTGTAACAACTGACCGGCCTGGAATGTTATAAACCATTACCGGAAGTGAAGTTGCATCCGCGACAGCTTTAAAGTGTTGATATAAGCCTTCCTGATTTGGTTTATTGTAATAAGGTGCAACCACCATGATGGCGTCAACACCTATTTGCTCCGCTTTTTTAGTCAATTCAATCGATGCATACGTATTGTTGCTGCCCGTACCGGCGATTACTGGAATCCTTTTGTCAACAACCTTAACTACATGAGCGAATAATGCGAGCTTTTCTTCCTTTGATAATGTAGGAGATTCACCTGTTGTACCTGCAAGCACAAGAGAATCCGTTCCATTTTCAATTAAATAATTAACTAATTGAGTAGTTTTTGCAAAATCAATATGCCCTTTTTTATCAAAAGGGGTAACCATCGCCGTGGAAACACGACCAAAATTAACCATTTTAATACTCCTTCCCATTCCTATGGTTTACGCCGATAAAGAATGCTCTAAAACCATACCAATGTACTCTACCAATTACATTAATATCGATTTTACACTATCTTAAAAAAACGTCCGATTAAAATCAATCGACTCTTCTTCTAATTGAAAGGCGTCATGAAGGGCATTAACTGATTTAACTAAATCTTCTTGTTTCACAAGTACCCATATAGTGGTATGGCTATCAGCTGATTGAAGAATCCTAATTCCGTGATCTGATAATGCCGAAACAATTTTAGAGGTTACGCCCGGGACACCTGCTATACCTGCGCCTACTACAGAAACCTTTGCACAGTTACGCTCGACAACAGGGTCATGCCCCAATACATTTAAGACAGATATGGCTTTGTCCGTCATTTCATCGGTAACAGTGTATACAACACCATTAGGTGAAATATTGATAAAATCAACACTGATATTTTCTTTTGCCATTGCTTTAAACACTTCTGCCTGTAGATAGTATTGATCTTTTTTGGCAAATACCTTGATCTGCGTCACATTTGATACATGAGCAATCCCGGTCACAATTCGTTCTTTAATATCACTGCCGCGATTATCTTTATTAAGTGTTGTGACAAGCGTTCCTAAATTATCGGAATAGGTTGAGCGTATTCTAATCGGCACTTTTGCCTGCATGGCAATTTCAACCGCTCTGGGATGTATAACTTTTGCTCCCTGATAGGCCATATTGCATACTTCTGTATAGGTTACTACAGATAATGGTCTTGCATTTTCTGCTATTCTAGGATCAGCTGTCATAATTCCTTCAACATCTGTAAATATGTCAATCCATTCAGCATTAAGTGCCGCACCCAAAGCTGCAGCAGATGTATCACTTCCACCACGGCCAATCGTGGTTATATCACCATTTTTTGCAGCCCCTTGGAAGCCTGCAACAACAACAACATCGACATGCTCCAACTCTCTAAGCAGCCGATCACATTTCATTTCAATAATTTTTGCGTTTGTATGGTCACTATTGGTACGGAATCCGGCTTGAGCACCTGTTAAGGCCACAGCGTTAATTCCTTTATCCAATAACATATTTGCAAAAACAACACTCGAAATTGTTTCACCGCACGATAAAAGAAGATCAAGTTCCCTTTTGCTGATTTTGCTTAAATTGCCGCCGACTAAGGAAAGAAGTGTATCTGTTGCATACGAATCGCCCTTTCTCCCCATCGCCGATACCACAACAACTACTTTGTAGCCGTCTGCTAAAGCTTTTTCAATATGGCCTTCCGCATGTTTCCTGCTTTTTTCATCTTTGACAGAAGTCCCGCCAAATTTTTGCACAATAATTTTCATGGTGACACCAAAACCTGCCTTTTTGATGCTTTCTTTTATTTTTCTTTAACTAAACCAAGGCTAATTAATCTTTCAGCAATCTGAACAGAATTCCATGCTGCTCCCTTAAGTAAGTTGTCAGAGACCACCCACATATGGAACCCAAGGTCTTCATCAAGGTCCTTACGAATTCTTCCAACAAAAACATCATTGCTACCCACACAATTAGCTGGCATTGGATACAATTGATTTTCCGGATCATCTTGAAGGACGACACCCGGAGCATCACTTAATAATGCTTTAATTTCCTTTGCACTAACGCCTTCTTCCTCCACTTCAAAATAAACAGATTCAGAATGACCGACTGCAACTGGAAGACGAACGCATGTTGCCGAAACCTGTAATTCTGGTAAATGCATGATTTTTTTCGTTTCATTGATCATTTTCATTTCTTCAAAAGTGAATCCATTTTCCTCGAACTTATCTATTTGCGGAATGGCATTAAAAGCAATTTGGTAATGGTTCTTGTCGGATTTAACCGGCAACACCTGTGCCTCATATGGTTCATTATTTAAAATCGCCTGTGCTTGTTCGTTTAATTCCTGAACTGCCGCCGCACCTGCACCGGAAACCGCTTGATAAGTCGAAACAATCACCTTTTTCAAGCCGAATTTTTGACGGATCGGCTCTAATGCAACAACCATTTGAATGGTTGAACAATTTGGATTCGCAATAATTCCATTGTGCTGATGTAAATCATTTTCGTTAACTTCTGGTACAACCAGAGGAGTATTTGTGTCCATGCGAAAAGCACTCGTGTTGTCTACAACGACGGCACCGCGTTTAACTGCTTCGGGACCAAGTTCTTTTGAGACGCTGCCACCAGCGCTAAATAAAGCAATATCGACGCCTTCAAAGCTCTCAGGCTTTGCTTCTTGAATCGTATATTTTTCACCATTGATAACAATTTTTTTCCCTGCTGAACGTGCTGATGACAATAGGGATAATTGCTTGATTGGAAAGTTTTCCTTAACTAAAGTTTGGATCATTTGTTGTCCAACTGCTCCTGTTGCTCCAACAACAGCAACGTGAAATCCTTTTTGGCTCATTTTAGTACCCCTTTCAATCCTTATCTATAGTTACATGGCTGGTTATTTTTATTTTCAAAGGAAGCTGCTTCTATTGTTGATCCAGCAATGCTTTAACACTTTATCTCATCAGCAGGATAAAGTAATCCCGCTGATGAATGATTAATTTATTTTAACATATTCCTTGAAAGAAATAACCTTTTTTGACGAAAGGGTGAAGATTTAGTCGCCGTCACGATACCTTTCTACAAGCACCGGTTGAATTTGCTGCCCAAGTATTGCAGCTTCAACTGTATCGGAAAGCAAAGTCATTCTTGCCACCATTGAATTTGGTTTTTTAATAGGGTCATCCTGCCCATATGGAATAAAATAGATATTTTTAGTTGCCATTAGCCTCATTAAATTGACACCGTTTAAACCCAGTGCATCATTGGTTGAAATTCCAAGGACAACAGGCTTTAAGTTTCTTAAGGTAGCTTTTGCCGCCATTAGGACGGGGCTATCATTCATCGCGTTAGCAAATTTACTCATTGATACACCCGTTAACGGAGCAATTACCATGCAATCCAGGGGAATCTTTGGTCCTAAAGGTTCTGCTCTAACGATTGAATCAATGACCTTATTTCCTGTTAAGTCCTCAATTCTTTGAATCCAATCTTCACCTTTACCAAAACGGGTCTCTGTATTTTTTACCGTTGACGTTACCACCGGCATAACCTCTGCCCCTGCTTGAACAAGTTTTTCTATCTCTGGAAATACAGCATCATACGTACAATGCGATCCTGTTAATCCAAAGCCAATTCTCTTACCCTTTAAACTCATTTCACTTTCCCCTTTCGGTTTATCAGGTCGTCATGGAGTAGCTGTGTAAGAACATCCGCTAGAATTAGCCCTGCCGTTTTTGGAGCAACAATTCCCGGTAAACTTGGAGCGAGCAAGGCTTTTATCCCCCTTTTTTCGGCATAACGGAAATCCGTTCCGCCCGGTTTTGAGGCAATATCTATAACGAGCGTATGAGCAGGTAACTTTGAAATTACTGCCGCACTTACGATTGGATAGGGAATCGTATTGATTAAAATATCCGTCCCAATTACTTCTCTCTCGATATTGCTTAGATGAAATGGTGTTACCCCCATTTCAGTAATTCTTGCAAGATGTTCACTTTTTCTTGCTCCGACTTTTACTTTTGCACCCAGGGCATGAAAAGCCCTCGCTGTACTCATTCCACATCTTCCTAATCCTAGGATGGTTATATTGGACCCATGGATAGTAAAGTCAGTATGCTGTATTGCCATCATGATTGTTCCTTCAACTGTGGGAATAGAATTATAGATAGCAACATCGTCCCTTGAAAAAAGCTGGACAAGTGTTCTTTTAGATTGCTTAATAATTCCATTTAAAAATGTGTTGCTAATTCCTGAATAAATTGTGCAATGTTCAGGAGTATGTGAAAGTACCTCCTCAGTTAAAACCACTTTCTCATTTGAGAAAATTGTTTCTACCTGACCTTCTAAATTTGTTCCAGCTACCGGCAAAATAAGAGCGTCTATATTCGAAAAATCAACCTCATCCAACTTTTCCTTAACAGCACCAGTGAAGGCATGGTCAAGCTGTTCGAAACCAATTAGCGATAGTCGGGCATCTAATTCGGTTAACTTCCGGATAATTTCCAGCTGTCTGGCATCTCCACCAATAACGGCTATCTGCATCCCTGTCAGCATGAAAACATTCACCTTCTTTTCAAAAAATCCAAACAGGAAATCATTTCTTCTTTATCACTTCAACATCTTATGTAAGCAACAATCATTCGGTGAGTTTTCCATCAATAGTTCTATAAAAAAAGCCCAAGGCAAAAGTTAATTTGCTTGGGCTTTGGAAAAACTGGAAGGCAGCTTCATATCAGCTTAAACAAAAAAGCTGATGGCGCACGGAACTTACGCTATTCAATTTAAAAAAATATTCTTTACTCCTCTTCAGGGACATCAACAATTATCATGTCTGAGCCAATTTTTTTTATGTGCTGCCATGGAACTCTGATTTCTCCTCCCTGTTTTTTTAATCCGAACCATTTTAATGAAGGAATAAGTAATGCCTGAATTTGCCCCGTTCCTTCATTTATTTCAAGATCCGTTTGACCAAGTACTCCGAGGCGTTCCGCTTTTTTTACATCGACAATCTCTTTCCCGCTTAATTCACTTAAACGCATCGCATAAACTCCCTTCCCGACCCTATTTCTACTATTTTATAGAAAGAAGTCCCAATTTAGACTAATTAAAAAAACAGTTCGAAGATGAACTGTTTTTTATAATTACTTAAGATTTTCAGGAAATTCCCCATCAGGGCTAATTAATGTAACAGAGTATTTATCAGTAAATACGGATCTTGCCATCTCATCCACACTACGCTTAGTAACTAAATCGATTTGTTCAATAATTTCATCCAATGAACGGTGGCGTTTTAACAAAAGCTCGTTTTTACCGTTACGGCTCATTCGGCTGTTCGTGCTTTCCAAGCTCAACATCAAGCTTCCCTTTAATTGTTCCTTACTGTTAGTGAGTTCTTTTTCAGTAATCCCGTCTTGCTTTAATTTATCGAGTGTTTCCTGAATCGTTTCGAATAATACATTAAGCTGCTTTGCACCTGTTCCACCATAGACAGTTACAATCCCGCTATCCTGATAGGCTGAATGATAAGAGAAAACTGAATAAGCTAAGCCCCTTTGTTCACGGACTTCTTGGAAAAGTCTGCTGCTCATGCTTCCGCCTAAAATATTATTTAAGGTGATTAAGCTATAAACATCCTCATGACCCACCTTTAAACCTTCAAAACCGATGCATAAATGAGCCTGCTCCGTTTCCTTTTTCCGTGAAATACGATTGGAATGAAAAACAGGAATATTTTCAAGCGGTTGTTTATTCCCACCCTCATAGGAACCAAAATATTTCTCAACCTCTTGAATAAAAGATTCCGAAATATTTCCTGCTATTGAAATCACAACATTTTCAGGAGTGTATCTTTCATGGATATATTCCTTTAGTGTTTCTCCTGTGAACGTGTTAAGTGTTTCTTCTGTTCCGAGAATCGGGTAGCCAAGCGGATGATCGCCATAAACAGCCCTGCTCAATAAATCGTGGACAATATCGTCAGGTGTATCTTCATACATTTTGATTTCTTCAAGAACAACATTTCTTTCTTTATTTAATTCCTCTTCGACAAAAGTTGAATTAAAGAACATATCTGCTAAAACATCCAGTGCAAATTGAGAATGTGTATCAAGGACCTTAGCATAATAACAAGTATATTCTTTTGATGTAAAAGCATTTACTTGACCACCGATACTATCAAACGATTCTGCTATTTCCTTTGCCGATCTGGTAGTGGTGCCTTTAAAAAACATATGCTCGAGAAAATGGGAAATCCCATTATTTTGTTGATCTTCATATCTGGACCCGGTTCCAATCCATACGCCAATCGCAACAGATCGAACGGTCGGAATATGTTCCAGTACAATTCTTACTCCATTTTGGCATGTATATTTATTAATCATCTAATTCCTCCTAACAATGGGCAATTCTATTTTGATTCCAATTTTTTTCGACTTACTTTAAGAATATATTTTCCCATTTTTGCATTTCTTGCTCTCTTATTTCAAGATTCTTTCTTCATTCATCAGTTCCGTTACCGTGACAATTTTCAAATTTTTTTGTTCTATCATGGTAATTAAACGGTCAAGCGCTTTTGCTGTCGAGGCTGTTGGGTGCATAAGAACCATTGAACCGTTATCAATTTTAGACATAACACGATTGATCAGCGTTTCCGGAGAAGGCTTTTGCCAGTCTACAGTATCGACAGTCCACATAACCGTCCCCATTTTTAATTCATCAGCAATTTTTACAGTCTCCTCTCGGTAACTGCCGCTTGGAGGGGCAAACCATGTGCATTTGACTTTAGTCGCTGCCTCAATTACTTCATTTGTTTTTATCATTTCCATTCTTGCCTGATCGGCAGTTAGCCTTTTCATATCAGGATGAGAGTAAGAATGGTTTCCAATTTCATTACCGCTGCTTGCAATCATTTTCGCGAGCTCAGGGTTTTTCTTGACCCAATTCCCTTCCAGAAAAAAACTGGTGGTTATGTGGTGCCTTTTTAAAGTAGCAAGAATACCTGATAAATACTCATTTCCCCATGCCACATTGATAATGAAGCTTACCATCGGCTTTTCCGGGTGACCTTTATATATCGGTGATGCCGGTAGATCCTTAAGGTGAACCATTGGTTTGGTTTGGGTAAAAACCAGTTTCTTTTCGTCAAATACACCGATTTTTTTCATTTTTTTATAAGAGGCTGAAATATCAACCTTAAGCCCATTATATCCGGGAATCGCCTTCCAAACCGGATCAATTTTTGCATCAGAAGGCGGGATTTCATATGTAGAAGCATTCTTAATTATACTTTGATATAGAGAATCTGCCTGCTTTGTCACTGATATTGATGAATCTTTTAAAGATTCAACATATGGATTTACAATCGGGTTATTAACCGAGAACCACGCAGCCAAACTAATTACCATAAAAATACTAACCTTTTTCATCCGCCGTTCCCCCTTCCATACACATTATGTTTAGGAAGGACAAGGTAGAACGAAACTGAGAACCGTAACATGGAAAAAGTCAGGGTTCCCCCTGACTTGCCTATTTTTCCGGCCCAAGTCCGGTTTATACTTTAACGGTTTTCTTCAGCCTTTTCTCGCTGTTCTTTTAAAATCACTTTACGGGAAAGGTTCACACGGCCTTGCTTATCAATTTCAGTTACTTTTACTAAGATTTCATCGCCAATTGCAACTACATCTTCCACTTTTCCAACGCGCTCTTCAGCTAGTTCTGAAATATGAACAAGTCCATCTTTTCCAGCGAAGATTTCTACAAAGGCACCGAATTTTTCAATTCGTTTTACCTTACCGAGATAGATTTGACCTACCTCTACCTCACGAACAATATCCTCGATAATCTTCTTCGCCTTTTGGTTCATTTCCTGATTAGTTGAGGCAATAAAAATAGTACCGTCTTGCTCAATATCAATCTTAACACCGGTTTCCTCAATGATCTTATTGATTTGTTTTCCGCTAGGTCCAATTACATCGCGAATTTTATCCGGATTGATAGCCATCGTTAAAATCTTCGGAGCAAATTGAGAAAGCTCTGTTCTTGGTTCGGAAAGGGTTGCAAGCATAGAATCTAAAATTTGCATTCTTCCGATTTTTGCCTGCTGAAGGGCTTCCTCTAGAATTTCACGGGATAGTCCTTCAATTTTAATATCCATTTGCAATGCAGTTACACCCTTTGATGTACCGGCTACTTTGAAGTCCATGTCACCAAGGTGATCTTCCATCCCTTGAATATCCGTTAACACGGTATAGTGCTCTCCGGATTTTACAAGTCCCATTGCAATACCTGCTACAGGAGCTTTAATCGGAACACCGGCATCCATCATTGCAAGTGTACTTGCACAAATACTTGCCTGAGAGGTAGAACCGTTTGATTCCAAAACTTCCGAAACAAGTCGGATAGTGTATGGAAAGTCCTTTTCATTCGGAACAATCGGCTCAAGTGCCCGTTCACCTAAAGCTCCATGCCCAATTTCCCTGCGGCCCGGTCCACGGATTGGTCCTGTTTCCCCTACGCTAAAGGAAGGGAAGTTATAGTGATGCATGAACCGTTTCTCTTCCTCAATTCCTAGACCATCAAGGATTTGCACATCACCCATTGCACCAAGGGTACAAATACTTAATGCCTGAGTCTGTCCACGTGTAAACAGCCCTGAACCATGTGTACGCGGTAAAATGTTTACTTGTGATGACAATGGACGAATTTCATCTACTTTCCGGCCATCAGGACGAATCTTTTCCACTGTAATTAAGCGGCGTACTTCACCTTTGACCATTTTGTCCAAAATTTGCTTTATTTGTTTTAAGTCTTCATCTGATGTTTCTTGTTCCTCAAATTTAGCCAAAACTTGATTTTTCACTTCTTTGATTGCATCTTCACGAGCATGCTTTTCTTGAACCTGAATCGCTTTAATCAAGTCTGCCTCGCACATTTCTTTTACTTTATCTTCCAGCTCTCGGTCAAGCTCGAATAATGAAATTTGTCTTTTTTCCTTGCCAATTTCAGCAACAATTTTTTCCTGGAACTCAATTAGGCGTTTGATCTCATCATGACCAAACATAATTGCTTCAAGCATTGTTTCTTCAGGAACTTCATTTGCACCTGCCTCAACCATGTTAATCGCATCTTTTGTCCCGGCAACAGTTAAATGAATGTCACTCAATTCTGCTTGTTCAACGGTTGGGTTAATAACAAACTCACCATTGACACGACCAACAACAACACCGGCTATTGGACCCTCAAACGGAATGTCGGATGTACTAAGAGCCAATGAAGATCCAAACATGGCTGCCATTTCGGTAGAACAATCTTGATCAACACTCATAACGATGCTAATAACTTGTACATCATTACGGAAACCATCAGCAAAAAGCGGACGGATCGGGCGGTCAATTAGACGACTAGCTAGAATCGCCTTTTCACTTGGACGACCTTCACGTTTAATAAATCCACCCGGTATTTTCCCAACTGCATACAAACGTTCCTCGTAGTTAACTGTTAACGGAAAAAAATCAAGGTTTTTAGGTTCTTTTGATGCTGTTGCTGTACTTAATACGGCAGTATCTCCATAACGAACCATTACAGCACCGTTAGCTTGTTTAGCCAATTGACCTATTTCAACAGTTAACTTGCGTCCGGCCCAATTCATGGAATACTCATGTTTCGTTTGTTCCATATTTTTACCCCTCTCAATCTAAATCACTTCGGAGGATGATGCGAAAAAATAATATTTCGCTGTAATCATCTTTATTTAACAAATATAAAAAAAGCCTAAAAGCTTATTGTTTAAACACAAATGTAATTATAGTATGCACAAAAAATTGCGTCTTAAAAATATGTATAGAAGATTCTTAAATTTTTTTAAACCTAACAAAAAAGCGGGAAAAATCCCGCTTCTGAAGACTATCGACGAAGACCAAGCTTATTGATTAACTCACGGTAACGTTGAACATCTTTGTTACGTAGGTAAGTTAAAAGATTACGACGTTTACCAACCATTTTCAACAGACCGCGACGAGAGTGGTGGTCCTTTTTATGAGTACGTAAGTGCTCATTCAAATTGTTGATTGATTCAGTAAGGACAGCGATTTGAACTTCTGCAGATCCAGTGTCGCTTTCATGAGTTTTGTACTCATTGATAATTTCATTTTTACGTTCTTGTGTGATTGCCATCCTGTTTCACCTCCTAAATATGAATCCCCTGTTACTGAGCAAGCGTCGGTGATTCGACTTGCCAAGCAAAGGTTATTTTTTAATACGTTAATAAGTATACAATGTTTTACGCCAAAATGCAAGCTAAAACCTTATCATTAATGTAAGAAAGACTTTATTTTACAATCATTCATAAAAAAAATGTCGACTTTTAACAAAGTAATCGATTGCAAGCTGTTTATCCCTTTCTATTTGGGAAACGAGTTCTTCGATACCGGAAAATTTTTGTTCTTTCCGTAAAAAAAGATGCCATTCGACGATTACTTCTTTTCCATAAATATCTTGATCAAAATGAAATACGTTAACTTCAACGGATGGCCTTAAAGCCGGCTGATTAAATGTGGGCTTGAAACCAACATTACACACCCCCTGATGCCAGACCCCGTCAATCTCCATTCTGACTGCATAAACTCCAAGAGGCGGTAGGATATATTCATCCTTCACATCTACATTTGCCGTTGGAAAGCCAATCGTCCTCCCGCGTTTATCACCATGAATGACGATACCTGAAGTTGTATAAAATCTACCGAGTAATGCAGGAAGTTCATCTGTTCTACCTTCTTTTAGGAATTTACGAATCTGAGTTGAACTTACTTTTTCGTTGCTTTTAGTAAATTTAGGAACAATTGTATTAGTAAATTGCTCACGCGAATGAAATGGTAATGTTTCCATATTCCCCTTGCCCATTCGACCATAGGTAAAATCAAACCCCGCAACAACATGTTTTACATTTAATCCAATTACATATTGATCGATAAACTCTTGCGGCAAAAGATTAGCAAACTCAGTTGTGAAATGAATAATAAAAAGATAATCGATACCCATTTTTTTAATAATGTGAATTTTCTCTTCTAACGGAGTAATGTACTGAACATGCATTTCGTTTTTACCTAAAACAACAGATGGATGAGGGTCAAAGGTCATGACAGCACTATGGAGCCCTTTTTCTTCTGCCTGCTTCTTTGCTTCAAGAATGACCTCCTGATGACCAAGATGTACACCATCAAAATAGCCTAACGCCATAGAAAGTGGCGGATATATATTTTTATCTAAATTAAGAGGAAAACTAAGCTTCTTTACTTCCAATTGAAACTCACCTTTTCTATACCGTACCTTTATTGTTCTTGTTCATTTCGCAATACCTTAACTGGCTTGAGAAGACCCGGCTTATTTGGATGCTTTGAATAAATGGCAAGTGCCAGCCCTTCTTCTGTTTCAGCGATAATAGGTCCGTTACTATATTTCAAATGTTCTGGTATTTGTAAAAGTGCGCCATTTTTCACTTTCTCTGCTACTTTATCACTAATCACGTATTTCGGCAAATGAGAAAGAGCCGATTCCAATGGTCTTAATGCACTTGAAATGGTCCCTGCTTCCATTATCCTTTCAATATGTTCGAAAGTAAGGCAATCTTCTAAAGTGAATGTTGCTGATTGAACTCTAATCAAATTTGACATATGTGCGGGATATCCGAGCCGTTCGCCTATCATCACCGCCAAAGTCCTGATATATGTCCCCTTGCTACAGCTTACTCGAAAACGGAAGTGAAACGACTCACCTGAAAATTCATTCCTGTCATCGAGTAGTTGAATCGAATTAATTGTCACCTTTCTGGTTGGGCGCTCCACTTCTATTCCTTTTCGTGCATATTCGTAAAGGCGGGTTCCCCCCACTTTCACTGCTGAATACATAGGTGGGGTTTGTTCTATTTCACCGGTCAATGAATCAAGAACCTGAATGATTTCATTTCTTGAAATGGTTTGATTCACACTTTTCTTTTCAACAACCTCTCCAGATGCATCTTCGGTTGTTGTCGAGAAGCCGATTGTTACTTCTCCTTCATAGCTTTTTCCTGCATCGGTAATATACTCTGCCACCTTGGTTGCTTTTCCAATACATATAGGAAGAACTCCGGTTACGTCCGGGTCAAGTGTGCCGGTATGACCGACTTTTTTTGTTTTTAATATTTTCCGTAATTTGAAGACACAATCATGACTCGTCATCCCGGCTGGTTTAAATAATGGTAAAATTCCTTCCACCCTGTTCTCTCCGATCTAAATAAAAAATAAAATTAATCTTTAACTATGTGCTAACGGTCGCGTCCGCTTTTCTTAGAAAAAAATGGATAGACGTTTGTCTATCCATTCACCCCAATTATTTTACTCCACCAGAGGTCGAAATCGGAGTATCTTCCGGAGCTAATATTGCCTTCGTTTAATTATTATTCTTCATCATTTTTTTCAACAGGTTTATCATCATGATGTAACTGATGAAGTAGATTTTCAATTCGATTTCCGTAATCAATGGATTCATCGAATTCAAAAATAATTTCAGGTGTTTTACGAAGTCGAATACGGTGGCCAATTTCGGTTCTGATAAACCCTTTTGCTTTGGCTAGACCTTTTAAGGTATTCTCTTTTTGCTCATCATCACCTAATACAGAAATGTAAACTTTGGCTTGCTGTAGATCTCCAGTTACTTCCACGTCTGTAACAGTCACAAATCCGATCCGAGGATCTTTGATTTTCCGACTGATGATGTCACCTAGTTCTTTTTTCATTTGTTCTCCAACACGATTTGCTCTGTGGCTCATTACTTTCACCTCTTAACTTAAAACCATTCTATATCGGTGATCGTTCTTTCTATTTCAGGAAAAGAGTCGATAAACTTAAATGTGTTTTGCAATTCATGCTCAGTCGAAACCCGTGAAGAGGTGACCACAGCAATGGCAATTTTTGTCCTTTGCCATACATCTTGATAGTCAACCTCTGATACAGATACATTAAATTTTTGTTTTAATCGAGTAAGGATTCGTTGCAAAACGGCACGCTTTTCTTTTAAAGAATGGGCATCATAAATGATACATTCACAAACGGCAACGCCAATGATCATTTACGCTCAATTTCTTCCATCACATATGCTTCAATGATATCGCCTTCTTTAACATCATTGAAGTTTTTGATGGTAATACCACATTCATATCCTTGTGCTACTTCCTTGGCATCATCTTTAAAACGTTTTAAGGCATCAATTTGTCCTTCAAATATAACTACCCCGTTACGAATCAATCGAATACCACTGTCACGAGTAATTTTACCATCGGTTACATAGGAACCTGCAATCGTTCCAACCTTTGATACTTTGAAAGTTTGACGAATTTCAGCCTGACCAATAATTTTTTCTTGGAATTCAGGGTCAAGCATTCCCTTCATTGCCGCTTCAATCTCTTCAATTACTTTATAAATGATGCGATGAAGACGAACATCAACTTTTTCTGCTTCAGCTGCACGCTTCGCATTTACATCAGGGCGAACGTTAAAGCCGATGACAATGGCATTAGACGCAGCTGCAAGGCTGATATCCGATTCATTGATCGCTCCTGCACCACTATGAATAATTTTGATGTTGACACCCTGTACGTCTATTTTTTGCAACGAAGCGGCAACGGCTTCAGCGGAACCTTGAACATCTGCTTTAAGGATGATGTTTAAGTCCTTCATTTCGCCTTGCTTCAATTGATCAAATAACGTTTCCAGGCTGACTATGGACTTTTCACCGCGTTGGGCTACTAATGCTTGTTGGGCACGGGCTTCCCCAACTTGACGGGCAGTTTTTTCATCTTCAAATACTACAAAGCGGTCTCCGGCTTGCGGAACATCACTTAGTCCTGTTATTTCAACTGGAGTGGATGGACTCGCTTCTTTAACACGGCGTCCTTTGTCATTTACCATTGCACGGACACGGCCAAATGTATTACCGACAACAATTGGATCCCCGATTTTCAAGGTACCATTTTGAACAAGCAAGGTAGCAACAGATCCGCGCCCCTTATCTAATTGTGCTTCGATAACAGTACCAACAGCATTTCTATTTGGATTTGCTTTGTATTCTTCGACTTCACCGACAAGAAGAATCATTTCAAGTAGGTTGTCAATTCCTTCACCTGTTTTTGCAGATAGAGGAACAAAGATAGTATCCCCACCCCATGCTTCTGATACCAATCCATGTTCGGTAAGTTCTTGCATAACACGGTCAGCATTTGCTGCCTCTTTATCCATTTTATTAACAGCAACAATAATAGGAACTTCGGCAGCTTTTGCATGGTTAATTGCTTCAACGGTTTGAGGCATAACGCCGTCATCAGCGGCAACTACAAGGATGGTAATATCGGTAATCTTAGCTCCCCGTGCACGCATTGTCGTGAAAGCAGCATGTCCCGGAGTATCTAGAAAAGTAATTTTTTTACCGTTTTCCACCACTTGATAGGCACCAATATGCTGGGTAATACCACCTGCTTCACCTTCAGTAACTTTCGTGTTACGAATAGAGTCAAGCAAAGTTGTTTTCCCGTGGTCAACGTGTCCCATAATCGTTACGACTGATGGTCTTTCCACTAGATTTTCAGCGGTATCTTCAGTGAAATAAACTTCAAGATCAGTTGTATCCACTTTAATTTCTTCTTCAACTTCAACGCCGTATTCTCCCGCAATCAACTCAATTGCATCTTTATCTAATACTTGGTTAATTGTAGCCATAACACCAAGTAAGAAGAGCTTTTTGATTATTTCAGAAGGTTCGCGGTAAAGTTTTTTTGCAAGTTCGGCCACTGTTAAAGATTCACTAAATGTGATTTTTGCAGGAAGCTCCCGCTCTTTTTTCTTTTGCGGTTGCGTTTGCGGAACAGGTGTATGATGATTCTTCTTTTTATTATTATTATTATTATTGCGATTTTGATTATTATTAAATGGTTTTTTATTTCCTTTTCCAGAATTGAAGACCTTATTTTCTTTTGATTGATATTCCTGGTTTTGCTTTTTGCCTTCAATTGTTTTTGGAGGAGAGACCACTTTCACCTTGCTGGGAACAGCAATTTTATCATCGTCATCCTCAAATGCTTTTGGAGTCGTTTTAACCTGAACTTGTGGCTTTTTAACTTGATTTGACACCGTAGGTCTTTGGTTTTGGCGATTCTGCTGCTGTGGTTTTGCCTGTTTCTGTTGTGTGTTGTCTTCTTTTTTGTTATAGGTTGCGTCAAGCTTGACGATATCTGCATCTTCAATTGTTGCCATATGGTTGGAAACCTCTATATTCATTTCTTTTAATTTTGTAATAACGTCCTTACTTGAAATGTTGTGTTTCTTTGCGTACTCATAAACACGTATTTTACTCATTTTTTCACCCCCGCTAGATTTAATCGAGCAACGTTACCAGTTTTTTTGCAAATCCATCATCTAATACAGCTACAACAACGCGGGCTTCTTTGCCAATTGCTTGGCCTAGAAGGTGGCGGTCTTCCACAATTTTAAATGGAATTTCATACGATTTACATTTATCTGTAATTTTTTTTGTCGTATTTGCAGATGCATCTGCCGATAATAAAATGAGCTTTGCTTTCCCGCTTTGAATCTGTTTAACGGTTAGCTCCTCACCCGATATTATTTTCCGTGCTCGATTGGCCAAGCCAAGCAATGACATCCATTGATTTGATTTCATTTGGATAGTCGGTTCTCCTTCTCTATTAGCTCTAGTAGTTCTTCGTATAATGTCTCATCAATAGAAACTTGTAAGTGGTTAGATAAGGTATTTTTTTTCTTGGCTTGCAGGACAGCTTCCTTGTCCTTTGAAAGGTATGCACCTCTACCCGATTTCTTCCCCGTTAGGTCGATGGATACATCCCCTTCTTTAGAGCGAACGATGCGAACGAGTTCTTTTTTCGGCTTCATTTCACCGGTTGCTACACACTTGCGCATAGGAACTTTTTTACGAGTGTTCACGATCATTCACCTCACTTTTTAATCTAATTCTTCTTCAAATTCAAAATCAGTTTCTACTTGATCATCAAAAAGTCTAATCGTTTCTTCACGTGGATAAATGCCTATTTCACGTGCTTCAGTTTCCGATTTAATATCGATCTTCCAGCCTGTTAATTTGGCTGCCAAACGTGCATTTTGTCCACGTTTACCAATTGCCAGAGATAATTGATAGTCAGGTACTACAACAGTCGTTGCCTTGTCGGCTTCATTTACCATAACGTCTAAGACCTTTGATGGGCTAAGGGAGTTAGCAACAAACACGACAGGGTCATCTGACCATTTTACAATATCAATTTTTTCCCCTTTTAATTCATTCACGACAGCCTGAACCCTTGTTCCTTTTGGACCAACACATGAACCAACGGGGTCAACCTCAAGGTTTTCTGAATGTACAGAGATTTTTGAACGGTCACCTGCCTCGCGGGCCACCGATTTTATTTCGACTGTTCCGTCATAAATTTCAGGTACTTCAATTTCAAATAACCTTTTCAATAGGCCCGGATGTGTGCGTGATACAAAAATTTGCGGACCTTTTGTTGTTTTTTCTACTTTTGTAATAAATACCTTGATTCGATCATGCGGCTTATAGCGCTCATTGGGCATTTGCTCATTAACAGGAAGCAATGCTTCAATTTTTCCAAGGCTAACATAAATAAATTTTGCATCAAGTCTTTGAACAATACCTGTCATGATATCTTCTTCACGATCAATAAATTCTGAATAAATGATGCCTCTTTCTGCTTCTCTTACCCTTTGGGTAACCACTTGTTTAGCCGTCTGTGCAGCGATTCTGCCGAAATCTTTCGGAGTTACTTCCATCTCAACTACATCTTCTACTTGATAGTTGGGATTTATATGTCTGGCATCTTCTATAGATATTTCAAGACGCGGATCAAAAACCTGATCCACAACTTCTTTTCTTGCAAAAACTCTCATTGATCCTGTTTGTAAATTTAAATCAATTCGAACATTCTGGGCCTGATTGAAATTGCGGCGATAGGCCGAAATAAGTGCTGCCTCGATCGCATCGATTAAAACATCCCTGGATATACCCTTTTCTCTTTCCAGTATTGTAAGAGCATCTAATAATTCGCTGCTCATCTGATTGTATCCCCCTAATCTTTTTTCAATTTATTCTTCAATTACGAAAAAATAACAGCAAGCCGTGCATTCGCTACTTTATCGTATGGAATCTCAATAGCCTTCTTACGGGTTTTTATCTTTACCTCAATTTTTAGCTGTCCGCCGGCAAATTCAAGCAATTTCCCTTCAAAACTTTTTTCACCATCAATTGGCTCATAGGTTTTGATAAAAACATTCTTACCGATTGCCTTTTCAAAATCCTTGTCTTTTTTTAATGGACGCTCTGCTCCGGGAGAGGACACTTCTAAAAAATAGTTATGGGGAATCGGGTCAACACTATCGAGTTGTTCGCTGAGTCGTTCACTAACAAGTCCGCAGTCTTCAATATCAACACCGTTGTCTTTATCGATATATACGCGTAGAAACCAGCTTTTTCCTTCTTTCACATACTCAATTTCTACCAATTCCAAACCTAGTTCTTGGATAATTGGTGAGACAAGCCCTTCTATTACTTCCGTTACTTTGCTCATGCTTAACCTCCTTTACCGATTTTTTTACCCATATTATATGTAGTTCACGGAAAGTTTAAATAGTTTACTCCAGCAAAAAAGGTGGACACAAAAACGAAAGAGCGGGTTTCCCCACTCTTAATCACGAGAGTATTTCTTAGTATTTCCAATAAAACTATACCATAACCAACAATTATATGCAAACCTGTTAAAGGTTAATCAACGGGCTTCTACGTTAGAAAAGCGAAAGTTGATTTTGGTCCGGCAGTGCTTCAAGGCATCCTTGTTTATCTAAATATTCAAGAATTGTTTTCGATACCTTCCCACGCTGCTGCAGGTCTTCTTTTGATAAGAACTCCCCTTCTTCCCTTGCCTTTACAATACTTAAAGCAACGTTCGTTCCAAGGCCCGGAATCGAATTAAAAGGTGGAATTAAAGAATCACCATCAATAATAAACTCTGATGCAGATGATCTGTATAAATCAATTTTTTTGAATGAAAAGCCTCTCTCCGTCATTTCAAGGGCAAGTTCGAGAACAGTCAGCAAGTTTTTCTCTTTGTTAGATGCTTCAAGTCCCTTGGCATTTATTTCTTCTATTTTGGACCGTATTGCCTCTGATCCGCGTGACATTGCCTCAATATCAAAATCTTCGGCACGGACAGTAAAATACGCTGCGTAATATAGAAGCGGTAAATGAACTTTAAAATAGGCAATCCGAACCGCCATTAACACATATGCTGCCGCGTGTGCTTTCGGGAACATATATTTAATTTTTTTACATGAATCAATATACCATTCAGGCACTTCATTTTTCCGCATTTCTGCTTCCATTTCTTCACTTAAACCTTTTCCCTTACGGACTGATTCCATAATTTTAAACGCGAAGGATGGGTCCAGTCCCTGATAAATTAAGTAAACCATGATATCGTCACGACAGCCGATTACTTCGCTTAGGTTACAGATCTTATTGTGAATTAATTCTTGGGCATTTCCAAGCCATACGTCTGTACCATGGGACAAACCGGAGATTTGTACAAGTTCGGAAAATGTCGTTGGTTTTGTATCTTCAAGCATTTGGCGGACAAACCGTGTACCGAATTCAGGGATACCGAGAGTTCCTGTTTTACACATGATTTGCTGTTCTGTTACCCCGAGTGATTCAGTTCCACTAAAGATTTTCATTACTTGAGGATCATCAGTTGGAATAGTTTTTGGATCCATCCCGCTTAGGTCCTGGAGCATCCTGATTACCGTCGGATCGTCGTGTCCGAGAATATCAAGCTTTAACACGTTATCGTGAATGGAATGGAAATCAAAATGGGTTGTCTTCCATTCGGAATTTTTATCATCGGCCGGGAATTGGATCGGTGAAAAGTCATAAACATCCATGTAATCCGGAATTACGATAATTCCACCGGGGTGCTGGCCGGTCGTTCTTTTTACACCCGTACACCCTGAAGCAAGCCGCTCAATTTCTGCTCCTCGCAATTGAAGATTATTATCCTGTTGATAGGCTTTTACATATCCAAATGCCGTTTTATCAGCAACGGTACCGATCGTTCCCGCACGATATACATAGTCCTCACCAAAAAGAACTTTTGTATAGTTATGGGCACGCGGCTGGTATTCACCTGAGAAGTTTAAATCGATATCGGGCACCTTGTCCCCTTTAAAGCCAAGGAACGTTTCGAATGGAATATCATGTCCGTCCTTGTGATATTTTTCGCCGCATTGCGGACAGTCTTTATCAGGCAAATCAAATCCCGAACCAACAGATCCATCATTAAAAAACTCAGAATGCTTACAGGTTGGACACACATAATGCGGCGGCAAAGGATTCACTTCTGTAATCTCTGTCATTGTTGCAACTAGAGAAGATCCGACAGAACCCCGCGATCCAACAAGGTATCCATCATCAAGTGATTTTTTTACGAGTTTATGTGAAATCAAATAAATAACAGCAAATCCGTGCCCGATAATACTTTTCAATTCTTTTTCGAGTCGTGCCTCCACAATTTCCGGAAGTGAATCTCCGTAGATTTTGCGTGCCATTGTATAACTCATCTCACGCATTTCTTCCTCGGCACCTTCAATTTTCGGTGTATATAAATCATCTTTGATTGGTTTTATTACTTCGATCATATCAGCAATTTTATTGGTGTTTGTGACAACAATTTCCTTTGCTTTTACTGCACCAAGGAAAGAGAATGCATCAAGCATTTCATTTGTAGTTCGGAAGTGGACATCCGGCAATTCATGACGGTTCAGCGGATTAGCTCCACCTTGAGAGCTGATTAAAATTTTACGGTAAATTTTGTCGTTTTCATTTAAATAATGAACATTACCGGTTGCAACAACCGGAAGACCGAGCTTATCACCAAGCTTAACGATATTTCCTATTATTTCTTCAAGTGCTTTTTCGTTTTTTATTAGTTCCATTTCAATCAATGGTGCATACACTTGTTTTGGCATAACCTCGAGATAATCATAGAAACGGGCGGATACTTCTACTTCCTCAGGAGATTTTTGCATCATTCCTTCAAACACTTCACCTTTATCACAGGCCGATCCGACAAGGATTCCCTCTCTGTATTTTTGAAGGACAGACCGGGGTATTCTTGGTACTCTGTAAAAATAATTAATGTGTGCAATTGATACAAGCTTAAAGATGTTCTTTAATCCTATTTCGTTTTGAGCCAATAGAGTACAATGATAAGGTCTTGCCCGCTGAAAGGCATTTCCTTTACCCATGTTATCGTTAAATTGATCATGGTATTCGATTCCTTTTTCCAGGGCGTCCTTTAACATTTTCATCAATAAATACCCCGTTGCCTCTGCATCATATATGGCACGGTGGTGTTGGGTTAATTCAATATCAAACTTCTTTGCCAATGTATTTAAACGGTGGTTTTTCAGCTCAGGATAGAGAAAACGTCCAAGCTCGAGTGTATCAATAACGGGGTTTTTTGCTTTGTCAAAGCCGATTTTTTTATATCCGACATTCAGGAAACCCATATCAAATGATGCGTTATGGGCAACAAGGACTGCGTCAGAGGCCCAATCAGAAAACTTTCGTAATACCTCCTCCACTTCAGGTGCAGTTTCGACCATATCATCCGTTATTCCTGTAAGGTTAATCGTCGTTGCAGATAAGCGGTGATGCGGGTTGGCAAATGACTCAAAACGGTCAACGATTTCCCCTCCCCTCACCTTAACAGCCGCAAGCTCGATAATTGTATCATATACAGCTGAGAGCCCTGTAGTTTCAACGTCAAAAACAACAAAAGTATCCTCTGCAAGTAACCGGTGTGCGTCATTATAAGCAATCGGTACACCATCATCAACCAGATTAGCTTCAACACCATAGAGGATTTTTATATCATTTTTCTTCCCGGCACCATATGCTTCAGGGAATGATTGGGCCCCGGCATGATCTGTAACCGCAATTGCTTTGTGTCCCCATTTTTTTGCTTGGACAATTAATGCACTGACAGGTGTAACGGCATCCATTTGGCTCATCGGTGTATGAAGATGCAGTTCAACACGCTTTTCATTTTCTGATGCAGTATCTTTGCGACTAGCCGGTTTGATTTCATTAATATCATTTCCTATCATAACCAAGTCACGTACGAAGGTATCATTTTGGATGCTGCCGCGAACCTTTACCCACATTCCTTTTTTCACGTGTTGAAACAGTGCTGCATCCTCTTTATCTCTGGAGAACATTTTTACCATGATTGAGCTAGTATAGTCAGTCACTTTAAAAGTTAATAGCGTCCGGCCGCTTCGTAATTCTCTCGTTTCTGCAGCAAAGATAAAGCCTTCAACTGTAACTCGTCTTTCTTCATCTACTATATCAATCATGCTGCGTAAATCACTGTCATCCTTGATGGTAAGACCAATGGAAAGAGGTCCTTCAGGTACATCACTGGTTGCTTGGTCCTTTTCAGCTTCTTTCTTCTGAACCTCCAGCATTGCCTGAAACCCGCGCTCTTGATCTTCTTTTTGCTTAGCGAGTAAAAATTGTTGATATTCATCATTTTTTTCTTCAGTTTGTAATTCTGTTTCAATTGTTAAGGCAGGAAACCCAAATGATTGATAGATAGTAGCAATGGTTCCTGCATATTTGCGTTTTAAAGCCATTCCTTCTGTTTCATTTCTAACCGATAGGGTTAGCTTGTTTCCATGAACGGCAGGAATTTGTTCATTTAGCAGCTTCAATAGCGGTGGAGCTATGCCATCAATCTGCTGAACACAATGATTCCAGTATTCCAATAATAGTTCTTGTGAAAAGCTTTGCTCTGCCACTTGAATTTCATATGAAATTCTAGCAATAGTTGAAAATTCTCTTTCTAATTGTGCAGTAAAACGGATAAAAATATTGAATGGTAGAATTTTTTCAAGTAAAAATTGAAAATGCCACTTTCGCGCTTTTTTTTCTACCAATAGCCTGTCAATTTGTGCATTTGGAAAATGTGCTACTACAGCATCCTCATTCAGTTTCAGCTGCTGGAGCAAGAGTAGGAATCGCTCTTTTTTGCCTGTGGCATGTTCGCTCATCGTTCTCTCTCCCATCTATGTTAATTCAGTCATCATATTCTATATCAAAAAATAATTATACCATATGATACAAACTGATTCGGGTTTATTCGACAGAAAACTACATCCAATTTAGTAAGAAAAGCGCAAGCGCCCGTCTAGCGAAGTACACTAGTCGCTGGGCGCTCCTCGGAAAAGCTAACGCTTTTCCTCCGTGCGATGCTAATACTGCCGAAGCTTTTCTTGTGGAGCTAGACAGTTATCTTAGTTCAAAAAATTAATACTTTCTTAAATCTTAAAATGCGAAAAGGAACCGCATGAGCAGTCCCCTCTTAAATTAAAGTGTTTGAATGATTGAAGTTATTTTTTCCAAAAGTTCATTCTGATGAACTTCGAACATTTCACCTGTTTTACGAATTTTCAATTCAACAATTCCATCTGATGCTTTTTTACCAACGGTGATTCGTATCGGAAGACCAATTAAGTCCGAGTCAGCAAATTTTACTCCTGGTCTTTCACCGCGATCATCTAACAACACTTCAAAACGATTTTTGGTTAAATCTTTATAAAGCATTTCTGAAAGTTCTGCTTGTACCTGATCTTTCATATTTACTGCAATTATATGGAGATGATATGGTGCAATATTAGCAGGCCAAGTAAAGCCATTTTCATCGTTATACTGTTCCGCAACAGCAGCGACTGTCCTTGATACACCAATACCATAACAGCCCATAATCATTGGCTGAGACTTTCCATTTTCGTCTAAATAAAGGGCGTTCATTGCCTCACTGTAACGGGTGCCAAGCTTGAAGACATGTCCAACCTCAATTCCTTTTGCAAACACTATGCTTCCTTCACCATCCGGAGAAGAATCCCCCTCTTGGATAAAGCGTAAATCCTCATATTTGTTTATTGTAAAATCACGCTCGGGGTTCACATTAATATAATGGAAATGTTCTTCATTTGCCCCGCAAACACCATTCACAATTGCTTCAACTGCAAAATCCGCAACCACTTCAATATTCTTTACTCCAATCGGTCCAAGAGACCCAACGGAACATCCTACTATTTCTTTTGTTTTTTCAGGGCTGGCCAATTCCACTGAACTGGCTTCAAATAGGTTTTTTAGTTTAGTATCATTTACTTCATGGTCACCACGAACCAATACCAACACATTCTTGTCGTCTACTTGAAATACGAGTGTTTTTATACATTTTTCAGCATCAACATTTAGAAATTCAGATACTTCTGCAATTGTTTTTTGGTTCTGCGTTTCTACCTTTTCTATTTCTTTTAGTGCTTCCTCACTCTTAGAATATGTAGGATTTACTGGTGCCATTTCGATATTGGCGGCATAATTGGAGGAATCAGAATAGGCAATGGTATCTTCCCCTACATCAGATAATACCATAAATTCATGTGTATCCTTGCCACCCATCGCTCCGGAATCTGCGATTACTGCCCGGAAATTCAATCCGCAGCGGGTAAATACATTATTGTAAGCAGTAAAAAGCTTTTGATACACTTCATCAAGGCTACCATGGGAGGAATGAAAGGAATAGGCATCCTTCATAACAAATTCCCTTCCACGTAATAAGCCAAAACGAGGTCGCTTTTCATCACGGAATTTAGTCTGAATTTGATATAAAGTAAGCGGTAATCTTTTATATGATTTTACTTCATCGCGAACCAGACTGGTTATTACCTCTTCATGTGTTGCACCAAGAGCAAAATCGCGCTCATGACGGTCCTTTACTCTCATTAATTCCGGACCATATGTATACCACCGGCCTGATTCCTGCCATAATTCCGCTTGTTGTAGTGCCGGCATTAAAAGTTCAACTGCACCCGCTTGATCCATTTCTTCACGGACAATTGTTTCGACCTTTTGGAGAACTCTCTTACCAAGCGGCATATAGCTATATACACCACTTGCATTTTGCCGGATAAACCCGGCTTTGAGTAATAATTGATGACTTCTAACTTCTGCATCCGCAGGAATTTCCCTTAGAGTAGGAATTAACGTTTGGCTTTGCTTCATTTTTGGCACCTCTATTTAATAATATTGTTTGAACAAATAGATACCCCTGTTAAAATTAACAGGGGCACTGAAAAATAAATGATAAAATCTTAAAGGAAGAACCTTTGAATGTCATTCCAGGTTACAACGAGCATCAGCAACATGAGGAGAGCGAATCCAATAAAGTGGACCATCCCTTCCTTCTGGCGGTCAATCGGTTTGCCTCTAACTGCTTCTACTGCAAAAAACATTAGCCTGCCACCGTCAAGTGCCGGAATCGGCAGTAAGTTCATAATTCCCAGGTTAATACTCAAAATCGCAGCCCATTTCATCAAATAATAAATACCTGATTTGGCAACAGTATCTGTGGAAACATAGATTCCTACAGGTCCTGAAAGCATATTGATTGAAAATTGACCCGTAACCAATTTACCCAGCATAACAAAAATTTGCTTTGTCCAAAAGTAGGTTTCTGTAAATCCTGAGGAAATGGCTTGAACCGGTGATTTCTCGACAGGACTGTAAACACCGATAATCCCCATCTTTTTTCCATCAACCGTTTTTTCAATCGGGGTGACCGTTATCGCTTTATCTTTACCGTCCCGGCTAATTGAAAAATTAAGCTTTTGATTTGGATTTTTTCTGATGATCTCCACCACATCAGACCAACTGGATATTTCTGACCCATTTATACTTTGAACAATATCACCTTTTTGCAGCCCTGCAGCTTTGGCTGCACCATCAGGAGTGATTTCACCCAATTTAGGGTCATTCGTTTGAACTCCTTGAAGTAATGCAATAATTACGAACACCACGAATGCCAAAACAAAGTTCATCATCGGCCCTGCAAAAATCGCCATCGCTCTTTGCGCTAATGTTTTTGAGCCGAATTGGCGGTCAATTGGGGCAATTTGTGATTCTATTCCATTTTCAACAATAACAGCTTTCGGATTGATCAAAAAAGTTTTTAAGCTTTCTTCCTCGTCTTCGGGATACCCTTTAATCAGCAAATCCCTTTCAATATCCGCATGCTCAACCTCAACTATCCGGCAATTGGGATATTTTTCTTTATTATTTAAAATAATTTTTTTTACTTTATCCTCTTTATCAAATAAAAGACCAATCCGATATCCGGCCTTGATTTCAATCATTTCAGGATCTTCGCCTGCCATGCGGACAAATCCTCCAATAGGTAATAAACGGATGGTATAAGTTGTTTCGCCTTTTTTATGAGAGAATACTTTGGGACCAAAGCCAATGGCAAATTCACGACATAAAATTCCTGCCCTTTTTGCAAATACAAAGTGACCTAATTCATGAAAGAAGACGAGTGCGCCAAAAATCACAATAAAGGCAATAACTGTAGTCAATAATAAAACCACCTTTTTTATAGAAGTGAATGTACAAACTGTCTCGTTTCTATGTCTACCTCTTGAATCGTGTCTAAACTTGGGTAATCAATAGACTGATGACTATTTAATGCTTTCTCAATTAAATCTTCAATCTGTAAGAAACGAATTTTACCTTCTAAAAATGATGCAACTGCTACCTCGTTTGCAGCATTTAAAACAGTTGGCAAGGTTCCTCCTATTTTACCTGCCTCATATGCAAAACGCAGACAGCGGAACCGTTCAACATCCATTTCCTGAAAATGCAGTTTTCCAACATTCGCCAAATTCAACCTTTTAGATGATGGAAGCGGTAATCGTTCCGGATATGTGAGGGCATATTGAATGGGCACTCTCATATCCGGCGTTCCGAGTTGGGCAATGATACTGCTATCATGAAATTCAATCATCGAGTGAATAATGCTTTCTTTATGGAGTAAAACATCGATTTTTTCATACGGCATGTCAAAAAGCCAGTGGGCTTCGATGACCTCCAAACCTTTATTCATCATTGTTGCCGAATCGATTGTGATTTTAGCACCCATTGACCAATTTGGATGGTTAAGTGCTTCTTTCACAGTTACATTTTCAAGCTCTTGACGAGTTCGCTCTCGAAAGCTTCCACCTGAAGCGGTAATGATTAATCTTTCGATGTTTCTTTCTTTTTCCCCTTGAAGCGCCTGAAAAATAGCGGAATGTTCACTGTCTACCGGAAGTAGGGGAACATTGTTTCTTTTTGCTGCTTCCATAATTAAATGACCTGCGGTCACAAGTGTCTCTTTATTGGCAATGGCGATTATTTTTCCGTTCTCAATTGCCTGAAGCGTAGGATTTAAACCAACACTTCCAAGTACAGCATTTACCAGGATATTTGATTTGTCATAAACGGCAACCTCAATTAACCCTTCAATACCAAAAGTAAATTTTGTATTGGGATATTCAGCTTTTAATGTTACACAGTCCTGATAATCTTGTACAGAAACTAGCTCAGGCTTAAATTCACCAACCATTTTCCTTGCTAATTCTATGTTTTTTCCTACCGACATTGCTGCTAAATTAAATTCTGTTGGATGAGTCCTAAGAATATCCAACGTTTGGGTGCCGATCGAGCCTGTAGCCCCCAATAAACTAATTGTCTTCAATATAGTCAACTCCTAAAAAGAACAGCGCACCTTTTACCAAAGGTGGAAAAAGTGTAATAACGGCCAAACAAACAATAGGCTATCAAAACGGTCGAGGATTCCCCCATGTCCAGGTAAAATTTTTCCTGAATCTTTTACATTGAAATGACGTTTGAAGGCAGATTCTACCAGGTCGCCAATTTGTCCAAAAACAGACAAGACCACTGTTATCCCCATTAAAGATAGTATCGTTGCATTGATATTTGAAAATAAAACAAATAAAATCGCTACAATCAGTGCGCAAGCCACACCGCCAATCGAGCCTTCCACAGTTTTATTTGGGCTGATTTCAGGCCATAATTTCGTTTTGCCAGTTGCTTTTCCGATAAAATAAGCGCCGGAATCAGTTGCCCACATCATAAACAAGGAATAGAAAATATAAACCAGACCTGCATTACGCGTTTCAATAAAGAAATAAAAGCCGATGCCAACATATATGGCTGAAATAATTGAGAAACCAACATCATCAAACGTAAACCGATTCTTAGTAATTACTGTGTATGCTAAAAGTAAAAGGATAAACGCAATACCAAGCTCTGTTTTTGAATAATTAAAAGTACTAAGTACATGAGTATATTGCTTAGGGAATAAAATAACCCAAAGAAACAAGGTCGATAGCAATCCATAAACCGAAAAAATAGTGAGATTTCTCATTTTTAATAATTCATATAAGCCGATGGTTGCTAAAAAATACGTTAATAAAACAAAAGGAAGTCCACCATAGAAAACGATTGGCACGAATAGTGCCGCTGCTACGACTCCTGTTATGATTCTTTGCTTCATCTATTAGTTCAACACCTTTGAAGTTCTATAAAATCATTTTACGCCTCCAAAACGACGCTGGCGATTTTGGAAGTCTTTTATTGCCTCCAGCAAATGGTCTTCATTAAAATCCGGCCAGAGTACTTCAGTAAACCAAAATTCAGTATAAGCTAATTGCCAGAGCATAAAATTGCTTAAGCGAATTTCACCACTTGTTCGGATTAAAAGATCAGGATCGGCAATATTTGAAGTCATAAGATAAGAGGAAAAAACTTTTTCGTCTAACTCATTCTCCTTCATTATACCACTTTTACAATCATTTATGACTTGCTTAACAGCATCGAGGATTTCAGCCCTGCTTCCATAGTTCAGAGCAAAGTTCAAAACAAGTCCAGTATTATTTTTTGTATCTTCGATTGCTCTTTCAATAGCACGCAATGTATGTACAGGGAGTTGGTCTTTATATCCCATCATTTTCACTTGAACATTTTCTTCTATCAATTCCGGTAAAAATGTACCTAGAAATTCTTCCGGTAATTTCATAATATATTCCACTTCATTTTTCGGTCTTTTCCAGTTCTCTGTTGAAAAAGCATACAAGGTAAGTGTCTTGATACCCAGCTTAGAAGCTAGCCTTGTTGTCTTTCGAACCACCTTCATGCCTTCATGATGTCCGGCAATCCGTGGTAATGCTCTTTTCTTAGCCCAGCGCCCATTGCCATCCATAATAATCGCAACATGTTCAGGAACCGGCAATTTTTTTACTTTTTCTATTTTTTCTCGGAGAGTGGAAGAGTTTTTTTGATTCTTCCAGGGCCTTATTTTATTAAACATGATCTTGCTCCTCCAAATAAAGTTTATCATTTCCTCCGATAATAGATCTTTACGTAATCGTACCAGTCTGTTGATATGTAATAATAGTAGGTTTTAGCATGCCTTTATCATACCAAAAAAGCAAATAGATATCTCTATTAAATAGCTTATGTAAAATATAAGGTATTAAGAATTATGTTCAGAAAACATGTCAGAATGCCAATTCATCCAAAAAATATCAAAAAATAGTGAAAAAACCCCCTATATAGAGGGTCTTTTTAATTAAAAATTATACTTCCATAATTTCTTTCTCTTTATCTTTTGTTATTTGATCAACTTTTGTTATAAACTCGTCTGTTAATTTCTGAATGTCATCAGAATAGCCGCGAAGTGCATCTTCAGTTATTTCACCATTCTTTTCGAGCTTTTTCAAATCGTCGTTAGCATCGCGGCGAATATTACGAATTGCGATTTTAGCATCTTCCGACTCTTTTTTCACAACTTTCACAAGTTCCTTACGACGTTCTTCTGTTAATTGGGGAATAGCAAGTCTAATTATCATTCCATCATTGGAAGGATTTAAACCTAAATCAGACTTAAGAATTGCTTTTTCAATTTCACCTAATATGGATTTATCATATGGCTGAATTACAAGTAATCTAGCTTCAGGTACAGAGATACCGGCTAATTGGTTTACGGGAGTAGGTGCCCCGTAGTAGTCAACAGTAATTCTGTCTAATAACGATGCACTTGCCCTACCCGCACGGATGCTTGCTAGTTCACGTGTATACGATTGAATTGCTTTTGTCATTCTATCCTTTGTAGTTGCGATGACTTGTTTCGGCATTAATTTTTCCCCCTGACAATTGTACCAATTTTTTCACCCATAACGGCACGTTTAATATTCCCCTGCTCCATGATTGAAAATACAATTAATGGAATATCATTATCCATACATAATGAAGAAGCGGTTGAATCCATAACAGCCAATCCTTCTTTTAAAACATCTAAAAACGATAAATCCTCGTATTTTGTAGCATTTTCATCCAGTCGTGGATCAGCAGAATAGACACCATCAACATTGTTTTTTGCCATCAGGATCACATCAGCTTCAATTTCTGCTGCTCTTAAAGCTGCCGTTGTGTCAGTAGAGAAATATGGATTTCCAGTACCTGCAGCAAAAATCACGACGCGCTTTTTCTCAAGATGTCTAATCGCTCTGCGTCTAATATATGGTTCTGCAACCTGGCGCATTTCAATTGATGTTTGTACACGGGTTTCAATACCTAACTGTTCTAAACTGTCCTGTAATGATAAAGAATTCATTACCGTCGCCAGCATTCCCATATAGTCAGCTGTAGCTCGATCCATTCCCATTTCACTGCCTATTTTCCCACGCCAAATGTTACCTCCGCCGACAACTACGGCTACTTCTACACCAAGTTCAGCTATTTCTTTCACCTGGATGGCAATCGATTTAATAACGGAAGGTTTAATTCCAAAGCTCGATTCACCTGCGAGTGCTTCCCCGCTCAATTTTAAGACCACGCGTTTGTACTTAGGACCGCTGCTCATATGAACCTCCGTATGTAAGATTTAAAAGCGCAAGCGCCTCGGTCAGCCCCGTCAAGCGCTTCAGACAAGACGGTGAAGTCGCGTTTTTTGACTTCATCGTCTTGTCTGAAGCGACCTCGAGGGGCTAGGCGCTGGAGCTAGATAATTTTTCATTTTCTTTAAAAATAGGGAACACGCCGTGTCCCCTATTCAAAAACTTATTTCAGAAACATTCCCAAAAATCATATTGGGCAAAGGAATAAACACCTTGAAACCCGAGAACATTTGACTATTATTTTTTAATTTGGTTCATAACTTCTTCAGCGAAGTTATCCTCACGTTTTTCGATACCTTCTCCTACTTCATAACGAACGAATTCGCGAACTTTAGCACCTTTGGATTCAACGAATTGACGAACCTTTTGATCAGGGTTTTTAACGAATGTTTGGTCAAGGACACAAACATCTTCAAAGTATTTGCCAAGACGGCCTTCCACCATTTTTGCAACGATGTTTTCAGGCTTGCCTTCGTTAAGAGCTTGTTGAGTTAATACTTGACGCTCGCGCTCAACTTCTTCTTGTGATACTTGATCACGGGAAACATATTTTGGTTTTAGTGCTGCAATGTGCATAGAAACATCTTTTGCAGCATCTGCATCAGTAGATCCTTCAAGAACTGTTAACACACTGATACGTCCACCCATGTGAAGGTATGCACCAAATGCATCATTATCAGTTTTAGACACTACCGCAAAACGGCGAAGTGTAAGGTTCTCCCCAATTTTAGCAATCGCTGCATTGATATGGTCTGCAACAGTTGCACCGTTTTCCATCGTTTGAGCTGAAGCTTCTTCAACAGTTGCCGGTTTGTTTTTAAGAAGATGTGAAGCGAGTTCCTTAACAAGAGTTTGGAAGCCTTCGTTTTTCGCTACGAAGTCAGTTTCTGAGTTTACTTCAAGAATAACGGCATCGTTACCTTCTGTTAAGATATTCGTTAAGCCTTCTGCTGCAATACGGTCAGCTTTCTTAGCTGCTTTTGCAATACCTTTTTCACGTAAGAAATCAATTGCTTTTTCCATATCACCATCAGTTTCAGTAAGTGCTTTTTTACAATCTAACATACCTGCACCGGTTTTTTCACGTAGTTCTTTAACCATTTGAGCTGTTACTGCCATAATTTATTTCCTCCTTTAATTTCTATGTACTATACTCATATCTTAGCCATTGAATGCCAAGATAAACATTTTGCGAGTTTTCTTTAAAAAAAGGTGATAAAGGGTGCTCCCTCTTATCACCTTTTTATGGTTTCACAACTGCTAGAATTGTCCAGTCCCATCGCCTAGCCCCTCTTTGGTCTAAGCCAATCAATGTGGAAGGCAAAGAGCGCCTTCCTCAGTGCTCGACTTATGCTTGTCGGGGCTGACCAAGGCGATTCCGCTTTTCTATGCAGTAGGTTGTGCTTCTTCACCTTGTTTAGCTTCAAGGATTGCATCCGCCATTTTACCTGTTAAAAGTTTAACTGCGCGGATTGCATCATCGTTAGCTGGGATAACAACATCGATTTCATCTGGATCACAGTTTGTATCAACAATACCTACGATAGGAATGTTTAATTTTTTTGCTTCAGCAACTGCGATACGCTCTTTACGAGGGTCGATAATGAATAATGCATCTGGAAGCTGTTTCATGTCTTTGATTCCGCCAAGGAATTTTTCAAGACGTTCTTGTTCTTTCTTTAATTGAACAACTTCTTTTTTAGGTAATACTTCGAAAGTACCGTCTTCAGACATTCTTTCAATATCTTTTAAGCGGCCAATACGCTTTTGGATTGTTTCAAAGTTTGTTAATGTACCGCCCAACCAACGTTGGTTAACATAGTACATACCTGAACGAGCTGCTTCTTCTTTAACAGAATCTTGAGCTTGTTTCTTTGTACCAACAAAAAGCATAGTTCCGCCGTTACCAGCTAGATCTTTTACCCAGTTGTATGCTTCTTCAACCTTCTTAACTGTTTTTTGAAGGTCGATAATATAGATGCCGTTACGCTCTGTGAAGATATATTTCTTCATCTTAGGGTTCCAACGACGAGTTTGGTGTCCGAAATGAACACCGGCTTCAAGCAATTGCTTCATAGAAATTACTGACATGTTTTTTCCTCCTAATGGTTTGTTTTCCTCCGCTCATCTCATTTTTAAACAGAAACTGTTAGTGAAACAGCACCGTCTGTTTAAATCAATGAACGTGTGTATTAACACCATGTCATAATATAGCACATGTTAAAAAAACAATCAAGGATTAGTTTCGTAAAAGAATCCCCGGTTGAAAACCGGGGATTCTTTTACGAAAATTTATTAGTTAGCTCTTAATTTATCAAGTTCAATAAGGAACTTATCATTTAATACCTTAATATAGGTTCCTTTCATACCAAGTGAACGGGACTCAATTACACCGGCACTTTCAAGCTTTCTTAAAGCGTTAACAATGACAGAACGAGTAATACCGACACGGTCAGCAATTTTTGAAGCAACTAACAAGCCTTCATGGCCATTAAGTTCTTCGAAAATGTGCTCAATAGCTTCAAGCTCACTATATGACAGTGAACTGATTGCCATCTGTACAACAGCCTTACTTCTTGCTTCCTCTTCGATTTCTTCTGATTTTTCGCGTAAAATTTCCATGCCGACTACAGTAGCACCATATTCAGCAAGGATTAAATCATCATCATGGAACTTTTCCTGTAATCTTGCAAGTATTAATGTTCCAAGGCGTTCCCCGCCACCAATAATCGGAACAATTGTTGTCAAACCTTCACGGAATAAATCTCTGTTTTCAACAGGGAAAGCTGTATATTCGCTTTCAATACCGAGGTTTGAAGAGGTTTCCTGAATCGCAAATAGCCCTTTCGTATACTCTTCAGGAAATTGACGGTCTTCAAACATTTTTTTCATTCTTTCGTTTTCAATTTGTTGATAAATTGAAAAACCTAATAGTTTTCCACGGCGGCTGACAATGAAAATATTGGCCTCAATAACTTCGCTCAATGTCTCGGACATTTCTTTAAAGTTAACTGGTTTTCCGGCAGCCTTTTGTAATAATACATTAATTTTTCTTGTTTTTGTAAGTAAATCCATTGTGTTTCTTCCTCCTAATTAACTAAAACCATTATTAAATTGTTATATTTTTTCTTCAATCACATCTACAGAATTAGGCGTTTTCCTATTTATTTTTACACTTTGGCTTTTATTAGGCCAATTTCATAGGATAAACTGACTTAAATCTTTATTTTTCGAAATAGCACCGAGCTTATCATCAACATATTTTGGTGTGATGGTGATTTTCTCCATTGTAATATCTGGTGCTTCAAAGGATAAGTCCTCTAAAAGCTTTTCCAAAATCGTATGAAGACGTCTTGCCCCAATGTTATCGGTATTTTGATTCACATCAAAGGCAACTTCGGCTATTCTACGTATAGCATCGTCAGAAAATTCAATTTGTATACCTTCTGTTTCCAATAATGCTTGATATTGCTTTATTAGGGCATTATCTGGTTCGATCAAAATTCTAAAGAAATCTTCTACGGTCAATTTTGTTAACTCAACGCGAATGGGAAAACGTCCCTGTAATTCGGGAATTAAATCAGAAGGTTTTGCCATATGGAATGCTCCGGCCGCAATAAATAGAACATGGTCAGTTTTAACTGAACCATATTTCGTTACTACTGTCGATCCTTCGACTACAGGTAAAATGTCTCTTTGAACACCTTCGCGAGAGACATCAGCGGATGAACCTCCTGAATTTTTACTGGCAATTTTATCAATTTCGTCAATAAAAATGATCCCAGTCTGTTCTGCCCTGAAAACGGCTTCTGATGAAACCTCATCCATATCGATTAGCTTTCCGGCTTCTTCATTTGTTAAAACTGTTCTAGCTTCACGAACCGTTAGTTTTCTTTTTTTCCGTTTTTTTGGCATAAAGCTGCTTAATGCATCTTGCATATTCATACCCATTTGTTCGATGCCTGAGCCCTGAAGCATATCAAACATGGATGGTGTTTGTTCCTCGACTTCAACGGTAACTATTTCATCTTCTAATTGACCAAGTGCAAGCTTTTCTTTGACAATCTTCCGTTTTTCGTTAATAGAATAGTCTTCTTGCTGAGTATCCTGGTCGGTTGATGAATTACCGCCTCCTCCAAATAACATTTCCAATGGGTTTTTGTAGCCGGATGCTTTTTTTGCAGATGGAACCAGCAAATCAACTAACCTGGTATTTGCATTTTCCTCTGCGCGCTCCTTCACCGCTAACATTCTATCTTCTTTAACTAATCTTACAGATGTTTCAACCAGATCCCGTACCATTGATTCAACATCACGGCCAACATAGCCCACTTCTGTAAATTTAGTGGCCTCAACCTTTATAAAGGGTGCACCCACAAGCTTTGCGATTCTTCTGGCGATTTCTGTTTTCCCAACACCGGTTGGTCCTATCATCAAGATATTTTTTGGAATAATTTCATCCCGGAGCTTTTCAGATAACAAACCTCTCCTGTATCGATTTCGAAGGGCAACGGCGACTGCTTTCTTTGCATCCTTCTGTCCAATAATATATTGATCAAGTTTCTCAACAATTTGGCGGGGGGTTAAGCTCGTTGTTTTTCCCATGATTTTTGGTCTCCTTCCCGTTATAGCTCTTCCACAATAATATTGTGGTTCGTGTACACACAAATCTCAGCAGCTATTTCTAAAGAAGCCTTGGCAATTTCTTTAGCTGACAGGTGGTCACCGGCATATTTCTTTAATGAACGTCCTGCGGCCAAGGCATAGTTACCACCTGAACCAATTGCAAGAATTCCATCGTCAGGCTCAATTACTTCACCGGTTCCGGACACAAGAAGTAAATATTCATGATTCATAACAATCAACATCGCTTCCAGTTTTCGCAGCATTTTGTCGTTTCTCCATTGTTTAGCAAGCTCGACTGCCGCTCTCTGAAGGTTTCCATTGAATTCTTCCAATTTCCCTTCAAATAACTCAAAAAGGGTAAAAGCATCGGCAACTGAACCTGCAAAACCTGCAAGTACCTTACCATTAAATATCTTTCTTACTTTTTTAGCTGTGTGCTTCATCACAACAGCGTTTCCAAATGTCACCTGGCCATCGCCTGACATGGAACATTCACCATTATGGTGAATAGCAAAAATAGTAGTTGCATGAAATTGAGACATTACGATGTTCCTCCTTTTGGAGTTTTTCAGTCCTATAGAAATAGCACTAACTCTTATACAATGAACCTAAACTGGAAAATTATGAAAACTGTCTTCATTTATGCCCTTGGATGATGGCTCATATACGTTTTCCTTAAGTGTTCATTTGTAACATGTGTGTACACCTGTGTGGACGATAAAAAGGAATGCCCTAATAACTCTTGAACGGAACGTAAATCGGCACCTTTATTCAGCAAATGTGTGGCAAATGAATGCCTGAGCTTATGCGGGTGAATACGACTGTCCAGTGCCGATTTTTCAATCATTTTATTCAAAATTTCCCTCACTCCCCTTGTAGTTAAGGGGCCGCCGCGGTGATTGACAAATAAGGCTTCAATTCTTTCTTTACCTTCTAAAAGCTTCTTCCTGCCGTTGTTTATGTATTTTTCCAAGGAGTCTTTTGCAAAACTTCCGAATGGTACATAGCGTTCTTTCTGACCTTTTCCGTGAACCAATACCGTGGATAAATAAAAATCGAGATCCTTTAAGCGAATCTGACAGCATTCACTAACACGGATTCCTGTTCCGTATAGAAATTCAAGTAAAGCCTTGTTTCTTTCCCCCAATGGTGTATCGGTTTCACACGTGCGAAAAAGAATTTGAAGTTCGTCCTCATAGAAAAAATTCGGCAGCCTCTTTTCAGCCTTTGGAATCGTCACAAGTGCAAATGGATTCTCCACTACATATTTTTCACGAAGTAAAAATTTATAGAAGCTCCTTAAAGTCGATATTTTTTTCGCAACTGTTTTTCTTGAAAGCTTTTTATCATATAATTTTGTCAAATATAGTCTGGCATCAGAATATTGTACAGTTTCCACATCATTAATTGCTTGTTCAGCCATGAACAAAAAGAATTCACGGATATCATGTTGGTAATGTACAATGGTATATTGTGAGTAATTTTTCTCCATTTGTAAATACTCGATAAATAAATTTAATAAAACATTTACATTTGCCATATCATTCACCTCACAAGGGCTACTAAATCGTAACATACTTCCATAGCCCTTGCAATAAATTTTACAAAACTTTCACAAAGTTCTGAATTGTTTCTAAAGCTCTGTTTGCGTGTTGTAAATTTCTTTCCTGCTTCCCTTTGATTCTAACGGGCAATTCCGGAAATAATCCAAAATTGGCGTTCATCGGTTGGAAATTATCAGGGTTTGCAGATGTAATATATCGGGCCATACTTCCAATCGCTGTTTCCGCTGGAAATTCGACTGGTTCATTTCCAAGAACGATTCTAGAGGCATTGATCCCTGCTATTAATCCACTTGCTGCAGATTCGACGTAACCTTCCACCCCTGTCATTTGCCCCGCGAAGAATAAATTCTCACGATTTCGGAACTGATAGGTTGCTTTTAATACCTTAGGTGAATTAATAAATGTATTCCGATGCATAACACCGTAGCGAATAATTTCTGCATTCTCCAGACCGGGAATTAGGCTGATTACTTCTTTTTGTGCTCCCCATTTTAAATGGGTTTGGAATCCGACTATATTAAAAAGGGTTCCTGCTGCATCGTCCTGACGAAGCTGTACAACCGCAAATGGTCGTTTACCCGTCTTTGGATCTTCTAACCCCACAGGTTTTAATGGACCGAAAAGCATCGTTTTCTTGCCCCTATTTGCCATTACTTCTATTGGCATACAACCTTCAAAAAAGACTTCCTTCTCAAATTCTTTAAATGGCACCGTTTCAGCGTTTATTAGTGCTTCATAAAATCGGTTGAATTCCTCCTCAGTCATCGGGCAATTTAGATATGCTGCTTCCCCTTTATCGTAACGGGATTTTAAATACACCTTATTCATGTCAATGCTCTCTTTTTCAAGAATCGGTGCAGCTGCGTCATAAAAATAAAGATACTCTTCGCCTGTCATTGTTTTGAGCTGCTCGGATAAAGCCGGGCTTGTTAGCGGTCCTGTCGCTATGACAGTCGGTCCTTCGGGAATCTCAACCACTTCATCATTGATAACCGTCACATTTTCGTGGTTTTTCACCAATTCAGTAACTTTTGCGGCAAATTCATGACGATCCACAGCCAACGCACCGCCTGCTGGAACTGAACAAGCATCAGCAGCAGCAATAATTACTGAATCAAGCATTCTCATTTCTTCTTTTAACACACCGACAGCATTTGTTAATGTATTGGCCCTTAAAGAGTTACTGCAAACCAGTTCAGCAAATTTATCGGTATGATGGGCAGGTGTCTGCTTTACCGGTCTCATTTCATAAAGGCGTACCTTAACTCCTCGTTTCGCAATCTGCCAGGCAGCCTCACTTCCTGCCAATCCTGCACCAATTACGTTTATTGTAACGTCTCTCATCTAGTGACCTCCTGAAATCTTTCTTGCTTAATATACAAAATAAGGTTTTGTTTTAACCTATGATTACTTTTCCCTTATTCAAGTCCATCTTGCATTGTACTATACGAATCAAAAACAAAAAAGTTTTTAGTTTTCTTTTCAAACGAAAAGAGTGAGCTTTGCCCACCCTTAACTTTGTTGTTCCTCTTTGTAATCACATTCCGTACATTGTACTTGAACGCCTTTTTTCAATTTCTTTTCTACAAGAAGCCCTTCACATTTAGGACAGCTTCTTGGTAATGGCTTATCCCAGGAAATAAAATCGCAGCCGGGAAATTTGTCGCAGCCATAAAACAATCTCTTTTTCTTACTTTTCCGCTCAATGATCTGTCCTTCTTTACATTTTGGACAAGTCACCCCGATTTCTTTAACAATAGGTTTTGTGTTCCGGCAATCGGGGAAATTGCTGCAGGCCATGAATTTGCCGTATCTACCCATTTTAAATACCATTGGGTTTCCACATTGTTCACAATCCTCGCCCGCAGGTTCATCCTTAATTTCTACTGACTGCATTTCTTTTTCAGCCTTCTCTAGATGAGTTTCAAAGTCTTGGTAGAAGCCGTCGATAATTTCGACCCAGCGAACTTTTCCATCTTCAATATTATCCAACCCTTGCTCCATTTTTGCAGTAAATTCCACATCAAGAATATCGGGAAAGAATTCTAATATTAATTCAAGAACAATCTCGCCCAGTTCAGTTGGAATAAAGCGTTTGTTATCAAGAGCGACATACCCGCGCTTTTGAATTGTGTCCAATGTCGGAGCATAGGTAGATGGACGCCCAATTCCCAATTCTTCCAGTGTCTTCACAAGTCTTGCTTCGGTATACCTTGGCGGCGGTTGTGTAAAGTGCTGTTTCGGATCGATATCCTTCTTAAACACTTCATCCCCTTCCTTTAAATCAGGAAGCATTTTATCTCTTTCTTCAACCTGATCGTCAGTTCCTTCCACATAGAGCTTCATAAAACCCGGAAATTTAACTTTTGAGCCTGTTGCCCGGAAAATGACAGCACCGTTCTGCAAATCAACACTCATCGTATCCATAACTGCCTGTGCCATTTGACTGGCTAAAAACCTTTCCCATATTAATTTGTATAAGCGGAATTGGTCTCTGGACAAAAACTCCTTCAAACTATTTGGATCCCGTAATGTGCTGGTTGGCCGAATCGCTTCGTGCGCATCCTGTGCATTTGATTGTTTCTTTTCTTTTCGTTGTTCTTCTTTTAAATAATTTTCACCGTATTCAGATCGGATATAATCCGCAGCCTCTACTTGAGCAACTTCAGAGATCCTTGTTGAATCTGTTCTCATATAGGTGATAAGACCAACCGTACCTTGTGCTCCAAGTTCTATACCTTCATACAACTGCTGAGCCAGCATCATCGTTTTCTTAGCTCGAAAATTAAGCTTTCTCGCTGCTTCCTGCTGCAAGGAAGAGGTGATAAACGCAGGGGCAGGATATCTTTTTCGTTCTTTTTTCGTAACAGAAACGACTTTGAACTTATTTCCATCCATTTGTTTTAAAATATTTTCGACATCTTGCTCGGACTTAAGTTCCGTTTTTTCTTTTTCGGCTAAGGAATGAAACATCCCGCTAAAATGATCTTTCCCCTTTAAAAAATCTCCTTCAATTGTCCAATACTCTTCCGGTATAAAAGCTTGAATTTCTTTTTCACGGTCAATGATTAAACGGACTGCAACAGATTGTACACGTCCTGCACTTAACCCTTTCTTTACTTTTTTCCAAAGTAACGGGCTGATATTGTAGCCTACTAGACGGTCGAGAATCCTCCGGGCCTGCTGAGCATCCACAAGGTCCATATTTATTGGTCGCGGGTGTTTAAAAGATTCTTTTATCGCATCCTTCGTAATTTCATTGAACACAACACGGCAATCGGAAGTAATATCAACATCAAGACTATGGGCCAAGTGCCAAGCAATTGCTTCCCCTTCACGATCCGGGTCAGCCGCCAGATAGATTTTTTTTGCCTTTTTTGCTGCCGTTTTTAATTCCTTTAAAACCGGCCCTTTTCCGCGAATCGTAATATATTTTGGTTCAAAGCTATTTTCTACATTGACACCCATTTGGCTTCTGGGTAAATCACGTACATGTCCCATGGATGCTTTGACTTTATATTTATTCCCTAGATAACGTTCTATCGTTTTCGCTTTTGCCGGCGATTCTACGATAACAAGAAAATCTGACATTCAAAATCCTCCTTAAGAGGGTATAAGAAGTGTGGAAGCGCCCCGAACCGGCAAATGCCTGTTTCTAAGATGCTTACAATTTGAGAAGTTTTCCTAAATTCCAATTTATTCAATTTGGACAGGAGAAAATACTTTACAAAAATGCCTTATCCCAAAGTTTCCTTATAAAAATTATTTTTACCTAACTATCTTTCTAACAAAGTTATGCATTATTTATTCATAAAATATCAATTATTATTGAATAAATCACCTGATATTGTCAATGAACATGCATTTTGATGTAATCGTTTACAACTATTAAATAATAATTTATCTGACAATATAGATTGAAAACCAGTTTTTTCGAATATCTGATGGAAAATGTATAACATATTAGAAATAATTTCAACCTTTTTTAGCTAAATTCCCCATTTATTCAAAAAAAACCTGCAAACTTAAAGATTTTTTCTAATTTTTTTCCGATAAACAGAACACTTAGCATCTGAATAATTTTATTTAACCTTATTTATAATCTAATTTCTTCTAAAATATCCTCTGCTCTCATAACTAACTTTGCTCCCTGCTGGATTAATTCATTCGTCCCTGTCGAAAAAGGGTTTAAAATACTGCCCGGCAGTGAAAAAACATCTCTTCCCTCATTAACCGCAAAGTTTGCTGTAATCAGGGATCCGCTTTTTCTTTTTGCTTCAATTATAAAAGTGCCATTTGAAAGACCGCTTATTATACGATTTCGGGCTGGGAAGTGCCATTTAAGAGGCTTTGTATCCGGGGGATATTCTGAAAGAATTAGCTGGGTTTTCATCATTTCTAATGCCAGGTCCCTATTTTCTTTTGGATATATATGGTACAAACCACCTGCAATAACAGCAATCGTTTTTCCACCATTTTTAATCGCATATTCATGTGCCAATGCATCAATTCCCTTAGCTAATCCGCTAACAATTAGTACTCCTTTTTCAATCAATCCGGGGAAAATGAGACGAATGGCATTTTTTCCATATTGTGTAGCTTGCCGTGAACCGACTACGGCTAGCTTTGGTTTTTTTTCAAGTAAAGAGAGGTCACCTTTTGCAAACAAAGCCCATGGTGGCTGATATATTTCTTTTAAAGCAACAGGATATTCTTTATCAAAAAATGAAATCACTGCTATGTCGTTAGTTTTATATTGACGGATTTGTTCATGAATGATTTCGGACTGAAGGTTTATGATCGAAGAGTTCGAAGAAGTGATAAAAATGTTTTTAGGTGAGAGCAGGAAATTCTGTTGTAATAATTGCGGATTCAGTGTTTGGAGAGTCGGGTCTTTTTTTAATATTTGAAAAACGCTATTCCATGTGATATTTGGATAATGAAGCAAGGAAATAAGCTTTTCTTTAAAGTCATCCATATAAATTCTCCTTTTTTATTTTTCTAAAATATGAAGAAATAGCCCCTCATACTACGAGGGACTATCTGTTCACAATTCTAAGAAGTAATTTAAACTTTGAGAACTGTCCAACTCCAGCGTCTAGCCCTCACAGGAACAAGCTGTGCTTGTTCCGAAGTCGCTTCCGCTTTTCTAGTGTGTTTTACACTTTTCATATAAGCCTTGTTCTTTTAATACTTCAATTAATGTTTCACCCATAACAGATGGAGTGTCAGCTACTTTAATACCACATTCGTTCATAACGCGGATTTTTTCATCTGCTGTTCCTTTTCCTCCGGAAATAATGGCACCGGCATGCCCCATACGCTTTCCTGGAGGTGCAGTACGTCCGCCGATAAAGCCGACAACAGGTTTTGTCATATTTGCTTTTACCCATTCAGCAGCTTCTTCTTCTGCTGTTCCGCCGATTTCACCAATCATGATAACCGCATATGTTTCGGGATCTTCATTAAATGCCTTAAGTACATCAATAAAGTTCGTACCGTTAACAGGGTCTCCTCCGATACCGACAGCCGTAGTTTGACCGATTCCGGCCTGTGTTAATTGATGAACAGCCTCATAGGTTAATGTTCCGGAACGGGAAACAACACCTACATGGCCTTTTGTATGAATGTAACCGGGCATAATTCCGATTTTACATTCATCCGGAGTAATAACACCTGGACAGTTAGGACCAACAAGACGAGTCTTTTTACCTTCCATGTATCGTTTTACTTTTACCATATCCAATACCGGGATATGCTCAGTAATACAAATAGCAAGATCCAATTCTGCATCAACAGCTTCAATGATCGCATCAGCTGCAAATGGTGCAGGTACATAGATAACCGAAGCGTTAGCACCTGTTGCTTCAACAGCTTCTTTAACTGTGTTATAAACAGGTACACCTTCTACTTCCATACCACCTTTACCTGGAGTAGTTCCTGCAACGATTTGGGTACCGTATTCCAGCATTTGTTTTGTATGAAAAAGGGCAGTCGAACCTGTTATCCCTTGAACAATAACCTTCGTATCTTTATTAATAAAAACGCTCACGTTAATTCCCCTTTCTTATGATCCTATTTCACTAATGAAACGATTTTTTGTGCACCATCAGCCATGGATTCAGCAGCAATAATGTTAAGAGTTGATTCAGCAAGGATTTTCTTACCTAAGTCAACATTCGTTCCTTCTAAACGAACGACAAGTGGAACACTTAGTCCAACCTGCTTAGCAGCTTCTACTACGCCCTCAGCTATAACATCACACTTCATGATTCCGCCAAAGATATTGACAAAAATACCCTTTACATTAGGATCAGAAAGGATAATTTTAAATGCTTCAGTAACCTTTTCAGCTGTAGCACCGCCCCCAACATCAAGGAAGTTTGCAGGGTCTCCGCCATAGTGTTTTACGATGTCCATCGTAGCCATAGCAAGTCCGGCACCATTAACCATACAGCCAATGTTTCCATCCAAAGAAATATAACTTAGATCATATTTAGATGCTTCGATTTCTTTTGCATCTTCTTCTTCAAGATCACGATACGCCAGTACGTCTTTTTGACGATATAAAGCATTGGAGTCAAAGTTTAATTTTGCATCCAACGCCATTACTTTCCCATCTCCAGTAACGACAAGCGGGTTAATTTCAGCGATAGAGCAATCCTTATCGATGTATGCATTATATAATGCCGTCATAAATTTTACTGCTTGATTAACTAATTCTTTTGGAATATTGATATTAAATGCAATTCGGCGTGCTTGGAATGGCTGCAGGCCAATCACCGGATCAATTTCTTCTTTAAAAATTTTCTCAGGTGTTTTTGCGGCAACTTCTTCTATTTCGGTTCCGCCTTCTTCAGAAGCCATTAACACAACGCGAGAAGTGGCACGGTCTAATACTAACCCAACATAATATTCTTTTTTAATGTCGCAGCCTTCTTCGATTAGCAGACGTTTTACTTCTTTACCTTCAGGACCTGTTTGATGTGTTACTAATGTTTTCCCTAAGATTTCGTTAGCATATGTACGAACTTCATCAAGGTTCTTGGCAACTTTAACACCACCGGCTTTCCCCCGTCCGCCTGCATGGATTTGCGCCTTTACAACACATACTTGTGTACCTAGTTCTTTAGCAGCTTCTACAGCTTCTTCAACCGTGAATGCCACTTTTCCATTTGGAACTGTAACCCCATATTTTCTGAGGATCTCTTTTCCTTGATACTCATGGATATTCATTTCCCATCCTCCTATCAAACTCTTCAAAAAATTGACTCCGTTTTCATTTTATATAATGACACATACCTTGTCCACCATTATGAAAAGGAACTGTATTAATCTTTAAATTCAGAATAATTAAATCACGTTAGTGCGGGTGTATTTAAAAGACTTTAGCATTAATTTTACTGCATTTTATTTTCTTAAAAAAATAAAAAACAGGCAAAAAGCCTGTTTTGTTAATTTCTACCAAAATTCCATAAGTTGCCTATAAGAAGATCTTTAACCGGAGCAAAACTTTTGCGGTGATAGGGAGTTATTCCATGCTGCTCGAGGGCAAAAATATGCTCTTTTGTTCCATAGCCCATGTTTTGCTGAAAGCCGTAAGCAGGGTAACAAGTGGATAGTTCCTTCATAAGTTGATCCCTTGCAACCTTCGCAACAATGGAAGCAGCAGCAATGGAAATGCTTTTTGCATCCCCTTTTATAATGGAATCTGTAGGATATGGGGTATCTAACTTCATTGCATCGATCAGCAAAAAATCCGGTGTAAGTGAAAGCGAGACTATCGCGTTCTTCATCGCTTTTTTTGTTGCTTCATAAATATTTATTTCATCAATCTCATTGGCATGAATCATTGACACACTGAGGGCGAGAGCTTCTTTTCGAATAGCCTTGTCGTATTCCAGTCTTTTTTTTTCAGAAAGCTTTTTAGAATCGTCTATTCCCGCCAAGAAAAAATCCTCAGGTAAAATAACCGCAGCAGCTACAACAGGTCCTGCGAGAGGTCCCCGGCCAACTTCATCCACACCCGCAATATGCTGATAGCCCATTTTACGATATTTTCTCTCAAAAAAATTCATCTCATTAAATTTTGCTTGGAGGATTTTTTCCTGTTCCCTTTGCTTTCTCCATTTGACTAACTTGTTTTGGACACCTTTTCGTTCGTCCTTTCCAAGCTCTAATAAGAATGGATCCTTTTCATCAAAAATACTCTCCAGTTGCTTTTCAATTTGTTCAATAGATAGTCTTTTCATCTCACTCACCCGTTTGTCTTATTACATAGATAAATAAAGCTCTCCAAATGGAGAGCCGTTATTCCAATTCCTCATTTTCATGCATCGATAAATCTCCGGGCCTCTCAAATGATAGAGGTCCGAATTTTTCAGATCTTATTTCTCGAATGACCAATTCCGCCACCTTATCATAATCCACGAGCCCTCCGCCCATTAAGCAGCCTCGCAGCTTACCGATATGGTCAAATAATTCGACCACATCTTCAGGAAGAGAATCAAATTGATAGCGGTCCTTTAAGCGGTCAGGGTACGTATCCTCCAAAAACCTTAATGAATAGACGGTAAGATCCTGCAGATTTAATAACGTGTCTTTAATCGCACCTGTAATCGCCAGTTTCATCCCAACTTCTTGATCTTCAAACTTAGGCCATAATATCCCTGGAGTATCCAATAATTCCATCTCTTTGGCAACTTTAATCCATTGCTGTGATTTTGTTACCCCCGGAGTATTGCCGGTTCTTGCGATATTTTTCTTAGCGAGCCTATTAATAAGCGTCGATTTGCCTGCATTTGGGATTCCGACAATCATGGCTCGAATCGCTCTCGGTTTTACCCCTTTAGCCTTTAAACGGTCAAACTTTTCCTTCAAAATTTCTTGTGAAGCTTGGGCAATGTCCCGCATTCCTTCTCCTGCTTGAGAATTAATAGCAAGTGCCCTAATCCCTTTTTCCGCAAAGAAGGCGATCCATTCCCTTGTTGCCTCTTTATCCGCCATATCCGCTTTATTTAATAAAACCAATCTTGGTTTATGCTGAATTATTTCATCAATCATTGGATTTCGTGAAGAATATGGTATTCTTGCATCGACCAATTCAAAAATTATATCTACAAGCTTTAATTTTTCTGTGACCTCTCTGCGAGCCTTGGCCATATGGCCTGGAAACCACTGGATCGTCAAAGCTGCCACCTCCCAATCTCTATTTCACTGATTCGATATGTACGTCTTTTAAAGGCCAATAAACAATACTTGCTTTACCGATTACCTTGCTCATCGGAATCGCCCCGATATGACGGCTGTCTTTACTAAAGCGGCGATTATCTCCCATGACAAACAATTCCCCCGGCGGTACTGTTTCACGGCCAATTTTTTCCTTTAAGGTAAATGGGTCTGTTAATGGTCCGTCCTCTACCTGTTTCTTATATTCATCCAAATATGGTTCTTTATACGCTTTTCCATTTACATATAACGTATCATTTTTATACTCAATTCGGTCACCTGGAAGACCAATTACCCTTTTTATGTAATCTTTATTTTCCGGTGCATGAAAGACAATGATATCAAAGCGCTTTGGCTGTCCTACTTTATAGGCCAGTTTATTAACAATCATTCTATCCTGATCGTGTAAGGTCGGCATCATCGACAACCCATCTACCACAATTGGAGCAAAAAGAACGTAGCGAATAACCCCTGCAAGCAAAACAGCAATTAAAAGGGCCTTCGTCCATTCCCATAGTTCATTTTTCTTTTTAGTCATTCTATAGTCCCCACCAATCTCTGCAAAAAAATGTTTTATAAAGCCTATTTTACATAACTTCAGTACATTTAACACGATGGGATAAAGTTTTTAATCAAACTTTAATCGTTTGTTTAAAAATCAGAAACAATTTGGTTTAGCCCACTAACATTATTTTTACATAAGGAGGAAAAGATATGTATGAAAAAAGAGCCTGCTCACAAGCAAGCTCCTTACTTTTCATATTATCGAATCTCTTTAATTCTTGCTTTTTTACCGCGAAGTTTACGCAAGTAGTAAAGCTTAGCACGGCGGACTTTACCGCGGCGGATTACTTCAAGCTTCGCAATTTTTGGTGTGTGAACCGGGAATGTACGCTCAACGCCTACACCGTAAGAAACTTTACGAACTGTGAAAGTTTCGCTAATTCCACCACCACGACGCTTAATCACAACACCTTCGAATAACTGAATCCGCTCACGAGTACCCTCGATAACTTTAACGTGTACACGTACAGTATCACCAGGACGAAAAGCTGGAAGATCAGTGCGAAGTTGTTCTTTTGTGATTTCTTCAATCAATTTTTGCATCGTTTTCAACTCCTTCCAACAGACGCTCATGCATATCTATCTACATTTCCATTGCAGCGGAACATCGTTATAAGACTCTGTCCGAATTTAATTCATCTTAAGTCACAAGAAGTATCTTAACATAAATGAAAGACCTGTGCAATCATTACTTGTATTCTTTTTTCACTTCTTGTAACCATTTTTCCTGCTCTGCAGTCAATTCCATATTATCTAATAAATCCGGACGGCGAAGAAGCGTGCGACGCAGTGCCTCTTTGTTACGCCACTCTTCGATTAATTTATGATTACCTGATAATAGGATGTCCGGGACCTTCATTCCGCGAAAATCGGCAGGTCTTGTGTAGTGCGGGTGTTCAAGCAAACCTGTGCTAAATGAGTCCTTCATATGTGACTCCTGATTGCCCAACACTTCAGGCAAGAGCCGAACCACACTATCGATTACGACCATTGCCCCGAGCTCTCCTCCCGTTAAAACATAGTCACCGATAGAGATTTCATCTGTGACCACATGTTCACGAATTCTCTCATCATAGCCTTCATAATGCCCGCAAATAAAGATTAAATGATCTTCCCTGGCCAATTCTTCGGCTTTCCTCTGGTCATAACGTTCTCCTTGCGGACAAAGAAGAATTACCTTTGTATTTTTGCTGTCCGTATTTTCCTTTAGCGTAGCAACAGCATCGAAAATCGGCTGTGGCTTTAGCACCATTCCTGCACCGCCCCCATATGGGTAATCATCGACGGAATTATGTTTGTTATCAGCATAGTCGCGAAAATTGACAACATTATATTGGACAGCTGATTTTTCAGCTGCCTTTTGCAATATGGATTGCCCGAAAACACCGGTAAACATTTCCGGGAAAAGCGTAAGAACATCAATCTTCATCATTAAAATAACCCTTCCATTGGGTCGATAACAATGACTTTTTCTTTTACATCTACTTTTTTAACCACGTCATGGATATAAGGGATCAACAATTCTTTACCACCCTTGCCTTTTACCACCCAAACATCATTAGCACCCGGAGTAAGAATTTCAGTAATTTTACCGATCTCTTCTCCATTTACTGTTACAACATGACAGCCGATAATTTCGTGAAAATAGAATTCGTCTTCTTCCAAATCACCGAGTTGTGATTCCGGAACCTTCAGAATACCATCGCGAAACTTTTCAACATCATTGATGTTTTCTAACCCTTCAAAAGTAAGCAACTCAAAATTCTTATGACTACGATGGTTTTTGATTGTTAATTCAATCGGTGTATTCGATTTCGGTAAAAATAAATTCAAAACATTCCCGACCTTATAACGCTCCTCAGGGAAATCGGTCCGAGAGATAACCCGAACTTCACCTCTTATCCCGTGGGTATTGACGATCTTCCCGACATTAAACCATTTTTCCATCTCGTTTTTCACCTCTATCGTATTTCTTCAATGACGCCATCCCTTATAATAATTGTCGGTTGTCCCATACGTTCATCCCATATGTCTCCAACCTTTATTTCAATAAGGGCTTGTACATCTTTTTCCTTTAATTCACTGCCTAATGGTAGCATATGTAGTTGTTCAATTTGAAACTCAAGGAGCTTTTCTTTTTCATATCGCTTTTGAATTTCTTTTTCAAAGTGTTTCTTTAGTGCACTTGGTTGAAACTTTTTCGTTTTTTCAAGTTTCTTTAATTCAAATTGTAGTTGTTCGTATTCTTTTTGCATTTGCAGCTTCCGGGCAAAATATTTTTCAAGTAGTTTTTGTTTGCTGGTTTCCGTTAAAATCTGCTTTACCACAACAGTTTGAATTAGTTGCATTCCTCTGCCACCTTCATCCATTCTAAGATTTTATCTTTTTTGAATGAGCAAAAAGGGAGGGTTTTTACCCCTCCCTTCATCTAGATGCAAAAAGCTATTCACCAATTTCTAGAAAAATTTTCTTTTGTTGTGATGATCCTGCTGCATAAACAACAGTTCTAATGGCCTTTGCAACGCGCCCCTGCTTACCAATCACTTTTCCCATATCCGTCTTGTTGACAGAAAGCTGATAGGTTACCCGGTTGTCATCTTCGACGACATCCACATGAACGTCTTCCGGAAAATCAACAAGGGGCTTAACAATCGTTTCGATTAATTGTTTCATCGTCGACTTCGATTACTTGCTTAATTTAGCATTATGGAATTTTTCCATGATGCCTTGGTTTGAGAACAGGTTACGAACTGTATCAGATGGTTTAGCACCGTCTTGTAACCATTTAAGAACTAATTCTTCGTTGATTTCAACTTTAGCTGGTTGTGTAACTGGATTGTATGTTCCAACAATCTCAATATAACGTCCATCACGTGGTGAACGAGAATCTGCTACTACAATACGATAGAAAGGAGTTTTTTTAGCTCCCATACGTTTTAAACGAATTTTTACTGCCATTTTAAATAAGCACCTCCGAATAGTCTAACACAATAAATTATATTACCAGAATGTTAATATGTTTGTAAAGTCTTTTTTCTTTACAGGAATTAGAATGGTTTAAACGGAAATTTAAATCCGCCTTTTTTCTTTCCTTTTTGCTGCATTCCTGACATTTGCTTCATCATCTTTTTCATATCTTCAAACTGCTTCAACAAGCGGTTTACTTCAGGGACAGTACGTCCGCTTCCTTTGGCGATCCGTCGTTTGCGGTTTGAATTCATGATTTCGGGATGACTTTTTTCTTCTTTGGTCATCGACCTGATGATCGCCTCAACATGAGCTATTTGCTTTTCATCGATTTGCAAATTATTCAAACCTTTGATTTTGTTTGCACCGGGCATCATTTTTAATAATTCATCAAGTGGACCCATTTTGCGAACTTGCCCAAGCTGATCTAAAAAGTCGTCAAGCGTAAATGTGGCTGTCCGCATTTTCTGCTCCAGCTCTTTCGCCTTTTGTTCATCAACATTAGCCTGTGCTTTTTCAATAAGTGTCAGCACATCACCCATGCCAAGGATTCTGGAAGCCATCCTCTCAGGATGAAACGGCTCAAGAGCATCCATTTTCTCGCCAAGACCAACGAATTTAATAGGGGTTTGAGTGACAGCACGAATCGATAGAGCAGCTCCGCCACGAGTGTCACCGTCAAGCTTAGTTAACACAACTCCAGTTAATCCAAGTTGTTCATTAAAGCTTTGCGCTACATTCACAGCATCTTGACCTGTCATGGCATCGACAACAAGAAAAATTTCATCGGGTTTTGTTAATTCTTTAATGTCCTTTAGCTCGTCCATTAAAGCTTCATCAACATGAAGTCGTCCCGCCGTATCAATCAGCACATAATCATGGTGCTCTTCTTTCGCTTTGGCAATCGCTTGCTTCGCAATTTCCACCGGGCTCACTTGATCTCCCAGCGCGAAAACCGGCATATCAAGTTGTTTCCCAAGTGTTTGAAGCTGCTTGATGGCCGCTGGGCGGTAAATATCTGCAGCAACAAGTAACGGTTTGCGGTTATACTTTTTTCGAAGCAGGTTGGCAAGTTTACCGGTCGTTGTCGTTTTACCGGCTCCCTGTAATCCAACCATCATAATGACTGTAGGCGGCCTGTTAGAGGCAGCAATTTTACTTTGCTCGCCCCCCATTAATTCAGTCAGTTCTTCATTAACAATTTTAATGATTTGCTGACCGGGGCTTAAGCTTTTCAGCACTTCCTGGCCTACAGAGCGGTCACTAACTTTTTTAACAAAATCTTTTACAACTTTGAAATTTACGTCTGCTTCGAGTAGTGCAAGTCGGACTTCACGCATCATTTCTTTTACATCCGCTTCCGATACTTTCCCTTTTCCACGGATTTTTTGGATTGTATTCTGCAGTCGGTCGGCTAATCCTTCAAATGCCATTCATGCCGCCTCCTAATCAAGTTTCTCAAGCTCGGCAATTGCAATTAGCATTGCCTGCTTTGAAGGATGTTCCTCATTAAGCATTTCTTTGAAATGCTTTAAAAGCTTGCTGCGCTCTTGAAATTTCCGGAATAATAACAGTTTCTCCTCATATTCCTCCAGCATTGCTTCCGTACGCTTTATATTATCATATACGGCTTGGCGGCTAACATCGTATTCTTCAGCAATTTCTCCAAGAGAGTAATCATCTAAATAATAGAGAGACATATAGCTTTGCTGCTTTGGCGTTAACAACGAATAGTAAAAATCATAAAGATAATTCATTCGTGTCGTCTTTTCAAGCATGCTAATCCCTCCTTGTGTTAAGTGAAAAGCCTTTACAAATGTAGTTTACACAGTCAGACTCGGTCTGTCAAGAATATGTCTTTACATGTTAAGAGTTTAAAAACTTTAAAGATTTACGGAGAAGATATTTTTATAGATTCCCAATTCTTCGTAAAATGAAAAGCAGTATTTATAAAGAATACTGCTTTTCAATCATTCTTTATTCAGATTTTTCCACTTGGTCTGCAAATAACCCATAAACATATTTTTCAGCATCAAATTCTTGAAGATCGTCCATTTTTTCACCCAAACCGACGAATTTTACCGGGATGTTTAATTCATTGCGAATGGCAAGTACAATTCCGCCCTTTGCTGTTCCATCTAACTTAGAAAGAACAATACCACTAACATTTGTTACCTCTTTAAAAGTCTTTGCCTGGATTAGCGCATTTTGACCGGTTGTTGCATCAAGGACCAGCAGCACTTCATGCGGTGCACCGGGAATTTCTCTTTCAATTACCCGCTTCACTTTTTCGAGCTCTTTCATCAGGTTCACTTTATTTTGCAGACGACCGGCTGTATCGCATAATAATATATCTGCTTTCCGCGATTTTGCAGCTTGAATCGCATCATACATTACAGCTGCGGGATCAGACCCTTCAGCCTGCTTAATGACATCGACACCCACTCTTTCTCCCCAAACTTCCAACTGCTCGATCGCACCGGCACGGAAAGTGTCCCCTGCCGCCATTAGCACTTTTTTCCCTTCACTCTTAAATTTATGACCGAGCTTCCCGATAGTTGTTGTTTTGCCTACACCATTTACCCCGACAAATAAAATTACTGTCAGTCCATCCGCTTGAAAATTCAATTTTGAGGATTGTTCACCGCCTGTGTTGTAAATTTCGACAAGCTTCTCGGAAATGACACTTTGGACTTCCACGGGGTCTTGGATATTGCGGCGCTTCACTTCCATTTTTAACTCATCAATCAACTTCATCACAGTATCAAAGCCGACATCTGCTTGGATTAAAATTTCTTCCAATTCTTCAAAAAAATCTTCATCGACTTTACGGTACCTGGCAACAAGATCGTTTACCTTCCCGGAAAAGTTATTCCTTGTTTTGGTTAAACCTTCCTTAAATTTTTCCGTGACCGTATCCGTTTGTTTTGTGATCTTTTCTTTTAATTTTTTAAAAAAGCTCATTTTTTCACTTCCTTCTTTAAGATTCAACAAGCTCCTTTGTATCTTCTAATCGAACAGATACCAGTTTAGAGACACCGGATTCCTGCATGGTTACTCCGTAAAGCACATCTGCCTCCTCCATCGTTCCTTTTCGATGGGTAATGACGATAAACTGAGTTTCAGTGCTATATCGTTTTAAATATTGGCTGAACCGATGGACATTTGCTTCATCAAGTGCCGCTTCCACCTCATCAAGGATACAGAAGGGGACAGGACGTACTTTTAAAATTGAAAAAAGCAGGGCAATTGCCGTCAGTGCCCGCTCCCCTCCTGATAAAAGCCCTAAATTTTGAAGCTTTTTTCCGGGGGGCTGCGCAACAATTTCAACACCGGTATTCAATAAATCCACTGGTTCCGTAAGCCTAAGGTCTGCTCTGCCGCCGCCAAAAAGAGCGCGAAAAACCGGTGCAAAGTGTTCGCGAATTCCTTCAAACGTTTGTTGAAAACGTTTCTTCATTTCTTCATCCATCTCTTCAATAACTTGAAAAAGGGTATCTTTAGCTTCCTGAAGATCAGTTCGTTGTTCATTTAAAAACTCATAGCGCTCGAAAACACGATCATACTCTTCAATTGCTCCAAGATTAACATTTCCGAGCTCATCAATTGCTAATTTTATTAGTTTTACCTTTTTACGAGCTTCATCTACCGGAATCGTTAATGGAAATTGCTCTTTTGCACCTTCAAACGATAATAAATACTCTTCCCGAAGATGGGCAAGGCGATTTTCAAGCTCCACATCCAGGCGGTTAATCTTCACATCTTCATCCTTTAGAACCTCGACCATACCCTTATGAAGCCGCTTTAATTCTTTTGCTTCTATTTCTGAATCTTCAAGGACCGTTTGAAGCTCCAGGCGTTCCTGTCTTCTTGAAGAAATAAGTTTAATTGTTTCTTCTTTATCCTGCTGCTTTCGCTTGGCAGCCGCATCTAATTGTTCTTCGCCCGATGAACTATTCGTCATTTCAGATGATAACAATTGCAGATCTTCCGTGTAAATCGTAAGCCTATGTTCACTTTCTACCAAGTCATCTTTTATCAAGGCTAACCGTTCTTTCGAATTTAAAAACTGTTCATTTTTTGATGCAAACTCTACCTTTAAATCACTTATTTCATTTGTAAGTGTTTCTTTCGATGTCAAATCACTTGTCTTTTGTTGTGTTAGCTTCACAATTTGATCATCCAAAGCAGCAATATCCGCGATATAGGTTTCCATTGCCTTGGACAATTCTTGTTTTCTTTTCAATAATGTCTCTTGATCTTCGGTAAATTGTCCCTTCTCCAGATCATAAATTGCTAAACGGTCATTAATATTCTTTTCTTCGAGCTCTGCATGAAGAAGATCTCCTTTTAATGACTGTTCCGCTAATCTTAATTCTTCTCCGTCTTTTCGCATGTCTTCCAGCTGGAATTGATCCTTTTGAATATCTTCTTTTAATGTTTTAACGGTTGCTTCTAAACTAACTGTTTTGTCATTCATGAAAACCAGTTTTTCTTTTAAATCTTCAAGCTCACCTTTTCGTGTTAAGAGTGAAGAAGTTTTTTGCTTAACGGCTCCACCTGTCATTGATCCGCCGGGGTTAACGATGTCACCATCGATCGTAACCAAACGTACGCGATATTGGAGAATCTTCGCCAATTCATTTGCACCCTTAAGGTCCTTCGTTATTACTACATTGCCCAATAGGTTATTCATGACCTCTGCATACTTTTGCTCAAACTTAACAAGGCTAACCGCAGGACCTATTAATGACGGATGGTTCTGGATGGATGATAATTGTGCTGAAGATAACGGTCTGCCTTTAATCACACTTAAGGGTAAAAAAGTGGCCCGGCCATATGAATTCTGCTTTAAATATTGAATTGCCACTCGAGCATTCTGCTCTGTATCAACGACAATATGCTGCAGAGCTCCTCCAAAGGCTGTTTCAAGAGCTGTCTCGTACTCTTTCGGAACGGCCACGAGTTCCGCAACAGCCCCCTCAATCCCATTTAGATTTTTCCCGCGGGCCTTAAGAACTTCTTTTACTCCCTGAAAGAAACCGGAATAATCCTCTTCCAGCTCTTCAAGCATTTCTTTTCTTGACTTCGCCTGTTGAAGAATTTGATAAGCTTGGTATAAAGTCTTTTCTTGTTTTTCATAATTGGTTTTCAATGATTCAAAGTTACGCTGTTGTTCGCGAAATGCTACCACTTGATCGGCCAGTTTCTTTTGAATCTCTTCCAAAGCTTGTTGGATTTCAAACTTTTTTGTTTGTGCAATTTGTCGGTCTTGAATGAATTTTTCATTTTCGGCATCAAGGCGGGAGCTTTTTCTCCCCTGAGCTTCGAGCTGTTGTTCAATATACTTCAGCTCATTTTTTGCACCTGCTTGATCATTAAGAAGCTCAATGTACTCACTTTTTAATGAATCAATTTTTTCATCAATATTTTCTGTATATAGCAGCAGTTTATCCTGCTTGTCCTTTAACATTGCCTGAAGTTTTTTTGCTTGTTCGCCAAGGGCTTTTACAGACTCCGCCTGTGTTTCACGATTGTTTTTTAGCGTCCTTAACTTTTCGGTTAAGTCAGTAATGTTTTTTTCCAGCTGCTCTTTATTTTGGGAGGCATTTTTTTTCCGTTCCTTTAAAACTTCTTTTCTCCCCTCCAGCTTTTCAAGTTCTTCACTTGCATGGAGGAGAACATTTTGCAAATCGGAGATTGATTCGTCCAAGGCGGTAAGATGATCCCTGGTTTCTTCGATTTGCGCTTCCTTTTTTTGCAGGCGGGCAGAAAGCGTAAGTTCCTCTTGCTGATGTTCCCCAAGCTGCTTGGTGAGCATTTCCCATTTTTGATGTAGGTCTTCAATTTCATAAACCGTTAAGGCAACTTCTATTTTTTCCAGCTCTTCTTTTTTTTCTAAATAGTCCTTTGCCATTGAACTTTGAATTTTCAAGGGCTCTACTTGGCCTTCAAGCTCATGTAAAATATCATTAACTCGGTTTAAATTTTCCTGTGTTTCCATCAGTTTTGCTTCGGCTTTTTTCTTACGATTTTTATATTTTAAAACCCCCGCAGCCTCTTCAAAAATTGTTCTGCGGTCCTCCGCTTTACTGTTTAAGATTTCTTCTACCTTTCCTTGGCTGATAATCGAAAATGCTTCTCTTCCAAGGCCGGAATCCATAAATAAATCAATTATATCTTTAAGCCTGCACGCCTGCTTATTAATTAAAAATTCACTTTCACCCGAGCGAGATACTCTTCTGGTCACACTTACCTCATTGTAATCAATTGATAATCCTTGATCCTGATTATCAAGTGTTAAGGTAACTTCAGCATAATTTAGAGCTTTTCTCGAATCACTTCCCGCAAAAATGATATCCTCCATTTTGGAGCCTCGCAGTGATTTAGCCGATTGCTCTCCTAATACCCAGCGGATTGCATCGGTAATATTGCTTTTACCGCTTCCATTAGGACCTACCACTGCTGTTACTCCAGGGACAAAATCCACTCCAATTCGATCAGCGAAAGATTTAAATCCAATGATGTCCAACCGTTTTAAAAACATTTCTTATCCTCCCTTTACTGACCGGGATTTCTCCTAAGCATTCAAATTGTCGTTATAAGGTTGTTTTTGCTTTTAGTACCTCCAACGCCATCTGGGCTGCATGCTGTTCCGCTTCTTTTTTGGATTTTCCTGTACCTATCCCCAATTGTTCTTCATTTAACAAGACTCTGGAAACAAATTCCTTATTATGAGCAGGTCCTTTTTCTTGGAGAACGCGATATTCAATCACACCTGTCCCATCACGTTGAATTAATTCCTGCAGTTGGCTTTTAAAATCCATCACATGAGAAAAAGCACCTGCATTAATTTTAGGAAACACCACTTTCTCGAGAAATTCAATGACACTTTCAATTCCTTTATCCAAATAAAGTGCTCCAATGAATGCTTCAAAAACGTCTGCAAGGAGTGCCGGACGCTCTCTTCCGCCGGTCATTTCTTCCCCTTTTCCTAACAGAATTAATTTTCCAAAACAAAGTTCATTGGCTAGTGTTACTAACGACGGCTCACAAACAATCGCTGCCCGGAGTTTTGTCAATTCCCCTTCACTCATCATTGGATATTTTTTAAAAAGAAATTGGGATACGGTAAGCTCGAGTACGGCATCTCCTAAAAATTCCAGCCTTTCATTATCTTCATAAGGCTTTCTGCGATGCTCATTCACATAGGATGAATGGGTAAAAGCTTGCTTTAATAATTTTTCATTTTCAAAACAAAAGCCAATATATTGTTGAAAATCTTTAAATTGATTTTCTTTTGCGCGATTGTTCAATTCTTTTTCATTCCCATTTTTGCGCATAAAGTCTCCACCTTGCATTTAGTTTACACACTTCATTACTTTAGTTTAAAAAACTTGCTGTCAAAACGCAAAGAAACTTGGCAGCAATATTGAACTGCCAAGTTCTATTTTACAGAAGAAAGCCCCGTTTGAAAACGGAGCTTTGTGAGTAAATCCAACGATTACTTCGTGCTATTTATGTAATTAACAGCATCACCAACTGTGCCGATTTTCTCAGCATCATCGTCAGAAATTTCCATATCGAACTCATCTTCTAATTCCATTACTAGTTCAACTACGTCAAGGGAATCAGCGCCAAGATCCTCTTTAAAAGAAGCTTCAAGCGTAACTTGAGACTCGTCTACTCCTAAACGGTCAACGATGATTTTTGTTACACGTTCTAATACATCTGCCATGCTTGTTCACCTCCCCTCAAGCTATTATAGAGTATTTGCCTAAAATAATAAATGCAAATTTAATAAAAAAATTACATTACCATACCGCCATCAATATGGAGGGTCTGTCCTGTCATATAAGCTGAATCATCGGATGCAAGAAAAGCTGTTACTTTTGCAATATCTTTAGGTTCTCCTAATCTGGCCAAAGGTATCTGCTTTAACATCTCTGCTTTTATTTCTTCAGTTAATTTATCCGTCATATCGGTTGTTATAAAGCCCGGTGCGATCGCATTAACCGTAATATTGCGTAAAGCAAGCTCTTTTGCCGTCGTTTTGGTGAGGCCAATAACGCCGGCTTTTGCTGCAACATAGTTCGCTTGGCCGGGATTGCCGCTGACACCAACAATAGAAGCAATGTTGATAATCCTGCCAAGGCGTTGCTTCATCATTTGCCTTGTCACTGCTTTCGTGCATAGGAATACGCCTTTAAGATTAATATTAATGACATCGTCCCATTCTTCTTCCTTCATTCTCATTAATAAATTATCCTTTGTTATTCCGGCATTATTAACAAGAATATCAAGTTTACCAAAACGATCAATGGTTGTTTTTACCATTTCATTCACTTCTTCTGAATTTGAAACATCACACTTTACGGTAAATGCATCTCTACCAAGGGCTTTTATTTCATCGACTACTTCATTTGCTTTTGCTTCACTGCCGGCAAAATTGACGGCTACATTTGCTCCCTGTCTTGCAAGTTCCAAGGCTATTTCTCTGCCGATACCTCTTGATGCACCCGTAACAAGAGCTGTTTTCCCTGCTAAATTCATAGTCTTTCCTCCTTTAGCGCGTCAATTACTGCTTGAGCGCTTTCTTCATCCGAAACGGAATACGTTTTTGCCGAACGGTTAATTTTTTTAATTAAACCGGAAAGTACCTTACCCGGACCTACCTCGATAAACGTATCTACCCCGAGGTCAATCATTTTTTGGACAGAATCCTCCCATAAAACCGGGGAATAAAGCTGTTCAATTAATTTTTCCTTGATATCAGAGGCTGTACTCATCGGTTCAGCCGTTACATTTGCCACGACTGGAATTATTGCATCCTGCATTTTCAAACCATCCAATACCTCCCGAAGTTGGGCGGATGCCGGTTTCATTAAGGAAGAGTGGAATGGTCCACTTACCTCTAATGGAATAACTCTCTTCGCACCTGCTTCTTTTGCTTTTTCCCCTGCCAGGTCCACACCTTTCCTTGAACCGGAAATAACAATTTGACCCGGGCAATTTAAATTAGCAAGAGAAACTGGAAAACCAGATTGATCAATTTCGGCTGTAACAGTTGAAAGACGGTCGCGGTCCAGGCCAAGAACAGCCGCCATCGTTCCTTCACCATTCGGGACGGCGCGCTCCATAAACTCTCCTCTTTTTCTAACTGCGTACACCCCTTCTTCAAAGGTTAGTGAACCGGCTGCCACAAGGGCGGTATATTCACCGAGACTATGACCTGCCACAAAATCTGCTTCTACTCCGGATTTTTTGAATAAGTCTAAAATCGCGATACTAGTCGTCAGCAAAGCAGGCTGAGCATTTACCGTCAAAGTAAGCTTTTCCTGCGGTCCATCAAAAATGACGTTACTTAGCTGATCTTTCAGCACCTCGTCTGCTTTCGTAAAATACATCATTACCTCAGAATTCTTTTCAGCCAAATCTTTTCCCATTCCGACCGTTTGTGACCCTTGACCTGGAAATACAAAAGCTATCTTTCCCATTTCAGCACTCCTTTTAGCGTTCTAATTTAGAGGTTTTGGATTCTTCCACCGTTTTTTTTATTTGTGTAACAACATCTTTTCCTACCATTTCCCGTGTTTGCCGAATAGCACTGAATATTGCTTGTCCATTTGAAGAGCCGTGGGCTTTAATGACTGGAGCTTTTAAGCCAAACAAACCAGCACCGCCATACTCCGAATAATCCATGGTATTCTTTAATGAATATAAATTCGGCTTCAAAACCGCTGCAGCCAATTTACTTTTGAGGCTGCTAGTTAAAACTGTTTTTAGCATCTTAAACATAGAAAGTGCGGTACCTTCAATTGTTTTCAAAACCATATTGCCCGTGAATCCGTCGGTTACCACAACATCGGCTACACCTTCAAGCAAGTCCCGTGCTTCCACATTACCGACAAAATTCAAATCGGCATTTTTTAGAAGGTCAAATGACAACCTTGTCAGTTCATTACCCTTTTTTTCCTCTGTTCCAATATTTAAAAGGCCAACTCTCGGATTACTGATTCCTCTAACTTTTTCACTATAGATAGAACCCATAATCGCATATTGCAGGATATGTTCAGGTTTCGCATCGGCATTTGCGCCTACATCAAGCAGCAAAAACCCCTCTCCGCCTATGGTCGGAAGTGTAGGGGAAAGGGCGGGGCGATCGATACCTTCAATTCTCCCTACTACAAAAAGTCCTGCAGCCATTAATGCCCCCGTATTACCTGCTGAAATACATGCATCTGCCGAACCATCCGCTACTTGCTGTGCAGCAAGAACCATCGATGCATTTTTTTTGCGACGCACCGCCCTTACCGGTTCATCTGTTCCCAATATTACCTCAGTTGTATGTAAAATTGTAATTCGATCATGTTTCGTTAAACATTCTTTAATTTTATTTTCATCGCCGACGAGGGTGATCTGTATATCAGGAAATGCTTCTACGGCTTTCATTGCCCCAATTACGATTTCCTTGGGTGCGTGGTCACCGCCCATTGCATCGATTGCTAGTTTCATTTTCCTCATCCTTTAATTGTTTTTCGACCGGTACATTTCAAATTCTCCTAAAAAAACAAGCTCATTATTCACATAGCTGTTGACTTCAACAAACGTTCTTCCAATTTCCTCATCTATTTTCAATACCTTGGCTTTGGCAATGACCCGCTCATTTTGGTTTACGGAACGTTTAAATTGAATATTCGCTTTTGCGGTCAATGCTAATTCATCATTAATGACGGCGACTGCAAGAGAATTGGCCTGGGCAAAAACATGATGCCCCCGGGCAATTTGGTTCCGCTTAAAAACATGCTCTTCTTTTACGTCAAAAATTGATATCGCACTATGGTCTAAATCTATATCAATAATTTCACCGATCACTTCTTCTATGGGTAATGAGCGAACTTCATCGTCAAATCTCGTCTCAGCAACATGTTTTATCCGTTCGCGCAATTCCGGAATAGATAATTCTAATCGATCAAGGCGAATGGTCTGAACACTCACTTGAAATTTTTCCGCAAGTTCTTCATCGGTTATAAAGGGATTGTCTTTAATTGTAGTCATTAACAATTGCTGCCGGTCTTTTTTTCTTCTTCTCATCATTAACTCACACCGTCCGAGATCTTATGACTAGGTACTAATAGTAGTATAAAATTTGAAAAAGCAGATTGCAAGATTTACTTTCAAAACTCGCCCTCTGCTTTCTCTAAAATCGTATTTAATAAATTCCGTTTTCCTCCCGAAAAGGGAATTTCCTACTAAAATCATGTTAGTCGAGCTTTTCCCCTTCTAAAACTCCTGATTCCTCCAGCGTATTTCTTAAGTGTACATAATCAGGTGAGGTCCAAAAGCTTTGAGATTGGATCAAAATGGACGCATCTGACCGAGCCGTTTCAAGCGCCCGGTAATCATGAACCATATCGGCAATTTTGAATTCAGGGATTCCGCTTTGTTTTTTTCCAAAGAAATCCCCAGGACCTCTTAGCTCTAAATCCTTTTCACTTAAAACAAAGCCATCGTTAGTTTCGGTCATGATTTTCATTCGTTCCTGCCCCACTTCCGACTTTGGTGCGGCAAGTAAGATACAAAAAGATTGGTCGCTGCCCCTTCCGACACGGCCGCGAAGCTGATGAAGTTGAGATAGGCCGAATCTTTCGGCATCATAGATAACCATCATCGTCGCATTTGGAACATTGACCCCTACCTCCACAACGGTTGTTGAAACAAGGACCTGTACTTCATTTGAACTGAATGCCTTCATGACAGTGTCCTTTTCGTCTGAGCTTAATCGCCCATGCATGAGTCCAACGTTATAGCGGTTTTGAAAATAGTGTGTAAGTGTAGTGTGCACATCAATTGCATTTTGTACATCAAGCTTTTCTGATTCTTCGATTAATGGGCAAATAACATAGGCTTGATGTCCTTTTACTAATTCTTTTTCCACAAATGTGAGGACACGTTCAAGCATCTCAGGCTTAGCCCAATATGTCTCAATGGCTTTTCTTCCTGCAGGCATTTCATCAATAATTGAAACATCCATTTCGCCAAAAACTGTAATCGCGAGTGTTCGGGGAATAGGAGTTGCTGTCATAAATAGAACATCAGGATTTTCACCTTTTTCACGCAGTACCCTCCGCTGCTCAACACCAAAACGGTGCTGTTCATCAGTAATGACAAATCCTAATTTTTGAAAAGAAACCTCATCTTGAATCAGAGCATGTGTCCCTATTAAAATATCAATCTTTCCTTCAGCTAAATCCTGAAGAATTTCCCTTCTTCGTTTTCCTTTCACAGAACTGGTTAATAATTCGCACCTGATAGAAAAAGGATCAAGTAAACTTTTAAGTGATTCGGCATGCTGTTCCGCTAAAATTTCCGTCGGGACCATTAACGCACCTTGGAAACCGGCTGTAACTCCTGCGTATAATCCGATGGCAGCTACTACTGTTTTTCCCGAACCAACATCCCCTTGCAGGAGACGGTTCATTCGGTATGGCGATTTAAGTTCTGTTAAAATTTCATTAACGACCCGTTTTTGAGCATTCGTTAATGGAAACGGAAGACTTTCAATAAACTTTTTTAATTTGATTAGATCATAGTTAAGTGTGAGCCCGGGTGAGTGCTCTCTTTCAAACTTCCGCAATGCTTGCATTTTTAATTGAAACAAAAGAAATTCCTCATAAACAAATCGCCGCCGTGCTTGCTTTAGATCCTCGGAGTTTTGCGGAAAATGCATCGCCAAAAGAGCATCGCGGCGATTTAACAGCCTGTATTTATTCGTTAACGTTACGGGTAGATTTTCTGAAATCAAGTTTCCAAATTGCTTAAATGCCAGATTCATAAATTTTCTGATGCCCTTCGTGGTGAGCTTTCCCTTCAAGGCATAAACAGGTTCAAAATCCTTAGCTTTCGCATTCGTTCCTACTTGCATTTCATTTGCCGTAATCGTTTGCCGGTGTGCATCCCATTTACCTGTAACTGTAATTGTTTCATTCATGATGATTTTATTTTTCAAATACGGTTGGTTAAAAAAAACTACCTTGATGAGATACCGGTCCACAAGCAATCGGATTGTTAACCTTGATTTCTTTCTTCCATGATAGACAAGAGAAGGTTCACTATGAACCTTCCCTTCTACGGTAACTTTCTCCTCATGCAAAACGTCCGCTAAATCGCGAAGACGATAATCCTCATAACGATATGGAAAATATTCCAATAAATCTTCAATTGTAAAAACGTTCATTTCGGCGAAGGATTCCGCTGTTTCCTCGCCAATACCTTTTATATTAAGAATGGTTTGGTTAAGATTAGGATTCACTTTTCTTTAGCGGAATACCGAAGATCTTTGCTTCTAGTTCACGACCTGTCGGCGTTGCCGCCAACCCTCCCTGCGCTGTTTCTTTAAGTGCCGTTGGCATGGATTGGCCTATTTTAAACATGGCGTCGATAACTTCATCGCAGGGAATACGGCTAGTAATTCCTGCTAAGGCCATGTCTGCTGCGACCATGGCGTTTGCCGCACCCATCGCATTTCTTTTTACACAAGGTACTTCAACAAGTCCTGCAACCGGATCACATACTAAACCAAGCATATTTTTCAAGGTAATTGCCATTGCTTCGGCACATTGCTCAGGTGTTCCTCCTGCCATCTCAACAATAGCCGCAGCAGCCATACCCGAGGCGGAACCGACCTCTGCTTGACAGCCCCCGGCAGCACCCGAAATCGAAGCGTTGTTAGCGACAACAAATCCGAAAGCTCCCGCTGTAAATAGAAATGATACCATTTGTTCTCTGGATGGATTAAGCTTTTTTTTCAGTGCGAACAATGTTCCGGGAACTACACCGGCTGAACCGGCAGTAGGTGTGGCACAAATCGTTCCCATTGCAGCATTCACTTCATTTGTAGCGACTGCCTTACTTACGGCATCAAGGACAGTTTCACCTGTTAAAAAATTTCCTTTTTCAATATAATTCTGCATTAGAACGGCATCCCCTCCCGTTAATCCTGAATGGGATTTCACTCCTTTTATTCCACGTTCGACAGCTTCTTCCATAACGGTCAAATTGCGGTCCATAAAAGCAATGATCTCTTCTTTTGATCTCCCTGTTACCGTTACTTCTTGTTCAATCATAATTTCTGATATTTTTTTATTTTGACTGATAGCGAGTTCAACTAATTCTGCTACATTGCGAAACAAATGACTTCACTCCTTGTTGTTATTGGCAATAGATAGTTTCAACATTGAAGTTAGAAAACTGTCTAGCTCCAGCGCCTAGGGGCTCTTTGGTCTACAGCCAATCCGACAGGAAGGTAAAGAGCAACCTTCCCGCCGGCTCGTCTTATGCTTGTCGCCCCTGACCACTAAGGAAAACTCCTTAGAATAATCCTCGCAGGAACAAGCTGTGCTTGTTCCGAAGGCGCTTCCGCTTTTCGATTAATCTACTATTTTGGTTACTTTCAAGATGTTAGGAAGCTGTTCTATTTCGTCTAAAATTTTACTGTCGATATTTTGGTCAACTTCGATGGTCATTAACGCTAGCTTTCCTTGTTCTTTACGGGATACTTCCATATGCCCAATATTGATTTCGTATTTTGCGAGGATATTGGAAACGCTCGCAATTGCACCAAAACGATCATTGTGGACAACTAAAATAGCAGGATGATTGCCGGAAAGCTTGAGTTCAAAACCGTTAAGTTCAGTCACCTCCATTTTTCCGCCGCCAATGGAAATTCCTACTAATTCAAGCTCGCCCATATCATCTCCAATAATTACTCTGGCAGTGTTGGGATGGTCAGTAATTGCATCTTCTTCGATAAAACGCAGTTTTATTCCACGTTCCTTAGCTATATCAATTGCATTTATAATTCGGACATCATCAGTTTCAAAGTCTAATATTCCGCCAACAATGGCTACATCCGTTCCATGACCTTTATAGGTTTTTGCAAATGAACCATATAAAGAGATATTGGCCCATTTAGGTTCCCTGCCAAATAAACTTCTTGCAACTCTACCAATTCTAGCTGCGCCTGCTGTATGTGAACTTGATGGGCCGATCATTACCGGGCCAATGATATCAAACACACTTCTATATTTCACTAATATTCTCTCCCTTATTTGGAAAGCGGGGATATCTATTTCTACTGCTTTCCGTTTAAATAAATGAATTTCAATCAAGGGAAAACCTAAATTAGGCAAAAAAATAGAAGGGATTCCCCCCTTCTATTTTATATGTTCCTTATTCAATTGCAAAGATAAAAGAATATAATGGTTGCTGGCCATTATGGATTTCTACGTCAATATCACCGAAATTTTCCTCTATATATTCTACAAGAGGGGTAACTTCTTTTTCGGAAACATCTTCACCGTATAAAATCGTGAGTATTTCTGAATCTTCATTTATCATTGTAGCTAGTAATTCTTGAGCCGCTGTTATTTTATCTTTGTTTTTAACAATTATCTTCCCATCAGAGATTCCCATAAAATCATCTTTTTCAATCTTCAATCCGTCAATATGGGTATCACGTACAGCAAAGGTAATTTGCCCTGTTTTAACATGCTGCAATGCTTCTGTCATCGCTTTCTCATTAGCTTTTACCTCTCCTGCGGGGTTAAAAGACAGAAGAGCACTCATTCCCTGCGGTACAGTTTTAGAGGGGATAACATAAATTTCTTCTTCTGCTACATCTGCCGCTTGTTGTGCCGCCATGATAATGTTTTTGTTATTTGGCAAAATAAATACTTTTTTAGCATTTACTTCCTTGACAGCTTTTATTATATCCTCTGTACTCGGATTCATCGTCTGCCCGCCTTCGATAACCGCATGAGCACCGATACTTTTGAATAACTCTGCAATCCCTGAACCCATTGAAACCGTTACAATTCCGTACTCCTGTTTTTCTTTTGGCTTCGATTTCCCGGAAACTAGAGGGTTATGCGTTTCTCCGACAATATTGGAGTGCTGCTGACGCATATTTTCAATTTTCATATTAATAAGACAGCCGTAACGCTGTCCATAGCTTAATACGTCTCCAGGCTGTTCTGAGTGAATATGAACTTTAACCAACTCTTCATCGGCAATCACAAGTAAAGAGTCCCCTAATCGGCTAAGATCATTTCGAAAAACATCCTCTTTAAAAGGATGCTTTTCTATCTTTTCCTTTTCAAACCTCACCATAAATTCTGTGCAATATCCAAATATGATATCTTCTGTGCTCATATGACTTTGCACACTCTTATGATGCTCAGTACTAACAAGTTCTTCCATTGATGGAAGTGCTGATGGAGAATCGGGAAGTTTTTCACCTTTTAACTCCGCTAGGAATCCCTCGTAAACAAAAACAAGACCTTGGCCGCCGCTATCAACAACTCCAACTTCCTTTAAAACCGGGAGTAAATCAGGTGTCCGCTTAAGCGATGCTTTCGCTTCCTTTAGAACTTCCTCCATGATATCGATAATATCATCTGTTTTTTGAGAAATCTGGACGCCCTTTTTCGCCGAATCCTTTGCTACAGTTAGGATTGTTCCTTCCACAGGCTTCATAACCGCTTTATAAGCCGTCTCTACCCCTGACTCCAGTGCCAAAGCAAAATCCTTTCCTGAAATTACGGATTTAGTTTCAACCGCTTTTGAAAATCCACGGAATAACTGTGATAGGATTACACCGGAATTTCCACGGGCTCCCATTAGCAATCCTTTTGATAGTGCCACCCCAACCTTACCGATATGTTCGTGAACATTATTTTTTACTTCCTTTGCACCTGAAGTCATAGATAAATTCATATTTGTTCCGGTATCACCATCGGGCACAGGAAAAACGTTTAACGCATCGACCATTTTCGCATTTGCTGCTAGATGATTGGCACCTTGTATCACCATCTCCGCAAAACGTTTTCCATCTAATGCTGTTATTGACACAAAACTTTCCTCCTCACTGGGGTTGTTACACGAACTTAAAGGTTCGTCACACGTACCCCCTGAACGTAAATATTTACCGAGTCAACGGCAAGTCCAACAGTCTTATCTAGCGTGTATTTAACCTTTGATTGCACGTTGTGGGCAACCTCGGATACCTTCGTTCCATAGCTAACAATTATATACATATCAATATGTACTTCCTCATTCTCTTGGCGGACAATAACACCGCGGGTAAAATTCTCTCTTCTTAATATTTCTGTAAAACCGTCTTTAATTTGATTTTTAGAAGCCATACCGACGATTCCATAACAATCGATTGCTGCGCCTCCAGCAATGGTAGCGATTACTTCGTTTGAAATATCAATCTGTCCGAACTTAGTTTTTAATTCAATGGACATGAATCGTTCCCCCTTTGGAAATTGCTCCTTGACTAAGGTCATTTTACTATACTCAATGGAATATTAAAAGACATACTTACGGGTCTCTAATAAGTGCATCCTCTAATATATGATGTCAAGGTATTTTTCTTGAAAGGTTTTTTCACAACTATTGCAATCAGATAAGTTGTATGATAAATTATTAAGGTATCTTTAGACTAGAAAATATGGCAAGACCATTTTTCTATATCCAGATGGAAGCATCTGAAATCATGTAAATGCTGCATAAGCTTTTGGTAGTTAAGGAGGGAAATCATTATGCCACGTAAATGTGTTGTAACAGGAAAGAAAACCACAACTGGTAACACACGTTCTCACGCTATGAACGCTAACAAGCGTACATGGGGTGCTAACCTACAAAAAGTACGTATTCTTGTTGATGGAAAGCCTAAGCGTGTTTGGGTTTCTGCAAGAGCGTTAAGAGCCGGTAAAGTAGAACGCGTATAATAATGATAGGGTATCCGAAAGGATGCCCTTTCTTATTTTTTGAACAAAATAGAACAATTAACCCCTTATCCTAAATTCCCATGTTTTTAGAATATCCATTCATACTCAAAATAAAAGGCACCCAAATCATATGGGTGCCTTAATGGTTTTGATGGTTGTATACCATATAACGAATTTATAAACTCATTTATCTATTCGTTTTTCTTAAACGCTCCAATCATCGCCCGGACAAGTCCGCCTAGAAATTTCGGCAGTTTAATCGTATAAAATTTCATACTGTCCCTCCTCAGCATCTCACACATATCCACTTTTTTCGTGCGCCCTTACATATTATTCAAACGAACGAAATCAGTACCTGCTAATTTACCATATTAATCATGACTTCTTATCACTATTAATATGCCTTCGGAAAATGAAAAAGTACCATGATCATCAATAAGTTCATTACTAATACATAATGTGGAACCGAGGAAAATATGACGATCTTTTAACGGAAATTTAAAACCTTCGAGGGTGAGGTTTGTAACATTAATCGTTACAGGAACAAATGAAATGTATTTTTCTGAACTCTTTTTTTCAATTGTATAATGCCCCGGACCTTTGACTGTCAATACATTTTGCCGGTCAATAAGATAGATGCTTGTCGGATATCCTTTGATAAGCGGGTTAACCAATAATTGAACATTTGCAAATAGATGATCCAGTCTTCCACCGGTTCCCCCAAACAGTTGAATTCTTTCAGGATTTTGCTCCAACGCCCATTCCAGGGCAAGCTCTGTATCTGTTTCATCCTTTTCCGGTTTAAATTTCTTCATTTCGTTTACTTGGCTTTCGATAGCCGTTAATTCTTCTGTAGTTACAGAATCAAAGTCTCCGAAAGCAATCATTGGTTTTATATTCCTTTGTATTAAATGAAAAACTCCTCGGTCCACTCCTACCCAAATAACATTTTCACCGGTAAATTTATTCAAATCTGGAAGAAGGTTTTCAGGGCCTCCTGCGACAATATTGATAATCATCGGACATCTCCTCTCATCGTAAGCAAAAAGCCGGCAAGCAGCCGGCTTTTTCCACGTTTATCCTCTTATTAATGATATAGCCTTTGCTCTGTCCTTTTCATTATAAATAGCCGATCCGGCAACGAGAACATTTGCGCCGGCTTCAATACACTGTTTTGCTGTTTCAGGATTTACACCGCCGTCAATTTCTATTTCAAGGTCTACCCCTTTTTGCTCAGCCATTTCTTTTACTTTTCTTATTTTTGGAAGGACCTCAGGAATAAACTTTTGACCACCAAATCCGGGATTTACCGACATTAGCAGGACCATATCAATGTCACCAATAATATGTTGAATCGAATCAACAGGTGTTGCCGGATTTAAAACCACCCCTGCTTTTACTCCAAATGATTTAATATGTTGGATGGTACGGTGCAGGTGTCTGCATGCTTCAACATGGACTGTAATGTAATCAGCACCTGCTTTGGCAAATGTCTCAATATATTGGTCAGGGTTTTCAATCATAAGATGTACATCTAAGGGAAGCTTTGTTATCGGACGAATCGCTTCGACTATTAATGGTCCAATTGTAATGTTTGGAACAAAATGACCATCCATTACATCGACATGAATATAGTCTGCCCCCCCTTTTTCAACATCTAAAATCTCGTTACCCAATTTTGCAAAATCAGCTGAAAGGATTGAGGGTGCTATTTTTACCATATTTAATACCTCGGCTTTCTATCTTTTATTTCCTGTAGGAAATCCAGATAATGTTCATATCGATAGTTAGGAATTTCCCCTGCTTCAACAGCTGCCTTCACACCACATTTTGGCTCACTAACATGCAGGCATCCGCGAAATTTACAATTCTCACTCATCCTCGCTAATTCCGGAAAACAAAAGGTTAGGTCTTCTGTTTCGATATCGGTGAATTCAAGTGAGCTAAAGCCGGGTGTATCAGCTACAAGACCATTTCCTATTTCGATAAGTTCAACGTGACGTGTCGTATGCTTCCCTCTGCCTAAATGTGAAGAAATATCATTCGTTTTCAGCTCAAGGCCAGGCCGTAAAACATTGAGTAATGACGACTTCCCAACACCTGATTGCCCTGCAAAGACAGAGATTTTATTCTCCACATGCGGGCTTAACCGTTCAATTCCAACTTCAGTTTCTGAAGAAGTTAAAAGCACTTCATAGCCTGCATCACGGTATTGTTTTGCATATTCCGAGATGGTTTGCTTTTGTAACTCGTTTGTAAGGTCCATCTTTGTAATACAAATAAGTGGCTTAATATGATTAAATTCGACCAACACAAGAAAACGATCCAATAGTACAGTACTAAAATCAGGTTCTACTGCTGAAAAAACAAGGATAGCCTGATCCACATTGGAAATAGGCGGACGTACCAATTCATTTTTTCTTTTTTTCACTTCCAGAATATACCCTTCCAGATCATTTTCAGCCTGAAAAACAACTTCATCTCCAACAAGGGGTGTTATCTTGTTTTTCCTGAAAACTCCTCTACCTCGACATTGGATTAATGCTCCATTGTGCAGTACATAATAAAAACCGCTTAATGCTTTTACAATTTTCCCTTCAGGCATAGCTACACTCCTCGCCCATTTACTTCCGGTTTGACGTATTTAAGAGCTTGAAGAAACAAATGAAAATGGGCTATTTTATTTATGGCGTATCCGCATAATTGATATTTTCATCATCAATGACTTTGTTATCTCGGACTACTTTGTATCCGGCAGTCTGTCCGAATGGAATTATTAGTTCAATCTGTATTTTTTTCGTGTCTGATATTGTAAACGTTTCGGCAGGTTCGGTCATACTATGATTCATATCATCAATAAAGATTTGAACTGTTTGCTGCTGACCCACTGTTGTTGGATCATAAGGAATTGTGATATCCTTTATAACTGTTTTGGGCGGTTTTTCTTCTTTCCCTTTTGAAATCACAACAGAAACCTTATCACCTTTTTTCATTTCCGTTCCAGCTGAAGGTGATTGGGAAATTACATTTCCCACTGGGATCGTATCATTATATTGTTCCTGGGAGGCATCAAGAGTAAGCCCGACGGAGGCGGCATAATCCTGTGCAGCTTTTAAATTGTATTGTGATAAGTCTTTCAAAAGAATTTTTTCCGGACCCTTACTGACCTCAAATTCCAAAACAGTATCCTCCGGTACGACTTTTTGACCTCCCGAAGGATTTTGACTAATAATGGTTCCGGGATCACTGTCATTATAAACTTCCGTTTTCTTTATATCCTTAAAATTATTTTTTGCTAATATAAGAACAACATCATCATATTGGCGTCCGACAAAATCGGATAAATCATATTTTTCTTTGCCGGAGCTTATATAAATCGTTATTTTCGAGTTTTCTTTTACAGTGCTGCCTGCATTGGGATCTGTTTTTATCACATTTCCTGTTGCAATTTCTTCATTGGTCATCTCAATTTTTTTTCCAACCTGCAGGCCCTTTGAATGAAGCTTGACAATGGCATCATTTAAATCCTTCCCGCTAACATCCGGGATCTTTACATCTTTAGCAGCTAATAATCCAGGTAAAATAGTAAAAGATAAAATTCCCAAAATTGCCAGAAAGATAAAAGTAGAAATTAAGAAAAGTGGCCATTTTTTCCGTTTTTTCTTATCTTTGCTCTGCTTGGAAACATCTTTGCCACTAGGTGTATTTTTATCACTGCTATGTACTAATGTTTCATCAAGATTTTGCAACGGTCGTTCGTCCGTAATTACCGGTATCGCCTTTGTTACTTCCTCATCTATTGGAATAATAAATTTTGGCTCATGTATTCTTTCGGAATCAAGAGCGGTACGTAAATCCTCCTCCATTTCATCCACACTATTGTAGCGATGAAACGGGTCCTTCGCCGTTGCCTTAAGGACAATATTTTCTACACTTTGAGGAATCGTTTGATTCCATCTTCTTACCGACGGTGTTTCAGATTGAAGATGCTTCAATGCGATGGAAACAGCAGATTCCCCTGAAAAAGGAAGCCTTCCTGTTAACAACTCGAACATCACAATTCCTAATGAATAGATGTCCGACTTTCGATTTGCCATCCCGCCCCGTGCTTGTTCGGGAGATAGATAATGGACGGAACCAAGCACAGAATTAGTTTGAGTAATACTTGTTGCACTTAGCGCCATTGCTATTCCAAAATCAGTTATTTTAACGTTACCATCCAGATCAACCAAAATATTATGCGGCTTAATATCACGATGAATAATATGGTTTTGATGAGCGTGAGAAATCGCTGATGTCAGCTGTCTCATAATCTTTATGGCGGTTTCAACCCTTAATGGTGAATTTTGTTGTATGTACTGTTTTAAAGTTTGTCCTTCCACATATTCCATAACAATGTAGTATAAATCATTTTCTTCGCCAACATCATAAATATTAACGATATTCGGGTGAACAAGGCTCGTTGCCGATTGAGCTTCCCTGTGAAACCTGCGAATAAATTCCTCATCATTAACAAAATCAAGGCGGAGCATTTTCACGGCAACATCTCTGTCCAATATCATATCATGTGCTAAATAGACATTTGCCATGCCGCCTCCGCCAATCATTTCAAGGACTTTATAGCGGCCGCTTATTCTTTTCCCAATTATCATTGATCATCACCTTCTTTCAATTTCGTCGTTAAACTCTAATATGATTAGGGTGATGTTATCTTCGCCGCCATTTTCATTTGCCATATCAATGAGGGCTGAAGCTTTTTGTTCAAGCGAATCTTCATACTGAAGAATTTGAACCATTTCTTTTTCTTGTACTTTATTTGAAAGTCCATCAGAGCATAGAAGAAGAAAATCGCCTTCTTCAAACATAATCGTTTTTATATCGATTTTTACATCCTCTTCTGTTCCTAAAGCTCGCAGTATTACGTTTTTCCGAGGGTGATGCTCGGCATCCTCTTTTGTTATTTGGCCTGTACGGACTAACTCATTTACGAGCGTATGATCCTCTGTCAATTGCTTAAATCCGGAATCATTTAATATGTAACAACGACTATCCCCTACATGTGCAATGGTTGTAAAAAGATTTGTAGCAATGACTGCTTCAATTGTTGTTCCCATTCCTTCACATTCAGTGTTGCTCATCGAATGTATATATAACAATTTATTTACTTCGAGAATATGTTTTTTTAACCAAGCTTCCGCTTGATCAGCAGTCTCAATCCTTTCAGATTGTTCCCATCTCTCTTGTAAAAGCCTTATCGTCATTTCACTGGCAACATCACCTGCAAGGTGACCGCCCATTCCATCTGCTACAATGGCTAAGCGGTGACCGTCTTGATTTATAAAAGTTCCGCCATTATCCTCGTTATTTGAGCGAATTCTACCCTGGTCCGTTCTAAACACAGCCTTCACTTTTTGTCACCTCGTCTCCTCTTTCCGCTCCTTTGCACGAAGCTGTCCACATGCTGCATCAATATCATGACCGTGCTCCCGGCGAATAGTAACATTAATTCCATGATTTTTTAACGTTTTTTCAAAGGCAAAAATTTTGTCTCTTGGTGTGCGGACATAGTCTCTTTCAGGGACATAGTTAACAGGAATTAGATTAACATGGCATTTTATCCCTTTTAAAAGGGTGGCTAATTCTTCAGCATGCGGGACTGTATCGTTTACACCGCCAAAAAGACCATATTCAAAACTAATGCGACGTCCTGTCTTATCGATATAATACTTTACAGCTTTCATTAAGTCATCAAGTTTATAGGCTTTATTAATCGGCATTAATCTTGAGCGTAATTCAGTGTTTGATGCATGCAGTGATATGGCAAAATTTATTTGCATATTTTCATCAGCAAATTGATATATTTTTGGAATAATTCCACTTGTCGAAACTGTGATATGGCGGGCACCAATCATTAGGCCTTTATCATGATTAATAATTTTTAAAAAGGAAAGCATATTGTCGTAATTATCAAACGGTTCACCTATCCCCATGATTACAACGGAGCTTACACGCTCATCTGTTTGATCAAGAGCCTGTTGTACCGTAACAACCTGAGCAACAATTTCACCTGCTTCGAGGTGTCTTTTTAATCCTCCAAGCGTCGAAGCACAAAACGTACACCCAATACGACAGCCGACTTGAGTGGTTACACAAACAGAATTACCATAATCATGACGCATAAGAACCGTTTCAATTGAATATCCATCATGGAGTTCAAAGAGAAATTTAATGGTTCCGTCACTGGATGTTTGTTGAATCACAGTTTTCAAAGTGGTTATTTGAAACTGTTCGGTAAGTTTATCTCTTAATCCTTTTGATAAATTGCTCATATCTTCAAAGGCAGTAGTTCTTTTTTTATAAAGCCAATCATAAATTTGTTCAGCACGAAAAGGCTTTTCTCCGTTTTTTGATAACCAGTCCTTTATTTCATGAAGTTCCAATGAATAGATGGATCTTTTCTTTTTGTCCGCTGCTGTTTGCATCTCAGTTGTATTTAATTGTTCCAACTGTTACACCTTCTTTCTTAAAACTGCAATATAAAATCCATCTGAACCAAAATCCTGTGGGAAAATTTGTAGATCATAACTCGAAATCAGTGGTCTGATCGCCTCCGGCATCCGATCTCTAAACATTGAATCCTCCTCAAATTGAGAATTTTCCGTTAAAAATGCGGCTACCATCTTTTCATTTTCCTCTTTATCTACTGTACACGTACTATAGACTAGAATTCCACCCTTTTTCACTAGTCCGGAAACTGATTTAAGCAATTTTTGTTGAATACTGCTTAATTGCACTATATCTTGTTCTGTTTTCGTATATTTCATGTCAGGCTTTCTTCTCATTACACCAAGTCCGGAGCAAGGGGCATCGAGTAACACTCTGTCAAAAGATTCTTCTTTAAAATGGTCTCCTGCAAGTCTGGAATCCATTGCGATTGTATTGATGTTTGCTAAGCCTAAACGCCGGGCATTATCATTAATTAATTTTACTTTGTGTTCATGAAGATCAATGGAAATCACTTCACCTGTATTGTGCATTTTTTCAGCAATATGCGTGCTTTTCCCTCCCGGTGCCGCACAAGCATCGAGGATAGATTCGTTTTCCTCAGCACCTAAGGCATAAGAGGCAAGCATCGAGCTTTCATCTTGAATCGTGAGCATCCCATATTTAAAGGGAATTGACGAAGCTAAATTCCCCTTTAAACACCTTATCGCCTCAGGAATAATCGGACTTTTCTCGACTTGAAATCCGTCTTCTTTCAATAACGCGATACATTCGTCTCTTGAGATTCTTGTGAGATTGACTCTTGCGGTTTGCAATGGGGCTGTTAAGTTAATTTCACACATTTCTTTTGTTTTATCATAGCCAAATTGATTAACCCATCTAGTAACAAGCCATTTTGGATGACTGGTTTCTAAGGACAGCCTCTCAATTGGATCTGCGACTTCATTTATAGATGGAAGTCCTTCTCTCTGAATGCTCCTTAACACCCCATTTACCAAACTGGCAATCCCTTTATGCCCCCGTTTTTTAGCAATCTCTACTGCTTCATAGATAGCTGCTCTATCAGGGATTTTATCAAGATAAACCATTTGATAGAGCGTCAGTCTTAGTAAATGGAGAATCCAATTGGCCAATTTTTTATGGTCTTTAATGAAAGGCTCTAAAAAGAAGTCCAATGCCATACGTCTTTGCAAGGTTCCATATGTCAATTCTGTTAATAAGCCGACGTCTTTAGCGGGTACTTCATTTTTTTCGATCGTGTTGTTAAGAAGTATATTACTATAGGATTGATTTTTCTCAATGGCTACCAGGAGGTCCATTGCGGATTCACGCACAGTTTTCTTCATTAATTTCATGTTAATCTCCCAATTTACTACCGGTTGAAATTTTAGTACCGGCACCCCTTAAAAATTCTTCGCCGGTCATTTTTGTTTTACCCGAAGGCTGAAGCTCTTTAATTTTAATCGCTATTTCGTTGCCGGTGCTTACAATGATCCCATCAGTTTCCAATTTTAAAATGGTACCGGGCTCGTGCCGAGGCAATCCTGCAACCTTCTCAGCCTGCCATATTTTAAGAACAGTGCCGTCCAGGCTTGTAAAAGCAACAGGCCAGGGATTTAAGCCGCGAATATGGTTATATATATCATCACCTGTTTTTGTCCAATCAATCTTCTCCTGATCTCGTTTAATGTTCCTGGCAAAAGTGGCATCCTCATTATTTTGCGGGATCGGATTAAGTTTTCCTGCTAACAGCATTGGCAAGGTTTCTGATAATAAGTCGGAACCTGCTTTACTCAATTTATCATGGAGCGTGCCGACATTGTCCGCATCCGTGATTGGAACCTCAACTCTTGTCAAAATATCTCCTGCGTCAAGTTTTTCAACCATATACATAATCGTTATGCCTGTTTTCTTTTTTCCTTGCATAATAGCATAATGAATCGGAGCTCCGCCGCGCAATTCAGGAAGCAGTGATGCATGAACGTTAATACAACCATTGGGTGGTGCTTCAAGCAGCTCATTCGGTAAAATTTGGCCAAAGGCAGCGGTGATAATTAAGTCAGGCTTTAAGGAAAGAATTTTTTCAAGATCTTCTTTTTGGCGAATTTTTTCCGGCTGGTATACCGGAATACCATGTTTCAGCGCTTCCATTTTGACTGGAGGCGGTGTTAAAATTCTCTTCCTGCCTACTGGCCTATCCGGTTGGGTTACAACACCAATAACATTAAAACCATCACTGATGATTTGCCGCAATATAGGGACCGAAAAATCGGGGGTACCCATAAAAACAATTTTCGTCATTCACTTTCTACTCCTTTTAACTCATCCTGTTCGAGGTATCTCGTCACCTTGGATGTAAATAAAATTCCATCCAGATGGTCCATTTCATGTTGAATCGCCCTGGCAAGGAAATCTTCTGCTTTTAGCGTGTATCTTCTCCCTTTTCGATTAAAGGCTTCAATTTTCACAAAATAAGGTCTTGTCACTTCACCATAGAGTCCGGGAAAACTTAAACAACCTTCCGGACCTGTTTGTTCGCCTGATGTTTCTAAAATCTGCGGATTGATCATTTCAATTGTCCCTGAATCATCATCAATATCGACAATCGCGATTCTCTCATCAATTCCAATTTGAGGTGCAGCGAGTCCGACCCCATCAAATTCAATCATTGTTTCGTACATATCATCAAGCAATTTACCAAGCTTCCGATCAAACTTCATCACGGTTCTGCATGGCTGCTCAAGTATCTCAGCAGGATAATTTACAATTTTACGTATCGCCAAATTTCTTCCTCCATTATTCCGTTCTTCCATGAGTAGCATTGTACAATTATTATTCATTTTCACCCAAAAAACTTTAGTCTAACCTTTAAAAGGCTTGGTTTATTGGGCACTTTACATTAAAATAAATGGGTTTATATCAATGGAAACTTGCAATCCACTTGCAGTATCCTTCTGATATTGGTCAAGTATTGTTTTTAATGTCATTGGCAGGTCCGGTTCCCGCTTGTATTTTATCAAACATTGATAGCGATATCTATTATTTATCCGTGGGATTGGCGAGGCTGCCGGTCCAAGGACAACTGTTTCATCAGAAACCCTCGAGCGTATATAAGCAGTGATTTTTTCAGTCGTCGCAACGGCTGCCATTAGCTGTTCATGGCTTACTGTAATGAGTGATAAGTAGTAGAATGGCGGATAATGATGCGATTTACGGACCATCATTTCTTTTGAGTAGAAGAGATCATAATCCTGAGTACCTGCAAGTTCGACGCTGTAATGCTCAGGTGTATAGGTTTGGATAATAACCTCTCCGGGTAATTCGTGCCGTCCTGCTCTCCCGCTAACTTGTGTTAATAGCTGAAAGGTTTTTTCCGATGAGCGAAAATCCGGTAAATGCAGCATCGTGTCCGCTGAAAGGACGCCAACAAGCGTGATATTCGGAAAATCAAGTCCTTTTGCAATCATTTGGGTACCTAAAAGAATATCGGCCTTTCCATCCTGAAAATCCTTTAAAAGTCTTTCGTGTGCGCCTTTTCGTCCTGTTGTATCCACATCCATCCGTATGACCCTTGCCTCAGGAAGTATCTTTCCAAGCTCCTCTTCAACCTTTTGAGTCCCTGTACCGAAATAGCGGATATATTCACTGGAACACTCCGGGCAATGCTTTGGCACAAAGCTTTCATAACCGCAGTAATGACATTTCATTTGTCCAGCTTTACTATGGAAGGTTAAGGAAATATCGCAATTCGGACAATTTACGACATACCCGCAGTCCCTGCACATAACAAAGGAAGAGTGGCCCCGTTTATTTAAAAATAAGACAGATTGTTCTTTACGCTCAATTCGTTCCTTCAGCATGTCAAAAAGCTTACTTGAAAACATTGACCGATTCCCGGAACGAAGCTCTTCACGCATGTCAATAATTTCTACTGATGGAAGCGACTGATTATTCATTCGGCTTGGAAGGGATAGGAGTTGATAAACTTTCTTTTGCGCTCTGGCAAAAGACTCCAACGAAGGTGTCGCACTTCCCAGCACAACTGGACAATTATACGTTTTCGCCCTTTCAATGGCCACATCTCTTGCATGATAGCGCGGCATTTCTTCCTGTTTATAGCTCGTTTCATGCTCTTCATCGATAATAATAATTCCTAGGTTTTCAAATGGTGCAAAAATCGCTGACCTGGCACCCACAACCACTTTAACTTCCTTGCGCTGAATTTTTCGCCACTCATCATATTTTTCACCGGAGGACAAACCACTGTGCAAAACGGCAACGAGGTCCCCGAATCTGCCTTTAAACCGATTTACCATTTGCGGGGTTAACGCAATTTCCGGAACAAGGACAATCGCTTCCTGACCTTTTTCAATAACTTCCCGGATAGATTGCAAATAGACCTCAGTTTTCCCGCTTCCTGTTACACCATAAAGTAAAAACACTTCATGTTGTTTTTGTTCAATCGAATTAAGAATCGGTTGGATTGCTTTTTGTTGTGAATCCGTCAATGGCAATGGGCTTGTCCGTTCAAAGGTTCGATTTTCATAAGGGTCCCGATAAACTTCCCTATCCTGTTCAATAAGAAAATTCTTTTCAACAAGGGCTTTTACGGTTGCAGAGGAGATACTTAAATCCACTAACAATTGCCTTAATTCAACCGGTTTATAATTTTGAACAAAAAAGTTTAAGACCTCCTTTTGCTTCTCAGCTCTTGCAGGCAAACGGTCTAATTCATCTTGTAATTCTGTTATTGAAAGTAGCGGGCTTACAAATTTTAACTGCTTTTTCTTCATTTTTTCCTTCACTTCATACAGTACTTCAAGATGCCCCTTAGAAGCTTCCCGTTGTAACAATGGAACAATTCCGCTTTTTAATGCCTCTTCCCAATTAATTTTACTATTGCTTTTAAAAAAAGTCTGAAGTTGCCCGGGGAGGTCACTCGTTTTCACACCGTTTGCAAGCTCAACACTCTTTTCGTATTTCGCTTTTAGTGCCGCCGGCAGCATTACCTGAAAGGCAAAAATTTTAAAACAGAGCGTTTTTTCAGTCAGCCAGTTTCCAAGCTCTAATAATTCATGATTAAGGACAGGCTCAAGGTCCATTGGCTCCACTATTTCTCTTAACTTCTGAAATTCAGAATGGATTTTGATCCCGGTAACGAAGCCCTGAATTTTTCTCGGACCAAAAGGGACTACCACTCGCATCCCGGGCTGTATGGTGTCAATCCATTGATCCGGAATCAGATAATCAAAGGTCTTATCTGTTTGTTTTGTTGGAACATCAACAATCACACTAGCAATTTTCATTCTCATCCAAATCCTTCAAGAGAAAAGCAATTTCTTCAATAATTTTTTCCGCTACCGCCCGTTTTGACATAAGAGGTAATTCTTTAATTTCACCTTGCCGTTTAAAGAGGGTCACAATGTTTGTATCTGTCCCAAATCCCGCTCCCTCAGCTTTTACATTGTTTGCAACAATCATATCGGCATTTTTTGTGTACAATTTTTTTTGGGCATATTCTTCCACATTATCCGTTTCAGCGGCAAATCCAACAAGCACTTGCTTCTTCTTCTGCTTCCCAAGCTCCAGCAAAATATCTTTGGTCCGTTCCAGTTCAATGAATGTATCGCCCGGCTTTTTCTTCACCTTATGGTCATAAGCAATTTTTGGACGGTAATCTGCAACAGCTGCCGTTTTAATCACCACATCCGCGTCGCCAAAATGGTTCATTACAGCGTTATACATCTCTTCGGCACTTTCTACTTTCACCACTTCCATTCCTTGAGGAGGCGGTAATTGAACGGGACCGGAGATTAATACCACATGCGCCCCCGATTTTTTCGCTTCTTCAGCCAATGAATAGCCCATTTTGCCTGTTGAATGATTAGATATATAGCGGACCGGGTCAATTTTTTCCCTTGTAGGGCCTGCGGTAATTACAACTGTTTTCCCTTTAAGCAATTCGACATCATTTTGAAAATAATTTAGAACTGATTCCACGATTTTTTCTGGTTCCTCTAAGCGCCCCTTACCAATATATCCACATGCAAGATAACCTTCACCGGGTTCGATAAATTTGTATCCAAAATCGGCTAAAACGGTAAGATTCTTTTTCACAGCAGGATGGTCGTACATATGGACATTCATTGCCGGAGCAATCCACACCGGTGCTGTTGTCGCCAATAACGTAGTAGTAATCATATTATCTGCGATTCCGTTAGCAAGCTTTGCAATTGTATTTGCTGTCGCAGGTGCAACCAAAATCAGATCAGCCCAATCAGCAAGATCAATATGGGCAATTACCTGAGGATTTTTTTCATCAAAGGTGTCACGGTATACTTCATTGCGGGATAATGCTTGAAAGGTTAATGGGGTAACAAATTTTGCGGCAGAATCACTTAATATAACTTTTACCCGGGCACCTGCTTGTACAAGCTTGCTCGTCAAAGCTGCAGCTTTATAAACAGCTATTCCTCCTGTGACACATAATAAAATTTTTTTATCATTTAGCATCATTGAACCCCCAAGTCTATTTAACACACTCTCTTTTCTCCATTATGATAGAAAAACAGCAAATTTTCACCTTTTTCATATCAATCATTCGACAAAAATCAACGTTTGTTTACTAACAAATAAAAAAGGCTGACAGATAAGGAATTTCCCTTTGTTGTCAGACCTTTCTTGCGTTTTTACGTACAAATTAAGTTTTTGGTTACTCAGCACTGGCTTCCGCTTTTTTTGAGATCCGATACGTAAGTTCACCGCTGTAAATTTCCTCTAAAGCTTTACCGACAAACTTATAGGAAACATATTTGGGCAATCTTTCGTCCCTTGCATGCTGCATGGCACGTGCACGTTTTGCAGCAACTGAAACAAGTGAGTATTTTGAATCAATTTTTTCAAGCAAGGAATCAATAGAAGGATATAACATATTAATCAACCTCCAGCAATTTTTTGTAGCGATGTTCGACTCGTTCTCTACGGCAATGTTCTGCAGTAATAATCGCTTTTACCCGTTCACAGGCGTGTTCAACTTGATCATTTTCAACAACATAATCGTATAATTCCATCATTTCAATTTCTTCGCGGGCAGAAAGCATCCGATTGTTAATGAGATCCTCTGTCTCCGTACCTCTCGTCACAATCCGATTTTTTAATTCGGAAAGACTTGGCGGCATGAGGAAGATAAATAATCCTTCAGGAAACTTTTCACGTACCTGACGGGCACCCTTAACCTCAATTTCCAAAAAGACGTCTTTGCCGTTATCTAAGGTTTCCCTAACATAATCCACAGGTGTACCGTAATAGTTGCCCACAAATTCGGCATACTCTAATAGCTTGCCTTGTCCAATTAATTCTTCAAACTCTTCACGGGTCTTAAAAAAATAATCAACTCCATTTACTTCCCCGGTGCGAGGTGCGCGCGTCGTCATTGAAATGGAATATTCAAATGCCGTATCCGGATATGAAAATATCTCTTTTCGAACCGTTCCTTTTCCAACACCGGATGGTCCGGAAAGTACGATAAGCAATCCTTTTTCTTGCATGTTCAAAAATCCTACCCTTCATCAATAATATCATCACGGTCCGTTAAGCGATGGGCAACCGTTTCCGGCTGTACAGCTGATAAAATGACATGGTCACTGTCCATTACAATTACAGCGCGTGTACGTCTTCCGTATGTTGCGTCAATTAATGATCCCCGATCACGGGCATCTTGGATTATCCTTTTTATCGGAGCAGATTCAGGGCTAACAATGGAAATAATCCGATTGGCAGAAACAATATTTCCAAAGCCAATATTAATCAATTTTATCGACATGTTATCATCCAATCATCAATAATATATTTTGACCGTGTCAAACCATTTCTAAACAAGTCCTATTCAATATTTTGAACCTGTTCTTTCAGTTTCTCAAGCAAACTTTTTATTTCCACTACTTTTTTCGCAATATTGGAATCATTCGCTTTTGAGCCAATTGTGTTTGCCTCCCTGTTCATCTCCTGTACAAGGAAATCAAGTTTTCTTCCAATGGGCTCATTTTCATTAAGAGTTTGGATGAATTGCTGAATATGACTTCTTAGTCTCGTAATTTCTTCATTTATATCTGCCTTATCGGCAAATACAGCTACTTCAGTTAAAATTCTCGATTCGTCAATCATCCCATTCACAAATTCTTGCATTCTTTTCGTTATACGTTCTTTATATAGTTGAACTACAAGCGGCGCGTAATTTTGAAGCTCAGTTACATTTGTTTCTATTTGGGATAAAGAGGCGAGCAAATCCTTTTTGAGTTCTTCCCCTTCTGCAATTCGCATTTGTTTTAACAAATTCACAGCTTGTTCCGTTGCGGTAAGGACTAAATTTTCAAGCGTTTCATTCCCTACTTCACTTTCTTCAATATGTAAAAGCTCACTGCGATTGAGCAGGTCTTGAAGCGATACTTTTCCTTCAAGCTCATACTTCTCGTGTGCCTGTTTAATGAATTGGTAGTATTCTTCAATCAACTTCCAGTCAACATGGACTTTACGGGTAACAGCGCCTTCCCCTTCAATACTCACATATACTTCTACTCTGCCACGGCGGATTTGCTGATTTAATTTTTTCTTTATTTTATCCTCGATTTTTAACAACTGCCTCGGCATGCGAATATTGATTTCACAAAAACGATGGTTAACCGTTTTTACTTCAACATTTACTGAAAAAGAATCAGATTCCACCCTGCTTCTGCCAAAGCCCGTCATACTAATAACCATCATTTGCACTTCCAATCCACAAAAACGGTCTTTTTTAAATAAACACAAAAGGTAATAGAATTGTTCACTCTACTACCTTTTGGATTATAACACAATTTATTTTGTTTTTCTTAACAAAAATGAACCGGCTAGTAAAAAAGTTGGAATCGACGATAATCCCAGAATCAACAGCCAGTCCTGACCACGGATCGCAAGTGTGTGGAAAATAGGCTGTAACGGTGGATAGTAAATAACCACGAGCATTAATGCTAATGAAGAAATTACAGACCAAACAAGGTATGGATTTCCGAAAGGATTTCGCGATAATACCGATTTTTCACTGCGGCAGTCAAAAACATGGATTAGCTGTGCCATTACAAGCGTTGCAAAAGCAATGGTTTGAGCATATTGGAGCCGACTTGTATCATTATGATAAACAATGATAAATGAAAACAATGTAACTATTCCAATCAGGAACCCTCTCGAAACCACCTTCCAGCCTAATCCACGGGAAAAAACACCTTCATTCGGGCTGCGCGGATTCCGTTTCATCACATTTTCTTCCGGCCGGTCAAGTCCAAGTGCCATCGCAGGCAGACCGTCCGTTACTAAATTCACCCAAAGAATTTGAATCGGGATCAGTGGTAACGGCAGACCACATATCATCGCAAACAACATAACCAAAATTTCACCGACGTTAGAGGCAAGCAAGTAACGGACGAATTTACGAATATTCTCATAAATATTTCGTCCCTCAATGATTGCTGCTTTTATAGTAGCAAAATTATCATCTAACAAAACGAGAGCCGATGCTTCTTTTGCCACATCTGTCCCCGTAATCCCCATTGCTACCCCGATGTCTGCCGCTTTGATTGCCGGTGCATCGTTCACGCCGTCGCCGGTCATCGCCACAACATGTCCTCTATTTTGTAATGCTTTTACAATTTTCAGCTTATGTTCAGGAGATACCCTGGCAAAAACTGAAACCTCGTCAACCACTACTTCCAGCTCTTCAACCGACATATTGGATAATGCTTTTCCATCAAGCACTTTACTTTTGTTTGATAAAATCCCAAGCTGAGCCGCAATCGCTTTTGCCGTTATTACATGATCACCGGTAATCATGACTGTTTTAATTCCTGCAGCCTTGCATTCCTTTACAGCTTCTTTCACTTCAGGTCTCGGAGGATCAATCATTCCTTGGACACCTATAAAGGTTAATTTTTTCTCGGCTTCTTGTTCACTTAAAATAACCGTATTGGCCGGAACAGGTTTATAGGCGATTGCGATTGTTCTAAGCGCTTTTGAGGCAAGACCATTAATCGCTTCCTGGACCCTGATTTTCATTTCTTTTCCTAAGTATTGTGTTTTTTCTTCCCAAAGGATAGATTCACTGATTCCGAGAATAACGTCCGGAGCTCCTTTTGTAACAATGAAATGTCTGCCTTGTTTATCTTTTACGTGCATGCTCATCATCTTTCTTGCTGAATCAAATGGGAATTCATTGATAATAGTAAACTCATTCAGCAGGGTAGGCCGTTCAAATCCCGCTTTCATGGCACTGACGAGAAGCGCTCCTTCCGTTGGATCCCCATCTAAAATAATTTCTTCCTCTTTCATGACTAATTCAGAATGATTACACAACATACCGAAAATAAGCATTTGCTGTAAGGCTTTTTCATCTTTCGGATGAAGTGGTCTTTCATTTCGATAAAAATTCCCTTGTGGTTTATAGCCGACTCCATCGACGGTCCAGGTATGTCCACCGCTCCATAAATGGGTAACGGTCATTTTGTTCTGTGTCATCGTACCGGTTTTGTCTGAACAAATAACAGATGCACAACCAAGTGTTTCCACCGCTTGTATTTTACGGACAATCGCATTTTTTTTAATCATTTTTTGAACACCAAGAGACAATGCAACCGTGACAATCGCCGGCAATCCCTCAGGTATTGCTGCTACAGCCAGTGAAACGCCTGCTAAAAACATTTCATATAATGCATGTCCTTGTAAAACGCCGATTGCGACAACAAGGACAGTTAACAGCAATGCTACAGAAATTAATATTTTTCCAAGTTGTTCCAAACGGCGCTGCAGCGGCGTTTCCCCGCTCTCAGCATTTTGGAGTAAATCTGCAATTTGGCCCATTGCGGTTTTCATTCCAGTTGCAACGACAACCCCTATTCCGCTTCCTCTGGTAATCATCGTACCCATAAAAGCGATATTTTCCATATCACCAATTCCCGGATTCACTGTTGTTAAGGGATCAATATGCTTCGATACAGGAACTGATTCTCCGGTAAGAGCAGACTCCTCAATTTCTAAACTCCTTGACTCGATTACACGAACATCTGCCCCGATACGATCCCCACTGGTAAATTTCAAAATATCTCCTATGACAATATCTTTTGAAGGTACCTTTACCCATTGACCTTCCCTTAACACAGATACCTGCGGTGCGGATAATTCCTTTAAGGCAGAAAGTGATTTTTCTGCTTTTCGTTCTTGAAAAAAACCCAGAAACCCATTTATAATGACGATTGCAATAATCGCAATGGCATCAATATATTCTCCAAGCAATCCGGAAATTAATGTAGCTGCCAGCAGGATCAAGACCATAAAGTCTTTAAATTGACTAAAAAATAAGAGTAAAGCAGATTGCTTTTCTCCTTCGTCCAGTTCATTAAGTCCATATTTGCTGATCCGCTTTTTTACTTCTTCCGATAATAATCCAGTCGAAAAGTCGGTTTCTAAGGCCTTTTCTACTTGTTTTATCTCCATTTCATGGAACTTCATCCGACCATCTCACTTCCCCTTTAATAATAAGAGACATTCTCTAAAGAAAGCTTATTCAGACCTGTCCAAAAAAATGCTATCTGTAGTGAAACTTCAGAATGAGGCGTAAATAAAAAATGTAAGCTATAATTGAACTATATGAAAATAGAAGAGGATGTTTTCGATGTCATTTGATGGTTTATTTACTAAAGCAATGGTTGATGAGCTTTCCCGTTCTTTAAAGGGCGGCCGAATTAATAAAGTTCATCAACCATATAAAAATGAAATAATCTTGACAATCCGTGCAAACGGAGTTAATCAAAAGCTGTTATTATCTGCTCATCCAAGCTATGCACGGGTACAGCTAACAACCGAAGCTTACGATAATCCAAGTGAACCTCCGATGTTTTGCATGCTGCTCAGGAAGCATATTGAGGGATATATTTTAGAAGATTTATATCAAGTTGAAGCTGATCGGATGATTATTCTTGAAATAAAAGGCCGAAATGAGATCGGCGATATAAGCTATAAACAGTTAATTATTGAAATCATGGGAAGGCACAGTAATATTGTCCTGGTTGATAAAACACGTAACATTATTCTCGATAGCATCAAGCATGTCTCTTTTGCTGTTAACAGTCATAGGGCAATTTTGCCAGGTCAACCATATATCTATCCGCCGGAACAGCACAAGCAAAATCCCTTTCAAGCAATTGAAGAGGATGTTTTACGAAAAATTGATTTTAATAGCGGTAGGCTTGATCGCCAGCTTGTTGAGCATTTTGCGGGAATCTCACCTCTTTTCGCCAAAGAAGTAATTTTTCAAAGCGGCCTTGCCAATCGCACAACAATACCAAAAACATTCATTAATATGCTCAAAAAGATTCAGGATGGCATTATTTCTCCTTCAATTATGACTTCAAGTGGTAAAGAAGCATTTTATCTGCTTCCGCTTACTCATTTAAAGGGTGAATCGAGATCATTTACAACCTTAAGTGAAATGCTTGACCGGTTTTATTTTGGCAAGGCAGAACGGGACCGCGTCAAGCAGCAAGGAAATGATATCGAACGATTAATCATTAATGAAAAAGAAAAAAATGAAAAGAAAATTAATAAGCTAAAGGTGACTTTAAAAGAAGCTGAACGAGCGGAACAGTACCAACGTTACGGAGAACTATTAACTGCGAATCTTTATGCTGCGAAAAAAGGCATGCCTGAAATTGAAGTTATCAATTACTATGATGAATCGGGAGGAACAATCGCGATTCCCCTTGATCCAAGAAAGACACCATCTGAAAATGCCCAAAAGTATTTTTCAAGATACCAAAAAGCTAAAAATGCAGTTTCCATTGTAATTGAACAGATTGAAAAAGCGAATGAGGAAGTCGCTTATTTTGAAAATTTACTGCAGCAAGTGCAAGCAGCATCTCCAAAAGATGTTCAAGAGATTCGCGAGGAACTGGTTGAAGGCGGCTATATTCGTGACCGCAGGAAGCGGAACAGCAAAAAGGTACAGAATATCAAACCGGTTCTTGATCATTTCTTATCATCAAATGGCACCGATATAATCGTCGGAAAAAATAATAAACAAAATGATTATCTGACAAATAAACTTGCGGCAAGGGATGAATTTTGGCTGCATACGAAAGATATTCCAGGTTCACATGTAGTCATTCGCAGCAAAGAACCAGCGGAAGAAACGATAAAAGAAGCAGCGATTTTGGCAGCGTATTATAGTAAAGCCCGTGAGTCAAGTTCTGTTCCGGTTGATTTTACGAGGGTACGTTTTGTTAAAAAACCCAGCGGTGCGAAGCCGGGGTTTGTCATTTATGAGAATCAGCAAACGGTATATGTCACACCCGATGAAGAAACGGTTTTGGAGTTGAAGAAGAATAATTAAAGAAAGACCCCGGCTTTTCCGGGGTCTTTCATATACTATTTTTATCGAAGCATGACTCCGGTTAAAAAGGTTAATAACACATGTGTTCCGAGCTTTACCGTTGGCTGGACTAATGTATCCTTTAACGGATCGAGGCAGACGATGTCCATCGCCTTTACTTTTGGATGGCTTCCTGCGGCTAATACTCCTTCAAGCAATTCTTCTGTTCTCATTCCTCCGGGAGTTGAAGCCGGTACCCCGGGAGCATATGCGATATCCAAACAATCCATATCAACGGTTAAATAAATCGTATCTACCTTTGAAGCGAGTTCATCTAAGCAATGACGGACAGTTTCTTCAATCCCCTTTTTCCTTGCCTGGCGGAGAGTAATGTAGTTGACGCCTTTTTCATCTGCATAGTTTTTTAAATCCTTCGTATTAAAAAATCCGTGCAGACCGATGTTGTACATATTGCTGCCTTCGACGACTCCGCTTTCAATCAGGTTTCGCATTGGTGTCCCGTTGGATGGACCGTGATCTGAAAGATCCCTTAAATCAAAATGAGTATCAAATTGCAAAATGCCGATTTTTTCAGACGGTTTTGCTCTGTGCAGACCCTTAACCATCATGGCGGTAATCGAATGATCACCGCCAATGGCACATACCTTAGAGGTTTGGAAATGGGTATGAAGCGCCGCCGATGCTTGGATGATGTTGGTGTGGCATTTTTGAATATCGGTGACATGCATTGGAACATCACCTGCATCCAGAGCCGTCATCTTAGACAAATCGATGTCAAAGTCAAGATTATAGGTAGTGAAGCCCTTCCATGCACGTCTGAAGTAGTCAGGAAATTCCGATGCGCCTGATGCGCTGATCGATGAACGTGAAAGCGGGACACCGACTACAACAAAGTCAGCGTCCTTGCTTTTTTCTACATCTGTTTCACTCGAAATCGGCTGTATCCATTCATGGACCTTAGCAACTTCTCCTTGCTCAGGTCTTACCCAGGTAAAGCAGGGAGGATTAATGGTTGGAGAGAGAAAGCTCTTCAAACAAATGACCTCCTCTTACCACCACCTGACCATTTTTTACAACTGTTTCGGTATGATTTACACCATAGGAATATTGAAGTTTCATATAATTTGGCACATTAAAAATAGTAATGTCAGCTTTTTTACCAACTTCTAAGCTCCCAATTTCCTTACCGCGATTAATCGCATGTGCCGCATTAATCGTCGCAGCAGTAATCACCTCAGCAGGTGTCATTCCCATTTTCAGACAGCCTAAGCTCATAATAAATGGCAGTGAAACCGTCGGTGATGAACCGGGATTACAATCTGTTGAAAGTGCCACAGGTACCCCTAAATCAATCATTTTTCTGCCGTTTGCCGACTCAGCCATTAAGAAATAAGCTGTACCCGGAAGTAAAACGCCCACTACCCCATTTTCAGCCATAGCCTTCATACCTTTTTCTGATGCCTTTAATAAATGATCTGCGGAAATTGCTCCTACTTTAGCAGCAAGTTCTGCTCCTTCATAAGGTTCAATTTCATCGGCATGAATCTTTGGAATTAATCCGTAACGCTTTCCTGCTTCAAGAATTCGTTTTGATTGTTCCGGTGTGAAAACGCCATGTTCACAGAAAACATCATTAAATTCCGCCAGGCCGAGTTCTGCCACCTTTGGAATCATTTCATTAATCAGCAGGTCCACAAATTTATCGGGACATTCTTTAAATTCTTTTGGGATTGCATGAGCGCCCATAAAGGTTGGAACTAAATCAATCACATGCTTTTCGTTTAGTTCTTTTGCTACTTCAAGCTGTTTTAATTCCGTTTCCCATTCCATTCCGTATCCGCTTTTTGCTTCAACAGTCGTAACACCGTGAAGGAGAAATTTATTTAAACGTTCATAGCTTTCATTAAAAAGTTCTTCATGTGTAGCGGCCTTTGTCGCTCTTGTTGTGGCGTGGATTCCCCCGCCGCTGTTCATGATTTCCATATAGGTAGCACCCTGGAGGCGCATATTAAATTCATTTTCCCTGCTGCCGGCAAAAACAATGTGTGTATGTGGATCAACAAGTCCCGGGGTAACAAGTTTTCCGCACGCATCGACTACATCTGCTTCGTTAAGCCGGCCTTTATACTTTTCGACCAACTCCGAATCCTTACCTACAGCTTGAATCACTCCGTTTTCAATCCAAATACTGCCGTTTTCAATAATACCAAGCTCAGACATCGCACCCTTTACAAGGGGAGCATTCGAACTCCCCTGTAAAGTCACGAGCTGAGAAGCATTTCTGATAAAAATTGGTGTACTCATTTGCTTCCCATCCCCTTTGTTTTAATCTTGTTGTAACATTGGCATTTTAATGCCCTTCTCTTTTGCAGTTTTAATGGCAATATCATAACCTGCATCCGCATGTCGGACGACACCCATACCAGGGTCGGTTGTTAATACTCGCTGCAAACGAACTTCAGCATCTTTCGTACCATCAGCAACAATAACCATTCCGGAATGCTGTGAATAACCCATGCCTACTCCGCCGCCGTGGTGAAGTGAAATCCAGCTTGCACCGCCAACAGCATTGATCATCGCATTTAGAATCGGCCAGTCAGAAACTGCATCACTGCCGTCCTTCATTGCTTCGGTTTCACGGTTTGGAGAGGCAACGGAACCTGCATCTAAGTGGTCACGACCGATTACGATTGGAGCGGAAACTTCTCCAGAAGCAACCATGTCATTAATGACTTTACCGAAACGGGCACGGTCTCCGTATCCTAACCAGCAAATCCGAGCTGGAAGGCCTTGGAAAGCGATTCTTTCTTGAGCCATTTTCACCCATTTACAAAGGTGCTCATCATGTTTGAATTCACGAAGTAATGCTTCATCAATTTTACGGATATCTTCTGGATCTCCAGATAATGCTGCCCAGCGGAAAGGACCTTTTCCTTCACAGAATAATGGACGGATATACGCTGGAACGAAGCCAGGGAAATCAAATGCATTTTCAACGCCTTCATCCTTAGCCACCTGACGGATGTTGTTACCATAATCAAATGTTACTGCACCTTTTTGCTGCATTGTTAACATTGCTTTCACATGCATTGCCATGCTTTGCTTTGAAAGCTGTACGTATTTAGAAGGATATGCTTTTCTTAATTCCGCTGCTTCTTCTAAAGAAAAGCCTACTGGTACATATCCATTTAATGGGTCATGTGCCGATGTTTGGTCTGTTAATACATCAGGATTAAAGCCTTTTTCAGTCATTAAAGGTAAAATTTCTGCTGCGTTCCCTAATAAACCAATTGATAAGCCTTTTCCTTCTTTTTTCGCTTCAAATGCCAATTTAAGTGCTTCATCTAAATTGCCGGTTTTAACATCAAGGTATCTCGTCTCAATCCGTCGGTCGATTCTCGTTTCATCTACATCTATCGCAATACATACACCATCGTTCATGGTCACAGCTAATGGTTGTGCCCCGCCCATACCTCCAAGACCGGCAGTCAGAGTAATCGTGTGTTTTAATGACCCCTCAAATTCTTGACGCGCAAGCTCTGCAAAGGTTTCATATGTTCCTTGTACAATTCCTTGACTGCCGATATAGATCCAGCTGCCGGCTGTCATTTGTCCGTACATGATTAGCCCCTTTTTATCCAGCTCATGGAAATGCTCCCAGTTTGCCCATGCAGGAACGAGGTTTGAATTTGCAAGCAATACGCGCGGTGCGTCCTTATGAGATTTCCAAACTACCACTGGCTTACCGGATTGAATTAACAGAGTTTCATCTTCTTCTAATTCTAAAAGCGTTTTCACAATTGCGTCATAAGACTCCCAGTTTCGAGCCGCTTTTCCAATACCGCCGTAAACAACTAAATCTTCAGGTCTTTCTGCTACCTCTGCATCAAGATTATTCATCAACATCCGAAGTGCTGCCTCTTGTATCCAGCCCTTAGCATGTAATTCTGTGCCTTTATAATTTTCAATCACTCTTGGTTTTGAAGTCTTCGTTTCCATATTTTCCACTCCTTTTAAATACTTTGATTACTCTATTTGTATTATAGAATTGAAATCTTCTGATAAATACGAATCAAAGCATAGAAAATAGATAATATTTTTTGTTATGGACAGTATTATATAGATTGTCTTGATTTATATTTATAAAATTTTTATATAAATGATATTATTTTTAGATTCAAATGTTACTTTCATAGAAAAAAGACTCAGTTTTCAGACTGAGCCATTTCACCTTTCATCATATCAAGTTTATTCATGCGATATTCTCTTGGCGAAATACCGATTAACTCTTTAAACATACGGCTAAAGTAGTTCGAATTATGAAAACCAACCAGATACGAAATTTCTTTAATTGGTTTATTTGTTTCGATTAATAACCTTTTAGCCTCCTTCATCCTGATTCTGGCCAATACCTCAGTAAAACCTATGCCGGTTTTAGAAATAAGCAGATGACTAAAATACGAGGAATTTCGCTCTACATATTGGGCAACATTCTCCAGCTTAAGATCAGCATTTGAAAAATTTGCTTCCATAAAGGAAATTCCCCGCTCAATTGGGTCCTGCTTGAAATTTCTTGAACTAATCTCGGCGCCATTAAAGGTTTTCTGGATAAACAATATAAGATTTTGAACTGTTCGATATAAGACCTTATCGTATAAAATCGAATTGAAAATATAACGGTATTCGTTTTCAAAACTTATTTGTTCATCGAGGTTATAGGTCTTCATATACCTTCTAATTTGAGCAAGGATACTAGTCAGCCTGATTCGTATTAATCCAGGGTCAGGATAAGGATCCTGAAATTTTAAAAATTCATCGTAAAGCCATGTCTTTATTTTTTCTAAATCAAAATTTGTCAGCATATCAATCCATGCTCTTTGTTCTGGAGGAGCTAAGAAGGGATCAATATGCACCCAGTCCTGCGGGGAATCAAACTCAACCAGCTGACGGTATCCTTTATAATAAGTAAACTCGAGCATCCTTCTCGTTTGCATGTATTTTTGGTTTAGCGTCAAGGAAGATTTCCCGCTGAAGATAACAATTGCAAGAGGATCAGAAAATTCCTCCTCCCATTTTCGCATCGCTTTTTGGCATTGTTCTGTTATATGAAGACAGGATTCCTTGAACAATAGGACTACCATATCACTTAAAGCGAAAATACCGTGCTCGTCCTTAAACGGAAACTCAGATAAAAATGAATGGAGTAAATCATTCGTTTCGATACTTTCTGTTTGAAATGCTGCCAAATGATGGTAGTCTATAGAAACTGAATGGGCGATAAATAAAGATTCGTACGAAATATCTTTATAATGGTTGGGATGATTAGCACTATTTGAATTATTTTTTTTACCAAGTCTTTTCGAAACTTTTTGATAAGCCGATTTCACCTTTGTCGTTGAAAAAGGTTTAATCATAAGATCTAAGGCCTGCATGTCAATTGCCAGCCGTGCCCTTTCAAAGGTCGCTTCGGCACTCGTTAACAACAGAACAGGATCATAAATTTGCATCAGTTCCCGGAATGTTGACCATTCTTCCTTGCTGATCATATCAAGCTCCATAAGGACAATATCAGGTGTTTCCTTTTCAAACAAGACGATAAACTCTTGATAATTAGCAGCTAATAAAATGTTCGTAACAGGGAGAGAAGATGTTTTTAACAGCCATTTTAAGCCTTCTCGTTCGTTTAAATCGCGATCCGCAATCAGCCATTTTCCTTCCACTTTACTGTCCACCTTCTTTAAAAAGCCTCTTCATACAAATGATTATATCAAGAAAAAAGGTCGTTAGGCGAAAAAAGAGTGTCAGATTGCTCCGACACTCTTTAATAATCCTAAAATTTTGAACTCCACGCGGATGGATCCTTGCTCCATGAAAGCAGACTTTCCTGATCATTCACACTGATATATTCCTTTTTAACCGCCGCCTCTACTAAAGCGGGAAAATCAGTAAGGGATTCCGTTTTAATCTCTGCCTGACTTAGTAGTTCTTTCCCTTTTTCAAGCCCATATGTAAAGATGGACACGGCACCAAGTACTACACAACCTGCTTCCCTTAGTGCTTCCACAGCTGTAATCACACTGCCGCCGGTAGAAATTAAATCCTCAACGACCACTACCTTTTGACCCTCTTGGGCTTTACCTTCAATCTGATTTCCTTTGCCATGCCCTTTTGGCTTCGAACGTACATAACACATCGGTAAATCCAAAAGTTCACTGACCCAGGCAGCGTGAGGAATTCCCGCGGTCGCCGTACCGGCAATTACTTCAGCCTCAGGAAAATGCTCTGCAATGAGTTTTTGCAAGCCGGATGCAATCTCTCTTCTCACAGCAGGGTATGATAAGGTTAAGCGATTATCACAATAAATTGGAGACCGAAGTCCTGATGTCCAGGTAAACGGATCATTTGGCTTTAATGCTACGGCATTAATTTCTAAAAGTCTTTCGGCAATTGTCTGTTTCATAGTTGTACTCCCTTCCATGATTCCAACCATTGTTGGTAGCTTTTTAAAGGATCTGCTGCCCTTGTAATTGAACGTCCTACTACAATTGAGGTTACACCCGCATTTCTTGCAAATTCAGGTGTGGCCACGCGCTTTTGATCCCCAACAGAATCTGACTTCATACGTATTCCCGGGGTGACCGTATAAAAAGCAGGACCCAGTTTTTCCCTGATGGAAGCAGCTTCCCAAGCAGAACATACAACCCCGTCTAAGCCGGCTTCTTTCGTAAGCGATGCATAGTGTAAAACAGACTCTTTTAAAGAAACAGGAATAAGCTGTTCGTTATTCATTTGTTCCTCGGAAGTACTTGTTAGCTGAGTAACAGCGATGCAGGCAGGCCGTTTTCGTCCGGCATCCGTACCTGCCTCCAGGCCTTCTAATGCAGCCTGCATCATTTCTTTCCCGCCTGCTGCATGGACATTTACCAGATCACAGTCAAGCCGTGCAAGTCCCTTCATCGCACTTTTCACCGTGTTTGGTATATCATGAAGCTTTAAATCGAGAAAAATGCGATGCCCTGATTCTTTTAATAGATGAATAATCGAAGGACCCTCCCTGTAATAGAGCTCCATACCCACTTTTACAAAAAGTTGTCTGCCGCTAAAGGGCTTCAAAAAATGTCTGACTTCACTGCCATTAGCAAAATCAAGCGCGATGATAAGCGAGTTGTCCATGCTCCTTCCAGCTCCTTCCCCGGCATTCATTAATGTGATCAAAGCCTAATTTTTCTAATAAAACCGGTAACTCGTCAATTATAGTCCGACAAACGAATGGATCGACGAAATTCGCTGTTCCCACTGCTACTGCACTTGCACCGGCATAAAAAAATTCAATTGCATCTTCTGCTGACTCAATCCCGCCCATCCCGATAATTGGAATCGAAACCGCTTGGCTAACCTCATAGATCATTCGAATCGCAACCGGTTTTATCGCCGGGCCGGAAAGACCGCCGGTACCATTTGCTAAAATCGGCTTCCCAGTCTTTAAATCCAGCCTCATTCCAACCAGTGTGTTGATCATCGTTAGTCCGTCTGCACCGCCATCTTCAACAGCTTTTGCCATCTCTACGATATTGGTTACATTTGGTGATAGCTTCACATATACAGGAACCTCTGAAACTTCCTTTACCTTACGAGTTAATTGCTTTGCCACCTCCGGAATTGTTCCGAATGCAATGCCGCCTGTTTTTACATTTGGGCAGGATATATTTAATTCGAGTGCATGAATATTTGGTGCTTTGGAAATAGCTTTGGCAACTGCCGTATAATCCTCTTCTAACGAACCGGCAACATTGGCAATAATCGGAACATCATATTGCGCAAGCCATGGAAGCTCCACGCTAATGACTTTTTCAAGGCCAGGGTTTTGCAGCCCGATTGCATTTAGCATCCCTGCTGATGTTTCCGCCACCCGCGGTGTTGGATTCCCAAATCTAGGCTCAACAGTGGTTGCCTTAATCATAATCGCCCCAAGGGTGCTTAAATCATAAAATTGGCTGTACTCTCTACCGAAACCAAAACAACCGGAGGCAGGCATGATCGGATTTTTCAACTTTAAGCCAGGTAACTCGATATTTAATTTATTCATATCAATACCTCCCCTGAACGGAAAACAGGTCCATCGCTGCAAACTTTTTTATAGGAAACACCCGTTGGATCATCCGCACTTTTGCAAACACAAGCGAAACAAGCCCCGACTCCGCAGCCCATTCGCTCCTCTAACGATAGAAACACTTTCTTATCTGAAAACATTTGCTCGATTGCTCGGAGCATTGGTGTTGGTCCGCAAGTGTAGATACAATCAAAACGTAAATCTTTTATCACATCCGTGACAAACCCTTTTGACCCATATGAACCGTCAACGGTTGCAACGAATGTTTCCCCATTTTTCAAAAATTCATGTTCGTAAAATACGGCAGATTTCGTTTGAAAGCCTAATACGTGGATTACCTTAACCCCTCCCGCCGTCAATTGATTGGAAAGTTCATAAAGGGGTGGAACACCAATCCCCCCGCCAACAAGCAAGGCAGTTTCCCCTGCAGTGACTTCATCCACAGGAAAGCCATTTCCTAGAGGCCCAAGTATATCAAGTACCATTCCTTCGGTTAAATCTGCAAGCAGTGAAGTACCTTTTCCTTCCTTACGATAAATCATCGTAAATTGCCCGCTTTTTTTATTATAGGAAGAAATACTAATCGGTCTTCGTAAAAGCGGGTCTCTATTTGAGACCCGAATATGCACGAACTGACCCGGTTCGGTTATTTCATTCACTAATTTTGCTTCCACTGTAAGCTCAAAAATGTCTGCGGCGATTTCCCGCTGGCTGATGATTTTGCATAATTCCTTTTGTATCATGCAAAAACTGCCTCCTTTTCCTCTACTGCCATTGCTTCTGCTGAGAAGTTCATGGATTCAATTACTTTAAGAATTGCATTGGCTGTATCCAAAGAGGTTAAGCATGGAACGCCATTTTCTACTGCTTCACGGCGAATTCTAAATCCATCTCGTTCCGGCTGTTTTCCTTTTGTCAGCGTGTTAATAATAAACTGAGCTTCCCCATGATGAATGACATCTAATAGTGTTTGCCCTTCTGAGCCAATTTTTCCCACAACCTGTACAGGGAGCCCGGCAGACTCTAGGACATGAGCAGTACCGCCAGTTGCCATTAGACGATAGCCAATAGCAGAAAAACGTTTTGCCAGCTTTAATGCTTCCTGTTTATCTTTATCAGCGACCGTAAACAAGACAGTGCCAAATTTCTGGATGTGCATTCCGGATGCCACTAATCCTTTGTAAAGAGCTTTTTCAAGCGTAATATCCTTACCCATTACCTCACCGGTTGATTTCATTTCCGGTCCTAATGTAATATCAACATCTTTAAGCTTAGCAAAGGAGAAGACCGGAACCTTAACAAATACGCCTTCTTTTTCCGGTACAAGCCCTGGTGTATAGCCTTGATCAAGGATTGAAGCCCCTAAAATAGCTTTGGTCGCGATTTTTGCCATTGGAATGTTTGTTATTTTGCTCAAAAATGGAACTGTACGGCTTGAACGCGGGTTTACTTCAAGCACAAATACTTGATCCCCGGATATTACATATTGAATATTCAACAACCCAATAATATTTAACCCTTTTGCCATTTTTTCTGTGTATTCAACAAGTGTTTTCTTCACAGTATCAGATAAGGTTTGCGGTGGATATACAGCAATGGAATCACCAGAATGGACCCCTGCCCGCTCAATATGCTCCATAATTCCTGGGATCAGGACATTTTTACCATCACAAATGGCATCTACTTCAATTTCTTTCCCTGTTAAATAGCGGTCAATCAAGACTGGATGTTCAGGATTAATTTTTACTGCATTTTTCATATAATGAAGCAATTCTTCTTTACGGTAAACAATTTCCATCGCGCGGCCGCCAAGAACATAGGAAGGGCGAACAAGTACCGGATAGCCTATCTCTTCGGCAATGACAAGCGCTTCCTCAACCGATAAAGCTGTTTTACCAAGCGGCTGCGGAATGTTTAGCCGTTCGAGAGCCTGTTCGAATTTATCCCTGTTCTCAGCCCGGTCTAAATCCTCTAAGCTTGTTCCTAAAATTTTAACTCCATTTTTCTCAAGGCTAGCAGCCAGGTTTATCGCTGTTTGCCCGCCAAATTGAACCACGACCCCGATTGGATTTTCTAAATCAATGATACTCATGACATCCTCAATCGTTAGCGGTTCAAAGTATAACTTATCGGAAATACTGAAATCAGTTGATACAGTTTCAGGATTGTTATTAATAATAATCGCTTCATAACCTACTTCTTTAATTGCTTTTACTGAATGGACAGTTGCATAATCAAACTCAATGCCTTGACCAATCCGTATCGGACCTGACCCAAGAACGACAACGCTTTTTCTTTCAGTAACAATTGACTCATTTTCCTCTTCATATGTTCCGTAATAATAAGGTGTTTCAGATTCAAATTCTGACGCACAGGTATCCACCATTTTATAAACAGGAACAATTCCAGTATCCTTACGCATGTTGTATATTTCTGTTTCTTTACTACCCCACAGCTCCGCAATTTTATTATCAGTAAATCCCTTTTGCTTTGCTTCCAATAGAATTTCTTTATCGAAAGGATTCGCACTAAGCTTTGCTTCCAGCTCAATAATCCTTGCCATTTTCTTTAAGAAAAACAGGTCTATTTTACTCCATTGATGAATCGTTTCAATCGTTAATCCGCGTTTTAAGCCTTCAGCAATGTAAAACAACCGTTCATCTCCGGCTTTCTTTATACGTTTCTCAAGTAATTCATCATCAATTTCAGCTGCACCATTTAATTCGAAATGATAGACGCCAGCCTCAAGAGATCTGATGGCCTTTAACAGTGATTCTTCAAACGTACGTCCAATTGCCATGACTTCGCCTGTTGCTTTCATTTGCGTACCGAGTGAACGGTTTCCTGATTCAAATTTGTCAAACGGCCATCTTGGAATTTTCGTAACGATGTAGTCCAATGCCGGTTCAAAGCTAGCGTAGGTTTTACCCGTTACCGGGTTAAGCATTTCATCCAGCGTTAAACCAACAGCGATTTTCGCAGCAAGCTTGGCAATCGGATATCCGGTTGCTTTTGAGGCTAACGCCGAGGAACGGCTGACCCTTGGATTTACTTCGATAATATAGTAATTGAAGCTATATGGATCCAAGGCTAGCTGAACATTACAGCCCCCTTCTATTCCAAGAGCGCGGATAATCTTAAGCGATACATTTCTCAAAAGCTGATATTCTCTGTCACTTAATGTCTGACTTGGTGCGACTACAATCGAATCGCCGGTATGGACACCCACCGGATCAATGTTTTCCATGTTACATACCACAATCGCATTGTCATTGGCATCGCGCATTACTTCATATTCGATTTCCTTGAAGCCTGCAATACTTTTTTCAAGCAAGCATTGGTTAACGGGGCTATTCTTCAAGCCGCTAGTAACGATTTCCTCAAGTTCTTCTGGATTATGACAAATACCGCCGCCCGTTCCTCCAAGCGTATAGGCTGGACGGACAATGACAGGGAACCCTATTTTTTCAACAAAAGCTTTTGCTTCATCTAATTCATGGATTATTTCACTATCCGGTACAGGTTCGTTTAATTCATTCATTAAGCTGCGGAACAATTCGCGGTCCTCTGCCTGCTTAATAGCCGATAACTTGGTTCCAAGGATTTCAACACCGCACTCTTCCAAAACTCCGGACTTTGATAACTCAACGGCCAGATTAAGACCTGTTTGCCCGCCCAGTGTTGCGAGGAGGGCATCAGGGCGTTCTTTACGAATGATTCGACTAACGAATTCAACAGTTAATGGTTCAATATAAACTCTATCAGCAATTTCTGTATCCGTCATAATCGTTGCAGGATTAGAGTTTACAAGAATCACGCTATAGCCTTCCTCCCTGAGGGCTATACAAGCCTGTGCTCCGGCATAGTCAAATTCAGCTGCTTGCCCGATGACAATCGGTCCGGATCCGATTACTAAAATGGAGTTAATATCTGTACGTTTAGGCATGTGCTGTAACCTCCTGTTTATTCGCTTCCATCAATTCAAGAAACTGCTCAAATAATCCGTTTGCATCTTCCGGTCCCGGTGATGCTTCAGGATGATATTGAACGGTAAAGGCCGGATAGTCAAGATGCTTCAGCCCTTCTACTGTTCCATCATTCAAAGCGATATGCGTAATCGATAATCTTGTATTTTGGAGTGAGTCTGTTTCCACTGTAAAGCCATGATTTTGTGATGTAATCGCAATTTTTCCTGTTGCCAAATCCTTGACTGGATGATTGGAGCCGCGGTGTCCAAACTTCATTTTCGCCGTGTTGGCACCGCAGGCAAGAGCAAACAATTGATGACCGAGGCAAATACCGAATAACGGTACAATTCCCAAAATACCTTTGATCATATCAATCGCTTCCGGGACATCTTTTGGATCTCCGGGTCCGTTCGACAGCATTATTCCATCCGGACGTAATTGGAGAATTTCCTCGGCGGTTGTATGATAAGGAACTACAATCACATCACAATCACGTTTATTTAACTCACGTAAAATACCATGCTTCATACCAAAATCAACGAGGACCACTCTCTTCCCTCGGCCCGGGCTCGGATATGGATTTTTCGTCGATACCTGCCTCACTTGATCGATTGGGAGCGGTTTTTTACGTAATGAGCTTAGTACTTCATTCGCATCTTTTTCAATGCTGCAAATCGCACCCTTTAATGTGCCGAATTGACGGATAATTCTTGTTAATTTTCGTGTATCAATCCCAGCAATACCGGGAATTTTTTTCATATCAAAGTATTCGTCTAATGTAAATTCGCTTCTCCAGTTAGAAGGAAAGTCGCAAACCTCTTTTACAATGAAGCCTTTCACAGCCGGATTAATGGATTCAAAATCATCACGGTTTATCCCGTAGTTACCTATTAAGGGATAGGTAAGTGTAACAATTTGCCCACAATAAGATGGGTCTGAAAGAATTTCCTGATATCCAGTCATACCTGTGTTAAACACCACTTCACCTATTGTTTCAGTATCACTACCAAATCCTTCACCGATAAAGATCGTTCCGTCTTCTAAAATTAGCTGTCTTTTCATGCTGTTACACATCCTTTTTCCCAAACTATTTGCCCTTCTGCTATTGTCATCTCAGGCCAGCCCTGACATTCCCAGCCGCCAAATGGAGTGTTTGTACCTTTGGATAAAAATTCTTCCGGTTTAATCGTCCGATCCTCATTTAGGTTTAAAAGAACAATGTCTGCCGGTGCACCAATCTCAATTTTTCCATATGGAAGTCCAAAGACTTCAGATGGTTTCTTCGTTAAAAATTCGATTAATTGTTCAAGTGATAGGATATTTTTCATTACTAAATGTGTATATAACAGTGGGAAAGCTGTCTCTAAGCCGACAATTCCGAATGGTGCTAGTATCATTCCCTCACTTTTCTCCTCAGCTGTATGTGGAGCGTGGTCGGTTGCGATAAAATCAATCGTTCCGTCAAGAAGTCCTTCAATCAAGGCAGCTCGATCAGCAGCGGCTCGAAGAGGTGGATTCATCTTATAATTCGCATCAAGCCCTGGAATATCGTCTTCAGATAATAATAAATGATGTGGTGTAACTTCCGCAGTGACGTTAATACCTGCTCGTTTTGCATCTCTTACCACTCTGACAGATTCCTTTGTGCTGATATGGCAGACATGGTAATGGCAACCAGCGGCTTCAGCCAGTAAAATATCCCTGGCAATTTGGACGGATTCGCAAACCGAAGGAATTCCGTTCAATTCATGACTTTTTGAAAAAGCTCCTTCATGAACACAGCCTTTATTTATCAACGTATTTTCCTCACAGTGTGCAACAATTGCCATATTTACCTCAGCTGCTTTACGCATAGCAGCAAGCATCATTTCTGCTGATTGAACTCCAACACCGTCATCTGTAAAGGCGAATGCTCCGGCTTCTTTTAGTGCCTCAAAATCTGTCAATTCCTTACCAAGCTGCTTTGTTGTAATGGAGGCATATGGTAATACCCGTACTTTAGCTGTTTCTTGAATTCGCGTTTGAAGCCATTCCATTTGTGCTTTTGAATCAGGTACCGGCCGTGTATTTGGCATAGCTGCTACCGTTGTAAAACCACCCTTTGCAGCAGCAAGCGTACCTGTAGCAATTGTTTCTTTTTTCTCACCGCCTGGCTCACGCAAATGGACATGAAGATCGATAAATCCCGGTGAAACCAACATCCCGGCTGCATCCACTTTCCGTTCAACCGTTGTTTCAATGTTTTTTTCTATTTTTGTAATGATCCCATTTTCTATTAAAATATCGGATTGTTTAATTTTCCCATCAAATGCTATGTAGCTTGAGTTCTGAATAAGCAGCTTCATAATTATTTCCTCCTTTAAGACTTTCGAGTGACCTTTTTAAGGCAGCCATTCTGACAAATACTCCATTTTCCATTTGCTTAAATATTCTTGAGCGTCCGCACTCTACAAGGCTATCTGCAATTTCTACATTACGGTTAACTGGAGCTGGGTGCATGATAATACTCCCCGGTTTCATGAGCTTTTCCCTCTCTATTGTAAGTCCATATTGTTTATGATACTCATTTGCGGTGAAGTTACCCTTTTGTTGATGTCGCTCATGCTGTACACGGAGTAGCATCACAACATCAGATTCCCTAATTGCCTCATCAATGGGTCTAAATCTCGATAAACTTAAACTACGATTATCAAACCAATCTTCCGGTCCTGAATAAATAACTTCTGCTCCCAGCCTTGTCAGTACATCTGCATTCGAGCGTGCCACCCTGCTATGACGGATGTCTCCAATAATCGCGATTTTTAAACCTGCAAAGCGGCCAAATTCTTGATAAATGGTCAAAAGATCTAGAAGAGATTGTGTTGGATGGTGGCCGCAGCCATCTCCTCCATTGATAATTGGGATATTAACCTTTCCTACTAACTCATCAAAGTATCGGTCTTGGTCGTGCCGGATAACGATTGCATTTACGCCAATTGATTCCAATGTTTTCACCGTATCGTAAAGCGTTTCTCCTTTTTGGACACTTGAGGTTAGTACTTCAAACGGGATGACCTCTAAGCCTAACCTTCTTTCAGCCACTTCAAAGCTGCTCTTTGTTCTTGTACTTGGTTCAAAAAACAAGTTGGCAGTAAACATTTGGCTTTCCGGCTTCCATTTCATCCCATCAGCAAATTTCCTTGCATCTGTTAAAATTTGATAAATCTCTTCAACCTTTAATTCGTTCGTGGTTAATAAGTGATTTAACATCCCATTTCCCGCCCTTCTTAATTGTCTAAAAAACACCCTGACCAATAGATCAGGGTGTAAACATTCATACTTAAGAATTAGGCATACGAGAAAGTGAATTTTCTCGGAAAGTTCTCCTAATCCTACGTATTACACCCTTATAAGTCTCTCTGGACTTCATTTAAAAGGTTTCATTAATTTATTATGCAGTTTTCCTTTTTTCAGGAGATTCTGCCACTTCAAACATATTTTCATCAGCTGATTGTCTGCCAGGGAGGATAAGGTTTAACAATACTCCACAAATGGCTGCCAATGCCATACCTTGGATTTGAAATTGCTGAGAAACTTTAATATACGCACCGCCAATCCCAATAACGAGTATTACTGATGATATAATAAGGTTTCTTTTATCTCCAAAATCAACTTTACTATCGACAAGCATTCTTAGTCCTGAAGAAGCAATAATTCCGAAGAGAAGGATTGATACGCCACCCATAACAGGGGTTGGAATCGTTTGGATTAATGCTGTCACTTTACCAATAAACCCAAATATGATAGCGAATACCGCTGCACCGGCAATCACATACACACTATAAACTCGTGTAATAGCAAGTACACCGATATTTTCACCATAAGTTGTTTTTGGAGGACCTCCAAGCAATGCAGAAATAATTGTTGCCGTACCGTCCCCTAGAATCGACCGTTGTAATCCAGGTTCTTTAATATAGTCACGTCCAACTACTTTACTAAGAACAAGCTGGTGTCCAATATGCTCTGATATTGTTACAACTGCAACTGGTGCCATTAAAAGTATAATATCCCATGAGAATTTCACTTTATAGCTTACGAAAGGAATTATAAATGCCGGCATTTCAAACCAATGTGCTTTCAATACAGGACTAAAATCAACTATCCCAACAATTAGTGCGTATATATACCCTACAACAATCCCCGCCAAAATCGGGATAATGCTTAACATTCCTTTTAAATAAATTGAAAAGATGATGGTTGCAGCTAGTGTTACAAGTGCTACTGAAAAATGAAGCAAGCTATATTTTCCAGCTGGATTATTCATTGCCATGCCAACAGCCGTTCCCGAAAGTGCTAAACCAATTACGATAATGACCGGACCTACTACTACAGGTGGTAGTAAATTCATAATCCAACGATGTCCTGCCTTTTTAATCACTAGGGCGACAATTCCGTAAACCAAACCTGCGATGAAGGTCCCAACCATAGCTGCTCCAGGTCCACCGGCAGCCTTAGCAGCTATAACCGGAGCAATGTAGGCAAATGAAGAACCGAGATATGCCGGCACTTGCATTTTGGTAATAAGTAAAAATGCCAATGTGCCAAGTCCACTTGAGATAAGGGCAATTGCCGGGCTCAATCCAACTAGATATGGTACCAATATGGTCGCTCCAAACATTGCGAATAAATGCTGTAAGCTTAAGGTAAACCATTGCCCAGGCTTTGGAATATCTTTTACATCTAAGATTGGTTTGTTATTCATTTTTCTCCTCCTGTATTAAAAACATGTGCATTATTCTTATGATGGTTATTAATTTCATAAAAAAAACCCCTTTGTCCAAGCTGGCACAAAGAGGGTAGAAATTCCGAAAACATACATATTCCCCGGAGATTCCCCCTTTGTCAGCCTCTCAGGACTGCTTTTAAAAGGGCAGCTATTTATTTATCAAAAATACTTACTTGATCAAACTCATCTACTTCTGCTAATTCCACAACAATTTTTTCAAGACTTGATGTTGGAATGTTTTTTCCTACATAGTCTGCTCGAATTGGCAGCTCACGATGGCCTCGGTCCACTAATACTGCAAGCTGTATTGCTGCAGGGCGTCCAACGTCCATTATGGCATCTAACCCTGCCCGAACGGTTCTGCCTGTGTATAAAACATCATCCACGAGGATAACATTTTTATCGGTAATATCAACCGGGATATCAGAACCTTTCACTAACGGTTCTTGATTTTCTGTTTTTTTTGTTAAATCATCCCGATAAAGAGTAATGTCAAGTTCTCCCACCGGAATCGGATTTCCTTCGATTTCTTCGATTTTCACGGCTAGTCGTCGGGCGATGAATATTCCTCTAGTTCGAATTCCAACAAGGACACATTCCTCAATCCCTTTATTCTTCTCGATAATTTGATGAGCAATCCTTGTTAATGCTCTTTGAATGGCTTGTTCGTCAAGAACCAGTGCTTTTTGGTTCATCCATACACCTCTTTTACATTAAAAAACCTCTCACCGGGGATGAGAGGTAGACAAGTTATTTTGCAGATTTAGGCATAGATAGCCTGTCATCTTTAACCGTTTCCTTCTCAGCCTCACGGGACTGATTTAAAGGCTTATTCAACTATAGTTATCTTACTTTACTTATCCAAACCTGTCAACGATTATTTCGCAAAAAAACAAGCAGACGTTCGAATTCTTCAGGAAGCGGTGCTTCAAATTCTAAGTACTCCTTTGTCCTTGGATGGGTAAAACCCAGCACACCGGCATGCAATGCCTGTCCATCAATATCAAGTGTTTTTTTCGGCCCGTACTTAGGATCTCCAGCAAGAGGATAGCCAATATATTTCATATGAACACGAATTTGGTGGGTTCTTCCTGTCTCTAATTGACACTCTACCAATGTAAAATCTTTAAAGCGATCAAGAACATGGAAATGGGTTACAGCATGTTTTCCATTATCAACTACTGCCATACTTTGCCGTTCCTTTGAATCCCTTCCAAGCGGAGCATCAATCGTTCCAAAATCATGAGGAATAACTCCATGGACAATGGCTTTATACTTTCGCGTGACTGTTTTATGAACCAATTGATTGACAAGGCTTTCATGTGCCAGATCGTTTTTTGCAACCATCAAAAGTCCTGAGGTGTCTTTATCAATTCGATGAACAATCCCGGGTCTTAAAACACCATTGATTCCTGATAAGTCCTTACAATGTGCCATTAACCCATTTACAAGCGTTCCTCCCATATGTCCGGGAGCAGGATGAACGACCATACCTCTTGGTTTATTGACAACCAAAACATCTTTATCTTCGAAATATATATCCAATTCCATTTCTTCAGGAATTACATCCAGTTCTTCCGGGTCCGGGATTGTGATTTCGATTTGATCACTTAAGCTGCACTTATAATTCGTTTTTACATTCTGACCATTTACTAGAACATTTCCGTCCTTAATCCATTGCTGAACTTGTGTTCTTGACCATTCCTCGTCTAAAGAAGAGATCACTTTATCGATGCGATCACCTTTTTGCTCTTCAAGAATGGTGTGTTCCATTTTCTTCATAAGACTTCTCCTTTGGTTCTCTCTCATCACGAAGCATTTGAATCATTAGTAAGATTACTCCAATAACTAAAGCTGAGTCAGCAATATTAAATACCGGAAAATTATAGCCAAAAATATACGTATGAATAAAGTCAACTACTTCTTTACGAATGACACGATCTAAAAAATTACCGATGGCACCGCCAAGCATTAATGATAGGGACACTCCTAAAAGCCATTTTCCTTTGGCTGCTTTTTGAAGGTAATAAATAATTGCAACAATGACAATTAATGTGATTGCATAAAAAAGCCACATCTGTCCTTGTAATATCCCCCAAGCAGCTCCCCGGTTTCGGTGAGAGGTAATATACAAAATATTATTTATTATGGTGATGCTATCACCAAATTGCATTTTGCTCACAATGAGCCATTTCGTAAACTGATCTAACAAAATAACAAAAAGGGCAATTAAATAAAACACTAAGGAATACCTCCATAATAAACAAGACTTCCTTAGCATTTTAGCACACAATTTATTGATACGACAATGTGACCTTTTAAAAAGGGGATTAGATTTGCTTCCGGTAAAATAATTCTAATTTTTCTGAATCTTTTTTTGACTTTAAGGTCGGGATCACTTTTAATAATTCTTCCGGTAAAAACTCACCGGAAATTTCACACTGTCCATAATTTCCTTTTTTTATTTTATTTATAGCTAAACAAATGTCTTCAAGTTCTTCTTCTAACAGGGGTGTAATCCAATCCCTTTTCTGCTTGCCTTTCAATGAATTTTCAATTTCAATCTGTGATTGACGGAGTTCCAAAAACAGCTTTTCCTGCATGGCATTCATAGTGTTATTACCTCCGTTTGTCATTTTCTATATTATTTCCTGCTTTAGAAACTCGACACGGGAAACAATTTGACATCAACAACAACAATTAACGGAGGTGGTAAAATTTAAAAAAGGCTGACTCTAAGACAAGAGCCAACCTCATTATTCTTTAAGACATGTGTGAATAGTTTTCTTTTACAACATCGGCACAGCGCAGACACAGCGTTTTATGCGTAGAATCTTTACCTACGTCAGGTGTAACGACCCAGCAACGTTCACATGTTTCACCTTCTGCTTTAGTAACAAGAATGGCGGCTGTTTCTAATTTAAGTGCATTTTCGGGTGCATCCTCATATAAGCCTGCCACTTCAAAACCTGAAATAATAAACAGCTGTTTTACATTTTCTTGAATCGATTCTAGAAGTGATTTTGTTTTTTCATTTACAAATAAGGTAACTTTTGCAGTCAAGGATTTTCCAATGACCTTTTCATTTCTTGCTTCTTCAAGAGCTTTTAGAACATCATCACGAAGCTTCATAAATGCGGTCCATTTTTCCTCTAATGCTTCTGCTTTTGCAAGCTCTTTATATTCCGGTAAATCTGCCAATTGAACGCTATCTTCATTAACAGACGGAATGAACTTCCATACCTCATCAGCAGTATGCGAAAGAATTGGAGAAACAAGTTTTGTTAACGTAAGCAGTGACTCATATAAAACAGTCTGAATCGCACGGCGCTCATGATTGTCTTTTGCCTCAATGTAAAGAACATCCTTTGCAAAGTCCAAATAAAAAGCACTAAGATCAAGCGTACAGAAATTATTAACTGCGTGATAAATGCCTGCAAATTCATAGTTTTCGTAAGCGTTACGTACATTTTTGACAAGCTTATTTAGTTTAACCAACATAAATTGATCAACTTCACGAAGATTTTCGTAGGCAATCATATCTTCAGCAGGATTAAAATCCGCTAAGTTTCCTAATAAGAATCTGAAGGTGTTTCGGATTTTCCGATAAACTTCCGCAACTTGTTTCAGAATTGCATCGGAAACACGAACATCCGCCTGATAATCAACAGAAGCAACCCATAGGCGTAAAATATCTGCACCAAGCTGATTCATAACTTTCGCCGGCACAACTACGTTTCCTATTGATTTACTCATCTTTCTACCTTCACCATCAAGTGCAAAGCCGTGGCTTAAAACTCCTTTATATGGGGCTTTTCCTGTAACCGCCACTGCAGTTGATAAAGAAGAGTTAAACCAACCGCGATATTGGTCGGAACCTTCCAGATAAAGATCGGCTGGACGAACTAAGTCATCCCTTTCAAGGAGAACCGCTTGATGGGAAGAACCTGAATCAAACCATACATCCATAATATCTGTTTCTTTTGTAAAGGTCCCATTTGGACTTCCAGAATGTGTGAAGCCTTCTGGAAGCAGATCTTTTGCTTCACGTTCAAACCATACATTTGAACCGTATTCACGGAATAATCCGGAAACATGTTCTATCGTTTCGTCGGTAATAATTTCCTGGCCATCTTCAGCATAAAAAACAGGAATTGGTACTCCCCAAACCCGTTGACGGGAAATACACCAGTCACCACGGTCACGGACCATATTAAACAAACGAGTTTCGCCCCATGCCGGTACCCATTTCGTTTCCTTCACCGCTTCGAGCAGCTCATCTCGGAAGTCTTTAATCGATGCAAACCATTGTGCTGTCGCACGGTAGATAACAGGCTTCTTCGTCCTCCAATCGTGTGGATAGGAATGGGTAAAAAACGAAAGCTTTAAAAGCGCTCCCGCTTCTTCCAAGCTCTCGGCAATTGGTTTGTTTGCCGCATCATAAAATAATCCTTCAAATCCGGGTGCTTCACTCGTCATAACACCTTTATCATCTACTGGGCAAAGTACGTCAAGGCCGTATTTTTGACCGACATAGAAGTCATCTTCCCCATGACCCGGTGCGGTATGAACACATCCGGTTCCGGCATCGGTTGTAACGTGTTCACCTAACATCACTAAAGAATCACGATCATATAACGGATGTGCGGCAATAATATTTTCTAATTCCTGTCCTTTAACCTTTTTAATTACCGTAGTGTCTTCCCAGCCTATTTCTTTCGTGACTGCTTCTAAAAGAGCTTCAGCAACAACATACTTGTTTCCGTTAGCCGTAACCACTACATAGGTTAGATCAGGGTGGACAGAAATTCCAAGGTTTGCAGGAATTGTCCAAGGCGTCGTTGTCCAGATAACAATCTGTGTATCGGTATCAAGAACACCCTTACCATTTTTAACCTTAAAGCCCACATAAATCGATGGTGACTTTTTATCCTGATATTCAATTTCAGCTTCTGCAAGAGCAGACTCGCTTGATGGGGACCAATAGACCGGCTTAAGGCCTTTGTAAATATAACCTTTTTTCGCCATTTCCCCAAATACCTTAATTTGTTGTGCTTCATATTCAGGTTTAAGTGTAATATAAGGGTTCTCCCAATCACCGCGAACGCCTAAACGTTTAAATTGAGTGCGTTGATTATCAATTTGCTCAAGGGCATATTTGGTACATAGCTGGCGGAATTCTGCAACCGTCATTTCTTTACGTTTAACGCCCTTATTGGTTAATGCTTGCTCAATCGGTAAACCATGTGTATCCCAACCGGGTACATAGGGAGCCTGAAAGCCGCTCATTGATTTATAGCGGACAATAAAGTCTTTCAAAATTTTATTGAGGGCGTGACCCATATGGATATCTCCGTTTGCATAGGGAGGACCATCATGTAAAACAAATATAGGCCGGCCTTTAGTCCGATCTTGTACTTTTTGATAAATATTCATTTCTTCCCACTCTGCTTGAATATCAGGTTCTCTTTGAGGAAGATTACCTCGCATTGGAAATTCAGTTTTCGGCATTAATAACGTATCTTTATACTCCATTAGTTGTTCCTCCATTTTTTCGTTCTATAGAACAGAATGACCATTTTTTCCATAAAAAAAACCCTCTCATCCCAAATAGGGACGAGAAGGTTTTTTCCCGCGGTACCACCCTGATAGATCGTACGGATATTAAAATTCGTACCATCCTCTTAAGCATTCGTAACGTGAATCAACGCCACAGCCTACTACCTTTAAGAGGTTCGACCTGGAACTCGAGGGTGATCTTCCAATTTTTTAACTTTATCGGGCTTACACCATCCCCGACTCGCTGTCTGAAAGCTTTTGAAAAATTGTACTGTCCCTGTCAATGTCATTTTCCATCTATTTTACTTTGTTAAAAAATTATATGCGAAACAACAGTAATTCGTCAAGCTAAGGAATCTTCTTCTTGATGAACTTTTAGCTCTGTTGCATCAATTTCATATTCTAATAAATGGTCCCAATCATCGGTATTAAGCATATCAAGCTGGGCTTCAATTAGCATTTTAAAACGAGTTCGAAATACTTTCGATTGCTTTTTTAAATCCTCAATTTCAAGAGCAATCTTTCTAGCTTTTGAAAGGGATTCATTGACAATGCGATCTGCATTTTTCTCCGCTTCTTTTATAATTAACTTCGCTTCTTTTTGCGCATTCCGTTTAACCTCTTCACCGGCCTCTTGCGCGATGATAATCGATTTGTTAAGTGTTTCTTCAATATTTACAAAATGACCTAAACGGTCTTTCATATCTGACAAGCGCTCTTCCATTTCTTTTTTCTCACGGAGAACTAATTCATAATCCTTGATGACTTGGTCAAGGAATTCGTTAACTTCATCTTCGTCGTAGCCACGAAAACCTTTATTAAATTCTTTATTGTGTATATCTAACGGCGTTAACGGCATCATGCCACCTCCATATCAATGTCAGCTTCCCTATGTATAAAACATATATTCGACAAGTTTTTTGAAAATCCTGCATTAAATTTAATTATTTTTGCTTACCTACATTTATTCGCCATTTTTCCTTTTTTGTTTTTCCATCAATTGACATGATTTTTGCTCTCCCATGTCCACGAACAGAGATTAAATCACCTTCAGCACATTCAAATGACGAGTTCTCTATCAATGTCCAATTTACTTTTACAATGCCCTGTTGGATAAACATTTGCGATTTTTGCCTAGATAGATGATGAATCCCTGAAATAACTGTATCCAGTCTTAAGGATGACACTGTGAGCTCATTTTCTCCCCATAGTTCTTGAGAAGAAATTGCATTCCCTAATTCAATCGCTTTTAATTTAATGCTTGCCCTTCCAATTGATTGCAAATTGTTTTGGATATAATCCTTTACCTCATTTGCAACAAAAAATTGAATTCTATCTTCTTTAAAAAGGATGTCACCAAATTTCCCTCTCTTTAATCCTAAGGACATTAAAGAACCTAAAACCTGAGGATGTTCAATGGTTACAAACTTAGATGGATAGTCAATCTCAAAAAGAGTGATTTGAAAGTCATCTTGAGTAACTGATAAATAATCAGGTAATAATAATGCTCTACTTCTTTCAACTTCCGGATAACCCCCAAAAAGCTGATATTTCACGTCCCCCTGATCACCGATTAACATTTTAAGAATATGCTGTTCCCGTGGGTCAAGAAAATCAGTTAATTTTGGGGCATATTTAGTTTCGACATAGCTCTTCCATTGTAAGACCTGATCAATAAACTCCCGTTCTTCCGGTCGGAAATGCTGGTAAATATTCATAGTTAACTCCTTACCCCATTACAATCCAATTGGTCTAACCAAAGAAACCTTCAACGGCTCTTAAACCGTTTGGGACAAAATTCAGTACCAGAAAAGCAGCTAACGGTGATAGATCCATCATACCGATTGGCGGAATAATACGTCTAAAAGGTTCAAGAAATGGCTCGCAAATTCTTGAAAGGAACGACCCAATTTGTGAGTTATTCATATTTGGAAACCAAGACATCAAAATATAGATAATCAATATCACTTTATAAATACCAATTAGATCGATTAAAAGATTAAATACTACATGCATTTACTTTTACCACCTCGAATCCTGATAATCGTGTTCCTGAATCAACTCAGAAATATTACCGGAGATTTCAACATTATCCGGAGTACATAAAAAAATACTTGAACCGATTTTTTGGATGTCACCGCCAATTGTATAAACCGCTCCGCTTAAAAAATCAACAATTTGCCTGCCTTGTTCTTTGTCTATTCGCTGAAGATTTACGACAACGGCCCGACGATTTTTTAAATGGTCGGCAATATCAGTGGACTCGGAATAGATACGCGGTTCCACTAAAATTACTTTCGAAGATTTTTGTACACTTTGCAAACTGACAACATTTTGCGTTTTAATAGGTTGTTGCTGCTGGTTTTTAAGCGGTTGCTGTTTCAAGGGTCTTACCGGTTCTACAACTTGTTGCCTTAACGGCATTATCGGTTCTACAACTTCTTCCTGAAAGTCATCATTGTTATCATTATGTTCATCATCTAAAAAGAAAAATGTTTTAAGTTTTGATTTAATAGTCATTTTTTACCCTCCCTAACCATCTTCGCCTACAAGTGCTGTACCGATTCTTACCATTGTTGCACCTTCTTCAATGGCAATTGAAAAATCATTGGACATTCCCATGGAAAGTTCCGAACAAGGGGCAAAGACCAAGTTTAGTGCTTGAACTTGATCGCGAAGTTTCCTTAATTGACGAAAGCAGCTTCGTAAAATTTCTTCATCATTTGTGAATGGAGCCATCGTCATTAGCCCTTCTACACTTATATTTTCAAATGAACCCAGCTGTTTAATAAACCCAATCGCTTCTTCGGCAGTTAAGCCGTGCTTTGATTCTTCCTGTGAGACATTTACCTGTACGAGGCATTTTACTTTTTTACCCAAGCTTCGTTTATTAATTTCATCTGCAAGTGATAAACGATCCAATGAATGAATATATTCCACTTTATCGATAATATTTTTTACTTTCCTGGTTTGAAGTGTTCCGATAAAGTGCCATTTAGGCTTGTCCCCTAAAACCTTCCATTTTTCCAGAAGGCCCTCATCACGGTTTTCACCAAGATTATCAATGCCGGCTTCAAGAGCCTCACTTGCTCTTTCAGTACTAACGTATTTGGTTACAGCAATTACTTTCACTTTATCTGGATTTCGATTTGCCTTAAGGCTTGCCTCATTTATTTGCTTTTTAATGTCTTCAAGTTTGTCTGCTACTCTCATAAACGATTGGCGCGCTCCTTCCAGCCTATAAAACTTAACATTCTTCCTGTCTGACCTTGATCACGACGGTGAGAAAAAAACTCTTTGTGATCACAGCTTGTGCAAAAATCTGTCATGAGAATGTTTTGATCAGGGACCCCTGCTTTTAATAGTATTTGCTTGTTCAATTCTCGCAGGTCTAAAGAATATTGACCATCGCTTATTAAATTATATGGTTTTTTATCGTTATCTTCTAGTGTATTTTGTACGAAGTTAATGACATAATCATCAACAATATAACATTTCCCGCAAATCGACGGACCAATTGTAACAAAAATTTGTTGGGCATTTATCCCTTCTTTTCCCCATGCTTCAATCATATGCCTTCCAATTTTATGGACAGTCCCTTTCCAGCCTGCATGTGCTGTTCCAATCATATGTTTGTCAGGGGCAATAAAAAAAAGGGGAACACAATCAGCAAAGCAAAGAGTTAACAATATATCACTTTCACTGGTATAAAAACCATCTGTGCCTTTAAAGGAATGATCATAAGAATCTGAGCCTCTTCCGCAATCAGCTTTTGTTATCTTTTTAATGCTAACATCATGTGTTTGTTCAGCACCTACCCACCGGTTTAACGGAATTTGAAGCAGTTCAGCAAGCTTAGTCCGATTAGCACAAACATCACCAATTGCATCCCCGACATGATAACCCAGATTAAGGTTTCCAAAGCTGCCTTTACTGCAGCCACCGTTTTTCGTGGTAATCCCCGCAATCAAATTAGGGAATTGTTTTACCCAGCTCTCAATCGTGAGATATGATTGATGCTGTAAAAGGAAAGGTTCCATTCTTTTACCTCTTTCTGTGGTAAATGATTTTCTATAGTTTACCATGAATCTGCAAAATGGTCACCGCGGAAGAAGCAAGATTTTAGCTTTCTGCTTCTTCCAATCCTTTTTCTTCGGTTCCTTTATATCTTACCAAAATAACATCATGGCCAATCTTAATGATATTTTTCCATGGAATCACTACGTCTTCATCCCTTCCAAAAAAACCAAGAACTCTTCCGCTACCCGATATCACAACCGCTTCAATTTTGCCGGTAATTAAATTAATTTCAATGTCGCCAATATTCCCAAGCCTTTTACCGTCTGCAACATTGACAACATCTTTTATTTGAAAATCAGAAATTTTAACCATCATCTCTCACTCCCATTTTCTCTATTATAGAAAATATATGATTCAGAAGAGGATATTATCTTAAAAGAAAAAAATAAAGCTGCCCCAAACGGGCAGCTTAACTTTGAATATTCTTATTCATTTGCCTAATTGCAGCTTTTTCCAAACGTGATACTTGTGCTTGGGAAATTCCAATCTCATCTGCTACTTCCATTTGCGTTTTTCCTTGGAAGAATCGCTTTCGTAATATCAATTTTTCACGTTCGTTTAATCTCCGCATTCCTTCTTTTAAGGCAATCTCCTCTATCCAGTGAATATCTTTATTTTTTTCATCGCTTAGTTGATCCATCACATAAATCGGGTCGCCCCCATCGTTATAAATCGGTTCAAAAAGTGAAACCGGATCCTGAATGGCATCAAGCGCAAATACGATTTCTTCATGTGGAACCTCCAACACTCTGGCAATTTCTTCAGCAGTTGGTTCACGTGAGGTTTCACTCATTAACCGTTCTCTTACCTGAAGTGCCTTATAGGCGATATCCCGTAATGATCTTGAAACGCGAATTGGATTATTATCACGTAAATACCGACGTATTTCTCCAATAATCATTGGTACGGCATAAGTGGAAAACTTAACGTTTTGACTTAAATCAAAGTTATCAATCGATTTCATAAGTCCGATACAGCCAACCTGGAATAGGTCGTCAACAAACTCGCCCCGGTTGTTAAACCGTTGAATGACACTTAAAACGAGTCGTAAATTTCCATTGACGAGTTTTTCCCGTGCTGTTATATCGCCCTCTTGCATTTGCTTGAAGAGTAATCTCATTTCTTCGTTTTTTAATACTGGAAGTTTTGATGTGTCAACACCGCAAATTTCAACTTTATTTCGAGTCAATCATTTTTCCCTCCTCATAGGAGCTGCTGTACAAAAAACAGTATCTCCTTGAGCAGGAAAAATATGCACTTAAACCTCCAGACCGAAAGGCCAGTAAATGTCGAAAAATGCCATTAATTCTCGAATTTATAAGGTTTTTTTATGAAAAAAATTCTTTTTCGAATTTAAAAAGTAAATATTTTTGAACTTCGATAACTGTCAAGCTCCACAAGAGTAAGCTTCGGAAGCGATACCTCGCACGAAGGAAAAGCGTTAGCTTTTCCGAGGAGCGCCCAGCGACTAGTGTTCTTCGCTAATCGGGCGCTTACGCTTTTCTTATTAAACCATTTTATTAAATTCTTTTCTTAATCTTTTAATAATCCTTTTCTCTAATCTTGAAATATAGGATTGTGATATGCCAAGCATGTCAGCGACATCTTTTTGTGTTTTTTCTTCGCCATTTGTCAAACCAAAACGAAGCTCCATAATTTGCTTTTCACGGTCTGTCAACTGATGCAACGCCTTTGTCAATAGCTTTCGGTCCACATTGGCTTCAAGGTCTTTAGTTATAATATCATCATCGGTTCCCAATACATCTGATAATAATAATTCATTCCCATCCCAATCGATGTTCAATGGTTCATCAAATGATACCTCTGATCTTATTTTATTGTTTCTTCGTAAATACATAAGAATTTCATTTTCAATACATCTTGAAGCGTATGTAGCAAGTTTAATTTTTTTCTCGGGGTTAAAAGTGTTTACTGCCTTAATTAAACCAATTGTCCCAATACTGATTAAATCTTCAATATTAATCCCCGTATTTTCGAATTTTCTAGCAATGTAGACAACAAGACGAAGATTTCTTTCTATCAATATTGATCTTGCTGCCTTATCACCGCTTGGAAGTTTTTTTAATAACAATTCCTCTTCATCTTTACTTAAGGGAGGCGGCAATGCTTCGCTTCCGCCAATATAATAAACTTCATCTGTTTTTAAGCCTAATTTTATTAAAAGTTTATACCAATAATAGGATAAGCGAAGTCTCCATTTTTTCACTCAAGTTCCTCCTTCTAAAAAATGTTTTTCTGAGTATAGTAATATTAACTTACTTTCACCTTTTCATCCTGTTGTTTTGGTCCTGTAAGCATTTTCGGATGTACGATGCACTGAAAAGCATCATCGGCAGAAAGCTGCTGCATTGTAAAAGAAACAAGGCCCTTTTCACATAAAATTTTTTCCCCGCTTTTTTCAATCAATATAGAATCAGGCTTGAGAGCAACAATAAGTTGATGCTCTTGTCCAACTACCTTACAAGGTACGATTCTCATTCGATTTTGCCACTCTGAAGGAAATTCTTCATTCCCCATTAATAACGGCTCCGGGTCCATCGCCATTTTTTTAATTGGGTCGCAAGTTTCATCCAACCTATTTTTGATTGACACAAACATGACAGGTAGCTTCGACAATGGATCATAAAGCTGATTTCCACTGTCAACTAATCCTTTTAAAACAAAGATTTCATCATTTATTTTTAGCGTGACTTGAACAATTTGTTCAAATTGGATTTTTGTCATTTCCATACTTTCCATATTTTTTTTCGAGAAATGCCACGCAATTGGAAACCCAATTAAAACGAAAACCCAACTGATTGGATCCCCAAATCCTCTAACACCGGACAGAAGAACTTTCGTCGTCAACTCAGAATTAAACTGAATAAAATAGTGAGCCCCAATTAAAGCTCCACCAATTAAGAAAGTTGAAACATAAAGCGTCATTAATCCTTTAATAAAATATCGCCAGCGTTTGTACCCAAATGTAGCCAATACCATCAGTATTGAACAAAAGAGCTTTGATATAGGATGGCTCGAATAAGCATATAAGGGTGTGAACGATAATAGAATGATCAATGAACCAATAAAACCTCCGGCTAGTAACCTCCATAAACGGATACTTCTTTTTAGTAAAATAGCAGTCAAGTAAAGGAGAAGGCTATCAAAAAACAGATTAAGAGCCCAAATAACATCTAAGTAAACAACCAAACAGCTTCCCCCTTTTTTGCTTCAAAGATTCGTTAGAGGTGCTTTTAGAAGAAATTCTACTATTCTGTTTAGGAAAAAGTATAACGTAGATAGTTGGCTGAAGTGTGTCACTTTCTGTAATCAAAAAAACAGAAATTTTCACTATTTCCAACGGATTTTGTCATTTTTTTGTTGTTCATATATTAGAAAAGGCATAGCCCCTATATCGGAACTATGCCTTTTCTATAATTAAATTATTAAAATTGAAAGTGAGAGTTATCTTCTTCTATTACGGTTCCTCAAGAACGTAGGAATATCTAATGCCTCTTCTTGGGGGACGTTTGTATTTCGGATAGGCTCTTGAGGAACCTCTTCACGTTTTGGCTCTCTTTTAATATTACCAATTTGCGGTTTGGATTGTCCAAATGAAGGACGTGTAACTTTTGGTTGTGCCACTTCTTCATTAAATCCGGTTGCAATAACAGTTACAATAATTTCGTCTTTGAGGCTATCATTGATAACCGATCCGAAAATCATATTTACTTCTTGGTCAGTGGCAGTTGCTACGATATCGGCTGCTTCTTGAACCTCATAAAGACTCAAGTTCGATCCACCCGTAATATTCATTAACACGCCCTGAGCACCATCAATAGATGTCTCCAGCAATGGAGAATTAATCGCCTTTTTTGCGGCTTCAGTGGCTCGGTTTTCACCCGCTGCAACCCCGATACCCATTAAGGCAGATCCTTTATTAGACATGATTGTTTTCACATCTGCGAAATCTAAGTTAATTAATCCGGGTGTTGCAATTAAATCGGAAATACCTTGAACCCCTTGGCGAAGTACATTATCCGCTTCACGAAAGGCTTCAAGCATTGGAGTACTTTTATCAACAATTTCAAGAAGACGGTCATTTGGAATAACAATAAGTGTATCAACCGCTTCTTTCATGGAACCAATTCCACCTGATGCTTGGTTCGAACGTTTTTTACCTTCAAATGTGAAGGGGCGAGTTACCACACCGACAGTCAATGCCCCTAAATCACGTGCAATCTGCGCAATAACAGGAGCAGCACCGGTACCTGTTCCCCCACCCATTCCTGCGGTAACAAATACCATATCAGCTCCGCTTAATGCTGCTTCAATTTGTTCCTTACTCTCTTCAGCGGCTTTCTTTCCAACCTCCGGATTGGCACCGGCACCAAGACCGCGTGTTAATTTAGCACCAATTTGCATTTTCACTTCAGCTTTAGAAAGATTTAATGCTTGGGCATCTGTATTCACAGCAATAAATTCTACCCCTTGCACGCCATGTTCGATCATTCGGTTTACAGCGTTATTACCTCCACCGCCTACCCCGATTACTTTTATTGTTGCAAGAGAATCTAAATTTGTATCAAATTCTAACATGACAAATCCTCCTAATTCGTCGATTTTCCTTTTCGTGTGCTTATTCGAAAAAGTAACCAAGGAATTTTTTTACTTTTGATGACATCTTATCTTCCGGATGTTTTTCCGGCTTTGTTTTTATTTGCTGTTGTTGTTGTTGTTGTTGTTGCTGTTGTTGTTTTGGCATTCTCTTTTCAATTGGCTCGGAAACCGGTGTAGGAACCCCGGTAGTTCCGCCCGGAAGTCTACTATTCTTGTAGGCATATTTTATTAAACCAACCGCTGTTGTATATTGTGCTTCTCTTACTCCGATATAATCAGGAACGGCAATACGCACTCTATTTTGCAAAATCACCTGGGCAAGCTCTAAAACTCCTTGCATATTGGCGATCCCACCTGTAAGAACGTATCCCCCGGGCAAATCACTTAGACCTAATCGTTTCATTTCATTTACAATCAATTCAAAAATTTCTTCCATTCTTGCTTCTATAATATCAGAAATTTCAAGCTGATTAAATTGTTGATGCTGATCGCTTCCTATAATTGGAACACTGAACACTACCTCTTCGGATGCATCGTCATAGAAAGCATGTCCATATTTTATTTTAATTTTTTCCGCATCCTCGGTAGAAGTGCGTAATCCGATTGAAATATCCTTCGTAATATGGACTCCTCCAACAGGAATCACACTGGTTGCCTTTAAATATCCTTGTTCGAATACGGCTAATGTTGTAGAACCACCGCCAAGATCGATTAGGGCGACACCCAGATTTTTTTCATCCTTTGATAATGCAAAAGCACCGGATGCAAGCGGCTGCAGGGTAATATCTAAAATATCCAGACCAGCCTTCTCAACACAGCGTAATGTATTATGTAGGATAGTTTTAGAACCCGTTATGATAATTCCTTCCATCTCCAGGCGAACACCAATCATCCCGCGTGGATCATTAATTTCATCTAAACCGTCTACAATAAATTGTTTAGCGATAACCCCGATAATTTCTCGTTCAGGCGGAATCGAGACGACTTGTGCCGCATCAATAACACGTGCAACATCTTCATTTGTTATCTCCCTATTCTGGCTTGATACAGCCACAACACCATGACATGGTTGAAGCATCACATGATTTCCAGTAATTCCGACAATAACTTGTCGAATTTCCATCCCGATCATTCTTTCAGCCTGCTCAATCGCCCTTTTGATAGAATGAACGGTTTCGTCTATATCTACAATCGAACCTTTTCGTAAACCTTCGGATTTAACATTGCCAACACCAATTATATTTAACGAGTCATTGACCATTTCACCAATGATAACTTTTACACTGGATGTACCGATGTCAAGACTAACATATATTTCATTGCTGTTCATTCTTTGGCACCTCCTTAGCATTCCTTTAAGTCGAACAACAATTCAATTTGTTCTTAAATAGATTTACATAGTTATATCTTATAAAATTATTCGTCAAAAACTAAATGATTCCCTTTAAAAAAATCAATTTTTTTCTAATTTTTCTTTGGTTGTTGACCATTTTGTCAATAATATTCGTCTTATGACAGCAATATTTTGAAATAATCTGACCCCAAATGCAAAAACGGCCGCTAAATATAAGTCTACACCAAGATGAACACCTAGAAAAGCTAAACTTGCTGCGAGTAAAATATTAAAAAAGAAGCCGGAAACAAATACTTTATCATCATAGATGTTTTGCATATGGGCCCGGATTCCTCCAAATAAAGTATCGAAGGCCGCTAGAACTGCTATCGATAAATAATTGGAATATTCTTCGGGAATTCTTATATCCGTTAGTAAGCCAAGAATAATACCTACAATCAAACCCATTAACGGAAGCCACATCAGGAATTGCCTCCCTCATTAGCATTAATCGGCTCCAAATAGCGGATCCGAATCGGATTATCGTAAGCAGGAATAGTTATATTGGGATTGGGCGGTGATGCGGTTAATCGCATGTTTTCAATAAAAAATTCTTCAGTTGCTTTTGAAACCTGCATTCGATTATATAATTTTTCTGCGGTTTTCATAGTATCAACCACTACCCTGACCTCGATCGGTAAACTTTTTATTGAATGACCATCAATTTTAGTCTCTGAATTAATATCCCGTATCACAGTTGTATTGATAATTCTTTGCCCATCTAAAGACACGTATTTCGCTTCATACATATTCAATTCGTTCAATAACCTTTTTAAAAGGTCAGGTGAAACACCCTTTGTAATTGGAACTCCTAATTGAATTTCCTCTTCAATCGGTTCAATTTTTAGAATAATACCGGGTCCGGTTACTTCGGTTGAACCTGCTTCTATTTTTAATTCCTCTAATGTCTTCCGTAAAGTCTCTTCTTTGCTTTGCTTTCGTTTCGATTCATATGCCGAAAGTTTTTCTTCATTCGAACGAATTTCAGTCAGTAAATTTGACTGTACTTCTTTCTCCTTGAGTAAAGCATCACGCAACTGCCAAATATCCCGTGTATCACGTTCAACAGGTTTTTTTACAGTTTGAAACTGAATGGCAATCATGAAGCCGACAACCGTTGCAACAAATGTGAAGCTTAAATTCTTTTTTTTCTTGTCCACTTTTTTCACCTAACCTTTTAAATTGATCCTTTTAGTGGACATATTCGTATCCGCAAATCAACTTCCAAGAATTGGATTAAAAATAATTTCATTTTCTTTTTCAAGTGTAAATACAATATTATCATTTACCAGCTGATCCTTAACTCCTCCGACTAAATTCAATGCAGACGATAGAACGTCGGGATCCCCAATTGCGGTAATAATAAAAGGTGCGGGATGCTGAACTCCATCTACTGTAATGACAGGTCCATTGCAATTTATGTAGGAGTGGCTTGTAAGCCTTTGACCGTTAATCGCTACAGCAGCAGCACCTGAAATATAAAGTTCATTTACCACTTTAAAAATATGAAACTCATGAACAAGGTAATTATTTACATTATCTTCCTTCGGGTCATATGCTCCATCAGCTAACGTTATCTTGACCCCTTTTCCCTTAACCTTTACTTTTCCTAAAAACATCCGATATTTTTCAGCATCCTCTGCAAGGTTAAAAAAAAACTGTGCTTCTTTGGACAGATCCTTTTCATTTTCAAGGACCTTAGCTTGTTTTTGATTTAATTCCTTTTGAAGCTTTCGATTGGTTTCCTCTTGAGCAATCAACTGGTTTCTTAAATCAAGGGTCTTTTCGTATTGCTTTCCGGATAGGCTAGATTGTTCTTTTTGGTTTTGTTGTTGTGTCATATGATAGGAAAAGGCAATCATATAACCGAGAACAAGAAATACCAGGGATAAAATAACATGCTTACCCGTTACCTTTATCTTTTTCAACTTGCTTATCCTCCCCTTGCGGGTCATATGCCTTAAAATATGAACCAACTTCTAAGTCGATAACCCCTTTTTTGTTAGGGTCTAACTGGCTTATAATGGAAGGATAATTCACCATCTTTTCTGAAAAAGTTCTTAATGTGGCACTTACTTCGAAACCGTCATTCATAAATAAGGAAATATGATATTGGTCAGTTTTATTCGGAGTATAATGGATTTCAGATATGGAGTTTAGAATTTCATTAGGAAGATTTCTAAGTCCTGTTACCATTTGATTTAGTGCTGCACCTTCTTTGAAATCGAAGAGGATGGGAAAATTGCCTGAAATTTCATTCGTTTTTCGATCCGTTATAATCTTACCGTTTTCCATCACTGGAAAATACACTTTGTTTTTTTCAAGGTAAGCAATTCTATTATGTTCTTGCACTTGAATTATGATCGTGTTCGGCCAGTGAATTTTAATAATTGCTTTCTTTATTTCAGGTAAGCTTGTTAATTTTGCGGAAACGTCTTGTGTTTTTACCTTCCAAATATTTGTATTATTCGAAAGTCCCGTTTTGTTGATTAATTCTGCAGTAGAATACATTCCATTTCCTACTACAGTAATCTTTTTCACATGGCTTAGTGGCGATTGTACATAAGCGACAACTACAATTAATGTAAAAAACAAAAACAGCATGAATATTAGTCTTCTGTTTGCTTTTCGCCGTCTTTGCTCCTTAAGCTTTGGAATTCGATCCTCAAGATCAACGATTTTACCTTTATCCATCCCTTTCCCTCCACATGTATTGCAGTTGCGCCAAAAGTACTAAATAGAGCTTGTTCAAAATAAAAACATAGTTTACTAGAGATTACCTCTAAAAGTGAAAACAACGGCACGAAAAATCATGCCGTCATTCTTTTTCTTTAACAATTTTTCCTATACATAATGAGTAATTATATCACAATATTTGTCATTCGCACGATTATTTCTTCATTATTTCCGTCCAATAATTTCTACTTCTGTTTCCATTTTTATTTCATATAAATTGTAAATCGTATCCTTAACAAATTGTATTAATGAAAGGACGTCTCCGGCTGTGGCATTTCCGGCATTTACAATAAAATTCCCGTGCATTTCCGAAATTTTTGCCCCACCGATGCTGTGTCCTTTTAACCCTGCAACTTCAATTAGTTTTCCTGCATAATTTGGTAGCGGATTACGGAAAATACTGCCTGCACAAGGAAAATTCCAAGGCTGGGTATCTTTTCGGTAATCCTTATTTTTTTGCATTTGTGAAACAATGACCGCTTTATCTCCCTCACTGAGATTAAAAACAGCTTCAACAACAATTCCCGGGCGTATTTTTTGCAATACCGAAGTTCTGTAGGTGAACCCCATTTCTTCCTTTGAGAGCCATTCCATTGACCCATCTTCAAATAAAACGTGAGCAGCATTTAAAATATTACTGATATCCGAACCATGCGCACCGGCATTCATATAAACCGCTCCACCCACAGAGCCGGGGATACCACTTGCAAATTCAAGTCCAGTATACCCTTTTTTACTAATTATTGTGGCAAGGCTAACCAAGGAATGACCACCGCCTACTGTTAGCTCTTTATCGTTAATGGCCATTTGATCCAACCCGGTTCCCAGCTTAATGACAACCCCTTCAATTCCTTTGTCAGAAACTAAAAGATTGGACCCTCTGCCAATTGCCCTCCACTGTAAGTTATGGTTTCTTACAACCTTCATCACCTTTTTTAAATTATCAACTGAAGATGGTTCAATAAATATATCTGCCGGTCCGCCAATCTTGATTGTGGTGTGATAGGCAAGAGGTTCATTTTTCTTTACCTTCCCGATTTTTAAATCTTGTAATTCTTTTATTATTCCGTCCATTTATACCACCCTATCTTTCTAAAAACGACGTTTAGTTCAGTTTATGCCAAAAGTCTATATGGGCTACTTTTGATTTAAATTTACGAGTTGTTTCATTAATTCGTAAAGTCTCTGGGCAGAATCAGGGACACCTAGTTTTTTCGCCTTCATTTTCATTACTTTTAGATTTTCATTATTTAACAAGATACGATCTATGGATTGGACAAGGCTTTTATTATTTAAATCTTTTTCCAAAAGTAATTCCGCAGCTCCATTATCACTGAGTGATCTCGCATTTTTTTCTTGATGATTATTAGTGACGTACGGACTTGGAACAAGAATACTTGGAATTCCGAGTGAGGTAATTTCTGCCAAGGTGGTAGCTCCTGCTCTTGAGACAACTAAATCAATTCCTGCGAGCACTTCCGGCATATTATGAACAAATGGCTTTATCACAACATTTCCGGGATTCCCGACTAATTCTACTTCTTTTTTTACAGCTTCAAAATGGACATCTCCGGTGATATATAATACCTGGTATGGTTTACCGCCTAATTCAGACAATGATTTTACGACCGCTTCATTTATTGGTCTTGCTCCCCGGCTGCCGCCAAAGATCAATACTGCCGGCAATGTTGTACTTAATCCGGCAGAAAGGCGGCCTCGGATGCCATCCTTTCCAATAACCTCTGAAGCCCGTGGATTTCCGGTAAAAACTACTTTATCAGCTGGAAAATAATCTTTCGCTTCTTCAAAACAGACAGCGATTTTTTGCACGTAACGACTTAAGAATTTGTTGGTCAATCCTGGAACACTATTTTGTTCATGAATAATGGTTGGAATATGAAGTTTGGCCGCAGCATATACAACAGGACCGCAAACATAGCCGCCGGTTCCAATCACGATGTCCGGCTTGAATTCTTTTAATAATCTTTTACTATCCTTTGCCCCTTTTAGAAAGCGAAAAATAGTTTTAATATTCTCAAATGAGAGCTTTCTTTTAAAACCCGTTATATGGATGGATTTAAAAGGAATGTTCTCACGCGGTACGATTTTACTTTCCAAACCGTTTTTTGTTCCTATGTATAAGACTTCCGCATCCTTTGACACTTTTTGAACTTCTCTTATCAGTGCAAGAGCCGGATAAATATGTCCGCCGGTCCCTCCGCCACTTATTACGATTCTCATTTTTCCACCCCTATAATAATTAACACCTAATTGCATACCCTATATTACTATAAAACCCCACGTAAAAAAGCGATTGAAAAAAGAATGTTATCTAATTGTAATGAAATATTGTTTATTAACCGGTTTTTAAATTAAATTTACCTGACGGGAAAAACAAAAAGAACCCTGCCTTGTTAACAGGGTGTATTTCAGTATCTTGCATAGCGGCTAATATTGAGAAGTACACCGATGGCCATCAACATTAACGTTAAGGATGAACCTCCATAGCTTAAGAATGGCAGTGTAATTCCTGTAACCGGCATCAGCCCTGTTACAACGCCTATATTGATCATAACTTGTATTGCAACCATTGCAATTATTCCAACCGCAAGAAAGCTTCCGTATAAATCAGGAGCTCCAAGAGCGATACGAATTCCCCGCCATAGCAAAAGTGCAAATAGAATCAAGATAAAGGAACCGCCGATAAAGCCTAACTCCTCAGAAAGAATCGCGAAAATAAAATCTGTTTGTGGCTCAGGGAGATAAAAAAACTTTTGTCTGCTTTCACCAAGGCCAAGTCCGAACAAACCGCCCGGTCCAATTGCATAAAGAGATTGGATAATTTGAAATCCACTTCCAAGGGGGTCTGACCATGGGTCTAAAAAGGAAGTAATCCTCTTAATTCGATACGGAGCCGACGCAATCAGCCCGACAAACCCGGCAACGCCCATAAAACCTAAAAATGCAAAATGACCGATTCTTGCACCGGCAACAAAGATCATGACAACGCAGGTCCCAATCATCACGGTTCCCGTACCAAGATCGGGTTGCAGCATTATCATAGCAAAAGCTGTAAAAGCAAGTCCCAATGATGGAAGAAGACCTTTTTTGAAGGAAGTAATTAATTTTTGCTTCTCTGAAAGGTATTTTGCTAAAAATGCAATCATCGCAAGTTTCATAAATTCAGATGGCTGGATAGAAAAGGCACCTACCCCAATCCAGCTTCTCGAACCGTTTCTAACATTACCGATTCCCGGGATTAGAACAAGAACTAACAAAACAAAGCAAACAATGAGAATAGTTTTAGCCCAGGTCCTCCATGTCCAGTAGTTAATATTCATAATAAAAAACATGGCAGCAATTCCAACTCCGGCAAAAAGAATTTGCCTTTTTGCAAAGAAGAAAGAATCATGAAATTTATATTCGGCCCATATTGCACTTGCACTATACACCATTATAAGCCCTACTGCCAGCAGCGTAAAAGTAACAATCATCAAAATAAAATCAGGGGTTGTTCTCTTTGTCGGCACCACACACACCTCAGGCTACAGTTTTAGGGCGAGTAGAACCACTAAGGAGAACCCCAAGTGGACAAGCCCTTACTTAAGCTTATGCACCGCTTCGATAAAAATGTCTCCTCTGACTTCAAAAGTTTTATATTGATCCCAGCTTGCACAAGCAGGTGATAACAAAATGATGTCGCCTGTTTCAGAATATTCGAAAGCCGCAGGTACCGCCTTTCCAACATTATCGACACGCTTGATTATTTTTATTCCCGTCTCTTTTCCAACCCGCTCAATTTTTGGAGCAGTTTGGCCAAAAGTAATTAATGCCTTAACATTCTTTAAGTACGGGATCAGTTCATCAAATTCATTGCCTCGGTCAAGGCCCCCTGCTAATAGAATCACCGGTTTTTGAAAAGCAGCTAATGCATTAACTGTTGCCAAAATATTTGTCGCTTTTGAGTCATTATAAAATTTTCTCTCAGCAATTTCAGCTACAAATTGCAGGCGATGTTTAACACCTGTAAAAGTTCGCAATACCTCTTGGATCGCCGAATTTTCCACGCCTGAAAGCTTTGAAGCAGCCATTGCCGATAAAATGTTTTCAAGGTTGTGAACGCCAGGAAGCGCAATTTCACTCACCTTCATTACTTTTTCTCCATTAAAACAAATCCACTCATTTTCTAAATAGGCACCATTAGATAATACCTTTTTGGTAGAAAAAGGAATAATTGTAGCATTGGAATTTTTGGCAATTTCTAGCGTATCATTCTGGTCTGCATTGACAATCAAATATTCATATCCAGTTTGGTTTTTCGTAATATTTGCTTTCGCTTTTATATATTCTTTTCTTGTTCCATGATAATCTAAATGGGCATCATACAGATTAGTAATAATCGCAATTTTAGGGTTGAATGTTTCGATTCCCATTAGCTGGAACGAAGACAATTCAATAACAATCGTATTTTCTTCTGTGGCGCTCTGGGCTACGCCTGATGCAACTGTTCCGATATTACCAGCAATTAATGGCTGTTTATTCCCTTCATTTAACATCTCAAAAACAAGCGTTGTTGTCGTTGTTTTTCCATTTGTGCCTGTTATAGCAATAAAGGGAGCTTCTGAGATTTGATAGGCGAGTTCGACCTCTGTAATTACAGGTATACCTTTTTCAAAGGCTCCCTCAATCATTGGATTGTTATAGGGAATTCCCGGGTTCTTCACGATTAATTCAAAGCCATCTTCAAGAAGTTCAATCGGATGCTCACCGCAAATTACTTTTATTCCTTGTTCTAATAACCCTTGTGCCTCCGGATTTTCTGATAAGGGCTTTTTATCATTTACGGTTACAAATGCACCAAGCTTATGTAAAAGCGCTGCTGCTGTTACCCCGCTTTTAGCGAGTCCTAAAACAAGTATTTTTTTATAACGATAGGATTCAATCCGCTTCAATTACAACCACACCTCAATATAGATTCCAAGAATCGCAAATAATAGACCAACGCTCCAAAACGTGACGACAACTCTCCATTCCGACCAACCTACCAGCTCATAGTGATGATGTAATGGGCTCATACGAAATATTCGTTTACCCGTCGTTTTAAAGGAAGCAACCTGCAAAATGACCGATAGGGTTTCAATAACAAATACACCGCCAATAATTATAAGCAATAATTCAAGTTTAGTTAAAATGGCGATAGTTGCAATTGCACCACCAAGTGCAAGTGAGCCTGTGTCGCCCATAAAAACCTTTGCCGGATGTGCATTAAAAACTAAAAATCCTAAAACTGCACCAACAACCGCTACCGAGAAAATAGCAATTTCAACTTGTGATTGGTTCCATGCGAGAACTGCATAAGCTCCAAAAGCAATAGCAGCGGTTCCGGATACTAAGCCATCCAGTCCATCAGTTAAGTTAACTGCATTGGAAAAGCCTACAAGCCAAAAAATAATGAAAAACACGAAAAACCAGCCTAAATCAATTGAATAACCGCCAAATGGCAAGCTTACTTCCGTAGGATAACCATTTTGCTTATATATCAGATAAAAAATAACGGAAATAATGATTTGACCTAAAAGTTTTTGTTTTGAGGTTAAACCTAAATTTCGTTTCAATGCTACTTTTATAAAATCATCCAGAAAACCTAGAAGACCAAATCCAATAGTAACCAGAAGTAGTAAATAGGTTTTCACTGTTGGTTCCGAAAATTTCCCTGTCATTACAAGAGTGGTAATAATAATTGAAAAAAGAATCATGATGCCGCCCATTGTTGGTGTTCCTGTTTTCTTTTGATGGGATTTAGGACCTTCTTCGCGAATGCTTTGTCCAAATTTCAACCTTCTCAAGAAGGGAATAAATATCGGAGAAAGCAATACTGAAATAAGAAAAGCCATTATAATTGTGAAGAAGATAACTTGCTCCAGCATATTATCCCCTCCTTTCAGGATAAACGTCTTTGTTTTCAGCTTCTGCTCTTTTCAGCATCACAGCTATATCATATGTTTGGTTATTTTTGTTAAGAAGTTTTTTGTTTAAAAAATCAAATTTAGTCATATCCATTTTCTTTTCAGTTTCTCCATCTAATTTTTCTAAATAAAGCTGTAAAAGTATTCTTACTGCTTCCACAGGGTCTTCCGTAAAAAAAACAGGGAATTGACTCGGAGTATAAAGCGGAAGGTTTTGTGCTTTATCCCAAATTGCAGCAATCGCGCCATTAGCAATGGCTTCCGAAAGCTCCCCGGATTCCTTGTTTAAGGGGATAAAAATTCCTTTTGGCTGTAAGACTTTTGACTGATCCGTTACAGTATAAAACAAAAGATTGGGCTCTTTTGCCCCCCTGCTATCAGCAAACAAATATGCTAAGTCTTTAAAAGCTAAATACATACTATCTCCCCTCAATTGCTACACGCGCTACAAGCCGGTCATCAAAATCGTGAACCTGACTGCCGATTATCTGATATGTTTCATGTCCTTTTCCGGCAATTAAAATCACATCACCTGTTGAAGCCTGTTTGATTGTCTTAATAATCGCTTCTTTTCGATCAGGAATGACTAAATACTTTTCACCCTCTACTCCTGCTTCCATTTCCTTCAGTATCACTATTGGATCTTCACTTCTCGGATTATCTGAGGTGAATATAGCATCGGTTGAATATCGGCAAGCAATTTTTGCCATTAATGGCCGTTTTGTCCGATCACGGTCTCCCCCACAGCCAACTAATACAAATACCCTTTCTTTGGCGAAATGCTGAATTGTTTTCAGCACATTCTCGAGACTATCCGGGGTATGGGCATAATCAACAATGACGGTGAAATCTTGGCCTGCATTGACGAGTTCAAATCGTCCCGCAACTCCCGAAATACTTTCAACAGATTTGATGATTTCATTTATCGGAATACCTGAAACGAATGCAGCAGATATACTTGCCAGAACGTTGTAAACGCTGAATTTCCCAATAAACTGGATGCTCATCGGAAATTTATTATCTTGAATCTCCAAATCAAAGGTTGTTCCTGCCGCAGTCATTTGAATATTAGTTGCACGGATATCCGCATCATTGTCAATTCCGTATGTAACGACATGTGCAGCAGTTGATTTTTGATACATTCCCGAAGCGGGGTCATCTGCATTCAATATAGCGAATTTTGGTTTATGTGTATCAAAGGTATTTCCTAGACGCGCAAATAATAAGCTCTTGGCCCGTTTATATTCATCCATCGTTTCATGATAATCAAGGTGATCCTGTGATAGATTTGTAAATACAGCAACATCATAGTCACAGCCGTGAACTCTGCCCATATCTAAGGCATGCGAAGAAACCTCCATAACAGCTAAATCAACACCCTCTTTAACCATATGACTAAAGGTTTGTTGAAGTGTCAAGCTTTCTGGAGTTGTATTTTTTGTTTCAAATGTTTTATCGCCAATTTTTGTATACATCGTTCCAATCAAACCAGTTGTTTTTCCTGCATCAGAAAAAATCTTTTCGATCAGATGGCTTGTTGTTGTTTTCCCATTTGTCCCCGTAATCCCAATTAAATGTACTTTCTTAGTCGGCTGACCATAAAAAGCATCGGCTAGAACAGCCATGGCCCTTACTGTATCCTTAACAATTATGACCGGTACCTTAAGCGGCAGGGGATGTTCAGCAAGGATTGCCACAGCACCATTTTCCACGGCAGATTGAGCAAAATCGTGGCCGTCCACCGTATACCCTTTAATACAAATAAATAAGCTCCCTTTTTGCACCTTCCGATTATCATTTTCAATTGATATAATTTCCGGATTTTCTCCCTTAAAAGGAATTAACGGGTGCAAATGTTTAAGTAGCTCCTGTAGCTTCATTTTCCTCAAATCCTCTCGTGACTAGCAAATCACTATTCCAGCATTTACAATTTTAGTGTCTTTTTCAAAAAGTTTCACTTTATTTTACATGAAAATAAATATTTTTGCCATGATACCATTAGAATTAGGAATGAAAAAATAGGCGGCGGAAAATATTCCGGCCGCCTTAATTTTTAAAATATTAGAAAGATAAGTTGAAAGTTCGTTTGCTGTCTAGCTAAACCGCGGGGCGCTTCCGCTTTTCTAAGTTAATTACCTTTACTAAAATAAAGTCTGACCGTTGATCCTTCTTTCACTTTTGATCCCGCTTCAGGTGACTGCCTTACAACAACATCCCCTTCTCCGCTTACATCAATTTTCAAATTTAGCAGCTGTTCTGTTATTTCCGCTTTTGTTAAACCTGTTAAATCAGGCAGTGTAACTAATGGAATATCATCCCAAGCCTTTTTCTTTTCGATTTGATCTTTTCGCGGAGGAACACCCAAGGACGTCAATCCATCCTTCATGATAGCTCCGACGATTGGTGCAGTTACAGTTCCCCCAAATGCCAAGGTACCTTTTGGATTATCTACCGCAACATACACAACAAGCTGTGGGTCATCTGCTGGAGCAAATCCAATAAATGATACAATGTAGTTATTTTCCAAATAGTGTCCGTTTTGTGCTTTTTGGGCTGTTCCCGTTTTTCCGCCTATTCGATAGCCATCAACAAACGCTCTTCCCCCAGTACCTTGAGCAACAACACTCTCAAGAGCATAACGGATTTCTTTCGATGTTTTTTCTGATATTACTCTCCTTTTTTCAACTGGCGAGTTCCTCATAACAACATCCTTTGTAACAGGGTCAATCAACTCTTTTGCAATATAGGGCTTATACAGAATACCCCCATTAATCGCTGCTGAAACAGCGGCAACTTGTTGAATCGGGGTAACAGATACGCCTTGACCAAAGGCAGTAGTTGCCAATTCGACAGGTCCAACCCGGTTGAGGTTAAATAAAATTCCCGTACCTTCCCCTTGTAAATCAATTCCGGTCTTTTGCCCAAAACCGAAATTTTTAATATATTTAAACAACGTATCTTTACCAAGCCGGTTGCCTAGTTCAACAAAACCGGGGTTACAGGAATTCTGGACAACTTGTAAAAAAGTTTCGCTCCCATGTCCGCCACGCTTCCAGCATTTTAATCTGGCACCTGCAACCTCGACCGAGCCGGGGTCATAAAAGTGATCCTCAAAGTTAACCTTACCTTCTTCAAGTGCCGCTGCAAGTGTGATAATTTTAAACGTAGAACCCGGTTCATAGGTTGACCATACAGGGAGATTCCTGTTATAGACCTCTTGCGGGACATTACGAAAATTATCAGGGTCAAATGTTGGCCGGCTTGACATCGCTAGTATTTCACCGGTGTTAGGCTTCATCGCTATCGCAACCATACCGTCCGGATGATATTTTGCTTCTGCGATGTCCAGCTCCCTCTCAACAACCGTTTGGATTTTCGTATCAATCGTTAATTTTAAATCGAGGCCGTTGACAGGTTTTTCATAGTCATCCGGCATATCATTCATCCGCTCACCTTTTGCATTAGCATAGAATTTAACTGATCCCCGTTTACCGCTAAGCTCTTTATCATAGTATTTTTCTAATCCCATCAAGCCCTGGTTGTCCACTCCTGTAAACCCCAAAACATGAGAGAGATAGCTTCCGAACGGATAACTTCTTTTTGAATCTTCTCCGATATATACTCCTTCAAGTCCTAAGGCTCTAATTTCCTTTGCCTTATCGTGGGAGATTTTACGCCCTTCTTTTAAGCGAATGATGGATTCACCCTGAGTTATTTCTTTATATGCCTTTTCTTTAGGCATATTTAAAACTGCTGCCAGCTTTTCGGAGGTGGTTGCAGGGTCTTTAATTTGCCGTGGGACAACCCAGACAGTCGGAGCACTGACATTTGTTGCTAATGGTATTCCATTTCGATCAACAATCTCTCCCCGTTGTGGTTCAAACGGAATATTCCGGCTCCATGAACCCTTAGCTCCTTCCGTTAACCAATCTCCAAGAAAAAACTGAACATAGCCCAGACGGACATCAATTATTAAGAAGGTCAGAATTCCCACGAAAAGGGCTATCATTAATCGTTTACGGACAGTGACATTTGAAACACGCATAATATGAACGAGCCTCCTTTAACCTGGTCCGTTCATTTATATGCTTGTACTTTTTTGAATAGAACGCTGTTTTGAAGGGTTGTCTTTACATTTATCGATTTTATTAATTCTGTATTATCGTCTTAATTTCCACCATTTTTCTTACCTGATGAATCGTTTCCTGACCCATTCTGATTTGATGAAGCATTATTTTTTAACTGTTCTTCAGGTGTAATTAAATCAACAATTAATGCATCTCCTTGATGCAGCGGAGCCCCTGTTTTCATATTTTGATTAACTACATAGCCGTTTCCTGAAGTAGTTAATTTTAAGCCTGCTAATTTTGCCACTTTCATCACATCACGAAGCGACCATCCTGTCATATCAGGTACCGTAATATCCCCATCAGTTTGGATTATCACTTTTTCTCCCTCAATGATCGTTGAACCCGCCTTCGGAAGCTGTGCTAAGATTTTTGAACCTTTACCGAGAACCACTGTTTCAATCCCTTGCTGTTTAAAGCTTTTTACAGCCTGATCCACGGATTGACCATTTAGGTCAGGAAGTTGATTTGCAACAGCTTTTTCTTGCTTAGAAGGCTGAATATTTAAATATTGCAAGCTATTTTTCATAACTGGGTCAAAAATCTCTGAAACTGGAATTGACCCTTTTGTATAATCATCTACATTTGGTTGTTGGACAGCCACATAGACGAGCAACTTGGGATCGTCTTTTGGAGCCATGCCTAAAAACGAAAAGACATAATTGGACGGTCCGGTTAAGTATCCACCTTTAGGATCGGGAATTTGTGCAGTCCCAGTTTTCCCGGCTACACTGTACCCTTCAATTTTGTAACGGCTTCCAGTACCCTTCGGAGAAGTAATTACCGTTTCGAGAATATCACGGACTTTTTTAGCTGTTTCAGCCGAAATTGGTGTTCCCACAACTTCTGGTTTTGTTTGCAAAATGGTTTCTCCTGTGTCATGGTTGACTATCTTGTTCACCACATGCGGTTTAATCATTTTCCCATCATTCGCAACCGCTGTGGCTGCCTGGATTTGTTCAATAGGTGTAATAGCTGTCCCTTGGCCAAAAGCAGTATTAGCCTTCTCAATCGGATATTGATAGAGAATCTTTCCTGCTGCTTCATTTGGAAGCTCAATACCGGTAGGTTTATCAAAGGCAAACTTTGTTAAATATTCCCGGAATCGATCAAAGCCTAGCTTCTCATTGGCAATTCTTGCAAAACCAACATTGGAAGATCGTTGAACACCTTCTAAAAAGGTAATATTCCCCCATCCATTTTTATTCCAGTCATAGACTGGGGGACTTTTTGGAGTTACTAAATATTTACCGGATGGGTAGGTTTCATTCGGATTAAATACGTTTTCCTGTACAGCTGCCGAAAGTGTAAAAACTTTCATAGTAGACCCTGGTTCGAAGGAAGTTTCAACCGCCAGATTTTGCCAACTATTTTCTATACCTTCTTTTGTTTTCGGTGCAAAGGTCGGTCTTTGTGCCATTCCTAATATTTCTCCCGTTTTCGGGTCTGCGACTATCGCAATCATTTTTTTCGGCTTATATTCCTGATCCACTTTATTCATGGCATCTTCCAGAAATGTTTGGATTTTCTTGTCGATGCTTAAATAAACATCATTACCATTTTGCGCAGGGGTTATTTTTTGTTTTCCGCTCGGTAGCAAGTAGCCCCACAGGTCACTTTGATAGTCAATTTTGCCATCTTTTCCTGTTAACTCTTTGTTCAGAGTTTTCTCAATCCCCATTTTTCCAACTGTTTTATAGGTACCATCCTTCTGTTCAACGGGATCTGCATATCCAACTAAATGGGAGGCAAAGATTCCATTTGGATAAAAGCGTGTTGAATCGCGGATAAAGGTAATTCCGGGAAGATGTAATTTTTCTATTTTATCCTTTGTATCACTGGATATATCTTTTCCTGCACTTCCAAATTCTACTTGAAACTGCTTTTTCGTTAAAATACTATAAATCTCAGATTCACTCAATTTAATATATTTCGCCAGTTCACTAGCAGTTTTCCTCGGATCAACAACATTCATTGGTTTTTTTGGATTTGTTGTCATTTTCTTACTTAAAATTGCCACAAGATCATATGCAGCAGTGTCTTCTGCAACAACCTCCCCATTTCGGTCATAGATACTACCTCTTTGTGCTGTTAAGGTACCTTCCCTTTTGTATTTTTGTGCGGCTTTGGCAGCAAGCGGCTGTCCGCCAACCTCACCAGTGAATTCAATAGAGAAATACCTAAAAAGAACTATAAAAAAGAGCAGGCCGAATATTACAAATAATACGGCTGCTCCGAGATTAATATTTGGCTGTTTCTTGATCATTTTCCTGGCACAACCTTGACATTATTTTCATTAATTTCAAGACCCATTTTTTTTGCTTTATCCAAAATACGTTGGTAGTTGCTAAGGTCGCTAACTTTAACCTGCAGATCATTGTTTACCGTTTTCTGATCGTTAATCACGTTTTGCGTTTCCTGAATACTTTTGTTTACCTGATAAATTTCAGCTTGATTCGAAATAATATTCACAGCTCCGAAACAAACTAAACCAGCAAAAACTAAACCAATTACTTTCTCCCCTGGAGTTAGCCAGTACTTTTGGGCCGTTTCTTTCCTCACATCTTGATTTGTTAGTTCCACCTGCTGCTGCTGTTGCTGTTGCTGCTGCTGAAATTTCCTGGCAAGATTACTCATTCTTTCCCCTCCAAATAATTTTTTTATAATTTTTCTGCAATACGAAGCTTTGCAGATCGGGCACGGTTATTCTGTTCTAACTCTTCTTCAGATGGAAGAATCGGTTTACGAGAGACTAACTTTAATATTGGTTTATACTCATCAGGAATAATTGGCAAACCTGGGGGCAAATCTGGTGTTTCACTTGCTTTTTTAAAGGCTGCTTTGCAAATACGATCCTCTAAAGAGTGAAAGGTAATTACACTTATTCTCCCGCCTGGATTTAACAATTCAATTGATTGATTTAAGGACTGCTCAAAAACCGATAATTCATCATTGACCGCAATTCTGACTGCTTGAAAAATTCGTTTGGCAGGATGTCCACCTTTTCTACGTGCTGGTGCTGGAATTGCTTCTTTAATCAAATCGACGAGTTCACCAGTGGTTTCTATTGGTTTCGAAACTCTAGCCGCTTCAATTTTCCGGGCAATTTGTTTAGAGAATTTTTCCTCTCCATAGCGAAAAAAAATACGGACTAAATCTTCAAAGGACCAATGATTGATAACATCATACGCTGAAACGGACGCGTCATTATCCATCCTCATATCTAATGGTGCATCATGGTGATAGCTAAAGCCTCTTTCCGGTGTATCCAATTGCGGCGATGAAACACCAAGGTCATAGAGGACTCCATCGACTTTATCAATTCCCAGATTTTCAAGTTCTTCTTTTAAATATAAAAAGTTGCTTTTAACAATAGTCAGTTTTTCGTGATGGGCGGATAGTTTCTCTTTTGCATGAGCGATAGCTGTTTCGTCTTGATCGAAGGCGATTAATTTTCCCTTTTCACTTAATTTTGTAAGAATGACCGAACTATGTCCGGCACCGCCCAATGTACAATCTACATAGATACCATCAGGCTTAATATTTAATCCTTCTACAGCTTCCTTTAACAAAACCGTTGTATGTTCAAACATGTTGCTGCCACCTCTTTCCAATCGAACGATATTAATGGGAGTATTATTTTAAAATAACTTCTCCATTATATATCAAACCCAATCATATTTTCTGCAATTTCGGCAAAAGATTCTTCAGACTCTGAAAAATAGTCTTCCCAAATCTGTTTACTCCAAATTTCAATTCGATTGGAAACACCCAAAATCACACATTCTTTTTCCAACTTAGCATATTGAAGGAGCGGGGTCGGTATATTGATTCTCCCTTGTTTATCCAGTTCACTCTCGGTTGCGCCGGAAAAGAAGAATCTTGTAAAAGCACGGGCATCTTTTTTAGTCAGGGGTAAGCCTTTTAATTTTTCTTCCAAAAGAACCCACTCTGATAACGGGTAACCAAACAAACATTGATCCAAACCGCGAGTAATGATAAACAACTCACCAAGGTCATCGCGGAATTTGGAGGGCACAATCAAGCGGCCTTTAATATCAATGCTATGATGGTATTCACCCATAAACATACCCAATACCCCCACTTTCTTTTATAAGAGTACCACATTCCCCCACTTTCCTCCACTTATTTTAATACAATTCGTGTCTAAAATGTGAAAATCCTTTTTTAACAGGATATTTTATAAAAAAGGCTGTTTTCGGATCGATTATTGTTTTTCGTACAAAGCTAACATGTATTTATCTATGGTTTCGTACTCTTTTCTGCATTAATGACCTATTCTCATCTATAAAAACTTGTATAACTCACTAATTAGCATCAAATAGCAAAAAATTTTAGAAAAGAGCCTAAAAAAAAGAAACTTCACATCAACGGTGAAGTTCCTCTATATTTTCACAACCTTATGGAGTCCATCAAATTCATAACATAAATCCATTAATTCATGAATGAAGCTTAGACTATATTGATTCAAATAATAAAATACATTCCACATTCTTTCCTGCGGGAAACCATCAGGTCTAAGGGAAAGGTCTACTCGGGCATATTTAGTAAGAATAACATTGTGTTTTTTCTTCACTGCTTCTTCCAATTTGGTTTCCATAAATCCAATTTCTTTAAGTAAGTAATTCTCATTTTTCTTTAATAATGGCAGAAGTCCCTTATCGAGCTGAGCTGTTTTTGCTTCTATAAGCTGATACTGCTTTAAAAGTTGTTCTTTGGCAGTAAAAAACAAGTCATTTACTTCCTTGTCTTTAATTGATTCCAGAAATTTTTCTCTCCCAGCATTTGTTCCTCTACTCAATACTTCCGATAAGTTTAAATGTAACTCTAGCAGGTCTGTTTCAACTGAACGATCAAGCAAAGTTATATTCAAACGAGGGACGATAGGAGGCATTTTTATATTAAAATGCTCAAATACAAGCTTTAGTTCAGCCCAATAAGAGATTTCACCGGGTCCTGCAATAAAAGCAAGCGTCGGAAAAAGCCATTCCTGCATCAATGGTCTTGTTACCACATTATTGCTTAATTTTGCAGGATCGCTGTTTGCAATCTCCACCAATTCTTCTTTAGAAAAAGAAACTACTCCACTTTTCCCCACAAAGCGATCGTTTGAGCGATCATACTCAAGCAATATTCTTTCATTAAGTCTTTGATCATAATAAAACAAGTTTGCTGCTTGATCTCCTGCTTCAATTGTTATCGGAAATCCTTCGTTACTTATTGCTTTTTGCTGTTCCAGCAGCGAAAAAGTAATGGAATCATGGTGATGAATTTGTTTTGATAATAATTCGCGCTGAAGATAACGGAAACGACTGTCTCCTGAATCAACAATTAACAGGCCATAATCTTTAAAGAGTTCCATGATAATATTGGCAAAGAAATCGACAAAAGTAGCCGATTTCTCCAGCTGCTTTTCAGCAAATTCCAGCAGTAAATTCGTGTAATCCGTTTCACCAAAATTCTTAATTACATTTTGCACCCATAAAAGGCAATTATCCTTGTTCAGATGGATATCTGATACCATCTTCTTTTGCAGAACCTTTTCCGGATAAATCCACTTATCGACTTTGTCTTCCATCGGAACAAAAACATGATTTACTTCCTGGAAATCATGATCTTCTCCCGCAATCCAAAAAACAGGAACGACGGGTACACCCAGTTGCCGTTCTTTTTGTTCTGCTAATTTGATGATCGAGATAACTTTATGTATCGAATAAAGTGGTCCTGTAAGGATTCCTGCTTGTTGCCCCCCGATGACAACGACGCTATTTTTTTGTTTCAATTTTTGAATTGAAGCTTGAATAGCCTTAGATGATGGGTAGTTTTTCATGAATTTTTCAATATGTGCTGCAACCTCTTCACGAGGAAACGATCGATTAGTTAACTCAGCTAATCTTTTCCGATCTTCCGTCAATTCATTATAACGATAATGGAAAAATGGCTGGATGGCAGGAGATTGTTCCAAATAGTTTGAAGCAAACCGATTCGTTGCCGGTAAAGAGAGATTTAAAATCTCCATTTATGTACTTCCTTTCTGATCATCCATATTCATTCTTTACAAAGTATAGCATTAACCATCGCTTATGAAAAAAAACTTTGCTTACAAATGATGATATTCATTAAAATCTTTCTGTAAACTCTTTTCCTTTTATCAAATAATAAAAATTTTCAACTTGCGGTGCCTTTTTTTCTTGCTCAAATGCCTTTTCTATTAAAAAGCCCAAAATCGCATCTACTTCTGTAGCTCTCCCGGCTTCGATATCTTTTAACATCGATGAGCGATTATCTGCTGTATTTTGGCAAATATTAATAATTTGTCGAAGATGCTTCTCATGGTCTTCCAAGTTTAAAATATAGAAAACTTCAGTATATAGATTTTTTAAGACTTTAAAATAGAACTGATTTTTTATCAGTTCACCGTTCTTCACTTGAAGTATTGCCGTTAATGGATTAATAACCGCATTAACAATTAATTTATTTACCAATAATTCATAATAATCCTCACAAAATACAAGCGGAAAATTCGCAGAAACTGCCCTGGAAAATTCACGGAGGATTGAAGAATCTCCTTTATATACAGCTGCATTTGTTTTACCTTCTCCATTATGGCTTACGGTAAAGTCATCCTCTTTATACGCCCCATGCTCAACAGATCCGATAAAGAGATTCTTTACCGGTAATTTTTCAAGATCCTTTAAATGCCCCATTCCATTTTGCACAAATAGGAGGCTACCAGGCAGTGATTCTAATTCTTTTATTTTTTCAAAAATGGACCCAAGCTGAAACTGCTTTACCGTAATGACCGTTAAATCTTCTTTACCTTTCCACTCAGAAATCGGAAGAGCCTTAACCTTTATTGTAGCTTGAGTTGACCCTCTCTTAAGTACCAAACCATATGCATTAATCCCATTTGCCTGTTCATCTGTCCGCGTATAAATCGTTACGGGGAAAAAACTGCTAATATAAGAGGCAAATAATAAACCGATAGAACCAGCACCAATAATTCCAATTTTCATGAAATCCCTCATTTTTCGTCTTTAACCATTATTTTAGCAAATGCTGTCCCTTTTTTGCATTTTCAAACAGCAAAAGGCTGACTTTTAAGTCAGCCTATATGCATTAAACCGGATAGACCGGGTGTTTCCGAATACTAAAGGTTAGCTCTTTTGTTTCATAGTAAGCAAAACGCTGACTTAACACGGCTCTTAATTCCGATGGAGCAACTATTTCATCAACAATAAGCTCTGATGCCAGCTTATATATATCAATATGCTCCTTATATTCCTTATGTTTTGCTTGGACAAAAGCTAAGCGCTCTTTCGGATCTTCAATTTCATTAATCTTGTTTGAATATACTGCATTTACAGCTGCCTCAGGGCCCATTACGGCAATTTGTGCTGTAGGTAATGCAATACAGCAATCCGGTTCAAAGGCTGGACCCGCCATCGCATAAAGTCCTGCCCCATATGCTTTCCTGACAACCACGGAAATTTTCGGAACTGTTGCAGAACTCATCGCTGCAATTAATTTCGCTCCATGCCTTATGATCCCGGCACGTTCAACCTTTGTACCGATCATAAAGCCCGGGACATCAGCAAGGAACAATAAAGGAATATGAAATGCATCGCATAGCTGAATAAATTTTGCCCCTTTATCCGCGGAATCAACAAAAAGGACACCACCCTTTGCTTTCGGCTGATTGGCAATAATTCCCACAACTCTTCCATCAATTCTGGCAAACCCGGTAATTAATTCAGTTGCAAACAGCTTTTTTACTTCATAAAAACTGTCTTCATCAATTAAGGTATTTATACATTCATACATATCGAATGGCGCATTTTGATTTTCGGGGATAATCGCTTCAAGTTCACGCCCATTTTTTGGAGCAATCCCATTCAGCAACTTTGGTTTTTCTTTAAAACTAGAAGGGAAATAACTAATATATTTCTTAGCAGATTCAATTGCTTCCTCCTCACTGAAGGCGAGAACATCACCGCAGCCGCTATCAGTGCAATGCATCCTCGCTCCTCCCATTTCCTCAAGCGTTACTTTTTCGCCAATGACCTTTTCGGCCATACGCGGTGATCCAAGGTACATCGAAGCATTCTGATCTACCATAATGACGATATCACAAAACGCGGGAATATACGCACCACCTGCTGCCGAAGGTCCAAAAAGAATGCAAACCTGCGGAATCATTCCGGAAAGTTTTACTTGATTGTAAAAAATACGGCCTGCCCCGCGACGATTTGGAAACATTTCCAATTGATCTGTTATCCTCGCACCTGCCGAATCTACCAGATAGAATAAAGGAACTTTTAATTTTTCGGCTACTTCTTGTATACGGATAATTTTTTCTACTGTTCTTGCTCCCCAAGAACCGGCTTTAATCGTAGAATCATTAGCCATGACACAAACGGTCTGACCATTGATTTTGCCAATCCCGGTAACAACACCATCCGCAGGAAGGTCTTTAGCTTGAACATTAGCGAATTTCCCATCTTCTTCAAACTTACCTTCATCAAATAATAATAAAAGGCGTTCACGAACAAACAACTTCTTTTGTTCCTTAAGCTTTTCGTGATATTTCGGATGTCCACCTGCTTCGATGATTCTTCTTTTTTCATTCAATTGTTCATTTAACGTATTTGTTGTTGCCATTATTCTCCACCTCACCTACTTCTATTCTAAAACGATTATCACGTCACCTTCGTTGACAAAATCACCAATACCTACTTTCAATTCTTTAACAATACCCTCGCTACCGCTTTCAATCGGAATTTCCATTTTCATTGATTCAAGCAATAATACCTCTTGGCCCGGGGCAACTTTTTCACCATTTGATACTAAAAGATTTAAAACCGTACCTGCCATTGTAGCTGTAATTTCTCTCATTATAATTTCTCTCCTTATTTCGCTAATTTTTTGGTTAAAAAGCTTGTCGTATATACCCCTTTTTTGAAGTCCTCATTCTCAAGAATGCCTTCTTTGAATGGAACAATCACGTTCAAGCATGTGCACGATGTTTCCTTCATGGTCACCGAAAATTTGTACTTCGACATGCCTCGCATCGGAATTATATTTTTCAATAAAAACATCATCAATTTATTATGTTTCTACAACATTCTCCGAATTTCCTGCAATTTTTGTAAACGGTTTCTGTGGTTTATTTAAAGAAATTTTTATCCATTTGATATATAATAATATTAATTCATTTTAAATAATTTAAAATTATTTCTTCTCCATGTTATTCGCGAATAAATGAATATATTCAAAGTGATCATTTTTTAGGAGGTAGACAAATGCCAGCAAAAGTTGAAAAATTAAAAGTTAATTTTAAAACCTTAGAAGAGTTTAAAAAATTTAAAGAATATGGGATTCAGGAGCTTTCCATGTTTGAGGACCTGGAAGCGAATATGATTGAAGATGATAGTGACTCACCATTTTACGGGATATATTACGGAGACAAACTAGTAGCTCGAATGAGTCTATACCAAATTGACGCAAAATTCGATCGTTATTTTTCTCCTCCGCAAAATTATTTGGAAATATGGAAACTGGAAGTCTTGCCGGATTATCAAGGAAATGGTTACGGGAAAATTCTCGTAGAGTTCGCCAAAAGATTTGGTCTTCCAATTAAAACAAATCCAAGAATGCAGTCAAGTGGATTCTGGGGAAAAATGGACTTTTCAAATGTTGAATACGATATGGAGCGCGACCGTGGAGAGAATCCTTTCCTTTGGTATCCGGAGGGCGTTGAAGTACAGAAAAATTAAAAAAATGACATGCAAAAGCGGACCTAAAAGTCCGCTTTTTTTATTTCTCTACTCTTTCGAGATTACCATTTTTGTCCATTTGAAACTTAACTTTTTGCTGTCGGTCCTCCTCTTGCAGCACAACCATTTTACGTGCCTTCTCCATTATTTCAATTAAGGAGCGGTAATCCTCTTGGATTTCCTTAAGATTCTTTGTTAGTCTTTCATTTTCAGCTGCAAGATAGTAGGATTTCTTTTCTAATTCTTTAATTCTTTCAAAAGATTTTTCTCTATCTTCCTCAATTCTCGAGGAAACCTCAGCTTTTTTATGAATCCCTTCCAAGAAATGAATAACTGCTTGGAATGTAATCGTCCCATTAGAATTTAACGAGGATGAAATTCGTTCCTCCACGTTTGTCAGTTCTTCAGGTTTTTCAGATGCATCCTGAACACCTTGTTTTTTTAATTCTTTTCTTTGCTTCTTTGCAAGTTCTATTCCGGATTTATATTGTTTTCTTACAAATGAGTTCCAACGGAACCCACATGCAGCAGATGTTCTTGAAAGTTGTTTTCCTACTTCCTCAAATGCCTGCAGCTGAGTCCCGCCTTCACGAATATGTCTTAACACCACTTCAGCTAACAGCAAATCTTCGTCTTGGGACCAAGCATCTTGTCGAGTCGGTGACATATTAATCCCTCCTAATGTTTTTATTCATAATATGCATCTACTAGAAAAGATAGACTTAAACAAGAGTCGGGTTTTAATCTTTATTCATTGTTTTTTTACTCAGAAATTTTTTTACATGTCCTATGTGAACATCGCCCTCCCAAAGGACTGCACAATTATTAACTTCTTCTTCTATTCTTTCGCTTAATTTCGCTTCTTCCCATTTTCGAATCCACACTTTTTTATATGATTGTAAAACCCTCGGATCGTTTGATAAAAGATTCGCCAGATATGTTTCACACGCAAGTAGTGAGTCATAAGCAAATAGTCCATCAATAAACCCTATTTCTGTTAAATATTCCGCTGTATGTAATTCTGCATCCATTAGCAGCTTCATAGCTTTTGAAGCGGCAAACTTTTCCGCTACAATTGATCCACCACCCCAGCCGGTTGTTATTGCCTGCTTTCCATGAACAAACCCGGCCTTAATACCTGTTCGTGCCAAACGAAAATCACAAGCTGCAGCAAGCTCGCAACCGCCCCCTAATGCGATTCCATTCATTAATGCAAGGGTCGGTTTAGGCAAGGTAAGTAAGGAATAGAGGATATTCCCCATTTTTGATAGCATCTGATAGGCATCCTCTTTCGTTTCCAGACGATGAAAAACTGACAAATCCCCGCCAGAACAAAAGGCATGGTCCCCTATCCCTGTAATGACCAGCGCTTTTATATCAGTTTCATTTGCCAGCTTAATAGCTTCGGTTAACCCCTGCATGACTTCATAATTTATTGCATTCCTTTTTTCACTTCTTGCAATTGTAAATAATAAATAACCCATTTCACGTTTCTCAATCGTATAAGCCAAGCTCCCTCTTCCTTCCCCTATTCATATATTTTACCTATATTATTGTTCAAAAAACGACAAAAGCACAAGGGTATATCACCCTTGTGCTTTCTATCCTAACGGAAATTAGTCGTTAACAACGTCTTTTCCTTTGTATGTTCCGCAAGCTTTACATACGCGGTGAGCAAGTTTCATTTCACCACAGTTTGGGCAACTTACCATACCAGGTACGTTTAATTTAAAATGTGTACGACGTTTTCTTTTTGCAGTTTTAGAAGTTCTTCTAAAAGGTACAGCCATTCTTCCCACCTCCTTAAAGAGTATTAAGAAAGTAATGAAGGCCAGGAATGCTGGTTCTTCACTTTGCTTCTTAGTATTGCCGATTATGATTCGGAAGAAGAATTGTTTTCGTCAAAAAACTTAGCAAGCCCTGCCAGTCTCGGATCAATTTTCTTGGACCCGACTTCTTCATAAACAACTTCCCAATCCTTGCCAGACTGCGGGGCAGCTTCTTCATTAATGACATCTTCGCAAAAAACTTGCATTGGAACCTCAAGTAAAAGAATTTCCCGAATGATTGGCATTATATCAATCACATCGCCTTTTACTTGATATGCTTCCTCTTCAGTTTCATAAACTGAACCCTGTAAGAGGAACGTTTCAGTTGTTTCGACATTAATTGGAAGTTTCACATCCACTAAAGTACGAGAACAAGGAAGTATTAAATGACCTTCAATTTTTAAATGAAATGTCACTTTCGTTGAATCAATATCTCCCCGACCTGAAATATGAATCGGAGATACGTCTCGGATGGTTGGATCATCTTGTTTGATCTCGTCAACACGAATCGTTTCATCAATCGGAAAATCCTTGTTTCGATATTTTTGTAATTGACTTAATGTCCATTTCAATTGATTCACCCCAAGGCAACAAAGGTAATTATAGCCTTCGATTAAATTTTTGTCAATGTTTTTTCTTTACACCCTTAAAGGTGAAATTACTAATATCTAGATGTTCAACTGAACATTTATTTACTAGTTTACCCAGCTTCACTATTTACAAACCTAATCACAACTAATCCATTGTATATAAACAAATTCCTAATTTCAAGATAGAAAGGCTGTTTAAAAAAATAAAAGTCAATCGTATATGATAAAACGAAGAAAAGGTGATAAAATGCCCTATTGACAAATAGTGTTCCAGATATCGATATTGGAGTTGGTTACCCACTAGTGAGTAGATACAAATTTGGTTACTCCTGCTATTAGAGTTTTTGCTATAATGATACTACCTTAAAATTTTAAAAAAGGAGAAATGCAGATGAAAGCTGTTGGTGTAATTGTTGAATACAACCCATTTCATAATGGACATGCTTTTCATTTACAAGCAGCACGGCAAGCATCTGAAGCTGATGTCGTCATCGCAGTTATGAGTGGGAATTTTTTGCAAAGAGGGGAGCCTGCTCTTGTTTCCAAATGGCACCGTACAAGGATGGCTCTTCTTGGCGGGGTAGATATCGTTTTTGAACTGCCTTACAGGTTTGCTACTCAAAAGGCGGAGACTTTTGCAAACGGTTCCGTTTCTATCCTAGATGCAGCTGGTTGTGAATTTTTATGTTTTGGAAGTGAAAGCGGTGACCTAACCTCATTTTTGCGAACTATCGAATACTTAGAGAAAAATCAAGTGTCATATAATGTGAACATCAAAAGCATAATGAATACAGGAGTTAGCTATCCAAAAGCATTATCGTTATCTTTTCAGCAATTGGCAGATTCAGAAAACTACTTGGATTTATCAAAACCAAATAACATCCTTGGCTTCCAATACATAAAAGCGATCAAGCATCAAAAAAGTTCAGTTAGACCCATAACCGTACAACGAAAGAATGCAAATTACCATGATGAACATTTTACCTCTGAAACGATCGCCAGTGCAACCAGCATTCGAAAGGCTCTTTTTTCAACTGAAAACGGCAAAGAATCAATTGGCCAATTTATACCGGAATCAACGTATCAATTATTAAAGGCATATTTTAATGATTATGGAGTTTTTCACCAATGGGAGAACTATTGGAAGCTTCTGCAATTTCGTCTTCTTCAAACCAGCCCTGAAGAGTTGAGAAATATTTATGAAATAGAAGAAGGTCTGGAAAATAGATTCCTTGCAGCAGCATTAGTTTCCAATAACTTTAAAGAATTTATGGAAAAAATCAAAACAAAAAGGTATACATGGACAAGGCTACAGAGAACATGTGTCCATCTATTAACCAATACAAAAAAAGCCGAAATGGTAAGTGATACGGAAAAAGCAACTTATTTAAGACTCTTAGGTATGACTAAGAACGGTAAAGAATATTTAAATAAAATGAAATCCCAATTCAGTCTACCGCTCATTTCTAAACTCTCTGCCTGTAAACAAAAAGATATTTTACCGGATATCAAAGCATCTCGAATTTATTCATTAGCTGTCCCTAATCCATTAAAAAGTGAACTTTTGAGCCGGGAATATAAACAGCCGCCGATTTATATAGAGTAAAAAAGATGATGCCTCGCACCATCTTTTTCTATTTTTGCGGCAGCTTTTGTAAGTAACGAACCGCATCGTCAAAGGAATCAACGGGAACGATTTTCATTTTTGTGCCAATATCTTTTGCAGTTTTTACTGCCGCACGATAGTTAGAATCCTTAGCGCCTTTTTCATTTGGGGCAAAAAAGATTTCTGCTCCTGCCTTATCAGCAGCATTAATTTTTTGCTCGATACCGCCGATTGGTCCAACCGTTCCATCGGTATCAATTGTACCGGTTCCTGCAATATGATACCCCTTCGTGATATCCTCTTTAGTTAATTGATTATAGATTTCTAATGAAAACATAAGACCGGCAGATGGTCCGCCAATTTCATCTGTCTTTACTGTGACTTTTGGGTCGACAACAATTTCCTTATCATCTGCTAAGGAAATACCGATTCCAACCTTTTGCGGCTGTCCTTTAAATGGTTGAATCGTAATTTTTTGCGAATTTGTTTTTTTGTTTCTCAAATAGGTTAGGGAGACTTGATCACCCGACTTCTTTTTTCCTACGTAATCAATAAATTGTTCAGAATTAGAAAATTGATGCCCATCGACTTTAAATATCCGATCTCCCGCCTTCAGCCTTCCATCAGCAGGCATCCCGGGAACGACACTCACGACGTAGATTCCCTTATATTTATAATGTACCGGTAAGCCTGCTTTGCGATAAGCAACATCAATGGCATTTAGTTTTGATGCTGCCATAAAATATAACTGCTGGGCATTGTATTCTTCTTCTGTCTCTTTTTTACCTAAAATCTCATCCACCGGGTAAATTTCTTCATATTTTTTAACCTTTGCTTCTAAATAAGAATAGATATTCGCTCTGCCCATCCTGACAGTTGTCAGCATAAAACTGCCCTTCTCCCTATAACCGTTTTCAACTTTAATAATTGGCTCAAGCTCTTTCGCCATTCCGGGCTTTGTAACATAGTAAGGCAATGAATAAAACATACCGCCTATTAAAATGAATGCAATAACAAGAAAAGCACCTAAAGATATTTTATTGCGCATCCGAAGCTTTACCCCTTCCACTGCTCGATAACCTTTTTAATTTGATCCAAATGTTTTTTTGTTTCTTGTTCTCCTAGTAAAATCAATTCTTCAATGTTGGTAAACGCTCGTGAACTATAAATTTCAACCGGGGGACGTAACATAATATCAGCCGCTACCTCCCGGTGGTTGATGATTTCTGTCTGCATGATATCAATGCTTTGCATAATAACATCATAAATCGAGGTAATTTCAGCATTACGTTTTACCATCGAGACGTCGACGGCAATCACAATATCTGCTCCCATTTCTTTTGCTACAGACACCGGTACACGGTCGGAAACCCCACCATCAACTAAGATTCTTCCATTTGATTTTTCCGGCACAAAAATACCCGGAATGGAAATACTGGCTCTTACTGCATCCGCTACCGGACCGTTTTTAAAAACAACTTTTTCACCGGTTAATAAATCTGTGGCGACGATTCCTAAGGGAATCGTTAAATCCTCGATATTTTTCCCATGGGTAAAAACCTTAATAAATTCCTTCACTTTCTTCCCGGCGATAAATCCCATTTTGGGAACAGTAAAATCCAAAAAGTATTTCCGTTTAAATGCCGTGGAAAGTTTATATAATCGTTCCATATCTATTCCAGCCCCATAAAAGCTACCAACGAGAGCTCCCATGCTGCTTCCGGCAATAAGGTGGATAGGGATTCCTTCGTCTTTCAAAACTTTAATGACACCCAAATGAGCAAAACCACGGGCACCACCTGAACCAAGTGCTAACCCTATTCTTGGATGCTCCATAACGCTCACTCCTTTTTACAATCAATTCTGAAAAAGGACAGTTTACAATGATACAGTGAAATCTCGTACAATCTTATGGTCTAAATTACTCGTGTATGAGTATATTTTGTAATACGAGGACAAGGGTACTAAAAGGATTAAATAATTACACTTTATTTTATCATTGTATTAATTGATTGCACAAAAGTAATACCCTCGAAAGGAGGTCTATTGGTTGTTTCGTTCAAAACTAAAAACTATTTTTTTATCGATATCGGTCACAATTTTAGCAGCTTCACTTATCTCTTTTCCACAGGAGTCATTAGAAGCTTCTATTCGGGGTCTTAATATGTGGTGGGAAATCGTATTTCCTTCACTTTTGCCGTTTTTTATTGTTTCTGAAATGTTAATTGGCTTCGGGGTCGTTAAATTCATTGGTGTATTATTGGAACCCTTCATGCGACCACTTTTTAAAGTTCCCGGTGTAGGCGGATTTGTATGGGCAATGGGAATGGCCTCCGGTTTCCCTGCGGGAGCAAAATTCACGGCCCGATTGCGTCAGGAAGGCCAATTAACACAAATTGAAGCAGAAAGGCTTGTTTCATTCACAAATTCATCTAATCCTTTATTTATTTTTGGAGCTGTATCTGTTGGCTTTTTCTATAACCCGCATTTGGGAGTAATTTTGGCTTTAGCTCATTATCTTGGGAATATTTGCGTTGGAATTATTATGAGGTTCTACGGTAATGAAACCACTAATAAAAAAGTGATTAACAGAAAGAAATTTAAAATACGGTCAGCACTTTCGGCATTACATCAAACAAGATTAAAAGACAATCGGCCAATAGGAAAACTTCTTGGTGATGCAGTCACATCTTCCATCCAAACTTTATTGATGGTTGGCGGTTTCATCATATTATTTTCAGTGGTTAACAAACTCCTTTATCATTTACATATTACTGCTGCACTTGCAAAAGGCGTTAAAATCCTATTATCAGCTTTATCCTTCCCTACAATGTTAAGCATTCCGTTTATTTCGGGTCTATTTGAAATCACTCTTGGAAGTCAGCTGACAAGTCATGTTCAGGAAGCATCACTCTTACAAAAAGCGATGATTACAAGCTTCATACTTGCCTTTAGCGGGTTTAGTGTCCAAGCTCAGGTTGCCAGCATACTAGCCCAAACAGATATCCGTTTTCAGCCATTTTTCTTCGCTAGAATCATTCACGGTCTATTTGCCAGCCTTTTTGCCTTTTTATTGTGGAAGCCCATTTATGTACGATTCTATTCAACTGAACAGCCATCTAATGCACTTCCGGTCGGTTTATTTGAAAAAAGCACCTGGCTCAACGCCTTTTACCATAAACTAATTGAAGTCGGTCCCCTCATTACAATCTTTTCCCTTGCAATCTATGTCACGGTTCTCTTTTATAGAGTAAGAAAGGCCTAAAAAAAGGATGATTCAAATCATCCTTTTTTACTTTATAGACGATAAAATTTTTGATGCAGGGCCCTTTCCACTACCGGTGGTACGAGAGTAGAAATATTACCGTTGTATTTAGCCACTTCTTTAACAATACTTGAGCTTAAAAAAGAATATTGATTATTCGTCATAATAAAGAAGGTTTCGACATCTTCATTTAGTACTCTGTTCATTGAGGTAATTTGCATTTCATATTCAAAGTCTGAAACTGCCCGTAAGCCACGGATAATGGCATTTGCGTTAACAGTCTTTGCATAATCAGCAAGAAGACCAGTATGTTCATCGACTTTCACATTTGGAAGATCTTTTGTTACTTCTTTAATCAAATTGATGCGCTCTTCAACGGTGAATAACGGATTTTTGGATGAATTGTTCATAACACTCACATAAACCATATCAAATACTTTGGCCCCTCTTCTGATAATATCTAAATGGCCGTATGTAATTGGATCAAAACTCCCTGGACAAACTGCTATACTTCCCAAAAAAGACTCCCCCTTATTGCTCACCATATCCGGAATAAATTGTGACAGCAATTATCCCATATTGTTCGTGTTTAATTTGTGTTAATTTCCCAATTGATTTTGGTAATTCTACATCATGGCTGTGTTCACAGACAATTATACCGCCGTCTTTTAAAAGATGTTGTTTATTAATTTTTTCTATTAAATTTAGCAGCTGTTGTTTTTTATATGGCGGATCTAAAAATATGTAATCAAAGCTTATTTCCCGTTTCATGAGAGCTTTTAACGCTCGATCTGAATCATTTCGATAAACTTCGGACTTGTCTTCAAAGCTGCAAGCGTGAATATTTTCATAAATAATTTGTATTGCTTTTGGCTCACGATCAATAAAAATTACCTTTTCTAAGCCCCTGCTAAGTGCTTCTAACCCTAACCCTCCGCTACCGGCAAAAAGATCAAGGCCAATCCCGCCCTCAAAGTAGGGACCAATCATATTAAAGATTGCTTCTTTTACTTTATCTGTCGTAGGTCTTGTCGTATTACCCGGAACTGCTTTTAATGGTCTGCCCTTACAAATGCCTGAAACTACTCTCAAGTTATATCACCACTAACAAATCTTTTTTCTCCATTATCCTATCATAATTACGAAAACTAGCCAAATTGTAAGTCAAAAGGAATTTTTATAAAAAAACACGTATAAGCTTACTTGTTGTGGAGATAATGTTACTAACAACATCAATTCGAGGATGTTGTTGCCAACCGCGGAGAAGACTTACGTTTCCCCATAAGTTCTTCCTCCGGTTTCTCCTCTCCCTTTGCCTTCTATCCTTTTGAAGGATGTAGAAGGACCCTGCAGATTAATGTCTGCAGGGTTTTTTCTTTTAAAATGAATTTAATTCAATGATGAAAAATGGTAAAGTAATTGATATATTTATACAGTAAAAGGAGAGTTTTCATTGATACAGCGCTTTATTGAGTTAGGAGAAGGATATTCCGATTTGTATGAGTTAATAGAGCTGGCAACGGCAAACAAACACCGTCTTGTGCATATGATGGCTTTACACACCAAGATCGAAACACAAGAAGTTACTTCGTTAGTGGTTGTGTTAAAACCTACTGATCCCGGAAAATTTCAAGCACTTTATATTTGTCGAGAGGGAATTCCAAACCCTAATTATATTCCTAATAAAAGGTATGATCTTTTTTCCCAAACAGCAGAGGAGTTAGAAAAAAAAATCCACGAGCTATCGGTAAAACCGTCTTATCTCTTCCATGAAAAAGAACTTTTCTACCAACATCTAATTGGCATCCTGAGGCTTAATCACTATTTAGCACCGTTACAATAATAAGAAAAGCTAAAAACACCATCTAGCTTGAAAGGTGAGGGATGAAACCCTCACCTTTTTAAATGCCCATTTTATAGTCGTATTCCTTTGCTTTATCTGGTGCTGAATTTTCATATTCCATTTTTAAGAAAGGCTTATAGGATGGTTCCACTTTCTTTACAAATGAAAAGGAATTTAATTTTTCGATAATACCATCCAATTCATCTTGATTACAATACAATACGACGTATTTTAATTTTTTTGAGACATAATGTACATTTCCGAAGCGCCTTAACATTTTGGCTTGTTTTAATGAGTAAAGCCAAACGACCAATCCTTGTCTTTGAACAAACATACTTTTTTCCCCTTCAACAAACCATCATTTTTTTATTTAGTCTAGCATATTAAAACGCTTTATTTCAATTCAAACTTTGTTTCTCTTTAACATAAAATGAATTAAACTCCGAATTGTAAAGGTGATAAAAATGGATTTAGAACCTGTTTGGCAGGTCTTCATCAATCAGCTTTTATTATGTGATTTCATTTCCTACGCATACTGGAAAAAGATAACAGGAATTCCATTTTTGTATATAAATTCACTAGACGGTACATCACATTGCGAGATAGACAAGGAAATCATAAAATGTTCTGCCTTAGTATCGAAAGGAAAACGGCTTTACAGTGAAACAATTTTTGTCAGAAAAGAGGCGGGGCTCTATGTTTACAGGCACAGATTTTATGTACCGCAAGAAAAAATGTTTTGTTGCGGTAATCTTTGCGCGGATTGTATGCGTCTAAAAAAATAAAATAAAAAAATCGGCATATGCCGATTTTTTATGCGGAGCATCCACAGCTTCCACCAGACCCACAACCGCCTCCATGGCCCGTGCCTTTTTCAAAAAACGGGTTTCCTGTTGATACTTTTATATGCTTAGAAACAGCGCTTCCAACTAAAAGACTGATTTCATCCAATAAATTTTGCAAATCATTTTCTGCTAATTTAAAATCAGCAACAAGCAGGTCTAAATCCATTTCTCTTTTGCATTCGCGAATTTCAGTCATGACTCTTTTATAGTCAGGATGGTATTTACCGAAACGTTGAACCTCTTCATACAGCTCTTTTAGGCTGACAAAGCGACTGATCTTCTTTTGTGACTCTTGATTACTTCGCAATTTATATAAACAAATATGATATTGTTCTGCTATTTCAGAATCTAAAATCATTTTTGCCAACCGTTCGGCATTTTCCAGTAATTCGATTCTTTCTAAAGTTGCAAGCAAACACGCTCACCTCCATTCACATTTTACCATGAAAGGATGAAGAAAGCGAAATTCACCGATTACTTAGAAATATTTACCGAAAATTCTTTCATTAAACCATATGATTCATTATTTAAATTAACCACTTCGAGCTTTAATTTATGATTTCCCGGAGACAGCCCTTTAATGATAAAGGCTGCTGATGTTACCTCCTGTTTTTTCTGGCCATCAATCCAAACAATCATCTTTCCGATTTTTTGCTTCGAATGGTCTGCTTCCCTGAAACTGATACCAGTTAAAATACACTCAACAAATACATTATTCCCTTTAGTTTCATATTGAACAAATAACGAAGGGAAGTCGATTTTATTTTGGCCAAAAACAGGGACAATTTCCTTCTGAATAGAGCTATAATGATCCATTTGACCATTTTTAAGTTTTGCTTCCGACTTCGGTAAATCCATTTGACAGCCCGAAAGTATTCCCGATATGATCATAGAAAGAATTAAAAACTGAACATTCTTCTTCATTCAAATCACTCCTTTTTTGTATTGTTCGCCTCCTTTTTAAATTTTAGTCTCATTTCAAATAGCAATAAAAAAGGGCACAATTCCAGAGATTGTGCCCTTTTTTAATTTTGATTTTTCATTGATTGGAACATATTAAACATCATAGATGCCATTTGCACGCTGTTAGAGAACTTTTCTACCTGATGTGGAATCGTTTTTTTATAATATTGTAATGATTCAATTTCAAGTGTTTGTAAATCGTGAGGGTTTCTGGAGAGCTTCCTATACCAGTGCGGTTGCTCCCTGACAAATTGCTTCAAATCTTTTTGATTCTCTAAGTATGCTAACACATCACTTCTCATCATAAACCTCCTCTTTTAGTCTTTTCTAAATAAAAAAGGATGCTTAGGGCCTTCTTGTGGCTTTACTTGAGTTCCTGTTGGATTGCTCCCCTGAAATTGAGAGATTACACCTTGGATGGCTCCAAGTGCTTGGCTTAAATTATTAATATGGTGTTGAACTTGGTTCGGGTCCATTTTTTTTACCATTCCCATTAAATTGGACATCAAATCTCCCTTAGTTTCGGTTTTTGTTTCCGAATCAGATTTCTTATCTGCTCGAATCGTCTCCCAGCGCTTGTCATCTTCTCCTAACAAATACCAGTCTTCATATAATTCCTGCCAGCTTGCATTCCCTTTTCGTACTTCTTGAATTATGTTGGGATTATTTTTTACAAATTCTTTAAACTTAAGAACGGAAGGATGCAATTTTTTTTGCGTCATATTTCTCACCTCTGCCCATATCAATCGCCAATAATACAATATGAATCCAAATCAAATTTGTGAATACCCTTCTCACGTTGAAAACATTTTAAATTACAACTTATTAATGGTAAGATGGCATCAGATATTGAAATGAAAGAGGTTAAGAATATGAAGGACCACTTAATTAAATTATTAGAAACATGTATTGAAAATAGTTCTGACGAGGATCTGGGTGCTCTTTCCTTTGTTTTAGAAGGAATACAAAATAAGATCACAGAAAAAAACACAACCTATATTGACGGTCTACTTCACATGGAAAGGAAATTGGATGAAAATTCCTGTGAAATCACAGTTCCTAACAACCCAATTCTTTACAATAACTTAAATATTCTACATGGCGGTATAACTGCAACCGTACTTGATACAACAATGGGCACATTAGCCAATTACCATCTCCCAGAAGGCTTTGGTGCTGTGACAAATCAGCTTAATATTCATTACATTGCTCCTGGAACAGGAGACAAGATTCGCTGCCGAGCAGAGATTGTTCATAAAGGAAGTAAAACGATGGTCATTTCAGGAGAAGCTTTTCGTAGTGACGGAAAGAAAATAGCCTATGCCACTGGGACATTTTTTACCATTCAAAAATAAATGATGGAGGAGTAGGATCAAAAAATGGTGACTGCCATTCTTATCCCTATTATATGCCTTTATTTTTTTTGGATTACGAGAAAAGAGATGAATGTACAGGAAAAAAAGTGGCTTGCAATCGGGAATATACGAAAAGAGGCTGTTTTAACCGGGAAAATTAAAAGCTTTACTGAGGAAAAACAACGCTTTTATCACAACCGTTTTATTTATGTGCAAGAACTTAAGCTTCAAACGGTGTCGAAACAAATCATTGTAAAAAGGATGACCCCGGTAACAAAAAATGCAAAAATCGACCCTTTTACGGTCGGCGATGTGATACGAATTTATGGAAACTGGGATGGTAACCAATTTCACTTTCATGATTTTGAGTTGGTTAGCTCAGGTAAAAATGTATAAGAAAAGGTGACTGTTTCAGTCACCTTTTTGTTGTTTATGGTGCTATTCGACCTTAGCCCTCAGGCACTAATCTTTTTTCCTATTTTCGAATAAAATCCTGGGTGTAATACTTTTGATATACCCCGACACCAAGATGGGAAAAATCTTTATTTAAAAGTGAATCACGGTGCCCTTTACTGTTTAACCATCCTTCTACTACTGCCGGTCCATCAGTATAATTAGCGGCAATATTTTCACCTGCGGTTTGGTAAACCACTTTTGCCGACTTTAAGCGGTCTGAAAGACTTCCGAATTTCTTCGAGGTATGGGAGAAATCATCGTTTTCTGCCATATCCTTACTATGTCCAAATGCTACCTTAGCTGTGTTTTCATCCCATTTTAACGGTTCTAGATCATTTCTTGTCCGCAATACATTTGTTAAATCGAAAATTTCAAGCTCTGTTCCAACTTCAACTGATTTCGACATCGCTTCAGATAGGATTGGCGGTTCAATTAATTGACCATGATAAGTTAATTCATAAGGACGCTGCTTAATAAGTGTTTCAGCATCCATGAAACGAACACTGGAAAGATTCCCAGTAAATTTATCAATATATAGCTGTACATATACATTACCTAATTGAACAATCGGCCGAATATTCAAATCCGTATCATTTAGTTCAAATCGATATGAATTACCATTTAAATCAATATTAATATTTGCATCAATATACTGAGTATTAAAAATTTCTTCTACCGGCTGTCCGATTTCAAATGGAGCAATATCCAAATTATCACCCATTGCAAATACCGTTACAACCCGATTATTTTCAACTCCAACCTGTACATAACGAGTCGGATCGAGATTATATATATACCATTGATAACCGTACATTGACTCATCTATTCTTTGCGGCTTACCCAATTCTTTTTCTAAGTCAATTAAATTGTGACCAATTAATAATGCCATTCCTTCAGTTGGATTTTCCGTAGAAGGTTTATTAGCCTTGTTTTCCGGAATCTGTGACAAAGATTGTTTTATTTCTGATTTCTGGTGATCCTTAATCAAAACTTCATTATTATTGTTATCATTTAAACTGGAATAGAATCCAATGATCAAGAAAACTGCAGAAAGTATAAGAATTCGCATTAGTGTTCGCAGAGGTTTTCACCCTCTCTATTACTTTTTCTATCATTATATGTATAGATAATTTAATTATATCATCTATATCTTATTCGTTCATAGGCATTAAACAAAATATCAGATAAATTGAAAACTATTTTTATAAAGCAAAACAGGTACCATTGGCACCTGTCTTATTTTATAATATCTAATTTAAAATCTTTAATGCTGTACTCCATTATAATTTTGTTCAGATATTTCCGTTAACGCTTGCTTTGCTTGATCATCCGTTAAATCATGGACAGCAAAATCACCAAGAGAAACGATGCCGACTAATTTATCTCCCTCGACTACTGGAAGGCGGCGGATTTGATGTTCCGCCATCATCTTGGCTGCCTCTCTACTGGTTGCTTCAGGAGAAATAGTAAAAAGATTATTGCTCATGATTTCTTCGACTTTAGATGAAGCAGGGTGTTTCTCTGCAACGCACCTAATTACGATATCACGGTCTGTAATCATTCCTACAAGTTTATCTTGATCAACGATAGGAATCGCTCCTACATTTAATTCTTTCATTTTAACTGCTACTTCGAATACATTATCCAATAAGGTGCAGCTTTCAACATTTGTAGTCATAATATCTTGTATCTTTTCCATTTCTATTACCCCCTTGTTGATTTATAAAATAATTCTTAACATTAATTTAGCTTTTCCCAAATGGATATATTTATGTATACGTTGCAAGTTAAAACATTTTCAACTATTATTAAATTGAATTAAACTTGCTATATTACCGAATAATTAGAGATAGAGGTAATGGCATTGTTTTTAGGAGGAATTTATTATGAAATTCGAGAATACGGGCATTGAAAAAATGAAAGCGGATTTAAACCGTATCGATGAAGTGATGCATGAACACGGTTTAATTCGCGCAGGTCAATGGGACTACGAGAGGGTTACATATGATCGAAAATTTGAGATGAAAGAAGGCACTTTTTACCTTCGTGTACAAGGCTATGCGATCGAGGGAGATGTTGATACTTTTAAAGCGACCATTCAATTAATGACACCTCTATTAGGCAAACATTACTATCCTCATGGCGTAGAATATGGTGAAGGTGAAGTATTCCCTACTTCGCTCGTGAATCAATGCAAAAAAATTCTAGATGATGTAAGTGCTGAAGTAAGTAAATTCGCGATCTAATGTAATAGAGTAGACACATGAATATCCTTCATGCGTCTACTTTTTTAAAAGAAATCAAAGAATGCAGTCTTATTATTTGGAATTATTTTTTCTAGCTTTTCAACCTCAGACTCTAAACCTTTTAAATAACCCATCTCATAAAGCTCCATTGGTCTTTTGTACCCAAAAAGAATCGCAGATAAAGAATTAATGGTTAATTGAATTCCCTTTTTAGGCGGATGAACGCACTGACTGCCTGTTTTTCCTTTAAAAGCCCTTATTTCTCCATTTCCAATTAAATAACTGCCATTATTCCATGACGCAAAGGTATCCTCTAAATGAATGAAAATAGTCTCATTTTCTTGTAAAAATGGGAATTTTATCAAACAAGCTTCCACATCCACTAACCTTGCCATGAAATATGGTTCAATCTCCATTTTAACATTTGGATTCTTTAGCAAATAAGGAAATGAATCGTGATAGGAAAGATTAATGCTCACACTTTCCACCATGGAATCATGCTGACAGATAAAATTCCACAGACCGGTCTTTGCTTCTTGGTTTAGAGCCGCTATCTCCTTTACAACCATTTTCTTTTTTTGAACATTATATAAAATATAGCCAACTGCTTCCTGCGATTGATTGTAATAAACAGCAATTTGGTTATCATCTTCATATACACTATTCGCCCACCATTTAGCTTCACGGACAAGCATACCTGAATAGCCCTTAGCGTATTCACAGTATACTTTTTCAATATCCGGATGATAATGATCCTTTGAATATCTTTTAATAAAGCCGGGCTGAGCTTGAAGGAATTGAAGATTAATTTTTTCAATCGTTGCCTTTTTATGCTCGCTTAAAATCTCCCATCCAAATTTTCGATAAAATGAAATATCAAATGGATGTAAAAGTGAAACAATTTGTCTGTCCTCTTTCATTCTTTTTAAAGAGTCAAGGATTAATGTTTTCACATATCCACTTCTTCTATATTCCGGGTATGTCGCTACCCCGGCAATTCCGCCCATTTTCCATTTCGCTCCATTTATAAAAATATGAAATGGGATAATATGCAGTTTAGCTGCCAGCTTGCTTTGTTCCCAAATTCCCAATATTTTATGATTTTTTAACGTTTCTTTTCTCGATTGTATTTCTGTTTCAGGAATTTTATATTGAAAAGCATACATGGAAAGCTTCATCGACTCTAAATAATCTTGTTCTGTTAGGATTTTGACTTCCATTCCATTCTCACCCCTTTATAATAAAATAATTCTATATGATCTTTGTAAAAACCTACTTAAAATAAAAAAAGTGCCGTTTTAAAGGCACTTTTTTAGATTAAAAACCCAGAATGGCTTTGATCATCGAAGTGGTTTCTCCACCCTTGTAAAAAACGTAAAGTAAAAGGTAAACCAGCACCCCTGTAATGGCCGTAAAAAACCAAATGATACTTGTTATCGGGCCAAGCTTTCGATGAATTGGCAGCTTGCTTTTATAACCTGTAAGAATCGAGGTAAAACCAAAAACAGCACCCGATGTGGCTAAAATAATATGAAAAACTAAAAACAAAGTATAGTAAATCTTAATATTGCTTGGACCACCGAAGGATGTATTCCCAATAAAAATGGTTCTTGATGCATAGATGATAAAGAAAATTAATGCAAAAATTCCAGCCGTAAGCATCGTCTTTTTGTGTAATTCTATTTTTCTTTGCTTTATTTGCCACCAGCCGATTGCGATTGTAACGGCACTTAGTACGATAAACGAAGTACTGATCGTCGGTAATATTGGTAAGGTATGCATAAAAAGTCCTCTCTTTTCCTTTATTCTACAATAATTTTAGAGCAGTGAGCCACTTTTTTCAATGAAAAAGAAAATCCCCCAATTAAATGGGAGATTTTTCTACAATCGATGGATTTACCATTTGTTTCATTTCCTTTTCTGAATCAGCTTGATCTTTCCGGTACCATTCAAAGAATACTCGGCCCAACATAACACCATAAATGATTTCCTGAATCACTTTCATTAGTACCCCTCCAAGCTGCTGGTCATGAATCAACGACATCGAGCTAAACAATTGCGGTCCACTTATATTTAGTTTTGCAAATGTCGATGAACCAACACATAACCTCATCGCTTGAGCCCAGACATGAGGATCAGAATAAGTCAAATAAATAGGATGATCTACAAAAATAATTAATGCGCATGCCGGTGTCAGCAAAATCCCGCCTGCAAAAATATAACCTACTTTTTTTATCCCATTAAGTGTTTGATAATTGGGGTCTTCATTGATTAATGGCCACCACATAAAGAGTGCTACTGTAAACAATAAAATAGAATAACCGGCATGTAACCAAAGGTTTGGCATCACGTGGTCAAAAATCATAGGTACATGGTAAAAAGAAAAAAACATATTAAATAAAATTAAGGCAATCAACGGTTTTGTAAAAAACCTGAACATCGAATCGAGAAATCGAATCTTAAATATCTTTCTCCATAACCAAACAGGGATGCCCAATATAAATAATGGGGGTATCATTAATACTAAAACAGCCATTTGGATCATATGAACATAGAACATTAGATGTGCCATTAAATCAAGCGGGGAACCTTTAATTGCATATAAAAGTACAATTGAAACGGTAAATAACAAACCTTGCACTGTCGTCAACTGCTCACTACCTTGAAACCGAGTTCTAAATTTAACAGTAATCAAAAAGTATGCTGCTATTAATAAAAGTAAGACAGCTAAAAAGTACGGGCTCCAAAGTGCTTCAAATCCAAATATATCCAAACTGAGCACTGAAAATCACCTCAATGTTATTGAAAAATCATGATTTATTATACCCCTAATAACTTAGATAAGCCAAATTAAAATTTTCCCTTTAATTAAATCCAATACGTTCTAAATTTACCTACAAAAAGAAAATCGGCTAAAAGCCGATTTTCTTTTTTATAGAAGTGCATTTCAAGCAATTTTGATCCCTTATTACCACCAAATGATAGTTGAAAACGCCAATATTGTGATCAATCCCACTAATAATCCTGAATAAAGAAACAGAGATGGGGCTTCATGTCCTTTGTGACTCATATGCATAAAATAGTAAAGCTGAAAAATCACTTGAACAACAGCTAAAAGAATGATGAATGGTACTGTAAACCATGCGGTAAATCCTTTTATTCCGACTGCCGCAAAAGCAATCAACGTTAAGAAAATCATCAAAGAAAAGGAGACAATTTGGTATCTCATTTCTTCGGCACTTTTTTTACGGCGATATTCAATGTCGACTCTTGGGTTTCCTGAATTTATTTCTTGATTTGTCATCAGTTTATCCCACCATTCCCATTAAATAAACTACTGTGAAGATGAAAACCCAAACAACATCGATAAAATGCCAATATAAACTAAACACATAAAATTTTGGCGCGTTGTAAAGGTTTAATCCCCTTTTGGAGTTGCGAATCATTAATGTTAAGCACCAAAGAAGACCGAAAGCAACGTGTCCTCCATGGAACCCTACAAGTGTATAAAACGCTGATCCAAATGCACTGCTTGTAAATGTATGATGAAACTCGGTAACATATTTGTGAAACTCAAAAACCTCAAGACCAAGGAATCCTGCTCCTAATAATACAGTTATCCCCAACCATAGCATCATTTTTTTAAATGCAAAGTTTTTCATGTGATACATTGCAAACACGCTCGTTAACGAACTAGTTAATAGGAGCATTGTAGCAACAAATGTGAGCGGTAACTCAAACAAATCCTTAGCCAAATGCTGGCTTGAGTTCGGAACTTTATCTTTTAATGCTAAATAAGTTGCGAAGAGAGACGCGAAAAGAACTGTCTCTCCCCCTAAGAATAACCAAAAACCTAAAAATTTATTTTTCGCTTCAAGGGTGGATTTTTCAGGCTCAGCAGGCCATGTTTCATAAGTGAATTTTTCTTCTGCGTGCATTATGCCTTAGCCCCCTTTTCAGTATCTTCCATTAAATCTTCTTTATGAATATGGAATCCATGATCGTCCTTAACTGAACGCATGAACATTGAGCCAAATGTAACTAATAAGCCAAAGATCAATAAAGGCAATGCCCATGCCTTATCATTTACATGATACATTGCGCCGAAAGCTGCAATAAATAATCCAAGTGCCATCATAAAAGGTAAAAATGATGAATTCGGCATATGAATATCACCTAATGGTTCTGCCGGCGTCATACCCTTCTTACCATCCATCTTTTCTAACCAATAAGCATCTAAGCCGCGAACGAGCGGAAGTTGCTTAAAGTTGTAGAATGGAGGTGGGGATGGAATGGACCATTCAAGAGTCCTACCGTCTCCCCATGGATCATTTCCAACTCTTACATTTTTCACTGAAGTGATAATAATGTTAAGCAATAGAACGATAACAGCTACAGCCATAAAGAAAGCCCCAACCGAACTAATCATATTCGCTGTTTCAAATCCTTGCCCAGGAAGGTATGTGAACACACGGCGCGGCATACCCCAAAGTCCTAAGAAGTGTTGAATAAAGAATGTTAAGTGGAAACCGATTAAAAATAACCAGAAGGTGATTTTTCCCATTGTCTCATTTAACATTGTACCAAACATTTTTGGCCAATATAGATGCGTTCCTGCAAGGATCCCAAATACAACTCCACCAACAATAACATAATGGAAGTGAGCTACAACGAAATAAGTATCATGATATTGATAATCGGCCGCAGCAGATGCAAGCATAACTCCTGTAACCCCTCCGGCAACGAATGATGGAATAAACGCCACTGCATAATGCATTGGAGTTGTGAATTTAACGCTGCCTCCCCACATTGTGAAAAGCCAGTTAAAGATTTTAATACCTGTCGGTACACCGATTGCCATTGTTGCAACTGCAAATATTGCGTTAGCAACAGGTCCTAATCCATCTGTGAACATGTGGTGAGCCCAAACCATAAAGCCTAAAAACCCGATTAAAACGGTTGCAAATACCATGGATGAGTAACCAAATAATCTTTTTCTTGAAAACATTGGGAAGATTTCTGAAAAAATTCCGAATGCAGGAAGTATTAAAATGTAAACTTCAGGGTGTCCAAAGATCCAGAATAAATGTTCCCAGATAATGGTATTCCCGCCCATTGATACTTCAAAGAATTTTGCTCCAAACAAGCGATCAAACATCATTAAAACAAGACCAACAGTTAATGGAGGGAATGCAAATAAAATAAGTGCTGAGGTAACAAAAGTTGTCCATGAAAACAACGGCATCCTCATATACGTCATTCCCGGTGCTCTCATATTAATGATCGTTACCAGGAAGTTAATACCTCCAATAAGTGTACCAAAACCGGAAATCTGTAATCCTAAAATATAAAAGTCAACACCATGCCCTTTTGAAGCAACCGCTAATGACGCGTAAGAGGTCCACCCTGCATCAGGTGCCCCGCCTAAAAACCATGAAAGGTTTAAGAAAATTCCTCCAAAGAAGAATAACCAAAAGCCTAAGGCATTAACAAACGGAAAGGCTACGTCACGCGCCCCTATTTGCAATGGCATAACAGCATTCATAAAAGCAAAAATAAGCGGCATTGCTGCAAGGAAAATCATCGTTGTTCCATGCATTGTTAATATTTCATTATATAATCCGGCACTGACAAAATCATTATTAGGTACTGCAAGCTGGATGCGGATAAAAATGGCTTCCAATCCGCCAACTAAGAAGAAAAATCCACCTGCAATAAGATATAGGATCGCGATTTTTTTATGGTCGACTGTAGTCAGAAAATCCCATAATGTCGCTCCAAACCCCTTTTTTTGAGCGTAGGTACTCACAATTTTACCTCCCTTTCAACCAAATCCCCTATTATTACTGAACCTTTAATCCCATTAAATAATCTGCTAAAGCATTAAGCTGGTCTTCGGACATTTGTGGATATTTACCAGCCATTTTATTTCCTGGTTTATATGTTTCAGGATTTCGAATCCAATTTTTAACTTCCTCTTTTGTATGTGGCAATATGCCTGCTACTCGGGAACGATCCCCAAAATTTGTTAAGTTCGGAGCAACTCGTGCTGTATCAGGCATTTTATTAGCCGGTGTTACAGCATGACAACCAATACAGCTTTTATTGAAGATTTCTTGACCTTGTTGAGCTGAGGCCGAATCTGCTTTTTGAGGCGCTTTCACATTTTTCATCGCTGTTACCCAGCTATCAAACTTATCTTTGCTAATAGCCTTTACTTTAAAATCCATTAACGCATGAGATGGTCCGCAAAGCTCAGCACATTTTCCGTAAAAAAGATTTCCTGCTTCATTTGCTTTCGTATTATCAAACTCCAACCAGAATTTGTTTATATTATCTGTATCAACGTCCAATTTCCCGCCAACAGCAGGAATCCAGAATGCATGTTTAACATCCATTGACTTTAAATTAAAGTATACTTTTTGGTTCGTAGGAACAACTAGCTCATTACTTGTTACAATGCCCTTACCCGGATATTCAAAATCCCACCAGTATAAATGGGCACGAACGTTTACAACAAGGGCTTTTGAATTTTTATTATCCATTTGTGATACATCTGCTAGTTTAAATGTATCAGCCACAGTTGGAACTGCAAGAATTAGTAATAAAAGAATAGGAATTACTGTCCATATGATTTCCAGCTTATGACTTCCTTCTACTTGATTAGGTATTTTATCGTCTTTTCTTCTAAAACGAACCAATACCAAAATAAAGATGATGGTTACAACAAGAATTACCCCAACCATGATCAAAGTGCTTAATTTCATTAAACCATATTGCATGTCTGCAACTTCACCGGCAGGCTGTAACGTAGATAAATACGGTTTACCGCAACCGGAGAGAAAAAGCGCTAAGATCGCAAAAAACGGAACCAAACGCCAATTTGAAAGCCTTTTCATACTTAATCAAACCCCTCTTTCGTTATTAATATCATTACTGCTGTTTGACCAAAGAAGTATGTATAATATTCTTTCCCGGCAAAAAGAGAATTAGGCGGCTATAAATCTTTTTCTATATAAGCCGCCAAGCTTCTTTTAAAAAACTTTCTCTCTCTTTTAACAAGAAAGTATACCTGACAAAAACTAAATTACTGTTACGATAACCATAGCCACAAAAATAATGGTTAAATATTGCAAAGAATAAACAAACATCAGTTTTGCCCACTTAATATCGTCTTTGATTTTATATCCATAAATCCCTAATGCAAGCCAACCAAGATTTAAAACGGTTGCAAGAATTAGAAATGGGATTCCTAATTTGGAAAGAAAAAAGGGAATTGGCAGTAACGCTGCCACCCAGAGAACAATGTGTAATTTGGTTGTTTTAAAACCCTTAACAACAGGCAGCATCGGTATACCTGCTGCTTCGTATTCTTTAGCTCTTCTCATTGCAAGAGCGTAAAAGTGAGGGGGCTGCCAAACGAACATAAGTATAAACAATGACCATGCCATTACATCGAGATTTCCATCAACTGCTGCCCAGCCAATCAGTGGAGGTACAGCTCCGGAAATACTACCAATAACAGTGTTTGAAACCAGTTGACGCTTGGACCACAACGTATAGAGGAAAACATAACTAAAAACTCCAAGCAGTCCTATTACTGTTGCAGTTATCGTAGTAAATAATAAAGACAGTGTTCCCAGACCTATTAGGCTAATACCTAATATAAGAACTTTTGAAGGTAGTATTTTTCCCGTAACCGTCGGTCTTTCCTTCGTCCTCTCCATCAAATGGTCAATATCACGATCTACATAATTATTGATAGCACAGGATCCTGCAATAATAAGAGATGATCCTGCGATTGTAAAAAATACAATATCAAGGTTATTGAGAAAGCTCTGACCTGTAAAATGAAGAGCCAGCCACAGGCCTGTAAAAGTCGTTATAAGGTTAGAATTTACAATTCCAATTTTGATTAAAGCTGTAAAGTCTTTCCATACCGAGTTTTTTACTATATCAGTTTGCAGGCCTGAAGCGTCACTTTCAATTGCCGACTCACCATAGCCCTTTGAATTGGACATAAATTCTCCTCCTAATTATTTATCACAAATATAGACAATCCGAGGCATATTGACACTTAATTCAATCCCGCCACAATTAATATTGAACCAAAAATAATCCTTGCGTTTCAATATTTAAGCTTACATTCATCATCTTTATAAGCTTAAATCGCTACATTTAGACGTGATTTCTGAAACACTTTCTCTGTATATTAAATCACACTTTCGAACATTTTTGTGAATTTTTTTCGAATAATTATTGAATAATTTATGACCGAACTGAATTTAAGATTATTATCTTACATTTTCCTAATTTTTCTTTTTAATGTACTTAAAAAAATTTTGTAGACTCTTAAAAACCATGTTGAATAAAGCCCTATAGTAAGTGGCAATCGTTTATCAAAGAAACAAAAAAATCGCTGCATATTATTTCTAACAGACCATATTTAATGAATTAATAGTTTTCACTATAATAATAGTGGAAATAAAAAATTATTCAGTAGACAACAGAATTTCAAAAAGTTATCCTAAATTTTGTGTGATATTGTGTCTTTTTAGGCTGTAATTCGTTATGCTTAGAAAAGCGGCTGCACCTTATTCAGGAGTTAAAGCTAAACATTGAAAATTGCTTTTCCATGCTTTTTTCAACTATTATAATGTCAAGATTATCCAATGACAAATAATTGAACTTTTATTAAGAAGGTGAATTTTTTGCGACGTTCTTTAAAGTGGTTAGCGGTCGCAACTACAATCGGAATGATTTTTGTTCTAATTGGCGGAGCACTTGTAACCAAAACTGGATCGGGTATGGGGTGCGGAAGAACCTGGCCTTTATGCCACGGTCAATTTTTGCCAACGCATATTACCTCTCAATTAATTGTTGAGCTGGCTCATAGACTCGTTTCCGGTGCTGTTGGAATGATGGTTCTTATTTTATCTGTTTGGACCTGGAAGGCGATTGGGCATATACGAGAAACAAAATTTCTCTCTTTTCTCTCATTTTTCTTTTTACTGCTTCAAGGATTAATCGGAGCAGCAGCTGTAAAATGGGGACAATCTAGCTTCGTTCTTGCACTGCATTTTGGAATTTCACTCATTTCTTTTTCTGCCGTATTATTACTTACCTTATTAATTTTTGAAATCGATAAGAAATTTGATGCGGAAAAGCTTTACATCGATAAACGAATGGGGTTTCATATTGTTGCTGTCTCAATTTACAGCTATGTCGTCATCTATTCAGGTGCACTGGTACGGCATACGAAAGCAAGTCTTGTATGCAGGGATTGGCCTTTATGTTTGAACGACGCACCAACTTTACCGCACAATCTGTATGAGTGGGTCCAAATGGGACATCGGACCGCTGCAGGAATCATATTCATCTGGATTGCATATATAACCTATTTAACAATTCGTTATTATAAAGACCAAAAAGTCCTTTACTGGGGTTGGATTATCTCATTCAGCCTCGTTTCCTTGCAAGTAATTGCCGGTGCATCAATTATTTTTAGCCGCCTTAATCTGTACATTGCTTTATTACATGCCTTCTTTATTACTTGTTTATTTGGAGTATTAAGCTATTTTCTCCTTCTATATTCCAGATCAAGGAAAAATAATAAGTATAAAGAAATATAAATAAAAAAGTTGCCGTATACGCGGCAACTTTTTTATTTATATAGAGAAAACCTTCCCATCTTTTTGATGCTCTTTAATTAGTTTCTGGTCCTGTTTATTTTTATATTTCTTTTCGTATTTTACGAACATTGATATGTTAACTAGGATACCTGTAGCAAGTGCTAACTGTAATAGCGAAGAACCTCCGTAACTTACAAATGGCAGCGGAACCCCGGTAAGTGGAATAACCCCTGAAACACCTGCCAAATTAATAAATGACTGAATGCCTACCATACTTGATATTCCAATCGCAAGTAAGCTTCCAAATGGGTCCTTACATTGAAGAGCAATGTAAATGCCTCTTAAAACAATATAGCCTAATAAAAGAATGACAACTCCGACTCCCCAAATTCCCAGTTCCTCGGCAATAATCGCCATGATGAAATCTGTATGTGATTCAGGAAGGTAACCAAGCTTCTGAATACTTCTACCTAGACCTAATCCGTTTATTCCTCCAGAGCCGATGGCGATATACGAATTTGCTAAGTGAAATCCGGCATTTTGTGCAGTTGCAAACGGGTCACTTAAAACAGTAAAACGGTCGAGACGCTTTACGGAAAAAATTTTGTTCCATAAAACAAGGATAACAGGTGTTATAAGAATTAAAACCATTAACATTAGTTTCATGATATTTTTTAAATTCATGCCGGAGGAAAAAATAATTGTTATCGCAATTAAAGCAATAATTAATGCTGTACCGAAGTCAGGCTGAATGGCAATAAATCCGCAAGCAAGGATAAGATAAGCCAATGGCGGAAGAACTCCCTGATTAAACTTATTAATATATTGCTGTTTTTTAGCATAAACGGCAGCCAAATAGATTATTACACAAAGCTTTACAAATTCTGAAGGCTGTATGCTTAATGGACCTATTTTAAACCAGCTTTGCGCATTACCGGCAACATGTCCAAAAACAAAAAGTCCGAAGAGCCCTACAAGTGAAATCATTACCATAGGCAATAAAAATTTTGTGCTTTTCAAAGCCTTATAAGGAAATGCTGCAGTAAAAATAAAAACAGCTGCAGATCCTAACATAAATAATTTTTGTTTTTGGTAAAAATAATCACTGGCAACGCCATATCTTTGTACTGCATAAGCCATGCTTGCACTATAGACCATAATTAAACCAAACGCTGACAAAAGGAAAATCGCGAGGATTAATGAATAATCATAGGACTTTAGAATTTTTTTAACCATTAATTCTTCCCCATCTTTTCAAGATTGATATTTATAACTACTATTATAATAGAAAATCCACGTTAATACTTGAGGAAAAGCTACTGAGTTAAACATTTTTAAAGGATATTAAAAAGAAGAATATGAAATGGCAATTTCTTTATTACTATTAAAAAAACTCAAACAATATAAGGACATTGTTTGAGTTTTTATGCTCCTATTTTCTTATGGATGCATCATGCAGTACAGATAATTCTCTTTCTAATTTATCTAAAATTGCTTTTCCATCCTTAACATCAATTAAGCCCAGTCTAACCGCAAAATCTATCTCTCTTGATAATCCAAACATTTGTGTATCTAACACCTCTTCATAAAGAGGGCATTGAGGCATCGTGAGATTGTCCATTTGCACTTTTATAAGCTTTAAAATTTTTTCAGCGTCAGCCTGTAAGATGGCATATGCTTTTTCCTGATGATCCACGATTATTTCAGACGCCAACATTGATCCCCCCATTTCAGAGCGATTACTCAACTTATCTATAAATTTTACCTTTTAGAGCTGAAAATTGCAAGAACAATGAGATAATGACTTTATCTCAAAAACACGCTATACTTATTTATTGTTAGGAAGTGGAGGAATGGAAATGGAAAATATCATTATAATTTCCGGTCGTGTTAAATATACGATTACACTAGATCCCGGAGTTTGGATTTTTGATGACCGCAGGGTTGATTTGAAGACTTATTTTACTTCTAAACAAGAAAATGCTAATGAATTAGAAGAGTATACGAAAGCGGTTTCTAAACATTGGGATCGTGAAATTGTCGAGGGTGCAGTATACCCCCCTACCTTAAAAACCGAAAAGAAATTTGAAAAAGAAAAGGTTTTAACAGGAACCTTCGGTATTCCTATAAAACCTTTTTTAACTAATGCAGAGCCCTTTCATGATGCATCTTCTTTAATAATTAAAAGTTCAGATGGCGATGTAGAATTACCAATTGACAAGGCCAACGACCTAATACTTGGTTTTTCAAATAACGGAAAGCCTATAACTGTTGATGGACCTGTGTATATTTATTTTAGAGATGGATCGAACCGACAGAAGCCGATTAAAAACGTTAAACAATTTATTGTTAAATAAATACGGGTGTCCAATTGACACCCGCTTTTTTACCTTTGATTTTTATAATAAATCAGCTGCCAATCTAGCCAATCCTGATCTTTCGCCTTTTAATAGTTTCACATGGCCGGAAATTTCTTGATCCTTAAATCTTTCGACCACATAGGTTAGTCCATTATTGTATGCATCTAAATATGGATGATCGATCTGTTCAGGATCTCCCATTAGTACAATTTTGCTGCCTTCTCCAACACGAGTTAATATCGTCTTGACTTCATGTTTGGTTAGGTTTTGTGCTTCATCGATGATTATGAATTGCTTTGGAAGACTTCTGCCGCGAATATAGGTCAATGCTTCAACCTCAATAGAACCCATTCCTGCTAAAATGGCATCAAGCTCGCCAGGCTTTTTGGTATTAAAAAGGTATTCTAGATTATCATAAATAGGCTGCATCCACGGTCTAAGTTTCTCCTGCTTTTCCCCCGGCAAAAAACCAAGGTCTTTTCCCACCGGTACAATTGGTCTTGCAACGAGCAGCTTTTTATATTCCTTTAAATCTTCCGTTTGCATTAATCCCGATGCCAATGCAAGAAGTGTTTTTCCTGTTCCTGCTTTCCCTATTAGCGTTACGAGTGGAATATCCTTTCGGAGCAATAACTCGATTGCCATTGTTTGCTGAACATTGCGCGGATGAATTCCCCAAACATGCTCCTGATTTAATATAAGTTTTTTTACCTTCTTGCTTGTTTTATCTACCGCACCAATTGCAGAAGCCGAACTTCCAAGAGCATCCTTCATAATCAAAAATTCATTAGGATAAAATGGGTGATTAGCAATTTCCGAGAGAAAAAGCTCCCCCTTTTCATAAAATCTCCCTAAAAGTTCAACAGGTAAATAAACCTCTTGAAATCCTGTGTAGATATGATCAACTTCGACAACCCGATCACTCAAAAAATCTTCAGCGTGTAAGCCAATTGCATCTGCTTTTACCCTGACAAGTGTATCTTTGCTAACAAGAATAACAGGCTTACCATCCTCTTTCGTTTGTTCTTCTAAGAATAAGTTCTTAGCTACCGCCAGTATACGGTTATCATTTGTCTTTTCAATAAAAATTTCCTGTAATTCATGAAAGCTACGATGATTTAATTCAATTCTTATGGTTCCCCCATTTTCAAGCGGGATTTTTTCATGCAGTTTTCCTGAGGACCTAAGTCCATCAATTAATCTTGATACATGTCGCGCATTTCTCCCCACTTCATCCATGTACCTCTTCTTTGAGTCCACCTCTTCGAGAACCACTGCGGGAATGACTACTTCATTTTCTTCAAAAGAGAAAATGGAATACGGGTCTTGTAACAAGACGTTTGTATCTAACACGTATATTTTACTCAAAGCGACGCCCCCGCTTCACTTGTTGTTTGGCTTGTTTATTCTGGCTGGAATAAACCTTTTGCCAGATAGGACTTTGGTAAAATATATGTTTATTGGAATAAAGATAGAAGGAGTTCCGCAGAATAAATGTTAGTAAAACCATTCAAATCAGAAATGAAATTTTGCAAAATGCCTCTTATTGTTAACCATTTAAAAAGCTCTTGGAGGTGGACATCGGATGAAAAAGATATTGATACCAACTGCGTTATTATTAATTTTAGCCGGATGCAGCACTAATAAAGATATACAAAACAATAAGAATCAAAATTTAGTTAACGTAAAAAACAGTTATATCGAAAATGTTGACCGAAAAACAGGACAGGAAATTTCTAAACGGCTAGTCATGCTGGCTACTAGTATTCCCAATGTGAAGGATGCAACTGCAGTAGTGCTTGGGCCTTATGCTATTGTTGGAATTGATGTAAACTCTAAGCTGGAACGTTCTCAAGTCGGATCCATTAAGTACTCTGTTGCTGAAAGCTTAAAAAAGGACCCCTACGGTGCAAAGTCAATCGTTGTTGCTGATGCGGATACTGCCCAAAGGTTAAAAGAAATATCAGCAGATATAAAAAAGGGCAGACCGGTCCAAGGAATTATGGAGGAATTAGCAGACGTTGCGGGACGATTGATGCCTGAAATACCTGGAGATTTAATAACACCTAATCCTAAAAATGCTACCGACAAACAAAATAATAAGCTTCCGGCAAACGAGCAAAAGAATTTAAAACGGCAGCAGGAGGAACAATCCAATAATAAAAAATAAAAGCTTAGTTGAAAACTAAGCTTTTTTCATGGCATCCATTACCTGTTTATCCAATTTTGCAGCAGCATCTTTATCATATGTTTTATCATACTGGGGTTCGGTGACAATTTTTGACCCATAAAACATAACGTCCCTTACAGCTTGAATGCTTACTTCAACCAGTGCAAGCTTTAAAGGAACATCATTAATTCTTTCTTCTTTGATTTGAGCTTCTCCCTGAATTGAATATGTAGATTCATTTGCAATTATATTAAGCACTGCTTGGTTATTTTTTTTGATATTTTCTAAAATTCTTGAACGATTATCAACAGCAAAATAAATAGTACTGTCGTCTTTTGCTAACACCCAGGAAATAGCACTAACATTAGGGCCTCCAGTTTCATAATCAACCGTTGCTAAAGTCACGAATCTTTCTTTTTGAAGTTCATCGTATAACGGTTTAATAAGCTTTGGTTCAACCTGATTTACCATTTTTACAACCCCTTAATTTATTTTGAAGCTCTGTTTAAAAAACAGTTATTCTCATATTACTACTATCGGTTTTTTTCATCAACCTAAACACAATTGATTTACCTACTGTCCATGTGCCATGATATACTATAGATAACTTTCGGATATAAAGAATTAATATGAGGTGCTTAATGAGAGTAAAATGTGTAATCTGCGATAAAATTGAAGGAATTGAAGACGAATCCTTGGAAGCCAAGCGCCTCAGGAATCGTCCTATCCATACATATATGTGTAATGACTGCAGCTTAAGAATTTCTGAAAAAACAAAAGCACGTATCGATTCAGGTAATTTTCGATTTTACCGTGCACGGTCTGAGAAGGATGATTGGTAATAAGAAAAGTGAAAAACCTCAAGTTTCTCCCTAATTGGAGGAACTTGAGGTTTTTTTAATCTTCCAGTGGATAATTTTGATATTTTTCAGGCTCTTGATTAATTTGGTTCAGCATGACTTCAATTAATTCACGAGGAAAGCGTGTTTTCTTTGTTTCTCCACCATGAAGATATGAAACATAGTACATGGTCTCATCCATCGTAACATCAATTTCTGAAACCTGATGCTCCCTCGTTAATTTCTCATCAAAAAGATCCTTTGTATCCCTGGCCGCTGTGTCATCAGGACGGGCGTCACAAACGACCTTAATGGTAAGCCAATTATATAATACATCCTGTAAGGATTTCATTCAGGTAAAACCCCCGTTATTTAGCCTCAGCCTGCTGTTTTTTCGATTGATGTAAGCGAATTTTATATATTATTAAAATCAATGCAGCAACAACAAGCCCCTCTGCAACAGGTAAAAAGATTCCTAAAAAAGTGAGAAGTGTACAACCAACACATAAAAAGATATATATTACAATTGATTTTCCCAGCGGTAATTTCTTAGCAAAACCAAGTTTGTACACCACAATGGAAAGAGCCACTATAGTTAAATAAAGAAGCCACATTCCTAGTTTTGGCTGTTCGCTAACTTTATAAAGAGCAGCAAAGAAGGATAGGCGCTCTGCAACATTCACATCCAAAACCTCCTCAATCAGAAAGAAGTTAACTCATTTCAGCGTATTTTTTCTTTTTCGCCATTCTTTCACGTTCATTTTTATCAAGTATTTTTTTACGGAGACGAATGGATTCAGGAGTTACCTCACAATATTCATCCTCATTCAAATATTCCAGCGATTCTTCTAACGTCAGAATGCGCGGCTTTTTAATGACAGATGTCTGATCTTTGTTAGCTGATCGAATATTCGTTGCTTGTTTTACTTTTGTAATATTAACAGTGATGTCATTTTCGCGAGTGTGCTCTCCCACGATCATTCCCTCGTAAATTTCTGTTCCCGGCTCGACGAATATTGTTCCGCGATCTTCTACTTGCATTATGCCATACGTAGAAGCTTTTCCTGATTCCATGGAGACTAATACACCCTGACGTCTGCCGCCAACTTGCCCTTGCAGCATCGGCTGGTAGCTATCAAATGTATGATTGATAATTCCATAACCGCGAGTCATCGTTAAGAACTCGGTTGTATATCCGATTAGACCGCGTGCCGGCACATTAAAGATTAAGCGGACTTGACCAGTACCGTTGTTTATCATGTCGATCATTTCACCTTTACGAGCACCAATTGATTCCATTACAGAGCCGGTATGTTCTTCAGGAACATCGATTTGAACCCTCTCAACCGGTTCACAGCGAACGCCGTCTATTTCTTTTACGATTACTTCAGGCTTAGAAACCTGAAGTTCATAGCCTTCACGACGCATGTTTTCAATTAAAATCGATAAATGAAGCTCACCGCGGCCTGAAACAATCCAAGCATCCGGTGAATCTGTATTATCTACCCGTAAACTTACATCCGTTTGCAGTTGCGCACGAAGTCTTTCTTCAATCTTTCTTGATGTTAAATACTTTCCTTCTCTACCTGCAAAAGGGCTGTTATTTACAACGAAAGTCATTTGAAGTGTCGGCTCGTCAATTCTTAAAATCGGCAGGGCATCTTGATGCTCAATTGGACAAACTGTTTCACCGACATTAATATCTTCCATTCCGGAAACTGCGATCAAATCGCCTGCTTTTGCTTCTTGAATTTCTTCGCGTTTTAAACCAAAAAAGCCAAAAATTTTGGTGACACGGAATTGTTTTACGGAACCGTCTAATTTCATTAACGCTACCTGTTGCCCTACTTTCATCGTTCCGCGGAAAACACGGCCAATTCCGATTCTGCCGACATAATCATTATAGTCAAGCAATGCTACCTGGAATTGAAGCGGTTCATCACTATTGTCAACGGGTGCCGGAATGTGTTCAACAATCGAGTCATACAAGGATTGCATGTTCTCATCTTGTTTTTCAGGATTAGTACTAGCTGTTCCATTTATTGCAGATGCATAAATGACCGGGAACTCAAGTTGATCTTCCGTTGCTTCAAGCTCGATGAATAAATCGATTACTTCATCAATTACCTCAGCCGGGCGAGCAAAGTCACGGTCGATTTTATTCACAACAACAATCGGTGTTAGATTTTGCTCTAAAGCTTTTTTCAAAACAAAACGTGTTTGCGGCATACATCCTTCATATGCATCGACTACGAGCAATACTCCATCAACCATTTTCATAATCCGTTCTACTTCACCGCCAAAGTCAGCGTGTCCGGGAGTATCCAAAATATTGATTCTTGTATCTTTATATTGAATCGCAGTGTTTTTAGCCAAAATGGTAATTCCGCGCTCTCTTTCCAGATCATTGGAATCCATTGCACGTTCTTCAACGTGCTCGTTGGAACGGAACGTCCCTGATTGTTTTAGCAATTGATCAACCAGTGTCGTTTTTCCATGGTCAACGTGGGCAATGATCGCGATATTACGGATATCTTCTCTTATTTTCAAAAAATTCACTCCTACCTCTATTCATAAAATAAAGCTATTTATAGTTTCCCTTATACAACTAAAACATTATACCACATTTAGAGTAGAAACCTAAAAGGTTTTTATGTAGAATGAAGGATGTAGGAAAAAACATTAATATTACCAAGCAGGAAAAACATTTTAAAAGCTTATTTCGATAACAGTGGGGGATATAAAAATGAAACAAATAAAATGGATATTTGTTGTGTATGCCATTCTCGCTGCCGCAAGTATTATGGGAATTGGAATCGCAATAGCTGAAAAAAGTATTATTGGCGCATTAGGTTGTATTATGGCTGTCATACTTATCATGGGGATGGGATTTAAAACCAAAAGAAAAATGCGTGAAAATGGTGAATTATAAGACAAAGAAAAAGCGCCCATGAAGGGCGCTTTTTCTTTGTCTTACCACTTTCCTTCCTTTAAATAATCCCTTAAAATTGTTTGATGGAGTCCGGGCTTAGCAACTAGCAGTGAATCTTGCCCAAGATAATCAAGTTTCCTACCCCTTAAATTAGTCACAACACCGCCTAATTCTTCAACAATCACAGAACCGCCGCTAACGTCCCAAGGAGCTAATCTTAATGAAATATAGGCGTCGATTCTGCCGGTTGCTACAAACACCATCTCAAGTGCGGCCGTTCCGTATGATCTTGTTCCACGGGCATCTCTGGCAAGAGGTATCATTAGATTGTGATCAATACGCTTATTTTCCATTACCCATGTAGCATTTAAGGCAATAATTGCTTCTTTTACAGTTGTTTCATTAAGCTGGGGCAAGGGCATACCGTTCATGTATGCCCCCCTTCCACGAATTGCATGATACAACTCATCATGTACAACATCGTAAACTAGACCTATTTTTCCGATTCCATTCTCATATACACCTAGTGAAATGGCAAAGTTTCTTTGCTGATGAATAAAATTCATCGTTCCATCAATTGGATCGATCAGCCAAACTATTCCCTCGTGACTGGTAAATTCATCTCCAAATCCTTCTTCCCCCATAATTTTATGATTTGGATATACCCCTCTTATTTTACTAATAAAAAATTGTTCGATCTCTTTATCGATATTCGTAACCAAATCATTAGGATTAGTTTTTGTTTGTATATTTAGCGTCTTATCAAAAGAAGACCTAATTTTTTCCCCTGCTTCTTTTACCCATTGCTTGGCAAGGGCATCGATGCTTTCCCAATTCATAGAAATCCTCCTTTTTACCGAAATTTTTTCACATTCCATTCTATGTAACAACTTAGAAAAAAAGAGTGGTACCTCTAGCTTAATCAAAATGGTTTAACCCATCAACTATTAGACTTCCCTCACTATGATCAATTTTTACTTGTGATTTCCATTTTGGAAAAATAATAAACGAACTCCCTTTTCATTTCTGGAGTTCGTTTTAGATAAGTACGATGATCATTCTAATTTGTTTCATTCCAAAAAGTTTCCCCTTTGATGAAATACATTCTAACAATCAAAGAGCTTTTAATCGCAACAATTCTTGGCGGATTTTTTCTAATTTTTGTTTGCAATCCTTCATCTTTTTCTCGTTCTTTTCTTCAATGGCTTCAAATAAAACTGCTAATTCATAATCCATTTCCAGTCTTAATACAGCAGTTCTTTCTTTTTCTCCCGCTTTTTTAAGTGATGTATTCATCAATTGCTTCATGTTTCTCCACCCCTTCCTACGCTTTATTAACTAATTTTTCAAATTTTTTTTTACTGTATAGTATGAGTTAGCGCGAGCGGTTGCAACAAATATGTGCATTAACCTATATAAGCAACAAATTTCTTGAATACTTCGATGGTATGCTACAATTATTGACAGATGTTTCACAGGGGGTTTTTGTATGAATTTTACAGGCTTTACAAATGAAGATTTTGATGTTTTCTTAATAGATGGTTTAGACGCACGAATGGAAGCATTAAAGGAATTAATTCGACCTAAATTGGAAAGTCTCGGGCACTATTTTTCACCATCCTTAACTGCAGTAACAGGCGATGAAATGTTTGTACATGTTGCTAAACATGCAAGGAGAACGATTAATCCTCCAAAAGATACATGGGTTGCGTTTGCCAATAATCCTCGCGGTTACAAAATGCTCCCGCATTTTCAAATAGGCTTGTGGAATACCCATTTATTTATATGGTTTGCACTTATTTATGAGGCACCGCAAAAGCAAGAAATTGGGGCAAGACTAGCTAAAAAATTGAATAAAATTTATAAAGATATTCCAAAGGATTATGTTTGGTCCGTTGATCATATGAAACCGGATACGATTAAGCATGGACAATTATCAAAGGCTGAGTTACTTTCCTATTTTGAACGGTTGCAGAACATAAAGAAAGCTGAAATATTGTGCGGTTATGTAATTAACAGAGAAGAAGCTGTCCAATTGGGTTCGGAGAGTTTACTTCAACATATTGAAAATGTATTTAATAAAGTGGCACCTCTGTATAAACTGGCACAAGGCATAGAATAAAAAAATCTCCCAAATGTGGCTGTTGACAAAAGTTTGTCAACAGCCACCAAAGGGAGCATTTTTATTTCATCAATATCTTATCACCACTAGCAGCCTCTTTTGCTTTTTTAATGGTACGATAGGATGAATAGCCGCTGATTTCTTCAAATTCACCACAAATTGTTTTTTCTTCCGCTTTACTTGGAACAATTTCTTTAAACCGACGATAAGCATACATAATTTCATCGCGTTCGATTCCTTTTTCATATGCTCTTTCAATCGCTTCAAAAAATTTAATCACATCGACAATTTCATCAGTTGTCCAGCTGTAATCAATTGGATATTGGTATTCCATATTTTCACCTGCTTATTATTATCGTTTCAAATGTATAATACCTTTATTTTCCCCACTTTTCACGAATTTGTTCTGCATCTTTAATCATTCGGTTAAAAAGTTCATCTACTGTTGGAACATCTTTTATTAACCCCATAACCTGTCCGGCCCAGGCAAACCCTTCATTTACTGCACCATTATGAATATAGCGAACATTGGCTTTACCGGAAATAAGATCCTTTAGCTGTTCGTACCCACCGTTATTTTTTTCGATTTCAAGAATGTTATCAGCCCAGGAATTTGTCAATACTCTCGCCGGGGTCCCCAGTGTTCGTTTAATGACTACTGTATCAGACTCAGTACCCTCAACCAACATTTTCTTATAAACATCATGTGCATGAACACATTCTTTCGTGGCAATAAATCTTGTTCCCATTTCAATTCCCTCTGCACCTAAACTTAGCGCAGCCATAAGACCTCTGCCGTCTCCAATTCCTCCGGAAGCAATTACAGGAATGGAAACAGCATCCACAACTTGAGGGATAAGCACCATTGTTCCAACATCCTCTCGGCCAAGATGCCCGCCTCCTTCTTGCCCCACTACCATTACCGCATCTGCTCCAAGTTCTTCGGCTTTTACAGCTTGTCTCCTGGCGGCTACAAGGACCAATTTCTTAATCGGTGTTCCTCTTAACTGTTCAAAAATCGGAGCAGGATTCCCGCCTGTCATTGAAACCACAGGGACTTCTTCATCTATCGCTACTCGTAAAAAGTCAGAAAACGGCCTCCCGTGCTGACCGATTGCAAAATTTACACCAAATGGTTTATTTGTCAGCTTTTTCACTTGCCGGATTTCTTCTCTGAGCTGTTCCGGATTGTCTAAAGACATTGCCGTAATTTGACCCAGTCCCCCGGCATTGGATACCGCTGCTGCCAATTCCGAATATGCCAGATATGCAAGTCCTCCTTGTATGATTGGGTAATGGATGTTTAGAGTATCTGTGATTCGGGTTTTCCAGTTCATTTAAAGCCCTCCAATTAATTGTTTACCAGTAATTTCGTTGAAAAAGGTTAATTTTCCTTTTTTAATGGGAAAATAACTTGAACAATATAAAAAGATTCAACTTCAATACACAAATATCTTTGCAAGGATTGGCATTAGTGCTATAATTCATTTGTTTTATTTTTTATCTTGCAATAATATGCGTATTTTTGAATAAAGAGGTGTAATAATAAATTGTCGCAAAATCAAACACCGTTATTTAGCGGTTTAGTAGAACATGCAAAAAGGAATCCGATTCAATTCCATATTCCCGGTCATAAAAAAGGCGCCGGAATTGATCCGGAATTTCGAAATTTTATTGGTGATAACGCTCTTTCAATTGACTTAATCAATATTGGACCGCTTGATGATCTGCATGCGCCTAAAGGGATGATTAAACAAGCCCAAGATCTTGCCGCAGAAGCGTTTGGGGCAGACCGTACCTTCTTTTCAGTTCAAGGCACAAGCGGAGCCATTATGGCCATGATTATGGCTGTTTGCGGACCTGAAGATAAAATCATTGTCCCGCGTAATGTGCATAAATCAGTTATGTCGGCAGTGGTTTTTTCAGGGGCCATTCCCGTTTTTATTCATCCTGAAATTGATGAAGAATTAGGAATTTCTCATGGAATTACACCTGAAGCAGTTGGCAGAGCACTTGAACAGCACCCGGATGCAAAAGGCGTTCTAGTCATAAATCCAACCTATTTTGGTATTTCTGCAGATCTAAAAAAAATTGTTGAAATTGCTCATTCCCATAATGTCCCTGTTCTTGTTGATGAAGCCCACGGTGTCCATATCCATTTTCATGATGAACTCCCGTTGTCTGCTATGCAGGCGGGTGCTGATATGGCTGCAACAAGCGTTCATAAATTAGGTGGGTCGATGACGCAAAGCTCTATTCTGAATGTAAAAGAAGGACTTGTATCGGCAAAGCACGTACAATCTATCCTAAGCATGCTTACAACAACTTCAACCTCATATCTTTTACTTGCTTCACTCGATGTAGCACGTAAACGCTTAGCAACAGAGGGTAATGAATTAATTAGCAAGACAATAAAATTAGCTCAATCCATTAGACAAAGAATCAACGAGATTGATCATTTAAATTGCGTTGGTGAAGAAATTCTAGGCTCAAATTCTACCTTTGATTATGATCCGACCAAGTTGATTATCTCGGTTAAAGATTTAGGATTAACGGGTTATGAAGTAGAAAAATGGTTAAGAGATAAACATAATATTGAAGTTGAAATGTCTGACTTATATAACATCCTTTGTTTAATCACTATTGGAGATACGGAAAATGAAGCAAATATATTAGTTAATGCTTTAAAAGATCTTGCCGACGAGTGTGAACACCGAGTTGATAAGGTTGAACCCTTACAAGTCTTATTACCCGATATCCCCATCTTGGCGTTAACACCGCGAGATGCCTTTTATTCAGATACAGAAGTAATTCCTTTTGAAGATTCTGAAGGTAGAATCATTGCTGAATTTATCATGGTTTACCCGCCGGGTATACCAATTTTTATCCCGGGTGAGATTATAACAAAAGAAAACCTTCATTACATTCGCAAAAATCTTGAAGTCGGCCTGCCTGTTCAGGGACCTGAAGATGATGAAATTAAAACAATTCGAGTGATTAAAGAATACAAGGCCATAAGATAAAAATACAGGATTCCGATAACGGAATCCTGTTTCTATTTTCATAAATTATTTACAATTATTTATACTTCTTCCTCAACATGATGATCGTTGCAACAATTACATTTAGAATATAGAACTGTTACTTTTTCATCTTCAAAATGATCAATAGTAGAGTTACAAGCTTGGCAAACGATTGTGCCCATCTTTTCATTCCCCTTTTCATATTTGAATGATCAATAATAATGTAAGCGTTTTAGGTTTCTTTAAACTAATAATAATATATCACATTTAATTTTTCAAGCCTAATTTGTATATCACATTAAAATATATTTCAAAAAAAAATGGCCATTAAATGGCCAAATTGAGTAATATTATTCATATTGGGTGACAAAAGGGATAGAAGGGAGAGTTTCGCTGAAAAAATCAGCTAGGTCTGCTGCTTGTTGTTTATCAGAAATCCGGAATACATTTTGAAGGTAATCGACGTCTTCAATGTCTTTTGGATCGAGGAGAGTGGAACGGCCAGTTTGCATACAGACTACTAGGGGTTTGCCGAAAAACATATTCGTGTAAATGATTCCAAAATCAAAACGGGAATTTTCTGTCGTAAATCCAATAAACCTTACTTTAACATTTTCATGTTCATCATACATCTTTTCAAATAATTCCATTGGACCCCTCCATTAATTTTGATTGTTTAGAATATTATTATAATAGATATTCACAAAATTAACAAGAAACTTATTTTTGTAAGTGTTGTCTTTACTGTTTTTCCAATGCTAGAATAGAAAGGGATATAATTCAGGACTAGTAAGGGGGAATGATGATGGCTAAAAACGCCTTTATTAAGCTTGTGCCTTCATCTGCGAAACAGGATGTATCGATCGAAGATGTAAAAGAACTCTTTTACTATTATAAAGACATTACCGGAAAAACCGGTGATCAATTGGATTGGCAATTTGAAAATTCTGCCTTCCCATATGAAATAAAAGAAAAAGAAGAAGGTAAGGGAAAGTGGTTTTATTTACACTCTAACCACGATCGGTATTATGCTATTTTAATAGGTGTTGATAAAGAAACTGTCCGGGAAGAGAATGGTGAAGAAAGAGAACAAACTTATATTCAGATTACTTTACCTGAACAGTCCACTTTCGGCGATAAAGGTAAAGCGAATGAATTTTGTAAATTTCTCGCAAAAAAATTACAAGGTGAGCTTCATCTTTTTAATGAAAGAATCATGTACTTTTATCCAAGAAAATAAGAGATCCTGCCAAAAAGCTCCCAATCGGGGCTTTTTTTTAATGTAAAAAAAGTGCCATCGTATAATGTATCGATGTATAAATTACTAAGCTTAGTGCGGTGAGAAAAAGAGTTTGACGGGGTGCTTTCGTTACCTTATTTCCGATTAAAAAAGCTAAATAAAAGAATATAAAAAACATAATGACTTTGTATATCAGTTGGTCATGTTTTGATAACCATTCAATTAATGAATAACCGCTCCATACGATAAATTGCAGTATCATTACAATATAGACCCTCATATTTATCACCACTTTTAAAGCATTGTTTTGATTTTAATTATGATGACTTTATTGTTAAGTATATGTTTTGGAAAGAGGAGTTATTTTTCTTTTTGAAATAAATTGTTGGCAAACCAAAATTAGTGTACAATTTAATGATGATTCTGTTTCTTACCGACAATCTATTATAAACAATTCTCCAAAAGTAATAAAAAGTCCTCTCCGATAAATCGGAAAGGACTTTTTTTGCATTATTTTATGATATGGATCGGGCTTCCAAGTGCAACTTCTGCCGCTTCCATTGTAATTTCACCAAGCGTAGGATGTGCGTGAATCGTCATGGCAAGATCTTCTGCTGTCATTCCGGCTTCAATCGCAAGACCAAGTTCTGCAATCATATCGGATGCGCTAGCGCCGGCAATCTGTGCTCCAATCACAAGTCCGTCTTCTTTACGAGTGATTAATTTTAAGAAGCCATCGCCGCTATCTAGTGATAAAGCACGACCGTTAGCTGCAAATGGGAATTTGGCAGCAACTACTTCAATTCCTTCTTCTTTAGCCTGTGCTTCTGTGTAACCAACTGAAGCTAGTTCAGGGTCAGAGAAGACAACTGCAGGAATTCCTAAGTAATCAATTTCAGAAGAATGGCCGGCAATCGTCTCAGCGGCAATTTTCGCTTCATATGATGCCTTATGTGCTAATTGTGGCCCTTGAACAACATCTCCAATGGCGTAAATATTGCTAATATTTGTACGGCATTGTTTGTCGATTTCAATAAGACCTCGGTCAGTTAATTTTACACCAACTTGTTCTAAGCCCATTTCATCTGTATTAGGGCGGCGTCCAACCATTACAAATACGTAATCAGCTTCGAGTTTCTTCTCTTCGCCTTTTGTTTCGAATGTTACAACCACACCGTTTTCAGTTTCTTCTACACCCTTAGCAAATGCATTTGTATAGAATTCTGCACCTTTTTTCTTCATTGTGCGCTTAACCAGTGCAGCCATTTGTTTATCAAAAACGCCAAGACCTAAAATTTCATCCGCACCCTCTAAGACAGTTACTTGGCTGCCAAAGTTTGCGTAAGCACCGCCAAGTTCAATCCCAATTACACCGCCGCCGATGACAACGATTTTTTCCGGGATCTCATTTAAATTAAGTGCACCTGTTGAATTAAGGACACGTTTTGAATATTTAAAAGCAGGAAGCTCAATTGGACGAGAACCACTTGCAATAATCGCATTTTTAAAGGTATACGTTTGAGCAGAATTTTCATCCATCACCCGAAGTGTATTAGCATCGACAAAATAAGCTTCACCGCGAACGATGTTCACTTTATTTCCTTTTAATAAGCCTTCTACCCCGCCGGTTAACTTATTCACGATTCCTGCTTTAAATTCTTGAACCTTTGAAAAATCAACTTTTACATTTTCGGCAGTAATACCAAATGCATCTGAATGCATCGCTGTTTCGTAGCGGTGGCCTGCGGCAATTAGTGCTTTTGAAGGAATACATCCTACATTTAAACAAACACCGCCCACATATTCCTTTTCAACAATCGTTACTTTTTGTCCAAGCTGTGCCGCACGAATAGCTGCGACATACCCCCCGGGACCTGCACCAATGACTATAGTATCTGTTTCAATTGGGAAATCTCCAACTACCATTTTTTTACGCCTCCATTAACAATAGTTCTGGATCGTTCAATAATCGTTTAATATGATTTAATGCATTTTGCGCTGTGGCACCGTCAATCATACGGTGGTCAAAGCTTAAAGAAAGTGCTAATACTGGAGCAGCAACAATTTCGCTGTTTCTTACGATTGGTTTTTCAGCAATTCTGCCCACGCCCAAGATAGCAACCTCAGGATGGTTAATAACAGGTGTAAACCATTGACCGCCTGCTGAACCAATGTTTGAAATTGTGCATGATGCACCTTTCATTTCGTTTGGAGCAAGTTTACCGTCACGTGCCTTGCCAGCTAAATCATTAATTTCATTCGAAATAGTAAAGACTGATTTCCGGTCAGCATCCTTAACAACAGGAACTAACAAGCCTTTTTCCGTGTCTGCTGCAATTCCAATGTTATAGTAATGCTTATGAATAATTTCACTTGTTGCATCATCAAGTGATGTATTTAATGCCGGGAACTCTCTTAAAGCACTTGTTAAAGCTTTAACGATATACGGTAAGAAAGTAAGCTTGATTCCTTTCGCTGCTGCAACTTCCTTGAACTTTTTACGGTGTGCTACAAGTTTTGTTACATCCACTTCGTCCATTAATGTTACATGTGGTGCAGTATGCTTCGAATTAACCATTGCCTTTGCAATTGCTTTGCGGATACCGCTCATTTTCTCACGGGTTTCCGGGTATTCACCTTGTGGAACCTGCGCCGCTGCTTTTGGTGCCTCAACAACCGGTGCTTCTGCAACTGGTGCCGCTGCAGCTTGAGGTGCTGCTGCACCACCGCTTAAGAATGCATCAATATCACTTTTCAAAATACGACCGTTATCACCTGTTCCGGTAACAAGACGGATTTCAACACCTTTTTCACGTGCATACTTGCGAACAGATGGCATGGCAATAATACGGCGGTTTGGATCAACTTCCGCCTGTGGTGCTGTACCTGCTCCGACTGCAGCAGGTGCTGGTGCAGGTGCTGCCTCTATTTTAGCCTCAGGTGCAGGAGCAGCCGGTTTTTCTTCTTGTTTCGGCTCTTCATCACCATGATCGCCTTTAAATTGCAAGTTTTCATACCCTGGAGCATCAAAAGTGACAAGGACTTGCCCTACCGTTGCAACAGTTCCTTCTCCCACTAAAACCTCAAGAACCGTTCCTTCAACAGGGGAAGGAATTTCCACCACTGCTTTATCATTTTGAATTTCGCATAGTACGTCATCTTCTTGAACTTTATCGCCTGGCTTAATGAACCATTTGACGATTTCACCTTCATGAATACCTTCACCGATGTCAGGCATTTTAAATTGGAATGATGTGGCAGTTGCGCTCACTAGATTCATCCTCCTATTGTATATAAATTTCTTGCAAATTTAATTAAAATGTTAAAACTTTTTTAGCTGTTTCAATTACGTCTTTATAGTTAGGAAGCCAAACAGATTCAGCTTGTGAAAAAGGATAAATTGTATCCGCAGCAGTTACGCGTAATACCGGAGCTTCCAGACTTAAAATAGCGCGGTCATTGATTTCTGCAACAACTGTAGCTGCAATACCGGCTTGTTTTTGTGCTTCTTGAACAACAATTGCACGACCTGTTTTTTCCACTGAAGCGATAATGGTTTCTATATCAAGAGGGCTTATGGTACGCAAATCAACAACTTCTACTGAAAAACCTTCTTTTTCAAGTTCTTCTGCTGCTTTTAATGATTCATGAACCATTGCGCCGTAAGTAATGATAGATAAATCCGTTCCTTCTCGTTTTACATCTGCTTTTCCAAGTGGAATCGTGTATTCACCTTCAGGAACTTCCTGGCGGAAAGCACGATATAATTTTAAATGCTCTAGGAATACAACCGGGTCATTGTCACGAATGGATGAAATCAGTAATCCCTTTGCATCATAAGGTGTAGAAGGCACAACAACTTTTAAGCCCGGTGTTTGAGCCATTAATCCTTCTAAACTATCCGAGTGAAGCTCAGGAGTATGTACTCCTCCTCCAAATGGAGAGCGTACTGTAATTGGCATATTATAACGTCCTCCGGAACGGTAACGCATACGGGACATTTGTCCGGCAATGCTATCCATTACTTCAAAAACAAATCCGAAGAATTGAATTTCGGGGATAGGACGAAAGCCTGTTAAAGCTAATCCGATTGATAAACCACCGATTCCTGATTCAGCTAGAGGAGTATCGAATACGCGATCTTCGCCGAATTCTTTTAGGAGACCTTCAGTGGCACGGAATACACCGCCATTTACCCCAACGTCTTCCCCAAACAATAATGTTTTTGGATCGTTGCGCAATTCAGTCCTTAGTGCATCAGTAATTGCTTGAATCATTGTCATTTGAGCCATGACTTACTTCGACTCCTTTGCTTTATAGATTTCATATTGTTCTTTCAGGTTAGAAGGCATTTCTTCGAACATAATCGACATTAAGTCAGTCACTTTTTGCTTAGGAGCTGCGTCTGCCTTTTTGATTGCCTCTTTGATGTCTTCTTTTGCTTGCTCGATTACTTGATTTTCCTTTTCTTCGCTCCAAAGACCTTTCTTTTCAAGGAACTTCCGGAAACGAACAAGAGGATCTTTCTTTTCCCATTCATTATCAAGGTCAGCAGTACGATAGCGAGTTGGATCATCACCAGCCATTGTATGTGGACCATAACGGTAAGTTAGTGTTTCAATTAAAGTAGGACCTTCCCCATTGATTGCGCGTTCACGTGCATCATGTGTAGCAGCATAAACAGCTAATGGATCCATTCCATCAACTTGAATACCTGGAATACCGGCTGCTACTGCTTTTTGAGCAACAGTTTTCGCTGCTGATTGTTTTTCAACAGGAGTTGAAATCGCGAAGCGGTTATTTTGTACAATGAAAATCGCCGGTGCCTTGAATGCACCTGCAAAGTTAATTCCTTCGTAGAAATCCCCTTGAGAAGCTCCACCATCACCTGTATATGTAATGGCCACAGCTTTACTTCCATTCTTCTTAATTCCTAGTGCAACGCCGGCTGCTTGGACATATTGAGCACCGATAATGATTTGCGGAGAAAGAACATTTACTCCCTCAGGAATTTGATTTCCCTGGAAGTGTCCGCGTGAGAATAAAAATGCTTGATGCAGCGGTAATCCGTGCCAGATCAATTGTGGTACATCACGGTATCCGGGTAAAATAAAGTCTTCTTTTTCAAGAGCAAATTGGGATGCTAACTGTGATGCTTCCTGACCGGCAGTAGGGGCATAGAAACCCAGTCTCCCTTGACGATTTAAAGAAATCGATCTTTGGTCAAGAATACGTGTATAAACCATGCGGCGCATTAATTCTTGTAGCTGTTCATCTGTTAAGTCAGGCATTGCTGCTTCGTTTACAACTTCGCCTTCTTCATTCAGGATTTGAAGTGTTTGAAATTGATCTGTTACTGTCTCGAGTACTTTTTTCGAATCGAGTTGGGCGTTCTTAAGTTTAGAAGCCATCTAGGTCACCTCTTCCTTTCTTTTAAAACAAGAATGTTAAAATAAATTCCACTTGTGTTAGATTACCCAAAAACCTAATAAAAGAATGCTTTTAAATATCCACTCGATTTTATCAGTTTTGTAAAGGAATCTAATGATGAATTAAGACCTGCAGACTTTTTTCTGTGAATCCGATTAATTATTAGCATTCCACATTAAGTCATCATAAAACGCAGTATCTTTCTCCCATCATTCATTTTATTCTGTATCAATAATTTTCGGAACAAAATTGATACAATTGATATATCCTTAATGAGTGTACACCAACAAAATCCCCTAGTCAATTACTATGCATTATAATTTTTCATCATAATCATATTATTAATATTGCATTTCCGCTAACTCGCTGTACCATTCATTTTTCCGATCTGTTATATAAGATTGTAAAGTTTTTTCACTTGTTATAGGAAAGCAATAAAAAAATCAGCATATAAAGCCGATTTTTTATTGCTTATTCATGTTAATCCCTGACTTTTTATAAAACTCCAGCTTCTTTTCATTATATCGGTTTGTAAGATTATTAAAGTTTTCATTGGCATCATAAACCTTCTGATAGGTTTTATTCAATTTTTTCACTTGTGCTTCCAGGTCCCTAAGGGGAAGGATTTTACTTTTAAACATTTTATACAATTCATTATCGTATTTTAAAGCCTCAGAGTACTCGTTAAATAACATGTCATGCGCTCTATATCTTTTGATCATAATTTCATACAATTCATTGGCCTTTTTCTTCAGTTCCGATTCTTCAATTGTATCTTTAATACCTGCTACTTGCTTGAATTCTTTTTCAGATTTTCTTAAGCTGTCCGTTTCTTTTTGCATATGAATTTTTCTTTGATCCGCCATTGAAAGTGCTTCATCAGCAAGCTTTACAATTTGTTCATTTTGTTTTATTCCCGGTCCAATCATTTGATCATAAACTTCTTTTTCTTTCTTCTCTAATGAAACTAGCGGTTCCTGCTGCTCTTCAAACCCTTTTTCCGAAGACACTACTTTTTCTAAGACATCATACATTTTTTCGACAGGAGTCTTTTGATTCAAGCAGCCGGATAATAAGATTATCGCAGTAAAAATTGAAAAAATGAAACGACTATTGCCAAAAATCGACACAATGCACCCCCTTACTTATTACAACTCATACTATATCGATACTTAGATTAATTAACAATATTTCTCGGTGTAAAAATTTGTATATCATTACTTTTTCATTCTTTGATTACCCTTGCCCATCGTATCCTCTTTTCGTTTTTAAAATCATCTTTCATTTCAGATGTTAACTTTTCATAAATTGTTTGATAGACTATTGTTAGCAATAATTTAGTTTTATACAGGAGTGAATGGATCATGTTAACGATGGAGGATATCATTCGAGATGGCCATCCTACACTTAGGGAAGTGGCAGCAGAAGTAGCAATGCCACCATCTGATGAAGATAAACAAATACTCTTAAGTTTATTAGAATATGTGAAAAACAGCCAAAATCCGGACATGGCTGCCCAATATGGCCTACGCCCCGGAATCGGATTGGCTGCCCCGCAAATTAATGTTTCAAAAAGGATGATAGCGGTTCATGTTTATGACGACAATGGAAACCTTTATAGCTATGCTTTATTTAATCCAAAAATTGTAAGTCATTCAGTTGAGCAAGCATATTTGCTTTCAGGCGAAGGTTGTCTATCGGTAGATGAATCTATACCCGGTTATGTCCCAAGGTATGCACGAATCACTTTAAAGGGATGGGATATTAATGGTGAAGAGGTAAAACTCCGTTTAAAAGGACTGCCTGCAATCTGCTTTCAGCATGAAATTGACCATTTAAACGGAATTATGTTTTATGATTATATTAATAAACAGGACCCTTTTAAACCTGTCGAAGGGGCCATTGGTATCGAGAGGTAAAGAAAAGAGGCTGCCCAAAGGTCAGCCTCTTTTAAAGTTAAATAAGCTGTAATTCTTTTAATCCATTCCAAATACCATTCTCTGAAACATCAGATGTAATTAAATCTGCAAGCTCTTTTGCTTCCGGAACTCCATTCCCCATAGCAATTCCCGTCCCAACCGCCTTAAGCATTTCCAGATCGTTTAATCCGTCTCCAAATGCATATACATCCTTTAAATCAAAACCTAATCGTTCAATCATTTTTTTAATACCTTCTGCTTTTGAACCGCCTTTAGGCAATACATCCACAGAATACGGATGCCATCTGATAAAATCAAATTGTTGGTATTCCTGAAAATATTCCTGTTCTTCTTTAGCCTCACAAAAAAGTAAAGACTGATAAATATTTCGCTCGACATAGAAGGATGCATCTTCACCGGGATGGGGCAGCTTTAAGCTTCCCATACTTATTTCAATAAAAGAATGATGGGTAACGGTAGCTTTCATTGTTTTTTCATTCATAAATATTAATGGATGTCCCTTTTTCTTTGTATCGTGTAAAAATCGTTCAAGTTCCTGTTGATTAAGAGCATTTTCATAGATGACTTCATTTTCAAAAATTACCAATTGACCATTAAAGCTAACAAAGGAGTCAATATCCAGCTCCTCGAGTAAGCTTTTAAACATAAATGGCGCCCTGCCTGTTGCAATTGCAACAAAAATACCATTCTCCTTTAAAAGCTTGATTGCTTTTTTCGTGCTATTAGGAAGTTTTTTTTCATGATCAAGCAATGTTCCATCTATATCAAAAAAGACAATTTTCTTCATTTGTCATGACTCCTTTGCTGAATCTATGCTACTGCACTCTCGTTTGATTTTCGTTTAGATTTTAAAGAAGAAATATATACACCTATAAAAATCACCAGTAAACCTATCAGCATATATAAATGAAACTCCTCATTTAATAGCAGCCCACCCCAAATAATTGCTGATACGGGTACAAGATAAGTAACGAGTGAGGCAAATTCCGGGCTTCCTCTTTTTACAAGAAAATAATATAGAAGATAGGCAATACCCGAACCAAATGAACCTAGTCCAAGCAAAGGCACTAGCAGCTTCACATTTAGAAAAATGGAAAGCGATTGAGGTGTAAGTAACATCATCATAATAAAACTAATTACAGTAGAAACTGCTAATGTAAAAAACGATGTTTCAATTACAGATAATGTGGAAAGATACTTTTTGGACAGTTGAGCACCCAATCCATAACAAAAGGTGGCGCCTGTCATTAATAAAATACCAATAGTATTCCCCTTATAAAGATCTCCCAGCTTAAAATCGGATAAAATAAATATACCTATAAAACCGATAAGGATTCCTACCCATTGGTTTTTCTTAAGTGGTAATGAAAAAAATAAAAAACCGATGATTAATGTCCAGATTGGCGTAGTAGCATTAATGATCGATGCCATACCGGATGAAAGTCTGGTTTCACTTGTACAAATCAGCAGCCATGGAAGTGTGTTATTTGTTAAAGCAACAATTAATACGCTGAGCCAAGGTATTTGTTTAAATTTAATTTTCCTCTTACTTAAAAGTAATATGACTAACAGCATTAGAGTACCAAATAAACACCGGCCAAAAACAACCGCAGACGGTCCCATTTCTAACAAAAGGACTTTAATAAACAAAAAGGACGTTCCCCAAATTAAACTTAAAACAAATAAAGCACTATATAATTTCCCCATGTTCTTGCTTTTCCTCTTTCTCCAATGATTTACCTGTATAAAAACACTAAACCTTCCTTAAATATTTGTCAATTCCGGGTCAGAAGCATGAATTCCATGTTTAACCATGAAAGAAACTGCATTTTTAACATATAATAATAGCAAAAAATCTTTCATTTTTAAAAAAACTACAATATTCTACTATGGCTTGCTTTACATTGGACAAGGATCGTTTAAAATAAGAGGTAAGGAGATGATCCACTATGTTGAAGAAGCTAAGAAAGAAGCTCTTAAAACAGTGGAAAGATTTACTGCGAAAAAAAACCATTGCCTAAATTTTTGAGCCCTTCAAACTTGCGAAGGGCTCCTTCCTTATTGTAAATTTATTTACAGTGATCTTTTTACATACTTTTCACTATATGACCAATTACTTCCTTTTTAGGTTCTTTTTAGGGCAAAGAAGAAAATAAATGAAAAAGATGTAATTATTTTATATAATAGAAAAAGTTATGAACGAGTGAGGAGCGATATTACATGATATTTAAAGTATATTATCAAGAAAGTATTAATCAGGTCCCTGTCAGAGAGAAAACAAAGGTTCTTTATATTGAAGGAGAATCAGTAAGAGATGTCCGTACAAAAATAGCTGACCGAGGATTTAACGTTGAATTTGTACAAGCAGTTAAAGGAGCTTATTTAGAATATGAACAACAAAATGAAGACTATAAAGTATTGGAGATTTGATAATTTATGAAATTTGTAAAAAATGATCAAACTGCCGTTTTTGCCCTTGGCGGTTTAGGTGAAATCGGCAAAAACACCTATGCAGTTCAGTTTCAGGATGAAATTATTTTAATCGATGCCGGGATTAAGTTTCCCGAGGATGAGCTTTTAGGAATTGATTATGTAATTCCTGATTATACCTATTTAATTAAAAATGAAGAAAAAATAAAGGGTTTATTCGTTACCCACGGGCACGAAGATCATATTGGCGGAATACCATACTTGTTACGAGAAATAAATATTCCTATTTATGGTGGAAAACTTGCATTGGGATTAATTAAAAACAAACTGGAAGAGCATGGGTTATTAAGAAATGCAAAACTGATTGAAATTAAAGAAGACGATGTCATTAAATTCCGCAAAACATCCGTTACTTTTTTCCGAACCACTCATAGTATTCCTGATTCCTACGGAATAGTGGTAAAAACCCCTCCAGGTCAAATAGTCCATACAGGCGATTTCAAATTTGATTTTACCCCTGTTGGCGAACCGGCTAATTTAACCAAAATGGCTGAAATTGGTAAAGAAGGCGTTTTGTGTTTACTTTCTGATAGTACAAATAGTGAAATCCCTGACTTCACCATGTCAGAAAGACGTGTTGGTGAAAGTATTGATGATATTTTCCGTAAGGTTGATGGTCGAATCATTTTTGCTACTTTTGCTTCAAATATTCATAGACTACAGCAGGTAGTAGAAGCTGCAGTGGTAAATGGAAGAAAAGTAGCTGTTTTTGGACGAAGCATGGAAGCAGCCATTAATATCGGCCTGGAGTTAGGCTATATTAATGCACCAAAGGAAACGTTTATCGAAGCAAATCAAATTAACCGATTGCCTGCAGATAAGGTTACGATTCTCTGTACAGGAAGCCAAGGCGAACCAATGGCGGCTCTTTCAAGAATTGCAAATGGAACGCACAGGCAAATTCAAATTATCCCCGGTGATACGGTTGTATTCTCATCATCACCAATTCCAGGTAATACAATAAGTGTGAGCAGAACCATTAATATGCTTTACAGAGCAGGTGCGGAAGTTATTCATGGAAAGTTAAGTAATATTCATACTTCCGGACATGGGGGGCAACAAGAACAAAAGCTTATGCTCCGTTTAATAAAACCAAAATTTTTTATGCCAATACACGGTGAATACCGTATGCAAAGAATGCATGCGAAGCTAGCGGTTGATTGCGGGGTCCAAGAATCTAATTGTTTTATAATGGATAATGGAGAGGTTTTAGCCTTATCAGAGGATACCGCACAAGTGGCAGGTAAAATACCATCTGGTTCAGTCTATATTGATGGAAGCGGTGTCGGAGACATCGGAAATATTGTCTTACGCGACCGCAGAATTTTATCGGAAGAAGGATTAGTGGTAGTAGTAGTCAGTATCAACATGAAGGAATTTAAAATTGCTTCCGGCCCCGACCTTATTTCGCGTGGATTTGTCTATATGAGAGAATCCGGAGATTTAATTAATGACGCTCAGAATTTAATTACAAAGCATTTAAATAAAGTTATGGAGCGGAAGACTAGCCAATGGTCAGAAATTAAAAATGAAATAACTGACACATTAGCACCTTTCCTCTATGAAAAGACAAAACGTAGACCGATGATTTTACCTATTATTATGGAAGTATGATATGCACTAAGAAAGAGAAGCTGCGGCTTCTCTTTTTGTGCTGTTTATTATTCCTGATTTTTTTGCCCTCTTCTTTTCTTGTAATAAAAATATACTACCAATCCAAGGATCAGTAAAATCAAGAGAATCGGCAGGTTGCCAATAATAAAAACTACAAAACCGGATAGGCCCGCCAATAGCAAATTAGTACTTTTCATAAACTGCTTTTTGGTTTTCTCCCAAGTGTTTAAATTATCTTTTTCGATGTCAGGTACGATGACTTTATTTTCATAGAGAGTAATGTTAACCGTTGAGAGTGCGGTTTGATTTTCTAAAAATTTCATTTTCCCTTCGATAATTTCAATATCTTCCTGAATAGCAGCTAAATCTGAAGAAATCTTTAATAAATCCTCGGTTTTTGTTGCAGTCTTCATAAATGTAGTCAACCGTTCTTCTACAACTCGTTTTGATTTTAATCTAGATTCCAGGTCAACATATTCCTCCGTTACATCCTGACCTGCTATGTTTCTTTGGATAACCTCAGCCGCTTGGCCTTCCGCATCATGTAAAAAATCCTGAAAATGCTTTTGCGGGATGCGGATTTTGATACTCCCGCTAACCTGCTCTGTTCCTGATTTAGACAAATTGGACTCGGCAATATAACCGCCATATTTACTGACAGCTTCCTCTATCGTTTGTAACGTTTGTTCAAATTTCTTAACCCGTAACTGTAGGGTTGCGTTATAGATAACCATTTGATTAGGTACTTCTAATTTGGCAGTATCTGTTTGACTTTTTTTTGCTGTTTCTCCTGGAAATACTGCCATTTTCTCCTGTGCCCCGGATTTTACAGAATCAAGCATTTTTTGATTTCCTGCACTCATTTTTCCGGATTCACTTTTACTGCCGGAACTGCAGCCTGAGAGACAAATAAAGATTGTAATGATAAAAATTGGTACCATTTTTATAAGTTTTTTCATCTTCACAACACCCCTTTTTCTCTATTTTGATCCATCAGTAAAAATTTTCTAATTTATTATTTTGACGCTGGAAATAGGAAAGGGTTACAGAAAAAAAAGACTGTTCATTTTAAAACGAACAGTCCATTAAGTGTATTCATTTATTCGGCTTTTTCTAATTCATCTAATACACGGTTTACTCTTTTTTCTAGCATTTTCATCCCGCTTCCGCCTGCTTGAAAATGGCGGAGCTTTCCTTCGCGGTCAAAAACATAATAGGCCGGTACATACTGATTTTCAAAGGCTTCAGTTAGTTTATGATCACTGTCAACAAAGATTGGCTGATTGATTCCATGTTCGGCAGCAACTTGTTTAATTTCCTCAATATTTAAATCATTTTCTGATCTTGGCATATGAACTGCAACTACATTTAATTTATCTTTGTAAGTGTCGCGGAATTGATTTACCTGCGGCATTGCTTCTTTACATAAATGACAGCTAATGGACCAAAAATGAATAAGTGTAGGTTTTTCACCAACTAATTCATTCCTCGTCACTTCACCGTTTAACCATTCAGTGGCACCGGTTAATTCAGGCATTGGTTCACGAAGTTTCATTCAAAATCCCCCCTATTTTAAAAAAGACCTAACACCTTGGTTAGGTCTTTCTGGCTGATATAATTAAACATTCAAGGTTGCTTGTCCAGGCTTCCAGTTTGCAGGGCAAAGTCCGCCGGTTTGTAACGCTTGAAGTACACGTAATACTTCTTCAACTTCACGGCCAATATTGTTGTGGTGAACAACAGAGTACATTAATTCACCTTCCGGATTGATGATAAATAAACCGCGAAGTGCAATACCTTCCTCTTCAATTAAAACCCCATAATCACGTGAAACAACATGGTTTGTGTCAGCTGCTAATGGATATTTTAATTCGCCAAGACCATTGTTTTTGCGGTCAGTATTAATCCAAGCAAGGTGAGTATGAATCGTATCAGTTGAAACACCTATAACCTCTGCATCAAGATCTTCAAATTCATCATAACGATCAGACAATGCAATAATTTCTGTTGGACAAACAAAGGTAAAGTCCATTGGATAGAAGAATAATACAGTCCATTTATCATTTTTCATGTTTTCTTCGAGGCTAACTTTTTTAAATTCTTTATTAGGCATAACTGCATCCATTTCAAAACGCGGCGCTTGTTTACCAACCATACGTTCCGGCATAACTAAATCCCTCCAAATATGTAAATAAGATTGATTTTATAGCAATATACATTGCTATCTCCTGACTATAATCATTATAGGATAATAATTTTTTTGAGTCAATATTAAATTATAATTAATTTAAATAAATATTTATTATTAATTATAATTTAATTTTACCCTTACTAAGTTTTACCCTTTTTTAAAAAGAATAATCGAAAAAAGGCCACAAAATTTTAAAAAAAACTGTGTTAATTACTTTTTAAAAACGGCTTTTTTATTCTTCGTTTCCTTTATGAGTAATATAGCTTGTCATGATATTTACAGCTACATTTATCGCATCTTCACTAGGGTTTAATTTGGCATGATGTAAACCGAATGGTGAATCTACGCCGAGCCAAAACATAAACCCGGGAATTTCATCCAACATATAACCAAAGTCTTCACCTGTCATTGCTTCCCGGCATTCAATTACCTGAACGGTCGATTCCTGCTTCAAGTAATTGATAAAATCATTTGTTAGGTGCTCATCATTATATACCTGGTGATACATAGAGCCATAGTCAATGACAGCTTCACATTCAAAGCCGGTTTCAATGCCTTTTACTATGGACTTGATTCGATGTTTTACCTTTTTCATTGATTCAGGAGATAATGTCCTAATCGTTCCTTCAAGCCTTGCTTTTTCGGCAATGATGTTTTGAACTGTTCCGCCTGTTATTTTACCTATCGTTATTACAGCACTGTCTAACGGGTTAACATTCCTTGAAACTATAGTCTGAAACTGGTTGACTAAGGTACAAGCTGCAATAACCATATCATTCGTTTGATGCGGATATGCAGCATGACCGCCCTTCCCCTTTAAATCAATAAATAACTCCGAGGTGTTGGCAAACAATAATCCATCTTTTAATGCAATCGTTCCAACAGGATATTCAGGTGCAATATGCAAAGCAAAAATCATGTCAGGCTTCCACTGTTGCATGATTTCTGACTTTAACATCGGCTCTGCACCACCCGGCCCTTCCTCAGCCGGCTGAAAGATAAACAGAAGATCATCATGTATTTCATTATGAACAAAGTGGGTGAGCACACCGAGAGCAATACTCATATGTAAATCATGTCCACATGCATGCATTTGGTTATTATGTGTAGATGAAAAGGGTAAACCTGTTTGTTCCTCTATCGGCAAGCCATCAATGTCTGTTCTGTATCCAATTGTTTTCTTGGGACTCATGCCATACACTTTGACAAACAAACCCGTCTTCCATTTTTTGATTTCAATTCTTTCTTGAGGTAAGGATTGAATATAGGATAATAAATAGTCCTGAGTCTTGAACTCCTGAAACCCCAATTCAGGTATTTGATGAAGGTCGCGGCGAATTTTCACATAAGTATTCATCTCTTCACTCCCGATACTAGAAAGAAAGCGTGGATCACTCCACGCTAACATATATTATGATTATAATTTACGGAGTTCTTGTTTGATTTCGGTTTTAGACTTTGTTTTTTCATCAATATCTTTAATTTTTCTAGCCGGAGTACCTGCTACAACAGTATATGGTGCGACGTCATCAATAACAACAGCTCCCGCTGCAACAACGGCACCTTTTCCAATCGTTACCCCTTCAAGAACTACAGCATTGGCACCAATTACAACATCATCTTCAACGACTACAGGCTTTGCAGACGGCGGCTCAATTACACCTGCTAATACTGTACCTGCACCAATGTGACAATTCTTCCCAACTGTTGCTCTTCCGCCTAAAACAACATTCATATCAATCATCGTCTTTTCGCCAATGACTGAACCAATATTGATAACAGCTCCCATCATGATGACGGCATTATCGCCAATTTCAACCTGATCACGGATAAAAGCTCCCGGTTCAATACGTGCGTTAATATTTTTTGTATTCAATAATGGGATAGCTGAATTACGTCGATCGTTTTCAACGACAAAATCTTCTATTTTTTCTTTATTTGCTTCTAATACGCTATTAATTTCGGACCACTCACCGAAAATTACACCGGAGTTCCCATTGATAAAAGTCTTTGCATCGCTGCCAAATTCAAGCCCTGTCAGATCCCCTTTTAAGTAAACCTTGACTGGAGTAGATTTTTTACTATTCCCAATAAAAGCAATAATTTCATTTGCATCCATCATTTTCATATGAGTACCCCCTATTTGTCCTTGCTAAAAAATACTTTAACAAACAAAAGAAATGAAAACAAGAAAAAACAATCCCTTTAGACCAGTGATTCATCGGTATGTTCTTTTATTAAGTCCACAAATGCTTGAACTTGCTTTAGTTGGAAGGCAGACTCATACCCTAATAGCCATGTATCCCTTTTAAGCGGGTCATTATTTTGATCAACCAGTGGAATTTTAAAAAGATTTTTTTCAGTGTTATTGAGGGTAATGGCCGGCAAAATAGAATATCCGATTCCATTAAAGGTCATTTGTTTGCACGTCTCAATTTGGTCTACCACAATGGTCCGCTTTGGAGAAGTTTTAAAGTTTCGCATCCACCAATCTTGAATTTCCTGATAGTAATTGGAGTCACTTTTAAATTGGATAAAGGGACGATCCGTTTCTAACACCTGTTCAGGTTTTGTAATCTCCCGATCAACTAAATATAACGGATCATTGAAAAGATGTATTTTAACACCTTTCCAATCAGGAGTTCCTCTAATAATCCCAATATGTACTTGATCATCGTATAAACATTTTAAAATATCGCTGCTCCAACCCGTTAACAGGGAAATTTTGGCTTGCGGATAGGTATCAATAAACTTCTTTAATACTTGCGGAAGCCAATTTTGTCCCACAATAGAAGCCGCTGCAATTTTTAATGTTCCGGAAACTCCTGCCTGGAGAGAGTGGATGGTTTCCCAAACCTTTTCCTGTTTAAGAAGCACCTCATTGACAAATTGAATCACGTGCTCGCCTGCAGGGGTAAGGGATAAGCCTTTTTGCGAGCGAATAAATAATTTTGTTCCCCATTCTTTTTCAATTGTTTGCAATCTTTGTGAAAGTGCGGGCTGAGACACAAAAAGCCGTTCTGAAGCTTTGCGCATATTCATTTCTTGCGCTAAAACCGATAATAATTGAAATTCCGATAATGAGGACAAAGGCATCCCTCTTCATATGTTTTTCTTAATTATAATTTTTAAAATAATAAATTTCATTAAAAACGTTTTAAAAAAAAGAAGCTCTGTAAAATTAAACAGAGCTTTGATCTTTTTTCGGTATAAAAAAAATGAAAACTAAGCTTAATACTGCAAATGTAAGAACAACATAATAAACAGTATGTAAAGATAGTGTTAACCCATCTTGGAGGATAGTTTTCACCGTTTCTGTCAGCTTATTCCGCTCGCTTTCTTTCAAAAGGAAATTGGCTGAATTCACTGTTAACCCTTTGACTGTATCAGTTACATTCTTTGATAAGTAATTACTCAAGCGATTGTTAAGAATTCCACCAAACAAAGCAGCACCAATCGTGTTCCCGAGATTTCGCATGAACATATTAGCCGCCGTAGCAATTCCTCTCTGCTGCCAGCCAACGTTACTTTGAATCGAGACAATGAATGCAGTTGAAGTCAAACCCATTCCGACACCGACAAAAAACGAACCGGATGCTGCCCAAACAGGACCGGAAGAAGCAGACATTGTCACAAAAGCGATACTCCCTAAGATTAATGTTACGCCCCCAATGATCGAAGTTTCCCGATAACCAATGGTTATTAGCATCCTTCCGGAAAGCGTTGAGGCAATCGGCCAACCAATTGACATAGCGGTTAAAGTAAATCCAGCGACGATTGCAGTTTGTTCCATTACACCTTGGACAAAAGTAGGTAAAAAACTTGAAATACCAATTAACATAATTCCCGTAGTTAAAGACGTAATATTCGCAATAAAAATTGAGCGTTCCTTCCAAATAGTAAATGGCATGATCGGCTCTTTTGCACGCTTTTCTTGAAAAACAAAACCAATAATCGCAATTGCAAACAATGCAAAGAGGCTAAACGTTTGCCATGAACCCCATGGAAAGCGGCTCCCTCCTTCAACAAGTAAAAACATTATAGAAGAGATTGCAACCGTTAAAATAATTGCGCCCATATAGTCAATTTTGTGTTTCTTCTTTTCCACATGCTCATGTAAAAAAAGGGAAAGACCAATTATTGAAAGAATTCCAAGAGGGATATTGATCCAGAATACAAAATGCCAGTTAACATACTGAACGAGTAAACCGCCTACTGCCGGTCCGGTAATAGCAGATATTCCCCAAACACTTGATAAATATCCTTGAATTTTAGCCCTTTCCTCCTGTGTATAGATGTCACCGACAATAGTTGTTGCAATTGGAGTGACAGCGCCGGCACCAAATCCCTGTATTAATCGAAATATAATCAGTGTTTGCATCGAGGTTGCATAGCCGCAAAGTAATGATCCTATTAAAAAAACAATGATTCCAAAAAATAAAATTGGTTTTCTCCCAAATAAATCAGATAATTTACCATAAATTAGAACTGTAACCGCATTCATTAGCAAGTAAGAGGAAAAAACCCAGCTATAGAGTGTAAACCCCCCTAAATCAGCGACAATTGCAGGCATCGCTGTGGAAACAATCGTAGCCTCAATAGCACCCATAAACATCGCTAACATAACGGCGGCTAATACAAGAGGTTTATTGGTTTGCCTTTTTTGCGAACTTCGTGCGGCCGGTTTCTCAATTATTTCTCCCATTTAAACACCTCTTTTGGTTTAACTAACAAAACAGCCCCCAATAAGGGAGCCGAAAAAACATATTTTACTTTTCTTTAAACCTTTTGACTATTTTCGTTAATTGATTTAATACGGTGCTTCTTGGTAAAATTCCTTCAAAAAAGCCATCTTCCGTTTCGATGCAAAGAAACGGTTGGCTCACAAGTAAATCAAGGCATGTTTTTAAAGAAGCGGTCATTCTGACACGAGGGATAGCCTTTTTCATTACCTCTTCAACTTTTTTTTCTTCTAGCTTTTCAAATTCAATTCTTTCTAAACCGAGAATCGAATCCATGATAATTGATGTACTAATTAACCCATGCAGCTTATAATGCGGGTCTAAAACAGGAATGGCTGTATAGCCGCTTTTTGTTAAAACTAATAGTGCATGTTCTAGATTATTACCAACCTGAACATGTGCGACCCGTTCAGAAGGTATCATTAAATCTTTAATTGTTAATTCTAAAAATTCCCCACTGTGAAGACTAATCATTACCGAAAACTCCTCAATGTTTGTTTTACCACATATATATTTTACCATAGGTTCCCAAGGGGAGTGAATCTTTTGAAACCGCTTTTGAAAAAGAAAGGAACCATTAAGGTTCCTATTGAATTAAATCAAATATTTCAATTGTAATCATATCGACATTATCAAATTGATAACGTTTTGGTTTTTCCTTTTCGTTATATACTTCCAATTCAAATGTTTCCGTTTTGGGATGATATGTTACCTGACACTTTCTTTCACCATTTACCTCGAAATAGCGTTGTGCCGGTTCCCCTCCGCCCGATTGTTCCTGAAGGTTTTTTAAACGGGTTAATATACCTTGAAGCTGTGACATATGCTTATCTCCTTTCAAACACAAACAAACTTCCTACTGTTATATTTCTCTTTTGGCATATTTCTATCCTTATGGATTATTTTCAGAATTTTATATCTAAAATTTTTTTATACCAATATTAAAAGAATAAAATAACAGAGCCCATTTGTCCAAGCAAAAATGAAAGAAAATGATATTTTTTAATAAAAGTCTTAAAAAATTAAAACTTACTCTTGAATTTGACTTCGACATTTTAATAAAAAAGCTGCCTATAATGGAGAATTGAAAACACCCTACTTCGTTTTGTTTTATTTTTTGCTTTTTCTATAATATTTTTAGGAATATTATTATACAAAAATTTATCCACCTTCCAATCATCAGAGATCTTTTTCAGGAGCAGCCCCTCATAATGGCTTTTATAACCAACGGGACCTTCTGTACTGGCGGGAAAATATTCAAAGACATAAATCTCATCTGAACCAATGACAACTTTTGTTTTATTAGAAAAGTGGTAAAAGGGTATGTAATATTGGGCAAAATCAGAGCCATAGGTTATATACTTTCCTCCCTCTTTAACAATATTTTCGTTCCAAAAGGCCTGCTGAAATTGATGGGAAAAATAGGGATTTAATATATCGGTAATCTCTTCTTTTGTCCGGAACTGATTACTTAAAGATACCTGCGCTTCGAAAGCACCGTGTAAAAAATCAAAAACATCATTTCTATTGTTTAAATTAGTTTTTGCTTGTGAAGATAAAGGCATAATTAATAAAAATATAATTAAAAAAAAGAATAATTTCTTCATGAATCTTTCCCCCTTCCATTATCGCTCAACTTAAATTAATATTGATTTTATCAATAAATATTCCTCTAGAATAAATATATCTTTCGTAATAAATCAGCAGAATAAGACATATTCAAACAATATACCTGTTAATTATTCAGAATCCTCCTATAAATGTCGTTATTTTAGGAGGATTCAAACATGTCTTTTGACTTATAATTATGGTCCGGCCCCAAATAAAAATAGGCCTCAATATAGAGACCTATCATAAATACGTAATGGCAACAAAAAGGATAATAAATAGCACTAGGGCAAAAAAGATGCCGTATGATAAAAAAATGGGGTTGCGCATATAGACATTATGCTGTACCGGCTTTGGTAATTGGGAATCAATTTCACCATCAACAGTTTTCTGCTGTCTTGCCTCAGACCATGTAAAAATAAGTGCTACTGCCAGAATTCCAAAAATAGCAATGGCCAGGATATTAACAAAAAGATTCATGAGCTTTCTTCTCCTTCAGAAGTGGTTACTTCTAAAGTACCACTCCATGAAGCATTCTATTCAGTGAACCTCATAGTAATTGATCATGTTCAAATAAATATTGATAGGAGATATCCATAAATAAATATTCATTCCCATTCATCGGAAATGAAAAAGTACGGATCGATTCCCCTGTTTCAATATCACTGTACAAGTCGGACAAAATTCCTCTTTTTTCATTCCTCATTTTAATAATATTCTCCAGAAAATACGGGCGCCAGCTCCAATTTTTATGCATATATTCTGTTTGTGTACTCCAGCCATTTTGACCTTTAAAAATATTCGATGATTTTTGAAACCCATCCTCATCACAAACATACATACGAAAAACAATTTGATCCATTTCCTTTATTAAAGCTTGAAATAACTCTTCATAACTTGCCTTTCTATTTCTCATAACAATTTCTTGTATTGTTACTTGGAAAAATTCTGCTGTTGTATAAACAGCCTCCAATTTTCTTTTTTCATAGGAAATAAAATCATGAAATTTCTCTTTTAACCGATGCTTTAATAAGTCTATCGGAATAAACTCAGGTGATGGTGGATGTAGATAGTAGCCTTGATAATATCTGCCTCCATTTTTCCAAGCAAATTGAAGCTGATAACTCATTTCTATATTTTCAAACAATAGGGTGGCACCGATTTTCCTTGCTAACAATGATAATGTGAACAATACATCATTAAAGTTAGTTCCGGTTCCCGTCGATTTTAATGCTTGTAAATTAATTTTTAAAATATCAGGTTCAAGCTGTCCAATTCGTTCAAAATAATTACTTTGACTATCGATTCTAGCAATGGCTATTCCAATACCATAAGTCCGATAGTATTGCAGCAAGTGATCTATTTGACCTATATCTCCTTTGTAATTCCGTTCAGAAATTTCAAGAACGATTCTTTTTAATTGCAATCCCTTTTTTTCAAATTCTAAAAGCTCCTGTAAAAATGGTTCTCCATGCCCATACATTAATAAATCTGCATTTCGATTTAAAAAAATACTGACATCATCTTCAAGTTCCAAGGCTTTTTCCAGTGCTTTTTTCACTAACAACAAATCTACTTCAAATTTATATTCATCAGGAATTTGATCATCTTGAAAAAAGGGGCCCAAGCTAATAATATTTCCTTCAGAGCAATACCTTCCCAATACCTCGTAAGCAATTACGCGTTGTTCATCGGCACTAAAAATCGGTTGAAAAAAAGGAATGACATTTTCAAGATCCGTCAGGATATCCAATGCATCCATCTAAGTACCTCCAGAAAAGAATTTTTCTCATTATACCATACCCTTATATATAATACGCATAATCACCGTTTCCCGTTCGTTTCCAAAAGAATACCATCATAACACATCGGTTACAAATACATGATAAAACCAAGGTCAAAAAAGGAGCATCCGTTCCCCCTCCTTATACGGACCTAATTTATTCCAAAGACTCTTCATTTCGTACACATTCTTTTTGGTATTAAATAAATGGGAATTGAATATTAAACTATCAAGTCAAATTTTTCCCTAAAGTGAGTTTCCGGAAAAAACCCCCTGCTTTCGATACTTTTTTTAAAGACAATACGATTGACTCTTCATTTTCAAAAAATTGTTTGTTAGTATATATAAGTTAAAAAAGGAGATAGGTTGGTAGAATATATGTCTAAAAAAATAACAAGGAGATCGCTACTTAAAAGTACATTAGGTACATTGCTTACTGTTTTCGGAATGAGTTCAGGCGGATACTTTTATGCTAATCGAATTGAGCCCTCACTGCTTGATATAAACGAACTACAAATTAAACATTCCCTAATCCCTAAAAGCTTTGATGGGATAAAAATTGTCCAATTTAGCGATACTCATCTTGGTTTCCAATATAATATTAACCAGTTTAAAGGATTAATTAAAAGAATTAACGCTATTCAACCTGACTTGATTTTTTTCACAGGCGATTTAATGGACGAGCCGAATAAATATAGGGAAATCAATAAGATAGTGCCGATTTTACAGCAATTAAATGCACCTCTCGGGCAGTATTGCATTTTCGGCAACCATGATCACGGCGGATACGGTTCTGAGCTTTATCGGAATATTATGCAGGCAGCCAATTTCACTGTCCTTTTAAACGAGTCCAGACCTATTAAACTAAGGGATGGCAGCAGCATTTTTTTAATCGGAATTGATGATGCCATGCTGGGGAGCCCTGATTTGGATTTAGCCCAAAAACATGTTCCTGATAATACGTTTAAATTATTACTTTCCCATGCTCCGGACCTCGCTGACACTGCCTCAAACTATCAAATTCACTGGCAGTTAAGCGGGCACAGCCATGGAGGACAAGTAAAGATTCCGTTTGTTGGCGCACTCGTAAAACCCCCATTTGCACGAAAGTATCCTGAGGGGATCTATTCCATCGGCGAAATCAAGCCTTTATCCTTGTATGTAAACAGAGGAATTGGGACAACCCGGCTTCCGTTTCGGTTTATGGCTAAGCCTGAACTAACCGTTTTTACATTGAAATCAGAAAATACCGAATGAAAAATCCTTATCCACAATAGTGATAAGGATTTTTCATTCAGGAAATCTTTTTCCCTTATTTTATAAGCTGCAACAACATTTTTTAAAAAATTTCTTAGAATATTTTTAAATTGGGAAATAAAATGGTATAATGATGGTGTTTTAAGATAGAAAGGAGAACAAATTTTGAGTCACGATAAGAATCGCCCCCGAATTAATTTTGACCTAACCATCGAAAACCTCGCTCAAGCTGTATTTATTGTGAATCGTCACGCAAAAACAGCACCAAATCCCAAGTTTTTATATAAATTAAAGCATGAATCATTAAAAAAATTGATTGACGAAGGTAAAGCCAAAAAAATAGGGCTTCATTTCTCAGAAAACCCGCATAATAGTCAACAGCAGTCTGATGTGCTAGTAGAATGCGGAAGATACACCTTTCATATCCCTCCTATTCGAGTAGACTTTACTGAACTTCCTCATTTAGGTAAATTGGATGGGCGTGTTAGAAACCCAAAGGCAACACTATCATTAAATCAAGCAAAAGCGATTTTACAATCCTATACCGGTATCTCAGAATCCAAACCTCCATCAAATAACAACCGAAATCAGCGCACTTACCAAAAACCAATCTTCAAAAAATTAGGTGAAAGATATTCCTAATATAATGAAAAAGCCGGGATTTTCCGGCTTTTTCATTATATCTCCCCAAGTTCGTGATGTTTTTGTGAACACTATCACAAAGATATAGACTCACAAGAAAAACAATCTTACAATGAAATCATAAAGAGGAAACAATAACGAAAATCGAGGTAGTAAATTTTAAAAGAGGTGCTTTTATCATGAAAGGAACAGCAATTCTTTTTCAAGAGCAAAATATCATGTATATCGAAGACATTGATCAATCAGTTTTCAAAGAAATAAAAGATCAATGCGGCTGTAAACATTGCAGCTGCAGTCTCGAAAATAAAGTAGTAGATTTCGGAGCTGTGTCACCGGTTTTCTGGCATGAAGACGAGGTTGACTGGGACTACGGATATTAATTGTTAGTAATTTAGCTCTCTTATTTGATATATAACTCCCCTTCCCCCTAAAACGGTCTGATATAAATTCAGACCGTTTTTTTTTTGATTTCTCAATCTATTCCCAAAACAACGCCATTACCTTGTAAATAACTAAACATGGTAGAATATTTTTCTAAATCAGTCTATAATCAGTATTATTCTTGGAAAATGTACGTCAGTAATTTGAGTTTAAGGGAAGGATGAACAAGGTGGAACACTTAGTAAATCAAAAGGTTAGAGATTTAGAAATCTCAGGAATTAGAAAATTTTTCAATTTAGTATCCCATATAGATGATCTGATTTCACTTACAATCGGGCAGCCTGATTTCCCCACTCCGGAACACGTGAAAAAAGCAGGGATACAGGCGATTGAGGATAACTTTACCTCCTATACGCACAATGCTGGAATCCTTGAATTAAGAGAAGCTGCATGCAATTTTGTAGCAGAAAGATATGGGATACATTATAAACCTGAATCGGAAGTAATTGTTACGATGGGTGCCAGTGAGGCAATTGATATTGCTTTCCGAACTATTTTAACAGAAGGAATGGAAGTAATTCTACCGGGTCCTATTTACCCCGGTTATGAACCGATTATTCGCCTTTGCGGTGCAATTCCTGTCCATGTGGATGTTACACAAAATCAATTTCGTTTCACATTAGAAATGATTAAACCATTTATTAACGATAAAACACGTTGCATCGTTCTCCCGTACCCTTCAAATCCAACCGGTGTAAGTCTCACGGAAAAGGAGCTTCAAGAGATAGCGAGCTATTTACAGGAACGAAATATATTTGTTCTCGCCGATGAGATCTATAGTGAACTCACTTTTGATCAATCACATAAATCCATTGCTTCGTTTCTAAAAGAGAAGACGATTGTCATCAATGGCTTATCTAAATCCCATTCAATGACAGGCTGGAGGATTGGTTTTTTGTTTGCTCCGGAAAACATTACAAAACATATATTAAAAGTTCATCAATATAATGTATCCTGTGCCAATTCGATTGCTCAAAAAGCTGCACTTGAAGCATTAACAAAGGGAATCGATGATGCTCTTCCAATGAAAAAAGAATACGAAGGAAGAAGAGACTATTGTTTTGACCGCCTTCATTCCATGGGCCTATCTGTGATCAAGCCTGATGGCGCTTTTTATTTTTTTGTCAAGATTCCAAGCTCTATCCCATTAAACAGCTTTGATTTTGCTCTTGAGCTTGTTAATAAATCAAAAGTGGCTGTCGTTCCGGGAAGTGCCTTTTCTGAATACGGTGAAGGTTATTTTCGATTATCATATGCCTGTTCCATGGAAACTTTAGAACTCGGACTGGACCGTATTGAAAAGTACCTAAAAAAATAATGGAAACACCCTCACTTTAATGAGGGTGTTTCCATTTATTGTCCATTATATTTTCCGTTATTTTTCGGTGCCTTTTCCTTCTTAGCTTTATCTTTATGAATTTTATTTGTAGCCGCTGAACCCATTTCATGGGCAAATTCTTCATTTAATTTTGCAGAATCAAAGCCCTTTTTATTTTTTTGTTCCGGATCATTCTTTTTCGTACGTTTTGCCATCAAAATTCCTCCCAATCAGATATCTATGATAGTTTCTTGAATTGAGGAGGAATTTATTCATAGTGATTTAGTTCTGCCAATATTTATAAAGAGCTTGCGTTCCACTATTTTCTTCGCCCTTTTCAACTAATTGTTCATATAAAGATTTAGCTAAAGACAATCCGGGTACATCCATACCCATGTGCTCTGCTTCATCAATGGCAATTTTCATATCCTTTATAAAATGCTTTATGTAAAAACCGGGTTCAAAATTCCCTTTCAACATTCTTGGAACAAGATTGCTTAACGACCAACTGCCCGCAGCCCCGGCTGTAATACTTTTTAATACATTTTCCGAATTTAAACCTGCTTTTTCGGCATAAATAATAGCCTCACAGACACCAATCATATTGGAGGCAATCGCTATTTGATTGCTCATCTTAGTGTGTTGCCCGGAACCCGCCCTTCCTTGATAAACAATATTTGTTCCAAGGTGCTCTAAGAGTACGCGAACAGCTTCAAATGCTTCTTTTTCACCACCGACCATTATCGAAAGCTTTGCTTCCCTAGCTCCAACATCTCCACCTGAAACGGGAGCATCTAATGCCTGAATTCCTCTCTTTTTCGCTTCTTCATATATTTTCACAGCAAGTGAAGGAGCGGAAGTCGTCATATCAATCAAATAACTTCCTATTCTCCCATTGGGAATCAATCCATTTTCCCCAAAATATACTTCTTCCACATCTTTTGGATAGCCTACCATCGTGATAATTACCGTTGCCTTTTCAGCCACTTCTTTTGCTGTTTCCGCCCATTGTGCACCTTTATTAAGTAGCGCTTCCGCCTTTTCCTTTGTTCTGCTTGTAACAACCATAGAATAGCCGGCGGTCATTAAATGTTCTGCCATGCTTTTTCCCATTACACCGATTCCTATAAATCCAATTACCGTATTTTTTGGAGTTAACAAATTTATCTTTCCTTCCTATCATTTCTCTATTTTATTTTAGCACTTGTATATTGTTTAGGAAAAGAATTCATAAAAATACCGGAACGTTTAATCGCTCCGGTAGAGTGCTCCATCTCCAAATTTATGCACATTTTTATTGTGTCCTTGCTCCTCCAAAGATAAACTCGAATTAAAGTTCTGAAGAAAAGTTTGTTAAATAGGCACGTCCAAGGACCTCTTGATTATTAAACACTTCAATAGAAACCGCTTTGTTTTTTTCAATCATCTTTTCAAGCTGATAAATATGTAAATCTCGTTTTAAAGGAATTGGTGCCATAAAAATATACTTTTCACTTTTGTCTTTTACCTCTAAAAATTCTCCGTTAAGTACCTGATCGTCACCGTAAACAATTTCACGTTTCCCGATGGCTGCAGCTAATTGGTCATTGTGAATCGTGATTTTTACCTTATATAATTGATGACCGGCTAAAATTTCATTATTAATCCGAAAACGAAATTGAAGTTCATTATTTTTTGTAAGCAAAGCATCCGCATAGCGGTTTACAATTATCTCATTTGTGAAAGGAATCCCACATCCGGAAATAATTGATGAAAAAAATATCACTGCCACTAGTACAAGATTATGTCGAAAATTTCTAAACATATGAACACTCCTTTATGTTTTTACCATAGCCAAAACATCTTGGTAATAAACGTAAGAAGCGGTTAATTAAGGTAGTAGTAATTAAACGACTAAATAGACTTTATCATTCCACCATCTACTAGAAAAGAACTACCCGTCATATATGAATTAGCATCAGAAAGCAGAAACACAGCAACGTTGGCAAATTCCTCAGGTGTCCCATATCGTTTTAAAGGAATTCCTTCCTTAACTTGTAACTCAATTGATTCCCGATTAATCCCCTGCTTATCTGCATTAATTTGATCCAAGTGTTTCACACGTTCCGTGGCAATGCGACCGGGTGCGATTGTATTAATTAAAATATTATACGGTGCCAACTCAGAAGCCAGTGTTTTTGAGAGCCCAACAATTCCTGTTCTATATGTATTTGAGAGTATTAGCCCCGGAATGGGTTCTTTTATTGAAGAAGAAGCGATATTGAGTATTTTTCCACCTTGTTGTTTTAAATATGGCAGGGCTTCCCTTATCATCCGAACATAAGACAGTAAATTTAATTCAAATGCCTGATACCAATGATCATCGGTTAAATCTTCAAATGAGCTTGCAGGCGGTCCGCCGGCATTATTGACGAGCATATCGATACTACTAAAGGTTACAATTGTTTTGGAAACAAGCTGTTTAATTTCTTCCACATTTGTAATATCTGTCTTTTGATAAGCAACTTTACCTGCACCGATTGCTTCCAGTTCATCTGCTTTTTGTTTTAGCTTAAACTCGTCCCTACCGGAAATCATGACATTTACGCCTTCTTTCACTAGCCGTTCAGCAATGGCAAAACCCAAACCCTGACTGGAAGCAACAACTAATGCTGTTTTACCACTTAGATTCAAATTCATATGTTATCTATTCCTCCTTTTCTATCTTTCTAATTATACAAAAAAAAATTGTATTGTTAAAAATTCAAGGCAGAAAAAAAGATAAATCCGAGAATGGATTTATCTCTTTGTTATTAAAGTATTAGAAATTATGGGCAAGGTCTTTAGCACGGGCAATGGCATTATCTTTGATTTCTTGTGCTTTATCCGGCATCGCATTATGCCCTTCTACGAATAAACCTTCAAGTGCAGGGAGACCAAAGAAACTCATCATCACACTTATATAACGATGTCCCATTTCCATTTGAGCCGCAGGGCCTTCAGAATAAAAACCCCCTCTAGCTTGGATGTGCAATGCTTTTTTATTTGTTAAAAGTCCAACAGGGCCTTGTTCTGTATATTTGAAGGTTTTCCCAGCAACAGAAACAGAATCAAGATAAGCTTTCATCACTGGAGGAAAGGAGAAATTCCATAATGGAGTAACAAAGACATATTTATCTGCCGCTACAAATTGCTCGCTTAGTTCGCCTAGACGGCCAACCTTTGCTTTTTCTTCGGAAGTAAGTGCATCAAATGCTTGTCCAGATTGTAGTTTTCCCCAACCGCTAAATACATCGGCATCGATATGTGGGATGTTTTCTTTATACAAGTCAATATGAACAATTTCATCGCTTGGATTAACATCCTTATAGGTATCGATAAATGCTTTCCCAACCGCCATACTATACGATTGAGTTTCGTTGTGTGGGTGTGCTGTAATGTACAATACTTTTGCCATTTCTTATCACCTTTCTGATTGTGTATTTAGACATTTTAGTTTGAATCAAAAATCAATGAAATAACCAAGAATTAAATAAGTCTTGATTTTAAATATTTTTAATTCGAGATAATTGTATTAAATATTTCTCTGAATGTCAAAGATATTACCTCTAAAATATTCATTATTTTATTAAAAAACTGGATTTGTTTCCTGACAAATCCAGTTATGTATCAAATTAATCATTTGCGTCAAGTGAATAAGGATTTCGACCAATGTTGGTCCTCATTTCATCAGTCATTGTGAATGGCTCATTAATCACTGACTCATTTGCAGCTTGACCAAGTTGAAAACTACCATCATAATGTATCGGTTTTTGTTCCATATTTTCTATCACCTCCCCCGACTCCTACGTTTATCATATGCCTTTTTGCCTATTTACTTACCTATTATTATTCTTTTGTTACATTTAACTTCCTTCTCAAAAAAAACTTAATTATCTGAATTTTACGGGAAACAATTTAAAAAAATGAAAAAGGCCGACTGATTACACAGTCGACCAATTCTTTAGTAAAAAGAGTTTATTTATTTTGTAGTTGCCACATTTACAGCTTCAATAACTTGGTCAGTTGTTTGCATGTTAAGAACTTCTTGAGAGAGTTTCTCCATGTCTGACTTATTCAAGTTATTAATTAATGAACGTGCTTTAAGAATTGAAGTTGCACTCATCGAAAATTCATCAAGTCCAAGGCCAAGTAAAACCGGTATAGCTGTTTCGTCTCCTGCCATTTCTCCACACATACCTGCCCATTTACCTTCAGCATGAGCAGCATCAATAACCATTTTGACCAATCGTAGAATGGATGGGCTATATGGTTGATATAAGTAAGAGACACGCTGATTCATTCGGTCAGCAGCCATTGTGTATTGAATTAGGTCGTTCGTCCCAATACTAAAGAAGTCAACTTCCTTCGCAAATTGATCGGCTAGCACAGCCGTTGATGGAATTTCCACCATAATCCCTAATTCAATTTTGTCCACTACTTTTTGTCCTTCAGACACTAGCTTCTGCTTTTCTTCCTCAAGAATTGCTTTAGCTGCACGGAACTCGTCCAAGGTAGCAATCATCGGGAACATAATTTTTAGATTTCCATAGCTGCTTGCTCGGAGTAACGCACGAAGCTGCGTACGGAAAATTCCTTGTTCTTCTAAGCATAGACGAATTGCACGGAACCCTAAGAATGGATTCATTTCCTTTGGTAAATCCAAATATGGCAGTTCTTTATCTCCGCCAATATCCAAGGTGCGGACAACCACCGGTTTTCCACTCATACCTTCTAATACAGCTTTGTAGGCTTCAAATTGTTCATCCTCAGTAGGGAGTTGGTCTCTGCCCATGTAAAGAAATTCGGTTCTGTACAATCCTACACCTTCACCGCCATTTTCAACTACCCCTTTTAAATCATTTGGAGTACCGATGTTCGCAGCTAATTCTACATGATGACCGTCAGCAGAAACTGTTTTTTCATTCACAAGCTTCGCCCACTCAGCTTTTTGAACTTCATAATCCTCATGGACTTTACGGTATTGTTCAACCAGTTCCGGCGTTGGATTAATATGGACTTCACCTTTTAGACCATCAACAATAACTAAATCGCCATTATTAATTTCTTCTGTAGCTGTCTTTGTTCCAACTACCGCAGGGATCTCCATTGAACGAGCCATAATGGCTGAGTGCGATGTCCTTCCACCGATATTTGTTGTAAACCCTTTAACAAATTGTCTGTTCAATTGTGCAGTATCAGACGGCGTTAAATCCTCGGAAACTATGATAACTTCTTCAGCAATCATACTTGGATTTACTAATTGTACACCTAATAAATGGGAAAGAACCCGCTTTGTAACATCACGGATGTCTGCCGCACGCTCTCTCATATATTCATTATCCATTTGTTCAAACATCATAACGAACATATCTGCTGTTTCTTTTAGTGCAGCTTCCGCATTCATTTTTTCCGATTGAATCTTATCTTCTATTGGCCCATTTAATTCAGGGTCATTTAAAACAAGAAGATGCGCTTCAAAAATAGCAGCTTTATCAGCTCCGAGGTCTACGTTAGCACGGTCACGGATAGCTTCAAGCTCAGTATTAGATTTTTTTAACGCCGCACGGAAGCGTTCAACTTCAGTTGTGGTGTCATCAATTGTCATCTTTTCAAAAGCTAAATTTGGTTCGACAAGGCGATACGCCTTTGCAATCGCAATACCATTTGATGCAGCAATTCCATGTAAAAAAGTCATTATTCAGCCAAACCTTCTTTTGTCAATGTCTCCTCAAGACTTCTTAATGCTTCTTCTGCGTCACTGCCTTCAGCTGTGATGTTAATATCAGCACCTTGACCGACACCTAGTGACATAACACCCATAATTGATTTTAAGTTTACTTTTTTACCTTTATATTCTAAATTGATTTCGGAATCGAATTTACTCGCAGTTTGCACTAACAAGGTCGCAGGTCTTGCGTGAATTCCTGTTTCCGCGATTACTTTAAATTGTTTTTCTGCCATGCTCAATCAAACTCCTTTAAAATTCAAATAATGTGAAAAAAAATTTCTTTCTTACCTCATTAACTTATACAATAATTTACGCCTTTTAGTCAACTAAATCGCTAAAAGAGAAAATATATTTATTTAATTTTTCAATTTACTTTTCCCCTTTGCCCCTCAAACATGTACAGAGATTTAAATTCTAAATTGCGAAATCTATACAAGTGCTAGAATAACACGCTCATACTTTTTAAACTGTTAATAATATCACATAAAAAAACTGCTCAAATAAAAATTTGAGACAGTTTTTTTCGTTAATTCCCATTTGCAGCATATGGTAAATGCTCTTGTTCATCTACCGGAACTATTACTGCTTTTAAATCCTCCTCTAATGCAAGCGAGTATGCTTTCCTTTCTTGTTCAGTCCAATTCAGCTTATCAGCCATATAGGCAATCACTTGACTCTTCCATTTTTGTACTAATTGAATATTAAACAAGATTGCTCCTGTTCTTCGATTAAAGAAATCAATTGGATTTGTTACCATTTCGAATTCAATGCTATAAACAAGCTTTGCAAATAATAAAGATGGTAAATTGTAATTCACTGCATCGGTTTCATTCTTTTTAAAGAGTTCAAAAACGGTATCAACGTTAGAACCATACATTCTGGCAAGATGCTCAGACTCCATATTAGTTAATCCCGCCGCTACCCCATTTTGTATCTGTTTTGCAACAAAAGCTTCAAAGTTTAATGATCCTCCTACATTACCTCCTGAAATTGGCATTGCTTTAGTCTTACACTCAGTGAAGCTTATTGCCTCTTCCGTCTTTAATTTCGCTGCCAAAAGGTCTACTATCGTTTCAGCCATTTTCCGATAACCTGTAAGCTTTCCCCCTGCAATTGTTAGCAGACCTGATTTTGATTCCCAAATTTCATCCTTTCGAGAAATTTCTGAGGCATTTTTTCCCTCCTCATATATGAGCGGACGAACTCCGGCCCAGCTTGATTCGATATCCTTTTCACTAATTTTTACTTGCGGGAACATGTAATTTATCGCATTAATAATATAACTGCGATCGTTTGAAGTCATATAAGGATGTGCAGTATCTTGATCATAAAAGGTATCCGTTGTACCAACATATGCCTTTCCTTCACGTGGAATCGCGAATACCATCCGTCCATCCGGTGTATCAAAATAAATGGACTGTTTTAAGGGAAAACGGGATTGGTCAATGACTAGATGGACTCCTTTTGTTAGTTGCAGTACTTTTCCCTTTCTTGATTGATCCATTTCCCGTATTTGGTCAACCCATGGCCCGGTTGCATTAACGATTTTTTTCGCACGTATCTCATATTTTTCTTTTGTTATCTGATCTTGTACCTTCGCACCGACAACTTTTCCATTTTCGTAAATAAGCGTCGTTACCTTTGTGTAATTTGCGGCGATTGCACCTTTTTCAATTGCTGCCTTCATGACTTCAATCGTCAGCCTGGCATCATCAGTCCGGTACTCAACATAATAGCCCCCACCCTTTAAACCGGCTTTTTTTAATAGCGGCTCTTTCGCTAAAGTTTTTGCCGAAGATAACATCGTCCTGCGCTCTGATTTCTTCACTCCTGCTAAAAAGTCATAAACTCTTAGGCCAATTGAAGTGCTAAATTTACCAAATGTGCCCCCCTTATGAATAGGAAGTAACATCCATTCGGGATTTGTCACGTGTGGGCCATTTTCATAAACAATTGCTCTTTCCTTTCCTACTTCAGCAACCATCTTTACTTCAAATTGCTTTAAGTATCTAAGTCCACCATGAACCAATTTTGTTGACCTGCTTGATGTACCTGCAGCAAAATCCTGCATTTCTACCAGTGCCGTTCTCATCCCCCTATCTTGAGCATCGAGGGCGATACCGGCACCGGTGATTCCACCGCCTATGACCAAAACATCATATAAATCGCTTTTTAACTTACTGATACTTTCTTTCCGATTTAAATTAGAAAATTTCATCATGTTTTCCTCCATAAATGAATCTATATATTTTTATATGCTGAGAATTTTGAAGAGAAATAAAAAAGAGACCACAAAAGACATTATCGAATTACGATAATGTTTTTGTGGTCTCTCCGATTTCTCCTGCCAATGTATTAACTTGATTTTATTTTACCATAAATAATTTGAGTTGACTATCCACTATCCCGTTTATTTGAAAGCCATCGCTGCGTTCACAGCTTTTTTCCAGCCATTATAAAGATTATTGCGATTTTCATCATTCATTTTCGGGCTAAATTTCCTGTCAATGGCCCATTGACGGGAAATTTCCTCCTGACTTTCCCAAAATCCAACTGCTAACCCCGCTAAATAAGCAGCACCTAATGCTGTGGTTTCACTCACAACCGGCCTTTCCACCGGAACATTTAAAATGTCACTTTGAAAATCCATTAAGAAATTATTTTTCACTGCTCCTCCGTCTACACGGAGCGTTTTAAGAACGATACCGGAATCAGCTTCCATTGCGGATAAAACATCCTTTGTTTGATAGGAAAGCGATTCAAGTGTCGCACGAATAAAATGTTCCTTCGAAGTTCCTCGAGTTAACCCAAACACAGCACCACGGACATCACTATCCCAGTATGGAGTTCCTAATCCAACAAACGCAGGAACCACATAAACCCCGTTTGTAGATTCTACTTTTGCTGCGTATTCTTCGCTATCTTTAGCATCCTTAATCACTCTAAGACCGTCACGGAGCCATTGAATCGCTGAACCTGCTACGAATATACTTCCCTCCAGTGCATATTCAACCTTGCCATTTAAGCCCCAAGCTATTGTTGTCAAAAGGCCATGTTCTGAACGTACTGCTTTTTCTCCTGTATTCATTAACATAAAACAGCCCGTTCCGTAGGTGTTTTTAGCCATTCCTTCTTCGAAACATGCCTGTCCGAATAACGCTGCTTGCTGATCCCCTGCTATCCCCGATATTGGAATTTCCTTACCAAAGAAATGATAATCCACCGTGTTCGCATAAATTTCAGATGAAGGAAGCACCTCGGGAAGCATTGATTTCGGAACTCCTAAGATTTCCAATAATTCATCGTCCCATTTAAGCTCATAAATATTAAACATCAACGTCCGAGAAGCATTGGAGTAATCAGTAACATGTGCACGACCGCCTGATAGCTTCCAAATCAGCCATGTATCGATCGTTCCAAACAATAATTTTCCTTGCTCAGCCTTTTCCCGTGCTCCAGCCACATGATCCAAGATCCATTTTACTTTTGTACCGGAGAAATAGGCATCAATGAGCAAGCCTGTTTTTTCCCGGAATAAATCATTAAGGCCCTTTTCCTTTAGCTCATCACAAATAGAACTTGTTTGTCTCGATTGCCAGACAATTGCATTGTATACGGGTACACCCGTTTCTTTATCCCAAACAACTGCTGTTTCACGTTGATTTGTAATTCCGATCCCGGCAATTTGTTCAGGTTTAATGCCTGATTCGGATAGGACTCCGGCAATGACAGAGAGGACCGATCCCCAAATTTCATTGGCATTGTGTTCCACCCAACCCGGCTTCGGAAAATGTTGTGTAAACTCTTTTTGTGCAACATGAACGATTTCACCGTTTTTATTAAAAAGAATGGCTCGAGAACTCGTAGTTCCTTGATCTAAAGATAATATATACTTTTCCATGAGAATCCCCCTATTTATTAAGATAAACAAGAATTTAAGCGGCAATCTTTGATCGGTCCAGGTCTGCAGCCTGTTTCTTCCCAAATGCAAACGCAAGTAATAGGGCAATAATATTAAATCCTAAAACGCCCCAAAGCGAACCTGATACTTTTCCTAAAAAAACTGATTTATAAAATACTGCTCCAAGAGCTCCGCCTAAAAGTGGTCCAACCACCGGAATCCATGAATAACCCCAATCGGAGCCTCCCTTTCCCGGTATTGGTAATAAGAAATGGGCGATACGCGGTCCCAGGTCTCTGGCAGGATTTATCGCATAACCTGTAGTTCCACCCAAAGACATCCCGATGACTACAATGAGTAAACCAACAGCAAGCGGGTTTAACCCTTGAGTAAATTTGTTTGCCCCAATAAATAATAGACCAAGGACAAGAATAAAAGTACCAAATATTTCACTTAATAGATTAGAAAAAGTATGTTTAATAGCAGGGCTTGTTGCAAAAACACCAAGTTTTGTAGCCGGATCATCTGTTACTTTCCAATGGGGCAAATAGTGTAAAAAGATTAATACTGAACCCAATATTGCTCCAATCATTTGCGCCAGTATGTAGCTCGGTACATTAGACCATGGAAAATCTCCATTTAACGCTAAGGCTATTGTTACCGCAGGATTTAAATGTGCCCCGCTTACTGCCCCAACTGCAAAAACCCCCATGGTTACAGCAAGTCCCCAAGCAATTGTAATCACTATCCAACCTGCATTATTAGAATAAGACTTCTTTAAAGAAGAACCTGCTCCAATCCCTGCACCGAACACGATCAGAATCATTGTTCCAATCATTTCCCCAACAAATGGTGTCATTTTTTACCCTCTCCTTTTTTTAAGTTGATTTTATTTTAGTTTTCTCATGTTGAATACGAAAAAAAAGAGATTCACAACAGAATGAACCCAAAATTGGGTTTCTGCGTGAATCTCCTTATCTCCGTCACAAAGTATTAACTTGTTAAATTGAGTATAAATAGTTATGAAAGCGGTGTCAATATTTTTTCTACAAAAATAGTAATATTTTATTAACATTAATTACCAAACAGGTCCCACAATTCCCTTTTTGAGGTGGTAATGGCTGAGGCACCTGCATTTAAAGCATTCTGTACCTCTTCAGGAGTACGAATTAAGCCTCCGGCAAAAATAGGGGTTTTCACCCTCTCTTTTACTTCAGTTATCATCCTCGGCATAGCCCCCGGAAGCACCTCAAGATAATCCGGCTGTGTTTTTTCAATTAGTTTGTAGCTTTTTTCGAGTGCATGACTATCAATTAGGAATATCCTTTGCACCGCGATTACCCCTTTTTGTTTTGCCTTTTGGATGACACTTGCTTTTGTCGAGATCAAACCATAGGGTTTAAATTCTTGGCAAATATATTCTGTTGCATATTCATCATTTTTGATTCCATGAATTAAATCGACGTGATAAATCATTTTCTTTCCGCTCTGCTTCGCCATCAAATTAATATTTTTTAATTGCGCAATATGCATGTCTAAAAAAACTCCGATTTCAAAAGAACTCTGCAAAAAACGTTCAAATTCCTTTAGAGTTGACGATGCCGGTAATATTTTCTGTTCCATATTTTTTGACTTCCTTTCATACAACTTTCCTCAATTAACTTCGGGGATTTTCTAAGTATTGATATAATACATCTCCGCCCCTTTGGCCTATGCCACGAAAATGTTTAAAATCATTTCTCTTAGCAAGAACCTGGCGAAATTCCATAAAATCCTCATTTTTTACATAATACTCTGTTAAATCCCCTGTCATAAGTCGATTCAAAATATCATTTATCAATTCTACCTTCAACAATAGCACCACCTTTACGTATTTTATTTTACCTAAACTATTTTTCCTTAAGTCAAGTTATGATGATATTCCCGAGGAAATTTTATACTGCAAAAACATTTTGAATGAAAGCGGTTTCTATATATATATCAATTTTATTACTATTTTCGAAATAATTAACGAAATTGTCAAATAAAAGCCTTTACGAATTGGGAAAAGTAGTGCAAACTGTTATTTAATTGGATTTTATTTATAGTTTGTCAGGTAAAGGAGAGAGACTAATGAAGATAGCAGAAGTGGGGAATATCATCGAATTCCGTGGTGGTTTGCAAGGGATTGTAGAGAAAGTAAATGAAAATTCTGTAATAGTCGACCTAACTTATATGGATAATTACCGAGACTTAGAATTGGATCAGCGTACAGTAGTTAATCATAAAAACTATAAGATCGTAAAAGAAAGCGCTTATTAAATTGATAAAATGATTGAAAAGACAGTCCGGGACTGCCTTTTCTTTTTTGTTTTTAAGAAGCATTATTCTTCTTTCCCGGTTTCTTTAGAGAGTTGCTTTAAGGATTTCACTTTTCCGTGAGGATTTTGATCCTGTTTTCGAACAGTCCATTCCCGTTCTTGTTCACTTTTTGATTTACTCATAAGCTTCACTCCCTTCATCATTTATTTTTTGCAAAATTCCTCTTTTTATCATTGAATTCTAATTAAATCTTGGATGAAATCATTTCCTTTCACCGATTTTTTTTGCTAAAATAAATTTTATTGCCAGGAAAGGGGCTTGTCATAATGAAGAAACGTCCCATTGATTTTCGTCTTTTATTTGGATTGGTCATTGCTCATTTTCTTTTGTTTTTTTCCTTTCAGGATAAAACAATATTTTGGTATATTTTTTCTGCCTCATTGCTTTTGCTAATCACATATGCAATGTTCCAAGAAGAGGTTGATGACGAAGCGTCATTTTTTACTTATTTATCCTTTGGAGCAATGTCCGGATTGTTTCTATATATAATTTTGTGGCTTGGTTATCATGCCATTGGGATTCTTCATCTTCCATTTATCAATAGTATTAGCAGACTTTACCGCTGGTTTGCACCATCGGTTTTCTGGCAGTATCTTGCGCTTGTGCTGGTTGCTGCACCCGGCGAAGAACTATTTTGGAGGGGATTTATTCAAAAAAGGCTATTAACATACTATGGCCCACTGAAAAGTATTTTGATTGCTTCCGTTTTATACGCATCCGTTTATATCTATTCCGGTTCGTTTATCTTCGTTTTAGCTTCCTTTATTTCCGGAATTATCTGGGGCTGCATTTATTTTTGGAAAAAAAGCATGCCAATGGTCATTGTATCCCATTTAGTTTTTGACATCATGATTTTTATCATTTTACCGTTGAAATAGTGAAAGCGTCTGATTTATTCAGCCGCTTTTTCTATTTTGAAAAATCAAGCTATTTCTTTTCAATATGTGCTAGTGGCTTCATCCAAAGTAAAACAAAAAAAATGAGGCTAATATAACCAAACAGTGGATAAAGATAAGAAAGGAGCTTCCCATAGTCAACAAGACTTATGATGTAGGCAACACCAAATATGGCAGAAATCGATACGATTGTTGGTACTAATAGATATTGTTTCAACTGACGATCCAGACCAAAGACGTTGCCTATAACGGAGGTAAAAATTTCACCATAAATTACGAGGACAAAGATCCAATAAAAAAACGGAACGAATTTCTTCATGATAATTGCCATTGGAATTTCATATTGTTCCAAATTAGGAAGCATGATTAAGGTGAAATGACTTGCTATTAGAATAACCGTCAATGCAGCACCGCCTATTATTCCTCCCCACTTAATTGTCCAGTCATCTTTAATTTCGTTTGCAATTGGCACCAAAACTGCTTGAGCTAAAGCAAGATTAAAGGCAGTATATGAAAATGGAGCCAACACACTTTTCCATCCGTCATCGGCATGGGGAACAAACAATAGCTGATTCACAAAATGGGGCATTCTAACTGAAAAAAACATTAACATCAAGCTAAATGTAATCATTAACGGAACAACAAATGTATTTACTGCAAAAAGTCCTTTTATACCAATGAGCATTACAAGGACTGAAAGGAAAATAGTCAGAAAAACACCAATATCTTTTGGCAGCCCAAGCTGTTCTTCAAATACTGCGCCGGCCCCGGCAAGCATAACTGCACTTACCCCAAGCAGCATAACTAACATAATAATGTTTATTCCCTTACCCGCCCATTTTCCAAACAAATATACATTTAATTCCTGATATGATTCTGCTTTAATGTGAGCAGCCATTCTCATTAATTTTGAACCCATAAAAACAAGGAGGTAGCCGCTCAATAAAATACTGATAAAGCCAAAAAACCCAAACCGAGAAAAAAATTCTACGATTTCTCTTCCGGTAGCAAAACCGGCACCGACAACTGTTCCAACGTAGACGGCCGCAATTTGGAAAGCTGCTGTCCAATTCTTCTTCACTTCATCTCCCCCTCCTCATCACTATATGATTGAAGGGACAAACAAAGACGAGCTTTTTTTTCAAAGAGTGGTATAAATTACTAACACAAAAATCTTGAAAGTCAAAAATGGTCAGAGTATACTGTTCTCATGAAGGTCAAATATAGTCAAAGTCAATAAACCTTCAAATCATGATTAAATTAGGAGGTTTTATTTATGCTTTGTCAATTATGCAAAGATAAACAGGCAAATATTCAATTAAGGGTAATGATAAATGGACAGCACAAAGAATTGAAACTATGTCAAGAATGCTATGCTAAAGAAAAGAATTCACTTGGTGCAAGTTTGGGACCAAATAGTTTTCCAAGTTTTCCTTTTGAAGAGTTATTTTTCACTAAAAATACGCCAGGAAATCAACATATTAATGGCCAGCCAGCTTCTCGAATAAATAGTAAATCCTCACATGGTGCCGGCTTATTAGATCAAGTGGGCCGAAATTTGACGCAAATGGCGAAAGCAGGATTAATTGATCCAGTTATCGGTCGTGATGAAGAAATTAAGCGTATTATCGAAATTTTAAATCGAAGAAACAAAAACAATCCTGTTTTAATTGGGGAACCGGGTGTTGGTAAAACAGCGATCGCGGAAGGTCTGGCAATAATGATAGCGGAAGGTCAAGTTCCTGTAAAATTACGAAATAAAGAGGTTTACCTGCTTGATGTGGCATCACTTGTTGAGAATACAGGAATTCGAGGTCAATTTGAGGAAAGAATGAAACAACTTATTTCTGAACTGCAGGAACGCAAGAATATCATTCTATTTATCGACGAGATTCATCTTCTAGTCGGGGCCGGTTCAGCAGAGGGATCGATGGATGCAGGAAATATTTTGAAGCCTGCGTTAGCACGAGGAGAACTACAGCTCGTTGGGGCAACGACTTTGAAGGAGTACCGGCGAATTGAAAAAGATTCAGCATTAGAACGCCGCTTTCAGCCCGTTCATGTTCTTGAACCAACACTGGAAGCAGCTATCGAAATTTTGAAGGGGATTCAGAAAAAATATGAGGAATACCATGAAGTAAGGTACTCTGAAGATACGATTCAAGCATGTGTACAATTATCTCATCGTTATATTCCAGACCGTTTTTTACCAGATAAGGCAATTGATTTATTAGATGAGGCAGGGTCAAAATTAAATTTAACTTCGGATGGCAAAAGTACTGAACAAATTGAGAATAGGTTAAAAGAGATTATCATGGAAAAAGAAGCTGCTCTTAAAAATGAAAATTATGAGCTGGCTGCATCTCTCCGCGATGAGGAAGCAAATCTAGAAAAGTCCTTAATTACAGATTCAAATTCAGAAAAACCTATTGTTGAAGTATTCCATATCCAAGAAATCATTGAACAAAAAACAGGTATTCCAGTTGGTAAACTTCAAGAAGATGAACAGCTTAGAATGAAATTTCTTGAAGAGAATCTTAATAAGAAGGTGATAGGTCAGGAAAACGCGGTCAAAAAAGTAGCTAAGGCTATTAGGAGAAGCCGGGCTGGCTTAAAATCAAAACACCGTCCGATTGGGTCTTTCTTATTCGTAGGACCAACCGGAGTTGGGAAAACGGAGCTGACAAAAACCCTTGCCGAAGAATTATTCGGTTCTAAAGATTCATTGGTACGCGTAGATATGAGTGAGTATATGGAAAAACACAGTGTCTCCAAACTAATCGGTTCACCACCCGGCTATGTAGGACATGATGAAGCAGGACAGCTTACTGAAAAAGTACGTAGGAACCCCTACAGTATTATTTTATTGGATGAAATTGAAAAAGCACATCCGGATGTGCAGCATATGTTCCTGCAAATTCTCGAAGATGGCCGTCTTACAGATAGCCAAGGTAGAACAGTTAGCTTTAAGGATACAGTTATTATTATGACAAGTAATACGGGTGTTGGACACAAAACCATTCATGTAGGCTTTGGGACAAATGAAGCTATCGAAGAAGCATCTATTCTTGATTCTCTTAAAGGTTTCTTTAAACCGGAATTCTTGAATCGTTTTGATAGTATCATCGAATTTAATACACTCAAAAAAGAACACATTATGCATATCGTTGATTTGTTAATTAGCGAGTTACAAGATGCATTACTCGAGCAAAACATTGAATTAATTATTTCACCGGATACAAAAGAAAAGTTAGCTGAATTTGGCTATCATCCAGCCTTCGGTGCTCGTCCGCTCCGTCGGGTTATCCAGGAGCATCTCGAAGATCGGATTGCCGATTTTATCCTGGATCAACAGAATATAAAAAAATTAAAAGCCATTATGAAAGATGGTGAAATAATTTTAGAGGAAGAAACCGTTGCCGTACATTAATGTGATTTTCCCACGGTACTCAAAATCAAAGCGAAGCCTAACTGGCTTCGCTTTTAAATTATAGTTTTTTATCATCCACAGAATTTAACCAATTCTCTATCACACCAACCACTGATTCTACACAGCCCGCTTCAAAAGGTGAAATTAAGTTAGCTGCTTCAACCAGCTTAGTAAACGACTTGCTTCCACCTAGTTTACATAGTTTCACATAATCTGACCATGCCTCTTGCTGATTTTCTCTAGAGCGTTTCCAAAATTGGAAGGCACAAATTTGCGCAAGGGTATAATCAATATAATAAAATGGTGAATTATAAATATGACCCTGCCGCTGCCAGAAACCGCCGTTTTCTAAATACTCATTGCCATCATAATCTTTATGCGGCATATACTTTTTCTCAATCTGGCGCCATTGTAGTTTCCGCTCTTTTGGCGTTGCTTCCGGATTTTCGTATACCCAGTGCTGGAATTCGTCAACTGATACTCCGTAAGGCAGGAACAATAAAGCATCGCTTAAGTGAGAAAACTTGTACTTATCCGTATCTTCTTTAAAGAACAGCTCCATCCAAGGCCATGTGAAAAACTCCATACTCATCGAATGAATTTCACAAGCTTCGTAGGTTGGCCAAAAATACTCAGGAATCTCAAAGTGACGGCTTGAATAAACCTGAAAAGCATGACCTGCTTCATGGGTTAAAACATCAATATCCCCTGATGTTCCGTTAAAATTAGAAAAAATAAACGGAGACTTGAAGTTTTCAATGTATGTACAATACCCGCCGCCGGCCTTTCCCTTTTTAGCAACGAGATCCATCAGATTATTATCCTGCATAAACTGAAAGAAGGTCCCTGTTTCCTTTGAAAGCTCTTGATACATTTTCTGTCCATTTTCAATTATCCATTCCGGAGTTCCTTTTGGCAGAGCATTCCCTGTTTGAAAATTGAAGCCTTCATCATAATATTTTAATTGGTCTAAACCAAGTCTTTCTCTTTGCCGTGCTTTTAACTTTGTTGCTATTGGTACAATAAAATCTTTTACTTGCCCACGGAAATTCGTTACCATGTCAGAATTATAATCTGTCCTCATCATTCGGTAATAACCAAGCTCAACAAAATTTTTATATCCAAGCGTTTGTGCAATTTCTGTTCTGACTTTAACAAGATCATCATAAATTCGATCCAGCTCGTCTTCATGCTCTGCTAAAAATCCAAATTTCGCTTCATTTGCCCTTTTTCGCATCTCTCGGTCTGTGGATTCGGTAAACGGTTCTAATTGGGCAAGCGTTCTTTCTTCGCCTTCAAAATTAATTTTTGCGGAGGCAAGGAGTTTCGTGTATTCTGTGGATAAGCGGTTTTCCTTCTGCAACATTGGGACAATTTCAGGTTTAAATGTCTTAAGTTGTCCTTCGGCAAGGGCGAAAAGCTGGCGACCCCATTTTTCTTCTAATTCAGTTCGAAATTTTGAATGAACTAATGCCTGATAATATTTAGTTACTAACCCTTCTACTTCAGGTTGGATTTCATCCATGATATCTTGTTCTGCCTTATAAAACTCATCGTTGGTATCAATGGAATGACGGATATGCACAAGGTTGAACATTGTCCCAAGATCATTTCTTAGCTCATTGACCTCATCCATGGCCTTACTCTGTTCTTCAACAGTAATAGAGTTATTGAACTTCTCTATTGCAGCATTAAAGTTTGCTGTTATTACCTCTAAATTTGGACGTTTATAGGTAAATTCTTCAAATTTCATTTAGCCAACTCCTTTTTCTATTATTGCAACTATCATTTCGACACTATTTATTAATATTCCTTTAACTAAAAAAAATACGGCGAAATCGCCGTATTAAAATTTTCCCGCAGGCAAACCCAACTTTTTAAGCAAATCTATTGCTTCACTTTTTTCAATTTCGGTGAGAGTAGACATCAAATTGTGTATTTGCTCTGCGTGTTCAGGAAAAATCCCCCCGATAAACTTTTTTCCTTCGTCTGTTATCTGAGCATAGGTAACCCTGCGGTCATTTGGACAGGCTATCCTTTTTAGCATCCCTTTTTGTTCAAGCTTGTCGACCACGTATGTGATACTTCCACTGGCAAGCAAAATTTTCCCGCCAATTTGCTGCATTGGCTGGTCACCTTTATGGTATAAAAGCTCTAATACCGCAAATTCCGTTGGATTTAACCCATTTGCTTGAATAAATTTATTAACGTGTTCATTGATCGCTTTATATGCTCTTGAGAGGACAATATAGAGTTTTAACGATTGGGAAATTGAATCATTTTCCATAAAATTCACCCTTTAAATTATCTCGATTTCAAATTAATTATAAAAAATTTTTCATAGAGTGTCAATTTTCCAAAAAAAAACAGTTTCCTTGATAAGAAAGCAGCACAGATGGTCGGTATTTTTTACATTATTATATCTACTTAAATTAAATATTTCGATTTTAGAAATAATCCATTTTCTTCTAAACAAATATTTTGTATGATAAGGATAATTATTTTATTAAAAGGCTCTGTTAAACTTGGTTGTTGATTTCCGCTCCTGGCGCTCGCTTTGCGCGGGGAGGTCCGAGAGCCTCCTCGGCGCTTAGAGATAAGCGGGGTCTCCCGTGACCTCTCTATCCCGCAGGAGTCGAGCGCCCTCCGCTCCAATCAACAGTTGTAAAAAATCAACATTCGCCTTTAACACAGCCTATTAAAAAAGGAGATTGCTATGACTCAACAAGCTGCTTTACCGGCAAAGGTGACAAATACATCAGAATCTACTATATATAAAATTCTTTTCATCATCGGACTTTGCCATTTATTAAATGATGCCATTCAATCAGTTGTGCCCGCCATGTTTCCCATTTTAGAAAAATCAATGGGCTTAACATTCACACAGCTTGGTATTATTGCCTTTTCCTTAAATATGGTTTCATCTGTCATGCAGCCCGTTGTCGGAACTTTTACAGATAAAAAACCAATGCCTTACGCTTTGCCAATCGGCCTTACGCTTACACTATTCGGTATTCTTGGATTAGGTTTTGCTTCGAACTTCGGAATGATTGTCGTGTCTGTCATATTCATTGGACTTGGCTCCTCGGTTTTCCATCCTGAAGGCTCAAGAGTGGCCCATATGGCTGCAGGGAACAGGAGAGGTCTTGCACAATCGATTTATCAGGTTGGCGGCAATACGGGTCAAGCATTAGCTCCGCTTATAACAGCATTAATATTGGTTCCTTTAGGTCAAATCGGAGCATCCTGGTTTACGATTGCTGCCGCCCTTGCAGTTGTTTTATTAGTGTATATCGCCATTTGGTATAATCAGCGATTAGCAGTTACTTCAAACACGACTAAAAGAAAAAAGGCCGATTCGGAAAACATGATCGGACTATCAAAAGATGTTAAAAAAGCCTTAGCTTTAATCCTATTGTTAATTTTTGCGAGATCTTGGTATATCTCCGGTATGACCAATTTTTATGCTTTTTATGCGATAAAAGTATATTCAATGACAATTAAAGCATCACAGCTATATTTATTTGCATTTTTAGTAGCAGGAGCATTCGGCACCTTTTTTGGAGGACCGCTGTCAGACAGATTTGGCAAAAAAAGAATTATATCTTTTTCAATGTTAGCAACAGTCCCCTTTTCTATCTTAATTCCTTTTGTTCCGTCATATATTGCTTTTATCTTTCTGCTTCTAACGGGATTTATCCTAATGACCAGTTTTTCCGTCACTGTTGTTTATGCCCAGGAGCTTGTCCCGGGAAAAATAGGCTTGATGTCAGGCCTTACCGTTGGTCTCGCTTTTGGAATGGGAGCCATAGGTTCCGTTGGGCTGGGATATATTGCAGACTTAATCAGTATCCAATCCATGGTTTCCTGCATTGGTATACTGCCTTTATTAGGATTAACTGCTTTTCTGCTGCCAAATGATAACAAAGTCCGTGAGTGGTATCAAGGGAACTAGAAAAAGGATGGGCTAAGCCCATCCTTTATTTAATTTCCTGAATTCTCCGGTATAATTCATCTTTTTCTGCATCGGTTAGCATTCTTTCTGCCATTGGGAACAAAACATTTTCTTCTTTGGAGAAATGTTCTGTTAGGATAAAATAAGCATTTTTGATCAATTCTGCTAACTGCTTCCGCTCTTCCGTCATTAGGTTACTTGTTTCAACCTTTTCAAGAAAGGCTCCGATTTTAGCTTTTGCTTGATCATGTTCATATTCCATGACAGCAATCGGTCCTGAGGTTGTTCCAATATAAACACCCATCATTGGAAAAAGTACACCCTCTTCCCTTTCTGAGTGGGGGTCAAGAGCTGCTTTAAAATCCTTCACTTTTATAATTAATGCTGTAAAATTAACTACAATGTTCAAGTCTTGTTCAATTTGTTGGGTTAAATCATACAGTCCTTCTAATTGTTCTAATAATGGCGGATGCTCCCCTTTTAATTGTTTTAGTCCTTCACTAAGATTTTCAGGAGGCATGCCTCCAAAAGCGTTCATACAGCCACTCACAATCATTCACCTCTTAAGATTCTTAATGGTTCTATTATAAAAGGTCTCCTGATATCATGTTGTGACTCAGGTCACTTAATACGAAAACGAAGTAATCTGTAATTATCTTTGACAATTTAACGACAACGCTTTTATTTTTCGAAAAATTTTAACATTTATACTCAAAAAAACTTAAAAACTTTCATATAATAGAGATAGAAATTAATAAAGGAGGGTTATAACATGCAAACCCCTAATCTACGTGATTTTTATCAAAAAGCATTAATTCCGATAGGACTAAATGACAGGAATGCCCTTATGGAAACCAGAAATCAAAAAATGACACCGTTAACCCACTGGCTTATTGCACTGGAGAGTGAACAACTTCCTCAAGCAAAGGAATATTTTCACTGGAAAGTAAGCATTTATCCATCAAATACTGAAGGTACTTTCGAATGGAGAAAACCATTCTATTCTTCTTCAAATTTGGAATGCTTTGACAGTGCCATCGAACTGGCCCGCTTGTTTGAAACATATAGCAAGAATGATCAACTCTTCGCTTCAACCCTACAAGAGAAAATTAGTTAATCCACTTCAATCAATACCCCAGCTTCACCTTCTTTTTTATTCTCACTTGTGAAAGAACATACATATAGTGGTAATTTTTTTTGTTTTCCTATCCAAAAAGGTGCTATTTGCATGTTGCAAACAGCACCTTTTTGTAATATTTAGAACTTCGGTTTACCTTCTTATGCTAAGCGGAACACGATTCCATGACCGCCTTTTGGATATTCCCAGTGAATATTTTGATGCGGGCAGCCGATACGGCAGCTTCCGCATTCATGACAGCCCTCATAGCCAACCTGCATTCTGAGGCCTTCCCATTTGTAAACTTCTGCAGGGCAGAACACAGTACAAATCTTATCAGGGCATTTCGTCATACAAATATCATGATCCATAACAGTTAAATGGGACTTCGTGTCCGCTTTAAAACGAATGAGATACTGTTTTTCTTCGATATTCTTAGTTGACATTATTTCACCGCCTTCCAAGCACGATAAATATCTTGCAATACTCGAATCGTTCCTCTTTCAGCTGTTACACTCTTCATTATTTCTTTTTGTTTGTCACGTTTAGGCGTTCCGTCTACAGTAAAGAACTTGCTCATCGCTTTGTTCATCATTGGTACATACTCATTAAAGTATTGTGGGTATTTTTCAAACGTATGAGCAGCATCCTTGTATTTCTCTAAATCTTTTATTATAAAACTATTATAAAGAGCCTCTCGGTAACTATTTAAGCTTGATTCACTGAAGTCATTTCGGCTCTTTGCTTTTACCACAGCCTCAGCGGCCATTTTACCTGATGCCATTGCCATGTTCGAACCTTCACGATGGATAGCATTTACAAGCTGTGCGGCATCGCCGACTACGATAACTCCATTACCAGCTACCTTTGGAACTGAACGGAATCCACCCTCGGGAATAAGGTGTGCAAGATACTCAGCTGATTCTCCGCCTGAGAGCATCGGTTTCACCATTGGATGATTCTTCAGATAGTCCAATAGGTCATATGGTTTCAATTTCGCCTTTATCATGCTCGAAAGTGTCGTCCCTACCCCAATATTTAAGCTATCCTTATTGGTATATAGAAACGCTGTTCCGAGATTACCTTTCGTTGAATCACCAAAAATTTCAATCGTACAACCCTGGTTATCCTCTAAATTAAAACGATCATTAATTTTTTCTTTTGGTAAATTAATAACTTCCATTACTGTTAAAGCTACTTCGTCAGGACGATGTTCTTTATGGAATCCAAGCTGCTTAGAGAGCAGGGAATTAACTCCGTCAGCAAGAACAACGACATCTGCATACACTTCTCCATCAGGACGATCAGTACGGACACCTACTACCTTGCCATTCTCAACAATACATTCAGTAACCACGGTTTCATTAATAAGAAGTGCTCCAGCTTGAACAGCCTTTTGGGCGAACCATTGGTCAAATTGAGCCCTCAATACGGTAAAGTTGTTATAGGGTTCGACTCCCCACTCCAGGCCTTTGTAGCCCATTTGCACGACTGATTCTTTGTCCATCATCCAGAAACGCTGCTCAATAACAGGTCTTTCCAGCGGTGCTTCCTTCCAAAATTCTGGAATCAACTCTTCCATTTGCTTACGGTACAGTACTCCACCCATTACGTTTTTACTTCCCGGGTATTCCCCTCTTTCAATAAGTAAGACATTTAAGCCGTTCTTTGCACAAGTGAATGCACATGCCGTACCAGCCGGGCCTGCTCCCACAACAATTACATCAAATTTTTCAGGCATAACTTATTTCACCGCCTTTTTCATTCCGGATCTGCTTAAATTGCTCAATTAGTTTAGGTACGATCTCCATAGCATCACCTACAATCCCATATGTGGCTACATCAAAAATCGGTGCATTCGGATCCTTATTAATAGCGATGATTAAATCGGAATTTTTCATGCCAACGACGTGCTGTATTGCACCTGATAATGCTATTGCAATATATATTTTCGGTGTGACTGTTTCACCGGTTTGACCAATTTGAAGTTCGTGCGGGAGCCAGCCGGCTTCAACCACATCACGTGTACCGCCAACACTTGCACCGATGGTCTCAGCAAGGTCATATAGGATTTGGAAGTTTTGAATATCCCCCATTCCTTTCCCGCCACAGACAATCACATGGGCATCAGCCAAATTAGCCTTTTTTGTTACATCATTCACAATTTGTAGTACTTTTGTCCGCATATCCTCTTCTTTAAGTGATATATTTTCCTCAATAATTTTACCAACTCTGCCAGAGTCTGGAGCTAATGCCTTCATTACTTTTGGCCTTACTGTGGCCATCTGCGGCCGGTGCTTTTTACAAAGAATCGTCGCCATAATGTTTCCACCGAAGGCAGGCCGGCTTGCCTCCAGTAATCTATTTTCCAGATCTACATCAAGCATGGTTGTATCTGCTGTTAAGCCTGTATTTAAATCGGTTGCAACGGCACTCGCTAAATCTTTTCCGTTTGGTGTTGCACCGTAAAGGATAATCTCAGGCTTGTATTTTTCTGCAAGCAGCATTACACCCTTCATATATGATTCTGTCCGATATTGTTTCAAAACGGGATGGTCGATCATAAAGACTAAATCAGCACCATATGAAATGACTTGGCCCGCTAATCCTTTAATTCCTGAGCCAAGCAAAAATCCTGATAACGGGACTTGTAATTTATCAGCAAGTTTCCGTCCTGCTCCCAGTAATTCGAGTGAAACTCCTTCGATTTTACTGTCATTTTGTTCGATGAATATCCAGACTCCACGGTATTCGTCCAGTTTCATGTAAACGCCTCCCTGCGACAAAAGATTAGTTATTTTATTTCGATGACTGGATGCTTAACAGGTCTTTTTTCTCCATTAAAACCTCCATGAGCTGTTTTATTTGCTCATCAGCAGAACCCTCGAGTTTTTTACCGCCTTCGGGTCTTGGAGGAGTAAACATTTTTCCTACAATTGTTGGAGAACCTTTAAGTCCAAGCTGGGAACGTTCAACATTTTCGAGATCACTCACTGCCCAAATAATCGGTTCATACCTGGCTGCTTTGATCATATTTGGCATCGGTGAATATTCAATCTGATTTATTTCCTTTTCAACTGTCAATAAGCATGGCATTTCTGTTTGAATTAATTCATATCCGTTAGTTAATTTCCGCTTGATTAAAACCGTTTTTTCTTTCATATTCACTTCTGATACTTCAATTACATTGGTTATAGGGGGAATATCCATCCTTCTTGCGATACCGGGTCCAACCTGGCCGGTATCCCCATCAATGGCATGTTTGCCGCAAATCACCATATCAACCGGAAGATCTTTACCGATTCTTTCCAACGCTTTTGATAAAGCATAGCTGGTAGCAAGTGTATCTGCACCGGCAAAAGCACGGTCGGAAATCAAATATCCTCTATCTGCACCAATTTCAATACTTTTTTTAATGACTGCAGTTGCCTGAGGCGGTCCCATTGACAAAACGGAAATCGTACCGCCAGTTTTCTCTTTAATACTTACGGCTGTTTGAACAGCATGGGCATCGTAAGGATTTAAAATGGCTGGTGCACTGCGGCGGTCTAATGTGTTTGTTTTAGGATTAATTTTAATAATTTTTGTATCGGGTACTTGTTTGACACATACGACAATGTGCATGTAGGACTTTCCCTCCTCGATATAATCTAAGAATGTTGAAAGCGTTTGCCTTCTATGGTTTATAAAATGCTTTTTATCGATATATGAATCGCAACACAACCATAGTAAAAAACAAAGTTAGTTTTCTTTTTTTTGTTTTTTGAATTACTATTTTCTTTGGGGTGTGGACAAACAATCATTGAAATAGAAGCAGATCTAAGAAGCAATAAAATATTTGCAGAATTTTCGTGATGTAATTTTTCAATTTTATAGTACTAATATAACTATAAGAAATATTAGGATATATACAATGATAAAAATCACAGTTACTGTTTAAATATGCAGATAATTTCAAGATAGGAAATAAGTGGAGTTAAACTAAAATAAGTGGGACTTTCCTTTAAGATGTATGAGATTTACAGGAGTTTTTTGCGGAATGAACAATTGATAAAAAAATGCTCTGGAAGGCCTTCACGTCTTGCACTTTTTCTAGTAGCACATATGCATTATAAAGACCTTCAACATAGCAACCCTTTTTAGATGCAAGAGGAATAAGCAATTACAAAATTTAATATTCAACGCTTGTATTAGGCCAGATCATTATCATTTGTTTAAAAGCAAATCTTACTTCTTCATTAGTCTTGGAAGAATGAGCAATGGTTCGTTGGTATTGATTTATTAATTCATCAAGTTCTTGGCTATATTTAATGGTTTCCTCACTCGTAAAGCCGTTTTTATTTGCACTATTTATCATTAATTCTCTTTTGACCTTTATTTCACCTAACATCTCGGAACGGTTATTTCTATCCTTAGACAATTTAATCCTCCTACTCTTTCACTGTAGATCGCTAAAAAATGGATTACTTGAAGAATTATGACAAGAATTTATATAAAAGTAAACACTTTCGCAAAAGTAGACAAAACAATCTATTTCTTTTGTTTTTCGACATTTTTCGCAGTGCGATTCTATCTTTTGCGACAAAATTCTTCAATTTGCAACACATTCCTATAAATACCTATTTTAAGGAAAAAAGCTAGAAAATGGATATAGAATACCGAGAGTTTCATAAAATCTTATCTTAAAAAGTTATTAATTTTTTCAAAATATGCTACCGAAATAAAAAAAACCGACTCGGATATTCCGCAGCCGGGTTTTACTTCTTATAAGTTTACTTCCTGTTTTTCGTAAATTGGCACCCAGCCTTCGCTAGTAACAAAAATGCGCACAGCTACCACCTTCCGGTCATCCTCCAGTGTAAAGTAATGCCTTGTATGTTCAGGGACAGAGATTAAATCACCCGGATTAAGGTGAACTTCAAAAAATTCGCCATCTTTTCCTTGAATGACAAACACACCATGTCCGCTTACGATAAACCGTACTTCATCATCTGTATGGTGATGTTCTTGTTTAAAGCTTGTTAAAAGAACATCAAGGTTAGGTGTATTGTCAGATAATGAAATCACATCTTGTGCTTGGTAGCCTCTTCTTACAGAAATATCAGCGATTTCATTGGCAAAAACATTTAAAATTTCTGCTTTTTCTTCATCTGATAATAAATATTTTTCTACCAATGAATCTGGAAGTTTGGATAGATCCCAGTTTTCATAAATTACCTCTTGGGTATTTAAGAAGCCTGCTACTTCCTCTTCACCAAGAATTTGTTCTTCTCTGTTTTGAAATGTAATATAAGCCATTTAAAACCTTCCTCTTTATTTTATATTAAACTACTTTAAACAATTGATATGGTTTATGTTCCAAAAGGCGTAATTGATAACGGAATAAAAACTCAGATGCCTCAAGGATTTTTTTAGCCTCAAATGAAGTTCTTCCCCACACAGTGATTCCATGGTTTCTAATCAAAACTGCTCCCGAATCTCTTGTAACATGCTCTCCAAAACAATGTGCCAGTGTCGGGATATGGGCGTGGTTACGAATGATTGGAATCTTTAAGACCGCATCTTCTTCCCACATATCAAATGCCTTAATCAGCTCTTGTCCTTTAAAGGTAACCTCACCATTGTCGCCATATACTTCAGAAATGACATTGTTATCAATCGTATGGACATGAAGACTGCAGCCTGCATTTGTCTTACGGTAGATTTCAACATGAAGCAAGGTTTCAGCAGAAGGCCTGAGATGATTCTCCTCCACAGGTCTACCGAATTCATCAACGAGTAAAAAGTCATCGTTTGTTCGTTTTCGTTTATCCTTCCCACTAGCAGTTACTAAAAATTGCAACGGATGGTCACTTACCTTAATCGCAAGATTTCCGCTTGTCCCCATAAACCAATCCCTCTGAGCAAGCTCCTCTTTTACATCTGCTAATTCATTCCATTTTCTCTTCAGCATTTTAGCTTATTCACCTCAATTCGAGTTTTAATTATTTCAATACATTCATAAAAAGTGCTGAAACCTTGATGAGAGATTCCCCATTCAGTGCATTTTTCAAGTAGCAGGTCACGAGCAAGGACAAAATCCGCCTGCTTAGCAGCTTCAAGGTCGGTAACTGAGTCACCAATGACAATATTGAAGCTATTTTCAAAAAGGTTTAATTTTCGAATGATACTCGGTTTACAGCAGCCGCAATCATTATTGCACAATGAATCACATTCATTTGGCCAGAGAATCTTGATTGTCTCCCCGGAAAAATCTGAGCAGTTGCAAAAGATACCATCAAATGGACCGTAGTCTTCCAGTATCGGGTAAACAAAAAAGTCAATTCCGCCGCTGACAATATAGAAGGGTATTCCTTCGGATCGGGTAAATTCAACAAATTCTGTAAACCCTGTGCGAATCTTTGCGTTTTTAATCGCAAAATCGGTTATTTCAGCTTTTAAATTGCTTGGCAGTAATGAAAATAACTTTCCTACTCCTTCGCTGATGGAAACCTGCTGCGTGAGAATTTGATCCTTTAGGAATTCCCATCCTTCTGGAGCAAACTGTTTCATGATGGCAATGATATTATCACTTTCGGTTATCGTTCCATCAAAGTCACAATAAATCACCGGTTTTATCATTTTGTGTATACCTCAGCACTCCCCCATAATTGAAGTGCTTTTTTAAGTTCTATGTCGCTTTTTGCAGCATCCGCTAATGATTTACCTTTTAGATTGGCTTCAATCGCTTGCCTGAATGCAAGGCCTCCGCCACGTGCACCATCAGGATGTCCATGAACACCTCCGCCTGCATTAATTACTGAATCAATACCAAAATCACGAATTAACAATGGAATCAACCCGGGATGGATGCCTGCTGAAGGAACTGGAAACGCTTGTTTAATGGAATCTTTTCTTGTTAGCTCATTTGCAATTGACAGTGCCTTGTCTTTTTCTAAAGCTACCGTTCCATATGGAGACGGGAAAAGAGCCAAATCAGCACCGGCATAGCGCAGAAGCTTTCCGAGCAATAATGAATGAGAAATTCCATAATGGGACGAAGAAGTTAATGCGCCGCTTACCGCAGGATGTGCCATTAATGGTAAAGCAATTTCATCGTCCTCCCTTAATTCCTGCAATACATCTAAACCATAAGAAAAGACATTGAACAATAGGAGGTCTGCACCAAGTTCTGCAGCTTTTCTGGCTTGGTCTTTTAGTTTGGAGGTTCTTCCGGTGAGATTCACCGCGTACAACGTTCGCTGTCCCGTTTGATTGTATACTTCTTGAAGAACCTTTTTCCCCTCAGCAATTCTTTTTTCAAACGGTGTTAGTTCATTTTCAAAAAGTATTTCATCATCCTTAACGAAATCAACACCGCCGAGTGCTTGTTGTTTGAGTTGCTTCGCTAGGAAATCCAGGTCCTTACCGAGTACCCCTTTAAAAATACTCATTAAGAGCGGTCTGTCATAAACTCCAAGTTTTCTTCGAAGACCCTCAATGCCGTATCTTGGTCCCGGGAATTGTTTCTTTAATCCATGATCAAACTGCAAGTCAAGTAATCTTATCTTTCCATCCAATGAAAGTTTCCCAAAGACGGTTGTTAGAATTGCCGGTAAATCGGTGGAAAAATTTAACGTAGGATAAGCGATAGAAATAAGCGCTTGCTCCTCTTTTTCGGAATGTGCTCCTTTAATCGAAACGACTCTTCCTTTATGCTTTTGCAATTGGTTTTGTTCAAGTTCGGGTAAATTAGTCCAAGACCCCACAGTCAATCCTAAGGCAATTTCCTCCGCTTTTTTGTCTGGATTTTTTTCATCATGTAGTAGATATGTAGCAATTAATTCAGACATTTTTTTCAACATCCTTTCTGATAAACATAAAAAACCTCTTCTACAGAGAAGAGGTTAGCATGACAAACTAACATCTTCTCATCTTTCAGCCTATCGCTGTAAGAATTAGCACCGTGCTTAAACCTGGGTCTAAGTCGGTTGCCGGGCTTCATCGGGCTAGTCCCTCCGCCTGCTCTTGATAAGAAAACATCAAATATATTTACATTTACTTGTTGATAACTTTAGTTTGGATTATCCCAAGAAATGAAAACTCTGTCAACTATTTTTTGAAAATTTCCAAAGAACTTATTCTTTCGACAACTTCAGTTAACCGTTCCTCCGAGGTTAATAATCCAACCCGAACAAATCCTTCCCCGATTTCCCCAAAGCCAATACCCGGTGCAACCATTATATGGGCTTGTTCAAGGAGAATATCTGCAAACTGCTCTGAAGTAAAACCACCCGGAACTTTCAGCCAGGCAAAAAAAGAACCCTTTGGAGCATTAACGTTCCAACCGACCTTTCGCAAACCATCGATAAGGATATTTCTTCTTCTTTCGTATAGCAGGTTTAATTCTCTTACACATTCCTGCGGTCCTAATAATGCCGCCGCAGCTGCTTCCTGTACCGCGCCAAATAAACTTACATATAGATGGTCCTGTAAAAGCTCAATGGCAGAAATTACACTTTCATTGCCAATTGCAAAACCAACACGCCATCCTGCCATATTGTAGGTTTTTGATAGGGTGTAGATTTCAATTCCTACCGCTTTTGCCCCATCAATCTGCAAAAAACTTAACGGTTTTTCACCGTCAAAACCAATGGCTCCATAGGCAAAATCATGAACAACACATATATCGTTTTCCCTTGCAAGCGTAACAGTGCCCTCAAAAAACTCCCTTGTAGCCGTAGCTCCGGTTGGATTATTAGGATAATTGAGGAACATTAATTTTGCATTTGCTAATTCTTTTGCAGTAAGTTGGCTGTAATCCGGCAAGAAATTATTTTCCTCTTTTAGCGGCATTGTTACCATTTCAGCTTTCGCTAGTGCTACACCGGACCAATAATCGGGATATCCCGGGTCCGGAACAAGGATCGTGTCTCCCGGGTTTAATAGGCATTGAGGAATTTCCACTAGCCCGGCTTTTCCGCCAAACAAAATCGCAACTTCTTTATCGGGATTTATTGATACCCCATACTCCCGATAATAAAAGTCCGCAACAGCTTGTTTTAAATAACGATGCCCTTGAAAGGGTGAATATTTATGGTTTACCGGATTTATTGCAGCTTCTTGCAGCTTTGCAACAATATGACTTGGCGTAGGCTGATCGGGATTACCTTGCCCCAAATTAATTACATCATATCCTTGCTCAATAAATTGCCCTACTTTTTTAACAAGCGAAGCAAAAAACTGCTTCGGAAGGCTGTCTAAAATTTTAGATGGCGGAAATTGCATCATCGTTCTCACCTACACAATTCTTACATTTTTGAGTTGAAATTCTAATCACAAATGATATAACTTTTATATCAGTATGTAAAGTTAAAATTCCGAAAATCCAAATGGGGTGAAAATTCTTGAAATTAAAAATTTCTTGCCTGCAGCTGGATATTGCCTTTGGCGATCCTTCTGCAAACTATCAATCAAGCGAAAAGCTAATTCAAAAAGCAAGCAACGGTAAACCTGACATTATTGTCCTGCCGGAGTTGTGGACTACGGGGTATGACTTAACACGACTAGACACCATTGCGGACAAAAACGCAGCTCAAACGATAGAGTTCCTTAAACAAGCAGCACAAAAATACCGGGTTCATTTTGTCGGGGGATCCGTTGCAAATCGAGGAGAAACGGGTGTAAAAAACACCCTGCTGATTATAAACAAAGATGGCAAGCTCGTTCACCAATATAGTAAACTTCATCTGTTTAAACTTATGGATGAGCATCGTTATTTGGAACCCGGGGTTGAAAAAGGGCTTTTTGAACTGGAAAAACGACGGTTTGCCGGAGTCATTTGTTATGATATAAGGTTCCCTGAATGGATCCGATCCCATACCATACAGGGGGCGGAAGCTTTGTTTGTTGTTGCCCAGTGGCCTGCCCCCCGTCTTTCCCATTGGCGTGCATTACTGATTGCCAGGGCGATTGAAAATCAATGTTTTGTTATTGCTTGCAACCGCTCAGGTCATGATCCTAATAACCAATTTGCCGGACACTCCATGATTATCGATCCATGGGGTGAGGTGGTGGCTGAAGCCGGGGAAAACGAGGAATTTCTAACAGCAGAGATAGATTTAGATCATGTGAAGGAAATTCGTAAACTGATTCCCATTTTTGAAGATCGAAAACCGGAGCATTATAAATAATTTTCAAAAAATATTGACAAAAATAATCTGCTGCTGATATTATTTTTAGCAGATTAAATACATTGAAATATATTTTTTCTCTTATCATGAGCTGGCTGAGGGATTTGGCCCTTTGAAGCCCAGCAACCGACCATAATACCATTGCGAAATGGGGCGCAGAATACTTATGCGCCTGGGACTTCCTATTTAAGGCACGGTGCTAATTCCAACAGAAAGTTAACCTTTCTGAGAGATAAGAGGTGCGAAGTATTATTGTCTTCGGAGCCTCTTTCAGATGAGAAAGAGGCTTTGTTGTGTTTCATACACCACAAAGCCTCCAAAAATTAGGAGGAAATTAGAATGAGTCTACTAAAACAAGAATCTTATCAGCCCTTAACTGAAACTACCGCAGTTCTTCTGGCACTTGAATTAAACCTATTTGATGAACATGTCAATTTAACCTGCAAAGAAATAGGAGATGGCAATCTTAATTTAGTTTTTCTAATTTTCGATCAAGCTAAAAGAAAAAGCATCATAATCAAGCAAGCGCTTCCTTACGCAAAAGTCGTCGGGGAAAGTTGGCCGTTAACAGTTAAAAGAGCGAAAATTGAAGCAGATGCTCTAACGGTATTTGGACATATTGCTTCTGAATACGTTCCAAGTGTTTATTACACTGACGACTGTTTGGCGGTTACCGTTATGGAGGATCTCTCCCATCTTACAATAGCGAGAACAGGATTCATCAAAGGAAATAACTATCCGTTAATTTCAAAACATCTTGGTGAATATCTGGCTAAAACATTATTCTACACATCAGATTATGCTTTGGGCCCGGCTATAAAGAAAGAACAGGTTCAAAGGTTTATTAATCCGGAGCTTTGCAAAATTACCGAAGACCTTATTTTCACAGATCCTTACTACAATGCTGAAACGAATGATTTTGAACAAAGTTTGCAGAAAGATGTCGAAGCTATTTGGAATGATGATGAACTAAAATTTCATGTTTCTGTCTTGAAAAAAAGCTTTTTGACCGAAGCCGAAGTGCTCCTGCACGGCGATCTTCATACAGGAAGCGTTTTTGCTGATGAATCGGAAACAAAAGTAATTGATCCCGAATTTGCTTTCTATGGTCCGGCAGGGTTTGATATCGGACAAGTCATCGCAAATTTACTTTTTCAAGTGATTGTAAGTATCCCGAAACGTGACGTTTTTCTAGATCATATTGAAACGGTATGGAATGTTTTTGAAGGAAAGTTTACTCAGCTATGGGAAACAGAAAACAAAGATGAACAAGCTAAATCTAAGGAGTTTCTTGAGTTTGTTTTAATAAAATATTTCGAGGATGCACTCGGCTTTGCAGGCTGTGAACTAATTAGGAGGACTGTAGGGCTTGCTCATGTCGCCGATTTGGATAGTATTAAGGAAGAAGATGCTCGGTTAAAGGCAAAACGTAAAACACTGGCGTTAGGAAAAATATTAATTAAACAGCGAAAAGAATTTAACAGAATAGCTTCATTTCTCTCTTTGGTTAAGGATGCGCTTTAAAGATTTAATAGACAAAAACGCAAAGCGGGCAAATACCGCCTTGCGTTTTTTATTAAAGCATTGGATTTTCATGCTTAGCTATTAATCGCTGCCACCTTTTCTCAACTTCTGCTTCAAACTCTTCTAATAACGGTTTGTTTTCATCTTTTAGAAGATGTTTGGTTTTCCCCATATACTTTAACCACTCGGATAAAGAAATACGCTTGTTTTTCTCTTCCGGATTGTAAGTAATTGTTGTAATCCCTTGTTCCACTTCATAAAGCGGGAAGAAACAAGAATTTACTGCAGCTTCCACGATCGTTGTGCCGTAGCGGTCATCAGATTTCCAATTTAATGGACAGGTTATCAAGATCTTTCCATATACGGTACCTACATTTTGCGCATACCACTGTGCTTTTGCACCCTTTTTAATCAAATCTTGCGGGAAGCTTTCCGAACCTGTAAAAACATAAGGAATATTTGTTGCAGCCATGATTTGTGCAGTATCCTTATGATGGAACGCTTTTCCGCGTTGTTTTTTACCTACACCCGATGTACTCGTCATATGACCTATAGGTGTTGAATAAGACATCTGCGATCCGGTATTCATGTAGCCTTCATTATCATATTCAAGCATAATCAACTTATGTCCGCGAAGCGCAGTTCCAATTGCTGAACCCATACCAATATCCATACCGCCATCACCGGTAATCATAACGAACGTTGCATCATCAGAAACTTCAATTTCACCGCGACGTTTTAATTCCAAGAACGCTTCGACCGTTCCTGATAATGTTGCCGCTCCATTCTGGAACAGATTATGCATCATCGTTTGCTTATGAGAAGTGTTTGGATAGGAAGTGGTTGTTACATATGCACAGCCTGTTTGGAAAAGTGTAACAATATCTCCTTCAATTCCTTTAAAGAATAATTCAAGCCCTGCAAAAATTCCACATCCCGGGCATGCACCGTGCCCTGATGCAATACGTTTCGGTTTTGAAGTAAGGGCACGAAGCGGTGGAATTTTCACCTTTAACTTATTGGTTTCTTCATCCATTTTTACATCAATTAAACCTGACTTAAATACATCTCCATACTGTGGTAAAATGACAGGCTTAAGGATTTTTTCCGGATTACCGGGAATATGACCGTAGTAGTCAAATGGCTTTTCAGCATAGCCTTTTTCCATCGCATCAATCGCCATATCAAAGAAGCTTTGTGCATCACTTGCATAGAAATCTTTTCCGCCAAGACCAAATACACGGCTTAAAACGATTGTTTGGTTTTCGCGGTCATCTTGAAGGGCTGATTTCACTTCATGTGTTAAATTCGGACCATTTGCACCATAGGAATCCGCACGTTCGCCCACTAATAATGCTTTTACATTTTTAAGTGCCTCGCGAATTTTATCCGCCGGGAATGGACGGATGATATTTGGGCTGATGACACCGGCTTTAATCCCTTTTTCACGGAGCTGATCGGCAACATCTTTAGCTGATTCTGCTGCAGAGTTTAATAGGAATAAAGCAACTTCAGCATCTTCCATTTTATATAAATCGAGAACAGGATATTCTCTTCCGGAAATCTTCGCATATTCTGCAGCTACTTCTCTAAATACCTCACCGGCATTATATATCGCTTCCGATTGCTGGAAGTGATTGTTAATGAAATCATCTCCACTCATATGAGCACCGATGGTTACCGGTTTTTTCGGATCTCGTGCAAAATTGTAATCAGTTGGACACTCGCCAACAAATTGTTGAACAATGTTACGGTCCTTGAAGAATTCTACTCGACGCTTCTGATGAGAAGTAAAGAAGCCATCATAGGCAACTATAACCGGTAAGCGAACTTTTGAGTGTTCAGCAATTTTAAGTGCCATGATATTCATATCATAAACAGCTTGAGGAGTTTTTGCTGTCAAAATAACCCAGCCGGTATTCAAGGCATAATAAAGATCAGAATGATCTCCCCTGATATCAAGAGGACCGCTGACCGCACGGGTAACGAGATTCATAACCATAGGGAAACGTGTTCCTGATTGAACAGGAAGCTGTTCAATCATATATAATAAACCATTTGCACTTGTTGCATTGAACACACGTGCGCCGGTAGCAGCTGCACCATAGCAAATACCGGCTGAACCGTGCTCGCCATCTGCAGGAATCAGCTTAATATCATGTTCGCCGCGTGTTTTCATTTGATCTAAAAATTGCGCTACTTCTGTTGAGGGAGTAATTGGAAAGTATCCCATGATATGATAATTAATTTGTGCTGCAGCCATGGCAGCCATTTCATTTCCTGACTCAAAGGTAGAAATCTGTTCTGCTTTGCCTTGGGCTGTTAATTTTTCTTCTAAAATTGCCATTAAAGACTACCTCCTGCTATATAAGGAAAGTTTTGCTTCACGCAGTTTTCATCAGCATAACCAATCATTTCGCGAAGATCACCAAGTGCATCGGTCGGACATGCTTCCACACATTTTAAGCAGCCTTTGCAATATTGGTAATCAATTCCTTTAAGAAACATTTGTTTTCTACCGCGTTTATCTTCTCCCTCTTCCCAAACAAAACAAAAATCCGGACAAACGTTGTCGCACGCTGCACAGTTAATACATTTATCTTGTTGGAATTCAGGTAGGAATCCTTGTCTGGAACCGCTTAAATCTTTTAAAATACTATTTGCTTGGGTAAGCATGACTCCGCCGATTTCCTGAGTCAAAAATCCTAGCTGCGGAAGCGGCCGTGTGAAACTTTTGCCTTCAGCACCCGCAGGTACCTCATAGGTTTTAAATTGAACTTCATTATATCCGCGATCAAATGTACGAATATTTGGTTCAACTAAATGTGGATATTTCTTTGTAAATGTTTTGCGGATAACATCTCTCATAGACTCAGGATCGAGGAAACCACAAATTCGATATAATGCGCCGAGCATGGCTGTATTAACTTTTGTTTTTTCCTCAACTGCAATCGATAAAGCATCAACAATCGCAAGCGTACCATATTCTAACTGTAAATCCGTTTTCACATCATCAAAATTCCTCAAAGTATTTACCAAGACGATCCCATCTGCATTCAATCCGCTTACAACATCCACTGTTCTGTATAATGCTTCATGGAATACGCCTACAATATGCGGTTGTTCTATTGGGCTATGATCCCTAATTTCTACATCCGGCTCACAAAAACGGATAAAGCTTTTAACAGGTGATCCTTTTTTTTCAGAGCCATAGGATGAAAAATTAGATCCTTTTAATCCAAGACTTAAAACGCCGGCTTCCGCCAGCATTTTTCCGGCTAGGTTAGCTCCCAGCCCGCCGATTGATTCTAAACGGATTTCAAAAAATCCCAGTTCATTTTTCTTCGGTAAGATTGACATGTTCTCCCTCCCAATATAAGAAAGGCTTAGAGCCTTCTACAAAAAAAATAAAGATTAACTTCCCCATAGTTATTGTAGGGCAACTATTTTTATAATGCTGTGACAAAAGTCAAATATTCACGAAAAAATTTTATAACACATTATTTTTTTCCAAAAAAACCTTTATTCTATATGACTTTTTAACTCACCTCCAATTGTACAACAGTCATTTCACTGTAATATAACAGTTGATTTCTTCCCTAAAAAAATAAAGGCCTCCCTCAAAAAAAGAGGCAGACCTTTGTTTTAAAATCTATTTATAAATCATTAATAACGATATAGGAAGCCTTAACAGGACCGTGTACTCCAACGACAAGATTAAGTTCAATATCTGCAGAATTACTAGGCCCGGTTATAAAATTAATGCAGGAAGCTACATGCCCCGTTTTTTGATAGATTTCGCGTATTTTTTTTGCTGCTTGAGTCATCCGAGGTACAAGTGTGCTTTTCGGGATAAGCATGATCGAGGTTGCAGGTAAAAAGCTTACCGTTCTTCCTTTATTTTCATCGCTAAATAGGACCACAGTACCTGATTCTGCAAGGGTTATTTCACTTATGGTTATTCCTACATTTGCCTTTTCGGCTTTTCGAATGTTTTGTTCTCCAACTGTGTAATCCCACTCAAAAACTTCAATATTTTGATTAAACCACTCTTTTTTCATCAGTAAATCAAGTCCCCAACGGGTAAAACGCTCATCCTTCCACGTAACAACCGGGCCGCCGCCATAGTTTGCAACAATATTGCCTAGGATTGCAGGTAATTCTTGGCTGTCAGTAGTATAGAGATTTGTATGGATCTTTTTACATTGTTCTTTCAATACTTCCAACAATTCGTCCTGTGAAGCATCTTTTAACACTTCATTTTGGGGTTGGAATTTCCAGCTTGGCTTTTCAATGGGAGAAGAAATACGCGAACGGTCAAGACGGCCGGCAATTTGATTTAAAAATTTATCCCGATTTTGGATCGTACCTTTCATAATTAGTTGCCTCCCTTTTCGCGATTTTTAAACCAATCTCTAAATCTTTCTTTATTCGGGGCCGGAAACTCCCGGATATCCGTCCAAGCTTTTAATGGTCCCGGTCCTTTGGAAATCTTATCTCCTACAGTGAATGGGCTCAATGCTGTTGGTGCAATTTTAGAACCTATTTTATACAAAGCAGGTGATGCTGCACCCAAACCAAAAGCCTTCATTGCCAGTTTTTCAGAGATTGGTGCTTTTCCTTCTTTTTCAACTATGATTTCACGGTGTTTATGAAGCAGGTTATGTAACGGTATTTTTACCGGACAAACCTCTGTGCACGCACCACAAAGTGTAGATGCATAGGGGAGTTCCTTATATTCGTCATACCCCCCCAGTAATGGTGATAATACGGCTCCAATCGGACCTGAGTAGATGGAGCCGTAAGAATGTCCGCCAACATGACGATATACCGGACATGCATTAATACAAGCGGCACATCGGATACATTGCAAAACAGATTGGAATTCTCCGCCAAGAATATTCGATCTGCCGTTATCGACAATCACAAGGTGAAATTCTTCAGGACCATCAACATCCAATTCCTCTCGCGGTCCTGTCAATACGGTAATATAGCTGGTTAATTTTTGTCCGACTGCACTTCTTGTTAAAAGACTGACAAGGACTTCCATTTCTTCAAAGGTAGGGACAATTCTTTCCATTCCCATGACTGTAATTTGCGTTTTTGGCAGTGCTGTTACTAAATCGGCGTTTCCCTCGTTTGTAACTAAACTGAAAGAACCTGTTTCAGCTACAGCAAAGTTACAGCCTGTAATCCCAATATCCGCAGTGAGGTATTCCTTGCGAAGCGTTTCGCGTGCATGCCAGGCCAGTTCCTCAGGTTTTGAGGTTTTGGTATACCCAATTTTTTCTGCAAAAACCTCGCGAATTTGCTCTTTATTTTTATGAAGGGCCGGCACAACGATATGCGATGGCGGATCATGGTCATCAATTTGAAGAATGTATTCACCAAGATCCGTTTCGATGACTTCGCACCCTTCTTCCTCTAACATAGCATTTAAGCTGATTTCCTCGGTTACCATCGATTTTGATTTCACAATTTTCTTTGCGTTTTTCTTTTGAACAACTTCCCTAATATAGTCGTTTGCTTCTTCTTTGGTCTGAGCAAAAAAAACATTTCCACCCCGTTTAGCAACATTCTCACTTAATTGCTCCAAATAATAATCTAAATGTTGCAGAACATGTTGCCTTATTTCTTCCCCATGATTACGCCATTCTTCCCAATTTCCTAATTCTTCAGTTACGATTCGCCTTTTCATACTCATTCCGTCCTGTGCTCCGGCAACGGCACCGCGCATAAATCCATCATGAATTCCTTTATCAACACGTACTTTAAATTGATCCGTGCCAATCTTCATTGACATACGCCTATTCCTCCACCCTTAAAAAAATAATCCAAGAACTGTTCTTTTCACTACTATTAGTAATCAACTAAGAATGTAAAGTATAATTTTTATTAACGACTATTTAAAACCTCTGCAATATGCATCACTTTGATCGGCTTCCCTTTTCTTTCGATTCGCCCGCCGATATTCATTAAACAGGCTGCATCAGCACCAATTAGATAATCCGCACCTGTTTCTTCAACGTGACGCACTTTTTCATCAACCATTTGCTCTGAGATTTGTGCCATTTTTACAGAAAAGGTTCCCCCGAATCCACAGCATTGTTCCTTCCCCGGTAATTCCGTGAACTTTAGCCCTTGTACATTTTTCAACAAAGTCAGCGGAGCTTCTTTAACCCCGAGCAATCGCGTCATATGGCAGGAGGTATGGTAAGAAACAGTTCCTTCGAATCGGGCACCGACATCCTCCACTTTTAGGACATCCACAATGAATTGTGTAAGCTCAAATGTTTTTTCTGCCAGTTTTTTTGCTTTTGATTCCCAAACAGGGTCTCCTTTAAAAATATGAGGATATTCGTGAAACATATATGCACAAGAACCGGATGGAGACACAACAAATTCCGCATCACTAAAAGTCTCAATCATTCGTTTCATCGCTTCTTTTGATTCTTTCACATAGCCACTGTTATAGGCAGGTTGTCCGCAACAAACCTGGGATTCCGGAAAATCGATTTCGCAGCCAAGTCTTTCTAGTAATTCAACAGTTGCTTTTCCTACATTGCTTTGAAACATATCCACTATACAAGTTGCAAAAAGAGTAACCTTCATGATTCTCTCCCTCTCTAATAAATCTCTCATTTATTTTAAATCCGCCCATCAGCCGGTGACCTGGTCATCTGATGACCTACCAAAAAAGATTACTATCTTTATAGTACAATAAAACCCTCAAAAATAGAAAGAGCTTTCAAATGAATTATCCCTAATTATCTTAGGTAAATAGAAAAACTGCAGTTCCAGTGATTTTTACGATTGCAGTTTTTCTACTTTTTTTCGCCGGAAAAATTTATTTAGACAAATTCGTATGTTGAAAATATTTTTTTAGGACTGCCTCTACATTTTCAAGGTGAACAAGCATAAAGTACCTGGCTTTTTCTTCGTCCTGCTCCATTATTGCTTGATAAATAGCCTTATGTTCATCATATAACCGTTCTACTGTTGTCTGTTTTGAAAAAAGCCAAACCTTCCTCGTTTCTCTCATGGTTTCGGACATTAAACCTGAAACATGATTCATTAGACTCATCAAAAGCTGGTTTTGTGCCGCCTCAGCAAGGGCAAAATGGAATTGTAAATCTGCTTTTTCCCCTAACTCCTCATCGCCGTGTGCTTTCTTCATCTCTTCAAGAGCACTCTCCATCATTGCAAGATGCTGATTCGTTCTCTTTTTTGCTGCTGCTGCTGCAGTACCACTTTCAATAATTTTACGAACCTCTAAAAGTTGGGCAATATCCTCTTTATTCATTAAGATCGCCGTTGATAATGGAAAGGTAATTTGCTCTGATACAAATTCTTTTATATATGTACCTTCACCTTGCTTCATATCTACAAGTCCCATTGCCCGTAATGAAGTTAAAGCTTCACGGATTGCCGAACGCCCAACTTGGAAGTTTTCAGCTAGTTGTTGTACAGAATCAAGTTTATCGCCAGGCTTTAACTGACCGGATCGAATCATTTCATAGATAGCTTCAGCTACCTCTTCATAGATTTTCTTCGGTTTAATTTTTTTATATTTCATCCATCCAGCCCCTAACAAACATTTCATCAATTTTACGCACCTTTATTATACCGTTTTCTAGAAAATGTGCATCAAACTTCACTTTATTCGAAAAAAACATCTTTCTTCTATATTAATCATGAAAAACATAATGATCTCAATAAAAATGGAAGTCCTGCCGCCAGGCCTTTTCCATTGTTTGATACCTATTCTATTTGTCTAGAATAGGTTATAATAAAATATTGTTTTCATTTTATACTAAGGAGATTTTTTAATGAACGTCATTTGTTCGACCCTGAATGCCAAGTACATTCATACAAACCTGGCTATTCGCTATTTAAAGGCATATGCTTCCCCGGAATATACTATACAAATTAAAGAATATACAATAAAAGACCCGGTAATGAATATTGTCACCGATCTCTATCAACAAAAGCCGGACGTTATTGGCTTCAGCTGTTACATTTGGAACATCGAGGAAACAATCAAGGTTGTTAATATGATTAAAAAAATTGACCCGGCTATCATAATTGTATTAGGGGGACCTGAGGTTACCTATGATACGTTAGAGTGGATGGAAAAAGTTTCGGATGTCGATTTTATTGTTATCGGTGAAGGTGAACAAACATTTAAGCAATTGCTTACCGAAATTGAATCAACCAATAACTATAGGATTGTACCCGGAGTAGCTTTTCGGAATAATGGGCAAGTGATGATTACACCTCAAATGAATAAGCTTGATTTAAAGGATCTACCTTCCCCCTACCACTTCCATGAGGATCTTCCACATTTGGGTAAACGCATAACTTATATTGAAACAAGCCGTGGATGCCCTTTTAGCTGCCAATTTTGCTTGTCGTCAATTGAAGTTGGTGTACGTTATTTTGACAGAGAGAAAATTAAAGATGATATTCGTTATTTAATGACCTCCGGTGCAAAAACCATCAAGTTTGTGGACCGGACATTTAATATCAGCCGAAGTTATGCAATGGAAATGTTCCGCTTCCTTATTGATGAACATTTACCTGGTACCGTCTTTCAATTTGAAATCACTGCAGATATTATGCGGCCTGAGGTAATAGAGTTCTTAAATCAAGAAGCACCAAAAGGACTTTTTCGTTTTGAAATCGGAGTACAATCCACCAACGATTACACGAACGAACTTGTCATGCGAAAACAAAATTTCAAAAAACTGACAAGAACTGTCACACTGGTAAAAGAGGGCAGAAAGATTGACCAGCATCTCGATTTAATTGCAGGACTGCCGGAAGAAGATTACGCATCTTTTAGAAAAACTTTCAACGATGTGTTCGAACTCCGCCCTGAAGAATTACAATTAGGTTTTTTAAAAATGCTGCGCGGAACCGGCGTTCGTCTACGTGCGGCTGACCATCAATATATTTATATGGATCATTCGCCGTATGAAATTTTAGGGAACAATGTTCTCTCCTTTAATGATATTGTCAGAATCAAACAGGTTGAAGATGTTTTAGAAAAATACTGGAATGACCACCGCATGGATCAAACGGTCGAGTATTTAGTATCCAATGTATTTGCTTCACCATTCGATTTCTTTCAACGATTCGGCTCCTATTGGGACAAACAAGGTTGGTCAAGAATTGGTCATCAGCTTGAAGATTTATTCCGCAGGCTTTCTTCCTTTCTTAAAGAGCAATCGGTTAATGACCTGGATTTCATTATGGGATTGATGAAATATGATTATTTAAAAAACCATAAATACAAGCCGAGGAAGCCTTGGTGGGAAGCAACCTTTAATAAAGAAAAACGGGTACAATTATACAAGCAAATTATTGAAAATCCCTCCCTGTTAGGAAAATCATTTATGGAACTGGAACTTGATGAAAAAGATTTGTTTAAACATACAATCCTTGAAGAGCTTACATTTGACCTTACCAAATATTTATCATCAGGAAAGATTGAAAACCAATCATCCTGTTTATTAGCCTATTTTGATCCAATTAATGAAAAAACACTTATTTTTTCATTTAACAACATGTAAAAAGCCGGCAATATCGCCGGCTTTCTTTTATTTTTTTGGACTCCGATTTTTTTTCTTTTCCTTTTGAGATATTAATGGCAGCTCGTAAAGTTTTATACCATTTACATCTCCAAATTCAATGCTAAATTCCTCATTAGTAATAGCAGTGGGCGATTTACGGCGGTGTTGCACTTAACCTCTACCTTTTTTCCCTAACTTTGAATTTCGATTTTGACCCCTAATGGCATTATTATTATCGGTAAATTCCGCAGAAAATTCACTTTCCTGTACATTTTTATCCGGGGTTTTAGAATACTTTTTAACTGCATCAAATTCTGCTTTACGTTTAGCCATCATCTATTCCTCCCTAAAATTAAACTTACACATCTATTTTTCAACAAAATCACATCAATCATTCGTTTCCTTATTTTTCTTAAATAAATTTGCGCTACAGGTAAAAAATAAAGAAAAACAGGAGTGAGGAAAATATGGATACAAGTAAACAAAAGCAAAAATCATTAAGTATAAACGAAACTTTACCACATCAAATAACTGCTCCCAGTTTTAAAGGAACCGGCATGAAAATTGAGCCTCCATTTGTCAATAAACATGGGGTGACGATTGGTGACAGCTTTTATGCCTCTCCAAATTCTCCGTTAGAAAAATGGTCGGAGGAAACAGACCCAGCGATTATGTCCGGTGATGAGTGGGTTCATCCGACAAATGATATTGGCTGGAATTCTACTGAAAATCGTGAGCTGCTTGAAAGTAAAAGAAAACCCCAAGCCTCTCCATTTATGCACCCAACAAAAGATGTCAGTCAAGGTAGTGATTAAGCCGGGTTTATTTACCCGGCTTTTTTTGGACAAAAACCATCATAGCCCGATAAAAGCAGTTCTTATATAATAAGAGCAGAGAATTTTCGGAGGTGGGCACGATGTTACTCCCTGAGCTTGCTGAAAAGATTGTACAGGAAGTAAGAAAATTAATCGGTGAAGATATCATCGTTGTTAATACAGACGGCTTTATTATTGCAAGTACAGACAAAGAAAGAGTGGGGACATTCCATGAGGGAGCATTGATTGCCTCAAAAAATAAAAAAAAGCTGATTATCACCATTGATGATCAGAAAAAATTAGTTGGCGTAAAAGCGGGTATTAATTTTCCGATATTTTTTCAACATGATGTCATCGGAGTAATCGGAATAACGGGAAATCCAAGCAAGGTTACTCTTTTTGGTGAAATTATCCGTAAAATGACTGAACTGCTTATTAGTGAAAATTATTATTCTGAACAGTTTGATTGGCATTCCCGGGCACTTGAATCATTTGTAATGGACTGGGTTCAATCTAAAGAGCGGGATAGTTCTTTTCTTAATAGAGCCAGGCTTTTATCCATTAACATAGAGGTTGCCCGGACTGTCGCAATTATTGAGCTTTTAGGGTTAAACTCTCCCCTTTCAAGAGAAATTTGGTCTTCCATTTTAAATTGGACCCATCAAAATAGTAAAGAAGTAGCTGTCCGGACAGGAAATGAAAGAATTGTTCTTCTCTTAGATTGCTCAAGCGATACTTCCCGGCTTACAATTGAAAAACGACTAAATCATTTTATTCAGTATATTAACAAAAATTTTGGCATCCAAACATGTGCAGGAGTAGGCCAAGCGGCAGTTTCCGGAGAAGTTCGAACCTCTTATCTCCAAGCAGAAAGAGCGTTAAAAATTGCAAAGCAGGAAATGAATATAATCTTTGATGAGGATTTAACCCTTGAAATGGTTATTGGTGAACTTAGCCCAAAAACGAAGGCGGAATTTATTAACCGCACCATAGGACCGATTTTATCTGAACGTCAACTTCTAGAAACGATAAAAGAACTATTTAAACAAAATCATTCATTAAAAAATACTTCCGAAAAATTACATATTCATATCAACACTTTACATTACCGCTTGAAAAAAGCTGAAGAATTAACAAATTTGAATCCAAACAACATACGAGATTTATTAACCTTGTATTTGTCTATCATCTTTTTAGATGAACAAACAAAAATTTCCGTGTAATCCCCCAATTTTTCATATGTTTATCCATAGCAGGCGTAAGCCTGTTTTTTTATACTTAAAGTAGATATTCACATTAAAAATAGAATGGTAAACGGATACATGCGAATGGGGGAAACGGAATGCTTTCCAATATAGTAAAGGAAAAAATAATTTCGATTGTTACAAAGGATAATTTTGAGGACACCAAAATAGAAAGGCTTTCATATTCCTATGATTCCACTCCAAACCTTCAGTCTATGCCGGATGCAATTGTCAGTCCAAGAAATACGAAGGAAGTTTCGGAAGTAGTAAAAGTTTGTAATGAGTTTAAGGTTCCGGTTGTCCCACGTGGTTCAGGTACCAATCTTTGCGGAGGAACCTGTCCAACTGAGGGAGGAATTGTCCTGCTCTTCAAGCATATGGACAAAATTCTTGAAATTGATGAGGAAAATTTAACGATTACTGTTCAACCCGGAGTTGTCACCCTGAAAATCGCAAATGCAGTTGAAGAAAAAGGGCTCTTTTATCCACCTGACCCAAGTTCAATGAAAATCTCGACCATTGGCGGAAACATTAATGAAAATTCAGGAGGTTTGCGCGGACTTAAATATGGGGTTACTCGGGATTATGTTATAGCACTTGAAGTGGTTCTGCCAAACGGTGATATCCTTAAAACCGGCGGAAAACTCGCTAAAGATGTTGCAGGTTATGACTTAACACGTCTTATGGTTGGTTCAGAAGGAACACTTGGAATCATAACTGAAGCAACTCTAAAGCTAATTCCTAAGCCTGAAACAAAAAAAACAATGCTTGCCTTGTATCAAGACCTTGAAGCAGCAGCTAAATCAGTTTCAAAAATTATAGCAAATAAAATTATCCCAATTACACTTGAATTTCTTGACCAACCGACGTTAAAGGTTGTTGAAGACTACGCACAAATTGGATTACCTACAGATGCAAAAGCTGTACTGCTGATTGAACAGGATGGGTCATTTGAAGCAGTCAATCGCGATTTAGAAAAAATAATGGAAGTTTGCAAGCAGGAAGGTGCTGTTTCAGTCCAAGTGGCTCAATCTGAAAAAGAAGCAGAAAAGCTAACAACTGCAAGACGTTCTGCCCTTTCCGCCCTTGCTAGGCTTAAGCCGACAACCATCCTTGAGGATGCTACCGTTCCCAGGTCGAAAATTGCAAAAATGGTCAATGCCATTAATGAGATTGCCGAAAAGTATAAGCTCGATATTTGTACATTTGGTCATGCCGGTGACGGAAATCTACACCCAACTTGTCCAACCGATTCGAGGAATCATGAAGAAATGGAACGTGTGGAGATGGCATTTGCAGAAATATTTGAAAAGGCTGTTGAGTTTGAAGGTACCATTACGGGCGAACATGGTGTCGGGGTGATGAAGGCACCTTACCTTGAATTAAAGCTAGGAAAAGAAGGAATTGCTGTCATGACGGCAATCAAACAAGCATTAGACCCAAATAATATTATGAACCCAGGAAAAGTTTTTGCAAAGGACAGCAAGAAACGTGTGGTGGTATCAAAATGACCTCCATAAAAGAGCAAGAAATCATCCAAGAACAATTTAAAGCGAGAATGAATGAAGATGAATTATTAAATTGTATGCGCTGTGGATTTTGTTTGCCGTCCTGCCCTACTTATATTGAATCAGGCTACAAAGAATCCCATTCTCCCAGAGGGAGAATAGCCTTAATGAAGGCTGTTGTCGATGGATTAATTGAACCTGATAAAGATTTTGAACGGTCACTGGAGCTCTGCCTGGGCTGCCGGGCTTGTGAGCCTGTTTGCCCATCCGGTGTAAAATATGGACATTTACTAGAGGAAGCCAGAGACATTATCAATCAAAACAAGAAATTTTCTTTACCAACAAAACTAATTAGGAAAACAGTTTTCCAAGGACTTTTTCCTCACCCTAACCGGGTGCGGAATCTTACAGGATTAATTGGATTCTATCAACGTTCCGGCATTCAATCCATTGCAAGAAAAATTGGCTTTTTCGGTCTTTTACCAGAGCATTTAGCAACAATGGAAAAAGTGCTGCCAAAAGTTCCGACAATGAAAGAAATGAAAAACCGCCCTGAATATTTACCGGCAATTGGAACACCGCGCCATCTAGTTGCCTTTTTTAGCGGCTGTCTAATGGATACGATGTTTTTACAAACAAATAATGCAACAATGAAACTGCTTCAGCTGGCAGGCTGTGAAATTGTAATCCCGCAAAATCAAACATGCTGCGGAGCACTTCATGGTCATAGTGGCGAAAAGGAAGGATCAAAGGATTTGGCAAAAAGGAATATCAAGGCCTTTGAAGATTTACATGTGGATTTTATTATTACAAATGCCGGCGGATGCGGTGCCTTTTTAATTGATTATGATCATCTGTTAAGGGACGATCCGGAGTGGAATGATCGGGCAAAGGAATTTGCTTCTAAAATACAAGATGTCTCCGAAATTTTAGTCGCTGTTGATTTTCACAAAAAGGTACGATTGGAGCTGCCGAGTCAAATCATAACCTATCAGGATTCCTGCCATCTTCGTAATGTTATGAAAACTGCATCTGCTCCGAGAGCCCTGCTTCAGTCTATAAAAGGAGTAGAATATACTGAAATGAAGGAAGCAGACCGTTGCTGCGGATCGGCAGGAATTTATAATATTATTGAATCAGAAATGTCGATGAAAATGCTCGACTATAAGATGGTTCAAGCTAAAAACACTCATGCAGCAACAATTGTTACAGCTAATCCGGGATGTTTGTTACAAATGAAAGCTGGAATTGAAAAGGAAGGTCTGTCCGCGATAATGAGGGGTGTTCATATTGTTGACCTTTTAATAGAAGCTGTTGTACCGGAATAAAAAGAGCCAATCGGCTCTTTTTTACTTTTTCCAATCAAAATGAAAGATATCCATATCCGAAAAACATTACCACTTATGAAAATGGAATGCAATATGAATAATACGTATACAGAGATTTATTCTTTCTCTGCATTGATATTAAGGAGTTGAATGAAATGGCAAATAGCAGCAATAAATTATTAGTTCCCGGTATTGAACAATATCTGGATCAGGTGAAATATGAAATTGCCCAGGAGTTTGGGGTTCATTTAGGTTCAGATACGGTCTCAAGGGCAAATGGTTCTGTTGGCGGTGAAATGACTAAAAGGCTGGTAAGCCTTGCACAGTCCCAGTTATCAGGAAAATCTAATCAAGAATAATTGAATATTTTTGGCAAAAAAGTCCGGCAATTATGCCGGACTTAATCATCTTTGTGACCATTATTATTGTTCCAATCATGGTTTGAATTATGATCCTGGTTTGAATTTTGATCCTGGTTTGAATTTTGATCCTGGTTTGAATTATGATTCTGATTGGACCAATTATTCTGATTGAACCATTGATTATGGTTTGTTTTGTCTTTTTGGTATTCATCTTTTTTCAATTGCCCATTATTTTCTTTAGCCTGTTCATCCTGTTGTTTTTTCCATGATTCCCTGGGTGCTTGATTTATTCCCCGACGAACATCATTATCATTTGATTCACTTTTGTTTTGTGCAGGACTGTTTTCATCCTGTTTTTTTAATTGACCGGGCGGAAGTATAGATTGAGTCGGTCGAGAAGGACTACTATTGTTCCCTTTATCTTGATTTTTATCTATTTGATTTTGAATTGGGTTTTCTATGTTTTTTTGATTTATCGATGATTGTATTTTATTTTCTTGATACTTACCGGTTGTTATTCCTTGCTTATGGGCTATTTCTCTTTCTTTTTCTGTACCATTAAAGACATTTAGCTCTAACTGTTCCTTGTTTACTGTTTGTTGGATCTCATCCATATTCTCTTTAAGCTTTTCTTCAGCTTGCGCTTCCGGCTGATGAGTTCGAACCATTGAAATAATTAATTGTCCATTATTTTTTAAATAACCCGCATTTTTCATTTCAAGTAGTATGGTTTTAGCTAATTGAGATACACCCTTTTTTTTCCAATCAGAAATGTGTGAAATAACATTCTGTCCTTCTTTATTAAAACTTGTTAATTCAACGACCTGCATTTTGTTATTTACGCCAAGCTCGATACTGGGATTCCCATCAATGGACATATAAGCATACGCCTTATTATTTTGATACATTGGAATAAAAGATCCAAGGAGAACAATAATAACAGCCATTACACTGACAGCCCAAACTGGTTTAACCTTAAATATATTTATTGAAGGGATAAGTGAATGAATCGATTTATGATTGTCTACGGGAAAAAAGTGAATTTCTTCTCCAATTGCATAGGGCTGATTTTGTTTCCTTGCACGCAAAAACTCACCTTCAGGGGTTAAAAGCGTCAGAAATGCGTCATCAATATCCATTACAATTCCCTTTTTCATGTATCAAGCACCCCCTTTAAATAATCCTTCATATAAACATAATCACTGGATAAAATAAGTACAATTGCAATAATGTATTTCCTGTTTCGTTCAATTGTCTTTCTACTTAGGTCAACCATTTTTTCTAATTGTTTGATTGGAAGTCTCTTTTTTTCATACAAGAAATCTTTTAACTCGCTATTTTCAACTAAGATTTTAGCTACAAGAATGGCATTTTTTCTCGCATCTGCATGCTTAGGAGAATTTTTAACAATATCTCCAAAGCTTAAGTCAAATGAATTTAGTAACTGTTGAAAATGGACGATTTCTTCTTTTCTTAGTTGTTCATCAGCCTTTTTCTTATAATCCTCAAGCGAGAGTTCATTTACAATAATGGTTCCTGCTGACTCATCCTCTTGATCTGCAGTTGTTATGTCAATACTAATATGTTGGTTTTTAGTTTGCTTACGAATATAATCAATGACCCTTCTTTTGATTAAAACCTCAGAAAAACTTAATAATGAACTTCCGCGTTCTGATGAATACTTTTCAATTGCTTCATTAAAAGCAATAAGGCCAATGCTAAATTCATCATCAGTTTCATATATATATCGTTTACAAACAGAAGAAACTGTTTTAGCAATAAATGGTTTGTATGCTTGTATTATTTCATTAAGAATCGAACTGTTCCCTTGTTGAATTAAGATTACCGATTCTTCCAGAGTTCTTTTTTTGCTCTTAGTCATGAACAATAAACTTAGCAATGAGCCTCACCTCTCTATTCAGCCAATTATAACATACGAGTTATATCTTGGACTTTATGGGGGTAAAAGCGTTTTGAAAAGATAGCCCCAATTAAGGCTATCTTTTCCTGTTTATTGTTCTACCAACTATTTAATCTTCTTTCCGATTATTATCTTTATGTGATTCTCTGTCTCTTTCTACGTCATCCTTTTTTTCTTTCACCAATGATCTTACTTCTTCACTTTTTTGTTTTGCTACCTGATGAATTTGATGCTCTTCTTGGTGTACAGATTTTTGTATTGTCTGGCTTTCATGATTCGCTTGTTCCTCTTGCTTAACAGGAGTTGACGGAAGTGCAGTATTTATATTTTGATTTGTTACACTAACGTTAGTATTTAAAGTTCCACTCGTATTTGTAGCGGAGGTATTCGTTTCACCTGTTGTTTTTTCATCTGTACCAGGTGAATTTTCATCAGTATTACCTTGTACTTGAGTTACTTTACTTTGTTCTCCCTTTTTTTGTTCCTTCACTATATGTTTGTTCCATTTTTCCATTTTCTTCGCTAATTTTGCGTAGCTTTTTTCAATATTTTTTTCTAAGGCAGCTTTGGCCACAGGGTTTTTGACCTTTTCCATTGCCGCAGAAAGGGCTGCAATATTTTGTGAGAGAATATCTTTTATATCTTTTATTTCAGTTGGCTCATTTGTTGCTTGATCTTCATTAGTAGATTGGGCATTTGTTACTTTCGTGTCGGTAGTTTGCTTATTTGATTCTTGATCCTCAGTTGATTTTTGTGCATCATTTTTCACGTGAACATTGGTAGTTTCGCCGTTTTCTTTTACTTGATCTTGGTCCTTAGCTTGATTCTCTTCTACAACTTTATCGGCACCATCCATATCTTCCAACGCAGATTTAAGAGTATCTACCGCCTTTTGTTCGTCACCTGATGTGAACAAAGCATGAGCTTCTGCAAGACGTTCTGATGCATTGCTTGCTAACAGCTTTGCTTCTTTCACATGATTAAATGTTAGTGCAAGCTGAATTTTTTCAAATGCAATTTTTGTAAAATAAAAGAAATCACCCGGTAATAATGTTGGTGTTTCTTGTTTGTCTATTGAATTAACCGAAACAGCAGCCTGAGTAGTAGTGGCAGTTTGTTGATTTGTTGTTTGATTAGCAGATTGGTCATTTCCATCAGCGAAAGCATTTGTAGCGAAAAATGTAAATGAACCCGCTAAAACAATTGCTAAAGCTCCTTTTGCGATTTTGTTTAAGTCCTTGTGATTTTTTAGTTTCTTCAATGTTTTCACCTCTAAGTTTTTTGCGTTCGCTTTTTCTCTAAAGATTTACGACAGTCTTAAATAGGTTGTGGGGGTTTAAAAAAAAATTATTTTTAACAAAAAAGCTTCAAACCAGAATTGTCTGATTTGAAGCTTTTATTAAGGAATTTTAATTTTCATGAAATTTTATGGATAAAAGAAATTTGATTAAAAAGCCAATGATTAATCCGGGTAGTAAAAATAACATCGGTAAAAAAACAGGCCCTAGGTGATACTTTAAAATGGTAACCTTTGGTGAAACCATTAATCCAACGGTGACAAAATAGGCGCAAAAAACAAACGGCAAGAAAGAGAACTTTTCATCAGATGGCATAGCTGATCGGTATGCATCCCACATTGCAAACATATACACACACGGATAAAACATAAGCCATTGATAATTCGTTATCGCCTCTGCGTGATCGATTTCGCCAAGGAAGCTATACATAATTGCTTGGTTAAAGCGACTGTTAACATTCATTATAAATTCCAGTGCAACAAACAAAACACCTTTGATATACTGACCTGTTAATAATTGACTGAATCCCGGAAAAGCAATATTCCATAAAATTGCTTCTAATTTACTCATTTTTTTCATTGTACAATCTCGCTTCATAAGGCAATTTTTGAGAGCAAAAGACATTCTGAATTTAGCTTATCCAGTTAATTGACAAATTAACGGAACTGACCACAAAAATAGGAATTTATTTAACTTTTCTTTAGCAGTCTAAATTAATAAATATAAAAAAACAGCGGGACTTTTCCCGCCGCTTTTATTCATGCTGATCCATTGGATTGTACAGTTTAACAGTTGGATTTTTTTCTTGGAACCATCTAAGTGCAAAGTCGTTTTCAAATAAAAAGACATAGTGATCATAACGATCTTTCACAAGCAGACTTCTGGAGCTGGAAAGATTCTCATCGACTGTATCGCCTTCAACCCATCTGGCAATTTTTGAACCCATGCGTTCCATTAAAACCTCGGCATTATACTCATTTTTCATTCGATGCTCGAATACTTCAAATTGCAGCTGTCCTACCGCACCCAACAGATAATCATCCGTTTTAATGGTTTTATAAAGCTGAATCGCACCTTCTTGAACAAGCTGCTGTATTCCCTTATAAAAGGACTTTTGCTTCATAACATTTTTAGCTGATACCCTTACATACAGTTCCGGTGTAAATTGCGGCAGTCTCTCATATTGAAAATCATCTTTTCCGGTCGTCAGAGTATCACCTATTTGATAGGTACCCGTATCATAAAGACCGATAATATCTCCACTTACGGCCTCATCGACAGTATTCCGTTCTTCCGCCATAAATGAAGTTGATTGTGAAAGCTTTAATTGTTTACCTAAACGAGGAATATTCACCGTCATACCCCGCTCAAATTTCCCAGAACAAATCCTGACAAAGGCAATCCGGTCACGATGGGCAGGATTCATGTTTGCTTGAATCTTAAAAACAAAACCTGAAAATTGCTCTCCCAGAGGATTAATTTCACCAATCGATGAATTACGTGCTTTCGGCGGTGGAGCAAATTGGAGATATGATTCAAGAAACGTTTGTACCCCAAAGTTTGTTAGAGCACTACCAAAAAAAACGGGCGTCAAGTTACCATCAGCCACTTTTTCTGCTGAGAAATCATTTCCCGCTTCATTTAGAAGCATTATTTCATCAAGAGTTTGATCATAAAGTCCAGACAATTTTAATGGATGATCTCCTTCAATTTCACCATCTTCATTTAATGGAATAAATCGTTCCTCTTCATTTACACGGAATTGTTCTACTCGATTATGATACCTGTCGTAAATTCCTAAAAACTCTTTCCCCATCCCAATCGGCCAGTTCATTGGATACGATTCAATCCCAAGAACCTCTTCCAATTCAGCAAGGAGCTCAAGCGGTGACTTCCCTTGGCGGTCAAGCTTATTCATAAAAGTAAAAATCGGAATACCACGCATGCGGCAAACCTTGAATAGCTTAAGTGTTTGTTCCTCGATCCCTTTTGCTGAATCGATGATCATTACTGCACTATCAACCGCCATCAAAGTCCGATACGTATCTTCACTAAAATCCTGGTGTCCAGGGGTATCCAATATATTGACGCGAAATCCATCATAGTCAAATTGCATAACACTGGAAGTAACGGAAATTCCCCGTTGCTTTTCAATTTCCATCCAGTCACTTGTCGCGAATTTTCCGGTTTTTTTCGCTTTTACGGTTCCTGCATCACGAATAGCACCGCCGAACAATAATAATTTTTCAGTCAGTGTCGTTTTACCAGCATCCGGGTGAGAAATAATGGCAAATGTCCGGCGCGATAATACTTCTTCTTTAAAATTGTTACCCATCTTGTCTTCCTCTCTTTTGACAACAAATAATTTTATCCATAACTTCAATCTTATCTCTCTATCGGTAACTTTGCAATCATTCATATTTTGGCCAATAATTATTTTGACAACATCAACCTCAATTGCGCTTATTCACCAGAATATGAAATTGTCACTTTCCACCGATTCCCACCTGCATTTTATTAAAATCCTTTTATAATAGATATATGACTCATTTTAAGGAGATGACTTAATTGAATCAAAGCAAAAAAATAGTTTCAAAGTTTATTCCGCTCATCGCAGCGTTTATATTAATCATTGCCGGAATTGTTTGGGTGATCCAAACCTCGAATGATGAAGTTGTTATCCCATTCTCTTCAGTGGAAAAAACAATTCAAAATCAACAGGGAAAAACAGTTTCTCTTACTGAACAGTCTGATGGAAGCATCCATATAAAAGCCGGGAATGCTAAATATGTTTCACACGTTCCACCCAATAGCCAAATGGTGGACAAACTGGTGGAAAAATATAATATAAATTATTCTTATTCAACTAGCAGTGCCTATGGAAATTGGATTATGGGCGGTGTCATCCTAGCGCTTGTTGTGGCTGCTTTTGCCATTCAAAAAGCAAAAGGCGGTTTTGGTATCTCCAATTCAATGAAAAATAGTGTGGCTAAATCACGTCCACTTCCGACCATTAGTTTAGAAGATGTAGGCGGACTTGGAGAAGAAATGAAAGAAGAAATTCTGCAAACACTCTCAACGTTAAAAGAACCAGAACGAGCAAGCAAAATGGGCATTAAACCGCCAAAAGGAATTTTGTTATACGGACCGCCCGGTACCGGTAAGACTTTACTTGCTCAGGCAATCGCCCGTGAACTGAATGCAGCTTTCTTTTCCACAAGCGGATCTGCCTTTAATGAACTTTTTGTCGGTGTCGGTGCAAGTCGTGTCCGATCATTATTCCAAACAGCACGAAAGCAGGGTCCGGCTGTTATTTTTATCGATGAAGTTGACGCACTTGCAGGAAGAAGGAAAGCCCATGGCGGTGAGGAAGCAGAAAAGACCTTAACAGAACTCCTTGTTCAGCTTGATGGCGGCCATTCGAATGATGGCATTTTATTTATTGCAGCAACCAACAGAAAAGATATGTTGGATGAAGCCTTCCTCCGTCCAGGAAGAATCGACTTCTCTTTTCATGTACCGCTTCCGGATACAAAGGGAAGGAAAGAAATCATTGACATCCATACAAAAGGAAAGTCACTTGCAGAAAATGTTCTTTCTTCTCTGGATGATTTAGCTGAAAGCACATCAGGTTTTTCCGGTGCCGAACTTCAATCACTCTTTGAAACAGCAAGCCGACGGGCAGTACGTAATGGGCAGAACGTTATACAGAAACAAGACCTTGATTATGCGCTTGATCGAACCATCTTGGGAAGTACATCTCGTTCGTTGCAGGACCAAGAAACAAAACGAAGAGTTGCCATCCATGAGGCGGGTCATGCGATTGTCGCATCGTTAACAAAGCCCGGTTCTGTCAGAAAAGCAACTATCATCCCACGGGGTGAGGCACTCGGTTATGTGGCACCCATTCCAAAAGAACTTCATTTGTCTACTACAAGCGACCTTTTAGACCGAATTGCCATGGTGTTAGCAGGCGGTGTAGCCGAGAGATTATTTCTTGGCGAGCATAGTATTGGCGTGAGTGGCGACGTTCAGCAAGCAAAACATATTATTGAACAAATGGTCGATACAGGAATGCTTCAAAACGGCTTTACACTGACCTTTAATAAACAGGATAAAGAAGCAAAAATGCAAGAGCTTTTTGAAAAAGGTTTAGAAATGGCAGAAGGTCTTATTAATAACCATCAACATCAGTATCAGCAATTAGTTGATGCATTATTAAGGAAAGAAACCCTTGAAGGTTATGAAGTGGAAAATATTGTGCGGGGAACTAATGAATCAATTACAGAAAATTTAGTTTTTGCATAAAAAATGGATCAGGCCTCATTTGATGCCTGATTTTTTTATGCATTCTATCCATCAAACTAACTTTACCTAAATGGATTTCCCATTTTCGTGACAAACTAAAAACGTATTCCTCATAAGGGAGTGAAACGGATGTTCGAAATAAAAGAGCCTAATGCAAAAACAAGGGCAAAATACGAAGATAAAGCGAAGGATTATCTTAACAACCCGGAAAAAACTGAAGGTCTGTTAAGTAAAGCAATAAAAAAAGCAAATAAAAGGAAAGGGACTTTGGGAGAAGCATGGGATAAACTTCAATTATTCCTTGAGTTGATTAAGTCCTATTCGAAGGGCGAATATAAAAACGTTTCAAACAGCACTTTACTTACTGTCATTGGTGCCGTCCTATATTTTGTTTCCCCAATTGATGTAATACCGGATTTTATTGTTGGTATCGGAATCGTTGACGATGCAGCAGTGATCGGGTATACCATTAAGAAGGTATCAAAGGAATTAGATGAATACAAAAAATGGAAAAAACTAATATCCTCAAGCTAGAAAACCCTCTTGAATAATCAAGAGGGTTAGACAATTTATAATTTTATCATTTTACCATCTAAAGCAGGCTGCACCTACGATAATCAATAGAATGAATAATACAACGATTAACGCAAAACCGCCGCCAAATCCATAACCGCAGCCACCATAACCATAACCGCATCCACCATAGCCATATCCAAACATCTTCAAAACCTCCAGTTTATATTAATAGAATCCGCAACCCCAAGAAGCACCGATAATGATTAACAAAATAAATAATACGACCAGTAGGGCAAATCCGCCACCTGCAACCCCAGACATTTTCATTACCTCCTTTTGTAAATTCTATATATCCTATTCACCCGGCCAAAAATGTGCGATAGACACCTATCCAAATTACCTTCTTTTGAAAAAAAAGAATAAGCCTATTTCCGTTTTGCTTGGACAAATATAACTATGGTTACAAATTTAATATTTCTACGATAGAAATTGATTAGAAGGAGATGGAGATTGACAAAAGGTTTTGTTTTTTTTACCATGTTCACAAATAGATATGACAGGAGCAAATAAATTGAGGTATGCTGTCCGTTTATTATTCTTAATTTTTAAGAATTCCCACAGGATCTTGAAAAGAGATGGAAGAAAATTCAAAAACCGGCAAACTCCATTGAAAATTGGTCACAGAGGTGCTGCCGGATATTGCCCTGAAAATACATTTGCATCCTTTAATAAAGCGCTGGAAATGGGCGTAGATTACCTGGAAATTGATGTGCAGATGACAAGGGATGGTGAACTGGTTGTTATCCATGATTCCACTGTTAATCGAACAACCGATGGTAAGGGCAAAGTAAAGGATTTTACTTTACAAGAAATTCAAGCACTTGATGCAGGAAGCTGGTTTAACCCAACGTTCTCAGGAGAAAGAATCCCTTCTTTCAAAGAATTTCTAGAAAATTTCGCTGGAAAAACAGGTATAGTCATCGAATTAAAGAAACCATCTCTTTACCCGGGAATCGAGGAAAAAGTGGCTAAGGAACTAAAAAAAAGAACCCAAAGACTCACAGAAGAACATAAAATAATTGTTCAATCCTTTGACAGAAAATCTTTGAAACGCTTTCATAACCTTATGCCTTCCATACCAATTGGCGTCCTTATCAAAAATACAGGCAGGGGAATATCGAATAAAGAATTGAATTCTTTTTCTCATTATGCCTCCTATGTAAATCCCAAAATTACAATGGTAAACCCTCGATTAATTAGAAGACTCCATCGCAATGGCTTCAAAACAATCATTTGGACAGTGAAGAATAAGCAAGAAATGAAAGCACTTCAACAACTTCATCTTGATGGGATCGTTAGTGATTTTCCTGATTACTTTTAGAAAAATACGAATAAAGACTGTATTTATCGCAATTTCTACCTACATCCCCACTACTATTATTACTTTATGTCGCAAAAACCCTCCGTAAATATCAATAAAAGAAAAATCCAACAACCGTTTGGCTGTTGGATTTTTCTGATCATATGAGAACTGACTTTAAGGGACAGCCTCTTTTTCTAAAAGAATAATACAAAGGAAATTACAATCGCTAACACGATTCGATAAACCGCGAAGGGTAAAAGTTTAATTTTATTAATAAGCTTTAAGAAAAAGCGGATTGATAAAAGCGCAAACACAAAAGCACTAATAAAGCCGGCAATAAAAAACGGAAGCAAATCAGCAGTCATATAATGCCAATTATGCAACAGGGATAAAAGACTTGCTCCCGCCATAATTGGAACAGCCATAATAAAAGTAAAATCAGCTGCAGCACGATGGTTCATTCCGGAAAGAACACCTGCAGAAATCGTTGACCCAGAACGGGAAAATCCTGGCCAAAGTGATAGACATTGAAAAAGTCCGACAATCAAAGCCTGTTTATAGGTAATTTGATCAACCGACTGTACTTTCGGATTCTTCGGACCGATTAGGTCAGCGATAATCATTAAGACGGCTCCAAGGACTAAACCAATTAATACAGTTTTAGTTGAAAATAAGTGAGCATCAATATAGTCATTAAACAGAACTCCTAAAACGCCGGCAGGGATTAATCCGACAATTACCTGGGTTAATTTAAGGTGCCCCTGACTTTGCCCTTCTACAGACTCTCTATTTAGGCGTTTCAAACCTAAAAGATCGAAAAAACGTTCTCTAAAATACACAACAGCAGCGAGAACGGAACCAAGCTGAATGACTACTTTAAACGTGTGAGCTGCATGGGTGGATAAAAAGTGTTCAGTTTTGATCCACATATCATCAACAATGATCATGTGTCCTGTCGATGATACAGGTGCAAATTCTGTTAATCCCTCCACTAACCCTAAAATAATGGCTTTAATAAGCATAAGAAAATCCATTTTAGCAATTTCTCCTAACAATTATTTTTTTAATAATTCGAATGAGACAATAACTATCCTAGTTTACTCAATTTTTTACTCCTTTGGCAAATATATATATTTTTCCATCGTTTTTATTTTTGGTAAATAGGATTTAATGAAAAAAAGCGATTTACATAAATCGTGAACTACTTATAAAATTAATTCAATTGATTTTTTCCGATAGCATTTTAAACCCCTTCTTTAGGGACCATTGTGTAAAAAAGAAGCGAGGCCGTTTATAAATGGCCTCGCTTCTTATTTCTATTAATTATTTATTATACGAACAACACGACCGTTAAACTTCTCTTTCCAGTAACTGGAAGACATATCTGCAACCGCAACACCTGTTGAGCTTTGTGAGCCAATGAATTTACCTCCACCAAGATAAATTCCCACATGCCCATCTGTTTTATAAGTATTAAAGAAAACTAGGTCTCCGGGACGCATTTGGCTTGCAGACACTCTTGTTCCTGCATTTTTCAAGGAATCTGTACTTGTTCCTACACTGATTCCAGCTTGAGAAAATGCCCAGTGCACAAATCCGGAACAGTCAAATCTACCATTGGCAATATCATAGGCTGTTCTACCGCCGCCAAATACATAAACAGAATTTCCGATATAACGATACCCTGCATTGATTACATCACTTATCGATCCGCTAGCTGCCGGCATTGAACCGGTTGAAATTGAGATATTCATCGAAGAGTTAGAATTAGCAGTAGTTTGGCTTGAAGCCGTTTGTTGAAGCTGAGTTTCTTGCGCTGCTAAACTTGAATCTTGATTTTGCAAATCGGCCTTTTGTGATAATTTATCTTGTTCTTTCTTTTTTAATTCTTCCTTTAAGGTATCATTTTGCGCTTTTTGATCCATAATTTGGGCCTGCATTCCCTCAAGGTCTGTCTTCATGCTCTTGAGGTCCGCCAGTTTTTTTTCAACTGAAGCTTGCTTTTTTTCGACTTCCTGCTTATCCGCTTCATGCTGTTTTACCAAATCAGAGTCTGCTTGGACGATTGTTGCAACAGCCCCAATCCGTTCAACCAAATCACTGAAGCTTGAAGCACCCAGGAAAACGTCCAAATAGCTAACATCTCCACCGCTTTCCTGATAGGAAAGGGCCCGTTTTTTCAATACTTCATTTCGTTTCGCAATTCTTTCCTTTATAACCGTAACTTCTTGTTGAAGCTGAAGTACCTCAGACTGAGAAGTTTTCATATTCTCTTCAGTTTGCGTGATCATGTTATTATTATCTTTAATGGCCTGATCTACCCGATTAATTTGAGCATTTAATTGAGCAAGTTCATCCTGAACTTGAGAAATTTCTGCATTTGCTTTCGTGATTCCGGCTTGAACCCCTGACCGCTGACCTTTTATGTTTTGCGGGTCATTAGTAGCAGCCATCGCTGATGGAATAGAAAAAGCGCTTCCAAGTCCAAGCATAATTATCGTACTAAGTGCAGTTATCTTTTTTTTCATTTCGATTTCCCTGCTTTCCAATTATCAAATCAATTCAATGTATTTTTTTAACTAACAAATGAATTTCAACGTAATTTGACAAATTTCTATGTATAGTAGTCCATTTAGAATCTATTAATCTACAAAAATCTCAGTCGAATATCATAAATATTACCCATTTTCATCCTATTTTGTTGTAATTAGAAGTATATCATCTAAATTTGTCAAATAAGTTATAGGAATATTACATTTGTGTTTCAAAGGTCATATTTAATAGGTTTTTAACAAATTGTTCATTTTTAAATAGGAAAATTATAAAATATTGCTTTAAATCGGTAATTTCAGGCCTAATAGAAAACACAAAAAAAGGCTGACACAGGGCCAGCCTCTTTTAAATCTATCTATGAACATCTATCCTTTATAGACGTATAACGTTTCGCCGCCAATCCCGCCAAATGACGCTTGGCTTTGAGATGAAGAATTGGATTGCCATTCGCTGCTTAGGACCTCAATACAGTTATCCTTGATCCATTGTGTAACAGCTTGGCTTTGGTCTCGGCCCATTCCTCCTCTACCTGATAGTAAGAAGTATTTAATTTCACCGGATTTCGCCATTTTCGCTAACTTCACAGGGGTAAGTGCAGGGTCACTTCCTGAAAAGCCCCCCATTGCCATTACAGCGTAGTTTGTATTTAAGATATACGGTGCCGCTGATTGGGTGCTGTCTGTAGCTAAGAAATATTTCTCACCATTATAATGTTTTTTAAGATACGAAAGTAACGATGAGTTTAGTACGGATCCAGGACCTCCCCCCTTCCGACTATTATTTACTGTTCCACTAACTGGAACACTATTAGCATCTTGATTAGAGGTAGAATTATTTGACGATCCTCCCATATTCCCAGCCATTGGTCCTCCGGCATTCATTCCTCCAAACCATGAATGATGTGGACCAGCTATTGGAGTCATAGAATTTCCTGAAGTATTTATGGTAATTCCAGTCCAGTATAACGGCAGAACCAGCATGGCCAGAATTCCAACCATCGGTAAATTAGGTGAAAAACTTTCTTTCTTCCTAATTTGAATTAGGACAGCAAAGAAGAATATTCCAGCTATCACCGTCGCCAAAATCAGAGGTTGTGATATCGAATTTTGATATAAGATTAAAGCTTCAAAAAGAAAAGTCGTAAGAACCGAAATTGGTAATAACCAGGATTTCCAGCCTTCTTTAATCTTGAATGCTTTCCAATTAACTGTCCAACCAATTCCTACTAATGCTGCAATCGCTGGTCCCATCATACTTAAATAATACTGGTGAAAGAAGCCCGCTATACTGAAGAAAATCATCATTGGTACTAACCAAGCCAGCCAGAAGGCTGCAACTTTGCTTTGTAAATCAAATTTCTTATTTTCGCGTAATTCAGTAAATAATCCAATAACGGCAAAAAGAACAAATGGCAATAACCAACTAATTTGCCCTGATAGCTCAGTTGAAAAAAGTCGTAATACACCGGGATTTCCTGTACCGAACATCCCTCCAGACCCGCCCTGTCCTCTCATATTACCGTTTCCATTACCTTGAAAGTTAGGAGGCGGTCCCCCGTTTCCAAACTGTCCTTGGTTTCCTTGAACCTGATTAGTGGCCGTTCCTTGTGACCCGGATGGCAAACTATCTTGTCCAGAGTTAACCTGTTTGTTACTGACATTGTTTTTATTGGCTTGTAGGTTCTTTCCTTGCTGATTCCCACTTTGTTGGGAAATACTTGTAACACTTTTATTTGACGGTTTTGTCGAATTTGTGCGGTTGCTTCCAGCACCATTGTTCATTCCCGTTAAACGTGAAATTCCATTGTAGCCAAGTGCCAGTTCAAGAACCGAATTCGTTTGACTGCTTCCGATATAAGGCCGTTCATTCTCCGGAACAAGATCAACCGCAACAGCCCATGACAATGATACAACTGCCAAAACAATAGTTGCGAATAATAAATTTTTCAACTTCTTTGTCCATTTTGCTTTTACCGCGATCCAGTAAAATAAATACATTGCCGGCACAACCATATATGCCTGAAGCATTTTTATATTAAAACCAATGCCAATCAATGTTACACTTAGAATTAACCAACCCGCTTTTTGCTTTTCAACGGATTTCATTAGCGCCCAAGTTGCTATTAATAATGTTAAAATCAGGATGCTATCCACGTTATTTGTTCTAACCACGGCAACAAAAATTGGTGAACATGATAATACAAGACTTGATAGTAATGCAGCTGCTCTCCCAAACTTCGGTTTCACTAAAACATACATAAGATAAACAGAAATGACACCTGCTATTGCTTCCGGAAGCAATACACTAAAGTCACTTAACCCAAAAATAGAAGCACTTAGTGTTTGAATCCATAATGCTACCGGCGGTTTATCAACAGTAATGAATCCTTGCGGGTCAAAGGATGCATAGAAAAAGGCATGGAAATTCTGCATCATACTCTTTACTGCAGCGGTATAGTAGGTGTTAGAGCCTGCATTTTTTAAATTATAAAAATTTAATATAAGGGATAAAAAGAGAATCCCTGCCAGCCGGAAATCAACCTTCTTTAAAGCTTTTTTCATATAGTTAATCCTTTCACTTTAATAAACATGCTCTGACTCCAGTAAGCCTTGTAAATAATTCAACAGTTGAGGCCGAAGTTCTTGACGGGTTAAACCAATTTCCATTATCGCCTGAATATAGCCAAATTTGTCGCCAATATCATAACGCTTTCCTTCCAGTTCAAGTGCAAGAAGCCGTTCTGTAAAGCATATTTCTCTTAGAGCGTCAGTTAATTGGATTTCATTTCCCGCTCCTTTTTCTAACTTTTCTAATATAGGAAAAATAGAAGGCTTTAAAATATATCTGCCCATTACTGCAAATTGAGAAGGAGCTAATTCAATAGAGGGTTTTTCTACCAAGTCATTTACTTCTCTAACGCCTTCCTTATACCCGTAAGAATGAATGATTCCGTATTTACTTACTTCTTCCATAGGTACATGCTTGACACCAATAATTTGTTTTTCGTATTGCTCGAATTTCTCTATCAATTGTTTTAGTGCCGGAGGGTCTGACGGCATAATGTCATCTCCCAGAAGGACTGCAAATGGTTCATTACCGATAAATTCCTTCGCGCATAAAACGGCATGCCCCAATCCTAATGGTTCTTTTTGACGAATGTAATGGATGGTGGCCATATTCGATATACTTTGTACTTCATCCAGTAATCTAAATTTTTCTTTTTCCAAAAGCAGCTGTTCGAGTTCAACTGATTTATCAAAATGGTCCTCAATCGCTTTTTTATTTCTTCCTGTTACAAAAATTATATTATCTATTCCGGACTTTACCGCTTCCTCAACAATATATTGAACAGCCGGTTTATCAACAATGGGCAGCATTTCTTTCGGCTGGGCTTTCGTTGCAGGTAAAAACCTTGTCCCTAAACCGGCCACCGGAATAACTGCTTTTCTTATTTTCATTTATGTCTTCCTCCTTAATTGATTCGCTTTTGAAAAACAAGATTCAAGAATGGCATTGTTTATTCATAATGCCCGATACTTTTCGTAGCTTTTCTTTTTGAGTGTTGCAAACCATATGAATCGCGAACGATATAAAGGGGGCGGTCTTTTGTTTCATCGTAAATCCGTCCGATGTATTCTCCAATAACTCCGAGAATCATTAACATGAAGCCGCTAAAAACTAATTGAATAATGATTAGTGATGACCACCCCGAAACCGTTTGCTTAGTAAAAATTTTTAAATATAAAACGGTAAACATGTATATAAATCCCACAACAGATAGTAAGAAGCCTGTGTAACCGGCAAGCTTTAAAGGCTTATATGAAAACGAGGTGATTCCGTCCAAAGACAACTTTAGCATCTTTTTTAATGGATACTTTGTTTCACCTGCAAATCTCTCTTCGCGTTCATACTCGATAGCGGTCTGGCGGAAACCTACCCAACTTGCTAACCCTCTTACAAAACGATTTTTTTCACGAATATTCTTCATCTGATCGACGACCTTCCGATCCATCAAGCGAAAATCACCAGTGTCCATCGGAATATCTATATCTGTCATTCCCCGAAGTGTACGGTAAAACATTGAAGCTGTTTTCTTTTTAAAAAAGGTTTCACCTTTTCGATTGATCCTTTTTGCATAGACAACATCAAAGCCTTCCATCCACTTTTCGATCATGTCTAAAATAAGTTCAGGAGGGTCTTGCAAATCCGCATCAATGATTACAACTGCCTCACCTCGTGCATAATCCATCCCGGCAGAAATTGCAATTTGGTGTCCAAAGTTCCTCGAAAAATTAAGCAATTTTACAGTTTCATCCATTCCTCTAATATCAATAAGACTTTCTTCTGTTTGATCCATGCTTCCATCATTTACAAAAAGTAGCTCATAGGATGCCCCTGTGGAATTCATAACTGTTTTTAACCGCTGATATGTTTGATGGATAACCTGCTCTTCGTTGTATACAGGAATAATGATCGAGTATTTTATATTTTGAACCATTTCTATTTCTCCTTTCTTCGAAATACTGACGAATGTTTTAATTGTTTAATCTGCCATCACTTTAACTGAGTATCCTTAAATAATTCTTAAAATTTGTAACAAAAAAACAAGTCCGTCCTAAAATAAACTGCCTAAAAAAAAGCCTTAAACCCCTTTATATAAAAGGATTTAAGGCTGCTAGTTTTAGGAAATGACTTTAGAATTTCAATTCGTCAAAATTCTAAGTTTGTTTTTTTCATTTACCCCCACATCCCATTGTGGTGTGGGAAGCTGAAATTTTTCATTTATTTCTCTCCGATTTCTTCTCATCCATTTTACGGCATATTTATTGGCATCCTTTTCAACCCATGTAAGTGAATAGGAGGAATCGGTTAATGATTGGTCCGATAGAGATGTTAAAAAGTGAGATTCTTCTGTGATGAATTGATGATGGTGTCTGATCTCGTGGAATAAACAAAAAACGCCATGAAGTTTTTTTAAGAAAGGTTCTTGATAAGGCAGGTTAAAAAGATAAATAAATATCATGCTTTGTTTGTAATTATAGCTTGAAAAAATCGATGACCTTATAATATTTTTAAATAAATTATATCGACTGGATATATCGCTATTTTTTCCTGCAAGCGAGACAATCGACTGCCAACGATCAAATATGTATATATCAGGGGTGTGTTTTTTTGAAATTGGCAATAAATCTAATAAAAAATCAATCTCTTTTTCCGGTAAAATAAGTGAATGACTATAAACTGCCAATCAAGGTCAACCCCTTTATATAAGGACATTGAAAAGAATTGCATACATTTATTATAGGGAATTTTTTTAAAATTGCAACAATATAAAAGGCATGAGAATTTTCTCATGCCTTGATTTTTAAAATGTAATCACCAATTCAATTTTTAAGTAGTTATCTAGCCTTCACAAGCTCTTTAAGGCTGTTTTTACCGCGCTCAACCATATCATAGTGTGTATTGCGGGCTAGCTTAACATATTCATCTTCAACCTGCTGCCATGCATCTCGGCGTTCACGAGAATATTCAATGCCGGATTCAGCATTTTTTTCAATATTATCCTCAAATTGGTCAATCAAATGAACCACAGATTTTATTGGAGTAAGTGCAAGATTTTCCAACTGATTGGTAACCTCTTTAAGCTGGTTTTTAAGTTCTTCGCTTTCAAATGTTTGAGCCGAATCCAAGCTAACTACTTCATTCATTACTTCTTTGCTGGAAGTAAATTGGTTCATTAGTCCTGTAACAATATCATTGTTTGTTTTCTTAGACTGCTCATAGAGATTGGCAATTGACTTTCTGTATTGCTTATTAAATTTTATAACCTCTCTTAATGCTTTAATATAAGCATCCTCTTGGCTTTCCCGAACTTGTCTCGTCCTTGCACTTGATTGTTCAAAGAAATCCCAAAATGTGTTAACAAATAAACCTCCGGCATTGGTTTCCTCTGCTGTTGTAATTATATTATCATTTGCAGCTGAAACAGCCTCATTCTTCTTCTGTGCCATTGTTCTTCCTCCTGTTTAACTTATTTATTTTCTCTATTGGATCCTTCTTTTGTAATGAAGGAATGTAGAGCTCAAGGAAACTAGAATACATATTGAAAAATTGATCCAGTAAAGATTGGTATGATTCTAGTTGATTGGCATAGCTTTTTAAGTATGTAATACCGCCTTTTGTAATTGAATACCTTCTTTTTGCAGGACCGCTTCCATTTGTATCCCATTCTGATGAGACTAGCTCATCCTTTTCTAACTGTCTTAGTTGCCTGTAAAGGTTCCCCTGGTCAATCGTTTTAAAACCGAATGCTTGAAGCTTTTGACTTAGTTCATACCCATGAAGAGACATTCTACTAAGAAGCAATAAAATAAATGGCAGAACAAAGTTTTTTGAAGGATTGACTGTTTGATTGTCTTGGTTTACCAAATCTTTATCACCTCACCTATATGTATTTTACACCTATGGGTTATATTTTGTCAAATGTGTTTCATATAAATACATTAAAAAGCAGTATTTTAATGATTTGAAATTCCTTACTCTAGGAATAGACCAAAATAAAAAAGGTGTAAATAAATTATCGAATTTTCTTAAAAAATAAATGAATATTCATTGATTTCGCTTTAATTTACAAAAAGTTTAAAATATAAAAAAACCACAAACTCCAAATTGAAGTTTGTGGTTTTTAATTCGTAGATCAACCTGTATTACGTAAGCCGGCAGAGATACCACTAATTGTTAATAATACTTGCGTTAATAGTTCTTCATTAGGATCGTCCAGGCTTCGTAATTCTTTAATTAATTCTACTTGTAAAAAGTTTAATGGGTCCACATATGGATTTCTTCTGTGAACAGATTCCTGAATGTTTGGTGTATGATCCAGTAATTCTTGGTCACTTGTAATTTTGAGAAGAATAGCTTTTGTTCTTTCATATTCATCTAAGATATTTGTAAAAATCCGCTCAGCAATGTTTTGGTCTTCTACAAGTGTTAAATATTCTTTAGCTGTTGTAATATCAGCTTTCATTAATGCCATTTGCAAATTATCAATGGTCGATTGAAAGAAAGGCCATTTTTCATACATTTGCTGTAAAAGATATAAGTTTTTCACATTTTTTGAAGCAAAGCTTTCTAAACCTGTTCCTGCCGCATACCAGGCCGGCAGCAATTGACGGCTTTGCGTCCATGCGAATACCCATGGGATTGCTCTTAAATCTTCAAATCTACCCTTATTTTTGCGGCTCATTGGTCTAGAGCCAATATTTAAGTCTCCAATCTCTCTTAGTGGTGTAGCCTCGTTAAAATAAGTTAGGAAATCAGGGTCACCAAAAACAAGTGATTGGTATTTGATATAAGACTCTTTTGAAATTTCTTCAATTGCACATTCCCATGCTTCAGCTCGGAATTGTCCTTGGTCTGCCACTTTCGAAACATGTGTGGCAGTTTTGAGCAAGGTGGATGTTGCCTGCTCTAAGCTTCGATAGGCAATATCTTCAAGCAGGTAGCGGGAAGACAATACTTCTCCTTGCTCAGTAATTTTCACTCCATCACCAATTGTTTCAGCAGGTTGTGATAGAATACTCTTATTTAATGGACCGCCGCCGCGACCTAAAGAGCCTCCTCTACCATGGAAGAATTTAAGGCCAATTTGATATCTTTTTGCCATTTCGTGGATTTCAATTTGCGCTTTATATAATTTCCAGTTAGCTGTTAAGGTGCCACCGTCTTTGCTTCCATCGGAGTAACCTAACATAATTTCCTGCAGATCCCCCATCCTCTGTAAATGATTGCGATATAGAGGCATCTCAAACAGAGTTTCCATGATTTTTGGTCCAGCCGTTAAATCACCAATTGTTTCTAGCAACGGGGCAACATTTAAATGGCTTTCTACCGTTCCATCTGCATGAAGTCGATAAAGTCCAGCTTCTTTCGCTAAAACCAGTACTTCCAATAAATCGCTTGGCGATTTCGTCATACTAACAAGATAAACCGTGATAGACCGTTTTCCAAATTCGTCATGGGCATCTTTAATCATTTGAAACACTTTAATCATTTCTTGTGTTTCAGAAGAATAATCTTCATTTAGTAAAAGTAGCGGACGTGGGTCTAAAAGGATATTTTGTAATATCTTGATTTTTTCTTCTTCAGAAAGTTCAGCATAATTTTCGGCCATATTGACTTTTCTTAATATCTCTGTAATCGCCGCCTCGTGTTCACCGCTATGGTTACGAATATCAAGTGTTGCTAAATGGAATCCAAATAATTGTACTTGGCGAATCAGATTTTGGATCGTTTCTAATTCATGTGCGGCAGGATGATGTTGTTTTAAACTTCTCTTAATGACATACAAATCCTCTAATAATTCATCTGCAGTTTTATAACCGATGTCTGACTTCCCTACTTGTTTCACCCGTTCGATAATAAGGGCAAATACACGGCGATAGACTTCCGTTTTAACAGCCCATTTTTTCTCATCAGTTAAAAATTGGCCTTCCTTCTCCTCCAGGAATTGAAGAAGCTCATCACTTACTCCAATCCTTGTCGTGGACTGACTATATCGTTTCATCAAATCTACTAAAACATTTTTATATTTTTTTAAGACAAGCCTTCTCTGCCTGTTCAGTGTCTCCCATGTTACCTCGTGTGTAACATTTGGATTCCCATCGCGGTCTCCGCCAATCCATGAACCAAAACGAAGGAAATTGGGAACTTCCCAGCTCGTATGAGAGTAATTTTTCTCTAAACAAGCTTCTAATTCACGATGGATTTCGGGTAGAACATCAAAAAGTGTCTGATCAAAATAATAGAGCCCGTTTCGTACCTCATCTAATACTGTCGGCTTATGATGACGCAATTCATCTGTCTGCCATAGAATTGTTACTTCATTGAACAAGCGACCTTCCAGATTTTTTCGTTCTCTATTTGTTAGTAATGGGTGGTCGAGATTTTTTAAAATATCAGCAATTCGCTGTTGAATTTCTAGAATTGAACGCTTTGTTGCCTCAGTTGGATGGGCAGTAATTACCAGTTCAAGTGACAAGCTATTAAGTGCATCTTGAATTAGTTCTTCCTTTACATTGTTCTCTTTAAGTGAAAGAATTGCACTTTCAATCGAAGCGGGTTGGACAATTTTTTCATCCTGAAGTTGATATTGTCTTCTCCTGCGAATGCGATGGTTTAGTTCAGCTGCATTAATTAAATGGAAGTACATCGAAAACGCCCGAATGATTTGCTTACGCATTGGAGAACTAAGCTTAGCAATTTCATCTTTTAATTCTAAATAGATTTCTTTGTCAAATTGGTTTCGAAGCGATTTACACATCATTCGTATTTTTTCCACTTTGTCAAAAAGTTCAGATCCACCATGATTGACTAGAATCTCACCAAGCATTTGGCCAAGTAATTTAACATCTCGGCGCAATGGAAGACTGCTTTCATTCAACTTCAATTCTGTAGACATACTCTCACCTTCCTTAAATCAAAAAATTCAATAAATTTTAATTATAAATATAACATAAATTCATGAAACATGTTAAAAAAAATATCTTACTTTTTTTCAAAGAAAGAAAAAAAAATCGAAAATACGAAAAAAACCTGCCAACAGGCAGGTTTGAATATTAAAAGAGCTTACTGAAAAAAGAAGAAATACTATCCACTATTCGGCTCCATAAAGAAGTTGAAGTATTATTATTTTTCCGTCCATTATTCCACATAGTTGTTTGAACAGATGCCTTATCACTGCCTGAATTAGTATCCGATGTACTTGTTGAACTAGTTACAGTCGTATTGGCAGTGACAGTTGTTGCAGTTGTTGCGGCAGCTTGTGGAACAGCCCTATCAAAAACCAAGACGTAGGTTTTTCGATCCGTACCCCTTGTTACGATAACAGGAACAATTGTTTTACTGCCATCTAACTGAACAGTTTCTCCACTTCCACCATTTATTGAAACCGCTGCATCGCTATACTTTGCACCTGGATTGATTGTAACTGTTGTTATATCACTTGAAACAGCAACATGGTAAGTATAGGTACTAGATGAAAACGTTTCGTTCCATGTGCCGCTTGACACAGTTAAGGAAGATAGGATTGCCGTACTTGTTTTTTGCACGAAAGAACCTTTTTGCACGAAAGAACCATTTTGCTGTGTTGTAGATTTCTTTAAAGTGTTATTTCTATTTTTGAAGCTAGTCTGGCTCTTGGTATTGGTTGCGGTATGATTTTTATTAGCAGAACTGGAAGTCTTAGATATTGGCTTCGTTAGAACCGGTGTTGGAATAACTTTTTTATCCTCTCTCGTTACATGGAGAATATAGGTTTTTTTATCACCATTTTCTGCTGTAACTACGATCGTAATATCGGATTTTCCAACAGGAAGCTGAACCAACTTGCCATCTGAATTTACTAAACTATCATTTACCATTATTGTAGATGTCTTCTCAACTGTTTCCGGTGTAAAGGTAATAGACTCGACATCATTGGTTTCCTGGACAGTGTATTCCGTAATCTGGGAATCAAATTTCGGAGATAATTCTCCTTTTGATAGTTTAATATCTTGAAGAAGATTATTATTATTTTGCTTTTTCGTCATCGTAAGGGTATACGTATTCGGTGTCTGGCTGTTATCATCAACCGTTATTAAAAAAGTATTCTCACCTGTATGGACAGAATAAGTTCCATCCGTCCCACTTATGACAGGCTGCCCATTAATGGTAATCTTCGCCTGTGGATTATCACTTTCTACATGCAAAGAAATTTCTTCAACGTTATTTTCAACAGTAGCCGTATAGGTTTTGACATCGGGTGAAAAGGTCTGATCCAGTTTGACATCTTTAATTTCTAACTTAGACAAAGTGTTTGTATTCTGCTGTTCTACTGAAGTAGTGTTAACAGCGTTTTGATCCATTGCTGCGTATGCAGTTGGTATGTACGAGAACGACCCCATGCCAATCATTGACACAACAAGAATCAAATTCACTCCTCTACCGTTTCGCACCTTTGTAAGCATTCCGTACTCCTCCTAAGTTTACGCTTTCTAATAGTTAGCTATAATTTGGACTAACTATACCATTCGATGCTTAACTTTTTCTTAATTTTTTCTTTAAAAAATACAAGCTATCAATAGTGGAAAAAACCTTCAAATTGAAGGCCATTGTTATTTTTGGGTTATGCATATGTCTTAAGAAATTCATGTATCCGGTCTGCAGCATCCAGCAGTCTTTCGGGCGGTTGAACCAAGGCAATCCGTACATAACCTTCCCCTAGTTTTCCAAATGCATCACCCGGTACTACTGCAACCCCCGCTTGGTCAATTAATTCAAAGGCAAACTGCCGGGATTTCCAACCAACAGGGATTTTTGCCCAAACAAACATTGTAGCCGGTGACTTTGTCACATGCCATCCACTTTTTTCAAGTCCTGTAATTAAAGCGTCCCGGCGTTTTTCATAAATCTTCTTTTGTTCTTGAAGATTGCAATAATCAGAAGTAAGTGCCATTACAGCTGATTGTTGTATCGGATAAAAAATGCCATAGTCGATATGTGATTTTAATGTACCCAGAATTTTGATTGCCTGTTCATTACCGACAACATAGCCTATACGGCATCCGGCCATATTGAATGTTTTTGAAAGTGAATTGAATTCAATGCCAATCTCCCTCGCACCCGGGATGGACATAAAACTAATTTGCGGATGATGATCGAAAATCAATTCAGAATAGGCAAAATCATGGACAACTAAAATGTTGTGCTGCTTAGCAAATTTAACAACTTTTTCAAAAAAGGTTTTGTCAGCTAGAGCAGTTACCGGGTTTCCGGGATAACTAAGAATCATCATTTTTGTTTTCTCTAATACTTCTAAGGGGATATCTTCAAGAATAGGTAAAAATTTATTTTCCGCTAATAATGGCATCGGGTAAATTACACCGCCGGCAATCGTAACGCTTGCTTCATAAATCGGATAACCCGGGTCCGGAACCAAAACATATTCACCGGGATTGATTAGGGCCGTTGCTAAATGTGCAAGACCATCCTGGGACCCCATAAGCTGAAGGACTTCTTTTTCAGATTCAAGATCCACCGAATAACGCTCTAAAAAATAACATACGGCATCATGGAATTCAGAAATTCCCTTTAATGTATAACCATATTTTGTTGAGTCGGTTGCGTATTTAACAAGGGTATCAACAACAAAAGGCGGTGGTGGTAAATCAGGGCTCCCCACACTTAAATCGATGACATCCATGCCTTTTTTTATTGCTTCTTGTTTCCGGTCAGCCACCTCTTGAAAGATACTGGCAGTCAATTTTTGGACTTTATTCGATGCAAAGAGATTCATAGACACGCTCCTCAATTTTTCATTTTTAATTATCTCTTAGAAAATTCATTCTTTTTTATATAAAATAATAATTCAAAATTATTTTAACAAAATTTTTTAGTTTAATAAAATTTGATTTTAATTTTGGAAATCCACTGTTTGTAAAAAATAAAAACCGGGGAATAACCAATTTTTCCTGAATTTTTTAAATGCATTTGATTTTATTACGTTAATTCTTGTGACAAATGGACATTTTTTAAACCTTTCAGAGTGAAGAAGCTGACGAATAAGATTGCTGTAAAGAATAGAAAGTTATTGAACACGCCTACTTTAGAGATGAGTATTCCGGTTGTGAGAGCAGAAGTAATTTTAACCATTGAAGCGAGTATCGTCCTTAGGCCAACCACTCTAGCGATATATTCTTTCGTTGAATTCAATTGAATTAATGTTTGGGTAATAATTAAATGTGACATTGTAAACAGTCCCAGTAAAAAAATGAAAGTGGCAGCTATTAAATCCATTCGATTAAAATATAACAATAATGAGGAGATTGCCATGCCCGTCATGGTAAAAATGATGCTTTTTTGTTTAAAGTGCCTTAGAAAGAAAGTTACAATCATTCCCGAAATGATCCCGCCAACAGCAAAGGAAATATCGAATAAGGAATAAAGACCGCTTCTCCCTTTAAAAATTTCAGCAAGCGGCAGCAAAATCGTCGTCGTCATTTGAATACTAATACTATTTAATATCGATAGGAAGAGGAGATATTTCATTCCAGCCGTTTTGTTAATAAAATGACAACCAGAAACCAATTCAGAAATATAGTTTATTTTTGTGTGATTTACCTTTTTCTCATTTAGACGTATCACCTGAAAAAAAAATAATCCCGCGATTAAAAAGGTTAATGAATTTATAAAAAATCCGGAAAATAATGATAGCTTGATTAAAAAGACCCCGGAAACCGCTGAACCTGCAATAACAGCAACTTCATTAAGGGAAGATGATTTGGAAATCACAAAGGGGATATCCTTATCGGAGAAGGATTCTTTAATAAATGACTGTTCAGCCGGTTTGTAAACGGTATAACAGATGGCTAATAAAAATTGTAGAAAATAAACAAGTAAGATTGATTCAGTCTTAAAAAAGATTAGCGTTGACATACCTAAAACAATTAAAAACCGAAGGATATCAGTTGTGACGACAATATTTTTCGATTTATGATGGTCGACATACACAGCAACAAATGGAGTTATGAGTATACTTGGCAAATAATAGATGGCAATCATGAATCCAATCGATAAAGCTTGGCCGGTTAAATGGTATATATACCATATAATTGCAATTTGTTGAATTCCATCTCCGAAATTGCTTATCATTGAGCCTAATAAGTAGGATAATTTATTTTTCATTTGTGTTCCCTCCCCCTTCCCTCCCTTATTTTATATCTCATGATTCATATGAAAAATGACAAAAACTTTATGACTAACCTTAAGAAATCCTTATAAAAAAAACAGAAGATAGAAATTCTACCCTCTGCTATTTCAAATAGATATATTATTTTTTTCGGAATGACATAAGTAGGGCTATTAATGATAATAAAACGGCAACTACAGATAAAATAGTAGGAAGTGAGCTAGTCGATTGGGTTACATCTTTCTTACTAGCCTTTTCTGTTGTCTTAGTCATATTCTGCATATTATGTTGATCGGTTGATGCAGCTTTCACGATATCCGTAATGGAATGAGGTGTTTTAGCTGTTTCATCCCCTGTCCATTCAACGACACTTCCATCTTTGTAATATTGATAAGCATCCCAAGCAGCTTTTGTTGCCTGATTAGGGTTTTTAGCGACAAATACGAATTGTTGGAATTGCCCAGGAAGAATCCCGGCTCCAGTTGCTTCAAATGTAAACGTAATTACTTTCCCGCTTGAATCTTTTTCAGTGGTGTAATTCCAGCCTGGAACCGGCTGATAAGATTCAATTTCCAGTCCTGATGGTACCTTCACTGTAACTTTTGTCGTTGGAACATCCTTTTCTACCGGTACTTTTAAGGTGTACGTTTCCCATGCCCCTGTTGATGATGTTTTAGGCGCTACCGTAACATGTGCGCTGGCAATACTTGAAAAGAAAAATAGGCTAATAACGGTTGGAATAAAAATTTTTGTGAGCTTTTTTATCATATTTTTCATTTGAATTCTCCTCGATTAAGTGTATTATTGACTTCCTACAATACAGCGGAAATCTGTATCGATATTATCAAGGGTAGTCGTCAGGATATGAATATGAACGTTCCAGCGGCCTGCCATATTGAAATGCATGCCCTTTACTTCGTAAAGGCCCTTTGAGGATTTTGGCAATCTTACTGAAGCATCCCCCATACCCATTTCAAGTGAGGTAAAAGTAAGGGTTACCTGCTCAACGCTTTTCAATGGTTGACCTTTACTATTTTTTAAAGCCACCGTAAAGACATTTTCGCCGATAATGTTTGGTGTTACTTTTAAAGAAACGATATTTCCATTTACTGTTTTTGTTTCGTAAAACGGCCCGGGAGAGGAAATCGCTGTCGGCAAATTCGTTAGAATTACAGAAAGCATCAAAACGACGACCCCTATTGCTAACTCCCCAATAAGAGAAGTTTTTAGCTCTTTTTCTTTCCCTCTTTTTCCTTTAACAAAATTGACCGCGGCAAGTATTAGCATCAAGAAAAGCAATACCACCTTACTCAACAGTACTCTTCCATAATTCGTATGTATCAGCGAAGGAAGGTTAGGAATGAATGTAAAACTGGAGAAAACACCCGTAAAGGATAAAAGCAGAACAAGTATGATTCCCCATTTGGAAAACCTCTGAATTAGTTTAAAGTATAATTGGTTCGTCTCGATATTTTTTCGCAATGGCAGTAATGCAACAATGCCAATCAAACTTCCAATCCAAATGGACGCAGCAAATAAATGAAAGAAATCCATTGAGATCGATAGAATTTTATTAGTTGTTGAAGAAGCGTGGCCGGTTAAAGCTTTTGTAAGCAACAATCCTATTCCTAAAGAAAAACAAAGCCATTGTCCAATTAGTTTAGTGATTCGATTGAGACTTAAAAGATTATTTGATACGGCAAGTGTAAACAGGATGACCATTTGGATAATCCATGTATGTCCAAACAAAGTATTTGAAATGATATCACTTAATGTTTGCGTGTGAAGCACTTTACTCCATGCTGTGCCGGATTCTATCACGGCCTGTAATGGTAAACTTAAAATGATACTAACTAGTAAAAAGAAGTATGAGAGCCATATAATCCTAATGAAGATAGTTTTAAATAAAGGATTTTTCCGCAATTCCTTTGGCAATACCAATAGGTACAAAAAAAGCATCCCAACAAAACATGCATTACTTAAATATTGGAACCACCGAATGAAAATAAGATCTCCATGGGGAGTATAGCCTTGCGTTCCGGCAGGTAACGTGGTTGAGCTATGAACCTTGCTCCCCCCTCCAATTTGAAAGGGAATAACTCCCTGAACGGGGTGCCCATCATTCGAAACCACTTTCCATTGAATCCGATACGTACCTTTCGGCAAATTTTTCTTTAAATCTGCTTCTAGAATAGATGAATTTTTGGAATTAATATGACCGTTTTTTTGATCTATTTGATTTCCCTTTGAGTCGTATACTTGAAGTGAGTTAAAAACAGGCTGAATAGATTCGTCAAACTGAATTGTTACCTTCAGCGGAGACGATTTTAATATCTCATTTTCAAATGGTGCAGACTTTAAGATATACGCATGAGCAGACGAAACAGATGGAAATAAAAAAAGAAAAAGGTATAAAATTAACACAAAGATGCTGCTTTTCTTTTTTATATTCAATCCATCACTCCCTCTTTTGATAAATTTCAGTTTTTACAATGGCAACCCGATTCGCCCTTCATTCTTTTCCGGATTTCTTCAACTGCTTCATCAAACCGCAATACAGTTCCGCCAAACCCCTTTTGAAATTGTTCCGCATGCTTTATGGATTCAAATGTTAAAACCTGTGGTTGACAGCAATTCAATTGAAAATCGGCATCCATTAAGAAATAAGCCATTTTCGCGCTGATCGTGGAGTTGTGAAGAAAATCACGGCAAATAATTTGTGAAACATCCTTTTCAATATCCTTATATCGTAGTATTCCACAATGCGGGCAGCATAATTGCTCTACCCTTAAATCATTAGTTATGATTTGAACCGGATGGCGGTTATTTGACTCCTTTAAACAATATGTACATGCATGTGCAGAAACGCCGATAACCGGTGCTGGCGCTAAGGAAATGCCGCCTGATGTTTTAATGATTTTGCTTTCCTCCAACAAGGGTTTTATATCACGGTATACGGTCATTTCTGATACATTTAAACGCTTGCTGATTTCTGTTATTGAAATTGAACCTTCTTTGTTCAACCAGGTCACAATTTGCTGTCGGCGTTCAATCGGTAACATGTAGTCCTCCTTTATCATTTCAAATTACTTTCTACTACATTTAGCTTAATTAATAAAATAACCGTTAACAATACAATAATATGAACATTTTGTGAAAAAATGTTGAAAAGTAACATTTTTTCACAAATAGAAACACATCTACTTTCTTTTTTAGCATCATTTTTTATTTTTATCGTGAAAGATATAAAAAAAGACGCTACCCTTAAATAGCGCCCTCCAATAATAATTTTCATTTAGTATATTAAAACGCTTTAGCATTTTTCTTTTCCCAATAGTATTCACTAAAGACATCCGCAAATGCATCCATCGCATTTTGCAGTTCATCTAAATTATTGTCAACCCCACCTACTTCAATTAAGATCGCTCTTGGTGAAAGGTCTTGATTATACACTCCATTCCCTAAACTTTTACTTTTTGAGAATATCCCTCTACTTAATCCGGGATATTTTTTTTCTACTGCGGCATGGAGGTCTTTGGCAAGCTGTAAATTCTGTTTAAAATTCGGATTGGCTTCTCCGACAATAAAATCCAACCTGGCATAACTTTTATTATTAATCGTTGTTGTCGTTATGTTCTTTCTTTGGGAATCCCTATGAATATCTATCGTGAATTTTAAATCCTGATCACTGGCAATGGCTTCCTGCACAAGGCCCCTTGAATATTGATATGCATTATTATAATTCCAACCTTTTTCATGAAGCTTTTCGGTGGCATCTATCGTACTATGCTCCGAGCCAATTCCTTTTGCAGCTAAGTCTTTGGCTAACATATCACCAACTTCAACTACGTTTGCACCGTTATTGGAACTAACAGCATCATCGGGTGATGAAGATGAAACTTGCTGCAATAATGGTAAATAGGACTCCCAGCTATGTGTATGATAAATATAAACAACTTTCTTTCCGTCTGTCGTTTGGCCGGGCGGTATAGTTGAGCCTGTTTGGTTTGAATTGTTATTCTTTCCTGCGTTTTGGGCTACTTCTCTTTCTTTTAATAGGGTTTCCATTGGCGGAGCGGATTCAATTGGCACATTCGTAATGTCGGTGCCTTGACCCGCAACTTGAATATTTGTATTGAATTCTGAAAATCCCGGTAACTCTCTTTCAAAAAACGATTTAACATCATTTATTTTTATATTGGTCGCAATTTGAAAACCGACTTTTGTTAATGGAATATCCTTAATATCTTTGTTATTTTGGATAAAATATTTATTTTCTGTTCCAAAGAAATACAAAAATAATTTATTTAAATCAGATGTTTCAAGAATCTGACCCACTGATTCAGAGGACATTTTTACCGAAAGAAAAGTGGTCATTCCCGCAATTAATAAAAAAACAAAGATAACGGAAAGCACTGCTCCATTGACCTGTACGATTAAACTATATTGGTTATTTTTTTTCATTTAACGTTACCTCCTTCTAGTAAATAGTTATGCAAAACTATTACTAGATAGAAGTAACTTTATTCTATTTTATCTCTCATTTTTGTAAATTTATCATTCTTTCAACTTTTATTTCTTCTAAAATAAAAATTAGATTTTATTCATTAATAGACTTTTTTAGTGACTCTAAATTCTTTTTCATTACTCCAAAATAGTCTAATCCTTGCTTTTGCTCTTCTTTCGTTAAACCTTCAAGCGGATTTAAGACTTCTGTTTGAGCACCAATTTCATTGGCTAATGTTTGCGCCACTTTTGAAGAAGTTAATCCTTCAAAATAAATAATTTTTATATTCTTTTTCTTTGTTAAGTCGGCTAATTCAGCTAATTTCCCCAATGTCGGTTCCACATCAGGAGAAAGTCCGGCGATTGGAATCTGTGTTAAACCATATTGCTTCGCCATATAGCCGAAAGCGGCATGTTGAGTAACAAATTCCTTTCGCTTAGCCTTATCAATGTTTTCCTTATATAAACGATCTAAATCAGCAAGCTTTGCTTTTGTTTTGTTGGCATTTTGTTCATATTGTTGTTTATTTTTTGGGTCCTTTTGCTCTAAAGCCTTTGCAATGTTGTCAATCTCTTTTGCTGCTAACACCGGTGATAGCCATACATGCGGATCTTTCGAAGCCTGAGAACCATTCTCTTCTTCAGATGTACCATCCATAAGGTTGATACCTTGAGAGGCTTCAAGGACCTTTAAATGGGATTGATCAATACTTTTTAACACCTTTTGAGCCCAAGTCTCAAAGTATTGGCTGTTATAAATGAATACATCAGCATCTTGAATACTGGCCATATCCTTTGCCGTTGGTTCCCAATCATGCGGTTCAACACCATTCGGGATCAATAGATCAACATTTGCCGAGTTCCCTGCAACTTGTTTTGTAAAAAAATACATCGGATAAAAAGTAGTAACAATTTGCAATTTTTTCGATCCCGAGCTTTCTGTTTTACCGTTCACCTGACTGGCATTAGAGCAGCCGCTTGCTATTAATAGAAAAAAAAGCATTAATGCTAAAAGTCTTTTCACTATTCCATTCGCCTCCATTTAAAACTTTAAATTGGAATTATTACGATTTAATATTCAAAGTTATATTCTTAGATTCAGAGTTTGATGTTATTTCAAATCGGAATTGTTACGAATTGTATCGTAATATTTTTTAAGGTTTATGTCAATCATTTTTTTAGATATTAACTTTCAATAGGTGCAATATATTAAATTCGCATCTGGGAGATTTAAGGAGGAAAAATAGTGTGGTCTTTTTAACAAGTTAATAAATCTTATAAAGAAAAGGTCGTCCAAATGGAACGGCCTTTTTTCCTTTTTTTGTTCAATCCCAAGCCTCGTCAAGTGTCGTTCTGAAAAGAATATCTAATTGCGGGGTAATATCTGTTTTTGAAATCATGATTGTTTTTGCATATTCCTCCATTCGGCTGATTTCTTCCTCCACATAATCGTTAATAATTGTGAGCTTTGGTCCTAAGTAGAGCTCTTCACCATTGATTTTCCTTTTTAATAAGGTGAGAATTTCTTGTTTAAGAACTCCATTTTCAAGAATCTCTTCGACCAATTCTTGAAATTTTACAGGTGGAATCGTATTGTAGCGTTCAATCCAGTTGCAGGCCAATATGGGACGAAGGACATAAAAATACTTCTTAATTTTAACGTGATCTCCTTGGAGATAATCACGATAATTTCTCTTGGTCATATTTAAGTAGTGATAAAGTGCTGACCCTGGTAAAAATATTTGGTCTTGAATTGATTTCATTTTCTCCACTAAAGAAAAAGCTTGGTAATAGACTATTCCCGAATGTAGCCATTCCATCAGCGGAGGATTGGATTTATTAAAGAGGCGAAGTGCTTTCCGCAATTCCCATCCATTTATATCAAGGAGATTGTTGATAGGGAGTTCAATAACATCTTTTTTTTGTTCAATAGACAAATACCAATCCCTTTGATGCACATAAATAAAACGTACATCGTAATCACTTTCCTTTGAAGGAAATCCCCATGCCCTGCTTCCTGATTCCACTGCATAACACACTTTAACTTGGTATTGCTTCTCAATTTTTTTTATTTCCTCAATGATTGTCTCTTTCAATCGCTAAAACTCCTTTTCCCTTATCATAAAAAAGAATAAGCCCGAATTCAAAATGAATCGGGCCAATTTTCTAAGTTTGTATTTGTATTAAGAAATTTTCTTTAACTCTTCTGTCAACTGAAGAAACTTCTCCTTGTTTCCTTCCAGTAATGTCATGTCGATTTCCTGACGGATTTTATCTCTGCGGAAATCGAGCAGAGCTTTATTTAACACCATTTCTGCAATTAAAGAATCCTGACCCTCATCCATGTGCTGTGGTGAATTTAATAATTTCTTTTCCATCTGGAAATCAACTCCTTTAGTTTTTTATTATTATACTAATAGTTTTCTAAAAATTCAAATATTTTATTTCGAAAATTTCAAAAAAGAAACTGGTGCCTGACACCCCTAAAATACATTTGTCCGCCTGTGAAGGACAAGTTGAGAACAAAGGTTTTTTTGTAAAAAATTTTTATCAATTTGTTGTGAAGTAACCAAATCCGGGGAACATTAATTTAAAAAATTGCAGAGGAAATAAGGAGGAAGGAATTAGTGAAGCAGGCCGTTTTAACCGGACATCAGCCGATAAATGACATTAATGTTTATTATGAATTTTATCCTAACAAAACGTCAGCAAAAACCGTAATCTTATTACATGGATTTCTTTCTTCAAGCTTCACGTTTCGCCATTTAATACCGCTTTTAAACCAAGATTATCAAGTGTTGTCTGTAGACCTCCCGCCATTTGGAAAAAGCGACAAATCCCATCGCTACGAGTACTCCTATAAAAATTTGGCCCAAACCGTCATCAAGTTAATTGAGTTTTTCGGCTTAAAAAAACTCACTTTCCTAGGACATTCCATGGGTGGACAGGTTGTACTTAATATTCTTCACCTTATGCCCGAACTTGCCGACAATGCCATCTTACTTTGCAGTTCCTCCTATCTGAAAAAATCAAGGATGCCGCTTATCATTACAAGCTACCTGCCGTTTTTTCATCTGTTTGTGAAATTTTGGCTGGCACGTACCGGAGTGAAAAAGAACCTTCAGGATACCCTTTATAATCATTCATTAATAAATGATGAAATGATAAATGGATATTTGCAGCCTTTTTTACAGGATGAGATTTTCGTTGCCCTCACAAGAATGATCCGTCATCGTGAAGGAGACCTTCCGTCTAAGGTACTTAACAATATAAAAACACCCTGTTTATTAATTTGGGGAGAGCATGATAAGTCATTGCCTGTTCACATTGGAGAGAGACTTAACAGGGACCTGGTTAATTCTGAGCTAATCGTTTTAAAAGAATCGGGTCACGCACTTCCTGAAGAACGTCCAAGGGAAGTGTACAAACATATAAAAAGCTTTTTAGAAGTTAGTTAAGGTGCTGTACACCACAAAAAGACACTTGTCCTTACGTGGTGCACAGCACCTCCTGTTAGTACATTATGGAATTAATAAAATTTTCCCTGTACTTTTTCGGCTTTCAAGTAATATGTGTGCTTCCGTACCATCTTTTAATCGAAATGAAACAGGAGCTTGCACTTTTAGCTTTCCTGCGATAATCCACTCAAACAATTGTTTTGAGCGAATCGCTCTTTCTTCAAAGGAAGTAAGAACATTCCAAAGGTCGCCGCCGGTAAGTGTTCGGGAAGTATCCATCAACATTCGTGGATCGACAGGAGCAGGATCACCGCCGGCCATCCCATAAAATACCACCGTTCCTCCAATTCTAGTTGCCTTAAAGCTTTCTTCCAAAGTTGAACCTACTGATTCATAAACGACATCCGCACCAACATTATTGGTTACTTCCTTTACCTTTTCCTGCCAAGGTTCATCATATAAAAACACAAAATCTGCTCCAACTGTTTTACTAACCTCAGCCTTTTCTTTTGAAGAAGTTAAACCGATAACCTTCCCGCCAAGCAGCTTCGTTATTTGGACAAGTAGTTGCCCAACCCCTCCGGCTGCAGCGTGGACTAAAACAAAGTCACCTTCCTTAATCCGATAACTATCTTTCGTTAAATAATGTGCAGTCAGTCCTTGCAGCAATATAGAAGAGGCCGTTTCAAAGGATATTTCTGAAGGTATTGGGATTGCCTTATTCATAGGAACTGCAACTAACTCTGCATTGGCAAAAGGAACATCTGCAAAACCAATATGGTCTCCCACTTTCACGTTTGTCACGTCTTCTCCTACCTGTTCTACAATTCCTGCTCCTTCATAGCCCAAAATATATGGCGGTTCACCGGCCAGATGATAATTCCCTTTCCTTCTATATACATCCGCGAAATTCAAGCCAATGGCTTTCATTCTTACCAATATTTCATTTTCTTTAATCGTTGGATCAGGTATTTCTTTATAATGTAGTACTTCCGGTCCGCCAAACTTTTCAAAAACAAGTGATTTCATTTTCCCTACCTCTTTTACTCATCTTAATAACAGTCATAGTAAAGGAACTTTCGGATTAATACAAGTTTTCCCGCTTACAAGCTTTGAGTTCACTATTAAAAAACAGCTTTTTTTGATTAATGAATTTGGCTTTCAAACAAGGTGTTTCTCTGATTGAATTTTGTTATTACTTTTACTAAAAAAGCATTGGCAGCCAGTAATCCTACGCCAATCAAGAATAATGTCAGCGAACTCAAGAAAAACAGTCCACTTGCCTGACTTATGATGATGCCAACGACAGGTAAAACCATAATACCGCCAAACTGCTGCGCCTCTTGAAATGATTTTACTTTAGCTGACACTAATACATTAAGGATAATATTAAATATAACAAGCGCAGGGATCACCCAAAATATTAGTAATAGCCACGTCGAATTTAAAAATAATAATTCCTTAAAATAAGGAAAAGCAATCAAATTAACAATAACACTATTCATTAAAAATGCACCAAGGGTTATCAGGAAGGATGGGATGAATGAAGCAATAACTTTACCCAAAAACAAATCAAATACTGAGATCGGAGCAAATAACAATGTTTCTAACGTGTTTCTTTCTTTTTCTCCGGCAAAACTGTTAGCGGACGTAACAAGTGAATTTACGATGGCAACCATTAAAAAAAACGGGATCATCATAAAGTTTAAGAAAAAATAAACTGATTTATATCCCAGTGTCGGCAATGAGGCAAGCGTATTTCTCATATCATCGTTTGGAAAGCTTTTTATAAATGCATTTATAGGTTTTTCTAAATCTTTCGAGGAATGCCCAATCAATTCAGTATGTAGGCCGATATAGGCAAATATAGCTGGAAAAAGAATACAGATCACCAAAGGAAGAATAATCATCGGAACCCAAATTTTTTTTGATGAAAATGTCGCTTTTAGATCTTTTTGAGCAATGGCGGTAATGATTCTTTTATTCATGATCCTCACCTCGAATCTTGAAGTAAAGTGCCTCAAGACTTCTATTCGTAATTTCACAGGAATGGACCCACGATTCGTTAAGAATTCCACTTAATAAGGGGGTAATATCCTCTTTTGACCCTAAAGTAAATTCAAGTTGATCTGCCTCTTTTCTTTCATAAACATGACCCATATATGTTTGGCGATTCTCCGGTTTTAGCCCTGTTTCCACTAATAATTTAATTTCTTTTAAGTATTTATCCTCCAGTTCGCTTCTTGTTCCTTCTTCGATGATTCTGCCATTTTTCAAAAAGAGGAATGAATCACAAATCGTTTCCAGCTGATGCAACACATGAGAACAAATGACAATTGTTACCTTTTCTTCAGCATTTACTCTACTTAAGTAATGAATCACATCATTGATTCCCTCCGGATCCAATCCATTTGTCGGTTCATCCAAAAACAATAGACTTGGCTTATGTAACAATGCCTTTGCCAACGTAATTCTTTTCTTCATCCCAGTTGAAAACGTTCCTATTAATTGATCTTTTTTATCGTTCATACCAAACTGATCAAGCAAATATGAGATTCTTTTTGGATCATAGGCATTATATATTTTTGAAAAAAAGACAAGATTGTCCCACGCGCTCATGTCATGATAAAGGGCTGCACTTTCGGTCACAATCCCTGCCCGTTTTCTAATTTCATCACCTTCTGATTTAGGGTCATAACCCATGACTTTCATCGTACCGCTGTTAGGATTGATGACTCCATTTAATAATCGAATCATCGTCGTTTTCCCGGCTCCATTAGGGCCAAGCAAACCATTTATACTTCCTTCTTTAATCGAAAAAGAAACATCGGATAAAATGGAACGACCGTTAAAATTTTTATTTACATGAACTGCCTCAATAATATTCGTCACAATATTCCCCCTAAAACCATTAATCTATATTTTTTACGAATTAGGAAACGATTCCGTTCAAAAAATTTGCTAAAGTAAATATTTCGACTTTTTCGCAGACAATTCCTTGTAAAAAAAATCCAAAAATAAATTTTTAAACAGGTGCTCTCTTTTAGGCGTATCGAAACCATTGTGATAAAATCTAAAGTAAGATTTTTACCAAAGGGAGAAAAAACTAGATGAATAGATTTAAAAGACTAATTCAGCTTTTATTGATGTTGGTTTTATTCAACGGCTTGCTCTTTTATATCGGCTGGAATATGTGGATGTGGCTGAGAATTTCTTTTGGAATAAATCATATATTTTTCTTTAGCTTTATGTATGTTTTGCTTTCCTATTCATTTGTAATAGGGCGTTTATCAAGACTTTTGGAATTTTTCAGTACCATTGGTTCAATCTGGTTTGGTTTTTTCCAATATGCTTTGATTCTATTTCCGCTTGCTGATATTAGTATTCTCATTTTAAAAATGTCACATGGGACATTATCCCGGACTTCTTATTTGATGGTAGGATTGTCTGTGCTAGTTTTACTTGCTGCTATTTTCGGATTTGGATTATTCAATGCCTATAGCCCTGTCATCAGAAATTTTAAAATCAATGTTCCGAGAAAACATGGAAATAGAAACGCTCTCAGAATTGCAGTTGCTTCAGATATGCATTTCGGAAGACTATCGGGGGTATCGCACTTAAAAAGATTAGTGGAGAAAATCGAAAGAATAAAACCGGATTTGATTCTTTTGCCCGGTGATATCATCGATGATGACCCCGAACCGTTCATTCAAAAGAATATGGGGGCAATCATGAGCGAGCTTAGCGCTCCCCTTGGTGTTTTTGGAGTCTTGGGTAATCATGAATATTACGGGGGACAAATTCCTCAATTTATCGAGCAAATGAAAAAGATTAATATAAAAATTCTAATGGATGAAATGGTGATGATTGAAGATAGCTTTCAATTACTTGGAAGAAAAGACAAAACCGATAAAGGGAGAAAGACATTTGCCGACTTACTTTCAGATCGGGACAGCTCTTACCCCATTATCGCAATGGACCACCAACCTTCTGAGTTGAAACAGGCTCAAGAAAACGGGGTTGATGTCCTACTCTCCGGACATACCCATAGAGGTCAACTGGCACCTAACCATCTCATTACAAAAAAAATGTTTGAATTGGATTGGGGATATTTAAAAAAAGAACAGCTTCACGCCTTTGTTTCATCCGGCTTTGGCTTCTGGGGACCCCCAATCCGCTTAGGAAGCAGATCAGAAATCCTGCAAATCGATATAAATTTTGAATAATGAGAGTTTAACACTTAAAAGCGCCGGAGGATAATGCCTCCGGCGCTTTTAAGTGTTACGCATGATTAATGCGTTGCTATGACATTAAAGAGCACATGTACCGTTATTTTATTTAAACCAGCCCTTTTCTTTTGATTGGGTGATGGCTTCGATTCGGTTTTTCACATCAAGTTTATCCAATATGGTTGAAATATAGTTTCTAACCGTTCCCGTCTTAATGCTTAGCTGTTCAGCAATTTCTTGTGTATTCTTTCCGTCAGCAACAAGTCCTAAAACTTCTTTTTCACGATCTGTAAGAGGATTTTCTTCACCATAAACATCATCCATCAGCTCAGGCGCATAAATTCGTCTGCCAGCCATTACACTGCGGATAGAGCCGGCTAATTCTTCACTTGGGCTGTCCTTCAATAAATAACCGCTAACACCGGCTTTTAAGGCACGTTGAAAATACCCGGAGCGAGCAAAGGTTGTTAATATAATTACCTTACAGCCTAGACCTTTAAGTTCTTCTGCTGCTTCAAGTCCACTCTTTCCGGGCATCTCGATATCCATGATGCAAACATCGGGGCGGTATTTCTTTACAAGAGCTACAGCTTCTTCACCATTCGCCGCCTTTCCCACTACTTCCATATCCTCTTCCAAATTAAGCAGGGAGCCAAATGCCCCCAACAGCATTTTTTGGTCCTCAGCAATGATAATTGTAATCAATTTTGCTCCCCCCTTTTTAAGTAGGTTTTACATCGTTTGGCACTCTGATCGTTAAGGTTGTTCCTTCTTTTGATACGAGCTCCAAACTCCCATTTATAAATTCCAACCGTTCTTTCATTCCAATCAAACCGTGTCCCTCAGTCACAGTTTCTTTCGTTCCCTTAAAGACCCCATTATCTCTGATAATCATAACAATTTCTTTCCATGATTGTTCTATGGAAAGATAACAGTAAGTGGCCCCACTATGTTTTACGACATTGGTTACAGCCTCTTTTAAACACATACTAAGGATATTCTCGGTTAGGAGTGAAACATTCGTAAGTGAAAAATCCTCATCACATTCAAATTCTATCTGTGCTGCCTTAATGATTTGCTTTACCCGGCCAATCTCCTCATTCAAACGAATCCCGCGCATCGAAGATACCAATTTTCTGACTTCACTTAGGGCAGTCCTCGCCGTCTGCTGAACATCTTTCAATTCACAACGGGCTTGCTCAGGGTCTTTGTAAATTAATTTCCTTGCTAAATCACTTTTAAGACCTATCATTGAGAGTTTTTGTCCCAAAGTGTCATGGAGGTCCCGGGCAATCCGTTGACGTTCCTCCAACTTACTAAGCTCAGAGATTCTCTTGTTGGCATCCTCAAGCTTTTCCTCGAGCTGTCCTCGCTCTTTACGATTATAGATGTTAAAAGGGAGTAAAATAACACTAATCCAAATGATGATGATAAAGGGTAATTGTGCTAAGAACTGGTCATTCTGCCGGACAATATTATAGTTGATCGACGCAGACGTGCTAAATAAATGAATAAAATATAATGTATAAAAGGCAATTCGGTCCTTTATATTCCCTATAAAGTAAGCTAGGAAAAAGGCAAAATAAACATAGTTGAAAAGACTCGTCGAAGTAATCGATATTCCGATCAGAATCATCGTCCACAAATAAACAGGCCAACCTTTGGAAATAAAGGCAATTCGATAAAAGACAAAAAATAAAACCGTTAGTAATATCCCAACAACTATTTTAATAATTGAGGAAGATTGGAAAATAAAATAAAACGGTAAAATACAAAGGACAGTCCAAATATATGGAGCAATACCATTATTTTTTTGGAACGTCAGATATTTTTTTATCATTACCGAAACCTCTTTTTCAGCATTAATGCTACTTTTTTAAATAAAAGTCAGTACTACTTATTTTCAGCTCTTTTCTTGAGCGTCTGCTTAACCTTAATTATATCTGAAACATTATTTTTGGCCATTTTCAAATAACAGAACGCTGAAGGAATAAGAAAGATTTGCAGTATAGATAAGGTGATTATATAGCTATAAGGTTCCTTCGAATGACTCGATATGATGCCAAGCAAAAATCCAACGCCCACATTTCCAATTGTTTTGCCAAAACTATTAGACAGATTCGCGACACTAAAGGCTGTTCCCCGATGCTCAGGCAGATTTACATCCGTTATCAGTGCCAGCCAATTTGGGGTGTTCGCAGATTGAGCCGCCGATGCAAAAAACGATAGGATAAACAATAATAGAATCCACGGGTTCACAATTATTTGTTTTAATAAAGTCCATAAAATGAATAACGCATTATTATCCTTTGGCAGGGATAGATCTGTCATAGGCACGATAAACATAAATATGTATAGCGGCATCGTAAGAAAAACAAACAGCGCCGTTAAATATGCTCTTCCTTTATAGGTTTTCTTTTGCAAGCGATCACCGAGATGTCCAAAATAAACTGAGGTCATCCCTCCAACCTGAAAAATCGCATAAAGATAACCCGATGCTATCATAGCCGTGTTCAAACCGTAGCCTTGCTGTTCAATTTTGTAAATATATAGGGTTGGAACCCAAATGAGGCTCCCTGTCGTTATATTCATAAAAAAGGCTTGTAAAAATAAAAGTAAATTACTCCGTTTTAAAACAAGCGATAAGATATGCTTTGATTCAATCATATAGTTGTATGATTGTCCATTACCAATAATTCCTTTCAGTTCAGGATCGGATTCCCCTCTTTTGGGCTCATCTACAAAAAGATAAAGCACGATTAAAAAGAAGCCAATAATTCCTACGATTTCAAAAGGGAATCTCCAACTCGTTCTCGTAGCTATTAAAGAAGCCATGAGAGAGCCTGCAATACCTCCCAAGCCCTGTGTCATACCCCATAGGCTTAAAATCATTCCGCGCATTCGATAGGGGATGGTATCCGTTAGTACACTAAACCCGATTGATGCAATACAACCTAAGCCAACACCCGTAATGATTTGAAAAATTAACAGCTGCAAATAATTTTTACTCATAGCCGTTAAAAATACAGATACAACCCATATGATCGTTCCAATGATGATAAGTTTTTTTCTTTTAAATTTCCCTGAAAGATATCCCCAAAAAACCGATGATAGGGCTGTTACTAAAATATTAGCCGCTGAAACTGTACCCATTTTAGCTATATTTACATGTAAATCCTTTGAAATATTTTGAAATAGTGGCGGAAATAGCCCAATTATTATATTATCAAAGGCAGCTAGTGCAATAAAAACAAATATGGTATAAATGATTTTTAGATTATTTTTTTTCAAAAATGATTTAAACTCCTTTATTAGAAAATGTTTATGTTGTTATTTTTTTCATGGATAACGAAATTATTTATTGCTAAATCTTAAAAATGTATTAACAATAAATATACCTGTCTTCAAAGTGCATTTATTTTGTTATAATTATATAATAGGTATTTAAGAAAGGCTTGGTAAAATGGGTAAAAATATACTTATCATTTCCTCAGATAATACAGGGCATGGTCATAAAAGCATAACAGAATCTTTATTTGAAAAAATAAAAGACGATTCTGATGTTAACATACACGTCGTAGATGGTTTTTCACTTGGCGGTCAGATTCTTCTGAATATCGGTAAATCATATGGTCCGATCACTAGAAGTGCAGAAAATCTTTGGAAGATGGTGTGGAATCTTTCCGCTATCAAACCCTCTGTTGTAAATACAATGATCGAATCGCTAATAAAAAATAATTTTTTAAAGTTGCTGGACGAAATAAAGCCAGATATCATTTTATCCGTTCATCCAAATTTTAATGGCTCCATTTTAAATATTTTAGAGAAGCAACAAATAAAAATACCTTTTATTATCCTTATAGCAGATCTTGTCAATATTTATCCACTTTGGGCGGATAAAAGAGCTGATTATATTATAAGTCCAACTGTTGAAGCAAGAGAGAAATGTCTTGAATATGGAATCCCTGCTGAAAACATAAAGGTTTTAGGATTCCCTGTACGCTCCAGATTCTTTCAAAAAAACACAAAAAAGAAAGTTACCTATAAAAAGGGTACACCTTTAAAATGCTTGATTATGAGCGGTGGTGAAGGTGTAGGGAATATGGAAACTATCGCAGAAAATCTCCTGAATAATTTTGATTGTACTGTGAAAATTGTAGCAGGAAGAAATGCAAAACTAAAAGCAAAGCTTGAGCATTCGTTAAAAAGTCAATATGGCAATAAAGTTGAAATTTATGGATTCACCAAAAATATTCAGGATCTTATGCTGAGTTCTGATATCGCCTTTACCAGAGGCAGTCCGAATGTAATGTTTGAAGCTATCGCTGCCAATGTGCCGATTATCATAACAGGTGCATTGCCCGGACAGGAAGAAGGGAATCCCGCCTTCGCAGAAAAATCTAATTTAGGAGTCGTATGTAAGGATATCAGCGATATTAAAAATACAATCACTAAATTACTTGAAAATGATTGTGAAAAACTAAATAACATAATCAATAGCCAAAGAGAATTTATAAATTCCCATGCTGCCGAAGACATTTTACAATTTATATTAGATGTTGAGGATGGTTACTATGTACCTGCAGCCGACCTTTCTTATAATTAATATCTAAGGTTTGGAATGGAAAGACAAAAAAGGAGCACCTTCAAAAAGGGCGCTCCTTTTTTTGATTCAAATAATATTTTTCGTACCATAGTGATTTTCTGATACGTCTTGTGAATCATCTTCCATTTGTTTTGCTTGTAACAATTGTTTAATTGTCAGTAATTCATTTTCAATTTTATGGAGATGACTTTGCATACCATCAATTTCCTGTTCAGCCTTGTAGTTGATTGCAAAATCGATAATTGATTCATGCTTATCTCGTGCTGCCTGCCGATTTTGACTCATCATGATAACGGGCGCTTGAAATGCTGCAATAAAAGAGAGAATAAGATTTAGCAAGATAAACGGCGGTTTGTCAAAATGCTTTGTAAAAACAAGTGAGTTCCAAATCATCCAAATAGCAAGGAAAATACCAAAATAAATGATAAACTTCCAGCTGCCTCCAAAAGTAGAAATGCGGTCGGCTATCCGATCGGACCATGTGGTTTTACGAAAATATTCATCATCTAAATGTGACAAAATGCTTTTTTCATAATTATCAACCAGCCGATCGATTCTCTTTGTATCCTCTTTATTCAGTTCTATATCAAACCCATGAATATTTACAACTTCATCAGTTTGTTTTTGTTTACCGGCGATTTTTTTAGTAGGATTAAATTTCATCATCACTACACCTCCCAATTGTAATGGGAGCCATTAACACTGAAGAACCTCTTAACGGAAGCATCGATTTACGCAGAAGCTTCCAGATGAGGAATGTAGGGTATTATTGACTCCAAATAAATTAATCGTTCTTCTCAGCCTACTACTGGAACCATCCACGCAAATCTCACACTCCTTATTCTATTAATATATTATTCCATGAAAACTTTATGGTGATTATAAATATGAAAAAAACAAAAAAACCACCAGATAAACCGGGGGTTTGATTTCATCACAAATAAAATGTAATGTTTATAATCCCCCTAGTTTAGCTTCAGCACTATACAACGTAGAGAATTTCTCAGCCACCTTAAGTAGAGCCTTAATCCGGCAATACCTGTTCTACCCATTGGCGTCTTTCGACGTTTCCGGGCAGTGGCCTATGTTTGTATAGAAGCCTCGCCTAACGAGAATTTCCTTTTGAACTACATCATTTTCCTTTTGCTTCAACTTCACTTTACTCCTTGAAATTTTATTTGTCAATGGAAAAAATTATCAAGTTACCACCTAACTCTCCATATCGATATATGTAATTTACATCTAAGAGTAATATTTAATCATGCGGGTTTATATAATGAATTAGTCAGAATTTTATAAATGTTTTACACTTTATAAATCATGGAAATAATGGTTATTATCTTATCAATAGGAGGGATCGAATTTGGGAGAATTAGTAACTAGTTGCTCCGAAATTCCTTATTTACGTTTTGGTGACGGTGAACCTTTAGTTTTTATTCATGGACTTGGAGAAGTGAAGGAAGGCTGGCATAATCAGTTTGTATTTGCGGACCATTATGACTTAATTATTCCTGATTTACGGGGACATGGAGAGCATAAAACAAATGAGGAGATATCGATTCCAAACTTTGCAAGTGATGTTATTAATTTATTAAAGAGACTCCACATTGAAAGCGCTCACATTTGCGGCTTATCAATGGGTGGAATGGTTGCTCAAGAAATTTACCGTCAAGCTCCCGGGATTTGTCGCTCACTTATACTCGTCAGTACTTTTCATTTTGTCCCGAAAACCCTTGGAAAACTATATTTAAACTATCGTAAAGCCCGGGCGGAGGTGAATCCCCCTAATGTCCAAATAGAAAAAGCGGCTCGTGCCTGTCTATATTCTTGGACTAAGGCAAACTTTGAAGAATTCTATAAATTTTACAAGCCAAATCATGACTATTATCTTAAATCAGCCGAAGCTTGTTTTAAGGTCAATAATTTAACCTTACTCCCTAAAATTAATATTCCAACCTTAATCATTGGCGGCCAATACGATTCCATCACACCTGTTTGGATCCAGTATTTAATGCATAAACAGATCAGGCACTCAGAATTTGTCATCTTCAAAAATACAGGTCATATTGCTAAGCTGGAGGCAAAGGATTCATTCAATAAAGTACTTCGCGACTTTTTAAATAAACACAAAACAGCAAGTTAGCGGGGGAAGGAGTATTTCCTTCCCTCTCCCAATTGCTTAATATTATTTATATTATCTTGTACAGAACTTTATTACACGAAGATATTAAAGCAAATTTGAACGGCTTGAAACCCATTTATCCACAATTCCTGCGAACACACCGGTTAGGGCAAGTCCGACATGACCAGCTTCAACTGTGATATAGGTTTTATCCTTACTGGACACTAAATCCATTATCGGCTTGCTTTGTTCTTCTAAAACTAAATTGTCTCTGGAGCCTGAAACAACGAATAGGTTTGCCTTAATATTTTTAAGGTCAGCCTTTTTATTTCCAATCATCAATTCCCCTTTAACCAGCTTGTTCTCTTTAAAAAGCTCGTTGGCTATTTGCCGACACGCCTCGCCGGCAAAAGGAACTTGATCGAGCGTCCATTTATTCATGCGACGCCACTTATCCAAATAACGATGATCATGTGCCCGATGTAATAACATGGTATAGTTTGTGAAATAAATTGGCGCACCTATTGCTCTAAACAACCCTTCCACTATTTGAGGCGGGACAACCCCATAGACATCAATAAAACGGTCAATGTTAAAATCACCATTTTTTAAGCCTTCTGCCCATTTATCCGGCCCGATAAACGGTTTGAAATCAATTGGAACCGTCGCGACAATTAAATTTTTAATCGGTTCTTCCGTGATCGAGGCGTAGATAGAAGCAATAGTGCCGCCTAAGCAATAGCCGATTAAGGTAATTTCTTCTGCTCCTGAATGGCGAATCGCCCGCTTAACAGCCTGTTTTAAATATTTTTCGATGTACGTATCGAGGCCAACTTTTTTGTCTTCATAGCCCGGAGAACCCCAATCTAATTTTTACCTCCGATTCAAAAATTATTTTGACTGGGTTGTTCCAACTAATGCCTGTTCTGTTTCTTTCTCGTTTTTTATGAGACTTTTTAGTATTTCGAACTCATCTTTTAAATCATTTAATTTGATTAGCTCAAATTTCATTTCTTGAAGCTCTGCATGTAAGTCCTTTGTATCTGCCAGCTCTTTTTTTGTTTTCAATAACTCTGTTTTTAGCTGTTTTGTGAGTTTAATAATTTCCTTGGACACATCCACAACAGTTTCAATTTCTTTGCTTTGAGATTTCATAGAATCTTTAAGATCCCAAATTTGTTCTTCTAAGGCTCCCATTTTCTCTTCTGCTTGAATAGTTAAGTTCGCTACATTTGCAACGTCATTTTTAGTAGGAAAATTAAGTAACCCGGCAACCGATTCTTGATTTTTTCTTAGTTTTTCAAAATAACGAGAATGTCCTTCCGTACCTAAGTTGGCCATTTTGACAAAATTGCTATTATTCGTCAAAAGGAAAATAAAATCATTTATCTGTTTTTCCCACAATTCACTATACTTTTTAATAGAATCATATGGATCGTATGTTTTTTTATCTGTCATTATGTTCCACCCCTATTTTATGAATTTGTCGTCTCAGTTGATTTATTATTCATATATTTTTGAAATGGAAAAATCGTATTTTTCACTTGTTTAGAGAAAAGATTCACAAATATTTTTTGATTTTCATATAACACATTGGTTGTATTCTTAACACTATCAATATATTTCTCTCTGCCATTTTTTCTAAATGAAATATATTTTTCAACCGTTTCCAAATACTTGTCCAGTCCTTGACCGCTGGTTAAAGTTTGAAAAGGGTTCAATAAAAGCAAAGTTGTTCTTTTTTGGATATCATCTACAACACGATTAATTTCTTCATATGACTTAATCGGGAAGAAATGCTGAAGAGTTGTTGTTGACATCAGTAACTCCTCGCGAGCACCTTTTTCCCACTCTCGTAGTTCTTTGCTGAATTGCTCTGTGATTGCCTTAATATTTTCTTGATTATGCCTAACTCTTTCAACATAATTCCTAGCTGAATTTAAAAAGATTTCATCGCGGTAATTTAAACGTTCACCCCATGCATTTAATTCGTCAAATCCAAGCTTCCAGATAAGTTCGAAACTTGATAGCTGCTCTTCTTGGACACCCTCGGATTCTTGATTTTCTAACACTGCTTCTTTCTCATTTTTTTCAGTCATTGTTTCTTTCCTCCATATCAAAATTAGTTTGTTTATGAAAAAATTGTTTTAAATCCTCTAGTTCTTTTTCCAGTATTTTCATCTTGTAACACCGGAAGTTTCTTTCTGTGTGTTCGAATTCACATACTATTTCTTCTAATGATTCTCTTACCTTTTTTAAATTAATGTGATTACTTTTTTGCTTTTGGGTGATCATGTAGATTGTATCTTCAAGATGGTCCAGTTTTTCCTCACAATCTATTTTTCTTAATGCAAGGGCAGCTATTTCATCTTTATTCGCCAAGTCGAACCGCTTTAACCAACTATTTATGAACTTTCTGTGAATTATTACCCGATCCAAATGATTTTCCAACTCTTCACCAAAGGCAATGGAGAAAGATTGGCTATTCGTATAGGAATGGATGCTTTTATTCCATTTCTTTTCTAGATGTTTATAAAAAGTAACCGGATCATTGTCTTTGGATGTCATTTAAATTCCTCTTAACTAACCAGATGGTATGTTGCTATAATCATAATGAAATTCAGAGTTTAAGTCAATTTGAAATTCACAAAATATTCAGCATCGTGTTCTTTGCCTGTACCAAATAACATTTAATTTACATTATCCAGAAGAAAAAGGAGTTGTTTTATATGCCAATAGCCCATGCGAATGGAATTGAACTTTATTATGAAGTCCACGGTGATGGTGAACCCTTACTATTAATTATGGGTTTGTCACTTAATTCAAAGTCATGGTTTCGAACTCTACCTGCTCTCAGTGAGCATTTTAAAGTGATAGTTTTTGATAATCGCGGTACCGGTTTAAGCAGTAAACCCCAGTCCCCTTATTCCATTGAGCTTATGTCTGATGATGCAAATGCTGTATTAGATGCAGCGGGTGTTGATTCCGCCCATGTATATGGCATTTCCATGGGTGGGATGATTGCCCAAAGGTTAGCACTAAAGTATCCCGAGCGTATCCGATCTCTTATATTAGGCTGTACAACCTCCGGCGGAGTAAACCATGTACAACCCAGAGCTGATGTTTCAATGCTCATGCTTTCAAGAGCATCCACTAATTCAACACCGGAGGAAATTGCCTGGGCGACCGCACCGATTCTTTACAGTCAATCATTTATCGATCATTACAAGGATTTAATAGCGGAGGATATTCAAAAAAGAATTGAAATACCTATTCTTCCCTATGCCTACATGCTTCAGCTTCAAGCATGCATGGCTCATGACACCTACGATGAAATCTGCCAAATCAAAGCTCCAACTTTAGTTATCCATGGAAATGAAGATCGACTGGTCCCTTATGAAAATGGAGTCACCCTTGCTCGTATTATTCCAAATGCTCAATTTCTTACTGTCCCGGGGGCAGGTCATATATATGTGCAGAAGCAATCGATTTAGTCAATTATAAAGTGATAGAATTTATAAAAAAATAATAATTATGAAAAATACCGGATCAATGGATCTGGCATTTTTTATAGAAACCTTCAAAGGTCTAATTGTTCAGGATTTCAACATGCTACTTATTGAACTGAGGCACTTGTTCCGCCGTCAACAGCAAGAACATGCCCGAATACATAGTCAGAAGCATCAGAAGCTAAAAATAATGCAGGTCCTTTCATATCGTCGTCTGAGCCAAAGCGTCCCGCAGGTGTTCTCTCAAGGATTTTTTCCCCTGAATAATCCAATATAGCTTTTGCCATTTTTGTAGGGAAAAATCCAGGCGCAATCGCATTAACGTGAACATTATAAGGCGCCAATTTGACGGCTAAATCTTTTGTAAACGTAATGACTGCACCTTTGCTTGTAGAATAACCGATCGCATCCATCACCAATGGGTCCTGACCGCCCATACCGGCAATGGAGGCAATATTTATAATCTTACCAGAACGCTGTTCCACCATTATTTTTCCTACAGCTTGAGAAAATAAGAAGACAGCTTTAAGGTTGATATCCATCACCTTGTCCCATTTATCAAGAGGCATTTCTAATGCAGGTGCGCCCCAGCTTGTACCGCTATTATTGACCAGAATATCAATCCGGCCAAATTCTTTCATCGTTTCATCTACGACATGTTGAATATTCTCTTGATTGGACACATCACATTTAAATGCAAGGGTACGAACCCCTTTTTCTTTGAGAGCTTCACTTAATTGCCGGTTGCTTCAAAATTCCTGGAACACACCACAACATTTGCCCCTGCATCAGCATACACTTCAGCGATTTGCTGCCCTAAGCCTCGTCCGCCACCCGTTACAATGGCTGTTTTTCCATGTAAACTGAATAGTTTAGTAATACTCATCATTATCCCTCTTTTCCTATTAAGCTTTTACTTTCGCTGATTCTTCTTCTCTTAAAACTCTTCTGAGTAGTTTTCCTACAGATGATTTTGGCAGCTCGGAGAGAATTTCGACATCTTTAGGTGCCTTATATGGTGCAAGATTTTCCTTACCGTACTGTTTTATTTCCTCAGCCGTAATCGAATATCCTTCTTTCAGTTTGACATAAGCCTTTACAGTTTCCCCACGGTAAGTATCAGAAACACCAATGATGAGTGCCTCTTCTATTGCTTCCAGCTGATAGAGTACTTCCTCTATTTCACGAGGGTAGACATTGTATCCACTTGCAATAATGACATCCTTTTTCCGATCAAGGATATAAAAATAGCCTTCCTCGTCCATTTTTGCAACATCGCCTGTATATTGTAAAAGTGCTACATCGTCTCGGCGGTTAATCTCAACTTCCGGGATATTTACCTCTTCATGAAGAAACTCATCGAAATAACGATCTCCTTCGTCAAGATCGATTCTTGTTCCGCCAAAGCTAACAACAAGCACTTTTTTTATTGAAGTATTTGATTGTAATTTCTTTACTTTTGGATAAAGGGAATCCAGCACAACTATGTATTCAGAGTCAGAATCATTTAAAACATGTTCGATTTCTCTTTCTACATACATCGGATTAACTTGAACAGCAATTCCACCTAAACGAAACGTACTAAATAAGGTGAAAATGTAGTGCGGGGAATTTGGAAGCATAATTGATAAACGATCACCTTTTTTAAATCCTATACTATCTAAAGCAGTTGCGAGTCGATCTGTAACTACCTTTATATCGTTGTTTCTAAAAAAAATTCCCCCTCTTATAAAAAAGGGAGAATCTTGTCTAAATACTCGTCCGTGTTCACAAATCTATTAAAATTAAACGTTCACCAATTATTCATTTTTTTCCATTTATTGAACCTTAAACAAGGAGCAAACGTCTTTCCTCAGATTATTTCCTACTTTAAATAGTCTATCTACTAAATCTATGTTTAGATAAGACTATACTATATTCTTTTCTGTTATCTTTGTAACCTGTCCATCCACATTTTTAAATTTAAAGATGGAGATCACGACCAACACTGCTAAAACAACGAGACAAGTAATAATACTCACTCTATTCTGTTCATTAAACACAAATATGAATGAAATAATGCTTAACGTAACCACTGTAAACGCTGTTATATACGGGTATCCCCACAATTTAAAGCTTGGATCTTTTGAATAGGATTTGCGAAGTTTTAACTGTGCTAAACAAATGCTGATCCATACCAATGATACAACAAAGCCAGGAACCGCCATTAATAACATAAATACCTTATCCTGTGCAACAAAGGCGATCATAGAGCCTCCGATTAATACAACTGCAGTTAACATTAAACTATACAATGGAACACCGTTTTTTGATACATAAGAAAAAGACTTTGGTGCTTCCCCTTCTACCGCTAAAGAATGCAGCATCCTTGTGCAACCATATATACCAGAGTTAGCTGCCGATAGGACAGCTGTAATTAAAATAAAGTTCATAATGTGAGCTGATCCCTGCAGGCCGGTCATTGATAACACCTGGACAAACGGACTTGCCTGGTGGCTAAGTTCATTCCAAGGAATTAAACCGCAGATTATAAGTATTGGCAGCGTGTAAAACAAAATAATTCTCCAAATAAAACTTTTAATAACCTTAGGTAAAATACGTTCTGCACCTTTTACTTCTGGTACTGTGAGTCCTATTAATTCAGAACCTCCATAAGAAAACATAACAATTAAAAGCGCTGTAAATATCGACATCCACCCATTTGGGAAAAACCCTCCATGATGTGTAAAATTTTGCAGATAGTTGGATTCCTTGCTTGGGATGAAACCAAATAATATACTAGCTCCTAAGACGATAAATACCATAATCATTGCGATTTTAATGCCGGCAAACCAAAATTCAAATTCCCCATAGTTTTTAACATTCATCATGTTAATTCCAATGACTAAAGCTGCACAGCCTAAACTTAATTCCCATAGCGGGATGGATGGAAGCCAATATTGCAAAAAGCTTCCCGCCACAACTACCTCAATGACACATACGGCCAACCACATGAAACAATACAACCAGCCCATAACGAAGGAGACGCGCTTACCGAATGCTTTCTGAACAAAACCTTTCATATTTGTGTTCGGATAGACGATTGCCATTTCTGCAATAGCTCCCATAACAACAAGAAGCAATAGCCCTGCGAACACATAAGTGAAGATAACCCCTGGTCCAGCTAATGAAACGGTTTCAGCACTCCCTTTAAAAATCCCGGTACCTATTGCTCCCCCCATTGCCATCAGACTTATATGTCGCGGCAACAACTTCTTTTGCAGTGGTGCAGGTTTCATTACTTATTCCTCCCTAAACTCTATTAATAGATGCATGAGATCAAAATGAGCATTCACCAGATAACTACGCTAGTTCAATTGGCCATATCTTTGGGTTTTCAACCAATTGTTTAAAGCGGTTCGTAAAGGCAACGGCCGTAGCACCGTCCGCAACGCGGTGGTCAAACGCCATCGACATTGTCATTATAGAGCGAATCGCAATCTCATCATTTTCCATGACTACTGGCATTTTTTTCGTCTTATGAAAGGCAATTAACCCGGTTTCCGGATGATTAATAATCGGCGTTGCACCGATACTTCCTAAAGGACCTACATTGCTGATTGTAAATGTGCCGCCTCTCAAATCTGTTGGAGTCAGTTTGTCCTCTTGCGCTTTTTTCGTTAACTCTTTAAGTTTGTCATGAATTTGGCGAACGGATAATTTATCAGCATGATGAATGACAGGCACAATTAAGCCGTCTTTTGTATCTGTAGCAATTCCAATGTTATATTCTTTTTCTAACCGAATCACTTCGTTATCTTCATCAAGCTTCGCATTGAATACAGGAAATTGTTTTAATGCCACCGCGATAGCTTTTATAAAGAATGCAACAGCTGAAACATTCAAATTCATTTCTTTTAAATCGTTTCGATATGAAAGTAGCTCGGTTAAATCCGTCTCTTCAAAATGTGTCACATGAGGAATTGTATAAAATGATTTGGTCATTTTCAATGCAATTTGCTTGCGGCGTCCTCTAAATGGCAGCACATCTTCTTCTTTTGTTTCTTTTATGTTCTGTACGTCCTGCTTTTGAATCTCTTGTGTTGGTTCTGTCTTTTCTTCGATCACTTTATTAGAAACCGCTTTCATTTCTTTCGAAGACTGGATCTCATCTCGTTTTTTAACAAAGGTGTATAGATCTTCTACTGTGATTCGCCCAAATGTGCCCGTACCTGTTACTTCGTTAATATCTACACGAAACTCGCGCGCGATTTTTCGCGTGTAAGGCGCCGCAATGATGAATCTTTTTTCACCTTTATTCTCAGCTGGAGCTTGTTGCTGCGGTTGTGTTGTTGAGGCCTCGGACTTTTTAGGAACGGCTTCTTCGAGTTTCATTTCCATTTCTGGAACTACCGATTTTCCAGCTTCCGTTTCCAGCACAAGGATCGTAGTACCGACGGAAACCGTGGTACCACTATCTACAACAATGTTCTTAACTTTTCCAGAGGCCGGTGAAGGAAGCTCAGCCACCATTTTATCTGTTTGAACTTCTACCAGCGGCTGGTCAACCTTTACCGTATCCCCCACCTTTACGAAATAGTGAATAATTTCTCCCTCTGTCATTCCTTCACCTATATCATGAAGTTTTACTTCAACCAATGTTTTCCCCTCCTAGAAATGCACAACTTTTTCGATTGCTTTTAATACTCGCTGGGGTGTTGGCAAATAATGTTCTTCCAGCGCAAATAATGGAACTGGTACATCAAAACCTGTTACCCGTTCAATTGGAGATTTCATGTACAGAAACGATGTATCATTAATAATCGAAATAATATCATTGCCAACTCCGCCTGTTTCATGGGCTTCATGAACAATAACCGCACGACCGGTCTTTTGAACGGATTCTGCAATGATGTCTTTATCAATTGGATAAAGGGTGCGTAAATCAATGACATCACATGTAATGCCGTTTTTTTCGGCCTGTTCAACTGCTTTCATTGCTACCGGTACCATTGCTCCCCATGCGATAACAGTAATGTCATCTCCCTCTTTAAGCCTTTTCCCTTTTCCGATTTCAACCACGTATTTTCCTTCTGGAACCTCTTCTCGGTTTGCACGGTAGATTCTCATGGACTCTAAAAATAAGACTGGATCCGGGTCTTCGATTGCTGCGATAAGCAGACCTTTTGCATCGTAGGCAGAAGACGGGCATACCACTTTAATTCCGGGCATATGTGTGAACAATGCTTCCACACTGTCTGAGTGAACTTCTGGAGCACGGATGCCTGCACCGTATGGAGCGCGGATAACCATCGGAACAGAATAGCTTCCCATCGTACGCATACGGATGCGTGATGCGTGTGTCATGATCTGTTCATACGCCGGATAAATAAATCCAAGGAACTGCATTTCCACTACAGGTTTGAATCCATTGACCGCCAATCCGATAGATGCTCCGATAATCCCCGCTTCGCTCAGCGGTGTATCTATAATGCGATCTTCCCCAAATTGTTCTTGCAAACCCTCTGTAGCCCGGAATACTCCCCCGTTTTTACCGATATCTTCTCCAAGCAAAAGGACTCTGTCATCCTCTTTTAACATTGTCCGCAATCCATCTGTTACAGCCTGGACAAGTGTTAGCTGGTTAGTTTTTGTGGTGTGATTTTCTAACGGTCTCTCCATACTAATAATCATCAAGATTCCCTCCCGATTAATTGAAGATACTGTTCTTTTTGTTTGGCAATGGTCCAAGGCAGCTTTTCAAATACATAATCGAATAAATCATTGACATTCGGTTTTGGAAAGCTTTCCATGTCCTTTACTGCCTGTTCAACTTCGATTGCGATTTCTTCTTTGATTTTCGTCACCCATTCTTCGTCCCAGAAGCCGTTTAACTTCATATAGCGCTCCACACGAAGAAGTGGATCTCGATTTTCTCGAATTACGTCGCTGTCTGACTGATTGCGGTATTTAGTCGGGTCATCTGCAGTTGTATGGGCACCATATCTCCATGTAATTGCTTCAATCAAAGTTGGGCCTTCCCCATTACGGGCTCGGTCAAGCCCTTCCTTTGTTTGAAAATATACAGCAAATATATCGTTTCCATCTACACGGACACCCGGCATATCATAAGCGAGTGCTTTTTGTGCAATCGTTTCGGAATTCATTTGCTTTTCAATCGGCACCGAAATGGCAAAGCCGTTATTTTGATTAAAGAAGATAGCCGGTGCTTGAAACACACTGGCAAAGTTCAACCCTTCATGGAAATCGCCCTCTGAAGTTGCTCCATCGCCAAAATAAGCAATCGCTGCATTTTTCGTTCCTTTTCTTTTTTCCGCCATCGCAGCTCCTGCTGCATGCGGGATTTGAGTAGCGATTGGAACGGCAGGAGGGAATATCTTTTTCCCTTTTTCTGGAACACATCCCTCAACACGGCCTTTCCAATATAAATATGTACGAGCCATGTTGGCACCAAATGTTAACGTGGCACCATGGTCACGATATGTTGGGAACACCCAGTCATCTTTTTCAAGCGCCAGTGCGCTTCCGACTTGAGAAGCCTCCTGTCCCTCAAACGGTGCGTATGTCCCAAGTCTTCCTTGACGCTGCAAACTAATGGCTTTTCGATCAAATGTACGAATGCGAGTCATATTATAGTAGAATTTTTTGACAAGTTCTTCTGTTATTTCATCTTTGTACTGTTCATTTATTAATTGTCCGCTTTCATCGACGATTTGAAATATTGGAAATTTTAAAGACATCTCATCACCTCATTAATAAAAATTTCATTATTATTTACGAATAGCCCATTTAGGACGCTTTGTATGAGTGAAAAAGCTATTTTGCTTTTTGCGGTCCTCCATACGTTTTTCACAAAGACGGTTAGCCGCTTGAATGGTCGTGATATTATCTAGCTCTGCTTGTTTGTATACTTCCAACAACGATGTGTAAATGGATTTTGTTTTTGTTAACACACGCTCATTATTGTAGCTGTATAGTTCATCTGCTACTTGAATTAAACCGCCGGCATTTACGATGTAATCGGGAGCATATAAAATCCCTTTCTTTTTCAGCAATTCTCCGTGCTTTTCCAAAAGAAGCTGGTTGTTAGCTGATCCAACCACGGCTTTTACTTTTAACTGATCAATCGTTTCATCGTTAATAATTCCACCGAAAGCACATGGAACAAATACATCCGCCTCTGCAGAATACACCTCATCTTGGCTTATTAGGCGAGCGATGCTTCCTAATTGTTTCGCACGTACTTGAATGGCCTTAATCGCCTCTTCATTAATATCACTTACATATAAATCGGCACCTGCTTCAAGCAATTGTTCGGCTACTTTGTAACCTACTTTCCCAAGACCTTGGATGATGTATGTTTTACCTGAAAGATCTTCTGTACCAAAAACGACTTTATTCGTTGCTTTTAAGCCGTAAATGACTCCAAGCGCAGTCGGAACTGATGAATCACCGCCACCTCCGTACGCTTCAGGGATTCCTACGATGCAGTTCGTTTCTTTTGAAGCATGGATGAAATCATCAATTGAAGTCCCCATATCTGTTCCGGTATAAAAACGGCCGTTTAAAGAATCTACGAACTGACCGAAGGCTCTAAACAAAGCCGGTGTTTTATCCGTTGCAGGATCACCGATGATCACCGCTTTTCCTCCTCCGAAGTCTACATCGGCAGCTGCACATTTATATGTCATCCCTTTTGATAAACGAAGTACATCTTCCAATGCTTCATCCATGGTATGATACGGACGCATGCGGCAGCCTCCCAATGCCGGACCAAGTGTTGTATTATGGATGGCGATAATTGCTTTTAGCCCTGTTGACGGGTCATTACAAAATACGATTTGCTCATGTTCATGCATTTTTTCAATAACTGTTTCCGTTGTTTTTGCAGATTGTTTCATCACATTCATCTAATTTTCCCCCATTATCACTATGAATATATTAGAAAACGCTTACAAAAAAAGAGAAAAAACAAAGCCTTTCTACTGTTAACGGATCGACTGACCAAGATTCTTTTCGATTTCCCTTTTAGGTAAAATAGCTTGTTTGACTTCTCCCACTCATATAAAATCATAATTTGCTACATATCTTAATCTTTGTTTGTCAATATGATGTTTCTCTTGTTTAATTATTGTGAAAATTTTGTCTGCATTAATAATAATAAGGTATAATTAAATCGATTAACATATCAAATTGCATAAATTTCAAGCACTAAGCATTATATTTTGCATAAGTTTTTTGTATTTTAACTTCATTTTAAAAGGAGAACATTTTATGGATCAATTAGATATTCGTCTTCTTGAAATTCTTCAAATGGACGGGCGTATTTCTATAAGTGAATTATCGAAGAAATTATCCCTTAGTCGTCCCAGTATTACGGAGCGTTTAAAACGGTTGCAAGAGAAGGAGATTATAGAAGGATTCAATGCACGCGTATCTCCCAAAGCAATTGGACTGGATGTAATTGTTTATATTCAGGTAAGTGAAATCAAGTTATTTTCTTATATAGAATTCGAGAAATGGATTATGGGAGACCCTGATATCGTAGAGTGTCATCGGTTAACGGGTTCTGTTAGCTATTTGCTTAAGGCAGCCGTTACCGGTATGGATCATCTAAGTAAACTTATAGATCGGTTAACCCCTTATGGAAATCTTAATACATCTATCGTTTTATCATCACCGGTCTCTTTTCGATGCATCACTCCCCCTTCCATTGAAAAAGAATAAAAGTAAAGACGCGCCAAAAGAGTTTAAAATATATATATTTAAGCACAAAAAAATTAATTTTATCGATTTTTTTCACCGGAAGTTTCGAAACATGAATAGCAGCCAAAGCTTCTTAAATCAGCTTTTGGCTGCTTTGTCCTGTGATTTAATGGAATAAAAATCAAAGGAATTCTCTTTTGAATCAACTCCAAGGTATAAATACATCTACTGCTCTGTTATTTTTATTCAACAGGAACAAAATAATGGTTTTTACGATAAACTAATGCTTCCATTGAAGCTAAAAGTTCTCCATCACTCTCTACTCGAATTTTATACCATGCAGTACGATTATTTCGTTTCTCTTCTATAGCTATGGCCTTTAGACGTGATCCTTTCTGGCCAGGAGCCATAAAGTTAATATTTGTTGATAATCCGACAGAAGTTTTTCCATAAGAATTACTGGCTGCCGCAAAGACATAATCAGCTAAAGAAAAGATGATTGCTCCGTGGACAGTACCATGTGAGTTTAACATATGGTCCTTTATATCTAATTCAGCAGTTGCAGTGCCTTCTCCCATCTCAATTAATTTCATACCAAGAAATTGAGCAAAAGGCTCTTGTTCGAATGTATCAAAGATTTGCTTGTAATATCTTTGATGGATACCCTGTTCAGTCATATTTGTTTTCATATTGAACCCTCCTACTTCTATTAAGATGTGAAAGCTACAAAATCTTTAGCCGATTTAATAATTTGTATTTTGGCTTCCTCAATCATATTGTCCAACAATTCTTTCACACTGGGAACACACGAAATCAAACCTGCTACCTGTCCACTATTAATAAATCCATTTTCTAAGTCCCCTAAAACAGCTCCCATTACGTGCTGCTTTTCGGAAGTCAGCTCATTATATTCTTCTAAAGTCATCCCTTTGTCTTCTGTTTTAAGCAGTTTCTGTGCGTAAGGGGTCTTTAACATCCTTCGTACACGCCCTACAGAACGCCCGACAATAACAGTATCGGTGTCACTTGCATGGATCAAATTTTGTTTATATGTGTCATGAAAAGGGGCATCCTTTGTAGCAATCAGGCGTGTACCTATTTGTACACCACTGGCTCCCAGCATCAATGCGGCTGCCAGACCTTTTCCATCCCCGACTCCCCCGGCAGCAAGCACCGGCACTTTTACTCTTTCAACGATCTGTGGAATGAGCGTGAAAGTGGTAAGTTCAAGGCTGGAATTAATCCCTGCTGCCTCATATCCTTCTGCCACCAATAGGTCAGCTCCTGCTTCTTCTGCTTTTTTGGCATGTTTTACAGAAGCTATTACTGCAATCACTGTTATACCATGTTCATGAAGCATCGGAATATAGGGAGCAGGATTCCCCGCGGATAATGATACAATCCGAATCTTATATTTTATAACCAAATTCAACATATCCGTTAAAAAAGGTGTAACATTAATAGGGATATTTAAAGCAAATGGCTTGTTGGTCCTCATTTTTGTTTCTATAATAATTTTCTCTACTTCATCCGGTGTCATGGTACCACATCCAATCGTTCCTAAGCCCCCCGCTTCTGATACAGCAGCTGTAAGAGCCGCATTGCTGATGTTTCCCATGCCCCCCTGAATAATTGGATATTTAATATGTAATTGTTTAGATACATGTTTCATTTTTTCGCCTCCTCATATTAATAATGTTATAATAGAAATAAAATAAAAACAATTATGAAAATGAAAAGGGGAATTTAAAATGCTTATTTCTCACAAAGGAAATCAGCCACGTATTCATGAAACTGTTTTTATCGCACCTGGTGCCTATTTAATTGGGGATGTAACAATAGGAAAGAACTCGACCATTTGGTATAATGCTGTTCTGCGCGCAGATGAAGGCGCTATCATAATTGGAGAAAGATGCAGCATTCAAGATAACTCTACTGTCCACTTATACGAAGGCTGCCCGGTGATCATTGAAGATGAAGTGACAGTAGGTCATAATGTTATTCTGCATGGATGTAAAATTGGAAAACGTTCAATTATTGGAATGGGATCCACTATTTTAGACGGGGCCGAAATCGGGGAAGAATGCATCATTGGCGCCAATACTCTCATTCCATCCGGAAAGAAGATTCCGCCTCGTTCTCTCGTTATGGGATCCCCTGGTAAAGTAGCACGTGAAATCACCGATAAAGAGATAGAACTGATTCAACTATCCATCGATACTTACGTACAGAAAGGATATGAATATAAGGAAATCATTAGTAAATAAAAAGATACCTAGGAGCATAGCTCCTAGGTATTTTCACTGATTAAAGGATGGTCAGTAGCATCATATGATAGATCTTTAAACCGTAGATCATTATCTTCCTGAAAGACGTCCTCAAAGAAACGATTAGCAGGCTCAGCTAACATTTTGTAATATTGATTGAATAACAAAGCCGCATGATTGCCGCTCCACCGTGAAGGCAGTAGCTCTTTCGGCAATCCAGGATCGATAAATAGAAATTTCCGATACTCATGGACGATATTAGTTCTCTCTACAAAACATTCTGCATCGGTCATCTCTCCTCTTTGCATAATGCTTTGATTTACGATATATTTCTGGCTGTAAGTCGCAATAAATTGCTCATACTTTTCTTTAATATCTGCTATTGACCAGCTTTTCTCTACAAGTGATTGACTTTCTTTTGGGCCTTTATATTCTGATAGGAAGAAATCGACATACGCCCTAATATCGTACTTGTCGATTAGGAGCTCAACTTCCTTTTCTAAGTTGTTAGGAGATATCCAGCAGCCGCTGGAAAAACTTCCAAAACCGCTCCAATGAAGCTCTTTTCTAAATTCATCGCGAATTTGTCTCTTTTCTTCAGGAATGGTGTACATTAAAATTCTCCACTTTCCATCCCATTCATGCGGATTCAATTTAAAAATTCTTCGGGCCGCCTCTTCCATACGATTGACACCACGGGCGGTAAGGAAATAATAGCTTTTATTTCCTTTTTTCTCTGACTGAATCCACCCTTGTTTCAGCATTCGCGAAACAGCTACACGAACAGCCTGTTCGTTATGCCCAAATTCTTTTAACAGACGTATTAGACTTCCAATCCAAATTTTATTCCCATAATGACGAATATAATCGCCATAAATCGTAAAGATCATTGATTGCGTGTTGGTGCTCATCGATAACTCACTCTTTCTTTTTACACAGCCCGTTTATGTTACTGTGAGGCGTAAAGGAACTTATTCCTATCATATCTGATATTTCTTCATTTTTGCATCACTATTTTCCCGTAAAATTAGGAGTCCTACGCTCACTAAAAGCTCTTAAAGCCTCTAAACGGTCTTCTGTAGGTATCGTTAACTCATAGGCTTTTGACTCTATAGCTAGTCCGGTTTGCAAGTCTACGTTTATTCCTTGATTAATAGCATACTTCGCTTGCCTTAAAGCAACAGGGCCATTGTTCATCATTTCTGTCGCAAACTGTTCACAAGAACTCATTAACTTTTCTTTCTTTACAACTCTTGTAAGTATTCCCCATTCATAAGCTACTGTAGTAGGGATCTTTCTTGCTGAAAAAATTAGTTCCTTAGCTTTTGCTTCACCAATTAGTCGAGGTAAGCGTTGCGTACCACCGGCCCCTGGAATTATGGCCCAGCTTGTCTCTGTAAGGCCCAACATCGCTTCCTCTACAGCAACAGAAAAATCACATGCCAGCATGAGCTCAAAACCTCCACCAAATGCATAACCGTTTACCGCTGCAATCGTTGGCTGCGGAAGTGAGGCAATACTGTTAAATACATCTCGTATCGCCTTTACGTTTCTTCTTACTTGAGTTTCTGTTAGGGTTTTACGTTCTTTTAAATCAGCACCTGCACTAAAAGCTTTCTCACCCGCGCCTGTAAAAATAACTACTCTCACTTCCGAGTCTAGTTCAATAGAATCTACCACTTCCTGTAGCTGCTTTAATGTTTCATAATCGAAGCAATTTAACACATCAGGCCGATTGATTGTAACATACGCTATATTATTTTCTATTCTATATAAAATACGGGACACTATCTACACTCCTTTTTATGAATAGGAAACCCTTACCCGGCATTTTGCCAAATAAGGGGCTTCATTTTATTCTTTTACATTCTCTACAATGGCTGTTATACCTTGACCAACACCAATACACATAGTAGCCAGACCATATTGAACATCACGCTTTTTCATTTCGTAAATCAAGGTCGTTAAAATTCGCGCTCCGCTCGCTCCGAGCGGATGCCCAAACGCAATCGCTCCCCCATTTACGTTTACTTTCTCTTGATGCAATTCTAATTGACGAATACATTCTAATGATTGGGAAGCAAATGCTTCATTTAACTCGACTAACCCGATATCTTCCACTGTCAAATTCGCACGCTGTAAAGCTTTTCTTGTGGCAAAAATCGGCCCAAGTCCCATGATTGCCGGCTCTAATCCAGCCGTTGCTCCCACTACATATTTCACAAGAGGCTTCAATCCTAATTCCTTTGCTTTTTCGGAACTCATAATTAATAATGCTGAAGCTCCATCGTTGACGCCTGAAGCATTACCCGCTGTAACAGTTCCACCCTCAAAAAGAGGTTTTAACTTTCCTAGCTTTTCTAACGTTGTATCTGGACGCGGGTGCTCATCAGTATCTACAACAATTTCATTTCCCTTGCGGTCTTTAAATACAACCGGCACAATCTCTTCTGCAAAGCGATTTTCTTCCATCGCTTTTTTAGCCTTCTCCTGGCTCTCAAAGGCAAACTGATCCTGATCGCTGCGTGAAACGTTAAAACGCTGTGCCACGTTTTCAGCAGTTTGAGGCATTGTATCTACTCCATACATTTCCTCTAATTTCTTATTAGTAAAGCGCCAGCCGATCGTAGTATCCTGCAGTTCCATGCTGCCTCGAGGGAATTCCTTATCAGGTTTGGCCATAACAAAAGGCGCACGTGTCATACTTTCAGTACCACCTGCGATATAAATATCACCTTCGCCGATCGCAATTGCTCTGGCTGCGTACATCACAGCATCCAGTCCTGACCCGCATAAACGGTTAATCGTTGTACCTGCGACACTAATCGGGAGACCTGCCAATAATGTGGACATTCTTGCCACGTTACGATTATCTTCCCCAGCCTGGTTCGCATTGCCTAAAATTACTTCTTCAATTTGATCAACAGGAAGATTCGGGTTGCGATCTACAAGCGCTTTAATGACGACTGCTCCTAAATCATCAGGGCGAACATTTTTTAAAGTTCCCATATATCGGCCTATCGGTGTTCGAACAGCATCTACAATGACAACTTCTCTCATTTTTTAACCGCCTCTTTTTCTTTGTTAGTATAATCATATACTCCTTTACCTGACTTACGTCCTAAACGCCCTGCCTTTACATATTGCTCTAATAATGGAGCAGGCCGATATTTTTCACCTAGCTTCTCATGTAAATACTTTAAGTTATTTAAACGTGCATCCAATCCGACGAGATCAACAAGTTCAAACGGTCCCATTGGATAATTCAGACCAAATTTAATCGCTTTATCTATCTCTTCTGGCGAACCCAGTCCTTCTTGCAGCATATAAAAAGCTTCGTTACCGACTAATGCGCTAATACGGCTTGTTACAAACCCTGGAAATTCATTAATCACAACTGTTTCTTTTCCCATTTGTTCCGCGACTTCTTTAATAACTTGCGCCGTTTCATCACTTGTTTCCAAACCACGAATGATTTCAACAAGCGGCATTTTATGTACAGGGTTAAAAAAGTGCATCGCAATCGTTTTTTCCGGACGTTTTGTGTACGACGCAATTTCCGTCGGACTCATGGTTGAAGTATTCGTAGCAAAGTAACAATTCTCGGAAGCATATTCCTCAATAATTTCAAAAACTTGCTTTTTTATCTCTGCTTTCTCAGGAACAGCCTCAATCACCAAGTCTGCCCCACTTGCTGATCCTTGTAAATTAGTAGAATAGGTAAGGTTTTTTTTCGAAGATTCTACTGTTTCGGCAGAAATTTTACAGCGGGATAATCCTTTTTCAAAGATACTGTTAATTTCCTTGCGGGCATTTTCTAAAGCCGATTCATTCACATCAACTAATGTAACTGAGTATCCGCCGACAGCTCCAACGTATGCAATGCCTCTTCCCATTACACCTGAACCTACGACCACAAGATTATTTATCATGGTACTTCTCCCCTTTTTCGCTTATGAAAATGAGTACGAATAAAACTCAAATGGAGCTTTATTCGTACTCATCATTGAATTACATTACAGGCCAAATGGATTTAATGGACGGCTGCCATAGTAAGAAATGATACTTTTTGTTTCAGTATATAAATCAAGTGTTTCAATGCAAAGTTCACGTCCAAAGCCAGATTGTTTATAGCCGCCAAATGGTGTTCCAGGGAACGCCGAGAACGGGCAGTTGACCATCACGATACCTGCTTGAATTTGATTAGCAATACGAGTAGCACGAGCTCCATCTTTCGTCCACACAGCGGAACCTAATCCAAATTCAGTGTCATTCGCAAGCTTAATAGCTTCTTTTTCATCTTTAAATTTCATAATGACAACAACCGGACCAAAGATTTCTTCATTAACTACTTTCATGTCATGGTTAACATTTGCGATAACAGTTGGTTCATACCAGAAGCCTTGTTCAAATCCTTCTATTTTTGCCGGTTTACCGCCAACTAAGATGTCAGCACCATCCTCAATCGCAGATTTCACGTAGTTGTCAATCACATCCACTTGGTTTTGATCAATAATAGCACCAACGTGTGTTTCTTTATCAAAAGGATTTCCTAATTTTAATTTCTTTGTTTTTTCAACAAATTTGTTTACAAACTCTTCATAAATATCTTCATGTACATATAAGCGGGAACGCGCCTCACAAGACTGTCCTGTATTATAAAAAATACCGAATAAAGAACCATCTACTGCCGCATCAAGGTCAGCATCTTCAAACACGATGTTAGGAGATTTACCCCCAAGCTCTAACGTTACACGCTTTAATGTTTGAGACGCTCTTGCCATGATATTTTTCCCGATTGGAGTAGAACCAGTGAAAGCTACTTTATCTACTTGCTCATGCTCAACCAAGTAGTTTCCAACTTCTGATCCTGAACCTGGAACAATGTTTACCACACCTTCAGGTACTCCTGCTTCAAGGCAGATTTCTCCAAGAATGATTGCTGTTAGCGGAGTTAATGTAGCAGGTTTTACAATAACTGAACATCCTGCAGCGATAGCAGGAGCGATCTTCCATGCAGCCATCATTAATGGGTAATTCCAAGGAATAATTTGCGCACAAACTCCTACTGGCTCTTTTTCTGTATAGTTCTGGAATTGACCTGGAACCGGGTTCACACTTCCGCGGTGGCCTACAATTGCACCAGCATAAAATTCGAAGTCTTCAATCGCCTGCATTACTTGACCTTGTGCAGCATGAAGAGATTTTCCTGTATCCAAAATCTCCAATTCTACTAATTCATTAAATCTAGCTTGCATAATAGAAGCAATTTTATTTAATATACGAGAACGTTTATTGATAGGGTATTTTCTCCATTTACCGTGATCAAACGCATTACGGGCTGCTTGAATAGCTTTCTCCGCATCTTCTTTTGTTGCTTTTGACACTTCAGCAATCACTTCGCCAGTAGCAGGATTATATGTTTTGAAAGTAGCACCACTAGTGCTTTCTACTTTTTCGCCATTAATGATTAGATGATAAAATTCACGCTTCATTGAAAGCTTTTCTACCTTGATTTCTTGAACTGTTGACATTTATCCCACTCCTTTATTTTCCTGTAAAAATTGGTTTTCTTTTCTCTAAAAAGGAAGTTACGCCTTCTCTGTGGTCTGATGTTAGTCCTGCAATACGCTGACCTTCCGCTTCTCTTTCCAGATATGAATCAAAAGGAAGGTCGTTGGCAAGTGTTAAATAGCGTTTAATTAAACCAATCGCTTTTGTTGGCATGTTTGCCAGCTGAACAGCAAATTTTTCAATTTCTGTTTCCCATGTTTCCAATGAAATCACTTTTGTCACTAGTCCCATTTGGAGAGCTTGCTCGGCTAAAACCTTTTCCCCTAAAATTGAAATCTCTGCCGCTTTTGCATGACCAACCACTTTAGAAAGAAAGTAAAGGTTTCCTGAGTCCGGAATTAACCCTACATGAATAAAAGCATTTACAAAACTGGCTTTTTCTGAGGCCAATCTAAAGTCACAAGCGAGTGCCAGGCTAAATCCTGCCCCAGCCGCAACACCATTTACTGCAGCTATAATCGGCTTTTCGCATTTCATAATTTGTTTCATCATCGGACCGTAATGAGATCTAAGAACCTGTCCATGATCCATGCCCTCATTAACATCTGATAAATCCTGACCAGAACAAAAAGCACGTCCCTCGCCAGTTATCACAATGCAGCGAACAGTTTCATCTACAGAAGCCTCCTTTACCGCTTCTTTAATTTCACGATTCATCTGCGCGATAAAAGCGTTTAATTTGTCGGGCCTATTTAGTCGCAGCCACGCTACGCCATCTTGAACATTGTAATGGATGGTTTCAAACATGTTTTCTAAAGCCCCCTTATCTTCCTTTGAACTCTGGTTTTCTTTTTTCCATGAAAGCCTGCATTCCTTCTTTTTGATCTTGTGAAGAAAACAGCAAATAAAAATTCTTTCGCTCGTATTGCATTCCTTCATATAAAGAATAATCCACTGCTTTATTCACAGAATCTTTTATGAGCCTTAGTGATAAAGGAGGTTGTTTCGCCAGCTTTAGAGCAAACTTCATCGCTTCTTCCGTTAACAATTCATGGGAGACAATGCGATTGACGATTCCATGCTCCTGTGCTTTTTCAACTGGAATTCGCTCTCCTGTCCAGAGCCATTCCAGCGCTTTTGTTCTACCAACGAGCTTCGTAAGGCGCTGTGTTCCACCCGCACCCGGCATTACCCCAATGTTTACTTCAGGAAATGAAAATTCAGTATCGCTTGCTGCAATTAAAATATCGCAGCAAAGTGCTAACTCAAATCCTCCGCCAAATACAAACCCTTTTACAGCACCTATTATAGGTTTTTTGATTAATGAGAAACGATCCCAATCCGTAAACTGATTTAATAATTCCAAATGGATCGAATCATCATTGGCCATTTCATCGATATCAGCGCCAGCTGAAAATGCGCGGCCTCTTCCAGTAATCAATATCGTGATCACTTCGTCGAGTTGATCAAATGATTCCATCGCTTCTACAATTTCTCTTACCATTGTGCGATTTAACGCATTGTATTGCTTAGGTCGGTTTAATTCAATTAAGCCTACTCCGCCTACAACAGAAGCTTCGATGAATTGAAAGTTACTCATTTTACTTCTTCACCAATCATTAATGTTACAAGCTCTCCGGCAAAGCCCATTAAATCTTTACCCGACGCTTTGCCCTCAGCAGAACGCATGCCTTGTTTAAGAGCCTCTTGGTCGTCATAATACATTTCACACAGTAAGTAATACTCTCCCTCTCCACCCATTGGAGATCCAATAATTTTTGTTACTTCCATTTTTCGAAGGCCGGGAATTTTTTCTGTAATTGGGCCATGCACGTTGAAGTAATGCTCATCAAACGCCTCTTTATTTTCAGGATGCTTATATAATGCGATCATTTTAATCATGTTTTTTCCTCACTTTACATTAGATTTGAAATAGGTTTCATCGCCTCAAACGGGTTTTTACAGCTTTTACAGTACAGGATACTTCTGCATGCTGTCGGGCCGAAAATATTCTCCATTGTCACATACGCAGAACCGCAGTACGGACAGTCAATATGCCAAGATCCATCTTCCTTCATCTGCTTTGGAGGTGGAGCTATGCCAAATGCTTTTAAGCCTTGTAGTCCTTTTTCTTTTATGCGATCCGATGTCCATGGAGGAGATTGAATAAACTCAACTGAAACTTCCACTACATCGGGATGTTCCTTTACAGCACGAATGATATTGTTTTTGATAATTTCTAATGCTGGACACCCCAAAAATGTGGGTAAGATTTTAATAGATACATGACGATTCTTAACTGTAACCGCTTCTACCATCCCTAAATCGATAATACTTACCGTATCAATCTCCGGATCTTTAACATTCTCTAATAGTAGTAGCACTTCTTCAGTTGTTAAATGCAAGGGTGCTATCATTGTTCACACCTCTTTTTCTAATTGATTACCAAGGAGCAACAGGATCAATGTTATATACTTCCCCCAGAGTTGAAAGAGCCTTATGTAATTCTTCCGTATGCTCTCCATTTCGCCCGTCTTGGATTTTAGAACTTGCCTTTCTAGGTACCTCTAGGCCTAATGATTCCATTACAGGAGCCAGAGCAGCAGACCATTTTCTATTTAAAACGCTTTCTTCTTCAATTAAGCCAAACTCCATTATTTGCTTTCCACGTGCACCTTGAGAGAATACATCGCCAAAATCATCCATGACTTTGTCGATTGCTTGGAACATCCGTTTCTTTGCTTCCTCCGTTGTACTTAAAAGTTGTACAAACCAAGTTTTCCAATGAAGAAGATGATAATACAACTCCATATTTACTTTAACGGCAACTTCTGCGAGCGGACCGTACGTACTTTGTTTTAAGGAATCCATTTTGACTTTCTTTGCCTGGACATAGAAATAATTTCGTACTACAGCATAAGCCCAATCAAACTGCGCATCTTCCATATAGTTTCCCGGACCATTTACACGTTCTAATAAAATACTATTCTTTCTATCATTAGCTGGGCGGGCATGCGCTAAATCATTTGCTTTACCCATTCCTAATTCTTCTAACAGGTTATAGAACATCGCGGCATGCCCCATGCTGTCCTGGCTAATGGAAGAGGAAGCCACATCTTCTTCAATATGCGGAGCCAGCCCAAGCCATTCGGAACCACGGTATGCAAACAGGAAGTCATCGTCTGCCAGTTGAAGCAACAGCTCTGCTAATGCTACTTTATAATCTGGGCTTAACGTTTTTGCTGTTTCATTCATTTGTTTTTCCACCTGCCCATGACAAAATTTCTTTCTCATCCAGCATTTGCTGTTCGTAATGACGCCATTTTTTCTTTAAATAGCCGTATCCTTTTGTTGTTCGGTAATCTTTATTATCTAGGCGGTTTAACGTTTGCTTCTCTTCAGGCGCCATCCCCCGGATATCTGAGCGGTTAACAACCCAAATGTCAGCAACTGGTTCACGTCTCATGAAATTCTCTTGCGCCATAATCATAGCCATATCCGCATTCGGAGCAAGCAGACTGAACTGATGCTGAAACGAAGAGCTAGGTGTACGCTTGCTAAACACTTCATACTCTTGATAAAATGTCATATTATTCTTTTCCATTTTTTAGTCCCCCTTCTCCTCATCTTATCGCTGCACTTAACGCTTCTCTTACCCATGCATTGTTTTCGTAAGATGTTCTGCGAAGGCTTAGGCGGGCTTGAGAGCGCGGACCTTGGTTTTTAATAATTTTTTTGAACTCATTCCAATCAGGCTGCTTATACACCCATTTCTGTAGCTCATCATCATAACGAAGAGTAGGATCCGGGATGGTTAACCCGAGTGATAAGATACGCGGAATATATTTGCTGAAGAAGTCCTGACGAAGTTCTTCATTTGTTTTCGGGCGAATTTTGTACTTAATGGTAACATCTTGTTTAGATGTTCCCATCGTATCGCTGCTTGCAGGACCAAAGAACATTAGCAATGCATCCCACCAACGATTTAATGCATCTTGAATCATCGCTTTTTGCTCTTTTGTTCCTTCAGCCAAGGCCATAATAATCGCTTCTCCGTGCTGAGCATGGAAAACTTCTTCGGCACAAATGCGATGAAGCGCTCTTGCATATGGTCCATAAGAAGCATTTAACATGTTGGTTTGTGTAATAATAGCTGCACCGTCCACAAGCCAGCCAATTAATCCTGCATCACCCCACGTTTTTGTTTCCATATGAAACACATTATGAAACTTAAGATCACCTTTGAATAAATCTTCCATCAAATCTCCTCTGTTTTTCCCGTAAGGCTTTAACAAATCTTCTGCAACACGGAGCAATATTTGACCGTGTCCCATTTCATCCTGCACTTTTGCCATAATACCAAGCTTACGGTGAAGGGATGGAGCTTTCGGTACCCACTCTTTCTCTGGAAGCGCTCCCATTATTTCGCTGATACCATGCATTGAAATTAGCTTAATAAGTGCTGTTCTATATTCTTCGGGCATCCAATCATCGGCTTCAATTTTTTCCCCTGCTTCAATACGTTGCATAAACCGTTCTAACTTTTCTGTCTCGGTTAATGTTTCCGTGAGATTAGACATTGTCTATTCCCTCCCCTTTTATAACACTTTTATAACGATATTATAAAATATTGTTATATATAAAATCAAATATATTCTGAAAAATTTTATTTTATTAAACTGTTGCAAATGTCCCTCTTTCATCTACAATCCGGATCGCTTTCCCTTCGGACCTAGGAATACTTCTCGGAGCCAATACTTTTACCTTCATGCTTACTAGACAGTTATTTTTCATAGAGTGTTGGACTTTTTTCATGATGAAATGTATGTGCTCATGCCTCATGTCACCGTTTACCATCTGATGTACTTCTTCATTTATTTCAACATGCAATTCCACAACATCCATTGATCCTTCACGACGTAGACGAACTTGATAATGCGGTGCAAGCTCTTCGATTTGAATTAAGTAATGCTCAATCTCAGAAGGAAATACGTTTACTCCGCGGATAATGAGCATGTCATCGATACGTCCTTTTACACGTGACATTCTTGCCGTCGTCCTGCCGCATTTACATTCCTCTCTGGTGATAGAAGCAATATCACCTGTGCGATAACGAATGACCGGGAATGCTTCTTTCGTTAAGCTGGTAAACACTAACTCACCTTCTTCACCATCGGCTACAGGTTCAAGCGTTTCAGGATTAATAACTTCCACAATAAAATGATCCTCTGCAATATGCAACCCATCTTGAGCTTCGTGACACTCTATGGATACCCCAGGACCCATGACTTCACTCAACCCATAGATATCACAGGCTTTAATATCAAACTTGTCTTCCAGCACCTTACGCATTTCTTCAGACCAAGGCTCTGCACCGAAAATTCCGAACTTTACAGAGCTGTTTCTCGGATTTTTCCCCATCGCTTCCATTTCTTCAGCTACTTTTAAAATATACGAAGGTGTTCCTGCGATTACAGTTGGCTTAAAGTCTTCAATGACGGTAATTTGCCGGTCAGTATTTCCCCCGGAGATAGGAACAGTTGCCATGCCAAGTCTTTCCCCTCCATAATGAAGACCTAGTCCACCAGTAAATAATCCATAACCGTAAGCATTTTGAAATACGCCGCCGGGCTCTCCGCCTGCAAGAGCAATTGCACGGGCAACCATATCGGCCCAATTATCAATGTCATTCTTCGTATAGCCCACGACAGTCGGTTTTCCACTTGTACCAGAAGAAGCATGGATACGAATTACCTCTTTCATATCAGCTGCAAATAGGTTGAACGGATAGTTGTCACGCAGATCGGTTTTCTTCGTAAATGGCAATTTACGGATGGCTTCTAAAGTTTGAATATCCTCCACTTTTATATCTAGTTCATGGAACTTTTCTTGATAAAAAGGTACTTTAGTGTAAACTCGTTTTAATGTTTCCTTTAAGCGAGCTAATTGCAGCGCTTTCATTTCCTTTCGTGAATACGTTTCAACCTCATGAATTATCATTTCTCCAGCTCCTTTGTTAGATTCACCCCATATAAACGCTTACAAAAATATTTTCGCAGAACCAATTTGTAACTAAATTTTGTTTATAGTGTGATTTTTGTTACATTTTATATTTATAACGTATCACATGTCAAAATAGTTGTAAATATTTTCAGATATTTCATTTATTTTATTTGATTTCTGTGCTTGGACAGATAGCCCAAGACAATTGCTTCAAGTTAAGGAACACTTTAAGCATAAAAGTAATTTTAAATAATCGGTATTACACTGCTGACCTTGTCAAAAGCAGGACAGAAACTATTCCAATTACTTCTTCTAAGTCAGGAAGTTAATGAAGCAGAAAGGGAAGGTTTAATTACTGCAGTTATTGTCTTTTAAGTCTTTATATTTCTTCACCCGAAGAAGAATCCATTAAGGAAACATGGTGAAAGAGTGTTAAAAGATAGCATATTAAAGTGGATAGAAGCAGGGATTAACTTTTAATGTTAAAGATTTAATTAAAGATCAAAAGAAAAAACCTTGAACATTATCAAGGTTCTGTTTTGATGACCTGCGAGGGATTCCAACCCACGACCCCTTCCCTGTCAAGGTCAAGTAATATATAATTTACTGATGCCACAAACGATCTTTTAGGTCTCCCCTATTCAATCATATTTTTAAGAAACTTTTCATTTTACTTTTCTCACAACATCATTTAGTCATGAAACTGGGCAATGATATGGGAGAAAAATGTAATATCACGGCATGGGTAAAGAATACAAACCTGTAATTCCAGTTCTGTTACTTATTAGTGCAAATTCAGTATCAAACCTTAAATTCATGCATTTGTTCAAAAGTAGACACTTTATTCTTCAAGAATTATGGTCTTTGTTGAATCGTTAGGGATTTTAGCATTTCAATAACCGTATTTCTCATTCAGACATAAAAAATTATCCCTCCAGTATAAACAATTATGGGCTTTTAACCAACGTCTACACAAGAGGGATAATATCAAGGCTTATTAGTGAAGTTGTTCAGAAATATGACTTAATGCTTCTCCTGCTTCGTTAACATGAATGTTTACTGTTGCAAGATCACCAATAGCACAAATTCCTAGCATTTCCCCATTTTCAACAACAGGAATACGTCGAATTTGATGTTCGGACATTATACGAGCACATTCATGTACATCTGTATCAGGCGCGCATGTGATGACATCCCTTGTCATACTATCATGGCAATGAACGGACTTACAATCCTTTTCTTCAGCTACACAATTTATTACAATATCACGATCCGTAATCATACCAACAACTTTTTTACCTTCACACACAGGAACAGACCCGCAGTTAATATCACGCATGATTTTAGCTGCTGCTGTCACAGGTTCATGTGGTGAACACACCTTAACATCTTTTGTCATAATATCGCGTAAAGTAGTCATTTTTTCTTCCTCCTCTTGATTAATTAGCCTTAGTATTTTGCCTTTTTTTTTCGTTATTATTAAAATTTTTTATATGCTTGAATAAGAAAAAACAATCTTCAAATTAAAGACATTTTCAAAAATAACGATTTAAAAGGTACTAATAAAGCAAGTCCAAAATTGAAAGAGGGATTCTGAAGTGGAATTAAATTATAAACGTGCTCAGCATTTAAAAGGTATAATGATACGCTTTCGAAATAAAAATGGTGAATTGGACGTAGGTAAAGTCGTAAATATAAAAAAAGATTGCTCTGGAAATTGTAGAATTAGGATCTCACGACTCAAATGATGGTTATGGATTTGTTTTTGTGAACCAAGGCTAAAAGGCTGTACAAAAGATTATTTCGGTACTGGATTGGGGTTAGCTGTTGTCAAGAGATTTGTGGAATTTCACAGGGATTGGACTCATGTTACCAGTGAAAATAATATAACTACATTTGTTGTTACTTTACCTAACAAAATAAAGGGCAAAAAATGACTCAAGAAAAAAATCTTGGGTCATTTTTATTATTTGTCTTGCAATTAGAAGAATCAAATGGAATACATTTATAGATGAATTGGAGTTATTTAACAATAATTATGCCTCTAAAGCTTGTTCAATTCGATAATCCCCCCAAGATTGATATTTGGCTACTTCTGGATTAGATCGATAAGCTAAAAATGGATTAATATCTTCTATTTGAAATTTTCGTAAAAGTAATCGTTTAGTCTCTATATTTTTAAAATCATTGTGATGCATTATTTTCTCCTCTATTTACTAATTTCTTCATTATTCGGACACTTCTAGGGTAATTTATCAAATTACTATATGATTTTTACATTAAAATAATCTTAACACTTTTAAACTAATGCACCAGTACCGAAGCCTTTTCCTACTTCTACACCATCTATAGAGTAACCTACAAAAGCAGATTGTTGAATATGGAAAATGTGAAAAAGCTACAAAAATGGCACCTCAGCTATTTTACTAAGGCACCTAGTTAAAGAAAGTATAAAGAATTTAAAGTATCACACCTGAAAAATCCCCTTTTAATACTTCTTTTTCATTATGATTTATACATAAAAAGGATGCAATAATAGCTGTTCTATTATTTTCTTGCCTTTCGTATTTTTCAATTTTAACTTCACAAATTATTGTATCCCCGGTAAACACAGGCCTTAAAAACTCGAAATTCATAGTACGAGCCAGTACGTTATGATCTCCACCTACTTTTGTTGGTAGAGTTGCCGTTAATAACCCTTGAACTACAAGTCTTCCCTGTTCATCTGGGGTTATATGATGAATCCCTTCATCACCTGAAATCTCTGTAAATAATTCAACATCTCTTACTGTAAAAGTCCGTTCAAACGTAATGATATCTCCTACCTTTAATGACATATACATCTCCCCCTGACGGTTTTATACTGTATGGTTAATACCCGCGGACAAAACGCGAATTTAATATCTTAATAACTAACAACGTCGTTGAAGTATTGTTTTGGTAATTTGTTTTCTGTTAAGCTTTTGGATATACGATATCCATCTGAGGAACGGAAGATAAAAACGCTGTTTAGAATGGCCAAAAATGTTCGTTTTTCCCTATGTGAGAAAATCCTGAGGTTTCCAATCTTTCGGCTTTATGTTCTTATTCATCCATTTCTTTTGTGGTGCTTGGTATGGGGTGGTGGCGATTAAATGATTATTGTGCCAGCTTGCTGCTCCGGAACGAATCATTTCATCGAGCAGGATTTGAATAAATTCTTCTGGCTGAAGCTGGAAAGAGTAGCGAGCAAAATCTTGGAACCAACCACACTTTAGTAGGTAGTTATCGATTTCTTCTTTTGCCAATCCGTTTTTAATGATTAATGTGAATGAAAAAATCCTCTTGCAGGCATGCCATGAAACTTTTTCCGGCATCCTGAGCCACTTTTCAAACCGTTCCCTTGCTGCATCAATGGCAGCCGGAGGATTCTCCATTTGAGGTCCATGTCCTGAATATGCCTGCCCGATCCGGAGCGTGGATAACCGTTCCAAACTTTCTATAGATCGTTGGATAGATGTAACACCCTCCCGAAAGATATTTAACCAACCTATATCATTTTTGTGAAAGAGATCCCCGCAAATTAATATCTCTTCTTCAGGTTCATATAAAGAAATATGCCCTAACGTATGTCCCGGTGTGTACAAGACTTTCAAGGTTCTACTTCCTGTATTAATCTCATCGTTATCTGAGAGCTTTGTATCGACTCGATAAGGTTCTACAGGCTGATCTAACCATTCTGCACTACAGGATTCAGGGTCACAAGAATTAATTAAATCGGCTTCCCATTTATGAGCAGCAATCGTAACACCATAATTTTTTTGAAGATGAAAATTGCCTCCTACATGGTCACTATGATAGTGCGTGTTCACAATAAGGTGTAATTCTTCTGGTGAAACGCCTTCTTCTTTAATTAATTGCTCTGTATCTTTCGCATCACTCCCAAAACCAGTATCAATAAGGACCGGGAGCTGATCCTTAATAAGGATCATGTTTGCACTTGGAAATTTTCTTTCAAAGAAAATAATACTGGATTTTTCCAAAAGCTATTCCTCCTTAAATTCATGGCTAACCAATTATGATCGAACAAACTCCACCTCAATTTAAATGTGACATATATTCAAATGCTGTTGTTCCATAAACGCTTTTAAAGTGTTTATTTAAATGGGATAAATCAACAAAACCACATTCAGCTACTACTGAATAAATATCTCCATTTTTTTCTATTAACTGCTTTGCACGTTCTATCTTGCAGTTAAGAAAGTATTGGTATGGTGAAATTCCAGTATGAGCTTTGAATAATCTGATAAACTGAAATTTCGATAAATCAAGCTCTTTACATATCTCGTCAAGTTTAAGTACATTTTCTAAGTTAGTATGAAGCATATCCTTTGCTTTTCTAATTAGAGCGTTATCTTTTTTATAGTCTGTAGAAAGATTAGTTTGAATAAGGCTATCTGTGAGGGATAAGAGTAATTCACTGCACAAAGCCTCATCTTTTTCGCTTAATATTGCATTAGAAAGACTTAATATTCTCTGTTCAAGTCTATAATCATACACAATAGGGGTTGAAAAACGTACTATATCCTTTTTCTCAATAACCTCTAAAAGCAATTGTGGCTCAATATATAGCATAACATAATCAAGTCCTGCCTCATCATGTGCCATTCCATCATGTGCCTGTTCTGGATTAAAAAGCATAACACCCTTTGGATATGATAATTGTAAACTTCCATCCAAGTTATAATGTTGAATACCACGCAATGTTACACCTATGGCATACTCCTTGTGAGAGTGCTTTTTATACGCAAAATCAGAAATGCTTGCTGACAGCGCAGTAATACCTGCCGATTTTTTATAGATAAATTTATCCATTAAATTCACCTCTTATTTAGCTTACCTACATCCATATCTCTATTGCAGCATAAGCTAAAAATAATGCCATCATTACATTAACAGCCTTTTTATGCTTCTGTAAAAACTCCTTGAAGATTGTACCGAAAAGAACCCATGTAATAAATGCTAAAAATCCAATAAGAGTAATAGCTATAACACTTAATGTCACCGTAGGCATTGCGATATAGTGGGGCATAATAAAGCTAGGAATTACAGTCATTGTAAATAGTACCACCTTTGGATTTAAAAACTGCATAAGGAATCCTGACTTAAAGGTACCAGATTGGTTTACAGTTGGTTTTGATGTATCCATTTTGTAAATTTGATAAGCGAGATAGAACATATAAAAACTTCCGATTATCTGCATAACAATTAAAATTTTTGGTATTATCGTCATAAGGATAGTATTCAACAGCGTAGAAATAACAAGTAATAAACCAAAAGCAATCGTTGCTCCATACGTATATTCCATTGCCTTTTTCGCCCCAAAATTATGCACTGTGGATAATATGGCGATATTAGTAGGTCCTGGTGTAAAAGTAATAATAATACAGTAGATTAAAAAAGATGTAATATTCATGAGGAAAACTCCTTTCAAGGTAATCTCATAGAATTATACATCTTAAAATTAAACGGCATATAGTATATTATTGCAGGATTATTCTATAAAGTTAACTCTACAAATTTTGGGTGCTGATACGTCAAAACCCTGATTTCCTTACGCTAAGCAGGAAACCAGGGTCTTTTTACGTCCGTAGTGCACGAAGTGAAGGAGAAGCTGATGCTGTCCCTTCCCGGATAGAGTGTGCCAACAGGAGCACAACGTCATAATTCTCCTGAATGACTTTTATGTGAATCCTGCCTTTTAGCAAGTTGTAATTACCTTCATTGCTTGCCTCCATAAAGTCCTTTCAGTTCCTCTTCCTTCATCGTAAAAGAATGTTTCTCTTCAGGAAAACGTTTATTCTTCACATCAGCAGTATAAGCTTGAATTGATTCCAATATAAACGGATTCACGGAATGGTATTGTTTGACAAACTTAGGGACCCGCTCAACACCATAGCCTAAAATATCATGATAGACGAGAACCTGGGCATCCACATCTAATCCAGCACCGATTCCAATCACCGGAATCGATAGGGCTTTGGTTACTTCTTCTGCAAGTTGTCTTGGAACACATTCCAAAAGAAGCGCAAATGCCCCTGCCGCTTCACATTGCTTAGCATCTTCCAGCAATTTTTTAGCGGCTGACGTATCTTTTCCCTGCACCTTATATCCGCCTAAAACTCCGACGGATTGCGGTGTCAGCCCAAGGTGGGAGCAGACAGGAATTCCTGCCCTTGTCAGGGCGGCGATATGTTCGATGACTTCATCGGCACCTTCCAGCTTCACAGCATGGGCACCGGCTTCTTGAATTAATCTCCCAGCATTGATTATTGTATCTCCAAAAGATAAATGATAGGTTAAAAACGGCATATCCGTAATGATAAATGTATCCTTTGCTCCTCGTTTAACAGCTTTCGTGTGATGAATCATGTCTTCGAGTGTAACTGGGATTGTTGAATCGTAACCCAGAACCACCATTCCAAGCGAATCCCCAACCAAAATGACGTCAACGCCCCCCTGTTCTGCAAGTTTTGCAGAAGGATAGTCATAGGCTGTTAACATGACAATCTTTTCATTGCTTTGCTTCATTTTCAAGAAATCTGTAGTTTGTTTCATCATATTCCCTCCTTTAATTAGGTGAGAGGTTAAACAATTCGAAGAGCAAATAAAAAGATCCTTCTGAAGGCAGAGGATCTAAAATACTCTTTTACATGTTCCATCCCTCTGTCCCGGTCCGGCAATCGGATCTAGGCAGAAACCTTTTAATTTGTGTAAGTTACTATCAAGGTGCAGTTCCAGAGATACTGCCCAAGCAAATTATACATCTTAAAATCAAATGGCATATAGTATATTATTGCAGGATTGTTTTATTCTCTGATCATTTTTTTGTTTCAATATTTGGGATATGACAGCCTTTTTAATATTGAACAATTCATTTACCATATTTGTTATACACTCATTGACATGATGGGTGGTATTTTAGGCACCATGTGAAGTTTTTACATTCCTAGTGAGTCTTTTAGAAAAGTTGCTAAATATTCGACATTGGTTATTTTGTTATTGCATTCGCTGCTATCGGCGCAAATAAGATTGCCGATGGCCTTGTAATAATCCGGGTTTTTAGATTTTTTCTCTTTTGTTACAGTGGAAAAATAGGCAACCTCGCCAAAACAATTACAAAAGGAACAAATATTATATTTACTAGTCGGTGTAAATTTACATTCAATGCCAACCATTTTTCCATCCAGCTCATACACAATAAATTTTTTATTCGATCTTAGATCGTTCCAGCTTAAATAAGTCAGCTGGCTATGGTCTATTTTTGATAAATCAGGCAGCTTTAATTTTTTATTCTTCGGAAACATTTTTTTCAGTTGCTGCTCGGTGATTTTTGGAAAGGGCTGCAAAAAGGCCGAAAGATGCTGGATATATTGATCATACTCGTCATCTATTTTCAGTCTGGAAAGATCCAGCATTTTTTGTTGATCCAATGATGCATTCGGAATGAGGTCCAAGATTTTGGCATTGGCTAAGTCGATCACAGCAGCCAAAACGGTTGGGGGTACATTCTTTTTGGTACTGTCCTTAATCAAAGCAATCTGTTTTTTTATAAAATTCAACTGTTCATTTTTAATAAATTTTTCTGTCATCACGTTTCTCCTATTATTTTGCTGACGTCTCTTTACACTTATTTTAAAAAATGCAGCAAGCTTCTAAAATGGAGAAGATGACTTAGAAACGTTTTTTACATAAGGCTCTTTTCGTAAACTTTGTTGCTATTAATATAAAATAAACGAACAAAACAAAGTTTCCGGATATAAAGTTTAAAAAATGACGAAAAGATGCCACGATACCTTAATTCGTACGGGTTAGACATATCGTACGAAAAACCACAATCTTTGCGAAAACTACCTTACATAAAAAAGCACTGATGAAGGATTTTCACCAGTGCTGTTCACCTACTTTTTATGTGAATAGACAATTTTTTTAATGGTTTCGGTTGAGAGGAAATATTCCTTAGCAAGTTGCTGGATATTGCTGCCACTAATAAAAGAATTTCTAATTGCGGCATTACGGCGATCAAGTAGCCGTCTCCCGCCACTTGAAGTTCCCCATTTGCAATACTCCGTTTCCTGCTTAGGAATGTAAAGGGTTTCCCCTTGGATATACTTTTGGATTTCCACGATTAGCTTTTCCGGTAAAACTTTGTTTGCATTAATATATTTCAATTTTGCCCGCCCCTTATTTTGATTTTGAAATAAATAAGGTGCAAAGCCAAAATATTAGAAAAGCTTGTTCAGCGATAAAATTAAATGTTTCGCCCCATGCAAAGTATCGCCTTTCCAATACTAGGCTTTGCATGAGTGGAAGAAGTACCAGACAATCTTATGTGATTCTCCATCTGTAAGCACCCCCTTTAATTTGTAATTATAGCGAAATTTACTACTCAATTGAATCGTTTTAGCCTTGTTTTTTAATGATATTTTTCCGACAGACTTCACTTGTTTTAGGAATGGCCTGCCCACACGTAATGTTATTTCTTTTTAACTCCTCGTTACTTGAAGAAAAAAAGGGAATACCATTGTTCCAGTAACGCACTCCGATTATTTAAATGCATATATTTACAAATCAAAAAACGTCCAGAAGGTGCAATAAAAGGGGGAATTTGTATTTTTTAATTTTTTGAAGCATTACCCAATGATTAATTCCTTTTTTCAAAAGATTGAATAGTATTAAGTAAAAGGTATTTTACACCATTATGGAGGAGAGGAACTTGAAGGCTGCCAGTCATATTGGTATGGAAATTGGAATTTATTCATTAGCGGATTTATACCCTAATCCACATACAGGGAAAACCATTAGTGCAAAGCAGCGAATAGAAGAAATAATCAAGGCTGCAAAAATGGCGGATGAAGCAGGGCTGGATGTATTTGGCGTGGGAGAACATCACCGTTTAGATTACGCAGTGTCCGCACCGCCAGTCGTCTTGTCAGCCATTTCACAAGTCACAAAGCGAATTAAGCTGACCAGTGCTACAACCGTATTAAACACCGTAGACCCTGTTCGTTTATTCGAGGAATTTGCAACACTTGATCTTATATCAAATGGACGGGCTGAAATCATTGCGGGGCGTGGGGCTTTTTTAGACTCATTCCCACTTTTCGGATATGATCTAGAGAATTATGACGAATTGTTTGAAGAACACATTGAGCTTTTTCTAAAGCTAAATGCGAAGGAATTGGTTACCTGGAATGGTCGTTATCGTTCATCATTGAAGGATGCAGAAATTGCACCGCGTCCTGTTCAACAAGAAATCCCGGTATGGGTAGGTGTTGGAGGGACTCTGGAAAGTGCAGAACGAGCGGGTAGATTAGGTACTGGATTAACATTAGTAATACTTGGCGGTGATCCAAATCTTTATGAGCCGCTTGTTAACCGATACCGGGAATCAGCTGTTCAAACCGGTCATGCTCTGGAAAATTTGAAGGTTGGAGTTACCGGACACGCTTATATTTCAAAAACGAATCAGCAGGCAATAGAAGAATTTTACCCGTATCATTCAAATTATTGGCACCACCTTAATCGTAGACATGGGGTAAATACGACTTTTTCAAGAGCTGATTTTGAACTGATGTCCGGAAAAGAAACAGCCCTTTTTGTTGGAAGCTCACAGCAGATCATCGAAAAAATCATGCGTCAATACGAGTTGTTTGGTCACCAGCGGTTTATTGCGCAAATGGACATAGGTGGTATGCCCTTTAAAAAAGTTGCCGAAAACATTGAGCGATTGGCGACAGAAGTAGCACCTGTTATACGAAAAGAAACAAGGAAATGAGTGTTACAACAAAAATAAATCAAATATGAGGCTGCCCGAGATGAAGAATAAGCTATATGGACAGCCTCATTTTAGGATTTAGAACTAAAGTGAAACTATGATACGATAAATCCCTCGGTTATTTACATAAATAATCAAACGAAATTAAAATTTGAATTTATGCAAAATTATTAGTTTTTGTTTTTTAAAGTCCTAATTTTAGAAATCAGATTGTAATGTCCAATCTCACTTAATCCTTTCCCATAGACTAATTAAAAAAGGAGATGAGAAAGTGAAGAAATATAAAGGAAATTTACGCACAGATTCATCAAGAAATTCTAAAAATGAACTTTTAAAGGAAGAAAAAGTATATCAATCATCGGGACACCAAGAATGTATTGAGCGTGCCTATCGTATTCCCATATTTTTAAGTACGACAACTCATTTAAATGACAAACAACAACAGTTTCAAAACCGTCTAATTTTAGAGATCGAGAATGCTTTGCTTTTTCCACGTACATTACCTTTAAGCGAAAGTTATCCCGAAATCATTTTAACTGATATTCGTCGATTAGTTTCATCAAGCTATGGAATGTTGGCAGTGAACTTTCGTCGTTTTTTCGTTGAAATAGTTAACACCAATGTAGGCCAACCCCCATCAACTACTCCGTTCTGGGAAGGGTCAGTTTATTCACAAGTAGAACCTTCAATGGCTTTTCAATTTGGTCTACCCTTATTATTAGTAAGGGAAGATAATACTGACGAAAATAATGGAATTTGGGCAGGAGGAATTGCCCCTCTCAACACATTTATAATTTGGGATTCTGAAAATCAAACTGTTGATGAATTCTTTAGCACTATTGAATGGAGAGAAGCCTTTGCAAATTGGAGTGCAGAGGTAAGAAATGCTTATTATATTCAGACAGAGCCTAAGTTCAAGTTCAGATAGATCTGAACGGTAAACTTGTACTTTAACATCAAATCGAATATTTTTAATAAGTCGAAAATATACAAGATTTTATTCACCTTTATATATTTCCGGCTTTTTTAGCTGACTTATTATATATACAACAAACATTTCCTTTATCCTCTAAAAACGGAACTTGTTTGTAGAACATTCGAAATACATTAACTGCTTTCACATACATTTTCTTTAATCAACTAAACTCCCCTTTAGCCATCCATGCAGCACAAAAGTGCTGCACCACAGAGAATGAAAATGGTTAGGAAGTGTCAATACTGATACTGACCTTAATCCAGTCAACCCATTCATAGACTTATTAATTTACGCTCTTCTCTTTTTTTAACGATTGAGCAGGGTCTTCTTAAGTATTGTCATTTTTCAAATCTTTAGGAAACTTATTTTCATGATAGTTTCATAATCAATCTTTAATTTTTTAAATGACGACTCCATTTTAACTTTTCAATTTTTGCGCCCGTTACTTGAGAAAGAGAAAAGAGAAAGCTACCAATAATGGCAGCTGAAAAATTTTAATATTAGATATCATATTGACTTTTAAACTCGAAAATCTCATCAACCGCTTGGCGATACCCGCCTGACTTTTGAAAGGATTCACTAATATGGCCGACAGCTTTATGGAAAGATGGATCGTTCAATACTTGATCAGCAGCTTCACGTAGCTGGTCTGCGGTCAGGCTCTGCATTTGGAATTGAATCCCGGCTCCAATAGAGGCTACTCGCCCGGCAATAATCGGCTGATCTGCGTTTTGTGGGATGACAATGAGTGGAACCCCGTAATAGAGACCCTCATTAGTACTGTTCATTCCACCATGGGTGATAAATAATTTAGCGTATTGGAGCACTTCGGTTTGTGGGACATACTGTTTAACAATGAAGTTATCTGGAATATCTCCCAAATCCCCTAGTTGGTTTTGTTTCCCGATAGACATGACAACGGTATGATCAGTGTTGCCAAATGCCTTAAAACAAAGCTTATAGAAATCAATTGCTTGGTTAAAGACAGTACCTAGTGAAATGTAAATAGGCCTCTTTCCTGCGATGGCAGCAAGGTCAAAATCTTGCGGCCATCGTGAAGAGATGGATGGACCAACAAATTTGTAGGTTTGGTCAAAAGCTTCACCAAAAGGTTGAAACTCTCTAGTTGTATAGACGATCGTCATGAGTGCCGGATTGCAAAAAACTTCATATGGAGAATGGATTTCCACATTATATTTTTCCTTGATCTCTAAGATCAGGTTTTGATAATCATCGTGTATTTCTGCCGGTACGTTTTGAGACAGACGTTCTAAGATTCTCTTGAATGATATTTTTGATTGTGCAAACGATGTACAAGAATTGATGGCTGGAAGCTTAAGGATCTGGGCAAGCAGACGTCCGCAGCCAAACATGGAATCGTGGATGATGTAATCAAAATGCTCTCCTTTGATCTGTTCCAGAACGCTGGGGATGACGATATCTGCCGTTCGTAAAAGACCGTTGATCCTTTCGAGTAAATAATTTCGTCCGCCTGAGATAAAGGCTTTTAAAATTTTGTCACCGTCAAGTGTTCGTACGACCGCTCCCGTTCTCTCAATCCGATCTCGATAAGCTTCAATCGTAAAGTAGACGACCTCTTCTCCACGATAAATAAGCTCTTTCACAACGCCAATGGTTGGATTAATATGTCCTTCTGATCCAGCATTAATAAATAAAACACGCGACATTTCTACCACTCCTTAGATAAAAATATTCTCTAGATTGGGTCCCCTTTATTATTAGAAACGCCCAAGTTAAGCAGAAATAATTTTGTTTAAACTTCTCAATACTATTGAAGAGAAATATCTTTAAATTCCTTAAAAATTGCTAATTCCTTGGTTACGGTATCCTTCATTTTTATTCCACACTTCTCACTGCATAACGCAAATATACCATCAGTTCCTTGTAATTTGGCTTCTGAATCTCTTGCAGTTACAATCATCGGGACACTTGTGTTACGAGTGTGTAGACCTATTTGAATAATTTTCCCTTCATCTTCAGTGTAATCAATACATTCAGCAAACTTAACACTTAGCCCAAATACTGGTTTGTTATTACTAATTTTTTTCATACACCAGGCACATCTTAGCATATATTCACCTTCTATTTCCTTAATTTTATTTTGTAAGGATAAACTACATAAATAGTTCTAGTTAGTGCACTAAAAATGAATTGCAGCAGCAGTCCCAATCTTAAATTCTTGCACCCGTTTGTGGCACAAGGTTTCAATTAATATCCCCTAAATAAACTGGAGATTTCACATCATTAAAATGCTTTATAATATACTTTATTAACTCTTTAGGATAAACCCTGTATTGAAGTAAATCATTAATATGTATCCATTCAATCCCTACTTGATGACTATCAGGATTAGTGGGTTCTTTATTACTATCTGTTTCATTTACTATTTTGCAAATAAAATAATACTCAACTTGGTGAACATTAAAATCGAATGAAGAATGTTCGTGATTTTTCCCAATATACTCACGAATATGGAGAAGTTCTCCGATTTCTACTTGTTGTCCAACTTCTTCAATACACTCTCTTATTAAGGCATTATGAATTGTTTCACCGTGTTCTTGTCCACCGCCAGGAAAAAGATAAAAATAGCCCTCATTATCTTGATTTTTTGTCAGTAAAATCTTATCTCCACTAATTATAATACCTTTTGCCGAGTTTCTGATATGCACTTGGATCCCTCCATTAAACTTGATCACATTCTGCATGTGCAGCTGATCCTTTTTAAACTGTTAGCCTGTTGAAGAAGGTATTTAAATTGTTAAGTCCATTCCTCAGTCAACAGTCCATAAATAATATGATCAACATAATGGTCATATAACCTTTCAGCTTCTCTTAATCTACCTTCTTCTGTAAATCCTAATCGTTCAGGTAGTGCTCTACTTTTTTTATTTTCAACCGCCACTCTGACTTCAATTCGATTAAGCCCAAGCTCTTAAAATCCATAATCAATAAAAGACTTGAGTGCTCTTGTCATTATACCTTTTCCCTGAAATTTTTCACCAAGCCAATAACCAATAACCCCTATTCTACTTGTCTTATTTAGTTGGTTAAACCCTATAGTACCTGCGATCTCTCCTTCATAAAGGATAAGAACTGATTTGGGATATCCTCCGGTTTCCTCCATTTCTCGTAGTCTAGATTTAATCGTTTCCACAGTATCTTTGACCTCTTTTATGTTATCAAGCTAGCCAAGCCATTTTTTAAGATATTCTTTTGAACTTATAATTAAATTGAAAAATTCCTCTGCATCATCCACATTGAACAACTTCAAAGAAACTTGGTCATCAATTTTTTGTATTATCAAATCCCCCCTGACCTATTTGAATGTATTACTTCAACAAAAAATTTGTTTTTTCCTTCCTAAAGTAACCTGCCAGTTACTTTAAGTACATTCCTCCACAATCTCCATTTTTTAACATAAACATCCAAACTAACTACCAAGTGTTTTTCCACAATCTGGCCCAATACAAAAAAAGCCTTCTTTAAGAATGGCGCCCTATTGCTGAATAACCATAAAACTAAAATTATGTTTCTTTGATTATGTCCTTCCAGTAAATCCAAGCTTTTAAATATTCCTCTAAATCATGTGGATGATGTCTAATACATGTTTCTATCCTGAGATATAACCCAATAAGCACTTGCTTATATAATAGTTGTAAAATTCGGTATATAAGGGTTATTCTTTTATTAGAGTTTTTATTGAAAGGAGAAAAGATAATGGAGGAATTATCTTTCGTTCTAGTCGACGTTTTTACTGATCAAAGGTTTGGAGGTAATCAACTGGCTGTATTTCAATCCTCAAAACCACTTGCTACAGATGTAATGCAAAAAATAGCTCGGGAATTGAATCTATCAGAAACAGTGTTTATTTTCCCACCTAGCGATCAGACCAAAACAAAAAAAGTACGAATCTTCACTCCGCAAATTGAGTTGCCAGTAGCAGGTCATCCAACAGTAGGAACCGCATTTCTCTTAGGACTTGAAAATTGGGTAGAGACAGTACAAGGGGTTAATGAGTGGATTTTGGAAGAAGGAGTAGGAGATATTCGCGTAACTGTTTATAAAGAGCATGATAAAATCACAAAGGCCGAAATGAGTCAGCCGATCCCAATATTTGGAGAAGTGTATCATGACACCCAGGTCATTGCTGATCTTTTATCATTGTCTAGTGACGAAATAGATACTAACTTGCCTATTCAAACGATTTCATCTGGTGTCCCTTTCTTATATATTCCTATACGTTCACTAGATGCCATGAAACGTATCAACTTCCGAAATGATGTGTGGCAGCAATCTTTTTCAGTTAATAAGGATACGCAACATATTTTCGTATTCACGCAAGAAACCGTAAATCCTAGTTCAACGGTACATGGCCGTATGTTTGCCCCTGCCATGGGGATTACTGAGGATCCCGCTACTGGTAACGCTAGTGGACCTTTAGGGGCTTATCTCATCGAATATGCAATCATTCCATTCAATAAAAATGGAACATATACCATTCGTAGCGAACAAGGTTTAGAAATGGGTCGTCCAAGTTTTGTTGATATTTCTATCAGTAAAGAAGGAAATGTTTATAAAAAAGTCAAAATCGGAGGAGCTTGTGTGAAAGTAGGGGAAGGAAAAATTTTTATATAATTGCGTTAATGGATGCAAAGTATTTACATTAAAAGTGACGCAGAAGACATACAAAAAGGACCGAAAAAATCGGTCTTTTTTACTCTAATTTCTCTTCCAAAAATCTTCTTTTTTATTCCACAATCTGGCCCTTTACATAAAGAAGGAGCGCATTTCTTATTCTGGAATTGCGCCCGATTGCTGAATATGGAAAATTTGAAAAAACTACCTCAGTTATTTGACTAAACACCCATTAAGTTTAATAAGAAACAGACACAAGTATCACGCTATGACTAATTTGAAGAAAGCAACCATTTTTGTTTTAATCTATATTTCAACTTCATTATTCTTATCAAACAGTTCCGATCTTCCAGAATTCAATTTTTGTAATATTTTTATTTGAAAATGATCAATTAATTTAAAAGTAAACTTATAAATAAGATATCCAACTGTAACACCTAGCACATTGCATATTACATCATTAATGTCAGTGATTCGTCCCCATCCCCCTGATAACATCGTCTCTACTAATTGTAAAAGTTCAATGCTGACTGATATCACAAAACCTAACAACATAATATTTTTAAAACGTTTAAATTTATTCCATATTAGTGGTGCTAAAAAGCTTAAAGGCATCAGTAATAAAATATTGCCACCTACATTTCTTACAATCAGTCCAATCATAAATTGAGCATCACCGCCATAAGCAATACCAATTTGACTGATACTTTTAATAATAGATACAAGGGGCATAACATTTATTGAACGGTATATATTTTCAGTATTTGAATGAAACCCTATTGGTATAGGAAATAAAGTCACAGAAACAACCATACATATGTATATTACAAAAAGAAATACAATAACTTCCTTTAACCAGAAAACCTGTTTCTGGTTTTTATATTTAATCCATAATAATATAAGTCTTCCCAAATAACATATAAATCCAAGCACAACAATTAACCTTCCGCTAAGCAAAAGCATTATTTTACTCATTCCCCTCTACCATTCTATAATACCCCTTTTGATAAAGGTAAATATTCACTGCTCCTAGTAAAGCCTTTTAATAGGAAAGCCTAAATGTATAAGAAAGGGTTAAAACTAGGAGGTAAATTGGTGATGGAACAACAAGGTAAAGTACTACTTATTACTGTTTTCTTTTTATTTTTCACAGCAAACAATATCTTTGCACAAACTAACAAGCCAAATGATTCAATAAAAGTTGAATATCTGTATCCTGCCAATAAAGAAAAAGTATTTACTGAAACTGTAGATCAATTTTATGGGGCATTAAGGAACAGAAGTTATCCTGTTCATCAAGAGTTTTACAGAAAACATATAGAGTTTACAAAAAACATAAGAATACACATGGAAACATAGATACTGCTCTTTTTAAAGAAATACCGTACTTCAAAAAGAGCTCCCTCGGCATCTTATACTCCCTACATTATTTGGATCGCACTTGAGTAAAAACGTTCTAGAAGTGTTCCTTTAATGTAAACACTTCTCCGTCATAAACTTCTATTACCTCATGTATTCCGTCACTGAATTGATCTAAAAGAAGTTTAACAAAAAGAACAGTAATCCTTATTGGATCAACACTCCCGTTAGTGCAGTAACATTCAACGTTATTTTTTTAGGTTTGCTTTCATTAATAATGAAATCTGTTGCTCATCTGTATTTGAAATCTGTTCCAGTTGATTAACAATTAATTCTTGTCTCTGCAATGGATGGTTTTGACTTAACTTTGCTTTCCCTTCTATTTTGTTGATTTTTATTTTGAATCCTTTAACTCCTTTGTTCATACCAGCGAGAAACTCAGCATCTACATCTTGCAACCTGTATGAACTGTCAGGAGCTTCGTACTTCAATACCATATCATGTAAGGAGCTCATTAACTCATGTTCATCCTCTAATAATTCGACTTCTCCGTAAACATGAACGGTCACATAATTCCATGTTGGTACTGCTATATCCGTCTCATACCAAGATGGGGAGATATAACAATGCGGACCATGAAAAATAGCTAAGACGGTTTGATTTTTGATATCTTCCCACTGAGGATTAGGACGAGCAAAATGTCCATATAAGTATGAATTATCCTTGTTCAGAATTAACGGTAAATGAGTCGCAAAAGGCATTCCATTATGTTGAGAAAAAAAAGTTGCAAAACTATGTTTCTTCATAATGTCGAAGGCGAGTGTTTCGTCTTTAATTTTAAAATGTGCAGGAATATACATGTTTTTTTCTCCTCTCAGAATCTTTTCTTATAATTAAATTTATAATTACTCTATAAGATAACCGTTTTTTAACCACGATCTTCTTTATCAATGACAACTTCTTCATCTAATACAATTCGGTCATTCCATAAGCTATATGCCCTACGATTCATTCCTTTTCATATTTAATTATTTAGCTATCTCAATTGAACATGCAGTTAGTTTTTCTCTGATACAGATCCTTTTTTTGATACGGGAGCATTTTTGCCTAATATAACAGAAAAGACAACAATCACTGCTATTACAAGAGTGAAAAATGTGATGGATTCATCTAGAAATACTGTTGCAAATAGAATCATCAAAAATGGTTGTAAGTATTGAATCTGACTAACTCTTGCTATTCCGCCCATAGCCATTCCGCTATACCAAGCAACATATGCTAGAAATTGACTAACCACTGCGAGATAAATAAAACTAACCCAAGCTCGTAAAGGGGCATGGAGCATTTCAGTTGTAAGGCTTAGCCCAACTGGAATAATGAAAAATGGAGCACCGATCATAATTGCCCAAGCAATCACTTGCCAGCTACCTAATTCTTTCGCTAATCTCCCACCTTCTGCATAACTAAGTCCAAGTATAATCACTGCTGCTAGTATAGCTAAATCGGCAAATTGTAATTGACCGAACCCAAGATGAAGTGCATACACAATTACAGCTAAAGAGCCGATTATACTTGAAATCCAGAATTTGAGAGAAGGGATTTCACCAGCTCTAAACATAGCAAATCCGACTGTGGCTAATGGTAACAGGGCTAATTCCACAGCTCCATGAGAAACAGGCAAGGATTCCATTGCCCTAGAAGTGAGGATAGGAAATCCTAAAACTGCACCAAAAGCAACTACGAGTAGACTTTTGAATTGGCGAGGAGAAGGGAGTTTTTCTTTTCGAACAATTAATACCACAGCAACTAAAATAGCGGCAACAACTGTTCTTCCTAAACCGACGACCATGGTCCCAAAATACTCTACTGCAATCCTTGTAGAAGGGAGCGTTAAGCTAAAACAAATAACACCTACTAATCCCAACAATAATCCAAATTTCTCTCTGGTTTCTCTCTGCATCTTATCCTACCCCTATCTTTTTATTTTGTATCACATCTGTACCATTTTCTACTTTTCTTAAAAAACAGTTCTGATATAATTAAAATACTAACAGGTACATATAATGAAAATAAACCGTTTGTTTACCCATCTGTACCAGTACAGTTAAAGAGGGATCAATGTATGAGCTCAAAATATATCGAGATAATGGAAGAAATTAAGCTTCGGCTAGCAGATGGGGCGCTTATTGCAGGGAGTAAACTCCCTTCTGTTCGTCACCTATCTGAGTATTTTTCATGTAGCAAAAATACGATCATTAAAGCATACGCAGAACTAGAAAAGGAGCATTTAATTTATTCTGTTCCTAAAAGTGGCTACTTTGTTGTGAATGAATTTCAAAATGCGGCGAATGAAAATGACGTGATTGATTTCTTGTCTGCTGGTCCAGATAAAAACGTTATGCCTTATGTTGAATTTCAACATTGTATGAATCAAGCAATTGAACAATATAAAGAAGAACTTTTTACCTACTCTGATCAACAAGGGCTTTACTCATTACGAGTACAGGTAGTGAAATATTTGCAGAATTTACAGGTGTTCACTCAACCTGAAAGAGTAGTCGTTGTATCTGGCTCGCAGCAAGCCCTTAATTTATTAGTTTCTATGCCATTTCCAAATGGAAAAAACAATATTCTAATTGAACAGCCTACTTATTTCGGATTTATTGAGTCCATCAATTTGCACCAAACTACTACTTTTGGAATTGAGTTATCGATGGAAGGGATTGATCTTGATCGTCTTGAATACATTTTTCGAAATAATGATATAAAATTTTTCTATATTATTCCGAGGTTTCACAATCCACTTGGACATTGTTACACAAATAGCGAAAAGAAAAAAATCGTTGAGTTAGCTGAAAAATACGATGTATATATAGTGGAAGATGATTTTTTAGGAGACCTTGATCCAAATGCAAAATCAGATCCTTTATTTTCTTTTAATCCTTCTGGGAGAGTGATTTATATTAAAAGCTTTTCGAAAATTTTTCTCCCAGGGTTAAGGATTGCTACTGTCGTTCTTCCTACATTAATGATTAACAATTTTTTAAGATATAAATTTAGTTCGGATTTTAATAGTTCAGCACTTTCTCAAGGTGCGCTAGAAATCTATTTAAAAAGTGGTATGTTTAATAGCCATCTCAAAAAAATAAAAGAGGTATACCGTACTAAAATGCAAATCCTTCAAGAAGCATGTGTATTATTACTACCGGCTAATACTCATTTTTCTAAACCGTCTTCAGGATTCTATCTATCCATCAGTTTGCCCGAGAATGTGACAGCAAAACAGGTAGTTCATATGCTAAACGAGCAGCATATATATGTTGATGATGCCTCTAGAATGTTTTTACCAGAATATAAAAAGGAAAATCTCCTTCGATTAAGCATCTCTCAAGTGAACGAAAGTCAAATTAAACTAGGGGTAGAGCGATTGGCTCACTGTATTGCTTTAATTGACAGTAGAAAAAATCATATTACTCCAAATAACTTATTACTCTTTTAGTATGGGGAAGTTTATAGAAGGGTAGCATCAGGATTATGCGGATTTCCAACGCTAAGAAAATATGCTCAAAACGGTTGTTTATGTGACTTAGAATTTGAGCAATCATTTGAAACATATTTACTCTCCAAATCTACAAACTTTTAAATAAAATAAAACCCTCTCAAAACGATGATTTTTGAAAGGGTTCTTCAATTAACTTGCCTCCGAAGTATTGAAAACTGCTCCATTAGTACCTTCTTGAACTCCCTGCCCCGTTAAGTACAATTCTTCACAAACTCTCTATACTAATGTTAATTTAAATATCCAATTTTGTTTGAGATTCTATTATGGAATGAACTTAGGTGCTTCCTGTAAGCCTGTTAGCCGTTCATATGCCTGTAACATATCATGGATTTTCATATTAATCAGTCTTACTCATCCACTGCTAACCTCACATTAGGTGATATACACATTTCTATGTATTGCCATTCTAGACCCGTACATTCAGAAGTTCGTCAGCTTAACCTTTTACTGTAGGTTCTTTTGCATTCTCACCATATTCATTCAACTCAAGCATCATGATTTACACCACCCCCTCGGGTAGGCTTTCGTCAGCCAAACTGATACGGTAAATTCTTACGCCTTTTTGCCGAGCTTATAACACTATCATTCTTACTAAATCAAGTGCCATTCGACGCAGAGAGAGTCCTTCAAGACGTTACTCCATCATTTGACTCTTCGATATAATCCTTCAATTCCTGAAAAAATTGTCTAACTTTTATCTGTTTTACCCAGTGCTTCTCTCAGGGCATTTGCCAACTTGAAAAGAACGTCATTTGCCCCAAAATGCATAAAGAACAGACGTGGATTCTCTGTTAACATGTGATTATGTAAAGCAGTTACTTCAATACCATCGATAGACCAAGAGGATTATGCTGAAAAACAACCTGACTGACAGGTAATCCAAAATTACCCGAATTACTTTGTACAACACTGTTTTTAAAGGTAGATGATAGACTGCTCTCAAATTTCGCCATTTTAGATATTCCTGTGCTGAATATCATTAAACAAAGATTTTGTATGACAAGGAAACTAAAAATATGCAGGAGCGTATGTTTGATGCCGCTAATCGGTAAGCATAAGTATTTTCCTGTATTAGGTTCGCTAACTGTTATTCTCCCTGCTTGAATATGAATTTTTGCCCTTTTAATGTAGCTCATAAAACTAAACCCAACGATTCCTTCGATCTCATCCTTTATTATTGCATCGAAATCTTTCCCTTTGTGCTCCATTAAAAATGTAATAAGTTTCTTTGAATTGCCTTCCAATTACTCTCCTTCCTCAACAATTTCATTTTAATAACAATATCCATACAGTTGAAATACAAATAAATTATCGACAATCATTCAAAAAAGGAATGACAACATTTTCCTGATTGACACCAAGTAAAAAAAGCCTGAGCATTTGCCCACGCTTTCTTAAATAGTAGAATTAAAATCCAATTTTTTCACAAATTCTACAAACTCTTTAATTACTTTAGTCTCAAGAGATTTTTCATGATACAACATCCATGTTCTTCTTACAAATAAATAATTTAGTGTATTTCAGCACTTCAGTTTGTGGAACATAATTTTTGACAATAAAGTTTTTAGGAATCTCCCCCAAATCAGATATTTGGGCTTTTTCCCCAATAGACATAACAACAGTATGAACAGTGTTCCCAAATGCCTTAAAACAAAGTTTATAGAAATCAATTGCTTGGTTAAAGACAGTACCCAGTGAAATGTAAATTAGGCTTTTTCCCTTGATTGCGGTAAGGTCGAAGTTTTCTTGCGTTGATCGTAAAGAGATGGATGGACCTACAAATTTGTAAGTTTGATCAAATGTTTCTCCAAAGGGTTGAAACTCCCTAGTTGTATAAATGATTGTAAGTAGTGCAGGGTTACAAAAAACTTCATAAGGAGAACGGATCTCAACATCATATTTTTCTTTAATTTTTGTTTTCAGGTTTTGAAAATCATCATTTATCGTTTTAATAATTTCTGTTGGGATATTTTGTGAAAGATGTTCCAACATTTTATCAAATGATGCTTTTGTCTGTGCAAAAGAGGTGCAAGAATTAATTGCCGGAAGTTTAAGTATTTGTACAAGTAAACGTCCTTAGGAGGAACCTTACTATGAAGTTTAAAATACAAAACAAACAAAATCAACTAATAGAAAGAATTTCCGTTAAGCACCTTGTTGTTGGTGTGGATATTGATCAACAAGTACACGTAGCTCGAGCCGTAAATTTTCGTGGAATTGTAGTCGGAGATCCACTTACATTTAAAAAAAATGAAGAGGGATTTGTTAACTTTCTAATATGGATTAAAAATCTTCAAAGATTAAATAACCTGGATTCAGTTATAGATGGAATGGAACCTACTGGACATTACTGGATCAATCTTTATCATAAATCCCATTTGGTAGCATGTAGCAATGCTTTTCCGCCCGTTGTAAAAAAGCGAATTTCTTTACTGTCTTCCTTAGGGAAGATCCGGTTTGTAAATACTTCTTCTCCATCATTTATAAAAATCTCGACAGAGGATGTGTCCACAAACAGGTGAAATTTAATTTTAGATGCATCGATAAAGCATTTTCTAACGGTTCCATACTGGTCCCCTACGGATTCACCCGAAAATGTTCGGTCTAAAATGACCTTTTTCTGAACAGCATCATACTTAATAATGGTTTTCTCGTAATAACCAGCCCTAAACTGGACTCCAAATTCTTTTGCATCGAAATTTTCAAACTCACAAATCATTTCGAAAGATGTTCCTGTAAAGGCATCATACATTTTCTTTTCCTAATGAATAACTTCTTTAATCTCATGTTGCTGTTTGCGAAGTGCTTGAAGCTCTTTTACTGGTTGTTGAATTAGTTTGCTTTTCCGAATCGATAATTCTCTTGGCAATGTCAAACAATGAGCCCACCCGTTTTTATCGGTAGGGTAATCAATTTCCGGCATTCCCATCCAACCTACTAAAATTCGCCGACCATCCGCTTCCATCATCGTTTGGGGTGCATAAAAATCAAATCCTCTATCAAGCTCTTGGAAAGGAGCGTGGGTGAGTGTTAGTTTTTCTAAATCCAATTTATCTCCAAGAATATAACCGGATTGATAAATATTTTTAAAGTGATCTTCTTTCGGCTCAAGCCCCTGTGGTGAAAAGATCAAAACACCTTGGTCCTGTAGTTCAAAATAATCTGGACATTCCCACATATAGCCAAAATTTATTAAATTGGTTTTCAGCTCCCCTTCGAATTTCCAATTTAGCAAATCCGTCGAACTATATAATACCACACAGCCTGTTTTATTTTCCCGTTGCGCCCCAATAACTGCATAGAATTTATTACCCTCTTTCCAAATCTTAGGATCACGGAAATGATCTGTATATCCATTTGGAACATCACGAATAACTGGCTGTTCCAGTTTTACTATTTCCCCTGCTTTATCCATAATGGCAAGACGTTGATAAGGATGTCTTTCCCAATCTTTATCGCGCGTGTTTCCGGTATACAATAAATACAATTTTCCATCATGTTCAATTGCACTTCCAGAATAGGCACCATGGCTGTCATAATCATCCGTTGGTTCAATCCCTATCCCAACGTTTTCCCAATGAACTAGATCCTTTGATTTAGTATGATACCAATATTTTAACCCGTGCACGGGACCAAGTGGAAACCACTGATAAAATAGGTGATACTCACCGTTATAATAAGAAAAACCATTCGGATCATTCAAAAGACCTGTTTCAGGTTGTATGTGAAATGTTTGACGCCAATTGCAATCGCTCACTTTTAATCGCAATTTTAGAAGTTCTTTCTGACTTACTTCTTCTATATGGCGGTAACGCTGTTCTTTTGTCCATATCATGTTAGTCAAACTCCTTTTAAGCAATAAAGGAAAATCATTTGATTCCCCTTCCATTTCTATTGGTTATGCCGCTTTCTTTTCAAGACCATGAGTATTTTTTTTAGCATCTCGTTTAGCTAACACAAGCGTTAGGAAGAAAGCAATGACAATAGAAATTCCCATTCCAATTACATAATAAACAATAGAAGCTGGTTTAATAGAAATAATTCCAGGAAGTCCTGCTGCACCAAGTGCTACTGCCCTTACCTTAAAGAAAGTTACAAATGCAGAAGCAACCGCCGAACCAATAATGGCTCCGATAAACGGGTATTTAAGTTTTAAGGTGACACCAAACATAGCAGGCTCTGTAATACCTAAAAGTGCAGAAATCCCAGATGCAGATGCAATGCTTTTCATTTTTTTGTCTTTGGTAATAAGAAAAACGGCAAGGGTTGCTGCACCCTGGGCTACGTTAGACATACTTGCAATTGGAAATAGGAATGATCCGCCCGTTTTGGCTACATTAGCTACTAACTGAGTTTCAACTGCAATAAAGCTTTGGTGCATACCAGTAATAACGATTGGCACATAAAATAATCCAAAAATCCCTCCGCCAACAAAGCCTGTTGTGTTATATAACCAAACGATTCCATCTGTGAAAAGATTACCAGCAGAGCGCGTTAACGGACCAACAAGAGTGAATGTTAGTACTCCAGTTATTAGGATAGATAATAATGGTGTTAAAAGATTATCCAATGAGGATGGAATGACTCTTCGTAAGTTTGTTTCAATTTTCGCTAAAATGAAAGAAGATGCAAGAACAGGTAAGACGGTTCCTTGGTATCCAACCTTTTCAATAGTAAGACCGAGAATATGCCATGCAGGTACCTTATGGGCTACTAATGCTGCTCCATATCCATATGCATTTAACAAATCCGGATGAACCATGATCATCCCAAGTGCGGCTCCTAAGAAAGCATTTCCGCCAAATCGTTTTGTGGTAGAAAAGCCAATCAGCACTGGCAAGAAGACAAAGGCAGCGTTTGCAAATGTATTAATCATTGCAGCTAAATCAGCAATACCTGGATTTGCATCAATCAATGATTTCCCATGTATAAATAAATCTTTTGCGGTTAATAAGTTATTAAGCCCCATTAATAGACCGCCTGCAACAATGGCTGGAATGATTGGTACAAAAATATCGGAAAGTAATTTGACAAGCTGGAGGAGCGGATTCTGTTTTTTCGCTCCTGCACTTTTCACCTGACATGTAGACATTTCAGTAATTCCTACTAGATTTACTAATGGCTTATAGACCTCGTTAACAATTCCTGCTCCTAAAATAATCTGAAATTGTCCAGCCGTTGAAAAGGTTCCTTTTACTACATCCAAGCTATTTAGTGCAGCCTGATCAATTTTTTCTTCATTTTGTAATACTAAACGCAGCCTTGTTGCACAATGTGCTGCAGCTGAAACATTTTCTTTTCCTCCGATTGCATTTAATATGGCATGTGCAATTTCCTTGTGATTCATAATCATTCTCCTTTATTGTAAGTTCTATTTTAGCACCGGTTCCAATTCGTTTTAAAAAATAAAAACTTACAATAAACAGAGGAACCGGTTCCATAAATAATAAAAATAATAATAAAAATAATAATAAAAATAATAATAAAAATAATAATAAAAATAATAATAAAAATAATAATAAAAATAAAAATAAAAATAAAAAACTTGGTAAAAATCCGATTGGAACCGGTTCTATATAAATAATGATTATTTTCGGAACCGGTTTCAATAGGATTATTACTCATGAACAAAAAGATTGCCAACGCTTTCTCTTTCAATTATTTTATATTTTGACAAGGTTAATAGTTCGGTTTCTTCCCCATTTACTAACTTCACCATATTTTGCGCTGCAACTTGCCCTGCTTCTTTGTAATAAAACTTAGCTGTGGTTAAACCAGGATGAATGACTTCTGTAACCTCATACCCGCCGAAGCCAGTGATCGATATATCAGCCGGCACCCTAATCCCTTTTAAATAAGCTGCTTTTATAGCGCCTAGCGCAATGTTGTCTGTTGCACATACTAATATAGAGGGACTAAATTCATCAATTATGGACGGCACCTTTGTGATTGCTTCTGCTATTTTAAAACTTGTTTCATAATATTTCACTTCACAGCCTTCTACCTCTTGAATCGCTCGTTTAAATCCTTCTTTTCGATTCACCCCAACAGCAATATCCTTTTCAGTTACTCCCAAGAAGGCAATTTTTCGGTGACCATTGGCAAGGACATATCGCCCTAATTCGTAAGCTGCTTCAAAGTCATTATGAATGACGCTGTAAATATTCTCATGCTGTTGGCCGACGAGCAATACGGGTATTTGCAGCTGATTAAATGCCTCCAAATGAGTAGCCGTTATTTGGGTAGCCAGCAGGATAATCCCCGCCACCTTTTGCCTGGCCATGCTGTAAATATTTTCGATTTCCCGTTTTAAAACTTGGCTAGTATTAGATATTAACATTTGGTAGTTTAATTCCCTTAATTGCTCGTCAATGCCAATTAACGTTTGCGAAGTGGCATACGAATCAAGTCGAGGCACAATTGTCCCAATAATATTGGGTTTCTTTGCTTTTAAACTTTGGGCAAAAGTATTTGGAATATAACCGGTCTCTTTTATAACGCGTTCAATCTTTTTTTTAGTTGACTCGCTAACAGATCCGCCATTTAGATACCGTGAAACTGTACTCTTTGCAACACCTGCTAGTTGAGCTATGTCGGAAATTGTTTTTATCATTATTTCATCCCCATTTTCATGCAGCACATATCTATATTTTAATTCTTTGGTATGAATTTAACTTTTTACATTTTTTATAAATAAAACCATTAAAAATTTGTTTTAATTATTTTCCCTGTACTATCTCCAAGTATTAACTCATGTTCCACAGGTTATATCTATTTTATCCTAAGTATAAAATGATTTTTTTCATTAAGAAAGGCTTTTAGATTTGTTATCGTTGATTTTATTAGTGCAAATCATATAAATAATTTTGAAGTGTAATTTTCACTTTTTATTATTACCCTATAAAACCGCCGAAGCGGCAGGGGTGAGTGAAAACACCGTCACCAAAGAGTGTAATGACCATGACTATATTCCTACACCACAAGTACAAAAAAACTATTGCTGATGACTCTTATGTAACCAAACTTTCGAGAGTCCACTTATTTCTTTCTGTCGAATGCCATGCATTTCCAAAAATGCTTTAAATGGAGTCCTCCCGTTTTCGAAACCACATGTTTTTCCTCTCCTACGCTGGTAATACCCCTTCTTCAGCAAAAATAGTTGCGATAAATAGCTTTTCATCTCTAATTACTTCAAACCCAAGTTTTTTTTCAATAGATTTTAACGTTTTCTCCGTTTTTTCATAGATCTTTTCTAGTTTATCGTCGATCTCTTCATCCTCTGGAAAAGCGATTGGATTATTTTTAATCATTCTTTCAAAGGTAAAAGCCGTATGCATAATGATCCTAATGATAAATGTGTTACTAAATGTAATGCCTAATTCATCTTGCATATTTTGTACCCATTCTAGTAATAATACAGTAATTTGATAAGGATTCAAAAACACAAGATGCTTTCTTAAGCTATCCTCACAAAGTTCTTGCACAACAATATTAGCTCTAATTTGTCCACCACCATATTGTATTTTTCCATTTGAAATCGCTTGTTGAATGATTTTCTCTCCATCTCCTTCAATGAGAATTTCTAAAGATACGTGTGGGGCATTAATCTTAGGATTTTTCGTTCCTACCGTTGCTATAATCTCATATTCTTTTTGAATTTCTTTAATGTTACTTGCTAACTTAATAGAAGAAACAGTAAGTATTTTTATAGGCTCCTCAGAAACTTTGCTTACGATTGCTCTTAATATTTCCTCCAGCTTTTTGGCGGTTCCACTACCTGTCGTACAAATAGAAACCAATGCCTTCTGTATGCTTGAAGAGTTTGTTTGCTTATCGAACAATTCCATAAAGTCCTTTTTGACTGAATCATAAATAGCAAATAAATTCAAATCTAAATAGTTCACCTTTCTAACAGTATCTAGGACCATAGAAGTGGTGACATTGCTGATGGTTTTTATTTTTATACCTGTTTTTTCTTCTAACTGGTTTTCCAACATAGCAAGTGACCCCATGTCCACCAGCATTAATACACCTTCTCCTTCATTAACCTGCTTAATTCCTTCTATTAGACTATCTACAATTTCCGATGGGGACACAGTAAGCGGCATATCAATAGCCACAATTGGAGTACTCCCCAAAAGTTCCGTTGCCACTTCAACCATTGAACTTGCCGTACTGTTTCCGTGGGCAGCTACCACAATCCCCACCCTCTTATTCTCTTCTAATGACTTGATTGATTGAATGAGCATCGTTAAATAAATCACTTCGATTTCTGGAACCATTACATTAAAAAACTCTTGAATCTTCTCTTTAAATATCAAAGCAACATGGTACTCTTTCAAATATGTATCACGGATTTCGTTTGTTTCCTGCGCATTTAATACATCAATCTGTTTCCCTCGTTTCAAAAATGCATCAATATGCATGCTTAAAAAATGGATGAACTTTCGATCAAATGTGCAGCTTAATTCTTTTTCGGCAACCAGTTTTAATTCTTTTGTAATTTGAATAACATCATCTCCAACAAATTTTAGTAAATTAGAATTTGGAAACGTCTTCCGATTAAAAAAACTTCTAATATTGAGGTGAATATCTGTTAAAATATACTGGTTTATCTCTGTTTCCGAAAAACCCTCATTTTTTAACACCTCGATTTTTTCTTCTATTAATTTATATAAATTAAAAGAAAATTCATCATCTATTTTTGTCATTTCATCTTCTACTATAGGGGAAATGATTGTTTTGATATTTACATATTCAGAAATCTCTTTACTTCTTTCAAAATTTTTGCTGTTTAAAATCCAATCATGTTTTAATTCATCTGATAGATCCCTAACTGTCAGTTCCACCACATTTTCACTATCTAAATTATTTAAAAATCCGTGAGCACAGACTAATTGCACATTTGATCTCAACTGGCCGACATTTCCAAATTTTGAAGTGTGTATTAGTGCATTTAATACATCAATATGTACACTAAGATTTTTATTAATCCGTTCCGCCTCTTTACCTAATAAAAAAGTTGTTAATCGTATCTTCTCTTTAAGAGATCGTTCTTCTAGTGAAGGAATATGAATAGTCATCGGAATTCTTCGCAAAAATGTTTTTAATAAGGAAGAACCAGGGTTTTCAGTTGTTGCACAAATAATTAATACCCTTGACGTTCGTTTGTGGTCAGTTTCTCCCAAGCGATTATAAGTACCGTGATCAATAAAATAAAAAAGCATTTCTTGTCCTTCAGGAGGGAGCCGATGTATTTCATCCATAAAAAGAATACCTTCGTTGGATTGTTCAACTAAACCAACTTTATCTCCGCTTGCCCCAGTAAAGGACCCTTGTTTATGACCAAATAATTGAGAAAGCAATAGCTGGGGATTGTTATAGTAATCAGCACAGTTAAATGTAATAAAGGGGGCGCCTGGTTTCAGCCTTTCTGAAAATAATGCAAACTGATATATACGGTTTGCAAAAAGAGATTTACCTGATCCTGTAGGCCCTAACAGCAGCATATGCAAACCATTTGGTGGATATAAGACAGCTGCTTTTGCCTGAGAAATTGCCTTTTTCAAGCTTCCCTTTGCACCTATCATTAGTTCAAAGGGATTGGTAGGTATTGTTTGATTTATTTGATGATTAAATGGATGTTTAAGATGTTCTACTTCCATCTCCTTAATATCCCATTTTTTATGAAAGATACTCTCCACAACCTCCACTGGCACATAACGTACAGGGAAGGTCTTGATTTTAATTACCTTTTGAATCCGAACGAGATTGTTCAATTCAAAGCTAACATTTGATCTCTCCATTTCCAATTGCTCGGCAATTTCTTGTGCGGAGTTTCCTTGTTTACTCAAAAGTTCCTCTAATGTAAATTCATAAAAATTACTCAGTAACTGGTTGTATATTCTATCAATTCTTCTCATACGATCACCCTTTATTGATTAGAGTTCTACATTTAATATTCAAATTAATAAATCAAGATAGAATAAATGTTTCTAGCGCCAATTTCATTCCATCTTGATCATTACTTTTTGTTACAAAATCTGAGGCATCTTTCACTTGTTGAGGTGCATTTCCCATTGCCATAGCATCAGCCCCCTGCGCTCTAATACAAGCGGAGAACGGGGAGCTCCTAAGGGATCGAGCTCTAGGCGTGACCTCTATTGAAGGAAATCTTATCAATGTGACTTGGTTAGCAGTGTTCACGGAACCCAGACGGAGGGAATTGCCGAAACCTCGAGGTTGTCAACCACTGCTTGTCCCCCCGTGGAGAACAGCTGAATACCGTCACTCGTAGTACCTGGGAAAATCTGGTCGGTTATAGCTACTCGGCCTCCATCGGCGAAAATTTCCACTGAAGACCAATCCACATAGATCTGCAGTGATACTCTTCCATCGCGGACAGGTACAGCTACCCGTTCGACGCTGGGGAAGGATGCGTTAAAGCTGACGTCTCCTGATTGTGTACGGTCCAGATAGAGTTGCCCGCTAGCTACGTCGTAGCCGATCACAGTTCGATCAACGTTTCCGGTACGAACATTCACCCCGAAACTTTTGGCTGTGTTAGGCTTGAACGTGACGTCCAAGCGGTAAGCTTTGCCCGAGGCTTTGGGGTCGAGGGCAGTTTCGCCTTCTGCAAGAGTTACGAGTTTAAGCTGGTATTGCTCTTGTGCCAGATCCGCAGCCTGTTGAACGGGAGACTGGATGATCTGGGGCGTACCGTCAATGGTCTGCAGCTTCAGTTCTCGGGGAAGAGACTGCGCGCCCCGCCAGGGCGAAGTCGGGATATCATTAGCATAGTTCCAATTGTTCATCCATCCGATCATGATCCGACGGTCTTCGGGGGCGTCGTTATAGGTGACCGCTGCATAAAAGTCTTGACCGTGGTCAATCCAATGAGCACGCTGGAGAGCGTTGGTGGCGGGAGTAGCGGCCAGGGTGAACTGGTCAGCAAGTATGTGCCCCCAGCCCCCCGTGTTTCGATCAACGATCTGAATCTGAGCCTGTTTCCCCTGCAAATCACGCAAATCCCAGGACGCCCAGTCCAACGAAGCGCTGTCGTTTCCGGTTGCGGTGCGGACAACCTGCCCGTTCACCAAAAGGTTGACGGCGGTTTCCGTATCCCAGGGCCCGGCCTTCACATCGGAGAGTACGATGTTATCTATCATGAGATGACCCCAGCCGCTGCTTCCATCGTTTTGATCAACGATCTGCAATGTGGCCTGCTTGTCGCGGTACTTCGTAACGTCGAAGTACTTCCAGTCGAGATTCGCACTGTTGTTACCAGTAGCACTGGCAACAACACTTCCATCGATAACTAGATTGAGAACCGTCGGGTGGCCAGACGAGATAGGATGGTTTCCCCCGCCAATAAGGAAATCGATGTAATCGGAGTTAATGGTGAACGTCGGAGACGTCACGGTACCTTCGGCACTATCACAGCTGGCAGTTTGGCAGGTGTCCAAAACCTGACTTCCCAACTGACCACTCAAATTTTCCCTGGTCGGTACGATTCCGGCGAAATCACCGGTCCCTGTCCAGACGGGCAGGCTGGTTCCTTCAAAGTCTTCAAATACTTGTTCAGGAGGCGGGGCGGTCGATCCACCATCAACATGGGGGTGGTTACCGCCTGCAATAAGGAAATTAAGGTAATTTTGGTTGATCGTGAAAACGGGCGATGTTAGGGTGCCGACCTCGTTGTCGCTACCGTGGAAGCTATCCACGAATCCGTGTCCGAGGTATCCTGTCGGGCCGGGCTCATCCTTGACCGGACCATTGCCGAAAGCCGTTCCTGTTGTTGACCACAAACCGTAGTCCGAACCTTCAAAATCGTTGAGAACGGTACCAGTTGGCGGAGTGTACACCGGTTCGCTATCGGTAAATGTGGTTCCGTTGAAGTTCCCGATGAAATACTGGGCTTTGCCGGCGACATTAACAGTAAGCACCCATTTAATGTCGTTTTTGTTACCATCCAAGGGCATGGGAAATAGGTCAGGGCACTCCCAGACAGCGCTAGTGACTCCCGTGGGACCGAACTCGCTGAGCAATGACCAGCTTTTTAGGTTCGGCGAGGAGTAAATAGCCACCTTATGCTGATCCGACAGGGCTACCACCATACGCCAATTTTTTGTAGGTGCGTACCAGAAGACTTTGGGATCCCGAAAATTGTGGGATCCGATGTCAAGCACCGGATTTCCAGCGTACTTCGTCCACGTTGTACCGCCGTCGGTGCTGTAGGCCAAGGCTTGCTGCTGAATTCCGCTCGCCTTTTGGGTGCTGGTGTAAACGGCGACCAGCGGAGGAGTATTGGGTGTTCCCAATCTGCTCGAATTGGTCTTATCGAATACGACACTGCCCGACCAAACTTCCTCATAGGTATCTACCGGAATAGCCACTGGAAGCTCTCTCCAATGAAAGAGATCCTTGCTTATAGCATGTCCCCACGAAGCGTTCCCTCCCGCCATCCCGTACTTGTTGTATTGGTAGAACAGGTGATACTCTCCATTGTAATAGATCAGTCCGTTGGGGTCATTCATCCAGTTTTGGGCCGGCGAATAGTGAAATTGGGGTCGATAGGGTTCCTGGTAGGTGTTCTGGTCTCCCGAGGGTATTCCGCCAGCGTACGCCCAGGACGAATAACCAGCCGCCAGACCGGCCAGAGCAATCAACCCGAATGCCGCCCCAAGCAGTCGACGCTTGCGGGGCGATATTTTGAATGATATCAATGTTTTAAATGATATCACGATAATACCTCCTATCGTTTGTTAAAAAATGCGTTGTAAGATACTTGCTTTAAATACATTCAGTATATTCCATTTAGATCGTTCATCCAGTTGCTTCCGTGATAGAATTGGTTTCGAAACTCCTCTAAATAATATCCCGAATCATTCGCAAACGCAGGAACCGCTGATAATTTTGTAGGATCACCATTAGCTAATTACAGCGAGCATACATAATAGAATAGTTGTTTACTATCCTAAAATACCAGTCCAATAGCCTAGAATACCTATTACAAAAATTCCCAATATAATAAGAAGAGGATTTGCACCTTTACGTAGCATCCATGCAACCAATAATGTCAACCCTAAAGGTAATAAACCAGGTAAAATGTTATCCAATACATTTTGTACAGTTTGAACATTCACTTTTCCAGCATCATCTTTAATTCTCGAAACAACGATTGGGATATTAATATGTGTCCACTTGGACACAAGTGCCCCCATAACAAACAATCCAAGAATAGAAGCGCCTTCTGTAAGCTTTAAAATACGATTGCCAACTAGATCTTTTAAAATTTCCATTCCTTTGACATAGCCATACTTTAATCCATAATATTTGGTGCTTAATCTTATCGCATTGATCAATAAAAAGAATAACAGCGGTCCAGCAAGGTTCCCTCCTAATGCCAGTGATGCTCCCAAAGCTGCTAAAACTGGACGCAAAGTACCCCAGAATATAGGATCACCTACACCCGCTAATGGGCCCATTAATCCGATTTTCATACCACTTATTGCTTTGGCATTAATTCCTTTTTTATTCGCCATTTGTTCTTCCATTGCAGCAGTTACACCAAAAATTGGTGCTGTAAGCCACGGATGTGTATTGAACCATTCCAAGTGACGTTTCAATGCTTCGTTTCTTTCCGCTCCAGGGCCATACAATTTTTTAATTGCCGGTATCATAACAAAACAATATCCCATCGCCTGTACACGTTCGAAATTAAAAGAGCCAAGTAGAAAGTTTGAGCGAATAAACATACTAAAAATATCTTTTTTCGTTAATTTTTTTTCTGTTTCCATTTATAAGTTCCCTCCTTAAGTTTTTACTTTAGGCATCAAGATCATCATCATCGTAGACAGTTGTATGCCCTACAGCTGCTTGAGCTGCTGCAGGCTGCAGATTATTCTTTTGCATGACCTGTTGATACAATATAGCAAGGCAGAGTCCAAGAGCACCAAAGCCTACTAAGTTGAAGTTTGTAAACGCCGCTAATAAAAATCCAATATAGAAGAAAGGTTTCAAGTGAGGAATGTTCATCATATTAATAACCATTGCATAACCTACAACAACGATAATTCCACCACCTAATTGCAACCCTTTTGTAATGACTTCCGGAATATGGCCCAAGAATGTTTGAACTGCACTAACGCTAATTAATGCAACAATTAATGTTGGTATCATAACCCGCAGAGCCTGAAAAGCCATGGCGGTAATATGCATAATTTCAATTCCTTTAAAATTGCCTTCCTGAGCATATTTGTCAGCACGGTGAATTAAAAATACAGTTAGAGTACGAACTAAAATAGTTAATGCCTGACCTGCTGCAGCTAACGCAATAGCCACAGCTATTCCTTCTCCAATTCCTTGATGAGCAGTGATAACCAAGATCGTTGAAATAACAGAAGCGATGGCTGTATCCGGCGCCATTGCAAGTCCTACGTTCATCCACCCCAATGCCATCATTTCAAGGGTACCACCTAAAATAATTCCTGTTTTTAAATCTCCAAGCACCAAACCTACCAAAGTACAGGCAATTAACGGACGGTGAGTCTGTCCCTCGTCCAATACACTTCCTATCCCCGTAATGGCCGCGATAATTAATAATAAAATAATCTGTATTGAAGACATAAGATTATCCCCTTCTATTGTTTTTTTTCATTTCGGGGTAGCACGCACATTTTAACGTTTTTATACTCTAAGGGAATCTCAAAACTCAATGTTACTGATTTTGATTAAGAATTTGTTTTCGAGATGAGTTTTAAGACAGATTTTAAGCTATTTTCTGGCTATTTGTTGCTTAGAATTTCAAGTCTCAAATACCTACGTTTTTGAGATTAATAACTGCCCTTAGAGTAGTAAAATCAACGTTTTCTGATGTCCAAATTGCTTAGCGTATATTTTCGTTAAAATGTGGACGGGACCCCATTTCTTAAAATCCGAATAAAATCTTCACTTGAATCTGAAGGTAGCTGCCTGAGCTCAAGTTTCACACCTAATTCATTTAATTTTTCGAAAGCACTAATATCTTTTTCAGTTACACTTACTGATTTTGTGATTTGCTTCCGATCATTCGCATAACGCATACCACCTACATTTACTGTTTTAATGGGTACGCCTGCTTCAATAAGTGAAACGATATCTGATGGATTTTCAAAAAGCAGCATTGCTGTTGTATCTTGATAGCGTGGACTGTAAAACGCTTTTTCCATCTTGGAAATAGAGACAGCGCTTGCTTTAACATTTGAAGGAGCAACAGAAAGAATCAGTGTTTTTCTCATTTCATCTGCTGCTACTTCATCTGAAACGATGATAATTCTATCTGCTTCGTTAACCTTGATCCACCTTGTTAATACTTGCCCATGTATGAAGCGATCATCAATTCTTGATAAAACAATTTTCATAGTAAATCTCCCTCCTGCACTTGATTATTTTCTTTTATTTTTTCTAAATGTTCACTGCATACTTGGAAGCCTTCTTCATTTACCTTTTTTAATTTGTTCAACATTTCTTTCAGTGGTACATTTTCTCTCATGCTTAATACTTCCAATAGAATTGGCAGATTCACTCCTGAAGCCATATCTATCCTTTGATCATGAACGATATATGGAGTAGCTGCGTTATAAGGAGTTCCCCCAAAAATATCAACCAAAAAAAGTACCTCATCTTCTTCGGGAATGCTCTTTAGCACCTGTTTGTATTTTTCTTGAAGTGTTTGAGTCCCTTCTCCTTTTAAAAACGGCACTGCAATCAGGTTATCTTGGTCCCCGAATATCATTCCTGAAGCCCCTTTTAATGCTGTGGCAAAATCACCATGGCCACTAATAATTACTGAAATCATATGTGTTTTCTCCTCTCTTTTAATGTCTTACACTTTTTAATATTGCAAGTTCCGTGCCAAAAAGGAGTATTAAACGCTTTCATTGATTTTACAGCTGTTTATTTTATTTTTTAAAACACATTTACCCCAAAAAAACAAACCTGTTTTAAAATAGGCATCCTTTTAATACAGGTTTGTTTTTTCACTTGAGAATCAGCAAGAAATAATTATGACTTCAATGATGAGATACCCCTAACTTTTGTACGAAACATAAAAATAGTAGTATCTGTATGTTAAAAAGTTTGGCCTATGACATTTATTTATTTCTTTAAGAACTCAAGGTGTAATTCAGCAGGGGTTCCCTTGCTTCCGATTCTATGGCAGTACTCTGGACTAAATTTAATATTGTGTCGTGGCTAACTGGGATATGTACTGATTTGGCCACTTTTTAGCCAAAAGGCAACTTGTTGAAAAGGCCATCTTACGGAGAACTTCTTCTGTACATGTAGTACGCCGTCCATTAGATGAGAGCCATTTATACCGCTCAGTAAAGATTTTTACTTTCAATCTGGTTGGTCGCAAAACCATCTTCTTGTCAGTATTAATAGTTCAACAGATTTACCACTAATAGAGAGATCATGTACTCTACGAGTATACTGGCTATGGATGCGTAAACTTTTCTTTGAGCAGGAAGGGCAAGTTGCTGAGGTTCGAGTACTTTTTACTGCTAAGAGTAGAGATTCATTAGTAGAAGAAATGTGCAGAAGTTCCAATTCTGGATCTGGAGAGGACTAAGGAATAGACGGCATTTTTGCTTACTTTTCCTTTTATTATATCAATCTATTATTTGAACCGTCTCTCACCAAATCCTCGTAAGAACCATTTTTCTATTACAAAAACACAAGAAATGAATCACTTATACAGCTATGGATCGTTATAATTTCATTGGGATAATATCCTATTGTTATCTGCCGCTTTTGCTAATATACCTGGTTTAGATATCCCTTACCGTCTGTTTTTACCTATAAATGGAACGAAAATGTTTGATTGTAACATTTTTAAAGATAGATGGACCGCCATCAGAAAAAAGCGTTATTCCATTATCATTTGAATGAGGAAATATTTCACTTGAATAGGTTACATAACCATCATCAATAAATACTTCGATACTTGTTTTATCAACTATCACTTTCAAATGAACCTTCTTTTTGCTTGCATCAAATGGAGCCTTGCTTTCAACATATTTATTAGTCTTATCGGGTTGGTCTGTAAAACCTCTATTTACATAAGAAAAGTTATTCTGTACAAAAAGACCGACATCAATATGGCGTTGTTTGTCCGTTGACTCACGAATTCTTAATCCTACATTCTTGACATGTGACCAATATACTTCAGTATCTAATTGAAAAGCGTCCCCCTTTGCCTTAAGGGTTTTAGACCCATTTACCTTTATTTCTTTAAAATAATTGGTTGAAAGAGTTAATTGGTTTAATGCTTCAATGGGTTGTGAGGTAAGAATATATTTATTGTTATCTTGCTTTTTTAGTTGAATTTGACGAACAATAGAATCAACCCCGTTGAAACCGTCTCTTAATGTGGGGGTACTGTTCGGATAATCCCAATTATTCATCCAAGCTAAAGCATAACGTTTCTTATTACTTTTACCATCTTGAAAAGTAACGCCTGCATACCAATCGAAGCCATAATCTAACCATTTTGGTTCAATGTTATCTGCGAAGAATTCCTTCCCATTATAGTTACCAATCCAATAGGCATAAGTATTGGGTTTACCTATAGATTTTCCATTCGCACTAGCACCGAGAACCCATTTATATGATCCGTTATTTGCCTGTATCTTGAAAAGATCCGGACATTCTATAATACCTATATCTTGTGTGAAGAACCCTCCTGTATAATCCCACTCCTTTAGATTACGGGATTCATAAAAACCAATCTTCGTTCCCTCTGCCAAAACCATCACCCACTTATTAGCTTGACTATCCCAGATAATTTTTGGATCTCGAAAATCCTTTTCCTCTGGATTTGGAAGAATGGGATGATCACTATATGACTTGAATGTTTTACCACGATCTGTACTGTACCATAAATACTGTTCTTGTTTACCACCATCAGCAGATGGTTGTGTTACAATCGCTACAACGGCTCCCTTTCCAAATCCTGCAGTATTTTGATCATCTACGACAAATGATCCAGTCCATGGATCACCATTTTTTGTAGTGTATTTAGGAATTGCCACCCCTTCATCTTTCCAGTGCACTAAATCCTGAGATGTCGCTTGCCGCCATTCTGTACCATTACCGTTTGGATAATCCTTATTATATAAGTAATAGTAATGGTACTTACCATCGAAAAAGACAGGTCTTTGAGGATCGTTTATCCATTTGTCAGGTGCACTAAAATGATAGACGGGTCGATAGGTTAAAATGGATTTATTAGTAGCTTGGTTTATCTTTTTATCTGTTGGAAGGAACAATAATCGTATAAAAAATATACTTCCTAGGCAGATAATGAAAAAAACACCTATCCATTTATAGACTTTTTTATTAAATACTCTATTTTTCAAATAGATTCATCCCTTTTTAATTTTGGTGGGAGTGGTTTTTCTGCGATTTAGAAATAGATAAATTAAACTACTTCTTTAAGCTTATTTGGCGTGCCTTTTTTCAGTAGCATAGACATTGCTTTGCAGAAATGGCTCTATTCTTTGCATTCATTAATGTTAGCTTGATGGGCATGGGGTACCACCACTAAAACTTTATTAAACTTTTCTTGTAGCTCCAACTTATCTTTAATAACTTGTAATTTTTTAAGAATTAGATCAGAAGCTTCAATCTTCTGTTCAGGTTTTAACTTTTCATCGTAAGGAGAGTCATACTTTATCCAACTTATTCCGTTTTTTTTTGATATCTCTTAATGCATCTAGCTTCCCTATAATATACGCTCTCTTATGATCTGTATTTTCTTCTAATAAAACATTCATATAGTAAGCTTTCATTGCAGCAATGTAGTCTGATAATTCTTCTAACTTTTCCTTAGCGTTCATTGTCCTTTCCTCCATACTGTTTTACAAACAACCTTCTCATTTCCATTTTTTAATGCATGCGGTTGAAGATATTTAGATAGCTTCCGAATATCGGTGTGCTCCCCTTCTTTACTACTCAAACACTTTGCTTGTACACTTCCTCAACGGAATAGTTACGCCCAGTCCGAGCAACTTTGTTCCATCCTTCTTTATTGACGAAATAAGCTGCACTTCCAACCATGATATAAAACAAATTGATAAAACGGAAGATGAATAAATCTAAGAAAATCGTACCAATAATGGCGAATAAATTTCGTTTTGAATATCCGAATCCATACTGATTCGAAATAATTAAGCTAATGAAAGTATATAACATATTCACTACAAGTGATCCGATTTCATAAAACTGAATCATTTGCCAGGAGATTTCAGAGATAAAAGCCATCAAGCTAATCAGAAAAAATCCTGTGAAATACGAAGCGACGACACCGACTAAAAAAGAATCGACTAAGAAGAAAAAGGAAATGCGATTGGTAAACATACTTTTGATGAATGTCATGAAATACAAGACAAAGCAATCCATGAACGCTTTTTGCCAGCGTACTCGTTGATTGTATAAATCTTTCCATGATTCAGGAACTTCGGTATAACAAATTGCTTCAGGTACAAATAACACGCGCGTTCCTTTATGTTTCATGGCATATTGCTGCACCTTTAATGTGACATCAATATCTTCTCCAATTGTTTGTCGATATCCGCCAACCTCTAATAATACCTTTCGTTTGAAGGCTCCGAAGGCTCCTGAAATAATAGACAAGGCATTGGATTTGGCTAATGACGCTTTTAAAATGTAAAATCCTCGCAAGTATTCTAAAATCTGAAAGCGCACAATTTGTTTCATCTTGCGAAGTGATGGCACAAAACCATTTCGAGTTTGTTCAAGTCCTTGTAAAATATGAACATTCCCCCCAGCAGCAATCACAGAGGAATCATCAAAAACTTGATTTAAAATAGATAAGGCTTTTGCATCTAAAACGCTATCTGCGTCTAATGTAATTACAATGTCTTTTGTGGCATATGTTATTCCTGCATTTAAACTATCGGCTTTTCCACCATTTTCTTTATCAATCACTAGCACATTCTTATATTGACTAGAAAGATAAATTTGTCGAATGGGCATGAAGTCTAAAGAGTAAGCAGGCTTTTTTAATTCTTGTGGAATTAATTGCAGCTCTCTGATTAATGCTTTCATGGTCTCATCAGTAGAACCATCGTTGATGAAAATCAGTTCATAGTTATGATAATGAAGTTGCTTCATTCCTTGAATGGTGGTAGACAAAATGGAGGCTTCATTGTAACAAGGAATCAAAATACTCATTCCAACTTCTTTGTCAGGTGTTACTTTCAAATAACTAGGGGTTTTCTTTGAAGCTTTTAAAGCATTGAAAGTATGAAACAACGGAAATAGTATACATAACACAAATAAAATGAACGAAACTGTATACAAATTTTATTCCCCATTTTTTAATTTTTGGATTATCTTGTTGATTGGATAACGAATTCATTTTATTAAAAAAAGCATATTGATTCGTGACAAAATAAAAAAAGCAATTATAATTGCTTTAAGAAATGTGAATGCTCTTTCCTTCACTCATAACTTGCTTACATACAATTGAACAGCAGGTTATCTTTAAAACAATAAATTAGCGCGGTAAATATATAAAGAAAATGTCGATATTCTATCGACATTTTCTTTCACCCTGAATTTTGCCTTTTACGGTATCCGGGACAATCTTAACGTGAAAAATTATTTGTTGTTATCGCCAACTGTTAATTGTCCTTGCTCAAGGATGCTATTTGGTACAACAGATGTATTTGATCCTTGAATGTTAAGTAAAAAGCTTGGTGCAAAAGTAGATTGATGGTCTGTATAGAAACCTCTATTGGTCATGTAACTTGTTATTACCACATTATTACCTTCGGCTTGCGGTACAGCAAAGTGAGAGTAAGTAAATGTGAGATCAGCAGGATCAAGATTCATGTTCAATACAAGTCCAGTTCCATTTAACGGTTGGAATGGACCATTTAAGGAATCGGCTACGAAACCTAACATGTAAACATCTTTGTCACCAATACCATCAATCGTCATTTTGGATCCTCTTGAATCCGTGAATAGATACCATTTATTATTCATTTTAAATATATTGGCACGTTCGATTTCATCTGTTACTGTGTTTGATGCAATTAATGGTTTCATAACACTTTTCACTGTAAAGTCATCGTTTAATTCAACAATGCCCAATGCACCATTCGCTAAAGAAGCAATTTGTTTTTTAGGACTTTGTAACAGATTATTTTTTTCATTTTGGAAGAAGACGTCACTTCCGCCATAATATGCTTTATTATTGAAAGATTGATCGCCTTGATAACCATCTGAAGTTCCAGTATTGGCTTCAAAGACAAGATATTTATGTCCATTATCTTCAACATAGTGAGGGTCTCTTAAAGTATGGTTATCACCTGAATTCCACTTGCCTTCATCGATAAATTGCTGAATATTTTGATAAACCGTACCGTCTCCGCCATCAAAAATAGATTTGTGATCAGATACTCCATCAACTTTAAGTGTAGCTGCATCCGGCTGGGATAAGTTGACTTGAGCAGTTGATATAATTTGGTTACCGGCACCGGTTCCACCATCTTCAGGAGAACCTGAGTAATCTGTATAGAATAAACGGACTTGGCCATCTTTGGTTAAAGTAGCAGAACCTGACCACTCCTGTGTTTGATATTTAAGATACAGGTCATTTGGAACAAATTTATCACTATCTTTAAATACTCTTCCAGCATTTTTCCAGCTATCAATCGATGTATCACCGACCTTTTGATAGAATAAATAAATTGAAGTATCATTACTGTTTTTTGGGTCACCTGCTAAAGCGAAAACGATATGGTATCCATGATAATTTGCCGCAGTACCATCAGCGTTTTGCAGTGGCCAGCTATCCCATACATCTAAATCTATTAAGTTTCCTGACTTATCATACCCTTTTGCCGAAGCAATGTTTTTGATTGCTGATGCATTGAATTGAGGCACTTTAAATTGAGGACTGTTTTGTTGTCCTGGAATTTTTAGCATGTCATAACGTGTGATATGGGAAATCCCATAACTTTTGTTATAATCCTGACTGTTATTTTCTGCAGCAAAAGTTTGAAATCCACCACCTATTACGAAGGCGGTTGTTAAGGTTAATGCCGTTGTTCGTTTTAAAACATTTTTGATATTTATTTTTTTGTTATTCATAGATTTGTTTCCTCTCTTTTTCCAAAATCTGTCATGGATTAATTTTGAATTATTTCTCTGTTAATTTAGCGTTAATGAAACAAAATAATGCTTTACAGGAACCGGTTCCATTCAAAGGTTACTTTGATAATCTGTTTTCGTCAAACAGGTAAAATGTACTAATTATAAACACATTTACGATAATAGGAAAATTCAACCGGGATGATAGTTGCTCTCTGTTTTTTTTCATTTACATTTTTGTAATTAGGAGAAAATATACTTTTAAGTCTCTAGTTTATTATCAAAATTTAAAAGTATCTAACCCGGCATCGAGAAACATATGTATACCCTTTCCTAATTAATATTTATTTCTATTTGGAAACCTTTACACTAAATAGGTGTTAATAAGCGTTACTAACATTAATCTTCAGTTGTATATTTATTTTTTCTAAAATTAACGTAAAAGAAAATAAGACAAAAGAATCAGTCTGAAAAAGAGGAAAATAATTACTTTGGCACATTAAAATTTAATATGTTATAGAACTATTGAAAGATTTTGAATATTTATTTTTCTGATGATTAATACAATTATCTCTCTTCAGCAAAAATAGTTGCGATAAATAGCTTTTCATCTCTAGTTACTCAAATCCAAGTTTTTTTTCAATAGGTTTTAACGTTTTATCTATTTTTTCATAGATCTTTTCCAGTTTATCGTCGATCTCTTCATCCTCTGGAAAAGCGATTGGAGTATTTCTAATCATTCTTTCAATAGTAAAAGCCGTATGCACAATGATCCTAATGGTCACTGTGTTACTTAATGCAATGCCTAATTCATCTTGCATATTTTGTACCCACTCCAATAATAATTCGGTTATATGAAAAGGATTTAGATACAAAAGATACTTTCTTAAGTTTTCCTTACAAAGTTCCCGCACAACAATATTAGTTCCATTTTGTCCATCACCACATTGTATTTTCCCATTTGTAATCGCTTGTTGAATGATTCGTTCTCCATCTCCTTCAATGAAAACTTCTAAAGATACATGGGGGGCATTAATTTTAGGATTTTTCGTTCCTACTGTTGCTATAATCTTATACTCTTTTTGAATTTCTTTAAGTTGCTTGCTAACTTAATAGAAGAAACAGGACAATACTTCACAATCTTATTTCGATAAGGTATGTTTTATCTCCTTTTGCGAATTGTTTCGTATAAAAAAGGCTAAAAAAACCATCTCATAATGGAAATGGTTTTTAACTAATTTTCAAAAACAAAACTAGAATCGATTGGTAAGGATTTTGGCATCAAAAAGATCTTTCGTTGTATTGAAAGTGCAAATTTAGTTTTTACAAATAATGGAATCAGTGTTCCGCCGATTGTTTTCAACCAAGGTGTATACCGGATCGCGAGTTTTTCGATCCGGATTTGGGAGCGATGAAATAAACGAATTTCTGGTGAGCGAATAGTCTGTACTTGACTTAACCATTCCTGGGAGATATCTTGTTTATTCAACCCTTTCCAAACCACATCGGCCGCAACGATTGCGGTTGCCACAGACAAACTGACGCCCATAGCCCCAACTGGGCTTGCACAATGAGCAGCATCCCCAATCAATAAACAACCGTCTTTTGCCCATTCTTTTACATATTGAACTCTTGAATTTAATACCGTAAACGATTTAAAATCTTGTAATCCCTCGGCAAATGATTGAAAGAGCGGGTTAAGTTCTTTAAGTGTTCCCCTAAACTTTTCGATTCCATTGCCGCGTATTTCTTTCCATTTCTCTTTTGGGAAAGCAAGTCCGATTTGCATGAGATCAGGATATTTAGGAAGCACCAAATATATCGGTTTTGACATGTAAAACCGCAGGGTATTATCCATGTCTTTCGGATGTGGAATGGTAAACCATATCAAATCATTTTCATAAAAATCATATTCGAGTTCAAATCCCCCCAATTGACGAATGGTGGAGAACCGTCCATCTGCACCTATTGTGATTTTGGCTTGAATTTCTAGCTCCTCGCCTAGGGCGTTCTTCGTAATGACCCCTTTTACTCGTTCCCCCTCTTTTAAAAGGTGTTGAACCTTGGTGTGAAAGTGTATACTAAACGTTGGATATTCTTGGCATTTTTTATAGAGTGCTTGAAGTAATATGGGTTGTGGCATCCACATGGCATATGGAAATTTTGAATCAATCGCAGAGAAATTGAATTCCCCGATTTGAGCAGATTCCTTCATAATTGCTCCGTGCTTGAGTTTGAGGTGCGGATAACTTTCAATATAAGAGCGTAAGTTTAATTGTTCCAGCATTTGTACAAAGCGTGGCTGTAAGACTTCTCCGCGAAATTCACGATCAAAATTCACATTACGTTCAACAACCATTACGTTTACTTTTTGCTTTGCCAAAAGTAGTGCCATTATCATGCCGGCAGGACCCCCTCCGACAATGCATACATCCGTACTCAAAATTTTCATAAATAACCTCCCTTTATTCATTTATTTTTTTTCGCCACGAATTGGTCTGCTTATTATTATGTTATTTAATAGAAAAACCGAGAATCACTTCTTCTTCAACAAAATTTTAACCGTTAGATTCCTTATTAACTATCAGGGTGAGGAAAATCTTCAAAAATCTTTTCAATGATCATTACATCAACAAAGCGACCACTTAATTTCCCTTGATTCTTAAATACACCCACTTCTCTATAAATAATAGCCCGCTTTTCTCTGGCACTCCTTCCTTTACAAAACTCGCCACTATCGACGATTAAAACGGTTATCTGAAACATTCTGTAAAAAATCTCAAAATCCTTGTTAAACTATTTTTGATAACTTTATCCCATTCTTTGGATGGAGAAAACAAAGTGAATCACTGATTCTCTTTGTTTCTATCCTCATAAATTTCTAAAATTAAATTATGAAAATTATTGTTTATTTGTTCACCAGCAACAACGAATATACCAGAATCAGTTCTAATTAATGCTGATTTATCAGAACCATCCATATATACTTGTCCAGAAATAAAATTATCTAATAGTGAGTATGTAAACGTAGGATACATTTCGTTATTTTTATATTCCACCAAATTAGGATCTCCACTGGTCAACTCTTGCACCCGTTACTTTAAGTGCATTACTTCACAATCTTGGGATAGTGTTTTAACACCAACAAAAAAGAACCGACTTATATCGGTTAAACAATTGCTTTTACTTTAGCATTTTATGCCTATAGCCCTCGTTTACATTATTTATTTGGATATCCATTCAAATTGAATATCCGGTAAATTTTCTTCATTTTCATGCCCTCTGCCAATGATTTTAAATCCGTTCTTTTCATAAAATCGTTGTGCGATTTCATTTACTTCAAATGTGTATAATGTTAATCTCCCACTTGATTGTTCTTTTACTTTGTCAAGTAATGTTTGACCTATACCGATTCCTTGATAATTAATATGAATATAAAGTTGGCTTATCTCCCTTTCATTATAGGCAATCATACCAACTACTTTTTCATCAATTAACGCTAAATTTATTTGAAACAGTTCAGATAATATATGATTTAAAAAATAAACATGATTTTCAAAGCTATGAATTTCTTTCTGACCAATAGCCTGTTCCTTGCTATCTCGCCACATATCCACTGTCTGTTCAGCATACTTGGGATTATACTGAGTTATTATGAATTTGTGTTGGTTCACTACAATACCTCCTTAAGAGCTATTAATATTTTAATATGTACGAAGTGGGAGATAATTGTTGCTTGCTTAACGCCCTTCCTGATCACTAGGACATCAGGAAAATTCTCAAAAAAAGGGGACATAAGGAGAGGTTTTTCGCATGATTAGGGCGAAGCCTGTTTTTGATGGCAGAGGATTTACATTTTGCCAAAGTAAAGCCTCTGTCTTTAATCAACTGAGCGGGGTTTTTTAATGTATAGACGACTCCATAATACGAGTACGATGATAGCGACGTACATCAAGATCGGTGACAGAATGATGGATGTCTGAATTGGTAACATAAACGCTATAATAACCCGAACGATAGCCTCTACAGTGAAACCTGCTCCCCAAACGAGGCTCATTAATCGGAGCACACGTCGGAATTCCGCGTTTTGGTCCCATCGCTGTTCCCATTCCTCCGGATTCATCGAAAAAAATTTCTTAATAAGGTAGAAAAAAGCAGGGCGTTTGCTGGCTAGTGAAGCAAGTGACAGGACTCCGAGCACGCCACTGATAACAGACTCTTTGGCGACCATGATTCGCGGGTTTCCAGCGATGAGAGAAGTAACTAAACTTGCAATCATTATCACCAGCATAAAGAGTGCGAGGCCATCAAGCTGCCGTTTCCGGATCAGACTAAGCAAAAACGTAAGAGCTGACCAAATTGCTCCGAGAATAAAGGCTAGTTGAATACTTATCCCAGATTTGTACGCAATATAATAGATAAGATAAGGAATAAGAATGTCACGTCCAAGTGGAATGAGTATATTGCGAAGGCTTACGGAAGATGAAGAAACAGATGGTGGACTATTTTTTTGCAAAGTGTTCCCTCCTTTTTATAACTTTCTTTGATTCTTTATCAACTCAGCTTAGAACTTTTCAAAACGCCTCACGAATCTACGAGAGGTTTCTCCAGAATGATTTTGGTATCACCCTCTCTGGTTGTATAGGTTCCTGTGACATTATACCCGTGTCGCAGGTTTAAAATTAACATGTTTCGAAAGCGATTCATGGTTTCAGTTCGTATAGACTCATATCCATTGTCTTTGCACCAGTTATGTTGCATTATCATGAGTTCCGATGCGATTCCTCTATTCCTGTAATCCGGACGAACTCCCCCCAACCAACTATAGAATTCCTTCGACTTTATTTGATAACCCATCTTAAAACCGACAAGGCAATCTCCATCAAAACAGATAACCACCATATTCCTATGGTGTTGCTTAGCTTCTTCTACCCATGGGATTGAGACCTTATTGTTGCGATAATACTGCTCAACCTCTTCAACCCGAAGTATAGGTCCATCATTGAATACCAATGCGACTAAAGCGGCAATAGAGTTTAACACGTTACCTTCAGGCAGACCTTCCATAATGTTGTACTGAAACGGCACGTATTGATCACTCCTTCCAATGAATTTTCCGAAATATATAGTGAATTTTCAAAAAACATTCCAACCAATTATATACAAGAATGAATGTAATTATGCAAATTTATTTACTTACTCCACTCCCCCTCTGAACGCTTAGTTCAGTAGAGTAAGAGACCGATACCAAAGGGATAGCCTTCTTCAACAAACCTGTCCGTTACTTGAATAAGAAAATAGCATTACCACATTGTTGAAGTAATGCACTCAGTTATTTAAATAAGAGGTACTACATTTTCATTCCAATACTTTTCAAATACATCTTTAGTTATAACTTTAGGTGAAAATTGAGAATCAGACGAAATATCATTTAGACTTGACATCGGTTCAGTTGATAATCGAGTTCCCATAACTTTAACATTGTTGTAGGCAAAGCCGATTTTACCGTTTTTGTATATTTCAATTTTCCTTTTTTCAAATCGGTTTTCATCAATTTCAGATATTAAGATAACTGGGTCATCAATAAAGTTATGTATCCATTCAACGTAAATATACTCCATATCTCACTTTCTCCTTGTTATATACCTCTTATTTTGTCATTACTTCTTTAACTAACGTTCAATAACGATTAATGAAAAAAGACTGCCGTAACAGCCCATGTGTTATGAAACTATAGCACCCAGTTTGTTTAAGTATATTTCTTCACAATCTTGCTGGAAATTATGTTGTCTTATAACAAAAGCCACCAGTATCGGAAGACTTATTTATAGCAACTCCTGTATTTTTCTGTTCCACACAAGTATGGTGAACCCAATAGAATCAAAGAACAGCTAAACCTTGCGATCCAAAGTAAGGAAAGTTGGTCCAGGAAGCAACCTGCAATCTTACTAGACTACCATCATTTTGGATATTAAATACTGACACTGTACCCTGATTTCCGTTAAGGGTGTAAAAATGCCGTCCATCTTTACTCACTCCAACATCCATCGGAAGACCTGGTGCTGTACCTGGCGGTGTACTGGTAATATGCCTTACCACCGACAGTGCTCCATTGGGATCGATTTGGTAGGTGGAGATGGTGCCGCTTAAGGTGTTGGCAGTGTAGGCAAAACGTTCATCCCTTGTTGTTACAACCCAACAAGCAGTCTTATATCCGTTTGGTACAGAGCCGCTGATCACATGAAGGATACCGTCGTTGCTCAATAAATAAGATGACAGAGCATTTGAAACTGCTTCAGTAACTAAGAGGATTCCAGAGGATAGAAAATAAGCACCCAATGGTCCTTGACCGTAAGAATTATTAACGATTGGTCCTGTAACCGTACCATTTTTATTTACATGGAATACACTGAGATGGTTTGATGTAAGCTCGGAGACAACGATTTTACTGCCGTCCGGAGTGAAGAGAACCTGCGCTGGCTGTGCATTGAAGGTACTGAGAGAATGGGTGGATCCGGGAATAGGAGCAAGGCTTCCGTTATCATCTATGTGAAAACCAGTGATATTTGATGCAAAATTGTTTGCGGCATCACCTACATTGGAGACATAGAGAAGATTACCAAACACATCTACGCTATTGGGCTGGGTACCTCCTGATGGCTTTACATCGACGAGAACAGGTGCTCCGCTATCGGTTATGATGAAACTACTGATACTATGGCTGCCTGCGTTAACTGCAAGTAGGAAACGTCCATCACGGGACAAAGTTAGGGCGCCTTGTGACGCTAAGGGGTCGACGCCATCGTTTGCTGTTGCAGTGGAAACTTCCCTTGTACCGGTACCTCTTCCATAGGTTGGGTAGGAACCCACAAAAGTGAGCATTCCATTCATGTCTATGTAAAAGGCAATAATTTGATTCATTACTTCATTATTGGTCATCATGTACACCATACTCGCACGTGCACGAAAAAAATTGTTCATTATCTGCATTTTATGACTCTCCTCCTTTCATAATTTTATATGGTCCTTTTGCCATTTAAATTCCCCCAATGAATGTAAATTGGTTTACAAACATATCCCACTCACCTGTCCGTTTGTTTAAGTGAAAACCTTCACAACTCCATGATATTTTTTACATAAATCTCCAATATCATTGAAAACGTTCCTCAACAATCTGGCCCTTAACATAAAGAAAGAGGACAATTCCTTCTGCGGAATTGCGCCCGATTGTTGAATATCTAAATATAAAGGAATCCTATATCAGTACTATTTCTTATGAAATTTTCGTTCTCCGTTTAAAAGTGTATTGTTAAAAAATAGAATGAAATTAAATTTAAAAAAGCAAGCATAATTATTGACAAAAAATATTTTTTATGATATAATAAAATATTTTAATATTGACCAATTGAGCATTTGTGAGTATTATTGAACTGGCATTAGAAATTAATACTTTCTGGAGGGGGTTTATGTTAGTGAAAGATAATATTAAAATGTTAGAGCTTACAATGAATTCTATGGGAGAGGCTAATGTCATTCATCCTACCTTAATATGGGATGAAGAGAATATGATTTTAGTTGATACAGGATTCCCTGGACAATTAAATGATATCCGTGAAAGTATTGAAAAAGCAGGTGTTTCTTTTGAAAAACTTAATAAAATATTCATTACCCATCAAGATATAGACCATATTGGGAGTTTACCAATAATTTTGGAAGAATCTCAAAATAAAATAGATGTATATGCTAGTGCAATTGAAAAACCATTTATTCAAGGTGAAAAAAGGATTCTGAAAATTACTCCTGAAGCGATATCCAAAGCTTTGGAATCCTTACCTCCTGAAATACCAGAAGAATTCCGTAATGCGTTCAAATTTAGATTAGAAAATCCACCAAAAGCGAAGGTAGACCATGTTATTAGGGGAGGAGAAGAGTTGCCCTTTTGTGGGGGATTTATCGTAATAGATACTCCTGGTCATACCCCAGGACATTTAAGTTTTTATCATAAAGCAAGTAAAACCCTAATAGCTGGAGATGCATTAATTATAAATAACGGAAAATTATATCCATCTAATCCAAAATATACATTGGATATTGAAAAATCAATTAAATCAATCGAATTATTATCAACATTTGAAATAGAAAAAATTATTTGTTACCATGGCGGTTTATTTGATAACAGTGTTCATGAACGTTTGATTGAAATGATACAACTTTAATTCGATCAAATTAGGTGTAATCCATGTTCCGCTAACGAATGCTAGTTCAAATAAAATTGAAAAAGGATTTTCTAATCGAAGATCCTTTTTTTATTACCGATAATGGCGTTTATATAGACGAGATTTGCATTTTACCTTCATTAGAAAATAAAAGTGATCTTATTCAACTTAATGGCCCTTAACATAAATAAAGAGAACAATTCTTACTGCAGAATTGCGCCCGATTATGGAATATTGAAAAATGCGAAAGAGCTTGAAAAAATGGCTCCTTAGTTATTTTACTAAAGCCATCCGTTAGTACAATATCAACTATTAAAGGCGGATTTTCTCAAAATGTTCAACTGTTGGAAATGGATCATAGAAATGATGTAATTGTTTTTTCCATTCTTGATACTCGTTTGATTGCCTAAATCCAACTGAATGATCTTCTAATGTTTCCCACTTCACTAGAAGTAAATATTTACCCTTAACTTCCATACAACGCTGTAATTCGTGAGATATGTATCCATTCATTGAAGAAATGATTTTCGATGCCTGACGAAATGCTTCCTCATATTCCTCTTCCATACCTTGCTTTACTTGAAGCATAGCAACTTCTAATATCATGTTATCTCCCCATTTTTTAAAAGTATATCATTACAACCAAAGATACTTTTTATTGAACTAAACTTCTAGTTTGATTAAGAGAAACCTTCAAAATCTCATCTATATATTAACACAAATATCGAAGTTACTTTAATGTTGCTGCTCTACTATCTGGCCCAATCTAAAAAGGGCACCTTCTTATTTAAGAATAGCGCCCTATAATTTAATAAGCTTTTATATTAAGCTAAACTTTAAATAAACTATTTACTTGGAATTAAATTTAAACGCCAATTATTGCATCGAATAAAGCACCCTGGAGGGTATTCAAATCCACATTCGGAGATAAATTGAAAGCTAAGCTTCCGACAAATTGCGTTTGAAGCAGGATTATCAATTGAAGGAAAAGCGTGAATGTATTTATACTTGTTCTCGGCAGATGCTTCTTCTATTGCTAACTTCACTGCAATTGTAGCTATTCCTTTCCCCTGATAAGAGGGTAGGACGCTCCATCCAGTTTCGTATATACTTTCATCGTTCCAAGTAGTTTGCCAGTAACCAACTGAGCCTACTGGTTCTAACTCAGGTAACAATATAATGCTGAACATACATCCTCTACTATTAAGCTCCAGATACCGTTTGTGTCTATTCAAAATTTGCTCTTTACTTTCCGGACCTCCAAGATGCTGCATCATCTCTGGAGCGTTTATACGAAAAAGTAAATCAAGGTCCTTATCTTCCCAAGGTTTAATCTGAATGGTATGGTTGCTTCGTTCTAAAATCTTTTTCATCCCCTCACTTTTTTCTTTATTTATACTTTCTTTACTGAAAGCAAAATTCCTTTATTTAATAATACATATTGTTGGGGTAGAGTCAGGAAAATGCGGTTATCTTTACTATGAAAATCAGGTGTATTTAAAGTATTTAGGCTTTTTCGTTGCTGTATTAAAGCGCCCGATTGTAGAATATCTTAATATGGGGTCCTGACGGCAAAACGAGGATATTATATGCTAAGGATATGCCAAGTTTTATGCAGGCTGCAAAAACAGTCGGTTCCGTAAAACATTACTGTGATGGAGATGTATAAAAATGTGAATATAAAAAAACGGCAGTGATTATAACTCCTTGCCGTTTCTATGTTCTGGAGGAAATTAACTTCCTCTAAAGCGGGATTATGTTACCTTGATATGTATAAGATATTCATCGTTTGTCTTTAACCATTAACCCATTAATAATATTTTTTAAGTGTACTCACATTTATTTACCATTAATATAAACGACAAAATGTTTATTTATAAGCATTTTTAAGTGTTTATCATTCTGGATCTGGGTAGTACATCAATAGGAAAAAACTTGTTAATTTTTTTGAAGAATTTATATATTTATGTGTTATCGTTCCTGTAAATTGCATTGCATCTCCTGAAACCAGTTCATGTTTCGCCCCTTCAAGCTCAATTATTAGTTCACCCTCTTTTATTAATATATACTCTTCTCCTAAGTGTGTTTTTGAGTCATGTATACATCCTGGTTCAAGGTTCACTATGTAAATTTCAAACCTTTTTTCTGGGTCATAAGGGAAAAAAGGATAGACAATATACTTTCCTTCATTATCTGTAAGAGTCTCTAATTGTTCCATGCTTATTTTCTTTACTTGTGGCTTGTCTTCTTTCAGAAATATAGAAAAAGATACCTGAAGACCATTGGCAATTTTCCAAAGAGTAGTAACAGTTGGGCTGGATTTCCCTTTTTCTATTTGTGCCAGCATAGCTTTACTAACCCCTGTTAATTCAGAAACTTGATCAAGGGTGAGATTCCTACTTTTTCTGATTTTGACAAGGTTCTCCGAAATAATAGTTTGTATAGTATCCATAATGACTCTCCCTCAAATACAAGTAGTATTGCTTATATGATAACATACTGTTGTCTGTTTTAACAAATTATTGTATGCTATAACAAACACGCGTGTAATATGTTGAAAAAAGAGGGGATATAGTGATTACAGAAAAAGCGATAGGTAGCGTAAAAGAGATGAGCCCAACGTTCGTACAAGGAATGAAAGATTGTATACCGACTTTGTTAGGATACATTAGTATAGGTTTGGCAGCTGGAATAGTAGGTGTATCTTCTCATCTGAGCATAATAGAAATTACTTTATTATCAACGCTGGTTTATGCCGGATCAGCTCAATTTATCATATGCGCTTTGTTAGCGGTTAATAGTTCCATTTCAGCAATTATAGTAACAACCTTTATCGTAAATTTACGAAATTTTCTTTTGAGTGCAACTCTTGCTCCTCACTTTACAAAATATTCTTTGGTAAAGAATGTAGGTATTGGATTACTTGTTACAGATGAGTCATTTGGTGTTGCCTCTAATAAAATTATAAAAGGTGAACAAATTAATGATCGTTGGATGAATGGTTTAAATATAACTGCCTACATTTGTTGGATTATATCTTGCGTGATCGGTGCCGTCTTTGGTAATTGGATCTCTAATCCAGAAATGTTTGGCTTAGACTTTGCTTTAATAGCAATGTTTTTAGCTTTACTCATTTTACAATTAGAAAGCATTATATCCTCAAAATTAAAGCATTACTTATGTTTAATTATTTATATGATCACAGCTATGATTACTTTATCCTTTTTCATTCCATCTCACCTAGCTGTTATCATAGCTACTATTATCGTAGCTACTATTGGGGTGGTGACAGAAAAATGAGTATTAATTTAACAACCGTGATGGTGATACTTGGATGTGCGTTAGTAACCATTATTCCACGAATTGTTCCATTTCTAGTGGTTCGGAATATGACTCTACCAGAACCAGTATTAAAGTGGCTGTCTTACGTACCTGTTTGCATTCTTACAGCTCTTGTAGTAGAGAGCTTCATTATTCAAACTAATCATTCATTAAAAATAAACTGGTCAGTTATTATCGTGATAATACCTACTCTTTTGGTTGCTATGCGAACAAAAAGTTTATCAATTACTGTTATTAGTGGTGTCGTTTTAATGGCTGTCTTACGATTTTTTATTTAATAACAAACCACGCTGGTATATTTAAAATTTTAAAATGAGTTCTAACCATAAGTTTAAGAAGGTAGTTATTTAGTACCCTTTACTTTAAGTGCATTTTTTCACAATCTAACTCTCAGTATATGAATTTCTTAAGAAGCCTGATAAAACAAGCTGCTTTTGTATATGGGCTCTCGCTGACATTTCGGGGATTTTATAGGCTAAGACATCAAACATGTTAAAAATCTTAATATTCTGCTACAATAAAACAAAGATAATTGTAGTTAGATCGGACTAGAGGTGAATCAAAATGTATTGGACTCCATTATTTGAAAACGATGTACCAGTAGCACGCTTCTGCTCTTAATGGGGTGAAGGTGACTACATCTCTCCGTTAGGGGCATTTTCGACCTAAATAAAAGACGGAGGGTATAAAAAATGAAAAACACCATATTAGGTTCTATATATTTAGCGTTGGCTTCCAGTATTTGGGGTGGTATGTACGTTGTTGTTAAAATTGTAGTATCGGTCATACCTCCACTGGAACTTGTGTGGATACGATATTTAGTGGCTATTGTCGCACTTCTCATTATCGGCTTGATAACACGTCAAAAATGGCGAATCGATAAACGTCATTTCTTAATAATCATAGCCATTGGGGTCATTGGTAACGCCATTTCAATAGTTACTCAGGAAACTGGTACAATGCTATCCTCAGCACAAATGGGAGCCATTATAACTTCTTCAACACCAGCATTTATGGTTATTTTTGCTCGCTTACTTCTTAAAGAACGGTTGACGTTAAAAAAGGTACTCTCCGTTTGTTTAGCGACAATTGGGGTTTTTCTCATTGTTGGAGTCGGTCATGTGAATTTGTCCAGTAAACTTGGTGGTATTTCACTGCTTATTGCTGCTTTAACATGGGCACTCATGTCTGTACTTGTAAAGCGTGTGCCGAGTGATTATTCACAAATTGTGGTAACGACCTATTCCATCTTGGTAGCCCTAATCGTGTTGACCCCTTTGGTTTTGCCAAGGTTACACGCAATTAATATCTCTCAACTGACTCATCCGACCATTTGGGGAGGAGTCTTGTACTTGGGTATTGTATCAACAGCAGGGGGATTTCTACTTTGGAATCGTGGATTACAAATGCTTAACGCCTCAAGTGGGGGGCTATTTTTCTTCTTTCAACCCGTGGTTGGGACATTACTCGGATGGCTTATTCTAGGAGAGAACATAGGTGTAACCTTTTGGATAGGCTCCATCCTAATTCTTACTGGTGTTTTATTCGTCATCATCGAGAAAAAATAGTATTTAAAAAACCCCTTCAACTGTATCTGAAGGGGTTTTGCTTGTGTAAAAGAACTCATTATTATGAATATATAAATTCGCCTTTATTCAACTAAACTCCAGTTACCGTAAGTACAATTCTCCACAACTTTAACATAAATATCCAATTTGCTTATAAAGAGTTATTCCACAAAATGGCCTTAACATAAAGAAAGAACACATTCTTGCTCCAGAAATACGCCCTATTATGGAAGATCCTTGCAAATGTTATTTCCTACTTGAATAAAAGCTCCCGTTCGTTAGGCGACATCACATTGCTCGTCTTTTCATTGATGTTTTTATGGACTGTTTGTATAAATCGGCTCAAGCGTGTAGCAATGTAAAAATATCCTCTCCAAGACACAGTATTTTCCAACAATTATTAAAGAATAGGATTTGAATTTAGGTTGGAATTAGACCCATGGTACCGATGATATAATACAATCCAACAGCTTTGAACTATCAAATATATAGGAAGTGAATAAAACAGCTTGTATCCATGCCTGTAATGAAAGACACCGAAATAAGTAGCACTCCATTCCATTCCAAGGCTTATTAAAGACCAAATGAGAATGTATATAGGAATAGATACCGGTCTGAGGCGATCAAAAAAGTAAAAAAATAAGTAACTTAAAGGGCCATAAGTAACGTAAGAGAGAAAATCAATAAATTGATAAGAAGAATTGTCATTTACATCATAAAAATTAACAGGCTCAACACTTAGGGAATGATCGAAGAAGAACCCGCTAAAAACACCACAAGTAAAAAATACAATAGACGTTTTTCTAGGAAACCGTTTTGGCAGGAAAAACAATGTGATAGTTCCAATGCATAATCCAACCACAATAAACCATTCATTTGAATTGAAATGATTGTCATAAACGTTCATACTTTCTTCACTTCTTTTCGATCCACATTGACAATCACCCACGCCATAATTCTCGAAAAAATAGCATAACTGCTAAACATTAAAAAATTATATACAACATTCCAATGATGGGTCGTTATAACTCCCAACCTTTCTAATAACCCCTGCATCAAAATAAAACTCAAAATCATTGCGATTACGATGATCCATTTTAAGAATTTCCAAGAATATAAAAGAATGTTGGATGTCACGATAAACACAAGTGGAATCATAATTAAACGCAACACCAAATCAGCTATTGATTTCTCTACAGAATGATTCACAACAATCCATTTAAGATTTACATGCAACACCGTAAATATGCTGAGTTCGAAAATGGTATTGACAAAATAAAGGAATAGCATATCAAGTTCAGATAATTTTTTAGGAATAAGTGATAGTATAATAATCACGAACCAAGTGGTGAGTACGCAAATCACAAGTGACACTACTCAACCTCCTATAGACAAATCTATCTACCTTACAGTTAAATTGTATTTTCTCCCTATTGAATAACAAAAATTCACAAAGAAGTGACTGCTTTAATAATTGAATAACGAAAAGTTCATTTTACGGCTTTTTCGATTATAAATGGTCCATGTTAAAAACACCTTATTGCTGCAATACAAAACACCTTTTATCGCATAATCTCCAATATCATTAAAAACATTCCTCAACAATCTGGCCCATTTGTGGAATAACCATGCCTGTCAAGGATGGCTTTTTACTCTGCCTACATTTTGCCAAATATGTGCTACTGCGGTTTATATTTTCAGGATAGTTTAAATACAAAAATTCACCATCTTACTCTTTGTACTTTCTTACACAAACTTTTTCAATTATGTACCCAACCACTCCTCCTGCTATAGACTATTTAGTATAAAAAATCTTTTGTCAATAAAACAATTTTTTCTTCAACCTCATCAATTCTTTTACTCACTTCACTCCCACCTTTTTTTAAATTCTAAGGGAAATTTTAAAAAATTATAAAAAAAGAAAGGTGTGTTTTTAGGTTAAACATCAATCTGCTTTTCGTCGTAATAATTTATTTTTGTTTTTAAATAATACTCCATCTCGTTCATTAAATGGAAGACAGATGCCCTTGTTTCGAATTCCGTGCGGGATTTTGGCAATTCAAGCTCCTTCATTTTTTGGTGCTGGCTTTCCAGTCTTTGAAGATGACTGAAAGCAGAGTTTTCGCTCTTTACATCGGCGCTGATTTCGTACATGAATTGGGCGAATAAATGCCGTTGGACGACATCTTCATGCAGCGAGGATACGATGGGCAGCATGCGGTTTAAAATGACAAACTGTTTTTCCCTCATATCAAAATAATGATAATACCCCTTTTTATCGGCTCCCAATTGGTTTTCCTCATATTGGATGGCTAGTATTTTACCCTCATTGAGGTTTTCTTCCAATTCCAATAGTTCTTTCCCGTCCCATCCTTGATCGCCCTTTTCCAGGTAGGCTCCATATTCAAACAATATTTTTTTGAACTTTTCTTCTATGGTCGATTTGGTTTCCTTAAGGTTTTTTTCTACGTTTGGCATATAACTGTTCAACAGAATCGCCACTCCCACGCCGATCATGACGATTTGAAGTTCATTTAAGGCGATGGGAAGAGTGAACTTCTCCAACGTGAAGATGTGAAGGACGATCACCACGCTGTTCACGAACCCTTTTTGCAGACGGAGCCGAACCAGCAAGGGAATGAACAGCAAAATGAATAACGAAAATACAAGGGGATTGAATCCCAGCGTTCGAAACACCAGACCGCTCAATACTAATGAAAGTGTACAGGCGGAAAACCGTTCCAGAGAAGACCGGATGGACTGTTTTTTCGTCTTTTCTATGCAAAGGATGCAGATAATGGCTGCGAAACTGGAAAACTGAAGATGAAGCAATTCGGCAACCCAGATGGAAACCCCCGCACCCAATGCTGTTTTGACTGTCCTTAAACCAATTTTCATATATACACCCCAGTTATTTCTATTTTTGTTAGTTTACCACGATTGTCTTTGATTTTTTGGTTATTTGAGTGTAAAATTTTTGGCATCGTTTTCTTTGGTGATCTAAGGTAATGACTAACATTTGAAGGAGAGTCGGAATGTGATTACGTTTATCCTCGGTGACAACACGATCAGCCCGATATTGAAGCAATCGTCAATGCCGCCAACAACCGCACGCCTCTAGGAGGCGGGGGAGTCGACGGATTATGGATGATGCTGTCCTTCGTCGCAATATGGTACCTTCATTTTCCATAAAGTACGATCTTACATTAAAACAAGCACTTATGGACTTTTACCAATTGAAAAAGTATCAACTGTTTAAACCTGAATATCTCGATAAAGTTGATGATTCTGTTAAAAGGAGATCGTTCAAACCCTATCGACAATCACATTAACACACTTTAATCTTAGATAATAAGGATTAGAGGCCATTAACACTAGGAATTAAAGGTGTTAATGGCCTCTAAGGGTTTACAAAAAAGGTTTTTTTTCTTCGCTAAGGTCTAATGTAGAATTACAGGTATCTTAGAGTTGTGTTATTCAAGAATAACTTAATAAAAAAGATGTAAAATCTTTACGATTTTACATCTTCGTTGTTTTGTTTTCTTTTCTAAGTTAATAGACGTTATTCATCACAATTCCTTAAGCCCTTTATTATCCAATTTTCCGTTCAATACCTGATTTTGAATCCTTTTTTCCAAACAATGTTTCTATTACGGCGTTGTTTTTTCCCAGTGCTTGTTTTGCAAAGAAAGGGTTTAGGAAAAGAACGATAAGAATATTGACAACAAGTCCCCAGAATCCTTCATATGCTCCAAATGATTGATGAGTGATATATAGGGTGGCTACAACGGCCATACCTATTATAAAACCGGAAAAAGCAGCTTGTTTTGAAAGTTTTCTCCAGTATAGGCTAAAGACTACCGCCGGGAACACTTGAACAATACCTGATACACCCATTAATTGCAGGGTAATTAGTGCATTTGGGAATAACAAACCAAATAATAATGCAAGTCCAATAACTACAAATACCATGTAACGAGTAACCATTGTCATTCTGGATGGTGATGCTTTTGGATTAATAACATCACGATAGATATTATTGGCAAAAAGACTTGATGCTCCGATCGCCATGATAGAACATGGCACTAATGATGCTAAAGCAATTGTAGAATAAGCCAAACCTTGCATAGTACCGCCATAGGACATATGGATTAATTCCAAGAAAGCAAAACGTGGATCCGTTCCTTTTGGAACAACTAAGAATGCCGTAATACCTAAGAAGGTAACTAGCATTAGTACAATGTTATAGAAAGGTAGGATAATAGCATTTTTTCTAAGTGATTCTCCACTTTTAGAACTAAATGTACCGGTAACAGTATGCGGCCACATAAACAATGCTAACGCAGAGATAAGCGCCGCGGTAGAGAACCAGAAGATCCCTTTTGGTCCTGCCGTTGGCAATGTAAGCATGCCTGGTGCTTTATCAACTGTTGTTTGCATCATATGGCCCCAGCTGCCAAAGTGAATAATAGGAATCGAGATAACCATGTATAACATGATAACCCATACTAAAATATCTTTTAGAATAGCTGTATAAGTTGGTGCTTTAATTCCGCTAAAGAAAGTATAGAAGGCAACAAGTAAGAATGAAACAATAACAACAAATGTGATATTGATATAACCTGTTCCAGCAACTCTTAATGTATCCTGGATACCACTTAATTGTAAATCAATATAAGGAATGAGCATTAGTACGCCGTTAATCGCAATTAATACGGAAAACAATTTGCTATCAAATCGATCTTTAATATAGTCAGCAAGTGTTGTGAACTTATGAACACTAGCAACCTTCCAAATTTTTGGCAGAAAGAAGTATGCAAGCGGGTATGCTAATACAACATATGGTGTTGCAAAGAAGGCAATACTGCCGCCTTTAAATGCAGAACTTGTTAAACCCAAAAATGTATATGCCGTATAAACGTCTGCCCCGATCAGAAACCAAACAAATAAACTTCCTAACCGGCGTCCACCTACTGACCATTCTTCAACAGAGCTGCGTGATTCTTTGCTTCGGCCAGCTATAAATCCAATGAAAATAACAACCAACACGATAAGAGAAGTAACAATGAGAGCGGTTAAATTTCCTTTCATTCTCCAATTTCCCCCCTAGACTTCTGAATTTTGTAGACAGCCCATGTAAAAACTGGAGTAAGAATCATCCAGATGAGCAGCCAAAAATGAAATAATGGGAAGCCTATAATAAAAGGGTGAATCTTATTAACTAATGGTAACGCTACCAATTGTGCAAGAAAAGGTATTAATACTAAAACAAATATTAATGCTTTCAAGCGTGCCGCCTCCTTTGAATGCGTTTTCATTTCTTAGTTTGATTATATCAATCTACCATAGGGGGCGATGTTTTTTGGTTTATCATGTTGAAAATCGTATGTAAGATGTCATAATTCCACTTTTTCACGTAAATCTTTCACATAATTTCGACTTACAGGCACTTCTGATTGATATTGATCATTCATAATAAGATTATAAGAGCCACTAAACCATGTTCTTAATTCTTTAATATGTTCTAAATTGACTAAATAGCTTTTGTGAGTTCGGAAAAATGAAAACCGTTCAAGCTTTTCAAAAAGCTCGTTAAGAGTAAACAAGGCCTTTATTTTTTCTATTTTTGTATGGATAATCACTTCCCGCCCCTGTTTTTCAATAAAATAAATTTCCTTTGGTGACAAATAAGTAATCCCATTTTCTGTTTCAATGGCTAATTTATTTTTTGTCTGTTCCGTTTTCATCTGGTTTTCCTTTAACATATTTAAATAGGTATCGAATACCTCGATAAGATCCTCTAAATCATAGGGCTTTAATAGGTAGTGAAACGCACGAAGCTTAAATGCTTCAATGGCAAAATGGTCATAGGCTGTCAGAAAAACAATTTGAATAGCAAAGTCAAATTCATTCAACAACTCAGCTACTTGCAATCCAGTTAAATCCGGAAGATGAATATCAAGAAACATAAGATCCGGTTTAAGCTCCTTAGCTTTCTTTACTGCCTCCATCCCAGTGGATGCCTCGCCAATCAGTGCTGCCCCTTGTATCTCTCCAAGCATATAGGCCAGCTCTTCCCTAGCGGGCTGCTCATCATCAACAATCAATACGCGAACCGTCATCATTAATCACCTCTAAAAGGAATTCAACCACTACTATTTTTACTTTTGCTAGAAAATAACTACCGGAGGCCTTCGTCAACCGGCCGCACAAATGATACAATCGTTCCTTCCCCTATTTGTGACTCGATCGTAAAATTCGATTTTTCCCCATAATGATATAAAAGACGCTGCTGGATATTAGTTAAAGCAAATCCCATATGTTCTTCCCTATCTTCATTGACAAAATCGGTTTCCATTCCTTTTCCATTATCTGCAACACTAATTTGAACCCCATTTATCATGTTTGTTACGCTAATTTTTACCCATCCATTACTTCTCATGTTTCTTATTCCATGAATGATAGAGTTTTCTACTAATGGTTGGATCGTTAATGAAGGAATCGTGTAGTCCAGGCAATTTTCATCTAACTCCCACTTAACCTGTAATCTTTCTCCTATTCTCGCCTTTACCAAGTTCAGGTAAATTTCAACATGTTCTAATTCCTCTTTTATTGTAATGAGATCTTGATTCACATTTTGCATATTTTTTCGTAAATATTTTGCCAATTGTGTAATCATTTTTCTTGATTCATCAGGCGAAGTGCGAATAAGCGATTTAATTGTATTCAACACATTAAATAAAAAATGGGGATCCATTTGCGCCTGAAGTGCTTTAATTTCAGCATTGGTGACCAAATGTGCCTGTCTCTCTGCTTCCGCCAAGGCATACTGTTGGCTAAACAATTGGCCTAGCCCATTTAGTATGGCAGTAACTTCAGCTGTTTGATAATCTTGCACCCTCTTATAAAACATCCGGAAGAATCCGATATTGTGTTTCCGATATCCGATAGGCAAATCAATTCCAAACGGAGTAATTTCCCCTTGCTGAAAAAGAATGTTCTGTTTCTGCTGAAAGGTTACACCGACCGCCTCGGTTTCGCGAATCAATGCTTGACCAATCTCGCACACAGCTACATTAAGCGGTTTCCTCCAATACGATAAGGTCATTTCGGCAATTTGTAGAGCTTTTTGCGCATAGTGTGCTCCAATTCTCTCTTCTTCTAAGGCTACTTGAATCAGAATAACAAAAAATACAGCAACCCCCAGGCTGTTTGCTAAGATTTGGGGAATGCCAATTAATAGAACCAAAGAAAGTGCTTTATCAAAAGGATGGGCAAGGAGTAATATCAAAAGCATTTGTAAAGACTCAGCTAGAAACCCTACCAAAAAAGACATTTGTATGGAAGAAATATGCCGGTAACGCTTTTTAAGCGAATTTTTCATCAGTCCTGAAAAAACTCCCTGGAGAATGGGAGCAATCAGACAGGGTAAAGCGACAAATCCGCCTAAAAAATAACGATGGATTCCAGCAATTAATCCGACACAGAGACCAGCTCTTACCCCGCCAAACAATCCAGCGATCACGACACCTATTGTCCTTGCAGTGGCTATTGCCTCCCAGCCTGTAATTTTATGAATCCACGGAGTTTCTCGGAAACCGATATCCGTTACCGGCAGCCCAGAATATGTGCCTAATATGGCAAAAAAACTAAACAAACAAATAAAGTACCAAATATTTTGATTTTCACCTTGATAATGCATAAAATGGCGAAGCTTTTGTTGCCTAGAAAATAAAAATGCCATAGCAATTAGAAACCCAACACGTTCAACTTGCTCAGCTAAAAGGTAAAGCATTTTTTAGAAGACCTCCTGTTGAAAAAAAGGTACCAGATAATCAACTGATCTTTCCACCTTACAAATAACGATAATGGCAATTTGGTTTAATACCATAAACCCGTAATTTCTACTTTACTTAATCTTTCTCAATTTGATATTTAATAATGTTTTTTATTAAAAAAGCGCTAAAAAGCTAAGCAAAAAACCTCCAAAGAGATTATACAATAACAGTAGTAATGCTTTCAGGTACCTTAAAAAAGTCTGCCAGATCCCATTTTTTATTGTTGGCTTATTAGTTTCTATATGTCAACTAATATCGGTAATACATACTCTTCTTCAATATAATAAAAATAGTGAACGTTCGTAAAAAACAGTCTTTTTTGAATGAAAAATCCCCCTTGGAAAAGTGTACTTTTTCGAAAGGATAAAAAAATCAATCGTAATAAAATCTCTTTAAAAGGAGTGCAATTTGTTCCTCTATACTCATGAATTGATTCGTAACCAAATAAGTAGATAAAATATGTTTCATATTGTTGCTCTCTCAAATTACCAATTTCAAATGATTGAATAGTCCGAAAATTATTGGTATAATAGAAAAAAGGTCAAGGAGTTGATTTCTTATGGAAATGAATTTGCTTAATTCACCACAACCTGAAGTTAGTGTCATGGATTCTCTATTTGCTGAAATGGTGTTAGACAAAGCCCTGCGTGATTTCCGAAAAGAGAAAATTCAAAAGAAAATCGACCTGTCCTTACGAGACAAAAATAAAGCAGAATTCCTACGATTAACTGAGGAATTAAAGAAAGTTTCTTAAAATTGTTTTATGTAATCGTTCTTATAAGCAGTATAAAAGGATCTTCCAGTCGAAGATCCTTTTATACTGCTTATTTAACTAAAGACCTGTTAGTTTAAGTGTATTTATTAACAAACACATCATTTATTTCGATGGATTACTTATTAATTACAATCGATAATTTATAGTTACATGCTCGTTAAGTTATAACGTTAATTTACATCTTGTAATACTTCCTCAATATATTCCATTAATTCTTGTTTTACTTCTTCCAATGTTTCATCAAGTAGTTCACCGTAAATCTTGCTTCCAAGAATGTTTTTTGAAATCGGCATACCTAAGGTGGAACGTAGGCATTCCCAAATTTGAATTATATGTAAAACAATAAGTTCGCCGCTTTTATCGGTAATGCCTTTTGAAAAACATCTTCTGGAATCCCATCAGTAACGCTTTCCATTCAAGTTTACATTTTTTAATACAACAACATAATTCATAATTCTTCCATATAAGGAAAGGATAAATACAGACACACTTATTAAGACCTACTTCTCATATCAGGCTCCCACAGCAAACAATCCAAACGGCCACAAGGTTTATGGACACTACCCCCTACTCGTTTTACCCCAAGAAAGAAAAGCAAAAAAAAGAGATTGTGACGAATAGGAACCGGAGGAAGCGCTATGGAGCATTTTATACCTGAAAAAGCAAAAATATCGCCTTTTTTAGTTTTTTTTATAGTTCACCAAATGCAGTTTGGCGTAGGGGTCCTTGGCTTCCAGCGCATAATCGCCCAAACTGCAGGATATGATGCATGGATAGCTGTTCTTATTGCCGGTTTAAGTATCCATGTCATTGTATGGATGATTTACAAAATTGTTGAAAAGGCTAATGGGGATATAATGACAGCTCATAGTTTCGTATTTGGAAAGAAAATAGGCAAACTAATGTCTTTGCCATTCGTTATCTATTTTATCCTTATCACTCTCACAACACTTAGAACTTATATTGATGTCATTCAAGTATGGATGTTTCCGGATTTGAGTACCTTTTGGTATTCCCTGGGTTTTTGTTGTTTAGCCATCTACATTATTTTCGGAGGGTTTAGAATCGTAACTGGTGTGGCATACTTTGGAACTGTTCTTCCAGCCTATTTAATATTCACTTTTTCGTTTATCATACCTTATTCTGATATCAGAAACTTACTTCCGATCTTTGACCACTCGATTATGGATTTGGTCACGGCATCTTATCAAATGTCATTCACTTATCTTGGCTATGAAGTAATATTGTTTGTTTATCCGTTTATCAAAGAACCGCAAAAATCAAAGCAATGGGTCCATCTTTGTGTTCTTTTTACCACTATTCTCTATACGCTTCTTACTATTGGAACCTTTGCTTTTTTTTCAGAGGGACAGCTGCTTAAGAACATCTGGCCAACTTTGACGATATGGAAAATAGTAGAAATGCCTTTTGTGGAGAGATTTGAATACATTGGTATCGCCAATTGGATTCTAATTGTTCTCCCCAATGTTTGTATTACCCTATGGTGTGCAAGCCGTATTGTAAAAAGGGTGACCAATCTAAAACAAAAATACGGGGTTCTTATGATATCAATTGTCGTATTAATCACCATTAATTTTTTAAAGACACGGCAGCAAATTAACGCGCTGAACGATTTTACTGGGAAAATAGCCTTTTTCATAAATTATGGTTACATTCCTTTACTCTTTTTTCTGATACTGATTGTGAAAAAGGTGAAGAAAAAATTAGGAACATCATGATACCCGTTATCATCCAATTAGCTATCACTTTTACTGATATTAAAATAAGCTAAACAACAACTAAGAACCCTTCAGGGCGTTACCCAGTCATTTGACTCTTCGATATAATCCTTCAGTTCCGATAGGAACTGTCTAGCCTTTACCTGAGTATTGTGGACCATTCTCAATTTAAGCTAGAAACATTTCGCACAAATATTGCACCCGTTACTTTAAGTACAATATTTCACAATCTATTTTATGAATAAGAAAAGGCTGTCGGAACAGCCTAATATTTTCGATTTAAGCACCTGTTTTTAAGTAGGTTATCCTTCAAATTTGGGTGACACAAGCAGAGGAAAAGTTCTGTTTTTACACTTTATCTAACATTGTCAGTAACTTTTTATAATTAGACAATGATTCTTTATCTTCTACTTTATAACCAGATTTAAAATATAAAATGTCTCCAGTTCCATCGTTAATTTGGTTCTTTGCTTCGAGAATTCGCATTAAGTTTTTTGCAGTTCCAATACTTCCAGAAATTATGTCCACTTCTTCAAGAAATAGTTTCTTTAAACTTTTTGTAAAATATGGGAAATGAGTGCATCCAAGAACAATGGTGCCGTACTGTTTTAAATCAAACGAAGATAATTTTTCTCTTAAATATGGTACAACTTTCTCTTCTCTAAATTCAAAATTCTCAGCGAATTCTACAAGACCAGGAAGGGGTAAACTTTCAACAATATCGTGATGGTCTATACTTTTCACAAGATTATGGAACTTTTCCTCTCTGAGAGTCAAATTAGTCGCCAAAACTAATACTTTTTTGCGTTTTCCCTCACAGTTTTGAACAGCTGGTTTTACGGCAGGTTCAATACCTAAAATAGGGAAATTATACATTTGGCGAAGGTCTTCCACTGCGATACTGGTTGCAGTATTACAAGCAATGACTAATGCCTTCACGCCTTGATTAGCTATAAAGTCAACTGCATTAAAAATATACTCTCTTACCTCTTCCTTAGGTTTTTCACCATACGGAACGTGTAAGGTATCAGCATAAAATATGTAATCTTCATTCGGTAGATACTTCAGAGCTTGATGAAGTACAGTTATTCCACCTATACCAGAATCAAAAAAACCTATTCTCACTACATTCACTCTTCTCTTAAAAAATTAATGATATTCTATTTTCTTAATAGCTTCTTAAGGATACCATTTTTAAAATTTTATTGTTAGTTATTTCTTATTGAACTCCCTCAGTTTAATACGAATATCTCTCGAATGCTCACTTATTCGCAGGATTTCGTAACCCTTGTAATTGGAATTACGGGTAAATGGAATGAGTTCAGATCATTTTGGCTTCGTGAAGGCATAGTTAAATAAAGGAATGAGTTACTACTATTCCTTTAATCATAAGTAGTTTTTTTGCAAATGGGATTTTGTAGAGAACTTATTTAATTTGATTAATAGACATTACGAGACATTTAACAATCACATCACGAATAGACATTAGAACTCTAAGCTTCTCAAATGATTCTGATGAAAGGCGAATAAAGGAATAGTAGCCGTTTTTGACCATATCCGCGATAACGAGTGCATCTTTTTTATCACTCTTAGATTGGGTATTATCACGATTCTCTTTATTCCTTTTTACTATGTGGGGATTAACTGTTACTACCTCAATGTTTTGGTTATATAAAACACAGTCTAATAAAAAATACCACTTCATTAAAAGTGGTATAACCATTAGAAACCCTTATATATCAAGGGTCACTACATAGAATATTTGATGACCTGTGAGGGATTCGAACCCACGACCCCTTCCCTGTCAAGGAAGTGCTCTCCCACTGAGCTAACAAGTCATATTTTATAATTTTGTAACTTAGAATTTAAAATCTTTATTTAAGTTACATTTCTAATTATAGTCAAACAACTTCAAATGTCAATAGCTTTTTCATTCCTCCTCTTAAACATTTTAATTAAAAAACTCTCTAAACAAAATAGAAACATTTGTTCTGATTATTAATTGAATAAAGAACAAATGTTTGGTTATAATAATAAAAAGAATGAAAGGCGGGATCACATGGATGGACTTTTTTTACGTTCTATAGAAGAAAATATTCCATTGGAAATGATTTATCTTTCCGAGGACCGGATGTTATCACAGCGGAAATTGATTGTAAAGGAAGTGAATAATGAATACATTCGTGCCTATTGCCTGCTTCGTAAACAGATGAGAACCTTCCGCCGAGAAAACATTTTATCCATTTTGCCCGGAACCAGTTCAAAACGTCAGTGGCTACATTGATTACGTAAGTAACACCCCGGACTTCTTAACTACCACATCCCATCTTTTGATTGAAAGCAATTCCATTCCAGTTGTGTTAAAATGCATTTGTACATTCAAATTATGGAGGAATTGTCTCATGAAGTTTCCAAAAGGAACGATCAAAGAACTTACCTTTCAAAGCTTGGAGCTAGGAGAAGAATTGCAGCTCCTAGTCTATTTACCTGCCAACTATTCACCCTTATATAAATACACGCTGTTAATTGCCCAGGATGGCAGGGATTATTTTCAACTTGGAAGAATTGGCAGATTGGCTGATGAGTTTCTTTTTGAAAAGGAAATTACCAATCTGATTATTGTTGGGATTCCCTATAAAGATGTTAAGGACCGCCGTAGGAAATATCATCCTGACGGGGATCAGAATCAACAATACATCCGCTTTCTTGCGCATGAATTAGCTCCTTATCTTGATAAAGAGTTTCCTACCTATCAAATGGGTTCCACAAGAGCACTTATCGGTGACTCCCTTGGTGCTACCGTTTCTTTGATGACAGCCCTTCAATACCCGCACACATTTGGAAAGGTACTTTTGCAATCTCCTTTTGTGGACAATACCGTGCTTGAACTGGTCGAAAATTTCTCGGAATCGCAGCTGTTAGAAATTTATCATGTGGTAGGCAATCAAGAAACAGAAGTTCAAACAACAGATGGAAAAGTAAGCGACTTCTTGACTCCAAACCGCAAGCTTTCAAAAATAATATCACAAAAATCATTAACATACTTTTTTGAGGAGTTTAATGGAAATCATACATGGACTCACTGGCAGCCTGACTTAAGACGTGCTTTAAAAATGCTTTTTTAGTAGAAAAAAATTGCAAGAAATCTTTTTCTTGTATAATATTTTGAAAATTTGCTATAATACCAAGAAGGCTGTTTGATTGATTTATTTTCATTTCGGAATCACCTGATTATTAAATAAATTTGTACAAACGGAGGTTTACGTATGAAATTTGGAGTTGTTATTTTCCCATCAAAAAAGCTTCAGGATTTAGTGAATTCCTATCGCAAACGCTATGACCCGCATTATGCATTAATTCCACCGCACCTAACCTTAAAAAATGCATTTGAAGCGTCTGAAGAGGATGCCGTTCAATTTGCTGACAAATTACGGAAGATTGCCGGCCATCATCATGTTTTCTCTTTGAAAACTTCTAAAATTAGCTCTTTTCAGCCAGTAAATAATGTCATCTATATTAAAGTTGACCCAACTGAAGCGCTTACAGAATTGCATACCGAGATTAATCATGAATTAAACGTGCAAAAATTAGAATATTCGTTTGTACCTCATATTACAATCGGCCAAAAGCTGTCAAATGATGAGCATTCAGATGTATACGGCTCCTTACGAATGACCAAAGTTAATCATGAAGAAACTGTGGATCGCTTCCACCTCCTCTATCAACTGGAAAATGGCTCTTGGACAGTATATGAAACATTTCGGCTAGGAAGGGAATCGTAAAAAAGTGACAGTAAAGATAGTTGGAAATCAACAAGAACTGGAAGATGCTTTTTCAGTTAGAAGAACTGTTTTCATTGAAGAACAAAACGTGCCTGCTGAAGAAGAAATCGATCACCACGAAAAGGAAGCCGCTCATTTTATTCTATATCATGGAGGTTTACCCATTGGGGCCGGTCGTTTTCGTGTAGTCGATGGCTATGGAAAAGTAGAACGAATTTGTGTAGTAAAAGAAGCAAGAAAAACGGGAGCCGGAAAAGAAATAATGAAAGCTGTCGAAAATTACGCTTGTGAGAACGGGATTCATAAATTAAAGCTTAATGCCCAAACCCATGCCATTCCTTTTTATGCCGGTCTTGGTTATGAGGTCGTCTCAGAGGAATTTTTGGATGCAGGAATTCCGCATAAAACGATGGTTAAAAAAATGTAAGCAGTTTGGAGCACTTGTCAACAAAACAACAGGTGCTCTTCTTCTTTTTTGGATAAATTCCCCTTCTATTATAAACCCTTTTAGAATATAGTAGGTTTTGATATGATAGAACATGTCTTATTTTTCGAAATCGAGGATAATAATCTATGAAAACTGCTATCTATCAAAATCGAACGATTGTCCTTGATCAATTTGATCGGGACCAATATCAAAAAATATTTATCGCAGGAAGAAATGGTGAATTGTTTTGCCCAGTTTGTAACGAAAAGGTCCGATTGTTTCTTGGAATTCAGGGCTTCCCCCGCTTTTTTCATGCTCATTCACCTGAGAATCAGTGTCCTGAACCGATTCTCACACAAAACAACTCAGAAACCATCCTAAACTATCAGGATTTAAATGGATTTCAAATTCCAAAAGGAAGAACGATATTGGAAGCTCCTAAAAATTATGATCTGTTTACACCTGCGAAAAATATTGAGATTACAACACCCTTTACAAATATTATTAATGCAAAAATGGATACACACTCTCCCTATTTACACCTATTAGAAAAAAATAATGTTTTTCTTGATGAAAGCCAAGCTGACGCTGTTTCAGAAACGAAGGGATCACTATTAGTCCTTGCCGGTGCAGGAAGTGGAAAAACACGTGTGTTAACTGCGCGAACTGCTTATATGCTGGATGTTGAACAAATAGATCCGCATTCAATAATGCTCGTTACCTTTACGTCAAAAGCTGCAGCTGAAATGAAGAACCGCTTACTTTCTTACCCGCAAATGAAGAAGGAAAAAATTAATCAACTTGTTACCGGTACTTTCCATAGTATTTTTTACCGGATTCTCATGTACCATGATGCACAAAATTGGTCTTCTAACAAGCTGCTTAAAAAAGAATGGCAGCGCGACAAAATTCTGAAGGAAGCCGGAAAAGAGCTGAATTTATCTGAAAAAGAATTTGCGTATGATTTAGCTCTCCAGCAAATCGGCTATTGGAAAAACTCGCTTCTTATGCCGCACGAAGTCAAGCCTGCCACTGATTTTGAAGAAAAAGCAGTCTTTTTATACAGAAAATATGAAGAATATAAAGATCGTGAAGGACATTTTGATTTTGATGATATGCTTATCGGCTGTTACAAGCTTTTTAGCTCTTTTCCATCCATTCTAGAGCAATATCAGGATCGCTTTCACTATTTTTTAATTGATGAATTTCAAGATATTAATAAGGTTCAATACGAGCTGATTAAGCTTTTATCCAGAAAGCACAAAAATGTTTGTGCCGTTGGAGATGATGATCAGTCGATTTATTCCTTCCGGGGAAGTGACCCAAGTTATTTGCTTGATTTTGAAAAAGATTTCCCTTATGCCAGAGTGGTCACACTTGACCAAAACTATCGTTCATCCCATGAAATTGTTTCAACATCAAATCAAATGATTGCCGCCAATAAAATAAGAAGAACGAAAAAAATGAAGGCGCAATTTTCATCCAGAATGCCCCCTGCTTTATTTTTTCCTTATGATGAAGAGGAAGAGGCTACAATGATTGTTACCGATTTACAAGAAAGGATTGCAAATGGCGCCAGCCCTTCGGATTTTGCTATTTTATACCGGACGAACGCAGGCTCAAGGGCTGTGTTTGAACGATTAGCAAGCTCCAATCTTCCTTTTAAAGTTGATTTGGATGCAGATTCCTTTTACGATCGCTATATTGTGAAATGTGCCCTTGCTTTTCTAAAGATTAGCTTAAATGAAGATGACAATCAGGCATTATCCGATATTTTGCCGTTTTTATTTTTAAAGCAAGCGGTGCTTAAGGACATAAAAGCGATTAGTATTCTTCAGGATTTCAGTTTTCTCGAAGCAATTTCCCATTTAAAAACAGCTCACTCTTTTCAAGAAAAAAAATTAATAAAAGCGGTCACGTCTATTCGAACCTTGAAACAGTTATCTCCTCTTACGGCGATTGAAAAAATTGAAAAAGACATAGGATTTCTTGATTTTTTGAAAAAAAGAGGGAATGAATCAAATAAACTTGAAAAAGGATCCGACGATTTAAAGGACCTAAAAGTGGCAGCGAAAAGCTTTGACTCCATTGATGCATTATTGGTACATGCCGAGCATATGTCGGCAATGAACAAGGAAATAAAAAATTTAAGTAAGCATTTTACCGAGGCAATTACCCTTAGTACCATTCACCGGGCAAAAGGACTCGAATACCAAGGCGTTTATATCATCGGTGCTGTAGATGGCAGCCTGCCGCACGACTTCGCCTTAGATAGCTATCGAAACGGTGATTTTACGGCTATAGAAGAAGAAAGACGGCTTTTTTATGTTGCGATGACGAGAGCCCGGGAAAGCCTATTTATTTCTGTCCCGAGCAACAGACGAGGTAAAAAAGCGAATCGCTCGAGGTTTTTAATTCCACTTTTTAAAAAGAGAAAATAAACCAAAAAGACCTTTTCCACATAGGAAAGAGGTCTTTTTGATTTATTTCTTATTCATCATTTTTGAAATTGTATTGAAATCAAGCTGTTTGCCATCATTAATGATAGACTTGACAATTTGATCTTCCATTTCTTTATTAACTGGTTTATTGGCAATTTGGGACACTCGGCGGATAACATTGCGGACGGTTGTTTCATCTTTAAAATTTGCATTCTGCAGAGAATTAGCTAAATCAAAGATATCTTTCATGTTTACGCCCGTTTTCTTTTCAATGTTTTTAAAAAACCCATTATCCATGTTAAAAGACCACGCTCCTTCATAAACTACTTTATTGTATGAAGGAAGAGTAAAAAGGTGATTGTCAGGAAAAGAAAGGGCTGGCCACTTTTTCCGGCCACCCCCTCTCCATTTTGACAAACTAAAGAAAATCTTATATAAAGCTTGCACCAACAATGATTAATAGGATGAACAATACAACGATTAAAATAAATGTAGAACCACCGCCATATCCGTAGCCGTAGCCGCCGTAGCCTCCATATCCAAAGCACATAGATAAGTCACCTCACTTAAGTAGTCTCATTCATAACATATGAGATAACCCTTCAATGTGTATAGGCAGCAATCCTAAGCAATAAAAGACAAACAAAAATGATGCTAAAACCTTTTATTAACCTTTAGGTTTAAATAGAAGAGCACCAATAAAACCAAAAATAATAGCAGCGGAGATACCGGAACTGGTAACTTCAAACATCCCCGTTAACACCCCTACAAGCCCATGTAATTTTGCTTCCTGAAGGGCTCCGTGAACTAATGAATTTCCAAAGCTCGTGATTGGAATCGTTGCCCCTGCACCAGCAAAATCGACTAGTGGCTCATACAGTCCAAAACCATCTAATACTGCCCCTGCAACAACAAGTAAGCTCAATGTATGACCTGGGGTGAGTTTTGCGACATCGAACAAAAGCTGTCCAATTACACAAATAATTCCACCAACTACAAATGCCCAAAAATACATCGCCAGCATTATAATCCCCCCTTTTCCCCACTCATTTCAATCGAAACGGCATGTGCGATACAAGGGATAGATTCATTTTGTTGGAAGCTGAGCGGTGATAGCAAAGCACCCGTTGCAACAACTAAAATCCGTTTATAATTGCCTTTTTTCATTTGGTTCAATAAATGCCCATATAAAACTGTCGCTGAACATCCCGCTCCGCTCGCCCCGGATTGAACAGGCTGGTCGTCTTTATAAATCAGTAACCCGCAATCCTGAAACTGTTTTCGTTCCAATTTCAAACCACTTTTATTAATCAATTCAAATGCAGTATCATGTCCGACTCTTCCAAGGTCACCAGTGATAATTAAATCATAGTAGGAAGGATCTAACTGAAGATCACGAAAATGAGCCATAATCGTATCAGCTGCAGCTGGAGCCATTGCCCCTCCCATATTGAACGGGTCTGACAGCCCCATATCCACCACTTTCCCAATTGTTGCAGAGGTGGTAACAGGCAGGTCTTGTGTTGGATCATTCGGTGTAATAAGAGCCACACCGGCACCTGTGACCGTCCATTGTGCTGTCGGAGGCTTTTGTCCACCATACTCAGTCGGGTAGCGGAATTGTTTTTCAACAGCGGCATTATGGCTTGATGCCCCTGTTAAGACGTATTTAGCCCCTTGATAATTGACGATAAAGGAAGCAAGGGCCAAACCTTCCATTGAAGTTGAGCATGCGCCAAAAAGCCCAAAATAGGGAATTTGCATAGTCCTCGCTGCAAAGCTTGTTGGAGTGATCTGATTAATTAAATCTCCTGCAAAGATAAACTGAACTTGTTCTTTTTGAATCTTTGCTTTTGTTATAGCAGTTTTGATCGCCTCTTCAAGCATGATCCTGTGTGCCTTTTCATAAGTTTCTTGTCCCATCCATAAATCTTCATGTAATAAATCAAAGTCATTGGCTAAATTCCCGTTCGCTTCAAAAGGTCCTCCGGAAACACCCGTTGCCCAAATCATTGGCCGATTTGCAAATACCCATGATTGATGCCCTTTTAACAATTACAAAACCCCCCACATTCCCAATAACGTCCTGATTAACGCCACTACAAAGGCAGAAAAAACTCCGAACAGAATAACTGATCCGGCAAGCTTAAACATATTACCGCCTACGCCTAAAACAAATCCTTCAGTCCGGTGTTCAATGGCCGCAGAAATGACGGCATTACCAAAGCCTGTTACCGGTACAGCACTCCCTGCTCCGGCGAATTGCCCAAGACGATCGTAAATCCCAAATCCCGTTAAAAGCATTGATAAAAAGACCATTGTCGCTACGGTTGGATTACCTGCAGTTTGTTCTGTAAAATTAAAAAAGTAAATATAAAAATAACTGATTGCTTGGCCAATCACACAAATAATTCCGCCAACCAAAAATGCCTTAATACAATTCTTCAGCACAGGTCTTTTTATCTCATGCTTTTGTTGAAGCTTTTGATAGTTCTGCTGCTGCGGAGTCATATTTTTCTGCTTGTTCGCCATCTAAAATCTCCCTTTCCTAGGTCATGTCTTTCGTCATTTTTATTATTTTTCGGAGTTGTTTTTCGGCCTGTTTCGTCGAGTACTTCCTTTCCTTTATTCGCTCATCTAATCTGACTGCTTCAAGAAAAATTTTATAATCACTTGAAACGGTAAAGTTTTCTTTTGGATATCTTTCTTCAAGCAGTTTGTTTACCTTCTTTTCGATTCCCAGCATTCTAAATCGCTGCATATGCTTGACCTTGTAAGCAACCAATGTATTGTTTTTACCTTTCACAACAGCCACATCATAGATTTCCGGAAAAGAACTTACATCCTTCTTTATTTCTTCAACATGGTTAGGGTTCTTATTCTTATCAGTCACAACCGGGCTGGGATTCGTTGTTTTTATAAGCGCCAATTGGCTGTCTTTTACTTTTTGATTAGAACCGCATGCTGTTAATAACAATAAACAAACAAATAGGATCAGTCGGTTTAAGTAGACCATTTTCTTCCCTTCCCTTTTTCCATTTTATAAAACTCTTCTACAAAGTAGTTTTTTCGACATCCACTAAAATTATGACTAGATTGAAATAAACTTTTAACGTAAAAAACACAACAAAAAACTGCCAGTATGCCTAGCAGTTTCCTTTTTGTTACTTATTAGTTTTTTTACCGCAGCCGCAGCCTGATTTCTTAATTGGCTTTGATTCTTTAAAAGATTGCGTCGCTTGAGTGCTCTTCCTTTTCTTATTCAACGCTTCTCTCTCCCTCCAAGTCAATTCATTGCCTCTTCTTTAGAATATGAAAATACTGTTAATCTTGTCTCAACAAATAAGCGTAATTCAAATTATTTTTCAACCATTACCTGTACAATCGTTTCAAAAATTGCTGCAAGGCCGGCAACTGACAAAAAAAGGATAAAGGGAAGACAATAATTAGGGAACAAATAAAACAACAATACCACCCCCGCTGAGGTCCAAATACCTGTACACCAATAACAACTAAGCAGTTGACCGACAAATTTCCTGATTCCTTTTCCCTTTGGCAGATAATAAATTCCGATGGTCCCATCCTCATTTTTTTCTTCTATTTCCTCAAAAAATGGATTGCGAAGAAATTCAGTAATTTTATCAAATACAATCAATCTCGTTAAACGAAAGCTTGCCAATGCTAAAATAACCAAATTTAAAAAGCTTATTTTCATGATGCATTTGTCCTTTCTTCTTAACTTGAAATATTTCATTCGCCTAATTTTTTGAAATAAGGCAATTGTCCGTAACCCATAAGGGCACTGTGAAATATGTTAGTAATGTAAGATATATATCACGGATTAAGGAGGAAAAATTAAATGGGTTGTGGGAATAATCATAATGATTTACGCAGCGGCAACTGTGTGTGTGAAGTAGTTCGTGCAATAAAAGATATACAAGATAATGCTGTAATGGATGAATGTGCAGAGTGCTCGAGTTGTTTTACAGAACCACTTGGTTCATTAGTATCTCCGGCTAGAAGAGATCCAGTTGATACCCGGGTTTTTGTTTTAAGTAATGACGAAGGTGATCCATTCCATGCATTCTTTAGCGGCGAAAACAATGCTTGTGTATCAATCTTTTTCCGCGTAGAAGATGTATTTGACAATTGCTGCGCCACATTACGTGTGTTAGTTCCCGGTCGCAGAGAAGGTGGAAACTTTGTTCCGGTAAACTTGCTTACTAATGGACGCATTGACCTTGGAAAAGTTTGCCAAGTCGAACGTTTCCGCGCAAGCAATGACTGTATTACAGTGGACTTAAAATGCTTCTGTGCAGTTCAATGTATAGCAGATGTTAATTTAGGGCTTTGTAATTAAATTAAAGTAGCCAGTCGTAAAAACGGCTGGCTTTTTTTTATTTTTTTATCCCGATCATGATGACATCCTTTAAATCATGAATAGGAATTGTCTCAGTAGTTTGATCATGGAATTTAATCGTTACCAAATCATCCTGATACTCAACTAAATACCCCTGATAACTTTTTTCTGCAGCATAAAATACGCATGGAACCGGTGGAAGTACTTTCGGAAAGTTTAGTAAATATTCCAACCGTTCGTTAATGTCCATCTCTTTAAAACTTTTTACCCGATTAAATGTAAATTGATGTCTTTCTCCATTTTGAGAAGATGATGTCTGCTTTTTTTCTGATTTCGATACTTCGATGGGTATTGATTCTTGAACTAACTCTGTCTCCTTCCGGGAGACTTCCTTTTCAATTTTTTCAACTGGTTGTTGTTCTTCCTTTAGCTGTTCTTTCTCCCGTTTAGTTGAATATATGTCCTGCATGTTTTGGGATGGAGTCCGAGTAAAAGGCTGATAAATATAAAGTAAGGGTCCGCGGCTTTTCTTACTTGACATGCATTGCACCTCCATTTACGTAATCCTTCACTTTATATGTATGCGAAATGCCTATACTCGTTCACTTTAATTTTACTAAGAATTTTCTCCATACAAAAAGCCCGCATGAATCGCGGGCATGGCAGTTAAAGAATATGGTAACCGGAATCAACGTGTATGTTTTCGCCTGTGATTCCGCGGGAAAGATCACTGAAAAGAAATAATGCGGTATCTCCTACTTCTTCTGGTGTCGTTGTTCTACGTAATGGAGCATTTTCTTCAATCTCTCTTAGAATTGTGTTAAAATCGCCGACGCCCTTGGCTGACAAAGTTCGAATCGGACCTGCTGAAATAGAGTTAACACGAATGCCCTCTTTACCAAGATCTGCAGCTAAATAGCGTACACTTGCATCTAACGAAGCTTTGGCTACACCCATGACATTATAATTCGGCATGACACGCTCTCCGCCCAAATACGTTAATGTTACAAGGCTTCCACCCTCTGTCATTAACTTTTTTGCTTCTTTTGCCACAGCAGTTAAAGAATATGAACTGATATTATGAGCAAGCAAGAAACCATCTCGTGTTGTATTCATATAATCGCCTTTTAATTCTTCTGTTTTGGCAAAGGCAATACAGTGCGCTACACCATGAATCGTTCCTGCCGCTTCCTTAATTTCATCAAAACATTTCGCAATATCTTCATCGCTTGTTACGTCACAAGGTAAAACTAGCGTTCCTTCTGCTTCCAGCGAATTAGCCAATTCACGGACGCTGCTTTCCAGCCGTTCACCTGCATATGTAAAAATTAATCTCGCCCCTGCATTGTGAAGAGATCGAGCAATTCCCCAAGCAATACTGCGTTTATTTGCTACACCCATTACAACATATGTTTTTCCAGTTAAAGAAAGATTCATAATTGAAATAGTCCTCCTATTATATTACAAGTTATTAGTACTTGGTACTAATATTACACTAATTCGGAATGAATGAAAAGTATCGACAACACTCACCTGAAATTTTTTCCTACGGGTTTAACAAAATTCCAGCTCTCTTTTTAGTTCATCTACATATTCCTTTGATCCTGTTACAATTAAACGGTCATTCAATTGAAGCTCCGTGTCACCATGGGGAACGATTGAATCCTTGCCACGAAAAATCCTTACAAAGATAATATCTCCTGTAAAAGGGAATCGCCTCAGCGACATCCCATCAAACACCCCGTTTGCCATCTTAATCTCATAGAGTGAGGTCTCTAGGTTCGTTAAAATATTAATTACACTCGGAGATTCGATTAAGGCACGAAGTAAAACTTTTGTTGACATAAACGCAGAAAATACTTCGATGTTATATTCCCGTAAGCTTTGCTCTAAGTCCGGACTTTCGATCCTGGCAATGACCCTTGGCACACCTTTTTCCTTGACAGCAATGGAAAGTGCAGCATTTACCTCTTCATCACCTGTTGAAATCACAACTACATCAGATTTATAAACCTTTGTTTTTTCAATTGTCGCAAGCGAATAATCCGGAATCTCGACTATTTCAAAAAGGGAATTTGCAATTTGTTTTTCAGACTTTTCCATTTTCGTATGATAGAGGACAGGAACATATAAACCGGATTTTAATTCTATCGAGACAGGCAAAGTTGTTTGATTTGCGCCTAAGAAAGCAACACTCACTTTTTTAGTTGTCACCGCTTCTTTAGGGAACAATTTTTTAAAGACAATTGGCGTAAAAATGGATGTGATTACCGCTACTAATATTAGTGTTCCGCTCATCTGCGGAGTTATAACCTTCATTCGTTCTCCAATCGTTGCAGCAGCGATCACAAGTGATAATGTAGATGTAAGTAAAAAGCCTGAAGAAACAACCGTTTTCGTATCATACCATATTTTTAAAAGATAGACGGGTACAAGCTTTGACACTAACAATCCTAATAGTAAGAGCGGTATTAACATTAATAGCCTTTTATCACTAAAAAGCGACCAAACATCGAGATTTACCCCAACCATCACAAAAAAGATCGGGATTAAAAATCCATATCCAAAGGAATCAAGTTTATGAACAAGGTCCTGATTGGGAGAAAGTAAGGAAACAAGCACCCCTGCTAGAAAAGCCCCTAAAATATTTTCAGCTCCTACTGTTTCGGAAAGTCCGACTAAAACGATGATAAGAGTAAATACGGCCCTTGTGCCAATTTGCACGGTACCTCTGGACATTGCCTCAATAAACGTGCGATTTTTAAATCTTCTCCCCATAAAATAGAGAATAACACCTGCAGCAAACAGGATCAGTAAAAGCCACGTGTTTCCGTGCCCTGCCTCATTTAAGGACACAAAGACAGCCAGCAGGATCATCGTTGCTAAGTCGGCGATGACAGCGACTAATAAGATTATCTGCCCAATCACGGTTTTCATCATATGGGCTTCTTTTAAAGTAGGCACCACAACTCCCAATGATATAGTCGAGATGATTAGAGTCATTAAGAAGGCATTATGAATAAATCCTGTTACGACAAACAAATACGATAAAACAAGAGAAAAAATAAAAATCCCGGTAAAAATTAACGATGAGACCGCAAAAGAATTGGGCTCTCTTTTCCCACTCGGAAGAATCTCCCGCTTATTTCCTCCTCTAAATGCCGAAAAATCAATCTCCAGCCCGCTTAAGAACATTAGAAATATAAAGCCTAGAGTCGAAAGAGTGGAAAGCCACATATCCTGATGAACCAAATTAAAACCGCTTTTCCCAATGACGAGGCCCATGATAATCTCAGCAACGACAACCGGAATAAAATTAAGTTTAAATCGATGAAGGATAATCGGCGTTAGAAAAGCCATTGTGACAACAATTAGCAATGAAATAACTGATGCATGCTGTGCCATTTTTTATTCCTCCTCATTAAATTTTTTAATACTCCAATTTAGTTTTTATAAAATGAATCAAATTACAGAAAATAAACTATAAGGGGGCTATCCAATGAAAATTGATATTATTGGTGATATCCACGGTTGTTTACCGGAATTTAAAGTGCTAACAGAAAAGCTCGGCTATAAATGGGATAACGGAATCCCAATGCATCCCGAAAATAGAGTGCTTGGTTTTGTTGGCGATTTAACTGACCGAGGACCGGAATCATTGAAGGTAATTGAAATTGTTTGGCGGCTTGTTATCGAGCAAAAAAAGGCTTACTATACACCTGGAAACCATTGCAATAAACTTTATCGCTTCTTCCTTGGGAACAAGGTTCAAATTTCACACGGACTTGAAACCACAGTTGCCGAATATGAATCATTATACAAAGGGGATCAGCAATCCATTCGAAAAAAATTTATAGAACTTTATGAAAATGCTCCTCTTTATTTAGAGTTAGACAAACGAAATCTTATAATCGCACATGCAGGGATAAAGGAAGAATTTATCGGCCAAACCCATTCTAAAGTAAAAACATTTGTACTTTATGGCGATATTACTGGAGAAAAACACCCGGATGGATCACCGGTCCGAAGAGATTGGGCCAAGGAATATCACGGAAAACCATGTATCGTATACGGTCATACACCTGTTAATGAACCGAGAATGATCAACAACACGTATAATATTGACACAGGTGCAGTTTTCGGCGGTCTGCTCACTGCGCTCAGATACCCTGAAATGGAATTGGTTTCAGTTGTCTCTACTATGCCATATGTGGCGGAGAAATTTAAGGATTTTGCTCGATAAAATTTGTGCAGATAAAAACAGGCTGACCAATATTACAAATGGTCAGCCATTAAAAGTACTTTCATATCAACGGGAAGCTGTGCTGTAAAAGTCATTTCCCGACCCAAAAATGGATGAATAAAATTTATTTGTTTGCAATGAAGTGCTTGCCTGTCAATTAGTACCCTTTCTCCGCCATACAAATCATCACCAAGTAATGGATGGCCAAGAAATGACATATGAACTCTTATTTGATGAGTTCTGCCCGTTTCTAATTGAAGCTCGATATGTGTAAATACGGCATGCCTTTCAATTACTTTGAAATGTGTACATGCATATTGGCCGTCAGCCCGAACTTCTCTTTCAATAATGCTGTCCTCTTTCCTGCCAATCGGCTGATCAACCCTACCGGAATCAGATTCTACAGTCCCTTTCGCAAATGCTTCATAGGTCCTTTTGACCTTTCCGCTTTGTTGATCTTTACTAAATAGGTGATGGACATGACGATGCTTTGCCACTAGGACAATACCCGATGTATCCCGGTCAAGACGCGTTACAATATGGGATGTCGCTGATAACCCTATCTGATCATAATAACCAACCAGGGCGTTTGCAAGGCTCCCGGAAGGATGTTCCCGGGAAGGTATCGTACTCATTCCTGCAGGTTTATTTAGAACAAGAAGATAGTCGTCTTCAAAAAGAATTTTAAGAGGAATTTTTTCTCCCTTTACTCCTTCACTTGGATATTCAGGCGGAAAGATGACAATTAGAAGGTCATCTTGTTTTAATTTGTAACGGACATTTACTTCTTCACCATTTACAAGAATACTTCCACCTTTAAATTTAATATCCGTTAAAGCAGTCCGGGAGATCTCTTCTTCTTTAAGAAAATCCTTAATCAGCTTTCCGGCATTGTTTTGATCAATAATCCACTTAATTTGAAACCTTGATGACATCGTTTCTCCCCCGAAAACTGAAATTAATCCGAATCAGATATGAATGAATCATGTACTCTTTTCCAGAAGGGAAATGGTCTGAAGCGTGCAAAACGTATTTTTTCCTCGGGCACCCTAAATTGGATCGATTTTACATCTTTGTGAAGAAGGGTAAGATGATCAATTGTTACTTGAAAATCTGAACGGTTAACAGGTTTTAACATGCATGTATGGTGAGACGGTAATATTAGCGGCGAACCGACAGTTCTAAAGACCCGGTTATTTAAAGACGCCATTTCTGCCACCTGAATGGCAGAAATGGATGGATGGATAATCGCCCCACCCAGCGCCTTGTTATAAGCAGTACTTCCTGAAGGCGTTGATACGCACAGTCCATCTCCCCGAAACCTTTCAAAATGCTGGCCGCGGATTTCTACATCCATCACTAACGTCCCTTCAACACTTTTTACAGTTGATTCGTTTAAGGCAAGATATCTTGATTCCTTCCCGGCATGCTGGTAACGGATGATTACTTCAAGCAACGGGTATTCCACAACTTGATAGGGAGTTTTTGCGATTGCTATCACAAGTTTTTCAATTTCATCCGGTATCCAGTCAGCATAAAAGCCAAGATGTCCCGTATGAATTCCAACAAAAGCAGTTTTATCCAAGCGGCTGCTATAACGATGAAAGGCATACAGTAATGTGCCGTCACCACCAATTGATACGACAATATCCGGTTGGTCCTCATCATAAACGAGATCAAAATCTAATAAATAGGTCCTCATTTTGTGCATCAGGATATTTGATTTTTGATCTCCTTTTGATGTAATTGCAAATTTCATAATTAATATGCTCCTTGTTCTGAAATGCGTTCAACAAACAGACATTAGCTTTTCTCTTCTTGCTTTAATTCTTTCTTTCTTGTAAAAAATGCTTGAGCCTCTTGTATTTCACCGCGGATTAATGACATTTCTTCATCTAACCGGAACGCGGCTTCCGCTGCTCTTTGGAGTCTCATTTGAATATCACTTGGAAAAATTCCTTTGTATTTATAGTTAAGGGTATGTTCAATTGTAGCCCAAAAATTCATTGCCAGTGTCCTAATTTGAATTTCAGCAAGAATCTTCTTTTCTCCGTGAATAGTTTGTACCGGATAGCGGATAACGACATGATAGGATCGGTAACCACTCATTTTTTTATGAGAAATGTAATCCCTTTCCTCTACAATTTCAAGATCATGACGATTTCTTAATAAATTTACAACAATATGTATATCATCAACAAATTGGCACATCATTCGCATCCCTGCAATATCCTGCATTTCTTCTTCCAATCGGTCGAGTGGTATTCCTTTTTGATTTGCTTTATCAAGGATACTTGCTATTGGTTTAACTCTGCCTGTAACAAATTCGATTGGTGAATGCGTAGAATCTAATTCAAATTGGCCCCTCATTCCCTTTAGTTTTATTTTCAATTCTTCAACCGCCTGTTTATATGGAGCTAAAAATAGATCCCACTGCTTCATGAATTTCACCTCACCAAAAAAACAAATTATCTCGTAAAAATTTCTTCTACTTTCTTGACCATATCTTCACCGTAATTACTATTCCCCTGAATATTGCTAATAACATATTCTAATTCATTATGGAAATTAGTTAATTCCATTTGTTCTCCATTAAAAGAAATCCATACCGGGATGTTTTGAACTAATGCGTCATTCAATTGCGGCCAAATTGTATCCGGTAAAACGATATATGTATACTCTTGTTTATCCTCCATTAAATAAATAAATGAAAATTGGTCAGAATCGACAAGAATTTGTTCAGCCGGCAGTAAACCATTTATTGATTCATCGGCTTTTAACACCAGCTTATTGCTGTTTACATTTGATGACATAATTATTATTCTTTTTTTCATATAATTACCTCCATTTTCACATACCTATTTTAGCATAATCTATTCATTTCTCCCAAGGATTGCAGACTTGAATAAAAATGAGATAATTAGAATAGCTACGACGGTGAAAGGACTGATACGGGATGTCGCAAAATATTGAAATTGAATTTAAAAATATCCTATCCAAGAAAGAATATGATTTGCTTCTTGATACATTTAACATTAATGAAAAACAGATTTTCACCCAAGAAAACCATTATTTTGATACACCTAATTTTGCATTAAAGCAAAAAAATACTGCATTACGAATCCGGCAAAAACAGGAGCATTTTGAAATGACATTAAAACAGCCGGCAAGTGTCGGGCTTCTTGAAACGAACCAAGTTTTAACAGCGAAAGAGGCTTTGTCCGCCATTCAACTTGGCAAACTCCCCGGCGGTATAATCGAAAACCTCGTTGAAGAGATGGAGATTTCTTATAGAACCATTGAATATTTTGGATCATTATTAACTAAAAGGGTCGAATTTGATTATAAAGAAGGTTTACTTGTCCTTGACCATAGTTATTATTTAAATAAAGAGGACTTTGAATTAGAATACGAAGCTGAAAACTACCTTCACGGACTCAGGATATTTCAAGAATTTCTTGAACTGCATGGAATTCCTAAGCGTATCACCGAGAATAAAATTCGCCGCTTTTATAACCAAAAAATCTTACAAAATAATGGAAAATAATCTTCAACCCTTTTTTGATTTAATAAATATTCCATGGAGTAATTTCCATCAGACTATTGTCGCCTGTTTTTAGTAGCAGGCGTTTTTTTGTATACATTAATACTATCACTGGAAGTGAATGAATCTTTTCCAAAGCTATTTATTTGAGATATGCAAAAGGCATTGATAAAATAAAAAATACATAATACGTTAAAGGAGTTGTCAACATGATTGAGAAGAGGCTTACACCATTCGAAGCCCTTGGCGAAGAAACATTGCACCGTCTTGTGGATACTTTTTATGGTTTGGTTGCACAACATCCTGATCTTGCTCCAATCTTTCCTAATCAATTTACAGAAATTGCCCGTAAACAAAAGCAATTCTTAACACAATATTTAGGCGGACCTTCATTGTATACGGAAGAGCACGGCCACCCGATGATGCGGGCACGCCATTTGCCTTTTCCAATAACACCAACCAGAGCAAAAGCATGGTTATCATGTATGCGTATGGCGATGGACAAGATAGGATTACAAGGTCCACTCAGGGATGAATTTTACTCTAGGCTTTTTCTAACTGCAGAGCACATGATTAATACGCCTGAAGACGAAAACCAAACAGGTGAAAATTCGTGACCAGCAGCGGTAATTCAAGCTTCAATCACCCTATGAATTGCAGTGAAAAAAAGCCTATCGAAATTTATATGTTTATTGATCCTTTATGCCCTGAATGCTGGGCGCTTGAACCGATACTTAAAAAGCTTCAAATCGAATACGGTCGCTATTTTTCCATTAAGCACGTGTTAAGCGGGCGTTTAGCCAATTTAAATTTAAGTAAAAAAAAGAGTTATGAACATATAGCAGGGGTATGGGAAAAGACTGCAAGCAGGTCCGGAATGTCCTGTGACGGAAATCTTTGGTTTGAAAATCCCGTAGCTTCCCCATATGTTGTTTCAATCGCTCTTAAGGCAGCAGAACTGCAGGGGCGCAGGGCCGGCATTCGTTTTTTACGTAAGCTTCAGGAAGTATTATTCTTAGACAAAAAAAATATCTCGAATTTTGAGGTGTTAAAGGATTGTGCCCGAAACTTGGGTTTAGATGTTGAGGAATTTATCTCGGATATCCATTCAGAAAGTGCAGCAAAAGCCTTCCAATGCGACCTGAAAATAACAGCTGAAATGGATGTTCAGGAAATTCCAACACTTGTATTCTTTAATGAACATGCCGAGGACGAAGGTATTAAAATTACCGGAACATATCCATATGAGATTTATGTTCAAATTCTTGAAGAAATGCTTTCCGAACAACCGGTTCAATCACCGCCGCCGCCATTAGAAGCGTTTGTTAAATTCTTTAAATTTGTTGCTTCCAAAGAAATTGCTGTTGTATACAATATGTCGATATCCCAGGTTGAACGAGAAATGAAAAAACTGCTTTTAAAACAAATAGTGGAACAAATCCCCGCAAAATATGGTACATTTTGGAGATATATTAATCAATAGGAGAAGGATGACTTAAAAACCCTCTTTTTCTTTTTTATCAAAATATAGCGAAAAGACCTTGCAGCATGAATACTGCAAGGTCTTTATCTATTAATACGAACAAAGGGGATGGGAGAAATTTTTCACGGTCAAACAAAGGGGATATGTTTGTGGTGATCAACTTCACGTCTATAATATAGCATGCGGTTGATTATAGAGACAATAAGTTTGTGTTTTATTTCACAATATTGTCAAAAATCATATTATCAAGCTTTGGACAATAAACTAATAGTGTGATTCATTAAAAAGATTATCTGAGGTGACATTGCGGTATGAGAAAACTCCCTTCCATTATTTTAATAGTTTTTATTTTTTGCGCCTTTTTTCTCCAGTTATTAGCTATGCTTAAAATATTCCCGGTTTTAATCAGTTCACCAATCTTATTCATTTCTATATTTATTTTCATATTCTACCTAAATGGTCGAAAAAGATTTAAAGGATTTTAAAAGGGATGGTCCAAAAAGAACCATCCCTTTGTTTGTATTTAAGAAAGTAACTGTTCCATTTCATTCAATTTCTCTTCAAATACTTTACAAGCATCTTTAATAGGATCAGAACTTGTCATGTCCACTCCAGCTTTCTTAAGAACTTCAATTGGATAATCCGAGCTCCCTGCACTTAGGAAATCAATATAGCGATTTATCGCTGGCTCCCCTTCTTCTAGAATTTGCTTGCTCAATGCGGTTGCTGCACTGAAGCCGGTTGCATATTGGTAAACATAATAATTGTAATAAAAGTGTGGAATTCTAGACCATTCCAAACCAATCTCCTCATCAATTACAATGTCCTCTTCCCCAAAATACTTCTTGTTCAAAGCATAGTATTCTTTAGATAATAATTCTGCCGTTAATGCTTCATTATTTTGTGCCTTTTGATGGATTAAGTGTTCAAACTCGGCAAACATTGTTTGCCGGAATACAGTGCCTCTGAATCCTTCAAGATAATGATTCAATAAGAAAATTCGTTTTTGTTCATCGTCAATTGTTTTAAGCAAATAATCATTTAATAGCGCTTCATTACAAGTTGAAGCTACTTCTGCTACGAAAATGGAATAATTTCCATACGGATATGGCTGTGATTTTCGTGTGTAGTAACTATGGACTGAGTGACCAAATTCATGTGCCAAAGTAAATAAGTTATTGATATTATCCTGCCAGTTCATTAAGATATAAGGATTTGTTCCATACGCCCCAGAGGAATAGGCACCACTGCGCTTTCCTTTATTTTCATGTACATCCACCCAGCGATTTTCAAAGCCTTCTTTTAATACCTTCAAATACTCCTCACCTAATGGAGCTAATCCTTTTAAAATAATATCCTTCGCTTCTTCATATTTTATTTCCATTTTTACATCTTTGACTAGCGGTGTATACAAATCATACATATGAAGCTCTTTTAGCCCTAAAACTTTCTTCCGGAGCTTAATATAGCGATGTAATAAGTGGAGGTGATCATTTACGGTATTTACTAAATTATCATACACACTCTCAGGGATGTTATTGGCTGCAAGCGCAGAATGTCTGGCAGAATCATACTTTCTTACTCTTGCATTAAAATTATCCTTTTTCACATTACCGCTCAACGTACTTGAAAAAGTATTTTTAAAATCCCCATAGGTTTTATAGACCGCTTTAAAAGCATCGTGCCGTACCCGCCCGTCAGAGCTTTCTAAGAACCGTATGTAGCGGCCATGAGTAATTTCAACCTCTTCCCCATTTTCATCTTTAATGGATGGGAACTGTATATCCGCATTGTTTAACATACCAAAGGTATTGCTTGATGCGTTCATCACTTCTCCGGCTTCAGCGAGTAATGCTTCTTGTTCTGCTGTGAGGACATGCGGCCTTTGAAGATTGATTTCTGCAATCGCTTGTTCATAAAGCTTCAATTCAGATTTTTCCTTCAAAAATCCATTTAGTTTACTTTCATCAATTGAAAGAATTTCCGGAACAATAAATGCCAACTGACTACCTGCTTGGGCATAGAGGTTTTTCATCCGGTCATCTAAACCCTGGTAAAATGAATTAGTCGTATCTTGGTCATACCTCATATGTGAATACGCATAAAGCTTGCCGATTCTCTCAAGCAGTTTATCTTGGAATTGAAGAGCTTTATATAACGTTTCCGCACTTTCACCAAGTTTTCCTTTAAATTCTTTAACTTTTGGGATTTCATTTTTTACATCTTGGAATTCTTTTTCCCAATCCTCGTCGCTGGTAAATATATCCTCTAATCTCCAAGTGTCCGTTTCAGGGATATCACTTCTTGAGGGTAAGCTTTTAACTGCCGTTTCATTAGCCATTTTTCATCCTCCATTCATCTATTTCATTTTTAAAATGAAATCACTCTTACATATATTCTCCTTTTCTTACCAATTTCCTTTTGACATACAAAAAAGAAACAATTATCCTTCTTTAGTATGCCCTTATGCCTTTTTTCATTTATATTTTTGAAAGTATATGATGATATTTTTGATAAAACTCTTGTTTTTTTTCCTCCTTTTCCCTGTTGGTTTTTGATTTAGACAAATGCCTTTGTAGTTCAAAAAGAGTTCCAGTTTTTCGCGTTAATATCCCTAGTTTCACTAACAATAATAGGTACTCATTAACTGCGACAAAAGGTCTCATCCCATCTAATTGGGGTAACTTGCGAATGATAACCTCTTTTCTACTAAGTCTTTTTTTAAAATGAAATTCTACTTCTTCTATGCTTATTTTTTCTTTGGGATTTTTTTTAGAAAGAACATCGATATACAAATAAGTTTGCCAAATAGTTGGAGAAGTTTCAATGAAAATAGAGTGATGAACAGGAAGGCCAATTTCCGGAGGTAATAAAAAAAGGTTGAGATTTTGAATGTAAACTTCATGAAGAAAGGAATTTTTCTTGGGGCTGGGATGCATGGACCAATAAAAATTAAATTTCTCAATTTCAGCACTCCATTGATCTAGCCGAACTTGTTTCAATATTTTAGGATTCAATAAATCCCAGATTTTAATATGGTTTATTTGATAATGGGAGCTTTGCACAAGGGCTTTTTTAACGGAAAAAGAAATGACGGAGCCTACTAAATGAAAACTTCTTTTTTCGGGGCAATACGAGGGAATATAGAATACGCCATCAAAAGTTTTTCGTAGGAAGAAAAACTGAAAGTTTGAAAGTGATAGGACATTTCTTTCTTTTTGTTTAAAATGGTTATCGCTTATAATCCAAAGCGGGATATATCCATTTTGGCAGTAAGTGTTTGTCCGTTTAATAAATTCCTTTTCCGGTATAGTTGAACACTGAAATTCTAAAGCATACTTCTTTCCATTATAAAAAAACATAATATCAGGCCGTTGGTGAATCTCCCTATCATAGTACTCTAAATGAGCATTAATCTTTTGATTTATAAGCCATTGGAAAAGCTGCCGTTTTCCTTCCATGTGGTAAACAGATTCTCTTTCATAAAAATCCCCGCACATACTCCCTCTTTTATGCGCAAAGTGATAAATACGTTGATCGCCTAACTTAAGAGAAACACGCTCTCCACATTCGGGGCAAAAAAAATCTTCTTTGCTTCGTAATTTCAATAGAGTTTCCTTTTTGTAATCATAGCCTAGGCAAACTCTTGTGCCGGATTTTGTATTTGCTGTTAACAAAAAAAGCACCTCCTTATACAAAAATAATTCGTCTTAATTCCTCAAATTCCTTTTAATAAAATAAAAAACAATCGGTTTTCCATTCCCGATTGTTTATCTTCAATAATATCAATTAATATTTATAGAAGCGGTGAGAGCAGCCTTGCTGTGGATTCCAATAAACGATAACCGATATGTCTTTTTTGAAACGTATTTAATTCAAGTCGCTTAGAAAATTCCAAATCATTTACATATTCCTCCACAAGTTTTTGGGTGCTTTTTGTCCGAAACAAAAAGGCATTTACTTCAAAATTTAGATGAAAACTTCTCATATCCATATTGGATGTTCCAATAGAAGCAAGTTCATGGTCGACAATGATAATTTTACTATGCATAAATCCACGTTCATATTCGTACACTTTAACTCCTGCTTCCAAAAGTTCAGGAAAATAAGAGCGGGAAGCATGAAAAACAATCCGTTTATCAGGACGATTCGGGACAAGTAACCGAACATCAAGACCGCTAAGGGCCGCGACTTTTATTGCCGAGAAGATATCTTCATCCGGGATAAAGTAGGGTGAAGCAATCCAGACTGATTTTTCAGCAGAGGCAATCATCGAGAAAAAAATATTTTTAATAACACTCCACTCATTATCAGGTCCTCCGGCTATTAATTGAACACCGCCATGACTTTTATTATCTAATTGTGGTGATAGATATTCCGCGGTTAAAAAACTATGATTGGTCATATAATACCAGTCCTGCAAAAAGATAAGCTGCAGTGTTCGGACTGCTTCACCTTTGAGCATTAAATGAGTATCACGCCAAAAACCAAAACTCTTGTCCTTTCCCAAATACTCATCCCCGATATTTAAACCGCCGACAAAACCAACTGTCCCATCAATAACGATGATCTTACGATGATTACGAAAATTAAACTTATTGTTTAAAAATGGTAATTTGACAGGCCCAAAGGGCACTGTTTCAATACCCGCATTCTTCAATTCAGAAATATATTTCTTGGATAACTGCCATGATCCAACTGCATCGTATAAAAACCGAATTTTGACACCTTGTGCAGCTTTTTCAATTAATACTTTTTTAATCCTTTGACCTAATTGGTCGTGACGAACAATATAATATTCAAGATGTATATGGTGTTTGGCTCTTTGGAGTTCATCTAAAATATAAAGAAAGGTCTCTTCACCATTAGTCAAAATTTTTGTAGATGTATCAAAGGAAATAGGACTGTTCCCAAGCTTTTGTGCCAACATAAATAATTTTCCCTGATGTTCACCCATTAGGCTGATTTTTTCTTCACTTCTAGGGTCATTATCACCCTCAATCGTTAGAAATGCTTGTTTATCCAGGAAGTATTTTTTTCTAAACATTTTTTCTTTCCGATAATTCCGTCCAAATAAAATATAAAAAATAAATCCAACAAGCGGAAAGCTGCCTAAAACTACAAGCCAGGTAATCGTTTGCGTAGGATGGCGGTTTTCAAGGAAGATAACGAAACCTATAAATATGACAGACAGTGATATAAAAAGGCTTAAAAAACCAAATATTCCGCCTTGTAAATTATTTTTAAAGAAAAACAATAGAATAGACAAAATTAACAGAAATAATACAACCCTTACTGTGTTCTTCAATGTCCTCACCTGCCCGCCAGCAAAGAATAGAAATGCTAAAAAATACCGATTTCAATACAGAAATCGGCACGGTGTTATCTAAAATGTTTTCTTATTTCAGCAAAAACATTTTCAGAAATTATTTCTTTTCCATATTCTTGTACTCGATGAATGGTTAACTGGGTTTCAGAACCATATTCAAGAAGAACACTTAATACGTCATCAATTTCATCCTCATTGAATGTTTCTTCGGGAAATTCAGTATATAGATAGTATTTTCCTTCAAAGTGAAATAACATGGTTACTAATTCATCAAGTCCCGGTCGATTGGCCAGCATAATGACATCCTCAAAGTCTTTGAAGGCGAGCAAGAATTCCAAAGATTCTTCCTCTAATAAAATTTCTTCATCCTCAGGATTCGTTGGAATAAAATGTTGATCTAAAAACTCTTCAATTTTCTCATCAACAGGTAAATCCTTTAATTTATCACTGGGTATAGGAAGTTCAAACTTTTGTCCATCCTTTGAAAGTTGTGCCTTAGTTACTAGAATTTCTAACCCTTTATCCAACGCTTGGACTTGAATCCAAAGTGGACCTTCAACAACAAATTCCTCTTCCTGATGGACTTCATCCATCATTTCCCAAAAAAGCTCTTCACTCCGTTCACGATTGTACCAGATTTCTTCCCGGTCGAAGCCTCTTTCTTCTATATCAACATAAGAAATATAAAATTTTACAGTATTTTCATTTATTCGTTCAATCTCCATTATCACCTCTCCCTTCCATTTTCCATATTGAAGGGACTAAATACCCCCAAGCAGATGATGCTCAAAAAGCATTACCCAATGTAGAAAGGCCTATTTCCCGGAGCGTATCTAAAAAGAATACACCCGTGTACTTTCATTTTATGACAAAAGTAGTAATAAGGGAAATAAATATAACTAAAATTTAAAAAACCATCATTTTGCCTATTTATTAGATATTCATTTTATTGTAGCAAAATGTCATTGATTTCACAAACAATTAAGAAAAACGATATAAAAAAGACCCTCTTTAATGAAGGCCTTTTTTATTAGTTAACCATACGCTGAGCTTCGCGTAATTGAAATGTTCGTACTCGGCGGGGTAAAAATCGTCTTATTTCATCCTCATTATACCCAACCTGCAAACGCTTTTCATCAATAATAATAGGACGACGCAGCAAGCCCGGATTCTCTTTAATTAATTCAAATAAGTCTTGAAGTGGCATTGTGTCCAGGTTAACATCCAGTTTTTGAAATGTTTTTGATCGGGTTGAAATGATTTCATCTGTTCCATCTTCTGTCATTCGAAGAATTTCTTTAATTTCTTCGATTGATAACGGCTCAGAGAAAATATTTCTTTCTTTGTATGGAATTTCATGCTCTTCTAACCATGATTTTGCTTTTCTACATGATGTACAACTTGGTGAAGTGTATAATGTTACCATTCTTCTTCACACTCCTCTTATAGTAACTGCAACAATCTATATTCAATCGAAATTAACGTTAATTAAAGTATAAATATAATTAAAATAATTATAAATAAGTAATTTATATCATAAATTATACACCACAGCTTCTAAAAAGGGTATCCTTTTTTTAAAAATATTCTAAAGCCCTTGAAGTCCATAATCTTATTCGTTTCATTATATTAGACGAATAATATCCATAAAAGTTTCATTTTTTTTGATTATTACATCTTCAATTTCCTTTTTTACAAACATTACTTCTATAAGTTTCGTTTATAATCGATAATTTTTTGAGGATATTTTAAGAAAAACTTTTCATATGGACTTCATAATAGATATAATACAATCAATACCTTTATAATTTCTTAAAAAACATTCTCAATTAAAAAACCAAAATGAAAACGCATACATCTTTTTTCACTAAACAGCAATTCTTTTTGTTTCTTGATTTTTTTGTTGATTTTCCCCTTTTAATACTGAGCAAGTTCTTTTAAAATGAAATAAGGGGATATTTCTTTAATTGACGTTTAAAACTAGCCTTTGAAAAGAAAATGGAGGGTGTATCATGGTTGGTTACATAATGGATTTAACTGTTGTGGCACTATTAATCGTTGGAATTACAGCGTTAATGGGTGTGTTAACAAATAGTTTTGGTGAAAAAGTTTTCGGCGGCAAAAACCGCACTGAATTTGTTGACGAAAGCGCTAAATATCAGTCGGGATGGAAAAGTGTCGGCGGAAAAAGGAAATAAATTCTCATAAAAAAACGATCTCATAGTGAGATCGTTTTTTTAATGTTTATATTGTGCTTTATATTGAGTAAATTCTTTTTCTGAACAAAGAACAAAATGTCCCGGAGAAACTTCTCTAAATTCGATTTTTTCATTGTCACCATAATTATGACTAGTCGGATCATAGGATTTACGTTTACGTGTTCTTTCACTGATCGGATCAGGAAGTGGAATCGCTGATAATAAGGATTGCGTATATGGATGCAGAGGATTTTTATAGAGCTCATCTGCAGGTGCAAGCTCTACCATTCTCCCAAAATACATAACACCAATCCGGTCACTGATGTATTTAACCATTGAGAGATCATGGGCAATAAAAAGATACGTAAGTCCTTTCTCTTTTTGAAGTTTTTTCATTAAGTTAACAACTTGCGCTTGAATCGATACGTCAAGTGCTGAAATCGGCTCATCCGCAATAATAAATTCAGGCTCAACTGCAAGAGCACGTGCAATACCGATACGCTGGCGCTGACCACCGCTAAATTCATGCGGATAACGGTTAGCGTGTTCTCTGTTCAATCCAACAGTTTCTAAAAGTTCATATACTCTTTCCATTCGTTCTTGTTTAGTATTTGCCAAGCCATGGATGTCAATGCCTTCCGCTATAACATCAGCGATTTTTAATCGGGGATTTAAAGATGCATATGGGTCTTGGAAAATCATTTGCATTTTACGATTAAATTCTTTTAACTGTTTATGAGACTTTTTGTCATGAACATTTACACCATCGTAAATAACTTCTCCGCCAGTCGCATTATATAAACGAATAATGGTACGTCCGGTAGTGGATTTACCACATCCTGATTCACCAACTAAACCTAAAACTTCACCTTTAAAGATATCAAAGGAAACATTGTCAACTGCTTTAACTTCATTGGGTTTACCAACATTGAAATATTGTTTTAAGTTTTTAATTTCAAGTAATTTTTCGTTCTGAGCCATTTATTTTCCCACCTTCATATCAGGGAATTGAGCTTGTCGTCTTTTTACAGCTTCCGGCGGTTCTACCTTTGGTGCATCTGGATGTAAGAGCCATGTAGCTGCATAATGTGTGTCAGAAACTTTAAAGAATGGAGGCTCTTGCTCCAAATCAATCTTCATTACATATGGGTTACGAGGTGCAAATGCATCACCTTTTGGCGGATCCAATAGGTCCGGAGGTGTTCCCGGAATCGAAAATAATTCCTCATCTTCAGTCTCTAAATCAGGCATTGAGCTAATTAATCCCCATGTATATGGATGTTTCGGATTATAAAAAATCTCATCTGCAGTGCCAATTTCAACAATCTTTCCGCCATACATAACGGCAACACGATCCGCAACGTTTGCTACAACACCAAGATCATGGGTAATGAAGATAATTGATGTGTCTATTTTCTTTTGCAAATCCTTCATTAGTTCCAGAATTTGAGCTTGAATCGTTACATCAAGTGCAGTTGTTGGCTCATCCGCAATTAAAACTTTCGGGTTACAAGCTAAAGCTATTGCAATAACTACCCTTTGTCTCATCCCGCCTGAAAATTGATGTGGATATTGATCTACGCGGATTTCCGGTTTAGGAATCCCAACAAGTTTTAATAAGTCAATTGCTCTTTCCCTGGCATCATGTCTGCTCATTTTTTGATGTTTTATAAGTGGTTCCATGATTTGATTACCAATTTTCATTGTTGGATTTAATGAAGTCATCGGATCTTGGAAAATCATTGAAATGTCATGCCCACGAATTTTTTGCATTTGCTTATCTTTCAACTTGGTTAGGTCTTTGCCGTCAAATAGGATTTCACCTTTTTTAATTTCTGAATTACCTTCTGGAAGTAAGCGCATAATTGATTTTGTTGTAACAGATTTTCCAGATCCGGATTCCCCAACAATCGCTAATGTTTCGCCCTTATATAAATCAAAGTTGACACCTCTAATGGCCTTAACTTCACCAGCAAAGGTATGGAAGGATATATTTAAATCTTTTACTTCTAAAATCTTTTCCACTAAAACTCACCTGCCTTCTAATCGCGCATTTTTGGATCTAACGCATCACGTAATCCATCTGCAATTAAGTTAAATACAATCATAATGAGAGAAATCATGATTGCAGGAATAATCATCTGATATGGAAAGGCAATCATAGATGTAAAGCCATCATTGATTAATGTACCAAGAGAAGCCTTTGGCTCTTGTAATCCTAGTCCAATAAAACTTAAAAATGCTTCAAAGAAGATCGCATTTGGAATTGAGAACATTGTATTAATGATAATAATCCCAAACATGTTTGGTATCATATGTTTAAAAATTATTGAAGTATCTGAGGCACCTAATGTTTTCGCAGCAAGCACATACTCCTGATTTTTAAATTTTAGCACTTGAGCACGTACGACACGCGCCATGCCTGTCCAACCAGTAATAGATATAGCAATTATAATTGGAGTTATACCTGGTTTAAGAACAAGAATCATAAGTACTACAATAATTAAGTTAGGAATCCCCATTATTACTTCCACAATACGCTGCATCACATTATCCACAGGACCACCAATATAACCGGAAAAAGCTCCATATGACACCCCAATAAGCATGTCCATTAATGCTGCAACAAAGGCGATTAATAAAGAAATTTGGGTACCCTTCCAAACACGGGCAAATTGATCCCGTCCTAAACTATCAGTTCCAAACCAGTAATATTGCTTTATATTTCGCATTTCATATGGATTGTAAGAGGTACCGTCTTTCCTGGTTAGTTCACCGTTAAACGGAAGCCAACTAATATGGTCTATTCCTTGTATACGAGGCGGTAAATTTGCATGGGCCGTATTTTGGGCGTCGTATGCGTATGGTGTTAATAAAGGGCCGATAAATGCCATCACAATTAAAATCACCATAAGAACTAAACTTACAACTGCACCTTTATTTTTACGAACTCTCAGCCAAGAATCCTGCCAAAAATTTAAACTTGGCTTGGAAATTTTCTCACTATTTGATAAATCAACATGGGCGGGTGCGAATAAATCTTTTGAGATGGTTTGTTCTTTGTTGATCACTTAGATTTCCCCCCCGAAATACGAATACGTGGATCAATTATTCCGTAAAGAATATCTACCACTAATATGATGACAACAAAAGCGGCGGCGAAAAGAATAGAAGTACCCATAATAACCGGATAATCATTAACCGCAATCGATTTAACAAATTGTTCTCCCAGCCCGGGAATTCCGAAGATTTTCTCAATTACTAGAGATCCTGTCATTAATGCTACCGCTAATGGTCCTAAAACAGTGATGACGGGAATTAAAGCATTTCTTAATGCATGCTTTACACTAATTTGAAAATAACTTGCACCCTTAGCTTTTGCTAAAGTTATATAGTCAGAACCTAAAACATCGATCATTTCAGTTCTCATAAAACGAGCGGCAATGGCTATTACAAACATTGAAAGGGCAATTGTAGGAAGGACTGTGTATTCCGGTCCACGCCAGAACATAACAGGGAGCCAACCTAATTTCACCGCGACATAATATTGAAGCAATCCTGCAAATACGAAGTTAGGGATTGACTTTCCAATAACCGCAATTAGAGTTGATCCATAATCGACCCATGTATTTTGCTTTAGAGCTGCAAAAACGCCTAATATGATACCTATAATTGTTCCGACAATCATAGCTTCCAAACCTAAAGTGGCTGATGGGCCAATTCGTAACGCTAGAAGCCTAGTAACAGGGGTATTATCAAACTGAAAGGAGACTCCTAAATCACCTTTCACCATATTCACCAAATAGCGTACATATTGAACTGGTACCGGGTCATTTAGGCCGTATTTATTTTGCATAATGGCAAGCTGCTCATGTGTGAGCTTTTCTGCATTATTAAAGGGAGTACCTGGAATAAGCTTCATGAGGAAAAATGAAACTGATACAACGATGAACATAGTTATAATCATATAGATAATCCGTTGTAAAATGTACTTTGCCATTCTCCCACCTCCTAATTGATGAATAATTCGTCATTTTCCGACAATTCAGACACAGGTAGAAAGAGAGTATATTCTTTGAAATATACTCTCTTTCTATTTTGTTGGTATATGTTATTTCTTTGTATTTACAATTTGAATCCATTGTAAACTATAGTCAGGACCAATTGCATGTGTTACATAACCTTTTACTTTGCTATTAATTAAAAGGTTAGCTGAACGTTGGTACATTGGAGCAATTGCAGCATCTTCATCAAGAACGATTTTTTCTGCATCTTGAAGAGCTTTCCAGCGTTTTGCCGGGTCAGTTGCTAAAGTAGTTTGAGCATGTTTAATCAGGTCATCCACTTTAGAATTTGAGTAGCTCATGTGGTTTTGCTGGCTGTCAGTTGTCCAAAGATCCATGAATGTCATTGGATCCTGGTAGTCTGGCCCCCAACCGCTCATCAAAATATCATATTGTTGTTTATCTTCACGGTCCAAGCGAATTTTGAAAGGAACACTTTCAATATTTACAGTTATGCCTGGAAGATTCTTTTCTAATTGATCTTTAATGTAAGCATCTGTCTTCTTAGAAGATGCGGTATCTTGACCAACATAAGAAAAAGTTAATTTCGTTTGGCCGATTTCAGCTAAACCTTTTTTCCAGTATTCTAAAGCTTTTGCTTTATCAGTTGTTAGATATGTGCCAGCATCAGCTCGGAAATCTTTACCGTTAAGATTAACAAAGCTTTTTGGAACGATATAGTCAGCAGGAATTGATCCATTTGCCAATACGTCTTTAGTTAAAGCTTTTTTGTCAATTGACATCGCAATTGCTTTACGGATATTTACGTTTTTCAATGCAGCGTTCTTTTCATTAAATTTCAACCAGAAAATAGTTGGCTGCTGGTACGTGTATAGGTTCTTTGAACCTGTATATTGGGAAAGAATCGCAGGGTCAGCAAGTTTTGGTGTAATATCTGCTTCTCCGGCTTCAAACGCATTTGCAGAAGCTTGACCGTCTTTAGAAACGTTAAAGTTCACTTTTGTTAAAGAAACGTCTTTAGCACCCCAATATGCATCGTTCTTTTCCAATGTCCATTCAGTTGCTTGCGGGCCATCCCATTTAGTCAATTTAAATGGACCGTTAAAAAGGATATGTGCAGCATCTTTGGCATAGTTTTTACCTTGAGCTTCTACATATTTTTGATTTTGTGGATATAATACTGGGAATGCAATATAAGTTTCAAAGTATGGAATTGGTCTTGCCAAGTCAACTTCAAGTGTGTAATCATCAATTGCTTTAACACCTAGGTCAGTAACAGGTTTAGCTTTGTTCATAATTTCATGTGCATTTTTGATTGTTCCATCCACGTAGTAAGCATATGGTGATGCATTATTAGGATCAACCACACGCTGCCAAGCATAGACAAAGTCATGTGCAGTAACTGGGTCACCGTTAGACCATTTAATATCTTTTTTCAATTTAATTGTATAAACTGTTTTGTCAGCGTTTGCAACTGGCGCGCCAGCAGCAACACCATTGATTATTTTTTGATTTTGGTCAATACGGTATAATCCTTCGTTTACAGCGTTTAAGATTGTGAAGCTCAATACGTCTTGAGACAAAGCACTATCCATTGATGGAATTTCAGCTGTCTCAAGAACATTAAGTACTTGATCAGGTGCTTTCTCAGCAGTTTTTGTTGATGATTTTGTACCAGAGTCTTGTGTTTTATTACTAGAACATGCTGCTAAAAACATGCTAAGAACTAGCGATAAAACTAAAAGTAGTGAAAGTTTTGATTTCTTCACTAGTAGACCTCCCTTTTCTATTATTCTGAAAAATTACTACATTCTCTATTATACATATATTCGTGATATTGTACATTATTTTTTCAAAATTTATTTACAGACCCGAAACAATCTTTACGATATCATTACAAAACCCTATAATATAATTTAGACTAATACTAAATTTTTGCTATAATAGTTTTATGCTTTAACCCATTAAATCAACGTTTTGGAGGTTTTCATTTGAAATTTGGGCTTAAGAGAAAACTTTTAATTTTAGTCTCTTTTCAATTCTGTATTTTAACTATTTCTTTTTTCATTCATCATAGGGTCACTTTAATTAGCTATATCAATATATCTTTTTATATTTCGGCTGCATTGCTTTTCACATCTTTATTAATTAATACAATTCATACCGGATTTTTTGATGTTATGTCCAAGTCATTTACACTTGCCTTTTCACGAGGACAGAATAAAAGAAAATTTGATGACCTTCCATCCCTATCTGAGCTTGTTCAAATTAATCCCAAACCAATGCTCTTTTACGGCACTTTTACAGGTCTTTTCATGTTAATTGCTCTTTTCTGTTATTATATTTTGCGTACTTGATTACCAATATATATTTATTTATAATATTGATAAATGAATAAAAGCTGTAGAGCGATGATAGAGAGTAGTACGTATTTCCTTCGTTTTCAGAGAGTTTGTGGCAGGTGAAAACAAACACGAATTAATACGGAATGGACTTTTGAGCTTCTTTCCAAACCTTTATTAAATGGAAGCAGTAGGAATAGACGTTTTCCTTGCGTTAAAAGGACCCATACTCCTGTTAGGACTATGGAACTGAGTGACTCTTTTTAGAGTAATTTAGGGTGGTACCGCGAACCATTCGCCCCTATTTTTATGGGATGAATGGTTTTTTTATTTATATTTTTTAGGAGGAATTTACAATGAAGACAATTTTTTCAGGTATCCAACCAAGTGGTACAATCACGCTTGGTAACTATATCGGAGCAATGAAGCAATTTGTGGAGCTACAGGACGAATACAATTGTTTCTTCTGCATTGTTGACCAGCATGCAATTACGGTTCCACAGGACCCGCAAACATTAAGAAAAAACATTCGCAGTCTGGCAGCACTGTATATTGCTGTTGGCATTGATCCAAATAAAGCAACATTATTTATTCAATCCGAGGTTCCGGCACATGCTCAGGCAGGTTGGTTGATGCAATGCGTTTCCTATATCGGGGAATTGGAAAGAATGACTCAATTTAAAGATAAATCATATGGAAAAGAAGCGGTTTCAGCCAGTTTATTAACGTATCCACCATTAATGGCTGCAGATATTCTTTTATACAATACAGATCTTGTTCCTGTTGGTGAAGATCAAAAACAGCATATGGAATTAACAAGAGACCTTGCTGAAAGATTTAACAAAAAATACAATGATGTTCTTACAATTCCTGAGATTCGTATTCCTAAAGTAGGTGCACGGGTCATGTCTTTACAGGAACCAACGAAAAAAATGAGCAAATCAGATCCTAATAAAAAGGCTTTTATCACCCCATTAGATGATCCAAAACAAATTGAGAAGAAAATCAAAAGTGCTGTTACAGATTCAGAAGGAATCGTTAAATACGATAAAGAAAATAAGCCCGGAGTTTCCAATCTGTTATCGATTTACTCCATTTTGGGCGGTAAATCGATTGCAGAACTCGAGGAAATGTATATAGGTAAAGGGTATGGAGATTTTAAAGGTGACTTAGCTGAAGTTGTCGTAAATGTATTTAAACCGATTCAAGAAAAATACTATAATCTAATGGAATCAAGCGCCCTTGACGATATTTTAGATCAAGGTGCTGCAAAAGCTAATCTTGTTGCAAGTAAAACGCTAAGAAAAATGGAAAATGCTATAGGATTAGGACGCAAACAACGGAAATAACATTTTCATAAAAATTAAAGCCTGACCCGCAAAAGGTAAGTGTAGATACCTTTTGGGTCAGGCTTTTAATTTACTTTTGGACCATGTTCCATTTCCCAAAGCTTTTCAAAAAACGGCTGGCCTTTAATCAGATTTTCACAAAAGAATTCGTGTCTTTTAGACCAGCCAAATTTAGTTTCTTCATATAACTGCTCCCAAGCAGCTTCAAAATTTAATTCCTGTATAGCCAAATACTTTTCTGGACACCATTCTGTAAACCAATAGCGGACTTCTGCTTCATTCTTAGAAGAATGAAGTTGGTCAAGAGCCATGAATAAAAGCTGTTTTAATTGTCGCTCTTTTCGCGTTAAACCTCTCATCAATTCTGGTTCAGGTGATAAAATATGGAAATCTTTCATATCCTTTTGCTCATAAAAATGGTAAATTTGCGCATCATGCGACTCAATCATTTCATAGACAAGTTGTTCTTGTCTTGGTATTAGTCTGCTTTTTCGAATGGGGATATTATACCCTATCGTATCAATCGCTAATATTCCCACTCCATCGGTAACGACAAAACAATAGTCAAGCTGGACTCTCTCATGGTTTTTTCTTAAATAAGCCTTTTGAAAAATATCATCTAGAAGTTGCTGTGGTAATTCTGAGAGATCGTTCTCGATATAGTTAAATAGAAGCGGTTCAACTTTTAAAAGTGGAACTTGATCTAATAGTTCGACCCCATCATCCTTACGCCATTCATGGAAGTGGCAGACATTATATCCGTTTTCTTCACCCTCAAACCAATTTACCCAAACATCATGAAGATACAACATTGTACAACCCCTCACTTCAAGAAACTGTTTGTCAATCAGTATGGGCAGACCTAAGTTAAATTATTCCTTTATATATATTTTGCTCCAGTTACGGTTTATTACTGGTAACAGGAATGTAAATACTTACCGTTATGATAATAATACCGATGGCAAGTAAATAACATTCCACTCGCCCGGTGATAAATTCTAAATATTCTTTAAACCCAAAACCGATTGTCAATAAATTTAAGTATGCAATGGTGATTACTCCACCATATACAGCAAGCCAATATCCGATTAAAAAGAAAATTATCCTAACTGCCATACCCAATACCCCGCCCATTGTCAACACCCTAGCTCTTGTCCTAATGTTATCTTATTTATATGATTTTCTTATGCATATATGAACCAATGTTAACAACAATGAAGATGCTTTAATTGGGTGAATAATTGCTCTGATTTGAAAAAATGAAAAAAAATCCACCATTTTATTAAATGATGGATTTTTATCTTCTTGATTTAGGATTGAAAGCATCTTTTAAGCCTTCACCAATAAAATTAATGGATAAAATCGTAATGGTAATGGTGAAAGCAGGCGGTATCCAAATCCACCATTTAAATTGAAGAACATCCGGTTCACTTGCGGATGAGAGCATATTTCCCCAGCTCGGGACGTCCTGCGGTACACCAAAACCAAGAAAGCTTAAGCCCGATTCAGCTACTATCATTGTAGCAAACGTAATTGTCGCCTGAACAATAATGGTCGAGAGGATATTTGGTATAAGATGTTTGATAATTACCTTAGCAGGAGTGCAGCCAATTGAAATCGCAGCGATTATATATTCATTTTCCTTTTCAGAAAGGATTTTACTTCGAATGATGCGAGCAATTCCCCCCCAGCTAAGTAAGCTTATCACCCCGATTAATACCCACAAACCTGATACTTTGCCAAATAGAATCGCGTTTAAAACAATAACAAAGACAAGAAAGGGAAAGTTTAGGACGAAGTCAGTAAATCGCATTAATAAATGATCAATAATTCCCCCAAAATAACCTGCAATGGAACCAATTAATGTACCTAAAAAAACAGAAAATAGCGTACAGGATATTCCAACTAACAAAGAGATGCGTCCCCCGTAAAGTAACCTGGTAAATACATCCCTGCCGCTTTTATCTGTGCCCAGCCAATGATCACGTGAGGGTTCTAAGGACATCTGACCAATGTTAATCCTTGTTACATCGGCGGTAGTAATGTACGGAGCAAGGATGGAAATGATTGATACAATACTTAAAAAGATTAAACTTGTCATGGCTAATTTATTCTTAATAAACTTCTTTCTGGCAGTTGCTAATGGTGACAAACTTTTTTTTGGGGGGATAATTTCTACATTTCTTTCGCTTAATGGTACAATCTCCATCTAATCTCCCCCTAATCCAGCCTGATTCTCGGGTCTACAACACCATATAAAATATCGGCAATCAGGTTACCAATTAGTGTTAAGAAAGAGAACAGCATAGTCAATGTCATTAATACGGGATAATCCCTTGTCCCAACGGATTGTAAGAATAGTTGTCCAAGACCGGGATAGGTAAAAATGGTTTCCGTGATAATTCCGCCACTTATAATAGCTACAATATCAAACCCTAAAAATGTAATTAGGGGAATCATTGAATTCCTTAAAATATGGACATTATAAATTTTGTTTTCAGGCGTCCCTTTTGCTCTTGCAGTACGGACAAAGTCTTTGCGACTATTTTCTATAATGTCGTTTCGCAAAAATTGCGTATAACTTGCAATACTTAATAATCCAAGTACCAATGCAGGTAAAAAAACGTGATGTAAGCGGCTTAGCCACCACTCAACTGTTCCATCCTCAATACCAATATCTACGGAACCATTTGATGGAAACCAATTTAGTTTAAAGGAAAATATGAAAATAGCGAATACCCCGGCGATAAAGGCAGGGAGAGAATATCCCAGATAGTTAAATGCTCCTATAAGGTTATCCCCAATTGTGTAAGGTTTTCGTCCCGCGTACGATCCCATTAGGAATGATAGAATATATGTAAGGAAGATTGATGATAGACCAAGTAAGATTGTGTTTGGCAGACGCTCACTAATGACCTCCGCTACACTAATTTTAAACCGAGTAGATTTTCCAAAATCGCCTACAACGAAATGACCAATCCAACGAAAATACTGTTTGGGCATCGGATCATTATAACCCAATTTTTCACGCATCTCAGCTATATACTTTGGGTTTGTATTCCTTGGATCAATTTCTCCGGTAAGCGAATCCCCCGGCATAAGCTTTGCCAAGGTAAACACTACAATGGAGATAAGGAGCAACATCGGAATCATTCCCAATATTCTGCGAAATGAATATTTTAACATGTCCATTCTCCTTGTCTATAAGCTAAAACATGATTGTTACCTTAATTTCTTTTGTTCAAAAGGGAGAGGCTAAGAGAAAAACAATTCTATTTAAACCTCATCCCGATTGAATTCCATCAATATACAGTTGATAGCATTTGTATATTTAACATAGTTTAATGGTAGATTGCATGCTTTGATTTTACTGAATCCACCAATTATTTGGTCGGTTTTTACCTGAAACGTCGAAGCTAACTCCATGGACACGCTTGTTAACTGCCATTGTTTCTTCAAGCTCGGCAATCGGTAAAACAGGCAGCTCTTTCATGAATAACTTTTGCCACTCTACATATATATCTTTCCGTTTTTTCGCGTCGGTGCCAACTATACTCATATCTGTTGCTTGAACCAACAATTTATCACTATCTGCATTTACCCAGCGGGCATAATTCCATACTGCATCAGATTTCCAAAGTGGAGATGGATCCGGATCTGAGCCGGTTGACCATCCGCCAAAAAATACTTCCATTGACTTGTCTGACTTGTCAAGCATATCGTAGTAAAGATTGGCATCCGTCATCACAAGCTTCGTTTTCAAGCCCACTGCTTCCCAATATTGTGTCAATGCTTTCGCACGAGCCTCAAATGTTGGATTTTGCGTTTGATAGTGGCTAAAGTTGATAACAAATTTCTTACCGTTAGGGTCTTCACGGAAACCATCGCCGTCAACGTCTTTAAATCCTGCCTTATCCAATAATTCTTTTGCTTTTTTAGGATCGTATTTATACTGTTCAAGATCTTTGTTATCAGCAGCAATCCAGTGGTTTGTTGGCACTGGGCGATTCACTGGTTTCCCAACTCCAAAGAAGAATGCTTTTACCCATTCCTCACGATTAATCGCATAGTACATGGCTTCACGAAGCAAAACGTCCTGGAATTTAGGTTCGTTCATGACATTCTTCTTTCCATCCCAGTTTCCTAATTTGAAACCAACATAATAGTAGCTTAAACCGGGATATTTAATCGCATTAACATTAGGAAGTGCTGAAACTTGATCAATAATACTTGGATGGAAGGATGTCATATCAAGTGTGCCATTTTTAAGCTCGCCCACAGTTAAAGATGGGTCGATTACTTTCAAAATGATTTTTTCAATATGCGGTTTACCTCCAAAATAATCATCAAAACGCGTCATCTCAACGGATTCACCCGGAACAATCTTGGTTACCTTATATGGTCCTAATCCAATAGGGTTCGTCCGTACTTGTTTTGACGACATCATATCTTTAACCGCGACACCTTGAAATTCTTTACGTGACATAGCGTACGTCCAAAGGTTTTCCAAGTTATTAACGCGGGCTTTATCAAAAGTAATTTGGATATGATCATCATCTATTACTTTAATACCTTCGATTTTATTAGTCTTCTTTTCATGATAGTCTGGAACACCTTGTATATTTTGAACGTTTGCATAACGGGGCCCATCATAATCCTTGTCAGCAATTACTTTTAAAGCAAATTCCCAGTCTTTCACAGATAACTCTTCACCATTTTGCCATTTAACACCTTTTTTGATCGTGAAATTATATACTTTGTTATCTTTTGTTTCCCATGAAGCGATATTTGGCTGTGGCTTTAATTTGTTATCAAATTTGATTAAATTTTCATCAAAGAAATCAATAACTTGGGCATCGGAATCAGTTCCGTAGAAACTAAAATTAAATTTACCTTCTGGTGCAGAGTCCAGCGAATATACAAGTGTCCCTCCGTCCTTTGGCTTATCGGATGGTTGGCCGTTCTTGGTACCTTCTGTTTTCATGGAACTTGTTTTGTTGTTGCTGCAAGCTGCTAAAAAAATTGAAAGTATTAAGGTAACAACAGTCAGTAAGAGCATACTTCTTTTTTTCATTCGTTTCCCCCTATTAGCTTTTATTTTTTCTATTTAGTAAAGGTGGCAGGCAACCCGATGTGAAGACTTGACCTCTTTTAATACGGGTTTATGTTTTGAACATTCTTCTATCGCCATGTGACAACGCGGGTGAAAAGGGCAACCGGTTGGTGGATTTAATGGGCTAGGCACATCTCCCTTTAGAATGATCCTTTCCTTCTTTTGGCGTGGGTCCTGTGTGGGAATCGCTGAAATTAATGCTTGTGTATATGGATGTAGAGGTTCTGCATAAAGGCAGGCTTTCTCCGCAATCTCTGCCATGTTACCTAAATACATAACACCAATGCGGTCACTCATATGTTTGACTACACTTAGGTCGTGAGCGATAAATAAGAAGGTTAATTCAAATACTTCCTGTAAATCTTTTAATAGATTTAAAACCTGTGATTGAACAGAAACGTCAAGGGCAGAAACCGGCTCATCAGCTATAATAAATTTTGGTCTTAGCGCCAAGGCACGGGCAATTCCAATTCTTTGACGCTGTCCACCGGAAAATTCATGTGCGTATTTAAAATATGAATCCTCTGGCAGACCTACCTTTTCTAATAAATCTATTACTTCCTTTTTTAATTCCGCCCTGCTTTTCTTAGTAAAGTTATAAATGGGCTCAGCAATGATGTCCCCTACCATCTGCATCGGATTTAGTGATGCGTAAGGGTCTTGAAACACCATCTGTAAATCTTTACGAATTCCTCTAAGTGATTTTCCTGATAGATTAGTAATATCTATTCCATCGAAGATAATCTTTCCTTCTGTCGGTTTTAATAACCTGAGAATCGTCCTTCCGGCAGTCGATTTCCCGCAACCTGACTCACCAACAAGTCCAAGAGTTTCCCCTCTTTTAATCTCAAAAGAAATATTATCGACTGCCTTTACGTCCCCAACCGTGTGTTTAAAAAACCCCCCTTTAACGGGGTAATATGTTTTCAAATTATGTATTTCCAGAAGATTTTCAGATTGAGAGGACAAATGACTTTTTCGACTGTGATCTGTTGTAATACCCATTAGTTCACCCCTTCTCTTGGTTTACTTGCTTTATAAAGTAAACAGGCTACTTCATGACCTTGTTCAACATCAGCAAGAATAGGGGTTTTGGTATAACATTCTGGCATCACCTTTGGACAACGATTAGCAAAACGACATCCAACCGGTGGCATGTTGGTAAGAGAGGGGACAATACCTTGGATGGTGCTTAGCCTTGCTTCCTCTACATTCATTTTAGGGATAGCCCCCAATAATAAGGTCGTATAAGGATGTTTAGGATTATAAAACAGTGTATCGACATCTGTTCGTTCCACAATTTTTCCGGCATACATGACGATTACTTCATCACACATTTCAGCTACTACACCTAAATCGTGGGTTATTAGAATGACTGACATATCATTTTTTTTTTGAATATCTTTTAAGAGATCGAGGATTTGTGCTTGAACGGTTACATCGAGGGCAGTAGTTGGTTCATCAGCAATTAATAGTCTGGGATGGCAGGCAATAGCCATCGCAATCATAACCCGTTGTCTCATCCCCCCTGACAATTGGTGTGGGTAATCATCTACGATTTTTTCAGGTCGGGAGATGCCAACACTTTTTAATATCGCTATACTTTTCTTGCGAGCTTCTGATTTGGAAATTTTCAAATGATTGAAAAATACTTCTTGGAGTTGAAAACCGATTGAAAAAACTGGGTTTAGCGAGGTCATTGGTTCTTGGAAAATTATTGAAATATCTCTTCCGCGAATTTTATTGATTTGAAATTCGGACATTTTCTCAAGATTAACTCCATCAAAAATAATTTCGCCTGATTTTAATTTTCCAATTCCTTTTGGCAGCAATTGAATGATAGAAAGGCTTAGAACTGATTTTCCACAACCGGACTCACCGACTATACCAACAATTTGTCCGGGTTTTACCTTGAAAGAAACATTATCTACTGCATTATAATCTTTTCCATCAATGTTAAAAGCAGTCTCTAAATTTGTTATTTCGAGCAATGGTGCCTCTTTGAGTTGAGAAATTTTTGTGCTCATCGTACACCTTCTTACTTTTTAATTATTCAGTAAATTCAATATATTCACACAGAATTCTATTACGGAATTGTTACAATTGCAAGAGTTTTTCACAAAATGGTAATTTCCATACATTTTAGATTAAAAAAAGCCTAATTTTAATAGGCCTATTTAACCAAACTCATTACTTCCTTCCAAAAATTTAGAAGCAGGAATTGAAAACGAAAGTTTTGTAGAATAAGTATGGTTCTTATAATAATTTTCTACAATGGCAAAGCCTGCTGCATATCCTAGCAACTTCGGAATTCTTCCCTCGCCGAATAAGAGATTGTCATGAGCTCTTTCATTTTTTCTCTTACTTAAATGACTTTTTAAATATTTATCCCATAAGCTTATTAAATCCTTTTTTGTATATATACTGCACCATTTTGCTAAATATTCGCTGCCGCAATTTTTTAATACTGCATACTCAGCCAAACCTTCAATGATAATAGAATCCAATAATGTGTATTCTTCCATTTTTTTATTTAGCATCTTTAACCTGCATACATGATGATACTCATGGACAAGTAATGCTTCCAATTCTTTAGTATCATCAACATCTGAAAGAAATAAAAACATTTTATCCGGATATGAAACACCCGATTTATTACTTTCCTGTCTAAAAAATAAACCTCTTCCTCGATCTAATGGAAATAGAAAGATAGGGATGTCGGGACCGGCCCATTTGTTTTTATAATGTTGGAATAGTTGGTCTGCATTTTTCCATACTTTTTGTTCTATCATTCTATCTAAATTCATTTTAGAAGACCTTGATGGACGATACATGCCAAATTTCATTAATTGATTGTAAATTTCGTTTGCATTTTGCCCCTTAAAATATGGAAGGAGCTTTTCACAAATTTCTGTTGGACGATCAAACTCCACTTTCAACCATTGATCCGTTTGAATGACTCCCATATTCTCACTCCATTTTTGCATATTTCTCCTGTTGAATATTTTATGTATTGTTTTTGGAGTGGTTCTAAAGATATTGGGAGATATATTTTTAACCACTAAAAAATCGACCAAGCGGAAGCCCGGTCGATTTTTTATGTGAAAAGAAAATATAAATTTTTGAACTATGATAACTGTCTAGCTCCACAAGAGTAAGCTTCGGAAGAGCCCCCAGCGACTAGTGTACTCCGCTAAACGGTCGCCTCCGCTTTTCTTATTACTCATATTTTTTGAATACGATGGTTGCATTATGTCCGCCGAAACCTAATGAATTGCTCATTGCAGCTTTGATTTCTTTTTGACGGGATACATTGGGTACATAATCCAGATCACAATCAGGGTCAGGTGTTTCGTAATTGATCGTAGGAGGAAGAATGCTGTCTCTCATAGCCAGTAATGTAAAAATGGCTTCGACACCTCCCGCGGCACCGAGAAGATGACCGGTCATTGATTTCGTGGAGCTCATTGCCAGCTTATAAGCATGCTCTCCAAATACTTCTTTTACTGCAAGTGTCTCAAACTTATCGTTGTACTCTGTACTTGTACCGTGCGCGTTAATATAATCGATATCCTCAGGCTTTAATCCGCTATCATTTATGGCCATTTTCATTGCCCGGGCTCCGCCTTCACCGCCCGGTGCCGGTGCTGTGATATGGTAGGCGTCACCTGTTGCACCATATCCGATAATTTCTCCGTAGATTTTTGCACCGCGCGCTAGGGCGTGTTCTAATTCCTCGAGTACAACAATCCCTGCACCTTCGCCAATAACAAATCCATCGCGATTTTTATCGAATGGCCTGCTAGCTGTTTTTGGATCCGGATTTGTTGATAATGCAGTATTGGCACAAAAACCGGCTACAGACATTTTTGTAATCGGTGCTTCTGCCCCGCCTGTTATCATGGCATCAGCATCGCCTCGCTGAATAACTTTAAAAGCATCCCCTATTGAGTTTGTTCCGGTTGCACAAGCGGTTACCGTACAAGAATTGAAACCTCTCGCTCCAAGAGTAATTGAAACCTGGCCTGTTGCCATATCCGGAATCAACATTGGGACAAAGAAAGGACTTACCCTGCGATACCCTCTTTTTTGGAAAATTTCATATTGCTCTTCGAAGGTTTCCATCCCGCCGATGCCCGAACCAATCCATACACCGACACGATGTGAATTTTCTTCGTTAATAGTGAGATTCGCATCTTTCACTGCCATTATTGCTGAGGCAACAGCATATTGCGTGAAACGATCCATTTTTCTTGCTTCTTTTCTATCCATAAAACTTTCCGTATTAAAGTCTTTTAATTCTGCAGATACTTTTGCGGGGTATTCATCGGCATTTACTCTTGTTAATGGTCCAATCCCTGATTTTCCTTCAATAATATTTTTCCACGTGGTTTCAACGTCATTTCCAAGGGGAGTCACCGCTCCAAGACCTGTTACCACAACCCTGCGTTTTTCCATGTCCTACAACTCCTTTTTCTATCTAAAAATCCTATGTCATTATTTATATAAAAAAGTCTCTTTATTTTCCCCAGCGAATGGCGATTGCACCCCAGGTCAATCCACCGCCGAATCCAACCATGACAATGACATCATCATCTTTGATTTTTCCCGCTTCTAGCTCTTCAACAATCGAAATTGGGATGGATGCAGCAGAAGTATTTCCGTATTTATGGACAGTTTTCGACATTTTTTCAACAGGCAACTCTAATCTTTGTCTAGAAGCCTCCATAATGCGGATATTGGCTTGATGCGGGATTAGAAAATCAACATCCTCTTTTGATAAACCAGCCTTTTCGAGTACATTAACGCAGCTTTCTCCCATTTGCCGTACAGCAAATTTAAATACTTCTCGTCCGTTCATGATAATATATTCGTCTTGGTAAAGATGTTTTGCTCCTGTACCATCTGCACCGAGCTCAAAAGCAAGTATTCCGCGGTTATCTGAAACATTGCCGATGATTACTGCTCCGGCTCCATCACCAAATAAAACTGCAGTATTTCGATCGGACCAGTCTGTAATTTTTGAAAGTTTTTCAACGCCAACTACGAGGATATGTTTATAAACTTGAGTTTCAATAAATTGTTTCGCAGTAACTATACCGTACATAAAACCAGCACAGGCTGCACTAATATCCATTGCCGCCGCTTTTTTTGCACCTAACCGTTCTTGAATCCTACATGCAATAGAAGGAAAAGGACTGTCTGGCGTAACGGTTGCGACTAGAATTAAATCGATATCCATAGGTGTAATTCCGGCATTTTCTATGGCGTTTTTTGCTGCTTCAAAAGCCATATCGGACGTATCAATATTATCCTCGGCAATTCTGCGTTCTTCGATACCTGTTCTCGACCGAATCCATTCATCTGAAGTGTCCATTATTTTCTCTAGGTCAGCATTGGTCACGATCTTTTCCGGTAAATATCTCCCTATCCCTACAATCCCAGCTCTCATTACAGCCATCTCCTTTTGTCATTTGAAATACATTCTCTATGGTTCTAAAGGTTATTATCAATTATTATGACTTGGTACTAATTTTATCAAATAAAACAGGATATAAGCAACTATTTTATCCACAATTATCATCCGCTATTGTCCATTCATTTTATTTAAAAAATCATAAACTAAATAAAGGAAAAAGAAAAAGGAGAATTAATGGTAATGGAAGAGAACCATAGGCTAAATGAACAGGATGGTAGAGATCGGTTTAATCGTTTAATGTTTGGTTCCAAGAGAGATAATGAAAAAACGGCCACACAGCCAACTGCCAATCCATCTCAACCCTCAATTGATTTTGAGGAACTAATGATAAATATCGATTCACTAATTGATTCCGCAAGTAACTTAAAACCATTATTTAAAAAGGCCTATCCTTTAGTTGAACAACTTTTGAAAAAAAATAAGCTGCCCTGAGCAGCTTTTTCCTATTATTATTGATTTAATTCTTTACGGGCATCTTCGAGACCCAGTTCATAGGCTTCTTGCATTACCTTCGTAAAAAGGTCCATAAATGGCTGAATTAAGTCCATAGATAATTCAACTCCGGCTTTATCTAATTGCTCCTTTGCTTCCGGTAAATACTTCATAGCCAACGCCATAAATTGAAATGATTTATCTTGATTGTTCATATGTATCTCCTTTTTATTCTTATTGCGGCAACTTTCCGGTTTCCTTATATTTTTCAATTTGTTTGTTCATTTTCCGAATAAAGAACAATATAATAATGGAAAATTAAAATCGGTTAATCTATTCTATGATTTTAAAGGACAACCTAATTTCTTTAGGTCAGTATAGTCCATTAGTGAAAGAAGACTACGGTTTTGCATTAAATGCATCTCCTTCTTGCTGCGACCGTACCCATAACAAAATTCCTTCGTTATATTCGATAAAATGAACAATCTAAAAACCGTTTATGCCACTTTATTCTACCTTGTGACGGCGAAAATGGAAAGATAATTTCCCTTAACTTCCATTATTTGCATAATATTACCACCAGACAAATTGCCTAAACCGATAAAAAACCCGCATGAAAATTATTGCGGGGCCCAAGCTAGTTTATAATATTATCGTATAATCGTTGTGTATGTTCAATTTGTTTTGAAAGTGAATCTGATACAGAAGTTACTTTTCTAAGTGGAACTTTTAGCAATTCATTATCAACTGTTATTGATCCATGTTCGTGTAGGGATATAAGTTTTTCATCAATATTTAAAAATGCTGCGCATGCGTCCCATTGATTTTTTTTCCCACTTTCAATCAAATATTTACCCGGTTTCTTTGATTCCATAATTTCATTCATCGTTTCAATAGCATCCTCTATAAATAGTGCATCAATAGTCACTTCTCTAATCCCTTTTATTTCTTCACCCCTACTAATTTTTGATAAAATGGTTTGCTGAAAAAGGAAAGTTTTTGGCTGCCAGGGTCCATAAATTGCAGGGACATAAATTAACTGAATATTACCGCCAACATTTATTGTTTGATCTAAAAATTCTTTGATATCAATTAGTGCTTGAGAATTAAGTGACCTTGTAAGCATTTGGATTGGAAGAATAAATACAATTGCTTCGCTCCTACTTTTATTCCGTTCTAAATATTGAAGAATCGGTCTAATAATTGCTGCTTTTTTCAAAACTGCTTCGGTATAATCCATAAAAAAATCGTATAGAGAAAAAATAATCATATTATTTGGTTTTTCTTGCTCAATAGCTTGAGCCCATTCCAAAAAAGATTGTTCTTCAAAATTTGCATTCCGTCCGATTTCGAGCCTTTTTTCTTCCGGAAAAGCTATTTTTTCGATATTCTCAACATGAATGCCTTTTACCTCTATTCCTTTTTCAAGAAAAGTTTTACATGCATGAAAACCTACAAAATCAAACACACCAAAAATAATTGCCTTGTCCATATTAAATTCCTCCCCAATCATTCCTTAATGAATCCTATGCGGTTTCAATTGGAATTATTTCTTTCTGGGGAGGGAGCAGATTATAGTACAGCTTCATGGCTTTTGAAAAATTTAATAATCATTCTGCCCAATTGCTGTTTTTTTTCAGGGAGGATATAACTCGTTTCGATTTTATCGATATTTCCTACCATTTTTTGTATCAGCTTCGATTGATTATATGCTTTTCCTCCGGACAAAACATGGCATATTTTGACGGAAATTCCAAAGTCAAGTGTGACCGAATCCTCCATGCTAAATATATCGCTTTCAAGCTTTCCTTGCTCCTTGTGATAGGAAACCGCTATTTCCTTCATAACTTTTTTATAAAAAAACTTATGCTCTTTTTCCTGTTCTAAATGATGCTTTAAGGAAAGTATCGGATTTAACAAAATAACAGACCTTAGATTTCCCTTCATTTTTTCCATTAATTTTACGGCGATTAGCGCTCCCATTCCTTCAGCTAAAATATGAATTTTATTATTTAGAATTTCACTTCGTATCACATGGTGATATAGTTTTTGTGCCAGCTCGACTGCACTCTCACTACCCCAATGGCGCCCATAAAGATTTGAGGAAAATATGGTGTACCCTGTTTCTTTTAATTGATTGATTATGGCCAGCTTCCCTTCATTTTGCGACCAAAAACATTTATTCTCGTCCACAAAATGCCTTTCATCTCCGATAATTAAAATTCCAAATCCTGTGGGCTTTTCAGGGTAATGGATGATATTCCACTCCGTATCCATCTGAAAATTCCGGTTTTCCATAGATAAATCTCCTTTTACATATTTCCTCAAAATAATGTATGTCATTTCACAAAAGATGAAAGGCAAATTGCCCATTTTTATTTTTCAATTATTACGCGTTTTTTGAGCATTTTCGCGCACGTATTAATAAAAGACGAATTTGCCGTTTTCTATTTTAAAAACATATGGTATTATGAAAAAAGATGTAAATTAGGTTAGAGGTGAAAAATAGTGCGATACTTTTGGACTTTTTTCTGGTCTTTTCTTCTTGTAGAAATGCTAACTTACGTAGTAAGTTCTATGATTGGTACTGCTTTTGATTTTAAAACCGGCGCCATTTTATCCGTTGTTGTAACCATTTTGGTATTCATTGTCTCAACTTTGATTCCAAATGAACCAGTTGAACATCATTAATGTTTATGAAAAGGTCATCCTGCAGCAGGGATGACCTTTTCTAATGAATAAACATTCCCCCGCTCCTGGGATTATTGTATTTTTAACCTTAATTCGTTATATTCTACTGTTATTTCTACTCTGGAATGATCATGTACTTTTCCGGCAATTAGTTCCCGCGCGAGTTTGGTTTCAATATTTCTTTGTAAATATCGTTTCAAGGGTCTTGCTCCATAAATTGGGTCAAAGCCGTTTACAGCGATATATTCCTTTGCTTCTTCACTTATAGAAATTTCAATATGTTGTTCCTTTAGTCTATTCTCCAGGTCAATTAACAACTTTACAACAATTGACTTTATTTCTTCAAGTGATAAAGGCTTAAACATGATTGTTTCATCAATCCTATTTAAAAATTCAGGTCGGAAATGCCCTCTTAATTGATGTAAAACCATTTCCTTTGTGTTCTCACTAATCTCAATTTCATTTTCGCTTGTCTCCAGCAAAAATTGCGACCCTATATTAGATGTCATGATAATTACAGTATTTTTAAAGTCCACGATTCTTCCTTGAGAATCGGTTATTCTTCCGTCATCAAGTGCTTGTAATAAGATATTAAATACTTCCGGATGTGCTTTTTCAATTTCATCCATCAATATAACAGAATAAGGCCTTCTCCTCACAGCTTCGGTTAGTTGCCCGCCCTCTTCATATCCAACATAACCCGGGGGAGCCCCAATCAACCTTGAAACTGAAAATTTTTCCATATACTCAGACATATCAATCCGAATCATCTGTTCTTCACTATCAAATAAAGACTCTGCCAGAGCTTTTGCCAGTTCTGTTTTCCCAACACCTGTGGGTCCCAGAAATAGAAAGGAACCGATTGGTCTGTTCGGATCTTTAATACCGGCGCGTGCTCGTAACACTGCATCCGATACCAATTGCACTGCTTCATTCTGACCGATAACCCTCTGATGCAAAAGTGATTCCAATTTCAAAAGCTTTTCTCTTTCACCTTCTACTAATTTTGATAGCGGGATTCCTGTCCATCGTGAAACGATATTAGATATTTCTTCTCCGGTTACTTCCTCACGAAGCAAACGCTCACCCTTTACAGTGATTGTTTCCAACTCTCTTAGTTCTTTTTCTGCTAAAGGAATTTGGCCGTGGCGAAGTTCAGCCGCACGATTTAAATCGTACTGATCCTCAGCCTGTTGCAATTCCCTTCGAAGTTTTTCAAGTTGTTCTCTTTTTTCCTGCAATTTTTGAATGCTCTGCTTTTCATGCATCCATCTTGCTTTCATCGCATTTGCCACTTCTTTTAAATCAGCAAGTTCTTTTAAAAGTGTTTCAAGCCTTTGTTTGCTTCCTTCATCCTGCTCTTTCCTTAATGCCGCCTCCTCGATTTCTAATTGCATAACCCTCCGTGTTACTTCATCCAACTCAGTCGGCATTGAATCAATTTCTGTACGAACAAGTGCACATGCTTCATCAACTAAATCAATCGCTTTATCGGGAAGGAATCGATCTGTAATATACCGATCTGATAGAGTAGCAGCAGCTACAAGTGCATGATCATGAATTTTTACACCATGATGAACTTCAAACCGTTCTTTTAAGCCTCGTAATATGGAAATCGTATCTTCAACATTCGGTTCCTGAACGAGGACTTGTTGAAACCTGCGTTCGAGTGCCGGGTCTTTTTCAATATATTTCCGGTGTTCATCAAGCGTAGTCGCACCGATACAATGTAGCTCCCCTCGTGCAAGCATCGGTTTTAACATATTGCCTGCATCCATTGCTCCTTCCATTTTACCTGCACCTACGATGGTATGAAGCTCATCGATAAATAGCAAAATTTTACCTTCGCTTTTTTTAACTTCATTTAAGACAGCTTTTAATCTTTCTTCAAATTCACCTCTGAATTTTGCTCCGGCAATTAACGCACTCATGTCTAATGAGAAAATGGTTTTATCTTTCAGTCCTTCCGGTACATCTTTTCTTACAATTCTTTGGGCAAGCCCTTCTACGATAGCTGTTTTCCCTACGCCCGGTTCACCGATTAGAACAGGATTATTTTTTGTTTTTCTGGATAAAATCCTAATCACATGGCGTATTTCAGAATCCCTGCCGATAACCGGATCCATTTTTCCTGCTTTTACTTCAGCTACAAGGTCCCTCCCGTATTTATTAAGTGCATCATAAACAGCCTCAGGGTTTTGTGAAGTCACTCTCTGGTTCCCCCTTATTTCCTTAATCGCATGTAAAATGTTCTCAGGTGTCTTTCCATATATTTTTAATATTTTTTTCATCTCAGATTCATTTGAATAGGCTGAAGCTAAAAGAACATGTTCAACTGATAAGAAATCATCGGAAAACTTTGATGCAAATTCCTCTGCACTTACTAATATCCTTTGCAGCTTCGCTGTAATATATAATTTTCCATGCAGGGCACCGCTTCCTGTAACTTGAGGTTTTTTTGTCATGCCCTCCAGATATGTTTTTTCAATTTTTGAGGAAGGCAATCCGGCTTTTTCTAAAATAGCAGCAATTAGGCTATCCTCTTGGTCCAAAAGTGCTAAAAATAAATGGGTTTCATCAACCTCTTGATGATTATTTTTAATAGCCATTGATTGTGCTTCCATCATCCCGTTTTGTAATCGTTCCGTCATTCGGTTTAAGTCCACTTTTCCTCACTCCTTTTTGACCTTTTTTGACCTATTATTACTATTATAAACGATTCCCCGTTTATGGTTCAAATATAAAAAGCCATCCCGCCCGGATGACTTTTTCTCTTCCATTTTATTAAGGTTTCCGCTGATAAGTCCATTTACGGTTATGATTTGATGTCTCAGGAAATGCGTCTCCGGCTTTGAGTTTTATTTTTTGAGGGTTTTTCACACCATCACCTGTTTCACCAATTTCAATATATACACCATTATTTGGCGCCTTTTGTCCTGAATTAAACTGACGGTTTTGTCCCATTCCTATTCCTCCTTTTCATGTACCTTTTTATTATTTCCTTTTCGAGGTGAGTCATTAAAGGAATATCCTGCATATTAATGCCCTATTCGACATTATTTCTAAAGAAAACTTGCTGATTGGCGAGCCGTTAGGCGAAGACAGAAGCGTAGTTGCCCTTATGCGCTCAGAATTTATGGAATAAATTCTGATTAGCCCATGAAATAGATATTAAATTTTTACTTTTTGACGATTGTATGAATTTATTCCACATTTATTGATAAATATTCTTCGTTAACAATATAATTATAGTAATATCTTGCAAATTTCGTTGACTGTCATTTATTTTTTAAATTCAAATTAGCGATTGATTTCGCCCCTTTAAAGGTGGTTATTAGCATGCAGTCAGTGGAGGAAATCCCTGTAGCGTTGACTCATCTATTCGATATGGTACATCATATTAAGAAAATTGAAAAAGGCACTTTTCTTTTTCAAGAAGGTTCGATTGCAGATGAATTATATATTGTCAAAAGCGGAATCCTTCAAATTAGTAAAATTATTCCTGATGGAAGGGAACTGACGCTAAGAATGTGTTCCGGAGGAGATTTTATTGGTGAATTAAATATATTTTCTCCGTCGGAGCGATATTTATTAACTGCACGTGTAGTTGAAAGCGGGGAAGTAGCCGTTATCTTGAAGGATGAACTGGAAGAAATGTTAGCGCAAAACCTTTCTTTATCATTGGAATTCATGAAATGGATGAGCCAGCAATATCGTAAAACACAAACAAAGTTTCGCGACTTAGTACTTCACGGAAAAAAAGGTGCCCTTTATTCAACATTAATAAGAATCACCAACAGTTTTGGAATTAAAACCAATCACGGAATTTTGATTGAATTACCATTAACGAATCAAGAATTAGCCAACTTTTGCGGCACATCTCGAGAAGTAGTCAACCGTTTACTTAGCGAGTTACGTAAAGCAAATATCATTTCTATTGATAAAGGCTCCATTACCATTCATGATCTTGAATATTTAAAAAGAGAAATTGATTGTGAGGATTGCCCAAAGGAAATTTGTAAAATTGATTAACTAGAAAAGCGCAAGCGCCCGTTTACCCACTAAATAAAAAAATCGGTCCTTTTCAAGACCGATTTTTTTATTTTAGAATAATTACTTGTACTGCCATAATGACAAAAAAGATTGCAGAATTGATAATTTCATAAATGCCAATTTGTTTAGGCGATAATGGCTTTCCGTAAAAAACAACGGCTCTCACTAAACTAGGAAAAAAAGCCATAAATACAATCCAATAGCCAAGGGTAACCCAAACGATTAATAATAATAAATGAAAAACCCATGAAATCCATTTAAATTGAACGTTCTTTTTTTCCCTTATCATGGTCTTAACAAAAAACGTACATCCTAGAAAGAATAAAACAGATGCACAAAAAATGAGGATTGATTCAAAGGTTATGATACCCGTATGTAAATAACTGCTAGCTAATCCAATGATTGAAAAGGCGAAAATTGCACTTATATCATTCATGAGTGCACGGTCCTGATTTTTTGAAGTATAAAATGCATTGATGATAAAACAAGGAATCATTAAAAGGCCAAATTTAACCAATGAAGGCCTTTGAAAAAGCGGGAAAAGCAATAACAACAATGCAGGTATAATATAGATTAAAGTCCATTTTGCATAAAAAGGGATTTTTTTTCTTTTGAATAATAGGAGCATCGGATAAGTTGCCAAATACAATAACAGCCAGCCAATAAAAAATGGGATATGAATCCATAAAAAGCCCCCATTAATCACCCCTAGCCAAAATGGGATTATGGTCATGGCCCATGCACCGTGTTGTTTCGGTAGAAATAACTTCATCACTTTCACTCCTTTATGTTGCCTACTTTTAATATAAGTTAGCGACATTGAAAAAAAAGTGAAACATATCACATGTTAAGAAAATAAAAAAGAAGGCCTAAGGGGCTGTTGTCACTTGCCCGCGCCTTCTCTTTTCCCTTTTCTGACCAAACATAATCCCCTCTTAGTATTCTAACGAACGTGAATATTTTTGCAGTGATATATGTAACAGATTTGACAATATTATTAACTTTTTGAATCAATTTTTTGAACATTTTTTTTTATTGATTGGACAGTCAAAAGCATTCCCAACTTATCCTGAATGTGGAAGAATGGAGTATTGGTTTGTTCTTCCAAGTTTCTTTTTAATTCATCCTTCCAATACATAATCACCTTTACATTGCTGACCTTTGTTAATAACGAAAGGTCATTACTTTCTCTTAACAACAATAGCTTGGGATAATTTTTTAGCTTAAAACCTTCAATCAAAATAACATCAGGTTGAAAAAACTCCATTAACTTTATTTGCTCTTCCAGGTCCCATTCTGAGTTTTCAGCTTGCAAAATCAGCCTGCCATCACCTTCAACTATAGATGCATATGCTCCTGCGACAAGATGCATAGCTGAATCCTTTTTCTGACTAACTTCCGGCTTGCCCCCATGTCCGTGATGTTTTATTATAACTGACTTTAATCCGTGTTCTTTTAATGTTTGGATTAGCTTCGAAATTACAGTAGTCTTCCCGCTATTTTGAAATCCTACCACCTGAAATATAACTGGTTTTACCAATGCCACTCACAGCCAACTTGATCATCAAGCAAAAGGACATCCACTTCGGTACCCGCTTCAAATCCCCTGGTTCCGCCTGGAAGAATCATCAAAGAATTAGCCCCGGAAAGGCTCATAATAATATTCGATTTATCGAGACCGCTCGGAGATGCTTTCAGTTTGCCACTCTCAATTGAAACTGTGGCCCTTACAAATCGTGTAAAAGGATTCGCTTTTGGGAAATCCACCTCAAGTTGCGCTTTTTCTTTTCGCAAATGCGGTTTTTCGCAAAAAAGCATTCTCCGAATAATCGGGCGTGCAAACAGTTCAAAGCCAACATAGCAGGCAGAAGGGTTTCCTGATAGACCAAATAAAATTTTCCCATTGTACTGAGCAACTGTTGAAACACTTCCTGGCCTCATGGCAACTTTATTAAATAAAACCTCTGCACCCAGCTTTTCATAAATAGCCGGAAGATAATCAAAGTCTCCAACCGAAACGCCGCCTGTTGTAATTAACAGATCAACTTCATTTAATGCATTTTTAACAGCCTCAAAACAGGTATCAAATTCATCCGGCAGCTTGCCATAGTAATGAACTGCCCCGCCAACTCTATGAATTTGCGCAGCAATCATATGGGAATTGCTGTTACGAATTTTCCCCGGAACCAAGTTTTCATTTACTTCTAAAAGTTCAGTTCCTGTAGCAAATAGCCCAATTAGCGGTTTTTTTGCCACCGGGACATTTTTATATCCGAATGTGGCTAGCATCGCCTGGATACCGGGATTTATTAACGTTCCTTGCTTTACTAAAATCTCGCCTTCTTTGGCATCCTCTCCACGAAAAGATACATTTTCTCCCGGTTTAAAGCTACGTTTAATTGTCATAAACGGGATGCCATTCTTCTCATGTGTTTGAGCCACTTCAAACATGACAACTGCATCGGTTCCGGTAGGCATCATCGCACCTGTCATGATTCTAACAGCTTGGTTCGGGCCAACTGCTTTATTAGATACCATACCCGCCCCAATATGATCAATCACTTCAAACTCAGTTGGATTATTTTGTGAGGATTCCTTTGTATCAACAGCTCTTACTGCGAAGCCATCATATGGTGCCCGATCAAAATGAGGCACATCGCTCGTTGCCACTAAGTCTCCCGATAAAAAGCGACCGTAGCTTTCTTCAATCGGTACCTGTTCCATTACACCAACCAATTGGTGTTCCATTATTTTTTTAACTGCTTCCCCTATTGGAATCGGTTGTCTTCTTTCAAACAATTTCATCGGCTCCTGTCTACAAACTCGGTAAAACGAAAAATTCCATTAACATTACTACTTTTTATTATAAGACTACAGAAAACTTAAAAACATATCAAATGTCACAATGTGAAGGGTTTATATCTGGTAATTTTAAAATAAATAAATCATATGATATGTGTGATTCACATCACCTTGTTTTTTTCCGAATTCTATTATGCTTAAGACAGAAATAAGCACCCTTTCAAATTTAAAGGAGGATTTCAACATGACATTTCCATTTTCAACAGATACATTAGTTAAAGATATTGTAAATAAAATACCGAAAACAAGTGATGTTTTCAAAAAGAACCGCATCGATTTTTGCTGTGGTGGAAATATTCCTTTATCCCAAGCCGCTGCCCAAAATGGTCTTAATATGGACTCATTAATAAAAGAGCTAAAAATGGTTTATGAAAAAAGCAAATCTGCTGAAACTAATTTAGAAGTATGGACCAATTCTGATACAAACACGATTATTGATCATGTTATTACCCAATACCACCATACAACTGAAGAAGAATTAGCGTTGCTTAGCCCTTATGTAACAAAAGTATCTCGTGTTCATGGTGACCATCATCCGGAGCTTTTAAAAGTTTATGAACTTTTTTATGAATTTAAAAAAGAAATGATTGAACACATGGCTAAAGAGGAAGCTGAAGTATTCCCGTTAATTAGACAGCTTGCCGGTAATACGATTGAAAATCGTCAGGAAGCAATTGCAATGATAGTTGAACTAGAAAAAGAACATGACCATGCAGGAGAAATTTTAAGAGAACTCCGTGCAGTTACCTCTGATTTTACACTACCGTTAGATGCATGCGGTACGTACAGTCTAGTATATAAGCGCTTAGAAGAGCTGGAGGGGCATACCTTTATGCATGTTCATCTTGAGAATAACATTCTGTTCCCTAGGTACCTCGTATAGGACTTCAAAAGGCCTGCTTTCAATAAGCAGGCCTTTTTTCTTGCAGAAAAAAGCTCTCTTTCATTGAAGAGAGTCTTTTTAACCGCCAATATAGGACATTTCAATTTTTTTTCGATTTTTGTATGTTTCAGCTGTCCTTTCATCTGAATACCTGTCGTCTCTTCCATTCCATATTTCGGCTATTCGGTTGCTTAATTCTTCATCCGTCGCACCGTTTCTCATGAAATTTCGGATATCATGACCATTCCCATTAAATAAACAAGTAAAAATCTGTCCATTTGCTGATAAGCGTGACCGCGTGCAGCTACTACAAAACGATTCTGATACAGAAGTGATAAACCCTACATTGACGTCAGTTTCTTTATAACGATAAAGCTTTGCCACTTCACCGAAATAATGCGGATCTACCGGCTCAAGTTCAAAATGTTCTTTTAACATCTCAAAAATTTGCTTTTTCGTAATGACATCATCCATTTTCCAGCCATTTGTTGCGCCCACGTCCATAAACTCAATATAGCGAAGCTCCAGACCATTATTTTTACAGTATTCTGCCATTGGAATTATTTCTGTATCATTTAGGCCCTTCTTTACGACCATGTTAATTTTAACGCCAAGTCCGGCCTGTTTGGCCGCTTCAATACCTTCCAGAACAGGTTTTACACCAATACCGCGCCCGTTTATATTTCCGAATAGCTCATCGTTTAAGCTATCAAGGCTTACGTTTACTCTCTTTAGACCTGCTTCTTTTAATTTAACTGCCAACTTCGGAAGCAGGACCCCGTTCGTGGTTAATCCAATATCTTTAAGTCCATCAATAGTTGAAAGTTTTTTTACAAGCACAGGCAAATCTTTCCTTAGAAGGGGTTCTCCACCGGTTAGACGGATTTTCTCCACACCTATATTCACAAAAATTCTGGCTAAGCGTTCAATTTCTTCATAACTAAGTAAGGCTGTCTTTGGGAGGAAGACAAAATCAGGCCCGAATTTATCTGCAGGCATACAATACTGACAACGAAAATTACAGCGATCAATTACTGAAATCCGCAAATCATGTAAAGGTCTATTTAATTTATCTTTAATAATGGTTTTTTCCATTTAATCAACTCCATTATTTTTAAAGAGCTATTTATTTCCCAGTGTATCAAGCTTTGGTTAATAAGGCTGTTATTTTATTCACTGTTGTTACCATAATATTTATCTTAACAGATGATTTAGTATGAACAAATAATTGTTTTTGGAAAATTTTTTTCTCTTTCCACTATAAAATCAACCTTGTTATCTATCTTACTTAATGGATAAAGGTTATTTTCCTCTAAAAATCAAATTAAGTTTTCACTATATTGTCATTGTTTACATCATTTTATTGCATCATCATGAGTTAAAATGTTAGTAACAAATCCAACTGTGAACTTTAAAGACTGATTTATCATTATAAATTAGAGGTGAACGTGAATGATAACTACAGTAAAACCCACCCATTCATTAGAAATAAAAGAATTACTTAAATTTACTGACCGGAAATTTAGAAGTGAAAGAGGAACCTACTTATTTCAAGAAGGAATGCTTGCTGAAGAGCTATATATTATTATTTCGGGTAAAGTTCAAATTAGCAAAATAACTAGTGACGGACGTGAACTTTCCTTAAGAATTTGTGGAGAAAATGATATTTGCGGAGAATTAACTTTATTTACCAACGACCCTAAATATTTATTAAGTGCCAAAATATTAGAAGAGGGTGAAGTCGTCGCCATTAAAAAAGACTTCATTGAAAGTGAAATTTTTCAGAACAGTAAGCTTGCTTTTGAATTTATGAAATGGATGAGTGATCATTTCCGAAAAACTCAAACGAAATTTCGTGACCTGGTATTGAACGGAAAACGCGGTGCCCTCTTCTCTACACTTATTCGGATGTCAAATAGTTATGGTATTCATAAAGAAAATGAAATTCTAATCGACCTGCCATTAACCAATCAAGAGCTGGCTAATTTCTGCGGAACCTCTCGAGAAAGCACGAATCGAATTCTTAGTGATTTAAAGAAAGATAACATTATTTCCGTTAAAAAAGGGAAAATTTCAATTATGAATTTGCAATATTTAAAGGATGAAATCGGCTGTGAAAATTGCCCTGCTGTTTATTGCAGTATTGAGTAAAGTTATTAAGGGATGGGAAACCATCCCCTTTATTTTGCCGTAAAATTGTTTCGTTTCCAATAACACTTTTTCATAAGTCAAGATAATGGCACGGACCAATCAAATATACTTAGTGCGCTTGTTTTTCTCTTAAAGCCTTAGGAATATATACACAGAATGGTTCACTTTCAAGATAGTCACCTGTCATTGCATAAGCTCTTGACCTTGAACCGCCACACACATGACGGAATTCACAAACCCCGCATTTTCCTTTATAGAGATCAGGATTTCTCAATGATTGAAATATAGGTGAATTACGATAAATTTCAGCTAATGGCTGCTCACGGACATTTCCGGCTTTTACAGGAAGAAGACCGCTTGGGTAAACATCCCCAATATGTGATATGAAAACAAAACCATTACCATCGTTAACTCCTTTTGGCGCCCGTCCAAGACCATCAATAGAGCCTGTTAAACCTTGCTCAGTTAATGCATTTAAATAATCAATTTCAGAAGTTTGTTCTTTCGCTTCCCGCATTTTTTGCTGTATAACGACCCTGCGGTAATGCTGAGCAGCCGTTGTTTTAATATCAAAGGATACTTTTTTGCTAAGGTCATAAAGCCATCTGAATACTTTTTCGTGTTCGACAGGTGAAATCATATCCGATTCTTGCCCTCTACCTGTTGGAACAAGGAAAAAAACACTCCATAAAACGCAATCCAAATCTTCAACCATTTTTGCCATGTCATCCAGATAGTTAATATTGTATCTTGAAATGACTGTATTTATTTGAATCGGAATTTCAAGTTCATGCAAGTATTTTATTCTTTCCATTGTAAGATCAAAAGATCCGGCGGTTCCCCTGAAATGATCATGGACTTCTGCAGTCGGACCGTCAATACTAAAGGCCCAACGGGATAGACCCACTTCTTTTGCCTTTTCAATTGCTTCCTTCGTTACATTTGGTGTAGCACTCGGAGTCATCGATACCCTTATGCCTTTTTCAACTGCATATTTTGCTATATTAAATACGTCTTCTCTCATTAACGGGTCTCCACCGGTAAATACAAGCATTGGATTATTCATCTCATATATTTGATCGATTAACTGTTTTCCTTCTTCAAATGACAATTCACGAGGATCCCTTCGGTACTGTGCTTCCGCACGGCAATGAAGACACTTTAATTGACACGCACGGGTAAGCTCCCAAATAACAATAAACGGGTCTTTATTAAAATCACGGCTAAAAGCCATATGAGACGCCTCCTAAAAACGACTATTTCAAAAACATAAGCCTTAATACTCTGTATTATAAAGGTGTTTATTGTTGAAAAAAGTGAATTACTTCACTAACTGTGCGTTATATTTGTCCGATTTGTGAAAAAAAAAACAGCAGTATTTTCTGCTGTTTTTAGGAAATCATCAAATCCTTAGCGAATACCAAGAGCAATTTTCGCATACCGTGACATCATTTCTTTGTTCCATGGCGGGTTAAAAACGATATTAACATCTACATCTTTGATTTCGGGAATATCTGCTAATGCTCTTTTTACCTGGTCTACGATGGTTCCTGCAAGGGGGCAGCCCATTGAAGTTAAGGTCATGGTCACCGTAACTTTGCCTTCTTCATCCATTTCCACATTATAAACTAAGCCTAAATTGACTATATCGACACCCAGTTCAGGATCGACAACAAGTTCTAAAGCACCCATGATATTTTCTTTCAATTCTTCATTCATCGTTAAATCACTCCTAAATATTAATTATAAAAGGGATTTTTCAAACCATTCAACAGTAGCTTTAAGACCTATTCTGCTCACCTTGTGACCTGCATGCTCCTCTGATAAAAACATAAGCTTTTCGGGATTTATACTATAGTCATCCTTAATCGATTCAAAAAATTTGAACGTTAAGGAGTAGGGAACAATTGGATCATTTTTTGCATGCCAGAACAGTAATGGCCGGTTTTCAAGTTTTTCGGGATGCAGGCTTAAATCGTAGTCACGTAAAATTGCTAATTGATCTGCTATTTGTCCTTCAGAAAAGGGAATAGAATATCCCTGCTTTTGAAATTGATCTATTTGCCATAGCGAGAATTGTTCGTATGCCGGCATTCCCATTAAACTGGCTGCAGCTTTAATCCATCGATATTGAGTCAATGCACCCAATGTTACGATACCACCCATCGAGGTCCCTGCGAGCCCGATTCTTTGTGGATCTGCCAAACCGCTTTGTACATAATATTCTTTAATTGTATTTATTTCTTGAATTGTTTTTATGACAATTTCCCAAAAATGGGTGTATATATCTTTCTGCGAAAAACTCCCTTCTCTTTCACCATGAAATAACGCATCAGGTAAAATAACGCGAAACCCCTTTTCTGCAAATAAATATGCATAATGGAGATTATGTTCTTTAGCGCTTGTTATGCCATGGATAAAAATAATAGTCGGAAGCTTATATTGATTTTCTCCTTTTTTGACGACATGTAAAAGGGGAATATTATTGATATATTCCTTTTCAATGAAGATCACTTCTGAAATCCTCCTGATGCACAATTAAGTATAAATGCAAATAAAATCTTTTGGTGTGAATTTTTTTACATATTAGATATAAAATTGTTAACATAGTAAGTATAGAACTAATTCCATGCAATGTAAAAATTTCATAATTGTAGTGTATCATGTAGACATACTTTTTTCCTAAAGCAAGCACTTTTTGCTTATAAATCATATTAAGAAGGAGTCCATATGACAGAGAGACATTTAATCGCTTTAGATTTAGATGGAACATTATTAAAAGATGATAAAACAATTTCATTAAAAAATAAGGAAATTTTAAAAAAGGCAAGAGAAGAAGGACATATTGTCATGATTGCTACGGGCAGGCCATACAGATCCAGTGAAATGTATTACCATGAGCTGGAATTGGACACACCGATTGTTAATTTTAATGGTGCTTTCATGCATCATCCCCGAAACCCAAGCTGGGGCTATTATCATGAACCGCTTGATATTAAAGTCGCCAAGGATATTGTTGAAACTTGCAGAGCGTATCAGTTTCACAATATTATCGCTGAGGTAATTGACGATGTCTATTTTCATTATCATGATGAAAAATTGTTGGACATTTTTGGTTTTGGAAATCCGAAAATAACTACAGGTGATTTATGTAATTATTTAAATGATTCTCCGACGAGTATGTTAATCCATACAGAAGAAGACCAGCTACATGTGATTCGTCAACATTTATCCGATGTGCATGCAGAAGTCATTGATCAACGGAGCTGGGCTGCCCCATGGCATGTGATTGAAATTATCAGAGCCGGCTTAAATAAAGCTGTTGGTTTGAAAAAAGCTTCTGAATTTTTTCAAATTCCTGCAGAAAGGATTATTGCTTTTGGTGATGAAGATAATGACCTTGAAATGCTTGAATTTGCCGGACATGGTATTGCGATGGGAAATGCTATTGAAAAAGTAAAAAACATTGCAAATGAAGTCACTCTTACAAATGAAGAAGATGGCATAGGTATTTACTTAGCTGATTTTTTAAATATAAAATAGTCACAAAACAGCCATTGATTACCTAAATGAACCCGCCAAAGATAGAGCATACTATTTTTTGAGGCAGCGTTGCTGTTTCAAGAAAGCTTGGGCATATTGGAGGGATTCGAATGGGTAAACGAAACAAATCAAAACGCTTTGTCCAACAAGGAAAGGATACAGTTAGCAAGCATGATGAACGTATCCCTTATCACATGACCTACGCTGAAGCGGAAGCTCAGAAAATGGCCAATGTGCAAGACTCCTCACTTGGAGGAATTTAATATGGGTAACCAACTGTTCCAGGAAGCGAGAAGATTTGTGGAGATGGCGAAATCCGCCAACCCTGCTGACCGTGATGGTGCAATTGCAAAAGCGAAAAATGCTTTAAGCTCTGCTTACGCTAATTCGACTATTGCTGAGCAAAGTCAGCTCCAACAGATGCAAAATGAGCTTGATCAAGTAAATCAAAATCGGATGGATTGAAAAAAGCGGAAGCGCAAAAGAGCGCTTCCGCTTTTCTTAATAAAATCTTTGCAAAATAATAGGAAATGAATTGATAATTTGCTCTTCATTGTTTCGCTCATAAAGATACACTAATAATGAACCATTATTAGGCAATTTTTCTTTGGGGATCCGGATTTGGATTTTGAATGGTTGCCAATTCGGGTTCTTTTCTTTTATTAGAATCAGTGTTTCTTTAATATATTCCACATGTCCATCTTCGACTAAATAATAAAATTTCCCCTTTGAGGGTTTTGTTTTGCCTGTAATTAAATAATTTCCATTACTACCTGCAACCTGTACAGATTTGAAAATATTACTGTCTTCTTGGATAAACGAAACATCATTTTTGCTTTTAGTTTCACCATTGGATAACAAAGCTGTTGCTTGGAAAGGATTAAAAAGCATAAAAGCACACAATACAATTCTCATTTAAAGACCTCCTTGTAAGCCAGGAACATAGCCGCCGTATCTTTGTTCTAGTCACGTCTAAAGAACCCATAAACTCCCGTTGTTTGAATGATATTTGTAAACGCATTAGGATCGACTTCCTTAATGATTCTTTCCAAATCATAAAGCTCGTAACGGGTAATTACAATCATCATCATAGCTCTTGTTTCGTTTGAAAATGCTCCCTTTGCGGGAATCATCGTAATTCCTCTGACGAGTTTTGCATGAATCGCTTTTTTAAGTTCATCGGCTTTTTTTGTAATGATTAGTGCTGTAAGTTTGGCATGCCTAGTATGAATGGCATCTATGACTCTAGTTGATGTGTACAACGTAACAAGGGTGTATAAAGCTTTTTCCCAGCCAAAAAGATATCCTGCCGTCGCGATAATAATGCCATTTAGTAAAAACAAATAGGTACCGACCGGTTTATCCTTCATACGTGATAAAACCATGGCAATTATATCAAGACCACCCGTAGAAGCACCCCATTTTAATGTAATACCGACACCTGCTGCCAGAATTACTCCTCCGAATACAGCATTTAGAAGAATATCATGTGAAACCTCTTTTATTGGAATCAGGGTCAAAAATAATGAGGAAAGTAATACACTAAGAAAACTAAAAATCGTGAATGATTTGCCAACCTTTTTCCAGCCTAATATTGCGACTGGAATATTCAATAAAAGTAATAAAAAACCCATCGAGATATTTATCGATGTATATTCACTCAATACTTTTGATAATAATTGAGCGATACCGGTGAATCCACTTGAATAGACATTTGCAGGTATTAGAAATAAATTCATCGAGATTGCGTTTAACAATGCACCAATAATAACAATTAACACCTTTTTTGTTTGCAGCCAAAGCATTCCGCTATCCCCTTTATGATTCAAATTGATTGCTTTTTTTAATATCACTAACGAATAGATAATTGTATTTTTAGGTTGAAACCGATAAACTGAAACTAAACTAAAAAGCTTGAAAGCAGGTGAGCTTCATGCAAATAAAGATACTGGCTGACAGCGCATGCGATTTACCTCTAAGTTTTTATACTGAAAACAATGTCACTCTCATCCCTTTAAAGGTTCACGTTAATGGGCAGGAATACGAAGATGTTAAAAATATTGATTCGAAAACTGTGTATGATGCGATTCGCAGCGGGAGTGTACCAAAAACATCCCAAGCTTCCCCCCTCTTGTTTGAAGAAACCTTCACGAAAATGGCTGAAAATAATGAAGATGGAATCTACATAGCATTTTCCTCAGAACTTTCAGGAACGTTTCAGACCGCTGTTATGATTCTTGACCAAGTTAAGGAAAAATATCCAAGCTTTAATTTAACGATTGTAGACACAAAATGTGCCTCTCTAGGACAGGGGTTAATTGTTAAGGAAGCTGCTAAGCTTGCTGCAAACAATGTTTCCAAAGAGGAGATTCTAAAAGATGTTCATTTTAGAGTCCAACATATGGAACATCTTTTTACAGTTGAGGATTTAGATTATTTGGCAAAAGGTGGCCGGGTTTCTAAAGCTTCTGCTTTTCTTGGCGGTTTATTAAATATTAAGCCAGTCTTAAATGTCGAAGATGGGAAACTTGTCCCGATTGAAAAGATCCGGGGGAAAAAGAAAGTGCTACGCCGATTAATCGAGCTTATGAAGGAACGAGGAGCACATTTATCCGACCAAATAATCGGTATAAGTCATGCAGATAATGAAGAAACGGCCCTGGAAGTGAAAGCCATGATTGTGGAAGAATTTCATCCGAAAGAGGTATATATTTCCTCAATTGGTTCTGCTATTGGCGCCCATACAGGCGCAGGAACTATTTCTATCTTTTTTTTAAACCAACTGCCATCATAAAATTTTTATACAAAAAACAGAGCGAGGGTACCCCAAGCTCTGTTTTTATTCTCTAGCTTCGGCGTATCGGCTAAAGCTTTTACTTATGATCCGTTTTCTTTGAATATTGATTTTTACCTGCTTGGCGATTTTTTTCGCGCATCATATTTTTTTCATGATGAAGTGCATTATTATCTTTTGCTTTTTTATCATTATCTGATGTATGCGGCATTTAGCTTACTCCCTTCAAAATCAGTTTCTGTCATTAGTGTAAGCAATTCGAAAAGGAGTATGTACAATTTATTCTATTCCTTTTTGGCGTAGGTCCAGCTGCCTTCTTGATAAGCTTTGCCGTCCTTCATCAGTTTTCCAAGAGCTCGCTTAAATGCACCTTTACTTAAACCGAATCGTTCTTGGATATCTTCCGGCATACTTTTATCATTAAAAGGCATTGCACCATTTCTACTCATTAAATATTCGAAAATTCGCTCTGCGTCGAGGTCTTGTGCTTCCTCTTTTCTAGCGAGTAAAGAAACATTGATAGTTCCATCTTCTTTCACATCAATAATGCGCCCTTCCACTTTTTCACCTAACCGGGGCTCCTGCGGTCTTTGTGACTCATGTATAAATCCTTTAAATCCCTCAATCGTATAGACCCAGCTTCCTACCTTTGCTGTTCTGTATATGTGCCCCTGAACATTTTTGTTGAAATCGGATCTAGTGGCTTTTGTTGAAATTGATTGTATGATCTGGTCACTTGCGAGCCTTGCGTAAAGAAGATAATTGCGGTTTACCCTAAGTGTAATATAGACTAAATCCCCTACCTTTGGCCAGACTGACTTATGTACAGGAAGATCGTCAGCTCCTAATAAAATATCCTTATTAATTCCAATATCCAGAAAAACTCCTAATTCCGGATTTGTATCAGTAACTTTTACCCAAGCATAGCGACCGATGGCAACCTCAGGTATTGTGGTTGATGCAGAAGTTCTACCATGGGAATCCAAATAAAGAAACACTTCGACGCAATCTCCGTCTTCATATTCTTGGTTTGTTTCACTTTTATGTAATAATACATCTTCCGTTCCATCTGTCAAAAAATAGCCATAATCAGCTTTACGTGCAACAGTTAATGTAGTTGATTGACCAATAAGTTCTTGTAGTGACATGTTAACTCCCCTTTTTTTGTTTATGGAGCTTTTTCCAATAAGTTGTTTGAACTGATTTATTTTACTATAATGTAGCCATAAAGGGAAACTTTAGCAGGCAAGAGATTCTACATACTATTTAATAATTATCTCCGGAGGTTTTGATATGTCAAAAGATAGCTCATTTGATATTGTATCCAAAGTTGACTTTTCTGAAGTCACAAATGCCATTACACTAACGATGAAAGAAATTGGCACCCGTTACGATTTTAAAGGGAGTAAAAGCGATGTTAAGCTTGATAAAGAAGAACTGGTCCTTGTTTCAGATGATGAATATAAAATGGATCAGCTTAAAGATGTTTTGCTGGGAAAAATGATTAAAAGAGGAATTCCCATCAAAAATCTCGATTACGGAAAGGTCGAGAAAGCCTCCGGCGGTACAGTCCGTCAAAGAGCAAAGCTTGTTCAAGGTATTGATAAAGAAAATGCAAAAAAAATTAATACGATTATTAAAAATAGCGGAGTAAAGGTTAAAAGTCAGGTCCAGGACGATCAGGTACGGGTTACGGGCAAAAACCGTGACGATTTGCAAAAAATAATTTCCTTAGTCCGCGAAGCGGATCTTACCATTGATGTACAATTCATGAACTATCGTTAAAAAGACTCTAGGCTAAAGGAGATTTTTCCTTTCGTCTTTTTTACTAGTTTCTGGTATCATAATTTCACTTTTTTATCTAAAACTAACAAGTGTAATTTAGACTTGGAGGTCAACGATAATGAGCAGCAATCAAAATCAACAGAAGCAAACCTTTCCACCGCAGCATCAAAACCACCAGCCCGGAATAGAGAGTGAAATGAATCCCCGCCCTGTTTCTGTCGCTCCAAATTATAAACCGGGCGGGAAATTAGTGGGAAAAACAGCGATTATTACGGGGGGAGACAGCGGCATCGGAAAATCAGTAGCGATTTATTTTGCCAAAGAAGGCGCTGATGTGGCAATTGTTTATTTAGAAGAACATCAGGATGCAGACGAAACAAAGCAGCTGATCGAAGCGGAAGGGCGAAGATGCTTACTTTATTCTGGAGATATCGGCAGTGAAGATTATTGTAAAGAAATTACCAATAAAACGATCAAGGAATTTGGGAAATTAGATATTTTAGTGAACAATGCAGCGGAACAGCATCCGCAAAAAAGCCTTTTGAATATAACAAGGAATCAACTTGAAAAAACATTTCGAACAAATATTTTCTCCTATTTTTATATGGCAAAAATGGCTCTTCCCTTTTTAAAAACTGGAGCATCTATCATTAACACGGCATCAATAACGGCTTATGAAGGAAATGAACAGTTATTGGATTATTCCTCAACAAAAGGAGCCATTGTGTCATTTACCCGTTCATTAGCTAAATCACTTGCACCGCAAGGTATTAGAGTAAACGGGGTAGCTCCTGGACCTATATGGACTCCGTTAATCCCATCAACTTTTCCGGCAGATCAAGTGGCCACATTTGGTTCGAATACAGCAATGGGAAGAGCGGGGCAGCCTTACGAATTAGCGCCAAGCTATGTTTTCCTCGCCTCTGATGATTCTACCTATATAAGCGGTCAAATGATTCACGTAAACGGAGGAAAAATCGTCAACGGATAACCACAATATTGCGGAACGCACTGGAGGATATCCCCCAGTGCGTTTAGTTATTTTTTTCTTTTCTTTACTTTTATGAGAAATAGAACAAATAATAGGTACACAACTACCAGCGATACAATTAGCGGTATGTTTAACCCGCCTTTCTTCGCTAGTACATAAATTTCTGCTTTATCGCGATCGAGAATAATCGTATATTTATTATTCTTACTAGGAACCAGATCGCCGCCAAATAGACCCCGAAGCTCTTTCCCGCCTTCGATCTGTTTATCTGTTAACGTAACATTCTGGGATTTTTCGGTATTATTAATCGCAATTATCGCTGTTTCCCCTTTATAATAGCGTTTATAAACAGCCATTCCGTTTCTTTCATAAAGCATTTCGAACGTCCCTCTCGTTAACGAAGGAAGCTGATTTCTTAACTCACCAAGCTTTGTAATATAATCAATGAGATCTTTGTCAGCCCGGAAATTCATTTGTTTGCGGTTATCCGGAATATCCCCGCCATTTAAGGCAATTTCACTGCCGTAATAGACAACGGGGATTCCTGGGGTTGTATATAGATAGGTTAAGGCCATTTCCCAACGTGCACCCGGAAACTGTTTTTTGTCGACAATGTCCCTGGTGAATCTTACCGTATTTTCGTTATCCATAAAGTTCGCCAATAAATACGGATTTTTGCTCTGATTCAAATCCCTTTTAGAATCGGAATAAAGGGTACTGAACGATTGATCTGTATTGGCAAAAGCTCCTCTTAAATCACTGCTAAGCGGATAATTAAACATGCTGTCAATGCCTGCATCCTCATATTTTTTCAAATCCGCCGGTGTATTCTTATCCATGACCCCCAATAAGAAAAAGTTTTTCTTCTCTTGTTTTACCTCTTTTGAAAAGTCGCTCCAAAAGCTTACAGGAACGTAATTTACTTCTGGGAGACTATAACCGTCTATATCAGTTTTTTTGATCCACCATTTTGCGGCATCAATTAAATATTTTTTTACATCCGGGTTGTCCTGATTAAGGTCCGGCAAACCGTTTACCCAGCCATTTTCAAGATCTTGCTGATTGTTCCCATCCTGTACATCCTTCTTTGGATGAAACCAATTTTGTTTACTTGAATCATTAACCCATGGATTAGATTCGGCAACATTATTGGCGACAAAATCAATTAATACCTTCATTTTCCGCTTATGTGCTTCATTGACAAGTTTTTGGAAGGTCTTGATGGACCCAAAATGCTCTTCGGTTTTATAAAAATCATTCACCCAATAGCCATGATACCCATTGACGGCATTATCAAAAATTGGGGTAAGACGAATTGCTGTGAATCCCATATCATGTATGTAGTCAAGTTTATCGATTATCCCCTGAAAATCTCCACCGTTATAGGCTACAGGGTTTTTTGTATTTACATCCACATCATTTTTGACGTCACCATCATTAAATCGATCGATCATTATCGAATAAATGGATTCATCCTGCCATAAACGGTTTTCTTTTTTCACCGCTGCTGACGCAGGTAAAGCCGAAACAAGAAAAAACGACATTAAAAAAAGCGATATTATTATTTTTTTCACTGCATTTCCTCCTCATTAAAAGGGAAGAGGATAAATCCCCTTCCCTACCTCATTTTAATCTAATTATCTGTGTAATCCAAATTTAATATTGAAATAACTGTATTTTTTCTGTTAATTTACTATATTAATATTATAATCTTTAAACCATACGTGTAATTGCACAAAGTATGCTAATAGCTGAGGTCCTGTCATAAGCTGACCAAACCAAGGCTCTTTAAATGCATTCCCTCCGGATTCGACGATATTCTGTAAATAATCCTGATCAAAAAATTCATATAATGCAGAGGACTTATCGGTTAAAATTTCTTTCAATAGCTTTTGCACTGCCATTGTATATTCCGGATTATGTGTTTTTGGATAGGGACTTTTCTTACGGTACAGCACATCCTCGGGCAGGATCCCCTCAAAAGCTTTTCGGAGGAGGCCTTTTTCTCTCCCGCGATACATTTTTACATCCCATGGGATATTCCATACATATTCTACAAGTCTGTGATCTGCAAATGGTACCCTGACCTCAAGGCTGGCACCCATGCTCATACGATCCTTTCGATCGAGCAATGTGGTCATAAAGGAAATCATATTGATATAGAATAGTTCTCTCCGTTTAGACTCTTCTAAACTCTCTCCATCTAACTTCGGAGTTTCAGCAATCGCCTGTCTATACCTTTCAACTACATACTCATTCAACTTTAATTTATTGCGCCAGTGAGGCTTCAATAAAAATTGCCGCTCAGTAACCGAACGCATCCATGGGAATCCCAGCCGCTCCAAGTCGTCTTTACGATGAAACCATGGATATCCGCCGAAAATCTCGTCCGCGCATTCTCCTGAAAGGCTGACAACAAAATCCTTTTTAATTTCCTTACAAAACCACAGTAATGATGAGTCGATATCAGCCATTCCCGGGCAATCTCGAACTTGGACGGCCTCAATTAAATCATGTGCTAATTGCTGCTGACTTATGATCTTGTTATGGTGCTTCGTATCAAACTTTTTAGTGACCATATCAATATAGATACCATCAGCATTTGGCTGAAATTCATTGGCCTTAAAATACTGATCATTTCCCTCATAATCAATAGAATAAGTATGAAGCTGCCCTTTTCCCTGATCCAAAAATCCTTTTGCCGCAATAGCCGTTATAATGCTTGAATCAAGACCGCCGGATAAGAACGTACAAAGCGGAACATCTGAAACCAGCTGTCTCGTAACAGCATCTGTCACTAAAAAACGTACCTTTTCAGCCGTTTCATCAACAGTGTCCTTATGCTCATCGCTCTTTACATTCCAATAACGCCAAGTTTTTAGACCATTTTTCGAAAAGATAAGGCAATGGGCCGGTCTTAGTTCTTTTATACCTTTAAAAATACCTGTACCCGGTGATCTTGATGGCCCTAAGCCAAATATTTCAGCAAGACCCTCAGAATCAATCTCGGTTTTCATTTCAGGATTGGCTAAAATTGCCTTAATTTCCGATGCGAAAATAATTCCTTTATGATGTTCAGTAAAAAATAACGGTTTAACACCTAAACGATCACGCCCAATGAACATTTGCTCCCGACCGCTATCCCAAATTGCAAATGCATAAATACCATTCAAATGATTTACACATTCTTCCGCCCATTCTATATAGGCAGTTAACAGGACTTCTGTATCAGAATGGCCATTAAAGGAATATCCTTTAGTAAGGAGGATTTTACGGATATCTTCTGTATTATATAATTCACCATTATAACAAATGGCATATACATTGCCTTCCTTATGTTTGGACATGGGCTGCCTGCCCCCCTCAGGGTCGACAACGATCAGTCTTTTATGGCCAAAACCAACATGTTTATCTGTCCAGATGTTCGTTTCGTCAGGACCTCTTTTGGCCAGGGTATTAGCCATTTTAGCGAGAGTATCCCTTGCATTTTCTACATCCTTACTAAAATCTATCCATCCCGAAATTCCGCACACATACAAGCTCCTCTCTTTTAACAATATATCTCTTTTTTAATTTCATGCTTTTATAGTATTCAGCCCAATTTAAATGGTTAATTGTCCTAAATAAAGAGAAACAAGTTATAAATTTACAGGAAGATGTCTACAAAGAAGAATGAAAGCATCTGGCACGGAGGTTTTATGATGAATCGACAGCAACGAAGAAAACTTTACGACAATCAACAAAGGGCCTATAACGAAGGTACTGTTGAACAAATTAATGATCAATGGATATTTTTTGACGAGGAAACGGAAGAAGCGACTATGTTAGATGATTTCTTTCAGCAAGAAATCGAGATATTCCGGATGAATCGTTGGAAAAAAGGAGTATTTTTGGAAACCGGTGAAATCCGCATCGGAAAAGAGTCCACCATGCTTCGCGACCATGATTTGGTCAGGGTCAAAAAGCATTTAATTTATTCTCTTGAAAGATTATTAGATGGAGTAAATGATGATGCATTTTTCCAATTTGTCACAACGTTGAATTCATTAAATTTTTCCATTTATGATTGCATCTATTGTTATAACCATTTATCTTTTTTATCAGATGAACATCGAAAAGATGGGGTAAATTTTATGGTATTTGACAATCAGGAAGTAATTTGTAATGTCCAACATCATTTTTGCTATTACGAGAAGGTAAATGACCGTTTTGAATTCACTTTAAACACGGGAAAGAGGCTGGTAATTGAAAAAATGATTTCATAAAAAAAGGCTGACGAAACCGTCAGCTCAGGCTGTCGAAAAACCTTCGACAGCCTTTATTTTTTTTATGTCACTTTAACAATTCACCGCGTTAATTTGTTATAATATTGTTAATGCAACATGTCTGTTGATTTGCGCTCTAGGCGCTTCGCTTTCCGCGGGCGTGCCGGGGACGGTTACGGGGATTAAAGAATGCAAGTGAACAGGCTCTCCTTACAGCAGCCTGCCAAAATATAAAAAAGATTGCGACACACTTAGCCAGGTTAGAAAAAGTGTGTTGCAATTCTCTAGGTTGATTTGCCACCCTGTTGATTGGAGCGGAGGGCACTCGACTCCTGCGGGATAGAGAGGTCACGGGAGACCACGCAGGCTCCAAAGAGTCGAGGAGGCTCCCGGACCTCCCCGCGGAAAGCGAGTGCCCGGAGCGGAAATCAACAGGTCAGTTAGCAGGGCCAATCCATTATTAAAAAATTGCCGAGAAATATACTCTTTCTCGACAATCTGGGCTGACGAGACCGTCAGCTTTTTTTATGAAGAAAATTCTATGGATGAAGAATTGACATTGGCAATACAGCAAATCCTAGATACAAAACAAGTAAAAATGCGACGACAAATTGCACCCAAAAAACAGAGGTTCTTCTATTTTTGGCAACACGCGAAAGAATCATTTCGAATAATCCGATTACCCAAAGCCCGCCGACGGCCTTTAAAATATACTTCCAGTCAATGTGGTAAACTTGCATAAGTAACCCAATACCTGTCGCAATAATGATTAGGTATAATACTCTTAAAATCATCTGGATTATTTTAAACCCTTTTGCTTTACCGCTTTTATGTAAGAAAAGCGCGATTACAAATAAAATTAATGCCAGAAACCATGCCGTTACATGTGCGTGAATCATTTAGTTGCCTCCTTGTAATTCAAATGCCAAAACTATCATATCATAGGCTTCTTATAAAAATGAAATAATAACGTGTCCAAAATTGGTATAAACTCGGATAAGTAATAACTTTTTCAAAATTAAAATGCAAATCCCCTTGCACCTTGATGCAAGAGGATTCATTAAAAAATTAGTTATTCACGATCCGGACTATTTACCATAATCCCTGCTACCTGTGTCAAACGATCATAAAAAGCCTGACCTGCAGGGTTTTCATTCAAACCAATTTCATGAAACGCTTCTTTCATGCAACGAAGCCAGCACTGTGCTCTTTTCGGTGTTACTTCAAAGGGAAGATGTCTCTCTCTCATTGCAGGCGGTCCAAATTCCCGGCTATATAGAGCAGGCCCTCCTAAAAATTGCGGTAAAAACATGCGCTGCTTTCTTTTAATCTCTTCCATGTCACCCTCAAACAACGGACGCAATTCCTTATCTGCATATACTCGCGGATAAAAAGCATTTACAAGCTTATCGATTGTTTCCTGTCCACCTATTTCTGTATAAAGAGACCTGAATTTGTACTCCATTTTCTTCACCTTCTTTTAATATTCCTTTATTGTTATTAATTATAAAGTTAAAAGGGAAGGTGTTTTGTGATTTATATCACACGGAATAAGGATTTATTGTATATTCACCCTGTCATTCCATATTAAATTTCGGATGATGGAAAATGAATTTCAGTGACCTTCAACCGCTCAATAAATATCGGACGAACTCCGGTTGGCGTAAGACGTCCAATGATTTTCCCTTCTGTGCTAAGTCCTTCTTGTTTAAAGGTAAAGATATCTTTAAGGACGATAACTTCGCCATCTATTCTTTGTACTTCTGTAATACTGACTATTTTTCGTGATCCGTCTTTCAATCGGGACAGATGAATAATGACATCAATCGTTCCTAAAATTTGTTCCCGAATAGCTTTTACCGGAAAATCCCCTCCAGCTAAAAGCACCATTGTTTCAAGGCGGGTAATCATATCATTAGGACTGTTTGAGTTACCAGTTACAAGGGAGCCATCAGGTCCTGCCTTCATTGCCTTTAGCATATCTAATGCTTCTTCTCCCCGTACTTCACCAATAATTATCCGATCAGGTTTCATTCTTAAAGAGTTCTTTATAAGATTCCTAATGGGAATAGTTCCTTTTCCATCAATGTTTTGCGGACAAGACAGTAATGAGACGACATGTTCCTGCCTCAATTGAATTTCAGCTGTATCCTCAATCGTTACAATTTTTTCATCTTCAGGTATAAAATTCGATAATACATTGAGAAGGGTTGTTTTACCCGCACCTGACCCGCCGCTAACGATAATATTTAGCCTTGCCTTTACACAGGCATTAAGAAAAATAGCCGCTTCCTCGGTGACTGTTCCTAAGCTGATTAAATTTTCTATATGAAAAGGCTCTTTTGAAAATTTTCTTATAGTAATTGTAGGACTGTTTAATGCTAATGGTGGGAAAAGTGCATTAAAACGGGACCCATCAGGAAGTCGCGTAACTAAAATAGGATATTGATCGTTAATCGTTTTTCCGAGTCGTGAGACAATTTTTCCGATTACACTCATAACGTGGTCATTGTCCCGAAAATGTATGGGTGATAACATTATTTTTCCTTTTCTTTCACAATAAACTTGGGTTGGACCATTAACCATTATTTCCGAAACATCCTTGTCAAAAAAAAGCGGGCAAATCGGGCCAAATTCTGACAGGACATTGTTCCAATCCCTATTAATTAGTATACTTTTTTCTTGGGATTGGCATATTAATTTCATCCCCAAATCCCCCTTTCTGTTTATTCTTACTTCACTACTTTGAAAAAGGGGGAAATTTTTTATTAGCCTGGTTCATAATAAAAATAACCCCTCCTTTACCGAAAGGGGGGTTTTGACAAAGACATTATACCTCAATGATGACACACCCTAATCTTTCGGTAACTGGCTGGCATAGTGTAACCACACCTTAGCCCCTGTAGCTTTGCGTCGCTGATTTTCATCAGTTTTGCCTTTATCGAGATTTTAGTACCTGTTAAACTTACTAATCTCTTATTCCTATCATAAAACGATTCAGTTGTATCGAATATCCTGCTATTTTATCATTTAAGTGTAATTTAATAGGTATTTTTAACCACTATTCTTATTTTTCTTCAAATAAACTCTATTGCTCCTTAAAACAAATGCAAACCTTCCTTCTTATATTTTATTTGGGCATTTTAATCACATTAGGTTCGCCTATACATACTATGTAAGAGATAAAATGAAAAAAGGGTGGTTGATTATGCCGGCAATTGTTGGAGTTGCACAAGTCATAACTCTTGGGAGCAGTTCTATTTTCCATATTGGTGACGTATACAAAATCATGCCATTCTCAACTGCGAAGACTTTTTCCGGGGCTGGTTCCTTTAACACGGGTGAAAGTTTAAATGTCCGAAATGATGTAAGTTCAACCAACACATCGGATCCGGATATTATTGATTCTGCAAATATTCTTAATGCTTGATGAATGGGTGGTTTAGTAAATGAATTTTTATATACAGCAGTCCATTCAAATTAACTTTATTAAAATTGGCGGGATTACCAATTCCTCTGTTTTGCAAATTGGCAGTGCCGGGATAATCAAACCTGCTGCATATTTATATAATACAGGCGGATTTACACAACCTGCTCCCTCAGCAAAAAAAGCAGTTGTAGGTCAGCCCTCTGCATTATTGGCACCATCAGTTCCATTACAAGCTGCAGTCCGCAGTGGAGGAAAATTAGGGGCTACAAAAAGTTAAAAGATATGGACTGTAAAGAGATTCCAAACGGTGAGGTGATTGAATGTATCAGGATTATTCTCAATATCTTCAATGGTTGCAATTGCATATTCAAGCACAGGAGCAGAGAATCGTTACATTGGAAACGACCATACAAAAAATAAGGGACGAACTAAAACAAATGAAAGAAAAGCCAGCCATACATGTCGATACGATTGAATATAAATTTGATCAATTGAAGGTGGAAACGCTTGAAGGGACATTAAACATTGGTTTAAATCCTTCCGACCTATCTGGAATTGAAGACTTCGCGGTACAGAATCAATCATTAAACACCCCATTATCTCCGAAGTCACAAATGCAGCGATCAATGAAAATTGAAGAAACGATGTACAGGTATTTAGAAACTGAATTACCACAAATAATTGAAGATACCCAAACTAAACTAAATATTCAACCAAATGAATCTTATTTATCTTTTATTAAACAAGATATTATAAAACAGCTTCCTAGCAGGATTGAATATCATTTAAAATCTACCCCCATTCAAGACCGTTCAGGGAAAAATACGGTTACCGATGACGAAACGATCATTGAACAATTAACGCAAGAAATACAAAATGGAGTATTTGTATTTTTAAATAATTTGCCTGATAATGTGAAGGGAATGAAACAAGAGTGAATTTTGAAGTCTATAACAGAGAACTCATAGTGGACAATATTAAAATCATCGGGGTAGCCAGCTCCTCGTTAGTTATGGTGGGTGATACTCACTCCATTCAGCTAGCGTCCACTTTTGATACACCAGCGGAATCGTTAATCATTGGCCCATTTGTTCCCTTAGTATCGGAAGGGACCTAATCATGTTTCAGCGTACTTCTTGCGTGGACGATATACGCGTAAAAATCGTATCTTTTGCATCCACAGTACAACTTGGGGATTCTTGTATCATAAATGGATTATCTCGGGCCATTGCTGTTCAAAGGGAGGTTGAAATCGAATATGGAAACGAGGGTAATTTTTCAGTCTATCCAGTATTTACTGAACCTATTCCTTTTCAGCCAATCACTGAATCTTTAGCATATACTCCCCGAAATTTGAATCCAATTATTAAAGTTAATAATATTGGGATTATCGGGATGTCTTCGGCATCAATTTTACATGTCGGAAACAGTCAACACGTTTCAATGGAGACGAGGATTAAACATATACGGCAGCTTCTTCCTCATGAAGAGGAAGAACAAGGACAGGGAAAATAGCATATGTTACCTTAAAGCTAACTAGGCAATTAGTTTATGGAAAAGGATGTTTGTTATGCCAGCGATTATTGGCCCAGTACAAATCATTACCGTGGCCGGAGGAATTGTGCAATTCGGCGATACCGTTTATATTTCTCCAAAGACCAGCGCCAAAACTTTTTCTGGGTCAGGAGGATTTAATACTGGAGGAATTATTGTTGCAAATAACGGTATAAGTGGGACGAATGTACTAGATACAAATCTGATTGACCAGCCGATTGTAGCAAATAATTAAAAAATGACATAGCCATCAATAATGGTCTATGTCATTTTTTTTATTCTGCCTAGCTTCAGTGCCAAGCCTGGCAAGACCGCTTCAGCATTTCTATTTTTCAAGCTTTAATATATGGGCTCCATCAAAGAAAAATAAATACCTTTCATCCACTTTTCTTTTCCATATTTTTTCGATGGCTTTTGTATATAAATCAATTTGCATCCTGTAACGGTCTTCCAAGATTGACTTTGCCTGTTCAAAGCCGCCTTTAAAGCGGTCTGTTATTCCATCTGACTTATAATCAATTAAGACAAGCCCGTTTTCATCTTCAAAAACGCAGTCGATAACCCCTTGGATAAATATTGGTTCATCTTCATCCTTCCATGACGGATAGACTTCATTTGCCGGCATGGAGAGGGTAAATGGAATTTCTCTGTTGATTATATTTGCTTTAGTATATCTTTTCCCTAGCTCGGTCCTAAAGAATTGAACGATCATTTTTGGATCAATGACTGCCGCTTGCTCAGGGGTTAATAGTTCATTGTTAACCATCCCTTGCAACTGAGCCTCAATCGCTTCTACAGTTACCGGATTTATCAAATCCACATGCTGCATCACCATATGCATAGCGGTACCCCGTTCAGCAGGGCTTAAAGACTTCTCCTGCATAAACTTAGGGCGTTTTAGAATCGACTTCTTAAACTTCCGAATGAGGTCAGTACCACTTTGTTCATCGGACATTTCACGCTGGCGTTTTAATTCTGAAACAGATTGTTTGGATCGATAGGACGCGGCATCCGGAAAGGAATATTCCCATGAAAGGCGTGCATTAATTTCATCCTTATATGTGGATTCAATTGGTACTTTGTCAGCCTTCTTTACCTTTTCAATAAAGTGGTCCTCTTCCGTTTGTTGTTCATTTGCTTGTTTTTTTATAGATTCAGCATCCATTATGGTAATTTTCCATGATGAAGGATGAACTGATATTTCATCAGGAATCTCAGTGATTTCAGTTCTCCTCAATACACTGCAATCCTGATGACGGATTATCGCAGGCCCGATCCAATCTAGAAAGCTAACAGCAGAAGCCCGTTCATAATCTTTTAACAGCCAGTCTGAATTGGAGGTAACTTCATTCCACAGGTCTAGTGTTTTATCGGCATTATTTATTGTTCCAATTAGGTATAGTTTTTCTTTTGCCCGAGTTAAGGCTACATAAAGTACCCGCATTTCCTCTGAAAGCATTTCCATCTTCTTTTTCCGCTTAAAGGCAAGCTGCGGTAAGGATGGATAGGCTATTCTTTTTTCGGCATTGACATATTTTGCAGCAAATCCGAATTCTTTATCAAGCATAAATGAGCCGCGAATATCAGTCATGTTAAAGGATTTTGCTAACCCGGCTATAAATACGACAGGAAATTCGAGCCCCTTACTACTGTGGATTGTCATAATCCGCACAACGTCCTCTTGTTCACCGAGTGCACGGGCCGCTCCAAGATCATCGCCTCTTTCGGTCATTCTCTCAATAAAGCGTAAAAACCGGAATAAGCCCCGAAAAGATGTTTGTTCATATTGCCGTGCCCGATCGTATAATGCTCTTAAATTGGCTTGACGTTGCTTTCCTCCCGGCAAACCGCCAACAAAATCATAAAACTTTGTTTCCCGGTATAGTTCCCAAATTAGTTCAGATAAGGAACCTTGTCGTGCCATTATTCTCCAATCTTTTAGGGAGTCATAAAAACGACGTACTTTTTCATAAAAAGCTTCTGTGCTTGCAGCCGTCTTACTGCGACAAAAAGCAGTAACAGCATCCCAAAAGGATCCCCGCTTTTGATGGATGCGGATTTTTGACAGTTCTTCCTCATTAAGTCCGACGATCGGTGAACGTAGTACAGAAGCTAACGGAATATCCTGAAATGGGTTATCGATTACTCGCAATAGCGACATCATAATCGCTACCTCAGTCGCTTCAAAATAGCCAGTTGATAAATTGGCATAAATAGGTATCCCCTGTTGTTTAAATTCCTCCATGATTTGCGGTGCCCAAGTCATCGACCGAAGTAAAATAACCACATCCCGGTATATTAACGGCCTGTTCGACTTCGTTTTTGAATTGTATACATGCGTTTTTTCTGCAACCAATTCCTTTATTTTTGCCGCCATTACCCTCGCTTCGAGTTGGGCATTCTCTAAATCAACCGGATCAAACTCATCTGAATTTGTTGCAGTCTCTGATTCAGTTTCCTGAGCTGTTTTTGGATTATCGTTATTTTGATCGATTAGCAATAGCTCAACAGGATATGGCTCATCCTCAGGGTATGCGGCACCGGCTCGCAATTCTGCCGCTTCATCATACGCTATTTCCCCGACCTTAACACCCATGATTTGTTTGAACAAATAATTAGTCGCATCAAGTACTTCTTTACGACTGCGGAAATTTCGAGCCAGGTCGATTCTTAGCCCTGACAGTTCACCATCCAACTTGAAGCGATTATACTTTCCTAAAAATAAATTGGGCTCAGCCAAACGGAAACGATAGATCGACTGCTTCACATCGCCAACCATGAACAGGTTGCCGTTTATTTCATCTTCTTTTGCGACAAGCTTTAGGATGGTTTCTTGTACCATATTCGTATCCTGATACTCATCCACAAATACCTCTTTAAAATGACTTCGGTATGATAACGCTGCTTCCGATGGAAGAAATTCTCCGGATGAATTGACCCCCGTTGTCAATATTCCAAGGCAGTAATGCTCCAAATCAGCATAGTCGACGAGCCCTTTTTCCCTTTTCGCTTTTTCAAACCTGTCCGAAAAATCTTTGACTAGTTGAACAAGGGTTTCAATCAACGGCCGCATTTCTTCCATATCACCTATAAAGCTTTCGGGCTTTCTTAAAAAAAGTTCATCTTTAATTCCTTTTATCTTATCCTTAGCTTTATCACGCAGTTTCTGGGCTTTTTCAGTAAGATTTTTATCATACTGATCCCCTTTTACCTGTTTTGCCCGTGAGAAAGACCAGGTTTGCATCGCCTGATAAAGTGTTGTCCATGAGTCCTTTTGGGCAAAAATGAGAGAATCAATAACATTTATATCCTCTAAAAAGTTTTCCGCTCTTGGAGCAGGACCGCCCGGCAGCTTTGTAATTTCTAATCCTCGCTTAATCATTTCCTTAGCGGCTTCCAATTGTAGTTCAATATCAAATGAAAGAGCTTGAATAAACGGAAGATCCTCAAGCTTAGTATTTGGACCAACTTCATACATTGATACGATAGATTGCAAATAGTGCTCGGGTAATGGATTCGAGCTTGCAAAATCATAGATTGAACGGACAATATCCTGAAGGGCTGAATCGCTTCGGTCGCTTGTAAAGGAATCCACTAGCTTAAAAAATGCTTCATTGTCTTTTTTTCCGTATTCCTCTTCGAACAACTCATCCATTACTTCATCTCTGATTAATTGTGCCTCTGTTGTATCGGCAATTCGAAACCCGGGATCAACATCGATTAAATAATAATACTTGCGAATGACCTCCATACAAAAAGAGTGAAGTGTTGAAATGGATGCTTTATTTAACAGGCTTAGTTGTTTTCTTAAATGGCGTGATCCGGGGTCTTGATCAATCGCTTTTTCTAAAGCCTCACCAATTCGATGTCGCATTTCTGCTGCCGATGCATTCGTGAACGTCACTACTAATAATTCGTCAACATCGATTGGATCTTCCGCCGAAAGGATTTTTTGAATGATTCTTTCAACGAGGACAGCTGTTTTCCCGGAACCTGCTGCCGCCGCAACAAGGATATCTTTATTTTTCGCCACAATTGCTTTCCATTGGTCATCTGTCCATGTAACATCTTTTGGTTTTGGCGGAATCACAAAATTACTCATTTTCGGCGAGCTCCTTTCGGATTAATTCAAGTATTTGCTCATTCGATTGCGATGGGAAATTTCGGTAATGATTACTTTCAATCGATTCATCAAATTGACATACTGATTTATATGCACAGTATGTACAAGGTGTTTTATTTTTCAACTTATAGGGAGCAATGTCTACATCTCCGTCTATAATGGCGTTCCCCGTTTTTTTATACAAATTCCGTACATACTGTCTAAGGTCTTCAAATTCATTGATACTGGCAACTTTTGAACGTTTTGATAAATTCCCGTCTTTATTAATGCCTGCTGAAATTATTTGTGAATCACCTGAATCAAGCGATTGATCCATGAGCCGGATGACATTTTGATCGCTTAGCATTAACCCATTCATTTTGAATTTTTTCATTATTTCTTTTTCGATTTCATCCATCGTTAGCAATTTTGTTGAACTTATCATTGGATTATGAACATGAAAATAAAGCACACCTGCAGGGGAAGCATTTAGCTCAACTAATTCTTTTGAATTTGTCATGACAATGTCGAGATAAGTTAACATCTGCAGAGCAATACCATAATAGACCTCACCTAAATTAACATCCTTTTCACTGGATTTGTAATCAATGACCCGTAAAAAGACATTGTCATTTTCACCCTTTGCCTGATCGACCCGGTCGATTCGCCCCGCTAATTCCATTTTCTTTCCGTTTTTCAATGAAAAATTGAGCGGCTGCAGCTTTCCTTTTGACCCGAATCCTATTTCTAAGCCAATCGGTGAAAATCCGCTTACTTTAGCATGCTCACTTAGTACGAGAGATGCCCTGGTTATGATTTGCTCCAGTTTTCGTTTAATATAATGATGCCGTTCCGAACTTAGCAGGATTTCATTTTGCAGCTTTGGAGCTAATGTTTTGACCGCTTCCCGCGAAAGCTCTTCACATTGTTTTTTTGTTAAACCTGCCCACGTGATATTTTGTTCATTCACCATATCTGATATTTGCTTCAAGGCTGCATGGAACAGCTCTCCAATGTCCGGGGCTTCCAAGCGGAAAATTTGCCGTTCCCGCAGCTTCAAACCATGCCCGGCAAAATGGGAAAAGGCACAGCCATTATATAACTCCATTCTGGAAACACTCGCTTGGATTAATTCACCGTACAGTTCATCCGAAACTTCACGGGAAAGCTTTACGGCCTTGTTCGTATAAAAAAGACTCGAGAGCACTTTTTTGGCTTGTTCCCTCCACTGGCTCCCAAGATAATAGTTATAAACATCCCACCAAAGGTTAGAAATCGGATAATTCCGCTGGTTCAATTGGAGTTGGGCCGTTAAGTACGAGATCGTCACCCTTCCATTAGAAACGAAATTCAACTGGTCCTCTTCTGATAACTCTGATGGGTCTGTAACATATAAATGCTCATAAGCATCCGGAAACAGCTCTTTTAATCTTTTAATATATGAAGATGGTATTAGTGCCTTTCCTTCTTCATTTGCGAGCGGATAGCTGACAAAAAGGATATCTGACGGTGTTGTCAAGGCTTTATAGGCAAGGAAATTTTCGTCCATCATGCGTGTCCTGCTGCTCGGTGCTACCTTGATTCCTGCTGCTAAAAGCTGTTCCCTGTCTTCATCTGCCAGAATTCCTTCATCAGAGATTTTTGCAGGCATTACCCCTTCATTTACCCCGACCACGAAGCAGACCTTGATATCCAATAATCGTGATTTTTCCAGATCACCAATTAACACCTGATCGAGTGCAGGCGGGATTAGCGAAAAATGTAATGAATCAAATCCTGCTTCTATAATGGCAGCAAAGGCCTTTAAAGAGATCGGCTCGTCCCCAAGAACTTCAACGTATTGATCAAGAAGATCAATAACCGCATTCCACACCTGTTCATGCTCTCGCATCCTAACAAGATTGCCTTTCTCTTCAGCTGCCGTTTTCCATTTCTCCAGCTTCGAAGGAATATCCAATTCCTCTAATAATAAATAGATTGCTTCACAAAACTTCCTGCCGCTATCTGCTTTTTTTAAACGTCTTGATAATCTTAATAACGGTGCTGTGACCATAAGCCTAAGTTCATTTAATTGCTGCTCCATCTCTTTTTCCGCATCGGTTTGCGTACTTACTTCCAATTCTAATCCTCTGATACGTCGATAGCTCCACCGATTTTTGCCTGTCCATTTGCTCCCTTGGATTCCGTACTGTAAACAATAATTTTCAAGCTTATCCAGCTTCTCTCGCATTCCTGCAGGATTTTCCTGTAGCGGATATAAAAGCTCTGTTTTAATAACGCGGAAAACAGGTTCATAACGCCAATAGGAATTAATCACCTCAAGGCTTGAACGAATCAATTCTATTAATGGGTGATTAAGCATTGTCCTTTTCTGATCGATAAAATAAGGAATCTGATAATCATTAAAAACCGGTTCAACAAGATCATGATAGGCAGCACCATTTCGGATTAAGAGGGCAATATCACGGTAGCGGTAACCCTTTGTTCGAACCAAATGACGAAGTTCCCGGGCGATTCCTTCTATTTCTGCTCTGCGATTAACCGCCTGACAAATATTAATCGCTGTTTGTCCGGAAAAGCGCTCAGCCGGGCGGGCATCAAATTTTTCCTCTAAGTGAGATAATGAAGGGTGTGTCCATTTTTGTTGCTCTGTTAACAATATGGTCTGCTCCACTTCTATGCCTTCCGCTTTGGCTATCTCAAATAGTGTATAACATGACTCGCCTGACAGGCGGAACAAATCGAGCTCATCAGGAACTGTGTCAAAATTCATTTGATCGGTTGTCATAGCAATGGTTACTGCTTTACAATGCTTCAATAATTCCGTTATAACATGATACTCCTGCGGCGTAAAACTATAGAAACCATCTATATAGATTTCTGCTTCCCTTAAGTATGTTGAGGACGATATTTTTTCTGAGAGAAGATGAAAATAGTCCTCGGAATCAATATATTTTCCAAAGACCTCCTCTTCAAATTGTTTATATATTATTTCTAAATCATGTAACTTATCCTTTAATGCTTTAGAGGAGGATTGTCCCATGTTAAGCACTTCCGGCTTGATGCAATAGCGTTTGAATTCAGTAATCATTTGTTCTAACTGCTGAACAAAGCCATTCTTATTGGCAGAACGTTGAAATAAATGTAAATTTTCTTTTTGTTCATCAATGATTTTGCGGATTAACATACTGATCCCGACACTGCTTAAATGTATGCGGCTTATCCCGCCTGTTTCTTGGAGAATTCTCCATGCCAACCGGGAAAAACTATAAACTTGTGCCCGTATCATACCGCCAATCTTCAGATCAGTTGATAACCGATATTCAGATAAAAACGTCATCTGTTCCGGAACAATATAAATAATCGGCTTCCCCTCAGGGTTTTCTAAGAGACGATTTCGTATTTCATTCATACACATCGTCGTTTTGCCACTGCCTGAGCGTCCGGTAACCATTCTTAATGACATGCATGCCCCCCCTTTTTTCTTTTACTCCATTTGTAGACTCTTTATCTCTCATTTTACCATAAAAAGAGCACAAACGTTTGGATTCCCCTAAACAGATTAGCTCCAAAAATGGTAATTCCTATAGATTTAGCGCAAAAAAAGAGCACTGGCTATGTGCTCTTTACAGGTATATTTTTTTAAAAATGAACATTGACTTCATTCAATGGCCAGTACCGTAAATCGACTTTTCCTACAACTTGGTTGGTAGAAATAAAGCCAAAGTGCCGACTATCCCAGCTCCCTAAGCGGTTATCGCCAAGCACAAATAGTTTTCCTTCCGGCACTGTATTTTCACCAGTGATTTCCTTTAAATTAAAGTCTCCGGTTAACTTGACGCCAGGTGTTTTTTTCTTATATACATCTAAAAAAGGCTCCTCATATTTATGTCCATTTATATACAAATGATCATTCCGATATTCGATTTTATCTCCGGGCAATCCAATAATGCGTTTAACGAAATCCTCTTTCTCATTCGCGTGGAAGACAATAACATCAAATCGTTTTAATTCTCCAACCTGATAACCCAGCTTATTGACAACCAGCTTGTTTCCGTCCTGAAGAGTAGGCATCATCGATTCACCTTCAACCACATAATTAGAAAAGAAAAATGTACGAATAAACGTAAAAATAATGATTCCAATAGCAAATGCCTTAGCCCATTCTATTCCTTCTCTTTTCCATTCAATCTTCATAGAATCTCCTCCATTTTTCCCGCATTTATCTTCTATCTATGTCCTCATTATCGTCATTTTCTATGCTTCTATTCAATCTTACTTCAATTCTTTTGCCAAAAAACAAAGTATCCTTATTTCTATATCGGGTCCATTCATTAAGTCTAAATGCGATCACTTACTAATAAATTGAAGGAAAGCTTCCTTATTCTTCTCAAGATTGATATCCAGAACCGCTCCTTCCCCTTTAATTCGCTGATCCGTAAAACTGTTGTCGATAGGAATCCTTAGTGTCTCTACATTTCCTCTATTTTTTGAAAAGAAGTCCTTAGCCATAAATAACATATCGGTAGTATCCATGTTTGTATTAATAAACGGAGTAATAACGCCAATTAATTTCGGAAGTTTAGGGATTGTTTCTATGCTTTTAAGCTGGTTGCCAACCGCTTTTAATGCTTCCTGCTGCCGTTTTACACGGCCGAAATCGCCAATTGCATCATGGCGGAAACGGACATAACCAAGTAAATGTTCTCCATCTAATCTTTGCAGACCCGGTTCCAATGTCACACCTATATACTCCGACATTTTTTTCTCCACATTAATTTCTACACCTTTTGGAAATGCTTCATCAATTAATTGAACAAATCCCTGAAAATCCACAATTGCATAATATTGAAGGTCAATATCAAAGTTTTCTTTAATGGTTTGTCTCATTAATTCCGGGCCACCATATGCAAAAGCAGAATTGACTTTATGCTTTCCATGTCCCGGGATGTTGATATAGATATCCCTCATTATAGAAGTTAATTTATATGTTCCTCTCGTTTCATTATAGTGAGCAATCATGATCGTATCTGCCCGTGATTTTTCATTCCCCCGGGCATCACTTCCGAGCAAAAGAATATTTGTGTCTCCGTATTGATCCTTTTTACCTTCAAAAGTGTACACTACCTTATTGGTTTGCTGCTTTGTTTTATTAATCTTCTTTATTGATTGGTTAATCCCTTGATTATATTGATAATATGTATAACCAGCAGCTGCACCAATAAGTACGAGGAAAACAAGTAACACTGATACCCATCTTCTTTTGTTATTTACATGATGTTTTTCAGATCTCATTCTTGTATCACCCACCAGGTAGTTTTTTATATCTACATCCATATGTGAATTTTTTAGAGCATTGTTTCTTTATAATTCATTTTCCCCTATGAAATATCCTTCTATCAAAAACTTTCGCATTCATTTTATAGATACAAAAAAACGCAAGCTATCTGCATTGCGTTTTTTTATGATATTCGCTTGTTATATGTTAGCTTAAATAAGAAGAGATATTGCCTTTTCGGTTAATTTTTTGTATGATAAAAGAACAAACGTTCGCATAAATAAGAAAGGAACCGGTGAGATATGACAAGAATTCCAGAGGAAGAGCGAAATATTATGGAAAAGGCAATCTATTTGCCAATGGTATTAATCATCTTAAACCGGGATTTATCCATAGTCGAAAGCAGTCTCTTTAAATTAAAAAAGCCTTATTCCGAACTAATTGAGGAGACGATGAAGGATATACAAAAGGAATTGGCTGAGGTAAAACAGTATATGAAAAAGAATAAGCTTCAAGTTACTGAAATTAAACGGGACGATGCCTTTACGATGTATATGTTTATCTATAAAGGTTATGAAGAAAACCATAATTATTTTAATCCACGGATTCGAAATAAGGTTCAAGAATTAATGGTGTCTTATTTTCTAAAAAAACACCTGTCCCGTTAAAATATGCACAATATTATTTTATTCACTCAAGAATTAATTACTGTCGTATACACGGGAATTTTCTGATGCATTCATTATCCTTTGTCTGTTCATCAAATAAAATAACTTCCTCTCATTTTTTTCAATTCTTTGCATTAGCTTGGTTTTAAAAGAAGAGGTTTTCCCCATTTGCCCATCAATCGTACAGTATGAAACGGGAAAATAGTAAGATTTATTATTTTGAAATTTGATCAATGTTTGATGACGGTCAGAGCGACGATAATTCTCAACATAATCATGTGCAATCCAAATACATTCTTGGCGGTTCGGTGATGTGGTTGGAAAAAAGAATAGGCTATTTGTTGGTTCAATAACAATCGGAATTTTACGTTTAATACCAGTTAACAGTTTTGTTCCTCTTTTTCTACTTTCGTAATCGCAGCCAAAATAATTACAGCTGTTCTTAATGATATCGAGCGGTTTAAATGGGGCTAAAAATTCATCCTCTACCTCAATAATTCGTGTATAAATTTTACTTCCATATTCTACCGGTTCTAAAAACATTGTACATGAATTTACCTCATACTCTTCAATCTGCTTTGCCTTCACCCTTTTCAACTCCTATTCGTTTACTTTTGTTAATCATATCATTTATAAATTTCCTTATCTTTACTTTTTTGGGATTGTTGCGAATTTATTCACAAGTTACTGTCAAATAATATTTTTTCAGAAAATTATAAAAATTAATTGATATTATCCGAAAAAACCCATATAATAAGAAAAAGCATCAGAGGTGATTTTCATGAATGAAAAATCCTACACGGAATTAATGAAAATTGGTGCCATGAAACGCAATCAGAGGAAAGAAAACTTCATCCAGGATTTATACATCGACATGCTCCTATCCGAAATTCAACTAACAGTTGAGAAAGAAAAGTTATTAAAAAAAATTGATTTGGCCATTGACCATCGGGACAGAAAAGCATTTTTATTGTTATCAAGTAAGCTTACGGAAGTAAATAAACGCTTTGGTACTTAAACAAATTTTTATTAAACCGTCATAAAGACGGTTTTTTGTTTTTGTTACAATTGTTATTTTCATATAACCTATTAACGGTACCTAAATAAAAATAGGCTGAAGACAGCAATTCCGTCTTTAACCCATTTTTTACAATTCCCCTATTTCGTTCGATGTTGAATTTCATACTCTTCCAGCATCGAAATTCGATCAAGCATTGATGGATGGTCATAGCGGAAAATTTTAACCAACAAAGGCGGGTTCACTTGACTTAACCCTGAACGGGTTAGTTCTTGAAAGGATGAAATGGCTGCCTCGGGGTTTTTTGTCATATTAATAGCATATCGATCCGCTCTTGTTTCTTCATAACGGGAAATTAGGTTGGTTAGCGGACTCGATGCGAACATTAACACGGAAATAATCAGTAATAATAATGGAAGAGATTGGATGTCTCGCGCATCTGATATTTTCAACTCTTTCCCAAAACGGTTTATTGCCCAATTCATGATCCGATAGACAAAATATAATCCAAACAGTGAAAGCAACAAATAAATTGCTATCCCAAAATAAATATGTTTTTCAACATAATGGCCCATTTCATGGGACATTATAAATAAAATTTGGTTATCTGATAGTCTGTCTAATGTAGTATCCCAGAGAACAATCCTTGCATTAGAACCAATCCCTGTTACATATGCATTCATTGCATTAGTTTTTTCAGCCATATTTACTTCAAATACATGCTGGGCCGGAATATGTGCTTTAGTAGCCATTGCTAAAATTTTTGTTTCCAGCTCCTTATTCTTTAATGGATAAAAATCATTATATAACGGGTCAATAACAACCGGTTGTAAAAACATCATAAACAAGGTAAATGGAATTGAAAGAAGCCAGGCGTATAACCACCAGCGTTTTGTACTTTTCTTCATCAGCCAGTATACGACTGGGACAATAATCAGCATTGTTCCATAATTAATCCAAAAGTCAATTAGCTCATCCTTCATCCAGGAAGGAAAGGTCTGTGTAGAAATATGATACGTTTTTGACAAGGAATAACTTATATAACTTAATGGAAAGGTCGCCAAAAAGGCAAAAAAAGATAGCCAAATTATATAAATCCCGGTTTGCAGCAGTTTATATTTCGATGAGTTTTCAGCCCATTGTTTAAACACCTTTGAAAGGCCAAATAATAAAATGACGAAATAGAAAAGCCACTCAAAAGGAGTTGATAAGAAAAACAATAGATTCCTTATTTTCGAATATTCCACACTCAGCATGAGTTCCCTTCCATTCAAAAAGGTGGCAGGATCAGCCTTTGTCCCTTGAAATTCAAAAGGCAGTTTTGTATTGGCAAAGTAAAATAAATACCAATAAAAAAACAACCCATATATTACATAGGCCAAAACCGCATAGACCCCCATCTTTCTAACCATGATATTTGTCCTCCTTTATGTACAGCCCTCTCCTTACTTAGTTTAGTTAATATCCAAGCTTTTAGAACTATCTGTAAGAAAAAAGCCGGTTTTTACCGACTTATAAAAAATAAGTGTAAAGAGCAAGGACTGAAATAGAGGCAGGGACTACAACAAGATTTGTTTATCTCCAATAAAACCTGACCCATTTAAATTCTCCTGTTTAAAATTTTTCTAATTCCAAAAAAGGCAGACTTTGCGGCCTGCCTTTTATCAAAAGAATCTTACTTATTAACAGGCTCTGTAACGAGTTCTTTTAATGCTCTTCTTAATATTTTTCCTGTAGTATTTTTTGGAAGCTCTTTTAAAAACTCAATCGATGAAGGGATTTTATATTTTGCCAGATGCTCTTTACAGTATTCAAAAAGGTATTCCACTGTTAGCTCAGGGTTTTTACTTACCACATAACTTTTTACTGCTTCACCTTGGTTAGGATCGGGTACTCCCAGAACGGCCACTTCAATTACGTCAGGGTGGTTGTAGAGAACCTCTTCCACTTCACGCGGATACACATTATAGCCGCCAACCAAAATTAAATCTTTCTTCCGATCGACAATATAAAAATATCCATCAGCGTCCACTTTCGCTAAATCCCCTGTGTAAAGCCATTCTTCACGGATTGTTGCCGAGGATTCTTCAGGCATTTTATAGTAACCTTTCATCACGTTTGGACCGCGAACGATTAATTCACCGACTTCACCAACAGGTACCTCTACTCCTACCTCGTTTACAATTTTATTTTCGACATGGAGGATCGAAGTCCCTATCGAACCCGGCTTGCGCGGACGATCGAGCGGATTAAAACATGTAACCGGTGATGCTTCGGATAATCCGTACCCTTCTGAAACTACAACATTAAATTTCTTTTCAAAATTCTTTAAGAGTGCTACAGGCATAGATGCCCCACCTGAAATGCACAAGCGTAAGGTTTGAAGATCCTCCGGTTTTCCTTCAGGATATTGAAAAAGAAAATTATACATCGTTGGTACGCCGGCAAAAACCGTCGGCTTATACTCTATTCCAAGACCGAAAATTTCCTTCGGACTAAATTTAGGAACAATTAACATTGTTGCCCCGTTCATCAATGGTGCATTTAAGGCCACCGTCAAACAAAAAACATGAAACATTGGCAGAGCGGTGATTACCCGGTCTTGATCATTAATTTTTAAATAATCGCCAACATCCTTAGCATTACTATATAAATTCTTATGCGTCAGCATTGCACCTTTTGGCTTCCCGGTGGTTCCTGAGGTATATAGAATAAGAGCCACATCATCATTTTGAAGCTCCGGGCCATTGAAACTCAAATCTCCTGAAGCAACTAGATTTGTAAACGATTTCATTTTTGGGTTCACAGATATTCTATCCATCTCAAATTGTCCGGTTTCACAAATCACAAAATACTCCACTTGCGGCAGGAATGAATGCATTTTTTCTGCTAATGGAACGGCAATATCGAGAGCTACCACGACCTTAACATCCCCATTATTCAATATGTAGCCAATTTCATCTGCCGTGTAAATTGGATTAATTGGAATAACAGTTGCTCCTACCCGCAATGCACCATATAAGCTGATGATAAAATGAGGAGAATTCCCCAATAATAGCCCGATATGATCGCCTTGCCTAACCCCTAATTTTTCAAGACCTGATGCAAATTTGGTTATTGCACCATCCAATTCAGCATACGAACTTGATCCGCCCATAAAGTAATAGGCAGGTTTATTAGCCCGGGCTTTTGCTGTTTCGTGAAGCTGTGATGAAAGATTCATCTGATTCCCTCCCTTTAATGAATGAATGTTCATTCACAAAATCGTAATAATTTTCTAAATATATTATATTGCTAGCAATTTAAGTATTCAAGCATAATATCTAAAATTTCAGAAAAAAGAGAGTAAACCAAAAAGCTTTGGTCAGACCATTACCCTTTGAGTCACCCTCTAGTATAGATTAATAAAGTAAGTTTATAAATTCTTCTTTCGAAACATTTCCAAAATAATGGGTTGTATCAATATCATATAGAGCTTTTTCGATTTCATTTTTTTCATAGCGGCAGCCCTTTAGCCTGGCCTCAATTTCGCCTACATCGCCAACACCAAAAAAGTCACCGTATATTTTACAATTTTCAATATTTCCTTTGTTTACTTCTAAACGGACATCAATCGAACCGACAGGGAACCGGTGTGAATGCTGAAGATTAAATTTAGGAGATTTGCCATAGTTCCAGTCCCAGTTTTGATACCTCTCCTTTGAAAGCTGAAGAATCTTTTTCCAATCTTCCTCGGACAAAACATACTCGGGAATTTCTTCTTGCCCATCAAAAATATTTTTTAAGAGAAGGAAACGGAACTCTTCTATTTCCATTTTACTTTTTAGAAAATCGGAAATGTTCGCCACACGGCTGCGAATCGATTTTATGCCCTTCGATTCAATTTTATCCTTTTTTACTTTTAAAGCTGATACGACATTTTCCATTTCTGAATTGTATAATAGCGTTCCGTGGCTAAACATTCTGCCCTTTGTTGAGAATTGAGCATTTCCGGAAATTTTTTTCCCTTCTGCTAAAAGATCATTTCTCCCGCTTAGTTCGGCATTTACCCCTAATTTTTGAAGAGCGGCGACTACCGGCTCGGTAAATTTCCGGAAATTATGAAAGCTGTCGCCATCATCTTTAGTAATAAAACTGAAATTTAGGTTCCCAAGGTCATGGTAGACTGCCCCTCCGCCTGACAATCTGCGCACAACCTGAATACCATTGCTTTCAACATAATCTGTATTTATTTCTTCAATTGTATTTTGGTTTTTCCCAATAATAATTGATGGTTCATTTATGTAAAATAATAAATACGTTTCATTTATTTCAAGATTTTTTAATGCATATTCTTCAATAGCAAGGTTAATCCGCGGGTCTGTAATACCTTTATTATCGATAAATAACATTTTTGTTTTCCCTTCTTATAGTGAAATAGATAGAAATTCATCTGCAAGCTTAATTATACCGGCAAACTCCCCTGATGCTTCGTTAACTAAATCACTTATATTTCCGTAATGAGGCAGATGTGTAAGAATTAATTGTTTAACCATTGCCTCTTTCGCCAGTATCCCGGCTTCTGTACTCGTCATATGCCCTGCTGATTTTCCATTCTGATGACCATAGAAATTACATTCACACAATAAGACATCTGCTTCTTTACTAAAATCTATAAATTCTTCTTTAAAAGAGCTATCAGCAGTATAAACAACTACTTTACCACCCGTCTCTATTCTCATCGCGTAACACGGAACAGGATGATCTGTTTTGAGGAATGAAACCTGGAAAGGCCCAACGGTAAGAATCTCATTAGGATCATAAGATATTCCCTTTGTAATCTTTTTATAGGTAAGCTTAGAAAATTCCTTTTGATCAAAATGATGGCCGTACAAAGGCAGTGTTGCCAGTTCCTTTCCTAAAAATCCTTGAATTAATCTAGCATGCTGCAAGACACCAATATCTGCTATGTGATCAGGATGATAATGGGAAATCAACACAGCATCAAGCTCTTCCGGTTGAAGGATATTTTGAAGCTTTGCTAGCACTCCGCTGCCACAGTCAATTAATAATTGAAAACCTTCCTGTTCAAGTAAATATCCCGAACTCGCCCCATTTACCTTTGGATATCCACCCCAAAAGCCAATAACCGTTAGTAACATAAACCAGCACCTCCAGTAAGTCGAAAAAACCTATACACTTAATATACACAAAATATGTTGATTCACCGCGTAAACCATCCGGATAATCATACTTTATAACACAACAAAGAAGCCATTAAAGCGGAATGGCTTCTTTGCTTGATATGTTTAATTTGAGATATTCTAAAATGCTCTTTACGGCTGCTTCTCCTTGGTCAATGCAATCCGGAACGCCGACTCCTTCATAGGATGCACCCGCTAAAAATACTCCCGGTAACTCAGCTGCTACATGTTGCTTAATCGTTTCCAGACGTTGTTTATGACCAACTGTATATTGCGGCATTGCATTTTTCCACCGGGAAACGATCGCAAAATCTGGCTCCATTGAAATATCCATTGTTTTTTTCAAGTCATCGAGCACGATTTTAACAATTTGGTCATCAGATAGATCGACGATGGCCTCATCTCCTGCTCTCCCTACATAACAACGTAGTAGTACTTTTCCTTTTGGAGTAGAATGAGCCCATTTTTTATGTGTCCAGGTGCAGGCTGTAATTGAATAATCACTGTTTCTGGACACCACAAACCCCGTTCCATCGATGTCTTTTTTAATAGCCTGTTCCGGGAATGCCAATGCTACTGTCGCTACAGATGTTGAAGGAACCGATTTAAAAGGATCAAAAAAACTGTATTGCGAAAACATTGATTGGGTTACCTTATGCGGCGTTGCTGCAACAATACTATCAACTTTTAGGGATTCACCATTGTTAAGATTAATTTCATACTTATGATCTATTCTTGATATTTTTTCAACCCGATGCCCCAGAAGAATAGAATTAGGTTCCAATTGTGCTTCAATTGCTTCGGCAAATGACTGAAGACCACTTTTAAACGTTAAAAATGCACCTTTACCTTTTTCTCCATTTTCAGGCTTTTTCGGCTGAGAAGGTGTGGATTTTTTCATTCCTATGATAAGGCTTCGATATTTCTGTTCCACTTGATAAAATTGCGGAAAGGTGGACATTAAGCTTAATTGATCAATATCACCTGCATAGATACCCGATAATAAAGGTTCAATTAAATTATCGACCACTTCGTCACCTAATCTTCTTCGAAAAAATTCTCCTAACGACTGATCTTTTCCACTTTCTGACCTAGGCAAAATAAAATCGGCAGCCGCTCGAATTTTACCTGGAAGGGAAAACAAACCTGTAGTAATAAAAGGGCCAATTTCGGTTGGGATTCCCATTATAGAGCCGCCAGGCATGGAGAATAGCTGCTCATTTACAAGGACATATGATTTCCCAGTTGAGTTATGGACCAGCTCCTGCTCCATACCGACTTCCTTAGCAAGCCTAATAATACTTGTTTTTCGAGCTAAAAACGAATCCGGTCCTCTTTCAATCGTAAAACCGTCCCTTACAACGGTTTGCATTTTACCTCCCAGACGGTGGGATGCTTCAATGAGTTTAATCTCAATCGGAAGTTTATTTTCCTGCACTGTTTTTTGAAGGTAGAATGCTGCTGTTAGTCCGGCAATTCCTCCTCCAATTATGGCAATTTTCTGCTTCTCTTCCGCCACCGGCTTCACCTTCTTCCTGATTAATTCCTTACACATTTCATTCTATTAACGTCTTAAGGATTACTGTGGACAAGCAATCGATAAATTCTTCTTTTGCATTGGGCATTTCTGGACGATAATAACTTGCACCCACATCATCTGTTACAGCTTTACATTCGACATCATTATCATATAGCACCTCAAGATGATCACAAACAAATCCAACAGGTGCATATACAAATGCTTTATATTGCTGCTCTTGAAATAATTTCCTTGTTAAATCCTGCACATCCGGGCCCAGCCATGGCTCAGGCGTATTTCCTGCACTTTGCCAGCCGACTTCATATTGGTTTATTCCCGCTTGTTCGGCAATTAAATCAGCGGTTTCCTTCAGTTGGGAAGGATAGGGATCTCCAAACCGTAAAATTTTCTCCGGTAAACTATGGGCAGAAACGATAAGCATTGAATAATCTCTTTCCTCTTGAGGCATTCGTTCATAAACTTTCTTAACATTCGTAGCCCAATAATCGATAAATTTCGGCTCTTGATACCAGCTTTCAATGGAATTTATTTTTAGTCCACCTAATTTTTCAGCCTCTTCCATAGCTCGTCCATTATAGGACTTAACACTAAAGGTGGAAAAATGAGGAGCAAGAACAATGCTTACCGCCTCTTGAATTCCGTCCTCATGCATTTTTTTGACTGCGTCCTCAATAAATGGTTCGATATGTTTTAATCCAAGATACATTCTAAAATCAATCTTATCCTGAACCTGGTTTAGGTGTTTTTCAAGCTTTTCTGCCTGCTCAAGTGTGATTTTTGCGAGTGGTGATATCCCGCCGATTGCTTCATACCGATTCCGAAGGTCTTCAATCATTTCCGTTGTTGGCTTTCGGCCATGGCGAATATGTGTATAATATCGATCAAGATCCTCAATTTTATAAGGGGTTCCGTATGCCATTACCAGTAAACCCATTTTCTTTTTTGTCATTATGTGCACCTCATTTTCAGTCTGTTTAGATTATTGTTCCAAAAAATTGGACTTTTTCCCAATTTTATCACCTTTCAACAGGAAAATGGGTGATTAGCGGCTTAGCTTTGAAGCAGAATATTCATGAATAAAGGCAGTTAATTTTTTTAACGTTTCCGGATTAACCGAAGGGAATACACCATGACCTAGATTAAAGATATAACCGTCCTGAGCCATTCCTTGGTCTAAAATTGCCTTAGCTTTTTCCTCGATGACCTCCCAAGGTGATAAAAGAATAGCAGGATCAAGGTTTCCTTGAACTGTTTTATGAACGCCAATTTCTCTTGCTTGGTTAATCGGCAAACGCCAATCTAATCCCACTACATCAAGTGGGAGGTCATTCCATTCAAGAGCTAAATGGCTGGCTCCAACTCCAAACATAATTAATGGAACATTCTCCTCTTTTAGTGAAGCAAAAATTCTAGTCATAACAGGCTTAATAAAGTAACGGTAATCCTCAACATTTAAAGCCCCTACCCAAGAATCGAATATCTGAATGGCTTTTGCCCCGGCTTGAATTTGCGATTTTACATAAACAATGATCATATCAGCAAGTTTATCCATTAACGCAAACCAGGCTTTCGGCTCAGAATACATGAAGGCTTTTGTTTTATTGTAGTTTTTTGATGGTCCGCCTTCGATCATATAACTTGCAAGTGTAAACGGTGCACCGGAAAAACCGATTAATGGTACATTTAATTGTTCTTGGGTTAATATTTTGATTGTTTCCAAAACATATGGAACATCTTCCACCGGGGAAATTTCTCCAAGCTTTTCTACATCTGCCAGAGAACGAATAGGATTAGAGATAACAGGACCAATTCCGCCTTTTATTTCCACATCCATACCAATAGCCGGAAGTGGTGTCATAATATCTTTATATAAAATTGCCGCGTCCACATTGTAATTCTCAACAGGAAGACGCGTTACATATGCACAAAGCTCAGGCTGATGGGTAATTTCAAACAAAGAATACTTTTCTTTTATTTCTCTATATTCAGGCTGCGATCGACCCGCTTGCCGCATATACCATACCGGAACGTAGTCTGTCCTCTCTCCTCTTGCTGCTTTTAAAAATGTATCGTTAATCGGTCTTGTCATTAAATAAATCCACCTTTCAAGGACATGTCTGTTTTTTCATTTTAATATATATAATAGGAAAATAAAACTTCTCAGCAATGGTGTGGCAGTATCATAGAACTGTCTTCACTATATCTATTAATCCTATTTGTGTATAGATAATGAATATAAGTGTCAAAAAATAGTCGTTTTTATGTTTTAAAAATTGTTTAAATTAACAAAAACAAGGAAGAAGCATGCATAAATAAGTTTATGCATAGACTAGTAGATGATTTATGACTATTATAATGATTTTCTAGGAGTGGTTATACATGAACATCTTTATTACAGCCGGAACATTGGACTATTTAAAAAGAATTGAAAAAAAGTACCCGTCGGAAACTATGGTGACAATGGCAAATGTCTCCGGTGCACTTTTGTTACACGAAACAAACGGAATAACCGTTTTTAAAGAACCACGGAAATATGAAGTGTTTGATTCAGCAGGTGACTTTAAGAGGAATGGTTATGTTGTCATGAATAACTTCCCCGTCACCGATGAAGGGAGACCATTATTTGAGCAGGAATTTAAAAATCGAGCAAAAATACTTTCAAACGAACCAGGATTTATTGCCATTAGATCCCTTCGCCCCTTATCAACAAATACATATGTCACACTAACGATTTGGGAAACTGTAATGGACTATCAAAACTCGAAAAACCTTAATTCTTTTTCAAAAACCATTAATAAAAAGGAAATAGGTATTGATCATCAGCCGAAAATTTTTTCAAGTGAATCCTACGTCAGCCAATATACAATTATTGATTAGAAATCCCAGGAATGGAGCCCTGTCTCTATTTCTTTTTTTATTTGATTTCCCCTCCACCGGTTCGCTAAGCGCCTCCATTAGCAGTATTTTCAACAGTTTCAGCAATATTTCTAATATAACAGTAAGAATTAGGCTGAACTAAAATGTCAGCCTCTTTAACCTATGAGCGAATAGACTAAAAAGAATATTGAAATTAAAAGCTACATACTAATTTAAAAGTGCTAAAATAATTAGAAAATACTTTTTATTTTTAAAATCTTATGAAATCAGGTGATCTCATGCTAAACAAACTATTTACTAAATTAGATGGATATTATGAAGAAATGGTTTCTATCCGTCGTTACTTACACCAGCATCCAGAATTATCGTTTAAAGAATATCAAACCGCTAAATTGATCCAATCGTTTTATGAAGAGCTTAACATTGAAGTAAAGGGGAATGTAGGCGGAAATGGTGTCGTGGCAAAGATATATGGCAAAAAACCTGGTAAAACGGTCGCTTTAAGAGCTGATTTTGATGCTTTGCCTATCCAGGATGAAAAGGAAGTTCCCTATAAATCATTAGTCCCCGGGGTGATGCATGCATGTGGGCATGATGGACATACTGCAACCCTCCTAATTTTGGCAAAAGCTTTAAATGAGCTTAAGGAAGATCTGGAAGGGAATTATGTTTTTTTTCATCAGCATGCTGAAGAATATGCCCCGGGTGGAGCTTTATCCATGATTGAGGATGGATGCTTAGATGGTGTTGATGTTATCTTCGGCACTCATTTATGGGCAAGCGAGCCGACAGGAACAATCCAATATCGAACAGGCCCTATTATGGCCGCAGCAGACCGATTTGAAATCGAGATTCAAGGGCAAGGAGGACATGGAGCACAACCACATAAGACGAAGGACGCGATTATTACGGCATCACAGCTAGTTTTAAATTTACAACAAATCGTTAGTAGGAAAGTAAACCCGGTAGATTCAGCCGTTGTCACTGTCGGTTCCTTTACTGCCCAAAATGCCTTTAATGTCATTGCTGATAAGGCTAAATTGGTAGGGACGGTCAGAACCTTTAAAGAAGATCTTCGGGACTTCATTGAAGAGGAAATGGAAAGAGTTATCCAAGGAACATGTCATATGGCCAGCAGCTCCTATGAATTTAACTTTGTAAGAGGATATCCTGCTGTTGTAAACCATGAAACAGAAACAGAATTTCTCAAATTGTGCGCTGAGTCTGTCCCGGAAGTTCAATATATCGAGGAAACCGAACCGCAGATGGGCGGCGAAGACTTTGCTTATTACTTGCAAAAGGTTCCGGGCACCTTTTTTTATACCGGTGCAAAGCCGCTTGGTGTAGATACAGCTGCCCCGCACCACCACCCTAAATTTGATATTAATGAAAAAGCCATGTTAATTGCCGCGAAAACGCTTGGCACTGCAGCAATACAAATCCATATAAGTGAGTAATCCTCTACCCTGAACCTATAGTTCAGGGGCTTTTTTTAATAATCTTAATCGGTAAGCATTCATGGCTGTTTCACCTAAATGCTTAAGAAGATTGTTATTGGCATATGCCCCGACAAACGCCCCAATCCCAGGCACAAGCTGGAGCATTTTGGCAAAATCAATATAGTCTCGGTATTCTTGCTGAAACTGGCGCCAATCCATTTCAACAAGAATTTGTTTCCTATCCGCCCAGTTTTCCATTTCGCTTAAGGTTTTCCTTCTTGTTTCATCACTGGAAAATGCAAGCTGAAAAACATGAAGGATAAAAAGCCTTTCTTCATATTCCTTTGTATTAAAACCATAAATTGAAGCCATCTCAAAAAGAAATTTCATTTTAATGGTGAGGAGCAACGGAAAGTCAGCAAGACCCAGTAGGAAACCTCCTGCCCCGGTTCCGGCTCCTTCCACCAATGCCGCCTTCTGATAAATGCCTATTTTCTTTCTCGCCAATTCATCACGTTCTATAAGAGTATAGCCGTGGGCTTGATTTTTATTTGTGGTAATTTGTGAGCCAAATAAAGTCGTTTTAACCATTGCCTTGATGCTTTCGGTCATAACCCGGTGAATCTTTTCAGGGATTATGTTATTTATTTTCCCTTGTGCTTTTTTTGATAATCGAGTCATCATTCCTGAACGTTTTGTTATTTTTCGCTTCCATTCGGAAACTTCATCATAAACCTTTAATTCATAATCATTCATCGTCTCCAACCCTCTTCAATCATTTATAGTGTTTTTACGAGTATAACCACTTTTTGGTTTCAAAAAAAGAGACTAACTCCTTGAATGGGTCAGTCTCTTTCCTCTTTTGCTTTTAATCGATTTTTACTATAAAAATACACAAATAGATAACTAAAACCTATTCCTGCAAATAATACCAAGACTGCAGAGGATATTTCCCCTTTAATGAATATAAATAATGTAAAGATGATTGTTTGGATTATTAAAATAACCATTAACAAATGATGGAAGGCAGCAGTTTTAAATTTTAGAGCAACCGGATATAAGTCAACCCACAGTTTGTTTTGATGATGATTCCATAACGGTAACAGCTGAAAACCAGTTAAATATAAAAAAAGAATAGCGAGTATGACTTGTCCTAATCCAAATGAAAGAAAATACAATGCAATCGTACCGATAATCGTTAAACGAATAAAAAGTCCCAAATAATCAGAGGAACGCAAGAAAGCTCTGGAAAATAAAAATAAATATGTCTTTTCTTGCGAAAAAGCAATTCTCCTGATGAAAAGATCCAACCCTTTTCTCCTTTTCACAGTCTCTTTTAATTTAGGAACGTCTGTAAATAAATTCGCAAGTCGATAAAAAGAAGACACCCTTTTCCCTTCATGGTCAATTAATAGATCCCATTTAAGCCCCATTTTTTTTGTCCGGACATAAAATGCCTGATAGTAAAATCCCATAACCAAAACGATGAGCAATAAGATAACAATACCGGCATGTTTAAATAATAAAAAGGTAAATGCTAAATTGATAAAATATCTGACGAACATGTCAGATAAAACAACTGATGCTTGGACGTAATAATGAATTCTCCAACTAATGGCCAAATTCCAGGCTTTCATAACCAATATCACAACTAAAAAGGTAAAAAACGAATGAAACCCATCAGAGCTTATATGTGCATACATCGGCATTAAAACCGCTAATAGCAGTAATAGAACATATCCCTGAAAGACAAGACTCACTACTCCTGAACGCAGAAAATAGCCTTTCAATTTGTTTTCAAGGGGCAGCAAAAATATCTGATCTGCTTCGAGTAAAAAGTTGTAAACCGGACTGTACGTTAATAAAACACCAAATACGATAGCCATTATGATTTCGGCGGGAAATCCAATTGACAGTGACTTAATCCAATTCTGATAATAATAGGCACCTGCACCAATTAAAAATACCAAGACGAGGACAAGGTGACTATTAAAAATATAACGGAGATAACTGCTTAAATCCTTTACACGTCGAGTCGCTCGTTCTTTCCAAAGTGTTTTATCCTCAAACATGATTTTCTTCCTTCGTCAATTGAATATACAAATCGTCTAATGATGCTGCTGGCATCAAAAATTGCTCTCTAAGTTCAGCTAGAGTGCCTTTTGCCCTAATTTTACCTTCATGCAGAATGATAAACCGGTCACAATATTTCTCAGCCGTAGACAATATATGTGTGGACATTAAAATACCTGCTCCATTTTCTTTCATTTTTTTCATCAAATCAAGCAGTGATTGAATGCCTAAAGGGTCTAATCCGACAAACGGTTCATCGACGATGTAAAGGTTTGGTTGAACTAAAAAAGCACACATGATCATGACCTTTTGTTTCATCCCTTTTGAAAAATGAGACGGAAACCAGTTAAGACGTTTTTCCATGCGAAATTCAGTCAGCAACGGAGAAATTCTTTTTTTATAGGTTGATTCATCGAGACCGTAAGCCATAGCAGTTAATTTTAAATGCTCATCCAATGTTAATTCTTCATATAAAACAGGCGTTTCCGGAACAAACGTGAACAATCTGCGGTACGCTTCTTTATCTTCAGTGAATGTTTGTCCATTTATTTTAATTGCTCCCCGATGCGGCTCCATCAATCCGATAATATGTTTAATGGTTGTACTCTTCCCTGCCCCATTTAAGCCAATCAAACCAACGAGTTCTTTTTCTTTCACTTCAAAAGATACATCTTTTAATACAGGGTTCTTTGTATATCCTCCAACAAGATTTTCAACTGTTAATAACGACATGTTCGAACGCCCTTCCGTTTCATGATTATTTCTCATTTTAACAAATTGTCCTCGATAAAAATAGTTTTGAAATTTCCGTGTATATTTCTTTTGGAACCGGACATTATAATATTCGAAGGGGAAACAACTTACTTCGATGAAGAAATTCATCTAAATCTTGAAATGAGGTGTCTGTTAAAGACAATTTCCTTTCAAAAAAGTAAAGCTTTCAATCGTTTCAGATAAGGGGATGGTTGTTTTGCACAACGTGCCATGTAACCATTTTGAGTTCAAGTAACACCAACTGTTTATAACAAAAACTCGCTGATTGACGAGCCCCTTTGGGCTTTAGAAAGAAGCGCAGTTGAACTTATGCTTAATAAGAAAGTTTACTTTCCTATTAGCGTAAAAAATAAACGGCAAATGAGGTGTTTACCGCAGATCGTCATCCGTTTTTATAAGTTGGGAAAACATATAAAAACTTACAAGGGGATGGTCAGCTTGAACAATGATGTCTCTTTATAAAAACACTCTACGAAAAATGAGGTGTTTATCAAAGAACACTCCTAAAATGAACGTCTAATTGAAGCAAGTCCCCTTCGAGAGGGCAGGATTCCATGCGGATCCTGCCTTTTTCTTCTTTATTATCGGTAAATATGGTAAAATACGGACAAACAATTCTATGGAAGGGCAGTGAATTTAGATGAGCGATTGTATTTTTTGTAAAATTGTCAATGGTGAAATTCCAGCTGCTAAAGTATTTGAAAACGAACATGTTCTGGCTTTTTTAGATATCAGCCAGGTAACAAAAGGTCATACGTTAGTAATCCCGAAGGTACATAAGGAAAACTTGTATGAGCTTACACCGGAAATTGCAAGAAATTTATTTGAAGTCGTTCCATCTATTGCGAATGCTTTAAAAAGAGAATATGAACCAATTGGTTTAAATACTGTTAATAATAACGGTGAACATGCAGGTCAAACCGTTTTCCACTACCATATGCATTTAATTCCACGTTATGGCAAAGGTGATGGCTTCGGAGCTGTTTGGAAAAACAACCCGAGTGATTATACACCTCAATTGTTACAAGAAATGGCAAGAAACATTAATAAACATCTATAAAAAATGAGAAAGATACAATTGGCAGAAAATTAAATCTCCCTTATTTTTATTTTAATATGGTATAATAATTTCAAGTTTTTCGCTGCAGGCATTGAGCGCACTGCAGGAGAAACAAATAGCTGAGTCCAGCAGAGGAGAGATGAGAAATGAATACAAAGAACCTTGTTACCTTATCACTATTAGTGGGGATTGGGGCAGTCTTGCATGCAGTAGTTCCACCGGTTTTCCTTGGAATGAAGCCTGATATGATGTTAACAATGATGTTTTTAGGAATTATTCTTTTTCCTGAAGTTAAGAATGTTTTATTAGTAGCTATTGTTACCGGAATCATTTCTGCTTTAACGACAGGTTTTCCAGGAGGTCAAATTCCGAATATCATTGATAAACCTGTCACGGCATTATTATTCTTCGCTTTATTTTTAGCTTTAGGAAAGCTTCGGAATTCTATCATAAGTGTTGCAATTTTGACTGCAGTGGGCACAATCATTTCCGGAACGGCCTTTTTAACCTCTGCCTCTATGATCGTTGGATTACCGGGTGGCGGTACTTTTATGGGTCTGTTCGGAGCAGTTGTATTGCCTGCAACTGCAGTAAATACGATTGCCATGATTGTTGTATACCCAATTGCTCAATCTATTGTGAAAAGAACAAAATTGTCTTCAGCTTCCGTCATTCAAAAATAATGATCGGGATCCTCTTAAGAGAAAAGAACCCCCGTGGGTTCTTTTCTTTGTATATTCACAATTATTTACTTTTAGCACCTACTTATCTGCCAACTTTATAATTCCTTAGCAATCCCCCATCGGGATTGTAAACTTAGGATCGTATGAATTGAATTTTCAAAATGTTGGAATTATTTGATAAAAAAGTAAAATTAAATTGGAATTATATGCTAGTCAATAAAAAATTATTATAATTTCTAAAAATTTTGTAAATTTATATCTTTATTAATTTTTATTTTATTGGCATAATGTTAATATAGAGAAATAGAAAAGTAGGTGAAAATGGGGATGTCAGAGAAACAGTATTCGATGAAGGAAGCAATGGTTTTTACTCAACGAATTGCTCAACTAAGTAAAGCATTGTGGAAATCGATTGAAAAAGATTGGCAGCAGTGGATAAAGCCTTTTGATTTAAATATTAATGAACACCATATACTTTGGATTGCCTATCATTTAAACGGTGCTTCCATTTCAGATGTGGCAAAATTTGGAGTTATGCATGTTTCAACAGCGTTTAACTTTTCGAAAAAGTTAGAAGAAAGAGGATTACTTCAATTTTCCAAAAAAGAGAATGACAAACGCAATACGTATATTCAGCTGACTGCAGAGGGTGAAGATGTATTACTCCAGCTAATGGAAACCTATGAGCCTAACGGAAATGCTGTATTTTCCGGCGCCTTGCCATTACGGGAATTATACGGAAAGTTTCCGGACATTATTGAAATGATGGCAATTGTTCGTAACATTTATGGTGATGATTTTATGGAGATATTCGAGCGTTCATTCCATAATATAGAAAGTGAATTTATTGAAGAGGACGGAAAGCTTCGGAAGCCGAAAAAAACCGAACAAGAATTAGCCTAACATCAAAGGTATTTTCTAAATTCCAGCATAAGCGTTTCAAACAATTGCTGCTTCATACATGCATGAATTACCTCAAAAACATTTAGATTTGATGGAAGTGAAGTGGAAAACTCATTAAAAAGCGGATGAAAGTAAACATAGCCTTCCGCTTTTTGTTCTTCCATTTTTATGCTCAATTCGTCACATAAATCAAAAAACTTCTGTACTTCTTCTTCTGAAATTCTATTTTCAATAATAAGCTTATAAAAATCGAGCTTTTGATTGTTTAAAATCTTGAAAAGCAGCTTTTGATGGTATTCAAGAAGACTAATTCGTTGTAACAATTCATGTGCATTCATAAAATGGACCTCATTTCTACCTTACATTTACATATGTACATTATTTACCTTTTTGAGCCGGGGGTAAACCTTTTTTTTATTTATTTATCAAGATGTTTTTTAAGATTTTAAAGCCTTTCATTCTTTGCTTTAACTTTCTGCTATTCTTCCATTCTTTTTGACTATCTTTTTATAAAAATTTTTGATATTGTAGTTATCATAACTATGAACAAAAGGGAGGGAATCGTTGATGATCTCCATTTTTATTGTCTTTGCTGTTTTTATCTTGTTTTATGTAAACAAATTGACCAATTCCCTTTGTATTCAAAAAGAGATACCCGAAGAACGTCAACATAAAGTTTTCCGTACCATTAATGTCCTAATCACTATTTTACTTATTTCGTCCTACGTGGAAATTTTATATACATAATTCAAGCAATGAATCTGCAACGAAAATGGGTATAACAATCACTAAATATCAAACAAACAGAAAAAGATAGAAGCGATGAGGTAAATCTCATCGCTTTTTGATTGCTTATTAATAGATCCAAGAAGCTCCAATGATAATTAACAGAATGAAAAGGACAACGACTAACGCGAATCCTCCACCACCGAATCCAACTGCACCTGACATACATTTCCCTCCCTTCGGATATGTTAAAGCTTGAGCTTGCCTCATATTCGGTAAGTTAGTTTACAGCCAAGCTGCTCCAACAATAATCAATAATATGAAAAGTACTACAATTAGAGCAAAGCCATTTCCATGTCCCATCGTAATACCTCCTTTATCATTAATTACCATATACTATTCAAGCTGTATTCTTTTCGTCTAGGCACATACCTTATTTTTTTACAGAAAAGTCCAACATTTTTGAAGTTATATCCTGGTTAAAATTTTTGCAGTGGTTACCATTTATGGTATAGTAAAGGTTGTGGACAAGAAGTCCCCGAGAAATTACTGTTTAGGAGAGGTTCAGCATGAAAAAATGGATATTAGCCCTCACATTAGCCGGCGGTGTTATTGCTTTAAGTGCATGTAGTCAAAGCGGTTCGGATAAAGTAGCAGAAAGTAATGCTGGGAATGTTACCCAGAATGATCTTTACAACGCAATGAAGGACAAGTACGGTAACCAAGCCCTACAACAGCTTGTTTTTGAAAAAGTTCTTTCCAAAAAATATACCGTCACCGATAAGGAATTAAATGACAAAGTTGCTCAATTAAAAGAACAACTTGGAACAAATTTCCAAACTGCACTTGCACAATATGGATATAAAAGTGAAGCTGACCTGAAAAAGACAATGAAGCTTGGTATGCTACAAGAGAAAGCTGCCATGAAAGATGTTACAGTAACGGATAAAGAATTAAAGGATTACTACGCCAACTTAAAGCCGGAAATTTATGTACGCCATATCCTACTTGCAGATGAAAAAACGGCACTTGATGTCAAGAAACAACTGGACGGCGGTGCAAAATTTGAAGATGTAGCAAAAAAATATTCCAAAGATACTGGATCAGCTGCACAAGGAGGAAACATTGGCTGGATTAATTCAACAAATCAAGGTCAATATGATGCAGATTTTGTTAAGGGAGCATATGCTCTAAAAGTTAATGAGATTAGTGCACCAATTAAGTCACAATTTGGTTATCATATTATCCAAGTAACAAAAGAAAAAGCTAAACAGCCTTATGATAAAATGAAAAGTGACATTGAATATCAAGTGAAATCATCAAAATTAACCACTGATATTATCAATAAAGCAATGGACCGTGAAATGAAAGCAGCCAATGTAAAAATTGACGACAAAGCTCTACAGAATGCCCTTCAGCCGCAGACTACTTCGACAGCAACAGGACAATAATGTATTTTTGCATCAATGGTAACGATAAGGAGGTACTCTCATAGAGTACCTCCTTTTTTACTTTATTCGCCTGTAGCCTTCTCTTCATCCCGCCTTTCTTTTTCCCGTTCAAGGCGTTTAATATAAATTTCACCCTCTTGTTCTATATGCTCCATTTCTAATTGCCTTTCTTCTCTTCCTGTTTTTATTGCCATAAGTGCACTAACAACAATCCCAACCACGACTGCATAAACCCAAATAGGAATAGCCATATTTATTGCTCCTCTCTCCAGTGGTTGTCCACTTTTTATAACAACTTATTCAGTTTTCGAAAAAATATTCTATTTTAAAAGAAAAAAGATAACCCGCAGGCTATCTTTTAATTATGAAAAACTGGTTTATAAAACGAACGGTTATCCAATGCGAAAATTCTCTCAGTAAATTCACCGGGCTTAACCCTTTCTAAAGCACGGTCAAGCATATTCATTTTTGCATCTAAATTATCTATATAATGAAGAATTTCCGCTTCTTTTATTAATGGCGGTTTTGGGCTTCCCCATTCGGCTTTTCCGTGATGGCTAAGCACAAGGTGTTGCAGGATGAGAACTTCTTCACCGAAAATCCCCAGCTCCTCAGCTGCCTTACCTATTTCAGTTACCATGATCGTGATATGTCCAAGCAAATTCCCTTCAATGGTATAAACCGTCGAAATCGGCCCTGATAATTCCAATACTTTCCCCATATCATGCAAGATAACCCCTGCATAAAGCAAGTCCTTATCAAGACTCGGATATAGCGATGCGATTGCCTTCGCAAGATCAAGCATACTAACAACATGGTAGGCCAGTCCGGATACAAACTCATGATGATTTTTCGTTGCCGCCGGGAACTCTAAAAAGGCTTTCTGATGCTTTTTGATTAGATGGCGTGTAATCCTTTGGATATTTGGATTTTTCATTTCAAAAATAAACTGCGTAAGCCTGCTTGCCATTTCATCCTGGCTTAAGGGTGCTGTCTCCAAGAAATCATCCAATTTCACACCATCACTTGGTCCGGTACGCCGTATCTGACGGATTTTAAGCTGACTTTTTCCGCGATAATTTTGTATATCCCCAAGTATTTTTACTATATTTTGTGCTGCATAGCTCTTTTCATCGTCTTCATTTGCATCCCAAAGCTTTGCTTCAATCTCACCGCTTTGATCTTGCAGGATAAGCGTCAAAAATGGCTTACCATTACTGGCAGTTCCCTTAGTAGCGCTTTTTATAAGCAGAAACAACTCAATCTGTTCCCCAACATCAAAATGAAGAATTCCTTTACCCATACCTTTTCAACGCTCCTTCCCATTACTTCAAGTATAACATATCGACCTATCACTCTAGGAAATAATTTGAACAATACCTTTATTAAGGGAAATAATGTTCTCCTTTTGAAAATACTGAAGTAAATGTCTATGACAAGTGAAAAATAGAATTTGATTTTGATCCAGCTGTTTTAGCAGCTCCATGACTTTTTGTGTCCGCCTCGAATCAAAATTTACGAAGCTATCATCGATAATGATCGGAAAACGATACTTTTCATAAAGAGTTGTTGCCAATGCAAGCCGAATGGAAACGTAAACCTGCTCTGTTGTAGCTTGACTTAATTCATTTGCTTCGAATAAGGTATGATCCATTCTTTCAATTAAAAAACCTGTCCCTGACTCCCGTAAATGAATCTTATGATAACTCCCGTCTGTAAGGAAAAATAAAAACTCCTCAGCTTTTGCCAGCATCCTGGGCAGATGAACTTTTTTATATTTTTCTACGGTTTTCAAGAGTAAATCTTGAGCTAAACAATAGACAGACCATTCTTTAGCCGCATCTTCCAATTCAAACTTTTTCTGCTTAAATTGATGGAGTAAATTTGAGTAGACGCCGCCCTCTTCGAGAATCTGTATTTCATATTTTATCGATGCCTGATCCTCTTGAAGCTTTTTTAAATGAGTTTGTAAATTTAGAGCTTCATCATTACATTTATTTATGATTTCATCACAATTATGAATTTGTAGAAGATTTTCCCTTTCAGCTTCATGTAACGTTGAATACTGCAACTGTTTTTTTATATCTTCAAGTCTTTCAACCAACTTCCCTTGCTTTTCAGCTTTAGTACCAAGTTCATAGTATTGTTGTTCATTCTCCACATTAGCCTCATTTAAAAGCTTAGTAAATTCCTCCTGTAAATGCTGTCTTTCCTTGATTATTTGTTGCAGGTCAGCTTCCAGGTCAGTAAGTTTCGTTCGTTTTTCCTGAAACTTAATTTGCTTTTCATGCTCTTCTTTAAGCTTAGTCCTCAATAAATAGGCAGTGTTTTGTAAGTCCAAACTTTCCCTTGGCAAAAATTGATTTGCAAAAACCTCGAGTCCATTTACAATCTTTGATTGTTCGAGAGTTATTTGGTTAAGCCTGTCAAGCACTTGCCTTTTTTCTCTACTAACAGTTTTACTTTGTTCAATTAGCTGAAATGCTTCCAGTAAAAACGATTTAGCAATATATTCGGGTATGTTTAATTCACGGCTTATTGTTAGCAGTTTCTCTTTATTCTCGGCAGCCTGTGCTTCCCATTCTTCAAATTTTGATATCACTTTATCATATTGATTATGCTGCTGCTCTACCTTTATTTTTAACATTTGCAGCTGTTCTCTCCGGTGATTATCTTGCTTTAATTGTTCCTCAATAAAAGAAATATTTCTATATTCAGCTGATTTAAGCTTTTGAATAATTTGTTTTTCTTTTTCTATTAACCTATTTAGGGTTTGATTGACCTCATTTTCTTTTGGCTGCCCCGTACTTTTAGTCATTAGAGTGCCAATTAAAATAAAACCAAGAAAACTTAAAAATAACAAAACCCATTGTTTTGTCAAAAAACTATACAATGCGAGTCCAATCAAAACTAGGAAAAAGGTAAAAAACTGAATCTTTTTTTGATTATTAAGACTTGCCATTGTATCTTTATTCCGTTTTGTTGCAAGATGGTAAAACTCAATTTTATCTTTTAATGCATCCAATTCTATTTCTAAGCTCTTTTTATCATGTCCACCATTTACTTCTGATTCAAGCCTTTCCCTTTCCTGTTTAGAAAAAATTTGGCTTTCTGCTGCCCGGATCTCTTTTTCGAACTCTTCCAGTGCATTTTTCTCTTCTTGATAACGATTTTCCAGCTCCTGCTTTACTTCTATCAGCTTTTGACCTTTTTTGGAAACCATCTCCACTTGGTTCTTCATAAAGATATTTGTATTAATTGAAAAGATTTCTTCTTCATCTAAAGGTAAGTGAAGTCTTTCTTTAATCGTTGTAAGCTTATCTTCCAACTCTTTTAGCTTCATTTCACAATGCTGCTTCTCTTGCTTTAATTGTTCATAAACCGGTATTTTGTCAAGAATTGTTACTATCGCTGACTCGTGATTAAGGAAGGCAGGGTCCGGCTTAATAGACTCTAATTCCTTTTTCAAACTCTTTATTCTGTCAGCAATACTGGAAACTTGAGCATTATAAGGATGAATTAATTGATTAAGTTTTTCTGCTCTCTCAATCCCCCTTGTCGGGAAATGAATTTCCCCTAAACCATCGATTTCTTCTTTTGTCCATTTCTCTTCTTTGACAAATGATTGTATTTTCTTCCACTCTTTCAATTTGTCAATCTTATCATTAATCCCCGCCAGTAATCCGTGAATTTCCACTATTTCTTGTTGAAGTCCTTCCTTTTTTTCTATTAGAGCTTCATATTCTTGATTTTTCGCCGAAGCTTTTTTTAATTCGCCATTTAAACTTTGAAGTGCCAGTAATTTCTCATTTATCAAAGGCTTCTTTCCACCGGGCTTAAATCGTGCCTCTAATTCTTTCTGCAACACTGCTTCCGTTTTTGATAATCGTTCCGTCCCTAATGTCCCCGCTGAAAATAGGAATTTACCAATCTCTTCTCCATTCATTTGATGAATGTTTTGCAACCCCTGTAAATTAAAGGAAAAAACAGCTTGAAATAAACTTTTATCAAAGTCCGCTAATACTTGTTTTAGCAGGTCCTCGCCGCCCATTGTTCCATCTTCTAAAGAAACCGTTACATCCCCTGCTGATTTTCCTTTGACACGTTCAATAACTGCATACCCGAGCTCCTCATGCAAAACAATTATTTTTCCACCGTATTTGGTATTATGTTTCGGCTCGTAGCGTAATTCAGATTGTTGTTTAGTTGGAAATCCAAACAGGATGCCGTGAATAAACGCCATGATCGTCGACTTACCAGCTTCATTCTCTCCGAAAAATAATTGAAAATCACGTATATTATTTATTTTGACATTGTCTAATTGACCATATCCGTATATGTGCATGCCGATAATTTTCAAAAAAAAACCTCCTTTCTGTTATTGATAGAGTAATTTTATTAACAGCTTCTCCGCATTTTGCATGAGTTCTTTTTGTTCTAAGGCGGTTAATTGGGATAAATATTTCCTTCCTAAATGATGCTCATATAAAGGGGCCAATGTCTCGCCAATTTCGGTATATTGTTCTGCGGTTTCAAAAAGCTCCGCATAAAAGTTTGCTTCCGTTTTCAATTGATCCTTGTCCATCTGCGAGCTTTCAGAGACAATCAAATCAACCATCCAAACAAACGATTCTTCGTCCTTTTCCCCTTCCAAAAGCAATTCTAAAAGTTCCCCATCAAGAGTTCTTTTTTCACGATCATCGTCCAATTGGATATTTTCCAAATAAAGTGTGAGTAGCGTTCCTTTATTGACATTTCGAAAACTATTTATTTTATTTTGGCATAATTGAAATACATCATGAAAACTGCTTGCAGTTGAGGCATCGACAGTTGCTTCTTCCCAAACAACCTCAGAGGTTTCGACGAAGGCCATCTTTGCTTCTAAATCCGTTAACGTCACATGATAACAGCCTTTTACTCCAAGTTCCTTCTTATTTCTCCCTTGAATGTTTCCAGGATAAATAATCGGAGGGATTTCAGAAAGAATCGCCTTTTTATGGATATGGCCTAAGGCCCAATAATCGAATTGTTTTTCATACAGGTCCTGCACTGAAAATGGAGCATAGTTATCGTGTTCTTGCCCCCCTCCCGCATTACCATGAAGAAGACCAATATGAAAATCAGCGCCCTTTTTTTTCTTATATTCATCAATTTTCTTCTCGAAAACATGCCGCTCGGGATAACTAAAGCCGTAAAGATGGATCATTTCACCACTTTTTGTTTTTAACAGCTTTGTTTCTACTTCACTGGTAAAAATATGAACATTCGAAGGCATATTCAGGTTAACCCACTTTCCATTCAAGTGATCATGATTTCCGTGAACGACATAAACGGGAATTTCCTTTTCCGACAGCTTGAGCATTTCCGTACGAAACCGTGATTGTGCCCTTAAACTACGGTCTTCCCCATCAAATAAATCACCTGCTAAAATAACAAAATCGACACGGTGTTTAATCGCAGTTTCCGTGAGCGTTTTTAACGCCGTAAAGGTGCTTTCCCTTACTTTTGTATAAATGCTTGGAGGCAAGTGCTTCAATCCGACCATAGGGCTGTCCAAATGTAAATCCGCAGCATGAATAAAAGTTATCTGTTTCATCAGTAATTCCTCTCAATGTCTTTTCTTTATTTTATCATTCCTAAAATACGAATGCACGTTCTAGTAAAAAAAATAATAAAAGAGACTGACACTTAAGCATCAGTCTCTCTTTCCACATTATTCATTCTTTGTTAATTGCAACGCTTTTTTAATATCTTTATAGGAATTTGATTTTCCATACATTAAAACGCCGCCTCTATAGACACGGGCGCCAAATATTGCCAGGATTATAATCGTTCCAACAAGTATGCCGATTCCTATTAAAGATTCCCAAACAGGAATGGACAGCATACCAACCCGTAAAAACATAATCATCGGTGTAAAGAATGGAATGTAGGAGGTAACTGTAATAAATGGTGAATCAGGCTTGTTTAGACCAAACATGGCAATCATAAATCCACCAACCACCAGCATCGTCATCGGTGTAATCATCTGTTGAACATCTTCAATTCTGCTGACTAATGATCCTAGGAATGCTGCAAGTGTGGCATATAGAAAATACCCCAATATGAAGAATATAACAGCATACACTATGGTTCCCATCGGAATACTGCTAAATCCGAAAGCATCAAAAAATCCACCTTTTAAGGATTCCATATTATGTTTAATCGATGAATAACCTACCGATAACAATACAGCAAGCTGTGTAAGACTTAAAAGTCCAATTCCTAATATTTTTGCAAACATCTGTTTTATAGGTGAAACACTGGAAATTAATATTTCCATTACCCTGGATGACTTTTCTGTTGCTACTTCCATTGCTATCATATTTGCGTACATAATTACAGCAAAATAAATGATAAATAGAAGTACATATACCAGTCCACGTGCTTGATTTAATTGTTCTTCTGTTTTTGCATTCTTCTCAAGTGCCATCTTCTCAAAAGATACGGGTTCATAAAGCATCTTCAGCTGTACAGGTTTTAGGTTAATCTGAGATGCAGCAAGCATGGTTTTAATTTGCTGGAGTGAAGTTTGCAGATCAGAATACACACCGGAATCAGCAATACTCATTGCTTTATATTTAGCCACCGGGAGCTTCTCGGCATTGAAACTTAATTGGATAAGTCCTTTAAAGTCTCCATTTTTAACTGCTTTTTCGGCATCGTTTTCACTGCCGTTAAATAGAGTGAGTTTCATTTCTTTATTCACTGTTCCAAGTTGTTTCTTTAGCGGCTCGTAAAGCTGTCCTGTTTCATCAAGAACGGCAACTTTGTCTTTTCCACCGTTTTTATCAATAGCATCAATGATCCTATTGATATTAGTAAAGGCTAACATGATTACTACAGTTAGTAGAGTTGTAATAAGAAAGGATTTTGTTTTAAATTTGTTTAAATAGGTATGGAATAATATAATCCTGAAACTATTCATATGAATTACCTACTTTCTCGATAAAAATATCATTTAAAGAAGGTTCTTCAAGAGCGAATTTACGGATAAAGCCTTTCCCCACGATTTCTTTAAGAATTTGTTCTGCCACTTTCTCTCCTTCAATCTGCAGGTGAATACCCTCCATTGTTGATTTAGTCTTCACTACACCGGGATAGTTTTTTAATGAATCCAAGGGAAAATCAGCATGGATCACAAGGTTCTTTTTTCCAAATGCCCGTTTTATTTCTTTTAACGACCCATGTACTACCGGGCTGCCTTTGTGCAATATACAAAGATGTTCACACATCTCCTCAACATGCTCCATCCGGTGACTCGAAAACACAATGGTTGCTCCATTTTCTTTCAAGGATAGGACTGCTTCCTTTAATAGTTCGACATTAACCGGGTCAAGTCCGCTAAATGGTTCATCAAGTATTAATAATTTTGGTTTATGTATGACTGCAGCAATAAATTGGATTTTCTGCTGGTTTCCTTTTGATAATTCTTCTACCTTTTTGCTCTCATACTCCGGAATTTTAAATCGCTCCAGCCAAAGTTTTAATTCTGATAATGCCTCGGTCTTTTGCATTCCTCTTAATCTTGCCAGATAGACGATTTGATCGTTTACCTTTAATTTAGGGTACAAGCCTCTTTCCTCCGGAAGATAGCCGACCAAATGGCTCGTTGAATAATCAATCGGCCGCCCGTCCCAGGTTATTTCCCCCCCGCTCGGATCAAGCAGACCTAATATCATCCTGAATGTTGTCGTTTTTCCTGCTCCATTTGCCCCTAAAAATCCAAACATTTCTTTTTCGGGAATTACCAAGGATAAATCCTCAACAGCCGTAAACTGTCCAAATCGCTTGGTGACATGCTCTAACTTTAGAACCATTTCCATTCCTCCCTTTATTTATTTAGTACGTTCTATATATATATTAGTTTCAATTTTTTTTGCACAATTGAAGCAATTATGCAAAAATAATAGTAACAATATTCTAATAAAGGGGAATGCAAGATGAAGACCTATAAATTAACAGCCTTTGAGCCTAATGGAGAAAAAATCCTGGAAGAAACGATTCAAGCTGAACATGATGATACCGCTAAAGCATTAGCAGAGAAACTATTAACTGAAAAAAACTTAATAGAGAAAACGCATCGCTTTACATCACCAAGCGGCAAGCTGCTGCTATTTCACTCTTGACTAGTTTAAAAAACAAAGAAGCGCTGCTTCTTTGTTTTCTATTTAGGCTCTTTTCGTAAACTTTGTTGCTTTTAATATAAAAAAGACGTACAAAGCAAAGTTTCTGGGTATAAAAACGATTAAAATAATGTCGAATAGATGCCACGATACCTTAATTAGTACGAGTTAGACATATCCTACGAAAAACCACAATCTATACGAAAATATCCTTTATTTACCAATAAAGTTGGGTGACCTTTTCTCAAGAAATGCTCTAATTCCTTCCTTATGGTCAATAGTTTCGCGCATTTTGCTTTGGCCGTATTTTTCTAATTCTAATATTTTTAGCAGCTGCGGCCGATTCTTTTCTGCTAATATCTTTTTTGTTTTAATCATTGCTTGGACAGGACGGCTTAACCAATCGGCGATTCTTGCATCGAGCGTTTCCTGAAGGATCCCGTCTGCTACTTCTTGAATCAACCCTAATTGGAATGCCTCATTAGCATTCATCATTTTTCCATCCCAAATAACTTGCTTTGCCTTTGTCTCGCCTAACCTTTTCTCTAAAAAGAAATGCGCTCCCCCATCAGGTATTAAGCCTATTCCTATAAAATTCATTGCTAATTTGCTTGTTTTGTCGGCAATGATATAGTCGGTTGCTAAAGCCAGGCTAAATCCCAAACCTGCTGCCGCACCTGAAACTGCACTTATGGTCAGCTTTGGAATACTATAGAGAGTTACGATCAACTCACTAATACAGTCCATAATCGGAAAAAAATCGTCTCCATTGGTATTGGAAAGCATGGTTTTAATATCTCCGCCTGCTGAGAAGGCTCTCCCTTTTCCTGTTAACACGACAATATCAATCTCATCAGAATCGCTAATTTCTTTAAGTTTGCAGACAAGACCCTTAATTAATTCTTGGTCCAATGAGTTTAAAGCTTCCGGCCTATTCAGTTCCACCGTTGCAACTCGTCCGTTTACTCTTAAATTCACTTTATCAGAAACAAAATTCATCGACACCGAAAACGCCCCCCATAATTTTTCTCAATACCATTATATATGGAAATGTGAGGAATAAAAACTAATTTTCTTAATATAACGAATTTTCTCTACAACAAAATAGTAATATACCGGCTTTAATATAACCATCAATTACATCAATGATTTAGTTTTAAAAAACAAAAATTCTCCTACCGGATTTAAGCAGGAGAACCTTTTTTAGAGAATAATTCATCTAGAATTTTTATTTTGTCTTCTGTATATGCTTTAAAGCTATCATTATACGTTTTTGGGTCCTTTGGATTAGCAAAATGAGTGATTTTCCCTGTATCAGGTTCGATAAACTTACTTGCGGCACCGCAGCCAAGTCCGATAATCGTTTGTTGCTCTTCCATAATCATAATATTGTAGATGCTTTCTTGATTTGGAACTGCGTAACCGACATTTTCAAGATTGCCAAGAATGTTTTTTTGCCGGTATAAGTAATATGGGACATACCCATGTTCGTTTGTCCACTCTTGTGCAAGCTCCATCATTTTTTCAACTTCGTCCCGTTCAGCAACTTTGTACTTTTCCTTATTCTTTGTCATTTCAGAAGCCCGTTTGAACGATAAAGTATGGACAGTAAGGGATTCCGGCATTAGCTTTTCCGTTTCCGCCAGTGAATGGGCAAATTCAGGTATACCTTCACCCGGCAAGCCGATAATTAAATCCATATTGATATTATTCATCCCCATTTCACGGGCTAAATGATATTTATCAATGGTTTCATCAACTGTATGGTGCCTGCCGATTGCTTTTAATGTTTCTTGCGTATAGGATTGCGGATTAATACTAATCCGATCAATATTCCATTTTTTCAACACGTCTAATTTCTCCGGTGTAATAGTATCGGGGCGACCCGCTTCAACGGTAATTTCACGAATATGCTTAACATCAGGAAATGATGTATACATCTCTTCATAGAGCATATCCATCTCACCTGCTGTAATACTTGTTGGTGTACCGCCGCCAAAGTAAACAGTAGTGATCCTTACTCCCTTTTCTTTCAACCACTCACCGATTTTTCTCATTTCATAATGAAGGCCGCCTAAAAATGAATCCACTGATCCTTGACGGCCATTAATGGCATAAGCAGGGAAGGTACAGTAGGCGCACTTAGTTGGGCAAAAAGGTATTCCAATATAAATACTTACTTCCTTTTGAAGTGAATATAAATCAGGAACTGCCGTAAGCTGACGCTCAACAATGTGCTGCATCAACTCTATTTTTTCGTCTGTAATTAAGTAGTCATCCTTTAATTGCTGATGGGCAAGTGCTAAAGGAATACCTTCCTGTACTTTACGGTGAAGCAGTTTTGTAGGCCTGATTCCGGTTAAAATTCCCCATTTTTGTGTAATTCCTGTCCACTCCTGCAAAACAGTTAAATAAACATGGGCTACTGCATTTTTTATTTGCTTAAATCGTTCCTTTTCGGAATCAAAGGGTACCATTTCTTTTTGGTAATTTGATTTGAAGACATTTCCAATTTTGTCCTGCAACTTCGCAGAAACAGATACATTCTCCTTCACTTCCAAGGTAAAATTGATCTGTACCTCGCTTTCCTCCATTTTGGCACACGAAATCTGCGATTCTTCAAAAAATAAATTGGCAATCAACTGAAGAGGCCGTTTAAATCTTTCATCCTCTAACCCTAAAATAGAAATTCTCAAAAATATCACCTTTTCAAAGTAAACTTCCTTAAGTGTACAAAAACGTTAATTCAAGGTCAATATAGTGGAAATCATTCACATTAAATATAAAGATATCATGAGCATTTACCCATGATATCTTCGAGTTTCATTTTTTTATAATATTCATCTTTCGTAAAAACTCAATTGGCTGCTGTTTCCTGAAATGTTCTTTTACCATATAAGCAACGCCATTCTCATTTTCAGATCGGGTAATCCAATCGGCTGCTCTTTTAACTTCATAACTGGCATTCCACATAGCAACCCCCAGCCCTACTGCTTCTATCAGTGGAATATCGTCAATGCCATCACCAATTACCACCATTTCTTTTCTATGGATACCAAGCTGATTCCCCAGGTAGGTTAGTCCGTTTAGTTTTGAAACACCGCCCGGAACGATATCCAAACGTAATCGATCCAACTCAATTACTTCAATCTCCCTATACATTCTACCCAGAGCTTTCTTCGCATCCTCAAGGTCTTTTTTCTCTTCAAAATAAACTTCAATTTTCGGAGGGGTAGCCGGTTGGTCATGTAAATATTCACTAAGTATTGGAACAAATTGCTGAGAATAAAAAACAGGATCTCCGGATGTAAAGACCGTTTTGGCCAACAAATTAGACCCATGCTTAAACTTATTTGCTAATGAAAAGTTCTCATGAACGAGGCGAATTTGACATGGCAGTGCTTCTAAAAAGCGGATCGTATCATAGGTAATATCCTCGTTTATCCGTTTAACATAAATTGGTTTCTCATGGGCACTTGAAATAAACGCCCCTTGATGGGTAATGATGGGTTCCTTTATTTTCAAAGCCCTAGCCACCTTTCTGGCTGAGGGAAAACTTCTTGACGTAACAAGTGTTACATAAATACCTTTTTGTTGAACATATTCAACAGCTTCCTTTGTTGACTTATGGATCTTTCCGTTTGATTGAATCAGCGTCCCATCAATATTTAACGCAAGCAAGCGATAAATCATTATGTTGCCCCCTGTTCTTGGTGAAATTACCCTAATATCACTTTTATGATTTTTCGCCCATTTGTAGAACAGGTACAAAGAAAAGCGGAAGCGCCTTGCTCAGGGGCGACAGGCATACGACGAGCCGGATTGAAGGTCGCTTTTTAACCTTCAGGACGGATTGGCTGTAGACCTTAGAGCCCCTAGGCACTGAAGCTAGACAATTCTCAAAGATCAAAATTTTATTTCAATAAATAAAAAAGCCTTCGGTACATTCGACCGAAAGCAATAATTTTATGTCACATCTTTCCGTAAAGTTCTTCCAAAGGTTTCATTATTAACTGGTTTAATTCTCCGATAATCATACTCATTCGCTGTTCCGCTTGCATAAGATGGGCAATCTTTTCATTCTGCTGAACAAGTGCCACAGTACTTTGAGCCTTCTGAACCTCTTCCTGGGTAATTTCCTGTCCCATCATTTGCTTTTGCTGCAAGTTCATTTGTATTTGGCGGAATTGATCAAACATTTTTTTTGCTGTAGGATCTGCGTTTACTTCATTATACATTTGCTTTAATTGTGTATACTCGTCACTTTGACGGATCGCTTTTTCTAATGCATAGGCGGAATCATATAAATTAATTGCCATCAGGTACACTCCTTTTTTAGATAAACAATTCTTTACAACTATAACAAACTATGCGCCTAATTGCGAGAATGTCACTAAACCTTAATGAAACCGTACATTGGGCAGAATGATAGTATGTGAAACTTTCCTTCCTCCTTTCCAATCAACATAAAAATCACCATCCATATCGCCCTTACATACGATACTATATCAGCTTATGCCTATATATTAATAATTATTGACAGCAAATGAGGAGTGATTATGTCCGTTTCTTTAACAACCATAACGATTGTTCCTGGAAAATCAAACAATAGAAACGACTCACTGATCCAGATATCCAATCCATTAATTCAGGCTTTACAGTTAGAAATAGACGAGGAAATAAAAATTTCTTTAGGCCAGAAAATCATTTATCTCCAGGTCCAAACAATAGATTCGGTCAATTACGAAATCCATTTCCCTGAGAATATATTAAAAGAGTTATGTCTCCCTATTCAAAAGTATAAATTTCAAGCGAAATTTAATTCTGAAAATCACACACTTTATCTCGGTCCGGTAATTGGATTATTAACAGACTTTCATATAAATGAAAATGAAGATCCGCACTTCCGTTCTGTCCATACCTTTTGCGGAGAGCTTCACCAACAAATATCAGAAAACGGCGGTTTCTTCTATGTTTTTGCTTATCATGAATATTTGAGCCGGGGATATTACTTTGAAAATGGGAAGTGGATTTCCGCAAAGCTTCCCCTGCCTGATGTAGTTTACAACCGTATCCATTCACGCAGGCTTGAACAGAATAATCATTTTAAAAACTTCCGCAAAAAACTGGATCAATCAAACATTCCTATTTTTAATAATCGCTTTTTATCTAAATGGGAAGTGTATGAACATTTAATCAAAGATGATTATCCCCAATCATTTGTTCCCGAGACGGGAATCTTTTCTGAAGAAAACCTATATGAATTTGCTCAAAAATATAAGACTGTTTTTATTAAGCCGGTCCATGGAAGTCAAGGAAGAAATATTTTTAAAATAGAAAAAGAAGACGATCTCCACTATTCTTTTCAATCCTCAATTAAATCCAAGGCCGATCAGGTTGGAAAAAAATATTCCTTAAAGGAAATTTATCAGCAAATACAACCATTTATTCATAATAGAATTTATATTATTCAACAAGGAATACCACTCGTTACTGCCGAATCATGTGCAATGGATTTTAGAGTGCTATGTCATAAAAATCAATTTAATTTCTGGGAAGTTACGTCGATTGTAGCAAGGATTTCAGCAGAGCAGGAATTCGTGTCCAATATTGCCAGGGGAGGGAGAATACTGAAGCCTCTGAATGCATTATCCACATGTATGAATAAAAGGAAAGCGCTCGAAGTGATTGCAAATATGAAGGAGCTGTCAATCGAAACTGCTTCCATCATTAGCAAGCATTCACCCGGTATCACCGGGGAACTTGGAATCGACATTGGTGTCGGGAAAGATGGAAAGCTTTGGCTTATTGAAGTAAACTCGAAACCCTCCAAAAACTTCGAGGATGGACTTGGGAAAATAAGACCTTCTGCAAAGTCCATTATTGAATATTGCACAGCATTGGCGTTTAATACAGATATTTTAAAGGAGGAATTATAAATGATGACCTTTGGAATTATGACTTTAAGTATGGATAGCGAAAATTCCTATATTGATGAAATCGCTAGGCGGGCTCAATCCTGTGAGATGGAATGTTTTCGCTTCCTTCCTTCCAAGATAGATCCACATTCACTCCAAGTTCAAGGTAAGAGATTTGACCCGATCGGGCTGCAATGGATAGAAAGTGAATTTACAATTCCCGATATCATTTATGACCGTTGCTTTTATGGAGATGATGAACATTCAAAACAATGCATTCCCATTGTCTCCTGGCTCAAAAGCCGAAATGATATAACCTTTCTTGGCTATGGTTTACCTAATAAACTTGAACTTTATGACGCTCTAAAGAGTTCTATTTTAGCACCATACCTACCTCCTTCCCAACCAGTAACTAATTGCGGTATTGTGCTAAAGGAATTAAAAACAAAAAATAAACTTATTTTAAAACCGATAAATGGCTCTCAAGGATACGGTATATATTACGTAAAGAAAAACGAAAAAACGTATCATGTTAAAACAGAAAAACAGAAGAATATTATTTCACGCATTTTTCCGAATGAGGCAAAGCTCATTCAATGGTTACAAACACTAATTAATCAGCATAAGTATATGCTTCAGCCGTATCTTGAATTATCCAATGATGAGCTGCAGCCCTTTGATATTAGATTACTCCTTCAAAAAAACGAACAAGGTTCCTGGGTCGAGCGAGGCAGAGGAATTCGGAAAGGAAATACCGGAGGACTTCTTTCGAATTTAAGTGCCGGTGGCTCAGTAATCAATTTTGCATCCTGGGCAACTACACTTTCCTCAACAAAATATGATTATATTTGCAATGAATTAGAATACATTATTACCAATCTGCCGAATGTACTTGAGAAAGAGTTTATGCCCTTATTTGAGCTTGGCGTTGATATTGGAATCGCGAAAAACGGCTCAATCTGGATTCTTGATGTGAATTCCAAGCCCGGTCGAAAGGTCTTATTTCATACTCAACCGGACATAACGGAGACGCTCTATCAAGCCCCTCTTCTTTATGGGAAATACATTTCCCTGTCCGGTATTCAAGAAAGGAAGCGTTATTATGAGAAAACGCTATCTCATTGAGGTTTCTCCAAATGACCAGCAGGTTGTTTTTTGTCCTCCTGCGATAATCAAAGACAAAACATTAAAGCGTTTGGCTTTCGGTTCAAAATCAATAGAAGTTAACTTCCTTCCCCACCCGGTTAAAAATGATCGGATTGTCATTAGCAAAGGCATTCAAGAGGACCTTCAATTTCCTAACTTCGATATACCGTTGCATTTATTTATCGAAAATCAAATACTGAATATCGGACCGCTTATTGGCATTTTCACAGCTGGATTCACCCCATTTCCACTGCGTCCAATCGGCGAACGCTCGCTCTTTTTTTCAAAGCTGCTTTCTGTAAAAAAAACAGTAGGTGCCTTGCCTTTTGTTTTTGGAGAGCAGCATATAGATTGGGAACAAGGTACGATTAATGGTTATTTTTTTCATGATGAAAATTGGAAAACGATTGAGGTGCCATTTCCAAATGTTATATACGATCGACTGCCAAATCGTAAAAGTGAAGGAAACCCGAAACTAAAAAGGGTGAAAGACCGCTTGCAAAATGATTATCTTATTCCATGGTACAACCCGGGATTTTTTAATAAACTCGATATTAACGAAAGACTTCAACAGGATTCGACTGTTGCAGGCTATCTACCCGAAACCTTTCCGTTTACTTCCTTCTCTTTAATTGAAACAATGCTTTCAAATTATGGGCATGTTTATGTGAAACCGAAAAACGGCAGCCTCGGTTTAGGCGTCCATCAAATAATTTATGATAAGCATCAAGACGAATATTACTGCCGTTATCAGGATGAAGGGTTCGTTAACCGTCTGCGAAAATTTCCAAGTCTTGAAGGATTATTTAAATCAGTTTTTGCCCATCAAAATCTCGAAAAAATGTTGATACAACAAGGTATACATTTGCTGCGAAACGCGTCGCGCCCCGTTGATTTCCGAATTCATACAAATAAAGATGATTTAGGCGATTGGCACGTAACGGCTATTGCTGCAAAAATAGCAGGTCCCGGTAGTGTCACCACCCATATGAGAAGCGGTGGTGATATCAGAACGCTCGAGGAGATCTTCCCTAATGAACTTTGTATTTTATACACAGAAAAACTAACAACAGCAGCACTACTTTTAAGCAAAGCTTTGGAACGAAATATGGAAGGCATAATCGGTGAAATTGGTTTTGATTTAGGGGTCGACCGAAACGGTGATGTATGGCTTTTTGAAGCAAATTCCAAACCGGGCAGATCGATATTCAGCCATCCTGAGCTAAAAGACTTTGACTTATTAACCAGGAAATTATCGATTGCTTTTGCTGTTTTTCTTACTGAACAATCCCTCTTACATCCAGAGGAATTGTTCAAATGAGAATATACTATGACAGCCAATCTGCAAAATGGTATCAAACCGGCTTAGAAACAGTCGTCACAATGGGAGCTGAAAAAAAGGCCATTGCTCTGGAGATGGAAGGGGCCGGAGAAGAGCATGCTAGCTTTGAAATGCGATTAAATAATAACCAAATTGGTCCCCTCATCGGGATTTTGACATCCCGAAAACCGAATGGTTCAATTGCAGGAAATATTCCCCTTTTTATAGAGCTGCAAAAGAAGCTTATTTCACTTAATGGAATAAGCTTTATCTTTACTCCTGAAGGTGTCGGTGTTGAAGTTATTAACGGGTTTACTTTCGTGCCGGTAAAAAATACGTGGATAAAGATCAAAATTCCTTATCCTGACCTTGTTTATAATCGGATTCCATATCGAAAATCAGAACAAGATGTAAATTGCCAACAAATTTTTTCTACATTAAGGGAAAAAAACATCCCTTTTTTCAACCCGGGTTTTATCGATAAATATGACCTCTATTGTTTAATGAAAAACCACTCATATCTAAAAACTCATTTACCAAAAACAATCTTAGCAAATCAAAAAAAAGGACTTTTTCAATTTTTAAGGAAACATAAAAGTATCTACTTAAAGCCTGCCCAATCCGCAAAAGGAAAAGGAATTTTCCGAATGAAACTGGGCAAGAATATGCGGGTTAAGCTCGAAGGAATCCACACAAGCGAAATCTATCAAACGTTTTATCATTTTTGGGAGGAGTGGGAAAAGGTATTTCAAGAAATTAACTACTTAGCGCAGGAAGAAATCAAATCAGCCCATTATGATGGAAATCGATTTGATTTTCGAATTCTAGCCCATGCTGAAAATGATGGCTATAGTGTAACCGGGATCGGAATTAGACAATCACTGGAACAAGAAATAACGACACATATACCTGCAGGCGGCCGTCTTCTTCCCTATCAGCTCCTCCAAACTGAGGCACATGATCAGTTCATCCAAACCGTTGTCCAACATACCGGAAAAGCATTATCCGATCAATTTGGCTATTTCGGCGAATTCTCAATTGATGCCGGCGTTAGCCATTCTGGCCACTACTATATTTATGAGGTAAATTCAAAACCAATGAGTTTTGATGAAACGGAAATTGAAGACAGAAAAATTTCCAGGCTTTGCCGCCTATTTCTACAGCTAACAAATTTCAATAATTAACAGAAAATTTTATTTAAATCATTCCCCAAACAAGGTATTCTAAAGGTATACACTCAACACTCAAAAGGGGATGTTCAGTATGTTAATGCACTTTCAGTTCAAGCCTTTATTTTCCAATAAAAATATTCCCGGCTGGAATTTTTCTTTTTACTATAAAAAGAAAAGATTTTCCGGTATTTATCACCCAACCGGAAAAATTGAATGGACTGCAAATACTCCTGAGCAAGAAGATATTAATGCATTAACAAGCCAGGTTCATGAACTTATGCTTTACCATGTCTACGAATAACATTATTTTCCGAATGAATATCTTTCCTTTTTGCATGAAATATAAACCTTTCCACAAACTAATTATAGAAAATCGGAAAGGGATTGATAGTCATGGAAGATAAAAAAGAAAATCTAACAAATATGGGTTCAGTCTATGAGGGTAGAGATAGGGCCTATATGGATATCGATCGAATGATTAATGAAGGGATGTCAGGTGGAAGTGTTCATGCCCGTCATGATACTACCAATATTGAAGAAGCCCGTGATCTTGTTGAAGAAGAACCCCCTTACGAATGTCCTTAAGGTAACTTTGCATTTCCGGCTGAACCGTTGATCTTATTTTCATCGGTTCAGCCTTTTTTATTTTTAAACGATATTAGGTGTAAACGAAGCAGCAATTGTTATAATAGTAGCAAACTTCCAACTTTTTATGATAATGGGGAATTTAACGATGCTTAGAAAATTATTGTCCTTATATGAAAATTCAATTTTGCTTCCCAAACAACCCGATCACTCCTATGAACAATTTTTTATCTTTTTTGATGAGTCACAGAATGAATGGATTGGAATACCCAAAAAGGAAATTAGCGAAAAGGAACTTAATCTTCTTAAAAAACTCTATGAATTAGTTGACTTGCAGACATCATCCCTTAAAACTGGATCACAAAGCTGGTATGAATTTTTATATTTAAAAGGCCCTATTCCCCCGTCAAATACTGAAGCATATTTCCGAATGATTCAGTTCCATATTAAAGGCGACGGAATAAACCAAAACGAAATCGAATCTGCATTAAAAGGCTTTTTTACGGATGAAGTAATCATCATCTGGGAAAATGTGAATCGAGGAGTAATTATTGAAGAGAAAAAGCTAATATCTCTATCAGAAAAAGAATTTATCACGTTGTCAGAAACTATAGAAAGTGATTTTTTTATAAAAATTTCGTTTTATATTGGCAAAATTCACTTACTTTCCCATGACCTCCCTACCTATTTTTATCAAGAGAAAGAATACTTTAACTTTGGAAAAAAAAATCTTGGCAATACGTTTAATTTTGCTTTTGAGCGAGTTTTTCCGGCTTATTTGACTTATCATCTACAAGATGAATTAAAACACAAGGTAAAGCAGGAACTTAATGAAGTATTTTTGGATGATCAGGAAATGTTTTCAACCATTAAGGTTTTTCTTGAAAACAATTTAAATGCAAGTATGACAGCGAAAAAATTATATATTCATCGAAATACACTTCAGTATCGTATCGATAAATTTGTCGAGAAAACGGGTATCCAATTAAAAGATTTTTATGGGGCGTTTACCGTTTTTTTAGCGTGTTTACTTTTTGAACAGGAACAGAAAAAATAACAATATGCCCAAAAGTTATCTTAATAACTTTGTGCAACATGCCTATATAGTTTGTAAACCTTTCCATATAAACTGTAATTAACAATAATAGGGAGGTTTTACAAATGGCTGAATTAAAATTAGATCATATTTATAAGATTTATGATAATAAAGTAACAGCAGTTCAAGACTTCAATCTACATATTGAGGATAAGGAATTTATTGTATTTGTCGGACCCTCCGGATGCGGTAAATCAACAACTTTACGAATGATTGCCGGACTTGAAGAAATCTCAAAAGGTGACTTTTTAATCGATGGCAAAAGAGTAAACGATGTAGCACCTAAAGACCGTGATATTGCAATGGTTTTCCAAAACTATGCTCTTTATCCGCATATGACGGTTTATGACAATATGGCATTTGGTCTAAAGCTTCGCAAGTTTCCAAAAGACGAAATTGACCGCCGTGTGCAGGAGGCGGCAAGAATTCTCGGTCTTGAAGCCTATTTAGCCCGTAAACCAAAAGCACTATCTGGCGGTCAACGTCAGCGTGTGGCCCTAGGACGAGCAATTGTCCGTGATGCAAAAGTATTCTTAATGGATGAACCTTTGTCAAACCTGGATGCGAAGCTCCGCGTTGCGATGCGTGCTGAAATTGCCAAGCTTCACCGTCGTTTAGATACAACAACCATCTATGTTACCCATGACCAAACCGAGGCAATGACAATGGCAACCCGATTAGTTGTTATGAAAGATGGGATCATTCAACAAGTTGGATCGCCTAAAGAAGTGTATGAAAAGCCGGAAAATGTTTTCGTTGGCGGCTTCATCGGTTCTCCTGCCATGAACTTCTTTAATGGAAAGCTTGAAGATGGTAAATTTGTTATCGGTAAAAATTCCATTTCTATACCAGAGGGTAAAATGAAATTCCTTCGTGAGCAAGGCTATGTGGGCAAATCAATTATTCTTGGCGTCCGCCCGGAAGATATTCATGATGAGCCAGTTTTCATCGAGTCTTCTGTTGGTACAAAAATTGCTGCTAAAATTGATGTTGCCGAATTAACCGGTGCAGAACTAATGGTATATTCAACTCTTGGTGACCAAGATTTTGTTGCCCGGCTTGATTCCCGTGCAGATGTGAAACCTGGAGACACAGTAGATCTGGCATTCGATTTAAATAAAGCACACTTCTTTGATGTTGATACAGAATCACGAATTCGCCCTTAAAGTAAGAAAAGCGCAAGCGCCCCGTTTAGCGGCGTATGGACTGGAGCGCACCGTATGAGATAAAGGAAACACGAATCGCGTTTTATGCGATTCGATGTTGATTTATCGTAAGGAGGTGAGTGAAGTACATTAGCCGCTGGGCGTTGGAGCTAGACAATTCTCAAAGTAAAAATTTATAAATAAATAGAGTAAAAATGAGGCTGATACAGAAGGTGTCGGCCTCATTCTTTTATGAAAATAACTTCTTCTTTATGACAAATAGGACATCGGTAAATATGAGGACACTGATGCCCGGATTTTGTTTCAAGATATCCATCCTCCATTTTCATTAAGTCAATTTCCATATAAGGACTGTAATTATCATAGAAATCCATAAGTCTGCCACTTTCAATCATATGATCTCCACAGTTAGTACATATTAGATATACTTCTCTGAGTCCATTACATACCGGACATATCGGCATCGCTATCCACCCTTTTAATTATTGTATGGTTTTAGTTTGCGTTACTTTAGACGTCATATGTGATGGAATAAATTACTAATCAGTATTTGGAATAAGCCCATTTTTTTAAAACATAATAGTTAGTACAAAGCAACAACCTCTCTCCAATTTATAATAATTTATCAAAGGTTGCATTGATAATATGGGTTAGGCCAAGGTGGTAATGGTAATCCATTATGGTTCAATTCCATACTGACCCCAAACTTATTAAGAGGAGTGTTATTCAACTATGGCTAGTAACAACAACTCTAATCAACTTGTAGTACCTGGCGTTCAACAAGCATTGGATCAAATGAAGTATGAAATTGCGTCAGAATTCGGCGTAAATCTCGGTGCAGATACTACTTCACGTGCCAATGGTTCTGTCGGAGGAGAAATTACAAAACGCCTTGTTGCAATGGCAGAATCACAACTTGGTGGCGGCGGTTTTTCCCGTTAATTTTTGAGACACCCCATTTATACAAATAAATAATATGGCTTAGCCCCTTCCTTTTGAGAAGGGGCTTTTAATTATTAAACCATATTTTCTGGTTGAATCCATTCCTCAAACTGATTGGCAGTTACATAACCTGTTTTTTCAGCTGCCTCTTTTAATGTAATATTTTCCTTAAAAGCAAGCTTTGCAATTTCAGCTGCTTTTTCATAACCAATATGAGGATTCAAGGCAGTAACCAGCATCAATGACCTTTCTACATGATCCTTAATTACTTCTTTGTTTGCTTCTATACCTCTCGCACAATTATGATTAAATGAGTGAATGCTATCAGAAAGGAGCGTGATGGATTGGATCAGATTATAAATAATCACTGGTTTAAAAACATTTAACTCAAAATTCCCTTGGCTTGCTGCAAAGCCTATTGTTGCGTCATTTCCAAAAACTTGGCATACCACCATTGTTAATGCTTCACTTTGCGTTGGATTCACCTTTCCAGGCATTATCGAGCTGCCCGGTTCATTTGCAGGTATACTAATCTCACCGATTCCACTCCGCGGCCCACTTGCAAGCCAGCGTACATCATTGGCAATTTTCATTAAATCTGCTGCTAATGCTTTTAATGCCCCATGAACATAAACAATATCATCATGACTTGTAAGTGCATGAAATTTATTCTTAGAAGAACGGAATGGATATCCCGTTAGCTCTTCGAGTTGATCTGCCGCTTTGTCTCCGAATTGAGGATGAGCATTAATTCCTGTTCCCACTGCAGTTCCTCCAATGGCCAAGTCCAATAGATTTTCAGCTGCATCCTCAACCATTTTCTCACTTTTTTCAAGCATTGCTCTCCATCCGCTTATTTCCTGTCCTAATGTTAAGGGAGTGGCATCCTGTAGGTGAGTCCTGCCGATTTTTACGATCCCCATAAAAAGCTTTTCCTTTTCCAACAATGTTCTTTTTAACTCTTGGACAGAAGGAATGAGATGTTCAATTATTTTGATATATGCTGCAATATGCATTGCAGTTGGAAAGGTATCATTGGAGCTTTGTGACATATTCACATCATCATTGGGATGAACACTTTCGGCGCTTTCCCCTTTTTTTAACGCTTCGTTGGCCCGATTGGCTATGACCTCATTTACGTTCATGTTGGATTGCGTTCCACTTCCTGTTTGCCAGACTGCTAATGGAAAATGCCCGTCATAATGCCCTTGAAGAATTTCATCACACACCTTTTTTATAGCTTCCATTTTCGTTTTGGTTAATTTTCCTAATTGATGATTAACAATTGCAGCTGCCTTTTTGATATAGGCTAACGCATAAACAACCTCAATAGGAATTTTCTCGATACCGATTTTGAAATTTTCCCTGCTCCTTTGTGTCTGTGCACCCCAATATTTTTCTGCGGGTACCTTTACTTCACCTAGAGTGTCCCTTTCAATTCTATAATTCACTAGCTAGCCCACCTTTTCATTTTGTTTTACTCCAATATATATTCCCAATCACCGTATTTTTAACAAATGATTATGTGGCGGTAGTTAGAATTAAGCATCTATTGCAAAAAAAAAACTGCAAACATTTGTCTGCAGTTTATGCTTTAGCAATCATGTATCCAATAAAATAAGAAAGGATTAAAAAACTTCCGATTGTAAGAACGACTGAATACTCTGCCACTTATCTCCCACCCGAATTATTATTTGATGCTTAAACAATTTTAAATTATCATAATAGGAGCTCTCAATCTTGAGATGGATATAACACTTTAGTGACAAGGAAGTGAATTTTTTGTGAACATTTGCCTTTTTGGTGCCACAGGTAGAGTGGGTTCCGTTATCCTGGAAAATCTTTTAGCTGAACACCATTCAGTCAAAGCACTTGTAAGGAATTCAAGTTCGCTTAACCCATCGGAATCTAAGCTATCGATTCTCGATGGTAATATTTTAAATGAATCTAATATCGCAGCTACCATGTTTGGAACGGATGCAGTAATAAGTGCATTAAATACAGATGGAACAACAACACTCTCTGAATCAATGCCATTGATAATAAGAAATATGAAAATGCAAGGCATCAAAAGAATAATTACTATTGGGACAGCAGGAATTCTGCAAGCCCGATCGGAACCGCATTTATATCGTTTTCAATCATCTGAATCAAGACGAAAAACCACCCGTGATGCCAAAGAACATTTAATAGCTTATTTGATATTAAAAAATTCCGGTCTTGATTGGACCATTGTATGCCCAACCTACTTGCCTGTGGGCGAAAGGATGGGAAACTATCGATTCAGCAAGGATTTCCTCCCGGAAAACCCATCCTCGATCTCCATATTTGATACAGGAGACTTCGCTTATCAACAGCTTTTTTCCGATGAATTTATCGAATCGCGGGTAGGGTTATCCTATTAATAAAGGGACAGACCATTGGTTCGTCCCTTTACTACTTTCAGAATTATTCCACCCAAACTGCCGTACCATAGGCGATAATCTCTGAAGCTCCTTGCATAACAGAGCATGTTTCTAATCTCATTGCAATAATCGCATTAGCTCCCAGCTCAATTGCTTCATCCTTCATTCTGTCAATCGCCTTTTGACGTGCCTCATTTAACATATCGGTATATTCTTTTATTTCTCCTCCTACAATGGTCTTTAACCCCGCCATTAAATCCTTGCCAATATGTTTTGATTGGACCGTGCTTCCTTTGACCAAGCCTAATAGTTTCTTAATATCCTTGCCTGGTAAATAATCAGTTGTAACGATCATCATGATAAATGCACCCTCTTTTCTAAAGCTTTTTTTGAAAAACTTTACGAACAAATATCAAGTAAAAAAGAGCCGGCATTGGTGCTTGAATAAGACCAATAATTCCCCAGAGCCAATAGTTGTAATTTCGTTTTCTCGCATCTAAAAATAGAAAAATACTTTGAAGTAACAATATTGCAACCACAACGATGATCAAGGTTAAGGTAATATCTTTGCTCATAAGTTGTTCACCTTCTTAATAATACGTACTCCTGTATACATTGCTAAAAATACAATTGAAAAAATTTGCAGGAGGATAAAAACGACGGGCATTTGATAAAGCGACAGGATAATCCCGCTTAATATGAAAAATGCTATCAGTAAAAATAAAACCAAATCCTTTATGAGTTTTTTCCGTGTATTTTGCTGTTCTCGTAAAACCATTTGTTCAAACCTTTGTAACTCAGGAGTATAGACAGGGAATTGATCAACCTTGTTTAATCCCTCTTGTAGTTTGTGAATAGCATTCAAGTCCCTTTTATTTAGTTGTTCGTTGTCGAGTATGATGACCTTCTGTTTCTTCACCCTGTTTCAGCTCCCTTCTGACAGACATTATACCGTTGTGCACCCTTGATTTAACAGTTCCGGGAGATAATTTCATCATTCGGCCTATTTCATCGTAAGAATAACCATAATAGTGTTTTAGTATGATTGGTATACGGACATCCTCTGACAATCGTCCTAGTGCCTCCAACGCATCGTTCCATTCTTCATTTCTACTTTCAAAATGCCATTTTAACTTTCGATAAACTTCCTCTTGTCCCTGCCAATTTTTTTCTCTTTTTTTCTTTCTCTGTTGGTCTATGTATGTATTGGTTGCAATCGAAATCAACCAAGTAGAGAACTTACTTTGACCATTAAAAAGATGAATCTTTTGAACACATTTCGCCATTGTTTCCTGCGCCAACTCTTCAGCTGTATCGGGATTCATTGTAATTTTCATTAAATACTTTACAAGGAATGGATAATTTTCTCTAAACAACATGGCAAACGCAAGGTGATCCCCATCCTTCGCATTTTCTATTAACTCATCCATTCGGCAAAAGCCCTCTCTTTCCCCATCATCCCTCTTTTTCTCTTTAAAAGTTAGACGATTATAAATGAATTTCGTTCATTGTTATAATTTTAGTTTATAATTTCCAGCATACAATGATTATAAAGTTATTTACATTTTTTCAGACAAATTAATTACAAGAAAAAGACACGTTTTGCACCGTGCCTTACGCTTAATCTCCTTTACCTTTTGATACGTTTTTTCCATCGCCGTCTGCTTCGACTGATCAAGTTCTGTATAAATTTGGTATCCACCGGTTAATAAATCATCCTGGGATAACCCATATCGGTTAATTTCCTCATCTAATACTTGGTCAACATAGTAAGGATATTTATGCGGAAGACAAATTTTCATTTAATGGTCACTGGAATAATTTTCGAATTATAGCCGGTTTTTATGACAACATAGGAAAAGCGCAAACGCCCGTTTAGCGCACGACAGGACTGGAGCACACCGTATGAGATAAAGGAAACACGAATCGCGTTTTTTGCTTTTTCGTGTTGACTTATCGTAAGGAGGTGAGCGAAGTACACTAGTCGCTGGGCTGCTTGCGCTAGACAATTCTCGAAGTCAAAATTTATACTTTCTTATCTTTTAAAAAAAAGACGGTAAGCCGCCTTTTCCCGTTTCATTATTTATCATTTTTTGTCAATTCTTTAAAACGCACCTTCGAAAGCTTTTCATCAAAACTACTAAAGATTCGGTAATGCTTTTCATCTAAAATCCGAAAATGTTTACTTAGGATATTTTGCTGAAGAATAAACCCATTTTTCTTTGAGAGAGCCCGCCACCAAATACGACCGCCAAGCGTTTTGCTTTTAGGGAAATCAATCCCTTCACGGGCAACGGTTTCCAATACTTCAAGCGGTTCGTTTCCAAATAAAAATTGTACGGTTTCTGTTTCCCTAAAAAGAGCACATATCGATACTGCAGTAGACCAGTTGGCAAGAACTCTCCCTTTTTCAATTTGCACAAGAGTTTTCTTTGATACACCAATGATTTCTGCCATTTTATCCTGAGTATAACCCGCTTCTGTCCGTATAAGACGAAGCTTTTCAGAAACTTTTACGATAATTTCATCCCTGGTCACTATAAGCCCTTCCTTCAATCCCGTATAGTGTAATTTTACACAAGTTTCACCACTTTTTAAAGTAATTAAACCTTTATCAAAAATAAACACTGCTACCCAAGAGGATAGCAGCGTTTCCTTAAATTTATTTTAACTGTGGAGGGATACTGCACTCACTGGAACAGGAATTTTTCAGCTCACATGCAGCACATTTTCCTTTTTTCGATTTATTAATAAATTTTACTAAGGCCCAAGCTGCGTAACCAAAAATAGCAACGCCTATAACAATGCTGGCAATCATGGATTCCACCTCTTTTAAGAATTATACGAGTCCGAGCAGCTTACCACCCTGATAAATCACGAAACTCAGAATATAGGCAATGGTCAGTGCATAACCAATCGAAAAAGCTGTCCATTTCTTAGAACCGGTTTCTTTCAAGATCGTTGCTACCGTTGCCAAACACGGAATATACAACAGAATGAAAACCATGAAGCTGTACGCAGCAAGCGGAGTATAATAATTTGATAATAACCCTTGTAAGCTAGCATCATTTGGTGCAAAATAGATAATATTCATCGTAGAGATAATGGCTTCCTTCGCTAAAAATCCTGTAATTAACGAAGCAGCAGCCTGCCATGTACCAAATCCAATTGGTTTTAATATTGGAGCAAGAATATTTCCGATCGCCGCTAAATAACTATGGTCCATGTCCACCTTTAACCCATTTGGACCTGCATAAGATAAGAGCCAAATAAAGACAGATCCTGCAAAAATAAATGTGCCGGCTTTTCGTACAAATCCTTTCCCTTTATCCCAAGTACTTCTCCATAGCGACTGAAACTGAGGGAGTCGATATGGCGGAAGCTCGATTACAAATAATGATGTTTCAGATTTTAATAATGTGGTAGAAAAAATCTTTGCCAGTATTAATGCTACAACTATACCGAGAACATAAAGACTAAGGACAATAAATGCTTTATGACCTGCAAAAAAACCTCCTACAAATAATGCGTATACAGGTAAGCGGGCTGAACATGACATTAACGGTGTTAATAGGATGGTTAGTAACCGTTCACGCGGTGTTTCAATTGTTCTTGCAGCCATTATTCCTGGCACGTTACAGCCAAACCCAATCATCATCGGAATAAAAGCTTTACCGTTTAATCCTACCGATTCCATAATCCGATCCATTACCAGCGCGACGCGAGCCATGTATCCGGAATCCTCTAATAAGGATATAAAGAAGAATAAAATAAAAATCTGCGGCACAAACACAAGAACTCCGCCAACTCCGGCCACTAATCCTTGAATAATTAAGTCATGAATGAAACCTGAAGCATGAACTAAACTTAGAATTTTTTCAATTATTCCCGTTATCGGTCCGGTTATCAATGAATCTAATGCATCTGATAAAGGAGTTCCGAGCCAATCAAATGTCAACATAAACATACAGTACATTAGCAGCAGAAAAATCGGCATCCCTAGATAACGGTTACTTACTATGCCATCTATTTTTTCTGATAAAGGAACAATCGCATCCTTTTTTGTAATGGCCTCTGTAAGAATATTTTCAATAACTTTTTTTCTTTTTAAATAAATGAAGTTTGAAAGTGACTTTCCCCCATGCCGATTGGTCAACTTTGATGCCAAATCAGAATAAATGATTTCCAATTTTTTAGGGTCTGCAATTTTTGTTAGGTATTGTTTTACATACTCATTTCCTTCAAACCATTGAAGGGCAAGCCATCTTGAAGAATGTTCGGTTTTTCCGTTAATCTCCCTGGTTATCGCTGTAATTGCTTCTTCCATTTCTTCCCCATAAAAAATGAGTTCTTTTTGTTTTGTTTGCAAGGATTCTGTCGAGATAACCTCTACCAGTTTATCACATCCCTTACCACTTCTAGCAACAACAGGAACGACGGGCACTCCTAGTATTTCACAAAGCTTGTGAGCGTCGATATGAATCCCGCGATTATTTGCCACATCTATCATATTTAGACCAATAAGTGCAGGTTTTTCAAATTCAAGCAATTGAAGTGTTAAATGTAAATTACGTTCCAACTGTGAAGCGTCTAATATATTTAGTAATCGATCCACCGGTTCATTTAAAAAGAAGGAAGTAACGACACCTTCATCCTTTGATAACGGGTTTAGCGTATAAACACCCGGCAAATCAATTAATCTGCCAATGTTATTTCTAAAAACCCCAACCTTCTTTTCTACGGTTACGCCGCTCCAGTTACCAACATACTCATAGGAGCCTGTTAGATTATTAAACAATGAAGTTTTCCCAGTATTAGGGTTTCCAATAAGAGCGATTTCCATTATAGTCTCTCCACCTCAATTTGATCAGCTTCTTTACGGCGTATTCCGACACACTGACCGCAAGATTCAATCATGATGGGGCCGCCAAACGGCATCACACATTTTACACAAACTTCTGATCCTTCAGTAATTCCTAAATCAAGCAAACGTCTTTGAACAAGGTGACCAACATGAGATATGTCAATAATTTTTCCCTTATCCCCTGCTTTTAACAAACCAAACATGTATATCACCCTTTATTTTTATTAATTGAGAATGATTATCTTTCTTATAAAATCATTTTAACATTAAATACAGGTATTATGGACATAAAATTTGTGACAAAAGTTCGAAAAATCTTTGGTTTTCTCATAATTTGATTTAATTAGAGAAAACGTTTGGACTAGGTTTGGTTTAACCGATAAAATGAAGATGAGCGAATGTCAATTGATGTGTATTTTCGCCAAATAATGGAAAGGTAATTTTTTAGCAATTTTATAGAGGATTTTTCCCATATATCAGCGAATTATTTTGGTTAGGAGTTTTCTATTAACATAGGGGGAAAACGGCATGTTTACGGAAAAGCAAACAGATTTAATTGCTTTCTTTGAAAAGAATAAAGAAAGCTTAATTGTGGAATGGGAACATTTAATTATTATTGCAAACGGAGACCCTTATAAAGAGAAAATCCGCGATAACGGCGAAGCTCTTTTTAATGTCATCCTTAATATGCATAGGATTACGGAACAAGAGCTTGTAGAAAAAATACAAAGGCTGGCGGTTGAAATATCAGAAGAAAGAGTAATCGCCGATATTAACATGGCGGATTTTGTTTATAATGTCAATCTTGGCAGGACGGTTTTATACAGTTATTTAAGTAAAACAGGAATTGAATGGCGGGAATTACAAGAATCGATAAACAAAATTAATTTTTGCTTTGATAAATTTCTTTTCTATGCTGTTTCCCATTTTACAGAAGCCAAAGATAAAATCATTGAAGAAAAGACAATGGTCATTGACTCTACCCATCAGGACCGATTAACTCTTCTTGGGCAAATGACTTCCAGTTTTATTCATGAGTTTAGAAACCCGCTCACCTCTATTCAAGGATTTATCCAGTTACTAAAAGCTGATTATCCAAATATGAAATATTTAGATATCATATCAAGTGAACTGGATCAGCTTAATTTCCGTATTTCTCAATTCTTGCTTTTATCTAAAAAAGAGTTAATCGGGAAGGAGAAGGATTATTTTAAGCTAAACAAGCTTATTGATGAGGTATTAAATTTCCTTTATCCAAGCATTTTGGACGGAAAAGTTAAAATCACAAAGGAATTAATTGAAGATATGACATTAAATGGATATGCTGATGAAATAAGGCAGGTCTTTATTAATATTATCTTTAATGCTATTGACGTTCTAAACCATGACAGAAATCCCAATCCAACCGTTGAAATAATTAGCTGGCTGGAGCAGGACGGGCAAATTAAAATTACCATTTCTAACAATGGACCGATGATACCTGCGGAATTACGAAAGACTATTTTCGAGCCTTTCTTTACCACAAAAAAACTTGGAACAGGCCTCGGCTTGTTTGTGTGTAAAGAAATTATCGAGAAACATAAAGGTGAATTATCCTGTCACTCCACACCCGAAAAAACCACATTTTCAATCACCCTTCCTGTACCCGGAAGCAATGGTGATTGACGCTATTTAAATGATATGTACAGAAGAGGCTGACTCATAAGAGTCAGCCCTATTTTTATATTTCCTCCCTTTAAACCTTCCTAAACAATGACGCATATGATGTACTAAAAATTTAATTTTATCAGGAGTGTCTCATGTTTACATTAAAGGTTGATAAGGAAATTGAGTTACAATTGTTTCAGCTTCAACATTCACTTAAACTTTTCCAGCTTATTGATACAAACCGTGAACATTTGCTTGAATGGCTGCCATGGATCGAAAATATGACCTCCCCTTTTCATTTTGAGTCTATTATTCCTTTATGGTTAACACAATTTGCTGAAAATAATGGGTTTAACGTTGGAATCCTTTATAAAGGGGAACTCGTTGGGTCAATTGGCTTACATCAAATGGATTGGCATAATAGTACGACTAGCATAGGCTACTATCTTGCTAAAAATGCCGAAGGTCATGGAATTATGACACGGTCCGTTCAAGCCTTGTTAAATTATGCATTTTTTCAATTAGGCTTAAATCGAGTCGAAATCCGCTGCGGTGAAAAAAATATAAAAAGCCGGGCTATTCCTGAAAGACTGGGCTTTGTTAGGGAAGGAAAAATTAGAGACGGTGAACAATTACATGGACGTTTTCATGATCTTATTGTTTACAGTATGCTCGTACGTGACTGGAATGGAACCCCAGCCCCACTGAATTGACCTTTCAAAGGATTACTTGAAGCCCTTAGCTGCCTAAAAAAGGCAGCTTTTTTAAATAATTGTTCTCTATATTTGCTCACAAATACTTTTTTTGAAATAATATTAGGTAATATTATTGGTAAACGGTAAAGTAGAAAGTGGAACTAGCGGATATAATGAAAGCACAGAGATTTTTTAAGTGAGGTGGCAACCTTACCCTTGTGAGGTGTTAAATGATTGGAATGAATATAGCTTTAATTGCTATTCTAATTGCTTTTACAGCATTTTTTGTTTCTTCAGAATTTGCAATGATAAAGGTACGCACAACACGGATTGATCAATTACTATCAGAAGGAAATGAAAAAGCAGAAGCAGCAAAAAAGGTTTTATCTAATTTAGACGGGTATTTATCGGCAACACAAGTAGGGATCACGATAACTTCTTTAATATTAGGCTGGCTGGGAGAACCTACAATTAGAAAGTTATTGGAGCCTATTTTTGACGGGATCCTATTACCATCGTCGCTTAAACAGATCGTATCCTTTATTGCAGCCTTTTTAATTATTACTTTTTTCAATGTAGTTATCGGGGAATTATCCCCAAAAACCTTTGCAATTCAAAAGGCTGAGGAAATCATGTTGCTTTTTGCCCCAGCTCTTATTTTGTTTTATAGAGTGATGTATCCTTTTATTTGGGCTCTGAATCGCTCAGCAAGATTTGTAACAGGACTTTTTGGTATTAAACCTGCTTCAGAACAAGATATTGTCCTTTCAGAAGAAGAACTTCGGATGATTCTTTCCCAAAGCTATGAAAGTGGAGAAATAAATCAATCAGAATATCGCTATGTAAATAGAATTTTTGAATTTGATAATCGAATTGCCAAGGAAATCATGGTACCTAGGACTGAGCTTGTCACTCTTTCCAAAGATGCAACAATGGACGAGATAATTGAAGTCGTAAAGGAAGAAAAATATACCCGTTACCCCGTTATAGACGGTGACAAAGACAATATTTATGGAATTGTTAATATTAAAGAGATTCTAACGGATTGTATTCAAGATAGATGCGTTGAAAAAGGACCGCTTATGCCCTATTTAAAACCTGTCATCCATGTGATTGAAACTATTCCCATCCATGAATTATTGGTTAAACTGCAAAAGAGCCAATCCCACATGGCCGTATTATCCGATGAGTATGGCGGTACAGCAGGTATAGTTACGGTTGAAGATATTCTCGAAGAAATTGTCGGTGAAATCCGCGACGAATTTGATATGGATGAACTCCCTCTCATACAGAAAAAGGGTGAAGGTCATTTTATATTAGATGGAAAGGTACTCATTAGCGAAGTAAATGATCTTTTAGGCACCACCCTTGAAGAGGAAGATGTAGACACCATCGGTGGATGGTTTTTAACACAAAAATTTGATGTCCATAAAGGAGATGCAATCGAAAAGGATGGATTTCAGTTCCAAATCACTGAAAATGAAGGCCATCATATTCTTTATATGGAAGTAAAAAAATTATCAACGTCACCCGAATAGGGCGGCGTTATTTTTAATTTTATTTTTTAGAATATTTCGATTATGTCATTCATATAAAGTATCATTTTTCCATAAAATGTTGATATAAACTCGTTTACTAACCGAAACGTTTGACTGTACGGTTTAAATTCATTATAATTATTGTTAATTTTATAATTACTCGAGGTGATACGATGGGGCTGTCTATCGAATTGGTGAAATAGCAGAAATAGCCATGGTTTCGAAACGAACAATTGACTATTACACGTCTATTGGGTTACTCCGGGCAGAACGTTCTAAATCCAATTACCGAATTTATTCAGATGAATCGATTAGCGATTTAAAGTTTATCGAAGAATGTAAGAGTCTGCATTATCCATTAGACGAGATTAGAAGAAAGCTAGAGATTAGAAAAACTAAGAAACTCCGAGATTCAGAAGTGGAAAAACACGTTAAAGCTGTCACGCAGCAAATGAAACAGCTGCAAAATGAATTATGTGTACTTCAACTCTTATTGGAAAAGTTAGATCAGCAGCAGAAGGAAGAGTTTTCAACTACTTTCAATATACAGGGGAACGCTTTAATGAAATCCCTTTTGAATTTAACGAGTTAATTTTTGTATTATACTGGGAGGTGACTCCTTACTCGTGTAACAACGAGATAAGGGAACTTATTTGGACATATTTAACTTGGTTATTATAGCCATTTTAATTGCTTTAACAGCTTTCTTTGTCGCTTCAGAATTTGCAATCGTAAAGATTCGAAGTTCAAGAATCGATCAATTAATAGAAGAGGGAAATTCAAGTGCAATATCTGCCAAAAAAGTGATTTCGAATCTGGATGAATACCTATCTGCCTGTCAGTTAGGAATTACGATTACGGCTCTTGGTTTAGGTTGGCTTGGGGAATCGACAATTGAAGGGTTGCTTCGTCCGCTATTGCTTGCATTAAACGTTCCTGAAAGCGTCACGCATATTTTAGCAATTGGGACTGCGTTTGCAGCCATAACCTTTTTACATGTTGTGGTCGGAGAGCTTGCACCTAAAACACTTGCCATCCAGAAAGCTGAAATGATTACCCTCGTAATGTCGCGTCCGCTTATCATTTTTTATAAGATGATGTATCCTATTATCTGGATACTGAATGGGTCAGCACGGATTACGGCCAGCATTTTTGGTCTTAAGCCTGTTTCCGAAAACGAGATTGCCCATACGGAGGAAGAACTTCGAATTATCCTGTCTGAAAGCTATAAAAGTGGTGAAATTAACCAATCTGAGTTTAAGTATGTAAACAAAATTTTTGAATTTGATAATCGTATTGCAAAAGAGATCATGGTCCCTAGAACGGAAATTGTATCCTTATCAAAAGATGATACATTAGAAACCTTTCTACAGGTATTGCGTGAAGAAAAATTCACAAGGTATCCCATTATTGATGGTGACAAAGACCATATTATCGGGCTCGTTAATATAAAGGAAATGGTGACTGATTTAATTGGGAATGAAAAACTATCGTCTCAAACATTAGAAAACTATACTCGTCCAATTATAAGAGTAATAGAAACAATTCCTATCCATGATTTATTAGTAAAAATGCAAAAAGACCGTATGCATATGGCAATCTTAATGGATGAATACGGCGGTACTTCGGGTCTTGTTACGGTTGAAGATATTCTAGAAGAAATTGTTGGCGAAATCCGCGACGAATTTGATATGGATGAAATTCCAATGATCCGTAAAATCAAGGAAAACCACTATATAATTGACTCAAAGGTATTAGTTTCCGAGGTCAATGACTTATTAGGAGTTACAATTGATGATGAAGATGTTGATACGATTGGCGGTTGGATCTTAACTGAAAATTATGAAGCAAAAGAAGGCGACGTCGTTCTTCACGATTCATATACATTTAAAATCCTTGATATGGAAGAGCATCATATAAAATATATCGAAGTTACAAAAAAAGCCAATGATGGGGAAACAACCATCCAAAAAATTGCTTTACCAAAATCAGAGGTATTATCTTAAATATATTTTAAAAAAAGACCGCAAGGGTCTTTTTTTTTGCAAATGTACATTTGACCAATCAACTAGTCCCTCTTTTGCATATCCTACTCGCAAGGAGGGGTTGAAACATGAAGCATGTAGCACTTTTATATTTAGCTAGTATATTAGCAGGCTTTGCCTTAGTAAATTTACCTGCAATATCTTTCTTATCAGGTTTGTTCCCATTTTTTCATATCGTCGGAGCACTTGCAGTATTAGTATTCTCTTTAGCACTGCTTTATCAAGGTCTGAAGGCACTATTCTCGAAATAATAACCATATAGATTCTCCAACAGAAAAAAACAGATCAATCCTCAAAAAGAATTGATCTGTTTTTTATTTGAAAGGCTATTTTGTTTTTAAAATGATGATTTCCTCCTCCGCTTTGGCCAATTTGACAAGGTGTGAATCAAGGCGGCGGTTAATATGGATTATTTCCTCATTGTTCTCTTGTTTACTCTCCAAGCCTTTTAATAACGTAGTTTGTACATCCTCAATACGCTGTAGGGAATCCTTGATATCGGAAAGATCGATCTGGTTAACAGCAACCCTGTGCTCAATACTATCTACCTTTTCTAATCTCGATAGTCGTTGTTCAATCGTTTCTAATGTTTTATTAAAGGTATTAATTAAACTTTTTATATCATTTACATGTTCATTTAACTTTTCAAGCTTTTGCTCCATTGTCAAAAACTCCTTTTTCGGTTTTCCTTATTTTATCACCATTTTTACTACTCATATGTTACAAAAACAGCAACAATTGATTTATGGAAGGTTTTTCAAATGAAATATGAACATTTTTTTACATCGTCATTCTATAAGGAATGATGTGAAAATTATCATAGTCAAATTTCGCAAAAAGATTTAGGCTTGTCATATAAGGAAATGGAGAAACCTTTTCCCTTTCATTTACACCTCCATTTCTTTTTTGAAACTTAAATCCATTAGAAAAAGGTTGGTGTAAATATGATTATTTCTATCGATGAAAAAGCTTCCACATGGTTCAAAAAAGAATTTGATTTCGACAAAGCCTTCAGTATTCGGATGTTTCCGCAATATGCCGGATTCGGACGAAAAAATAAAGGGTATAGCCTTGCTTTTTCAGCTGAAACACCAACAAATGCAGGATATACAATAGAAATAAACGGTATCACTTTCTATGTAGAAGGCAACGATGTTTGGTTTTTCGAAGAAACTGAAACATACCTCTCAGCAGACGATCTTTTTGATGAGCTGGAAATAACTTATAAAGAAGAGAACCATTCAACAATCAATTAACTATATTAGTCACTTAAAAAAAGGTAACCATTCATAAAGAGTGGATACCTTTTTCATTTTCAAATTTAAACCTCAACCCTTTGAGCAGATTCATCAAATTTATATCCGACTCCCCAAACAGTATGAATAAAAGGCTGCTCGATTGTGCCGATCTTCTTTCTTAACCTTTTTACATGTACATCAACTGTCCGTTCATCGCCATAAAACTGGTATCCCCACACCTTTTCCAATAATTGTTCACGGGAAAAAACCTGTCGTTGGTTTTGGATAAAAAAGAATAATAAATCGAATTCCTTTGGTGTTAGACTTTCGATCTTTTCGCCATTTAAAAATACTTCTCTTGTTTCTTTACTAATTTTAAAATGAGCGGTGTCCAAGTATTGTCGTTCATTTTTTTTTACATCCTGTAAAAACCTCCTCGATACTGCTTTTATTCTTGCCATTAAAGTAAGCGGACTAAACGGCTTTGTAACATAATCATCCGCCCCCATCTCCAGACCCAATACTTGATCAGATTCACTATCCTTTGCAGTTAGTATAATAATCGGGACATTGCTTATCTCTCTTATTTTCTTACATAAGCTCACACCGTCCATTCCAGGCAGCATCCAATCTATAATGAGTAAGTCCCAATCTCCTCCACGAAAACGCTCATAGCCCTCCAGACCATTGTGGACAAATTCGCCTTTATACTTTTCTTTCATAAAAAACATTTCAAGCATATAGCAAACACCTTCATTATCCTCAACAACTAGAATTCTCATTTTTTCACCTACTCCCTTTTTTATTTCTTAAGACCAATTTACTTAAAATTTCTAAAAAATGCTAGATAACTTTAAAAGCTTTTATCAACATAATTGCTTTTTTTTCATTAAAATTGAGATAATAGCAATAGAGATCAATATTTAATCTAGAAGATGAGGGATTCAAAACATGTCAAATCGTAAGAAAAAATCACAGCATTTAGCGACCATTTCTCTTGCTGTGATGGGAATAGGATTTATCGCAACCGTTCCATTACAACACTCACTTTGGGTGACGATCCTACAAGGGGGGTTCGAAGCAGGATTAGTTGGAGGACTGGCAGATTGGTTTGCCGTTACGGCATTATTCCGCCATCCATTAGGAATTCCGATTCCACATACCGCTCTATTACCAAAAAACCGCCAAAGAATAACCGCAACCATTATCTCAATGGTCGAAAATGATTGGCTAACAAAAGAAAGTATTCGAAAAAAAATAGCCGGTTCTCGTTTTACTGAAAAGCTATTTGGCATTATCGATAAAGAATTATACTCACACTCCTTACAAGTTAATTTTAACAAGATAATTCAACACCTAATTCATTCAATAGATAGTGAAAAAATAGCACCAATGGTCCAACAAGAATTGAAAACGAAGCTTAGCGAATTGGATATTAAAAAGTACCTGGCTTTAATGATTGACCAAATTTCGAAAAGAAAATACGATGAAAAAGCACTTGATTATATCCTTAAAGAAATTGACGAATGGTCACAGAGAGAGAGTACAAAGTATCGGCTCGGCAGTATGGCAGTGGATGCAATTGAAAATATTAAAGCAGACGGTTTCATGCAATTTGCATTAAAATCGTTTAGCAATCTAGTGAACGAAGAAAAATTAGGCAATATTATTCAAAATTTGATTCAAAAAGGGGTAAATAGTTTTCAGGACCCTGATAACAGGAATCGTCACACATTACTCAAGTATGTAAATAATAAGCTGGAAAATATAAAAAGCGATGAAAACCTTTTAAAAGAACTGGATGATTTAAAAAGCCAGCTTGTTTCTGAATCGAAACTTGAAGAGAGAATAATCGACTTTATCAACCATTTAAAACAAAAAGCTTATGTTTTTGTGGAAGATCCTATCTTTTACACTAACTTTATTCTACCACTCTTAAAAAAAGGTTTAGATAACTTAAAAACAGATGAAGAAAAAGTGGTTGTAATTGAAACATGGATTAAACAACAAATCTCTAATTTCGTTGAAAAAAATCATTCAAAAATCGGGAAACTTGTTGGAGAAAATCTGGAAAAATTAGATGATAAAACATTAATTAACATGATAGAGACAAACGTTGGTAAAGATCTGCAATGGATTCGAGTTAACGGAGCAGTTTGCGGTTTTATTATTGGCCTTTTCTTAATTGGCATAAAATCGTTTTTTTAAGAATAACAAACGGCATAAAAGCTACCTTGAATGACAAGGTAGTTTTTTTATTTATTCGATAACCCAAAATACCTATTCTTGTCCCTGATAAAAGGAGTTCTTTTTCAAAAATGATCGACATATTTAGTACTGTAGTCACTATTTTTAAGAAAATGGGAGGCTGGAGAATGGGAATAAAATTCATTAAAATTTCGGTTGTGTATTTTGTCATTGGAGTTTGCCTTGGGATGTATATGTCGATGACGGAAAAATTCGATTTCACTCCTGTTCATGTCCATATTAGTTTGTTAGGCTGGATGTCAATGGCACTTGCCGGTCTTATTTATGTGGCGTTTCCAAAAGCAAGCGAAACAACCTTGGCAAAGGTACACTTCTGGCTCCACAATATTAGCCTGCCTATTATGATGATTGGACTTGCCTTTTTAGTTTCAGGCGTTACTGCGGCCACTCCTGCTGTAGCTACCGGCGGCACTTTGATGGTATTAGGCATCATTGTATTTGCAATTAACATTTTTAAAAACGTTAACAATCAATCATAATATTATCGCCATTATCACATCGTTTACTTTTTACTTCTACCAAAATAAAAGAGGCTGGCCAATGGTCAGCTTCTTTATGTGGTATTATTAATAAACAAATTTGCAGATCCTACTCGCCTACCGTAAATTGCTTATTTGGCATTGTATGCATATTTCTCGCAGTTACATGGGCTGTTACAAAATATTGTCCATTTTCCGGGAATGTTTTTTTAATCGAATAAACCCCGTTACCTTCATTCTTCCCTTCAATCATTTCATGCTGGTCTTGTCCCGTTTTCCAGATTTCAAATTTCACTTCATTGGCATCAGATACTTTATCCTTTCCCTGAGTAACAATTGCTTCAATTTTTGCTTCATGATTTGGGTTTATTTTTTCCGGGACAAACTTGATTGATACGTCGACCATTTGAGGCTCATTAGTGGTTGTCGTATCACTTTGATTAGAACATCCTGCCAGCATCCCAAACAATAATAGTATACCTAGTAATAATTTTCGCATAGTTCTCTCCTTTAACACCCGGACACCGTTTTTATCTTTAACCATTTTACCCATTGTCCGAATGAATCAAAACCTTTCCACATGTAAGTTTAAGGAATAACATGAAAAACAGCAAGTGAATTAACTATGATTAAAAAAAGACGCCTAAATTGGCATCTTTTTAGAATTGTCGATATACATATTGTTCTTTTGGCGCTTTTGTTTTGGACCATTTATCCACTTTTAAAACGGGTATATTAGTTTTAAATGAAGGGTAATAGGTAGTTGATATTTGTCCTTTTACGTTGATCCACTCATCATTTTTTAGATTTACATTGTCTGGGAGATCAACAAGCATCCCAAAAACTCCAGCGTCAGCAATACAATGGATAACACCAAAACGTAATATTAAAACTTGATTTTTATTATTTGAATCAGGATCGTGAAACACGAAGCCTTTAAATTCCAGTTCGTCTCCCTCGAATTCCCCCGGGAAATTATAAATCGTTTCCATAGCGTTTAAGAAATCTTGATCTGTTAATTTCAGATCTTTATGATTGATATATTTTTTCTTTTCACTTTCCATGATTTTGTCATAATCATCTTTTCCATAATAAATACTTGTATCAGGCCGTAAAAATTCCTGCTGAAAGTATGGATCTTGTGTATCATAAATTGGAAAATGAAATCCTTTTGCTTTTACAATGTTGGAGTCAAGGGTAGCGATGGGAAAAAACAAACCTGAAATAATTGGAAAAAAGAAAACCGGATAGACAATAATCTTTTTATACCACTTGTCCTCTTTTGAATGATTGTGTCCGCAATGATCATGGTCACAGACAGCTTTTTTTGAATCATCCTTATTTAACATCAAAATTTGTACAATGGTTAAAACTAAAAGTGCATACCCAGCCGATGCTGACAAGTATGAATACTTCATATTTATATACTTGCTAATATCACCTGTAAGATGCATATGAAAGATTAAATAAGTGAAGCCAATTAAAATTAAACTTCTAATCATGGTCTCAACTCCTTAAAAAAACAACGAATACACAAAGACAACAGCAAAAGCACCGGAAACAATCATTACGACTAAGCGCTTTTTAAAAGTTGATAACATCATCATCAAATTCTTGATGTCGACCATGGGGCCAAATACTAAAAATGCTAAAAGCGCTCCTGTTGAAAACGTAGTTCGGAATGAAGATGCTATAAAGGCATCTGCTTCTGAACATAAAGAGAGAATAAAAGACAGTGCCATCATGACAACAGAAGACCCAGCTTTACCATGACCAATAGACACAAGCGTGGCTGTTTTAACATACGTTTGAACTGCGGCTGCGATAAGAGAGCCAATCACTAAATATTTACCCATTGAGAAAAATTCTTCAACTGCATGTTCAAGCGTTTGCCAAATTTTCTTCAATATAGGTGTTTTACTATGATCATGGTGATGATGGTGATAATGTTCATTAAATGGGTTGCCTTTAAAACGGTAAGCAATAAATGTCCCCACTGCAATCGATACAACTAATGCTCCAACCGCACGGTAAATCGGCATTTTCCAGTCACTTCCAAAAGCAATATAAGTAGCAAATAAGACAACTGGGTTAATGATCGGTGCTGTAAGCATAAAGGCAATACCCGCCGAAGTTGGAACCCCTTTAGCTATTAGTCTGCTGACAATTGGAACAATACCGCATTCGCATGATGGAAACAATATACCGATAAAACTTGCAAATATAACAGCCAGGATTTTGTTTTTAGGCATAATTTTTGCAATCATTTCTTCTGTAACAAATATTTGAATAATCCCTGATATTAAAACTCCTAAAGTCACAAATGGTAATGCTTCAATTAATATCGAAATAAAAATGGTATTCATCTGTAAAAAGGATTGCGGTAATGATATACCAAACATAATAGTCCTCCTATAACCTTAACTCATGGAAACTACTATACTCTCATCTTATTACTTCGTCCAACGAAAAATATGGAATTGCAAAAGAAATTATTCCTTTTATTATGTTGATAATAGAAAAAACGTTGCCGATTCAATTATCGGCAACGTTTTTTATGGTTGGAAGGTTTGCAAACTTTCTTTTCTTAACCTCGCTTTTTCTTCATCCGATTTCCTATAATCATAATGATAAATGGCCCCTTCCCAATCCCCATACATTGGGTTTGGGAAAACGATGAGTTTTCTGCCAAATTCATCCTTATGCCTGTCCACTGCTTGGATTCTTCCTGAAACCGACAATTTATCAAACCCGCTGAAATCTCCCAGGTTATCCCCAAATAATAAGACAATTTCATGCGTTTCGGCTACTTGTTGCCGTCGTGTTTCTTTGCCTCTTTCACCGGGCTGCAGTAATAAAACATGTTCTGCATCCGCTTGTGGTACACCAACATTTAGTAAATTTTTAATTGTTGCTTCCTTTTGTGTTTCATTTCGATTGGATATGTAGTAAATTGCAACTCCTTTTGAATCTGCATATTTTAAGAAATCAATTGCCCCGGGAAGGGCCTTTGCTTCGGCACGGTTTATCCATGCGTTCCAATTTAAAGGATCTTCCTTTCCTTTTATCACATTCCTTGCTTGGTTCGGGCTATTATCTATTACCGTTTCGTCCAAATCAAGAACAATTGCCGGCTTTAATGCTTTATTCTTCGGCTGTTTTCGTAGGAATTCGTCCAATCTTAATTTACCAATATTATAGCCTTGATAATATAACGCCTTGGCTTCTCCGGATGTTTGAAACCATAGCACTGACATTGTATTTTGGTCCTTCAAATTAACTGCCGGGCTAAGGGCAATTTGTGCTTTTACATTTACATTGAAAAGTGAAAATACTAAAGCGACTAATAAAAAAAGTGATGTTAGCTTCTTCATCACATTACCTCCTTTTAATCATACGAAGTTAGTATGTGAAAAACAGAAAAAATCACTCTTAATTATTAAAAATGAGACCCTTGAGGGCCTCATTTTATTTTAGCTAGCTTGGTTTTTAGCTGAATTTTGAGTATTTCTTTTATGAAATCCTTTTGCATAGTAAAAGGCAATCAAGAAAACGATCCAAAGCGGCCCAATAACTACAGCAATTCTTGTATCAGAATTATAAGCCATTATACCAATTACAAATACTAAAAAGGCAAGCGATAGATATGAAGATAACGGATATAATGGTAATTTATATTTTAATTTTTTCGTTTCATCAGGCTTTAAGCCTCTGCGGTATCGAATTTGCGATAATAAGATTACTGCCCATGTCCAAATTGCTCCAAAGGTTGCAATGCTCGTTACCCATGTGAATACCTGTGCCGGGACGATATAATTCAAAAGAACTCCAAGCAATAAAGCAGCTGCAGAAGCAATGACTGCAAGGCCCGGAACACCTGTCTTTGTTACTTTCCCAAACTTTTGAGGCGCCTCACCATGCTGAGCTAGATTAAATAACATTCTCGCCGTACTAAAAATTCCACTATTACAGGATGATAATGCGGCAGTTAGCACAACAAAATTAATGATTCCTGCTGCTCCTGGTATGCCAATTTGTTTAAATGTGAGAACAAACGGACTCCCTTTTGTACCAATTTCTTCCCAAGGGAAAATTGACATTATTACGAATAGAGCTCCTACGTAAAAGATAAGAATTCGCCAGAATACAGAGTCGATTGCTTTAGAAAGAGTTTTCTCAGGATTTTTAACCTCGCCTGCTGTTACACCAATCATTTCAATTCCAAGATAAGCAAACATGACCATCTGTAACGACATTAAAACGCCTTTTATTCCATGTGGGAATAACCCGCCATGGGCCCATAAGTTGCGTATACCCGTGGCAATTCCGCCGTTTCCAAACCCAAAGAATATCATACCGGCACCGACAACAATCATAGCAAGTATCGTTACAATTTTAATAAGAGCAAACCAGAATTCCAATTCTCCATAAGCTTTTACTGCAAGGAAATTTACTGTCGCCATTATTACCAAGGCTGCAAGTGCCCAAATCCAGCGGGGAACACCCGGAAACCAATATTCCATATAAATTCCAACTGCTGTAATTTCAGCCATACAGGTAACAACCCATAAGAACCAATAATTCCAACCTGTAATGTAACCTGCAAGCGGTCCTAAGTAATCCCGGGCATACTTGCTAAATGAACCTGCTACTGGTTTTTGAATCGCCATTTCTCCAAGTGCTCTCATAATAAAAAACATGATTAAACCGGCGAATCCATATCCAAGCAAGATTCCCGGACCGGCTAGTTTTATTGCAGATGCAGACCCTAGAAATAGTCCTACCCCGATTGCCGCGCCTAGAGACATCAAGGTAATATGCCTTTCTTCTAAACCGCGATGAAGTTCTTTGCTCTGAGTGTTTTTACTCATAGATTAATCTCCCCCTGATTAATTAAACTTCCCAATTCCTCTTACATCCCAATTTCGTATTATTAAATTACGGCTGTCTCCTCTTGATGATAATAGCTTTATTAATATAGTAATAATAATTTATTGTTAATTCAATATTTTTTAAAACCGTCCCTCCCTAATTTAAATTGACAACGCTTTCAAAATGAATTGTTTTAATTTTTACGCTTTTTGAAACATCTAAAATAATTTTAACATTTTTGTGAACGATTTCTTTTGTGTAAAACTTAGAAATTTATGCTATCATTTTGTATATTTAAACAAATACTTTATGAGTGTTAATGACTAACAAAAAAAATTGAAACTCCTTACTTTTAGAATACGGAGGGAAAATCTTGAGTTCTATAATAAATGATCCTTTTAAAAGTGCCTTTGATAGTTTAGATGAGTTTGCCGATATAATTAGTCAGGTTCTCCAATGTCCGATTACAATCGAGGATGCAAACCACCGTCTACTGGCATATAGTACACACGACGAGAGAACCGATCCAGCAAGAATTTCTACTATAATAGGTCGGCGCGTTCCTGAAAAAGTAATCAATCAATTATGGAAAGAAGGAACAATACCTGCATTGCTAAAGACAAATCAGCCGATTCGGGTAGAAAGCATGGACGATATTGGGCTTAGCAACAGAGTCGCTATTTCTATATGGAAACAAGATGAAGTCCTCGGCTTTATTTGGGCTTTGGAAATAGATAAATCGTTAACTGAAAATGATTTTACCCTATTAAAAAAAGCGGCAGATGCAGCTAAAAACAAGCTTTTACAACTTCAAACTAGGAAAAATAAAAAAGAAGAACGTTTTCAAGAGTTTTTTTGGAAGTTATTAACCGGTCATTTGACATTGGAGAAAGAAATCATCGAAAACTTCCATTCATTACAAATAACTCCTGCCGCTTCCTTTGCGATTCTTGTTTTTCAGTTTCAAGAGAATATCTCCGGTAAGGTGGAACAATTCATTTCCTATATTTTAAAAACGAGCCAACGGCTGAAAATTATTCTTCATACTATTGACTGTAATCACCTTATTTTGTTGGTCTCAGCAAACAATATTGAAAATCCTTTCAATGAACTCGAGCAATTCTCCCATACTTTCGTTTCAAAAATGAATGATCGTTACAGCATAAAAAATATCAGCCCTGTATATAGCAGTATTTATGACGATTATCAAAAAATTGGAAAGGCCTATCAGGAAACCTTGAAAGTTTTGACCATTAAAGAAAAATTCCCATTAGAAACAGAGAATATTTTCAATTATCAAAAACTGGGAATTTATCAGCTTTTCGATATCCTTTTAGAAAAAAGAAAAAGTGAGGAATATGTAAACTATTCTTTAAAAATGCTTCATGAATATGACCGTAAGCACAACAGTAACCTTGTTGAGACCCTTGAAGTATTTCTAAATAAGGATAATAACATTAATGATGCAGCAAGAGAATTAAATGTCCATGCCAACACCTTAAATTATCGGTTAAAGAGAATCGCTGAAATTGGTGAAGTCAATTTTAAAGACCCCAACCAAAAAATGATTCTTTACTTAGATTTAAAGCTTGAGAAATATCTAGGTGTTTGAACAATTTGTGAAAATCTCCAAAAAGGAATCTTATCTTTCTCCTTTCTTAACAAAGAAATTAAAGGGCTTTCATACTATACTTGAGCCATAGTAAAAATTATTAGTTTTAAGGGGAGGAATTAGGGATATGTTTATCGGGATTCCAAAAGAAATTAAAAATAATGAAAATAGGGTGGCACTTACACCGGCAGGAGTTATTTCACTTTTAAAATCCGGCCATACAGTATTAGTTGAAAAAGACGCAGGTATTGGAAGCGGTTTCACAAATGAAGATTATGCTAAAGCCGGTGCTGAAATTATCGATAGCGCTGAACAAGTATGGTCACAAGCAGGTATGATTATGAAAGTAAAAGAGCCTCTTTCAAGCGAATACCAATACTTCCGCCCTGGTTTAATTTTATTTACTTATTTACACCTTGCTGCAGAGCCGACATTAGCTCAAGCATTAAAAGATAAAGGTGTCATCGCCATTGCTTATGAAACAGTGTCAGTAAACAGAACTCTTCCATTACTTACACCGATGAGTGAAGTTGCAGGACGTATGGCTGCCCAAATCGGTGCGCAATTCCTGCAAAAAAATAACGGCGGCCAAGGTATCCTACTTGCAGGTGTACCAGGTGTTAACCGTGGGAAAGTTACGATTATCGGCGGTGGTATTGTTGGAACAAATGCAGCTAAAATGGCAATCGGCTTAGGTGCAGATGTGACAATCATTGACTTAAGTGCAGACCGACTGCGCCAATTAGATGATATTTTCGGCAATCAAATCAAAACATTAATGTCTAATCCTATGAATATTGCTGAAGCTGTTGCAGAGGCTGATCTTCTTATCGGCGCTGTGTTAATTCCGGGTGCTAAGGCTCCTAAGCTTGTTACAGAAGAAATGGTAAAATCGATGAAACCTGGTTCAGTTATTGTTGACGTTGCGATCGACCAAGGTGGAATTGTGGAAACATGCGATCATGTCACAACACACGATAACCCGACATTTGAAAAGTATGGAGTTATTCACTATTCTGTTGCTAATATGCCTGGTGCTGTACCAAGAACTTCAACTATGGCTTTAACGAATGTTACGGTTCCATATGCCTTGCAAATTGCTAATAAAGGTGTTACTAAAGCCATCTCCGAAAATGATGCCTTAAAGCTTGGTCTAAATGTTGCAAACGGTGAAATCACTTTTGAAGCAGTGGCAAAGGATCTGGGATATGATTACGTTATCCCTGAAAAAGCACTGGAAAAAGACCTGGCTACTATGTAATTAAAATATCTGTCCATACTAAGGCCCCTCAAGAGAATTCTTGGGGGGCCTTTTGGTGTGACAGTTGTAAGCCCGTTTTTTCTCTAATTTACTCAACCAATAGAATTAATTGAATATCTGATGAGAAATATAATAGCAAGTTTATATTTTAAGGTGGGAGTATATGGTGTGATTTTTGTTTCGGTTAATCGTTATAAGTACCATTTTCTTGAATCTAATATGAACCGATTTTCCCCAAAGCTGCTGGATATACGGCAATACTTTTTCCAGGTACTTAACATCCAGCTCAACACCTTCATACCAATGTTTTAGATTAAGCTCGCCATTTTTTAAAAAGTCACCATCAATGACCGTAATGTATGGGAAGCCGCCATTTACGCGCATATTAACAAGCTGATCGCGGATATGCTCCCACTGTTTATCGACGATTTTATAATCTCTACCTTGCTGGATCCGTTGATGCCAATACGATGCCCAGCCTTCGTTTCACTAAGGCGGTTTCCTGTTTCAACAAAAAATCTTATTAATCAGTTAAGGTTTTTATACGGAATTATTTTATTCCTTATATAAATATATAAAGATTTCATAGATTCTTCCCCACACCTTTGAATGTAAAGGAAAACTCATAGCTTCTGTTAGAAAACAAGGTGTATTCAGGATGTGTTTTCGCTTGCCAGCTATCATCGCCGCCGACACCCATCTGTTTATAATTAACACGAAAAATTACCTTTTCACTTTTTGGAAGTTTGTAGCTATGATCATATGCTTCAAGGTCTCGAGGTGTGTAAGGTAATGCATTAAACTCAACGGTAGGAATACCTGAAATTCTTAGACCTGCTCCATTATCATTTGTAACCTTTACCCACCTGACGTCTGTCTTATTTCCACATTCCTGTGGTTTTAGATACGGGACAAATTGTTCTACCACTTTCCCGTTATAAAGTCCGAGTTTTGCTCCTTTTTTCTTGTCCCAATAGCTTTCATGCGGTCCACGTCCATACCATTCGATATGCTGGAAAGACACATCCATTGTGAACAGGAGCCCTATTTCGGGAATTTCCGGAAGGTCAATACCTGGGGTAAGTTGTTGTAATACCTTGATTTCGCCGTTCCCAAAAACAGAATACTGTAATATGCAGGAGGAAACTTTAGTTGTCGGCAGCTTATAGGCAACCGTAATTTCTACGTTATTTTTTGACTTAGCAAAAGTAAATAAATGCAGGATACGATTTTGCCCCGCTTCACGCCATGTACTGCTTCTTTCTGGCAATTTGTTACCATGGTCATTATCCGTCATTGCCCGCCAAAAATTAGGAACAGGCGAGGTAGCTATTAATTCCACATCATCATATAGATAAGATTCAAGATCCCCATTATGTTTATTAAACACTACTGAGAAACGGTCTCCCAAAATCGTTAGCTTATCCGGTTGGTCATTAATATTAAGCTCAGGTAATAAATCTAGTTCAGCTACTACTACATTCGTGTTAACGGGGAGAATAAATTGCTCAAAAGCAACTTCATGTTCTTTTTCAGCCCATATAGTCGGTTCCTTTAACTGCAAGCTCACGGTTAAAATAAATTCGTCAGCAGGATTAATTTCCGATGGTAGAGAATAGTTTAGTTTAACTTTTTTGGCAGAACCTGGATCTAAATCAATTTCTATCACACTTGTTTCTATTCTTTCACCATTTCTAGCTACTTCCCATTCAAATAAGTAATCTTTAAGATTAATAAAAAGATTTTTATTTTGAACTTCAATTATACCTTCATGAAGATTGATTTCAGCAAACTGAACATTTTGATAACATTTTTTTACTTCGTAAATCTTAGGAGACACAGAACCATCACCAAAAATTAAACCGTTTCCGGAAAAATTCCCATCATTTGGGGTGTCGCCGAAATCTCCGCCATAGGCAAGATATTCAATACCGTCAGCTGTCTTTGCTTTTAACGCTTGATCCTTCCAGTCCCAAATGAAACCGCCTTGCAGAATCGAATATTTGTTAAAAAGATTGGTATATTTGTAAAGGTTTCCACAAGAATTACCCATTGCATGGCTATATTCACATAGAATGTATGGCTTTGCATTCCCAAAAAACTCCGCTTGTTTTGCATACAGCTCTACCAAATCTGGATGTACATACATGGTGCTCTCGATATCGGACGCAGCTTCAGATTTTCGGAAATGGTAAATACCTTCATAATGGACAATCCTTGTAGGATCTTTCTCTTTTAAATAGTCATGCATGAGTATGAAGTTGTCACCACCGAACGACTCGTTTCCTAGTGACCAAATCACGAGTGATGGATGGTTTTTATCACGCTGCAACATGGAATTGCAACGGTCAAGTACATTATCTCTCCACTCCGGCTTGCTGCCAGGAATGGCGTCTCCTTCTTCCTGCTGACCATATTTCCATGTCCCATGGGTTTCAAGATTCATTTCATCAATCACGTACAGACCATATCGATCACATAGGTCATACCATAGCGGATGATTAGGATAATGAGCTGTCCGTACGGCATTAATATTATGTTTTTTCATGGTTTTAATATCATGAACCATATCCTTAAAATCAATGGCGCGTCCTTTATCAGAAGCAAATTCGTGACGATTTACCCCCTTAAAAACAATCCGCTTCCCATTGATTTTCATCAGGCCGTCTTTTATTTCAAATTTACGGAATCCAATTTTACAGCTTTCGGTTTCAAAGACCTTTCCTGTATCATCAGCCAAACTCAGGACTAACGTATATAAATTAGGTTTCTCTGCACTCCACTTTAGAGGATTTTCTACAAAACTTGATAAAGTAATCTTTGTTCTTGATTCATTCACCTGTAAGTAAACTGACTTTTCGACGATCTCTTTATCTACTTGGTCAAATAGCATTACATTCAATTTGATTTTTCTCGAAATTTCATTAAAATAATTTAGAATATCTGCCTCAATCCTTAGTTCAGCGTGTTTATATTCATCATCAAGTTCCGTAACTACATAGAAATCATTAATATGAAAGGATGGTGTGGAATATAGATACACATCGCGAAAAATTCCGCTTAATCTCCAAAAGTCCTGGTCCTCAAGCCAGCTCCCATCGCACCATCTATATACTTCAACCGCAAGGCGATTCTCCCCATCAACAAGATATGGTGTGAGATCAAATTCAGCAGGTGTAAAGGTATCTTCACTATATCCTACAAAATCTCCGTTTACCCACACGTAGAAAGCCGATTCCACTCCCTGAAAACTGATATAGACCGGCTGCTCCTTCCATTCCTTTGGTACTGTAAAGGTACGTATGTATTGGCCAACTGGATTATATTTTGTCGGAGCATACGGTGGCTTGATATCTTCCTTTCCTTCCCAAGGATAGCGTATGTTCGTATACTGAGGATAATCATATCCCTGCAGTTGCCAGTGAGCAGGGACCTTTATTTCATCCCAACTGCTACTGTCAGATTCAGCCACAAAGAAATTTTTAATCCGCTTAACTGGATTCTCTGCAAAAGAAAACTTCCAAACACCATTCAATGATTGATAAAAATCAGAAGAAGTTCGATCCCCCCGCAATGCCTCTTCAACAGTTCTGTAGGGCATCAAGGTGGCATGGGCATCCAGCCGATTCAGTTGAAAAATTTCTGGATTGTTATTCCACTCTGGATAACCGTTTTTTGGAGGTGAATAGTTAAATTTAGATAACTGTTTTACCATGTCCTCTCCCTTTTCATTTTTTATGGTAATTTTTATATACTCAAACAAATCAATCTATATAACCTCTAAATCTAGAGTTTTCTTCACAGCAAAGATGGTTAGCTGCTCGTTTTCTTCATTATAAACAGCTGTTGATTCCAGGTAAGAAACATCTGTAAAGTCTCTACTATCATATTTTGGACTAGAGATAATTGGATTTAATGATATACCTCTATAAACGAACCATAAATTTTTTTGTATCGTTTCACGAATTGAATAAAGTTCAAGATTATCTCGTGAATTTTTTAAAGATTGCAGAGACTTTCTAAGGCTTTTCTCAAGCTGCTCCGGTGTCAGTTCATCCTTTATCAAATATTCGTCTGCACCTAGTTCAACAGCGCGTTTAGCGTAACGAAAATCCTCATGACAGGTAAGAAAAATCATCCGAACCTCTGGTTTGATTTCTCTAAACTTTTCTGCTAATTCGAGTCCGTCCATCTGTGGAAGTCCAATATCTGAAATCACAATGTCCGGGAGTGTGGTACAAAATAAATTAAGCGCTTTCAAAGAAAAGTACGTTACACCACAATGCATGTATCAAAGCAAAGTCATAATTTTCCTTGTTAAAATTTCGAATAATATTTGTAGGATTTTGCTCTTCCAATTCGAATGTTACATCTGGATTTACGGAATTAAATTTAACCATTGTTTCTTCAAGTATACAAGAAAAGGTAGGAGCAGTTAAGATTTTTAAATGAGTTTGATTACTATTTTTATACTCATAAATTTCTTTGTTTAGTTCATTAATGGTGTTTAGTAAAGTAATTGATTTGGAAATAACGATTTTACCTTCAAAAGTAGGAGTAACTCCTTGTTTTGAGCGGTTAAAGATTTTTATACCAAGCTCATTTTCCAGTTGTGCAATAGATTGACTCAAACCTGAAGGTGAAATAAATAATTTTTCAACTGCTTTTGAAATTGACATCTCGTTTGCAACCTTGACAATATACTCCATTTGTTCAAAATTCATTATTTCACCTCAACTTTAGGGGTTTACACAATTAAATCAAAAAATATTCTCATTAGATTTTATTTTATAAAAAAGAAAAATACAAACACAGCATGCATCAATGAATTTTTTAGTGATTAGAATAAGTAAAACACATGATGTGCAAATTAACACTATCTTGAAAAAGACTGGTGGTTTGTATAAATGAAGTTTTCTTCATTTTATTCACCTTCTAAATACAGTAAAGCGGGACTCATGGATTTGTTCTCTTTTGGAGCATATGTCATTCTAATTATTTGGGCATTATTATCTATTTCAACTAAAAACCGGTGGTTAAAATGAAATTTTACAACGAGGTATCAAATGTTCTGCATTACAATATACAAACTTTAAATACTATTTTGGGGGAGAGTTCTGATTTTCAAGCAAGAGAAATTACTTTGACCAGTATCAATAGGAAAGCGGCAGTTCTATTCATCGAAGAGATCGTTGATTCGAATGCTATTCAGCGATACATAATAGAACCCTTATTAACATACAACCTACCGCATTTTAAAACGGATGAAGAACTGCTTGCTTTTATGGAATCAGCTGTCATTCAATCGAAGAACATTACACGCGTGGAAGATATGACACTTGCTTCAAGTGAGTTGCTGGCAGGTAAAACCCTTGTCATGGTGGATGGATTAAATACGTTTCTTTCAACCAATACAACTAAATGGAACGCGCGGAGCATCGAAAGCCCGAAAGGACAGCGGGTCTCGAAAGGACCTGATGTCGGTTTTTCTGAAAATAGAAGCACCAACATCTCTCTTGTCCGAAAGATTATTAAAAATCCGAATGTACGAGTAACCACCAAACAGTATGGAACAAACACCCATACAGACGTATCGGTCATGTACATTGAAAACATCGTGGATAAGCAAATATTGGAGACAATCTATGAGCGCCTCGAAAACCTGCAGTTGGATGCCGTGCTGGAGGCAAATTACATTGAAATGGTTCTGACGAAGGAGTCCAAGTCTTTTTTTCCACTCATGCTCAATACCGATAGACCCGACGTAATAGCGGGTGAAATGCTGGAAGGAAAAATCGCGATTTTTGTAGATGGTTCTCCTTATGTCCTTATCGCTCCTGCGGTACTCGTTCAATTTTTCCAAACACCCGAGGATTATTATATAGGGAAAACAGGTCTTGTAAATATTCGCCTTTTTCGTTGTTTTCTCTATTTAATAGCTTTGTATATTCCGGGGCTGTATGTGGCGTCTGTGACCTACCATGCGAACTTATTGCCGGTTAAACTTCTAGTAGGGTTTGTCTCACAACGAGAATTGGTGCCATTTCCAACCTCGTTTGAAGTTTCCGTATTAATTATTGTGATTATCGCAATAAACGAAAGTTCCACTCGGTTGCAGCAAAATATTGCCATTACGGTGTCGATTTTCGGGGGAATCATATTGGGTCAGTCTGCCATTGAATCACAATTAGTCGAACCTGCCAGCCTAGTTGTCGTAAGTGTTGCGTTTATATTTGTCAGTGTCGTCCCCATTTCCTCAATGCGAGCATCGGCAGCAGTGATCACCCTTAGTTTTATTAGCGGGGGCGCGGCTCTCGGCTTTTACGGAATCGCCTTATTGTCGCTTGTATTTTTGCTTCATCTTTGTTCATTAAGGAGCTTTGGCGTGCCCTATTTATCTCCTTTCGCTCCAGTCGTTGCTCATGATTTAAAAGACAGTGCGATTCAATTGTCACAGGAAGAGATGACAAACGATGAGTCTCAATTTATGAAGGAAGAAACGGTGGAAGAGACGGATGAAGCGTAAACATACAAAATCAAATATTACCCTCTGTCTGTTAATAGGTTTGTTCATCGCTAATATAGTCGGCAAATTTGCTCAAGACAGCATGTTGAATAAAATTTACATTATTTCCGCTATCGGGATTGATAAAAGTAAGAGAGGATACGTCACAACCTTACAAATCATTAATCCAGCCTCCAACAGCAAAGAAGGAGCAGCAGAACAAGGTGCTTATACGTACAGTGTGCAAGGTCGAACGATCCCTGAAGCCATCGAACGTATTCATAATAGAATACCACGGACAATTTTCTTGGATGATACGGAAGTGGTTATAATAGGGGAATCATTAGTAAAATCCGAAGGAATTTCTTCCCTTACCCATTACTTTTTGCGGGAATCCAATTTCCCTTCCAATATAAGGTTTGTCATAGCGAAGGGAGTAAAACCGGATAAACTTCTTCAAATCTTTACGCCAGTTCAAAAAATTTCAGGAAGCAGATTTGAAGAAATGCTGAATCGAAAACGGGAGTCCTGGGGGGAACTCTCGAATATGACGGCCGACAAAATCGCGGGAATGTTAAAGCAGAATAGGACGGAACTAACCATCCCTTATATCACTATAAAAGGTCAATACTCAAAGGGAATTTCGAAAAGCAATATCGAAAAGGCGATGCCAGATACGATATTAGAAATGGATGGATTAGCCGTTTTTCAGCATCAACGATTATCATACTGGCTTTCTTCATCTGAAAGCACCCTATATGCGTTAACCCGAACCAAAATTCACGATACCACATTGGTAACGAAGTGCCGTAAACAGTCGGGATATCTGACATGGAAAGACATTCAAAGCAAACCAGATATTCATTTAGTAGATAAAAAGGGAGTTCCATCCTTTCTTCTTCAGGTTCGAATAAGAGGTAAATTGTCGGATGTGTCGTGTAATATGGACACTTCTACTGTCAAGGCCCTTGCCCTACTGGAACATGATGCAGAACATGATCTTCAAAAACAGATTAATCAGCTGATAGCGAAAACGCAAAATAAAAAAACCGATATCAATGGATTTGGAGAAGCGTTATATCGAAAACAATTGGATCGGTGGAACCTGGTTAAAAATAATTGGGATTCCGTTTATTCATCTGTACCGATTCGGACTAAAGTGAAGTTTGATCTTTTAGATCCAGGTGAAATTTCATCGCAATAAAATTGAATCTGTGCATGGAAAGGACTCGATGGGATGATAGTCAAATTAGCGCCAATTGAAATATTTTCCTTAATGATCAATTTTTTGCTTGGAAGCGCTATTGTCGTAGGATGGAATTTCGAAACGAAACAAGATGTTTGGATCACGATCTTGTTGTCGTTAGGGCTTGGAATGGGGATTTTTTATTTCTATATCATGCTTCACTCAATAGGAAAATGGGGTAATTTGATCCAAATTTTTGAACTGGGATTTGGAAGATGGATATCCAAACTACTTGGATTTATTTATTGTCTATACTTTTTATACATTGCCGGAAGAGTGTTAAAAGATTTCTCTTTTTTCGTCGCTCAAGTGCTTTTTAACAATATCCCTTTTGGGATTATATCTTTCACGCTTCTTCTGGTGGTATCGTATGGTTGTTTTCTTGGCATCGAAGCTACGGCAAGAAGTTCCCTGATTTTATGTGCTTTTACAGGCGTTTTCATTTTGATTCTCATGATTTTTGGATATCTATCTCCTTATTTTGAACTCAGCCATTTAACCCCTATATTCCGGACGAGCTGGAAACAGGCACTCTCTTCCGTTTTCCCAACCGGATTGACCTTTCCGTATGGCGAACTCATCGTATTTACCATGCTATTTCCGTATGCAAACGATAAAAAAGCCTTGCGAAAATACGGTTTTATTTCTTTGTGTATAACAGGAGTGCTCCTGCTTCTAGCCGGAGAAATGATACTGGGCTTGTTAAATTCTGAAACAGTAAACATGTATGTATATCCGTTTGTGAAGGCATTGGAACTGACCAGCGTCTTTGAATTCCTGCCGCACATAGAAACTTTTGCGGTAATCCTCAACCTTATCGGCGGATTTATTAAAATTTCTATTTTTATGTCCAGTGGGATCATGATTCTGGCCCACTTATTTCCAAAGACAAAGCCGAATCGACAAATTATGGCTGCGGCGATCCTTGTCTTTTTATTCGCATTTACATTATCCAAAAATATTATCCAACACTTATTTATCGGATTGAAAATTGTTCCACTTTATCTACACATCCCACTTCAACTTATCATTCCATTTATCTTGGTTATTTGTTTGCTCATAAAAAAATACATAGTTAAATCATTATAAAATGAGTCCAACCAAATGGAAATAAATTCATACTGTTTTTTTAAGGTTACTCTATTGAATAAAAGGTCAATGGTGGTTTAGATGAATCAAAAGCTTATTCAAGTTATTCATATTTATATATTAATGATCATTTTTTCAGGTTTCATGGTACATGTTTTATGCCTCCCAGCTTTATTAACTTTTGCTAAAAGGGACGCGTGGATAAGTGCCATTTTCAGTAGCATTCCTGTCATATTTACGAAAAACTTATCTCAAAATATTGGTTATTGTTTCCTGTCTTTCATTTCCAACTTAACAATAAAATCAAAAAAAGCTGCATGATTTCATTAATGAAAATCTTTGCAGCTTTTTTTGATTTGTTATTTTTAATAAAACGTATTTTAAACATGATGCCAAATAGTTAGGGTACCCTCTTTGATTATAAATACTTCCGATGAACCCCTTTTCCGTCATATGAGAAAAGCATTTTTCGTTCTTCAATCATTGTTTCAATGTGAACCGGTCTTCCCCAAAGCTGCTGGATATACGGCAATACTTTTTCCAGGTACTTAACATCCAGCTCAACACCTTCATACCAATGTTTTAGATAAAGCTCGCCATTTTTTAAAAAGTCACCATCAATGACCGTAATGTATGGGAAGCCGCCATTTACACGCATATTAACAAGCTGATCGCGGATATGCTCCCACTGTTTATCGACGATTTTGTAATCTCTACCTTGCTTTTGGAAAAGATACATATCCTCCCTCATGACGAGATCCTTATTTAAATAATTGCGAAGAAACGAAATATCCGACTCAACCTCACGAACCTCAAACATTTTCTCCCGACCTGAACCGGGCTGCACACCTCTACGCTTCATTTCATCCGTAGGATTATTGTAACGCTCCTCAATGTCCTCAAAGATCTTAATGCCAAGGTAATAGGGGTTAATTCCAGTTTTCGAAGGCTGAACAACTCCGGCGTTTAATTTTGCAAATTCAATCGATTCACCGCTCGTTAAATCCAGTTCCCTAAGGATCCGTTGATGCCAATACGATGCCCAGCCTTCGTTCATAATTTTCGTTTCAAGCTGAGGCCAGAAATACAGCATTTCTTCCCGCATCATTGTCAATATATCCCTTTGCCAATCAGAAAGCTCACGGCTATAGGATTCAATAAATAATAATAAGTCCTTTTCCGGCCTTGGCGGGAATTTCTTTTTTCTTGGCTGATTAATTTCTGTTTTATCTTTTTCGTCCAGCTTCCACAAATCGTCATATGGCGTGGACACATGATGTTCTTCCTCTTCCTCTTCATCTTCAATGGACCAAGCGAGTTTGGGTCTCATCAGCGAGGGATCAATATGTTCATCTATGGCTAATACTGCATCAAGGAAGGTTTCCACTTCCTTTTTACCGTATTGGATTTCATATTGATGGATTCTCTCAGCTGTTGCTGCCATACTCTCAACCATATCCCGCTTTGTATTTTGAAAACGGACATTGTTTTTAAAGAAATCGCAATGGGCAAGAACGTGAGCCACGATTAGTTTATTTTGAATAAGCGTATTGGAGTCCAACAAGAAGGCATAACATGGGTTTGAGTTGATGACGAGCTCATAGATTTTGCTTAACCCTAAATCATAATGGAGTTTCATTTTATGAAATTGTTTACCAAAGCTCCAGTGCGAAAACCGGGTCGGCATACCATATGCTCCAAATGTATAAATAATTTCAGCAGGACAGATTTCATAGCGCATTGGATAAAAATCCAAGCCAAAGCCACTTGCTATTTCGGTGATCTCACTAATTGCATATTCGAGATCTTTTCGACCTTCCACATTCATCAGCCATTCCCCCTTATTCGTCTTACCACAATGTATGAAGTTAAGGCGGGAATGATGAAACAAGATGGAAAAACAATAGTTAATCTGAGATTTTTTTAACCTCGGCTGCTAACATAAGGCCAACTTCTTTATTGCGTTTCCATTCTGATTTGAAAACAGATAAAGGCGGATTGGTTTCCCTCACTAAATAGCTAATTTCTATCGTCATTGCCAGGAGGCGGTAGGCTGTTATAAACCAATGTAAATAAATCCACCTTCTGTCGCTTCTTCAGGGGGGTAAGCTAATTTATAACCAGTTAATTTAGAGACCTTTTTGGCCAAGTATTGCCTATTTAAGTCTACCCCCATGCCATTAGCTTTCCATCGCAGAATTTTTTTATACTGGTGAAAGTTGGAAACAGCGTTAAATAGGGGTGTCCAACATTTTCTGTGAAAGTTCTCCGCAGAAAATCATAAAATAAATTCAACTCCTAATAAGGAGGAGATAAACAAATGAATAAGTTGGATTACGATCGAGCGCTGTATTATACACATCGATCCGAGTGGGATAATTTGTTGATATTAATGGTACGGACGAAAGACCAATTTTTATCTAAAAGGATAGAGCAATTCCTGCATGCCTATCACTTTGAACATGATTACACTGTCATTGAAAACAGACTATATACTTTACTGCGTTACATCGACCATGCGAACGAAATACTTGAAGCAGATACAAATGAGATTCCGATGTATAGTCTTTCCTGAAATAACAAGTGAATACCATAAATGTTGAGAAAAATTTTTACAACCGGGCTAAAGAATTCCACCAAAAAACACGGCTTCCTTTTTCGGTAGCCGTGTTTACCTTTTAAACAGACGGATTTATAGGACTCCATTCCGGACTGCAAAAATTGCTGCCTGCGTTCGGTCAGCCAACTCAAGTTTTGCTAAGATACTTGAAACATGGGTTTTAACCGTTTTTTCGGTAATATACAAGGAGGAAGCAATTTCTTTATTGCTTTTTCCACTGGCAATTTCTTTTAGCACTTCCATTTCGCGTCTTGTTAAATCCTCTAACGGTTTTTTTTCATTGTTTTTTGCCGTTATATGCGTTAATAAATGACTGGTTGCTTTAGGGTGCAGCTGATTTTCGCCGTTCATTATTTGTTTAATTGTTTTAACTAGTTCATCCGGCTCAATGTCTTTCAATTGATAACCTGAAGCACCTCTGAAAGTACATCCTTTAGGTCCATACCCTGATTTAAAAGTTCGGCAATTTCTTTTAAAATTTGTAACTCAGAAAAATGTTTCTCACCCATAGGCAAATCCCCCAGAAAAATTCTATCTCCTTCCAATTATTATAACGTTTTTTGAATTTTCAAGCCTTAGAGAATAGTCCAGCTTTCTCTACAACTTTAGACTGAAAAAACCCCCGAAAGGGTAAGCCTCGGGAGTTTTTCGATTAAGCTATTGGGATTGTTAAAAAGCTTTTTAACGGAATTTATAAATTATGCTTTTTCTACCAACTTTAATTTTTGCTCAACTACATCCATAAAGTCTTTTTCAATGGTCTGTAATTTTTTTCTGCTTGCTTCAAGGCTATCACTATTTACACCAAAGTAGAATTTCACTTTAGGCTCCGTTCCGGATGGTCTTAAGCATACCCATGAACCATCTTCAAATGTGTATTTTAACACATTGGATTTTGGTAAATCGATTTTTTCCTCGCCATTTTTTGTAACACGGATACCCGTTAAGTAATCTTCAGATGTTGCTGTCGTTAAAGCACCCAGTTTTGTTAATGGCTCCGAACGGAAAGAGGCTAAAATGCGTTGAATCATTTCTGCTCCTTCCTTACCTTTTAGAGTTAATGAGCGGAGACCTTCTTGGTAATAACCATACTTTTCAAAAACTTGCATCATCCCTTCATACAGAGAAAAGCCTTGTTTTTTATAAAAAGCGCAGACTTCTGTTGCCAACAGAACCGCTTGGACGGCATCTTTATCTCGTGCAAAGTCACCGATTAAATAACCATAGCTTTCTTCATATCCAAATAAATAAGTATGTTCACCTGTTGCTTCATATTCATTTATTTTTTCGGCTATAAATTTGAACCCTGTTAATACATCAACAGTTTCTAATTTATAGGTATCGGCAATTGTTCTTCCAATTTCGGAAGTAACAATAGTTTTTAAAACAACCCCATTTTGAGGAAGAGTACCTTTTTCTTTTTTCTGTGCAAGCAGATAATCAAGTAATAACGCACCCGTTTGGTTACCTGTAAGCACAACATACTCTCCTTCATTATTAAGCACTGCTATCCCTAGACGATCAGCATCTGGGTCGGTAGCTATTAGCAGATCAGCACCAACTTTTTTCCCATCGCGGATTGCCAATTCAAAAGCAGCATGTTCTTCAGGATTTGGACTTTTAACTGTCGAAAATTCCGGGTCAGGCAGCTCTTGTTCCTTTACTACAGTAATATTCTTAAATCCAAGCGCTGCAAGAGCATTACGGACAGGTTTATTAGCTGTCCCATGCAGCGGAGTAAACACTACTTTAATATCAGTTTCTTCAAAAAGGGATGGATTCTCGGAAATAGTCTTGAGCTTCTCTATATAAGCTGAGTCAATTTCGGAGCCTATCGTTTTAATTAAGCCGGTAGCTTTTAGGTTCTCTTCACTATCAACTTCAATTAATAATTCATTCTCAATTTCATTAACCTTAGCAATAACAATATCAGCGCTATCCGGCGGAAGCTGACCGCCATCAGAGCCATAAACCTTATAGCCATTATATTCCGGGGGATTATGGCTTGCCGTAACGACAATTCCGGAATAGGCATTTAAGTAGCGCAATGCAAAGGATAATTCGGGTGTGGGTCTTAATTCATCAAATACATATGTTTGAATTCCTTTAGTAGCCAAGGTTTTTGCTGCTTCCATTGCGAATTCCGGAGATTTGTGGCGTGAATCAAAAGCAATCACAACTCCGCGATGTTTTGCTTCGACACCTTGTTCCTCTATGTATGCTGCTAAACCTGCAGATGCTTTTCGGACGGTATAAAGATTCATTCGGTTTGTACCAACGCCAATTTCTCCTCTCATACCGCCTGTTCCAAATTCTAAATTTTTATAAAAAGCTTCCTCAAGCTGTTTCTCATCCTTTTTTATTTCATCTAATTGATTTTTCAACTCATTATTTAAACTCTCAAATTCCATCCATTTTTTTGCTTTACTTTTCCAATCCATTAGATTCCCTCCTAAGATGTTTTCTCTTTAATTGTTTCGAAGTTGATGTTAGTTACTCCTTTAAAAATCACCTAAATTTATCCGACAATTTTCGGGGAATAATGTCGGATAATTGCATTTAAAATTAGAAACAAGTATATATACACATTCTTTATTTTAATTATCCTTCTATAAGAGTACAAGGGACAAATAAAGAAAAGCGCAAGCGCCCCGTTTAGCGCACGACAGGACTGGAGCGCTTGGACTGAGATAAAGGAAACACGGAGAGCGGAGCGATCCGATGTTGACTTATCGTAGGGAGAAGAGCGAAGTACATTAGCCGCTGGGCGCTGTAGCTGGACAATTCTAAAAGTAAAAAAGCCGGCTAATGCAGGCTTTACTCTTTTTACAATAAACTATATTAGAAGCTCATTGGCCGCTTTTATATATACACTAAACATACTGTTTTTCAAACTTTTTGCTTCAACGAATTGATCAAATTCAAACGGAAAAAATAAGCCGAATTCTTGCAGGTTTGACACATTCTTATCATATAGTGAAGAATAATGATCATGAAGTGTGGAGGATTCGAGAATAGAAATTAGAGTTTGCAAACTGGCCATCACTTGAAAAGCATCTTTTAAAGTACTGAAATCTTCGAAATGCTTGACCGAAGTGTGCAATACTTTAAATTCCTCAAATTCACTAATTTCATCATCCGTAAAGTAGAGTGGAAAAACATTTGAATAAATATACCTCACAAGCCCATTGATTTCTTCTTCTTGACTTGGTGTCGAGGCAAAAACAATTTTCACTTGTAACCCACCTTTGCCAATACATTTATCTGTCGTATTATATATCATAAGAATAACATAGTTAGGAACAAATAATCGGTGGTAATTATAACCACGGTTGTCAAGCAAAAACTAATCTAAAGAAGAAATTGAAGGAGATACATATGCTCAATATGATCCGTAAGGGTAATTGGCTTGAATTGGTCATCCCTAAACTATGGGAAGGAATTACAATAGAAGAAATTTTTCAAAAAGAATGGGCTGCTCCCAAAAAATTAACTCACTTTTTCCGAATGGAAAATAAGGTAATGATAAATGGAAGCCGTGCCAATTGGAATCTGCCACTTCCCTCTAAAACGAGGATCCAAATTAAATTATTTGAAGAGGAAGAAGTATCCGTTATTCCGAGTTTTCTCGATGTTCCTATTCTTTATGAGGATGACCATGTCATAATCTTTAATAAACCGCCCTTTATGAATACTCATCCTAATGACCCAAATATGGATAATGATACACTTATTAATGCTGCTGTCTTCTATTTACATTCGAAGGGTGAATTTAGAAATATTCACCAAATCCATCGTTTAGACAGGGATACAACAGGGGCGATTCTGTTTGCCAAACATTCCTTGGCAGGGGCGATTCTGGATAGAATGCTGGAAAATCGTGAAATTAAACGAACCTACGTTGCAATGGTTCATGGGCTATTTAAGCAAAAAAAAGGAACTATTCGGGAATCTATAGGCCGGGATCGGCATCATGCTACGAAAAGACGAGTTTCTCCCTCCGGTCAAGCGGCCATAACACATTTTCATGTTATCAAAGAAGAAAAGAAGAAAAATGTATCCTTTGTAAAATGTTGGCTCGATACCGGCAGAACTCATCAAATCCGCGTCCATCTTAGCCATTTGGGTCACCCTCTAGTCGGGGATACTTTATATGGAGGAAAACCAATTGTTAACAGACAAGCCCTCCATGCTGTTAAGCTCGAATTTCCTCACCCAATTACAAAAGAACAAATTGTTTGTCATGCTCCGTTTTTAGACCATCCGCCCATTTTTAATGACATGGATATTTATTCTATTTAATTCACAAAAAGAAGAAATCGCCTCCGAAAACTGAAGGCGATTTCTTTTTTACCTATTCGCTTTTCTAAACCCTCTCATAATTAAACTTAGAAGGAAGACAAGAACAACGGCACCTATAATCGCTGGAATGATCGCAAAGTTTGCAACATGGGGACCCCAATTTCCTAAAATTAATGAACCCAGCCATGCTCCCACAAATCCAGCAATAATATTACCAATGATACCACCTGGAATATCTCGTCCCAAAATTAGACCAGCTAACCAGCCGATAATTCCTCCTACGATTAATGACCAAATAAAGCTCATTAAAAACACTCCTTTTTGGTATTCATTATTCACTTAATCACAAGCTTTGCAGCTATTTCTCCAAGCAGTTGAAAATATAACATGCCTATTTTAATCAGCATGCTATTTCAATACTACCTGTACCTTTAAAGTACCCAACTTTAATTTAAATAATCATGTAAACATCGATAAGCTTTCACATACCATAAATACATAACTACAGAAATTTAGGTTAAAGTAAAAAATAATTATTTGTTTAAGTTTTGGTTAATATTCAGAAAATTCTAATGTTAAGTTTTTGTAAATTTGGACAGGATTATTCTTTTTTCGACATTTTTCAGATAAACTAATAAATTGGTTAAAGTATAATTTTTTATCGAAAAATTGGGGGTCAAACAAATGGCATTGAAAAAAAATGACAAGTTTTCAGCATTACTAAGTAAAATTTCGGCTAACTCAAAAGAGAGTGTGAATTTTTTTACTGAATACAAATTAAAAAACGTGAGTGACTTAAAAATATTCTCCGAAAAAATGAAGGAATATGAATCAAAAGGAGATTCCTTTGTTCATGAAGTAATCAAAGAACTAAATGATGCTTTCATCACTCCAATTGAACGTGAAGATATTCTTCATTTAGCTATGAGTATGGACGATGTGCTTGACGGTCTTGAAAGCTGTGCAGCTTTATTTGAAATGTACTCCATGACACAAGCGGATGATTTTATGCTGAAGTTTGTTGAAGCCATTCAAGGCAGTGTTCATGAAATTGATAAAGCAGTTGAATTGCTTTCTAATAAAAAGTTACTTCAAATAAGAGAACATGCCATAAAAATAAAAGACTATGAATCAAAATGCGATAATATCTTAAGACAATCAATAAAAAATTTATTTGCGGTTGAAAAAGATCCAATTCGTATCATTCAATACAAGGAAATTTACGAAACACTCGAGGACATTGCTGACAGCTGTCAAACAGTTGCCAATACTCTTGAAACTATTATCATGAAAAATGCATAAGGAGTAAAAAAATGAGCCTTATTTTTATTTTAACGATACTAATTGTGATTGGTGCCTTAGCATTTGATTTTATCAATGGTTTTCATGATACAGCAAATGCAATTGCTACGTCTGTTTCTACGAAAGCATTAAAGCCCCGTCAAGCCATTCTATTGGCAGCAATTATGAACTTTGTTGGTGCGATGACATTTACAGGGGTTGCAAAAACGATTACAAAGGATATTGTCGATCCTTTTACACTTCATAATGGTTCTGTTGTTATCCTTGCTGCAATAATATCTGCTATCGCCTGGAATTTAATCACATGGTATTTTGGAATCCCAAGCAGTTCCTCTCATGCCATTATCGGTTCCATTGCCGGAGCAGCCATTGCAGCTGAAGGATTTAAAATCCTTAATTATAGCGGTTTTATTAAAATTCTTGAAGGGTTAATCGGTTCTCCAATCATTGCTTTTATTGTTGGTTATATTGTTTACAGCATTTTTAAAATTGCTTTTCGGAATTTTAATTTAACAAAAACGAATCGAACCTTTCGTTATATTCAAATTGGTACAGCTGCATTACAATCCTATACCCACGGTACAAACGATGCTCAAAAGTCAATGGGAATCATTACGATGGCACTTATTGCGAATAAGATTCTTCCTGCTAATGCAGAAATTCCACTTTGGGTACAGGCATCCTGTGCGATTGCAATGGGAATCGGTACCTCCGTTGGCGGTTGGAAAATCATAAAAACAGTCGGCGGTAAAATCATGAAAATACGGCCTATTAATGGGGTTGCAGCTGATTTGACCGGTGCAGCAGTCATTTTTGGTGCTACCTATTTGAAATTGCCTGTAAGTACAACACATGTAATTTCTTCCGGTATTTTAGGTGTTGGTACTTCTCACCGTCTTAAAGGTGTTAAATGGGGCACTGCACAACGAATGATCATAACTTGGATCATTACCCTTCCAATTTCAGCACTCATAGCCGGTATATTGTATTTCATACTAAATCTTGTTTTTTAAAATGCATACCGGGATGAAACTTTTGTTTCATCCTCTTTTTTATGTTTGTACTTCTAAACGAAATCTTCTTTCATATTTTTTATGTAAAGGGACAAGTTTTGGGGTGATTAAATTTGAAACAAAAAATAACAGCGATTCTAATTGGAAGTCTATTGTTAAGCCTTGGTGTTAATGGATTTTTAGTCCCATACCACCTGCTTGACGGTGGTGTGATCGGCTTGGGATTAATTATTCATTATTTTTACGGCTGGCCCACAGGTTTAAGTATCATTATTTTAAGCCTACCTCTTTATGTTTTAGCTTGGTTTTTTGAAAGACGTTATTTCTACTATAGCCTCCATGGACTGATTATGTCTTCGTTTTGCATTGACCTATTTTCATTTATTAACGGGAGAATTCATCTCGGGATATTACCAAGTACTGTAGTAGGCGGCTTACTTGTAGGAATTGGAATTGGCCTTATGCTTCGTTATGAAACAAGTACAGGCGGGACAGACTTACTTGCGCAGCTATTAACCAAATTTACTACCATTAATATTGGAATCATTATTTTTTTGATTGATGGCCTTGTGATTACAAGCGGAATTGAAGTAGTTGGATTAGAAAAGTTCTTTTATTCATTTGTCACAATCTTATGTGTGGGCTTAATGACCACTGTTACGGTAACCGGGAGAGAAGAAACCCATTAGAAATAATGATTTTTCAATTTAAAAGAACCAACAGAAAATCTGTTGGTTCTTTTTAAGACAATTCATCTATGTCATTTTTTTCAGAAATACTCAAAGGCATCTCTTCCATATTATTAACTTAACTTTTTTACCTTTTCTGTACAGCTTTCCATTGCGGATAAGACAGAACCTCGAAATTGTTTTTCTTCAAGGACCGTTACGGCTTCAATCGTTGCACCACCAGGTGTGCATACATTATCTTTTAGTGCCCCCGGATGGATACCGGTTTTAAGAACCATCTTTGCTGCACCCAGCACTGCTTGAGCTGCAAGCCGGTAAGCTTTATCCCGCGGTATCCCTTCCCTAACACCGCCATCTGCCAATGCTTCAATAAACATATAAACATAGGCTGGAGATGAACCGCTAATTGCCGGTACGGCATCCATTAGGTTTTCTTCAAGGCGTTCTGTTTTTCCGAAAGTATGGAAAACCTGTTCGACCTCAGTTAATTCTTCTTCGCTAAGAAAGTTATTAGGACAAATCGCACTCATTCCCTCTCCTACTAAGGAAGGGGTATTTGGCATCGTTCGGACAGCTTTTACTTGAAAACCGAATGCTTTTTCTATATCAGCCAGAGTAATTCCAGCGGCAATCGTAACAATTATGACATTTTGTTTAATTTCTGATTTAATTTCTTCAATTACATGTGCATGAAGGTCTGGCTTCACAGCTAAAATAAGTATGTCCGAAATTCTTGCAACTTCTTCATTATTAAATGTGGTAACAATGCCGTATGTTTTTGTCATTTTTTCAAGTGTTTTTTCAGTAGCAGCACTTGCTATGATGTTTCTATTCGCAATCATATTTGAATTTACGATACCTTCAATCATTGCTTGTGCCATTTTACCTGCTCCAATAAATCCTATTGTTTTATTCATGTTAATCGCACCCTATCTTTTAAATGTCTTTTATTATTGTAATCAATTAAAGACAAAAAAACGATTACCTAAGTTAAGGAAATCGTTTTTTTTATATAATCGAGTGTTACTTAAACATTTCATTTTCTAAAATAATCACGTTTTCATTGAAATTGGTTCTCCCAATCTCTTTCGTATTTTCTACCAAACGAAAAACATTATCACAGCATTGTTTGGCACCCTTAACTAATAGAGGTACCCCCAAGGAGTCAATTTTTAATCCTCTTGAGAAAAACCCGCCAAATGTCATCGCTAGCGGGACAGTTGGTGAAGTATTTGAAAAGATGATTTTTTCATCTGCTTGAAATCTTTCTTGTAATAATAAACTCATTTCTTTTAATGCAGGGACAAGCAACTTGTTCCTTTTCCTTCCTATTGTATATACCGGGCTACCCTCTTCATCGGTCCCGTGATAGATAAGTTTTCCAAAATCAGCATGGGTTAATTCATTAAAAAACTTTATATTTAAAATTTCTTCCGTCGTCAGCTTTCGTTCTGTTTGAGGTAATTGTTTCAGATGGTAAGCGGCGGCCATTGCAGTGGTATGGGTGCCGCCATAATCATTATAGATATAAATCATAGGTATCATCCTTTGTCATTTCATCTATGTATATTATGGACATATATTCCATCACTAATTCGGTTGCACCCTTTTATCTAAAAAAAGAAGCTTACGCATAAGCGAAAAAGCTTCTCTTCATGAATTATATTATATTATCAGGCTTTTACTTGTTTAAATCTTTTGGAGAAAATGCACCTGGTAGAAGGTCTTTTACTTGGATTCTTTTGACGTCACCTTTTAAGTTCGTAAGGATAACTTCCATTTCAGCATCGCAAAGCTCAGAAATTACTTGACGGCAAGCTCCGCAAGGAGAAACAGGTCCATCCGTATCCGCCACGACTACAAGTGATTCAAATTGTGTCACACCATCAGAATAGGCTTTAAACAATGCAGTTCGCTCGGCACAATTCGTCATACTGTATGATGCATTTTCAATATTACAGCCATGAAATACCTGACCATCCTTTGATAATAGAGCTGCCCCTACTTGGAATTTAGAGTAGGGAACATAGGCAAACTTTCTTGCTTTAAAGGCTTCCTGCATAAGCTTTTTTTCTTCCACAATTTTCACTCTCCGCCAAGAAATTTTAATGCTGAATGATATTAGTAACCCTCACTATAAATATTAATAGTTATTATTAGAAAGCTCACCTTTACTGATTGATACACCTGAGCTTGCTCCAATCCGTGTTGCTCCTGCTTCGACCATTGCGATTGCATCCTCACGGCTGCGAACACCACCGGAAGCTTTAACGCCAATCTCAGGACCAACCGTTTTACGCATTAACGCAATATCTTCTGCTGTTGCACCGCCAGTTGAAAAGCCTGTAGATGTTTTAACAAAATCGGCCCCTGCTTTTACAGAAAGCTCACAAGCTCTTACTTTTTCTTCATTCGTTAAAAGACAGGTTTCAATAATAACCTTTGTTAAGGCTTTTCCTTTGGCAGCTTCAACAACTGCACGGATGTCTCTTTCAACCAATTCATCCTGCATATCTTTTAGGGCCGAAATGTTGATTACCATATCAACTTCTGTTGCACCGTTTTCAATTGCATTTTTCGTTTCAAATGCTTTCGTCTCAGATGTCGATGCTCCCAACGGGAAGCCAATTACTGTGCATACTTTTACTTCCGGTGTATCAGCAAGCAATTCAGCTGCTATTTTTACCCAAGTTGGGTTTACACATACAGATGCAAAGGAATACTGCTTTGCTTCTTCTACTAGTTTAACGATTTCTTGCTTTGTAGCGTCTGCTTTTAATAATGTATGATCAATCATTCTGACAATATTTTGAGTCATAGTCGAAATTCCTCCCTATATTATAAAGAAATAGTTATTTTTTAATACATTAGTTCATAACCACAATGTAACTATATCAAATAACTGAACATTTGTAACTACCTAAATGAACAAATGTAAAATTTTTTTATTTTTTTTCACATAAAGGACAAAAAACAGCATTATTTGCTGTTTTTTGATTTCAATCTTTTTTATCAAGTAAGAATTGCGCTGTAAATTGATCAGTCACAAGAACGTTTGCGTATTGACCCTTTAATGCACCGTATATTCCCTCTATTTTATTTGGCCCACCTGCGACTAATATGGAATGCTCCTTATTCTTTAAATCGTCGAGATTTACACCAAGAGTCCTTTCGTTCAGACTTTCGTTGCAAATTTGACCCTCTTTATCAAAAAACCGGGAGCAAATATCACCAACCGCCTTTCCATTAAGGGATTCCAAATCACTATCAGTAAAATAGCCCAGTTGAAATAATAATGAATCCGTCTTAACGGAGCCAATCGTAAACAGGGCGATATTTGCCAGCTTCCCCAGCTCAAGAATTTTTCGAATATGACGATCGGCTTCCATCGCTTGCTTCACCACAAGATGGTCAACAATTGCCGGCAAAGGAAGGTTGTGAGGAGTAGTATTAAACGCTTTCCCGAAAAGGTATAATATTTCCGATGCGTACGTATTGGTCTCAGCGTGGCTTACCCCTCCCTTTAACTGAACCACTTTCACATTCTTTACAAACTTTTGCTTCAATTCGATTGCTATGTGATAAAGAGTGGTTCCCCATGTGACTCCGATAATGTCTCCATCGTCAACAATCTCATGAAGATAGGCTGCTGCTTTTTCACCAAGATAATTTTTGATAATATGATTCTCAAATTGAGGAATCGAAGTGACAAGTGCTTTTTTTAAATTGAACTTATTTTCTAACTGCAGCGCAAGATTTTCAACATCCTCAGTGGGATCCATAATATTAATCTGAACGATTCCATCACTTTTCGCCTGCTGTAATAACCGAGACACAGTAGGACGGGAAACACCTAAAATTTTGGCAATTTCGTTTTGATTATAATCTAATAAATAATATAACTTTGCGGCTTCTATCACTTTACCTAATTTTTCTCGATCCACTGTAATCACCTAATGTTTTTGATATTTTCTTTATTGTAGCAAAAAAAGCAGGGGACACAATTATTTTTTACATTTGTCAAAATTGTCATGAACAATTTTTACTTCCTTACTTTATTTTAATTTTACTAACCTGGCCTCCTTTCGGGGAAAATACGTTGTTAAAGGGGGCATTATGATGCAAAAATTTGGGGAATTCATCTACCAAAAACGAATAGGGGTTTTGATGCTTTGGATTTTAATTATTGTAGTATTTGGATTCTTCGCACTGAAATTGCCATCTGTTTTAAGCGGTAATGGATTTGAATATAAAGGTGATTATAATGAAACAAGAAAAATTCTCGAAAGGGACTTCGGTCAAGCTAAATCATCGATTATCCTTGTGTTTCAACGTGATAAAACGGTTAGTGACGACGACTGGAAGAATTATATTGAGGATACATTTAAAAAAATCAGCACATCGCCTGGTGCACAAAAAATAATCAATCCTTTTGTTGGAGAAGGGATGGTTAAAGATGATGTTGCCTACGGACTTCTTTCATATAACAAAAAAGCTGAGAGCCTAGGAAATGAAATAAACCAATTAAAGACAAAGTTAAAAAATAAAAAAGGCTTGCAAGTAACCATGACAGGAGAGCCCATTATTGTCCAAGACCTAAACACAGCAAGTCAGGAGGATTTAGCTAAGGCAGAAATGATTGGCCTTCCTATTGCTTTAATCGTGTTGGTGTTTGCTTTTGGGGGTATTGTAGCAGCCGCCATTCCGATCGTGATTGGGGTTGTGTCGATCTTAATTACGATGGGAACAGTCTACTTTTTTAGTTATCGTACGGATTTGACTATCTTTATTCTGAATATTATTCCAATGATTGGACTCGCTTTAAGCATTGACTTTGCTTTGCTATTTATTAACCGATATAAAGAAGAACTTTTAAGAAAATCCATTCAAGAAGCAATTATCATCTCGGTTGCAACCGCAGGACGATCGATTATCTTTTCCGCGCTCTGTGTTTTTATTGGACTGTCTGGACTTTGGTTTATAAAAATCGATATTTTTCAAAATGTTGCGCTCGGCGGTATGACAGTTGTGTTAATGTCTGCCCTCTGTGCCTTAACCTTCCTTCCTGCTCTACTCTCTTTAATCGGAAGCAAGGTCAACAAATTAAGTGTACTAAGATTAACAGATAAACGAACAAATGGATGGTACAGCTTTGCTAAATTTGTCATGCGACGCCCGGTATTTATGACAATAGCAGCACTAGTAATCCTTTTAGCCGGCTTAGTTCCCGTCAGGCAAATGACTCTCTCAATTCCGGGAATCGATTCACTGCCGGCAAATTATCCATCTAGAGTGGCCTATGAAACCTTTAAAGATACTTTTATTCCACCGGAAAAACGTGAAGAGAAAAAAGTAACGATCATTTTTGAATCAAAGGGAAATATTCTTGAGAAAAACACTCTTGAAAAAGTAAATAAAGTGGTAGGGAAACTGCATAAAGATCCTCTTGTTGAAGCGGTTAATTCTCCATTTTCAGCAACAGGAGTAAGTGATGGAGCGCAACTATTTAATTTATTGAAATTCGGGGATTTAAAAAAGGTTTCCCCCATTGTTGATTACTTTATTGGGGACAATAAAATGTTAGTCGAAGTTTATTTAAAAACAAGTGAACATTCAGGAAAAGCCAGAGAGTGGATCCGAAATTGGTCAAAGGCTAATTTAGGCCTTACGGCACATTTAGGCGGCACCATTAAATTTGAACAGGAAATATTTGATGAGATTTTTAAAAAAGCACCATATGGATTACTTTTAATTGTTATTTCTACCTTTGTTATTCTTATGGCTGCATTTCGTTCCTTGTTAATTCCAATAAAAGCGATCTTAATGAATATATTAAGTTTGGGCTGTACATTTGGAATTGTCGTTTGGATCTTCCAACGAGGTCATTTTGGAATGAAACCTGTTGATATTGCCTTAATTTTACCTGTCTTTGTTTTTACACTGGTATTTGGCCTTTCCATGGATTATGAGGTTTTTCTAATCTCCAGGATACAGGAATTTTATTTAAAAACAGGTGATAACAGCCATGCTACGCTTTCAGGCTTAACCTATACAAGTAAAATCATTACCTCTGCTGCAGCAATCATGATTGTTGTTACTGGTGCATTTGCTTTCACAGGAGTAATGCCGATCAAACAGCTTGGAGTTGGAATTGCTATCGCGATTTTTATTGATGCCACGATCGTAAGGATGATTCTTGTTCCTGCCTTGATGAAACTGCTCGGCGACTGGAACTGGTGGTTTTTTGGGCTCAAAAATAAAAAACAGTTTAAGCATCGAAAAAAGCCAGCCTGAAACTACGGCTGGCTTGAAATTTAAAAGATCATCTTATGACATATAGGAGAGAATGACTTTTTGAGGAAGATCTTTCTCAAAGTCAACCTTCCTTTTCAATCTTTCACAGGATGGCATTTCAAATGAGAAATCCTCTACTTTCGGAGGTATTACACCCTCGTGTTTTAATTGGTTAAATACTCTTTGCATCGCATCTACTGTTGAAATCATTTCCTCTGTATTCTCGACCTGAAGGCACTCCACACATGTTTCGATGATATTTTCATCAATCTGCTCTTGCGCAAAAATCAACTTAGCGCCAACGATATTTTCAACTTCCCTATTTTCTAATTCAATTATGGTTGTAATATTCATCCTATATAACCTCCATGTAAAATTAACACCCTTATTATAGTAAATTCCAGTCCATTTGTTTTTTGAAACCGTTTTATTTCACTATTTCTTCATATGTTTTTGACAATTTTCTGTCCATTATTAAAGTTGCTTTTTATGAGTAACAGCCAACATAAGTGGAAAAATAAGAATTCAACGAAATAACAATAGGTGGTTGACCCTAATGAAGAAAGTTTTTGTAATTTATCGTGATGATATTTTAAGTATTGTAACCAACTGGGCAGCTGCAGCTATTATTCTAGCCTTGATGATCCTTCCATCACTTTATGCATGGTTCAATATTAAAGCTTCCTGGGATCCATATGGAAATACAAAAGGAATACCCATTGCTGTTTCAAATGATGATCTTGGGGCAACGTTAAAAGGGCAACAAATCAATATTGGTAAAGAGGTTATTCAATCCCTTAAACAAAATTCATCATTGGGGTGGAAATTTGTTGATACTACTACGGCTAAAAAGGGAGTAGAACACGGTGTCTATTTTGCCAGTATTTCTATCCCGAAAGATTTCTCTGCCAAAATAGCAACGATTCTTAGTGATAATCCCCAAAAACCCGAACTTGGTTATATGGTTAATGAAAAGATAAATGCCATTGCCCCTAAAATCACTGCCAAAGGTGCATCCGGAATAAAAGATGAAATAACCAAAAATTTCATAAGGGCGGCTAACGGAGTGATTTTTACTATTTTTAATCAACTTGGAATTGAATTACAAAAAAACTTGCCTGATATTGAAAAGCTAAAAACGATGATTTTTTGGCTGAATGACCATCTTTCAGAAGCTGAAAAAATTATCAATACTGCTGCTGAAGATGCGGACACTGCTCAAAGAATCGTTGCTGAATTACAAAAAAATGTTCTTGCTGTTGAAGGAATCATTAATAATAGCCGTCTACTATCCGAACAATTAACTTCATTCCTTGACAGCAATAAAGATGCCTTTTCAAATCTTGTTCCAACTGTTAAGCAAAATTTACTATATATGCAGCAAAATGCAGCAGCAATTGAACAAATTTCTACAGTTGTTCTTTCAACAAACGCAAGTGCTGAAGAGAAAAAAACGGCCGTCGCCAACGGGATATCCACTCTTAATACTCTTACAAAAATGGACATGCTTTTAATCACGCTGTTTGAAAAATTAAACGGGATGGGAGACCCAAAAACGTTTGATTATCCAATAGAACTATTAAACCGCCAAAAAGATTTATCCGAAAAGCAATTAAACAATTTAAAAGAGATTCAAACCCAAATGGCTCAAGGCCTGCAACCTTCTCAGCAATTGATTGTAATCACGAATATTTTATCAAAGGAGGCGTCTTCACTTCTTCAACAAGTAATGAATCAGTACGATTCGCAAATTGTACCAAAAATGCAGCAAATTAATGAAATTGCGAAGACAATACCGATGAAGGCCAAAGTTTTTTTTATAAAGGCTGACAAAACGCTTCCGCAAATAAATAAAATACTTAATGATACCTCTGCCGGTATCTCATTTGGAAAAAGGGATTTATCACTCATAAAGAGGGATTTTCCTACAGTTAAACAAAAAATATCTTCTCTCGCCAACCAAATTCGCGACTTTGAAAAGACAGAGGATATCCGTGAAATTATCGATCTCCTCAGAAATGATGTGAAAAAAGAAAGTGATTTTTTTGCAGAACCCGTGTTGTTAAAAGAGAAAAGACTCTATCCGATCCCCAATTACGGATCGGCAATGTCGCCATTTTTTACTACATTATCTCTTTGGGTGGGGGCGATGCTATTAATATCATTAATTCCTGTTGAAATGAGCAATTTGCCAAAAAACTACCACCCAAATCATCTTTATTTAGGTAGGTTTTTAACCTTTTTAACAATTGGTCTATGTCAATCCATAATTGTTACAGTCGGTGATATCTATCTTTTACATACCTATGTGGTCGCAAAGCTGTGGTTTATCCTTTTCGGGTTGCTGATTAGTTTTTTATTTATGTTAATCACCTATACCTTCGTATCTATTTTTGGGAACATCGGAAAGGGATTAGCTATTGTCTTACTTGTTCTGCAAATTTCCGGTTCGGGCGGAACCTTTCCAATCCAAGTTATGCCGCCTTTCTTCCAACGTCTAAATCCCTATTTACCGTTTACCTATGCCATCAGCCTAATGAGAGAAGCAGTCGGAGGTATCCTATGGGATGTAGTCAAAAAGGACCTTTCCATTTTCATTTTTATTACCTTTATTACCCTATTATTTGGCCTTGTGCTAAAAGAACCCCTCGAAAAATGGGGTGGGGGTTTAAAAAGGAAGGCAAGTGAAAGCCGACTTATACATTAAAATGGGTACGTTTATTCCGTCAGGATAATAATTCTGAAAATAAAACAGATACTATTTTTACCTGGATTTTGATTTTGGAGGAGGCCTTTTTAGTGCACAATAAAAAATCATTGCTATTGCTACTAACTCTCACTCTAGTTTGGCAAGCTTCCCCGTCTTTATCACATGCGCTTGAAAACACGGCACCTACGGAAGGAATGGTCGATTTACGTATCCTTGAAACAACCGATTTACATGCTCACTTAGTCAATTATGATTATTACCAATCAAAAGTAGACAATAGGTTCGGTCTTGTCAAAACCGCCACACTTATACATCAGGCAAGGAATGAAGTTAAAAATTCATTATTGTTTGATGATGGCGATCATTTAAAAGGAAATCCGCTTGGAGAGTTTTTGGCGAGAATAAGAGGGATTCATAAAGGCAAAATCCATCCGGTTTATCGGGCATTTAACTTTTTAGGTTATGATGCCATCGCAATTGGAAATCACGAACTTAACTATGGTTTAAGCTTTTTAAATGCTGCCTTGAAAGGCGCCAAAATGCCTGTTGTGAATGCGAATGTTTACCAAGTTAAAAAAAATAAACCCTATTTTAAACCATATGTGATTCTGAAACGGAATGTTGTTGACCAACAAGGCAAACAGCAGGTACTTAATGTTGGTGTTATTGGATTTATGCCGCCGCAAATCATGAAATGGGATAAAGCAAACCTGGAAGGTAAAGTGATAGCTGAACCGATTGTTGATACAGCAAAAAAATATGTCCCGATTATGAAGGCAAAGGGGGCAGATATCATTATCGCGCTTGCCCATACCGGCATAAGCAGCGAACCGTATTTTCCCGAGACGGAAAACGCAGTCTATTATCTAACGCAGATTCCTGGAATTGATGCTGTTTTAGCAGGACATTCACATGGTATTTTCCCCGGACCGCTTTTTTCCCGTCTTCCTAATACAAATTTAACTACCGGACAAATTAATACGAAGCCCGTTGTTATGGCAGGCTCTTTTGGAAACCGTCTTGGCGTTATCGATCTAGTGCTCGAAGTAAAAGCAGGAAAGTGGAAAGTTATAAAGGGGACGGCCCTAACAAGACCTGTTGCCGATGAACATGGAAAGCCTCTAGTAAAAACAGATAAAGCTTTATATCGATTAATTCAAAATGAGCATCAGGAAACAGTAGATTTCATTAAAAAATTAGGATTATAGACAAAAAAGCCTTAAAAAGCGGCTATCGGCTATCACTTACGTGATAGCCGCTTTTTCTTCATTATCCAATCCATTTTTTCTGAAAAGCTGAGATACTTTCATATTCTTCTTTCAGCAAACGGGTAAGACGTATATAAATAGGAATTAATTCTTGATATATTTGGACATTTTCCGGATTTGGCTCATGATGATTGGTTGCTCCGACCATTTCAGACACAACATTTAAAGAGCTTATTTCACCCAGGCTGTACAAACCCAGAATGGCAGCACCCAGACAGGAGCTCTCAAAGCTTTCAGGAATATTAACTTCTTGATTAAAGATATCCGCCATCATTTGCCGCCAAAGCTCAGATCGGGCAAAACCGCCCGTAGCCTGGATACTCTTTGGCTCACCAATCAATTCCTCTAATGCCAAAAGTACGGTATATAAATTTAAAATTACACCTTCTAATACTGCACGGATTAAATGCTCTTTTTTATGATGCAATCCTAGCCCAAAAAAGGATCCACGGGCATTTGCATCCCAGATTGGCGCCCGTTCCCCTGCGAGATATGGATGAAAAAGGAGCCCGTCGGAACCTGGCTTTACCAGACCCGCAATTTCAGTCAGCACTTCATAAGAATCTTTTCCTAGACGCTTCGCTGTTTCCACCTCTGCAGATCCTAGCTGATCACGAACCCATCTAAAAATCATACCGCCGTTATTTACCGGCCCCCCAATCACCCAATGGTTTTCCGTTAGGCAATAGCAAAATATTCTTCCCTTTGGGTCGGTAACAGGCCTGTCAGTTACCGTTCGAATAGCACCGCTCGTGCCGATCGTCACTGCCACAACCCCGGGCTCGATAGCATTTACTCCTAAATTCGATAATACCCCATCACTTGCTCCTACAACAAACGGAATCGACTTTGGAAGCATCATGTCAGCTGCGTAGCTTTCACCCATACCATTCAAACTAAAGGTTGTTGCAACAGGCTCCGATAGTTTGTCAATCGTAACCCCGGCTACTTGAAGTGCTTCTTCATCCCATTGAAGTGAAGTCAAATTGAACATTCCGGTTGCAGATGCTACTGAATAATCGATCACATATTTTTCAAATAATTTATAAAAAACATACTCTTTAATAGAGATAAACTTAAATGTTCGATTAAATATATCCGGTTGTTCTTCTTTAAGCCACAACAGCTTTGATAGTGGTGACATTGGATGAATCGGGGTACCTGTCCGAAGGTAAATTTCGTGTCCATTCAGCTCATTTAAAATCTTTTCAGCCCATTTACTGCTTCGATTATCGGCCCATGTAATACACCTTGTTAATGGCTTTCCTGATTCATCTACAGCAATAACGCTGTGCATGGCTGAACTAAACGATACACAAAGGATTTTACTTGGTTTAACATTACTTTTTTGCACAACTGCCTTTATTGTATTGATGACAGCAAGAAAAATTTCTTCAGGATCCTGTTCCGCTGTTGCAGGAGTTGGAGAAAATAAAGGATACTCAATCCCATGGGAAGCAATAACAGAGCCATCTGTAGAAAATAAAACGGATTTAGTACTTGTTGTTCCAATATCAACACCAATTACATAATTTGAGTTCATGAAAACTAATCCCCCTTCTTTTATAAAAAACAAAAATAAATTTTTCATTTTTGAAATCGTTTACAATAAAAAATTTTTCAAATATGTTATACTTATAGTATCTACCCAATTGTTGAAAGGAAATCCCCATGACAAATAGTTGCTTAGGAAAAATTCGTTCCTATTATGCGAGATTTAGTGAAAAGGAAAAGAAAATTGCTAATTATATATTGGATACCCCCGATAAAATTATTCATAGTACCATTAATGAAGTGGCTGAAGACTTGAACGTTGCTGATGCCACTGTCTTTCGTTTTTGCAAGCGAATCGGATTTAAAGGATATCAAGCTATGAAAATTGCACTTGCTTCGGAAATTATTACTCCAATAAAACAGATACACGAAGAAATAACCGAACAGGATAATGAAAAAACCATTTCGGAAAAGGTATTTAAATCAAATATCAGAACCTTAGAAAATACCCTGCAGATTATCGAAAGTGATTCGATCCAAAAAGCGGTAGAATTACTTCATCATGCAGAAAGAGTTGAGTTTTATGGTACGGGAGGCTCAGCCGTGATTGCCATGGATGCTTATCACAAGTTTATACGAACCGGAATAAAAGCTTTTGCATTTCTAGATTCACATTTTCAATTGATGTCTGCATCACAGTTAACAAAAAATGACGTAGCAGTGATCATTTCCCACTCAGGAGCAAATAAAGATACCATCGATATTTTAAATACGGCAAATGAAAATGGTGCCAAAACGATTGGTATAACCAGCTTTCCAAAATCTCCCATTAGCCAAAATGTGGATGTAGCACTGTACACTAGCTCCGATGAAACGGAATATCGATCAGAAGCGTTGGCATCAAGGATTGCTCAATTAAGTCTCATTGATGCGCTTTATGTAAACCTTATGATATTGAACAAAGAAAAAGCAAAGACTGCGCTTGATAAAATCCGAGGTGCTATTTCAGATACTAGAATGTAAAGAAAAACAATGCAAAAGCTATTTGCTATTAAAAGGTGAACCCACTGGGCTCACCTTTTTAATATTTTCTATTATACTATAACATTTAAGATAAGAATAAAGCAGAGTGCTGCCACAGATAAAATTGTTTCCAGTGCAGTCCAGGTCATTAATGTTTCTTTTACTGTCATCCCAAAATACTCTTTTATCATCCAGAAACCGGAGTCATTCACGTGAGAAAGAATAAGAGAACCCGCACCGGTCGCTAAAACAAGAAGTTCAACATTTGTACCTGGAATTGCTGCTGCAATCGGTGCAACGATACCTGCAGCAGTCATCATTGATACTGTTGCCGATCCGGTTGCAATACGAATCATTGCTGCGATTCCCCAGCCTAAAAGAATTGGAGACATATGCGATGCTTTAGCTAATTCAGCAATGTAAGTACCAATTCCTGAATCAAGTAGTACTTTATTGAATGCTCCGCCGCCGCCAATCACTAAAAGAATCGAAGCAGTTGGAGCCAAGCAATCATTTGTAAACTTTAATACGGTTTCACGACTCATGCCGCGGAAGAAACCAAGGCTAAAGAATGAATAAACAGTTGCAATTAATAAAGCAACAACCGGATCTCCTACAAAATGAAAAGCTTTATATCCGAAACTGCCTTTTTCCATTACTAGCTCTGATACAGATGAAGAAAGCATTAAGATAACAGGTACAAGAATGGTAAATACTGTGTTAAAAAAGCCTGGAAGTTCCTTCAAATCTTTTGGTGCTGCCATTTGATCTGCGAGTTCTTTTGGAACTGTTTTATGAATACGTTTTCCAATCCAAGCGCCGTATAATGGTCCGGCAATAATTGCAGTTGGAAGACCAACGATAAGCGAGTAGATAATTGTTTTACCGACATTTGCTTTGAAAATACCTACTGCAGCCATTGCTGCCGGGTGTGGAGGAACAAGCCCGTGGACAACTGATAAACCGGCTACTAACGGAACACCGATCTTAACGAGTGAAACACCTGTTTGCCGAGCGATCGTAAACACTAGTGGCACTAATAGAACAAAACCAACTTGGAAAAATACAGGAATACCGACGATAAAAGCTACAACCATCATTGCCCAGTGAACATTCTTTTCACCGAAGCGTTTAATCAGGGTTTGGGCTATGCGTTCAGCACCACCCGATTCAGCCATCATTTTACCAAGCATGGTTCCAAGACCGAGAACAATTGCTAGGAACCCTAAGGTATTACCCATACCGGCTTTGATTGAATCAATGATTCCGGGATGTGTTGGATCCGGTGCAATCAATGGCATACCTGTTGCCAAACCTACTCCGACCGCGGTAATAATAAGGGCTACAAAAGGATTTAACTTCGCCACAGTAATAAGTAACAGCAAAGCCACAATTGCAGCAAAAACAATGAATAATAACATGAATGAGACCCCCCAAAAATATTTTTAAACTTCACTTTTTGCAAGCGCTTTTTGAAAGCACTTTCATCTGTTGAGTAAATTATATGAAAAAAATTTTCACAATGCAATACATTTTTTTAAAAAATATTTATCGATATTTCAACTTTTCACTTCCACTTATAAGCGCAAACAAAAAAAGAGTTGCTGCAAAGGTTAAACCAAACAGCAACTCTTTTTATTTAAAGCATCCATCTCAATAAGGGCAAATCCCCCTGTCCCGTAATTGGAAGGGATTTTACCGAAGCAACTGCTTGTCATAGTGGAATTCCTCTCTATCATTTTGACTTCCACACCTGTTCATAAACCTTTTTCAAAGGAACATTATGGGTTTGGGCAATGTTTTTACATTCTTCAAACTCCGGTGCTCTTTGAACGATTTTTCCATCGAGAATTCCCTCTTTAACCATCACGGTACCCCATTGTGTATCAACGCTTCTAAACACTCTTTCTAATCGGTGGACTGTTAGGGGGTAATAACGTAAACCGAGTGTGGTAGTTTCCTTAAACAGAATTTCTTTCATTTTATTAATATTTTCACTTGAACAGAGTAATTGAAGTAATACTCCAGGTCTATTTTTCTTCATATAAATTGGGGTATAGAATACATCATTTGCACCGGAATCGAAAAGTAAATCCATTACATATCCAAGCCATTCTCCCGGAATGTCATCGAGATTCACTTCCATTTTAAACATTTGATTATCAAGATGTTCATGATCCGGAGGTAGTTGAGAAACCATCTGGAAAACTCCTCTCACATTATTGTTGTTGACCGATTCATTCCAGTGAAAAAAGCTTACTCCCCAATAATAACACGGACCACATTTGGATGACTTTTAAAACTTTTTGTCCCTGCACCATACCCAATCCCCACTATCCAACCCCCTTTATTCAAAAAACCCAATTTGTTCAGTAAGAAATTATTAAAAGTGCTTGGCTATATCCTTTGCCAACATTTCATATTTCTCATAAATATTTTTATAGACTGCACTGTTTTCATTATTGGGGATAAATGCATTCCCCATAGGGATATTCCTTTTAATTTCTTCAAAGGAATTAGCTTTGCCAATGGCCACTAATGCTGTCCAAGCTGCTCCCCATGCCGCACTGTTATGTGTCTCGGAAACAAAAATTTCAGTTTCAAAAATATCAGCCATCATCTGCAGCCAAATGGTTGACCTTGATAAACCGCCGTTAACAAAAATCTTTTGCGGTTCTCCTGCCAATCTCTCTAAAGCTTTCCCTATTTGAAAAAGATTAAAAGTTATTCCTTCAAGCACTGCGCGGATAAAATGTTCCTTTTTATGTGTGATTGATACTCCATAAAAATTCCCTTTTGCATGTTGATTCCACAACGGAGCTCTTTCCCCATTTATATATGGTAGAAAGATAATTCCTTCGGCCCCGGGTGCAACGTGCTCCGCTTCAGAAAGAAATTCATTATAGCTTCCTTGGTAGTTCATCAACTCTTTTAACCATTGGAGTACGATACCGCCATTATTCGTTGGACCGCCAATAATGGTGGTTTCCTCCGTAAAGGAATAACAAAAGGTTTCATGATTTTCACTTATTTTAGTTCCTTTTGTTAATTGCCTTATGGCACCGCTAGTCCCAACTGAAACGGCAACTTCACCTGGGAGAATAGCCCCAATCCCTAAATTAGCCAATTGTCCGTCTGCAGCTCCGACCACAAACGGTATTTCCGGATTAATTCCCATTTCTTCCGCAATATTTCTCTTGATTCCTCTTAATATTTCGGTAGGCGGGACAAGTTTCGAAAGCTGATCACTGTCTATGCCCGTAAGTTCCAATAATTCGTTGTCCCATTGATGTGTATGGGGATTGAATAATCCTGTTGCGGATGCCATGGAATAGTCAACAACCCTTTGTCCAAACCATCTCTCTAGTAAATACTCCTTAATTGACATAAAATATTTCGCTTTTTTATATGGTTCATATTGTGTTTCCTTCATCCATAATAATTTTAAAAATGGTGACATAGGGTGAATAGGTGTCCCTGTTTTTGAATAAATTCTGTGCCCATGTGTTTCCATTATTTTTTCAGCTTGAGGATTACTTCTTCCATCAGCCCAAATAATTGCAGGTGACAATGGCATACCGTCTTCATTTATACATATAAGTGAATGCATGGCAGATGAAAACCCAAGTGTTATTATTTCGTTATTCTCAATCCCTGCTTTTTCAACAGTAACTCTTACTGCTTGAACTGCAGCTCGCTCAATATCGTCCGGATTTTGCTCCACCCAGCCGGGCTGCGGGTAATAGGAGCTAATCAATTCCTCAGACTCGGAAATTGAATTTCCTTTCAAATTAAAAACGCATGCTTTGACACTTGTTGTACCAATATCAATCCCTAATACAAACTCTCTTGCCATCCTTCATCTTCCTTTTTATAAATACTATTGGAATGGTATAGATCTATATATTATTTTGCTTGTCTTAATTGAAAGGGCCTTGGATCATTCCAAAGCCCTTTCCCCTTTATTTAATCTAAATATTAAAGCATGACAATCCAGTATATATTTTAAGCAAGAACCTTGTTCATACTGCCGCTCAGGTACCCTATTAAATCTAAAGTAATATATTTATAACCGTAATTTTGCAGTTCATTTACAATAGATTCATGGTTTTCCAGAATGGTTTTCATATCATTTGGTTCAACCTCGATTCTTGCAATATCCTGATGTGTCCGGACACGCACCTGACGAATATCAAGGGTTTTTAAAAAGGCTTCTGCTTTTTCAACTCCACTGCAGCCTTTAATAAAAATGTACTATCTACTCCACCTGAGAATGCTACAACTACTGATTCCATTTCTCGGAGAATAGACGCTAAGTTGTTATATTTCTCAGCTAACATTGTCTGTTCTCCCTTTCTTTGATAATCTTTTTAACAACAACCACTTTTTTAACATATTTGATGGGCAGCAGCTTTATGTGCAAGAATTTATTAAATGGTCATGCTGCCAAAACCGCCGTCAACTCGAATTAGAGCACCGGTAACAAAGCTTGAAGCTTGTTCTGAAGCCAGCCAAACAGCAGTTCCTTGCAATTCTTCTGCCTCACCAAAGCGTTTCATTGGTGTATGCATCATAATAGATTCAATTCGTTCTTTGTCCAAAATTTTCCGGTTTTGTTCAGCAGGGAAAAAGCCGGGAATAATCGCATTGACACGAATTCCATGTGGAGCAAATTCACGTGCTAAAAACTGAGTCACGCTATTAAGTCCTGCTTTTGAAACTGAATACGTAAACACTCTTGAAAGCGGCGTAGTTGAAGAAACAGACGAAATATTAATGATGCTGCCTTTTCTTTCCTGTTCAATCATTCTTTTTGCGAAAATCTGACACGTTAACACGATTCCTTTTAAGTTGATATCCATAATTTTATCCCACTCGTCCATACCGAGTTCAAAAAATGGTGTCGCACTGTTTGTACCGGGTGCATTCAAAAGAATATCCCAACCGCCGGACCATTGTTCAATTTCATTCGCTACTTGTAATAAAGAGTCTTGTAAACTTACATCTGCTTGAAAAGCTTTTGCCTCACCGCCACACTCTTTAATGTCCTTGACAACTTCCTCTGCTTTTTCCAAATTTCGTCCAACAATGGCAACTCTTGCTCCTTGTGCTGCTAATCCTTTAGCCATGCTTGATCCTAATACACCATTTCCACCGATTGCAACCGCTGTTTTTCCTGTCAAATCAAATAAGTTTGTCATGTTTCTACTCTCCCTAATTGTCTAAAATAAATTTTCTTTTTTATCGAAAGAAAAATCATAAAGATCTGAGCTTCGTTCCATATTTGGATGCTTTTCGACATACTCAAGTAATGATTCTGAAACTTCTATTTCACTAAGTACAAGTGTATTTTTTATGCGAACCATTTTTACATTTTTAAAGTCCAAGATATTGCAGGTTTTAATAGCCGCTTGAATCGCCTGTTTATCGGTAGGCAGTGTCGTAGCAATTTTTGTTGGAGCCACAACGGTTGAGGTTAACCCATTGGCATAGGTTCCTTCTTTATCCATCTTGTCTACAAGTCGTTGGGTTGTAAAATCTGCCGTTCCGACTCCATTGGCATTCCCTTCTGATTGAGGCGTTACATCAAGCACCACCATTTTGTTAACATCCGGTCCACCGGATGCATACGGGGTTGGATAACGCCCCGTGATATTCGGATCCATTCCATCACCACTAATGTTTTTACCGATTTCATCAATTACAAGGACGTCCAATTGATCAAAATAAAGCTTTGGCAATAACGCTTTTGCTTGTTTCTGTAATTCGGGTTCTTTTTCAATAATCTCTTTTGGAGTAAGCACTTCTATAATTGCCACTTTATCAAATGCATTTTCAACCGTTGCAATCCCGAAAAGAACCGGCGTTTTCTCCATAATGATTTTCGCCATGGCCGGTACATTTTCAGCCATATATTTAAAACCCATTTGGTGACAGGCTTCAGCCCCTTTTTGCTTCCCTAAACCAATACTAATCATCTTCATAATTCCGCTCTCAACCTGTCCACGGAAAGCAGTATGTGGTTTCACCCGGTTAATAACCACGATTCCATCCGCTTCTGAAGCAAATTTATCTACATATACCGGTAAACCATTTGGTAATTCACCTACTTTCACTACCTCCATTGAAGAACGAATTTCGGCACCAACGCTTTTTTCGCTAACCCCAAGGTGCTCTAAAACAGCACGCTGTCCTTCTGCCGTTGCCCCGCCATGACTTCCCATACTCGGCACAATAAAAGGTTTCGCTCCTAAATCTTTTAGAAATTGAACTGTAACGGCTGTAATTTCAACAATACGATCAAGGCCTCGGCTTCCGATTGCTACAGCTATTTCCATTCCGGGTTGAATTTTCCCGACGATATTTTCAATGTTTAATTTTCCATTCAATTCTTGACCAAGATCAATAATCTTTTTATTATCAAACTTCACTTTTACTTTTGCCATTTTTGGTACGGGAATATCTTTCAATAATTCTTGTAGAATACCCACGGTCTGCTTCATTCCTTTCTATATCATAAGTGTTACTCAGGGGTTTATAATCCATGTAATAATTAGAACCAAACCAGTATGTTAACTTATTGCAATCCCTTTCAAAATAATTCTTCTTAAATGGATTTTATGATTTCTGAAATAAATAATTTATTTATTATTTTATTTAATTTGTTTATCAAACAAATTAATTATCTGTATAATATCATTATGGTTACTTTACGTCAATATATATGCCGTACTGTATTCCCATTTTGAAGTAATTTGTAAAAATGTACGAACCAAAGGAGGAAAAATATGATGACCGGAGATGCTGCATATATCAAAAAAATAAATAGAAGTTTAATTGTTAGCAAAATTATTGAATATGGGATGAATTCGCGGGCTGATTTATTAAAAATTACCAGTTTAAACAAATCTGAATCAAGCTTTTTTAACCATTTATTAAACATCCATACCCCAAATGACAATTAGCAAATAAACTAAAAGACCTGCTCCCGACACGATACATTGTCGGAGGTCAGGCCCTTAAAAAGTCCGTTTTTTCATCATTAAAACCAATCGCCATAACCTATTTTTCTTAAATAGTCGCCTGAATCTTTAAGGCAGTCAAAATTTATTCAGTCAAAAAAAAAATCTGAAAGCGCTTAATTTTTTTGAAAATTAAAGGTGCCAGAAACCGTCCATAATTTGGATAGAGACTGGCACCTTTTTAGTTATTCCATCCAGTTTGTATGGTATACTCCTTCTTTATCTACACGTTGATAGGTATGGGCCCCAAAATAGTCACGTTGGGCCTGCAATAAATTTGCCGGTAGCGTTTCAGTCCGATAGCTGTCATAGTATGCAATGGCGCTCGCAAATGACGGCACAGGGATTCCACGCTCAATCGCAACGGCAAGGACTTGACGCAAGGCAGCTTGATAGCTTTCTACTATTTCTTTAAAGTAAGGATCTAATAGCAGGTTCGCTAATTCAGGATCCCGATCGTATGCGTCTTTTATTTTTTGTAAGAATTGGGCACGAATAATACAGCCGCCGCGGAAAATCATCGCTATGTCACCATATCGAAGATTCCAATCGTACTCTTCAGATGCTGCACGCATTTGTGCAAAGCCCTGTGCATAGGAGCAAATTTTGCTCATATATAAAGCTTTACGTACCGCTTCAATTAACTCCTCTTTATTACCTTCAAAGGCTGCCGCTTTAGGTCCATTAAGTACCTTACTTGCCTTAACGCGCTCCTCTTTCATTGCAGAAATAAAGCGGGCAAATACAGACTCTGTGATGATCGGCAGAGGTACCCCTAAATCTAAGGCATTTTGACTTGTCCATTTACCTGTACCCTTTTGTCCGGCAGTATCAAGAATCACATCAACCATCGGTTTACCGGTTTCATTATCTACTTTTGTAAAAATATCTGCAGTAATTTCAATTAAGTAGCTGTCTAATTCACCTTTATTCCACTCAGCAAATACCTGGTGAAGCTCCTCCGCTTCTAAACCAAGTACATTTTTCAAAATAAAATAAGCTTCTGAAATTAATTGCATATCACCATATTCAATCCCATTATGAACCATTTTTACATAATGGCCGGCACCGTTAGGACCGATATACGTGCAGCATGGATCGCCATTAACCTTTGCGGAAATACCTTCTAAGATTGGTTTTACAAGTTCATACGCTTCTTTTTTACCACCCGGCATAATGGCCGGTCCTTTTAATGCGCCCTCTTCTCCACCTGAAACTCCAGTACCAATAAAGTGGAAACCTGCCGATTCCAGTTCCTTATTCCGTCTGATCGTATCTTGGAAAAAGGTATTTCCGCCATCGATAAGAATGTCGCCTTCCTCAAGATATGGCTTCAAAGAATCAATCGTAGCATCTGTGGCTGTTCCCGCTTTAACCATTAATAATATTTTTCTTGGCTTTTCTAAAGAATTCACAAATTCTTCAATCGTTTGTGCACCAAAGAAGTTTTTTCCTTCGGCTTCGTTCTTTAAGAAAGCTTCTGTTTTATCATATGAACGGTTAAAAACAGAAACGGAATACCCGCGACTTTCAATATTTAATGCAAGGTTTTTTCCCATTACAGCTAAACCGACCACACCAATTTGCTGATTAGACATATCTTATCCCTCTTCCTTTCTTTCTCCTTTAATTCTTTTGGACATTACAATAATAGTACTTATCCCTTAAAGTTAAAATCAGGGATTGCTGTCCAGTGCTTGCGCAATTCATGAGCTACATATTTTGGTTTGCGTTCCCGGGTAAATATCCCTTTTTTATTCCCTTGAACACGAATAATTCCCTGACTTGTCGCAAAATCCGCAAAATTCCATACCTGCTCGCCGACAAAGTGGTTTAATTCATCAAACACTTCATGGTTTGCCTTATAAAATTCAACTTGATATTCTTCCGTAAACATAACAGGCTCAACATCATGAAATCCTGTGACTGTATCTGCTCCATATTCAGTCATCATAAATAGTTTGTCAGGGCAGCGCTCGAGCCAGCCGTTGAATTCCGCACGTAGTTTTGCTTTTGCAGAGTCAAGGTCACCACCATCAATATAACATCCATAATAACGGTTAAATGCAAGAACATCAATTAATTCGGCAACTTTATCTTTATCCGGAGTTGACCCTAAGTGTGTCACAAGCGTTACAGGTCGTTTTTGCGGATCAAGTTCCTTCGCTAGCTCTACAAGCGGTTTAAAGTATTCAAATGCACCATCTTCTTCTGAAGCCGGTTCATTAGCGACATTCCACATGACAACGGATGGGTGGTTTTTATCCCGTTTGATGAGTTCCTTGATGACATCTTGATGATGTTCAAAGGTTTTAAGTTCCTTCCAAGTATTTCTTTGTGCGACACCACCTGATAACATGACCATAAAGTTCAAATGTAAGCCTACTGCAGGTACTTCATCAATGATGACAAAGCCTTCACGGTCAGCAAGACGCATCAATTCTTCTGAATAAGGGTAATGGGATGTGCGGAATGAGTTGCCCCGATCCACTTCATCAGATTAAAATCCATTACATTGGCTGCTTCATCAAAGCCTCTGCCATGTATCGGTGAATCTTCATGTTTTCCGAAACCTTTAAAATAAAATAGTTTATTATTGATCAGGAAATTTCCGTCCTTCACTTCGACTGTTCTCACAATGGCTGCTCATATTGGTCGACTGTTTTTCCATTTTCGATTAATTAATATTCAGTGTGTACAAATACGCATTTAAAGGTTCCCATAGCTTCACGTTTGAAATATTGATTGAGCCGGAGGCTCCTTCAGCTGTGCCAACAGACACTCCTGTTTCATCCAATACACTTACTTTTACCTTGTTACGGAACCGAATCGCAAAACAACACGCTCAGAAGTAAGAATAGCAGGGTAAAAGATTCCTCTTAAAATTTTTCAGTCTTTACCGTTCCATAAAGTATCTTTCTGCATTACCATATCCTATATTCCTAACCATTTGTTCCAGGAACTCCATCTTAAATGGAGCCAATCCTTTTTCCACCCAGTCACCTAAAAGATTGCAAAGGATCCTGCGGAAATAATCATGGCGCGCATAGGATAGGAAACTGCGTGAATCTGTCAACATACCAATAAAGTGACTTAGCATTCCAACGTTTGCCAGATCTCGCATTTGCTTTTCCATTCCATCTATATGGTCGTTAAACCACCAGCCGGAACCAAATTGAATTTTCCCCGGAATACCTTCTTCATAGAAGTTACCCATCATGCCGGTAAGAACCGCATTATCTTTAGGGTTCAAGTTAAATAATACTGTTCTTGGCAAAGCATCCTCTTGATTCAGAGCGTCTAGGAAACATGACAAGCCTTCTGCCATATTTGCCTCTCCGACAGAGTCAAACCCTGTATCCGGACCAAGAAGCTCTTTCATTTTTGTATTGTTGTTGCGCATTGCTCCCATATGAAGCTGCATAACCCATTGCTTTTCCGCATACATTTTTCCTAGTTCTTTTAATACGAAAGAACGGTAAGCAACTATTTCATCATTTGAAAGCTGTTCGCCGCTTATTCGTTTATCAAAAATCAAGACGATTTCTTCTTTGGTTGCTTTTATAAATTCCATTTTCTGAATATCATGATCGGATGCACAGCCGCCATTTTCATGGAAGAAATCCACCCTCTGTTTTAAGGCGTTTAAAAATCCATCAAGAGAATCTGTCTTGATACCGGAAACTTCGGCTAATTTTTCAAGCCATCCGTTAAAAGTTGGACGTTCAATAAAAAGAGCTCCGTCAGGACGGAATGTCGGTGCAATGATTGCCTTAAACGATACATCATTCCTCAATAATTGATGGTATTCTAAAGTTGAAACAGGATCATCTGTTGTTCCAATAAACTTGACATTTGCTCTTTCAATAAATGCCCTTGGTCTGAATTCCGGTTGCTTTAGCATTTCGTTGCATGCATCATAAATTTCTCGGGCTGTTTCCGGATTCAGCTGTTTTTCAATTCCAAAAAACATTTTCAATTCCATATGTGTCCAATGATAAAGCGGGTTTCCAATTAAATGCGGGATTGTTTCAGCCCATGCTGAAAATTTTTCCCAATCATTAGCGTTACCTGTAATGTATCTTTCACCGATACCGTGCATACGCATCGTACGCCATTTATAATGATCTCCGCCTAGCCATATTTGTGTAATATTTTCATAAGGTTTGTTTTCCCAAACCTCCTGTGGAGCTAAGTGGCAGTGAAAATCAAAAATCGGTAGTCCCTCTACTGCATTTTCATATAATTTAAGCGCAGTCTCAGAATTTAACAAAAAGTGTTTGTCTAAAAAGGTCCTTCTCATCATTTTCCCCTCCAGCTATAAATAATGGTATACCGTTTTCACGTTTTTTCTGTAAACCCTTACAAAAGAATTAAAAGGATAATCAAAAATACATCCATTTTAATTTGTTTATTAAACAAATTAAACACAAACATAATTTATCATTTATATTGTGTTTCGTCAATGAACACCTTCTATTTAATAGAAATAAATCGAAAAATGAAAGAACCTGATATAATAGGAGTATACTTATAGTTAGATTGCCGAAATGGAGGATATAAATGGTTACAGGTGATGCTGCATATATAAAGAAAATCAATCGCTCTTTAATCATCAGAAAAATTGTTAAGGAAGGAATGATTTCACGGGCAGATTTATCCAAGGCCACAGACTTAACGAGAGCTACCATCTCGGCACAAGCTGCTGACCTATTGGAGGAAGGATTGATTGTCGAGACACAACTTGAGCATTATTCTGTAGGCAGAAAGCCAATCATGCTCTCGTTAAACGGTCAAGCAGGCTATGCGCTTGGCATTGACCTTGATTATGGTCAGATTTCTTTTACACTCTCGGACCTTCTAGGCAGTCCTGTTTCGTCAATTGTTATCAAATTAAATACAACTGACTATTCTGAGATTCTTCATCTATTAATAGAACAAATCAAAAAATTCGAGACAAATTACACCGATAGTCGTTACGGAATCGTTGGAGTTGTAATTGCTATCCATGGTCTAGTTACAAAAGATGAAGTCGTTCACTATGTGCCACGTCTTGCGTGGAATAATATCAACCTAAAAGATGATCTGCAAAAGGAAATCGGTATTTCAGTTTACCTTGAAAACAATGCAAATCTTTGCTCTTTTGCCGAGAGGGTATTTGTTCACCATGAAACAGATAATCTATTATGCGCGACTCTCTATTCAGGTATCGGGATCGGCTTGATGATGAACAGTGAGTTTTTTCGCGGGCATGATGGATATGCAGGTGAAGCAGGACATATGATTGTTGTACCCGGAGGAAGGTCATGTAAATGCGGAAATAAAGGATGCTGGGAAAAATACGCCTCCGAATCGAGCATTTTTGAATATTTGTCCGAAAATAGGCAAATTGAAAACGTAACGTACGAACATATTCAAAAATGGCTTGAAGAAGGTGATGAGGAAGTACACGGATTGATGGAACAATCTATTTACTACCTATCAATTGGGTTGAATAATATGATTAACATATACAACCCCGATGTGCTCGTGCTGGATGGTGAGCTGCTTCGAATGTATCCGGATTCTCTTAACAAAATTAAAGCAAACCTGAATTCTTCCATCAGTCATTACCGAGAATTGTTGATTTCTTCAATTGGTAAGAAATCATGCGTCCTGGGTGCATGCGCGCTGGCCATCAAACATTTTCTTGATGTCCCAACCCTAAATCTTCCATATGAGGTATAATTTAACATAAAATTCCATGCAATCGTTTTCTAATATAACAAAATCCCCTAAGTGAAAAACCGTCATAAAGGGGATTTTCTTAATGATGTATACGAGGTGCCGAATAGAAAAAGATCGGGGCTCCATTGAAAGTTAAGCATTATTGATTTTATCTGTAAATTGCTGCGCTCTTCTTTCAACTTCTTCGTAATCCCCCGATTTTATTCCTTTTGTTAGCACACTGCCAACACCTACAGCAAAGCTTCCCTTATCTAACCATTCCAATACATTATCCAGATTTACCCCTCCGGACGGCATAATGTTGATGTTTGGAAGCGGGCCTTGAATATTTTCTATGTAGGATGGACCTACAACACCCCCGGGGAAAACTTTAACAACATCTACCCCTGTTTTTAATGCTTCTACCATTTCAGTTGCCGTTAGACAGCCCGGTAGATAGGGAATTGAATATAGATTACAGGTTTCACTGATTTCCTTTGAAAAGTGTGGACTAACAATATATCGGGCACCATTTAAAATCGCAAGCCTAGCCGTCCCAGGATCAAGAACGGTTCCTGCACCAATGACTGCAGAATGATTATTGGCTTCTGCTAATTTTTTAATAACATCTAAAGCGTTAGGTGTCGTAAAGGTTACTTCAATATTTTTAATTCCGCCTCTTATGCATGCCAGGGAAATTTGATAAGCGTCCTCCTCACTTTCACCGCGTACGACCGCAACAATTTTTCCCTCCTCTAACTGATTTAAAATCGCGAATTTTTTCAGCATACAGCCCCTCCTCATCATTACATTAATCCTAATAATATTAACATAATAAATAAATCTATATAATAGAAACAACTTTTTGTGATATTTGTTTTTTTCCATTCTGATGAATGAAATTAAATGCAATGAAAATGATAATCTTAAAGGGGGTAAAAGAATGAGAGAACATGAGAACACTAAGAATAACCTTAGCTATGAATCAGACGGGAAAATGGGAAATCAAAATAAAGAAAAAAATAATAATAAGCAAAAACCAGTTGAATTTTTCAACACCACACAGGATAGTGAGTAAGTAGAAAAGCTCATACTTCAAAACGAGGATGCCCCATTACATTGGAGCATCCTCTATATCAAAAGTCAAAAGCTAGGAACAAGTTAAATAATCCTGGCTTTTTTATTATTTCAATTAATATGGTTTTATTTTCTTTTTTTGTTTTTATTATCTAATTTATTGTATAATTAGAATGATATGATTCAATACATAAGATTAGATTTTTCAACCTGCTGATATTGTTTCACTAGTAAATCAGGAGCATTTTATTATGATAAAAGATTTTGTTTTGAATGCAGCACTTTTAATCGCGTCCTTCTTTATTATGGGACAGGTCTTTAAAAATAGGCCATTGCAGGTTTCTTCACCCTTTTTAACTAAATTTTACTGGGGGCTTTGTTTTGGAGTACTTGGAAACATTTTAATGCTGTTTAGTATTAAAATAAATCCTACAACTATTGCCGATTTACGACATTTAGCAATTGTTATTCCGGCTGCCTTTGGTGGTTTCATTCCTGCCTTCATTGCTTCTGTTATCATTTCCTCAGGGAGAATATACCTTTTCGGATATAGTTACAATGCCTTATTAGCGGCTTTAGGTGTACTTTTCACCGGAATAGTTTGTGGAGGTATCTCAAAATTAAAATTTCATATGACCTTTAATGCCTTTTTAATGAATCTAAGTGGATTAGTCATTATTTCAATTCTACTCTTCATTAATATTGATGATAAATCCCTCCTCAAATCAGTATTATTAGGACATTACCTAATATCACTGACCGGAGGCTTTTTAGCTTATTTTATTGCTGAGTATATTGCTAAATCTAATGAGGCGCAACTACAATTAAAGTTTAGTGTCATAAAATTAAAGGAGAGCGAGGAACGCTTTCGATTACTAGCTGAATACTCAAGTGACATGATTACCATGCACAATGAAAATCGAGAATTTATCTATATTTCACCCGCAGTAAACGAAATCATTAAATATGAATATCCGGAACTATTAGGTAAAAAAATCGAAAGTTTTATCCATCCCGATGATATTTCCCACACAAACGAAATGTTTGAAAAAGCTCTTAATAACGGTTTCGCGGATTCTACTTACAGGTACTGTACCAAAATGGGCGAATACATATGGATAGAGTCAAAATTAAAGAGTGTACATTTTCAAGAAGGCGGCAGCAAGCGTGTTATTATTGTTTCAAGAAATATTACCGACCGAAAATTAACGGAGCATAAATTAAAAGAAGCCAATGAACTTCTTAATCGGCTTTCTTACATGGATGGTTTAACAGGAGTTTCGAATAGAAGATACTTTGACCATACCCTAGAAAAAGAGTGTTCAAACCTTTCTCATTCTAATTTACCACTTACATTAATCATGTTTGATATCGACTATTTTAAAAAGTATAACGATACATATGGTCACCTAGCCGGAGACCTTTGTTTACAAACTATTGCCCAAACCATTAAGAACGAGGTTACCGGTAATAAAAACTATACATTTTCCCGTTATGGCGGTGAGGAATTTGCTATCATTTTGCCTTTGGCCGTTCAGGAGGAAGGTTTCAAAGTTGCCCAAAAAATTCAACAGTTAATTGAGTCGCTTAATATTCCTCACAGCAGTTCTGAGATTGCGGAAATCGTCACCCTTAGCATAGGAATTGCTTCATTTTTTCCTAATTCCAAAACAAAACCCCAAGAACTGATCCATATGGCGGATACAGCATTATACTTATCTAAAACCAAAGGCAGAAATACGATCTCAATCGTTCAATAAATAACAGAGGTTGACTCATAAGGGTCAGCCTTTGTTTTCTATTTTCGCCGAAATAAGTATTTAGGTGTCGTACAAAAATAGTTCTATTTCCCAGTTAAATCCTGTTTCATGTGATTTATTCATTTTTTTCGAAATATTGTTGAAATTTGGTTGAATATGGTGAAAAATACCTGTAAAATTTTTATAACAGCCATTTTGGACGGTGAAATAATGGAAATTACAAAACATCTTTTCATGAATCTTTCCATTCTCATAATATTTCTCTTCTTTTATTTAGTGTGGCTTGAAAAGAGTAGACGATTTACCATTTCTAAATCTACCATGATTATATTGTTTGTTTTGATGTTATGGTACTGTATTCAATTCTCCTATAATCCCATTACCTTTGCACGTTATGACTTAAGGATCATTCCATTGGTAATTGGCGGTCTGTATTTTGGAATTGGGCCATTACTTGTGATAATTGCCATTATCTTTAGGAGCTTTTACGGATTGGATATCGGTTTTATTGAGACTTTATTGCTTTATATTCCTCTGGGTATTACAGTCTGGAAACAGCACAACTGGTTTTGGAAGCAAAGTCCAAATCGCCGTATTTTAATTGCTGTATGTTTTGGCATAATATTAGGTGTGTTAACGGTCGGAGGAATGGAACTTTCTTATCCCCATCCTTCTTGGCTTGATGCATGGTTTGCTTATTTGGTAATTCCGCCTCTAGGAATCGCAATTATTTCCTACTCAATTGAATTTGTTAAAAAAAATACAGAAATGAAACAGCAATTAATCAAAGCGGAAAAATTAAAAGCTGTTGAACAAATGGGAGCCGCCATATCCCATGAGATTCGAAACCCTCTAACTGCGGCAAGTGGATTTGTTCAATTACTTCAAGATAATCACCTCACAAGGCAAAAACAAAGAGAATACCTTTCCATCGTTAAGGAAGAACTTAATTCCGCCGAAAGGGTTATTCAAGATTATTTGACCTTCGCAAAACCGTCTTTTGTCACGAATGAAGAATTAAACGTAAAAAGCGAGCTTAGGCAAATTATCAAAATCATCCAGCCGATGGCTAATCAAAATTCAGTTGAAATATTAACTGATTTTGCTGTTATAGGTTTCATAAAGGGAGAAAGTCAAAAGTTCCGCCAATGCTTTATCAATGTTCTCAAAAATGCAGTTGAATCCATGCCTAATGGTGGGCAGCTTTTCATATCTTCAGAATTCAGTCAAGATTATTTAACCATAAAGGTGAAGGATACTGGTGTGGGAATGACCAAAGAGCAGCTCGATAGGCTAGGAGAACCCTTTTATTCAACAAAAGGTTCAAAAGGGACAGGACTTGGAATGATGGTGGTCCATAGCATTGTTCGTGCACTGGATGGGACTATTTGGGCAGAAAGTGAACTGGGGATAGGCACTACCTTTTATTTTGAGTTTCCGACCATTAAGCATTTATGAACTACAACATTTTAATTAAAGCGACAAAAAACCGACAGTGCACTCTGTCGGTTTTGTTTTTAGCAAGCCTTTTATGATTTTCCTATTTATTGTTTTATTTTTCATATCCATTAGGATGATTTTGGTGCCAATTCCAAGCATGAGATACAATTTCTTTTAAAGCCGGATATGTTGGAACCCAGCCAAGTTCCTCACGTGCCTTATTGGAAGAAGCGATTAGGATTGCAGGGTCACCGGCACGTCTTGGTGCAACTTCAACTGCAATATCCTTCCCGGTAACCTGGCGGCAAGTATCTATGACTTGTTTCACAGAAAATCCTGTTCCGTTACCAAGGTTATATACACCGCTCTCGTCAGTATTTTTTAATTTTTCTAAAGCAAGATAATGAGCTCCTGCTAAATCGTTGACATGAATATAGTCGCGAATGCAAGTACCATCCTCAGTTGAATAATCATCTCCAAAAATAGAAACCTTTTCACGCTGACCAAGAGCAACTTGAAGGACAATTGGAATCAAATGGGATTCAGGGGTGTGATCCTCTCCAATCCGTCCTTCCGGGTCAGCTCCGGCTGCATTGAAATAACGAAGGCATACAGATTTTAAGCCATATGCTCCGTCTGCCCATTTTAACATTTTTTCAATCGCCAGCTTCGTATCACCATAAGGATTCGTTGGAATCGTAGGGTCTTCTTCCAGTATCGGAACCTTTACAGGGTTTCCGTAGGTTGCAGCTGTAGACGAGAAAACGATTTTTTGTACATTATGCTTAACCATTTTTTTTATAAGATGGTAGGAGCCAATAACATTATTTTCATAGTATTCAAGAGGTTTTTCCACACTTTCACCAACTAATGAATTGGCAGCGAAATGAATTACCGACTCGATATTGTTTGATGTAAAAATTTCATCAAGAAGTGCTTCATCCTTTAGTTCACCCTTATAAACCTTGGCATTTATGACCGCATCCCGATGTCCTTTTTGTAAATTATCAAGCACTATTACTTCTTGGCCAAGCTTTTGTAAATATAAGACTGTGTGGCTCCCGATATAGCCAGCCCCTCCAGTTACTAAAATTGCCATATTGGCACTCTCCTTTTTCTTTTTGTTAATTCTACACCCAACTGCAACGAAATAGGTAGACAAATGTCGTTTTAAAACTAAATTTCCCGGAAAATGTTGAACCATGCTTATATTTTACGAGAAACAAAGTTCATAAACTCCTTAAACGCCCGGATGCCGGTCCTATCCCTTTTAAAAACACCGGCATGCTCAAGGACAGTTGTAAAAGTTAAGCCAACTTCTTGTTTAAAGATTTCAGACACGTTTTCGCTATTTAGTTCAGGGTACTTTTCCTTAATGGATGTTGCCCATGTAAGATGTTTAATAATCGTTTGATTTTGCTTCATCTTCTCATAACTTTCATTTTTCACAAGACTATCAGCAAGCGTTTTCAACTCCTCTTGTAATCGTCCGGGGAGAACCGCAAGACCCATTACTTCAATTAAGCCTATATTCTCCTTTTTAATATGATGTACCTCCTGATGAGGATGAAAAATGCCTAATGGATATTCCTCATTTGTTCGATTATTCCTGAGGACAAGATCCAGTTCATAAAGGCTGCCGTTTCTTCTAGCAATGGGTGTTATTGTATTATGGGGAATATCCCCAGTAAAAGCTTGAATATCAACACGTTCATCACTGTACATTTTCCACTGCTGTAAAATGTAACCTCCAAGTTCAGCAAGTTCATAACGGTTAAGACCCTGAAGGCGAATAACCGACAACGGCCACTTAATGATCCCCGCTTTTACATTCGGATATTGCGAAAACTGAAATGTCATTTCCATTTCTGCTTTCGCCATTGGAAAGTCGTGACTGCCTCCTTGAAAGTGGTCATGGCTTAAAATTGATCCACCTACAATCGGAAGGTCAGCATTGGAACCAAGAAAATAATGTGGAAATTTCTCGGTGAATTCCAGGATTCTCTTAATTGTTTGTTTACTAATCTTCATTGGTTCATGCTTATCTTTAAAAATAATCGCATGCTCGTTATAGTATACGTATGGAGAGAACTGGAAAAACCATTGTTCCTTGGATAATTCCAACGGAATGACCCGCAAGTTTTGCCTGGCCGGATGATTCATTCTTCCTGAATATCCGACATTATCCTTACACAACAGGCATTCAGGATAGGAGCTTTGTTTAAGCATTCTTTCCGCTGCAATCTCTTTCGGATCTTTTTCAGGTTTTGATAAGTTAATTGTAATTTCAATATCTCCATATTCTGTAGGAACAGACCAATGCTCATTTTTAGCTATTCTGTCCGTTCTGATATAATGGATCTCCTGGGAGAGCTGATAAAATTTCTTTGTAGCTGCTTCGGCACCCAGCGATTCATATGCCTGATAGAAATTCCTAATTACTTCAGAGGGGCGGGAAAGTAAACAGCCCATTAATTTGGTATCGAAAAGATCACGGTAAGTGGTTGAATTCTCTTCTATCCTGCCATTTTCTGCGGCCCAATCCAGGATCTCTTCCAGGATGCTGATAGGGAAATCGAGATATTCATCCGGTACGACACAGCTCTCCCATTCTTCTAAACCGAGAACATCAAGGAGTGCGTTTCTAACAAAATCAATATCATATTTTGAGAATAACTTTTTCCTTAACCCAAATTGTAAAAGCCGTTCAATTTGCTCATAGATATTCGTTGGCATGTTCATTCAAACCTTCCTAACGGTTATTTTGTAGCAAACCTGTCAATTCTCCCGCACCATCACCAATTTCCACAACATAAAAATCTGCCTTTAACCCTGTTTTTTCTGTGTATTTATGGCCAACATTTCTAATGAAGGTGTCAATACTCTCTTTTTTTACAATACTAACCGTACAACCTCCAAAGCCCGCCCCGGTCATCCGCGAACCAATGACTCCCGCTTCTGCCCAAGCTGCTTCCACTAGGGTATCAAGCTCAAAGCCTGTAACTTCGTAATCATCTCTTAAAGAAACATGTGAATCATTCATCAATTGACCAAAACCAAGTATATCCCCTTTCTGCAATCTATTTACTGCATCTATGGTTCTAGCATTTTCATATACAGCATGCTTGACACGTTTTACATCTAACGGTTCTGATATTAAATGTTTATACTGCTCGAACTTATCTGGAAACAGGTCCCCTAATGAGGTAATCTCCAATTCTTGCTGTAACTGTTTTAATGCTCGTTCACATTCACCCCGGCGTTCGTTATATTTTGATTCAGCAAGACCTCTCCGTTTATTCGTATTGGCAATAATAAGGGCTGCATCCCCTAATTCAACCGGGCTGTATGTATAAGTGAGTGTGTTACAATCAAGGAGAATAGCCTTTTCTTTTTTACCCATTCCGATAGCAAATTGGTCCATAATCCCGCAGTTTACTCCGATAAATTGGTTTTCTGCCTGCTGGCACATCTTTACCATCTCAACCATATTAACATTTAAATCAAATAAACCCTTTAAAAGCACAGAAGTGGCAAGTTCGATTGACGCCGAGGATGACAGCCCGGCACCGTTTGGAATATTCCCATAGAACAACACATCAAAGCCTTCATTAATATCAAATTGATGTTCCTTAAATAGTTTGATTACTCCTTTTGGATAGTTCACCCAATCATGATTTGCTTCATATACTAGCTCATTTAGATGAAATTCAATGATAGTAAGAGATTCAAAGTTTTTAGAATAAGCTTTTACTAAATTATCGTTTCTTTTTCGTGCAATCGCGTACGTCCCCACACTTAAAGCACAGGGAAAGACATGGCCGCCGTTATAATCTGTGTGTTCTCCGATTAAGTTTACACGCCCCGGTGCAAAAAAAGCTCGAATTTCACCTTCATTACCAAATAGATTTATAAACTCGTTTTTTAATTGATTTATCATAATTCCCCAACCTTTCTTTGAAGAAATCTATCGTAGGGTATTTCTTGCTTATTCTTTTACACTTTCCCGTAAAACCAGCTCTGTAGGCAGGACAATCTTTAATGGAATCGTTCTCCCTTTAATCCGGTCGGACAATAGTTTTACTGCTGTCTTCCCCATTTCTTCCGTATGGACTTTAACTGTAGATAAAGCAGGGTTTAAGTAGGCTGCCGCTTCAATGTCATCAAAGCTGATTACGGATATATCCCCCGGTACCTTGATATCGGCTTCATGCAATGCCCTAAAGGCACCCAATGCCATTGGATCACTCCCCACCACAACCGCAGTAGGTAAAGGCCCCTTTTCTATTAACGCTTTCATTAATTGATATCCGCTGTTCGGTCCAAATTCACCTAACAAAACCTTCTCATGGTTATATAGTCCCTTTTCCCTCATAATCGCTTCGTAGACTCTTTCGCGAGTATCTGCCTCCTCAAAGGTCTGATTCGAACTAATATGTTTAATCACTTTTCTACCACCAATATAGGCTATATCTGAATGACCGTTAGTAAATAAATATTCTAGAACTTCGCGTGTAGCTGACTCAAAATCAGAAACAACAACATCATAGTTATGGCGATCAGGCATATAATCCACAATGACAATATTGCTATTTTCGTAGTAAATATCCTTTAGATCGCTTACATCCACATTACCTAGAACGATCAGCCCATCTAGTCCATTTACAACAGCAGGTGATATTTGATTCTTTCCTACAGTTAGAATAGTAGCTATATTTAGGGAATATTGTTCACAAATACTTTCAATTCCATTTCGGATCGACAAAAAATAGGGATCGATGGTTTCATCTTTTGTTAACACGATTCCAATTTGATAGGACTCTGATTGTTTTTCAGATTTTTTTCGTGTTATTTTATAATTTAATTTACTTGCCGCCTCAAGCACCCTTTTTCGGGTTTCTTCTCCAACAGATAATGATGGATCATTATTTAAAATCCTTGATACAGTAGCTGTAGAAACGTTAGCCTGTTCAGCAATATCTTTAATCGTTGCCATTTCAATCCTCTTCCTTGTATTATCACCTTTAGTAAACATTACTAAATATTCTAATTAAAATATAACAAAATGTGTTAATTTTTTCAATATCTACGATAAAAATTAATATATATATGAGTAAAACTCAAGTATTTAGTAATGTTTACTAAAATCAAATTACTCTATTGCCTCATTTTTTAATAAAAAAAAGCCAGCAGGCTGACTTAGAAGGATATGTTTTATTCTTCTTCTACTTTTTTAAACCGCCACAAAAGGCTTGTATAATCTCCTTTTAGCTTTGGTATGGCAATGCCGGCATACATTAATTCATCGCCGCCATAAACCCTTCCTGTTTCAATATGTTGATAAAGATATTCTGAATTTAATCCCTTAAACCTAAGTGAAATAAAGGGTTCATTGGGCTGTGCTAATACTTTATAATATCCAACAACAGCCTCTGTCCGGTCGTCTGATACAAATAACCAAGCTGTTTCATTTCCTGCGAATGGACTGAGCAGGCGATAAAAATTTCCGAATTGTATGATATGACGAATTTCTTTATAAAAACGAACTTGTTTTTTGACTTCTTTTCTTTCCTCAATTGATAACTTCGTCAAATCAAGCTCGTAACCAAAGTTACCCGACATGGCAACATTTCCTCGCATTGCAAGTGATGTCACACGGTGAACCTGATGATTCGGTACGGCTGAAACATGCGAGCCCATGGTGATAGGAGGATAGACGAGACTTGTTCCATATTGTATTTTTAAACGAGATACCGCATCGGTATTATCGCTGGTCCATGTTTGCGGCATGTAATAAAGCATTCCCGGGTCAAAACGGCCACCGCCTCCGGAACAGCTTTCAAATAAAATTCCAGGAAAACCGTCAGTGATTTCTCCAAGTACCCGATAAAGGCCCAGCATATAGCGATGGGCTGTTTCACGCTGCCGTGCAGGAGGTAATGCTGCCGATCCAACTTCCGTCATGTGCCGATTCATATCCCACTTAACATAACTGATTGGCGCGCTTGCTAGAACTGTCGAAACTGCCTCAATAATATAATCGCATACTTCTTTTCGCGATAAATCCAGAATCAATTGGTTTCTGCCTTCGGAACGGCTGCGGTTGGGAACATGGATACACCAATCAGGATGACTGCGATAAAGGTTACTGTCTACTGAAACCATTTCAGGTTCAAACCATAAGCCGAATTCCATTCCCAGGTTGCGAATTTTAGTTGCCAGGTCAGCTAGTCCATGCGGTAGCTTATGCGTATCAACAACCCAATCACCCAAAGAGCTCTTATCATTGTTCCGTTTTCCAAACCAGCCATCATCTAATACAAATAATTCAATCCCCGCTTCTTTTCCTGCTTTGGCAATTTCGATAATTTTATCATCGGTAAATTTCATGTAAGTGGCTTCCCAATTATTAATTAAAATTGGGCGAATGAGGTCACGGTACGTTCCTTTGCACAAACGGGTACGATATATCTCATGAAAGGTGCGGGACATATCTCCAAGACCCTTATTTGAATACACCATTACCACTTCAGGGGTTTGGAACAGTTCTTCCTGTTCCAGTAACCAACTGAAGTCAAATGGGTTAATCCCAATCGAAGCACGTGCCGTATGAAATTGGTCTACTTCTACCTGTGCTAAAAAATTCCCGCTATAAACCAGGTTAAATCCATAGACCTCACCGTAAACCTCATTGGCATCTTTTCGTAAAAGAGCAAAAAATGGGTTCTGCTGGTGACTGCTTGCCCCGCGCATACTTTCAATCATTTGATTACCCGGAACAATTGGCCGTCTAGCAATATTCCGTTCATTAATATGTGATCCATATAGTGTCAAGAAATCAAATTGATCGTCGCGGAAATCTACATTCGCACTTAATGCCCGTAGAATCTTAATCGGTTGAACCCCGTGATTTTCGAATCGAACGGAACGAGTTATGACATTGAAACTATCAAAAACCGTATAAGTAAGGATAACGGATAAACCAATTAAATGGTCTTCTAAAATAACATCTAATGTTACTGCTTCAGATTCATTCTCAATATAAGTAGCGGGAAGCCCATTTAATTTGGGTTTACCTTTAAATATGAAATGTTTTTTATACCGAAGATCTGAAATCGTAGAACCGTTTTCCAATTGAATTTGATAGGCAGGTGTTCGAAAATCAGTATTCCCATATCCGGGATACTCCTCGGGCAAGGTATCTAATGAAAAGGTTCGATCTGAAGGATCGGGATTAGGTGAGAATCCCCTGTCAACAAACGAAACCGGATTACTTTGATGATATTTTTTTATTTTCCTTCCCCAATAAAGATGAGTGATATAACCTTCTCTTTGTATTTGAAAACAATAGCTCGTATCTTTGCCCTGCAGATGGAAAACCTTCAACTTCGCATCAAAATGAATCCCCATAGAAATTACCCCACTCAAAAAAGGGGCAAAAGCCCCTAAATTTTATTTCAATATATATACTCTTGTTTCATAAGGCTTTAGTGTGAGTTCTTTCCGTAATTTCTGATCCGCGCTATCATAATTATTTAGGACTAGTGAAGAGGTTGAATAGGATACACTTGATGGAACTTTAAACCTAGTAGATTTTTCACTGAAATTGTTAATGACAATCGCCTTTTTACTGCCTAATTTGCGAGTGTAAACAAATAGTTTCCTGTGATTTGCTAATAACAATTCGTAAGTACCGTATACGAACAATGGATTCTCTTTTCTCAAGCGAATTAATTTTTTATAAAAATGTAAAATAGAATCAGGATCGTTTAATTGTTTCTCTACATTAATCTCTTTATAATTTGGATTTACACCAAGCCATGTTTGATCGGTAGTTGTAAATCCTCCCATGTTCGTTGAATCCCATTGCATGGGAGTACGAGAATTATCCCGGCCTTTTTCCCAAATCACCTTCATAATCTCTTCATGGGAACGTCCCTTAGCTGTTTCAATTTTGTAGTAGTTAATCATGCCAACATCATTATATTCGTTTATAGAAGAAAATTGAACATTAGTCATCCCGATTTCCTGGCCTTGATAAATAAATGGCGTGCCCTTCATGAGGAAATATAAAGATCCCAGCATTTTGGCACTCTCTTTCCAATACTTGAGGTCATCTCCCCAGCTTGAAACTCTTCGCGGCTGGTCATGGTTTTCGATGAATAAGGCATTCCAGCCTCTGCCTTCCAAACCAGTTTGCCATTTGGTTAATACCTTTTTTAACTTACGTACGTCTATTGAATCTCCTGAATCCTTATCCCAAAGATCTAAAAATTCAAACTGAAATATCATATTGAAATAGCCGTTTTCTTCACCGACCCATTTGTCCGCTTCATTAAGGCCGACACCATTTGCTTCGCCGACGGTCATAACGTCATAGTTTTTAATAGTTTTTTCAGACAATTCAGTGAGGAATTCATCAATTCCTTTCACATTCATCATGTAAGGAAAGCAGGAAACATAATCCAAACCCTCCAGGTTCGGCATATCCGGGAATCCTGGTTCCTTTTTGATATGGGATATAGCATCAACACGGAAACCGTCGATGCCTTTTTCCAGCCACCAATTCACCATTGTTTCCAAGGCATTTCTAACTTCAGGGTTTTCCCAATTCAAATCGGGCTGGCGTTCCGAAAAGATGTGCATGAAATATTGGTCAGTTTCCTCGTCATATTTCCAAGCCGGGCCGCTGAAAATAGATTCCCAGTTGTTGGGTTCCTTTCCATTTTTTCCGTCCCGCCAAATGTACCAATCGCGCTTTGGATTGTCTTTCGAAGTACGTGACTCGATAAACCAGGGATGCTCATCGCTCGTGTGATTAATGACTAAATCTAAAATCAATTTCATGCCTCGCTTATGAACTTCTTCAAGAAGCTCATCAAAATCAGCCATAGTACCAAATTCATCCATAATATCCTGGTAATCGGAAATATCGTAGCCATTATCATCATTTGGGGATTTATACATCGGCGAAAGCCAAATGACATCAATCCCCAACTCTTTTAGGTAATCTAATTTTACAGTAAGTCCTTTTAAATCGCCAATGCCGTCGCCGTTGCTATCCATAAAACTTCGAGGATACACCTGATAGGCGACACTTTCTTTCCACCATTTTTTGTTCATTGCGCACCTCTAATTCTCAAATTGTTGCTACACCCACCACATCTGTGAAACAGGTTCATCAATGAGAACCGTTTTTAAATTGCTTACGGCACGTTTAAATCCTTCATTAATCGACATGATTGGATCCTCATGTTCAATGCTGACTACATAATCGTAACCATATGTTCGAAGCGCACTCATCATGTCAGACCATTCCTTTAAACTATGTCCGCAGCCAACTGAACGGAATGTCCATGCGCGGGTACGAACTTCCCCATATGGCTGCATATCGGTTAATCCATACATATTCACATTTTCCTGATCAATGTATGTATCTTTAGCGTGGAAATGGTGGATGGCATTTTCTTTTGCTAAAATTTTAATCGCCGCAACCGGATCAATTCCCTGCCACCATAAATGGCTTGGATCTAAATTCGCGCCGATGGCATCACAGGTTTCCTCACGAAGCTTTAAGAGAGTATAAGGTGTATGAACTAAAAAGCCGCCGTGAAGCTCAAGTCCAATCTTAACATTGTGCTCCTTGGCATATTGACCTACTTCTTTCCAGTAAGGAATCAGTTTTTCTTCCCATTGCCATTTTAATACATCGCCATACTCATTAGGCCACGGTGTGACTGGCCAATTGGGATATTTAGCATCTTCATGATCCCCTGCTGTACCTGAAAAACAATTCACAACCGGCACACCCATTAATGAAGCAAGTTTAATAGTTTTTAAAAGTGTTTCGTGAGAGTTTTTAGCAAATTCTTTTTCAGGGGATATAGGATTACCATGACAGCTGAAAGAACTGATCATCAAATCACGTTCCTCTAGCTTTTGCATGTACTCCTTGCGTGCTACTTCACTTTCCAATAACTCTTCTAAATTACAATGACTGTTACCAGGGTAGCAGCCAGTTCCAATTTCAACCGCATGAAGCCCTGCTTCTTTTACAGTATCCAGCATTTCCTCAAATGATTTTTCCGCAAATAATACGGTAAAAACGCCTAGTTTCATAATAAAATCCCCTCTCTATCATTGCATTCATAAATACGGAGGGATATGGCGACCCTATTCCCTAACGCCAATCCCTATCATCCGATAAGAAATTTTTTCATCGTTATTTCAATCGTACAATTTGTTTCATTTCATTAGATTCAAGTGCTGCCAAAATAACCGCTAATGATTTCATGCCTTCCTCACCAGGTACCGGAGGCTCTTGCCCTGTTAAAATCGAGTCGACAAATTTCTCAATCACATGGGAGTTATTTTGACCACCTTCGGCATTGGACTGGATTTTTCCAAGCTCATACTTGACCACTTCCCCGTTCGTATATTGGACAATAAGTGAGGAAGTTGGGTCGTCCTCTAAACGAAGGATCGCTTTTTCTCCATATATTATCGTAGAATTATCTTCCTTGCTGACATACGCCCAGCTGGCTGCAAGTGTACCAATGATGCCGCTTTCTGTTTTTAATACACAAACAGCATTATCATCGACATCAGCGAAATTCTTTGCACTTGTTTCTACAAATGAACCCACTTCAACAATTTCTTCTCCTAACACATAGCGCAGTAAATCGGTCTTATGGACACCCAAATCACCCATCGCTCCAACGAACGCTTTTTCCTTTTGGAAAAACCATCCTTCTTTTCCTTCTACACTCCAGCCTTCCGGGCCGCCATGGCCAAATGCTGTACGGAAGCTATAAATCTTGCCGATTTCTCCGCTTTGAATAAACTGACGAGCTTTTTGATGGGACGGTACGAACCGCTGATTATGAGCAATCATTAATTTTTTGCCGCTTGCCTTAGCAGCTGCAATCATTGCTTCTGCCTCTTGTTTAGAGGTTGCCATTGGTTTTTCACAAAGAACATGAATCCCGGCTTCCAAAGCCGCAATCGAGATTGGCGCATGAAGATAGTTCGGTGTACAAACGCTGACAGCGTCCACCTCACTGCTTTCCAATAACGCTTTATAGCTTGTGAAGGAGAGAACCCCATATTTTTCAGCTACTTCTAATGCACGCTCCTCATTAATATCACAAACTGCTACGAGTTCCACATTTGGATTGACTTGATATTCCGGTAAATGACGATGCTGCGCAATACTGCCGCAGCCGATAACACCAACTCTTAACTTTTCCATGATTATTTTCCTCCTTTAATTATTTCTAATGGCTTCGCATTTCCATAGACAGGCCGTTCACGTTTGACAGGCTCTGCCCATTTCACGGCATTGATAATGACACGCTGAATTTGTGGGTTATGATAGGTCGGATAGGTTTCATGACCAGGTCGGAAGTAAAACACTTTACCGTTTCCGCGTTTGTATGTACAGCCGCTGCGGAATACTTCCCCGCCTTCAAACCAGCTGGTAAAAATCAGTTCGTCAGGCTGCGGAATATCAAAATGCTCCCCGTACATTTCTTCTTGTTCCAATTCAATATATTCAGAGATTCCTTCTGTAATTGGATGGCTCGGACTAACAACCCAAAGACGTTCTTTTTCATCCGCTTCACGCCATTTTAGATCACAGCTTGTTCCCATTAAGGTTTTAAAGATTTTCGAAAAATGGCCGGAGTGAAGAACAATCAATCCCATGCCGTCCAGGACACGCTGCCGTACCTTTTGGACGACTTCATCATTTACCTCGCCATGCGCGAGATGGCCCCACCAAACCAATACATCGGTATTATGTAGTACATCATCCGTTAAGCCATGCTCCGGCTCATCCAGGGTAGCGGTTCTTGCTTCGACCCCTGCCGTCTGAAGGAATTCCGCAATTGCTCCATGGATTCCATTCGGATAGATATCCCTTACCACCGGATTTTTTTGTTCATGACGGTTTTCATTCCATACTGTTACTTTTACCATGATTGATCACTCCTTTTTCATCGTTCACTTTAACTATTATTTTAGAGAATGAAAAAATTTTTGAAACTGCTTACATTGACGCATAGGGTGGAAAATATTGAACCTATTTATCCTTTGACGTTATATTATAACCACTCTAAATGGTGAGAAAAATAAGAATACCACCTAAATTTTTCATATCCACAATTTATTTTTCACAGATTGCGGTACTTTTCTTTCAAATAATTCATACTGATTTCAATGCTTTCAAATGGTGTTCGACGGCTCACATCCTGCTCGACTACCCACCACTGAACATCGGCTTCTTCTCCTATATGAAGTATGGCTTCTAGATCAACGCCGCCTGTTCCAAGCTCGGCAAAAAATTGCTCCTCATCTGTTGTCATATCTTTCAAATGAATGAGCGGTGTGCGATTTTGATAACGTTTCACCCACTCCACAGGCTCTTCACCTGCTTTTGTCAGCCAATACACATCGAGCTCTGTCTTCAGATTGTCTGTGTTTGTATCGTTAAAAATAGCTTCAAGCGCCATTCTGCCATCCGAAAGACGTTTCAGTTCAAAATCATGATTATGATAGCAAAGAGTGATGCCTTCACGACGGCACTCTTCACCCGCCCGTTCTAAAAATGCAATAAGAGCTTTGTAATCATTTTCGCTACGGCGCTCCGGCGTTAAGTAAGGGCAGACCACATAGTTACTTCCTAAGATTTTTTGATCTTCAATGACCCCTGCTAAATTGGATTCCAATTCTTCGAGAGGCACATGGCTGGCTGCAGCCTTAAGACCAAGCTCATCCAATAACGCTTTTACTTCTATTGCCGTTAATCCATAATAGCCGGCAAATTCAACGCCATCAAAGCCAAGATCTGCCACTTTTTTCAATGTCCCCGCGAAATCTTTTTCACATTCATCACGTAATGTGAACATTTGTACAGCTACCGGAATGTTTATCATCCTTAACCATCACTCCTTCAAACATTACTTATTTGATTACATCTTATATTGTATATCTACAAATAAATATAGATGATATAATTGAAACATCTACTATTTTGCTATTTTGTTAGGAACAGAGGGAACTTATGACGACAAACATATTTTTTTGCGGCTATTCATATCACATAAATGGATATCATTCACAGTATAAATCCGGGTACCCGATATATCTTTTCCGCCTGCAAACAGAAGGTCTTTGCGAAGTAGTGGTAAAGAAAAGAAAAATGGAGCTCGGGAAAGGGGACCTTTTGCTTATTAAGCCGGGAGATCACTATGAACTACTAGTCAAAGAAGGTCAAAACAGCGGTGACTATCACTTGGGCTGCGATGGAGCTTGGATTGACGAATGGTGGAGTCGTTGTGAAAAACCGGATGTTTCCCGAATCAATCTGGATGAAAAGCTTTTGTCCTTATGGCGCCAAATCATGATCGAAAAACGCCGTCCGGCGTCCATCAAAAACGAAGAGCTCGCCGGCTATTTGCTGCGAGCACTCTGTTTATCTCTGGAACGGGCTGTTAACGAAACGGACAGATCCTTCAGTCACCCGTATCCGGTGGCACGGATGATGCGTTACATTGAAGAGCATGCCACGATTGCCTTTAAAGTGGAGGATGTTGCTCAACATGCCGGGCTTAGCGTCTCCAGGTCCGTTCATCTATTCAAAAGCAGCGTTGGGAAAACAATGATGGAATACGCACAGGAAATCCGCTTGTCCGTAGCCATCGAGAGAATGCAATACACGACACTGACACTCGAACAGATTGCTGAAGACTGCGGCTTCGGAACCTATCCCTATTTTCATAAAGTATTTAAAAAGAAGTACGGCAAAGCTCCTGGTGTGTACAGGCGTCTAGAATACTAGAGTATACGTTTAAACAAATGCAACAGCGTTCATGGTGCCCGTTTTCGAATATGTAAGGGCAAAACGGTCATCATGAAGCGTACACCGGGCCCGTTCTAATTGAAATTCTTCGCTATTTTATTATGAGTGACTTCGATTTTCCCCGGCAGGACAAAAAGATACTCAATTAGGCTTTCTAATAAGTCCATTAATAACGAGGTCATCTCATAATCCATTTCAGTTTCTAACTCAAGCATTCGATGTAACGAACCATCAGTGGCCAATAAATGGCTAAGGGATTGAATAGGCTTTGCTAAATTTACATGATTCGGAAGAATTTCAAGCTGTTCAGACAAAGGCTGACCTATACTTTTTTCACCGAGAAAATGCTTTAGTATACTTTCAATTACTCTTTTAGACATAACGGCTGTAGCAGAATTTTCTTTAGATTGATGCACATTTATCGCTGAACGGTAGGCCCTGATTAGATCCTTTGGAATATTAGGTAATTTTTCTATTTGATTAATCGGATGTTTTGAAGCTTGAAGATCATAAATATATGTATCAGCATGTTCCCCTTGTTCATCTTGACCTTCCTTGGTCATAATGATAAAAACTGCTGATTTTTTACATAGGGGACAACTACACTCAGTTACCAAGCCGATCTTACTGTTTTGGTAATTTGCATTCAGCATAAATTCAGTTGTTTTTCGGCATCCCGGGCACTCACATTGAATACTCTTTGGTATTTTTAAATTTCCATATTTAATGTAAGAATTGACTGAGCCTGGATTTATCCTTCTCATTTGTAAGCCTCCTGATTATTCCATTTATGCAAAATACAGTGTGTCTCCTTTTACTACTTCTCCGCTGGTCTTTAATAACCTATAGTTTTTTCATCCATTATTGTAACCATTAATAATAATATTTTATTATTCCCCCAAAAAGTAAAATAAAAATAGAAAAGCTAGAAAGCACTGATTTTCCCACATCAAATCAGTATTTCTAGCCTTTTAATTATTTTATAAATTAATTTTCGAGGTAATATTATCAAAGTCTTTAATGACTTCATTGGTTTCTGCTGATTTAAAAATCGTTTCCATCAATTGTAAGACACGCAAAACTTCCTCATTTTTGACGATAGGCTCTGCTTTTCCTTCAACCACTGAAATCACGTTGTCATAAAAGCTTTCCATTACCGTTTCTATTTTTGGTAAAGCCGACGTACTGACAGCTAATTCAGACGGAGGTGCCATCGTTTTCGTCAGCCCTTGCCCTGCTTTTATTGGTTTCGGGGCTTCTACATCCGCACCCCGATTCTGAGTAACGATTTTACCATTGAGATCCCAATCTTGGATGACTGCCGTTCCTGATGTTCCTTTTACGTACCATCGCGGCAGTTGAATGAAATTTGTTGTTCCTACTTCCACTAAAGAAGTGCAACCGTTTTCAAACGTGATACATACTTGAAACCCATCGTCTACTTCGTCCCCTAAAATATAACTTAAATTGGCATAGACACTCTCAATCTTACTGTCGACCATAAATAGCAGTTGATCCAGTAAATGGACACCCCAGTCCAGCAGCATCCCTCCGCCATAAGCTTTCAGATGTCGCCAGTCTCCGGGAATCCCATTAGCTCCTTGTACGCGTGATTCAATGTGAAAGACATTTCCAATAATCTGTTCATCGTATACTTTTTTTATGGTAAGAAAGTCCTCATCCCATCTTCGATTTTGATGGACAATAAACTTCCTGTCATTCAATTTTGCAGCCTGCATAATTTCGATTAACTCTTCACTGTAAATGGTCACCGGCTTTTCGCAGATTACATGCTTTTTTGCATTTAAGGCTGCAATTGCTATTTCTTTGTGCACATCATTAGGGGTGGCAATGAGAACAAAATCCACCGCATCATCAGATAAGACAGCAGATAAACTTTCATATGCCTTGTATCCATCAGCCAAGGAAGCAGCTCTTTTTTCCTCCAAAATATCATAGGTTCCAACGACGTTTATGCTTTGGTTTTCTTTTAGCAGCTTCGCATGATAGCTTCCCATACCGCCATAACCAACAATAACTAACTGATAGTTTCTATTCGTCATGTTTATATCTCCTTTTTATTGGCTTTCTAATATAAATAAAGAAGAACAAGATTTCTTCAATTGATTATTTTCGCGAAACATTATTAATTTAATTACATCTTATATCATTGATCTTTAAATAAACATAGATGATATTATTAAAACATATACTATTGTGCTATTTTCTATATAGGAACCTTTCAATTATTTCAATTTAAGGAAAACAAACTACTCCAAAAAAGTATATTATGTTAACCTCCATGCTAAAATGAGCAGAGATTTGTTCCTTCTCTGCTCATGAATTAACCTATTCTCTTTTAATTAATTTATAAATTCAGCTCGATATTCATTAGGCGTAACACCTTCAACCTTTTTGAACACCTTCCGAAAATATTTGTCATCCTGATAGCCAATCATGTTTGCAATTTCGTAAATCTTTAACTGGCTGTTTTTTAATAAAGATTTGGCCTTATCCATTCGGATTTTAACGATATAATCTGAGATATTCACGTTAAATTCCTGCTTGAATTTCCTGGAGATGTATTCCCTGCTTATATAAAAATGATCGGATATCTCTTGCAGTTTTACATCTCGGTCGAAGTTTGCCTGCAGGTATTTTTCGATGTCACAGATGATATTACTATTTTTCTTAAGCGTCCTTCTCTTTATTTTTTCTAAGAAGATAGCAATCTCACGCAATTTTCTCTTTTTATATTCCTCCAGTTGAAAGGTTCCGTTTTGATCAAAAAACAAATCGACTCGTCTTTCAATATCCTCTGCAACTTTTACAGAAAGGTTATAATTCTTAAACCACCTATTACTTATCACTAGATATTCATTTTCCAATTGCAGCAGCTGTTTTAATGATAAAGAATTGTTTTCGATAAAGTCAATTGCAATTTGATTGATTAATTCCTCAAATGCCCCGATTTCACCGGCTTGTATAGCCAGTTCAATATTAGATGAGTAGGACATAAGATTCTTTAAAGCAATGGCAGGCTGAAGCTCAAAACAATAGACTCTATTAACTGTTTCGTCCAAAATATTACTATTTAATAAAACCTGTTTGGCCTGATGATAAGAATCCATCAATTTGGAATGGTAATAAACCATACTTCCTACCGCAATCGGGCAGGAAATATCCATTGCAGTTTTGATTGTCCGATAGATTCGTGTTAAAAGGTCTACCATTTGCTCAAACTTGTTCCAGAAGATAATGACAATTTCACCTTTATTGGATAAATAGCGAAACCCGATTCCACATTCTTTTTCCAATAAAATTTCATTAATGACATTTAAAATCGTAAAATACGCTAAATCCCGATCCCCATGAAAGGTCTTGATGGTCTTTCCGTTAATCCGGACAAGAGCTGCCGTATAATTTTGGGACAGATGAAGCCCAAATTCTTCATATAACCCTTCCTTCTTCATATCTCCGTTCAAAATTTGAGTAAGCTTTCTATCTCGATAAACCGGCTTTATTTCATTAATCAACTGATAGCTGCTTTCTTTTTTCTTTCTTTCCGCTTCTTCATCCTTCCATTCCTTTACCGCTTTTTCCAATGTTTGATTTAAGATTTCCGGATCGATAGGCTTTAATAAATAGTCTGAACTGCCGAAATGAATCGCCTTTCGCATATAGTGGTAATCATCATATCCGGTCACAACAACAGTCTTGCTGGTTGGCTGATGTTCTTTTATCCACTCTAAAAGCTGGGTACCATCCATTTTTGGCATCTTCATATCTGAGAAAATGATTGCAGGACTATATTTATGAATGATGGAAATAGCCTCTTCACCATTTCCAGCCTCGTATATTTCTTTTATCCCATTCTGTTCCCAAGCCCCAAGCAGCTTAATACCTTCACGGACATGTTTTTCATCATCGACTATTAAGACCTTCATGATTGCTCCACCTCTTTCGGCATATCTGTAGGGATTTGGATGGTAACAGTAAATCCACTCTCCAGACTGCCGGTAATAAACAATTTTGCCTGATTTGCATAATAAATTTGCAAACGATCATGAATATTTTTTAAACCAATTGATTCTCTTTTCCTCTCTTCTTTTGAGCCGCCTTGATTGAGTTCACGGCGAATAGTTCTTAGCTGCTCTTCATTTACACCTATCCCATTATCTTTTACTCTTATGCAAACAAGCTCCTCATCTTGCATCCATGCCTCTATTAAAATCGCTGCCTTCTCTTCCTGCTGATCAAATCCATGCTTAAAACAATTTTCCACTATCGGCTGTAAGATCATTTTCGGTACAAGAATTCCTTCTACTTTTTTTTGAATATCCAGTTCGAATTCAAACTGTTCTTCAAATCGTTGTTTTTGTAAAAGCAGGTAGGATTTAACATGCTTGATCTCTGATGAAAACGGCACAATATCTTCCTTCATATTCATGCTGTATCTCATAATATTAGAAAGAGAGGTTATTAACGAGTAAACCGGGGCCGCGTTATGTTTAAGTGCCAAGGTTCCGATTGATTGGAGGGCGTTATATAAAAAATGAGGATTAATTTGCGACCGCAACACCCGAAGCTGTGAAGCTTTATTTTGAATATCCAATTTATACTCTCTCTCTATCAATTCATTGATTTTCGCAATCATTGATTTGAAGTTCCGTCCCAGCATTCCAATTTCATCGTTCCCAAACGAATCAAAATCCGCCTCAAATTCCCCTGCCTCTACTTTTTTCATATTGGCACTCAACACTTTAATCGGAGCTGTTATCTTAAATGAAACAACCATGGTGGCAAATAACACAATGACGAGTGTTATTAAACCAATAAAGATATTCATAAGGGCTGTTTGTCTTGCACTTTGATAAAGAACATTATAAGGAATTCTTTTTACGATATACCAGTTCTTAAACTGTGCAGAAAACCTTTCAGATACGATAACCCCTGAAAAATGTTGATCCTTCCATTCGATACTTTTGCTGGATGAAGACATCTGTTTTACTTGTTGAAACCATTCCTCATTATTTTTGGTTCCGATTACCTTTTTATTTGAAGAATAAATAATCCTTCCATTTTCATCCATTATATAAAGATCTTCAGCATTTTTTGTGTAAAGTCTATCGGCAATAGAGCTTATTTTTGAAAGATTGATATCAATGGATAAAAAGCCTAAAAAATTGTCTGATGGCACGTCTCTAATAATATTATGAAAGCTTAAAACATTAACCTTCTCCGAATTCGGAATAAAAGATAAATGGTTATAGCTATAAATTAAATGTGGCGGTTCAATCAATGAATATCCATTATAGCAAATTAATTTTGAATAGTAGGGATGACTAAAGACATTTTCATATTTTCCACGGCCGCTTAAGGATGAATGGTAAATGGTATAAGAATCCTTACCATTATTAATGTAAAGATGCATTTGCTCTATTTCCGGCCGTGTATTAAATAAATAGATTAGTGCTCTATGGACTTCCTCTTGGTTATTTTGTATATCGTCTGATATACCATCTCTAAATACATTCATAAATGGAGTATACCGATAAAGAACTGTTGACATTTCCGCAATATCCTGCAAATAACTCGTAATATCCTCCTTCCCTTTTACAATCAGGTCATGATTGGTGGAAACAAATCGTTCATTGAGAGCCTTTGTTGTTTGATAATAAGTAATGGCAATTGATGATCCAAAAGGGAGAACGGTTACCAGCATTAAAAAGATTATTAATTTTTTACGAATATCCCATCCCATTCCAACTTGGCTAGCTTAAAGGAAAACATATTAAACCACTAAACTAACCCGCCCCCCTTTCAAATGAGTTTTAATAAATCCCATGCCAATCGAAAGTATTTTTCTCATTGTAGCATAAAACTAAAATCAGCCTATATTTGATTTTTATTTGAAAGTAAAAATGGATACGTTATTCCTGTTCAATATTTTCCACCCTACTGGTCAATGTAAGCCATTTCATTATTTTCACAATTCACTAAAATAAAGTTATGGGAGGTGCAGTCAGTGAATAACCAGAGTAAATTAGATAACGTAGATGGTGTAGTCTTAACTAATTTGAAAAACAGTAAAGTGTCGAAATCAGTTTCCTTAAATAAGAAGAAGCTGAAAGATATAGGGTTATTTGCCCTATTTGTCGGTCCGGTATTGTTAGCATTTATTATTATTGTCTTGATCCCCTTCTTTACAGGTATCTATTATGCTTTTACAGACTGGAACGGGGTAACAGGAGCCATCAAATGGGTTGGCTTGGATAATTTTAAATATTTATTTACCCAAGACAAGCAATTTCAAAGCTCCTTCATCCTGACTACCAAATATACGGTAGTAGCGATAATCTTAACTAATGCGATCGGGTTTGGATTAGCAATGCTTGTAACCCAAACGTTTAAAACAAGAAACATTTTACGAACCGTTTTCTTCATGCCAAATTTAATTGGCGGTCTGTTATTAGGGTTTATCTGGCAGTTCATATTTGTAAAAGGGTTTGCATCAATTGGCCAGTTAACAGGAATTCCGCTTTTCAATTTAGCTTGGTTAGGGGATGCCAGTACAGCTTTTTGGGGAATTGTGATTGTCAGTGTATGGCAAGGCGCAGGTTACATTATGATCATCTATATCGCAGCCTTACAGAACGTCCCACAGGAATTAATCGAAGCAGCCAAAATTGACGGAGCGAATAGGTGGCAGATTCTTCGCCACATTACGATGCCGATGGTAGCGCCAGCCGTAACCATCTGTTTATTCTTAACAACTGCATCATCATTTAAGGTCTTTGACGCGAACCTGTCGCTGACGGGCGGCGGTCCATTTAAATCAACTGAGATGTTAGCGCTTAACATTTATACAGAAGCTTTCGTAAATAATCGCTATGGTGTTGGTGAGGCAAAAGCGTTAATTTTCTTTATCGTAGTAGCAGCCATTACCATTATTCAAGTGACGATTTCTAAGAAAAAGGAGGTTGAGTCATAGTGGGAAACAGGTATACAGGAAAAATATTTATTGGTGAAATTCTTGCGATCCTGCTCGGTCTTGTCTTTTTAGTCCCTTTCTATTATGTTTTTTCAAACTCCTTGAAGCCGTTTGCTGATATTTTAACCAACACCTCTTCTTTGCCGAAAGTGTTGGAATTTCAAAACTATGTGAATGCATTTGAAAAACTGGATTATTTAAAAGTATTTTCAAATTCATTGATGATTACGATTGCAAGCAATGCCGTTCTGGTTGTCTTTTGTTCGATGGCAGCGTATATGCTGGTAAGAACTAAAAAGAAAATCAGTAATGTGATTTTCATGACATTCGTTGCAGCGATGATTATTCCCTTTCAATCCATCATGATCCCGCTGATGAAAACAGCCGGAAACTTTGGACTCTTAAACAGCATTTGGGGCCTTGTTATCATGTACTTAGGTTTTGGATCCGGGATGACCATTTTCTTATATCATGGTTTTATTAAAGGGATTCCCGTCGAGCTTGAAGAGGCTGCCATTATTGACGGATGTTCAAGATTTGGCGTATTCTGGAGAATCGTATTTCCTTTATTAAAACCAATTACGGTCACCATCGTTATTTTAAACAGCTTATGGATTTGGAATGATTTCTTATTACCATCACTCGTCCTTCAAGATCCCGAATTAAGAACGATTCCGTTAGCAACCTTTTTCTTCTTTGGTCAATTTACGAAGCAATGGGATCTAGCATTAGCAGCATTAGTAATGGGAATTGTTCCTTTATTAATTTTCTTCTTTGCGATGCAGAAACACATTATTAAAGGGATTACAAGTGGATCTATCAAGTAATTTTTATCAAGGGAACACTCTCTGCTGTCTGAAAATCAGACATTTGAGATCTATATAAAAAAATAGAAAAAAATTTGGAGGGGAAATCAATGAGTTTTAAAAAGTATTCATTTGTCGCGGGTGTACTATCGGCTTCACTTCTTTTGGCAACGGCTTGTTCTAGCAACAGTACATCAGGAAATCAAAACAGCGGCAGTAAAAGCGGGAAGGTAGTGGTGGATATCTTCCAAGGGAAGGTTGAAATTGCCGATCAATTAAAAGCATTAACCGATAAATATACAAAAGAACATCCAAATGTTACGTTTAATATCGAAACAGTAGGCGGCGGTGCTGATGGAGCTGCTGCATTAAAAGCAAAGTTTGCTTCCAACAAGGCACCTGATATCTTTACTAGTCAAGGTTACCAAGATGTGATTACATGGAAAGATAAATTAGAAGATTTATCCGATCAGCCATGGGTAAAAGATGCCTATCCAAATGCGTTAAAGCCAATGACATTAGACGGAAAAATTTATGGACAGCCTGTTAACATGGAAGGTTATGGATTCGCTTACAATAAAGCATTATTTAAAAAAGCAGGAATTACTGAACTTCCAAAAACATTCTCTGAGTTAGAGACAGCAGCAAAAAAGCTTAAAGATGCAGGTATCACCCCATTCTCTGTTGGATATGCAGAATGGTGGGTATTAGCAAACCATGGTTTAAATGTTCCGTTTGCCTACGAACAATCTGATGATCAAAACTTCATCAGCGGTTTAAATTCCGGCACTTCTAAAATTGCAGGTAACAAATATTTTGATGACTACTTCAAGCTATTAGATTTAACGATTAAATATGGTAACAAAAATCCTTTAACAACAGACTACAATACGGAAGTCACACAATTTGCTAAAGGTGAAACAGCTATGATCCAACAAGGTAACTGGATCCAACCAATGCTTGATAAGCTTACTCCAAACATGGATGTTGGTTTCATTCCATTAGCACTTACGGATGACCCTGCTCAAGCAGATAAATTAATGGTTGACGTACCTAGTAACTGGGTTGTTTATAACAAAGCACCGGAAGCTGACAAAAAAGCAGCAAAAGATTTCTTAAATTGGATGGTTTCATCTGAAGAAGGTAAAACAGCTTTAGTAAAAGATTTTAAATATATCCCTGCTTTTAAAACAATCGAAGCAAAAGCAGAAGATATTGGACCTCTAGGTGCAGAGCTTCAAAAATACTCTCAAGAAGGCAAAACTTATACTTGGCAGTTCATGAAATATCCTGATGGTGCAGGCCAGGAATTTGGTGCAACCCTTCAAGCATATGTTGGCGGTCAAAAATCGAAAAACGATGCTGAAAAAGCCCTAGATGCAACATGGGCAAAATTGAAAAAATAATCTTATAAGCTTTTTCTAACAAAAAGGTCCGGCAGATTTTATCAGTCTGCGGGACTTTTTTGTTAAGAATATTATTATTTCAACAACATGATTAAACTGGATCTTGATCTTGTTGTATCCGCCAAGCATGTGTATAGATATTAAAGCTTTTGTTTCGAATAAACCCAATCGTTGTTATTCCAAGCTGATCTGCAATTTCAAGAGCTAGTTCTGTAGGAGCAGATTTAGATAAAATGACAGCACAACCAATTTTTGATGCCTTGATTAAAATCTCACTAGAAACACGGCCACTAAAAACTAATATTTTATTATTAGTGGGTATAGAATGTTTCAAACAATATCCATAAAGTTTATCAAGTGCATTATGACGTCCAATATCCATTCGTGAAAATAGCATATTATTCGTATCACACATTCCAGCATTATGAACGCCACCGGTTCTTTTAAAGGTAGAAGCCTGTTGCTGTAAAGCCTCCATGAGTGAAATACATTCGTTCGGGGTTAAAGTAATTTTCACGTTGTCTAGTTTTTTAGCAGTAAAGGCGTCATTAACAAAATAAAAGCCTTGTCTCGACATGCCACAGCAGGAAGTAACATACCTTTTCGAACGAAACTTTTCATATAATAGTTTCTTTTCTTTAACGGTCACATGTGCAAATCCTCTATTTTCTTCGATCCATAAATCTTCAATATCATTAAGATTTTTTATTACATTCTCTGAAGCTAAGAATCCAATTACCATATCTTCTAAATATTCAGGTGTACACACAAGAGTTGCAAATTCAACTCCGTTAAGTTTAATGGTCAAGGCATATTCAGTAACGATGGTATCATCTATTTTCTTAAATTCACCATATTGATAACTTATTATTGGGATTTTCGTTTCATTCTGCAGTTGGATTGTAATCACCTCTTATCGGTTTTTCAAACACGAAAACCGATATTGCTATATCTTCTTCAATATTAATGTCCGAAAACAGATTCAATAAATTGGAACCCACTATTTCTTCTAATTCTTCTGGTTTGTTTTGTTTATAATATTCCTGGATCATTTTGGTTCTGGCTCGGTGTATTTGTTCATAACCTTCCGGGCTTTGTTTAATAAATTTCTCAACTGGTGTTAGATTTCCTTTTAAAGTTGTAATCGCCATATTATCGGCAAAAATTGTTTTAATAAAATCAGGCCCTTTTCCAAATAAATCTTTGCGGACCTTACGGACAATCTCATTAAATTGATGTTCCTTTTTGCTCATTGTGATTTCTCCTTTTATCCATAAGATAATTCGGAAGCCATTTGTTAGATGCCAATAAGATATAACCTAAAATAAGCAAAAGAATCACTATGGATAATAACAAGTTTTGCATAGCGTCTGAACGATTTACAATGATATATCGAACGGTTGCCGTTATCCCAATATAGATTAAATAACGTAATGGGAAATGGCCTCCATTTTTATAATAAATTATAATCATAGAGAAAAAAGCGAAATAGAGAAAAAAATTTAGCATTTGTTCTAAGATCAAATGGACATTACTAGAATCATAAATAGCATATAAGCCTATTGAATAGGTTTGTTTTAACATTAAAAAGCCTAATAGAAGTAACAAAGCCATTAAAGTTGTATTTTTGATTGCTTGAGCAAATTTTGTTACAAGATGCATTATGATTCCATACTCCATTAATTATCCCCTTTTCATTGAAAAAATTAATTTAACACTGAAGGAAATGACATTATTCCTTTAAACCTTCTCCCATTCCCTTTAGCAAATTCAGACCGAATACCAAAGATCGATTGATATCTGGGTCCTTTAGAACTTTTAGTAAGTCAAATACTCCAACCTTTTCCCCGCTTTTTAAGCCTACTTCTGCTTTTTTTATTCCATTGGAGAGACTTTTAACGAGTTTTTCGGTTGTATCAGGCTCCATATCACTTAAAGCCCCTGCTGCCGTCATAGCATTATTAATGATATTCGTTACTGGCGGACGCACCATTTGGTCAATTGCAATTTTGGCCACTTTTTCTTTCGCACGTAAAAGAGAAACTACGATTTCCATTATTCCACTCTCATGTAGTTCTTGAAGAAGCTCCATTGTCTGTTTTAGTCCATCTGAATGCATTGAAATATTATCAACTAAACGATCCAACTTTTGCATTTTAACTTGTTCTTGTGTTAATTCTTCTTTTGCAATGGTGGTAATTGGTTTTCCCATCTTTTTAATCTCCCTTTTTATGAACCGGGTTTTATATATTCATTAATCGTTGCAATTGGTCGGTAATCATCGCGGTCCCATTTACGGAATACTTCTACTCCCATTTGCGGGGATCGCTTGGCATTCCGAGGATTTATTTTAGGGAGTGGCGATGCTCCTCTCTTTTTGATTACTTGCATTTGTACTTTCGTTTGCTTATAGGCAGGAGTGTTTGTCCGTACATCACCTGTGCTTCCCGTTAATAAATTAACGGCGTTTTCATGACTAACAGAGTGCATCGGTACATACAGTTCATTTCCTTGAACCCTATCTGTTACAAGGGCCCTAAGTTTAATCGCCCCATATGGTGATAATAATCGCACCAAAAATCCGTCAGCTATTTCTCGTTCTTTAGCAAGCTCTGGAGATACCTCTACAAATACTTCTGGAAGCTTATATTGAAGCCCTCTGGATTTGTTTGTTAAGTTACCTTCATGGAAATGCTCAAGTAATCGTCCATTGTTAAGCACCAAATCAAATTCCTCCCCATACTGAACAGGAGGAACAAAATCTACTAAAGAGAAGACAGCCTTTTTATCAGGAAAATTGAAACCGTCGGTAAATAACAGCGGAGTACTTGCTCCTTGGTTGCTTCCCCAGAAAAAGCTATTCCAGCCTTCTAATACCTCATAATTGGCCTCCATAAAAATGGGCGCAAGGCTTGCCATTTCTGCAAAAATCTCGCTTGGGTGAGAATAATTCCAATTTGCTCCCATATAATTTGCAACCTGTTGAATAATCCACCAATCAGGCTTTGAATCTTCAAGTGGCTCAAATACTTGATAAAGTCTTTGCACACGACGTTCTGTATTGGTAAAAGTTCCTTCTTTTTCTAATGAAGGTGATGCAGGGAGAACGACATCGGCAAATTGAGCTGTTTTTGTAAAGAAAACATCTTGAACGACAAAGAAATCAAGCTTTGATAAGGTTTCATGAACATGATTTGAGTTGGAATCAATCCACGCCATATCTTCACCCACTAGATAAATCGCTTTGAGATCGCCCGATTCAACCGCCTCAAGCATTTGCGTATTATCTTTACCAGGTTTATTTGAAATTTTCACACCATAGGCTTTTTCAAACCGTTCACGTGCTTCATCATTTGCGATATGCTGATTTCCAGGAAGCCATCCAGGCAGTGTTCCCATATCACATGCACCCTGTACATTATTATGTCCGCGTAATGGATATGCGCCTGCTCCTTCCCTCATGTAGTTTCCTGTCAGTAAAAGAAGGTTTGAAATAGCCGCAGATGTATGGCTCCCTGCTATATTTTGCGTAACACCCATTCCCCAAAGAATACATGTACCGTCTGCCTCATGGATCATTTTTGCAACTTCTATTAATTGTTGTTTTTTGATCCCGGTTAATTCTTCTGCAAATTCCAAGGTGAATTTTTCAAGGTGTTTCACATATTCTTCATATTGATTGACATGCTGCCTGATAAACTCCTCGTTTTGCCATCCTTGGTCAAGGATATATTTAGCAACTGCACTCAACCAAACAAAATCTGTCCCTTGATTTGGGTGAATAAATAAATCGGAGCGTTCTGCCATCTCATGTTTACGTAAATCTGAAACAATTAATTTTTGTCCATGTAATTTATGTGCCCGTTTCACTCTAGTGGCTAAAACCGGATGCCCTTCTGTTGGATTTGCTCCAATGATTATCACTAGTCCTGCTTTTGCTATATCCTGAATAGTACCAGAGTCACCGCCAAAACCGACTGTTGACAATAAACCATCAGTGGCAGGTGATTGGCAATAACGGGAGCAATTGTCCACATTATTTGTTTTAAAAATTTGTCGGGCTAGTTTTTGCATCAAATAGTTTTCTTCATTTGTTATTTTTGAAGAAGAAACGAATCCAATGGCGTCGGTGCCCTCAGTTTTACTAATAGTTCCTAATTTCTCAGAAATAAGTGTCAGAGCTTCATCCCAAGTAGCCTGGACAAATTGATCTCCTTTACGAATAAGCGGTGTTGTTAGCCGTTCCTCCGAATTTACAAAATCCCATCCAAACTTCCCTTTTACACACGATGAAATGCTGTTAACAGGTGATTGTTCTACCGGTTCTACTTTTAGAATTTTGCGCCCTTTCGTCCAAACCTCAAACGTACAGCCAACCCCACAAAATGTGCAGACTGTTTTCGTTTTCTTTGTCCGTGTTTCACGCATTGCCGCTTCTACTTCTGAGATAGCGAAAATCCCACTGTAGTTTGGCTCTACGGCTTTGACTAGATCTATCATTGGGGAAAGCAAGTCTTCTTTTATTCCTGACATGTATCCAGCCTCACCTAACATTGACTTCTCCATTAACGCGTTACAAGGGCAGACAGTGGAGCATTGCCCACAGGATACACAAGAGGATTCGTTTATAGACTTACCTCCGTCCCATAGAACACGTGGCCTTTCGCTCTCCCAATCTATTAATAAAGTTTCATTGACTTGCACATCCTGGCAAACTTCTACACATCTTCCGCACAATATACATTGATCCGGATCGTATCGGTAAAACGGATGGGACATATCCACCTCGTACTCTTTTGAACGAAAAGGACGGGTTTGGTGGTCCACTCCCATTAGTTCTGCAGTATTGTGCACACGGCAATTGCCGTTATTATTATCACAAACGGTACAGTACAGCATATGATTTTCTAAAATCCGGTCCATTGCTTCCATTTGGGCAGATTTTGCGATTTTAGAATTGGTTTTGATCACCATACCGTTTTCAAATGTTGTAGAACATGCACGCATTAATTTTCCATCTATTTCACACATGCAAGTATCACAGGTTTGAATAGGTCCTGTAATTTCCGAATAGCAAATATGAGGGTGTTCTGTACCTTGAGCTAGTAAATAATCTAGGATTCTTTCACCTTTTGGTACTGTTTGTCTTTCTCCATTGATTGATACAGTAATCATTTCTTTTGCCATTTAATTAGCCTCCAAAAAATAAAAAAATCCATCACAAATCTGCTATGTAAAAAACATAGTAGTTTGTGATGGATGTATATCAAGCATTTATATATACTTTTTACCAATCCGTCATATATTTCGCCATGGAGTGTCTAAACATTGAAAACAAAATTTAAACACCACATATTAAAGTTTAGTTTTTTTTATTACCACTGTCAATACATTGATAAAGATATACAATATTTATTTATTTAACCAATATATGTACTATTTCAACTCCCCTTTTGTCTATACTTAAAAAGATGATTTCTAGATTCCTTGTGAATTTTTAAAAATATGAATGAATGATGTCAATCCAAACCTTCAATGCAGTAGCTCCTATTAGCATGGCAAGAATTCCCTGCAAGATTTTTGTATTCATCTTTTTACCCATTTTCGCTCCTAAAGGTGAGGCAATAAGGCTTGCAATGACGACAACAATGGCCGGTAAGTAACTAACCTGTCCTGTAAATACTTTACCAACTGTAACTCCTATTGATGAAATGAGAGTAACAGCAATGGATGAGGCAATCGTCACACGAGTAGGAATTTTCAATATCGTTAGCATAATTGGAACCAATAAAAAGGCACCACCTGCCCCGACTATCCCCGCACTTATCCCAACAATAAATGCAAGAACTGCAGCCAGCCATTTATTAATTTGGAGTTGCTCCATACGAAAATCGTCAATTCCCTTTTTAGGGATAAACATTAGAATAACTGCTGCGATCGCAAGGATACCATAAACTAAGTTAATGCTGTGCTCGGGTAGTAAATGAGAACCGTAACTGCCAATAAAACTTCCGAATAATACGCTTATTCCCATGTATAAAATAACTGTTTTATTCAAGTATCCACTTTTACGGTATATGAGTACTCCACCGATCGTTGCAAAAAATACTTGAACCGCACTTATCCCTGAAACTTGATGGGCAGTGAATGCTGTAAATCCCAAAAGTGGAGGAATGTATAAAAGCATGGGAAAGTTAACAATTGCTCCACCTATACCCACCATACCAGAAATGAAAGAACCAATAAAACCAATGAGAAAAAGGACAAGTATCAAAGACCAGTCCATTTGAGACCTCCTACTAAAAACAGAAAGGCACCTATGTGCCACATCTGATTCATTTTATTTTCCTTACCCCTTCTTAATCCAGAACTTATTGCCTCCTACTATTTCAATTGATCTCGCCAATGGGTAATATAACTTTGCGGTATAAATGTGGGCAAACTGCCCATTAAAGTCCGATTCGTTCAATTTAACAACAAAGTACCCTTTAGTTAAAGTTTCACTTTATCGAACCGCACAACGATTTGGTCCAATTTCCATTTCTCTTTGTTTTTCTAAATCAGGATTCAATTTTCCCATATTCGTTTCACGAATCTCCTGAAATGAATTTGGCTGTGGTGGTAAATTTTCTGTCACCAATTTTCTAAATTCATTTTCGTCTTCAATGTTTAAACCATGATTTTTTGAAAACAGTGTGCCTAATTTTTCAGATACACTGCCATCTTCGTTCAACTCATCATTGATCATAAAATGTGCTGGGAGAACAATAAGTTCCTCAGATAATTCTCTATAACGTGAATAAAGACTTTCTCTTAGATCCCCTACCCAATCTTCTGCCATACCTGCTAGATCTGGTCTACCAATTGAATCAATAAATAAAATATCACCTGAAAGTAAGAATTTTTCATCGACAACAAAAGAAGTTGACCCAATGGTGTGACCAGGGGAATATAACGTATGAATAGTAATGGTTGTGTTGCCTATTGCCACATCCATACAACCTTCTAATGGTTGGTACTCAAATGTTACTTCTGTTGCATCCTTTGGAGGTAACCAGTATAATGCGTTTGTTTTCTCAGCAATGATACGTCCGCCAGAAATGTGATCAGCATGAAGGTGTGTATCAAATACATGTGTAATCTTTGCGCCAATGCTTTCAGCGAATTTAAGATAGATGTCCGTCATACGCGTTGCATCAATTAGAGCAGCCTCCCCATTGGAAACAACCATGTAAGATAAGCACCCTTTTCCAATACGTACAAACTGATAAATTTCTCCTCCACCTTCTAAATCCCCAACTTTAACAGGTTCTAAGTGTTCACTCCATGCTTTCATTCCACCTTTTAGGTATGAAACAGTTAAACCTTCTTCTGAAAGCATCTCTGCAACCATGACGGATGAACCTTCCTTAGCACACACAACCAAAAGATCTTTATCTGTTGGAATCTTTCCCAAAATTTCTTCTACTCCATCCAGCAATTCAAAGTATGGAACATTTAGATATTGGAAGTTTTCCCCTGCGATCTTCCAATCTTGAAAATCACTTTCATTACGAACATCTAAAATAAACAACTCTACTTTATTGAATACTTTTTTTGTTACATCTTTTGAAGTCATTACATTTACAGTCATTTTCAATTTACCCCCATAGGTATTGTTTTATTTTAAAAAATATGACTAATTAAAACGTTAAAGTTACATCAGCATCTTTCGCAAACTCTAAAAATGTTACAGCTCCACCCACTTCAATGCCATCAACAAAAACTTCTTTTTCTAATCCCATAACATCCATCGTCATTTGACAACCAATAAGTTTAACACCCATTTCTTGAGCCATTGCGACTAATTCCGGAATGGTAGGTACATTTGCTAATGCAAAACCTTCTGCAAAATGTTCTTTTCCTTCAGGCATTGGAAGTTGTTTGTATGCTTCTTTATGAATTAAATTTAAACCCTCAAATGTGAAGAAAATAGTTACTTCTTGATCGGTTGCTACAGCTGCAGTTGCGATATTAAACACTTTATATGCATCAAATAATCCACCATTACTTGCAATAATTGCTACTCGTTTGTTCATTGTAAATTCCTCCTAGTTTTTAACTATTATTAGTCTGTTGTATTTAGCCCTCAAATGACTCATTAATCTCAGTATTTAGTACCTGTATTTCCTGTTTTCTTGTTCTTCACAAAATATTACTTGAAAGTAAACTATCGAAACTCATTTTAATTATTTATACCAGTCGTTTTACCAGACCACTGACTTATACCAGGGACAACATTAATTACCTTATCAAAGCCTTTTTCTGCTAACTTTTGTGCTGCAAGGTCACTACAGTTTCCTGTACGGCATACCACAATTATTTCATCCTCTTTGTTTAATTCATTAAGACGGTCTTCCAATTCACCTAAAGGAATAGAAAGCGCATTTGGAATATGATTAAATGCATATTCTGCTGTTTCTCTGACATCAAGAAGGATAACATGATCAGTTGATTCTAATTTCTTTTCGAGTTCTTCGTTATTGATCACATTTGGATGTTTTCTTTCAATGGCTTCTTCACTTGTTGACTTTCTTAGGTAATGCTTTAACACTTCTCCTTCTTCAATCGTACCTAAATATTGATGTCCTGTACTTTCAGCCCAGGCTTTAATGTCCGCTTTTGACCCTTTATCAGTTGCTTGAACTTCTAATACTTGACCTGCTTCTAAATTATTTATAGCCTTCTTTGTTTTAACGATAGGCATTGGGCACGCTAAACCTTTAGCATCTAATACAAAATCCTTTTTTAATGATTCCATGTTGTCCCTCCGTTTTTTTACCCATGCGGGTATATTTTTAATCAAAATTATTACTCAACTTCGCCTTCCCAAGCAAGCATTCCACCAGCCATGTTTATCACTTTAAATCCATAGCTTTCAAGGAATTGCTTGGCACGACCGCTTCTTCCTCCTGAACGGCAAACCATGACATACTCTTTTGATTTATCTAATTCATGTATACGAAACTCAACTAACCGTAAGGGGATATTTACAGCACCTGGAATTTTGCCAGCTGTTACTTCATCCACTTCACGTACATCAATGATATTTAATTTCTTTCCTTCCTTTAAAGATGTCTCTACTTCTTTTACAGTCATTTCTCTCATTGTATAGTCCTCCTTAATCATTTTAGGACCGAACCAGCAAAGTTCATTTTTGAAAGTCCCATTTTATGAGCGCCTCTTGAGCGCCTCTTGGCATCCTTTTTCCAAACAATTTTTCCATAAAACCTTTTTTCACTGGAATATTTTCTTCTTTACGAAGTGCATTTAATCCCCAAAACGTATGAAAAATGGTTACTTCATGATCATATTAATTTCTAAAACTTGACCAGATTCAAGGTCATTTAATGCCTTTTTGGTTTTCACAATGGGCATCGGACAGGCTAAACCTTTTACATCTAATACTTTCGCTATATTCATCGTTTGATTGCTCCTATTTATTAATTACCATTACCCCTATAGGTATAATACTAATAAAATAAAAGAGGGTGTCAACCCTTTTTTTATCGGCTTTTTACTAGAAGATTAACAGCTTCTTTTACTAATTCTTCCATGTTTTTTTCCCCTTGGTCAGCCACTTTTTGTACACACTCCACTAAATTGGAACTTACAACAACTCCAATGGTACGATCAATGGCAGTTCTTGCTGCAGATAACTGGGTAATGACTTCTTTGCAGTCCTTATTTTCTTCCATCATTCTTAAAATTCCTCTTAACTGTCCTTCAATACGTTTTACTCTATTTTTGATTTGATCATTATAATCCATATTTTTACTCCTTTAAGCACTAGTTTCTATTTTTTTTAATGAGTTTTCCTTTAATAATAATTTGTTATAGAACAACATTGACAAGTTATATATTATACCCACAAGGGTATGATGTCAACTGTTCAGTGTCCCAGTTAAGGATGTATAACCTTTCCACCATTCATTGTTTTGAGAGCCATCTTTTCATAAAAAATTCAGTTAGATTACGAGACTTCTTTTTAATCCAATATTTAATGACATTTTCGTCTTGCTCTGTTTTTAAGATGGGAGTGACCAGCATTTTTTGACCAGGCTGGAAGATCATTTAGGGCTTCTTTGTCTGTCACATGAATCTCTATTACTTGTCCACTTTCCAAATGGTCTGATCGTTTGGAAGTTCCTCTAATCTGTTCCTTAGATCATTTAAAGGAATATTTATTGAACCTTTACTAATTCCAAATTCACGTTCCATAGGTTCACGAACGTCGATTAATAGTCCTACGTTTGCAATTATTTGGTCAACCTCATGCCACTGAATTAGTTCCAATTCACCTTCTTGAATATTAGTTGCTACATAACCAGCCATATTTACAGGATCTTTAGCAGATGAATATGGAGGTGCATAGGACAATTCTAAGTTTGTCAAATCTTCTTGATTACTTTCTTTGTCACTAACAAAACGAGTATTATACGCTAAGACGTTTTTAATGTTGTGTATTCACTGGTGTATAAGAAGATATGGGTTATATATATGGTTGTTGTACTCCTACTTGGGGTTGTCAAGGCTATTGCTGAGTCCCAAATTGGGATACACGTTAAACTTCTTGGCTCAAATGAGTTAAATGACACACTAGAACCTTATTTTCAATGTTGTATGGTTTATTTTTTCATTTTTTTCCGTATGATAGCGATGAGTAGGAGCAATGTCGGAATTAATGTTAAACAAAGGAGGTATAAAAAGGAAGAATGGTTGCTGTAAACTTGGAAGTTTCTCCTATGTCACGATACCCCCACACACCGAACAACATCAACAAAAAACCAAGTGGAAGGACGACTGAACGGTAATTAGAGAGATTCAACCATTGGGCAGTGCTTAGAACAAGAGCATAATAGAACACTGATATTTTGATGAATGTCCCTGTTACCCAAATAACTGAAAATTAAATTTGGAATGAACAGTTGAGAGGCTCTTCCTAGCACTTCCACACCGCCTCGTACAGCAAAGGCACAGACCAAAACCATGCTTCCGATCACTACAATCATCGGGGTTTTAAGCAAAAAAGAACTTATAATAAAATCTGTATATTCTCTCAACTCATTACGTTTTTCATTTATTATTCCCATAAAATATATGGAAAAAACTCTTTTCTATAAGTATAAGAATAATGAAAAAGGACTGCTGAAACAGTCCATTTGTTGTGAAACTAAAGTACCCGTTACTTTATATATATTTCTTCACAATCTAATAACTATGATAAATCAACTTAGGCTACTTTAGTAACTTTCTTCGATTTAAGTACAATTTTTGAAAGGCATGCCGAAAGTATAAAAGCAAGTATTAAAAAGCCCACATTCATACCGATGACTCCTCCCCATCCAAATACGGACCAAAACACCCCTCCGACTGTTCCACCTACACTTGAACCAGAGTAATAAAGAAATAAATATAATGAAGAAGCTTGTGCCTTGTTACGTAAAGCACGTTGTCCAACCCAACTACTAGCAATCGAATGACTACCAAAGAATCCAAAAGTAAACAATCCAAGTCCTAGTATTTTAATAAACAAATTAGAATCCAAAGTTGAACAGACTCCAATTAATGTAATTAATAAATTAATTATTAATATTTTTTGCTTACCTTGGCTATCTACCAATCTCCCTGTCCAGACAGAGCTAAACATTCCAATAATCATAATTAAAAATATCCAACTTACAAGTGTTTGACTTAATGAATAGGGCTTTTCAAGTAATACATAAGCAATATAATTGAACAATGCTACATTACTGCCTAACAGCAAAAATCCCATTCCATATAAGCAAACTAACCCTGGATCTTTCAGATGGTCAATTAATGATTTTCCTAACTTTCCAATTTCTAATTGACGAGATTTGAAATTTTGTGAAGGGGGTAAGCTAATCCAAAAAATTAGGGTGGCAACTAAGCTTATTATACCAATTCCCCCTATTGCTATGTGCCAACCAAAGTAGTCACTCAGCATTCCTGAGAAAATTCTACCAAACACAGCACCAATTGCATTGCCACAAATATACAGACCCATAGCCGTTCCCAAACTCTTAGACTCTATTTCTTCTCCAAGATAGGCCATTGCAATCGAGGGCAGGCCAGCCAATGAAATTCCTTCAATAGTTCGAAACGCCAGTAGGAAATGAAAATTAGGACTGAATGCTGTAAAAATACACACCACAGAAGCAACTAACATAGAGATTACCATGATGGGCTTTCGTCCCCATGATTCAGATAAAGATCCAAAAACCAGCATGCTAATAGCTAGAACCATTGTTGTTATTGAAAGTGAAAAACTTGCAATAGTTGGAGAAATGCTAAAATCCCTCGTGAATTCTGGCATTAAGGGCTGTACGCAGTAAAGAATAGCAAATGTATTGAAACCAGCGGCAAAAAAAGCAAAGCTGGTTTTGCGAAAAATTGGTGTCCCCTGTTGAATATAACTCATAATACAATCACCTTAAAATTTATGTGAACTCCCACATGTTGCATAATAAATCATCCCTTTTAACAGATAATTGCTTGTATTAAAAAATAGACTAATTCTAAACATTAAATACAAAATACTTTTATATTTACTGCTCTATAGCTATAGATTTAAATTTACGAAAACCCTAGGTGTGTTCTGAGTTTTATATTACCACCGATAGTATATAATGTATAATTCATTATAATAATATTTTTAATGCATTTATGTAATGAATAAACTAATTGTATGGAAGAGGTGTTAATAAATGGAATGGCAACAGTTTGAATATTTCCAAACTCTTGCACGTATGCAACACGTGACGCATGCGGCTGAAGCCCTATCAATTTCCCAGTCAGCACTCAGCCGTTCTATTGCTCGATTTGAGGACGAAATAGGTGTTCCATTATTTGAACGTCAGGGACGTTCCATTAGATTAAATAAATATGGTCATATCTTTTTAAAACGTGTGGATAGTATGATGAAAGAATTCTATGAAGGTAAACAAGAAATTCAAGATTTACTTGATCCAGAGCAGGGAGAAGTTTCGCTTGGTTTTCTGCACACTCTTAGTACAAATCTTATTCCGGACTTAATCGCTTCTTTTCGTTCTAACTATCCAAAAATCAATTTTCAGCTCGGCCAAGGTCCCTCTCATACTCTTCTTGAACATTTACAATTAGGAGAATTTGATCTTTGTTTAATTGCTCCAATGGAAATTAAACCTCCAATTCAATGGAGACAACTTTGGAGTGAGGAACTTTTTGTTATAGTCCCTAAAGACCACAAATTCTCTAACAATCAAAATATTACGTTGGAAGAAATTGCAGATGAATCCTTTATTCATTTGAAAAAAGGTTTTTCCCTTCGTATGGCTATTGAGCAATTGTTTAAAGAAGCGGGGATTACACCTAAGATTACATTTGAAGGAGAAGAAGCAGACACCGTTGCAGGGCTTGTTGCTGCAGGACTGGGAATTTCAATTCTACCGAATCTGAAGGGGACAGATCAAAGTAAAATATCACAAATACGTGTCCGTTGGCCGAAGTGCCAACGGACTATTGGAATTGCTTGGGTAGAGGGAAGGTATTTATCGCCTGCAACTCAAAAATTTAAGCAATTTGTTTTGGACCATTCCTACGAATTGGGATAGGAATGGTCATTCTTTTTCAGCTACATTTATCCTTTATAACTAACAATATTTTTAAATCTTATTTTAAGGTACAGTCTCTAAGATTAGAACTAGCGCCGTTCCATATTTCTGTTTTGTACATACTTTGTAATTACGAATGGACAGGAGGCTCTGTACATGGCAGAGGGTGCATACTGAGCTGGTTTTGCTCTAATCATTGTATTGTTTATACTTCTTATCATCGTTGGAGCAGCTTGGTATTAAAAGACTCCAATGGCTAAAGGTGTGCAAAACAACACAACTGTCCAATCCACTATTTTGTAAATACATAATTCATTTCAAAAAAGACTAAAAAATAGAAAAAATAAGAAAAATTAAAAGGGGTTAAGTACATGATCAACGTTTTATTTGTATGTCTGGGGAATATTTGCCGTTCACCGATGGCTGAAGCTTTGTTTCGTGACTTACTCAAAAAAGAATATTTGACTAACAAAATCACAGTTGATTCCGCTGCAACCAGTTCATGGCAAATCGGCTTCCCTCCGCACGAAGGAACACTTGATATTCTAAAGAAATACAGTATCTCTTCTGATGGGCTTGTTGGACGCCAACTAAAAAAAGAAGACTTTTGGAAGTTCGACTATATTATCGGTATGGACGAAAGCAACATAAAAAATATTTACAGGATAATCGGCAAGCCTAATCATCCAAAGATCATTAGGCTGCTCGACCTGACCAAATACAGGAAAGATGTTCCCGATCCATTTTACACAGGTGATTTTGATGAAACCTATCGTCTTGTTTCAGCCGGCTGCCGGGCTTTACTCAATAAAATACGCAGCGAACAAAACTTATAACAACAAGGCATCCATCTTAATCAGACGATCAAAACAGTTTCTATTTCACTGAACCCATTTTTTGAATGAAAATGATTAGGAAGTGTCAATACTAATACTGACCTTAATCCAGTCACCCCTTAACCATAGACTTATTAATTTAAGCTCTCCTCTTTTTTTGAGCAGGGTCATCTTAAGTATTGTCATTTTTCTATTCTTGAAGAAACTTATTTTCATAGTAGTTTTAGTACAATAATTCACAATCTTGCTCTTTGAAACTTTCTTACACAAACTTTTCTATTATGTACCCAACCATCCTCCTGCTAATGACTATTTAGTATAAAAAATCTTTTGTTAATTATCTTAAAAAGGGAAAATTAATGGAATATATAGTTGTATAAAAATTCTTTTTAATGTATATTTATTACAAATCAGCTATAGTTAGATAGTTTGAATTTTATATAACAAGTAATATATTATCCTGGGGGATTTTCTATGCTTATTCGAAAAGCGGTTATGAGCGATACAGAAAGTATCTATAAATTAATATCAGAGTATGCTAAAGAAGGAAAACTTTTAGCGAGAACTTATTCTTCCATCTATGAAAATCTCCAAAGTTTCCTTGTTGCCGTTTTAAATAACGAAGTTGTTGGGATTACCAGCTTGACGATCCTTGACCAGAATTTAGCAGAGGTAAGGTCATTAGCCGTCAGCCCTGCATATGTCGGAAAAGGAATCGGAAAAGCACTGGTACTACAAATCATTAAAGAAACGGAAAACTTGGAAATTACTAAGCTAATATCGTTAACTTATCAAATTGAATTTTTTTCGAAGATAGGATTTAATCGAGTGGATAAAAATGAATTACCTCAAAAAATGTGGAAAGATTGCATAAACTGCCCCAAACTGCATTCTTGTGATGAAACAGCGATGTTATTGAACGTTTTACCTTAGAAATAAACTCCCGTCCTGGTATCCCTAAATGGTTTTGTTTTTAGGTGCATTTTCCAAAAAATCAAAATTATTGTTACATATGTACACAAAATATAAAAATAGAAAAGGAACGCCTTTTATAAAGACGTTCTTTTTCTTCTATTAAAGCACCCGTTAAAAAACAGAAAAATTGCGTTAATCTTTAGGTTATCTGGGGTAAAAGAATAATAAATTCTGTCCCCATATCCATTTCACTGTGCACTTGTATTTTACCTTTGAAAGAATGGACAATTTGAAAACTTACCATCATTCCTAGACCTGTCCCTCGTTCCTTTAAAGAATAAAACGGAGATCCAAGCCTATCAATTTGCTTTTTTGTCATACCAATTCCTTGGTCCTTAATGTTAATCTTTATATATCTATCATCAGTTGACGTACAGGTAATCCAAACAATTCCACCATTCGGCATAGACTCTATGGCATTTTTCAAAATATTAATCAAAGACTGGTTCAATTTTTGAGGATTACCATAAATCCAACAGTTATCAAGAATATCAGTTTTAATCTCAACCTTATGGTTCAGGCTGTAACCTTGAATGATATTGACTACACGTTGTAATTGATAAGCTACGTCGATTCTTTCGTTGTTATTTATTAAGGGTTTTCCAAAAGATAAAAAATCATTAATAATTTCATTCGCACGATCTAATTCTTCAATGGATATTTGGATATATTCCTTCTTGTTTTTAGGCAAATCAGGATCGTTTAGAAGTTGCAGAAAGCCACGAGTAACTTGCATCGGATTTCTAATTTCATGAGCGAAAACACTTGTTAACTCACTTATAACTCGTAATTTCTCCGATTTTTGCATCTCTAATCGTAACTGGTGAATCTCCCTGATCGTTTCATTTAACATAGTGAAGAACCAAGTAACTACTACTACAAAGATAAGATGAATAATCTGTACTTTAAGATAATCTATGGAAAAACCTCTAAGAATACCAAAAAAAGTAAGTCCGATGATACAGTAGTAAAAGGAAAGACCAACCGCAATTTTAACCCTTTTATCTTTTTTCGAACTTGCAAACGATTTTTGAAAAAACAATATAACAGGCAGAGAAAATAATAAGACAAGAACAGTATTATAAAATCCTAAACTGATTCCAAAATAAAGTCGATAAAGTATGATAAGGGCTGATAGGAAGATGCCTGACCAAAATCCGCCGTATAAACTCCCAAATAATAGAGGAATAATTCTTAATTCCAAACGACCATTTTGACCAAAACTCACTGGAAAGGACATGCAAAATAAAATTGATATTCCCCACAAAATGGACATTATTACGTTTCTATTTTTATAACTCTTAACCCTCTCCTTAATAAATGTAAAGTAAATAAATATGGGTATTACCATAAGCGTTAATTGCAGCAAAAAATCCTTTATTATACTCATCTTCGTTACCTTTCTTATTCTGTTCTATATCTGAATAAGGACGATAAATATGTTCATTATGTTTATGACTGTTTCATACAAACATTTATACTTTAAGAAAGAACTGAATTATATTAGTAATTATTCCATATTATACTTTATAGTAATCATAATTTGTCGACTTTTGTTTTTTTCTTTAAAGCACACTTTAAGGTCATTTCAAGAAGTCTTTTAGGGCAATACTGCCCGTTTGTTCCATAAGAAAAAGACTGTCTTAACAGCCTTACCGTATAGATTTAGGCACCCGTTAGCCATCCATGCAGCACAAAATCAGTGCTGCACCACAGAGAATGAAAATGGTAGGAAGTGTCAATACTTATATTGACCTTTACCCGGTCAACCCTAATCCATAGACTTATTAATTAACGCTCTCCTCTTTTTTTTAACGAATGAGCAGGGGCTTCTTTATAAATTCATGCGTTTATTTAGAGAATATTTCCAATAAAAAAAACGCCACTCATTAAGGTGACGCAATGGTTCCACACCATGAACAGGCACCGCATTCGATGCCGCTCATCATCTGGATTTGCGGTGGAGCTTGGTTAGACCTGGATAAAGATCTCCCCCTCCTATTTCCTTTAGAATTTCTAATTATGTTCAACATAATAAAATTGCAAGTTTCAATTAATTTATAAGCTCGATAAGCAAATCACCTGACTGGATAGCCTCCCCACTTAACACATAAATATCTTTTACAATTCCGTCGAAGGGTGCTTGAATCGTTGTTTCCATCTTCATCCCTTCTGTAATCATGAGATGATCCCCTTTTGATACCCTTTCCCCTTTTTTAGTTAATACTTTAATGACGGTTCCAGGCATGGAGGCTCCTAGATGGTATGAATTGAGTGGATCTGCTTTCAGCCTTGATATAACGGTTGTTTTGATGCTTTCATCTTTAATGATCACTTCACGAGATTGACCGTTTAATTCAAAGTACAATGTGCGTGTACCGTCTAGTTGCGCTTGACCGATCGAGACAAGCTTGACCATCAGTGTTTTTCCTTTTTCAATTTCCACTTGGATTTCTTCACCAAGACGCATTCCATATAAGAAAGTAGGAGTGTCTAACACCGATATATCACCGTATTGTTCGAATGTCTTCTGATAGTCCAGAAAGACTTTTGGATATAACGCATAAGAAATGACATCATGACTGGTAACAAAACGGTTAATTGTTTGATATAATGTATTTTTCGTTTTTTGGAAATCGAAATCCTCCAATAATTCCCCAGGACGAACGGTAATGGGTTCTCTTCTTTTAAGAACAATCCGTTGAAGTTCCTTCGGGAAGCCTTGATAAGGCTGACCTAAGTACCCCTGAAACAGTTCAACCACGGAATCTGGGAAGTCTAATGTTTCGCCTCGTTTGTAAATATTTTCCTCCGTTAAGTTGTTTTGCACCAAATAAAGTGCCATATCACCGACTACTTTTGAAGAGGGGGTTACTTTGACTATATCTCCAAATAAGTGATTGACTCTTGTATACATGTCTTTAACTTCATCCCAGCGATTTCCTAATCCAACTGCTTTTGCTTGTTGCTGAAGATTACTATATTGACCGCCAGGCATTTCATGAATATAGATTTCTGTGTGAGGCGACTTCATTCCACTTTCAAAAGCTTGATAGAAAAGACGAACGTTTTCCCAATAGTTAGAGAGTTTTTCAAAGCTGCGAATATCGATATTTGGTTTCCGTTCATGGCCTTCTAATGCATAAAATAATGAGTTGGCGCTTGGCTGTGAAGTCAAACCTGCCATAGCACTGACGGCAACATCGACAATATCTACACCTGCTTCTATGGCCTTCGCGTACATTAAAATTCCGTTACCGCTTGTATCGTGACTATGCAGGTGAATAGGAATATCTACTGTTTCTTTAAGTGTGGAAATTAACTCATATGCCGCTTGCGGCTTTAATAATCCAGCCATGTCTTTTATACCTAGAATATGAGCACCAGATGCTTCCAACTCTTTAGCAAGTTGCTTATAGTAGTCTAAGTTATATTTTCTTCTTGATGCATCTAAAATGTCTCCTGTATAACACATGGCTGCTTCAGCTAATTTGCCGCTATCTCTTACCGTATTAATAGCAAGAGTCATACCTTGCACCCAATTTAAACTATCAAAAATACGGAAGACATCAATCCCAGCTTCAGCTGATTCTTTTATAAACGTTCTTATGATATTGTCAGAATAATTTTTATAACCCACCGCATTAGAGGAACGAAGAAGCATTTGGAATAATAGATTAGGCATTTTTTTGCGTAATTGTAACAACCGCTCCCAAGGATTTTCGCTTAAGAAACGATACGATACATCAAATGTGGCGCCCCCCCACATTTCTGTTGAGAAAAGATTATGTGCTAAACGTGCCGTTGGCTCTGCAATACGTAATAAATCATTTGTTCGTACTCGGGTAGCTAGTAGAGATTGATGAGCATCACGGAATGTCGTATCGGTTAACAGTATTTCTTTTTGTTCCTTAATCCATTTGACGACACCATCAGGACCTTCATCATTTAAAATTTGTTTTGTTCCCGTTGGAATAGGTTCTGAGTTTTTTATTTCAGGCAAGGAGGGTTTAGAAAATTCGGGCTTCTTGGTTTTACCGATTCCAGGAAATCCATTCACCGTGACATTCCCAATATACCTCAGCATTTTTGTTCCGCGATCCTTGCTCTTAGGAAATAGAAATAATTCTGGTGTTGTATCAATAAAGGAAGTATCATAATCTCCTTTTAGAAACTTTTGATGCTTGACCACATTTTCAAGAAAGGGAATATTAGTTTTGATTCCGCGGATACGAAATTCACGAAGATTGCGTAACATTTTTGAAGCCGCCTTTTCAAACGTTTTCGCTGCGGTTGTTACCTTTACGAGCAATGAATCATAATAAGGAGTAATAACAGCCCCTTGAAATCCATTTCCTGCATCAAGGCGAACACCAAATCCGCCACCTGAGCGGTAAGTTACTATTTTCCCAGTATCTGGCATAAAATTATTCAAAGGATCTTCTGTGGTTACACGGGATTGAATCGCATAACCGTTGATTTGTATATCGTCTTGAGAGGGAATACCTACTGCATCACTATGTAATGTGTATCCATCCGCAATTAAAATTTGTGACTGAACAATATCAATTCCAGTAATCATTTCGGTAATTGTATGTTCGACCTGTACCCGTGGATTTACTTCAATAAAATAAAACTTATCTCCTGATACAAGGAACTCTACTGTTCCAGCATTTTGATAGCGAACATTTTTCATTAAATGAACAGCAGCCTCACAAATCTGTTTACGTAAGCTTTCGGATAATGAGACACTTGGTGCTATTTCCACTACTTTTTGATGACGGCGTTGTATAGAACAATCACGCTCATATAAGTGGATGATATTGCCGTCTTTGTCTCCTAAAATTTGTACTTCAATGTGCTTTGGGTTTTCAATAAACTTTTCTACATAAACCTCATCATTACCAAATGCAGTCTTTGCTTCAGACTTTGCACGTTCATAGGACTCTTTTAATTCACCCTCATTTCGTACAATACGCATACCTCGGCCTCCACCGCCAAGTGAGGCTTTAATCATGAGGGGATATCCATAATCTCTACCAAAAGCATCGGCTTCCTCCATGCTAGAAATTGGTCCATTACTCCCCGGGATGACTGGTATATTCGCTAGTATGGCTTGATGACGGGCTTTTACTTTATCGCCAAACATATTAAGATGTCTAGATTCGGGTCCAATAAACAAAATGCCCTCTTCTTCACAACGTTTAGCGAATTCAATGTTTTCTGACAAAAATCCATATCCTGGGTGAATGGCATCTACTTCATGTGTTTTAGCTAGTTCAATGATCCCTTCGATGTCCAAATAAGCTTCAATTGGCTTTTTTCCTTTTCCGATTAAATACGCTTCATCGGCTTTATAGCGATGAAAAGACCATGCATCTTCATTTGAGTAAATGGCCACAGTTCGAATATTTAGTTCTGTACATGCACGAAAAATACGAATGGCAATTTCCCCTCGGTTTGCGACTAAAACTTTGTTAATTTTTTTCGTTACAACACTCAAGCTTTTTACCCCTCTCGTATAAATTTAAACAAATTTATAGATTATTATTTTATATATGGATTAAAGAGTTGTGCATTATATAAAAATTTATAAGATTCATTGGATATGGGTAAAACTTGCAATGTTCCTCTCCTGTTTCGTAACAAAAACTCTTTCAAGGTATTATTTATCTTACAAGAGAAGCTAATTTAAGAAGTCAATTTCCATTTATCAAATACTTTATAAACTTAGATTGGCTCAGGAGTATACCCTACATAGGAATCGTGGGCTGAAAAAATGCCTTCTTGTTGTAAAGGTTGAAATACCCGAAACTTGCGGAGTTGTTTTCCATAAACATGGATGGTTATCGCCGTTTGATCGCCCTCCGTTTCAAGGATGTGACAATCCGCTGGGGGCAGGAGTTTGCTAGTCATTTGCTGATTTATAATCAATGTATTAGTTTGTTTGAGTTTTACTAAATTTTCTGAAATTTCATCCACTCGAAGGTAGTTCGTCACCTTGATCTGTCCAGTCACAACCCCTTCAGCTCCCCAAGTACCATCGTGATCATGGAGTGAAGTTTTCTGCCCCGGCTTCCAGACAAGTGCTATGATCTCAAAACGATCCTGCGGATCGCAGTAGAGGGAATGGCGGGCATAACCTTCCGAGTTGGGCTTCCGCTTTTCGGGAGAGAGCCAGGATGTGGTACGAAGCAGTTCACCAAGTAAACGCTCTGCTTCTTCCACCCGAACAGCATCACTCTCAGTTCTCTCTATTACCCATGTCATATCTCGAATAAAGTCGATCAGTGTATATTCCATCGTTTGATTTGTCATGATATATTGTCCTCCTATGATGGATAATTTCTTTAATGTTTTGCTTTCACTATAACTATTTAGCAAAAACATGCCACCGATAAAAAAACACAGGAATGCTTTCTATTTTCCGATATTTTACCTGATATTATTGAAATCTTGGGATAAACCTTTTCCATAACCACTATCGATACATTTGTTAATTCTTTAATATGAGAAATCTTTATCTCAGGTTTGAGAAACAATTCTGCTAATACTAAGGAAGAAAAAGGACCTTATGTAAAGGTCTCTATTACACTATGGATTCTAATTCTTTACATGACCGATAGATAAGTTCAAAAAGCTGGTCCAAATCAGATAATTCAACACAGGAGAATGCGATTCGAAGATCCGTCTTGGCAAGGGAGATCGTCCCCACTCCATACTGCTTGAGCAAGTGGATCCGCAGCGTTTCTGCATCGGTATGCTTGATTCGAAGACACACGAAATACCCTGAGTTGAATGGATAGGATTCGAATGCATCCGCATATTTCCCGTCTGCTAAGATCTCTTTGACTCGCTTCGCCCTGGCTTTCATTACCTTATTTTTCTCCCCGCGCTGCACTTCAAATTCGGGATTTAACAAGGCATCCAAAATGATTGTTTGGGAAAGGTGAGGACTGCATGAGATGGTACTTCGTATAGAACCCATCGTCTTTTTCTCCAGCGCTTCCAAAACCGAAGTATCTTGGATTCCAAATGTGAGAAACCCAACACGAAAACCCCAAGCATATTCTTCCTTGGTTGCCCCATCAATTTTAATGGGGAGGACACGCGGGTGTAACCCTACTAAACGAGCAAATATAGATTCTTTGATTGAATCTTCATAATATAATCCAAAATAAGCATCATCAATAACAGCAACAATGTTAATCCCAATATCCGCTGCCTGCTTGATGGCATGAAGGATTCCCTCCACTTCTTTTTCCAAAGGAGTATAGCCTGTTGGATTATGCGGGAAATTAAGCACAAGGATCGCTTTTCCATTCTTACAGGATAAAAGGGCCTCCAGCATGCCTTTTACATTAAATTGGTTTGTTTTAGTGAATAATGGATAGGTCACTGTTTGGCTGCCGTGGCGAACGTTGAATGTTATATGATAATTATCCCAATACTTATCCGGTAGTAAAATAGGATCACCATTTTCCACAAACAGGTCGGATACGATACTCAAGCCATGGGTCAGCGCGTTCGTCACGATCGGGGTGCCAAATTCCTTTCCTTCAAGGGAAGGATTATCTTTCAGAAGTTTCTTTCTCCAAACCTCACGCAACTCTGTTTTTCCTGCCGGTGGTGCATATGGATACAGGTCTTTCGGATCAAATGAGGAGAGGTTCTTGTGGATGACATCTAAATACATTGGTTGTCCACCCTCTGAAGCCATCCCGATTGTTGCATTGAATCGGTCTGCTTTTCCCTTTGCCTCTCCTGCCTGGCTGACAATCCCTTTTGGGAAATACAATGATTTTCCCAGTAATGACAACATCTCATATACTGGTTTATTGCGTTCTTCAATGACATGATTTAATTCTAAAGCCAATGGGTTTAGCACTTTATTCACCTTCCTTATAGGTTGAAATCTCCAATTTAGATTTCACCTAATTCAACTAACAAATCTCCTGTTTTAATCATAGCTCCAGCATGATGCCCAATTCCGTGCTGGCCTGGAAAATACGGACGGCAATTTCTCATCAATTTACGACTAATACTTTTAGGAATGGCTTTGTTTTTTTTCACCATCTGTTCCTCCCGACACATGTCTTCACCCATAAAATGTACAAATTATACATCAATTGTTTGGCTTAATTTAATTTGTTCCTCTCTATTAATCCTGGATATCTAATTTTCATTACTTTGTTAAGTAATAAATCTAAATCTTGACTATATTTAATGGTTCTTGTATCACACAGACCATACATTAATCCTGATTTCTCCATACTGACTTTTAGATAATTGTATTCGTTCACATATTTCATAAGTTCCATTTTCTGTTCCTCCTTGAAGCAAAAAAGTTATATAATTCTTCCCTACTAAATGTACAAAGGATAGGGGTGATTCTATATCTAAAGGTGTATAGTGCCTATACAAAAAATAAGTTGATAAAATCGTCGATTTTGAATATATTGCCAATAAATATTGAGTGACTACTCAATATTTATTGGCTTCAGATTAATTTGGGTGATACAGATTGTTCTATTCTAATTTTCCACTTGCCTCTACGATTTGATTGAGAAACTGTTCAACTTCTTCCTGGCTTTTTCCGAGTTTACTTACAAAGCGATTAAGTTCCTTCCCTTCTTGAAAAGCAATAAAGCTTGGGATTCCGTACACATCTAGCTTCTCTAATAGTTCCGGAAAATCGTCTCGATTTACTGTGATCATATCTACTTTTTCTTTATACGCTTCTTCCAAAATTGGCATGAATAAATCGGTATGCTGACAGTCTGGGCAATATTCAGCATAAAATTTGGCCATAACTGGTTTTGTTGATAAAATCGCCTCATTAAACTCTTGTTTTGTTTTGATCTCTTTCATAATTAAAATCCTCCCTATTTTTTGTTCTCCATGTTTATTCTGATTATTTCTACTACTTAATCTCACTTGCATCAAGATATCTTTCACAATCCAGAGCAGCCATGCAACCACTTCCTGCTGCAGTAATTGCTTGGCGGTATTTATGATCTTGAACATCCCCGCAGGCAAATACACCAGGAATATTTGTTTCTGTTGTACCAGGATTCACGCTGATATATCCCATATCGTCCGTTTTAATTTGATTGCCTAAAAAAGACGTGTTCGGTTTATGGCCGATTGCTATGAAAATACCATCAGATTCCAGAATTTCGTTTTTTCCAGTTTCGCTGTTTTTAACTTTCAAGCCAGTAACATGCCGTTCTCCTGCAATAACTTCTTCGGGAATGTGATTTAAACTCCAAGTAATTTTTGGATTATTTTTGGCGCGGTCTTGCATAATTTGGGAAGCGCGAAGCTCCTTTCTGCGGTGAACAACACGAACCTCCGAAGCAAACTTCGTTAAAAAATTTGCTTCTTCCATAGCTGAATCTCCGCCACCGACAACGATAATTTTCTTCCCTCTAAAGAAAAATCCATCACACGTTGCACAGGTGCTTACCCCACGCCCAATATTTTCCCTTTCCCCTGGAATATCCAAAAGTTTCGCAGAAGCCCCCGTAGAAATGATTAAAGATTGTGTTTTGAGCACCCCTATTCCTTCCACCGTTAAGGTAAAAGGGTTATTTGAAAAGTCGACTTTTTTAACCCACCCCCTTTCAAACTTTGCTCCAAAATACTCAGCTTGCCTTCGCATGTTCTGCATCAACTCTCGGCCCATAATCCCTTCAGGAAAACCAGGAAAATTCTCAACATCTGTTGTCAATGTCAATTGCCCCCCTGGCTCAGGCCCTTCAATGACTAGAGGACTTAGGTTAGCACGTGCCAGATAGATTGCTGCAGTTAACCCAGCAGGGCCAGTCCCCAGAATAATGGTTTTATACATCACTTACCTCCTCGTTGTGCTAATCTCTCTATTCATGAATATTATTTGCAATTTTCGTGCCAATTTTTAATTTTCTGTAAAATCGCTATTTTTACAACGATATACAGGTTAATGAGTCCCATTTCCTATCACGATTGAGAAAAATCTTTTCAAGATTAAGAAAAACATATCGTTGTCATTTTTTTCTGAGACTCTCACCAACAAAGGAAGTAGCCGGTGGTCTATCTCCTCCCTCCTTTCTCTATTACTTATCATTTATATTGCAAAAACCATGCCAACTAATTTCTCCTATAAAACCTTATTGTTTGCGCACCCCACACTATGGAAATTCCCAATTTTGCTATCATTCATTTTAAAAAAGCCTTTATCATCAAGCTTAAACTCTTCCTAGGACTAGGAACTAGTTTTGCATCTGTGATAAACTCTTCAAGCTATTTCTCCTCAAGAACTGAGTTAAAAAAAAAGCAAACAGAGCTTCTGTTTGCTTTCTTTCATTATTTAAATAGAGGAAAGTAAATCAAATATTTCTGTCCCTGCTAAAAGCTTTTGCACCAAAACCATTATTCCCTACAAAAGAGAGGATATTATCTTGCCCATCATTCTTTTTTGTTTTTACGGGTCACACTATCACTATATTATAATTAAACTTCAATAAAGAGCGAGGTATTGGCATATAACGCTGAGGCGCCGCCAGAGTGCACAAATAGGATGTTATCGTCCGACTTAAAGATGCCTTTTTGTATTAAATCAATGAGCCCCGCTGCTGCTTTACCTGTATATACTGGATCCAGCAAAATCCCTTCTGTTCTTGCCATTAGCTTGACAGCTTCCACCATTTCAGGCGTAGGTAAAGCATAGCCTGGTCCGACATACTCATCAAAACACGTAACAGCCTCACGAGGGATTGAATTTGGAATGCCAATGTGTGCTGAAGTTTCTTTAACAAGCTGAAAAACTTTCTCTTCTTGTTCCACTTTTGCTCTGCTTACGTTTATTCCGATTACTGGTATATTACTTTGATTTCCATAAAAGCCAGTCACCAAACCTGCATGCATTCCCCCGCTACCGCTTACACAAACGACAGCATTCATATTGACTCCATAATCAAAGGACTGTGCCAAAATTTCCTGAGCACAAGCAACATATCCCGTTGCACCTATGCCATTCGATCCCCCAACCGGAATTATATAAGGTTTATTTCCCTCTTCCGTTACCTCTTTAGCTACTTTCTGCATTTCTTTCATCAAGTCTGTCCCATTAGGCACGACCTTGACTTTTTCAGCGCCCAGTAAATGATACAAAAAATAGTTACCATTAAAATCTGGCTCAGATTTGGTTAAAAGCCCCTCTTCCAATACAAGAATGCACTTCATTTTCTCTTTAACAGCAGCGGCCAGCGTTAAACGGCAATGATTTGATTGAATGCCTCCACATGTAATTAACGTATCCGCGCCTTTTTCCACTGCATCCGCAACAAGGAACTCTAGTTTTCTTGTTTTATTTCCACCAGCCGTCAGCCCCAGTAAATCATCTCGTTTAATATAAATGGAAGGTCCCCCAAGAACTTCAGAAAAGTGATGTAATTTCTCAATGGATGTATATGTTGGTGTATACCGCTTTCTGGGAAATTGTGCTAAATTCATATTAATTCTCCTCCTGTATCCTCTGTTTAAGACTAGCTATATGTAAATTAAAGAAAAGAGAATATCAATCTGACATTCTCCTTTCAATTATTATGATTAAATCATAGCAACCGCTTCGATTTCAATCAAAGCATCTTTAGGTAAACGAGCAACTTCAATCGCGCTTCTCGCCGGATAATTCTCGGAAAAAAATTCTCCATATACTTGATTCATCGCGGCAAAATGATTCATATCGCTTAAAAAAACCGTTGTTTTTATTACCTGCTGTAAGTTTGCTCCCGCCGCTTCTAAAACCTGCTTAAGATTCTTCAATGACATTCTTGTTTGCTCCTCAATATTATCAGGCATTTCTCCTGTTTCAGGATGAATCGGCAGCTGCCCTGAAGTATACACTACATTTCCTGCTTTAATACCTTGTGCATAAGGACCGATAGCCTTGGGAGCTTCTTTGGTTATGATTGTTTCTTTTATCATAAAAACCCACCTCTTTTTTTAATGTAATCCTATTTAACGGAATTGTGTTTAATGTTCCTCTGAAAATAAGCGCTGTACATTACACACAGCTTTCCTCACTATTCTTTACGTTCAAAATCACACTCCATAAGAGGGACCACTTTTGTTTTCTTAATGAATTTATAACTAAGCCAGAGAAGCAAGAAAATAGGAAGACCAATATACGTCGCCAGAATTTCTGCCCAGCTGATTTGTTGTCCTGAAAAAAGATTCTGTCCAAGAATGAAAACCACAAAAAATAACATCGTGATAACCGGACCCAGCGGGTACCATTTTGCTTTATACGGCAATTCATTTAAATCTCTTCCTTGTGCCACATATGCCTTACGAAAACGGTAATGACTAATGGCAATACCGAACCATTTGATAAATCCGGTCAGAGCTGAAGCATTTACCAGCCAAATAAAAACCGAACCATTTCCAAAAAGGGAAGCCAAAAAGGAGGCAAGTCCTAAAGTCGCCGTCGTACACAGAGCCAACATGGGAATTCCCTTCTGGTTAAGTCGTGCAAAAATGCGTGGTGCCTTTCCTTCTTTCGCTAATGCCCATAGCATACGTGAAGACGCATACATTGCTGAGTTTGCTGCTGATAAAACAGACGTAAGGAGCACGGCATTCATGACTGAAGCGGCAAATGCCAAACCGGCTCTTTGAAGAACAAGTGTGAAGGGACTGATAGAAACATTTTTAATGCCGGTTTTAAGCAGGTTCGGATCAGTATAAGGAATAATCAAGCCGATAACAAATATCGTTAACACGTAGAAGATGAGGATTCGCCAAAAGATTGAACGAATCGCTTTTGGTACGTTTTTCGATGGATTATCGGTTTCACCTGCAGCTGTCGCTATCACTTCGGTTCCCTGAAATGCAAAACCAGCGACGAGCACTACACTAAAGATAGATAAAAGCCCTCCATGGAAAGGAGCATCTCCTTGGGTAAAGTTACTGAACCCGATCGCGTGTCCTCCCATAATTCCAAAAATCATCGCAACCCCAATAACGAGAAACACGATAATCGAGATGACCTTAATACCCGCAAACCAGTATTCACTTTCCCCATATGCCTTGACGGATAAAATATTTAAGATTAGCAGCAAACCCAGAAATAATGCGCTCCACAAGAGAGAAGGTACGTTTGGAAACCAATACTTCATTATAAGAGTAGAGGCAACCAAATCCGTAGGAACCGTAATCGCGGTGGTATACCAATAGTTCCAACCTAACGCAAAGCCTAACGCAGGATCAACATACCTTGAGGCATAGATGTCAAAGGCCCCTGGAACCGGTAAAAAGGCCGATAGCTCTCCCAAACTATTCATGACAAAATAGACCATGATTCCGACTAAAATGAATGCAGCGAGCGCTCCTCCCGGCCCTGCAGTGCTAATCGTTGATCCGCTGGATACAAACAATCCCGTTCCAATAGCGCCGCCAATAGCCATCATCGTTAAATGTCTAGATTTCAGCTTTCGGTGTAATGATCCTTCTGAATTTCGCTCTTCTAGGACGTTACTTAACTCCGCTTCTAATTTCCCCATAGCGTGTCCCCCTATTTACTCTCATAGTTCAAATCCAATTTGTCTTGTCTTATCTGACTGTTAATCTCTTTTTGTGTCTTTTTGGAAATTTCAGTTATTTTAAAAGACAGCTCTGCTTCCTTCTTTTGTCCTCACCCCTCTCAAAAATTCCGGGCGAGAAAATGATTTGAGGCACTCTCCCGCTTGAATTTCAATAAACTTTTAATGAAGTTAACATAATTGATATTTTTCTAACTTGCGATAAAGAGTAGACAGGCTAATCTGTAGTTCCCGGGCGATTTGTTCTTTATCATTTCGATATTTTTCAGCTAAGAAGTAGCTCTGGATCACGTCTCTTTCATATTCTGAAAGCATTTGTTCTAAACTTAATCCTCCACTCTCCACAGAGAGAAAATCCTGTTGAAGTACATAGTCAGGTAAATCATTGAAGCCGATAATATCTGATTCAGCCATATTGATCATATATTCTACGGCGTTTTCCAACTGCCGTATATTGCCCGGCCAATCATAGCGTATAAGCCATTGCTCCAGCATAGGGTCAAGTCTCAGTGGGTACCTTTGCATGATCCTGCAATGCTTTTGAATGAAATGTTCGAGATATAAGACGATATCACCGCGCCGCTCCCTTAATGGTTTAGTATGGAGGGGGATGACATTGAGACGATAGTACAAATCCTCGCGGAAAGTGCCCTTCTGTACCATTTCTTCCAAGTTACGGTGAGTGGCCGCAATCACCCGTACATTAATCCCGATTGCTTTTTTTCCACCGATTCTTTCAATCTCTTTTTCTTGTAAAACCCGTAATAATTTTGGTTGCAAGAAAAGAGGCATATCCCCAATTTCATCAAGAAAAATGGTTCCATTGTCCGCTAATTCGAATTTTCCCATTTTCCCATTCCGACTTGAACCGGTAAACGATCCTCCCTCATAACCAAACAACTCACTTTCCAACAAGCTTTCAGGTATGGCGGCGCAATTGACTGCTACAAATGGATGAATTCGGCGCTCGCTTTCATAATGAATTGCTTTGGCTAATAATTCCTTCCCCGTACCGCTATCTCCCCTAATCAGGACAGTGGATGGGCTGTTTATAATCCGTCTTGCTTTTTTAATCACATCTTGAAGCCCGGAATCTTTACCAAGAATGGTTTCAAAAGAAATGGTTTTCGGGGGGATTGGGATATCCTCTTGGATTTTGCAACCCTTTTCTTTACCAAGGTCTAGCATTGCTAATTTATTTCCTAACAATATACTTACATTGCTTAAAAAACGTATTAGCTTGTCTGATTCTATAATCATTTTCTCCTTTTGTTTATGAGAAAAACCAATCATGCCAATGACGCCAACTAGTTTTTCTTGCTTTACAATAGGAAATCCAATGGTAGCGAGTTCTTTACATTGATTCACGAATTTACACTTCATACATTGCGACTCATCTTTTTTTACATCGATTATTACTCCAGGCTCTCCTGTTTCCAATATCATTCTGAAAAAGGATCCTTCCGGAGCCGCTTTGCCAATGAGCTCTTTATAATAGCCAGTCCCGCTAATGCGAACGCCCTTATCATCCAGTACAGTTATATCCAAACCAAGGATTTCTGCCGTGTTCTCAGTGTAGTCTTGAATAAACTGCTGTATGCCAATAAAGCCTGCCATATGATCCTCCCTTGCTCTAGCGTTATATAGAATAATAAAACAATACTATCATAAAACAACTTAATGAGCTTTACACAAAGAAGCGATAGCATTTTCTATTCTACCCAGCGCATCTTTTAACATCGAACGCGGGCAAGCAATATTTAGCCTCATAAATCCTTCACCTTCCCTACCGAAAATGTGTCCTTCATTCATCGCAACTCTTGCTCTTTGTAACATAAATTCATCCAATTCTTTAACTGAAAAACACAATTCCCGGCAATCCAGCCATACAAGGTATGTGCCTTCCGGCTGGATGACGTTGATTTCTGGAATGTTGTTCCTGAAGTAACTCAGAGTGTACTCCAAATTTTCCTGCAAATATTCAAGGAGCTGATCCAGCCATTCTTCTCCATAGCGGTAAGCTGCCTCTAACGCAACAGCGCCAAATATGTTTGGCGAACCAATGGATAATGTATGAAGTTCTTGATCGTACCTATCGCGCAGCTGCTGATTTGGAATAATAATACTCGATGTCTGCACACCCATCAGGTTAAAAGTTTTGCTTGGCGCAATGCAAGTTAGGGAATGATTCGCAAACTCTTCTGAAATAGAGGCAAAAGGAATGTGAGTATGTGTCTTATAAACAAAATCAAAATGAATTTCATCTGCTACAATGAGAATGTTGTGCTTTATGCAAAGCTGTCCCAATCTCGTCAATTCTTCTTTGCTCCAAACCCTTCCGATTGGGTTATGAGGACTGCACAGAATCAACATTTTTACCGTTGCATCTATCTTTGCCTCTAAGTCTTCGAAATCCATGATATAACGCCCATTTTCAAGCACAAGCGGATTGCTTACAATTTCACGGCCGGTCGCTTGGATCACACGGGCAAAATGATGGTATACAGGCGGTTGGATAATAATTTTGTCTCCTGGCTTCGTAAAGGATTGAATCGCCAACGATAAGGCCGGAATCACGCCTGGGCTGTGAGTAATCCATTCTTTCTTAACGGACCATTGATGTCTTCTTTTTAGCCAATCAACAATGGATTCCATATAGGAGCCAGATCTAACAGCGTAGCCATAGAAACCGTGCTCCACCCGCAGTTTCAACGCTTCGATCACAGGTTGCGGAGACTGGAAATCCATATCGGCCACCCACATCGGAATAACATCCTTTACGCCAAATTGATTTTTAATATTATCCCATTTTTCACAGTCTGTGCCCAGTCGACAGATTTCTTGGTCAAAATTATATTTCATGAAGTATCTCTCCTTCTCATGTTTGCTTATGCATAATGCATCATTACGTAATTTATATAAGCAATTTTCATGCCAACTTATTTGCCTTATAAAACCGCCATATTTTTATAGAATTTCTTGATTGAATTCCGAATACCGCGAATGTAAATTTTGAAACCCCTTTCAAGATAAGCATTGGCTAATTTGCAAACATGGTAAATATTTTCGCATAGATGATAAAACTCAAAGAATTCATTTAAAAATCTCTAGTGGTTCGCAACTTCTTCTGTTTTCTCCATTCCTCGTAACCGCCTACAAGACTTTGTACTTCTTTAAAACCATGAACTTGCAGAAGGCTTGCAGCGATAGCAGATCTTCCGCCAGTTTTGCAATAAACTAAAATTGGTTTATCATGCGGAATGGTGTGTGACTGTTCCTGCAGATGACCAAGCATCACATGCTTCGCTTGCGGAATATGGCCTTCCTCCCACTCGCCCATACTTCGGACATCAAGTACATATATGTCTTCTGTTTGAATAGAGCCATCTACTTGATCCATTGTCACTTCTTCATACTTCATCACACGCGAATCAGATTCGCTTGCCAGCTCAATAACATATGGCTCCATTGTTGCAACGATGCGATCCAATCCAATGGACTGGAGATCATTTACGATATCTTCCACATCAGTATTGGTTGCTAGAAGATATATAGGCTTGTCATAATCCACCAGCCATCCCGCCCAAGTTACAAAAGATTTATTATAAGGGATATTCATCACGCCTCGTATATGCTTAGCGGCAAAATCACTGGCTGGACGCGTATCAATAACAATTCCCTGTTTCACCCATTCCCCTACAATATCTATCGAAACCTCCATACGAAGCGGTACTGCCATTCTTTGGATTTGCTGCGCCCCCTCTTTATTCAACCGCTTCATCATTGAAAAATAAGGGGGTGCCTCCGGCTGTCCAGCCAACAGCGCTTCTATAAAGCGATCCTCATTATCATATTGCAATGCCCAATTTGTCCGTTTTTCATAGCCGATGGTTGACGACGGGACTGCTCCTAGCGCTTTTCCACAGGCACTGCCCGCTCCATGCCCTGGCCATACTTGGAGATAGTCAGGAAGATTTTTAAACTGCTTTAGTGACCGATACATTATGCGTGCCATTTTTTCTGAGGAACCGCGTACCCCCACGGCTTTTTCTAATAAATCGGGACGCCCCACATCACCGACAAACACAAAATCTCCGGTAAATATGCCGATCGGGCCTTCGGTAGATGCACCGCCATCTGTTACAAGCAGAGATATATGTTCAGGTGTGTGTCCTGGTGTATGCATCACCTCAAAATGGATATTTCCAATGGCAAATACATCTCCATTCCTCAGAAAGCAGTGTTCATACCCAATTGCGTACTCATATTTCCAGTTAGGCCCTCCTTCATCAGATAAATACAACGTGGCCCCCATCCTTGAAGCTAGCTCCAGCGAACCAGACAAAAAGTCCGCGTGGATGTGTGTTTCCGTTGCACCCACAATCCGCACGCCATGAGCTCTTGCCGTTAATATGTAAGGTTCTATATTGCGGGACGGATCAACAATGATCGCTTCGCCAGTATCCTGACATCCCACAAGGTATGAAGCTTGAGCCAGTTTCTCATCGTAAAAGTATTTGATTAACATAAGTCATCCTCCTTTTAAGCGCTTTCTTTTATTTTGTTATGACCATCAAAAACATTATCACATCCTACCTTTGAGCATTCCCTTCCAATACATAACGGGAAGGAAGTTTTTCTTTAATACATACATGCTGTACCTCTCCCGTGACTGATTGATAGGGAAAGTTTCCTGCGGCTGTAAATCATAATTGAATTCAGCCAGTATTAGCCGTCCATATCCGGTAACAAGCGGGCATGATGTATAACCGTCATATTTATGAACCATTGGTTTGGCACGCATCCGATGAAGTAAATTTTGCACAAGCACGGGTGCTTGTTTACGAATCGCAGCCCCCGTTTTCGACGTAGGCAGGTTGGTGCAGTCCCCAATGCCAAATACATTGTCAAAGCATTGATGCTGCAGACTATATTTGTCTACATTCAGCCAACCATTACTTGCTGCAAGTGGGCTGTTCTTGATAAAATCAGGGGCGCTCATCGGTGGTACTACATGAATCATGTCATATTGCATTTTTACACGCTCTTTTGTGTTCAGATTTTCGAATGTCGCTTGTTTTTTTTCACCATCAATTTCAATTAGATGGTGCATAAACCGTGTCTCGATTTCTTTTCGTTCAATTATTTTGTTTAGTGCCTGTTCATATTTTTTTACATTGAATATAGATGGGCTGCCTGAAACAAAAATAACCGAAGAGTGTGGGCGCACTCCAGATTTTCTGAAATAATCTTCCGCCAAATACATGATTTTTTGAGGGGCTCCACCACATTTCACCGGAGTGTTCGGATTGGTAAAGATGGAAGTTCCCCCTTTGAAGTTGCGGATCGCTTCCCATGTGCTATCAACATAATCAAAGGAGTAATTACTACATACCCCATTCTTTCCAATACTTTCTTTTAATCCTTTGATTTTATGCCAATCAATTTGAATCCCGGCCGCAACAACAAGATACTCATAGTGCAGTTTCTTTCCAGATGCTGTTATAACAGCATTTTCATCTGGCTGAAATGCGGTAACCGCATCCTGCACCCACACGGCTCCACTCGGAATAACGGATGCTTCCTCCCTTTGCGTCACAGATTTATCAGCTTCGCCAGCTCCGACAAGCGTCCATAATGGCTGATAATAATGTTTCGTAGCGGGGTCAAGAATGGCAATATTTTCTCTCAGGGTGTGTGATTCACGCAGGAGACGGGCTGCAACCGTAATTCCAGCACTCCCACCGCCAACAATCAAAATTTTGTAATGTATCTCATTCTTCACCTTTGTCATTCTAATCACCTCATCTTAATTTTGGTAAAGCTGCTCACAAATCTAAGGCTTCAGCATTAATAATCAGCATGTAAATGGCTACCAACATAACGACACCGGAAAATATATAATGGAGTGTACGCTGTTGTTTACTTAAGCGTGCCGCCAGCCAAGCCCCCACCATTCCACCGCCAACTCCGCCTCCAACAAACGCTAACATAACCCACCAGTTTACGAGACCGGATATACTGTAGCTCACCGCTGTTGTAAGTCCAAATGTGCCGACTGATACCAATGAGGATCCAATTGCTGCAATCATGGGCATTCTTGCCGCAAAAATCAAGCCGGGAACAATCAAAAATCCTCCGCCAATCCCGAAAAAACCGGATAACAGTCCCACCAGGATAGCCATGATGATCAGCTGTGGAAGTTTTACTTGATTTTTAAGATCCTCTGATTGACTCTTCTTTTTCTTTGGCATAGCCATTTTTACACCCATAACAATCATCAGAATGGCAAAAAGAAACAACAACTGTTTCCCAGGTACCAACTTTCCAATAATTGATCCTGTATAAGCACTTAGGGCACCAGGGACTGCAAAAACAATCGCCGCTTTCCACTGCACGTGGCCGGCTCGTGCGTGTGGAATTAGGTTTGCATAGGCATTTATGGCAACAGCTGACGCTGTCGTGCCAATTACCACATGCGGATCTTTCATACCAACAACGTAAAGCAAAAGAGGAACAGCAAGAATTGACCCACCTCCGCCGAGCAACCCCAGTACGAATCCGACAATAGTTCCTGAAACAATGGAGAGGAGCACTTGAAACGTTGTCATTCTTTTTTGAGACTCTCACAGAGTAGTTGGTGATTCATCTCCTCCCTCCTTTCTCTATTTACTTATCATTTATATTGCAAGAACCATGCCAACTGATTTCTTCTGTAAAACTGCTTGATTTGCGCACCACACTCTTTGGAAATTCCCAATTTTGCTATCATTTATATTAAAAAAGCCTTTATCACCAAGCTTAAAGTCTTCTTATTACTAGGAACTATTTTTGCATCTGTGATAAACTCTTCAAGCTATTTCTATAAAGTGATTCCCAACATATCAGTTAACAAAATTATTTTTAGATTTCGAATAACTGAAATAGCATACAAGAACATGTTAATGTGTTCCCTCTGATAGGGATAGCTCCATATACACATCAAGCTAATATTTTGAAGTACCTTCAAAACAAAAATTTTACCTCTCTACAGTCACTTATGGGAATTTTGTCCATTTTTTCATTTAGGAAATAACCAATTAAACTTGATGGCGATATAAGAGTACCCCCGGATGATTTAGTGCGGATTTATATTTATTGCTTATAATTGTGTTTTCTATCTTTTTAAAGTTGTTAGTTAGCCTTGTAATGTCGAGTAAGAACCAAATAATAAATCCAACAAAAAATTCGTATCATATAGAAATAAAAACTTTTTTTACAAACAAAAAAGAGTAAGCATATAGCTACCCTTCAATTGCTGCAATTCCTTCTTTTATGGCTATTACCAATCGTTCCCTTCTAGGTCTCCACTTTATCGATATATACGAACATTTAATTAATATTGCTAATGAGCTTTCTCATGATTCCGGAGAAGTTTTTAGCAAAGAGGAAGTCATTGTATTTTGGAAAGAAGTAAATAATTTATTAGAACAAATTAAAAGGCCATCCAGATTTTTAACTGGAGGGCACCTTTATTTCAATCAATCATTCTGATAAATTTTATTAAACTCTTCTTCTCTATACAATCAATAAATTCTTGTATCTCTTCATAAAGATCTACAGTTGCTTCTAAAACATCCAAATAATCCTTAACCAATTCATCTAAATAACCAAGTTCATACCTAAGAAATAATTAAAAAACTAAATTATTCACAATTTTCCACCTTTTATCCACACAATCCACAGTTTTAATTAAAATATTTCTTCATACATTTTTATAGAAAAATTAACACCCTAATTCCTTGTCACAAAGCTTTTTAATAAAAAACTCGTCAAAAGATAGACGAGTCTAGTTTGTCGAAAGGCTTTTTACCTGTCGATTTGTTTCAAACATATTGCCTACTTTCTTCATTTTTAAAGAAGCTCTTCATGGCATGGAAAACATCTGCTTTTTGCTTTAAAATATAGTAACGAAAATTGTCGTTTTTTATATTTTTATATGCAGACATTAGCGTACTGTGTCGATTATATTGATTGACCTCTCCGTACCCAAACATATTTGACACCTTCATTAATTCTTCAACCAATTTTACGCAGCGGGCATTGTCTGATGTGAGATTATCACCGTCTGAAAAGTGGAATGGATAGATGTTGAACTTACGTGGATTATATTTCTCATCAATGATTTCCAGGGCTTTGCGATAGGCGGATGAACAGATTGTACCGCCACTTTCTCCTTTCGAGAAGAAGTCTTCCTCTGTAACAATTTTTGCTTCGGTATGGTGGGCAATAAACTCAATTTCCACCGTTTCATATTTCGTTCGTAAAAAGCGTGTCATCCAAAAGAAAAAGCTGCGGGCCATGTATTTTTCCCATATCCCCATACTTCCACTCGTGTCCATCATCGCAATCACAACCGCTTTGGAATCCGGTTTGATAACTTCATTCCAAGTCTTAAACTTCAAATCGTCCTTGTAAATTGGATGGAATGCCGGCTTCCCGCTCATCGCATTCCTTTTAAAAGCAGACATCATGGTTCGTTTCTTATCGATATTCCCCATTAGCCCGGTTTTCCGAATATCATTGAATTCGATATTCTCCACTAAATTTTCTTCCTGCTCTTTTCTTTTTAAATTAGGAAGCTCTAATTGCTTAAATAATGCTTCTTCTAATTCCATTAACGAAACTTCCGCTTCAAAATAATCTTCACCGGCCTGATCCCCTGCCCCTTGGCCTTTACCGGGACCCTTTTGCGCGTTTGCACCGTCACGTGCTACTACGTCACCTACCTGGCTCTCACCGTCACCTTGGCCCACATGTTTGTTTTTGTCATAATTATAACGAATTTTATATTCGTCCAAAGAACGAATCGGAATTTTTACCACATCTCGACCATTGGACATAATAATACTTTCTTCTGTTATTAAGTCCGGAAGATTGTTTCGAATCGCCTCCTGGACTTTTTCCTGATGCCTCTGCTGATCATCGTGGCCTTTACGGTGGAGGGACCAATCTTCTCTTGAAATCACATATTGATGGTTGTTGTCCGACACTTAAAACCCCTCCTATTAAATTTTTCCCAATCTTACATGCACACTTTTTTTCCCATGACATAAAATAACCCGAGTGTAAAAATGCAAATGAAGTGTTGATTACTTTATCCTATGCAGAAACGGAAAATAATTTACAAATAATTTCGACAATTGTGCTTTCGCCTATAAAAATGGACAAACTTTTTGCTTGCTAAAAGTGAAAAAAACAGACTGGCAGATTCCTTCTACCAGTCGCTCGCTTATTATCTGTTTAACAAACTTCCTACATAACGAAGCAATTCATTAGCTGATGTTGAGTTATAACCATGTTCGTCAACTAAACGGGCAACTACATCATTGATTTTTTTCAACTGCAGTTCATCCGGTGTTTTCGAAGAGGTTGTGATTTTAACAACATCTTTAAGATCGGCAAACAGTTTCTTTTGAATGGCTTCCCTAAGCCTGTCATGGGAGTTATAATCAAACCGCTTTCCTTTTCTGGCAAAAGCGGAAATTCTGATTAATATTTCTTCCCGGAAAGCCTTTTTCGCATTTTCGGAGATACCAATCTGCTCTTCAATTGAACGCATTAGTTTTTCATCCGGATTGATTTCTTCACCTGTTAACGGATCACGAAGCTTAGCTTTATTGCAATATGCTTCTACATTATCAAGATAATTGTCCATTAACGTTTTCGCCGACTCTTCATACGAGTAAACGAATGCTTTCTGTACTTCATTCTTAGCAATATTATCATACTCTTTCCGGGCAATTGAAATATAATTCATATAGCGCTCACGCAGCTCAGAAGTAATGGACGGATGCTGGTCAAGCCCGTCTTTTAATGACCGTAATACATCTAGCGCATTAATAGATGGCACTTCTTTTCTAATAATAGTGGATGAAATTCGGTTAATAACATATCGCGGGTCAATACCGCTCATTCCTTCATCCTGATACTCTTTTTTAAGCTCCTCTACATCAGCTGTATTAAAGCCTTCTACATTTTCCCCGTCATAAAGGCGCATTTTCTTTACTAAGTCGATATCGCCTTTTTTCGGTTCCTTTAAACGGGTAAGGATGGTAAACATCGCCGCAACTCTTAAGGTATGCGGTGCAATGTGGACATCGGCTACATCACTTTCTCTAATCATCTTTTCATAAATTCTTTCTTCTTGTGACACCTTTAAATTATAAGGAATCGGCATAACGATAATCCTCGAATGCAGCGCCTCGTTCTTCTTGTTCGAAATAAATGAACGGTATTCTGTTTCATTCGTGTGCGCAACGATCAGCTCATCAGCTGAGATCAAGGCAAACCTGCCTGCTTTAAAATTTCCTTCCTGCGTTAATGAAAGCAAGTGCCAGAGGAATTTCTCATCACATTTTAACATTTCCTGGAATTCCATCATTCCACGGTTTGCTTTGTTTAACTCCCCGTCAAAGCGGTAGGCCCGCGGGTCTGATTCGGATCCAAATTCCGCAATGGTTGAGAAATCAATGCTCCCCGTTAAATCTGCAATATCCTGTGATTTTGGATCGGATGGGCTAAAGGTTCCGATACCGGTTCGTTTATCTTCTGAGAAAAAGATTCTTTCAACCAAAACATCTTCAATCCTGCCGCCATATTCTTGTTCGAGCCGCATCATATTCAATGGTGATAGGTTACCTTCAATTCGGATACCATACTCATCGTAAAAATCCCCACGCAAATGATGTGGAATTAAATGCAGCGGGTCCTCGTGCATCGGGCAGCCCTTAATAGCAAAAACAGAGCCTCTATCCGAACGGGAATAACTTTCTAACCCTCTTTTTAGCATCGTGACAAGCGTTGATTTACCACCACTAACAGGACCCATTAAAAGTAAAATACGTTTCCTTACATCCAACCTTTTAGCAGCGGGATGGAAGTATTCTTCAACAAGCCGCTCCAAAGCTTCCTCTAAGCCAAATAATTGATTACAAAAGAAATTGTACTTCTTCGTCCCTTTTTCCTCTTCAATTCCTGCATCCTTGATCATATTAAAAACTCGAGAATGTGCAGATTGTGCTACCCATGACTTTTCTTTTAACAACAGTAAATAATCAGCGAATGATCCTTCCCAACGGAGCTTTTCCTCGTCTTCACGAAACCTCTCGATTTTTTTTAAAATATCCATAAGGCCCTCCCCCTGTAGCGTAATCAGAGACGATTAATATACTCTATGCACTAAGGGACTTGAACATGCGTAACCAAGGAGGATAAGTGTCTATCTTTTTTGTAACACTAAAAGGAATCTTGCTCTTTTCATAAGTTAGGCTATAATAAAATTATATGTGTAGAAAGACGAATCATTGTAATCGAAGGAGGCTTACATAATATGGGTACAGCTGGTGTCATATTAGTAATGATTGCATTTTTAATCGCAATCTTCACTGCTGGGTATAACGATAAGCCAGGCACAAATAAATAAGCTTGAATATAAAAAGGCTGCCAATTTTGGCAGTCTTTTTTATTTTAGATTCATTTTATTTTTTGAGATAAATTCCTTCATGTACATACGACTTTGTTTCTCAAGCATATTGGCCATTTGCTCAGACCAGCGATCCTTTCTTTTCCCGCCTGTTCTTTGCTCATAATAGCTTGATATCACTTTATCGTATTCACGGAGCTGCTGAACATAAACTTCATTGTTTTGCTCATATTCTTCTTCATGATAAACATGTTCAAATGGCAGCCTCGGTTTCTTTCCCGTCCGTTGCCGGGGGTAGCCTACGGCCAATCCGAACAATGGAATAACCCTTTCAGGTGTTTTTAACAACTTTTTAACCTCTTCAAGGTTATTTCGAATCCCGCCAATGTAACAAATACCTAATCCAAGAGATTCCGCTGCTAAAACAGCATTTTGCGCCGCGAGAGAAGCATCAATTAGCGCAACCATGAATTTCTCCGTACTTTCTATCGATGGAATCACATCTCTTTGTTCATTTTCCCCAATTACTGTGTGACGGTAAAGATCAGCGCAAAAAACAAAAAAATGGCCATTTTTTTCAACATAATCCTGGTTTCCAACCAGCTCGGCCAACTTTTTCTTTTTCGCTTTATCTTTTACACCAATAATCGAATAGGCTTGAATAAAACTTGATGTGGCCGCAGCTTGTGCACATGAAACGATTGTCTTAATTTGCTCATCTGTTAAAAGCCTGTCCTCAAAATGCCGGATGGAACGGTGATCGAGGATGGTTTCTATAACATCATTCATTATATTCTTCCTTCCTGTTCTTGCAAAAAGAGGCCTAAAAATGAGGCCCCTTTTCAATTAAATTGGGGTAATTTTGCTGCCGCAGTGCTTCATAAATTAAAATGGCCGCCGTATTGGATAGATTTAAAGAACGAACATTGTCATTCATTGGAATCCGTAAACTAATGTCCTTATTTTTTTCGATAACGTCTTTCGGAAGACCTGTCGTTTCACGTCCAAAAATAAAATAATAATCGTTGTCTGGATTGCTGTAATCAAATGAACTATGTGGTTTCTCCCCAAATTTAGTTAAATAAAAAAATGAGCCCCCCGCATTTTTTTCATAAAATTCTTCTAAGGAATCATAATAGAAAATATTAACAAATTCCCAATAATCCAACCCCGCCCGCTTCAACATCTTGTCATCAGTCGAAAAGCCTAAGGGCCGAATTAAATGTAATGCGGTATCGGTTGCCGCACAAGTTCTGGCAATATTACCTGTATTAGAAGGAATCTGTGGTTGATATAATACTACATGTATTGACACAATGTTCACCTCATATAAAAAATGGAACAAGCTGATAAACCATTGTTCCGTATGTGTTCAAAGGATTTTGGCTCCTGGTTCAGACATATCCGTTCCTTATGATTTTAGTGTGTATTGTGACAGAAAACAAGGAATTTGATGTGAATTTATGTGATAATATTATTTCCTATAAACAAAAAAAAATAGCCAGGAAGGAATCAATCCCGCCTGGCTTGATCGTTTATTCAAATACTTTTCCATCGCTATTAGCTTTCCATCTCGCCAACATCTCTCTCGCTTTCTGATCATTCCCTTTTGCCAGGATCTTTACGACTGGATCAGCAACAAAACGATCAAACTCTGCTCCATGTTCAGCAAGAGCGCGATCCACTGCCTTGAGATTATTCTTGTCCAGGTTTAACAATCTAGTGAGGGATTTCAACTGTCTTTGAAAGTTGTTATATTCTCTTTTGAAAGCCATTTTATGATTATAACTAGGATCCTTGATCAAGATTTCCTCACAAATAGATACATTCTTTTTTGTTGCAACATACCGAGCGAGATTTTCCGCATCCGTCTCTTTGAACAACTCGAACCGACTATATTTATCAACTAAGGAATGAAACTCCAGGATCAAATCATCATCTAGCCAGGATGGATGATCCATCTTGAAACCTTCATTTTCTACCATGCGAGCATATTGATACCATAAATTTTGTGAAACTGCCATTTAAAACACTCCTTATTTACAATGATTACAAAAACTGAAAATTTCATTTTTACCGATTTCGTTGAAAGTGGTTAAGTTGTTATCAAAAAAGCTAGATTGTGGGGTGTTCGCGAAGATGCGAGAATTGTCTGAAAACATGGGGGGGATACCATAAAATAGATGATACTCCTTTAACGTGGTGAAGCATTAATGCATACCATATACTATTATCGCCAGGTACTCCGCGCCTCCTCTACCCAATTTAATTGAGTACCCTGTTATACTGCCACCCTACCCAGTACATTAAATATATGACATGCCTGGATCATGCGATCAACCAACGAACGAGATCAGCGAGCCAAGACAAGAGACACAAAGACAAAGCAACAGATAGCAATGCATACACCATATAGACCCGCATCATACCACATCACACTCGATCTCTGTTGTGTCATCGTACTGATCAATGATGCAGTCTGATCGATGATCATTGTCTGTCAGTCCATAGCAACGCATGTAATCAATATCATGATATCGGTATGCCTGGCGCTCTTTAAATGTTTGGGCAGTTCGTTCCTCCTGTTGTCTGCGATCCTGTTGGATCTTGATCATGTTATCCATCATGATCCGCTCTCGATCTGTCATGTTGTACATCCTGGATCATCTCCTATCGTTCGTGTTTTGGTTTAAAATAATTGATTGCTGCTTTTTATATCGTTCGGATTTTGGACAAAAAAAAAGACTGTGGGTTTCATCTTGATGCAAAGCACCAGTTTTCTCCACAGTCCCAGGATCACAGTCTCCCGCGATCATCTGATGTTCAATCAATTTACAAAGGTGTGCTTTTCGCACATGATAAAAAAGAGATCCAAAGGATCCCTGGTATTATGATTTTGCAAACAATGTTTGTGAGTACCAATTCATAATAACTTGATACTGTTGAGCCATTGCATCCATATTCTTTTGGATCTGTTTCTGTTGAGCATTTAAACTCTCACAATATGCCTTGATCTCTCGGATCTCTGCCGAAACATCTTGCATGTCTTTTTGGATCTGATCCACAACATCTTTTAAGTCAAAATGATCATTTCGCACTTTGTTATATTGATCTTGATCCATTTTCAACGATTCAATTCCCGCCTGGTGTGATCCCATGCGCTCATTTAATGCATTGAATCGCCCATACATGTCCTGGAGTTTGTCATCCATTCTCCTGTTGATCTGGACCATTTCTTGTTCTGTCATCGTTTAACCTCCTCTGTCAATGCGTATACTTCGATGGATGGATTTGACTCCTGTCCATCAATAAAGGCAGTCACTTTATAGTAGTACCAGACTCCAGGATCTACATTGACATCCTGGAACGATGGTTCCCCAACGTTAGTAAGATACTTTTCTAGTCCTCTGCCTGTTGATCTGTAAATATAATAACGATCTGCGCCCAGTACTGGATCCCATGAAAGTTTAATTCCACAGGATGGCATCGGATCGATGACCAACCCACCAGGAGCCATCGATCCATTTTGCCATTCTAGTTTTGATCCGAGGTTGATCATTATTTACCGATGTAACCCGCTAATTTATAAATATTACCAACCTGGGAATCTAGTTCGATGAAACAAGAAATACCAGTTTGATACATGTCTGCAAAACGCTCCAGTAAGACTTTTACCTGGATGTCTGTTGTCATCTTGATATCAAGACCACTAAAGTCACCGTAGTAGATTTCACGAGCACCTACACCCATTTGAGGCATGTTATCGGAAAGAATAACTTCTTTTCCTAGTAACATGAAGCCAGGATCCGCAGAAAGTCCCGCATCATCGCCATTCATTAATAACTGTCCAGTTGATGCAGTTAACCCGCGAAGGTATGCGTAAGTTCCAGGATGCATTAACCATTTTGCGTTCCCCTGGAGGATCTGTGGAACTGCCATTTGAACTTTCACAAGTTCCGCAGGAGTGATCACCATAGTAGTGGCACCAGTTGTCATCGCAGTGACTCCAGTTTTAAGTCCGCGAAGTTTTGCGCCTGTTTCATTGATCAATTCATTTTCTAAAAAGCGAGCCAATGATAAACCGATGTTATTGATAATGATCGAAACCACATCGATGTCCGCTCTGTTGATCAATGAATTTGAGATCTTTGTAAGATGCCCAACAATGAAGTTTGCTAGTGTAATATTTGTGAAGTTTCCATTCACATCCGCAATAGTGTTACCCTCTGTGAAGTATGAGAAAGTATTCTGCATGTAATCATAGATAGGCAAAACTAAATTTTCCTTTACATTCCACTTAGTTGCTAATTGCAATAATGGTGAAACGTTGTAAGCTGATTCAACGATCCTGTTTGCGATACTAGTTGGAATCATCACTCCGTTACCGCCTGTTAACATACCACCAGTGGCACGATTTTCTTTAATCAATGTTAAAAAGGCCTTTTCATCAAGCGCTCTTTGTTCTGCTTGTTTGTCCATGTTTTCGATCTCCTTTGTCACGATACCCTCAGCACCGCGATCTTCTTTTTCTTTTGTTTGTAATTGCAGATCAATTTCTGCAATCCGTTCCTTGAGATGATCGAAGTGTTTAACCTCGGCACCGCTCAAGGATCTTTTTTCGTTTTTGGCATCGCTCACGAGTTTTTCCATCTCGTCAACAAGATCGAAACGAAGTTCAGTCAACATCTTTTCGTTACCCAAAAAGATCAACTCCTTTGATGTATTTGGAAATCCGACCATAAAAAAAAGAGCCATCATAGGCTCCAGGTTTAAAGGAAATGGGAATATCCTTTTTTATATGCACCTTGGACTCTCCTAGGCTGACCAAACCAGGCAAGATGCATATAAAAAAGAACCCTGGCAGATGGTCTACCAGGATCCCAAAAATGAAAGGCTGTCAGTAAGTTGCTGACAGTGAAAGCACTTAGTCGAAAAAGTGCAAAGCAAAAAAAGATTCCCATTGATTCGCGATCCTGGGAAGGAAATCACAACATTGATGCAATCAATCTCAGTTGAAGAAGGCTGAGAGTCGCTGATCACAAAAGACCGTTGCAAGGTCTATTAATAAAGGTTGGAGTTATTTCCGCAACTCCTGGCATACCACAGGCACAATTTGAGAGAGAGGAGGATCTGTGGCATCCCAGGAACGCAGAAAGCGATCCTATTCTTTGATCTCCTGGATCTTGTCCTGTTCGATCAGTTTGTTTAATTGCTTACGGATCCAGTCCGACATATTCATGGAGTTTTTATCGAAATAATCAGCGACTGCGACTGCATCGGATTCTTTGATTTTGAAAGATCTTGTTAACATTTTTTCTATTTTCATTTGATTTCACTTCCTTATAAGTAAATACCCTTTCGTATACCTAGCAACAGAAACTCACATTTTGCACAATTTTTTCTTGACAAAATGTAAATGTGCAACCCAGGAGATCAAATTGCTATGACTACGTAAGAGCCGAGTAGAGCCGAGATGAGCGGGGTTGAAAAAGTACCCCAATAAAATACTCGGAGGTTGATCAAGATGGCGAAAGTAAAAGTAAACAAAGGAATGGCAGAGTTTTGGAACGCTCCAGAAGAATGGCGCGATGTTGTAGGGTATGAGGGGAAATATGAGGTTTCTAATTTTGGAGAAGTTAGAAGGATTTTAAAAGATGGTGAAACAAGGCTCATGAGTTTAAATGGAAATGAGTTTTATAATGATCATGTCTCTGTTTGTTTGACAAAAAACGGTGTTAATAAAACTATTGGCGCTCATCGTTTAGTGGCAGAGGCATTTATTCCAATCCCGAAAAAGTACAAAGGAAAAGCATATAAAGGAAAACAAATTGATGTTGATCATTTTGATGAGGATAAAACTAATAATTGCGTTTTAAACCTTCAATGGATACCGCACTCTTTAAATGTTAAACGGTCGATAGAGTTTAAAAAAGCGAGAGAGAAATACACAGGATATAGAACAAAAGAGGATCTCCGATAATGGGGATCATTTTTTTTGTTTTCAGCGATCAGCAATAGTAGTAAAACAGGGCAAAAGGTGGTCAAAAGTAGAAAGTTGGTAGCCATCACGAGATCAGTCATATCAAGGGATTGAGAGTAAAAGTAACCAATACTACTATATTTTTTAATATAAATATATATATATAAGTAATTAAATTAGTATCTAAATTTGTTCAGATCAAACCAAAATCCTTTTGGTAACCGTAGTTTTGGTAACCTCTTACTCTCCCTAGGGTTTGAGCCTGTTTTGATGGCTGATTTTGTACTACTGTCGGTAGATGATGCTTGTGATGATCTTCAATATTGATCCCTGTCGCTGAGAGCCTCTGAGACGAAAAACAACCTCTCAGATTTACTCAGATTGAATGATAGTTTGATAGATAGACTAATAACACCCAAAAGGCTTATCTCTTGATGTGAACCAATATTGAAAGTCTGGATGGAAATGCACTGTTTTTAACAAACAAAAAAGGATCCCCGCCAGGATCTCCGGGGTTTTTTATTTAGTTGCATCTTGTACAGCTTGTGTATTGTCTTGGATAGCTTGCGTTTGTTGATTAATCGCGTCCGTTTGGTCTTGCATCGCTTGCACTTCGTCGCTATTAACAATGATAGGTCTTTGTGCATTTGCGTTTTCTTGTGCTTTTTTAGCTAAGAATGTTTGAGTGTTAGCATCGCTTATCTTCTTTTCTAATTCATCATTCTTATCTCTAAGAGATTTTGTAACCGAATTTAAATCCTCGTTTTCAGCTTTCAAAATTTCGTATTGCACGTGTTGGTTGTTTATTATGTCTAAGTTCTTATACGCTGTTGCTGTTTCGATACCGCCGTAAAGAACTGAACCTGTTAATAATACCGATAAGATGATAGTTGATTTTCTCATCATTTCCTCCTATAATTGAATCCCTAAAGCCAATGCCGAACTTCTCAAAGCTACATTCACAATCGCCCATTGGAGAACGATTGAGCAAATGATTTCTATAAAAAGATTGACTCGCACCTTTCTCCAATAGAGAAATACTACAATAGATATCGAAAACCACAAGACTAAATATACTGTGAAAAATGTTGATGCTTGATCCATCTATCCCCCCCCTTTTTTCCCACACCGGCAACAAACACCGGTTAAGTAATGTCTCTTTCAAATTCCTCGTAATGCACATTCGAACACTCTTTTGTATAATTTTACCATAATATTTCCTCCAATGATGCAATTATTTTAACAATTATTTAATGATAAACATGTGAAGTTTTTCACATATATTTATTTCATTAACCAAACTTGAGCAAAAATCCTTAAAGGGATGAACATTCCCACTATGATTAATCCAAACACCGCAATGCCCATTATTTAGCACTCCTTTTAAAATCCTGCACTCTTCAACCTTGCAAGAATATCCGCTTTGGCTTTCAATGTTTCATCGGTAACAACTGACTTGGTTTCGGTATCTTTATCAAACCAATCTGGCAATAGTTCGGTGCGAGTGATCTTGTTATGAGGCTTGCTAGATGGCTTGGTTTGATGTTTTGACTTCTTAGGTGCAAGAACCTCTTTCACCTCTTGGACAACGATTTCTGCCTTTTCTTTAACCTCACGAACCGCCTCAACAATCACCTTTTTGATCTTCTTTAAAGGTGCATACACCAATAATTGAATTAGATTAGTAGTTTGACGGATCTTCCCTGTTAACTCATCTAATTCTTTTCTTGGCGATACCGCAAAAATGTTAAGCTGCTCCGCCTTCTTGATCGTATTTTGTACTGTGCGAACACTACAACCAACACTCTCTGCAATCGTGCTATTTGATTCAAAGAATGAACCGTGGTATTTGCGAAGTTTGGAGATTATATATTTGATAACTGCTTGTCCTTGAGAACCGAAAGTACGAAGTTTTTCCATCATGTGCTTGTTACCTTGTTCGAAGATTTCTTCAGTGGATGTCACGATTGTTGGAGTAGTCATGGTGTTCACCTCGTTTCGATGTAGTTACATGCAATAACTTTTAACTACATGTACCATAGCATATAACTACATGTAGTTGCAAGCGATAACGAGATAATTTATTATTATTTTTAGAGGTGATATTATGGACGGTCAAAATAATAGAGGTTTAAAAACTAGAAGAACTATTTCTAATGCCATAGATATTGAATTATATGAACAACTTGAAAAACTTTCTATAGATACGAGGATTCCAAAGTCTAAGTTATTGGATGAGGCAATAAGAGATTTGATAAATAAGCATTCTAACAAGAGTGGTCAATAGCTGATCGCTCTTTTTTTTATTAATTATTTTTAAAGATAATCTTTTTTTAAAGACTCTTTTTTTGGGTGCAACGAGGGGTGCAGGCTTTGGAGTGCAGAACCCCGTGCAATCTAGTAAACAATTCAGAAAAAACACGGGTTTAGTTGAACAAGGAAATCTTATTTATTGCACAATTCCATCGTACAGAGAGGCAACTTCTAAAATAACCTGTTCTTCGAATATTTCAAACATGTTCAATTATTCTTCACCCTTTTCATTCAAAGCAAATGTCTGCTATTTTCATCAGTGCATAGACAATCTTTTGAAATTTTATTTAGGCGAATCTTCTTTGAAAACTTCTCTCATTGCCATAAAAAAGAATCCCTACTGTATAGAAGACTAATAATAATATCAATTCTAGACCTCCAAGTCCCGATTTCTACTTAGCCAAACCCGACATACCTTCTTTAATTTCAGATTCTTCAATCGTATCTTGACCATTTATAATAACCTAACAAGAATAGTAAGATTATTGGGTCAAGAATGGCTGATATTGTACATTTCCTGCCTAATTTACTTTTAATCAGCACTTGTCCATTCAGTTTTATTTTGAGTGCATATGTTATTATTACCTCCAGCACATATCTATAGATTTTCACTCACCGCTATGAGACGTTTGCATGTATTGCAGACGTTTCTTTGCGTTTTTAGAAATTGTTTAAAAAAATCGCGAATTTTGTCTTAACACTATGATGATTGTCCAATCGATTCTCGTCCTAAGAAATATATATAAATAGAGGAAAGTATTCTTTCTTAAGTTAATCCAAAAGGTGGTGATAAATATGTGGGGATCATGTGGATACGGCGGCGGTTATGGCTACGGCGGTGGTTATGGCGGCGGTTCAACATTTGTTCTAATAGTTGTATTGTTCATTCTGTTAATTATCGTTCTTACTACTACTCATCGTCATCATTTTTAATTAACCAAACGGTATGATTTGGGTGAGTAAAGTCCTTAATAAGCAAGTACTGGAGGTGTTATACATCATGCATGAAGAAAGAGAAGAAAGAGGAATGGCTTTTGTTATTGTATTGTTCGTTCTCCTTATCATCGTAGGAGCTTCTTTTATGGGTATGGGCGGCTACTAAATTGTCCGGAACAAAGGGCGGGTTGATAGTAAATCTGTCCCTTTGTCATATAGATTCTGTAATGATAGGAGGCTGAATTAAATGCCATTTTTCGGATTTGGTCGAAGAGACCTGTTTTTTCGTGACGGCTTTAGAAGAAGAAGGTTTTTCCCCATTGAAATTGAAATAGAAATTGAGAGAAGAAGACGCTTTGAAATAGAAAGAAGACGCAGATTCTTTTAAGCAAATAATTTAAACAGTGTTTCCTTAAGCCTACGGGCTCTTTTTTATAGAGATATTATCAACAGTGAAAACTAGTTTGTTCATCATCAATCATATCTTGCCCATTTTTAAACAAATAAAAAGCCATTCTCGATAAGAGAACAGCTTTCTGAGGAGGGAACAGTATAGTGGGTTGTGATATTATTTATGAACTATCATAGTGATTTTATACTAACAAAAAGGCAACGTCCATTTATCATCAATATTTCTCAGCACTTGCGATTCTATTTCCTTAACTAACTCGGTAATATCCTGATCACTATTTACAGTGACTTTTTCTAACTCAGCAAAAAAAGACATTTCGTTGGAAATGTGTTTCCACCACTGGTAGGCTACCTCCTCGGGATTCTTACCTTTCAATGGAAAGTTTCCTCGCTTTGTGATTCTAGTAGCGTTAGTTTTAAAATGAATCTCAATTGATACTGTTGTCATTATCATCTTCCTAATTATTACATATTACTCAACGGAGATCTCATTCCTCTTTCCAGGATGACTTTATCCTCTGTATTCTCAACATATCTCTCAGTGACAGAGATCGTACTATGTCCCAGGAGCCGAGACAAGGAATAAAAGATCAATATTCTCCAACATCCTGGATGCGTAAAACCTTCTGAAACTGTGAATAGTTGGTTTCACTGACAGATTTAAATCCTCTAGCTTGCGTATGATGTGATTTATACTACCCAAGACTAATTGTTTTCTTGTCATTGATATAAAGTAACATTCACACTCTGCATCGCCTATATAAGCCATTCTGGCTCTCTGATAGCGGATCATTTGCTTTCTCAAAGGCAGTGAGATGGGTATGAATCTTTGTTTATCTCCTTTGCCTCGAATACGAATGGAATCCTCATAAATATCATCTAATTTTATTGATCTTAGTTCGTTCCGTCTTATTCCAGTTTCCAGGAGCATTACAATAATTGTTTTATCTCGAACGTTGAAAAAAGTCTTACCGTTAAAGGAGTTTAAAATCAATTTTACATCATCATTGGAATATGTTTTGATCACTCTTTTGGTTTGTTTCAATAGCTTGATCCGTTCCATTGGGTTTCTGTCGATAATTTCTTCTTCACAGGCATAATTGAACATGGCTCTGATATGTTTCAAACCAGTGTTAATCGTATTGGCTTGGATTCCTTCTCCCTGGCGCTTGAGGATCCATTGTTTGATGTGAACCCCTTTGATATTTTCAACGGTTCCAACATCGTCAAGTGACTTGACAAAGTTCGATAAACTGATTTTAACATTCGTAATGGTCAATTTACTCTGGTTCTTGATCTGGCATTCCAGGACATATTCATCCAATAAATCGTTTAATTTCATCCATTACAACCCCTATCTTGAACGCTCTCAAAATGCTTGTAAGCACGTTAAAAGCGAATCAAAAGTATTGTAACGAACACACCCATCAGAACCTCAAAATCCTTGATATGAAGCGTTTTATGATCTCTTACATACTACATGTATTGACACAATGTTCACCTCATATAAAAAACTCTAAAAGCAATTATACCATGATGAATCTTGCATACAAGGATGAACACTCCTTATTCGATAATCGAATAAAACTTATATTTAATATTTGGCGTGTAGGCAGAAGAATCTTCATACGCCCAATACCTCATTCGGCTGTTGTACGTATGGGCATTGACAAGGGGCATACCATAGGCATCCTTTCCGGTTACAAGCGTATTATGATTGAACCTGCCATCCCCTTCAAAATCGTAACATATCACATCACCTAATATTAATTGATCCGGACTGCTGACTTCCCTTGCCCTAAGACCACTCTTAGAATTGGCTAAATACAAACGCAGTGAATTGGCCATAGTCCAGCTATAGCTCCAGTTATTATTTTGTAACCACCAGCCAGCACCTCGGTTAGGATAACCTCTCATTGGTGCTCCAGCAACATGGAGACATTGCGAGATAAAATTCGTACAATCATTTACAAACTTTTTATAGGCAGGATTATAACTATTCCACCAGCGCTCGGCATATTGCACGGCTTTTAAACGATCATACTGAAAGCTTAGTCTCTCCCCGGAGTCTTCAGAAATTAAAAGCTCATTCTGCTGTTCAGGGACACCGTAAGGATTTATTTCCTCATCCATTATTAATACATCCTTAAAAAACCTCCCCATTCTTACTTCCACTTCTTCTTCTAAATAAAGAGTTCCTTTTTGCTTAATTAAATATTGATAATGGGCATTGTATCTAATCGTTTGCAATTCACCATCTTCGGCTTGCTCTATTATATTTCCCATTGCTTTCACTTTTACAATTTCGGCAGACCTTTTCGCCAACGTTTCAATTTTCTTTTCCGCCTTTGAATAGGTCCCGGTCCGCATATTGGAATTCAATACAAATTGATGAACTCTTTTTTCAAATAATTCTTGAAGCAATTCACGCATAAATCTCTCACTCCTTTCATTCCATACATATGAAAGAAAGATGAAATTCAATCAAAAAAAGAGCTGAACTTGTTGTTCGCTCTGTTATCATTTATAAAAACTGAGTCCTTTTTCTATTTCCTGTTGAACCTCATTGTCAGTTTCATTCTTTTTTGCTTTCTCAAGAGCGGCAAGAGCGGATTCGCCGCCAATTTTCCCAAGAGCCCAAGCAGCCGTTCCTTTTAATACCGAACTAGCTTCATTTTGCAGTATATCGGTTAATTCAGGGATCGCTGATATGTCTTTGAAATGAGCAAGGGCAATGATTGCATTTCGTTGAATCGGCTTTTTCCCTCGCCACGCACCAGAGACATGTCCAAATTTAGTTTTAAATTCGCGATTACTCATTTTTAACATTGGAGTTAATAATGGCTTAGAAATTTCAGGGTCCGCTTCCATTTCATCATGAAAATGAAAGTCTTTCCCTTTATTAACCGGACAAGCCGTTTGACATGAATCGCATCCATACAAACGATTGCCAATCTTATCCCGAAATTCATCGGGAATGAGGTTTTTTGTCTGAGTTAAAAAAGAGATGCAACGCTGTGCATTGATTTGTCCTCCTTGGACCAATGCTCCTGTTGGACAAGCTTCAATACACTTAGTACATGTTCCACATTGATCTTCGATTGGGCTATCCGGCTCAAACGGAATACTTGTAATCATTTCACCCAAATAAACATAGGATCCGAACTCAGGGGTAATAATCGCACAATTTTTGCCACTCCACCCAATACCGGCTCTCTCTGCAACCGCCCGATCGGAAAGCTCTCCGGTATCGACCATTGATTTTAACCGAGCATTTGGAACTTTTGTTAAAATAAACTCCTCCAGCTTTTTTAAACGGTCTCGAAGAATATGATGATAGTCCATGCCCCATGACGCCCGGCTAAATATCCCGCGCCTCTCACCGGTTTTACTCTTCACACGAACTCTCATCTTTGCAGGATAGGCAAGAGCGATAGAGATGATGGATTGCGGCTTCTCGAGCAATAATGATGGAGTCACCCGCTTATCAATATTCGCCTCTTCAAAACCAGATTGATAATTCAATTCTTGTTGTTTGATTAGCCTGTTCTTTAATTCAATGAAGGTATCAGCAGTGGTAAAACCGATTTTATCAATTCCGATTTCTTTACTAAAATCAATTAGTTCTTCTTTTAATTTTTTTACATCCATTTTTAGAAACCTCCTTTCCATTTACTTATATATTAAAGGTTAGGTTTAATCATTTTTGGTTAGACATTTAATTATGATAAACTATTTTTAATTAAATTTGGAGGTAAAATCGTTGGAAATTCACCTTTCATCAGAATTAGTGGAGCTCTTACCTAATATAAAAATAGCGATCATTGAATACAGAAATATCACTGTCGGGGATTCTCCTCAAATGGTAAAAGGAAGACTCCAGCTTTTCCAAGAATCCATATATTTTGATTTGGAAAATAAAAATATAACAGATTTACCAGGAATTCAAGAATGGCGGAAAGTTTTTAAAATAACCGGTAAGGATCCAAACCGTTATCGTCATTCTGCCGAGGCCTTAATGAGGAGAGTTCAGAAACAAAATTATCTTTCGTCCGTTCAAAGTGCCATTGACATCAATAATTTTTTCTCTTTACAATATCAAGTGCCAATTGGAATATACGACCAAGATCTTTTAAGTGAACCAGTTTCGATAAGAATTGGTCATGATGGAGAAGAATATCTCGGCCTAAATGGACGGGTAAACTCCCTTGAGCGTCTCATTATAGCTTCCGACCAAAAGGGTCCATTCGGCAGCCCTTTTGTTGATTCAGAAAGAACTCCCGTGACAAAAAAAACGAAAAACGCTCTGCAAATGATCTATTTAAGGCCTTCGACTGATATGGTGATTGCGGAAAAACTTACTGAATCCTTAATGAACATGTTTACACAAATACACGGCGGAGAAGCTTCCTTTCAAATCCTTGGGTGCCAATGAGGCATCTTCTTTTATAAAAATAAAAAAACGCAATGCATCGTTCTCAATGAAACGGTACACTGCGTTAGTTACTATGTATGGAGCGGGTGATGGGAATCGAACCCACTACATCAGCTTGGAAGGCTGAGGTTTTACCAGTAAACTACACCCGCATATTATTTATCAAAAAGTTAATTTGTCACCAGCTGACCTTTATTATAATACACGCTTCGCCAATAAACGTCAAGTGTTTTTTACGAAATTTGTCGATTTTTGTACTAGACTAAAAATACATTATCAAAATAAAAAGTCCAACAAAGGACTTTTTTAATTCAAATAGCTATTTATCCATATAATAATATCTTCAATTACTTCATCTTTATTGATTTCGTTAAGTATTTCATGTCGTGCATTTTCATAAAATTTATAGTTTACATCCTTAATACCTGCTTTTTTATAAGCTTGATAGGTTTGCAGTACCCCTTTGGTATTTCCCCCCACCGGGTCTTTACTTCCGGAAATTAAGTAGATTGGCAGGTCTAACGGAACTGACTTTATATTCACTGGTTTATTTATAATTTCAATCCCATCAAGAAGGTCATGAAAAAAGCCTGATGTGAATACCTCTCCACAAAAGGGGTCAGCTATATACTTATCTACCTCAGATTCATCCCTGCTCAACCAATCAAATTCTGTTCTGTTAGGAGTAAACCCTTTATTATAACTGCCGAAAGTTAGATTATTTAATAAGGTACTTGGTGTCTTGGCCCCCTTTTTCTTCATTTCTCTAGCAGCAACCATTCTTCCGATTTTCCCCATCATTCCAGGGTCTCCGCCGGTACCTGATAATATTACCCCTGTAAGCTTATTCCCGTACAATTGAATAAATCTTCTTGATAAAAACGATCCCATACTATGTCCTAATAAAAAGACTGGTACTTCCGGATTTTCTTCCTTAATTATGGTTGTAAGCGAATCAATATCATCAACTACTTTTTCAAATCCATTTACATCCGCCAAATACCCTGGACTGTTATTCTGTATTCCTGTCTTTCCATGTCCGCGATGGTCATTTCCGTAGACAAAGATATTTTGCGAAACAAGTTCCCGGGCAAAAGTATTATATCTTTGAATATGTTCCGCCATACCATGGGCAATCTGGACAATCGCTTTTGGCTTCCCCTCAATATCAGCAGCCCATTTACTTGCAACGATTTCAACTCCATCACTAGTATGGAAAGAAAACGACGATTGTTTGACCAAACCGATCACTCCTGTTCATATAAAGAAATACACACATATATTCCTAATTATGTGTGAACGGGTTTTCAAGGACAAAGCCTGACAAGGTTTCGAGGACATTGTCCTTCAAACGGTTGAAAGCTTCTTCTCCTGAATGTACTTTCTTAACCTGAATATATCTTAATTTTCAAAAAACTGTCAATCTTTACGAAAACAGTTTTTTAAGAAGTATTTTAAAAAATAAATAAAAAACGTTTCTTACACTATGTAAGAAACGTTGATTTAATCGCCTTGGCAAGCGATTGTTTAGATACCGGTGGTCGGGGTCGAACCGACACTCCAGAGGAACACGATTTTGAGTCGTGCGCGTCTGCCAATTCCGCCACACCGGCGTATTAAAATGCTTATTGAAGTAATGCCGAGGACCGGAATCGAACCGGTACGGTAGTCACCTACCGCAGGATTTTAAGTCCTGTGCGTCTGCCAGTTCCGCCACCCCGGCGAAAAAAAATCTGTTTATATTAATACTTAACATAAATTATAATGGAGGCGGCAACCGGATTCGAACCGGTGGTAAAGGTTTTGCAGACCTCTGCCTTACCACTTGGCTATGCCGCCATTATATTGGAGCGGAAGACGGGATTCGAACCCGCGACCCCCACCTTGGCAAGGTGGTGTTCTACCACTGAACTACTTCCGCAATTGGCTGGGCTAGCTGGATTTGAACCAACGCATGTCGCAGTCAAAGTGCGATGCCTTACCGCTTGGCTATAGCCCAATGATATTATAAATAGTTAATATTTTTAATAAAATTATGGGGCGACTGATGGGAATCGAACCCACGAATGTCGGAACCACAATCCGATGCGTTAACCACTTCGCCACAATCGCCACTATAAAATTATTTGGCAGGGGTAGTAGGAATTGAACCCACACCAAAGGTTTTGGAGACCTTCGTTCTACCTTTAAACTATACCCCTATAAATGGTGGAGGGGGACGGATTCGAACCGCCGAACCCGGAGGGAGCGGATTTACAGTCCGCCGCGTTTAGCCACTTCGCTACCCCTCCACAAATATATAATCAATTAAATGGTGGCTCAGGACGGAATCGAACCGCCGACACAAGGATTTTCAGTCCTTTGCTCTACCGACTGAGCTACTGAGCCAACAAATGGCGGTCTGGACGGGACTCGAACCCGCGACCTCCTGCGTGACAGGCAGGCATTCTAACCAACTGAACTACCAGACCAGATTGCGGGGACAGGATTTGAACCTGCGACCTTCGGGTTATGAGCCCGACGAGCTACCGGACTGCTCCACCCCGCGACGGTAAAAGATACATTTTTTTAAAAATATATGGTGGAGGATGACGGGATCGAACCGCCGACCCTCTGCTTGTAAGGCAGATGCTCTCCCAGCTGAGCTAATCCTCCACATATAATGGTGACCCCTACGGGATTCGAACCCGTGTTACCGCCGTGAAAGGGCGGTGTCTTAACCGCTTGACCAAGGGGCCATATTGTAATAATTAAATGGCGGAGAGCAAGGGATTTGAACCCTTGAGACAGGGTTACCCGCCTACACGATTTCCAATCGTGCTCCTTCGGCCACTCGGACAGCTCTCCATTATGGCTCCGCAGGTAGGACTCGAACCTACGACCGATCGGTTAACAGCCGATAGCTCTACCACTGAGCTACTGCGGAATAATTTTATAACAGCCTGGCAACGTCCTACTCTCACAGGGACAAAGTCCCAACTACCATTAGCGCTGAGAAGCTTAACTTCCGTGTTCGGTATGGGAACGGGTGTGACCTTCTCGCCATTGCTGCCAGACTATTTATGAGACACTATTTTATTATAATGTCTTTTTCATATTTTTCAAGAGGAAATTTATTTTTTTTTATTCCCTCAAAACTAGATAATTCAGAAGAAGTTTTGTAAAACGAGTTCGCTTTAAAACTGGTTAAGTCCTCGAACGATTAGTATCAGTCAGCTCC
>NZ_JAUSTW010000001.1 GCF_030813055.1 Neobacillus ginsengisoli | reverse complement strand
TGTAAGCCTGTTAGCCGATCATGTGCCTGTAACACATCATGGATTTTCATATTTCTTAGTCTTACTCATCCACAGCTATCCTCACATTAAGTGATATACACATTTCTATGTATCGCCATTTTAGACCCGTACATTCAGAAGTTCGTCAGCTTTACCTTTTACTGTAGGTTTTTAAGCATTCTCACCTTATTCATTCAACTCAAGCATCATGATTTACACCACCCCCTCGGGTAGGCTTTCGTCAGCCGAACTGATACGGTAAATTCTTACGCCTTTTTGCCGAGCTTATAACACTTTCATTCTTACTAAATCAAGTGCTATTCGACGCAGAGAGAGCCCTTCAAGACGTTACTCTATCATTTGACTCTTCGATATAATCCTTCAGTTCCAACGGAACTGTCTAGCCTTTACCTGAGAGATGGGACCATCCTCAATTTGAGCTAGAAACATTTCGCACAAGAATATGGCCCGATTGTTGAATACTAAATAGCCTATGCTCCCGATGGTCAATTTTTTACGAATTTCTTCTATTATATATTGGTACTTTTCAATTTAATGTCGTATACCTTTACTAACTTAGATCATCTTAATAATTAAAATTTCGGCATAGCTTCAACAGCATCCGCCAAATCACTATAGGAATCTCTTAAATATTTTGCAGTGGTCGAAATATTACTATGTCCTGCTAATCTTCGAACTTTTTCAATGTCATTATTGGTTGCTTTTAACATCCATTTGCAAAATGTATGCCTGAACATATGGGGTGTTAATTTTTTCTTCGGTAAGCTGTAACTTTCAATCATCGCCTGAATTCCACGAACCGTAAATTGGGGTGATCGCTGGCTATAAAATACATAGGATGATTCTTCTACATGAGGTTTCCTGTTTGACATTTCTGCTCTAAACATTAACCAGTCGTACAGTTCTTGCCATAAGGTATTGGACATGGGCACCGTCCGAATCTTCCGTCCTTTCCCAACTATCCGAATACGTCGCAATTCCATATCAAGATCGGTTAGCTTTACGTTTGAAAGTTCATCTACCCTCAAACCAGCGTATGTTAATAAATAAATAATGGCTCGATCCCGGCAATATTTTTCTTCTGGATCTACTCCTCTGCTTTTGACCGGTGTCTTTCTTACACGATTCAAAAGATCTTCAAACTCTTCTTCTGTCAGCCACATGATTTTTTCGGAATCTTCATCAGCTGATTTGATATTTTTAATTTCTACCATCGGGTTATGCTGCAGCTTCTTATGTTTAACGGCCCAGGAATAAAAACTGCGCAAAGCATTTAACCGACGATTAATGGTGGTAATAGCCAATGGTTTCCCCTCTTGTGGATGTAACAACCCATGAATCCATTTTCTTACATCCGTTGCTGTCACAAAACCATCAGGCCGAATATGTAAATCTTCTAAAAAGATAAGGATATCATTACGATAGGAAATAACGGTTTTTGAGGTCTTGTCTTTTTTCTGAAGATTGGCAATATACTCTTCCAGCATGGATCTCACCTCTTAACTTATATGCTGAGTTTAAACCTCTAAAAATCATATCAAATTGACCCAAAATAAACATTATATGATGAGTATATCATAAGATTTTGGTAGTTTAAATGAATATAATGTATATTATACGCTAAGTTAAAATTTTAATTATCTACCTTTCTAATAACCTGCTATTTAATACGAAGGTCCAAAACACCAATAAAAGAATCTCCTGCGCCAATTAATGAAACGCAGGAGCATTTTAAGAATGAAGGTATCCATATTGAACGTGCTGCTCGAGCAGTGAATTGAAGGCGGAGATATTGTGATTGATAATGGCTGTACTAGTAATGAGCTTCCGATTAGTTGCTACTCTTGGTAATTTCATTCGTATATTCTCTCCCTTGAAGATACTTTTTATATTCATTTTTTATAACTTGATCAGAAAGATGAACATATTTATCATTTTCGCTATGAATATAGTGTAAATCTGCCGTTCCGTACTGTTTTTCGATTCCCAAGTTTGAAAATATTTTCTTAATTATTCAAAAAAAGATTGCAATTGAAATTTGCAATCCTAGGGTAAAGTTATAAGATTCTGTCGTTCTAACTTGCGGGAAAGTGCCGAGTAACGAGTTTTCCATTCTTCCGCAGCTTGGGGGTACCGGCCCTTACCTATGAACAAAGTTTATTTAAAAATTGTAATGTCCGTTCATGCCCTGTATGTTCAAAAATTTGTTGAGGTGTTCCTTCTTCAACGATTACACCTTTATCAATAAATACGACTTTATCCGCTGCTTCACGCGCAAAATTCATTTCATGTGTCACTACAACCATGGTCATTCCTTCTTTAGCAAGTTCTTTCATGACCTTTAGAACCTCACCAACTAACTCAGGATCTAACGCGGAAGTAGGTTCATCAAAAAGCAGAACTTCAGGTTCCATTGCCATCGCCCGTGCAATTCCTACACGTTGTTGTTGTCCACCGGATAGCTGGGATGGATAGTGGTTCGCCCGTTCCGATAATCCTACCTTTTCGAGCAATTGAAGAGCCTTCGTACGAGAGGCTTCCTTGTCTTGTTTACGAACGTAAACAAGACCTTCCATAACATTTTCAAGTGCAGTCATATGGGGGAACAAATTGTAACTTTGGAAAACCATACCCGTTTGTTGACGGAACTTAATCACCTTATCTTTTGGAACTGGTTTTTTATCCTGAAAATCCAAAGAAAACTTTCCAAGCTTAATGGTCCCTTTTGTAGGCGTTTCCAATAAATTCAGACAACGTAACAAGGTTGTTTTCCCTGAACCCGATGGCCCAATAATACAAACTGTATTGCCTTCCTCAATTTTTAGATCGATTCCCTTTAAAACCTCTGTTTGTCCAAATTGTTTATGCAGGTTCTTTATTTCAATCATGTATATTTCCCCCTATCAAATTAGCCCGTCACATAACGATCGAGTCGTTTTTCCATCTGTCCTTGTGCATTCGAAAGAACGGAGCTGAAAATCAAATAAATAAATCCTGCTAGACAATAGAGTACCAATGGTTCATAGGTTGTTGCGGTAATTTGCTGAGCAACTCTAAACATTTCAGTCACCGTAATGGAAGCGGCCAACGATGTATCCTTTACCAAGCTAATAAAACTGTTTGCCAAAGGCGGGACAGATACCCTTGTTGCCTGAGGGAGAATAATTCTTTTTAATGCCTGCGGATAGCTCATCCCAATAGAATAAGCCGCCTCCCATTGACCTTTGGAAATGGAGAGTATAGCCGCACGAATAATCTCTGAGTTGTAGGCGCCAACACTAATCGTAAAACCGATAATCGCAGCAGGAAGGGGGCTAATCGTGATGCCTATACTCGGAAGGCCATAGAAAATGATAAACAACTGAACAAGCAGCGGTGTTCCTCTAACCACCCATACATAAAATCTTGCAATAGCGTCCAGAAGTTTAATTCCCGAGATTCGAGCTAATGCTGTAAGTAAAGCAAGAAGGAGTCCCAGAAAAAAGGATACTAATGTCAAGGGAACCGTAAACGCAACCCCAGCTTTTAACATCGGGAAAAAGGAATTTACAATGATGTCAACAATTCGGACCATTCTTTCGTCAGCAAACATGTAGAACCCTCCCTATTTTGAAACATCTTTTCCAAAGTATTTTTGTGAAATACTTAAATATTTACCATCCTTCATCATGTCAGAAAGCGCTTTATTTACGGCCTCTACCAATTCTTTATTCCCTTTTCTCATCATTACTCCCATTTTTGCCGGTTCATCAAGTTCTGCTACAGATTTAATCGGTGCATCAGGTTTTTGCTTTTTGAAATCTAGGTAGGATAGTCCGTCATTTACAACCGCATCCGCACGTTTTGAAAGTAATAAATCAATGGATTGATTAAAACCTTCTACTCCAACAATCTCAGCACCATAAGATGCTGCTATATCTTTATAGTTACTAGTTAATGTCTGAGCTGATTTTTTTCCTTTCAAATCTTCAAATGATTTAATCGTATTATTGTCCTTGTGAACAATTAAGAAAGGTTTTGACTGAATATACGGCACTGAAAAATCGTATTTTTTCTGGCGGTCAGGAGTAATTCCTACATTATTGGCAATAATATCGAACCGCTTTGAATCGAGTCCTGCGAACATACCGTCCCATTGGGTTTCAATGAATTCTGGTTTTACACCAAGTCTTTTTGCTACTTCCTCCGCGATTTCAACATCAAAACCGGTTAACTTCCCTGAAGAATCATGGTAGCTAAAAGGTGCAAAGGTTCCTTCTGTTCCAATTTTAATGGTCCCACTCGATTTAATTTGCTCTAGCAAATCCCTACTCTCATCTGCCTGTTTGCCTGGTTGACTTGCTGCCGGATTTTCGGCATTTCCGCATGCAGATAATACAAATGCTACGAGTATCGAGAAAGCAATAATGATAAAACTCTTTTTCATAAATAATTTCCCCCTAAAATTTTTAAAAGAATGGATGATTTGCAAATTATTAGTTTTACTTTTCTGTATCATTTTAATATTCAGAAAACTCTTTCTATACTTTCAAATGGACTCCACCTCCTCCTTTTCGTTATCTTATTATGCAAGAGTTGTGCCAAAATTAAATCCTTGTTAATTCAACATTCCTACTATCGAACGAGTTGAGAAATTCCCATTTCCGCGAAGAATATAGTGATAACCTACCTCTCCGTACTGTTTTTCGGTTCCCAAATTTGAAAAAAATATTTCCAAATATTCGAAATATCCCCCACGGAGACGAAAAAAGATTGCAAATAAAATTTGCAATCTTAGGTAAAGTGATCAAACTTTTAGATTGTATCGTTCTAGCTTACGATAAAGTGTCGATAAACTAATTTTCAATTCTTCCGCTACTTTTTCCTTATCTTTTCGATCTTGACCACCTAAGAAGAAACTTTGGATAATAGATTTTTCATATTCGGCCACCATCTCATCTAAACTTAACCCTCCGGTATGAATAGGTGCTTGAATTTGGTACAAATAATCCGGAAGATCATGAAAGCCAAGTACATCCAATTCTGCTATATTCACCATATACTCCACAACTACCTGTAAATGTTCGTAAGATAACAGCTACACATCGCAATTTAGAAGAAATGGTTCAAAACGGTACATTCCGTGAGGATTTATATTATCGAATCAATGTGATCCCGCTGCATACAAAGTTATTGAAGGAGAAGAGGGACGACATTCCCTTCTTTCTCCAGTACTTCATTTGTAAGTATTGTTCGAACTTAAGTCGTTCGTACTTAACTATGGATCCACAATTAGAACAATGGCTAATCCAATATGATTGGCCTGGGAATATTAGACAGTTGGAAGGATTTGTTTCCTCCCACTCTTTCAATCTCATTTTCCTTTAATACCCTAAGACGTTTAGGCTGCAGGGAAAGAGGGAGATCTCCTATTTCATCAAGAAAGATAGTTCCATTATTCGCCAGCTCAAACTTCCCTGCTTTTCCCTGCCGGTTTAATCCTATCCCCGGCTTGATTACTCCCGCCCGACCGGTACCCCAGAAGCCGCACCGTTATTCTAATGCCATTTCGAGATCCTTCCATATATCTTCTACATCTTCAATTCCAACCGAAAAACGAACGAGTCCATCATAGAGACCTGCTTTTTCTCTTTCCTCTTTAGGGATTATCGCATGTGTCATCGAAGCTGGATGTTGAATTAATGTACCTACATCCCCTAGGGAAACTGCTAAAGTACTCAGTTTTACTGAATTCATAAGTTTAACGCCTGTTTCGTATCCCCCCTTCAAGACAAAAGAAATCATTGCTCCAGGACCTTTCATTTGTTTCTCCATGATATTTTTATCTTCAAAACTTGCTAGTCCTGGAAAATAAACCTTCTCTATAGCCTTATGTTTTTCCAAGCGTTCAGCCAAAATTTGTGCATTTTCTTGTGAACGATCCATGCGAATGTGCAATGTCCGTATCCCTTGACAGAGAAGCCAGGCATCCATAGGCGCCAAATTTGCTCCCATAGTCTTCTGCACTTCTTTTCTCATCGGATCAATAATTTCCTTGCTGGAAATCACTAGTCCGCCAATAAGATATCCATGACCCGACAAATATTTTGTTGCACTGTGGATGACAATATCAATGCCGCATAGAATAGGATTTTGTAAGTATGGGGATAAAAACGTATTATCAACAACAGTCAAGATATCCTTTTGCTTAGCGATCGCCGCTACACTCTTCATATCCACTAAGGAAAGCGTAGGATTGGAAGGGGTTTCAAAGTAGACCACTTTCGTTCTATCTGTAATGTGTGGTTCAAGCTCATCCCCTGTCTTAAACGGTACAAATGTTACATCAATTCCAAATTTCTTTACCGTTTTAGTTAGAAACGCGTGCGTCGCCCCATACAACGCTGTGTGTGCAACAACGTGATCTCCTGCCTGCAAAACACCCAAAAGGCAACCAGTTATGGCAGCCATACCAGATGAGAAAGCCAAACAACCTTCACCAAATTCCAATGCCGCTACCTTCTCTTCCAGTTCTCTTACATTTGGATTTCCCAGGCGTGAATACATAAATCCTGGATCTTCTCCTGCGAAGCGTTGTGCTCCTACTTCTGCATTATCAAAAACAAATGTTGAAGTCATATAAACAGGGGTGATGTGTGAGCCATGCCCTGGATCTTTATTTACTTTTACTAGTTTTGATGAATAGTTCATTATTATTACGCCTCCTATTTTAGTAATCTGAAATGTTGCCGTTTTTATTTCTTCCTATTAGTTGTATATAAATCTTTATATGCAAAATTTATGCCAACTCTGTAAACCTTATAAAATCTACAGTTTCATTATTAAAATTCTTTATTTATTTTCATTTTTGCCAAGGTGCACTGCAAAACATAGTAATGATCGAACTTACCACTTTAGCAATATTGATAATACTTTTCCAAAATTGGAAAGAATTTAGCTCCCCTTCTAATTTCATTTTGCAGACAAGTCACTGTTCCTTCTCCTGCACTACCTAAGAAAAAGAACCATGCTCAAATATCACCAGGGTCCATTTTTATTATTCTGTATTTTAAAAAACTACTCGCCTATAGGATTAATGCGGGCTGCCTAATAATTTGCCGACTCCATAGATTTTTTCAAAAAGGCTCTTTTCCCGTAAGTGCTCCTTTTCTGACGAGTTTCTTCCTATTGATCTTTGCTGCTGACTCGTATGACCCAAATTTCCGAACGTCCATTTTTTACTCCCTTTCCTGAAAATTCTATCTCTTATTCTATCAAAATGTTCGTAAAAGTGGTTTAAAACTCACGGACGTTCAAAAATGATTTTTAGACTTATACGAACTTAAAAAACAGCCCTTTTTGGGCAAAAATAACCTGTTCGTAAAAGTGTACTTTTTCGAACGGGTTTTCATTGAACTCAAAAATTATCTTTCCCTAAATATTTTTGGATTTATCAATATTAAGTTGGTTACAGATTAATCATAAAATAAATAATTAATATGGATTGATGAAAAAAATGAAGTCTGCAAATAGATTTCGGTCTACATGTTAATTACAATAAGAATTAACACTGTAATCAAGAGATATTTTTTTAATTAAACTTGCTTTGCTTTTAAAATGTATTTTTACTATTCACGTTTCTTTATGCATTTAGGTTGAATAATGTTATCATTTTTTAGAGATTTATATCAAAGGATGAGTCTTTATGATTACTAATTTGATTGGAAAATCAGTTTTAGTTGTGGAAGATAATGATAAAATTCGTCATCTTGTAGGGTTATATTTAAAAAAGGAAGGATATGAAGTTTTAGAAGCAAAAGATGGATTTGAAGCCAAAAGGATGATTGAACAGTATGATCCTTGTATTTTACTACTTGATTTAGTACTTCCTAAAATAAGCGGTGAAGAAATATGCGTGTGGTTGCGGAATGATTTAAAAAGCCAAATGCCCATCATTATGCTAACAGCAAAGGCTTCTGAAAAGGAACGTATCCATGGGTTTAAATTGGGGGCTGACGATTATATCGTTAAACCATTTAGTCCAGGGGAATTAATGGTGAGAATTGAAGCCGTTCTAAGAAGAACGGCTAGCAGATGTAATAAAATAAGTTTCTCTGGTCTTACGATAAAACCCTTAAAAGGTGAGGTCAAAATAAATGGAGAATTGCTCGATCTCACGAATTTTGAGTATAGGCTTCTACATGTCTTAATGCAGCACCCCGATCAAATATTAACTCGAAGCCAAATTCTTTCATACATTTATGAAAACAATGAAAAAACAGTAACCGATAGAACAATAGATGTACATATTAAAAATTTGCGTGAAAAATTGAAAAAAAAGACAAAGACAGAATATGTAGAAACAGTCAGAGGAATGGGATACAAATTCGTTGGCAATCAAAACTATATAAATTATTTTTAACAAAATTAAAAGCAGGAAGAGGTATAGTATGCTTAATTATTGTTACTATAAAAGGCTGCAGGCATTGACCAGCAGCCATTTTTAAAAATGTTCAATAAAGTTTACTGAATTGAAATAGCGTATACTTGGTTATTAAGTTCGGTTACTTCCACTTGAAAGTCATTTTTTTTAAGTTCTTTTTGCAATTCTTCTGAAGGAATTCTCTCTTTAAGTGAAGGACCCATTTCAGATTCTACTGCCTGCCATTCCACTAATACTATTTTACCTTCCTGCTTTTTGATCCTTTTTAACTCATTGTAAACTTTCTGTCGATCTGGAACTTCATGAATAACAAAAGCAATAAGGATTTTATCTACCTCACCATCATTGATTGGAATACTCTCCAGATTGGATTCTACATACTTAATATTTTTGACATTTTTCATCCTTGCATGTTCTTGTAGAAAATGTAACATTTTAGGCTCTATGTCTACTGCATAAACTGTTTGATCAGTATTAATTGCAAGTGGAACAGTAAAATACCCATTCCCCGCTCCAAGATCCGCTACGACATCACTTCGTCTCAACTCAAAAAGTTCCATAACCATTTCAGGAGCAATAATTTGTTTTCTTTTTGGATCAAGTAATTTACTCGCTTTATCAGGATTAAATCGATGTCCATGACCACTCATTTAGTCCAACTCCTTTCAAGATAAAAACACTATAATATTCTCAATGTATGTAAAGTTACCGTATACTCATTCGAACATTTTACGTTCTAGCTATTTAGCTTTTTATCACTACATACAATCAGACGGTTTTCACAATATGGTATAAGTTGTGTATAATGTAATTTGATTCATTTAATTGGACTCCACCATTTAAAGATGGATAGTACGAAAGATCAATTTCCAAATACCATCATAGGTATATATTTAAAAAAATGATTTATATGTCAATCGTATCAATTTCCACTTTAAAATTAGGATTGTTTATTTTTAAATTGTTTTTACTTTTCAATGGTACATTAATTTAATTCTCGAATTTCAACTGTTTCATTTAGTACAATAGAACCCTTTACTGACTGAGCCATTCCACAGTTTTTCAAGGCCACTTCAAGTGATTTATGAAGCTGTTGAAGATTTAAACCTTTCCCCTCAACTACATAGTGAAGATCAATCTTTGTAATTTTATTTGCTTCCTGCTCATTACGTTCAACAGAAGATGTAATTTCAATACCAGTATAAGCTATCCTTTTCTTATCCAAAACTTTCCGGAATACACCGCCACTGCAGCCTGCAATAGATGATACTAAAAGTTCTACAGGTCGATAACCGATGTCTGAATTTCCGGAAATAGATAAATCACCAAATTCAAAATGACTTTTAAAAGCTCCTGAGTCAGCAAGTGTAAATTTCATTATTGTGTCTCTCCTTTTAATAAACCTCTACAATATTTTTTATTTTTAAATTCTACTAACAACTAAAATAATTAATTTACCACTTTCTAGTTTATTTTAGACACTAGTGTTTCGATTGTCTCTTTACTCATAGGCCCCACTATTTTTTGTTGTACAATACCCTTTATATCAATAAAATAGCTAGTTGGTATGGTAAAAGCCTGATACAAATTTCCTGCATTCCCCTTTTCATCTAATAAGACAGGAAATGTTAAACCGTGATCTTTTATAAATTGCTGAATATTATCCTTATTTTTCTCTGCTGTTGTTAAGTTAACGGCAAGTACAATGACATTTTTATCTTTATTTTCTTTATAATACTCTTCTATATTTGGCATTTCAGCTTTACATGGCGGGCACCATGTTGCCCAAAAGTTTAAAATGACTTTTTTCCCCTTATAATTGGAAAGTTTAGCATCATCTCCATTTATTGTTGTCAACTTAAAATCAGGCGCCATATTTCCCTTTTGGATACCTAATTTCTCTGCATCTTTTGATATAGCTGATATAGAGGGTTTCTCAATATGACTCTCAGTGTTTATCTTCGAATTCTGATCAAATATAGCCCACCCCAGAAGTCCAATTAATAAAACGATTGGTGGAATCATTGGATCGATTTTTTTCATTTTTAATAGGCACCTTCCTTAGTTAACTAGTAAAAGCAGATAAATAAGAGCTGATTTTCGCCATTTGGCCTGTAAACAATAAAACCCCCAAAATTAACATGACACAGCCATTAAGGACTGAAAGTGCTGGAAGCCATTTATTTATTTTTTTCATCCATTTTAAGGAATAGGTAACAAGAAACGAGATCAAAATAAATGGAATTCCCAATCCCATAGAATAGATCCATAACAACCCCATTCCTGCGTATACGGTGTTTGTGGAACTTGCAAGAAGCAAAATGGAAGACAAAGCAAGCCCGACACATGGAGTCCATCCCGAACCAAATGCCATTCCAATAAGAAAGCTGCGAAAAAAGCTCACCTTTTTATTGGGATCTGTTTCAACACGCTTTTCTATCATTAATATACGAAGCTTTAGGACACCTACCATTTGAAGGCCAAATAATATAATTAAGATCCCACTGATTTTCTCAACCAAATCTCGATATTGTGCTATTACTTGCCCAATAAAACTGGCCGAAGCACCCATGGCCACAAATATTACGTTAAATCCTAAAATAAAACTAAGCGAGCGAATGAGTAATACCCTTTTATTTGCCATAACTTTACCGTCTTTGAAGCTGGAATCTGTTAAATGTGAAACATACGCTGGGACTAAAGGGAATATACAAGGGGAAAAAAAAGAGAATATTCCTGCTGTAAATGCAAACCAAATGCTGAGGTTTTGCATCGCTATACCTCCTCTCAATTTCAAAGACTATTATTAACCACCATTGTTAAGATAAGATTAAGAATGCCCAACTTTTTTTTCAAAGTGCTTCTTAAAGAAAATTAATAAGAGCAAAAGAATGGTATAGAACCAATTCTTATAACTCAAGAAGTCTCCTTCATTATCAAAAAGGTTTGCTAAAACAATTTGAAAAAAGCAAAATCCAATTGCATAAGAGAAAAAAGGAGGCACCTCCTGCCCCGACTATACCCGCACTTATCCCAACAATAAATGCAAGAACCACAGCCAGCCATTTATTAATTTAAATTTGCTCTATACGAACATCGTCAATTCCTTTTTTAGGGATAAACATTAGAATAACTGCTGCGATCGCAAGGATACCATAAACCAAGTTAATGCCGTGCTCGGGTAGTAAATGAGAACCGTAACCGCCAATAAAACTTCCGATTAATACGCTTATTCCCATATATAGGGGTAGCGTTAGGAAAATGCGGATTTACAACGTTGAGGAAATTACAATATTAAAAAGCCCAATTTTCTCAGTATTAAAATTGAGAAATTGGACTTTTTTCGTTACTCCAGAAAAGCGCCCTATTGTTGAAGATCATTGCTTAAATCTTATTCAAGATAAGCACCCGTTAGCCACCCATGCAGCGCAAGCGCTGCACCACAGAGAATGAAAATTGTTTAAAACCGTCAATAATGATTCTACGGCTGGGAGAGGAAGGTCGATACACTATGGTGCGTTAGAGCCCATCCGTTAGTCTGACTCCAACGACCTCGGTGCATCACAGACTGTCGCTCCCTTAAGGGAAGCACTCATAGTAGATTAATCCTATTCTGGTTGTTGCACCAGCCTCTAAAAATAGTAGCCGTAGAAAGGAAAATTTCAATGGATGTAATCATTGAACGAGCATGTGGTATGGATGTCCATAAGGACAATTTTACCGCCTGTATTATGACACCAGAAGGAAAGGAGATCCAAACGTTTTCAACTAAAACAGTTTTTCTATTAAAACTAATTGATTGGATTAAGGAGTATGGGTATACCCACGTTGCAATGGAGAGTACAAGTGTTTACTGGAAACCTATTGTTAATTTACTTGAGTCCGAAGGAATTGAGTTTTTAGTTGTAAATGCTCAACATATGAAAGCACTCCCAGGTCGTAAAACAGACGTCAAAGATGCAGAGTGGATTGCACAACTTCTACGTCATGGATTACTCAAAGCTAGTTTTATTCCAGATCGAAATCAACGTGAGTTACGGGAACTTGTTCGCTATCGTAGGAGTATTATTGAAGAACGTGCCAGACAACACAATCGCATTCAAAAAGTATTAGAAGGAGCGAATATCAAACTAGGATCAGTTGTTTCTGATATTATGGGAGTTTCTTCAAAGAATATGCTTCGTGCGATTGCAGATGGTGAAGATGATCCTGAGAAACTAGCAAACCTCGCTCAGCGTACATTGAAACGAAAAAAAGATGAACTTGAGATCGCTCTTAAAGGGTATGTAAACCCCCATCAACGATTAATGTTAAAAACTATTTTAACGCACATTGATTTCCTAAGTGAACAAATCGAGATGTTAGATCAAGAGGTAGCCCAAAGAGTAAGTTCCTATCAAGAAGATATAGAACGACTCGATTCAATTCCTGGCATTGCCACACGGATGGCTGAGCAAATCCTAGCTGAAATCGGAACAAATATTAAAAAACAGTTTCCTGGTTCTTCACATTTATGTTCTTGGGCAGCATTAGTACCAGGATATAATGAAAGCGCAGGTAAAAGGAAATCATCCAAAACAAAAAAAGGAAACAAGTATTTAAAATCCGCATTAACAGAAGCCTTATTCACAATCTTTTTAATTAAAATAATCCCTAATCCCTTAAATTATGCTTCTATTAATTAACAATCTCATCTAATGACTTAACAGATCAATAAATTTTAATAAAGACGTCGGTACGTACTTATCTTTTCGATAGATGAATACTGTTTTGACTTTTCCATATAAATTCGGAATGGAATGCTGTCTAAGGATTCCGTCTTGTACATGCTTTGTAACAACACTTTGTGGAACCATACTTACACCTAGACCAGCAGATACACACCCGACGATTGCATCCAGTGTTCCAAATTCCATTATCTTTTTGGGAATTACCCCCTCTTGACGTAACCATTGTTCAAGTTTTTCTCGATAAGAACATCCAGCATGAAATACAAGCAGCGTCCTTGTTTGTATATCTTTAAAAGAAGAAATAGGGGGATGAATTGTATCGGTAATGAGTACCAATTCCTCTTCAATTACTTCCTTTTCAATGAGTTCGGGGTGTTCAATAGGTCCAGCCACAAATGCTCCATCAAGTTCATACTGTAAAACTCCTTGAATATTTTGTTCAGTAGATCCTGTTTTTAAAGTTAAATCAACATCTGGAAAGTCTTTATGATACTTTGAAAGCAGGGCTGGTAAGCGAACTGCTGCGGTTGTTTCCATTGAACCAATAATTAACGGACCACATGGTGTTTGATCATCGTTCATTACACTTTTTGTTTCTTCTATAAGATCAAATATTTTTTCCGTGTATGTTAATAACATGCTTCCCTTGGCTGTTAAAGCAGTACCACGATTATGTCTATGAAAAAGGGTTGTTTGAAGATCCGATTCCAACTGCTGAATTTTCATAGTGATATTAGACTGTGCATATTGAAGTTCTCTTGCTGCTTGCGAAATACTTCCCAACTTTGCAACAGTCTGGAATATTTTTAATGTATGCAAATCCAAAATAATCTCTCCTTAATTTGAAATATCCTTTGCCATCAATTATAGTGATACCAAATATCATTTTTAAGTATTATACCATATAACAAAAAAGCGATATGATTTGTATATACTACATTTTAACTGGAGGTTAATATTTGTAAAAATACACATTCTAAAAACGTTATTGAAATTTGAAGGGAGACACAAAAAATGCCATTATTACGCTTTGATTTAATAGAAGGTAGAAACGAAGAAACGCTAAAAAAATTATTAGATTCGGCTCACCGTGCGATGGTGGAAGCTTTCCAAGTGCCTGAAAGTGACCGTTATCAAATAGTTCATCAACACCCGCCGCATGAGCTAATAATTGAGGATACAGGACTGGGGTTTAAAAGAAGCAAAGACCTTGTAATTATTAGTATTGTTAGTAAAAAAAGAACTGTTAAACAGAAAGAAACCTTATACTCACTTCTTGCCCATTATCTTGAATCTGATTGTGGGATTTCACCACAAGATTTGATCGTTTCTATATCAGAAAATAGCGATGCCGACTGGAGTTTCGGACTAGGAGAAGCACAATTTCTAACAGGTTCATTATAGCTTATAAAGATATGCTTTATATTTGGAGGTTTTAATTTGAAGAAACAAACTTATCTTTTTTTAATAGGGGGAATATTTTCTTTAATCATTGCGATGGGGATTGGAAGATTTGCCTATACTCCCATTCTTCCGCTTATGCAAAAAGATCTTTCCTTTTCAAATACAGTTGCTGGTTATGTAGCCTCAAGTAATTACGCAGGATATTTTCTTGGAGCAGTTCTAGCAGGTGCTATTCCTTTAAAACAATTTAGAACGATTTCCTTGAGAATATGTCTTATTGTCAATATATTAACCACTGCCACAATGGGTCTAACACATTCTCATATCCTTTGGTATGTACTTCGATTTCTATCGGGGGTTTCCAGTGCTTATGTGTTGGTCCTTGCCTCTGGTATCGTGTTAGATAAACTTTCTGCTATAAACAAAACCTGTTGGTCTGGTTTATTTTATGGAGGGGTAGGTTTGGGAATCTTTTTATCCAGTCTATTTATTCCGAGTTTAAACCATTTATATCAGTGGGAAGGAACTTGGACAGGACTAGCTGTTGTTAGTGGAATACTTGCTTTCTTCGTATGGATCTGGCTTGATGAGATCTCCAACGGAATTGAGATGAAAAATAAACAAGAAAATTTTGCACAGGTCCCACCTACTAAATGGCTTATCTGGTTGATTATCGCCTATGGTTTAGAAGGATTGGGTTACATTGTTACAGGAACGTTTATCGTATCAATCGCTGAAACGACCTCATCCTTTCATAAAGGTGCCACCTTAGTTTGGATGATGGTTGGTTTGGCTGCGATTCCATCCTGTCTAACCTGGTCTTTACTTGCTAAAAAATGGGGATACGTTAAATCCTTAGTTCTTGCAATGGCATTGCAATCCTTGGGTATGGCGATGCCAGCTTTGTGGATCTCAAAAACTAGTTTTATCATAAGTGCTTTATTATTTGGAGCAACGTTTATGGGTATCACTACACTTGCTACCACATTAGGACGGCAAATGAATCCATCTAATAGTAATCGAACAATTGGCATTCTGACCGCTATTTTTGCTATTGGACAGTTGATAGGACCAATCCTTGCTGGAGCCTTATCATCATTTACTCATAATTTTAATACTGCTTTGATAGGAGCATCTTGTGTCGTTTTAATTGGGGCAGGAATGCTTTTAAATGGAATTCAATTTGAGAGGAAATCTAAAGGATTATTAAGTGAAAATAATTACGAGGTGTGAAATTATGCTAAATAATAAAATAACGGAACTTTTGAAAGTTGAGTATCCAATTATACAAGCTCCAATGGCTGGCGGAGTAACCACTTCGAAATTAGTCGCTGAGGTTTCAAATTCTGGTGGTCTAGGGATGATTGGAGCAGGGTATATGACCCCTGTTCAAATACGGGAACAAATTAGGGAAATCAGGCAGTTAACTTCAAATCCGTTTGGTATTAATCTATTTGTTCCTAACGAATTTAAAGTTACAGAGAATGAAATTAAATCGGCTAACCAGTTCTTGAACCCTATTCGTCAGCAATTAAATTTGCACCAAAAAGATAACTTTGAACTTCCTAATTTTAATAATGTTTTTGAAACATTTATTGAACAAATTAAGGTTGTAATTGAAGAAATGATTCCTATTTGTTCTTTTACATTTGGCATTCCTTCTAGAGAAGTGATTGCTGAATTAAAACAATCTAACATTATTCTGATGGGGACAGCCACAACGGTCGAAGAAGCAGTTGAAAATGAAAAAATAGGAATGGATATAGTTGTGGCACAAGGCAGTGAAGCTGGCGGGCATCGTGGGAACTTTATCAATAGATCACAAGAAAGTTTGATTGGTTTAATGTCATTAATTCCACAGGTTGTAGACAATGTTAGCATTCCTGTTGTAGCTTCTGGAGGAATTATGGATGGGAGAGGGCTAATGGCTTCGATTTGTTTAGGAGCGAAGGGCGTACAAATGGGCACAGCTTTCTTGACTTGCGTTGAAAGTGGAGCACACAAGGTTCATAAAGAAACAATCCTTAATGCTAACGAAGACCAAGCTGTTTTAACTCGTTCATTTTCTGGTAAATGGGCAAGAGGAATTAAAAATAAATTTATTTTAGAAATGCAGAAGCACGAAACACTTTTACCAGATTTCCCAGCTCAAAATAGATTAACCCAGGATATTAGAAAGACTTCCAGTGAACAAAACAATCAAGATTTCATGTCACTTTGGTCTGGTCAAAGTCCAAGATTAGCCAAAAGTCAAACCGTTAAATCATTAATTAAAAATATTATTGCAGAAGCTAAAAAAATAAATTCATATATTTAAATTGTTTATGGAATCGTTGTATTCTTTTAATGAATGCCCAGGAGGGAAAGAGATGAAAAACTACCTGCTTAAACAATTAAGATTTGTTCGAGAAAACACAATTAATTGCGTGGCAGAAATGAATGATAAAGCATCACTGTTTATTCCAAAGGGATTCAATAATAATATAAAATGGAATCTAGGACATATATATGTTGTGCAAGAAAAATTCGCATTTTATTTTATTAAGGAAAAAATGATAATGCCGAATAACTTTTCAGAATTATTCACTACTGGCACAAAGCCTACCAATTGGGGAGATCAGGCGTTACCTACGATCAGTGAATTAATCCGATTATTGGAAAATCAAATCGACAGGATTGAACAATCATTGGAATTTCGGCTAAAAGAAGTTATCGAGACGCCTTTTACTACGTCAACAGGTCTTACTTTATCAACAGTTGAAGAATTACTCAGTTTTTGTTTATTTCATGAAGGTATGCATTTTGCTACGATAAAATCGTATAAACGAATTATCAGAATGAGAGAGAGAAAGAATAAGGGTATTTAGAACAAACAAAATGTCCTACTTCTTAAGCAATTATTAAATAATTTTATTTTTAGCACCGTCATAAAAATGGACGGTGCTATATGTGTTAAGCTTAAAATTAAAATTATTAATATCACTCTTTAAGCCTCTTTATTAGACACTTTCTTCTAATTTTTGTTTTTGCTTTGTTAAATTAACCTGCTTACGTTAGTGGAACAAGAAAAAGAGCCGCAGCTGCGACTAAAATCCATTTGATTAAAGCGGGTTATGCAAGTGTGTGAAAACCTATTGCAAAACCAACAAGCAAAACCGGATGGATAATATAAACCCCGATTGCAGCACGGCCCCATTCTTTTAAAATTCTCCCGGAAAAATTTACACTTTCTCGGAACTAAACTATTAAACCTAATTTTAAAACACTCTATTCTAAATTGTTCATTTTCCGCTTTAAATATGCCTTTCTCTCTTCGATAAACTTCAATATGACCTCTAGCTCTTTGTCAAAGTCATTGATTTGTTCCTTTTTATAGGGATCCTGCAGCACATAAGGACGTATTGATTGGAGCAGTCCCTCCACTTTCGGCGAAAGATATTCAACCGTAAATTGCTGATTCATGATTTCTTCAAGCAGATTTCGATATTGCTTGCGAAAAATTGCTACATCTAAAATCCGTGCTGTTAATGTATTAAATCCTTCTATCGGTACATAATCAGCTTCCATGACTTTTCCGTTTACATCCCTTCCCCATGTTGCATCATAATCCCAGGGAATTACTTCAAATAGGCCTGTTTCCCCATTCCGATATAGCGCATAATTATGAACAAAACCATCATAGTTCGCCGTAAAAATAATTCCTGCAACCCATCGTAAGTATTTTTCTACATTAATATATTTGATAATTTCCTTTTCAAAATCAGCCCTTGAAATTGTATTTATTTTAAAAATTAGTTCTTGTAAAAAATAATCATCTGATGATATTCCCCATTTTTTTTCATATCCCAATTCCAGTGACTTTTTCGTTTCTTTATCTAAATCACTCATTAGTGAAAAATTCGCATCACCATCTACCGCATAGAAAATGGCACCATCCGGAAGGTTTCTTCTTTTTAAAAAATTTTCATCTACTGATTCAATTTCCAAATAAACTCCTTCCGCTCTTCCGTTTAAGGTTATAAAAACATGATGGGAGAGCGGAACAAGACTACCAATGTCAGCAAAGAAATCAAAAGACAACTTATTTCGTATAAAGGAAGTATCCTTGTACTCGGCGTTTAAATGTATTTGCTTTGCTCCTCTGTATACCTTTGGTTTATAGAAAGAGACTTGATACGACTTTTTCAAAAATTTACGAATGTGTGAGCCTCGATAGCTTAAATCAATCTCGAGTTTTTTCCCTTCAACCGTTAACTGGGCAGGAATAGGTGCGTCAATCCAAACATCTCTTTTTAGCTCGCGTAGGTCCATAGGATTAATAAATAACTTATAGTGCGGAATTTTTACAGTCTCGTCCATTTTTATAACCTCCTTCCTTTATACGTATGTATGTAGGAGCAGAGAGTTACCTTCGGACAAGTTTTTTTGACATGTATAAGCAATTTCCCCATACAAATGGAAACGTATAAACGTAAATTAATTAAGAAGAGGAGTTTCATCGACATAAGAAAATTGGCTTTCTACTCCTATTCACGAATTAAGGAGGTGCAAATAATGAGATTTTTTTCACAGGATGATATTCAAAATGCAGTTGAAGGTGCAAGAGAAGGCGGGGTTTGGGACTTCATGTTCAATGATCCCGGCTCAAATCGCACATCACGTAGAACTTCAAGACGAAATACTTCAAGACGACGCACATCACGCAGAAATACTTCCAGACGAGTTACTTCCAGAGTACAAAACACTTCCCGTCGAATTACTTCCAGACGAGTTACTTCCAGAGTACAAAATACTTCCCGTCGAATTACTTCCAGACTCCGAAATACTTCCCGCAGAAACACTTCCAGACGCCGAAATACTTCAAGACGTTGCAGAACTCCGCACGGCAGCCCATCCAGATGGGTTACTACATCACGCGGTCGTAATCAAGTAAAAAGATGTTGGGAAGGCAGTAACATGTGGGAATTTAGAATGAGAAGAAGATAACTCCCCACTTACAAAAACAGGCACCGTCCAAATATTGGACGGTGCCTGCCGCTTTCTATTCTTAGAAATTCACAAAAGCATCTTTAGCATTAATAGTTGTTTTTACGACTTTGTTGTCTTCTAGCCACTTCGCAACATTCGTCCATGTTTGCGGATCCTGGTAGCCGAATGCCTTATCTTTTGCATCCATCAATGGAAGCAGGATCTGTAAGCTCTTAGTTTCAACATTCTTATCCAATGGCGAGGATTTATCTTCATGCTTCATTAAAATCGACAAGCCCTCTTCAGGATTTTGCTGGACATATTGCTGTCCCTTCGTAATCGCAGCCATAAATTTCTTAAACACTTCCGGTTTTGCTTTCAGTTCCTTTTCACTGCCCACTAAAACTAATTCATAGTAATCCGGAACACCAAATTCTTTTGGATTTAATGCCCGCATTGGATGACCTTCTTTTTCAAGCAATAATTTCTCATGGTTGATATAACCGCCAATAAGCGCATCCGTTTTCTTTGTTGCCATTGCAGGAATTAAATCCCAACCAACATCAACCATTTTTATTTTCTGCGGGTCGCCCCCGTCAGACTTCACCATTGTCTGGACAATGGCTTCATCTAACGGTATCGAAGGATAACCGATTGTTTTTCCGGCTAAATCTTTAGGTGATTTAATCGACCCATTGGCAGGTACCATTAATTGATTTAGAGGATGGCGGACAAGAGCGGCAAACGATTGAACAGGAATATTCTCGCCGCGAGCGACCAAAACCTCCGGTTGATAGCTAATCGCCATGTCGACTTGGTTGGCAGCAACTAATTTTAGCGGATCGTTTGTATCAGCAGGCATTTTTATATCAACATCCAAGCCCTGCTCTTTAAAATATCCTTTTTCCTGTGCTACATAAAGCAAGGAGTGTACGGCATTTGGATACCAGTCTAGCATTAAGCTTACCTTCTCGGTTTTCGTGTTAGAACCTGAATCCTTCTTTGTGCCTGCTTGGTTATCCTTGTTTCCTGCACTGCAGGCACTTAATAATAGTAAAAATAAACTTATTACAACTACAAAACCCTTTTTCATTGCCTTTTTCTTCCTTCCTAGCGAACTTTATTTTTCAATAATTGCTTTTCGATAAAACCGATTAATAAAAAGAGGATGATTCCTAGTAATGAAAGCAGAAAGATCGCGGCAAATACGGCATCCGCCTGGAGATTTCCGGACATTCTTCTGCTGAAATACCCTAAACCCTCACTTGCACCCAGCCATTCACCAATCGTCGCTCCCACGACACAATAAACGACAGACATTTTCAATCCTGAAAAGAAGGTTGGCAACGCGAGCGGCACCTGGATTTTCTTAAAAATTTGCCAGCGATTTGCCCCCATCGTTAACAGTAATTCACGATATTCCGTTCCCCCGGCTTTGAGACCATCATATGCACTAACAACGATTGGAAAAAATGCTGTTAAAATGGTGACGGCAATTTTACTCCAAATCGAATAGCCGAACCACATGATAAAAATTGGAGATATTGCAATCAGCGGCACTGTTTGTGAAATAACAAGAAATGGATATAGCACCTTTTCCAATGCCCTCGAAAAATGCATCCCTACCCCAAAAATCACGCCACCGATAAGAGATAGAACAAAACCAAGCAATACCTCATTAAGGGTGGCAGGTAAATGCTGTTCCAACAACAGCTGCCGGTTTTCCAACAAGGATTTCCAGATGGATGATGGTGAAGGCAAAATAAACGATGGAATCAAACCATTTCTTACGACCCATTCCCATATGCTAATAAGAAGAACAACGACCAATACAAACAGACCATAGTCATCTGTCCATTTTTTCAATCTACTCTTCATTATGTATCAGCATCTCCAATTCTTTTCTCATAGAAATAAACTCTGTTTGATAAATAATCTCTGAACGTCTTGGTCTGGTCAAATCAATCTTCATTTCTTTCACTCTACTCTTACCATCACCGGATAACAGATAAATCCGATCACTTAATAGAATCGCTTCTTCGAGATCATGAGTAATAAACAATACCGTTTTTTGCAAATCGCCCCACAACTCTAATAACCAGCTGTGCATGTTATGCTTTGTCATGGAATCAAGAGCACCAAACGGCTCATCTAATAATAAAAGGTCTCTGCCCGTCATGAGTGTCCTTAAAAAGGCGACCCGCTGTTTCATTCCTCCGGATAGTTCATGCGGATAAGCATTTTCATATTCAGCCAAACCAAACCTGGATAGCCACTCCCTAATCTCGGCGATTTTTCCTTGCTTTTTTTCCCTTGTGATCTCTAATGGCAGCAGCACATTGTCGATTACGGTCCTCCAGGGTAAAAGCAAATCCTTTTGCGGCATATAGCCGACACTCCCTAATCTTTGTCCCGACTGTTGTCCGTCAATCAGGATTTGTCCTTGATCAGGTTCCAATAAACCGGTGATCAGTCTAAAAAGCGTACTTTTTCCTGATCCGCTTGCACCAATTACGGAAACAAACTCACCTGACCTTACCTCCATTGAGATGTCTTGAAAAATGAACTTCGAGCTTGCGTCACCCGGAAAAGCATAGTTAAGTTCACTTATTGATAAAATCGGCGAACTAGACAGGCCACTCGCCCCCCCGATAGACCATTTCCCAGAACAAATACTCATACCTGGATGTCGTTAAAAAATGATCTTCAATAACATGTAACTCGCGCTCCGGTTTCCCTTCTGCCAATTGGTCTAATAAATCGATCAGCCAGGTAGCCAATGAACCGAATTCATCAGATGAGTACACGCTGATCCATTCCCCATATAAAGGATGCTCTGTAGAACCAGGATATTTTTCCGCGAGCATTTTGCCTATTTCCCAATAGCTCCACATACAAGGGAGCAAAGCAGAGATTAACTCTTCAAGGGAACCATTTTGAGCCACATTCAACATGTAACGTGTATAAGCTAAGTTCATCGGAGCCGGCTTTGTTTCCTCCAGCTGCTGATGGGTAATTCCAAACCGTTCTGCGTATTGCCGGTGCAAGTCCATTTCCCCATGCAAGGTCTCATGGAGCAGCTTAGCAAAAGCAGCCATCGTTTCAATGTCCTTTGCCTTCACCGCACCTAAAGCAAAAAGCTTTGAATAATCGATTAAAAACACATAATCCTGCTTCATATAACGGATAAACGATTCAACAGGCAATTCCCCTGTGCCCATCCCCACAACAAAAGGATGCTGATGAGTTTTTTCCCAGATTTCCCTTACATTTTCAAAAAGAATTTCTGTGAATTTCATTGATTTGCCTCCTTCCTTGTAGTATTACACCATTCAGCAATAAAAACGGCTAATACTTTTGTAAAATCTACTAATTGGCTTATTTCAACCTTCTCATTGACGGCATGAGCATCCTCTAATTTTCCAGGACCAAATATGACAGTTGGAATTCCTGCCCGTCCAAGCCACCCTGCATCGGTAACGGTCGGAGACATTCCTATTTTCGGCTTTTGTGTTAACAATTTTTCAAACGAATCTGCTAACAGTCGTGTTCCCGGGTGCTCAGGATCAATTTCTAATGAAGGGAATATCTCCCCGCGATCCTCAATCATCGATTTTCCGCCCCAAGTGAATTGCGGCGGATTATTGCACAGCCATGGATCGGCAGCAGCCACCGCGAGAATATGCTGTTCAATTTCTTTGATAACCACTTCGTAATCTTCATTTGGATAAAAATGAACCGTGATCCAGAGCGCACAGCGATCGGCAACAAATGCAGCATGCCTGCCTCCTTCAATTACCGCAGGGTTGATGGTGTTGACTCCGGGTTCGAAGCCTTCATAGCTTTTCGTCACAGCCCAATGGCGCTCGAGCTCTTGCAGCCCTGAGATGATTTTCATCATTTTCTCAATCGCACTTGCACCCTTAAGGCCGCCTCCTGCATGAATCATCTTACGTCGCAGCCCGTCGTGATAGGTTTCTTTGCTCTGAACCGTAATCCAGCCTGTGATGACGCCGCCTTGTCCTTGGATATGTAAGTCGCTTGTATCAACGACTACTGCATAATCGGCTGTATAGCCTTTTTCAGTACAATCAAGGGTCCCTGCTTCACCCACTTCTTCACCGATGACCGACTGAAATTGAAGGTCGCCATTAAGCGAGACACCTAATTCTTTTAAAAGTTTAATAGCGATTAACGATGCCGCAATTCCGCCCTTCATATCGGCGACACCGCGTCCATAAATATAGGAATCTTTGATATAAGTATTAAATGGTGATTGGTCCCACGCTTTATCATCGCCAACTTCTGCAACATCCACATGTCCGTTTATGATTAAACTATTATATAAATCGGAAGCTTCTCCTTTTAAGATGCCGACAACGTTGGGATCGTCAGGGTACACATCCCACTTTTCCGTTTTAAATCCCAAATCTTCTAAGTACTTTTTAATAAATTCCTGCACATCATTTGTATTTCGGGCAGGCGGGCTTACTGTTGGAAACGCAATTAGTTTTGTCAGTAATTCAATCAATTCTTCTTTTTTTGATTCTACTTGATCCGAAATCTTTTGTGACAAATCTTCAGATATCGCTCTCATTTTTCATACCCCTTATTTGCAAAATAAAAAACCACTCACTTTTAAGAGAAATGAGTGGTTTGAAGATTAATGTCAAAATAAATGAGGCTGACATAAAAGGTTCGTTCCACTTCCCTCCGCTGGTATCATCCAGATCAGGTTCAAAGGGTCTAGAACAAAGTTCCATCTCAGCCAAAGGCCCCCCTAGTGTGAGTCGATCATCATATTGAGTTCGAAATATAGTAAAACTATAGCACAGAATTAGAAAATGTAAAGTAATATTACTCTTTTCGCTCCGGAATTGCACAGCTTCCATCAGCACAACTTGCATCCTCTGCATTCTCTGTTGAAAGATCCTGCAACACCGGTGATGCTGATTCCTCTTGCCACACTTGTTGGAGTGCACCTGAGAACGTTGCCGTTGGTTGAGCTCCGGAAATAGCATACTTTTGATTGATAACAAAATACGGAACGCCACTTATGCCATATTGCTGCGCAATTGATTCATCAATCCGAACATCATTTGCATATGCGTTTTGATCTTGCAGCACCTTTAATGTTTCTTCCCGATCGATACCCGCAGCTGCTGCGATGTCTGCCAACGTATCGTGATCCCCGATGTGCTTGGAATCAGTAAAATAAGCATAAAGGAGCTTTTCGGTTACTTCTGCTTCTTTCCCACGAGTTTTTGCAAACTTCGCCAAGCGGTGGGCGTCAAATGTATTTGTTGGCTTCATCGTATCAAAATGGTAGGTCAAACCAACACCTGCAGCTTGCTGACCAACTCCCTGATTGGCTTGTTTTGCCTGTTCAAGACTCATCCCATATTTCCCTGCTAATACTTCGTGAATACTTTTATCAATATTTTTTGGTGAATTTGGATCAAGCTCAAAGCTTTTAAATTCTACCTCGACCTGATCCTTTTGCGGAAATTGAGCCAGCGCTTCCTCTAACCGACGCTTCCCAATATAACAAAACGGACAAACAAAATCCGACCAAACTTCAATTTTCATGTGAACACCTCGATTTTCTCCGATTAAGTACTATAGTAACACAAGGATCATAAAACCCATATTTACTTGCTTAATATCGTAAATTCAGTTAACTTTTCCTTTTAAATTTCTACCTGGTGTTCCCCAAAAAATCTTTTTCACATAAAAACCGGGGCCACAGCAAGCGGCACCCGGTCTATGAAAATCATTATTTCACTTTATCAACAAATTCGTTTGTATAAGTCTGGCTAAGATCGACATTCTTTACAGCCGGTTTAAACGCAGAGAGGATCTTTTGAACATTGTCCGGAACTCCTGCCGGCATTTTTCCATCAGTTGTGAACATTGGAAGCTGACCTTTAAGGGCTTGGATATATAGAGCTTTATCTCCTGCATAATACTCTTCCGGCATTTTATCGGCAATTTCCTCAGGAGTATGGGTACTCATCCATTTTAATGTTTTTACATAAGCATTAGCCAATTTTTGAACGACTTCCGGGTTCTTTTTCACAAAATCGTTACTCATATAGAGACTTGTAGAGGCATATTTTCCGCCTAATGCAGCTACTGTTCCATCTTTAGAGTTCATATCTACAAATGTGTAAGCCAAATTTTTATTCTTCAGTAAGGACGCAGTCGGCTCACTTGTTACGGCTGCATCGATTCGGTTATTTTGCATGGCTGCAATTAACGTTTGCCCGGCTCCAACCGGCAATGGTTTGTAATCGCTTTCCTTATTTCCGCCTTTAACTACATTGTAGCTTGCTAACATATTGGTGGACGAGCCTAGTCCTGTTACCCCAATTGTAAGTCCCTTCAAATCTGCTAATGTTTTCACTTTATCCTTTAATCTGTTTGCTACCATAAGCTGCTCACCAGGTACATCAGCCATCGTTACGACTGCTTCAACCTTTTTCCCTTTGGTTTGTAAATCAAGGGTATGATCGTAGAAACCGCCTGCCCCATCGACCTGTCCAGCTAAAAGGGCTAACTCCGCATCCTGACCCGCGCTTTCCTCTACAAGGGTTACTGTTACCCCTGCATCCTTGTAATATCCTAGCTTTTCAGCCAGCATATATGGCATGTAAATAATTTTCTCCAAGCCGCCGACCATAATGGATACCCTTGGAGTTCCTGAAGTAGATGCAGTGCTGTTGTCTTTTGTTTTGCTTGGTGCCGATGTTGTTGTCGAGGATGAACATCCTGATAACAACATTGCTGCAATTGCGATACCTGATACCCCAGTGCTTAATCTTTTCATAGTTTTGTTCATTAGTACCTTCCCCCTCAATAGATAAATTGATATAAAATTCGTACTTAGAGAATTGTCTAGCTCCAGCTCCCAGCGACTAGTATACTTCCCTCTCCTCCTTACGATAAGTCAACTTCGAAACGCCAAAAACGCGATTCGTGTTTCCTTTATCTCATACGGAGCTGTCCAGTCCTGTCGTGCGCTAAAAGGTCGCTTCCGCTTTTATTTATTGGCGGATATGCCGCCAAGCAATAAACCGTTTTTCCAGCTTTGAAACTCCCCAATCGGCAATCAACGCCGTAATCGACAGGATGACCATTCCGGCAAAAACACCAGTTGTATCAAAGGCGCCCTGTGCTTGGGCGATTAGGTAGCCCAGCCCTTCTGTTGCACCAATGAATTCACCGACAACCGCTCCGATTAAGGCAAATCCGAAGCTCGAATGCAAACTCGATAAAATCCATGTAAGGGCGGAAGGGATAATAACATGACGCGCTAATTGGCGTTTGCTTGCTCCTAAAAGCCGCGCGTTATTGACTAAATTGCGATCCACCTCTCTAACTCCCTGAAAGGCATTGAAGAAAACAATGAAAAACGTAAGTACTAAACCTGAAGCGACCTTGGATGACATGCCGAGTCCAAACCATAAGATAAAAATTGGCACAAGCACAACACGCGGAATGGCATTGATCATTTTAATATAAGGACCTAATATAACCGAAAGCAGTTCATTGACACCTAATGCATAACCGAAAATAATTCCCGCAATCCCTCCTAATACAAAAGAAAGAATCGTTTCTTCAAAGGTAACCAAGAATTGTAGATATAGCGGGCCAGCGGTTGTTCCATTTACGACCCATGTCCAAATATGCTTCACGATATCAAATGGACTGGAGAAAAAGAATGGATCAATCAGTTTTTGACTCGATAAATATTGCCAAGTTCCCATCAACACAACAAACACTGACAGCTGCAGACTCAAATTGCGAACTCGAAGTTTTAGCGCTTTCCTCTTCATTTCAGTCTTTCGTGAAACTACTTCCACACTGGTAGGACTAGGAATGGAGTTTGTTTGCGTTCTCATAACTAATCATCACCTCGTCCTTCAAATCTTCCCAAATTTGTTTGTGGATTCTCATAAAAGCAGGATCAAAACTTATTTCCGCGACATTGCGCGGTCTTGGCAAATCAATCCGGTAATCTCCTTTGACCGTTGCTCCAGGACCGGCCGTTAGTACAATCACCCTGTCGCTTAAGGCAATTGCTTCTTCTAAATCATGTGTAATAAAAAATACCGATGCGGACGTTTCCTCCCAGATGCGAAGCAATTCATTTTCCATCAGATGTCTTGTGTGAACATCAAGGGCAGAAAACGACTCGTCCATTAGGAGAATTTCAGGTTGTACTATTAAACTTTGGGCCAATGCTACCCGTTTTCTCATCCCACCGGAAAGCTGGGAAGGATAATGTCCTTCAAATCCCTTTAATCCAACTCGGGCAATCCATTTTCTTGCTTCTTCATACGCTTCAGCTTTGCTCATTCCCCGTAACCGTAATCCCAAGGAAACATTATCAATGACTGTTTTCCACGGGAAGGCATTTTCTGTTTGAAAGACACAGGCAGCCCGGGGGTTGATCCCTTCTAATTTCTCACCGGAAATAAGAACTTCACCTACTGAAGGAGGTTCAAACCCGGCAATCAAGCTTAATGTCGTTGATTTTCCGCAGCCTGTTGGTCCAACAATCGATACAAATTCACCTTTTGTAATTTTTAAATCAATATTTCGTAAAACAGTATGGACTTCACCATTTGGCTTGATAAATTCCTTTGTAACTCCCTTTAGTTCCATCATTACCGGAGCCGATTGTGTCATGTCCTGATACACCTTTTTCTCCAAAGCACCCACTGGATTCCCCCATTTCTTAATTTTTTGGTAACGTTTACATAATGAATTATAGAAAATTCATAACATTATGAAAATATTTACCCGATATGTTTGATAAAAACAATAAAAACAATTTAAACGATTTCCCCAACCGTAATAAATACTATTTTGATATAGACTGACTAAAGGTTTTTACTTTAAAATAAAGATAGTTTCATTTTTCAGAAAATTACTAAACTACTCCCCTTTGTGCGGACAAGGATGTGTCTACGGTTGAAACGGAAAAAAGGCCCCATGAAGCTGCGTACTAAAATTAATGGTCTTATTTTATTAAATCTTTTATTTGTCCTTGTACTTTTTATTGTCACATTATCAATTATTATGGTTCACAGGGAATATGGAGAGACAGGCACCAATGCTTTGGCGGTTGCGAAAACGGTTGCAGGATTACCTGAAGTTGTCCAAGCCTTCAAGGAGCCTGACCCTTCTTCGATCATCCAGCCGATTGCCGAAAGTATCAGAAAGAAAACAGGGGCTCAGTTTATTGTCGTTTCAAACATGAAGTTAATTCGCTATAGCCATCCTGATCCATTGAAAATCGGCAGGCATATGGTAGGTGACGATGATAAAACAGTTTTGCTGGGAAAAGGAAGTATAACTCAAGCAAAAGGAACACTTGGACTCTCGATCCGTGGAAAATATCCTGTATATGACGGGCAACAGCATCAGATTGGCATCGTTTCAGTTGGTTTTTTAATGGAGGGTATATGGAAAAAGCTTACTTCCTTAATCCTTGAGATCATCGCCATTGGCGTAATCGCTTTGATCATTGGCCTCATTGGCGCATTTTTACTCTCTGGCCATATTAAGAAACAAATTTTCAATTTAGAGCCCCATGAAATTGCCTTTCTCACTCAACAGCAAGCTGCCATTCTTGAATCCATTCGGGAAGGAATCATCGCAGTAGATACCAACGGAATGATTACAACTTTTAATCGGGAAGCAAAAAGTATGTTACCAAAGGAATATGGCGAACCGATTGGGAAAGCGATTACATCTATTCTGCCGAGCTCACGATTAAAAGAAGTCATATGCGAAGGGACTTCTCATTTTGACCAACCGATGATTGTTGGCAATTCATTAGTTGTGGTAAATCGAATTCCCGTTAAAATCAATGGTAAAGTAATTGGGGCTGTGGCAAGTTTTCGCGACAAATTACAGCTTGATCAATTGGACCAAAGGTTAGCAGATATCGGCCAGTACGTTGATACATTGCGGAGTCAACGCCATGAATTTATGAACAAGCTTCACCTTATTTCCGGGCTAATCCAAATGAAGGAATATGAACTTGTAAGAGAGCTCATTGAGGAAGTACATAATGAACAACAAAATGTGCTTGACTTTTTCCTAGCTCGGGTTCGCGACCCCGCAATTGTTGGCGTTCTTATCGGAAAATTGCATCGGGCTAAAGAGCTGGGAATTCACTTAACAATTACAGGAGACTCAAGTGTATCCGAGCTCTGCCCCCACAGGGAAACAGTTCTGACCATCCTCGGAAATGCCATTGAAAATGCAATGGAAGCCATCAAAACGCAAGGTAAGGACACACATCCTGGTGCAACTATAACCGTCCATATTAAAGAAGAAGATGAACGTCTTTATTTGGAAGTGAGCGACACAGGTCCCGGCATTGACCCTGAACTGGGCGACCAAATGTTTGAAGACGGAAAAACAACCAAAGGCGAAGGACGAGGTTTCGGCTTATCATTAGTATCCCGTTTAGTCTCAAGATTAGATGGAAGTATCTATATGATTTCTTCTCCAGAAGGAGCTACTTTACAGGTAAGTTTACCAAGAATGGAGTGTTAGATAATGAGTCAGCAATTTTTGCGCGTGTTGGTTGTAGATGATGATTTTATGATTGCAAAACTTCACGGGAAGTTTATTGCATCTCAAAAAGGCTACCAACTAGTTGGAACCGCTCATAGCTTTGAAGAAGCTCACACAATGATGGATATGGTGGAGCCCGATTTGCTCCTACTAGACGTATACCTCCCGGACCGTTCCGGAATCGAGTTGTTGAAAACCATCAGGATGCAAAATAGACGTTGTGACGTGATTTTAATTACCGCAGCAAAAGAACTTGAAATTGTTGAAGATGGATTTCGATTCGGGGTCATTGATTACCTAATCAAGCCTTTTGACCTACATCAGCTACAAACAGCTCTTTTAAAATATGCGAAATTCAAATCGAGACTTTCTTCCTCAAGCCAGCTGGATCAAGGTACAGTAGATGATTTGAAAAAACTGCGGGTCTCGGAATCGACATTTTTACCAATCAATCAAAAAGGGATTGATCTACGTACATTAGAGAAAATAAAAAAATGCATCACCTACTCACCGGAACCGCTAAGTGCTGATCAAATTGCAAAACTGGCAGGTGTTAGTCTTTCGACTACCAGAACGTACCTTTCCTATATGGTTGAGGAACAGGAATTGATAGAAGAACAACAATACGGCACGGTTGGGCGGCCGCTTAGAATGTATCGGGTTATAAACTAAGGCTGAAATCGGTTAATAGATTCAAAAACCTTAGTTTGAGAGGTATTTTTTAAGATTTAAAATCCTTTCTAAGCACTTTTCAACTCGTTCTAAAGAATAATTTTCAACATATCCATTAGTAGATTTGACATGAGGAGGAATTAATTATGAAACTTTCCTTATCTGAATTGGAAAATCACAAAGTAGTTCAGCTTACACAAGATAATATGATAAGTCTGATGCGCTTTTGGGCAAGTTGCACAAGTTATTTTCAAGCTATAGAGGATGAAAAAATCTTTCGAGTTAAGTCCTCCCTTCCTCACCCATTGGTTAACAACATAATCAAGTCAAATATTGAACAAGGAGCACTGGAATTTGTAAAAACTACTATTCAAGATTATAAAGAACATCATATTCCATTTCTTTGGAGATTATGGGATCATGACACCCCACAAGATATTGGAAATATTTTAATAGACAATAGCGCGCTGCAAATTCATAACACTGTTTTAATGGCGATTGATTTGGCCTCTTTTCAGCCCTTATCGGAACTACTTCCAGACCTAAAGATACAGGCTGTAAGGAATCATGAAGGGGCAGCGGCCTTCACCGTTTGTTCATCTGCAGCATTTGGTATACCGGATTTCTTGAGAAATGCAGTCACCGAAACGATGGCAAAACAAGATCAAAATATTGAAAACTATGTAGGTTACCTCGGTGGGACAGCTGTAACTACTGCTACGAGCTTCTATAGCGATGGGATAGCAGGAATTTATAATGTCTCAACGCTGCCGGAATTCCAGGGTAAGGGAATGGGTATGGAAATTATGACAGCTCTGCTTTTAAAAGCTAAACTAGATGGGTATAAAATGGCCATTCTTCACGCAACACCTGCGGGTATCCGACTTTATGAAAAACTAGGCTTCCACAAATATGGTGAAATGAGGCAATTTTTATTTTCCTAAAATGAGTGACACCACCAAAGCATCGGTTCGCATAAGAACTGATGCTTATTTATTGTTTCTTGGTACCAGGAAAAGATAAGTAAGAACGGCCCCAATTCCTGCACATGCAATAACAATGCCCATTGGTACTGCAGAACGTCCTCCACCTATCCCAACAAGTGGCGCGACAATTGCACCAGCGGCCAACGATAACACCCCAAGGAGGGCTGATGCACTACCGGCAGACTTGCCTTGTTTTTGCATCGCGAGAGAAAATCCAGCTGTATTAACCATACCGACACTTGAAACAACAAAAAATAGCGGAAGCAAAATAATGACTAATTTTGAGTGCAAAAGAAGAAGGATAAACAAGACGACTCCGCCAATCGAGGACATTCCTACACCGAAAACAAGAAGCTTAGATTCATGAATCCGTCCCGCTAATCTGCCTGTTGTTTGACTGGCAATCATAATCCCAATTCCATTTAACGCAAAAATGAGACTAAATGTTTGCGGTGAAGCACCATAGATAGTTTGCACAACAAAGGGAGAGCCGGAGATATAGGCGAACATCGCTGAAAAAACAAGTCCTTGAACCAAGGCATAACCTATGAAGCTGCGATCCAAGAGCAACTTCCAAAAAGTTAATAATGTATTTTTAACTCCTCCGGCTGAACGTCTGTCAGCATTTAGAGTTTCAGGTAAGCCAAATAGGACCACAAAAAACATCACAATTCCTATCAAGCTTAAAACGATAAACACACCCTGCCAGGGAACAAATTTAAGCAACTGGGCACCGAAAACAGGAGAGAGGATCGGAGCGACTCCGTTAACTAATGCAAGCAGGGCAAAAAATTTTGTTAATTCGTAACCTGAATATAAATCACGGACAATCGCTCTCGAGATTACAATCCCGGCAGAACCAGCAAGACCTTGGATAAACCGCAACCCAACCAATGTCCAAATGGAAGTGCTGAAAGCACAGAACAAAGATACAATAAAATAGGTGATTAAACCAATCAGAAGTGGTTTTCGGCGACCGCCTACATCACTAATCGGCCCTGCGAGTAGCTGTCCAGATGCCAAACCGAGCAGAAAGAAAGTTAAGCTAAGCTGCACAATTGATTGACTTGAGTGAAAATCTTTTGCCAAATTAGGCAAAGCAGGCAGATACATGTCGATCGATAAAGGACCGAATGCTGCTAGTGATCCAAGCACCAAGGCCATCCATAACCGTTTGGATCGTGTAATCACTGCCTGATTATTAATCGAATCCTGTAATGAATTTCCCATCTAATGATTCAATCCTCCTTGCTCAATGTTTCCAAATATATTCATTTTTGAAATGAACTCACTTTATGATTATTTCGGATTGCTAAGTAACTTGTTATTCTTTCATATATTATCAGATTTTTTAAGAGATGAATAATAAAAATGGCACCATAAATGAAAAAAGATTTAGAAGATTCTGTCCTTCGATGCACTCTTCAAGCATAGGTTCCCTATTTACTTGTAGGTTTTTGCCCTTAAGTACCCAATTAAAAACATTTTTTCCGTTCATAATTTCCAAAGCAAAAAAATTCCACACCATACCTAATGTGGAATTTTTCTGCTTATTATATTGAAAATGTAGCAGCCAATGAACCGATACCATAAAAACTAACGGAAAAATGGTCCCCTGGGGTAATTACGGCTGCACCGGTTAGGGGGCCGCTTAAGACAATATCACCCTTCTTTAGGCCTTGGCCTTTTTGTGCCAGCTTATTCGCCTCCAGGCAATTGCTCGAGCAGGATGCCCCATCGCCGCTGCCCCTAACACTTGTGGCAATTATTTCTGCAATTGAATAAGATAGGCATCCTTTATACTTATTTCGGGAAAGTTGTCTGATAACGGCTCAATTGGCAGTTTGTATTGATCAGTAGCTATTAAGCGTCTTGCTTCGATTTGAATATTCACCTTCAAACCCATTAAAAATACTTGAAACGTTAAAAAAGCTCCGCAAAAATTTCCCTGTAGCTTGTTATTCGTATGGTACTATTTTACAGAATTACTCATTTCTTTTTTTACCTCTGAACAGCGGCCCGGTGTCGGGAATAATTTCCCTGCATTTAATAGATTGTAAGGATTAAATACATCTCGAATGTCAGTTTGTGCTTTAATTTCAAGATCGTTAAATATAAAACGCATTTCTTCTTTTTTCTCAATTCCAACCCCATGTTCACCGGTAATAGAGCCGCCTACCTCTGCGCACACCTTTAGGCATTTACTGCCGGCCTCAATCGCCCGCTCTGTTTCACCCGGCTTTCCGGAGTCAAACAGGACAAGCGGATGAAGATTTCCATCACCGGCATGGAAAATGTTTGCAATCCTCAATCCGCTTTCTTCGCTGATTTTATTGATTTTACGTAATACCTCCGGCAGCTTACTACGCGGTATTACACCATCCTGGACCAAATAGTCAGGGGATATCGCCCCCATAGCACCAAAGCCTGTTTTTCGATTCGCCCACCAGCGCTCCCTTTCCGCTTCATCCCGTGCCACTTTTACCTCCCTGACATTCCTGCTTTTACAAACATCTAGAATTAAATCAATCTGATTTTCAATCCCTGCTAATATCCCATCCACCTCAATCAACAATACTGCTTCAATATCCCTTGGATGTCCTACTGGAAAAGCTGCGGACTCAACACCTTCAATCGCCGTTTTATCCATCATTTCAAGTGCTGCCGGTACGATACCGGTGGATATGATATCGGAAACAGCATGACTTCCATCCTCAACTTTGTCAAAATAGGCCAGTACTGTTTTCTTTCCCTCAGGATTTTTCAATATTCGAACCGTAATTTTCGTTACAATGCCCAGCGTTCCTTCAGAACCGGTAAAGATCCCCAGTAAATCGAAGCCAGGGAAATCCGGAATACCATTTTTTCCAATTTCAATAATTTCGCCGTTTGGCAGCACAACCTCCATGCCCAAAATATGGTTTGTGGTTACGCCATATTTAAGACAATGGGCGCCTCCGGCATTTTCGGCAACATTTCCGCCAATCGTACAAGCGTACTGGCTTGAAGGGTCGGGAGCATAGTAATATCCCTTGTCGGAAATCGAGTTTGTTAGTTTTAAGTTTACAAATCCGGGTTCTACTACTGCCCGACGATTCTCTATATCCATTTCCAAGAGTCTTTTCATTCTAACAAGGCTAATAATTACTTCATTATTTAAGGGGATTGCGCCTCCACTGAGTCCTGTACCTGCCCCGCGCGCAAGAAACGGCAGGTTATTTTGCGTGCAATATTTGACAAGCTTTGAAACCTCGTCTGTGTCCTTTGGAAAAACCACCGCTCTTGGCAAATGTCTTTCTATCGTAAAACCATCACAGTCATAAGCCAGCAAGTCTTCCTCTTTATAGAGAATGGAGTTTGGCCCAGATAATAATTGCGCAAGATTGATGATGTGTAGATCGCCAGTTTTTATTGCTTTTTGCTTCATCACTCATTCCTCCCCTGTTCAACTTCCTTTTGATAGGCCAAGTCTAACAGTTGAACAGTATGAACGATTTTTTGGTTCCTGCCGTATTTTTGCACACCGACTGCCATTTGGAGCATACAGCCCGGGTTCCCCATTGAAATCATTTCGACATCTTCAGGGACGTTGGTCATTTTGCTTTCCAAAACAGCTCCTGCCATTTCCGGATTCGTCATATTATAGATACCGGCACTTCCACAGCAGCGATCCGCATTGGGCATATGTACCATTTCCACACCAGGGATATTGAGTAGCAGTTCACGCGGTTCTTGTCGAATTCCTTGCCCATGGGCCAGGTGGCAGGCATCATGATACGTAATCCTTGTCTTTAATTCCGCTTTAGGCTTTTCATAGCCTGTATCATAAAGAAACTTGGAGATGTCTTCTACCTTTGCAGAGAACACTTTAGCATTTTCTGTCCACTCAGGATCGTCATGGAATAATTCGGGATATTCTTTTAACATACAGCCGCAGCCAGCGGCGTTGACAATTACTTTATCGGAATCCTTAAACGCTTCAATATTTTGCTTGGCTAATTTTCTTCCTGTTTCACGGTCACCGGCATGAACATGCAAGGCACCGCAGCATGTTTGATTCTTTGGAATCGTTACATCATTGCCGTTCCGGGTTAAAACATTAATGGTTGCTTCGTTGATATCACTGAACATCACGTCCATAATACAGCCTGTTAAAAGGGATACTTCACGTTTCATTTCTCGAGTTGCTTTAATCAGTTTTATATTTTTATATTTTTTCCGTACAGGGGTTTTTACTTCTGGCATAATGGATTCCAGATCAACAAGGTGTTCAGGCATAATGTTAATTAGCCCTGTTTTACGAACGACTTTTTGGATACCGCTCTTTTGGTAAAACTTCAGAATGTCCCCTAAAAGATTTAAGCGTTTTGGATGTGGAAAAAGAGACTCAAGGAAGAATTTGCTAACCGTCCCCTTCCAACCGGTTAATGGCATGGCCTGCCTGATTTGCCCCCGTGCTTCTTCAATTAATCCGCCTACATCAACATTTGCTGGACATGCCGTTGTGCAGGCCCGGCAATCAAGGCATGTGAACACAGGATCCGCAAATGCTTCATTCACAAACAATTTTCCTTCAGCAACAGATTTAATAAGATGGACCCGGCCGCGTGGCGAATGCTGCTCATGTCCTAAATGCTCATACGTTGGGCAAGCCTCCAGACACATGCCGCAATGAACACAGTCAGCCCATTTATATTCCTTTGGAGGATCACTCCATAAATAATTACCAATTCCACTTGTTAAACAACCGGGTTTTTGCCTCAACTCCTCTTCTTTTAGACTCATTCCTAAATCCCTCCTACAAAGCGTTTATGATTCAGAATTCGATTTGGGTCCACTTTTGTTTTGATTCCTTCTAACAAGAAGAAATGAGCGGGTTTTTCACCCCATACTTCGATTTGCCGCCTTAGTGTTAATGGTAAATGCTTTACAATAGCGTACCCGCCCTGGTTTTCAACAAAAATTCGCAGGTGTTTTATCGCTGAAACAACATCTTCACTTGTTCCGGTAAAATTAATTTGGCAAAGGCCATGCCCAAGTCCGCCATGGGCCACGACATTAAGATTATAAATATCTTGGAGAAGCTGAGTTTCCTTAATCACCCAGATCACATCCAAATTTTTTACACCGATTTTTAAGGCAGCCCAAGTCTCCTTTCCAGATGTTGAAAGACAACCATTAGGTGAAATTTTATAAAGCGAGCTCCAAAATGCTTTAGAATCATTCTGTTCTAAAATAGATAATTTCGTATTTTGCGGTTGGTGATCCTTTACGAATCCGATTTGGAAACGGACTGAACTCTCGACATCTTCAAAGCTAATGGCTAATGTGTATGAAGGTAGGCCGGTTAGCTTTTCAGCCAAGGTAGGTCCTAACAGTTCAAAAGCGACCGGTTCCATTACTGAGTCTAAGAGGTTGACAATAAATGTGCGGATTTCATTGAGGTTTCCATCTGGGAAGGATAATAATATAAGACCTTCAAATTTATGCAGTGGCCTGAGTTTTAGTGTAACTTCAGAGATCACTCCAAGTGTCCCCATTGAACCAATAAAGAGTTTATTCATATCATAGCCGGCGACATTCTTTACGGTTTTTCCGCCAGTACGAATGATAGAGCCATTCGGGTACACGATTCTGGACCCAATGACTAAGTCCCTTGCTGAACCATAGCTGAGCCGTTTTGGACCGCTGTCATTTGCAGCAATCACACCGCCAATCGTTGCTTCTGTTGGCCAAGCAGGATCAAGAGGGATTTTTTGCTTATATTCATCTAAATAATCCTGCAATTCTTTAAAGCCAGTACCGGCCTTGACCGTCACTGTCATATCTCCTACCGTATGCTCGATAATTCCCTTATAATTTGCCATGGAAAGAAGGATATCTGCTGAAGCTTCGATTCCTCCATAACCCTTTTTCGTACCTCCGCTAATTACATTCACTTTCTTGACATTTTCATTTGCGAATTTCAGTACACTCGCAATATCATGTTCATTGATTGGAGAAACGACAATTTTGCCATTATTACCGAGAAATGGATCGTATATGCCTTCTTCAATCAGCTCTTCGGGGATGATTGTCTTTATCCCTGCCAATAGTTCTGCAGCTATCATATGTACACCTCCTATAATTATCTGATAGTTCTATTATAAATCTAAATAAATGATTATTTCCAATTATCAAAAAATAAAACAATGGCAGGAATAAAGCCTGCCGCAAGTCGCAAAAATAGAGGCATCGGGGACGGGTACTGATGCCTTTTTTTACCTATTTTAATCAATGGGATTACAAATTGATTTAAGAATTTTTATATGTCGCTACCCCTAGTGCCACATGTCCCCATAGAATATCTGTAACCTTTTCCTCTTGGTACTCCTCACAGTGAAAAATCACGACAATCTCAGATCTGGAATCTACCGCCATATTCTCATGTTTTTTGCTCTTGTTGTAAAAAAAACGAATTAAAAAGCCCAGTATTATCCCAAACACTAGGCCAATTAATGCCCATAAAACAGGGCCCCAATTTAACACAAACCCATAAATAGCTCCTAAAAGCATAAATACCATCCCTAATATCGCTGCCACATCAACATAACTTTGACCATTTGAATCGTAGATGGTATCAAAGATTTTTGTTTGATCATTTTGCTTGTCCAATGGGAGAACAAGAATTTTATTATTTTCTAAGCCGATATTTTCGATGTCAGCAATCGCCATTTCGATATTTTTCGAATGGTGAAAGGTAGCAACCACATACATTTCGATCCATCACCTGCTTAATTTGGCATAATAAAATCCTTATTCTGATATTCCCGTTTAAAATAAAATGCTTGTTCTTTTTCAAATATTTTATTGTATTCAACCGTTTGAACATAAGAATCATAAATCACAAAAAGATAAAGAGAAGGTATGTATAAAAGCCATTGAGGATTTAATATTTGTTTCGATGCTTGAAAATCACCCACCATAGTGAAATGAATAGCCGGCAATAGTTTTGAAAAATAAACATTGACAATAAACCAAAGAAAAAAGATAAAGACTGATAAAAAACGATTGATATATAAATATCCCATTCCAGGTGTAAAGATAGACCAAAGCATTGAAAAAATTGGGTTGCGCTTTTCCAGTTTATTCAGCTCAAATGTATTAATATTTTTTGAAATCACAGGATAACCTTTTTTATAGCTTAAAAAATAATATTTTTTATATAAAGTGGTTCTGGTAAAACTATCCCAAATCCCGTATATATACAATGGAATATATAACAAAAACCACCTTGTATTCAGCACATGCTTAGCCTGATCAAACTCACCGATCATTGAATAAACAATCGCTAAGTTTAGCCCTCCCTTCTGATTTATAAAAAATTCCCAGCTGATTAATCCAAACCCGATCAAATATTTACCCATCAAGATTTGTCCTAAAACGGGGAATGCTGCTGACCAAAATGCGGAAATCCATGGGTTTCTTATGTGTAAATAATTGATAGAAAGTGGAGAAATATAAGCAGAAACATCCCGTATTTGGGGCTTTTGCGCAGAGGATTTGTTCATGGAGACCTCCGAAAAATACTAAGCTTTTTTCAGTACAATTGATGAGTTTAGTTTTTACTGAATATCCCACCAATATTCCTTTTCTAAAAAATTGTAAAATAAGCAAAAAAATAAAAGCTTCCTAATGAGGAAAGCTTTTATAATGAATTAGTAGTATTGATTGGCCAAAATAGCGACCATTTTATCCTCAATCTGCTTTCCTTTCGAATCATCAAGTAAATTGTTTAATACTATTGAAAAAATCAATGTTCGCCCGCTTCTTGTTGTCATATAGCCAGATAATGAGCTGACTGTGGAAATGGTCCCGGTTTTTGCATGAACTTTTCCTAATGTTAATTGATTTTTCAATCGATTTCTTAACGTTCCACCTACCAGTTTGTCCTTTTCACCGGATACCGGTAAAGAACCAAAGTATGCTGGAAACCACTTTTCTTTCTGAACAGAAAATAACAATTGCGAGATTTGATTAGCGGGAATTAAATCTATGTGTGAAACTCCTGACCCATCCCTTATGACCATTGTTTTGGTGTTGACGCCGAATTTTGTCATCCCAGACTGCAATACCTCAATCCCTTTTTCCCAACTGCCATCCCCTTTGATCACTTTCCCCATTTCTTTAACTAAGGTTTCAGCATGGCCATTGTTGCTCAGCTTCATAAATGGAACAAGGAGTTTGGATAAAGTCATCGATCGATGGACAGTTAACATTTGTGTATTTTCCGGAGCTATACCTGTTTTTATTTTTCCGGTAAATTTAATTCCATGTTCGGCAAATGATTGCTTAAAAAGGGCGAGAGCATATTTTGTTGGTTCCCATACGGAGATCCACTCTTTTTCTTCCTTCGATTTTGTAGGAATCGTTCCAATAATGGTAATGGTATTTTTGGCATGTTCCCGCTCAATGGTAATTTCCTTTTTCCCGTCTTCCGGGACGGTCACTGCCTTATTTATTATTTTCACATAATCGGTTTTCGGGGTTACCTTTACCTTTACCTTGTCTCCAGGTTCCGCTCCTGGTTTCACCGCCACCATAACGGAACCTGCATCGTAATCTTTTGTCGGGGAGGCTGTTAGTGCAGATACTTGAGCACCATAATAAGTGGTTTCATCACTCCATGGAAGATCTTTGGAATAACGGACATCATCATACCAAGAATCGTCACCAACAAGATTTCCCTCTATTTTTTTAATCCCTTGTTTTTGAATCTGCTTAGCCATTTTATCAAAATCTGATTTTAATAAGGTAGGGTCACCCTTTCCTCTTAAAAAAAGATTCCCTTTTAGTGTATTCTTTTTCACAGGTCCGTCTGTGAGCACTTCTGTATTGAACGTATAATCCTCACCCAAGACAGAAATTGCTGCTGCTGCAGTTAATAGTTTTAGATTGGATGCCGGCCGCAGACGAGTATCACCAAAATGATCGTAAATAATTTTTCCGCTATCAGCTGAACGAATGCTGACCCCCGCAATTGCTCCTTGTAAAGCAGGTTCCGCATTTATCAGTTGATTTAACTTCTTTGTTAAGGTTCCGGTGCCCTCGGTAGCAAAAACAGGATGTTCATTTATATAAGGAATCAAAGCTGCTATTAGGATGAATAAAATTAGAAAATAGTTTTTAATTTTTTTAAACAACCCTATTTCCGCCTTCCTTAACGTTTGTTCAATCTTTTTCTACTTTTCCAGGCTCACTTTTCGCCTAAAAGAACTGTTTAAGTCCTTGGCTTTCCAATAGGCGATTCCCGTTGCGGCTAATAATAGGATGCCCGTTACAATAAAAACAATTTGTACCGGAAAAACCCCCCCAATATAACCTCCGATCATAGGGCCAATCATCCCGCCTATTTGGTTGGCAGTTTGGTTTAACCCGAATGCTCTGCCGCGGAAATCATCAGGTGTGGACTTTACGACAAGCCCATTTAATGCCGGGAAGACCCCACAGAAAAATGCACCAAAGACAAAACGGATTATGGAAAATCCCCAAATTTCGCTAAATAAAATTTGAGCTAATGTTCCAATTCCCCCACCAAGCAGCCCAAGCACAAGAACTCTTTGAAATCCTACTTTATCTGCCCATCTTCCCCAGTATGGAGCAAAGATTGCACTTGCAATCCCCGGGAGTGAGAAAACGATCCCGGCAATTAAGGAAGCTTTATCAGATGAGCCTCCCAGTTTTACGATATATAACGGAAGAATCGGCTCAATGGTCATTAACGAACAGGTGGTTACAACCGTTAAGACAAGGACCATCATTAAGGGCTGATTTTTCCATGCTGCTTTAACATCATTTTTAACAGAGCCATGGTCCTTACTTGGAGTGAAATTTTCCTCTTTCACCCAAAAAATAATCAAGAGTGTCGCAATCAATACAATGAATCCGGCACTGGCAAACGCCAATCGATTCCCTACCAGGTGAGCAATTCCCCCGCCCAATAGGGGTCCGACAATCCCTCCTGAAGCGGTTCCGGTAGAAATCATCGAAAGGGCATATCCCACTTTATCACTAGGTGTATTGGTACCGATTAAAGCGATGGAACCTGGAATAAACCCGCTTAATAAACCTTGCATGATTCGTAAAACTAATATCTCATACGGGTTTGTTACAAAAGACATTAGGGTATAGATGATAAACAAAACAAAACCCGCTCTGATAATCATTGGTTTTCTCCCGTATTTATCAGCAACCCTCCCCCAAAAAGGCGATGAAATGGCCCCTGCAAAAAAAGCTGAACTAAATAACAATCCTGACCACATTTCCGTATTTTTGTGCACACCAATTTGAAGGAGAAAAATTGGCAAAAAAGGAATAACCATTGAAAAACTAGCTGATACAAAAAAAACCCCGATCCATAGTACCCATAAATTTCGTTTCCACCTTAGCATGTTGTTCGCTCTCCCAATGTATCATCAGAATAATGCGTCACATTTCATTACCAATGATATTTTTAATTATGGCAATAATATCATAAAGTAAATTTATTTTCATTCCCGAAATATTATATATTCGAAGAAAATTGCTTACATGCTAAAATGGGGTCGCACTATAGCAGTTGTGTCGCTTATTTTGCTGATTACATCTATATTAACCCTGCGGTCGCTGGTTTTAAACCGAAAAGAAAAAAGACCCCAAGCTTGAGGTCTTTGTTATTATGATTTAAGTAAATCACCATCCCTTACTCTTTTTAGGATTAAGGAATATATTGTTCTGTAATCTTTGTAACCACACCATTTTTAACTTCAATGTGAAAAGGAATCGTATGATCCTTATTTCGCTCTTTCAAAAAGCTAAGAAACTGACTTTTGGTAACTTTCTCATTCCATTTAATAGAATATGGGCTCCGTGTCTGTAATACATATTGGGCGGAATTAGAAATAGAATAGGTGCGGATCTTTGGATTTACATTTCGAATCCAGTATCCGTCAGGAGCATGATCCATCTCCTTACTACACTTACAATCTTTCAAAAATTCTCTATCTGCATCCTTTCCGAAATACCATTGAATATAATCAAAATTACCCACCAATTTTCCACGAATGACTTTAAAAGAGGTGATATAAGTTGTCGCTTTTTCAGTCACGTTATGCGTAGAGACAGATGATTTTGCAAATGCATCCGAACTGGATAAAGGTAGAAAAAACATAGTAGTAATAAACACAAAACAGATTAATGCAGGGAAGAATAGATTTGAGACTCTACTTAACACTTTTTTCATTTGGTAATCCCCTCTTTCCTATGTATTTTCTCTAAGAAATTCTTTCTAGTAATACTATAAAATGCAGAACATGCAAATAGTGTCGGTTTTCGGAATATAATAAAAATATTCTTCTTACACACAAAAAAGTAGAAAGCTTTTAGTTTTTGGATTTATTGCAAAAACTAGTTATTATCTTCTTGCATTAATAAAGGTAGCATCACGTCAATTTGCGGAAAGTGCTGATTAAGAAAAAAATCCACCAACTGAGGTGGATTTTTTATTACAAATGGCAAGTTAAAAATCATCGAATTCATTATATCGAGATCTTCTATACCTTGCTGCATGACAGGAATCACAAATAGGAAAAGAAAAATCCCATGGTAATTTCCTTCCGCAATTTTTACACTTTTTGACGAATTTTTTAATATCTGTTTTTAACCGTTCCTGCACCTTATCACTTATTTCCTCACGGAGTCTTTCCCAATAAACTGCTTCTGTAGGCTGACCCAAGCGATATAAAAACAGGAGATGGAGACCAATGGCTTTATAGGTAAGTTCGAGTTCTTCAAGACTCCCCTCTTTAACAATCGGCTCAGGAAGCTCGCTCCCCTGAACTATGGCATACATGGTCTCTTCCCATTGTTTCGTCAACCCTGGTTCATTTTTTGAAAAAGGCAGGTGTAAGAATCCATACAGGTCCATTAACGAAAGCCGGGCTTCAATTTCTGAACCTATAATCAATTGATAAAGTGATCGTTCCTCAGAAAGCGAGGCTTTCTTTGTTCCCTTTGGACTTTCAAATTTCCCCCATAACTCGAAGAATGATCCCAGGTCACGATAATATCTTTGAAAGCGTTCAAACACTGAGTTCGTTGGTGCAATTGCAAAGGTATGAACAGGCTCATCCTCTTGCATGAGTAGCCGCCTCATCATTTTTATATCATTGGTAAAGGCCACTTTCCCGATGTCATAAATCCCTTTTCTTCCTGCTCGACCGGCAATTTGTTTAACCTCTTGTGAAGTTAATAGGCGTCTTCTCGTTCCGTCGAACTTTTCATTTTCTAAAAATACAATTCGCCTGATCGGCAGGTTCAAGCCCATTCCAATTGCATCAGTGGCAACTATGACTTTGGTTTTTCCCTTATTAAATTGCTGAATTTGTTTTTTCCTTGTTTCCGGCGGCATACTGCCATAAATCATACTAACGGAATGACCATCATTTTGTAGTCTTGACGCCGTTTCAAGAACACGCCTTCTTGAAAAACAAATCAGCGCATCTCCTTTTTTGATATGTTTTATATTAAATTCCTTAGACTCCACTTCAAGCGGGGTATCACGATTGTACTCGTGAATTTCAATATCAGAATCTCCTAAAAGCTCCAGCAGCATTGTTTTCGAGTTTTTGCTGCCAATAATATGTACTTCCTTAGCGTTGGCTTTTGTAATTGCCTTATACCAAGAAAATCCTCGGTCTTTATCGGTAATCATTTGAGCCTCATCAATCACAACGACATCATAATAATCTTTCTCATGGAACATTTCCACCGTACAGGAGGTATGCCTGGCATTAGGAACAATTTTTTCTTCTTCACCGGTTTTTAACGAACAAAGAGTGTGCTCAGCATTCAATTTATCATAAACCTCTAATGCTAACAGCCGCAGTGGCGCTAAATATAAGCCGCTAGTCGCTTCCTTCATCCGTTCTAAAGCATGATACGTTTTCCCGGTATTAGTTTCCCCGATATGCAGAACGTAGTGAACGTGCCGTTCCAAGGATGGATTGTACTCTTGGCCAAAGATATCTTCCATCATTCTCGCTTCTTCTTCTTTTTTGCGTTGGATTTCCGCCTGTTCTTCCGCCTGTATTTTTTCTCTTTCCATTAAATCTTTTTCAAAAATCTCTTTATGAACAGCCGGCTCAAATGGGACCTCAGCCAGCTTTAACAGGTCGGAAAGATATTCTGCTTGTATATCCTCAATAAAATATCCTTCAACTTCATAAAGCAGTTGTGCAATACTCCCTTTCACAAATGAAGCAGATAATTCCTCATGAAATGTTTCTTGAAAATCTTTTCTAATTTTAGATGGAAGCTGTTCCAACACCTTTTCCGGTATAAATTCAGAAAGATAATCAGAAATTAAGCTTTCATATACAAAAAAATAAGTCTGGTACTCAAAATAGCTGCGTCCCCAGTGGAGTGTTTTATGAATGTCACCTGTCAATTCTTCGAAAAATGTAGAAACTGTTGTATAGGCTGCTGGATTAAAATGACCTTCATCTACTAATTTTTCTTCTAATGCAAAAGTATCAACTGCTTGAAACTTAGGGTTATTTTCGAAATCTCCTGCTAGTTGACTAGCAACAAAATGCCTGCAATATAAGTAGAAAAGCTGATAATTCTCTTCAATAAATTCATTCGCAGCTTCTTCTATTTCCATCCTTATTGAAAGCTTTTGTCCTTCCAGCTGTTTCTGTTCTTCCCTTTTCAAATAGTTCGCCTTTGCGGTTTGATATCGGTTTTCCCATTTTTCCATATTTCCCGCAAATGATTCATTTAGCCATCCACCAGCATCGAAGGGTTTATAGGTTCGCATTTCATCCCGAAATAATTTATTGATTAATTTCCGGTCTATCCCCTGAACCACGAACCCTTTTTCACTTAAGAAAAGCTTTTTTTCATTTTTCGGAACATCGTTTGTCGATTTATTCAACCACACATTAATCCATATTTGTTCAATATAATGACTGCGTTCGATAAGATATTGCTCAAAGGTCGGCATAATTTCTTTCGTTTCAAAATATCGATCGATATCTTCATATAATTTCATTTTAGTGTGTTCAATGGCTGAAGGGTAAATAGTTGTTAATTTAGTCATCTGATTTACTCCTCTAAAAATTTGACTTTTTCATCAATTACGTGCAGAAGCATTTCTTTTTTCATGATAGTTAGGTATAATAAAATCATAGTGATGCATATAGTAAAAAAGACCGAGCATGACTTGACACACTCGGATCTACAATAGTATGGTTCCCATAGGGGAATCGGCATATAGGACGATAATCCACCACTTACGCTTGCCGGCTCAAGGGTGGATTATTTTTTTTTGTGAAATGACAGTACGGCAATAATGAGACTAGCGAATGAAATAGCTAACATTAATGCTTGAAAAACTGTCAAACAGCATCACCCCCTTTCAACCGGAGATGTGCCGCCACCCTTGAGAAATCCTATTCTATTGCATTTTTAATTATAACATTAAACCTAATATCGAACAAGCGTTCTTTAAATATTGTGTTGATCGCAATATTTATCTACCAAATCTTCCAATTGGTCAAGCTCAGGGAAATTACCTGAAAACTGAAATTGAATTTCTTCGATAAAATGATCTCTATTATATACATGTATGGCACCGTTTTGTTTAATAACACTAAATTCCGGTACAAATCTAAAACCGTTTCGTTCAATAGCCCCCATGTTGATTCCCCTTTTTTCATTATTTGTTTTAGTATTAGCAGAAAACAGAGGGATAATCCGTAATAAAAAGGATAGGCACCCGTATGGCACCCATCCCAAACTATCCTTATGCTGTTGTATAAACCTCTTCTTTATTTTTTTCATGGCGAATCGTTGCTTGGGCCGCAGCCAATCTTGCTAATGGTACACGGTATGGCGAACAGCTTACATAATCAAGCCCTGTTTTGTAACAGAAATCAATTGAGTTCTTTTCACCGCCATGTTCACCGCAAATGCCTGTTTTAAGTGAAGGTTTTGTCCCGCGCCCCAGCTTGACGCCCGTTTCCACTAATTTACCTACGCCATCTTGATCAAGTACAGCAAATGGATTTTCAGGCAGCACTTTATTTTCAATATATGCTTGCAGGAATTTCCCTTCGGCATCATCACGGCTGTATCCGAACGTAGTTTGTGTTAAATCATTCGTTCCAAATGAGAAGAAATCGGCTTCTTCCGCAATTTGATCAGCTGTCAAGGCTGCACGAGGAATTTCAATCATCGTACCGATTGTGTAAGTGAACTCTTTTCCTGTTTCTTCCTGAACCCATAAAGCTGCATCGATAACTAACTGGCGCATTTGCTTTAGCTCATTCACATGGCCTACAAGCGGAATCATAATTTCCGGCTGAACTTCCATTCCTTTTTCAGCCAGTTTAGCTGCTGCATAGAAAATCGCTTTTGCTTGCATTTCATAGATTTCAGGATAAATCATACCAAGGCGGCAACCTCGGTGACCAAGCATTGGGTTGAATTCATCTAGTTGGCGCACTTTTTTCAGCAAGTGCTCTTTTTCCTTCAGTTCTTTTGAAGCAGGCTCTAAGATTTGAAGCTTTGTCACTTCCACTATAAGCTCCTCTTTGTCCGGTAAAAATTCATGTAGCGGCGGATCTAGTAAACGGATGGTTACGGGATTCCCATGCATCGCTTCAAAGATTCCTTCAAAATCCCCTTGCTGCATTGGTAGTAGCTGACCCAGTGCATCCATTCTGTCACTATAAGTCTCTGCTAAAATCATTTTTTGGACAATCGGAATTCGCTTAAGGTCCATGAACATATGCTCAGTGCGACACAACCCAATCCCGCCCGCACCAAATTCAAATGCTTTTTTGGCATCCTCCGGGTTATCGGCATTGGCACGAACCCCGATTTTTCTTTCTTGATCCGCCCACACTAGTAAAAGTAGAAACTCTTTAGAAAGCTCAGGGTCGATCATTGGGATTTCCCCAAGCATTATTTCACCAGTAGAACCATCAATCGTAATGATTTCTCCATAGCTAACAACAGTTTCGCCAACAGTAAATTTCTTTGCTTTCACATCGATTTTTAAAGCTTCACAGCCGCAAATACAGGCTTTTCCCATCCCCCGTGCCACAACTGCCGCATGGCTTGTCATACCGCCGCGACTTGTCAAAATCGCTTGCGAAGCTACGATTCCATGAATATCATCAGGGGTCGTTTCCGGGCGAACAAGGATGACCTTTTTGCCGTCATTACTTAACTGTTCTGCTTCATCCGCATCAAATACCACTTGGCCTGTGGCCGCGCCCGGTGAAGCAGGTAAACCTTTTGCCAACAACACGCGTTGATATTTGTCATCGATTCGGCGGTGGAGAAGTTGATTTAATTGATCCGGATCCACACGGAGCAGCGCCGTCTTTCTATCAATAATACCTTCCTCTACCATCTCAACAGCAATGCGAATCGCAGCTTGCGCTGTTCTTTTCCCATTACGGGTTTGGAGGATAAAGAGCCTGCCGCGTTCAACAGTGAATTCAATATCTTGCATTTCCTGATAATGCTGCTCCAAACGTTTGCACGTTTCTGCAAATTGCTTGTATACTCCCGGCATTTCATCTTTTAAGGTTGCGATTGGCTGTGGCGTACGAATGCCTGCAACCACGTCTTCACCTTGAGCATTAATTAAATATTCACCGTAAAGTACATGTTCCCCTGTAGATGGATTTCTAGTAAAGGCAACACCTGTTCCTGAATCATTTCCCATATTACCAAATACCATGCTTTGAATATTGACAGCAGTACCCAGGTGGTCAGGTATTTTATTCAAACGGCGGTAGACAATCGCACGTTGATTATTCCATGAATTAAACACAGCATTAATGGCAAGAAACAACTGCTCTTTTGGATCCTGTGGAAATTCCTTTCTTGTATGCTTTTTCACAATTTCTTTGTAGCCGGCAATAACCTCTTGCCAATCTTCAGCCGTCATTTCAGGGTCAGCGGAATATCCCTTTTGCTCGCGTGTTTCTTCTAAAAATTGTTCGAAAAAATAGGTATCGATTTCAAGAACGACATTACTAAACATTTGAATGAAGCGGCGGTAAGAGTCATAGGCAAAGCGATGGTTATTGGTTAATTTTGCCATTCCCGAAACGGTTTCATCATTCATTCCAAGATTTAAGACGGTATCCATCATTCCCGGCATTGAAAAAACAGAGCCGGAACGAACGGAAACGAGGAGCGGATTTTGCGGATCTCCCAGTTTTTTGCCCATCTTTTCTTCTAATCGGCTTAAAGCTTCTAAGGATTGCTTTCCTACTAGTGATGGAATCGTTTTACCAGCTTCATAGAAAGCATTACATGCTTGTGTTGTTATCGTAAAACCATATGGAACAGGTAAGCCGATTCGCGTCATTTCCGCTAAGTTTGCCCCTTTGCCTCCCAGTAATTCCTTCATTTCTCCAGTGCCCTCATGAAATAAATAAACGAATTTTTCCATCATTAAAAGCTCCTCTCTTTTTTTAACACTTCTAAAATTAAGCCGGCTGTTTCTTCTATTGCTTTATTTGAAACATCTATTACAGGGCAGCCAACACGCTTCATAATTTTTTCAGCATGATCCAGCTCATCAAGGATTCGTTCAAAGCTTGCATAGTTCGCCTGTGATGCCAGCCCTAAAGCCTTAAGGCGTTCCTTGCGAATTTCGTTTAATTTATCGGGAGAAATTATTAAGCCAATACAATTTTTCCTCGGAATTTCAAAAAGTTCATCAGGAGGCGGAACCTCCGGAACTAACGGAACATTGGCTACTTTAAAACGCTTATGTGCTAAATACATGGAAAGCGGCGTTTTGGATGTACGGGAAACACCCACTAAAACAATATCCGCCTTCGTAATTCCTCTAGGGTCACGACCATCATCATATTTCACAGCAAATTCAATCGCTTCAATTTTTCGGAAATATTCTTCATCCAATTTTCTCATTAACCCGGGACGATGATGAGGCTGCTTGTTAAATCGTGTGACGAAGGCATTCATCAACGGACTAAGCAAATCAACTGCAAGGATTCCCTCTTCCGTTGCCCGACGGTCTAAATATTCTTTTAATGCAGGGACAACGAGGGTGTAAGCAATGATAGAATGGGCTTTTTTAGCGAGAAGAATAACATCCTCAATATCCTCCAAGTCATCCACATAAGAATTGCGGCGAATATCAATTTGACCTCCATTAAATTGTGTTGCTACCGCTTTTACAACAAACTCAGCCGTTTCCCCAACTGAATCTGATACAACATAGACAACTTCTCTTTGTTCTAAAATTGCTGCCACTCTCCTTAACCTAATTTTTGATCCATGATTTCAAGGTATGCCCGCGTTATCGTCGTCTTCGTAATTCGTCCGATCAGTAAATATGTATCGGTTTTCTGTTCCAATTCCTTCACTACAGGCAGGGAGTCGATATGATTCGAAATCATTTTTTTTGCTGCTTCCAATAAGGTTTCATCAGGTTTGATTGTTATGATATTTGGCATTCGCGTCATGATTACGCTTACAGGCAATTCATTGAGATTTTTGTTGCCTATCGCTGTTCGAAGTAAATCTTTCCTTGAAATAACCCCGGCTAATTGCCCCTCACCATCAACAGCATAAAGCGTTCCGACATCCTCCAAGAATAACTGAACAATGGCATCATAGACGGAAGTAGATTTCTCTACGACAATGGGGTGTGCTTTATAATCTGCAACTTTTTGATGTAAAAACTTCTCTGCCTGAAGTTTGACCTCATAGTTATGGTTAAAAAAATAACCGACTCGAGGCCTTGCATCAAGATTACCCGCCATCGTTAGAATTGCTAAGTCAGGCCTTAATGCAGCCCTTGTTAACGAAAGCTTATCAGCAATTTGCTTCCCCGTTATCGGGCCGTTTTCCTTTACGATTTGGAGGATTTCATCCTGGCGTTTAGTCAGTTTAATCATATCCACCCCCTAATTAAATTAATTATGTTATATTCTTTGAGTTTATCTTTAATGTGCTATACTTATTTTTATATAGTATATTACATTTGAACAAAAAGCGAAACAATAACTTATACTTTTTTTTGACAAATTATGAAACTTTTTAAAAAATTAACCCTAGGTATTAATGTCTTCCTCCATAATCATTTTTTTCATTTATTTTTCCAATTTATGAAAAATATTTTAGAAAACAAAAAACCACTTAGCTCTACCTAAGTGGACCACATTAAATATCAGCAACTTTAGTTAGTAATGGCGATTCAAATATATCCTCAGGTGAAGGCAGGTTTTGCTTCGTCAATTTAATTCCTGCACTTCCATAGCACGCATTGACAAAGGTAGAACAAACATACCTTCCTTTCTCAATCCTGTTATTAGGAATATGAAATACATATCTGAGGAACATATCAACCAATTCCTCATAATCATATGGTTTGCCTAGCTGTTGTTCGGCGTATGTTACGATGTTTGAAGCTTGTTCATCCGTAAGGGTCATCATCCGATAAACCGTTGAAAATCCGATAAAGCCGGCTAGATTCGTATACCCCACACCATTTAATGATGCTTCAATTATCAGCTTTTTCTCCGGGTCTGACACTAATGCCGCGTGACTAAATTGAGAATGTGTAAAAAATTCTATCTCACTACTTAACCTACCTGTCCCTCTTTTAAGAATAATATCGCCTTTTTTCAGGTTTACATCTCCCAAAACCTACTACCCCTTTATACTATTGGACTAGTATAAAATATGTAAGAATAAGGAGATTAGTTCGAGGTGATTTTTCTTTTTAGCCAAAATGGACTGTAAAGAATAAAAAAACTCAAAATCATCACAAACTCCAGCGAAATAAGATACCAGGGCCATGGACCAAGATAATTCAAAAGCGAAGCGATTTTAGGCTTTTTCATGATATAGAGGTAATTCGCTCCCAGCAGTTTATTGAGGATAAAAATACATGCTGCATATAGATTAACGATTAGAAAAGTCACCCACAACGATCGATTGGTTGGTTCGAAGGTGAGGACTACAACCATAAATAAACACGCTAATACCACTCCTCCATGTAAAATAAAAAACTCGATATATTGAAAGTGAGGAAATGAAAACTTACCAAGATCCGGGGTTAAAATGGCTTGTATGGAACTGCCTAACCCCGCAAAATACATAAATTGAAAAAGTGAATAGCTTTTTGTCAGGAGCATCACAATCGCTAAAATAACAGCAAGATCACTTAACTGCAGCGGTAAATCCCTTTTCATTGACCATGCATTTTCAGTTAAAAGCCATAGATGCAGCAAGACATCCGAAACCAAAAGGAGAAACGCCAACGTGAATCGAAAAAATTTTTGCCTTCTTTTAAGTGCGTTTCTATATACAAACAAAAGGATACAAAGAAATAAAATAATTCCTATCGTCAAGAGGTGTATCTTTGAAAAAAGTTGAAATGAATCCAGTTTTGAATGGAATTGAAAAAATATTCTCATCTTATTAACCCCCTATGTAATATTGATAAAGACTACTTAATTTGGGGCAAATTCTTTTAATCCTATACCAATTGAATGCTTTATCTTTAAAATCCATTTTCAAGGACAGTTCTCCCTTTCCCTATTGCAATTTTGTCCTTCACTTCCATTTTCAAGGACAGTTACCTCTTCCCCTATTGCAATTTTGTCCTTCAAATCCATCTTTAAGGACAGTTTTCCCTTTCCCTATTGCGATTTTGTCCTTCAAATCTATTATCAATAAGATTTTTCCATTTCATTTTTAGGATTTTTTCATTAAGCGGCTAACTGGATTCGTAAACGAAAGACGCTGAATAAATCAATGTCATAATGAGCGCAAACAACACTTTAACTCACTAATGCATTAATATTCGTACCTTCCTCGAGAACGGCCTGTCAGGGAAAAATCGCGTTTGGGATAACAAAAAAGAACCCTACATTATGTAGAAGTCCTTGAACAATTGTGTGTCGGTATTTTACTGGCCCACGAGTTTAATGAATTACCACAATTCGCCAAAATTTCTTTTTGTAAATGGAACAGCCTCTTGGTTCCAGCATCTTGTCTGGATATGTTTCGGTAAACTCTTTTCGGAAAAATTATGCTTCGTGATAAGCTTTTTCCCCATGCAGAGTAATATCTAATCCGAGAGATTCTTCTTGTTCATTTGCCCTCACAGGGACAAAGACTTTTACAACTTTAATAAGTATATAGGATACTGTCCCAACAAATAGATAGGTTGCAACAATTGCAATTAGTTGCTTTAATACTAAGCTTGGATCTCCATAAAATAATCCATTTGCTCCAGCTGAATTCACAGATTTTGTGGCAAACAAACCAGTAGCAATTCCACCCCATGTTCCGCCGATTCCATGCAATCCAAATGCATCAAGAGCATCATCATACCCAAATTTTCCTTTTACCCAGAAGACGCCCCAATAACAAATCGAACCTCCAAGGAATCCAATAAGAATAGAGGCAGCCGGCGTAACAAATCCTGCAGCAGGGGTGATCGCCACCAGGCCCGCAACTGCACCTGATACAGCTCCAAGCATGGTCGGTTTTTTATTTATCAACCATTCAATTACTATCCAGCCAATAATTCCAGCAGCTGCTGCTGTATTTGTATTGATAAATGCGTCCATCGCCACTTCATTAAGAGTTAAGGCACTTCCAACATTAAAGCCAAACCATCCTAACCGGACAAAGCGTCTGATTGCTGTATTAAAAACGAAAAAAAGCCGCAGTTCCGAAAAATACGGTAAAATGTTATTAAGCTAGCGGTTCAGGTTAATTTAATTAGTCAAAATAGGTAATTACTACTTTCATTTGAATTACTTTTTTCATTTAATATGGTACGGGGACAAGCAATCCACCGAATATGAAAGCAAAGAGAGGTGAATTTAAATGAACATTAAAGATGCAAAAGAATTACTCACGGAGGCACTAGAACATCTAGCTAAGGCAACGGCGAAAAAAGACGCTGCAGAGAAACAACTAGAAAAAACAAGAGAAGACGTAGATAAAGCAAGACAAGAGTTAGAAAGAGCAGTAGATCATGCAGCCGTAGCAGCAGCTCGTCTAGGCGAAGCGGACGCAGAGATAGATAAGGCGAGGGAAGACGTCGAGAAGGCACGGAAGCTCTTGTAATAAATTACCTTATAAAGAGTAAAAAACGAATTCAACAATGTATTTTGTAGTAAATGGGACTTTTGCGACTAAAAAGCATAAGTCCTTTTTGCGTTAAAGGGGGCTTTAGTTGAAGAAGCGCAGTTTTTAGCAATACCTATTTGTGTTTATATATCGAAGTAGTACGACTAGCTACCCGCTCTTTTTATGGTTAAATAGCTTGCAAAAAAGAGCGCTAAAAAAAGCCGCAGCCCACGATGATAAAGCTACAGTCATAATCGAAACATCATTATAGATTAGAGTATAACGCTTGACTGGCGTTATGTATGTATAGGCGCTAGCTCTATGCGTTATTGGTACGATTAAACCCCCCGTTTCTAAATTTGCTAGCAAAAATTTTTTTAGGGGGTATCGCTTCCTAAATTTTACCTATCTAGTTTTAAAATATGTAAGCAAAGTTTTGACGGCTGTTTCTGGCAGCGGCGAAGGGTGCTTTCGGGTACAAATGTTCGCATTTGATACCGCATAGCTGTAGAGCCTTAGACGCATAGAAAGGCGCTCTTAGCGTTCCTTTTTCGCTTAGCTTTCATGTTCCAGAATATGCGCTGAGCTACTTCATAAAGTTTTCGAAGTTCTTTCGTTGTTGGCTCTTCAATAATGTAGCCGCTCATATCTGCGTGCTTAAAGTCGCTTGTAGCGTAGCTAGTGACGTTCTTGTCGGCTATGATACTAATAATGCCGTTACCTTTTGATATTTGCATAATATCGCCCCCTTTCAGAGACAATAGGCGCAAGTACTCGGAAGTTTTGGTAAAAAAAAGCGCATTTGCTGCGCCCTCTTCTTCGTTTCTCTAATACCTTTAAAGGTGAAAACTCTTTATGTCTATCTCTTACATCTGTACCGAATAAATTTACGTACGTTTTCACAATTTCCATACTTGTATGCCCTAAAATCGTTTGAAGCTCGAAAATTTTAGCTCCCTGCTGTACGCATAACTTTGCGAATGTATGCCTAAACGTATGACAGATACAACGAACGCCTTTCAATTGCGCTTCCCTTCCGTATTTTTCGATTCTGTTTTGTAGCGCTCTCTTCGATATGGGAGAATTGTACACCGTTACAAATAGTGCGTCAGTCTCAACGTAACCACGTATCGCAATATACTTTTTTAGCTGCTCTTTCATGGTCGATTGAATTGGTACAAGGCGTTCTCTATAGCTCTTTGCGTTCCGTATACATATTAAATTATCTTCCCAGCGAATATCTGCAAGCGTTAGTCCTACGGATTCATTCGCTCTTATACCCGTTTCTAGAAGAAGCAGCATTATGGTATATCTCGAGCGCCAGTAAACGTCTTTAAGTCAGGCTGAGCGAACAACTTTATCAATTGTTCTTGTAAAGGTCGCTATAATACGCTTGCGATCTTTTAGCAGCTTGATATGGTCGAATGAGTTTTAAGGAATATGCTTTTCTTTATGAAGAAAGTTAAAGAACGCACGTAGCGCCCGCAATCGAGTATTAACTGTTACAACTTTAGCACCTTTATATTTCCGTAGATATAAAATTACGTTTTCTTTGATATGCTCTGCTGTAACTTGGTACGGCTTAATCGCTGCTACATCTATTTCCTGTTCCTTAAGATAGCTTAGAAAAGTGTTTATTTCGCTCGTAAGGCTCGTAATCGTGTATTAATCGTTACCCTTTTGCTGACGCATATAAGCAATAACATTCTCTCTGATATGCTCCTGTGTTATCTCAACTGGGGACAACGTTTCTACGTTAATCCCCTGTTCTCTTAGTTGGTTCAGACACGCATATATTTCATTCTGATAGTAACGAATGGTGTGGGGACGTAAATTACGTACCTCACAGTCCTTCAGAAATAAATCCATCGCAGATGCAAACGACTCTACGTATGTCTTCACCTTCATCTCCATAATCCTTATTTCCCGTTGATCCAACACGTTTTTTCTCCTGCTCATCGATTCATTCGACCTCCACTGCGTATTAACAGGTGCGTCAGATTTGAACTTATTCGTAGACGGTTTTTGGGACAACGAAAAAAGCGTCCCCACCGTAGCAGGAACGCTTAAAACGTTGATATGATGAGCATTCTCGTTTTTCTTTCGTAAATAGCATGATACCGGTGGTCGGGGTCGAACCGACACTCCAGAGGAACACGATTTTGAGTCGTGCGCGTCTGCCAATTCCGCCACACCGGCAAAATTAGAAATTTATAAGATTAAGTGGCAGGGGTAGTAGGAATTGAACCCACACCAAAGGTTTTGGAGACCTTCGTTCTACCTTTAAACTATACCCCTAAAATGGTGGAGGGGGACGGATTCGAACCGCCGAACCCGGAGGGAGCGGATTTACAGTCCGCCGCGTTTAGCCACTTCGCTACCCCTCCACATATGAAGAAAAAAATAATGGCGGAGGAAGAGGGATTCGAACCCCCGCGCGGTTTAACCCGCCTGTCGGTTTTCAAGACCGATCCCTTCAGCCGGACTTGGGTATTCCTCCATTATTTTTAAAAAAGTATTTGGTAGCGGCGGAGGGGATCGAACCCCCGACCTTACGGGTATGAACCGTACGCTCTAGCCAGCTGAGCTACACCGCCAAATATAAAATTAATTTCTGGTGGAGCCTAGCGGGATCGAACCGCTGACCTCCTGCGTGCAAAGCAGGCGCTCTCCCAGCTGAGCTAAGGCCCCATTAAATATGGTTTAAAAATGGTCGGGAAGACAGGATTCGAACCTGCGACCCCTTGGTCCCAAACCAAGTGCTCTACCAAGCTGAGCTACTTCCCGTTAAATAATGGCGCGCCCGAAAGGAGTCGAACCCATAACCTTCTGATCCGTAGTCAGACGCTCTATCCAATTGAGCTACGGGCGCATTTTTGAATTTTTTTCCTATCGCAAAAAACTTTGGTGCCGAGGACCGGAATCGAACCGGTACGGTAGTCACCTACCGCAGGATTTTAAGTCCTGTGCGTCTGCCAGTTCCGCCACCCCGGCAATCTTGGAGCGGAAGACGGGATTCGAACCCGCGACCCCCACCTTGGCAAGGTGGTGTTCTACCACTGAACTACTTCCGCAATATGGTAAGTTATTTTGCTTTCGTAAAAAACTTTGGTGCGGGTGAAGGGAGTCGAACCCCCACGCCTTGCGGCGCCAGATCCTAAGTCTGGTGCGTCTGCCAATTCCGCCACACCCGCATTTTAAATCCATTTGTTAATTAAGCAATCTATCGATGTTGTCTTAGCGACAAAATCTATAATACTACGTATTCCAGCAAAATTCAACATCTTTTTCTGTAATATTTTTCAGGAAATAAATGGAAGTAGTTTTTTGGATATTACCTATTTGTTTCAAAAATCAAATCGCACATCTATATATACAAAAATCCTTTTCTTGTCAAAAGTAATGATCCATCCTTTTTATGTTCTAAAATCCGTAAAAAAACAAGTAGCACTGTCCTTGCCGTTCGCCCTATTACAGGGTTGGAGAATTTGCCCAACCGGGTGAACGCATTTAGGCAATCTGACATAATATATGACGTTACCATTAACCTCTTTTCATCACCTGTGAAAACATTAGATTTTTGATACATCTTACTATACACTTTTCTTCAATTTATTAATTACCTATTCTTTCTTGATAATTTCCCAAATTCAAAAGAGGTTTAGACCGGTTTTTTATGGGTAAAAATACTTTAGTACGGTCACAAAATAATGGAAAGGAGATGTTCTTACTGTGGGTATGAAACCATATAAAAAAGAGGATGAAAAAGCAGTTGTTGGTTCCAGTGAGCAGGAACAGTGGGAAAACTCTAATCAAGATGAGAGGCTACCTGAATTCGATGTTATCGGCACCGCACTAAATGACATTTAACATTTTCTTAAACGTAAAAAACCTTTGCATAAAAGAGTTCTTACTCTTCGATGCAAAGGTTTTTTCATCCCCTTTTGATTGCTTTTAAAACAATCGCTTCTCCTTGAAATGAAATCACTTGATCTTCGTTAATAACAATCCTAAACTTATCTTTGATTTTTTGAGTTGCTGTAAGCATGTACTGAGTCAATCTATCTTTATCTGCTTGCAATACATTCATCCGACTACACCATGGATCAAATTTAAAAGTTTTATCAAAACGATGCCATTCAATAATTTCAAAACCTGCAAATTCAAGCATTCGAAGCCATTCTGTTTTTTTCCAGGCGCGAAAATGGCTATAGTCTCTTATTTTTTCGATTGTATTATAAAATTGGTCCAAATCATCCTCTTCAGGTGCAACATTGTCATCAAGCAAAAATTGACCATTTGTTGAAAGGACTCGATGAACCTCTTTAATAAACTTGTTTACATTCGGAAAATGATGGGGTGCAATTCGGCAAGTCACAATATCAAAAGAATCATCGCGAAATGGCAGCTTTTCCGCATCTCCGATGACAAAATCGACGTTTTGACGGCCATTTTCTTGTATAAACTTTTCAGCCGCTACCAACATTTCTTGTGTCAAATCAACAGCAGTTACTTTTTTTACGAATGGAGCAAAAGCATTTGCCGTATGACCGCCGCCTGTTGCTACATCAAGCAAGTGTTCCTGTCCATGAATGGAGGCCAACTCAAGCAGCTTTTGCAAGTCTTTACCTTCTTTATGAATGGTGCTCGACACATAGAATTCTGCATTTTTACCAAACTGCTGTTGAACGTCTTTTTTAATATCCATATTCATCCCCCGCTATCGTTACATCTAAGGTAACTATAAAACAGAAATTCGAAAATTAAAATTTCGAGTTTTTTATGAGCGATGATAAGAAAATTTTATCTTATTTCCAGTAAAACCGGACAATGGTCACTTCCCATGATTTCGGAATGAATGTTGGCATCAACCAGACGATCTATAAATGTGTCCGAAACAATAAAATAATCAATCCGCCATCCAATATTCTTTTCCCTGACTTTGCGCATATATGACCACCATGTATAAGAACCTTCCTGAGCAGGATAAAAGTGCCGGAAGCTATCTGTAAAACCCGCTTCCAGTAATACACTCATTTTTCCTCGTTCTTCTTCCGTGAAACCGGAGTTGCCTTGATTTGACTTTGGATTTCTTAAGTCAATTTCTTGGTGAGCAACATTCAAATCCCCGCATAGAATAACTGGCTTTACAGCATCTAATTCTTTAAGGTATGCAAGAATTCGCTCCTCCCATTCTAATCGGAAACTAAGCCTAGCTAAATCTCTTTGTGAGTTTGGTGTATAAACATTTACAAGAAAAAATTCAGCAAACTCTAATGTTAGGATTCTTCCCTCAGCTTCGGAATCATCCGTACCTACCCCATACCTGACAGATAAGGGTTGTTTTTTAGTAAAAACAGCTGTGCCGGAATAGCCTTTTTTAACAGCATAATTCCAGTATTGGTGGTATCCATCTAATTCAAGGCTAATTTGCCCCTCCTGCAGTTTCGTTTCCTGCACACAGAATATATCGGCATTCACTTCATTAAAATAATCCAAAAATCCTTTTTTAACACATGCCCGAAGGCCGTTAACATTCCAAGAAACTAATTTCATAATAAAACTCCTTCTCCCTTTCACCTACATTGTTATCTATTGTTTCATTTTGGATGAATCTCAGCATGTTAGCAATGGAAATTATCATAAAAAAAACGGAATTCAGGATTAACGGGTTCACTTGTGAGGTGCAAAACTGTAAATCGCAGGAGAAATCTTACCACTAATCACAAACGGTTGACTATTGTTTTAAGAAGAACCCTAATCTTAACCGTTTTACTTTTGAATAGTTATAAAATAAAACGAGTTATGTGATGTGACTGGGAGCATTTGTCCTTTTCCGAATAAGCCTCACATTCGAACTATCATCGGCAATTTCCAGCTTGTCCTGTACGAATAACCTTCGCATTCGCTATGCAAATATCTGCAAAATTCTTAAATACTAGGTAGAATTCACACCATAAAATTAAACTAAATTCACATACAGTCCAATAATTATTTCTATCCTTTAGAAATACACTGTGAATTCATATGTGAAAAGTTCGTAAAAATGTATAGAAACCTTGCTATAACAAAAAAGAAACACACGATATGTGAAATGTCGTGTGTTTCTTCGTGTGATTTTAATGTTTGCACCTTTGAAGTAACCCCGTTAATTCAAGATTCCGGCTTTTCAATGCGAATAGGGTGGGAAATTTTTATTTGGCAATTTTCCTGAAAAAAGCTGGGAGACAGGTACAATCTTAATGTTTCGTCTTTTAAATTCCTCTATCGATTCAAAAACTCCAATTGAACATACTTTTCCGGTAACTCCAACATGGCCGATGGCAATGCCCTGGCCTTTAATTTCGGTTACTTTTGCCAGCCGGACCATTTGTTTTCTTACATGGGATGAGGAAGAAATATCATCAAGGAATACATCCCTTTTTAACAATGGTACGCCCAGCTCTTTTGCGATTTCAGGAAATTTCGTACCTGGACTTGTTCCACTGTCGATAATAAAAAGGTTTCTTTCCTTTGCTACTTCTACAATCGTTCGCACGATCGTTTCGTTTTCTACTGCCAGTGAACCCATATGGTTGTTAAGCCCCACCGCATATGGCACGTTGTCGATTGCTTCCTCAACCCGTTGCCTTACTTCTTTAAGCGTCAAATCAACTGTTATCGGTTTTGGTCCCAGCCAGGATCTTTTTCCTCTTTTCGGCTCCATCGGCAAATGCACCATAATTTCAATACCGTTTTTATGAGCCCATTCCGCATGTTCTTTTGATGTTGGTGTAAAAGGCATTACAGCTGCGGTGATCGGAATATCCCCATCTAAGAAATCTTTGACACCACCGGTGCCACCCCCAAAATCATCAATGATAATCGCTGCCTTGAGTTCTTTTGTTCCATTGCTTTCAGCGTTTGCAGTTAGGTGAAACGAAAAAAATAGGAAAGGTATAAGAATTAGAACAATCTTTTTCATAGTAACCCCCAAAATAACCATTTTTTTTAATTTGCCCTTTGGGGGAATAAACATACTTTCGCTAACAAAAAAGAGAGCTAACCACAAATTAGCTCTCTAAATCTTACTTATTCAGCATCATAAACCTTTACTTCTTTCATTATGTCACCATTTCGCATCGCTTTAGCCGTTTCCAAACCGGATGTTACTTGCCCGAAAACAGTATGAACACCATTAAGATGCGGTTGTGATTCGTGTACGATAAAGAACTGGCTTCCACCTGTGTTTTTGCCTGCATGTGCCATTGATAATGCACCAGGTACATGCTTGTGAGGGTTTCCTTCTGTTTCACATTTAATCGTGTAACCCGGTCCGCCGGTCCCGCGGCCCTCTGGGCATCCGCCTTGGCTTACAAAACCGGGTATAACCCGATGAAACGTAAGACCATTGTAAAAACCTTTGTTCGCTAACGTTTCAAAATTTTCAACCGTGCCCGGTGCTTCATTTGGATATAAATCAAATTCGATTTTTTCTCCGTTTTCCATTAAAAAATGTCCTTTTTTAGCCACTTCAAACACTCCCTTATGTAAAAAATCATTTTTATCATACACTTTTCAAAAAAGAAAAGAAAGTCCGAAGTGATTGTTACTATTATAATTACTTATAAAATGTGATAAACTATATGTACCCCTCCCAACATTCGCTTGTTGCGGGACACTTAACCACTGTACGGATGGGAGGGGTAGGTGATTGCATCTGCGATTACTAAGGTATCACAAATGTGATCACCGCAAAAGCCAAGACTTTATGTCTTGGCTTTTGTTTTTTACCCTTTTTGCTTTTCCACCCATTGATGAAATAGATAAATAATCGTTAAAAATACCAAGTAGCCTGCAAATGTATAGAGGTGTTTCCATTCGCTTGAATGGACAAACAAGCCGCAGACTTCTGCTAATTTTTCAAGAATCGGCATTAAGAGGCTTAGAAAAATAATGAGACCTGCTTTGCCCCATAAATTTACTCGCTTCATGTTATGAAGTAAAATCATCACGAGGACGGGAAGACCTAGAAGTGTAAAAACAATATTGACTGAAAAAAGTTCAGGAAAAGGTCTATAGGGAAACTCATAAAGCTGTTGTTTAACAAAATAATTATCTAAAAACGTTCCAATTACCGCAGAAAGCACCATTGCCGGAATATAATCTTTATTCCAAAATGGAAATCGCCTTTTTAGCAAGTGCCGCAAGCTCGAGACGTTCAAGTGTTTTGCAGTATTCATTTTTAATCTCCCCATCAAAAATTTCATTATTTTCTTCCAAATACCCAATTACATAAACGTCTTCAAACCAATCTCCTTTTTCCGCTTCTTCCTGGCTTACATTTTTCCATGCACTTTCAAGGTCCGGACTATAAATTCTTCTTGCTCCAGGCCTGAGCTGGCATGATTTTAAACGGAGCTGATAGGCAAAACCGGGAATTCCTTCATTTACATTGTTAAATATATGGGGCCAATAATCCTTTCTTGAACCGGTATGCGGATGGTGTTTCGCCCAATCTATTACCAGCTTTAAGCGATCCTGATTCTGAAACAGAACGGCATATAGCCTTTTTCCAAGAAGAATCCGCTCATTGAACGAATCAAACTGGTGTAGTGTTTGCCCAATCAAGTTTTTTTTAGCATAAGGAAAAAGAATATGGTTAAAGGAAAGAAGGTCCTGGAGCTTAAACTCCAATTTACCGAATACTTCTTTTTTATATCGTGGATTTTGGACAACTCTTTTTTCCAAATAGCTTTGTTCATTTATGATAAGCGCCATGGTGAGGACATAGGTATCATGATTTCTCCAAAAATAATTCCAGATGGTTTCCATAAATACCGATATGTTCAGATGTGGAAAAAGATGGAAATAAGGTTTGTGTCGTTTTAAGCTTTCTTCATAAACCAAAAATTGCGGATACGCATCTTGGAAAATTAACCAGTTGCCGCGCTCTAAAAAAGCAAAAAACGCATTCCTTTCTTTACTTGATAATATTCTTGTTAGAAACTCTCCTTTTAAATCTGTCATGTTCCAACCACCATTTCGAGAAACCATATGTCCTAAAAAAGCCCAGTGGATTTCAGGATGTTGTTGGTAAAAATCAAAATAAGCCTTTGTCCTGGTTCCATTGTTTTTATTTAATTCCCTCGTCTTCAAACCGATTTTTTCCAAAATAATTTTTTCTTCCTTTGTTACGTATCCATCTTGAAGGGAGGCCCCACTTGCAGCTTTACTTTTTACCTTTAATTCTTCCTTTAGACTTTCCAGAGGAGTTTTTTCTCGAGTTCTCATAAAAAAAATGGCACATGACCTCCCTCACGAATTCTCCTTTCACCAAGGGAATATGTATAGATGAGAACGGTAATTGGGAGAGGAATGAAGACTAGGAATGAATAGTATAAAAAAAGGAATCGATGGGATTATTGAGATACTTAGAAAAGATCAATCTCCCGACGGCTCATGGAATTATCCATTTGAAACTGGCCTTTCAACAGATGCCTATATGATTATTTTATTAAGGACATTGGAATTAAATGATGAAGAATTAATCCAAGGTCTTGCGGCGAGGATTTTAAGCAGACAGGAGAAAAATGGCGCTTGGAAGCTTTATTTCGATGAGGGCGATGGGAATGTATCTTCTACCATAGAAGCCTATTATGCATTACTCTATTCAGGCTATTACAATAAAGACGATAAAAGAATGCGTGCAGCGAAAAAATTCATTTTAGCAAATGGGGGTTTAGAAGAAGCTAGTATGTTTACAAAAATCATGCTCTCTTTAACGGGACAATATATATGGCCGTCCTATTCACCCCTTCCAATTGAAGTGATTCTTTTGCCGCTGCACTTCCCAATTAATTTTTATAAGTTTTCGGTATTTGGGAGAGCGCACCTTGCTCCGATCATGATACTTAGCGAAAAAAAGTTCACGATGAGAACTGATAAAGGTCCGGACCTTTCCGATTTGCAACACACAAGGGAGGTTGAAGAATCATGGGTTCGTCATCCTGAACTGCGTTCTTTATTTTCTGTTGTTGAAGAAGGCGTAAAAAACTTACTTGGCTTACCTGAGCAGCTTCATAAAATGGCGCTTAAGCGTGCAAAAAAGTATATGCTCGATCATCTTGAAGCGGACGGAACATTTTATAGCTATTTTAGCTCAACCTTCTTAATGATTTTCGCACTTTTAGCGCTTGGTCATAAAAGGTCGGATCCTATTATCACAAAAGCGATAAATGGAATTCTCTCTATGAAATGCGAAATCAATGGTTTGCCCCATATGCAATACACTACAGCGAATGTGTGGAATACTTCCTTGATTGGCTATGCGTTGCAATCAGCTGGGTTATTACCTGAAGACCCCATGGTTGAAAAGGCTAATCAATACCTGCTAATAAAACAGCATCATAAATTCGGAGATTGGGTGATTCATAATCCCAAAAGTCTACCTGGCGGCTGGGGATTTTCTGATAGCAATACGATTAATCCGGACGTTGACGATTCGACTGCATCGCTTAGGTCCATTTCCAGAATTGCAACAGATCAGCTTCAAGCTTGGGACCGAGGTATTAGCTGGGTCTTTTCAATGCAGAATGATGATGGCGGTTGGCCGGCCTTTGAACGAAAGACCGATACTAAACTAATTGATTTTTTACCGATCGAAAAAGGCGAATTTTTGCTATCTGATCCATCTACAGCCGATTTAACTGGAAGAACACTTGAGTTTTTTGGAAATTATACAAATCTATCGCAGAATCAACATGCTATTAAAAAAGGCGTTAAATGGCTATTGAAAAATCAAGAAAATGATGGCTCATGGTATGGAAGATGGGGTATTTGTTATCTTTATGGAACTTGGGGGGCAATTACGGGTTTAGCGGCTGTAGGAGTTCCATCCAGCCATCTCTCAGTCCAACAGGCGGTTAAGTGGTTAAAAAGGATTCAAAACAAGGATGGCGGCTGGGGTGAATCCTGCCAAAGCGATGGAAAAAAAGCATATGTTCCATTGGGAGTGAGTACTTTAACCCAAACCTCCTGGGCACTCGATGCCTTGATTGCAACTGCTGATAAGTCAACAGAAGAAATCCGCAAAGGAATTTCTTATTTGCTCGCATCACTTGAAAAAGAAGACTGGACCACTGCCTACCCGATAGGACAAGGAATGGGAGGGGCCTTCTATATCCACTATCACAGCTATCGTTATATTTTCCCACTGTTAGCCCTATCAAATTATCGAAAGAAATTTGAGCTATCATAAAATAAATAACATCGACGGATTTCGAGGTTCCGTCGATGTTTTATTTTGATGATACCAAATCAGCTAGCTGCTTATAGATTTCGATAATCTCAGTGAGGTTCATTCTGACCAGCCCACTCGATGATGGGGCAACGAAATCAATCGTACCAGGGACAACGGAGTCCATTTGCCTTCCCCACGGAACTGCTTTTTTCCCGCTATATTCTTGAAAAACGCCTTTTCCAACAAAACAAACTACCTTTGGCTTTAATTTTTCAATTTTCTTTTTTAAAACTTCCCGTCCCTCTTTGTATTCCTCCTTCGTAATTTCATCTGCGGCCTTTGTTGGCCTTGGGACGATATTTGTGATTCCCATCCCCAGCGCAATTAGCTTTTCATCCTCTGAAGCCTGATACCTTCGCGGCGTTAATCCCGCTTCATGAAGTATTCTCCAAAAACGATTGTTCGGATTGGCAAAATGGTGGCCTGTCTCACTGGATCGTATGCTGGGATTAAAGCCCACAAATAATATCTGTAGATTTTCCTTTACATGATCACTGACCGGTTTCATGAAAAAACCTCTCCGTTCCTTCAAACAAAAGTAGATTTTTTCATTTTACCATAATACGTGATTATTCTTTATTGAATTCCGGGTTCATTTTAAATAAATCTGTACACTGTGAAATGAAGTGATTAGACTAGCAAACAAGCCAACAATGGAGATAATCAACAAAGAATAAAACAGTTTCGCATCTTGAAGGATAAGCAACCCCGTCATAATCACCACCATGTCGAGCGCAAAAATAATTACTCCAACATTTATCCTTGACCATTTTGACAGTAACAGGGCAAGCAAATCCATTCCACCGGGGCTTATATGATTTCTTAACATAATTCCGACGCCAATTCCAATAAACACAGCACCTATAATCACACTGCTCATGATTGGTAAATGAAACTTACCATTTAAAGGCATTAATATTTCAATCATGATTCCGGAAATAATTGCTCCGCTTAATCCATTAATAAAATACCTAGGATCCGATTTAAAGGCAAATAGGTAAACAGGAACATTTAGAAATATGAACATAAGACCTGCTTTAAAGCCCCACAAATAGTTAAGGATAAGGCTAATACCCAAAAATCCACCATTGATCAAATGGAAAGGAATAATAAAGCCGTTTATCCCGATTCCGATCATCGTACTCCCAAAGCCAATAACTGCTATTTTTTTTACCATGTACTCATCCCTTGTCCAATATCATTATTACCACTTATATGTTGGATTTTGGGAAATCATTCGAAAAGGAATTTCTTATCAAAAAATGGAGCCCTGCAAAAAGGCTCCGGATCTATGCTGCTGTTTTCTTTATTTTTGATTTCCGCACTTGTTTGACTAACGAAAGGAAAATAGTTAAAAAAGGTAATATCCATAAAAACATGGCGTATGGCAGATATTTTACCAAAGGGATTCCGACAATGGTGCTGCACATGATCGCCAGTACGCTCCACGGAACCATACCCGGAAAAAGCATTGTTGTATCGCCCATCACTCTCGCTAATTCTTCTTTTTTGTATTTATTGGACCAATGCGGCAGAAAGGATCTCCCTGTTAAAATAATCGGAAGTGTCTGGTTTGCCGCAATGAAGCTGATTAATAGAGTTGCCGCTATTGTTTTAAGGGTATCACCCACTAGAGAACGGGAGGATTGCATCCATTTATCTAAATAAGGCTGAATGATGTTCAACTCCTCCAATAAACCATTATAGGCACCTGCCAATGCTAAAAAGAGCAGTAGTTCATACATGTGAACCAGCCCGCCGCCGAGACCATTAATTCCGTTCCAAAATGAACTAACTATTTTTTGAAGGGATGAACCGTCAAAAAAAGCAATAACAGCTGCTGATAGAATACTACAAAGAAAAGCATAAATGATGCTCATTCGAAAAACGACAAATACTATTAAAATCAGCGGTGGGATAAATTTTAACCAAGAAAGCCCACTCCAAAGTAACGGCTTCGAGTTTATTGTCACTTTGCTTGAAATGAAGAAATCGGAAACGCCATAGAAGCAAAGGCAAATTATTATCGCGATAACCGTTGTCAAAAGCATTGCTTTCCATTGTCTTTTCACAGGAACCTCAACGGTATGTGACAAAAGTTGATGTGAACTGGAAAACGGCGACGTTCGGTCCCCTACAAACGCCCCTGAAACGAGTGCTCCCGCTACGATGTCCACCGGAAGATGGAGGACTATTGCTGTTCCTAAAATCGGAACACCTATTGCACTTAATGTCCCAACCGTTGTTCCGAGAAGCATCGAAAAACTAAGCGCAACGATAAACGAAAGAACAAAAAAGTGCTGCGGGATAATAACATGCAAGGCCACTTTCACCATTTGATCGATCGTACCGGATAAATACCAGGATGGGAGTAAAAAACTTACAAGAAAAAGAATGAGAATGACGATTCTTGTTTTATTTACCCCTCTCAAACTAATATGTAAAAGCTTTTTCAAGGGCATTTTTTTCATTATCGAAGTCGAAACCAGGACGAGGAAACCTGGAAGAAAGCCGATCACAAGCGGTTGATGAAAGATGACTGACCAAATTACTCCCGATAAGGTTATAAAGATAAGAAATAACACCTGTTTAACAGAAAAATTGTATGAATCCATTTAAGTCCCACCCTTAGCTTTAACAAACTTACCTAATTATAAGAGGAATTTCGGATTTCGAAAAGTGTTTCGGATTATTTTTATAAAAATAGAGCCGTTATTGATAACGGCTCTAAGTGATTTAAAAGGTGTTATAAACATTTGCACAGGTTTCACCCGTTGGTTGATAAAAACAGTGTTTCTTATATCGTGAGACAAAAGGCTGGTCGTACCATGTTTGCGGGCAATCCCCCGGCGGCCTAAAATACCATAGACTGAATTTCGCCGGCCAATACCTTTCACCGTTTATTACTTTTCTTGCTAATCTTCTTTCTGATGACCTTGGGGCTTGATAAAAATATCCATGGATAACCGCTTCAAATGCATGTGGTTGATAAATCATCTGGGGAATGGTACGAAGTCCTTTAAAATCTGAACAATTAGCACGAATCCGGTTAATTCCCACATTTCCGATAAGAAGCATCCCGAGAGTACCTTCCCCTTCACCTTCTGCCCTAAGTAATCGTGCTAATAGATCTATATCTGATTTCCGAGCCTTTACTACTCCCATCATGTCACCTCCATTGGCGTTCACCTATATCATATTCTTAAAGGCAAATGTGTTGCCTCTGTATTTACAATTTAATGGAGTTTTCAGCTGCATCATGAACACCGGGAGTTTGAAATCTTATTATAACCCTTCTTTTTATCCATCAAGCTTACCTTTTGCAAAATCATAATTACCTTGCGAGAAGTGATCCATTAACTTAACCCAAGACCCACTTTCGTTGTTTTCACCACTTTAATGAAGGTACCTTTTACCGGACCCAAACCTCCGACGGTAGACAAACTTCCGTAAATCTTTTTCTTTTAAATTTCCGTCATAAACTAAAAACAACAATAATTGATATTGGGGATAATGCTCCATGACAAAAAGGGCGAACTCCTTACGTTCGCCCTTCAGTTTTTCGCTAAAGTCGCTTTGATTTATGATTTCCTTTAGCCTGTCTTGTACAAATGCTTTCGTATCTTCCCACTTTTTCTTGCGATTCGTCAAAATGTCACGGGCATAACTAGGTAATTTTTCAATGACGAGATCAATATAGCCTTCCGCCCACATGATCATTCGATCCTTTTCACTCAGTTCAAAGACCATCGTCAAAAGCTCCGTCTCATCCACTTCATTGCTGCTGGCGTATTTACCTACCCGATTCATCTTCTCACCTCTTATTGATTGGTGAGATTATTTTACCTCATATCAGGGCTTGTTATTAATTTGATAATTTTACCTTTAGAGTAGTAAGCTTTCCGTTACGATAAACACCAAAATTAACATCATCACCGATATTTACTTTTGTATATAAATATTTTCTTAATTCAGTTGAGTTGCCAATTTGTGTTCCATTCATAGAAACAATCACATCCTTAACTTGAAAACCTGCCTTCGAGGCTGAGGAATTAGGTTCGACCTGTGTTACCATCACGCCTTTTTGGATGTTGTTAGGAAGGCTTTGCCAATAGATTTGCGGAATTTGATTCAAATCCTCGAGGCCAACGCCAAGAAATGGTCTGACAATTTTTCCATTTTTAATTAATTGATTCACAATCGGGATAAGATCATTACTTGGAATCGCAAATCCTAATCCTTCTACGCCACTCTCAGAAATTTTCAAGCTATTAATTCCGATAACTTGACCTTGCGGATTGATAAGAGCACCGCCGCTATTCCCCGGATTAATCGCAGCATCCGTTTGGATAACATTTGTATCCCAATTTCCTGCGGATGTAGAAACGGAAATAGTACGATTTGTTGCACTTACAATACCTTCCGTAACCGTTCTTGAAAGGTCCAGTCCAAGCGGATTTCCGATAGCATACACTTGGTCTCCAGGCCGTAATATCGAGGAATTCCCGAAATTAGCTGTTTCACTGACATATTTTCCATCAATTTTTAAAACGGCGAGATCTGTTAGCGCATCAGTCCCAACCACTTGTGCAGTTGTTTTTGTTCCGTTATACAAGGAGATTTCAAGCTTTGTTGCCCCTTCTACCACGTGATTATTTGTTACAATATAGGCACTGCCATTAATTTTTTGAAAAATAACACCTGAGCCTGAGCCCGTTTCAACACTTTGCTGTGAATTGTTACTGTTATTATTATCATTATTATTACCAAAAAAATCATTGTTTTGCTGCTGCTGCTGCTGATAATTAACTATCCCAACAATTGCTTTTGAGACTTTTTCAACCGTATCGGCAATTGATGAGGTTGAAACGGCAGTTGGTTGGGCTGCTACAGGTTTTATAACCTCATTCGCTGCCTGTGAATTAGTGGCTTCCACATTTGGATAAAAGCTTTTTATGTAATCGGTATGCGGAAGGATCGTTAATGTCAACACAGAACCGATTACACCTGCTGCAAGGGTAGAAGCAAATCCTTTTAAGTTCCTTTTCTTATTATTTCTGTTGTCACTATTGTTAGCAGTTCGCGTTTGCTCCATTACAATAGATTCCTCAGTTTTTTCTTTTGCTTCATCCGTGCTTCTTATATTTTGTGATGATATTTCTGTAATTGCTTCGTCAATGGCTTTTGAATGAACAAAATCAGCCGTTTCATTCCCTTTCTCGACTGGTGCGTCCTCTGAATTCGCAGGGACAGTTATGTCAATTGAATTTGATTGGCTAAGTTCATTTTCGTTTTCGAACCCGTCTTTATAACTCATATTCTTCCAATCTCCTTTTATTATATATATATTGTTTGATTACTTATTTTTACTTTATCTGACAAATGTGAAAAAACTATTAACAAACTTTAAAGGCTTTTGGAAAATTGTAAGAAAAATATCAATAAAAATTAAAAAAACTGCGAAATCTAGAATCGCAGTTTAACAAGGTGAATTTATTGAAAAAAACGAATGATGAACTTTGTCCCTTTTCCTTCTTCGCTGAACACATCAATTTCACCATTATGCAAAAGAACTAGTTGCTTTACAATTGAAAGCCCGAGCCCAAATTCCCCATATGGGTTACTGGTTCTTGAAATATCAGCTTTATAAAAACGATGCCAGATGTTTTCAACATCATTCGGATCAATTCCAATTCCCGTATCTTCCACTTCGATAATTGTTTCATTTTCTTGCTTTCTGCCTCTTAGCCTGATTGTACCATCGGATGTAAATTGAATGCTGTTTTTTGTTATGTTAATTAAAATTTGAATCAGGCGATCATAATCTGCATTGACAAAAACATCCGGTGCGACATCAACGAAAATTTGATCATTCTTTTCTTCTGCCAGAATCGATAATTGCTCTTGAATGATTTCGAATACTTCCAATAACTGAATGTCTTCCCTAAATAGCTGAATTTGGTTGGAACGGATTTTGTCATAATCCAAATTTTCGTTCACTAGGCGAATCAGTCTTTTTGCTTCCTGACTTACCAGGTTAATCCCTCTCTCTTTATCTTCTTCAGGAATCATATCGTTTTTCAACCCTTCAATAACACCGCTTATGGTTGTTAGAGGCGTTCTCATCTCATGTGAAACATCAGCCATAAACTGCCGCCTCCTGTTTTCAAGACTTTCAATTTCCTCCATAGAGGCATTGATTTTATCAACCATATGGTTAAAATCATTTGCTAATTCGCCAATTTCATCAAAATTAGAAGAATGAACATTCACATGATAATTCCCTGCTGAAACAAGGGAAGTCGCTTCCCGAAGACGTTTAATGCGATTTACATGAATTCTGGATAATAACCAACTAAGGAAAAAGGAAACTGCAAATGCAATAAAAATCGTATAGAGTAAAAACTGATTGATTTGATGAATCATCTCACTCGATCCGCTAATTAGGGATGTTAATAGGATCCCGCCCACGAACCTTTTTTGATCTAGATAAGGTAAGACTACAAAGGTCACACCTTCTTGACCGAACCGTTTAAAGTCACTTTTCACAATAATCGTTTGACCTTTTGTAATTTTATTCCATTCTGAAGACGATAATTTAATCGCGGGTCCGTGCTTTCCAACCGAATAAAGGTTACCATCCTTATCAAACATACTGAAACTCATTTTTCTTGTCATTAAAACAGAACTATATTGATTAATAATTTGTTCTGTGCTTACAGGAGATTGATCAATATCTGACAAGATGGCTTTACCATACGAAATAAGCTCCTCCGCTTTATTTTCATAAACCAAATTTTCGACATAATGAGCAAACAATAAACTTAAGATTAAAAATGCAACAACAATGATGCTTATATGGCTAAAAAACTGTTGATAAATATACTTAAATTTCATCTGTCTTAATCGACTCATCGAACTTATAACCTACTCCCCATACGGTGTGGAAGAATGGCTGTGAAGCAGTTTCTACCTTTTTCCTCAATCGTTTAATATGAACATCCACCGTCCGTTCATCCCCGTAAAACTGATATCCCCAAACCCGTTCAAGCAATTGCTCTCTTGAGAAAACTTGCTTGGGATGTTCTACCATATAATATAAAAGATCGAACTCTTTCGGCGTTAAATTGGTAATCGGCGTTCCATCAACGATTACTTCTCTCGTATTTTTACTTACCTGAAAGTGCTCTGACTTTATTGATTCTTCCCCATCATTGGAGACTTGATTTTGAAAACGGCGTGTGACTGCCTTAATTCGAGCCATTAGCGTGAGCGGGCTGAATGGCTTTGTAACATAATCATCCGCTCCCATTTCAAGCCCGAGCACCTGATCAGATTCACTATCTTTAGCCGTTAACATGATAATAGGAACCGTGTACTTTTCTTCCCTAATTTTTCGGCAAATGGTTACACCTTCCATTCCCGGCAGCATCCAATCGACAATTAGAGCATCCCAAGTCCCATTTTTAAAACGGTTATATCCTTCTAATCCGTCATTTACAAACTCTCCTTCGATACCTTCCTTTGCAAAAAACATCTCGATCATCGAACATACGCTTTTATTATCTTCAATCACTAATATTTTCAAAATCTGTTCAACTCCTATTGCAAAATAAACTGTTCTTTTTATTAAGTTTATACGAATTTTCAAGCATATCAACCATCTTGAGAATTCTTCCCGACTAATTAATACTTTCGTCATAATTTGTTAATATATTTCCAGATAAAACGATAAAGAGACCTTGAATACATCAAGGCCTCTTTGCGTCACTCTACAAAACTCTGACAGCTGCTCCTGCAAATAAAGCTTTTGCATTAGTTCCGAGCATTTTGTCTAATTGTTTTTCTGAAATACCGGAATCACGTAAAGTCGGAAGTATATTCATATAAATGTGGCCCGGATTCCAGTTTCATTAAGTTTCTATAATTACATTCTTATTTACCTTTATATACTGGTTTTCTCTTCTCCTTAAATGCTGTGACGCCTTCATGATGATCTTCGGTTTGAACCATTAATGTCTGGGTAATCCGTTCTTGTTCGAGAATTTCTTCGAGCGAAGCTGTGAACGAATGGTCAATTAATTTCTTCTGCATACCAAATGCCTTCCCGGGACCTTGCGCCAGTTCCAATGCCAATTTAGTTGTTTCATCCTGAAGTTTTTCCAATGGAAAGAGGTAATTAATGACACCCAGTTGATAGAGACGTTCGGCTGGAATCGGCTCCGCAGTAAAGAAAAATTGCTTTGCCAGGTACGGTCCAATCAATCTCGGCAGTAAATAGGAACCGCCGCCGTCAGAGACTAAACCGACCTTTGAAAAACTAAGAGCAAATTTACTATCCTCTGCGGCAACGATTAAATCACAGGCTAAAGCCAGATTAAACCCTGCACCTGCTGCAAAGCCATGAACCGCAGCGATGATAGGCTTCTCCGTTTCTTTCATTGTTAAAATCAGGTCATTGAGCCTGCCGATATGGTCATACACCTGAACACCATTCGCTTGCCCCATTGTTTTAACATCACCCCCGGCACTAAATGCCCGCCCGGACCCTGATAAGACAATTACTTGGATATCAGTGTCCTGCTGCGCCTCTTTAATAGCAGCTGTTAAGCCTAAAACCATTTCCGGGCTAAAAGCATTTAAAATTTCCGGGCGATTTAATGTTAGTGATAAAACAGGTCCCAGTTTTTCGATAAATAAATGTCCTTGAGTCATAGCAATCTTCCTTTCTATCAACTTTTTCTTTTTGAAATCTCTTATCCGTGTTTACTTATGATTATTTATCCATTATTTATCGAATGGCTGCAGCCCTGCCAATTCCGCTTCCCGCACCGGTTACTACTGCTATGGTTTGTGAAAATCGCATTTACCCTCCACTTTAAATTTGAGAACCTATTACTTATGATATTTAGTTTGACATGGTGGTTTATAGCGCCTACTTTTCCATCTTTTTCGATCATTCGTATGCTATCTTGGCAGCATGCTGTATTAAACTTTTTACAAAATTATTAAAGTTAGCAAAGCGAGAATCTTGGGTTTGCCCTTTTTTAAAGCGGTAGTAGATTTGCTGGCATATGACAGCGAGTTTAAAGTAGGCAAAGGTTAAATAGAAATTGAGATTGGTTACATCTCGTCCGCTCTTTTTCGCGTAAAGCTCTATAAATTGGTGCCTTGTCAAGAAACCATCATGAATGGCCGTTACCGGGTCCTTACCTAACCCCTTTCGCAAAAGCTCAGAATCATCAGCTTGGTTCCAATAACTCATCGCCACTCCAAGGTCTGCAAGCGGGTCTCCGACTGTCGTCATTTCCCAATCAAATAATCCGACCATCTCAGTGAATTTTTCGCTAAACATTGAATTATTTAACTTATAGTCATAGTGAATAATCGTTGCTTCGTGATGTTTAGGAATATGCTTAACAAGCCATTTTTGTAAGGATGCAACTACCTCGATTTCATCCGTCTTGGCTCGTTCATACCTGCCGATCCAGCCATGGACTTGCCTTTCCATAAAACCATCAGGCTTACTCAATCCGGTGAGACCGGTCTTTTTATAATCGATGGAATGTAACTCAACTAGTTTTTCCACCATTATTTCAGATATTTGATGACAAAGTTCCCTTGTCACCTTTATTCCCTCCGGAAAAGAAGTGTCGAGAACAAGCCCGTTTTTTCTTTCCATAATGAAAAATGAACTTCCAACCACCTCGTGCAGGTCCGAGAAGAACAATGGCTTCGGTGCTGCGTTAAAGATTGGATGTAGTTCAGAAAGGATTTTAAATTCCCTCCGCATATCATGTGCTTTCGGTGCAACCGGACCTAAAGGCGGACGCCTTAATACCGCTTCCCAATCGCCTATTCTTAATTGATAAGTTAAATTCGAGGCCCCCGCGGAAAATTGAAGGATTTCAAGAGGACTACCCGGTAGATTCTCAACGTTTTCCCGCAAAAATTTTTCAAGAATAGCAAGGTTCAATTCTTCGCCTTTTCTTACCGGGATTGTATCTTTACTCCATTGATGAGGCATAATTCCCCTCCCTCCAATTCGTAAAATTCAGATTATTCAAGGCGCAGCTAATCAACATTGGCCCTAACAAGGTAGTAATTTAAACCTTCTCTTAATAATTTTTTCAAGGTAAACAAAATAACTTGTGTTGTTTACATGACCTAATGCATCCGTTTCACTGAAACGCGGACATTTACCTTCGTGCATAATATCCTTTCCTCTCAGTACCAACCGGTTAGTATGTGCATTATTGAAAGAGGGCTTTTTTTTAAAACCCTCTCAAACATTTTCGTCAATTCACTTGAATTCCCTTTAAAATCATTTCGACAAAAATCTCAGCTACTTCTTGATCGGTGCAAATTCCGTTTGGATTAAACCAATTGTAACTCCAATTGGTAATCCCCAGTATACCGAAAGCAATAATTGAAGCATTTAAATCGGGACGGAACTCACCGCTAGCCATACCGGCTTCAATTAACTCTTGGATATTAAAACGAAATTGATCTCTTTTCGGAATGATCAAAGCAGTGCGTTTTTCACTTAAATTCTTCATTTCTCTGAAAAATATTTTTGCTACAGCACCACGGCTTTTTATATCAGAAATCAGCAACTTTACAATATCAAATAATTTTTCCTTATACGTCTTCGATTCATCTTTAAGGATCCGATTCTGATGGACAAGCAATTCAACAATATAGCTAAGATGGATATCCATTAATAGTTCTTCTTTACTGGAAAAGTAATAATAGAAGGTACCCTTTGTTACTCCGATGGAATCAACGATGTCCTGAATCGAAGTTTCGCTAAATCCATTCTTTTCAAATAATTGGATGCTTGCTCCTGTAATTTTTTCTTTCACTTTTCTGTCCTCGCAATCTGTAAAAATGTCTATGAAAATTATACCATATTCTTATTCTCTCCTTTATGCGCTATCAATCAATCTTTTCATTTTGTCATTTCATTTCAAGGCTTCTTCTCTTAAGGCTCTGCGGAGAATTTTTCCGAAGCATGATGACCATACGGTCCCCTTTTTACTTGATTTTGTTGCAGCGCAGAAGCAAATGTACGAGCCGATGACTGTAATTTGTCGTAGCTAAACTTTTTTTACCATAAAAGGATAAGGTATTTTTAGTTGGATATTTTGCCGCAGTGTCTTGAAGTGTTTGCCCTATCGGTATCTTAGGAATAGTGTCTCGAGTAATATTGGAAAACTGTTTCTACTGATATTTCCTTAATTCAAGCTTTGCGATTTGCGCACGATGAACTTCATCAGGTCCGTCTGCAAGTCTTAATGTTCTGGCATTCGCCCATTGAGCTGCAAGTGGAAAGTCGTTTGAAACTCCTGCACCGCCAAAAGCTTGAATGGCTCGATCAAGGATCCGCAATGCCATTGAAGGCGCAACTACTTTGATCATTGCAATCTCTGTTTTCGCTTCCTTATTTCCAACCGTATCCATCATATATGCTGCTTTTAAAGTTAGGAGTCTGGCTTGTTCAATTTCGATTCTGGAATCGGCAATCCATTCCTGAATAACTCCTTGACTAGATAATGGTTTCCCAAAAGCAACCCGTTCTTGAACATGCTTACATAATAATTCAAGTGCCCGCTCTGCAGCCCCAATTAACCTCATACAGTGATGTATCCTTCCGGGTCCCAATCTGCCTTGGGCAATCGCAAATCCTTTTCCTTCACCCCAAAGAATATTCTCAGCAGGGACACGGACATTTTCAAACGTTATTTCCGCGTGTCCATGGGGCGCATGATCGTATCCAAACACAGGAAGCATTCGTTCAATTTTCACACCGGGTGAATCAAGAGGAACAAGAATCATCGATTGCTGTTCATAGTGATTGGCATTTAGGTCCGTTTTCCCCATCACAATGGCAATTTTACATCGGGGATCACCTGCACCTGACGACCACCACTTACGCCCATTAATAACGTATTCATCTCCATCTCTTTCAATTCTTGCCTCGATATTAGTTGCATCCGCTGAAGCAACTGCCGGTTCGGTCATTGAAAAGCATGAACGAATTTCACCTGCTAACAATGGCTTTAACCACTGTTCCTTGTGTTTTTCGGTCCCATAGCGAACGATGACTTCCATATTTCCTGTATCCGGCGCACTGCAATTAAATACCTCAGGTCCAATAAGTGAGCGTCCCATAATCTCACATAATGGAGCGTACTCCATGTTTGTTAGTCCTGCACCATATTCACTTTCCGGTAAAAATAAGTTCCAGAGCCCCGCTGCTTTTGCTTTTGCCTTTAGTTCCTCCATAATTGGGGGGACTGCACTCCATCGGCTTTCCTGTTCATTTAATTGTTGCTCATACACTCTCTCGTTCGGGTAGACATAGTATTCCATGAAGGCTGTTACCTGCTCTTGTAATTCGATAACCTTTTTAGAAAATAAAAAATCCAATCTTTCCACTCCCTTTCACCTACTAACCAGTTAGTATGTTATAATTTCTATTATACTCTCAAAATTTAAATATTCAAATCATGTTCGAAATATTCTAATAAATTTAGAGAGCGAGAGTTTTTCTTTTTTATTACAGTAAACAGAGCACATGATACACTACATCACTAGTTACGGTCTCACATGAACAGATTTGTTAAAATCTTTTGTTCATCTTCTTTTGTTTGTTCATTATCTCATACGACTTTTCAATAATATCGGTTAAGACATCTCCTTTATAGACTCTGCCGAATTTCATATTTTCCTGATAATAATCGACAATTTCATCTAGTTTCTCGCTTATTTCCTTTGTTACTCTCACATTTAATTGTATTCGTTCATTTTCAGACATGATAGGCACCTCTATGTAATTGATATAAACCTGCTAGCTCTTAACTATAAAAAGATTATCCACTGCTACTATACTATTTTTCTACATTATTTTCATTACTTTTCAAAAGAATTAAAAAAAGAGTAACGGATTTATTTCCGGTACTCTTGGTTTTTAATAATCAAATTGAATATTAGTTTACATAATAATATTATGATTAATATTTACCCAACTCACTTTCCGGAGTTTGAATGATAACCGGATACTTTTCGGGATCTAACCATTTAAGAATGGAAATGACGTTTGTTTGCGCTGTTCCCGTACATCCAAGGGTATAACGGTTCGATACATGGAAAAAAATTGCAGACCCTGCACCGGGGATTCTTTTTTCTGTATTATAATTAATTACAAATCCATAGTTATAAGCGGGAATATTCATTTGTTCCGCGCTGTTCCAACGTTTATTATTTGCCGATGCTTTTTGCCAAGTATTGTAAAGAGAAGATGCAGAATCATCAACCCATACATCATCGGAAGTAATTTGCCGATATGGAAGCTTTGTCCCGGGATTTTGGATGCGTCCGAATGCAGTACCAATGGTGTATTTACCTCTTGGTGATTTTTTTGCACCTTCTTTCATTTCAACTGCAAATCCATCTTTTCCAATAAATCCATTTGTATTTAATTTCTCATACCATTTATTATCTATTTTTTCAAAGGCACGTATTTTTGCAATATTCGTGCTGTAACCGCTTGTAGTTACAAGAATTAGCTGATTATTTTTCGAAATTGTTGTTAATTGGTCCGCAATTGTATTTGGAACCCAGCTGCCGCTTGCATTAAAATAATACCAACCTCCTAAATTAAGCCAGCCAATTTGCATTGCTCCGGTTCGATTTAAATAGTACTTGCGATTATTCTGATTAAGCCATCCTGTTTGCATAACTCCATTAGTTGCAAGATAGTACCATTTCCCGCTATCAAAAACCCAGCCTGTGCGCATTGAACCATCATTCGCAAAATAATACCAACTTCCGGTTAAATTAAGCCAACCGGATTGCATTGCACCGTTGTTATTTAAAAAATAGCTTTTTCCTCCATATTGAAGCCAGCCCTTTTTCATGGCTCCGTTACTATCAAGAAAATACCACTTTTTATTGTCGTACAACCACCCGCGTTGCATGATACCATTACTACCTAAGAAGTACCATTTTCCATTATCATATAACCAGCCTTTGTAGATGGTTCCATCGGTTTTGTTTAAATAGAACCAATTACCATTTAACGACAGCCACCCTTTTACCAGTTGATTATTTTGATAATAATAACTGTTCCCATTCTCTTCATACCATCCATTCTTACCTGTTTGGTTGACTTGAGTATCAGCAAATGAATGGATTGGGGTGAATGCTAGTAATGCACAAATAAAAAATAATGAAATTTTTAACCTCAAATTCCAGCTACCTCCAATTTTACATTAAATTTACCTTTTTATTTTACAATAATGATAGGAAGCAAAAAACCTGCAAAATGACTATTATTTAACAAAAAAAAATGACCATCTTCCTTGCAGCCAATTTTTGTTTAATTATTAAGCCTATTTTTACATGAAAAGGCAAGTTTCTAGTCATATTATAATGAGGTGGTTTTATGAACATCATTTTTTCAGGGATCGTTGGACTAATGTTATTATTTCAACAGGTGAATCTTGCTCCTAACAGTTTATTTCTAACCAGAGATGGCAAAACCGTTTCAATAATCGATCGGACAGCTTTTACATTTCCTTACCCCGGTTTACCTATTTTAAACACAAAAAAATATAATCAATTCTTGGATAATCTCGATAAACAAATATCTGTTGAACCTGAAAATGCCAAGTTGGATCAATATGGAAATATACTACCGGAGCGGGTCGGAAGCCGCATCTATCGTCAAGCATTTACGGAACAATTTTATTCTTATTATTTTGGACAAAGAACCGTTAAAATGGAGGTTCCAATGCTTTCGGTGTATCCCAGTGTCGACAGTGAATTACTAGGAAATATTCGTACGAAAAGGATTGGACGTTATATAACCTCGTTTAATTCCCAAAATAAAAAACGAACAACTAATATTCAACTCGCTGCAAAAGCGATCAATAATTATGTAGTCTTCCCTGGCGATACGTTTTCCTTTAACCGTGTTGTTGGAAAAAGAACAGCCGCAAAAGGGTATTTACGTGCAAAAGTGATCGTAAGAGGTGAGTATGCTGAAGATATTGGCGGGGGAATTTGCCAAGTTTCATCCACCCTTTTCAATGCCGTTGATAATGCGGGATTGAAGATAGTGGAACGTTTTTCCCACAGCAGAGAAGTTCCCTATATTCCACCCGGCAGAGATGCAACTGTTAGTTGGTATGGTCCTGATTTTGTTTTTAAAAACAAGTACAATCAACCGGTATTAATCCAAGCGAAAACACTAGGAAACCTCTTGATTATTAAGGTATTTTCATCGGATGTTGTTGATTACATTCCGCGAAAAATTCCCACCCCTACGTATTGAAAAAGTCCGCAAAGCTGCGGACCTTTTTTTTACTATTTTTTATTCTTTAATGCACTTGATAATAATTCTTCTGAGAACTCAGTTAATGCTGCATTATTCATCAAATTGAGATCGGTTTTTGGTGTAAAATTCTTAACGAGGTTTTGCAAAGGAAGTGCATTTACAGATCGCTTTCCTCTTGTTACTCCAAAAACAGCTGCACTTACTCCCAGGCCAATAAGGGATGCCCACATTGCCCCTCTGCTTTTGCGTTTCTGTCCAAACAAACTGAAAAACGCTTTTCTCATGTCTCTCATGTCTTCGCACTCCTTCTTCATATAATGGAAGCGATTTTTTTAACCTTCCACTAGCTTAATTTGTGCAATTTGAATGAGAATATGAATGGAAAACCAAACATCCACTGTTATTTGCCGGCATATTTCTGATAATACCTTTCATATAGCCTTTCTTTGGACATGCATAAATAATTTAGTTTGTTTTTTTTAAAATCTTTCAGGGAAGAGCTCGATAGTAAGAAAATCGGAAGCTGTCCCAGCTTTTTCATCCTTTTGTACATTCGGTTTGAGGGGGGAAAGCATTCAAATCCTAAAGGTTTAACACCTTTATTAATGGTGGTTATCCCGATTATTCCTTTTATACGACACTCTTCAGGATGGAGTTTCAAATAATTTGCCAATGAGGGCATCGAGCTGAGAACTAATTTATAAATTAGTCTTGCCCGATTTAAATCATTTTTGATTTTTACATATTCATTCAGTAATCGAACATTGTGCAGGTGAATTTTTAACAGAAGGTCATTCTTGTATATCTTTGTTCCATCCGAAAGAATTAAGTTTTGTCCTTTATATTTTGTGATACGGACCCGAAAAATCGATTTTTTCCTATTTTCCTCTGTAATGTAATGTAAACGGGAACATAAATAAAAGAGCGGATCAAATAATTTCCATATCCATATAATAGTTAGGCGTAAACTCATAAGGCCTACACTCCTTTTCAACCCTTCCTCCATAGGATGATGAAGATTTTCCTTTTTTACTATGGTAATGTCAGGATATGAAAAAGAATTTTGAAAATGTTTAAAAGCCGGGTTTTTTATCCCCGGCTTTCTAAGAAATTTGATGAAAAGTTATTTCAGGACGGCTCCCTATCCTAATATTTACACCGGTTTGACCAAGACCCTCACTAATGTAAAAAGGCTTTCCATCGTGATAGTGTAACCCTTTTACGATGTTCATTCGTACGAGTTTGCCCATTTTCAATAAATGATATGGTTTTGGCCAATGAATTTGCCCTCCATGAAAATGTCCTGATAAAAGGTAATCATACTGATAGTTAGCCATATTTAACACAATATTTGGGTCATGTGTTAAAACCAGATTATATCCCTTTGGTACATTTAGATATGATTTTTCAACATCACTGCGCCGTGTATGGTTATCATCAATACCGATGATATTAACCACATCACCGTCGACATTTAACGTAATATTTTGATTTTGTAGGGTAATGCAGCCATTTTCTTCTAAAGTCTGTTTCAATTTATTAAAATGTTCACTTTTAAGAAAATAATCATGATTGCCGAAAACGGCGTAAATGCCAAGTCGCGGCTTAAGATTACTTAATGCTGTTAAATATGGAATAAGTTTTGGAATACTTCTCTTGCGATCAAGAAAATCACCTGTCAATGCTATTAGGTCTATTGGTTGGTCTGAAACGGATTGAATTAGTTCTTCCGGTGAAATCGATATGTTTTCAAGGTGCAAATCGGAAAGATGAAGAATATTTAACTGTTTATGTGATAATTTTGAGTGAGAAACTTTAACTGTATTTACTGCTACTTTTTTTGTATTTTTATGTGCCTGATAAAATATCACGATAAAAACAATTAATACTGTGCTTCCTAAAAGGTAAATCATTGTATCCCCTCCCACTACTGAGTATAGTAGCCAGAAGGGATTAGTCATAGTGGTAGTTGATGGGAGTTATCAGTTTACATAAAATAATTATAGTTTCTTAATTTTAATCGGACTTACCATCAATACTGCGAGAATGATGGTTATCCAAGCATTGCTATATAAGAATAATCCCATTCCGGCAAGTGGCAGACCCGCTGCAGGAATAGGGATTCCTTTAAAATAGCCAATGGTTGGCTTGACGCTGAACCTTGCCAGCCGTAATGCTCCCATTGTCGGAAAAAGTATAAATGCCAGTGAGGTAAAAATGGATGGTACTGCTAATGAATGAAATAATAGGGCAGGAGCTACTCCAAAGCTAACAATATCTGCTAACGAATCAAGCTCCACACCAAATTCACTATTAACTTTTAATTTCCTGGCAATTCGACCATCCAATAGGTCGAAAACAGCCGAGAAAAAAATGAAAATCGCAGCTATCTTCAAAAATCCACTCATATTAAAGGTAATGGAAAAAACACCGCACAATAAATTTCCGATCGTAAATAAATTTGGTACTGCTTTCACAAGATGGTTTACCAAGGATGAAACCTCCTCTACTTTGGCCAATCCTTCTTCATATGTAGCATTTTCTTTATATTACGCCATTATGCCTATAGCTAAACAAAAAAGAGAACAGTTTTGATTCTGTCCTCTTATTCTTCCTCTTCGAAGGTAAGTTCACCATAACCTAACCGGTGTAACCTTTCAGCCATTTGTTCGTGACCGATGTCATTTGGATGAATGCGGTCGATCGATAAATATTCTGCTTCATATTCATTAAATACTTTATTAATTTCTACAATAGATACATGGTAATCTTTTGCTAACCCTTTAAGATGATGATTGAAATGTTTTACCCATTTTATTGCTAAATCTTCTTTTGGAAAGGGATTATATAAATGAAATAGTCGAATCACAAATGGACGAATATCGCTCTTTTTTAACTCATGTATCAGATTCATAATAGCTGAAAAATTTTCTTTACATTCATGAAAGGACTTTTTCAATGCCTGTAAATCATTATCAGTCTGATATTTCCTTACTGCAATGATTAAATCATTGGTTCCTGCCGTAATTGTAATAATATCCGCTTCTCTAACCTTCTCTTTAATGAAATCTTGATGCAAATCATTTAAAACATCCTTTGTTTCAGCACCCGGACGGGCAAAGACATGAACTAAAACATGATCTTCCAATTCCCGTTCTGCCATTCTTCTAAATCTATGGACAAATCCCGGTGAAAAAATGGATGAACCTACACCTGCAGATAATGAATCCCCAAGAGCAACGTATGAATAACTCATAAACTTCACACACCTCCCTCAATAATGTCTTACTATATAGGTATTCTTTAATGGGCTGAGTTGCTAATCAAGAAACTAAAAACAAGTGACAATTCCAGGTTGTTTTTTCGAAAAATAAAAATAGAACCTCTTCCTTCTTTTTTTCATAAAATGCAAAAAAGATGAGTAGGTGGTGTTTATGGGAGGCTTAACATATTTTGATTTCTTGGCCAAGTTTGGAGTTGGCGGAGCCCATCCCGGTGGAATTCTTTTGACAAAAGAAATTCTTGCAAGTGAAAATATATCCAACAAATCTTATGTTTTGGATGCGGGCTGCGGTACCGGCCAAACAGCAGCATATTTATATCATCAGTATCAGGCAAATGTTACTGGAATAGAAATAAATCCGATAATGATTAAAAAAGCGAAAAGAAGATTTCAAGAACAAAAAATACCTATTAATTTAATGGAAGGGTCAATCGAAAAAATTCCCTTACCTGATCAATCCTTTGATTTCATCTTATCTGAATCGGTTTTAGCATTCGTCGATAAACCAAAAGCCCTTCGAGAGTTTTTCCGGGTTTTAAAAAAAGGCGGACGTTTAATTGCCAATGAAATGACGATAAATAAACGGCTTAGTCAACATCAAGAAACTGAAATAAAGAATTTTTATGCTTTGGATTCATTACTGGTTGAAGAAGATTGGAGAAAATTATTAGTGGATATTGGATTTCAAGATATTGAATTAAAAAAAGAAAACCAAGCCCTTAGCAATGGCTATCATACACCTGAATTCCAATTCTCCAAAAACTTCGAGCCTGAGCTTTTCGATATTTTTAATCAACATGCAAGTATTGTCTTGAAGTATCAGGATACCTTAAGCTATAGGGTTATAACATGTACAAAAATGTAATAGGCAAGAAAAGCCTTTATTTTCAACTATGAAAAGAGGCTTTTTTTAATGAGAAGAAAATTGGTTTTTTCTTAAGACCCTTATGTGTATATTATTAACATCTCGTCGAAAAATAAGAGCGTGAAAGGATTGGTGATGAACTATGGATAAAACTTTGGGGTATCTTCGTGAAATTCTGTCGAATTATTCTGAGGAGCATTCAGAGGGACGACATTTATATCGAAAACTTGCAGAAGGTCACTTTTCATCTGAAGGTTCATTTGTAAGACATTTGAATCAAAAAGAAATCGATTTTTTAAATAAAATCCTGCCCAATGAGATAAAGTACGCTAAAGAAGAACAAGATGAGAAACGAGCCCATGAATTAAATGAGGTATACGAGTTATTATTTTAAGGAGAAAAAGATGACAGTTGTTTTTCTGTCATCTTTTTTGTATAGGAAATAAATCATTTTTTATAATATTTCCTAGGTAAGCGCGTACAACGACAAATGTTGATATATTCCAATTGTTTCTACTGCTAAAAACGACATAATCTGATTGTATTCTTATATTTCTACCTGTTTACGACAATCTTAAAAATTTTCAATGAATATCTTTCTTTTTAAATCTCCCGCCTCGGACTTCTGCAATATCTGCTACTGCTAAAAATGCGCTATCATCGTTTTCAGAGACGATTTCTTTCAATTTTGCTTCTTCAAGACGATTGATTACACAAAATATTACTTTTTTTTCATCACCAGAGTAGGCTCCTTCACCGTTAATGTAAGTAACCCCACGGCCAAGCCGGCTCATAATCGCATCGCCGATTTGCTTCGCGTTATCACTAATAATCCAAACCGATTTGGATTCATCAAGCCCCGTAATCGTAATATCAATCGTTTTGTAAGCAACAAAATAGGCGATCAGAGAGTACATGGCTCTATCCCATGTAAAGACAAATCCGGCGCTCCCCAGAATAAAAAGATTAAAAAACATGATTATTTCCCCAACCGAAAAAGGAAGTTTATTATTAAAAAGAATAGCAAGGATTTCGGTCCCATCTAATGAGCCTCCGTACCGAATCACGATACCTACTCCTATCCCAAGGACTATTCCCCCAAAAACAGTAGCAAGTAAAATATCTTGCGTAAACGCCGGAACCGGATGAAGTAAAGTGGTGGCTATTGAAAGGACAATTATTCCATATAGCGTGGATAAAGCGAAGGTTTTTCCAATCTGCTTATAGCCGATGAAAAAGAATGGAATGTTAAGAAGGAAAAGGAATATTCCAAGCTTCCAGCCTGTGATATAGGATAACATAATGGAGATACCTGTAATACCTCCGTCAATAACATTATTGGGGACAAGGAAAATTTCCAGTCCTACCGCCATCAATACAGCACCAAGCGTTATTAACAAAACCCGTTGTAATATTCTGCTTTTTGTCAGCCTGCGGTGTTGAATTCTTTCCGTTAATATTTCCTGCTGTTCGATTAGATTAATTTCCTGGTTTCCTGTCATTATCTTTCCCCTTTCAATTTAACTTTCTACTTCTAGTATAAAGAACACTGCTTAAGATTTGTAATCATATGCTTAATTGTTGGAAATTCATGAAGAAAAAATGCTGCCTGATTACTTAACAGGCAGCATTTTTATTAGCTTGGATCTACTTCATCAAAAGAAAGGGTGGTGACACTCGTATATTCCCCTCTTTCAACCTCATTTTCAGTGGCACTTCGACCTAACTCTTCTTGATCATCCATCCCCGGAGCAAACGTTGGTTTCATCTGTTTATTGTCTTTCTTATTATTCATTTCTTTGACAACTCCCTTCCAATGAATATTTTCCCAAAAACTTCAGTTAATATTCTAAGGGTTACCATAGTTTTAGTCCCTGGCTTTATATAGGTACTGGATAACAGCAATTGGATCACTTTTCATTAGCAAATATTTTTGCTTCTTAGATATTGTTAACTATGTAAAAAAAGGCTGACTCAACTTTAATCAAGAATCAGCCTTTTTTTATGCATTATGCTTTTACACGTGCCCGTTTAATAAAAAACGCTAGAATCAGGCCGACAAATGCGATTCCGGATGCAAAGATAAAGGCATCATTTATACCTTCGATAGTTGCTTGTTTCATCGTTTGCCCGTAAATCATATAAGTTGCCAGTTGGTTGCCAACAGCAGCTGGCACTTGAACTAGCGAAGATAACCCCTGGCCGATTTGCGCCATTTTACTTGCAATGAATGGGTTTGTGCTTGTTATGACATTTCCGTACTCTCCCATGTGGACACCTGATCTTGTAGACATGACCGTAACAAGGAGGGCTGTACCGATACTACCTGCAATCTGCCTTGCGGTATTTGATGCAGCTGTTCCATGTGCTCCAAGATGTCGCGGCAATTGGTTTAATCCCTCAGTCATAACCGTCATCATTAAGAAGGACATTCCAAACATACGCATGACATATAGAATAAGGATATGAGTATAGCTTGTTGTCATATTTAAAGTAGTAAACTGCCATGTAGTTATAACCGTTATCGTTAGTCCGGTAACTGCAAGCCATCTTGCACCAATTTTATCAAAAATAGCTCCTGCAATCGGCGACATAATCCCCATTATAATTGCACCGGGAAGCAACATGAGTCCAGATTGTAAAGCTGTGAAGCCGCGAATATTTTGTAAATAGATTGGCAGCAAAATCATCGCACCAAACATGGCCATATTTATAATCATACTAATAATTGTTGTTAGTGCAAAAATATCATATTTAAAAACGCGTAACTCAAGCATTGGTTTATCCGTGGTTAGCTCGCGAATCACGAAAGCAATTAGGGAAACAATCCCGATTATAAGTGAGACAACGACAATAGTACTTCCCCATCCCTTGCTTCCCGCCTCACTGAAGCCGTATAAAAGGAATCCAAACCCTAATGTTGAAAATAACAACCCAGGGAAATCAAATTTAGGATTGGTGATTTCTGTTACGTCCTTCATCCATAAAAAGCTAAGAATTAAGTCCACGATCCCAATTGGAATAACAACATCAAATAATAGTCTCCATGAATAATGCTCGATAATCCATCCGGAAAGTGTTGGACCGATAGCAGGAGCAAATAACATAACAATCCCCATCATCCCCATTGCCATTCCTCGTTTTTCAGGAGGGAATAATGAAAAGAATACGGTCATTAACAGCGGCATAATCACACCTGCACCGCATGCCTGGACAATCCTTCCGATCATCAGCATATTAAAGTTTGTTGAAAACGAACAAATAATCGAACCTATCGTAAAGAGGAGAATAGCTGTTATAAAAAGTTTTCTTGTACCAAATTTTTCAATTAAATAAGCCGTTACGGGGATACAGATTCCGTTTACCAACATATAGCCAGTGGTTAACCATTGGACTGTTGTAGCAGAAATATTTAAATCAGCCATTATATGCGGTATAGCCACGTTTAACAATGTTTGATTTAAGATTGCAACAAAAGCGCCCAGCATTAGTGCCGTAAGAATTTTACCTTTTCCAACCTCTTTCTTTGCATCTTCCACTCTAGACAATCTTTCCGACTTTTTCTCTTTTTTTTGATGGACATTTGCCTCTACATACTCTAAAGCAGGTTCAGCAATGGCGGATTCCTTAAGCAAATCTTCTACTTGCTCATGTAAATCATCATTGTTCTCGTTTTTATTTGTGGAATTGCTATCGCTATCTTGCAGCAAGCGACTTCTTTTTTTCTTTGCAAATAAATAATTCAAGAAAATTAACAGCAAAATGCTGAAAATGGCATAAACCGTGATATAAATTGACATTTTATCACCTACTTATGGATTCTCACGGTCACGTTCATACCAGGAGCTAATTGAAGTCCTTTGTAATCATCTAATGAAATTTTTACAGGAATGACTTGAGTAACTTTTGTATAGTTTCCAGTGCTGTTTGTACTAGGGAGAAGTGAAAAAGTTCCTGAAGTTGCTAAGCCGATTTGCGCAACTTTCCCTTTTAATGTTGTATTTGGAAATGCGTCTATATAAACGTCTACATCTTGATTGACTGCAATTTCATCAATACTTGTTTCTTCGATATTTGCAGTCACCCATAAATGGTCAAGGTCATAAACAATTGCTAATGGCATGCCGGCTGCAACAAAGGAATCCTTTACTGCGTTGTTCTGAACAACCGTTCCGTTACTTGGAAGTGTTACAGGTATTTGAGTCGGCGTTGCAGTTGTTCCTGTTCCGGCTGACAGAATTGTTCCAATTTGGTCATCTTTTGAGAAATGATCGCCAACCTTGGCATTCCAATCGAATAATTTACCATTCGCAGGTGCCATTATGGTGACTTGTTGTCCGGAAATTTGCGCATTGTCCGTTGATAAATAATTTACCGTACGATTGTAGTAGGAATAAGCAGCAAATCCTCCACCTACTAAAATTATTAAAATAATGATGTTTAAAACCAGCAATCGTTTTGTATTCATTAAAACCTTTCCTCCTCAAGCTTTAGCTTTGATAAAACAAGTTTGTGTAAACGCAAAAGGTGCACGATTTCTTCCTTAGGTAATTCAAGTACTTCATTCAATTTTTTTATTAAAATGGAATCAGAAGAATATAGTTTATCTAATAAACTTTTTCCTTTTTCAGTTAAATGAATGGAAACAGATCTTCGATTCTCAGGTGGTACAACCCTTTCGACTAATCCACTATGGACTAAGCGATCAATTACTCCACTAACAGTGCTGTTGGTCAGCCTTAATTTCTCAGCCAACTCGCCCAACCCACTGTCCGGATTATAGGAAAGTGTGTAAAGTGTCTTGAGTTGTACAACTGTAATCCCCACACTATCGGCATCTGATTTTACAAGACGATAAATTGCCTTATTGATTTCCGAAAACGACTCCAATATTTCATTATTTAATGCGTACATTGCTTCCTCCTTTCTCTAGATAACCTAAAGTTTCATAACGAAACATTTCGTATGCGAATTAAATTATTACAAATATGAATTATAAACAGGTATCCATTAGTATGTCAACAAGAAAGTTTTTCACTCTAACAATAAAAATCATTGAATAATATTCTCTTCGTAATTTTTAAAATATGTTGAAATTTAAGTATTATTTGATTAATCTAGTAAAACCAAGGGGGTATAGGTATGATAAGAAAACTGACTTTAAAAGACCATGAAAATGTTCTTTCTTATTTAAGAGAGGAACCATCGATTAATTTGTTTATTATTGGCGATTTAGAAGCCTTCGGGTATGATTCAGATTTCCAGGAAGTTTGGGCTGAATTCGATGAATCGAATGAGATTAATGCTGTTTTACTAAGGTTTTATCAGTCTTTTATTCCATATGCCAAGGGTGAATTCGATATCGGTAGTTTTGTATCGATTATGAAAGAATTTAAACAACCTATATCGACATCAGGAAAAACTGCACTTATCGATAAGTTTGAACAGTTCGAAGAGTTAAAGCTCGGCAAAAAACAAGTCACTTTTTTTGCTGAATGCAGGACTGATGAATATCTTGGTACGACAGATTTGGAGATTAAGAAGGCCGGATTTGACGAGGTGGATCAAATAATTCGTCTTCGGAGGACGATTGAAGAATTCCATGTTAAAGATGATGCCCGTGAAATTTTAGTTAAAGCGATGGAATCCAATACTGCTAGGACCTATTATACTGAAGAAAATGGTATTTCTTCATGTGTGTCAACAGCTGCTGAAAATTCGCAGTCAGTAATGATTGTGGGCGTATGTACAAGAAAAGAAAACCGGCGTCAGGGACTTGCAACGGCAATCATGCAAAAATTATTTAAGGATGTTCTTGATGAGGGCAAAACTCTCTGCCTGTTTTATGATAACCCTGAAGCAGGGAGAATCTATAAACGACTTGGATTTAAAGATATTGGTATGTGGACGATGTATCGATAATAAACTACATAAAAGTAGTGTTCTACACAAAACACCCTCATTTCCTATTTGGAATTGAGGGTGTTTTATTGTCTTCCTTTCTCAATAATCATTTGTGTAAAGGGAACATTAAGAATAAAAAGGAAGGACTGATTTTAATGTATGATTCGATAAAAAAATATAGAATATTAACAGCAATGCTTATTTTTATATATAGGCACTATGATGTTATGAATATCAATCATTTCACTATTTATATAATCCGGTAATTATTGGATTGTAAGGGAAGAGTTTATTTGAATTGGAAGCTGAATATATGTCAGCATATTATTTGCTGCACTAAACAAAGCCTTTACAGAAGAATTCATAATATCCGCGTCAATTCCACAGCCCCAATAGACAGTACCATTTATATCGGTTATACCAATGTAAGAGACAGCGTTTGATTTCGACCCTATTTCTTGTGCGTGCTCCTTATAGACCAAATCTGAATAACTGATACCTAGTTCCGTTTGAAGGGCGTTACTGATGGCGTCTAGTCTTCCGTTTCCTACACCTGAAATTTCCTGAACGTCCCCATTGATTCGAATGGTTAGGACTGTTTGGAAATCATCATGCTTGGTAAATTGATAGTCGATAAACTCAATTGGAGTTTTAAGATTGACATATCCATTTATAAAAATGTCATAGATTTCATGAGGCAAAAGCTCTTTATTTAGCTGATCCGACACATTTTTTACATTGTATCCAAAGCTTTCACGCATTTTAGGCGGCAAATCAAGACTATATTGTTGTTCAAGCAGATAACCGATGCCTCCTTTACCGGATTGGCTATTAATACGGATAATATCTCCTTCATACTCTCTGCCAATATCCTTCGGATCAATCACCAAATAAGGGACCTTCCAATTCTCATTTTCCTTTTCTTCACGCCATTTGAAACCCTTGGTAATTGCATCTTGATGTGACCCTGAAAATGCCGTATAAACTAATTTGCCGGCATATGGATGTCTCTCATGAACCTTCATCTTTGTCAGTCGTTCATAGGTAGCCATAATTTCGGGAATATTTTCTAAATCAAGCTGAGGATCCACTCCGTGTGTAAACATATTCAGAGCAAGCGTCACAATATCTACGTTTCCTGTTCGCTCTCCATTTCCAAACAATGTTCCCTCTATTCTTTGTCCGCCAGCCAGCATTGCCAGCTCTGCATCTGCTACACCGGTTCCTCTGTCATTATGAGGGTGAATCGATAGGATCACATTCTCCCTATAGTTCAGATGATCACTCATAAATTCAATCTGGCTAGCATAAACGTGAGGCATTGAGAGAGAGACCGTAGCTGGCAAGTTAATAATTACCTGATTGTCAGCGGTCGGCTGCCAAACATCTAGCACACGGTTGCATATATCAAGAGCAAAATCCAGTTCTGTACCTGTAAAGCTTTCTGGTGAATACTGAAAAATAAAATTCCCTTCCGTTTCAGATGCATATTTCTGAAGCAGTTTGGCACCCGTTACAGCAATATCGATAATCTCTTCTTTCGATTTTTTAAATACCTGCTCACGCTGGGCCAATGAAGTTGAGTTATACAAGTGCACCACTGCTTTATTTACACCCTTAAGGCATTCAAATGTTTTTTCAATAATGTGATCTCTCGACTGTGTTAACACTTGAATGGTAACATCATCCGGTATCAAATCTTGTTCAATCAGGGTTCGCAAAAAAGCATATTCTGTTTCTGAAGCGGCTGGAAAACCAACTTCAATTTCCTTAAAACCTATTTTTACAAGCAGCTGAAAATATACCAACTTTTCCTCTAGTGTAAGTGGAACGACTAAAGCTTGATTTCCATCCCGTAGGTCGACACTACACCATAAAGGAGCTTTGGTACTATACTCCTTCTCCATCCATTTCATACTTTTCACTGGGGGCATAAAATAACTTCTCGAATATTTTTCGGTATTTTTCACCTTGAACTCCACCTTTTCATAGGAAATTCGCATTAATAAAAATAAAAAAGCCTATCATCTCATAAGAGACGACAGGCTTTGCCTACGTGGTACCACTCTTTTTGATTTGTTCGATAAACTAAACAAACCCACTTAAGGACTTGATTACGGTAGTCAACCGTTAAGACCTACATTGTCAGTCTTACCACTCCTGGGCGAGTTGGGGAATTTATTGACTGTCTTTCACCAACCGACAGTTCTCTATACAATAAATATTCCTTAATACTCCCAATCATAATGTTTTCATTTTTCAAAAATTTTCTTTATTCTATAACTTTTCTTAATAATGGTCAACTCATATTTTACATTTATCTTTCACTAATGCACTCGTTCGATAAAATTCCTCCACTTTCCCCGAACAGTCATTGTAAATCCTAATCACGGACCATTTCGAATCCTAACAAGAAGAAAAACACAGGCTACCACTTGATTTTTTTGGGGTTTCGTTAAGATTCTTTCTCCAAAAAACGGACGAGACCCTTTCCTTAAAGTTATCTTATTTTGTTCCGGGGGCAGGCTGATCCACACCCTTTACATGATGACTATGCCCTTCGTTTTCTGATGTCTTAAAATCATAATAATGCACATGCATTCCATTACCGACAGGAATGGCCGGGCCGGAATAAGCCTGGTAGTGATGGGTATGGCCATCCTCAAACAAAACATAGCCTTCCGTATAATGAATATGACCTCCATCATGAGTCATAATTGGCGGTGAAGTGACATCTAAGCATTGGTGAACATGACCGCCGGAAACACCGGTATAATCAACCGATCCGTGATTATGATGTGGAACAAAACCTTGAACAAAATCGTCTTTGCCTGCTTTTCTCACTACCATCCCCCCGTTATTCTTGAGATGTTTAATATATATGCATAAACCCTTAGGTAAAATATCCATTTGGAGACATTTTAGAAAGGGACTTAATCTCTTTTCTATTAGGTGTTTATTTCCATTAAAATTAAAATACATAAGCTGCAATTTGATTCCGCATACTATTTTTGTAATTTCAATTCTCAATCGAAAGAGGGATTTTTAAATGACAGTTGGAACACAGGTAAAACAAGCTTTAGCAGGTTTAAAAAGTGCACAGGCTAGTTTTGAAGCTTTTGCGTTAGCTACTGATAATCAAAATGCAAAACAGCTATATCAACAAGCTGCACAGCAAACACAATCCGTTCTTGATAGCGTTGAACCGCGTCTTCAAGAAATTCAAGCTGAAGAACCTCAATACAATCAATAAATAGAATAAATAGGTTGGCGATTCTGCCAACCCATTTTTCATTTTTATCTGATTCACCCCCTCTTACTGATTCTAATGCAAATGGAAAGGTGGTTGATTTAATGTGACCATAGCTGCAAATGTAAAACAATGCCTTTCATCTATTAAAAATATAGAATCACAGTTATCCTCACTCGCATTAAATTCCCTAGACGAGGATGCTAAGAGTGTTTTTCATGAGACCATGTTAACAATGATGGATGTAAAAAAAGATCTTCAGACACGTGTTTTAGAACTTGAACGTCAAGAACCGCAATATAAAGGTTCATAATTCAGAGGTGAGTATCGATGCCGGGATGGCTTGGGATTGTATCGAGATCTGTTATTTTCTTGCTGCTCTTGTTTATTACAACAAAAATAATCGGAAAAAAACAAATCTCTGAACTCTCTTTCTTTGAATATGTTGCAGGTATTACAATTGGGAGTATCGCCGGTGAAGTAGTTACTGGACTTGAAAGTAATATGTATCATGGAGCATTGGCAATAATCGTATTTGGACTAGTTACTTTTTTGGCGAACTTTTTTTCATTAAAAAGTAAAACATTCCGCGATATAGTTGAAGGAAGAGGGACTGTCTTAATTAAGGATGGGAAAATTTTAGAGGAAAATTTAAAGAAGGAAAAATATACCATTGACGAATTATCAGCATTGCTTCGTGAGAAAGATATTTTTAGATTTGCAGATGTTGAATTTGCAGTCTTGGAACCACGCGGAAACTTAAGTGCCTTATTAAAAAAAGAGAACCGCCCATTAACTCCGAAAGATTTGCAAATGAAAGTGGCTAATGAGAAAGAACCTCAAACCGTTATTATGGATGGAAAAATTTTAGATGAACCATTGCGTTCAGCCGGAAAAAGCCGCGGATGGTTACATACAGAATTAGAGAAACTTGAGGTAACACTTGATAACGTTTTCCTAGGGCAGGTGGACACATACGGAGAACTTTCTATCGATATTTATGACGATAAATTAAAGGTGCCAACGCCAGCACAACGCCCCCTTTTAATGGCAACGTTAAAGAAAACACAAGCCGATTTAGAATTATTTGCACTAGAAACAGAGTGCGAAATTTCAAAAGAGATGTATAAAAAAAATGCGGTTAGAGTACAAGAAGCCATCAATAAATTAACACCTTATCTCAATGGGTAACAATTTGGGCCCAAAAAAAGATCCTTATCATCAATGCCGATAAGGATCTAAGCTCATGCATTGGCATTTTGCCTATGTGGAATTACTTTTCTTTGCGAAATATAACTGTGCAACATCATCCCGCCCATAACTAAAATCATTCCACACCACGATAACGGTGTAGGAAAAGCAGAGTTTAAAAGGATCAGTTCACCGATTAAAGCAAATAATACCTCCATCGATTGCGTTGCTTCGACGGCAGCTAGCTTCTGCATATTTCCTCTCACCAAATCTGTAGCCTGAAAGAATAAAATAGTTGCAATGACTCCGGATGAAACCGCAACAAGACCGGATTGAATTGATTGCTCCCTGCTTGGCGGACCTACAGTTATCAGGCCATATATGGCCAAAACAATCCAAAACGGAAGACTGGCTATAGTCATTCCTAATACCCGTTGAAAAACGTCCAAACGTCCACCACAAATGTCCATCATCTTTCTGTTCCCTAGAGGGTACGCAAAAGAAGCAATAACTACAGGGATTATTCCCAGTGCTAACTTAACTGGGGATAGATGGTTCGCTTGTTCTAGTTGCATCAGGATGATTCCCAGTAAAATAATGAAAGACATGGCTAAACCTTTGAAGGGTATTTTTCCCTTTACTTGGATTGGCCCCTTGTCTGTATGGACCAATTCGTAAAAAAAAGGAGCCAATAAGGAACCCGATATAATCGTAATTTGCCATGTAGCTGCAATCAGCCATCCGGGAGCATAGGCCGCTGAAAAACAAATCGGAGCATAAAATAATCCGAAGCCAACAGTACTCCAAAAAATCCATTCACCAGGCTGCTTTTTCATTTCAAATAGCAGTGGTTTAAAGTTTCTTCTCCCAATGACAATAATTAACAGAAAAGGTATCATAAAGAAATACCTTAAAGAAGAACTCCATATCCAGCTTCCTCCTGCTAAGTCCATCATCCGGTTAAGAATGAATGTAAATGCAAAAAAGAACGCTGCAAAAATGCCTAATATAATGGAACGCATTATTTCTTTTCCCTTCTATTTTCAGTTTCAAAACAAACTATTCTCGCACTGGCAAAAGTTTAGGTTCTTATTAATTTAGTTTAACAGATTTCAGAATTATTTGTTAACAACAAAAATAGAATCCAATAAAAATAACCCCAAAACGGGGTTATTTTTATTGCGGGCTTGGCCGATGAAACAGCCCCATGACTTCTATCGTTTCAGTAATATTAACGAATGCATTTGTGTCGACCTCTGCAATGAGGTTCTTTACTTCATTTAGCTCATAACGTGAAATTACCGTAACTAAAATATTACGTTTATCGTTCGAATAGCCGCCAACCCCGTCCATAATCGTCAAACCTCTATACAAATTGGATAGCAAATGCTGGCGCATTTCCTCACCCTTATTGGTAATAATCATTAATGTCAGCTTGGCATGATCTGTGTATATAGTATCCACCACTTTTCCAGTGACATAGATGGAAACTAATGTATTAAGCGCCGAATCCCAATTAAACAAAAAGCCACTGATTACAATGACAACTGCATTCATACCTGACAGCAAAACACCGATCGGAAAATCTCTTTTTCTTGCTACAATCATACCAATTATGTCAAATCCGCCGGTTGAACCTGAACAACGGAAGACAATCCCGACCCCCAGTCCTGTTAAGGCACCGCCGAAGATGGATGAAAGGATCGTATCCTTTGCAATTTCATGGACAGGAACCAAATACAGACCTACCGATATAATCAATACTGAAAAAATTGAATTCAAGACAAATTTTTTGCCCAGCATTTTATATCCAATAATTAATAATGGAAAGTTCAAAAGGAAGTTTGCCAGCCCTGTATTAAGGGGAGTAACCATACCCAAAATCATTGAAATTCCGCTCATCCCACTGCTTAGCACTTCATGCGGGATTAAAAAAAGGTTAAATCCAGCAACAACAATGAGAGAACCAATTATTATTCCAAACATCCTCATTGGAATTTCCTCCTAATACCTGAAAATATATCTTTTTACATAATATCGATTCTCCACTTATATGTAAATTTAAAAGTTTTTTATAATAATAATAAATTATCTGTCAATTGCGAATATATTGCTCCTAAACCAATGGTTCGGACCATTGTTGAAACAAACTAAAAATTTATCCTTTTCTCAAAATGAATATTTATACACACTTAATCAATATTCATGCTATATTATCTATATACTCTGTCTCAATATTTATAAAATTGCATTGACAATTTCACAATAGTATTTATACTTTAGTAGTATATTAACTTCATATGACAAATCCTCATCAAACCGATGAGGTAGAGGTCGCGGTTTTTATGAGTAATACGGACTAGATGCAGAGACATCTCTGACTCCGTATGAAAGGAAAAGCTGCCGAAGTGTGCTTTCTTCTCTGGTAAAGCATGCTGGGGCTGTCTCCAAAAAGGAACAGAACTGTCACGTTTGGCCCTACCAGCCATTCGTGTTGAGCTATCTTTCGGAAGGTATGATGCGGGGTATTTACAATGCCATCGATTCTGCTTCGATGGCATTTTTTATTCCAAACTCCTTCCTAAATAAATATAAAGGGGTCTAGATCATGCAAACTGCACGAGTATTAAAAGAAGATATTCATCCACCTAAGAAGGAATCTTCTGAATTAAAACGAAGCTTAAAAGCGCGTCACCTTACAATGATTTCCCTGGGTGGTACGATTGGTACAGGTCTTTTTCTTGCAAGCGGAGGAGCGATTCATTCTGCTGGTCCGGGCGGTGCCCTTCTTTCCTATCTTGTAATTGGTGTAATGGTATATTTTCTAATGACCAGTCTTGCTGAAATGGGAGCCTATATGCCTGTTGCAGGAAGCTTTAGCACATATGCAAACAAATTTGTTGATCCATCTCTTGGATTCGCTCTTGGTTGGAATTACTGGTATAACTGGGCAATAACAATTGCCGCTGAATTATCTGCGGTAACAATGATTATGAAATTCTGGTTTCCACATACTCCATCAATTGTATGGAGTGCTGTCTTTTTAGCTATTATGTTTTTATTAAACTATATTTCTGTAAAAGGTTTTGGGGAAGCAGAATATTGGTTCTCTTTAGTTAAAGTAGTAGCTGTTATTGTTTTTGTTATAACTGGTGCATTGATGATTTTTGGAATTATGGGCGGTCACGTAATCGGTTTTAAAAACTTCACGATTGGTGATGCTCCATTCCACGGCGGCTTTATGTCCATGCTGGGAATCTTTATGGCAGCCGGTTTCTCTTTCCAAGGCACAGAACTATTAGGAGTCGCAGCAGGTGAAACAGATGACCCGGCAAAATCAATTCCTCGTGCTGTAAAACAAGTATTCTGGCGTATTCTTTTATTCTATGTATTAGCAATCTTAGTAATTGGACTTTTGATTCCTTATACAAATGGTTCATTAGCAAATAGTGATGTAAGTGTCTCACCATTTACACTTGTTTTTCAAAAGGCAGGCATTGCTTTCGCAGCATCTGTTATGAATGCTGTCATTTTAACAGCTGTATTATCTGCAGGAAATTCAGGAATGTACGCTTCAACACGTATGCTATGGGATTTAGCCCGTCAAGGTAACGCACCAAAATTTCTTGGCAAATTAAACAAAAATGGTGTACCTGTTAATGCCTTAATCGTAACATCATTAGTAGGAACACTTGCTTTCCTCGCCTCTTTATTTGGAGATGGCACGGTTTATGTTTGGTTATTAAACGCTTCAGGAATGTCAGGATTTATCGCCTGGTTGGGTATTGCTATTTGTCACTACCGTTTCCGTAAGGCATATGTTGCCCAAGGAAAAGACTTAAACTTGTTACCATATAAATCAAAATTCTTCCCATTTGGTCCGATCTTCGCATTTGCTGTTTGTGGATTTGTTGTTTTAGGGCAAAACTACTCAGCATTTATGGGCAATCATATTGATTGGAACGGCGTCTTAGTATCTTACATCGGTTTGCCTTTGTTCCTTATTATATGGCTTGGCTATAAATTTACGAAAAAAACAAAGGTTATCCCTTTACAGAAATGTGATTTAAACAATTAATATATCCTAACAAAAATAGCACGCAAATTGCGTGCTATTTTTTCTATTGATATCCCTACAAACGTTCTTTTTATGGAAGTTTTATCGTAAATTTGGTACCTTCATTCAATTTACTTTCAACATTTATATGGCCATGGTGTGCTTCTACAATCCACTTTGCTATAGATAATCCCAGTCCTGTTCCGCCTTCTGCTCGTGTTCTACTTTTATTACTTCGATAAAATCTGTCAAATATGTGGGGGAGATCCCGTTCAGGAATTCCGACTCCGGTATCCTTAATTATTATCTGAATTAAATTTGCTGCATTCATACAAATAATACTAACCTTTCCTCCACTTGCCGTATATTTAATGGCATTATCTACAAGAATGACAAGCAGTTGGTGGAGTCGGTCTTTATCACCAAAATATTGAAGATCTCTTTCTATTCTCTCTTCTATATTAATTTCTTTCATTTCTGCGATAGGTTCAAATTGTTCTACAATCAATTGAAGCATCTCGTCAAGCGCGAACCATTGAGAAATTATTAATTGTTCATTTGAATCTGTCCTTGCTAAGGTTAACAAGTCCTCGACTAATTTATTTACTCGTTTTACTTCTGATAAGCTTTTGTAAATCGTTACGCTTTCCTGTTCAATGGTATTAGCCGGATGCCGAAATAGCAGCTCTAAATGGGTTTGAATCACTGATAATGGTGTACGCAGTTCATGCGAAGCATCAGCCACAAACTGTGACTGCTTTTCCCATGATTTTTGGATCGGAACAAGGGACTTACTTGCAAGGAAAAGACCCGCAAAATAGGATAAAATCAAACCACCGGCACTACCTAATCCAATCATTTCAAGCAGATTTTTTAATATAGTTACTTCAGGGTCAATATTATAAACCAGTTCAATGGCCGTGACTTTTTTCATACTTAATTTGTTAATTTTATTTCCATTTATGGTTAATATCCGATAAAAATGACCATCAATTGATTGTGTTCTTAAATGTTCTGTCGTTTTCTTTGGCATTAAATTTCTTAGATCTTTTTGAGAAAAAACATTTGGAGGATCACTTTTTATAATTCCACCTTTTTTATCCCAATAAAGGTAAGAAACTCTTCGTTCAGATTCTCTTTCCGTTTCCTCAGGTACCGGCGTTCCATTATTCTTAATAAGGCTGTCCGCTTTTAATAAAAGCCTATCATCATTCGTAGAATACGATTTTCGATCCATATAAAAATAAACACTTAACCCTAAGACGCTCAAAATAATAAAGAAAACGAATGTATACAAAGACACAAGTCTTAGTTTAGTTTTTCTGAACATCCTCATCGTCCCCTTTAAGCATAAAGCCAATTCCACGAACCGTTTTAATAAAATGGTCACCGTGAAAGGTCCCCATTTTTTTTCGAAGATGGTGTACATAGACATCTACTACATTTAAGCCAGTATCAGAACTAAATCCCCAAATACGATTAAATATTTGATCCCTTAACAGGATTTGTTCTTTGTTTCTGATTAAAAACTCCAATAATAAATATTCTTTTATCGTTAATTGAAGCTTTTGATTATATATATATCCATCACGCTCTTGTTCATTCAGTTTGATTGGTCCATAAATAAGTTCATTTTCATGATTGTCTCCCTTACCACGGAGAAGGACACGAATTCTTGCCAGTAATTCAGGCGCCGCAAATGGTTTTATTAAATAATCATCCGCCCCAAAATCCAAACCTTTTACACGGTCCTCTACACTATCTTTTGCTGTAAGAAGAAGTATCGGAGTCTTGATGGAATTTTCTCTCAATGATTTACAAACCGAGAAACCATCGAGTTCAGGTAGCATAATATCAAGGATAATAGCATCATAAATGTTTTGCTTTGCTAAGAGCAGTCCATCGAAACCATTCATGGCGGTATCTACATAGTACTTTTCCTCGTATAAAATATGAGCGATTCCTTCTAAAAGCGCCTTTTCATCTTCAACGATTAATATTTTCATCTCTTCCTCCATCTATTAGAAATTCGATGGGACAAAATTTCAATTTAAATATTCTTTAGACAAGGATACCATATCTTTTTTAAAAAATTTTTAAAATAAAATTGAGAAAAGCATTATCCCTAATACGGAATAATGCTTTATAACCTGACTGTAACCTTTGTTCCATCATTTAATTTGGTATCAACTAAAATTAATCCTTTATTTTCCAAAAGGGCCTTCAATAATGGTTTAAAATCTTTCCTATTTATTTGCGGAACTTTAAAAGATTTCCCGTCTTTCTCGATCGCTTTGTTGGCATAACTTATCATCCTTTTTGATGTAAGAAGACCACTTAACATGTTTAAGAGAGGGTAAGGGATAGGAACGATAAATTTTCTATCCTTCGTGCTAATTTTCACCATTATCATTGGCGTCACTCAATGATAACGAATACTTTTTCGCCTTTGGCCGAGGTAATATCGACAATCTGTCCGTCTACCTCGTTTTCAATGGCTTCAATTAGCAGATCAATATTTATATCCTTTACATATTTTTCAGCTTCCGGGATTTTCTCAGCAATGCTTGTTCCCACTTTTAAAACGGCTTTAACCAGTTTAATTGGTAAATTAACGTTTACATTGTCCCCGACCTCAGAGGTAACTCTAATTTTAAGAATCTTATTGATGTATGGAGTTTCTTTATTTAGCAGAATTTCTTTATCTTTACCTTGCAACACATTGATCAATTCAGTCGCTTTTTCCTTATCTAGCTTTCCTTCCTCGACCATCGTTAAAACTCTTGTAATTTCATCTTTCATTTACAATTCCCCCTCTTTCAATAATTGGATAGCCTCTTCCGCAGTTATTTCACCTTTTTCAAGCATCGAAACAACCTTTTTCTTATCGACTTCAGTTTTCTTATTTGACGTGTAACCAAGGGAAGAAATAATGTCATCTAATTTCCCGCGTACGGTTGGATAGGATATTCCCAATTCTTTTTCAACCTCTTTTATGTTTCCGCGAGATTTTAGAAAAACTTCGATAAAATGAAGCTGCTCCTGACCTAGAGATGCAAATTTAGATAGTTCAAATTCATTTTCCACTGTTGTTTGGCAATTGGTACATTGTAACTTAGTAATTTTTAATTGTTTGCTGCAAACCGGGCAATTTGATATTAGTGGATAAGCCATATTACTCTCCCTTCCATCTTTAACCAAATTACACAACACATTATTCAATAATTAAATAATTAAATTAAAATTTTTCATTATTTCAACGAAAATAATTAAAATTATTTAGCTTAATATTAATTTTAATCAAGTATTACTCAAGTATTTATATACTAAATAAAAATTATCAGCTTTCACATTCGAGGAAATTCAGAAATGGACACAATAAGCATGAAATCTTTTATTCGTAAAATAATTGCTTCATCATTTTGTGGTATACTTAAAAGGAATGAAAAAAAGGGGTGTCAAATTGAGGAGCGTAAATAACCGCTACAAAAATGGTCAAATTGTGAATATTAAAGAAACTGGTGAGGAAGTCACCATATTAAAATGGCAATATGTAAAAAACATGAAAAGATACTCTTACATTGTTAAGGAATATCCAGGGACATTTTTTTTCGAAGAAGAGTTACAAAATCCCTAGAATTTGCAAAAAGACAAGAAGACCAATTCAGCGAATTGATTTTCTTGTCTTTTTAACTTTTATTATCAAAAATTAAAATTCAGCATTTCCAGGTGTTCTTGGGAATGGGATTACATCACGAATATTAGACATACCTGTTAAATACATAATTAAGCGTTCGAAACCAATGCCATAGCCTGAATGTTTGGTGCCGCCGTATTTTCTTAATTCAAGGTACCACCAATAATCTTCCTCATTCATACCAAGATCGGTAATTTTACCGGCCAAAATGTCTTCGCGCTCTTCACGTTGACTTCCGCCAATCAATTCTCCAATTCCCGGCACCAGTAAATCAGTTGCCGCAACAGTTTTGTTATCTTCATTTAAGCGCATATAAAAAGCTTTTATTTCTTTTGGATAATCGGTCACAAATACCGGTCTTTGGAAGACTTTTTCGCACAGGTAACGTTCATGCTCTGTTTGAAGGTCGAGTCCCCACTCAACTGGATAGGCAAATTTTTCTCCTGAATTTTTTAACAATTCGATTGCCTCTGTATAAGTGACACGGCCAAAATCAGCAGTATGGGCATTATTTAGACGATCCAGTAAGCCTTTTTCAATAAAGCTGTTAAAGAAGTTCATTTCTTCAGGGGCTTCTTCTAAAACATAACCAATGACATACTTCACCATATCTTCTGCAAGGTCCATAATATCCGGTAGTTCAGCAAAAGCAAGTTCAGGTTCAAGCATCCAAAATTCAGCCGCATGTCGTGCTGTGTTGGAGTTTTCAGCTCTGAATGTAGGGCCGAATGTATAAACATTGCGGAAGGCTAATGCGAATGCTTCGGCATTCAGCTGCCCGCTTACTGTAAGATTCGATTCCTTACCGAAAAAGTCTTTGGTGGAATCGATTTTTCCTTCATCATTTTTAGGAAGGTTGTCCATGTCCAGAGTTGTCACTCTAAACATTTCTCCCGCACCCTCAGTGTCACTTCCGGTGATAATCGGCGTATGAACATAAACAAATCCGCGATCCTGGAAGAATTTATGCAGAGCATATGAAGCGAGAGAACGGATGCGGAAAACTGCCGAAAATGTATTGGTTCTAGGTCTTAAATGGGCAATTGTTCTTAAATATTCAAACGAGTGTTTTTTCTTTTGTAATGGATAGTCAACGTTTGAAGTCCCTTCAAGCATAATTTGTGTCGCTTTAATTTCAAACGGCTGCTTTGCTTGCGGGGTGTGAATAAAATCTCCTTCCACTTTAATGGAAGAACTAATTGGTAGCTTTGCTATGTCCTTGAAGTTCTCCAATTGTTCATCAAATACAATTTGCACGCCTTTAAAAAAGCTGCCATCATTTAATTCGATGAAACCAAAGGTTTTGGAATCACGAACGGTTCGGACCCACCCTGATAATTGGACCTTTTGATCGACAAAGTTTTCTGTATTTCTGTACAAATCCTTAATTAAGGTTTGTTTCATTATGTATAGACCTCCTAAATCTTACGTATAAAAAAACCTTCCATCCCATTTGGGACGAAAGGAAAATTCTACGGTACTAATGTTTTGCTTTTATCCCTTCAATATTATATAAAATATTATACCAAATAAGCAATACCAACAAATATTAGCGTTAGAATGTAAAATTATTTTGCTTAATATGATTCCTACGAAATTTTGGCAATTTCTGAGACAATATGCTCATTAAGCCACTCAAGACGGTCTTGAAAAGCAGATTCACAATTTGTAAAAAGATGGTCTGTATCATACCAAGAGATTTTCTTAGGAGAACTTGCTGCTGAAAAATATGAGGTTGACTGGTCTTGATTGATATATTCATCATTTTTAGCAAATTGAAAATAGATGGATGACGGGGTAGCATTTTTCACGTAGTGAATCGCATCTAACTTTTCCAAATTTGCGATAAAATACTCAAATCTTTCAGGAGTTAGGAAGCTGCGAATTATTGCAGCCATGGGATGTTCACTTGTTAAATGCCATTCGGAGGCTTTTGGATAACCTGCGATCAAGATGTATGTCCTGATTCTATGTTCAATACCTGCCAAAACTCCACCCCAGGTACCACCGAAGCTGTGACCGACAAAGGCAATTTGGTTTTCGTCAACACATTCCAGATCACAGAGTAGATCTATCCCTCTTCGTAAATCCATAATCGTTTGAATATATTTTTCTATATCCGCCAGTACTTCGATGGTTCTAGCTAAATTTTGTTTTTCATGTATTTCCTGTGTTTTCTCCTTACGTATAAAAGGGGCATTAATCAATAGCGACACAAATCCTTTTGCGGCAAGGAGTTCAGCTTCCTTTAAAAAAGAATCGCGGCTTCCCTGTCCCGGATGCAAATAAATGATAGCCGGATGTGAGCAAGCTATATCAGGAACAATTAAATAGGCAGGAACCCTCCCTTTGAAAGGGCTTTCAAAAAAGACATCGTTAACGGAATAACCTTTTTTTGAAATAGATGCAATCTCCTTAAATCCTGTTAGAATATCTCCTTTGTATTCAAACATCCATTACCACCCCCAAGATCATTCTCTTATTTTAATTTATTTGAATTTTCAGTAAAATATAATTAAAAAATAAAATAAATCACCAAGCAAATTTCCTAAATCTATGAAAAGGTCAAAAAACTTTTAGGTATAATCCTATTTTACCATCTTTCAACTTATAGTTGATAGGAAATTATTCCCATACAAAAAAACCTTGATGATTTACATCAAGGCTAAAGAATTTCAAATATCTCATTTGCAGTTCATCTAAAGAAAATAGTTTTCCAGCGCAGTTATTTATAAAACAAAATAACCCTCTCAACGTTACTTTCACTGTATAATGATGGATTTTTAACATAGAGTCTCCTTTTTAAATAATTAGATTTATTATGAAATTTTCCACCTCGGAAAGAAGCTTGATAATGACTATATCATTAGTCCAATATTTTTAAAGAAAAAAATACCACCATTTGTCATATTTATTTAAAAATATTCAGATAATTAGCAGGAAAATTTAAATTTCTGTCGAATTTATAATCAAATGTTCGATTCTTGATTGAGGGGGATTCCTGTGGATAAAGTTACTTGTATTGCATTTCTCCTATTCCATTCTGCTAAGAGTCAAGACATAAGAGAAAAAGCCATTCAATTGTTGAATGGCGATGTGTCACTTCGGGATTTAAAAAGGATTGTTGCCGTTCAGCCCCATTTAGTGCTAGCCGAATCATTATTAAAAAAGAACAAACTGGACAAAAACGAAGTCCAAAAATTTGCAGAGGAATTTATGTTAATTGAAGTTTAAAACTTCCTTTTTGAAGTTTTTTATCCTAATTGTTTCTCATAACATAAAATTTCATTGCCATATTTCCATACTGAAGATTTGTAATAAACAAAGCCAAGTGATTTCCAAAAGGAATGTGCTTTTGTATTTTCTTTCAATACACCGATCCGAACATGTTTAATACCTCGTTCAAGCATTTCATTTTCAAAAAGCGCATAAGCTTCTGCACCAAATCCATACCCTTGGTAATCCCTATGGATCATTAAAAGCCCCAGCCACGGATAATGATCATTAGGATTTTCCATTAAATAATCAATCAAGCCGATATAGGTGTCATCAAGTTTGATGAAAGAACTAGTGGAAAGAGGATTAATAAACTCTCCATCTATATCATTTATATTCCTAATCGCCTTACCATTTTCAAAAGTATTGTATTCATGGTTTGAATTGATGATCTCTAACGCAATATAAAGTGTTTCATTTGTAATACCTTCAAAATACATAGGCATATTGTTTTTCCCCCATGGATTATTTGAAACCATTATAACAAATTAGATCAGAATTATTTTAAAGTTTTCGTTTTCTAGTCATAGTTTTCGCAATTTATGGATAGGATGAAATGTTGTGTATTAATTAGGAGCTGCAAAGAAAAATAATCTTCAATGTAGAGAAAGGTGATTTTAATGGTACAAGTGAATGTAAAGGTGACTTACGAAGGAAAAAGTTATTTAACAAATGTCATAACCAAAGCAAATACATCGGATGAAGAAATATTACGTATTGCATATGAACAAGTTCAGCAACAATGGAAGAAGTGAATAGATAGATTCCATTTTCCTATTAAGTTAAACATAAAAAACAGCAGCCATTGGCAGCTGTTTTTTATTCTTATTATGAATTTATTTTTACGGCTTTTATTCCATAATATTCCTTTGATACATTTGCCATCAGGGGACTAATTCCGTTTGTTGCAACCATATGAAGTTCGTGCATGGCCCTTGTGCAAACAGTATAAAATAGTTTTCGTTCACTTTCATTTTTATATTGAGAACTATCATAAAGGATGACGGCATCGAATTCTATTCCCTTTGACAAATACGAGGGAATTACAAGGATTCCTTTTTCATAGGAGATGGTTCCTTTTTCAATTAAATGAAGACGAATTTCATTTTTAAGAGCATCGTAGGCAAATTTACTTTCTTCTACTGTTCTACAAATAACAGCAATTGTTCGATGACCATCTTCCTGAAATTCCTTGATTTTAGCGAGTACGAAACTATTTACCATTATAGGTTCCACTTTGGTGACAGTTGGTTTTCTACCCGGCCTGTTAAACGGCTCAATTTTTTCACCGCCTTCAATTAAAGCACTGGTGAATTCGACAATTTCTTTTGTAGAGCGGTATGTTTTTGTTAAAACAAATGATTCAACATCTTCCCCTTTGATTTCAAGATCCGTTAAAACAGTCTCAGCACCTGTTGCACCCGAAAAGATCGCTTGATTAAAATCACCGAGGAGGGTCATTTTACTATAGGGAAACAGCCTTTGTATAAAAGTAAATTGAAACGGAGTATAGTCTTGAGCCTCATCAATAAATATTTGACGGATTGATGTGTTTGACTTACGTCCACTTATTAAATCTTGTAAATAAACGAATGGTGTAGCATCCTCGTAGTATATTTCCATCTTATTTAACTTTTTCACTGTTTGGATACAAATCTGTTCCCAATTGTCCTGGAGTCTAAGCTGTTTTTTTTCATTCTCCTTAAAAAATTGAAGGTAGATACCCAACATGTCGATGAATTTTAACCTTTTGACTTTGGCAAAAAGGGGTTTGAATTTTTCCTTCACGACCATTTCAGCGAGAAGTTTTTGTTCCTGTGCAAAATCATCAAACGTATTTTCAGTAAAACGATTCTTTTCCTGCATTTTCTTGAAAACTTCCAAGTACTCCTCTTTTTCAAGAAATTGTACCTCTTCCTCCACCCAACTTTTTGAACGTTCTTTTTTAACTCTTCTCTTTAATTCTCTTAATAGCCATTCTTTCACAAGCTGTATCCGGTTCGGAATAGAGTTGCTTTCTTCTAATGAATAAAAATAATCATGAATTGTCTCTTTGGAGATTAAAACTTCCCCTCTAAAAGTTAAATCTATAAAAATTACACCTGCATTGGACAATCTTTTTGCATACTGATCAATCATTTTCTTAAATTCAAGACTTGCCTTAAAACGAACGCCATTGACTCTTACGGCATAAGTCTGGTCTTCTTTCTTTGTAAGCAAATACTCCATTTGAGTAAAAGCGTCTTCGACATGGAATTCATTCCCTAAACGTTGAGTTATATATTCCATATACGTTGCCTGCTGCATATTCTCTTCCCCCAATTCAGGGAGCACAGTGGCAACATAGCTATTAAATAACGGGTTAGGTGAAAAAAGCATAATATTTTCTGACTTTAATGTGTCACGGTAGCGGTATAACAAATAAGCAACCCGTTGCAATGCTGCTGAAGTTTTTCCGCTTCCGGCTACACCTTGGACGATAAGCAGCTTACTGCGTTCATTTCGGATAATTTGGTTTTGCTCACGCTGAATCGTGGCGACAATACTTTTCATTTGTGTGCTTGCGTTGCTCCCAAGTACTTCCTGAAGCATTTCATCGCCTATGGTTACACCTGTATCAAACATACCTTTTATTTCTGAAGACCTAATAAGAAATTGACGTTTTAATTTCATTTCTCCTTCAATCATGCCATCCAGCGTTTTATATCGTGCAGGACCCGGGGGAAAATCATAATAAAGACTTGAAATTGGAGCGCGCCAATCATAAATTAAAAAGTTTTCGTCAGCCTCGTCCATAAAAGAAGCGATTCCCAGATACACTTGATCGGCTGATTTTTCTCCGTTTTCTAAAAAGTCAATTCGACCAAAGTAAGGGGAAAATTTTAATCGCTCCAACGTTTTAAGTTCCTTATTCATTTGTCTATGCGTCCGTTCACGTTCTGATAGGAGCTCAGCCTGTTGTTTAATACTTGCTGCCGTTTCGGTCATATCATCCGGGTCATCTACATTGACTGTTACATCCTGCCAAAACGTTTTCCGAAGCTCCAGCACATCTGAAACTACCCTACCTGCATTCTGTTCAAGCTTATTTACCTTTTTAACTATCTCCTTTACAATTAACCTGACTCGTTCTTGCTCCATTTGCCGGTCTCTATTTTGTAAATCACTCATTTGTCCACTCTCCCGAATAATTTGAGTCCTATTGTTTGACAACCAAGATAGAATATGATAAGGTTAATATAGGAAAATTATATTAATAAACAAATTTAATTAGACCAAATTTTATCATATCACGAAGTGTCTTCAATATCAATAATGATTGCAAAAAACGCCTCACGGGCGTTTTTTTATTTTATTAATAAGCAAATTTTAGGTTTTTAATTTAATCTCCCCTCTTTTGCACTTCTTTGTTTTTTTCATATTCCCTTTTACCTTCTCCGTATACCCAATCTCTAAATTTCCCATAAAGATTAATCATTATGATACGGGGTATGATATAATCCGATATTTTTAATTTAATTTCAAGAAGCCCCATCCTTCTTAATAACTCACTATGACTAACTCCGAAAAACAACACCTTCAACTTTGCCTTCCAACTATTTTTTTTCCTTAATGAAAATGCTGCGAAAACAGAAAGTGAAATAGAATATAACGGCACCATAATAAAGTGTTCTGACCAACTATGGTACCTCCCTATTCCAAACCTTACCTTCCGTAGGACCGTTAAAATAAATAATAAATTTGCTTCTGAAACCAGGATCATAAAGAAAAGTGAAATAAATCTTACAAGCGGATTTTTTTTAGAAAGATAGTAAAACCATAAATCACTCAATTTAAAATAAAAAGGAATTAGAAAAAATGTATAGGAAGTTTTCCACCAATTGTGCTTATAGACCCCAAGTCTTAAGAATAATTTTTCTACCCCGGAAAAATAAATACTTGCCAGCAATTTCCCTTTCCACCCTAAATTTAAGACGGATAAAAAAACAGCAGTAAAAGGTAAAAAAATGGCTTGAGATAAAATCGCCCCAAAATTATTATCCAAAAAATTTTTTTTCAATATTTTTGGTTTATAAATATAGGCATTAAATATGTTTAAAACAAAGTATTCTAAAAGATAGGCAAATCCTATATTCGACATTAACAGTGCGAATAATGATTTTCTATTCTTACTTTTATAAAAGGAAAATCCTAATAGAATTGAATGGATTACTAATAAAACGATAAAAGGAATATAATTCCGTTTTGTTTTCTTCATAGTCATTTCCCATTCCTTATTAATTAATATTGGTAGTATTTGATTTATTGGTCTTTTCATTCTTTTTCTTAAAGGGAAAAAGATTATAAAAATTAGTAATAAAAATAATTGACAATAAGGTTACACACAACATATATTTTATCTTGAATTAAGTTATTTCGATTTCAAGATAAATAATTCCAAACAATCTCAATTGGAGGAGAAACAAAATGACAAAAACTAAATGGGCAATTGATGCCGCACATAGCAGTGTAGATTTTTCTATTCGTCATATGATGATTGCAAATGTGAAAGGTGCTTTTCATAACTTCAATGCAACAATCGAAGCAGATCCAACTGATTTAACAACTGCAACTATTGAATTCACAATTGAAACTTCAAGTGTTGACACTCGCAGCAAAGATCGCGATGCTCACTTAGTTTCTGCAGATTTCTTCGATGTAGAAAATTACCCAACAATGACTTTCCGTTCAACAAACATTGAAAAAACAGATGATGGTGAATATAACGTTACCGGAGATTTAACTCTTCGCGGGACAACGAGGCCGGAAACCTTCGCTGTCACATTTGAAGGTCAAGGTAAAGATCCATGGGGCAATGAAAAGGTAGGCTTCAGCGCAACAGGTGCTATAAACCGTTCTGATTATGGATTAACTTGGAATGCTGCTTTAGAAACCGGCGGCGTCCTTGTTGGGGATAAAGTAAAAATTAATCTACAAATTCAGGCAGCAAAAGCAGAATAATTTATGATTAAAAAGGCAGGGCGGGATGATTCTGCCCTGCCTTTTTAATCATTTTAATACTTTTACTAATAATAAAACTGTTCCTTTCCTTTTCAGTTTGAATTATGATAAAAAATGCAGCTTCGGTATAATAAGAAATGCTATTTTACTAATAATAAATTAGACTGTTGATTCAGAAAGGATCCAAGATCTATGAAGGATATGTTACCTAACGAAATAATCTCCAAGCAACAACAGCTTGATGAAATGGTTTTAGAATTTAAAAACTATACAGCAAATGGAGCAACTGCCAGTTATATTCCGGCCTTAAAAAAAGCTGACCCCAATGATCTCGGGATTTGTATGATATCTTCAGAAGGAACTTTTATAAAATCAGGGGATGCTGAAAAAAGTTTTACTCTGCAAAGCATCTCTAAGGTCATTAGCTTTATTCTTGCCTGTAAAACAAGAGGAATACCATCTGTATTGGAGTATGTGGATGTGGAACCGACCGGAGATGCCTTTAATTCAATTTTCCGCTTAGAGTTAAGCCATCCAGGTAGACCGTTTAATCCAATGATAAACGCTGGAGCAATTACGGTTGCTTCCCTACTTCCAGGTGACTCACCAACTAAAAAAATTGATTCACTATTATCGTTTTTAGAAAAAATGATTGGCAGAAAACCTATGATAAATGAGGACGTTTTTTTATCAGAGTGGAAAACAGCAAATCGCAACCGTTCACTTGCCTATTGGCTTAAGGAAACCGGCTACCTCCTATGTGATGTGGAAGAAGCTATGGAGGTATATTTAAAACTTTGCTCCATCGAAATGACTGTCTCTGAATTAGCACAAATTGGTTTGATTTTAGCCCGAGATGGTATCCATCCTTATTCTAGCGAGTTATTGTTTTCACCTGAAATAGCCAGTTTAACAAAGACGTTAATGTTAACATGCGGTATGTACGACTATTCAGGGCGATTTGCGGCCTTTGTCGGGATTCCAGCCAAAAGTGGTGTCTCAGGAGGAATATTGGCAGCGATCCCACCAAGTGCAAGGGTGTTAAATAATCGCTCAACCAGCTGGGGCATAGGTCTATATGGTCCTGCCATAGATAAGCACGGCAATAGTACAGCCGGAGTTAAGCTTCTTACATATCTATCAAAAGAATGGAATTTACGGTTGCTTTAAATAAAAAATGTAAGCTCTCCTTTGCAGAGAGCTTTACTTTATTCAATCGATTTAAAATGAATCAGTCAATTTTCTAAGCTTATACTTATTTTAAAATTGTTTCAGTAATTTGTGAAGCAGTTCCACCTAGATCATATAGATTCAATCTATTATTTTGCTCAATAAAATCTTTTGGAAAAATTTTTCTTGGATTATATTAAAAAAAGCCAAAAGGAAGTAAAACAAAGAACCACCCTTCTGAATTTCTCAGAGAGGGTCTCTTTGTTTTAAATCTATTGTTGAATGATCACTCTAGTTCCATTTGGAACTATCTCAGACAGCTGAAGTACATCCCGATTGTACATTCTCACACAACCATGTGAAACTGCCTTGCCTATCGAACTTGGATCATTCGTACCATGAATCCCATAACCCTGTCTTGAGAGTGAAAGCCACATTACCCCAAAGGGACCACCGGGATTCAATTGCCGATTAACAATTACATATTCTCCTGTCGGTGTATTTGTTAACATCTTTCCTACAGCGATTGGAAAGATTTTCACGAGTCCTCCATTTTTATATAACGCAAGTCTGCGCTTTCTTACTGTAATTTGGATAGAATAAGGAATGGTATCAGGTTCAGGCAGTCCCGGAATTTGAATTTTTTGTCCCACGAACAAATGACCTATCCCCGGATTTGCAGCATAGAGGCGGTGCAGGTTAACCCGATAATTAGCGGCAATAGAAGCAAGCGTTTCACCGGGCTTTACTGTATGAATCATGATTTCCCACCTTTTTTTCTTTTAGCATATGCGGAGAATTGTCAGGCGTTGCCTACATATAGGAAGAATGGATTTAATAATTGAGTTTCAATTTAAGATAAGGTTATACCTCCTTTCAATTTTTTCGATTATAATAAGCCGTAGCATTTGGAGGTGTTTATATTGGAAATTCGGCAACTGAAGTATTTTATGGAAGTGGCGAAATATAAAAGTATTACCAAAGCCTCGGAATCCCTTCATATTTCGCAGCCAGCCCTCAGTAAGATGATCAAGGGGCTTGAAGATGAATTGGGGATGCCATTAATTATCCGCACAAATAAGACGAGTGATATTACAGATGCCGGTTTGATTGTATTGGATTATGCACAAAGGATGATGATGCTTATAGAAGAAATGTCTACTACTTTAAACGACATAACGAACCTTTCACGAGGTCAAATTCATATCGGTTTACCGCCCATTATTGGGAGTCTTTTCTTTCCTAAGGTAATTGCAAAATTTCATCAACAATTTCCAAATGTTCATATCAATATCACGGAATACGGTGGAGCCAGGGTTGTAAAAAGTGTCGAGGAAGGTGAATTTGAATTAGGGGTAGCTGTCCTTCCTATTGAAGAACAAAAATTTGATGTTTACCCCATTGTTGAAGAGGAAATGAAATTGTTGGTACATCACAAGCACAAGCTTGCCGCACGTGAATTCGTTGAATTATATGAATTAAAGGATGAAGAATTTATTTTTTATAATGAGGAATTTGCTTTATATCAAATCATGCGTGACGAATTTATCAATCAGGGATTTGAGCCAAAGATTTTATTCAAAAGCTCGCAGTGGGACTTAATGTCTGAAATGGTGGCAGCGAATCTTGGTGTCACAGCCCTTCCTGAGTCCATTTGTAATCGCGTGATGAATCCTGATATTAAAATTATTAGACTGCGACCGGCGATTCCTTGGAAGCTTGCTGTAATTACAAAAAAAGATCGTTACATTTCATACGCCGGGCACACCCTTATAAACTATATCTTAAATGAAAAGCAATTTTTTTATTATAACTAAAAGTTATCTTATTTATTCTAATTATGTATTTTACGAATAACCAAATCCAGCGTAACATTACTTATATAAATTTACATGAGGAGCCATTTGAGCTCTTTTCTATCATAGGAAGGTTGTTACGATGAAGTTGTTCAAAATCATAATTCAGATATTATTTATTAATCTTTTTCTTTTAATAGGAGTTGGCATCAAATCAGTTGTGAATGTGCCGATTCCTGCTTCAATGATTGGATTAATCCTATTATTCCTAGCTTTAATGCTTAATATCATAAAACTTGAATGGGTAGAGGAAGGCGGAAAATGGCTCTTAGCTGAATTGCTTCTTTTCTTTGTTCCTTCTGCTGTGGGTATTGTCAATTACAAAGAAATTTTAGGTATACAAGGTGTTGAAATGGTTTTCTTAATAGGCTTTAGTACGTTAATTGTTATGGGTACGACGGCTTTTATTTCTGAGAAGCTTTATAATAGAAAGAAAAGTAGTGCCCTATGAGTATGGTTTTATTTACAATCGCAACCTATTTCGCATATAGGATAAGTAAAAAAGCCTATACAAAATGGTCGTATCCATTTTTATATCCCTTGGTAATAGCACCAATTGCTCTAATTGGATTGTTAAGTTCTTTTCACGTGTCAGCGAATGAATATTTGCATGCATCTAAAGTGTTGACATATATGTTAGGACCTGCAACAGTAGCTTTTGCCATTCCAGTATATAAACATTTTCATTTAGTAAAGAAATATATCGGGAACATACTGGTTAGCATTACATGTGGTACACTTATTGCCATTTTCTCGTCGTTCGGTCTTTCCGAATTACTTCATTTAAAACCGGATTTCATATTGAGTATTCTACCAAGATCAATTACTACTCCTATTGCAATTGAAGTATCGAAGGAGATTGGCGGTCTGCCCACTTTAACAACGGTCTTCGTTATTATGACTGGCATAATTGGGGGTATTATTGGCCCGTTGGTAATTAAGGGGTTAGCGATTAAAACACCGATTGCTAAAGGGTTAGCGCTTGGTACGGCAGCACACGGGTCTGGAACGAACAAAGCATTGGAATATGGTGAACAAGAAGCCACTTTTTCAACACTTGCTATGATCTTTGCAGCTTGGATTACATTCTTTTGGGGATTTTCATTGATTCCCGCACTGATGAATTTTGTTCATCTCCATTAAAATAACGCCTATCCCTCACGACTTGGGATAGGCATTTTCTTATATCATTCAAACCGGAAAAGCGGTGCCATATCTTCTCTAATGTGATGTATATAAAAATAATCATTACTCATCACATCATAAATATATTCTTTTTTCCATTCCTCAATATTAAGTGTTATTTCCTTAATGGCATTTACAAAAAGTAAAATTTCCTCGTTTGTCATAACAGGATGTAAGGAAAATCGGACCCACCCCGGTTTATCCGATAAATCTCCCTGATCGATTTTATTGGTAATTTTCTTAGATGCTTGCTGGTCAATATGATAGAGGTAATGCCCGTAAGTACCTGCACATGAACACCCGCCGCGAACCTGAAAGCCAAACCGATCATTTAATAATCGAACAATTAGATTATAATGGATATTTTCAATATAAAATGAAACAATACCCAAACGGTCCTTCTTATGCCCATCAAGAATGTGCAGATTTGGTATTGCTTCTAAATTTGGCAGGAGCAGGGTTAATAATTCTTTTTCTCTTTTTAAAATTCTTTCAACATTCATCAGGTCCTTTAAATTTAAACAAAGTGCAATACGGATTGCTTGAAGGATCCCGGGAGTGCCCCCATCCTCTCGGAGTTCAATATCAGAATAATAGTGATGCTCACCCCATGGATTTGTCCATGTAACGGTTCCTCCACCCGGATGGTCAGGAATTTTATTACGATACAATCTTGAATCAAAGACTAAAACACCACTTGTCCCCGGTCCTCCAAGAAACTTATGAGGAGAGAAAAAAATGGCATCTAGCTTTTCCAAGGGATCTTTAGGATGCATATCAATGGATATATATGGTGCAGAAGCTGCAAAATCCACAAAACAAAATCCGCCATGTTGATGCATGACTTTGGCCAGTTGATAGTAGGGAGTCTGTATTCCCGTTACATTGGAACAAGCCGTAAATGAACCAATCTTAATTGTACGCTCCTTATATTGATGAAGTAGCTGTTCAAGCTGATAAACATCCACTTCTCCTTTAGAGTCAGGACTCAGAATGACCACATCACCTATCGTTTCCAGCCAAGAGGTTTGATTAGAATGATGCTCCATATGTGACAGGAATATAATTGGCCGTTCGTTTTCGGTAAGCTCCAAACGCTCTTTCATTTGTTCAGGAACTCTGATTCCTAATATTCTTTGAAATTTATTCATCACGGATGTCATCCCAAATCCATCCAGGATAACAACATCATTTTCATCTGCATGAACATGTTCCTTAATTATTTTCTTTGATTGTTTATAGATTCCTGTCATCATTAAACTGGTAATATTTGATTCTGTATGAGTATTCGCCATATAAGGACCAAAAACCTCCGAAATTTTTTGTTCAATTGGCCTATATAACCGTCCACTTGCGGTCCAATCCGCGTAAATTATTTTCTTCTTCCCATAGGGAGAATCAAATTCTTGGTTCATTCCAATGACCTGGGCCCGAAAGTTATCAAAATATTCTTCGAGATTATTAAACATTCGATAGGTTTTACTGCCTATCTTTGCGGTGATCATTTTTTTCACCTCACTTTTTTACCTGCTAATCAATATATGCAAAGTGCTTTGGTGCTGTTTCCGTCTGCACGGATGTAGATTTTCCTCAATGAAAAAAGCAGTCTGAACAAATATGTCAGACTGCTTTTATCTTAAATTAAGAAACCTTAGCGGATTCTTTTCTCGTAACTTCCTCAATCTTTTGAATAAACATTTGAAATACTCGTCTTTTTTCTTCTAGATCGCGTATGTATTCCTTAAGCTGATTATAGCTTTCTTCAAAAGGTTTATGGTACATTTGACGAATTTTTTCGATAATCTCTTCGTTAACTGTTGATTGGATTACTTGCTTCGTTATCCCATATTTGTAGGAGTATACTTTCAATTCCTGTGCTACTTCGTCATATTCTTTTGCAATTTCATCCAGCACGAGGGAAATATCATCCTTCCATTCTTCCAGAGACTTCTGCAAATAGGATTTTGCGATCGTTTCTTCCATACAAGCACCTGCCCTAAAAAAGTCTTTATTACGCTTACCTTATTATAGCGATGTTTGATTACATGAAAGTTTCTTACTGTTTACAAAGTTTTATCAATTACTATTTTTCAATGATGTTCTATTTGTACTAAAATCGTTACAAATTGTTAACATACTAGTCATCAGTTTTTAAAATGAATAGTTTAATATATTAATGAAAATCAAAGTTGTTCGGGCTTATTTGCTCTGGTTTCAACCTCAAAGAGTTTGAGTTTGTGGCTATGATTTTAAGCACGAACAACGACAAATTAAATTTAATTTATTTAAAAGATGGTTTTCTTAAAGAACATTGAATACTTTCATTCTGTAGTTCAGGAGCAAATTCCACTAGTTTTTTAACAAAATAACAGGTTTCAGGGAAATGATGTTCTAAAAACCTTAAGGCCGTTTTATTTAGTATTTTATCTCCCTTCTATAAAATTCCCCCTTTTCAAAGAGTATATCAAAGAGCATATTCCCCTCCCTACCAATATATTTCTTCATTCTCCCTTCACAGCTTTTGCAAAATCTTTGAGTGTCGTTGAATATTTCACGTAAATTCGAGGAATGTAAAAAAGTTCGTTTTTTATGCCATGTTCAGAAAATAGTTCAGGCGTCGTAGTAATCCCAAAACGATAGTATTTCATCGTCTCTTTAACAACCCTGTCATTAAAATTTCCGTATGGATAAGCAAGAGCAATGACAGGTTTGCCTGATATTTTTTCGATTTTTTCCTTTGACCCCTTCAATTCATATTGGTAATCTTCAATTTTTGTCAAATCAGGATGTGTAGCAGTATGTGACTGGATAGAGAAAATTCCCGAGTTAACCAACATTTTTATATCTGATTCTGCTAAGCGGTTTGAACGATTAATAAAGTCTGAAATAACAAAAATAGTACCGGTTGGTTGAAAATGCGCTGTCTTCAGCTTTTGAAAAATAGAAAATGCGTTCAAATTATTTTTATATCCATCATCAAAAGTGATGAAAATAGGTTTATTTACTTTATTCATATCTTGCCATCGTTCAAATGTTAATAGAGTATACCCATGATCTTTGAGATATGTCATTTGTTTTTCAAAATTTTCGGGTGTTACATATAACTCCTTTATGCCATGACCATTGTATTCATCTATCGAATGATAAATCAAAATTGGCACTTTTTGCTGAGCAAATACAGGTGCTGGAATTCCAAAAATTATAAGACAAAAGATCCATAACTTCTTCATAAAACTCCTCACTTTATTCAAAGAAATGTAGATATTACTTATTGTTTCCTAAACAAAAAATGCCTATCCAAATTGGATAAGCATTAACCTTACACTCCTCGTTTATTCCCCCACAAATAGGTGTGTAATTGCGGAAGAACTTTAACATTTGTTAATTCATGGTCAGCGATGACTTTATCAATCAGCCATTCATATTTATTTAACAGCCCTCTAACTAACTCTTCATTATCAGTGGTGGTAATGTCCTCATTTCCAACCTGTAAAAAGAAAGGAACATTTGGATAGCGATGATAAACTTTTTTTGCATATTCATAGTCCTGATCATCGAAAATGACAACCTTTAAACTGACATGTTTCTCCGAATTTTTGTTGGCCACTCTTTTAATAATTGTATCTAATACGTCAAAATCAGTTTCCATTCGAGAGCTCGGCGGCTTTGGTGAAATCGTTAATTCGTCAATATCGAAAAACCAATCCTGCCATTTGCTACCTTGGGTTTCCAAACAAACTTTAATATTTTTTTCCTTTAAAAGGTCTATCAAGCTATTAAGGTTTTTTAATAATGCGGGGTTTCCACCTGAAATGGTCACAAAAGAGAACCCATCTCCACCAAGGCCCTTTAATTCTTCCCATATATCTTCCGCATTCATCATTTTTGTATCATCTTTTCCCGTACCATCCCAAGTAAAAGACGAATCGCACCAGCTACAGGAATAATCACAGCCCGAGGTTCTAACAAACATCGTTTTCTGCCCAATAACCATGCCTTCGCCTTGGATGGTTGGACCGAAAATTTCAAGCACAGGTAATTTACTCACACTCCATCCACTCCCTTCTGGTTTCAGCATAGCTGGTAGGTGTTTCAAACAGTCGCACAAATTCAACTCTCGCCCCATGATATTGTTTCTGTCTATCTTCCTTTTGAAGAGACGACGCCATTTTTTCATAAATCCAAACAACCATATTTTCAGCTGTTGTATTCATAGGAGGGAGAGTTTCATTTAGATACTTGTGATCAAGATAAACCTCAATTTCATTTTTCCAAATTTCTTTAATATCACCAAAATCCATCATTAACCCGCGCTCGTCTACAAATCCGCTTAAGCCAAAAATCACTCGATAGGTATGCCCATGTAAATTTTTACATTTTCCTTCATAATTGTGTAAATGATGGGCTGCATCAAAGGTAAACTCCTTGCTGACCAAAACCCTCTTAGTATGATATTTTAATTGGTCCTTTTGAATATCTTCATCAATTTTTTGGAGTTTATCGACAATTCGAAAACCGTACATAGCAGTTAAAACTCCTTTCGATTTTTCAGGTATTCATTCAAACCTTTTTGCCTTAGTTTACAGGAAGGACATTCTCCACAACCATCTGCAATCATTCCGTTATAACAAGTTAAGGTCTTTTCCCTGACAAAATCTAAAGCACCCAGAGTATCCGCTAATCCCCAAGTTTCTGCCTTATTTAGCCACATAAGCGGTGTATGAATAACGAACTGTGCGTTCATTGAAAGGTTTAATGTTACATTAAGGGATTTTACAAAAATATCTCTGCAGTCAGGGTAGCCGCTGAAGTCAGTTTCACAAACACCTGTGACAATATGGGCTGAACCAATTTGGCTTGCCAAAATTCCCGCAAAGGATAGGAAGATTAAATTCCTTCCAGGTACAAATGATGAAGGAAGTTCACCGTCTTCGCCTTCTTTCACTTCAATATCATCCCTGGTTAACGCACTTGGAGCTAATTGATTTAAAAGAGCCATATCCAGTATATGGTGTCTTACACCAAGCTCTTTCGTTATATTTTTGGCACACTCAATTTCAAGGCTATGCCGTTGATTATAGTCAAAAGTAACTGCTTCTACTTCGTTAAATCTGTCCAATGCCCAAAATAAACAAGTCGTACTATCCTGACCACCGCTAAACACAACAAGCGCTTTGCTATTTTCCATCATTTTCATTCTCCTTAAAATAGAAAAACAGCACCACTAAGAAAGCAGTACTGTTTCTCTTAGTTTTTTTTGAGAGGGGTGCTAGAACCTCTACCGCTATAAAAGCGGATTATATATATTTCCGTTAATTACTATACCATAAAAAAAATATTTTCATAGTATAAAATGATGCAAAATTTTGTTGGAAAATTTTTAAAACCTATATTTATTTCTATGCTGTATTATTTTGAATCATCCCGAGTTATGAATTTTATTATCCCATCATTTTTTCAAAACAATTATAGGGAGCTGATCAAAACGAGAATCGGATAAATCCCCTTTGTTCGAATCCGGCTCGCTTATACAAGGCTATGGCTCCCGGGTTTCGCTAAATATATCGAGTCGATTGCTTGTATAATTTCATTGCTTTTTTTATTGATATATCAATGTTTTTCGAAGTAATTTAACAATCATCCATTTTATTTTTTTTGTATGATAATGGTGTCATGTTCAACGACTTTCGGAATTTATCAATGAAATAGCTTGTACTATTAAATCCTACTTGATAGGCTACTTCTGTAACATTGGAGTCTGCTTGTTTCAACAGACTTAAGCTTTTTTGAATACGATAATCGGTTACGTAATTCAATGGTGTTTTCTTTAAAATTCGTTTGAAATATCGACAGCATTCGGAACGGCTCAATTGACCAGCTCGGGCAATATCGTCTAACATGATTTTTTCAGCATAATGGAGATGGATCCAATTTAACATTTGCTTCATTCGATGACTCTTTACCATTTCCGTCTGTTCGTATTCTAATTGAAAGCCATTAATGATTAAGTTTCGCCAAATTAACGTTAGCTGTACGGTAATGTCGATTTCATAGCAGGGTAATTTTTGATGAATTAATTGATTGATTTTTATAATGGCATCTAAAATATTTTTTCCCCAAGGCTTATTTGGATCTATGGATAGGTAAGGTAGATTAGTCGCTTGAATATAGGGATATACAAAGGTTGTATAGAGTTCTTGTGTTAAAACGAAATGAGGAGAAACATTTAAACAAATATAAACACAGTCGGAATAATTCTTTTCTTTCGCCATATGCAGGCAGCCACTATTTATAAAAAGCCCTTCGCCTTCTCGAACCACTAGTTTTTCTTCATTTATTTGAAAGATTGCTTCACCTTTTTCAATCAGAACAAATTGAATTTCATCATGCCAATGAAGCGGTATATATCCATGTATATTTTGGTTAATTTTTGTTTCGTAACATGCAATCGGTAACACGACTGTACGATGTTGGGTCAGCTCTTTTAAACTTTGGTCAATCATGAAATTTTTTATCTGCAAAAATATCACCTCAATATATTTATATTTTTCCGTTCAATATGCGTATTTTTAATGATAATTTCCACTTATTATAACACTATTATTATATTTAAAGGTGGAGAATCATTCATGAAGAGAAGAACAGGATTATTTCTTGTTATAACGGGAGCAATATTTTGGGGAATTGGCGGTACCGTCGCACAAAAGCTTTTTCAACAATCCGCAATTGATGTAAATTGGCTTGTAACGACTAGATTACTCATAGCTGGTTTTTTACTTTTATCAGTTCAATTTTTTGGAAAAGACCGTTCTCAGATACTTGGTGTCTGGAAAAATAGAAGGACAGCTGTTGAACTGATTATTTTTGGGTTAATCGGTATGCTTGGAGTTCAATACACGTATATGGCATCGATTAAACATGGTAATGCTGCTGTTGCAACGCTATTACAATATTTAGCACCAGTAATGATAATCATTTACTTAATTTTACGCAAACATACTGTTCTAAATCGACGAGATTTGTTAACTGTTTTGCTTGCTTTAGTCGGTTGCTATTTCTTATTAACTAACGGCTCCATCTCTCAGCTATCTGTGCCGACACTTGCAATAGGTTGGGGGGTTTTATCTGGACTATCATCAGCATTTTATACTTTATATGCCGTTCCTCTACTAAAGCAATACGATTCTCTTGTCATTGTTGGCTGGTCTATGATTATCGGTGGCTTTGCATTAAGTTTTATCCACCCACCTTGGCAAATCGACTTTACAAGCTTAACAACAGAATCCTATTTATACTTAGTATTCGTTATACTATTCGGAACAATGTTTGCATTTTGGTTCTATATAGAAAGCTTAAAAAGTCTTTCACCTAAAGAAACAAGCCTTCTAGGTTGTTTAGAGCCATTGGCAGCTGTTTTAACAACGGTCTTTTGGTTAAAAGAATCATTTGGATTTTTCCAATGGGGTGGTACAGTTTGTATCATTGGAATGATTTTATTATTGGCTTTGAATAAAAAATCTACTTCTATAGCTAGCAAACCCTTTAAAAAAGAAAAGCCCCTGGTTGTTAGCTAATACTCTAACTGTGAGGGGCATTATGATTCTGCCCCTTTCGTTGATTGAAGAAGGCTGAATAACATTTTAACTATATTTATCCTTAAAACGTGTTAAAAGCAGTCAATTCTATCGGGAAACCCACTTAGGGCTACCCAAAAATATTTTATATTTTTGTAAAAATAATACCCAATAGAGCTGAAAAAACGCCAATAACCTGATAAAGTTTTAGCTTTTCCTTAAAAATCCAGTAACCGGCGAGGACTACTATTAAACAATTTAGGCTAACTATCGGAAAAATTATACTTGCTGTACCTGCCTGTAAGGCATAGAAATAAGCACTATATCCCAGGATGCTAATTATTCCAACTAAAGATCCGACATTTGCTTCAGATTTTTGCCATTTTTCTTTCTGAAGCAAACTACAAACAGCTAAATAGGCAGAGCCTCCTCCATACATCGAGATCAGTATGTTTAATGAATTTATATGGAGGTAGGAGGATGTTTTCATTAATATTCCTAACAGCCCAAAAGACAAAATTGCCAATAAAACACGGAACATCCAAGGTAAATAACTTGTTTTCCGATTTTTAGTGGGTGAATACTGGATGGCCATTGCAGATCCAAGCATGACTACGATTCCAACCCATTGCAGTATCGTAATTTTTTCATGAAAAATAATTCCCGCACTTAAAATTGGAAAAATAGCATTGGTTCCTATTAGTGGTGAAGTTAAGCTAGCCGGACCATTTTCAAATGCTTTTGACATTTGAATATTGCCATTTGCATTTAAAATTCCAATCAACGTTCCCAGCAAAATGGTTAGTAAATTAATAGGAGTCGTTCCATAAAAGAAACTAAATCCAAAAGTTAGTAAAAAGGCAACAAAATAAAAGTAAAATTGAATATGTAATTTCGATAATCCTCTGCCGGTACTCCACTTAAATATAGAATTGTTGGTTCCAAAGCTAATCATTGTCACAAATGCTGCTGCTATCCACATGCTGACCCTTCTTTCCATAGAATATCCACTTCAAATTTTAGACTTTTTTTTCACTTTTCTCAATAATTTTTTGATATTTTTCGTCATTGGTTCTCAATTTGGAAGAATATGTTGTTATTTCGTGATTTCCGTCTTGTTTTGATAGCTTTTGTCATGTGGCAGGAAAATGCACTAGTGAATGTTGAATTATTTATCCAAAGATATTAAAAAATTATGAATTTTATATAGAAAGGATTGAACTTTATGCGAACCTATGCAATGAAAGAGGTTGCCAAAAAAATAAAGGTGCCACCAGGGACAATCCGCCAGTGGGAAAAAGACCTTAACGGATTACTCGTAATTCCCCGAACCAAACAAGGGGCCAGAATTTATACAGATTGGGAGATTAATCTTCTTAATGAAATCAAACTTATGTACGCAAATAAGCTAGGTATAGAAGTAATAAAGGATTGGCTACAAGAGACGCTTGAGCCGGAAAGTGAAGCTGTTGATGAATTACCGGAAATTGATACGTCCTTGTCTATTCCCGCCTATGAAGTTGACCGGATCCCAACTGACGAAGCCGCAATTAAATATGCTGATCAATTTTTCGACGCGATGGATACATACAAGGATAATTTCTTAAATGAAGTAAAAGCGGAAATCCGTAGTGTCGTACGAAGAGAAGTATTAGACGAAGTTAAAAAAGAGATTTCCAAGGGATCTTTAATAACTGTTAAGTCCATCTCTGACTCCATATATAAGTCGACTGAGAATACAAAAGCCGGTATTCAAGAACTTACGGAAACGATTGAAAAATCATCTGAACATACTGCTGATTCTTTGCAGTATCTTTCTAGCCGTATTACTAATGTTTCGATTGAGACATCTGAAGAAATTTATACTCTTTCCCAGCAGCTATCCGAAACAACTGAAGAGTTGGCTCATTATGTTGATGTCACAAATAAAGAAATTTACAGTCTTACTGAGGAAATTTCGAAGGATCGTGAACACTTTGTCGAAGAGCGTGAACAATACCGCCATGATATAAGTCGAAGAGAGGCTGCCTTTCAAAATATGTTATCAAGCTTTAGGGATGTTGCTGCAGCAAAAGAGAAGAAATGGTGGAAATTCTGGTCCTAATTTCAGAAGCCGGATCTTTAGTCTCGGATTGATGACCTATTCTATTAATGGGGTGATTCGATATGAATACAAGTGAAGTTGCAAAATTATTAGGGGTATCCTCCAGTACCATACAACGCTGGGTAAAACAGCTCAAATTGCCGATGGAACGGAATGAACGTGGCCATTATTTCTTTAATAATGAAGATATTGAAGTGTTAAAAAAAATACAGGGACAAATTCAAAATGGTGCTATTCTGCAGGAAATTGCCCCATTGCAAGAGAAAAAGCCACGAAAAGGGATTGTTAAGCAAGCAGAAGAAAACCAGGATTTTGAAAAATTAGCCAAAAAGGTAAGTGAGCTGGAACTACGCCTTTATGATAAAGCTGATTCAGTCGCTTCCTACCAACTCCTACAGCATCGCCGTGAAATTGAAGAACTGCAAAACGAGGTGAAAGAATTGACTCACCACCTGGAAACTCTTCAAAGTCAGTTTAATGAACTAAAAGACCCCCATTCAAACGAATCAATAGTCTTTGATCAAGGCAAACAAAAAAAGAAAACAAAGAAGAAAAACATTGTAAGTGTAATATTCGGATTTTAACGCTTAACGTTGTGAATGCACAAATATTTGATTACCATGCCAGACTGCGTTCCAATTAAATTTTGGCGGAAATTATTAACAAATTCAATTAGAAAAAAGTGAGCTGTGAGAAGCCAAGCTCACTTTCTCTGCAAAACTCTTGTTTTAGCTACTACTCTAAATTACTATGTTGCTTAAAAGCTTGTTGATGGTCCACATGATTGAGCTCACTATATAAAAGACAGATTGAATCAAAAAGAATATGCACACATTGATCAAATAAAGAGCCCAGTGGTTGTATCGTTTTTAACTCATTTTCATGGCGATACTTTGTGGCTGCAGGTACATGAAGAAACTTTTCGGCAACAGCAGCTAAAGATGACTCTGTATTAGTTGTAACTGCTAATACTTCGTTGCCAATCGTTTTCGTTTTTTCTGCAGTCCAAATAACATTTTTCGTTGTTCCTGATCCGGAAACAGCAACTAACACATCTCCCTCTCCAATAGAAGGAGTGATTGTCTCACCTACAACATAAACAGTTGCTCCAAGATGCATTAGCCTCATTGCAAACGATTTAGCCATTAAACCGGACCGTCCTTCTCCAACTACAAAAATCCGCTTTGCTTTATGTAAACGAATAGCGAATTCTTGAAGCTGTTCTTGATCTACATGATTAAGCACTGTTTCAATTTCTTTTAAAATTGTCGGAATAACTTTCATGCTTACACACCTTTCATTTGAAAAATCATTTGTTTAAATTTTGCGGCAGTAGCTGCAGGGTCTTCCGCTTTCGTTATTGCAGACCCGATAATCGCAACAGTTGGATTCATCTTTTGTTTTAGGTTCACAAATGACTCCAAAGTGATTCCACCTGCAACGGCAATCTGAAGAGAGTCATCTTCATAAAGACCCCCGCCGCTCGTCCCCGGATTGCGTGAACCTGATTCCTCTTGTTCATCCTTACTAACATGATCACAGAAAATAACATCGCTATATTTCAATAAAGCTCGTTTTTGTTCCTCAGAGGAATTTAATAAATCGATCATGACTTTTTTATTAAAACGCCTCGCGACCTCCAAACAAGTAGCAATTGTAACGAGAGGGGACACTCCCATTACGGTAGCCACGTCAGCCCCTGCATTAAAACACATTTCAAATTCATAGCGGGCATTATCAATCGTTTTTATATCGGCAACAATCACCTTTTTGGGAAATGCCTTTTTTAATTCATTTATACTGCTGACGCCATATTCCTTAATTAGAGAAGTTCCAACCTCAATCCAGTCAATAGAACTCTCAACCAACCTTGTTAATTGGATTGCTTCTTCGATTTCCATTCTGTCTAATGCTAATTGAATTTTCATGTTGCAAACTCCTTTTGATTTAGTAAATCGATTTACTAAATCGGTTTATAAATAAAATTATAAGGCTTTTGGAAGCGTTTTTCAATCGAAAATGTTCCTAGTCATTATGGAATAATAAAAGCAATCGGCAGTTAATTCCGATTGCTTTTACTATTTTTTAGAGGAAACGTTAACGGAATAGGACCTTGCTTGGAAAAACAAATTCTTTTGGTCCCGCATCTGTTTTATTAATTTGGTCAAATAATAATTCTGCAGCCTTATTGCCCATTTCAAAGGCTGGTTGAATAATGAATGATATGGGAGACTCAATCAAATGAGCAAAAGGTATATTATCAAATACGATGAGATCAATTTCACTACCCAGCTTTATTCCTTTTATCTGGAGAAATTCTACTACCTCCAAAAATACACGATCATTCGCCGCAAATAGCGCAGTAGGTCGATCTTTTAATAAAAAAAGTTTATCAAGTCTCTTTTTCATTTCAGAAATACTTGCTTCTAAAACAAAGTCAGGGTTAATTTCGAAACCCGAATCAAGCAATGCCTTTTTATAGCCTTCCAGTCGTTCTATTCGTGTGCTAATCGTGAGAGGCTGGACAGCAAAAGCGATTTTCTGATTTCCTCTATTAATAAGCTCCCTAATAGCCTGATAGGTAGATTCCAAGTTGTCCGTAACAACTGAAAACGCTTCAAGGTGTGATACCTTCCTGTCCATAAACACGACAGGGTACCCCTCTTTTATCATGCTTTTATACAAATCGGTATTGTGTCCTGTCGGAAAAATAATCAGACCATCCACTTGCTTGGCCCTAAGCATTTCAATATATTTTTTTTCTTTCAACGGGTCATCATCGGCGTTGCATACGATTGCATGCAAATCATGCTTATGAAAAAAATCCTCTATCGCACGGCTTACTTCAGTTGAGAAACGATGCATGATGTTAGCTACGATGATTCCAACCATAGAGGTGCGCTTTTGTTTTAGGCTTCTAGCGATGTAATTGGGTTGATAACCCAGCTTTGAAATCGCTTCTTCAATCTTAATTTTTGTTTTTTCCCCCATATATTCAAAGCGATTATTTAAAAACTGGGACACCGTGCTTTTGGATACCCCAGCTTCTTTGGCAACATCTGCCATTGTAACTCTTTCCATTCTATCTTCCTCTTTCAGCGTATTTCATTGACTCCATTTTATCGGTTAAAGAATTTATTATCCAGTATAATAAAAAAGAAGATGACCCATATGCATCAGTCATCCTCACATCCAATATTATTTTTAAGCGCTTACTTTTACATTCGTTGATTTACTTTGCTTTTTAGCTGAATTTATCGCCCATACTGTTAAAATTGCCGAAAGGAACAAAGACCCTGCCATGAAAATATATGATGCTCCAAACCCACCCGTTGCTCCATTTAGGTAGCCAACAACATAGGAACCAACAAATGAACCTAATGCACCCATACTATTGATAAGCGCCATGGCTCCACCTGCAACATTGCGGGGCAGGATTTCCGGAATGATTGCAAAGAATGGACCGTATGGAGCATACATCGCGCCGCCGGCAATTACTAAAAGGAAAAAGGAAATCCAGAAATGATTCGTTCCGATTGCATAAGAAATATAAAACGCAACCGCACCAATCAATAGGAATGGCCAAACAAAAGCGTTTCGGTTTAATGTTTTATCTGAGAAATACGAAGCTGACAGCATTAAGATAACGGCTAAAATATATGGTACAGAGGATAACCAGCCTGTTTCGACAATACCCATATTCGGCGCTGCCTTTATAATCGAAGGAAGCCACATGACGAAACCATAAACTCCAATACTCCATAGAGCATATTGGATACTTAATAATATAACCGGCTTTGATTTAAATGCTTCACGATAATTTTTAACGGCCTTTAAGCCTGCTTGTTCTTTTTCTAATTGAAGTTCTAACTCATTTTTGTCTTGAGTACTTAACCATTTCGCGTCTTTCGGTTTATCATTAACCACTTTCCACCAAATAAATGCCCAAATCACTGCTGGAAGACCTTCCAGAATAAACATCCATCTCCACCCAAATGCTTTCAGAAGATAACCTGAAGCGATTGACATCCATAAAACCGTTGCCGGATTTCCTAAGATTAAAAAAGTATTTGCGCGCGAACGTTCTGCTTTCGTAAACCAGTGGCTTAAAAACACAAGCATAGCCGGCATAACAGCACTTTCGACAACCCCAAGTGCAAAGCGAATGACAAATAATAGATTAATATTATGAATAAGTCCTGTTGCAGAAGCTAATCCTCCCCATAGGATTAAAGACCAGAAAATTAGCTTTTTTGCACTCTTTTTTTCCGCATAGCTGGCACCTGGTATTTGGAAAAAGAAATAGCCTAGGAAGAAAAGAGATCCCAATAGGGATGAAATGCCCGGTGTAATATGAAGATCCTTCGCTAAGCCTGCAGCTGCACCAAATCCATAATTGGCACGGTCCAGATAGGCTAGACTGTATGTGATAAACGCGATTGGAATTAGATAAAACCATCTTTGCTTTGCAATCGTTTGTATCATACTACTTCACTCCCAGTAAATTATTTTCAATATAATCGTGCAACTGACTTTTGGTTGGATAGCCGTCATTATCGCCCGGTGCCTGGACTGCTAAAGAACCAATTGCATTTCCCCTTAAAACCACATCCTGTATATCGAGGCAGTCTAACAGCCCGCTAATCACGCCAACCGCAAACCCGTCACCGGCCCCGACAGTGTCAATTACTTCCCTTACCTTGAACCCTTCTACCGTGCCTTCTTCCGCGTGTGATTTAAAGAAGGCCCCTGCTTCTCCCAACTTAATTATGACAAGTTCAACACCTTTTTCTAAGTAAAATGAAGCAATGTCATGGGGATTTTTAAAGCCCGTTAAAAGTTCTCCCTCCGACATACCCGGCAAAACAAAGTTTGATTGAAAGGCTATTTCATTGGTTTGTCTCACCATTTCTTCTGTACTTGACCAAAGCGTTGGACGTAAATTCGGATCAAATGAAACCGATCGACCTTGATTTTTCATAAACGACAATGAATGTTTTGCAAACTCTCTCATCTCTGCCGAGAGTGCTAAGGGGATGCCGGTCAAATGCAAATGTCTAGCTGATTTAAAATAGTCTTTATTAAAATCGGTTACACTTAAATGGCTTGCAGCAGAACCCTTTCGGAAATACTGAACTTCCGGATCCCCCGTAAGGACCTTTGATTTTAGCTGAAATCCGGTAGGATAGTAATCATCGAATAAGACTTGGTTTATGTCGACGTTTTCTTTTTTAAGTCTTTCAATAACGAACTTCCCGAACGCATCATTTCCTACTTTACTAACCCACGCCGAACGGAATCCAAGCCGTGAAAGTCCAATTGCTACATTTGTTTCTGCCCCGGCAAGCTCAAGTTGAAATTGACTGACTTCGTGTAATGGGCCCGGATGATCGGCCATAAACATTGCCATGGCTTCCCCAAAGGTAATTACATCAAGCTTTTGCATTGTGCTGCCTCACTTTCCTTTGCTAATTCTTTAATAAACCTTATATACTCTTCTGTTTTTTCTATCGGTTCAATCGGAAATTCAACTGCTTTCATAATATTGCTAGGAAGTTGGAAAAAAGCTTTCTTCCAACTCGTATTCCCTTCATTTTGCAATGGTACGGTAACAGGCTCTCCTTTTTGATTTTCGACCTGTTTTAGATGGAGATAAATCACATACGGTCCAAGTTCACTTAAAGCGAACTCTAAATCTTGATAAGAGTAATACCAGTTTCCTACATCAAACGTCATTTTAACTGAAATACCATACAAGGTAACGCTTTCAAAAAATTCTTTTAAGCGGACTACATCTCCCCCATAACTAGTTTGATCATTTTCAACCAATAATTGAATCTCCGGGTAATCGGATAAGAAATTTTTTAGAACAAAAACATCTGAATGCACTTTTTTAAAATACCCCAATGATACTTTTACCCATTTGGCTCCTAGTTGGTCACCCTCTCTAAATACTTTTGTCAAGTCCTCAATATTTAAAGAATGGTCTTCTCTCCATAATTCGATAGGAGCAGAGTAAACCGTAAAAAGCCCGTATTTTTGAATCTTACTTTTTATCAAATCAAGTTGTAAATTTTTTTCTGGCAGCAGCTCACGGCGAATTTCAATACCATAAGCCCCTGATTGAGCAATTAACTTTATGAATGCTGCCTGCCCATTCTTCAAAACTTGCCATCTTTCAAAGGCATTTAACGGAACAATCACATTTGTCATTTGATAGCCCCTTTCAACGAATAATTTATAAATCATTTTAATAAATCGGTTTAGTAAATCGATTTATTAATAGTATAAAATGAATGTAAGCGCTTTTCAAGAGAATTTTCAAAAAAAAATAATTTACATTAATGCCCATTATTTTTCCAACATCTCTTATATTTGTTAAAAAATAATATTATCAACTTCTATGACCAGGTAACATAAATCACATACATTTCTAAAACAAGATGGTACTATTCAAAAGAAGTCAATTAATAATATCAATTGAAACGGGGTTTTGATTTGAACTTTCCACAATTAAAAATAGGTCATATGATGCCAAAAGTTCCGATTATGCAAGGTGGAATGGGCGTTGGTATTTCATTAAGTAAATTGGCTTCCGCAGTCGCAAATGCCGGAGGAATTGGGATCATTTCCGGAACAGGAATTTCGGTAGAGGAAATGCGTGAACATATAAAAAAAGCAAAAAGTCTTGTGAAAGACGCAGGTTATATTGGCGTAAACGTATTGTTTGCTATGAATGATTTTGCAGAAAAAATGAAGGCTGCTCTCGAAGAAAAAGTTGATTTTATTATTTCCGGTGCAGGTATCTCGAGGGATATGTATGCTTGGGGCAAACAAACCGGTACTCCCGTTATTTCTATTGTCTCATCTGCGAAATTGGCTAGAATTTCTGAAAAACTGGGAGCTGCCGCAGTTGTAGTGGAAGGTTTTGAAGCAGGAGGCCATTTAGGAACGGATAGACCTATGTTTGAAATCCTACCTGAGATTATTGAAGCAGTTTCCATACCTGTCATTGCCGCAGGAGGGATAATGACTGGCGGTGATATTGCAAAAGCTCTTGGAATGGGTGCATCAGGGGTTCAAATGGGCACCAGATTTGTAGCAAGTGAGGAATGTGATGCTCCTCTCGCTTTTAAACAAAAATATGTTGATGCAAGTAAAGAGGATACTGTTCTTGTCAAAACGACCGTCGGTTTGCAAGGTAGAGCGATTATAAATAACTTTACCAAAAAGATTAGTGGACCAGACAAGTTGAAAATCGCAAAATGCCATGATTGCTTAAAAAATTGTTCTTATCGTTTTTGTACTCTCGATTCTTTACTAACATCTGTCTCTGGTGATGTAGATAACGGACTTGTTTTTGCAGGTGCTAGAGTAGACGAAATCAAGGAAATTTTACCGGTCCAACAAATTATCAATAATCTTACAGCAGAGTACAGTGATGCAATAAACCAAGAGCTTTAGGAGCAACTCGTTGCAATTGTATTGGAACCAAAAATTATGAAATTGTAGACTAAAAAACACCTCCTTGTACAAAATAATCACCTAAGAGATTCGAAAGGAGGTTAATCAGTCATGACAAATCGTAACGATAACCGCGAGCGCATGAATAAGTACCCTAATAACAAGAAGCAAGAAACTGAATTCGCTAAAGAAACGAATATTCGCAGTGAAATCACGAAAAAAGACTTGCAAAAATAATTTAATGTCAATAAATTTCTTTTCAGGTAGACGGATTAACAACGTCTACCTTCTTTTTTCTATATCTATCCTAATTTATATAACCCTATTTTCATCCCAAGGATAAATCGGCTCACTTTGCAGAGTTATTTTTTTGTGCGAGAAAATGGAAAGCCATATCCTTTGACCTTTTGTGAACGATTCGACAAACCAACAACTTTTATGTTACGATTAAGTTGTTACATGCCAAAGGGTTATTATTTATTTGAGGGAGGAATGAAATTGATTCAATTTAAAAACATCGAAAAGAAATATCGGACCAAAACAATCATCAATCCTTTTTCCTTGGACATTGAAGCAGGTCAGTTGGTGGTTTTTATTGGACCGAGCGGTTGTGGTAAGACAACACTACTCAAAATGATTAATAGGTTAATAGAGCCGACGGCTGGAAACATCTTTGTAAATGGAATTGATATTTCTGCTATGAATGCCATCGATCTGCGCAGAAATATTGGTTATGTCATCCAAAATACCGGATTATTTCCACATATGTCCATTAAAGAGAACCTAGAATTAATTCCGAAGCTAAAAGGGGAAGATCCCAGTTTAATTAGTAAGAAAACGAAGGAATTACTTGAGTTGGTGGGATTGGATCCCGTGGAGTATTTGCACCGGTTTCCAAAAGAATTAAGTGGAGGACAACAGCAAAGAATTGGTGTAGCAAGAGCCTTCTCCACTAACTCTGATATCATTTTAATGGATGAACCATTCAGTGCATTGGATCCTGTTACAAGAAGCTCACTGCAGGATGAATTATTTCAAATGCAGAAGGAACTAAATAAAACCATCATTTTCGTCACGCACGACATGGACGAAGCCATTAAAATTGCAGATAAAATTTGTATATTAAAAGATGGAGATATCCTCCAATACGATACCCCGGAGAATATCTTAAAAAATCCTGCTAATGAATTTGTTGAGGATTTTATTGGAAAAAGAAGAGTTTGGAACAATCCCGAACTATTACTCGCGGAAGACATTATGATCCATCATCCGGTTAAAATTACGGCTCAGCGGAATGTCCTGCAGGCAATTGAAATTATGAAGGACAATAAAGTAGACAGCTTAATGGTGACAGACAAAAATAATATTCTTAGAGGAATGGTCACGTTAAAGAGTATTCAATTACTTAATCGGAATTCTGCAATAGAATTAGTAATGGAACAAAATATCCAATCTGTCTCACAGGATGCAAATTTAATATCGGTGTTATCAACGATGAATGAGCATAAAATCGGATATCTTCCTGTCGTAAATCATGCAAAACAGTTAATTGGTCTCATAACAAGGAGCAGTATCTTATCAGCATTAAGCAGCCAATTAATTGATTTGGAGGTGACTTTTTAATGAATAATTTTTGGAATTATCTAGCCACAAATTATCAGCAAATATTCAATTTGCTTGGACAACATCTTCTGTTAAGTATCGTTTCGGTATTAATCGCCGTTGTAATTGGAATCCCGCTTGGAATCCTTATTTCAAGGGAACCAAAGCTCTCAAAACCAATCATTGGGACCACGAATGTCATCCAGGCAATCCCAAGCTTAGCCCTGCTTGGCTTTTTGATTCCATTTATCGGAATTGGAAGTACTCCAGCCATTGTCATGGTCGTTCTCTATTCCCTTCTTCCAATCGTCAAAAACACCTATACAGGTTTAACTAATATTGATGCAGACATTCTGGAAGCCGCCAAAGGTATCGGTTTAACTAAAAGTCAAACGATGAGAAAGGTTCAGTTGCCACTAGCCTTCCCGATGATTATGGCGGGTATCAGAATTTCAGCAGTTACCGCTGTTGGATTAATGACAATTGCAGCCTTTGTTGGTGCAGGCGGACTTGGGTACCTTGTATTCTCAGGCGTGCAAACCGTCGACAATAATATGATTTTAGCAGGAGCCATTCCAGCATGTATTTTAGCACTTGTCATCGACTTCGTTGTTGGGAAGCTCGAATCTTCTTTCTCATATGCCACCAAACACCAATCTGCCAAAGGTGCTGCAGGGTCAGTCAAGAAAACGCGCAGATGGATGATTGGCTTGTCTTGCATGATTTTAGCAGCTGGAGGCGCATTTACTATCTATTCAAAAGCGAATGCAGAGGATAAAATAATAATTGGTTCAAGAAACTTTAGTGAACAATTGATATTAGGCAATATTTTAGCAGATTTAATAGAAAACAAAACTAATATAAAAGTAGAAAGGAAATTAAATCTTGGAGGTACCCAGGTGACTTTCAGCGCCCTAAATAAAGGCGATATTGACATGTATGTAGAATATACAGGTACAGGATTAGTTGATATTCTAAAGAAAAGTCCGCAAAGTGATCCTGAACAAGTTTATGATACAGTCCAAAAGGAATTTAATAATAAATATAAGATTCAACTATTGAAACCGCTTGGATTCAATAACACCTATGCCTTGGCTGTCCGCCAAGATACGGCAAAACAGTATCATTTGAACACAATAACCGATCTTGCTAAAGTCAGCAGCGGGCTAATCATCGGACCAACGATTGAATTTCCAAACAGAGCGGACGGATTAATTGGACTTACGAAAACATATAATATCAATTTTAAAGATGTAAAAGCGGTTGATGGAGGTTTACGATATACGGCATTAAACAATCATAAAAGTGATGTTATTGATGCCTTTTCCACGGATGGGCTGCTAAAGGCCTTTCATTTAAGGGTATTAAAGGATGATAAACACTTCTTCCCCCCATACTACGCAGTGCCTATAATTAAGAAAGAAACATTAAAAAAACATCCGGAATTAAAAACCATCATTAATTCCCTTTCAGGTAAGCTTACTGATGAAAAAATGCGCGATCTGAATTATAAAGTTGATAGCCTAAAGCAATCACCTGCAAAAGTAGCAAAAGAATTTTTAGAAACAGAAGGATTATTGAAGTAAAAAGAAAAGCCGGTTCTCTCATCATGAGTTGACCCGGCTTTTCTTTCTTTCAAAACCTATTCCTGCAAAAAATGAACGACTCGATCATAGGTTTTTTCATCACCAATTATCAACAATACATCCCCTTGGAGAATCAAAGCATATGGGCCTGGTGAGATGATCATTTCTCCCTCTCGCTTCATCCCAATAACAGTACCTCCAGTATTTTGCCAAAACTTCACTTCAGAGATGGTCTTCCCAATATGGATGCAGCCAGGAAATACCTCTACCTCAATCGGCGCCAATGGGTTCGTATGCCGAAGTTTCCCAGAGTAATCCATGATTTTTCTAAGAGTATCGAATAGTTGCCCATCCAGCTGGTCCCGCTCTGCAATCAGCGTGTTCATTTGCTTTTCAAGATCTTTGATACTTTCTAAATTCGAAAAACGTTGGATATATTTAAATGCATTCTCCCGGGAAGAAATAACAATCCCGCTTCCCTTTGCAGAATGAACAATTTCGACATCCTCTAATATCTTTATTGCTCTTCTTACCGTCTCTGGGGATACCTTGTATTCACTGGCTAATGTGGATCTCCCATGTATTTTTTCCCCTACCTTAAATTGTCCATCGTTTATTCGATTCGCCAAATCAATCGCTATCCGCTCATAGGTTGGTATTTGTGCCCTTTGCATAGAATCCTCCGACATTATTGATTCATAAAGAAGTCTTTACCTAAATTACAGTTTGACACATATCCACTATAAACTTTTAACCGGCTGTTTGCGAGCAGAAATGGAATGAATATTAAAATGGCCGCCATGCCGGCAGCCATTTTAAGTTTTTTAGGATAGATAATACTACACTACACTGTCACTGCCGCAAAAAACTCATCGTAAAGTGCTTGCACCGCTTTTTTCTCTTCTACCTCTTTCACGCCAAACATCATGCTCACCTCAGAGGAACCCTGGTTAATCATTTCTATATTGACCTTTGCCTTTGCAAGGGCTTTGGAAGCTCTTGCCATCGTCCCTACATTACGGCGCATACCTTCACCAACCACCATTATGAGAGCCAGACCACGCTCGATTTTCACCTCATCTGCATGTAATTCTGTTATAATCCGATGTTTAATTTCTATTTCCAATTCAGAACTAAGCTGATTTTCGCGCAAAATGATGGACACATCATCAATTCCCGAAGGTGTGTGTTCATATGATAGCCCGTATTCTTCTAAGATACTTAAAAGTTTACGTCCGAAGCCAATTTCTCTATTCATTAAGTATTTACTTACATATATACTGCAAAAACCTTGATCACTCGCTATTCCAATAGCAGGACCATTTGTGTTATCACGTTCATAAACAATTTTCGTCCCAGGTGCAGACGGATTATTCGTATTCTTGATCTGAACCGGAATCCCGGCTCTGAATGCAGGAACAAGCGCTTCGTCATGTAATACTGTAAAGCCTGCATAAGAAAGCTCACGCATTTCTCTGTATGTTAATTCCTTGATTTCTTTAGGTCTTTCAACAATAAAAGGATTGACGGAGTATACAGCATCCACATCGGTAAAGTTTTCATATAAGTCTGCCTTTAGCCCATTAGCAAGGATTGAACCGGTAATATCCGACCCGCTGCGTGAAAAAGTGAACACTTCTCCATCTTTGCTATAACCGAAGAAACCCGGAAAAATTAAAATACCTGAGCGCTCTCGAAGTGAATAGAGCCGTCCATATGATTCCTCTAAAACTTGAGCATTACCCGGCTCATCACTTACTAGAAGCCCGGCTTCTCCAGGATCAATATAATGGGCCTCTATTCCCTGTTTACGAAAATAAGCGGCAACCAATTTTGCGTTATTATCCTCTCCACTCGCTTTTACCAGATCCATAAATCTATCAGGCTTGCTTCTATCTCCGTTAAGCCTTTCCGATAAATCATGTTCAATCTCCTTAATAACTTGATTCGGAAGAGCTAATTCCTCTGCGATAGAAGAATATCTTTCGATGACCGCTTCAAATGTTACCTTTGGATCCCTATTCAGTAAGCATTGTTCGGCACACTCAATTAATAAATCAGTTACCTTTTGATCATCTGAATACCTTTTCCCTGGAGCTGATACAACGACTACTTTCCGCTCGGGATCTAAATTAACAATCCGGAATACTTTCTCGATTTGTTTACCGGATGCTAATGAGGACCCTCCAAACTTAATTACTTTCATTCTGACATCTCCTAATCTCTGAAAAATATAATTTTAATTTTAATCCTATTCAGAAAATAATCAAGAGTTTTTTCTACCTCAAGAGGACATTTGTATTTTTCTAAAGGACATTATTGATTTGATAATAAAAAAACAGGGATTCCAAACATGGAATCCCTGCTTTTACTGGTAATGTTCATAACTATTTAACGAAGTATTTCAATAAGATGGCAAAGAATTTTAGCCGTTAATCCCCAAATTACCTTTTCTCCATATTGATAAAAATATTCGTCCAGTCCTCTTGCCCGCCAATTGTAATTTTCACCGCCAGGTATTAAGTTAAATGGAAAGTTCCCCTCAGGTGCCACCTTAAAGTTTATTTGATATATTTCCGGATTTGTATTCATAAAGAAAGACAAAGGTACCGTGAAAATGTCTCCTACTTCTGATGGATTTGGCTGAATCGTTTCCGGTTTATTTATGAAGCCGACAAACGGATAGATAATCATACCGAAAGGAGAGAGCATAAAATCGAGCGGGAAAACACCTTTGATATTCTCTTCTATAATACCTAATTCCTCAACAGTCTCACGTATCGCTGCATCTTTTTCCGTTGAATCCTGTGAATCAATTTTTCCTCCGGGAAAGCATATTTCACCGGGCTGTCTTCTTAATTCAATTGATCTGACTTCAAATAATACATGGATACCATCTTCTTTTTGAATCAATGGTAATAGGACAGCATATTTTGAAAATTTATCACTTCCGAGGATTTTGGGTGCATGTTTTTTTAATTTCATCATTAGAGTTTCTAATTCCATTGAATTCACCTCTTATCACCTTTAAAACATCCTATATATACAATACCATTTTTTACAATCTTTAATCGTTTTTATTTTTCATTTCTATACCTAAAAAAACAATCCAACCTTTTTCAAGTCGGATTGTCTTACTAGCGATACTTATTCATTCTTTTCAATCCAAGAATACATATATGCTGGATCTTCAAGGCGGCCTGCTTCCTTAACTGCCCTTAAAGGGTGAAAGGTGTCGATCATCACTGCAAGTTCGAGTGTTTCTTTTTTCCCGATGCTCGCTTCAATTTTCCCCGGATGTGGACCGTGTGGAATTCCACTGGGATGAAGTGTTATAGAACCCTCTTGGATACCCTTTCGACTCATAAAATTGCCTTTAACGTAATAAAGGAGCTCGTCACTATTGACGTTGCTATGATAATACGGTGCCGGAATGGACTCCGGGTGATAATCATATAGCCGCGGGACAAAGGAACAGACTACAAAATTGTTTCCTTCAAAGGTTTGATGGACGGGTGGAGGCTGGTGGACCCTGCCTGTTATTGGTTCGAAATCTTCAATATTAAATGCCCAAGGATATAGATAACCATCCCAACCTACCACATCAAGCGGATGATGCCCAATAATATGGGAATGAATAAAACCTCTCGATTTCGTTAATACTTCATGTTCACCTTTTTGATTAAAAGTAACTAATGTCTCAGGTCCGCGGAAATCCCGTTCGCAAAATGGACTGTGCTCTAATAATTGGCCGTATTCATTCCGATAGCGCCTTGGGGTTGTAATTTGGCTAAAAGACTCAACAAACAATAGTTTTGTCACTTCATTTTCGTTAGGTATCAAGCGATAAATCGTCCCAATCGGTATGATTAGATAATCACCAGAACGATACGAAATGGTCCCGTACATCGTTTCAAGCTTTCCTGAACCACAATGAATAAAGAGTAATTCATCTCCGTCTCCATTCCGATAAAAGCTTTGCATTGCTTCTGTCACATTAGCTGTACCAATTAATAAATCCTGATTTCCCAGTAGATATTCCCGTGCTTTAATGGCATCACCAATTTTTAGTATCTTGCTGGTAAAAAAATGACGATGCTTTAATGACTGCTGTTTTTCATATTCAGGTAAATAACTTCCGACTAATTCAGATTTAACGACCTCCGTTGGCAAGAATTGATGATATAAAATCGATTGGGTACCTGAAAAACCTCTTGTTCCCATTACCTGCTCTCTAAAAAGAGTTCCATCTTCTTTTTTAAACATCGTATGCCGTTTGTACGGTATTTTCCCCATTTGACGATAATACATCGCTTCACCTCTTTTCTATCTTAAACAATGGTATTCTTTAAAACTCCTAATCTTTCAATTTCGAGCTCTATATCATCACCGGGTTTAAGCCAGCGGTGGACCTTTGCTCCAAGCTCAAGGATACATCCCGTCCCAACTGTTCCTGAGCCAATGATTTCACCCGGATAGAGCGTGACGTCTTCTGACGCCCTTTCAATCATTTCTGCAAACGAAAAATAGATATCTTTCCAATTACCTTCTGAAAGAGTAACTCCGTTAACTCGTGCACTCATAGCTAGGTTGAACCCTTTTCCAATTTTTAAGGATTTAAACTCGTCCTTCGTAACAATCCATGGTCCAATTGAGGTCGCGAAGTCTTTTCCTTTTGCAGGACCAAGTCCTACTTTCATTTCCTTCCTTTGCAGGTCTCTGGCACTCCAATCGTTTAAAATACAATAACCAAAAATATGATCATCTGCTTCTTCAGCACGAATATTTCTGCCTTTTTTTCCAATGATGCAGGCGATCTCAAGCTCATAATCAAGCCAGTCGCATTTAATTGGCAAAGCAATTTCATCATTAGGACCCTTTATGGCAAGATGATTGGAAAAATAAAAAACAGGAATTTCATACCATTCCGTTACCATTTTAAGTCCCCTGTTTTCCCTGGCCCTTTTTACATGCTGCTCAAACGCATAAAAATCACGAAAGCTTCTTGGCTGAGGCAGAGGTGCCTTTAATTTAAGCTCACTCAATGGGTATACCCCTTTATTTTCATTGGATAGAGATAATAAACCTGAAGATTTCTCTAATAACTCTTCGTTATGATCAAGAAACTCGATTAGATTATCCGGTAGCACACCATCTGTAGCTTCGTTAAGATCAATTACATAGTCCTGACCCAATAATAAACCTGCCTTAATTGTTCCATCCTTCTTTTCAAAAGTGACAAATTTCATTAACTCACCTTTCTTCCATTCTTCGAACCATATCAAACATTCTTGCCAATGGATCAGTAAATGTATTTCCTGCCATCCTTCCAATTGGGTGCAGCTTAGCTGTATCGATTCTTCCATTGTTAAATAACTCATCTTTTATGTGTACCTGAATAACCTTGCCGATCACAAGGCTGCCGGCCCCGGGTTTTTCCCCAAAATGTAAAACCTGATACAGTTCACATTCTAAATGGACAAGTGATTCCCTTATTCGAGGAGCTTTTATCTTTATACTTGGTTCTTTCGTTAAACCGACCCGCTCCATTTCGTCGATTTCAGGAGCATATTCAATCCCGCAGTCATTCATCTGTACAGCCATTTCTTCACTAACAATATTAATGACAAATTGACCGGTGGTTTCTATGTTTACAAGGGTATCTTTTTTCGCTCCATCAGATCCCCTTCTCATTGGTGAAAAACAGACAAGCATCGGGTTGGCACAAATTGCAGTAAAGAAGCTGAATGGTGCGGCATTTCCTGTTCCCTTTTCATCAATTGTCGACACAAAGGCAATCGGACGGGGCAGGATTGATCCAATCAATAGCTTATATGCATCTCTCCACTCAAGTGTTTCCGAGTTGATTTCCATTTAAAATTCACCACACTTTCCTATAGCCTCTTATCTTTGAAAAAAGGGAGAAATAATTCTCCCTCTTTCCACTATATTTATCCCCATTCAAAATATATCGTGCTATTTTTAATTTTTTTATAGATTTCCCCGTCTTTCCTGCTCCCGTTCAATAGACTCAAATAGTGCTTTAAAATTTCCTTCCCCAAAACCCCTGGCCCCCTTACGCTGAATAATTTCCACAAATAAGGTAGGACGGTCTACAATCGGTTTGGTGAAAATTTGCAGTAGGTATCCTTCATCATCCCGATCTACTAAAATATTCAACTCTCGGAGCTTCTCTATTTCTTCATCTATCTTCCCAATTCGCTCTCCTAATGCTTCATAGTAAGAACCCGGGGTAGTGAGGAACTCTACGCCGTTCTTTCTCAACGTTGTTACTGTAGAAACGATATCCTCTGTTAAGACTGCAAGGTGCTGGACACCTGGACCGTTATAGAATTCTAAATATTCTTGGATTTGTGATTTGCGTTTTCCCACTGCTGGTTCATTGATTGGAAACTTGATTCGACCGCCATTATGCATAACCTTTGACATTAGTGCAGAATATTCAGTGGTGATGTCTTTGTCTGAGAAATGCTTCATTTCTTTAAAGCCCATTACTTTGGAGTAATATTCTACCCACTCCTCCATACTCTCCACGTTTCCAACCACATGGTCAAACCCAATTAAGCCGGCATCCTCAATTGGCAAATATTGATTGTAGGGCTCAAATCCGGGGATAAAAAGCCCTTGATAATTTTTCCGTTCGATTAACGTATGGATCGTATCTCCATATGTACCCAGAACGGCTTTTTTCACTACACCCTTTTCATCCTTCAATTCAAATGGTGCTGCGTGTGCAATCGCACCTCTTTCAACAGCTGCCTGAAATGCTTTTTCGACGTCATCAACTAAAAGGGCGATGTCTTTTACACCATCACCGTGCTTTTTTACAAATTGCGCGACCCTGCTATCTTCTTTGTAAGAGCCGGTCAGGATAAGGCGGATATTCCGTTGCTTGAGAACATAAGAAACCGTTTCGCGATTTCCTGTTTCAAGACCTGAATAAGCTACAGGCCGAAACCCGAACGCTGTGCAAAAAAAGTGACAAGCCTGCTTGGCATTACCGGTAAAAATTTCTATATAATCAACATCTCTCACAGGAAAAAAATCATTTACCAGCTGATCGGCTTTTATTCTTTGCTCCTTCATTCGAAAACCTCCAATAATAAAAAAATAATATTCTGAATTAATAATAAATGAATTATTCCTTACTTCTCAAGAGTTGGAGGTAAAGCAATAACGCTTTTAGGCATTAAAGAATGATAGGTAAACAGCTTGAAAAAGAACTAAAAAAAAAACATTCCTATTAAAGAATGTTTCCTTTGACTAAATAACCAATATTTTTTAGGTAAAAAAATCTTTCGTCAAAATAATTATGAAAGAATGGCTCGGTCGCTCGCCATTTGAACACCGCGAATTCTTTTAAATTCCTCTAATAAGCCCTCGATCGTCAGCTGTTTCTTATTTTCCTCGTTTACTTCTAATATAATTTGTCCCTTATCCATCATGATTAATCGATTGCCAAGATCAATTGCCTGCTGCATATTATGGGTAACCATTAAGGTTGTCAGCTGATACCGATCGACAATTTCCCTTGTAAGGTTCGTAATCAACTCCGCTCTCGACGGGTCAAGTGCCGCCGTGTGTTCATCCAGAAGCAAAATCGCGGGCTCCGTAAATGTGGCCATTAAGAGAGAAAGGGCCTGCCGTTCACCACCGGACAAGAGACCAACTTTGGCATTTAGTCGATTTTCCAAACCAAGATGCAAAGATTCAAGCACTTCCCGGAAATAATCGCGTCTTTTTTTCGTTACTCCTCTTCTAAGCGTTCTCGTTTTGTTACGGGAAAAAGCCATAGCAAGATTTTCTTCAATTGTCATACTTGGAGCTGTACCCGCCATCGGATCCTGAAAGACACGGCCTATCATTTTTGACCGATTAAATTCAGACATATGAGTAACATTTTTTTCACCAATATGAATTTCGCCTACATCAGGGGTTAAAACACCGGAAATGATGTTCATTAAGGTTGACTTACCGGCACCATTACTTCCGATAATGGTCACAAAGTCACCTTGTTTTAGCGTTAAGTTGACATGATCAATGGCGATTTTTTCATCGGGTGTCCCTTCATTAAAAATCTTATGAATCTGATTTAAGTGCAACATGACTCTCACCCTTTCGTTCGCCGGAAGCCTGAAGATTCGTCATTCTTTCTGCTCTTTTACGAGCTTTACGCTTTTTCTCTTTTGAATTTTCAATCATTTTCGGGGCAGTTAACGCAATAAGGACAATGATTGCTGTAATTAGCTTCACATCACCAGGACTAAAGAACTCAATTCTTAAAGCTAAAGTTACGACAATACGATAAATAATCGATCCTCCAATTACTGCAAATGTTGTACGGGCGATCGTTTTGGTCCCAAATAATGCTTCACCAATGATGACTGATGCTAAACCGATAATGATCATTCCAATTCCCATACCAACATCTGCAAACCCGCCTTGTTGAGCTATTAAGGCACCTGAGAAAGCTACCAAAGCATTAGAAAGCCCAAGACCCAATACAACAAGGAGATTTGTATTTGCCGAAAGACTTCGAATCATGCGTTTATTATCACCTGTCGCTCTTACCGCAAGACCAATTTCAGTCTGTAAAAACCAGTCCGTAATCCATTTTATTAGGAAAGTTACAACAACCATAAAAATAAGAATACCCCAAGTTTCCGGTAAACTGTCTCCAAGGCCAATAGCTGTTAACATTTTGTTAAGAAAGGAATCGATTCCTGTTTTTTCAAACATACTGCTGATTTTTGTAAATGCTGTATCAGTATTTAAGAGTGGAATATTGGATTTCCCCATAATTCTCAGATTAATAGAATAGAGGGCAATCATCATTAATATCCCGGAAAGTAAATTATTTATTTTTCCAAAGGTGTGAATTAAACCGGTTAAACAGCCTGCGGCAAATCCGGCAATAAGTGCCATCATTGTGGCCAAAAACGGATTGACCCCGCCGGCAATCATGACTGCTGAAATCGCAGCTCCGGTTACAAAACTCCCATCTACTGTTAAATCCGGAAAATCCAGTATTCGAAAGGATAGATAGACACCGAGAGCCATAATCGCATAAATGATACCGGCTTCAAATGAACCGAATATCGCTGTAAACATTTTGATCATCTTCCTTTCCTTATGTCTAATGGCCAAAGCAAAACCTTTTATCGCCATCATTGATATATGAATGAGCCAAGGCTGACTCGATATTCAATGGGTCAGCCTTGTAAGTTTAAATTTAATTTCAATTAATTACCTTCATAAAATTCGCCAAGCTTTTTCCAATCATCGTTTACTTTTAACCCTTGAGCTTCAGCAGCTTTTTTGTTAATCACAAGCTTTAAGGTTTTCGGAAGTTCAACAGGAATCTCTGAAGGCTTTTTCTTACCTGTTAAAATATCAGCAGCCATCAGACCTGATTGATAACCGATATCAAAATAATTGAAACCACTTGCGGCAACTGCTCCTCTTTTCATGGAATCAAGTTCGCCGACGAAAAGGGGAATTTTCTTGCTATTGGCAACTGAAATGACTGACTCCAAGGCCGAAACCACTGTATTGTCTGTCGGAATGTAAATTGCATCGACACGGCCTACTAATGACTCTGCCGCCTGTTTAACTTCCGCAGAAGATGAAACCGAAACTTCTACGAGTTTAGCTCCCTTTTCTTCTGCTAATTGTTTTACCGTTTTTACCTGTACAACTGAATTCTGCTCACCTGAATTATAAATGACACCAATCTTCTTCGCTTTTACTTCGTCTGTAATAAAGCTAATCGTCTTTTTCGTTGCATCAGGGTGATTATCTGTTGTACCGGTAATATTTTTCCCCGGTTTATCAAATGACTTCACTAAGCCGGCTCCTACAGGGTCTGTTACTGATGTAAAGACAATCGGAATTTCCTTCGTAGCATTTAATGCCGCAGTAGCACTTGGGGTTGCATTAGCAAAAATCAAGTCCACTTTGTCCCCGACAAAATTTTTGGCAATTGTTTGTGTATTATTCATATCAGCTTGTGCATTTTGCTCATCATACTTGACCTTAATACCTTTGTCCGCTAATGCCTTTTTAAATCCATTTGTTGCTGCATCAAGCGATGGGTGAACGGCAAATTGACTAATCCCAATTTTAAATTCCTTTTCAGCACTATCTTTTTTCGTACTGCCAGCAGTTTCTTTACTTGCGCACCCGGCAAGCATCAACATTCCCGCTAACACAAAGGAAAGCGATTTGATATTCTTCTTCATTAACTTAAATCCCCCTTGAAATTAATTATTCTAATAATTTTTTATATTTAAAAATTATTCTAGTATTTTTTTGCTCTACAATCAATAGATATTCTAAAAATATTTTTGCGCTTTAAAGCATGTTATTCTAAATTGTGGTCAATCTATATGAATTTTCTGTTAGAAGTTGCAAAAATTAATCCTTTTTGCAACAGAAAAAGAGCCTTCTCATAAAATAGAAGGCTTGACCAAAATGTATTTTAGGTATGATTGGGGCAGCAAATTTCAAGTCCAATCACTTGTACTCTCAAGTAATTGGTCAATTTCAATTGGAAACACTTTAAAGTTACTTTTCTCAGATGTTAGATCTGATGTAGATTCTAGCAATTTGTCAATATCAATCATTACGAGTCCCATATCTAACCTCCAAAGTAGTTTAGGTAATCATCTTAAAAAAGTATTCGAACCATGAATCACCTATGTGGGGGTGCTTGTGAAAAAATTCAACAAATCTCCTATATGAGCTTCCTAACTTCACTTTGAAGTAAACAGTAAATAGGGGTGATTGCTTTGATTAAAATACTAGTAAAAGTATGATTTTTTTCACTATTTTTCCAGATAAAGCAGATTACAATGAAAGATGGAATTAAGCAAGCAGTTGGGGGACTACTTGTTTGATTAACCAAATTATAGGAGGGAATCATATGTACCAATCACTTGCCTGGTACGCTACATTGTTTTTTGTATTCCTAATTGCATTGGCGTTTTCCTTTGTGTATGGGGAATCAAGAAAATTGAAAGAGTATGGACCGATTCAAGAAAAAGGCTACAAAATTCGAAAGTTCTATTTCCTTGGGCTAATTGCCATAATGGGATTTGCTTCAGCAGTGTCTCTCAGCAGACTTCCCTATCATGACCAACATGCAATGGCTGAAGGACAAGGGAAGGTTGTAAATGTTACGGGGATGCAGTTTTCTTGGAATCTGAGTGATGAAACCTTTATGGTAGGAGAACCTGTACAATTTCGCGTCACAAGTAAGGATGTTACACATGGTTTTGGGCTCTATGATACGAATTTACATTTAATGGCCCAAACCCAAGCAATGCCTGGATATATCAACACTGTTTCAATTACATTCACAAAACCCGGAACTTATAAAATTTTATGCCTGGAGTATTGCAGCACGGGCCATCATCTAATGATGAAGGATATTATTGTGAAGCCTAACGGGGGAATAAGCCATGGAAACTAAAGCACGAAATTCTATCAAAAAAGGTGTTGCTTTATCATTAATGGTTACCTCTGTAGTACTGGTACTCATGATGATTTTCGGAGTGATAATGTTATTGAATCAAGGGAACATTGTAAAAATCCCTTCACAGCTATTTTATAAAATTATGACCATCCATGGCACAGGAATGATTGGTATTGCTGCTTTGGGTGGAAGTGCAATTATGTGGTATTTTTTATCTAAATATATCCATTTAAATCCTTATATATTTTTCACCAACCTTATTTTGTCAATGATTGGTGTTGTAATGATACTCGTTGCCATATTTGTCTTTAATTTTTCAGATGGTTGGACCTTTCTTTATCCACTACCTTCTTTCTCAGCAAAACTAAATGGAATTACTGGGGCATTATTGTTTTTGTTTGGTCTGTTATTATTAGGTGTAGGTTACTTAGTCATGTACTTTTATTTGGCAGGTAGACTGATTAAAGAATATGGAGGCTTAGGAAAATCTCTTGGCTGGGATTATATTTTCCGAGGCAAAAAGGGTTATGGACCACCTTCTGCTGTTGTGGCAACAACAATGGTCATTATTGCGAATTCTGTAGGAATTCTTGCAGGTGCAACTGCTTTAAGCGAATCCATTTTAAACATATTGAACCCTAATTTCGCCTTTGATCCCATGCTCGCCAAACATCTAACCTATGCGTTCGGGCATATTTTCGCAAACTGTACCATTTATATGGCCGTTATCGCCGTTTATGAGGTCTTATCTGAATATACAGGACGTCCATGGAAATCAAATAAAGCTTTTTTAATTGCCTGGAACTTTTCTACCCTCTTTACATTGATGATTTATACACACCATTTGTTAATGGATTTTGCTGTTCCAGAATGGATGTTGATTATCGGTCAAATATTCTCGTATGCTAACGGACTTCCTGTAATGGTCGTTACAGCCTATGGAGCGTTGATGGTCGTTTTCCGTTCAGGAATAAAATGGGACTTTACATCAAGTATGTTCTTTGTTTCAATGTTTGGTTGGGTTGCAGGAGCTGTTCCAGCTATCATTGACGCTACAATCGTAGTAAACCACGTGATGCATAATACAAAATGGGTTCCAGGCCATTTTCATACATATATGGGTATGGGTGTCATCGCAATGATCTTCGGTTTCATGTATTATTTTAATAAAACCGAAGGCGCTCAGAAACAAACTGGGTATGATAACTATGCTATTTATACTTATTTTGTCTTCTTTGCTGGTCTAACTGGATCATTCCTATATGCAGGAAAAATAAGCGCACCAAGAAGATGGGCTGAACATTTACCTGAATGGACTGGTTCAGACCAGGTAGGTGCCCTCTGTGGTAGTTTCATCATAGTGGCAGCACTCATTTTTACGATTCGATTTTTTATCGGCTTAAAAAGTGATGGCAGAGTTACTTCCGCCACCGACAAAACATTTAATTCGGTTTCATAGATTCTCAAACTCCAGCCACCCTCAGGTGGCTGGAGTTTCTTTTATCATTATTAAATTGAATATGTTTAAAAAAGCGTCTACCTGGACTCAATTTTCATAATTCTGTTAGAACATTTAATTAATAATCTTTTCAACTTTTGTTCATAGTTTATTCATTTTTGTCCAGTAAAATATTAATTGTTAAGGACAATCACACAAACCCCCTTTTCGACATCCAGTCTAGATTAGACTGGATTTTTTTTGTTTTACAGGCAGTTTCGTTTTATGCTGCATTTTTTCTAAATAAAGTTGTATCTTGTCGATAAATATCTGTATTATTAAATCATTACATAAAAGTTGGAGGCAACGATGCTAACATTTGACGAAAAACTAGCTATTATTGAATCTTTTCCTGAGTTAGAGCGAAGAAATGTTTCACTGGGACGTATCAATTTTCAATTTCCCGAAAGCAAATCGGACAAAAAAAATATTGTTTATCATTTACATCCAAATGGGAATGGTTTTGTCTATGCTGGTGATTTACCAAACTATGCCAAGGATGAAAAAGGGTTGGTCAATATTCGTGATTTTTCTGCGGATGAATTGCGTCAATTGATAAAAGAGGCAATTGGGACACTATCCCCTCTAGTTAAACCTGTTCCGGAGGAAGCAATCATTGGAGACTTGTCTGAAGAGCACTGGGTTGATGAAGAAAACAATCTACTTCTTTTAAAAAATGAAAATGATACCTGGAATATTTATTTTGGATTAAACTTGGACGAGAGCTTTGATACGTATGAGGAAGCAGTTGAGTTTTTAAAAGAAGAAGGCTTTCATAGGGATAATTTTCCAAGATAAAAGCTGTGTCGATATCTCGGCACAGCTTTCAATATTTCTTTAATCCTTGTTTACATATTCCTGATCAATCCATTCATCTAATCGGTGTATACTTTGTCTTGCGCGTGTATACTCAATCCTACGGTAATGATGCATTCCGCCCACTTCTTCGTCCTTTTCATCTGCCCATTTAACAATTTGCTGCAATGGGGTCCTGATAATATCATTCGAAGGCAAAAACGAGTCCGTATGGAATAAAATAGCTAGGGCAATTGTCTTCGCTTTTATCGGATTTTCTCCAAGTCGAATCAACAATTTATGAGCCCGTTCCGCCCCTTTAATCGCGTGAATGTCATTTTGCTTGTACAATTCATAGTCCCATTTCCCATTTTTATACCAAGTATAATGCCCCATATCATGAAGAAGTCCGGCTTTCGCTGCAATGTCTACATCCAATTGATGTTCTTTCGCTAAATGGAAGGCATGATATGCTACCGCAATCGCATGGGCTAGTCCGGAGCGGTTCAAATATTTTTGCGCAATACGATGTTCGAATATATTTCCAAGTGTGACATCTCTCATGCAATCCCTCCCCACTCATGAAATTTTTTTCATTTATTATATGATATTCATCTTTCCAATGCTATTATTTTATTGTTAAATAATGAAAAAAAGCAGGGAAATTCATTAATGAATGTCCACTGCTTTTTTTACATTCTAAACCTTGTTATTTTTTTGACTTTCGATACCCTGCATCTTCGGCTTCTTTTTCGGTACAAAACCAAATAATATTATCTTTGGTAGAATCATAAAAAGCTCCGCCAGGAACATGGTATATATGTGAATTGGCATTTCCTTTAATTTTCCCTTTACAGTTCACGTTCGTTTCCCTATCATCACTTGAATTATTTTGATAACCGTTACCTGATGATGAACTGGTGGTCGATTTAGAAGTGCTGTTTGATGATGTGTTTTGTTCATTGGAAGCAACAGGATGGTACCCATCGTCTTTTGCATAGTTTTCAATCGACCAGATTCCAATGCCCTTTTTCTGTGCTTGCTTTTGAATTGCATAAAATTCATCAACGTATTTCGTATTTGGGGCGTAGATATATGCAACCCGCGCTAACCCTTGTTCCAGTAACATTTCATTAAACATTTTCCCATCTACATATATATAAACAAGAAGACGTCCATATTTATCACGTCCCCCTCCAATTCCGGTTTCAATTTCAACCTTTGTACCCACCGGGAGTATTTTTTTCGTATATTCTGCAGCTTCGGGACCGAATGGCTGTACTCCTAATCGCGGATGATGAGTTTCCGGTGTATCGACACAAAGCATCCTTACTTTTTCTTCTTTTCCATTTAAATTTATATCTATTGTATCCCCATCAACATTTTTCAGAATGCTCGCAGGAAGTAAGTTCTTTTTTTCATTCACGGCATTTTCGGATGATAATGTTGCCGGAGCATTGGAATTAGCTGAAGAATCGACGAGTGCACTTGCTTTTTGCTCGGATTTATTTATAACAGCCGGGCTGGTTGAATTATTTCCTTTACTTTCGGAGCATCCTGATATTGAAACAATGGCCATAATCATCAATGACAGCAACATTTTTAGGATTCTTTTTTCCATATTTGAGACTCCTCTTTCAAAATAATATATTGGATGAATAATATTATTGTAACAAAATCCCCTTCAAATGATTACCAATAATCCGTTTAAAGAGAAAATAAAAAAGAGAGAAGAAATTAATCTTCCCTCTTCAAAACAGCCTAAGGTGTTTTTGTCACTTTTTTACCTTTAGGACCCAAATATTCATAGTCATTTGGATTAATCGCTTTATATCCCTGAGGTTTATAGAAACGCAAGAGATCTTTATACACGACTTCATCAGACATTTGCAGCTCAGTTTTCACTTTACCACTGATATCTTTACATGCATTAACATTTGGCATTAATTCACCGGTAACAGTATTGTAGCATTTATCACTAACTTGAATTGTTTGAGACGATACATAATCCCCATTTCTAAATGCTACCCAATCACGATGATCTTTAGATAATAAATCAGATCCAAATTCCATGTAATCTTTTGTATCAATTCCCATTAGATGAAGTAGTGTTGGGCGAACGTCAACTTCACCGCCGTATTGATGTTGAACTCCGCCTTTTACGCCGGGAACATGAATAAACAGTGGTACTTCCTGCAATTTTGCGTTAAGTGCCGGTGTAATTTTATCAACTCCAAGAACTTTGGCCATAGCGTCATTATGGTTTTCGGATAGACCGTAATGGTCACCGTAAAGAACAATAACAGATTTATCATAAAGACCATCAGCTTTTAAATCATTGAAAAATTGTTCAAGCGCTTGGTCCATATAATTTGCAGATTGAAAATATTGATTTACAACAGTATCACCGAAATCTCCTGCAGGGAACGTAGTATCCTGCGGATCCATTTCAAATGGGAAATGGTTTGATAATGTAATAAACTTGGTATAGAAAGGCTGTTTCAAGCTTTCAAGCATTGGCATTGATTCTTTAAAGTAAGGCTTATCTTTCATTCCATAGTTTTTCTTATTTTCAGGTGTCATGCTGTAATACTCTGCATCAAAAAATTGATCATATCCTAAAGCTTTATACATTACGTTCCGATTCCAGAAGGTCTTATAGTTACCATGGAATACCGCAGAATTATATCCATATCCCTTTAAAATTGCCGGAGCTGCCTGGTAAGTGTTCTGTGCTTTATTGATAAAAACAGCACCTTGAGACATTGGATATAAAGAATTTTCCATTAAGAATTCTGCATCCGATGTTTTACCCTGTCCGGTTTGATGGTAAAAATTATCGAAATAGAAGGTGTTCCCGTCATGTGCTAATGAATTCAAAAATGGTGTTACAGGTTGACCATTAGGCATTTTATAGTCAATCATAAAGTTTTGGAATGATTCTAATGAGACGTAAATAACGTTCATTCCTTTAGCTTTACCGAAGTAAGCCGGGTTTGGTTTTGCATAGTTTGCTTTCCGATAGTTTTCAACATCTGTAATATCGCTGCCATCAGCAAAGGCACGCTGGCTGGATGATTGAATATTTTGAATGATGTCATAAATCGTAAAATTGTATGCGCCTAAATATTTAACTAAATAATTGCGGTCAAAAGAGCGTGATAATAGCTGCGGACGATCCTTTTCTGCTAGTCCAAGGTTAAAAAGAAAAACAGTGATTGCAAATAAAAGAACTATTTTGAAAGATTTTCTATTTGTCACAGTAACCTTTTTAAATAGGGTTAAGGCAAGAATGATTAATACAATCGTATCGGCAAAATAAAAAATATCAAAGCCTGACATTAGAGATGTAGCACTGTCCCCAAGCTGTCCTGCATTTGTCCTTGTCTGCATTATTACTGGGATTGTGATAAAATCATTAAAAAAACGATAGTAAGCAATATTGGCGTATAAAAGAAACGATAATATGAAATCCGTAATAATCAATACGAGTTTTGTATGCTTTTTGAAAAGCAATGATATCCCAAAAAAGAATAGTGCAGAGCTTAGCGGGTTAATCATTAATAAAAATTTCTGTAGATTATTATCGATACCAAGTTTAAATTCGAGTTGGTATGCCACATATGTTTTGATCCAAAATAAAACAACTGCAATTGCAAAGAAAGTAAGATGATTATTATTAAATTTTGTTGGTAGTTTTATTTTTTTCATTTTAATTCTCCTCTCACTTACCAAAACCAAAGGTAAACGAACCTCAATTACTATATCATATATTTTTAAAAAATAAAAACATAAATTATGGCATTTTATGTTTTTATTGACTCTAAATTTTTCGTCATTTTTCTTACTTTTTTGCAATCAGCAAACCACAATAATAAGACGGTACAGAATTAATAAAAGTTTCATATTTTTTCTCTATTTAAAAACAACCGCCATTGGTAGATGGAATTAATTCCTTTAAATGGTAAGTTGACAATTCGATACTTAGCTATCATAAACCTGATGTTTAGCGTGTGCAATATGATTTTAGACTTATCTTTTTACAGAATATAAAACAAGCTCTTTTTTTAGAAGCAATAAATGAAGATTTTTTTTGTATATTAAAAGGTGAAATGCGAAGCATAATAGAAAAGCACTGAAACGAGGAGATTTTAATGCCGAGAATTAGACCTGAATTTACTAAAAGTCCTTATTTCGTTGATGAGCCAGGAAATTGGCACCTTAAGCCGGGAGCTCCTGAGGATCTTCAAACTGAATTAAAGAACTATCTTAATTCCCTAGAGGAAATTGATGAACCCGGTACTATAAATGGAGTTCGCATTGGCTATCCATACGGTGATATATGGAAGTATTAAGATTAAAAATCAGGAAGGATTACCCATATAATCCTTCCTTTTTATATTTAGCAATATGCGGGTGTTTATTCTCCCCAACACTCCACGCTTGATCCAAATAATGATTATAAATTTTTTTTAAATGTCAAATACGAATAGAAAAAAATCACCGCAATACCAAGAACTAAAGCCCCGAAGAAAAGGTTCATCCCCAATGCGCCTATAATAATAGAAGAAAGCGGTACCAAACCTATTATGACAATGACAAATCCGCCAAGTCGATGGGTTTTTCTCCAAACTTGTTCAGAAGCAAGTGTCCAAGGATTACGTATACCAATAAAATAATTTGGCCTGAGCTGCGTCATATAGTTCCCCATACCGATAAACAATAAACCTAGCAGCACCGGCAGTACTTTTGCTAAGGAGATGTTATATCCCAGTGAACTAAAGACTACGATAAGATTTATTATTACTAAGAAGGTAATTATACTTAAGGTAATAATTGAATAAGCCGTAGAATGAATGTTATAAGATTCCTTCTTCGGATCAATTAAGGGAATGATTTGTCGAAAAATAATAATAAGTAGGGGCAAAGCACCCATCATAAGCATTTCAATTTTCGAACCATACCGATTAACCTCTCCGTTTAGCCCCCAATGTACGGGTACTTTATCAGGTAAATGCGGATAAGCAATAATATTGATAATAAGAGCAATAAGTGATGTGGCTAAAGAAACATAAAAAAATTTATTTTTCATGTGAATCGTCCCCTTTATCCCTTTTATCTAATAACCATTTAATAACATCCTGTAATACGGTTGAATTTAGTGAATAGTATATAAACTGCCCCTTCTTCTCATCCACAATTAAACCGGCATTTTTAAGGATTTTTAAATGGTTGCTGATTGAGGGCTTACTCATGTCAAAATGATCAGAGATCTCACCCGCGGTTAAATCACTATCTCTTATTAGATCGAGAATTTTTCTTCTTGTTGGATCAGATAACGCCTTGAAAACTTCGTTCATTCCGTTCCCTTCTTTATTATTTAGTTAATTATCTAAATATATAATAACACCTTAAAACGGCTTTTAATAGGAGCTTTAGGAAAAAAAGTGAAAAATTTTCTATTTTACTTATGAAATACAGTAAAATCGCAAAGAATAAAACGACTATTTTTTTGGGAGTGATTATTAATGAATGTTAACAGAGTAAAGCAAATTTTATCTTCTTCTACCGATATTGAAGTCAAATACAATGGAGCGTCCGTTTGGATTGACCAATTAAATGAGGATGGAAGAACTGCAACTGTCCATTTACGAGGCCCGCTTAAAGAAAGAACGATTGTTGAAATAGGAGAACTGATTGAAGAATAAGATCTTTTTACCACCCTTTCCTTTGAAACGGTGGGTTTTTTATTATTAAAAATCAAGAAATACAAAAAAGGCAGGTTCTAGATCCCGCCTTAAACCATATCCTCATTTTCTTTTTCGATATCTGCCGGTTCGGGCTGTTCTTGTTGGACAATACTCCCGAGTACCTCTCTGTTCGTTATACTGGCATCTTTCCCTGCTCCGGGTGCAATATTAGCCACTGGCAGCTGTTCTAATTCTTTTCCTCTTGGCATATTCCTCACTCCTTTCTTTTAAGTTGTGCAATCTTCACTAAATTTAATCAAAAATTATTTTTTCTTAAACATATTCAACAAGGATATTAATAATCTATTACTTTTTAAGTTAGAGGGTTTTGTGCTTGAGTACAGTTTGGTGGGTGATAGGATTTAATTTTCATGTGTATTGAAAATAGCATGGTTTGCAAGTAGCTGAATTGTCATATCATCCATTGGCGGATTGTGAAGCCCGGCTCTTACATCCCGATAATATCGTTGCAATGGGTTTTTTAAAGAAAGACTTCTCGCTCCCACGATCCGCATTGCAAGATCGACAACATCGATTGCCCCGTTTGTCACCGTAAATTTAGCTGCTCCCAGCGAAGGGCCCATTTTTTCTCTTTCTTGGGCACCAGATATATCCCATTGTTTCGCAACTCCATATAAAAAGTACTCAGCCTGCATAATCTTTAATTCTATTTCGCCTATTTTTTGTTTTATATTTGGTAAATCAATAATCGCCCCGTCAATACTATTCGGGGAATATTCACGGGCAAAACGGATGGCATGATTTTTCGCTGCCTTCGCAATGCCCAGATAACAAGCTGGTATATGGAGGAGCCACCCGTTCACACTTTTTTTCTCCTGACCGAGCTGTTCTACAAAGTTTTCTTCAGACACTGCTACATTTTTTAAAATCAAATCATGACTGCCTGTGCCTCTTAAGGCAATACTATCCCAAGTTTCTTCTATTTCTAAGCCTTTAGCAGAGCGGGGAATGAGAAAGTTACCTACTTGACGATTTTCCCCTTTAATGGAAGCACTAATAATAAAAAAATCAAGTACAGGAGACATTGTAGTAAACGTTTTTCGGCCGTTTATCACCCAGTCAGTACCCCTTTTTTCTGCAGTTGTTTCGGGCAACCCTCCGCGTGTAGGGCTACCGGTTTTAGGCTCCGTGGCAGCACTATTTATTAATGCTCCCCTAATTACCTCTTCACAAAGTTTTTTGAAAACTGGTTCCTTCCAAGTCTCTTTTTCACCTAGATTCATAATAATTCCCATATGCCAACCTATAGAAAGGGCAGTTGCTCCGTCCCCTTCTGCTATTTTTTCCTGAAGACGTACCAATTCATAAAGAGAGATTTCCCTCCCCCCAAATTTTTTTGGTACGGTTAGGCCTGTATAGCCGGAATTCTTAAGATCTTGGATATTTGCAAATGGGAAGCTTCCCTCAATATCAATCTTGTGGGCACGTGATAAAAACTGTTTTGAAAGATCCTCCATAAAGTTCAGACGATCTTCTAATGTTTCTTTCTCTTGAAAATCCATAATTATTTCTCTCCCATTCCTTTTATCATTAATTACTAAAATAAATATCTTATATATACATAAATCATTGAGATCAATACAGATACTATCATTAAAGGAAACCCTACCTTTAGGTACTCCATAAACGAAATAGGGTGCCCTTCTTTTGAGGCAAGACCGGCTACTACCAAATTTGCACTGGCTCCGATTAATGTACCATTTCCACCCAAACAAGCGCCAAGAGAGAGGCTCCACCACAGCGGATCCAAATTCGAGATCCCTAATGTCCCCATTTCTTTAATCATTGGAATCATAGTCGCGACAAAAGGAATATTATCAACAAAAGCTGAAATTATCGCACTCATCCATAAAACGAGGATGGTTGTAGCTTTTAATTCCCCTCCCGTCCATGAAATTGCTTTTTTTGCTAACGTGGCGATTAGCCCTGTTTCAACCAATCCGCCTACAATAACAAATAATCCTATGAAAAAGAAAAGGGTTGTCCATTCTACTTTTTCCAATACAGTAGCTAAATATTTGTCACCAGTTAGAAGTAATAGAAGAAAAGCTCCCATTAAAGCCATTGTTGCTGTTTCAATATGTAACAATTGATGGGCGAAAAAACCACCGATCGTGATCGCAATAACAAACATACATTTTACCAATAAGTCATTATCCTTTAATTCATCTCTAGCATTTTTATTTAATAGCTGGTGCTTAAATTCCGGATTGGACTTTAATTGCTTTTTGTAGATTAAGGTAAAAAGAAATATTGTAACAGCTAAATTAATGAGATTAATTAAAGCAAGATTTTCAATAAAAGTCAGGAAGGTTAATTCTTTAACAGCACTTCCAATCATGAGATTGGGAGGATCACCGATTAAAGTGGCTGTCCCTCCAATGTTGGAAGCAAAAATTTCAGACATCAAAAATGGAATCGGAGGGATCTTTAATTGATGGGTAATGCTTAAAGTAACAGGAACAACCAGCAGGACGGTTGTTACATTATCTAAAAATGCAGATGAAATAGCCGTAACCAAGCTTAATGCAATGAGAAATTTAACTGGTTCTCCCTTGACTATTTGAGCGGACTTAATCGCTATATATTCAAAAACACCTGTTTGTGCGGTAATTCCAACAATAATCATCATTCCAACTAAAAGACCAATTGTGTTGAAATCGATGTAATGAATGGCTGCCTTTTGGTCAAGGACACCAAATGCGATCATGATCAACCCGCCAAGCATAGCTATTGTGGTCCTGTGGATTTGTTCCGATATTATCATTGCATATGTAAATAAAAATATAACCAGGGCAATCAGTTCATGTGATCCCATCCTATTAGCTCCTTACTGATAGAAAGTGGTACCAAGTTAATTATTGGTAAAAATTGTACCACAATAAAATTTGTAATTAAAAATAAATTTATCGAAGGTCTTTAGTTATGTAAATCAATTATTGAACATTATCAACAGTAAATCACTGAAAAGATTTAAATTATGATAGTTTTGTGTCATACCTCACTGTTAATTATTAAAAATTGTTTTATAATACTTCAAAGAAAATATTTCCATCAAGTGTTTAAATTACTAATAAAGTTTGCTTAAAATTGATATTGGGGATACTACGAATGTTAAGGACTATAAGGGGGATTTAAATGAATCAAGGAACGAAACAACTGTTTGTTCAAACAGCAAGCCTGGTCGCCGGTTTTATGGTCTGGGTACTCATTTCTTCGCTCATGCCTTTCATCCAAGCTGATATTAAACTATCATCAACGCAAATTGCTTGGGCCACAGCGGTCCCTGTTATTCTCGGTTCACTGCTAAGGGTACCTATCGGTTATTGGACCAATCGGTATGGAGCAAGGATTTTATTTACAATTAGTTTTATTATAATGCTTCTTCCGATTGCCATAATTAGCTATGCCCATTCGATTTTGATGTTGATTTCAGGCGGATTTTTGCTTGGAATTGGCGGAGCTGTTTTTTCAATCGGTGTTACCTCGCTCCCCAAATATTACGCCAAAGCAAAACACGGATTTATCAATGGAATTTATGGAGCAGGTAATATAGGAACAGCCCTTACCTCCTTTTCGGCTCCGGTTCTGGCTAATCTTTTTGGATGGAGGGGGACGATTAAACTATTCCTAATTGTCGTTTTGATTTTTGCTATTCTTAACTTTATTTTCGGCGACAGGAAGGAACAAAAAGTAAACAACTCCTTATCCGAGCAAATTAAAGATGTTTATCGTAATCCAAAACTTTGGCTGTTAAGTTTATTTTATTTTATCACGTTTGGTTCGTTTGTTGCGTTTACCATTTATTTACCTTCCTTTTTGGTTAATCATTTTAGCTTAGAGAAAGTAGATGCAGGCCTAAGGACTGCCGGTTTTATCGCATTGGCAACACTTTTCAGACCAATTGGCGGTTGGCTTGGGGATAAAATTAACCCTTTCCTCATTTTAATGGCTGTGTTCTTCGGCCTCACCTTTGCCGGTTTTCTTTTATCGTTCACTCCATCGTTACCGGTTTACTCTTTTGGCTGTTTATTAGTTGCATTCTGTGCCGGTATCGGGAATGGCGCTATATTCAAACTAGTACCTTTATATTTTTCAAAACAAGCAGGGATCGTGAATGGGATTGTTGCTGCAATGGGAGGACTTGGTGGATTTTTCCCGCCATTAATTTTGACGATTCTATTTAATTTTACCGGGCATTATGCGATAGGTTTTATGTCACTTTCCGAGTTTTCATTGTCTAGCTTTATTTTAGTAGTTTGGCTCTATTATCAGGATAAACTCGACATATCTACTAAAATCGTAGACACGGCTGTGGATGGTATTGTTGTCACGGATACTAACGGGATTATCCAAAGAGTAAACCCTGCTTTTAAAAGAATTACAGGGTATACACAAGAAGAGGTTGTCGGAAAAACACTAAGTGTTCTACAGTCCGGGGAACACGATAACGAATTTTACAAAAATATGTGGTTTCATTTAAAAACAAATGGATTATGGGAAGGATTCATTTGGAATAAACGGAAAAATAATGAAATTTATAAAGAATGGTTAACAATCACAGCCATCAAAGATGACATTGGTGAAACCAAAAACTATGTAGGAATGTTTAGTGAAGAAAACGACCAAATGAAAGAAAAACGATAAGCAAACTCGAAAGAGACTTTCGCATTCCGAAGGTCTCTTTTCCATTTTCCGCTAAAGTTATTTCAATTGCTATTTATTACAACTTTTTGTCAAACACTTTGAGTTCACATTTCCTTCACCATTTTTGTGACGTACGTCACAATAATCACCCTTATATGTGGTTTATATTAACAACATAAACACCGCATTCAAAAATACAACTCTTAAAAATGATAAAAGGGGGAAATAAAAATGGCTCGAATAAAATATTGGAATCCGGAAGATGAAAAATTCTGGAATGCCGAAGGTAAGAAACATGCAAAACGAAATCTTTGGATCTCAGTACCATCATTAATGTTAGCTTTTATCGTTTGGCAAATTTGGTCAGTGGTTGCAGTAAGATTAAATGATATCGGCTTTCATTTTACTGATGAACAATTATTTACACTGGCAGCTATTCCCGGTCTTGTTGGTGCAACACTTCGATTTATTTACACTTTTGCGGTTGGGTCAATCGGAGGTAAAAACTGGACAGTGATTTCCACTGCAATCTTGGCAATTCCGGCAATCGGTATCGGATTTGCCGTTCAAAATCCAAGTACTCCATTTTCCATTATGCTTTTACTTGCTGCCCTTTGCGGTCTTGGCGGAGGAAACTTCTCTTCTTCTTCTGCAAATATTAGTTTCTTCTTCCCTAAAAAGGAAAAAGGCACTGCTTTAGGAATTAATGGCGGATTAGGTAATATGGGTGTTTCAGTAGTTCAATTTATAACACCTTTAGTCATTACATCAGGAACTTTCGCTTTTGTCGGCGGCAAACAAGTCTTAGCAAACGGCCAACATGTATGGTTACAAAATGCAGCATTTATTTGGGTAATTCCAATAGTGATTATGACTGTTTTAGCGATATTCGGAATGGATAATGTGCCAAATGCAAAACAATCTGTATCTGATCAATTTGTTATCGTTAAGCGTAAGCATACTTGGATTATGACTATTCTTTATGTAGCAACATTCGGTTCTTTTATTGGCTATTCTGCGGCATTCCCGCTTTTATTAAAATCTCAATTTCCCGAGCATTTATCCCTTGCCTTCCTTGGCGCCTTAGTTGCAGCAGCAGCAAGACCTGTGGGCGGATGGATTTCAGATAAACTTGGCGGTGCTAGAGTAACAGCTTATGTACTAGTAATTATGGCAATAGGAGCAGTAGGAGTTATCTATTTCTTAAATGCGAAACAATTTGCAGGATTCTTAGCTTCCTTCTTGGTCCTTTTCCTTGCATCCGGTATTGGTTCAGGCTCGACATTCCAAATGATTCCAAATATTTTCATCCCTAAAGAAGCAGCACCGGTAATTGGTTTCTCAGCCGCATTTGCAGCATATGGATCATTCTTTATCCCTAAGCTATTCGGCTGGTCTGTAAAAACAACTGGAACACCTGTCACTGCATTCTACTTCTTCATCGGATTTTATATCATTTCTTTTGCAATCAACTGGTTCTATTATCAAAGAAAAAGCACTGCAGTCAAAACGTTTGTTAAGCAAGTTGGGTAATAAAAAAAGGTCGGATTTACCGGCCTTTTTTATTTGTAATCAAAAAAAACTGCCAGATGGCAGCTTAGTTTAATATTGTTACTTTTAATTGTTTTGAACCAAAATTGATGGCGTCTTGTTGAGATGGAATAAACACATCGATACGATTTCCTTTAATGGCCCCGCCGGTATCTCCAGCGATTGCCTCACCGTAACCTTCAACATAAACTTTACTTCCTAGTGGAATAACAGATGGATCAACCGAGATGACCTTCGCATTAGGGTTAGCTTTTAAATTAATGCCAGTTGCCGTTATTCCTGAACATCCGCCGCATGAAGCAGTATAAGCGGTTGCTTTTACTGTGATTTCCCTCGAGCCTGACCCACTTGTTGAAGCCGGTTTTACCGCAGGTGTACTTTCCTTTGGTGCTTGAACTGTAGGTTTTGGTGTGCTCTCAACCTTTGATGTTGATTCACCTTTTGTCACGCTTGAAACAGCTGCTGCGGGTGCAGTTGTTTGTACTTGTTTTTCTGTTACGGTTTTATTTGTAGCGTTTAAACCATCATAGATTACGAGATTTAATCCGGGATGAATAAGATCGGAAGTTAATTTGTTCCATTCCATGATTTGTTCAACAGTGACATGATTTTCTATGGCAATGTCCCATAAAGTATCACCCTTTTTAACGATATAATGTTTTTCTGTCGCAATCGTTAATACATCACCAGGGTGAATAAGATCAGTTGAAAGATGGTTCCATTTTTGAATATTTTCTACAGATGTATTATGTACGCGTGATAGATCCCAAAGGGTATCTCCTTTTTTCACCGTTATGTCTGCTGCTTGTACATTAGCACCTACAGTTCCTGAGAGTGCAGCAACTGCTATAAATGTTTTAATTTTGTTAATCATTTTTACCTCCCATGTTCTTTCGTAGCTAACTTGAGATAAGCATAACATGGATTTTTCTGTAACAAAGAACAGGGAGATGTTAATTCGTTTACAATGGTGGCAATTATATTACGATAACATTTCTAAGTAAACTGAAAATTAAAAAATTGCAAAGTGGAACCTAAAGCTTTCAAACTGAAAAAGCGCGGAAATTCATCCGCGCTTTTTCTACTATATTATTTTATATACGGGATATCGTAACAGCACAGGCCTTAAATTCCGCTGTTCCCGAAATTGGATCATATTCATTTAGTGTTAGTACATTGGTTGGGGTTTCACTCCAGTGAAAACTCATAAACACAAGACCCGGTACCACCTGTTCCGTTACCTTTGCTTTAACAGTTAGTTCTCCTCTACGGGAACTGACCCGGACCACTTCCCCATCCGAAATACCTAAGACATGCGCATCTTCAGGATGTATATCAACGGTTTCCTCAGTTTGTTTTACCTTGACACCGGAGGCGTAGTGACGAGTCTGGGAATGTGTATTATAAGATTCATAACGTCTTCCCGTTGTAAGCGTAAAGGGAAATTCATCATCCGGAAGTTCCATCGGCGGAGTATAGTCCACCGGTACAAATGGCGCCTTTTTACTAAGGGATTCCTGTTGGTGAAACCTTTCATGCATAATCAAGGTCCCTGGATGATTTTCTTCAGGGCACGGGTAATGGATGCTATACTCTTGATCAAGTCTTTCATAAGAAATTCCTCCATACATTTCCCATGCCAGTTTTCTTACTTCATCCCATATTTCCCGGCTGCTGCTATAGTTCATTGGATATCCCATAATAGTTGATAATTCACAGAGTATTTCCCAATCGTCCTTCGTATTCTCATGTGCTTCAACAGCTTTGCGAACTCTTTGAATTCTTCTGTCAGTATTCGTGTATGTCCCGTCAACCTCCCCCCAAGAACGGGCAGGTAGGACGACATCAGCCATTTGCGCTGTTTCAGTTAAGAAGATATCCTGTACTACCAACAATTCAAGCTTTTCTAATAGTTTTTTGGTATGATTCATATGCACATCTGCGAGGAGTGGGTTTTCACCGATGAAATAAAGCGCTTTTAGCTGTCCTGCTTCTAGTCGATCAAAGGTTCTCGTTTGCGTATCACCTGCTTCCAGGTTAAGAACGACATTCCATTCTTTTTCAAAGCGTGCTCTATATTCAGCATTAGTAAGGCTTATGGCTCCTGCCAGCTGGTTCGGCAAACATCCCATATCTCCTGCACCTTGAACATTATTTTGCCCCCTTAGCGGCATAATCCCTGTGCCTTGTTTTCCGATATTGCCCGTTAGTAATGCAAGATTGGCAATATCAAACACATTGTTTACTCCACAGTGATGCTCAGTGATTCCAAGAGTATAAGCAATCATTGAACCGCTGGAACATGCGTATTCCCTCGCAGTAACAACAATATCTTCCGGCGAGATACCTGTTATGGTTGCAGCATATTCAGGGGTGTACGGCTCGACCCTCTTTGCAAGGATTTCGAAATCAATCGTAAATTGTTCGATAAATTCAGGATTATACAAGCGTTCCTTTAAGATGACTCGGATAAAGGAATTTATAAGGGCTATATCTGAGCCCACGTTTATTTGAAGGTGACGATGAGCTACTTTTACCATATCAATTTTTCTGGGATCAATGACGATTAGTTTTAGCCCGGATTTTGCCGCCTTTTTAATTCGATTGGCAATAATCGGATGTGCTTCAGATGTATTCGATCCCATTAACAATAATACTTCTGCTTTTTCAAAGTCTTCGAGTGTATTGGTTGGAAAACCACTTCCAAAAACAGTTGCCAGACCGGCAACGCTTGGAGCGTGTCACGTTCGGTTACAACCGTCAATATTGTTACTGTTTACCACTGTCCTCATGAATTTTTGCGTAATAAAATTGGATTCATTTGTAGTTCTTGCACATGCAAACATAGATATGGCATTGGAACCCCATGTCGATTTAATTAAAGTTAATTTTTCTGCAATAAATTGATAGGCTTCTTCCCATGTTGTTTCAACAAGCGAACCGGCTTTACGGATTAGCGGTGAAGATAATCTATTTTTAGCATGGACGTATTCGTACGCAAAAGCACCTTTAACACATGTTTGTCCTTTGTTGACAGGTGCATCTTTGTCGCCGCGAATTTTCATAATTCTGTTATTCTCGACTTCTACCACTAATCCGCAACCGGTACCACAATAGCCGCAAATTGTTTTTACAAAATTTGCATCTCCCATAACCTTTCCTCCCCAAAAACATTAATACCTATATAAACATATTAATCTAATTAACAGGAATGTAGATTTCTTTTTTCATCGAATATATGTCTATTATTTGAAAAATATTAATCAGATGGCATGCTCCAATGAATCTATCTAAAAAAAGAACGGGAAATAAATTTCCCGTTCTTCATGATGTTTTATTAAGCAGTTTTCGCAGGTAACAAAATATTAAAGGTTGTTCCTTTATTAGGTTCACTTTCAACAAATACCTTACCATTATGGCTTTCAATGATTTTGAAGCTAACCATTAACCCTAAGCCATTGCCATTTTTCTTTGTGGTGAAAAACGGCTCCCCAAGATTCTTTAATTTTTCTTCAGGTATTCCCACGCCTGTATCCTGAATGGATATTTGCACATTATTGTCATGAATAATTGTTTTTACATGCAATTCGCCACCGTTTGGCATCGCTTCAATTCCATTTTTAATAAAATTTAAAAAGACTTGCTTTAAGCGGTTTTCATCACACTCAATTTGAATAATTTCCTGATTACACTCAAAGGTCAGGCGAACATTTTTCTTCCTAGCTTCAAATTCAAGCAGTGAGACCACATTTTGGATAACAGGAACCACATTTTTTTCTTCTAATTCAACAGCCTTTGGTTTAGCTAATACCATAAAATCCTCTACGATTGTATTGACACGCTCAATTTCATCCAGGATGATGCCCAGAAACTCCATTCGTTCCGGATCTTGTTCATCTAACTGTAAGAATTCTGCATATCCTCTCATCGAAGTAAGCGGATTGCGAATTTCATGTGCCACACCAGCTGCTAATTGTCCAACCGCTGCGAGCTTATCCTGGCGATGAAGAACCTCTTCTGTTTTCTTCCGTTCAGTTATGTCATTACGAATCGCAAGATATTGGTATGGCATGCCTTCTTGATTTAGGAAAGGAACGATGGTGGTATCGACCCAATAATAGGTCCCATCTTTAGCTTTATTTCTGATTTCACCTTTCCATACATTTCCTTCGCCAATGGTTTTCCATAAATATTTGAAAAACTCCTTCGAATGAAAACCGGAATTTAAGATATTATGATCTTTTCCAATAATTTCTTCTCGATTGTACTTGGAAATCTCACAAAATTTATCGTTAACACTGGTTATCTTTCCTTTTGAATCGGTAAAGGCCACAATGGAGGATTGGTCCAGAGCAAATCTGATATCCGTATTGTCCTTAATTGTTACTTTTAGATTTTCTTCCGCCTGTTTTCGATCACTTATATCTGTTCGTATTGCAACGTATTGATAGGGCTTTCCATTTCCATTTAAAAATGGAACAATCGTTGTATCTACCCAATAATTTGTTCCGTCTTTTGCACGGTTGCAAATTTCACCATTCCAAACTTTTCCCTCACCAATTGTTTTCCAAAGTTCTTTAAAGAACTCCTTTGAATGATATCCGGAATTTAATAACGAATGGTCTTGACCAATTAATTCATCACGTTCATATTGGGAAATTTCACAAAATTTCTCATTAACACTAGTGATTTTACCTTTTTCATCCGTGATTGCAACAATGGATGATTGATCAAGGGCAAATGTAATATCTCGAATTTCTTTAAGTGAATCAAAAAGATTCCCTTCTGCTTCTTTCCTCTTGGTAATATCAGAACGAATCGCAATATATTGAAAGGGTTTTCCTTTTTTGTTTAAGAAAGGAACGATGGTGGTATCGACCCAATAAAAAGAACCATCCTTCGCTTTATTGCGAATTTCTCCCCTCCAAATCTGTCCGGAATGAATCGTTTTCCACAAGTCCTGAAAGAAATCTTTTGAGTGGTAGCCTGAATTTAATATCCGATGGTTCTGTCCCAAAATTTCTTCTTTTTTATATTTTGAAATCTTTTCGAATTTATCATTTACAAATAAAATCGTCCCGTGCTTGTCAGTAATTGCTACTATGGCCGATGCATCAATAGCTGCTTTTATATCCTTTAAATTTGTGTCAGTTGTCGCCAATTGTTTATTAATTAATGTACTGGATACAATGAGACCTCCAATAATTAGAATGGATACAAATAACACCAAATAAATGATAAAAGTATCTTCAATGCTTACAGTTTTAATGTCAATATTTGCGCTGGATAGGCTGGATGCTCTTCTTAAAAGAAAATGGCCTTCGGTGATAGAACCTGACATAATAATGGCACTAATTGGCTTAAGCCAAACTTGATTCCCCTTTGTATCGTTTTTCGAGGAAAACAACATCCATAATGAAAATAAAAATGAGAAGAATATTAATAATCCGGAAAAAACAAAAAGAGAAACATTATATTTAATCGTTAGGTTCATGGCAAAGATATCAATAATATGAATCGAAATAACTGCAATTGTTAAAAATATACTACCCATTACTAACTGATAAAAACGAATCGCTTTGCCAAAAAAAGTCACGAAAGCCATTCCCGCAAATGCGATACCAATAAATAAGGAAAGGATCGTGAGTGGAATTTGATAGCTGGCAAACCGACTTAAATCTGCTGCCAGAAGACCTAGAAAATTCATTATCCATATCCCTATGCCTAAAGTAAAGGCACCGCCTAGGAATAAAAGTCTTTTATTCTGATCTGATGTCCTTATTAGTGTAAACATATCAAGTGCTGTATATGAAGACACAATTGTTAAACCAACGCCAATCACGATAATATAAGGGTGAAATGTTCCAATCACTGCATTCATTTACAAGCATCCCCCCAATCTTCGCTCTATTTCTACTATGATTGTAATGTAATGTCTATAGTTAGGGAAGTACAAAAATAATTAGATTCCAACTATCTTTATTTTATACTGAAGATGAATAATCATATCAGTTTAACCATACCATATTATCGTTGGCCTATGATAAAAGTATTATTTTTTTAAAAAATCAAAAATTTTTTAAAAAAAGTCTACACAATCTTATTTTTTTTGTTTATACTGTACTACAACAGGTTAATTAAAAATAAACTGTATTAAAAAAGGAGTGGTACTAATGTTAATGAGTCCGGTTGAATTTTTTCGTAACTTGCCAAAGAAGGAATGTCCTGAATGTGGTCAACATATGGAGGAACAGGCTGAATCTTACTTAATGGAATGTGATCGCTGTCTAGCTAAAAAAGAGGAATAATTAAAAGAGGCTGAACACCCGATATGGGATTCAGCCTCTTTTGTTTTACAATAAATACCGCTTTTTAAAGAAAAAGATAAGCATAAACATTTTCCTTGGCGCACAACCTTATACAAAGGAGCTGAAGGGAATGGCAAAAAAAGAAGATTATCTTACAACCGCACCAAAAGAACAACAAATATCTATTAATAACGGAGCAATCTTCCCAAATCTCAAAAATGTAGCCGGTGATTCTGTGGATGAACATAAATTTCTTGAAGAAGCCAACACAATTATTGCCGGGGATGAAATTCGCCAGCAGAACGAAAACTTATAAAAGGAAAGAATAGTAAAAGACTGTCCATAAACATCAGACAGTCTTTTTGTATCATACTTTCATTAGATTTTTGGGAGTTCCCGCATTTGCTGGATCATTTCATTACCACACATTGGACATAAAAAATCATCAGCAACAAAATCTTTCCTCATCCAGCCAATACATGAATCATCGATACAGGAATAAATTTCAGTATCCACTAAAATGGTTTCAATTTCTTCTTCCTTTGCCCTTTTACCATAGAAAATAGGAACCGCCTCCTTTTTAACTAGTACTAGTATGCACCAAAACATTCCTTTTCATTTCCAGATTTTTTTACTTTTTGAAAAATAGACAGGAGGAAAGCTCCATGAAACCAATTCGAAAAAATATTACAGTGGTGGGAACGGATATTGATGAAGTCAAAAGACTAAACAGTCAATCAGGTTTAAGCTATAACGAAGTAAAGCAATTGCTTGCAGAAAAATATGTTATGAATAAACAGCAAAAGGAATAGCAGCGTGCTATTCCTTTTTATTTCACTTTATATTCTTTGAAAGATTGGTGGACAAAATAATTCACTAACTAATAATTATCTTCCATTCTTATTATACCCATTCCTTGAGCGGTATTGCTGTGGTGCTCGTGTTGGGTAGCGAAGAGGAAAACTAAACATATGGACGAGCATGGTAAAAGGTATGGATGCAAACAAAATAAACGATAAAATTACATGGACCTTAAAGATGGTAGGAACCCCCAGCATTAATTGGGACTGAGGATGGAAGGTAAATAAACTCCTGAACCAAGGTCCAATGGCTAATCGATACTCATAAGCACCAACAGTGGTGTTGTAGATAAGAGTCATATAGGTCCCCAATCCTGCAACTAACAACAACCAGATAATTGTAAAGTACCCGCCTCTTGTGGTATGGGCACGAACACTTGGAAATGAAAACTTTCGAATGAGCATGACTACCAAACCTATGACTACCATGAGACCTGCAAGTCCACCGCCTGCTATCGCAAAGAAATGGTATATATGGTCTGCAACACCCAGCGCATTATACACTTCAATCGGAACTAACACGCCCATGACATGTCCTATAAAGGCAAAAATAATCCCATAATGAAAGACTATAGAACCTATACGAAGCCATTTTTTCTCAAAAATTTCAGTTGAAGGTGCAGTCCAGCTTTTTCCTCGAAAAACAAATCTGTAAAAAGTAGCTATAATTAGGATCGTACCACATATATAGGGAAAAATGGTCCACCAAAATACAACTTCCATCTCCAGCCCTCCTTCTTATCGATACATCAATGGATAAGGCAGTTCATCCAAATCCGCTTCTTCACGCAGGATTTCCAGCGAAGAGATTTCTTCTAGTCCAGGAGCTTCAAAAACATGAATCAGTAGTAGTTCGACTGCATTTTTGTAGGGATTGCAGCTAGGAAGATTATCTAATAACCGGTTTATTGCGTATGCTACCCTACGGGAAAGGTTAAAAAATTTCTCATCCTCCGGTGCAATTGCCAAAAGCTCTAATAGCATGGGAATATAGTCAGCCAATTCCTTGCCTGCATATTCATATCCAACTTCACATATCAGCTTCTGTAATTGAATGAGTGCAACTCCGCGCTTTCTGCTATCTCCTAATTCATGGGCAGTTAAATAAAGGTTAGTCTTTTCCTTATAATCAAATGTTTCAACGTATAGCTCTTGTAAATCCTTTAAATTCATTGAATAAAAGGGGGTGACTCTTTTTAATACTTCATCCTGAACGCCGACCGATGGGAGATATTCCTTAATTAAGGATACAATAGACTGTTGTTCGTCAATAAAGGTTTGATCTGGGTAGTCCAGCAGCCTTGATAAAATGACTAAAATAGCTTTATTTTCATCCTTCATTGACTTTCACTTCTTTCAAATGGATAGGTAACCATTCCTTCAGGTGGGGACAACTCTTCAATACTGCAGGCCCCTTGTCTGTAATGCAAATCGTCGAGCATCTCACGGCGACCGGTTGGAATAACAAATCGCTCATTATATTTAGCGACCGCTAGTAGCCTTGCCATTTCTTCAAGTTCATCTGCTGATGTGTTTGCTTCTTCAAGGAGTTTGCTCTTTTTCAATTCATCAATCCCGCCAACCGTTTTAGCACGCATATGAACTCTCATCGCTGCCATTTTTAACAAAACCTTACGAATAACGGTTGTATCATCTGCCGTTAACAACGAAGCTAAATACTCCATTGGTATTCTCATTTGATCGACAGCGGGGATAAAGCCGTCTACGCCCAATTCCTGTTCATTGGTAAGATGATGCATGATCGGACTTAGCGGGGGCACATACCATACCATCGGCAATGTCCGGTATTCTGGATGGAGCGGTAAGGCGATTTTCCATTTTATAGCCATTTTATAAACCGGTGATTCCTGGGCACTTTGAATCCAGCTATTATTAATTCCTTGTTCTTGTGCTTTTTGGATAACTTCCGGGTCAAATGGATCTAAAAAGACAGATAGCTGGGATTCATATAAATCCTTTGGATTTTCTACCGATGCGGCAGCTTTAACCTTATCTGCATCATATAAAACCACACCGATATAGCGAATCCTTCCTACGCAGGTCTCAGAACAAATGGTTGGAAGACCTGCTTCTGTTCGCGGATAACAAAAATTACATTTTTCCGCTTTGTGTGTATTCCAATTGTAGTACACCTTATGGTAAGGACAGCCATTCATACAGAAGCGCCATCCGCGGCAGGCATCCTGGTCGACCAAGACAATTCCATCTTCATCGCGCTTATACAAAGCCCCAGAAGGACAGGATGCAACACAAGAGGGATTCAGGCAATGTTCGCAAATCCTCGGCAAATACATCATAAAGGTTTTTTCATATTCCATTTTGATATGTTCTTGAAGTTTACGGACATTCGGATCATTCGGAACCGATTCACTTCCGCCTGCAAGGTCATCATCCCAGTTCGGTCCCCATTCAGGTTTGTCGATATAGTTTCCGGTAATCATCGATCTAGGACGAGCAACAGGGATACTTTCCCCTTTTTCTCTCCAATGAAGATGTTGAAAATCATAAGTCCAGGGCTCATAGAAATCATTCATATCAGCCATGTTTGGATTGTAGAAAATATTGGCTAACTTCGAAAGAGGACCGCCCGCTCTTAAATGCAATTTTCCATTTCGTAAAACCCAGCCGCCTTTATAGCGGTCGGTATTTTCCCATTCTCTTGGATACCCCACCCCAGGACGGGTCTCGACGTTATTGAACCATACATACTCCATTCCCGGTCGGTTAGTCCATACATTTTTACATGTGACAGAACAAGTATGACAGCCAATGCATTTATCCAGATGCATGACCATGGCAACCTGCGCTTTAATCCTCAAGCCAATCGACCTCCTTTAACGGACGGATAATCGTCATGGTATCTCTTTGACTACCTGTTGGTCCATAGTAATTAAATCCGTAGCTTAATTGTGAATATCCACCAATCATATGGGTTGCTTTCGGGTAGATTCTCGTAACGCTATTATGGGTACCGCCTCGGGTTTTATTGATGGTATTTCCGGGAACACCCATGGTGCGGTCCTGTGCATGATACATATAAACGGCTCCTCGCGGCATCCGGTACGTTAAAACTGCCCTTGCCACCACGACGCCATTTCTGTTGTACAGCTCAATCCAATCATTATCTTTAATACCGATAGCAGCCCCATCCTCTTCATTCATCCAAACAACCTGCCAACCTCGGAACAGCTGTACCATATTGTTTGTATCCGTAAACATGGTATGGATCCCCCATTTTTGATGGGGAGTCATATAACGGAGAGTAATGGATTTACCGCTATTCTCTATTTCCTTTTCTCCTTTTACAAAGGCTCCTCTTGTAATCGGAGGGATATACAATGGTAGTCCTTCTCCATAATCAAGCATTACCTCATGGTCAAGGTAAAAACTTTGACGTCCTGTTAGAGTGTGCCAAGGAATATTGAATTCTTTATTGACTGTAAATGGAGAGTAACGGCGATTTTCATTCTCTAAGCCACTCCAAACAGGGGTCGATATCGCTGGTCGCGGTTGGATTGTCAACGCATCTAGGGTGTAGTCCTCTTCTTCACGCCCTTCTGAAACGTGAGCAAGTTTCTTCCCGGTCTTCTCTTCCATAGATTTCCAACCTTCTACGGCACGCTTTCCATTAGTTGCCCCAGACATCAGAAGAATGGCATTAATTGCTTTTTTATCAGAAAATAAATCAGGAAAACCCTTTCCAATTCCATCATACTTAGAAGGTCCAAGGCGATCGAGGAGCTCTTTGTATACCTTTTCTCCGGGTATTTTAACTCCTTTTGTTCCATAGCCATTTTTAATATTCGGTCCAATAGTTATCCACATATCATACACATGAGGATAATCCCTTTTAACGAAATTGAAATTAGGCATCGTTTTGCCTGGAATCCCTTCAACCTCACCTTTTCGCCAATCCTTTACTTTTCCATAGGGTTGCGCAATTTGATTAATCGTGTCATGAGCCAGGGGTGACATAACAAGATCCTCTTGCGCTGGAAGGTGTTCTTTCGCAAGCTCCGAAAAGGCTTTGGCAATTTCCCTAAAGGCATCCCAGTCACTTCTTGTATCCCATGGCGGGTTAATTGCCGCATTAAATGGGTGGACAAATGGATGTAAATCCGTACTGCTGATATCGAATTTTTCATACCAAGTAGCGGCCGGCAAAATAATATCAGAGAAAAGACCGGAACTTGTCATCCGGAAATCCATACTTACAAAAAGGTCAGTCTTTCCTTCGGGCGGCTTTTCAGAAATATTTACGTTCTCAGGCTGCCAGGAGTTCTCAATATCCGTTAACAATGAATCTGTTGACCCGATTAAATGCTTTACAAAATATTCATGCCCCTTTCCACTGTCACCCAACAGATTGGAACGCCAATTAAAAAAGACACGCGGGAAATTACGTGGGTCATTTGGATTTTCAATCGCAAAATCTAACTTTCCTTCTTTAAGCTGTTTGGCGATATCGTTAACCACTGCTTGATCATCACTATTACGTCCACGTGCTACTTTCATTACATCTAAGGAATTTTGCGAAAGTTGTGGAAAACTTGGCAGCCATCCTAATCTTGCAGAAAGTGCATTAAAATCTGCCGGGTGCATGTTCGTGTATTGACTGCCCCACTCGGTTTCTTCTTCATGTTTCTCGTACTCATAGCGGAATTGTTCGGTCGCAAAATAAAAAAAAGAGGTTCCATTCATCAGCCTTGGAGATTTCACCCAATCATTTGCAAAGGCAATTTGTTGGAAACCTTCTAGTGGGCGCACTTTTTCTTGTCCAACATAATGTGCCCAGCCGCCTCCATTCACTCCTTGTGAGCCTGTTAATAATACAAGATTCAAAATAGAACGATAAATTTGATCACTATGATACCAATGATTGGTTCCTCCACCCATGGCAATCATTGATTTTCCCTTTGTAAGAGCTGCATTTTCAGCAAATTCTCTCGCTACTTGAATGACATGGGATTGATTCACACCCGTAATACTTTCTTGCCAAGCAGGTGTATAGGGTTTATTTGCGTCATTATAGTCTGCTGGATAATCCCCCATTAACCCTCTGCCGATCCCCGTGTGAGCCAGCATTAAATCATAAACAGTTGTAATCATCAATTCATTGCCTGATTTATCTTTTATTTTTTTAACGGGGACACCACGTTTCACCATACCGCCGTCTTTTTCACCAAAATACGGGAACTCAACCATGGCGATTGCATCTGATTCATCTATAAAGCTCATTTTAGGGTTGATTTCATGTAAATCGAGGTTCCACTTATTCCCTTTATCCCACTGAAACCCCTCACTGCCATTAGGGATAGCAAAATCTTTCGTATCTTCATCCCATACAACCGTTTTCCATTCCCCAAGATCATGCTGGTCTGAAATATCAGATGCTCTCAAAAAGCAGTCTGAGCGGTAAGATTCATTCATTTTGTTTAATTGAACAAGGAAAGGAAGGTCAGTATATTGTTTGGCATACTCCATAAAATACGGAGTTTCTTTATCGACGTAAAATTCTTTTAAAATGACGTGAGTCATCGCCATGGCAAGTGCTCCATCTGTTCCCGCTTTTGCAGGCAGCCACATGTCAGCAAATTTATCATACTCAGCGTAGTCAGGACTAACCCCGACTACTTTCGTTCCGTTGTACCTAGACTCCACCATAAAATGGGCATCAGGTGTTCTCGTTTGCGGGATATTCGTCCCCCAAATGATAAAATACTTGGAGTTATACCAGTCACCACTTTCAGGAACATCCGTTTGATCCCCCCATACCTGTGGAGAAGCCGGCGGTAAATCTGCATACCAATCGTAAAAGCTTAAAATAGTGCCGCCGATTAAGGACAAAAATCTTGTCCCGCCTGAATAACTAACCATGGACATTGCCGGTATAGGACTGAACCCGCAAATTCGATCGGGTCCGTATTTTTTGATCGTGTAAATGGATGCTGCTGCAATCATTTGACAAATATCGTTCCATGTTGCACGGACAAAGCCGCCTTTTCCTCTTGATTTCACATACCGTTCGCGTTTTACCGGGTCTGAGACAATATTCTCCCAGGCTTGAACAGGATTTTTGGCCTTTCCTAGCTCTTCCTTCCATAACGCATAAAGGTCCCCGCGAACATAAGGATACTTCACCCTCGTTGGGCTATATGTATACCAAGAAAAACTGGCACCGCGAGGACATCCTCTCGGTTCATATTCGGGGAAATCATCACCTGTTGAAGGATAATCTGTTTGCTGGGTTTCCCATGTAATAATTCCATCTTTCACATGGATTTTCCAGCTGCATGATCCTGTGCAATTCACCCCATGAGTGGAACGGACAGTTTTATCATGTCCCCAACGGTTACGATAGGCGGATTCCCAATCACGAGAGCTTGGACTTTCCTCTGTCCAACCATCATTAATTCGTTCCCCCCGAACAAGATGTTTAAGGGAGTGCAGCAAATTATTATGCTTCTTTTCCATCGATTCCACCCCTTTCTTCCAAAAGGTCTCTTAGGGGGTTAAAATTTTCCCCTACTAGTCGAAACGAATCCCTGCCAGCATTAAATTCCTCCAAAAAAACATTCCAATTAGCCGCATTTGCTGCTGAGAGTATGAGACGTTGCAACATATTCATGTCATCAATTTCATAGATTTCTTCTATGAATTCACCTGTTATATTTCCGAATCGCATCTGCAGGACAGCAATTAAATCTTCTCGGTCATCGACGAGCAGCGCTTCTGTTTCAAATGAAAACAATCGTCTTCCAGCTCCTTTTATACCTTTATCATTTTAAAATAATCTGCAATTAGGGTGGACTTACATTTGTCTGCCGCCTCTTCAAAGAAACGTGTCACAGCTTCATCCGGATGTGCCGCCTGTTCATTCTTGAAATAGGTAGTAACAGACTTAGAGAAATCATTTGAAAATCTTAATGTGACATCAAATCCATCCTCACTTTTAAAAATAGTAGCTTGAACATCGTAAGGATGAAGATGATAGGTTGAAAAGGTCTCGACCATTCTCTGATATAACTCCGGCGCAGCAAAACGTAATAATCTTTCCTCTACCATAAACATCACCTTTTTCCATTTCTTCCTAATTTTTATCATTCGTTACTTGCTAGAAGTTTATTCATTTCATCCTCATTATGGATGGAATCCACAATAATAAGGGAATCAAGTAAAGCAATCATCCTTTCATCCATTTCATTCTTTATGAGCAGCTCCTTCATTTGTTCCACCATCCTGCGCATAAGATCATGATCACGTGTGAGCTTGATGACAAGATGATTTAAATCAGCGTTCTCTTCCACAAGTTCCTTATATAAACCTTCCTCTTCTGACTCGGCATGCTTTAGAGTCCGTGATTCCCAATGTTCAATGACAATTTCTGCAACTTGTAATGCTTTTTCCTTTTCTCCATCCTTCAGACATTTATAAAATAAGCTTCTTAACTCTTTCGCTTCATTCAATGCCGCCTCGTGGATGGATGAATGTGCATCCTGTTTCTTTAAGCTCGGTCCTGACATTCCTTTTTCTCCTTTCTTTATATATGAAAGTTTTCTTCATAAGCCTTTCCAAAATCCTATACACTAAACTTCAATACAACAAAAAGAGCTAAAGTCCAGCCTTCAGCTCTTTTGTTCTGTCATATCACTAAATAATCCAAGATAATATTTAACTTCTTCTGCATCATTTTTCACTTCACTGATGGTTAGCCATTCTAAATAAATTTCTCCATTTTTTCGTTTATTCCAAATTTCCCCTTGCCAATAGCCTTGTTTCTGAACCGCATCCCACATTTTTTGGTAAAAGCTTTGATCATGTTTTCCAGACTGTAAAATGTTAGGATTCTTTCCTACTGCCTCCTCAGCTTGGTACCCAGTTACAATTGTAAAGGCTCGGTTTACTTTTTCGATTATTCCCTTGGAATTGGTGACCATCATGCTTTGTCCAACGTTTTCCATAATCTTTGTTTCCAAGCTTAATTTTTCTAAGTAATACATCCACACCACAATGACAAAGCTAGCCAATGCAAACATTGCTAGGGACATAAATCCAATCGCATAATGCCCGGTAATATTGAAAACAGTTGAAAGAACTAGAGGGGGGAAAAATCCACCTAATCCTCCCATCGCAGATACAATCCCATTGACAATACCAGCTTGTTTGGAAAAATAATATGGTACAAGCTTAAAGATGGTCCCATTCCCAATCCCCGCACAGAATGCGACAGTTAAAGAGCCAATTGAATACAAGGTAATTGTAGGTGAAAAAGAAAGTAAGACACCTGAAAAGGTTAATCCTCCGAATACAAATAACAAAATGATAAAGGGATTAAATTTATCACCAAGCCAGCCGCCAATCGGGCGTAACAGTGTGGCGATGGTAATAAATCCTGCTGTTCGTAAACCTGCATCCACCGGTGTTAACTTAAAGTTTGTCACTAAAAAGTTAGGAAGATACACCGTAAACGCGACAAATGAACCAAATGTAATGAAATAGAATAAGCTTAAAAACCATAGTTTTTCATTCCGATAAACACTTTTGATTTGCTCTAATAAAGGCTTATTCACTCTCGGCTCTTTACGATCACCGATTAAGAAATTTAATAAAGCAAATAGGATGACAGGAATTAAAAATAAGCGAACGGTATTGTGCCAGCCTATGGAGTTTGCCAGCATAGGAGCCGTAAAGGATGTGATCGCAGTACCAATATTTCCTGCACCGTAGATCCCATTCACAAAACCATGCCTCTCCTTCGGATAATATTTCGGCAATGACGTCACACCGATTGAAAAGACAGCGCCCCCCATCCCTAGCACTAATCCACCAACAATTAAATCCGTAAGTGAATTTGCCGCACTTATATAAAAGACGGGAAATATTATAATGATAAAACTGATAAAAAAGATGATTCTAGCACCAAATCGGTTTGTCCAGTATCCCAGAAGGATCCTCATAACCGAACCTAAAATAACCGGAACTGCCGTAACCAATGCAATTTGATTAGGGGTTAGTGGAATGTCTTTTTTTATATTTGGCATTAAAGCTGAAATAATCACCCATACCATAAATCCTACTACAAGGCTTAAGGTTTGAAGAGGAAGCTGAAATTTTTGTAAATTCATACCCTTTTTCTCCTTTCAATTTGGATGAAAAATATTTTGTAAATTCATTTTAGTTTACGATTATAAAAACATTTCAAACCATATTTTCAAATATTCGATGACAATAATCACCGATACCAGTGGGGTTTAAATAAAGAGACCCCAGTACAATACCGAGTTCACCTTATAGCAGCATAGGCCCTTTTATTAAACTTTCCATTTTATAGGACACAAATCCCAGTTTTTTTCTTATCTTGGCAGTTGCATAAACATTGGTACTTTATCTGTGTAGCCCATTCCACGAAGGTAAACATATAGACTTCCCTTATGATGAAGTAGACCGTCTTAGTTATATAACACCATCTACTCCTGAAAAGAATCAATTGTTAGTTCAGAGTGTTGCACCGATTATTGATTATCTTGGTATTTTTAAACGCCCTATTCTTGAAGATGGAAGTTTGAGTACTTTAGATGATCAGCAACTTATTAGAATATTAAGAGAGAATAGGTTAGCACCCCTGGCCGTTATTACGAATTTAACTCCAACTGGATTTAGTCCCGAATTAACAAAACGAGTATTAGGTTCTCCTGAAATAAGAGAGCGATTAATTAATAATATCTACAAATTAGTTAAAACAAAAAACTACATCAGTTGCTGTTCCAGCGAAAACAAATGATGATGTTCCTTGGCTAAAGGGATATGACTATGGGGGAATTGAAGCAGCAGTTGATTTTGTCTTTATGGAATAAGAGGATTTGGGGCTTGGCAAATAGGATTAGAATTTCCTTCAACTGATTATTTTACTAAAGAGTTTTTTACGAAAAAAAATCATTTATAGACGCAAGAGCAGATAATTTAGCTATCTGCTCTTTTACTCTAAGATTAATGCATAGATGCTAAAATTTCTTGCATTTTATGTGACACTAGGGGATAAAAATGAGTTTTTGCACTATTTGTGGAATTACCCCCGAAAAATCCAGTACCTGGGCAAGTTTTAACAGCATGCCCTGAACTGTTATCTAACACTCTTTCCCCCGTGTTTATATCCCACCAGTGATGATAAGTGATACTATCAATTGAAGGAGTTAACCCGAATTTTAAACCAAGCAAGGCAGTGATATAAACAATAGTTTCCTTTTGTTTCTGAGTCATTACATCATTACCTATATCAAAGTTCCCAAGATTTTCAATGGCTAAAGATTTAGATTCAATGGCTAAACCTACAGGTTTATTCTTTAACCCAAATGAACCTTCGGGAGCTGTGTTAATTGGTCTGCAAACTACTACTTTTCCATCCGGAAATGTAGTTAAGTGTTGGCTTATATTTTTCCATCCCATTACATTAACATGATAATTCTCCATGCCCTTCAACAATGAAAAATGATTAGAGCCATTAAAGTTCTTGTATGACGGTGACCACGTGTTATGTTCTTGGATTAAACTTATTTTTCTGGTAAATTTATTGTGAAATAACCAATCCTTAAATTCCTCCTTTGTCATAAGGATATATTGTCCCTGCATGGTCATTCTTTTAGGAGGAATCTTTAATTTTTGACCTTTACGGATTACATCAGATGAGAGTCCATTTGCTGTTTTAATCATCTGGACTGAAGAATTATATGCTGATGAAAGCTTCCAAAGTGTGTCCCCAGTACCAACTTCATATATCATCGGAACCCACAATTTCTGACCAACTAATAATGAATCGGATATCAATCCATTCGTTGCTTTTAGGTCTTGTACTGAAGCATCATATTTAGCTGCAATTCTCCATAAAGTATCCCCAGTTTTTACATCATAAATATTGCTAAAGTTACTTCCAGATGCGTGAGCAGGAGAAATATTTATTAGCATTATTAAAATCATACTAAATACTAGCACAAAATTTTTTTTCATTTTTTATATCCTTTCATTTTGATATCAGGAAAATTAAAAAGTTCTGCTTTTCTCAGCAAGCACCTTTTTCTTTATATTTATTATTTTTTAAAACAAAAATGAAATTATGCTAATAATTAATTGTTAATTTAAGAGTAAATTGGATAATCATTTTATCCCATTTTACCCTTTAAAATATTTAGACAAAATTTTTTGACAGAGCCATAAATAAAATAGAAGACCAAATCGCGATGCGAAATGGTCCTCTTATTATGTAGCTAATTCTATTGTTTCTTCCTTTCAACCGAACCAGTTAATGTTAGAGAGTATGATTTTTTCATACTTACTACTATCTGAAGGGATAATAATATTTTTTGTACTTGCGCTCAGTCCATTGTCTCGAACTATCTCATCAACTGTCGTTCCATACCAATGTGTTAAATGAATATAGTGTCGCCTCGTTGGACCATCCTATAAGAAGTACATTCCATTTTGACTTAGATATTATTCACTTCTTTGACTGGTTGTTCACCTATTAGAATCCTCCCCCAGGACCATACTTAATTTTCTTAGTGACCCTTCGGACAATTAGGCAATTTTGTGATTTGGTTACTTGGTACAGTGGTGTTATACGCCTTGTATGTTTTGCCGTGCTTGGCCTTGATGATAATCTCTGCGCGTTCAGGCTGTTGACCGCAATAAACACTGTGCGTCCACACTTGCCTTATCCAAAGAAAGTTGGGAGACCTTTCTCAAGTTTTCCCCCTTATCAAACCTTCAGTGCCATATATGGCATATGGCTTTATCAATATAATTACAATGTTACTCTTCTTGAAAAATTTATAAGGAATGCTGTATTCATTTAAGCAGAATATTAATTATTAAAAGAATAACTTTAATAAAAGGAACAAGGAGTTATTAAATGAAGGATAAACTAAATAAAATCCCCTCATTATCTTCAAACTCTGTTCGTTTAGGTGTTTTGTTAGCTATAGTTGGAGGTTTTTTAGATGCGTATACCTTCATTAGCAGAGACGGAGTGTTTGCCAATGCACAAACAGGAAATATAGTACTACTCGCTGTAAGAGCTGCAAATGGGGAATGGGAAGGTTCCTTGCTTTATATCCCGCCTGTTTTAGCTTTTATATTAGGTGTTTTGGTATCAGAACTAGTTAAGATTCCTCATGTAAGACAATTATTGCATAGTTATAGACGTTCAATTCTTATATTAGAATGTATTGTTTTAATCTTTGTAGGTATCTTGCCAAGTAGTGTACCTAACATTGTGGTAACAGTATGTATTGCGTTTGTATCATCATTACAAATCTCTACCTTTAATAAAATAAACAAGTGGACCTACAATTCAACGATGACTACTGGGAATCTTCGAACAGCAACGCAGGCAGCTTATTTGGCAGTAATTAAACATAATCAGGAAGCGAAAAAACAATTTAAAGAATTTTTTGTTATCATACTCTCTTTTTTATTTGGTGCTTTGTCAGGAACATTTTCTACCACTTATATAGGAAACACATCTATATGGATTGCATCTGGAATTTTAGTGATTGCTCTTATATTGTATCATAGGGATAAAGGTTATTTGAGAAAACCCATAACGTTAAAATAATAGGTTTTTTTAATAGTTTCTTTTATTATCAAGTTTGCAACTTTTGCATCTTTTATCACTACAAAGAAAAGAAAAAAGCTTTACTTCATTAAAAGTAAAGCAACTGGAAATTAACCCTTGCTTAGATAATCCTCCAAACACAAACGCTATGCCATCATTACCAAACGAGAGGATTTTATTAAACAGCCCCGTTCCTTTCTCTAATACCATTTTACCAATGGAAGTATTAAGGTTAAACCAAGCTAAAGCTATCTGGACGACCATCATAATTCCAATAGCTTTAAAATTGATGTTCTTCTTATCGTTTGACATTATCCATGCAATTCCGATTAGCAAAAGAATTCCAAGAATTCCGATTAAAATTGAACTTCACTCTTAATGTAACATCAACTGCTGCAACATTCCCGTTAACACTTTGACCGGGAGCTAAACCAAATTTATTAATTTTCCAGTAAGGGTCAATTTAATATACAAAAAAAGGAACCATAACCAATATAAAAATGAAAGAAAATGCATGCTCTTAGATTCCCAATATAGGAGATTTTTAGATTGATAGGTCTTTATGCCTGCTGCTTTCAAGACATCGACTTCTTTGTCATTAATTGACGCAGTAAATGGAATAGACTGTTAATCTTTTAAATAATAAGTAAGTAATTTCCCCTGAGTATTCTGTTATTCCTCTTTCTATCTTACTTAAATGTGTAACAAAACATATTCCTTCAACAAGCTGGCCTTGGGTTAATCCTGCTTTTTCACGATAAAACTTGATAATTTTCCCCTCGATCATACCGCACCTCTTGTTGTAATTTAACATTATTTAGATAGATTCGATAAATTTTACTACAAGAGTCTTAAAATAGGAAACATAAAAGAAGGTGGAAATGTAAATCTTAACTTTCTTTTTTAATCGTTTCTCCTTTTGGATCTAAACCATTATTTTCAAGTTGTCTTTAAAGGTCTAGTAAGGCCTCCGGAAATTAATGAGGTATACCCGATGAAAGAAAATGAAATAGCTGGGAAAGAATAAGAGGAGACAAATACACCCTACTAAAAAAAAGAAGACATTTTAAACATTCAAAAATATGGAAACGGGGGCTGCGAATGAAAGAATTAGTTTTAAGTGTAATCGCGGGAATAGCTGTTGGCATCCTTTTTAAATTGTTAAAATTACCCCTCCCGGCTCCACCGGTCTTTTCCGCAGTATTGGGTGTATTCGGAGTCTACTTTGGCGGTGTTATCGCAGGGTGGATTATGGGTTTCTTTACCAAATAAAAAGCATAGCCTTCCAATTGGAAGGCTATGCTTTTGCTTTTCTAAATTGCTTTTTGTTCACAAAATATCCATATCTTTTTCCTGAAAACTTCTTTATCTTATTGTTAGGAGGGGATTCGTTATGAAAAAGATCTATCTTATTTGCAGTCTTGCTGTATTCCTAGGGATCGCGGGTGGAATATCTTTCTTTTTAATTCGAGATGCAAATGCAACCATACCATCAAGCACTTTAGTTAACCAAAATGGGGATTCCTACAAACTTGGACAAGATCATTCGAAATTAAAACTTGTCGAGTTTATTTATACTCATTGTCCTGATATTTGTCCTACAACCACTCAAAAGATGAGCCTTTTAAAAAAGGATTTAGAAAAGAAGGGTCTTTTCGGGAAGAATATAGAATTTATTACTATTTCCATTGACCCTTACCGTGACACTCCTGAAGTTTTAAAAGGGTATATGAAAGGGTTTGGCATTAAGGATGATGGTCATTGGGAGTTTTTAACAGGGGAAAAGCAAACTATTAAGAAGGACCAAGAGAAAATACGGGAGATTGCTAATTCTTTGCAATTTCAATACAAAGACCCTGGTGACGGTCAATTCATTCATTCAACCTTTACTTATTTAGTGGATAAAAACAATAAATTTATTGCAAAGTTCCCGATGGGTAAAGAATTCAATAAACAAGATGTTTATAACAATATCTTAGATAAAATTAATTAATATAAAAAAAGCGGTTAGTCCATATTGGATTAATCGCTTTTTACTGCTTATTTAATTCACGGATGAAGGAAAATTTTTTATTTGCTGTAAGGATAAAAGGTAATTGGACTTTGGTTTTGTTAAACTTACTTTTATACCAGCTTTTTTTAACTTGTTAACTAGTTCTGTAAGCTGTTTTTTTGCCATACTTCTCACCTTCTTTGATTACTTCTTAAACCAATTCTACAACAAAAATATGAATAATGTGTGAAAACAAAAAATTTTTTTAGAAAATATTTCATGTCAAATTTTTTTGTCCGTTTTTCATAAATACATTGTTTTATTTTATCCATATATAGGGAATTAATGAAAAAGAATTCGCGCTTCCCCTACTTTAATGATATAATTAGTAGATATTTTGTTTTGGAGGATTTCAATTATGATTACTGTAAGTAACGTAAGTTTAAGATATGGAGATCGAAAATTATTTGAAGATGTTAATATTAAATTTACACCCGGTAATTGCTATGGTCTTATCGGTGCCAATGGTGCAGGTAAGTCAACCTTTTTAAAAATATTATCCGGAGAAATTGAGGCACAAACCGGGAATGTTCAGCTTGGTCCAAATGAACGGTTGGCCGTGCTTAAACAAAACCATTTTGAATACGAGGAATATGAAGTTTTAAAAACAGTCATAATGGGACACACCAGGCTTTATCAAGTTATGCAAGAAAAAGACGCGATTTACATGAAGGAAAACTTCACTGATGAAGATGGGATGAAAGCCGCTGAACTTGAAGGCGAATTTGCTGAGTTGAACGGATGGGAAGCCGAGCCTGAAGCAGCTATATTATTAAAAGGTCTAGGAATTGAAGAAGACCTTCATTATAAAAAAATGGCAGAATTAACCGGTTCCGAAAAAGTAAAAGTGTTACTGGCACAGGCTCTGTTTGGCCGACCTGACGTTTTGCTTTTGGATGAGCCAACGAACCACTTGGATATTAAAGCTATCCAATGGCTAGAGGATTTCTTAATTAATTTTGAAAATACCGTCATTGTTGTCTCCCATGATCGCCATTTTCTAAATAAAGTTTGTACACATATCGCGGACTTAGATTTTAGCAAAATTCAAATCTACGTCGGAAACTATGATTTTTGGTATGAGTCAAGCCAATTAGCTGTTAGGATGGCTTCAGATGCCAATAAAAAGAAAGAAGAAAAAATTAAAGAATTACAAAGCTTTATTGCCCGCTTTAGTGCGAATGCATCAAAATCCAAGCAGGCGACCTCACGTAAAAAATTATTGGATAAAATCACGTTAGATGATATCAGGCCTTCATCACGCCGTTACCCTTTTGTTGGATTTACCCCGGACCGTGAAATCGGCAACGATTTATTACGGGTAGAAGGTTTAACAAAAACAATTGACGGTGTGAAAGTCCTTGATAATATTAACTTCATTATGAATAAGGGGGATAAAATAGCCCTTGTCGGAACAAATGAGCTTGCTAAAACCGTTCTTTTCAAAATTTTAATGGGTGAAATGGAAGCAGACAGTGGAACATTTAAATGGGGAATCACGACTTCCCAAGCATATTTTCCAAAAGATAACTCCGAGTATTTTGAGGGCAGTGAATTAAATCTTGTGGATTGGCTTCGTCAATTTTCTCCAAAGGATGAAAGTGAAAGCTTTTTGCGAGGTTTCTTGGGAAGAATGCTATTTTCCGGTGAAGAAGTATTGAAAAAGGCCAGTGTTCTTTCAGGTGGAGAAAAAGTTCGCTGTATGTTATCGAAAATGATGTTAAACGGGGCTAATGTTTTACTGCTGGATGAACCGACAAACCATCTTGATTTAGAATCCATCACGGCATTGAACAATGGATTGATTAACTTTAAAGGCTCCCTCCTTTTTGCATCACATGACCATCAATTTATTCAAACGATTGCTAATCGAATCTTGGAATTGACGCCAAATGGCTTGGTTGATAAGCAGATGAGCTATGATGAATATCTTGAGAATAGTGATTTACAAAAACAAATCGCTGCAATGTATCAATAATCCAAGTCGGGTACCCAAAGTGGTACCCGCTTTTTTGATCAACTTCTTTTTTGTTTTCTTCGGGAAGAATCTTTCTTTGTCCCTGTTTCTGTTGTTGTTGTTCCTTGTCCTTCAACTTGCATAGAATTTAACCCTATTGTTGATGGATCGCTTTTACGTTTTCCCATTACCTACACCTCCTATTATAGCTTTTGGAAGATTAACGATACTTATTCGGAATATTTATGACAAAACTAGGCAAGATAATTTTGAGGAGGAGGTGTTTTGTATGGCAAAAATTGGAGTAGAACAATCCCTTACAAATATTCAACAAGCTCTTCGTGAAAAAGGTTATGATGTAGTAGAATTAAAACATGAGTCAGACGCTCAGAATTGTGATTGCTGCGTTGTTACCGGACTCGATTCAAACATGATGGGTATGCAGGATACAGTAACAAAAGGTGCGGTCATTGATGCGAATGGAATGTCCGCTGATGAGGTATGTCAACAAGTGGAAAGCAGGCTTCAGTAAAACTTTTTGAAAGACTAAAGGACTTAAGCTTTAGTCTTTTTTCATTTCTTCGTCTTTCTTAGCATATATGTTTACTTTAGGGCTCTTTTCAGGTGAAGGAGATTTATTTTTTTCTTTCCGTCTTATTTCATTATTTTCTGCTTCCATTTTCGGGGTGAATTCACTTCCATATGTTGCACCAATATTTAATTTTCCTTTTAACTCTTTTATTCCCAACTGGCCGAAATTATTATTAAGCTCATATTTATCTAAAATGATTTTCTCAATATTAATTTTTTCAATAATAATGGGCGGATCATTTGCCTTTTCTATCGTCTGCGGTTGCTTCTGTTCCTGAAAGGTTAATAAAGATTTTTTCAATTCTTCTATATTGGATTCTAAGGAAGACAATTTTTTCGTTAAATCCTTTTCATAATCATTTTTACTGAATATGAGGAATAAATCTCTTAATGACATGGTCATAAACGCTCCCTTATTAATACCTTACTATCATATATATGGTGAAGTCCGCTGAACATGTCCAAATAAAAAAAAGGTTATAGTTGCTAGTCAATTGTAATAATTTCTCCTTTTTCCAATATACGTTGATAGCTGACAAACAAAATCCCATTCCAGAATTTCGCATTTAAATCTTTAGGATTGATGGTATCAGGTAATTTAATCTGCCTCTGGAATTCACCATAAAACCTTTCAGAATAAGTAACCTTTAAATGATTATGGATTGGGAGCGCTGTACCTTTAATTGTAAGTGTATTACCATTTAGCCCTAATTCTATATTTTCTTTTTTCACTCCAGGTAACTCAATTAATACCAGTACCTCTTGTTCCCCTTCTAATATATCGATCATGGGGAAAGATCGGTTATTTTTTTCTTCACGAAATGATTTCTCTTCATTTCCTGAAAAAGGAGTTTTAAAATGTTGTTGATCATTAATAAATTGTTTGGCGAAATCCTGTTCAAAAATATTTTTCCAGAAATCCCCGCCTTGCATATTTTGCGCGATTTCCATCCATTGTTTTAATTTCTCCATATCCATCCCCAATTCCAACTCCTTTAACCCTGATACTATAAAGGGAATTTAACCGGCTATATGTTAATGTAGGTAATTAACTGAAATAATCTGCTACTTTCATCATACTGAACTAAATTCTAATTTAATCCTTTTAATTGCCTCGCTTCATAATTCTTCAGATCCCGCATATATTTAAATGCAAGTATAAGGAGGAGATACAATTGCCAGCTCCGGTTCCGTATATTAATATAAATATATTTATGATAAAAATTAATTCCTTTGAAAATGCTTCAGCTGTAAATATCGGCCAAAATCTACTTGCAGATTGGCATAATTCTGATAAAAAAAACCAGGGCTACGGACAAAATTTTGGTGATAAAAGTGATTTTCTTGGTACAAGGAGTTTTGTTGACGATCGGGATCAGATTGATTCCCCAAGTTCATTTGGGTCCTCCCCCAATAACGTTGTTAAGGAATGCGATTAATTCGATTGTTTACAAACCTAATAAAAAAAAGCCATGAAAGGTAAATGCCTTTCATGGCTTTTGTACTTATCCCCCTAATCAAAATGGAAAAAGAGGAAACTCAAATGGAACCGGACCAATGTCATGAGTAAACTCTGTTAAAATTATGCTCTCTTTCGCGAAATCAATAAGGTAATTTGGGCCATTGTAAATGGTAGAGAAGATTTTTTTCGATAAGCTAAATATTTCGACTCCCTGATATTAGCGTATTTTTCTTTAAAATTCTTCAAACCTTGAAAATGATAGATAAAATGGCCATTTAAAAAAATTTGCGCAGCTATTTTTTCACTTAAAAAAGAGAATCTTGAAAGGCCTACATTGGCCAGAGGTAACATCCCAATATTAAAACGGCCATAGTTCTTTTGTTTTGCCCAATCAAATAATGAGATAAAAAGGAAGTCCATTGTTCCTTCAGGTGCCTCCGGCTTAAACCTCATTAAATCAATAGAGATCGTGTTATGTTCATCATATACATACATAATACTAGTAAACCCCAAAATTTGATTTTTATCATTTTTAATAAGCGCAATTGGGGCTTTATTTAAATAGGAACTATCAAAAAAGCCCAGTGAAAAACCTTTTTCTCTTTTTCCTTGAAGCCAATCATCAGATATCTCTTTTAATTCGTTTAATAGCTCCATTGAAAAAGGCGCTTCCTTCACTTTAAATTGGTAGTTTTCCTTCAAGAATTTATTTTTTATGGTATTTAATGTCTTCATTTTATTTCCGGCAAGAGAGAAATCTCTTAGGTCAACAAAGGCTTCCTCTCCTAATTTAAAAAAGGCATAGCCGTTTCCGTGCAAGAATGGAAGCATTTCATCACTAACTTGATAAAAAACCGGTGTATATCCATGTAAGTCTGATATTTCCTGAAATTCTTCTATTGCATTTGATAATTCACTTTTCTCGCCAATAGGATCTCCAAGTATGACCAGTTTGTCAGCATATTGTTGAAAAATGATTAATATAGTTTTCTTACTATTCCAAAAAACATATTTGTCATGTAAGAAAACTAAATGGGACAAAACTTTCCCATGATACTTCATTAAATGTCCTTTTATTTCTTTTTCCTGATCAATAGACTTTAAAAACCTCCAACTTTTTGGTTTACTAATCAAATAGCCGATAAAAATGATAAGAAAAGCAATTAATAAACCAATAAGGGCACTGCTAAACAAATCACGGTAATCTACAATCACATATGGTAGGAACTTCTTCGGGATCGTTAATTTAGCAGAAGGCAAATTTAAATAACCAATTAATATGTACATAAAAGTAATGATAAGAATAATGGTGACATCAAAAATCGTCTTCCCCCAAGTCAGGACATAGCTTTCCCGGTAGAATTGTCCCTTGGACATCTTAAGGAGGAGAGCAACAATAATTAAAAAAATCGCTTCTTCATAATCTATCCCTTTAAAAATAGAGAATAATGCGGCAAGGATCAAAGCAAGCATGGTTAAATCGTATGTCCTCTTTACACTATACTCAATTCCCCGTGACAAACCTAACAAAAGAAATCCGGCAGCAACCGACAGCTGATGTGATATATTTATGATTGGAAAAGATAAAATTTCCTGTGCAATTCTAAGCCTTGACATGATCCCCGGGACACTTGCTGATAACAGGAGAATTAATCCCGATAAAAAAACCAGAACTGTTAGAACAACATGACTAAACCCTTGCAAAATGGCTTTAGGCAGATTGTTCCATGATTTATTCCATTTCTCCCAATACAGTTTTACAAAAAGAACAACACTGACCAAAAATGGCAAAATATAATAACCGAATCGATAAAATAATAGCAGGACGAGTACTTTCTCTTCAGCAATATGCAAATCATGCATACCCCAAATAAATATTAAATCAAAAGAACCGAGTCCCCCCGGAATCATACTGATTATTCCGGCACAAGCTGCAACAATATATACAGGGAATAAGTTTTCAAAGGTGATTGATATACCGAGTATTTTACTTAGTATCCAAATGGCAATAAATACCGATGACCATTCCACAATAGATACGACAATAAGCTTTACTCCTGCCTCTATTGTAATAAGAGATCCATTATCCTTTTTGCTCTTAATAATATGTATAAATATAAATGCCGGTAAATACAATCCAACTGCGAGGACTGCAAAATAAATCCACTTTGTGTCAAGAAATAATGGGAAATGATGGTATCCGATGATTACAAACCATGAAAGTACAGAGATTCCCGTTAAATAAAAAAGAGAAACAGATGCAATTCCACCCAATAACCTCCGATTATCCTGTTCAAGCTTATGATAAAAATAAGTCCTTAGCATGGCTCCAATCAAGCCGCCAAAACCAATTAGATTAGAGAAGGAGTTTGCAATAAAGGCCTGCTCTAATAATTCCCTTCTTGGGAGACGAAATTTTAAGATTTGAACTAAAATCACATCATATAGCAGCATTGGTAACACGGCAGCAAAGGTAATCGTCAAAATAAGGATTAAAGTCCCGAAATTCAGTTGGCTTAGTTCATGCTTAAGTAAGTGCATATTTAGGTCTTTGGTAAATTTCCTCATTTCTGTGATTGTGAAAATCAATAAGAGCAGAGGAAAAATAAATTTTGCTGCATTTAATAATTTTTCCTTTTTAATCCCCAACAAAATAACCACCTATTTTTTATTACTTATTTAACTATAAACGTTTCAACAAAAAAAACAAAGAAAATTATTCCCTATTCATAACCCTGCATGACACCTTCTTCATTGATATTGTTGACAGTTTAACAAAAGTTCAACCGTAACTAAATACCTATACCATCCTGATGATAATTTTGAAGAATACGTTAATTAATTTAAGAAAAAATAACTGGGTGTTTGATAAATATTTTCTTGTACAGGATGATTAATTCATGGAAGCTGTAATTATTTCGATATGCAGAACGACGACCGCTTTAGTTCTTTTATTAATTGTTGCTTATCACTTCGGCAAACAAATCGGTACACATAAAAATTACTTTACCTTTGCCCTTTCGATCACCCTTGGTTCCTTTACTGCTAATATGGGTTTTGACTTGCATTTAAAATTCATCCCATTACTTTTGTCCTTTTTTACACTTATCTTGATTTATTATATTCTGGCAACAATCTCCTATAGAAGTGTAAGGCTTAGAAAATGGTTCGCCGGGAAACCAACCATCATTATTGAAAATGGAATTCTTTTAGAAGAAAACATGAAAAAACATAAATATACGCTTGATAATTTAAATCAACAGTTAAGGGAATTAGGTATATTTAACATTGATACAGTAAGCTATGCGCTCTTAGAGGTTAATGGAAAGCTTTCCGTTTTAAAAAAGGAAGAATATCAAGGTGTTCTAAAAAAAGATTTAGCCATTACTTCAAGCCAAATACTAAAATTTCCATTAGAAATTATTATGGAAGGAAATTTAATTACCGAAAATTTTACGGAGAAGTATACCCTTTTATGGTTAGAAAAAGAACTAAATAAGAAAAACTTAATTGTAAAAGATATCAACTATGCTGTCATTTCTACAAGCGGCCAATTATATATTGACCAATTTGATGATCAAATGAGTCCTCCGTTCAGCTAATTTTCTTTCAAAAGGAATAAAAAAGAGACAAGTTTTAAATCCCTCTTGGCATAAACATGAAATAGGACAAATATACAAGGGGGCTTTTCAATGAAATTCTTGGTGTTAAAAAAAGAGACATTCTTTTTCTTTTTAGCAATAGGATTCATGCTTGTTTCCATTACTGCTTGGTTTATGTTAAGAGCCGGGGATACGGCTGTGTTTAACCAAAAGGCAATCAATCAAATCCGAGAGATTCATATGGTTACAGTCGAATTTAAAACTACAATGAAAGACGGGAAACAAATTGAGGCCTATCGTTGGGATCCGGGAACCATTTTTATTAAAAAAGGAGAAAAAGTTAATTTATATATAACAGGGATTAACGGCGAAGAACATCCATTTTATATTGAAGGTACGAAAATAAAAGGTACGGTGAAAAAAGGCCAAGAAACAGTTGTTCCACTTCAGTTTGAAAAAGCCGGGACTTACCGGCTAATCTGCGAGCTTCATTCAGACAGGAAGCATAATGGACCAATGATCGCTGATATTGTAGTGAATTAAGCAGGAGATTTCCCCCTGCTTTTTTCTATTGCAAAGCCTGTTTCAATCTTTTTTTACTATTAATACATTGGTATTATTGATGGGTCCATTTTTATATAACAGTTTATAATTTTTATTATTTTTTTATAATACAGATTTCAAACCTCACTAATTAACGTTCATAAATTATTCACTTTTCACCACGGAAACCTCCGAAAAATTCATATTTCACAATATCTTAACAATTACACCCCCTTTTCCGTGACATTTATCACTTTTAAACTGTTATACTAAATGTAAGATAAATACATCAAAGCTGTTATATATTTTTTAAACTAATTTGAGGTGAATAAACATGGAAAAATGGCAAGGATTCACAAAAGGAACATGGACAAAAGAAGTTAACGTACGCGATTTTATTTTGAAAAACTTTACGCCTTATGAAGGAGACGACAGCTTTTTAAAAGGTGCTACAGAGGCAACGAACAAACTTTGGGAACAAGTAATGGACTTAACAAGACAGGAACGTGAAAATGGCGGTGTACTCGATATGGATACGGAAACGGTATCCACCATTACATCTCATGGTCCGGGTTATCTTGATGAAGAGTTAGAAAAAGTTGTCGGTGTTCAAACCGATAAACCATTTAATCGTTCTATGCAGCCTTTCGGCGGAATTCGGATGGCAAAAGCAGCCTGTGAAGCATATGGTTATCAACTTAACCCTGAAATCGAAAGAATTTTCACAGATTTTCGTAAAACTCATAACCAAGGTGTTTTCGATGCCTATACAGATGAAATGATGCTTGCCCGAAAGGCAGCGATTATTACAGGACTTCCTGATGCTTATGGCCGCGGCCGTATTATCGGGGATTACCGTCGTGTAGCATTATACGGTGTTGATTTCTTAATTCAAGAAAAACAAAATGATCATAGGAATACAAGTAAAGTTATGACAGAAGATAATATGCGTCTTCGTGAGGAAATTGCCGAGCAAATCCGCGCTTTGAAAGAACTTAAAGAAATGGCAAAAAGCTATGGATTTGATATCAGCCAGCCTGCCCAAAATGCTGTTGAGGCTTTCCAATGGGTATACTTCGGTTATTTAGCAGCTATTAAAGAACAAAACGGTGCAGCAATGAGCCTTGGACGCGTTTCCTCTTTCTTAGATATTTACATTGAAAGAGATTTACAAAACGGAACACTCACAGAGGTAGAAGCTCAAGAAATTGTTGACCATTTTATTATGAAGCTTCGACTTGTAAAATTTGCTCGGACACCGGATTACAATGAATTATTCAGCGGGGACCCTACATGGGTAACAGAATCCATTGGAGGTATGGCTTTAGACGGACGTTCCCTTGTAACAAAGAACTCCTTCCGTTTCCTTCATACCCTTGATAATTTAGGTCCGGCACCGGAGCCAAACTTAACAGTATTATGGTCTACACAGCTTCCTGAAAATTTCAAGAAATATTGTGCAAATATGTCGATTAAAACAAGCTCCATTCAATATGAAAATGATGAAATTATGCGACCGGAATATGGCGATGACTACGGAATTGCCTGCTGCGTATCGGCGATGGAAATCGGAAAGCAAATGCAGTTCTTCGGGGCTCGTGCGAACTTAGCGAAAGCTCTTCTATACTCCATCAACGGCGGTGTGGACGAAAAGTTAAAGATTCAAGTTGGACCGCAGTATCAGCCAATCACTGCTGAAGTGTTGAATTATGAAGAGGTAATGGAAAAATTCGATCAAATGATGGAATGGCTGGCAGGACTTTATATTAATACCTTAAACGTCATTCATTACATGCATGATAAATACAGCTATGAAAGAATTGAAATGGCCTTACACAATACAGAAATAATAAGGACAATGGCTACAGGTATTGCCGGTTTAAGTGTTGTAGCAGACTCATTAAGTGCCATCAAATACGGAGAAGTAAAAGTCATTCGCGATGAAAATGGCCTTGCCGTAGATTTTGAAACAAACGGAGACTTCCCTAAATACGGAAATAATGATGACCTTGTTGACAGCATCGCCGTGGATATCGTTGAACGGTTTATGAAAAAGCTTCGTAAACACCAAACATACCGTAATTCCGTTCATACGATGTCGATTTTAACGATTACTTCAAACGTGGTTTACGGTAAGAAAACAGGAAATACCCCTGATGGACGCCGTGCTGGGGAACCATTTGCACCCGGTGCAAACCCTATGCATGGACGGGATACAAAGGGTACTTTAGCTTCTTTATCATCTGTGGCGAAGCTTCCATATAGCTATGCGATGGACGGTATTTCCAACACCTTCTCAATCGTTCCTAAAGCATTAGGAAAAGAGGAAGAAGCACAAATACGTAATCTGGTCTCTATTTTGGATGGCTATGCGCTCAAAACAGGACATCATCTAAATGTAAACGTCTTTAATAGAGAAACACTATTAGATGCGATGGAACATCCGGAACAATATCCACAATTAACGATTCGTGTATCCGGATATGCCGTTAACTTTATTAAATTAACTAAAGAACAACAGCTTGATGTTATTAATCGTACATTCCATGAATCTATGTAAATTGTAAAACAAGAGCTCCGCTGCTTCGGAGCTCTTGCTCAAATTGAAAGGGGATCATCATCATGAACGGAAATATTCATTCAATTGAAACTTTAGGGACAGTCGACGGACCCGGTATACGATATGTTATTTTTACTCAAGGGTGTTTATTGCGCTGTCAGTTTTGCCATAACGCTGATACGTGGGAAATCGGCACAGGCAAAGAGATTACTGTTTCTGATATCATGGATGATCTGATGAGCTATCTCCCTTTCATCCAAGCATCAGGCGGTGGAATAACTGTCAGCGGCGGGGAACCTTTGTTGCAAATCCCTTTTCTTTTAGAACTATTCAAAGAATGTAAAAAGAAAGGAATTCATACTGCAATAGATTCTTCCGGCGGCTGCTTTTCTCACTCGAAACTTTTTATAGAGCAGCTTGAGGAATTACTGCAATACACTGATTTAATCTTATTGGACTTAAAACACATCAATCGAAAAAAACATATTCAATTGACTGGGATGGCAAATGACCATATTCTGGAGTTTGCAAAGTTTTTATCGGATCGGAATATACCGGTTTGGATTCGCCATGTGCTTGTTCCAACAATAACGGATGACAATGAAGACCTTCAAAAACTCGGAGAATTTATTGGTACACTTGACAATGTACAAAAAATAGAAATTCTTCCCTATCATAAACTCGGTGTCTATAAATGGGAAGCACTAGGTCATGTTTATCCTTTAAAGCAAGTTGAACCTCCGAGTGAAGAAGGTGTTACATTCGCTTACAAAATGCTAACCGCCAAGTGGATCAAGCCGCCACAAGTGTGAAAATAAGAACCAAACAAAAATGCTGCCCTGCTGGTGCAGCTTTTTGTTTTCATAATTGGAGCCGACCTCTGATGAAGCGTTTTACTTTCTATACAAAATAAACATTTATATTTACTAAATCTGTTACTTTCCAATAGATTAAATTGATTATTTAGCTATTCTCCTTTATACTCATATCATTGGTTAAAAAAGTGAGGTGAAAATTTTTGTTTCAAATACTCATTGATCATTCGGATATAAATGCATTAGCCGCTCTCTATGTCAGTATTTATTTAGGAATTACACTGAAATTCCTGTGGGCTTGGAGTGTAGAATATTCATTTATGGGATCAGTCTCTGAAGGCGCGAATACAAAAATTATTCACCCTTTGTTTTTTTATAAGAAAAAAAGCCGATTGAATCGAAATTTTATCTTGGTTAGAATCGTAAAATATATTCGTAGAAAAGAAAGTTCACAGGATGACCCAGAAGAACCTGTTTTCTTCCTTATACACTAATATTTACTTACATCATTTCTAGGAGGAAATATGAAAACGAAACGTTCTTCAATTACAGTAATCTTACTTTTAGCCTTAACAACTTTATTGCTATCTGCATGTTCAACTCAAGCTCAAAATAGTAAAAATCCTAACTTTTTCACTCATTATGTAGTTAATCCTTTTGCGATTTCTATTCATACTGTTGCAGATTTTTTTAATGGGGATTATGGATTGTCCATCATTATTATTACACTTCTGATTAGATTAGCCTTAATGCCATTAATGTTAAGACAATATAAAAATCAAATGGCAATGAAAGAAAAAATGGATGTTTTAAAACCAGAAATGGATGTTATCCAAAAGAAAATGAAAACTGAAAAAGACCCAAAAAAGAAACAAGAACTTCAAGCTGAAATGATGGGGCTTTATCAAAAACACGGGGTCAACCCTCTAAATATGGGCTGCCTGCCAATTCTTATTCAAATGCCGATTTTGACGGGGTTTTACTATGCTATTCGCAGTTCAAAAGAAATTGGAACTCACCATTTTTTATGGTTTAGCCTTGGTCACCCTGATATTGTCATTACCATCATTGCCGGTCTGGTTTATTATTTCCAATTTAAAGTTTCTCAGTCCAACATGCCAACCCAGCAGCAGGAGCAAATGAAATATATGGGGTTACTTTCACCATTAATGATCGTTATGTTTTCTCTAAAAGCCCCAGCCGCTCTCCCTCTTTATTGGGTTGTAGGCGGAACATTCTTAATCATTCAAACGATGATTAGCAGAAACCTTTATCAAAGCAAAAAGACTTCAGACGTACCTGTAAAACAAAAATAAATAATGGCAAAAAAGAAGCATTCCAGCGATGCTTCTTTTTTTTTACCATTTTCCCAATTAACATTTCCGATTCCTACATAAATACTTCCAACAAAGGACAAAAGTTCCCTATCCCGTTAAGAATAGATTTTTTCAAAAATGGAATCCTATCTTTGTACAACTTTAGATAAAGGAGTGTTTAAACAACATGAAAAAGAATTATTTCTTTATTGCCACCCTTATATTTACCCTTTACTTAACAGGGTGCGCAAGAAACAATGTAAATAACGACAAGGTTGCCTATCGGGATCGAAATGTGACACAGCCAACGAGGGTTAATTATAATCCTTATGGGGCTCCAGTTCCAGGTGTTGATAATACTGATGTTCAACTTGGCCGGAATGTTAATAACTACAACAATAATATAACAAATGGCAGAAATATTTATGATAATCGTTCAAAGATGAGAGTTGCTGACGAAGCAGCAACTAAAGTTGCTGACTTGAAAGAAGTGGACACTGCCAATGTCATTGTTACAGAAAATAATGCCTATGTGGCAGTCAAGCTGGCCCCTTCGTCTCGGAATAAAATGACTACAAAGATTGAAAAGAAGATTTCTAATAGGGTTAAGTCCGTTGACCGTGATATCGACAATGTATATGTTTCAGAAAACCCTGATTTTTATGATCGAATGAATGAATATGCTAGTGATATCCGTAACGGCAAACCAATATCTGGATTCTTTAATCAATTTGCAGAAACCATCCGTAGAGTTTTCCCTAAAGCGAAGTAAAGTAAAATAAAAATGCTTGGCGGAATGCCAAGCATTTTTTTAATCCTGATTATTCAACGTCTTCAAAATACTCTTTATAAAACCCTCCGACTTTTCCGGTATTGTCAATAATGTAATAAAATTCTTCTGTTTCATTTTTGACATCATAGAATTTTCCGGCTGTTAAAGCATTATTCACAAGATATTTTTTCGCGTCTGTGTGAACACATTTTACTTTTTTGAGTGTTTCACGATCTCGCCATGATAAGTGAATCATTGTTGGCATACTTCCTTTCTTTCATTGTCCCATTTTCTAGTATAATCAATGAAAACAGGAAAGTGCAACTACTACATGGCTTAGCGAAATAAAACATTTTCTACTGTTTACTACTTCCTTCGCTTGTTCACGCAAACGGTACTTTTGAATTTTTCCCGAAGCCGTCAATCCCAAGCTTCATAAATCCCTTCGTCCATACGGCCATACTCTTCGAACTCGCGGTAGGTCCATCTTAGTTCCCGATCTGAATAAATTACAGCAATATTTTTCGAATTTAAATCGAAACCTTAATAAATTAGAATTAACTCCCATTATATTTTTTTATAAATGGTGAGCTTTGGGACTTTTCAAACTGAAAAAAAACGATTACAATATAAAAAACTGAATATTCAATCCGTTTTTCCAAGGAGGCATTCTAAATTGAAAATTATGAGTAACGAGCAGTTGGTTGTTTCGTATCGGGATGCAATAAAATCTGGTAAGGAAAAGGAATGGATAAAAATTTTAAAAGATGAGATTTTACGTCGTGGATTAAAACCGTTTAAGAAGCGTTAACCTACAATTACGTAAAAAACCGCCGATATTTTCGGCGGTTTTTCAAATTATCCTTCAAGAAGCAAATTTTCAGGATCCTCAAGTAATTCCTTCACTTTTGCGAGAAAACTTACTGCTTCTTTCCCATCTACGATCCGGTGATCGTACGAAAGGGCAATATACATCATTGGCCTGTTTTCCATTCGGTCTTTATCTATAGCGACAGGTCGGAGTTGAATTTTATGCATTCCGAGGATTCCAACCTGCGGTCCATTTAGGATAGGTGTGGAAAGCAAAGACCCAAATACTCCCCCATTTGTAATCGTAAAGGTTCCACCCTGCAAATCCTTTAAAGATAATTTATTTGTTCTTGCTTTCTCGGCAAGTTGGGAAATGTCTGACTCGATTTCGGCAAATGACTTGCGTTCAGCATCCCTTACAACGGGAACCACAAGCCCATCCTCGGCAGCTACTGCCACACCTATATCATAAAACTGTTTAATTAATAGTTCATCTCCTTGAATTTCCGCATTTAAATATGGGAATTTTCTCAAGGCTGCCACAACAGCTTTTGTGAAAAATGACATAAAACCAAGACGGACTTCGTTTTCTTCAAAAAACTTATCCTTCCTCCTCTTCCTCAAATCCATGATTGACGTCATATCTACCTCATTAAAGGTTGTTAGCATGGCAGCAGTTTGCTGGACTTCCACCAAACGCTTGGCAATGGTTTGCCTGCGTCTTGACATTCGTTCGCGAATAATCGGTTTTGTGCTTTCCTGATTATTAGTCGTTTCATTTGATTGGCTGCTGTTATTGTTCTCAGGTTTATAGGACGATACATCTTGCTTGCGAACTCTTCCAAGTGGGTCAGAAGTAGGTACATCATTCAAATTGAGTCCTTTTTCTCTGGCAAGTTTCCGTGCTGCCGGGGAAGCAATAGGTCGTTGCTGTTTTTGTTCATTCGTTCCCAAACTTGGGCTTTCAGGTTTAGACTGAACTTCTCCACTAATAACAGGAGTGGCTTCAGGAGCAGCTTTCTCGTTTTGTTGAATTGGAACATTTGCCGGCTCTTGCTTTTCCAGAGCAGGTGCCGCTGCTGAAGCTCCGCTTTCATCGACAATGGCAATCGTTTCACCAACTTTTACCGTATCTCCTTCGCCAAATTTCTGTTCTTGAATTGTTCCTGAGTAATCTGAAATAATTTCTATATTCACTTTATCTGTTTCTAACTCAACAAGATAGTCACCTTTCTCAATCGGTTCACCAATATTTTTTAACCATTTAGCTATTGTTCCTTCAGTAATAGACTCCGCGAGTTCAGGTACTTTTATTTCAGCCATTATTTAATCCTCCCTCTTCTACCCTAGTTAATGCTACTTGAAGAATTTTAGATTGGTCAAACTTATGCACATTTGGATCTCCTTCGGCCGGGCTCGAGCGGCGGCGGCGGCCAATGTATTTAACCCTTATCCCGTTTGGTGCAATTTCATTGATTCGAGGTTCAACAAAATTCCATGCCCCCATATTTTTTGGTTCCTCTTGAACCCAGAAAATTTCTTTTATGTTTACATATCTGTTTACAATATTTTGCAGTAATTCGATTGGAAACGGATAAATTTCTTCTAGCCTTAAAACCTGAAGCCAGCTATAATCGTTTCCATTGTTTACATGCTCCGCAATATCTATCGCAATTTTTCCGGTACATAAAACAATCCGATCAACCTTTTCTTCTGCCCCTGAAAATTGTTCAATTATGGGCATAAATTCCCCATCACTTAATTCAGTGCTTGATGATGAAACAAGCGGATTTCGCAAAAGACTTTTAGGCGACATTATTACAAGCGGCCTCACTGCTTCCTTAGTTAGAGTCGCAGCCTGCCGCCTTAAAATATGAAAGTATTGTGCCGCACTCGTAAGATTTGCAACTGTCCAGTTATTTTCCGCACCTAATTGCAAAAATCTTTCAATCCTGCCGCTTGAATGTTCAGGCCCTTGCCCCTCATATCCATGCGGAAGCAATAAAACAAGTCCGGATTTTTGTCCCCATTTTGCCCTTCCTGCCGCGATAAACTGATCAAAGATTACTTGGGCTACATTTGCAAAATCACCATATTGCGCTTCCCAAATAACTAATGTCTCGGGAGCAAAAATATTGTAGCCATATTCAAATCCAACAACGGCTGTTTCCGTTAACGGACTATTATAAATCGCAAAGGATGCTTTAGCTGCCCGGAAATGATGTAACGGGGAGAATGTCCTACCCGTGTTGGTATCATGCAGGACGAGATTTCGATGAGCAAATGTTCCTCTTTCAGAGTCTTGACCAGTTAATCGAATCGGTGTGCCATCCGCTAATATAGTAGCAAAAGCAAGTGCTTCAGCCAGTGCCCACTCAACTTTTCCATTCTCTTTAAATGCTTCGGCCCTTCTCATTAATATTTTTTCAAGCTTATTAAACACATTAAAATCTTTAGGAAATTGGAGTAATTCTTTATTTATTGTTTGCAGTGTTTCGATAGGAACTTTTGTCTCGACTGTTGTCTGTTCCCTATTAAACATCGGCGGTTCAGGTATTTTTATCTCTTCATCCTTCTTACCCCTTGAAACCCTTTGATTTGCATTATCAAGTTTTTCTCTGATGGCATTTTCCATTTCAACTAAATCGCCATCATTGATAATTCCTTGTTTTTTTAAACTGGCCGCATATAATTCTTTTACAGTTGGATGTTTATGAATAAGTGTATACATTTGCGGGCTAGTGGTCATAGGCTCATCCATTTCGTTATGACCGAACCTGCGATATCCGACTAAATCAATGAGAAAATCTTTTTGAAAAACAGAGCGGTATTCAGCGGCTAAAAAAGCTGCGGCAATACACGCATCCGGGTCATCTGCGTTGACATGTAGGATAGGAATTTCAAACCCCTTGGCAAGGTCACTTGCATAACGGGTCGACCGTGAATCTTTTGACTCGGTTGTAAATCCAATTGTATTATTGGAAATAATGTGGATCGTTCCACCCGTTCGATATCCTTTTAAGCGACTTAAATTTAATGTTTCCGCGACAATGCCTTCCCCGGGAAAAGCTGCGTCACCATGAATTAAAATCGCCAGTGCTGTGTTACTATTTTCTTCTGCATAACCGGGTTGTTCTCTATTGTCCTGTGCTGCACGCGTAAAGCCCTCAACCACTGCACCGACAAATTCAAGATGGCTCGGGTTATTCGCAAGTGATAGCTTTGCTTTAATTGTATTCTCACTTTTGATTTGCCGGTTTAAACCCAAGTGATATTTGACATCCCCAGTCCAACCAAAATTTATTCCAATTGAGCCTTCAGAAGGTACAAGTTCTTTATTTGGTGCATGTTGAAATTCTGCAAAAATCATTTCGTATGGCTTACCCAGCACATGCGCAAGTACATTCAGCCTTCCACGGTGAGCCATCCCAATATTGATAAATGCTGCACCATCATGAACCGCTTCAGAAATTATTTCATCAATGATAGGAACCATTACATCAAGACCTTCAATAGAAAAACGCTTTTGACCCACAAAAGTCTTGTGCAGAAATTTTTCAAATTCCTCAATTTCAATAAGCCTTTTTAAAATGTTGACCTTTTTCTCTCTTGTAAGAATAGAGTTGAAACTGCCTTTTTCAATCATTTCAAGTAACCAATTTTTTTCCTCGACATTATGAACATGATGAAATTCATAGGCAGTCGATTTTGTGTAGATTTCTTTTAAATAAAGATATGCATCATATGCTTTTCGAACGCTTGAAGGAGCATTTTTAAGAAAAAGCTCCGCGGGCATCTCTTTTAAATCCTCGATAGTAAGGCCATAATTGCTGAGTTCAATATTTTCAACTTTAGGCCGTTCATTACCAAGCGGATAGATATTAGCTGCAAGATGTCCGTATGAGCGAATATTTTCTGCAAGCTTAACTGCTTCCAATATTTTTTCCATTTGAACCTTATTCGGTTCCGTAACAGTCTCTACAGTGGAAATAGTAGGGGTGAAGTCTTCCATATCTACTTCCTCAAAAAACGCTCTCAACTCTGGTTCAACTGTTTCCGGATTTTTTTGATAGCATTCAAATTGTTCGATTACATAGCCAAGATTAGGGCCAAAAAAACCTTCTAAGAAAGCTTTTTTATTTACATTTGGCCTGTTCATTCATCAATCCCCCTTAAATCGTATGTACAGTGATACATTATCTTTATTACTATTGCCATTTAATAAAAAAAAGCATCGAAAAACTTATAAATCATTATATTTTTATGTAATGATTGGTTTTTTAACAGAATGAACCTTAATGATTTAACAAATTAATCCATAACAACCTTATAAAATCTCCACATGGAAAAAAGGCAGGGATCTGATCCCTGCCTTTTTGAACAAAAAATTGTGTAAATTAGAATTTTCTCTTATCTGCGACTATAGGCAGAACGATGTTAACCTTTGTTCCAACTCCTTCTTTACTCTCAATAGAAATGAAACCATTATTTTTTTCGATAAGCCGTTTTGCAATGGATAATCCTAACCCTGTACCTCCATTTTCACGGCTCCTTGCCTTATCAATCCGATAAAAACGATTAAATACTTCCGGAATATGCTCAGTTGGAATACCGATCCCCCGGTCCATTACTGATAATAAAATAGCATTATCCAGCTCCTTAGCAGAAATAACAATGGTTTTATTTTCCCGTGAATATTTGATGGAATTATCCAATAAGATAATTAAAATCTGCTGTAAATGCTGTTCCGATATGGCAACTTGAGGCATCTGGTGAGAAAGATCCATCGTAAATAAAAAATCAGGATGAATCATTTCAAGGTTTTTTACTAATTGCCGCAAAATTATCGGAAGATTTGCTTTTTCTCCAATTAAAATTCTCGGATTCTCCGCCCTTGTTAGTTCGAGCAAATCAATAATAAGCTTTTTTAATCTTGTTAGCTCTTGAAGAGATGCCTCCAATGATTCATCTAAAATCAATGGATCTTTTTTTCCCCATCGGTTTAAGAGCGAAAGATGCCCCTCAAGAATGGAAACAGGAGTTCTCAATTCATGTGAGGCATCTTCAACAAATTGCTTTTGCTGCAAAAAGGACTTTTCAATTTCATCCATCATTTCATTAAAAACAATTGTAAGGTCTGTCAATTCGTCCTTTTGCTTATAAACCTCCATACGTTCTTGAAAGCCGTTTTCTTTTATCTTTTTCATAGCATTTGCTAAATCCCTTACAGGTTTTAACAACTGATTTGCAAGAAAAAAGCCGCTGATTGCGCTTAATAGAATTGCTGCGATTCCAAACACGGTCATAACCCAAAAAAGGTGATCCATCATTTTATTATAATTATTTAATTGGCGGACAACCTCAAGAGTTCCTTGAAATTTATCACCCTTAATCGGCAGCCTTGATACAATTGCTTCATTTCCTTCTTCAGTCACATATTCTGTTATTCTTTCTTTTACGGGAGTCGGCTCCAGGACTGAAAAATCTCCATTCTTATCGAGCACAAGGATTTTTCCTGTTTGATCATAGATCCGAATGAGTTGATCTTTATCATTCATTTTCCTTAAAAAACCTTTGCTATTTTCGATATCATTATTGGTTAAAGAGCTTGATCTATCCTTAAAATAAGTCGCAATATCTGTTATCGTTCTATTGACAGCAACCTCTTCACGTTTTAACATCCAATTGGATACAGTATGATATTCTAAAAAACTGAATAAAAAAAAGGTGAAAAATATCGCAGTTGAACCGCTTAACACCAATTTTGTTTGCCACGGAAACCTATTTACACGAAAGCGAATTCTTTGTATCATCTCATCACATATCCTGTGCCGCGTACAGTTTGAATATAGCTTCCTTCATTTTGGTCATCAATTTTGTTTCTTAAGTACCGGACATAGACATCAACAACATTTGTTTCTACACCTGTATTGTAGCCCCATACCTTATTTAAAAGTACTTCTCTTGTCAATACGATGTTAATATTGCTCATGAAAATCAGTAGCAGGTCATATTCCCTCTTCGTAAGACCAATAACCTTTTCCCCTTTTTTAACCACACAGGATTCCACTTCAACAGTAAGATCTTTAAAGGTGTAGGTAGTCATTCCATGTGCAGTAAGGGCCTCAACCCTGCGCAGCAATGATCTAAGCCTCGCTAATAATTCTTCAATGGCAAAAGGCTTAATAATATAATCATCCGCCCCGCTATCAAGCCCTGAAACTCGATCTAAAACACTATCCCTTGCAGTAATCATGATGATTGGGATTGTTTTATTGGTTTGCCTTATCCTTCGGCACACTTCCATTCCATTTAATTCAGGCAGCATTAAATCAAGCAGGATAGCATCCCAATTTTCAGAAAGCGCTAGTTGTAATCCGCTTCGCCCATCAGAGCAAACATTAATTTCATAGCCTTCATATTTCAATTCAAGTTCTATAAATCTTGCTAAGTTCTTTTCATCTTCAATGATTAATATTTTTGGCATCTATGTCACACTCGCATTTGAAATTTGAAAATATTATTATTATTTTAACTGATGTTTATCATGAAGAAAATTCATTACAGCATGAATTATTTCAATTGATTGGTAGGACATAAGCGAAAGTGCACTTAGAGAAAAGAATCCTACAATTAAAAAACGTACCCACATATTTCATTCCTCCTTTTTGCTTTTTCAATCATCAGCATTGTCTAGTTGGAATGGAAATGTTTTATACTTTATAAACTGCTACTACTAAATTAATCATAGCTCCAAAACTTAAAGCCAACATGAAAGGAAAATGAGAATTTCCTTAAAAAGTAAATTTTTAACATCAAATTGATTTAAAGAAAAAACACATGCAGAAAATGCATGTGCCGACTTTGCGGGAACTTTCGTTTTGGTTATGCTGTGTCTTAGCAGCAGGTGAGAGACAGCTTAAGCAAAACGAAATCAAAAAAATCCGACCATTAGTGTTACATTCCCTTTATTTATCCATACAAAAACATCATACAGGTGGAGAAATAAGGATTAATGAAAATAACATTAAAATTAGATTAGAATTTATTCCCCAAGGCTTTTTCTCGATAAAAAGCTAAATTATTTAATTCAACGGCGATTTTTTCTGCTGCGGTCTTGGGATCGTCCGCAAAAATTTCAATAAACCCACCTTCATATTCCTGTCGCTTATAGTTGTAGCGGGGATCGTAATAATTTTCAAGCAGAATTCGAATCATTTCCCTGTAATTCCTGTCTACTAAAGTTTCATTCAGCATTTTCTTAATTTCTTCATTTTTTACCCATCTTAACACCTTTTCAATCCCGTCAGAGATTTTTTCGTAATACCATGGTTCATTTTCATACGGTAATACATATTCGGAGACTAAATGTTTAATTCTTTGTTCAACCGGTGTATGGAGATGAATGTTAAGTCCTTGCATTTTTCTATTCAATAGTTCTTCTGGCTGCACGGCTTTTCCGATTCGCTTACTTTCAGCTTCCATTAGAAAATAAGGGGAATCTTGTAATTCCTTAAGACCTTGAAACAGAAGAGAATCAAACATTTTTTGATTATGACCATCTTCTAAACCAATGGTTCCGAATATAGAACCACGGTGGCCTGCCATTTCTTCAAGATCTAGAGTGGGATACCCCATTTCCTTCAAGTATTTTAATACTTCAGTTTTCCCTACACCTGTCAGCCCATGCAACACGACAGCTTTTTCAGGGAACATCGACGGGATTTCTGCCAGAATATATTGGCGATATGCTTTATACCCGCCCTCTAAACGTGATGCATAGATTCCGGCAAACTCTAAAAAGGTTACAACTGCTTTGCTGCGCATTCCGCCGCGCCAACAGTGGATAATTAATTCACTCCCCTTCGATGATGCCACTTTTAATGTCTTAAGCAATAAAGGAATTTTAGGTGAAACCACTTCCATCGCTCTCCATTTTGCGTTGGCAGGCCCCTCTCGTTTATAAATTGTTCCTATTTCTTGCCGCTCTTCGTCAGAGAATAAAGGGATATTAATTGCCCCGGGAATTGCACCATCTTTAAACTCGACGGGTGAGCGTATATCAATAATAATTGGTTGCTTTAAAGTTAGAAGTTCCTTAATAGTAATATCCTTCATATCTAAATACTCCTCATCAATAATAAAAAATGGTCTTTTTCAAATAAATATCCTACAAAAATAAACAAAACTTCCAATACTGGAAGTTTCAATAAACAGAGAAATTTCGTATACGATGGTGAATTAATAAAGATATGTCTATAATAGTATAAACTAATTATAGTATAGTTAAACGCTGCAATCAATAAAACACTAAAACCATTAACTATACCAATTTTGATTCTTGTTGGAAACCAGATAGAAGTTTTTCCATTTCTTCCAGATTATTATTTTCAAATAAATCCACAATCTTACTACCGACAATGACCCCATCACAAAACTCCGTTAATTCCTTTATTTGATTTGCGTTTGAAATTCCGAAACCTGCTAAAACAGGAATTGGACTAATTTCTTTTACACTTTTTAAGAATTGATTCAAGTCACTGTCATACCGGTTTCTAGTACCGGTTATTCCCTTTACCGTTACCAAGTATAAAAATCCTTTTCCCTTATGCGAAATCGTTTTGATTCGTTCCAGAGGAGTTGTCAGCGTTACGAGTCGGATTAATTCAATCTCTGCTTTATTAAGATGTTGTACAATGATATCTTCCTCCTCAATCGGCAAGTCGGGAATAATACAACCGTCAACCCCTGCTTTCCTTATATCCTCCACAAACGCTTCTATTCCATAGGCGTAAATCGGATTTAAGTATGTCATCAATAGTAACGGAATTGTTACTACCTCTCTTGCTTTGACAAGTTCTTCGATAATTCCTTTTAAGGTCGTACCTCTCTCCAAGGCTCTAATCCCTGCCGCCTGTATCGTCGGTCCGTCTGCAACCGGATCAGAAAATGGAACTCCTACCTCGATCGCAGTCGCACCGAATTTTTCAAGTGTGACTAGCCTGTTAACAAGACATTCGACTCCTCCATCTCCTGCCATTATATACGGAACGAATGCCTTCCTATTCTCTTTTTTTAATTTTGAAAATGTGTTTTCGATTCGGCTCATCTCTTATCTCTCCTCTTTTAATCTGGTTTTAACTGCATCTACATCCTTATCACCGCGGCCCGACAAACAAATAACAATACTTTCAGTCTCCTGCATTTGCGGTGCAAGTTTAACTGCGAAGGCTACCGCGTGTGCACTCTCAAGTGCGGGTATGATTCCTTCTAGCTTTGATAAAAGCTTAAATGCTTCAAGTGCCTCATGATCTGTTATAGAGTTATATTCTGCTCGCCCTATGTCTTTTAAATAGCTATGTTCCGGTCCTACCCCTGGATAATCGAGCCCTGCTGAAATCGAGTGAGCCTCCTGAATTTGTCCATCCTGATTTTGCAATAAATACATTAATGAACCATGTAAAACACCAGGTGTACCTTTTGTTAATGATGCTGCATGGAAATCGGTATCTATTCCCTGTCCGGCTGCTTCCACACCATAAAGCTTAACGATTTCATCTTCAATAAAGGCATGAAACATTCCCATCGCATTGCTTCCTCCTCCTATACAGGCAACAACCGCCTCAGGAAGCTTTCCTTCTCTTGCAAGGTACTGTTCCTTCGTTTCCTTACCAATTACACTTTGAAAATCCCTTACCATTACAGGAAACGGATGCGGTCCCATGACAGAACCCAAAAGATAGTGGGTATCATCTACATTTGCCACCCAGTATCGTAACGCTTCGTTAACCGCATCTTTTAATGTTGCACTGCCTGAGGTAACACTAACGACTTTCGCACCAAGCAATTCCATCCGAAAAACGTTCAATGCCTGCCGTTTGATATCTTCTTCACCCATAAATATAATACAATCGAGATTAAGTAATGCACAGACGGTTGCTGTAGCTACACCATGCTGCCCTGCACCGGTTTCGGCTACAATTTTTCTTTTTCCCATTCTTACTGCAAGCAGTGCTTGACCTATGGCATTGTTAATTTTATGGGCACCGGTATGGTTTAGATCTTCTCTTTTTAAATAAATTTTAGCTCCTCCTGCATATCGAGTGAGGTTCTCTGCAAAATAAAGCGGTGTCTGTCTGCCAACATATTCTTTTAGCAATCTCTGAATCTCAGTTTGAAAATCGACGTCTTCCTTTGCCAAGTCATAAGCCTCTTGCAGTTCAGATACAGCTTTCATTAATGTTTCCGGTACAAATCTTCCTCCAAATATACCGAAGTGGCCTTTTTCGTTTGGTAATGTATAAGTGTTCATTTCGTTTTCCCTCCAATGAGTTTGCCTTTTGCCTTTTCTATAAACGATTGAATCTTTTTCAGGTCCTTTCTTCCTTCAGTTTCTACCCCGCTGCTAACATCCACCATAAATGGACCTATTAATCGAATTCCCTCTTCTACATTTTCTACAGTTAATCCTCCAGCAAGGATTACCTTTTTTCCCTTAAAATTAGCGGAGTTTATGGATGTCCAATCAAAAGTTGTTCCATTTCCTCCTCTGTATTTCCCTTTCGGACCATCCAGCAACATATATTCACAGGGATAATTTATTACATCTTCCATTCTTTCGTTGTTTTGCAAGCTCAATGCCTTTATTACAGGTAAAGACAGGGATCTGCTAAATGTAGCCGGTTCATCTCCATGTAACTGTATATGGGTAAGCCCGACATTTGAAGCTATTTTCTCAATTTCCTCTTTTGATTCATTGACAAAAACGCCAACCTTGAGCACATTTTTTGGTAAGCTTCGCACGATTTCTCTTCCCTGATTAATTGAAACCCGTCTTTTACTCTCAGCGAAAACAAGTCCAATTGCATCTGCTCCGTATTTTACAGCTTCAATAGCCGTTGCTGCATCCGTAATTCCGCAAATTTTAACCTTCATTACTTTAAGCCTCCAACTAGCGGTAAGCGAAAATCTAAAAAGGATTGTTTAACATCCCGGCTTTTCATCAATGCTTCTCCGACTAAAATCCCATTCGCCCCCACCTTTCTTACTCGATCAACATCCTCCGGATGGTGAATACCACTTTCACTAATTAGAAAGGCGCCTGAATTTTTAACTAAAGGAGCTAACTTTTCAGTTATTCCAAGATTTACATGAAATGTTTTTAAATCGCGATTATTAACCCCAATTAGCTTTGCACCAGTTTTAAGTGCCTTTTCTAATTCCGCTTGGTTATGGACCTCAACAAGTACTTCCAAATCGAGACTTTTCGCATATTGATATAGCTCCGCTAAATTGACCTCTTCTAACGCTGCCGCAATTAATAAAATCATGTCTGCCCCATTAATAGAGGCCAGTTCGATCTGAACCCGGTCAATGATAAAATCTTTGCAAAGGATCGGGAGGTCGACCACTTCCCTAATGGTACGTAAATCAGAGAAGGAGCCTTTAAAAAATGTTTGGTCTGTTAGGACTGAGATAGCTGCAGCACCGCAATTTTCGTATAATTTTGCCTGCACTGTCGGCTCAATTCCATTATTAATAATTCCCTTCGAAGGAGAAGCACGTTTAAATTCGGCAATAATCGAAATTTCTTCTGCTATTTGCAACTGATGAATAAAAGATTTTTTTCGTATTGTTGATGGTTGTGAAGCTTGGATGCTTTCTCGGAAGCTGATCAACTCTTTTTTCTTTTGATGGATAATCCTATCTAATATTGTTTCCATTCAAATCGCCTCCCTTTGACCTATCCGTGATTTTTCAATTAATCGTTGTAATTTTTCATAAGCTTCCCCTGAATCTATGATTTCCTTCGCCACATTTACCCCGTCCCTAATTGAGTGTGCCTTACCCGCAGTGAATATTCCGATCCCTGCATTGAGTAAAACGGTGTCACGGTAAGCACCTTTTTCTCCTTTTAAAACACTCACTAATATTTCAGCGTTTTCCTTGGAATCGCCGCCCTTGATACAACTATTATCATATTGAGGCAGGTTGATTTCTTCGGGGTAAAAGGAATGATTCGTTATCCGATCAGCCTCTAAAATAGTCAGATGATTTTCGCCTTGAAGTGAGGCTTCATCCATAAACCCCGCACCGTTTAATACTATGGCCCGCTTTCGTCCCAGTTTTTGAAGAACTTCAGCAAAAACATGCAATAAATCCCTTCGATAAACGCCTAGTAATTGGTAGTCTAAATCAATTGGGTTGGTAAGCGGCCCAATAAAATTAAAGATTGTCGGGATTTTTAATTGTCTTCTGACAGCCGTCACTTTCTTCAACTTAGGGTGAACATTGGGTGCAAAAAGGAAAGCGACCCCGATTTCCTGAAGTAATTCCTCCGTCCTTTCAGCTGATAAATTTAAATTAATTCCTAAATATTCAAGAACATCTGCACTACCCGTTTTACTGGAGATACTTCGATTACCATGTTTAGCAACTGTGATCCCGGCACCGGCAATAACAAAAGCAGAGGTTGTGCTAACATTGAAGCTTGAAGAACCGTCCCCTCCAGTGCCGCAATTATCAAGAACATTCGGAAATTTCCCGTTAAAGGTTAAAGTATTATCTTTAAGTGCTTTTACAATACCGACTATCTCTTCGACCGTTTCCCCTTTAGATTTGAGGCCCATTAAAAAGGCAGCAATTTCAGATTCCGACACCTCTTCTCCCAAAATCAAATTAATGGCCTCCTTCATTTGCTTCTCAGAAAATGATTCCTTTTCAGCTAACTGGAGCAAAAAGTTCTTCATTATTTTTATCCCCCTTTATATCAAATAAAAAGTTTTTAAGAATTTGTTTTCCGTTAGGAGTCCCGATGGATTCGGGATGAAACTGAACACCGTAAACCGGATAATAACGATGCTTTATCGCCATCACTTCCTGATCATCCATTGCAGTAGCTACACAATCCAGTTCCAGCGGAAGACTATTCTTTTCAATGACTAAAGAATGATATCTCATTACTTCCAGCGGTGACGATAAATATCTAAAGGCCCCTGTGCTATTATGAGTAATAAAGGATGTTTTTCCATGCTTTATCTGATCTGCCCGTTTTATAATTCCACCAAAAGCAGAACCAATCGCCTGGTGCCCAAGGCAAATTCCTAAGATTGGAATCTCTTGATAAAAAGTTTGAATTACTTCAATACAGATACCGGCATCCTCAGGTCTACCGGGTCCCGGTGAAAGAATTATGGCTGCAGGGTTTAACTTTTTTATATCTTCCATATCCAACTGATTATTTCGAAACACAACTACTTCTTCCCCCAACTCCCCTAAATACTGATATAGATTAAACGTAAAGGAATCATAATTGTCGATTAGCAGTATCATTTTTCACCCTCCAAAAAGCTTTTTAATTTATTAACAGTTTCCTCGTATTCAGCCTCGGGATTTGAATCGAATACAATTCCTGCTCCGGCTTGGATATAAGCTGTTCCTTCTTTTAGAATCATCGTCCTAATCGCTAGGGCAAAATCCATATTCCCATTGGCTGATACATAACCGACAGCGCCGGAATATAGTCCGCGCTTGGATTTTTCTAACGTATTGATAATTTCCATTGCCCTTATTTTAGGTGCTCCTGATACCGTACCTGCCGGAAGGCAGGCGGCTAGAGCATCTAAGGAAGTATTTTCAGGTTTTAACTGACCGCTTACCTCAGAAACAAGATGCATCACATGTCTGAATTTTTGAATTTCCATATACTTTTCCACATGGACTGTTCCAAATTCGCAAACTCGCCCAAGATCATTTCTGCCCAGATCAACAAGCATCTTATGTTCTGCAAGTTCTTTTTCATCTGTTAACAATTCTTTTTCAATCATTTGGTCTTCAGCACTATTAATCCCTCTTCTTTTTGTTCCGGCAATCGGATTAGAAATGACTTGTTTTCCCCTCGTTTTTATTAAGCTCTCCGGGGAGGAACCCACTACTGTATATTCTTCAAATTCAATATAGAACATATAGGGTGTAGGGTTACTGGAACGATGTTTGCGATAAAGCGATAAGGCGGAGCCCTGAAATAAAGATTTCATCCTTCTTGACAGCACGACTTGAAAGATGTCACCTGCACGAATGTGTTCTTTGGCGATTTCAACGTTTTGCATAAATTCTTCCTTTGATGTTTCTGTTTCAAACCCCGAAAATTGAAAGGTCTCTTCCTCATGATATAAATCCGCCTGCTTAAGCTCATCTACCCTTTGTAGAATTCGTTTTTCAATTATTGTTTCATCACTTTCTTCCAAAAGCGGAATCCCGCAAATGATTACTTTTTCCTGAAGATGGTCAAACACGATGATTTCTTCAAAAAACATTAAATGAACATCCGGCATCTCTAACCTGTTGGTTAAACTATCACCTATATCCTCAAATTGGCGAACGATATCATAACCGACATATCCGACAGCACCCGCCAAAAATGGAAACGGAAGGTCTGAAAAGTCCCTTTCAGGTAGAAGATTTTTCATTACTTCCAGTGGATTTCCTTTCAAAATTCGTGTTTCTCCATTTCTATTTACAAGTTTGTTACTATCACCGGTCGATATCAGTTCGAAAGCCGGGTCCGATCCGATAAAGGAATATCGCCCCGTGTCATTATACTTATGGGAACTTTCCAACAGAAATTTTTTCTGTCCATTGATTTTTTGTAAAATTGATATCGGAGTAAGCGTGTCTCCGCTTAATTCTTTATAAAAATACCCTGATTTTGTTTTCATTTCACAACTCCTTCTTCAAAATAAAAAATCGCCCTCTATACGCATAACAAAAATTTATGCGTATAGAGGGCGATTCAAAAGCCGCGGTGCCACCTCCATTTGAAGCAGAAAAATTTTCTGCTTCCTCTTTCAGATACAGGATTTTTGTCCGATATCCTATCCTTTTAACGGTGGAATTCCGGGCAGCCCTACTACAGGTTTCAAACTGCCACTCGCAAGTCCATTCCACAAATCCATTCATACCGGTTCCCACCTTCCCCGGCTCTCTGCAAAGAATAAAAAATGTGTACTACTCTTGCTCATTGATTTAACATGTTTAATTTTCAGAAAAACAAAAAGAGCCCTCCATCCAAAAAGGACGGAAGACCCGTGGTGCCACCTTCATTAGCTGAAATTCAGCTCACTTTACCGATATCAAAGCAATATACTTGAATATCTGTCTCATGTAACGATGAGATTTTCGCCAAAGCCTACTGCGCACTTTTGCGGTTCGGTTTGGAGGCTCAGAAGTCCATTCACTAATACGTCTACACTGATTTGCACCACCATCAGCTCTCTAGAGAATCCGTAAGAGTTACTACTCTTCATCAATGCCGAATCTTTATCTTTATTGTTTTCTATATTATTACACTATAATGGCATATGTCAAGTATGTGTTTTAAAAATATTCAAAATAAAATACGCAATTAAAGTAATTTCATAAATTTCTTCCTCCATACATCTGCTAACTCCTCCACTTCAAGAATTTTTCCGATTGCATCCTGATTTTTTTGATCATGGAAGAGTGTTTGATTTGCAAATAGCACTGAAATTCCTTTAGAATGCTTTTCAAGCAGCCTGATGTCAGATTCCACTGTTACCACACCATCTTTTAACACTCTAAAGAAAAACCCAGTGTAGCAGGTTGAATAAACCCTGTTTAAAAATTGATTAATGGCGTTAAATTTCGAAATGGTGCTGCACGGTACCCTTCCTTGTGTTACTTGAATGATTGCATTTCCTACTTGGTATACATCACCAATACACACATCTCTTTCTAACATACCTAAGGCAGTTATATTCTCCCCAAAAGCAGGTATTGCCAATCTGGATTGGAATTCCTTCTCCCAAGCTGCATAATGCTCAAAGGGATATAAACACACTGCCCGGTCATCTCCACCATGAAACTCTACGTTAGCCACTTCATTACCAATAATTCCCGATTTTTTTACATTCATATTAGGAACACTCAATTTATTTATGGCTGACCTTTCCGTTTTGTTGTTCCATTCGTATTCCTTTGGCATTCCAATCGCAATATTAATTATTTTAGGTTTGTTCATGTTTATTTCTCCTTATTTTCCAGTAAAAGCATTTTGTGTTCCTTAATTTTTTCTAAGTAGAAAGCTAATATTAACTTTAGCATATAACGAAGGCGGGATAGAAAGTTAATGGAAAACATTGAACATATTTGCCAGCCACGAGCAACTAAAAGTAGTTCATCTTCAGCAGGTCAAAAGAAGACCGGTGAAGTGTCTAAGCAAAAGTGGGCCATTGTATCCCTATCTTCCATTCCCTTGGTTATGACATTAGGGAATTCGATGTTAATCCCTGTTTTACCTTCCATGGAAAAAAAATTATCTATTTCATCCTTTCAAACTAGTATGATCATTACCGTTTATTCCATAGTTGCCATCTTTTTAATCCCGATAGCAGGCTATTTATCAGACCATATTGGAAGAAAAAAAGTAATTATACCAAGTCTGATTATTGCCGGCATCGGCGGACTCATATCCGGATGGGCTGCATGGAAAATGGATAATTCATATTGGATTATCCTTGTCGGGCGGTCCTTGCAAGGGGTTGGAGCTGCAGGAGCTGCACCTATTGTCATGCCGTTAGTTGGAGATATGTTTAAAAGTGATGATGATGTAAGCAGCTGCTTGGGCCTAATTGAAACCTCCAATACCTTTGGAAAGGTATTAAGTCCGATATTAGGTGCTTTTTTAGCAGGGTTTATCTGGTTCTTACCCTTTTTCTCTTTTCCGGTTTTCTGTGTTTTATCAGTTGTATTGATGCTTTTTTTAGTCAAATGTCCCAAAACTAACGATAAACCTGTTCCCTTCAAACAATTTTTTAAAACTGTAAGGGCGACCTTTACTGAAAAGGGATCTTGGTTGTATGCCATTTTTTTTATTGGCGGTATCCTGATGCTCATCCTTTTTGGAATCTTATTTTACCTATCAGAAATATTTGAAAAAGAATATGGAATTAAGAATATAAAAAAAGGATTCTTTTTAGCATTTCCCCTTAGTGCACTTTGTTTATCTTCTTTTATTAGCGGGAAAATTATTAAGAAAAATAAAGTGCTTATGAAGTGGCTAACATTCGGAGGTATCGTGGCAGCAGCTCTTTCGATAGCAGCCTTATGGTTTTCAATTCAATTATGGTTTATGATTAGCATGTTCTTAATAAGCGGTATCGGTATAGGAATTGGACTTCCTTGTCTTGATGCCCTTATAACAGAGGGAATTGAGAAAAAAGAACGGGGTACCATTACTTCGATATACAGTTCCATGAGATTTATCGGGGTAGCTGCGGGTCCTCCGATTATTGCGGTGTTAATGAAGCACTCTAACCATTGGATTTTTATTTTACTAAGCAGTCTTAGTATAATCGCGGCATTTGTTGCCTTAATTGCCATAAAACCAAGTACACAAAGCTAGAAAAAACGCCGGTAAACAATGTTTACCGGCTGGTTTTTATAAAGATGCTGTTTTCACTGGCTTTTTAAAGAAACCAATTAATAATGCTGCTACAACAGAACCTATTAAAATTGCTAATGCGTATTTAAGGGCTCCATGTTCAACAAGCGGCACGACGAAGATTCCACCATGCGGTGCTCTTAGACCTATGCCAAATGCCATCGATAATGCTCCTGCAATTGCAGCACCAATCATATTTGCAGGAATGACACGAAGTGGATCAGCTGCTGCGAAAGGTATGGCCCCTTCGGTTATAAAGGATAATCCCATGATATAACAAGCCTTCCCGGCATCTTTATCCTGTTTAGTAAATTTATTTTTAAAAATTGTTGTAGAAATCGCAATGGCTAACGGCGGTACCATTCCTGCAGCCATAATCGCTGCCATTGGCTCATATACTCCGCTTGACAATAGACCTGTACCAAACACATAGGCTGCCTTATTGATTGGGCCACCCATATCAAATGCCATCATAAGTCCTAATATAACACCTAATAATACCGCATTTCCTGTACCTAAACTTGTCAACCAATGAGCAATCGCCTTATTTAAAATACCAACAGGTGTATCAACAGCAAAGAGCATAATAAAACCGGTAATTCCTATTCCTAATAGAGGATAGATTAAAATACTTTTAATGCCTTCCAATGATTGTGGAAGATTTGCGAATACCTTTTTCAACAGAACTACTACATAACCTGCAAGGAAACCGGCAATCATTCCTCCAAGGAATCCTGCTCCGCTGCTTGCTGCCATCATTCCACCAACCATACCCGGTGCAAATCCCGGACGGTCAGCAATACTTGAAGCGATAAATCCTGCAAGAACCGGAACGATTAAATTGAAGGCATTTCCGCCGCCAATTGTCATCAAAGCTTCAGAAATTTTATTATAGGTTGGGTCACCCGGTTTAAAAGAGTTATAACCAAACATAAAGCAAATCGCAATTAAGATACCGCCTCCGACTACAAATGGAAGCATATTAGAAACACCATTCATCAAATGTTTGTAAAAGCCTGATCTACCTTTTTGATCTGTACCGGATTCACTTTTGCCTCCGTTACCTGTATAAATTGGCGCATCCTGCTTTAAGGCTTTATCAATTAATTGCTTCGGCTTGCGGATTCCATCGGCTACAGCCGCTTGGATAACATGCTTGCCTTTGAATCTTTCCATTTCAACGTTGATATCCGCAGCAATAATTACTGCAACTGCATTATCAATTTCCTCTTTTGTCAGAACATTTTTTGCTCCTCCTGAGCCGTTTGTTTCAACCTTGATATCGACACCCATTTCAACGGCCTTTGCTTTTAATGAATCCGCTGCCATATAGGTGTGCGCAATACCGGTTGGGCAGCCGGTAACAGCAACAATTGCGTTCTTTTTGTTTGAAACGTCTTGCACTTTGTCGTCTTCTTGATCATGGATGTTAATAACATTAATAATTTCATCAGCAGTTGTTGCTTTCATTAACTGATCGCGCACTTCCTGTTTCATTAAAAGTCCCGAAAGACGAGCTAATGCTTCTAAATGTGTATTATTGGCTCCTTCAGGTGCAGCAATCATAAAGAACAAATGTGCAGGCTGCCCGTCCAATGATTGATAATCGACGCCTGCAACTGATTTACCGAATGCAATTGCTGCTTCCGTTACCACTTTTGTTTTTGCATGCGGAATGGCAATCCCTTCGCCAATACCTGTTGTACTTTGTTCTTCACGTTTTACTATTGCAGCCTTAAATTCGGAGCGATTGGATATTTTTTTTGCATTGAACAACACATCAACAAGCTGGTCGATTGCTTCTTCTTTTTGTCTGCCCTCGACATTTAAAAGTATTGTGCTTTTAGTTAGCAGCTCAGTAATTTTCATATGTTTCTCCCCTTATAAAATTTCTCTAATTTGAACTTTCGAAAGGATTTCTTCAATCTTTTCCTTTGTACATAAACCTAGTGAAAATGCAGTAGCACTTCCTGCAGCAACACTATGTTGAAAAGCCTCTTTAACATTTGTGTTTCTCTGGTATTCGGCCAAGAATCCTGCCACTACCGAGTCCCCGGCACCAACTGAATTTTTTACTTGCCCTTTTGGAACTTCAGCAATTAAGGACATTTTTTCACTGATAAAGACTGCACCTTTATCAGCAAGGGAAACGATGACATTTTTGGCACCCATTTCAATGAGTTTTTTCCCATAAGGTATAACTTCCTCACAACTTGATATCGTGGTGTTAAATAATTCTCCAAGTTCATGATGGTTCGGTTTAATAAGAAAAGGATGAAAGGCAAGTACGTTTTTAAGAAGATCACCTTCCGCATCACAAACAAATTCAACACCGTTTTCCTTACAGATTTTCACAAGTTCTTCATAGGTTGATTCTGGTAATGTTGAAGGAATACTCCCTGCTAAAACTAACAGATCATTTTTGGTTAATTGACCAATTTTCCTTTTTAACAACTGAAAATCTTCTTCAGTAATGTTCGGACCTTTTGCGTTTATTTCTGTCTCTTGGCCCGTTTTTAGTTTGATATTAATCCGTGTATCATCCATTACTTTAATAAAATCTGTTTCGATTTTTTCATAATGGAGATAATCCTCAATGTATTTCCCTGTAAAACCGCCGTTAAATCCAAGGGCAATACTTGTAACACCTAATTCTCTTAACACTCTAGAGACGTTAATGCCCTTACCGCCGGGATATTTTGTTTCCGAAATCGTCCGATTTAAATCACCTAACTCAAATCTTTCAAGTTGGACAATGTAATCCACCGAAGGATTTAATGTGAGTGTATATATCATGCTGTCACGACCTTTATTGTTGTTCTTTTTACATATTGTTTCTCAGTATCTTCTTCTATTTCGTTGGTGATAATGGCTGCATCCTGGATATTAGCAATTTTCGCAAAGGAAATTTCAGAAAACTTCGTATAATCTGCCAAAACATATACTTCCCTGGAAAGAGACATTGCCTTTTGTTTCACCATTGCTTCTTCCTGGTCAGGCGTTGTAAAACCAAACTGAGGATGGATTCCATTAACTCCCATAAAGCATTTATCAAATCGATAAAGCTCAAGCCCGGCCAGTGCTCCTCTACCGATTGTTGCGTTTGTATTCGGTTTAGCAAAACCACCGATTAAAAAGGTTTGTATACCCTTATTTAGCAAAGGAGGCAAATGCATTAATCCATTTGTTACAACCACAATATCTTTAACTGTTAAAAATTCAATCATTTCAATAACAGTTGACCCTGCATCAAGATAGATGCAATCACCTATTTCCACCAAACTAGCGGCGTACTTGGCAATTCGGCGTTTTTCTTGAAGGTTTTTGGAAGATTTCTCAATCATACTCGGTTCTTGTAATTTCCCTTGCAACCTTGAGGCACCGCCGTGGATTCTTTTTAAAAATTTTTCTTCTTCTAATTGTGATAAATCACGGCGTATCGTTGATTCCGAAGTATTCGTAAGGTCAACGATTTCCTGGATTTTCACGATATTTTTTTCTTTTAATAACTGTAAAATAATTCGATGACGTTCCGGTGTTAACATATCATCACCGCCTTAAATTTTTATCTTGATTATATCTTACTGAAAACGATTGCAAAAATCAATCATTTTCTTTCAAAAACTTTCATAATTTGATTATTTTTGATTGTTTTTGGAGATATTTTTGTCACAAATACAACCATTGCCCGTTTTTTTCATTTTTTCAAATAAAAAAACGCCTGTTTTAGGCGTTCTTCAAAAAATGTGTATAATAATAAGGACTACATAAAGCAAAGGATGATACACTTGAACATTACCGGCTATTCTGTTGAAAAACTGGAAGATCCATTTGGCTTATTAACTGGAGACAGATTTGAATTTTTTCTGGAACTTGAAGTAGATGAAGAGGATGAGCTCTATTCAGATAAAGGCATTGGCTTAAAAGTTATTTTCGTCATCGAGGAAAATAAGACAAGGATTACAAATTATCATTTTTATGAAAGCGGAAGCGAAAAAGTTCTCGATTTTGCTCTCGAAGAAGAGGAAGAGGCACAAGTCCTCAGCTTTTGTCAGGAGAATATTTGTGAATAAAAAAAGCAGGTTCAATACCTGCTTTTTTTAATTTATAAATTATTCTATTTTTTAATCACATGAAGTTCTTACTATGATTGTGAATTACTTGTAATTCTTTTGTTGTAAGACTCATTTCACTTTTACAAATAGGACACAGGGGTACGTCACTGCTTTTAAAATTATCGCGAATCCAGCATTTGCAATTATCTGAATTGCACACCCAAATTTTTGTTTCTTCTAATTTTACTTCTTCATCATTTCTTCTTCCAAACGCCAAAACGATCACCCCTTGTACGTATTGCATGACTGTTTTTGAACACTTGCTTCTTTAAAAGGCTTAATAAATGATTTTTGCCAATATAAAAAGACAAAGAGAAAATGGAATTTATGCACCATTTAATAAATATGCTCTATCTGATTAACATAGAATCTATTGAACTACTTATTATAAGAATATAGATAAAAAGGTGATGCCTTAATCATTGCATCACCTTTTATTTTAGTCAATTAAACTGTTTTTACGTTAGCAGCTTGTGGTCCACGAGCGCCTTCAACGATTTCAAAAGATACTGATTGGCCTTCTTCTAAAGTTTTGAAGCCTTCAGTTTGGATAGCTGAGAAGTGAACGAACACGTCTTGGCCGCCTTCAGATTCAATAAATCCGAAACCTTTTTCTGCATTAAACCATTTAACTTTACCGTTTTTCATGGATAGTACCTCCAACAAATTGTTCACTTTAAGTTTATTGTACATTTAAAAATAAAAAAACCGTATATACACTTTGGGGCAATAGACATCACCCACTATTTCGTGCAGTTACGGCTACTTAAACCACATAAATATTAACGAACTTAAAAGCGTACCTTTATTTTATCTCACAATAGGCTTTAAGTCAAATTTATTTTAAACACTTAAATTATATAATAGTTTAGGTTTTTTGTAGATTTCCCTGTAGGAAAATCTCGATAAAATCTTCAACAAATTTCTGAATATCTGCTTCCATACCAATATAATCTATATCTTCAGGACGTTCTTTATCGGGTTTTGGACGAAAATCGGCGATACTTTTTCCTTTAGCTGTACCAAATTCCTCTACCCGAACTCGTCTTGAAATGTATTTTACTAAATTTGGATTTATTAATGCCATCAACGGAACAACATCATGCATGGGTGCTCCTTTAATACCCGGTACATTTTTTTGATATGCCTTAAAATAATAATCAAATGCGGGTTTTAGCAGTGGTCTGAATGGTGTTGGGCTGTGTTCTGCCAGATAATCAATGATATCAGGCGTGATGATCGCTTTATTGGTTATATTTAAAGGATGTAAAAAAATATTTCTACCTTTTTCCATAACCGAATTTGCTGCAATCGGATCGGTATAAAAGTTTGCTTCTGATTCAGCAGTAATATTTCCTGGCACTAAGAAAGCACCGCCCATAATATAAAAGGCATTTACGTCCTTTAAAGCATCTTTACCATATAAAATATACATCAATGCCAACTCGGTCAATCTTCCGACAGAAACAATAACAAGGTTGTTTTTATATTGAGTAACAATTTCAAGAATTTTGTTAAAATCATAAACTTTTACATTTGCTAAATTTTCAGGCGGCTTGATAGGGCCCAATCCTTCTTTACCATGAATTTCCGGATAATATTGAATTGGTTCACCCAATAACGGACCGGCAGTACCGGCTATGATGGGAATATCATCTCTACCTCCGAGATTTAATAAGTATGCTGTATTTTTTATTGATTTTTCTTTCGGGGTATTTCCATAACCGCTGACAATTCCAACAAGGTTTATTTTCGGATTGAGCAGGGCGTACATTATCGCAAAGGAATCATCAATTCCGGGATCCGCAAACATTAGCACATTAACCATTTTTTCACCCCTTATTATTTTGTTACTTAACTATTCTATTCCTTTTTATGTAAAATAAAGACCCGCCTCGTATAAAACCAGAGCCGGGTTTAATTAACTGCTTCATGCTTCCTTTTTCACCTTTGGAGCTGCCTTCTTTCTTGGAGCCGCAGCCTTTTTTGGTTTTGTCCGATCAATTGATGCCTGCAATGCCGCCATTAAATCGGTAACGTTTGATGCTGCTTCTTTTGTTGCAGGTGTCACTGTTTCTTTACCGGTTCGTTTCAAATCAATCAATTCCACTAGTGCTGTCCGATATTCGTCCGTATATTTTTCAGGTTCAAATTCAGATGTTAATTGATCAATCAGTAAAATGGCGGTGTCCAGTTCCTTTTTAGTTACTTTATCTTCGGAAGGAACGCCCGGCACATCTCCTGCACTGCGGACCTCATCCGGATAATGAATGGTTTCCATAACCAAAGTATTTTCATAAACACGTATGACGGCAAGCTGCTCCTTTGAACGGATAATGATTTTAGCAAGACCGACCTTTTGTGTTTCCTGTAAAGCCTTTCGTAATAATGAATACGCTTTCCCTCCCCCTTCATGCGGGGACATATAATAACTTCTATCAAAGTAGATGGGATCTATTTGTTCCATTTTTACAAAATCAATGATTTCTACAGCCTTCTCTTCGTTTTCTTTCCGTAACTTTTCCAAGTCATCATTATCAAGAACAACAAATTTACCCTTTGTATATTCGTATGCTTTCACAATGTCTTCGGGTTTCACTTCCTCTTCACAAACAGAACATACTTTTTCATATTTTATCGGGGCATGACATTTGTTATGAAGGGTTCGGAGTTTAATGTCCTTATCCTCTGTAGCAGTATGAAGCTTTATCGGAATGTTAACAAGCCCAAAGCTTATGCTGCCTTTCCACATTGTATGCATATGGGAGTTCTCCAATCTTTTTGTTTTTATTTTACGTTTCAGCAAAAATCACATTCCTAAAAACTGCTGGAAACGGATGATGCAGAGCACTTTTATACAAACTAAGAAAAAAAGAAGGGATATCTTTTAATGAAACCAATGCTGCCAAGTCTTACCTTTGAGCTTCCTATTCATTCCGATTGGTACTACGAGGTAAAATACGATGGCTTTCGAGCCATCTTAGATTGGAATACCCAAGGAATGGAATTAACCAGTAGAAACGGTAAACCATTATTACCGCAATTCCCTGAAATTAAAGAGTTCTTGCTTACCTATAAGGAAGAATTTAAGCCTTTTCTTCCACTTCGGTTGGATGGTGAACTTGTTTTTCTTGAAAACCCTTATAAGGGTATTTTTTCGACCATCCAGGTACGAGGAAGGTTGAAGTCCGGGAAAAAAATAAGCGAACAAGCAAGCAAATCTCCTTGCCATTTAATGGTCTTCGATTTATTAATAATATCCGGTAATCCTCTTTATTCTTTTAACTTTCATAAACGCAAAAAAGAACTTTTAAAACTGTTTCAGAAAATTGGTTTAGGAACGGAGGTTGAGCCGCATGAGCATCAATTACTTCAACTTGTTGAAGCCTATTCGGATTTTAATGATTTGTGGGAAAAGGTTGTCCTTTATGACGGTGAAGGTATTGTCGCAAAATATAAAAATAGCCCTTGGGAAGAAGGTAAACGTTCAACCCAGTGGTTAAAGTATAAAAATTGGAAATATGTAAGTTGTTTTGTTACGTCATACGACAAAACCAATGGATATTTTTATTTAGGGGTTTACAATAACAAAAAGATTCATCCGATTGGTCAAGTTCTGTTCGGTTTTAAACCTGAAGAAAAACAAGCTCTGCAACAAACCATTAAACAAAATTTGCAGCGGGAGGATTCCCAATTCATTTATGTTCTACCTGCTATCTGTCTAGAAGTGAAATATCTGGAACTTTACGAAAATCAGCTGCGGGAGCCGCATTTTGATCGCTTTCGTTTTGATCTGGAGCCTTCAGAATGTACGTATGAGCGATTTATTTTTCAGCAAAAAAATTTACCGGAAAATTTAGACATAACCCACCCGGATAAACCGCTTTGGGAAAAACTCAACATAAAAAAGGCCGATTATATCCTGTATTTACGGGAAGCTTCACCCTACATTCTGCCTTTTTTAAAAAATCGTTTATTAACGGTAATCCGTTATCCGCATGGGATGTTTGGGGAGGCTTTTTATCAAAAGAATTGTCCGGATTATGCGCCTGAATATGTACAAACCCGAAACATTGAAGGTATAGACTATATTGTTTGCAATGATCTAAAAACGCTTATCTGGCTAGGAAATCAATTAGCAATTGAATTTCACGTGCCATTTCAAACCATAAACAGTATAGGACCCAGTGAAATTGTTTTTGATTTAGACCCACCGTCCAAGGATGCTTTTCACTTGGCAATTAAAGCTGCTTTACTCATAAAAGAGGTCCTTGATCAATTACAGTTAATCGGTTTTATAAAAACTTCCGGAAATAAAGGCTTACAAATATACCTTCCATTGCCGGAGAATACCTATTCATATGATGATACAAGATTGTTTACCGGCTTTATCGCCGAATATTTAATTTCCAAGGATCCCGATTCATTTACAATTGAAAGGCTGAAAAAAAATCGCGGCAACCGACTATATGTTGACTATGTGCAGCACGGGGAGGGAAAAACCATTGTAGCTCCCTATTCAATGAGGGGAAACGAACGTGCCGGTGTGGCAACACCGTTATTTTGGGAGGAAGTGGATGAAAAACTTGAATCTGTGTCCTTTAATCTGGAAAATGTCTTACATCGAATTCGAAAAAGTGGCGATCCATTTCATCATTACTTTCAAACGAAACAAATTCAACCATTTACCCCGGTACTTGAGTTTTTAAAACAAAAAAAAGGATAAGGTGGCCTTATCCTTTGATTGTCTGATTTAAAAAATGCTGTGCATCTTCTTGAAGCTTTTCGTAAGAAGGCTGTTCCTTGTAATCATTTTTTGACGCCAGTGAAAAAACTCCGGCTTTGAGGTCAACATTAACAACAGCTTGATAGAGATACGTAGCATTTCCAATAAGGTCGATTGTGTAATTCCCCTTAACATCGTGAACAACACATTGTACTTTGCCGCCATTATTATAAACATTAATCACTGTCTCAGATTTATTTAATTCTTGCAGACAAGTGACTAAAGATGATGCAGACATCGCGGTTCCGCATGCATTCGTAAATCCTACGCCCCGTTCAAAGGTTCTCACATATATATTACCCTTATTGATGGCTTTAACAAAACTGACATTCACACCATCAGGAAACAATTCATTGGGTCCATTTACCCTTTCACTCAGTTGCTTCTGAAAATCAGTTTGTAAAACTTCCGTTTCAACAATCGCAATCAAATGCGGATTTGGTACTGAAAGAGCTGTAAAAGACAACTCAGCTGATAACTCCGGTATTTTTTCATTTAGTAAGGAGGGTTGATTTAATAGTAACGGCAGATCTTTTACTTGAAACGAAACCGGTGATATTTCCACTTGATAAGTGACTACATTTGGATATAAATCCGCTTGTTTACATACTTTTAAGTCAGCTTTCATGGTTTCAATTACGGCTTCATTTAATTGAAGCATTTCACACATATATCTAGCCACAAGGCGCAGACCGTTTCCACACATGGAAGCTTCAGAACCGTCAGCGTTAAATACCCGCATTCTGCCATTGGCACGATTGCTTTTCATGACAAAAAGGATCCCGTCGGCTCCTAATTCCGTATCCCTATTACATAACAATCTGGCTAGAGCAGCTCTTTCATTTTCCGAGAATGAATATGAATTCGAAATTTCATCAATCAGAAGAAAATCATTGCCTGACCCATGACCTTTAATTAAATCGATTTGCACTGATAAAACCTCCAAAATAGAGTGACAATTTTTAAATCTATTCTATCAAACAACAAGAATGAAAGAAACCATGATCTATTGAGCAAAGTTTATTCAAACTTATTGACTTTGGTGATTTTCACCTTTCAATAAAGTATTCATTGATTAAAAATGACATTCTAACTAGCTTGTCGACTTCAGACAGTCCCTCCCAAAATGAAAGTACCGGGGTATTGGGCTCAGGAAAAATAGGGCTCCACTCTAACGGCATCCAACCTCGACGAAGTCTGCCCACCTGTCTATTCGAATTATCTAAAAGATGTTCATCCATAAAAAAGGTTGACCCTTCCACTGCACCAATGTATCTTCCTGATGCATCAAGCCATTCTTTTTTTTGCTTCCTCCAAGCTACCTTCTTTTTTTCATAGCAGCCCAAATAGACATTGTCGCGGTCATAAATTTCAATTTTTAGATGTTTTTTTCCTTTCACCTTAAAAAATCCTATTACTTGATCATGAAAATTATAGAGAGCAAACGTTTTTGTAAATCCAAAAATCTTGAACCCTTTTTCACGGTATTTTTTGATTTCTCCTGCTTGATGGCCGTCTGGAAAATAAAGAAGTAAGCGTGGGTTTTGGGTATTTAAATAGACCACTAATAGTTGTTTAGCATTAAATATTGATTGATAGAGGCTTTTAGTTTTTTTGATATTTTTTCCAATGGAAATTGACTGATTAAGTCTGAATAAATAAATTTGAAATCCTAATAGACTGTATACGAGAAAAGGGATTGATAATAACATGATTTCTTTTTTTTGAAAAAATGATATATTTCCTCCTATTATCAGGATTGTTGGAACTAATGCAGCAATACTCCCATTCAAGCTTATATTGGCGGTATCCCGGTAATATTCATTTATTTTCATCCAGAAAACTCCTTATCAAAACCTCTTGTTTCATTCTATTATTCAAAAGTCTAAATAATGATAGGAGATTATTAATTTCAAAAATTGGATATGCCTATTAGATTATTAAAAGAAGAGGCTATTATCTAGCCCCTTCAAGAGTGTTTATCCAATTTAATATATTACTGGCCGATGCCCCTGCATCCTCATAGCCCTGATTATACAATTCTTCTAACCGTTGCGGGTTCCGTTCCATTCTTCCAACTTTTAATGGTTTAAGAGGGCGAATGATGAAAACATTTCCTGCCTTTTCTTCATTCTCAAGGTAAGCAACTGTTTCATTATAGGTTTGATACCGATTCCTTAATGCTTGTTGCAACCCTGAATACTCAGGATATTTTCTATCGACAAGAAAATGAAATTTAGATGGTTTCTTTTCGTACCCTTCATTTCTAGTTAAGATTACAATATTTTTTGTAAAACCATCTTGTTGTGCTTTTTTGATTGGGATGGGATCACTAATTCCTCCGTCAAGCAAAATCTTATCTTTATAGCTTATTTCAGGTGCAATAAACGGCAGCGAACTGGAAGCTCTTAAAACCGTTAATAGGTCTTTCCCATATTGTTGTTTTTTATAATAAACCGGTTCCCCTGTTAGACAATCCGTCGTACCGACGACAAATTCAGAAGGACTGTTAAAAAAAACATCATAATGAAAGGGAACATGTTGATTTGGAATCTCATCAAAAATAAAGTCCATTCCAAAAAATTGCCGATTTTTAAAATAATTTCTCCAAGAAATATATCTTGGGTCGGAAGCATATTTAATCGTAACGGTTTTATTTCTTCCTTTTTGCTTCGACAAATACGATGCAGCGTTACATGCACCTGCTGACACTCCGATGACATATGGAAAAAATAATTTTTGTTCTAAAAAGTATTCAAGGACACCCGCAGTATAAACACCGCGCATTCCCCCTCCTTCTAAAACCAAACCAACTTGATTTAACACGTTCCTTCTTCCTCTCTGTAATACCGGCTTAATTGATTCCAGACTCATTATATGGCATCTGTACGTATTCGCAAAATCATACGACTCGCTATGCTGCCAGCTCTTTTTTTCTAAAAACAAAAATACTTAATGATAGTAATAACACTATCAGAAAGGATGATAAAAGACTCGCAGGCAGGGTGCCATCAGAAATACCCTTCTTCATGAGAATTTCATTTGCATAGGTTGTTAACTGTGCAGGACTCCATTCAAGCCAATGGGAAAGTGAACTGCTTACAAGACTAAAAACAATAACTGCTGCTATTGAGATAAAACCCGCCATTCCGGGACTTTTTAGGGATGAGCTAAAGAAGACCGTTATCGTTAAGACCACAGTGAGCCAAAGCCCATAAAAGAAGAAAGATTGGAAAAATTCCCCAATTGGAATCCAATTAAATAATAACCCTGTATAATACCATGTTACGAGATAACCCATTAAAAAGGAAAACCACATTAAGAGAAGACTACCTGCCCATTTTGCCGTTATAAACGACCTGTAAGATACAGGTTTTACCATAACAATCGCGGCTACTCCGCTTTTTCTTTCTGCCGCAATTAATCCCATCGAAGTAAGAACAATAATTAAAACACCAAGAGATGTATATTCACCCAAACTCTGTATTAACACCTCTGCTGCAGAGGGTGTCGGGATTTTTATGACGGCACCTTTAGGGAGTCCCCCCAGTGAGCCGAGTATTTGAGGCATATAATATGCTGATAATGGCTTTTGAACACCTAATAAAATAAACGTAATTGGGACCCATATCCACTTGAAATTTCGCCACATTTCCAGTATTTCTTTTTGCAAAAGCGTAAACCACTGGCTCATTTCCCCACCACCTTCATAAACACATCCTCAAGTGTCATACTGTTTACTTCAAATTTTTCAATCGGCCAGTTTTGGGCCGAAGCCTCACTCAGGAATGCCTGTCTGGCAAGGTCTATATCCTTTACAATCACACTGACTTTGTTGCCTTCCACCAGTACGGACTGCGTTAACGGATGACTTGCTAAGCTTTGAGAATATTGATTTGCCTTACCGCGGAAAATGAAATCTATTTTAGGCTGTTGATTTTGTTCATGAAGTTCTTCCATTGTTCCTGATTCAACAATTTCCCCATTATGTAAGAACAGAATCTTATCACAAACCTCCTCAGCATCATTTAAGATATGTGTGGAAAAAAGAATGGTTGTTTCCTTTTTTAAACCTTCAAGGAGATCCAAAACCTCTCTTCTCCCTAATGGGTCCAATGCAGAAACAGGTTCATCCAGCATAACCAGCTTTGGTCGGTGAATTAAAGCTTGGGCAATACCCAATCTTTGTCTCATCCCGCCGGAATATTTACCAACCTTTCGATTCTTAGCATCTATAAGTCCGACCAGATTAAGAAGCTCTAACGACCTTTCCTTGGCATCTTTGTGCTTTAATCCTGCCAGTTTTCCAACGTACACCAAAAATTCCAGCCCTGACATCCATTCATAAAAAACAGGAAACTGTGGAAGATAGCCGATTAAAAAACGGATATCCTCCCCTTTTTTTGCATCTGTAAACGAAATAGTTCCAGCTGTAGGTTTCATTAACCCTGAGAGTATCCTTAAGATAGTTGTTTTCCCTGCCCCATTTGGCCCTAATAGGGCAATACACTTTCCTGTTTCGAGATTAAAATCAAGCCCCTTAATTACTTCTGTCCCTTGAAAACTCTTTTTTAATCCGTTTATTTGAATTACGGACATTAGTCATTTCTCCTTCCAACTACAAAGTAAAGGATGGGGCCAATTAAACTTACAAATAAAATTAGCAATGCCCAAAGCCATTTGGGACCATTGGTTTTCTCAATCCGAATTAAATCAACAATTGCTACAATTAATAAAATCAACTCAATAATCAAAATTGGTACTAATAATCCAATGTTCAGGTTAGCCATAAAATTTCCCCCTTGCATTTGTTTATCTCTGTTATCTACCATATGACGTTTGAACTGGAAAAACGTTCAAAACCCGGCAAAAAGTAACTCCGCCGGGCAATTTAGCAACGATGTTAATGAATCAGTCTAAAAATCAAAGGAATCCGATATTCTTGACCATCATAGGCTTTAATCGCAGCAATAATCGTAAAGACAAACGCGGCAATCGGGAATAACCATAAACCAATGATACCGATGACGACTATCGTTAAAATCCCGCTTATCACGGTATAAATAAAATAAGAAATCATAAAGTTAAAGTACTCTTTTCCATGATAATCAATGAAAGATGACTCATCCTTTTTTAACAGCCAAATAATAAGCGGTCCTAATACAGGAAAAAATAAACTAAGGACATAGATAGCGGCAGCAAGCATCCTCTCTTCATTTTTAACCATAAATCTTTCCCCCACTGGAAAATTTTATATTTCACCTTAATTATTACGCTGCTATTTATAAAAGGTTTCATTAATTATTAAGATTTCGTTAAAAATAATGGAAGAATGCAACAACTATTCACTTTTCCTTCCGCATAGCTCTTGGTAAAATAGAAAAAATACTATTATTAGCAAGAAGAAAGGTTTTACTATGAAAAAAATACTTTTAAAAAATGCAACAATTTACCCAATTACATCAAAGCCTATTAAAAACGGGGATGTATTAATTGAAAATGGAAAAATTGCTAAGGTCGGAGTCAATCTCGCCACCGAAAGAGATGTAAAAATGATTAATTGCGACGAGCGATACCTATTGCCCGGCTTTATTGATGTTCATACACATTTGGGTCTTTATGATGAGGGCACAGGCTGGGCGGGGAACGATGCCAATGAAACAGCGGAGGCTTTGACTCCGCATATCAGGGCAATGGATGGAGCCTATCCTTTAGACCCAGCCTTTACTGATGCTATCAAAAGCGGTATTACAACAGCCCATATTATGCCAGGGAGTGCTAATGTCATCGGTGGGACCACCTCCGTTATAAAGACTACAGGAAAGAATATAAAACGTATGATTGTCCAAGAGGTAGCAGGACTAAAAATTGCCTTAGGAGAAAATCCAAAAAGAATTCACAGCCATGGCAATAGTGATTCGATTACAAGAATGGGAATTATGGGTATGCTGCGGGAAGCCTTCTACAATGCCATACATGCTGATAACCCGGAAGATTTACGGATAGCCCCCATCGTAATGGCACTTAAGAAAGAAATTCCTGTACGGATACATGCACATCGAGCAGATGATATTGTTTCGGCTTTACGTTTTGCAGAGGAATTTAATCTTGATTTACGAATTGAGCATTGCACAGAGGGACATTTAATCGCAACTGAGTTAGCAGGATTGAATCTTAAAGTGTCAGTTGGTCCCACATTGACGAGAAGATCAAAAGTCGAATTAAAAAATAAGACGTGGAAAACATATCAGGAATTATCAAATCAAGGTGTCGAAGTTTCGATAACAACTGATCATCCCTACACCCCAATTCAATACCTGAATATTTGTGCTGCCATTGCGGTAAGGGAAGGTCTGCCGGAACAAAAAGCTTTAGAGGGGATTACTATTAATCCAGCAAGGAACTTACGAATTGATGATCGTCTTGGGAGTATTGAAGAAGGAAAAGATGCTGATTTAGTGCTCTGGAGCTATCATCCTTTTCACTATTTAGCAAAGCCTAAATGGACCATGATTGGCGGAGAAATGGTCTATTCTGAATCGTAGAGTAATGTAGAAATTTGCCATATAATATTCAAGAAAAATAGCCAAAAATCTATTCCTTTTTTGCTTTTTTTTTAGTATCATATTTTAAGTAAGACTATTTTAGACCTGAAAATCTTGGAGGTTTTAAACCTTATAATGGCAACAAAAAAATGAAATAGGGAAGGCAAATGGTGCGCCACCAGTGATACTGGTTCTAGTGGGTTCGATTCCCACCCCGAAATTTTTTAGTAACTAAAATAAAAAATTTCGAGGGTGGGCCGCTTCTTTAGACATGGGATCGGATTGCCCTAATTGGAGGGAAATGCATGCTGAAGAAACGTGATCTTCATGACAGCCACGCATTGTACGAACTAATGACGCATCCTGATGTCTTCCCTTTTGTCCGTCAAAAAGCAGCATCATATGAAGAATTCTTATTTATTACCAAACAAACGATTGAAGCGGAAGAGCGCGGTGACTTAATTTCAAGAACGATTCTTGATGAATGGGGAGCGCCGATCGGAACAATTAATTTATTTGATATTGAAGATAATGCAGGATTCTTAGGCACTTGGCTTGGAAAACCGTATCACGGTCAAGGCTATAACAGCCCGGCTAAAGATGCCTTTTTTCAAGAGCTTTTTTACGAAATAGGGATTGAAACTGTTTTTATGCGCATTCGTAAAGTAAACATTCGTTCCATCAAAGCTGCTGAAAAGCTTCCTTATGTTGTAAAAGCAAACGAAACTAGGAAATCTATTTATGAACAATTAAACGCAAATGGCGATGTTTACGATTTATATGAAATTCCAAAAGACCAATATACATTCCACCTAATGAGAACCGGTACATTACAAACTGATTCTTCACAATTGTTGGAAGCATAAAAATAAAGGCTGACTTGAGTCAGCCTTTTATTTTATGCTTTTACTTTAGAACATGAAAATTGTACTTAACTACCCGTTCAGAAAAAAAGACCTATCCGCTTGAAGCGCCAAAGTCACAGTTTCCTTAGCAAATATTAATCCGTTACACTTTGTTCGATTGTTTCATTTACTTCACTAATACCCATTTGGAGCAAAAAATCTTCTAATTCCTCATTTGTTAACGTTTCAAATCGGCCATCATGAAAAAAAACTTGGGTTTGGTTTGGATTAATGCGGTTCATATTAAAACTCATTTTCTTTGCTCCTTTCATTGATGATTAATTCTATTATCCACAAAAAAAGACGTTTTCATTCCCTGATATCAAATAGTTCAAAAAATTGTAATAGCAGATTGTATATTTTGTGAACACTGATTAAATCAAATTTAATAAAGACCCTTGAAAATAGGTTTCAGGGTCTTTGATGAGATATTATTCTTGTTTAATTTGATTAATAACTTTTTCTAAAAATAAATTCCTTACCACAAAGGTTTTATAAAGTTCTATTTTTCGATGCTCGACAGGATGTTTAGTTATTCCCGCTTGCTTTAATTTCTGTATATACCAACCTTTTGATCCCTGATAGGCCATTGTTTTTATCCCCTTCCAAAATTGTTTGTTCCTACAATTTATGAAAGGTCTATCTTTATATTCTTTTTTTCAGGCAACAAAATGGTTTCCGTGTTATAATTATTTTTCGTCAAACTAATGAAAACGGGGAAAAACATTTGAATCAAACTCATTCAAAAAAGCAAAAACTAAGACAACTTATTAATATTCTCATTCCGATCTTAATTACCCAAATAGGACTTTTTTCAATGAATTTCTTTGATGTGACAATGTCCGGTCATTATAGTCCATCTGATTTAGCTGGTGTTGCGATTGGCTCCTCCTTATGGGTGCCGGTTTTTACCGGATTAAGCGGAATTTTGCTCGCCGTTACTCCAATTGTAGCCCAGTTAATAGGTGCAAAACAACAAGAGAGAGTTGCATTTTCTGTTATTCAAGGGCTGTACTTATCGATCATTATGGCTATACTAGTTATTGCAATCAGCTCATTAATACTTGATCCCCTTCTAAATGGGATGAATTTAGAGGCACATGTACGATTGGTTGCGCATAACTATCTAATTGCCTTAAGTTTTGGAATGATTCCACTCTTTGCCTATAATGTGTTGCGATCATTCATTGATGCACTTGGGAAAACTCGAGTTACGATGATCATTACCTTAACCTCATTACCAATTAATATAATTTTCAACTACTTCCTTATCTTTGGAAAATTTGGATTTCCTGAATTAGGAGGGGTTGGATCTGGTTTCGCCACTGCGATAACGTATTGGATCATTACCATTATTACGATTTTTATTATTTGTACAAATCGTCCATTTATTAATTTCGCTATTTTCAATACTTTTTATCGGGTTTCATTCTCGAAATGGAAAGAAATCCTAAAAATTGGAGTTCCAATTGGTTTCTCGATCTTTTTTGAAACGAGTATTTTTGCGGCTGTTACCTTATTAATGAGTACCTTTGATACAAATACAATTGCTAGTCATCAAGCTGCATTAAATTTTGCGTCGTTTTTATATATGCTTCCACTTAGCATTTCGATGGCGCTAACCATCATGGTGGGATTTGAAGTAGGAGCAAAAAGGCATCATGATGCCAAGGAATATAGCTGGATCGGACTTTGTATTGCAATTTTGCTCGCAGGTTTTTGCGGTCTCATTTTGCTTTTGTTCCGTTCTAAAATAGCCGGTATTTATACTACTGATCCCGCCGTTTTAAAATTAACCGGCCAATTTTTGCTATATGCTTTATTTTTTCAACTATCTGATGCCATCCAAGCTCCTGTCCAAGGAGCACTTAGAGGTTATAAAGACGTAAACATTACCTTCTTAGCTTCACTCATATCCTATTGGATAATCGGACTGCCCTTAGGGTATTTAATGGCATCATATACGAGCCTGGGAGCTTTCGGATATTGGATCGGTCTCATTGCCGGTCTCGCTGTTGGGGCGATTTGCCTATTAAGCAGGCTAATTTGGATCCAAAAGACAAAGTACCAACCAATGGAGCAGAAAAAAGCCTGATTCACTCTAGAATCAGGCTTTTTACCTCTTTGGTTTTTAATCTATTTTTACTCTATTAACCTTATTCAACACATCCATTCCGCCTGTAACGGGAATGATGCTTCCCGTGATAAATCCGGAATTATCTTCGATAAGAAACGAAACCACTCTTGCAATATCCTCTCCTGTCCCCGGTCTGCCAACGGGCGCCGCCTCACCTGAGGAATGTATAGAATCAGAGATATTTTTTTCTTTCCATTCACTAACTATATCCCCCGGGCAAACCATATTTGCGGTTATCCCATTTTCCGCTTCTTCCATTGCAATTGTCCTTGTAAGAGAAGCAAGCCCTGTCTTTGCTGCCGCAAATGCTGAGCGATGGATCCAGCCTGGAGCTGTTTCAACCCGATCAAAGCCCATGGTAATAATTCTTCCCCATTTCCGGTTCCTCATCGATGGAATAATCAATTTTGTTAGGTAAAAAACAGCTGATAAATTTCCGGATATTAAATAGTTCCATTCCTCTAAAGAGTATTCCGTTAATTTTTTTCTTTCATGTATGTATGGCCCTGCATTGTGTATCAATACATCAATGGTGGAAAATACCGAAAGTGACTGGTTGATTATCCGAATACAATCATCCTTGTCAGCCACGTCCCCTTGGATAGTGATTACGTTTATTCCATAAACTTTGTTCAAATGCGTTGCTAAAGTTCTAGCTTCTGATTCACTATTTCGAAAGTTGATAACAAGCTGGTATCCTTTTTCTGCAAGCTTGTAAGCGGTAATTTTCCCAATACCTGAGGCTCCTCCTGTGATCAAAGCAGTTTTTTTGTTCACGCCAAATACCTCTCAATTTTTTATTTCTTCCTATACTCTATGTTAAAAAGATTTATTTATATATGCAAATTTTAAAGATTAATCCTTACTAAATATGCCAAAAAATTTCTGCTGTAAGTTTTAATAACGATTAAAAGAGCAATTGCATATCATGGGTATCAATAGGACCAAATTGCACAGTTCGTAAAATTTTTAAAAGCAATTTTTATTCCTTGAAAGGATGAAAAATTATGTTCCCCTGGAATATGTTCCCTTTTTCGAAAGACATGAAAGACGTAATGAAAAATATGAAGCCTGATCAGATTGAAGGCTACGTCAAAGATTTAATGAGTAAAATGATGCCTGGAGAAATGAGGGGAATGATGAACCCTCAAGAAATGTTTAGTGGCTTTCAATCCCCGGTCTCACCGCAGCAGTCTACAACAGGAATATTAACTTCAGCTGCCTTTGAGACACACGACTTTGTATTCGTAAGAATTCCAATTAAAAATAATGAATGGCTAAAACAACTTCGTATCTATCATACATCAAATCAGTTGATTGTTGAGCATATTCCGCAGGCTGAAGATAAACATACCATTACTCTCCCGGCAATTGTAAAAAAGAAGGGGGCATCTGCCAATTTTAAGGATGGCATCCTTGAAGTAAAAATCCCCAAAAATGTGGATATGCAATTTTCACAGGTTGACGTTACTGAAATTATGTAAACGCCATTTTTTTCGCAAGTTTTATATAACAAAAAATAGGGTGAAGTAAGTATTTAGAATGAAATGATAAGAGACAGCTTGTCCAAACTGTCTTTTATCATTATTTTAAACTCTGCCTTTATCATCCTCGTTTAACTCTTCCATTATTTGATTATGTGCCTCAATTAATTGTAGTTTCGCTTCCTGTGAAATTTTTGAATTTACAACTCTTTTTACTGCAGTATAATACTTTTCATAGCGATTCTTTCGGATTCTTGGATGTGAATTTTCATCCAGCAGCTCTCTCTTTATCGCTTCCATTAAGATTTCTTCACTATTTTTTCCTATTGCTTCAAGCGCCCGATTGTTCCAAATCGTACGATACTCTGCAAGCAATGAATCAAAATACACTGACATATTTCACACCCTTTGTGAATTTTACATATTTTTCCCTATTATTGAAAAAAATAGGTTAAAACCATTTATCGAAAGGAGTTAGTTAAATGTCAACCCCATACCGGTGTCCAAATTGCAAAACCAATCGAAGTCGATTTAATATCATTCAACAGCTTTCGCACTCAGTAAAGCTCGACCCACAATCCGGAGATGTTGTCCATGAATACGGAGAAAATGATTTAGAGCCGTTTCATCTTGCCTATAACGGGCCTGATTATCGAATACAATGCGGTGCTTGCGGATTAATAGAAGATGAAAGAACCTTTATTAAATTTGGTGAGCACCCTATGTAAATCTCACAATAAACACCTTTATAAATGGAAAATCCATAAATAAAGGTGTTTATCTTTTTATTATTAAAGATTATTTTCTTTTAAAAACTGTTTTGAATCCACTTTCCATGCGTCAAAGGGTGAAAAACGAACTAAATGAATTTCTCCTTTGAATGTTTGTCTTCCTTTGTTTTTTATGTACCAATCAATATCAATCGGAACGTCCAAATTAATTTCTTCCGTTAAATCCTCAGCAGGTAAAAGAGGCATTCTTGATATCTTTACATTTTCAATTTGGGCTAAAATCGGTTGCCATTTAATCCGTTGAAGTGATGCTGAGGAGGAAATCCTTGCATCCTGCTGCTTGAGTCCAGCAATATATGCGCTTATAACCTCGTAGGGATTGGCTTTTGCCAGATAGTCATCCAGCTTTCCGGCGGCTTTCAATACCATAAGCATATGCGATAAGTCCATTGAATTTGTCCGATGGGTAGTACTGCCATAAAAATGAATACAAAAATGACCAGGAAAATTATTTTTTAACGCACCCGCACCATGCGGCATTCCATGCATTGAAGCTGCGATCCATTGATTTTTATGAATCACGATGATGGCTCGGCGTTTCCAACTCCATTTTCCTCCGTAAATCTTTTTCATTATTTTCGTATCCTTGGATGTTAAGGGCTGTACATCCGCATGATGACTTCCTGCCCTTCTTTGCACTTTAAATTGCTTCCCTGTTTCAATATCCAGCACGGTGAATTTCGCATATCTTGGTACTAAATGATCGACTTCTTTCCACTGCGGCATCTCAATCTTATAGCTAATATCAGAAGTTGCTTGGACGTAATATCCGTTAAGGAGGATTAGTGTAAATACAATTAAAATCGTTGCCTTTTTCATCAAATCCCCCTCTCCATGTAATTTTAGCTACATTAAAAGAGTTACCTGAAGAGGAAATTATCATTCATTTTTTCAATTGATTTTTAATTCAATTTAAAGCTCTGCAAGTTTTATTTCAATTTGCTTCCAATCAATATTTTCACCAATAAAAACAAGGTTTAAAGGCAAATTCATAAACTCTTGCATATAGATCGGCATTCCATAAGAAAATTGAAAAAGTGTTGGGTAATTTGAGCGGTCAAACTTTACATAGCCTTTAATCCGATAAACAGTATCCGGGAGACTTTTTAAAAACGCTTCAAACTTTGAATGACTAATTGCTTTTTGAAATTGGTACACAAATGTTGTTAAGTTTAATTTCTTTTTTAGATTTAATCTTTCTGAATTCTTATCAAATGATACGGATAGCTTTCTTAATTGGTCCATCGCAAGCTGTGAATAGTTGGTAAGTAGGCATCTTGCTTCAGAATTAATGGATTGTATTTCAAAAGTAATCCTTGCCTGATCTGAATCCGTTAACTCATTCATTTTGTTGATTAGGATTAGATCGGAATGTCTAACTTGGTCCAGTATAAGTTGTTGGAGCTGAGGGCTGAGATTTTTCCTATCCATCCACCGTAATCCATCAACAGTAGTCAAAATGCCTTTTATTAATAAACTATCAGCAAACAATGGAGAGAGAATGGCATCCAATACCTCTACAGGGTGTGCAGCACCTGTTGTTTCAATATAGATGACTTCCGGTTTTTCCTCTACTATTAACCCCTGAAGCTGCGCCTCGAGTTTATCCTGAATTGAGCAGCAAATACATCCGCCTAACAGTTCTTTTAATGCCACATCATTATCTGCTACGGCATCCGAATCGATCGATACTTTGCCTAATTCATTCATCATTACCGCTGTTTTTCTTCCTAATCTACGCTCATCTTCAAGCAATCGTTTTAATAAAGTTGTTTTCCCGCTCCCCAAAAAGCCTGATAAAATATAAACCTCTGCTTTATTCATGTTCTATTCCCTTCGTAATTTTTTACATTGATTTTATTATATATGAAACCATTCATTAAAAGCATCTTCAAAATGTTAAAAAGCGGATGATTCTCTCATCCGCTTTTTAAGAAATTCTATATTCAATTAAATACCGGAGTTTGTTTTTTTTCCGTTGTCATTGAATTTACCGTGTGAGCTTTTTCTTTTTGACTTTCCTCTGCAATTTGATAGGATTCAATCGTGGTTACCGGATTCATCATGGCCGAGAAACCCATTGCCAATAACTCTCCTTTTCCTAAATCCGTTTTTATACTTTTCATGGCTTCATTAATGATTGACGGAGCTAAGGTAACTAGTTTTTCAGCTGATTGATTTGTTTTAATTTCATTTTTCAATGCTGTTATTACATTATTAATTTCCTCAGGTTTTCCACTATTAATGATTGAAACTAATTCATTTCCATGTATTTTTCCTGAAGCATTTCCACTGCCATTTTTACTGGTATTTTGTGTCAAAGTGAGACCTTTTGGTGCAAGGAGATCAATGATACGCGCCAGTCCGGCTGTATCAAGATTGAAGTAATGGTCGATTGAAACCTGATAATCTTTTTCTACCGTTTTTTTAACGGTATCAAATTGTTCCTTATTTTCAATCATTGTATTTTCGGGTAACAAAATAGAACCGACCATCAGCTTATTGTTTTTGGTATCATACCTCAAAACCAGCGCAGTTCCATTTAGGGAGGACTTTTTGTCCGCGCTTTTTTCAGTAATCAAATAATTCTTTACTTGTTTATTATCGCGTTGAGGGAACAAATTTGTTGTGTCTTTCATTTTTTGAATGATTGTTTCACCGGCAGTGTTTTTTCCGTCGGTACTGATTACAGAGTGAAAAAATGATTTTAAAGGTCCAAAACCAAAAAAAGATAATAAAATCACTGCTATGCATAATTTCCTCATTTGAACACCACCAAATCCTGTTTGTCTCCTTTCCATTGTTGGACAGTATGATGACAAATATACAGGAAGAATTACAAAAAATTAAGGCTGCCCTATGGCAGCCTCAATTTAGTAGTTTTATTTCATTCTTCCTTTTAACACTTCAATTGCTTTTTGCAGCTGTGTATCATTTGTTTTTATCTTTTCTCGTAAAAGATCCATTAATTTTAAAGTTGAATTACCTTTTAAAACTCCATCAGCAGGAAGCTTTTGTGCCGTTTGGAAAGCAACTACCGCAGCCTTTGTTTTATCATCAAAAAATCCGTCTTCACGACCAGGATCAAAACCAACCGCTTTAAGCATTTTCTGAGCTGTTTGAACATCCGTTGAAACATTAGAAAGCGACAATGCCTTATCAGGATTAATAATCGACAAGGACGCATAATCAGGAAGAGCGACGGCATAATCAGGTTGAATTCCTTTTTTATGAATCCAATTTCCATTTGGTGTTAACCATTTTGCAATCGTTAACTTAAGATTTGATCCATCAGAGAAATCTTGAACGGTCTGTACAGTTCCTTTCCCAAAGGACTTCTCACCGATCAGGGGTACACCAGCTGATTCTTTCACAGCAGCTGAAAGAATTTCCGAAGCACTGGCACTTCCTTTATCTATTAACACGACTAAAGGAAGACTCGGGTTCCCTTTATTTTCTGATGGAATCTCCGTAATCTTTCCATTACGGTCTTCTTCTTTAACAATTACTTTGCCTTTAGGTACAAACATACTGGAAATGGTAACGGCTTGATCTAATAACCCGCCTGGATTTTGGCGAAGGTCTAAAACCAACCCCTTCATTCCCTGTTTTTGTAAATCATTTAAAGTCTTAACAAGTTCTTTTGATGTGTTGGTTGAAAAACTGGTAATTTGCACTTTTGCAATTCCATCACCAACCATTTCACCGTAAACTGTTTCAATCGGAATCTCATCGCGGATAATCGGCATGTTTACAGGGGCCGCCGTACCAGGCCGCTGAATCGTTAAATCAACCGTTGTCCCTTTTTTCCCTCTAATTAATGTGACCGCTTGTGTAGAGTCCATGCCTTGAAGGTTTTTTCCATTTACAGCAACAATGATATCATTTGGTTTTAGCCCTGCTTTTTCCGCAGGTGAACCTTTGATAGGGGAAACAATGACAATATGGCCATCCTTCTCTTGAATTTCCGCTCCAATCCCTTCAAAGGAGGAAGATATGCTGCTATTAAAGCTTTTTGCTTCTGCATTACTCATATATACAGAATATGGATCATCTAGAGATTTTACCATCCCATCTATAGCTCCATTAATGAGTTTGCTTTGATTTACACCCTTGTAATATCCACTTTTCAATGTATCGAAGGCAGTATAGAGTTTGTTAAATTCTGTCCGGTCCGTACCGACTGTTACTACTTTTTCTTTTCCAAATGCAAGGGCAAATGTTGTAATACCCGCGGATAGAAAAACAACGAAAAATAACAGCATAATAAAGTGAAATCTCTTTAATCGAATATAGCCTGATTTGTTTTCTGTTTGTTGCTCTTGTTCAATTTTCTCTTCATCCAAAGTCTTCACCACTTTCATTAACCATATATTAAGAAAATTCAGCAAAGCTAAAACTTCCTTGCTGGACATTTTTCAAAGTTCAGAAGCGATTTATTCTGATACTTTCAAAGTAATAAACCCTTAGTGATTAGAATAACATCTTTTTAATAAAATTAACAAAGAAAAGTTAATGAATTTGTCGAAAAAAATAAACGGCATTTACCCTGAGGTAGTGCCGTCAATTATTTTATACCTTAACCCGCTTCAAACGAAGTGAGTTAGTGACCACGGAAACTGAACTGAATGCCATTGCAGCTCCTGCCACCCATGGGGCTAACAAGCCTAGGGCGGCAATCGGAATACCTGCAGAATTGTAAATGAGTGCCCAGAAAAGATTTTGTCGAATGTTGTTCATAGTTTTTTTACTTAAGCTTATTGCCTTAGGAATCAAAATAAGCTCACCGCCGAGAACGGTAATATCCGCAGCCTCAATCGCCACATCTGTACCGGTTCCTATTGCGATCCCTATATCGGCAAGAGCAAGTGCAGGTGCATCGTTAATTCCATCGCCAACCATCGCCACTTTTTTCCCTTTAAGCTGCAGCGCTTTCACATGATTAGCCTTTTCATCGGGAAGAACCTCGGCAATAATGTTGGTAATACCCACTTGGTTTGCTATTGCTTTCGCCGTACGTGCATTATCCCCAGTAAGCATAAAGACTTCGATTCCTAATTGAGTTAATTCTTCCACTGCGGCTTTTGCTGTCTCTTTAACCGTATCGGCAACAGCTACGATACCCATAATTGTTCCATTAATCGCAACATACATAGCCGTTTTTCCTTCAGTTTCAAATTGAAGCATATCTTCTAAATGATCGGAATAAGCGATTTGTTTTAGATCCATTAGCTTGGGAGTACCAACAAATATTTCTTCATCACCAATTTTTGCTTCAATTCCATATCCAGGTATCGCCGAAAAGCGTTTAACCGGCAGAGTGCTTGTTCTTCTTTCTTTCCCAAATTGCACAATGGCATCCGCCAGGGGATGTTCAGAGGATTTTTCAGCTGAGACAAGGTATTGAAGCACCTTTTTCTCATCCTCATAGGCAATAAAGTTGGTAACAGTTGGCTGCCCCTTCGTTATCGTTCCCGTCTTGTCGAGCAGAATCGTGTCGATTTTATGAGCTGTTTCTAAATGCTCTCCACCCTTAAATAGGATACCCATTTCTGCCCCCTTACCGGTACCAACCATAATCGAAGTTGGAGTGGCAAGCCCTAAGGCACACGGACAAGCAATAACAAGAACAGAAATGGCTGTTTCTAATGCTGAAGGAAAATCTCCGGGATTAACAAAAAAATACCAAATTATAAAGGTAATGAAGGAAATGGCAACGACAACGGGAACGAAATAACCTGAAATGGTATCCGCAATGCGCTGGATAGGCGCTTTACTGCCCTGGGCTTCTTCCACAATTTTTATAATTCCGGCAAGCGCGGTATCTTTCCCCACCTTGGTTGCTTTCATAGTTATTGTTCCGTTTTTGTTTATGGTTGAACCAATAACAGAATCCCCAATGGATTTCTCAACAGGAATCGATTCTCCTGTAATCATAGATTCATCAATTGAAGATCGACCAGAAAGAATTTCTCCATCCACCGGTATTTTCTCTCCGGGCTTAACCACTAACTGATCCGATACTTTCACTTCTTCTACCGATATTTGAATTTCTTTTCCATCTCTAATTACAGTAGCCTCTTTTGCCTGAAGGCTAAGCAATTGGGAAATTGCAATAGTGGTTCTTCCTTTTGCCATAGTTTCAAATAATTTTCCTAAAAGGATTAATGTTATCAGTACAGCACTTGTTTCAAAATATAAATGGGGCATATAGGCTTCATTCTTAATCGTTTTTATCCCTTCCGAAAGGCTGTAAAAATAGGCAGCAGAAGTACCTAATGCAACAAGGACATCCATATTTGCACTATAGTTCCTCATGGCCTTAAAAGCACTAATATAAAATTGTCCACCAATAAAAAATTGCACCAATGATGCAAGCAGTAATTGAAACCATGGATTCATCAGAATACGGGGCATCGGCAACCCAAAATTCCATGGCAAATGTGCTAGCATTGTATATAAAAGGGGAAGAGAAAAAATTACCGAAAGGAAAAACTTTCTTTTCTTGCTTTTAAGCTCTTCTTCTTTATAATGTGCCTTTGAATTCCTTTGAATCTTTTCCTTTGCATCATATCCAAGCTTTTGGACGCGTTCAATCAATTGACTGGTCGAAACTTCTTTATTGTTATACTTAACGGCCGCCGTTTCTGTCGCCAAATTAACGGTTGCTTCTGCTACTCCGTTCATCCGATTCAAGGATTTTTCAATTCTTGTTGAGCACGCAGCACAAGTCATACCAAAGACATCGAATTCCGCTTTTTCGAAACGGACTCCATAGCCGAGAATCTCAATTTTATTTATAATTTCCTTACTGGATACTGAATTTGTTTCATATAAAATGGACGCACTTTCCATAGCCAAATTAACATTTGCCACTACTCCATCCATTTTGTTCAATCCTTTTTCAATTCGAGTTGAGCAAGCGGCACAGGTCATACCCGTAATATCTAATTTAAGCTGCTCCTTCATATAAACCACCTCTTATAAATACAATACCCCCGCACCCTATATTCAATCAATTGATTTTACTTTAATAAATTTAAACTTTAACTTTTAATTTTACGCTTAATTCGACGGTTTTCGATGATATTTGTCACACCTTTTTACATTTAGCTTTTGTATCAGCATTTATTATTTTTTTATGCATATCCCATCTGAGAATAAATGGTCCATATAAACGGTTAGGTTATTAAATTCTCCATCAAGTACGCTTGCTCCTTTATCCCATAAAAAAAAAAGAGGTTTTTGCCCCTCTTTTTCATTTAAATCTTTTTCACTTCATTAAAGTATTCTTCCAGTGTCCAATCATGTTGATAGATGACCTTGGCAGCTTTCACCCCGACATAACGGAAATGCCATGGTTCATATTCATAATTGGTTATTCCTTCTTTCCCTTTTGGATACCTTAAAATAAAACCAAAACGATGAGCATTTTCTTCTAACCATTTACCTTCACGCGTTCCGGCAAAACCCTCTGTTAAATTTAAATTGGTCGACTTACTTGCTATATCCATTGCTAAACCGGACTGATGCTCACTAGATCCGGGGATGGCTACAGCTTGTACAGCTTTTTCTTTTCCGACTTGATTGATCTCGGCATCAAATAAGGTCTTTTGGCGGCTATACGAACGGTACCCGGAAACGGCATAAAGCTCAATCCCTGATTTTTTTGCATCGTTAAACATTTGGGCTAATGCATCTGCAGCCTCTTTCCTCATATAACTCTTTTCTTGTTTCAAATCACCAAATGAAAAAGGAACATCCGGGTGAACAAGATCATCGGGGATGTAATTTGCGGGAAGTAAGTATTTTTTATTTATTAACGCCAAGATATTTGTAGGGTTTTGAATAACATTTTTTCCATCGACCTGTTTAATCTCATTAAAAAATATCGCTTGTAAATTAAGAGAATTTTTTCCGGTCAATGATCTTTGGTTTGCTTTGTTCGTTTTCACTGCTTTTTGTTCTTGACTATCCTTGCTTAACAAAGGAACCTTTTTAAAAAAAGAATCCATCTGACTGCACCCTGCAATTAGAAAAACAGACGCAAAAATTACCAATAAATTTTTCAATTTCATTTAACTCACCTATCTATTCATTCGTATATCACTTATGCACTATATCGATTTTTACATAAAAGGTCAAGTTACTAAAGACACACGAAAAAGAGGCTACCTCCATATGGGGAGTGAGCCTCAAAAAGGTTTTATTCCTTGATCGCTGCTTCTAAAGCAACTTCAATCATATCATTAAAAGTTAATTGTCTTTCCTCAGCAGTAGTTTCTTCACCTGTTATGATATGGTCACTTACGGTTAGCACCGAAAGGGCTCTCCGTCCAAATTTGGCTGCTAATGTATATAGGGCAGTAGTCTCCATTTCTATCGCCAAGATTTGATATCTAGCCCATTTTTCCAGTTCGGCATTATCGTTATAAAACGAATCGGCAGTAAATACATTACCAACTTTTAAATTAAGACCTTTCTCAATGCCTGAATCATATGCCTTTTTCAGTAAATCAAAGTTTGCTGTAGGGGCATAGTCCACTCCGCCAAAGGTAAGGCGATTCATATTAGAATCAGTTGAACTCGCCATTGCCAAAATTACGTCGCGAACTTTTACGTCTTTTTGAATGGCACCGCAAGTACCGACACGAATTAGATTTTGGACATTATAGCTATTCATTAATTCATTTATGTATATTGAAATAGATGGAACACCCATTCCTGTTCCTTGAACAGAAATTCTTTTTCCTTTATATGTACCGGTAAAGCCAAACATATTACGAACTTCGTTATAGCATTTTGGATTTTCTAAGAAGGTTTCAGCAATATATTTCGCACGAAGCGGGTCTCCGGGAAGTAATACCGTTTCAGCAATTTCATTTTCTTTCGCAGCAATATGTACACTCATGTAAAATCCTCCAATCATCGGTAAGCAAAGATATAAACTCTACCATTGACACTATATCACAATCAATTACCATTGAAAAACCTTTCATGTGACCGCTTATGTTTTTTTTGTTTTGTGGGAAACTATTTTTAGGTTAACCAAAGGGGGGAAAAATAAATGGGAAAGAAGCATCGAAGTCGAATTAATTCTCCGAAGAAAAATAATCATATCCCTGCCGAGGCAATTGTGGCAGAACACGAAGCACATGCAAAGGAACACAATGCGACCGGAGGTCGAAAAAGCTAAGAAAAACCTAAGGGGCTCCTTAGGTTTTTTACTGTAGAGAACTAACAAAGAAGAATTCGATTAATAGGATACCAACCTCCTGGCTTTAATTGATAGTAATGTTGACCGCCACGGCCTTCATCAATTAAAACAATATCTCCTGTCGACAGAAATCTTCCTTTATAATTTTCAGGTATCCGGTCAGTGACATTAAATCGGCTAAAGGTTTCCTTCAGGCAATTTTCTCGGCTATTCGCCGGGATGGATGTGCGATAAACAGTCTTATAACCTTTATATTGACGGTACTTTGGAGTTTGAAAGATCGTCACATCATATTGACTGCAAGCTTTTTTTGTTAACATTCTGATCATCATATCCCTCCAATAATTAATATAAAATTCTTATTTAAATAATTAGAGAAACACGTCGATAATTCCTCTGTAGAAAATGCTCTATTTTTGTCGAATTACAATATTTACTGAAAAGATATAAAATTTAGTTAATTTACAAAAAAAAGACAATCCTTCTTCCAATTAAAAAACGAGCACTCCATGCTCGTTTTTCAGTTTACTCTATTATAAAAGAAGAGTTTATTTTCCTCTCCTTACTATAAACGGATTTTATTCATCTTGGATTTCCTCATCGATAATACTTTTCTCGATGAGATATTCGAAGGTGATATCTGCGAGTTCTTCTAACTCCTCTTCTGAAGGAACGTATCCCCTTTTTACAAGCTCATGAAAGAAAAATTCGGCAATCTCTTCAGTATCAATAAATACTTCAATTTCTCTCATAGCATCGCCCCCTTTTTACAGAATGTATGATGAATCAGGCTTTTTCATGCTATTAACTTTGAAAAGTAGCTGTTTAGTATTCTAAATGAAAACCTATATAAATTAAAGCTCACCTTAACCAAAAAACATGTCTTTTTTGAAATGGACAAGCATAGGATGAATGAAAAGAACATTTCGAGGTGATTAAGTTGGCAAATTTAAAGTTGAAGCTTGAGGCATTTATTGAAGATGTGAATCAGGAGGATGGAATCACCCTCCGCTTATTTGAGAAGGTAACAGACTCATTATTTTTTCTAATAAAATGGGCAGGAATCCCATTTATCTTATATTTATTATTTGAAGTCACAAGGCTTTAGTTACACATGGCTTTTGCCATCATTATTTACAAGATTCTCTAATTTCCTGAGGACCACTCTCATAACTTGATAGTATTCTTGATCATGAAATAATTCATATAATATTCGGTAATCATTAAATATATCCAACAGGTTATCTATTAACTCTTTCTTTTCTTTTTTTCGTTCAATTTCTTCAACTTCGGCTTTTCTTACTATGTTTTGAGATTTTGGTGTTGTTACTGTTTTATCCTGCTTATTAATTAAGTATAGGAGGCCTAATTTTTGGATGAACGTGTCAGCACTTTCAGCATCTGCGACAAGCGTTAGCTCCTCTTCGCCCGCCTCAAGCCATTCTCCATCACTTACCCTCGATAGCTCATAAATGACATCTTCCCAGGCATCTTCTTTATAGCGCCAAATTTCAGTTCGAAAGCCAACGACTTTAAACAGATCCGAACCATAACCGCTTACTTGAACTAAATCCCCGAAAAAAAATTTATATTCTATATCAATTTGTTCCTGCTCCATTACCGTTCCCTCATATTCTGAAAGCAGCTGCAGCCCGGTTTCAACAAATAGACCATCACTTTTATTTACTTCGTACACATACTTTCCATCAAGCCACTTGATATCTGTTAATCTGCAATTTTTACTGGGTACCAAAAAAAGTAAACTCATGTCCTAATTGGTCATGAGTCAGCTTACTTTTTTATCATTCTTCTTATCACCCTTCTTGATTTTCTGAGCTAATTCGATCAGACCTTTTGCTGCTGTTTTTGATAAATTAAATTTGAGCCACTTATATGATTTGATCACATAAAAAATGAGCCACATGATTTCCAATTCTATTAACCTCTCTTATGATAGGAAGTGACCAAACTTACTACATAGGAGAGGACGAAAAGGATGATCGAAATGGCTCAATTTCATAATATCAAATTCTTAAAAGAGGTTGAAGGTTTATCTCAAAGGCAAATCATAGGTCTGGTTGAACACAATACAAATGAAAGTTTCTTTTATTATAAACGATTTTATTATCAGTGACTTGTAAAACAACATTCTTTAACTTCAAGGTTATTTCTTTCTCCAGTTACCCAAGTCCATTTTCCCATACCTTTAAATACGTTGAATACTATAAAAAATAACTGTATATAATGTTTCCACAAAGTTAGAAATCTGGTCATTTTTGTATCATTACATACGTTAAATACGGTAGAAAAACATACTGTAGATAATGGCCCGTTTGTTGAAAAAGAAAGTAAACCCCTTAATTGATAAAAGACTTTTGCTTTCGACAAGTAAAAGATTTTTCGACGAGTTCCTTCTATTTTCTTGAAGTTTTTTGACCAGAACCAACATTTTTGTTTCATCATGACTAGATACTAGCAAAAAGGTAAGGGATGTAGAGAATACTCTAACACCAAAATCTTTGCTTTTTTATTCTTACCTCGCCCATGCAGCAATGGTCGTTATATTCTCCGGTTTTGTCCTGCAGCAACCGCCAATCAATCGGGCACCGCATTCATACCAGTGATGGGTACTGTCGCCGTAGGTTTCTTCGGATGATGCCCCATGCCAAGTTTTGGTGACTGCATCGTACTGCTCGCCTAAATTTGGATATACGATGATGGGTTTGACTGTGTGACTGTGCACTTTTTTTATCAACGAAGAAATGTACTGGGGCCGAGTGCAGTTTATGCCGACGGCAGTCACTTGATCATGTTTATCCAGCCATTCTGCACACTCAACAACTGGGGTTCCATCACTAATATGCAGCCCGTCTTTTGCACTGAAGCTGATCCATGCATAGGTTCTGGGGAACTCTTCTAATAACCTGACGATTGCTCTGGCCTCCATCAAACATGGAATAGTTTCGCAGGCAAGGATATCGGCACCGGCATCAATCAGGGCTTTCATACGGGGCCTATGGAAATTCATAAGTTCATCTTCGGTCAACGTATAATCTCCTCGATATTCAGATCCGTCAGCAAGGAATGCGCCATATGGCCCTATTGAACCGGCTACTAAAGGCTTCGGCCGGTTTGACCGGTTCTCGGATTTTCCCCAGAATTCATCGCGTGCTTTTAAGGCTATCTGGACGGATGTCTGGATGAGAATTAGCGCTTCACCCTCACTTAAACCGCGTCGGGCAAATCCTTCGACAGTTGCCTGGTAACTGGCGGTGATAGCACAGTCAGCTCCCGCTGTAAAATAATCCGTATGTACCTGTTTGATAAGCTCCGGATTTTCCATAAGTATGGTTGCCGACCAAAGGCTGTCGTTCAAATCACAGCCATGACGCTCAAGCTCAGTTGCCATTGCACCGTCTAGTATAACTAGCGGGAATTTCTGTAATATGTTTTCAATAGGATTCATTGTAGTACCTCCGCTACAGTCAATTTTCTGATCCCGTAGAAATGATGAAAGGACGAGGACTTTCTATTTCTTATATCATCAGTGTTCATTGAGTTCATCAATTAAGACCAAAGTTGGAAAAATGTCTTGGCCGTTACTTAAGTTAAACAGATTTTAGGTAGAGTCGAAGCGATGAATTTGGTCAAAAAGGACAGATTCTCCTGCGGAGAAGTCTGTCCAAAGTCAGGTGAAATTCATTCAGCAATGGATTGGATTAATAGCTTAACAGTCTGACAACCGAAGATTTTGTACGTATTTTTATTTTATTTACAGTTTTTTACATCACCCCCGATAGTATCAGTAGTATATTCCAGTTTAATGGATCTCTTACACCAGACCCTCTCTACTTAATATTCTCTATATATTGATCAAGTTCATCATGAGAATCTAATTGATTCTTCTTTCCACGATTTTTAATATAGTAGAAAAAATAGCATAAAGCAATGAAGGGTACTCCGCTATACAGGGCAATTCGTTGGCTTTGATCGAAAGCAAGTCCTACACAAGAAGCGAAACATAAAACAAAAGCAGTGATGGGCACGAAGGGATAAAGTGGTGTTCGGAATTTCAAATTTTTAATATTCCCACCCTCTTCAATAAAACGCTTGCGGAACATATACTGCGATAACACAATTCCCATCCATACGATTACCACCGCAAATCCTGATATAGCCACAAGCACTAAATAAACCGTATCTGGTGCAACTACACTGGAGAATAATGACAAGCAGGCTACTGCCATACTAACAATTAAAGCATTAAGCGGTACTCCTCTTGAAGTTACCTTTCCTAAGAGAGGGCTTATTGTTTTTTCATTTGAAAGCGACCATACCATACGGGTAGATGCATAGAGACCGGAATTTGCTACGGATAGTAAAGCGGTAAGAATAACAAAGTTCATAATATCAGCAGCATAAGGAATCCCTATATTGTCAAAAACCATAACGAACGGACTTTCTATGACTCCGGCTTCCTTCCAAGATATTAATCCGGATAATACAAATATCGCGCCAATAAAGAAAAAGACAGTTCTCCAAATTACGTTTCTAATCGATCGCGGAATGTCTTTGTCGGGATTTTCACTTTCCCCGGCGGTAACACCAATAAGTTCTGTACCTGAAAAGGCAAAGTTCACGGAAATCATAGCCATTAAAACCGGAAGCAATCCATTGGGGAAAAGACCTCCTTCACCGGTAAAATGGGAAAACATCGGGGCAGTTTCATGGCCTTTCATAGGAATGAAGCCAAACATCGCTGCTCCCCCCAATACGATAAATAAAATAATCGTAATTACTTTAATACCGGCAAACCAAAATTCGGCTTCAGCAAAAAATTTCACTGAAAAGGCGTTTAGCAGAAAAAGGGCAATCGCAAAGATGGCACTCCATATCCAAACGGAAGTATCAGGGAACCACCTCTTCATCAATAGACCTGCTGCGGTAAATTCCGAACCTACCGTAACCACCCAAGTAAGCCAGTACATCACCCCAATGGTGAACCCGGTAGCAGGACCGACATACTTTGTAGCATACGTTTGAAATGAACCGGTTACCGGCATAGCTACAGTTAATTCACCAAGGCATAGCATAACAAGATACATAATCAGTGCGCCAACCAAATAAGCGAGAATCGTACCTCCCGGACCGGCTTGATTAATCGTATAGCCTGTGCTTAGAAAAAGGCCTGTTCCAATTACCCCTCCTAGCGAAATCATGAACAAATGTCTGCTTTGCATTGTACGCTTTAACTGATTTTGATCGGTATTATTTGTTTCCAGCATCCTGTCTCCTCCTTTTTTATATGTAATGCGGTACCATCATCTTTTCTATTTACTTTAGGGTAGATACACCTAGCTGCCTGCACTATTTAAAGTAACTCAAAGTTAAATACATAAAATTCATATTTATTTACAGGAAAGTCAGATATTTTTGCGGAAGGATTGACCAATAACGGTCAATTCCTATAAAGCGATTATGAAGAGTCGTTTTCATATTATCTCTTATTTGAAACTTTAAAACAAACAACTTTTGGTTCCGTCATTTCTTGAAGTGCAAACTTAATTCCTTCACGGCCTAAGCCCGAACCCTTCACACCCCCAAAAGGCATAGCATCTATACGATAATCAGAGCTATCATTTACCATAACCCCGCCTACATCCAGCTTGTGTATAGCTGCCAATGCCTTATCTAAATTTTGAGTGAAGATACCTGCCTGTAAGCCGAACTCCACATTGTTAGATTGGAAAATAGCCGTATCCAGATCGGGAACGCTGTAAATGGTCACAACCGGTCCGAAAACTTCTTCAGTTGCCAGCTTGCAATCTGCCGGTACATTTTCTAAAACAGTTGGGTAATAAAAAGAACCCTTACGTTTGCCGCCACACAGCAAATTCGCGCCTTTTTCAACAGCATCATTAACCCAACTCTCCACCCGCTTTGCTTCATCCTCTGAAATCATCGGCCCCATGTCGGTTTCCTCTGATCGTTTATTACCTACCCGATACTGTTGAGTACGGGTAAGGAACCTTCCGACAAAGTCCCGATAAATACCTTCTTGAACATATACTCTTTGCACTCCGAGGCAATTTTGACCTGCAGCCCAAAAGGCGCCGGATACTGTCGATTCAACCGCTTCTTCCACATCAGCGTCTTCCAGTACGATTACCGGTGAGTTCGAGCCCAACTCCATACTCATCTTTTTCAGGCCTGCCTTCTGCATAATCGCTTGGCCGGTGGCAAGTCCACCTGTAAAGGAGATCATTCGTATGGACGGATGGGTAATTAGACTCTCTCCCATATCACTTGGATACCCCGTAATAACGGATAATACTTTAGGCGGCAAACCTGCATTTTCAAAGGCTTCTGCCAATAAAAGAGCGCTTAATGGTGTTGCGGGTGCGGGTTTTACGATGATGGCATTTCCGGCAGCGATAGCAGGCCCCACTTTATGTGCAACAAGGTTTAATGGATCGTTAAAAGGCGTTATAGCCAAAATAATGCCAATAGGAAAACGATAATAATATCCCATGCGGCCTTCACTTCCCGGCATTTGGTCAAATAAAATTGTTTCTCCATTAATTCTCCTTGCCTCTTCAGCACTAATACGAAGGGTCTCAATACAACGCAATACTTCTTTTCTCGCCTCTTTAATTGTTTTACTTCCCTCACTAGCAATAGTGGTTGCAAATTTTTCCTTATGCTCATAAATCCAGTCGGCAGCACGATTCAGAATCGCAATTCTTTCGTGTGTTGACATGTCCGCGGCAATTTTTGCTCCCTTTTTTGCCTCCTCTATCGTAAAAAGTACATCCTCCTCATTAGCGGCAGGGACTGTTGCGATTAAACGATGATCCTGCGGATCGAAGACTTCAATGGTTTTGGCGCGGGATACCCACTTTCCGGCCAGAAACATCTTGTTTTCCTTTGTTAACGCTTCCATAAATGTCATTGAAATCACCTCATATAAGTAATTTTCCATTTTGTAATTTTACTAGGGAACAAGATTACAATTGACCACGGCTAATATTAATTAAATCAATAAGAATCGAGAATCCTGTTTCTTTGCGGCCGGCTCCGGCACCAATTAGCGTAATCGGACCGGCTAAATCACAATTATACATTATAGCATTTTGTGCTCCCAAAACTCCGGCTAAAGGATCTGTAAGCGGTATCGCTTCAGGGCCTACCTTTGCGATTACTTTCTCGCCATCTTTTATGCATTTAGCAATAAGTTTCCACCTTTTCCCTTCCTTTTTTGCCCATTGAATATCTTGCTGTGTAAGATGACTAATTCCTTCACATTCTACTTCTTCTCGTTTCATCGGAATATTCATGACAATATTAGCAAGAATAGTAGCTTTATATTGAGCATCATACCCCTCAACATCGCTTGTAGGATCTGCCTCTGCATAGCCAAGAGCTTGTGCCTCAGCCAATGCTGCCTCATAGCTCAAGCCTTCTTCCATTTTGGTTAAAATATAATTAGTCGTTCCATTTAATATCCCCCGCATTTCAGAAATAGTATTTCCTGCCAACGAAACGAGGGGCATTCGCAATGCAGGTGTCCCACTCATCACTGTTCCTTCAAAGCCCCATCTGACATCATTCTTTCCGGCTAACTCGGCTAGCTCCTGATAAGCCAAAGAAACCGGACCTTTATTGCTCATTACTACGTTCTTTTTGCTTTCAAATGCTGCCTTACAATGATCGATGGCAGGTTGTCCTGTTTTTACATCTGTGAAAGTAATTTCTACTATGGTGTCCGCATTACTCTCACGTATTGTCTGAAAGCTATCCCATCCTCTTACCAAACCGGGGGTTTCAGGGTAACTATCCAGTTTTCCTGTTTCCTTTACAGCTTGTAATGCTTTAGAAATATCCAAGCCTTCCGGATGATACAGAGAACCCTTAAGGCTGTCGGAAATGGCAACAATTTTTGCATCAAAGCCAAATCCACTGCGTAACGATTCACCTTTTTCTTCTATAATTTCTGCCAACCCTTGACCAACTACACCAAATCCAAGCAATGCAATTTTATGTGTCATTACTTAATCCCTCTTCCATTCGACTATTTTTTATTTTCAGCGGGTAACCGGAAGCTGCGACTCCAAATAGGCAAAGGCTTGTTCTAAATCGGAAATAAGATCTTCCGTATCTTCAATTCCTACTGAGATACGGACCAAACCCTCCGGAATTCCAAGAGCTTTACGTTCTTCGAGCGTACATTCGACATGACTGGTCGTTCTTGCAGGTCCGTATATCGTTTCAACAGCCCCAAGGTTCCCGGCTCTGTTTGCATATTGCAGTTTTGGCAATAAAATTTTTATCGCCTCCATTTCATCTTTCAATACAAAACTTAATATTCCGCCGAAACCCTTCATCTGTTTCTTTGCAATTTGGTGATGTGGGTGTGTTTCTAATCCAGGGTAATAAACTGCTTCCACAAGCTTTTGCTTTTGCAGATACTTTGCAATCGCCATTGCACTCTTTTCTTGCTGTCGAACACGAAGTTTTAACGTTTTCATCCCTCTTAAAATCAGATAAGCTGACCACGGATCCATGGTTGCTCCATTAATTTCCCGATAGTGATAAACTCTTTTCATCAGTTCTTTGGAGCCGCACACCACACCCCCTAACGCATCGGCATGTCCGCTTAAAAATTTAGTGGCACTATGGATGACAATATCAACTCCTAATTGAATTGGATTTTGATTAATAGGAGTAGCAAAAGTATTGTCTATTATCACCATTGCCCCCACCGATTTTCCAGCTCTCACCATTCTCTCAATATCCGTAATTTTCATGGTAGGGTTGGTTGGAGACTCCAAATATAAAACCTTACATCCTTCGGCCACTTCAGCTTCAATTTCTTCATGATTTCCAGTGTTGCATAACGTTACATTTACATCGATATTCGGTAAGAATTCAGTAAAGATTTTATTAGTTCCCCCATAGGTGTCTTTTACGGATATTACCCGGTCTCCAGGCCTTAAAAATGTATATAAGGTGCTGCTAATAGCGGCCATTCCTGATGAGAAACCAATCGCTTCCTCCGCTCCCTCAAGAATTCGTACTTTTTCTTCAAAAGCTTGCACAGTTGGATTTGTCATTCGATTGTAAATATGTCCAGGTTTATTTCCGATAGCAACCTCTTGCCACTCATCCACGTCATCGTAATTGTAGGCTACACTAAGCACCACAGGAACTTGGGTTGCATTGTAAGCAAGAGATTCTTTTTCTCCTGCCCATACAGCTTTTGTACCGTCTTGTATATCTTTAAAGTTTCTTTCACTCATGTTTCTACCACCTCTCATTTTTATAATTTTGAAAATGTCCTTTTGTATCCCAACTAAATTTCATTAGCAAAAATCCCCCTTTACGCTAAATTGTTTGCACTTCTCATTTTTAATTAGTGCGTTCTTTGGACACCTTCTTACTAAGACACTTTAAATTATACAATATATTGTATAATGTATAATACGCTGAATTATCTGAAAAATATCCGTAGGAAGATTATATAATGGACCTTTTCCATTTTCAATGTTAAATTTTAAAAAAATATTTTAAAATTTAACTGTCTAGTTTTAATAATTAAGATATATTTGTATTGGCTGGTCTTAAAAAACCACCGCTCCGCTTCTTCCCTATTCTTTTTATTTTCCTAAAATAGGAATCTAATATGCATCGATTCATAACATATTAGACTTGGAGACAATAGATTTAAAAGGATAGTGAGTTACTTTGGGACGATATTGAAGAGATATTGATGAATTTGGGTGCTCATGCTAATATAAAAAGCGAGAATTTCCACTTTTTTTAACTCAGGGGGGAATAACTATCAAAAAGAGGTACCGATCACTAAAAGATCATGTATATGATTATATATCCACAGGAATTCAGAATGGAACATTGCTTCCCAATCAAAAGATAAATGAAATAGCACTAAGCGAGAAATTAGAAGTAAGCAGAACCCCTGTAAGGGAAGCCTTAATCCAACTAGCTTCTGAAAATTTACTAGAGTTCTTTCCTCGAAGAGGATTTATCGTTAAAGAAATTGATACCAAGAAAAAGCTCGATGTTTTTAGTGTTGTTGGTGTACTAGATGCCTTTGCAGCCACTTTAGCTCTGGAGAATTTGACCGAAGATGACATAGAACTAATGGAAGAGTTGGTTAGGAAAATCGACCTTTCCATTTCTCAGAAAAATTATACAGATTATCAAAAATACCAAAACCAATTCCATAAAGTATACATTGATAAATGTTACAACTCTACATTAATTGAGCTTCTTGATTCTTTACAGAATAGTTTTGTCAGGCAGATTTATTTAAGTAAAGACGAAGAAAAACTCTTTACAGCATTAGAACAAATGAATGAACAGCATAAACAAATTATTGATTACTTTAACACTAAAGACAAAGAAAGCTTGGAGCACCTGATTAAGAATGAACATTGGAAAATAACTCATATCGATATGATATAGAATATATGGGGCCGGTTAAAATGATTTACTAGAAAAATAATTTGAGTCAAATGATTTTCCTAGGTAAATTTCGATTCCCCGTAAAGACATGATACGGCGCTCTTGTCAGCGCCCCCAGCCTTCATCCACAATTTAACAAAGTAATATTCATACCATTTCACTTTTTAATCAAGTTAGCCCACTCATTTTATTATTCCAATTTTATAAATTATGTTATTACCGATATCAATTATATGGCCCGATTATAGAACAAGAAAATCCTGCGTAACATATAGAACTTTTAATCAAACTTTATTATAAATTATCAATCTTTTTTATAAATTTTCGGACTTTATTTTAAATCAGCATCAGGTCCTCCATTTATTGACCTCCCCTTAATCATTCTGTATATGTAAAAAAATCCCTTCCATTGATTATTTGTTTCTTAATATTTGAACAAATAACCTTGAAGGCTATAAAGCAGGCTTAAGCCTGCGGGTGTTACTTAAGCAAATGTGCTACCTATTTCTAATTCGTTTGTTTTTTAATCAAACATAATACAACATAATGTCAACTATATTGTATTCCCTTGGTGTCGGTCGAACGGTGTGTCCACTGAGCAAGAAAAACAATACATCTAATCATTGGGCAGATTAGGCGGACAAGCCATATTATATCTGTTAATCTGCAATTTTTACTGGCTACTAAAAAAAGTAAACTCATGTCCTAATTGGTCATGAGTCAGCTTACTTTTTTATCATTCTTCTTATCACCCTTCTTGATTTTCTGAGCTAATTCGATCAGACCTTTTGCTGCCTTTTCTGCATTAAAAGTTCCAGTTTCTTTGTATTCAAAATTCATGGTGGCAACACCTCAAGATATTGTATTCAGACTGATTTGATTTCTTATCTTGTCTGTGTTGTCCTTGTATCTATAAAATTTCATTTGTAAAGCAAGGATGATAATATTATGCGAAAATGGGCTAATTGGAAATGAAAACTGCTGAAGAATTAATTAAAATGATAAAGGAATTGGAGAATGGAGAGCGTTGGAAACTCCTTGGAATGATGTATGATGATTATTATTCAAAGGAAGAGACTAAAATGGACTCATATGATATTGAATATTAGACTAAAATAAAAAAGGCTCTAGATAGGCCTTCTAGGGCTCAGGACAATTACGAGTTCTTTCTATTGTTAACAGTAGTTATGTTACGGGAAAATTTTTTCAAATTTGACTATTACCATCATTTACAGTAAGTAATACTTATAATTCTCAATGCTTATTGTATCAATACAGGACTTTCGTTGATAAATTCAAACAATTAATAACTAATTCTACCAATTTTTTAAATTATAAAGAAAGTATCATTTTCTAAAAATGAAAAAAATCGACTTCACTATATTGATAGCAAATGTTACGGCACACCTTTACCCAGTATATTTTCAACACAAAGTAAACTATGTAGTATTCCCTTGGTGTCGATTTTATGATTTTAGCTATATAAATCAACATAGTTTACAAATTAAATATAAAAAATGAATTCTACATATTTTATAGGAAGGATTCCTATTGGAGGTATCTCCAAAAGAAAAGGACTTCTCTAGCACAAAAAAGCCTAATTCCTAAGACAATAAGGAATCGACTTTTTTATTTATCCTTCTTCAACAATAGCGCCCGATTGCGGAAGATCAAGATAATTATTATGATTGCTACTTTAGCTTGTTGAAGCACCCTACTTATTATACAGCTCATTACTAATTCACTTAAATAACATTAATTCCTCTGATTACCTTTTTTTAAGTTAAAGGTGTTATTTTTTATCTGCCTTATTTTTCTCTGGGATGCAGATGATACTGGAATATCTTCTCTCGTACCTAAAGATTTGTTTTAAAAAAACTATTGATGAACGTTCCTCGAGAATGTTCTACTTTCGACGGCACACTTGGAGGTAAAAAGAGTGAACATTAGAGAAGGTCTGATACCAACTGTTTTAGGTACAGCGGTAACTGCTACTGGTTACGCACTGAAACAGAACCGCCGAAGCAATAAAATGGTGGCTAATACTATATTCGGTTTTGGGTTAGCACACATTGTATTGGGTACGATTGACCTTATTGAGCATAGTCATTAACACTTTAAGGAGTGAAATGATTGGAATTACAAAGTCAAATAGAAGCTTCGTTATATAAAATTATAAGCAAGGGCTTGGTACCTTTACTAAAAAAATGCCAAATATAGTAAGAGCATATAATGAATTTACAGAAATATGTTTTCAAGAGGATACATTAAGTAAGAAAGAAAAGCAATTAATAGCACTTGGCATCAGTATTCATGCCCAAGATGAATACTGTATCATTTACCATTTAAAGGGATGCTTGGATCAAGGGTGTTCAGAACAAGAAATATTAGAGGCAATCGGAGTAACCGCTGCATTCGGCGGCGGTGCAGTAATGAGTCAGGCAGTAACCTTAGTACAACGAGTAATGGATGATTTCAATAAAATAAAGCAATAAGAACTAATTCTGAAGAATAAAACCTTAAATAACACCTAATTAGCAGTCCAACTAATTTGAATTGGACTGCTCTTTCTGGTCGGTATATTAATGTTTACATTTAGAAACCGTATAATTTACACCAAATAAGTAAACTGATATTAAGGAGCTGGCTGTTTTACAAAATTCCAGCCATTCAAAGATTAATCTCATAATATTTTTTTGTTTTCTTAGTATCACAGCGAAAATTAATATTTTTATTATATCAAGCATATATGATAAAGGAGAAGCTACAGAGAATAGGAAGAATAAGTCTTCCTGATTATTAGGGATTAATCTTTTTTAAGATCTGATAAATCTTCATCCTCACCGAATTCAGTGAAATAATTCAAATTTCTTTTGCCAACCCGGTTCATATCATATGTTGATTTTGGCTCTGGATCAAATAATAGACTTATGCAAACCAATCCACTTATTCCAACAAGGGCATACATTAATCTTGATAAAAAGGAACCTTGCCCGCCAAATATCGTTGCCACCAAATCAAATTTAAAAAAACCAATCAATCCCCAGTTAATTGCACCAATTATAGTTAGGGCTAAGCCAATCATTTGTATCACTCTCATGGTTATACACCTCCTTTTTATCCTATAAAAACTTCGTTTAATGCAAGACAAAGTAATTTATGGAACATTAATGAAAGGAGGGTTTGTTATTAGTAAGTTTAATGCTTCTAAATTAAGAGTAACATTTATGCCCCCTGCTTCCGAATCCAGTCCAGTTGATGGTCGAAAGTATACCTTGACACATTCTGATATAACTGGAGAATTATTTTTAAGCATTGGTTGTTCCTACAACCTTTCAGTCATTAATAAAAATTTGCGAGACGAGTTTTTAGCAGAATGGATTTCACTAAAAGGGCACTATCTGCTTAGAGGGAAAGTTTATGTGAGTGGAGGAGAATTCGACGAGTCTACTTCCATAAGGAGGTTTCAAATCTTCCAGCGAGAAGCTACTCTTGCTCTAACTGCCATAATTTATGCTGATCGTAAATTTTTCACATTCCATCCTAATTTATCCAACTCGCCTATATTTATACAATTCAATTCCACTTTTCCACAGCTCAATCAAGAACTTTACTATGGGACACCTCGTCAATATATAAATTAAATTACCTACTATTTTATATAAATAACCCATCCATACGAACCATACCAATGGAGTGGTGCTTAAATATGGAAGGGTTTGAGCCATTTGATTATTGCAGAACGGTATTAAATCACGTTGACACGCTCATCAAGTTTTATTTTATCTTCTTCCTCTGATAGAAAAGTAAACCATCGTTTTCGAAATGCAATTTGTGGACCATCTGCAAAGACATGAGCTTCCATTCGAAGTGCTTCAGGGATTGGTCTCGGATGCTGACTTTCTACGACAGATTTATCCTCATCTAACACCTTAAGGCTATATTTGGAGAAAATCCCATCCATAAATGGAATATTCCTTCCAAACGTACGTCCAGCATACCCGAATATCATTGTTTTCTCCTCATCAATGGGAGTAAAGGTTACATAATTGATGAATGCATTTTTAGTACTCTCAACTGGTTTGAGAATCCATTGCTGCGGGAACGAATATTCCAACAATCCTCCACCATTGCGAATGATAATTTTATCTCCTTCATGTGTATAATTAAGTTCTTTTATCTCTTCATTTGCATTCTTTCCTATGGTCTTTTTATGCACGAATACAAGGTGTGCTACGTCTAGTACACTTTCTACCACCCTCGTAAAGTGAGCATTCCAATGTGCTTTATAAGGTGCTAAACGGAACTTAGTATCTTTTAAATCTGGCATTACTTGAAATTCAGGAGTCTCTTTTACATTAGGATCAGGATATATCCAGATGAGTCCAGCCTCTTCTCTTACTTGATAGAACACCGTATGAGCAAACTTTGGAACAGGATTATGCGGCTGAGAGGGAATTTCCACACACTTTCCATCTCCATTAAACTTCCATCCATGGTAATGACACATTAAAGTGTCATTTTTCACACAACCTAGAGATAAATCTGCTCCTCTATGAGGACAATAAGCGTAAATCGCATTTACCTTGCCTTGGCTGTCTCGAAACAGTACTAGATTTCGCCCAATCACTTTTCTTCGAATTGGCTTCTTTTTAATTTCTGTAGAAAAAGCTATCGCATACCAAGCAGAGGGGAATACACGATTAATGTTATCTTCCATTTTTTCTCCTCCTTTTAAATATCAAGAATCCCCTGAACGCATATTAACTTTATTTTTAGAGAGCTTAAATATCCCACAATTTGGTAATACTTTGTGCATTAGGTCCCCATTTACTAAGTCTCTTTTATCCTCAATTAATATTATTGGAATTAGTGGTAATCATTACATATTTTTTGTTTCATTATAAGACAATATAGAGTGAACTCGCAAAGAAAGTTCTTTACCATATCTAAGGGGGAAATTACTTGGATCATTTTCGCCTGTACCGGAAGACAGCCCTGGACGATTTATCATAAGCTTTCAACAGCTGACTCCGTAACAACGGCCGGAAACCTCGGACTTCTGTTCACTTTGTTTGTTGCCATTTATATGGTTTTGGCGGTCTCCGCTATCTTGGTTCTTTTATATTATTTTAAAAAGAATCCAGTCCTTGAAGATATCAATCGTACAGAGCAAAAAAATGTATCACTCACAGGTTCCAATTCCTAAGGAGGGCAAATAGATGGATGTTTACCTGGCGATAACGATATTATGGGGTTTTGTGTTTATTTATTCCATCATGGCTACAATGGACTTTGGTGCTGGATTTTGGTCTATGCTCTACATCAATAAAACAAAAACAAAAGCGACGAATATTGCCAACCGGTATCTTTCCCCTACCTGGGAAGTAACAAATACATTTATCGTAGCCTTGGTTGTAGCTATTTATAGCTTATTCCTCAAAGCAGCCTATACTCTTGGCACTGTGTTGCTGATTCCGGGAAGCATTATCCTGCTCCTTTTGACAGTCAGAAGTGCTTTCCTGGTATTTTCTCATATTGCCGAAGAGTATAAAAAACCACCACTTACGTATGTTTCCGGGATATGCGGAATTTTAATTCCGGGCTTACTTATAAGCGTTCTACCAATCACACATGGAAATTTTGTTGATTTTTCAAATGGCAGCCAACAGCTGAATTTGGCCAAACTATTTTCAAGCATGAATGAGTATGCCTTTTTTGCGTTTGCGATTTCAAGCACGCTTTTTCTTTCATCTCTTTTATTGGCCGATTATTCGAAGGCTTCAAATGAAAAAGAAGCATATGATACTTATCGTCGCGATGCTCTTATTATGGGACCTATTTCTCTGATAACCGCATTTCTAATCTTGCTTACATTAAAAAATGAAACCGACTGGCTCTTTGATAAAATGATGCAAAACTCGCCCATTTTGTTTTTATCATTATTCCTTTTTCTTGTTGGGGGTCTTGGTTTAATTCTTCCTTCCTTTAAACCAGGATACAGAGGGATGCCGCGTCTTTCTGTTATTGCAGTTACACTACAATATATGACTGCAAGCTATGTTTATGGACGTGCTCATTTGCCATACATAATCTATCCAGATGTAACCATTCATTCTGCTTTTACGGATCCAAATTCTTTTAGAGCAGTATTCATTACATACATTGTAGGCTTTGCAATATTATTTCCAGGTTTTGTATACTTTTGGAGTTTATTTATGAATGATAAACGCTATCTTAGGGTAAAAAAGCCCAAGCCAGATATAAAATAATAATTTAATTTTCATCGAAACTCTAACACATTAGGGGGGCTTCATTTAATTTCCACAATTCCTTTTTCTATAGTGGGGGAATCTAAACTTAAATGAATTAAGAGGGTGGAAAAAAGATGGCGGTAAAAGAACAAAAGATTGAGTGACAGACTGTGTAACCGGTAAAATTAGAAATGGAGAAATGGAGTTATTTTTAGAGGATACCTATATTGGAAAAATAAAGCTTCCTAATAATATTCAATATGAATTAGAACATCATTTTGAAGCAGATCAGCAAAAAATATATCAGCATGTCACGGTTACTGATCACCCAGATGCCAAATACACAGAATGTGATGATGGCGGCTGGTGCTAAACTACTTGAATGCAATCCAATGGAATATGTAAATCACTTAAAAAATGTTATTGATTTAGTGCGATGTGCACATAACCCTGTCAAGTAGACAATGAAAAAAAGAGTATACTAAGCTGCGGCCTTTTCTCGGTATTCAATGGGGGAAAGGCCGTTAAATTTTTCTTGAAATCGATCTTTATTGTAAAATTGAATATATTCCTTAATAGCCAGAAACGCTTGATCTATCGTTTTAGGACGAACTAAATACAACTTCTCGGTCTTTAGATGAGAGAAGAAACATTCAATACAGGCATTATCATGGCAATTTCCTTTTCTGGAATGACTTCCTTGTATTTTAAGCTCTTTTACTTGTTTCTCATAAGCCTTGGTTGTATATTGAATCCTTGATCTGAGTGAATGAGCGCTTTTTCAGTAAATGGTTTTCCTTTTAATTGCTTCAAAGTGTCTAACACTAATTCAAGGTCGTTTCTTTCAGATATTTTCCAAGCGACAATCTCATTGTTATATAAATCTAAAACGGCTGATAGATAGGCAAAATTGTCTCCAACTCGTACATATGTAATGTCAGTTACGAGCTTTTCAAACCGATTCTCTGCGTAACATTCTCTGTTTAGGACATTAGGAAATACAACCGAGCCTCTACGTCCGTAGAAAGGTCTTTTCTTACGTATTACTGATTTTATTCCTAATTCCCTCATTAAACGACGTACACGCTTATGATTTACCACAATTATTCCTTCTCTGGATAAAGCCCTCGTCATTCGCTTATAACCATAGTAAGGGTGTAGCTTATGAATTGCTAATATATGCCCTTTAATCGTTACATCCTCTTCCATACGTATAGACATTTTTGAACGACTACCGCGCCATTTATAGTACCCAGCTTTTGAAACTTCGCCAATTTTGAGAAGCCACGCAAGTGGATGATTTCTCCTTAATTCATCAATAATTTGAAACCTTTTAGATTTTAAGACCACTCCTTCCCGTGTAGATTTGGATTGCGCTTTTTTAGATATTCCACTTGCGCTTTCAAATAAGCATTCTCTTCTTCTAAGCTGTTAAAATGCTTTTTATTCCACTGTCCACGATTATCCTCAAACGACTCATTATTTTTTACTTTCTTTACCCACTCAGCAATTTGTGCATCACTGTTTATCCCGAATCGTTCACGAAGCTGACGATAGGACCAGCCCTCCTCCAACTTCAAACGAACTACTTCACGTTTTAATTCTTCAGTATATAATGTAAAGGTTTGTCCTTTTTTTGCCATAGAAAAATCCCCTCCCAGGAAGACTATTAAGAACATCATATCATGTCCTCTTTTTTTAATGTCTACCTGTAGGGGATAATACCAATGCAGTAGATAAAGCATGCTGTTTTCATTTATGGCTAGAAAAACAGCATGCACCTCCTTCCGTTCAACAGCTAAGATTCAACCTTATCTTTTGTATTTAATAGTCGGTTTAATACCAAACGAAGGAATGTGTGTTCAAAAAGCTCAAAAAATATTTTCCGTTCAACAATTACAAGGAAAAACACGACATTTATAATTCATCTACGGTAATTATTATCAGTCGATAAATGAAATATATCCCTAAATAACCCCCAGTTGATAAGAATAATGGATTTAGAAAGATGGAATGGATATTGGTCATAAATACAGTATTATCTTTAATGATTTTATAAACAGACATAGAGGCAATATCTCCAAATATAATTGCTGATACAACGGCACCTAAATTAAAAATAATACGGAATTTCACCTGGAATTTTTGTAAAAAGAACATAATTATAGGAAGTACAATACTTGTTAGAACTAAGAAAATCTTCACAATATCACCTTCTATACACAGACTTAATTAGTGTCTACTCCACAAAATTATTTTGAAATTTATTTTAGTATTTCACTAATATACTAATGAAATTCGTTTCAGAGCATAAAAATAAGTATTAGTTAGACATGCATAATGGGGTGAAAATCATTTTTTTTTAGCTTAATTTAGTTTTTATTATCGTTCGAATAATTTATAGAAGTCTATTACTTTGTGGAAAATCAATTATCTAATAAACAAAAGATGCTAGAGACATTACATGAATTTTGCTACATTCAAACAGTTTCCAAAAACTTTCCTCGCCAAACTTACGTTAGTCGTTAAAAAAATTGGGTGCGAAATCCGCCCAACATTCTATTATGATTGCATGGATTTTGCTTATTATTTCATTTATCACATTTATAACCGCCTATCTTCTTCCAACCGGAGAAAACTTTCTTCTATATACAGCTGCATTAAATGTATTTTTGCTACAGGTCTTTTCTCATATTGGTCAAACTATCATTTTCCGGGGTTATTCGCCTGATGTCATAACGGGGATATTTATGGTAATTCCTTATTCTCTTCTTACTTATTACCACTTGTTTGAATTGAGTCTTATAGACAGACATTTACTATTCGAAAGTATTCCCATCAGCATTTTAATGGTACCAATTTTTCTTATAGGGAATCTTTTAGGAAGTCGATTAATCCGCTAATCAATTTCATCCAATAAATCAGCTAAATAAATTAGGATACCGCAAACATTCCGCTAAATTTCAACATTAAAAAAAGCCCTTAATATAAGCTTCAACACGAGAAATTATATACTAGTTACTTTAAAAGAGCTCCGGAAAGAAAAAAAACACACAATTTTTCAAAATGAAATATCGTGTGTTTTAACAGAAGTTATTTTGATCTTTTAGGTAAAGTATTCCAATTTAGCATTTGGGAAAAACTTTTCCATGTAGGAATAAAGATGACTTTTTATATCCTCTTCTTCCTCTTTTTGATAAATATATTTACCGATGCCGTATTTCCCCCATTTATACCTTCTGGAAGACTCATCTAATTCTAATTTTGTCATCGGGTAATTTTTTCCAATCACTCGCTTAGCTGGCTTCGTGAACCGGTGTTGAATAAATTCAAATGTGATATCGTCCCTTGCATCCATTGGTAATTCTGCGTCAAGTCGTTTAAACAAATGATAATAGCCTTCCTCCCAGCCTTCATGAAGATAGATGGGTGCCACAATGAACCCTAATGGATAGCCAGCTCTTGCCACTTTTCCCGCTGCCTCGATCCGTTTTGCTAACGGAGAGGTCCCAGGCTCAAAATTTTTTATCACATAATCCGCGTTTACACTAAAGCGAAATCTCGTTTTTCCTTTATGTTCAGCATCAAGTAAGTGATCGACATAATGAAATTTTGTGACAAAACGCAGCTTGCCAAACTCCGAATTCCCAAAATGCTCAATAGCCCGCTTTAACGTATGTGTCAGATGATCGAGTCCGACAATATCAGATGTACAAGATGCTTCAAATCTTGTAATTTCGGGCGCTCGTTCTTCCATATACCGATCAGCAGCATCTAAAATATCCTCCACATTTACGTATGTACGAATATAAGGCTTCGAACCCATCGTCGTTTGCAAATAACAATAATGGCAATGCCCCATGCAGCCCGTCGCAAACGGGATGGCATATTCCGCAGATGGCTTCGACGTATCAAACTTAAGTGTTTTTCTTATACCGACTACTAGTGTTGATTTTGCAATCCTATATCTTTGAAAATCAGTATCACCAGGAAGGTTTCTGACTTGATTATGTGAAGTAGTATAACGAATTTCCACATCCATTTTTTCAAATTTTCCCTTTAATTCCTGCCCAAGAGGATATTCCAATGCATCTGGTTCGAAGTAAACGAGCTGCGGCATAAATGGTTTGTTCATGTGACAATCCCCATTCTATTCATATCCAAAATACCGTTCATAGGCCGAGATCGCATCAGCCTCACTTGAGTAAACAGCCATTTCGTTTGTTAGAGGATAATAGGTTTCATATAGAAATATAGCCAATTCACCAGGATTATCCGGATTATTCACAACAGCCGCTTCCTGAACATTTGCAATGTCCTGTGTATGTGGATTACGATAAAAGACGTAGACAACATCTCCTGGATTATGGGAGGTATACTCAGGGTTTACTTTCATTCCCATTCACCATCCTTTAAGTGTTCTTATTTTTATAACAGAACAAACGCAGCAAAGGGCGTAAAATGATTATAATAAAGGCTTATCAACTATTTGTGTAAGCCTCTTTAGCGACTGAGTCAGGTTGTCCGTAACCGGTAACCTTTCCTGCATGTTCCTCATGGTACTTCGATCCTAAACCCGGTTGATTACCGGATTGCCCTCTTTGTTTCTCGCCATTAGTACGTTGCTGGTTTGACAATATAAGCACCCCCTTTGTTCATTAGGATTTGTTACATCCCTGAAGTTATTCGAAGCATGATAAAAAAGAGAAAATAATATTTCCCATTCCTCACTGAAAGCTTGGGTATTTTATTCTTTTTTTGGTTAAAAATAGTACCTTGAGCTTTTATACAGGAGTGAAGGAAAAATGATTCAATGTTTTGGTTGTGCTTTAGATCATTCCAGTGCATTGATTGAGTTTGGAACACCTTTTGTCATCAAGCATATTGTCAATATTGGGCTTGATCAATTTCAAACACCATTGGATAATGACGGCTATATCTAAATAAAAGCAGATGGGCTAAAACCGGAGAAGAGGCAAGAGGCAACTCTAACAAGTCTTTAGTTCGATCAATGGATTATTAGTTTCCTAAAAACACTTAATGATCACCGGAAAAGCACCTACGAATTTTTTACAGTTTTTTTTCCATGCTTTAGTGGAAAATAAAGAGAAACCAATCCATAGGAGGAAAATAAATGAGCGATCAAGATTTTAAAGAAAAGGTTGTTAACATAATCTCTAATCACAAAACAGGCATCCTTGCATCGGTTGAAAATAATAAACCTCATTCACGATATATGACATTTTACAATGAGGACCTAACATTATATTCACCAACGAAAAAGGACACTGAAAAAATGGACGAAATTGAAAACAATCCATACGTATCTGTATTGCTAGGTTATGAAGAGAAAGGACAAAGCGATGCCTATGTTGAAATTTTAGGCACCTCATCCATTAATGATACAGAGGCTTTGAAAAATCAATTCTGGGAAGAATCGTTTAATAAATGGTTTGAAGGTCCGAATGATCCGAACTACGTACTTCTTAAAATACAGCCTGAAACGGTCCGTATCTTAAACCTAACCGGAGAACCACCTCAGGAATTCTCGTTGAAAAACTAATTAGTATTAATAAATTACATCATTGGCTCTTCCTATCATTTTAAATGAAACGAAGAGCCATCAATGATTTCCACATCCTCCCTCGTTTTAATCTCTTCCATTAAATGAAACAGGGCTTCGTCACATTGCTTTTCGCTTCAATCATGCAGTCAATCGAACACTGCCCTTGATTTCTTTTAAGAACTGAAAGAACATATCTATGTCAACAAAATCTGTATGATGACGAAATGCTTTTTGGCTTTTTGGACTGGAAATATGCATTTTTACACGAAGAGGAGAATCCCTCCACGTTTGGATGACTCGATCCCAATGAACTATCCAATCGGGATTTCGATGATGAGCAAGGTGATGATGATAATCGAATACAAGCGGAATATCCAGTTTCTCACATAAGTAAAAAGTATCCTCTAGTATAAATGAAGTATCGTCATTTTCAAGCATCATCATTTTTTAAATCGATTTGGGGACGACCATCCAATTATCGGTCTTCTGATAATTGCCTCTCACATGCACGACACAGCGATGAGTCGGGTCAATCCCCATCCCTTTTAATAGTAAATAATGCATCTTCTACATTTGCTACAGCTACCATACCCATTGACATCATTAGCTTTGGGGGCAAATAAAAGGTTTATAGAAACAAATCTACTTAGTACTACGAGACCGTAAATCAAGCTTGATAAAAATGCACCTTGTCCACGAAACCTCGATTCTACTAAATCGAATCTAAAAAAGCCATAAACATCCATTTTTTTGAAAGTCTTATTCAATTAAATGTCTTTTTTAGAGAACGCAGATGCATCAAGATCTCGTTCTCGATACATTGAGCTACGAACAGCTTCATGCCTTTATTCGGCGAGAACGACTCGATCGCCTTAATCAATCCAATCGTCCCAATCGAGATCAGATCATCCATATTGGTTTCCAATTTCCTTAATAGTTTGTAACTTGTTCAAATTCACTTTCCCCCTTGAATTTGATTGTGTTGTTCTTACACTCAAACCAACGAGGGGAGGGAAAGACCGTGGAAAACAAAATAAAAAAATGACCTCATGCAACGAGGCCAACAATGTCTTTCCATACAATTTCAATTTCAATATTATTTCCGATCTTTGTATAAAAAATTGCTTCAATGTAGTCTCTCAAAATGTTATTTGCTTCAACCTCGGAAAGTTGCTCTCCTCCAGTGAGGACTTTTCTAATTTTGTTCAACGTTATCTCCACAAAGTCTAGTTCGTTTGACTCCTCTTGGTTCCGGAGCTGTTCTATTTGCTCCTCTAGCCTTGAAACGAAATGTTGCGAATGCAATGAATGAAAATAAAAACGGCGGCCGACTTCTGTTGGTATTTTTGAAGGTAACTTTGCAAAGTAGCTCCAATACTGCTTTGGATATTATTTGTTGCGGAAGACACCATATTAATTAGTTCTTTTCGTTTTGCCCATATTCCCAAAAAACAGATAATTTGAAGAAGAATCATACCAAGAAAGCCCATATCAGATGTTTCAGTAGCACGATATAAAATCACCGCAATGCCAAACAATATCGTCAGCAATAAGGCCATGCCAATTTTCATAAGTTGAGCATGTACAACCTTCATAGCCCAATCAAACGCTGTTTGTTTCCTTCTTGGAACCAATGCCAAAAGTAATGAAACCGGTGCGAAAAGCAAAGGAACAAACGCTGCACGCTGGAAAATCCCATCATCGGACATCATTTTATTTTTTTCTTGTTCAACTTCTTCTTTAGCTTTATTTCTTCGGTCTTATTATAATCCTTTACTCAACTAATGCAAAATATATGTTAGGAATATTCTAGAAATAATTAAAGCCAAACAATATCAATCGTTGACGTAGCTCTCTCCTTTTTTGTATCGTGATCAGTAGTTGTATTGCTGCTAAACAAAATCTTTTTGATGAAAGTTTTCAAAAATGCGTTACAATCCTCCGGCTCGATTTCTTCCAATTTGTCTAACATTCCAATCGTATATTCTAATCTTTCTTGTTGCTCTTCTGTACTGTCTAAGTTCTCTAATTGAGTGTTCTTTAACTCAATTTCTTGAAGTATCCTTTTGATTTGTTGTTCGTTTTCCTCTTTTATATCAGCAAATTCAGTTTTGCTTATTTCTCCATCCATTCTCATTACATTAAGGTTTCTTTGACGCTTTTCAAACTTATCAAGCTGCTTCTCTAAAGCTGCCTTTTCAACCAACAACTTTTGTTCGATTTCAGTCGTATCAAGAGACTTAATTTTTTTGAGCTCTTGTTCAAAATCTGCTTTTCTTTCTTTGATTTTTTGAAGTACAAATCTTTCTACCTCAATATATTTAGCTCCCCGATCTTTACAGCTGTTATTTGAAATTTTGTACGAACAGGATTTGATGAAATCGTGCTGACCATCAGTTTGTAAGTATCTCTTCCTTCCACAACAATTGCAGTAAATCAAATTTTGAAGCCTTCTTGTAGCCTTCTTCTTGTTAAAGAATGTCTTATCCTTATTCTCTTCTAAAATCTGCTGTACTTCCAAGAATTGCTTTTTTGGAATGATTGCTTCATGAGCATCTTCAACGAATACTTCATCAACTACTCGTCCATTAACTCTTCTTTTGGCTTGAACTACTCCACGATATACAACATTCTTCCTTGCTGAAGAAATATGAGAAGTTGTTAAAATTTTACCTCTTCTGCTTCTCCATCCTAGCATATCTAATTGTTTTGCAATTTCATTTGCACTAACTCGTTCAAGAGTTTTTTGAAAGATGTACCTTATTATCTTTGCTTCCTCTTCAACGACTACTAATTTCTGGTCTTCGTTTTTTGCATACCCTAATGGAACTTGATTACTCATTGTCCACCTGCCTTGTTCAGCAGCTGCTAATCGACCACGACCTAAACGTTTTCTAATTTGTTTGTACTCAAAGTTTGCCAGCATTGCTTGAAACGAAAACATCATTTCATTACTTTCTTGTGTTAGATCGATTGCTCCTTGAGGAGTTAAAATTTTGATGTCATTAGCAATCAGCATTGTTTTGATTTGTTCTGCATAGGCATTGTCACGAGAAATCCTGTCAATGTCCATCACTAAAAGGTAATCGTATTCGTCCAAATTGTCCAAAAGTAAATTTAATTGAGGTCGTTCTGTGTTTACACCGCTTGAAATTTCTTGATATATGTCGTAAGTTAGCTTATGTTGATTTGCAAGTTTAATAAGAGCATTACGATGATTTGTCAAAATCTCTTCAATATCCAATTGTTCTTCATTTCGGGATAAACGCAAATAAATGGCTGCTAATGGCATTTAGGTCACTCCAGATTCTTTACTTGTACCAAGAATGATAGCATATTTTTTACCCAATAAAAATAGAAAATTAACATCTGTAACTTTGCCAACTGTCCCATACATCGTAATCACGACCGTATCACCGATCTTATACTTCGGTTTTTTCCTTTTTTCCATATCCTCCATCCTCTCGGGTGTTGAGCCGTGAATTTTGATTACAATAGTATATGCACTGGTTGCCATACCCGCGCCTGTAATAAAAAAGAAAATCGCCCTTGGGTAAAAGGCGATTTTTCATATTATCCTTCCAATAAAACGTATTGCTGCCATGCCTCATCGAAAACAGTCATCGAATCCAAATAATGTCCGTTTAATTCAAGATAGGAACTTACTTCATGATAATCCTCAGATGTTTTTGGAAAACTGTGGTCTACATAGGCATGGTTAGCAAAGGTACTGATTGCATCTTTAGGAGCAGGGTGCCTATATTTCATTAAAAAATGATAAAAAGATTTACTCATAAAAAACGCCTTTCTTTCCTACGTATATATTTTCTTATGAACACTATAACGGATTCAGCCTTCATCGTCTAGCAACCAAAAGAAAAACAGTCTGTGTACAGACTGTTCAGCATTTATGAAAAAAAATCAAAATAATTTTTCTTTAATACTCTTGGAATTTTCATTAATTCGTTAAAGGTAATCGTTTTTTCAATCAATTTACAATTAATTAAAAATAATTGATCCTCAATTTCTTTTACCGTCTGCTCACTTTGATAGCTCATGGTACAGTCATTACAGGTAAATGTGGGGGTTTCAGTAATTTCGATTGCCCGTGTACCGTCAGGCAATTCCCAAAAAACAGAGGAATTGATCCTTTTTAAATTTGTGCTATGACACCATTCGCATTCTTTACTCATAAACCCTCCCCCTAATCCTTGATCGATTCTGTCCCATTATCGGTATTTTCATTTTTCTTGTTACCTTGTTCCTTTTGAGCTAATGCCTGAAACTTCTTTTCCTTCATCTCATCCCTTTTACCCCGTTTATCCTTCAAAGAACTATGTGCAGGGTCCTGGTTATATTCCTTACGCCGATTTAATCTCGTTAAGCCTTCCGGTACAAGATTAAACTGTTGATCATTCATAATTCCTGCGATTCCCGCAAGAGACCTCTTTTCTTCCAAATCATTATATACCTCTTGAAAGTAGCCTTCCGCCCTCCCCGGTATATAATTTTCAGGTTCCGGATATGAAGTTATAACGCCTTCAAAATTGCGTAATACTACCTTGTCTGTGCTTTGCGAGATTAAATAATTCGGCTGCAGGGCAATTTTCCCGCCGCCGCCAGGAGCATCCACAACAAATGTCGGCACTGCGTAACCGGAAGTGTGTCCTCTAAGACCCTCAATAATTTCGAGGCCTTTTGAAACGGGTGCACGAAAATGCCCAATCCCCTCTGATAAGTCACATTGATAGATATAATAGGGTCGAACACGAATTTTCACGAGATCATGCATGAGTTTTTTCATGATTGGCACACTGTCGTTTATTCCGGCAAGGATAACGGATTGGTTGCCTACCGGGACACCGGAATTGGCGAGCATTTCACAAGCTTTTTTCGACTCCTCGGTAATCTCTATCGAAGTATTAAAATGGGTGTTCAACCAAACTGGATGATACTTTTTCAAGATATTACAAAGGTTTTCTGTAATTCTTTGCGGGAATACAACAGGTGCCCTCGTTCCAATACGAATAATTTCAACATGGTCAATTTCCCGCAAATTTTTCAAAATATATTCCAATATATTATCATTTATCAGAAGCCCATCACCGCCGGAAATCAATACATCCCGAACCTGCGGGGTTTGCCTGATATACGAAATCGCTGCATCCAGCTGCTTTTTCGGTACCCCCATCCCGATTTGCCCGGAAAAACGTCTTCTTGTACAATAGCGGCAATACATTGAGCATTGATTGGTAACCAGAAACAGTACCCGGTCGGGATATCTATGTGTCAACCCCGGAGCCGGTGAATCTTCATCCTCATGCAATGGATCTTCGAGGTCATATTTCGTTTTATGAATTTCCTTTGAAACAGGTACCGATTGCATTCGAATCGGACAGCGCGAGTCATCGGGATTCATTAGTGAAGCATAATATGGTGTAATATTTAAAGGAATCGTTTTGGTTGAAATTCTTACCCCTTCTTCTTCATCCGGTGTTAAATGAATAACCTTTTTTAAATCATCTAATGTACGGATCGTATTGGTAAGCTGCCATAGCCAATCGTTCCACTGCTCATCTGTTACGTCTTTCCAAAGCTCAATTTCTTTCCAATGTCTTTTCGGCTTATATAAAAAGGATTTCATTGAAATTCCTCCTATCCCTCTTTATAAAATAATATGCAAGAATTGTGCCAACTTCATAAAACAGGATAGGAATCGTATTTATTAACAAGATGTTTCAGTAAAAATAAAAAAGCGCCGAAATATCGGCAGCTCATTCCAATGACTTTTTTAACTTGTATTGCAGAGTTTGCCGTGGAATCTCTAAAAGCTTTGCGGCTTGGAGGATATTCCCATTAGTGAAATTCAAGGCTTCAGTGATTAAACGATTCTCTAACTCTTCGATATTTTTTCTTAAAGAAAGATTCCCTTTATTGTTTACGTTACTTTTTATCCGTGATGATTGCTGTCTTAACATTATTGGTAAATCCTTCTCTTCAAGCAGCACCCCTTCACAAACATTCATCATATATTCAATCGTATGCTTCAGTTCCCGGACATTGCCGGGCCATTGATAGCACATAAAGAAAGCCTCTAATTTACTCTCCATTCCCCTAATGTTTTTATTCAATTTTTGATTAAATCCTTGAATAAAATAATCGGTTAAAAAAAGAATATCTTCCCTTCTTTCCCTCAAAGGAGGAAGCGAAAAAGTAAATACATTTAAACGGTAATACAGGTCCGAGCGAAGCTTTTTTTCTTGAAGTGCCTTATCCGGATCCTCATTCATCGCAGCAATGACCCGGACATTCACAGATATGTTGTGTGAACTGCCAACTCTTCGTATCATTCCATCCTCTAATACTCTTAATAGCTTTGCCTGTAATTCAATCGGCATCGTGTGAAGTTCATCGAGGAAAAGTGTTCCCCCATCTGCCAGTTCGAATAGCCCTTTCCTTTCAACTGCACCTGTGTAGCTCCCTTTAGCTGTGCCAAAAAGAATACTTTCGAGTAATGCTTCAGGGATAGCGGCACAGTTTTGTGCGATAAAGGATCCATCACCATGGAGCGATTCGTGATGTATGCCTTGAACCAGTAATTCTTTACCTGTTCCGCTTTCACCATAAACTAAGATTGGAGAATCCGATTTTGCCAGCTTTCTTGCCTGATCTTTTAAACTGGAAAAGCTGGGGCTGACGGTCATTAAGTCATTTAATGTGAAGGTTACTTGCTTCATCGTCTTCTTGGAGCTGCTTGTGTTTATACCTCTCTGTAAATCTAAAAGTCTTTCCGCAAGCAGCTTCATTCGTGAATAGTCTTTAGCTATTTCCACGGCACCAATGATTTTTTTTTCTAGAAAAATAGGAAGGGTCGTATTCATTGTATCAATTCTTATGCCATGTAAATTCACATAAACCTGGGTCTGATTATAAATGGGTTTCCCTGTTTTAATCACTTTTAATAAGGTGCTTGATTCCTCCGTTAAGGAAGGAAATGAAGCTAATAAATGTTTTCCTAGTACCTCTTTCACTTCCATTCCATCGTGTCTGGCAGCTACCTCGTTATAAAAAATCGTTGCCCCTTTAATATTTACAACATGGATGCCTTCATCAATGCTTTTTAGAATTGCAGTAAGAACTTCTTTTGTTAAAGCGGTTAGTTGCTCCATCGTCTTCACCTTCCCTTAATCACTATATGAGAAGGTGCCGATAAATTGTCGCCTTTAGCAGAAATTTTAGCAGTTTGCCAGATTCTTCACCCACATATTCATATCTTCAAGCTTGTCATAAATATAGCAATTGTTCATGAATCTGCCGCGATAGTTATAGTCAAGTTGAAATAAAACGGCATTCATGCCAAAGGATAATGACCTAGCAATGGAATAAGCACAAAAAATTCCTTTACTCTTCAATTCCCTTTCAATTTCACGAAGAATAATTTTCATCAGACCATATTTGCGATGCTCTGAAATAGTAGCACAGTCGGTTAATTCGGCATTTTTATAAAAATAATTAATTTCCGCTGAAGCAGCGCTCACGATTTCTCCTTCATGGAAAAACACATAGTAGATTGTCCCTTCCTTCATCGTTTTTTTTACATATTCCGGATCGTGTAGTGGAGTTGGATAAATTTGAAAAACCTTCAGGTATAGGGCAGAAAGCTTATCAGCACAGTTTTCATCTGCTTTTTTCAATTCGTACTCTTTTGGCGGAGATGTTTTTTCAACGGATGAGGACAATTGATAGATACTTTGTACCATTCCATCCTCGGTAATCCAATGGTCGTTTTTCTTCCGTTCAAGAGTATAAAATTTTGAAAAAAAGTAGGCATTCGATCCAAGGAAATAACGGTCAACTACCGCTTCAGGCTGTAAGCCTTTTTCAAAGAAAAAGAGAAAATCTTCGGTTCGTCCCTTAATTATTAGCTTTTCGACTTGATGTTGAGAAATAAGTGCCTCTGTTTTTTCTAATAGTATTTTCAGATTTCCTCGATAATCGTCCACGCGGATTCTTTTATTAAAAGGATCTAGATAAACTTCAAGATAATAATTACTTTCTTCAAAAATTTTCGTAGATGCTGTTTGTTTCATTGACTCCTCTCCTTCTCTGTTAAAAAATGCCTGACCGCCCTGCGGCCAGACATCTGTTATCAATCGGTCTTAAAGCTAATCAACTTCAGTTCAGTCATTTCTTCCACAGCATATTTAATTCCTTCCCTGCCCTTGGTAGGCAAACGCACCTGTTACCATTCTGCTCTTTTGACTTTCATTTAAATGATTTATTTTACCATTTCCGATAATTAAAATTATTCTTGTTGTTCTATGCCTTTTGGCAACAATCGGAGATGGCTTTTTCCAAAACCTCCAGTCCTTCTTGAAATTGTTCATCAGTGATAACCAGCGGGGTTAAAAGACGAATCACATTCCCATATAAACCGGCAGACATAATAATAAGCCCCTGTTGATGTGCAGTTTGGATAATTTTTTGCACCAATTCTTTATTAGGTGTTTTGGAATCAGCATCCTTAACAAATTCAATGGCACACATTGCACCGATTTGGCGAACGTCTCCGATTTGTGAATATATGCTTTTAAGGTTATTAAAGCGTTCTTGAAAAATTTTTCCGATTGTAAGGGCACGATCTAAAAGCTTTCCTTCTTCAATGGCTTTCACAACTTCAAGTGCCGCAACACAGCCCAGCGGACTGCCACCATATGTTCCGCCAATTTCTCCAATATTAGGAGCATCCAATATTTCCGCACGTCCCGTTACTGCACTTATTGGCAGTCCGGCGGCGATCGATTTTGACATGATCATCAGGTCCGGGACGATATCAAAATGTTCAACAGCAAACATCTTCCCCGTTCTGCCAAAGCCTGTTTGAACTTCATCGGCAATAAACAAGATGCCATGCTTTTCACAAAGTGATTTCACACTTCTTACAAATCGTTGAGATGGAATCACAAACCCGCCTTCCCCTTGAACAGGTTCCATTATTACAGCAGCAATTTCTTCAGGCGGGACCTCGCTCTGAAAAAAAGTCTCAAATCGTTGGAGAAGGGCATCATCCAATTGTTCCGGAGAATCAAATTCGGAGCGATAATAATATGGATAAGGCCATTTATATGTCTCTGGTGCAAAAGGCCCGAATTCATATTTATACGGTTTCACCTTGCTCGTTAAAGACATCGCCATATAGGTGCGGCCATGAAAACCCCGCTCAAATGAAATAACTGCTTTTCTTCCTGTATATTTTCTTGCTATCTTAACCGCATTTTCCACTGCCTCGGCACCGCTGTTTAAGAAAAATGTTTTTTTCTCATGACTGCCGGGAGTTATTCGATTTAACGTTTCTGCCAATTCAATATATGGCTCATACATCATTACATGGAAACAAGGATGCAGATAGGTATCAATCTGGCGGTGAAGAGCTTCCACCACGCCCGGCGGGCAATGACCAACATTTAGCGACCCGATAGCTCCGGCAAAATCAATAAATATGTTACCGTCAATATCTGTGACCATTGCACCCTCACCTTTTACAGCAAAGGTTTGAATGGTATTAAACGGTCCTTTTGGGACATTCTTAAATTTCCTTTCCAGCAGCTCTAATGCTTTCGGACCTGGAATTTCTGTTCTTATGCGGATCGAACCCTTATGATTTTCATTCTTCTTACTCATGCACCTCACACCATTTCATTAAAGTAAGAGCAATAATCTCACTTGAAATAAACAGATCTTCAAGATCAATATGTTCATTTGCATCATGAGCCGTTGCTGTGATTCCCGGTCCAAAAACAACAACCGGAGTATTTCCGACATTAGAGAGAATACCGCCATCTGTCCCCCATGGACTTGCTTCAATAAGAGGGGCTACCCCCTTAATGTCTATGAAACTTTTAGAAAGTTCCTTTATTAATGGGTGGTTGGTTTCAAGATTTCCCGGAAGCCATCTTCCTCCAAACCATTCAATTTGAAGTGGATTCTCTTTGAACCATTCATCTTTTTGGTTGAGCTCCTGTAAGCAGTCCGTCATTTCCTGTTGGGCAGCTTCAATTGTTTCTTCTGGTGACACTCCCATTCTTCCTTCAATAATCGTCCGATCAGGAACCGAAGATGGCCATTCACCGCTTGTTATTTTTCCAATATTGATTGGAATCGGAATCGGGATTTTATCAAAGAGGGGATCGGTGATCGATGCATTTCTATCTTTCTCTAATTTTTGTAATCTCTCGATGACAAGCAGTGATTTCTCGATGGCACTAACGCCTTCATACCTTGTTCCGCCATGTGCGGCTCTGCCTTTAACCGTAATTCTAAACCACATGGAGCCTTGCTGTTTTGGGAAAATTTTCAGATTAGTCGGTTCGGGAATAATAGCTCCATCCGCACGATAGCCACGTAAAACGGCAGCAAGGGTACCCGCACCGCCGCTTTCTTCTTCGATGACACTTTGAAAAATAACATCCCCTTTAAGCTTTACGCCCGTTGCAATCAACGATTCCATTGCCAACAGAAGCGCTACGCTCCCCCCTTTCATATCCGTTGCTCCGCGTCCGTAAAGCTTACCGCACTCAATCGTTCCGCTAAATGGGTCATGCTTCCAATTCTTTTCGTCACCAACTGGGACAACATCAATATGCCCATTTAATATAATCGATTTTCCACCGCCTGAGCCCTTTAGTACTGCTACCAAGTTAGGGTTACCTTCAAAGTTTTGACGGTCACAGCAAAAAGCAGGATGTTCTTTTAGCTCTTTTCCGCCAATTTCCCAAATATCCAATGTTAAGCCAAGCTGCCGGCATTTTTCAATGATAATCGCCTGTGCACTGCTTTCATTTCCGCGTGTGCTGTTTTCCCTTACCAGTATTTGTAAGAACCTTGCTCCTCTTGCCCGATTCTCCTTCAGCCAGTTTTTGATACTATTCTCCTTCTTATTCAAACGATTCCCTCCTTTAGGGCAGCATGGAAGCATTAATAAGGTATTCGCCGAACATTTTCACAAATCATAAATTCACAATCCGTTTTCTGCCCTACATCTCCAAGGTCATATGGAGCAAATAGTTCAGTTAAAAATAATCCCTTCTCGGTGACTTGAAAAACAGCTAACTCTGTCACAATGAGATCTACACAGGCTTTCGTTGTTAATGGCAATGTACACGATGTGACAATTTTTGAATTCCCTTGCTTATCACAATGGTTCATTAAGACAATCACTTTTTTTGCTTTATGCGCAAGTTCCATTGCCCCTCCCATTCCGGGCACTTTTTTTCCTGGAACAATCCAATTTGCAAGATCCCCATTTTGGCTGACCTGGAGCGAACCTAAAATGGTAATATCCACTCTGCCTCTGCGAATCATCCCAAATGAAACAGCACTGTCGCAGTAAGAACCGCCACTTTCCAGGGTAACCGGAAATCCTCCTGCATTGCATAAATTTTCATCTTCTTTACCCTTCTCAGGGCTGGGTCCCATTCCGGTAATTCCGTTTTCCGCATGAAACATAACCATTATTTCCTTTGATAAATGGTTGGGAACAAGCGACGGAATACCAATGCCAAGATTTACGACCATTCCATTACGGATTTCTTCCGCTGCCCGCCTTGCCATTTGATTTCGGATATCTACTCCCATGCCCATTTCCAATTCACCCCCTTAGAAGGAATAATATAGTCAACGAACACTCCAGGGGTAATGATTTCTTCGGGATTAAGACATCCAACTGGAACAATTTCTTCTACCTCAGCAATTGTTATATCACCGGCCATGGCGACAAGCGGATTGGTATTACGGGCACTTTTGTCATAGATTAAATTCCCGAATGCATCTGCCTTTTTGGCATAGACAATTGCCACTTCAGCCGTAAGGGCTGTTTCAATAAGATAATCCTTCCCGTTAAGTTGAAAATGCGGTTTGTTCCTTGACACCAACTCATTATCCATCCCGATATCCGATAAAATCGCCGGCAGCCCCACACCCCCTGCCCGAATTCTTTCAGCTAATATCCCTTGCGGAGAAAATTCAACCTCAAGCTTTCCGGCATGCATTAGCTGCCCTGCAACAGGATTTGAACCGATATGTGAGGCAATTACCTTTTTGGCTCTTCCTTGACTGACTAATTTACCTATGCCAATATGCGGAAAACCTGTATCATTTCCGATTAATGTGATATCACAAATCCCTTTTTCTAGTATTCCATCAATTAATGCCGGCGGGGATCCAACACCTCCAAATCCTCCAAACATCAAGGACATTCGGTCATGAAAAAACGCCAAAACTTTCTCTAATGCGGTAATTTTTCCGAATGGGTTTTCCATCTATACATCACCTTCCCTATCATCATCATTTAGATGGGCTGATAAGGCTTCCAAACTCTCTTTTAATAATAAAGCCAGTTCTTCAATCTCCCTTTTTGTTATAGTTAAGGGAGGTGAAATAATAATTGAATCACCATTTACACCGTCAATTCCCGCACCCGCAGGATAAATGAGCAAACCTTTTTCTTTTGCAATGGAAATTATTTTTTGAGTGATCATTGTTTTTCTCGGAAATGGGGTTTTTCTGTCACGATCCCCGACAAACTCTAAACCGAGCAACAATCCTTTTCCACGAACATCACCGATAAACGTAAATTGATTTTTTAATTTTTCAAGCTGGTTTCGCAGGTAAACGCCTTTACATTCTACTTCTTTCATAATCTCGTTTTTTTCTAAGTATTCGAGAACGGCTAATGAAACGGCACATGATTGGGGATTGGCACTTAATGTATGCCCGCTCATGACAGATTTAGTTCCTGCCAAAATGGGCTCCATGACTTTTTCACTTGCGAGGGCAGCTGCTATTGGTGCATATCCTGCACCCATCCCTTTTCCAAGCGCAACAATATCAGGGACAATCCCCCACTGTTCGCACGCAAGCATCGTGCCCGTCCGCCCAAATCCTGTCATAACTTCATCCGCAATAAACAGTATGTTATGATCCTCACAGATTTCCTTGATTACTTTAAAATAATCTTTTGGCGGTGCTATCGCACCTCCCGCTGCTCCAATTACGGGTTCGGCAATAAAGGCGGCAATTTTATCTGCTCCGATGCGGTTAATCGCTGATTCCAACTCTTGTGCGCATAAATAGCCGCAAGAGGGTGCTTCAAGTTTGTATGGACAGCGGTAGCAATACGGGGGATGAATAGCAGGAAAATCCTCTAAAAGCGGTGTAAACCTCGCCCTTCTGACCGGATGTCCGGACATTGAAAGCGCCCCTAAAGTGATTCCATGGTAACTAACCCATCTCGATAACACCTTTGTTTTCGTTTGAATTCCTTTTTCCTGCCAGTATTGAATCGCCATTTTCATCGCGGTTTCAGTCGCTTCGGAGCCGCTGTTGACAAAGAAACACCAATTAAGATCACCCGGTGTCATTTCGGCAATTTTATTTGCTAACCTTTCTGCCGCTTCACTCGTAAATTGCGAGCGATACACGAAAGATACTTTTTTTGCTTGCTCATTCATCGCCTCAATGATTTCCTGCACTCCGTGGCCAATATTAGCCGTTACTGCGCCTGATGCGGCATCAAAGTATTTTTTCCCTTCCATATCAAATAAATAGACCCCTTTGCCGTAATCAATAACAGGGTATGATTCATCGAGCATTGGTTTAATTAAAAAAGACTGTTCCACAGTTACACCACTTCCTTATCTAAATAAGTCAGGCCATTAGTAAATTGTATGAAACGTTTTATGATACTTTCGTTCTTTTTACATCTTAAAGGGGAAATAAAAAAAAGACTGACCGGAAAAAAAGTTTTCCTGAGTCAGCCTTTTATTTTTACGATTTAAAAGGTCCAGCTTGCACCAATAATGATTAATAAAATAAACAACACCACAATTAAGGCAAACCCGCCAAAGCCAAAGCCTACTCCACATCCCACAGCCGGATAAGCCGGATAACCGCAGCAGCCATCATATCCATATCCATATCCATAATGCATAATTCACATTCACTCCTTGAGAAATTGTTTCCTTCCAATTTTACATTATGAAGTGGGTACTTGACCCGTATGTGCATTCGCCTAGATTATGAATAATGATTACTAACGGATTACCAAAAAAACATAAAAAAAGCCGCAAATCTGCAGCTTTTATTTATGATTTTATTTTCCAAAAAGACGGAGAAATTCTCCATAGCCTTCTGTTTCAAGTTTTTCTTTAGAAATAAACCTGAGTGCTGCGGAATTAATGCAATAACGCAAACCCGTTGGATTAGGGCCGTCGTTAAACACATGCCCGAGATGAGAATCGGCCGTTTTGCTCCTTACTTCTGTCCGAATCATAAAATGACTTTTATCTGCTTTTTCAATAATCTCTTCCTCTTGAATCGGCTTTGTAAAGCTTGGCCAGCCGCATCCTGCATCAAATTTATCCAGAGAACTAAACAAAGGTTTACCTGAAACAATGTCCACGTAAATTCCCTCCCGATTTTCATTCCAAAATTCATTTTTAAATGGAGGCTCTGTTGCATTGTTTTGAGTCACCTCATACTGCATCGGTGTTAAGTTCTTTTTTAACTGAGATAAATCTTTATTATTCATGTTCTCCCCTCCAATGCTTTTGAATAAAACCGGTGCGGCCTGATCCAACATGATAAGACTCGTAGTGGGCGCGATTTTTCTTATAATAGTGTTGATGGTACTCTTCCGCAGGATAGAATGTCTTCGCGGGCAAGACGGGTGTAACAATCGGTTTGTTAAACCTTCCGCTTTCTTGTAGCCTGTGTTTTGATTCTTCTGCTAACCGTTTTTGAGTTACATCATGGTAAAAAATTGCGGTTTGATAGGACTGACCGCGGTCGTAAAATTGGCCGCCCGGGTCGGTTGGATCAATTTGCTGCCAAAATAAATCGAGCAATTTTTCATAGGGGAAAACTTCGGGATTATAGGTAATCTGTACAGCTTCAAAATGACCGGTAGTATCAGAACAAACCTGTTGGTACGTCGGGTTTTCCACTGTACCGCCTGTATATCCCGAAACAACCTTAATAATCCCCGGCTGTTCATCAAACGGCTTTACCATACACCAAAAACAACCGCCGGCAAAGGTTGCTAATTGTTCATTTTTTTCCATGTTCCCACCTCAAAATCTTCCATTTTTAATTCTAGTATACAGAATCACTTCATAAAAATAAAATTAGTTCATTCCAATTTGAGGCAGATTTTATTAGGCACCTACCTAAACAAGTTTGAATAGATTATGTTGTAAACCAGAGAATAGGAGCAGATGGTATGTCGGAAAAAAGAACTCATTCTGATTATCTTCAAAAAGCTGCAATGTACGATTTGTTAGCCCAATTTTATAAATATTCAAACCCAAACTTACACATGCATTACTATCTTAAACACTTTAAATACATGAATAAAGCAAATTATTCGATGCGTGTTAATACAGTGCCCATTCAGGAAGAAGCGAGGGTCCGAATTCTCCATACTTCCCACGATTGCCTCGACGTTGATATATATATTAACGGAAATCGGATGGTAAAAAGCCTGCCATTTAAACACATTAGTAATTTTCTTGCTTTAAAATCCGGAAAATATCATATTGATATTTACCCGGCGGGAAATATGGTGGATAGTGTTTTAAACAAACGGATAACTGTTGAATCCGGGAAATCCTATACATTAGCAACCATTGATCATAGCAAAAAAATGCGCTTGCTGGTTTACCAAAATCAACCTGAAGTTCCTGCAAATGAGGCAAAGGTTCGATTTATTCATTTATCACACGATACACCGGAAATGGACATTGCTGTGAAGGACCGTGACGTAATATTCCCAAATGTCTCTTACAAGCAGGCAACAGAGTATCTAGGGCTTACCCCAATGAGCGTAGATCTTGAAACAAGAGAAGCCGGCACAAGAAATATCATTCTCTCATTGCCAAAGATTCAATTTAAGGCAAATGAAACGTATACGGTTGTATTTTTAGGTTTAACCAACGAAAAGCCGGAACTTGAGGCGATTATTTTAAGAGATTGAGAATAAAGCCGCGACTGGTATACTAGATTCTCAGTCTTTTTTTTCTACCGGCGGTTCCCTGTTTTCCGAAAGGTTTACGGATCCCCGAATAGCATAAAGGTGCCAAAAACGGCACCTTATTTTACTGGAACTTGAATGGTAAAAGCTATATCATCCTTTTTCAAGTCAAACTTGTTGACCTTAATTTTAAGATCACTTTTCAGTTTCAATTGCTGCATATGAATATAGATTAGCTTATTATTCGGCTGAATGACAACTCCTTTTGGGAGCTTATAATTTTCACTGATATATTGTAGAACATAGGAAACAGGCAAATCCAGACTGCCGATTGAAATCGATTTTTGTTTTAACGCCAAGTCACCGTTCGAGAGTGCTTTCGGTTCAAAAGTAAGCTTCATATTCAGGGTTTTACTAAAAATCGGCAATACACCGTAAAATTCCACTTCATTTCCCAAATGGACATGGTAATCAATCGGAGAATCGGAGGCTTCTTTTTTTAAGTAATGATTAATAACCTGATTTAGATCATTTTTATTTGATTTGACATGAAAGGAAACATTATCATTGATTGGTTCCTTGTTGTTAATCCTTTCATTATTTGTCGATGGAATCATAATCAACGATATAATAATAACAACTATTAAAAGGTTTATTCCTAATAAAAGAAGGAATCCCGTTTTCCATTTGTTTTTCATAATAGCTGTTTCTCCTTTTACTATTGGAGTGCTTTAATATCATTCATAATTTCATCGAATGGGATATCATTCAATCCACTATAGGATTTTTTAATCTTTCCATCTTGTCCAACTAAATAAATGGAGGTCCCATGGATGACCTGATTGCCCGTTTCCGGCTTTTTAACAAGTGCCTTGTAATCCTTCAAGGCAAAGTTTTCAATAAAATCTTGAGAGTAACCCGTTAAAAAGGTCCAATTTTTAAAATCGACTTGGAACTGATTTGCAAATTTCGTTAAGACTTGAGGAGTATCTACTGTCGGATCCACACTAAAAGATACGAACTCGACATTTTTCAATCCTTCATCTTTCACCTTTTTTTGCAGCTTGGTTAAGTTGGCCGTCATTGGCAAACAAACATCTGTACAGCTCGTAAACATAAAATCCGAAATCCAAATCTTCCCTTTTAAATCTTTTAAACCAAATGACTTATTATTTTGATTTATTGCAGTAAAATCCCTAATCGGCCAGTTCACTTCATTTTTAATCTCTTTTTGTCCACAAGCCGATAAAACACAAATACTTATGACCAATAACAAAACTAAATACCGGAACTTCATTCTATCACCCGCAACCTTTTTCTTTTCTATTCAGAGAATATTCTAACAAAGTATTGAAAAAGAAGAAAGCAAACGGATTTAATCCATGACCCCTGTTTGAACGATTTTGTTATCCACCACAACCTCAAATTTAGCAAGTTTATACTTTTGTTTCCATTCTGAAGAAGTGGGAAGTTTCCCTCTATAATGGGCTTCGTATACATTTCCAAAACCAACAGGATCGATATCAAGTTTCTGGAATTGATGAAGCAGGTCTTCGATATTTTCTTTGACTGATTTGTTAATTTCTTTTTCAATTGTTTTTACAGCTACTGGGTTTCCTAAATCTAATGGCTCTGTTGCTTCCAGTAATCTTGAGTAAAGCTTTACATTGACTCTAAAAAGAAGATTTTTCTTATCCACCAATTTTATCCTTGATTTACTTTGTATATTATCAAATGATATATAAACTTTATTGTATACATGCCTTTCTTTTTGAAAAGCATTTTGCAGTATGATTTTTTTAAGGCGATCACGGCTAAAATCAAGCTCCTGTGTACCTGCTTTATATTTATCGATTAATATTTTAAGAAAAAAAAGTTTTTCTGGCTTTACTTTACCGATCATCCGATCATCCTTAAACAGTGCCAATCCTGAAATAATGACGTCGTTTTTTTTGATTTTAAGGATTGGGAGAACAGGATCTTTACCGGTATCATTATAGTTACGATTAAATTCCTGTAGTGTTGGTGAAACAATTTGTTCCCCATCAACATTCTGTTTGATTAAGTTATATAAGTATGTGCCTAAATTAATGGAAGTAGGGGTTTTTAAATCAATTTTCATAATGGATGATGCAGAGCCATCAGCAACTGTTAAATAAACCATGTTTCCGACATTAGCATCACGATTTAATGTATCAACAAGTTGAATAATCCCTTTTTTTGCAAGCTCTTTACTATAGACAACAATCCGCAGCTGCCCTGTAACAAGCTTTTGATTTGATTCAAGATTTTGCTTTTGCCTTAGCCCCCTGCTTGTGTGGGCGATATCAGAAATCACTTTTGTCATATTTTGAGCAATCGGATCAAATTTATGGATAACAATTGTTCCTTTAATTTTATTTTGTTGTTCCATATCGTATCCGGCTGCGGTAATGAGTCCTAAATTTTCTAATTGTTTTCTTTCAACACAGCCAGCAATTAAAACCATTGATATGATAAGGATTATGGATAAATTCCACCTACGATATCTGTGCACTGGCTTGCTTCCTCCTTGTAATCCACTTTTTAACCAATACAATGATAGATAACAATACCGGATAGCAAAAGGCAGCTAAAAATCCTGCTTTCGCTATGACATCGGTCATTTCATTCATTTGATAGCGTGCATTAAAGAAAAATGTTCCGCCCCAAACAAAGAGTGCAATAATCCAGATCCCTTTTTTTTGTTTTCGATTCATTACTCTTGAAAATCCTTTCGAAGCAGCCCACAAATACGCACACATATTCGGCAAAACTATCAGCATCCAAAATGAAACGGCAATAAATTCAAACCGCTCCAGGTTCGGGAACCTGACGATTTTAAACATCGATAATATCGGCCAAGTGGTTCTTGCTAAACTTGTTTCAGCAAAGAACGTTATCGCAACTATTGTAGTAACCGTAAAAAGGATCGTTGTATAAAGATTTCCGATCTGTGCAAAAAGCAACACTTTTTTTTTCTCTTTTACATAGGGATAGAAGAACATAAGCAATTCAAAACCCATCATAGAAAGCGAGCATCTATACATACCTTTTACTAAATGCTGGATATCGATATTAAAGATTGGAAAAAGATGAGTAGGATCTGAATAATGTATTGGGACGATTAAGACAAACGGAAGCCAAAAAGTTCCAACAAATGATAAAAAGGTAATGCCAACAATAACCCGGATTCCTCCTAAAACGGCATAGACAACCAATAAAATTAGAACCAAAGAAATCACCCATGTCCTTAAATCTGGAAAAATCCAAACTTGAACAATTTCAATATAGTTCATGAGAATAACAAAAAAGCTAGCGCTCATATAAAGCATATAAATGATATTCAGCATATTACCAATGTATTTTCCGAATATATCAACATGAATTCCATACAAGTCAGCACAGTCATATTGCTTAAGCATCAATATCATTAACCATAAAACAACTCCTGTGCCTAATCCAGCGAATAATACTGAAATCCAGGCATCATGTTTAGCTACTAAATAAACGATACGCGGTAATCCAACAATTCCAACTCCTGTTTGTGTTTTGTGGATAATAAATATTAATAGGAATGAATTAAACAGCAATCCGTCCTTCGGATGTAAATTTACTTTCAAAATAAACCTCTCCTATTCATCTACATCCTTTTTTTCTTTCGCTTTTTGAGCAGGGTAATTTTGATTATCATTCGTACGGTTTGTTTCAGGGCGAAACGATAGGTATTGCAATGGCATTCTGAAAACACTGTACCTTAAATCTCTCCATCTAAATGGGAAGATCGGCATAAGATATGGACCACCCAATGTTTCTAGTTTTAATAGGTGAATCAAGAAAAAGCAGAATGCAATCATGATTCCGATTCCTCCCCATATTCCTGCTAGTAAGATAATTGGAAATCGGATGATACGAATCGCAGTCCCCATAATGTAGCTAGGTGAAGTAAATGAACCAAGAGCACTTAGGGCAATGATAATTATTAAGATGTTGCTTGTAAAACCGGCATCAACTGCAGCTTGGCCAATAACAATACCACCTACGATACCCATTGTCTGACCAACTTTAGTCGGAAGCCTCGCACCCGCTTCCCTTAATAGTTCAATAACAAATTCTAGAAGCAGCGCTTCAAAAACCGGCGGAAATGGGACATTTGACCTTGATTGGCCTAAAGTGACAAGCAATGGGGAAGGAATTACTTCATAATGATAGGTTACAACAGCAACATAGGCAGGAGTAAGTAATACAGATAAAAAAATGGCTGTTAAGCGCAGCATCCGTAAGAAAAAGCCCATATTCCAACGCATATAAACATCTTCTGTTGTTTCAAAAAAACTAAAAAAAGGTGTCGGACCGTACAAGGTGGCTGGGCTTCGGTCCATTAAGACCGCAACCTTTCCCTTTAATAATGCACTGGTAACCCGGTCAGGCAATTCGGTTGTCATTAATTGAGGAAATACAGTCCAACTATTACTTTCTAACAATTGACCTAGGACGGTGGTGTCAGCAATTTGATCGACCTTAAGTTCACTCAATCTTTGTCTAAAAGTATTGACGTTTTCTTCATCAGCAATATCTTTTATATAAACGATTTTGCCTTTCGCTTTTCCTCTTGCACCAATTACAACATCCTCCATACATAAATTGGAATCTTTAATATTGTTTCTCAGAATATTTAAATTGCTGTTAAGAGATTCTGTGAACGCAATTTTAGGTCCATAAACGAGCGATTCCGTTTCTGCCTTTTCTAGTGACCTTTCAACCGTTTTACTAACATTTGCAAGAAGCCCGCACGGATCCCCTTCAACATAAATGTAAACATTCCCTTCTATTAAAGAGGCGCTTATCTCTTGCAATTGATTAGCTGCGGATATTTGGGCAATCGGAAGTATTTGAGCAAGATTCTCAATACTCCATTCTACTTCATTATGATTTTGAATGGTTCTTATAACAAAATCATCTATCGCATTTTTATCGATAACGCTTGCAAGGAAGCTGAAAAGAATTCTCTTCCCGTCCTTTTTTAAGGACCTGAAATTCAAATCGGAACTTGCATGCAGTACTGTTTTTAATTGTTCCTTTAATTCTTCAACCTTTAAGCTATGTGCTTTCTGCTCTTCATTTTGGTTTTTTCCAAATTTCCCCTTGAACATAGACAACACCTTCAGGATTTCGTTTTTTTTATCATGACCAACAGTGACAAATTTTACCCAAAATAAAACCGGATGGCATCATTCACCACCCGGCTATTATTCTGTTTCCTCATCCCAATTTGGAATGAATATCCTAAAGGTTGTCCCTTTTTCTTTCAAGGAATATAAGGCAAAAGCTGACTCAGTCTGAGTCAGCCTTTATTTTAGTGATTCGTGCTTTTAATCAAAATAATACATTAACGCTAGGGCCCCCGGCCCTGTGTGGGTGCTAACGATTGGGCCGGTATAATCAATTTCCACATTCTGAAACCCGGTTAATTCATAAATGCTTTCTTTTATTTTTGCGGCAAGCTCATTTGCTTCGGCATGAGCAATTCCGACACCGCGGATGGTTTTCCCCTTAATATCATCAGCGAATTGTCTGGCAAAAAATTTGACCACCTGCGAATGGCTGCGTACTTTAGTTACCGGCGTATACTCAGCCCCTTCAAGGGAGGCAATCGGTTTAATGTTCAAAAGTGAGCCGATAAAGGCTTTCCCTTTTCCGATTCGCCCACCCTTGACAAGATTCTCTAATGTATCAACCATAATATACAATTTCGTATGATTGCGGACTGTTTCCAGTCGTTCAAGGATTTCCTCCATGCTTTTCCCCTGTTTCGCCATTTCTGAGGCTTCCTTTACCTGAAAGGAAAGGGCTTTGGAAATAAACTTAGAATCAACAACGGTTACTTTCGTTTTCGTCATTTGTGCCGCACTCTCAGCAGATCGAACGGTACCACTCATTTTTCCGGTCATATGAATAGACAATACCTCGCACCCTTCGTCTCCCAGGCGGTCATACACTTCAAGGAAGGAACCGGCTGATGGTTGGGAACTTTTCGGCAATTCATATAATTGGCTCATATTTATAATAAATTCAGCAGGGTCTAAATCAACCCGGTCTAAATAAGTTTTCCCATTTATGGTAACGGACAATGGCACAACAACAATATCTAATTTTGCAATCATTTCTTGAGACAAATCTAATGTTGAATCCGTTACTATTTTAATTTTGCTCATACCTTCACATCCCTACCATTTCTTCCATGAATTATACAGGTTTAATCTAGTGAAGAAAATATAATCCTCAGTTTTCTTCTCAATATGAACATATTTTCCAATTTAAAAACAATAAAAGAGCATCGGTTTCCCGATGCTCGAAAAAATTAAGCATTATTCTTTAATTCTCCAACTTTAAAAAGTTGTTCATAATCAGGCCATTTCATGACCTTTTTCAAATAGTCTTTAAAGGAGTAGCATTTTTTTGGGATTTGCTCCCCATAGATTGACGTAACAAACGTCTGCAAACGGACTTGGATCATAAACTTATATGTGCTATCTTCCTCCAATACAGGAATATCCATGACTTTAACCTTCTGTCCAACATCATTTTTGAACTCTAGGCTTTTGAATAACAAAATATCAATCCTCTTTTTCACCCGTTTGTTTTATTATACATCACCGACACCTCGAAATGTGTCTAATTATGCCTGTATCAAAAAAATATTTATGAATTTGAAATTTAAACGAACATAAAAAAGGCCTTTAGAGAACGAGTCCCTAAAGGCCTTATTTGAAACTGTCATTTATGCTTCTATTTGTTCTTCTTCCGACTGTTTCTTTATTTTTTTCCGATAAATAATTTTTGAAAGATTAATACTGATTTCGTATAAAAGCAAGAGTGGAAGTGTGACAATAAAGTCTGACATAAAGTCCGGCGGTGTGATGACCACGGCGATGATAATGAGAACAAAATAGGCATATTTGCGAATTTTTGCTAAAACAAACGGATTAATGATCCCCAGTGAGGTTAAGAACATAACGAGCACCGGAAGTTCAAATAACACTCCGAATGGAATGGTCATATTCATGATAAAGCTAAAATACCTGTCTACGGTAAAGTTGGTGACAAACATATTTCCACCGATATTAACCAGGAATTTTAATACCATTGGAAAAATAACAAAATAGCCAAACGAAAGACCAATCAAAAATAAGAAAAAAAGTGCCGGTATATAGGAAAGTGTTACTTTTCTTTCTATCGGTCTTAATGCAGGTTTGACAAACAGCCAAATTTGCAATGCCAAAACAGGGATGGTTCCTGCAACAGCAACAACAGTCGCGAGCATAAAATAAATCCAAATAATATCGCCGGGACCAAGAACCAATAATTTCATATCTCCTACGAACCATTTGTAGATTTTTTCAACATAAATAAACCCGACAATAAAAAAGACTACAAAGGCAAGTGCTGAAATAATAATTCTTTTACGCAATTCCTCTAAATGATCAACTAAATGTAATTCTTTATCCTCCATTTACTTCCCCTTCCGAATTCAAAGGTATCAGGCAGTAGAAAAAAGGCGTAAGATAGGATATCTTACACCTTATTTAGTCACATTTTTCTTTTCGTCATCAAGATCCTTCATAACATCTTCTGTCAGTTCGGAAGTTGATTTTTTAAATTCCTTTAACGTTTGTCCGAAGGCACGGCCGATTTCAGGTAATTTCTTTGGCCCAAAAATGATTAGTGCTAATGTTAAAATCAATATTAACCCCGGTACACCGATATTTGAAAACATGGATTTACATCCCCTTTAATTGTTGTATAATACTACTTCGATTATATTATCGAAAAATCAATTTGCATTAATTATTTCGAAGAATTCATAGTAAGTTCACAATTTCAATCAATATTAAGGTAGAAGTGATGTTTTGCAATTATAAATCTCTAAAAACAATTTATCAATAACATCAAATGAAGTCAATCTTCAAACTAATATACAAATTTTTAAAATTTTTAGATAATTGCACCTTTATCCGTATATAAATTGAATTATATCAACATATACTATTGAAAACTAATTAGCGAATGAATTGGATGTGATCAAGGTGGAATTTTCTCTATGCAGTTTTGATGGAGCTCTTCCGGTTGAAATTACGATTGATGATGACAACGGAAGATATACCATCCGCAAAAGTGATAGAAGCGGGGAGTATTTTAATAGCCCTAATGAGTTAATTCAGTGGGTAAAAACGCATTTCCGGGAGGAAGAATTCTGCCATCCACAGGAATTCAGAGGCATGCTTGAAAAGTTAGCAGAATATGAGGTAAATGGATTCTATTATTAAAAAACAAAAAGCATCATTTGATGCTTTTTGTTTTTTCATTTTCTTTCATAAATCCTAAATTCATAATCGTAAGGATTTTTTTCATCCTTTATTCCTGTTTCAGAGGAAGTAAGACGCCATTCGGTTAAATCAAATTCCGGAAAGAAGGTATCACCGGCGAAGCTTTCATGGATAAGAGTGATATAAAGACGATCTGCAAAAGCAAACGTTTCTTTGAAAATTTCGGCACCGCCGATGACAAAAACTTCAGTATCCTGTTTGCTGCAATAATTTACTAAATCCTGAACCGAGTATAAAACGGTACATCCTTCAGATTGGTAATTCCGTTGGCGGGTAATGATGATATTTTCCCTGCCGGGAAGAACACTCCCAATCGATTCATGCGTCTTACGTCCCATGATAATCGGGTGCCCCATTGTCACTCGTTTAAAATATTTCAAATCCTCAGGTAAACTCCACGGCAATTGATTATCCTTACCGATGATTCTGTTTTCATCCATAGCCACAAGAAAAGAGATCATACGCTAACCACTCCTTTAATATGTGGATGAGGATCGTATCCTTCCAAAGTAAAATCTTCAAATTCAAAAGAATAAATATCCTTTACATTCTGATTTATTTTTAGCGTTGGAAGGGCCCGCGGTTCTCTAGCCAATTGCAGCTTCACTTGTTCAAGATGATTTTGATAAATATGTACATCTCCAAACGTGTGGATAAACTCTCCCGGCTTTAAATCGCAAACCTGAGCAATCATGTACGTAAGAAGTGCATAGGAAGCAATATTAAATGGAACACCGAGGAATACATCTGCAGAGCGCTGGTATAGCTGGCATGACAATTTTCCATCAGCTACATAAAATTGAAACAAGCAATGACACGGCGGTAATGCCATCTGATCAATCTCCGCAACATTCCAGGCATTGACAAGTAATCTTCTGGAATTTGGATTTGTTTTAATTTGCTCAATCAATTCACTGATTTGGTCAACCGCTGTTCCGTCTGCACCGGTCCAGGAGCGCCATTGATGTCCATAGACAGGACCCAATTCACCGAATTCATTAGCCCATTCATTCCAAATACGAACCCCATTTTCCTGCAGGTAACGAACATTTGTATCACCCTTTAAAAACCAAAGCAATTCATAAATAATCGATTTAATATGAAGCTTTTTTGTGGTTAAAAGCGGAAATCCTTCTTCTAAATTAAATCTCATTTGATAGCCAAACGTGCTGATAGTTCCTGTGCCTGTACGGTCAACCTTAGTATGTCCGTTTTTTAAAACATGCTCACATAATTCTAAATATTGCTTCAAGTAGGTCACTCCCTTGTCTACCATTCATATTTTTTCATTTTAACATTGCGGAGTTATTAAATACAGCAAAAAAAGCTACCAGATTCGGCAGCTCTAAAGTGATTTAATCTTAAACTTCCAGACCAAAGTTGCGGCAAAGGGCGGCTAATCCGCCTGCAAAACCGCTTCCTACTGCATTAAATTTCCAGTCGCCATTATGGCGGTAAAGCTCGCAGATGACGACGGCCGTCTCAACTGAGAAGTCCTCTCCCAGGTCAAACCTAAGAATTTCACGGTCACTGTCTTCATCGACCACTCGGACAAATGCGTTCGAGACTTGACCGAAATTTTGGCTCCTTACCTCTGCATCATGAATCGTAACAGTAATTGCAATACGGTGTACGTGAGATGGAACCATACTGAAGTTAATTTTTATTTGTTCATCGTCTCCATCTCCTTCACCTGTGCGGTTATCTCCTGTATGCTCGACACCGCCTGATGGATGGATCAAATTATTGTAAAAAACAAAATCGGAATCCTGTGTTACCTTTCCGTTTGCATCAGCTAAGAAGGCCGATGCATCTAAATCAAAATCATATCCTCCATGATAACGGTTCGTATCCCATCCTAGTCCGACAATTACTTTTGTTAACCCGGGGTTGGTTTTTGTTAAATCAATTCTTTGTCCCTTTGCTAAGTTGATGCCCAAGCGTATCACCTCAATAAAAACATTTTTTATCTATCAGCTAAATGAACGAACAACTTCACTAAGGCCGGCAGCATTCGTACCATTCCCGACTGCAGCAAACTTCCACTCATTTCCATGTCGATAAATTTCACCTGCAACAAGACATGTTTTACCACTATAATCCTCCGATAAATTGTAGTGGAGCAATGGTTGTTGGTTGCTAGGGTTAACAACCCTAATAAAAGAATTGCGGATCATACCAAAGTGCTGCTTTCTTTTGACACAATCATAAATATTGACAACGAAAACAAGCTTTTGAATATGTGAAGGGACTCTGCTTAAATCCACGGTGATTTGCTCGTCATCCCCATCTCCATCACCGGTCAAATTGTCTCCCGAATGCTGCACACTGCCATCATTGCTTCTTAAATTTCCAAAATAGACCACATCTTTATTGTTTTGAAGCTTATCATTTGCACCCAGCATAATCACTGATGCATCACAATCAATGTTAGCATTATTGCCTCCGCCAAACAGAGAACCGAATAAGCCGCCGCCTCCACTTTGAACAGGGTCCCATCCCAATCCAACTAAGACTTTGGAAAGCCCTGGATTTGTTTTAGTTAAATCTACTCTTTGACCTTTATGCAAATTAATCGCCATTTCTTTCACCCCATTACGAAAATTAGTAAACCATCAATAATATATTTGGTATTATTGTTTCATTTTTTTAAAGTTATCCTGTAACTGCTCCAAGCGTCTAGTACCTTCTTCACGCATACGTTTGTTCTCATCTTCAATAGCCTTAGTTTCCTGCATGCCCTTGATGATAATATTCCAGGATTCCTCTATCGTCTCAATTTTGATGCTGGGTCCACCCGCAAGACGGGCAATATCCGTGCTTTGCTGTGATATGTTCTGAGCATTTTTTAAGAGCATTTCGTTTGTACGGCGATCAAGCTCGCTCATGGAATCGGCAACAAGCTTTTGACGTTTCGCGGCAACAGCTTGAATTAACCCATTTTTAAATATAGGGATCGTGGTTACGAAAGCTGAGTTAATTTTTCCAATTAATTTCGTGTTCCCTCTTTGCAGTAAACGGATTTGCGGTGCTGTCTGCAAAGAAACCATTTTTGCCATTTCCAGATCATAAATACGCTGCTCCAATAAATCAATCGCATTTCTTAGGGAGTCCAACTGCATGGAGGCAAGTTGATCACCTGAAGCCGCACGTGCTTCAAGCTGTGGAAGCTGATTGTTTTTGAGATCTTCCACTTTGATTTCACCTGCAACAACATATTTTTCAAGGGTTAAATAATATTGGTAGTTTTGCTCATACATTTGCTCAAGCATATTGGTTGAATCAACCATTTCATGTTGATATTTGGAAATTTCAACATAAACCTTATCAATTTCCTGACCCATCGTCTGATACTTGCCAAAGAGTTTTTCTACCATCTTTTCACCCTTTTTAAAGAGCTTATCAAAAAATCCGCCGGATGGTTTTGCAAAGTCTTTGGCATCAAATTTATCCATAATACGGCCCAGATGTTTAAGAAGCTCGCCGGAATCCTCTACCTTGGTAGTACGCATATTGCTTAAAATTTGATCGGAAAAACGGGATATTTGAACTGCAGGTTCTTTTCCAAACTCTAATACTTGAATCTGATCACGCTCATCAATGGTGCGTGCAAGGTTTTGAACTTCCGGCTCCTTGCGAAGAGCAAGCTTTATGTCTGATACCCTTGTTTCAGTCAATTGGTCCTCTTGTCCGGCCGCTGTTAAGCCTTTAGATGGATTTGGCGTTAAATTCACTCTTTAATCTCCCCTTAAATTTTTTAAGATTCCTTGAAAAAGTACCTTTTTCAAAATCGAAGGTTCTTTATATTCCAATTCAAAAACAACCTCATCAAGCCAGTGCGTATCAAATAAACTTTCATTAAGGTAATTTTCAATATCATTATGACCCGGTGGATTGTAAATGATGATATCAATTCCAAACTGATTTAAGAGTAGCAACAATGCCGCATCTGACCTGGATAGCATTCCGGTTAACTCATTAATGTAAATAATTAATTTTGGAACATGCTGTGAGTAATCAAATTTCTCTAACAACTGGGTGACATTTTTAGGCATGAACATTGCCTGGCTAAATAAATATATTTTTACCTCTTCAGAGCTCTCTGTCAGCAAAGGCTTTAAAGCAGGTTTTTCACAAATTCTTCTTATTGCATGGGCAATTCCCTTTTGTAAACCTGATGGTAAAAAAGAATAAGGCCAGTAATGGGATTGCATCATCTTTTCGGGGCTTAATAAGCCATCCATACCCAGAGCGTTCCGATAATGGAAGCGATAGTCACTTGAACCCGTTATTGTAAAGGGTAATTGCCGAATGAGAAAGCTGTGCTCTAACTGTGTTAAAGCTTGCAATCTGTCCCAGTACTCTTTTCTATTTTTACTGACACCTTGGATTTTCGCAAACAGTGACGGTATCTTAACCTGACCGTTCATTACTTCGAAATCAGGTCGAATCATGGCTATTTCCTTACAAAGAATGAACAATTCATCATAGGTTGTTTTCAACGTAATCGATGAAGGAGTGTAATCCCGTAATTGCCATGGTTTGTAAAGGCCTGTTCCATCCTGGTGCAGGATCGTTTCAATCTCTCTGGAGGCACGGTAGGCAACCGTTGTTTTTCGATTACGTTTTTCCTTCGGAAAAGCTTCCGCCGTTTGTTTATTTTGAAAATGATGCGTAAAAACCGGCTCAGCTAAAAAGTCTGCTAAAATATCCTTGCCTTCAGGATGGAAAATAACCACATCGCATCCAAGCTTAATTAAATAAAATAAAAAATATTTATGACTCTTCTTAAAATCCCCATACCATAAAAACTTTGGCATTTCACTTTCAGGATTAGCATTTTCAAGTACGGGCTGCAGGTGATTAATTGACCATTTAACAACATCGACGAGAATGCGTCGTAACTCGGGATTTTTTATTCCATCCTTTTCATAGCTCGAATACTTTTCCAACGTAACAATCATTGCTTCTCTAATTTTCCGATGGATTACAGGTATTTCTGATTTCAACAAAAGCTTCTCTCCATCAAGAAAAGCGGTAAAGCGGTTAATTGACAGCTTTTGTTCTTGGTAAATATTCAACACTTTTTGAATCGACTGAAAGTGAGTATTATTAATTGTTCTATCGAGTGACTCCTCACTTAATAAATGTAAGTTCATCTCGGGCAAACTTACATAATCCAAAAGCCGGTTATAATATTCATCTGTGTCGAATGGTATGCCAAGGAATTTCCCCAGTACCTGTCCGATGGTAATCGTTCCATTTTCTAATGAGAATTCCGGCCGTTCGTTTAATGGTTTTTTTAACAAACCGAGCCAATTTTCATATGAAAGGGATACGTTGCGGACGTTTAATTGATTTAATGGTGGATACATTCATAATCCCTTCCCTCTGAAAGCGAAAGCTTTGTCAAACCTGGTTAGTAAAATTATGTAAGGTTTCCTCTCCATCATATCACAGTTACGAAAATGGTTCATATGTTTATACGTAAGTAGACTAAAAATGTTTCGGATTCAGAGTGCATCCTTATTTTTCACCTTTTCCCTCGTCCTAACATATATTTGAGTACGTACTTTAAAGAAGGTGACTCAAATGCGTTTTTTATATAAAAGGCCAAAGCCAGAAGATGTTAGTGATGAAATAAATACCCTCATGGAGGTTATGGTTTCTAAAACATTAATCTATGTTGATTTATTTCTGTATAGCTTCATCTTCACCGTGCTTCTTTCTCCGGCACTGCACTCAGTAATGTTTTCAGTTCTATTTTTTTTCGCTTGCTATGTTTTTTTTTCATGCCTTTACTTTTTTGTTTTCAATCGATTATGGAAAAAACTAGACATTTCGCGGAAGTAAATTTAGGAATTGTTGTAGGATTTCCTCTCCTGCAAGAACGCCATCATTCTTTGTCAAGGAAAGGCCTGAATTTTCGGACACGCTTGAAAGTTCTCCGTGCTTTGGCACATATCGATATCGACAGTTGTGGAGAAAATCCAAGTCCAGGTTCGAATCACCGGCACCTGCAAGCGCTTCCTTTCCCTCGAGCCTGCAAATAAATTCAAGGGCGTTCCCCTGAGCTCGGTGATAGCAATTTTTTCAGAAGCGGGCGGCAAATTATTTAGTATGTAATAGAAAAATAGATTCTCCGCCTGCTTCAATTGCCCATCAAAAAAAATGCCTTCCCTCTCCAAAATAATAAGCAATTCTTCCTGTATAACCGATAAAATCAGTGTGCGGTCAAGGTCAGATGCAATAATCATTTAGTTATCCTTTACCGACTTGATTATACCGCAGCATAAATAATTCAAATCAGGATACGGCACAATTTCAACACCTTTTTCTTCTGCAAGCATGATGATATGTTTGACATAAGGACTTTTGGGATCGCGCAAAAGGATTTTCCATGGAACTCGTCTAAGAAGAACCCTGGTTGTTTCACCTACACCAGGCTTAATAAAGTGTGTACTTTTAATTTTGAATTCAGCTTGAATCTTTCTGACCTCAATCATACCTATAAAGTCTGTTTCAATTATTTCAGCATTCCTTTGTATTAAAGCTCCTCTTGCTTCAGCTGCGATAGTTGAAAATTCTGCAGTAATTAAATCAATATATTCGTTGGAAACATCATTTGGAATCAGATTATGGTAAAATTTTGCCCCATGAAAATCATCTTGTTCAATGTACATGTCATTTAGAACAGTCCGACTAACAAGACCTGATACAGTGGAATTTAGACAAGCACTAGGAATTAAAAAGTCCTCTCTCGTACCAAAAAGAGGAGTGCAATTGCCTGGGTCAGCAACCACGGCGAGCGTGTCGTCCAGTTTAATGCCGTATTTTTCTTCATATTCCCTGCATGCCTTGGTTAATTCAATAGAGATGGCCCCTTTTCCCGTCCAGCCATCAATGAATTGGATGGCACCATAAGGATGAACCATACGAATGTATTGAAGGGCATTCTCGTCAATCCCCCGTTCACGAATTATCGAAATACTATAATGAGGCAATGATACATTGTATCGCATTTTTATATATCTTTTTATTAATATCCCTACAGGTGTTCCTGCACGTGCAAGTGAAACAAGGATTGTCTGATCAGATTTTAGTTGAAAGATTTGCTCAGCAACAATGCCAATACAAAGAGCGACCTTTTGTTTATATTCCTCCAAACTCTTCCAAAAAAGTTCAATATATTCTTCCGGCGGCTGGTATTCTATAGGCAAAGATTCACTATAATGCTGCCCAGATTGAACACTTAATTCCCGACTGGCGGTCGAGGCTTCAAGCTTAACATCACTTAAGTCCTTTAATAAAAAAAAGACATCGTCAGCCTCATAGGTTCCGATATTTGCAGGTTGACTGATTATTTTTTGCATAAATTCACCTCGTATCGTTTTGAAAAAAAGACAAACTTTATTGATTTTATTTGTAATTTTTCCAATTCTTTTACTAATGGTTTTAGTTTTTCAAATTCTACTTCTCTTTCAATAAAGATAAATATATCATCATAATGATCAGGTGGGATATTATAAACAAAATGAGAAATGGCCTGATTCTCGGGATTTGGAAAGGTGATCCCATGTTTTGCTCCGTAACCGTAGATATGGCGGATATATATAGGACTTCTCGTAGTAGATTGATAGGAAACTCCATATCCCATTTCCGCTGCCAATTTCATCGGAAGATACATAAATTCTCCCGTGCCAAGGCAAAGTGTTTTTTTGCCATTTCGTTTTTGCTTAAGAAATGAAGCTGCTTCTGATAGTTTGTGATGAATGAAATCATTGCCAGTGCTTTGAATCCCAAAACGCCCGGTTTCTTGTATAAATGGTGCCTCCACTTGTGAAATAGCAGATAAAAAAGCGGTTGTCGCAAAAAATGAGGACAGCTGCAAACATTCTACTTTTGACTCTAATCTATTATTCATTTCTTTTTTATCTAGGCATTCCTGGATTTTCTTATGCTGTTTAATCTCTACCTTACCGGCTAATAAACTTACCACACTTATCGTAATTCCCAAATTTTTCTCAAGTAATGCAAATTCTCTTTTATGCTCTTCAGATCGCCAATCCAAAATAGAAACAACCGTGTATTCCAGCCTCGGAAATCGTGCATGAATGGATTGGATTATGTTAAGTGCCGTTTTTCCGGTAGTTATTTCATCATCAACTAAAATAATTTCCCGTTCATGTTGAATCATTTCTAATGGAATATAACAATGATGCGAGGTAGCATGGGAATGTTCTTCTTCAAAGGTAATTTCCGGATACCGATCAAGAAGCACTTCCCTGGTAGTATGAAAATAATCTGCAAATTCAAAGCAATCAAAAAATGCGTGGCCCAGCCCTGTTGCGGTTTCTGCAAAACCAATTACTAATGGCTTCACAGTTTTGGGTACAATTGATATCCTTTTAAATGAGGGCTCATCCACAGGAAATAAGGATAATAGTCTTTCTTTTTCCACACATTCTAAGCCTTTCACCTCTTCGGCATATCTTGCTGCAAGGAGTGCAGCTGTCAACAGCCCTTTGTTCGGATTGATTGGCAAATGTTTTCCTAATAGTTTACTAACAAACAAAAATGATCTTTTTTTATTCATTCTTGCCGCCATTGTAAATAACCTTTCAACTGGCAATCGATAAGGATTATGGGTTATCTCTATTCCAACATCAATGGAATCAAGAATACTATACGTATACTTCTTTTTTGATAAGGTCAATATTTGTGAATCCTTCATGCAGCACCCCGTAAAGCTGAGACTTTAAGATAATTTTTCTTGCCCAATAATAATGCGGTTTGATTTCATTCATTTTATTTTCGAAGTCGCTTTTTATAACTCCTTTTTCACCTGTGGGAGCTTGCACAATATTGTAAGCATCGATGTATTCTTCATATGAAATTACATTAAGGGCATGCACTGCTTTAATGTGAGAGGGATGGATGATGGTTTTTCCGGTTAATCCGTTGGCAATGTCCATGAGGATTTCTCTTATGAATCCGTCTAAATTTTGATCGATAAGTTTGGCTTGCCATTTCACCCCCTCCTCACCGAAACGTTCACGAATAGGAGAAGCCCTGAGCCAAGGCTTTAACATTCTAGTTTTTGCTGAAAAGTATTCCCAAACCGGGCCGGAAATTACGTAAGGACTGTCCCATCTTTGAAAAACATTAATAATATCAGTTATACAATCCCTTAAAACTTCAATATCGTATACTGTTGTATCTGCACTCCTGCGGATACCGTATAAACCGCTAAAATCAGTGGCCCCTATTCGGACATTCAGAATATTGTCTCTGTATTTATCCATTAGGCTCTTAATTTTCATTAATTCTTCCATTCTGGTTTCTTTTTGAATTACCTTAGAAGTTTCAAGGATCGGCATCGCATAAAAGGGTTGGTGATTTGTATGAATATCCCTTATTTCTTTTAATAGATTCTCACCTTTTTCTGCTGAAAACTTAGGCAATACCACACCTGTTAACAGCTGAAAAGCATCTCCCAGTTGCTCCTTCACCCGTTTTAACTGCTCAAGGTTGCGGATGCGGATAAAAATTAATGGCAAATCGTCCATGCTTATAAACTTTTTGTCTAATTCCCTGAAAAGCCTTAACAATTCCTCAATCAACAGTTTTTCTGCCGCACCTACCTCGTTATCCCCTATAGCATCTTCGAGATCGATAACAAGAGAAGTTAGCCCTTCATGTTTTCTTGAAAGTATTTCTTGATAGATATTTGGGCGGGTAGCCGGCATGTAGAGTGTCGCACCTAAACCGTAGGATAAAAGCTCGCGATTCGTAAACTTATTAAAACTTTTCGGTTTTTGATAGAATAACTGCTCAATTTCATTATCAAATAAATATGTAAAAAATTCCATGCCCCATACTCCTCTATAAAGGATAAAAAACAGGGGAGACGGACTTCACGTCTGCTCCCCTGTCTTAATAAATGTATGAACCGTATTATTTACTAACTTGTTTTTTCTTGTTTAAGATGTGCACAATAAAAGTTGCTCCGAAGGTAAACAGTAAGATGATAAAGAAATAGAGCGGTGATAATTCATAGTGAAAGAACACTCCAAGGAACATCTTAATCGAAATAATGAGGATTAAGATGTATGCAGTTGTTTCTAACTCAGGAACCCGGTCAATTAATGTTAAGAATACTCCGGCTACACCACGCATCATTAATACCCCGAGCATACCTCCGATTAACAGGACCCATACTTCATTGCTGACTCCAAATGCAGCAAGCACGCTATCGACCGAGAATGCAATATCCATTAACTCAACAGCTGCGACGGTTCCCCATAAAGTCCCAAATAAGCGAATCAATAAGCTCTTTTGGTTCATTCCTTCTGCTTCTTCATCCTCGCCATCATCTTCTTTTCTCTTATCTATAAAATATTTAATTGATAACCAGGCAAGGTATGCAGCGCCAAGTGCTTTCACCCACCATAGCTCGATTAAATAAACACCAAGTCCAATGGCAACAAAACGGAAAGAGTAAGCACCTAATAAGCCATAGAAAAGTGCTTTTTTACGTTGTTTAGCCGGGAGATGCTTTACCATAACAGCTAAAACAAGAGCGTTATCAGCTGAAAGTAATCCTTCTAAAATAATAAGGGTACCAATCAGTCCCCAGCTTACAGGGTCTGATAAAACTTTCACCCACATATCCCATTCAAAAAATTGTGAATATGTGTTTAATATTCCATGCAAAACTGACATTTTAAATAAATTCCTCCTGATTTAAAAACAAAGATTTATAAAAAAACCTTCAAGAGCAGGCTCTCAAAGCTTTTTCGCCTTAACCGATCTGCAAGCCAAAGTCTGTGGCTAACGCTGCTAATCCGCCTTGATAGCCGCTTCCGATTGCACTGAATTTCCATTCACCATTATGGCGGTACAATTCTCCGACAACAAGTGCTGTTTCAATGGAGAAGTCCTCTCCTAAATCATAGCGAATAAGCTCTTCACCTGTTGCCTCATTGAAAATACGGGCATATGCATTTGAAACTTGCCCGAAGTTCTGACTTCTGCTTTCTGCATCATGAATAGTAATAGTGAAAGCAATGCGTTGAACGGTCGCAGGAATTGCTGTTAGATTAATTTTCACCTGTTCATCATCACCATCACCTGCACCGGTGCGGTTATCTCCTGTATGTACAACAGCACCACCAGCACCCTGTGGATTATTGTAAAAAACAAAATCAGATTCTGTTGTTACTTTTCCACTCTCCCCTAATAGGAACACAGAAGAATCTAAATCAAAATCATGTCCGCCGTCATATTTATTAGTATCCCATCCAAGTCCAACGACAACGTTTGTTAACCCCGGATTTGTTTTCGTTAAATCTACCTTTTGACCTTTTGATAAACTAACTGCCATTTTCCATTCCTCCATTTTAGGTAATAGTCTATATACGAGTTTTTCTTAAAAAGGTTTCATTTATTATAATAAAGTTTTTTTCCATCAATTAGCAAATTTCCATTTTCAGCTCATCCATTTCGGAGGTGTATTTTTATCCCAATAAATGGATCCAAGCTCATGATGGCTTTGGAATTCATCGTGGTAGGTGTGATAATGAAAGTTAAACCAGTATCCGGCCTGCGGCGGATTATCTCTCCTAACATGGAAACGAAGAATATCTTTTCCCGTAACTCGATTTTTAATATTAAAGATTTTCTCCGAAAGTCCTTTTCCAGGCTGCTCTGTTATGACGAGATTCTTCAAATCTTCCTCAGGAAATTGGTGTGCCGTTTGGTCAAGTGCTTTTTCAATGTTTGGCATGATGACCTCACGAAATTCATCTTCAATGACAGGCCTAATTTTTGCGCCAAACTTTTGATATGACTGTTCTTCTACCTGTTTTAATAATTCTTCCATAAATTTATCTTTATCGAACGCTGATTCTTCAAGGTATCCAGTCCTCCGGGCAAAGCTGCCTTCATTTGCGGTAACCTCGAATGCACCCCTACTACTATTCGGTTTCTCTGCATTAACATTATTAATAAACTGTGATGGCGTCACAAGCCCAAATGTTAAAATGGAGACCATCACTACAAATGATTTACGAAGCCATTTGTTCATACTCAGCACACCTTATTCTATGAAATTATTTATTTTAACTAAATTTTTCCGTTTTTATGTTACTTACAAAATATTATACTTCTTTTCTTAAAGAAATGGAAAAAACAGTTTAGGATTTTATATGAAATAATAATAGTGTGATTACTAGATAGATTTTTAAAAAACCGAGAGCAAAAGAGCTCCCGGTCTTATTTGTTAATGAAGCCGAAATGAAATTTAGACGATTTTCTTCGGATAGCCTGAAAGCCAAATTTTTCAAAACGGTTGCTTTGATAATGGTCTTTAAGAACAACGCGCAATTTTGCTACCCTTAATGCTTCTACAATTAGTTCTTCATTTAAGTCATCATGAATGGCAAATTGAACTAAAGCCTTTATTCCATAGGACTCAAGAATACTTTCTTCAAACATGGGGTCAAAATAAACACAATCCACTGAATTCCCTGGTAGACTCTTCAAATAATCAAGTGAGTTTGAATGAATAACACTAACCCTTTCCATTGCTGCATTCATAACAGGAATGCCTGAGTCCCAATTACGGAGTCCATTTTGTACGATATAGGCTAAATATTTCTGCCCTTCAACTCCGGTAACTTTCCCATTTTCTCCAACTAGGAAACTGGCAACGATGGAATCGGATCCAAGCCCAAGCGTGCAATCCAGAACCGTCATGCCTTTAGACAGCATAGCTGCATCCGCAAACGGGTCATGTTCCCCTTTTAACAAACGTTTTATTCTAAACATGGCTGAATTTGGGTGAAAGAAAAAGGGGGATGGACTACCTTTTTCAAATAATTCCAACCGATTCTTACAAACAACAAGACAATTACTATTCAATTCGTTTTGCAATTGATTTACTGATTTCTTTTTTCGCGGGACATAAGGGACGGCCAATGTTTCTGCTGTTTTCTTTGTCTTTTCAATCATTTGCCGGTCTGTTCTGGTTGATGTAGTTACAAACATGTTATCATCCTATTTATATTTTTTAGAATAAAGAAAAGGACGTCCAAGGACATCCTCTAAATTTAACAATTAGCTTCAAACGCAGCCATTAGATTTTGCATAACCGCTTCCATCGGGACACCTTCGATATCATGTCGCGGAATGAAATGAACGACTTTTTTGTCCTTCAATAATGCCATTGAAGGTGATGATGGCTCGTAGCCTTCAAAATACTCCCGCATTTTAGCGGTTGCTTCTTTATCCTGACCTGCAAAAACTGTCACTAGGCGGTCCGGCTTTTTCTCACTGTTTAGGATTGATTGTGTCGCAGCGGGGCGTGCCAACCCGGCCGCACAACCACAAACTGAATTAACAACGACAAGCGTCGTACCTGTTGCCTTTTCCATAAATTGCTCTACTGCTTCCACAGTTGTTAGTTCAGCAAATCCGGCTCTTGTTAACTCTTGACGCATCGGAATAACCATTTGTTTCATATATTCTTCATATGCATTTGACATAGTATCTTCCTCCGATTCTCTTCTTACCATTTTTAGCATACTAAACTTATTTACTGTTTGCAATTTACTCTTCTGCTTTTCTTGCCTCAGTCATTTGTTTCCAAACAGAACCTTTCGCTTCTTCACCGCCTTCAATTCTTTCAATCGCCATTTTTATTTGCATGCTTACTTCAAATTCAGCTTCATTTTCTGCTGCTTTTAATGCTGACAGCGACTTTTCATCGCCAACCTCGTATAAAAACATGGCCGCCCGCCAACGGACCAATTTGCTCGGATCCTTTAAAGCATCGGCCATTTCACCTGATGCCTCCGGAAATCCCAGGTCCGACAAGCAATCTCCGGCAGTCCTACGAACGGTGACTGTTTTATCATGCAATGACTTATACAAATAAGGTAAAACAGCTTTATCTTTTATCATTCCAAGGTACACTGTCGCAAGCCTGCGGATGGATGGTAACGCATCCGATAATGCCTTCTCCAAAACGGGCAAATCCTCTAATTCCGGATCATCCATTTGCTCGAGAAGCTGGTAGCGAATATGCCAATCAGGATTACTTAAGGAATCAATGGTTATTTTTTTGCGGGAACGTAAAGGTTTTTGCTCAAGCTGATTTTCATTTGATTGAGCATTTGAAATCAATGCTTCCAGACGTTCCATCGGATAGGCAGCAATTAATTCTTCGACCACTTCTTGTCCAATTTGATCAAAATCTCCGTATCGGACACCTTGATTCTGCCATTTTCTAAGTAAAATATAATTATCTTCAGGAAGCTGGGCTTTTTCCCTTGCCTTTAAAAAGTATTCAGGCATTCCAAACCTTTTTTCCGTTGATCCGTCTGAAAGCTTCACTTGAAGAGGGATATCCTTAAACATTTGAACTTCTACCTTAATTTCGCCGAAATGCTCATTTGCCATATTTTCACGCTTGGCCGTATCCAAGGTCTTTTCTCCGAACGCAAGTCTAACCTTTGGTAATAACTCCTTCCAATCAAACCTAGCGTTCCTTTCAACAGCAAGAAAATCCGCTACATGATACACACCCTTTATTCCTTCTATTTGTAAAATTGTCCGGATTACAGCCGGGGCATCAGCAGCTGTTTCCTTTTTATAATTATGGCTTTTTCCCATAGGGAGTTCTTCATCTAAAATGATTTTCATTGTATTTGGGCTTGGCGTTGGTTCGATTGTTTTAATTTTCATCATGATCACCTTCTTTCTTTTATTTTCTATTCATTTTCGGCAAGCTCGGCCAGGTATGACCAGCGTTCGATTAATTGTTCAAGCTTTTCATTTAAGTCTGCTTCCTGTTTCATTAAATCCTGAGCTTTTGTAAAATCACTCCCCACAGAGGCCATCCCCATAGCTATTTCCTCAAGACGTGCTTCAGTTTGAGCAATCACGCCATCAATTTCTTCCCACTCTTTTTTCTCCATATAGGTCATTTTTTTCTTTTTTTCCTTTTCAGGAGCTTTGGAAGGTGGATTTGCCATGATTTTTGTTTTTCCTGCTTCAAGCACCGTCTCGTTTTCAAGGTATTCTGTATAATTACCATAGAAAGAATTAATTTTCCCCTCTCCTTGTAGAACAAGTAGCTGCTCTGCCACTTTATCAAGGAAGTAGCGATCATGGGAAACAGTAATCACTACCCCGGGAAATTCCTCAAGATAATCCTCAAGAACAGTTAAGGTTTGTGTATCCAAATCGTTCGTTGGCTCGTCTAACAAAAGTACATTCGGTGCACTCATCAATATTTTTAATAAGTATAATCTTCGTTTTTCTCCTCCGGAAAGCTTTCGGATGGGCGTCCCGTGTGAAAATGGCGGAAAAAGAAAACGTTCAAGCATTTGGGCAGCCGAGATCGTTTTTCCGTCCAAGGTTTCTACAATTTGAGCCGTTTCTTTAATGTATTCAATCATCCGCTTGTTTTCATCCATATCCTCGCTTTCCTGTGTGTAGTAAGCAATTTTAACCGTCTGCCCCATAATAAATTCACCTCCATCAAGCGGGATTCGTTTAGCTAGAATATTTAATAAGGTGGATTTACCAGTACCATTTCTCCCAATAATCCCAATTCGATCTCCCGGCTTCACCAGCAAATCAAAGTGATTTAGGATTATTTTTTCCGAGTAACTCTTTGAAGCATCCTTCAGCTCAAAAACCTGCTTGCCGAGCCTGCTGCCATTTAGCGAAATATCAAGCTTTTCACCAGATGGCTTCCCACTCGAAAGCTTTTCTTCCAGTTCATCAAACCGCCCAATCCTTGCCTTTTGCTTTGTTGTTCTCGCTTTTGCGCCGCGTCTGATCCATTCGAGCTCTCTTCTAAATAAATTTTTTCTTTTTTCAAAGGTGGCAGCCTCATTTTCTTCTCGAATTGCCTTGGATTCTAAAAAGGCAGCATAATTCCCTTTGTAGTTGTAGAGGGATCCGCCGTCTAATTCAAACATTCTGTTGGCAACCCGATCCAAAAAGTAACGATCATGGGTGACTAACAAAATAGAACCGTTATACCTGCTTAAATAATCTTCCAGCCATTTCACCGTATCAAAATCAAGATGGTTTGTCGGTTCATCTAAAATAAGTAAATCAGGTTCAGCAATCAAAACCTGTGCCAAAGCCACGCGTTTTTTTTGACCACCTGATAAATTACCAATTTTCTCGCCAAAATCTTCAATTCCTAGTTTCATTAAAATCGATTTTGCATTCGTACTGGCATCCCAGGCATCTAGTGAATCCATTTGTTTTTGTAATTGAAAGAGCTGTTCCTGTACTTTTGAATCATTCGGTGCAGCATGAAGTATTAAAAGGGTTTTTTCATATTCACGCATCAGCCGTAAAATCGGAGCTTCACCGCTAAAAACTTGTTCCAGAACCGTTCTTTCGGGATCGAACTCCGGCTGTTGGTCTAAAAAGGATATCGAATAGTCTTTTCCAGCGATAATTTTACCATCATCAGGTAGATCTCTGCCTGCTATAATTTTCAGCAGTGAGGATTTTCCCGTTCCATTGACCCCAATAAGGCCAATACGTTCTTTTTCGGCAATTGTAAAGGATATATCATTAAATAATTGTTTTTCTCCATAGGTTTTTGAAACATTTTCAACCGTTAGCATTTTCATAGTAATTGACCATTCCATTCTTGAGAAAATTGCAGCAGGAAGTCTTCCATTATTTTTTGTCGGCTCTCAGCCAACCTCTTTGCCGTATCTGTATTCAACAAGCCCTCTAATTTAAGCAGCTTCTCATAGAAATGATTGATACTTGAAGATTTTCCGTTACGATAATCTTCGTAGGTCATTTCTTCCCTGACATTGATAGCCGGATCGTATATAGGCTGTCCTTTTTTTCCGCCGTAGGCAAATGCCCTGGCAATTCCAATCGCTCCAATTGCGTCTAAACGGTCTGCATCCTGAACGATTTTTGCCTCATCTGATATTAGTTCCGTTTGCCGGCCGCCCTTATAGGATATGGAAGCAATAATTTGTTTGATATGATCTACCTGTTCTGAAGTTAAAGAAATAGTTTTTAAAAAAGTGTCCAGTTTTACTTCCCCTTTTGCGGCACTTTCATTAAGTTTTTCATCAGATATATCATGAAGGAGTGCCGCCATTTCGATTACGAACGGATCTCCTGCCTTTTCTTGGATACAAATATGTAAAGCATTCCTACGTACACGGTCTACATGATACCAATCATGGCCGGTGGCATCTTCTCCTAATTCGCTACGGACATACGTTTCTGTTTGTTCTATTATTTGTTGTTTCATTTTAAGAGCACCTTCTTTCATCCATGCTATTTTATCATGAAAAAAGTAACTATTAAAAAACATTAATTTGATTAGAAAAAAAATAAACCTCAAATAATCGAGGTTACATTACTGTATGCCAGTAAACCAGCTGATTCCCAGTGTATTTTCTCCTGCATGGACACCTATCACTGCTCCGAGCGGACAGCAAATAAACTCCAGCTGCGGAAATTGTTCCTTCAGCTCATCCCGCCAATGAAAAGCCTGTACTTCATGTAGACCATACATGATATAGACTTCTTTAAATCGATGAGTTTCATAGGATAATCGTAAATATTCAACAATCTTCTCTTTTGCTTTTTTCTCACTTCTTGTCTTGTCTTTTACCTTTAATGCTCCATCATCGAAGGTAATAATGGGCTTTATATTTAACATACTCCCTAGAAAGAATTGAATCCCTGACATCCTGCCGCTGCGATGCAGCTGTTCTAAACTGCCCACCAGAACATACGTCTCATTCGTGGCACGAATCGTTTCGAGACGGTCTATTACTTGATCAAGGCTTATACCATCTTGCATCCATTTCATGCCCGTTTTAAGTAACGCTGTCATTGGATAAGTCAGGATGTTAGAATCAAACGTTTTAACAGGGATAGACACGAGCTTTGCTGCTTGCTCACTAGAGGATACCGTACCGCTTAATTTTCCGGACAATAAAACGGCTGCGATTTGGTCGTAGTCCTTTGAAAGTTGTTCATATAAGGAATGAAAAGCACCCATGGAAGGCTGTGAAGTTTTGGGAGGGGTTTTCAATTGCTTCAACCTTAAAAATAGCTGCTCGGCAGTTAAATCAATGCCATCAGAAAATTCTTCATCATCAAGTAAAATCGTTAGCGGCACTATGTATAAATCAGGATGATTTTTTAATTCTTCATCTAAATAAGCCGTACTATCCGTTACCCACGCCGTTCTGACCAACGTCATCTCCCCTTCATGAATAGGATTAAAGCTTTCCCGTTTCTGGAACTTATACTTAACGTAGCTTTAAAACAGGATAATGTAAACATTCTACATTTATATGTGAATAGGCTGACTGAGTCAGCCTCCTATCATTGTAAAAATTAATTAATAATACTTTTGCAAGATTGCAATTGTTTTAAGGTGGTAATCATAAAATCAGTCATTTCAACCAAATCATCCAATTGCTCTTCACTAATTAATCGGTCAAATTCAACAGTTATACTATTCTTTATCTTTTTTTCATTTGATAAGGGATGATATTGAACCGACTGATTAATTTTTCTTGTTTCTCCCCAGATATCCATAAAGATTTTCTGTATAGTTGGGTAATTCTCTTTGTTTTCGGCGTGTTCAATGAAGAATTGCAATCTTACTTGGCATCCTCCTTCATTTTCAGTTTGCGGAACGGTAAGAAGTTCCGCTGCCAAATTGATGAGATGCGCTTCCATTTCTATTTTAGCCGAAACAGGAATTCTTTCACTATTTGGGAGTGTAAAACAAATATCAAACCGGCGCGACAATTTTGCCATATTCATGATGTCGTTTCGGTCAATAATGATAATTTCTCCACTAATGTCCATATCGTATAAAGCACCCTCAATGACCACTTTCATGTTATCAAAGGCTGTTGGATCAAACACAGGTTTCACCTCAATTCTTTAGAACAGGCCTATTGCATTTCCGTTTTCATCTACATCCATATTTAATGCAGCCGGTTTTTTCGGAAGACCTGGCATTGTCATAACCTCTCCTGTCAAAGCAACAATAAATCCTGCACCAATGGATGGTTTAAATTCTCTAACAGTGACAGTAAAATCAACCGGTCTGCCTAATTTCGTTGGATCATCAGATAAGGAATACTGTGATTTAGCCATACAAACAGCCAAATTGGACCAACCAAATTGTTCAAATTCAATAAGTTGTTTTTTTGCCTTTTGGGAAAACTCGACATCCTTTCCACCATAAACCTTTTGAACGATGATTCGGACTTTTTTATCAATCGAATCTGATATGTCGTATAAAGGATAAAACTTGTTTTCTTCCTCTTCAATGACCTTCAAAAGCATTTCTGCCAGCTCAATTCCGCCTTCTCCACCCTTTTCCCAAACTTCAGTTAAGACTGCAGGGACATTCTCTCGATTGCACCATTCGAGTAAGGTATTTACCTCCTGATCGGTGTCAGTAATGAATTTGTTGATGGCAACAACAATTGGCAAACCAAAGCTTTTGATTGTCTCAATATGTTTTTGCAGGTTCGCAAACCCAAGGGTAAGAGCAGGGATGTTTTCTTGAGATAACTCCGCTTTCGGAACCCCTCCATGCATTTTTAAAGCCCTGATCGTTGCGACAATGACAACTGCTTCCGGTTTAATGCCCGCACTTCGTGATTTAATATGTAAAAACTTCTCCGCTCCTAGATCTGCACCAAATCCTGCTTCGGTAATGACATAATCAGCTAATTTGGAGGCTGTAAGGGTAGCGATTACGCTATTGCACCCGTGAGCAATATTGGCAAACGGACCGCCATGTACAAGCGCAGGAGTATGTTCGATGGTTTGGACCAGATTCGGTTTTACTGCCTCTTTAAGTATAAGTGTTAAAGCGCCTTCAACTCCAAGATCACCAACGGTTACAGGTTCCTTTTTATAATTATAGGCAATAACCATTCTTGATAATCGTAATTTTAAATCCTTTAAATCTGAAGCCAAACATAATACAGCCATAATTTCTGATGCTACTGTAATATCAAAACCATCTTCCCGCGGAACTCCTTGAAGTGGCCCGCCAAGACCGATGATGACTTTTCGTAGTACTCTATCATTTAAATCAACCGCCCGTTTCCATACGATCTGCCTTTGATCAATTTGAAGCTCATTTCCTTGTTGTATATGATTATCAAGTAATGCTGCAAGTGCATTATTGGCAGTGGTAATAGCATGCAGGTCGCCAGTGAAATGCAAATTAATATCTTCCATCGGCAGTACTTGAGAATATCCACCTCCGGTTGCCCCGCCTTTAATACCCATTGTAGGTCCTAATGAAGGTTCACGCATGGCAATCATTACTTTTTTTCCAATACGATTAAAGGCATCACCAAGCCCGACCGTTATGGTAGACTTCCCCTCTCCGGCAGGTGTAGGATTTATTGAAGTGACAAGAATGATTTTGCCACTATCCTTTGTTTTTATTTTCACTAAAGCTTCATTTGAAATTTTCGCTTTGTATTTTCCAAAAAGCTCGAGGTCATCTTCCCCTAAGCCCACTTTATTAGCAATTTCAACAATCGGCTTCATTGTTGATTTTTGTGCAATTTCAATGTCGGACTTAACTGTTGTTTTCATTTCCAACTTAATCCCCCACATTTCTTTTAAAATAAAAACTCGCAATATTATTGTAACAAATCAGGAATTTGTTAAGATATTTAATTTTGAACAAATTATATACCTTTTCTGAATTTATTATTATGTTTATAATGTTAATGATCGAATTTTAAAAAATATCAAATTTTAATATCCCTAACGGCTATTAAATGTATTATATTATTTTTATTAATTTGAAAAAAAGGAGATGGTCACTTGCCTATTAATATACCGAAGCTTTTACCGGCACGAGAAATTTTAGAACTGGAAAATATTTTCATCATGGACGATGAACGAGCAAATTGTCAAGATATAAGGCCATTAAATATTCTCATTTTAAATTTAATGCCTGAAAAGGAAATAGCGGAAACCCAACTCTTACGACACTTGGGAAATACGCCACTGCAAATCAATGTGAAATTTTTAAAGACCAATTCTTATGAATCTACCCATACAAGTAAACAGCATCTAGAACAGTTTTATACTACCTTTTCTGATATCAAAAATCATAAATTTGACGGCATGATCATAACGGGTGCTCCTGTTGAGTTATTAGAATTCGAGCAAGTAAAATATTGGGATGAGTTAAAAGAAATTATGGACTGGTCTAAAACCAATGTTACCTCGACATTACATATTTGCTGGGGAGCACAGGCCGCACTTTATTATCATTATGACATTGATAAATTTGAACTGACGCGAAAATGCTCTGGGATTTATTCACACAGGATTTTTGAACAAAATGATATTCTTTTACGGGGCTTTGATGATCAATTTTATGCTCCGCATTCCCGTTATACAGATGTATCCATTGCAGAAATTAAAAAAAATCCTAAATTAAAGCTGTTAGCTGCTTCAGAAGAGGCAGGGGCATTATTGATTGCATCCCGTGACAGGAAACATGTTATGATAACGGGACATTTGGAATACGAATCTGATTCATTAGCACAAGAATATACAAGAGATGTCAATAAAGGACTGAAAATTCATATACCTGAAAACTATTTTCCTAATAATGATCCAAGCGAGCCGCCAATAAATCGTTGGCGATCCCATGGCCATTTATTCTTTTCTAACTGGCTAAATTATTATGTTTATCAGGAAACTCCATTTATATGGGAATAAAGCGATGAGGCGGACCGTATTGAGGATCCGCCCTTTTCTTTCTTCAATATAAAAACCCAATTCACTTTTTGTTTATTATTCGTACAATGTAGAAAGAATAAATGTGAAAGGGAGGATTCGCTGTGGAAAAATTAGTTGCCATTCATCGAAATCATTTTGGGGATATTATTAGCTTTGTAACTTCTGAAGGCCGAGTAATTTCTTATCGAAAAGCTTTAATGGAAGCGGAAGGCGGATTGCTTGATGGAGTACATGCGAAAGTAGATATTGATGGCATTGTATATTTAATGCCTGATATGGAACAATCATTTGATCATTATCCAAACTTATTTTAATAAGCACCTGGCAATATCGCCAGGTGCTTGCTTTTTATTCATTTTCATTTTGTTTTTGTATGTCTTTTAATGCCTCGATGCGGGACTGGTCCTCTTCAAAAAACTGGACAAGATCGCCGATACGATCAATTGAATCCCAGCTCAAATGGTGTTCAATTCCCTCTACATCATTATAAATATTTTCACTTTTTACACCGATAATTTTCAGCAGCTGTTCAAGCAGTTCATGCCGATAAACCAAACGGCTTCCAATCTTTTTACCTTTCGATGTTAAAATAAGTCCTCTATATTTTTCATATACCAAATACTCATCTTTATCTAGTTTTTGAACCATTTTAGTTACTGAGGAGGGATGAACAGATAACGCTTCAGCGATATCAGAGACTCGAGCGTATCCTTTTTCTTCAATCAAAATATAAATTTGTTCAATATAATCTTCCATACTAGGTGTTGGCATCCCGTACCCTCCATTAAAAATAATCATTAAAAGTGTACTATATAAAAATTTTAGTGACAAGGTGCTTTATCACTTTACCTTCAATTAATAAAACCCCAAACTTAAAGATGGGTTACATTATTTTAAATGCACTTCTTCAAATAAAAACCTGACTTTTTGTTCCTTTTCATCTAAGAAAAGCCTTGCATTAAAGGTTTTATCATTATTAGTAAAGCCCTCAATCAGCTCGGATTTTCCTTCTGAAAGCAGCAATTTAATGTTCTTTTGGGTAATATTTTTTCCTAATATTTTTTTGGAAATAGTGAAGTCACATTTATTATTTTTATAATTTGTACAGCCATAAAAACTGCCTTTATCGACAATCGAACCATCACATTTTTTACAAGGTCCCAGTTTTGTAAATGTCCTTGTTTTCTTTTTCCCGGGCGAAAAGCTTTCCCGGACCTCTTCAGTAAATGTCCAATTTGCAGATTGGCCAATTCCCGATGAAATTAAATGCATGACCATTTTTTGTGTTTGTTCCATAAAATGCTTTGGCGAAGCAGTCCCTTCAGATATTTCTTTTAGCTTCTGTTCCCATTTGGCAGTCATTTCCGGGGAGGCAAGAATTTCTTGACCTATTGCTTCAATCAGAATTCTTGCTTTTGCCGTTGCGTACACTAAATTCTTGTTGACGTCAATATAAAGACGATCTTTTAACATCGTAATTATTCCTGCTCTTGTTGCCTCTGTCCCTAAACCCTCAGTCTTCGTAAGTATTTTCTCAAGCTCCTTATCTTCGATATGCCTTCCGGCAGTTTTCATTAAGGTAATCAACTGACCTTCGGTATAGCGTTTTGGAGGCTGAGTCTGACTTTCTTTAATCTCTACTTTTTTCGTTAGTCCCGGCTCTCCTTCTGAGAGTGAAGGCAGTGATGGTTCATCATCATGGTCCTTCTGATGGATGACTTTTCTCCATCCCTCTTCTAATTGAACCTTACCTTTTGAAATAAAGGCAGCACGTCCATCTACCAGAGTCGTAACAGTCGTATATTCCGCCACTGCTTTATTATAATGAGCAGCAATTAAACTTGTAACGACTAAATCGTAGATTTTCCGTTCGTCCGGACCTAGTTTAGCGACATTCGGTATTTGATCGGTTGGAATAATGGCATAGTGGTCAGTAACTTTTTTTTCATTCACATATCTTTTATTATCCATAAGTGAGCTGACCGGTAATGGAAAATATGTTTCATAATCTTTTATTTTACTTAATTTATTAAGAATATCCGGGAACGTATTAGCCTCTTCTTTTGTAACGTAACGCGAATCCGAACGAGGATATGAAACATTTCCTTTTTGGTAGAGTTTTTGAAGAACATCCAGAGTTTTTTTCGGTGAGAATTTAAAACGCTTATTCGCTTCAGCCTGTAAGGCAGATAAATTATAAAGCAGAGGAGGTAAAAATTCCTTTCTTTCCGAATGAACCTCAGCGACCTCAGCAGCTTTTTCCCGGCAGAAAGCTGCCACTTTTTCAGCTAATTCCTTTGTTTTGACACGAGTTTCTCCATCATTCTGCCACTTTCCGGTATATTTTTTGCCATTTATTAAAAAATGAGCAATGACCTCCCAAAAGGGCTCAGACTTAAAATTCTCAATCTCCATTTCCCTTTTAACAATGAGGGCGAGGGTTGGAGTCTGCACCCTTCCAACAGAAAAAACATCAGAAAACCCTTGTTTTTGAAGAAGTAAACTATAGAGTCTTGAGGCATTCATGCCAACGACCCAATCCGAGCAGGCTCTAGTATAGGCCTCGAAATATAAGCTTCGTGTATCATTTTCATCCAAAAGCTTTTTAAACCCTTCACTGATAGCATTTGGGGTTAAAGAAGAGATCCATAGTCTTTTCATCGGCTTACGGCATCTTGTTAACTTGAGAATATTCCGAATGATTAATTCTCCTTCTCTTCCTGCATCGCCGGCATGAATGATTTCTGTGACCGAGGGATTCGAAACCAGTTTTTTGATTACGGCAAATTGCTTTGCTTTTTCTTTTGTTACCTCGTATTCAAAATGTTCAGGAATCATCGGTAACGTTTCTAATGACCATTTCTTCCAGCTCGACTGATACTTTTCAGGTGAAACTAGTTGACAGAGATGTCCTATTGCCCAAGTTACATAGGCACCGTTGTTAAATATCTCATTAGGAAAAATTTCAATAAAACCATTCTGTTTTTTATGCTTAAAAATTGAAGCCAGCGTAGATCCTTGATCCGGTTTTTCGGCAATAATTAATTTCATAATGATTGCTCCTCTTTTTTTAAAGCTTCCCGGATACCATTTTACCCATTCTGTCCATTAATCGTAAAGAGGTAATAAAAACAACAAAACAAATCCCTTTCAGCAAATATGGAGACTGAAAGGGATAGAAGGCTTTATATTTTCTTTAATGGTTTTAAAGGCGAATTCTGATTATACCAATTTTCTTCAGGGATAATATTTGAAACGGTCAAAATAAAGGATGGTATTCTTTCGACATCAAAAACAATGGCTCCAATTTTCTTCGAAAACATAAGAAATGCAGCTCCATGTGAAAAAGCCGACAAATCATTACCAATATGGAGTAATGACATTAATATTTCCTGTTTTTCATCTGAATCCATTAACACATGCGGTGAGAATCTTAAAATCCATTCCTCCCCCATAATTGAAAATCGGTACACCCGGACCCCACCCTCTACATGTAAATTTATTTAATTAAACATATGAGAGAACGAGGATTTTATGTTACGTTACTAAAAAAATCAGAATTTATAAAAAATTATGCAAATCCTTCATTTTTTTGGTTAAAAAACCGTTTACATTCCTTGACTGTCCAAAATCATTGATGTATATTTAAATCGTCATGTAACAATGAAAATAGTATTTATTATGCTAGCTTTGAAACATGATAATATTTAAACTTGGCACTTAGTAAGAAGTGCCTTGAAAGGTTTAGGAGGAAGAAGTACATGCAAAACGGTAAAGTAAAATGGTTTAACAACGAAAAAGGTTTCGGTTTTATCGAAGTTGAAGGCGGCGACGATGTATTCGTACACTTCAGCGCGATCCAAGGTGAAGGCTTTAAATCATTAGAAGAAGGCCAAGAAGTTTCTTTCGAAATCGTTGAAGGAAACCGTGGACCACAAGCCGCTAACGTAGTAAAGCTTTAATCCTTAAATTATAATGACCAATCAAAGGCTTACGAAATTCGTTAGCCTTTTTATTTGATCATTTTTTCATAAAAAGAACTTTTGTTTATGACAGCTTTTTCCCATATTCCTGTAGCTTTTCTCCAACCGTACATTGTGTTATGCAAAAACGGTGTGCCAATCTCCTGCCTCCTTCTTTTTTCAAATGCCGGTGCAGAAAACATCCCTCGCAGTATTCACCCATTAAGGTTTCAACAATACTTAACAGTTCCCTTCTGTCTGAATTTTTCACTAAGTTTGGCACCCCGTTTCTTATAAGATTAACGTTTTTGCGAAAATTTCCTTACCTTCTAATGCTTGGGTGGCCAATTTATCAGCTTCTTTGTTATCCTTCCTTGAAACTGCCGTATATTTCGGTTCAATCCCGAGTGCTTTTATCTTTTCCTCAATCCTATCAAGCCAGCGATTTAGTGCTTCTTCATAGCATGGCCATTCGCCTTCTAGCTGTTTTAATACCACTTGGGAGTCACCTTTAAATTCACAAGAAAGATGATGAACCCCTAAATCCTCTAAAATATTTAAGCAATAGTAAAAAGCGGCATATTCTGCTTCATTATTCGTTTCCATTTGATCAATTCGTTCATTGGCGCGTATACGGTATTTCTTTTTCCCTTGTTTGAAAAAAATCACTGCACCAAGGCCGGCCTGATTCGTTTCCTTTTGAAACCCGCCATCAAAATAAACAGTAATTTCATGAGGGTCTTCCTCAATTTCAGTTAACAGCTTCTTCATTTCCCTTAAAATCCAAGATGTCCCTTTTTCATCATAAAAATACAGGTCACTTGCTTTACCCGACTTTTCAAGCTCTTCTCCTGCTTGGATTGCTATTTCACCGGAAACCCATTCAGAAGAGAGCTGAATTTTTTCGCTTCCTTTAAATTGATGCTTCCATTCAAGCCTATATTTCATTTTTGCCAGCCTCTCTTGAAAAAATTTCGATTTTTTTGGTATTTTGTAATGCTGCACGATCAAACGTACTTTCTAACTATACTATGTTTAGTCCGTTATTCTTATCATACCCAGTTTTTTTAATGTTGGTATAGAATTAATCTATTCCTCCATGAAAGTGTTAAAATATGATAAACTTTTTTAGGAACTACTTACATGGAGGATACCGCTTTGATTGAAGTATATATTGACGGAGCTAGTGCAGGTAATCCCGGGCCAAGCGGTGCGGGAATTTTTATAAAAGGTAATGGGACAGTTGAAAAATATTCAATCCCTCTTGGAATCATGTCCAATCATGAGGCAGAATATCATGCTTTGATCAAAGCATTAGAAATATGTTTAGACAAAGGGTTTTCAAACACTTTGGTCTCGTTTCGAACGGATTCAGAATTAGTAAATAAGGCTATCGAAAAAGAATTTGTTAAAAATAAGCTCTATATCCCTTTATTAGAAACGGCATTACAACTATCAAATAAGTTTGATTTATTTTTTATAAAATGGATTCCTAGTATAGAAAATAAAGTTGCGGATGAGCTTGCAAGATTGGCCATTCGAAAAAACACATTGGGGGAACACTAGTCACAATGAAAAAACCTATTTTTGCAGATATCATCTTGCTTCTTGTCACAGTAGTTTGGGGAACTACGTTTGTTTTAGTTCAAAATGCGATAAATTTGCTGGAACCGTTTTCTTTTAACGGAATTCGTTTTTTAGCCGCAGCTATTTTGCTCATTGTCTGTCTTTTCATATTTGAGAGGAAACAGCTAAAGCTTTTGAATGTCAAATTAGTCCTTTCAGGAGTTTTCATCGGATTTTGGCTTTTCCTTGGTTATGCGACTCAAACCATTGGCTTATTATATACAACAACATCTAAAGCAGGTTTTATTACAGGCCTAAATGTTATTTTTGTTCCCATGTTTTCATTATTTTTATTCAAACAATATCCAAGTAAAAATGCGATTTTTGGTGTTTTGACTGCGACAGTAGGTCTTTTCCTGTTAACAATGACAGATGTCACGGGCTTAAATATGGGCGATGGCTTTGTGTTTATTTGTGCGATTAGCTTTGCTTTGCAAATTATTTTCACAGGAAAATATAGCAGTAAGTATCCAACCTTATTATTAACCGTCATTCAAATATCAACTGTTGCTTGTTTTTCAATGGTTTCCGCTTTTCTTTTTGAGGATTGGAAAAAGTCGTTTAATGTAATGGTATTGCTATCACACGATGTATTAATTGCCTTAATCATAACAAGCGTTTTTGCAACCGCGATTGCTTTTTTTGTCCAAACGAATTTTCAAAAGTACACCTCAGCAACCAGGGTTGCCTTAATTTTTGCAATGGAACCTGTTTTTGCGGCAATCACAGGTTATTTTGGGGCACATGACCACTTATCTTATAGTGCATTATTTGGCTGTTTGCTCATCTTTGCCGGAATGGTCTTTGCGGAGCTTCCAACGGGAAAAATTCCATTATTAAGGAAAAATAACAGCTTGGAGGGATAATCCCTTCGTTAAAAAACTCCCTTTTTCGGTTTGAAAGGGAGTTTTTTCTTAGGCCTATATTACCATTAATTCTTTCTCTTTGACAAATTTTATCGCATCTTTTCTTGACTTTATCCTGTTTAACATTAATGTTTCAAGTAATGAGACATAAAAACTGCCATCAAAGCTTTTTTGTGCCTTTAATGTCAGCTCAATTGCAGTATTAATCATTTCATCGGGAGCATTTGTGTAATGTTTCCCAAAGTAAATAAAACCAATCGCATCCTCTTGAAATTGAAATCCTTTTCCTTGCAAGTAGTGCAAAAATTCTTCCACTGTCCGCACAGACCAATACATCCCTCTCCATACAATCTTCAACATCCCTTTAAAATCTTAACTTAAAATTCCACCAATTTCTATCCTTTTTCGTAAACATATGACCTGCAATTCCAATTAACACGCCTATTAATGCACCCCCGACTACTTCTTCCGGCCGGTGCCCCAACATTTCTTTTAATCTTTTTGGTGCATTTTGTTTAAATTCCACCGTTTCCTCTTTTCGAATTTTCTCCATTAAATCATTCATCGTATTTACCTTTAAGGTAAGTTCACCAGTTTGACGGCGAATGCCTTGAGCATCGTACATAACAATTAACCCATAAATAAGCGATAGCGCAAAATCAAACGTGGGCAATCCTTGCCTTAGTGCAATATACGTTGTAAGCGTAGATACTCCGGCCGAATGTGAGCTGGGCATACCGCCTGTTTCGAAAAAAAGGTCAGGCCGCCATTCCTTCTTTTTATAATAATGAATCGGAATTTTCATCCCTTGTGCCAGTCCAATGCTGAATAGTGCTAAATAAACACCTTTGTTCATCTGATCACCCCTGCCGTTAGTTTTCGAAATCCCGAGTTTTATTATTCCCATTGGAAATACTAACAACACAGGAGGTGATTAGAGTTGAGTAAAAACCAAAATAGAAACCGCGGTGTGAAAGCTCCGGGGGTAAATCCTCAAGGATATGGACATGATGCCGAATTTGCTGAGGAACCAAAGAGCAAATTAGAAAATGCTGCCAAAAAGAAAAATACGAAATAACGAAAAATGGCTGTCCCTTGACGAGACAGCCGGTATATTAATTTAAAAAAGGAATTTACCAACGGAATTGCTATTATTTTTCACAGCACTATCAAGAATCTTAAACCCTTGAATTTGTACTGCATAAAAAAGTGGTTGATATCGAATTTTTAAATACGTCTCATAATCCAATTCCTTGAACCCTTTAAAACTCGGATAAATATTTGCTTCTAAAATCCACGGAAAACCATTTTCATCCAAAGCAATATCTAACCCAAATTCAGCAAAGTGCTCATCACCTTTATTCATTAAATAACAAAAGCTTTGACATAGCTTGATAATACTTTTATAGACGTTTGAATAGGAAAGACCCTGTGTCGATTTCTTTAACACTGTCTCCAAGGACATTCCCTCACCGCCCCTTGCTATATTGGTAAGGTCATCATTTTCACGGGCAACTCTGCATTCTATTCCTGAGCATTTCCATTTCATTTTATTGTATTTCTGCATAACAACCCTGACATCAAAGGCGCGATTATTTACTTTTAAAAGGGGGATATATGTTTGAAATAAATACCCTTGAGTAAGAATGCCAAAATTATCCAAACTCTCCTCTAATTCAGCCCTATCAAGGATAATGTGTTCAATTCGCGAATTATTCCGATAGTCGTATAAAATAAAGCCCTTTCCGGTCTTTAGGTTTTTTTCTAAAATGAAGATTCCTCGCCCACGGGATAAGCTTACCGGTTTTAAGATGATTTTTTGTTTTTTGTTTATAAAATCAATTAAATCATCGATACTCTGTAATAGAAAGGTTGTCGGTAAATGATCTTTTATTTCGGGCTCGTTTTTTAATAACAACAGGTCTGATTTTTTGAAATGGTAAGAATTAAATAAATTGCCTTCCGTCCATTCGATTAGGCGTTTTATACTTTCTTTATTTTGATGAAAATTTCTTCTGTAAATCGCCGAGGGGATTGGGGCGGAATCATATCGCCATTCCTTTGTTAATGGATCGTAAATCATCCCGTAAGCAATTTTTTCATTCCAATCCACTGACCGCGGGGAAAAGGCAATTGTTAATCCTCCAAATGTATCATATTCACCAAAGCGATCACAATATTTCTCCATATATGACAAGTTATATAGTTGATTTTTTTCCCCTAATAAAAAGCCGATTGTGGGACCAATTACGGCCTTCTTATTAGAAAATTGAATTTGATAAACCAAATCCAACGGCAAATGCATTTTATTTACAAGAGATTCGGAGATAAAAATATCGATTGGCTGGTGGTAAGAATTATTTCTTAATGGTATTGCATCTTTAAATACGATACATTGGCAAGGCTCTTCTTTAACGCCCAATTTTATACTGGTTGGTGATTTTTGCAATAGGTTACCAACCCGATCAGGTATTTTAATTGTCATCTCATTATCTTGAAAGGTTTTAAATTTTACCCAAAAGTTCATTTTTTTCGAGTAAGCTTCTTTAGAAAAATTCACCTTATTTGAAGTATCATCCTTTAGTTCATTTTTTCCTATATCGTCAATTAGTGAATTTCGTAAAATGAGATCTTTTTTCTGTCCTTTAATTATACGGATAGAATTCGCCAGATCAATCGGCCAATTAACAATTTTCCTGTATAATTTGTCGTTCCATTGATGCAAGTCTTTAACAATGGTAAAAATGGAATTTGTGGATTTCAGTTGTATTTCCCCAGTATCCTTAATGATAAATTGAAGACCTATTTCAATCTCCCCGGGGTAGTAATAATGGAGGATTTTTAAAATCTTTTGACTAACCTTATAGATTTCAGCTTTTAATTCTTCCTTTTTTATTTTTTTATTGAAGATAATATTATAGGCTTCATCAAATGAAAAAATTTTGTTATCCGAATCCTTTGCATATAAAATGGGAAGTTTCCATTTATGGCGAATTCCCTTTTGTCCGACTACTTGAAAGATAATAGGTGCAATAGTCTGCTGTTCTTCTTTTGCAATATATTGCTGTAATTCCTTTTGAGTTTCAAGTAAATCAAATAAATGTTTTTTCTTAATATTATTTCGTTCATTTATAACGTAAAATCCTGGATTCTGTGCGAGATCTATAATATTTCTGATCATTTTTTTTCGATTATATTTTATTGAATTATAAACAATTGAAGGAATTCTAACAAAACCTTTTTCAATTATTGTATTATCTTTTATACATAGTGCATTACCCTTAAGCTCATGTGATACAAGATGGTCACTATTAAAAAATAAAACTTCAATATCTAATTCTTCGCCTCTTTTGGCATATTGATAAAATATGGCGTCCTGACAATTGTCCGTCTGCTTTTGAATTAGTCTCTTCCATTCATGCCTAGATAAAAAAATGCCAATACACCTTTCATCCATTACCTTTCCACCTACACTCATTTTCTGGTCATTTATCATAATATATATTCAAATGAATATGAAATGGTATAGGCACAACTCTCTTTTAGTTTATATAGAAAAAGGCTGTCTCATATTGAGACAACCCTTACTCATGAAATAATTGCTTCATCTAATGGCAGGATTCGTTGCAAGCCGCGAAGCTCTAATTCCATTAGTTTATTCATTACTTTTTCCTTTTCAATTCTAAGCCCGGCCTCTTCTAAGGCGCAGCTAACAGGAACATCGCATTTAATTTCAGCCAATATTCTCGATAAATGAAGCATATCTAAATCCTGTTCGATTTTTGTCTTATTCGATTTTGAAAGGCGATCTAAATTGGAAATAATCCCTTCAACATGTTCGAATTCCTGTAACAACTTGAGGGCTGTTTTTTCTCCAATTCCTTTTACACCCGGGTAATTATCACTTGGGTCACCCATTAAGGCTTTTAAATCAATCATTTGCCTAGGTTTAATCCCTTTTTCTTCAAAAAAGGTTTCAGGTGTATGAACTAGGTAATTGCCATACCCCTTTTTCAACAAAATAACTGAAATATTCTCTTCAAGTAACTGTAGAATATCTTGATCACCAGTTAAAATTGAAACATTGGCATCATTTTTGGCTTGATTAGCAATAGTTCCAATGCAGTCATCTGCTTCATAGCCCGCTAATCCGATATTAGGTATATCAAACGAAGCTACCACCTCTTTTACTAAATCAAATTGAGGTATAAGTTCGACAGGTGCTTCTCCGCGATTCCCCTTATAATCTGAGAAAATTTCAGTACGAAAGGTTTTACTGCCCATATCCCAACAAACTGCAACATGTGTTGGCTTAAAGGATGAGACTGCAGTAAATAAATGCTTAACAAAACCATGGATTCCATTGGTCGGAATTCCTTTTGAATTTATCATAAATTGCCCTGTAACGGCCGTAGCATAAAAAGCACGGAATAACAGAGCCATTCCATCAACAAGCATAAGCGAAGGCTTTTGATTTTCCAATTTTTAGTCCTCCTTATAGTGTCCTAAAAACAACACGTTTTACATTATATCATAAGTTGGAGAGTGAAAATTTATTTTACATCATTTTCCTCAAAGGAAATCCAATCACTAAAACTTCCAACATAAAGCTTTACATTTTGATATCCTGCCTCTTTCAGCGACAAATAATTGGGAACTGCCGTCACACCTGAGCCGCAATAAACTATAACCTGTTTTTCCAAGTCAATTTCTGAAAACCTTTGTTTTTGCTCATCGGCCATTTTATATTGACCATCACGGAGGCCCTCGAACCATGGCTTGTTAATAGCTCCTGGAATATGTCCTGCTTTTTTGTCAATTGGTTCCTCAATCCCCAGATATCTTTTTTCCTCTCGTGAATCAATTAAAATCACTTTACTTGTACGGTCCAATGAAGCTTTTCTCACTTCTTCCATATCTGCTAATAATTCTGAATGGATGTTGACCTGAAAATCTTTCTTATCAAAAATAGGTAAATCTGTGGATACTGGATAATTCGCTTCATTCCAGCCTTTAAATCCCCCATTAAGCACGTACACTTTTTCATGACCAAGATAATGCAGAAGCCACCAAAAACGAGCAGAGTAGGCTCCTTCACCATTATCATATGCAACTACAAGCGTATGCTCATCAATGCCAGCTTGCTCCAGCTTTCCCACAAACTCATCTACATTTGGCAATGGATGTCTTCCGCCGTGCTCACCGACAGCACCGGAAAAGTCTTTTTCAAGATCAAAAAAGACCGCTCCGGGAATATGACTATTTTCATACTCCTTTCTGCCTTTTTCCGGTTCTGCCAGTGAAAAGCGACAGTCCACAATCCTTACGTTATTTTCGTTTACATTTTTCAGCAGCCATTCTTTGTCGAGAACGAATTTCATTTTAGCTCCCCCTCTTTAATTAAAATCCTTCTAACTTTTGCTGAATTTGAATTAACTGATCTAATGAAACACCACCATCTAATGCTGAAAGGAGACTTAAATAAAAATGTTCCGTCTGCACAGATATTTCGGTCAATAACCTATTAAATTCATTCGTTAGAACTTGGGCATAAAAGCTATTCATCCGATTTTTTTCATTGCTTAAATACTCGTCTGCTTCTTGTGATAACGTGTTATAAAGTGCATCACTCATGAATTTCTTTTCATTTTTTTCAAAAAATGATCTCGGATTTTTAAAATAGGACAAAGCTTTTGAAAACGATTGTTTATTTATATTTTTAAAGGCAGAATCGAAGTCTATCTTTCCTTCATGTTCCGTTTCAAAATTAGAATACGAAAGATCTTCATTGATTTCATGTAAGCCGTGAATGAAAGATTTCTGGTAATCAGACAGTAACTTTTCTGCAAATCTATCTAGACGAACGGTTGTGGCTCTCATCTCCTGAGCAAAATCAAAACCGAGACTTTCCAGGAATTCATCCAAAGCCGTTTGTACAGCTTTTTTCAAATTGCGTCCATCATCTCTAAGCGTTGCCGGATTAAAGGCCTCTTTAAAGAAATCGTTGAACCGAAGAAATACTCTTTGCTTAATGTAAAATATAAGCTCTTCGGATTCCTGGAACAAGCGATTCTGTAAGCTTTCCACATCAGCTTTTTCTAATAGTCCTTCAATCATTGTTTTTTGCTGTTCAATATCGAGTCGCTTTTGCTCTTTAATGGTCTTGTTTTCCTGTGCATTATGAATCAGTTTTATAACTAATTCTTGAACACGCCTTAATTCATTTCCTGCAGCGTTTATGGCCATTTCTGTTAAGTCATTCGAAATAAATTGATAAAACGCACGCTCAAATGCGAACATTCCTGAGTGAGACTCTTTTGTTTCTTGGATTTTTTCATTAATTGCCAGCAGACTTGATAAAGAAAATAGATGTGGATTTCTGATTCCGTATTTAACTAGCTGTTCTTTTACATATGCAGAAACTGTCTCTTTCTCCTCTTCGCTATCAGCAAGGTCAATGGCATTAATAATAAAAAACATTTTATCCATCTGAAATGAATCTTTCACCCTGCCCAGCTGAATTAAAAACTCCCTGTCAGCCTTTGAAAAAGCGTGATTGTAATAGGTTACAAACAAAATCGCATCTGAGTTCTTGATGTATTCAAAAGCAACCCCTGTATGACGGGCATTGATGGAATCGGCGCCCGGTGTATCAACAAGTGTGACTCCTTTTCGGGTTAATTCACAATCATAATAAAGTTCAATCCATTCGATGAAGCAGGATTTCTCTTCTTTAGCGACAAAATCGCTAAATTCATTTAAATCTGTTTCCATGACTGTCCCAAGTTGTTTTACATGGGGGTCGAAGCCCCTATTAAATGCCTGTAAAAAGGCAAAATGGGTTTTCTCCAAGACACCCTCTTGACCTTGTTGAACCATGATCAGGTCAATTTTCTTAGAAGCTTCTTCAAAATTAACTGCCTGTAAATCAAATACCTTTAAAGAACGATTTAAATCCTCCAGCATCGCAGCTGCTTCTTTAAATTTAACGAGAACCGTTCCGTGTTGATACGTTTCCGTAACCGGTTTAATTTTATTAATTGCCGCTGTTGTGGGGTTAGGAGATACCGGCAGAACTTTTTCTCCCATTAAGGCATTAGCAAATGAAGATTTGCCCGCGCTGAAGGCACCAAATAATGCCACAGTAAAGCCCTTGTTCTCCAACCTCCCAGCTTTTTCCTCTAACTCCTTACCTAGCTTTTGAAAACCTGGAAGATTGTTGATAAGCTTGGATGATTTATGGAGTCGATCTATCATTTGTTTTAAATGATCATTCTCATGAGGGATCTTCTCATTTTGACTTTGAATACAAGAACTAGATTTAGAAACCTTAGGTATGGCGGTTTCATTACCAGGCTCTCTCATCTTAGCCTGACCTTTAATCACTTCCACTTCTTCTACTGCCTGACTAAACAAATGATTATGATCATCCTGTTTGATATTTACTTGTGTTAGTAACTCTTCTAGTCTTTTTTCTTTAAGTTTCATTCTCTGTTCAAATGTATTGAGTTCAGTTAATGCGGTAATATAGTGTTCAATTCTTGCAAATTCCTTATCATACAGCTCTTTTTGTTTAGCTGTTTTTTCACCAAGTGACTTGAGGAATAAAACTTTAAATCCTGCTATCTCTTCCCTAGCCATTTTTTTTATTTCATTGGCAACATCTTCAGTGTAGTGAAGGACATATTCACCTGAAATCCTGGCACCGGGCTTTACTGTATCAACCAATAAATCGGTTGAAATTTGGATTGAGAAAGACTGAGCTTTAGCCGGCAATTCATTTTGGTCAAGAACTTTATCCTTTAAGACACGAAGCAAATACTCTCGTAAATGCCACTCGAGCTGAGATTTTGTTTTTTCAACCATATCTTCATAAAACCGTCCAAGTCTTGCATTTTTTTCTTCGTGCGTTTTTTGTTTAGAGAATAAAAATCCAACCTTAAATTCCGGCTGTAATGATTCAAGGAAAACCTCTGCTAATTCTCTTGTTTGGAAAGGCATTAAATAAGCATTCTTCAATATTTTTGCAATTTCCTGATCAAAATCCTTCTCCGTTTTTCCGATTTCCTCCGTAATAGTCTGAAGAGACACTTGGAGTTCACGGTAGACATTCGTAATTTCCTTTTTTTCATCTTCGGTTAATTCATTTAATGGTTCTAATATTGGCTGTAGTGCTTCTTCTTCTATTTTCCGAGCATGATATAAATGATCCCTTGCTATTTTTTTTAATGAATGAAGAACTGAAGGAACTAATAATTGGTCTTTGGACTTTAATTTATTAGAAATAAATTCCTGCAGCTCATTAAATTCATTAAAACTGTGGCTTGGATTTTTCAATGATGTATAAAAGATACGGGCCGGCTTCACTCCCCAAGAATAGAACGAATCTACCACACTCTTTTGAAAATCATGGAAACTCAGTTCCTCATCTTTATGTTTATCGATTTGGTTGATGACCAAATAGACTTCTTTTCCTGCTTCTGTTAACTCTTTTGTAAATAAAAAATTTAATTCCGCCTGGACATGGTTATAGTCCATTACATAAAAAATAAGATCGGCGAGATGGAGCGCTGATTCTGTTGCAATCCTATGAGCATCATCGGCAGAATCGATGCCAGGGGTATCCATAATAACTGTATTTGCAGGTAAAACGGAATCAGAGTGGCTGATTTCGATTTCCTGAATTTGGTCCCCATCTTTACAATAATTTTTTACTAATTCATAATCATACGGTGCCAAGTAAATGCGTGGTTTTTCATTTTTGAAAATAACCTTCGCATATTCTTCACCGGTCTTTACTTTTACGAGATTAGCACTGGTGGGAATAGGGCTGGATGGCAGTAAATTTTCACCAATCAATCGGTTAATCATCGTCGATTTCCCGGCAGAAAAATGTCCGCAAAAAGCGATTGTGTACTCACCATTTTCCATTTTTTTTGCAAGTTGCTTAATTTTTTCGGCCTGATCGTAATCCTTATTTTCAACTAAGTTTTCATATATAGAAATGATTTTACCTTTTATTGTTTGTATAGTTTCTTGCTGGTTCGCTGTTTGGACCATTAATCTATTTCCCCTTAAAATAATAATAATAGTTTTATTTTAAACGATTATTCAAACTTTTCCTATCTTGATTCCTATTTTGCTGTTATTTAAATAAAAAAGCCAGCAACTTTTTTTTTACGGGTTCACTTATAAAGGTGCAACCTTCGCATAATTTTAAAGCAACTGGAAAAAATACCCTTACACACATTAAGGAGAATACAAAATGCCTACGGTTATTTCAGTTGCAGAAGTAATTCCACCGTTTGAAATTAAACAAGAGCAAGCGTCAGATTTTGCAAGAGAACTGTTTTCTGAATCGTTTAAGGATATCGAAAGGCTCTTAAAAGCCTTTCAAAATGGACAAGTCGAAAAAAGACATTTTGTAAAAAATATTGATTGGTTTAAAAAGGAGAGCACATTTGAAGAAAAGAATAATGCATATATAGAGGCTGCTGTAGCATTTGGAAGGGTAGCAATTCAGGAGTGTTTAAGCAGTAACAGCTTCTTAAAAAAGAACATCCCTGTTGAGGAAATTGATGCGATTTTTTATATCTCGACGACCGGAATTGCAACCCCAAGTATTGAGGCTAGAATTATGAATCACCTGCCATTTAAAACACATACAAAACGGACACCGATTTGGGGGCTGGGATGTGCCGGGGGGGCTGCCGGATTATCGAGAGCATTTGAATATTGTCTTGCGTTTCCTAAAGCTAAAGTTCTTGTATTATCGATTGAACTTTGCAGCTTAACATTTCAAAGAAATGATCTTTCAAAAAGTAATCTAATCGGCACTTCTTTATTTTCCGATGGAATTGCCTGTGCATTGGTTTGCGGAGATGCAGTTAATATTGCAGAATTTCGAAAACAGAATACATCGCCGTCTATCGTGGCAACACAATCTACTCTGATGCCTGATTCCCTTGATGTTATGGGGTGGGATATAAAAAATGCGGGATTGTTTGTGATATTTTCCCGTGATATTCCCCATATTATTGAGGAGTGGTTAAAGCCAAACGTTTGCGAATTCTTAGCTGAACATCATATGGAACTTAAGCAAATTGAACATTTTATTGCCCATCCAGGAGGGAAAAAGGTTTTAGATGCTTATGTTAAATCGTTAGGAATACCACCTTCGATGACAGAACTCTCTTTAAAAATTTTAAAGCAATTTGGGAATATGTCTTCGGCAACCATTTTGTATGTGCTGAAAGAATTCATGGAGTTAGATATAGAAAAAGGCAGATACGGACTTGGTACGGCATTAGGACCGGGATTCAGCTCAGAATTACTATTAATGAGGTGGGTTTAAATGGCAGATATTATTCCATTTATTACCTTTTTTAATTTTATCCTTACTCAACGAATTGTTGAGTTATTAATTGCAAAGCGCAACGAAAAATGGATGAAGGATCAAGGGGCAATTGAATTTGGCCGGGAGCACTATCACTACTTGGTGTGGATGCATATGTTTTTTCTTATTTCTCTATGTATGGAAAAATTACTATTTAACAGAGAACTGTCCTCCTATTGGCCTTTTTTATTACTCATTTTTTTTATGGCACAAATAATTAGATTTTGGGTCATTTTTTCTTTGGGGAAATATTGGAATACAAAAATTATTGTTTTGCCTTTTGCAAACGTCATTAGGAAAGGTCCATACCGTTATATTAAGCACCCGAACTATTTTATCGTCTCTATTGAGTTAATTGTTGTGCCACTGCTTTTCGGAGCCTTTATTACAGCAGCTGTTTTTACGATCCTTAATCTCATCATCATGTCTATTCGAGTACCTGCAGAAGAAGCAGCACTAAAAAATTTGACAGAATATGATGGAACATTTAAAAGTTGCAATCGATTTCTTCCCAAGATTGTTAAATAAATGTGACAGATACCATTGCTATGTTGAAAATGATTATCACCTATGTTAGACTTTAATCAACGATGAAAATCATTCTCATCAATGAGTCTGGATAAGGAAGGTGTTACGAATGACTTTTGCTTTTGTAGGCGGAACAGTGATTATTTATGCATTTGTCATGAAGCACGTCTTAAGAAATGTATCACATTAATATAATTTAATTGCAAAACCAGTGAGAAAACCTAAAAGTTTACTTCAGAGGCATAAACAATAGAAAATCAATAAGGAGCACACGACATTTCACTCATGAAATTTTCGTGTGTTTTTTTATTTTTTAGGCACTGTGAAACTTGGTTGTTGATTTCCGCTCCTGGCGCTCGCTTTCCGAGGGTAAAGGTCCGAGAGCCTCCTCGGCGCTTTAATACGCCTGCGGGGTCTCCCGTGACCTCTCTATCCCGCAGGAGTCGAGCGCCCTCCGCTCCAATCAACAGTTGTAAAAAATCAACATTCGCCTTTAACACAGCCATTTTTAAAAAAGACTTTTTGCAATTTTTAACGTGTTTTCAATTAAAAATCAAATGGTAAATCACACTGCAAAAAAAATGCTTCCCCACCACAGGGAAGCAAACGTTTTGAAGGTTGTTGTTGTGCACCTAAATTATATCGCGGTTTTTAATTCTATTCATTACATAATGATTTCCAGTAACGCAACTTGTTTCCTGCTCCTGTAACAATAGCTCTTTTCCCATCTAATGGTAATGTGAGTAAAAACATCTTCAGTACCTGGTTTCTCCCTTATCATCATTATTTTACCATTTTATTTTCTCTTAAAAAAATGAAAAGCACCAAAATTGGTGCTTAAAGGGCTTATTGTTTTTCTGTTTGCTTTTGTACCTCTATTTTAATTTTTTTATTTGCCGGCAGTCCGCAGATTTTGCAATATTCTTCTTTGTTGTAAAGAAGACGGCACTGTTCACAATAGTATTTTTCCAAAAAGATACACTCCCTCATCCAAAGCTAAGTAGGGTATATAGTTTCATTTTATTTATTAAATTCCTTATTGTGACAAATACAAAAAACTAAAATTTTCTCTGACCTCCCTATCCCATTCAACTACTTTTATCACAGTTCACATGTGCGAATTCACATTTCCGCCACATTACCAACACGCATTTTGTGACATAAATCACTGTTACATCAGGTTTTTATCATTACCATGGTAATTAACTAAGGAATGAACAATTTGTGAACTTTAGAATTTCGTATTTTCCTTTCACGATTGTTTTGTATTATGAAAGAGAACTTATTTATTTTTTTTAATTATCAGAAGGGAGTGCAGGGGGATGGCAAAAGCTGAACTGAAAACAAAACAAAAAACAGAAGTAGAAGACAGTTCTTCTCTTAAGGGGACACTGGCATCCGTTTTCTTTTTGGGGATTTTTATCGTTGTTACCTGGGCAAGTGTCTACTTCTTATACCTAAAACGATTTTAAAAGATAGAGAGGGGGAAAAATTATGCATATGCATAAATACGAAAAAATATGGCTTATATTTGGAGTAGGGGCACTGGTGTTTTTCTTATCAACAATCGGTGTAAGCGCATTCTATCTAGGAAATAAACCGGCAAGCTGTTTAACAACTATAAATCCGACCAAGGTTGATCAAACAAAGCCATTTAATTCACCGGGACTTCACAAGGTTGAAGGAAAAGACTGGGACTATGAATTAGTATTTGTCGCTCAAACCTTCTCGTATAATCCTGCTCAAGTTAAAGTACCTCTTGGTGCAAAGGTTAGAGTTATTGCAACAACAAAGGACGTTGTTCACGGCTTCGAAGTCGCAGGAACCAATATTAATATGATGCTGGAACCAGGCTATGTCAGCGAATATACAACTACATTTGACAAAGCTGGAGAATACTTAGTTGTTTGTAATGAATACTGCGGGGCAGGTCACCATTTAATGAGTGCGAAGATTGAGGTGGTAAAATAATGGTTAGCTCTACTGCAAAAATAAAAGTTGATCCACGGGATGCAAAGCTTTCAATGGCCCATTTTTATGTGGCTTTTACTGCACTTGCTTTAGGGGGACTTATGGGTTTATTACAAACCCTAGTTAGATCGGGAAAATTTGAACTCCCGCTTGGGATTGGTTACTACGAAATTTTAACGGTTCACGGTGTTATGATGGGTCTTGTTTTAACCACTTTCTTTATTATGGGATTTCAGTACGCAGCAGTAAGCAGGACAGCCGGTCCTCATTCCCCAGCCGCTCGCCGGACGGGCTGGATTGGGTTTTGGGTAATGCTCTTAGGAACTGCAATGGCGGCAACAATGGTATTGCTTAATAAGGCATCCGTCCTATATACATTCTATGCACCATTACAAGCGCATTGGATTTTTTACCTGGGATTAACCTTTGTTGTTGTTGGAAGCTGGATTGATGGAGCTGCCCAAATTATGACTTATGCAAAATGGCGGAAGAATAACCCGGGAATGCTAAGTCCGCTGTTAAGCTTTATGGCTGTCATTAATACGGTAATGTGGATTGTAGCAACACTGGGAGTTGCAGCAACTGTTCTCTTCCAGCTGCTTCCTTGGTCGCTTGGTATCGTTCCTACCGTTGATGTTTTAGTCAGCCGTACCTTATTCTGGTATTTTGGTCACCCGCTTGTGTATTTCTGGTTACTTCCAGCCTATATGTGCTGGTATGCAGTCATTCCAAAAGTTATTGGCGGCAAAATTTTCTCAGATCCTTTAGCTCGTTTATCATTTTTATTGTTCCTGCTTTTCTCGATTCCTGTCGGTTTTCACCATCAATTAACGGAACCGGGAATTGATCCGGCTTGGAAATTCATTCAGGTTGTCTTAACCTTCATGGTTGTAATTCCATCCTTAATGACTGCATTTTCATTATTTGCAACATTTGAGCGGAACGGCCGTGCAAAAGGTGCTACAGGATTATTCGGCTGGTTCAAAGTCCTTCCGTGGAACGATGCCCGCTTTACAGTACCATTTATCGGAATGGCATCTTTTATCCCTGCCGGTGCGGGCGGGATTGTAAATGCTTCAAACCAAATGGATGAGGTTGTTCATAATACCATTTGGGTAACAGGACACTTTCACTTAACTGCAGCAACATCCGTTGTGTTAACGTTCTTTGGAATTTCCTATTGGCTCATTCCCCATTTAACAGGACGTAAATTAACAAAGGCAATGAATAAATTAGGAATTATCCAAGCATGGGTTTGGTTTATTGGAATGGTTTTCATGTCAGGAGCGATGCATGCTGAAGGACTTCTGGGTGCCCCAAGACGTTCCGCTTTCTCTACTTACGGTGGAGCAAAGCAAGCAGCTGAATGGATTCCCTATCAAATTGCCCAAGCAGTTGGTGGTTCAATCCTTTTCATCGGTATTATCCTAGTTATTATTATTTTTGTAAATCTTGCTTTCTTTGCTCCTAAAGGGGAAGAAGAATTCCCTGTCGGTGAAGCAGAAAATGCTGAAGAAAAAGCGCCAATGGTATTCGAAAACTGGAAATTATGGCTTGGTATTACCGCTGTTCTTATCCTTTTCGCTTATACGATACCGTTTATTGATATCATTCAAAATGCACCGCCGGGTGTCAAAGGGTATAAAACTTGGTAGAAACAAAACAGTATAGTAAGAGGCTGATTCACATAAAATCAGCCTCTTTTATTTTCATCTGTGCTACTCATTTAATTGATACACTTCTCCATACTTTTTATAAAGATAATCTACTAAATATTTTGAGTTTAGCCCTTCCCCTGTTATCGAGGTCATTATTTCAAGTGGCTTTTTTAGTTTTCCATACTGATGGATATTTCTTGTTAACCATTGTTTAATCGGAAGGAAGTTTCCTTCCTCCAACAATTCATCAAAGTTCGGAAGCTCCTCGAGCATTTTGTTCTTAAACTGTGCTGCATATAAAAAACCTAGTGCATAGGAAGGGAAATAGCCAAAGCTCCCCCCGGACCAGTGAACGTCCTGGAGAACTCCCTCCGCATCAGATCCCGGCCGGATACCTAAATATTTTTCATACATACGATTCCATATTTCCGGCAGGTTCTCCACTTCCATTTCATCATTAAATAACCCTTTTTCAATCTCGTACCTGATAATGATGTGGAGCGGATAGGTTAATTCGTCGGCTTCAATGCGAATGAATGAAGGCTTCGATTCGTTTATTGCACGATAAAAGTCCTCAATAGCAATTTGATCAAACTGACCATTTGCATATTTGTTTAAAAGGTCATAATTGTATTTCCAAAAGGGCAAGCTACGACCGACAAAATTTTCGTAGAAAAGTGATTGCGATTCGTGAATTCCCATAGAAGTACCGGAACATAATGGAGTACCAATCAAATCTTTTGAAATATTTTGTTCATATAGGGCGTGACCGCCTTCATGGATTGTTCCAAAAACAGCCGTCCGGAAATCATGTTCATCATAACGGGTTGTGACCCTGACATCACCGGGATTTAAACCTGTTGCAAATGGATGGACGGTTTCGTCAAGTCTTCCGGCGTCGAAATTGTATCCAATTTGAGCAAGCACATCTAAACTAAATTGGCGCTGGCTCTCCTTTTTAAATGTTTCAAACAAAAAATCAGTACATGGCTTTTTGGTTGAATCGGTAATTCGTTTCACCAAAGGCACGATTTTTTCCCTAAGCTCACCAAATACGCGATCCAATAGATCTACAGTGATCCCGGGTTCATACAAATTTAATAGTGCATTATACCTATTTCCTTCGAATCCCCAGAAATTAATGAACCGTTTCGTAATTTTAACTAATTTTTCTAAGTACGGTCTAAACATTTCAAAGTCTGATTTTTCTCTCGCTTCTTCCCATACACTTTCCGCCTTTGACTGGAGGATGACAAATTCTTTGAATTCCTCAGCAGGAATTTTTTTATTCTTCTCATAATTTTTTTTGCAATCTTCAAGGACTTTCCTTGTTTTTTCACAGAGTTCTGCTTTTGATAAATATGCTATGTACGCTGCCATTTCTTCAGATGTAGACATCTTAAATACTTCTGATGATAACATGCCGATTACTTCTGCCCTTTGGTCAACTCCTAGCTTAGGAGCACCCGTTCGTAGGTCCCAATAAATTAAGGCTAACGCCTCATGATAAGCGGACATTTTTTTTACATAATCTAAAAATTCCTTTTCAAGTTGTTCCACTCTAGAGTTCATTGATCTACCCCCTTTTAATACCACCTTAAATTTTATCATATTTTTCTGAAAATTATTTTATGGCCAAAGAATTGGATAAAAAAACAACAGAATATGAATTCTGTTGTAAAATAAAATTATAAGGAAAAGAGGATATTCATTGGAAAATAAAGTAAAATGCTTTAAGAAAGTTTACTGTGCAAGCGGGTTTAATAGCCCAATTAATAATTACTGATTACTTTTTAGCAATCGCTACCCGCCATTTATCTGGGCCTTCTTCAAGGTATTCCCAAGTAAATTGCTCGGTTCTTTCCATCATGAATTGATAATGAAGCGGTCTTGGATCATGATCATTTACAATTTGCATTACTTCACCAGATTTTAACTCGTCGAATCCATTTAAGATAGTCGGATGTTTTTCACGAGGTGGGTAATCTGGAACATTAATAATTTTCGTGAAGGTTTGCATTATTTTCACTCCTTTTATTTTGTTTTCTACTCTTTTATTATAAAAAACAATATCGTAATCAATAGTGAATATCATCACACCTTGAAGATGATATTTTTAATATTTATTGAACAACTGAGGAGGCATAGAAATGAAAGAATTAGTGGGCATGTGCAAAGGCTGCGGCAAAGACGTCTTTTGTTTTGACGGTTTTTTTAATGGTGTTATAACCGAAAAAAAAGAGATCTATTGTTTCGATTGTAATGAAGGATCGACAAAACATGAAAAAAATCCGCAAAGTTAACCTTGCGGATTTTTTTCTAACCTATTATTCCTCATCGATTGACAAATCTTTAACTGGCAGCATTTCATTCTCTTTATGTGTTGGTTTACGTAAATGGAAGAGAACCTTAATACAGAATATAACTAATGCAATAACACCAATTAAGAAAATTGAATCTGGAACAGCACGCCATGTTAATAATGTTTGTACAATATCCTTTTGTAAGAAGGATGCTGAACGAGAATGAGCATATCCATGATCAAATGCGTCTTTAATTTGAATAATCCCAACAGGAAGTAATGATAAGAACACCATACCAGCAAGACCTGCATTCAACATAATACAGCTAAATTTAACCCACTTATCATTCCAAGCCTCTGGTTTTACAATGTTTCTTAATGAGTAAAGTAGTAATGCAATTGCAAACATTCCATAAACACCCATCATCGAAGCGTGACCATGCGTAGGTGTTAAGAATTGTCCATGTTCAAAATAGCTGACTGCCGGAAGGTTAATTAAGAATCCAAGTACACCTGCACCAACCAAGTTCCAAATGGCAACAGAAATTAAGAACCAGAAAGTACCTTTGTAAGGGAAGTTTACTCCACCCTCACGCATCATTTTGTATTGCTCATATGCCTCGAGAATTAACAAAGTTAATGGAATTACTTCCAATGCTGAGAAAACGGCTCCAAGTCCGAGCCATACTTCAGCTGAACCATTATAATAATAGTGGTGGCCAATTCCGATTACACCACTGCCTAGAAGCAGGATTAATTGGAAATACAATTGTCTAACAGTGGATTTTTTCGTTACTAATCCTACTTGAACCAATAAGAATCCAATAACAACTACTGCGAATACTTCAAAAATAGCCTCTACCCATAAATGAATAATCCACCAGCGCCAGTAATCAGCAAAGGTAAAGCTTGTATCCGGGTTAATAAATAATGCAAAGATATAGAAAGCAGGTACTGCAATCGCAGAGTAGAACAAGAGGTGGATAAGTCCGCCCTTATCTGATTCCTTCTTAAGACCGGCTTTTATACCACGATAAACAATAAACAGCCAGATTAACATTCCCACAATTAAAATAACCTGCCAAACACGGCCAAGCTCAAGATATTCCCAACCATTGTTACCTAATAAGAACCAGTTATTTCCTAAATAGCCATTTGCACCAAGCCACTCACCAACCATACTTCCTGCAACAAGGATAACCAATGCCCAAAATAAAATATCTACCAATAAGCCTTGTTTCTTTGGCTCAAAGCCGCCTACAAGTGGTGCTACATAGATTCCCATGCCTAACCATGCTGTGGCAATCCAGAAGATCGCAAGCTGCAAGTGAAATCCCTTTGTAATATTGAATGGAAGAATATCATGAATCCATTTCATTCCGAAGAAACTATCAGGTTCTATATAATAGTGAGCGAGTAATGCTCCAAACATACATTGTACAAAGAATAAGATCGATACAATAACAAAATACTTTCCTGTTTTTATCTGTGAACTCGTTACTGGTATTTTCCTTAAATCAATTCGCGGGAAATTCCCTTCTTTATACGCTTCTCTCATACTAAATTGGTAACGGTAGAAAACGTATAGAATGATTCCAACCATTAAGACAAATAGTGTTACACTTGCTCCGCTCCACCAAACTGCTGAGAAGGATACATGATTTCCTGCATCTTCATAATAAGGCCAGTTATTTGTATATGTTATCTTATCCCCTGGGCGGACAGTACTTGAAAGCCATGCAGTCCAGAAGAAGAAATCAGAGATTTGGGTAATTTGATCTCCTTTTGCTACATAGGCACGATTATCTTTTGGCATATCTGAATCTTTGATTAGATTTGCCTTTAATCCCCAACCGTCACCTTTTGTAAATATTCCTTTATAATAAACTCTTACTTGTTTAAGTCCATATTCTTGTGCATTTGTCAGCTGCAATTTATCTTTGCTGCTATCATAACGATTTTTCCGCATTTCTTTGATTACATTATTTTTAATCACCGCTTTTTCGTCTTCCGTTAATGCAGCAAATTTTTTACCATATTTTTCATTCGCTTTATAGTCTTGCATTCCTTCCGTGTAAATCTTTAATGATTCAGCGGTATAGTCTGGTCCCATATATGAACCGTGACCTAAGACAGTACCATAATCCATTAAATCATACTTTTGCCAAACTGCCTGACCGCCCATAATCGTTTCCTTTGTGAATAAAACATCACCTTTTTCGTTGGTAACCTCTACTGGTCTAGGTGCCTGTTCTTTAAAAATCCAATATCCACCGCCCAACAATACAGTGAAACTTATCAAAAGTGTAATAATTAAAATAGATTTTAACAGTGCATTCCTGTTTTCCTTTACCACTTTTTTTGTGGGTGTTCCTCGTTCTATTTCCATACCCTTTCATCCTCTCTTATTCTTTTCATTTCGTATTGTAACTTTCACAGGGATCTCACAAAGTGAAGCAATTCATCCAACTCCTGTGATTTTTAGCACACCACTGAGAATTATTTTCATAAAATACTATTCCTATGATGGAGGTCACATATTTGCAGTGAAATCACTGCTACAATGTATTTAAATAAGAATTAATAACATGAAGGTGATGTTAATGAAGCAAGAGGACATTGTAAAAAGATTATCTGTAGTTCCGATATTTAAGGAGTTGTCACCTGAGGAATTGGATCCAATAATAAGGATTTCACAGGCTCGTTTTTATAAGAGTAAGATGTATGTTTTTATGCAAGATGATCCACTTGACCGTGTATTCTTTATTCATACAGGCAAAATCAAAATTTACAAAACGGATTTATCAGGAAAGGAGCAAATCTTATCGGTATTAGAACCGGGAGAAATGTTTCCCCATGCAGGATTTTTTAGGCAAGGAAGCTTCCCTGCACATGCTGAGGTGATGGAAGATGCTCATCTTATCGTAATACCGATTGACAAATTTGAGGAAATTCTTATTTCCTACCCGGAACTTTGTATTAAGCTTTTTAAAGTGTTGGGAGAAAAGATTGTTGATTTACAAGGACGATTAGAGGCCCAAATCCTCCATAATACGTATGAGCAAATCATTTTACTTCTTATTAGATTATGTAAATCCAACGGTGACAAAATAAATAATCAATACAGGTTGACGACTCAATTTACGAACCGTGAACTTGCTAATATGATTGGCACATCCAGAGAAACTGTCAGCAGAACGATTAATTATTTAAAAAAGAAAGAATATATCAACCATGACGATGATGGCTATTATTTAATCGATCGGGAAGGTTTACAGCAAGAGTTGTTTTATTAAAATCTATCGATAAAAGCTGGTTTTTACTTTTAATTATCAGGAGATGTTATATTTATGGAACCACGAATCATTGAACTTGATGTCCGAGAGGATTTAAAGAATAAAATAGAACCGTTTCAGAAAATCATGGAGGTAATAAAGGAATTAAAAGATCGTGATATCTTTATCCTTCATGCACCATTTAAACCAGTACCATTATTCGCAGTATTAAAAGCAAAAGGCTTCACCCATGAAGAAGATGAGCTCGAGAAGGGTCACTGGAAGGTTAAATTTACTAAAAAACAAAAGTAAGAGAAGGTTTGGTGAATGGATATGATTATCGATAATCGCGGACTTGAGCCGCCGCAGCCAATGATGAGAACGCTTGCCGCATTAGAAAACCTAGGGGAAAAAGAGATATTAACGATCATAAATGACAGAAGGCCGATGTTTCTTTATGAACAGTTAGAAGAATTAGGGTTTCAGCAACGAACAGAACAACAAAACGACGGAAGTTTTAAAATTGAAATCTTCCGATAAGAAGGTGAACTTACATGCTTCCTCAGAATTTAGGAAGTGAAACAAATATTAAACTTCCATTTTCATTTATTATATTTAGCTTAATCGCTTTAGTCATTTCACAAATTCTCATACTTGTTAATGGTCAAATGTTAGTTGAGGGCAGCTTTAGAATTCCGGCTATGTGGTCCGCAGCCCACTTGCTAGTCTTAGGTTGGGCATTGATGGTGGTGATGGGTTCCATGTATCAGCTTGTACCTGTTGCCTTTTTAACAAAAATATGGAATGAAAAATTTGGTTTTATACAATTCTTCATTACCGCAACAGGAATTGTAACATTTGCGGGGTTGTTATATTGGGCACCGCAAAAAGCATTGGTTCCGGGGATTCTTACCCTTTTAGGAATTTTAATGTTTCTATTCCAAATGTTTATGACCTTGCGAAAACAGGCAAAACCGAATATCCTTACAGCTTTTGTAGGTACTGCGTTACTATGCTTGTTTATTACAATTTCCCTTGGGATTACATTAATATTTTGTCTAAAAACCGGGATAGGCTCTCAATATTATCAATCTATATTCAAAAGCCATCTAATAATGGGAGTAACCGGCTGGTTTACTCTATTAATTTTCGGATTTTCCTATAAAATGGTACCGATGTTTTCTTTATCCCATGGCTTTCCGATGGTTCTGGCAAGATACGTTTATGGCTTTTATGCAGCCGGTCTTATCATTACAGTAATTTCTTTTTTCTTCAATAGTGCTATTTTTTTAAAAATCGGATTTCTTTTGCTACTAATCGGATTCTCGATTTTTAGTTGGCATATAAGGATTATCATTGAAAAAAGATTGAAAAAAAAGCTGGATAAGCCGTTTATCTTCGCTTTATTCGCAATCGGTTTTGGGAATATCATACATCTTTCAGCTTTTATTCTATTATGGAGTAATCATTTTACAGCAGTTATTGGGCCGCTTATTTATTCTTATTTATTGCTCTGGATTGTATTAAGCATTGTCGGCTATTTATATAAAATTGTCCCGTTTCTATGGTGGACTTTTAAATACAGTAAGCAAATCGGAAAGCAATCCGTTCCTTCATTAAAGGAGATGATGAATGAAAAAATCGTTTTCCCTCTCTTTTCATTATTTGTTATTGCAGTATTGATCATTTTCTGTGCATTAATATTTAAAATAGCCATTCTCTTTACCATTGGCCAATTTGTCCTTTCTGTTGTCTTTATCATAATTGCATTAAGCATTTTAAGTGTAATAAAAAAATAGTGAGGTGTTTATCATGAATTTAAAAGAAAAAGTTCTAAAAGCGTTACACAGTGTTTATGATCCGGAGTTAAATATTAATGTCGTTGATCTTGGTTTAATCTATAATGTCGAAATTACCGATGAAGCTGACGTATTTATCACGATGACGTTAACAACACCCGGCTGCCCACTCCATGACAGTATTACTTCCGGGGTTCGCTATTGTGTGGAGGGAATAGAGGAAGCAAGGAAGGTGGAAGTCAATCTTGTATGGACACCTGCGTGGTCTCCTGAGAAAATGACACCTGAAGGTCTACGTTTACTGGGACGATAAAAGAAAAGGTCATGCCTTGGAGGTATTTCTACCTAGCAAGGATGACCTTTTTTTCTTTTATTAGCTTTCAATTGCCACAGTGGGCAGTACCTGTTTAATCTTTTCCAGGATTTTTCGATCCATATCGTCGTCAAGTAAAATATGGACTGACCCACGATCTGTTTCAGTTCGGATTAATCTGCCTATTCCCTGTCGTAAGCGAAGAAGCATATAAGGTAAATCCACTTCCTCAAACGGGTTATCGACTCCATTTCTTTTTGCAGTAAAAACGGGATCATTCGGTGGAAAAGGCAACGAAAAGATGATCACGTTTTCAAGCGACCTGCCGGGAATATCCAGCCCTTCCCAAAGATGAATGGAACATAGAATCGCATGCTCGTCATTTTGGAATTTTGAAACAAGTGTACTAATCTCTTCATTACCTTCAAAATAAATAGGATACATGATTTCAGTCGGTAAACTTTTCTTCAATTGAGACAATTCGTATTTATTGTTTAACAGAATAAGTGCTCTTCCTTCTGATTGCTGAACCATTTGAATGAGATAGCTGATTTTTTTATCCATATCATCTTTTGAGAATTCCGGAAGAAAAATCTTCATTTTTTCATCATATTCAAAGGGGGATGTAACTGAAAAGGAAAGATAGTCCTTTACGCCAAGGCTGTTTGCAATATAATCAAACGATTTTTGATTGGACAAGGTTGCTGATGAAAAAATAAAAGGTTTTTTCTGTGAGAACACCTCTTCTCTCATCACTTCCTCGACCATTTTTGGCATTATGACAAGTGTCCGTTCGCCTGCACTTTCTTCAAACCAAGTAATTCCATTCATTTCTTCAAGAAACAGTGATAAAGAATAGGTAATTTGCTCTAAATATTCTTCAACAATTTTTAACTCATACTCATTGATTACATATAACTCGCTTTCAAACACCAACTCTTCTTCTAATGCTTGAAGCTTATTCAGCAGCTTCCTTCCATATTTCATCACCAAAGGATGCTTGGTAATGATTTGTTTCTCAGAACCGTGAGATTCATTAGAGAATTTTGAAATCGTATCAAAAAAAGCTTCATTTTCTAATAGTGCCTCATCAATCGTATACAATGTTTTTTCACGAACTTCATTCTCCATCAGCCTTGTAAGCAATGTCTCCAGCGTATAATCTGTAAAGCGATAACTTAGCGCCTTCTGAGCTGCATATTCCAGTAGATGGCCTTCATCAAATACAACGGAAGAATGTTCCGGTAGAAGCGGAAGCTGGCCTTCACGTTTTCTCGATTCTTTTGTCCAAATATGCTCCATATAAAAATCATGCGAACAAATAATCAGATCTTCGGAATGACGGTAATAATCCCGATTCAAAGTAAGTCCGCAACGATGACGCTTTTCGCAAGAAAAACAATCCTGAAGTGAATCCCAATTGATTTCTCCCCATTTTTCATCTGTTAAGGATGGATAATCCTTTCGATCACCATACCTTTCAAACTGTTGCATTGACTCGCCAAAGTGAATAAAATCAGGAAGATCGTCATATAAATCAGCGATTTCATCACTTAAATCATTGTTCCTCACTTGATCTAGCTTTTTTAAACATAGGTATTGATCCCTTGATTTTGCCAATCGAACATCAATTTTAAGTCCCAATACCTTTTCCAGTTTCGCAATATCGCCTTCTTTTTTAACAAGCTGTTCAATTAACGTTTCATCAGCACAGGCAATCACGGAAGGCCTATTTGTATATCTTGCATACATTATGGCGTAAAGCAAATATACAATTGTCTTTCCTGTTCCGACTCCTGCTTCAGCGAACATTACCTTCTTATCTTTAAAAGCTTTTTCGAGCTGAAAAGCCATGAAAATTTGTTCATCCCTTAGCTCGAACCCTGCCTCAGGCAAAATATCATAAAATAAGTCGCCCATCCATTCACTTAATTTATCGTAAAATGTCTCATTTTTTGAAACGACAAATGGCATACGGCTTTCCATAAAAACCCTCCAAAAAAAGAATAGCGCCTTATCGTGGACGCTACCTTGTTATTTTATTTGAAATATCAAGCATTAAATACTGACGTAAAAAATAGAACTGCCAAGGAAAAAAATTTATTTTTCCTGATCTTTGCGTGGCGGTTTTTTCCCCCAATATTGATAGAGATCTGTCCGGATAAAGCCATTAAATAGCTTTCTTTTTTTTGTTGCAGGCTTGCCATAAAACTGTTCAAATTCTTCATTGGATGTCATGATATAAATGGACCAAGTATCAAGCTTACTGAATGCCTGACCCATTTCCTTGTACATATGCTCGACAGCTTTTTTATCCCCCAGTCTTTCGCCGTAGGGAGGATTTCCGACAATAACCCCATATTCCAGGGAGGTTGAGATATCTTTTACCTGCATTTGTTTGAAATGGATTAAGTCCCCAAGACCTGCCTCAAAGGCGTTTTCTTGTGCAATTTTCACCATCCTGTGATCTATATCAGATCCTGAAATATCAAGCGGCTGATCATAGTTTGCTGCGTCCTCTGCCTCTATTCTAACTTCATCCCATACCTTTGGTGAAATCCAATTCCAGCTTTCTGAAACAAATTCACGATTAAAACCGGGTGCGATATTTTGGCCGATCATTGCTGCTTCGATTGGAATCGTTCCAGAACCGCAAAAAGGGTCGATAAAGGGGCGGTCAGGCTTCCAATTAGTTAGCATAATGAGCGCAGCTGCAAGTGTTTCTTTTAACGGAGCCTCACCCTGGTCCACACGGTAACCGCGTTTATGAAGCCCTTGGCCGCTAGCGTCAATCGTAATTGTGGCTACGTCTTTTAATAGGGCAACTTCAATACGGTATAAGCCGCCCGTTTCCTCAAACCAGGTATTCCGTTTATAATGTTTTTTCATTCTTTCGACGACAGCCTTTTTTACGATTGCCTGGCAATCCGATACACTAAATAGCTTTGATTTTACCGACTTTCCAATCACAGGAAACTCTGCATCTTCAGGCAGAAAGTTTTCCCATGGCAGTGCCTTTGTCTTTTCAAAAAGCTCATCAAAAGTAAAAGCCTTAAATTCTCCAACCTTTATTTTAATTCTGTCTGCGGTACGAAGCCATAAATTACTGCGAGCAATGGCAAATTCATCTCCGGTATAGGTAATTTTCCCATTTTCTACTTCGCAGTCATATCCAAGTGACCGTACTTCTTTTGCAACTATTGCCTCAAGTCCCATTGCCGAGGTAGCTATTAATTGAAAGTTTCCCATTTTTTCACCCTTAACTTCATTCCTAATATGTATATTTTTCATTATGGACCAAAAACGATGGTCGAATGCATTTGCTAAAACTTAAACATATAAAAAGCCCTCCTCATCAGGAGAGCCTATATATGCGCATTACTTTCCCATTAATTACGTTCTGTAAGCCATGTTCTGTACCATAGTACTACAAACGACACAAAGTGTCTCGTACTTAGGTGGTAATCATCTATCTACAGATTCAGATGAATCTGTCCTTCTCCTCGTTCAATTCCTCAGAGAAAGTGCCCCTACCATTATTTGGGTTTCTCGCTCGTGGGGTTTACCCGTTCCACCCTTTTCATTTCTGAAAAGGCTACGTCACTGTGGCACTTTTATAGGTATTCATACCATATCCAAACGGACTTAGGTATTTTCCCGGCCGTCAACAAGGTGATTAGCCCTGCTGCCCTAGCTTATGAATTCGCTAGGCACGAACACTACAAGCATCTCAGCTCGTGCGAGCATGGACTTTCCTCTACAATTTGCAAGAAGCTTATTGCAGCAATTACCCGAACGTAATTAATGAATACATTTTTTATTATATGTGTTTCCTGCTGTTAATTCAATGTTTTTATTAGGAAAGTGTGGCACAAACTGTTAATCGTAAAGTTTATTCCCAAAAACATGCTTTTCAAGATTGGATAATCGTTTCAAAATATCAAAATTAGTTGTACCGGCAGGCTGCGATACAGGTTGTCTTCTTGAAGTTTCTTCGAGTTGTTTACGCAAACGAAGGTTTTCTTGCTGAAGATCTTCGATTTCTTGATGAAAGGTTTCATAGTCTTTAATAATAAAATCTAAAAATTTATCAACATCTTCTTGTTTATACCCGCGTACACCAGTCTTAAACTCTTTTTCCAATATATCCTTAGCTGTTAATTTCACTTTATCAGAAAGCATTCAAATCACCTCAGTATTCGCCAATCATTACCTATTATTTTTTCAAAAATATGTTCTTTTGTCAATTTTTCTTTTGTTTTTTCAATTACTTAATTACTAAAACCTATTTCTCACAATGATTATAGATATTAAAAATCCAAAAAAATTATTCAAAAATCTGAACTTTTAAATTCCTCTTCCTCAATAATCATTTGTAAATCATAAAATGTAATCAATCGAATAGGATATGTATGATGCCCTTGATAGTGTGAAGCCATTTCGTATAAGTATTTAGGGCTTCCTTCTTTTTCTTGATCGTACAAAAGGAGCATAGCGTTGCTTTTTTCAATAAAAAATTGATTTTTTATTCGAAATTGCCATGGTTTTTCATAACCTTTTTTGGTCACTGAATCAATGAAATCTGCCTGGGCAAGAATGGATTCATACCACTCCTTGTTATTTTCATTCCAAGATGCTTCTTGATCTAAAAAAGGAGTAATGATGGCCAACTTTAACTCAGGATAATCTAATTTCAACTCCACTACCACTTCAGCAGCCCAGAGTTCCACTCCCAGCTGACCGCTAATCAAGACCCATTCCAATCCTTCATCAATCATGGGAATTAATTCTTTCTTGATTGCTTTCTTAATAAATAAAACGGATGGATGGTCTTTTTGAAAAATCCCTAATTCAAAAGGTTTATAACCCGATATGGCTAGTACTTTATTCAAGAACGTTCTCCTTGATAAAAAAATTTTTTAAATAGGACAAACATTTTTTCAAAAAAATCATATCATATTAGTAACACAAATAAAAAAACAAGGGCTAATAAAGCCCTTGCAATTTTCCTTCAGTAAGGTCTAGGACCCATAAAAGGTACATTAGCAGGTACTGGTCCTCCCGGTACAAAACCAGGGCCAACTGCTCCATAACCCGGTCCGCAAGGCATAGGAGGTGGGCAACAGTTTATTTGCTGATTACATACCTCTTCAGCACATGATGCTGTTTCTGTACAGTAATGTTTATGTTGGAACATATGATGATTGATTGTTGTAACATGTGTTGGATGAATGTGCGGCACCACCGTTGTTGAGAACGTATGGTTCACAAATTGGTTAGTCGGATGAATGACTGGCGGCATAAAATTGGTTCCAAGATACATATTAAGCTCTCCCTTCAAATATTCTGTTTACATTAACAGCCTATGAAGGAAGGACTACTCTTGTACTAAGGAAAATACCTATTTTTACAAGAAAAGCGAAAGCGCCTTAGGCAGCTAGACAGTTCTCAAATTTGTATGTTTTCTTTATCCAATCTTATAGAAACGAATAAAAGCTATCTTTTAAACTTGTAAAAACAAAACCAGTCAAACAAACGACAATAAAAAATAAAAACAGAATTGCCTTATACATATTACCAGCTCCATATTGTTTTTTATAGTCGTTTTTTTCTCAATACAGTTTAACATTTTACCTTGTTTAACCATGATAAACAATATGGAATTTCTGGTTTTTTAATAGAAATATAAATATTTTGTTACAGCTTATCGAAGTATGCCGAAACATATTGTTTTTGCTATATTTTTGGCGAATTTTGCGTTTCCCGAGGAAATTTATCATATTTTAGCTTAAGCCTTTTCAATCTATGATCAAGCTGGTCAAGATGTAGCTTGTTGGAATGCTTGTCAATATTGATAGCTTTTTGACAATAATCAATAGCAATCTTAAAATCTTTTAGTCTATGTTCATGGATTTTAGCTAACTCAATGCACGCCTCAAGCATCATCTGCGGATCCCCCGAATTGACAACATCGGCAAACAAAATTCTTGCTTTTTCCCATTCTTTTTCTTTTTTTCGCTGATAGGCCAATGTTAGTTTCGCTTGAAAGGAAGTTAAATCACTTCCTTTGCCAAGCTTCGTCAATACTTTTTCCGCTTCGTGATTTTCTCCTAATGCATGATACCATCGCCCGACCTCAAAGGACTCTTTCCGTGTTTGTTTCTTGTCCATTCCACAAAGCTGGAAGGTAAGATGGGTGTACAAAGTAACAAGCGATAGGATATCGATTTCATTATGCTTAAGAATGCCAATCATGCCATCCGGCTGTTTACTTTCAATAAAATCAAAATAGATCATTGGGGCCAAAAATCCGGGAATGTCGTCAACTCTTTCTACCCCTAAAACTTCTTTTTCAACGATAGCTAATTTTAATCGCTCGAGTTTATGCTTCCATAATCTTCTCGCAGCATGAAACAAATCAAAATGGCCAAAAGCAGGCAGCATTGGAACATGCTCCCTTACGAGAGTATGTCTTGATTTTACTTGGGGCCAGTCAAACGATTTTCCATTATAGGTAACAAGTGTTTTATAGTTCACGTTTTCTAAAAAGCTTTGATATAAAGGAACTTCCGCGCCCGGATTTGGTAGAATATGCTGCCTCAAAATAAGCTGATTCCCTATAATACTGGCATACCCCAGCAAGAAAATCGTATTTCCAACCCCTCCGCCAAGTCCTGTTGTTTCTGTATCAAAAAAGAATAATTCTTCTGCACGATGCCCGTTCGCTGACAACGGATGACTGATTTTCCCTGTATTCCAGAGCTTAACTGCGGCTTGAAAGTCGCTGAAACGGTAGTGACCATGCTGTTGCGAGAGCGGATATCTTACTTCTCTGATTAGACAGTAATTTTGATCTAAGACATATGGAAAAACGTTAACCTTTTCCCAACTTTCACGGAACGGAACTTTAATGGCGGCGGATTCTGCAAACTTCGTTATTTTTTCTTCACGTAAGCCAACAGAAAGATGCGGTTTTAAACGATTTAATTTATTTTTCAATGACATTACTGCACTTCCCTATTCATTTTGGAAGGCTTTAAAAAGGCCTTGATAATTATTAATGCATCACTTTTTGCTGTTTCACTGACTAAATCAGTCCCAATGCAGGACGGACATCCCGAAGTGCACTGACAACCTGTTATCATTTTTTTTGTTTCTTCAAAAACCTCTGACATCCCGGAATGGATTTTTTCACTTAGGCCGATACCGCCGGGATATCGATCATAGAAAAAGATCGTAGGTTTTTCATTATGATCTGCCTTTACTTGCGGAATCACATGAATATCCTGAGGATCTGCCATTACGAATAGTGGAGCAATATGGTTTAAGGCATGCGCCGTCCCAACAAGCCCTTGCTCCAATCGTTCATGACCCATTTCTGCCAATGGCCGATTCAATGAGATCCACGCTGCATTCGTATGAAGCTCTTCTTCTGGAAGATGAATCGGACCGGAACCAATATTTTCATGTGTTTCAAATTTGATCTTTTTAAAAATGGTCGCCATTGCCCTGACACTTACGTCGCCATAACCGATTTCCGCATCTGCTATTTCCTTAAGCTTGTCCACTTCCAACACTTTTAACTGAACTGCTAGGTTCGCATCAGTAAAATAGTCAACATCCACTTCACGAACGAACGCCTTTTTTTCTTCCCAATCAAGCTTTTCCACCTGAAATTGTGTCCCCTGATGTAAATAGATTGCTTCATCATGAAGAAGAGTCATGCTTGAGAAACGGTCCATCTCACCGATCACTTTTACATTGGCAACATCTGATTGATCTACAATAATTACATTTTCTTGGGAAGCGGACCGCAAACTAATATTATGAGCAGGAAACGAATCGTTCATCCAATACCATTTGTCTCCGTTTTGATAAAGGACCCGTTCGTCTGTCAAATATTCCAGCAATTCTTCAGTTCCCAGTTTTCCAAATTGCTCGCCTACTTTAAAAGGCAACTCATATGCAGCACATTTCATGTGATCTATTAAAATAATTAAGTTATCAGGATTAATTCTGGCAGTTTCGGGGCTTTTATTGAAAAAGTAGTCCGGATTTTGGATAATATATTGATCAAGCGGACTGGAGCTGGCGACCATGATAACGAGTGCCTCTCCATGCCTTCTTCCTGCCCTGCCTGCTTGCTGCCATGCACTTGAAATCGTTCCCGGATAGCCTGTCATAATACATACCTGAAGCTGGCCAATATCCACTCCAAGCTCGAGAGCGTTCGTACTGACAACACCATAGATTTCACCTGAACGGAGCCCTTTTTCAATTTTCCTTCTTTCTGTCGGAAGGTATCCACCTCGGTAGCCCATAATGGATTTTGCCCCTAATTGATTTTTTACCAATTCTTGTAAGTACGTCAGAATAATCTCAACTCGTACACGGCTTCTAGCAAAAACAATCGTTTGAATTTTATTTTTTAATAGTTCACCGGCAATTTTCCGAACCTCCAGCGTTGCACTTTTTCTAATATTAAGAGGTTTATTTACAATCGGAGGATTGTAAAATAGAAAATGTTTTGTTCCACTTGGAGCACCATTGTTATCAATTAAAATCATTTCCTCTTCTGTTAACGTTTCTGCCAGCTCAAGAGGATTGGCAATGGTAGCAGAGGTGCATATAAAAACAGGATTACTTCCATAATAGCGGCAAATACGTTTTAACCTTCTGATTACATTCGCTACATGGCTCCCAAACACTCCTCGGTAGGTATGAAGCTCATCAATGACAACAAATTTTAGATTTTCAAAGAGCGAAACCCATTTCGTATGATGGGGAAGAATCGCAGAATGCAGCATGTCCGGATTGGTAATAACTACATGACCTGATTTTCTTACTTTTTGGCGAATATTTGCCGGAGTATCTCCATCGTAAGTATAGCTATTAATATCTACACCTGCAGCCTGGATAATCTCATTTATTTCACTTTTTTGGTCTTGAGCAAGCGCCTTCGTAGGAAACATATACAGTGCTCTGGCATTAGGATTATTTAGAATAGTTTGTAAAACCGGTAAATTGTAGCATAGTGTTTTTCCGGAAGCAGTAGGTGTAACAGCAACAATACTTCTTCCTGCTATAATTGTTTCATAGGCAGTTTTTTGATGGGTATAAAGCTGCCCTATTCCCTTACTTTTAAGCGCATCTATCAAAACGGTGTGTAAGTCCTCCGGCAAGACAACAGTTTTTGCCTGTTTTTCTTCAATGGTCCGCCATGTGATAATATTTTCATTAAATTGATCTTTAAGCTTTAAATCAACAAGTATTTCTTGTAAACTTTTTTTAAATTTCATCGGTCTCACCTCAATACCTATATTTTATCGAATAAACGTTCGTTACAAAAGGAAAATCGGGATATTTTCATTTAAAAATCCAAAGAATTTTTTCCAATTTAACAACAGAAATTTGTCTATTTTGTGAACAGTTTATTTGAACCAATAAAACGAGCGGGTATCTATTAAATTATTTTGTGATTTTTTGCTACAATAGGAGTAGATGTTTCATTTGAAGAGGTGAAAGAATTGAAGATTGAAGCAATTAAAAAAGTCCTTTCTGAATTCTCTCTTTTTCGAGAATTAAACGATTATGAATTAACGAAAATCACTGATATCGCCATTTCCAGGGAGTGGAAAAAACAAAGCCATGTTTTTCTCCAAGGGGACCCGCTTGAAAATGTTTATTTCATATATGACGGCAAAATCAAGGTATACAAAAGTGATGTGAATGGGAAAGAACAAATTGTAGCAATCATGAAAAAAGGTGAAATGTTCCCGCATGTGGGTTTTTTCAGAAAAGGTGATTATCCCGCATATGCTGAAGTTCTTGAGTCATCTACATTGATCGCTGTTCCGATATCCAAATTTGAAGCGGTGCTGATCGATAACCCCGAGCTCTGCATCAAGGTATTCAGAGTTCTAGGTGAAAAGATTGTTGATTTACAAAACCGTCTTGAAGAACAAATCCTCAATAATACCTATGAGCAAATCGTCAAACTCCTTATTCGGATTGGTCAAAAGCATGGCAAAGAGTTAGAAGATGGAACGATATTGCTTAAGGCTGAATTCACGAATAAGGATCTTGCGAATATGATTGGTACAACACGAGAAACAATCAGCCGTACCCTCACAAAAATGAAAAAGGATGAATTAATCGAAGTAGATGTTGAAGGCAATATGATATTAGATATAGAAACGCTAATGGAGGAAATCCATCTTATTTAAGATAGTAAAACAACGCAGCCTTTAAATGGCTGCGTTGTTTTTATTTTATTGCCAGTTGAAGCATTTCTTTCATGTCTTCTTGAGCTGTACCTATTAATTTAAGGTTAAATGTTTCTTGAAGGACCTGTAAAACACCTTTGGAAATAAATTCAGGAGGTTTTGGCCCAATACGGATATCCTTAATTCCTAAACTAAAAAGTCCAAGCAGAATGGCAACCGCTTTTTGCTCAAACCACGATAAAACAATACTAACCGGAAGTTCATTAACTTCGCAGCCAAAGGCATCTGCCAGTGCCAAAGCAATTTTCACAGTTGAACCTGAGTTATTGCATTGTCCTAAATCAATATACCGCGGAATGTTTGTTCCGGGAACGACTCCATAATCAACATCATTAAAACGGAATTTACCACAGGAAGTTGTTAATATAACCGTCTCCGGAGGTAATGAAGTTGCAAGCTCACGATAATATTCTCCACCTTTTCCGGGTGCATCACAACCCGCTATCACAAAGAAGCGTTTAATTTTACCTGCTTTCACTGCATCAATTACTTCAGGAGCTAAACCCAGAACCGTCTCATGGTGGAATCCGGTAAGTAATGTTTCCTCGGATTCAATATTAGCTTCCGGAAGCTCTAATGCTCTTTCAATCAAAGGTGAAAAGTCATCATTGACAATTTTCTGCACATTTTCAAGACCGGCCACTTCATAGCTGTACATACGATCTGCATACGTACCTTTAATTGGCATCACACAGTTTGTTGTTGCTAAAATCGCACCGGGAAAATTCTCAAATAAACGGCGTTGGTCATACCAGGCCTTCCCGATGTTACCTTTTAAATGAGTGTATTTCTTTAATGCCGGATACCCATGTGCAGGCAGCATTTCCGAATGGGTATAAATATTGATTCCTTTCCCCTCGGTTTGTTTTAATAATTCCTCTAACGCAAATAGATTGTGACCGGTAACAACAATGCATTTACCTTCAATTTTATTTTGGCTGACACGGATTGGCTCAGGAATACCCAAACGTTTTGTATGGGCTTCATCAAGAATCTCCATTACACGGACAGCTGACTGACCTACTTTCATTGCCATATCAATATGTTCCTGAACATTGAAGTTTGAATTAGTTAATGTCATATAAAGTGCTTCATGTGTTGTCGCATCAACAAAAGGATCTGTAAATCCAAGCTGGTTCGCATGGGTGCGGTAGGCTGCAATACCCTTTAAACCAAATATAATCGTGTCTTGTAAGCTGGCAATTGTTTCATCTTTACCACATACGCCTATTACTTTACATCCGCCGGATGGGGTTTGTTCACATTGATAACAGAACATTTTTATCACTCGCTTTCCCTAAATTACAGCTTAAGCATACATAGGCTGCCATATTTTTAATGTGATATACATCACATTAAATTAAGTTGTAACAAATCGTTCAAAAAGATATAGCGAAAATATGTAAGGCACCAACTTAGTGGAAAAAGCATATGATATCGTGTAAAATTTTGGAAAGAGAGGGAACCGCGATGTCATCTATGCTTCCAGGAAATCAAAATAACCCTAAGAAATCCAAGCAGGAACCGTTTGGTGATTTAATAAAATCCATGAACGATTTTTTCAATGAAAAACCGATAAGGGGGTTTTTACAATCCATAGATGATTTTTTCAACAGTCCATTTCCTTCGGGGGCGTCCTTTCATGTTGAAACAATTAAAACCGGTAATGAATATGTTATTACCGCCGAATTACCCGGTGTAAATAGAAATCAAATTCATTTAAATACTTTTGGAAATTATTTAACGATCTCAATAGAAAATAATGAACTGATAAACGAAGAAGATGAAAATAATCAGTTATTTCGCCGGAGGCAGTTCCATCAAAAAACTTCTAGGACAATAGCTCTTCCGCAACCAATCAACGAAAAGAAAATCAAAGCTTCCTATCGGGATGGATTATTGCAAATTCGAATTCCACAAGAAAAAGGGAAAATTATTGAGATTGAAGATTAAACAAAAGTCAGTGAAGTCAGGCAATGCTACCGGGTATGTATTTACTTGAATATCTAAGCGTGGAAAATTTAAAAGACGGCCTACGCCGTCTTTTCCTATTTTCCTAAGCTTTAAACATTCCACCGAAGCCTTTTACAAGTGATGATACTTGGTTTACCGCATTCATCATTTGGCCCGCAGTATTCATCATTTTATTAAAATCAACTGAACCATCCTGAGACTTAAAAGAGTTCATAAAAGATTGCATTCCTCCTGCTTGTTTCGGGATGGCATTTTGCTTTGGATATGGATTCATCATTGGATATCCATTCAGAGGCATATATTGATTTTGTTGTACCATCTCTTCCTGAGGCTGAAGTGGATTTTGGAACAGAAATTGCGAATCCTTCTGTTGAAACTGCTGATTTGAATAGGCTCCAGATTGCACGGCAGGTCCCGGCTGATAGTTTTGACCGTATGGTTGGTATTGTTGCGGATAGTACGGATTTTGCTGTTGGTAGAGGTTCCAATCATAGGTTGGTTGTGGCGGTTGAAAGGGATAGGGTTGATTGGCTGAAATTGGTTGATGAGTCCTTGGATGATTTATTGGGCCCCCGTGCATCATTTGCCCCGAATATCCATAATTCAGATAGGGATTTGGTCTATTTTTACCGAACATGGGCAAACATCTCCTCCGATTTTCATTACTGCATTTTATGATGAATTCGCCTCATTGGTGATTATTTTGAAAGGATGGACACTGTCGTAAATACAAGAATTTTGTCTAAAGTTTAAATATTTTAAAAACTAGAAATCCCTTTTTTTCGTGTTACGATAGAAAAAATGATGGAGGAGGAGTTATATATGGATATTCGTGAATTAAAAAGCAAATTTATTCAAAGTCGGGACTACAACACTGATGATGCTAACGCATTAATGGATTTTGCTAAGAAAGCGTATATTCACAACGAAATTGACATTAAAGACTATCGCCTTCTTGTCCGCGAGCTTGAAAAGCAAGGCGCGGTGATACCTGACAATTATAAGGAAAACTCCCTCATCGAAAATTCAAAATAAGTTCTTAAAAGAGATGCCGACAAAAGCATCTCTTTTTTAAAAACCTAATTCTTTTCTTATTTCCAATAAAAAGTAATCCACAGTTCGGTTGGTGTTTAAAAACCTTGAACGGCTTGTTTCCGGAAAAAAGGATTGGATAGATTGCTGTTCGATATGTTCGGATGTAGTGTCTATTTGCTTCAAATGAATATGTTTATGCGGATTCTCTTTGAGCCGGATTTTCATTAACCTTTTCCATTCTTCGTTAATAGCTTTTACTTCATCAGTAAAAGGTTTAATCACTTCATGAAAATCCTTCTTAATCCCTTTCTCCCGTGCTTCCTGATAATTCTTTAGAAATAAGTGATTGTAATGTAATAGTTTTTCGGTTAATGCGGCAATTTCTTTAGACATCTTTTTTGTGTTCCTTTCTCAAAATAAAAAGTAGCGTTGAAATTCCAAAGCTACTCTAAAAAATTCTCTTTTATTTTAGCTTCAATTAAAATCCTAATTCAAGTTTCAAGGACCTTGTGACTTGTATTGGATTAGAATTTGTGACATCTTCGGCTGAAAATTTGCTTAAATTTTCAAACTCCTTTTCTATTACCGATAGCCTTTGTTCATGAACTTTTAGTTTTTCCAACTCTTTTTGATCTAAACTGAGGCGAAGGTCTGAAAATGATGCTTCGAGTACCAATTCCAATTCTTCTAATTGATCGTAAATTTCCGTCAGCGTCGAAAGCAGCTTTTCCTTTTCGGACAATGATTTTTTCATGAATAAAAAACCTCCTCACGTTTATCTATAAAGGATTAATTCTCTTTCTTTTTCCTGCTTCCTTCTACCTTGACAAAACTAGAAGCTTTTCGTCAAAGATAGTGCCAAAGTGGCAATTTTACATTTCATTTTCGACAAAATGAATAATTCGCATGAAAAATAAATTCCCGCACATGCTAATTATGGAGGTGTTTATTGATGCCAAAAAAAGATAAACAAAACAAAAAACAAGGTCGTGCTGCAACAGATCAAAAAACCGGCTTTGGCGATAAAAAGCTCGAAGGGCCAAATCGTCCTGCAGAATAAGAAAAGCGGAAGCGCCCGTTTAGCGCACGACAGGACTGGAGCGCTTCGACTGAGATAAAGTCAACACGAATCGCGTTTTTTGCTTTTTCGTGTTGACTTATCGTAGGGAGTAGAGCGAAGTACACTAGTCCCTGGGCGCTGGAGCTAGACAGGTATCTTAGTTCAAAAATTTATACTTTCTAATCGTTTAAAAAAGCAAGGGGCTAGTCCCTTGCTTTTTTATTTCCAGTTCTGCAGATTTAAAGCTTTATGGAGGGAGAGCATTAATTGAAGCTGGTTTGACTTCGCAAAGTACCAATCCGTTAGATGGATGTTATGGCGATGCCTAGGAGGAAAATAAAACCATTTAGGTGACACCCTTCTTTCTTTACTCCAATCCTTATAAGCATGTTGATGATGCTCAATTATGGGAAAGCTTGTCCTTAACATTGGAGTTTTCCAAGTTGTTTTATTTTTAAAATATTGTTCATAATCGTGTCTGGAACCTGTATGCGGAGTTTTTTCCGCAAACTCAAAAAAGTAAGGAAAAAGACGCGGGTGAAAAAGAATGTTGGCAAGCCTTTTTCCAAGATCAATTCTTTTCGAAAGGGATCGAAAGCCATTTACACTGGCACCGTAAACTTCTCCACCACGTGTAGGAAACAATACACAACTAAAATGGAGCCAATCTTGAAAAGAAAAAACTATGGATCGAAAAACCTTTTTCCTATATACCGGATGATCAATAACCGGTGTTTGAATCACATTTTGCTCATTGATAATTAAAGCAGTAGTCAGTCTGTACCTATCACTTTCAGTCCAATATCGATTCCATTCTCCTTGAATAAAGGCAGAAACATTAAAATATGGAAGTAAATGAAACATTGGCCTGTTTATTTTCGTCGAATATTGGTAAAGCAATAATTGAGGATATACATCATGGAAAATCAACCAATTTGCACGCTCATAAGTTAGAAAAAGTTGTTTTCTCGTTATTGGGTCTAAAAGTTGGTGGAAAATGGTACCTTCAAGGTCACACATATTCCACCCCCCATTTCTTGAAACCATGCTGGCAAGGAAGGACCATATGATATCGGGATTCTTTTTAAAATAAGCAAAATAAGCGTCAGTCCTTGAAATATTATCTATATTTTTCCTGTTTGTTTCACTTAGAATTTGACGGATGATCTCATTCTCCTGTATTGTTAGATGATTCATATTCTACTTCCCTTAATAGATGATAACTAGTTTTTTAGAGTTTGATCGTTCTGCGAAAAATGAATCATGTTTTCTTCTGAAAATCGCTGTACAATTATTCTTAGCATGTGCTAGTCATTTATTTTTATACACCCAAATATGACACAGATTTGGTATGATAGGTAATAGCTTGAGAGGTGCTTATCATGAATTTTAACTATCCGAACGGTAAACTGTATAATCCAAAATATGCGGAGCAGGCGTTTAAAGCAAAAAATGAAAAAAATGGTTCCTATAGCAATAGGGGTATGACACTTGAAGAAGATTTAAATGAAACGAATGAATACTACAGAGAAAGAAAAATTGCTGTTATTCATAAAAAACCGACTCCTGTCCAAATTGTCCAGGTAGATTATCCAAAAAGAAGTGCAGCAGTTATTAAAGAAGCCTATTTTAAACAAGCATCTACTACCGACTATAACGGTGTCTACAAAGGTAGATACATTGATTTTGAGGCGAAAGAGACGCAAAATCCAACTTCTTTCCCTTTGAAAAATTTCCATCAGCATCAGATTTGTCATATGGAAGAAGTATTGAGGCAGGGCGGACTCTGCTTTGTAATCCTTAGGTTTACAAGCTATGAGCAGGTTTATTTGATGGAAGCGAAACACTTACTAGTATTTTGGGAAAGAATGGTTAAGGGCGGAAGAAAATCGATTACTAAAGAAGAAATCGAACAAAAAGGGCATTACATCCCGCTTGGATTTCAGCCAAGAATTGACTATATTAGAATAATAGATACTTTATTTCATTTTTCTTAAAAGGACTTTTAGTCATGGTTAGAAAGGAAGGAAATTATAATGGCAGATCAGCCTCAATCAAGAGAGGAGCGCCGAAAGCAACACCAGGTAAAGGGGAAACAAAAAGGAAAAAAAAAATCCGTAGGTTTATGGAAGAAAATATTTCTCACCCTTATTGCACTTGGTATCGTTGGAATTTTGGCCGGAGTGGGTACTTTTGCCTATTTAGTTAAGGACGCTCCTAAACTTGATTCTAAATTATTAAAAGACCCAATTTCATCAAAAATATTAGATAAAGATGGAAACTTAATTGCTGAAGTTGGCGCAGAAAATAGAGAATACGTTGCCTATCAGGATATACCAAAGAAATTAGAGGATGCAATCCTTGCAACTGAGGATTATCGATTTTATCAACACCATGGTATAGATTTTGTTCGCCTTGGAGGTGCTGTTTTAGCCAATCTACAGCATGGTTTTGGTGCGGAAGGCGGCAGTACCATCACTCAACAGGTGGTCAAAAATTCATTTTTATCACCAAAAAAGACATTGAGACGAAAAGTGGAAGAAGCTTGGCTTTCTTATCAACTGGAGCAACAATATACAAAGCATCAAATATTTGAAATGTATGTCAACAAAGTGTTTATGTCACAAGAAAGCTATGGTATGGCCACAGCGGCAAAGACCTATTTTGGTAAATCATTAAAAGAGCTTTCTCTCCCGGAATATGCCTTGCTTGCCGGGATGCCGCAAAGTCCGAGTAATTATAATCCTTTTTTACACCCTGATTTGGCGGAAAAGAGACGTAATATTGTCTTAACCCTTATGAATCAGCATGGCTTTATTACAAAGAGTGAAATGGAAGCAGCGATGAAAGTTCCTGTCCAATCCACTTTAGTGAAGGAAGATCAGCGAAAGATTAATGAAAAGCCTTATGATTCCTTTGTTGATACGGTCATTAATGAAGTCAAAGCAAATACTGATTTTGATATATATTCAGACGGATTAACGATTTATACAACTGTGGACCCAAAGGCGCAAACATATGTGTATAATCTACTTAATTCAAATGATATAATTAATTACCCGGATGATAAATTCCAAGCTGGGATTACCCTGCTTGATACGAAGACAGGCGAAATCCGTGCAATTGGCGGGGGAAGAAATCAACAAGTTAAACGTGGATTTAACTACGCAGTGGACACGAGACGCCAGCCCGGTTCGACGATAAAACCAGTTCTCGATTATGGTCCTGCAATTGAATATCTTAACTGGGGAACTTATCAGACAGTTGAGGATAAACCCGTAACTTATTCAACAGGGAAAACATTTGGAAACTGGGACAATAGATATATGGGCCCAATGTCGATAAGAACTGCACTGCAATTATCCAGAAATACGCCTGCCGTCCAGACATTACAGCAGGTCGGGCTTGATAAGGCAAAAAACTTTGCGATCAACCTCGGGATTCCATTAAAAGAGATTTATGAATCCTATGCAATTGGAGGTTTCGGCGGAAAAACTGTCGGTGTATCTCCTCTTGAAATGGCCGGTGCATATAGTGCTTTTGGAAATAACGGTATTTATACCAAACCACATGCCATCAAGAAAATCCAACTACGAGATGGTACAGTAATGGATACAACACCTCAACCAAAGGTGGTTATGAAAGATTCTACGGCCTTTATGATAACAGATATGTTAAAAAGTGTACTTGAACCGCCAGGAACAGGTACAATGGCAAAAGTACCCGGGCTACCTATCGCAGGAAAAACCGGTACGACAAACTATACCGATCAAGAGTTAAAACAATGGAATATTAAGAGCAGTAAGTCGGTTCCTGATGCTTGGTTCACGGGATATACGACTAATTATACAGCATCCATTTGGACGGGTTACGAAAACCGTTCAACACCAATCGTTCCAGGTCCTAATCAAAAAATAGCCCAAACTATTTTTAAAAACCTAATGGCCTATGTTTCGAACGGGACCAATACACCTGACTTCACCGTACCAAATAGTGTTCAGAAGGTCAGAATTGAAAAAGACTCGTTGCCACCGGTATTGGCTGGTCAGTATACACCTGATAGCGAGGCTATTACAGAGTGGGCTGTTAAAGGCCATGCACCTACTACAGTATCTCAAAAATATAACAAGCTTGATGCACCAACAAATGCAGCAGCAAAATACGATCAAACAAAAAATGCAATTACTCTTACATGGGATTATAATAAATCCACAAATCCAGGTGTTCAGTTCGATGTAACAACGGACAGCGGTGCGGAACCAACACATACTACAATCGCTGAAAATACGTTGACGATCCCGAATCCTAGCCCTGGAGCAAAATATAATTTTACAATCGTTGCAAAAAGTACAGATCAAACAAGTGATCCTGTGACTGTATCGATTGAAATTCCTAAGCCAACCACTGACCAAGGTAATAATACTGGCCAGGGTAATAGCGGGGCTGTAATTCCGCCAGGTGGTACTACCCCTGGCAGTGGCTCCGGTACTGGCGGTACTCCTGGTGGTACTCCTGGCGGTACTCCTGGCGGTACTCCTGGCGGTACTCCTGGCGGTACTCCTGGCGGTACTTCTGGTGGTACTCCTGGCGGTACTTCTGGCGGTACTTCTGGCGGTACTACTGGTGGTACTCCTGGTGGTACTGGCGGTGGCTCTAAGGGACACTAAAGATTAAATTGGAAGCTCAGCTTCCCTACACAGCATAAACGGTAAAAAAGCGTCTAGCCATTTGGCTTAGACGCTTTTTTCATAATATTTTTTTTCATATATTGCTTCTCTTGTTCAACCATTAGCTCAGACAATTGGCGGAACGAGTGAAATAAATTTGGCCTGGACATTATAAATTCAAACCGTTCTTCTATATTTACTGGTTTGTATTCTATATGATTCCACGGGATGGGCTCTTGAAGTATGACTTGCTTCTCGTTTGTCCAAAACACGAATTGCAGAAACAGTTCTATCCCCTTTTTCATGCTTACTAATGTGTTAATTTGATCCCGATTACGGTACAGTTCCTCAAGCACTACTTTTACTTTTAGCCATTCTTCAATTATCTGTGAAATTGCTTCATTAGAGTTTTGACATGAATTATATAATTCAACGTGCTTATCCATTTGCGGCCACACTACCTTTAATCCTCTTTTTCCCTTCTCTGCATACCTCTAATAAAGGGCAAACAGGACATTGTGGATTTTGGGCTTTGCAATGATATCTGCCAAAAAAAATCAATCGGTGATGTGTAACCGACCATTCTTCTATTGGGATCTTTTTCATTAAGGTCTTTTCTACTTCAAGTACTGAGTCTTTCCAGCGGCAAAAACCTAATCTCTTACTTACACGTTCTACATGCGTATCAACTGCAATTGCAGGAACATTAAATGCAACAGAAGCAACAACATTTGCCGTTTTCCTGCCCACACCGGGGAGCTTTGTCATTTCATCCCGGTCTGCTGGAATTTCCCCATTATATTCTCCCTGAACCATTCGACAAAGGCTTTGGATATTTTTGGCTTTGTTACGGTACAGACCAATAGAGCGAATATCATTTTGTAGCTCTTCAAGAGATACATTTAAGTAATCCGCAGGAGTTTTATACTTCTTAAATAACTCTTTTGTGACCTTGTTAACAAGGACATCAGTGCACTGTGCAGATAAGGAGACGGCAATTATTAATTCAAATGGATTTGAATGATTTAATTCACAATGGGCATCAGGAAACATATTGCCCATTTCATCAAGACAATAACGGATTTGAGCATTTTTTAACAAAATAGTCACCTACCAATTTTAAAGCAAAAGATTTTATTAAAAATGAAACAAACGAGAGAATGGTTTCTCTCGTAAGGTACTTTTATTGTTCCAACCAATTGTAAAAAGGAATGGAAGAAGATGGATTTGGCTCTTCCTTTACTAATCGATTTTGCTGTTGCTTTTGGCGGAACTTTTGACCATGATTTTTTGCTTGCTCGATTGTTCTAATCCCATTTTTCTTCCATTCAAATAGAATACGATCAATATATCGGAAGTTTAATTTACCAGAAATAACTGCTTCTCTTAAAGCAGTTTTAATGATGATAGGGTCGTGATGGTCATCATCCATCCACATAGCAAGCGTTTCACATTCAAAAGGAGATAACGGACGTCCAAACTCCTTTTCGAAACAGGTGTATAGGTCCGTCTCATCTGCCTTCCTACTTATTTCTTTACTATTTTTATTTTTCATCAAGAACCTGTCAACAAGTCTTTCCCATAATGGTCTTACAGAATACTTTTCAAAACGAATCCCATCATTGGTATAGCCGTCAATTATTTCGATAAACCCTTTTTGAATTAGCTTTCGGAGCATTTCATTGCAGTCAGAAATGGAAATTGTCATACGGGATGAAAGCTCCTCCGGAGTAGGAAATTCATTTCCCTTTTCTAAAAAAGCAATGATATTTAATAAAAGAACAAGTTCGAATTCATTTATATTAAGATTTTTGTATTCAGATAATAAAACAGCAGGAATTGTAATATTTCCTTCCTGAAGCCAAGATATTATGTTTGATTTCATCATTATGACACCTCCTTTTAAGTATAGCATGAACAAACTTCCCGAGTAAGAGGATTAGACAACCATCTTTGGTAAGTAAAGCAAAAAGTCTGCAACGCAGACTTTTTTGTTTTTGGTTTATTAAGGTGTAACCATCATGCTTGACATTTTGATTCAACAAATTTATGGATTCTTGATACTGCTTTCTCCAATTGATCGAGGGAGGTTGCATAGGAAAGGCGGATATTATCAGGTGTCCCAAAACCTGACCCAGGAATAACAGCTACTTTCGCCTCTACAAGGAGTGCCTCTACAAAATCATCTACATTATTATACCCTGTTAAGTCTGCAGCTTTCTTTACATTTGGATATAAATAAAAAGCACCTTGCGGCTTCACACAAGAAAAGCCCGGAATCGAAACTAATTTATCATAAATAATCTCCAATCTTTTTTCAAATGCCTGACGCATTTCTTCTACAGGCTCTTGCGTGCCATTATAGGCAGCAATTGTTGCATATTGAGCCGTTGTCGTCGGATTGGAGGTACTATGGCTGGCAAGGTTGGTCATGGCTTCAATAATTTCTTTATTACCTGCTGCATAGCCAATTCTCCAGCCGGTCATAGAATGAGATTTTGAAACACCATTAATGATAATGGTCTGTTCCTTTAATTCCGGGGATAATTGGGCAATCGAGATATGCTTATGGTCACCATATACCAGCTTTTCGTAAATCTCATCTGATACGATTAAAATATTTTCTTCAAGGCATATCTTTCCTAATTCAGTAAGCTCTTCTGCACTATACAAAACCCCTGTCGGATTACTTGGTGAATTAATAATGACTGCCTTGGTCTTTTTAGTTATTGATTTGATTAATTGTTCAGGAGTTATTTTAAACTGATTTGATTCTAAACCTTCGATATAAACCGGAACTCCGCCTGCTAATTTGACTTGTTCTGGATAACTAACCCAATAAGGGGTAGGAATGATTACTTCATCCCCATCATTCAATAGCACTTGAAACAATGTGTATAACGCATGTTTAGCACCATTTGCGACGATGATTTCATTTGGTTTATAACTAAGACCTTGGTCTCTTTGCAATTTCCCGATAATTGCCTTTTTTAATGCGGGCAGCCCTGCAGAAGGAGTGTACTTAGTATAGCCTTCATTCATTGATTGAACTGCAGCATCTAAAATATGCCCGGGTGTATTAAAATCAGGCTCACCTGCACCTAAACCAATAACATCCACCCCTTGCTCCTTTAATTCCTTCGCTTTTGCGGTAATCGCCAAAGTTGTTGAAGGCGTAAGCGCCATTACCCTATTTGCTAGATTCACTACCATACCTCTTCCTCCAATCTCAATTCAAACTATAAATTTTCAATTTTCTTTAGCCATTCACCGGTTTCAAAGTGAACATAATAATAATTTATTAAATTATTTTCAGATCGGTAATAAATTTCCCATAATGGAATATTTTTTTCCATGCCTAGGCGAACTGAAATAATTTTTTTCGGTTTTTGTTCTTGCAGAAGTTTTTGAATGGCCTCTCCTTTTGACAGACCACTCTTTGCTTTTTTCATTATAACCTGCTTACTATTTTCAGGAATCCAGATGATAATTTTCTCACCTTTTTTGTTTTTCCCTTCAATTACATTAACTGTTTCTAAACCATTATAAATGTGGAAATTATCCACTTCACTTAATTGAACCTTTTCTTTCGCTATATTGACAGCTTTTATTTCGGCTGCCTTAACGGGGTCTATCGCAGTTACGTATACTTTAAACAAAATTCCAATGATAACTAAGAATAAAACAACTATACAAATAATCCACTTTTTCACTTAAATTCACTTCTTTATGTACGATAAATGGTAAAAATCGCTTTATTTTTATCTTCTTGATCCAAGGCAAGTCCAAACATAAGGTCTTTCTCTTTTAATGTTCGATTTAGAGCATCAACAATTTTATATAAATCAGGACTATGCTGGATTTTTACTGTTGACAGAACTTCAATTTTGCTTTCCATTCATTATCCTCCTTAAATTTATGAAAGAAACTACTCAAATCATTATAACAGGTGTCGGAGTATATGTGACAAGGAAACATTAAATATAAAGTAAATTTTTAAAGATTTACATTTTCAACCTATACCAACCATAATAGGTATAGGTTGTGTATTTTCCCCTATATTATCAAAGCCAAGAATGGATTAACTCAACTAGTTCATTCATGTTTCCTTTTTTTACCAAAACTGAGGGAATTGATTTTAAAAAGGATTTTCCATATTTTGTTGTGACAATTCTTTTATCGAAGACAATCATTATTCCGCGATCTTTCTCTGTTCGGATTAAGCGGCCAAAGCCTTGTTTAAACCTTAGGATTGCCTCCGGGAGTGAATAATCTGAAAAGGCATTTCCCCCCTGTTGCGTTATCAACTGACATTTTGCCTCTGTTAAAGGCTCATCAGGTGGGCTGAATGGAAGTCTGACAATTACCAGGCAGGACAAATCCTCGCCGGGAATGTCCACACCTTCCCAAAAACTGCTAGTACCAAGTAATATTGCCTTATCGTAACGCTGAAAATTCCTAGTCAATCTCGTCCGGCTTCCGCTTGTAATCCCTTGGGCAATCATAGCATATTCATTTAAAAAACCACTTTCCTTTATAAGTTCATACGTTTTTTTTAGCATGTCATAAGCAGTAAAAAGAATAAGCATTCTACCCTTTGTCGCTTCGGCAATTGTAATAATATGTTCCGTTATAGCAACCACATATTCTTCCAAAGTGACTGCATTTATCTCGGGCAAGTCTTCGGGGATTAAAAGCTGAACCTGATTTTGATAGTCAAATGGTGATGGAATCGAAATTCGGCTTGTAGTGTTAGGATTGAGTCCGATTTCCTTTATGATATACTCAAATGAATTGTTAACTGTTAATGTTGCTGACGTTAGGACAACTCCCCTTTTTGCTTTAAAAAATTTTTCCTCCAATGCTGTTGCCACTGTTGCCGGTTGTGCCAAAAAAGTGGTTACATTTTGGGGTGAACGGCTATCCATTTCAATCCATTTTACGAAGTTATTTTCTTTTGTAAAACAATCCTGTACATTGTTCCTTAAAGCATCAAGGTCATTTACGAAGGTGATGATCTCTTCTAAAAGGTTCTTTTGTTCATTCGAAAGGGAATCCTTCTCTTTTTTTATCCACTCCAGCCGCTGCATAATGGCTGAATATAAGTCCTTTAATAAAAATGCAAACCTCTCAGCACTATTTACCAGTGCCTTTTTCTCTTTTCCTTGATCCTCGGATGAAAAGCGAACTTTCGCTCTGTTATAGCCTTTTTTTTGAGACGACTTCGTTTTTGCATAGAGGGCAATCAGTTTAAAAAATTCATCCATTTCATACGTAAGGTCTGTTATGATCCGGTTTAATTCAAAAGTATAAACAAGGTTTCCTATTTGAACAGATTTAGATGCCAGAAGCTCCTCCAGCTGAAAAAAGAGCAGTTTTTGTTCATAAACACCAAATTTCCCTATTAATAACCGGGTTGTTAAATAGTCCAGTGAATGACCAAAAAACTGACTTGCTACCTTTTCAAAATGGTGTCCCTCGTCAATAATACAATAATCAAACGCAGGTAAAATAGCTCTTTCCCCGGAAAGGTCACTTAATAAAAGGGAATGATTCGTTATGATAATATCAGCTTCTTGTGCTGCTTTTTTTGCACGTAGATAAAAGTCTTTTTCTTGCCACACTTGATCCTGCAAAAAAACGGTTGGCTCATTCTTAATTTTATTCCAATAAATAAGCCCTCCGCTGGATAGATTTAATTCATCCTTGTCACCTGTTTCAGTTTCAAGCAGCCAGACAAGAATCTGCATTTTGGTTAGTGTAGTATCATAGTTATCATTCTCATCCAAAAGACTCTGATAAAATTTTTCTAAGCTGATGTAATGGTTTCTCCCTTTTAAAAGTACTGAATTAATAGTGAAAGGGAGAATTTTTGCAAGGAGCGGGATCTCATTCCTAATGAGTTGTTCCTGAAGTTGAATGGTATGCGTGCTTACCACAATGGGATGCCCTTTTTGTTTTGCAAAAAAAGATATTGGTAATAAATATCCCAGCGATTTACCGACGCCCGTTCCGGCTTCAATCAATATATGTTGTTCTTTTAGAAAAGAATGAAAAACACCATCCATCATTAAAAATTGTCCTGTTCTCTTTTCAAAAAACTCAAAGCCTTGTTTTACCATATCAATTTTCTCATCTTCACTTACAGGATACTTGTATTGAGCTATATCCTCTATTAGTTCAACCTTCTCTTGCTGCTTTTTAAGGGCAAGATTTTTAAATAGTTCAATTGCTTCAGGCAATTGTTCAATTCTCTTGCCCTTTTCAATGTGTATTTCATCCAACAACTGATGTAAATCGCTTTTTAGTCCACCTGATAGCTGAAAAAGCTGCCTTAGTGTGCTTTGAGGCAGCAAAGACAAACGCTCTAAAAAAATTAGCAAAAGTTCAGCCGTAACCTGGGCATCGCTATCAGCTTGGTGTGGACGATCATGATGTAAATTTTCTTTTTCAGCTAAATCTGAGAGCTTATACCCGTCAGCTGTGGGATAGAGGATCCTGGCCATTTCAACTGTATCAAGAACGGGACCGTAGAATCCTTCAAAACCCGACTGTATTAATTCTTCCTGAAGAAATGAAAGATCAAATAATACATTATGGGCAACGAAATATGCCCCTTTCAATAATGGAATAACCTTTGGTATAATTTCAGAAAATAAAGGTGCATTTTTCACCATATCATCATTTATCCCGGTCAATTCTTCAATAAAAGCCGGTATCGGCTTTTTTGGATTGATTAGTGACGAGAGCTTTTCAGTGATTATACCGTTTTCAATAACAACAGCAGCAAATTGAATGATTTTATCACCCTTTTTAGGCGCATTTCCAGTTGTTTCCAAATCTATTACGACAAATTTATTTATCATTTCACAAACACCTCGTTCATAAAAACGGTACCACAAAAAGGATAAAAGAAAAAGAAAACTATCTATTCAATCTCAAATTTGACCCTAAAGTCTAAATCTTATTTTTCATTATATAAAATTATCATAAAAAAAGAAAAATCCCCAAAAAATCGGGGATTACATAATTGTAAGCGCTGGTTCTGCGTAGATTAGTTCTTTTATTCGATTACTTTCATCCATAATTGCCACTTTAGGTTTATGAGCAGGTACTTTTTCTTCCGGTACTAGTACGTAGGAAATAATAATAACGATATCGCCTTCTTGGACAAGACGAGCTGCAGCACCATTTAGACAAATGACCCCGCTTCCCCTTTTACCGGGAATAATATAGGTTTCAAGTCGTGCACCATTGTTATTATTTACAATCTGGACTTTTTCATTTGCTGTCATCCCCACAGCATCCAATAAATCTTCATCAATCGTAATACTGCCAACATAGTTTAAATTCGCTTCTGTAACGGTTGCGCGATGGATTTTGCCGTTCATCATGTTACGAAACATCAGTTTGTTTCCTCCCAAATAAGCATTCTTGTAAATCCTTTATGGTACATCAATGAATCTCTAAAATAATATTGTCTATTAACCGAACCTTTGTAAATTTTACTGCCAGTGCGATGATAATGGTACCCTCTAAATTTTCCAATGGTTTTAGTTGTGGATAGGTAAGTATTTCGACGTAATCAACTATACCATTTGTCCCGTAAGTGATCATTTTACTTATTAATGAAATAAGGTTAGTACAGTTCCTCTCCCCATCGGCAATCGCTGTTTTTGCGGCAATTAAGCTTTTATTAAGCACAATTGCCTGCTTTCGGTCCTCCGGACTAAGGTAAACATTACGGGAACTTTTCGCAAGGCCGTCTTCCTCACGTACAATGTCAACAGGTATAAGTTCAATAGGAAAATTGAAATCTGTTATTAATCCTTCAATTACGGCTACTTGTTGGGCATCTTTTTTCCCAAAATATGCCTTGGTTGGCAAAATGATATTAAAAAACTTTGTAATTACAGTTGCTACCCCGTCAAAATGACCGGGACGGGATTTGCCGCATAATACATCGGTCCTATCTTCGACGAAAACCTTTACTGAAGAAGGGTGAGGATACATTTCTTCTACAGAAGGGTAAAAAAGAAAATCAACTTTTTCACATTCAGCCAACGCACGATCTCGTTCAAAATCACGCGGATAAGTGGAATAGTCTTCAGTCGGTCCGAACTGTAATGGATTGACAAATATACTTAAAACAACAATATCATTTTCTTGTCTTGCTCTATTTAAAAGTGTTAAATGACCATCATGTAAAAATCCCATCGTCGGTACAAATCCAATCGATTTTGATTGGCTCTTTTGTTTATTAATTTCAACTTGCATGTCCTTAATGGTTGTTATAACTTTCATTCTTTACCTCCATAAAGCCCTTTAAGCTCTTGTTCATTCATAGTAAAAGAATGCTGTTCTTCAGGAAATTGATTATTTTTAACTTCTGAAACATAGGATTGGATTGATTCAATCATAAATGGATTTACTGATGTGTATTGTTTTACGAATTTAGGAACACGCTCAACACCATAACCCAAAATATCATGATATACGAGTACCTGTCCATCAACTTCAATCCCCGCCCCAATTCCAATAACCGGAATTGAAAGGGTGTTTGTCACTTCATCCGCGAGCTGTTTTGGAACACATTCAAGTACAACCGCAAATGCACCTGCATGTTCACATTTTTTTGCATCTTCGAGTAATTTTTTAGCAGCCCCGGCATCTTTCCCTTGAACTTTATATCCGCCTAATACTCCAACTGATTGAGGTGTTAAACCCAGATGAGCACATACAGGAATCCCTGCTTTTGTAAGGGCAGCTATTTTTTCAATTACATCATCTGCACCTTCAAGTTTTACGGCGTGGGCACCCGTTTCTTGAATAAGTCTGCCCGCATTTATTAAAGTATCTTTAATCGAAAGGTGGTAGGTTAAAAAAGGCATATCCGCAACAATAAATGTATCTTTAGCTCCGCGTTTTACAGCTTTTGTGTGATGAATCATGTCGTCCATTGTTACGGGTATTGTTGAATCGTAACCAAGTACTACCATACCAAGAGAGTCACCAACTAATATGAGGTCCACTCCACCTTGCTCAGCCTGTTTCGCAGATGGGTAATCATATGCTGTCAGCATAACGATTTTTTCATTATTTTGTTTCATTTTCAAGAATTCTGTTGTTTGCTTCATCCTTTACCCTCCTTATTATGGGAGAGGTGATAAAACCTTTTAGAGCAAAATAAAAAGATCCTTCTGAAGGCAGAGGATCTTTGTTACTCTTTTGAATGCTTCATCCCTCTGTCCCGGTCCGTTATCCGGATCTAGGCAGAAACCTTTTTAATTTTCATAGATTGTAAAAGGTGCAGTTCGCCAAGGATACTGCCCGTTGGAATGAATTATAGCAAATTACAAGAAAAGTGCAAGACACTTGTTCACTTAAAGTTCAATATCTGCAGAATAAATTTGGTGAATTACACCATTTTCGTCTTCTAATTTTAAAACACCTTCATCAGTAATTCCTAGCGCTTTCCCTTCGATTGTATGCGTTATTGTACGTGCTTTTAGGTGATTCCCAATACTGACTGCATAGCTTTCCCATAAAAGCTTAATAGGGAAAAAACCCTCGTCCAAATAAAGCAAATACAATTTTTCAAAGTGGGTGAAAATACTCCTAATCAAATCTGCGCGTGAAACCGGTGCTCCTTTTTCGATTAAAAGTGAACTGGCAATTTCCTGAAGCTCCAGCGGGAAATCTACCGGCTTCTGATTTACATTTATCCCAATCCCAACAATAATCGAATGAATTCGATCTGCTTCCGCCTGAAGTTCAGTTAAAATACCCGTTACCTTTTTACCATTAATTAATATATCATTCGGCCATTTAATTTCCGGTACAAGATCAGTCATTTCCTCAATCGCTTGAACGACGGCAACAGCGGTTAACAGTGTCAGCTGCGGTGCTTTTGTTAGAGGAATATTGGGACGAAGAATCAAACTCATCCATACTCCGGAGAATTTGGGTGAATGCCATTTTCGGTCCATTCTTCCTCTGCCGGATATCTGTTCTTCAGCAATGATTGCTGTTCCTTCCGGTACGTCCTCGTAGGCGAAGCGGTGGGCAATCTTTTGAGTGGAGTCGACACTTTCTTCATAATGGATGTTCTTCCCCATAAACTTGGTTTTTAATCCAAGCCTTATTTCATCTGCGGTTATTCTTTCTGGTGTTTTCAAAATGCGGTAGCCTTTCCTTCGAACGGCTTCCAATTCAAAACCGTCCTTCCTTAATTCCTCAATATGCTTCCAAACAGCAGTCCGCGAACAGCCTATTAATTCTGCTATATGCTGTCCCGATAAATAGGAATCACCGGCATTTGTGAAGGCATCCAGCAATTCTTTTCTTATTTCTGATTGCACTCCATTAGCCACTCCTTTATTTTACTATTATCATTGACAACTTTTTCTTCTAAAATGGATTTTTCGATTTTGACTAGCTGTTCTTTAAGCCAAGGGCCGCCTTTCCGGTCGAACCAGGTCATTAAATCATTTCCTGTAACGTTCATCTCCGAACGTTCCTTAATTGGCAGCTGTTCATACAATTTTAACCATCGCGTAATGGCTTCATTCTTTTTAGTGCCTTTTATTACTTGAAACATGATTTCTACAGACTTGATCGTATCATGTCCTGCTACGTATAAATCATATAAGGTCCATTCTTGATTCAGCCTTTTAAGTAGATAAAGGAAGATTTGTTGAATATCCCTAATTTCTTTAACCGGTAGCCGCCAATTTCTTAAAAAGTCTTCAACTGCCTTTTCCTTTAGTGTTAAAGCATAGAGTAACAAAGCCCACATCTCATTCTTTTTTAATTCATCAAAGTCATAGACTTGCATATCTTCTAAAGGATTCTTTTGGTTTTTTAAACCCGGCAGGAATGAAAACAAACCAGTTTTAATTAATAAATTTAATGCTTGTTTACGATTCTTCCCTTTTAAAAGTTTTTCAAACTCTGAACGTTTGCGTTCAATCGCGATCTTATCAAGCAATGGAACAAGAATTGCTAATGCCTTCACCGTCTCTCCTTCAAGATCAAATCCAAGCTGACTGACAAAACGAACGGCTCTCATCATCCTTAAGGCATCTTCCCGGAAACGTTCCGTTGCTTGACCAACTGTTTGAATCTTTCGTTCTTGAATAGCTGATTGCCCATTAAAAGGGTCAATCAGCTTTCCATTTCGATCCATTGCAATTGCGTTCATCGTAAAGTCTCTCCGCTGCAAGTCTTCGTATAAACTGCGGACAAAAGTGACCTCGTTCGGTCTTCGAAAATCCTGATATTCTGACTCTGTTCTAAATGTGGTAATTTCATATGATTCGTTCTGATATATTACAAGAACTGTACCATGCTCAATACCAATATCAACTGTTTTTGGAAATATTCTCTTTACTTCATTCGGGGTTGCAGAGGTGGCAATATCCACGTCGCTTATCGACTTGTTTAAAAGAAAATCTCTGACCGCTCCGCCAACAAAATATGCCTCAAATCCAGCTTTTTCTATCTTTTCTAAAACCGGTACAGCAGATAAAAAAGGTTCAAGCATATTTTTCACCTTGATTCACTAACTTAAAATAGATTTGTTCATATTGTTCAACAATACGATCAGCCTTGAATTTTACTTTTACTGTTTCAATTGATTGAATAGAAAATTCTTGATGGAGTTTTTTATCATTTAATAAAAGAATTGCTTTTTTTGAAATATCCGCTATATCTCCAACCTCACAAATAAATCCTGTTGCCCCGTGATGGATTACTTCCGGTAATCCGCCGACATTTGTCCCAATACAAGGAACACCGCATGCCATCGCCTCTAGTGCAACCAGCCCAAAGCTTTCTTTTTCAGATAAAAGCATCATTAAATCACTAATGGAGTATAATTCTGCAAGGCTCTCTTGTTTTCCAAGAAAAATAACCTGATCTTCAATGCCGAGCTCCCGCACCAAGTTACAAATTCTGCTCACTTCCGGGCCATCACCGACTAGCAATAGTTTTGCAGGCATCACTGCGGAAATATTCGCGAAGGTTTTCACTACATCTTGTACCCGTTTTACCGCTCGGAAATTCGATACATGAATAATCGTTTTTTCTTCATCACCTATTCCGAATTCTTCTCTTAAGTGTTTAGCTTCCAACTTTTGATAAACTCTTTCATCAATGAAGTTATAGACTGTTTCAATTTGTTTATCCGGATTCATGAGTTCATAGGTTTGCTCAATTAATGCATTGGAAACTGCGGTGACGACATCAGATTTTTCGATGCCGAATTTTATAGCTTCCGTGAGTGATGGATCGTACCCTAAAACAGTGATATCCGTACCGTGTAAGGTAGTGACAATCTTTAAATCCCTGTTGCTCATTTGCTTAGCCAAGATTGCACAAACGGCATGCGGGATGGCATAATGCACATGGAGCAAATCTAACTTTTCCCGATTTGCTACTTCTGCTATTTTACTTGCAAGAGCAATATCATAGGGAGGATATTGAAAAACAGAATATTGATTTACTTCGACTTGATGATAATAAATATTATGGTACATTCTATTTAATCTAAAAGGTATACTAGACGAGATAAAATGAATTTCATGACCCTTTTCCGCCAGCATTTTCCCCAATTCTGTAGCGACTACACCAGACCCTCCAACTGTCGGATAGCAAGTGATTCCAATTTTAAGTTTCTTCATGTCAATTCTCCTATCAAATCACGATCCAAGAGAATTGGTATAGTGGTTTTGAATCCTTCTGCAAAAGCACAACCAACTTGTTTCCCAAACATTTTTTCCCTTGCCTCTACTGTTTCAATATAACCATTTATAAGCGGTGTTAAAACAGTATGTTCAGTTTGTTCAAATTGACTCTTATAAGCTCTTAATGACTCGAGTTTTTTATCCATGAATGGCGAAATATCAATTGTAAAATCCGGTTTATGAAAACCATTAATCATATAAAAATACAATCTTTCCACACGATGCGGCTGATCATCACTCTCTGTCCAATACTTCCTTATCCCCGCAGAAAAAACCGCCTCCTCTACAAGGCGGGCACAATTTCCATGATCAGGGTGTCGGTCTTCGAAATAAGGAGCGAACACAATTTGCGGCTTCCATTTTCTAATCACAGCAGCAATCCGGCGAATGTATTCCTCCTGGAGGAATAAGCCACGATCCGGAAATGCTAGAGAGGTCCTAGTAGATACTCCCAAAATTTTAGCAGCGGCAGAAGCCTCCTCCTTGCGAAGATCGACATTTCCATTGGAAGATAAATCTGCATCTGTTAAATCACAAATACCTACTGTTTTCCCCTGAGATGTTAATTTAGCAATCGTTCCTGCCATACCAATTTCAACATCATCAGCATGAGCCCCAAATGCCAATATATGTAATTTCTTATTCTCCATCTATTTCACCATTTTCTTTGATGATATTTCTCCATTCGATTAGGCCTAATTCCAAGCCTCGTATTAATAACTCTGCTGTTCCCATATTGGTTGCAAGCGGAATGGAATAAACATCACAAAGACGCACAAGTGCCGTTACATCCGGTTCATGCGGCTGCGCAGTTAATGGGTCGCGAAAAAAGAAAACGGCATCCATTTTATTTCTCGCAATCATTGCACCGATTTGTTGATCACCACCAAGCGGGCCTGATTGGTACCGTGTTATATTTAAGCCTGTCGCCTCACTGATCCGTAAGCCGGTTGTCCCCGTGGCAAATAAAGTATGCTTAGAAAAAATTGCTTGATATGCTGTAGCAAATTGAACAAGATCGTTCTTTTTCTTATCATGTGCTATTAAGGCAATATTCATCTTCTTAGCTCCTATTCCAGGATATTTTCGAGACCGTAGACAAAGGTATTAATCTTCATTACAGTTTCAACTGCTACTTTTACACCTGACATAAAAGATCCTCTGTTGTAGGAATCATGGCGGATGGTTAACGTTTGTCCTTCTGAACCAAATAAAACCTGCTGATGAGCTACCAATCCGGGTAACCGGACTGAATGAATATGCATTCCTGTATAATCTGCTCCGCGCGCTCCCGGTAACGTTTCCTTTTCATTTGGGTGCCCCTGTTTTTTTGATTCTCTAACAGCAGAAATCATTTCAGCTGTTTTAACTGCTGTCCCGGATGGGGCATCAAGCTTTTGGTCATGATGCATTTCAATAATTTCTACATCTTGAAAGTATTTGGCAGCCATTTGTGAAAATTTCATCATTAAAACAGCACCAATCGCAAAGTTTGGAGCAATGATACAACCAAGTTCTTTTTCCCGGCATATTTGTTCTAATTCCGCTAAATCACTTTTAGTAAATCCTGTCGTTCCAACAACGGGCCGAACATTATAGTCAAGTGCCGTTTTAGTATGTTTCATCCCAAATTCAGGCGTTGTTAAATCTATTAATACATCTGCATTAACCATCTGCAGACATTTTTCCAAATCGCTATAAATAGGCACATTAGTAATCGTATGGAAGCCTTCCAGATCGCTTAGCAGTTTACCATCGTGTTTATGATCAACAACCGCAACAAGTTCAAAATGTTCTGTATTGTTTGCAAGATGGACAGCCTCACTGCCCATCCGCCCACGCGGGCCGGCAATAATAACTTTTACTTTATTCTTCATATTCGTCACTCCATCTTTTCCGGGTTAATTCTCGTCCAACGGTTTTTATCCCTAGTGTTAAATTTATTCATCACATTGTCATGGGCTTCTTCCAGATTGATATTCAGTGAATTTGCAAAGCAAATTAGGACAAATAAAAGATCACCAAGTTCCTCTTCTATCGTCTTGGGCCCTTCATCCGTTTTCTTTGGTTTTTCACCATAAAAATGATTGATCTCCCGTGCCAGTTCCCCGAGTTCTTCAGTAAGCCTTGCAAGCATCGAGAGCGGACTGAAATACCCTTCTTTAAATTGGCTAATGTATGTATCTACCTCCATCTGGAGTTCTTTCATTGATTTACCATTGGCCATTTCTATCACCCCAAAGGATTATTCTTTTAATTTACCTTTAATATTTTAATGTTAGCTAAATAAATCAAGATTTACAAATATTTTCGTTTGAAACATTAACTTTCCATTTGTAATTGCTCTTCTATACGGAATCAGCTATAATAAAAACCGCTGATTTAGAGAAAATATGGAAGAGGAGGAATATTAAATGCTTTTGGGACTAAAGATTAAAAATATTCTTTTGATTTTAGTTGGAACTGCAATCATGTCATTTGGCCTAGTTAATTTTAATATGCAAAATAAGCTTGCCGAAGGCGGTTTCACAGGTATTACCCTTCTTTTTTACTTTTTGTTCAAATGGGACCCTTCTTATACAAACCTAATTCTAAATATTCCTTTGTTCTTCATCGGATGGAAATTGCTCGGGAGAAACTCCTTTTTATATACAATTTTCGGAACGGTTGGTGTTTCGATTTTTCTATGGATTTTTCAGCGTTATACTATTGAAATGCCTCTCAAAAATGATTTAACATTAGCAGCCTTATTTGCCGGTGTCTTCACCGGTATCGGCTTAGGAATTATTTTCAGGTCCGGAGGAACAACCGGCGGAGTGGATATAATAGCCAGACTCGTTCAAAAATACGTTGGATGGAATATAGGAAAAACAATGTTTTTATTCGATGCATGTGTCATTACGATATCATTAATTGCCTACTTAAATTATAAACAAGCGATGTACACACTCGTGGCAGTTTTTGTTGGTGCAAGAGTGATTGATTTCATGCAGGAAGGTGCCTATTCAGCAAGAGGGGCAATGATTATATCAGAGAATAACGAACAAATAGCTCAAAAAATTATGGCTGAAATGGAACGGGGAGTGACCGCCCTAAGAGGTTATGGTTCATACACCAAAAATGATCGCGAAGTCTTATATTGTGTAGTAGCCAAAAATGAATTAGTCAGATTGAAAAATTTAATTACTTCAGTCGATCCCCATGCATTTATATCGATTACGATTGTTCATGACGTTCATGGAGAAGGCTTTACTCTCGATGAGAATAAAATGCCCATTACAGACTAAGAAAAGCGAAAGCGCCCGTTTAGCGCACGACAGGACTGGAGCGCTTCGACTGAGATAAAGGAAATACGAATCGCGTTTTTGGCGATTCGATGTTGACTTATCGTAGGGAGAAGAGCGAAGTACACTAGTCGCTGGGCGCTGGAGCTGGACAATTCTCAAAGATTAAAATTTTATACTTTCTTTTAGAAAAGAGGATGACCATTTGTCATCCTCTTTTCTAGTTATTATTATTTCGATTCATACCCGTGTAGATGAGAACAAGTCTTAATAATTCTAATACGGCTACCGCTGCGGCGGCAACATACGTAAGAGCTGCAGCATTCAATACCTTTCTTGTTTCCCTCTCTTCAACATTACGGATCAGTCCAAGAGAAACAACCTGGTTCATTGCACGATTGGATGCATTTAATTCAACAGGAAGAGTAATCAGTTGAAACAATACAGCTGCTGCCATAAAGATTATTCCTAATAAGAGCATACCGCTTAAGTGAACTAAAATACCAATCATGATTAAAACCCAAGATATGTTGGATCCGAGATTTGCTACAGGGACTAGCGCATGACGAATTCGTAAAAAAGCATACCCGTCTGAGTCCTGAATTGCATGACCACATTCATGTGCTGCTACAGCTGCAGCTGCAAGAGAATGTCCATGGTAGATTTCGGATGATAATCGAACCATTTTCGTTTTCGGATCATAATGGTCGCTTAACTGACCTTGTTGTTCTTCAATACCAACTTGATATAAGCCATTAGCATTTAATATTTCTCTTGCAACCTCAGCACCTCTGCGATAGGTAGAAGAGGGGACACGGGAATATCGTGCAAAGGTGCTTTTCACTTTCATTTGAGCCCATAACGGAATTAGAATGATTATTGCAAAATAAAATAGGTAAAACATTAATGAACCCCCAATTAACCTCTAGTTGCTATACATTGTAGTAAAGTCGAAATCCTGAGTCAATCTTTTTGATCCCTGGAACGATCTTTTTTCATACTTTTATCACCCTGATATTTTCTAAAGCCGACATAGGATAATGTCATAATGATAATGCTGCCGGTCGAAATTATGACCCACCAGATGGACGGCTCTGCCTGGTCTTGGTCCATATTATCAAAGAGATTTTTTAAATCCGTTTCAAGCCCTTCAAATTCTTGTTTGCTCTCGGCATTATTAACTACCCGAGTGCGATATTCATCAATATAATTGATTTTTGCATCTAGTTTTTGAATATTTTCTACTGGAACATCAATTTTTATACTAGGGTATATGACATTATATAAAGATAAAAACGAATTAAAATTCGAATGAAAACCTGCCGTATCACCCTTATAGGCCGCCTCTTTTGCATGTTGGAAGGCAGACATAACCTGATCTTTCATTTCTGTCCATAACGGTTGGCGGCTCGTGGAAATTGCATCAATAACAAGGCGGAACTTTGTTAGTTTATTTAATCTTTCCTCATATTTCATGGAAGGACTTACCGTTGCCTCCACGGCTTCATCATGAGATACTGTAATAATCCTTAACTCGTCAACCGTTAAAGGCTTGTCTTTACCTTTAATACTGGTGAATTGATCCGTGAAATAATCAAGAAGCCTCTTGGCATCATCATATCTATGAAACTTCACCATTTGAAGAGCCTCATCCGAGATATCATCGAGCTTCTCCATTGGCGATGGTTGCTCTGCATTTACAGGATTGGGAGCGAGCATAATGATAATTGCAATTAAAAGAAACCATTTGATTTTCAATCCTTGTCCCCCCTTTTATTTCTAATAAAATGTATGAAGGGTTGGACAAGGATAGACCATCTTTTAGATAACACGGGAGACTATTTTATAGACAGTTTAAATCGATTAGAACGAATACCGAAATAGTAGGCGATACCTAAAGACACGATCGAAAGCCAAAAGGTGAAATAGCCAATTTCCGGTGTGTATTGATCTAGCATTTGATATCGGGGCATCATGAAAAAAACATAATCGATTATAACATCATGCAGTGTCCAAATTGCTGCAACAACCAGATGCCATGGTTTAATTCTGTAAAAAGGCGCATAAAGTACACCTTCCACAGCCATTGAAAAATGTGAGATAATTAACATATAACCAGCCCAGTCCAATTCACCTTGAACAAAAAGAACCAGGATATTCATCACAACAGCCCAAATTCCATATTTAAAAAGAGTTACGATGGCAAGGGCTTCTATTAAAGGCCAATTTTTTCTAAGTAAGAAAGCGATAAGGACAAATACAAAAAATAAACTTGCTGTCGGGCTATCTGGGACAAAGGCTTTAAAAATAGCAGGCGTTTCATTCAACTGCCAACCATACCAATAATAACCATAGATTGTTCCAACAATATTTACAAAAAGCAAAATCTTTAAAATAGATCTGTTAGCTAAGAGAGGATAAATCCAGCTCACTGTTACTCCTCTTTTCATCATGAATTCTAATAAAAAAGCTGACGAAATACCGTCAGCTTTTTATCATTCAATTATTTTTTACCAAGACCGGCGATAAATTCAGTAAGATTTTTAAGCTGAGTATCATTGCCTTTAAAGATACCTGAAGGCATTTTGCCTCTACCGTTTTTCGCGATTTTAGCAATTTCATCAGCCTTTAAACCTGTACCAATAAGTGAAGGCGCACCGGCACCGCCTTGAAGGTTTTCACCATGACAGTTAATACAGCCTTGGCTCTTAAATACTACATAGCCCGCATTTGATTTATCAATATTAACCTTTGCTACAATTTTACCTTGGCGTTCTGCAGCTGCCCAGTCATGTGTTGCAACAGATTGCCAAGTTAAAAATACAGTAGCAGCTAATGCTAAAAGCATCACTGAAGTGGCTATAGGGCGTTTTAATGGACGACGTTCCGGCCCTTGATCAAGGAACGGTGCTAATAATAGTCCTCCGAATGTAAGTCCTGGAATAATTAATGCACCAATTACCGTATATGGTCCGGAAGCATATGAATACTTAAGCAATTGATACAAGAACAAGAAATACCAGTCCGGTAATGGAATATAACCTGTATCTGTCGGGTCCGCTATCCTTTCAAGCGGAGCCGGATGTGCAATAGTTAAACAAAGAAACCCGACAAGAAATACTGCCCCTACCATCCATTCTTTTAAAAGGAAGTTTGGCCAGAACGCCTCTGTTTTACCGGGATATTCTGAGTAATCTTTCGGAATCATTTTTTTCCGTGCTTCAGGTGCTAACACACGTGAGTCACCTACGAACTTCATTCCTTTACCTTTATGCATCGAGCAATCCCCTCCTTTTTCCGTAAAGTGAAGAAAAGATCATTTTAAAATTTCAGGAATAACCAATATTATAGCGGTCCGGAAATACCTTGCTTCCGAATCATCAAGAAATGGGCTCCCATTAAACCAAGCAATACACCTGGCAAGAAGAAAACGTGTATCGCAAAGAAACGGGTTAATGTTTGCGCACCGACGATGTGCTCATGCCCGGCTAATAATACCTTAATGTAGGAACCAATAAATGGTGTCGCTTCTGCAATTTGCAAACCTACCTTTGTAGCGAATAGCGCTTTCATATCCCAAGGTAATAAGTACCCAGTAAAACCTAAGCCAAGCATAACGAAGAAAATAAGTACTCCGACAACCCAGTTTAGTTCACGGGGCTTTTTATAGGCACCTTGGAAAAAGACGCGTAACGTATGTAAGAACATCATTACAAGTACCAAACTTGCACCCCAGTGATGCATGCCGCGTACGATTTGTCCGAATGCTACTTCATTTTGAAGATAGTATACGGATTCCCAAGCGTTTTTAATATCCGGTACATAGTACATTGTTAAGAACATGCCGGAAAGAATTTGAATTACAGTTACAAAGAACGTCAGACCGCCAAAGCAATAAACAAACGCGGAAAAATGATGCGCCGGGTTTACATGCTCAGGAACTTCATGGTCTGCAATATCGCGCCACAAAGGCGTAATATCTAAACGTTCATCTACCCAATCGTAAATTTTGTTTAACAATGATTACACCTCCGTCCTTGGTTGAGCTTTTCCTAGGTAAAGATAACCGTCTTTTTCCTGAACCGGATATGTATCCAGCGGTTGCGGTGGTGGTGTACCCGGAATGTTTTTTCCATTTTTTTCATAGCGGCCGAAATGACATGGACAGAAGAATTGGTTTGGATGTGCTTTGTCCGTATTCCAGTTAACCGTACAGCCCAAATGTTTACAAATTGGTGAAAGTGCAACAATTTTGCCGCCTTCCTTATACACCCATGCTGTATTCGTAACATCGGACTCATACCAAGCATCCTTTTGCTTAAAGGTAAAATCCACCCTCACCGGTTGGTCTGTTAAATCAGCAACCTTCTGTTTTGTTGGTATGAAATTTCCGCCTGCTTCCTTCTTTAAAACAGGATCAACAGCGAAGCGAACCATCGGCATTAACATTCCAGCTGCCATGAATCCGCCTACACCTGTTAAAGTGTAGCTTAAAAATTGACGTCTTGAAACGCGATTCTTACTCATGCTTATCCCCCCTCTATTTACGAAGTTAAGTCCATCGGACAATTATTAAACACATATAAAACTAGGACATAATCATGATATATCAATCTTCAACCAAGGTCAATATCATACTATTTTAAAAACATGTTATCCTCCTAAGAATTCCTCATTTTCATGCCACTTGCGAGTAAAGAGTTCTAATAGCTGTTTTACCTGGCTATCGATGATGGACATCTTTTGAGATTCCTTCATATTTTCTAACGGTATCGAAGGTATCCAAATTAACGAACCTGCAAGCTTGTCCTCATGTATTTTCCAATCACTTTCACAGGTTATGTAAAATATGTGTTTAAACTCACTTCTTTCTATATTTTCTTCCCATTTCTTTAAATCATTTATTACTATCTCACTTTTTTCATTTTTTAAATATGTATATGGAGGAATTAATAATAATCTTCCCGTAAACTGTCTTTCAAGATGATGCGTTAATAGGGTGATAAATTCAGCCATTGCAGCGGATTGTTTCATTTCATCACCGAATGATACCGAATATAATGGTACAACTGCAGTATCAACATACTCTTTCGCATTAAGATATGTCTCAATTTCTTGGGGAATCCATTTCAATTTTCACACCAGCCTTTTATTTCACTAGTTCAATAATATCATTATCTCCTGGAACATTAAAAGATATAGTAGAATATTTGGATAAATTCTTTTTTATAATTTTCGGTTTTATAGCAAAAAAAATGGGAGCTTGCAATCACAAGCTTCCACTTTGTTCAGTAATTTTTAGCTTATTTAATTGTTCGGTTAAACTCCGAAACGCTTCCCGATCTTGCTTATCAAGGGCCTCATCGATTAAATGGAGCAGTTTTTCACGGTGAAAGCGTTCTATACTGCTTTGTAATAATTGCTCTGCAATCATTCCGTCCTTCTCATTCACTTGCAGATGGTTAGGGACAAATGGGTTTTCTTCAAGCACGGCTGCATATTGATGTGCCTGATTAGATGCATGAAAGTTTAATTGAATAAAAATATCTTCATCACGATTTAAGCGGATATCGTGAAAAGATTTTTCAGCATCAGTTGTCATCACATTTTCTTTGTAAAAGCGAAATGGTACTTTATCCACACAATGGGTGGACATGATTAATCCTCTTGGACAATACTGTGCTTGTTCTACAAAATGAACCTTTTCCATTAATTGATCGTGGCTCATTAAATAATTGAGGATCCAAACACATTCTCTTCTCTTTAATTGATAATGATTTAAAAACCAGCGAATAAAATCCTTTTTCTCGTTGACAGAAACAGGGGTTGCCATAATAGTTTCCCTCCTCTGTATATCGGCTTTTTATTAATCTCCCGTACTTGATAAACGTTCGAGTAAATCTAAATACTCTTCATTTGTTGGATCATTTTTTTGCAGCTGTTTAAAAATTTCGGCGGCTTGGTCGTTTTTTCCTTCTTCTATTAAAAAATATCCGTAATCAAGCATAAATGCTTCATTATTCTTAAAAAAAGTATATGCAGCTTCATATTTGTCTAATGCATATGAATATTCCTCAAGCTTATTAAAAGCTAATGCAGAGTCCCATAAAAGCTGCGGCTCTTCATCTTCTATGAATTCAAGGTTTGATATCAAGTCAATGACATCATCATATCTTTCTTGGTGAAAAAAGACCTTATTTAAAGTAAGGGCAGCTTCGGTAAACCCCGGATCTAATGCAATGGCCTCCCGGAAAAACTTTTCGGCCTCTTCTGCTTTCCCAAGCTTAATGGCAATTTTTCCGCCATAGAAAAATAATTCCTTATTAAATTCATCCTGTCTAATGCCCTCTTGAATGGAAAGCAAACTATTCTCTAGCTCCTCCTCCGCTTCATATGCTTTTGCAAGATGTAAATAAAGTGAGTGATATTCAGGATCAAGCCCTTTTAGTTCATTGAATTTTTCAATCGCAGTGCGATTAAACCCGGCTTGAAGTGCTGTAAAAGCGTAACCGAAAAGAGTATTAATCTCTAACTTTTCATCGAGTGCCTTGTCATAGTAGCTCAATGCTTCTTCAAAGACCCCTGAAGCACTTAATAGGTCGGCCACTCTTTGGTAGATATTCACTCCGGCAATTTCACTGTGTTCCTTTAACACCACTTCATATGCATTCATTGCCTTCGTTATCTCACCTTGTTCACTGTAAAGCTCTCCTAATGCAAAATCAATAATGACTTCTTCCGGTAAAACTTCCTTTGCTTTAAGAAGCTTTCTTTCACAAACTTCATAAAGGCCCTGGATTTGGTATAAATCAGCAAGCAGCATTAAGGATTGTCCAAAATTCGGATCCTCTTCTGAGATCTTTTCCAATATGAGAATGGCTTTTTCCTCTTCACCTAGTTCAACTAGGATTTCTCCCAGAAGGACAAGAATTTCTCCCTCTTCAGGGTATTTTTCAAGCAGGTTTTCAACTAAAGCCCTTGCTTCCTCTATAAATCCAAAATGGTATAATTCTTCTCCGAGGAGAAATTTTTCATCAGGACTGCCGCCTTTTAATACAACATTATATTCAATTAAGGCCTCATTATGTTGACCGTTTTCTAACAAGTTGATAATTTTATTTACTCTATCCATTGACTCTATCCTCTCATTCCCCTAGACATCATAAAGAAAAATAAGATGGGGTACGCACCTTAACATATTCTCCATTTCCAGGTTTAAATAAAACCTCTTTACCTGCACGAATTACCTTTCCTTTATGGACAGTTACTGCAAGTCTATCACTATGATAATGAAATAAGCTGATTTCATCAACATTCTTGATTTCTCTTCCTTTTAAATATAGATTATAGCTTAATTCTGCACCGTGCATTAAACTGGCTTTTTGCGGGTATAGACCAATTTTATTTAGAATGGATAATGACAAGGGCTGATTTTCTTCAATTTCCTCGTAGACGGCAGATATTTTTTCATTGACCATTGTCTCTTTCCATTTCGACAAAAGCCATCTCTCTTCCTTCTTTTGCGGAGAAGAAATAATTGGAATTAGAGGGCTGTTATACGGAAATAAAGCTTCTTTTATCCATCCCCATGGAATTTGCTCCAACGCACCAGCATTATTAAATTCCACGAATATGGCTGGAACCTTTTCCTTTTTACACATTCTAATAAATGTTTGGCTAATAAGGCGCATAGGTATTTTTACACCAATGGAAAAATCAATTGGGCTGCTGATTAATGAAGTTTTAACATCGTTTATTTTTTTCATTAATTCATTCTCGTAGGAAATAGACGCATAGGTCAATAAGGTGGTACAGCCATTCATTAAAAATTGATTAATCATAAATTCCTTTAATTCTTGGAATGTACCTGTAAGTGGGATATTTGTGTTCAAAAGACAATAGGTCGGAGTCATGATAAAGGCTTCAGCATTCATTTTCATTAATTTGTACTGTTTAAAACCGGTTTGCAGCGATGTAATTCTGTTTTCTTGAATCAACAGCGAGCTTTTCTTTAATTGGCTGTCTTTAAGAATATTGGCATTTTCAATAATATACTCCATTGACACACCACCTTTTTCTCTATCTTAATGACAAGCTATGTAAGGAATCTTAAAACTATGACATTCTCGTTGGACAAAAAAGAAAAAGCTGCATTAAATGCAGCTTCTACTGAATCAGGTTATTTAAATGCGAGAAGAAGTTCGGATACGAAACCGAAATGGCCTCGGGATTTTCGAGAAGAACTTCACCATCACATAATAGGGAAGCGATTGCCAACATCATCCCAATCCGATGGTCTCCATGGCTAGAAACGGTGCCTCCGCGAAGATTAGACTTTCCGTAGATAATCATTCCATCATCGGTAGCTTCGATATTAGCTCCCAATGTTTTTAATTCATTCACGACGGTATCTATACGATTTGTTTCTTTTACCTTTAATTCTTCTGCATCTTTTATGACTGTTTTCCCTTCAGCTTGGGTAGCCAGTAGAGCAATAATAGGTATTTCATCTATTAATTTTGGGATTAAATCCCCTTCAATAACTGTCCCTTGAAGACTGGAAGTATTAATAACTATGTCACCGGTGGGTTCAAATGAACAATCATCATGCTGAATAATTTCCATAGCAGCACCCATACTTTTCATCACATCAATAATTCCGGTTCTGGTTGGATTTAATCCAACATTTTTGAGAATGATTTCACTATCTGGGACAATGGCACCTGCAACAAGGAAAAAGGCAGCTGATGAAATATCACCAGGAACATGAATGCTTGCCGCTTTTAGCTTTTGGCCGCCTTTTACCTTTATAATCAGTTGATCTTTTTGAATTAACCCGCCAAATTTACGAATCATTCTTTCGGTATGGTCTCTTGTTTCTGCCGGTTCAACAACGGTTGTTTCACCATCAGCTTGAAGCCCGGCTAAAAGAATGGCTGATTTAACCTGTGCGCTCGCTACCGGAAGTTGATAATGTAGAGGTGTTAAACCTCCACCTCGAATGGCAATCGGAGTATAGGCACCGTTCTCACGTCCATCAATCTGTGCTCCCATTTCTGATAATGGTACCGTAACCCTGGTCATCGGCCTTTTTCCAATTGAACTATCACCTATCAGGGAGGAGAAGAAAGGTCTTCCGGCCAAAATTCCCAATAATAATCGAATCGTTGTTCCGGAGTTACCGACATCCAATACTTCATGCGGTTCTTTTAATCCTTCGAAGCCTTTCCCGACAATGCGCAGCCCGTTTTCACTTTCATCTATTGTTACTCCTAGCTTCCGAAAACACGAAATTGTACTTAAACAATCATCACCCGGCAGGAAATTAGTCACCCTTGTTTCCCCATATGCTATTGAACCGAACATGACAGATCGATGGGAAATAGATTTATCCCCTGGTATTTCAATTACACCTGATAGACCTTTTACTTTTTTCTGTAGTTTTAATGACTTCATGAAATCACCTTTTTATCAAGTATCTTTTTAAGATCCGATAGAAGTAACATAGCTGGAATAAGAACGAATACATCGTTCCGCTCTCAACCGATCTTCTTCCGTTTGAAAACTAATAACAAGAACCCCATTAATGTCTTCTCTTGTTTCAAGAATCCGAATGTTTGTAATGCTAATGGTTTCCTTTGCTAAATAACCCGTTATTTCAGAAATAACTCCAGGATAGTCAGGTACATCCACATATAAATCATAAAATGCAGGTATTGCCCCTTTTTCTCTTACCGGCAAACCATCACGAAATTGCTTCGCTTGCTGAAAATAATCGAATATTGCACTACTGTCTTCTTTTTCTAATAAATCTTTTACCCAAAACATTTCTTCCTGCCATTCATTCAGAAGCTCAATTAAGATTTCCTTATTGTGTAACAAAATGTCCTTCCACATTTCAGGGCTGCTCGATGCAATCCTGGTTATATCCCGAAACCCGCCGGCTGCAAGCCGTGGGATAAGCGTTTGCTCTTGTGCCAATTTTTCCGTTTGCCGGACAATTGATGCGGCAATAATATGAGGAAAATGACTAACAATACCGGTGAGATAATCATGGTTTTTGGGTGATATTGTTAAAAACTTTGCTTTTGTCCCATTTAACCAATGGATTAAGTCATCCACCCTTGATTTTTCGACATATTCTTCAGGAGTTAAAAGATAAAAAGCATTTTCAAATAAAATTTCTTTTGCAGCAGAAACACCGCTTTTATGCGAACCCGCCATTGGATGGCCGCCGATAAAGGTGAACCCTTTCTGCTTTAGGCTGATTGAATTAGCTACAATTTTACTTTTGGTGCTTCCTGTATCTGTGATTATAACCTGTGGATTTAATGGCAGCTCAGAAAGCAGTTGAATGATTGTCTCTGTTTCTTTTACAGGAGCTGCAATAATGATTAAATCGGCATTTATGGCACCATCATGGATGGTTTCAGAAATTATATCAATGACCCCCAGCATTTTTGCCAGACGGGCTTGTTCACTATTAATATCATATCCGACGATGGTTGCTTCATTATGCTCCTTTTTAATACATAAAGCCAAAGAACCGCCAATTAATCCTAAACCAATGACAAAAACACGGCCTTTCAATGAAACTCCCCCTATTTTCCAAAGAGCTGAACTATTTAGATATTTTGAAGAAATTCACTCAATACCTTAAGCACACCTTCATTTTGTTCTTCTGAGCCCACTGTAATCCTAACAGAAGTAGGAAAACCCAAGGCTTTTCCGGAGCGTACGATATACCCTTTTTCAAGTAAATATTGAAATACCGTATCTCCGTCTACTTTGAAATCAATTAAAATAAAATTCGTTTGTGTAGGATAAAACTCAAGTTGGTGTTTCTTGCAAAACTGATAAAACAGTTCAAGACCTTTTCGATTTTTCTCTTTACAAATTTCGACGAACTCTGAATCTTCGATTGCTGTAATAGCCGCTGCCTGACCAATAGAGTTGACATTAAATGGCTCTCTAGCAGGTTCAAGTGCTTTAATTATTTCAGGATTTGCGACCCCATACCCTATTCTTAAAGCTGCAAGACCATATATTTTGGAAAAGGTTCTCAATACAATTAAATTTGGATATCTCCGGGTCAAGCTAATCGAATTATAGTAATCTTCTGCCACCACATATTCAAAGTAAGCTTCATCAAGAACAACAAGAATATGCGGAGGGACTTTTTCCAGAAACGAAAGTAATGCATCTTCAGGAATATATGTACCGGTAGGATTATTCGGACTACAGAGCCAAATAACATTTGTCTTCTCATCAATAGCTTTGAGCATCCCATCTAAATCATGATTACCGCTATTAAGGGGAATTTCTTTAATAATCGCCCCTTCGATTACCGCATTATGTTTGTATTGTGAAAAAGTTGGGGTCGCCATTACCGTTCCGGCATCCGGATGAAGAAGTGCTCTGGAAATAATTTGAATGAGATTATCGGATCCATTCCCAAATATAAGCTCTTCAGGCTCCACTTGCAAAAATGCCGCCAAAGAGTCCCTTAAATTAGTTGCGTACCCATCGGGATAAATGGGCATACCTTCCAGATTAAGTTGAAGGGCTGAAAGTACCTTACCGGAACATCCAAAGGGATTTTCATTTGAAGCAAGTTTAACAATTTTATCAAGATTATATTGTTTTTTGACTGACTCAATAGATTTTCCTGGTTGATATGGAGTCAATGTTAATAACTGTTCTTTCCACCTCATGTTTAACACCCCATTGCAAAAAAATTATTGTTTTTTAAATAATTCTTCCGTTTTCTTATATGACCTTTTCGTTTTCCAAATCAGGTCTTAGCACTTTTGCGCCTCTTAAATACACATGAATTATTTCTTTCTGAGATTGTACTGTATTTAGATGCATCATAATTCTAATGCACATATTTAAGGAATTAGGAACCTGCATTTCCCGCATACACATGACAGGAACATATGTCCAGCCTTCAAATTTACGCAATACCTTTGCAGGAAATGCGGCACTAATATCTTCAGTAGTTGAAATAAAAACAGATGCAACTGAATCCGGCAAAATATGATTTTCTACAATCAATTTCGCTACAAGTTCTTCAGTGGCTGATAAAATTTCTTCCTCAGAATTCTCACCGACAGTGGTTGCTCCCCTTACCCCTCTGATCATAAAAAACACCCCCGTTATTAAAAACTTTTTAGTTGATCTAATAATACTACGTCGGAAACCTCTTGAAGCGTTGGTTGCCCCAATTGTTCAAGTAAGACAAAACGAATAGCTTCACCGACAGACTTTTTATCCTGCCTCATTTTACATATAAGCGATTCAAACGAGAGATTGGGAGGAATTCTAGTTTCATAGCCGAGTTTAGTCACCCAATTTTTAAATTCATTTACATTAAAGAGTAGTCCTTGCAGTTCTTTACTTAAATTTAACGCAAAAATCATTCCGATTAGAACCGATTCTCCATGAGTAAAATTGCCATATCCCATTTCCGATTCAACAGCATGTCCGAGTGTGTGTCCGAAATTCAAATATGCCCGGACACCGGTTTCTTTTTCATCCTTAGAAACAAATTCTCTTTTAATCTTAATGCCTTTTGATAATGAATAAGTTAGCTGCTCCATTGTTAATGCATTTAGGTCAAACACATTATTTTGTAGCCAGCCAAAAAAGTAAGGATCATAAATAAGTCCATGCTTAATAACCTCAGCAAACCCTGAGCGTATTTCTTGTATTGGAAGAGTTTTTAATAGATCTATATCGTAAAAAACTGCTTCCGGCTGATGGAATGCACCAATCATATTTTTTCCTAAAGGGTGATTTATGGCCACCTTCCCTCCAACAGCACTATCATGGGAAAGAATCGTCGTTGGAATTTGGATAAAAGGAATACCTCTCATGAAAGTGGCAGCAACAAATCCTGCTAAATCACCCACAGCACCGCCGCCAAACGAAAGAATAACCGATTTCCGGTCAAGACGGTTCTCCAGGGCAGTTGATAAAGCATCATAATAAACCTCAAAGGTTTTTGCTTTTTCTCCCCCCGGAGCCGTATAAACAAGCGGTTTATAATCAGGTAAACAGGATAATAAGGTGTCAAGATGAATTTTAGCAACTGTTTCATCTGTTATAATTAATATTTTTGTTAGGTCCTGAAAATGATTAGCTAAAAATGATTGAATTGTTCTTAGTACACCTTCACCCAAAAATACATCATAATTTTTGGACTCCGTATGAATATGGATCGTTTCCATTAAAATTCCCTCGCAAATTCCCGTTGCCTATTAATTTCCTCTAGGAAGGTTTCAAATCGATCACTGTAAAATTGTTCAACTAGAGCAACCGCTAATTCCCATGCAACAATATTTTCTGCCACTACCGCCGCCGCTGGGACCGCACAGCTATCGGAACGCTCAATGCTTGCTGCAAATGGTTCTTTTGTTTCTATATCGACGCTCATTAATGGTTTATACAAGGTTGGAATTGGCTTCATTACGCCGCGTACAACAATCGGCATGCCAGTTGTCATTCCCCCCTCAAAACCTCCAAGACGATTTGTTTTACGGTAGTATCCTTTTTCTTTTTCCCAGGCGATTTCATCATGGACTTCGCTCCCAGGTTTTCTGGCTGCTTCAAAGCCAATTCCAAATTCTACTCCCTTAAAGGCATTGATACTAACAATAGCTGCAGCTAATTTAGCGTCCAATTTGCGATCATAATGAACATAACTTCCTACCCCTGAAGGCATTCCAGTAGCGATAACTTCTACAACGCCTCCAATGGAGTCACCATTTTGCTTCGCTTCATCGATAGCATTCATCATTGCTTGTTCAATAGTTGGATCTGCTACACGAACAGGCGATGCTTCGGTTCGTTCCTTCAACGTTTCTATCGATAAAGTACTATCGACATTTGCCTTTATACCGCCTATTTCAACGACATGCGAAACAAGATTTACACCGACTAATGATAAAAGCTTTTTAGCGACTGCACCGGCAGCTACTCTTACAGTTGTTTCACGTGCAGAAGAGCGCTCAAGAACATTTCTCATATCACGGTGCCCATATTTAATGGCACCATTTAAATCCGCATGACCTGGTCGTGCACGTGTTATCTTCCGTTTAATCTCATCTTCCTGTCCTTCTATTAAGGCTTCTGCTCCCATAATAGTTGTCCAATGCTTCCAGTCATTGTTTTTCACCACCAAGGCGATTGGAGACCCCAGCGTTTGTCCATGCCGGACTCCGGAAACAATTTCAACAGTATCCTTTTCAATTTGCATCCTTCGACCGCGGCCATGTCCTTTTTGCCGCCTTGAAAGCTCCTCATTTATATCTTCAGATAATAATGGCATGCCCGCAGGTAAACCTTCCAAGATTGTAGTTAATTGTGGTCCATGTGATTCTCCTGCTGTTAAGTACCTCATCCCCATTGCTCTTTCCCCCTTCAACTCATTAAAGGATTTCTTTTCAATATAACATATACAGCCTAATAAACCTAGTAATAACTATTCGGAAAATAGTGAAAATTTTTGTTAGCGCATACAAAAAACACCCGTATAAAACTATACGAGTGCTTCCGTAATTTAAATTAATAAATCCATTCGTTTACAAGCTTTGAATACTCAACCAATTCATCTTGTTTAAAGAATAAACCGATTTCACGCTCAGCACTTGCAGGTGAATCAGATCCGTGAATAACATTTTTACCGACTGTTATTCCGAAATCACCGCGAATGGTTCCGGGTGCTGCATCCTTAGGATTAGTCGAACCCATCATTTGTCTTGCAGTTGCAATGACATTTTCGCCCTGCCAAACCATCGCAAAAACCGGTCCGGAGGTAATAAAATCAACCAACTCACCAAAGAAAGGACGTTCTTTGTGCTCACCGTAATGCTCTTCAGCAAGTTCTTTTGGGATACTCATCAATTTTGCCCCAACTAAATGAAAGCCTTTTTTTTCAAATCGTGCAACGATTTCTCCAATTAGATTCCGTTGTACTCCGTCAGGTTTCACCATTAAATATGTTTTTTCCATGAATTTCACTCCTAAATCATTATGTATATGATTGCCACTTTCGACAATCCATGAAAATGTTATCATTTTTTTGAATATTTCGCAAGCTGTTCAAGCGAAATGGAAGCTAAAATTTCCTTCGTCCGATGAACTTGGCAATATCGCGAAGCGTTTTTTTAGCTTTATTTGCGGGAAGTTCTTCAAGTATTTCTAACGCTTTTTTTAGATAAAGATCACTCAATGCTATCGACTTTTCAATTGCTCCTGACTGTTTTATGAGTGAAATGATTTTTTCAATTTGTTGATGCTCGATATATTCGTTAACTTTTTCGATTTCATGGCGTATTTCCGCATTTTCCATTGCGAAAAGAGCAGGGGCAGTAATATTTCCTTGCAGCAGGTCACTGCCGGCAGGTTTTCCAAGCTCTTCCTCTGTTGCAGTAAAGTCCAAAATATCATCCGTAATTTGGAACGACATACCAACATAATAGCCAAATTGGAAAAGTTTTTTATGAATAGATTCTTCAACATCTGCGGCAATCGCACCTAATTGACAGCTTGCAGCTATTAACAGGGCAGTTTTTCTTTTAATTCTACGAAGATAATCACGGAAGTTTTGATCAAATCGGTACTTATCTTTAATTTGCTGAATCTCCCCAACAGTTACTTCTACCATCGTTTTGGCTAAAATTTTATGTGCAGCAGGTTTGTGAATGTTGGTCATTAATTCAAGAGAAAGTGCAAAAATAAAGTCCCCTGTATACATAGCAATCCGATTATCCCATTTTGCTTTCACCGTAGGCTGTCCTCTTCGCAGATCTGCATCGTCGATTACATCGTCATGGACCAGTGATGCCATATGGATTAATTCCAAGGCAACGGCAACATTTTTAATTACATCAATATCATAATGACCAAATTTACCTGCAAGCAATACAAAAATAGGACGAATTCTTTTTCCTCCTGCTTGCAAAGTATGTAAAGAAGCTTGTTGTAAAAGAAGAGACTCTGCCTGAATGGTCTCCTCCAGCTTTTTTTCTATTATGTTTATATCCGAATTCAAAAATGAATACATCATTTTTAATTTCATTTGTATTCACCCAGCTTTTCATCCTGTCTACAGTAATTCAATTATTTCTTCGTCCCAATATGAACGGCAGCTGCACCACCGCTATACGGTTTATATTTAACATCTTTAAAGCCTGCATTTTCAAACATGCGTGCTAATTCTTTCATTCCGGGGAAATCACGTGCTGATTCATGAAGCCAAGAATATTCTTTAAAGCTCTTAGCCAATAATTTACCAAACATTGGCATAATAAAGCGAAAATAAAAATAATACAACTGTTTGTAACCAATTAAAGTAGGCTGCGAAGTTTCAAGACAGACTACAATACCACCGGGCTTTACTACCCGATACATTTCTTTTAATACCTGTAAGTAGTCAGGTACATTTCTTAAACCAAAACCAATTGTTACATAATCAAAACTATTGTCTGAAAAAGGAAGCTCCATAGCGTTTCCATGGATTAAATTTACCTGATTTAATCCAAGACCCTTAACCTTTTCAATACCAACATTGAGCATATTCTGGCTAAAGTCCAAACCCGTAACTTGACCGGTAGGACCAACGGCTTCAGCTAATGCAATCGTCCAGTCAGCTGTTCCGCAACAAACATCAAGAGCTTTTGAACCAGGTTGTACATTCATTCTCTTCATCGTGTCCTGACGCCATTTGATGTGTTGTTGGAAACTGATAACAGAGTTCATTTTATCGTAGTTATCGGATATTTTTTCAAACACATGATGAACTCGCTGTTCTTTCGATTGCTGCATATCTTTACCCTTCTTCCACAAAAGTTTTCACAATTGGCTGATGTTGAGTTAAAATCAAAGAAATTCTTTTTTCGAGAAGTTCATTTAAATAGGGAAGCTGATTAATCCCTTTTTCTATGATTTGCTTTGAGAATTCAATATAGCGATCGCAAATCATTAGTAAATGTTTTTGCTGTTCATTTGATAAGTCATTTAATTTATATTCATTTTTAGAAAATATAATTTTTTTTAACGCCTCGAATAAGACTGAACTTCCGGCTTGGATAAATTGACTTTTTTCATTAAGCAATCGTTTGACAAATAAAAGATTAGCAATAAAATCATTCCATAGGTCTACTTTAAAATACTCCGACAGTTTTAACAATAATGAGCTTTCAATCACTTTAATACTTGTCATCAGCTTTTCAGTTCCGTCACATCCGTGTTGATAAACAAGTATTTTATGCTCATTTATTTCTTTTATGCCTTCAGAGAGTGCCTTAATCATTAAGATATCTTCGGAATCAGCAAGCAGTTTATAATATAAACCACTAAAATAATCTCCTGACAAGACAGTTAATTGACGTTTTTTTTCATCATCAGTTGAATTCGTGACATGTTCGTGGGTATCAAGGGCAATTTGAATCAGCATTGTTGATAAGGTGTAATTCTCCATCTCACTGTAAGACAATTCGAGCCGATCCATTATCGAAATGAGGATAAGAATCTTATCTTCATCAATAAGCGGCGTCTGAATATATTTGAGCAAGTATGGATCAAATACCCGTCGTTCGACCTGCCCTTTAATTTCTGTAAATTTATCCCGAATGTCTTGCAAACTAATCACCCTTGCTTCCCCTTAAGTTTATGCCTATATGATATAGTATCTTTTATATTTCTTTATGTATTTCTTATTTCCTAACATTTGTGTAAAAATCGTTTAAAATTAAAATGATAATTTAAATAATTCCTGTCTATTTTTTCACACAATGCAGTCACAATTATATCATAAAAGCGTTTTTTTGGGCAGAATTTCACAAAATTATTACTTTTCCTTTGTTAGGAAATAAGAATGTATATATCTTCAGTTGGTGATTCTTAAAGATGCCGTCATTATTTTTTCATTTCACTTTCAATTTCACCCAGACCGGTTAGAACTTTTGCATTTCCCCTGATTTTAATAGCGGAGGTATGTTCGGTAAATTGGGCAATTAAGATTTCGCCTTTATCAAGTTTTTCGGAATGGTGAAATCTTGTATCAGTTCCCCTGGTTAGCCCAATGACACTTACACCATCGTCATTTGCTTTAATGACTATATAATCACTGTTTTGTGTTTGCCGCTTTTCCATTCTATCACCTCAAAATCTAAAAAATTCAACAAGACTTATAACTAATTCTTTATTAAAGAAAGAATTTCAGAGCGGGCAGTGACATCATCGGCCAATGTTCCGCGAACAGCAGTTGTTACCGTTTTCGAGCCGGGTTTTTTTACACCGCGCATCGTCATACACATATGTTCAGCTTCAACAACTACCATTACTCCATGCGGTTCCAGTTTTTCCATCATGCTTTCAGCAATCGTGGATGTAATTCTTTCTTGGAGCTGAGGTCTTTTTGCTACAGCCTCTACAGCCCTGGCTAATTTACTTAACCCGGTGACTCGTCCATTTTTCGGTATATAGGCGACATGCGCTTTCCCAAAAAACGGCACTAGATGATGTTCACACATGGAATAAAACGGAATATCCTTCACTAAAACCAATTCTTCATGATCTTCACTAAAAATTGTCTCAAAATGATGTTTCGGATCCTCGTTTAAACCGCTAAAAACTTCTTCGTACATTTTTGCCACACGTTTAGGTGTATCCAACAGACCTTCACGGTTAGGGTCTTCTCCAATTGCTTCTAAAATTAAACGTACCGCCTCTTCGATTTGGGCACGGTTCACTTCTGACATGATGATTCCTCCTAATATGTATCAGTCAAGTATATATGACAAATACATATTAGCACAACCATTTCGTAACAAGCAAAAATCAAATACCAAATGGGAAATAGTGTCCAGAAATCTGAATTAGGGTTGGTACATCGAGTATTTGATTGCAATTTACTTCATCTTAAAAAATAGAAAAAGGCCATGGTTTTTTCCATGGCCTTTTGCCTAAGCGTCCGCTTAAAGCAATAAATTTATGTAATTATTTTACTGCGTCTTTAAGCGCTTTACCCGGTTTGAAAGCAGGAACCTTGCTTGCACCGATTTCGATTTCCTCACCTGTTTGAGGGTTGCGGCCTTTACGGGCTGCACGTTCGCGTACTTCAAAGTTTCCAAAACCGATTAATTGAACTTTATCACCATTTTTTAAAGCATCTAAAATCGCATCAAAAACAGCATCAACCGCTTTTGTAGCGTCCTTTTTTGAAAGCTCGCTAGCTTCAGCTACTGCATTAATAAGTTCTGTCTTGTTCATGCTATTCACCTCCTCCCAAAAAAAAATCACAAGATTCGTAAATAAGAATACTTATCTACATTTCTAAACAATTTTTCTAATTTCTATACGTCAAAGTGCGGTTTTATTGGTTTTTTTCCCAAATCAACCTTAATTGATACCTTAAGGGACATCAATCTATTTTTTTGTGAAAACCCTATAATATAAAGGTTTTAAGCACGATAACGTAATTCTGTTAAAAGATTATCATAATCATATCAGCTTATCAAGAATATTTCATGAAATAATGGGAATCTTTTCTTTCATTCGACAAAATTCTATTATTTTCTTCCCGTTTTCGTAGAAATTTATCACAAAACAAAAAAAGACTCCTTAAGGGAGCCTTTACACTTTAAAGGATTATGGCAATTAAGCCGCCGGATCCTTCGTTTATGATTCTCTCTAGTGTTTCTTTTAATTTATATCTGGCATTCTCCGGCATTAAGGAAAGCTTAGCTTGAATCCCTTCACGAACAATGGAACTTAAAGACCGTCCGAATATATCAGAATTCCATATCGATAGCGGATCATCTTCGAAGTCCTGCATTAAGTAGCGGACAAGCTCTTCGCTTTGTTTTTCGGTTCCGATAATTGGTGCAAATTCGGATTCGACATCAACCTTAATCATATGAATCGATGGTGCAACAGCTCTTAATCTAACACCAAATCGAGCGCCCTGACGGATAATTTCAGGTTCTTCAAGACTCATATCTGCGAGTGAAGGGGAAGCTATACCGTAACCGGTTTGTTTAACCATTTTTAAAGCGTCTGAAATATGGTCATACTCTGCTTTTGCATGGGCAAAATCCTGCATTAGCTCAAGGAGATGGTCTTTCCCCCTGATTTCCACACCCACAATTTCTTTTAAAATATCATCATATAATTCATCAGGAGCAAATAAATCAATTTCAGCTACACCCTGCCCCATTTCAATCCCAGCTAAACCGGCTCGTTCAATGAATTCAAAATCGCTAAATTGTTGAACTACTCTGTCAACATCTCGTAATCTCTTGATATCTTTAACTGTATCTTTAACAGCTTCTTGATAGCTTTCGCGAAGCCAATGATTTTCTCTTAACACCATTACCCAGCTAGGGAGATTGACATTGACTTCAAGAACAGGAAATTCATAAAGTGCCTCACGGAGGACATTAAGAACATCGCTATCCCTCATGCTTTCTACACTCATGGCGATGACCGGGATGTCATATTTTTCTGCTAAGCTGGACCGAAGTGTTTCCGTGCTTGGATGATAAGGCTGGGCACTGTTAACAACCATTATGAATGGTTTACCAACCTCTTTCAGCTCATCTATCACTCTTTCTTCAGCCTCAATATAGTTGCTTCTTGGAATTTCACCAATTGTACCATCTGTGGTAACGACAACACCGATTGTGGAATGCTCTTGAATAACCTTTCGTGTTCCAATTTCGGCAGCTTCATGAAATGGAATCGGCTCCTCATACCATGGAGTGTTAATCATTCTAGGTCCATTTTCGTCCTCATAGCCTTTCGCTCCGGGGACTGTGTATCCTACACAATCGACTAATCGAATATTCACATTTAGACCATCATCGACATGGACGGTTGCAGCCTGGTTGGGAACAAATTTTGGTTCAGTTGTCATAATCGTTTTTCCTGCCGCACTTTGAGGCAGCTCATCCTGAGCACGGCTTCTTTCTGCCTCATTGTTTATATTGGGTAATACAACAAGCTCCATAAATTTTTTAATAAAAGTTGATTTACCAGTTCTCACTGCTCCTACTACTCCTAAATAAATATCACCGCCAGTTCTTTCGGCAATATCTTTAAAAATATCAACCTTTTCCAAGTGATCCCCTCCCGATCATTGAGTAAAGTGGGATAATAACATCCAGCCAGGTATTTTTGGACAGTATATGTTTATGACGTTGTCCTATATTGTTATGACACTTTTTTTAAATTTTTTACCCCCTTATTAAAAATTCACTGAATATGCTAGTATCTATCGTGTCTGTACATTTTGATCGTATGAGGGTTTCTGTTAAGGAACAGACGGAGATGAAAAAATCCTTAGTTGTTCTTATAGGGATAGTTGCTACCTGCCTATAAGCCAAAAAAACCCTTCTCCTACATTTATATTTCGCAGGAAAAGGGTTAGAACAAAACAATATCTATCTTATAAGCTTATTGTTTTTTTTCTAAAAAAACAGGCTCTTTTGTTTTTGGATCAATAGTGTAAGGTAAGGAATACGCAGGAACAAACATAGAATCATTCACTAGAATAGAACGAATATCCTCTCCAGGTTTCACTTGAATATTTGACTTCTTTAATGACTGATATAAATCAGAGCGGTAATCCACATATACCACTGCGCTGCCGGTAATTACAAAAGGCAGATTTTGATTTGTATATGGACTAACGGCATAAGGCGGCTGTGTATAACCTAATTGTTTATAATCTAGGGTATAAACATTATCAGCGATTTCCTTTTTATACGGAGGATACCCTTTCGTTTTTATTCTTAAATTAATATCCCGAATGGTGTCAGCAATCGTTAAATCAAAAAGTTTAACTGTTGGGTTGGATTCAACATCGACAAGAACATATTGAAAAGTCCCCCCATTTTCAAATGCATTTCCAGGTGGTTCAGCGAGGTACTTGGGAGTAATTTTTTTAAAATCAATCGGATATTTTTGGTAAATTGGTGTATCAGCTTCTTTTGTCTTAATTGGCAGAATTCCACCATTGTCTTTCTTAAAGGAATCCACCGCTGCTTGAACTGACTGGATTTGGTCTTTATAAGGTATTTGATTCTTTGCTAATTCTTCATTCGGATACATGCAACCCGATAACAGAATAGCTGTTAGAACAAGAAAACAACCGAGCATCTTCCACTTCATATAATCACCTTTAATTTTATGTATTTGCAAATATTTAAGTAAATAGAACAATAAATAAAGTTATTCCGGAAATGATCATAAATAAATAGGCAATTATGGCAGTTATAACTTTGAGAATGCCATTCATTTTAAAACGGCTAAAATAAATTGTTAAAATTGCAAGAAACATCATGCCCATTCCGGCAATTGATATCCACATCTTTAGCATAGCTGGTGACAAACATAATTCCTCCTTTTTTACCGAAAGTAATTATATCATAGTGCAAAAAAATTACATACAAAAAGACTGAAGTAAAGAGGGGCGATTTCTTTACTTCAGCCGATTGAGACTAAACAACCCATTCTCCAGCTTCATACTACCAACATGCTTCGTTGCATTGTATGCAAACCGGCGGGAAAGCGTATCATCGAACGCCTATTTTTTCGTTAAAAAAGCACATTTTTAAGCTTCTACATTTCTTTCATCTAAAATATTGGTTAAATCTTCCATTTCATCCGTCTTTCCGCGTGCCATTAAAACATCAACAGCATCTTTTGCACTCTTCCCATTAAATAAAACATCATAAAGTTCAGAGGTGATTGGCATTTTGACATCATACTTTTTAGCAAGCTGATATGCAGCTTTCGTGGTTCGAACACCTTCCACTACCATTCCCATATTCTCTAAAACTTCCTCAAGTGTTTTCCCTTTACCAAGAAGATTCCCGGCTCTCCAGTTCCTGGAATGAACGCTTGTACAAGTTACGATAAGATCACCAATTCCCGTTAAACCCGAAAAAGTTAAAGGGTTAGCTCCCATTTTCGTTCCTAAACGGGAAATTTCCGCTAAACCCCTTGTCATTAATGCGGCTTTGGCATTATCACCATACCCTAGTCCATTTGTAATTCCTGCTGCAAGGGCAATAATATTTTTTAATGCTCCGCCAATTTCTACTCCAATAACATCAGGGTTCGTATAGACACGGAAATTTTGATTGATGAATAAATCCTGGACTTTACTGGCAGCTGACATGTTTTCTGAAGAAACAGTTACAGTGGTTGGCTGCCGCAAGCTTACTTCCTCCGCATGGCTTGGTCCGGACAGAACAACAACACTTTCTAAAAGCTGTTCCGGGAGTTCTTCCTTTATCATTTCTGTAATCCGCAACAAAGTATCCGGTTCAATCCCTTTACTAACATGTGCGATTGTAAACGGCGATTTTTGAATAGCGCGGATTTTCCCCAGTACTTCACGTATGGCCTTCGTTGGAACTGCCAAAATGACCGTTTTTATTCCGGTTAGTGTATCGCTTAACGAAGCGTACCCAACAATTAATTCAGGTAAAACAATTTCAGGCAAATATTTTTTATTTGTATGATATTGATTAATTTCTTTTACCTGTTCTTCATTATGGCTCCATAGGCGGACCTCATGACTATTGTCGGCCAAAACAAGCGCTAGAGCTGTTCCCCAGCTCCCTGCACCTAAAACGGCTATCGTTTCTTTCTGTAGTTGCATTACTCATTACCACCTTACTTATTTTCTTTCTCTAGCGAATATTTTGATCGGTGTGCCCTCAAACCCAAAAGAGTCTCTAATCCGATTCTCTAAGAAGCGCTCATATGAGAAATGCAGTAATTCCGGTTCATTTACAAAAACAACAAAAGTCGGTGGTTTGATAGCAACTTGGGTTGCATAATAAATTTTTAAGCGTCTTCCTTTGTCCGTCGGTGTCGGATTCATTGCTACCGCATCCATTATTATATCATTTAAAACACTTGTTTCTACACGCATTGCATGATTTTCACTTGCTACATTTATCATTGGTAAAAGGGTGTGGATGCGTTTCTTAGTTTTTGCTGATAAAAATACAATCGGTGCATAACTAAGAAATAAGAAATGTTCTCTAATCTTTTGTTCCAGTTCATTCATTGTCTTTTCATCTTTTTCGATCGCATCCCACTTATTTACAACAATAACAACTGCCCTTCCAGCTTCATGGGCATACCCGGCAATTTTCTTGTCCTGTTCGATAATTCCTTCTTCTGCATTTATTACTACAAGAACGACATCAGAACGTTCTATTGCCCTTAATGCTCGAAGCACACTATATTTTTCTGTACTTTCATACACTTTTCCCTTTTTCCTCATTCCAGCTGTATCAATGATGACATATTTCTGGCCGTTATACGTATAAGGGGAATCCACAGCATCACGGGTTGTCCCGGCTATATTACTGACAATAACTCGGTCTTCGCCCAGGATAGCATTCACTAACGAGGATTTGCCAACATTCGGTCGACCAATCAAGGAGAACTTAATCACATCTTCCTCGTAATCCTGCTGCTTATTTTTCGGAAAATACTTTGCTGCTTCGTCTAATAAATCTCCCAGACCGAGTCCATGTGAACCTGACACAGGGATGGGCTCACCAAATCCCAGGGAGTAAAAATCATAAATTTGTTCTCGCATCTCGGGATTATCGATTTTATTTACACCCAAAACGATTGGTTTTTTGGATTTATACAAAATTTTTGCCACTTCTTCATCCGCGGCAGTTACCCCTTCTCTACCGTTTGTCAAAAAAATAATGACATCTGCTTCATCAATTGCTACTTCCGCCTGCTGACGAATTTGCTCTAAAAAGGGCTCATCTCCGATATCAATACCACCTGTATCGATAACATTAAAATCATGTGTTAACCATTCTCCCGAACTATAAATGCGATCACGTGTTACTCCGGGAATATCCTCAACGATGGAAATTCTTTCGCCGACAATCCTATTAAAAATAGTCGACTTTCCGACATTGGGCCGTCCTACAATGGCAATAACGGGTTTTACCAATATAATCGCCATCCTTTCTTTCATATATTGAACAATCTTCTTGTTATCTTTTATCCTTATAGCAAAACTCAGTTATAAAAATCAAATGAAAAATGCCAATGATAAAGAACCCTTCTATCTCTTGAGAAGGGTCTAACTATACTAGTGTAACAAATATTAATCCTCCACTGCAATGGTAACCTTGCCAATATTGGAAACTCAAGAAGATTTTTGCTTCCCTTTTTCAATAAAACTAAAATGAGTTTGGAAGAAATGTCCCGCGTTTTCAAGGCAGCTCCACCCTACAATTAAAGCAGTAATTAACGAACAAACATCAAGATAAGCGAAATCCCCGATAGAATAGGGAAAATGATACTTACTTAAAATATAAGCATATAAGATTTCGCCCTGCATGGTACCACTCACAATAATTAACAATCTTCCTTTTAATGTTTTTTGCAAAAGAATCGATAAATATCCAAAGCAAATCCCCATCATCCATTCTTTTTTAAAAATAATCCAGACGGGGTCAAAAATTTCAAACAAATGGAAGGCTACATATCCAATTGTTACAATAAAAGAACAAATAAAAAAATAAATTATTGCTCTACGTTTTTCCCTGCCTATGATGAGATAGGAAAATAATAACAAGAATAATCCGCTTGCAAAAACATCAAAGCCGCCTGCCATAAAATGGACATTCGAAAGAATAATGACAATTAAAACAGCAGCAGCTAGCTTCAACCGATATGGGTTTTGCTTATTTAATATAAAGGTCAAATAAACCCAAAACGCCCAACTGATCCAATAAAACATCGCACCTTCCATACTATCCACCTCCTATTATCCCTATTATTGGTATTCTTTATGTACTTTCATACTTCTCTGTATAATCTTTACCCAGTGAATCATCTTATAGAGAGGAGGTGTTTAAATGGGAAAGGACCGTCAAGAAAAAAAGTTAAAGGCGAGTAGAAGGGTTGAGTCCGATCGGGATCAGGCTTTACATTACCCCGGAGCAACAAAACTCCAAAGTCCTGAAGAAGCAAGATCTTTAAACGATTCTAAGGCTGATTGATATTCATGATACTTACATTGAAAAAAGCTCTCGCAGTTCATAACTGCGAGAGCTTTTACTTTATGGTACGCTGACTATAGCTTTTAGTATTTATTCCCCGTTGGTCCAGCCAATGGTGGGTGGCTCCGGAGATTATTACGGGTGCCCTTTTTAAATCAGAAATGGTTCTAGCCCCTAAAGCTGTCATAATCACAGATAATTCCTTATGAACCGTATTAATTTCCGCTTGTAATGCTTCGACTCCAAACTCAATAAGTATACGAAGAAAATAGCCCGCAACGCCAATGGCATCTGCACCTAACGCCAATCCTTTTGCCATATCAAAAGCGGAAATGAATCCACCCGAGCCAATTACAGCTATCCGATTAGAGGCATAGGCTGCTTCAATTATGGAAATAGCGGAAGGAATACCCCATTGATTAAAAAACGACAGTGATTTCTCCCTGCGCTTATTTTCTATTTCAGCAAAATTTGTACCGCCAAAACCGCCAACATCGACAGCAGTAACTCCGATTGAAGAAATCAATTCCACTGTTTCTTTGCACATTCCAAAACCAACTTCTTTTACAATAACAGGAATATTCACAGCTTGAACAATGGATTCAATTCTCCGTAAAGCACCGGAAAATTCCCGGTCACCTTCCGGCATAGTCAATTCTTGAATTACATTTAAGTGAATCTGTAATGCGTTAGCCTCAATCATTTGGATGGCCATTTTGGCATCATCCGGAGTGGCTTCACTTCCTAAATTGGCAATCAGTACTCCATTTGGGTTCTCTTTGCGAACAACCTCATACGTATATCTTTCATTTTTCTCTTTTAAAGCAGACATTTGGGAACCGACTGCCATCGCCAAGCCGGTATTTCTTGCAACGATTGCCAGCTCTTTGTTTATTCGAAAGGTTTTTTCGCCGCCGCCGCCGGTCATCGCATTGATAAAAATTGGCGAACTTAAAGAAAGTTCGCCTATTGAATGGTCTAATCGAATATCGGACACATTGAGATTAGGTAAGCTTTGGTGAATAAATTGAATATCATCTAAAGCTGACCGTCTTTCCTGCCCATTTTCTAATGCAAAGCGAATATGGTCCCATTTTCGTTCGGATCTAGACACTAAAAATCACCATTATTTTCTTAGATTCTTTAATTTATCTCCAATTACTTCACCAAGCTGAAAGCCTTTTGATTCTTCCGGAAGCTCATAATCAAGGTTTTCTTCAGCATCTTTTTCAAGAAGTTCTTTAATACTTAAAGATAGGCGTTGATCATGCTCGTTTGCTTCAAGAACTTTCACTTTTACTTCTTGTCCTTCTTTCAGAACTTCATGCGGTGTTCCTATATGCTTATGAGCAATTTGAGAAATATGAACTAATCCTTCAACACCTGGGAAAACTTCAACAAATGCACCGTAAGATACCAATCTTCTCACAGTTCCGTTTAAAATTGTTCCTTTAGGTGCTTTTTCGGATAGATTCGACCAAGGCCCTGGAAGCATTTCTTTGATTGACAAAGATATCCGTTCATTATCACGGTCAACATTTAAAATTTTCACTTGGACCTTTTGTCCTTCCTGAACTACATCCGTCGGTTTATTTACATGTTCATAAGATAATTGGGAAATATGAACAAGTCCGTCAATGCCGCCAATGTCAACGAAAGCGCCAAAATCAGTAATTCTTTGCACTTTTCCTTCAATTACCTGACCGACATGTAAAGAATCAAGAATATTTTGTTTTTGTTTTCCTTTTTCCGCTTCCACAACCGCACGATGAGAAAGGATTAAGCGGTTCTTCTCTTTATCAAGCTCCACAATTTTAAAGGTTAGTGTGCGTCCTTTGTATTCGGAAAAATCCTCAACAAAATGAGCTTCAACTAAAGAAGCCGGAACAAATCCGCGAACACCAAGGTCGACCACAAGTCCGCCTTTTACAACATCTTTAACTTCTGTTTCTAAAATTTCACCGCTTTGGAATTGCTTTTCCAGATTTTCCCACGCCTTTACAGCATCTGCTTTCCTTTTTGAAAGAATTAAAGCATCTTCTTCCACTTTTAAAATTTCAAGCTCCAGCTCCTCTCCTTCAGCAACAACGTCTGAAGCTTTTTCAATATGGAGGCTGGAAAGTTCACTAATTGGTATAATCCCATCAAGTTTGCTATCATGAATATTCACAAGCACCTGTTTTTCTTCAACCTTCGTAACTTGTCCCATAACTTTGTCACCGATTTCAAAATTTCTTACTTCTACTTGATTCATATCTTCCGACATATGTACTCCTCCTTAATCCATATACTACTAAAAAAAAATATATGATGCGGTGCATGCCGCGCATACCCCGCATATAAAACGTAACTTTAAAAAACTAAAGAATATTCAAAAAAAACTCCTTTTAATTAACTTCTTATAAATAGGCTATTTTGTCAAGTACAACCTATCGATGCTCTTTAATAAGTTTATGAATTTCTGACATAATTAATTCAGTCACATGTTCAGCTGAGGCTTTTGTTTGTTTCAGCTCTTCCATCGGAATTGGCTTCCCATAGATTACTTTTAATTTTTTTAAGCTTTTATATGGACCGATAATAGCACAAGGTACTACCAAAGCATCTGATCGTAATGCAAAAAAACCGGCTCCCGCTAACCCTTTCCCTAATTCTCCAGTCTTACTTCTGTGTCCCTCTGGAAAAAGCCCTAACACATTTCCTTCTTTTAATACATTTAATCCTTTTCTCAAGGCCTCACGATCACTCATGCCCCTCTTTACAGGGAAGGCATTGCAATTTCTAACAATATTACCTAAAACGGGAACAGAGAAAAGTTCTTCCTTCGCCATATAATGTACAGGTCTAGGGGCCATAATTCCTACTACGATGGGATCGAAATTATGGATATGATTAGCGCAAAGAAGCACCCCTCCTTCCTTAGGAAAATTCTCTAATCCTAAAGCTTCAATCCTGTACAAAGGTTTAAATATCCCGGAAACAACAGACTTTGCAAATTGATAAAACGACACGATCACCCAATCCTTTCGTGAATTAGATCCATAATTTTTTCAACTACATCAGGAATGGTCAAAGATGTTGTGTCTATCTCAATAGCATCATCGGCTTTTTTTAATGGAGCAACTTCTCTTTCAGAATCAATTTTATCCCTGCGGGCAATTTCTTCTTTTAATTTCTCTAAATCAGATGGGAATCCTTTTTGGAGATTTTCCGTATGACGTCGGACAGCTCTTTCTTCAACACTGGCAAGTAAAAACACTTTTACTTCCGCACTGGGCAGTACATGCGTACCGATATCTCTTCCATCCATTACAACTCCACCTTCTGTTGCAAAAGCCTGCTGTCTTCTGACCATTTCTTCACGTACCTTTTGATGTTTAGATACTATTGAAACAGAATTAGTTACTATAGAAGAACGGATTTCATTGGTCACATCCCGATGGTCAAGATACACAAATTGGCCATTTTCTGAAGGAAGAAGCTCTATCTCAGTGGCTAAAAGAGTGTCTAATAAAGGGTCTTCATTTTCAAGATTAAGATGATTCACAATTGCTTTATATGTCAAGGCCCGATACATGGCACCTGTGTCAATATATATGTAAGATAATTTTTCTGCTACAATTTTTGCTACTGTACTTTTCCCCGCAGCAGCCGGGCCGTCAATTGCGATTGATAATTTCTTTTCCATAAATCCTCCTAATACACTTCATGTTCGTCTCATCTGATATATAATTTATTTTACCATAAGATTTTAGATTGCCTCTTTTTTTTAACATTTTAAATGTTTTTTTATAAGTCTGTTTTCTCCCCTGACTGTTGTTTCTCGTACATAGGCTATAAACACGTAATTATCTATGGTTTCGTGCTCTTTTCTTCATAACTGACAAATAGAAAAGAGCCTTAATAAAAAAATAAAGCAGGAAGGCCTGCTTTATTTGTCCCCTAGAAAGGTTTGGAGAATTTCGGTAAAGGTATTTTTAGTCACACCTTCATATTTAGTTAACTGATCTAATTGCGGAAAAATATTTAATTGATGAAAAAAAAGTTGCGCTAAAAAAAGGAAGACAAACTGGATGATCACGATCTTTATTAAAATCCTTTCTACTACCTTCATATCATCACATCCATATTAAACGTCCTGATAAATAGCCTCGGCATTTTTTAGCTTTTGAACCTTTTCCTCTATTCCGCTTTGTGCATTAATAAATATTCGATACGTATCTTCACCAATAGTACCTAGAAATTCGTAGCATAAAACTTCCTGATTTAAATCATTTAAAATAATTGCCTGCCGATTCTCCATCACTTTAAAGTTTGGGTTCACCTTGTTTCGTGCTTGTTCAATCGATATTTTTGGTGTTTGCATTGTTCTATTATGGTGCGTCTTTAAATATTCTTCCGCAGAAAATCCATTAATGCTTCCATTATCCAGCGCTACTTTCACTTTTATGGATTCAGTATACACTCTAATATTGTTTATATTAGTAACAAAATTGAAAACGCCGATATCGTCATATTGTGTGCTTTCAAACAACTCAAGGTTATGATACCCTGCTCCCTTTAGAAAATCAGTGGCCTTCTTACCGGCATCATTTAAGCTGATTGCTTGTTTTTTTACTTCTCGTTGATTAATAAACCAAATCGGATGGCCGCCTTTTTTGGTAATATCCATACTAGCTTCTTGTCCTGTTTGTTTATTTTGTAATGAAACACTATAAAATCCATAGTGCGAACCTTTTCCATTTTCGGTTACTTTAACTTTGGCATTCTGGTCAAACTTTATATATTTTTTTGCAATATTTACAGCATCTTGACTTGAGATTACTTTACCTTGTACTCTATTGTAATTTTCATCTTTTTTTTGCATATTGGCAAAAGTCGGCCCAAAATTTGTTTCGTCATATCCCGAGACGGTTTTCTCAACTGTTTTTAGTCCATCAATAATTGTGTTATTTGTCATTTCTTTTCCAGATGCAAGAGCTAATTCCACATCCATCCACCGCAGGTTATGTTTAAGAACCATATGCTGAACGTTACGAAGTTCGTTTTGGATATCACCAGATTGCTTGTAAAGTACTTTTAATGCATCATATTCTTGGTTTGATAATGGAGTTTTATCTAAATCCCTTATTGCGGTTCGATAGCTGAAATTTCCGATATTAGCCAAAAATTCTTCCGTTTTATTAAATGGTAACAACGTTAATGGCAGCTGCCCAACATCACTATGTGCTTGAGAAGTGATTCTCCAAACCTCGGCTAAGGAAGGAGACAACGAGTTTCGTGAATTCATTGCAAGAGTAGTCCCTATTTTATCGTGCAATAAATCCATCTGATAGGATAGATCATGAAAAGCACGCTGGTAATTGTTTTCTGCATTCAATAGAATTGCATTTTTTTCTTGGTGCTCTTGATAGCCCCAATAAGCTGTACCTGCAACAACTATCGAAAGAACACTTATTAAAATACCTCTTATCAATTCCTTCACCTCCTACTTACAAAAAATATGTTTTCCTATTTTCTTAATTTGCGGTCTAGACCAAATCCACGGACTTGTTGCTGTAGCAGGATTGAAATAATATAATGCTTCTCCTGTCGGATCCCAGCCATTTATCGCATCAAGAACTGCTTTCTTGGCTGTTTGATTAGGTGTAAGCCAAATTTGCCCATCAGCTACTGCGGTAAAAGCACCAGGTTGAAAAATGACTCCTGATACTGTGTGAGGAAACAATGCACTGTTAACTCGATTGAGAATTACCGCAGCAACTGCTACCTGACCTGTAAACGGTTCCCCCCTAGATTCACCGTATACAGCATTTGCCATCAATTGAATATCATTACTTGAAAACCCATTTGGTGTATTTGCAGCAGGTGGATGATTTGGTGAATTATTTGGTGAATTATTTGGTGAATTATTTGGTGAATTATTTGGTGGTTTCTGTGTCTGTGCACTATATTTAGTCGCCTTAACCAGCTTAGCTTTTGTTGTTGCACCAGCTAGTCCATCAATTGGCATACCGAATTCATATTGAAAGTTTCTTAATGCCCAATAAGTGCTCCACCCGAAAACCCCATCAATTTTCCCATGATAGAAGCCAATATTTTTAAGCCTTGTTTGAAGTTCAATCACATCATTACCAACCGCACCACGTTGGATTACCTGATTGGAAAAAGCATCTGCCTTCTTACTTTGCAGAAATAAAAAGGGCATCATACAAACGGAGATTAGTATGAGCAATTTTAATAGGATTTTTTTCTTTTTCATGGAATAGTAACCCCCAAATGTAAATCTTTTTAACAGTAACCCTATTTTTTGTCTTATTGGAAATTTTATTCTAAAAGGTAAAAACAAAAAAACCTTCATTAAGATTGAAGGTTTTTTTGCAATGAGTATTGTTCTTTCATATGCTTTGCGCTTAGGATCTTTGCCATTTTTACTTTTCTTAAACCAAACCACCAGAGGAAAATCATAAACAGAAAAATAATAACAATCCAATGTTCTTGTGATAACAGAATAAAATCATAAAAACCGTGAAGTAAAAACGGCAATAATAAGGAAAGAATTATCCATTTAGCTTTATTGCCATCTGTAAATTTAGCTTTTCCTATATAAAAGCCCATAATTACTCCGAAAAGAGCGTGACTTGACACAGGAAGTAAGGCACGTGTCATTGCATGCTCAATCCCATTTGCAACTAAATAAAATATATTTTCTATTGTAGCAAAACCGAGTGAGACAGCGACACCATAGACAATTCCATCGAAGGGCTCATCAAATTCTACATGTTGGTACACTACATAAAAAAGAATGAACCATTTAAAAAATTCTTCAAGTAAGCTCGAGCTAAGAAATGCATCCATTAATTCAGATTTAATCAAATGTTCCGTCATGAGTACATGCTGGATAAACATTATCGGAAACACTAGGAGAGCTCCATATAAAAATGTCCTGAGAACAAAGGATATTGGCTCTGATTCATATTCATCTTTCAAATAAAAATAACTTAGTAAAGCCAGTCCGGGGGCAATTCCGGCTGTTAATATTCCCAGCATGAGAGATCCTCTTTTCTACCCATTTTCTTAATCGTAACATGTAATGTACATATTGAAAATGAAAGATTCTTTTCCTCAGCCCTTCACCCTTCAGTTTCTTTTCCTACAATGGAATTTGCAATTTGTCCGCCATGAAATCGGCCGTTCTCAATAAATATTTCGTTTGCATTATTTCCTGCGGCTATAACACCAGCAATATAAATACCTATTATATTTGTCTCCATTGTTTCGGCATTAAAAATCGGCCTTCCCGTTACTTCATCAATATTGATACCCATTGTTTTTAAGAAATGATGATCAGGATGATACCCGGTCATTGCAAAAACAAAATCATTAGGGATCGCCTTTTGTTCTCCATCTTTTAGATAAATCACTTGATTTTCCGTAATTTCTTTTACATTTGCATTAAATTCCATGACTATCGTTTCATTTCGAACTAAAGCTTCAAATTCAGGAAGAATCCATGGTTTGATACTTGGTGAATATTCATTCCCCCGATATAAAACCGTTACTCTTGCCCCTGCTTTAACGAGCTCGAGCGCTGCATCAATACTGGAATTTTTCCCGCCAATAACACAAACATCTTTATCAAAATAAGGATGTGCTTCTTTAAAATAATGAAAAACTTTTGGAAGTTCTTCACCGGGGACATTCATAAAATTCGGATGATCGTAATAGCCTGTTGCAATTACCACGTAGCGGGAAAAATAGGTAGTTTTATCAGTGATAACTTGGAATAAATTGTCTTGTTTTAACACTTTTGATACTTTTTCAAATGCATTTAAACGTAGCTTTTTTCTTTTTACTACATCACGATAATATACGAGAGCCTGGTTCCGTTTTGGTTTATAGCTTTCAGTAATAAAAGGTACTTCGCCAATTTCTAACTTTTCACTTGTGCTAAAAAATGTTTGATGTGTGGGATAATGGTAGATAGCATTAACAACATTCCCCTTTTCAATAATAAGAGGATTTTTTCCAATTTCCTTTAAGGAAATAGCTGCGGCTAAACCGCATGGTCCTCCTCCAACTATGATAATATCTTCTATTTGCATACTATTGCACTCCTTTAAAAACAATCATCCTTGTATACTAAAAAAACTCCTACCGCTATGATAGGAGTTTTTTTATAATCTTTCAATGATAAGCTTTTAAATCCATCCTCTAAATCGACTTGCTTCTGCCATTTTTCTTACCCCAACCATATAAGCAGAAAGGCGCATATCGACGCGACGGGTTTGTGCTGTGTCATAAATATTCTTAAAGGATTTTACCATTACCTTCTCAAGTTTCTCTTCTACTTCTTCCTCTGTCCAATAATAACCTTGGTTATTTTGAACCCACTCAAAGTAAGATACAGTAACTCCACCTGCAGATGCAAGTACGTCCGGCACTAGTAAAATTCCACGCTCAGTTAAAATTTCAGTTGCCTCTAATGTCGTCGGACCATTAGCCGCCTCAACCACGATGCTTGCACGGATATTATGTGCATTTTCAGCTGTAATTTGATTTTCTATTGCAGCAGGAACAAGGATATCGCAATCAAGTTCAAGTAGTTCTTTATTTGAAATGGTGTTATTAAATAATTTTGTAACGGTGCCAAAACTATCCCGTCTATCTAATAAATAATCAATATCAAGGCCATTTGGATCATACAAAGCACCGTAAGCATCTGAAATACCAATTACTTTCGCACCGGCGTCGTGCATGAATTTTGATAAGTAGCTCCCTGCATTACCAAAACCTTGAACAACAACCCTTGCGCCCTCTATATTAATTCCGCACTTTTTAGCTGCTTCGCGAATACAGATTGTAACACCTTTCGCTGTTGCAGATTCACGGCCGTGTGAGCCTCCGAGTACCAGCGGCTTACCTGTTATAAATCCGGGTGAATTAAATTCATCAATCCGGCTGTATTCATCCATCATCCAAGCCATTATTTGCGAATTTGTAAACACGTCCGGTGCTGGAATATCTTTCGTTGGTCCAACGATTTGGCTTATTGCTCTTACATATCCACGACTTAATCTTTCAAGTTCACGAAAAGACATGTCACGCGGGTCGCAAACGATCCCGCCTTTACCGCCGCCATATGGCAGGTCGACGATTCCGCATTTCAAACTCATCCATATTGAAAGGGCTTTCACTTCTGTCTCTGTCACACCAGGATGGAAACGAATACCGCCCTTTGTCGGTCCAACTGCATCATTATGCTGTGCACGGTAACCTGTAAAGATTTTAGTAGAACCGTCATCCATTCTAATTGGAATTTTCACTGTCATCATACGTAACGGCTCTTTTAAAAGCTCGTATACTTCCTCAGGATAACCTAACTTCTCAAGGGCTTTATGGATAACAGTTTGTGTTGATTTTAACACATCATTTTTTTCCCCTTGATTAGTTTTTTCAGTACCTTTTTCGGCTACCATTTGTAAACCTCCTAAAAAATCTCTTTTACGAATGTTGTCCGCTTTCAGTCACAAGTATACACCTTTAAACAATTTATGCAAGATAAAAAATGCACTTTTTTTATGTTTTATATCCAAATATGTAAACGTTCCCATTAGCAATCTAACGTGTAACTAATGAAAATGGAAAAGGTGTTTTCATTAAATCAGCAAACTCTTAATTTTTAAAAAAACAAAGGGGCGGTGGCCCGCTTCTGAATAGACTTAACCATGTAAGCCTATTTAAAAAAATGAAGAATTGTTTCCACCGCTTTATTTTCAATTATTTTTTTACCATATTCTTCGAGGATATGAGAACTAAGAATAGAAGGATTACCATATTCTGACAACAACGAGGCCGATGTCTCAATTATTGATGGATCTAGTTTGTTCATTAGAAAATAGTAACGGTTGTTCAATGAATAAAGACTGCCGCCACATATATTAATAGCCAATAATCTTTTGGAAAGTTCAATGATATCCTCAAAGCTTTCAAATTCGTATAAGAGGTCATCGCAGCCTTCAACTCTTACTTGCATTTCAATGAATCCATCATATAGAATTTCTTCATCTTCTGCTACTTCATCAACCGTAATAATCATGATCATTCCTTGAGCTTGTAACGAGAAAATTTCCACCGCTACGGACCCCTGTATTTCAACATCAAATTCCTCACTTGCCTCTTCCAGCATATCATGAAAGAGCTGATGCCATTTTATTGAATCCTTCCAAATATCTTCCTTGGAAAGTCCCCTTTCAAATAAATCATCAGAGGTTAAAAAAATTTTTATTTTATTGGCTGTTAAGCGTTCTAAGCGCATGCTTTTGCCCCCTGCCGTGACATAACTCTTATTTTCAGTGTATGTCGAAGAAGTCTGTTGGTGAATTGTCTATATCATCCTGCCCGGGTAGATAACCACTTTTCCCAATCCCCCCGGGTTTGTCCAACAATAAAAGCTGATAACTGCTCTTTATCTGACTGTTTCATTGTTTTAACCGCATAACCGCCAATACCAATTTTAAGATTTTTATTGTTTAATTTGATACTAGTTATTAGAGGCAAGACATTTGGCAAATTTTCCTTCATCGTACAAGAGATAAATAAAAAGTCCGGATGAATCTTATTTAATGTCTCATTTAAGTCGTCTTCTGTAATACCCGACCCTAAATAAACAACATCAAATCCTTTTCGGCGCAGAACCAACGAAAATATTAACAGACCGATTTCATGTGCTTCTCCAGGGCTGCAAACCGCTACTGCTTTTGGAAGATATGGATTTTGCGGCGAGTTATAGAAAATTGTTCCAATTCTTGAACGTATGATTGAGAAGGCAAAATGTTCATTGGCACCGTTTATTTTATGTGATTCCCTAAGCTCACCAATTTTTTCAAGCAATGGGACAAAAATATCGAATATTACTTTTTCAATGGTAAAGAGACTAAATAATGAATTTATTATCTCTTGAGCCTTTAATTCCTTAAAATTTATTAAAGAACTTAAAAGCTCAACTGACATACTCGTAATTTGGTTCCCTTCTATTACATTAGGTCCATCAGAAAATAGTTCGTTATTCTCAAGTAAGGATACTGCCTGACTAATGGTAAACCCTTGGTTTATCTTCTTAACCAGCCATTTAAGAATTTTTATATGTTCTTCCGTATATAATCGATGCCCTGATTCATTCCGAATAGGAGCAATCATTTGATATCTCCTTTCCCACGCTCTTAGTGTACCGGGTTGAATCCCTAGCATTTTTGATGCAGCCTTAATATTATACTTTCCTTCCATACCTTCCATTCAATATTCCCCCGATTTTATCAAACACTGCTTTTCCAATTATGCAAGGATGCTCAATCACTATTAATCAAAGAAAGTGATTCGTTTGACCATTTTTCATTATAATTAAATGGCACTCTGCAGGAGCCCCAAGCCTTAAAGGGATCGCTGTTGTTCCGTATCCATTACTAATTAATAATGTTGTATTTTTTAATTTTTTTATTTTTCCTCTTTCATATGGACTATATCCAAAAATATGTATTTGACCACCATGAGTATGCCCGCTTAAAACTAAACGAATATTATGTTCAGGGAGGATTTTTTCAGTAATTCTTGGATAGTGGCTTACTAATACTTTAAAGCTATTAATTTCAGCATCTAAAAGTGCCAAATCCAGCCGGTCCCGTTTTTGATTAAGGTCATCAACACCCAACAAACATAGTTTTTCCCCGCTGGAAGATTCAAATGTAACAGACGTATTATCTAAAACCTTCACCCCATTATCCAGAAGAATAGCATCCAGTTCATGAAAGTCGACTTCATAATCATTATTACCCCAAACAAAATAAACCGGACCAACTTGCTTTAATTTCTTCAAATTCTCCTTTACTCGTTCAAAAGGGACTCCTTTTTCTGTTAGATCCCCTCCAATTATGACCATATCCGTCTTCCCTTTAACTTGCCGAATCACCTTGTCCGAAATGCTCCTCCTATGTATATCCGAAATAAAAAATATCGATACTTTTTCAAATGAAGCAGGAAAATCATGAAAAAGCAATTCGTGTTCAACCACTTTATTAAGAAATGCTCCTTTTAACATGTATAAAAGGAGACAGACTCCAATAAACACCACTAATAGAAAAAAAATAACCATTTTCTCGTTCCCCTTTTTTACGGATTGTTTCTTTATGAGATACGGAAATCATACCACAAAGAATACTGAAACTAAAAAGGCAGCCAACATAAAAATCCCTCTCATACAAAGTATGAGAAGGATCTTAATTCTTTCCCTAAATAATTCTTATTCGTCTTCTTGTATACTTAAAATCCGGAAACCATGTTCTTCAAGTTTTTTTGTAAAACGGTCTATATTGTCCTTTTTTTCTATTTTCATAACAATTCTTCGAACTAGTTTATCTGTTTCATCAAAGGTTACAAGCGAAATAATATGCTCGTGGAAATGATGGGCAATTTCGGAAAGCCTTGCAATCCGGCCTTCTGTCTCAACAGATGTAAAAGCGATTCTAACACCCGGGCGATTAACGCCAAATGCACTTTGGAAGGAACTAAGAACGTCTGATCGTGTAACAACACCATGAAAATTGCGGCTGGAATCAACCACAGCCAATAAAGGGAAATCCTTTAAATCAAGCAGTGTTTTTTCAAAAAGTTCTCCCCCTTCTAAAAACTTATCCTGATGTGTAGCAATATCTTTAACAAATGTAGAATTTAAATAGTCATCTTTTTGCTTATTTGAAAGGAAATAGTTAGCATAAATGTTATACCTTGTTACAACCCCTAAATACTGCTCTCCTTGCAACACTGGCAAGCCATCAATTTGATGAGTTTCTAACTTTTCCAAAGCAGCTTTCAAGGTTTCATCATGTTGAGCGGTAAAGCATTCATGCCTAGGTATCATAATATTTTTAACGAACAAAACAATCACCCCATAGTAATAATCCTTCCTCCCTATTATACTTCAACAAAACTGCCAAATACCCTCTTTCTTATTTAAGATTTGTGTCATGAATAAAGAAAAACTCCCATATTATTTAATGATGTTGAGTTTAGGGAGGGCTACAATGTATACACATCATAAAACCTATCATCCTTATGCGAGTCCATTTGACCCCTGCAAGCCAATTTCAGAAAAATCTTTTTCTACTCCGCCTCATTTATATATCGGATTTCAACCGCCAAATCTTCCTCAATTTTCGCCGCTTGAAGCTCTAAGATGCGGCACATTATGGAAAGACTTTTACGATCCATACTACAATGCACAAGAAAAAGCCAATGGGGGGCTGCCAACATGAAACAGGTCTCTCAAGAATATTACCAAATGATGGAACAGCTTCAGGCTGTTGATTTTGTTTTAGTCGAACTTACTCTTTACTTAGATACCCATCCTGATGACGTCGAAGCCATCAATCAATTTAACCATTATGCCAAAGAACGAAAACAGTTGAAAAAAGTATTTGAAAGCCAATTTGGTCCGTTATTGCAATATGGAAAAAGTTATTCCGGTTATCCATGGAACTGGTCTGACACCCCATGGCCATGGCAGGTTTAAAAAGGGAGGGAAGATGTGAATGTGGGTTTATGAAAAAAAACTTCAATATCCTGTTCGAGTCAGTATGTGTAATCCAACATTGGCCAAATATTTAATCGAACAATATGGAGGAGCAGATGGAGAGCTTGCTGCTGCCTTACGATATTTAAATCAAAGATACACGATCCCTGATAAAGTAATAGGTTTACTAACGGATATTGGGACAGAAGAGTTCGCCCACCTCGAGATGATTGCAACGATGGTTTATAAACAAACTATTTATATTTTGCAACACATGTGCAAAAAGAAAAGAAGGTCTGTTCCAAGTGAATTGAAACTCTCTCCCTCCGTGTTATCCCACAATTGATTTACTTTTCAATAAGCGCTTGATCAGTCCCTCTAAGTCAAGCTCCCCATAAACTCGAACCACTCCAACTCCCTCAACTCTTGTCTCCCTAGTGAGCTTTCTCCCCTTCAGAATTTCCTCTCTTGTTTTTCTCACGTTGCCCCACTCTCCCCACTGTCAGAATATGAACAAGAAAAGTTGTCCTATTACTGACAACGAAAATGAGTTGACGCTGTTACTCTGCACAAAGCATAGATATCTTTCAACATGTTTTCAAAACGTAATTGAAAAAAGATGGATACATTCCACCTTTTTTCTTATTGAACATAAGCTTATATTTTCGGTGATAACCAAAGTTTTTCAGTAAGTGGGGATTTTTCTTTTTAAATAGGGGGAATCTTTCGTTTAGTCAAAATAGAGCTAATGAAGGGCAAGGATTTTTTTGAAGTTTTCAGAGGAAGAGAGAAGTTTAATCGAATTCTTTTGTTAAATATTTCTCTCCCCTTTCATTCATTTTTGTCATCTTCAAATTCAACTTTTCTCTCAGTTCCGATTCCATCTTAATATAATGCTCCAATCTCTTTTCTGTTGCCTCTAATATTCCTTCTAATATTTTAATTCTTATCTGTTCTTCTGACATAGCCTCCACTTTTATAACTTCATTTGAATTTTTCAGCGTTTTTTCAAATTTTTGTTGATTAATCATATTTCTTATATCCTTCCTTTTTGAATAAACAAAAAATGTTTTTGAGTATTGGTCAGTTTCATCAACTGTGCTATGATGAAGAATTTCAACTGGCACTATACTCTCAAATATTTCTTTGTTAGGGTTATCATAGAACAGATATTCCTTATAACTATTTATAAAGATTACAATAGACTCTCTATCCACTGATTTTAAAAAGCTACATATCTCTTTTGGTTCAGGCAAGATATCACGGTTAAAATCATCAATAATAATAATACTTTTATAAGGAATTTGACTTAAATTATTAACATTATTAATACTTCTGCCAAATTGATTTCCTGAAATGTTTAATAAATTTTCCAGAAGTAGTTTATCAGAGTTCATTTCATAAATTTCGTAATCTTCAATGAACTCACTAATTATTTTCACTGCACAATAGTATTTATGTGTAATATTAAAATACCTTTCAAAATCAGTTGAAAACTTTATACAATTTTCGAAATGACCCATTAAGTTATTTATGCTTGTGGACGTTATAGTCATTATTGTTTGTGGTTTTTCGGTAAAAACAAAAGGAAGTAACTCAGATGGAAATTTCTTTTTTATCACAGTTGCCTGTGGAAATAATACATCATAAAACATGAGGTCATCAGGATGAGGTTTTATCACCAACCTGGTTTCCGGAACGAAATAATCAACAACTAGTTGATATATTTTTTTGTGTTCTTCGAAAGACATAATTCTTAAATTAGAAAAATGTTGTGTTAATAAGATTGTTGAATTTTCATCAATTTTAATCTTTTGATCGATACCCAAAAAAACAAGAACTTTATCAATAAAACTACTATCCAATTTCCCTATACTTTCAATCAGATCAAAATGTTTAAGGTTAGTATCATTGTATCCTTCGAAATTCGCATCAATTCCTTCTACAATTTCAGGCCTCCTAATTAATCCGCTGACTTCTTCCATGAAAGTGAAATTAATCCTATTTTCCACCAAATAAATTCCAAAATAACTTTTTGAGCTCCCTACAATTATTTCAGAAAATTCTTGGAGATTAATATTATTTTCATTGAGATATTTTCCAACTGCTTTATTAGTGTTATATATAATATTATTTTCAGTATCGTTAAAGAATTCATTGGGATTAAAAACAAAGATTTTATCAAAAAAATGACCTTCCGTTTGCTTAATCTGTGGATAATTTTCATTGGTAAAATCTGACAATAGGATGTAACAAACCTGTTCTTTATGAAAAAGCTCTTTATAAATTATACAGTGTAACAATTGATAAGTTGTAACTACATGGTACAAAATCATAATGTTCACTCCCAATCTAAATTGTAAATAAGCATACATCTACTAATTTTGTCGTTTTATAGTCCAGCCTTATCCATTATTTCATTCAATGTTTCAAAAGATTGATTTTCTGTATCTGCAATCACTCCTCTGGAAAAACTCAAATCACCAAAATATTTCCTTATAAATCGAAGATCTCTTATGATCATTCTAAATGGTAGGTACGCATCGTAACCTGCTATATTAAATAGATACTCATAATTTGAAAACCTCTCCTTATATAACTTGACAAAATCAAAAATACCATTATGAATTTGCTCATAAATTTTATAGTTTTCAACTTCTGGTACATCAAATATTAATTTAAACCCTTCTTCAGTTTTCTTAAAGCCAGAGAATGAAGGATTGCAAGCCTGAGTAAATAACTCAAAAAATATATTATTATGTTTAGTACTTGAGTGCGTATCGTATAAATTTCTGTTATACATTCTAGAAAAAATATAAACTCCTATATCTTTTTTCATAATCTGGCTAAGATTACCTGTGTGGTTCGTATGTCTACAACCAGCTACTAAATTGTGAACTTCACAATTCAATTTCCATTTTTGTTCAATCAAATATTTTATCCCTGACCCTCCAGACCCAACCCAACCAACATCAACTACAGCAACTTTTTTACTTCCTTGAACTATATTTGTAAAATATTCTTTAACAATGGCAATATCTTCAGATAGTTTTTTTACAACAGTTTCCCAATTTTTCACAAAAAATGTTTGAATTAATTTTACATTTCCTTTATGAATCAAATCGTCTTCTTTTAGTTCATATTGAGTTAACAAATCAATCAATTCACCTAATTCTAAAGATTCTAATAGCCCCTTTATTGTAATTCCCAATACACCTTTTGCTTTGTGTTTCACCATTCGTTGCAAAAAATCATAACGATTTTTTTCTATTGTATATTTCATATTGGCAATTCGAGACCAGTAAACATATTCATTATTCATATCAGTGAACAGAAGATTAAATACTTTGCGATAAATATCCCCATCTCTTGAGAGAAACAAAACTTTATCTATATTATTCTGTTTTGCATAATCATAAATCCATTTGCAGTAGCCCAATATATACAAACCACCATAAATAAAACCATATTCATAATGAGGTGTATATTGCTTTTTACCATTATGCAAATGAGTATTAATGATCCCACTATATGTGGAACCAATTAGTTCGGACAAACCGTCAGCGCGGTAATGATTTCCTGTCTCATGAACATTATTGTAATATCTTGTCGCTATTCCCAATTTTTGAGCACTTATTATATCTGAATCATAATTTCCCCCGACGTGTAGCATCCTTATATCCTTGCCTATTTTTTGTAGAGCTATTTTGAATAATTGTTTATCTCGTTTACTACAATTGTTCTCACTTGAAACAAAAACGTCAAAAAATTCACTAAAACCTGAGTTTTCCAACAATTGCACAATCATTGACTTTGTTAAATACATATCTGAAATAGCGATTATTTTCTTATTTTTCGACTTAAGTATTTCAAAAACATCTTTCATATATGGATTAGCAAAACAAAACTCTAATTCTGTTTGAAACTCTAACTGCACTCCATATTGTTTATCAATTCCTGTTTTTAACTCAACAAGTTCATATATATCATATATATTTACTTCCCTATTCCCTTTCTTTACTTCTGCTTGATTACGCGCTTCCAATTCCGCTTCCATTCGTATAGACATAAAATTTACACAGTTAAGTTTTTCTCCTAATATCATGAATAGATGATGAGGTTGGGCAAACGGCCTTAATATCAAAGTGTCAAAAACATCAAACGAAATGACATCGTATTCTAACATATTCCTAGCAAAATCAACTACTGTAGGTCGGTTTAATACTTTCGACTCCGATCCATCCAAATATGGCAACTTTGGCAACTCCGTTGAATTTAAGGGGTAATTCATTGATAGATATTCCTCCTATTTCTTTTACACAAATATTTATTTTTTCATATAAAACACTTACATTAGGGTTTAGATCAATTTTTATTATTTCTTCGAAGTGAAACAATAAAAAATTGTTTCACTATATTTTCAGTTATGAGCAGCAGCAATTTTTATGATTGGATTCCTAGCAGGCTTTTTTTATGACTTATATCAGTTAATGAATTACCTTAACATTTACATTAAGGTATGAATACTTAGGAAGATCAAGGTTATCCACCAGAAAACTTACTCGAGCAGGTATATCCCTACCTGCGGGATCCTATGGGACATTTAAGGTGATTTGAGAAAGTAGCCAAACATATACGTATTTTGAATCCAGCTAAGATACTTTCTGCATTATCTTATTCAGCTTGTTCAATTGAGGTGAGGCCAATCAGGCATTATACCATCTTATAACATTGAACTTACATAATCTGGCTTTGTATAGAGTAGAGAAAAAGTCCTTGTTATTGCTGCAATCTTTTTTCAATGAGAATGACGTATAAAATAAGTTAAGTGTAATTCACTGATTTTTATAGTATTTTTGTACCATAGAAAGGGAGCCCCCCTAACATTAAGGATGCCCTCTTCGACTAATAGACTTGATTTTCGTCAGCAGCCAATCTTATTTTGCTTTCAAAAAAGCATTTTTCCATTAAATCGCAATATTAGGTCTGAAATTCATAGACTGTTGATTTGGAACCACCGTTAACACCTACCTAAGATTGCTTCTCTAATGATTCGACCGAAAAAAGTACCCTTTCCTCAAAATACATTGAGGAGGAGTACTTTTTTCACGCAATAATTGTAATTTAATAATTTCGATCCTTGATATTTTTTTTCCGTTGTTCTTTAAGTTTAATGTCCGCTCACTAATTCTAAAGATTTGATTGAGACCAAAAGGCAAATGCCGTGACGTAGAATATCTCGTACAATATTCTAGTAAAAAAGGAGTGAAAAAAGTGGACGATTTTCACAAAATTACGATAGAAAAACAAAAAGGGCTGAAAATAAATAATCCGACCCACTACGAATTGATCGGCCAAGGAGTGCAGGGAGCTGTTTTCAGGCTTTCCGAAGACCGATGTTTAAAGATGTATGCTCGAGAAAGACACTGTCTGAGAGAGATCGAGGCACTAAACGCAGGAAAGGATTCCTCTATTGTTCCCAAGGTTTTTGAAGTGGGGGAGAACTATATTGTAATGGAATTCATCAAGGGACAACCTTTGAAGGATTATCTTGAGTCACTACACAGCATACCTGAACCAATCGCCAAACAACTAATATTTATATTCAAGGAAATGAAAAGAATCGGTTTTACCCGTATCGATGCCAGTATTCGCCATTTGATCGTAACCGATGATGGGGAGATCAAAGTTGTAGACCATGTGAATTCATTGGAAAAACAACATCCGTGGCCCTTTCTTTTCTTTCGTTCTCTCACCAAATTAAACTTATTGGACACGTTCCTGAATCAGCTGAAGGAAATGGATCCAGAATTATATTGGGAATGGAATAAATGGATGGACAAAAGCAAAAATTAATCACTCTGCATTAACCTAACTTACTTAAGTGTTAAAAATCATTTAGCTATCAATATTTACTGCAGATTGAGGTATCTTAATTTAATGAATACTATATCAAGGACTTCTAATGGGATAAGAGTAAGGAAGAAGTTGTTATTTGATGATTTAAATCAATAATTATTGATATGAAAGCTGTGAAAAATGTAGTTGTGATAAATAATCCAACATCTTGTCCTGCGGATTGTCAAAGGAGTCTACGGAGAAGTCTTTCAGTATAGGTCAGGGATTCGGGCTCCCCTATGCACTTCACCTTTTCTTCCTTTTAAAAAAAATGTTGGTATTTACAGGTGGTTTCTTAGTTGTGGTGCTCGCTGTAATGGTACTGCTCGTTATTTTACTAAGAGAAAAGCAATGAAACAAAAATTAATTACTTCCGTTTAAATCTATAAATTTACTGAAGAAGAACAGACCAATAGGTTTACTCTTTTTTTGGTACAAATGATTTTAATTCATCCTTAGTAAGAGTTGTTAACTAGATCTAAAAAGTAAACTTATTGAACTCCCTCAGTTTAATACCACCTAGGCCCCCGCCTACGGTTAGATGGGTTTAACCAAGTTCCAGTTTGCTGTTTCATACTTTAATTCGACTTCTATTTAAAAAGTCAGAAACTTATGTACACTTGTCCTAGATCTTAAAGTCCAGATGTTACTTTAATACCAACAGTTCCTATTAGAATGCAAATGATTAGAAATATTCGTTTTGTATCTTTTGATTCATTAAAGAAAATCATTCCTACTAAAACACTTCCTACTGAACCAATGCCTGTCCATATCGCGTAAGCAGGCCCGATAGGAAGAACATTTATTGAAAGAGAAAGAAAATAAAAGCTGAAACTACCAAAAAGAAGACAGGCTATTGAGGGTTTCAATTTTTTAAATCCATTAGCATACTTAAGGCTTATGACACTACCAATCTCAGCAAAACCTGCGATAAGAAGAAAAAACCAAGACATTATATATTCACCTCCTTGTAAAAATCATTTAGGGTTTTGGCTATCTATTGGAATGATTTTAAGTCCAATTATTCCAATAATCATTAAAATAATAAAAAAAACTTTTAGTAAATTGATGGGCTCTCCCCAAAAAATCACGCCAATAGCAACAGTTCCTACAGTACCCAAACCCGTAAAAATTGCATATCCTGTTCCTATTGGAATGGAATGTAAAGCTTTTGATAATAAAAAAAAGCTGAAAATAATAATTCCCACAGTTAGTATACTCGGTATTAATTCCGTAAATCCGTGTGAATATTTAAGACCTATAACCCAAACTATTTCTAAAAAACCTGCAATTATAATGTAAATCCATGCCATTTAAAGGTTCTCTCCTTCGGTAGCAATATCGGCGTTTAAAAATAATAACCTACTATTATAGCAGGTTATTTACATTATTATTGAACCACGAGATTCTCAAGGTATCGGTAGATGGCATGGGCTACACCATTCTCATCGTTCTTAAGTGTTGTTGCCGTACAAACTTCTTTTATCTCATCCTTCGCATTTCCCATTGCAACACCATATCCAACTCTCTTCAACATAGATAGATCATTGTTGCTGTCACCGATTGCCATTGAACGATTCAAGGAACTGTTCGTCAACGAAGCTAATTTTTCAAGAGCAATTCCTTTTGAAGCGTTTTTATTAGTAATTTCAATGTTATGATCTGCAGATGAAACAACCAGTAACTCATCAAACTCAATAAATTGTTCCCATCCTTCTTTCAATTTCTTTTTATCAAAAGAACATGCTAAAATATTATAAAAGTCTTCCTCTTGTTTTAGGATATCATGGTAGTTTTCAACTAAAACATACCCAAACTGATCAAATTGTCTTTCCGCTATCTCTACTAATTCTTTCATATCCGCTTCTAAATTTGTGCTTTTCAGACGTTGAATCTCGTTATGGAAATTTTCCCTTCTCTTTTTAAGAGCATAAATTGCTTTATCTGTAAATACTTCATAGTAATAATCACGTTCGTCTAGCCATTGAAGAATGGATAGGACATGTCTTTTATCTAGAGTAGTAGCAGAAATCCGCTTGTTATCTTTTGAATGAATGGTTGCACCGTTTGTGCCGATTACAAATGTAGAAAGTCCGGCCTTTTCACAAATTTTTTTAACATCAAAATATGCACGGCCTGTCGAAATGGCTATCTCAATGCCCATTTCTTGGGCATATTGAATAGCTCTTATATTTTCTTCGCTAATTTCATTGTGATGGTTTAATAGTGTTCCATCTAGGTCTATTGCAATTAAACTCATGTTGTTTGTCTCCTTTTATAAATTACTATGCTTCAATCCATTTGGTTTCGTTTAATTCCAAAACATTCTTCCATGATTCTGGAAATGGTTGATCACTGACAATCATATCGACTTTTTCTAAGGGACAAACCTTACAGAATGTATCAACACCGAATTTTGAATGATCAGTTAATAGAATAATTTGTTTTGACACTTCGACCATGATTCGGGAAACTAATGTTTCGTTTAAATGATAATTGCTTACTCCGTTTTGGATAGAAACACCACCTGCTGAAATGAATGCCTTATCAATGTTGAATTGATTCAACAATTGTTCGGTTAGACGACCACTTACAGATAGTTGTTTAGGATCAATTTGTCCCCCCAACAATAAAATCTCCCCTGTAAATTTATTTTGATTGAGGGATTCCGTTAATACGGTTGAGACGGGAATAGAGTTTGTTAGAATTGTAATGTTCTTTCTGTTTTGGATAAAATGAGCAAACTCAACAGTGGTCGTACCTACATCTATCACAATCACATCGCCATCGGAAATGAGTTCTGCTGCTTTTTTACCAATTTTGATTTTCTCTGCTTGATTCACCGTAGTACGCTGTGAAAACGGAGGCTCCCCAGATTTAAAGCTTGTTGCAATCGCTCCACCGTAAACTTTTTTCAAGGCTCCCTTCTCCTCGAGTATCGTCAAATCGCGACGAATGGTTTCCTCTGAAATATTAAATTTTTTAGCTAAGTCAGGGACTTTTACCTTCCCCGTCCTTTTAAGTTCATTTAAAATTTCATTCTTTCTTTCTTCTGGCAAAATGAACATTTTATCACCTTATGATTTATAATTTATAAAGCAATGCATTCTTTCTTCGGTATAAGGATATAAACAGATGTGCCTCTTTGCAGCATTTCCCTTTGATGGTGCAGAGAATCCACGTGGAAAATAGAACCATCTGTTTCAACTTCGTATCTTAAAATATTCCCTGTCATTGAAATATCTTTAATATAACCTTTGGCTGTCCAATTATCTTGTTGAGCAAGGGTACCGCTACCTACAGGTACCAATTGTAAAACTTCTGGACGAATGGCCACTTCGTGACCTTTCAATTCTGTACTGCGAACAAGTTTATAAAAAACATCCATATCTATAACATTATAGTTTCCAATAAAATTTGCAACAAATGTATTGACTGGAGAAACATAAATGTCTGAAGGAGATCCGGATTGCACAATGTTTCCTTCATTCATAATAAAAATTTTATCAGACAGAGTCATAGCTTCTTCTTGATCATGTGTAACAAAGATAGTTGTGATCTCTAATTCTCTCTGTATTCTTTTTAATTCCTTTTGTAAATTTTTTCTGATTTTTGCATCCAATGCGCTTAATGGCTCATCCAAAAGTAACACTTTCGGTTCCATTACAAGGGCTCGTGCAAGAGCAACCCTTTGTTGTTGTCCCCCAGATAATTGATGAGGATAAGATTCTTCCTTACCTGTTAAATCAACCATATCAATCATGTTTTGAACTTTTGATTTAATATTTCTCTCTTTTTTCATTTTAAGTCCATATGCGATGTTATCAAAAACAGTCATATTCGGGAAAAGAGCATAAGCCTGAAACACCATACCAACATCACGGTGCCGCGGTGATAAGTGAGTAATGTTTTTTTGATCTACAAAGATATTTCCTACATCAACTTCTTCAAGTCCGGCAATTGAACGTAATAATGTACTTTTCCCACATCCGCTTTGCCCAAGAAGTGTAGCAAATTCGCCTTTTTCTAGTGTTAAAGAAATATTATTTAAAACGACCTGTTTATCATATCTCTTGGTAACTTGTTCAATGGTTACATAGGTCATTAGTTTTCACCCTCTAAAGAAGTTATTTTTTCCGAATATGGTTTCTTAAAAAACGAAAGTCTTCGTTTCTTGTTTAACAGAATAGGACGCTTAGGATTTCTATACGTAATTTTTAAAATTGCCCATGTTAATAATAAAATGACTAAATAATACGAAATAACAATTGCACTTGAAAGGTGTCCACTGCTATTAAGTTTGTCAGAGAGATAAATTTGAAGAGTTTCAAACTGCCCCCCAACAAGTAGCTTTGCAAAAGAAAACTCACTAAACAACAGAGCAACGGATAAAAGAGTTGATACTAGAATGCCAGATAAAATATTAGGAAACACAACTGTTCGAAAAGCTTGGAATTTTGTTGCCCCCAGTAACTCCGCTGCATCAACAAGTTCTACTGCATTAATTGTACGAAGACTATTGCTAATCCCCTGATACATGAATGGTAAAATAGTCACGAAATAAGCACCAATCAAAATCCACGGTGTGCCTGAAATTTGAATTGGTCCATTCGAATATAACTTGATTAACCCAACAGCCCCAACGATTGGAGGTATTCCATAAGGAAGCATGGCTACAGCTTGAAGCATCCCTTCTAATTTACGAAAATAGACAGCTATAATAAAAACGGTTGGAAGCATGATCAGAATACTTAGTCCTACAGTCGTCCCGATCAGAAACAGGGTTCGTTGAAAAGCAGCGAAAAATCGTTCATCTTGAAATATTGCAATGTACCATTTCATGGTCAAAGACTCTGGCAAAATAGTATGGTCCCACTTATCTGAGATAGAAAATAGGAATGTTCCCAATAGCGGAATCAACAAGTAAATGATGAGTAATCCAACCGCCGCTTTATGAAAAGTCAATGAAGATTTCATTGTAAATCCCTCCTAATACGGCGCATCATTCGTTGATTAAACCACATCGCTAGAATCATTGTTGAAACTAAAAGTACACCCAATGCACTACCTAGCTGTGGTTTTAATGTAACATCACTGGAAACTAGAGCCGCAATTTGCAATGATAATAAATTATAGTTGCTGCCGACTAAGGCATACGCTGTAGCATAAGCACCTATGGCATTCGCAAACAAAATACTGAATATACCTGCAATACTAGGTAACAGAACTGGTAGACCAATATGAAGCCAAAACTTCAGTTTAGAAGCTCCTAATAACGCAGCTGCTTCTTTCCATTGACGTTTAATCCCATGAAAAGAAGGATAAAGAAGCATAATAGCCAGTGGAATTTGAAAGTATACATAAACAAGAATTAATCCTGTCCAAGAATATAAATTAAAGTGTGAAAACACATTCCATCCAAGCTTGGCAAAAAGTAAAGTAAATAGCCCATTGTTTCCAAGTAAAATAATATATGAAAAAGAAAGAGGAATCCCTTCAAAATTAGAAGTCATATTGGCAATCATAAGTAATCGGTTTTGTGCTTTCTTTGAGAATTTTGTAAACGAATAGGCGACAACAACGGCCACAATAATAGAAGTTATTGCAGAAAAAAATGAAATAAGAACGCTGTTATGAATTGCTTGCAAGTAAAATTTACTTTTGAATATGGTTACGTATTGATCCAATGAAATCTTGATTCCATCGTCTGCATAAAAGCTATTTTTAATCATTGAAGCTAACGGCCCAATTTCAAAGCCAATAACCAAAATGATAAATGGCAGTAAAAGAGCTAATAAATACAGTTTTTGTTTTTTTATTTTGTGCAAGATTTTTCGCTCCTCTATATGTGACTACAATTTTTTGAATCGATTTAGCTCGAAAGCCAAATCGATTCAAACTATATATGGGGAATTATCTTTTTCAACTTAAATATAGCCAACACGAAAGTCTCGATTTCTAAAGCGCGACCGTCTCTTTCAGTCCAGGCAATCGATATGAAATCATTTTTTCGGTTTGCTCAATACCTAAGAGTTCACAAACGAGCGGTGCAAAAGCCAATTGTGGAACGACTTCCTCGTGAAATCCCGTTTCAATTCTTGAGCTGATGATGAAAAGTGGTACGTCACGTTCACCATTTGTTATGCCACCATGGTTGCCGTATTCACTCATGCCATGGTCAGAGGTAATTAAAATATGGTAACCTGCTTTCATCCAAATAGGTAGAAGCTGTGCTAACAAGCTGCCCATTTTTAAAATTTGCTCACGATATTCTTTAGATTCCGAGCCGTAATTTTCCCCTTTTACATCCACTCCCATAGGATGAATGTATAGAAAGTCCGGATCATACTTTCTGCGCAAAGCCTCAGCATCCATCAACACATGACTGTCCGGATAGTCATCATCCCAATAAAACTTTCCGTATTGAATTGGCTTAGACTCATCTTCTTGTTCACGGTCTTCAATAAAATGGAATGGTGCACGATTATAAAGCTCGCTTACCCAGTAATAAGATGCCGTTGCATTTTTCAAGCCATTTTCTTTCGTAAGATGAAAGAGGCTTTTCTCGGTAGATAGACGCACTGTTTGATTTGATGTAATTCCATTCATTGATGCGGGCGTACCTGTCAGTAACACTTCATATAGCGGACGGGAAAGACTAGGAAGCTCCGACTTTACTTTATAAAGTGCCGCCTGATTCGTTTCAACTAGGTGTTGAATAAATCCTAGTGCTTCACACCCCTTATCGTATCGCATGCCATCAACAACAATTGCTATAACTTTATTTGACATTTACTAACACCTCATCCTGCCATAGTTGTGGTAGTGTACTAGCAGTTTTTTCCCAAGCTTTAGGGTCTTGAACAGGTCTTGCATTTTTGTATTGCTCTTTTGGAAGCAGTTTGTCTGCAACTTCATTTGGAAGTTGTACATTACGAATTGGACGAGCAAAGCCTTTCGCCAAGTTAATCTGTCCTTGATCACTTAGGATATATTCTCTAGCCGCCATCGCAGCATATGGATGTTTTGCATATTTATTGATGATGGTTGTATAACCACTTACTACTGAACCTTCTTTTGGAATGCATACGTCAAATTGGTTACGATTGATTTGAGTAGCATAACTTAGTGCATTGAAATCCCATACAATTGCAACTTCTACTTCGCCTTTTTCAATATTAGCCGGCTTTGCATCTGTCAGACTAAGACGGCCTTGCTTGGCAAGCTTAGCAAAAAAGTCAATCCCTGGTTTAATATTTGTTTCACTACCACCGTAAGCCATAGCAGCAGAAAGTACCCCCATCTGATTCTGTGCACCACGTTGCACATCTCCAATTGTTACCTTGTAATTTCCCTTTAAAATGTCGTCCCAGGATTTTGGGGGGTTTTTTACTAAATTTTTATTCGTTAAAAAGGCAATCGTTCCTTGGTATCCAACAACCCAATTCCCTTTATCATCCTTCGCCCATTGAGGTATTTCATCCCAATGAGATGTTTTATATGGAAGGGCCAATCCTTTTTGTACAGCAATTGGAGCGAAAGAAATCCCCATGTCACCGATATCAGCTGTTGCGTTTTGCTTTTCGGATTCAAACTTAGCAATCTCTTCAGCGCTTGACAAATCTGTATCAGTATGTTTTAAATTATATTTTTTGCTGATATCGTTCCATGTTTGTCCCAAGTTTGCCCATGTATCAGGCATACCAACACTATTAATTTCTCCTTCTTTCTTTGCTTTTGTTTCAATTTCTCCGATGGTTAACTTATTTGGGTCATTTTTGACCGGAGCAGTAGATCCTTCTTTTGTTCCACATCCTGCTAAACCTAGTAAACTTAAACCTAATACTGCAGCTTGAAAAGATCTAATAGATTTCTTGCTCCATTTACGATTCATTAATAATTTCTCCTTTTGATGTTGTTTTTTGTTGATTGTTTACTATTTCATTGTAATTCCTTAATGTAAACTCTATATTAAGGCAATGTTAAAACTTTATATGAAACTTATTTAATTATTTGAAGTAATTTTTCCATTATGAATAAAGGCTAGTCAAAAATGTAGCCTTTTAAAGTGTCCATAAAGTCAAATTTTCTGAACACTGCAATTTAACAAGTAGGTTAAATATTTTTGAGGTTGGGTTATGTACATAAATTCATCCTTTATTCCATTGTTCAGGTAGTCATTTCAGAATTAACTGGGTAACAAATTATGCTTTCTTCCGATTTAGATGAAAACTACAGGTTCTTCACTCCAGATATCAGGAATTGCTTTGACGTGGTCTTCCGGACGTTTTAAATTGGTCGCCAGAGGGGAGGGAAAGACCGTGGCAAACAAAAAAAATGACCTCATGCAACGAGGCCAACAATGTCTTTCCATACAATTTCAATTTCAATATTATTTCCAGTCTTTGTATAAAAAATTGCTTCAATGTAGTCTCTCAAAATGTCATTTGCTTCAACCTCAGAAAGTTGCTCTCCTCCAGTAAGGACTTTTCTAATTTTGTTCAACGTTATCTCCACAAAGTCTAGATGGTTTGATTCCTCTTGGTTCCGAAGCTGTTCTATTTGCTCTTCTAGGCCTTGAATTTGGTCTTTAAGCTGTTTTATTTGCTGTTGAGCTTCAGACTCGGAGAATACCTCCATTATAAAACCATGTTGAACCCTCTTGACGCTTTGCTCAAGTTTTTGGATTTGTTTCCTTTTGGTGTCAATTTCTCCCTCACGGTTCACGATCTTTCCTTTGTCAGCTCCTTTGATCAGCTTAACATATTCCTCCAGCTTATCAGCATATTGACCTAGTTCAGTATAAAAAAGCTTTTCAAACTCGGAGACGTTCGCTCCTTTATTTGGACAAACTGAATATTGAGTCATGTCTCCGTTATATTGACGAGTTTGACAGCTTGAAATTCTTTTTTTATTTCCTCTTGAGGTCTGAAAGGAATGAACCCCTCCACAAATGCCACAAATAATGAGACCAGAGAATTTATGTTTACCAAGTTTCAAGGAGGGAGGTCTGAAGTTCCTTTTCTCTTTAATTGCTTGAACTTGTTCCCAGTCCTCTTGAGATATAAGAGCTTCATGAGTATTCTCAGCCAAAATTTGCTCCTCCTTTTTTGTCTTCTTTGTCACTCTTTTTCCCTCAACTTTTCTTTGAGTAGTTTTTCCATAGAGTGAATGACCAGCGTAAACCGGATTATTAAGGAGTCGAGAAACTCCAGCAGGAGTCCAAATGAGACCAATAGTGGTCACAACATTTTCATGATCAAACTTGAAAGCAATGTCCTTTATTGACAATCCCTCAAGGTAAAGCTTAAACATTTTTTTTATGACTGGAGCGTCCTTACTTGGTTCGAGTTTCTTTGTCTCTTTGTTATACTTATAACCAACTGGATTTTTCTTTCCTAACCAATTCCCTTGTTTTGCTGACTGCCTGGTTCCTCGAACAAGGCGCTTTTTTATTTGTTGGTATTCTGATTTTGCTATTACGGACATAAAGTCTGAAAACATGTCGTCAGACTCGTTTGAAAAGTCAAAGGTTTTTGACGGAGTAACAACGAGAACTCCAGCATTAACTAAGAGCATTTTTATTTGACCAAAGTGAATGACATTCCTTGAAAGTCGGTCAAGGTCAGCAACAACAACAGCGTCAAAATAAAATAGATTGACTTTCTCAAGCATTTTTTGAAGTTCCTCACGTTCCGCAAGGTCTTGACTGGAACCAACCTCTTTGAAAAGCTCCCAGCTCCAGTTGTTTTTCTCACAGAGGTCAATAAGGACTGCTTGTTGACGGTTCATAGTTTCCTCCGTCTCCTCCTCACGACTTTTCCGAACATAGACAGCAACTTTTGAAACTTTCTTTTCGATTTTCACCAGCCCCTTTGTTAATTACAAAGTATATATATTCCTTATTTTGTGATGTTGCAGAATATACTTGAATTGTAAATTAACGAAAGATGCTACCCCTGAGAAAATGAAGGCGGCCGGCCTTGGCGATCATTATGCAAACCATGACGGCGCCTTATTCTATCAAAATGCTTCCGGTGCTCCATGGACAGCCTCATATATTACTGCAAAAGGAGACCCTATTGCTGATTTGTACGAAGATATTGCTGCGGAAGAAAAAGCAAGGGCCACCTATCAATGGTTAATTAATTTAAGTGATGATCCTGATATCAATGACAGTCTACGCTTTCTGCGGGAACGTGAAATCATACATTCTCAACGCTTCCGGGAAGCTGTAGAAATACTAAAAGAAGAACGGGATCGGAAGAAAGTCTTTTAATCTGATAAGAAGCAGTTTGTAACTGCTTCTTATTTTTTTTCGTGATACAGATTTATGTCATATTTATTTTTCATCATTTCAAATACAAGATGCCTGTTTTTCCATTCCTCTTCCTTTTTCCAGTAATCCTTACTTCTGTCGACTATTTCGCATCTTAATTCATGAAATTCCTTTTCAGCTTTATCTTTCTTTTCCTTCAGTAAATTCATCATGCCATACATACCTACAGTAAAAACTAAAAGAGTTAGATTATTTGAGTCATTGACAAATGCGGAAAACATAGCTGCAAATGAATACGAATAAATACTTGCCACGGTTATATACAAATAGGCAAAAAAGATGGATGCCATTATAATTGTTCCCCATATTGACCATATGTGGCGCTTTTTAAATCGGTCAAACTTTTCTTTTCGTTTTCTAACATTTTCAAGCGCTTGCTTCGTGGCCTGGTCTGTATTTTCAAGTAAAAGGATTGGAGAATCCATTTTATCACCCTCCATTTCTTCTAACTATACTTATGAACTTGTCCTTAATAATATGATTTTTGGCAAAAAAAAAGAGACTTTATTCGCCTCTTAGTTATCTAATGGAATCTTCAAAACCTGTCCTTGTTCAAGTTTGTCGCTCTTTAGATGATTTGCATTTTTTATAATATCCATTCCTGTCTGAGAATGGTAGTAAACAATCGCTATATGATATAGTGTCTCATGTGGCTGCACTGTATGATAGACGATTTTTTTGGTAACAGGCGAGTTATTCGTTTTGCTTAAATTGGTATTTGGCCCGGGACTGCTATTCTTGTCTGAATCCGGCCCAATTGGACGATCAATGACATTTGCATCTGTCGGTAGGATAGAAGCCTTTTCACCCGTAGCAGGTTGAGTCTGTGTTGTGGACTCTAAACTCCCATCGGTTGAACTGTTTTCGCCATCACTTTGACTAGTATCCTTTTTTTTTATAGGATTATTTGTACTATTCACCTTTTCGCTATTGTTTTTTTCAAGATTAATTGTTTCATATCCCGCATTATTCGCATCTCCGGATACCTTTTCAGCCCCGCCTATTTTTTTCTCATGAAGGTAGGAAATGACACTAAAACTAATAATCGGAAGGAGGATAAAAATTAATACTAATAATCGGATGATTGGGTATTTCAGTTTCCATTTAATTTTTGGTTGCTTTTGCCGGTGCAATTGTCCTCTTGGAGGCAAACGCTTGCCATCTTCGGTTTTCTCATTAATTTTTTCAATCCGTTGCCTTAATCGTTCCGCCTGATCTCGATATGGTTCCTCTTTATTCATGAAGTACTCCTTCCTGCTCTTCATCACCGTTTATTCGACGACGGTATTTTATATAAATACCTAATAAAAAATCAATGATGAAATGCATAATAATCGTAACCGCTAAATTATTTGTCCACTGATAAATAATTCCGATAAAAAAGCTTAGCAATACGATGTTTAAAAACAAAAACCAATTAAATAGATATCGATAATGAATGATAGCAAAAATAATACTGGCCAGTATCAGTCCAACCTTCGTTTGAATAATACCCCGAAAAAGCAACTCTTCACTTAATGCAACAATTGCTGCTATCATCATGATGTGAAGTATATTTTTATTGCGAAACAGCCTTTCATTTAGACCACCATCATCATAAAAAGATGAAGGAAGCCATTTCATTAAAATTATATCCACGATCACCACTGCCAGCCCCATTGGAATACCTATTGAAATAACCTTAAAATCGAGCCAGTATAAATGATTCAAAAAGGAAAAATGCTCAAATAATAGAATCCCTAAAATGAACGAAATTACTAATAGAATGATTTGTGTCATATACAAATGAAACAGTAATTCTTTATCGGACAATCCGTTGATTAATTCCCTATACCTATATTTCATTCACTCAACCCGCAATTTAATAATATTTTGGCAAGATAATCCTTCCAATTCTCTTCGACAGGTTCACGGAAAATTATATTATTTGTATTTTGATAATCTAAAAATTGCAGACCGCAAAAATCACAGCAGGGATATACCTTATTAGTAATCGGTTCTTCAAAATATTGCAATATAAATTCACGCTTGCAGGAATTCGTATCGATCCAATTTTTCATTTTATAAATATTGTTTTTCTTTACTGCTAGCCTACCATTAACAAATAATTTTAATGCCCTTTGTATATTTCCCAGGTCAATTGATTCCTTTTGTCGATTGTTCAAGAAATCCTGTACAATTCTCCATTGAATGTCCGAAAACCCTCCAATGTCTTTCAGAGGCTCATTTGATTCTAAAAAACCCTTAATACCGTTTGGATTTTGCGTAACCTTAGAGAATAGCCAATCAATTTGCTGTTCTGAAGGTAATTCACCCTCAGCAAGTTGAATTGGAAGCTGTTCATCACCGGGAGCATACAAAAGTATAGCAATACTGGGCGAACCATCCCTGCCGGCTCTTCCGATTTCCTGAAGGTATGATTCCATTTGCATCGGCATATGGTAATGAATAATAAACCGAATATTTTCTTTATTAACTCCCATACCAAATGCACTTGTTGCACAGATCACATCTAATTGATTGTTAATAAATTGCTGCTGAATTAAAATTCTCGTGTCTGGTTCCAATCCACCGTGATAGGCCATTGCACCGTTGATTCCGTTATTCACTAAGAGATTAGCCATCTGTTCCGCAGCCTTTTTACTTGAAAAATAGATAATCCCGGGCTTCTTCAATTTTAAAACAAGTTCGAGTACACGGCTTTGCTTTTCGTGATAATCGGCTATTTTTTCGACATAATAAGCGATGTTTGGACGATCAATCGTTGATTCTACTTTTTTTATTTTTTCTAAATTTAGGGAAAGAATGATATCCTCCCTTACTTTTTTAGTTGCCGTAGCCGTTAGCGCAAGAGTAAGCGGATTTCCCAGCATTTTACGGATTTCGCCCAATTTTGAATAATCCGGTCTAAAATCATATCCCCATTGTGAAATACAATGAGCTTCATCAACGACAAATAATGATATTGAAAGCTCCTGAAGCTTCCTTATAATATAAGAAACCCGCAGCATTTCAGGAGAAATAAAAATAAATTTGTATCTTTTTAGATTTCGAAAAGCACTTTTTCTTTCCCCTTCAGAAAGAAAGGAATTCAAGGCAATAACCCGTTTTTCTCCAAGTTTCATTAATTGTTCTACCTGATCCTGCATTAGAGATAAAAGCGGAGAAACAATTAAAATCTGTTCCTCCAGAATATAACCTGAAAGCTGATAACATAATGATTTACCGGTTCCGGTTGGCAGCATTGCCAATGTATGATTACCTGCCAAAATTGAAGATATAACTTCCTTTTGGCCTGTTTTAAATGCTTGGTATCCAAAGTATTTTTTCAAAAGTTTTTCTAGTTCCATTGTCTATCACCATATTTCGCCAAGACGAGACGAATCTGAAAATAAGAGGCTGCTTCAAGATAATTCCTAATTAGTTTTAGTTGTTTACTTTCCGTTTGCTGTGATATTTCCAATATTCTTTTCTGAATAACGTTATCGACATAATCGTCTATCGAAAAATCATTTACGTTTAATGCGAATTCGACTATGTGATCCTCAATTGTACTTTTCTTTAACCGTCGAAAACCGGCAATTTGTTCAATAGAATAACCCTGTTTCAAAAGAACCCATGTTTTACGTGATGATTGTGTCAATGAATCATCCTGAATAAGTCCCTTTAATAATTCCGGTAATAATTGAGAATGGTTATGAATGTTCTCAACCTTCCTGATCAAAAAGTGGAGAACATTTATAAATTCAATATGATAATCAATAGAATTTATCTTAAATTTTTGGGACATTTGTAAAGGTGTTAATCCAATCTTTTGATATCCGGTTAAACGAAAAACCAAAAAAGAAGGATCGATATTTTTATCCTCTTCAAAACAATCCATTAATTCCGAAAATAGCAATTTGCCTATTTCACTCCTTGGAACATGGAAGTCCTTTAAAGTCGATTTTAGCCAAAAATGAACCTCTTTGTTTTTTTGAATTGGAATATAGTGTGTTTCCTGAAACACTAGATTGGATGTGACCTGAACAAGCAGTGTCAATCTCTCCCAAAATAAATTTGCTGTTTGCTGGTAACTCCACCCATTAATATAGATAGGCAATTGAATTTTTTCTAAATGAATATCCCCTGTTGGTGTTAACAAAAACCGTTGCTCTCCGCACTTTCTAATCAACTTTTTTTCAAAGATTTTCTCAATTATTTTATCAAAGGATTCACGTGTTAAAGATTCTAAAATACGAAAAAATTTCTTTAGTGAAAATAAATGTGCGTCTTGGATGGTTTGCGAAGATTTTTTCCCATTTAATAGATGATAAATGGAGTAAATAGTTCTTTCTCCATTCAATTGTTTTATACAATATAGTATAATGTTTTCTATATTTAGCATTCCACCCCACCACTTTTTTGCGTTTATCGACAAAATCAGCTATTTTTCTATTTTTATTATTTTAACATGAAATGGCCTCACTTGTTGCTTAAAAATGTGGAAGATTCGGGAAAAGCAATAAACAATCCAAGGTTTTAAAAGCATTTTTCTATTGAAAAGTTAATCATACAGTTTTACAATAGTAAATGAGAAATCCGTTTCCATATAACTGTGGTAAACGAGTAAGATTAATTTTTGTTTATTTCATTGGGAGGTATTTAATCATGGCTAAGTACACAATTGTTGACAAAGAGACTTGCATTGCATGTGGTGCATGTGGTGCAGCTGCACCAGATATCTACGATTACGATGATGAAGGCATCGCATATGTAACTCTTGACGATAACGAAGGTATCGTTGAAATTCCAGATGTCTTAATCGATGATATGATGGATGCTTTTGAAGGCTGCCCTACCGATTCTATTAAGGTAGCTGACGAGGCTTTTGATGGCAATCCAACTAAATTCGAATAATCTATTCAGTTAGGCTACTAGCCCTCTCTTTCAATGGAGAGGGTTTTTCATTATTGTAATTTTTTAAAAATAAAAGCAACCAGGCAGATAGAACCTGGTTGCTTTTTAATCTATTAAGCATTTTTTATTATGGAAAATTTATTAATCCATGCTTGCATTCGTATGAAAAGTAACATAAAAATAAATGACATTATCACACCTTTCACGATGTTAAACGGCAGGATAGCCGGTACCACTAAATTTCTCATATCAGGAAATTTCAAAAGAGCCGTATAAGCAGGTAGAATGAAGAAATAATTTAGAATACTCATCATAACCGCCATTGTCAAGGTCCCGACAATTAAGGCAACTGTCATGGCCTTTCTGGTTTTTAATCTGTTATATAAATAATAGGTTGGCAAGATGAACAAGATTCCTGCAAGAAAGTTAGCAATATGGCCAACCGGGATTCCTGTTTGACTTCCTGTCATTAAGTAATTAAGGACATTTTTGAAAAACTCTACTAAAATTCCTGCAACCGGTCCAAAAATTAAGGCGGCGATAAGTGGCGGAATATCACTGAAATCAATAAATAAAAAATTTGGAAATGGCGGCAGTGGAAAATTTAACAGCATTAAGAGATATGCAATACTACTCAGCATTCCGATTGAAACAATTGCTTTGACCTTCATTTTTTTCTTCTTTTTCATTTTCCTCTCTCCTTTTTTGATCCATCAAGTTAGGAAGAGAGGTTCAGCAGTATACAAGTGCCAATGTAAATAAAAAACCCTCAAGAATGTTAACTTGAGGGAGAAAGGCACGCTTAATAAACGTCCAATTAACTAAATTTTTTGAACGTCTGCAGAACCTCCATCTTCTCCCATCCAGACTATACTGTCGGCTTTGGAATCGCACCAAATCCTGCCTAAAAGGCTCGCGGGCTTAAGAGAACACTCTAATACCGCCGATCGGGAATTTCACCCTGCCCCGAAGATAGATCGATATTAAATTACAAATTTATTATACTGGAAAATAGCGGTTCTGTGAAGAAGGAATAAATAACCGCAGACCAGGTTTGTCTGCGGCTTGCTTATTAATTAACAATTAAAATTTGTTTCGGCTTAATAACTTCGGACGTAAGGCGGTTAATTTCTTTAATTTTTTTAACCGTAAGATTATTTTTCTCAGCAATTGATGCTAATGTATCTCCTACTTGGACAATATATTCTTTTCTTTCACCAGCTAATTTATTTCCATTGATCTTATTCGCAGGTCTTTCTTCTGCTATTGGATGAACATGTGAGCTTGCTTCTAAAACATTATTCCCTGCACTTGCGACTCCTCTTTGAACAGAATCACCAACCTCTGCTTTCCCCAGGAGCTTTTCAGGATCAAAAGCATATTTCTTTTCATATGTCCATTCTATTTGATGGGTTTCAAAATGGAGATGAACACCAGTTGCTTGTCCTGTCATTCCCATTTTTCCAATCATAGTACCTCTTTTTATTCCCTGACCTTCTGCAACAAGACGTGTGTTTAAATGGGCATAAACAGTGACTAAATTATTGGGGTGTTTAACAAAAACCACATTACCGTATGTATTTGAAAAATAGGATTTATCAACCACACCATCATCAACAGCAAGGACCGGGGAATCTAATCTTCCTGCGATATCAATTCCTTTATGTTTTCCATGCCTTGTTCCATATGTATCCGAAATTACGCCATCTGATGGCCAAATCCAGCCAACTTTTAAATCGTTTTCATCAGTCATACTAGCTTCAGAATGTTTACCGCCAATAAATAATAAACTGATACAAAGCGCCATTATGATGGCAATTAAAAACCTCTTTATGTAGTCCCGCATTCTTTTCCTCCTTGAATCATATCCTCTCCTACCCACCTTATGTATGACTATTTGCGTTTAGAACTTTTGGCGGGCAAGTTCGGTTAAACATACTTGTTATAATTTGGAGGTAGTCACTTTTTTATTCATAAAAAAAGCTGACCAAAAACAGCAGCCGGTCAGCATCAAGTTAACTCATTGAATATTTCGCAAATTCGGAGCCACAGGAACTTTAATCTTTTTAGTTAAATCAAACCTGCCCACTTGATTTATTGGAGCATTTTCAACCTTTACCATATTAACTCCAAATTCCTTCGCAGTTAATAATAAAGCTTCTAAAGAATAAATCACATTTGGATTATCTTCCATTTTTGTATTTTTATCTATTGTTACAAATAATGTACCATCCTTAATGGCAGTATATTTTAATTGAAATGCCTGATTAAGAGAAGCCTTTAAACCTATTTCCGGCTGGCCTGTTTTCATTGCTTCCAGTGCTGATTTTATGTCTTTAAACATATTTAATGATGGCGCTAACAAGGGGATATCTTTTCCAACCGGTATATAAAATAAATAGGCATGATTTTTATCCGTTTCTATATTCAATTCTTTTTTCTCACCATATTGGCCGAGTTGAATCCCCGGTTGACCATTCGTTGAAAGCTTGATTTTTCTCACTTTACTATTTGATGAAACATCCTTTTTTATAACATTTACAAAATTAATAACACTCGTTTCGCCTTGCATGTATGGATTATTTGCAGGAACATCTACGACAACACTATTCTCTTTATCATCTAATTTAAATGTTGCATTTACGGGATAATAGTCACTTAATCCCCAATCTTTCTCTGTTAACCCGGCCATGTTTTCAGTGAACAATGTTAGCCACGATTTGTCTTTATGACCATGAATAATTGTTGATACAGGGATTAATATTTGTGCCTGCGGGTCCGGAATCCAATAAGTTAATACCGTCCCATTCCCTACTTCTTCATCATATACGGCCGTTTTTAATCCTGTAGATGCGACCATTAGTTTAGACATTTTTGGAATCGATTTCTCCGTTGATTTTGAAGTGGAATCCTGTTTACTTTCCTTCGTTAAGTCTTTATTCTTTTCTGAAAGGCTAAACTTCTTATCTACTGTATATTGTTCTTTTCCTGCTTGGTCCGAGGAATATTGTGGACCGCTCATTAATTTTGGTGCCAATATGAGTATAATAACTAAGACGGCAGCTGTGGCAATCCCGGGTAACAACAGTCTATAATTGCGCTTTTTTAAAGAAAGATTTTGGTAGATGTCACGAGGATTGCGATGATCTTGTATATTTGGCAATTGCCTAAGTAATTCTTCGAGCTGTTTATCGCTCCACTCTGACCTTTTCACTATCCAAACCCTCCTTTTCATAGAGCATCTCCATTTGTTTCTTTAATACCTTTAACGACCTGTGCTGTGTAGTTTTTACTTTGCTTTCAGTCCATCCCAACGCTTGAGACGTCTCAGCAATTGATAGATCTTGTATAAAACGTAAGATAACAACTGCCCTTTGATCCATTGTGCAAAATTCAAGGCAATTATATACCCACTTAATTTCCTCTTTTTGAACGGTAATCTCTTCCGGTATGGGAAACTCATCCCGCACTTGATTGACAGACCAATCAAATTTCTCGAATAATCGTTCTTTCCAGCCTTTTTGCTTGCGGAAATAATCAATTGCAACATTTTTCGCGATGGAAAACAGCCATGTTTTTTCGCTGCTTTTTCCTTCGAATCGATCATATGATTTAAATACACGTATATACACTTCTTGAACAAGATCCTCTGCATGCTCTTTGTTTCTAACCATATAAAATAGAAATTGAAACACGTCATGATGATATTTTTGGTATAGTTCATCGAAAACGGAGTCCATCAATTCCCCTCCCCGTTCATAAAATTAGTCGATATCTATGTATAAAAAGTTTCACCATTTAAATATAGACTTTTATTTGACAAAAAGGAAGCCATTTTTTGGAAAAAATTCTCTCATTGAATTTCCGGCAGTTATAAGAAAATTGAGCTATCAACTAAAAAAACTCATCCATTTCTACGGATGAGTTCTATATAAATGTTCCTCGTGTATCAAGAACAATCGGCACAATTATTCTTTTTTCCCCTATTTTCGAGGAAGAAAAAAGGAAAATGTCGTTCCTTGACCGATTTTGCTTTGAACAGAAATATGCCCCCTGTGAGCTTCAATAATATTTTTTACGATAGCAAGCCCCAGACCTGTTCCTGACCTTCCTCTCGTTCTAGCTTTGTCCGCCTTGTAAAAGCGCTCAAAAACAAAGGGTAAATCTTCTTCAGGAATACCTGAACCTGAATCGGACACTTCAATCATGATACCTTTATCCTCATGATTCACCTCTAACTTAACGGATCCACCCTTTGGTGTATGCCTAATGGCATTATCGATCAAGTTGGTAAGAACTTGCTCAATTCGGTCAGGGTCAAATAAAATTGTCTTCACTTCATCACCAATTATTGTGCTTAAAAGAATCTCATGATCTTTAGCAAGTCCTTGGAATTTATATATAATCCTATTAATAAACGAAGAAAGATGGATTTCTTCAACCGTTAATTGAATATGTCCCGCTTCCATTCTGGCCAGGTCAAGAAGTTCATTTACCAGCCTCCCCATTCGTAAAGATTCATCATAAATGACTCTTGCCATTTCCTTCTTTTCTTCCTGGGTTTCGGCTATGTCATCAACAATTGCTTCGCTATAGCCCTGCAGCATAGAAATAGGAGTTCTTAACTCATGAGAAACATTGGCAATAAAGTCTTTCCTCATCTTATCTAATTGCCTTTCCTCCGTCATATCCCTGAGTACTGCGACAGCACCGCGAATAAAACGATTGCTATAGAGCGGACTCACTAATATTACCCAATGTCGCCCTTGAAGAGAAATCTCTCCGATTTTTTCTTTCTCCGTATCTACTGCCTGCTGAAAAAGCTCCATGACTTTTGACGGAATTGCCTCTGAATCTGAACCAAATCTGCCTTTTTCATAATACCAATATTGCAAAAAACGATCTGCAGGAGGATTTGTGATTAATATGGTCCCATCGCGATTAAAAGTGATTACCCCATCAGCCATACTGCTTAAAATACTGGAAAGCTGTTCTTTTTCTTGGCTTAGTGCATTCATATTAAACTTTAGTTGTCTACCCATTTGATTAAAGGCTGTTGCTAATTCACCAATTTCATCGTGGGTTAGAATCGGAACTTTCGTATCGAATTTTCCTCTTGCCACCTCAAAAGCTGCCTCCCGCATCTTTCTTAATGGAGCCGTAATCCGTGTAGATAAAAAGAAGGCAAAAATAGTGGTAAGGATAATGGCAACACCGGCTACCAGTAAAATAAATTTAGTAGTTGAATGTGTTGCTTCCTGCATAACCGCCAATGATTGGTAAATAAAAACAGCCCCATTTTTTTCCCCTGGAAGATGAAGTGGTACACCAATGATTGAATAATCTGCATTTTTTACATTTCCACTCTGACCAGGTGCGAGGTTAGAAATTTTTTCAACCGTAGTATCTTTGTAAAATACTTTCGATAAATCCGAGTCCTTACGAATATCATTAATCGTTAACTTTTTTGTTTTTTCAGTGTTGGGAGAGTAATAGATTTCATGATCATTTTTTACGATTACCACTTTGGTTACATTATCGATAATTTCCCATGATATTTCTAATCCAAGTGAAAATTTATCACCTGTATGTTCCTCTAAGACATGTGAAATTTTTTCAGCTGTATTAGTTAATGTTTTCTTCGTTTCAACAATATTGTAGTTTTGAAAAAATTCAAGAAGCATCACAGTTAAAATGAACAGTACAAATGACACAAGCAAAAGAATAGTAAACCAAAGTTTACCTACTACACTTCGTAAAAAGGTCATTCATTAACTACCTCGAATTTATAACCCACTCCCCAAACAGTAACAATCATTCTTGCAGCTTGTTCTGAGACTTTGTTTAATTTCTCGCGTAGTCGTTTCACATGCGTATCGACTGTTCGTAAATCACCGAAAAATTCATAATGCCAAACTTCCTTTAACAATTGTTCACGGTCGAATACCTTATCCGGTGCTTTTGAAAGGAAATAGAGCAATTCATATTCTTTTGGTGTTAAGGTGACCTCTTTACCGTCGGCAGTTACCCTATGGGCATCATTATCTATTGTTAAAAAAGGAAAGACAATTACATCCTTGGTTGTCGTTTCCGTTTGTAAATAACTCGTTTGAGATGATCTCCGGAGAAGAGCTTTTACACGTAAAACAACTTCTCTTGGACTAAATGGCTTAACAATATAATCATCCGTGCCAACTTCAAAACCCTGAACACGATTTATCTCTTCACCTTTTGCTGTTAACATAATAACAGGTGTGGCTTTCTTTTCTCTTAATTCACGGCAAACCTCAATGCCGTCTTTTCCAGGCATCATTAGATCGAGTAGAATAACATCGTAATCATTTTCAATTGCTTTCGTTAAAGCCTCATTGCCATCTTCTGCTTCATCGATTGAAAACTCTTCACGCTCTAAATACATTTTTAATAATCGACGAATTCTTTCTTCATCATCCACTACTAAAATTTTAACGTCTTTATCCATTAATAATCCCCCCATGCAGTTATTTTACAGAATGGTTTTATTTATTGCCATGCTTTTTGACAGAAAGCCTACTTAAAAGTGACAAAAATTTGACAATTGCAGCAGATCTCAATTTTTTACTAAAACTAGTTGATTTTTCAAAAAAAGCCTTCACTTATAGTTAAGTGAAGGCTATACAATTAAGAGCCTGCGTAAGAATGGAGGCCGGCAATAACAAGATTTACAGCCACAAGGTTAAACATAATGATCGTAAAACCAATCACGGCAAGCCATGCTGATTTTTCTCCATGCCACCCTTTTGAAAGACGTAAATGTAAAAATGCAGCGTAGAATAAAAAGGTGATTAATGCCCATACTTCTTTAGGGTCCCAGCCCCAGAAACGGGTCCAAGCCATTTGTGCCCAAATCATTGCAAAAATTAATGCCCCCAATGTAAATACAGGGAAACCTATTAATACGGAACGATAACTAATTTCATCAACAAAATCGAGTTTAATGCTTTTGACAAACGGCTGAAGTGCCGCTGCAATTCTCTTTCTTAATATTAAACGAATCAGTCCATATAATACTAATCCGCCCATTATAGACCAAATAACGGTGTTTAATTTCTTTGCATTGATAAGTGCCGGCATTGCAACGAGTGGACGAAAGCCACCTTTTGTCTCTAATTGATACTCATGTGGACCTGTTAGAGCTGGCATCGTGTAATCAACCGTAACTTCATTTTGGTTTTTGTCAATCCATTTAAAACTTTCATGAAAACCCATTCCCGAAAAGGCAGATGCAACAAGGACAAAACCAAGCGTTGTAACCATGGCAAACATAACCATTTCTAACCAGAAGGTCCTCTTGCTCGCTTTCGATTGATCAATGACCTTTACAAGATAAATAAGACCTGCCGCAAAGCTAATCGAAAGGATCGCTTCTCCCATTGCAGCTGTTGTGACATGAATCTTAAGCCAATAACTTTGTAAGGCCGGAATCAATGGAGTAATGTCCCTTGGAAACATACTTGCGTAGGCAATAACCAAAACAGCCACCGGCATCGTAAACAATCCAAGAAGTGCAGTCCGATAAATAAAATAAATAACAATAAATGCACCAACAAGTGCCATTCCAAAAAAGGTTGTAAACTCAAATAAATTACTAACCGGCGCATGACCTGCAGCAATCCATCTAGTGACGAAATATCCCAGTTGGGAAATAAAGCCGACAATCGTTAAAAATACTGCGATCTTCCCCCAACGATTTGTCCCCTTTTTTTCATCGAATTCCTTCTTTGATTTAATTGAACCCCCATAAAATAAAATCGAAACTAAATAAAGAATAAAAGCAATAAACAATAAATTACCACTTAATGTTACCAACTAAACTTCCTCCTAATCCATTTTTTCCGTTTGAAGTTGATCCTCCGGCATATTTAATTTCGTATCGGATAGGACAGTTTCAATTTCACGCTTCAAGCCGTACCAATTCTTGTTTGTATGACCTGCAATCCAGACATCTCCATTTTTGTTTTGAATCCAAATACGGCGATGATTCCAATAAGCACCCTGGATAACACCAATCATAAAAATAATTCCGCCTATAATAATTGCCCATAGTGTTGAATCCTTACGGATAGTTAAACCGGATACATTTTTTGTTTCAATCCCTCTAAAGGACATTTTATATTCATTATTACCGAATGGCTCAATCGTTTGCTTGATTGCAACAAAACTCGTTTCTCCTTTAGGTTTATCAGGGGAAAACATACGGAATACAAAAGCAGGATTATTGGGAATTCGTGATTTTGTCGTTGGTTCCCCGCTCTTGGAAAATTCAAAGTCCGGAAAATAGCTTAGAATTTCAACAGAGTAACCTTTACCCAAATCATATTTTGTCTTTGGGTCATAAAGGTTTATTTTAAGATCACCATAGGATTGGCTTGTCTTTTTATTTGTTAAGGAAAAGGACATTGCATTTAGTTCATCGAGCTTATAATCAACCTGAAAAACTGAATAGCCATTAAAGGTTAGCGGTTGATTCACACGGATTTTGAAGGCTTGCTCCTTTTTTAAATCAGGTTTTTCCCCTGGAAGCCCCTGACCGACTCGCTTATAAAGTACAACATTTGATTGGTAATTTTTTGCAACTTGATTTACTTTACTAAGAGCGCTCTCATATGTTTTGTCCTTGTTTTTATCATAGAGTTGTAGAATAAATTTATCGTTTTTAAGATAATATTGTTCATTTGTTCCGGGAATGACGGCTGTCTCGCCTTCCCTCAGCCACATTGTCTTATCCACATACATTCCGGGAATGGAGCGAAGCAAACAGCCCAATAAAAAAATAATTAAACCTACATGGTTAACATATGGACCCCAGCGGGAAAAACGCCCTTTTTCAGCTAACAAATCTCCATTGTCTTCTCGAACATGGTAACGTCTAGCCTTTAAATGCTCCTTAATGACTGAAAGTTCAGTAACATTTACACCCTTGTTCACACCAAATATACGTTGACGTCTTAAAAATCCTTCATGCCTCGTGACATTTTGAGCTTTTAACGCCTTATATAAGGGTACCACCCTGTCGAGACTGCAAATAACCAGAGAAACCCCAATCATAGCGATTAATAGCATATACCACCAGGAACTATATAAATTTTCAAAGCCTAATTGATAATATAATTTCCCAACCCAACCATACTGCTGCTGATAATACTCGTCTGCAGCAATGGTTGGAGGTATGTACATTTCCTGAGGCAGGATCGTCCCGACAGCTGATGCAATCAAGGTAACAATGATCAACCAAACTCCCACCTTAACCGATGAGAAAAAGTTCCATATTTTATCAATAATAGTTTTATTATATGTTTGTGAGCGGCGTGCACTGCCTTCATAACGCATGTCAAGCAGTTGTTTTTCTTTTTCCTGTTCATCCAGTATTTTTCCGCATGCTTCACACAATACGGTCCCATGCGGATTCACATGCCCACATTCACATTTTACATCTTTCATACTAAAAACTCCCTACAACCTTAAGGTTTAATTTTCTCCATAAAATCCCTAATATTATCTTCAGTTAGCTGACCTGTAAAGTATTTAATGACATTTCCGTTTTTATCAATTAGAAATGTAGCAGGAAGAGGGTCAATACCATAGACATTCATCACTTGTTTATCTTTATCAATCATTATAGGAAAATCAAGTTTATGGCGTGATGCAAATTGGTTTACTGCTATATCGGATTCATTTATATCAACGGCTAGAACCTGTACCCCTTTATCTTTAAATTGATGGTACTGATTATTTATATAGGGCATTTCCGTTTCACATGGCTTACACCATGTTCCCCAGAAATTCAGAAATACTCCCTGGCCTTTATAATCAGATAGGCGATGTTTATTACCTTGCATATCAGTCAAAACAAAATCAGGAGCCTGACTTCCAATAGCAACCTGCTGTTGATCATCTTTTGTTAGATTTGCATATAGCGAATAAGCAACGGCTGCACCAAGAACGATTAATATTACCGTTCTCATTATTAATCGCCGTTTTTTCATAGCTAACCCTCCCGTGAATCTTATAGCATATTTTGTCTAAATTATATCATTTTACAAATCGAGCACAGTGTTTATAAAAGAAACCAAATGTGACACTTTTATGAATTTTTTTTAGACGATTCCATCGCCATTGCCCTAAGCTGCTTTACTTCATGTGGTGTCAGCTCTCTTGCATCACCGGCAGATAAACCATTCAAGGTTAAAAAACCATAACGTTCTCGTTTTAATTTCATTACTTCGTGACCAATCGCTTCAAACATTCTTCTTACCTGACGATTTCGTCCTTCATGAATAACAATCTCAATAATAGATGTTTGTTTTTTCTTATCTAACGAGAGCATTTTTACTTTTGCAGGTGCTGTTTTTCCATCTTCAAGACGAATCCCTTTTTCTAATTTTTTTAGGTTTTCTCGAAGAGGTATTCCTTTTACCTTAGCAACATAAACTTTTTCAATTTCGTTCCTTGGGTGCATCAGTAAGTTTGCAAATTCTCCATCATTGGTTAATAACAATAAACCCGATGTATCATAATCAAGGCGGCCAACAGGGTAAATTCTAATCTTTAGCTCTGAAAAGTAATCCGTCACAACTTTTCTGCCTTTATCGTCGTTGACACTCGAAATGACCCCGCGAGGTTTATATAAAATAAAATAGACAGGTTCTTCTCTTTCAATCTGAATCTCATTTACTTCTACCTTATCGGATGAAGAAACCTTTATACCGAGCTCTTTTACAACTTTTCCATTTACCTTTACTCTACCTTCTTTAATTAATTCTTCTGATTTCCTTCTTGAAGCAATCCCTGCTCGGGCCATTACTTTTTGTAATCTTTCCATATTTCACCTCTAGTAGCTTTATCAAGAAAACCCGGTATGGGAAAACCGTAGTTGCTCTTATGGGCAATAGGAATGTTTCCTTTAACCGAGGAAACGAATTCATATTTCTATCCTTTTGAATTATGACACAACTTCTTCACTTTTCAAAGTCAAGGATATTGATTAAAATAGAAAAAATAAAAAAGCAAGCTTCTGACAACATGCAGTCTGCTTGCTTTTTCACTCACTTTTCCATTATTTCAATAATATATCTATTTAACCCCGAATAAAAATGCAACAACAGCTATTGCTGCAATAATACCGACTAAATCTGCCAGAAGCCCTACTTTCAAGGCATCACCCATTTTCTTAATTCCAACTGCTCCAAAATAAACGGTTATTACATATAAAGTAGTATCTGTACTTCCCTGCAACACAGATGCCAGCCTTCCAATAAAGGAATCCGGTCCATAGTTGGCAATTAGATCGCTTGTCATACCAAGTGCAGCAGTTCCTGAAATAGGTCTAATGAACACGAGGGGGACAATTTCTGCAGGCATCCCAATTGATTCCATTACCGGTCGAATCCATTTCATTAATGCATCTAATGCACCTGATGCGCGAAAAACGGAAATGGCCACAAGCATTCCGACAAGAAACGGAATTATTGAGATCGCAATTTTAATCCCTTCTTTTCCGCCTTCGACGAAGCTTTCATAGGTTGGGACTTGTTTAAATGTCCCATATAACAGAATAAAACCTATTAATATGGGGATAAAAGCTAGTGAAATATGCGAAATAAATTCCATGCTTTTTCATCCTTTACGGCTTCTTCGATAATAAAAATAGCGGTCAATCAGTATTGCCCCAATCGCCGATATAATCGTGGCAATTAAAGTGGGGACAACAATTTCAGTAGGAGAGGCAGAATGATAGTTCATTCTAATGGCAATAACCGTTGTGGGGATGATAGTGATGCTCGCTGTATTTATTGCCAAAAAGGTGATCATGGACCGACTTGCTGAATTCTTCCCTCCATTTAATTGCTGTAACTCTTCCATCGCTTTAATACCAAGCGGGGTTGCTGCGTTTCCCAAACCAAACATATTAGCAATCATATTCGATAGAATATAGCCCATTGCAGGATGGTTTGTCGGCACTTCGGGAAACAAACGCTTGACGAGCGGACGAAATAATTTTGTTAGGCGGTCCAGCAGCCCTGATTTTTCAGCAATTCGCATCATCCCCAGCCAGAATACGAGAATACTAATCAAGCCAATACAAAGAGTTACAGCTTCCTTCGCACCTACAAAGATGGCTTTATTTACTTCTGCCATTGTTCCGTTAAATAGCGCAAACACAATGCCAACAATCGTCATTAACACCCAAATATAATTAACCATTTGTTCTAACACCAAATACCGATAAAAAGATTTCTTTTACAAAATCAAATAGACCTTTCTTTTTTACAGGATCGGTTTGATAGTAAATTGGCGCTTCCTCCACTACTCTCCCATTTAAATACACTTCTGCCTTGCCGACGATATACTCCATTTTCTTAGGGTTCCCCCTACTATTAGATAGCTTATTCAATTTATACTTTACTGAAAATAAACTCATTTCCTCGTTTGTGGCCGGGTAAACAACAGAATCCTTCAGAAATAAATGATCCTTATAATCGCTATTTTTCTCGATATCAATTTCTCCTTTAGGCAAGACTTCCGTCATATCGAACCCTTTAAATCCATTTTCGTACATGGAAATATGATCGTTCCAATCATCCGAATCATTCAAAGTTACTGCTATCAAGCTCATGTCACCTTTTGTTGCCGTTGTGACAAGCGTTCTTTTTGCGAGTTTTGTATAACCTGTTTTTCCTCCTGTACAATATTGGTATTTTGTTAATAATCGGTTTTTATTTTTCCAAACTCGATCCCAAGCTTCCGTAGGATTCGGAGACCGATATACTTTCGTGCTGGAAATTGTTTGAAATGTTTTATTTTGCATTGCATAACGCATTAGGACAGCCATGTCATATGCAGTGGAATAATGGTCTTTAGAATCATCAAGACCATGAGGATTGGTAAAATGAGTATTATACATACCGATTTCCCTCGCTTTTTGATTCATTAATATGGCAAAGCCATCCACACTTCCACCTACGTACTCAGCAATAGCAACTGCAGTATCATTGCCTGACCGCAGCATTAACCCGTAAACCAAGTCTTTAAGCTTAATTTTTTCACCCGGCTTTAAATAAACGGAAGAACCTTCAGCACGGGTTGCCTGTTCACTTACCTTCACATATTGATTCATCTTTCCCGATTCAATGGCAAGAATTGCGGTCATGATTTTCGTTATGCTGGCGATTCTTCTTTTTGTATTTGCATCTTTCTCATATAGGATCCGACCCGATTTTTGCTCCATTAAAATAGCACTTTGTGCGCTAACAGAAACGGAAGCATTCACCCTGTGAGGTATGTTAGGGATGATTATTGAGACTATGATGGCAAAAACGACAAGCTTCAAAATCACTCTCATTAGATTAACCTCGTCCCCTTTTTTATTAGTACAAGTTTATGCATTTCAAGGTTTGTTATGACAGTATGTACTGAAAAAAACAAAAGCAACCGAAACAAAGCCGATTGCCTGAAACAATTTCTTTATTTTTTAGAAAGCCGGCCATTTAATATCAGCCGCTTTTTCAAATCTGATTTCAACATCATTCCAATTTACAATATTCCACCAATTATCGACATAATCAGCCCGATTGTTTTTATATTGGAGATAATAGGCATGCTCCCAAACATCCAGAACAAGGAGAGGGATCGTATCCCATTGAGTTAAAAGCATATGCCTTTCAGATTGCAAAACCTCTAAATGCCTTGCTCTCGGTGACCAGACAAGTACAGCCCAACCGACTCCCTCTACTTGTTTTGCAGCTTCAGAGAATTGTTTTTTAAAAGCCTCATAACTGCCAAAATAATTATCTATTTCTCCTTTAATTAGGCCATTCGGAGTTCCGCCGCCATTTGGACTCATATTTCTCCAAAAAATAGTATGAAGATAATGTCCTGAACCATGAAAGGCCAGCTCTCTTGACCAATGCTTAATTAGAGAGAAATCATTAGTCTCCCTTGCCTTCTTCAAATTTAATTCAGCCCTATTTAAGCCATCAACATAGGAACGATGGTGCTTATCGTGGTGCAGCTTCATGATTTCTTCGGAAATATAAGGTTCCAAGGCTTGATAGGAGTAAGGCAGGTCCGGAAGTGAGTGACCGCCGGGAGGAACATGTTTTTCAACCACCCAAATATTTCCGATTTCTTGTTTTCTTCTAAAATAACCTTCCATATGGTCATGGATTTGCTCAGCCTTTGATTGTAAATTAAGCAGTTCAGGATCTGATAATTCCCTGCTTGTATTTTCAATCAATTCCGTAAAGTCATCAAGCTGCTCCCATAATTCTGATTCAGCACCCACCCTTTCTGATTCAAGAAATTGTTTCATTTGCTCATTCCATTCAAATAATTCTTTAACATAGCCCCTAAAGCGCTCCATCAAAACCCTCATTTCCTTTTGCTTTTACACTGTAGATGATTCAAATACATATCCATCACATATTCCATTATTCTACCTAAAGGGTATGATGGAACATCCATGTTAAGAACGATAGCAGCATAACAAAAAAGGCTGTTCCTTATTGATATCTTGCAGATACCAAGGGAACAGCCTTCAAAACGCTTATTTAGATTGAATCATTTTCGTACGATAATCAGTTTCATAAAATTCAAGTTCTTCTCTAATTCTCTGAAACTCGCCCTCAAGGCCTTTGACCAATTGATGAAGATTTTCAGCTACATCTCGATAAAACTTGATTGAGTTCTTTCCTGTATAGGCAGATCGGCTATCTTCGAACCATGCATCGTTTTTTGGAGAGAAAAACTCTTCGATGCACTGGTGATAAATTCGATAAAGCGTTTTTTCGGCAGCAGGTTTTTGAAAAGGCTCGCTTTGTAATATAACCGCACAAGCATCTAAACTTTCTTCACTATAAACAACCAGCCTTCGTAAATTAGAAAAGATTAATTTATAGTAATTGCGATCTTCTTCATTTTCTAAATTCATTTGAGAAATGGTTGTTTCATTTAAAAAGTCTTCCAGGGTAATACTTGTCTTTTTTAAAAATTCCTTAACATCATTAAGCTGTGATTTCACTAATGTATTTCCCATATTTACACCTCCGGAAATTTTTCTTTAATTTGGCTGTAAAATAAATTCAAGCGGTGAACGCAGTTCAAAGCTTTTCTTTTGTTTAAGCGAAAGGAAAATGTCTGGTAATTTTTTAAAATCAATATCCTGAAAATAAGAAGCAAATTCATGTTTTGAATTAATGTATAATCGTTTACGATGCCGCAATCCCGGGTTTTTTATCAGGCAAACAAGTGCGACGATGTCCCTAAATAAAACTTCATTCTCCCCTTCTTTCCAGATAGGGTTTTGTGCTAAGGGTGTAAATTCGGTGAATACCTCATCAAAGTATCTAACATACAAAACATGAAGTGTCTTTTCCATTCCATCCTCAATAAAAGTAACTTCGCTTCTATTGAAAAAGTCTTCAGAGGTATTTGATTTTTCTTTTTCTAATTCATACCCTATACATTCTTTAATAAGCAAATGAATCCATCTCCTTCAGCCATTACCTAAACAATAAATAACTTAGTAAAATATAAAAAGATTTTTATTATTAATAACTAAATTTATTTTAACATAAATAGATGGAATTAAGAGTTAATCGTTTCTTGAAATTTCTCAAAAAATAAGTCCGCTTCCTCTTGAACAAACTCATCATCCACTTTTTCGGGAAGTTGGGGCAATTCCTCAATACTTTTTAAACCAAAATAATCAAGGAATTCCTTTGTGGTTCCATAGAGATAAGCCCTTCCGGTGCCTTCAGCACGTCCCACTTCTTTAATGAGCACTTTGCTCATCAGAGTATGCAGCGGTCTTTCTGTTTTTACACCACGAATTTCTTCAATTTCCGCTCTCGTGATCGGCTGTTTATAAGCGATAATCGCTAACGTCTCTAAAGCGGCCTGGGACAGGGTAGCTGTATTTGGGGAATCCACAAGCTTCTTCAGATAAGCTGCATTTTCTTTTTTAGTTGCGAGCTGATAGGTTCCGGCTAGCTGTACAATCATTATGCCCCGTTGATCGTTTCGGTCATATTCTTTCCTCAATTCGTCTATGATTTCGCTCGCTATCAACGTATCTATTTCCAAAACCTCCGCCAATTGTTTAAGTGAAAGCCCTTCATCTCCGGCTGCAAATAATAGACTTTCTAATATGCTATTCCAATTAATTAGATCCAACCACATCCACTCCTTCCTTAACAGCTTCAACAAAGATTTCGCCAAAGTTTTCTTGCTGGTCAACATCAATTTCGTTTCTCTTAATAAGCTCCAAGACGGCTAAGAACGTAACAACGATATGTTCCTTTGCAGGGTATGGAAATAAATCATCAAATCTTTTTCGTCCCTTTATCTGTTTCAATTCATCCATAATTTCATGCATTCGTTTTTCAATGGAGATTTCCTGACGAGCAATCTTTGTGACAAGCGGACGTTGAAGTTTCTTTCTCCGTAATAATTTTTGAAAAGCAGCTAACATATCATAGAGAGAAACATTTAATTCTGTTCGTTCCGGCTGTATTTCTTTTGTAAAATCGGACAGATCGCTTGGAGGCTTTGTATAGATGAGACCCCGTTCTTCCTCCATTGATTTAAGGTCCTGAGCCGCTTCTTTATACTTTCGATACTCAATTAGCTTTTCAACAAGCTCGTCCCTTGGATCTTCTTCAAAGGAATTTTCAAAATCCTCTTCAGCGATAATTTCTTCATGCTTTGGCAACAGCATCTTGCTCTTAATCGCAAGCAAGGTTGCGGCCATCACTAAAAATTCACTTGCAACATCCAGTTTCAGTTCATTCATTGTTTTAATGTAAATTAAATATTGCTCGGTTATTTGGGCAACAGGAATATCATATATATCAATTTCAAGCCGATTAATTAAATGCAGAAGTAAGTCCAACGGACCTTCAAATGCATCAATTTTCACTTGGTACGGCATTTTTTTCACCAAATTCCCTAAAAAAAATTCGTCTTTAATACAAACAGACTATTAATAGTATAGAGGATTCATAATGGTTATCCAATAGTAAAATCAACCGTACACGGTCTTTATTCTCGAAAATGTGATGATTGCCCATAACATTGGACAAATCCCCTACATATGATGACAAGGAAAAGAACAAAAACTTATAGGAGGTTTTATATATGTCTGATGGCGTAGGCGGTTTCGGCGGCGGATTCGCGTTAATCGTAGTTCTATTCATTTTGTTAATTATCGTTGGTGCTTCCTGGATTGTTTAATAACAAGATGTTATAGAAAAGGGCTTGGAAGCCCGTCTTGAAGGCGGGCTTTTTCTTATTCGGTTGTGCTAAACTATACATAAAGCATCCGGGAGGGGGAGTCTCTTGTATCCAAAAGAGTTTATTCAATACTTAATACATTTTCATGGAGACAGGGATTATTTTGAATGCCATGAAATCCTCGAAGACTACTGGAAAATAGCGGATAAAGGAAACAAGGATTCCATTTGGGTAGGATTTATTCAGGTAGCCGTATCTACTTATCATCACCGCCGAGGCAATTTTAAAGGTGCACGAAGAACTTTGGAAAAGGCATTAACTATTTTTAGCGGACAAACTTCCTTATTAACAAATCTTGGTTTTGATTCAGCCATTTTTATGCTGTTGCTACATAGCCGGTTATCCGCCATTGAAAAAGAGGAAGCTTACACAAGCTTTGAATTGCCAATTTGTGACCTGCTTTTACTAAAAGAATCCAAAATAGAATGTAAACAAGCAGGATTTCTATGGGGAAAAGAAAGTAATATAGCAAATGAAAGCTTAATTCACCGCCATAAATTACGGGACAGGACCAGTGTCATTCATGAGCGGGAGCTTGCATTAAAAGAAAGAAAAGGCAACGAATAATATATTAATCGTTGCCTTTTAAAAGGTGACCGTCACAAACATCACATTTTCCAAGAAATGCGGCTGTATTTTCATTTGAAATTATTTTTTTATCCGGAAACATATCCTTAAGCGATTTTACCATTCTTTTACCTACCCCTTGAAACCGATGTGAAGGGTTTACAGATATATGCTGAATTTCCAAACCGTTTGAATCATCATGATATAGAACCCCGAGAAGTCCGATAATATCTTCTTCCTTCCACAAAAAAAGCTGCCAATCCTCTTCTGTTTCATATTCCTTCATTGTTAATTGAAGTTTCTTTAAATCCTTTTCATTCGGCATAAAGGAAAGTAAGCCCATAGCAATTTTTTCGAATGTCTTCTTATAACGAATTAACATATAGATCGATCCCTCATTATATTAAATAAACCTATAATAATCCTCGGTTTAGCAATAATCTATTTTTTCTAAACAAATGATTAATAAACAATTTATTCTAGTATATGTAGCTAATGCTAATAATGTTTCACTAAACACCATCATACATAATAAATGTTTATTCTTCAATCCTTATATTACTAATGCTTAGGGCCAATAAAAACCCAATAAATCACTCCCCAGACAAGGGATAATCCAATGAGGAAACCAAATACAGTCCAGTTACTTTTTTTCATAAAAACTCTCCTCCAAAAAAGATTTGAAGAGGCGTACTTGTTCTACATTCTACACTAAATAACTGAATTAATCCATTCTCTCTTCAAAATTATGCTTTCTTAGTATAGAAATTTACAATCTATGAAACTTCTAAATAATTTTTACGTTTATATTAGGGGATTCAATTGGTGACAAAAACGCTACAGCCCTTATTGCCAAAGTAAATGAGGAAAAGGCTGACCTATAAAGTCAGCCTCAGGCTGTCGAAAAACCCTCGGCAGCCTCTTATTTTATTCATTTACTTCAATAATTCACCGCGTTAATTTGTTATAATATTATTGATATATAGGCTTTTCAACAAGTCTGTTGATTGGCGCTCCAGGCACTTCGCTTCCGCGGGCGTGTCGGGGAGCCTCCTCGTCGCTTCGCTGAGGCCACTGAAAATCTTAAGATTTTTATGCTTGTCATTGTATGTAGATATAAAAAAGGCAGTTTATTGTCCAGATTCTGACAATAAACTGCCTTTTTTCTCTTTTTTTATTCTTTCTCATGGAGGAGTTTTAGAATCCGCTTGAGATTGACTGCGAATATCGCTGTAGCCCCTTGAATTTCCATACCAAATAGACCCGCAGATGACGCTATATCATACCCGTGTCTATGTTTAAGTTCGCTATTTTTTGCTTCAATCTTATAGCGAGTTTTCGCTAGTTCTTTGAATGCTACTGTATTTTGAAACACTTCTTGATCTTTATGTTCCGTCGATTTGATGGTTACGGAATAGGTCTTACTTTTCGCTCCTTCTTTATAACATCCCTCACGGAATGGACAAACTTGGCATTTTTTTATGTCAAAAAGATACTTGATTCTAGGGTTTTTATCTTGACCCTTTCTTTCTTCATACTTTTTTCGAACGGCCATATGCCCTGCTTTACACACATACATTCCTGCATCTTTATTAAATTCAAACTCATCTTCTTTTGATCGTGTTCCATGTGTAATATGTGGATGTAACTTAGAAATAAGTGTTAATTGATGCTCTTTTGTATAGCGAATACTATTCTTCTCAGAGTAAGCAGTATCCCCAATAATTGTATCAATTTCCATTCCTGTATCTTGGCTTTTTTCAATTAACTCCTGCATATATTCCCCTCACTTTTTTCGCCCGTTGTTACAACGGCTGCCGTTATAATTCGTTCATCGCTCATCGAAATATGAGTTTTATAACCAAAGAAAGAAGAATCCGTTGTTTTATGTCCTACACGTGCGTCTGGATCTGTTGAATAATTTAGTTGTTCTGTATAATCTTCTACTACTTCTTTTAATACATTTAATTTTTCCTTAATAGCTGGGATTGCAGCTATTTGTGGCTTCGATTCAACAATAGAAATGATTTGATCGCAATAATTAAGTTCGTCTGTTATTTCGTTAGAAGTTGTTTTCGGTGGAAATTTCTCTTTCATAGATTCATCGATTTGATAGACAGCTTTTCTAACATTTTTTGATTTCTCTTGTAAAAATTCTTTCGGTGACTTTTGATTATAGCGCGCTTTTGTATGTGTGGCATCCAAGATAATCGTTTTACTTTTAATGATTTCTTTTTCAAGCGCAATCTCAACTGTTTTCCCAATGAGCATGTCTAATAAACCCACATCTTGAAGACGGAGCTTACGGAATTTCGTTAAAGAACTTGGATCCATAACGGAATCTTCTGGTGCCATTTCGAGGAAATATTTAAACGACATATCATATTTAGAACGTTCTACTACATCTACATCTGACAAATCATAAATCGATTTGAGCAATAGATATTTAAACATACGAATCGGAGGCAATGCATTGCGACCATTATGGAGGCAATATTTCGCTTCTAATTCCTCGAGAATGAAAGAAAAGTCCACTAGTTCATTGATTTGGCGAAGCATATTATCCTTTGGAATAACGAGATCATAAATCGCTATATATGGACTAAGATTGAAAGAGTCTTGATTGGAAATCATTTGGATATCACCTACATACATTTAATAATATTATTATAAAACAAAAAGGCAGTTGAACGTTTGATTAAATCAAACGTTCAACTGCCTAATATAAAAGGACTTTTTCAGTGGCCTCCGCCAAAGCGCCGAGGAGGCTCCAGGACCTCCCCGCGGAAAGCGAGTGCCCGGAGCGTAAATCAACAGGCCCATTTGCAGGGACAATCAATAAATTTGGTATGATTCTGACAAAATAAAAAATTGCCGAGAAAAATACCCTTTCTCGACAATCTGAGGCTGACCTATAAAGTCAGCCTTTTGCTTATTTCAATGGTAAATCAAGCCGGATTAAATCCTCATACGTCTCTCTTTTTACTACAAGTCTTGCATCACCATTTTCAACGAAAACAACTGCCGGCCGCGGCAAGCGGTTGTAATTGTTTGACATAGAGTATCCATAGGCACCTGTGCAAAATACAGCCAGAACATCATCTTCTCCTGTTTCAGGCAGTGGCAAATCCCATATCAGCATATCCCCAGATTCGCAGCATTTGCCAGCAATTGATACCGTTTCATTTGATTTTGCTAACGGTTTATTTGCAAGCACCGCCTCATACTTTGCCTGATAAAGTGCGGGTCTTATATTATCGCTCATACCGCCATCGACGGCTAAATACTTTCGAACACCCGGAACTTCTTTGGAGGAGCCAACTTGGTAAAGGGTAATACCTGCATCCCCTACAAGAGATCTTCCTGGTTCTATCCAAATTTCAGGCATATCCAGCGAATATTGCTCAGTTAGATTTTTTACTTCTTTAATTATTTCGGTAACGTATTGTGAAGGCAGAATTGGCTCATCTTCTTTCGTATAGCGAATTCCAAAGCCTCCACCCAGGTTTAAAACCTTTGCTTCAAAGGAATGAGCAGTTTTCCACGCTTCCATTTTCTCGACTATTTTTTTGGCTGCCAGTAGAAAACCGGTTGTCTCAAATATTTGTGATCCAATGTGACAGTGAAGTCCAAGTACCTCAAAATGAGGACACTGAAGCGCAGTCAGTAATGCTTTTTCCGCTTGTCCATTTTGGAGGTCAAAGCCAAATTTTGAATCCTCCTGCCCGGTTAAAATATAATCATGCGTATGGGCTTCAATTCCAGGAGTAATCCTTAATAGTATGTTTACCTTTGTATCCTTCTCGCTGCAAATCGTTTTTAGCAGTGCTAATTCATAAAAATTATCAACAACAATGCAGCCGATCCTGTTATCTAAAGCCATTTCTAATTCTTCTCTACTTTTATTATTTCCATGAAAGTGAATTCTTTCTGTTGGAAAGCCTGCCTTGATGGCCGTATATAACTCACCGCCTGAGACTACATCAAGTGATAGCCCTTCTTCTTCAACAAGCTGTAACATGGCAATCGTCGAAAATGCTTTACTGGCATAAGCAACCTGTGCATTTACTTGAAGTTGTTCAAAAGCTTCCTTAAATCCCTTTGCCCGTTCTCTCATTAACGCTACATCATATACATAAAGAGGAGTTCCATATTCCTGTGCCAATTCAACTGAATCAACACCACCAATTTCTAAATGCCCCTTATTATTAACGCCTGTTGTCCCGTAAAAATACATTCCCTTCCCTCTCTCCGTTCTAACACATAATCAGTTTATGTAGACGAACAAAAATGATAATAAATAAATAGACAGAATCTGCAAAAGAAACTGCCTAGTTTATATCCTTTATTCCTTTATTTAATTAAAATTACTTTAGCATAACCAAAATAAATCTGCAATCATTTCTCATTCGCTTTAGGTGGTTGACGGTACCGATTTCGCGGGTGAACAATACTTGGTCTGAAAAGGGAACCGGGTATCGCCCTCCGAATAATAATCTGCATGAATCCTTTTGGTTCGAAAGGAAGAAAAGGCCAAAAATAGGGTGTATTGAGCGCGCGAGTATTGACAAGAAAAATAAATAGTAAAGTAGACCCTATTACAAAGCCTGATGTATGGAACATGGACACAAAAATCAATAAGGTTAATCTGGCTATTTTATTTGCTACACTTAGCTCATAACTAGGTGTTGTAAATGTTCCAATGCCAGACACTGCTACATACAAAATTACTTCCGGAACAAATAGACCTACACTAATAGCAATCTGCCCGATTAACACCGCCGCTATTAAGCCCATTGCCGTTGAAAGCGGTGTTGGTGTATGAATGGCTGCCAGCTTTAAAAATTCGATCCCAAAATCCGCTAAAAAAATTTGAACAATGATTGGAATATTGGTCTGTTCATTAGGTCCGATAAATGAGAGCTTTTCTGGTAATAAGGATGGTTCTAGTACGAATAACAACCATAATGGAAGTAAAAAAATGGAAGTTAAAACCCCTAAAAAACGGGTCCACCGCAAAAATGTCCCCATTGCCGGTGATTCACGAAATTCCTCTGCATGCTGTACATGATGAAAGTAAGTGGTTGGTGCAATTATAACACTTGGTGACGTATCTACAATTATAATAATATGGCCTTCTAAAATATGTGCGGCAGCTACATCTGCTCTTTCTGTATACCTTACGAGTGGAAATGGATTAAACCCCTGTTTTAAAATAAACTCTTCAATCGTTTTATCAGCCATTGGAATCCCATCAATTTTAATAGCATTTAATTCTTTTCTGAGAATATGTAATAAATCAGGGTCTGCCACATCTTCTAAATAAGCTAAAGAAACATCTGTATACGACCTTTCTCCAACCCTTATCATTTCGTATCGAAGGCGTTCGTCTCTTATTCTCCTTCTTATTAAAGCTGTATTAAGAATTATATTTTCGACAAAACCATCCCGTGCACCTCTTACAACCTTTTCTGTATCGGGTTCTTGTGGCGAGCGACCTGGATAATTTCTTACATCAATAACAAACGCTGTACTTTCACCATCAATAGCTACTATTATTAATCCAGATAGTAAAAAGTGGACCAAATCATTTAGCAATGTAATTGGTTGTACAGATTGGTTGACAAGACGGTTTTCAATTATCTTAAAAACATCTGAAGATAACTTTTCATGATCATTAATCTCAACTAATTCTTCAACCAGTTCTATTGCAAATCGTGTATCACATAAACCGCTAACAGAATATATATGTACATCCTTTTTTAAAATCTTTAATTTTCGAATATTTAAATCAAAGCTTATTCCTAATCCAACCCTTTGTTTCATATAATTTTCGATCTCGTGCACTGATTCAGGGATTGGCCATTTGGTCTCAGCTTCTCTTGTCATGAAAACCGCTCCTTTCGAGTATAAGTTCTACCGCTTTTCTTGTAATCGGTGAACCGTTTTCGTAGTGATCACGTTTTGCCATTTTTCCAATATCACCAATACCGACGATAAGAGGAACATCTAATTCATCTAAGCAGTAGACTGTATCTCCATTTAGTCTCCCGATTTCGAGTTCCGGTATACCGAACTTATCAACACCGTACGGCGTCAATTCTCCATCCCGGTCAATGCTTACATTGACCTTTGTCCATTCTGCCATTCTTGTTTTTGAAGCAACGGCAATGATCCCGAGAACTTCAATTTCCTTATGGGTTGCCACAAATTTCAATGCTTTTTCACCTGCACCCTCACCTAATAAACCACTATCATCAAACATCACCAGTACAGGATCATACGGAGTCTTTTTTATTAATTGAATAATTGCAGGACCGGTTAAAACGGAGGGATTTCCTTGTGACATCGAAATGCACCGACCGCCTACTTCATGAGCAACATGCTCTACTGCCCTTTTTGCATATTCATCTCCATCAGTTATTAAAATAACACGCCTCCGAATGCTCATACTGTGATGTCCTTTCATGGCGTACTCTTATTTGTGAGGTATAAAATAAACCCATTGAAAAATGGAACCAAAGATTTTTCCTAATACAATAGCCATAATCAGCAGAATGATTTTCCCATCCAATCGGATTCTTTTTGCTAAAATCGGCAGAACATTCAAAACCTCTGTTAGGGCTGCAGCTAACATCCCAACAAAGATTCCGCCCGTTACCCCGAGAGGGATTAAAAAATAGGAAGAGATACCTAAAACAGGATCCCTTAAGCTTGCTATTACACCGGTAAGTGCGCCGATGACTACAGCCCATTCATAATGCTGGATCATTCTCATTGTTTTTGAAAGCTGTGTCAGCCTTGGAATCACCCCGAGGACGGTAAGAAAAGCAACAAAACCGGAGCCTACCGCCAATCCACTTGCTAATCCCAAAAAAATTACTCCAAGAATCTTAATCGTCATCAAGCTTTTTCATACTTTCCTTATTTTCATGAATAATTACATAATTATCTAAATCCTGCTGATAATTAAACATTTCTACTTCCAGTGGACTGGGTTCCTCGTTTATGCGCTTTTGAAATACATGATTAAAAAATAAAATCATCCCAAGACCTAATCCAATCGAATAGGGAATTTGAAATAATAATGGCTTAGGCTCTTTTATTCCGGTAATAATCGTATACAATTTTTCTTGAACACTTTTCATGCTTACATCATCATGGAAATTCATAATCGCCATTGCTGAACCAAAAAATAGTAAGAACCAAATTAAAAGAAAAAAAGGAATGGTACCTCCCTTTTTCTTAAATTTCACTTCAATAATAGTTTGTGCAGGTCCAATCGTTTGTATTTCCAATTCCTTAAAAAAAGAAGTGACCATATCAATCACTTTCATGACATCAATGATGATAATATTTTTATCCTTTTCAGAAACTTGATGGATCAACATTTTTTCTAATTTTGAAAGATATGCCTCCGGAGCAATGATTTGTGCTACATCCTTAAAAAAAATCTTTTCATCAGGAAGAGCCTGAACACGATTCCGCATGCGAACGTAGATTGTTTTTTCCAAAACATTCACTTCCCACACATAGATTTCCTCGTATAAATAGTATGAGTAGTAAGCAATTTTTTCATGATTACCAAAAATAGGCAAAAAAAAAAAAAAGACCGTTTGGAATCAGAGATCCATACGGTCTTTCATTTGCATTAATATCTTTTTCTCAAGCCTTGAAACCTGAACCTGAGAAATACCTAGCCGGAGTGCAACCTCCGATTGGGTTTGATCTTTATAATATCTTAAATAAACAATGAGTCGTTCACGCTCATCTAATTCACGGATCGCTTCTTTTAAAGCAATTTTATCGAACCATTTTCCTTCGTTACCGTCATCGATTTGATCCAATAATGTAATCGGATCTCCGTCATTTTCATAAACCGTTTCATGAATAGAAGAAGGAGTCCTGCTTGCTTCTTGGGCCAGGATGACATCCTCCGGAGATAGTCCAAGATACTCTGATATTTCATTGACAGTTGGTACTCTCCCAAATGTTTTCGATAACTCATCTTTCGCTTTTCTGATACGGTTCCCCATTTCTTTCAAGGACCGGCTGACCTTAACGGTACCATCATCGCGAATAAATCTTTGAATTTCACCAATAATCATCGGAACAGCATAGGTAGAAAATTTTACATCATAAGACAAATCAAATTTATCTACCGATTTTAATAATCCGATACAACCAATTTGGAAAAGATCATCAGGGTCATACCCCCTGTTAAGAAAGCGTTGAACAACAGACCAAACGAGACGCATATTTTTTTCAACGATTAAATCTCTTGAGCTTTGGTCTCCGTCTTGGCTCTTTTTAATAAGCTCTTTCACTTCATGATCCTTTAAATACGTTTGATTTTTATCGTTCTTGACCTCCACATCCATTGGCAAGTCTCCTTAATTGCAAAGCATTTTGCGAGTTTGTAAATGCTTTCTTAATCTAACCTCGGTTCCTCTACCTGGCTGTGAATGAACCTCAACCTCATCCATGAAATTTTCCATGATGGTGAATCCCATACCGGATCGTTCTAAGTCCGGTTTCGTTGTAAATAATGGCTGACGAGCTTCTTCCACATCTACAATTCCAAATCCAACATCTTTTATTGTCATTTCAACTAAGCTATCCTCAATCGATACTTGAATATAGACAATACCATTTGGATCATTTTCATACCCATGTATAATCGCATTGGTCACGGCTTCCGATACAACAGTTTTAATTTCTGTCAGCTCATCCATTGTCGGATCAAGCTGGGCAATAAATGCCGCAACAGTGACACGTGCAAATGATTCATTTTGACTTAATGCACTGAATTGAAGATTCATTTCATTCTTCATATCAGGCCACCCCCAATCTTTGCAATGCAAATTCTTCTGTCGGTTCCATTTTGATGATTTTGAATAAACCAGACATATCGAATAATCTTTGTATTGCAGGGGAAATTGCACAAACAACCATTTCACCGTGCACCTGCTTGATTTGTTTGTATCTTCCTAAAATAACCCCAAGTCCTGAGCTATCCATAAAAGAAAGTCGTTCCAGATTTAAGACAATATGGCGTATATCGTTCTTTTCAATAACATTTGCAGCCTGTTCCCGAAGCTCATCCGCCGTATGGTGATCCAATTCCCCGCTTAAGCGAATGCATAGAACATCATGTTTAATTTCCATTTCAATGTTAAGACTCACTATCCCTAGCCTCCTTCATCTGGTATAGTGAGTCAATTCTATGCAGGTCTGTTAATTTCCTTCTACCTGGACAAAACTAGTCGTAATTCGCTAAAAGTAGTGACTAATTTTTGTTATTCGACAGTAGTACGTTTCATCTTCCTGCTTTCGTAAACATTCCAAATGAACGCTTATAAAGTGTCCACCAGCCTGCTTCTTTTACATCTTTATTGGCAACTAACGGACTTTCTAAGATGACTTTTCCATCTTTAATCAGTTTGATGGTTCCAACCTTATCGCCTTTATGAATAGGTGCATTAAGATTTTTTTGCAGAATTACTTTTTTCTTTACATCCGCTGTTTTTTCACCTTTTTTTGTCAGCAAGGAAAGCGGTTCACTTGTTACAGCCTCCACAGACTTTTCTTTCCCTTTGCTTATGTTTGCTTTAGCGATTGATTGATTTCGCTTAAACATTGGATGTGTTTGATATTGACTAAATGCATAATTAAGCATTTTCGTAACTTGTGCGTTTCTTTCCTTAGAAGTTGGGGCACCAAAAACAACTGCTATCACACGCATCCCATTCTTTTGCGCCGTTGCCGTTAAACAGTATTTGGCTTCAGCAGTAAAGCCGGTTTTTAAGCCATCTACTCCCGGGTAAAAACGCACCAATTTATTGGTGTTCACAAGCCAGAATTTTTTATCCGTATTTTCACGGAGATATCCTTCATACATACCTGTAAATTTCGTAATGTCTTCATATTTTAATAATTCCTTCGCCATAATGGCCATATCATATGCTGAACTAAAATGGCCGCTGACCGGTAAACCTGTTGTATTTTTAAAGAAAGTATGTTTCAAACCAAGTTGTTTTGCCTTCTCATTCATCATGTCAACAAATGCATCTTCAGAGCCTGCAATTCTCTCCGCCATTGCAACCGCTGCGTCATTCCCTGAGCCAATCGCGATACCCATAAGCATTTGCTTTGTGGTCATTTCTTCTCCCGGTTCCAAGAATATTTGTGAACCGCCCATAGAGGCTGCATATTCGCTTGTCCGAATTTTTTCATTCCAGCTAAGCTTTCTCTGATCAATGGCTTCCATGATGAGAAGCATAGTCATAATTTTTGTCATGCTTGCCGGCGGAAGCTCTTCCTGGCTATTTTTCTCATAGAGGACCTTGCCTGTATCACGTTCAATTAATATCGCAGACTTAACGTTGCTGGCAATATCAGTTGTGCTTTGTTTTTCTGCTGCCATGGCAGAAGGAATACCTAAACCGGTAAACAAAAAGAATATCACCGATAAAGAGATAAATCGTTTCATTCGCATAACCCTCCATTCTTTATAGCCTCCATTTTTTCCAAATCAATCAACTTTATACAATTATTTCCTCCAATTAAAATAAAAAAAGTCAGGGAATTAAATCCCTGACTTTTTAAGGTATAAATACCGGCTCCGTAGCCTGGACAAGGCGTTGAAGCATTTCTTATTATTCCGTTATTTCTTCATGGATAAGAATCGGTGCATCTACTTTTGTAGCAGAAACCTTAATATTTTCATAAAGCTTATCTTTTACTTCTTTTACATCTTCAAAATTACTGTAAATCCTTACTAAAGATTCACCTTTTTCAACTTTATCGCCAATTTTTTTTCTTAATACAAGTCCAACCGCTAAATCGATAATTGATTCTTTCGTTGCCCTGCCCGCTCCTAAAAGCATCGCTGCTGTGCCAACTTCATCTGCAACGATTTCCGAAACATAACCCGCCTCTTTCGCTTCAAGCTCATAGATATATTGTGCTTGCGGCATTTTCGAAGGATTGTCAACAATTGTAGCATCTCCGCCTTGCGAACGTAAGAAGACTTTTAATTTTTCCAGTGCTGTCCCATTTTTCATTACATTTTCAAGCATGGTTCGTGCTTCTGCTAATGAACTAGCCTTCTCAGCTAAATAAACCATATGGCTTCCTAGAGTTAAACAAAGCTCCGTTAAGTCCTCCGGTCCTTCCCCTTTTAATGTATCAATCGCTTCTTTTACTTCAAGAGCGTTTCCAATAGCAAAACCAAGCGGCTGACTCATATCAGAAATAACAGCCATCGTTCTTCTGCCGACATTATTCCCGATCCGTACCATCGCTTTTGCCAATTCTCTTGAGTCATCCAATGTCTTCATGAAGGCACCTGCACCTGTTTTAACGTCGAGAACAATGGCATCAGCACCAGCAGCAATTTTTTTGCTCATAATGGAACTCGCGATCAATGGAATGCTATCAACCGTCGCAGTCACATCTCTTAATGCATATAGTTTTTTATCTGCAGGAGTTAAATTTCCGCTTTGACCAATTACGGCGATCTTGTTTTTGTTAACAAGTTCAATAAACTCATCATTTTCAATTTCAACATGAAAACCTTGAACTGACTCTAATTTATCTATCGTTCCACCGGTATGACCCAAACCGCGTCCGGACATTTTAGCAACTGGAACTCCGACAGCTGCAACAAGCGGACCAAGGACAAGTGTTGTTGTGTCACCAACACCGCCTGTTGAGTGTTTATCTACTTTAATTCCTTCTATTGCGGATAAATCAATTTGATCACCGGATTCTACCATTGCCAATGTTAGATCGGCTCTTTCTTTTTCAGTCATTCCTTTAAAAAATATGGCCATTGTTAAGGCACTAATTTGATAATCGGGAATCGAGCCATCCGTATATCCGTTAATAATAAAATTAATTTCATCTGTCGATAATTCGTGTCCATCTCTTTTTTTCTCAATTAAGTCAACCATTCTCATCGCTTATCACCACTTTATCCAATGTTTTTAACAATTTCTTTTATATATAAAAGGAAGTTTGATTTTACCCTTTCAGTTGTTTCAATGACTTCTTCATGTGATAATGGCTGATCAAGTATTCCTGCAGCCATATTGGTTATGCAGGAAATTCCCAGCACCTTTAAGCCTCCATGCCGTGCCACAATCACCTCAGGAACTGTTGACATACCGACCGCGTCACCACCCAAAGTTCTCGCCATACGAATCTCTGCCGGTGTTTCATAGACCGGTCCAGTAAACCCAAAATAAACTCCTTCTTTTATATCAATGTTTAATTGAGAAGCAATTTCTTTTGCTGTTTCGCGTAATTCCCTAGTATACGCCTCTGACATATCAGGGAAGCGAACACCGAGACGGGAATCATTCGGGCCAATTAACGGATTGGATCCCATATAATTGATATGATCGGAAATAATCATTAAATCCCCTGGAGTAAAGCTTTCATTTACACCACCTGCAGCATTCGTTACAATCAACATTTCGATACCCAATTCTTTCATTACGCGAACTGGGAAGGTTACCTTATCGAAACTGTAACCCTCATAGTAATGAAAGCGCCCTTGCATTGCAACTACCTCGACACCGTTAAGCAAGCCAAAAACAAGCTGTCCTGCGTGGCCTTCAACAGTCGAAGTTGGAAAGTCCGGAATCTCTTTGTAGGGGATTTTTACAGGGGTTTCTATTTCATCTGCTAACACCCCAAGACCTGAACCTAGTATTAGACCAATTTTTGGTGTTTTTGTATATTTTTCTTTTAAAAAGCCTGCCGCATTTTGAATTTTTTCGAAATCCATTTCCATTCCTCCTCTTATTTCAAATCATTTAAAAAGCTTTTTCCATAGTTAGGCATTTTTACATTAAAGTTTTCAGCCACTGTTGCTCCAAGGTCAGCGAAAGTCTCCCGAAGCGGAAGTTCTTTTCCTTCTTTCATTTTCTTAGAGTAAACAAGCAATGGAACATATTCACGAGTATGATCTGTTCCGGGTGCAACTGGGTCATTCCCGTGGTCAGCTGTAATCATTAGCAGGTCGTCTCCCTTCATTTTTGCAAAAACCTCGGGTAAACGGGCATCATATTCCTCAAGAGCTTTACCGTATCCTTCAGGGTCACGGCGATGTCCATAAAGTGCATCAAAATCAACTAGATTTACGAAGCTAATTCCAGTAAAGTCCATATCAAACGTTTCTATCAACTTATCCATTCCATCCATATTGGAAATAGTCCGTAATGATTTGGTTACGCCTTCTCCATCATAGATGTCAGAAATTTTTCCGATCGCAATCACATCCAAGCCAGCATCTTTCAATTCACTCATAACCGTTCGGTCAAAAGGTTTTAATGCATAGTCATGACGGTTTGCTGTTCGTTTAAAGTTACCCGGTTCGCCCAAAAAGGGTCTGGCAATGACACGGCCAACCATATATTTTTCATCAAGTGTCAACTCACGTGCTATTTTACAGATCTTGTATTGTTCCTCGATTGGGATAATCTCCTCATGAGCAGCAATCTGAAGTACGGAATCAGCGGAAGTATAGACAATTAATGCTCCCGTTTTTATATGCTCCTCCCCAAGCTCATCCAAAATTTCTGTTCCGCTCGCAGGTTTATTGCCAATGATTTTTCTTCCTGAACGTTTTTCTAATTCAGAAATGAGCTCCTTCGGAAAGCCTTCCGGGAAAACCCTGAAAGGTGTTTTAATATTCAAACCCATAATTTCCCAATGACCCGTCATCGTATCCTTCCCATTCGAAGCCTCCATCATTTTTGTATAACAAGCTAATGGGGTTTCTGCCTTTTTGATTCCCTTTATTTCTCTAATATTGCTTAAACCCAATTTCCCCATGTTCGGCATATTCAGTCCATTCATTCTTTCAGCAATATGGCCGTAGGTGTCCGCCCCTTTATCACCAAACTTTTCAGCATCCGGTGCTTCACCGATACCAACTGAGTCCATTACGATGATAAATATCCGTTTATATATATGATTTGCCACTCGTTCTTCCTCCTTTTCAATGGAAACGTTTGCAATATTTTCAAAAGATTTCACAACAATATGTTGCCCTTTTTAAATAGGAATAACCATAATTTAAAATTCATTTGTCGGAAGTCTGACATCTCTATTTTACTAAAAGTTTTAGAAATTACAAGAAAAAAGCCGCCATTAATTTTGGCGGCTTTTTGACATTTTGATAAATTCTTAGAATCTACAAATTTATTAAGCTCTTGGATGAAATCTACTATAAACATCCTTTAATCTTGTTTTCGTAACATGTGTATAAATTTGCGTCGTAGAAATATCAGCATGACCGAGCATTTCCTGCACCGCTCTTAAATCAGCCCCATTTTCCAACAGATGAGTGGCAAAAGAATGCCTTAGTGTATGCGGTGTTAATTCTTTTTCGATTCCTGCTTCTTTTGTTAACTTTTTTAAAATTTTCCAAAATCCCTGACGTGTTAACCTTTTACCTTGATGATTTAAAAAAAGGGCGTCATCTTTATGCTTTTTTGAAACAAAATGGGGTCTGCCATTATCTAAATAACATTTTATTGCTTCAGATGCTGTTCTGCCAACAGGAATAATTCGCTCTTTATTTCCCTTACCAATACATCGGACAAAGCCCATGGTTAAATGTACATTGTCTATATCAAGGCCAATCAGCTCACTGACACGAATTCCTGTCGCATATAGAAGTTCCAGCATCGCTTTGTCTCTTAAACCGAAATGGTCATGCAGCTTTGGTGCATCCAGGAGTATTTCTACTTCCTGAAGGCTTAGAACCTTTGGTAAGGTCCTTTCTAACCTAGGTGTTTCAATATGAACAGTCGGATCTTGGTCTGTTGCTTTATCCCTTAATAAAAACTGATGTAATGCCCGAACAGATGCAATATGTCTTGCAAGTGTCTTCGATGATTTTCCCTGCTCTTTTAAAAACCCCAGAAAATGGACAATATGAATACGCTGCACATCATTGAGAGTTTGGATTGATTCAACATTTCTTAAATAACGAATATAACCTTTTAAATCCCGCTCATATGCCATAATGCTATTATTCGCCAGACCTTTTTCGACTATTAAAAAATGTTTAAAGTCTTGTAAGTGATCCTCCATCATTTTTACTCCCCGTTTAAATAAAACAATTTTAACCGATCCAACATGGAAGGATCTCCTTCTTTTACTGCATTCGAAACCTTTAAAGCAGCCCCTTCTGGTGCGTCATAGCGATGATAATTTTGGTATTCCTCACTTACCAATATGATACCATAGTAGAAGAGAATCGTGCACCCGGTGAATATGATAAAAACCTTTATTGTTTGAAAAGCCACTTTTATAAAAGAAAACATTATTCTTCCCCCAAACCGTATCTTCTAGTAAAAGGTATGCCAAATTGTACAAGTTTTATACCTACACACCGGTATTTAGGGGATAAAAAGCAAAAAAGCCCTTTTCAGTAAAAAGGACTTCCCATTTTTTATTAAGCTTTTTCTTCTTCATTTCCTTTATCTTGGCACCGGTAACAGATACCATGAAAGGTTAGGCGATGGTCTTTTATTTTAAAATTCCATCTGCGCTCAACAACAGCCTCAACATCTTCTAAAAGATCCTCTTGAATTTCATCAACCGCTCCACATTCAATACATACAAGATGATGGTGAAAATGTGCCGCTCCTTCTTGACGGAGGTCATACCTTGATACACCATCACCAAAATTAATTTTATCGACAATTTTTAATTCAGTTAGCAATTCCAACGTTCGATAAACAGTTGCTAAACCAATTTCAGGCGATTTTTCTTTTACGAGGAGGTACACATCTTCTGCACTTAAATGATCCTCTTCATTTTCCAGCAAAACGCGAACGGTTGCTTCACGTTGGGGTGTTAGCTTATAGCTCGATGAATGCAACTGCTTCTTTATTCTCTCAATTCTAGTTTCCATCCCGAAGTCCCTCCCTCGCCACTATGATTCTCATTATAACAGATGGCAAAAGAGATTCAAAATAAAATTATTATAAATAAGAATTTATATTTTATATTAAATAACAATTATTTTAAATTGGTAGAATGGATGATTGTTTTCATCAGCCATGGAGATAGATATGCTTCAATCCCTGAGGCAACCGAGAGAAAGATTACGGCTGCTAAGAGGGCGATAATGTATCGTTTAAAAAACGGCATAATCGGTTGTCCATATTTTTTCATAAACTGTTTTTTAATCATTCTCATTGAAAAAATAACTGATAATGCGGCCATCATGATAAACACGGGAATGGTAATCAAATTTTGCGGCAGAATGGAAACAAATGCCATCATAAAGCCTTTCCACCCCATTTGACTAACCAGAAATCCTACTGTAAATCCAACCACCATCCCTTTTAAAAATAGAAGGATGAGAATTACAGGTAAACCAATAATGGAAATCCCCAGTATCCACATTAAGCCAATAAATTTACTGTTATCAAAAAAGCTTTGGAGAAATAAATCGCTGTCCTCTGCTACTTTTCCATCTGAAACCTGACCAAAAAATTGCGATAAATAGTAGAATAAATCTTCTTTTTGAGGAATACTCATGCTATTAACTACTATTGCTCCAAAAATAACACCCATTAAGAACAAAATCACAATAAATAAAAAAATTGAGGAATGCTCACGGAAATAACTGGCGGCTTCAGACTGGTACAATCGCTTCTTCATCTGCGTTTCCTCCTATTAGGTAAATCAGTTAATACATCTTATGCCTTTCTAGTTTTTCTATGACCAAATTTTTAATAGATAATAGAAAAACCCGGCAGCAACAGCTATCGGGTTTTCTTGATCTATATTTTAATCTGAGATTTTTCCGTATTTTCCTCCGCCGCCTGCAGCCAGATTTACTTTCCCTTCCCTGGCTTTCAAGATGATATCAGCGATTTTATCAGGTACAACCTCTCTTAATGCATCATAAGGAACTTCATGTAAAATCGCCATTTCACTCCCAAAATGATTAACAAGTTTTTCAAGCAATTTTGGTCCTAAGCCAGGAATAAATTCCAGCGGCACTTGATGAACATAAGGCGGGCGGTCTTCAGGGCTGCTCCCGGCTGTTTTCAGCTCAAGGATCCGATCGGCCACCCCTTTGATAATCTTAGGGTTGCCGCATAGATTACAAATTTGGTCCCCCTGATTAACGGGATTTAAACATTCCGCACAAACCGTCTTATGGTATTTTCCCAGTAACGGATCGAGCCCATAATTGGCGATGATTTTTCTCCCTGCTTCGCCTTTCAATGCCTTTTGTAATTCCGAAAAGGTTGGTTCCTTCATGGTGATTACTTGGTATTCACGCGCAATTTTAGCTAATGAATGAGCATCGGAGTTCGTGACAAACGGAAAATCGTGTAATTCTTTTAATTGGTCCGCCATGTTGGTATCGGAGCTTAAACCCAGTTCAATTCCATCGATTAGGTTTGGGTCTAATACCTCGGTTAAAGATTGATTGACTCCTTTACCATACAGGCTTTTAAACGGTGTAAATACATGTGCAGGAATAAATAATCCACCTAGGTCCTTAACCTTTTTTTGCAAAACAAGGCCTGTCACATAGATTCGCTGTGAGCTTAATTGAATATTTTTCAAATTACCTGATAGCCAAGTTGAGAATTCCTTCATTACAGCCAAGGTAGGAAAATAGCAAAGAAGATGGATCGGGCCGCCCGATTGATCATCATAAATTTCTAATTCCGAACCCGGTATGACGGTTAAATCCCCAAATACTAAGCCACCGTCGGGGTGTTCATAGATGTCACCGCTTTGAATAAGACTTTCCATTTCAAGAATTACTTCCGGTGAATGACTGTCAATAATCCCAACCATATTCAAGCCCTTTTCATTCCTTGCATGTTCAATGATATTCGTAAATGTTAATGATTTGGCACCGGTTATTTTGACTGGCTTGCCTGTCCAGGTTCTACCGATATGGATATGTAAATCTACATAATAGCGGTTCATTTTCCTAAAGCCTCTTGAAGCTGAAGGAATTGAACAGCATAGGCTGTTTTAGCATCATAGATTTTTTGGTCTTTTACATATTGAATCGCTTCAGCGAGTGTCAATTCTTCAAGATTAACAAATTCGTCTTCGTCAAGCGCAGCGGAGTTTTCTTTTTTTGTTAAACCTTTTGCAATAAAAACATGAACAATTTCGTCTGCAAACCCCGGTGAGGTGTAAAAAGAGGTTAACAGTTCAAGACTCTCGCATACATAGCCTGTTTCTTCCTCTAATTCACGACGGGCACATACTTCTGGCTTTTCGCCCCTTTCTAGCTTCCCGGCCGGAATTTCCACAATGGTTCTTTCTAATGCTTTACGATATTGTTCGACCATTACAATTTTATTGTCATCGGTGACTGCTAAAATAGCCACAGCACCGGGATGTTTAATAATTTCCCGTTTTGAATGATTTCCATTTGGAAGCTCAACATCCTCCAGGTAGAGACTGATTACTTTTCCGGAAAAAATTTCTTCGCTGTGGAGCGTTTTTTCTTCAAGGCTGCTCATAGTGCCACTCCTGTTCTATTTCGTTATGTAATGCTCATACATTTTACCATACTTTATTTGGAGGGGTATGGATGAAGGTGTATGTACATGAGAAAGGAATAATTCTGGTTGGTAAACGCCGGGAAGTATTGCAAAAACTGAAAGAATATAACACGGATTACGTCACCGTTTCCGATTGGATTCAAAATGTTACCCAAAAATAAATTCTTCCGTTTGTAGTCTTTCCCGTTCTTTATTAAAATTGTAGAAAAAGAACGGGGTGGTTTTTTTGAAAAAAAGAAAATTAGGCAGCTCTGATTTATTTGTTTCTGAATTAGGTCTTGGCTGTATGTCAATAGGTACGGAAGAAAAAGCGGCACGGCTTATTATTGAGTCAGCTCTTGCTGAAGGCGTCAATTATTTTGACACTGCCGATTTATATGATTTTGGTGAAAATGAAAAAATTTTGGGACAAGCCCTAAAAGATGTACGAGAAAAGGTTATTATTGCCTCAAAAGTCGGTAATCGCCGGAATAACGGTCAGTCCGGCTGGTCATGGGACCCATCAAAGACATACATAAAAGAAGCGGTAAAAAACAGCCTGAAGCGCCTTGGAACTGATTATATTGATCTTTATCAGTTGCATGGAGGTACAATTGAGGACCCAATTGATGAAACGATTGAAGCGTTTGAGGAATTAATAGAAGAAGGCTATATTCGCTATTATGGTATTTCATCGATTCGACCGAATGTAATTCGTGAATATGCAAAGAAGTCCGGTATCGTATCTGTGATGATGCAATACAGTATTTTAGACCGTCGTCCCGAGGAAGAAGCATTACCGCTTCTTCATGATAATGGAATTAGCACAGTCACACGCGGATCACTTGCCAAGGGTTTGCTTAGTGATCGAATGCTTGAAAAAATATCTGAAAAAGGCTATTTGGATTATAGCCGAAAAGAATTGAGTGAAACCTTGCCATTACTGAAGGAAAAAGTGGCAGCCGCCCGCTCATTAACAGAAGTTGCTCTTCAATATAATCTGGCAAACCCTGCTGTGGCTTCTATTGTTGCGGGCGCAAGCAGTCCTGAACAGATTAGAAGTAATGCCGATGCTGTCCGAAGCCGGTCACTGACTGACGAAGAAATTGCGGTTATTCAGAAACTATCAAAGGTAGCCACCTATAAAGAACATCGTTGAAAAAGGAGAGTCATCGCGACTCTCCTTTTTCATTCTTATTTATTTAAACTCCTTCCAGTTCATCCCGCTTTCGTTCAATAACTCTTCAAATGATTTGTTCTTTTCTTTTAATCTCCGCTCTTCTCTCTTTCTTTGCTCCTCTTCTTCTTTTCTTTTCTCTTCCACTGCTTTAAGCTGCTCCTGTTGTTCTTTTAGCTGCTTCATTAAATCGGGATTGAGAATATCCTTAAGCGTTACCGCCGATTCATCTTTTTTCGGTTTAGTTGATTGATTTTTTTGTTTCGAATGTTTTTTCATTTTCGCCACTCCTTTAAACACGATTCATTAATATTATACCATTTCGGCCTTTCCTCCTCCTAAAAAACTGCGCATACAAACAATTTATGGAAAAAATTCATTAAATTTCATTTTTTAAATTGACACACGTGTCAAATTAACATATATTTTAAATTGACACAGATGTTAATTTAAAAAGGAGTGAAAAATGTGTCTCCACGAACACCTGAACAAAATGAAGAAATTAGACAGCAGCGAATCCGGCAAATTTTGGAGGCAGCCCGTGAAGTGTATATAGAAAAAGGGTTTTTGAGTACAGAAATTGGCGAGATTGCCAAAAAAGCGGGGATTGCCCGCGGGCTTGTTTATTACTATTACAAGGATAAGTATGAGTTATTTCAAACTTTATTTGAGGGAGCTCTAACCGCTGCTATCCAATTTGTAAGTGCCCGATTGAAAACTACAGAGCCGCCACTGGAAAGATTACAGCAATATGCACTGCATTATTTGCATACTGCTGCCCAAGACCCGTCCATGGTACATTTCTTTCGTGATCTGTACCAGGATATTCCTGCTGTATTTGGAGAAAGGGGAGATGAAATTTCTAAAAACTTTACCACTAATATCCATCAGCCGTTAGCTGACACATTTGCAGATGCAATGGAACAAGGGCTGATACGAATTGGAGATCCTTATCTCTTTTCGCAAATTTTTTGGGGTGGAATTTCAGGGGCTATGTTCACAATGACAGGAAGTGGAAGGAGTCCCGAATCGGCTGAAACAAATGCTTATATTCAGCAAACAATTGATGTATTGTTTAACGGTTTATTAATTTAAAAGGGGAGATTGTAAATGGGGAAATCCGGTCAAATCAATCGCGTTAACTGGATTATGGGTGCATTGCTTCTCAGTATGTTTTTATCATCACTTGATCAAACAATCGTCACAACGGCATTACCTACGATTGTCGAAAAATTAGGAGGTCTTGATATGATCTCCTGGGTATTCACCATCTACATGCTTGCCTCAACTGCCATCATGCCGATTGTTGGGAAGTTATCTGATATGTATGGGAGAAAACGATTCTATTTAATCGGTCTTTTACTGTTTCTTGGAGGCTCTGCCCTGTGTGGAGCATCCACAACCATGGAACAGCTGATTATTTTTCGAGGTATTCAAGGAATCGGCGCCGGCTTTTTGATGCCAATCACCTTTACGTTAATTTTCGGATTAATGCCTCAGGATAAGGCTGGAAGATTTCAGGCATTGTTTATGGGTGTGTTTGCATTAAGTTCTGTTGTTGGACCGACATTAGGGTCAGTTATTACGACACACTTTAGCTGGCGCTGGAATTTTTACATCAATTTGCCATTAGGGATTGTCTCGTTTGTGATTCTTTCTCTGGCCTTATTTGAGCAAAAAAGGGAAGAAAAGAAGTATATTGATTACTTAGGATCGATTTTATTAGTCATTTCAACGATTTCGATTTTACTTGCATTAAAAATGGGTGGAGTTGATTATAGCTGGTCATCCAAGCAAATCATTGGATTATTTGCTCTTGGTGCAGTCAGTATTATTTTCTTCTTTATTACAGAAATGAAAGTAAACGAACCGATTTTACCGCTAGGGTTGTTTAAAAATCGCGTCATTGCTGCTTCAAGTCTCGTAACCTTTATCCAAGGAGTCGTTATGTTCGGTGCCCTGTTATATATCCCCATCTTTGTGCAAGGCGGGCTGGGCGGCGATATCAGTGATGCCGGAAATGCGGTAACGCCGATGATGTTTTCCGTGATGATTGGTGCCTCAATCAGCAGTTTTACGATGACAAGATTAAGCTGGAGAGCCAATATGCTGGCTTCGATGATTATTGCCGGAGCCGGATTATTTTTCATGACGGGCATGTCTTTGGAAGCTAATAAATGGATGATGAGGTTGGATATGGTTGTCATTGGAGCAGGTATCGGGATTTTGATGCCGATTACTCAAACCGCTGTGACAGTTTCTGCAGAGGAGCGGTATCAAGGAATCGCCACTTCAACGGTTGCCTTCTTCCGGTCCATCGGCGGCGTTTTTGGCACCGCGATTATGGCGGCCCTGGTTAACCGTCATATGGAATCAGCGATTCAAAGCGGTGCTCCTAAACTAGGGATTCCCATTGAAAAATTGGAGATGTTCACCAATCCGCAAGTCCTTCTGCGTGCAGGAGGTCAGATTCCGGGGCAAGTTTTAACAATGTTAAAAAATGCTCTTGGAGACTCGATCCATCTTGGATTTTGGTTCTTAGTCGGCGCTGCCGTTTTTGGACTGCTAGCGGCGCTGTTTGCAGGTTCCGCACGGTTTGATGCAGCTGCCTATAAGAAAAAACAAGCTGCACAGCAAGATTCGGCACAGGCACCTCATTAATCGATAAAAAGCAGGCTATTCCACATAAAACAGCCTGCTTTTATTATACTAATATGCTTCTAATACTACGTTTTCATCTACAGTTAGGGCAGCTTCTGTTGAATGAACTACCTCCTCAACTGTAAATCCCTTTGCTACTTCGATAAGCTTCAACCCGGAATCAGTCACATCCATTACAGCGCGCTCCGTGATGATGCGGTTAACGACTCCTTTTCCGGTTAATGGAAGGGTGCATTTCTTTAAAATCTTCGATTCGCCTGCTTTAGTTACATGCTCCATGATCACAATAATTTTCCGTGCACCATGCACAAGATCCATTGCTCCGCCCATACCTTTTATCATTTTTCCGGGAATCATCCAGTTTGCCAGATCACCGGTTTCCGATACTTCCATTCCGCCTAGGATGGCCAAATTAATATGTCCTCCGCGAATCATCGCAAACGATTCGGCGCTGTCAAAATAGGCTGCACCACTAATGGCTGTGACTGTCTCTTTGCCAGCATTGATTAAGTCAGGATCTACCTCTTCTTCATTCGGGTAAGGTCCAATTCCAAGAAGCCCATTCTCCGATTGCAGGACCACCTGCTTATTACCCGATATATAATTAGCTACAAGGGTTGGCATGCCAATTCCCAGGTTTACATAATAGCCATTTTCAATTTCCTTTTCTGCTCTTATCGCAATTCTCACTCTGGCAGAGGCCTTCTCATTCGCCATAATGTCTCTCCTTCCCCGACTCTATTTTCTAACAGTCAATCTCTCAATTCGTTTTTCCTGTTTGCCTTCAATAATGGATTGAACATAAACACTTGGTGTATGAATAAAATTAGGATCAAGCTCGCCGATTTCGAAAAGGTTTTCTACCTCAGCAATGGTCACTTTTCCTGCTGCCGCAATCATCGGATTAAAGTTTTTCGCTGTTTTGTGGAATGAGATTTCCCATCCGATCGCCCTTCCATGCCCTTACCAGGCTAAAGTCTCCTATAATACTTTTATTACTTTCTCCTGTAAACTTTAAAAACCCTCTAATTTTGTCAAAATTTCATTTATTCTTGCTTTTTAGAAATTACCGCTTCTACAATGAAAGTATGAATATAGGAGGGAGAAAATGATGCTAAATTTGCCTAAAAGTAACAATTATTGAAGTTGGCCCGCGGGCGCTTTGATACTTCTGCAGGCGGACTTTGCGGCTGTCCGTTTCCACCCGGGGCTGCGGGAAATGCGGCGACTGAGGATGTTGTTTATATGCTTGAACGAATGGGAATTCATACCGGTGTTAATCTTAATAAGCTCGTTAACGCTATTGAAATCGTTCGGCCTTATTTATCAAGACAGATTAAAAGCGGATATTATCGGCGTCATTTCCAAACTGTTTAGGCCCAGGTTTTCATGAATAATCAGTCTTCAATTAATGCATCTTATTAGATGTAACCACTTCGAAGGGAGACTGACCATGAGCCAAAAACGGGATAAAGGATTCAGCCAACAAGGAAAAAATTATTCAGATTCAGCCGGTACGGGCAAGAGGATGATTGCTGCAGAAGAACTCGAAAAAGCACTCCACCCAACGAAGCGACAGAATTCGGAACAGTCGTAATTTTTACCTTTCACATAAAGCCGCTCATTTGAGTCAGCGGCTTTTTTCATGTTATAAGAAAATTAAGTTCGATGACGTCATATTTTATAGAAAGCCTATAGGAGGTGCCGTCTTTTGAGGAAGACATTTCGGGCCCTATTTATTTTACTGTTTTTTTGGCTGGTCCTCGGTATTTATTTTACTAACCGCTTGATGTATATGAAAAAGAAGGATGAAACGTTTATTTTAGAACGGGAAAAGGAAGCCGGAAGATATAAACCCGATGAATTTGCGTCACTTCCAAAGCGAGAGATTGCCATTGCTTCACCTTTTGGCTACACCATCAAAGCCCTACTTGTTGAACCGTATCGGTCAAATCGCTATATTATTATTTCCCATGGTGTAACAGAAACAAAAGTAAATTCGATTAAATATATGAACCTTTTCTTAGAGCGCGGCTTTAATGCCTTAATTTATGATCACCGGCGCCACGGCGAATCCGGGGGAAAAACCACAAGTTATGGTCATTATGAAAAATTCGATCTAAAGTCAGTCGTCGACTGGCTAAAAAAAGAAAAAGGGCCCAATCTCGAACTTGGGATTCACGGTGAATCAATGGGGGCGGCGACCATGCTGCTGTATGCAGGAATTCTTGAGGATGGAGCTGATTTTTATATTGCGGACTGTCCTTTTTCAGACTTTAGAGCTCAACTGGCCTATCGTCTAAAAAAGGAAATGAAGATTGCACCGAGGCTATTACTTCCGATTGCGGATGTTTTCTTGCGCGTCCGTGACAAATATTCCATCCGGCATGTTTCACCGATTTCGGTTATTGATAATATTAAACATCCCATTCTGTTCATTCACAGTCAGAAGGATGATTTTATTCTACCGACAATGAGTGAAGATTTATTTGCGCACACAAAGGCTCCAAAAATGCTTTTTCTGGCAGCAAACGGCCGGCACGCCCAGTCTTTCAACGAAAACCGTGCCGATTATGAACGGGTCATTGATGAATTTTTACAAAAATATGTTTTCCATGAATCTTTATCTATTTAAAAACAGACTGTCCAAATAGGTTCAGTCTGTTTTTTCTTTAATCACAAGGCTCATGTGCCCATTTAAGATTTGTTGCGGGCTTTTTAATTGAAAACAATTTGAGCTATTAGAGAAGTCAATTTTCATTTGCTCATCAAAGAAGACAGTCTTTGATTTTTCTACATAAATAGTTCTGTCGTTTGTTTCAATAGCGATATCGGTATCCTCTATTTCTGATACAAACCACAATGCTGCTACACCGTTTACCGCACAGCCGCAGCCGTCCGTATCGTATTTTAGTTTTAAAAAGCCTTCCCGGCCTTCTGTTCTCAGCTTAATTTTTTCAGCTGCCGCCTCGGTTATTACTATTTCCAACGTAAAAGCACCCCTCTCTTTGCATATGATGATTTTATCATATGTTTTTTTAAATTCTTATTTTTTTGCTTATCCCGGGTCACGGGTTGCATTTTCCTCTCTTTCCAGTTAATCTCAGGAGAGATGATGAATATTTATTGAAGGGGTGTTGGAGATGTCAAAAGTTCAAATTAAAGTAAACGATAACGGTTCACTTAGAATTACCGGTGATGTTGAATTGTTAGATGGAGAAGGCAATGTCTATACAACAAAGCCATCCTTTTCCCTTTGCCGCTGCGGCCTATCTAATAATAAACCTTTTTGTGACGGCTCGCATAAAGGAAAATTTGAATCTCAAGTACGGGTTCCTAAAGAGGAATAAGATGTGAAGAGCAGCTTTCGATGACTGCTCTTTTTATTGCTCCTTAATCGGAAAGCCTGATGTCAGCGATGGCACCAATTGGAATGCGGTGTACCTCCTCAAACCGGTCGACGACATGGAGCTTCCCCGCTGTTTCATCCCAGTAATGAATTTTCCCTATTACGATTTCATAATTTCGATTTCGATAATGCGTGATCGCAACAAATTGATCAAATTCGATTGCTTCAGATAAGGTGTCGTTCATGAGCTCCAGCTGCTGTTCATCCATTTCTTTCTTGTCTTCATATCTATCTTCCTTTACCCAGTCCCTGAGCAATTTCACATGCTCCGGAAGCATCATCGACGTCCATTTGATTCTCCCGCGGTCACGAATCATTCGTCTCCCTTCTTTCTCCATTACATTTTATGCCCGCCAACCAACGTTGCCCGATGTTTGGCTGTTCCTGATGCCGTATAAGAAACAGCGCGTAGCAGGGAACCTGATCCAAAGCGTTTGCGGACAGAATCCACCACATAGCCAAGCTCCCGCCTTTTATAGGCACCCATGTCAAAAAGGTCAAGCTGGAGTTCACTGTCATCGACAATGTTTCCAATCGCAAGCGAAATTTGCCTTACCGTTTTTCCGTTATAATGCTCATGAAATAATTCGAGACAAACACGGTAAAGGTCCATCGTTACATTCGTTGGCTGCTTGATGGTCCGCGCGCGATGAAAGCCCCCGCCAAACTCATCCTGGCTGTAGCCGATTCCAAGACTAATCGTCCTTCCCGCCTTTCGATGCGTTCTCGCACGTCGGGCAACTTCCTCACACATTTCTAAAATCACATGCTTAATTTCCTCTTCCTCTTTATAATCCCTGAGGAGAATTTGGCTTTTTCCAAAGCTGATTTGCCCTTGGATAATCGGTGCACCCAGCTCTGAAAGGTCGATTCCCCAGGCATGATAATAAAGCTGGTTCCCCATGATTCCGAATTTCTTTTCCAATTGTTCTAAATCATATCGGGCCAGCTGACCGACAGTGAAGATTCCCATTCCGTTTAATGTTTTTTCAACACGTCTGCCGATTCCCCACATTTCCCTAAGCGGTGAAACATTCCAAAGCTTCGTCTGCACATCTTCATACGTCCATTCGGCAATTCCATGTTTCTTTGCCTCAAGATCGAGACAAAGCTTCGCCATTAACATGTTGGGACCAATCCCGACGGCACATGGCAGCTGGAATTCACGCTCGATATCATCCCTTATTTTTTGGGCGATGGTTGTAGCATCTCCCCACAAATGAATGACACCATCGACTTTAATGAAGCTTTCATCCACACTGTACGTATGGAGGGCATCTTTTGGAACATAACGGTTAAAAACACGGGTAATTTCGGTAGAAATGCGCAAATAAGTTGCCATACTGGGCTCGACAATCTGAATCTGCGGGTCATTCGGAATTTCAAACATCCGCGAGCCGGTTTTGATTCCGAATTCTTTTTTCAGACGCGGCGAGGCAGCAAGGACCACGCTTCCCTGCCGCTCTTTGTTGCCGCAAACAGCTAAATAACAATTCAAAGGATCCAGGCCAAGCATGATAGCCGAACAGCTTGCATAGAAGCTCTTCATGTCGACACATAAAATTTTATTTTGCGGTACTATGCTGTAATCGACCATACTTTTTCCCCCAACAAACGCATTTTAACGAACATAAGTTCTGTAGTAGTATATTCACTATCTTAAGCGAATATGCGTTCGTATTCAATGGGAATTTTATGACAGTTTTCCAATATGGTAAATGGTCAAAAATGCGGTATAATCGGTGAGAGGTGCTTTAAATGGAGAAAAAGCTGATTACCAAAATGATTAAAAATTGTTTAAAACAATATTATGAATCTGATACCATGCCGATTGGTGAAAAAGATTTAGAGGAACTGACCAATCTTATTCTTAAAACAAAGGAAGCAGAACCGGCGGCGGATTTATATGAAGTAGTCAATGATATGGTATATGAGTTTTTAACAGGATAATTTGGTCAAATAAAAAGCCCCTAAAAAGAGGCTGGAGAGAACATTATTTTTGATTTAAAACGCTCCTGCCAATCCGCTCAAACAGCCGTGGAAAAAGCACATAGACAATGCTCCCCATGTTCATCCAACGCGGCAAATTAATCTCCCTTGTTTTCGTGAGCATAGAATCAACCACCTTCTGCGCGACATATTGAGGCTTGAGCATAAATTTTTGAACATTTTTTACATACGTGCCTTTTTCATCGGCAATTTCAAAAAAATTGGTAGCAATCGGCCCGGGATTCACGGAAGTAACTAGTACATTGTAATCGGCAAGCTCCATCCTAAGTGAATTCGTGTATCCAAGGACGGCGTGTTTGCTGGCAGAATACACGCTTGATTTTGGCGTGGCAATTTTCCCCGCCTGGGATGCAATATTTATAATATGGCCAAAGCGTCTTTCGCGCATCTTCGGCAATACCATACTCGTGCATGCCATTAACCCGACCACATTCACATTAAACATCCCTTTAATTTCGTCGATTGTTACTTCATGGGCTTCCCGAAAAACGCCAAAGCCTGCATTATTTACAAGGATATCTATATATCCAACCGATGCAAAAATCTCACCAAAGACTTTCTGTACCTGTTCGGTATCAGACACATCAAGCTGAAACACATCAACTTTAACATAATGCCTTTTCTGTAGGTCCCCTTGAAGCAGTTGAAGCTTACCGATGCTCCGTGCAAGCAAAACAAGATTGGCACCGCTAGCCGCACATAGCTTAGCAATTTCCGCTCCGATTCCTCCCGATGCCCCGGTAATGACGATATTTTTACCTTTTAATTGTTCTCTTACCATATCATCCCGTCTTCCTTGACCCGTTTTTACCCAATCCATTAGCCTATCTACCGAGACAGATAGAGGACGGGCTGATCGTTTTTACTACTAATTTCCCCGATAGATGATAAATAGTCAAGCTGGGCGACTGTTTCCGATATCGTCAGCATCAATTCACGCTGATAGACAGACGGAAAAAGACGTTTGCAAATTTCAAAAACGGTGAGCTGCTCTTCCTTCAGCCAATTATGGACCATCATGGCCCGCTCGTGCTGACGGGTTAGCCTTTTTTCAATCAGGTCAGATAACTGATAGACCTCATCGCCGTGCCCCGTATATACGAGGGAAATCGGATAAGAAAGCAGTTTTTTCATCGAGTGATTATGCTGCAGCTGCGGTTTCGGCCTTTCCTTTTCACCCGGTGCAGGCGGTTCAAGTAAAGGATTCGGTGAAATATGAGCAAGAATAAGATCTCCGCCAATCATAATTCCATCCGTTTCGCGAAACAGAGCAATTTGGCTTTGGGCGTGACCTGGTGTTTCAATTACCTGCCAGTCGCTGAGTCCTTGTGGCCTCATACCTTCCACAAGCTGACCCGTCAGCGAACGGTTGCATGAATACTTCAGCGATTTTCTTAGCAAAGAAAGCAGCGGTAAATATTCCTCAGGCAGACCGAATTCACGAAAATGCCCACGAAAAAAATCCTCCTGCTCCTGAAGAAAAACCTCCGTCGGATGGATCCATCGTTCATTCAACGGATGACCGTACACTTCTAACGAGTCCGGAAAAAAATCAAGCATTCCAACATGGTCAGGGTGATGATGAGTAAGAACCACCTGCTCAATGTCAGCGGGACTCAAATTTAAATCGGCCATTTGTCCGGTGAGGGACTTCCACGATTCTTCTGTTTTCGGCCCGACGTCAACAAGCGTTAACCGCTCTCCATTAATTAAATAAACATTTACATCCCCAACTGGAAAAGGTGTCGGTAAAGTGATCTTGGCAATTCCGTCTTTCCATTCTGTCATAAAAAAACCCCCTAACGTTATTTTTATATAAAGATATTAAATTCCATGTATGTAAGAATTATGTGTCAATTAATATATAAATTAAAGTTTACCGATTTTTAGAACGATTGTCATTATTTCTGCATAATTTTTTAGAAAAAATAAAAAATTCAGCGAATTTACCCCTTGACAGACAGGCTATTTTTCAAGCATAATCACTAGTAAAATTTGATTCGAAAAAGCGATGAGTAAGACCAGTAAATGAAAAATGGCGAAAGAGAGTGAAGTCCAAAGGCTGAGAGTCTTCACCGCCCTCTTGATCATTGAACCTACCTTATGAGCACTTAGGAAAACCTAACGTATTCCCGACGTTATCGGAGTTGAGTGAACCCTTATTAAATCGGTTTTTTAATTAGGGTAAATGAAGGTGGTACCGCGGAAGATAGACCTTTCGTCCTTTATGGATGAAGGGTCTTTTTGTCGTTTTAAACTAAAAGGAGGAGTTATCATGAACAAAATAGCAATTGTTGGCGCAGGGTCAATGGCAGAAGCATTTATTTCAGGAATCGTCGAAAATGATTTAATCGATAAGAAAAATATTTGGGTTACAAACAATAGTAATGCGGAAAAATTATCTTCTCTTCGCGAGCGATATGGTATCAAAAGCACCTATGATTTAAACGAATTCTTTGACGGGGCTGACATCGTGGTCTTAGCGATGAAACCAAAGGACGCAGCGTCAGCCATCCATCAAGTTCGCGGGCACTTAACGGAGCAAATGCTCCTGATTTCTGTATTAGCAGGTGTATCAATGAATGCAATCGAGACATTAGCGAAAAAACCTCTCTCAATTGTTAGGGCCATGCCAAACACTTCAGCAACGGTAGGCAAATCGGCCACAGCTGTTGCCGTGAATACCAGAGTCTCTGAAGACCAAATCAAGAAAACGAAAAAACTTTTCGGGACTGTAGGTTTGACCACCTTTGTTGAAGAGGAACAGCTTGATGCGGTAACAGGACTATCCGGCAGCGGACCGGCTTATATTTATTATCTGATTGAAGCGATGGAAAATAGCGCAGTTGAGGTTGGACTTGAAAAACAAATGGCACAGGAGCTGATTGTCCAGACGTTAATCGGGGCAGCAGAGATGGTAAAGAAATCAACAAAAACATCAGAGCAACTCAGGCGGGATGTAACAAGTCCCGGCGGCACAACAGAAGCAGGGATTAAAATTCTCGAAGAAAAAGGCGTTCAGGAAGCATTTATTGCTTGTATCAAAGCGGCTACTGCCCAATCGAAAAAAATGGGCGAGGCATTATGTTCACAGCTCGCTGCAGAACAGCCTTCCTAAATTGGATGTTTGGCTCTTTTTACTTTAAACTGTAAAAAAAAGGGCTGGGAAGTGTTAAGTTATGTTAACCGTTTTACTCACGATAGGGATTCTGGTTTGGATTTTCTTTCTTGTAGATGCCCTATTTGGGTTAAGGAAATTAGATTCTTTGGAAACGGAAGAATCCTTGAGGAAGGGCCCGCTTTTGTCGGTTATCGTTGCAGCAAGAAATGAAGAAAAGCAAATTAGTAACAGTATCCATAGTCAGCTAAAACAAACCTATACCAATGTAGAATGGATCCTCGTGAATGACCGTTCGACTGATAGAACAGGCCATGTTATGGATGAATTAAAAAAGGAAGATCAGAGAATAAAGGTTATTCATATAAATGTATTGCCGGAAGGCTGGCTTGGAAAAAACCATGCCTTATATTCAGGCAGTCTGTACGCCAACGGTAAATGGCTATTATTTACAGATGCAGATGTTAACTATGAGCGAGAGGCTTTTGCAAAAGCACTCCATTACTTTGGTCAACACCAACTCGACCATTTAACGGCAGCACCTAATTTAAATGCCAGGGAATTTTGGCTGAAATCGTTTGTCGCATTTTTCTTATTCGGATTTTCCTATTTTAAGCGCCCATGGCTGGCGAATAACCCAAAGTCCAAAACCGGAACGGGAATTGGCGCATTTAACCTCGTTTCTAAACAAGCCTATGAAGCATTCGGGACACACGAAAAAATAAAAATGCGCCCCGATGATGACTTACAGCTGGGAATGAGAATGAAGAAGGCCGGATACCGACAAAGAATTGTTACAGCTCTCAGGCTAATGGAAGTTGAATGGTATGGCAGTTTGAAAGAAGCATTTGTCGGACTTGAAAAGAATACATTTGCAGGATTAAATTATCGAATCAGCATGGTACTTTTCGCTATTTTGGGAGTTTTTCTCACACATGTTCTCCCCTTTGTGACTGTTTTTTCAACTAACAAAACCATCGCACTATTGAGCCTGGGGAATATTTTGGGCAGTGGAATTCTTTACGTGATGATTATTAAAAGAATGACCCTGTTCTCCCCTATTCTGTTTTTTGTTTTTCCAATCACTGCTTTACTGTTTATCTATTCAATTATTCGCGCAAGCTTTCTGACTTTTAAGCGGGGAGGCATCGTGTGGCGGGGTACAACATACAGGTTAAGGGATCTGAGAGAAAATGAGTAAAGCTGGAATATTTTATTATTAAAAGTCCTTTGATATACTTTAAATTGTTTAACCATATGGATTAGGAGGGCTCTTTAATGCAGGCAAAATTATTTTCTCCCTATACAATAAAAGGGGTCACGTTTAAAAATAGAATCGTGATGGCTCCCATGTGCATGTATTCAAGCCACACAGAGGACGGCCGCCTGCAGAACTGGCACCGCACTCATTATACAACGAGAGCAGTCGGACAGGTGGGGCTCATAATTGTTGAAGCAACTGCCGTTACACCTCAAGGCAGGATCTCGCCGCAGGATCTAGGCATCTGGAGTGATGATCATACCGAGGGATTCAAAGAACTCGTCGGGCTTGTCAAAGAGCACGGAGCAAAGATTGGAATCCAGCTTGCTCATGCAGGCAGAAAAGCAGTTTTAGAAGGCGAAATTATCGCACCTTCTGCCTTGGCATTCAATGAAAAAATGAAAACACCGAAGGAAATGACAAAAACGGATATCGAAGAAACGATAGAGTCATTTAAAAAAGGGGCTGAACGGGCTGCAAAAGCCGGTTTTGATGTGATTGAACTTCACGGTGCCCACGGATATCTGATTAATCAATTTCTATCTCCTTTATCAAATAAAAGAACGGATGAATACGGCGGTTCAGCTGAAAATCGCTACCGCCTCCTCCGTGAAATAATTGATGCCGTCAAAACGGTTTGGGACGGTCCATTGTTTGTAAGGGTTTCGGCTAACGATTACCACGAGGAAGGGCTGACAACAGAGGATTATGTTCCATTTTGCAGATGGATGAAGGAACAAGGCGTTGATTTAATTGATGTCAGCTCAGGCGCAGTTGTCCCAGCACATATTCATTCCTACCCAGGTTACCAGGTGAAATTCTCCGAAATAATTAAGAATGGGGCTAATATTCCAACTGGTGCAGTGGGATTAATTACCTCTCCGAAACACGCAGAAGAAATTTTGGGGAATGAAAGAGCGGATTTAATCATTCTAGCCCGTGAATTACTGCGCGATCCCTACTGGCCGCGTACAGCTGCAAAAGAGCTTGGTGTTAGCATTGAAGGGCCAAAACAATATGAGCGAGGTTGGAATTTTTAAAAATATGGAAAAAAGCACTCACCTCTTCATAAAAGGTAAGTGCTTTTTTTCATTTTAACGGAAGGGTAATCTCTTTAAAGTCCTCAGCAATTTCCGTATTCGAAAATAATTCTCTCGCTTCTTCTGCCAATTCTCGCCAAGCAATTCGGTCATAACGTGAGCTAATATGGGTCAGACAAAGCTGTTTACAATTAGCCTGACTCGCTATTTTTGCAGCCTGATGGGTCGTTGAATGAAAATAATCAAAGGCGAGCTTTTCTTCCCCTTTTGAAAAAGTTGCTTCATGAACCAATAAATCTGCATTTTTTGCGAGTGTTACGGCGTTTTCACAATATCTTGTATCTCCGAGAATCGTCACAATTCTTCCATTTTGTACAGGACCAAGAAAATCTGCCGGCTCGATGGTTCTACCGTCTTCAAGGGTAACCGTTTCTCCGTTTTTTATTTTTTTAAAAATCGGACCCGGTCGGATCCCAGCTTCAATAAGCTTATCAGCAAGGAGTGTCCCCGGCCTGTCCTTCTCTACAATCCGATATCCGTAGGATAGAATACCATGGTCTAAAGGGAGAGTTTCAACCAGAAACTGTTCATCCTCAAAAATAATCCCTTCTTCAATTTCAATGATATGTAAGGGGTATTTTAAATACGTTTGGCTGATAGAGAGACTGACATTAATATATTCCTTAATGCCCTTCGGCCCGTATACCGTAACTTCAGACTCCCCTCCTTGAAACGAACGGCTTGATAACAGGCCGGGCAATCCATAAATATGGTCACCATGAAGGTGAGTAATAAAAATTTTTTCAATACGCCTCGGTCTTATCGATGTATGTAAAATTTGGTGTTGTGTTGCCTCCCCTGCATCGAATAACCAGACTTCCCCCCGCTCCTCCAGCAATTTCAGGGCAATTGATGTGACATTGCGAAGCTTAGCCGGCATCCCGGCACCTGTTCCTAAGAAAAAAATATCCACTTGATATACCTCTCTTCACCGTTCAATCGATATTCATTACTATATCATAAATAAAATCCGTTTGCTTTCGGGTTGAATTTACTTTTATGGAGAACTTTTTTCGATACATGCATTGCATTATATTTGCGAAATCTAAAGGAAACCGATAAAATTTAATACTTGTTAAGGTATGCTACATTTTTCACAAATACATACATAAAAGGTACAAGAAAAGAGGTTTTTAAAGCATGGAAAAAAGTATGGCTTCATTAATCATGATATTTGGGGCAACAGGAGATTTAGCAAAACGAAAGTTGTTTCCTTCCCTTTACCGTTTATTCGAAAAAGGTAGATTGACCAAACAGTTTGCTGTAATTGGTGTCGCAAGAAGATCACTTTCAAATGAAGAATTTCAACAATCAGTGAAAGACTCCGTTCTAACAGCATTAAAAAAAGATGAAAATATTGATGAATTTATTTCGCATTTTTCCTACCATTCACATGATGTGGCCGATTCTAACTCCTACGCTGCGTTAAAAAATTTAGCTGATCAAATAGATGATCATTACAGTCTTAAAGGTAACCGTATTTTTTATCTCGCCATGGCACCTGAATTTTTCGGCCCAATCGCTCTGCATTTAAAATCAGACGGGTTAACAGATGTAAAAGGCTATAAACGTCTTGTAATTGAAAAGCCATTCGGTCATGATTTAGAATCTGCAAAAGAATTAAATAAACAAATAAGAACAGCATTCTCTGAAAGTGAAGTTTATCGTATCGATCACTATTTGGGTAAGGAAATGGTTCGAAATATTGAAGTTATCCGGTTTGCAAATGCCATCTTTGAACCGTTATGGAATAACCGCTACATCTCTAATATCCAGATAACCTCCAGCGAAACCCTTGGGGTAGAAGAACGCGGACGTTATTATGAATCGAGCGGAGCCTTACGGGATATGTTGCAAAACCATATGATGCAAATGGTTGCATTACTTGCCATGGAACCACCAATCAAGTTAACAACTGATGAAATTCGCTCAGAAAAAGTAAGGGTTTTTCGGGCCTTACGAACTGTCGAAGGTGAGCAAGTAAAAGATTACTTTGTTCGCGGACAATATGGGGAAGGTACGATCGAAGATGAACAGGTTCCAAAGTATCGCGATGAACCGATGGTAGAAAAGGATTCAAATACGGAAACGTTTGTTGCCGGAAAAATAATGATCGATAATTTCCGTTGGGCGGGTGTTCCTTTCTATATTCGAACCGGAAAGAGAATGACAAGAAAATCGACGAAAATTGTTGTTCAATTTAAAGATATTCCAATGAATTTATACTACCAAACAGAAAAAATGTTGAATCCAAACCTGCTTGTCATTCATATCCAACCGGAAGAGGGAATCACCCTTCATCTAAACGCCAAAAAAGCAGGGGGGCACCTGGACGCACAAGAGGTTAAACTAAGCTTTGCCAATACAGGTATTCATGCAATGAACACCCCTGAAGGTTATGAAAAGCTCCTATACGATTGTATGCGCGGTGATGCAACGAATTTCACCCATTGGGACGAAGTTGCTTATTCCTGGAACTTTGTCGATAAAATTTCTGAAGTTTGGCAAAAAACAAAAGCTGCTGATAGCTTTCCAAACTACCAATCAGGAACAATGGGACCAAAAGCGGCAGATGAGCTTCTCGAAAAAGACGGTTACTTCTGGTGGCCTGTTACGGATTTGGAAGTAGATATGTGTAAATAAAAATAAATAAGCTCCGCTTTGTTTTTGCAAGCAAAGAGGAGCTTTTTTATTCTTCCTTATTACTATTAGGGAAGGATCGAAGAAAATCTTTATTGAAGCTGGTATCCGTTCCTACATTATGATCCGGATCCACCTTTTTTGTTCCTGCATTTTCAATGATATTTTTCCCGTATTTCTCACGAAGATTAGAGAGAGTTTTAATTAATGGTTCTTGTTTAGCATCTTTTTCAAACGAAAATAAATCCAACTGTTTATAGGCTAAATCATGTTCGACTAGATCGTAGCCTGTAATACCTAACAACCTTACTGAATCCCCGTTCCAATGCTTTAAAAACAGCTGCTTTGCAATTGCAGTTATGTCTTCTTTATGATTGACGGAATTAGCAAGCTTCTTACTTCTTGTGATCGTCTTTCGGTCTTTAAAACGGATAGTGATTCCTAATGTGTTTGCGAGGACATTTTTTCGTTTTAGTCTTACGGAAACGGTTTCGGCTAACGATTCCAACACACGGAATAACTCTTGTTGGTTGCCGGCATCTTTTGGAAGGGTGGTGGAATTACCAATGCTTTTAAAATCTGCGACTGATTCCGGGTCAACCTGCCTGTTATCAATTCCATTTGCCCGCTCTTTGATGCGGATCCCATTGATACCTAACAGCGATTTGAGCTGAATTTCATTTCCTTTTGCTAAATCACCGATGGTATTTATCCCCATGACGGTTAGCTTTTCTGCTGTTTTTTTCCCAACACCATGCATTTCGTTTGTATTTAATGGCCAGAGAACTATCGGAATATCACGTTTGCGTAACACTGTAATCCCCATTGGTTTTTTCATATCCGATGCCATTTTGGCTAAAAATTTATTCGGAGCTATTCCGATACTGCAAGGCAAATCAAGCTGTTCCAGGATTCTTTTTTGGATACTTTCTGCTATGCCAATTGGACTGCCAAACTCGTAGCATTCAGAAATATCCATATACCCCTCATCAATGGAAACCGGCTCGACGAGTTCTGTATAATTTCTTAGAATTTCAAACATGCCAATAGAAGCTGCTCGATAGCGCTCAAAATTAGGCGTTTTTACAATTAACTCGGGACAAAGCTTTTTTGCCTCCCAAAGCGGCATCGTTGTTTTTACACCGAATTTCCTTGCCTCATAGCTGCAGGTGACAATAATCCCCCTTCTCTCCTCCACATTTCCGGCAATGGCTAACGGTTTGCCTTTTAGTGTAGGGTCATAAGCCATTTCTACCGAGGCGTAAAAACTATTCATATCAACATGTAAAATGACTCTTCCGTTTTTCGGATACATTTCTTTCATGCAGGATCATCCTTAAACATTTCTCACTTAAGTATAACAAAAAGGAGAGCCAACGGCTCTCCTTCAACTCCAATTATTGATTTGTTACTTCATTGATAATCGCAATCGTCATTTCAGCAAGCTTGTTTAATTCTTCAATCGGCATCCGCTCGTTTGTTGTATGAATTTCCTCATAACCAACAGCAAGGTTTACAGTAGGAATGTTAAAGCCGGCAAAGACATTGGCATCACTGCCGCCGCCACTATGCTGTAGTTCACAGCTGCGGCCTATTTTTTCCGCTGCTTTACGGGCAAGTTCTACAACCAAGTCGCCTTCACCAAATTTGAAGCCCGGATACATGACTTCAACATTGACTTCAGCTCTCCCGCCCATTTCCTCAGCCACAGTTTCAAATGCATCCTTCATTTTCTGAACCTGTGCTTGCATTTTTTCCGGAATTAGAGAACGGGCTTCAGCTAAAATATCAACGCGATCACATACGATGTTGGTTTGTGTACCGCCTTCGAACCGGCCGATGTTGGCTGTTGTTTCTTCATCAATTCTTCCTAACGGCATTTTAGCAATGGATTTGGCCGCAATAGTGATAGCTGATACCCCTTTTTCAGGAGCAACACCGGCATGAGCTGTTTTTCCGTAAATTACGGCTTTCACTTTTGCTTGAGTCGGTGCAGCTACAACAATGTTACCAACTAAACCATCACTATCAAGCGCGTAGCCATATTTCGCCTTCATCAATGAAGAATCGAGAGCTTTAGCACCTACAAGGCCTGATTCTTCTCCAACTGTAATGACAAATTGGATCATTCCATGCTCAATATTTTGCTCTTTTAACACACGGATTGTTTCAAACATAACAGCCAAACCGGTTTTATCATCGGCACCCAAAATGGTTGTACCATCAGTAACCACATAGCCGTCTTTAATGGATGGCTTTACGCCCTTGCCCGGAACAACTGTATCCATATGGGAAGTAAAATAAATTGGATCTACCCCTTCTTTCGTTGCAGCAAGTGTGCAGACCAGATTACCTGCACCATGGCCTGTTTGGGCAGTTGTATCGTCTTCGAAAACATCAAGGCCTAAATCAGTAAACTTTTGCTTCAGTACTTTGGCAATTTCAGTTTCAAATTTTGTTTCAGAGTCAATTTGTACCAGTTCCAAAAATTCATTCAAAAGACGTTCATGATTAATCATCTGTCGAACCTCCATAATATGTACTTTACTCACTATTTCAGTATACCTTTTCCCATTCCTATCATCAAATGAAAGATGTGTATAGCCTTTCTCATATCGAATAGAAAGAAGATTCACGTTTAAAGCGGGATATTTCCATGTTTTTTATAGGGTCTCGACTCTTTTTTATTCAGCAGCATTTCCAGTGCCTGAATGATTTTTATTCTCGTTTCTCTTGGGTCGATAACATCATCCACCATTCCTCTGCTTGCGGCAACATATGGATTGGCAAATTTATCACGATATTCTTCAATTTTCTGCTGTCTAACTACTTCAGGGTTCTCGCTATTTTGAATTTCCTTCGCAAAAATAATATTTGCCGCACCTTGTGGGCCCATAACAGCGATTTCCGCATTAGGCCAAGCGAAAACAAGATCTGCACCGATCGACTTACTATTCAAGGCTACATAGGCACCGCCGTATGCTTTTCTTAAAATAATCGTCAGCTTCGGAACTGTTGCCTCTGAATAAGCAAATAATATTTTGGCACCGTGACGGATGATTCCCCCCAGTTCCTGTTTAACTCCCGGGAAAAAGCCCGTTACATCTTCAAACGTAATAATTGGTATATTAAAAGAATCGCATAATCGGATAAAGCGTGCAGCCTTATCGGAGGAGTCAATATCCAAACCGCCGGCCATCACCTTTGGTTGATTGCAGACAAGACCCACAGTCTCTCCTTTTATTCGCGCAAACCCAACGACAATATTCTTCGCGAAGTCCTTATGAATTTCCATAAAGGAATCTTTATCAGCCACTTGGTTAATGACATTGCGGACATCATATGGACGAACAGCATCAAAAGGAATTGCTTCTGTTAAATCCGGACGATAATCATCTTCGTCCTGAACCTCCAGTCTAGGCGTTTTTTCCTCATTATTTTGGGGAAGATAGCTTAACAGTTTGCGAACCTGCTTTAATGCCTCTGCCTCTGTAGCAGATTGAAAATGAGCATTTCCGCTGATCGTGTTATGGACATTCGCTCCACCAAGGTCTTCCGCAGAAATTTTTTCACCCGTGACCGTTTCAATTACTTTTGGGCCGGTAATAAACATTTGACTGGTCTTTTCTACCATAAACACGAAATCAGTAATCGCAGGTGAATAGACAGCTCCCCCTGCGCATGGACCCATAATAACAGATATTTGTGGAATCACGCCCGAATAAATGGCATTTCGGTAAAAAATATGGCCGTAGCCATCAAGTGAGACAACACCTTCTTGAATCCTTGCCCCTCCGGAATCGTTCAATCCGACAAAAGGTGCCCCGTTTTTAGCTGCTAAATCCATGACATTGGCAATTTTTTTGGCATGCATTTCACCTAAAGCACCGCCAAAAACTGTAAAGTCCTGAGAAAAAAGATAGATAGGTCGGCCATTAACTTTTCCGTAGCCTGTGACAACGCCATCGCCGGGCCCTTTTTGTTCATCAAGGCCAAAATCATTGGTTCGGTGTTCAATGAATGGATTTAATTCAATAAATGTACCTTTGTCGACTAATAAATCAATTCTTTCTCTTGCCGTTAATTTTCCTTTTTCATGCTGTTTTTCAATTCTCTCATCACCGCCGCCGAGCTCAACTTCTCTGCGTTTATCATATAACTCATTTATTTTTTCATAGATGTCACTCATGGTATCCCTTCTTCCCTTTCTTTTCACATAACTCAAATAAAACACCTGAAGCTGACTTAGGATGCATGAAGGCAACATGAGTTCCTCCGGCTCCCGGCTTAGGTTGATCGTGTATCATTTGGATTCCTTTTTCCTTTATTTCCTTGATTCGCTCCTCGATTGATTCAACACCTAGAGCAATATGGTGAATCCCTTCGCCACGTTTCTCAATAAATTTAGCTACTGTACTTTCCTCTGATAAAGGCTCGAGCAGCTCAAGTTTCGTTTCTCCTGCCTGCAAAAAGGCCACTCTTAACTTTTCACTTGCCACTTCCTCAATCCCCAATAAAGGAAGATTTAACACCTCCGTATAAAAAGAAAGCGTTTTCTCAAATGAGCGAACAGCAATTCCAATATGGTCGACTTTTTTAATCATGTTTTCCCCTCTGTTCCAATATTAAAATAACTACGACATTAATCTATTCGATAAAAAATTCATAAATCCTTCATGTATTGAGCAGTTGTTCAGTTGTTCAGTTGTTCATTTAGGCTTTTCCATGTAAAATATAAATAAATTTACTTAATATAAGGGAGGTACTACTATTGTCTAATCGGAAAAATCGAAAAATCATTGTTTTTTTAATGCTTTTTGCTATGCTTGCCTCAACCCTCCTTATCGGAATTGCTCAATTTATTCGATAAAATTATATAAATAAAAAGGGACTGTCGCATTTTAAACAGTCCCTTTTCTTCATTTTATGGCACCCATCTCTTTTCCAAGCTTTTCAAAGGATTCTTTTGAAGTAATCACCAGTATCTTCGTTCCTAACGGAATTAAAGGAAACAGTGATGAAATGACTTCATTTTGGGTGCGGATACACCCCTGTGAGACATATTTTCCTATAGAAGCGGGCTGGTTGGTCCCATGAATTCCGTATATCCGTCCATCAGTCCCTTTTGCATCAAAGCCAATCCATCTGGCACCAAGTGGATTTTTGGGATCTCCGCCGGGAATATCGGTTCGTCGAAAGTAGGGATTCTTGGCTTTCACAGTGATCGTAAAAAGTCCTTCCGGTGTTAGCTCTTGTGTTTTCCCAGTTCCAACGCTTACTACCGTTTGGACCTTGTTATCGTCAATAATGGCCATTTCGTTTATACTCTTGTTAACAATAACGAAAGGTGCTCCAGGCAAGGGATTGGGACCAAGCGGCCATAGCGGTGAGATGAAAAAAGCAATCAGGATCGGCGATAGGATTTTTAACAAAGATTCCACCTGCCTTTTTTTCCCTAGTTTGCTTCTATTTTCTTTTATTCATTCATAAAAAAGCGAAAAAAAACTAATCTCTATTTTTTAGAGATTAGTCCTTTTTAAGTCTATTACATTAAACTTCTTCACAATATTGATCAAATTCTTTTTGCAGTTTTGATACAACTGATGCCGGGTCATAGCCTTCAATTTGGTGTCTTTCAACCATAGAGCAAATCTTACCATCTTTCAATATGGCAAAGGAAGGAGAGGATGGCGGATATCCGGTAAAATAGCTTCTCGCTTTTTCTGTTGCTTCTTTATCCTGCCCGGCAAAAACAGTTACTACATGATCCGGACGCTTATCATAATGCAGGGCATGTGCCGCCGCCGGACGTGCCACACCTCCTGCACAGCCACAAACTGAATTGATCATTACTAATGTAGTGCCTTTTTGTTGAAGCGCTTCATCGACTTCTGCTGCTGTAGTTAATTCTTTATAGCCGGCAGACACGATTTCTTGGCGTGCCTGACGAACGATATCATTCATGAAAAAATTAAAATCCATGCTCATAAAATCACTCCTTTAGAAATGTATATAACTACATAATAACAGTAATAATAAGTTTTTTTCAAATGAGGATGATAGAATTCATTAAATGTTCTTTTTCTCTATTATTACTACTTTTATAAAAAAGACGCTGCCGGATTGGCAGCTTTATTCTTTTCCGGATAAAAAAGCATGGAAAAGTTTTTCGACAGCAGATGCAACTGTTTTTTCCCCGGACATCACTTCATTTTCCAATTGAGGAAGCATTAGTCTAACTTCCGGATGGTGAAAGAAACTATATTGGAGTTGATCGGTAATCATGGAGTAAATCCACTCTCTTTTTTGCCCTTTTCTTCGATCTTCAAAAACTCCCGTTTCTTTTCCATTTCTTTCAAAAGACTTAAGTACCTCCCAAATGCCTTCTATCCCATCACCGTTAAGCGATGAGCAAGTGTATGCCTTTGTTGACCAACCCTTTGTAGCCGGCTGTAAGAAATGCAGAATCCGGTTATACTCTTTTCTTGTTTGTTCTGCCTTTTGTTTATTGGCACCATCTGCTTTATGAACAATTAGGGCGTCGGCCAGTTCCATAATCCCTTTTTTCATTCCTTGCAATTCATCACCGGCACCGGTTAAAACAAGCAACAGAAAAAAGTCAACCATATCTCTGATAATGACTTCACTTTGTCCTACACCCACTGTTTCTACTAATATCACATCAAATCCCGCTGCCTCACAAATCAGCATTGCTTCTCTTGTTTTTCGGTGGACACCACCCAGCTTTCCAGCTGATGGAGAAGGACGGATAAAAGCGCGAGGATTCCTAGCCAAAAGTTCCATTCTCGTTTTATCCCCTAAAATACTGCCTCCACTAATACTGGAGCTTGGATCGATCGCCAGCACTGCCACCCGATAACCCTGATCACACAGGTAAGTGCCAAACGTTTCAATAAAGGTGCTTTTCCCTGCTCCGGGAACACCTGTGATTCCAATTCGCAATGACTTACCGCTGTGTTGTAAAAGCCTTTGAAGAAGGTTCTGTGCTTTTTGAAAATGCTGCTCAGCATTACTTTCTACCAGGGTAATGGCACGGGCAAGAAGGCCTCTGTCTCCTGCTAACACCCCTGTATATAATTCTTCAACAGCAGGCTCAGAGGACCTGCGTTTTTGAAAACGGATGTTTTTCCGGAGTGAAGCAGCCTGTCCCTCTTGCTCTTTTCCTCTTCTTATGACACTTGAACATTTATCCGGTTCATTTGGGTCGCTCCATTCCGGTTTTTTATCCGCATCCATTTATTGTGCCACTTCCTCATAACCGAGTTGTTTATAAATTTCCTTTATTACTTTCTGTGCAGCAACCGGGATAATCGTCCCGGGACCGAAAATGGCTGAAGCTCCTTCTTCGTATAAAAATTGATAATCCTGGGCCGGGATAACCCCGCCAACAACAACCAGAATATCGTCCCGACCCAGATTTTTTAATGCTGAAATAAGCTGTGGCAGCAAAGTTTTATGTCCGGCAGCAAGTGAACTCATTCCAATTACATGAACATCATTTTCAACAGCTTGTCTTGCGGTTTCTTCCGGTGTCTGAAACAATGGACCAATATCCACATCAAACCCCAAGTCGGCGAATGCTGTGGAAATGACTTTCGCACCTCGGTCGTGACCATCCTGCCCCATTTTTGCAATCAGAATCCTCGGCCGTCTTCCCTCATTTTCGAGGAATTCATCCGTCATTTTGATCACTTCGTTTATCTCTTCTTCATTGCTAAAGGCAGCGCTATAAACTCCACTTATCGAGCGGATTACCGCTTTATGTCTGCTTGCTACTTTTTCAATCGCGTCGGAAATTTCCCCAAGCGTCGCTCTCACTCTTGCAGCCTGAACAGCCGCCTCCAACAGATTTCTTTCTCCTGTTTCGGCTGCTCTAGTTAAGGCTCTCAGTGCTTCTTCCACCTTTTGTTCATCACGGCTTGCTTTTAAAGTATTTAATTTTTCAATTTGCTTCAAGCGAACAGCCGTATTATCAATATCTAAAATATCAATGGCTTCTTCTTTTTCGAGTCGATAGCGATTGACACCGATAATCGTTTCCTTCCCTGAATCGATCTGTGCTTGCCTGCGGGCAGCTGCCTCTTCGATTTTCATTTTCGGAAGCCCTGTTTCAATCGCTTTTGCCATCCCGCCGAGACTCTCAATTTCTTCGATATGCTTCCAAGCTCGAATGACCAATTCATCTGTAAGCTTTTCAACATAATACGACCCGGCCCATGGATCAATGACATTGGTAATTCCGGATTCTTCCTGTAGAAACAACTGTGTATTCCGAGCAATTCTTGCTGAGAAATCCGTTGGCAGGGCAATCGCTTCATCCAATGCATTGGTATGCAGAGATTGGGTATGACCCATCGCTGCAGCATGTGCTTCAATCAGTGTCCGAATCACATTATTAAAGGGATCTTGCTCTGTCAAACTCCAGCCGGACGTTTGCGAATGAGTCCTAAGCGCCATTGATTTCTCGTTTTTAGGATGAAGGGATTTCATCATTTTTGCCCAAATCAATCGTGCCGCCCGCATTTTTGCAACTTCCATAAAATAATTCATGCCGATAGCCCAGAAAAAGGAAAGCCGCGGAGCAAATGAATCAATTTCAATGCCGGCCTTAAGACCGGTCCGAACATATTCCAATCCATCTGCAAGCGTATAAGCTAATTCCAGGTCGGCAGGCGCCCCGGCTTCCTGCATATGATAACCGGAAATACTAATGCTATTAAACTTTGGCATGTATTTGGATGTATACTCAAAAATATCCGCAATAATTTTCATCGACATCTCCGGCGGATAAATATAGGTGTTCCGAACCATATATTCTTTTAAAATATCATTTTGGATCGTTCCGGAAAGCTTTTCCTGGCTTACGCCCTGCTCTTCCGCTGTTACAATGAAAAACGCGAGGATTGGCAGAACTGCCCCATTCATTGTCATCGAAACAGACATTTGATCCAAAGGAATTCCATCAAACAGAGTCTTCATATCGATTATGGAATCAATCGCAACTCCTGCTTTACCAACATCCCCGACAACACGCGGATGGTCGGAGTCATAGCCTCTATGGGTGGCTAAATCAAAAGCGACCGATAGACCCTTTTGACCCATAGCTAAATTTCGCCTGTAAAATGCATTACTTTCTTCTGCTGTAGAAAATCCGGCATACTGTCTTACAGTCCAAGGGCGGTTGACATACATCGTTGGATACGGGCCGCGAGTATACGGGGGAAGTCCCGGCAAATCATATAAATGCTCTAAGCCGTTACGGTCTTCATTTGTATAAATCGGTTTAATATTAATTTGTTCATTGGTTTCAAATAATAAATCATCAATGGAAGCGTCTATTTCTTTTACAATTTTTTCTTTCCATTGCTCTTTTGTACTGAATTGTTGTTCTTCAAATAATGATACGTTTTGAAAGTTAGGCTTTTGTTTATTCATCCACGGTCACCTCCAAATCAGTAAGAATGGTAGAAAGTATCTCATAGCAATTGCTTTTTACATGGATAAACTGCCTGATACCTTCAGCAAACCATTGGTTTTGCCGTTCTTTTTCCGGTAAGCCGGCTAAATAAAAAACGCTTTCCGGGAATTCAGCTTTCAATGCCAACAGGACTTCATGACCTATCTCTTCATATTGGTCATTACTTCCACATAGGCAAAAATGCTGTAAATGACTGTTTTTAACAAACTCGATACCGGATTCCGAAGAAATAACAGGATCACTTGCAGCGCCGTATATGCCGCCTACTGCTAAAAATCCCTTGATAAAGTCAACCTTTGCTTTATGGTGCTTAAGAATGCCAAGGCATATCATTCCTACCATAGGTTGTGTTCCGATTTTTTCTTTTAATCCTACGGCTTTGTTCCGAAGAGTTTCATATGGTTCCGCTAATCTCAATTGCGGGATGGGTTGAATTGGGTGTTGACCCTTTTGCCTGTTAGACGAAAAAAGTCTGTCAGACCTTTTTTTTCCTGTAAATCCCTCTTCTTCTAAATTGGCATAAACGTTGGTACCGATGATACTCTTTTCTCTTGTAAAAATATCAAGTTGTCTTTTTTCATTAACAACAGCAACCTCTCTTTGTAACCAACTAGTTTTTACCACATTAAGGATCCCGCCATTTGCCTCAATTTCTTGGAAGAATTCCCAAGCTTTTTCGGCCAATTCCCGCGTCAGCTCCTCGACATACCACGAACCGCCCGCAGGGTCAATTACTTTTTCTAATAGGACTTCATCTTGTAAAATAAGCTGGGTGTTCCCGGCAATTCTTTCAGAAAAATAGCTGGAAGCAATAATTTCATCAAATGCTGATACATGCAAATATTGGATTCCACCGATTATGGCAGCAAAAGCTTCATTTCCTGCCCGCAGGATATTTACATGCTTATCATAAGTAGTTTTAGTAAACGCAGAAGTTTCAGCCGCAATTTGCATGCCGCGCCACTCCATATCTGCACCATAAACCTCTGTGATTTTATCCCAAAGAATGCGTGCTGCCCGCAGTTTAGCAATCTCCATAAAAAAGTTGGCACCGATTGAAAATTGAAAAATCATTTTCGCTAATGCTTGTTCGAGAGTGAAATTGCCTGCAAGTAACTGCTGGAGATAAAATACTCCGGTTGCAGCCGCAATTCCAAGCTCCTGAACAGCATTCGCTCCGCCATTATGGTATGGAGAGGTATTGATCAAAACAGTTTGTAGACTAGGGAAGTTATCGTTTGCAAACTTGATGGATTTTACCCAGTCAGCAAAATACAGCACATCGTTTTTTGGGAGTATTCCGTCAATGACAAATGATGATAGCGGGTCAGACCCTATGTATCCTGTCACAACTAGAACATCGCTTTGATTTTCGGTTATTTTTGCTAATAAATTTACCATTTCTTTCTGCAATTCACTCCTGGCATTAATCGCGAAAGGATGTTTACTAGAGTAATCTTTTACTAGCTTCTCGAGAAATTCACTATTTTCCAAAAGCCCGCTAGAAATCTCAAAAGATATAGCAGTTTGTCCTCTAGTAAATGCGTGTTGAAGTTTTTCCGTTAACTCTTCGATTGTTTGATAGGATATCCGTTGCGCAATCTGCCATCTATTCGTAATATAACCGAGCGGATAAATCCCCCTTCTAAAATCGGAACCACCTGGAAAAGCAGCTGCCGGTTTTTCATCCTCCCCACAATAAAGCGGTTTCAATTTTATGTTTTCATAAGTAGTGGTTGTTAGCGATTTAACCGATTTGCCTTTAAGGGATTCCTCAGCTTTTTTTTCCCATTGACCAAAATAATTTCTTGGAAATGATTGATTTTTCAATTCGCCTAAATTCATTGTCCCGCCCCCCATCACTAGAAGTTCAAATTGCAAAAAAATTCTAAGCTTTCATATAATCTTATTTTAGGATACAAATACTATTCAGGCAACGAAAACCATCAATTGGATAGAAAAAGCAAAATGATTTGACATTTCAAACTGAGGTGCTATTATGGTATTGAATACAATAAAATAGTTGAAAATTTTCCGCTAGGGGTGCCTTTTTAAAGGGCTGAGATTGAAGTATTACTTCGGGACTCTATGGACCTGATCTGGATTATACCAGCGTAGGGAAGTGGTGATAGGTTGTTAGTTGGACACAAGCAGCCTTATATATTCAAATGATTAACCACTTTCTATTTAAATGGAAAGTGGTTTTTTAGTTTTATCTAGGGAGGTGACCTTAATAGAACTACATATTATTTCAAATGGAAAAATGCCTCTCGAGCAATTATGCGAAATTTTAACAGATATTCATTCTTACATCACTGCGATCCACATACGTGAAAAACAAAAAACAGCCAAGGAATTATATCAAGCTGTTAATCTATTAACAAAAGTCAATGTCCCATTATCTAAAATTATGATAAATGACCGGGTGGATGTTGCTTTCGTTACAGGTGTTGCAGGAGTTCAATTAGGATTTCATAGTTTGGAGGCTTCAGTTGTAAAGGAAAAGTTTCCGGAACTGAAAGTTGGTTGTTCGATCCACTCCTATGAAGAGGGTCAAAAAGCAAAAATGGACGGGGCGAATTTCATCCTATACGGTCATGTCTTCCCTTCAAAATCCAAGCCTGATTTAGCCCCAAGAGGTTTGGAAGAATTAAAAAAGCTTACAAATCTTGATATTCCAGTCATTGCCATCGGCGGGATTACAGCTGAAAATACCGGACAGGTAATGAAAGCCGGTGCTAGAGGTATTGCTGTTATGTCAGGCGTTTTAGAAGCCCGTGACCCCTTCATGGCAGTGAGAGCCTACCAAAATGTATTAAAAAATGGAGATGTGTGAAGTGGAAAATTCATTTGATGTTGCCATTATCGGGGGAGGAATCAATGGCTCCTCTATTGCCTATCAGCTTGCAAAAATGGGGAGAAAAGTAATTATTCTTGAAAAGGAACGGTTAGCTTTTCAAGCCTCCAGTGCTGCTGCCGGAATGTTAGCAGCCCAAGCGGAAATCGAAAAAGACGGTCCATTTTTCCAGCTGGCGCTAAAAAGTCAGACAATGTTTTCAGCGATTTCGAGCGAAATGCTTGAATATACCGGTATCGATATCGAGTTTGTTAATAAAGGAATGCTGAAAATTGCGGAGACTGAAGACTTAGCATTGGAATTAAAAAAACAAGTCAGCTTTCAACAAAGATGGGACCCCAGTATCAAATGGCTTGATTCAAGCGAATTACGAGAAATGGAACCGTCTTTATCTCCTGATATTCCCGGCGGTATGTACCTTCCTAATGACGGACATGTTCAAGCAGAAAAATTATCACAAGCATTCGCCAAAGCGGCCGGTTATTTTGGAGCGGTAATCCGAGAAAATACAGAGGTTCTTTCCTTTATCATTGAAAACGGTCAAATAAAAGGAATCGAAACGACTGCCGGGCCAATTCATTGTGATCAGGTAGTTATTACAGCCGGAGCTTGGACAGCCAAGTTATTGCATAAAACCGGGTTAGACCTTAGTATGTACCCGGTTAAAGGGGAATGCTTTTCCGTGATGACTGAAAAGCCCCTCATAAACACTACGATTTTTTCTGATAAACGCTGCTATCTAGTTCCTAAACGAAATGGGGAAATTTATATCGGTGCTACTATGGTTGAAAATACGTTTGATAAGAAGGTAACAGCCGGAGGAATTTCTACATTAGTTGAAAGAGCGATTCAACTAGTTCCTCAGCTTAAGGATGCTGCATGGGAACGGGTTTGGGCGGGCATTAGACCGCAAACAGGGGATGGCAATCCCTATATTGGCGAGCATCCGTTACTGAAGGGAATGTTTGTGGCAGCAGGGCATTTTCGGAATGGCATTTTATTAAGCCCGATTACAGGGAAATTGGTTGCTGAATTGCTGGATGGAAGAGTAATGGATGAAACCCTTCTTTCTGCTTTTCGTTTGGACAGACATAAAGAGCTAGTTTGATAGGAGGACTGTTATGGGAGTACAACTAAATGGTGAATTTATAAATTTACCGGAACATATTGTTTTTGTCTCAGACCTACTAAAGCATTACCAGATCCAAGATAAAGTAGTTGTCGTGGAAGTAAACGGTGAAATATTAACTAGTACAGAACACCAAAGTACTAGATTGTCAGATAAAGATCGAATTGAAATTGTTCATTTTGTAGGAGGCGGTTAATATGTTAAAAATAGGTTCATTATCCTTCCAATCTCGGTTACTGCTTGGTACCGGTAAGTACCCGAGCTTTGAAATCCAGAAAAAAGCGGTTGAAGTATCCGAATCAGAAATCCTAACCTTTGCGGTCAGACGGATGAATATTTTTGAAGCAAGTCAGCCTAACTTTTTAGAACAATTGGACACAACTAAATATACCCTCCTGCCAAATACAGCTGGAGCGAAAACAGCTGCAGAAGCGGTGAGGATTGCCAAGCTCGCCAAGGCTTCCGGGTTATGCGATATGATTAAGGTTGAAGTGATCGGCTGTGATAAAACCTTGCTTCCGGATCCAATCGAAACGCTAAAAGCAACTGAAGAATTAGTTAAGGAAGGATTTATCGTACTGCCATATACCTCCGATGATGTCGTTTTAGCCAGAAAACTTCAAGAAGCGGGCTGCCATGCGGTCATGCCTGGAGCTTCTCCAATTGGATCAGGTCAAGGCATAATTAATCCGGTAAACCTAAGTTTTATTATTGAACAAGCAGTGGTTCCTGTCATTGTTGATGCCGGTGTTGGCTCGCCTGCGGATGCAGCCATGGCAATGGAATTAGGAGCAGATGGTGTGTTATTAAATACAGCCGTATCAGCGGCAAATGACCCGGTTAAAATGGCGAAAGCAATGAAGCTGGCCATTGAAGCTGGCAGGTTAGGTTTCGAAGCCGGCCGTATCGAGAAAAAAAGATATGCAACGGCAAGCAGTCCTAAGGAAGGAATGAGTATTGGGTGAATAATCGATACTCTCGCCAGGAATTGTTTTCACCAATCGGAACAGCTGGACAAGAACAAATTTCCAAAAAACATGTATTAATTATCGGGGCCGGGGCACTTGGAACGGGGAATGCTGAAGCCCTTGTCCGCGCAGGAATTGGCAAGCTTACTATCGTTGACCGTGATTATGTCGAATGGTCAAATCTTCAGCGGCAGCAATTATATTCAGAAGATGATGCTGAAAATCATATACCAAAAGTTATTGCAGCCAAAAATCGATTAACTGCCATTAATTCATCAGTGACAATAGAGGCATTTATTGCGGATGCCTCCGTTTTAGAGCTTGAAGAATGGGCAGGGCAGGTCGATCTGATCATCGATGCCACTGATAATTTCGATACTAGAATGATGATAAATGATGTATCACAAAAATATCGAGTGCCTTGGATTTATGGTGCTTGTGTCGGAAGCTACGGAATCACCTACACGGTCATTCCTGAAAAAACACCCTGCCTATCTTGTTTATTAAAAACTGTACCATTAGGGGGATTAACCTGTGATACAGCAGGAATCATAAGTCCAGCTGTCAGTATGGTTGTTTCCTATCAAATAAGTGAGGCTTTAAAGATTTTAGTAGAAGATTTGGATTCTTTACGAAACAAGTTAGTTTCATTTGATTTATGGAAAAACCAATACAGTGCGATTCGAGTAGATAAAATGAAAGACGAGCTTTGTCCATCATGTGGAAAGGCTCCCTCCTATCCTTATTTATCGTTTGAAAATCAAACGAAGACCGCCGTTCTTTGCGGAAGGGATTCTGTCCAAATACGCCCATCCATTGATATAGAGCGTGACCTGGAAGCATTGGAGGAAGTTTTAAGGAGTCAAGACGGTACTGTCCAGCGGAATCCGTATCTTTTATCCTATAGTGTGAACCCGCACCGTTTAGTTTTCTTTAAAGATGGAAGAGTTTTAGTACATGGAACTAAGGATATTGCTGAGGCAAAATCTCTTTATCATAGATATTTAGGATAAATATTGAGAACCCGCTGCCCATTGAGCAGCGGGTTTTATTCTGTATTAATAAATTGATGTTGTTGATTTCGAGGTATTTTCCAGGATTTCTTTGACCCGTTGTAGGAAACGCCCGCAAACCAGTCCGTCTAATACACGGTGATCAAGTGACATACATAAGTTCACCATATCGCGAACCGCAATCATGCCATTATTCATGACAACTGGACGTTTAACGATTGATTCCACCTGCAGAATCGCCGCTTGCGGGTAATTAATAATGCCCATTGATTGAACAGAGCCAAAAGAGCCTGTGTTGTTGACGGTAAAGGTTCCGCCTTGCATATCATCAGATTTTAGCTTTCCAGTTCTCACTTTAACCGCGAGCTCCGCTATTTCGCGGGCAATTCCTTTAATTGTTTTTTCGTCGGCATTTTTAATAACCGGTACGAATAAGGCATCATCTGTAGCCACAGCGATTGAAATATTGATATCTTTCTTTTGGATGATTTTTTCTCCTGCCCACATCGAATTGATTTGCGGGAATTCTTTAAGTGCCTGTGCTACGGCTTTGACAAAGAAAGCAAAGAACGTTAAATTGAAGCCTTCTTTTTTCTTAAACTCATCCTTTAGGGAGTTTCGGTATTCAACCAAATTAGTGGCGTCGACTTCGATCATCGTCCAAGCGTGCGGTGCTTCATGCTTACTTCTCAGCATATTGGCTGCAATGGCTTTACGAATACCTGTAACAGGAATCTCAATGTCACCGGCAGCAACTGGAATATTCACTGCTGGAGCCGGTTGTTTTGGAGCAGAAACTGCTTGACTGGCAACTTCCTTCAATGGTTCCTGCGTTACAGCCGGTTGATTAGGTACCTCTACTGTTTGCCCCGCTACTGGGATATTTCCGGATTCGATTAGCTTCAATAAATCTTTTCTTGTAATTCGTCCCCCTGCTCCGGAGCCTTGGACTTGTGTTAAATCAATTCCATTTTCCTGTGAAATTTTTAACACGGCTGGAGAATAACGTGCTTTGTTCCCCTTGTCTGCTTCAGGAACAGCTTCTGCAGTATTTTTTGCTTCCTCTTGTTTATTATCAATTGCAGCAGGGGAAGCTTCTGCATTGCTGCCTTCTATTCCGATACTGCAAATGATTTCCCCAACACCTAATGTGTCTCCTTCTTCTGCGATAAGCTCTTTAATCACACCTGTAAACGAAGAAGGGACTTCTGCATTTACTTTATCCGTCATTACTTCTGCAAGGGGATCGTATTTATTTACCTTATCACCCACAGAAACCAACCATTTACTAATCGTGCCTTCAGTTACGCTCTCCCCTAACTGAGGCATTTTAATTTGTTCAACTACCAATGGGTTAAACCTCCTTAATACGATTCAAAAACATAATTTGATTACTGTCTAGCTTGGCTTCTGGAAACTCGAGAAACTTCAACTCCCCCGGAAAGAAGCAAAAAACACGCTTCTTCCCGGGGAGTCTCTGGTTTCCTCGTTTCTAATCAGTCGCCTCCGCTTTTCGATTTAATACTCAGCTAGCTCACGCATTGCTTTTTCAACTTTATCAGGATTCACCATAAAGAATTTTTCCATGGTTGGAGCATACGGCATTGCCGGTACATCCGGTCCTGCAAGACGCATAATCGGTGCATCTAATTCAAATAAGCAATTTTCAGCAATGATCGCCGAAACTTCACTCATGATACTGCCTTCTTTTGTATCTTCTGTTACCAGTAAAACCTTACCTGTTTTAGAAGCTGCTTCAATAATCGCTTCTTTATCAAGTGGATAAACGGTCCGCAAATCAAGTATGTGTGCTGAAATTCCATCCTTAGCTAATTTTTCTGCCGCTTGCAGGGCAAAATGAACACATAGTCCATAAGTAATGACGGTTATGTCTTCACCCTCACGCTTTACATCCGCTTTTCCTATTGGCAGAGTATAATCGTCAGCCGGCACTTCTCCTTTAATCAAACGGTAAGCCCGTTTATGCTCAAAGAAAAGAACCGGGTCATTATCACGAATGGCTGCTTTTAATAAGCCTTTCGCATCATATGGAGTGGATGGCATTACAATTTTCAATCCGGGTTGATTGGCAAATACCGCTTCAACTGATTGGGAATGATAGAGTGCTCCATGCACGCCGCCGCCATATGGTGCACGAATAACAATTGGACAATTCCAGTCATTATTCGAGCGATAGCGAATTTTTGCTGCTTCAGAGATAATTTGATTAACTGCAGGCATGATAAAATCAGCAAATTGCATTTCAGCAATCGGCCGCATCCCGTACATAGCCGCGCCAATTCCAACACCTGCTATCGCTGATTCAGCTAATGGAGTATCGATAACCCGCTCTTCTCCAAACTGTTCATACAAGCCTTGTGTAGCTTTAAACACTCCGCCTTTTACGCCTACGTCTTCACCTAGTACAAAAACCTTCGGATCCCTTTCCATTTCTTCACGGATCGCCATTGTTATTGAATCAATATAAGAAATTACCGCCATGTTTCATCCCCCTTACAAATCCCCATAAACATATTTCAACGCTTCTTCCGGTGCAGCATACGGAGCATTTTCAGCATAATCGGTTGCATCATTCACTAATTTCATCACGCGGTCATTAATTTCTTTTTCCAAGTTATCATTCAAGATAGCTGTTTCCTTTAAGTAGGCACCAAACGTAATAATCGGATCAAGTGTTTTGGCTTTAGCAACCTCATCAGGTGCACGATACGAACGATCGTCATCATCAGATGAATGCGGAGTCAGCCGGTAAGAAACTGTTTCAACCAGCGTTGGACCTTTGCCCTGACGCCCATTGTCAGCAGCTTCCTTCACTGCCTTGTAAACTTCCAATGGATCGTTTCCATCAACCGTGATTCCAGGCATGCCGTAACCAATAGCACGGTCTGAAACCTTCTCACAAGCCAATTGCTTCTCAATCGGAACAGAAATCGCATATTTATTATTTTCACACATAAAAATAACTGGTAGTTTATGAACACCGGCAAAGTTTGCCCCTTCGTGGAAATCTCCCTGGTTAGAGGAACCTTCACCAAAGGTTACAAACGTAACAAGGTCTTTTCTTTCCATTTTTCCAGCTAATGCGACCCCAACAGCGTGAGGAACTTGAGTTGTTACCGGCGATGAGCCTGTGACAATTCGATTCTTCTTTTGCCCAAAATGACCCGGCATTTGCCGACCGCCTGAATTCGGATCTTCCGCCTTTGCAAAGCCGGAGAGCATTAATTCCCTGGCAGTCATTCCAAATGTTAATACCACTCCCATATCTCTGTAATATGGAAACACGTAATCTTTTTCTTTGTCGAGCGCAAAAGCAGCTCCCACCTGTGCTGCTTCCTGCCCTTGGCATGAAATAACAAATGGTATTTTCCCAGCACGGTTTAATAACCACATCCGCTCATCAATGCGACGGGCCAAAAGCATAGTTTCATACATTTCCAACACTTTTTCATCGCTTAAACCTAGTGCATGATGGCGATTTTCTACCTTTTCTACCATTAATTCTTACCTCCCGTTTATCGATCGAAAATAACTTAAGAGTGAATTGCCTTCCCATCTACTGCCAGTGCAGCTTCCCCAATTGCCTCTGATAGAGTAGGATGTGGATGAATGGTGTGAGCAACTTCCCATGGTGTTGCATTTAAAACCATCGCAAGCCCTGCTTCAGATATCATATCCGTTACGTGCGGGCCAATCATATGAACCCCTAGAATATCATTGGTATCTTTATCAGCAACTATTTTAACAAAACCGTCAGATTCTCCAAAAACAAGTGCTTTACCGATTACCCGAAACGAAAACTTACCAACCTTAACATTATAACCCTTTTCTTTCGCCTGATCCTCTGTAATACCAACACTTGAAACCTCTGGGCTGCTATATATACATCTGGAAATAAGATTGTAATCTAAAGGGGAAGGATCATTCCCAACAATATGCTCCACAGAAACTATTCCTTCATGTGATGCCACATGCGCCAATTGTAAACCGCCGATTACATCTCCAATCGCATAGATATGAGATTCCTTTGTTTGGAAAAATTCATTTGTAACAATGAAACCTTTCTCAATCTGAATATCTGTGTTTTCAATGCCAATTCCTTCTGTATTTGCCTGACGCCCAACAGAAACTAGAATTTTTTCAGCCTGATATTCTTTTAATTCGCCTTTTACTTCTGCCGAAATAGCTACTCCGTCACCTTTGACTAATGTTTCAGGGAGTACTTTTGCACTTGTTACCAGTTTAACACCTTTTTTCTTCATTAAACGTTGCATTTCTTTTGAGATTTCTTTATCTTCTGTTGGAATAATACGATCTGCATATTCAACAACCGTAACCTCAACCCCAAAATCAGAAAGCATCGATGCCCATTCAATTCCGATTACGCCGCCACCAACAATTATAATTGAATTTGGCAGCACCTCAAGAGATAATGCTTCGTCCGAAGTCATGACGAAATCTCCATCGATTTCAAGCCCCGGGAGAGTTCTTGGTCTTGAACCGGTTGCAATAATCACGTTTTTGGGGATGAGCATTTCGTTTTCCTGACCGTTATTCATTTCAACTGAGATAGTCCCTGGCATAGGTGAAAAAATAGATGGGCCTAAGATTCTTCCAATTCCTTCATATACATCTATTTTTCCCTGCTTCATTAAATGTTGGACGCCCTTGTGCAATGTTTCAATTATATTATTTTTTCTTTCTTGAACTTTCCCAAAATTAACGGAAACATCACTTGTCATAACCCCAAAGTCTTCACTTCGTTTAGCGGTGGCATAAACTTCTGCACTTCTGAGTAGCGCTTTACTTGGTATACAGCCTTTATGTAAACAAGTCCCGCCAAGTTTGCCCTTTTCAACGATTGCCGTTTTGAGGCCGAGTTGCGAAGCGCGAATGGCAGCAACATAACCGCCGGTGCCGCCGCCAAGAATTACTAAATCGTATTCATGTGCCACAAATATTTCCTCCCAAGTTCCTCAAATTTTTGCTGTTTTTAAATTTTCAGGATAGATTTTTACATCTTCTTCACCGCGTAAGACCCTAAGAGCCCCTTCAGCTAAGGCTTGAAGTTCATTTTCGCCGGGATGGACGATTGTATCAGCAATCCAGTTAATTCTGTCGGTGATGGATTTCACAAAACCTTTTCCATATGCAAGACCACCTGTTAATATAATGGCATCGACTTTTCCCGAAAGCACAGCACTTGCTGCCCCAATTTCTTTTGCCACTTGATAGGCCATTGCATCATATACCATCTTTGCTTCTTCATCACCGGCTTCAATCCTTTTTTCTACTTCAACTGCATCATTTGTGCCGAGATATCCGACAAGCCCTCCATGGCCAACAAGCCTCTTCATTATTTCTTCCCGATAATGTTCTCCGGAAAAACAAAGGGCTATTAAATCCCCAGCGGGAACTGTCCCTGCCCGTTCCGGACTAAATGGACCATCTCCGTGAAGGCCGTTGTTAACATCGATAACCTTACCTTGTTTATGGACTCCAACGGTTATTCCGCCACCCATATGGGTAACAATCAAATTCAATTCTTGGTATTTTCTTCCTAATTCTTTAGCTACCCTTCTGGCAACCGCTTTTTGATTTAATGCATGAAAAATACTTTTTCGTTCAATTAGTGAGAAACCTGATATCCTCGCAATCGGTTCAAGTTCATCAACGACAACAGGATCCACAATAAAGGAAGGAATATTAAGTCCGGAGGCAATTTCATACGCAATGATTCCTCCAAGATTTGAAGCATGCTGTCCCGAAAAACCTGATCGCAAGTCAACTAGCATTGTTTTGTTAACAGCATATGTTCCGCCTTCAATCGGACGTAACAATCCACCGCGTCCACATACGGCACTTAGTTTGGATATGTTGATTCCTTCTTTATCCAGTGTTTCCAAAATAGTGTTTTTTCTAAATTCATATTGGTCAATTATATTAGAGAAAGAGTTAATTACCTTTGCCTCATGACGAATTGTTTTTTCAAAAACGGAGAATTCATTATCGAAGATCCCAATCTTGGTTGATGTTGAGCCCGGGTTGATGATGAGTATCCGATATTCTTTATCCTGCAACGCATTGACCTCCAAAAGGCAAAGACGCTGAATTTCCCATTCAGCGCTCTGCCGTGTACTAATATTAAATATAATTGCTTATTTATGAGTTCTACGACTTAAAATGTGATGACCATTTTGAAGGAATTGGCTGCGGGAATTGCGCATTCTTTCTATACGCTCTTCCACCATACGGTCAGCAGCCACGTAAGTTGGAATGCCATCACGCTTTGATATTTCTATTATTTTTTCAATACTTGTATAAAGCTGTTCAACCTTTTTCAAAGCACGTTCATGGTTATATCCATATAGCTCGTCAGCGACATTGATAACACCCCCGGCATTAATAACATAATCAGGCGCATAAACAATACCCATCTCATGGATGATATCACCGTGACGTGTATCTTTTAATTGATTGTTAGCAGAACCGGCAATTACTTTAGCCTTAAGTTGCGGAATTGTATCATCATTAATCGTTGCTCCAAGAGCACATGGAGCATAAATATCACATTCCACGCCATAAATTTCATTTGGATCGACGGCACGGGCACCAAATGCTTCAACAGCACGCTGAACAGCTTCTTTGTTAATATCCGTTACGATTAATTGTGCACCCTCTTCGTGCAAGTGTTGGCAAAGTGTATAGGCGACATTTCCGACACCCTGTACGGCAACCACTTTTCCTTCAAGAGAATCTGTGCCAAATGCTTCCTTCGCTGCCGCTTTCATACCAAGATAAACACCGTATGCTGTTACAGGTGAAGGATTTCCTGATGAGCCGAATGCAGGTGAGATCCCGGTAACATAATCTGTTTCTTCATGGATTAAATCCATATCAGCAACGGTAGTGCCTACATCTTCAGCTGTGATATATCTGCCGTTAAGTCCTTGAATGTAACGGCCAAACGCACGGAACATTTCTTCATTCTTATCTTTTCGCGGGTCACCGATAATAACGGTTTTACCGCCGCCGAGGTTCAAGCCTGCAGCAGCATTTTTATACGTCATTCCTTTTGCCAATCTTAAGGCATCTTCAATTGCTGCCTCTTCTGATTCATATGTCCACATACGGGTTCCGCCCAAAGCAGGGCCTAAAGTTGTATCATGAATAGCAATAATTGCTTTTAATCCTGATTGTTTATCTTGACAAAATACCACTTGCTCATAATCGTATTGTTCTAAGTACTTGAAAATTTCCATTTTTATATTCCTCCTCGAATTTGAATATCTATTTTGTAACGCAGCATAACGCCAGGGCAAGGGAATAAAGTTTACTTTCTGCCGAATCAGCTCTGGAAGTAAGCACTATGGGCGCTTTCGCTCCGGCAATTACTGCCCCGACCTTAGCCTTAGCAAAGTATACTAAAGATTTATATAATACGTTTCCGACCTCTATGGTAGGTACTAATAAAATATCGGCTTTTCCAGCTACTTCACTGTGGATCCCTTTATGCTCCGCTGCTAAAGAAGAAACGGCATTATCTAATCCCAGAGGCCCATCAACTGTGCAGCCGGTGATTTGTCCTCTTCTGTTCATCATGGTTAATGCGGCAGCATCAATGGTAGCCTGCATCGCCGGATTTACCACCTCAACAGCTGCTATAGGAGCCACTTTCGGATTTTCAATTCCGATTGCATTGGCAAGTGAAACAGTATTCTTTATGATTTGTGCTTTTTGTTCCAGGTCAGGATGAATATTCATTCCCGCATCTGTTACAATCGTAAAACGATTCCTTCCCGGGATTTCAAAAAAAGCAGCGTGCGATAAAACATTACCTGTCCTAAGCCCATATTCCTTATTCAATACGGCTTTTAAAATGAGACTAGTAGGAATATTCCCCTTCATTAGAACAGTGGCTTCTTTTTTATAAACTGCCTTTACTGCTAATTCAGCAGCTTCAGCATTTGAATCCGCTTGAACAACCTTTAGTAATTTACTGCTATTTTTTCCATTTTCTTTAGCTTCAATTAGTGCATTAATTTTTTCTTTGTCACCGAATAAAATAAAATTTGCAAGATTACGGTCCAATGCATCCATAACGGCTTCGATTACTTCTGCATCCTCCGCCGCAGCGACGGCAACCGTATTGATGGTTAATTGGGTTGCTCTTTCAATCAGCGATTCCAATAACAAGTTGTCCTCAACCCTTTCTCTCTAAGCTGCAACTCCAACATAGTAATATGCAAGAAGCGTGCCAAAACCAATTCATTGAAAACGCTTAATTTATCTCTATATTCAGCTGCAATAATTTTCATACCGTGAAAATTATTGCATGCCGGTATTTTCAAGTTTGTATTTCTCAAGTTTGTAATAAAGATTCCTCACAGACAAACCCAGCTTCTTAGCAGTTAAGGTTTTGTTACCATTTGATTGATTTAGTGTTTGCTGAATAATTTTCGCTTCATATTCTTCCATCAATGCAGATAACGGTTGATCGAGATTGACAGTATTACTGTATTGGGAAGATACTGATTCACTAACTATTTGTTTATTCTTTAACTCAGGTAGGTGCTGTACGTCCATAAAGGTTTCATAATAATTCATGAAAATAATCGCGCGTCCTAGAATATTCTCTAATTCCCTTATGTTTCCCGGCCAATCGTACGCCATCAATTGTTGCAATGCGGCTTGATTCACACCTTCAACATTCCGGCCATAATCCCGATTTATTTTTTGAATAAGCCTTTCACATAATAATGGGATTTCCTCTTTTCGTTTCCTAAGTGGAGGAATATGAATCGGCATACGATTTATACGATAATATAAGTCTTCCCTAAAGGAGCCTTTAGCAATACCCTTTTCTAGATTGACATGTGTTGCAGCAATGATCCTGACATTAATAGCAACAGGTTTTGTTCCGCCGACACGGATAATTTCATTTTCTTGCAAAACTCTAAGCAGCTTTGCCTGAGTATTGGCAGAAAGCTCTCCGATTTCATCGAGGAAAATACTTCCATTGTTTGCTTCCTCAAATAACCCTCTTTTTCCACCTCTTCTCGCACCGGAAAAAGCTCCTTCTTCATAACCAAATAATTCACTTTCTAAAAGTGTTTCAGAGATTGCAGCACAATTAACGCGGATAAATTTGTTATATTTTCGGTCGCTGGCATTATGTATGGCATGGGCAAACAGTTCTTTACCTGTCCCGGATTCCCCGCGAAGGAGGACGGTTGCTGGAGTTTTTGCTCCAAGCTTGGCCTGTTCGATAGCTATCATCATTTCATCCGACTTCCCTAAAATATCCTCAAAGGTATATTTTGCTTCGAGTGTTCGGATAATTTGTCTTGCACGGTTCAATTCCCTATTTAAAGATTTAATCTCTGACATATCATGGATAACACCGACACTGCCCTTTAACTTTCCCTTAACTATAATTGGGGCGACATTTACAATCACTTCTCTTTTATTGGGTCCTACCCTCATCGCTACTCCACGAACGGCTCTCCTTGTTTGCAAAACCCTCATATGCATACTTTCACCTTCAGAAATATCTGTCGTTGCGGGTTGGCCGATTACACGTTCTTGGGAAAGCCCTGTTATCCGAGTATAAGCCGGGTTAATAAGAATACCCCGGCCATTTTCATCAACAACTGAAATGGCATCATCGCTTGATTGAATGATTGCTTGAAGCATTGTTTGAATTTCCTTTAAGTCAGTAATCTCTTCAGCCAAATTAACAACTTCAGTTATATCCTTAAAAACAGCAAAAGCCCCAATTACCGTTCCATTTTCTTCGATAATAGGAATCCGAGTGGTTATGATTTTTCTTCCATTACTCAAAACCATCTCTTGGTTTGCCTCAATTTTTCTGGTTTTTAAGATTAGCGGCAGTCTGGAGGTTGGAATGACTTCGGCGACAAATTTACCGATGGCGTCTTCTTTTTTTACCCCCATCATTTCTTGTGCCCGGCGATTGAATAAAATGACGAAACCATGGTCGTCAATGACCACCATTCCATCATTGGTAGCGTTAAAAATCAGTTCCTGTTGATAGGATTCATTTTGATGTTTTTTAATCAATTCTTCTTTTTCTTCCATTAATTTTGAAACAAGGAAGGCTACGCTTCCGGGAATTAAAATAGTCTTTTTATTTTTAGCATCTCTTAGCTGTTGAAAAACACTGTCATCCCCGGTTACTTCAATGATAATGTCAATATTTTCGGATAGAAAAGGCTTCCAATCCCTCCCGGTATTAATTCGTTCTTTTTTTGCTAATAAAATTCCCGGAGCATCCAAATTTCGATCTATCACAGCATGGACATTTAACACTTCAGTTTCGTTTAAAATCTTTAAGATTGCTGAACCGCCCTTTCCTGCCCCAACAATCATGACATTTTGCATTTTTTTCCGCCCCTTTCAAAAAAACAAAAAATAACCATCAAGAAAGTTTTTTCATATTACTGTTTGGAAAGATATGCAATTTTTTTCATTACTATTGTATATTTATTTGTCGACCTTGACAAATTTTATCTATGTACTATTATTTTCATCGTGAGAGGTAATTTTTTTCTTCACAATACAAGTCGGAAGGATATAATTATGAAGCGTATTATTGCCCTAATCATATTATTAATACCGGGTTTTTTAGCCGCTCTAGGCATTAAATTAATGCGCGATATGACGTTCGGTATTCTTCAAGCACCATTCCCTTTTCTTTGGTTACAATTTTTGACCGGACTAATCTTTTTTATTTGCGGGCTGGGTTTTGTTGCAGGCTTTATTTTTCATCGTGACAGGAAAAGAAATAAGGTTCAAGCTCGTTTTCAGGATAAAGAAAGAACGCCAGCCGGCAGTAGACAAAGGCCCAATTAAGCTTTTTGGCAAAAAAATAAGAGGCCTGCAGTTACGGTCTCTTTTGGTATAGTTTTCTTATCCTCAATGCTTTAACCGGGTCATCTGTAATAAACGATGTGCAGTTTATTTTAAAGAGCCGATGCATATCTGTGTCTTTATTGACTGTATATGGTCTAACAGCTATACCGTTTGCCATTGTCCTTACAATGATTTCGTCACTAACAGCTGAGTGGTTTGGATGAATGCCTTTTGCCTTTATTGATTGGGCATAAATCCATGGCATGTAGATTCCCTCAATGAAAAGCGGTGCCGTTTCAATTTCAGGTGCTAATCGATAGCTATAAACAATGCTGTAATGATTAAAAGAGGAGAGAATAATTCTATTTGTTAAGCCATAGGTCCGAACGAGTTGAATGACTTTTTGTTCCATTCCTTCGTATGAAAAAAGGCCATTTTTCAACTCAATATTACAAATTAACTTATTCGTTTTTAACCATTCCAGAACTTCTGATAACGTCGGAATCGGTTCCTTCTTTACCCCTTTTTTATTGGCGTTTAGCTTTAAAAGATCTTTTAATAAAAAATCTTTTACAAAACCTGTTCCACTTGTTGTCCGATCGACTGTTTCATCATGTATGACAACAATTTCACCATCTTTTGTTAATTGGACATCAAGTTCTATTCCATCCGCTCCAGCCTTTTCAGCTTCTACAAAGGCTCCCATTGTATTTTCAGCAAAAGAAGCGGAATATCCGCGGTGAGCAAAAATTTGTGTCAATGTTCTCACTTCCCAAGGTAAAAAATGGAGGAAACGCAATGAAACCATTACAATTATCAGCCGAAACCGCTAAAATGCTTTCTGAAAAATTAAATGTGCCGATAGAACAGCTTATGCACATGCCGCAACATATTCTCATTCAAAAATTAATGGAACTTGAAAAAGAGAAAAATTAATATTGAACTGCTTTCCGTCCTATCTTATGCACTGTCATCAAAAATTACCCTAAATTCTATTATAGGGAGCAGTGATATAAAAATAGGTAAAAGGAAAAAAGCCTTCTTTTCTTAAATGAGGGCTTTTTTTACTTTTATTTTCTATTCTTTTCAAGAAGCCTTATGCTCCAGACGAAGCTTATCAGCAACCATTGCGATAAACTCTGAGTTTGTCGGTTTGGCTTTGGACATACTTACGGTGTAGCCAAATAAGGAAGAAATGGAATCAATATTTCCACGACTCCATGCCACTTCAATCGCGTGACGGATGGCCCGTTCCACACGGCTGGCAGTTGTATTATATTTCTTTGCAATGTCAGGATAAAGCACTTTAGTAATAGAACCTAAAAGTTCAATATCGTTATAAACCATTGAAATAGCTTCTCTTAAATATAAATATCCCTTTATATGTGCAGGGACACCGATTTCATGAATAATGCTCGTAATGCTGGCATCAAGATTTTTTGGCTTTTGCTCTGTTTGGGGACGATAGGTTGTTGTCGGAAGTTTTCGTGTGACAGGACTGCTTTTGCCGCTTACCTGACGTATGTGGTTACCAAGGTTCTCCATATCAAATGGTTTTAAAATAAAATAGGAGGCACCCAGCTCGACTGCCTTTTTAGTAACATCTTCCTGCCCAAAAGCAGTAAGCATGATCACATTAGGTAATGTTCCTTTTTTTAGGTCTCTTAGCCGTTCAAGAACTGCTAAACCATCGAGATGCGGCATAATAATATCTAAAACAAGAACATCAGGATCAACCGATGCTAACATATCCAGACACTCTTGACCATTATGGGCAATACCTGCTACTTCCATATCATCTTGGGACGAAATATAGTCCTCTAATAATCCTACAAGTTCCCTATTGTCATCAACGACACAAACTTTTATTTTTTTCAACTCCATTTTCCTCCTCAAATCCAATTGTAGTCTCTAGTCTATATTAGCTATGTGATTTTATTCTGTGATTTTTCTTCTCTTATATCTATTCTAAATTAGAAATTCGACAATGCAACAAAAATTCCTCTCATTTTTTTAACATTTCTTAAATTAGTGATAAAATCTTATATTTTCTTTATTTTTCTCTTATTTTCGACGAAAATCGCATAAATTCCAAAAAATAACTGAAATTTGTCGAATAATCTTTGCGCATTATAAGAGGATGACTCAACGTCATCCTCTTTTTAAATTCAGCTAGCTTTCTCCTTCGGTTTATCATATATATTAATTCCCGCTTCATCCAGCATCCATTCAATGTGCACACCATAACCGGAGGTCGGATCATTAACAAAGACATGTGTCACTGCCCCTACGAGCTTCCCGTCCTGAATAATTGGACTGCCGCTCATTCCTTGAACAATACCTCCTGTTTTTTCAAGGAGCTTTGGATCAGTGACTTTAATAACAATGCCCTTGGTGGCTGGAAATTTTTGTGGGATCGAACTGACAATTTCAATATCAAATGCTTCTACTCGGTCATCATTTACCACTGTCAAAATCTTAGCAGGTCCTTCTTTTACCTGATGGGATAACGCTATTGGTATTGGCTTATCCATAATCCCGTTTTTTAAATCTTTATTCATCTCACCAAAGATTCCAAACGGACTGTTTTTTTGGATATTACCGACAATTTCACGATCTGAGGAGAATCGGGCCAGCTTTTCTCCCGGGTCGCCGTTACTGCCTTTTTCGATTGAAGTAACGGTAGAGCGAACAATTTGACCATCTTCAACAACTATCGGCTTCTTTGTATCCATATCGGAAATTACATGCCCTAAGGCACCATATTTTTTTGACCCAGGGTGGACAAAGGTCATTGTTCCAATTCCTGCAGCTGAGTCCCTAATATATAATCCAAGTTTATACGAGTTTTCTCCCGTATCTTTTAACGGAGTAAGTTTTGTAGTAAATTTTCCACTTTCTCTGCTAATGACCATATCCAATGGTTTACCGCTTTGTCCTGCATTTTGTACAAATGGTGCTACATCTGTCATTTTTTCGATCTTAGTACCATTTATTTCAGTTATAATATCTCCAATTTTAACACCGGCAATTTCACCGGGTGACTTTTTCCCATGATCGGTATTTACTAAATGGTGACCAACGACCAAGACACCGACAGTATTTAATTTAACACCAATTGATTGTCCGCCGGGAATAACACGAAAATCCTTTAAGACATTAACATCGACTTTTTTAACGGGGATTCCTGCAAATTCTAAAAGCATTTCATTATTGCCCTTTTCCTTTGCTTTTACAGATACTGAATGATTGTTTTGTCCAAGTGCAATACTCGAATTGTGAGAAACTAAAGTGGCTGATACCGGGGCAGCCTTTTGAAATGTAAAATCTTCACCTTCAAAGACGGTAATCGTCTTTGGTATATCAAGATATTGTTGTATAGGCTGATAAAAAATAAGACTGATTAATGAAACAAGGAGAATTCCACCAATGATCTTTCTAATAATTTCCATCTTCAAACTTTTCACTCTCCTCGCTTCTAGTTTACTCATTGAAATGGCTACATCTATAATTTTGCCTCCTTCACAGTCATTTATAACTTGCACCAATATAAAAAAGCTACCCAGAATGGATAGCTTTTCAATTTTTATAAAAATTTTTGAAATTTTAGCTTATAAAAGGACAATTGTCTAGCTCCGCAAGGCGCTTCCGCTTTTCTTATTCTCTGAAGCTAAATTTAATAATTCCTCTGCATGTTTTTTTGTAAGGTCTGTGATTTCGACCCCGGAAATCATTCTGCCTATTTCTTTAATCTTTTCTTCTACCTTTAATGGAGTAACGGAGGTTTTTGTCCTCCCCGCTTTTGTGACTTTGGAAATGAACAAATGCGTATCTGCCATTGCAGCTACTTGTGGCAAATGCGAAATACATAATACCTGTGAATCTGAGGCAACTTTATAGATTTTTTCAGCAATCGCTTGGGCAACTCTTCCACTTACACCTGTATCAACTTCATCGAAAATAATCGAAGTGACGCCTTGATGTTTAGAAAAAATGCTTTTTAATGCCAACATAATCCTAGACAATTCTCCACCGGAGGCAACTTTTGACAGTGGCTTTAACGGTTCACCAGGGTTAGTAGAAATATAAAATTCCACTTGATCAACACCATTTTTTGTAAAATGCTGTAAATCAGAATCTATACGAATTTCAAAAACCGTTTTTGCCATGTATAATTCTTTAAGTTCTTTATGTATTAATTTTGTTAGTTTTCCCGCCCATTTTTTACGTAGTTCAGTCAATTGTTTTGCTTCAAGGACTAAATCTTTTTTAATCGAAGCTAATTCTTTTTCCAAATCACTGATATGTGTTTCTTTATTTTGCAAGGTTTCAATTTCTTCTTCAATTTTGGCTGAATATATCAAAATTTCATCGATTGTTTTACCGTATTTTCGTTTTAATTGGTTAATTTCATTCAATCTTTCTTCAATTTCATTTAATCGTTGTGGGTCGTACTCCAATATATCTAATTCATTTCTCAATGAACGTGCAGCATCTTCCAACTGATAATAACTATTCGATACGGACTCAAAAAGCCCTTTATATGCCGGATCCAGCGATGCAGCATCTTCCAGGTGTCCCATAACCATACTGATCCAGTCCAACCCTTTTTGTTCTCCATTTAAGGCTGTATAGCTTGATTGAATGGCTTCAAATACTCTTTCAAAATTCCCAAGCTTTCTTTTTTCCTCAAAAAGCTCTTCATCTTCGTTGGGTTTTAAATCGGCCTTTTGGATTTCATCAAATTGAAACTGAATTAAATCAAGGCGATGAGCAGTTTGTTGCTCGTTCTCATTTAAAGACTTAAGCTTGTTTAATGTTTGTTCGAAACGATGGAAAACTTCCAGGTATTCATCTTGTGAAAAGGAAATTTCCTCAAAGCCATATTGGTCCAGGAGCATTAAATGCTTCGACTCATCCATTAATTCTTGATGCTCATGTTGACCATGTATATCAACCAGTGTCGAACCGAATTCACGAAGAGTAGCAATTGTCACCAGTTTCCCATTAATTCTGCAAACACTTTTTCCTGTTTTTGAAATATCACGCCGTAATACGACCATTCCTTCTTCAATTTCAATCCCAAATTCCATTGCTCTTCCAAAGCAAGGATGATGCGGATCGTCAATTTGAAATAATCCTTCAATTTCTGCCTTTTCTTCGCCGTGACGGACAAATTCAGCTGATCCTCTCCCGCCAACTAATAAATGAATCGCGTCAATAATAATCGATTTTCCCGCTCCGGTTTCTCCAGTTAATACTGTTAACCCTTTCTCATACGAAATGGAGAGGGCTTCGATAATGGCGAAATTTTTTATCGATAGTTCGGATAACAAAAAGCATTCCCCCAGTTAAAGCATATCAAGGAATCGGTTTGTGATGATTTCTGTATCTTCCTGTGTTCGGCAAATAATCAAAAGCGTATCATCACCACAAATGGTTCCTAAAATTTCATCCCAATCAAGATGATCAATTAATGCACCAATAGCCATTGCATTTCCCGGCAAACATTTCATAACTAATAAATGTCCGGCTGAATCAATTCGAACGAATGCATCCATTAACGATCTCTTTAGCTTTTGTAATGGATTAAATCTTTGATCAGCAGGCAAACTGTATTTGTATCTGCCATCAATTAAAGGCACCTTTACAAGATGCAATTCTTTAATGTCACGGGAAACAGTAGCCTGGGTCACATTATACCCTGCATTTTTTAGCTCATCTACTAACTCATCTTGAGTTTCAATATCATTATTAGTAATAATTTCCCGTATTTTAATATGGCGCTGACCTTTATTCATTTTTTCACCTCATAAACATTCAAAACCATTATGTATTTTGTACTAATTTGTCGCTTCTACACCTATGTTAGCTGATTTTGCAAATAATGTACATAGAAAAGCGGAAGCGCCCTGCTCAGGGGCGACAAGCATAAGAAGGTTGCTTTTTACCTTCTTGGCGTATTGGCTTATGACTAGAGTTCCTAGGCACTGGAGCTAGACATTTCTCCAAGTTTAAACAATAAAAGGATAAGCTAAATGCCTATCCTTCTGCCTTGTCTTTTGTTTTAAATTCTTGGTGGGCTTCCAATACAACATTCAAAGGGGGGACGTGCAGCTCATTAACCCCGGTATCCCGTTCACCTTCCCATTTTATGTGTAGAAGGAATTCAATGTTCCCTTCACCGCCGGTAATTGGCGAAAAGGATAAATTTTTCACAAAATAGCCCTGTTGAATGGAAAAATCAATAATTTTATTTATAACCTGCAAATGTACTTTTTCATCCCGGACTATTCCTTTTTTTCCAACCTGCTCTCTTCCTGCCTCAAATTGAGGCTTCACAAGGGCAATAATATCACTTCCCGGTACTAGCAGTGTTTTTAAAACAGGAAGAATTAAAGTTAAGGAGATAAACGATACATCAATGCTTGCAAAATTTGGCATTTCACGCATTAAATCAGGGGGAGTGACATAACGAAAATTCGTCCTTTCCATTACCACTACCCGCTCATCCTGACGGAGTTTCCATGCAAGCTGATTATAACCTACATCTAAGGCATAAGACATTTTCGCACCATTTTGCAGGGCACAATCTGTAAAACCACCCGTCGAAGCTCCAATATCCAACAACACTTTATCTTGTGCGGTTACATCAAAAACCTTTAATGCTTTCTCAAGCTTTAATCCCCCACGGCTTACATAAGGAAGCATATTCCCCTTTATTGTGAGAGGGATATCCGCTTTTACTTTTTCTCCTGGTTTATCCAATCGCTCTTCATTTGTATAAACAAGCCCCGCCATAATTGCCCTTTTAGCTTTTTCGCGTGTTTGTGCTAAACCTCTTTCCACTAGTAAAACATCTAATCGTTCTTTATTTTTCATGTATTAGGCCCTTTGTTGTTTTTTCCGTGCAAGTATAGTAAGTCTTTTGACCGCTTCCTGAGTCGTTAAACCAATCTCTTCAAGTAAAGAGCCAACATCACCATGCTCTATAAATTGGTCGGGAATTCCGATCCTGTCAATAACCGTGCTGTAATACCCATGATCATGGGCAAATTCAAGGACTGAACTGCCAAACCCGCCTTGCAATACTGCTTCTTCAATCGTTAATAATGGAATGTTTGTTGCTAAAAGAGTTTTTAGCATTTTTTTATCCAAAGGCTTAATGAAGCGTGCATTAATAACTTTTACAGATATGCCCTGTTTTTCAAGGATCACTGCCGCTTCCATTGCCATTGGAATAGTTGTTCCAAAGGTTAAAATAGCAGCGTCCTCACCTTCCCTGATAATTTCCCACGTTCCAATTGGGACTTCATGAAGCTCAGCATCCATAGGAACGCCAATTCCATTACCGCGCGGAAATCTCATGGCAATCGGCCCGTCATTATATTTTAACGCTGTATAAACCATGTGTTGCCCTTCATTTTCATCCTTAGGCATCATGACAACTATATTTGGTACATGCCTTAAAAAGGCAATATCGAATACACCTTGATGAGTCTCACCGTCAGCACCTACTAATCCGGCCCGATCAATACCGATAAATACATTTAGATTTTGGCGGCAAATATCATGAACTACCTGATCATAGGCACGCTGCAAAAATGTTGAATAGATGGCTAAAAACGGCTTCATATTTTGAGTTGCCAAGCCTGCTGCAACTGTAGCAGCATGCTGTTCCGCAATACCGACATCATACATTCGTTCAGGAAATTCACTTGCAAAGCCTTCAAGTTTAGAACCGACCGGCATCGCAGGGGTAATTGCCACAATCCGATTATCATCGCGTGCAAGCCTTCGCACGGTTTCACTCACTAGGCTGCTCCATGCAGGTGGCGGTGTTTTAGCCGGCTTTACGAACGTTCCTGTGTCGGTTTTATATGGGCCTGTTCCATGCCACGTCCCTGTTTTGTCGCTTTCTGCAGGGAAGTACCCCTTCCCCTTCTTAGTAATAACATGTAGAAGGACAGGACCTGGTGTTTTTTTTGCATAGCTTAAATTATCGAATAAATCTTCATAACTGTGTCCATCAATTGGACCTAAATAGGTAAAGCCCAATTCTTCAAAAAACATTCCGGATACTAGTAAATATTTAAGGCTATCTTTTATCCTTTCGGCGGTTGCAGCAAGCACTCCTCCAACTGCAGGAACCTTCTTTAACAACACTTCTAATTCATCTTTAACCCACTGATACTTTCCAGCGGTTCGCAATTGACCTAGAATGTTGTTAATGGCTCCAACATTTGGTGCAATAGACATCTCATTATCATTCAAAATAACGATCATGTCTTTTTTCTCATGTCCTATATGATTTAGCGCTTCTAATGCCATTCCACCTGTTAAAGCCCCATCGCCAATTACAGGTACGACAAATGATTTTTCCTTTTTTAAATCCCTGGCAATAGCCATCCCCATTGCCGCTGAAAGGGATGTAGAACTATGACCTGTTTCCCAGACATCATGTTCGCTTTCAATCCGTTTTGGAAATCCGCATAAGCCTTTAAATTGGCGCAATGAATCAAAATCACAAGCCCTGCCCGTTAAGATTTTATGGACATACGACTGATGTCCGACATCCCAAATAATTTTATCCTTGGGACTTTCAAAACATTTATGTAAAGCAATTGTTAATTCGACAACACCTAAATTCGGTCCAATATGGCCTCCGGTAACAGACAGCTTTTCAATCAAGAATTGGCGTATTTCTTGACTTAGAACCTCCAATTCTTTATTTGACATCCCTTTTAAAAAGGACGGGTCTTTTATTGATAACAGATCCATTTTTGGACCACTCACTTTCATACTTTTTCTTTCTACATTTATTCCCATTTAATGAGTTCACGAAGGATAGTTCCCATCAAAGAGATTTATTAAAAAATAGCCGCTAACACGAAAGTGATAACGGCATTGACAACGTTTTCTTCATTGAAAACAATTATAACACAATTAGAAAAAAGCCTCAAATGCCGATATTTAGTGGTCTCTCGATGCAACTAAATCAGTTATTTCCAACAGGAGGTCGGTTTTTAAGCCTGACTGATTTAAAAAACTTTTTGAAAAATTTATTTGATTAAGTAAGGCTTTTTTTGCACCTTCCATTGATAACAATTGCGGATAGGTACTTTTATGATTTACTGCATCACTTCCGACAGGCTTGCCAATTAATTCTTGATTTCCTTCTAAATCAAGAATATCATCCTGTATCTGAAAAGCGAGACCCAGATGGTGTGCAAATGCCGCTAAGTTTTCCAGTTGGCTTTCACTAGCTTCAGCAATCATCGCTCCCGCTAATACACTAAATCTTAAAAGCTTTCCTGTTTTATGAATATGTATGTACTCAAGCTCTTCTAGTGTAAGGTCTTTTTCTTCACCTTCCATATCAGCAACTTGGCCCCCGACCATCCCTTCCGTCCCAGCTGCTTTTGCAAGCTCAATAACCAGTCTTAGTTTTGTTTCGGACGATGTATATTCGTTCGGAATTTTCCCCATTACTTCAAAGCTATAGGTTAACAAGGCATCCCCTGCAAGGATAGCGACTGCTTCACCAAACACTTTGTGGTTGGTCGGTTTTCCTCTTCTTAGGTCATCGTCATCCATACTTGGAAGGTCATCATGAATTAAGGAATAAGTATGGACCATTTCAATGGCTGACGCGGCAAGTAACCCTCTTTTAGGATCGATCCCAAATGCATCCAAAGTTGCAAATAACAATAATGGACGGATCCTCTTTCCACCTGCTCCAAGGGAATATTGCATCGCATCTTTAATCACAGGAGGAGCATCAAGCTTGTCTACCAGAGTCCGAAGCTCTGCTTCAAGCAGCAGTTTATATTCGTTCGCAAACGCATTCAGTAACCCGGTACCCAAGTCTATTCCTCCTCTTCAATTGAAAAACTTTCCGTACGGCCATCCTCTGTAATAATTTGGGTGAGTTGTTCTTCAACACTTTTCAATTTATCATGGCAAAGCTTGGAAAGTTCCATTCCTTCTTTATAGTAAGCAATCGCTTCTTCTAAAGGCACATCTCCCTCTTCAAGCCTATCCACAATTTGTTCAAGCTTATTCATCGCATCTTCAAATGTTAAATTTTTTTCATTTGCCATCCTTTTCATTCTCCTTTATCGTTTCCACTTTACAGAAAAGGTTTCCATCGGTTAATTGAATTCGTACTGATTCATTCATTTTTATTTGTTTAACACTTTTTACTAGCTGGTTTTCCATGTATACAAGACTATACCCACGTTCCATAATCTTTAATGGACTCAATGCTTGTAAAGTCGATATGATCGAATCAAATTCCGTTTGTTTCTTTAAAAGGATCTGTCTCATCGAACGATTTATATCTTTTTGTGAGCGTACAAACCGAGCTTCCGCTTCGCGTAATGCCTCGCTTGGATGATTCCGTAATAGCCTTTTATATTGGCTTTCCTGCTGCCCTCTTTTGAGTAATGTCAACCGAGAGGCACCACGGACGAGCATTTCTGTTAATTTATCGACATGTTCAAGCTTTTGCTCATAAAGTCGATGAGGATATCGAAAAGCATATGATTTTTTAGCACGGTTTAACCGCTCTTTTTCAAAACGAAACTTTTCGTTCATGGCCCGAAGTAAACGGGTTTGGCGCTGCAACACCCGCTCCATTAATTCCTCAATGTGCGGCACTGCAAGTTCAGCTGCACCTGTAGGAGTTGGAGCACGTAAATCGGCAACAAAATCAGCAATTGTAAAATCCGTTTCATGGCCGACCGCTGAGATTATAGGAATGTTGGAGGTATAAATAGCTCTAGCAACCAGTTCTTCGTTGAATGCCCATAGCTCTTCAATTGAACCTCCTCCCCGTCCAACAATTAACACATCAATATCAACCATCTTATTGGCTTTTTCAATGGCCTTGGTAATCGATGGTGCTGCATTATCACCTTGTACAAGTGCAGGGAAAACAAGAATATTGACTATCGGAAATCGCCTTTTAATAGTTGTGATTATATCTCTAATGGCAGCGCCTGTTGGAGAGGTTATGACGCCAACGGTTTTAGGGTACAATGGAATGATTTTTTTCTTTTCGGGTGCAAATAGTCCTTCCAATTCCAGCCTTTGTTTCAATTGCTCATATGCTAAAAATAATTCTCCAATCCCGTCAGGCTGCATTTCTTTTATATAAATTTGATATTGACCGCTCGGTTCGTAAACCGTGATATCTCCCTTAACAATTACCTTCATCCCATTTTCAGGAGAAAATTTCATGGACCTTGATTGGCTTGAAAACATAACAGCAAGAATCCTGGCTTTTTCATCCTTTAATGTAAAATACATATGTCCGCTTGAGTGCTGTTTAAAATTCGAAATTTCACCTCTCACATGGATATCATGCAAATGAGGATCGGCATCAAATTTTCTTTTTATATACTTTGTAAGTGCGTTTACAGATAAATACCGTTGCTCCTGCATAAAAAACTCCTTTTAGCACTGAAAAGAATAAAAACTGTCCTTATCCATTATATATTTAGTTCCTTTTTTTGTCCGTAATCCACGGGAAAGGACTTAAATAACAATAAGGGATAAGGACAATTTTAAAACTTTCATAAAAATAATTTACAAGCAAGAACTATTTTTGGCCGATTTTAACGTATTGTACATTAGCATCGTGATTGTCATTGGACCTACTCCACCGGGAACCGGAGTTATATAACCAGCTTTCTCGCTTACTTCTTGGTAGTCAACGTCACCACAAAGTTTGCCTGCTTCATTACGATTTATTCCCACATCAATTACAACAGCGCCTTCTTTTACATGCTCCGCTTTAATAAAATTTGCTTTCCCTACAGCAGCAACAATAATATCTGCTTGGGTAGTATGTACCTTTAAATCCTGTGTTTTTGAATGACAATACGTTACAGTTGCGTTTTGATTAAGGAATAATTGTCCGGAAGGCTTGCCGACAATATTACTTCTTCCAACTATAACCACATTTTTACCCTCGATTGAAATACCTGATTCCTCAAGGAGCACCATTACACCATAAGGGGTACACGGTAAAAATGAATCCTGCCCTGTCATCATTCTCCCAATGTTAATCGGATGAAACCCATCGACATCTTTTAAAGGAGAAATTGTTTCAATTACTTTTGTTTCATCAATATGTTTTGGGATCGGAAGTTGAACTAAAATCCCATGGATATTTGGGTCTATATTCAGCTCTTCAATTTTAGCAAGCAGTTCTTCCTCTGAAACTGTCTCGGGATATTCAATTAATAAAGAATGCATTCCAAGCTCGCTGCATGTTTTTTGTTTGCTGTTAACATACGTTCTTGATGCTTGGTTATTTCCAACTAGAATGACGGCTAATCCGGGTGTAACACCTGTTTCCTTTAATTTTTGCACTTCTTGAGCAATTTCCACTTTTTTATTAGCCGCAATTTTTTTACCATCAATATTGATCGCTGACATTTCTTTTCCCCCTTTTAATAAAAGTTGTTCAAATTAAAATTATTAATCATTTAGAAGCTTTTGTTTTATTTTAGAAAGCACACCATTAATAAATCGGCTGGATTGGTCGTCGCCGTAAATTTTAGCTATTTCAATGGCTTCATCTAAAATAACATTTTCCGGAACATCATTTTGAGCGTATTTTAATTCATAAACAGCAATTCTTAACAAATTCCTATCAACGGTTGCCAAACGATCGATCGACCATTTTTCAAGATTATCTTTAATCAGCAGGTCAATATCATTTTTTTGTTCGACCACTCCTGTAACTAGCATGGTTAGATATTCGTCGCCTGCCTCCCCTTCTAGTACATGTTCGATTGCTGAAGATGGTTCAGTATTACTAACATCGATTTGAAAAAGAGCCTGTAAAGCTTTTTCTCTTGCGGTTCTTCTTTTCATTATACCGTTAACTCCTTTAGCGATATTAAATTATCTTTGTCTATTTTTCGTCCATCATGATGGCACTTGTCGAATCTAATGCGAAAGTAGTCTTATTGTTTTGCACATAAAAAGATAATAGCATAACTAAAAATGATTCGCACTGTACAAGAAAATTTTTTTCAGTTATAGGTTACATTTTAATTTTAAAAAATAAGAAAACCAAAGGAGATACCTCCTTTGGCTTGCACATTTTATAGTTCTTGTTCAATTTCCGGTTCATGCTTCTGGTTTTCAAATTGAATACCAACAACATGTATGTTTACTTCTTCGGCATCTAACGCTGTCATATTAAGCAACGCTTGGCGAATGTTATCCTGTATCTTCCCTGCAACACTAGGAATGGAGACACCGAATTTCATTAAGCAGTATACATCAACTTTAATTCCTGTCTCAGTTAATTCCACTTTAACGCCCTTACCGTGGTTCTTTTTCCCTAAACGTTCCACCACACCCGTGGCAAAATTACCACGCATGCCCGCTACACCTTCCACTTCGGACGCTGCAATCCCGGCAATTACTTCAATGACTTCCGGGGCAATTTCTACTTTTCCAAGCCCATTATTTCCTTGATCCATTTCCAAGACACTGTACTCGCTCATAATGAACACCTCCAGATTTTAACTAGACTTCATCACATCATGCAATTCAAGAAACTTCGTATTGAACTGTCCTTCAACGAATTTTTCATGTTCCAGCAGTTTCAAATGAAACGGAATCGTGGTATGAATGCCTTCGATAACAAATTCACTTAGTGCACGCTTCATTCTTGCAATAGCTTCTTCTCTGCTGCTGCCGTATGTGATGACTTTCGCAATCATGGAATCGTAGTAAGGTGGAATGGTATATCCCGGATATGCTGCAGAATCGATTCGAACGCCTAAGCCACCTGGCGGTAAATACATGTGAATCTTTCCTGCTGACGGCATGAAGTTCTTTTCGGGATTTTCCGCATTAATTCTGCACTCAATGGCCCAACCTGTAAACGTAACATCCTTTTGATTTAGCGTTAATCTTTCACCGGAAGCAACACGAATTTGCTCTTTAACAAGGTCAATGCCGGTGACCAATTCAGTCACAGGATGCTCCACCTGAATCCGCGTGTTCATTTCCATAAAATAAAATTTACGATTGCGGTAGTCATAGATAAATTCTACCGTGCCGGCACCTGAATAATCAACTGCTTTTGCAGCTTTTACTGCAGCATTTCCCATTTCTGCACGAATCTCCCCATCTAAGGCCGGTGAAGGAGTTTCTTCAAGAAGTTTCTGAAGTCTGCGCTGAATGGAGCAGTCGCGCTCCCCTAAATGGAGCGTGTTTCCATAGGAGTCCGCTAACACCTGAATTTCAACATGGCGGAAATCCTGAATATACTTCTCTATGTATACACCAGGATTTCCAAATGCTGTTAATGCTTCCTGCTGTGTTATATTGATGCCTTTTATTAATTCCTGTTCATTCTTTGCAACACGGATTCCTTTGCCTCCGCCGCCAGCCGTTGCTTTGATGATGACAGGATATTGAATTTTTTCTACTAATTCTAAAGCCTCATCAATATCATTAATGATTCCGGTAGATCCCGGTACGATAGGAACACCTGCCTCACGCATCGTTTCTCTAGCGATGTCCTTTGTTCCCATTTTTGTGATTGCTTCAGGACTTGGACCAACAAATGTAATATTACATTCACGGCAAAGCTCGGCGAAGTCAGCATTTTCTGCAAGAAAACCATAACCCGGGTGGATGGCATCGCAAGCTGTCAGTATAGCAACACTAATAATATTTGTGACATTTAAATAACTGTCTTTTGATGAAGTGGGTCCAATGCAATATGCCTCATCTGCAAGTTGTACATGGAGGGCTTCACGATCTGCTTCGGAAAATACGGCAACAGATTCAATGCCCATTTCCCTGCAAGCTCGAATGATCCTGACAGCAATTTCTCCTCTGTTTGCAATTAACAGTTTTTTTATCATCCTGTTATCGCTCCTTATTCAGGCTTTACTAAAAATAAAGGCTGCCCGTATTCTACTAATTGTCCATTTTTAACAAGTATTTCAACAATCTCACCATTTACTTCTGCTTCTATTTCATTAAATAATTTCATGGCTTCCACAATACAAACGATTGAATCCTTTGATACCTTTGTGCCTGCTTTCACATAAGAATCAGCCTCCGGTGTCGGTGAAGCATAGAATGTCCCAACCATTGGAGAAGTAATTTTGTGTAAATTGGCAGTCTCTACTTGCTTGTTCGTTTCTTCTTTAGCTGTTTCCATTTTTATTTCATGCACTTGTGCAATAGGTACAGCAGCTTGGACCGGAACGGTTTGTACAGCAGGAACTGCTTCAACCGCAGCTTGTGCAGCCGGTTGAAAGGTTGTCACAGTTGAATTAACATTTTTCTTCATTTTAATTTTTGATCCTTCGTTTTCGTATACAAATTCATCGATACTGGACTGGTCAACCAATTTTATCAATTCGCGAATTTCTTGTACTTTTAACATTGAGTAACACTCCTTGAACTACTTAATTGTGACTAGCTACTATTACTATACGATAATACATTGTAAAAGTTCAATCATCTAATTCAGAAGCGCTTTAATGTTTTACTGCCCGCTTCTTCCTTTATCATAATATTTTCTAAATAAAATGTGTAATTTAAAACTACCAATCTACCCTCAAAATAGTATCTTTCCCGGATTAGTCAGCTGTTAAACAACTAAAAAAATGATAAAAACAAAAAAAGGAAAGCATGACTTTCCTTTTTAAAGAAATTTGAGAACGGTCTTACTCCAGCGCTTAATGTCTCGGGTCATAAGCCCCTGAACAAGGCGCTTGCGCATTTCTATTTACTTTGAAGGTTGGAATTCTACGGCTACGTAGTTCGTTTCACCAATTTCTTTTTTAACCTTTTGGATGATTTCATTAGCTGCAGTTGGGGTTGGCTGTTTCTTTGATTTTACTGTAACTCTTACTTGTTCTCCATCAGCTCTAACTAGTGCATCTTCATAGCCCATTGTCTTAATCAAGGTTTCAAGAATTTCTTCTTTTTGGGCAGTTTGACTTAATTTTTGCATTTGATCCATTGCTTTGCTTCGTTGATCTGCAGGAACGTCAGTTGATGCTACTATTGCTGTTAAATCCGCTTTCTGTGCACTGCGCTGATCGTCAAGCTTCATCCGTAGGGCTGTAAACTCATCATCGCCGGCTACTTGTGAAACCGTTGTTTTTCCATCCTTTGCAACTGTTTTTGATTTGGATTGCTGCCCGGTTATCTGATCTTTGGCATTTTGCTTCACTGCTGCTAAATCATTACTTTTTTGCTCTGGAGAGGTGATGTAATATACAGATAATACAACCACTAAACTTAACATTGTTAACAACCAAACAGTTTGTTTTTTCAAAAGCATCTGGAAATCCCCCTTTTATTTTTTAAACATTGGCGTAACGGCAACTTTATAGCTTGGCACACCTAAAGCCCTTGTTACCGCTTCAACAATCAACTGTTTAACTTGTATATTTTCTGCCCCTTTGGCAACTACCCATACACCGCGAATTTCTGGTTTTTTTGTTTCTACTACAATAGGAACCTCTTTATCCCCATTGCGGGTGATGACAACCTGTTCATCAGTAGAGGTGTCAGTAACTTTACGCTGTCCTCCACTTTGGTCTGTTTCCTCTGTTGTTTGCGATTTCGTGTTCTTATTTTTTTGAAGAACTTGTTGATCGGTTGAATCAATGGTAACAACTACGGTTACATTGTTTACACCTAACATATCCCCAATTGCCTTTTTTAGCTGGTTCTCATATTCTTGTTCATAATCAGCTATTGTCTTATTGCTAGAGTTATTTTTTTGACCAAAGGCCGCAACATCACCTGAATTATCTTGTTGGGTCTTAAATGCAGGAATAGCAGGAGCTGAGGAATTGGTTTTAAATAATATATTTCCTACTAACATACATGCAGCCCCAATACATAGGACAAGAATTAAATACTGATATTTAGTTGTTTTTTTATTTGTCTGATCATTACTTATTAATAATTTTTTTAACCATGATAGTGGTCCTTGATTATTATCCATTGGTATTAATAGTCCCCCCTTCTATCGAGACTTCAACTTTGTTTCCAGTTACATTCCATTTTTGCGATAGAAATGTGGAGATTTTTTTCGTATTATCTGTTGATCCTTTTGATGGAGGAGGTGTATCAGTATTGATATTGACTGGTTTTATTGCTTCAACTGCCTGCATTGAATTGTCAGATTGCTTTAAAAGAACCGTAACCTTTTGAAGGTTGTCAGGGAATGCTTGGTCACTTTGTTCGTTAGTAGAAATATCTATTTTCGCAATTTGCAAACCGTATTTTTTCATCAACTCCTCTTCAGCACTCTTTTTCAGCTGGACAGTCATCTGTTCTAAAATATATGCATGTTGAGAGGCTTGTATTTCTTTTTTCTTTAAATCTATCGAATTTTTCATATTTTTTTCTCCCGGTGTTTGAAAGGAAGGTATGGAAGCAAGTGTCGATTCAAAATCTTTTGAAATTAATTTGTAAATCGGGGTGAGAATAATGGCAATCAAAAGCAAGCCTGTAACCATTTTTGTATATTTTTGCATACTGGAATTTGGAAGAAGCATATCAATAACGGTTGCTAGCAGGATAAAAAGGATAATATTCGTTACCCACTCTTTTAAAAAATCCAATTTTTCTCCCCCCTATCGCATCATCATCGTTAAATTTCCCGCGGCAACAATCACGGTTATACTTAGGAAGAACATCAGCGACACGATACCCAGTGCTGCAAAAACATAAATGACACTCTTGCTTATAATATCCAGACAGGTAATTACAGGGCCGCCGCCTAATGGCTGCAGGATGGCTGCTGCAAATTTATAAATAAAGGCAATCATTAAGATTTTTATCGCCGGAAAAGCCACAATGATTAACAAGATCGCGACCCCGGCAATGCCCACTGTATTTTTTAAAAGGGCAGAGGCACTAACGACGGTATCAGTGGCATCCGTAAAAATCCTCCCAATAACAGGGATGAAGTTACCCGTTATGAATTTAGCTGTCCTTATTGTTACACCGTCCGTAACTGCAGCTGACGCTCCCTGTACAGAGATAACACCTAAGAATACCGTTAGAAAAAGCCCCATTAACCCGATACTCCAGTTTCTTAGCAGCTGTGCCAGCTGTGTGACTTTATATTGTTCTGACATGGTACTTACAATGCTCAGCAGTGCAGCTAAGAAAAGCAGCGGTAGAATAATATACTGCATAAATAAACCGCTTATATTCATAAGAAATAAAATTACAGGGTGAAAGAAAGCAGCTGAGACCAGTCCGCCTGAAGCTGCAATTAAAGCGAGCAAAAGCGGAATAAGTGCGAGCACGAATGATATCATCGACCCGATTGCATCATTCGTATAGCTTATGGCAACATGGAAACTATTAAGGGCAATAATCACCAGCACCATATAGACAATGGAATAAGCAACCTTACTAATCGTGCTTTTTTCAAAGGCATTTTGCATGGATTGAAGGAACATGCTGAAAATCGTTAACAAAATCAGCGAGCCAAGCAATTTCCCATTCGCCACAAACTCCTGAAAAGCAAATTTTAATATTCCTTTTCCCCACTCTTTTAACGAAAATTTCTTCTCTCCTTTTATAAAATCATACAAGCTTCCTTTTTGACTCTCTGGAAGGAACCCCCCGTACTTATTATTGACATCGTCCCAAAATTGCTTTAATTCTGTTAGATCCATTGTTTTAAGCTGGGCATCTACTAATTGCTGCGGCGAAAGAGGCGAAGAGGCGTCCTTAGTGTTTTCAGCAGCTTGTACCATTGGAATATTTAAAAAAAAGAATAAGAGAATAATAATAGGAATAATCTGCAACCTGTGCTTCAATTTTCACACCTCTTTTTTTATAAAAAGAAAATGAATGTAATTAACTCGGAATTAATTTGATAATCGTTTCAATCATCACAGTTAAAATTGGAATGGCCATTGCGAGTATCAATATTTTCCCTGCCAATTCAATTTTTGAAGCGATGGCACCCTGACCTGCATCTTTTGTAATTTGCGCGGCAAATTCAGCAATATAGGCAATTCCAATAATTTTAAGTATGGTTTCGACATAGACCATATTCACATTGGCATTCACAGCTAATTTTTCCAGCATATTTATAATTTCAGAAATTTTATCTACTAAAAAAAGAAAGATGGTACAGCCAACAAATACAACCAAGAGGAAAGCAATATTTGGTTTTTGCTCTTTAACAATTAACGCGAGAAAGGTGCCAATAAGTGCCAAGCCGACTATTTTAAGGATTTCAATGGCAGAGCCCCCCTTTATTGAAACAAGAATACTGATTTTATTTTTTGGAAGAGATCATCCACGATTGTGGCAACTTGAAACAAAATATAGATAAATCCGAATAATGTGACCCATTGTGCGTATTCTTTTTTTCCAACCTGATCAAGGACCGTGTGCAAAAACGCTACCACAATTCCCACCCCGGCTATTTTAAATATAATATCCACTTCTAAGCCCATTGCATTTCCCCCTAAAATAATAAAATGATCAATAATAAACCAGTTAGGAATCCCAGACTTTTTATCATTTTTTCGTACTTTGCCTGTCGATCAATCGCATCGGCTTCTTCTCTTTCAAGATGTGTTAAAGTCAGTATGATTTGTTTTTGTTGGGAAAAGCGATCATGCCTGCCAAGGGTTTCCCCGAATTGTTTCATGATTTCAAATTCTCCCTGCTTTAAAGCTGTCGACTTCCAAACCTCTTTTAAGCTATTTTCCCAAGCCTCTTTTACTGTTGTGTCGGAATCGGTTAACTTTTTGGCAAAAGCTTCAAAAAACCATGAAAGGGGCTTTGAAAGCTGGGCTGCTAACCTTCTTGCCGCTTCATGTAACGGCGTATGACCATACATGATTTCAGCTTCAAGCGATTGTAAGGCTGACCTTAATTGTCTAAGCTGTTTGGGTCGTTCACTAAAGTGCCGTGAAGCCTCAAAACCTGTCCATGTGGTTGCGACAATAATAAATATGGCACCTATAATCTTGATCATTTATGTCACGCTCACTTTATGATTCATTTCTCTTCCATTCTTATCTAAAATCTGGGTTATCGTTCCTGGCCCTGCTTTCCTGCTTAAAACAACGAATCGCTCAAAAATTTGTTGATTTATAATTTCTTTTAACGACGGTCTATTCCTTATTTCTTCTATCCCGGTCCCATGTGTAGTCATAATGAGTTTAATTCCTGCATGAACAGCCTCTTGAATTGCCTCAGCATCTTCTTTTCTGCCAATCTCATCGACAATCAAAACATCAGGGCTCATTGACCGTATCATCATCATCATCCCCTCTGCTTTAGGGCATGCATCTAATACATCCAACCGATGTCCAAAGGTTAATTGGGGAACACCATTTACACATCCGGCAATTTCAGATCGCTCATCCACAATGCCGACCTTATTTGCTGGCATCCCCTTTTTCATGTTCCCCGTTGAAATGATTCTCGCGAAATCTCGCAAAAGTGTGGTTTTCCCTGTTTGCGGCGGTCCGATCACCATTGTATGCATCCAGCCGCCTTTAAAGATAAAAGGAATAATTGGTTCTGATATCCCAACTTTTTCTCTGGCAATCCGAATATTAAAGGAAGAAACATCCCGAATTGCTTTGACCTTACCCTCCTCGAGAATGACCTTGCCTGCAAGCCCAATCCGATGGCCTCCTGAAATGGTGATATAACCTCGCTTCAGTTCTTCCTCAAGCGTATAAATGGAGAATTGGCTTATTTTATTCATTAAATGGAAAGCATCTTCAGGCTGAATAATATAAGGTAAGAACCTTGGTGCTCCCTTTAGCGTTATCTCAATCGGTCGATTAATTCGGATTCGGATTTCTTCTAATTCTTCTTTTTGATTAGGAGGGATTTGTTCGATTAGGGCTGCAATATTTTTGGGCAAAAAATTAAAAATCGTTTCCACTAAGCTTCCTCCTTGTTGTTGCTTGTCTCATTAGTTAAAATGTATGCCTTTATTGACACAATATGACTTTCAATTCATTCAACTCTTTCAAAATATGTATTTATTCTATTTTTTTAAAATCATTACTAGAACCAAATGCAAAAAGAAAAATTGACCGAAACAGTAGATTTCTAGATTGGAACGTTTCTTTTGATAAACCGTATTTTATAGAAAGAAATAAGGATGGAGGGGGAAACAAAAAATGTATAGCAACCCATCACTCAGGCCTAACGGACTGCACTCCAGGGATCAACTCATCAAAGTAAGCGGTGAAGGGGAAATGGCGGTTCATCCTGACTCTGCTTCAGTAAATCTAGGAGTCATAACAGAGAAAAAAGAACTGATTTCAGCACAGCAACAAAATTCACTTGAAGTGACGAAGGTGATAAATTCACTTTTATCTCTGGGGATACCAAAGGAACATTTGCAAACATTTGATTACCGAATTGAATCAGATTACGATTTTGAACAAGGAAAACAAATTTTTAGAGGTTATAAAGTAACCCATATTTTGCAGGTGAAAATAGAAGATTTATCAATGATTGGAAGAATCGTAGATTCAGCGGTACAAAATGGAGTAAACTATGTTGCAAACGTTCAATTTACAGCTAAAAACAAAAATACCTTTTACCAACAAGCACTATCAATCGCATTAAATAATGCAGTTGAAAAAGCAAAAACAATCGCAAAAACGTTAAACGTCACGTTAATTCCAACTCCAACTTTGGTTATGGAGGGGGGCTATAACGTTCAGCCCTTTTATAATCAACCGGGAACATTCGTTAAAGGCATTACCTCGACTCAATTTGAACCTGGGCAGATTCTTGTCAAAGCGAGTGTTTCCGCAGAATTTCATTATCGAACAGTATAATAACATATAGAAAAAGGATTGAACCAATGGCTCAATCCTTTTTTCCGGCATCACATATCGTATTTTTTCGCAAAATTATATATTTGCATTTCAGTAAGCGGTCCATTATAGTGCTCTCTAATTACACCTTGCTTATCAATTACAAAGGTTTCCGGCTGTCCCGTTACATTAAACAATTTCGAAACTTTAGCATTGTAATCAAATAAATAGGTTGCAGGAGTATTATACTTTTTAAGAAATTGTTTTACCCGATCTTTCGTTTCGCCTCTGTTGATCATAATTAGCTTGTATTTATCACCATAATCTTTCCCGAATGACTCCAGTTCAGGTGCTTCATCCTGACATGGAGCACACCAGGTTGCATAATAATTTATCACAACCACTTGGCCTTTAAAATCCGAGAGCCTGGTATGACTGCCATCCAGGTTAGGGAGTTCAAAATTATAAGCTTTATCACCAACATCCGTATGTTTAGCCTTACTAACTAAACTATAGGCAAAAAAACTAAACATTCCGACCAATAGAACCGTCACGAGCAATCTAACAACTCGTATATTCATCTTAGTTCCTCCTGACACGTGAATAACAAGACCTATTAATCATCAACAGGCCTCTTTCGATTTTTTATTTTTCCAGTTGTTTTAAGAATTCAATTTCCTTTTTTAGCTTGGTATGACGCTTTCCAATGATTAATAGATATCCAAAAATCACTAACCAGGCAACTGAATAAGCTCCATAAACGTATCCCATCATAATCTCCTCCTATTTTTCCAAGCCTTCACGCAGTTTTTCTTTATATCGATCTACTTTAATTCTCATATTTTCAAAGGAAACTCCTTTTTGAAGGAAATAAGTATATAGCAGTGTTAATGCAATGATGGTCGCTAACAGTGCTACCATCATGTTCCCTTCAATTCCTCCACCCGTCTGGGAAACTCCTTTTCCAAATACGATAGGATGGAATTTAGTTTGCCACCAACGAATGGCAAAGAAGACGATTGGAACGTCAGCAAAGCCGAGAATTCCAAATACAGCTGCAAGTCTTGCCTTTTTATCCCAAACACCATCCATCTGACGAATCATGATATATGCCATATAAATGAACCAAAGGATAAGAGTAGTTATTAACCGAGGCTCCCATACCCACCATGTATTCCATGAGGATTTCGCCCAGATTGGACCTGTTGTTAATACAATAGTCGTAAAAACTACCCCTATTTCTGCAGACACAAAAGCATAGGTGTCAAAAATTCTTTTTCGTTTTACTAGATATAAAATACTAAAGATAAATGTTACAAAGAATGCTAAAAATGCACACCATGCAGAGCTTACATGAATGTAAAAGATTTTTTGGACAACACCCATCGTTTTTTCAATGTGTGCATACATAAAGATTAGATAAATTGCCGCCAATATTGCGACAACGGTCGCACCAAACAATATTTTTGTTTGTCTTGGGTCTTTTATTTGTCGGGATTCCAACATCCGCAACGCACCTTGGTCACGTTCAAGATTCATACTCATCTCCTAAACCTCCAGCACATATTCAATTAGTAAAAAACAAAGAACAAAGAAGATCACATCATATGCAGTGACCAATTGGACCCACGCCAATGCACTTGATAATTTTTCCATATTCATTAAAATAATCCTAGTCGCCTGTACAACACCAATTAAGATGGGACTTGTGATCGGAAATAGTAATAAGGGAAGGAGCATTTCACTGCTTTTAGAATTAGCGGCCAGGGCTGCTAAAAAGGTACCGATCCCAATAAACCCAAAACTCCCGATAAATAGTACTAAAATGAAATACTGAATACCACCGAGAACTTGGAAATTAAATAATAAGAATAAAAACGGTATCGAAACTATTTCAACTATTAATATCATCGCGAAATTCGCCAAAAACTTTCCTAAAAAGATGCTGGATGCATCCATAGGTGCTACCAATAACCCATGCATCGTATCATTTCGCTGCTCCGAGATAAATGAGCGATTTAGTCCTAAAATTCCCGAGAACACGATGATGACCCATATTACCCCGGGTATGACAGCTCTTGTTGTATTGTTAGCCGGATCAAAGGCAAAACTGAAAACCAATATGACCAGCCCTGCAAAAATAATCATCGTTACTAATATTTGTTTCGTCTTAAGCTCTGATAATAAATCTTTTTTAGCAAGTAAGAGGGCTGTTCTAAGCATTGTTATGATACTCCCTCCGTTAGTAGCTGATACTTTTCGGAAACAAAATTTAAATCCCGGTCTTTTATCTTAAAATCATCAACAATCTTTCCATTTTTCACAATAATGATTCGGTCACAGATTTCTGCAGCTTGTTTGAAATCATGAGTAACCATAAGGGTAGTTGTGCCTTTTTCCTTCATGGTGAGGATTACATTGTTTAGAATGGCAATCGCTCCTTGATCCAATCCCGTATGAGGTTCATCCAATAACAAAACTTCCGGTTCATGAATAATGGCGCGCGCAATGGCAATTCTTTGAATCATTCCACGCGAAAAATTCTTAACGGGTTCATTTAAAAAGAACGATAAGCCTACTTCTTTAACAAGCTCAATAGCACTTGTTTCAACATTATTAATTCCGTAAACATTTCCAAAGAAAACAAGGTTTTCCAGTGGAGAAAAATGATCATATAGCAAGCTGGAATGGGGTAAATAACCTACTATTTTTTTAATTTTCAGGTGCTCTTTTTTCAAATCCATGCCATTAATCTTTACTTGGCCGGATGTCGGTTTAATAAGGTTGGCAAGCACCTTCAAAAGAGTACTTTTCCCGGCACCGTTGGGTCCTAGTATGGCTACAGTTTCTCCTTTTGTAATCGAGAGGTCGACACCACGTAAAATTAACTTATTGTCTGCTTGTTTAATAAGTTTTTGTATTTCAATCATTTGCAGTCCCTTCCATCCCGGCTTTATTCGATAAATTTCCTTAAATTCAATTTCACTTGTACGAGATGCTGTTTATAAGCATCGAGCTTTGCATGATATTCAGCTTCCGAAAATTCACCATTCCCGAAAGTCTCTTCCAACTCGATGATTTTATCCATGATTGCTTTTTGCTTTGCCATAAGAAGTTTAAACGCTTTTTCTTCCTTGTCTGCTCCTATTCTTTCCTCTACCAACTTTGTTTTTCTTCTAAAGTAAGCATAATAAGAAATTCCCGCAATGATCATCACCAATAAAACAATCAAGAAAATATGCGGATTAAAGTTATGCAATGGCGATTGCTCCCACATCCGTATATGTCCCGGATTGTGAAAAGCCGGTGCTGATCTTGAAACAGAAGTACTCTTTGCACTATCGCCCGTGTTATCCGTTCTTTTCGTATTATTAGCGGAAGGCTGCTTGTCTTTGTTATAGTTAAGAGTAAACGGTTTGTTTACTTGAATACCTTCGACGCTATATTCCCAGTAGTTTTTATTGTCAAAATTGTAGAGTCCTTGATTGGAAGATACCACACCATTAAACTCTACACTCCCCATACCTTCAGGAACGAGTACCTGCATAATTTGGACAGGATAATCGAAATTTATATTAATAGCTTTACCCTTTGGTATTCGATAGGTGTATTGCAAACCAACGCTTTTATTTCCCGGAATAGGTTCTGTTGTAATAAACCCTGTATCGGTCTTTTTAAACGCTATTTTACTATCTAAAATAGAAAGGTTAGTAGCATCAGCAGGCAGGGATACCTTTAAAACTCCCTCTGTATTTCCGTCACCTTTATATTCTTCTGATCCTGTATTGGTATAGTCCGCCATAGTCGAAATATTGGTTGAACCATCCTCTGCTGTAGTAACAACCAAGTAATTCATATCAATTGTAATTTTTGAATTAGAAGCTGCTAATCCATTTAATGGGATTAGCAACATTAGTCCAAGGAAGAGAAGGGTGATTTTCCTGATCACTTTCCTTCCCCCTTTTTCTTCAAAAGCTCGCGCATTTGTTCTTCAATTTCCCGTTCCACATCTGCCAATAAATCTTTATCAACATGATCATCGACCATCTGCTCTTCTTCCTTCATAATAAGAGCCACTTGTGATTCATATTGATTCTTAAGACTTTTATAGTCAACATGGGATATTTTATCCATTTTGTACTCAAACTCTAATTCATTAAGGGTTGTTAAGAGAGCCTCTTTGGTCCCAACCAAATCTTGACCCTTCGCACTAAAATTTAAAAACGAATCCCACTTAAAAAAGGGTGTTAGGATAAGAAATAGGCACAAGAGCGCAAGAACAGCTGTAAAAACCATTGAAATGATTGAAATATCATGCATTTTGTTCACATCCTAAAGATACTTTTTACGTTCTTCATCGATCATCGAAGAAAGGATTTCGCTTTCTACCGCATCCTTGGAGATTTCATTGTCCATGGAAGTTTCATCTAATTCTTTTTTCTTCACCCATTTACGAATAACAAAGAACAATGAAGCAGCTGCAAGTCCTAATACTACAAAGGGCAGAATCCATGCAGTTAAGCTAAACCCGCTTTTTTCAGGAGCTGTCAAAATCTCTTCGCCATAAATATTGACATAGTAGTCACGGATTTTATCCTTATCCCATCCCTTATTCATCATCGAAACAAGGTCCTGTTTAAAAGTCTTCGTGAGGCTGCAAGTATTTGGGTCACATTCGTAATGATCCTGACCACAACCGCATGTACAATTAAATTGCGTAGCAACTGCTTTGAATTCCACAGATTTATAGTCAATTTGCTTAGCTTCTACGGGAAAGAAAGAAGCTTGAAAAATAAACGTGATTATGAGGAGTCCAAAATAAAATTTACTCTTCACGTCAAGACACCTCACTAAGAACTCCTGTGTATCTTGGAGTGATATTTTGATATTTTCCTTTCCATGCTGCAAAAAGGGCTCCGATTACAATCATGAATGAACCAATCCATAACCAGTCCATCATTGGATTTACTTTCACGACAAATGTTGCTTTTCCATCATTTTCCCAAGCACTCAACACAATGTATAAATCCTCTTTTAACGAAGAAATAATTGCTACCTCTGATGATGGCTCAGAATCTGCGTTCCCATAAAATATTTTTTTAGGTTCATAGGATCCAAGACGTTTACCATCTTTAAAAACGGTTACGCCAGCATAAACAATGTCATTTGTACCTTCTTTTTTCTGATCAAGTCGTTCATAATTAATCCGATATGCCCCAATATCAATTGATTGACCTAAACTAACCGTTTTCATTGTTTGCAGGTCATAGTTTTGTGAACCAATTATCCCCATTGTGATAAAGGCAATCCCAAGGTGGACTAAGTACCCGCCATAACGGCGGCGGTTTTTAACCATTAATCGGTACAATGCAATAAATGGGCTCTCACCGGTCATTTTTCTTCTTGCCTTTACACCTCTATAAAACTCTAAGAAATGAGTGATAAATAATAGAATAATAACTCCATAGCCAATTACAGCCCAAGCTTTTTGGATACCGAGAACAACCATTAACATCATACCTATGACTGCCAGGATAGCTGGGATTAAGAAGTTTTTCTTTAGATTTTTTAAGGTTGAGCGCTGCCAGGCCAGCATTGGACATACCGCCATGACAAACATCATCGATAAGAGTATCGGTGCTTCTACTGTATTAAAGAATGGGATGCCCACAGTTACTTTCGTCCCGCGTACAGCCTCAGAAACAAGCGGGAATATTGTACCCCAGAATACAGCAAATGCTGCTCCTACCAGTAAAAGATTGTTGATTAAAAAGCTGCTTTCTTTTGAAACAAACGACTGGAATTCTCCAGCGCTTCTTTTAAGAAGGTTATACCGGCTCATGAGAACATATAAAGAGCCAATCACCGCAACACCCATGAAAATTAAGAAGTATAATCCTAAATTCGAATTGGCAAATGCATGGACAGATGTAAGAACACCGCTTCGTACGAGGAATGTACCGAATAAGGTGAGTGCGTAAGAAACAATAATTAAGCTGATATTCCATATCTTCAACATATTTTTCCGTTCTTGTATCATAACGGAGTGCAAAAAAGCTGTAGCTGTTAACCAAGGCATAAAGGAAGCATTTTCAACCGGATCCCATGCCCAGTAGCCGCCCCATCCTAATTCCACATATGCCCACTGGGCACCAAAGATATTACCAAGACTTAAAAATAACCAAGCAACAATTGTCCAGCGTCTTGTCATTTTAATCCAAAAATCATCAACGTTTTTCAAGATTAGTGCCGCCATTGCAAAAGCAAATGGCACTGAAAGACCAACATATCCAAGATATAATGTGACCGGATGTATAATCATCCCGGGGTTTTGAAGCATTGGATTTAAGCCTCTGCCTTCAGCTGGAACACTGCTTAAAACGGCAAACGGTTTTGCCACAAAGCCAAGGATAAAGAAGAAGAAAACCGCATTAGCCAGAAGAATGGCTGAAATATACGGAACCATCGGATTTCCTTTCATTTTTCTTGAAAAAGCAACCATAATTGCATATAGCGTTAGGAAGAATGTCCATAATAGCAGTGATCCGGCATTTCCTGCCCATAGGGCTGTAAATTTATAAATAATTGGAAGTTCACTGCTTGTATAATCCGTTACATATTGGTATTGGAATTGAGATGTTGCTAAAAGATAAAACAATGAAAGCATCGCTAAGGCTGCACAAACAAATAGTGCAATCATTCCACCCTTGCCGCTGTTTACATACATTTGCTTCTTCGTACTGATCCCGAAAGTCATCACTAGGAGCGAATAAATTGCAACGGCTAAGCCTATATAAATCGTTGCGTTAGCAAATAAATACATTTCGTCACCTTCTTATAAATTGCCACTTAGTTTCCTTTTGGTAGCGTACTCGTCTTTTCTTTATGTGTTTTAGGGTTGTAGTTCTTCATATCTTTTACATCTTTACCTTCATATTTTGATGGACATCTGGTCTTCACTGATTCAGCTTTAAAGTGGTCCTTTGTTGTTGGTGATCCTTGCAAAATGGCAATAACCCCTTCCGAGAAATTATCCGGTTTTGGTCCGTTATAAACTGTATGTAAGACATTTCCCTCGCTGTCTTTTATATCAAATTTCAATTCTATTTTATCCGGATTCCATTTAATAGATTTCTCAATGATATTTCCTTCAACGGTAACAAAATCATTTTTATGTTGATCCTGAGTTGCGATTAACTGCTTCAAGGTTAATTCAATTCCACTTGATCCGGGAGTTGCTGCCATCAGCAAGAACACAATGGCTCCTGCAATAATAAAACCACAAAGCAAAACTATCGTATTTTTTTTCATAGCTTTCACCCCATTTATATTAATTTTTTCATTTCTTCTTCGTATGTTTCCTGATCAATCTTTCCTGTTAATAGCTTTTTGCGGAGTTCTTTCTTGTCTTCTGCATTAGCTGATTTATTTTCTTTTTTTGCGGTTTCCTTTTTTGGTTGATGTTTATTTGTTTTTTTAGCCTTGAATGGCAGCGGTTTTTTCCCTTTTAGCCCTAAGAAAACAAAGACACTGGCAATGATAATTGCGCTCCCGATAATTAAGGCACCGCCAATACTGATAATTGGACTTTTTGAATTAACGTTTGATGTTTGACTTTTTGAAGTCCCGTTTTTCACACCTGCATGTGTACTATCATTTGGCGGCTGTTGCTTATTAATGGCCTCCATTGTGGATTCTGTTCCATCCTTTTTGTAAGAAAAAGTGTAATAAAGGTTTTCCCCTTTCTTTACGTTTTGATATTGATAGTAATAAAGATCTTCCCCGTAATCACTTTTAGAGTTGTTCTGTGCTTTTGGCTCAAGCTGAATTTCTTTTGCATTCATCGGCGCATAAAAGATCACATTAAGTTGGTCGATCTCTGATTGGTTAGTAAACGAATATGTAAAGATTTTTTTATCTTTTACCTGAATTGAATTCACATAATATTCGATGACAAATTTATAGGTCTCGTTATTTTTAATGGTCTTAGCCGGTTTCCATGATACAATTCCCTTTTCTTTGTAAATATCGTAAGGTCTTTGAACTTCCGGTTTATCAGCTGACGGAAATTCAGCTACTAGATTAGCTTGAAAATCTTTTTCCTTTACAGGTATTGGAATTTCAATCTTCCCATTATAATCTTGACCGCTATTGTTTGTAATCGTTCCATAGAGCCCTACTAGCAAGGAAGGTGTGCCTTTCGGCCAATTTTCAGGATAATCAAACTCCGGCATAACTTGGATCTGCATTTCTTTAAACGGAAACTTTTCCGCCTGAAATGGAGTTTCAGCACTTGCTTTTTGAAAACATAAGCTTGATAAAAAAGATGCAATAATTAATAAAGCCAATAATTTCTTTTTAAGCATATTAATCCTCCTTGACTTGGAAAACTGCCACTAAAAATTACGATTTTTTACTATAGCCCTCTTTGAAATAAATATAATCGTTCTCTAACCCGTTAAGTTGATTCACTCTTGAACATTTTGTTAAAGAAGAAAAATCGTTGCGTTTTCGACAAAAAACCACCACAAAATGTACACATTTGATTATTTTGGTAGATTAATTGCAAAAAAATAGGGAATTAATATAAAAAAAATAAAACCTGTCCAATAAATGGATACAGGTTTTATTTTGATGCTTTTATTTTTTCGACGATGCCTATTTTTCCTGTAGTGAACGAATGTAGGAAACTATATCTGTTATATCATTCTTTTTTAACTGCCTTGCTCCATCAAGACCCTTTAATGACGGACCCATTCTTGTTGTGTCTTCCCGTCGAGCAGGTAAAGAAAAAATGGGACCAGCCCTGGCGAATCCGCAGTATTTACACTATACAACTGACTGGCAAATTTGGATTGGGGCTGCTAATCAGGTAATGGTTGATGTTTTTTAGCAAGTGTCCACTTTTCTTTTGCGGAGCTGCAGCCGGCTGCAATTCCTACTAAAAGAATGCCAAGAACAAAAGAAAAGCCATTCGTTTCAATTTTTGTTCACCCCTTCCTTTTATATTATTTCTAGTTCATTTTAGCAAAATCCGATTTGTGAAAAGGCTACTAATTTTTACTATTTAGTGAAGTTTTAAAGCTAGTAAAAGTAAAAAAGGGTGTCCGCTAATAAAAGATGAACAAACAAAAAAACCTTAGTCCCATTTAAGCGGACTAAGGTTTTTACAAATATTATGCACGTGATACGTAAGAAGCTTCAGTTGTATTTATGATCAACTTGTCACCTTGGTTAATGAAGAAAGGAACTTGAACAATTAACCCGGTTTCAAGTGTTGCAGGTTTTGTACCGCCTGATGCTGTGTCACCTTTAATTCCAGGCTCGGTTTCAGTGACTTCAAGCTCAACAGTGTTTGGTAATTCCACTCCAAGGGTCTCATGGTTATACATCATAATATGAACTTCCATGTTTTCCTTTAAAAATTTCAATTCATATTCAATGCTTGTTGCAGGAAGTTCAACTTGCTCGTAGGATTCCATATCCATAAACACGTGAGCATCGCCGCTTGCATAAAGATATTGCATTTTGCGGTTATCAATTTGTGCCTTTTCTACTTTCTCTCCTGCACGGAAGGTTTTTTCTTGAATTGCTCCATTCCGAAGATTACGAAGCTTTGAACGGACAAATGCCGCACCCTTTCCCGGTTTAACGTGTTGGAAATCCATAACGCGCCATAAGCTTCCATCCACTTCAATAGTTAATCCTGTACGGAAATCATTAACAGAAATCATTCATTTATCCTCCTATGTCTATTACAAAATAATAAGTTCTTTTGTTGAATGAGTAAGAGCCTCGTTAAGATCCTTAGTTATAAGTGTATCATCTTCTATCCGAACTCCGCCGAGACCGGGGATATAAATACCTGGCTCACAGGTTACAATCATTCCAGGTTCTAATACCAGATCCGATTTCAATGAAAGCGCGGGACCTTCATGAACTTCCAATCCAATTCCATGACCAGTAGAGTGTCCAAAGTATTCACCATAACCTTTTTCAGTTATGTAGTCTCTTGTTAACGCATCTGCTTCCTTACCTGTCATTCCCGGTTTAATACCATCCATGCCTCTTAGCTGAGCTTCAAGGACAATTTCATAAATTTCCTTCAGCTTAGCATCAGGTTCTCCAACCGCAATAGTCCTGGTAATATCGGAAACATACCCCTTGTAGTACGCACCGTAATCGAGCGTGACGAAATCCCCGGCTTCGATTATTTTTTCACTTGCGACACCATGGGGCAGTGCAGAGCGATGACCGGATGCAACAATCGTATCAAAAGATGAAGATATTGCTCCTGCTCTTCTCATAAAGAACTCCAGTTCATTCGAAACCTCAAGCTCAGTCTTTCCGGGACGAATGAAGTCTAAAATATGTTTAAATGCAGCATCGGCAATATCCGCTGCTTCCTTTAATATCTTAATCTCTGCATCAGTCTTAATCAAGCGTAACTTTTCGATCACACCTGAAATTGGTACAAGACCCGCTTCAACTTCTTTCTCATAGGTCTTGAATGAGGAGAATGTTAAATAATCTTCTTCAAAGCCGAGTTTTTGAATCCCGAGGTTTTTTGCTTGCTTTGCAACTTCTTCAGGGATTGTACCGGAAATCTTTACAATTTCGTACCCTTGGCATTGCTTTGAGGCTTGTTCTATGTAGCGAAAATCTGTGATAAATTGTGCTTTGTCTGTACTAATTAACACAACTCCTGATGTGCCCGTAAAATTTGTCATGTACCGGCGATTATATGGACTAGTAATAAGGATACCGTCTATTCCAAGTGTTGAAAAGGCAGCTCTTAATCTTTCTAATTTACTCATTCGTTTCCACTCTCCTTTATCAAATCCAATGGGACCAAAAATATTTTATCACAACACAACGGTTACGACTATTGTTGGAATTAAGTTGCAGCTTCTTTATCTTCAACTTTATTATTTTGATACTCATAATTTATGGAATAACCAATGAAAATTCCATATACGATATATAAACAAATAGAAGTGATAATGGTATCCGGGCTTAGATTGAAAAACGGTTTTATCCCCGGTAAGAACAGGTTCAATACAAAGAACACGAGGAGGAATAAAACAATACCGAATCCAAGCCCAAACCATATTCCCTTAAACTTTTTAAGGACAGCATAATAAATATATGCCGCAGGTACTGAAAAAATCCCCATTATCAATATTGATATCACTGTACCCAGCCATCCATTTTTCCAATTTCCCAGAGCAAACGGTTCAAGAATAACATTGGGAGATATATCGGTAAAATTAAGGTAGTAGGCAAAAAAGCCCAAGGTTCCCCAAAAAAGTCCACCAAATAAACCTGTCCAAAACACCATAGCTACAAAAGACATCGGTTTTGGATAATCTGTTTTTATTTGCTCGTTACTCATGTATGTACCTCCTAAAAATTAAACCATATGAAATCCACTTTTATTATGCCCTTAAGGTTACATTTCACTTGCAAGAAAAAAATTTAACCAATAAAAATTGGAAAGATTATGTCATTCCTAGAGGTTTTTTCGTATTTCGAGTAGAATAAAATTAGGTACATACAGATTTATCTTTTCTGCTGATGTGCAACTTTGTAATAGGTTGGTGTTAACTTACATGTCTAATTCTCAAAAACCCGTTTATGGCGGCCAGGCGGTCGTCGAAGGAGTAATGTTTGGCGGAAAACATCATTATGTGACCGCGATTCGAAGAAAGGATCGTTCTGTTGATTACTTACATTTGCCCCGCAAAGCAAATCCATATTTTTCAACACTGAAAAAAATACCTTTCCTACGTGGGATAATTGCCATAATAGAAGCCAGTGCAAACGGCTCTAAGCATTTAAACTTCTCCACTGAGAGATTTGATGTTGATCCAAAAGAAGATCATACACTGAAGGAAAAAGAAGTCTCAAAGCTTACTATGTACCTCGGGGTAGCAACAATTGGTGTGATTTCATTTTTATTCGGGAAATTCGCTTTCACTTTAATTCCTGTCTTCTTAGCAGTATTAACAAAACCGATTTTTCCATCAGATTTTGCTCAAGTATTAGTGGAAGGCTTTTTTAAGCTTATCCTACTTCTATGTTATATATATTTTGTATCTCTGACACCTCTGATAAAAAGAGTATTTCAATATCATGGTGCCGAGCACAAAGTTATCAATACCTTTGAAGACGGAGCGGAATTGACCGTTGAAAATGTTCAGGCACATTCCCGGCTTCATTACCGATGCGGCAGCAGTTTCATCCTTTTTACAGTCGTAGTTGGTGTTTTTGTTTATTTACTTGTCCCTACGTCACCATTGTGGCTTCGAATTGTTGACCGTTTGCTGTTAATACCGGTTGTTTTAGGTATCGCCTTTGAAGTCTTACAGGTTACTAACAAGCTGAGGGATATCCCAGTTTTAAAGTATTTAGGTCTACCGGGTCTATGGTTACAACTCTTAACAACAAAAGAACCGACTAATGATCAAGTTGAGGTAGCAATTCTTTCCTTTAAAGAGTTGTTAAAAATGGAAAAGGAAACAGAAGATCAAATAGAAGCGGAAGAAATTGTCTAATCTTTATCATATAAATGTTTAAAAGATTTTAAAAATGCTTAAGATGCTCTTAAGGAGGTGGCTTTCTTGAAGAATCGGACATCTTTTATTATTATAGGAGGACTTATCATCCTTGCTTTATTGGGCGTTTACGGATCAATTACCGCTAATCCTGCCGGTTTTATTCAGGGAATAGCTGTCATCGCATTGATCGGTTTAGTTATTTATTTTCTTGTTCGGAGGTTTTCAGCCTCGAGCCCCCAGAAAAAAGAGCAGCGGGCATTTCTTAAAGCAGCTAAACAGTCAAAAAAACGCTTGCAGCTAAAAAGTGGAGACTCACATGTTAAGAGCTCTTCTCTTGGGACATTGACATCTTTAAAGAAAAACACCAAGACAAAAAAGAAATCTCCTGCTCATTTAACTGTTATCGACGGAAAGAAGGCGAAAAAGAAAAATCGAGCGTCGTTTTAAGCGCTCGATTTTTTTAATAGCCCCAGGTTTTTAAAAACTGTTTTGCATGTTCTTTACCTAAATCAAACAATTGGCGCTTCTTTTCTTCTGTTAAATGATACTCGATTGATAACACTCCTTCAACCGGAATGAAGATAATATTTTTTGCATGCTTTTTGGAAATATACCTTGAATCATGTGCATCCTTCATTGTTTCAAATAATGCTCCAAACAATTGAATGGCATTTTGTATTTTATGCTTTTTATGTTCGTACTCACTCGTGCTTAATTTGATGCCAAGGACAGGCCTAATTTTTTGGACCTGATCCTGATCAAAAAGCCACATTGGAAAATTACTGAGCACCCCTCCATCTACAAGAACGTCTATCCCATCCATTGACCTCATTTTAACCGGTTCAAAAAAGTAAGGGATACTACAGCTTATTCTAATTGCTTTGGCAACGGAAAAGGAGCCTGGTGGTATTCCGTATTTTTCCAGGTCGTCTGGGAGAACGATTAACTGTCCATTAGATAAATCTGAGGCAATCACCCTAAGTGATTGTGACGGCATATCTGCAAAGGTCCTTATCCCTTTAGCTTCCAGCTTTTCCTTTATCCATTTTTCAAGTTCATTTCCTTTATATAGCCCTAGCTTCCAATAAAGAAACAACCATTTAGCAAATGGAAAAGGAATAAATGATTTCCTGGCATCGAGTATTTTTGAGATGTCTAATTCATCTAGTAATTGATAAATTTCTTTACTGGTGTAGCCGGCGGCAATTAATGCTGCAAAAATGGAGCCGGCGCTTGTTCCGGCAACCCTCACAAATTGCAAACCTCTCTTTTCAATTTCTTCGTAGGCTCCAATTAGGGCAAAACCTTTAATGCCCCCTCCAGAAAAAACACCGTCTATTTTCATGGCAGCCACTCCCAAAGATGTATTCATTTTTACATCTTTAAGCGGCTATTAGGAAAAATAGTACGTTGGACAAATAGAAAATCCAAATTAAATTTTCATGTGACATATTAGACTGTCCCTTATGCAAATATTCGTAAACATTTCCGCTGTTGTATCTTCTAAAACCATCGTTTTTTTTGGCACAAATTGCTTCATTATCAGAAATACGAAAAAAGAACATCGTTTCCGATGTTCTTTCCTCTTAAAATACACCTTATTAGATACGTTTTGCCCCTATATATCTTGGCTTCCAATATTTATTGTTTGTGTAAGTGATCATTACTCCCTTTGAAGAGGAAGCCATAATCATTTTCCCTGCTCCGATATAGATGGCAACATGTGTCGGTTTGCTCGCCTTATTTGGTGCAAAAAACATCAAGTCTCCGGCATGTAAGGAGTATACACGATAACCTTTTGTATAAAACATTTGTGCAGCTGTACGTGGCAATGCTTTCCCTGCCTTACCGTATGAATACTTTACAAGACCTGAACAATCAAAACCTTGCGGTGTTATTCCGCCCCAACGATAGGGAACACCCAGATGTGCTTTTGCAACTGAAATTGCTTTTGCTTGATAATTATATGCCGCTTCAGCTTTATCACCCATAGTAGTAAACAAAGAGCTTAAAGAAGCTAAGATAGTAAGAGCTACGATGAATTTCTTTAGCATGATTGTTATTCCTCCCTGGTGTGATTTGATACACCAACTATACAAAAAAAGATTAACATAGGCGTCACAGGGAGATTACAATTATGTTACAAATTATATTGGAATAATTTTCGGTATAACAATAAAAAAAGATGGGAAAACTTTTCCCATCCTCTAAGACCTACTATAATCCACATTTTAATTGCGCATTGCAGTTCGTGCAGGTATTGCAGCCGCCGATTTCTTTTACTTTTCCTTTACGGCAGACCGGACATGTATTACCGACTTCTGATCCGATTGTTACATCTGTTGAGCGAAGGTCACTGATTGTGTCGACAAGGACGACGTGTTGTTTATGCTTTTCTTTCTTGGTAACTGTATCGTCAACCGTGTTCTCTTCCGCCTTAAGCGTTAATACTTGTGAATCTCGGGATCCGTCTACATAGACGGTACCACCTTTTGCACCGCCACGGTACAGGCGCTCATATACTTTTTCCACCTGTTCAACGCTGTATCCTTTAGGAGCATTGACGGTTTTACTGATGGAGCTGTCAATCCAGCGCTGAATGACACATTGGACGTCCGCATGCGCTTCCGGTGCAAGCTCCATCGCTGTTACAAACCAGTTTGGAAGATTATTTGCATCTGCTTCCGGGTGTTTTTCCAGGTATTCTTGGACGATATCCGCATTTACCTCAATAAATTTACCAAGGCGTCCGCTGCGGAAGTACGAGAATGAGAAATAAGGCTCAAGTCCTGTAGATACTCCGACCATTGTTCCAGTGGATCCTGTTGGAGCCACAGTTAGTAAATGTGAATTCCTTATTCCATTTTCTAAAATAGCTTGACGAACATCTTCAGGTATTTTTTTCAAGAATCCTGTATTGATAAAGGCCTGTCTTAAGCGATTCGTTTCTTCAATTGTTTCACCCGTTAAGAATGGGAAGCTTCCCTTCTCTTGTGCTAATTCAACGGATGTTTTATACGCAGTTACTGCAATCGTTTCAAACACTTTATCAATTAGTACATTTCCTGCATCTGAGCCGTACTCTGTTTCACAGTAGATTAATAGGTCATGTAAGCCCATTACTCCTAGGCCGACTCGGCGTTCACCAAGTGCTTGCTTTTTGTTTTCTTCAAGGAAGTACGGAGTTGCATTGATTACGTTGTCCTGCATTCTTACTCCGACAGCTACTGTTTTCTTAAGTTTTTCAAAATCAACTGTTTTTGTTTCCTTATCAGCCATTTCAGCAAGATTTACAGCTGCAAGGTTACAAACTGAAAATGGTGCGAGAGGCTGCTCTCCACACGGATTTGTTGCAACAACTTTTTGACCGTAAGATTTAGCGTTAGTCATGTCGTTTGCATTATCGATAAAGAAAATACCCGGTTCTGCTGAGTAGGTTGCACAAATGTTGATTAAGTTCCAAAGCTCTTTCGCCTTAATTTTTTTGTAAACCCGTACTTTGTGGCCAAGTTTTTCCCACTCACGCACATCTCCAACAATATGCCACTCTTCATTGTATATTTTCATTTCCTCTTGATCATAGCTTTCAACATAAGGGAAACGAAGATCGTATTCACTATCGTTTTCAACAGCTTCCATAAATTCATTTGTTAAACATACTGATATATTCGCACCTGTAAGAAACTCTGAATTATGAACGGAAAAATTACCCCCGATTTCTAATTTTTCTTCAGCATCGGCGATGATTTTCTCATCAAAGCCGCCATAACCGGGAATGTTTTTATAATTTACAATACCTTGATACATCGCTGTTTCTTGTAAAGTTAACGGTGTGAACTTTAACTTGTCCTTAGCATGCTTTTTAATCGTATCATCATTTGTATTTTCAATTAAGAAACGTAGAATTCTAGGATTCTGCATTTTAGAGATTATAAATTCAATAATGTCCGGATGCCAGTCCGTAAGCATGATCATCTGAGCGCCCCGGCGCGAGCCCCCTTGCTCAACTAAATGCGTCAATTTCGCAATATCATCCAACCATGAAACCGAACCCGATGATTTACCGTTTACGCCTCTTGCAAGGGTATTACGGGGTCTTAGGGTGGAACCATTCGTTCCGACACCGCCGCCGCGGCTCATTATTTCCATTACCTGTTTTCTGTGGTCAGAGATTCCTTCCCGGGAGTCCGGCACAAAAGGCATAACGTAGCAGTTAAAGAACGTAACATCTGTATTTGCCCCTGCTCCGTAAAGTACACGGCCTGCAGGTATAAAATTCATGCTCACAAGCTCCTGATAAAACTTTTCAAACCACTCTCTACGTTTCTCCTCCGTTGATTCAACCGAAGCAAGCCCCGTTGCATTCCGTTTGGCAATTTGCTCGTAGAAAAGCTCTAAAGGCTTCTCAATCACATCAAGTGAACGAACAATTATACCTGTACTAGCTTCTTCAGGGGCATCCAGGACTCCTCTGAATTCTTCTTCGACTAATACCTTTGCCTTTTTATTTTCCCAGTCAATTTCCATGATGGTTCCAAGGCCGCGTGCAGGAAATTTCGGATCTTCTTTAATTGTAAGAACAACAAAGTCGCCATTTGTGAGGGTAATCTTTTCAGTGTCTTTAAAGGTGTAACGGTCAAGCATGACTAGTCTTGAAACACCCTTGTGAGTTATTTTCATATCCGGGGTAACTGGGTGTACCTGGGGAAATAAGTGGATATCCTCATTCAACCTTTCAAAATCAATATTCATTTGTTGTCTAAAAACTACAGACATGAGAACAACTCCTTCAAAAATAAAATCTCTATCTTTTGCTAGAATCAATATCTAGTTGATAAACATAAGTTATCATATTTCGGAAGCATAAATCAACATATAGTACCGAAAATATTTTCGACACTACTACATATTGTGTTAAATTCAAGAAATAAAAATTTTGTCAAACTTAAAAGAAACTAGATTTAGGAGTAAATGAAAGCTTTTAACCTGTTTTCGGCAAAAAACAAGAAATTTTAACAATTTTCGCAGGTTGCTCTTTTTAATAAATAGGAATTATAGCTTAAAGAAATTACAACAAATAGAAAAAGCGGCAATCCGCCGCTTTTTATCTTTTGAAGTTCCATTCATCATTTTTATAGCGTTCATTCGCAATTTTTTGAACGTATGCCATTTCTTCCTCTGTTAAATGGTAGGGTTCAAGTTCAATATTAAGCCCTTCTGCAAAACCTTTATAGAACGCTTCTTTTGCCTCCTCTAAGGTAATCCTTCTTGGACTTATTTCATTGATTGCAACTGCTTTACTTTTAAAAGCCTTCCTCATCCGATCCTTTACCCTCTCATTTGGATATTTGAACAAGCTAAACAGCTTATCCTCATCTAAATCCAAGAGTATCGAGCCATGTTGTAAAATAACACCCTTTTGACGTGTTTGTGCACTGCCTGCCACCTTACGTCCTTCAACGACGAGCTCGTACCAGCTCGGGGCGTCAAAACATACGGCAGAACGTGGATTCTTCAATGCATCCCGTTCTTCATCTGTTTTTGGAACAGCAAAATAAGCTTCAAGTCCCAAATAATGAAATCCCTTTAAAATCCCTTCCGATATGACGCGATAAGCCTCGGTAACGGATTTTGGCATCTCAGGATGGTCTTCAGAAACAATAACACTATAGGTTAGCTCATGTTCGTGAAGAACCCCGCGCCCTCCCGTCGGTCTTCTAACAAAACCAAGCCCGTGAGCTATAACAGCATCCATATCTATTTCCTTTTCCACCTTTTGAAAATAACCGACAGATAAGGTTGCAGGATTCCACCCGTAGAAACGAATCACAGGGGGAATTTTCCCCTCGCTATGCCAATCTAACAATGCTTCATCTAAAGCCATATTGAAAGATGGTGAACCATTACCTGAATCAATAAAACGCCAAATTTCTTTCTTCATAAGTAACCCTCATTCGTATATTGTTAAAAAAATTTATTCAATTAAAGTCTACCAAATTCTGATATGAATTCAAAACAAACTGTTTCCGGTATAATTAATTAGGCCAAACTGAAAAGATTTTTTGCTATTCATCTTTACTCTTTAGTGGTTTCTTATATAATAAAAACTAGTGTAGCATAGCTTGAAAGGAGCAAAAAGAAGTTGAATTCACTTTATCCTCTATTAATCATTGTCGTTGCAGTTGTCATCTATTCTGTTTTTACTTATTTTTATCAAAAAAGAATTGTAAAAACAATTAAAGAAGAAGAGTTTCGTGCCGGATACCGAAAGGCTCAGTTAATTGATGTCCGTGAGCCGAATGAGTTCGAAGCTGGTCATATTTTAGGAGCACGTAATATTCCAATGTCACAAATGAAAATGCGAATGAAAGAAATTCGTTCTGATATGCCTGTTTATTTATATTGCCAAAGCGGTATGCGCAGCGCCCGTGCAGCACAATTTTTAAACCGTAAAGGTTATAAAGACCTAACACAGCTCCATGGCGGCTTTAAGGGCTGGTCAGGGAAGATTAAAACGAAGAAATAGTGTATACCTCCCGAAAGGACTTCTGTTTTAAGTGCAGAAGCCCTTTTTTTGTTCCATTTTTATCTGTTTTTTGAAACAAAAAAAGAGGTCAGATTAGATTTTCCTAATCTGACCTCTTTTTATCCATTAGGCCCTATGATACCTTAAAATCGGTTTCCGTGCCGCAGTTGTTTCGTCCATACGCCCGACAACAGTCGTATGTGGGGCTTCTTGGACGATTTCGGGATTTTCTTCTGCCTCTTTGGCAATTTGAATCATGATTTCGACAAATGAATCGAGTGTCTCTTTCGATTCGGTTTCAGTCGGCTCAATCATGATACATTCTTCCACATTTAATGGGAAGTAGATGGTTGGGGGATGATAGCCAAAATCCAACAGGCGCTTGGCAATATCCAACGTACGGACACCTAATTTTTTCTGGCGTCTGCCGCTTAAAACAAATTCATGTTTACAATGCCTATCAAACGGCAGGTCATAATATTCAGCAAGTCTCCTCATCATATAATTTGCATTTAATACGGCATATTCCGTTACTGCTTTTAATCCGTCAGGACCCATTGATCGAATGTACGTATAGGCACGAACGTTAATGCCAAAGTTACCGTAATATGGCTTTACACGGCCAATTGATTGCGGGCGGTCATAATCAAGTACGTATTCTTCCCCTCGTTTGGCGATAACCGGCTTCGGTAAGAACGGTATCAGGTCTGCTTTTACACCAACCGGACCGGAACCCGGACCGCCGCCACCGTGAGGACCAGTGAATGTTTTATGAAGATTTAAGTGAACAACGTCAAATCCCATGTCCCCAGGGCGAGCCTTTGAAAGAACAGCATTTAAGTTAGCTCCATCATAATAAAGCTTTCCACCTACTCCGTGGACTATTTCAGCCATTTCAAGAATGTTTTCTTCAAAAAGTCCCAGAGTATTCGGATTCGTTAACATTAAGGCTGCAGTATCTTCACCAACAACTCTTCTTAAATCCTCAAGATCAACAAGCCCGTTTTCATTTGATTTTACGGTAATTGTTTCCAGACCTGCGATTGTTGCAGAAGCAGGGTTTGTTCCATGCGCTGAATCCGGCACGATTACCTTCGTGCGTTTTAGATCGCCATTTGCTTCATGATAAGCACGGATCATCATTAATCCAGTCCACTCACCATGTGCACCGGCTGCCGGCTGCAGGGTCACTTCATCCATTCCGGTAATCTCAATTAAATGCTGCTGCAGGTCATACAAAAGCTCAAGAGCACCTTGGACAGAGCTTTCATCCTGAAGCGGATGCACATGGGCAAATCCGTTAAAACGGGCCACATTTTCATTGATTTTCGGATTGTATTTCATTGTACAAGAACCGAGCGGGTAAAATCCTGAATCGACACCGTGATTTCTTTTAGAAAGGGCTGTGTAGTGACGCATAATATCAAGCTCAGAAACTTCAGGAAGCTCAGGCTCTTCCGCGCGTAAATACCCTTCAGGAAGAAGGCTTTCAAGCTCAAGTTCCGGAACATCCATTTCCGGTAGGCTGTATCCGATTCTGCCCGGTGTACTAAGTTCAAAAATGAGTGCCTGGTCTTGATTATGCATGCAAATCCCCCAATTCTTTCACTAGAGTATCAATTTCTTCCTTCGTCCTTTGTTCTGTTACCGCAATCAGCATATGGTTGGATAGTTCAGGATAGTCACGTCCTAAATCATAGCCTCCGATGATTCCTTTTTGTAACAGCTTTTGATTAATTTCTTTTACCGTTTTATTTAGTTTAATAACAAATTCATTAAAAGAAGGGCCCTCAAAAACAACTTCTACCCCATTTTCTTTAAATGCAGTTTTTGCATAATGAGACTTCTGTAAATTCGCTGATGCCATTTCACGAACGCCTTTTTTGCCGAGAGCTGTCATTGCAACCGAGGCTGCAAGAGCATTCAAAGCCTGGTTTGAACAAATATTGGATGTCGCTTTATCACGACGGATATGCTGTTCACGTGCTTGAAGAGTTAGAACAAAACCGCGGCGTCCCTGTTCATCTGTTGTCTGTCCAACAAGACGGCCCGGGACCTTCCTCATTAACTTGGTTGTTACCGCAAAATATCCGCAGTGCGGACCGCCAAATGCAGTTGGAATCCCAAAAGGCTGAGCATCACCAATAACAATGTCTGCACCAAATTTTCCGGGAGGCGTTAACACACCAAGAGATAACGGATTGCTAGAAACGACAAACAAAGATTTATTTAAATGAATGATTTCTTCAAGCTCCTTTAGTGGCTCAATCCTGCCAAAAAAGTTTGGATATTGGACGATGACAGCAGCAACTTCCTCATTTGCTAATCCTTTTAAAGCATCTAAATCTGTTAAACCATCTTTTACCGGCACTTCAATTACATCCAAGTATTGTCCCTTGGCATACGTTTTGAGAACCTCACGGGATTCCGGATGTACAGCACCTGAAACGATAATCTTTTTCCGTTTTGTATGCCCTGCACTTAGCATTGCCGCTTCTGCCAGAGCGGTTCCGCCATCATACATGGAGGAGTTGGCAACATCCATTCCCGTTAATTCACAAATCATGCTTTGGAATTCAAAAATCGCTTGAAGCTCCCCCTGTGAAATTTCAGGCTGATATGGGGTATAGGCTGTATAAAACTCGGAACGGGAAATGACGTGATCCACGATAACCGGCATGTAGTGGTCATAAACCCCTGCACCAAGAAAAGATACATTTCTTTTTAAATCAGCATTCCGAGTGGCCATCTTAAATAGTTCTTTCATTAGAGCAGTTTCAGACTTTGCCGCTTTTATATTATATTCACCCTTGAATTTCACCTTCTCAGGAATGTCGCTGAACAGTTCATCAACGGAGGAAACACCAATCGTTTCAAGCATAGCCTTCTTATCTTCTTCAGTCATAGGTAAATAGCGATGTCTCATTAACCTGGCTCCCTTCAGTTATTTCCGATCTCTTTTGTAAAAAGGTGTTGGAACTACTTTAGCTTTTAAACGTTTACCGCGAATTTCAACTTCTACTTCTGAATCAAGCCCTGCAAATTGTGTTGTAATCAAGGCAAGACCAATATTTTTCTTTAAGGTTGGAGATTGAGTACCGGTGGTAACTTCCCCTATTTGTTCTTCCCCTTTATAAACAGGGTATCCGTGACGAGGAATCCCTCGGTCAATCATTTCGATTCCAACCATTTTTCTTGGAATTCCATTCGTTTTTTGAGCCAGTAATGCAACTTTACCAATAAAGTCTGTTTCTTTATTTAATTTCACAGCAAAGCCGATTCCTGCCTCAAGCGGGGAAACTTCAGGCGATAATTCCTGACCGTAAAGCGCTAAATTCGCTTCAAAGCGAAGAGTATCCCTTGCCCCTAATCCGCAAGGTAAAACCCCTTCCTCCTCACCGGCTTTTAAAATAGCCTGCCAAAGTTCAACCGCATCATTAGAATCGCAATAGACTTCAAAGCCATCTTCACCGGTATATCCTGTTCTTGAAACAAGTGCTGTTTTGCCTGCTAATTTGACTGCCAGTTGGAATTTGAAAAAGCCGATTTCACTTAGATCGGAACCATCCGCAAGCTTTTGCAGTACTTGTTCAGCCAATGGCCCTTGGATGGCTAATTGTGCTGTTTTTTCAGATAGGTTTTCAATTCTTACATCGCCGGCTAAATGGGATTCAAGCCATTTGTAATCTTTATCAATATTCGAAGCGTTAATAACAAGCAGATAATGATTGTCTTCGATTTTGTATACAAGCAAATCATCTACTGTTCCGCCATTTTCATAGCACATTGCAGTGTACTGTGCTCCGCCGTTTTTTAATTTTGAAACATCATTTGTCATCATCTTTTGCAAGTAATTTAAGCTGTCAGTCCCCTTTACTTCCACTTCACCCATATGGGAAACATCAAACAAACCGGCTCTTGTGCGGACAGCTTCATGTTCTTCTTTAATGCTTGAAAATTGGACAGGCAGCTCCCAGCCTCCAAAATCGATTGTCTTTCCTCCATATTGCTTGTAAACATCAAATAGTGGAGTCCGTTTTAATTCAGGCATGATTAAATCCCCTTTTTTCAGTCATTTTTTTAAAGCAAAAAAGGACAGAAACCTCCCTTTGAAATGTAGAAGGTCTCTGTCCTTGCACCTGAAAGTTTACCGAAATCGGCTTTCCCCTTTGGTGGCTACACATTTTTAGGTAGCACTCTCCAGAGCTGCGTCAAACAAGAGTTCTTTTGCCTGAGAGATTCACAATTCTGCTTGCTCCTTCGGCGCTACAAAGGTAGTCTCTCCCCTTGTTGTCATTCGCATTATAAAATTTTCCATTAAGGTCATACTAAATTATACCACTAAAATAAATTACTTTATTACAATATTTAAAACTTTCAAAGCTATTAACATCCTACCATTAAAACGATATTTTGAGCAATATATTTTATGCACAAAAAGGAGCTGAAAACCATGTCGGTTCAAATTGAATTTGATTCCTCTTGGCAGGATGATTTTTTACATCGAATTGACCACGATGGTCCATGGGGAAATTGGGAGCTTTTTAAACTAGCAATCGGGGTGGAAAAACATCTAGTGATTCCTGAATTTGAGGGATTACGGGCGCCAAGTCATCTACCGCATTTAACTCCCCTTCCCCACCAGCTCGAAACAGCAAAACAAGTAATTGAAAACATGAATGGCAAGGCCATTCTTGCGGATGAAGTAGGTCTTGGAAAAACAATTGAAGCAGGCTTAATATTAAAAGAATACATGATTCGCGGACTCGTAAAAAAAGTATTAATACTTGTTCCGGCATCATTGGTAACACAATGGGCAATTGAACTGAATAGTAAATTTTTCATCCCCGCCATTACGCAAAGAAAAAGCTATGTATGGGACCAATGCGATGTGGTTGTTTCATCGATCGATACTGCCAAACGGAATCCACATCGGGATATTATATATAATCAAAACTATGACCTCATTATTATTGATGAAGCCCATAAGCTGAAAAATAACAAAACGAAAAACTATGAATTTGTTCAAAACCTGAAAAAGAAATTCTGTTTATTATTAACAGCAACCCCCATTCAAAACCGTATCGAAGAAATTTTCAATCTCGTTTCTCTATTGAAACCGGGACACTTGGGCAGCGAATCGGCTTTTTATGAAAAATACAAACGGGATTCCAGGTCTTTAAATGATGATGAGCATCTAAAGGAATTAGTGAACAAAGTAATGATTCGTAATCGGAGAGCCGATACAGGTATTGAATGGACAAAACGGCATGTCGAAACAATTCCGATTGAATTTACAGCACAAGAAAAAGAATTATATGAAGCTGTTACCGAACTGAGAGGCGAGGGAGATTGGGTCCAGTCCAGTGCCTTTTCTGTCATGACCTTACAAAGGGAGGCATGCAGCAGCAGGGAAGCTGTTTTTTATACACTTAAAAACATGTTACAGAAAAAGGAAAATCCCTCCAAGGCATATGAAGAGCAAATTCAGTTTTTAATTTCGAAGGTGGAAGCCGTTCAGCAGAATTCAAAAGCTGAAAAAGCCCTTGAATTGATCCAAAAAGTCAATGATAAAGTCATTATCTTTACAGAATATCGGGCAACCCAGCTGTATCTGCAATGGTTTTTAAAACAACACAGTATCTCCTCCGTCCCGTTTCGCGGCGGTTTTAAACGCGGAAAAAAAGATTGGATGCGGGAGCTCTTTCAAAAACATGCCCAGGTGTTAATTGCAACTGAAGCAGGCGGTGAAGGGATTAACCTGCAATTTTGTAATCACATTATTAATTTTGACTTGCCGTGGAATCCAATGAGACTCGAACAGCGAATCGGAAGGATTCACCGTCTCGGACAGGAAAAAGATGTAATGATCTATAATTTTGCGATAAAAAACACCGTTGAAGAACATATCTTAAAGCTTTTATATGAAAAAATTGAATTATTTGAGCATGTCATCGGTGAACTTGATGATATCTTAACCAAATTAGAGTTTGGCAATATCGAGGATCACCTGATAGATATCTTCGGGCAATCCTGTTCCGAAGGTGAAATGCGAATAAAGATGGATAACTTAACATCCATGATTGAATTTGCAAAAGACGTAAAGAAAGGAGATTCACATGCAGCAGCAGGAAATTCATAACTTTCTTATACAGTATTTTCAAGCTAATGATTGTGGAATAGTAGAAAATGGAAGCGGGTTTTTGACCGTGCAATTATCCATTGAGCTTGATAAAGCGCTAATGAACCGTCCTTTTTACTGGCACTATTTAGAGAAAACAGGCGGCATCCCAAACCCAATGAGGCTGACATTCATTACAAACCGGGATACGGCCCCGGAGAATATAAAGGGTGAAACGATTTACTTTGGTTCTCCAAGGCTCCATCAAATTTTTGAATCCACGAAAAACTTAGCAGGGTTTATCCGTCTATACGAAAATCACCGCCATTTAAACCAACAAACACCGATGCTGCCATGGCTGTGTATGAATGTAAAAATATCCTATCAATGTGATCGTAAACGCGATATTTTTAAATCCATCGGCTTACAGCTCATAAATGGACAAATGGTCGAAGATTTTCATGATCGATTATTGCAGATTCCATTAACACCGAAAATCCCTGATTACTCGTTTACCTTATCACCATTGGTGAAGCCGAAAAGCGGAATGTCAAGAATTGAAAATTACCTTAAATCCGTAATCGAAGCCGATGACCATACGTGGGCAGAAGAAGCAAGAAGGAGATGGGATCAGGATTTACAACTGTTGGATCATTTTTATGAAGACGCGGAAGAACAAAATGAAAGCTATGAGACAGAAAAAAAGTCACTCCAAGAGCAGTATGAGCCAAAAATTCATATTTCCTTTATTAATGGCGGGTTATTTTATTTGACCGACAAGGCGATTTAAAAAAGCTTACCAACAAAATTTATCCTTTTTATCTGGTTTAATTTTAATTTTTTCGCCGGAAAAAAAGGATATTTTTTGTGTTAAAAAATTATAATTTTTTTTAAAAATAAAGAAGGAAAACATAGAACATTGTCGAATTACTTTCAAGACAAATTAAAAAGGTGGTGTTACTCATTGTTAGTGCTATTGAAATTTTAGCAAACAGGATCATCACAGATGCCACAAGAAACCAGGCAACAGATATACACATTGTTCCAAGAAAGAAAGATACGCTTGTTCAAATTCGCTTAACCAACAAATTAATTCCTCGATTAACCCTTCCAAAAGATGAATGCGACCGATTGATTTCACATTTTAAATTCACTGCCAATATGGATATCGGGGAAAGAAGACGCCCTCAGAACGGAGCCATTGTTTGTGAAGTAGACGGACAATTGATGGGACTTAGACTTTCAACACTTCCATCGAACAACAGAGAGAGCCTTGTTATACGGCTTTTACCCCAACAAGAACAGATACCTTTTCATCAACTCTCCTTATTTCCTTCAATGACAAGAAAGCTCCTTGCACTCCTTAAACACGCTCATGGCTTAATAATTTTCACAGGTCCAACCGGAAGCGGTAAAACGACAACCCTTTACTCCCTACTAAATGAGACTGCTCACCTTTTTCATCGCAATGTCATTACTCTCGAGGATCCCATCGAAAAAAACTATGATTCCGTTTTACAGGTACAAGTGAATGAAAAAGCAGGTGTTACCTATGCAGCCGGTCTAAAAGCCATTCTGCGCCATGACCCTGACATTATTATGGTCGGAGAAATCAGAGATGCGGAAACTGCGAAGATCGCTGTTCGTGCGGCACTTACGGGGCATTTGGTGCTTTCGACCATGCATACAAGGAATGCATTGGGTGCGGTTTATCGACTCCATGAATTTGGTGTAAATTGGCTTGAAGTGGAACAAACACTAATTGCGGTTACAGCTCAGCGGTTAGTAGAACTAACATGCCCATTTTGCAAAGAAGAATGTTCACCATATTGTTATTCATACGGTCGATGGAAAAGGGCCAGTGTGTTTGAACTGTTATCTGGTAGAAACTTAAGTGCCGCCATGAAAGCAGCAAAGGGTGTAAATGTTGAATCACATTACAGGACAATAAAAGAGGTTATTAAAAAAGGAATAGCTCTCGGATACATTAAAGAATCTGAATATGAACGCCTGGTGTATGATCATGAAACGACGACATAAATGGTCTGTGAATGAACAAGCGAGTTTTTTGAAAAGAACGGGTGAATTGCTGGCAAGGGGCTATCCGATTGCAGAAGCGATCGAGTCGATCTCCCATCACTTGCCTTCCAATCGAAAAGAGGAGTTATTTGAGTGTTTAATTAATTTAAGAAAGGGTTTGCCGTTTCATGAGACTTTAGAAAATCTCGGTTTCCACAAAGACTTAATCGGTTATGTCTATTTTGCAGAACAACATGGCAGCTTTGCAGAAGCACTTTTAGAAGGGAGTGGATTAGCACTACTAAAAGATAAAGATGTTCGGAAGCTATTAAAATTACTGCAATATCCGTTGGTACTCATTTTCATTACTGGCTTTTTATTTATTTTCGTGGAAAATACATTATTGCCAAAATTTTCAATCCTTTTTAAATCTATGGGACTGGAAGCGAATTTTTTTACAAAGGTCATCTATATTTTTGGCCAATATTTCCCTTTGGCAATTGGCCTTCTCCTTGTCATTCTTTTATCCATCGCCCTTTACTACGTTCTTATTTTTCGGAAGATTTCTATCCTGAAGCAAAGGTCTCAGCTAGTTCGTATTCCAATTGCCGGAAGGATCCTCAAATTGTTATTTACCCACTATTTTTCCGTTCAACTGAGTTTCCTATTATCCGGAGGTATTTCGGTATCCGAAGCCTTGCTTCTCTTTGAAAAAAATCTAAAGCAGCCGTTCTATAGCCAGCTCGGTAAGGAAATAAAGCTAAAACTAGTTTCAGGTGAAAAACTAGAGACTATTTTATCCACTTACTCTTTTTTTGAAAAAGAATTTCCCGTCATTGTCAAACACGGTCAAGAAAATGGAAAGCTCGAACAAGAGTTACTTTTCTTCAGTCAACATTGTGTTGCCAATATGGAAGAGAAAATTGAAAAAAGCGCCAAATTTATTCAGCCTATTTTGTACCTTTTTATCGCATTCCTCGTTGTATCAATGTATTTAGCAATTCTCTTACCTATGTTCCATCTAATGGATGGAATTTAAAAAATGGAGGTTAAAAAAATGAAAAATGAAAAAGGGTTCACACTAATTGAAATGATGATCGTTATGCTGATTATTTCCGTTTTATTAATCATCACAATCCCGAATATTACAAAACATAGCTCTACTATCAACGATAAAGGCTGCCAGGCATTTATTAAAATGGTACAAGCTCAAGAGCAATCGTTTGAAATGGAAAAGAAAAGAGTTCCTACCGGTGTCGATGAACTTATCACAGAAGGCTATTTAAGGGAGGATGCTAAAGGATGCCCAAATGGTAAAACTGAAGTAAAAATCGATTCCGACGGGGCTGTAACAGCTATTGCAAAAACTACTGCTCCATAATGAAAAACAAGCAGGATGGATTTACACTAATTGAATCGTTGCTCGTTCTGTCTGTCTTTTTAATAATTTCCTCGATCACAGCCTTCACCCTTAAACCGCAATACTCAACGATCGACGATGAGGCCTTCTTATCCCAGCTTCAAGCGGACTTACTTTATGCGCAGCAATACGCTATTTCCCACCAACATGAAGTGACCGTTATTTTTTTTTCCGATCAATATAAATACAATATTTATATGCGCTCTGATCTTCCTAATATAATCGAGAGAAATTATTCGACCAATATGACTGTCTATGGTGGTTCCCTTCCTTTATATTTTAAATTCCTGCCGGACGGAAATGTGAACAAGTTTGGCTCATTTTATATCAAATCCAGTAAAAAGAATTATCGGTTAACCGTTTTGATTGGAAAGGGACGGTTTTATGTTGTTGAAGAATAAAGGATTCTTTTTGCTCGAACTGCTTTTGTCATTGTCTGCTTGGTTCATGATGGGACTGTTTCTAATTCCGTTGTTAATTGATATGACCAATCAATTTAGACAATTAGAAGTGGATAATTATGCCCGTCAGCTTTTGTATGAGGAGCTTCAAGTAAAATTAATCGATGGACAATCTACCACAAGTTACTCCAAATTTCTTAATGGAATAGAATTTAATATCTATTGGAGAGATTCGTCAGTGCTTGGACAAAAGGAGGCGTGCGTAAAGGTTGAAAAAAATTCGTTCTATTCTAAAACAGAACTATGCTCTATTCCTGAATGAACAAGGTTTTACGCTCATTGAAGCTCTTTTTGCGTTTTCGATTTTTACGATAATTGTTTTTTTTATAACTCCAACCATTCAAATGATGTTAAACAATAAAAACTCGCAGCCGAGAATTCAAGAAATGGAGTGGCAGGTTTTTTGCAGCCAAATAAAAAAGGAAATTCGGATGAGCACCCGTGCTGAAGTTGTGTCCGGAAAATTGGTATTAACAGAAGCCACGGATACCATCCTATATGAAAAGTACGGTAATAACCTACGCAGGCGTGTGAATTATACAGGTAATGAAACCTTATTGCAAAATGTTTCAGAATTTACTTTTACGGTATTGAACAATGCAGTAAAAGTTACGGTTAAGGATCTCTGGGGCAAAGAATACTCAGTCGTTGTCTATTCCTTAATCAATTGGAATACAGCATCATGAGGAAAAACGAAAAAGGGTTTACTTATCCACTTACATTATGTGTATTAATACTTTTTCTCTTATTTTTCTCCTCTCATGTTGAACGGTTACTAACGGAAAAAGAAATGGCCCATGAAACAGCGCTCATTTTACAACAGGACTATTATTTCCTGACCACTGTAAAGAAGATTGAAAAGTTGTACCAATCTACCGGAATTCAACTCAAGGGTTCGTTTAAGTACATTAATGGGAAAATGGATTATCAAGCTGAAACACCTATAGGAACCTCACAAAAGATTAGTTTCACCCTGCGCCTAAATTCAGGTGAAACGGTGATTGGAAGGGGATATTTTGATATTAAGCTTAAAAGAATGGTAAAATGGCTGGAGATGAATTAGTGCAAAAGACTGATTGAAAATGAGGTTTTTGGACATACTTGTTGATGAAATAAAAAGGCAGGTGTGTCAATGAAAACAAATGACTATGTAAAATACATGACCCAGACTCTCGTAAAATATGCTGACCAACCAAAAGACGAACGGAAAAGGCTTCGTAAAGAGCGAAAGCAAGCAAAAGCAGCTTTTTGGTATCGTTGGTTCGGGATTCTCCCCTATGTCGTTTATACGGAAGTAAAGAATCGAAAAAAAGGATAAAGAAGTAGAAGTCACCTTCTGCTTCTTTATTTTGTTTTAATCCTTCGATTGCGAAAATTCCCCATTGACATATTAAATATTAACTTTTTCACCGTAGAAAATTTATTATCTAAAAATTAGTATTTGACATACAACGTGTACATAATTTGTTTATCTTTTGTACAATCTTATTCTGATTCCAAGATGGTAATTGTGAACATTTTCTAAACATATAGTGTTTACATTGTTAACCTCATTCCCATGCGATTAGGGCTGTATTATAATGGAATAAATTATGGGGGGCCGAGGTGAGCCAATATGGAACAAACATTAAAAATAACAAACGTTCTATCAGATCCAACACGTTACTACATTTACCAATACATTACGAAACGGCATCAAGAAGTTACCGTACAGGAGGTTGCCGAAAATTTTAATATTCATCCAAATGTAGCGAGACTACATTTATCAAAGCTTGAGGATGTTAACATGTTAGTCTCGGAAACAAAAAAAACCGGTAAAGGCGGAAGACCAAGCAGACTATATCGCTTATCCGACGATGTCATTCAACTGCATTTTCCGTTCCGCGACTATATGCTTTTATCCAAGGTTGCCATTCAAACAATGATGTCGCTGGGAGAAGACGGCAGGAAAGCGCTATTTAAAACAGGTAAGCATTTCGGTACAGAAATTATTGAGCAGGAAATGGCAAGAAGATCGCTTAGTGATGAATTAGAATTTGACCAAAAGCTAAACATATTAAAAACTGCTGCTACCTTGGCCGGTTTTTATCCGGAATTTGAAGCAAATGGAGAAAAGACAAAAATCTATTTCCAAATCTTTAATTGTCCATTTAAAGAAGTAGCAGAGGAACACGAAACAGTATGCAGCATGCATCATGAGTTTTTAAAGGGCATGTTTGAAGCCCTATTTGATTCTGTTGAATTAATTGAGAAAGAAAACATGTTTTCGGGATGCGATACGTGTTCCTATCAGGCACTGGTTACAAACTAATCTGAAACCATTATTTACATTACTATTACTTTTACATTATAATATTGTAATGATGGTATCATGTGGTAAAAGGAGGGATACATATGGATCGTATGTTTAGAGTTTTGGGTTTTTGGACCGGTATTTTTACTGTAATGTTTTATCTTGGACATATGGATAAAACAGCCCTGCTTTTCTTAGCCCAAACCGGATTCTTTGTTCTGCTTAGCTATCTTAAACTGTCCGAGCGTATGTATATGTACATTTTCGCAGCCTATTTAACTATTTTCTTCGCAGGCTTCACTTATTGGACAACATTTATGATGCCTCTGGGAACTATGGGACCTGTGGGACCTTTGTGACAATAAGAAGCAATTCATGTACGTAAAACGCCAGAGTATCTCTGGCGTTTTTTCTTTTTAGCATTCAAACAAGTCATAGTTTGTTATCTTAAGTCCTTTTTGCTGAATACCAACACGGAAATACGAACTAATCCCGGAAGGCACTATTAAGCTTCGGATGGCCCGGTTCCGTTTGCTTACTTCTGAAAAAGGATTTGGGTCATAATGGTTTTCCAGTTCTTGAAGAATACCGGCTTTTAATAAAAACTCATCCTGCCTTAGTTTTGTTAGTCCTTTCAAATCAACTTGTTCGCCCTTTTGAAGGAGATAATCAAAATGAATATGTGATGTGATGTCCATTTCCCCTGGATACTCTAAAACATCAGCAATCATCCTGTGTTGATAATATCCTCTAAGGCTTCCTTTTGCCTTTGCCGGCTCCATCCATTCTTCATTCGTATAACCATAATCAGCCGTAACCACAACCCCTTTTGTTAAGGCTCGTGAAATATCTTGCAACATTTTTTCCATCAATAACGGAATTTCTATCCGCTGTTTTTCGTTTAATTCAATTTTACTTTCCCGTAAAAACCTAAGAATTTCCGGATTTTCTAAGGGAATCTTTTCCTCAAACAGCATATCGTTTTGCATTCCAACCATAACCTCAAACAAATTGCTATTTTCTTTTTCAATTACATTTACTGGAAACGCGTCGAAAAGTTCATTTGAAAAAACCATTCCTTCAAAACAGCTGATCTCTTCAAGACTTTCGACTTGAATAATTGAAAAATCAGGCTTTAGTAATTCCATTTGTAATTTCCGATGAAAAGGGCTGCTTTCAACAATAATATATTGCAATGGAGCATTTATGGTATCATGCCATTCCTGTAAAAAAGCCTTTGCAAAACGTCCATTGCCTGCTCCGATTTCACAAAATACGGGAGCCAATTCATTTTTTGCACATACCCTTGAAAACCATTTCGCAATCAATCTGCCGTAGATATCAGAAATATTACTAGTGGTAATAAAATCGCCTTGCCTGCCAATTTTCTGATTATTTTTCATATAATAGCCTAATTCGGGATGATAAAGTACGGCTCCTATATATTCTGCATATGTAAGTAGCTTTGTCGGTGAGTTCGAAATTAATCCCTTTAAATAGTTAAGCATTTTAGCTCCTTTCTTATTTAACACTATTGACATAGTGAAAATTTTATTATATTGTAAAATTAGTGGCTTAACTATATCCCCTCCCATTTTAATGAATAGAACGAACATCCCCCAGAAAAAACCTTCTCTAGATGGAGAAGGTTTTTTCTATGAATTCATTAAAATCCATTCAGGAATGGATTACTGTCCATTTCTTCACCAATAGTGGTAATTGGCCCATGGCCTGATAATACTTCCGTTTCTTCAGGTAAAAATAAAAGCTTTTCATGTATGCTTTTTAACAGTTGAGATTGGTTCCCGCCAGGAAGATCGGTACGACCGATACTGCTTTTAAATAATGCATCCCCGGAAACAACAAACCCTTCCTTTTCAAAATAATACGAAACACTACCAGGAGAATGGCCTGGAGTTTCATAAACAAAAAACTCAAAATCGCCCAGTTTAATTGCTTCTTCTTTCTTCAAAATAAAATCTGCAGGCCTTGCCTGAATCAAATTCTGCATTGTAAAAAATTTGGAGCCATTTAATTTCGGATCAACCAACCAGGTTTCTTCCTCTTCATGAATATAAACAGGAATTTTATATTTATCTCTAACTTCATCTACTGCTCCAATATGATCAAAATGAGCGTGAGTTAAAAATATTGCATCAGGCTTTAAACTTCTCTTCGTTAACCAATTGATTAGCTTTTTTCCTTCACTGCCGGGGTCAAAAATTAAACAGGATTGATCCGTGTTTTCTATTATGTAACAATTTGTTTGAAGAACCCCTAATGGGATTTGAGACCATTTCATTCTTATTTCCTCCATTTAAAAAATTGCATTAATATTATTTTACACTATATAGCAACTCGAGAAAATGCAGCTCTTACATTGAAGTTACTTTTTGTCCTCGACAAATGATTTAAAAAAATATAAAATAATAGACGAATGTATATAATATACCTACATAACTTTTTTAAATTGTTGGCAAATTGCTTACTTATCATCTAATAAAGGGGGCTTTATTAATGGGATTAGTTATTATTTTAGCCATAATAGCCATACTTGCAGCAATCGGAGCATTAAAATCATTAAAAGGTAAAAATTTCTTAGGTGCATTTTGGGGAGCTGCTTCATTTTTTGTATTTGGCTGGTTTGTTGTGATGACATTAGTACATCATGGGGTACCTACCGGGACTCACTAAGGAGAAAAAAGACTGCTCTTGGGCAGTCTTTTTTTCTGGAAATTTACCTTTCCTGTAACAGGCTCTTTACCCTGTCTACCTTGTATTCCATGCTTCTTTTAACATCTCTTCGGTCATCGATACGTATCGTTGTAGCGACCCGCTGAATCCCCTCAGAGAATGGTACCTCATGCATCGCTTGGATGACTTCAAATAAAACGGGTAGGTCCCCTTCGATGATCGTATTCATTGGAGTTAATTGGAAATGAATTTTTCCTTCTGCTTCATATTTTTGTAAAACCTTATGCACACTTGCAACATACTTACTAACACTGGGTGTACCGGTACCTAGCGGGATGACCGTAACATCTACAATTGCCATTTTTCCACCTTCTATTCGAAATTTTGAATGTCAAAAAGATTTTATCATACCTAATGAAAAAGAAAAAAAGAATGACTCATTTTGACTCATTCTTTATTAGCTCATAGATTTTTTTTGCTTTTAAATCAATCACTTTTTCAAAGCTGTTTCCATATAAACAGGCTTCTCCGGAAGGAGAAAAATTGAGAGGTTCATTTTTCAGTGCCCCTAAAATGAGTTTGCTGCTTCCTTTCTTCAGATCATAAGAAACCAGCTGATAGCCTTCCGTATAGGAATCAAACTCCGTACTTTTCAATGGGCGAAAGGAAATAAATTCTTGCTTTTTGTCATTATAGTCATTAAAAGGAACCAACCAATCAGAGTATGTTGTTAGTTGAGGTATCGTAAAAGTAGAGATTGGTCTTTTTTCTTTGTCATAAAAAGAATAAATTGCCTTAGATTTATCCTGTTCGTTTACAGTAATCGTCAAAAGCAAATGACGAAATGCTGTAAATTGAAAGACAGCAGGAGAGATTGTTTTTTCTTTTTCATCGCCTAATTCCTTAATCATAAGCGGTGCAAATAAGGAAGGATTAGTGTTGTCCCAATTAATATAGGCAAGTGTTTCCTTGTCAATCCACTTATTGAAAGGTTGCGGTAATGAAATATCAGATGCTTTTGGACTACCTTTAAGGTCTACTAGCATCATTTTAAAGGTCCAATCTTCATTAAACTTAGAGACAAGAATTTCAGAGTCATTATAAGGGTTCCACTCAAAGGCGAGCTCATAGGCTGCAATTGATTGCTTCCATATCTCGGATCCCTTAGTATTAATGACGGTCACCACTCCTTCATATGTTGATGGAGATGACTGTATTAAAATGTACCTTTTAGAAGGACTGATTTGTACCGTTACAATAGGATGGTCACTTTTATATACTAAAACACTTTTCCCGGATAAAAGATTATAATGGTAGACATTTGAAGTTTGCTCATGATTAGTAATATAAAGGACTTGGTCCTCGGAAATCCACCCGCTAATCTTGTAAAATTCACCTTCCGGAATGGAAATCGGTATTTTCCATTTTCCATTAAAATCAGTGAGAGAAGCCTTTTTCTTTTCATTTCTAGCAGGAGATATAGGCTTAGAATGAATTGGATTTGAACAAGCACCTAAAAAGAAAATTAAAACGGACAAAAACAAAAATAAACTAAGAATTTTCGGTACTTTTTCCGAGTGAACCATACTGCCCTCCTCCTAATAAATCTTCGTATATTAGACCGTTTTTATATTTAAATGTTACAATTATTTCAGATTTATAAAACAAATAGGAAAAAAGTCATAGTCACGGCTTTTTTCCTATTTGAAAATTTATTAAATTGACAAGGCAGCAATAAAAATCCCTTCTACTCTTTTAAGAATTTTCGGGAATTGCGAAAGGGGCAAAGGATTGATACCTTTCCCAAGCTCTAATGTAAACCCCGGGCGTTTAAACTCTTGAATATACCAATCCTTATAACCGGCATGGCTCTTTACGTACCGAATAGCCTGATAGCCGCTAATTTGTTCAAACTCCAGTGCCATTGCAGCTGATTCAGGTGGTTCATGCCCCTCATAGCCCCAATAAAACTCTTCTCCTTGAGTATGAAAGGCCAAAATGCAATCAAATGAATTCTTATTCGCCAGATCTGCCATGGCAATTGCTTCAGGTTCCGTTAAAGGAGCACTCCCGGGATAGTCCCTGGGTGCAGGTGACAGTGGCAGCTTGTTCTGACCGGCAATTCCCCAATTTGCAGGAAATTGTTTATTCAAATCTACTCCCCTTATATTTGCTTTCCAGTGTAAAAAATCATTGCTGCCGTCATTTATTTTCAGGACATCTTCCATAAAGCTTATTGGAGGTCCATTTAACACAAGATCCACACCATCGGGATTTACCATTGGAACAATCGATAACTCAACTTTTTCATAGAGATTTAGGCTATTCAGACCTCTCATTAGGTTTCCGGTCGTCAGTGAGAGTAAATATTTATTGATGAGAACCATTAATACCATTGTTGTAATCCATTCGTTCGCATGGAAAGAAGCATTCATATGTATCTTTCTCGAGCCATTTCCAATACGAATTTCGTTAATCGGGGTGCCTAAAACACTGTTTCCAATGGATGAAACGGTGATAAAAGGATAAACCCTTTTTAAGTCGCTAATTATTTCACTAAGTTTTTTAAAATCCCAAGGTGAAGATGTGCTCATGATTGGGTGAATGATTCTTTTTGGTAAAAGAAGTATTTCTCCGGGTGTTAACTGATTGGGCTCCAACTGCTGGTTCAGCAACAGTAATGCATCAGTAGATAAATTTATCGAAGCAGCGATTTTAAAAATTGTATCACCATTCTGAATTTTATATGGAATCGATTGATAGCCGGGAATGGCTACTTTTTCTGAAATTTTTAAGTTGGATGGATTTGCGTTAGGGTTTGAAGCGATTATGAGATTCAGCGGCAGCATGAATAAACTGCTGTAATACCAAAACGAGTCTCCGGAACGTGCAAAAACCTCCATTTTCTCATTCCTCCCGTCTTAAAAATTTTATGACATAAATGAAAAAAGATGATTTGAACAATGAAAAAAACCTGCTTCCATGGCAGGTTTCATCCGGAATATCCTATTTATTTAATTTATTTTTAATGAGCCATGCCGCACCAATAACACCTGCATCATTTCCTAAAGTGGCAAGAGCAAGTTTAGTAGATTCCCTTACAGGAGTAAACGCAAATTTCCCGAATTTTTCCTTTACTGATTCTATTAAAATGGCCCCTGCCTTTGAAACACCGCCGCCAAGAACAATTTTTTCAGGATTAAGAGTGTTGGCAATGTTAGCTAAAGCGAAACCTAAATGAAAGGACACCTCATCTAATGCTCTAATTGCCAAAGCATCACCATTGCGGGCTGAATCAAACACATCCTTAGCAGTAATCTTACCATTTTCGCGAAGCTTGCGGGATAATTCTCCCGTTAATTCATCCTTTTTAAGCTCAACCATTGCTAAACGAACAATCCCGGTTGCAGAGGCAACAGTTTCAAGGCAGCCGGTTTTACCGCAATTACATGCTGCTCCCCCATCCGGAATAGACGTAATGTGACCAATTTCTCCGGCAGCACCGTTAATACCTTGTACAATATTACCATTAGCAATGACACCGCCGCCTACACCTGTACCGAGTGTTACACAAACAAGATCCTTTGCCCCATTTCCTGCACCTTTCCACATCTCACCTAATGCTGCACAATTAGCGTCGTTTTCAATAGCAGCAGGAAGGGATGTAGCTTTTTCTAGACTTGCCTTTAATGGAAAATTATCGTTCCATCCTAAGTTCACTACATTTAATATCACACCGTTTTCGTAATCAACAGGACCCGGTGCACCCATCCCTATACCGATTAATTTGCCTTTCAAGAAGGAAAGTTCCTCCAGTTTTTCATCGATTGTGTTTGCAATGTTTTTCGTAATATTTTGTCCTTCATTGGAATTATCCGTTGGTATTTCCCATTTATGAATAATTTCCCCATCCATCGAAATAAACGCTAATTTAGTGGTTGTCCCCCCTAGGTCTACACCCACAATCCATTGATCTGCCACATTATTCACCTATCTTTACTTGGACTTTTTTTCTTTTTGAAGTTGAATTTCCTGCCTTAGGATTAATAGTGCAGTTTGGTATTCTCTTTGTTCAATAAGCTGGGATTGATACAGCTCGATAATCTCTGATTCCATTAATTCCAAGTCTGCAACTCTATCTCCAATATAAATAATCGTTCCATATTTCTTTAAATATTGTTGAATCTCAAAAATCGTTTTCATTACAATCCCCTTAAAAAAAAATCAAGAAAATAAATAACTATACAAGAAAAAGTATAACCCATGGACAAAATCTCCTCAAGAAAATCTTCCATCATGAGAATTTAATGTTTTAATATAGTCTTGTGCCGGCAATAAGTTTAAAGTTTCATCCTGTGCACTTATTATGCGCTAAAGCCATATGATAAAGATCCCCACACAATCGCAACAGATAAGATTAAAAATAGCAATTGTAATAATGGCTTTTTCCGTTTAGGAAAGTGAACCATTCCAGCTGCAAGAAATCCTCCTGCCAGCCCGCCTAAATGACCGGCATTATCTATACCTGAAGATGAGAAGTCAAATGCAAGATTTACCACTAAAATAACAATTAAATTTATCCCCATCGTTCGGAAAAAAAGTTTCGGATAGATGGCGCCAAAATAAAATAAAGCCCCTAAACAGCCAAAAATAGCACCGCTTGCTCCAGCTGATAAATTAGAACTGAATAGGAAACTGGCTATAACGCCGGACACCCCTGCAAACAAATAAATAAACGGAAAGCGAATAGTACCGTAGATTCTTTCAACCGCTGCTCCCAGATAGTACAAAGCTAAAGTATTCGTAGCTAAATGCAAAAATCCAATATGGAGAAAAATAGGGGTGAAAAACCGCCACCATTCTCCATTGTAGATTAAGGGATTAAATTTTGCTCCATATTTAATCAAAGTCGAATTATTGGTGCTTCCCCCATGCTTCTCTAACCAGAAAAAAACTGCAACTTGAATAATCATGAAAATATAGGTGAAAAATGGTTTGCCATTTGCAAGAACCGCTCTTTCTGTTCTTGCTTTTAGCATGGCATGCTCAAGCGCTTCTTTTTTTATTGTTTCGACATTCTGTTCTGTTGGTTCAGATTCACTTTTAATTGGAAAGAGTACCTCTTTCTCTAATCGGTTAGAGAGGCTTTTAAAACCGGTTTCATATATACCTTTTGCTAATAAAAAAGAGCTAACACTCGTTTTATTTCCCTCAGGAAAAATAAATGGTTTTTCAAGGCGGTATTCGTATTCGTCAACAGGAGGGAACTCGCTGATATATATATTCACAACAGTTATTTCCCTACGGCCAATTTGTTTGCGAATTCTTTCCCCATTTGCAGCAGTAAATTCGATATCTCGCTGCATTGAGTTACTCCAATCAATATTGTGAAGCAGTAATCTTACGATGGGCGCTTTCTTATTCTCCAGCTTTTCCAGCCATAATTCTTTTTGATTCTCAAATAATTGGAGGATCCGATATCCATTGTCAGAAATAAAAAAATAGGCCAACCTCCAAAAAATGAATTCCTCGCTACTATTCAATTTCCCCCCACACTTTCTAAATAAAATGCTATTTCGCCGTAAAGAAATAAGTTTTTGATTACTTATTTTTTCCTTATTTCTTTCATTATAAACGAAATCCAAAAGTACCTTTAAATAAACGACTTAGCTTTTTTTGTTAAATCAATTAAGACAAAATAAAAAACCATCTGCGGCTTTCACCACTCAGATGGTCCTCCAAATACTGATTGCATCATCTTTCTCTTTACCCCCGGCATGCTCATAATTGAGCCAACTGCAATGCGGCGCATCCAGCCTGATCCAAGTAAAACATTGATAATCCGGTATCGGTAACGGAATGCAAAATAGCCTATTGAACCAATCATAAATATGGATGTTAACATTCGTGACATCTTCATCCCTCCTAACCATAGTCTGTTATGATTGGATGATAATTATCCCGTTTCCACCTAATTATTTTTTAAACACCGGTTCCATCGTTTTCTTTAATACTTGAACAGAATGAGTGAATTTTTCTTTTTCCTCTTCATTTAATTCAAGTTCTACTACTTCTCTAATTCCCTTACGATTCACCACTGCCGGAACACCAACGAATATATCATTTTGCCCATATTCACCATCTAAATAAGCAGAAACGGTTAGCACAGAGTTTTCATTTCGTAAAATTGCTTTTGTTAATCTGACCAGGCCCATCGCAATTCCGTAATACGTGGCACCTTTCCGTTCAATAATTTGATAGGCTGCATCACGGACATTTAAGAAAAGCTGATCAAGGTCTGCTTGGTTAAAACCATCCATATTTTTCGTCCACTCAGAAATGGATGTACCTGCAATATCAGCATGGCTCCATACCGGTAGCTCGGTATCACCATGTTCACCAATAATATAGGCGTGCACATTGCGCGTATCAACATCAAAATAATCTCCAAGTAAAAAGCGGAATCGGGCCGTATCTAAAATTGTACCGGAACCAATTACACGCTCTTTTGGCAGGCCTGAAAATTTCCATACTGCATAGGTTAAAATATCTACCGGATTTGTTGCAACGAGGAAAATCCCATCAAATCCGCAAGACATAATTTCTTCCACAATTCCTTTAAAAATTTTCGTGTTCTTCTCTACCAGATCAAGCCTTGTTTCACCCGGTTTTTGGTTAGCACCTGCAGTAATAACAACCAGGTCTGCTTGATCACAATCCTTATAGCTGCCAAACCAAATTTTCGTCCGGGACGGCGCAAATGGAAGCCCATGATTTAAATCCATTGCGTCTCCCTCAGACTTTTCTTTATTGATATCAATTAAAACCAGCTCTTCTGTGATCCCTTGATTTAAAAGAGCAAAAGCATAGCTTGAACCGACAAAGCCTGTTCCAATAAGTGCAACTCTATTAACTCGATTTAACATATCTTTTCCTCCTTAGAAGATGTTACTTAACGAAGATCATTGCTAAAACAGAAGCGATAAATCCGGAAAAAAAATTAACCGTATCATTATCAACAATAAAATAGCCTTTTATCCGTGTAGTCGCCCTTTCACAATGGAATTTCTTCTCTGTTTCAATTCTACATTGACTGCACACAAATACTTGTTGATAAAATGCACCAACCAACGTATCAATTATATTTCCAATAAAACCAAAAAGAAACACAATGAAACTATTATATATATTCAAATGAAATAACCATGAGCTGATTAAGGCAATCAGAAAAGAACCTGAAAGAGCACATGCACTTCCTAATATACTAATGGCACCTGATGTTCCTCTTTCTATCCGTTTAAATGTTCGAATATAGATTGGATCCTTCCTGCTTAACGAGCCTAATTCCGAAGCCCATGTATCCGAATTAGCACTGGCCAGACAAACAGCAAACCCAATCAACCATATTTGGTCATGATGAAAATAAACGATAATACTTAAAAGTGCAGCAAAACCTCCATTTGCGATAACCTGCCGCCAGTCTCTCGTGGATCCTTTTGCTACTTTTTCCTCTATTGATTTTTTATATGTGCTTTTATATTTAGACCATAAACTTGAAGTCGAAAAAAACACGCCCAGCAGGAAGAGGCCTCTTGCTCCAAACCCGATAAAGACAGCCATTCCAACAATTATTGCTGCAATAGCACCTGAAACGGTCAAGGACCGAAGCAGAAAACCTGCAATCGAGGTTAAAATAATTACCGTAAAAATCAATATGTCTTCGGTCATTTTGTCTTTAGAATTGCATCGTTTGTTATAATTTTCGAAACAGGGATATCGTGTTCTTCTACACGAAAGTGCGGAACTATTTGTTCTTTAAAGGCCAATGAAATCGTTTCGCCAGTGAAATCCATTAAAAATCGATCATAATAACCACCGCCAAAGCCAATTCGATAGCCATCCATTGTATAAGCAAGGCCTGGAACAAGTAAAAGATCTATCTGACTAGGTTCAACTATACTGGTTTTCTCTACTATTGGTTCCAATAATCCATAAAAAACAGATTCCAGTTGGGAAAATTCCGACAATGTACGGAATGATAATTTCTTCTCTTTAGGATAACATTTGGGAACTGCAACCTGTTTTCCTAATTCCCATGCCTTTCTGATAATTTGATATGTATCTACCTCAGGAGCTTTTGAAACTGTAATACCAACAATCTTTGCTTGTTTCCAAGCTAATTCATCATATAATTTCATGGCAATTTTATAGGAATAGTCTTCATATAATGGTTTCGAAAGCTTTCCTAGTGTTTCTTTCATCCGGTCACGAAGAGCGGTTTTGTCATTCAATATGGAAGCCCCCTTATTTCTGTTTTTAGACAATAAAAAAAGCAGCAGGAAGCCCTACTGCTTATTTTGTTTCACGATGTGCTGTTGTACGCTTTTCTCTTGGGCAATATTTCTTAAGCTCAAGACGATCCGGGTTATTACGTTTATTTTTTGTTGAAATATAGTTACGATCTCCACACTCAGTGCAAGCTAATGTAATATTCACACGCATGTTTATTTCCCTCCAAACCATTAAGCTAGTTCAATCATACGACTTTTCTATAATATCATTTTTCAAAAGGAAATGCTAGTGTGTTTTTTAAAAGTGCTTGATCCAAGGAAATAACTTCGTCTTTGTTCAGGGCACTGATTGACCAGATAGACGATTTTTTCGTTTCACGGGGTCCTACCGAGATTTTCATTGTAAAAATACTTGATGCCGGACCTTTAGCCATTGGCTGATATATCAAGCTCCCGTTTCTTAAAGAACTCCAAATTTGATCAATATAAATTCTCCAGAATGGTTGAATGGTACATTCTTGTATCCCTACTCCATCGCATTGGCCGTTGACCAGAAAAACATTATTATTAGCGAGATGAAAGATTCTATTATCGGCAGGTGATATAAATGTAAAATGTTCTTGACTGACATTTGTGTAATGATGCTGAGCTAAAATTTTCATCTCTTTTGTTTGATTGCTATGGTTACTGACATAAAGATTAAAAAAATGAATTTTTGAATGAATATGGTCTTGCTTCACCTTTAGGACCAATGCCTCTACGTTAATAACTTTTTCTGTATTATGTTGTAGCCAATATGACTTTCCATTTACCCAAATTCCCGGTATAAATTCTAGCCGGTCCAATGATTTTTGGGTAAATCTATTCTGATTATTATTTTTACCTTCAGTTAATTTAATCATCATTTTCACCCATTATAAATTATTTGGTGATTCAGTATTTTCTACTTTTTCACGATCATTAACCCGTTGGGATAGAAGAGTATCCTCCATGATTTTGCTTGTTTCATATGCGATTCGTTTCCAGCCATATAAACTTTTCACAATATGCCTTCCTCTTCTCCCCATTTCTTCTGCCTTAACAGGGTTTTGGATCAGAAATTCTATTTGCTCAAGAAGGCTTATAGGATCTCCGGGCACCATCAATAAACCCGTCTGCAAATGTTTCACAATCCCTTTTAAACCGCCGGTATCAGAAACTATTGTAGGTATCCCGAGAACCATGGACTCAAGTGCTACAATTCCAAACGGTTCATACAAGCTTGGGAATACTGCAATTTCACTTTTTAAGAGAAGAGCGTTTCGTTGTTCATCGTTAATAAACCCTACAAACGAGATTTTGTTTTCTACGTCCTTTTCAATCACCTGACGGCGATAGGATTCGAGCATAGGTCCTTTTCCTGCAATAACGAAATAAATGTCCAACTTTTTTTCCTTTGCAATCATTGCTGCATCAATAATGGTTTCAAATCCTTTTTCTTGGACCATTCTTCCTAAAGAAAAAACATATTTTTTATTACTAAGAAAAGGGAAGATCTTTGATGGTTCTATATCATTTGATAATGGATCTATTCCGTTCGGAATAACGCTAATAATTTTATTTGATACTTTAAAAATAGGAATTAATTCATCCCTCATATATTCACTGCAAACGATTATTTGATTGGATTCACCAATGAGCTGATGCTCCTTATCATGAATAAATTGCTGCATACCTGTATGGATACCGTTATTTCTTCCATATTCTGTCGCATGTATCGTAGTCAATAGAGGGATAGATAACGTTTCCTTTAAGACAATAGCAGCTGTCCCGACTAGCCAATCATGAGCATGAATCAAATTAAACCCAATTTCTTCTGCCAGCTTTTCGGCTTTGAAAACAAAAGCTAAATTAAGACCGCCAATCCACGAAAAGAATTGATTATCTTGTTCGTTTAATGGTTTTATCCGGTGGACATTTACACCATCCATTTTTTCAAATACGGCAAGATCGCCATCTCCCGCTGTCAGTACATGCACATCATGTCCCATTTTTGCCAATTGCACAGATAATCCATTGACATGTCTTGAAAGTCCGCCAACAATGTTCGGAGGGTACTCCCAACAGAGCATTAGAATCTTCATATGCCGCCATATAGCAGGCTTTTGTTCGAGTTTATCATGTTGTGAAAATACATTACTCATTATTATCCTCCATCGTTTTTGGTTCCCCATAATAACTGTAGGTACTAACATGGTCCATCCATTTGGGAGGACGATTTTCAATCTGCTGAAATCGCAATAATTCATGATTCATTTCATTTAGGTTGGATATTTTCATCAATGGAGTTTGAAGGGTATTCGAACGGAGTATAGGAAAAAAATCGTTAGCTGAAAATTTGACACCTAATTCTGTAACATAGCTTCGATTTGAAACCAATCCTTTAATAAACCAATGGCCATTTTTATATGGAACCACAATTTCATGAAAATGATGAGCATTCCTGCCATTAAAAATGATTCCTGTAACATCATAAATCCTCACAACCTGCATGAGTTGTTCAAGCTGACGGTTAAAAAATAGTTGAATTACTTTTGAAGGTATTTTAGAAACTTCCCAGAAAAGAATGATTTTTCGAGGGGAGACAAGTTTCATTTGCAGCTCGCCTTTTACAGGCACAAAATAATGCGGGGATTGGTTATTCTTAGGTTCACTCATGGCTTCCTCCTATCAGCAAAATAGTAATATATGCATAAAACACCAATTAATTCATACAAGTTGATACGTTTATCGTAACACTTGAACGGTTCTTATACAATGAACGCAAATTGTCGGTTTATAGCTTGTCCTCGACAGAAAATGAACAATTTATACAAAAAAAAGATGAAGCAAAGCTCCACCTTGTAATCATTATGCATTTAAATCAAAGCGTTTTCCTGTTACTAGGAAAATAACGTTCTCAGCGATATTCGTTGTATGATCAGCAAGACGTTCAATATAACGGGCGACAAATGCCAATTGGGTAATCTGATTTATATTGTTCGGATATTGTTGTAAATAACCCATAAGCTCCCGAATTAACCTTCCGTACATGTCATCGACTTTATCATCTTTTTCAGCACATCTTTTTGCAAGTTCAGTATCTTCTGAATAAAAAGCAGTTAAAGATTCAGATAACATTTCCAGAGCCATATCCATCATCTTCGGAATATCAATAATTTCTTTAATATGCTTTTCATTGCCAATATGAATGGCCGATTTCGCAATATTCACAGCCAAATCGCCAATCCGTTCCACTTCAGATGAAATTTTTAAAGCGACAATAATTTTTCTCAAGTCCCTTGCGACAGGTGCTTCTTTAGCGATCAGGACAATTGCTTTATCATTGATATCATGTTCTAATTGGTCAATTTCATCATCACCATTTATAATTGCCTCAGCTTTTTCAATATCTTGATTAATTAATGCAGCTATCGCTTCTTTAATCGATGTTTCTGATTTACGCGCCATTTCTAAAAGCATTTCTTTTAATTGCATTAAATTACTGTCAAAATTTGATCTTGTATTCATTGTCTGCACCCCTATTAACCAAATCTTCCTGTAATATAGTCTTCCGTACGTTTGTCTGATGGTTGAGAGAAAATCTTCGAGGTTGAATCCAGCTCAATCAATTCGCCCATTAAAAAGAAAGCTGTTTTATCGGATACCCTGGAAGCTTGTTGCATATTATGGGTCACAATAACGATTGTATATTTTTCTTTTAGTTCTAAAATTAACTCTTCTATTTTTAATGTAGAAATTGGATCGAGAGCAGATGTCGGCTCATCCATTAATAACACATCAGGTTTGGTGGCAAGCGCTCTGGCAATACAGAGCCTTTGCTGCTGTCCGCCTGAAAGCCCTAATGCCGGGGCATGTAATCGGTCCTTTACTTCCTCCCATAAGGCTACATCCATTAATGATTTAATGACAAGTTCATCTAAATGTTTTTTCTTCTTTATTCCATGAATTCTTGGCCCATAAGCGACATTATCATAAATCGACTGCGGAAAAACGTTCCCCTTTTGAAACACCATCCCAACGTTTTTGCGAAGCTCTACAAGGTCTGTTTTATCGTTTAAGATATTTTGATCATTGTAATTAATTTCACCTGTCATTCTTACATTCGGAACCATATTAATCATCAGGTTCAGCGTTTTAATAAAAGTTGACTTTCCACAGCCAGACGGTCCGATAATCGCGGTTACTTCTTTTTTGTTAATAGGAAAGTTAATGCTCTTTAATGCATGATGCTCACCGTACCACAAATTTAAGTCATTTATTTGAAATATTTGTCTATGAGATATTATCACTGACATTACCTTTCCCCCTTATCCGAACCTTCCTGAGATGTATTCTTCCGTCTTTTTTACTGCAGGATTGGTAAAAATCTTTTCAGTGTCATCAAATTCAATCACATCACCGCTTAAAAAGAAGGCTGTTTTATCTGATATCCGAGACGCCTGCTGCATGTTATGAGTAACAATAACGATCGAATAATCGTTTTTTAATTCAACAATCAACTCTTCAACTTTGGCATTAGAAATTGGGTCCAACGCTGAAGAAGGTTCGTCAAGGAGCATAAGTGTTGGTTTCATGGCGATCGTTCGCGCAATACAAAGACGCTGCTGTTGCCCGCCTGATAGTGAGAGGGCTGATTTATGAAGTCGATCCTTTACTTCATCCCATAATGCCGCCTTCTGCAAGCTTTCTTCGACAATTTCATCCAGTTGGCTTTTCTTTCTTAAACCGGAGAATTTTAAGGCATGTGTAATATTTTCATAAATCGATTTTGGAAACGGGTTAGGCTTTTGAAAAACCATTCCGATTTCTTTTCTTAATGCGACTACATTAATATTATTAGATAAGATATTGAGACCTTCATACATAATCTCACCTTCAGCCCGCGCTCCGGGTATGAGATCATTCATTCTGTTTATACTACGTAAAAATGTTGATTTCCCGCAACCCGAGGGACCAATAAGAGCTGTTACGGAGTTTTTTTCGATATCCAGTGATATTCCATTAACAGCGCGTTTCTCCCCGTAAAATATTTCTAAGTTATTAACATGTAAAATATGTTCTTTAGGCAATTGGGCATTGGATTGTGTTGATTCTGTTACTGATTCTCTATCCATAATTGCTGTCACCATCTATTCTCTCACCTATTCCTTATTTAGTAGCCGTAATTTTTTTATGAATCAGGCTGCCAATCCACCGGGCCAATAAGTTAAAAATTAACACAGAAATGACCAAAACAGCCGCAGAACCATTGGAAACGTCTGCTACATCGGGGATTAATCCTTGTGTGTTTACGGACCAAATGTGCACGGCAAGGGTCTCAGCAGGTCGGAATATATTCAAGGGTGATGTTGCAGAAAATGGATTCCAATCGCCATAATCTAATCTTGGTGTGGAAAGTCCTGCAGTAAACAACAAGGCAGCTGCCTCACCGAATACCCTACCTGCTGCTAGGATTGCACCTGTTAATATAATCGGAAAAGCACTGGGGAGTAAAATCGTTTTGATTGTATGCCAATGAGTGATGCCAAGAGCAAGACTTGCTTCTTTTTGATCGCGAGGTACGGAACGAATAGCATCTTCACTAACCCGAACCATAACTGGAAGGTTAAAAACTGTAAGAGCAAGTGCCCCTCCCAGAATGGTGTATCCCCAGCCTGTTAACGTTACAAACATTAAAAGACCGAACATCCCGATAACAATCGAAGGAAGGGAGGCCAATACTTCAATACATGAACGAATAAAATTGGTTACTTTTCCCGGCCTGGCGTATTCAGCCATATAGACGCCGCCGCCAACTCCAAGAGGAATAGTAATGAGCATGGTGATAAAAAGAACATAAAACGAATTAAATAATTGATCACGGATTCCTCCGCCGGCCAGCAAATTACTGGAAGGAGAGGTTAAAAATTTGATTGAAATATGCTGAACGCCGTGAATTAAAATAAATGAAAATAAACCAACTAAAACTGAAATAATAATAAGTGCAATGGCTATAAAAACGCCAGTCGCTATCCGATCCGCTACTCTTGCGTTCATTAAATTTTCCTCCTAGCTGAAAGGTACCGAATCAAAAGAATAAATGCGAACGACATAATTAAAAGCAATAAACCCATTGACCAAAGGATATTATTTTCAGGACTTCCAAATGTCGTGTTGCCCATATTTAATGTAATAATTGTCGTTAGTGTTGCTGATGCATCTAAAATACTATGCGGCATGTTTTTCACGTTACCGATTACCATTTGGACAGCTAAGGCTTCGCCAAATGCTCTCGCCATACCAAGTACAACTGCCGTTAATAATGAAGGCAATGCCGCAGGGACCAGTACTTTCCTAATCGTTTGCCAACGGGTTGCACCCAATGCATAGGAACCTTCGCGAAGATTGTTAGGAAGCGCACTCATTGCATCGGTAGCGATAGTCGTAATGGTCGGTAATATCATGATAGAAAGGACAATCATCCCTGAAAGTAAGCTAAATCCAAGTCCGCCAAATTGCCCTCGAATAAATGGAACCAATACTGTAAGCCCGATGAATCCATAAACAACAGATGGAATACCAACTAAAAGCTCAATAACCGGTTGTAAAATTTTTCTTCCCCATGAAGGAGCAATTTCAGTCATGAAGATGGCTCCGCCGATGCCTAGAGGTGCTGCTATTAATGCAGCAAGGAATGTTACTGCAAAAGAACCAAATATAAATGGCAATGCCCCAAATTGTGGTTTTGCTTGATCCGTCGGATTCCAAAGTTTACTGGTTAAGAATTCAATAAGACTTACACCATTATTAATAAATGATTGCAATCCCCTTGTTCCAAGGAAAATCGTAATCGCAAGGGTTGCTGTAATCATAATCACTGCACATAAATAAATAAGTATTTTTCCCCTTACTTCCCCATTCATCCAATTTTTTTCAGATTTTAACAATCTTTCTTTTGCCGGAGCCAATTTTTCCATAAAAAATAAAACACCCCTATATTACGTCGTAATAGGGTAAATGCAATTTTGCATTTACCCTGTTTAATTCTTTTGTCTCGTTTATTTGTTTGTCACTTTACCTGTAGCATCACGTTCTACCTTCATTTGTGTTACAGGAAGGTAACCTTGTTTAGTTAAGATTCCGGTTTGTACCTCGTCACTCATTAGATAGTCAAGAAATGCTTTTGCAACTTCGTTAGGCTCGCCTTTTGTATAAGAGTGTTCATAAGCCCAAACAGGGAATTTACCAGTTTGTACATTCTCAGCAGTAGGTTGAATACCATCGATTGAAAGTGCTGTAACAGTGTTATCGGTTAGGTATGAGAATGCAAGGTAACCAATTGCCCCTGGAGTTTCGTTAATAATCTTTTTAACTGTATTTGATGAGTCTTCTGTAATACCTTCTGCAGGTTTCGCACCATCAAGAGCAAATTTATTGAATACTGCACGTGTACCTGAAGAATCAGGACGGTTTACAAGGGTGATTTTTTGGTCAGGACCGCCAAGCTCTTTCCAGTTTGTAATTTTACCTGTGAAAACTTTGATAAGATCATCTTTTTTAATATCTTTGATGCCGACTTTAGGGTTAACTGCAGCTGTCATACCAACTACTGCAACCTTATGGTCAACAAGTTGGCCAGCAGGTATATTTTTTTCTTCAGCAAAAAGGTCTGAGTTACCAATTTGAACTGCACCTTGAGCAACTTGTGATAATCCTGTACCTGAACCGCCTGCATTTACTTGAATGCTAACTTTAGGATTTTTACTCATAAATTGTTCAGCAGCTGCTGCTACTAAAGGTTGCATTGCAGACGAACCAGATATCACTAACGAACCGGAAAGTTCCTTTGTTTGAGTAGTTTTTGTCGTATCAGTCTTTGCAGATTGATTTGACTTATCAGTTGATGTTCCGCCTCCACAAGCAGCCATGACTACCATTAAAGCTGCAAGTATTGTAACGAGGCTAATTTTTTTCAAACTCTTCATTTCCTTAATTCCCCCTAAGAAATTTGGTTGTTTGCTCTTCCTTACATGTTTAAGAATAACGCTTGACTGTAAACCAGGTTTTAACGGAATGTAAAGGTTTTGTAAATAAGTATTGTTGTTTTGTAAACCGATACTAGTTTTATTATGCTCAAAACAAAAAAAAACTCGCCTCTTATTGAGACAAGTTTTTTAATGTTAATGACCAGCTTGTTGATTTGCCGCTGCATTTCCACTATTCTGAGCTGTTGTTGCAGCATTTTGACTTTCTTGCTGACGTTGTTTCTTTAAATTAAAGTAAGCATCCAGGACACGACGACCTATAAAGTCGTTATAACTATGGCCAGTAGCAGCTTGATAAGCAGATGGAACCACGACTGCCATTGCCACCTCTGGATTATCAAATGGAGCAAAGCTAACAAGACTTAAGTTCATTACCGGTTGACCATGATCAAAGGCTTGAGCTGTTCCAGTTTTCCCAGCAGGACTATAATCAACCCCCTGGAAGTAACTAGTGGCCGTTCCACCTTGTGTCTGCATTACCATTCTAAAGCCTTCTTGTACCCTCTTAATCCAATCGTCTTGTGCATCAATTCGATTTAATATTTTGGGTTGAATCTCCTCTACAATCGGTCCTAATTCATTATTATTTAATTCAGGATCACGAATTTCTTTTACGATATGCGGTTGAACACGATATCCGCCGTTTGCAATCGTGGAAACATACTGGGCGAGCTGCATTGGGGTATACGTATCATACTGTCCAATTGCAAGGTCAAGTAATAAACCTGGTTTTTGTTCAGGACCTGAATATCCAATCGTTTCATTCGGAAGATCAATCCCTGTTCTCGAACCAAGGCCAAACTGACTGAAGGATTGACGCATCGTATTAAATGTTTTAGATAAATTTAGATCCAATGGTTGATTTGGGACATAATGTCCTCCAGCCATAGCAATGACCGTTTTCCACATATAAACGTTAGATGAAACTTGAAGTGCTGTTAAGTCATTTATGTTTCCAAACGTTTTATATGATTTCTTCATAGGTGTGCCTTTAATCAGTAAGGGTTCATCCAGCTGAGTAGACCCTGGATGAATCGCACCTGTTTCATAGCCTGTTAAAACTGTTGCACCCTTCACTGCAGAACCGACGTTATATGACGTTGTAATTGTTCCAAGGGCGAAATCCTTCATAACCGGCTTACCATTCTCCTTGACAATTTGCTTACCAGCCATGGTTAATATCTCTCCGGTATGTGGATTCATTAAAACCACAAACGCACGATCCAACAGCCCAGTGTTTGGATCTTGTTTAGCCTTCCAAAGTTCTTCCTCGATAATTTTTTCAACTTGCTGCTGAAGGTCCATGTCTATCGTTAAGACCAGATCTTTTCCTCTTTGTCCCTCGGAAACTACATCCGTGGAAACAAGCTTTCCAGATTTATCTGTTACATTTTTCACTTTTTCCTTTTGTCCTTGAAGAACGTCTTCGTATTGCATTTCTAAATAACTTGTGCCGACACGGTCATTTCGGTTATAATCACGTGCCAAGTATTCATCAAGCTGTTCTTTTGGCAATCCCTGTTCCGAAGTACTAACATCTCCTAAAACTGTTTTTAAAGTATCACCAAATACATAACTTCTTTCCCAATCCGTTGTCGTATCCACTCCAGCAAGGTTATCTAAATTTTCACTAACTACTGCATATTCTTCAGGTGTTACGCCTAGATTTTTGACGATTTGCGGTGTTAATGCATAACCGTTGTTAAATTGTTTTAAAATACCAAGTATATTTCGATCATGATTTGAAAAAGTATAATTTTCAATCTTTGTAACTAAAATTTTGTTATTGGCATCATGTGTAATTTTAATCCTTTTTAACTGCAAGTTATAAATTTGTTTGTCATCTAATTTTTTTGCGTAGTATTGAGCCCATTCTTTTTTAGTAATTAAATTTTTTGCTTTTTTAGGATTTTTTAAAATCCAAAAATCAACATAATCACGATCACGTAGTTTGGATGTATCTACTGTGATTAAGTTGGACAAATGCTCTGCGGTTTTTAGCATTTCCGTTTGGTTTGTAGTTTGGCTTTTAGTGTAAGTAATAGCGTTCAATGGGGTATTATCAACAATTACCTTTCCATTTCGATCAAACATTTTTCCACGTGGTACCGGATTACTTGTAGTTACCGCATCAGTCCGTTGGAGTTCACGTTTATAATCATCTCCATAAACAATCTGTACCACACCTAATTTTAGAATTAGAACCGAAAACAGCAAAAATACAACAAAGAATAACATGTTTAACCGAATTGGGACATGTGTCTTCTTCTTTTTCTTTTTATTATTCAAATCTATCTCACACTTCCTTTTTAATGCTCAACATAATACTCTCTATTCTATAAGAAAAAGCTCAATTTTACTACGAAGAACCCTTACCAATTTACAACAACATCACGAAATGAGGAAGGGCCTTTTTTCCTTAAAGACCTGCATATAACAAAAAAAACGATGAGTAATTTTCATCACTCATCGAGTTAAGCAGTAGGCAAATGCACCCTTTTAATGAAAAAGTAAATACACGTATGACCGGCCCCCAAAAACAATAGCAAAATTGGGATGCTTTTTTCTTCATTAAACCACGTAATCGCAGCCAAAAAGCATAATATAGAAACAATCCTGCCGACATTTAAGAAAATTTCACGAACGACAATATACTCAATTCTCATATCGGCAGCATTCCAGCCTGTTCCTATCACATCGTATGTAGTTGATATATAAGGGACAAGCAAAATAGGATAAGCAATCGCAATCAAGCCAGCATACATTAACAGTTTAACAAAATTCATATCCCAGACAATTAACAGGATGGCTAAGTATAGGATCACACCGCCGATAAGAATGGCCTTTTTTCGATTTCTTTTTTTGATCATTCTCGATGCTGCATAATACGCAATGAAGGAAATACCAGAGTTAATAAGCCCGAATGTTCCTAATGCCATTTCACTTCCTGTCGAGATAAAGACAAAGACAGAAATGATAAATAAAAACGTCCCCTCTCTTAAGCCCTGAAAAAAATGGGCATTCGTAACAAGACGCCAATTTTCATTTAATTTTCGTTCCGCAAGTATTCGTTTAAAGCAATATTTACCGTGTGCAGGCCTTGGCTTCAAAGAGAAACTTAAAATTACAGCAAGACCGAATAAAGCTAATGATATCCCGAACACAATAGAATAACCGGCAAACTTCTCAAACCGTGTGATAATGATTCCTGCTGCAATGGGTCCAATCATTCCACCGGTAGAGGATAGAATCCCTAAAAAGCCATTAAAAAAATCTCTTGTTTCAGGCTCGGTTATTTCAAACGTTAAAACATTATAGGCCAGCCAATAGAAGCCGTAACCGATTCCTAATAGACTGCCTAATAATAGCAAATATGTGGAAGCGTGTGTTCCGGTCAGCAATACTGTTAAGTAAAATAGCGCCAAAAAAATAACACCAATTCGTAGAACAATCACCCTATCGATTTTTTTTGCCCATCTGCCTGCTAAAATAAAGGTTAACGGCTGTAAGACGACAATGGATAGGTTATATAGCGCTAAATCTGCGAAAGCTCCTGTTTGTTTCCATAAATAAATATTAACAAAAGTATTCGAGAGTGCCACACTCAACGAATATAAACCGCCAATGAATAACAGTAACGAGAGGTCTTTTGTTAATTCTACCTCACCTAAAATCTTGAATTTTTTTGCCATAAAAAACTCCCCTTTTTCATAAGGGTAGTCTTTAACATGCAAGATTTTCTTATTCATTTTTTGCAAAAGCGTTTTGTTACACTCCGGATAAAATCGGCTTTCCGTTCATCATTTTTAACCATCCCTCAACCCAAATAAAGGCCTCTTTCCAGTTGTTTACCCGGATTACCCCGGCGGGGATCGGATCTTGATTATAAGGAGTATCAAATAAAATCACAGGAATTTGACATTCTTCGTGAATCATTACTGCATTATCATGCTTATCCTCAAAAAAGATTTCTATTTGGTGCTTTTTTACGGCTTCTACTTTATCATGCGATCCAATTAATTCAATATGATGAAAGGTTATTCCTTTATCAATAAACCATTTCTTAGTGTTATCAAGCAAATGGGGACCGCGGGCGCTGATAAAAAATAACTCATGCTGTCTTTTCCAAGTATTTAAAACAGTCTCCGCACCAGGTGCAAGCGGCGATCCCTGATAAATAATCGGTTCGTTTTCGATAAACCATTTTGCGAATTCTTCTTCTGCCACGTTAACAACCGGATTTAAATCGTATTGTTTCACATCAGCTAAAGTGACATTCAATCCAAAAGCTCTATTTAAAAAAGGTAAAATCGCATCCGGGGTTGTAACAGTACCATCAATGTCTATTCCAAATCTTTTTCTCATTATGAACTCACCTTCGTATTACTTTACTATCTGATTATATTTTACCAAAGACAGACACCTTACTTTACTAAAAATAATGTTAAAAAAGAAACTTTTTCGGATATTGAAACAAAAACCTAATTAAGACAAACATTAACATATTAAAAACAAGAGACTCATCAAACAATAATAAATGCTCCTATAACTGAAAGTGAGGGATCACGATGGCAGACCAAGAGAGAGACACTGATGTGCGTGACTATCGTCAAAGTGCATACATTGGCGAAGACATCCCAAATGACCCTTCAGCGTTTAAGGAAGAAACAGCGGCAGAAATAGCCGCTCCCGTTCCTATTGGACGAAAAAGGGGTTATGACGACATTCGGGGAAGAGCAGAAGGTGGAACAGGCACCGGGTATGTTGCTTTAGCACTATCGATTTTATCTCTGTTTGTATTACCCATTCTTTTTGGTGCAGCAGGTATAGTGTTAGGATTTGTTGCTCGTCGTCGTGGAGCAGAAGGACTCGGAGCGTGGGCAATAGGGATTGGAGCCGTATCGATTATTATCGGCATCTTTATCCTTCCATTCTTTTAACCGTATCTGCACAAGGAGCAAAAAGAAGAGGCTGACCCTTTCTGGGCAGTCTCTTTTTGATGATTATAAAGCCTTGAACTCCGTTAACTGTCTAACTGCAGCGCCCAGCGCCTAGTGTACGTCGCTAAACGGGCGCCTACGCTTTTATTTCTTCTGCCGCTTTTTTCTGAAAGTATTCTTCGGCAATTTGGTCGATTTCTTTTTTCAATTCCTCCACCATTTGCGCTTCAGGAACCTTTCTAACAATTTCCCCTTTACGGAATAATAAGCCTTCACCGCGGGCTCCTGCAATTCCAATATCCGCCTCCCTGGCTTCACCCGGTCCGTTAACGGCACATCCCAGAACAGAAACCTTTATAGGAGCTTTAATGTTTTGAATGTATTCTTCAACTTCGTTTGCAATGCTAATTAAATCGATTTCAATTCTGCCGCAGGTTGGGCAAGAAATTAATGTTGCTGCATTAGAAGAAAGTCCAAAAACCTTGAGAAGCTCTCTGGCAACCTTAACTTCTTCAACAGGGTCAGCACTTAAAGAGATACGGATTGTATTTCCGATTCCTTTGCTAATAATCGCCCCTAAACCTGCCGCACTTTTGACGGTACCGGAGAAAAGTGTTCCCGATTCTGTAATACCCAAATGCAATGGATAATCAAAAGCACGTGAAGCCTTATCATATGCTTCAATGGCTAAATTAACATCAGAAGCCTTCATGGAAACGATAATATCATGAAAATCCAAATCCTCAAGAATTTTGATATGATGAAGAGCACTCTCTACCATTCCATCAGCAGTCGGATAGCCGTATTTTTCGATAATTCTTTTTTCAAGCGAACCGGCATTGACCCCAATACGGATTGGGATTCCGCGTTCCTTTGCAGCTTTTACCACTGCTTCGACCTTTTCACGCTTTCCAATATTACCGGGATTGATACGGATTTTATCTGCCCCGCCTTCAATTGCTTTAAGTGCTAATTTATAATCAAAATGAATATCAACAACAAGCGGGATACTAATTCTCTTTTTGATTTCAGAGATAGCATTTGCGGCACGTTCATCCGGACATGCCACCCGAACGATTTGGCACCCTGCTTCTTCCAGACGTTTAATTTCGGCAACAGTCGCTTCTACTTCATGGGTTTTTGTAGTCGTCATGCTTTGAATAATGATTTCATTATTCCCACCAATCGTTAAATTTCCAACTTTAATTGGACGGGTTTTCGTACGATGTATGATTTCACTCACGTGGAATTCGCTCCTTTGAAATGGAATTCGAATAATTAAAATAAAAATTACAATACGATTCCATTCTATCAGTCTTTAACTGATTTTGACAAGGAAGAGGAATAAAGCTCTATTTTTTAGAGTAATCAGGGAATTGATAGGTTGATCCAATTTGAATTTTTTCTGGTGTTTTCCCCGGATTAAGGGTTTGAAAATCATGGATTAAATCATCAATTGAAACTGGAAGAGCTTTATTTATATGGTGTTCGACTATAGTAATGACAGTTTCACCCGGTTTTACTTTTTCCTTAAACGAAGACATACCTGTTTCAGAAAGTCCCGTTTCAGGCTTTGCAGTACCCTTAGCCTCTGCTTCCACCGTTTGGGTTGCGTTAGGCAGTGTTCCAACCGTTAAATCAATGTATATTACATATATGATTAGTATTGCAAATAACAAGGCAAATAATTTTTTCATTGTACAAGCCCCCAAAAAAGGAAAGTTTGTACATTGGTATGCTTGTCCACCTTCTTATAGAACAAAAAAGCATCTTACGGATGCTTTTTATTGAGCTTTTTTAGGCTTTGGTATTTCATTAACAGCTAAATATAAAACGATGATTGCAACAAACCAGTTGATAAGAAAGCTGTTCGGAACATTTGTTTTGATTGCTGCCATGATGGTAAAGAATAAGGTAGGCAGTGTTTCGCTGAATGCAGCCATTCTCCATAATTGACGGTAGTTTAATTTTCTGCCGGAAAGATTTTTTATTGCTAAACCGACTAATGCCAATACGGTGATTTCAATAAAGTTTGATGCGCTTGAAAAGAGATAAATAAACACCGACATTACCGGGATAATAATCCCTTTAATTCCTTCAAGCGTGTCAATGAAATTTAAAAAATCATTTTTTGTTACATGTAAGGTCTCCAGCATCGAGTAAGGATATGTTTGTATCTCACCGCCTGCAGCTAAGACAAATTCATTTTTCAGAAGAGCAAAAGCATTCCCTTCATCTTGAACATCTTTTTCAGCTATCGTGCCTGTGGGGTCAAGAATAATCGCAAAATTATCCTTTTGGATGTTGATTGGCACCTTTGTCGAAGAAGTAAGCTGGCCACTTTTTATTGAAAAGGAAGGTATTTCATCATGTATGACCGATTTAGCCGTATTAATCCCCGTGGTTAATGTTGTACTCAAGTACACGATTGACGGTAAAATCGAAATGAGGGTTAGGAAGAATACATAAAAAATCGTTTTTCCGATACCTTGAAAACGGAATAAGGCAATATCCTTCGGAGAGTATATACTTTTAATAAATTGCTTGAAAATATTCATATTGACCACCCTTAAACTTATTCACCATTCTATTGTAGCTTTTGAAAGGGGTATATACAAGAATCACTATGAAACTCTTTGTATTTATGTTATTGGCTTTATTGTTGTTCATAAATAGAAATGAGGCTGCCCCTGTGAGTCAGCCTCATTTTTTAATTTAAGCCGCAGATTTCATTAGCACAGTTTTGGCAGTCAACTTCTTCTTTTAAATAGCTTAATTTTTTCACAGTAAATTTTTGCTGATCATAGGAGATAATATCTTGCTCGCGAAGTTCTTTTAAGGAACGCTGTATGACTTCCCTTGTTCCATATGTCAGGTTGGCTAATTCCTGATGAGTTAACGGCAGATCGATGAGAATTCCATCCTCCGTCATAATCCCGTAGGAATTACAAAGGCGGATTAAAATTGAATATAAGCCTCCCTTTTTTCCATTCATAATTAAATCCTGGCATTTCATTTGAGCTTTTAAATAACTGGTGCTGAGCCAGGAAACGAGTGAATTCATTGCCTCCGGATAATTTAATACAAATTCCTCAAACTGGTCTTTTTTTATAAGAAGCAGTTCACAGTCTGATAGTGTTTTTGCGTAAAAATGGTAAAAAGGATTTTGTTTAAAAAGCTGATATTCTACAACCAATTCCCGATCATTTAAGATTTTTAGGATAAAGTCCTTACCTCGTACATGGACCCGACCAAGTGCAATACTCCCCTTGAGAAGTAAATATACATACTCAACAGGATCCTTCTCTAGAAAGAGAACAGTCCCTCCCTTAATCTTTTGAACCTGCTCTTTTTCCCGGAAAAATTGAACCAGTAAACTATATATGGAAAAGCAACTTTTCTGCATGTTCCCAACTCCTTTTTACCCTTCCAATTTGATTAAAATAATTTATTAACATCATGTCAATAGAGGTTTAGCCTTCTTTGGATGCAGTGGCGGGTGATTATGACAAATATCGTTGACAGAATGCCGCGTAGGAGAATTTGTCAAATTTCCGAAAGTTATTTTGTCGGATTTTTATTGTTATATTTAAGAATAAAAATCCCCTAAAGGGGTATCGTATTTATGGTGGTATATCAAGCATTTTATTTGAAACCGTTAACTAATTTTGGTACTCTTAAGCTGCAAAGCTTTAGAAATATTCTAAAAATCTTTACGATTTTTCAGACTAACTAAGGCCCAAAATAAAAGGTATACATAGGAGGAATTATAATGGCATTTGAATTACCGCAATTACCTTATGCAGAAGACGCATTAGAACCGCACATTGACAAAGAAACTATGAATATTCACCACACAAGACACCATAACACATATGTGACAAACTTAAACAACGCATTAGCAGGTAATGAAGAATTACTTTCTAAATCTGTTGAAGAAGTCATTTCAAACTTAGATGCCGTTCCTGAAGCTGCTCGTACAGCAGTCCGTAACAATGGCGGCGGTCATGCGAACCATTCTTTATTCTGGCAAATCCTTTCTCCAAATGGCGGCGGCGCACCAACAGGTGAATTAGCAGACGCTATCAGCAGTAAATTTGGCAGCTTTGAAAGCTTCAAAGATGAGTTTGCAAAAGCGGCAACTACCCGTTTTGGCTCAGGTTGGGCATGGTTATCTGTGAACAACGGCGAATTAGAAGTTTCAAGTACACCAAACCAAGACTCTCCTTTAATGGAAGGAAAAACTCCTATCCTTGGCCTTGATGTTTGGGAGCATGCTTATTACTTAAAATTCCAAAACAAACGCCCGGACTACATCACCACTTTCTGGAATGTTGTGAACTGGGATGAAGTTTCAAAACGCTATAACCAAGCAAAATAATTCCCTTTAAGATATTAAACCCAAAAAACGCCCATTGGGCGTTTTTTTATGAATTAACCTTTTATATCGTGCATTCCGGACAACGTCCATAGATTTCAAATTTATGTCCTGAAATATCATATCCTTTTAAATTTTCGCTTAAGCCGTTCATCGGACAAGTTTCAATTTCTTTTGTTTTACCGCAATCAAGACAAATAAAATGATGATGATGATTATGACGTGAACATGTAATTCGGAAATGTTTTTCGCCAGATAATTCAGTCATTTCCAATATCCCCATGTTTACAAATAGGGAAAGGTTTCGATATATGGTATCAAAGCTCAACCCGGGATAGTTATCCTTTAATTGATCTAAAACATCTTTTGCCGTTAGATATTTATCATTATCAGCAAACAATTGGAGAATATCTTCTCTTTTTCCTGTATGTTTAAAGCCCTTTTCTTTTAAATACTGAATGGCCTCATCTACATTCACATGAACACCCCTATTCAACCTGGTTTTTAATCGATATTTTTTTATAAAAAATGGCAATAATTAAAATAGCCACTGCAATCATAACAATGGTTCCACCGGGAGCCAGGTTTAAATAATACGCGGTAAATAAACCGCCAAGCACGGACACTTCCCCAAAAATGATGGATAAAAGGATTGTTTGTTTAAAGCCTTTTGCAATCCGAATACTTGCAGCCACTGGTAAAGTCATTAAAGAGGATACCAGAAGGATTCCAACAATTCTCATCGAAGCAGCAATTACAAGAGCAACCATGACAATAAAAATAAAATGAATGCTTTTGGCCGCAATTCCTGATGCTTTCGCATGCTCCTCATCAAATGACAACAAGAAAAGCTCTTTGTACAATAAAAATATTACGAAGATGACAGCAATACTGATCGTGAATATCACCCATAGATCCGTACGGCTAACGGCAGAAACACTGCCAAATAAATAGCTAAACAAATCAGTATTGAAGCCATTGGCAAGTGAAATAAAAATAACGCCCAGGCCTATTCCGCTTGATAAAATAATCGGTATTGCCAATTCTTGATAGTGCTTATAAACTCCCCTAAGTTTTTCAATAAACAAAGAGCCACCAACAGAGAATGCCATCCCTAAATAAAGCGGATTTAAACCGGCCATTACCGCGAAATTTTTTTCAATTAACAGGCTTGCTGCAATACCTGCAAGGGTGACGTGACTTAATGCATCCGCAATTAAAGACAATCTTCTGACTACGATAAAAACGCCTAATAATGGTGCCAGAATCCCAATCATAATCCCGGTTAAGAAGGCATTTTGTAAAAATTCATAATGAAAAAATCCCTGGATCAATTTAAAACGCCTCCGTGTTCATGGTGATGAGCAAGCATGTGAACCCCATGCCCATAAAATTCAGACATTCCTTCCGCGTTAAGATGTTCAAATTCCTTCGTTTCACCATGAAAATGCAAATGTTTATTTAAGCATGCAACATGTGTAACCTTATCGGAGACAGTTCCAATGTCATGGGTAACTAATAACAAGGTAATGCCGCGGCTTTTATTTAAATCAGCAAGCATTTGATAAAAGGCATTGACATTCTCTGCATCTACCCCGACTGTCGGCTCATCAAGAATTAATAGCTTTGGTTCGCTAACAAGGGCACGGGCAATAAAAACTCTTTGCTGCTGTCCGCCCGAGAGCTCTCCAATATTTCTGCTGCTAAACTTTTTCATTCCAACAGCTTCAAGAGCTTCCAATACTTTTTGTTTATGTTCTTTTTTAAAAAATCGAAACATTCCCAGCTTTTTAGTTAAACCGCTTGAAACTACTTCAAATACTGTCGCAGGGAAGCCTGTGTTAAATGAATTTGCTTTTTGTGATACATATCCAACCATTTGCCAATCTTTAAATTTGTTCAATTCCTGCCCAAATAAAAATATTTCACCCTTTTGCGGCTTCAATAGCCCTAAAATTAACTTTAATAGTGTCGATTTTCCTGATCCATTCGGTCCAACAATTGCTAAGAAGGAACCATTCGGAATTGAGAGATTGATATTTTCAAGGACAATATCCTTTTCATATCTATAGGAAACTTGCTGAATATCTATAATTGATTGTGACGTCATAAGCTCACACCTTTAATTTTAAGAATCATTCCGATTTAACTTTATGTAGTATACAATAGCTCCTTCTTTATGTAAAGTCTCATGGTCTTACTTGGATTTTAAAATCTAATTTATTTTATCATTTGGTCACATTCTAACATCTCCTTCATACATTAAGATGGAGGAGTGATGACGGTGAAAATTTTTGAAAACATCATTAATCATAAAATTAATACAATAACCGCGGATGAATTGCTTAAGTATGCCAAACAATTTAACATTGCGTTAAATCGATTACAAGCAAATAAAATTGCCGAATATTTAAGAGGGAAGAATGTAAATATTTTTGATGATAGTCAAAAAGCCGCATTAGTGAAAGAAATTGCCAAATCAGCAGGTCCTGAAACAGCTCGTGAGGTAAATAAATTATTTATGCAGTTTACAAAATCATGAAAGAAAAAGCTGTGCGAAATGCACAGCTTTTTCCAATTATTAATTATGCCTGCATAATTAAATCAAGTAGATTGTCATTGAACTTTTGTTCACGAAGCATATCAATTTCATGCTTATATGGCGGCTTTTTATCGTTTTTATCTTCTCCTACATATGGTGTTTCAAGGATTTTTGGCACATTAGCTAACTGTGGATGATGTACAATATAATTGATTGCCTTAAAGCCTATATGGCCAAATCCGATATTTTCATGACGGTCTTTTCTCATACCGACAGCATTTTTACTGTCATTAATATGCAAAACCTTTAATTTTTCCAAGCCAATAATTTTATCAAATTCATTTAATACCCCGTCGAAATCCTCAACAATATTATAACCGGCATCATGTGTATGACATGTATCAAAACAGACGGAAAGCTTGTCACTATAGTTTACTCCATCCATGATCATCGCTAATTCCTCAAATGAATTACCGCACTCAGAGCCTTTTCCGGCCATAGTTTCTAATGCGATTTGTACTTGTTCTTTCCCGGTTAAAACTTCATTTAACCCTTCAATGATTTTCTTAATACCTGCTTCTGTACCTTCACCTACATGGGCACCGGGATGAAGAACAATTTGCTTGGCACCAATTGCTTCAGTCCTTTCGATTTCACTCCGAAGGAAGCGAACCCCCAAATCGAATGTATCCGGATTGACGGTATTCCCGATATTAATGATATAGGGAGCATGGACAATGATTTCTGAAATCCCATTCTCCTCCATATGCCTTCTTCCGGCTTCAATATTTAAGTCCTCAATTTTTTTCCTTCTTGTGTTTTGAGGCGCACCTGTATAAACCATGAAGGTATTAGCACCATATGAAACTGCTTCCTCGCTGGCGGCTAGCAGCATTTTCTTTCCGCTCATGGAAACATGTGATCCAATTTTCAACATACCTCTCTCTCCCTTCTCTTATTATTTCTTTCTCTGATCGATTCTTCTTTGACGTTTTTTTATTTTATCCATTTCCCATTGCATTTTCTTTTTATAGCCAGGTTTTACTTTTGACGGTTTGCGAACCAACGATTTTGCTGTTTTATCTGCCGCATCCTCTTGTCTAACACGTGTTTTCCGTCTATTTCGGTCATCTAATTCAATAAATTCTTCTTTTTTGATATCTACGGTTTTAAATTGAATTCCCATCTTTTCCAAACGATTTAATGCGTCCTCATCGGAAAGATCATAGATCGTGAGAGCAATACCGGAATTTCCTGCTCTTGCCGTTCTTCCTACCCGATGGATGTAAAAGTCTAAGTCAGTCGGTAATTCGTAGTTAATGATATGGCTGACTCCTTCAATATCAATCCCTCTTGAGGCAAGATCGGTGGCTACAATATATTGAAATTCCAGGTCCTGAATTTGTTTCATCATTTTCCTTCGTTCACGAGGGTTTAAATCCCCATGAACCCGCCCTACCTTTAAACCTTTGGCAATTAAAAAGTTAGCCACTTCCTCCGCCATTTTTTTGGTGTTCGTAAACACAATGGCCAAATAGGGATTGTAATGGAGAAGCATGTCGTGCACAAGCTGCTTTTTATTTCGATGCCTTGATGGTAAAAGGTAATGCTGTAAATTTTCGGCAGTTTTTCTTTTTGATTCAATCTGAATCGTTTTTGGATTTTCCATATACTTTTTAAGAAATGGTTTTAGTTTTTCAGGAATGGTTGCAGAAAAAACCAGCATTTGAAGATTTTCAGGCATTTTAGCAGCTACCTGGTCTAAATCTTCAATAAATCCCATATCCAGCATCATATCCGCTTCATCAACAACGAGGATTCCCGATGTATGAATGAAAAGTGCTTGATCATTCATGAGGTCTTTAATTCTTCCGGGAGTCCCTACGACAACATGTGGTTGTACCTTTAATTTTTCAATTGTCCGCTGCTTGTCCGTTCCTCCGATGTAGCACCTGGTCATAATTTGTTTTTCAGGGCTGCAATGTTCTGTCACCTTTAAGATTTGGTGATAAATTTGTGAAGCCAATTCTCTTGTCGGGGCAGTGATCACCGCTTGTACTTCCTGACGTTTTGGATCAATTTTTTCAAGAATGGGGAGGACAAAAGCAAGCGTTTTTCCCGTTCCTGTTTGTGATTGACCAATCGCACTTTCCCTTTTTAAAACTAATGGGATCATCCGCTCCTGAATTTCTGTCGGCTCATAAAAACCGAATTCTTTAATGGCTTCTATAATAAAAGGTTGAAATTTAAAACGCTCAAATCGATTTACTTGCATGAAATTGCTCCTTAATTTTAAATATCTTCTGTATTTGGAGTGGTTTTCTTCCTTTAACAAGAGCTTCCACATTTATTTCCATCCTGTAATTATATAAAAGTTTAAGACAAATCTCCACCCATCTATTCTTTTATTATCATCTTTTACTTTCCGGCAACTTTTAATCATTAAAATTTAGTCTTCGTCCTGTGTAGAAGACCTAAACCAAAAAAGGGTAAATGCATACTTTAAAGCATGAGGTCTAATCGAAAGGAGGCTAGAAATATGCAGCCAAGACCAAGATTCCCTATGCAGGGTGGAATGGGGCCGCAAATGATGGGGCCTGGTCCGAATCCATTTGGAGGAAGAGGACAAATGATGAATCCGTTCGGGGGCAGAAATCAAATGATGGGGCCCGGTTCCAATATGTTCGGGGGAAGAAACCCAATGATGGGTGGACCCGGTCAAATGGGAAGAGGCGGCGGTGGTTTACTTTCAAAACTTCTTGGAAGGGGAAATCAAGCCGCCGGTGTAAGAGGAGTAGGAGCCATGCAAGGGGCAGGCAGAGCAGCTACGGGTAGCGGTGGCGGATTACTAAAATCTTTGAGTAATCCCGGTGGCATTACCAGTATGCTAAACAATACCCAACAAGTATTAAAAACAGCTCAATCCATTGGTCCTATGATTCAACAATATGGTCCTATTGTAAAAAATCTTCCAGCGATGTGGAAATTATACCGAGGCTTAAAAAATGCTCCTGACAGCACAGAGGAAACAGCGAATGCAAGCGCCAAGAAAACAGAAACAGTAGCTGAGACCTCTGTAAAAGATGAAACAGAAAAACATTCTTCAAAAAATAAGCAGACTGAAAAAAGAAAAAAAACTGCCGGTGAAGAAGCATCCGGTAAACGGAAAGGTTCTTCAGTTCCAAAACTATATATTTAATAACTCATGGAGGATGCTGGTGACAGCATTCTTTTATATTTTAAAAATAAAGGAAAAAATGTATCTTTGTATTATTTCTATTAGTTTTATATAATTAATACATAGACTATAAGTATTTGTTCTTATGGAGGACTCATGAATATGCAAATTATTAAAATTTCACCACGCGGTTACTGTTACGGTGTTGTCGATGCTATGGTCGTCGCAAGAAATGCCGCATTAGATAAATCATTACCTCGCCCTATCTATATCTTAGGGATGATTGTTCACAATAAACATGTTACCGATGCCTTTGCTGAAGAGGGGATTATTACACTTGACGGAAGCAATAGAAAGGAGATACTTGAAAAAGTTGACTCGGGAACGGTTATTTTTACTGCTCATGGTATTTCACCTGAAGTTCGGGAGCTTGCAAAGCAAAAAGGGCTTGTGACCATTGATGCAACCTGCCCTGATGTAACAAGGACCCATGACATCATTAACGAAAAAGCACAACAAGGATATCAAATTATTTATATCGGTAAAAAGGGGCATCCGGAACCTGAAGGCGCAGTCGGTGTAGCACCGGGTGCTGTCCATCTCGTGGAAACTCCCGCTGACGTTGAAGCATTGAAAATTGATGCTGAAAAGCTTATAGTCACCAACCAAACAACTATGAGTCAATGGGATGTTTCAGATACGATGAAGAAGGTTCAAGAAAAATATCCGCATGTTGAAGTTTTTAATGAAATTTGCCATGCAACCCAAATCCGGCAGGAAGCAGTTGCACAACAAGCAACGGAAGCAGATGTGACGATTGTTGTCGGGGATCCGAAAAGTAATAATTCCAATCGATTAGCACAAGTTTCAGAAGAAATTGCCGGAACAAAAGCATATCGAATTGCAGATATTACTGAATTAGAAATCGACTGGATAAAAGATGCAAAAAATGTTGCTGTAACAGCAGGTGCCTCTACACCTACACCAATTACAAAAGAAGTTATTACCTTCCTCGAACAATTCGACCCAAATAATGAAGGAACATGGGAACGCAGAAAAAATGTTCCCTTAAATAAAATCCTGCCAAAAGTAAAAAATTAAAAACCGGTCGATGACCGGTTTTTTTATACAAATTGAAAGGGATCTGTATTAACTTCTGAAGGAAAGATCTCTACTTCATATCCGGATTCCAGGCACATTTTTTTTAGTGTAGCTGAAAGTCCTTTTTTCATGACCTTTTCAACATTATGACCGGGATCAATCATATTCAGCCCTTCCATCATTGCGTCATGTGCTGTGTGATAATAAATATCCCCTGTGACGTACACATCAGCTCCTTTAAATTTTGCCTGAGTGAAATATTTATTACCATCCCCGCCTAAAACAGCCACTTTTTTTACTATAGAGGTTAGATCGCCGACTACTCTAATTTTATCAACCTCAAGAGCTGTTTTAACTTTTTCAGCAAATTCCCCTAATGTCACTGCTTGGATTGTCCCTATTCTGCCAAGACCAAGAATTTCCCCTTTATTTTCAACAGGGTACACATCATATGCTACTTCCTCATAGGGGTGTGCTTTAACCATGGCACTTATTGTCTTTTTTAGTAAGGCTTCAGGAATAATTGTCTCAATTCGAACTTCCTCGACAGCTTCTAACTGTCCTGGATGTCCGATGTATGGATTGGTATTTTCTCTGGGGGTAAATCTTCCCGTTCCACCTGTTGAAAAAGAACAATGGCTATAATTACCGATAGATCCTGCTCCTGCATTTCCTAATACTTGTCTAATCTCTTCACTATGAGTGGCAGGAACGAAAACGACAATTTTCTTGAGCTCCGTTTCATAAGTCGGTACCAGGACCTCCGTGTTTTCTATGCCAAGTGCATCAGCAAGTAAATCATTGACCCCGCCCTTGGCAACATCAAGGTTTGTATGGGCGGCATAAACTGAAATATCATGTTTTAGTAATTTCTCAATCATTCTGCCCTGTACCGTATCTGTGATCACGTTTTTTAACGGTCGAAAGATTGGCGGATGATGAGCAATGATGAGTTGAACATTTTTTTCAATTGCCTCGTCGATTACTTCTTCTAATACATCAAGTGCAATCATGATCCTGTCAATCTTTTTGTTTAGGCGGCCTATTTGTAAGCCGATCTTGTCCCCTTCCATTGCCAAACCTTTTGGAGAAAACTGTTCAAACAACTGAATGATTTCATGACCGTTCGCTTTCTTCACCATTTAGCGCCTCCTCTACCAGCTTTATTTTATCCAGAATCTCCTGCTTTTTTTGGTTTGTTTCTGTCGTTTGGGCGGCACCTTCAAGTTGTGAAACAATACGTTGCCAATTTTTTATTTCCAAGAGCCATTTTTTCTTAAAGATTTGATTTTGACTTTGAACTAAAAACGGTCCTAATAAAAGTCCCTGTTCCTTCTTTGCTAGGATATAAGGCTTACCGGGCTCCCCTTTTTCAGCTACTAAAATTTCGTAGATTTTTTCATCTTCTTCAATGATTTCTTCAGCGATAAGCTCCCAGTCGTTTTCTAAAAACCATTTTCGGATTGAAATCGCACTTATATTTGGCTGAAGCACAAGCCGTTTAACAGAATGAAGCTTATCCTTACCTCTTTCTAAAATGCCGGCGATTAATGCACCGCCCATTCCGGCAATCGTGATGCAATCTACCTCTTCGTGCTTCAGGACATCTAAGCCGTCACCCATTCGTACAGAAATAATTTCAGATAAACCTTCTGACAACACATTTCTTTCAGCGGACTGAAAAGGACCAGCTGCTACTTCACCTGCGATAGCAAATGGTAATCCCGCATTCTTTGCCAGATAACATGGCAAATACGCATGGTCAGAGCCAATATCAGCTAGTTTTGCATTCTTAGGAACATAGTTGGCAACCGTTGCCAAACGAAACGATAATTTATCAGTATTCAAAAAATCCCCACCACGCTTTTATGTATAGTCCTTCTACTCATCATAATGATAATTGTTCATTCATTATAGTATAAAAAAAGTCCTTTACAGTTGCAAAGGACCATTTTTATTATATGCAAATTATTGAATTTTCGATACCCATGCTGCCATTGCATCTGCTTGTGCCTCTGGTACAAGACCTGGAGGCATATTGCCTTTTCCTTTGGTAATGAAGCCTTTAATTTGATCCTTGGTAAACTTTTTACCAACACCATGCAAGGATGGTCCTACAACCCCTTGATACTGATCGCCGTGACAGCCAATACAAGTGGATTTATAAATGTCCTCCGGATTAGCTGATGCAACCGTTTCCGTTTTTGCAGTGCTGGTGCCGCCTTTATCCTTAGCTACCTCTTTCGCATCACCGAGGCCTTTGAAGGACAGAAAGAACATTAGACCGATTCCAAAAACCATAATAAGTACGAAAGGAATGACAGGATTTTTATTCATACTATAACCTCCCTTATGTAAGTACATCTGTTAAATTATAGAACCTTTACAAACAACTACTATTTTACTTGAAAATCGACAGAAGGAAAAGACCTAAACTTACTTTGTCCAAAAACTTTGTAAAAAAAATAAAAGAGGCTGAGATATGAATTTATCAACTGCAACCTCTTGTTAATTTTCCCTATTTTCTTTTTAACAACCAATAATTCTTGCGATTACCATTCTTTGAACCTCGGAAGTCCCTTCACCAATTTCTAACAATTTAGCGTCCCGCATCATTCTTTCGACATGGTACTCCCTCATATAGCCGTATCCTCCGTGAATTTGCACCGCCTGATTGGTCACTTCCATACAAATTTCTGATGCATATAGTTTACATATCGCTGCTTCTTTGGAAAACGGTTTTCCCTTGTCCTTTAGCCAGGCTGCCTTATAAACCATATTTCGCGCCAATTCTATTTTCATCGCCATATCAGCAAGCTTGAACTGAATTGCTTGGAAAGAAGAGATTGATTTACCGAATTGTTTTCTTTCCTTTGCATAATGAAGAGCCTTATCATAAGCTCCTTGAGCTATTCCTACCGCCATTGCACCTATACCGATACGTCCGCCATCAAGCGTCATTAAAAATTGCTTAAAGCCCTCTCCACGCTTTCCTAATAAATGATCAACTGGCACTCTGACATCCTCTAACACAAGCTCAGTTGTATTGGAGGAATTTAAGCCCATTTTTTCGTAATTATCAATAACAGTAAACCCTTTAACGTTTGTTGGCACAATAATAGCACTTATTTCCTTTTTCCCATCCCTAATATCGGTCACCGCTGTAAGAGCTAAATGGTTGGCGAAACTTGCGTTTGTAATAAAACATTTATTGCCGTTAATGATAAATTCACCGTTTTCTTCTTTTGCGGATGTTCTTGTCTCACCCGCATCGGACCCTGCATTTGGTTCTGTTAACCCAAAGGCCCCAAATGACTCACCTGTACAAATTGGCGTTAAATATTTAATTTTTTGCTCCTTTGAGCCAAACAAATTAATTGGGGCTCCACCTAATGAAATATGAGCTGAATACGTAATTCCAGTCGAACCGCAAGCGCGGCTAAGTTCTTCAGTAACAATCGCAAAGCTAACTGTGTCTGCGCCTCCACCGCCGTAGTCTTCCGGGAAAGGAAGTCCCATTATGCCCATTTCTGCAAGCTTTTTAAATATCGCTAAAGGAAATTGTTTATTTCGGTCACGTTCCACTGCACTGGGTGCGACTTCTTCATCAGCAAACTCTCGCATGGTCCGTTTTATCATTTCTTGTTCAGAAGTTAGATCAAAATTCATTTTTATCCTCCTCAAGCAATCTTTGTATGCGCTTTCATTATTATTATAAAAGGAATTGCATTATTTTCTCAAGATTTAAAATTTATATAAAATACAATATTATGTAAATATAACAAAAATAAGAATGTTTTTAATCACAATCTAATGTCATTTCTACTTTAATTAGTTGTTACCAAATGGTATTTTTCAATAAAACACCTTTATTATTATTGATTGAAATCCTATTTCACAAAAATTCAAACCATTTAATACGGAAAAGATTTTGGAAGCCTATTTGCAAAATGCAAGACAATTCAGTAAAATAAATGACAAATACAAAAAGCGTTTTCATATACAGCTTACATTCTTAGCCCAGTGGAACAAAAAAAATAGCTTACTCCTTTAAAGAAGTAAACTATTGGATATATTTTATATTTTATTCTAAAAAGTCTTTAAGCCGTTTACTGCGGCTTGGGTGGCGAAGCTTACGTAACGCTTTTGCTTCTATTTGGCGGATCCGTTCACGTGTAACCCCAAAAACCTTACCTACTTCTTCAAGGGTACGCGTACGTCCATCGTCTAAACCAAAGCGTAAACGGAGAACATTTTCTTCCCGGTCTGTTAATGTGTCCAGAACATCTTCAAGCTGTTCTTTTAATAATTCATAAGCGGCATGCTCTGAAGGAGATGTTGCATCCTGGTCTTCAATGAAATCTCCAAGATGGGAATCATCTTCCTCACCAATTGGTGTTTCAAGAGATACCGGCTCTTGTGCGATTTTTAAAATTTCTCTCACCTTATCAGGTGTTAAATCCATATCTTCACCGATTTCTTCCGGTGTTGGTTCGCGGCCAAGGTCCTGAAGTAATTGCCGCTGCACTCGTATCAGCTTATTAATTGTTTCGACCATATGCACAGGAATACGGATGGTTCTTGCCTGGTCAGCGATTGCCCTTGTGATCGCCTGGCGAATCCACCATGTAGCATAGGTACTAAATTTAAACCCTTTGCGGTAATCAAACTTTTCTACGGCTTTAATGAGACCCATATTTCCTTCTTGAATGAGATCAAGAAATAACATGCCACGGCCAACATACCGCTTCGCAATACTTACTACAAGGCGAAGGTTTGCTTCAGCAAGACGTCGCTTTGCCTCTTCGTCCCCTTCTTCAATTCTGTTTGCCAATTTAATTTCCTCTTCAGCAGAAAGCAAATCAACTCGGCCAATTTCTTTTAAATACATACGAACCGGATCGTTGATTTTAACTCCCGGAGGAACGCTAAGATCATTTAGATCAAATTCATCGTCATCTTCTTTTGATAATTTTTTGATGTCAGGATCTTCGTCTTCATTTTCTCCAACCAATTCAATTCCTTGATCTCCCAGGAATTCTAAAAATTCATCCATTTGCTCAGATTCTAAATCAAAATTAGCTAATTTCTCAGCAACATCATCATAGGCAAGGACGCCGACTTTTTTACCCAGTTCTGTTAACTGGTCTTTCACTTGTTCAAAGGTCAATTCATTCTCGGCCTCTTTTGAACGGGCTGATTTTTCAGCAGCCATAGGTCCCCCTCCTTCCAAAATAAAAGAAACAATCTATAAAGATTTACGCAATTGAAGGATTTCCATTGCAATTGCAGCAGCTTTAGAATAATCCTTTTGTCGTTCTGCTTCTTTTTCTTCCACTTCTTTTTCTTTTATCTTTAACAATTTTTGATAATTCAACACCTGTTTGATATAATCAGTTAATTCTTGGTTGCTCAGTTCATCATTAATGGACATCATTTCAATATCGGCAACCATTCTTCTAAGATTATCATCTTGAATATAGGTTAAAAATGCGCTTGAGTCAGGATTCAAATGATCCTCATAAAATCCAAACAGATAAGTTATTATTGCCTGATGTTCATCAACATTAAACGTATTTCCTTTCAATAAATCCTGCACCTTATATGCAACATCGCGGTTTTTTAGCATATGGGCAATTAAACGCCTCTCAGCAGTATAATGAGCAGGCTTTAATTCATTCACTTGCTTAAAATTTTGCAAAGGTTTATTTACCGTTTGACTTTTCCCATTGGATTTCCTTTTGTCAGCAAAGAAAATCTGTTTTTGCTGCTGTTTTAACGCATCCAATGAAAGCGAAAATTCAGACGCAAGCTGTCTTAGATAATGGTCTTTTTCAACAGCTTTTGTCAACTTGCTGATTTCTTTAAGTATGTCTTCTATATACGCAAGGCGATCTCCTTCTAGCTGAAGGTTTTTTCCTCTGCGAAAATATAGAAATTTGAAAGACATCCAGGTTAAACTGGCACCAATTACTTCATTGCGGAATTTTTCAGGACCATATAATTTGATGTATTCATCTGGATCCTTGCCATCAGGCATCATCGCCACTTTCAATTGAAAATCTGCATCGGTTAAAAGATTTCCTGCACGATATGCAGCTTCAATCCCGGCTTTATCGGAATCGTAACAAATGATTACGGATTGAACATTTTGCCTTAAAAGGGTTATATGCTCTTCTGTTAATGATGTCCCCATCGTAGCAATACCATTTTCCACTCCGGACCGGTCTGCAGCAATTACATCGGCGAACCCCTCAAACAAAATTGCTTGCTGTACTTTTCGAATATGTGGCTTAGCTAAATGAAAATTGTATAAAATTTTGCTTTTATTAAAGATTGCTGTTTCGGGACTGTTTAAATATTTGGGCTCTTCGGCCCCTAGGGATCTCCCTGAAAATGCAATCGTATTTCCATTTCGATCAAAAATCGGAAACATGATTCGATCCCTGAATCGGTCGAAATAGGTCCCATCCTTTTCACGCTTGATAATTAATCCCGCTTTTTCAATCCATTCAGGTGCAAATTCCCTTTTTAAAAGAAACTTGCATACAAAATCCCATGAATTCAATGAATAGCCGATTTGAAACTTATCAATTGATTCCCGAGTAAAACCTCTTTCAAGCAGATACTCTAAGGCATGTTGACCTTCTTTTGTATTTACCAATAAGTGGTGGTAAAATTTACGTAAAAGCTCATGAGCATCAAGCATGGTTTGAAGCTCTTTGGAAACCGTTTTTTCTTTACCAACCGTGGAAAAATCCATTTGAAGATCAATATTTGCCCTGGCAGCCAGTTTAATGGCAGCTTCCTGGAATGAAATTCCCTCGAGCTCCATTAAGAATGAAAAAGCATTTCCGCCTGCACCGCAACCAAAGCAATGGAAAATCTGTTTATCGGATGATACTGAAAATGATGGGGTATTTTCTCCATGGAAAGGACATAATCCGAAGTAATTTCGCCCCTGTTTTTTCAGTTGAACATAATCGCTGATTATTTCGACGATATCAACAGCCTGACGAATTTGATTGATTTTTTCTTCGGCAATACGGTCTGCCATGAAAACAACTCCAATTGTACTAACAGGTATTCGATAAAAATTTCTAAATTCCTTCAAATTTCGACAAAATTTTTGTTAATGCCGTTATAAATCTTGCCCGATCTTCAGAATGATAGGGTTTTGGTCCTTTTCCATAAACGCCTCTTTTTCTCGCTTTGGCATTTAAATGGCGCAAATCAAGGGCAGTTTGAATTCCGTTTTCCTCAAATACAATCCCCCTTGGAGATAAAACATGAACACCCTTAGGCAATAAGGTAGAAGCAAGTCCAATATCTTGTGTAATAACAATATCTCCATTCCGGTATGGTTCATAATGAACATGTCCGCAGCTTCCTTCCTCGAATCAACATATTTCCAAGTTACATATGTATTCTCCTTACTTACATGATGATCGTAGGAAGCGACAAATAGAACTTTAATGGAAGATTCGGAAGCAATTTCGACAATCTCCTCTTTCACCAGGCAGGAGTCTGCATCGACAAAAATAGTCGGAATGCCTTTAATATAAGTATTAATTCTACATCACTCCACATATTCCTTCTTTAACCGCTAACTTTTATGAAAAGGATTTATGTCGAATTTTTTTCAATAGGTTTCCTTGACATCTAACAATAAATAGTTTATTCGTTCACATGCAAGTCTAAACCTAAAAGATTCATTTTTATCACAATTTTTTATTATAGTATATTCATTTTAATTTTGCTATAACTTTTTTCAAAAAAAAGAAAACACATAATCCAATGATTATGTGCTAAGCTCTTCTTTTTTGAATGAAGTTTAGAATAACATTTGCAGTTTCTTCTACCGCTTTATTCGTTACGTCAATAACGGGACAATTAATTTTACTTACCACTTTATCAAAGAAGGTTAATTCTTCTTTAATTCGTTCAATGTTTGCATAACTGGCTTTATCATTTAGCCCCAATGATATTAATCGTTCGCGTCTAATATTATTTAATTTTTCAGGGCTAATTTTCAAACCGAAACATTTTTCTAATTGTACCTTGTATAGTTCTTCCGGCGGGTCCACTTCAGGTACGAGAGGCACGTTGGCAACTTTTAAACGTTTATGGGCAAGGTATTGTGATAATGGTGTTTTAGATGTTCTTGATACACCTATTAAAACAATATCTGCTTTTAAAATCCCCCTTGGATCGCGCCCATCATCATATTTTACCGCAAATTCAATTGCTTCCACTTTTTTAAAATAATCTTCATCCAGCTTTCGAACGAGACCCGGCTCACATAAAGGTGTTTTCCCGCTGTAGATTTGAATTTGGTCCATTACAGGACCAATTAAATCCACCGCATGAATCCCCTCTTGAATTGCCTGTTCTTTCATGTATTCCCGCATTTCGGGTTTTACCAGTGTATATGCCACCATTGCCTTGTCCATGGTAACAAGTGATAATACTTCATCAATGTGTTCTTTATCTTCAACATATGGAAACCTTTTTAATGTCATTCCTGAACCATTAAACTGACTAATTGCTGCTTTTGTCACTAGTTCAGCAGTTTCACCTACTGAATCAGATACGACATAAATAATCGGCAAACTCATTCTCCCTTAACAACTCCTTTAAAACATTTAATTACTCATCTCCAAGTGCAACAAAGGCTTTTGTAATGTTCGTTTTGGTAATTCTGCCGAGCACTTCATACCCTTTATCTGCCTTTCTCACGATCGGTAAGGCATCAATCTGTTTATCTATTAATTTTTTTGCAATATCGATTAAAAGATCTTCCCTTTCACACATGGTAATATTCGGCATCCTTGTCATAATAATATTGACAGGAATAGTCGTAAGCTCTTGTTTGCCAATACTTGCTCTTAGCAAATCCTTACGTGATAAAACCCCAACTAAAAAGGAATGCTGGTCTACAACAAATAATGTTCCCACATCTTCAAGGAACATTGTACAAATAGCGTCATAAACCGAAACATTTTCATTAACCACTACAGGAATGGATTGGTAATCTTTCACATATATTTTTTGCAGATTTTCAGTTAAAAGCTGTGCCCCGGATTTTCCTGTATAGAAATACCCCACCCTTGGTCTTGCGTCTAAATAGCCTGCCATCGTTAATATCGCCAAATCGGGTCTGAGCGTAGCCCGAGTTAAGCTTAACTGATCTGCAATATGCTCACCTGTTATCGGACCATTGTCCTTAACGATTTGCAAAATTAGTTCCTGGCGCTTAGTCAGTTCTATTGTCCTCACCACCTTATCATACCTTTATGTATAGACCCTACACGTGTGAAAACGTTATACTTTAATAGCAATATTATATACTAATTATTTTTTGCGGAAAAGAGGCGGAGCTTCGCTAAAGAAAAAGGTGCGGAATTTTCCGCACCTTTTTCTTAAAAGATAATCTTCTCTTGAATAAAGCTAACAAGATCTGCGATTGGGATTCGTTTTTGTTCCATCGTGTCCCGATCACGAACGGTTACCATTTTGTCTTCCTTGGAATCAAAATCATACGTAATACAGAACGGAGTACCTATTTCATCATGGCGGCGATACCGTTTACCGATAGAACCCGCTTCATCATAATCGACCAAGAAATGCTTCGACAATTCACCGAATACCTCTCTAGCTTCATCGGACAATTTCTTTGATAATGGAAGCACTGCAGCCTTGAATGGTGCTAATGCAGGGTGGAAATGCATAACCGTTCTGCATGTTCCATCCTCCAGTTGCTCTTCGTCATAGGCATCGATCAAGAATGCTAAAGTTACCCGGTCTGCTCCCAATGATGGCTCAATACAGTATGGGATATATCTTTCATTTGTTTCCGGATCAAGGTAATTAAAGTCTTCACCGGAAAATTGCATATGCTGCTTCAAATCATAATCTGTTCTTGATGCAACACCCCATAACTCTCCCCATCCAAACGGGAATTTAAATTCAAAATCGGTAGTAGCATTGCTGTAGTGAGATAGTTCATCTTCAGAATGGTCACGAAGTCTTAAATTTTCACGATTAAGACCTAATGAAAGCAGCCATTTTTCAGCAAATTGCTTCCAATAATTGAACCATTCCAATTCCTCACCTGGTTTACAGAAAAATTCTAATTCCATTTGTTCGAATTCTCTTGTACGGAAAGTAAAATTACCCGGAGTAATTTCGTTACGAAAGCTTTTTCCAATTTGTGCAATACCAAATGGTAATTTCTTTCTCATCGTACGCTGTACATTCTTAAAATTAACAAAAATACCTTGGGCGGTTTCAGGACGAAGGAAGATTTCATTCGTGCTTGTTTCTGTTACACCTTGAAATGTTTTAAACATTAAATTAAATTGGCGAATGCCGGTGAAATCATGACTTCCGCAGTCCGGACAAGCAATATTATGCTCTTTTACTAATTCCTCCATTTTTTCAAATGGCAATCCATCGACAATCATCTCAATGCCCTTTTCCTCAAGAGCATTTTCAATTAATTTATCAGCACGATGACGTGCTTTACAATTTTTACAATCAATCATCGGGTCATTAAAATTTCCGATATGTCCGGAAGCTTCCCATGTTCTTGGATTCATTAAGATGCTGGCATCCAAGCCTACATTGTAAGGTGATTCCTGAACAAATTTTTTCCACCAAGCCTGTTTAATATTATTTTTAAATTCAACGCCTAACGGGCCATAATCCCATGTGTTTGCAAGACCGCCGTAAATTTCTGAACCTGGAAAAATAAAGCCTCTGTGTTTTGCATGTGAAACTATTTGCTCCATTGTTACCTTCATTGTAATTCGCTCCTTTTAAAAAAATATATCGGGGCTGACCACTATGGAAAGCTCCTTAGAATAATCATCGCAGGAACAAGCTTTGCTTGTTCCGAAGGCGCTTCCGCTATTAAATAAAAAAACTCCCATCCCTATGCTCATAAAGCATAGGGACGAGAGTTACCCGCGGTTCCACCCTATTTGCTGCAAAGTGCAGCCTCTTTAAAATGTGTAAACAAACACATGATTGCTCAGGAATGCCTTCCTTAGTTCCCTATACCCTAGCTTACACCGTCCTAGGTTCGCTTTTATAGAATTTACTAAGTACTATTTTCCGTCACTGCAACTATTCTTATTAAAAAAATATTAACGAAAACTTAAAAAATTGTCAACAAGTCATCTATAAAAGATTTCGAAATTGATCCATCGAACTGAGAAATTTTTTTGTTTTTAGATATAAACCTGAATATTCTTCGTAATAGGCTGAAATCACTTTTTTTAACTCAATCTTTGTTTCTTGTTTTACTGAAATATTTCCTAACCTTGAAAGATCAAAATAATAAAATAGCCGTAATAGTTTTACAGTTGCCTGTGATATTTTCAAATGGTATGGGTCTTTATCGAGACATCGATGACAGATAATACCACCCTCTCTAATGGAAAAAGAAAAAAGTCCGTCTGTACTGCCGCAAACGGAACATTGATTTAATATTGGATACATTCCCAAAACATTTAGCATCTTCATTTCATAAATATTCATCAATACATCAGGGTCAAAGCCTTCATTCATGTAATTTAATGTTTGATAAAGTAATTCAAAATGAAAAGGGTTTGGTTTTTTTTCCTCTGTACATTTATCCGTTAATTCGACAATATAGCTGGCATATGCCGTTAAAAAGATGTCTTCACCAATAGAACGCATGGAGGTGATGATTTCCCCTTGCTGCACACTTCCCAGGCCTGTTCCTTTTTGTACAAGATAATACCCATGAGTAAATAGCTGGGAAATGGAGGAGAGGCGGCTATTGGGCTTTTTAGCGCCCCGTGCCATTACGCCAATCTTCCCCCATTCCCGTGTATATAAAGTAACAATTTTATTGGTTTCTCCATAATCTGTTGTTCTAATAACGATGCCTTCACATTTTTGAAGCATTTAAATCACATCCTGTGCAGGCTAAAGACATTATTATGAAATTGGAAAATCTATTTGTGCTAGCTCTTCATTCAGATTTCCGGGTATTTCTTGGTTTTCCTTCTCAAGCTCTTTAAAGAGAAGATATGTGTCAATATTCCCTGTCTGGGTAAATACTTTCCACGTAAAATCCATCATCGAAAACCCCACCTTTCATTATTTAGACTAGCCTTTTTAAAAATCCCAAACCTTACAATTATCATAGCCTGTCTTTCCAAAATCATAAGACGAAAAATTTGTTAATGTTGTCCATGCATATTTTTATATATAAGGTAATATTTTAGATAGGGTTATTAATCAATATTCATCTTCATTAAAGCCGAAATCGCGCAGCTGGGACATTTTATTTCGCCAATCTTTCTGGACTTTAACCCAAAGTTCTAGGAATACTTTTGACCCTAGGAGATTTTCTATATCCACTCGGGCACGCATCCCTATTTCCTTTAGCATACTGCCTTTCTTTCCGATAATAATTCCTTTCTGTGAATCTCTTTCAACAATGACCGTTGCCATCACATTGATGATGTCCTTACCCTCCGGTCGCTCAATTTTATCAAGAACAACCGCCAAAGAGTGAGGAATTTCTTCCCTTGTTAAATGAAGCGCTTTTTCCCTAATTAACTCTGTAATGATAAATCTTTCAGGATGATCGGTAACTTGGTCAGCAGGATAATATTGCGGTCCTTCCGGCAAGTAAGTTTTGATTTGTTCCAAAAGTCGATCAACATTATTCCCTTCAAGTGCCGATATAGGAACAACCTCTTTAAAAGGATATTTTTCTTTATATGATTCAATAATCGGTAATAAATTATCCGGATGTATTTGATCGATTTTATTGATAACCAGAAAGATAGGCGTGTTAACTGTTTGGAATTTTTCAAGGATAAATTCTTCACCGCGTCCAAATCCTTCTTCTGCGTTAACCATAAATAAAATTAAATCCACTTCTTTTAATGTGTTTTGTGCAACCTTCATCATAAAATCGCCCAATTTGTGTTTTGGTTTATGAATACCCGGTGTATCAATAAAAATCATTTGTGTATTTTCCAATGTCAAAACACCTTGAATTTTATTGCGTGTAGTTTGGGGTTTATCACTCATAATAGCGATTTTTTGGCCAATGACCCGATTAAGAAATGTCGATTTCCCTACATTCGGTCTACCAATTATGGAAATAAATCCTGACTTATAACCCTTGTTTTCATCCCAATTATTTAACATGGAGATCCTCCGATGAAAAAGCCCCCGGCAACAATTCTTCAACAGTCATTTCTTTAATATCTCCATTAAGATTTGTTAAAACGACTTTCATGTCTCTTGGGCATAATTCAGAAATTACTTGGCGGCATGCACCGCACGGAGAGCAAGGGCGATCTGTATCGGCAACGACTGCGAGCAGTTGAAAATCTCGATCACCTTCTGAATATGCTTTAAAAATAGCGGTTCTTTCGGCACAATTGCACATACTGTAAGCTGCATTTTCTATGTTACAACCTCGATAAACTTTTCCGTCTTTTGTTAAAATAGCTGCTCCTACTCCAAATTTAGAATATGGAACATAAGCTTTTTCTCTTGCTATCTTTGCTTCTTCAATTAATTGATCAATGTTCAAGCGTCTTCTTCCCTTCCAGCAGGTATCTGCTGTTATCTATATTTTACCTCAAAAAACAGATAAAAACATTACTTGTAGCAAAAATGTAATAAAAAATTTAGAATTTTCTCACAAATTAAACTGACTAATAATTCTTATTGATAAATCATTTTAACGGAATGATAATCTCTTTTCAAATTCCCCAAAACCCCTTTATCGTGAAAGTATTGTTAACATATAAGGCAAAAAAATAACAATTCCAATCACTATAGAAACAATCGCATAGATAAAGACCGCACCGGCGGCCAAATCTTTTGCTTGTTTCGCTAAAGAAAGGTATTCCTCTGTTACAAGATCCACTACACGTTCAATTGCTGAATTTACTAATTCTAAGGCAAATATGCCGCCAATCACCAGTAGGATAATAAGCCATTCAATCGTGGATATTGAGAAAAAAATCGAACAACAAATAACGATGACAGAACTAACCAAATGAATCCTCATATTCCTTTCCGCCATGATCGCAGTTCGGATGCCATTGATTGCAAAAGAGAAGGATGCCATCAAAGAATTGCCTTTTCGTTTACCGTGTGAGCCCATATTGGTTTAAAATATCCTTCTGCAGTGTAAACATTATTTTTTCGTCAGCCTCTGTCATATGGTCATAGCCTAAAAGATGTAGAAAACCATGAACAGATAGAAAGCCAAGTTCACGTAAAAAGGAATGACCGTATTCTTCTGCCTGTTCCTTTGCTTTTGGAACCGAGATAATAATATCACCTAACACACGAGGCATCTCACCGCCAACTAATTCCACTTCCCCTTCACCAAGTTCCTCCATGGCAAACGAGATAACGTCTGTGGGAGTATCTTTGTCACGATATTCACGGTTAATCTCCTGAATTCGTTCGTTTGAAACAAATGTAACGGAAACTTCACTTTGTTCTTCAACGTTTTCTTTTTTTGCGGCAAAATTTAATAATTTTTCTATTTCAAGAATATGTTCCTCTGTTAATTCATCAGTTTCATCTAAAAAATCAATCATTAAATTCAAGCTTCTTTCACCTTCTTCGTCAATTCTGGATATTCAATCCTTGAATGGAAAATCCCCTTTAATGTTTCACATAAAGTGTGGGTCACAGTTTCAAGTTCCTTTAATGTTAGGTCACATTCATTCAATTGTCCATCCTGGAGCCGGTCTGCAACGATTTTTTTCACTAGCGACTCAATTAATTCAGGGGTAGGCGATGTCAATGAACGCACAGCTGCCTCGACACTATCAGCTATTCCGACAATTGCAGATTCCTTTGACTGAGCTTTAGGGCCCGGATACCGAAAATCCTCTTCCTTAGTTTCGGCTCCATTCTGAATAGCCTTATGATAAAAAAATTTAAGAAGGGTTGTTCCATGATGCTGTTCAGCAATTTCAATCAGTTCTTTTGGCATGTGGTATTTCTTTAAAATATTGGAGCCTTCTGTCACATGATCAATGATGATGTTCGCGCTTTTATCCGGCGGCAGACGGTCATGCGGATTATCAAGGTGCATCTGATTTTCGATAAAGAAGTTAGGTCGTCTGGTTTTACCAATATCATGATAATAGCTGCCAACCCTTGCCAAAAGACCATTTGCCCCAATTGCCTCACATGCGGATTCCGCCAGGTTGGCTACCATCACACTATGATGATAAGTGCCGGGGGCCTCCATTAAAATCTTCCTAAGAAGCGGATGGTTTGGATTCGATAGTTCAATAAGTCTCATGGTTGATAGAATTCCAAAGCTTGCCTCAAAGAAAGGCAATAATCCGATTGTTAAAACCGCAGAAGCAATCCCTGAAACAATGGCAGTTAAAAAATAATACCCATATTCGAGACCGGAAAATTGTCCATTAGGCAAAAGCATTAAGGTCCAAATCGTAAGGAGATTAACCGCGGCAGCAAATGATCCGGCTTGCAAAATTTTTGACCTTTGATTTTGATTACTTAAAAAAAGGATACCTGCTAACGCACTGAAGAGAATATAGATCCCTTCCGAAAAATTAAGTGTGCCTGTAACACCTTCATTGAAAACTACGCTTCCGCAGACAGCCAAAATGATAGACATGAGGACCGCAAGCTTTTCATCAATTAATATTTTAATTAGCATACCGCCCATGGCAGCAGGAAACAAATAGCCAATGCCGGAATAATTAAATATTTGGAGCAAGCTAACTATTTTTAAAATAAAAATAGACAGGATGAAAATAATTCCAAATAAGAGTAAATGGGTTTGTCTCTTTTCCGGATCAGTTTTCATTTGATAAAAGTAATAATAGATCGCTGAAACAATGAGGATAGTAAAAAATGCTAAGCCGATAAAAGGCTTAAAAGATTTTTCATTCGCCAGTAAACCGACAAGCTTTAGCTGTCGATATATTTCCCGGTTAATTAATGCTCCTTCTTCAACAATTATTTGCCCTTGAAGAATCTTAACCGGCTCAACACTTTCCGCTGCTTGCTGTCGTAATTCTTCTGTTGCAACCGGATCATAAAATTCATTCTGGATAATTGCATATCTGCCTAATTCAATTGCCGCACTTTTTAAATCATCATTCAAAGTAGAATATTTTAATTCTTCTTCTACTCTTTTTTTAGCATTTTCAACATCATCTGCTGAAATTCTTTTGGTCATCACATTGTTAATTGCTGTTACTGTCAGATCCTTAGCGATTGATAATTCTTCTTTGCTAGCTTGGACTATTCCTGAAAAAACCTGGTCAGAAAGATCCTTTGTCACACTCGGGGTCAATTTTGATTTTAACTTTGCTACTTTTTCGGGAACACTTGGCTCTGTTACTTTCATAGATTTATCTGTAGACGCTTCAGACTGTTTCTTCAGATCCTCTTTTATTTCGTCATTCACTTCAGAAGCAGAATCAAATATAGAGGTTATTAAGTCAACTCGATTTTGAGTATACTCCTTTTTTAAGGTGTATACATCTTGTACCTGATCCAACGCTTCTTTACGCTTTTTTTCAGTACTTTCTTTATCCTCAACTGTCCCGGGCGAACGTATTGTTTTTTGGGCAATCGAAAACAAATTTAAATCCAGTTTTTCAGGTTTTACATTATTAAACATTGCCGCATAAAGAACAATTCCTAAAACAAGAAAAGATAAAACTCGAAAAAAAGTAATATCGAGGAGCTTCCGTATCTGAATGAAGTGCTGCTGAAGTTTTTCCAATTAAATCCCTCCACGGCCCCTAAACCATCCAATATACCTTATCGAGGCACTTAGACATCTAATGGGTCTTGCTATCCAAGCTCGAATCATTTTTTTGCAGACGCTGCATTTATTGCAGATTGCAGAAAATACTTATTTTAAATAAATTTTTGTTGACAGTCTGCTTTATGTAAAATGATAACAGTTTTCCCGAGACTTTTCACCTGCTAAAAGAAGAAGATTCATTTTGTAGACTATTCTTAGAAAAAATAAAAAAGATAAACCATTAAATGGTCTATCCTATTTATACTATAGTTTCATTTTTGATCAGTCTTCTTACCGTATGCTTCGATAATCCTACCAACGAGAGGGTGGCGAACTACGTCACTTTGTTCTAAAAACACAAACGAAATCCCCTTTACGTCCGTAAGTATTTCCTCCGCAACAATTAAACCTGATTTTACACCTTTAGGTAAATCCACCTGTGTCCGGTCCCCTGTAATGACCATTTTCGAACCAAACCCAAGACGGGTTAAAAACATTTTCATTTGGGCATGAGTTGTATTTTGAGCTTCGTCTAAAATTACAAAAGCTTCGTCTAATGTCCTGCCCCTCATATAGGCAAGCGGAGCAATCTCAATGGTCCCCCGTTCAATTAATCGCTGGGTATGTTCGGTACCCAGAATATCATGGAGTGCATCATACAATGGCCGTAGGTATGGGTCAACCTTCTCTTTTAAATCCCCCGGAAGAAACCCAAGGCTCTCCCCTGCTTCAACTGCCGGCCTTGTTAAAATTATTCTATTGACCTGACCACTTTTAAGAGCATTAACAGCCATGACGACAGCGAGATAGGTTTTACCTGTTCCTGCAGGTCCAATCCCAAATACTAAGTCATTTTTCTTAATCGCCATCACATATTGTCTTTGCCCGAGCGTCTTTATACGAATCGTTTTCCCTTTTACATTTTTCGCAATTTCCTCATCGTACAAATTCACAAAATAATCCAGAGTACCTTTTTGAGCCATTTGGACCGCATACAGAACATCCCGCTGACTAATATTTACACCCCTGCGGATTAAGAAAATTAGTTTATTTAGGATTTGACCTGCCATTTCTACATGTTCTTTATCACCGGACAAACTAACTGATTCACCCCTGGTGACAATCGAAACATCCAGTTCTTGTTCAATGATTTTAATATTTGAATCCGAGTTCCCTAAAAGTGAAATTGCCTCTGTAGGGTTTTCAAGCTGTACATTTATTGTTTTTAGCTCTTCTGTCATTCATTGAGTCTCCTTGGATATCGGTTGTCCGACAGCAATATTTTCGATTATCTTAAAATGGATATCTAGTATAACTTTACCATTTTCAATTGCTTTGTGTAAAATCATTTGATCTTTAATGATAGCATCTTCATCCAAATGGCTTTTTATTTCTTTTTTAGCCATCTCAAGTGCTATTTGTTCCGCCTCTAAATTTGTATACGTACGGGTAATCTCTTCCCGTTCACGAATGGTTTTGTTAACGTAGGAAATAGGCAGTTCCCATTTTAAGAAATGAATCTTGTGTACATTTTTTTCTGTTTCAGATTCCTTAAATTCTGATTTTCCAAATCCCCAAATCGGCAGGTCAATGTTAGCTATTTCAATGAAGTATTTTTGTTCTTCTTTCCCGTTGAATACTTTAAAATTTGTTTTTAGCGGTAGTTCAACATGGCTCTTATACCACGTCTCCCCCCATACTTCACCTTTTGCAGGTACAAGTTCTGTTTTCCCTTCCTGGCCAATTTCTCCGGATACGAGTAATTGGCCCTTTTGAACATGATCATTTTTAGCAACCACTTGCTGACCTTCATCAATATCCATTCTTACAATGATTGCTTTCTTTTTCGCCACTAGATTCCTAGGTGATAATAGCTCAGGTTTTTTAGGTTCGGTTTTTTCAACAACTTGAAAGTGATAGGTTGTCCCTCTTAATTCTACGCCAACCCATGTAAGGGCACTAATGTTATTAGTCAGCTTCCTTTGAATGGCTTCAACATTGTCTACAAAAAACTGTACCTTTCCAATTTTAACGCCCATCTTGTCCAATTCTTTACGAATTTGATACTCGGTTGCCGGTTTTGCTCCTTTTATTTCAATTCCCCAAATAACATTCGATAAAAACAAAATGATGAGTAAGAAAACGGCTGCCCCTGCCAAAAATCCACTGTTTTTCAACAGCCGTTTTATTAAAAATGGAACACCGCTTCGCTGCAAAAAGGAAATAGCGCATTCACTTTTCCGCACGAAATGTCTAATTTTTTTTGCATCCTGAAGCCTCATTTTAAAAGTGACGGTTTCGGTTCCATGCCGTTTTACATTCCAAATATGGAGACCATTCCTAGTAAGAACGTTTAAAAACCGCTCTATTCCCCTTCCGGATACCTTAACTGTTACCCTGCCATATAAAAATTCGATCCATTGGTTTTTCATTTTGTTCCTCCCGAATTTTCATTTATATAAATGACCTGATCTATTTTTCCTTCCAATAAAATTTCTTCAGGTAAAATAGTTTTTATCACGAATGCTTTACCTTTTATTAATAACTGACCCTGTTTTAACAACAAGCGCAGTTCTTTATCCGTAAAGGTTAATAACCCTCTATGATTTTCAATGTATATATGAATCTGCCCTATCATCGTTATGCGGGGTAAATCCATCATGACATCTTGAGGAAGATCCATTTTTTTTGCCATCCAGCTCCGGACGCGTTGGCCCAATGTTTTTGCCATAAAAAAAGAACCCCCTTTCATCTCATATTTATGAAATAAAAGGGGGTTCTAGCACATCTTTTTCCTTTTTACATCCTTGTTTTATTCAAAAAGGACTTATTTATTTTTTGCAAAATAAGGCTTTTTCGAGCGCGGTTCCCCGAGGATTTCAGACCAGATAATCCCGTTGACCAGTGTTTTCGCATCCGGGATGTCTGAAAAGGCTAATCGTTCTTCCTCTTTTTTGTCGTTTTCGATCTTTTTTACCGGTTCAATTAGTTTTTGTTCAGGAGGGGGAAGAATGACCATTCCAACCGGATTGGCTTCTGACACTTGCTTTATTTTTAAATATTTCTTTTCGATACTTTCCATATTGTCAGGTTGATTTTCTATATTCACAGACGGAATCGTTCTAGTTTGTCTTTGGGGATGATTCGTTGTTTTATTATTATTAAACAGCTCACGAAGGTCATCTATATTATTGAATGAATAGGTTTTTTTTTTGGTTGGTCCCTTATTCCCTTTTGCTTTACTAAAAATGGTTGAGATAATACCTACGATAATCATGAAAATTAACGTATTCAAATTCCACCCTCCTTTTTTTATAAATGTCCGTATGGTGTTTGCTAATTATCGTCCTTCTTCTCACCTGTTATCTTACCTATTGAGCCTCTCATGTCTGTATCAGCGGAAATATTTTTTATGTTCATGTAGTCCATAACACCGATATTTCCTGATTTAAGTGCTTCAGCCATCGCCCGCGGAACTTCCGCTTCAGCCTCCACAACCTTCGCTCTCATTTCTTGTACTTTTGCCTTCATTTCTTGTTCTTGGGCGACAGCCATGGCTCTGCGCTCTTCAGCTTTAGCCTGTGCGATCTTCTTATCCGCTTCGGCCTGTTCAGTTTGTAATTCAGCACCGATGTTTTTACCAACATCAACATCAGCAATGTCAATCGAAAGGATCTCAAACGCAGTACCTGCATCTAGCCCCTTTGAAAGTACTGTTTGCGAAATTAAGTCAGGTTTTTCTAGCACCTTGAAATGGCTGTCCGATGAACCAATTGTAGACACGACTCCTTCACCAACACGGGCTATAACCGTTTCTTCACCCGCACCGCCGACGAGGCGCTCTATATTGGCCCGTACGGTAATTCTTGCTTTTACCTTCACTTCAATTCCGTTCATGGCAACGCCCGGTATAAACGGTGTCTCAATTACTTTTGGGTTTACACTCATTTGCACTGCTTGAAGGACATCACGTCCTGCGAGATCGATCGCCGCGCCTCGTTCGAATGATAGTTCAATATTTGCGCGATGGGCAGCAATAAGCGCATTCACAACACGATCCACATTCCCGCCTGCTAAATAATGACTTTCAAGCTGATTGGTTGTTACATTTAAACCTGCTTTATGGGCCTTAATAAGCGGATTTATGACTCTGCTTGGCGTAACCCTTCGCAGCCTCATCCCCACTAAGGTAAAAATACTCACACGAACTCCTGCTGCAAGGGCAGATATCCATAACATTACCGGAACAAAAGATAATAATATTCCTAAAAATATTAAAGCAACAAATACAATCGCAATTATAAAAATGGTTCCATTCGTTACCAACTCCAAAACCTCCTCCAGATTATATCTCTCGTACAACTATGCGGGCTCCTTCAACCTTAATTACCTTCACTTTTGCGTTTTGATCAATGAATCCGCCTTCACTCACTGCATCGATCCGTTCAGAATTAATAATAACCGTCCCTGCAGGGCGTAAAATAGTTAAAGCTACACCTTCCTTGCCCAATAGGTCAGTACGGTTAATATTCGATACATAGCCGTCTTCTTTCCTGGCTGAATCAAATAAAACCATTTTATTAAAGAGAATTAACTTCTTATCAAAAACTTTAATCATAATAAAGAAAGCAAGAATCGTAAAGAAAAGAGAGATTAGTATAGAAACACCCATTTGCAAGGCATTCCCTCCTGCAATAAAAAGGCTCAAAATTAATATTGCCGTTCCAAGTGTTCCTGAAATCGCTCCGGGTAAAAAGAACTCCAGAAAAATAAGAAGGATGCCTGCTGCAAATAGCAGGAGTGTTCCATATCCAGCCATACCTGCTTGAAAATGTCCATAAAAGAATAACAGTAGCGCCATTACTCCAATAAATCCAGGAACCCCGAATTTAGGAGAAAAAAGCTCGATTACGATACCGACTCCTGCAATCGTTAATAGCACGGTTACTACAATCGGGTCAGTAAGAAACTCTACCATACAACCCCCCCCCTTCTATCTTATCCCTGATGTTAATATGTACGTTCGATATTCAATAAAGTTTCACCTTTTTTAAAGAAAAGCGGAGGCGCCCGTTTAGCGAAGTCTTCTCGTCGCGGGGCGCCGGAGCTAGACAGTAATCGAAGTTCAACATATACTTTTTTAATCTAATGATAAAAACCGTAAGCAAAAATGCTTACGGCCTTGATGTCAGAATACTTATGAAAGGTGTTGTTGTACAAGTTTATTAACAAGTGACCCATCTGCTTTGCCTTTTACCTTCGGCATCAACGCAGCCATCACTTTTCCCATATCCGCTTTTGATGTTGCACCGATATCAGAAATCGTTTCTTTCACGATTTCTGTCAACTCTTCTTCGGAAAGCTGTTTCGGTAAGTACAGTTCAACAAACGTCAATTCTGTACGCAATTTATCAACCAAGTCTTCACGACCTGCTTTATCAAATTCATGGAGGGAGTCTTTGCGTTGTTTTACTTCGCGAGAAAGGACTGTTAACTCATCATTTTCGGATAGCTCTTTCGTACCGAGCTTAATCGCTTCATTTTGCAATGAAGCCTTAACCATCCGAATCACGGAGAGTTTGTCTTTTTCCTTGTTTTTCATCGCTTGTTTCATGTCATTATTTAAACGCTCGAGAAGACTCATAAATTACACCCTCTCTTAAAACTTACGTTTTCTTGCTGCTTCAGACTTTTTCTTACGTTTTACACTTGGCTTTTCGTAGAATTCGCGCTTTCTTGCCTCTTGCAAAGTACCAGTTTTTGATACTGTACGTTTGAAGCGACGAAGAGCATCTTCAAGCGATTCGTTTTTACGAACGACGGTTTTAGACATTCTCTTTCCCTCCCTCCGAAACACAACACACTTACATTCAATCCATGTACCTTGCAATTATAATATAACCTCGATTCAAGGTCAACTGTAATTCGAATAGTTAATGCAAGCTTTTCAAATTTTTATTCATTAAAATGTAATTTCTTTATATTGAAGTCTTATTTTCCCTTGAAATATGGCATGTCCCTTCCTTCTGAACCATACAATGAAGCGAGGGGGCCAAGACATGCTATACATATTATTATTTGTACTATGCATTTTATTATTTATTTTTGGTATGACCATTATGAGGTTTGGATTATTTAATCTATCTGCAGATAATTTACGCTTATGGCTGATCAAACTGACAAGTTCACCCATAAAAGGAATGATCACAGGGACGATTATAACTGCCCTATTACAAAGCAGCACGGCTGTAATGGTCATTACGATAGGATTAATTTCAGCAGGAATCATGAACTTTCCTCAATCAATAGGGATAATATTAGGGACAAATATCGGAACTACTTTTAAGACAGAATTAATTACCTTCAACTTAGACTCTATTCTTGTCCCATTGGCAATTAGCGGCGCATTGCTTATTTTATTTAAAAACAAAAAAGCTAGGAGCATTGGGATGCTTTTATTTGGAATTGCCTCAGTATTTACGGCAATGAAAGGATTCGAGTTATTGGCACATCCATTGACATCTCTCCCGTTTATTAATAAATTTATTCTTTCCATAAACGACAGTATTCTCTTTAGCCTTCTAACTGGTGCAATCATTACGGCTATCATTCAATCCAGTACGGCGATGACGGGAATTGCCATGGGATTTTTAACAGCAGGACTGCTGCAGCTTAATGCAGGAATCGCCATAATGCTAGGGGCTAATATCGGCACTTGCATCACGGCTGTAATTGCTTCTATAGGTGGAGGCAAAGAATCCAGACTTGCCGCATATGCTCATGTTTGGCTTAACATTTTTGGGGTATTGCTTTTTATACCGCTCATTCCGATTCTAACGAATCATGCCGCTTTCCTGGCCAGCCATAAGGATGTACAATTGGCACATATTAGTGTAATCTTTAATGTCGCTACTTCATTGCTTGTTTTACCATTTGCAACGAAATTTGGAGAAATGCTTTTATTTCTTCATGGAAAAAAATCATAATGCATATTGAAAACAAGACGGCTGAAAGCCGTCATATTTTTTAATAATTTGAAGTTACTGTCAGTCCATTTAGTATGGCCACACCTGAACTTGCACCAATTCTTGTTGCGCCTGCTTGAATCATATTTTGAGCATCTTCTGTACTTCGTACTCCACCGGATGCTTTTACCCCAATGTTTGGCCCAACTGTATTTCTCATTAATTTAATATCCTCGACTGTTGCTCCACCTGTAGAGAATCCGGTTGAGGTTTTCACATAATCAGCCCCTGCTTTAACCGATAGCTCGCAGGCTCTGATTTTTTCTTCTTTAGACAAAAGGCTTGTTTCGATAATGACTTTTGTTAAAGCCCTGCCTTTTGCTGCTTCAACAACAGCTCGTATATCGCTTTCCACTAATTCATCGTTTTTATCCTTCAGTGCACCAATATTAATCACCATATCGACCTCCTCGGCCCCATGGTCAATGGCATTTTTGGTTTCAAAAGCTTTTGTTTCTGTAGTCGTTGCTCCTAAAGGAAATCCAATGACCGTACAAACCTTTACACCGCTGCCTTTTAAGAGTTCTTTTGAAGTAGAGACCCATGCAGGGTTAACACAAACAGAAAAAAATTTATACTCCCGTGCTTCATGGCAAAGCGTTTCAATTTGTTGCTTTGTTGCATCAGGTTTTAATAAGGTATGGTCTATCATTGCAGCAACATTCGACGTAACCAATTTATATTCTCCTCTCTTATCCATTCTAAGATTCCAGAAGTTATCTTGACGTGATTCAGAAAGAAATTTGCTACTAATTATAGCATACCCAAATTTGCATAAGAAAAAGGACCCAAAATCAGGGTCCTTAAAAGATTACATGGCCGCTTCTTCTTTTACAAATACCTCATCTTTAACAGATGTGTCTTCAACAATTCTTACAAATTGCCCTTCATTATAAGGATAGCCCGCTTTTGTAATCTTTACTTTGACAATTTTCCCAATCATATCTTCTGTAGCAGGAAAAACAACTTTCAGGTAATTATCTGTATATCCTACATATAAACCCGTACCCGCTTCTTCTTTGTACTCTTCCTCAGGAATAACTTCCAAAACATCGTTTTCAAAAAGAGAAGCATATTCTTTCGCCAGTTGATCAGATAAAGAAATCAATCGATGTACCCGTTCATTCTTCACTTCTTCATCAACCTGGTCCTCCATACGGGCAGCTGGTGTTCCAGTACGTTTTGAATATGGGAAAACATGTAGTTCAGAGAATTTATGTTCTTTGATAAAATTATAGGTCTCCATAAACTCTTCTTCTGTTTCTCCTGGGAAACCAACAATAACATCCGAAGTAACTGCAAGCCCCGGCAGCACTTCTTTTAGACGTTCAAGTCTTTCTCCAAAGAACTCCATGGTATATTTACGGCGCATCCTTTTCAAAACAGAGTTGGAACCGGATTGAAGAGGAATATGCAAATGACGTACAACAGTATTGGAATGTTTAATGACTTCAATTACTTCATCAGTAATTTGGCTTGCTTCAATAGAAGAAATTCGAAGGCGTTCCAAACCTTTTACATCCGCCTCTAAATCACGGAGGAGCATCGCAAGATTATAATCCTTCATGTCTTCCCCATAGCCGCCGGTGTGAATTCCGGTTAAGACAATTTCTTTATACCCGGCATCAACTAATTGCTGTGCCTGGCGAATAACTTCCTTCGGATCACGCGATCTCATTAGTCCTCGAGCCCAAGGGATTATACAGAATGTGCAGAAATTATTACAGCCCTCTTGAATCTTTAAAGATGCACGGGTTCTGTCTGTAAACGCAGGAACATCAAGCTCTTCGTAGACTCGGTTTTTCATAATATTACCGACACCATTTATCGGTTGCCGTTCATTTTTATATTGTTCGATAAATCCGAGCATTTTTACACGGTCCTGAGTTCCGACTACGATATCAACACCTGGAATGGCCATGATTTCAGCAGGCGATGTCTGAGCGTAACACCCTGTTACACAAATAACTGCGTCAGGATTTTTACGAACTGCCCGTCTTATAACCTGACGGCTTTTTTTGTCACCGGTATTTGTTACGGTACAAGTATTAATAATATATACATCTGATAGGGATTCGAAATCAACCCTATCGTAGCCTTCTTGCTTAAATAACTGCCAGATTGCTTCAGTCTCATAGTGGTTCACCTTACATCCAAGTGTATGAAACGCGACTGTTGGCATATGTTTTCACCTCAATAATTCAATATGATAGGAAATTGCCGCAAGTGCATACAATGGGGCAGTTTCTGTTCGTAAAATTCGCGGGCCTAACCCGCAAAGCGAAAAATCATTTTCTCGTAAAAGCTGAACCTCTTCTTCAGTTAATCCACCTTCAGGTCCAAAAACCATCAGGAGCGACTCACCTTTTTTTAGTTGTTGGAGTGTAGCAGAAAAATTTGATGTTTCTCCATTTCTACTCTCCTCTTCAAAAGCAACTAATTTATAATCGTAATCATTGCTTTTTTTAAGTAACGTTTTAAAGCTAATCGGGCTAACAACCTCAGGCAAAAACGCACGATGAGATTGTTCAGCAGCTTCTTTGGCGATTTTTTGCCATCTCTCTATCTTCTTTGCTGCTTTTTTTTCATCCCATTTAACAACCGAGCGTGAAGCCGAAAACGGAAGAAACTCATAGGCACCCATCTCCGTACCTTTTTGAATAATCCATTCAAGCTTGTCTCCCTTAGGCAAGCCGCTTGCTATCGTAATCGATATCGGAAGCTCTGATTGCTCATCTTTCCATTGTACAACGTCTGCAACAACTTGTTCATCGGTAATTTCTGCAATTTTGCAGACAGCTGATTTCCCTTCTGAATCCACACATACAATTTGGTCACCAATTTCCATGCGCATAACCTTTACGATATGATGGCGGTCTTCAGCGTCGATAAAAAAACGATTATCCTTTGCTCGTTCGTTAACAAAGTAGCGTTGCACACGATGCACCCTCTCAAAAGCATTTTACTCCTTATTTTACTAAAATGGAGTTATTTTTGAAAGTAAATAAATAGAAAAAGGGGTTCAAACCGCCCCTTTTTCACTCATTATTTCCTATTCGCAATAATAGCAACCCAATCTTCCATTAAAATGGTTTCAGTTATTTCAAAGCCTGCTTCAATCAAAGCTTCTTTAACTTGATCTTTTTTCTGTTGAATAATTCCTGAGGCAATAAACGATCCTCCAGGCTTAACCACACGGGCGACATCATTTGTAAAGCGTAAAATAACTTCAGCCAGTATATTGGCAACGATAACATCTGCTGAATTCTCCTCAACACCGTCAAGAAGGTTGTTTTGCGAAGTGGTCACAACTTCATTTACTTTATTTAGCTTGATATTCAGTCTCGCCGTTGTCACTGCGACTTCATCCAAATCAAAAGCCCTGACATCTTCTGCTCCTAACATTGCAGCTGCAATGCTTAATACCCCTGAACCGGTACCTACATCAATTACCTGATCACCGGGCCGGACGGTTCGTTCCAGAGCTTGGATACACATAACGGTTGTCGGGTGTGTTCCTGTACCAAATGCCATCCCCGGATCCAATTCAATAATCAGTTCGTCGCTGCTGACTGGTGTATAGATTTCCCAAGTTGGGACAATCGTAAATTTCTCGGAAATTTTAACAGGATTATAATATTTTTTCCAAGCTGTTGCCCATTCTTCTTCGTTTACTTCACTTATCGTTACTTTATTTATCCCGATATCAATATTATAGATAATTAGGTTATTGATCGATTCTTTAATGGCATCTACCGTTTCACCTAAAAAACTGTTAACCGGTAAATAAGCTTTTACGATTACCCCTTCTTCAGGATAATCATCCGGATTGAGATGGTAGATTTCGCCGAATTGATCTTCTCTTTCCTTCGTGAGATCAAATGGATCTTCAATGACTACACCGCTCGCACCGGCTTCATGCAAAATATGAGAAATAGGTTCGATCGCTTCATTTGTTGTATGGATACTGATTTCGGACCACTTCAAATCTACCAACTCCAATCCTTACTCGCCTTTAAAGGCACGTTTTACTTTTGAAAAAAAGCCTTCTTCATGTTCACCAATTGGAGCAGAGCCGCTAATATCGGCAAATTCACGTAAAAGCTGTTTTTGCTTATCAGTCAGTTTAGTTGGAGTAATGATGCGCACAAGAATATGCTGATCCCCTACCCCATATCCACGGACATTTGGTACACCTTTTCCCTTCAAGCGGAATTTGGTTCCTGTTTGCGTTCCTGCCGGGACTTTAAGTTTTACTTTTCCGTGTAAAGTTGGGACCTCAATTTCATCACCCAATGATGCTTGCACAAAAGTGATAGGCATTTCACAATAAATATCATCGCCATCTCTTTCAAAAAATTCATGAGCGCGTACATGGAAGACAACATATAAATCCCCGGAAGGTCCGCCGTTGATTCCGGATTCCCCTTGACCGGACATTCTTAATTGCTGACCATCGTCAATGCCCGCAGGAATTTTAACATGAATTTTTTTCCGTTTCTTCACTTTTCCTGTACCACCGCAGGTTGAACATTTATGTTTAATTTCTTTTCCAGTTCCATTACAGTGGTGACAAGTTCGGCGATTCACAATTCTGCCGAATGGAGTGTTTTGCTCCACATTTAACTGACCTGTTCCGTTGCAATGCTGACAGGTCTCAGGTTTTGTTCCTGGTTTTGCTCCGGAACCGCTGCAAGTATTACAAGTTTCTTCCCGTGGAATTTCAATATCCGTTTCTTTTCCAAACGCTGCTTCTTCAAAAGAAACGGTCATTGTGTACTGCAGGTCTGCACCTTGCCTTGGCGCATTTGGATCTCTTCTTCTTGAAGTGCCTCCGCCAAAGAAGGTATTGAATATATCTTCGAAACCGCCAAAGCCGCCGCCAAAATCTCCGCCGCCGCCAAAGCCTTGATTTGGATCGGTATGACCGAATTGATCATAATGGGCCTTTTTTTGATCATCGCTTAACACTTCATAAGCTTCAGCTATTTCCTTAAATTTATCTGCCGCATCAGGCTCTTTATTAATATCCGGATGATATTGTTTAGAGAGCTTTCGATATGCTTTTTTTATCTCATCCTTTGAAGCGCCATTATTTACCCCCAGCACCTCATAGTAATCCCGTTTGCTCATGATTACCACTCCCGAATCTGTCACATAAAGATTATTTTAACACCCTTGTGAACTATATTGCAATAAAAAGCATTGCCATTTATACAAAGAAAAAGCCAAAGCCGATTGACTGACTTTGACTTTTTCTTGCTCTTCAGCCGATTATTTATCGTCTTTTACTTCTTCGAATTCCGCATCCACAACATTGTCGTCTTTGCCAGCATTGGTGGCACCCTCTTGGCCCCCTGCAGCCTGTGCTTGCTTAGCGGCTTCTTCATAAAGCTTAACCGTCAAAGCCTGAACAATCTCCTGTAAAGCATCTTTTTTAGTACGAATCTCAGAAAGATCGTTTTTCTCAATCGCTTCTTTTAAGGCATCTTTTGCTTCATTTGCTTTTGCTGCTTCAGCGGCATCCACTTTTCCTTCAAGATCCTTTAAGGTTTTTTCAGTTGTAAAGACAAGTTGATCTGCTTCATTACGAAGCTCCACTTCTTCCTTACGCTGTTTATCTGCTTCAGCATTTTCTTCCGCTTCTCTGACCATTTTTTGGATTTCTTCATCAGAAAGACCAGTAGAAGATTTAATGGTGATTTGCTGTTCTTTATTAGTTCCCAAATCTTTTGCACGCACATTTACAATACCGTTTTTATCAATATCAAAGTTCACTTCAATTTGCGGAATTCCACGCGGAGCTGGCGGAATATCACTTAACTGGAAGCGACCAAGTGTTTTATTGTTAGCTGCCATTGGGCGTTCCCCTTGAAGAACATGGATATCAACAGCAGTTTGGTTATCAGCGGCAGTTGAAAATACTTGTGATTTAGATGTAGGGATTGTTGTATTACGGTCGATTAATTTCGTAAACACACCACCCATTGTCTCAATACCAAGAGAAAGCGGAGTTACGTCAAGTAATACGACATCCTTTACATCACCGGTGATTACCCCGCCTTGAATGGCTGCACCCATTGCAACCACTTCATCCGGGTTTACGCCACGATGCGGCTCTTGTCCGGTTGCTTTTTTAATTGCCTCCTGAACGGCCGGAATACGTGTTGAACCACCAACAAGAATGACTTTATCAATTTGTGATGGAGTTAATCCTGCATCACTTAAAGCTTGACGAGTCGGGCCCATTGTCCGTTCAACAAGATGCGCTGAAATTTCGTCAAATTTTGCTCTTGATAATGTGACTTCAAGATGAAGTGGACCTGCAGCCCCTGCAGTGATAAATGGTAAAGAAATTTGTGTTGACATGACACCTGATAAATCTTTTTTCGCTTTTTCAGCGGCATCCTTTAAGCGCTGTAATGCCATCTTGTCTTGAGAAAGATCAATGCCATTTTCTTTTTTGAATTGGTCAACTAAATAATCAATAATAACTTGGTCAAAATCATCTCCACCAAGACGGTTATCACCCGCTGTGGATTTTACTTCAAATACGCCATCACCAAGTTCAAGGATCGATACGTCAAACGTACCGCCGCCAAGGTCGTAAACAAGAATCGTTTGATCTTGTTCAGTTTTATCCAGTCCGTATGCAAGAGCAGCTGCAGTAGGCTCATTGATAATACGCTCTACTTCAAGACCGGCGATTTTACCAGCATCCTTGGTTGCCTGACGCTCTGCATCATTAAAATAAGCTGGAACCGTAATTACAGCTTTCGTTACCGGCTCGCCAAGATAGTCTTCCGCGTAAGATTTTAAATATTGAAGGATAATTGCCGAAATCTCTTGTGGAGTATAATTTTTTCCTTCAGCATCTACCTTATATGCAGTACCCATATGACGTTTAATCGACATGATGGTGTTCGGGTTTGTAATCGCCTGACGCTTTGCGACTTCCCCTACTTGACGTTCACCATTTTTAAACGATACAACAGATGGAGTAGTGCGATTTCCTTCGGGATTTGGGATTACTTTTGGTTCTCCGCCTTCAAGAACTGCCACACATGAGTTGGTTGTTCCAAGGTCAATACCAATAATTTTGCTCATTGCCTTTTCCTCCTAGAAAAAATATGTAGTATTTCCTTATTGACTTACTTTTACCATTGATGGACGGATCACTCTGTCTTTCAACAAGTAGCCTTTTTGGAATTCCTCGATAACAATATTTGAGGCATAGTTTTCATCTTCAGCCTGCATAACAGCTTGATGCAAATGAGGGTCAAACTCTTTATTCACAGCCTCAATCGCTTCAACGCCCTCTTTTTTCAAGGCTTCCAATAAACCGCGATAAACCATTTCCATACCCTGAAGCAAGGCCTTAGTGTGTTCATTTTCAACTTCCATTTTCAAAGCTCTTTCAAAATTGTCTAATGCAGGCAATAAATCAGTAATCAATTTTTGCGCTCTATATTTTTCGCTCGCCTCGCTGTCCAATCTTGTACGACGGCGGAAATTATCAAAGTCAGCTTGAAGGCGCAAATAACGATTATCTGCTTCTTCTAACTTGTTCTTAAGCGTTTGAATTTCTTCCTCGAAAGGATTTACTTCATTTTGCTCGATTGTTTCTGTTTCATCAAAAACAGATTCAACCGCATTTTCTTCAGTAAGTTCACCATTTTTATTACTTAGTGGTTCAACCTCTTCATTGATTGTATTGTTTTTTTCATTCATCAAACTTACTCACCTCCCTTTAAGGGTTCTATAATAAAGTAAAAAATCATCTTCACAGAAAGGGGGTGAAACTAAAATAGATTCCACCCATACTCAATATTTCCTGCGTTAATTATTTTGATACAGCTTTGTTAACACGGAGGTCAAGTCCTTGCTCAGTAACTGCAGTAAACCAATCACGCGTGAATATTCCATTCTAGTTGGACCTAAGATGGCAATTGTCCCCAGCTTTTCAGCTCCGACTGAATAGGTAGCTGTGATTAAACTGCAATTGTCCATTGCACTAATATTGTTTTCCCTGCCAATTTTCACATGAATACCCGCTGACTCTTTTCTAATTAAATTATAGAACCATTCTTCCTGGTCAATCATGTTTAAAAGAGTACGGATCTTTGTAATATCATGGAATTCAGGCTGGCTTAACATATTTGTTTTTCCGCCAAAGAAAAGTTTTTCATTAACGGGCATTTTAAACGATTCAGCAATGGTATTCATCATCAAATCGTAATTATGAATATGCTGTCTAAGCAGCATGGCAACTTCTTTATAGATTTTATCATTTAATTCATCAAGTGGAACCCCTGCTAAACGTTCGTTCAGAATATTTACCGTTTTCTCTAAATCACTGACATCAACAGTAGACGGCAACTTAAAGGTCCGATTTTCCACATGACCCGTGTCGGTAACAAAAATCGCAACTGCTGTTTCCTGGTTTAAAGGGATAATTTGAATTCTTTTTAGCTTATTAATACTAACGGCAGGTCCAAGAACAATGGACGTATAGTTGGTAAGTTCAGATAAAATCTTGGCCGATTTTTGAATAATTTTTTCAAACTCAAAAATTTTCTCAGCAAAAATGGATTGAATAATGGAAATATCCTGCTGATTCAATATTTGAGGTGAAAGCAAATGATCAACATAATACCGATAACCCTTTTCCGATGGGACACGCCCCGAAGAAGTATGAGTCTTCTCTATAAACCCCATATCTTCTAAGTCAGCCATTTCATTGCGAATAGTCGCCGAACTGAATGAAATTTCCTCTTTTTTCGACAAACTTCTAGAGCCGACAGGTTGTGCAGATCGAATAAAGTCATCAACAATAACCTGAAGAATCAATAATTGACGATCTGATAGCACATGCATCACCTCTGTTAGCACTCATAGCAGCTGAGTGCTAATTCTACTAATAAATTATCAAAAAAGGGGGGATGGTGTCAATCATTACATACTAAGAAAAGCGGGGATTTAGACAGCTCCTAAAAAAGATTGAAAAACTTCATTTCCAAGGAGTCGTCCCCTTTTAGTTAAATATATATTATCTTCATCCGTTTCCAACCATTGTTTTTCAACTAAATCAACAATTTCATTTTTAAATAATTGACGAGGATCCTTCCCGAATTTACCAATAAAATGTGAAATGGATACCCCTTTCGTTTTACGTAACCCTAAAAACATCTCTTCTTCCATTTGTTCAGCTTTTGTTACTTCATGCTCTTCAAAAACAGGCAGCATGCCTTTGTTAATTTGGTCGATATATTTTTTCAACGGACCGGAATTAGATCGCCTCAGTCCATTTAGATAACTATGGGCCCCTGCTCCAAGGCCATAATAGAAGTCGTTATTCCAATAGGTTAAGTTATGCTTACTTTCAAAGCCGGGTTTTGAAAAATTGCTTATTTCATATTGTCTAAAACCGTTTTTTTCCATCTCTTCCATCAAAAGCTCATACATGGCAGCTTCAATATCTTCACCCGGAGTCAGCAGCTTACCTTTTTTCATTAAATTATAAAAAACTGTCTTCGGTTCGATAATTAAGGAATAAGCCGAGTAATGGGTGATATCGAGAGTAAAAGCCTCTGATAGGGATTCTTTAAAATCTTGAAGTGTTTGTGTCGGTAAACTAAAGATTAAATCGATACTGATATTTTCAAATCCTACTTTTTTTGCATCCTCAATAGACTGATAAACGTCTCTTTTCCTGTGCACACGGCCTATTTTTTGTAATAGGTCTTCATTAAAAGTTTGGACACCCAAACTAATGCGATTAACCCCTGCATCTTTTAATATTTGTAATTTTCCTTTTGTTAAATCACCTGGATTTGCTTCGAAGGTGAATTCTACATTTGCACTTTTGGGCAGGTTTCTGTTTATACTTTCACAAAATTTATCCAGCTGTTGCTCATTTAATGATGTCGGGGTCCCCCCTCCAACAAATATTGTTTCAAGATGGTCTGTTGGATATCGGCTTATAGTCATCTTCATTTCCTGGTCCAGTGCTTGTAAATAATCATCTACAGGCTGCCCTTTGAGAAACATTTTATTAAAATCACAATAATGACAAATATGCTCACAGAAAGGAATATGGAGATAAGCAGCTTTAATCATTTTTAACACTCCTAACATGTAACAAAAAGAGGCTAAGATTGCCTTTAATCAGGCTTGTCCTAACCTCCCGCTAGATTATTTTTTTGTATTCGTATCGTCCATTTTCAGGACAGCCATGAAAGCTTCTTGCGGTACTTCAACGGAACCAACTTGTTTCATCCGTTTCTTACCTTCTTTTTGCTTTTCTAATAATTTTCGTTTACGGGATATATCCCCGCCATAACATTTTGCTAATACGTTTTTACGCATCGCTTTAATGGTTGATCGTGCAACAATTTTTTGGCCGATTGCAGCCTGGACAGGAACCTCAAATTGCTGCCTCGGAATAAGTTCCTTCAGCTTTTCAACAATTACTTTTCCGCGCTCATAAGCAAAATCATTATGAACAATAAAGCTCAATGCATCCACTTTTTCTGCATTTAACAATATATCCATTTTAACCAGCTTGGATGGTTTATAACCGATTAGCTCATAATCAAAGGAAGCATAACCCCGTGTACTTGATTTTAATTGATCGAAGAAATCATAAACAATTTCAGCCAATGGAATTTCATAGATGATGCTAACCCGATTTTCACCTTGGTATTGCATATCAATAAAGATTCCGCGCTTAAGCTGACATAGCTCCATAATGGCTCCAACATAATCGTTTGGTGCCATCATTGTTGCTTTTACATAAGGCTCTTCGATGCGATCAATTTTTTGCGGGTCCGGTAAGTTAGATGGGTTATCCACCTTTAAATCAGATCCATCTGTCATTTTCACATGATAGATAACACTCGGAGCAGTCGTAATTAAATCAATTTTGAATTCACGCTCAATTCGTTCCTGAATGATTTCCATATGAAGAAGACCTAAAAATCCACATCGGAAACCAAATCCAAGTGCTTGGGAGGTTTCAGGTTCAAATTGGAGAGCAGAATCATTTAGCTGAAGCTTTTCCAATGCTTCCCGTAAGTCATTAAATCTAGCTGTATCAATTGGATAAAGCCCGCAATAGACCATTGGATTAAGTTTACGGTAACCCGGGAGCGGTTCAGATGCACCATTTTTAGCATTTGTAATGGTATCACCTACGCGTGTATCTCCGACATTTTTAATTGATGCGGTTAAAAAGCCGACATCCCCAACGGTTAACTCATCAAGCAATACGGCTTTCGGAGTAAATACGCCGACTTCATTCACTTCAAACTCTTTACCTGTTGCCATCATTCTAATCTTATCGCCGACCTTCACAGAACCTTCGACAACACGAATATAAGCGACAACACCGCGATAAGCATCATATAAAGAATCAAAAATCAAGGCTTTAAGCGGCGCTTCCGGATCTCCTGTTGGAGCCGGGACGGTTTTTACTACCTGTTCAAGAATTTCTTCAATTCCAATCCCTGCTTTAGCAGATGCTAAAACTGCTTCAGAAGCGTCCAAGCCAATGACTTCTTCAATTTCATTACGGACTCTTTCAGGCTCAGCACTCGGTAAGTCAATTTTGTTAATTACCGGTAAAATTTCAAGGTTGTTATCCAGTGCAAGATAAACATTCGCCAGTGTCTGTGCTTCAATTCCCTGTGCAGCATCAACGACTAAAATAGCCCCTTCGCATGCAGCAAGGCTTCGCGAAACCTCATAGGTAAAATCGACGTGTCCCGGTGTATCGATTAAGTGATAAATATATTCTTCTCCGTCTTTTGCTTTGTATTTTAACTGTACTGCATTTAATTTTATCGTAATCCCGCGCTCACGTTCGAGGTCCATCGAATCCAGTAGCTGGTCTTTCATTTCACGGGATGATAATGCATTTGTTTTCTCTAAAATACGGTCAGCCAATGTTGATTTCCCATGGTCAATATGGGCGATAATCGAAAAATTTCTAATTTTAGATTGTCGTTTGAGTTTTTCTTCTCTGTTCATGTCGTTCACTCCTACTATACTCGCACATGTACACTATTTTTGATTATATCAGCACGGGTATCAAGATTCAATTAAAACTGGATTCCGGAGTTATACTCATAAAAAATAGCGGTACCACTAGGTTCCGCTATCGCTCAATTATTTTGTTATACTTTTGACGAGTTTTTCGGAAGCATTGGATATCCCGTCCGACAACTTCTTTCCCATCGAGGAGAAGATATTAAAAGAACTGATTTCCTCAAGTTTTTTTTGTTTTTCCTCAAAATCATGGGTTACAGGATTTTTTTCTGAAAATGATAAATTATGGCCCTTCTCTTTTATGAAAATGGCACCTTGAAAATTAGGATCGTTAGAGCCCTTCATCTTATGAATACCGTCATTCGCGATTTGCATTCCTGCTAGAACTGAGATAAACATAAGAGCAGCAATCCCTAAACATTTTAACATAAATACCTTCATAAAAACTCCTGACTTTCTTAATTATTTCGTATAATAGCCGGCATTTTCCTGATCGACTGCACTGTGGAGCGAGGCGTTCAAACCATTGGCGATAAGGTTTGCCATGTCTTCGATAAAAACATCCACTTCCTTTGGTGTAACCATTAAATTATGCCCGATCGGCGACAGCACCTCATAAATTAATTTTCTTTTTTCTTCGTCTGTTAAGGTGCCAATCATTCCAAGAAACGTCTTGCGATGTTTTTCCTCCGGCAAATCCTCATCAGTAAGCTTCCGGCGTTCCCCAAAACTCATCCCGGCAGGTGCAAGTGATCTTGAAGGCCGATTACCTTCTCTAAGCTCTTTCCCAAAATGTTTAAGGATGAAATCTATCGTATCGCTGGTAATGGAAACTGCATCCACAACGGTAGGTACGCCAATGGCGATAACAGGAATTCCTAATGTTTCTTTACTTAATTCTTTTCTTTTATTCCCTACCCCCGAACCAGGATGAATGCCGGTGTCAGAAATTTGAATAGTAGAATTAACCCTCTCAATAGATCTTGATGCTAATGCATCAATCGCAATCACAAAATTGGGCTTTGATTTTTCCACTACACCAAAAATTATGTCACTTGTTTCAATTCCGGTTAATCCCATAACACCGGGCGATATGGCACTTACGGAACGATATCCTTCCTCCACATTTTCCGGCTGCAGTTGAAATAAATGACGGGTAATTAATAAATTTTCACAGACCATTGGTCCAAGTGCATCAGGAGTGACATTCCAATTTCCGAGCCCGACCACCAGGCAGGAGTCAGTTTTTTTAATTCCCGTCCCTTCCAAAAAATGAGAGAATTCATTCGCAAAAATATTCTCTACTTTTTGTTGTAGATCGGTATCCTGCCCACGGATTCCTTGCACTTCAACCGTTAAGTATCTACCGGCTTTTTTTCCTAAGTGTTGTTCTCCTTCTTTTGTCACTTCTACTAAAGAAATTTTGATATCATCAACATCTTTTTCTTTAATGATGACTCCTTCGATTTGGGATAGGTTTTCTTCTTGTTGAACCGTAGATCCCCGTCCTGCAAGTACCATTTCTCTTGCTTCAATAGCTAAATCTGTACGAACAGAGTATTTGCTTAAATCAACTGATTCCTTCATATTTGCAACGCTCCCATCCATAATTCCTTAAAAAAAATAGAAACTATTTCCTATTTTCCCCCTAATCACAGTAAAACATGCAAATGATAATTTCGTTCCTTTACAAACAACTATTGCAAAAGCTAAGTACGTTTGATAAAATATCACTTGTTCTGATTATTGTTAATGAATGTTAAGTCGAGTTCATATAGTCTCGATTCTTTGTAGGAGGTGAATGTAATGCCTAACATTAAATCTGCTATTAAGCGTGTAAAAACAAGCGAAGCTCGTAATGCTCAAAATACAACTGCGAAATCTGCAATGCGTACTGCTGTTAAAAAAGTAGAAGCTGCTATTTCAAATAACGACGGTGCTGCTGCTAAAGAAGTATTAGCATCTGCTGCAAGTAAATTAGACAAGGCTGCTGCTAAAGGACTTATCCATAAAAATGCTGCTGCTCGTAAAAAGTCACGTCTAATGAAAAAAGCTAATTCGCTATAATAAAGCGCACAAAAAAACGATTCCTCATCAGGAATCGTTTTTTTACCTTTTTAACCGAAACAATAACATTTCAATCAATAAAGACTTATTCATGCCTCCGGTCTTCATTTGATAATCAGCTTCCGCAATGAGCTTCATTAGGTTGGCCAATTCTTCATCTGTAAATTTACCCGCTTGACCCGCAGCAAGTTTTACGCGGAATGGATGAATTTTCAGGTAGGATGCTATTTGCTGTTGCCCATATCCTCTTCGGGACAGTTCTTTAACTTGATAGATTAACCTGAATTGGCCTGCAAGCAAGGCCAAAATCTTAATCGGCTCCTCATTTTGCTTTAACAAATCAAAATAAATCCGAAGTGCTTCATCTAGCTTACGCGCGACCACTTTTTCAATCAGCGTAAAAATATTTTGCTCAAGTGATCTTGCCGTTAATTTTTCAACAAGGTCTACGTCAATCTTCTTCTCCCCTGATGTATATAACGATAACTTATCCACTTCACTTGAAAGCATAAACATATTTGTTCCCACTAGGGCAAGCAATAAATCAAGGGCATTAACCTCGAATTCGATTCCGTTTGCTTTCGCTCTTTCCTTAATCCAATTCTTTAGTTCAGATTCATTCAGTTTTTTTGCCTCGACTACCACTGTATTTTTTTTTAATTCTTTAGTTATTTTTTTTCGTTCATCGAGCTTTTCATATGGAGCGGAAATGACCATCACTGTAAAGGGTGCCGGCTCTTTTAAGTAGGATTCTAATCTTGATAAGTTATGTTCAACCTTATCTTTTGATTTTTCAGCTGTTAAAAACGACGGGTTATGTAAAAAAAGCACTTTTCTTTCACCTAGAAAAGGAAAAGTTTCCGCATCTTCCAATGCAACCTCAATCGGTGTTTCCTCCAGATCATAAGCGGAAAAATTAAAATCCTTCTCTTCTTCAACCAGAATATGATCAAGAAGTAATTGCTTCGTTTCATTGATTAAAAAGCCTTCCGTTCCGTATAATAAATAAATAGGAGCTAAGTCCTTTTTTTTAATTTGCTTCCAAATATCCAATACCATTTTTCACCAGCGCTCCTTTGTCACTTAACACATAACTATCGTAAAGAAGCTTGGTCAATTTGACAAGTACTTAAAGGGAATTAGCGTCTTTTTCTTAATTGCGCCAATTCCCGATCTATAGTGAACGCCTGCAATAATAGCCCTAGGATCTTTTATTGCCCGGCGGAGTTCCTTTGTAAATTTTAGTCTAGCCCATTCGGAATAAACTATATGTGTTAACTCTTGTCAGTTAAGGAAGCAACTCTGAATGCCGTATGGATTTTTTTTAGTAAATCGCTTATACTAAATTGTGAAATAGGAGGGGTAGACTGTGAATGAATTTGAAAAAGATGTACAAAGTAAACGCAATGATGCAATGGATTCAGGAGTAGGATTTGGTGTTTCCTTTGGTTTTTTCGCAATTATGTTTATTATCGCAACAGTCATTAAGCTAATCGGATCTTAATAATTGGGTACATAGGGTTTTGGGGCTGCAGTGATGCAGCCTTTTTGCTTTGTTTTATCCTATGGAAGATAGGTAAAAAAGGTTCCTTTTCCTTGAAAAAATCTGTATGTGATTGCACCTTGTTTATCGGTCCGATAAATGATGGAACCGGCTTTTTTTAAACGATCTAATACTTCTTTATGTGGATGGCCAAATCGATTCTTCTCTCCGACAGAAATGAGAGAAACTCTTGGTTTTATTTGATTTATGAAGGTTTGAGCACTTGAGGTTTTACTTCCATGATGACCTGCCTTAAGGATATCAATCTTCAAATTCGGATATTTTTTAATGATTTTTTCCTCTCCTTCCTGATCCAGGTCACCTCCAAAAAACCAAGTGAGCCCACCTACTTTTACAAATATGGTAACAGATCCTTTGTTTCGTTCACCTGAAAAATTCTTTTCCGGTGAAAGGATATAAAAGAAACTCTCTCCGCTAGTCCATTCATTTCCTTCCGAAACCTTCAATGCTGGGATTCCCTTCTTTTCTGCCAGTTTTATAATGTTTAATTCAGCTTCCGATGGTTCGACAACGGAAGACATAAGGATTTGCTTCACCTCCAACTCCTTTAAGATGGAAAAAGCACCGCCGATATGATCCATATCACCATGTGTAAGGATAAGTTTATCAATTTTCGTAATCCCTTTCCCTTTTAAAAAAGGAACCACTACATCCCTGCCAACTTCATATGGTTTTACGCGGTTTTTCCATTGCTCTCCTGAAAAGGCCAAGGTCCCTCCGGTATCAATTAGATAATTCCCTTTTCCAAAAGGGAGATGAATCAGAATACTATCACCCTGCCCGACATCAATCATCGTCACCTCGCCATATGGATTAATCACGTTCCAACCGCTTTGAATAGTTAATAAAAGACAGGTCAAGAGGAAAAGATGAAGATTTCGTTTCCGACAATACCTAGCTTCCCAGATAAAAAAAATCAGCAAAATAATCAGCAAATATAGAACCAGAAAAACGCCATTTGGTCTGCCGGGTGTAAATCGAAAAAGAGAATAATCGGCGAGCTTAGCAATTAGCTGATTGGAGAAAGTAATAATTTTAATAAAGAGGTTAATAACCATCGTGGGAGACGTACCAAATATTAATTGAACAAAAAATAATAAATACAATCCGGGGAGATAAACAAAAGAAAATAACGGGATATACAATAAATTTGCGAAGAGGCTGATAAAGGAAAGTTCGAAGTAATGATACAACAAAAACGGAAGAGCCGCTAATTGCGAGGTTATTGAAGTTACCAGCATACGGGATATATTCTTTTGATACCGCTTTAGGATTTTCGGTGCCGATAAAATGATTGCGAAGCTTACAGTGAAGGAAAGTTGGAAACCAATATCAAATATGATCATTGGGGAAAAAAATAAATAAATGATAAGCGCCAAACTAATTGCATCAATAGGTAAAAGTTTTATGCGATTGTTCCATTTAACCAAGAGAAGGACGAGATAAATCATCATAACTGCCCGGATGACGGACGGTGAACCTCCTGTGAGAATTATATAAAAAGGAAGAATCGTAAGGAGAAAATTCATCATAAACTGCTTGGTAAATCCAATTCGTATCCCAAGGTAATAAACCATCCCAACCAACAATGAAACGTGAAGTCCGGAAATAGCGAGTAAGTGAACAATACCTGTCTTTTGGTAATCCTCCAGTAAATCGGGGTTAAGTACATTCCTGTCTCCAAATATTAATGCCGCTGAAAGAGAGGCAATGTCGGGCGGAAAATGATTCTCGAGGTAACGGATTCCTAAAAAACGAATTTGTTTGACCTTTGCTAAGATCGAAGATTTCACCTGTGAGCAAGTTTGAAGTGGACTTTCTTCCATTTCCATAATCCAGTAAGTCTGTTTAGCCGCTAAATAAGATTGGTAGTTAAAACCATTGGGATTTTTAGCAATGGCCGGTTTTGACAGTTCCCCGGTGACTCTACTTTGACAGCCGTAAAAATCTTTATTTTTTAAAGCCTCTTTTTCTTGCTCAGATTTGATTTTGTAACGAACCAGCAGCTTTTCCTTGTAATTTATTTCGGTCGCCGTTACTTGGAATAAATCTCCATCAATTTTTGTATCTTGGTTATACTCAAGAATAAAAGTGGCAGTTGATTCAGGAATGATCGTTTTATTTTTTGCTGCTGTATGATGACTAACCGCCAAAAACACAAAAAACAAACAACTAATTAAGACAAGCTGTGATTTCGTATAGCTTTTGTATCTATATAAAAGATAACTATAAATTAAAGTTAACAGAAAAAAGGGAACAAAATTAATAAGGGAACAAAGAACACCTAATAATGCTGTCAAAGCAAAATAAAAGTATCTACCATTCATATTTTTTATTCTCCATCGTAAAAATTTACTTTAGGATTTATTTTCGAGGGTAACGCCGGTTTAGAACCGGCGTGTTAAGGGGATTTTCTTATTGATTAATCTTCCGAAAATCAAAATGTTGTTCTTTTAATTCTACTTTTTCAACTTTCACGTTAGCTTGTTCGAAAAGCTCTACTGCATATGGGTGATTCTTATAATCTTGAGCATAATAAACAGTTTTAATGCCTGCCTGAATGAGTGCCTTACAGCACTGAAGGCATGGAAAATGGGTAACATAAATTTCCGAATCGGCAGTGGGTACCCCAAATTTTGCACACTGTAAAAGGGCATTCATTTCAGCATGAATCGTTCTTACACAATGATTGTCAATTACGTAGCATCCTTTATCAATACAGTGGTCCCCTCCCGCGATCGAACCGTTATACCCGCCGGCAATAATCCGCTTATCTCTGACAATGGTTGCTCCAACAGAGAGCCGAGTACATGTACTTCTCAGTGCAAGTAAATGGCTTTGAGCCATAAAATATTGATCCCACGAAATGCGTTCCATAATCTCTCCCACTCCTCCAACAAACTTTTCTGTTACTATTTTAAGTGTAATGTTGCATACAACCAATGGTCAAATAGAACCATTAATGAACAACAATCAGATCTTTTAATTTTTCAAACGTTTTATCCCCGATACCACTAATATTTTTTAAATCTTCAATTGTTTTAAACGGGCCGCTTTTTTCCCGGTATTCAATAATCGATGCTGCTTTTGAGGGACCAACTCCAGGCAGGTTTTGCAATTCATTCACATCCGCCTTATTTAAATCGATTTTTGATTGCTTGTTGCTGAGGCTTCCGCCTATTGTTGCCGAAGAAGCACTTCCAGCCCAAGTACCCGCAGCTCCCGCCTCACCCTTCGCCGGGATGTAGATAACCATTTCATCTTGAACATGTTCGGCAAAGTTAATTTGGCTTTTATCTGCCTTGTCTGTTACACCTCCTGCCCGGTTAATGACATCGATCACTCGTTCACCTTTAGTTGATTCATAAACTCCGGGCTGTTTAATTTCCCCCTTAACATCTACCATGATTTTGTTTGTTTGTTTGTCATGTTGTGATTGACTTAACTCAGTTTTTTTGTTCTTATTTTCTGCTACCTTCACATCCGATTGAAGCTTATTACCAACCTCACTGATTGTTGTATTACGGGAAGACTCATTACCGGTGTTATAAAAATAATAAATACCGCCTAAAGCGATCATAACAGCAAATAACGCGTAGTACTTATGTTCAATCAACCAGTCTTTCAATTTGATCCTTCCTTTCTAAAGGTATATTTCATTATCGATTTTCATATTGTATAAGAGAAACTTGCAGGTGAAGGAGGGTCGGAACAATGAAAATTGGTTTCATCGGTACCGGTAATATGGGGAGGATTTTAGTGGAGGCTTTGATAGACGCAAAAGCCATTTCCCCTTCTTCAGTGATAATTACTAACAGAACAAAATCAAAAGCGATGTTGCTTAAAGATAAATATAAGGAAATAAAGGTTGTGGACAATGCGGCAGAAGTAGCAGCAGGGTCCAATTTGTTGTTTATTTGTGTAAAACCATTGGATGTTTATAAAATTTTAGGAGAGATTAAACCACATTTATCTGCAGATAAATGCATTATTTCCATTACAAGCCCTATCAGTACAAGCCAAATAGAAAAAAAGGTTCCTTGTTCAACAGTGAGGGTCATTCCGAGCATTACAAATCGGGCTTTATCCGGGATTGCGTTAATTACCTATGGTGAAAATTGTCGGGAAGCTTGGAAGAGCCAAGTGGAGAATCTGTTTTCAAAAATAGGTGTTCCGGTATTGATAGATGAAAAAATTACGAGGGTTGCCTCCGATATCGTCAGCTGCGGGCCTGCATTCTTTAGTTACCTGCTCCAACGCTTCATTTTAGCCGCAGCAAAGGAAACAGATATAGATGAAAACACAGCAACAACATTAGCAAGTGAAATGATTGTCGGTCTTGGTGAACTGTTAAAGCAAGGTCATTATACATTGCCATCTCTACAGGAAAAGGTTTGTGTAAAAGGCGGTATAACAGGTGAGGGAATAAAAGTAATGGAGAATGAGCTTGGAGATATTTTTGAGCATGTTTTTAAGGCCACACATACGAAATTCCAAGAAGATCTCGAAAAGGTCGAAGAACAATTCTCTAATGATTAATTCGCTAGTAAAAGAGAAATTCCTCCTTCTCTTTTATTAAAAAGCCATCTTTTTTTCATGAAGATGGCTTTATTTTATTTACTTTTTTGAACAACAAAAAAAATTCTTTCTGAATGTGATATTGGTGCGGTATTTTCAAAATCAGCACTAACTTCCAACACTTCGAAACCTGTACTCTTTAACCAGTCTGTATATTGCTGTACAGGAAATGTCCGTTGATAATGAAGTTCGTCAAAACGGTCATATTTTCCAGTTTGCTCATCCAGAACAAAAAAACTGAGATCGTGCTCAACACTATTAGGAAATTCACCTGGAAAACTATTCCATATATAAGATAAATTATCTTCATTCAATGCAAATGTTTGATTGATGAATACTTGGGAGATTTTATAGATTGAATGAACATCAAAAAAGAAAATACCTCCGGTTTTCAAATGTTGGTAAACGGTTGAGAAAGTCTGAGTTACTTCTTCTTCTGTTTGTAAATAATTCAGTGAGTCACAAAAGATCCCAATGATATCAAATAGTCCATGGCCTTCCAAGTCAGTCATATTTTGCTCGAAAAAAGGTATTGGAGTTCCTGCCCCTTCTGATTTTGCCTGTGCAACTGCCAGCATATCCGACGATAAATCCACACCTGTGACAGAAAATCCCTCTTCCGCCAAGCGGATAGATAACTCACCTGTCCCACATGCCAGATCAAGAAGAAGATTTCCGTCAACATGATATTTTTGCAGTCTTTCTTTTACGAACTTTACCCATTCGTCATACGGAGCATCCTTCATCAGTTCATCGTACAAATAGGCAAAATGTTCATAGCTCATGAATTTAACTCACTGCGAATATCTTCTAATGGTGCATCGCCCCATAAACGCTCGAGCTTATAATAACTTCTTTCATCGCGGTGGAATACATGGGCCACGACATCCCCTAAATCAATTAATACCCATCTAGCTTCATCAAAGCCCTCAATTCTTTTAACATCATAGCCATTTTCTTGAGCTTTTTCCTTCATTTCTCTGGCGATGGCTTGAACCTGTTTATCAGAATTTCCGTGGCAAATAATAAAGTAATCCGCAATTAGAGAAATCCCCTTCATATTAAGGGCAAGAATGTCTTCTGCTCTTTTATCATCTGCTGCTTTTACGGCAATTTTAAGTAATTCTTGATTATTCATTAATCAATCCTCCAGTTTTTGTACAAGATCGTTGTAAGTATGAAAAGTATCCGGATATACCGTTTGATTTTTCTTCATTAAAAACAAAATCGTATTTTGAATCGCCTTTATTAATGCTTTATCTAAACTTTCTTTTGCGATTTCCCGCACTTCATCTACTCCGGGAAAATGCCGCCCCGGTTCAATATAATCCGCCAAATAAACCACTTTATCAAGCAAAGTCATATTGATTCTTCCGGATGTATGAAACCTAATGGCATCTAAAATTTCACGGTCAGTTATTCCTGCTTCTTTTTCTACTAGGTAGGCTCCTACGGGTGCATGCCATAGCTCCCCATTAAATTCGAGTAAATCATGCGGGAAGCCTTGTTCCTTTATGATTTCCTTCATTTCCTCTTTTGAGCGAAATTTTGCATAATCATGAAAAATGGCTGCCATTTCAGCTTTTACTACATCAGCACCATATTTTTCTGCCAATTGTATCGCTGTTTCCACGACGCCTAACGTATGTTGATATCGGTGTTCTGTTAATTGTTCCTTTACAATTTTAAGGGCCTCTTCACGTTCCATATAAATGTTTCTCCTCTATATAATGGATAACCGGATCAGGCAATAAATAACGAACCGTCTTTCCATTTTTTATTCGCTCACGAATCATACTGGATGATACTTCCATAGCAGGTACATCTACATAAAGGACAGGATAATCTGTTTGATGGCTGTATTCAGGTCTTTCAACGCCAACAAACTTCACCAGCTTTATCAGTTCATCAATTTTATGCCATTTCGGCAAATATTCAATCATATCTGCGCCAATGATAAAGAAAAATTGAAAATTAGGAAATCGAGCATTTAATATTTTCATCGTATCGACAGTATAGGAACGGCCTTCCCGCTCAAGCTCAATGGCTGCAATTTTAAAATGGTCATTATTTTCAATTGCCAGGTTCAGCATTTGAAGACGCTCTTCATTTTTAACAGAATCTGATTTTTCCTTATGCGGAGGCTCTTGATTAGGCATAAACCAAACTTCATCAAGATCAAGTGCGGAGTATACCTCATTAGCGATTAAAAGATGCCCAAGATGCGGCGGGTCAAATGTTCCTCCCAAGACCCCGACTTTCTTCATACTCTAAGCCTCCTATACTTCCAGTGTTTATGGTAAAGTAATTTGTTTCTTTTCAACGGATTCCTTATAAAGGACGATCGTATTACCGATTATTTGCACAATTTCTGCGTCAGCACCCTCAGCAATCTGCTCAGCTACAACCGTTTTATCTTCCTCACAATTTTGTAAAACACTTACCTTAAAAAGCTCTCTTGCTTCTAATGCCTCAGTAATTTGTTTAATCATATTCTCGTTTACTCCGCCTTTTCCTACTTGAAAAATAGGGTCAAGGTGGTGGGCCTTCGAACGTAAAAATCTTTTTTGTTTACCTGTTAACATAGTGTGCCTCCCAGCTGTTTTAACACATTCTCTCTCATTCTTTGGACATCAGGGAAAATGTCAGTCCATTTTTCAAAAGCGAGTGCTCCCTGATAAACAAACATATCCACTCCATTTTGGACTTTTGCTCCTACCCGTTTGGCTTCATGTAAAAATTGCGTTTCAAACGGGTTGTATATTATATCACATACCATCGCCTGCGTACTAAGTTTAGAAAGGCATAGTGGCTGTTCTGAAATCTTCGGATACATTCCAATCATCGTGGTTTGGATGAGTAAATCATAATCCCCTAAATGATCTTCAGCTTCTTTTAAGGAAATTGCTGATGAAGAAATCGGAAAAGGACAATCCTCAACCAACCGGGCTGCTCTCTCAATGGTCCTGTTAGCAATATTCACAACTTCAGGGTTATATTTTGCTAAAGTAAAGTAAATCGCCCTCGCTGCTCCGCCGGCACCAATAATTAAAACCTTTTTCCCGGAAACTGTTGGAAAATAGGCTTCCAAGCCTTTTAAAAATCCCAGACCGTCTGTATTATAGCCTTTGAGTTTACCTGCTTCATTCACAACTGTATTCACTGCACCAATGCTAAGGGCTAAGTCATCCACTTCATCTAAAAAAGGAATGATTGTACTTTTATGAGGGATTGTCACATTAAATCCCGCAGCCCCGATTGCTTTTAATCCTTTTACAGCAACTTCAACATCTGCAGGCTTTACTTGAAAAGGCAGATAGTGGGCATCGATAGTATAGAAAGAAAATAAATCATTATGCATAACCGGGGACATCGAATGTCCTATTGGATCTCCTAAAACTGCAAAAAGCTTTTTCACCTGTTTCTCACCAATCCCTTAATTACGCGTAACATAAAAAGTGCGCGCTTTTTATATTAAAGATTTTCGAATTAACGTTTGAACTCCCTTTGGTACGTAAGCAACTACTTTTGCCCCCGGATCATTAACCGTGATCCAGCCCAGTCCGGAAAAGACGATATCCGTTTTCGCTTCTTTTATCATGAATTCCTGTTTAACAAGCTCAGGAAAGGATTCCATTTGATCCGTCCGCGGCGGTGTTAACATTTCTCCGGCATGCTTCTCATAAAGCTCCGAGGCATTTTCTGTTTTGGTCCTATGAATAGTAAGTTCATTAGACAGATAGCAAACAAATGACCTTCTGCCGCCGCTCACATAATCGAACCTTGCCAATCCGCCAAAGAATAAGGTTTGTCCTTCATTTAATTGAAAGATTTTTGGCTTGATTTCCTTTTTAGGCGTGATAATTTTTAAATCCTTTTTATCAACAAAATGAGCCATTTGATGGTGATTAATAATTCCTGGTGAATCAATTAATGATTTTCCATTTTCAAGCGGGATTTTAATAATATCTAAAGTTGTTCCCGGAAAGTGTGAGGTAGTGATCACATCTTCCTCACCGGTTACTTCTTTTATGATTCGGTTTATAAAAGTTGATTTCCCGACATTGGTACAACCGACGACATAAACATCTTTGCCTCTCCGCAATTCATCAATGGCAGCTGCAGTTTCTTTAATAAACAAACCCTTTGACGCACTGACGAGGAACACTTCTTCCGGCTTTAAGCCCAGTTCCCGCGATTCTTGCTTCATCCAATGAATCATTTTATTGTGCTTCACAGATTTAGGCAATAAGTCCACCTTATTCCCTACCAACAATATTTTATTATTGCCGACAAATCGGTGTAACCCAGGAAGCCAGCTGCCGTTAAAATCAAAAATATCAACAATTAAAACAATAAGGGCTTCTTTCTGCCCAATCCCGTTTAAAATTTTTAAAAAGTCATCATCGGTTAAATTAACATCCTGAACCTCATTATAATGTTTTAAACGAAAACATCTTTGGCAAATAAGCATTTCCTTTTCCAAAGCGGAAGCAGGTGCATATCCTAATTCATTAGGGTTTTCGGTTTGGACCTTCACGCCGCAACCCATGCAAATATTTTGTTGTTCATTCACTGATTAATCCTCCCACTGCAGCATTCCCTTTTTGCGAAACCAATTTAATATTCTTCGTTCAACAAAACGATTAAACTTTGTAAAAAACCCGTCTGTTTGGGCAACCGGAACAACGAGGATCGTATGAAAACCAGTGCGGTTTCCCCCGAGTACATCGGTTAATAGTTGATCACCGATAACGACTGTTTCTTCCTTTTTAATTCCCATTTGAGCAATCGCTCTGTGAAAAGCAGGTCCCATTGGCTTCTTAGCCCTAAAAATAAACGGGATTTTCAGCGGATCTGAAAACGCCTTAACACGCTCTTCATTGTTATTGGAAACAATGGTAACGAGAATATTATGTTTTTTTATTTCATCAAACCATTTGATTAATTGCGGGGTGGCATATGGGCGGTCCCATTCCACAAGGGTATTATCCAAATCCGTGATTATCCCTTTTATTCCTCTTTCTTTCAAATCTTCAGGATTTATGTCCAGAATACTTTTTACATGTTCATTTGGTAAAAATTGTTTTAACACTAAGCGTACACCTCTTAAAAGAATTAGATTCCCAGTTAAATTGCCTTGTCAATAGGAGCTTTCGCTTTTATTGTATCATCATAACGAATTTTGCCTTTTGTTTCAAAGAATAAAAATTTTCAATTACTTTCCCAAATCAATTACGAACCATCAAAAATTGATAACCATATTGTTCGTCAAATAACGACAATACATGATAAGAAAAAAACTGCTTCAGTAAAAAATAAAGCTAATTTTTAATAAAAACACTGTTTAAATACTTAATTTAAAAATATTTTTCGACAAATCCCCTAAAATCTTACACCTGTGGATAAAGTTATTAACATTATACCCATTGAATCATTTACTTTTTAATGTTTTATAAACAAGTTAACCACAAGTTATCCACCAAAACCTGTGGATATTTAGAACGGTTGTTCTTAACGATTAAATTTGGTAGATTTAGGGTACATCAATGGAACCTACCATTTTATGTTAGACATTAATCTTTTAGAACAATTTTTTTAATTTGGAGGTGCATTCTGACATGCGTAAACTGTCAGATGAATTGTTGATTGAATCTTATTTCAAAGCAAGAGAATTGAATCTAAGTCCGGATTTTATTCACCTCATTGAAACTGAAATTCACCGACGTTCTTTATTTAATAAAATGAAGGTTTCTTCATAATTTTTCATATGCCCTATTCGGGGCTTTTTTTATTATCTTAAAGAAAACCCGCCGATTCATTTATATTCTTCCGATTAGCCGAAAAATACGGCGCAATTAAGCGCCGCCATTCATACATCGTCCCACTCAATTCTTCATAACTCCTATTTTTTCCCCGACCTTAATATCATGAGGAGTTTGAATTAATGCATCAATTTGAAAGATCCCCTTTTCAAACAACAATACAACAGTGGAACCGAAACTAAAATAGGCCATTTCCTCTCCTTTTTCAAGATGTGTTCCTTTATGTGTCGTTTCAATTGAGTTAACAAACATCGCTCCCACCTTTACGACAGCGACATGTCCAAATTCCGTAATCAATTCTGTTATAACCCGGTAGTTCTTTGCAAGCGTTCGAACCCCGTATTTTAATCCCCATTTATTAACAGGATAGGACTTTGCTCCAAGTGTCCATTGCTTTGTGACTGTCCCCGCTACAGGGCTATGTATGCGATGATAATGGCTCGGGCTTAAATAAAGAATCATGTATTTACCATTTAAATATTTTGTCAGGAGGTTATGGTCTCCCAACATTTCTTCAATAGAATAAACTTTTCCTTTTACGACAATTTCACTTGTTTCTTTTATGTCCCCGACATCCTCGATGACGGCATCAACCGGACTTACGACAAAGCCGGGGCCTTGCTCGATTTTCCTAGCTTCTTTTCTTAAGGACCTGACAAATAAATCATGAAGAGTCGGAAACTCATGGATTTCCTTTTCCATTTCTTCTTGATTTAAGTGATAAATTTTTGTAAAAGAAGGAACAATGAAACGACTGATTCTTGAACGGGCAAAGCGCTTTAAAAGAGAAGAAGACCACCTTCCATTGGTTAATTCTATAAGCAAGCGATAAAACGGCTGAATCATGGAACTACCCCCAAATAGTGTAAATATACTCTTTACGAACTGGCATAAAAGACTTAGAATTAAATATTATAAAGTAATCGACAGAAAATTGATTCTCTTTCGGCTTGTAAAAAAGGAGTGATGAGGAGAAATGTTTTTATTGGATGTTTTTGATCAAACAGTGAAAAAACTTAAAGCCCAAACTGCAAATGTAATTACATTAACGAATTTATCTTTAGGCGGCTTTGCCATTGTTTTCGGACTTCATGGAAATTTAAGATTGAGTTTATTGTTAATTTTTATTGCCGCATTAGCAGATCGCTTTGATGGAATGATTGCAAGAAAATTTAATATTGAATCAGAGCTAGGCAAACAATTGGATTCCATGAGTGATATTATATCATTTGGCGTGGCACCTGCACTATTATTGTATCAAGGAGTTTTACAGGATTTTGGCGGACCCGGTTCATTTTTCACTGTATTCTATATTGGCTGCGGTGCTTTCCGATTAGCACGATTTAACATTACTGAAAGCAATGGATATTTTACCGGCTTACCCATTACAGCTGCCGGCTGCCTGGCAACACTAAGCTTCTTAGCCATCCCCTATTTACCAGCCCAAACATATTTTTTCATAATCATCATTCTATCTTTCCTAATGGTCGGTTCCTTTAAACTAAAGAAGGTTTAAAAAAATTAGGGCAATTTGTAACGCATTCACTTGTTGGGGCTATTCATCTAAGCCTGAATTAAATCACTTATAATTCAAAAATTTCACACAAATTAATTCAGATAAAAAATAGCTTGGAGCTCCAAGCTATTTTCCTTTTATATTCAAATTATTTTATATTGGTCTTTTAACCATTTTCACTAATTACGTCAAGATTCCAGACTTTTGAATATGTAGTTGCTGCCATGTTTATTGCCACGCATGCTTTTGTACCTTTCGATTATATGTTTATTTTTTGAAAAATTCTATAGTTACCGCATTATTAATAAGAAAAAACTTATGCAATCAAGCATAAGCCTTTAATTGTTTTAGCAAAACCGTGTATACCACCACCAGCCGCCGAATAATAACAACAGAATAAATAGAACGATTATGACTGCGAACCAAAATCCGCCACCGCCTGCATAGGGTACAGGAAAGGCTGGATAAGGGGCTGGGCAGCCGTAGGAATATGGATAACCATATGGCATAAAATTCCCCCCTTTATCCTTTTTATTATTAGGGTATGAGCCCTTAAATGGCATGTATAGGCGGAAGTGTATGTCCTGTAATAATTTTATTTACCATCATGTAAAGGTATTAAACATAGTGAATGGTCCTTTTTGTAGTATAATTTATTCCTACATATTTATACTGGGAGAGATGTCATTTGAAAAAAGTCCTGCTAATTGATGATGAAACGAGAATGCTAGATTTACTTTCCCTTTATTTAGCTCCGAAAGGATACAGCTGCATTAAAATGACTTCCGCAAATGAAGCGATTCATTATCTTGAGGCTAATAAAGCGGATATTATTTTGTTAGACGTGATGATGCCTGATATGGACGGCTGGGAGGCATGCAGACAAATACGGAAGCATTGGGATACTCCAATTATTATGCTTACGGCTCGGAGTGAAAAAATTGATATTGTAAAAGGCTTAAAGATTGGGGCCGATGATTATATTTCCAAGCCGTTTGATGAAGATGAGCTAATCGCGAGAATGGAAGCGATTTTACGGAGGAAAAAAGGACACACTGCTACTGTTGCCTTTAATGGACTTAACTTAAATGAAGATTCCTTCGAGGTTTCATTCCGAGAGACACATGTACCATTAACACCAAAAGAGTTCGCTTTATTGGGGCTTTTTTTACAGAACCGAAACAAAGTCTTTACCCGCGAACACCTGCTTACAACGATCTGGGGATACTCTGTTGCAACGGAAGACCGGACGATTGATTCCCATGTTCGGAACTTAAGAGAAAAGTTAAGGAAAACAGGTTTTCATGTGGATGAATATTTGACAACCGTATGGGGACTGGGTTATAAGTGGATGGATAAGGAATCTTAAATAATAGTAAATAGCGTAATTGAGGTTAATAATTGGAGGAAGAAAAGTGACGGTTCAAAAGAAAGTGATTTTTGCCCTTATAACCGGAATGTTATTGGCAGCAGCAGGCTGCAGCAGCAATAGCTGGGAGCAGAAAAAGACACAACAAATAAGTAAGGTTCAACCTAAGTTCGAGATTGTTCAAGCAAAAACGATAAACTTGAAAGTCATTCAAGGTATTGGATTTCCCGGCAATGACAACGCACTGTATGTTGCCTCAGATAAAGGTTTAAAAATATTTAAGGATTCAAAATGGTATGAAACGACTGCTGATCTTAATAACTATTTGGGATTTCAAGCAATTGAAACAGGGTTTTTAGCGAGCGGGCATCCGCGAAAAGGAACAGATCTGAAGGATCCCCTTGGCTTAGTAGAAAGCACGGATAAAGGAAAAACACTAAAAAATATCGCGTTTTATGGTAAAAACAACTTTCATTTCATTTCGGCCAGCTTTTCCGGAAAGGATATATATGTCCTGAATGAACAGCAGGACAAAGATTTGAATTACGGTGTAAACTATTCAACGGATGATGGAAAAACTTGGAAAAAGAGCACTTTAAAGAATTTCAAATCCGATTCACTTGGTATGATTGCTGTGCATCCTAAAAACGGGGATATTATGGCAATGGCCACTAGGGCCGGAATTTACTACTCTGAAGATAACGGAAATACGATGAAGCTCACAGCAGGTCCGTTTATGGTGACCGCCCTCACTTTTTCAGGGGATCGCATTTTGTATTCGAGTGTTGTTGAAAATTATAATATATTATTAAACACAGCGAATCCCAAAACTGGTGAACAAGGAAATATAGCAATTCCTTTTCTTGACCAAGATAATCCCATCACCTATATAGCTGTTAACCCAAAAAATGAAAATCAAATTGCCTTTACTACCTATAAAAATGATTTATATGAATCTTTAGATAGAGGTAAAAACTGGAGCACACTTTTAAAAGACGGAAAAATAGAGCAGGAGTAATCTCCTGCTCTATTTTTTTGTGTGAACATCATTAGCGATTTTTTTTCCGCTCTTTTTCCGCCCGATAAAATTCATGGAACATTTTCATAAGCGCGCGTTTTTCAATTCTGGAAACATAGCTTCTCGATATTCCCAGCTCCTTAGCAATTTCCCGCTGGGTTTTTTCTTTTTGCAGATCAAGCCCAAATCGGCCGATAATCACTTCTTTTTCCCGTTCATCAAGCACATCAATATACTGTCTAATTTTTTCCAACTCCATGTTTAATTGAATCGTATCAATTACGTCCTCTGATTCAGACTTGAGAACATCAATCAGCGATATTTCATTTCCTTCTTTATCTTGGCCGATCGGGTCATGCAATGATACATCTTTTTTCGTTTTCTTAAGAGCACGCAAATGCATGAGGATTTCATTTTCAATACATCGGGCCGCATAGGTGGCAAGCTTTGTGCCTTTCCCCTCTGAATAGCTTTCAATCGCTTTAATTAAACCAATTGTTCCGATCGATATTAAATCCTCCGAATCCTCCCCGGTATTTTCGAATTTTTTTACTATGTGTGCAACCAGACGTAAATTATGTTCGATTAACATATTGCGGGCATGTGAATCTCCCTCTGCCATTAAGCGTAGGTATTTTCGTTCTTCTGCAGCAGAAAGGGGTTGAGGAAAAGCATTATTTTTCACATATGAGACTAGAAATAAAAACTCTTTTACTAAATACCCGAGAGCTGTAAAAATTCCAGCCATTTACTTCCACCCCAACTTTCCTTAGACTATCGCCTATAACTAATTCCTATGAAGGGAGAGGTGAGATTGTGTCTGTCCATTGTATATTATTTAAAAAAGAATAATAAATTTTTCATAAAAAAAAGCATTAACCTTAATACAAGGCCAATGCTTTTACATTGCTATTTTGCACTTACTTCTGCTGAAATCACGCAGCCAATCACCCCGGTAATGACGAAAGACATCACAACCATAAATAACATATTCTCCACCCCTTAAAATTGATCATGCTAATTTGAATTTATCATATTTTCACAGTATCTAGCTTTAAGGATTGTGAACATTTTGTCAACAAATATTTCAAGCCCTTAGCAAAAACTTATACTTATGTTATCATTGTAAATCTTTTTTCTTTAGTCGAAAGAAAAGTGATAAAAATAAAATATGCACCGGCATTTCGGCTCCTCCTATTTCATCATTTCGTTAGGTGGTATCTTTCATATCCCACAGGCTAGCCCCTCGTCCTTGCATTAGAAACATTATCATTTTTATAACCACCCTTCCTTTTATCGATTTTTTTCTACTCACATAAAGTTGCGCATGAAGATTTGACGGTCCTTGTTCTGTTCATAAAGTTTTTCAACCATCTCTTGATGCGCAGCATCTTCAAGGCTCAATTGCCGTTTTTTTATCGTAATCGAAAAGAATAATATATTCATGGTCATTTTTTACACCTCCTTTTAAGAAAAGTTCTCATGATCATTACAAGAAATGCTGAATGAAAATTTGACGATCTTTGTTTTGCTCATAAAGCTTTTCTACCATTTCCTGATGTTCAGCTTCTTCAAAACTTAGCAATCGTTTTTTAATCGTAATCGAAAAGAATAATATATTCAGGGTCATTTATATTCACCTCCTTTAATGTTTGCAAAACCCTCCAACAACATTTCCAATTTATGCAATCAACATCCAAATTGCGAGGAAAAAGGGCGCAAAAAGGCCGCAAGAAGTACTCCTCCCCGCGGCTTGTTTTTAGACACAAAAATACCGCAAAGCGTCATTCTTCCTGCGGCATGGATATGTATTGTAACTAAACTGTTAAGCAATCCATTCCTGTCTGGTCGAATGCATCATATTCAGATATAAAGTTTTTGCCCATGTATATGTTACCATCATGTTCTTCGACCTCCTTCGGAATTTTTAACTAACTATGGTAATTATATCCATACGCGACCGATTTGTAAACCAGTTTTGTGAATTTTTTAAAAATAGGCAAAAAAAAATAAGTGCCCAAAAAGGGAACACTTATTTTTTCATTTGCATATCTTGGTCATCTACCATTTCTGACAACTTTATTTGGCATTGCTTTGATTGGATGAAAAATAATATCGATACTGCCAAAAAGGACATGGATGAAAGAATCATTATATTTAAATCTGCCGTACTCCTTGTTTCATTTGGAATAATGACTCCTAAATAGAAAAAAGCACCGACAGCTAATAACACCGTTGCGAATCGTTTATAGTCCACCATTTTTTCAATTAGATTTTTTGCTTGAGCTTTCACGTTCATCACCTGCTTTTCTAAAAATCTACTTAACTACTTTAACATAGAATCCAGCGTTAAAGAGAATGTAAATAATAGAAAAGCAGGAAAGTCAGAAAGCCCGGCTTCATTTGAGCCGGGCAAGAAAATTATGATTCTAATGCTTGTTTTAAATCCTCAATTAAATCTTCAGCATCCTCAAGGCCAACCGAGATGCGCACTAGGCCATCGGTGATTCCTAATTCTGCTCTGCGTTCTGCCGGTATCGAAGCATGTGTCATTCTTGCCGGAACAGAAATTAAGCTTTCAACTGCACCAAGACTTTCCGCTAACGTAAAATAGTGGACCTTACTTAGCAGTTTGTCGGCATTTTCCGCACTTCCAACATCAAATGAAACCATTCCGCCAAAACCACGTGCTTGTTTTTTGGCTATTTCATGGTTTGGATGGGTTTCAAGGCCTGGATAATATACTTTTTTAACGCCTGGATGTCCATTTAAAAATTCAACAATTGCTGCAGTATTGGCTTCCATTTCTTCTAAGCGAATACCTAATGTTCTAATTCCCCGGATTAACAAAAAAGAATCCTGTGGACCTAAAATACCGCCTGTTGAATTTTGCACAAAGTGAAGATCATTTGCAAGCTCGTCACTATTAACAACAACTAAGCCCGCGACGACATCGCTATGACCGCCAAGGTATTTAGTGGCACTATGCAAAACAATATCGGCACCAAGCTCGATTGGATTTTGCCAGTATGGAGTTGAGAAAGTATTATCAACGATAGTCAACAGATTATGTTCTTTTGCAAGCTTTGCTGCTGCTTCAATATCTGTAACCTTTAATAGCGGGTTAGTCGGTGTTTCTAAATAAATGGCTCTTGTATTTGGTCTAATTTCGCTTGTGATATTCTCCAAATTGCTTGTATCAACAAAAGTGGAATCAATACCAAAGCGGTTCAATACCTTCGTCATAACCCGAAACGTTCCACCATATACATCATCAGTTAAAATGACATGATCACCGCTATTGAAAAGCATAATAACGGCTGTAATTGCCGCCATTCCTGAACCAAATGCAAAACCGGCTTTTCCGCCTTCAATATCTTTAATTAACTCTTCAAGTGCATTTCTGGTCGGGTTGCCCGTTCTTGAATATTCGAAGCCTTTATGACCGCCTACACCTTCTTGTTTATAGGTGCTTACTTGATAAATGGGAAAAGTCACCGCGCCAGTGGCAGGGTCATTACTAATGCCGCCGTGAATTAATTGAGTTTTTCTTTTCAAACTAAATACCTCCTTCAAAAATCTTTTTACTTAAGTATCGCTCACTGCCATCTGGGAATAAAACTATGATATTGGTCCCCGGCTTTGCTGCTTTTGCCTCTAATAACGCTGCTTCGAAGGCTGCGCCAGATGAACTGCCTGCAAGAAGTCCTTCTTTCTCTGCTAATTCTTTCACGCGTTTGAATGCAACTTCATCGGAAATCGTATGAATAGAATCAAAGTACGCCGGGTCCATATATCCGGGAAGGAATTCCATTCCAATGCCCTCTGTTTTATGTGGACCGGATTCCCCGCCATTTAAGATGGAGCCTTCCGGTTCAACAATTACTGTCTTAATATCCTGGTTCTTATTCTTTAAATATCGAGCCGTGCCCATAAATGTACCGCCCGTACCCGCACCGGCAACAAAGATATCAATCTTCCCATTCATTTGTTCCCAAAGTTCGGGTCCAAGCGTCTTATAATAGGTCTCAGGATTGGCCGGATTGGCAAATTGCTGCGGACAATACGAATTAGGGATTTCTTCAAGCAGCTCCTCTGCTCTAGCGATGGCTCCTTTCATCCCTTTTTCGGTAGGTGTATGAACTATTCTTGCTCCTAATGCTTTCATTAAGTCCTGCTTTTCGATACTGAACTTTTCAGGAACGCATAAAATAACCTTAACCCCTTTATTTATCGCTGCCAGGGCTAAGCCAATTCCTGTATTTCCCGCCGTTGGTTCAATAACCGTACCACCGGCACGTAACTTTCCACTTGCAAAAGCATCTCTTAACAGCTCCACTCCCAGCCGGTCTTTTACACTGCCTCCGGGGTTCATGAATTCCAGTTTTGCAAACATCCGAACATCTTCAGGCAATGAAAATTGGGTAATTTCTACGATTGGTGTGTGGCCGATTAATTCATGGACATTTTTATAAACCTTCATATTCTAACTCCTTCTGCTAATTAACTTAAGGATGCTACCATTTTCATGACGAGGGTAGCAGAATGAAGTGCAGCCTTATCAAGAAATTGATCAAACGATACATCCGATTCTTTACCTGCTATATCAGATAGGGAACGAATAATAACAAAAGGGACATTAAACTGATGTGCCACTTGAGCAATGGCTGCAGCTTCCATTTCAACAGCCTGTAGATTCTCAAACTTAGTTCGAACAAAATCCACTCTTACCGGGTCACTCATGAACGAATCCCCTGTTGCAATTAAACCTTTTACAATTTGAATATCTTCAATTTCCTTCGAAGCTGCCTCAGCAATTGACACCAATTTTTCATCCGCCAAAAATGCAGCAGGTAATTGCGGAACTTGACCGTATTCATATCCAAAGGCCGTAACATCCACGTCGTGATGACGAACCTCCGTTGAAATAACGGCATCACCGACATTTAGTGATGGATTATAGCCGCCGGCTGATCCTGTATTGATAATGCAGTTAGGCTTATATTTTTCAAGGAGGATTGTGGTGGACATGGCCGCATTAACCTTACCAATCCCGGAGCGAAGTAAAATTACATCTGCACCGTGCATCTTGCCAAAGGTAAATTCACACTCTGCTACCGTCTCCGTTGTCCTTTCTTCTATGTTATCCCGCAGTAAAGTTACTTCTTCTTCCATTGCTCCAATGATGGCGATTTTCATTGCTAAACCTCTTTCTTATTGTTTTACGCCTTCCATTAACCGGACAAAATCGTTGCAGCGCTTAACCGTAACGCTTAAACTGTTATTTTCTAATCTATTCTTAAGTACTGGAATTGTCGTATAATATTCAGTTTCCAAATCATTTGCCAGGTTATGAAAGCCTTCACTTTTTGCTTTTACGATTGAACGTTTATAATCTTCCTCGGATTCATACATCATATCCGCAAACACTATTTTACCACCTTTTGAAAGGATGTTGCCATAGCGGGCAATTACTTGAATATCTATATGTATACTATGAATTAATTAAAAACCTGTTCCAACTTAACATATCCGCTACATTAATTCAACAAATACGTTGATTGTATCGGGAGAAATCTCTAAAATATAACCAGAAGAAAGGGGGAGCTTATGAATTTTCAAATAGATTTTATAGACGATAAGGTTGAATTTTTTGAAGCCAATAACCTTAAAACATTGCAAAAGAAAATTGAAGGACAAATTGAAGAAAACAGAGCAATCTTACTTGGTGTACATTCTGTATCACATCAAATGCATGTTAACGAAAACGGTCAAACATATTTTACAGCAGTCGTTCATTTTAAAAAGAAATAGGATGGATCAGTTTAGGATCCATCCTATTAGTTACCTTCGGATATCTGAAAGGACTTCCACTTTGGTTGGTTTCCATCCCTGTCCATCAACCCATTGAATGTACACTTTATATTTTTGTTGTTTATCTTTGGAGGAGACGGTGCCGACAGAACCGCTGCCTGTAGATTTATCCCTGCCCAAAAACCAAACCGTCATATTGCTCTGATCTAATCCCGTCGCATAGGATATCGCACTTAACATTTCCTGCCAATCAGTTGAACTGGAATCATAAACAGGGGTATGCTGACCTGTCTGTGAAGTGCCCACAGGTTTCCAATCCGGATTTTCTACTGATTTAGTGACATTTGGAGTGCTGCCGCCTTCTGTAACCACAGCCTGTGAATTGTCCACAGTTCCCGGAGTGGAAGCCTCAGTGCTTTGTTCAGCATTAGCATTACCTGAGGATGTATTGTCGGAGCTGTTATTATCCTTTGCAGCAGTACTACTTTTTTTGCTTTCTTTATGTAAAGTCTGCTTTTGTGCACCAGCAGAACTTACCTTGTTTGTCGATGCTTTGTCATTACCTGATGAAAAAATATTGTATGCAACAAAGATAATTAAGGCAAGCACGATAACAATTAAGCCATTCAGTATGATATTTGTTTTCTTTCTTTTAGCCCGACTCCCCGAACGTGAACCGGATTGCAAATCCTTACTCAACTTAAATCCCTCCTAAAAAATAAGGCTGTGAATATTCTAACATGTTTTCCTAAGAACTTGGAAGGAAAACCTTCCCACTTCTACTGTCCTTTATCTTTGTCATACAACATCCTCACCATATCTGCAAATAATGAATTCACACCGCCCTCATTATCCGATACATCCAAATTAACTGCTACAAGCGCATATTTTGGATTTTTGTATGGAAAATAACCGGCGAACCATTTATTATAGAACTGCTTTCCATTCATATACTTTCCTGTTTCTGCTGTACCTGATTTTCCTGCAACATCATAAGGAAGGTTCTGAAACCATTTTCCTGTCCCATTCGGATTTAGGACCACTTCCCTTAGTAGTTTTTGCAGCTTCATTGCCGTATATGGTGAAATTGAATCACCCTTTATTTCCTCCTCAGGGAAATTCACCATAGTTGTACCGTTTTTATACTCAATTTTCGAGGCTACTCTAACCATTTCTTTTTTTCCGCCTCTTGCAATCGCGGCCATCATATTGGCTACTGCTAAAGGGGTAGCACGGACCTCATGCTGTCCAATTCCGGACATCCCTGCATAATTAGGATCCTTTCTTGCATCATCGGTTAAAAATATTCTACCTATCTCTTCATCAGCAATTTGTTTGAAGTCGCTGGTATGATAAACATTCCCTTGCCAGCCTACCGGCCCGGTTAATGACAACTTTGCAGCATATTTTTCTAAAAGATGAGGGTCCATTTTTTGGAGATCTTTTGCAAGCTCACCGAAAGTACGATTGCAGCTTCTTGCAAAGCTATCAGTAAAATTCAGCATGCCATAATTATATTTCAATTCAGGATCTCCATTTATTTTTTTGCTGCAATCAAAAAGACGTGATGAACTATCAAGACTATAATCAATTGCCGCGGCAGCTACCACGGTTTTAAAAACGGAACCCATGATTTGCTGTTTTACCATCTCATTTGTAATTCCACCGTTATAGGGGTTATTCTTATTAATCTTTGGACGTGATGCAGACGCTAAGACACTATTGTCCTCAATATTAAGGAGGACCAGTCCGCCTTTACTTACATGATATTGATCAACTAAATCCTCTGCTTTTTGCTGCAGGTCTTTATCTATCGTTGTTCGTACATTGACCGGATAAAACGGATTTGCCGGGTCAACATACCTGACATTAATACCAAACAATGGCGCTCCATCCCCGTCAACATGATAAACAAGCTTTGATTTACCCTCGGGAAGCAGAAATTCATCAAAGCTTTCCTCAAGTCCTGATACGCCGATTAATGTTTGTTCCGAAAGGTCTTTATTTGAATAGCGTCTTTTTAATTCTTGCGGATTTTCACCAGTTAAACCAATTACCTGCTCAGCAGGAACCGTTGAACGTTCATATTTCTTTTCAATAGCAAAGACACCGGGTATCTTTAACGCATTTATTCTTTCCATCTGAGAAGCTGTCAGCTCTAGAGGATTCGGATCACCATAAGCAAAAGGCTTTTTGGCGTTTTCAACGGCTTGCTTTAGAAATTTACCGGGAATCCCGGCTATTGAGGAAACTTTGTTAATGCTCCATTCCATTTTTTTTAAAAAGGGAAAAAGAACCAGTACAGGTACCTTTTTATGTGTGAGCATATTGCCATTTCGATCAAGAAAATTCCCTCTGCCATTATCAATGACCACTTCCTGTGTTCTTTGATGAACACTTTCCTCCAATAAATTAATATTGTGCTTAGAAAAGGTCTTTGTTTCAAATAACTGAATTTGCATTAGTCTTACTAAAAGCAAGATATAGCAGGTTATACAGATAATTAGCCATCCTATTGCGCGCCTTTTCAACATAAAAAAACACCTCGTCAAAAGTTTTGACGAGGTTTTGCTTTTTTAACCTTGATAACGCTTCAATTACTTTATAGTAACGATTCTGACGCTCATTTCACCGCCGGGTGTTTGAACGGATACTTGGTCGCCAACTTTTTTACCTAATAAGCTTTTTGCAATTGGAGAATCGTTCGAAATTTTCCCTTCAAACGGATCTGCCTCGGCACTTCCGACAATGGTATACGTTTCTTCTTCACCATCAGGTAGTTCAACAAAAGTAACCGATCTTCCTAATGCTACTGAATCACTTGTCATTTCACTTTCTTCAATAATCTTAGCATTACGAATCATATTTTCCAGTGTAGTAATACGTCCCTCAACAAAAGCTTGTTCTTCTTTTGCAGAATCGTACTCTGAGTTTTCCGATAAATCACCGAAGCTTCTGGCAATTTTAATTCTTTCAACAACTTCTTTCCGTTTAACGGATTTTAAGTATTCAAGCTCCTGTACAAGTTTGTCTTTACCTGCCTGTGTCATTGGAAATACTTTTTCTGCAGCCAAAACTCTCACTCCTTCTAGTCTTCACAATCCCCCAAAGAATCGTGTATGTAGGTATGTAGGTACTATGCCACTCTCACAAATGCATAGGAGCGCGTCCTAGTATATAAGGGCGCGCGGGTAAAAATATTTATCCATTATGGACTAAATTAGGTTATCTTTTGCTATTGTTTCATAAAATTGACTTTTGTTCAAGAATTGTTTGAATTTTTGTGACCATTAAATCGATCGCAACATGGTTATGCCCGCCTTCAGGGATTATGATATCTGCATAGCGCTTGGTTGGTTCGATAAATTGGTTATGCATTGGACGGACAACATTCACATATTGTTCAATCACTGAATCCATTGTCCGGCCACGGTCTTTAATATCACGCAATAATCGACGGATGATTCTTAGGTCTGCATCCGTGTCTACGTATAATTTAATGTCCATTAAATTTCTAAGGCGCTCATCTTCAAGAACAAGTATTCCTTCTAAAATAATAACATCTTTCGGTTCGACTGGAATGATTTTTTCTGACCTAGTGTGCAGTGAATAATCATAAACCGGTTTCGCAATCGATTCAAACCGTAATAGTTTTTCAATATGTTCAATAAGTAAATCATTATCAAAGGCAAGCGGATGATCATAATTCGTTTTGAGACGCTCCTCAAATGGCAAATCGCTTTGATCTTTATAATAATAATCCTGTTCAATCATTAAAATGGAATGTCCCTTAAAGCTATCATAAATTGCTTTTGTAACACTGGTCTTTCCGGAGCCGGAGCCGCCGGTTACACCAATAACAACCGGTTTGCGCATCAACCTAGTTCTCCTTTCGCATCATGTTGTTAGGGTAAACCGGTTTGTCCAATTTAAATTGTACAATTTGAAGTGGATGTCTTGCTGCGTCCAGTTCATTACCTTTTTCATCCCATATCTTTTCAATCACATGAGTAAAGTTTTGAATTTCCGGTCCGAAGAATTCTACTTCTTCTCCCGGTTTAAAATGGTTTCGCTGCTGCAGGGTAACCATCTGTGTCTCAGCATTATAATCTAACACAAGACCAACAAATTCAAACTTTGTCTTCTTGCTATGATTACCAAACATTTGCTCTTTATACCCGGGCACACCTTCAAAAAATGCCGGTGCTGTTTCACGGTTCGCACACTTGTCCAGTTCTTCCAACCATTCACGCTTAATAACGAAGTTATCGGGGTCGGCACAATAGGCATCAATAACCTTACGATAAACACTAACCACGGTAGCGATATAATGTATAGACTTCATTCTGCCTTCAATTTTTAAGCTATCAATTCCTAGCTCAATCATTTGCGGAATCGCTTGAATTAAATTAAGATCCTTCGGGCTCATGGCGAAAGGAGCATCATTTTCTTCGAACAAAGGCAGCTCTGTTTCATTGCCTTCCAATTTATAAAGGTCATAATCCCAGCGGCATGATTGGCAGCAGCCGCCGCGGTTAGAATCCCTTGCTGTCATATGATTACTTAATGTACAGCGTCCGGAATACGCGATACACATGGCACCATGGATAAAGGTTTCAATCTCAATATCCACCTTTTCCTTCATTTCCTTAATCTCTTCCGCACTTGTTTCACGGGCTAGAACCACACGCTCCAACCCTTCCTCTTTCCAAAATTGGACAGCTTTCCAGTTAGAAAGGGATTGCTGCGTACTTAAATGGATTTCTATTTCCGGAGCCACCTTACGGCAAGTTTCAATAATTAACGGGTCAGCGACAATAATTCCTGCTACACCGGCCTCTTTTAATCCAAGAAGATATTCCTCTAAGCCCTCAATATTTTCATTGTGGGCATAAATATTCGTTGTAACGTAAATATTAGCACCATATTTCTTGGCAAACTCTACGCCTTCTTTCATTTCTTCAAACGTAAAATTATCGGCGTTTGAGCGAAGGCCATATTCTTGACCGCCGAGAAATACGGCATCTGCCCCATATTGAACAGCAATTTTCAATTTTTCAAGATTACCGGCCGGAGCAAGAAGTTCCGGCTTCTTCACAATTACACGCTTTCCATCGATAATTTTAGAAATTTTATCTTTAACTGCACTCACGATTAGCTACCTCCTTTTCTAAAATTGATATTAATAGACCGTTTCCTTGAAAAAGAAACCTGTATCCAGTTGACGGCTTTTCGGCTGAATTTCCTCGATTGATGATAATAACGCATCTTTTTTGTCCTCATAGAGGTCCGGATCTTCGAAATACAAGTCGATAGCCTCTTTGTATGCTTTTGTTACGGCAAGAATGTATTCAGGACTTTTCAATATCCCATCAATTTTAAAAGAGTCGACACCGGCTTCTAACATCTCCTGCAGTTCATCGATTATACAAATATCATTCGGGCTCATGATGTGCGTTCCGTTTTCATCTTCAAAAATCGGATATTTATTACCACGTTCCTTATCATGTAAAAACATATTTTCCTGCATTTTACGATTCTCAATTTCCATTACTTTTCCTTGATACTCGTAATAATTGCCGAGAAGAGATCGTTTGGATTGAAACATGCAGCTCATTCCGTGTACCAGTACTTCAATTTCAACTTCAGCATTCTCTTTCATTTCAACGATTGAATCCATATTAATTTCACGGGCAAGTACAGCTCTTTTTGCTCCTTTTCTTCCCCAATAGTTACAAGTGTACCAGTTGGTTCCTGTTGTTTCTGTACTCCAATGAAGTTTCATCGAAGGTGCCGTTTCCCTTGCAACCATTAAAACAGCAGGGTCACCAAAAATAATTGCATCTGCAGATGTCTCTACTGCAAAACGAATATATTCACTTAATTCTTCAATTTTCTCATTATGAAATATAGCATTCATGGCTAGATAAACTTTTTTCCCTTTTGAGTGAGCTAGTTCTACAGCTTTTTGCACTTCTTTTCGGTTAAATTCACCCGCGAGCCGTAAACCATAACGCTGTTCACCTACAACAAACGCGTCTGCACCTGCTTCAGAGAGCGGCAATATATCATCAATAGTAAGTGGTGTTACTAATAGTTCAGGTTTTTTCATTTGACTTCACCTCTTTTTTTGCTAATCGCAACCCCATCCCCTACAGGCAGGATTACTGAATAATAATCAGGATGTGACATTAACCAATGGTTAAATTCATCTATTTTTTTCACAAGATTGCGGATTCTCTTGGATTCAACCTCAGTTTCGGCCACTAAACCCTTAAATAAAACATTGTCCGTAATAATGATTCCATCCTCATGAAGATACTTTGAATAAATCTCGAAGAATTTTTTATATTGACCTTTAGCTGCGTCAACAAAAATAACGTCATAGAGTGCGTGTACACCTACGGACTCTTCTACTTCGAGTGCATCACCCTTGATCAGGGTAATTTGATCACTGATTCCGGATCGGTTGATAAAATCCTCCGCTTGCCGCAAACGGTCCTCGTCCCTTTCAATCGTTACAATCCTCGCATCGGGTAAAGCATAGGCCATTCTTAATGCTGAATACCCAATCGCAGTTCCCACCTCAAGAATATTTTTCGAATGATGGATCCGCAGTAATTGAAGCATCGTTTCAATTCCCGCCAACTCCATAATTGGAACATTATGATTTTTTGCGTATTCCTCCATTTCCATAAGCAATGGATTGCGTTCGGAAATAAGACCTTCAATATAAGAATGCAGCTTCTCATTTAACAAGCTGCGCTCACCTCTAATCTATATAAATGATCTTTAGACATGAAAAAATAGCGTTCACAGAAAACTTACGGCTCACCCGAAATCGGATTCCAAGTGAATTCGTTTAGGCAGGAAATGCCTCCAAGTAACTAACTGTGAGTAACGCTATAGATTATTTATTAAACACTTGAATTATTTTATCACAAAAAAAGGAGGAATGCTAACAATCCTCCTTTAGACTCTTTTATTTTTTATTGGAAATAAACTTTGCTTTTTCCTGGTTATGTTCTTCAAGTGTTTTGGTAAAAATGATGCTTCCATCAGGTGCCGCAAGAAAATAAAGATAATCCGTGTTATCTGGATTTAACGCAGCTTCAATTGAAACCTTCCCTGCATTTGAAATCGGGCCAGGAGGGAGCCCAGTATTTTTGTAAGTATTATAGGGTGAGTTCACTTCTAAATCCTGGTATAAAACTCTCTCTTTATGCTTCCCTTCCGCATAAAGAACAGTAGGGTCCGTTTGCAATGGCATTCCCTTTTTCAGGCGATTAAAGAAAACACTTGAAATCTTTTTCCTGTCAGCTTTTGCAGTTGCCTCTTCCTCGATTAATGAAGCCATGGTTAATAATTGATGAACTGAGAGATGTTTGTCCTTACTTTCTTGTGAATAATCAGCTAAAACTGTTTGTGTTTTATCAAGCATCGCCGTAACCATTTCTTCCACAGTTGGATTCGGTTTATAAAAAGAATAGGTGGCAGGGAATAAATACCCTTCTAATGGGTACTTTACTTTGCTATTCATAATCTCACTTGTTAATAAATCGGGATATTTAACCATTAGCTTATTAATTAATGCCTTGTCATTTAGTCCTTTAAATATTTCATCATCTGTTTTCTTTGTAGCCTTTGCCATAATATGAGCAATTTCCTGTAATTGCTGTCCTTCAGGTATGATTATTTTAAATGCCGCTTTTTGCAGGACTTTACCGGTTTTCAAGCGATTAAGGATTTCAGGGATATCCATTGAAGGACTTAATTCGTATTCACCTGCCATAAAACCGCCTTCATTTTTTAATTTTACATAGTATTTAAAAACTTTTGCGTTTTTAATAATTCCCTCTGCTTCTAATTTTTCGCCAATTCCTGCTACCGAGAATCCGATTGGAATATCTACCTTTTTGACTACTTTACTTTTTGGATCAACCGGTTTCAGTGAAGAGTGAATGTATAGATATCCCGCGCCGCCAATTAGGGCGATCAATAAAATAATGACCAGTGAGATTATCATGACTATTTTCCTAACAATCTTCGCTTCACCTTGATGTTCCAGTAATTTTTGCCGAATAATATCTTTATTATTTTCTTTTCCGTCTGTTGCCATTGAACTCCCCCTCATTTTGACCAGTGAAAACTAAAATACATCTTTCACGAATATTCATTATTATTTGTAAATAATTATAATATACGCATCATAATTATTTCAGCATAAGGCGTGAAAAATGTCAATTTATCCAGTAATTTGACGTTTTTTGCGGTGAATAATAGCATAAACAAAAAAAGAACCGGCCATTTAAAGACCGGTTCTTCTATATTTCTGTTCTATTCTTCGGCGTCTTGTTCTTCCAGGAAGGTATTGAGCATCTCTTCAATCATATCCCATTCCTCGTCTGTTTCGATCGGCATTAATTCGCCATCTTCACCGTCTTCAGTTGGAATAAAGGAAGAGGCATGAATTTCAATATCATCTGAATCGTCCTCTTCTGCACCTACCGGATAATACAAAACATATGACTTTTTAAATTCCTCTGAATCAAATGTGAAGAGCACTTCACATAATTGTTCATTGCCATCTTCATCTACGACTGTAATATTATTTTCTCCGTGATCCATTTTTTCACCTCATTAATTTTTGCTATCAAGATAGCCTTGCAGTATCATCACTGCAGCCATTTTATCAATGACTTTTTTCCGTTTTTTTCTGCTCACATCTGCTTCCAGCAAAACACGCTCCGCTGCCATTGTTGTTAAGCGCTCATCCCATAAAACGGTCGGAACTTCGTATTGTCTTTCGATTTCACTGGCAAATTTCTGACTTGCTTCACCACGCGGTCCAATTGTACCGTTCATATTTTTGGGCAACCCGATGACAACTTGGCTAACTTGATACTCTTTTATTAATTGACCAATTTCATCAAAACCAAACTCCTGCTTTTCTTCATTGATTTTGAGAGTTTTAAGGCCCTGGGCAGTCCATCCCAGTTCATCGCTTAGAGCAACACCAACTGTCTTAGAGCCTACATCCAATCCCAATATGCGCATTCCTTAACCCTCTCGTTGTTTTTTTAGATAGGATTTAACCAACTCTTCAATAATTTCATCCCGTTCAAGCTTCCGGATAATATTGCGTGCATCCCGATGTCTTGGGATATATGCTGGGTCTCCGGACAATAGGTAACCTACAATTTGATTGATAGGATTATATCCTTTTTCCAGCAAGGCTTCATAAACTTGAAAAAGAACATCATTTACATCATGTTCAAAAGGCTCTTCAGGAAAATTAAATCGCATCGTTTTATCGAATGAGCTCATTTCATGCACCTCGCATTTTTTTAGAGGAGAGAATTGTATTAGTTACCTACATTTTACACTACTTTGTACTATTATCAAATGGATTTTACCCACTCATCGACGAATTGAATGGCTGAATCAAGTTTTTCAGGATCTTTACCGCCGGCTTGTGCCATATCCGGACGACCGCCTCCGCCGCCTCCGCAAATAGCAGCTGCTTCTTTAACAAGTTTCCCTGCATGGAAGCCTTTGTCATTTAAATCCTTTGTAACAGCAGCGATTAAGTTTACTTTTCCTTCATTCGCACTGCCCAGTAAAATGACGGCTGAACCAAGCTTTTGCTTTAGATCGTCAGCCATGTTCCGCAGGTTATTCATATCGGCAGCTTGAACCTTAGCAGCTAAAACAGTTACGCCATCAATTTCCTTGGCTTTAGAAACGAGGTTGCCTGCTTCGATATTTCCGAGTTTGGTAGCTAGGGATTCGTTTTCACGCTGAAGCTGCTTAATTTCGCCGGTTAACCCGTCGATTCGGCTAAGGATATCTTTAGGATTGGTTTTCAGTCTTTCGGCTGCATCTTTTAAAAGGGCAACTTGTTCATTTAATAACCGGTATGCCGATTCACCTGTTACCGCTTCGATCCTTCGCGTTCCTGCTCCAATTCCACCTTCAGACACAATCTTAAATAGACCAATCACAGATGTATTCGGAACATGACAGCCGCCGCAAAGCTCAAGGCTATAATCCCCAACCCTAACCACGCGGACAATATCGCCATATTTTTCACCAAAGAGAGCCATTGCTCCCATTGCTTTTGCTTCGGCAATTGGTTTCAAATTGATATCGACTTCAATGTTTTTCCAAATTTTTTCGTTAACGATTTTTTCAATTTGATCCAGTTCTTCAGGCTTCACTTGGCCAAAATGAGAGAAATCAAACCGTAATCGATCCGGGTCAACTAGGGAACCGGCTTGATTGACGTGATTCCCAAGGACATCTTTTAATGCTTGATGGAGAAGATGGGTAGCGGTATGATTTTTGATAATTTTCACCCGATTTTCTCCGTCAATTGTTGCATTCACTTTTTGGTTGGTTTTAAGAGTTCCGGTTTTAACAATTGCTTTGTGAAGATTTTGTCCATTTGGAGCTTTTTGTACATCCTTAACGGAAACAGTTACGCCATCCCCCTCTAAATTACCACGGTCAGCGATTTGGCCGCCGCTTTCTGCATAAAATGGTGTCACATCAAGTATAAGCTGTACTTCCTCACCATTTACTGCTTCATCTGTAAGTTCACCATTTTTAATAATGGCTAACACAGTTGAACTTGTCTCAAGCAGGTCATAACCAACAAATACGCTTTCAACTTTCAGATCGCCGAGCACTCCGCCTTGCACCTGCATGGAATCAACATCTTGACGTGCTGCACGGGCACGCTCACGCTGCTGCTCCATTTCTGTTTCAAAACCGGAATGATCAATTTTCATGCCCTCTTCGCCTGCGTATTCTTCCGTTAATTCAACAGGGAATCCGTAAGTGTCATAAAGGCGGAATACATCAGCTCCGGTGATGATATCGCTGCCTTTTTCCTTTTCCTTTTTAATAACACTGGCCAAAATTGCTAAACCTTCATGAAGAGTTTCGTGGAAACGCTCTTCCTCATTCTTAATTACTTTTTGAACAAAATCAGATTTTTCTTTTACCTCAGGATAAAAGTCATGCATGATTTCCCCTACTACCGGGACTAGCTCATACATAAACGGACGATTAATGTTGATCTGCTTTGCATACCGTACAGCTCGTCGAAGCAAACGGCGTAAAACATATCCGCGGCCTTCGTTTGAAGGAAGCGCCCCGTCGCCTACAGCAAAAGCAACCGTACGAATATGGTCAGCAATAACTTTAAACGCAATATCCTGTTCTTTGTCTACACCGTATTTTACTCCTGAAATTTCTTCCGTTGCCCGAATGGTCGGCATAAATAAATCAGTATCAAAGTTGGTAGGGACATTTTGAACAACAGATGCCATTCGCTCTAATCCCATACCAGTATCAATGTTTTTCTTTGGCAGCGGAGTATAAGTGCCATCAGGATTATGATTAAATTGTGAAAATACTAGGTTCCATACCTCAAGGTAACGATCATTTTCACCGCCGGGATATAGTTCCGGATCTTTTGGATCATCTCCATATTCTTGTCCGCGGTCATAGAAAATTTCTGTGTTTGGGCCGCTTGGTCCTTCTCCGATATCCCAAAAATTCCCTTCAAGACGAATTATACGTTCCTCAGGAATTCCAATCGTTTTATTCCAAATTTCAAATGCTTCATGGTCTTCCGGATGAATTGTAACAGATAATAATTCTTTTTCAAAACCAATCCATTTATCGTCCGTTAAAAACTCCCATGCCCATTCAATTGCCTCTTCTTTGAAATAATCACCGATGGAAAAGTTCCCAAGCATCTCAAAGAATGTATGATGGCGGGCTGTTTTTCCTACATTTTCGATGTCGTTTGTCCGGATCGATTTCTGTGCATTCGTTATTCTTGGATTATCTGGTATCACGCGGCCATCGAAATACTTCTTTAATGTTGCAACACCGCTATTAATCCACAGCAAGGACGGGTCATCATGAGGAACGAGTGATGCACTTGGTTCAACTGCATGGCCTTTTTCTTTAAAAAAATCTAAAAACATTCTTCGAATTTGAGATCCGGTTAAATTTTTCATTTGGATAAACCTCCTTTATATTTAAAAAAGAACACAAAAAAGCCCTCATCCCTATTGCAGGGACGAGAGCTAACTCGCGGTACCACCCTGATTATGAATACAAAAACTGTATTCATCTCTCAAAAATGCCTTAACGCGGCAAATACGGCAGTGATTAGCTGCACTCGGGATTAGCTTTCTGTTATCCTTCATCTAAAGCTTCTTTCACCCTGGGAAGCTCCTCTCTTCTGCGCAAATGCGCTACAGATGGTCTATAACATACTTAGGTCCTTCAACATTTTCAGATACATATTCTATAAGACGAATTATAGCCATCGATGAATTGTTTGTCAATCAATCATGATGACGGGTCCTTCGACCTGTTTTGAATAAAATGATTTTTGGCGTGAATGATCCCCACTTTAACAACAACCAGGGCCGGCACTGCAAAAATGAGTCCTAAAATCCCTCCGATTTCACCCCCGGCTGTGATAGCAAACATAATAAGCAGCGGATGCATATGCAGACTCTTTCCAACAATATAAGGCGATAAAATATTGCCTTCGAGAAATTGGATAACGATAATAATTACCACAGTAATTACCACTAATTTTACTGAAACTGTGGCAGCGATAATGACTGCCGGAACAGCTCCGATAATCGGCCCGAAATATGGAATGACATCAGTAACCCCCACAATAAAGCCTAAAATTAATGGGTACCTTAAATGAAAAATCCAAAAGAAAAGAGCCGAAATTATTCCGATAAGCACACAAACAAGGAGCTGTCCCCTTATGTAACTCCCTAACGACACGTCCACATCCCTTAAAAACCGAGATCCCTGCTGTCTCCACTGTTTAGGTGTTAAATACCATACTCCTCTTTTTATCACATGAAAATCCTTTAACATATAAAAGGCAATAAACGGAATAATCATGATAATTAATGCTGAATTTAAAAATTTTAATAATACTGCTACCATTATCGTTAATAGGGAGTCCAGCTTTTTTTCAAAGGCATCGATGCCATCATTCATTTTTCCTTGAAGGCCATCCGGCCATGTCCTCGTATGGGATTGAATCGTGTCAATCCAGCTCCGGTATTGGTCGGCAAAGATGGGTGCACTTTCAGAAAGATCCTTCAATTGATCAATAAATATCGGGATTCCTTTATATAAAGCATATCCGCTGCCGCCAAAAAAAAGAAGATAAATCAAAAATATTGCTAGCCCCCGATGCATTCCTTTTTCATGCAGCTTTTCAACAATGGGATGAAGCAAATAAGTGATGAAGCCTGAAATGAAAAAAGGAAGAAGAATGGCTGCTAACACCTCTAAAATCGGCATCCATACATATCGAATTTTAAAAAAGACATAAACGGCGATTAATAAAAGGAGCAAGAAACCGATGCGATAATACCATTTTAAACGAATATCCAACGTCAATGCCTCCTTTTATGTGTTATTTTTAGAGACATGTGGTGGAATTATACATTCCGTACAAAAAGAGGCTGACTTTTGTCAGCCTCTTACCATTTAAAATATCGCTCGTTTTATTGTCCGTTGAACTCGTTTCATATTGCGGGCCGACATCAAATTATTTCTTTGTGCAACATTATATGCTGCCATTCCTGCACCAAAAGCAATAACAGTGGTCATCATTTTATTCATACGTTTCACCTCTTCGAATTATTTAAAGGGTGTAACGACGCTCTTCTTCTTCAAACAAGTCATCTAAGGAGCTTAGTGACCCGTCTTCTTCCACTTGATGGGTATTGATGATGCCTTTGGAAATCGTTAGCTCAATAAAACAATTCCAGCAATAATATTGGTTTATACCAATTTTGCCGATATCCTTGCTCTGACAATTGGGACACTTTAACACAAAAAGACACCTCACGTTTTGTTTACTAATCAGAATTTATACCAATAAATTCTGAAAGCATAAATTCAACAACGCTTTATGAGCCGCCCTTTAAGGGCTCGTTAGTCAGCGAGTTTTCATTTACGTCTACGATGATGGCATCCTTTCCGATCGCTGGGGGCTTCTCGGATTCAATAACTTGTTTCCCTTCTTTAATATCCGAAAAGAAACCATCCGTAATTTCGTACCCTACGATTGTGCCCAATTCTTCCTGAAAATATACATCTTTTAACAAGCCAAGTGAATCTCCACTCTTCGATAACATCATAATCCCATCTAAGGAATGTTGATGTGTCAATGTATATTCCGGAATTGTTTTCAGCTTTTCCAAATGCATGATATCCTCAATCATAACCCCATCCCAACCGAAAGAAGCCACTTTTTGAATGTCGAGAAAAAAGGTTTGTTTGAAGAAAACGCCTTTTTTTACCAATAGACCTTTTACCGTACCATTGCCCGTAATGCATAGATCCGTTATTTCACCAATTTTTGTACCGGTCTTTGTTTCAAAAACCGGCTGCCCTTTTAATAAAGAAAATGTCCGCAAAGAGTATCCCACCTCCCGTGAACATTTATAGTTTCAGTCAATTAACATAAAATCATAAGGTGTAACCTTTTCCATTCCTACCAATGGGTCTACCTGCATTAATTCTTCCTCTAATAATAAATCTTGGGTAGATTTTTCGGTTTCATGGTTGGGTATCGAAATTGATATTGTCTCTTTAAGCTTTTGGCAAAGAGTCGTTTGTCTATTTTGCTCATCTGCACGTTCGATGCCCATTCTAAATGCATCTTCTTCACCGCATAAAATCAAAAACTGCTTGCTTCTCGTGATCGCTGTATAAATCAAATTTCTTCTTAACATTCGATAATAGCTTCTTGTTATTGGCAAAATAACGATTGGAAATTCACTTCCTTGCGATTTATGTACGGAGCAACAATAGGCATGAGTAATTTGATTTAAGTCCTGTCTAGTGTAGGTCACTTCATTCCCTTCGAAGGAAATCAGGATCATATCTTGTTTTTCCGTATTTTCCTTCGCATAAAAAATTGAAATAATTTCACCGATATCACCATTAAATACGTTGCTTTCCGGCTGATTCACAAGTTGAAGCACCTTGTCACCAATTCGATATTTCACATCACCAAATGTAATCTCTTTTCTTGTCCCATCAGGATTAGGGTTAAATATTTCTTGCAATAATACATTTAAGCGGTCGATTCCTGCAGGGCCTTTATACATCGGGGCCAGCACTTGGATATCTTTTGCAGAATAACCTTTATTTTTCGCATTAAGGGCGACTTTTTCAACTACTTGAGAAATTTGTGCGGATGAACATTTGATAAACGACCGGTCAGGTTTCTGTTGGGATACATTTGCCGGTAAGTAACCTTTTTTAATATCATGGGCAAGCTCGATAATGGAAGAACCTTCAGCCTGACGATAAATATCAGATAATCTTACAGTCGGTATCCGTTCGGAATTCAATAAGTCTTTTAAAACCTGACCGGGACCGACAGATGGCAATTGGTCTTCATCACCAACGAGAATTACTTGAATATTTTCGGGAAGCGCTTTGAAAAGCTGATTGGCCAGCCATATATCAAGCATCGATGTTTCATCTACGATGAGAATTTTTCCTTCGAGCGGACTCGTCTCGTCATGGTCAAAGCCTTCGGTTCCGTTGAAACCAAGTAAACGGTGGATCGTCACTGCAGGTAATCCTGTTGATTCGCTCATCCTTTTAGCAGCTCTTCCTGTTGGAGCCGCCAGCAAAAATGGAAAGGGCTCTTCCTTTTTTTGATAATCCTTCGGCTCTAATGAACAGCCATGCAATTCAGCATAGAGCTCGACTATCCCTTTTATAACCGTGGTTTTCCCCGTTCCGGGTCCCCCTGTTAAAATCAGCATTGGCGACATAAGGGCCGTTTGAATTGCTTCTTTTTGCGTTGGCGCATATTGGACCTTAAGCCTTTCCTCTAAGTCACCTAAAACAAGCAAGAACTCAGATTCAGGAAATTGGTCCGTGTACTCGGTTTGCTCAAGAACTCGATTAATACTCGAAACAAGCCCTTTTTCCGCATAGTACAAGGAAGGCAGGTAAACGCGTTTCTCTTCGCCAATCAATTTACCCTCTTCTTCAAGCTTAATGACCTCATTGGATATATCTAAAAATTCAATGAGGTCGCGCTTGTTCTCTTCTAATAGGTTTTTCACCTGCTCCAGTAGGTCTTTAGCCTGTATGAAGACATGCCCGGTTTGCATGCTTTCATTTTCAAGTGTATAAAGACACGCGGCTTTGATTCGGTCAGGGTGATTTCCAGAGATCCCCAGCTGATACCCCAGCTCATCTGCCCTGCCAAAACCGATTCCTTCAATATCTTCAACAAGCTGATACGGATTTTTTTGAATAATATCCAGGGTTTGCTCTTTATAAGCCTGATAAATCCGCATCGAGATTTGCGGACCAAAGCCGTACTGATTTAAGGCCACCATGACCTGTTCTAAACCTTGATGCTCCATGAGAGTATCATAAAGTAATTTAGCCTTTTCAGGAGGAAGCTTGGGAATAGAATCAAGTAATGACGGTTGATTAAGAATTTTTGATATCGCGTTTTCACCTATTGTTTCCACGATATTTTCGGCAGTCTTCTTGCCTATTCCTTTAAAAATTTCACTTGATAAATAAGCCGCAACGCCTTGTTTTGTTTGTGGTATATCCTTGCGAAAATGCTTTGTTTGAAATTGCATTCCGAATTTAGGATGGTCCTTAAATTCCCCGAAAAAGATATAGGTTTCCTGCTCATGAATTTTCGGAAAATAACCGGTAATCACCGCTTCCTTGTCCTCATATGGATCATTTGTTTCGTCTACCCGTATTCTTAAAACCGTGTAAAGGTTTTGCTCATTATGAAAGATCGTTACAATCGGTCTGCCCTTTACAAATTTCCCCTGCTCGGCAAATAAATCAAGTGAGTCTTGCTTGTCCATTTCCTGCCCCTCCCCCCGGATTTTATAAGATGATTAGTTAGCGTTCTCGATTAATTTTTTTCCGTATCCTGCCAGAACATGATCCGGTTGAATTTCAAGCGCTTTTTCAAACATGGCTAATGCCTTAGAGGGATTTTCTTTAAATCCATAGGCAACGCCTAAATTATAATAGGCATCTGAATGCTTGGAATCGAGCTCGATACATTTTTCAAATTGAACAATCGATTCATCGATTAAGTCTAATTGTGCAAGACACAATCCATATTGAAACCGTGCCTCCGGGTCCTTTTCATTTATCTCAACACTTCTTTGTAAATAGGGAAGTGCGAATTTTACCTGATCAAGCTGAACAAGTGTCAGTCCCAACATAAAGTAATTGTCACTTGTTTGCAGACCTTTTTTCATTGCTGTTTCAAACATATTTTTCGCTTCATCAAAACGGTCGCTGCTGAAATAGAGATTTCCGGCACTGTAATAAGCTGCTGCCGCGTTTTCATCAATTTCGATTGCTTTTTGGTAAAATTTCAATGCTTTTTCATCATCGCCAACTGCTGAGAGAACATTGCCGAAATTAATATAGGCAACAGGGTCTTTCGGGTTTTCTTCAATCGCCTCATTAAAGGCCTTCGCCGCTTCTTCCCAGTTGCCTTCTTGCATGTATTTTACACCTAATTGGTTTTTATCCATTATTGTCAACTCCATCCTAAATGGAAGTATATCATATTTCGTTTTTCACTTTAAGATAAGAAAAGAGCAAGTGCCCCGTTTAGCGGCGTATGGACTGGAGCACACCGTATGAGATAAAGGAAACACGAAGAGCGTAAGCCTTTTCGATGTTGACTTATCGTAAGGAGGTGAGGGAAGTACACTAGCCGCTGGGCGCAGGAGCTAGACAATTCTCAAAGTCAAAAATTTATACTTTCTTATTCTTTAAGATAAAAATCCCCGACTCCGGGAATAGGAGTCAGGGATTATTTTAACCAACATACGTTAAACGTTGGTTATTTTTATACACTTCGTCAATTGTTCCGCCGCCGAGACATTCATCCCCATTATAAAAAACAACGGCTTGTCCCGGTGTAACGGCCCGAATTGGTTCGTGAAATGTTACCTTCGCTTTATTGCCTTCTAAAAGACTAACGGTCACTTTATGGTCTTCCTGACGGTAACGGAATTTTGCCGTACATTCAAATTCAGCCGGCTTTTCACGATTCGATACCCAGCTGATGCTATCAGCAATTATGGAATCAGAGTAAAGTTTTTCATTATGGAACCCTTGTCCAACATAAAGAACATTTTTATCCAAATCCTTACCAATTGCAAACCAAGGATCTCCGGAACCGCCGATACCTAGTCCATGGCGTTGACCAATCGTATGATACATCAAGCCTTCGTGTTTGCCTTTAATTTCACCCTCCAGTGTTTCCATGTTTCCTGGCTGCGCCGGGAGGTATTGACCTAAGAACTCTTTAAAATTCCGTTCCCCGATAAAACAAATACCCGTACTATCTTTTTTCGTTGCTGTTGCAAGATTCGCTTCCTTGGCAATCTCACGGACCCTTGATTTTTCAAGATTTCCAATAGGAAACTTTACTTTTTCGAGCTGCTCTTGTGTTAATTGGTTCAAGAAATACGTTTGGTCTTTATTTTCATCAAGACCGCGGAGCATTTTGTATTCTCCGTCCCTAAACTCAACTTGTGCATAGTGTCCTGTTGCAAGATAGTCGGCACCTAAATTCATCGCATGTTCTAAAAAGGCCTTAAATTTAATTTCTTTATTACACATAACATCTGGATTAGGTGTACGTCCCGCCTTATATTCTTCTAAAAAATAAGTAAAGACCTTATCCCAATATTGTTTTTCGAAATTAACGGCGTAATAAGGAATGCCGATTTGATTACAAACACGAATGACATCGTTATAATCTTCCGTAGCGGTACAAACACCAAAATCATTCGTATCGTCCCAGTTTTTCATAAAGATGCCGATAACATCATACCCTTGCTGCTTTAATAATAGAGCAGCAACAGAGGAATCGACTCCACCGGACATCCCGACGACAACTCTTGTATTTTTCGGATCTTTTCTTTCCAACGATTTTCACCTCTCTTTACCATAACTATGGCAGTGCATTTATTTTTTCAGACGCAAAACAATCTTAGCCGTCTCTTCAGCAGCTTTTACAATTTGTTCCTTTGTCGTGTTGTAGCCGAAGCTGAAACGAATCGAATTGATTAACCGTTCTGATTCTTTTCCAAACATTGCAACTAGGACATGGGAAGGTTCGATTGAGCCTGCTGTACATGCAGACCCGCTTGATACCGCAATTCCTGCCAAATCAAGGTTGACAAGCATTGATTCCACATTTGTCCCGGGAAAGCTTAAGTTTAATACATGCGGCATCGAAAATTCAAGCGATCCGTTTAGCTGGAATTCAACATGGTATTCAGTTAACTTTTTCATAAATAAGTCTTTGAATTCTCCAAATCGCTCTCTTTTTGCAGTCCGCTCCTCACCTGCGATTATTACCGCTTCGCGGAACCCCGCAATCGAAGCAACATTTTCTGTCCCAGCCCGTCTTTTTCTTTCTTGGTCCCCGCCGAATGATCGGGGGATGATTTTTACGCCTTCACGATTATAAAGAAAGCCTGTGCCTTTCGGACCATTAAGTTTATGAGCAGTGACCGACAATAAATCGATGCAGCTTTCATTGACATCAATTTTTTCCACCCCATATGCCTGTACAGCATCTGTATGGAAGAGAGCTTGATGGTCTTTTAAAAGCATTCCTATTTCCGAAATCGGCTGTATCGTGCCTACTTCGTTGTTGCCATACATGATCGATACCAAAATGGTATCATCCCTTAGAGCATCACGAAAGTCCATTATCGAGATACGGCCGGTTTCATCAACCGGCAAATAGGTAACCTCATAGCCTATTTTTTCTAATCGCTGACATGCGTGTAGTACTGCATGATGTTCTACTTGTGTTGAAATAATATGCTTTCCATTATGCTGATAACTTTCCGCTGCACCAAAAAGAGCCATATTATCTGCTTCGGTTCCACCGCTTGTTATAATAATCTCGCTTTCCTTAGCTCCAATACTGTGAGCTAAAGTTTCCCGCGCAAGATCGATTTGATGTCTTGAATCCCTGCCAAAAGCATGGATGCTTGAAGGATTTCCGAAAGTAGAATTCATTACTTCCATCATTTTTTCAATAACTTTTGGATGCATCGGTGTTGTCGCTGCATGGTCAAGATAGATTCGTTCCATAGTATCACCTTCAATCAAAATAGTTCTCTATTGGCTAATCAGAATTTATATCCATAAATTCTGAACGCATAAGTGCAACTACGCCTCATGAACCGCCTAACGGCTAGCTAATCGGCAAGTATTCTTTATTAATTTTGACATTAAATATAAAACATATAAGCGTCTGATTCACCGTCTTCACTATGACTGGCTAAATCTTCGAGTGTTGTATTATCAAGAACATTCTTTATTGCATCGCGAATTCGAATCCAAAGCTCCCGTTTAGCCGGTTCTTCGTCCTCAATACCCTCGACAGGGGTAATCGGTCCTTCTAAGACACGAATTACATCCCCGGCTGTAATTTTTGAAGGAATATCTGTGAGAACATAGCCGCCATAAGCTCCCCTGATGCTTTTTACTAATCCCGCATTTCTTAATGGGGCAATTAATTGTTCCAGGTAATGCTCAGATAATTCATTTGCCTGGGCTATTGCTTTTAATGAAATAGGACCTTCACCATGCTTTTTTGCAAGCTCGATCATAATAGTAAGACCATAACGCCCCTTTGTCGAAATTTTCATTTCCGTACACCTCATTATTTATTCATTATTTATATTAATACAAAATCCACAGTAATTTGATAGGCATTAAATATTATAACACATTGTTCTTTAATATGCTTTTTAGAGGGAAAATGTTAAGGTGTAGGTAATACTATTTATTTTTTAGTTTAATTGGAGAGATGAATAATGCCACAAAAGCCTCTAGCATTTCGAATGCGTCCGAGAACAATTGAAGAGGTCGTTGGACAGCAGCATCTTGTTGCTGATGATAAAATTATTGCCAGAATGGTAAAAGCCAAGCAACTGACTTCAATGATATTGTACGGTCCGCCCGGCATTGGCAAAACGTCGATTGCCAGCGCGATTGCAGGAAGTACGAAATATGCTTTTCGCACACTGAACGCCGTAACAAATAATAAAAAAGATATGGAAATTGTTGCAGCTGAGGCGAAAATGTCCGGGAAGGTGGTTCTGCTCCTGGATGAGGTACATCGTCTGGATAAAGGAAAACAAGATTTCCTTCTGCCCTACTTGGAAAACGGAATGATCACGTTAATTGGAGCAACCACCGCCAATCCTTATCATGCCATTAATCCCGCCATACGCAGCCGCTGTCAAATTTTCGAGCTGAAGCCATTAACTCCTGATGAAATGAAAATCGCATTAACCAAAGCCCTTGAAGATGAAGAACGCGGCTTAGGAATGTTACATGTTAAGGTTTCAGAGGAGGCAATGCAACATTTTGCCAATGCATCAAATGGAGATGTAAGAAGTTCGCTTAATGCTCTGGAATTAGCGGTACTTTCAACAGATAAAGATGATGATAATGTCATTCATATTGATTTATCAACTGCCGAAGAATGCTTACAAAAGAAAAGCATCGTGGCTGACAAGGATGGGGATGCACATTATGATGTTCTTTCAGCCTTCCAAAAATCGATTCGCGGAAGTGATGTGAATGCAGCACTCCATTATCTCGGAAGATTGATAGAGGCCGGTGACCTTATCAGCATAAGCAGAAGGTTACTTGTAATCGCCTATGAAGATGTGGGCTTAGCCAATCCTCAGGCAGGTGCACGTACATTAGCCGCAATTGAAGCAGCAGAAAGATTTGGCTTTCCGGAGGCAAGAATTCCATTAGCGAATGCCGTAATTGAGTTATGCTTATCGCCAAAATCGAACTCCGCCATTTTAGCGATTGAAGCAGCGCTTTCAGATATTCAAAAAGGAGTCACCGGTGAAGTTCCCGACCATTTACGCGACGCCCATTATAAAGGGGCAAAAGAGTTGGGAAGAGGAATTGGCTATTTATATCCGCACAATTATGAAACAGGCTGGGTGTCGCAGCAATATTTACCGAATAGAATTAAAAACAAACAATATTATCAACCCAAAAAGACTGGTAAATTTGAACAAGCACTTGCGACAGTTTATGAAAGGCTTTCGAAAAAAATTAAAGGATGACTCATAAGGGCGCTACCCTTAAAAGTCATCCTTTTTTTACAGCGCCACCCAGCAACTTTTAATAATTATTTAAGATATTTATAAGGGGATTTTTAATTTTTCATGTTCAACTTAATATAAAAAAAACTGTAGTGAAAGGGAGCCTCTTACGGTGGATCGTCCAAATAATAAATCTGATATTTTATATTTTTTTACCATACTGATTTTGTTGGTAATGGCTGCATTTAATCTTTTTGATCGATTAGGATATTTTCCTATTTACAGCTGGGATGAGGCGAGGCACGGTGTAAGTGCCTATGAAATGATAAAAAACAATAACTATATTGTTAATACATACCGAGATAAAATCGATTATTGGAATCTAAAACCATTGCTTAGTTTTTGGGCAATTATCGCAGGTTACAAAATAGCTGGTTTTAATGCACTTGGATTGAGACTATTCTCAGCAATTTTTGCTATGTTAACGATTATTATGGTGACTGTTTTCGTCTGCAAAAAATATGGAAAAGTTGCTTCCATCATATCCATGGTAGTATTGTCGACTTGTACACAATTTTTAATTAATCATAGTGCAAGAACCGGGGATGCAGATTCACTTTTTGTATTCCTCTTTACAATAGCCAATCTATCTTTATTATTATGGAATAAAAATATTAAATGGTTATATGTTTCTGGACTGGCGTTTGCTTTTGCATTTTTAACAAAAAGCTGGCATTCAGGAAATATTGCAATCATTATGGTTTTATATCTCTTTTTCACCGGTAAATATAAACAGCTCTCTTTTAAAAACTGGTTTTTTTTAGGTATGTGCATGTTTTTGCCTATTCTTATTTGGGGAGTCTTTCGATACCAGTATGATGGTCTTAAATTTTTTAAAGAAATGATACTGTATGATTTATTACAAAGGTCATCCACGACGATTGAGGGTCACGTTGGGGGAGTACTTTATTATGTATCCATTTTACTCAGGTTTTTCAGCTTTTGGATTATGATCTTATGCCCATTAGTTTTACTTTTTTTTCTTAAAAGAAATTTTTCAATTAAAAAATTAATATCTTCTAAGAAGAAGAACGACATGATTGGTGTTTGTTTATGGGTGTTGGTACCTTTCCTCCTTTTTACCGTTGCGAAAACCAAAATAAGATGGTATATTTTGCCGGTATATCCTGCTTTATCAATCATCGTCGGAGCTCTTGCAAGTAAATTTTTAATGAAGGGAAAGTGGATTCCGAGAGTCATTCTTATCCTATCGATACTTTTTGTTTCAGTAAATTATGAATGGGACATTGACAAATATTTAAGTCATCCATTACCGGATTTAAAGCAGAGCTTAATTGAAAAAATAACGAAAAAGACAGAAACAAAAGGCGACAGTTTATATATTTACCATCCATCAAGCACTGCAAATTGGCTTCAAAGTGAAGTTCTAACTGCAGAGTTAGCTGACGATTTACATGTTGAAAATGGAGGGTTAAATGAATTCTTAAAGGCTAAAAATGCACTGCTAATGATCCCGAAAAAATTGTGTAATGTTCAATTAATAAGCTCAAATCAGTTAAAGGTCATTACCTCAAATCAATGGGGGTATTTAGTTTATAAAAACAGTTAAAAAGGAGAAGATATAATTCAAGCTAATGGTTTCATAGTATGCATACAATCCTATTTTAGGAGGACAATATGTTTTTATCCTATCCAATTTTGGCAGCACTTTTAGGAATGCTGATTGCACAATTCGTAAAAATCCCTATTCACTTTTTAACCTCTGGTGAAATAAATTGGAAGTTGATGTTTAGCACAGGCGGAATGCCGAGTTCTCATACATCAACGATTATTTCATTGACTACAGCAATCGGATTGACTTCAGGATTTTATTCAAATGAGTTTGCCATTTGTGTTGTGGTTGCAGCGATTGTTATGCATGATGCTACAGGTGTTCGAAGACATGCAGGATATCATGCAGAAGTTTTAAATAATTTGCTAGTTGATTTCAATCGATTAATTGAAACCTTGAAAGACCCAAACTTAAAAAAAACGGAGTCCAGAGAAAAATTAAAAGAATTATTAGGGCACCAGCCAGCGGAAGTGTTCTTTGGAGCCATAACAGGCATCATAATAGGTGTTTTAACTTATTACTTCTATCCGTTTTACTAAAAATACCCCCCGGAGAAAATCCCGGGGGTATTTCTAGGCTGCTACATCCCTTTTTTTGAAAACAATGAAGGCAAAGAATTGGAAAATCAAAAAGTAAATAAATAGCATAAACACCGAGAAGGACAGGGTCATCCCATCAACCATTGGGGTGCCTTCGAAATATTGCATTAGGTCTGTATTTGCAAACAAGATGTACTTTGCCCAAGAGAACTTGAGAGATATCAGGTTAGTGATTTGTCCGCCAGTAAACATTAAAAATAGCGATAAGCCAATGGCAAGAGAGCTATTGCGGAAAACAGACGAAATCATAAAAGCCATAGTAGCAAGCATGATCATATTAATTGAGTTCAAGCCATAATAAATCATTAAATGGACAATCATATTTTGCTCGGTGACCTGACCGTTATAATAATTCAGATAAGAAGCAGCTTTTTCGGGCATTCCAAAAAGAATCGCACCAATTGCTGTTGAATAAACAAATAAAATGGCGAGCAAAAATAAAGCGAATAATAAGACGGTTAGATACTTGGAAATTAAGATCTTACTTCGGTTAATCGGCCGAATTAATAGTAGCTTAATCGTCCCCCAATTAAACTCACTTGCAACGATTCCTGCTGATATAATGATCGTAAACAACCCGGCTAATTGGATGAGTTGCGATGCATCGGTAACAAACTTCCAGACATTATAATTTTGTTCAGGCGGAATATGATGCTTTATACGATAATCATTAATTGCAATCGATTTTTGAAGATATTGCTTCTCCATTTTTGCACCGCTTGCTTCCACCTGTTTCTTTAATGCATCATTTTCCTGCTGGAGTGTTTGTTCCCACTTTGGATCTACAGCCGAATTTTTACCGCCCTCCTGATACTTAAGAAATGCACCCACAACGGAGGTCATTACAATAAGGATGGCAATCATCACATAGGTTCCCGGTCTTTTAAAAATTTTCATACATTCATTTTTGATTAAATTAAGCATGACGTACAACCTCCTTTTCTGATGTAACTTCAAGGAAGCGATCTTCTAATGTTTTGGCCGTTTCTTTTATCCCAAATACTTGAATTTCCGCTTCAACGAGCAATTTAACCAGATTCGGAATTTCTTCTTTTGGAAGCTCAGCAGAAATTCCATTTCGTGAACGGGTTGCATGAACACCCGGAAAATTATGCTGTAATAGCGCTAGTGCTTGCTCACTTGGGATAACCTCCAGTTCGTATGTGACCCCGGTCCCATGGACAAATTCTTGAACAAGCTGCACATCGATCAATCTTCCATTTTGGATGATTCCAATCCGATCACACATCATTTCCATTTCCGAAAGCAAATGGCTGGATACAATAACAGCCATATTTTTTTCTCTTGCAAGCAGTCGTAAATAATCGCGGATTTCTCTTATTCCTGCAGGGTCAAGACCATTCGTCGGTTCGTCTAATATCAACACCTCAGGATCATGTAAAAGGCATTGGGCTAAACCTAATCTTTGCCGCATTCCGAGTGAATAGGTTTTTACTTTGTCATAGATGCGGTCCGTTAATCCAACGAGTTCAACCGTTTCTTCGATTTTTCTCTTGGTAATTCCCTTTGACATCCTCGCATAATGAACAAGGTTTTGGTATCCGCTCAAAAATTTATACATTTCAGGATTTTCTACAATGGCACCGACATGACCTACAGCTTCTTCAAACTTATTTTTTATACTAAAACCGCCAATGGTGATATCTCCATCAGTAATACCCATTAAACCGACAATCATCCGAATGGTGGTTGTTTTCCCTGCTCCGTTTGGACCCAAGAAACCAAAGACCTCTCCTTTATTCACTTGGAAGCTGATCTTGTCTATAATCGTTCTTCCTTTAATTACTTTGGAAACATCCTTCAATTCTACGATCGATTCCAATTTATTTCTCTCCCCTCTTTAATTAGATCGGCATTTCAATGACCCACTCAAGTTTACATTATTTTAGAAAATTTTCCCTTATTTTCTAACAAATTCATTGAATACCTCTCACAATAAAAGTATAGACATATTATTCCTTTACTAAAAACGACTTAAGAATTAACCTTTTCTAGGGCTGGAGGCTGAAAATAAAAAAACCCGAACAGTAAAGTTCAAGGTTTTTACAAGGCTAGTTTTCATCCGCAACTCGTTTGATTTTGATATCACTCAACAATTCTCTGACAACATAACTTGCCATAATTAAGCCGCATGCAGATGGAACGAAGGCATTGGAAGACGGCGGCATTTTCGCTTTCCGAATGGCAGCTTGGTCATTTCCTACTTCCTTCCGAACGTCTTCACGGATGACAATTGGGCTTTCATCAGAAAAGACAACGGGGATACCTTTGTGGATTCTTTCCTTACGGAGCTTGGTGCGGATAACCTTAGCAATTGGATCGGTATGTGTTTTCGAAATATCGGCAATTTTGAAACGCGTCGGATCCATTTTATTGGCGGCACCCATGCTTGAAATTATCGGTATATTGCGTTTTAAACATTCTTTCATCAGATGAATTTTATAAACAATGGTATCAGAAGCATCTACGACAAAATTCAAGTTATGGCTGAAAAACTCTTCATAAGTTTCTTCAGTATAAAACATTTTTAATGGGACAACTTCACAATCAGGGTTAATATCCTTAATCCGCTCTGTCATAATATCCACTTTTGGTTTGCCAACGGTGGATAGAAGCGCAACTAATTGACGATTCACGTTTGTAATATCAACATCGTCTTTATCTACTAAAACTAAGCGGCCAACACCGGAACGTGCCAGAGCTTCAGCTGCAAAGGATCCAACTCCCCCAATACCGAGAACAGCAACTGTGCTGTTTTTCATGATATCTAGGCCCTCTTTTCCTATTGCGAGTTCATTTCGGGAAAATTGATGCAACATTCTATTCACTCCAAAAAAATAATATTCGATTTGTTTTTTATTAGCTTTTACCCTAAAAAATATATCATACTTAGATATAAAAACAAGTATCACGATAGGAATTCTAATGAATTAAGACAAAAAATAGCCTCCTGCGTTTGCAGGAGACTATTTTTCTAAGAGTCCCAATTTGTGCCGTCGCTTTGGGTTCCTTCATTTTGATCCCGCACGCAGCAGGGGGGTGTCCTGTTTCCAATTTTGTAAGTCCCCTACTCCGAAAAGGATGGGGCATTTACGCAATCAGAAAACACCGGACTCCCGAAGAAATAATGTTCGGTCAAAATTTCAGGTGATACAACGTACACTTCAGGACTCTTATTTGATTATTTTTATGATAGCATAAAACAATTTCTCATTCAAGATGTTATGAAAGCGATTTCTCATCTTTATTAACATTTAATAACAAATGAAGATCCTTTAATTGCGCTTCAGATACTTCACCCGGCGCCTCTGTTAACATACAGCTTGCACTGGCTGTTTTTGGAAACGCAATCGTATCCCGTAAGTTGGAGCTTCCCGCAAGAAGCATGACCAAACGGTCTAAACCAAGCGCGATACCCCCATGAGGAGGTGTGCCGTATTCAAAGGCATTCAAAAGGAAACCGAATTGAGCTTTTGCTTCTTCAGGTGTAAAACCAAGGATGCTGAACATTTTTTCTTGAATATGGCGCTCAAAGATCCGGAGTGAACCGCCGCCAAGCTCATATCCATTTAGGACAAGGTCGTACGCTTGGGCACGGACCTTCGAAGGATCTGAATCCAAGTATTCAAGATCCTCCCTGAATGGCATTGTAAACGGATGATGTGCTGCATAATAGCGGCCTTCTTCTTCATCAAATTCGAGTAATGGCCAATCAGTAATCCATAAGAAATTGAACAAGCTTGCATCAATCATATTTAATTCCTTACCAAGCTTCAGCCTCAATGCACCAAGTGCATCGGCAACGACACTTTTCTTGTCGGCAACAAACAGCAATAAATCTCCTTCAGCTGCTTCAAGGCTGGCTTTAAGTGCACTTGCATCTTCTTCCGAAAAGAATTTGGCAATCGGACCTTTCAAGCCGTCAGCTTCCACCTTAAGCCAGGCAAGACCTTTAGCGCCATATACGCCAACAAATTCAGTTAGGGCATCGATGTCTTTTCGAGAATATTTTTCTGCTCCGCCTTTTACATTGATAGCTTTTACTTGGCCGCCGTTTGCAACAGCAGAGGCAAAGACTTTAAAACCGGAATCCTTCACAATTTCAGAAAGATCGACAAGCTCCATTTCAAAGCGGGTATCAGGCTTATCTGAACCATAACGGCTCATTGCTTCATCGTATGTCAAACGCGGGAACGCTGCAGGGATTTCAACACCTTTAACTTCTGTCATCACCTTTGCCATCATCTTTTCCATTAAGCTCATGATGTCTTCCTGGCTTAAGAAGCTAGTTTCGATATCGATTTGGGTAAATTCCGGCTGACGGTCAGCACGTAAGTCCTCATCGCGGAAACAGCGCGCGATTTGATAATAACGCTCAATCCCGCCCACCATTAACAACTGTTTAAAAAGCTGCGGTGACTGTGGAAGTGCGTAGAATTCTCCTGGATGCACACGGCTTGGGACAAGATAGTCACGGGCACCTTCGGGTGTACTTTTTGTTAAAATAGGTGTTTCAATATCAAGAAAGCCTTCCGTATCTAGGAAATCTCTAATTTGCTTTGTAACCTGATGGCGCATTTTTAATGTTTCAAAAATAACCGGGCGGCGGAAATCCAAATAGCGATATTTCAGACGTACATCCTCAGCAACATCTGTTTTATCGGAAATCATAAATGGAGGTGTTTTGGCTTCATTGATAATGGTTACTTTTTCAACTTGCACTTCAATTTTACCGGTTTTTAAATTATCATTTACCGTTCCTGCTTCCCTTGCCACTACTGTTCCTATAACATCAAGAACAAACTCATTACGAATTTTTTCGGCTGTCTGCAGTGCACCACCTGAAACATCAGGATTAAAGACAATTTGAACAATCCCTGAACGGTCTCGGAGATCGATAAAAATTAAGCCGCCAAGGTCACGCCTTTTCTGAACCCATCCTTTTAACGTTACTTTCTCCCCAATTGCTGTTTCTGGAACTTCTCCACAAAAATATGATCTGCCAAACATATGAATCCCCCTTTATGATTACAACTCTTGAAAATATTTAATAAACGAATCAAGGTCTATTTCTACCTGTTCTCCAGTAGCCATATTTTTAACGTTTATTTTATTGTTTTTTAATTCCTCATCGCCAAGAACGGCCACGTACTTGGCTTTTAAGCGGTCAGCAGCTTTAAACTGAGCTTTAATTTTTCTGTCCAAATAATCTCTTTCTGCTGAAAAACCAGCCAATCTAAGCTGCTGCAAAAGGCCTACTGTATAATCCTTCGCTTCGTCACCAAGAGCGGCTAGATAGCAATCGATGCCTTCTGTGATTTCAAGTCCTACTCCTTCGGCATTAAGAGCGGCAATAAAACGTTCAATACTTAAGGCAAAGCCAATTCCGGGCGTTTCTGGGCCCCCGATTTCTTCGGCTAAACCGTTATAACGGCCTCCGCCGCACAAAGTGGTAATCGCCCCGAAGCCTTCAGCATTGCTCATAATTTCAAATGCAGTATGATTGTAATAATCTAAACCTCGAACGAGATTTGGGTCTACTTCAAATGGGATATCTAATTGCGTTAAATACTGTTGTAATTTTTCAAAATAATTTTTTGAAAAATCATTTAAATATTCAATGATAGAAGGTGCTGATTTCATTAGTTCGTGTTCATGGTCGTGTTTACAATCCAATATTCGCAATGGATTTTTTTCAAGACGGTTTTGGCAATCTTTGCAAAACTCGCCAATCCGAGGTTTAAAGTGGTTGACTAACGCATCCCGGTGAGCAGTTCGGCTCTCCTTATCTCCAAGGCTGTTGACGATCAATTTTAGCTTTTTTAAGCCCATTTCTTTATAGAGGTTCATGGCCAGAGAAATAACTTCGGCATCTATTGCCGGATCGTTGCTCCCCAGGGCCTCAATACCAAATTGGACAAACTGACGGAAACGGCCTGCCTGCGGTCGTTCATAGCGAAACATCGGACCCATATAGTACAGCTTTACAGGCTGATTGGCATAGCCAAACATCTTTTTCTCAACAAAGGCCCTTACTGTAGAAGCAGTTCCCTCTGGTCTTAGTGTAATAGACCGGCCGCCCCTGTCTTCAAAGGTGTACATTTCTTTCTGAACAATATCCGTTGTGTCACCGACACCTCTTAAAAAGAGATCTGTATGTTCAAAAATTGGTGTGCGAATTTCGCGGTATTGATATTTCTCACAAAGCTCTCTAGCCTTGTTTTCAATCAGCTGCCATTTTTCTACTTCTCCGGGCAGTATATCCTGCGTTCCTCTTGGAATGCTTATAGACATAGGGGAAATCCTCCTTGTTTATATTTATGTAACAGGGTTTTAAAGAACATAAAAAAACTCCCATCCCTTGTATAAATACAAGGGACGAGAGTTATTAAATTCCCGTGGTGCCACCCTAGTTGAAGGCATGAAACATACGCCTTCCTCTTTTACAGTTAACGCCTGCTAACGTTCATCTCCTACTAAGTACTGAGCTTTTCAGAGAGAAGCCTACGGAGTGTTCATTCATTAAGTATCATGTAGAAATGCTTTCAGCCCGGGGCATTTCCTCTCTTTTCATGTGTTTAGCTTAATTACTATGCTCCATCAATGGTTATTCTCAATTAATTTTATCATTTTATTTATATAATAATACGGAGCATCCATTCCATTGTCAAGTGCGTTTTACGATCTCTCTAAATGTTTTTTTAACTTTCTGACATCATTAATTGTTAATCCAAATTCAGATGCAAGTTCAAATGTATTGGAATTCTGTTCTTTTTGGATAAAATCATGAAAATCAACACCAAAAATCCTTCCATCAATTGACTGAATATTCATTCCCTTTTCACTGGATCTCAAAGCAATTCACCTCTGTCCTATTTACAATTATCTCTATTATTTCCACTATTAACGAAAAACTTGCAGATGATAAACGATTAATTTGTTGGACAATTTTAGCAATTTAGGAATGATTTTCAGCAATTTTTACGTTAAAATGATAGAAATAGAATATATCGGAGGTTTAGATGCTTAGAAAACTTAGTTTCTATTTATTTTGTATTATTATGATTCTTACTGCCTTCCTACCACAGGGAAGAGGGATTGCCGCAAGTAGTTCTATCACCATTTTCACCGACTCAGTCAATGTTCGAGGTGGTCCAAGCCTTAGCTACAATCTAGTAAAACAAGCAAAAAAAGGCGAAAAGTATACTGTTTTAAAAGAACAGGGCGATTGGATTGAGATTGATCTTTCCAACGGAAAAACAGGGTGGATCGCCAACTGGCTGGTTTCAAAAGAATCGGCCAATACAACAACAAACAACGGTATTGTAAACGGAGATAATGTAAATGTCCGAAAGGACTCTTCCTCCGTAAGTCCGATTATTAGAAAACTTTCTAAAGGTACAAGCGTAACTGTTTATTCCACGCAAAACAATTGGGCGCAGATTCAATTCTCCGGTCAAATGGGATGGGTTAACTCTCAATTTATTGACCTTCAAACAAGTTCAGCAAAAGATAGCCATGGGAATGCAACCAAGGGAATTGTTGGCAAGGTTACAGCCAGCAGCCTCAGTATCCGCAGTAGTTCTTCATTGAATGCAAGCGTTCTTGGAACCGTTAAACTTGGACAAAGCTTTACCATTTTAGAAGAGAATAACAATTGGGTCGAAATTGAATATAAAAAAGGAAGTTATGGCTGGGTAGCAGGATGGTATCTTGATAAAAGCACACCTAATTCCTCTACAGAGCAAGCTATTAAAGAAAGTAATATTACAATTTTACAGGATGGTACCAATATCAGAAAAACTCCGAACGTCCAATCAGATGTCGTTCAGCGTGCCAATGAAGGGGATACATTTGCTATAAAAGGAGTAGCGAATGATTGGTATGAAATAACACTGAAAAACGGCTCGAGTGCTTATGTAGCCGGATGGATGGTTTCCATTAATGGCACTGCTCCCCGAATTGAGAAAAATGGAGTAGAACCCTATCTAAAAAACAAAACGATTGTGCTAGATCCCGGTCATGGCGGAGAGGATAACGGTACAACCGGTGCCAGCGGAACACATGAAAAGAATCTAACCATCCGGACTGCTACGCTATTATATAATAAGTTAAAAGCAGCGGGTGCAAATGTATACCTAACAAGAAATGATGATACATATATTCCCCTGCCTTCACGAGTAAGTATTGCCCGGTCTTTACATGCCGATGCCTTTATTAGCCTGCATTATGATAGCAGTACAGACCGAAGCACCCGAGGAATGACAGGCTATTATTATCATTCTTTTCAAAAGCAGTTAGCTAATTATCTATACACATCAACAGTTAATCAAACTAGATTAAAAAACAGGGGCGTCAGTTTTGGGGATTTTCACGTAATTAGAGAAAATAGCCAAATAGCAACCTTGATAGAGTTAGGATATTTAAGCAATCCGGAGGAAGAAATGACCGTGAATTCCGAACAATTTCAGGAAAATGCGGCAACGGGCCTATACAATGGCCTGGCACGTTTTTTTAAAGAGAATTAAAAAAGCTTGGCACCGACCGAACTATGGTGCCAAGCTTTTTTAGGATTTACTTTCTAAAATTAATGTCACCGGACCGTCATTGGTTAATTCCACATCCATCATTGCACCGAATCGGCCTGTCTCAACATGAATGCCTTTTTCCCGCAAGATGCTGTTAAAAGCTTCATACATTTGAAGTGCATGATCAGGTCTTGCCGCTTCCATGAAATTTGGCCTTCTCCCTTTTCGGCAATCCCCGTACAATGTAAATTGGGAAACGGAAAGAATTTCACCGCCAACGTCCACTAATGACAAATTCATTTTTTCTGTTGAATCTTCAAAAATTCGAAGGTTGATAATTTTATCCGCTAAATATGCAGCATCTTCTTCCCTGTCCTCATGCGTTACTCCAACCAAGATGACAAGCCCTTTCGTGATTTGACCGGTAATTTCCCCGTCCACAGTCACTCGGGCACTTCTACTGCGTTGTACCACTACTCGCATTTCATACTCCTTAATTCATGATCCGGCGGACAGAATATATATCCGGAATCTGTTTGATTCGATCAACTATTTTATGCAAATGACTCACATTGTGAATTGCAATCGACATAATAATCGTCGCCATTTTATTTCGGTCAGATCTTCCCGTAACAGCGGAAAAATTTGTTTTCGTTTCATTAACTGCTTGTAAAACCTCATTTAGAAGTCCTCTGCGATCATAACCGCTAATTTCAATATCTACATTATATTCTTTCCGGTCATTTAAGGAAGATTCCCATTCTACAGGAATCAATCTTGATTGGGCATCATTTGAGTCAATGTTAGGACAATCAGAGCGGTGAACAGAAACTCCACGGCCTTTTGTAATAAAGCCCACGATTTCATCTCCCGGAACGGGATTGCAGCATCTTGATAAACGGATTAACAAATTATCAATTCCTGATACACGAACACCGGATTCCCGTTTTTTGGTCGATGAGAAGGACTTTAAATCAGTAATGGCATCCGTAATGCTTGCTGATTGTTCCTGATCCCGCTTCTTGCGCCATTTTTCCGTTAAACGATTAGCGACTTGAAGGGCGGTTACGCCATTATAGCCAACGGCTGCATACATATCATCTTCGTTGGAAAAATTAAACTTTTCGGCAACCTTTTTCAGATTGTCCAGGGTTAAAATTTCTTTAACATCAAACTCCATGTTGCGGATTTCTTTTTCAACAAGCTCTTTTCCTTTATCAACATTCTCATCACGGCGTTGTTTCTTAAAAAACTGACGGATTTTATTTTTAGCCTGTGATGTTTGAGCCAGCTTTAACCAATCCTGACTTGGTCCATAGGAATGTTTGGATGTTAAAATTTCGATGATATCGCCGGTCTTAAGTGTATAATCGAGCGTCACCATCTTGCCGTTCACTTTTGCCCCTATCGTTTTATTGCCAATTTCAGAATGGATTCGATAGGCAAAATCAATAGGAACTGAACCGGACGGCAACTCAATTACGTCCCCTTTTGGGGTAAAAATAAAAACCATATCGGAAAACAGATCGATTTTAAGCGATTCCATGAATTCTTCCGCATTTTGAGTCTCATTTTGAAACTCAAGTATTTCTCTAAACCAGGTCAGCTTTTGTTCAAAAGTAGTACTATCGTTGAGCGCTTTACCTTCTTTATAAGCCCAGTGAGCAGCAATACCGAATTCAGCGATCCGATGCATTTCAAACGTTCTAATTTGTACCTCCAGCGGGTCACCTTTAGGGCCAATCACCGTTGTGTGCAGAGATTGGTACATATTTGGCTTAGGCATCGCGATATAATCTTTAAAACGCCCAGGCATCGGTTTCCAGCATGTATGAATAATCCCTAAAACTGCATAACAATCCTTGATGCTGTTCACAACAATCCTTACTGCCAGCAAATCATAAATTTCACTGAATTGCTTATTTTGTAAAGCCATTTTCCGATATATGCTGTAAATATGCTTAGGTCGACCGGAAAGCTCGGCCTTTATAGAAACTTCACCAAGCCGGCCCTTAACTTCGGCAATCACATCTTCTAAATACTGCTCCCGTTCAGCACGCTTCTTTTTCATTAAGTTTACAATCCGATAATATTGCTGAGGATTTAAATACCTTAATGCAGTATCTTCCAACTCCCATTTAATCTTAGAAATACCAAGACGATGAGCTAAAGGTGCAAAAATTTCAAGTGTTTCATTTGAAATCCGGCGCTGTTTTTCATAGGGAAGATGTTTTAACGTCCGCATATTATGCAAACGGTCTGCAAGCTTGATTAGAATAACCCGGATGTCTTGAGCCATTGCCACAAACATTTTTCTGTGGTTTTCCGCCTGCTGTTCTTCATGTGATTTGTATTTAATTTTTCCTAATTTTGTTACACCGTCGACAAGCATTGCCACTTCGTCATTAAATTCGTTTGAGATGTCCTTTAACGAGACATTCGTATCTTCAACGACGTCGTGAAGAAAACCGGCAGCCACTGTTGCGGGATCCATTTCCAAGTCAGCCAATATACCCGCTACCTGAATGGGATGAATGATGTAGGGCTCACCTGATTTTCTATATTGTTCACGATGAGAGTGTTTAGCAAATTCATAAGCTCTTTTTACTAATTTTACATTCTCTTCGTTTAAATAGGCTGCAACCTTGTCTATGACTTGCTCGGCGGTTAACACTTGATCGTTCGCCATGAAATCACCTTTATTTTCGTCTCATTTTTATTATTTATAAAATGTCATTCTTTAAAATAAAGTTTCTAAATTAGAATGATTGTTACTATTATCGAAAAAAAAAGCTAAGATGTAAAGAGAAAGGGAGATATTTTTCTTAATTTACAAAAAAAATGTCGAAAAATTTTTTCAAGTAACAAATCCGATTGGTTACTTTTGTTATAAGAAGAGAGCACTCATTCACCAGAGTGCTCTCCTTTATGTTAATACTGCATTAATGTTAATACATCATAACCATCAAGTTTTTTTCTGCCTTCTAAGTAAGACAATTCGATTAGGAAAGCGATTCCTGCCACAACTCCGCCAAGCTGCTCGACCAGTTGAATCGTTGCATCAATCGTTCCTCCAGTGGCTAATAAATCATCCGTAATTAGAACGCGTTGTCCCGGTTTAATGGCGTCTTTATGAATCGTTAGGACATCTTTACCATACTCCAGTCCATAGCTTACTTTAACTGTTTCTCTTGGCAGTTTTCCTTCTTTTCGGACCGGTGCGAAACCAACTCCTAATGAATAAGCAACCGGGCAGCCAATAATAAAACCCCGAGCTTCAGGTCCCACAATGAGATCAATTTCTCTTTCTTTCGCATAGGAAACAATTTGGTCTGTTGCATACTTATATGCATCACCATTATCCATTAATGGGGTAATGTCTTTAAATTTTATTCCGGGTTTTGGATAATCCGGTACAATTGTAATAAATTGTTTTAAGTCCATTCTTTTATTGCCTCCTCAATTTCAATCGACTCTTGAATCACTTGATCGAACCAGCCTTTTAATTCCTGAAAGGATGAAAACAACAAATCTCTTTCAAGAGCATATTGTGCCTGTTTTGTTTGATAAGTTCTAGAGTCTGTTAAATCACGCTTTTGCGATGATTGGTTTAAAGTTATAAATCCATTGTTTATTGTAACAAAATCCAGTTCAGAAAACACCTTTGACATGAATATTATCGTTTCCTGTGACCAGCCGCGATGCTTTGCAATTTCATCTGCATAACGCGCAAGGTCAATAGGTCCCTTTTTTAAGAGTAAAGCATAAAACCATTTAAAATGCTCCCTTGTTGGAACAGTGCTGAAAAAATCACTGGATTCTTTATAAAAATAGGTATAAATCCTCGCTGGCTGTTTCCCTTTTATTAAATGGCACAGTATTTCCTTGGAAGGGGGAAAATCCACTAAAACGACATTAGCATCTGTAATATTGACTGTTTTTGCTTCTTCAGGATTACGAATAAAAATTAGTTCGTCCTTCTGACCAGGAATGATTTTTTTAGATTGCTCTTCGTTAAAAACAACTAATTTTCTATTTTCATGTGGGATCGTTTCGGCAATATTGTGAATCCGCTTTACACCTCGATAATCAAATAATTGCCATGAACTCACGGCTATATCCTGTATAAAAATTTGCGGTTTACGGATATTGTTCCATTCATTAACAGATAATTCTCCAATTAATGAAATTTTGGATGATGGAGAAATATGGTCAACTAACGGTCCTAATCCAAATCCAACGCCATCAAGGTTTGAGCCCTCATCATTCATCAGAACCTTTAAATGGTTTTGTTCGCTGCCAATTTTTCTCATGGTTGCAATTTCGACATTTTTGATTAATACTTTCGGCTTAGGATTGTCCATTCCAAATGGGGAAAGGAGATTCATTTCTTCTAAAGCTCTCAAGTTTATATCCTCGAGGCGGATTTCTTCGTCAATCAAGGTAACAGGAATGAAATCATCCTCCGTAAGCTGCTCAATTGCAAGTTTATTTAATCTCGCGCGAAGTTCCGGGACATCTTCAAGCTTAAGTGTCATACCGGCAGCCATCGGGTGTCCGCCAAAGTGCGGCAGAATATCCCGGCACGTTGATAAATTTTGAAAAAGGTCATATCCCGAAATGCTTCGGGCTGATCCCTTCGCTAGCCCTTTATTTTGATCAAAACTTAGGACAATCGTTGGCCTGTAGTATTTTTCAACAAGCCTGGAAGCAACGATTCCAATTACACCTGCATTCCAGCCTTCCTTGCCAATAACAAGTACGCTGTTTGATTCAATAGGAAAGTTCCTCTCGACCTCTTCTATTGCTTCTGCAGTAATGGTATTGACTATTGATTGTCTGGTTTTGTTTAGAGCATCCATTTCTTCCGCCAAACTTGCCGCTTCCAGTGGGTCATCTGTTAGTATGAGCTGAACGGCTAAATCTGCATTTTCCAAACGTCCGACAGCATTAATTCTCGGCGCAAGGGTAAAACCAATTGTTTCTTCATTTATAGATTTTGAATCGACTCCAGCCAATTTAAAAATAGCTTTAAGCCCAATGTTTTTCGTAACTTTTAATTTTTCAAGACCTTTTTTGGCAATCAGACGGTTCTCATCTTTTAGTGAAACTAAATCTGCAATCGTTCCAATTACCGCAATTTCTAGCAAATGCTCAGGAAATTCCCCATAAAGTGCATGGGCCAGTTTGAAAGCCACGCCTACACCTGCAAGCTCACGAAAGGGATAAATACTATCAGGGAGCTTCGGGTGAATAATAGCAAGGGCTTCAGGCAAAACAGGTCCCGGTTCATGGTGATCGGTAATGATTAATTCCAGTCCCAGTTCTTTTGCTGTTGCTGCTTCGTGCACAGCAGCAATTCCGGTATCTACAGTAATAATCAATTTTATTCCATTTTCAGCCGCCTTGCGGAATGCCGCCTCATTTGGTCCATATCCTTCTGTAAAGCGATTAGGAATATAAAAATTTACGTTAGCTCCCAATTCACGAAGTGCAATCATTAATACCGAAGTACTGCTTACTCCATCCGCATCATAATCTCCATAAATAAGGATTGGCTCTTGATTGTTTATGGCTTCATGTATTCTTTTTACCGCAATATCCATTCCTTTAAAAAGGTAAGGATCATGAAATTGTTCCTTCCCAAATAAAAAATACCGTGCAGAATCAACGGTATTTACTCCGCGGTTGACAAGCAGCGATGCAACAAGAGGCGTAATTTTCAATTCATTTTCCAGGACTTTGACTAATTGCTCATCAGTTTTGTTAACAATCCATTTCGTTTTCGACTTTAACATGCCTTTCACCTCTTTAGACCTTTACTATTATACAGGAGAGGAGCCAATGCTTTCAATCAAAAGAAAAAACCGCATAGCTGCGGTTTTTTTAATGGTTACACTTGAGGCTGATCAGAGTATCTTTTCTTTTCTTTGACTGTTTTAATAACGCCTTTTTTCTTTAACTCTCTAGCTTTCAAGACAACCCATAAGGAAGATGCAACCCAAATCGATGAATATACACCTACTAAAAGGCCAACTAGCAACGCAAACGAGAAGTTTCGAATTGCAGGACTACCAAATACTAACAGTGAAATAACCGTAATTAATACCATTAAAACAGTATTTAAGGAACGGGTTAATGTTTGGTGGATACTGGTATTTACAACATCCGCAATATCCTTAAAGGTTTTAAGCCGCTTTTTCTTATGCATATTTTCACGCATCCGGTCAAAGGTAACAATCGTATCATGGATAGAATACCCAACAATCGTTAAAACTGCAGCAATAAAATTCAAGTCTACTTCCAATCTTGTAATACTGAAAAAGGCGATCATAAAGAAAGCATCATGCAGCATGGCGGCAATTGCAGCGATCGCCATATAGATCTCGAAACGGATTGTTAAATAAATAATGATCCCAATTGAAGCAATTAAAACAGCAATAATGGCATTTTTCGCCAACTCTTTTCCTACTGTTGGTGAAACAGTACTTACGTTTGGCTCTGATCCATATTCTTTTTTAAAGGCTGTCTTTAATTTAGCTATTTCATTTTTTGATAAGACGCCAATTAAACGGGCTGCCCCTATTTCATTGTTCTTACCTGAAAGGACAATATCATCTGTTTTTAGATTCAATTTTTCAAATGAACTTTTTATTTGCTCTGTCGTAACCGGCGATTTTGAAAGGACTTCCACTCGGGTACCGCTCGTAAAATCAATAGCAAGATTCAAACGCAAGACAATGAGCAAAATTAGTCCAACAGTAAGAAGAGTTCCTGAAATCCAGAAAAATTTCTTTCTATTCTTAACAAAATCAATTTTATCAAATTTCGTCGGAAGATCCAGTGTGTCATAGTTTTCCGAAATATCTTTAATTTCAGCTTGTTTCACACCGAACCAGCTTGGTTTTTTATTTAAGAACCGGCTGTGTACCCATAGTCCGAGTAATAATCGTGAACCGTAAACGGCAGTTAAGAAGCTCATGACAACACTCAAAATTAGCATTGTTGCAAACCCTTTAACAGAGCTTGTCCCATAAAAGAATAAAACCGACGCTGTCAAAATGGTATTTAAGTTGGAATCCAGAATCGCTGTAAATGCGTTTTTTTCTCCGGCCTGAAACGCTGATTTAATGGACTTCCCAACCTTAATCTCTTCTTTTATTCGTTCATACGTAATAATATTCGCATCGACGGCCATACCGACACCGAGAATTAATGCGGCAATACCCGGCAATGTCAGGACCCCATTCATCCAGTCGAAAATTAACAAAATTAAATAAATATAGATGCTTAATGATACAACAGCAATGAAACCAGGGAAACGGTAATACACTAGCATAAATAGATAGATGATCGCAATACCGATCATACCAGCCAATACTGTATCATGTAAGGCCTGCGCCCCAAATTTAGCTCCAATGGAAGTTGAATAAACCTCTTTCAGTTTTACCGGAAGCGCTCCCGCATTTAAAAGAGAAGCTAAAGTTTGCGCTTCAGTTGCAGTGAAATTACCGACAATACTAACAGTATTTTGGTTAAATACTTGCGAAACAGATGGAGCAGACAAATATTTTGGTTTTTTCTTTGTTACTTCATTTTTAAAAGAGTCTTTTCCTTGGACAAAGTCAAGCCAAATAACAAGTACATTATTTGGAGTATCTTTAACAATTTCTTGGGTTACTTTTCGGAATTTATCAGCACTTTTTAATGTTAGAGAAACACTGGGTTTCCCATTTTCATCAAAGGTTTGCTTCGCCCCGCCTTGTTTTAAATCCGTCCCATCCATCATTAATTTATCATTATAATCACGGAATGTTAGGTTGGCTTGGGTGGACAAGATTTCACGTGCTTTATTTTGGTCGCTGACGCCGGCAAGCTGAACGCGAATTCGATTATTGCCTTCAATTTGTATACTCGGTTCACTTACCCCAAGGACATTGATCCGCTTATCTAGTGCTTGCGCCGTACTCGCCAGCACATCTTTATCAATTTTTTGTCCTTTCTTGGCCGGTTGAACTTCATACAATACTTCAAATCCGCCCTGAAGGTCGAGCCCAAGCTTCATTTTGTTGATAATGTTTTTTGTTGTAACTCCCATGGTACTTCCTACAAGTAAAATAACAAGCAGGAAAGCAACGATTCTACTGCGTTTAACCATTATGTATTGTTCCTCCTTAGGGTTTGAGAAAAAGCAAATTGACGTTAGGCCTTATACAAAAATAATAAAAAATGTCATTGCCTCCATTATGAAATAAGATAGAAAAGCTGTCAATTTACAAAAAAAAATGAAAATGGCGCAATACGTATTCCTATTTCAATAGCTCTTTCCATTCGTTTTCATCATCCATGGAGAACTCGGTTGTTTTATATGTTTGAATGGTTGTAAAGCTCATATAATCACTTACTTTAACATTCAGAATATCTTGGATAATTTCATATAATCTGATTTCTTCATTTACCTTCTTCCATTTCTTCATAATCAAAAATTCCCAAAGCCCATCTTCCGAAACTGAATCGTAACCGAGCAATCGAAACTCCGATAGTTTACTAGCTAATGCGGGTTGTACCTGGGTGCGAAAATGATTGTATTTGTGGCTTTTCTCCATTGTAACTGCCTCCCCGACATGTGTTTGTACCATTTTAATTGTTCTTTTAAAAAAGGAGCCTCCGTTGTCATGCTTTGTCCACCCTTGTGCATATAGTTAATTGTATATGAATTCTTCTTTTTTGAGAAGGTGGGAAGTAGAATGTCAAAGTTTTTAAAAGGGACTTTCATCCTGTTAATTGCAGGATTTTTTACAAGAATTCTCGGTTTTATTAATCGTATTGTCATAGCTCGAAGCATCGGTGAAGAAGGCGTTGGCTTGTATATGATGGCCTTCCCCACATTTATCCTAGTTGTAACGATTACCCAGCTCGGGCTGCCCGTTGCTATTTCCAAAAATATAGCAGAAGCTGAGGCAAGAGGGGACCATGCTGAAATAAAAAAAATTCTGGTCGTATCACTCGCAACAACCTTAACACTCTCTATTATTTTTACTCCGGCCTTAATTCTACTTGCACCAATCTTGTCAACAACGCTGTTTACTGATCCAAGAACATACTACCCTTTAGTAGCCATTGCACCGGTTGTTCCCGTAATCGCTGTTTCTTCGGTGTTAAGAGGATACTTCCAAGGAAGGCAGAACATGCGGCCAGCTGCCAATTCACAAATATTGGAACAGCTTGTGAGAATCACGTTAATCGCTGTAATGACAAAAGCGTTCCTTCCTTATGGGATTGAATATGCTGCTGCAGCTGCAATGGTTGCATCCGTTATCGGAGAATTAGTTTCACTCTTGTATTTAATGACAGCTTTTAAATTAAAAAAACGGTTTAGACTTAGAAAAGATTTTTTCCAATTTGTCCAAAAAGGGAAGCAGACATTTAAAGATTTAATGGATATTTCCTTACCTACAATGGGGAGCAGAATGATTGGTTCGGTAGCTTGGTTTTTTGAACCGATTGTCGTTGCCCACAGTCTAGCCCTTGCGGGTGTTGCTGCGATCGAGGCCACTAAACAGTACGGAGCCTTAACCGGCTATGCTCTGCCGCTTTTAATGCTTCCATCATTTGTTACTTTTTCGTTAGCTACCTCTCTTGTCCCAGCCATTAGCGAAGCCAATACGCAAAATAACCGTAAATTGATCGAATACCGACTACAACAGGCACTACGGTTCGCCTTTTTAACCGGTGGACTAGCAGTGATTGTCCTCTACGTATTGGCTGACCCGCTCATGCAGTTAATGTATGGATCAGCGAAGGGATCCTATTTTATTCGTTTAATGGCACCGTTCTTTTTATTTTATTACTATCAGGGTCCCTTACAAGCTGTATTACAGGCATTAAATCTTGCAAGGGCTGCAATGATTAATAGTTTAATCGGCGCGATCGTTAAAACCGCTGTAATTTTTTTATTGGCTTCCCAGCCAACATTCGGAATTACTGGCGCTGCATTAGGGATTATCGTTGGATTCGTTCTAGTAACGGTCCTTCACTTTGCCACCGTATTAAAGAAAATTGCTTTTTCCTTCTATATACGTGACTATTTAAAAGCATTTCTTGTGATGGGTGCATCAGGCTGGCTAGGCTATTGGCTTTTTGAAAATATTCTCTTGAATGAACATTTAGCATTTCGAGTATTAACCTCTACAGTGGGAATGTCGGTCTCCTATGTGGTTTTATTGCTGTTGTTTGGTCTTATTAAGAAGGACGAGTTAAAAAGGATCCCTTGGATCCGTAGATTTTGGGCGTTTCGTTAGCTTAAAAGAAGACACACCATGTGTGTCTTCTTTATTACTCATCTTCGATATCGATAAAAAACTTTCCGTTTTCATAGCTGCAAAACGATATTTTCTTAATATCGCGGTAGCCCTTTTTCTTTAATTCTTGACGCAGCCATAGGTTCGTTTTGTTTATCCGTTTCAAATTTTCCTCTTCAATGGCACCGTCCATAATCAATGGGATGGTAATATCACCATTCTTTTTCGGTTTTTTAGGGTCCTGTAATTTTTCAATAACAGATAAACGGCCCGAAGACTCTAATATAGCAAATTCAACGTCGGCAATACTGCGAATGTCCTTTTCTCTTAATTGTGACATTAAATCATCAAAATTGTAGCGCTGCTTTCTCATTGCCTCCTCATCAATTTTCCCTCTATTAATAATGATACTTGGCTGACCATCGACGAGATTACGAAATTTTTTACTTTTTAAAGAAACGATTGCAAGTGTGATTTGAATAAACATTAGTAAAACCATTGGAACCATTGTATGAAGCAGAGGGTCTTTCGTATTTTCAATTGCAATGACTGCCATCTCACCAATCATAATAAAGACCACAAGATCAAGGATGCTTAACTCCCCGATTTCCCTCTTGCCCATTAAACGGAAAATTACTAACATAAGTAAATATAAAAATAAAGTTCGAAACCCAATACTCAAATATGTTCCCACTTATTGTCGCCCCTTTTTTCCCATTCAAATATATTGTGGGCAAACTAACACAAAACATAATAGGAATAATATTCCAAATGAAAGCCAGCAACAGTTGAAAATTTAATTCTACATTTATCCCTTAAAGAATATGCTTGTACTAGGAAAGATACTGTTTTCCTTAGTTTTGATACTTAAAGAAAAATAAGTCTGCCTAAAAGGCAATTAAAGGGGGAGAGAACCATCGAATCAAAAAGCTTTGGTACATCAATTTTGTACGGATTAATCTTTATCTTTTTATTTGCAGGCGTCTGCAGCTTTATTTTTGCTTTCATTCTTAGATTTACGTCCGCACGAGAAACATCAGTACAATACATTATCACGGCAGTTTCATTTATTGCTCTGTTCGGCGGCGGATTTTTATCCGGAGGGAAACGTAAAGAAAAAGGTTGGTTAATCGGGGGAGTAACAGGATTAATTTACACGCTGGTTATCTTTTTGTTCCAATACTTAGGCTATGACCGCTTATTTTCTGCTCAGCAAGTAATCTATCATACTTGTTACACATTGATTGCGATGATGGGTGGAATATTAGGAGTGAATGTTTCGTCGAATAATACCCGATCTATTTAATAATTAAAAAGGAAGCCATTTACATTTGGCTTCCTTTTTTGTATGGTTTTATTTTTCAAGATTTACTTCTTTCGTAACTTCCTTACTAGGTTCAGTTACTTCACGAATAGCTGAGCGGTCATATGTTAGACGGCTTCCGTCTCCACATTTAATTACAACCTTACTGTCGTCAATTGAATCTACAAAACCATGTAGACCACCAATCGTAACAATCTTATCACCCTTTTTTAAAGAGCTTTGCATTTGTGAAACCGATTTTTGGCGTTTTTGCTGTGGTCGAATTAATAGAAAATAAAACAACACAAACATTAATATTAATGGAATGATTGTACCAATTTGTCCCATTCTTGTTTCCCTCCTTTCAAAAATGTCTATTAGAAATTTTTCGCGTTTGGCTTATTAAAGCCATAACGTTCAAAAAACTCTTCTCGGAAATCACCAAGTCTGTCTTCCATAATGGCTTGTCTGACTTGCTCCATTAATCTTAACAGAAAATAGAGATTATGGTAAGACGTTAATCGAATTCCAAAAGTTTCATCACAGCGAATGAGATGGCGAATGTATGCTCTGCTATAGTTTCGGCATGTATAGCAGTCGCAATTTTCATCAAGCGGGCCAAAATCCCGGGCAAATTTTGCATTTTTGACAACCAGCCGGCCGGTACTTGTCATCAATGTGCCATTTCGGGCAATCCTTGTTGGCAGTACACAGTCAAACATATCAATCCCGCGAATGGATCCATCAATTAACGAATCCGGAGATCCGACTCCCATTAAATAACGCGGTTTATTGGATGGCAAGAGTGGTGTAGTGAACTCAAGCACCCGATTCATGACATCCTTTGGTTCCCCAACAGATAATCCCCCGACAGCATATCCGGGAAAATCAAGAGAAGTGAGGTCTTTGGCACTTAGCTTACGGAGTTCCTCATATTCTCCTCCTTGGACGATCCCAAATAGCCCTTGGTCTTCGGGACGCTGATGTGCTTTTAAACACCGTTCCGCCCATCTTGAGGTCCGTTCCACTGATTTTTGCATATATTCAAAAGTTGCAGGATATGGCGGACATTCATCAAAGGCCATCATGATATCAGAGCCAAGCGCATTTTGAATTTCCATCGCTTTTTCAGGTGATAAAAATAACTTTTCACCACTCATATGATTGCGGAAATGAACGCCTTCTTCTTCAATCTTGCGAAACTCGCTTAAACTGAAAACCTGGAACCCGCCTGAATCCGTTAAAATCGCCCGGTCCCAATTCATAAACTTATGAAGACCGCCGGCCTCCTTAATAATGTCATGGCCTGGGCGGAGCCATAGATGATAGGTGTTACTTAAAATTATACCGGCGCCCATTTCTTTTAAATCTTCCGGAGCCATCGTTTTTACCGTTGCAAGAGTTCCAACTGGCATAAATGCAGGTGTTTCAAATGAACCATGCGGTGTATGTACTCTGCCAAGACGGGCACCCGTTTGTTTACAAGTTTTAATTAATTCATAACGAATTGCGCTCAATTTACTTTCTCCTTCCTTATGCATAACCTAGATGATCAACATTGCATCGCCAAAACTGAAAAAGCGGTATCGCTCTTCAACTGCGGTATTATAGGCATGCAAAATATTTTCTCTTCCGGCCAAGGCACTAACGAGCATAATCAAGGTCGATTTTGGCAAATGGAAATTTGTTATCATGCCATCGATTGCCTTAAAGGTATACCCAGGATAAATAAAAATATTCGTCCAGCCGTTGCCTTCAATAAACTGTCCATCATTAGCAGAGGCAATTGTCTCTAACGTCCTGGTGGAGGTTGTACCAACAGTAATGATTCTGCCTCCCTTGTTTCTTACTTCATTCAAAAGTCGGGCCGTTCCTTCGGATACGATGTAAAACTCTGAGTGCATATCATGTTCTAAAACATCATCAACGCTCACAGGTCTAAACGTTCCAAGACCTACATGCAGTGTGATAAATGCAACATGAACACCTTTTTCCTTTACCTCATTCAATAAGCTTTCAGTAAAGTGAAGACCAGCCGTTGGGGCAGCTGCTGAACCCGGCTCGCGGGCATAAACCGTCTGATAGCGGTCACGATCGTCTAACTGCTCTTTAATATAAGGCGGAAGCGGCATTTCTCCCAATTGATCCAGTACCTCGTAAAAAATCCCCTCATATTTGAAATCGAATATTCTGCCGCCATGTTCAGAGGTTCCTGTACATTCCGCGGTAAGAAGACCTTCACCGAAATCAATTACCGTTCCTTCCTTCACTCGCTTGGCAGGCTTTACAAGCGTTTCCCACTGATCACCTTCCAGCTGTTTCAAAAGTAACACTTCAATTTTTGCCCCTGTATCTTTTTTGACGCCAAAAAGGCGTGCAGGAAGAACCTTGGTATCATTTAACACAAGGCAGTCCCCTTCACGCAAATACTCAGTAATATTTTTAAAAATTTCATGCTTTATTTCGCCTGTTTCTTTATTCAAAACCATCAAGCGGCTATCTGTCCGATTTTTCAAAGGGACTTGAGCAATTAGTTCTTCAGGCAAATGGAAATCAAACAAATCTACTTTCATAAAAATAACATCCTTACTTTATCGAAATCGTCCTATTAAATAAAAAATAACAGATAAAATGATACTTACTGCAATTGATGTGATTATCGGAAAATAAAAAACGGTATTTCCCTTTTTAATCACAATATCCCCCGGCAGTTTTCCAAAATGCAAAAACGACATCAAAAACCCGATGATAAAAATAAGCGCACCAATAATCATGAGCGTTTTTGAAAATGGCGTCACGGGCCCGGCACCTCCATTCCAAAATGGTGATAAACGGCACCTGTTATCACTCTTCCCCGGGGAGTTCTTTGTAAAAAGCCAATTTGCAGCAAATACGGTTCATAAACATCTTCAATCGTTTCAGCTTCTTCACCGATAGACGCAGCAATTGTATCAAGACCCACCGGACCGCCGCGGAATTTTTCAATAATTCCTTTAAGTAATTTATGGTCAATATGATCGAGTCCCAACCGGTCGACTTGCAGAAGCTCTAAAGCTTCCTTGGCCAGAACAAGATTAATTTCACCGTTGCCTTTAACTTGGGCGAAATCCCGGACCCTACGCAGAAGGCGGTTCGCAATCCTCGGGGTTCCCCTTGCTCTTCTGGCAATTTCAGCTGCCGAAGGATCATCAATTTGGGTCTCAAATAACTCAGCGGTTCTCTTAACAATACTTTTTAGCTGGTCTTCCTTATAATACTCGAGACGGCTCAAAACTCCAAATCTGTCCCTTAGCGGTGCTGACAAAGAGCCGGCCCTTGTCGTTGCCCCAACCAATGTGAAGGGCGGAAGGTCCAGGCGCACGGAACGGGCACTGGGACCTTTACCAATGACGATATCGAGACAAAAATCCTCCATTGCCGGGTACAGCACCTCTTCAATTGTTCTTGGTAACCGATGAATTTCATCAATAAATAAGACATCCCCCGGCTCAAGTGCTGTCAAAATCGCCGCTAAATCGCCGGGGCGCTCAATCGCAGGCCCTGAGGTTGTTCGGATATTGACACCCATCTCATTTGCGATGATGACCGCAAGTGTCGTTTTCCCTAATCCCGGTGGTCCGTAAAGGAGGACATGGTCTAACGTTTCCCTGCGAAGTCTCGCCGCTTCAATAAAAATTTCAAGGTTCTTCTTTACTGTATCTTGTCCGATATATTGTTTTAAGGTTTGGGGCCTGAGACTTTGTTCGATCGTTACCTCACTCTGGTTCGCTTCACTAGAAATAATCCTGTCTTCCATGAATCATCACCTTATTTTAAAAGCCGCTGCAGGGCTTTTTTAATGTATTGGTCTGTGGATAACTTTTCTTTACGTAATTCAGGTGAAATCTTTTTAATTTCTTTTTCTGAATAACCGAGGGCTTTCAAAGCGAGAATTGCTTCTTCAAAGGCCGTGTTGGATGAAGATTTTGTTTGAACAGCAAAGGAATCAGCATTAAATAAATTAGGAAAATAGTCGGGTACAATATCCTGTAATTTTCCTTTTAAATCAAGGATCATTTGCCTTGCTGTTTTTTTCCCGACTCCCGGGAATTTTATAAGGAAGCCTTCATCTTCATTTTCAATTGCTGAGACCACCTGCTGCACTTCACCGGATGCCAAAATCGCCAGTGCTCCTTTAGGCCCGATACCGGAAACATTTAATAATTTAGTAAAAAGTTTTTTTTCTTCTCTTGATTCGAATCCGTACAAGGCCATTAAGTCCTCGCGAACGTAATGATAGGTAAATACAGTAATCTGACTATCCATTTTACTGGAATATATAAATGGATTTGGTGTTGCAATTTGATAGCCAATCCCATTATTCTCAATCACTATATATTCAGGCCCGACAAACTCAACGGTCCCTTTGATAAATTCGTACAATACCATTCTCTCCTCTAACGTCATCCCTATCTCAGAAAGCTTATGCAAGCAGCAGCTCAATGTTTACGCTGATGCAAATTCATGGATGCTTTTTCTATGCACTGTACTCCATTCTATCATAAAATTTTAGGGTGTATGAAGAAAAACAAAAAACCAGGCTGATGTAAAATCAGCCTGATTTTTTGTTTGGTTACTTTAATTTTCTTGCATTTCCTTTTTGGAATAGTGCTTAAATGTTTCTAAAACTTCAACATAACGATCCTTTGTTTTAATCGGAATTCCTTCGAGCAATTCTTCTTGTTTTTTGCTTTCCAGTTTCTTAATATCTAGTTGAAAAAAGGATTGAATTATTCTTGAACGATCTGGTCTTCCATTAAATATCGTTAACACACCTTCATCCGTAATTCCAAAATACCCATTAGACTTAAGCAACGGCGAAATATCATCGATTTTCTTTCTAAAAACCATTTTTGATTCATTAATATCCGTCAGCTGCCACTGATCATACTTGGCCCAAAAATTTTCCAGTGACCAGCAAGTCTCTTGAACAACCTCTTGACTGATTTCTCCATCTAAATACATTCTCTCTAATAAAACAGTAATGTGCAGAGGTTCCGTCTTTTGCAGGTTGTGATGGTTATCCTGTTGGGCGGCGGAGCCATTCAAAAGCATTCCCGGGGCTCTTCCTATTAACATAAAGAGTAAACATGTAAGTACTGTTAAACAATACCGAGACAATGCTATCCAATTGAACCTCATGCATAATCACCTCTTATGGTTAAAAATCGATCAAATCTTACATTCATAGTTTAGCCTTTTTTTGCCTTTTTATCCTAACTGGATTAGATTGAAAGAATCCTATTAAGTTTTAACCGGGAACACCGCGTAAATTGGTTGGAATTCAGTTAATTTTTTCAGGTATTCCGCAACCCATTTCTTTTTTTACCGGCAAATTAAAAAGGGCACAGCCCGAAAGCCCTGCCCCTAATAAATTGGAAGATTTTACTTTGCTCCTTGAAGATCAAAGTTGATGTTACGGTCTCGGCTAAACGTACCCTCGTCTATAATTACAGATACAGCTTTCCCATTAACGTAGGGCTTAACCGCTGCTTGGACGGCTTTTTTCGTTTCTTTTTCCCGTTTATTATCGACCAAGTCAATCGATATTAACACTGAATTCCCATAGATAACGGAATGGACATCCTGAACGTTTTTAACCGATTCCGCTTTTTTTCTGATTTTATCTGATACTTTTTTGTTAGACCCGTAATCATTAACATAGCCGGTATTGGCTATATTTTGATTTAAATGATCATGATAATTCACGTCACTGGTGCTAAAGCGATTATCACGTTGAAAAAAATTCCGGTCATAGCTTGCGAGCGGTTTCGTTGGGTTTGGAGGATTTCCATTTTTGTCTCTTGTCTGCAAAAGCCTTCGATTTTGATCCCTTTGGTATTTGCCCTCTGCCCCAAGATTATGGTCCATCATTTCTGTTAATGGGCCATCATTGTCATTGAAGCCCGTATAGGTTCCAGTCGGATGTTTTTCATTTGAGTAGTATCCCATTGGACGTGCAGGATTTTTATTATTTGTATTGACATCGGCCCGATTGTAAGAACCACAACCCGCCAGCCCGATTACAATCACAGCTGAAAGAGGAATCATCCACTGCTTCTTGTTCAAGCGAAAAACCCCCTTGGTAACATCCTGAGCACAGTAAAATGCTCTTTAATAGCTTGTTACTTAAAAGGGGATTTCATACTGCCAGAAACGACCAAGGCATCATCAAAGGGTTAGACTTTTCACTTGATCAATGAATTGTTTTCTCAAATAAAATTGATTAATGGTCATATCCATAATCTGCTTTAATTTCGTATGGTCTGTATAGGTTTTTTCCCTTATGATTCGGTTCCACTCCCGAAAAATATCAGCAGGAAACGCTAAAGCATAAAGAAATGCTTTTTCATTTAAAAAGGTTTGGATTTGCTTCATGCGTGATAGCTTTTTCAAAGACCATTCCATATATGGAAGGATTCGATTTACATATTGTAAATAATCTAAAGAATTAGGGCCAATACTAATTAAGTCAAAATCGATTATTTGTAAATTTCCGGCCTTGTCACGCAAAAAATTATGATGTGCCACATCACCATGAAGGATGACAAATGGTTCCTTTAAAAAAAAGAACCGGTTCTTCTCCATCCCCTTCAAAGACCAATTTGCCCAAGATACCATTTCTGAAAGAACGGTTTCGTTTATAAAATACCGTAGAAAGGGTAAATTTTTCAAAAAAATAGCGAATCTTTCATTCCATTTTTCCGGGAGATAGCCATTTGGCAGCAGTGTTCGATATCGTGCCTCAAAGAAGGATGTAACCTGATGAAATTGCTCTAATAATTCCATTCCATCCTGGCGATTTTTTTGAGAATGAAAGGAAAAAGGGTGTTTATTCGGTTCAATGTATTCCATGCAGCCCCAATGCAATCCTTCAAAAAAGAGCTGTTCTTTTACAGGAGGAGTAACAAACAAGTAGGTCTTATAAAATCCTTCTTTTCTAAGCGTGGCCGTAAAAGCCTCTTGAAGTCTGAGCCTGCTATATATGTGATAACCTTTTAGGATATAAGTATTTTTTTCTGTTTTTAGCAAAAAAACCGACTTCCGAATTGGAAAAAACCCAATTATTTTTTCGAAAAATTGTGACCTAAAATAAGAGAGGAGACGATCAAAATAATCATCGTCTCCTTTATGGTTAATTGCCGTATTCATTGCTTTCATCTTGGTAACGCGGCATACTGTACGGTGATTCTCCCGGCCCCATCCCATATGGATTCATAAAAGGAGGCTGGGCCAAAGTTCCCGGTGCCGAATATGGTGCACTATATACCGGCGGAGTCGTTGGTACATTGGCAGGAGGCGGCACTTGATTTGTCATTGGAACTTGATTTGTGATTGGCATTTGAGTTGTGATTGGCATTTGAGTTGGTACAGGTCCGCAACCACAATCACCTAATGCACCTGTTCCTACCGGAAATCCTTGCGGGTACATCTGCTGCATATACGGCATTGGTGCTCCAACCGCGGGCCCGGAAAATTCCGGTGATTCAAATTCTGCTCCCATTACATGTCCGCCCATATGCGGGTAGCCATATGGATATTGCCCGTATGGCGCAGCCATCCCCGGATTGTACCCGGTCACATGGGCAGTAGGGGCATATTCAGCCGGATATGATGGATAGCCCCCAGGTTCCGCTCCCGGGTAACCTGCAGGATAACCGGCCGGCATTGCTCCGGGATAGCCTGTTGGCGCTGCCCCTGGATATCCTCCGGGATAGCCGGTTGGCGCTACCCCTGGGTATCCTCCGGGATAGCCGGTCGGCGCTGCTCCGGGATAGCCTTCAGGGTAAGGATAACTTGTTTGTGCTACTCCCGGCTGGTATCCACCCATCGGATATTGGGCTGCAGGGTCCACATATGGTGTTTGTAATGGTTGTTGTACAACCGGGCTTCCCATAACAGCTCCAGGATTATAACCAGGGTTCATCATTGGCATTTGCGGCATAAACGATGATGACTCATCACCGAAATGCGGCGGAATGTATGATGCACCGGCAACAGCAGGAGCGACTCCGGGAGCTGTTGGCATATAACCCGGTCCTGCAGGTACATACCCGGGTGCAGTCGGCATGTATCCCGGGCCCGCAGGATAAGCGGCACCTGGACCTTGTGGAACTGGCATGAATGGTTCAAATGGCGGGCAAAATCCAGGTCCCGGCATTACCGGTGTAACAGGCACACAATATTGCGGCTGTTCAACCGGCGGCGGTGGCGGTGTCACTATGGGCGCTTCAACCACCGGTACTTCTTTCATCGGAACTTCTTTCTTCGGAACTTCTTTTACTTCAGGAAGTATATTTGCCGGTTTTGGCGGCAGCTGCGGCTGTTGAACAGTCATATTTTGCATGTTCATCGTATAATAATTGTTAATATCAATTTCAGGGACAATTTGTAGAGGCATTTTAGGAGTATAAGGTACTTTTGGTGCTTCTTTTACTATTGGTACTTCCTTTATTGGCATTTCTTTTTTTGGTGCTTCGACAATTGGCATTTCTTTTGGCTTCTCTTTGGCAAACGGGTGCTCAACAATCGGCATTTCTTTCTTAACTCCTAAATTGATTGCAGCTTCCGGTTTAGTTCCCATTGGTGTTTCTTTCTTTATTGATCCACCAGTTGTTGGGACTTTTACTTTCATACCGGGCATAATCATATCAGGGTTGCTGAGCTGTGAATTCATCTTTTTCAGCTCTTCAAAATTCACGCCGTACTTCTTGGCGATCTTCCAAAGAGTATCCCCTTTCTGTACGATATGGATCTTCACTCTGATTTCCCTCCTATGGCATAAGTCCATATAGTGTATGTGAGAATGGGCAAAGTGCTAACATACTTCACAAAAACTTATGCTATTTTTCGAAAAAATATGAATCTGCTTGTGATGATTAATTTTTTAGCGAAGTCCGCACGTTGAAAATAAAAAAAGATGCAACTGTAAAAAGCTGCATCTACTCATTAATATTCATGAATTTTCCAACATATATTCCAATGCTAATTTTGCATTTTGTGCTATGTCTTCACTTACTTTAATAAGATTGTGACCACTGTTGTCCTCTAGCGTATCCAAACTCCAAACTAAATGGGGCAAATCAATCCGGTTCATGGTTAGACATGGACACATATGCGGATTTAAAGAAATGATATGCTGCTCAGGATGATTTTTTATCAGCCGCTTAACAAGGTTCATTTCGGTACCGACTGCCCAAGAGGACCCGGGTTCAGCCGTTTCAATCGCTTTGATAATATAGCTGGTTGAACCCGCTTCATCCGCTAATTCCACAACCTCACGACGGCATTCCGGATGGACAATGATTTTCATGTCAGGATATTTTTCGCGGGTTTCAATTACATTTTGAACAGTAAAGTTTTCGTGGACCGAGCAATGTCCCTTCCACAAAATAACCTTTATTTCTGAAAAATCACCTTCATATTCCAACATGTTGCTAATTGGATTCCAGATGGCCATTTCTTCTAAAGCAACACCTAAATCAGCCGCGGTATTTCTTCCGAGATGCTGATCTGGCAAGAATAGAATGCGTTCTTTTTTTCCAAATGCCCATTTAACCATCGTTTCGGCATTGGATGAGGTTACCGTCGCTCCGTCCTTTGCACCTACAAAAGCCTTAATGGCAGCAGTAGAATTGACATAGGTTAACGGTAAAATGGTATCGCCAAAAATCTCCTGCAGCTTTTCCCATGCTTTTTCTGTTTGCTGAATATCCGCCATATCAGCCATCGAACAGCCCGCACGCATATCCGGTAAAAATACCTTTTGCTTTTCACTCGTAAGGATATCAGCCGTTTCTGCCATAAAATGAACGCCGCAGAAAACAATAAATTCAGCTTCGGTATTTTCAGCCGATAATTGCGCTAATTTTAAGGAATCTCCTGTTGCATCAGCAAATTGAATGACTTCATCTTTTTGATAATGATGCCCAGGGATAAAGAGTCGCTTGCCTAATCTTTCCTTTACTTCGATTACCCGAGCCTCAAGCTCTTCTCTTGACATCTGCCGGTATCTTTCGGGAATCATCAAATTTGATTGCAAGGAAGCCAAAATGTTCATTTTATTCCTCTCCTTTGTTCCATAAAACTTTCACGCTAATATCCAGTGCTTTATATGAGTGAGTTAAAAAGCCAAGGGAAATATAGTTAACTCCCGTATCTTGATAGTCAGCCAGATTACTTAATTGAATTCCGCCCGAAGCTTCAGTAATAATATGTGTTGGCACCAATTTAATAAATTCCTTGATTTCATCGGGTGTACGATTATCAAACATAATCACATCCGCCCCTGCGTTTACTGCCTCAATCACCTGTTCTTCTGTCTCAACTTCTACTTCAATCTTCACCATATGTCCTGCATTTTGGCGAACGGAGGCAACGGCACTCGCTATTGAACCTGCAAACGAAATATGATTATCTTTAATCATTACTCCATCATACAAGCCAAATCGGTGATTAAAGCCGCCCCCGGAGCGAACCGCATATTTTTCCAACATCCGGAGTCCCGGTGTCGTTTTCCGGGTGTCGCAAATTTTCGTATAGTCGCTGTTCAAGGTGGTTACCGCTTTTTGAGTGAGTGTCGCAATACCGCTCATTCTTTGAACAAGATTAAGGACAACTCTCTCGCCCTTTAACAAGTCGGTGATTTTTCCGGAAACGATAGCCAGCTTTTGTCCGCTTTCAAATCGCTCACCATCTTTTACAAAAACCTTGGTGCTAATTTGATTATTTAACACTTGAAAACCGGTTTTTATGATTTCTTCTCCACAAAAAACTCCGTCCTCTTTTGCTAAAAAAACAATTTCCCCATTGGTATCTTCAGAAAAAATCAAATCTGTGGTGATATCCTGTTCTCCAATATCTTCGATAAAAAAATTCTCAATTTGCGAGCGCAGTTTCAATGTGTTCATTCGTCTTCTCCATTTCCCTGTTATGTTTATGGATGATTGATTTCCTTAACCAATTACGATCATCTTCAAACGGATAATCACTCCTAAAGTGTCCTCCGCGGCTTTCTGTCCGCTGCAGTGCAGATTCTGTGATAAGTTGAGCGATAATCAGCATGAATAGTTTTGTTAACTCTGAAACAGAAAAAGAATCCCATTCGTTTATTTCGTGAACCTTAAATTGCCCAAGCCAGGCTTTCTGTTTTAGGAGAGCCATTTCGCTACGGACAATTCCCACTCTTTCCATCATCAAAGCCTTTAATTGCGCTATATCCGGCAAAATTACGTTATTTTTATTAACAGAAATAGGAACCGGCAAATGTTCAAGATCTAAAGATTTAAACCGGGCTGAATTTATCCATTCCGAAAGCTTTTCCCCTTGATATAATCCTTCTAATAAGGAATTGCTCGCTAACCGGTTTGCACCATGCAAACCAGTGCAGGCTGCTTCACCGATTGCATAAAGTCCGTCAAAGGAAGTTCTCCCGATTAAGTCTGTTTTGATTCCCCCCATTAAAAAATGACATCCCGGCGCAACCGGAAGCCTGCCATCCGCTAAATGAATTCCATTTTCTTCACAAAGAGATGTAATAGATGGGAAACGTTTTTGAAAATTTTCAATTTTACTTATATCTAAAAAGACTTTTTTTCCATTTTTTAAATATTCATAGATTGTTTGCGAAACCACATGCCTGGGAGCAAGGTCTTTATAGGGATGAATTCCTTCCATAATTGGAGTTCCATCTGACGTTACCAGAATGGCACCCTCTCCGCGAACAGCTTCAGAAATTAATCCCTTCGTTTCACCGTTAATATACAAAAGCGTCGGATGAAATTGTATAAATTCCATGTCCATGATTTCAGCGCCGGCTAAATAAGCCATTACAATCCCATCACCGCTTACCGTTTTTGCATTTGAAGTATAGCTGTATAGTTGACCGCAACCGCCAGTTGCAATAATAATATGGGTCCCGTAATGGATTTGAATTGTCCCATCAGGTTTTTTAACCTTTACACCCGAACAGCGATTTTTTTCTTTATTGACGATCAATTCAAAGGCAAAAGTATTTTCTTCAATAATGACATTTTTGCTAAGCCTGCTTATCAGGAATTCCATTAAATTCTTTCCTGTTGCGTCCCCGCCGCCGTGAACAATTCTCTTTTCGCTATGGGCACCTTCCATCCCAAGGAGCAAATCGCCATTTTGATTTTTATCAAAAATATTACCAAGGCTTGAAATATCCTTTATAAGCGATGGGGCTTCATTAATGATTTGCTCAACTACTGCCCTGTCATTTTGGAATCTTCCCGCTTCGAGAGTATCAATAACATGTTTTGAAGGGTGGTCATGAGAGCCGATGGCAGCTGCAATTCCACCTTGAGCCAAATAGGAATTCGCTGTCCTTAAACTTGACTTTGTGAGAATCCTCACATTTAAATCCTTATTTAAGCGGACAGCCAGTTGTAATGCAGCTACTCCACTTCCAATTATTAACACATCACTATTTGTCATATTCCAGCCCCTCCTGGTTTAACAGGTGTCTTGACATCTATATTTACATAGAATTAAACTAAATACAAGTATTTTTTTCGCATTAAAAATATGGGAATTGGAGAAATGTAGAATGATATATTTTGATTTTGCGGCAACAACTCCGTTAGATTCCGATGCAGCTAATGTATATGTTAAAGCAGCAACTGAATATTTTGGAAATTCAAGCAGTCTTCATGACATCGGAGGCCAATCCTTAGCCCTGCTTGAAAATTGCCGGGCAGAATTAGCCGGCCTTTTGGGTATTGATAAAAAAGGACTATTCTTTACAAGCGGAGGTTCTGAGGGAAACTTTTTGGCAATTGAAGCACTGCTATCTGCGCCTAAAAGAAAAGGTAACCATATTTTAATGGGAATGGCGGAACATTCATCCGTTCATGGATCCATTAATAGATTAGAAAATGCCGGCTATTGTGTTACTCGAGTGCCGTTTAATTCTTCAGGTGTGATTGATTACGAAAACCTGGTTAATTTAATAACACCCGAGACGATTCTCGTTTCGATTCAACATGTTAATTCTGAAATCGGGACCATCCAACCAATCGAAAAAATTGCCGGTATATGCAAAGCCAATCATATTCATTTTCATAGCGATTTTGTTCAGTCTTTTGGAAAAATCGATTTAACAAACATTGCGCATCTAGCTAGCAGTTTTTCATTTTCCGGCCATAAAATATATGGTCCAAAAGGAATCGGGGGTCTTTTTATCGACCCGGACATTTCATGGAGCCCTTTTTTCCCGGGCGGGACACATGAAAAAGGTCTCAGGCCCGGCACAATCAACGTCCCTGCCATTGCAGCAATGACGGTGGCAGCACAAAAAATATGTAAACAAATTAACGAGGAAAAAAACAAATATCTCTTACTTCGAAAAGCTTTCATTGAAGCGATCGCCCCAATAAAAGAATGGGTCCATATCTTTCAAGCCGGAGAAAGCTCTCAGCTTCCTCATATTATCGGGATGCGGATTGAAGGTATCGAGGGGCAATGGATGATGTTGGAATGCAATCGGTTAGGCTTCGCGATTTCAACAGGTAGCGCCTGCCAAGTAGGTATGCAAACCCCTTCAAAAGCAATGCAAGCAATGGGATTAGATATCTATGCAGCAAAGGAATTTATCCGCATTTCATTTGGCAGATCAACCACAATGGATGATGTCCTGAAGCTCGGACAAAATATAGTGAGTGTTGTTAAAGAATTTAAGACCACTTCTGTAATTTAAAAATCTTTATTATGCTAGAATAAGAAAACAAGAATGATGATCTAGGGGGATTCCTATGACGGAGCAGAAAAAAATACTGGGAGAGCAAAGGAGGAATTTAATTTTACAACAACTAAAAGAAAGTCCTGTTCCAATTACCGGAAGCGAATTGGCAACGAGAACGAATGTAAGCAGACAAGTGATTGTTGGCGATATTACGCTTCTTAAGGCAAAAAATGAACCGATTATTGCTACGAGCCAAGGCTATATGTATTTGATACAGAATACCGGTGTTCCACTTTTCCAAAGGACGATTGCCTGCTGCCATAGACCTGAAGAAACCGAAAAGGAGCTTTATTTATTAGTCGATCACGGGGTAACGGTGAAGGATGTTAGAATTGAACATGCGGTATATGGAGATTTAATTGCCTCGATAATGGTTTCGAATCGGCAGGAAGTAAAACAATTTATGGAAAACATTCACAAAACAAAAGCCTCATTTTTATCAGAATTAACAGACGGCATTCATCTTCATACTATTTCGGCAGCGAGCGAAAAAACCCTCGATAAAGCACTGGCAGCCCTCAAAGCAGAAGGATTTTTGATGGAAGCATAAAAGGACCCGATTTGGACCGGGTCCTTTTTTATTAATTCAAATCCACAATAAATGAAGGATAGCTTCCTAATAATTTCACGCCGCACCCCAATGCTTCCAGCTCGGCAATCGTGCCTGGGATTAAAACATCATCAAGCTCCATTTCCAAATCAATGATGAAGAAATAATTGCCGATTCCTGTTTTCATCGGCCTTGATTCGATTTTCGACATGTTTAATTTTCTCCAGGCAAAGGCTGATAAAACTTGATGAAGTGCACCCGGATGATTTGACGGAAGTGTAATCATTAAGGTTGTTTTATAACCTCTGGAGCTTACTGACAGAAAATCTACTTTTTGTCCCGATAGGATTAAAAACCGAGTATGGTTATAATCAAAATCGTGTATATCTCTTTGGACGATAGTAAGACCGTATTCATTTGCTGCCAGTTCATTAGCAATCGCAGCCGTTTTCATTTCAGGTTGATCCATCACCATCTGAGCAGCAGCAGCAGTCGAACTCACGCTTTCAAAGGGAATTCCTTTGAACTGAGTATGTAAAAATTTATGGCACTGGGCAATCGCATGTGAATGACTATATACCTTGCTAACATTTTGCCAATCTTCCTTATTCGATGGATGAACCATTAAATGCTGTCGTATCGGGATTGTTATCTCACCAATAATTGGAATTTCAACCTCATGTGTTAAATAATCAAGCGTTATATTGACGGAACCCTCTAGAGCATTTTCTACGGGAACAACCGCCAATTCTACCTGTTTTTCCACGACAGCATCTATGCATTCCGGTATCGTTCGATACGGTTCGAACTCTAATTCCGGAAAAACCCTTTTCACCGCTAATTCTGTGAATGTAGCCTTTGGCCCTAAATAACCGACTTTCATTGCTCTCCCCACTCTCTATCCTCTATAATTACTTAAAAAGAAAAGCTGAGACCAGCCCAGCATTTTGAACATTTCTGTTCTTTATGCACCTGTTCCCAGCACCTCCACTTTTTCGACAAATTCCAGTTTTCTTAATTCGATAAGTAAATCATCAATTTCCATATGGATATCGGATGTATTTAACGAAAGTGTGACGTTCGCTCTTCCTTGTAAAGGAATCGTTTGGTGAATGGTCAGTACATTACATCCAGACGAAGCAACAACACCCAGCAATTTTGACAGTGTCCCTGAGCGGTCTTCCAGATGAAAGAAAAGAGAGACCAATCGTTCCTTTTGAATCGTCGAGAACGGAAAAACTGTATCCCGGTATTTATAAAAGGCACTTCTGCTTAAATCAGCCTGCCGTACGGCTTCCCAAACGGATTCGACCTTACCTCTTTCAAGCATTTCTTTTACTTCAAGCGTTTTTTTCATCGCTTCCGGTAATACATCCTCACGGACCAAGTAAAATTTTCTATCTGTTCTATCCATTTTCATCTCTATACACTACCTCCGGATCCAGTGAAGGCTACTCAATAAATTCAAATTCAAAGTCTAATAATTTAACGATATCCCCGTCTTTTGCACCTCTTTGCCTTAAAGCGTCGTCAACACCAAGCCCGCGGAGCTGCCGTGAAAACCGTCTTACCGATTCTTCTCTTGAGAAGTCTGTCATCTTAAATAATTTCTCAAGTTTTTCACCTGTGATTACATATGAACCGTCCGGGTCTCTGGTAATCGTAAATGCTTCAGGATCAGCCTCATGCTTATAAAGAACCCGATGTACGCCTGTTTCCTCTTCCTCATGTTCAAGCGGGAATTCAGGAGTTTCCTCCAATTTATCCGCTACTGCAAACAATAGCTCACGCAGTCCTTTTCGTGTAACTGCCGAGATTGGAAAAATCGGATAATCCTCTTGAAGCTGCTCTTTAAATTTCAGCAAATTTTCTTCTGCATCTGGCATGTCCATTTTATTTGCGACAATAATCTGCGGACGATCTGTCAAACGCAGGTTATACTCTTTTAATTCTTTATTAATTGTCAAGTAATCCTCAAATGGGTCTCTGCCTTCCGTTGCCGCCATATCAATTACATGGACAATGACTCTTGTCCGCTCGATATGCCGTAAAAATTGATGTCCAAGACCGACGCCCTCGTGAGCCCCTTCAATCAGCCCGGGAAGATCCGCCATAACGAAGCTCCTGCCATCCTCGGTTTCAACCATCCCGAGGTTCGGAACAATCGTAGTAAAATGGTATTCAGCAATTTTCGGCTTTGCTGATGAAACGACGGATAATAAGGTGGATTTGCCAACGCTCGGAAATCCAACAAGACCAACGTCTGCTAGAAGCTTTAATTCAAGAACGACATCACGTTCTTGCCCAGGCTCCCCATTCTCCGCAATCTCTGGAGCAGGATTAGACGGAGTGGCAAATCGAGTATTTCCTCTCCCACCACGGCCGCCTTTTGCAATGACTGCACGCTGGCCATTTTCAACTAAGTCGGCAATGACTTCCTGTGTATTTGCATCAATGACAACCGTTCCAGGCGGCACTTTGACAATCATATCCTTTGAATTTTTTCCATGCATGCCTTTGGACATTCCATGTTCACCACGAGGTGCTTTAAAATGCCGTTGATAACGGAAATCCATCAAAGTACGTAAACCCTCGTTTACTTCGAAAACCACATTGGCACCCTTCCCGCCGTCGCCGCCTGCGGGCCCACCATTCGGAACATATTTTTCACGGCGAAACGCGACCATTCCATTGCCGCCGTCTCCACCTTTTACATATATCTTAACTTGATCGACAAACATTTAATTCCTCCCAGCTGCATTTTTGAACCGATTTCATGACGAGAATCGCAGCTTTACCCTTTTCTCTATATAAAAGGCATAAAAACTTCTAATGCGAGTTCGTTTTCAAAGAATTCCTTGACCGTAATATTCATCTCATTTGAATTTGGGTCGTTAAGGAATTGTTCAATCAGTTCATTTTTTATTATTATCCCGTTAAAATCAAAAAAGAAACGAATTCCATCTTTTTGCAAATCAATTGTGATCGACAAATGGTTCTCTTGAAATGCCTCTATCGCCGAATTCAAACATACAAAAAATGAGTTTGTCCAACTTGTTAGGACGACATCGTTAATTGTTAAGATTTCTGACTCTTGAAGGACCTCATATTCAAGCAGAAAGGAATGACCCTCCCAATTTGCTTTTAAAAGTATTGAGGCGAACAATGGACAGTTTAAATTGGAAAGCTTCGACTCATGCTGAGCCTCAATCACAATTTCATCAATCACTGCTTTTGCCCGGTCAAATCTATTTAAATCCAAGTTTCCTTTTATTAATTGTAATCTATTTAACCAATCATGCCGTGAGTGCCTGAGCACTTCCACGATATCCCATTCTTTCACCATACCTACACTCCTACCCAAGTGCCTTAAAAACTGTTTGCTGATAGTATATCAAAAAAGCCGTCATGAGTAAGCTTTTTTATGAGAATGTTGTTATTAAAGAGGTAAATTATGAGGCTTTTTGGAGAGAATAACCTCAGGAGCAAAGCGCATAACTCCTTGTTTTATGCGTAAATTCAACAAATAAACAAAAAACCTCAGGGTCCCCGACCTATTTGGAAAAATTTCCTTTTCTTTAGCAAAAAGAAACTCTAACCGGTCAGGTTAGAGTTTCCGATTGCCTATTAAGCTTCTTGAGCTGCTGGATAAACGCTCACTTTTTTACGATCACGACCAAAACGTTCGAATTTCACAACGCCGTCGATTTTAGCAAAAAGAGTGTCGTCACCGCCGCGGCCAACGTTTTCACCCGGGTAAATCTTTGTACCGCGTTGACGGTAAAGGATTGAACCACCGGTTACAAATTGTCCGTCTGCACGCTTAGCACCAAGGCGCTTTGCGATAGAGTCACGTCCGTTCTTTGTAGAACCTACTCCCTTTTTAGATGCAAACAACTGAAGATCTAATTTTAATAACATTTATTCCACCTCCTGCTTTTTGAAGGTAATTTTTATGTGCTTTCCGTATTCTTCTTCAATCGTTCGCAATGAAACGACCATACCTTCGAGAAGAAGCTGGATTTTCTCATAAACGTCTTCCGAAAGATCATTCGGAAGCCCGCAGCGGAGAAAACCATCGTCACGATGCTTAATCAGAGGAGTGACACCTGTTAGGGCATGCACTGCATTGATCGTGCCAACGGATACTGCGGATACGCCTGCACAGACAATATCCTGTCCCCGATTGGCAAAAAAAGCATGACCGCTAATTTCAAATGAATGAATAGAATCGGAGTCAGTACGGGTAATCGTAATGTCAATCATCTATAATCCAACACCTTAAGCGTTGATTTTTTCGATGATTACTTTAGTGTAAGGTTGACGATGACCTTGCTTCTTACGGTTGTTTTTCTTCGCTTTATACTTGAAAACGATGATTTTCTTTTGACGGCCTTGCTTTTCAACTTTAGCTGTAACAGTAGCGCCTGAAACAACAGGGCTTCCTACTTTTACATTTTCACCGCCAACGAAAAGAACTTTGTCAAAAGTAACTGTTTCACCTGCTTCTGCATTTAACTTTTCAATGTAGATAGCTTGGCCTTCTTCGACTTTAAGTTGTTTACCGCCAGTTTCGATAATTGCGTACATGAACTGCACCTCCTTATAAACTCAGACTCGCCAGTGACAGGCGTTTATGCTATTGCACAAAACTTACTACCTGGTCTGTGCGGTTGTAGCACGGGTGCTACAAACATAACATTAAAATCCTACCATAATATCACTCATAGTGTCAATAGGATTCGCCGGCTTTTTGGGATATCTCCCTTTCATTTCCGAATTGTTTCAAAATATAATAAGGCTCGGCTGAAGGGCTGACTGAAAAATATATTTTTAAATGAAGCAATTCTTCGAATGTTTCCTTATGGCTTTGATTTGGACCTGCAAATGTCTCTATTACTTCTTCTGTTGTTTCGATTAGGACTGCCTCATATTCAGAATGCCGATGCTCTAATAACTCACGTTCGAGCCTAAAGCCAATCGTTTCAGCACTCATTATTTTCCCCGTCCCATGGCAAACAGGACATTTCTCCTGTAAAACCTCTGACAAAGTAACCTTCGTTTTTTTCCTCGTTAACTGGAGAATACCAAGTCGTGTAAAGCCAATGATTTTCGTTCTTTTATCATCCATCTTTAAGTCCGTTTCCATTGTGTCCAAAATAAATAGCCTGTCTTTCTCCCGTTTCATATCGATAAAATCGATCAAAACGATACCGCCAATATCCCGGAGCCGAAGTTGACGGACAATTTCCTTGGCAGCAAGCTTATTTGTCTTTAAGACCGTATCCTGATAGTCATTTTTTCCGGAGAACTTACCGGTATTCACATCAATGATCGTTAACGCTTCCGTCTCATCAAAAATAAGATAAGCCCCATTATCAAGCCATACTATTCTTTTCAGCGCTTTTTCAATCTCATGCTCCACTCTGTTGGCAGAAAAGATATTCTCCTTACCGCCATAAAAGGTTAGGCTGACTTCTTCATTCATGACTTTACTTTGTTCGATCCATTTTTTTAAAGCTCTATCATCAACGATTACTTCTCCTGTAGGCATGCTGGCAATTATTTCGAGAATTGTATCAAGAAAGGTATCTTTTTGAATAAGTAAACCGGGCTTTTTAAGTGAAGCAGCCTTTCGGCGAATTGCTTCACAATGCTTGCGCAGTTCTATAAGTTCCTCATGAATTTCCGTATCAGTGCATGAAAGGCTGGAGGTTCGAAAAATGATTCCTTCCTCCTCTTCCCTCAAGCGATTTCCAAGGCTGCGGAGGGCTGCTTTTTGGTTTTCATCGGCTATTTTTTTCGAAACTGCTACATAGCGCCCATTCGGCATGTAAATGAGGTGAGTTCCTTGGACCTCAATAATCCCTGTTAGGCGCGGACCTTTTGTACCTGTAGCATCCTTGTCCACCTGTACAAGCAATTTTTCCCCCTGATGAACAAAGTTTGTGATATTCTTTTTCTCTTTTTCCTGTATTTTTTCAGTTGATAAAACAAAAGTGGAGAGCACATCCCGATGCAAGTAGGCATTCTTCTCTTCGCCGATGTCGATGAACACGGCATTCATCCCTGGTAAAATCTTCGTTACGGTGCCATAATAAATATTACCGACCAGAGAATGATGCTCCGGTCGGTCAAAATGGATTTTTTCTACCTTGTGGTCTCTGAGATAGGCAAATCTCTTTTCTCTTGAAGTATAATTAATTATCAATGATTCCAAAACCAGCGTCCTCACTTTAATTGATTTGATTATATTATACCCTTTCAATATGAAAAGAGAAGGTCACTGATTTTATCGGTTAAGCGTTTTTCGGAAAAATAGGCGTGCAGTAATTCATTTTCATCTAACATTCCTTTTTCTTTGCCATTACTTTCAATAATAATAGGATGTTTACAGCCTCTTTGGAATTTTTCTAAAACATGGATGAGAAGATCCTGTTCATTCGCCTGAATCGGTTTTAGCTGACCCAGGTCGGCCTTTTTTCCATAATATCGTTCTAATAAAAACCGCATAAAAATAAAGCGGCGTTGCTTCCATTCGTGATAAAGTGAAAAATACAAAAATGCTATAACAACCCAGACGTTTAAGTGTGCAGGTGCTGTTAGTAAAATCAAAAGGGAAAAGACACTTAGACTAAAAAATGAAATGATTAAGGTAAGCCGATGTGCTTCCGGAAATGATTTTTGCAATGAAAGCAGCAAAAAAATCAATTTACCTCCATCAAGTGGCCAAACAGGAAAGAGATTAAATACTAAGATCATGAGGTTGTAATTAATAAATAAAGTAAATAGAGTCTCCGGTATCAAGTTCAAGGAATATAATCCGTACGCCATACCCATCATCCAAATATGCTGTAGCGGTCCCGCAATAACAACAATGGCTTCTTCCTTTAACGGGCGATTGCCGTGCTCATCCATTTCGGCAACACCGCCAAAGGGTAGGAGGGTGATTTTTTTAATCCTCCATGAAAAAAATGAAGCTGCTGCTGCATGCCCCATCTCATGTATAAAAATAATGGTTAAAAGGAAACAGACTTCAAGGAAATGTGCTGTAGCAATCGATAGTGCGATAACAATCCATAACAGCGGATGGATATGAATATGTTGTAGTAAATATTTCGCTCTAGTCAAAGCGTATCACCTGGTTCGGGTCGATGAAAGAATCGCCTTTTTTTATGGCAAAATAATATTTTCCCTTTGTTTTATCCTCACCCGTGGAGGTCGAAACAGTACCGACCACTTTACTTTTATCGACATATTCATATAGGTTAACCTTAATTTCCTCAAGATTTCCATACCAGGATTCTGTTTGATCGGCATGCTGAATAATGACCGTTTTCCCCAATCCATCTTTAACGCCTGCAAACTGAACAATTCCACCATTCATCGCTTCAACAGATGCTCCTTTTCCTGTTTCAATCATGATCCCCTGTCCGGTTTTTTCAAAGTTTTCGAGAATTTTTCCTGAAGCCGGCACAGCAAAGCCTTGCTGTGTTTTAGTTACTGTCCCCGTTCCTGTTTTATCTTTTTCTGTAAAAGGAAGGAGGGCCAAGGGTTTTCCGAATTTATCTTCGTACCACTTTGAAACAGTCGCAAATTTAAAATCTGTATCCATTGATTTCAAAACCCATGTTCTTGCAGGGTCAAATACTGAAGAATGATTACGAAATAAAATAGCAATCATTAAGAAAAGGCAGACAGAAGCCAAGATTTTAAATAAAACTACTTCTTTTTTAAATAAAGGGTGTCCATCATCGCTATGTCCGCTATCAAAAGATGATATTGGATTATAACCGTATTTTTCCTCATCACCGGGCAATATCATTTTATTACTTGGACTTTTCTCCGGCGTTCCTTTTCTTTTGGCGATTCGTCGCCGTATTTCTTCCGGTGTAGACCGCGCCATACCCATCAACCCTTTTCCCGCTTTTTGTACAAGTTTATGAGCAAAACTTATAGAGTATGACTTTACATTTAAAAGTTGGTTCTTCTCCCCGTGATCTTTGGAAAAATAAAAGGCCTATCCCCTGGTATAGAGGACAGACCCGATATTACTTAACGCCAAAAAACTTTTTAATTTTTGTAAAAACACCTTGGTTTGCTTCTTCAAGCGGTTGAAGCGGAATTGATTCACCGAGAATTCTTCTTGCAATATTCCGATAAGCAATTGACGCTTTGCTATTTGGATTCAAAGCAATAGGTTCACCGTGATTAGAGGCCCGAATTACTTCTTCGTCGTCAGCAACAATTCCAACCAACTCGATGGATAAATGGTGAGTAATTTCTTCAATTTCCAGCATATCGCCGTTTTTCATCATGTGGTTTCGGATTCGGTTAATGATTAATCTCGGCGGTTCCATATTTTTTTCTTTTTCAAGTAAACCTATAATACGATCTGCATCACGAACGGCGGAAACTTCAGGAGTGGTGACGACAATGGCTTTATCAGCTCCTGCCACTGCGTTTTTATAGCCCTGCTCAATTCCTGCAGGACAATCTATTATAATATAATCATAGTCTTGTTTTAAATCTTCAATTAGTTCCTTCATTTGCTCAGGTTTAACGGCAGACTTATCCACAGTCTGTGCAGCCGGGAGCAAGTACAACAAATCCTCGAACCGCTTATCCTTTACCAATGCCTGATGGACTTTACACCTTTTTTCAACTACATCAACAAGATCATAGATAATTCTATTTTCAAGCCCCATGACAACATCCAGGTTTCTAAGGCCAATATCTGTATCCACTAAGCAGACTTTTTTTCCTTGAAGGGCCAACGCTGTACCAATATTAGCGGAAGTCGTGGTTTTGCCGACGCCGCCCTTACCGGATGTTATTACAATTGCTTCTCCCACATTAATGTCCCCCTTCTAATCTCGTTAAATTAGGCCTTAAATGAATTAAAACTTGCAATCTATCGACAATAATTTGACGATTTTCGTCTATGTATGCGCATTCCATTTCGCGTTTTTCATTATTTGGAACAGTGTCAGGTGCCCGATTTAAACAGTCACTGATTCTTAGCTGTGACGGTTTCATGCTTGATGCAGCGATAACCGCTTCATCATTTCCGTAGCATCCTGCATGAGCCAATCCTTTTAGTGTACCCATAATAAAAATATTCCCACCGGCCATTACAGTTCCACCAGGATTTACATCTCCTATTAATAACAAATCGCCGGGCACTTCCAATACTTGTCCGGAACGAATGATTCTGGTGACAGTCACAACTTCAGCTTCTGCTTTTAGCCGTTCTGCCTCTTTTATCGTCATCACATTTGATTCAATATCATCAACTAATAAATTCTTTTTTTGCCGAATCAGTTCTTTTAATTCTTCTTTCTGTTCCTCATTCAAAAACCGATTACCTATTTCAACTTTAACAGGGGTTAAATGTCGCTCGTCCTGTGTACTTGAGTTTGCGGATAGTTTTTCATCTAGTTCTTTTTTTAATTCCTGAAAGGAACAGCTATCATCAAGTTGAAGGACAATTCCATCCTTTGTTCCCTTTATTGTAACATTTTGCCGTTTTTTCATGGAGATATTCACCTCTAAAATAAGAAAAGCGGAATCACTTTCGGCGCAAGTATGATTCCATGGGTAAAATTGCACATCAAATTTCACAACGATAGTAAATAAACCCTATGTCCTCATACTTATCCCGAAAAAAATTAGACACCTTCTTAAAAGAATTCGACACGTTCCGTTCATTCTCCTCTTTTTAAAAGAAAAACAACTAGATTAATCATCTCTTAATGCTGCAGCAATTTTTTCAAATTGTCTTTTTAAAGGGTAACCTGCGAGGATGATAAATACCGCATTAAATATCAGAGTAGGATAGAAACGCATTTTGAAAAAGGTCATATAATCCATGTCAGTCACATGGATTAAAACATTCATTTCATAAACGCCGACTTCTAACAATGCAATGCCAATTAGCGAAGAAAGAAAGACAGTGATGATATTTGCATGCATTACATTCATGAATTTTGAAACAAGATAGGCAACGAAAGGGAACAAAAACATGTAGATACCGAGAATTTCTGTATTAACTATGTCAAATAAAATTCCAAAGATAAACCCATAGATAATTCCTTGTTTCTTCCCAACGTATATTGTTAAAAAGAGGAGGCCAATAAAAAGAAAATGCGGGACACACGTTCTTCCAAATATTTCACCGGGTAAATACTGAGCAAAGAGACTTTCCATAAGAAAAAGTATCAAAAATAAAAGAGGAAGAAGGAACTTTTTCACATTCCTGCCCCCTGACTATCACTAAGAGCACTCGTATTCGGCTGCATCATATTTCTTTGGATCACCATAACATTTTGAATATCATAAAAGTCTGCTCCCGGTTTAACGAGTGCTGTCTGATTTAAACCGTATTGGTCGGGCTTCACATCGACTACTTTTCCAATCAAGAGACCGCTGGGGAAGAAACCTCCTAATCCCGAGGTAATTACCGTTTGTCCTTTTTGAATTTTAGCACTGGATGGTATAGCCTTTATTTGTAGCTCATTTTTATCACTATTATAGCCCTCTATTAGGCCGTATACATTGGTATCGCCTTGAATAACTGCAGAAATTCGATTTTTCGGATCCATTGAACTCAATAATTGAACTGTCGAACTGAATTGATTCACACTTTTTACTTTACCAATAAGGCCATTTGCCGTTACAACAGCCATATTTTGTTTAATGCCATTTATTTTACCTTTGTCGATAATAATCATTTCATGCCAACGATCAGGGTTTCTGCCAATAACAGTAGCCGGTAATGGTTTAGAGTCTGCCAGTGTCTTTTTTTCACCAAGAATATCACGAAGATCTTTATTATCTTTTTTTAGCGATTGAACCTGAGCCTCAAGGCTGACAAGATTTTCGATACGTGATTTTAATTCTTTATTCTCTTGATATGTATTTTGTATATCCTGGAGACTTCCAAAAAAACCTGCAACTAAATGGGCAGGCTTTGATACCAGGGATTGAACCCAGCCGGTTGTGTCTTTTACAAACTGCTCCGGCCAGGATAGTTTACTTCTCTCCCTTAAAGAAAACCCAATCAATGCCACGAGAACAATAATGCTGACAAGCAAGATAATCAGTCGTTTATTCAATAAGAACTGTGGCATGATTATACACCTCTATTTTTTCTTTGATAAGAATGATAATGGTTGAACTTCGATTACTGTCCAGTTAAGGCAATTCCACAATAAAATTTATCGGGAATCTTTCGCTTTATTTTTAAATAAATGAATATGTTCTAATGCTTTACCGGTACCGATTGCTACACAGTCAAGCGGGTTTTCTGCTATAAGGACCGGCATTTTGGTTTCTTCACTAATAACCTTGTCCAAATTTCGCAAGAGCGCGCCCCCGCCTGTTAAAACGATCCCGCGGTCCATAATATCAGCCGCTAATTCAGGCGGTGTTTTTTCAAGTGTATTTTTCACAGCTTCAACAATGGCATAAACAGTGTCATGTAATGCCGAGGCAATTTCTTTTGCGGTGATTTCAATTGTTTTTGGCAAACCGGTCAATAAGTCACGGCCGCGAATTTCCATATTTTCGATACCTTCAGAATCGCCAGCTGAACCGATTTCTACTTTTATCGTTTCTGATGTGCGCTCACCAATCATTAAATTATAAGTTTTTCGGATATACGAGATAATGGATTCATCCATTTCATCTCCGGCAACGCGAATTGATTGGCTCGTAACAATCCCGCCTAAAGAAATAATCGCCACTTCAGTAGTTCCACCGCCAATATCAACAACCATACTTCCGGTTGGCTCCCAAACAGGTAGGTTTGCACCGATTGCTGCTGCAAAAGGTTCTTCGATTGTATACGCGTCTTTTGCCCCGGCCTGGCGAGTAGCATCGATTACGGCTCTTTCCTCTACTGCCGTTATTCCGGAAGGAACACACACCATTACATACGGTTTTCCAGAGAAAAGACCTTTGTTGTTTTTCGTTGCCTGGCGGATATGATATTTCATCATCGCAGCAGTCGTTTCAAAATCTGCTATAACGCCATCCTTCATTGGCCTAAGGGCAACAACGTTCCCCGGTGTACGACCAATCATATTTTTTGCATCATTCCCAACCGCTACAATACTTTTTGTATCAGTTTGCATTGCTACAACCGATGGCTCTCTTAAAACAATTCCTTTTCCTTTCACAAAAACAAGCGTATTCGCTGTTCCTAAGTCAATCCCAAGGTCTCTAGCACCAATTCCAAACATACGTGTATCTCCCTTTCTGATACGAATTGCATTCTTCCTTAAGGTAAGGTCATTACCTTTTAATGTGAAATTTTTATGCTATTTTAACTAGTAAATTCGATAGCAATCCTAAAAAATCATAACCAATATTATATCCTAACGTCAAATAAAAACATAGTGCTATAAATATCCTTTTTCCTTCAAACTAACAAATTTATTTTCACCAATAATCAAATGATCGAGTAGATCAATCCCAATTATTTTCCCGCATTCCACCAGCCTCTTAGTTACTTCGATATCCTCGCGGGATGGCGCCGGATCGCCGCTGGGGTGGTTATGGATAGCGATGATAGATGCAGCAGATCTTTTTAATGCTTCGCGATAGACCTCACGCGGATGTACGATGGAAGCATTTAAACTGCCAATAAAAACAGTTTGTTTGTGGATCACTTGATTTTTGGTGTTTAAATACAAGCAAACAAAATGCTCTTGAGACAAAAATCTCATATCGTTCATTACATATTTGGCTCCGTCTTCCGGGGAACGGATCACATACCGATCATTATAATTTAAATTGGCAATCCTTCTCCCTATTTCAACAGCTGCCAGGATTTGGATTGCTTTAGCTGAACCTATCCCTTTAATGGTAGTAATTTCTTCTAAAGTAGCCGCTTTTAAAAGACGTAGTCCTTCAAAATGAGTCAGTAAGCGATTAGATAATTGAAGCACAGATTCTTCTTTTGTCCCTGTACGAAGCAGGATTGCAATAAGTTCATGATTCGATAAGCTCTGGGGACCATGTTGAATAAATCGCTCTCTAGGGCGTTCGTCTTGAGGAAAATCACGGATCATTAATGTATTTGCGGACATTCTCTTTCCTCCCTTAAATCGGGAGTTAATGAACAGCGAAAGAGCCTAATACGGCAATTGGTAACCTGCCTTTTTTAATTCCCGCACCGTCCTTGCAACGGGCAGACCGACAACTGCAAAATAATCTCCATTTATTTTCTTGACAAGCATGCTTCCGAGCTGTTGAATTCCATATGAACCTGCCTTATCAAGAGATTCACCGCTTTTCACATAGGCTCTTATGTCTTGGTCCGTTAACTCCCAAAACCAAACTTCAGTCTTTTCGTAAAAACAGGTAGAACCCGTTTCCGACAAAATAGAAACACCGGTATAAACATCATGCTTTGTTCCTGACAGCATTTTTAGCATGCCAATGGCGTCTGCCTCATTCGTTGGCTTTCCTAAGATTTGACCATTCGCAACAACAATGGTGTCAGCTCCAATCACAAATGCTTGCGGATTTTTCTGAAATACAACCTGAGCTTTGCGATTTGCAAGCTCCATAACAACTTCCTCAGGTGAAAGACCCAGGTCAAAGCTTTCATCTACTTCACTGCTTGAAATCTCGAATGTTAGACGGAGGTTTTCTAGAAGTTCTTTTCGCCGCGGAGAAGAAGAGGCTAAAATGAGGTTCTGCATTTAATCACCTTACCTTTTTGCTATTCATTAGGGAGATACATGATAATCGTATCAGAAATTGTCGATTCAAACAATTTTTATATAATTAAAGTTTGATTAAATAGGACAAATTATTCTAAAGTTCTGTTTTATTACAAGAAATTAATTTACGATCATAAATAAAAAGCCTCCCAATTTTTCGGGCAGGCCTGATTAGTTTTGTATTTCCCAGAAAATATCGAATGATGTTTCTTTTTGTCGCAAACTTTTATAATGAATAATAGGAGGAAAGGAAGTTTAATAGTTTCTGCTGTGCTTCTTCCAGGTTTTTAGTACTCTTCGATTTTTGATATTCTTTTACCTTATCCAAGGCAGATGTCAAATCGTTTTTAATGCTTTTTACATTGGTATTCTTAATTTTCTTGCTATCGATTTTACCAAGCTGATCCTCGGCACTTTTGAGAGAATCTCCGGCTATCTTTTTCGATAGGATTGCACCGGCTGTTACTTTTGAAAGATCTTGATAAACATCAAGGGATGCTTCTAAAAAGCTTTTCTCCGCATCAGTAAGATTGGATACTGTTTTCTCTTTCGATGTTAATGTTTTTGCAAATGGGTCATCGACCAATCCTTTATCTTTATAATAACTAACCAGTTGTTTAGCAGCATCAATGGTCTCAGCAACACCTAAAAACAAGTATTGCTTGCCGGCCATGCCTATGGTTTCAGCAGGGATACCTTGTCCGGTCATTTGATCTGAGGTTCCTTTTGCGGCATCCTTTGAAGAAAAAACTCCTCCCTGCACGACAAAGAAGGTCATCGGTTTTATGGTTTTAGCGCCGGAGTTGGTCTCCGTATTAACTGTATTATTATTTTCTGTATTCGCTTGTACTGCCACATTAGGAACGGTGGTTGTAGCTGTTTTTGTGCTGTGACCATTAATGACAAGCTTTAGCATCAGAAAGCCAAACCCAATTCCGAGTATAATAGCAAAAATCACCGAAAAAACACTTGATTTAAATGCACTACCATTGTTCTTTAATGATTTCGTAGAAAAAGAAGTTATGTTAACTTTACTCTTCTTAGAAGATTTCTGGCTTTCGCTGCTAACAATTTTAAATTCCTCTATATCATTTTCGGATGATTCGGGTATGATCCAGTCAAAGCTTTCATCAACAGATTCCTTTGCAGCTGCTGATTCTAAAAATCCTTCCTGTTCTAAAGAGTCGGAATCTATTATCACAGTTGGATATGGAATGCCGGCCGTTCCCGGGTCCTTTTCCTTAGACTCTTCTAAGACAGACTGTTTTTCACCATTTAATTTAATTGTGATCGTATTGCCGTTTTTAGGCTTGTCCAAATTTACGTACTCCTTTCTCTTCCGACGGCTAATTGGTTTTATCCTAACATAACGAAAAAAAAAAATAACAAGACTTTTGTCGTCTTGTTATCGAATGATTTCGCCAAATTAATTGTTCCTTCGGCAGATTCCTAGTTTTGTTTTGTAGTGTCGTCAAATGTACTGATATGAACGAAACTGTCAATGCTCCCTACACAAATTGATCTTGGTTTCGGTTTTTGGGCACCTCTAAGAAGAGAAGCGTTTTTCGGCTTCTTTGCTTATTAGTTTGGGTTCAGCCTTTTTCAAGGCTAGGGGATCTCCTTCTCAGCTTACTCACTGCTCCTCAATCTCCAAATTGGCTGTCAAGTGCTTTCCTTGACAGCCAATTTGGAGATTGAGATACTTTTTCAAGGTTGAGCAGTTGAACCAGCTTTTATAATTCCAGGTGGAAGAAAGCGCTTGTTCCATCTGAATGCCGTTGGGGGATTCGCTTGCTTCAATTCGACAAAACGAATCGATTGGTCATTAAGCACCAGATTTATCCTTCGATCCTTGGGTGTAATAGGGAAAAATCTATATAAAAACCCCTTAACTAAAAGCTGTGATTAAGAAAACGTAAATATAAATCAATTATTTCAGATCCCCAGTAATATGCTGTAAGTGTTCCTGCAGCAATAAACGGCCCAAACGGTATGGGCTGGCGTCTTTTAACTAGTTTAAACAGAAGAGCTAATCCACCAATAACAGCACCGTATAATATCGACAGAAAGAATGAAAGTAAGACCAATTTAAAACCTAACACTAGTCCCAGCAGCGCGTACAGCTTTACATCACCGCCACCCATCCCGCCTTTGCTAACAAAAGCAATGACAAAGAGGAGAAAAAATCCGACTGCCGCTCCTAAAATGCTACCCCACCAAGGTGTTAACGGCCATATGTTTCGTTCCAATAAAAAAATCCCAGCAAACCAGATTAATATTTTATCAGGGATTATCATATAGTGGATATCTGAAACAACAATAATCATAAACATTGAAATGAGGGACAAGGCAACCACTAGTTCTCCAGACCATCCAACTACCAATGGAGTTGTCATGAAAAGGATACCAGTAATCAATTCCATTATCGGATAAATAGGAGAAATCCGCGACTTACAACCGCGGCATTTTCCACCCTGGATTAGGTATGAAACCACCGGGATGAGTTCATGCGCTTTTAACTGATGCCCGCAGGTTGGACAAGCTGACCGTGGGAAAATAATTGACTGTTTCAACGGAACACGAAAGCCAACTACGTTAAAGAAAGAACCAAGGAGAAGACCATATAAAAATAGTAACATTATTATCATTGGATTCCCCTCCTCGTGTGCATTATACTACTATTATATTATGGAAAACTTTTTCGAGCATATTTCCACTATTATTAATAGTTCTATTAACCTATGTATATATACCTCTGTATTATATGGTAAATGCCAAGTGGAAGAAAAGAAAATTTTTGTATTTTTTGCCATTTTTCTTCATCTTTTTGAATTATTTGTCAATTATTTATTATGTTGCTGAAATTGGTTAAACATATCGATCATTGGAACCATAATTGAAGTCACTATCGTCCGAAGAAAGATGTAGCTGAGATAGGGGTACAGCATTATCAAACGTAGTAAAATCCATCTCAACACAAATTATGACTATTCGACAATAATCACAAAACCAACAGGTCTTCCAATTTGCTCAAGTTCGGCATTAGGGATGCAAATAAAAAATAATAATGGTCAAATAGAATTCACAAAAAATTGTCAATTCAGTGTGAGAGTTTCTGTTACAAGACCATCGTCAATTTCAAATTCTAATTTAGAATTTGATAATGGAGTTACTTTTGATCAAGTAATGAATAAGGGATAATAGATGGGGATAAAACAATCGATGTGTCTGATCAATTTTTGGATTGGGATGAAAAACATGCTCCAGTAGTGAAATATGATAATTAATTAAAATTATAAAAAAAGCTGACTTTAAAGGTCCGTTTTTTAATGTGCTTTTAGTCAGCTTTTTTATTTTTTTAACACGATGAATACTCCGCTACCCGATTCCGTCCGGCACGTTTTGCCCCTTGTTGCCGGTATGGCCGCCAAGTGAATAGTAAATGACACCGCTCACAATAGAGACAACGAAAAACATAGTAAAATTTAGCGGAAAGCGGAAATATTGTTCTTTTTGAACGCGTAACTTTAACAGAAAACAACAACGGCTATCTGGGCAAAAGCCATCTCTACAAATAAACCAAAGCTTAAAAATGTAGCAAGCGAAACCCATTGTATGAGAAAAATAGGCATATTATTGATGACCATTGGCATAGAGGCAACCAAGGAGGTTAACACCAAAAATGCCAGCATGTCCATCCAATGACTTGAGTTTTGAGGAGGAAAAGCGTTATAGGTTAACCACATTCCTGCAGGCACCATAATAATCCAGACAAGAAAAATAGCTATTTTCACCTGCGGTTTAACACTCATCGAACTCCCCTCCACGTCATTAGCTATTATTATAATAAAACAATTTTATCAAATATAAATGGGCTTGTCACAAGCTATATGTGGTATTTTTCGAAAATTCGAAAAATACGGTTTTACTTCGGAAATAAAATAAAGCGAACCGGTAATGACAAGAATACCGTTCGGTTCCAAGGTTTTAATTGCTTCAATCAAGTAATCTTTCCAACCGTCTTCTACTGCGATTTTATTTTGCGAACAACTCAACGAAAACAAATCCAACGCATCAGCCGCACGCGGAAAATCAAACGAAACAAATGAGATTTGATTTGCCACTTCGTCCAGCTTAGAAATCATCTGATCAAGTTTTTTATCTTTTAAAGCTGCAAATACAATATGAATGTAGCACTCGGCATAACGGGTTGATAATTCATGTACAAGTGCTGCAATTCCTTCATCATTGTGGGCCCCGTCAATCACAATGAGTGGATTTTCCGATAGGATTTCAAACCTGCCAGGCCAATAGGCATTTTTTAAACCTGACCGTATTGCTTGTTCGGTAACAACAAAACCTTGCTGATTTAAATATTGTGCAGCAATTACAGCAAGAGAGGCATTTTCTGTTTGGTGCTGACCAATCATGCTAATTTCTAATTGATCCATTGTTTGAGGCTTCGTTTTTAGTGTAAACATTTCACCTTTTTCAAGCGACCTGTGGGAGGTAATCGAAAATTCCTGATTCAGCTTTGAAAGGGGTGCTTGTCTTTTTTCTGCCTGTTCCTCAATGACTTTTAGTGCTCCCTGGTGTTTGACAGCTGTGAAAATTGGTGTCACGCCTTTTATAATTCCTGCCTTTTCGAAGGCAATTTCTTCATAGGAATTACCTAAAATATTCGTGTGGTCAAGCCCGATATTTGTAATAATAGAAGCTATTGGTTGAATAATATTGGTTGAATCAAATCTTCCACCCAGCCCAACTTCAAATAGAACGATATCAACCTTGTTGACCTCGGCAAAATAATAGAAACTCATCGCAGTGATCACTTCAAATTCGGTTGGCCCTCCAAGCTCGGTTTCCTCTAATTCATCGGCAAGCGGGCGAATGATATTGGAAAGCCGGAGTACTTCTTCATCAGTTATTGATTTCCCATTAACACTAATCCGCTCGTTAAATTGTTCGATATAGGGAGAAGTAAAAGTCCCTACTTTGTACCCACCTTCTTGCAAAATGGAACGAAGAAATGCTACAGTTGAGCCTTTGCCGTTGGTTCCGCCAATATGGACAGCTTTTATTTTCATTTCCGGGTTGCAGAGCCTCTCCATCATCCATTCCATCCGCTTTAAACCAGGTTTGATACCAAGCCTTAACCTGGCATGGATCCATTCAAGAGCTTCTTTATAAGTTGTAAACATTCAAACCACCCCACTTTTTTGTCTACAAAACACACGGAAGAGGCAGACAACCTGCCTCCTCACAATATTATATCCCTTTTAATTCTTTAATTCTTGCTTCCACAACTGCTCGCTTTTCACGGTAATCATTTTCTTTAGCGCGTTCTTCAGCAACAACACTTTCAGGTGCTTTTTTCATGAAGCCTTCATTGCTCAATTTCTTCTGAACTCTTTCTACTTCTTTATTTAATTTATCGAATTCTTTTTCAAGGCGGGCAATCTCTTCTTCGATATTAATCAAGCCTTCGAGTGGAAGAATGATTTCTAAACCCGTAATGACAGCTGTCATTGCTTTTTCCGGAGCATCAATATCCGTTCCTATCTGTAATTCTTCCGGATTACAGAATTTTTCGATAAATGCACGGTTCTTTTCAACTGCTTTTAGAACTGTTTCATCCTTGGCTTTAACGATCATTTTGATTTTTTTGCTCATTGGCGTGTTTACTTCTGCACGAATATTCCGTACAGAGCGAATCATTTCCATAAGCAATTTCATTTCCTGTGCCGCTTTCTCATCTGAAAGCTCCGGTTTTACTTCAGGCCAGTTCGATGTCGTAATCGATTCACCTTTATGTGGAAGGTTTTGCCATATTTCTTCTGTAATAAACGGCATAAATGGATGTAATAAGCGCATGGTTTGATCTAACACATAGGCTAAAATGGAGCGAGTCGTTTTCTTTGCAGCCTCATCATCCCCGTATAAAGGAAGCTTCGCCATTTCAATATACCAATCACAGAAATCATCCCAGATAAAGTTGTACAGCGTACGGCCAACCTCGCCAAACTCATAACGGTCTGAAAGTCTTGTTACGTTTTCAATCGTTTCATTTAATCTTGTTAGAATCCATTTATCAGCAACCGATTTTTCACCGCTGAAATCAATTTCTTCATATGTCATTCCGTCCATATTCATTAATGCGAAACGGGAAGCATTCCAAATTTTATTCGCAAAATTCCAGGTTGCTTCCACTTTTTCGGTACTGTAACGTAAATCCTGCCCCGGTGAGCTTCCGGTGGATAGGAAATAGCGCAGTGAATCTGCCCCGTACTGATCGATGACATCCATTGGATCGACACCGTTACCTAATGATTTACTCATCTTACGCCCCTGTGCATCACGAACGAGGCCATGGATGAGAACATCTTTAAACGGACGTTTTCCGGTAAATTCAAGGCTTTGGAAGATCATTCTAGATACCCAGAAGAAGATAATATCATAGCCGGTTACAAGTGCATCAGTCGGGAAGTAACGTTTGAAATCAACTGCTTCTTTATTTGGCCAGCCCATCGTCGAGAACGGCCAAAGCGCAGAGCTAAACCAAGTATCTAAAACATCCGTATCCTGTTCCCAATTCTCAAGGTCTGATGGCGGCGCATGATCGACATAAACTTCACCTGTTTCCTTGTGGTACCAAGCCGGAATGCGGTGACCCCACCATAGCTGTCTTGAGATACACCAGTCGCGGATGTTTTCCATCCAATGCAAGTATGTTTTTTCAAAGCGGTCAGGAACGAAATTCACCTTGTCCTCATTGTTTTGCAGTGCAATGGCTTCATCGGCGAGCGGCTGCATTTTAACAAACCATTGAGTTGAGAGATATGGTTCGACAACAGCACCGCTTCTTTCTGAATGGCCCACTGAATGCAGATGCTCTTCAATTTTGAATAGAATCCCTTGCTCCTGCAGGTCTTTAACAATTTGCTTGCGGCATTCGAAGCGGTCGAGGCCTTTATATTTTCCAGCCTTATCATTCATTGACCCGTCTTCATTCATAACCAGAATCCGCTCAAGATTGTGGCGGTTACCCACTTCAAAATCATTCGGGTCATGCGCCGGTGTAATTTTTACGACACCTGAACCAAATTCCATATCAACATAATCATCACCCACAATCGGAATCTCGCGGCCAACGATTGGCAGAATGACCGTTTTGCCTATTAAATGCTTATAACGCTCATCCTCCGGATGTACAGCAACAGCTGTATCACCAAGCATCGTTTCCGGGCGGGTGGTCGCTACCTCAATTTGACCGGAACCATCGGCTAGCGGATAATTCATATGATAAAATGCACCTTGAACATCCTTATAAATAACTTCAATATCGGATAATGCAGTTTTAGTGGACGGATCCCAGTTGATAATATACTCACCGCGGTAAATGAGACCTTTTTTATAAAGTGTAATAAATACTTCACGTACAGCGTCGGATAAACCTTCATCAAGGGTGAAGCGCTCACGGCTATAATCAAGCCCTAGCCCCAGTTTTGCCCATTGCTGACGAATATGGGAAGCATACTCTTCCTTCCATTTCCATGTTTCCTCAACGAATTTTTCTCTGCCTAAATCGTAACGGCTTTTTCCTACGCTGCGAAGTTTTTCTTCTACTTTTGCCTGCGTTGCGATTCCGGCATGGTCCATGCCGGGTAGCCAGAGTACATCAAAGCCCTGCATCCGTTTCATCCTGGTAAGGATATCCTGCAGGGTAGTATCCCATGCATGCCCTAAATGCAGTTTACCTGTTACGTTTGGCGGTGGAATAACGATTGTGTAGGGCTGCTTCGCCTCATCATCTTTTGCTTCAAAAAACTTTCCTTTCAACCACCAATCATAACGGCCTTGTTCAATCGCTTGCGGGTCGTATTTAGTAGGCATTGTTAGTTCTTTCGTGTCCATCTAAGTGTTCCTCCTTTATCTCTCTTTTAATTCAAAGTACAAATAAAAAAACCCCGTTCGCCATAAAAGGACGAATGGAGTTTGCTTCGCGGTACCACCTTTTTTCCAACCATAGTACATGATTGGCTCTCTATCGGATAACGGATTCGGGCCCGTCTTCAACTAATAGGATCTTAGATCCTTTCGCAGAAGAAGCTCAAGGGTGACCTTCCGTTGTTCTGCTTAGGAAATCTTCCAGCCAGCGATTTCCCTCTCTTGAAGCAGCCTTGACAACGTACTCTTCCCTGTCTTTGCTTTATTCATTAAATTATATAGTTATACTACCCAATAAAGGGGATTGTCGTCAATAATGATAACCAATTTTTTTATATTTTATACGCTTCCTGAAAAAATGGTTCATATTTTAGGGGAATACTAAGGAAGTAGCGAATATATATTAAAGAAATGTTATTTTGGAAAGGGAGAGGTTTAGATGAAGGGGAAGTTTAAAAAATACGCCTACCATCCCTGGTATAGAACCTGCAGGAGGGTATGCGGGCAATTCATCATTCCGTTTTTAATTTTTCAATTGATTCGAACCATTCTTTTACCAACCTTCTTTGATGTACTTTTATTAACATTTTTCTTTATCATCGCCATTTCTCTTTTCTTTGAAATAATTTAAAGAGCCCATTCAGCTGGATTGCTGCTGGGCTCCTTCTTTTGCTTGCTGTTGCTGGGCGTCCATTTCAACCATTCTCATAACTACATATTCATTGTTTTTTAAATGCCAGTATTTCCGCTGCAGCTGACGTACAAATTTTAATTCATTTTTGGGCTGTTGTTTGCGATAATAATTTTCTGCTACTTGGATGATGGGAATTGGATAAGCTAAATAGCTATAAAACAACAACTTTTCATCCTGCTTGAATGGGAAGTATTTATGATAATGATAAATCCAATCAACAGCTTCATCATTTCTCTTCGGATTCGTATTTAACGCACGCGATAAAAATGGCAAAAGGTCATGAATAGGTGACCCATATCGGGCATTTTCAAAATTGATAAAATAACCGTACCCTCTTTCGTCATAAAGAAAATGTTCAGATGATAATTTCCCGTGCGTGATGACCATTCGTGCCTTTTCATTCTCTTTCGTGTTTTCATACCATTCTTCTAATTTTGTTTTTGAAAAGCGCAGTGCCTGGCTTATTTCATTATAATAAATGCAATATAGTAATTCAAAAGGCGACATATAGGTCTTTTTTTCACATTCATCGACGAAGCCATCGAGAAATTCCTGATGTTTTTCCAATTGTTGAATAGTTTTTTCATAATGCTCGGTACGTTCTTCTTTATTTATCGGGATTTCTTTGGCGGAAAGGGTATGAAGTCTCGCTAATTCCCGGATTAACTGCTGATTTTTATGCTGGCGGTCTTCTTTAACTTCATTTGGCATCCACGGCATTAAATAATATAGATCTTTATTATTAAGGACCGCATACCTGCCATCCATCGTTGGATAAATAGGTACGATGCGATTAAATCCCTTTTGGTATAGGTGATGAACATGGCGAATAAAATCCGTACCAGACGTAGGAACGATTTTTTTCAATGCAAAGGTACCCTTGTTGGAGTAGATTTTTTGTATGCTGCCATAATTTTCAACAAAATGGGGTTCAACTTGATAATTTTGTAAAATCGGTGTTACCTCTTCCAAGCGATTCGAGTTACTCATAATAAAACTCAACTCTCTTTCAAAGAAAGGAAAAGCGTTTGCTCCCGTTTAGCGCACGACAGGACTGGAGCGCTTCGACTGAGATAAAGTCAACTCGAATTGCGCTTTTGCTTTTTCGTGTTAACTTATCGTAGGGAAAAGAGGGAAGTACACTAGGCGCTGGAGCTAGACATTACTCTAAGTTCAGGAATGTAAGAAAGGTGAGCAGGTATGAAAACCCGCTCATCTTCTATTTTGATCTGTTACTTTTTTGCGAATATCACCGGAATATATAATACTTGGCCTTCATAAACATCTTGATTAATTTCCAGATGGTTTACACGAAGGAGATTTTGGATGGTTACATCGTACCGTTCTGCAAGACTGTCAATGGTATCTCCTTTTTGTACGATACATACCTTTAATTTAGCCTGTTCTGCATTTTCCTCCTTACGGGCAAAAAACTCTGTTAGTGTCATGCTCTTCTTTTTTGCCGGTTTCTTCTTCTTTTCCGGCTTCGGTACTGCTGCTTCCGATGAGGAGGAGCTTTCTTCGACTGCGGTTACATCCTCCTCAAAATGGACGTGATCGCCCGGCACTTCCTGGGCAGATTCTTCCTGCTCGCTGACAATTCCGACCGGCTTGTTTCCTTCACTTCTTGCCTCCTGAAAAAGCCAAGAAGGCTCTTGTTCATCCTCATGGTCATCTTGGGCTTGATAGTTAAATGTTGGGAACTTCGGAAATACTTCTACCTTTTCCTCTTCCTGCTGTTTTCTTGCCTCAGCCTCGAACAAAAATGAATCGTCGAATTGGTTTTGTTCAAAGTCAGTCAATATATCTTCGGACTCAGAACGATGCAATACCTCCAGCTCAAATTCAGGCTCTGACGGTTCATCCTGCTGCGGGCCGCCATATAAGCCGCTAATAGTCAGCTCTGCTGATAATTTCAAACAACTTCGCTCCAGTAAGGAGTAATCAAATGATTCTACAAGAACATCAATATCATAAATACTTTGAATCCGATTATTAGGAATCGTAATATCGACTGGAAAACAATGGGAAAATTCACAACTTCCAGTTTCTTGCTCCTCTACCCTTTCTACAAACTTCTGAGCAGAACCGTTATCTTCTTCACCTTCATCGCTAGCTTCGTAACTTTTATATTCGCCTGTTAATTCCAGCGAACCTCGTATGGTTACGTACTGATCGTTTTCCTGGATGGTAATATCCGGGTCTAGAGAAATGGAGACAAGCTCTTCGACTTCCTGTCCTTTTCTAAACCATAAGGATTCCTCCAAGGAAAATCGTAGGCACGATTGATTTTCCTGAGACAAAGCGACTCCTCCTTTCGTTTCCTTTCACGTAAAATCACTATGTCACTTACACTCTATGAGGAAGCTGAAATTTTTATGATAAAAAAGCTTTTTGAGGCACAAGAAAAACACACGCACCCTATGGATGCGTGTGTAATCATTTGTATCATTTAGGAATTTGGGGATGGTTCAACAGGATTCATGGTATCCTTAACCATGTGATAAATGTCAGCCGTAATATTTTCAATATTGTGTGTGCCTTTGCTTCGGTCATTCAACAAAATAACAATCGAAGTTTTATCATTATAATAGGCATGCATTGTATACCACCCGCCTAAAACACCTACACTGAAAACAAAATTCCCTCTGTTATAAAGACCCAAACCATATGTTGACTTAGTAGATGGCGTAAGCATTTGATTTAGACTTTCTTTCGAAACCAATTTTCCATTCATTAACGCTTGATCAAATTGTGATAAATCAGATGCGGTTGCGTAAATATCCCCACAGCCAAAAAGAGCATAGGTATTAAGGTACTTGGTAGGTTCGATTTTATTATTCTTTGTTAAATAGCCAACCGATGTATATGGAACGGGATGTTCAGACGTAATAAATCCTGTTTCATTTAGCGGAACCTTATCAATGATATTTTTTTTGATAAAATCATGGAGCGACCCACCCGTAATTTTTTCTATGACATAACCAAGAACCATATAGTTCGCATCTAAATAGTCCCATTTTTCTCCAGGTTGGAATTTTAATGGCATCTTTTCAATTTCCCGTACTAGACTTATTGGTGTTGTATCCCCTTTATGCCAGTGCGGCCTTTGAATCCCGGATGTGTGGGTTAAGAAGTTATATAACTTAATTTTATCCCCATTTGGAAAATTAGGAATATACTTTGAAATTGGATCCTGAATCGTTAATTTCTGTTGTTCCTGCAGTTTCATAATACTTGTGGCCACAAATATTTTCGTAATCGAAGCGATTGGATAGGTAGTGGCGGGTTCGTTTAATATCTTTTTCTCTACATTGGCATAGCCAACGCCTTCATTAAAAAGAATTTGGTTGTTTTGTTCCACAAAAACACTGCCGCTATTGTTATTCGAGACTAAATAATCTTCAATTTTTTTTTGCAGTAAAGCTTCATTTTTCCGAAGCCTTTCTAGTTTCTTTTGCTTATCTATTCGTTGCAAATTTTCTTTGTTAGCTATGATTTCTTTAACTTTTGCGGTTTCTTTATTTGTACTCTGACCACTATGGAAAAACTGATTTTCACAACCGAGTAAATTGGTACCAAGGGCAGCTACTAATAAGAATAATCCCAATTTATTGTATTTCATCTCCGCCACACAACCTTTGCTCATCGTCCTCAAGAACTACTTGATTTGTCCGAATTATTATAGCATACAGATGTGACAAAAATAAGTACAATTTAGAATAGATTAAATACAAAATTTCCCTTCGTTTTTTATAATGAACATAAAAAAGCACACTCACCGTTTGATATGATGAATGTGCAATCTTCAATTATTTTAATTTAGAAAAGGCAAGCTCCGCAGAAGAAATGGTTTTTTCAATATCTTCATCGGAATGAACAGTAGAAAGGAAAAGACCTTCAAATTGTGAAGGAGGTAAAAATATTCCCTGTTCAGCCATTTCCCGATAATAACCGGCAAAATATTCAAGATTTGAAGTTTTTGCTGTTTCATAATTAATGACATTTTCATTTGTAAAGAAGAAGCCAATCATCGATCCCGCACGGTTAACAGTAATTGGAATGTCATTTTTTTCAGCGGCAGATTTTAATCCTTTTTCCAGCAAATCCCCTTTACGGATAAAATCGCTGTAATGATCAGGAGTTAATTGGTTTAATGTCTCATATCCAGCGGTCATCGCAAGTGGGTTCCCTGAAAGTGTACCCGCTTGATAAATCGGACCGCTAGGTGCAATTCTTTCCATGATTTCTGCTTTTCCGCCGTAGGCACCGACAGGAAGTCCCCCGCCAATTACTTTACCAAGACAAGTTAGGTCAGGAGTCACATTAAAATAGCCTTGTGCGCAATTATAACCCACTCGGAAGCCTGTCATGACTTCATCAAAAATAAGCAAGGCACCGTATTTTGTGGTAATTTCACGAAGACCTTCTAAAAATCCCGGCAGCGGCGGAACAACACCCATGTTACCTGCAACCGGTTCAACAATAATAGCCGCAATATCCTCCCCGAATTGCTCGAAGGCATATTTCACACCTTCAAAGTCATTATACTGCACGGTGATGGTATTTTTTGCTATTCCTTCAGGTACACCCGGGCTGTCAGGCAATCCAAGTGTGGCTACGCCGGAGCCTGCTTTGATTAACAATGAATCACCATGACCATGGTAGCAGCCTTCAAATTTCAAAATTAAGTTGCGTCCCGTATATCCTCTTGCTAAACGCAGAGTACTCATCGTTGCTTCCGTTCCTGAAGATACCATCCTGACAATTTCAATCGACGGAACGCGTTCAATGACTAGTTTTGCCAGTTCATTTTCCATCAATGTCGGTGCACCGTAGCTGGTACCAAGTTCTGCAACTTTTTTAATTGCCTCAACAACGCGGTCATTTGTATGGCCGAGGATTAGCGGTCCCCATGACAATACATAATCAATATATTCATTTCCATCAATATCATAAATTTTAGAACCTTTCCCTCTTTCCATAAAAATCGGATCCATATTCACTGATTTAAAGGCACGAACCGGGCTATTAACTCCACCCGGCATAAGGGTTTGGGCTTCTTTAAATGCTTCAATCGATTTCGTATACGAACGCATCCTTTTCCCTCTTTTCCATTATTGTTATTCTTCTTCTTTTAACCAGCGAATGGCGTCTTTTGCAGCATAAGTAATAATGAGATCAGCACCGGCACGCTTCATGCCGATTAACATTTCCAGCACAGTGTTTTTTTCGTCAATCCAGCCGTTCTGAGCAGCAGCTTTAATCATTGAATATTCACCGCTCACGTTATAAACGACAACAGGCAGATTAAAAGTATTTTTTACATCACGAACAATATCCAGGTAAGGCATACCAGGTTTCACGATTAAAAAGTCAGCGCCTTCCGCAACATCGGATTCGGCTTCTCTAAATGCTTCCATCCGGTTAGCCGGGTCCATTTGATAGGTCTTCCGATCGCCAAATTGCGGCGCGCCCTCCGCTGCCTCACGGAATGGACCGTAAAAAGCAGAGGCATATTTAACTGCATATGACATAATCGGCACTTCAGTAAAACCGGCTTCATCTAAACCAGCACGAATTGCTGCAACAAAGCCATCCATCATGTTAGAAGGAGCAATAATATCTGCGCCTGCTTTAGCTTGGGCAACCGCAGTTTTCACGAGCAAGTCAAGCGACTGATCATTTAGGATTTTCTCGCCTTCGACCACTCCGCAGTGTCCATGGCTTGTATATTCACAAAGGCATGTATCAGCAACAACAATTATTTCCGGGAAGTTCTCTTTTATAAAACGGGTCGCAACTTGGACAATGCCATGATCGTGGTATGCTTGCTGACCGCACTCATCTTTGGCCGCCGGAATCCCAAATAATAACACAGACTTTATTCCATGTGCTACAATATCTTCCATTTCTTTTTGGAGATGGTCCATGGATACTTGGAATACACCGGGCATAGATGATACTTCCTTGCGAATGTTTTCACCTTCATAAATAAACAGCGGATAAATGAAGTCTTCCGCTTTCAGGTTATTTTCTCTGACAAGTGCGCGCATGCTTGCACTTGAACGTAAACGACGATGACGCTTAAATTGCAATTCCATTTATGATTCCTCCATTTCTAAGTAAGCAATTGTACTATTAACCATTTCTTTTACCGTATATTCTTTAGGTGCAACATGAACGGGTAATCCATATGCACGTAATTTTTTCTCTGTAGATGGTCCAATACAGCCGAAAATATATTTTTTTAAATGGTGCTCAAGCTTATACCGAGTCACCGTTTCCATAAAATGATCTACCGTTGACGGGCTCGTAAACAGTAAAATATCAAGCTGTTTTTCGACCATCACTTTTGCCAATTTCTCGCGGCTTTCGTCTGGCATAACCGTTTCATATATGACCACTTCATTAACAAGTGCTCCGCTTTCTGTTAAAGAATCAGCGATATATTCTCTCGCCAAATTCCCTTTTGGAAGTAATATTTTCGAACCTTTATGGATATACGGCAAAAACTCGGCAACAAATGATTCGGCAACATATGCAGACGGTATAAACTCAGGCCTTAATCCTCTTTGCAACAGTCCCTCTTCTGTTTTTTTTCCAATCACAGCGATTTTTGGAAAAATCTCCAAATCTGAATTCAAACAAAAAGAAAAGAAGGTTTCCACTGTTACATTGCTCGTAAAAATAATCCAGTCATATGTATTTAGGGCTTTCAAAATGGTTTGAAGACGTTGATTAATCTCAACCGGTCGAAAGGCAATAAGAGGGATTTCAATCGGAATCCCTCCATATTTTTCAATGAGCTGTGAAAAAGATTTCGCTTGATTTTCTCCCCTTGGAACAAGAACTTTTTTTTCAAGCAAGGGAAATGAATTTATCATAGCCCTTCAAGCTCCCGTTTCACCTTTTCAATCAGGTCTTTGGCTCCTTTTTGAATTAAAAGATCAGCAGCCCGGACACCCAGCTCCTCCGGGTTTTGTCCTCTAAGTTCTTCTTTGTAAATCTCCTGTCCTTCCGGGGAAGCGACTAAAACATTTAAAACAATTTCATCATTAGCATCAACACGGGCGAAACCGGCAATTGGCACTTGGCAGCCGCCTTCCATTTTTTGCAGGAAAGCACGCTCTGCTTTGACGGCTCTTTCCGTTTTCTTGCAGGTGAATTTTTCAAAAAGTTCTAAAAGCTCGCGGTCGTCCTCACGGCATTCGAGTGATAATGCTCCCTGACCAACAGCAGGTATGCAAATATCCGTATCTAAAAATTCAGTCACTACTTCACGTGCCCAACCAAGGCGGGAAAGTCCAGCTGCAGCTAAAATGATGGCATCGTATTCTTCTTCTTCTAATTTAGCTAATCGTGTATCAACATTACCGCGAATCCATTTAATCTCTAAATCCGGACGCTGTACTAAAAGCTGGGCGCTGCGGCGAAGACTGCTCGTGCCGATAATTGCACCCTTTTTTAAATCCTTTAACTTCATATGTCCTCGTGATATTAAAGCATCCCTGTGGTCCTCACGGAAAGGAATACAACCGATTGTTAACCCCTCCGGCAACTCTGCCGGCATGTCTTTCATACTATGAACGGCCATATCAATCTCTTTATTTAGCATAGCCTGTTCGATTTCTTTAACAAATAAGCCTTTACCGCCTACTTTTGAAAGGGTTACATCTTGGATTTTGTCCCCTTTTGTCACAATTTCTTTTACTTCAAACTCAAAATGTGACCCTAGCTTTTTAAGCTGTTCGATAACCCAATTTGTTTGTGTTAAAGCAAGCTTGCTTCGTCTTGAACCTACAATAATTTTCCTCATGACAGCCTCCTAAGTTTACCCGTACCAGAAATGAAAAGACGATAATTTACCAAATAAGAAGAAGTTAATTAACACGATTAAAAATGAAGCTACATTCCATAAAGCTAATGATTTTCCTGCAAGCCCTTTGACAATATGCAAATACAAGTAAATGCTATAGGCCGTTAATAACAGGAAAGAACCAATGATTTTCATATCGTACCAGGGCATCCCGGGGACTTTGAGAAAAGCCCACTGTAAGCCTAAAATCAGACTTAGCATCAGCATTGGAACACCAATTACAGCCAATATGTAGGATGATCGCTCGAGCTTATGTAAATCGGCAAGCCTTAATAGTCTTTTTCCCCATTTCTTCCTTTTCAATAAGTCGTATTGGAGAAGATATAAAAGAGAAAAGACAAAGGAGAGAGAAAATGCTCCATATGAAACAATCGCCATTGTGATATGGATTAACAACAGTTCAGACACAAGCTGCTTGCCGACAACATGGGAACCATATTGTTCGGGAACAAAAGTATGAATGACCATGACAATAAATCCGAGTATATTGGTAAAAAAGACAATAAAGTCAATTCTTAGCAACCGATTAATCCCTAGAGATAAAGTGATCAATACCCATGCGTAAAAATAAAGACCCTCAAAAATCGTCAAAACAGGGAACCTCCCTGTTTTCACCATATATAAAAATAAAAACACAGTTTGTAAAACCCATACAAACGCAAGTAACCAGAAGGCAATTCGGTTTGCCTTCCGGTTATGATTGAGAAAATCAAAAAAATATAACAACACGCTAAAGGCATATAGAACAACTGTTAGTTCATGCAGCCGTGTCATGTGAATACTAAACATAGACACAACCCCTTACGGCTGAAAGGAAGCCTGCGGTGCATGAACCATAATTTTATCGGTTTCGGCTGCTTTCGAATCTTGATTTTGGACAAGTTCTTCAATATTAAATATCTTCATAAATAAGTTCAAAGCCTGATCGGCATCAGGTCTTGCAGCCAATTCTTTTGCCTGTAAAATAGGGTCCTTTAAAAGTTGATTTATAATGCTCTTTGTGTGCTTGTTTAATACTTTTAGATCCCGGTCGGATAAATGGGAGAGCTTGCGCTCAAGGCTGACCATGGTTTCTGACTGGATTGCCAGGGCTTTTTCCCTAAGAGACGAAATCACAGGGACAACTCCGAGCATTCCAAGCCACTGCTTGAATTCGACAATTTCTTTTTCAATCATGATACTGATCTTTTCAGCAGCCTTCTTACGTTCTTGAAGATTAGCCTCAACAATCCCCTCTAAATCATCGATATCGTATAAAAATACGTTTTCAAGCTCTGCAATTTTCGGATCCAAGTCGCGTGGTACGGCAATATCAACCATAAATAATGGTTTGCCCTTTCGCATTTTTTCTACTTTAACCATCATCTCTTTTGAAATAACAAAATCCTTCGCACCCGTCGAGCTTATGAGGATATCGGCATCCACTAAAGATTTTTGCAGCTCATCTGTTGTTTTTGCTTCACCGCCGAAACGGTTCGCAAGTTCTTTTGCTTTATCATAGGTACGGTTAATAACGGTAACTTTTTTTACACCGTTGCCATGCAGGTTTTGGGCCGCTAGCTCGCCCATTTTTCCCGCTCCAAAGATTAACACATGTTTACCAGCAAGTGAGCCGAAAATTTTCTTCGCTAACTCTACTGCTGCATAACTGACAGAAACAGCATTTGCACCAATATCTGTTTCGGAATGGCCTCGTTTTGCAACGGTAACGGCCTGCTTAAACAAGTGGTTAAACACGGTTCCGGTGGTATTTTGTTCTTGAGCTAACATAAAGCTCGAACGGACCTGACCTAAAATTTGTGTTTCGCCTAATACCATTGAATGGAGTCCGCAGGTCACGTTGAAAAGGTGTTCGACGGCACCATCTTCTTCATAAACAAATAAATAAGGAGAAAACTCAGGTTGTTCAAGTCCAAACCATTCTGACAGAAATTCTTTAATATAGTAGCGGCCCGTATGTAACTGGTCTACGACCGCATAAATTTCCGTACGATTACATGTAGATAAGATAATATTCTCCAGGATGCTTTTTTTCACGTTTAATTTTTTTATAGCATCCACAAGATCGGATTCATTAAAAGTTAACCGCTCACGGATTTCAACAGGGGCAGTTTTATAGTTTAGACCGATCACTAATATATGCATTGAAAAGGACACCCCCAAATAAAAAATTGCAGAAATAACTAGTCTGATTATATCACGGGTATTTTTAATTTTTGCTTAAGAATTGTGAACAGAAAATGAAACTAATATGGTAATATTAGAAAATAAAATGATATTTGTTATAATTATCGACAAATGCTTCCTTATGTACAGTATCAAAAAAAGAGAATAGATTCAAGTGAACCTTACTGGAAGTGGTGAAATAGATGAAAAATCAGCGGATGTTTCCCGGTATAATTCTAATTGGCTTTGGGGCTTACTTTTTTTTGCAGCAATCAGGCATAACCTTATTTCAGAATTTTTATACTTGGCCGACCTTAATCATTATTGTGGGAATTGCTTTCTTAGCTCAAGGCTATGCGGCAAAGGATTACGAATCCATCCTGCCCGGTGTCATTTTACTTGGGTTTGGTCTTCATTTCCATATTGCCGGCCGTTTAACATTTTGGCCTGATAATAGTATTGGACCCTTTATATTAATCCTATCTCTTGGTTTTTTCCTGCGTTTCCAAAAAACCGGAACAGGCTTATTTCAAGCGTTCCTCTTTTTAGTCTGGGCTTTATTGCTGTTATTTTATGATAAAATTGCAGGATATCTTGGCATTGTTCAAAACGGTATGTCACAGGTATTGAAATTTTGGCCCGCTCTCATTATTATTATTGGTATTTATTTTTTGTTAAAAAAGAAAAAATAAACGCTCGAGGCTAAGCCGCGGCGTTTATTTTTTTACATATAGCTTTCAAGAATGGACCATGCTTGATCCTTTCCTAAACCGGTCTCTGATGAGAACAAGATCATATGATCATTTTGATCGAAATTAAGTTTTTCACGGGTAATCTTCAAATGCTTCTGCCATTTCCCTTTAGGGATTTTATCTGCTTTAGTCGCGACAATGATACACGGGATTTCGTAATGCTTAAGAAAATCATACATCATGACATCGTCCTCTGATGGCGGATGACGTAAATCAACAATTTGCACAACGGCCCTTAATTGCTCACGCGTTGTTAAATACGTCTCAATCATTTTCCCCCAAGCTGCGCGCTCACTTTTTGACACCTTCGCATATCCATACCCGGGTACATCAACAAAATGAAGTACTTCATTAATAACATAAAAATTAAGCGTTTGTGTTTTCCCGGGTTTTGATGATATACGGGCTAACCCCTTTCGATTGAGCATTTTATTGATAAAAGAGGATTTGCCCACATTCGAGCGGCCGGCTAATGCAAATTCTGGAAGATCCGTTTCCGGGTACTGTTCCGGCTTTACTGCACTTATGACAATTTCTGAACTTGTTACCTTCATTTCACGCCACCTTCTAAAAGGGCATGTTTTAATACTTCATCCACATGGGATACAAGTACAAACTCCATTTCATTTCTTACGCTATCGGGTATATCATCAATATCCATTTCATTATCCTTTGGAAGAATCACTTTTGTTAATCCTGCTCGGTGAGCACTGAGTGTTTTTTCCTTTAATCCGCCAATAGGAAGAACACGGCCACGTAACGTGATTTCACCTGTCATTCCAACTTCACGGCGAATAGGTTTTCCGGATAGTGCCGATACAAGCGCAGTCGCAATCGTAATACCGGCTGAAGGCCCATCCTTTGGCACTGCACCTTCTGGAACATGAATATGAATATCATATTTTTCATGGAAGTTCTCATCAATGCCGAGCTCCGCTGCTTTGGAACGGACATAACTGAATGCGGCTTGAGCTGATTCCTTCATTACATCTCCAAGCTTCCCTGTTAACACAAGCTTACCTTTGCCGGCTGATAACGAGACTTCGATTTGCAACGTGTCCCCTCCGACAGTGGTATATGCTAAACCTGTCGCTACTCCAATTTGGTTCTCGGTTTCAGCCTGACCATAGCGGAATTTTGGCTTTCCTAAAAATTCCTCAACGTTCTTTTCTGTGATGACAACCCGCTTCTTTTCTCCGGAAACAACAATCTTAGCCGTTTTACGGCAAAGCGTCGCCATCTGCCGCTCTAAACTTCGGACCCCTGCTTCACGGGTGTAATAGCGGACAACTTTCAGAATCGCATCTTCTCGAACCTGGAGAATTCCTTTTGTCAGCCCATTTTCTTTAATTTGTTTTGGAAGCAAATGGTCTCTGGTAATATGAACTTTTTCCAACTCTGTATAACCTGCGATGGTTATAATTTCCATTCTATCTAACAGAGGTCCCGGAATGGTTGACAGGTTATTAGCCGTTGCAATGAACATAACTTTTGATAAATTGTACGGCTCTTCAATATAATGGTCACTAAAATTATGATTTTGTTCGGGGTCTAATACTTCCAGCATTGCCGCGGAAGGATCTCCTCTGAAATCGCTTGACATTTTATCAATTTCATCTAATAAAAATACAGGATTTACCGTTCCCGCTTTTTTCATTCCCTGAATGATCCGCCCGGGCATCGCTCCAACATACGTTCTCCGGTGACCGCGAATTTCAGATTCATCACGAACACCGCCAAGCGACACACGAACAAAATTACGATTGAGCGATGTTGCAATCGACCGGGCTAGGCTTGTTTTCCCGACTCCCGGTGGTCCGGCAAGACAGAGAATAGGTCCTTTAAGAGAGTTGGTAAGTTTTTGAACAGCTAAAAATTCCAATACACGTTCCTTTACTTTTTCAAGTCCATAATGATCTTGATCCAAAATTCGCTCGGCACGAAGGATATCAATATCATCCTCCGTCTTTTTCGACCAAGGTATGGTGATTAACCATTCAATATAGTTTCGGATTACTGCACTTTCTGCGGAGCTGGAAGGAACCTTTTCATAGCGGTCAAGCTCCTTTAATGCGGTAAGGCGAACTTGGTCAGGCATTCCTGCCTGCTCAATTTTTTCAGTAAGTTCGGCTATTTCCCCTGTTTTACCTTCTTTATCGCCCAATTCCTTTTGAATAGCCTTCATCTGTTCCCGCAAATAATACTCTTTTTGCGTTCTTTCCATGGACCGCTTAACACGCTGGCCAATTTTCTTTTCAAGATTTAATACTTCTTTTTCATTATGAATCGTATCAATAACCCGGTTTACCCGCTCTTTAACATCGATGGTTTCCAGGATTTCCTGTTTGTCCTTCAGCTTAATTGGCAAATGTGAGGAGATGATATCGGCCATTCTCCCCGGCTCCTCAATATCTGTAACGGATGCAAAGGTTTCTGCCGAGATTTTTTTGGATAATTTTATGTATTGCTCGAAATATTCAAGCATTGTTCTCATCAAGGCTTGGTCTTCTACATCTTTTGTGTCCGGATCCTCGTACGTTTTAATAGTAACTGCGTAATAATCGTCATCATCATGAAATGTTACGATTTCCGCTCTGTTTAATCCTTCAACCAAAACTCTGATTGTCCCGTTAGGCAGTTTTAGCATTTGTTTAACCTTCGTTAAGGTTCCAAGCTTATAAAGGTCTTCCTCGGAAGGTTCATCTATAGAAACATCCTTTTGTGTTGTTAAAAAAATTAAGTGGTCATCTACCATCGCTTTTTCCAGAGCCTGTACCGATCTTTCACGGCCAACATCTAAATGAAGGACCATCGTCGGATATACAAGTAACCCTCGAAGCGGCAGGAGGGGGACGATCAATTCGTTATTTTTCGCCAAATTACTGCACCTCCACATGCAAAATTCATTTTTCCTGCTAGGAATAGTCTTTGTACAATTCTATCTCATTTGCAAAAAAGTGTCTAATTATAAAGAATCACTTCTTTTATATGATTTATTTTTCCCAAACATAAGGAAATCTTCCTAAGTTTAAAATAGATTTCAACAAGAAAAAACTCCGGTTTGCCGAAAACATTCACAAACCGAAGTTTTTATTTATATCGTTTCTTTTTTTGAAAGTTCGATGGAAGCCGGAATTGCATTATTTTTTATTAAATCATTTACGAGAGCAATTTCGAAAACTTCGTGTAAATGGTTGACCGGAACAATATTGATTCCGTCAATTTCGTTTAAGATAGACTGCATATTTTCTTCAGGAATAATAACAGTCTTTGCCCCGGCTTTTTTCGCTGCCTTTACCTTTGGATATACGCCGCCGATTGGTTTAACATTCCCATGAATGCTAATTTCACCTGTCATCGCTACTTTATTATCAATCGGGATTTTATAAATAGCGGAATAAATTCCTGTCGCCATCGCGATTCCCGCTGACGGTCCATCAATCGGTACCCCTCCCGGAAAGTTGACATGAATATCAAAATCATCCGCTGGAACACCCATTGATCTTAGTACTGTAATAACATTTTCAATCGACCCGCGGGCCATACTTTTGCGGCGAATTGATTTTCCTTGCCCGCCAATACTTTCTTCATCAACAATTCCGGTTATATTGATTGAGCCTTTTTCTTTTGCAGGTATGACGGTTACTTCTATTTCAAGAAGAGCACCGGAATTTGGTCCATAGACTGCCAGGCCATTCACAAGACCAATATGTGAAATATCGTTGATCTTTCTTTCCATCCTTGGCGTCATTTGGCTGGAATGGATAACCCATTCAATTTCTTCATCCTTTATAAAATTACGGTCATCTGTTATGGCCAGTCCAGCGGCAATTTGTACCATATTTACTGCTTCCCGCCCATTTCTGGCATAATTGGAAAGTGTTTCTACGCCTGTTTCACTAATAGCTAGGCCCACTTTGTCAGCAGCTTTTTTGGCGACGATAAGGACTTCCTCCTGATTTAGATCCCTAAAGAAAACTTCCATACAGCGTGAACGAATGGCCGGTGGAATTTCATTTGGCGTTCTTGTTGTTGCTCCGATTAAGCGAAAATCGGCTGGAAGACCATTTTTAAAAATATCATGAATATGCGTTGGGATTTGGGTGTTTTCTTCATGATAATAAGCACTTTCTAAAAACACCTTCCGATCCTCCAAAACCTTTAAAAGCTTATTCATTTGGATCGGGTGCAATTCCCCGATTTCATCAATAAATAGCACACCGCCATGGGCATTTGTTACAGCCCCTTGCTTCGGCTGTGGAATTCCCGCTTGTCCCATTGCACCCGCCCCTTGATAGATTGGGTCGTGAACAGAACCGATTAACGGATCGGCAATACCCCGTTCATCAAATCTTGCGGTTGTCGCATCCAATTCAATAAAAACGGATGCAGGTTTAAATGGTGATTTTTGATTCTTTTTCGCTTCCTCGAGTACTAATCGGGCAGCTGCTGTTTTTCCTACTCCAGGCGGTCCATAAATAATCACATGCTGCGGGTTCGGTCCGCATAAAGCTGCTTTTAACGATTTAATTCCATCCTCCTGGCCAACAATATCTTGAAAGCTTGTAGGACGTACTTTTTCAGCCAATGGTTCTGTTAATGAAATGGATCTCATTTTTCGCAACTGTTCCATTTCTTTTCGGGATTCCCGATCAATAGAGACTTTTTGTGTCCGCTGATTCCTCAGCAAATTCCAAAAATACAGCCCAATAATAATTCCGAAAAAAAGCTGTATAAATAAGGCAATCCCCGTCCAACTCATATAAATGCCCTCCTCCTGAAACTCAAAACTCTTATAGATATTAATAAGTATTTCCTGCAGAGGGTTGGAATAAACCAGAAAAATTAGAAAAGCGAAAGCGCCCGTTTAGCGAAGTAAACTAGTCGCTGGGCGCTTAAACTAGATTGTTATCTAAGTTCAAAAATTTTCACTTTAATTTTAATCAAAAAAGACCGGCTAAAAGCCGGGTCCTTAATATTATGCAGATGTTTTTCTCTCTTCATCAACAACCGTTCCATCTTCTAAAACTAATTTCGGAATGCTGTTATCCACAACCGTTTCCTTTGTAATAATACACTTTGTGATATCATCACGCGATGGAAGGTCAAACATGACGTCAAGCATGATTCCTTCTATGATAGAACGTAAACCGCGGGCACCCGTTTTACGTTCTATTGCCTTTTTGGCAATTTCTTTTAGTGCGCCTTCTTCAAATTCCAAGTCCACATCATCGATTTCAAGCATTTTTTGATATTGTTTAACTAAAGCATTCTTTGGCTTCGTTAAAATTTCAATCAATGCATCTTCATCAAGCTGTTCAAGACTTGCAATAACCGGAAGGCGACCGATAAATTCAGGAATTAATCCAAAGCGGAGTAAGTCTTCAGGCAACACTTTCGAAAGAAGTTCTTTTTGTCCAATTTCTTGCGTCTTCAAATCAGATCCGAAACCAATAACTTTTTGACCTAAGCGGCGCTTAATAATTGGTTCGATTCCGTCAAAGGCTCCGCCGCAAATAAATAAAATATTGGTTGTATCAATTTGAATGAATTCTTGATGCGGATGCTTTCTTCCGCCTTGAGGAGGAACACTTGCAACCGTACCTTCAAGAATTTTCAATAATGCCTGCTGAACGCCTTCACCTGATACATCTCTTGTAATCGAAGGATTTTCAGATTTACGGGCAATTTTATCAATTTCATCAATATAAATGATACCTTTTTCTGCTTTTTCAACATCATAATCAGCAGCTTGAATTAATTTTAATAAAATGTTTTCAACATCTTCCCCTACATACCCTGCCTCGGTAAGAGAAGTAGCATCGGCAATCGCAAATGGTACATTCAATATACGAGCCAATGTTTGCGCTAAAAGCGTTTTACCGCTTCCTGTCGGTCCAATCATACAAATATTACTCTTGGAGAGTTCAACGTCGTCAATTTTACTGTTGGAATTGATACGCTTGTAGTGATTATAAACCGCAACTGACAGCGATTTTTTTGCCTGATCCTGACCGATAACGTATTCATCAAGAATTTCACAGATTTCCTTTGGTTTTGGAACGTCTTTAAATTCCACTTCTTCTTCTGTTCCAAGTTCTTCCTCAACGATTTCTGTGCAAAGCTCGATACACTCGTCACATATATAAACTCCCGGCCCGGCAACTAATTTACGGACTTGATCCTGTGTTTTACCACAGAAGGAACACTTCAATTGTCCTTTTTCATCATTAAATTTAAACAATCTTTTCACCCCTTGGACCTTGTTAATACCTTATTAAAGCTCTGGAATTACAAATAAATCCGAGTCTTCTTCAAAACATTTTTTGTGTATGTACTGCATTGTAACACATAAAGCCAATGGACTGGAAATAAAAAGCTTTACCCTATTATGTCTTATTTTTTTATTTGAAACCGCACTTCAAAAGAAAACTTATGTACTCATTAAGCTTAACCATAATTTTTAAAAATAAATCTTTAAATTGCCGGGAATTAATGAATTCGCTATGTAATTGTCATTTTCCTTCCTGTCCATTGTTAAAAAGGTTTCCCTTTCCTCATTATAATATGTAATTCAAAAATTGTATAAAATAAGGCACGATAAAAATCGTGCCCTGTTTTATTTATATATTATTTCTTGTTTTCAATAAGAAAGTCAACTGCTTTTTTAAGTTTAAGATCCGCTTTAATGCCTTCAAGACCGCCAAGCGCTTTCTTGATGCTGTCAACAGTCATGTTGTACATTCCAGCCATGTTTTCTAGCTCAGCATTGACATCTTCTTCAGTAACTTCAAGATTTTCAGCCTTAGCAATCGCTTCTAGTGTTAAGTTCACACGTACACGATTCTGAGCTTCTTCTTTCATTTGCTCGCGTAAAGCTTTTTCATCTTGACCTGAGAATTGGAAGTAAAGCTCAAGGTTCATACCTTGCATTTGTAAGCGTTGTTCGAATTCTTGCAACATGCGGTTTACTTCGTTTTCAATCATAACTTCAGGAATTTCAACCTCTGTATTTTCAGCAGCTTTTTCTACTACTGAATCACGAACATGGTGTTCAGCTTCATGCTTTTTGCTATCTGTTAAACGAGTTCTGATTTTTTCTTTTAATGCATCTAATGTTTCAACTTCATCATCTACATCTTTTGCAAACTCGTCATCTAATGCAGGAAGCTCTTTTCCTTTGATTTCGTGTACTGTAACCTTGAAAGTTGCTGGTTTGCCTGCAAGCTCAGCAGCATGGTATTCTTCAGGGAATGTAACTTCTACGTCTTTAGATTCTCCGGCAGCTAGTCCTACCAGTTGCTCTTCAAAACCGGGAATGAAAGATCCTGAACCTAATTCTAATGAGTGGTTTTCCGCTTTGCCGCCTTCAAATGGTTCGCCGTCAACGAAACCTTCAAAATCGATTACAACTGTATCACCGTTTTCAGCAGTACCTTCTTCTTTTACCACTAGCTCTGCTTGGCGGTTTTGAAGAGTTGATAATTCAGCTTGGATATCTTCATCTGTTACATTTGTATCAAATTCTTCTACTTCTAAGCCTTTGTACTCGCCTAATTTTACTTCCGGCTTAACAGTAACAGTTGCTTTGAAAATAAGTTCTTTGCCTTTTTCCATTTGCTCGATGTCGATGTCAGGACGGTCAACCGGCTCAATACCTGCTTCGTCAATTGCATTTCCGTATGCTTCCGGAAGAATAATATCTAATGCATCCTGATAAAGTGATTCAACGCCGAAACGCTTTTCAAACATCCCACGGGGCATTTTTCCTTTACGGAAACCCGGAACGCTAACTTGTTTAACCACTTTTTGGAATGCCGCGTCTAAGCCTTTGCTTACTTCATCTGCACTTACTTCAATTGTAAGAACTCCGCGGTTTCCTTCTAACTTTTCCCACTTTGCAGTCATACTTATTTCCCTCCAACAATCTATTCTCATTTCATTCTTAACGAATTAGTAGGAATATGTCTTGTCTATCAAGATCACTATCCTCTTTTGCTGTAAAATATTAATTTTTACGCGGGTGCAACCCCTTCATTATAACATAGGTTTCTTTTCTTTCAACAGCAATACCTATATATTAGGATATGAAATTTCTTCAATTTCCCTAATTTTAGCCATTGCCAGCTCAATTTTATCACTGGAAACCTGATATTCGCCAGAAATCGAGTTTATCTTTGGCTCTATTCCAAGATAATCATGTGCCAGTAAGTGAAAGGCTGCAGCCCATGCATCGGGGCTTTCCGGTTGAAGGTCAAAAGGATAACTAATAAAAAAAATCCGTTCTACCATCCCAATAATATTTTCAAAAAGAACAGGATTGCTATTTTCCAATCTATCTCCTATTAATTCTTCTATTTTTTTCATTCTTGTTTGTAAATTAATTTCCGGGAGTTCAGTTGGAATAACTTTTTGCAGGAGATTAAATTTGTTAACCGTTAATTCTTTGTCATATTCCTGCTCTTTTAAAAGAGTCAGCAGCATCGTTTTCAGAAAAGGATGGCCGTCTTCCGCGATTAAGTAATCTTGGATTTCAGGAATATACGGCCGGACATTTTTTTCTGCAAGATTTGCTATTACCAGCATTTGTTGATTTAGATTATGAAAGGAAAAAAGGTTTAGCTTTTTACTATCATTTTCCTCCGGTAAATCTTCAGTTAACTCGGGCTGAATATTCTCCGCCATACGACGGCTGAACTGAAGGATGGTTAAGAAATGATCCTGTTTTTCCGGTGGAATTTCTTTTTCTTCTAATAGTGCTTCAATTGTCGACACGATTTCCGGATATTCATGAAGCTGAATGAGAATCGTCAAATACAGGTCGACCAACTGAAAATAGTCACCAATCCCCTTCAACAGCATCTCATTAGTCAACACTTTTGCTTTATGAAAAGAAGCCGCTTCAAAATATGCGAGCACAAGCCCGATTAGAATGTCACCATTTTCCGCATCAAGTTCCCTTGCCTCTTCCAAAAGGGTAATAGCTTCTGCAAAATTTTTCTTTTGCAGGCTTTCTAAGCCTTTGTCTGCTAATCTTTTTTCGAGTCCGGGAAAGAAGATTACATTATCTTTTCTTTGTGGTTTTTCCCGTTTTTTCATAAACAAACCGTCCTTAAATTCGTATTGGAAAATAGTGTAGCACGGAAAAAAAGAAAAGACAAAAAACTTGCAGTGAGGGGAAGGCAAATATTTTAAAAAAGTTCATAACAAAAAACCTCTTAAATCATTCGAAATAAGAGGTTAAAATAAAAAAAGTGCCCGTAAGCACTTTTTAATTAGCGTCCCAGGAGAGATTCGAACTCCCGACCGTACGCTTAGAAGGCGTATGCTCTATCCGGCTGAGCTACTGGGACATATCGCTATATGAACGCTTTTTGATTCTCGCACTGAAAAGGTCATTTGCCGAACTTTCGACCATTTTCATTATAGCACGATATATATATAGTAGGAAAGAGGTGAAATTTACGCAATTTCATGGCAATAATAAGAGCGGACGAATTTACGCCCACTCTACAAAATTAGGCAGACGTAAATTCGACTTTGAAAACAACAACTGAAAATGGAACAACTACCACTACTTCTCATACTTCAACTACTCCGGCTCCAAGTAGTGTTGGGAAAGAAACTTTCGCTAATTGCACTGAGTTAAGAAAGAAATATCCAAACTGTGTTCTAAAAGCAAAAGCGATGAGAAATTCACCTCACCGCTTTTTTGTTTTTCATCTAGTTTTTTCACAAGCGTATCCATCTTTGTCCCTAACCAATTTGTCTTGATAGGCAGGATGTCCTTTCGGGGATCACCATAATATTTAAACTCTCGCACCCATTCGTATTATAATATCAACCAGACATTTCTAGTTGAGCATTTATTACATCCATTTCGTTCTCTAAATCGGTCAAGAAAATGTCTTGGTTCAGCTGTCACACGACTATGTATAGCCTGAATCATTGACCAATTAGTGTTGGTACAGTAACAAACTTGTAGCCTTTTGCCCGTAAATGATCAATGATTTGCGGCAGAGCTTGAAGGGTCCCATTCAGTTCTCCCGGACGCCCGGCAAGGCAGTGTTCGAGAATGATCCCCCCTGGTGAAACCTCCTTGTTTACTGACTGGAGTATGGTTGGAGCTGGAGTTCCTTTCCAATCTAATGTGTCAACGGACCAGTCAATGATGCGATACCCAAGATTGTGGATCAGAACCACTTCTGCTGGATTCACCCTTCCATAAGGCGGTCGAAACAATTTGGATCGACGACCCGTAATCCGCTGAATCTCGTTCTCTGTGGAGACGATCTCTTGCGTAACCTGTTCTTTGGTAAGTGTCCACAGTTTCGGGTGATCCCAAGAGTGATTCCCAATAGCATTGCCTTCCTCCACAATACGCCTCACCATATCTGGAAAACTTTTGGCTTGTTTTCCAACCATAAAAAAAGTTCCTGGGACTCCTTTTGCACGCAAAATGTCCAGAATCCTTGGTGTATAGTAGTTATCCGGCCCATCGTCGAATGTGAGCGCCACCCGTTTCAGGTGGGAATTTCCCTTGTAGATAACCACACCTGGAAACTGCTGAGAAAGGCTTTGCACCTGCTGGCGATGCGGTACGTTTGGTAATCTGTAATCGATCTCTTTCCAGCTTTTAAGTGCTACTTGCCCAACGTTTGCACTCTCCTTTTTCTGTGCTACTATTAGATCGTTTGCACTCTCCTTTTTCTGTGCGGGTGTACAGGCGAAGAGAGCAGCCATGCTCAAGAGAAAACAGGATATCAATGTTATTTTACGTCGATTCATAAAATCACCTATCCATTGGAAGTGTAATACCTGTATAGTGTTTCCTCTCCAAAGCAAATTAATTCTTTTATTATCCTTTCAGGAAACCAAGTACTTAGCTGTTTATGAAACTCTTCTGCTATTAAATTAAAGATTGCTATTATGAAGAAAACATTTTTAGGGGGAAAGTTTATGATTAATGTTTAACAACTACTTTCTAAAAGTAAGGAAAATAATTAGTCATTTGAGGAGTAAAAGCTAACTTACAAAAAAGATCGCCATTTAGACGAGGTTGGTCGATCACTTGAAATGACCCCGAGGTTTCCAAATCTAAAAAAAATTTTAAAAAACGGATTTAACTATTTGGACCGACAGATTTAAGTAATCCAGCGGGGTATAACTCGTCAGGGTTTCTAATTCCTCGTCCATGTTCATCCATCACTAAGCACATATCGGTATACATATGGGGTCAATTTCGTGATATGGTAGCCCCCTCCGTTAATCTCGAAACTTTCACAAACAAAAAGCGAACTGTCATTAGTTCGCCCAGTGTTCCTTATATTCCTTTACCAACTTATAGAACGTTGTCCGCTTCATATCCGCCCTTCTCATCGCCTCTGTTGCAGTGATCCGCTCACCTTTCCATTCCCGAGTTTGTTCCAAAATATTTTCGAAAGTAAAAAAGACGCAACCTAAATGGCTGCGTATTTAAATATAAAATCTTCCTAAAGTAAAAAGCACGATTTAATCTGGTTTAAGCAGGAGAACTTCGGTCAAAATATCAGATAAGGATCATGCGATTGTACGATTCCTTAAAGTGGTGGAATATATCGATGAGCATGACGTGAAGGTTAGTGATATTAACATTGCTAAAAAAAGTCTTCGATATAAAAAACAGAGAGAAAATTACTCTCCTTCAGACACTACGATTTCATAACCACTTTGTTTTGGACCGTTTTCGTATATTTCAGGTGTAACAATGTAATACGTTTCGCCACCGTTATCCGTAATCACGATTTCGCTCGGACTTTTATCTACTTTCGCTTCAATTAGATTATTGTATGGATCGCCTAGTAATTCTGTTATGTTAATAGCCATAATAACACCTCCTGTTGCGAGTGATTCTAACAGAAATATGCGAAAAGTGAAAGACAAATTTATACGGATGGGCACTCCTAAGTTCATCTGTCGTGAATATCTAGTCTAATACCCTCACTCCGATAACATCCTCGAAAGCAATCCGTTTAAAAATTGACCGTTGCACTTGGCATAGGATTTTCCGAAAACAAACCGCTCAAATCTTCTGAAATAGATAGAATAACTTTCTTTTTCGTCAAAACAAAAATAACCTCCTAGCTTACGCCTAATTTCGAGTCGTTTTCGGTATTGACCGATGCACTGACCATTTCATTTGGCGTTCTAGAAGACTTATATATAGCGATGGTATGTAGTTTCATTAAGCGTCCCAGGAGAGATTCGAACTCCCGACCGTACGCTTAGAAGGCGTATGCTCTATCCGGCTGAGCTACTGGGACATATCAAGTTATTGAAGACAAGATTTATTATATAATCCTAATAGTTAAAAGTCAACAGGTTTTCATTATTTTTTCAAGAAAGATAGAGGGGTAAATCCTCTATCTTTTTGGTAATATAAATTCCCGTGCTAAATCAGCGATTTCCCGCCCATTCAACTCAAACACAGAAAGCTTTATCTTATCTTCAAATAAATCCAGAATCATATATGTCTTTTCAAATCGCTCCCGTGGCAGCCTTATGCTTCCCGGATTTAAAAAGAGAATCCCGTCTATTACTTCAGCACCTAAGACATGAGAGTGACCGAAACAAACAATATTTGCTTTATATTCCCGGGCTTTATATTTTAAATTCATTAAAGACGTTTTAACAGAATACTTATGGCCATGGGTAATAAAGATTTTGCGCTCACCAATTTCTGTGACTGTTTCCATTGGATAGCCGCCAAAATCACAATTTCCCAGTACCGTTAAGTAACCGGTAATGGGTTTCTCATCAGGCATCAACTGTGAATCCCCGCAATGGATCATTAAATCGACATCCTGAATATACCTCTCACGTAGAATTTCGAGCTCTTTCGTCAATCCATGGCTATCGCTAACGATTAAAATTTTGTTCATGATTGATTAGCTCTTTCAAGAATTGAATCAAGAACCGTGTCCAGTTTTTTCAACGCATTTGCCCGATGACTAATTTTGTTTTTTTCTGAGGATGGCAGCTCTGCCATAGCCAACCCTTTTTCCGGCACATAAAAAACAGGGTCATAACCAAAACCATTGGAACCCCTTCGTTCCTCAAGTATTCGACCTTCACAGGTTCCTGAGACAGTTATTACTTCTTGATTCGGTAAAGCAACTGCTAAAGCGCAATAAAAGCGAGCTGTTCGATCTGCCTCGGAAACCCCTGCTAATTCTCGAAGCACTTTATCGGTATTTTCCTGATCATTTTTATGCTCTCCTGCATAGCGTGCCGAATATATTCCCGGCCGACCATCAAGAGCATCGACAATTAGTCCGGAATCATCACCAATTACCATTTTATTTAATAAACGTGAAACGGCCTCTGCTTTTAGAATGGCATTCTCTTCAAACGTAGTACCTGTTTCTTCGACATCCGCGATTTCCGGGAAATCCAACAAGGTACGAACCGTAATTCCCCTTGATGCAAAAATATGCTCAAATTCCTTCGCTTTTCCGGGATTTTTTGTCGCAATAATAACTTCTTTCATTTCGGGTCTCCTCTATTTCTTTCTTCTCTCTTCTATTTTTTTGACAATCTCATCACCAAGAGCTAATTTTTGTTGTTCAAAAAGCTCCATTAGCCCCTCTTGGGCTGCATGTAATAACTCTTGAAGCTGTGAATAAGAGAAGGTAGATTCCTCTCCAGTTCCCTGAAGCTCAACGAATTCACCATTACCGGTCATGACAACATTCATATCCACTTGTGCTTTTGAATCTTCAGCATAGTTTAAATCGAGAACTGTCCGGCTATTTTTTAAGATACCAACACTTGTGGCTGCTAAATAATCGGTGATCGGAAACTTAAGCGACTTTTTTTCTGCTAAAGAATTTAATGCAAGAGCCATCGCGACAAATGCGCCTGTAATCGATGCAGTTCGGGTCCCTCCGTCTGCTTGAATGACATCGCAATCAATCCAAACTGTTCTTTCCCCAATTGCCCCCAGGTCGACAATTGCTCTTAGAGCTCGTCCAATTAATCGTTGTATTTCCATCGTTCTGCCTGAAACTTTTCCTTTTGAAGACTCTCTTATATTTCTAGATTCCGTTGCCCGGGGAAGCATAGAATATTCGGCGGTAATCCAGCCTTTTCCTTCCCCTCTCATAAAAGGCGGGACTCTATCTTCAATACTTGCTGTACAAATCACCTTTGTATCACCCACAGAAATAAGGACAGAACCTTCAGGATGCTTCAAATAATTTGTTTCAATATGTATGGGCCTTAATTGCAATGGTTCTCTTCCATCTACACGCACAAAAACTTCCTCCTTCATTGTGAGGTAGTCCCCCACTTCTCTAACCGGCATTTCGGCCGGCAGCTAAACTAAATAAAGAAGAGGCAGCATTAAAGCCAACCTCTTTCATGGTCACTATATAGTATAACAAAAATATTTTTTTAAAAACTACCCGTATTTACTTTTTCCGGACGCGTAACAGGTGCTGTTAATTTTTTTCCGTTTTCATTGACTAATCCTGCTTTACCTTTTACTGTTACAGCCACTTGGTTAATTCCATTTTGTTCTGTCAGTGATAAAACCAGGGTATCTAATAAATGCTGTGAAATCATATTTTTCTTAAAGCTGCCGTAAATATTCTCATTAAAGTCCAGGGTAACCTTCCCATTTTCTAACTTCGGTGTCCCAAGTAGTTTTACATCTGACATAAACTCAGATAAAAGGTTAGATTTTTCACTAGGCCCTTGAATTAATTCATTTACCACCGCAACAATATTGTCCTTCTCATTATTACTAACCCTGCGGGTAACCGGAACATAGTAGTACGAACCTTCAACACCGCCAATATAATAAACTGTGACAGGTTTTGTATTGGTAATATCCGTAACATCAGCCGTATCAATATTGATACCGTTCGCTCTTGATAGATTTTCACTGATTGGAGTCCCTTTTACAGGCATTGCTGTTAATTCATGACCCGCCATCTGGAGCTTAACTTGCTTGATAGTATTAAATTGAGTCAGTGTCCAGGTCACCGATTGAAGAATCTTCAATTCATCTGCAGCTTGGTAATTCTTAAATTCTTTTGAAAAATCAACGGTTGCAACCCCATCCTTAATGGCCACAGAAAGGGATGTATCCGCAGGTAAAACGGACCTAAAACCATTTGGCAGCATTTCAGAAACGGGGCCATTGGTAACTAGATATTCCAAAGCCTGTTTGGCAGGAGAAGCTGTTTTTGGCAGTGCTAACGTTTGTGGAACCACATAGCCATTTTTATCAATAAGATATAGTTCTGTTTTTACCAGCCCTTGGGCATTTTCCTTTTTAGAAGCAGTATCCTTGTTAACATTTTTATCGGTGACTGCGACACTTTTTGGCGGATCTATTTTCTTTTGTACTTCACTGCCAAATAGTCCGCACCCTGATAATAATACGGAAGAAGCAAACATAGCCGTAACCAGGGTTATAGCTTTATTTTTAGACATATTTATTCCCCCCAAGACAGTTTGTACTATCATATATACGAGCCTTAGAGAAAATTAGACCTTTTTATGTACGGAAATGAAAAAATTCTTTTAAAAATATTTTCAATGAAATTGTTACAAAAAAACAGAAGCCCATGGGGCCTCTGTTTATAATTTGATTTTATTTACATTATTAATGGGTATCCCAAGCCACTGCGAAGCAATTTTTGAAAAAATAGCGGTTGAACCGGTTGTGTAAAAATCATGGTCCGGCTCGTCCTCATCCGAATCAAGCAAGCTGTTATATTGAAGGATTGCACTGATTTCTCTTGCAGTCTCATCACCTGAACTAATGACATGGACTTGATCCCCCATTACAGTTTTAATCAACGGTTCAAGCAATGGATAATGGGTGCACCCTAAAATAAGCGTATCTAAATTTTGTTGAAGTAAGGGCTGTAACGCTTCGTCGACAATTCTTTCTGCAATTGGTCCATCATATTCTCCACTCTCAACAAGAGGAACAAATTTTGGACATGCATGGCTTTTTACAAAAAGTCTGCTATTTAACGATTTTAATGCCTTTTCATAAGCACCGCTTTTAACGGTTCCTTCTGTGCCGATAATCCCAACCCGGTAGTTCTTTGTCCGCTTGATTGCCGCACGTGCACCGGGATTGATTACCCCGAGCACCGGTATTCTCAGTTCCCTGCGAATTTCATCAAGCACGGCGGCAGTTGCCGTATTGCACGCAATCACAAGCATTTTTATCTTTTTTTCTAATAAAAAAGATGTCATTTCCCAAGTGAACCTTTTTACTTCCTTAAGAGATCTTGGGCCGTATGGGCACCTAGCTGTATCCCCCAAATAGATTATTTTTTCATTTGGAAGCTGCCTCATGACCTCTTTTGCTACAGTTAATCCACCAACACCGGAGTCAATAACACCTATTGGTTGTTTCAAACCTCTCGCCTCATTCTAACGCATTTCTTGATGCAATTTCATCAAATTGCTTTGGAAAAATTGAATTTCCTCAGTAGAGAAATTCTTTAGCACTTCTTCCAAATACACTTGGCGTTTTTTAATTACTTCATCAATGATTCTTTCGCCTTCTTCTAGCAAGTGAATTCTAACTACACGGCGATCACTCGGATCTTTTACCCGGATGACCAACATGTTTTTCTCCATCCGATCAACCAGATCGGTCGTTGTGCTGCAGGCTAGAAACATTTTATTTGAAAGCTCTCCGATGGTCATATCTCCATCTTCAAAAAGCCACTGCAATGCAACAAATTGCGGTGGAGTAATTTTATAATTACTCAGCATTTCTCTACCCTTTTGCTTAATAATCCCGGATATGTAGCGTAAATCTTTTTCAATATTAGCGACAATATCACCGTTCACTTTTTGTATATTTTCGAGTTCCATCTATAAAACACCCCTAAAATAGGCTTTCCCCTCAAGACCATTTCTTGCATAAAAAAATATATTAATAACAGTTGATTGTCTTAAAGCTTTTCTCTTATTTTCTACTTTTTTCGCCAAAATTTCAAGCGGAATCTTCCCGGATAAATAATGAACCGGCCTCCCATAAGGATGCCGGTCATGATTAAAGTTCTAGCTCTCCCATTCGAAGGAGCTCTACAACTGCTTGTGAACGCCCCTTGACACCAAGCTTTTGCATGGCATTCGAAGTTGGATATGGTGGCATAACTCACCCTATAATTTTCCAAGTGGAGTATATACATCCACTGATCCATCTTTAAAAATTTCAATTTTATGAATAAGCTGCTGCAACGTCATCTGCAAAGTTTTGACATCTGAAAAGTTTAAATGCTGAAGCTCCTCTAAAGCTTTTTTTATTGACTCTTTTACCTCTTCATTACTTGGTGGTTTTGGAAGTTCACGGACTGTAATCGCTTGTTGCTTCTTTAAAAGGTCTTCAATTTCTTTTTCAAAAAGCCCTTTTTCATAAAGATACTGCGTTTCGTCTTTAATGTCCCCTCTCATGTACTGTTTTCGCAGTTCAAAAATGAATTTGCGGTTTTCATTGATTTGCTGTTCAAGCTTTTCTATTTTTTGCTTCCCATCATCTTCTTTATTATAGGTAGGGACTTTCACTTCTTCTGCTATGGCTTCTACGTCAATGGCATCCCTTAGGAACAGCGTCAATTCAGTCAGGAGTTCATCCCGAAATTTTTCATACGGAACCCATAGCTCATTTTCGCATCCGCTGACCCCAAGCCTTCTTCGACGGGAACAGATTAAATATCGGTACTCCTGACCTTCTTTTCCAACCTTCCCGCTTTTCATGGAAACAAAATTGCTGCCGCAGTGGGCGCATTTTGCAATTCCAGCAAAGGCATTTACGGTTAATTTTCTGATGCCTCCACGTGTTCCTCCTCCACGAAGCAATCTTATTTCCTGCGCTTTTTGAAACGTTTCATCATCTATGAGTGCTTCCCATAATGGCTCTTCCATCCGAATCCAATCTTCTTTATTTCTTTGCCGTAATATTTTTTTCTTGTTTCTTGTATTATGAATATCTGGGTAAATGATTTTTGATTCATACTTATTAAATACATTTCTTCCTGTATAGGCTTCATTTTGGAGAATCCTTTGAATGGTTGTAGTTCCCCAAACTCCATCTTGCTGAAGTACCCCCTTTTTTTTATATCCCCAAGCACCTGATCTTGGAGCAGGAACTTCCTCATTGTTTAAGTAATTGACAATCGCTTTTTCTCCCATGTTTTGATGAACATATAAGCCAAAAATCATCTTAACCCATTTTGACTGTTCGGGAAGAATTTCGAGAGATTTTCTTTTTTCGCCCCCTACATCAATCAATATCTTTTTATAGCCAAAAGGAGCAGTGCTTCCTGTAAAATTCCCTCTCAATGCGCTTTTTTGAATACCACGCTTTGATGCAACACTTATTTGCTTGGACAGTTCTTGGTTGATGACGCTAATAACTGTAAACATCATTTCATTATTATTTGTTTTTGAATCATACACGTCTTCAATTGAAATCAGGCGAATTCCTAATACATCGACAAATTTCTTTTTTAAATCAAGGGCGTCCTGGGTATCCCTCGCAAAACGGGAAAGTGATGCAAATATTATGGTGGAAAAATACCCTCTTTGGGCATCAGCCAGCATATTGATAATTTCAGGACGACCTATGATGCTTGTTCCAGAGGAATGGTCTTCATATACATATTGAATTTGCAGACCCAGATCTTTTGCTTTTTCTTCACAGAGCATTTTTTGGTGTTCTGGTGAATCCTTTTGACTTTCTTTTTGCGTCGATACACGAACATAAATGGCTGCAATATTACTCATGGAAAACCTCCAATACAAAAAAATACCTCTTAGCTTCCTAAGAGGTATGTTCTTTCAATCTATTATAATACTTTGTTTCCTGCTCCGCTAAGACTTTTTTGATGGTTTGCTCGACGAGTTCCTGGATGATTTCCTCTGCTTGTTTACCCGAATCAGAAGGCTTGAAGTTGAATTTGAACTTTTTCATGTTCCTTCCCCCCGTACTATTACTCTATGTATCTATTAATTGTCCTATGTAAAAATAATCAATTTTCGATTAGTGTTTATTTTGTTTTTTGTAGGATACACTGTGATATACTCAAATCAAAGGAAAACTGAAAAATAAATTTATTTTTTTTTATTTTTTTTTAGCTGGTGGTGGTTTAGGAATGGAATTGCAGCATTTTATCAAGCAGCAGCGATTGAAAAAGGGAATGAGCGCAAGGAAATTGTCGGAGAAGATTGGCGCAAGCAATGCCTATGTGTCGCTACTTGAGAGTGGGAAATTCGAAAATCCAACGAAAGATATGATTATCCGCATTTTTAAAGAGCTCGACATCGATCCAAATGAACTGATTCGCTACCAGGTAGTCGGAGAGAATGAAGGGTTAGACAAGGTATTTGAGAAGGAAGCTCTCCGAAAAATGATGGTCTTAAGGAAAGAGATTGACAATGCCATAGAGACACTCGATATAGAAGAAATTGATGGACTTTGGGATGTCACGCACACGCACCGTGAACTGCTTTCTTTATTCAGCCGCGGAGGAAAGGAATTATTGGATGAAGTGATATTGTTTACAGAGTTCTATTTAGACAGGAAAGATAAAAGAGGATAAAAACGATTTTGTTTGCTGTTTTTTGTCCATGTTTGAATTCAGATGCATAAACAATAGGTATAGAACATATTATGCAATTGTAAAATAAGAATTGCTTGGTTTTACGAAGAAATGCTTTTTCTTGGGAAAATGATATTTTAAACATTACCTCCTTTTTTGCTCGGAATATGGCTTTTCACTTAAGTTTTCACACACAAAAAACGCACCTATTTTTAGGTGCATTTTTTGTGTGTGAAATTTTTCTGTTTTATTCAAGTTCTTCCTGGATATTAGAATACTTTGTCATTATTATTTTGGAGATGTGTTTGCACTGCTCTACAAACAGAGGAAAAAAATTAAACATATTAGTATCCAATTATTAATATTCCAGACAAGGGTAAATCCAATCTTGCACTTGCATATAAAGTTTCAAAAAACAAATTTATATCTTCAAAATCCTTATCCTCTTTATATCCTTTAGAATTGTTTGCCTTAGTACGGTAAAAATTTCTAACAGCAATAACTAAATAAGAAACCCCATCCATCATACAGGCTTGAAATAAATCCTTGAGAAACTGATTATTGTCAACAGCTCTCCCTGCCTCAACTTCTATCACTATCCCTAAACTTTCATTAAATGCGTCCGCGTTAAATGATTTTTCTAGTGCTCCATTTTTACCATATAGAACTGGAACTCGAACCATATTACCTTTTCCACTTTCCACTTTATAATGAAGTATTTCCAGGTCTTCTTTTATCACTCGTAGTACGTCATTACTACTTAACATTCTTTCAGGAGATTTAATCGTTTCTGAATGTTTATAAAATACTTTTAATACTTGTTCTAAATCAGCTGTTATACGCTGAGATTTAGGATAGAACTGCCAATTAATCATCTTATTTTTGCCCCCGTTAATAAGGTTCAACTTTTATTTTTAAAATAAATGACAAATGAGTAACTTTTATAGTTACTCATTTAAGTATTGGATTCAATTCCTATACAACATAAAAATTTTAATTAACTTTTGCAAATTCTTCTTGGACTTCTACTTGTGCTTCCTCTGGGTATAGAATATCTTCAATTATTTGGATGACTGAAACTGCACTTTTATAGTAGTTACTAATTACAACATATGAAATTCCAACATCTTTTCCATGTGCAATATTGTGTCTGTTGTTTACAATACTATCTACATGTTCTTGTAGTTGCCCCTGAGTTTTTTCCTTAATTTGCTCTTCCCATTCATTACAGAAAAGCTTTAAAATGTCATATATTTTAGTCATCTTAGCATTCTGAAATTGGCTAATGTTTTTTATCGCATAACTAGATGTTTTTCGAGATGAAGTTTTTTCTATATAGCTTATTAATATCTGACGTAATGAATGCTCAATAAACCCTGAAGTTAAGATACATAAATATCTAGACCAGTGGGACTTTATTAAATCATTTCCTTCAGGTAATTGATCATACACTTTAAATAAGTTATCCAACTTTTGTTTGTATCGGACTATTTCAATATTTCTCATTCAATTTCACCGAAAAATTTAATAGCTAAGTCTAACCTTTTCTTAACCGCAGCTTCTTGAGTGGTATAAGAACGAGTCGCAATTTGAAATTCCTCATCTTCTAATAACTCAGCATATTTTAATTTTATCTCTTCTTTATTTTTTATTTCGCCCTTCTCTAACCTCTTGGAAATCCCTACCATTACAGCATCGAATACCGCTGTTCTTAGCGCACGATTTGGCTTGAACGCAGAAGGACCAATATAATTTAATATCTCATCAACAGTTCTTTCAAAAGTTAAAAATAATATTTCAGGTTTATGTAATGTGAAATTTTTATTTTTACTCATATAAATATTTAAAAATTCCTTTAATGGATTTTTATACTCATGACCTAAAAAATTCAAAGCAAAAAATCGTAAAATTAATTCTTGATCTTTCATATTTTTGTTTATTGGACCAAACAATTTTCTCCACGAATCGTTATTATTTAGTTCATGGAGTATTTCATTTAAAGGACCGTGATATATACAAGCCCTAATCTCTTGAGGTTGTAATCTTACTCCTCCAGTATTAAGTCTTTCAAATATGTGATAAATACTTGTATTATCATCGTTTGGTTCTTCCTGTTTAATTACTGTTGCATGGATAATACAATCATCCAAGTGAGTTCTAAAACTTTCTGGAAGTGATTCATATGTATGTCCTTCAAACTCTGTATTTACACCTTTTAATGCAAACTTTCTTCCTCCAGGAAAGCGCCCCTCATAAAAATATAGTAAGGACCACAATCTTTGCTGCCCATCAATTACTAAAAGCTTTTCTGTTTCTGATTCCTTTGCCAAGAATATCCCAGGTACAGGTAAACCTAAAAGTAAAGATTCAATGAACCTTGAAGCATGTTCAGGTTTCCATACATACCCACGTTGAAAATTTGGAACAAAAATAACTCCTCTTGTAATACGTTTTATTAAACTGTCAATAGGATAATCCGCCCCATAACTACTAATTGAATAATTAACGGGGACTGTTTCCTCCTCAACATCTTCTATTGGTGTTTCTTCCAAATCTTTTTCCGTGCTGTCCTCTTTAATCTTGTATTCTTCCTCAATTTTCACTATAAATTCCCCTCTCTATTTATAGGAAAATTATAGCATATTATTACTTTACATACTTTTAAATTATTGGAGTTAGGAAAATAATTGACTTCATAAAATTTGAGAAAAAACATAATAATGAAGAGTAGAAAGCGAGGAATCCCTTTATCAAAAACGAAAGCACAGATACGGTTAAAGAGATATTGGAAATTGTATTGGATTTTGATATTCATAGAATTGTTACGCGAGCAGATTACATCCAGCTTCTTCTTAAAGCACTAGAATTTGCAATTAAGCAAATTGAAGATGAGCCAACAAGGCTGAATGTTCATGTGAATCTCCTTCGAATTGTGTCAGATAGCTTAAGAGAAGAGTTGTGTGCAAAAGAGTAGATGTCATCTACTCTTTTTGATCTGTGATAAATCTTTAACGGCATTAATTTTCTTTCCGAAGTCGTATGGCAGTGAATAAAACACTTTCCCACAGTCAAGGCACTCTACATCGCACAAACGGTCATAGTTAATTTTGTCTTTCACCCCTTCAGGATACTCTTCCACACGAATAACATTTAATATGCCACCGCATTCATTGCAAATCATTCCAAATTTCTCCTTTCAATCTCTATTTTTCTTTATTTAACTTTTTTATTATATTTTATAACATTTATTTTTCTAACTTTTATTATTTAAGATGAATGTTTACCAAATTTTATATCCGTTTTCTAGGCTACTTTGCAGGGTTTGAAAATACGTCCTCGAATATTAATTGTATTGAATATGACATTAATAATAAAGGGGTAGAAGGCCAAATGGTAGAACGTTTTTTCAATAAAGAAGCTATATATGAAGCGTGGTTCAATGCAAATAAGAAAGGATATGTATTGAATTAATTTGACGGAACAGAAAACCAATCGAAAATAAATAAAGTCCTATTGCAGATTGCCTGTATCTTCGCAGAAAAAGTGATGAAGGAAAAAGAACAACAAAGTATGAAAAGGTTTGTTCCGATAACCTTGAAGAACTGATGGACTTTGTAAAAGAGCAACGGGGTAATTCGTGGGAACCCTGCAATTTCTGTAAGCCAATAGTAAATAAAGCAACGACATTAAGGTAAGGTTGGAACTTCAAGTGTAAAATAAAAATAACGATATACGGGATTCATGATTTGCATAACAATTTTCTTTGTATTCAAAAGAATACGGGATCAACTCCCGTATTCATAAGTTTCAGATGCGAGCAAATCATCGATGGTAGCAGTGTAGAAATAATCAAAGATTTCCATCAAAGTTGGAAATTCATGAAGGGCAGCCATGGTTGGGTGCGTCAGGGGGACGAATGCCTTAAATTCATCCATCACATAGCTTTTTATTCCCAATAGAAGATTCTCCAGCTGCATCTGCTCCGCCCTTGATACTTTGAAAAAAGGGAAAAACACAATGGTTCTGGTGTTCAACGAAAGCTTTTCCTTCGTCACTTCCACATCCGAATAAAAACTTAATAGCCGAAACAACTCCCTTAAAAGCCCTTCTTTAATTTGGTCTACTGTTGCTATAAACTATCATCCTCCTATTGGTAGGATGTACCAGTTTCAAAGATTTATACATTTTATTGAATCATGGTGTCCAGTTGTTGCAAAAGCAAAAGCTCGATGGCTGACATATGGGGAAATTCTTCGATGAACAGCTTCGCGTCTACGGAACTTGACAATAAAATGGAACCCATGTCATCTTTCATTTGGAATCCTTCCTCTTCATGGGTTCTTCCCAATCGATACATTTTGATGGTAACGGCTTCTGAGAAAGGGCTGCTGTTTTCAGACATGAGAAAGACGCCTGTATTGGGCAAGTGAGGGCTAATCAAAAACGATTCAAACTGCATGCTTTCCAATAAATCATTGTCGATGATAAAGCTGACATTGGACATAGAAGCACTCCTTATTTTTGGATTCCCTGCAATATTCGACAACAATTTCGAAAAAGCCTACCAACTCATGAAACTGTCAAATTATTGACATATGTTTGATTTGATTTATGAACTGCTCTAATTTATCAACCATTCCGCTAAAGTCCTCCTTCAGCTCATGCTCCCACACCCTCAAGAGATGCCAGCCCTTCTCATAGTAATATTCGTTTACTTCCTTGTCCCGCTCCTGGTTTCGATTCAGCTTCTTTATCCAATAGTCCTGATTGGACTTTGGCATGTTAGAATGGAGGGGGCATACATGCCAAAAGCATGAGTCAATAAAGATCACAATTTTATATTTTTGGATCGAGATGTCGGGCTTCCCGAACAATTTGCTGTTCTTCCGAAATCGGATTCCCTTTTCCCATAAAGCTTTTGATACCCTGTTCTCAAGCTTGGATATAGATTTTATGGCTTTCATGTTGGAGGATCTTTGTTCTTTTGTAATTTTATCTGCCAATTTGACCACCCCTCATCTATCAGTAAAATAGACAAATGATTTAATTTTTAATCCTTTTTTTGTATTTAATGATTGAATTTTCATATTTTATACCATACAGTCTAATAAATTTCATTGTTTCCGTTTAAAACGTAAAAAAACCAACTCCTTAGAGCTGGTTTAAACAAAATAGGCTAATGTCCTAAAGAAGTTATCTCATGTAATATTCCTCAAAATTTTTGTCTTTCAATTTAAAACTATATAACCCTTCCATATCTAATATGTAATTAATCTTAGATATTCTCGTAGGAACAGGCTCATTTAAACTTTTATTTGTTAAGGTTGGAAAACTTTCATTTACAGGAAAAACTGCATGCTCCTCTAAAATATAACAACTATAATAATCCTCATGATTGTCGTTATAACCAAGCGACGCTAACAAAGTGTTAAACTCTTCAATTAAATCTGGTCTTTGGTTCATTTCCTGCCTTATTTGATGGACAAAATAAAAAATGCTTTTACCATCTTCCGAGTTTTTTATTTTAAGGGAAACAATTAGCAAGTCCTTTCCATTTTCATCTTGTTCTAGTTGTTCTAACCCATTTATTATGTGTTTGTGCCTAGATGCAAGCGTGGTTTTCACCTCAAGGGAAAATTCCCTGAATTGGAAATCATGTTTATTTTGAAGGGGACCTGTCCAGTAATGGACCGCTTCTTCCATACCTAATATTATTAATTCGTTTAGGACATATAATTCCCCAAATAATCCTCGTTGAAATTCTTCATTAAGAATAATGTTTTTGGGTCTGCCCCAAAAACTTGTACTCCTCCTAATAACCGTAACAATGGCTTTTGGTATACTATATTTCTCATTGAATACTAAACCGCATATTTCCTTAATCATATTGGTGAATTCTTCCGTGTGATGGTCCCCAGTACACCTTAAATCATAATAATTTTGCCGTTCACGATCCAATATAAAATGGTTTTTAATAACTTTCAATTCAAGCCCTGCCACATTTGGGTTTGCAATCTCAAAGTTATTATTTTCCTTATTGAATTCACACAAAAAATGCAGGCTATTATCAGATGACACAAAAACACAAAAAAATGGTGTGTCTTCTCCTGTTATTGATAGCATCTGCATACATACAACCATATTTGGATTAGCGGCAGATTTTTGGGCTAATTCTTCCCATACTGTTGAAGTTAAATTAGTATAATACATCTTATCCTCTACTTTCGACAGGTTGAGCAACGTAATCTTCTGGCTGATTTCTGCTCTTAGGAAAAACTATGCTTAAGCCTATTACATCCTCTTTTTCTTGTGATTCGTTAAATAATGATTCCAGTCTTCCTAACTTATTCCTTTCTGGCACAGAATTTTTCCAGATTCTATATATTAACAGCAAAGGATTATCGCGTTTATGAGGGTCTGACCCATCATAATTATCCATGAACAAATCCTCGTCACCTGTCAGTACCCCAACTTTGGATTCACCTTTTCTTTTAGAACGAGTCACTGGAATCATTTCAATATTATTAAAAGATATTTTATTATTTCCTAAGGGCTCCTCATTCTGTTTTCCAGGAATACCCACGTTCCAAATTGTTAACTCTTTTTGCTGGAACTCAGTTGAAACTCTTCTAATATAGGAAATAATAGCATCTGTATCAAAACCTGATTGGTTAGTAAAGTCAAAACTTTCCAATACCCTTATGATTTTATTGACATGAATACCATAAACTAAGTGATTCCCCTTTTCCTGAATCCATGTTTCTGCTGATGATATTTCCGCAATAAATTCTTCAGCCACAGCTAAATTATATCTTAAGATTTCTGGATTATCTAAAGGCAACCAAATTGTTTGTGCTAATTTACCGCTATATGTTGGCTCGACAGTTTTGGCAGCACCCATTTTATTTGGAGCTGTTATTTTCATTTCTTTATGTGCGCGAATTTTCACTGCAACTTGAGCAGGTGTTACGCCATCCTCATCATAACGGTATAGTTCTTCTCTAATCTCTTGCTCCACAATGGCTAGGTCTTCAAAATAACCTGCTAGTTTTTTACTCGTATAGACTCTTGTAAGGTCCTCATAACCTTCCCGATAGCCAAACCATCTGCCCATTTGGAGTAGCGTATCATATGCGTTGCTCTTTCTAATGAAATAACTGGTCATTAACCCCTCTAAAGTTAAGCCTCTGGATAAAGTATTACCCCCAATGGCGATGACTTTTAAATCCGTTTTTTGGGTGTAATCAAGAACATCAGTTGACCTTGCATTTAATTCAAGAATATCCAAATCATTTAAAAATTCTAATATGAAGGGCTTTATTTCATTAAAATCAATATTTCGACTAGGATATAGCTGATGAGTTGTCAGCACAAAGTCTTCAGTCCAAAGTTTTTCAAACTCAGAATAAATTGTCTCTGGATTTTGACTTTCTAACTTATCTATTAACTCCTGCCTGTAATCCTCAACAATCTCTTTCATGGTGGAGTGACCGTCTTGCAAGTGTGTAGTATGGATTAACATTGTCATAGGTTTATGCTTGTGATTCCTATGGTATCTTGCAGCAGCTGATAAACAGAATGAAAGTATTGATTTTCGAAGTTCTGAATCTTTCTCTTTTTTTACATTAAAATTAGCAACCTCAACGTCAGGAACATAACGTACAAAATATTTAGCTTGTCCCTTACTGAAGATTTGCTCTGCCCCTATGTAATCATTAGGTCTTGGTAATGAAACAATGAAATTTCTTGGATACAAATCTCTGCGTAATTCTTCTGAATTGGTTTTCATGTTTATTAAAAGATTAGCAAATGGAGTTGCAGTATACCCTACATAAGCATGCTTAGTAAAATAACGTAAAATTAAACGGATGTGAGCATTGGTAGGAGAAGTTTTCCCATTTCTACCCGTATCAGTGCTAGCCTGGTCAGCTTCGTCATCAATCACCAAAAGAGGAATAGTTCTCCTTACTTCCTCAGGAGCTTTTTTTATCCACCTTAATAATTTTCTCATAATTTGTGGTTTTTTCTTCATAACAACCAGTATGGGTCTACCTGACTGGGCAAGTGTATCGAGACGAAGTGTAGTTCTATCAGTAAAGTCCCCTTCATCTGTTAGCCGTACCCATTGCCTATTTGCAAGTTGTGGGATTTCAACATGCTCAACATCTTCAGTGAATGGTTCTCCTGTCAGCTCACTGTCTAATCTCAATTGAGTTTGAGATCGTAAATTGTTATGTAGCCCTGCAAAAACGATAATAAATCTGTAACCAGCATCTACTGCTTTAGCTATAACTGCTGTAAAATTTGCTGTCTTTCCGCTTTGCACGTGACCTATTACCAAGCCTTTTGTGGTAAAAGAAGCCCTTGTAGGGTTTTCAAGCCTTTCAACCACTTTATTTGATGCATTATCAATGGAATTAATGATTTCCCCAGCTTGTTTAGGGGACATTTTCTGGGTAAATTTTTTCTCCAAAAACTTCTCCAATCTGTTCCAGTGGTACCTCTTTGTTTCTGAATTATTTTCCAATAACCAATTCCCAAACCATTCTTCATGTCCCTCAGGGTCAACTATTAAAGCGGGGTCTTCTGTTTCAGAGAATCTTCTTGCGTCTTCAAATTCCCTTTTTCTTAGGATTTGAGGCGCAATTTCTTCCTTTTCCTCTTCAGTTAAAGCATCAGCGTCAACTGGGTCAACGTATCGGTCTAATAGTTCTTCAAGAGTTCCTATGCCACGCTGCAACTGTCTAACAATAACAGAAATTGCAATTATTAATCTATCCATGCAACTACCTCCTGTATATTTTTAGTATATATTAAAAGGAAATTTCATATAATTCAGATACCTAAAAGAAAGAGACCTTTAATCGATATCTCCCCCATATAAAGCTCATTTTCCTCCTAGATCCTTTGTGATCATTTATGTCTAGAGTTTAATTTTATGGGTTCAACCATTTCTACCAATCTATGTTCCAAATTAGAAGGCTCTGTTTCATAAGATATTTCTGCAAATGATTTTAAAATTGCTTCCACGATAATTCTTGCCCCTTCAACAGGAACAGCCATTCCGATCTGGCGACGCACACTTTCTTTTTTACCCACGAATTCATACCAGTCAGGAAATGTTTGAAGCCTTGCCCTTTCACGGTTCGTCAATGCCCTTGGCTCCTTGTAGTGGTACATGTGCGTTCCACCTCCGCCGCTTCCTGTTACGGTATAGGCAGGCAAATTGGGGTCAAGTCTTCTATATATGTTGGACATTTTTGCTCCCTTTACGTTCAATCGCAATTCTTCAGGAATGTATTCTGCCCATGCATTGTCCCCAGGACGGATGATGGAAAGCATATTTATTACTTTTTCACTTAAAATATTAAATTGATGATTGAATGCATTCTCTGGAATCGGTGGATTTTCAATTGCCTCTTTTGCCGTAGTCCATTTTTCTGGCTGATTTTTAAAAGGAGCTTTTGGCACTTGGAATTTCCATCCCAAATCTTTACGGATTCCCACAATAATGATTCGATGACGCGCTTGTGGCAGACCATATTCTTCAAACTTGTACAGGTGAGGGGTAATGTTGTATCCTGCATCTTCCATCGCCTTAAGAATCTCGATGAATGTCCTCCCCCCATTCGCACGTTCAAGACCGCATACATTTTCAGCAATAAAAAATTTGGGCTGATGGTGTTTTAATACCTTAATTCCGTAGGTATAAAGAGGTTCAAAATTTCCTTCGTCTCCATTTGCTTTTCCTGCATTGCTGAAATCATTACAAGGAAACCCGAATGCAAATGCATCTATCTTATGCAAATAGGTTACATCTAAATCTCGAACATCACTCCATATAACCGATTCGGCTCTATCAGGGCATATGTTTAGACGAAATGATTCACATGAATCTTCATCATAGTCATTTGCCCATTCATGCTCGACCTTCAATTTTTCCCCATCATTGCTAACTGCTTCCGCTAGTTTTGCTCCTAAAGCTAATCCTCCTGCGCCACAGAAGAGTTCACCTATTTTAAATATCCTTTTTACATTTGCTTCTTCCCCAGGCCTTTGACCCCTAAAAGGGTAACGATTAATATCATCTACGGTTATTAAGGAGTTTGAAGAAAAAATCCGAAATAAATCTTGGTGAGAAATTGAATTAATTTGATTTATACGATAGAGCTGAACCATTGCTTCCGCTGTAATTGCTGCACCATTGACACCCGTGTCTATTGCAATTCTCCTTATTTGGTCACCAATATTTGAAATAAATCCGTGAGCAATATATAGAAAAAAGCTTAGATTTGAATGAGAAGCTTGATATGTTGGTATATAGTTCACCGACATTCTATTTCGGTGGTCGTTAGTAATTGAATATTTCCTATATGCTTTTGTGTCAATAATCCCACTGTAATCTTCTGGGGAAATTACCACTCCATCAGGATTAAGTGGAAGGAATCCAGTATGGTTAGAAGTAAAACCAAGCTGATTAAATATTTCAATTGTGGCTATTTCAAACTCCGTATCAAATTCAGTTCCACTTGATGACATGTTCATATAGTTACTTTCAAATAATGTAAAAGTATTTGGTCTAAAATTCTGCAAACCTTCCGCAACTTGTTCAGGAGTATACCCTGTTATCTGGGAAATTTCATCAATAATATCAGATGAAATGGTTGGTATTGGTCTTATTGAAGCAAAATGTAATAATTCACTTTGTACACGTCTTGAACGATATATTTGGTCCGTAATTACTTGACCACCAAAATTACGATTATCTCTGACAGTATTAGGCGAAAGCCCGTAATTCCGCTGGAAATTTTCTATTCCATATAGATTGTTAGAATCAATGGTTCTTAAACGGGTATTATCATTTAACCTTCCCTGGACTTCTTCCGTTTTATGAACAGGGATATATATAGGACTATCTGGTGTATCACGTTCTATTAATTGAGAGTATTCTAAGAAATTAATAAAAACGTTAGCAGTATCGACTAATGCTTCCACCGTTTTTTTTCTTGTACGTATTCCAGTTGTTCTACTAGGATATAATTCACCAAAGTCTAAAGGAATTACATAATCACCATTAGCTCTGTAATCTAAAATGCGATTAACAACATGATTAAGGCAATGACGAGTTTCATTTTCCCCTTCTGTTAAACAAAAAAGGCCAATTTCTTCTTTGGTTAATTCGGGTCTACCATTTTGAGTTCTTAGTCTTGAGTCTTGAAGGAGTTGTAATACAAATCGAAATGGTCTCACTTGAAACCTAGGATGAATGTTTACACCCGCTCGAATTGAATAGGGGGATGGATACTGCAATTTCAATAATTGATTTGCAAGAATAGGCACAGGTGGTTCCCCTGCAAGCAACGCTTCACCAGCAAGTGTAGTTCGTATTACTTTTGAATTTGTTTCCTCATAAATAAGTCCTAAAGCATATAACCACGATTCGTATGTTCTTGCTCCCCCAGCACGTCTGTCACGTCTTTCTCCAGAACGTTTTAAGCCAAACCGCTCCAATTCAGATTCAAAATCTAATTGTCTTACCAAATCGTGATTCCAAGTCTCTCCAAGATTTTGAAGCGTAAATAATGATAAAATATCTACGACTGGGTAAAGCTTTCGTTTATTGCGTGGAACCTGCCAGTTATTTATCACTTCTTTCCCTCCCAACGCTTTTTTCACTATAAACAAATTCGACATTGAAAGGTTTTAGCCTGCACCTATTGTAAATTTCTTCAAAAAAAAAAAAAAAAAAAAAATATGGGGAATTTGCATCAAATTTGACAAAATTAAATCTTTAATCAAAACAAAAAAAGACCACAAGGGTCTCTATTGGATGGGCAACTCTAACTCTGTTTGGTTTTCTGGCGCCTCTTCTTTTTTCTTTTTGGTTGTTCCAGTACGCTTTTTCTTCTTTGCTTTCTTTCCTGTCTCCAGCATCTCAGCCAGCTCATCTTCCCATTTGGAAGGCTCTGTTTTGTACTCGTTGCCTGCAAAAGAATCCAGAATGGCTTGGATGATGATTTTTGCTCCGTCAACAGGAACAGCCATTCCAATCTGACGGCGGACGCTTTCTTTCTTTCCGACAAATTCATACCAGTCTGGGAACGTTTGAAGCCTTGCCCGTTCACGGTTCGTCAATGCTCTTGGCTCAGCGTAGTGGTACATATGAGTTCCGCCTCCACCGCTTCCCGTTACTGTATAGGCAGGCGATTTAAGATCAAGCCTTTTGTAGATGTTGGACATTTTTGCACCCTTGACCTTCAAACGCAATTCTTCAGGAATGTAATCTGCCCATGCATTGTCTCCTGGCCTGATGATGGTAAGCATATCCACAACCTTCTGTGCATGGTTGGTAAATTCATGATTGAGGGCATTCTCTGAAATCGGTGGATTTTCAATTACCGATTTTGCAGAAGTCCATTTTTCTGGCTGATTTTTATAGGGAGCCTTGGGCACCTGGAATTTCCATCCCAAATCTTTCCGAATTCCCACTATTATGATTCGGTGGCGCGCCTGAGGCAATGAATATTCTTCGAATTTATACAAGTGAGGGGTAATGTTATATCCTGCATCCTCCATAGCCTTTAAGATCTGGATGAACGCTTTTCCCTCATTTGCGCTTTCAAGCCCTCCTACATTCTCGGCAATAAAAAATTTCGGCTGATGGTGCTTTAATACCTTAATGCCGTACGTATAAAGGGGCCCATATTCGCCTTCCAGCCCTTTGGTTTCTCCCACAATGCTGTAATCATTGCACGGGAAGCCAAATGCGAAGGCGTCGATTGGGGGCAAGCTCTTAATATCTAATTTACGGACATCTCCGCAAATAACAGATTCGGGTTTATCGGGACATATATTCAGGCGAAAGGTATCGCATGTTTCTTCATGATAGTCATTTGCCCATTCATGTTCAACGCGAAACACTTCTCCGTCTTCATTTACTGCTTCTGCAAGTTTTGCTCCTAAAGACAAGCCTCCAGGGCCGCAGAACAGTTCACCTTTTTTAAATATCATATTGGGACAACTCCATTTTCTTTGCTGCATGTCCCTATTATACAGGAATGTGTCGAAAAATGACACGATAAGTGTGTCATCAAACAGACACAATTGTGGTTGGTGACGTGATTTCCATTTTTTGATATTGTTAATTTAACAATTTAAAAAACAGGAGGAAAGTATTATGTATCACGTTGCCGACTTGGAACATATCGCTTTTGATGCACCATATGAACAAGGGTATAGAACACTTAGCATCCTTTCAGGATACGCTTCATCCGCTTTTTTAACGCACATTCTGACAAAGTTTCCCGATTTAGAAATTGAACTTGTCATAGGAATGGCTAAAAAAGACGGCATCAGACGATGGGACCATGAACAGTACAAGCGAATCATGAATGACAATCCGAACATTACTATCAGCTATCATAAAATACTTCCAGGAGTACATACTAAAATCTACCATTGGTCAAATGGCAGACTGTTAAATGATTCCACTACGTTTATCGGCTCCGCCAATTTCTCATGGAACGGATTTAGGGATCAAAATGAATTATTGGCGCCTTGCTATTTTGATAATGTTGATGATGTCTTTAATGTAACCGATGCGATTTTATGCACAGACGCTGATGTGGAAGACCATATTAGTTTCCATCATGTTACCGTACAAAGAAGACCTCGAACGAATGAAATCGTTCAATTAAGGCTGGAAGGTGAAGATACAGAAACTCCTGATCTTCAAAACTTGGGTTATGTTGACCTGCCACTTCTGATTAGAAATGATACCGCCATACAAGAAAAAGCAGGGTTGAACTGGGGACAGCGTCCTGGACGTGAGCAAAATCAGGCATACATAAAAGTTCCTACGCCATTCAACAACGTGCACCCTGACTTCTTCCCTCCATTGGAGCAGTCATTTACCATGCTGACAGATGACGGGCAACAGCTTATCTGCAAAATGGCTCAAGCAAACCGTAAAGCCATTCATACCACTGAAAACAACAGTATCATGGGAAAATATTTCAGAAATCGTCTTGGTGTTCCTTTAGGCGAGAGAGTGGATGTACAAGATGTCCTCAACTATGGCAGGACAAGTGTGAGAGTCTATAAAATGGACTCAGAAACGTATTTTATGGATTTTGGTGTTAGCTCCGTTGCGGATGCCAGGTAATAATTTAAGGCGAATGATTAATAGAAGGAGTCATTCGCTACTTTTTATATTTTATTACATTTCACCTTACCTTTAATACCTATAATAAATAATATAGGGGGACGAAAATGAACACCCCTAAATGTAGAGTTCTTTTCTAACCGCAATAACAGTGTTTCTACTGCATTTCCCTAAGATTTCAGTCACTTGTTTGGTGATCTGTACATTAGATAACGATGGGTTTTCCTTGATTATTTTTACAATCAATTCTCGTTTTTCATTATGACCAACCGCACCGTTTTCTTTTCTTTTTTCTTTATGACGTTCCGCGTCACGTCTTTTGGTTTCTTCATCATCAATAAGAATCCACATTTGTTTTTGTTCTTCTTTTGTGATGTTCAAAAAATTTACGAGCGTATCATTTCGGTAATTATAGCCTTTTGTCCAGTTTACTTTCCATTTCTTAAATGCACTTTCAGCAGAAGAAGTATAAGAAATAATATCCTGAAGCGAATAATCACCTTCTATTTCCATTGAATAATACAATTTTTCCGTTTCATTGATGGCTTTTACGCTTTTTCCGTCTGTAATGCAAAGAGTCCAATACCGAATCAAGAAACAGCAAAATTCACGGTATCCGTTCATTTTTCCGTGACGCAAATCAATTAATTTTATCAGATCACGTCTGTATTTTTCATGAATAATGTTTCCTACATAATTACTTGTATAGTTTTCATCCTTTTTTTCTTTTCTTTCTCCTTTTAAATATTGAGATAATCCTCCTTTTAGCACTTCAAACTTTTGTTCCTGCTTTTTCAAATATTTTTCTCTGTTTTTTCTTCTTCGTTCTTTTTCTCTTTCCACTTCGCCAGGATAGAATGTATTGATTAATTCATCAAACAGATAGCGGTCATCTGTAAAACTATGTCCCCATACTTTTTTCCCTGTTTTGCTGTGTACTGAGCCAACAATACGAAGTAGCCTTACTTTATCCGTTACGGTTTGTTTATCCGCACCAAATGGTTCTAATATTGAGTGTATTTTCTTTTGCATCAATTCCCACTCAAAGGAACGGTATGCAGCTATCGGGCTGATTTTCCAAACCAGATGAAGACCCCTGGGAAAAATGACCTCAGTTGGATGAGGAAATCCTTGCTTGTCCAATTCTTTATAAATCAGTTTTAGCATTTCTTTTTGTGTTTTATCTTTGTATTTGTCTATTTTGTAGTAATCAAGTTCTGCGAAAAGGAGGCAATATTCAGTTACACGTTCAGCTAATCTACGGAAATCCTTTTTAGATGGAATCTGATAGGTCATGCTGGTATTTAAATAACTATCATGTAAATCGCTAAAGTCTTTTGATATGTATTTTTTTGCTCTTGAAAGTGTGTAAAAACGATGGCTCATGGATTTTCTTTTCACCAAAGGAATTTTTACTTCTTCAATTCTGCCATATGTTAAGGCAAAGAATTTTTGTTCTTCTGTGCCTTCTTCTACCCATTGTTTATACGTTATAAATGGTTCGTCTGTCATTTCTTCCATTTCTGCATCATAGCAAAGAGAATTCCTTTCTTTTGGCATTTTTCTCAAATCAAAATGAAGAGCAAAGGTACTTATATATTTGAATTCGATGTCTTTTTTCTTTTTAAGTTTTTCATATTCTTCATCTGAAACAGGAATATAATAATCTATCAAACTTGCTGCGATTATTCTTCTTGTCCGTTCATCTGACACCAAATTTAACCAATTAAAATATAATTCTACTTGTGTACTCGGAGAACTAAAACGCTTAGGCTTAATCCGCCATTTTATTTCTGAAATACTTTTACCGACATTATTTAAATGTGTTCTATTTCCAAAAGGGGTTCTTTTATCCTCCTGAACTATATTTTTCATTTCTTTTTGTGTTCGAAAGAAGGAAATTCCCCACTCACTAGAAAATAATAATGCTTCTGAAACCTTTGACATAAAACTCCCCTTCCTAATTAAGAATTTTTCAGAAAAAGACCACCTCCTAAAAAAATACATTTTTTTATTTTTATCTCTTATCTCCAACTCATTCCAGCTAGCTGCTGGTTAACCTCTTCATCATGAATCATTAGATAAGCCATTGTTTCTTTGGTATCACGATGTCCTAAAAAATGCATGGTTTTAACAATATCAAATTGAGAAATATAAAAAAACCAACCCGCAGTTTTCTTGGTTGAATGAATTGAGTAACGGGATTTATCAAGTCCCACCATTTCACATGCCCATTTCATCATTTTATGCGCCCATTGTCTTTTGAAAGGGAAAATAAGATCGGTATCCCTCATGTCTTTAGTGTATTGATGCAAGTCTTTTAGAATAGGTGGATTGAGTTTAATAATTTTAAAGCCCTTTGTTTTGCTTATATGGACCCTGACTGTCCCTTCAATAAAATCAATATCCTTCTTTGGAATACTTAATGCATCAGATACCCTAAGCGCAGTAGATAGTAAAAACTCAAAAAATAATGCATCTCTGAATCCATTTCGTCGCATACGTAAAGCTTCTAAAATTTCCTTAACAATTTCTTTGTCTTTTATTGGCTCACAAACCATTGTTTATCCCTCCGCATTTAGAAACATTTTTTCAATTTTTGTTGCTTTTTTTATATTACGGAACTAATTTAATAATCCTTTAGGAAAAATAAACTTTTTCCTGGCTACTTAATCGCCTTTTTGTATCTTTATTGAAAACAAGTTACCTCCCTTGGGTCGGTAACTTTGATAATTTAAAAATATTCTGTAAGCTATAAAACATTTAATTAATATCTTGAACGAATTTTTATTGCTTGGAGCAAGACATCAATAAATTCCCTTGAAACAACGGTTCCAAAAACATCATCAAGTTTTACTTCGTAACCGTTATATAAGGAAAGGGCAAATTCACACATCCTAGTCGTGGCTCCAGTTAATCCTGGGGATACAAACTTCCATTTTTCTCTTTCTTCGTCCCATTTCATTAACTCGTATAATGGACTGCAAGTCGTATCAATTTCTTTATTATTTATTAAATAAAAAACAGATGGAACTGCCGCTACATAAATAGTTGCCTCATATTGCCTGTCTTCACCGCGTGATAACATATAAAGCCTTAATAAAATTTCAAAATTTTTTTTGTGCTCTTCATTTAAAAAGTACATTAGCAATTCCTCCAAATTCTTAATCGCATGTAGGATACCATAGAATTTTTAAATCCAAAGACCTTTTAAAAAAAGTAAAAGAATTATGTTCAATTAATATAAATAAATTTCTAAAATATTCTTTTAAAATTTGTTATAGTACCTCATTACTTCTGTAAATGATTGAAAACATCATGATTTGTACAATGCTAATACTGAAAAAGGAGGGACGTTCAATGATTGATTTAAATCGTAAAGAAGAAATAATTAAAATAAAATTATCGGTATTGAAAATCTTAAATATGGTTTTAGAGGACGATTTATACAAGAGAGAAATGTTGGTGGATGACTTAACAAATCTTGTCGCAACACTGGATAATATGGACGACAGGATTCATCTTTGGTAGGGAGATCTAAGCAGAAAAATGCTGGTTACATAATATGGTACCAGCATTTTATAACTTATATTTTCGTTTTATCCAATTTAAGAATGACATAAGCCTATTTTTCCGTACGTAATTCAAGAATTCATGATGTATCCTTTCGGATTGTTCCAACCGTTGCAACAAGGTTCTGTTAAATAGTTCATGTTGCTCTAATTTAGCTAAAATTATGTTTAATTGCTCCTCAATTTTGTTTGTATTTACTGATTGCATAAACTCTTCTTTTTCACCTTTGAGACATCTACCTACCTGCTTCCAGCTCCAACTTTCGACTTGAAGCTTCTGCCTGATCTGCATTAACAATTCGATATTTACTTTTGTATATCGACGATGCCCTTTTTCCGTTTTTTCGGTATGAATATTAAACTCTTCAACCCACTTTCTTAGCAGATCGGGAGTGATGTCTAAATGTTCGGCTACCTCCTTTGGTGTATATAGCCGTTCCTGATTTATATCCAAAATTTCCACCTCCTTACTTAAAATCAGTAATTATAAAATCTTTTTTTCTAAGTATTTAGTCACAAATGGAAACTACTTTTCCGTTTTCTTTATTGAGTTTTATATCCTTCAAATCAATAATCACATTATTGATTAAAATACAGCGTTTTTTAAATACGTTCAAAGTTTTATCACATTTCTTTCTCTATTTAATAAACCACTGTTCGAAAATCGTTCATTCAGCCTGTTCCAACAACGAATTCGAAGCGGATTTTCATCCTGAGGATTAATCCGCCTTAAAAAAGACGCTAAAGCGTCTTTTTTAATCCTGAGGGTAATCTTCTTCATAATATTTTCGGACTTCCTTGAAATCTGTGTAGAATTGAGTGATGACATCATTGCGGAAATGACCAAGGTCCAAACTGGTCGCAAATATCGCATATTCAACCAATGTAATATCCCGCGGATGTTCTCGGTCTTTGTTGATCCGTTCATAAAGCGTATCTAATTTTTCTTTTAAACGTGGTTCTCCTGAAAATGCTTTTTCTTCTTCGATTAATTGGGCGAAATATTTATCTACTTGATGCTTCGAGGTGAATTGTTTGATGTATTGGTGAGTACGTTCGAGTGCGAAGGATTTTCGGAAGGAGTGCATACTGAATTTTTGTTCGATTTCTACTTCTTTTTTTTCACCGTTTTCATCTTTTATCGTGATCATTTTTGTTGTTGTTAAATGTTTGCCAGCATCAGTGACTATCCTACTGATTTCTTTCCTTGTTTCTTTTACAGACATGAATGTGCCATCTTTTCTTTTAGCCACAAACAGACGGCCTTCTTCTGTTCCTTTTTCCTCTTTCAGTGCAACAAGATATGCGGCTGTATCTTCATCCACTTTAACGCTTCTACTCAAGCCGCCCTTATCTTTATGGAAATAAACACTGTTCGTTTTTTTATCAATCGTGATGTCTTCTGCTTTCAAATTTAAAACCGAAGTATGGCGGCCACCTGTTAATTGAGCGATTTTTGCGACATGATACGCCATTTCTCTGGTAGGTACTTTATATCCATCTTGCGCGATGTTTTGTAGAACCTGCACACTTTGGTCAGGTGTTGCTCGCAATGTTTTCGAAGCTTTGCTATAACGAATCACGTTTTTTTCATTTTTTTCTTTTCTCATTTTATTGGTATCCACGAGAGTTCTATGTTTTTTTTGCAAAGACGAAATGTTTTCGACCGCATGGTTGTAAAATTTTAAAGCGGAAAGAAGAGAATTCACATTATAAGCTTCACTTGTGTTGCCTTTATGGAAATTATCGAATCGATCACGAATCAACTCTTCAATTTTCTCTGGCTGCCATTTTCGGTAATCGGAAACGCCGTATTTTTCTTTGTAATCTCTGCCGAGTGATTCCATCATCCCAACGTAAGATTCAATCGTTTTAAAATTCACCCGTTTTTCTTCTTTTTCGCCTGTTTTTCGATTGACTCTCTGCCCTGGAGAAACTCCCTTTTTTTGAGCCAATTTAAATACATTCCAAATCTGTTTCAATGAATGTTCCATCTTATTTGAATCTGTTTTTTTATTTTCAATTTTCATTTTTTCTGGTTTGTTTTTTTTATTTTTATTTTTGTCCAAATAAAACACCTCCCTTTTTTAGGACAAGGAAAAAACCAACCCCATTCTTGCTATTTTTGTAAACTCGATGCCCTGCTCGTCCAGTTAATCAGTGCTTCGATACATCTCAGCCCTGATATAACTGACTCCGCTGTCATTTTCGTTAACAAAAATTACGCAAACGGGTCCCCTGACCAGCGTTTCACACTGGTTAAGTCGCATTTTGAATTTGGCATATCCGCCAAATTAAAATCTGCCACTTAACCGTGTGAATGATTCCGCTGAATTTTTATTATTTTCAGTTGTGATTAATCTTTCATTGCAACTTCCCATGATTGCAATATGCCTATTTTAGAAGCAGCACCTACTTCCCTTTGTAAGTTTTACGGAAACTCTAACTATCCTACTTACATATGTTCCGCATGTTCTTGATGTACGTTTTTCACGCAGCATCTAAGATACAAGGTTTATTTGACGTATCGGAATTTTTTAAAAAAGTTTCCAGCCCGTCATGGTTACTAGAACCTGGCGTTTTCTTTTTTGTTTCTTTGGGAAATTTTTAACCGTTTATTTTTAAAACCAAATCATTTACATACAATTCAACAATTGTTGAAAAATCAGCTCTCCTGCTGAATTAGACTTTCGTCCATAATGCTTATCCATCATAATGTCATAGCTTATTGCATTCGAATTTTTGTAGAAACGCAAATGGGAACACCAAATGTGTTCTTTTTTTCGAAGTTGCAATAAGGATGTTCAGTCTTCAAAGGACTTACTTTGTGTTGTACACATTTAAATAATAACCAGTATTTCCCAAATGACAACCTTTTTTTTGACTCCACTTGTGTTTATCGACTATATCGGGAAAATTTGACTTTCAAAACCTGCCCAAATTTCAATTTTTATTTTGCCGTCGGTATAATAACACCCTGGAAAATGATAAATCCACAGATAAATGGAAAAGAATTCGTTAAAGGAAAACCTGAATGAATCTCTCGTCCTTTGCATTTTATCTATCAAAAAACTGTACGTTTTGAACGTACAGTCACGTGTATTTTTTATTTAGCTCATCATTTCCGATTTGGTCCAAATGAGCAATAACCAGGACGGTTCTTCATTAAGCATCTACTTCTAATTTGAAGTTGGTCATTAGCAAATAAAAATGAAGAATAAGCATATTATTCGTTTTATTACACTCCGCTGGATGAATTAATCCATGTGCAATTTTGTTTCTAAAATTGCACCCTGTTTGCTCTACCATTAACATTACCAAATATTTATGTACTTCTTTTGGCATGGATTCTTTAATATCCTTACGTTCCAAGAATTCATTAAAGGTTTGTTCTTGTTGTACAGTTCCCTTCTTGATTACTGTTGTAGCATAACCAATACTACCAAAAAAGTTTCTAACCAGTGCTTCCAGTTGTGGTACTAAGATATGCATTGAACTTATGTAGTCCCTTTCGAAGAACTTTTCAATTCCAATCTTAATAAACACCCCACTTTGTTCGTCAATGTACCCCCAAAATTTTAATAAATTTATAATATGAGTAGCACTTAGTCCTTTATCAACTAATCTTTCGAAAAGTGGTACCATAATTACATTCGCTATGATTTCCATTGCCATCATATAATACTGATTGAAATTTATTTTAAATGTGTCTTGATCATCAACTGTTTGAAAAATTTTCTTACCATCGGAAACCACTGACCCCCCAAAAAAATTTCTAAGCGAAAATGATTCCTTCATTTGTTTTTTGGTATTTTCTTCTATTTGACTTACGTTAGGAATAAAGCTAATTTCTCTTGCAAAATGTAATAAAGCTTCGTCTAAAGGCACATTTAAATACGGTTGTATTTCTCTGTCTATCTCCTCTTGTGAAATTTTCACTGATGAAGACATTAATTTAAATTCACCTTGAGACACTGCGTTTTCATACGAAGCCTTAATCTGTATTTTTAGTGGGTCAAATTTTTCACTAATTCCGTAATTCATATAGTGCTGCAATGCTTTTTCCAAAAACGAAGCTTTTACGATTTCACTTTTTTCTTCCCTACCTTGTTGGTGTTCCGCTTCTTCTTCATAAGAGGCCCCAATTTCTTTTATATACTTCATCGTAATTTTTTCATTCATTTTATTCACTTTTGCCCATTCAATTAATTCTCCACAGACTGAACGGTGTAAATGATGCTCTTTATTTTCCCAATAATAACTACGAGCCTGTTCCAATTTTTCTAAAACGAGCTGTCTTTTATCATTGTCTAGGGAGGACTTTAATGGACTAAGTAGGATATTATGGAAAATTTCGGCTAGCTCTAAAACCCATCTTAAATTGCTTCCCTCAAAATTTAACAGAAGTTCAAATAAGAAATTGTTACATTCATCAATCATTACCTTATTCTTTAGTTGTAATGATACAAAAACTGCACGGGCAGAATCTTCCAAACAATTAATTGGGTTCTCATGATTAAAATGTAATCTAGCTGTTTTTAACATAAAACTAACTAAATAGGTACCAATTTGATACTTATTTATAGAGCAGATGCCTTGTCCATATTCATATAAGAAATCTGCATATCTACATTTTAAAAAAATGTTTAAACTCTCTTTTAATCTACCCTCAAAGTATAAAATTTCTTCCTGTGAAACGGAACATTGTTCAATAATTCTTTTATCAAATCGAGAAATATAATTTGTATAAATCATTGGGGTATAGACATTTATATTTAATAGTTTAATTTCAGTTTCTGCCATCTTTTTTACTTTAGGCTCTTTATATTCTTCGGATAAATGAATAACTTCTTGAAACATGCTTCCAGCCTCAAAGATATATTCAAAGTAATCTGTATCCTCGATTTGTTTTAATTTTTCCTCAATTCTTTGATTCATCTCTTTATTCCCCTTCATTAAATTTGCTTCTATTGGTATTAATAATACCTTGAACACCGCATTAAATCAGCCTTATTATAATATTTGGTTAGCTGTTTCACCCTATGTTTTGGCAACTATAAATTGGTAATCTAGTAAAAATAAGCACTTCCTTTGGAAGTGCTTATTTTTACTAGATATTTTTATCCGCCCATTCACTAAGCTTACGTTTGGATTCTTCGGTCAGATACTTTAATTGTACTTTGCCTTTTATAAAACAATATTCGATGTTATCTACATCCTCTTTGAGGTAAGGAATTTTAGCATCCCTTAATTTCCATCCAATATCTACCTCTTTGTTGAATTTTATCCCCTCTATACTATGAAGAATTTCATAATTATCTTGAAGAAGCTCTTCACCATCAAAAAGTAATTCAAAGGGTTCATCTTGATTCCACCCCTTAATTACATGGAAATACTTAGTCAATAATTCTGTTTTAGGGTTAAGTTCAAAGGATATATGGCCCCTATCATGTTCCCTTTGAAGAAATTCTGGATCTAAACAATCACTCTTAATTATGCTTGGTAAGGCTGTATTTCTAGTTACATGCCTAAGAATCAATGTATTCTCCTCTTTTCCTAATACATTAGATTATCTTCTTCCTATTTTTTGTTAATTTTTAATTTTTGACCTGGCATAATAATATCACCAAGTTTTAAATTATTATCCTGTAAAAGAGTGTTTAGATCAATATTTTGTTCTATTGCAATTGAACTTAAAGTATCTCCTTCTCTCACAGTATAAGTTTTAATATCGTTTTTATTTACCACTTCTTTACTACTAACCTTAAATTTAATAGTATTAGTTTTTTCACTTGTATTACACTCATATTCCATATTAAAATTATCACTAAGTTTTTTGCCTTTTATAAAAACTTCAGTTGGTACAGAACACTGTACCATTGGTGCATTTTGTTTGTAATGGTCTTTCCATAACTCATATCCGAAAGTAGCGCCTGCAAGGATTGCTTGAATAATTGTAGCGGTTAGCATTATTGCATCCTTTTTCCCTCTTAACCATACTATCAAAGAACCTTTTTCTATTTTCGTTAACTCAAGTGGAAAGTCGGAGGGATTAAACCCTAAAGCCCTTGTTGCTTTATGGTATATATAATTTACGGCATTAAGTAATTCTAAAACCTCAACTAGTTTAATAACTTCAGAATCGAGATAAAGTTCTAACGTGTCAATTTTTTTGTTATTCATTGGAGCAATCATTTTAATAAAAGAATCTGGTTTATTCAGTGCCTCATAATTGTTTTCATTTACTAATATGAAAAAATCAAACTCTTTTTTTATCGAATCAATAAAGTTTTCTATATTTATTAAGAATTCTTTTTCATTTTCCGAAAACTTATTCCCATTTCTTTTAATCCCATCATCCTTTGGACCCATAAATAATGTTACCTCTTTCTTTTTAGTTTATAAATTATAAAAATTGCTTTATATTAATAATAAAGTTTGCTAAGTTAGTTTTCCACAAAAAAGGTAAAATTATCCTTCTTTATTTATGTTTATATCGATGTAGATCTAGATTTTTTCATTGAAGTATATATTTTGGTACACAATACTAAAAAAGTAGCCATAAAGGCTACTTTAAAATCCAATTTTTTCTAATTGAACTGTTTTCCATATTCTATAATAAATTCACAGAAAGCTGTATAATACGCATCATCTTTATCATCTTCGTTTTCAGGAACCTTCCCAAGGTCTTTCCACTTCTGAAATATCTCTTCAAATTCTTTATCTTCATCTCCCCCAAAAAACTCCTCTTCCTCTATAAACATTTCCTCATCATTTTCAAATACTTTACTTTTCATGTTTTTTACTCCCTTGATATTTATTTTCACTGGTAGTCTATCATCAAAAATCGGCTGTCCAAATAGTAAATTTAAAAATTAACATTTTTTTTAGAAATTAATTTACAAAATTAGGTATATTTTCTTAATTGATGGGAAGTATACCGACAGGAGGATGATACAAGCATTTGATGATTTCAGATAAACCTGGCATTTATATGATTTGCGACCGTGATGAACGAAAGTATTATGTTGGTGCAAGTTCAAGTTCATGCTATTTGAGGGTCTTGAATCACATTCATCATTTGAAGAATCACAAACACATCTCAGAAGGGTTACAGAAGGCATTTAACAAAGGGAACGAATTGGAGTTCGTACAGCTTGTGGAGACGCCAAACTGGGAAAAGACTGAAATACTGGAGCTGGAGAGACGACTGATTTTTGCCCTGAAGAGTTATGAATACTCCTTTAACACCAAGAATGTACCTCCCGAAATTCTACTAAGGTCATAAACACAAAATGGTAAAGGGAAATTCCCTTTACCATTTTTTTAATGATGGATATTTTGTTGTTTTCATTTCTTTTATATAATGTTTTGCTTCCTCTAGGGTATTAAAAAACGTACTATCTCTACCTTTGGGAACTATTTGGTAACTGTCTCCTATACCTATCATCTGTCCAAGATTTTCAGCTTTTCCGATACTTACATAATAATGTGACCCATTTGGTCCATTACCTTCAGAAATATTATAAAAGATCTCTTTCTGAATTTGTTCCTTGTATTCTTTTTCCGCCTTCGCATTCTTTTCATCTATTTCATATTGGATTTTTTCTTTCATGTCTTTTTGTTCTTCTTTTGTTCCAAGAAGCAGTTTATATAAACTAACTTGTTCCTCTTTATCACTTAATTCAAATAGGATACCTCTATAATCAACATCTATTTCTTTAGCACAAGCCAATTCCACAAATCTCTTTTTTTCCTCTTTTGATCCTTTGGCTGTTGCATGAAGGGTTACTATTCCTGCTCCGTTCTCTATCCATTTTATATACCGAGCAAATGAACGTTCTTCCATTGGTGTTCCTCCTTTAGTCTGCTAGACATCCTTATTTCGACAGGAACATCAAAAAATCCTCTATGGAAAAGAGGACTTGTTATATAAACTGTATTTATTTATACTCCCAAACAGGTTAGAGGAGTCTGTTTATCGTAGAGCCCTCTCTTAGCCACAATTTCCCCCTGTGGTCTAAATGAATGCTTTGACTGTTGGTCTCATCTTCCAGATACGGATACATCATGGTGCATCTCCTACCCAAATAAATCTTTTTTCTTTCTCGCTGAATATCCAGAGCATCCCAAGTTCATCAGTGAATGAATCGTAAAGGGATAATAATTCTTGGTCTAATGGTTGCTGCTTCTTAATGATTATTCACCTCTTACTTCACAATATGACTGAGGGATTTTTCTATGCGCACAAAACAAATAAAAAGTTACAGAAAAAAAGCGCACCCCTTGACTTGAGTGCGTTTTACAGTTATGCATTCAAACTACATTACATTTGAAATATGATTTCGAACCGTTTTTTCGCTTATAAATAATTCACCAGCGATTTCCTTAGTTGTTTTGTCTTGTACTAACAGTTCGAATACTTCTCTTTCACGTTTGGTGAGTAACGGCTTGTGAGTATAATCATTCTCCTTCAAGTATTGTGACCCTCCTTGCCTTCGCCAGTTATGAACCGTGGGGTGGGTATATATTTAGTCACCATATCATATGTGAACAATACATATGAAGTGACTATATTTGCTTCAAGGATAATGAATTTGTAAAAAAATGTTCATTTTTTAAATTAAATTTTTTTATGGTCCTTATTTACTTAGTCCATATTGGCAAACAAAAAATAAAAAAGTCCCTACGAGTGGAATAGGAACTTTAAAGGCAGTCAAATATTATTTAGGCTTAGTATATATAATATACCGTTTTGGAGCGTTTCCTACATAATGAAAAGGGTAACAGGTAGTTAAAATTAACTCTTCTTGCGTGTGTTGTCACTTAAATTCGCACTCACGAAGAAAAAACCTTCTTTTCCACTATCGAAAAGAAGGCTTTTTTGAAACAAAGAATAATATTTGAACTTCGATAAATGTCTAGCTCCATCGCCCAGCGACTAGTGGACTTCCCTCTCCTCCTCGATACGTCAACATCAAATCGCAAAAAACACGATTCGTGTCTCCTTTATCTTATACGGAGCGGTCCAGCCCTATCGTGCGCTAAACGGGCAATTCCGCTTTTCTATGCATGATCACTTCCGAAGAAGTTTCTAAATGCCTGGATGGTCGTATCACGGTTTAATGCGGCAATCGAGGTCGTCAATGGAATACCTTTTGGACACGATTGTACACAGTTTTGTGAGTTCCCGCAATCGGTAAGTCCACCGTCTTCCATAATTGCAGCTAAACGTTCAGCCTTATTCATTGCACCAGTTGGATGTGCATTGAAAAGACGAACTTGGGAAAGCGGCTGGGCACCAATAAAGTTTGATTTACTATTGACATTTGGGCAAGCCTCAAGGCAAACACCACAAGTCATACATTTAGAAAGCTCATAAGCCCATTGACGTTTTGTTTCGGGCATACGCGGACCGGGTCCTAAGTCATACGTTCCATCGATTGGAATCCATGCTTTTACTTTCTTTAAGGCATCAAACATTCTGCTGCGGTCCACTTGAAGATCACGGACAACCGGGAATGTACTCATTGGTGCTAATCGGATCGGCTGTTCAAGCTGATCGACAAGCGCCGAACAAGATTGGCGCGGTTTGCCATTGATAATCATTGAGCAAGCACCGCAAACCTCTTCCAGACAGTTCATATCCCATGTGATTGGAGTTGAAGCTTGTCCTTTTGCATTTACAGGGTTTCTGCGAACTTCCATTAAAGCCGAAATAACGTTCATACCCGGGCGATATGGAACTTCAAATTCCTCCTCATAAGGGGCAGAATTTTCGTTATCCTGACGTTGAATAATAAATTTAACTGTTTTATTTTCAGCCATTTTTTCCTACTCCCCTTTCTTCTAGTGCTTTGTAGTATAATCGCGCTTCCGTGGCTTAAGTAAGGATATATCTACATCCTCATAATGGAAAGCTGGAGCAGTATTAGAATCAACAAATTTCGCCATTGTTGTTTTTAAGAATTCCTCGTCATTCCGTTCAGGAAACTCAGGTTTATAGTGAGCACCGCGGCTCTCATTACGATTGTAAGCACCAAGCGTAATGACACGTGCCAATTGCAGCATATTTTGTAATTGTCTTGTAAAGGCTGCTCCCTGGTTGCTCCATTTAGCAGTATCATTAATGTTTATATGTTTGTAGCGTTCTAATAGCTCCTGGATTTTTCCATCCGTCTTTAATAGCCTGTCATTGTAGCGGACAACCGTAACATTATCTGTCATCCATTCGCCAAGCTCTTTATGAAGAACATAAGCATTTTCCGTTCCATTTAAGGTCATGATGGAGTTCCACTTTTCTTCCTGATCTTTAACATGGCGGTCAAAAACTGAAGAAGAAACAGCTTCTGAACTCTTTTCAAGTCCTTCGATATATTTGACAACATTTGGACCTGCAACCATTCCTCCGAATACTGCTGAAAGCAAGGAATTGGCACCTAGACGGTTCGCACCGTGCTGAGAATAATCACATTCTCCGGCAGCAAATAGACCCGGGATACTAGTCATCTGGTCATAATCAACCCATAGTCCACCCATGGAATAGTGTACAGCAGGGAATATTTTCATTGGAACTTTCCGAGGATCATCACCCACGAATTTTTCATAAATCTCAATAATTCCGCCAAGTTTTACATCCAATTCATGTGGATCCTTGTGTGATAAATCAAGGAAAACCATGTTTTCACCGTTTACACCCAATTTTTGATTGACACAAACATCAAAAATTTCACGTGTAGCTATATCACGTGGTACAAGGTTTCCATAGGCAGGATATTTTTCTTCCAGGAAGTACCATGGTTTACCGTCTTTATAGGTCCAAACCCGGCCGCCTTCACCACGCGCTGATTCACTCATTAAGCGCAGTTTATCATCACCAGGGATGGCAGTAGGATGGATTTGAATCATTTCGCCGTTTGCATAATGAGCACCCTGTTGATAGACGATAGACGCTGCAGAACCTGTATTAATAATAGAGTTCGTCGACTTACCGAAAATGATTCCGGGTCCGCCGGTTGCCATGATAACAGCATCCCCCGCAAACGACTTAATTTCCATGGTTTTTAAGTCTTGCGCAACGATTCCGCGGCATACGCCATCGTCATCCACTACTGCGCCCAAGAACTCCCAGCCTTCATATTTGGTAACCAAACCATCTACTTCATGACGGCGAACTTGCTCATCTAATGCATATAGCAATTGCTGACCGGTCGTAGCACCTGCAAAAGCAGTCCTGTGGTGCTGAGTGCCGCCGAAACGACGGAAGTCTAATAATCCTTCAGGCGTACGGTTAAACATAACACCCATCCGGTCAAATAAATTAATAATAAACGGTGCAGCATCGCACATTGCTTTGACAGGAGGCTGATTCGCTAAGAAGTCGCCGCCATAAATCGTATCATCAAAGTGAATCCATGGGGAATCCCCTTCACCTTTTGTATTAACAGCTCCATTAATACCACCTTGGGCACAAACAGAGTGAGAACGTTTAACCGGAACAAGAGAAAATAATTCTACCGGTGTTCCATGTTCTGCAACTTTTATCGTTGCCATTAAGCCAGCTAAACCGCCGCCGACTATAATCACCTTGCCTTTACTCATCGTGACTCACTCCCTTAATCCAAAAAATCCAAAATTTTTCCGTTCGACAAATTTATCAGTTATTAAACAAAAGCTATAAGTGCTTGTATTCCAATAATGGACAACAGAACGAAAATTACAATTGTCACGTATGTAGAAATCACTTGCGAACGTGGCGTTACTGTAATTCCCCAGCTTACCATGAATGACCATAACCCGTTTGAGAAGTGGAAAATTGCTGACAGGATTCCGACTAAATAAAAACCAAACATGAAAGGTGAAGACAAAATATTTTGCATCATTTGGAAGTTAAGTGCTGTACCAAATGCCATAGCTATACGTGTTTCCCAAACATGCCATGCCAAAAAGATAAGTGTTATTACACCCGTTATGCGCTGCAGCAGGAACATCCAGTTTCTAAAAAAGCCATATCTGCCAGTATTGTTTTTAGCAGTAAAAGCAATATATAGTCCATAGATTGCATGATATAATAATGGTAAGAAAATTAATACAATTTCCAGGACTTTCAGATACGGCAGACTCTCCATGAAATTTGCTGCCTTGTTAAAAGATTCTACTCCCCCTGTTGCATAATGATTGACTGTAAGGTGCACGATCAGAAATAAGCCAATTGGAATGACACCCAGCAATGAATGCCATCTTCGATAAAAAAACTCTCGATTACCCGCCATTTTATACCCCCCTTTAATTTGTAAACATGATGTTAAGGTTTTCCTTTTTAATGTACCCTTTTCAAAAGTTTTAATAAACCTAGCATCACTGTGACAATTATGTGACATGTCCATTTTACTCCCATCGACATATAGCGTCAAGAAAACGTATACACAAAAGTATATATTATTATTTAGTTTTTTAAATATATTGATATTATAAAATACTGGTAAAATCACAAAATGCAAAGCGTTTTTCATTGAAGAAAAGAACAATCATGATACAATTATTTACCAACAACCAGAAAGAAAAATTACTTCATTAAACGGGAAACATAGGTATAATGAAAAACATAATAAGGTATTGTAACATAACAAAATTTCAGTAAAATTTCTTTTTTCGATTTGTCGAAAAAACTGTAATGAAAAAAAAAACAAATTGTATATAATAGAATGATAGAAAGAGGGGAGACTTTTGAAAGATAGTACAGTTATAGAACGTGATATCAATTCAGATGAATCTAGAACTATTTCAATCTTTGGTTATGAATTAATCAGAGAAACCGTTTTACCTGAGATTCTGGGCAAAGATACTCCGGAAATCCTTTACTGGGCCGGAAAGCGAATAGCGAGAAAATATCCTTTGCATTCTTATGAAGAAATAATTGAATTTTTCTCCTCAGCCTCATGGGGCCAGTTAGAGATTAAAAGCGAAAATAAGAATGAAATGGAATTTGAACTAATGAGCCCTCTCATCGTGTCGCGTGTCCAATCGAAAGCAGAACACTTTTTTCAACTTGAAGCAGGATTTTTAGCGCAACAACTTGAACTTCAGAAAGAAGTCATTGCCGAAACCTTTGAGCACCCTGTCAAAAAATCAAACAAAGTACAATTCACCGTCAAATGGGATACAAAAGATCAGGTATAAACAGGTAAAAAGAATAAAGCTTTCATGTGAGAATTGACTCTCCACATGAAAGCTTTTCTTTTTGGATTTGTACACCCTCAGTGGACATTTTTGTGAAAATGTCCATTGAGGGTGTCAGGCACTATGTGAAAGTCCGAACGCTTCGTGCAGGACCTCTACAGCTTTTAGCATGTTTTTTTCTTCGACGACGGCTGAGACTTTGATTTCTGATGTGCTGACCATTTTTACTTGGATATTGTTTGCTGCCAGGACTTCGAACATTCTTGCCGCTACCCCTGGATTGGAGATCATTCCTGAGCCGACAATTGACACTTTTGCTAATTTGTTTTCGGCATCAAGTTGCTCATAGTTCAAAGATTCTTTATTATCTTCTAGAACGCGTAAGGTTTCCATTAAATCTTCCGTTTTAATAGAGAAGGAAAGATTTGCTGTTTCTGCTTCTGTTGTGCTTTGAATGATAATATCAACATTTATATGATTTCCGGCTAATGTTGTAAAGATGGTTGATAGGCTTGTTAAAGAATTGGCTAAGCCTAATACAGTTACTTTGGTAATTTCCTCTTCAAATGCCACTCCGCGAACCACTAGATTTTGTTCCATAGTTGCTTCCCCCTCAATGACTGTTCCTTCAATTTTCTCCATGCTTGAGCGAACTTCAAGCCGAACATTATAATTTTTAGCAAACTCAACTGCTCTTGGATGTAACACACCTGCTCCCAAATTAGCCAGTTCAAGCATTTCATCATAGGAGACAGATAATAGTTTGCGTGCCTTTTTGATAAACCTTGGGTCTGTTGTGAAAACCCCGGTTACGTCGGTATAGATATCGCACTTATCTGCTTTTAATGCCGCTGCTAATGCTACAGCAGTTGTGTCTGATCCGCCGCGACCAAGAGTGGTAATTTCACCATTTTCCGTGATTCCCTGGAAGCCGGCAACAATCACAACCTTTCCGACAGATATCTGACTCTCAATTGCCACAGTATCAATCTTCGTTATTCGGGCATTACCATGTACAGGTTCTGTGACGATTCCTGCCTGCCAACCTGTAAAAGAAACGGCTTGCAGTCCTTTTTGATTTAACGCCATTGACAACAAAGCGATTGTCACCTGTTCTCCGGTCGTTAAAAGCATATCCATTTCCCTTTTATCAGGCTGAGGAGAAATTTCCTTTGCTAGCTTTACGAGTTGGTCTGTTGATTTCCCCATTGCTGAAACAACGACAACAACATTGTTGCCTCTTTCCGTTTCTTGCTTAACACATTCTGCTACATTTAAAATTCTCTCAACACTTCCAACGGAAGTTCCACCGAATTTTTGAACTATTAATCCCATTGATGTTTCCCCTTCTTTCAATTGATGCTTAAGCATTAGTTTTCTCTAAAAAACAAAAAAAGCAATGAGAGGGCATCTCATTGCTTGGAAAACACAAAAAAAATTTGTGCAGACAATGTAAGATAGCTCTCCAAGACAATCGTCTTGACAATCCGGCATTTATTCAATACAGGACCAGCAAAGAAAGAAATGAGGCTTTCTTCACTTCGGCGAACATTCCCTTTCAAAGTTCTTCCTTGAAGCTCATCCTTCTCAGAACCTTTACTTTTGAAGCTCGCACCTCTACCTTCACTTTAACACGTAAAAGTGATAGTAAATTAAATTTTCACCTATTATAACATAGCCTGTTTCTCCTGACAATCACTATGTCCGTAGTTTATTTATTAATTCTTCTGCTACATTGACGGGGATTCCGAGTGCCGTAAACTCTTCAATACTGGCTTCCTTCATTTTTTTTACAGAGCCAAACTGTTTTAATAATAATTTTTTTCTTTTTTCGCCAATTCCCTGAATATCATCCAGAAGGGATTGGAAAGCACTTTTCCCGCGAATTTGCCTGTGAAAGGTAATCGCAAATCGATGGACTTCATCCTGAATTCTTTGCAGCAAATAAAATTCCTGGCTGTTTCTTGCTAACGGAACTATCTCCAAGGGATTACCGTAAAGCAACTGCGATGTCCGGTGTTTCTCATCTTTGACAAGTCCTGATAATGGTATGTCCAAACCGAGTTCATTTTCCAAGACATCTCTTACAGCCTCTACATGTCCTTTTCCGCCGTCAATGATAATCAAATCAGGCAGCGGCAGATTTTCCTTCAAAGCTCTGGAGTATCTTCTTCTCGTAACTTCCCGCATCGATTCATAATCATCCGGACCCTGAACCGATTTAATTTTATACTTGCGGTATTCCCGTTTATTTGCCTTACCATCAATAAACACAACCATGGCCGAAACAGGGTCTGTTCCTTGGATATTGGAATTATCAAAGGCCTCGATTCGATGTGGTGTATAGATACCAAGGATATTCCCTAATGTTTCAACCGCCTTTGTTGTTCTTTCTTCATCTTTTTCAATAAGCAAAAATTTCTCATTAAGGGCAATCTTGGCATTTTTAATAGCCATTTTAACCAGGTCTTTTTTCTGTCCGCGCTGGGGCTTTAATACTTTTACCTCAAGAAGCTGCTCAGTTAAATTCAGGTCGACTTCATCCTGAATTAGAATTTCCTTTGGTTTAAAGTGGATCGGTTTCGAATAAAACTGGCCCAAGAAGGTTAAAATTTCTTCCTCCGGTTCATTGTAGATCGGAAACGTCGAAACATCTCTTTCAATCAGTTTCCCCTGACGGACAAAAAAGACCTGGACACACATCCACCCTTTATCAACGGCATAGCCAAAGACATCACGGTCGGTAAAATCCGTCATCGTTATCTTTTGTTTTTCCATAATCGTTTCAATATGGATGATTTTATCGCGAAATTCCTTAGCTCTCTCGAAATCTAATTCCTCAGCCGCACTGTTCATTTTCTCAGTAAGATCTTTTTTTATTTCGTTATAACCGCCATTTAAAAAGCGGGTAATTTCATCAGTCATTTGTTTATATTGTTCTTCGTGGATGTCATTAACACAAGGTGCGAGACATTGTCCTAAATGGTAATATAAACACACCCTATCCGGTAGGGTTGCGCATTTCCGTAATGGATAAAGTCGGTCCAGCAGCTTTTTTGTCTCATTGGCTGCCCCCACATTCGGATAAGGACCAAAATATTTGCCTTTATCTTTTTTCACTTTCCTTGTGATGATTAGCTTTGGATGCCGTTCCGCGGTAAGTTTTATAAACGGATAGCTTTTATCATCCTTCAGCATGATATTGTATTTGGGGTCGTATTTCTTGATTAAATTTAATTCGAGAATAAGTGCTTCTATATTCGAGGAGGTAACAATATATTCAAAGTCTTCAATCTCATTTACAAGCCGTAAGGTTTTACCATCGTGAGAACCTGTGAAATAGGAACGAACGCGGTTTTTTAATACCTTTGCTTTCCCCACATAAATGATTGTCCCCTGACGGTCTTTCATTAAATAGCAGCCAGGCTGATCAGGTAACAGTGTTAGCTTTTGCTTAATTGTTTCATTCATTCCGGCCAACCCACTCCGTCCAAGTTTTTTATGTTTATCTTTAAAAATTTTAAAACAAACGAGTCGGAAAGAAAAGTACTCTCTTTTGGAAAATAAAAACCTTAGCAGGAAAGTTCCAAGCTAAGGTTTGAATTCACTCTATCAATTACACGTGTTTTTCTAAAACACCTGCTAAAGCTTCTTTTGGCTGAAAGCCGACAACTTTATCAACGACTTCACCATTTTTAAAAACTAATAATGTGGGGATACTCATGACACCGTATTTTGCAGCGGTTTCTTGGTTCTCGTCTACATCCAGCTTAACAATTTTAACTTTATCTCCCATTTCTGAATCAAGTTCATCAAGAACGGGAGCTATCATTTTACAAGGTCCGCACCATGGTGCCCAGAAATCTGCAAGTACAAGGCCTGAACCTGTTTCAGCAGAGAAATTTTGATCTGTTACATGAGAAATAGCCATTTTGAAATACCCTCCTAATTAATACTGAAATACTAACGAAAGTATATCACCCATTGTAAAATCATGCTAATAATTTGTTTCGCATGTAATTTTCCCGAAAAACACGCAAGTATTCTCCTTGATTGTTGGGAAAATCGAGATGTTAAAGCCGGAGTTACCACTAATCGGAAGCTAATAAAAACGAGCGGATTTTCCACCGCTCGTTTTCTTTTAGCTCTTCTTATTATGAGTGAACTTTAAGTTTTTTAAACTCTTCAGTTAACAATGGTACTACTTCAAATAAGTCGCCGACAATTCCATAGTCAGCTACTTTAAAGATGTTTGCTTCAGGGTCTTTATTGATTGCTACAATGACTTTAGAATTTGACATCCCCGCTAAATGCTGAATCGCACCGGAGATTCCGCAGGCAATGTATAGGTCAGGTGTTACTACCTTTCCGGTTTGGCCGATTTGCAGCGAGTAATCACAATAATCAGCGTCACATGCACCGCGTGAAGCTCCGACTGCTCCTCCCAATACTTGTGCCAATTCTTTTAACGGCTCAAATCCTTCAGCACTTTTTACACCGCGGCCGCCCGAGATTACCACTTTTGCTTCACTAAGGTCTACGCCTTCGCTAGCTTTACGAACAACCTCTTTAATGATGGCACGCAGGTCTTTAATTTCCACTGAAAGGGATGTCACCTCACCCGTTTTGCTTTCATCTTTTTGAAGTGGAGCAATATTGTTAGGACGTACGGTTGCAAAAATTAAACCGTCCGTTACAATTTTCTTTTCAAATGCTTTTCCGGAATAGATAGGTCTTGTGAAAACGATATTTCCGCCTGCTGATTCAACAGCTGTTGCATCTGAAATCAGACCGGATGAAAGTTTTCCGGCAATTCTAGGTGATAAATCTTTACCAAGTGCTGTGTGCCCTAAAACTAAGCCCTCCGGATTTTCCTGATCAATTACAGCTAAAAGCGCTTGAGAAAAACCGTCAGAGGTATATTGAGTTAATTTTTCATCTTCAACTACCACAACACGGTCTGCGCCATACTGGATTAATTCAGCACCTAAAGCGCTTACAGTTTGGCCAACTAAAACTCCTACAACTTCCCCGCCCTCTGCAACTGTTTTTCCTGCAGCAATTGCTTCGAAAGAAACGTTACGTAATGATCCTTCACGGACTTCTCCTAATACCAATACTTTTCTAGACATTCCCTTTACCTCCTGCAAACTTTTTTGTAAAAAAACCGATTAAATTACTTTTGCTTCAGTATGAAGAAGTTGAACAAGTTCTTTTACCTGATCAGAAAGATCGCCTGCGAGAACCTTTCCGGCTTCTTTTTTAGGCGGCAAATAAATTTCAATTGTTTTTGTTTTTGCTTCTACATCTTCTTCTTCAAGATCTAGATCATCCAATTCTAATTCATCTAGCGGTTTCTTCTTCGCTTTCATAATTCCCGGTAATGATGGGTAGCGTGGCTCATTTAAACCTTGTTGAGCAGTCACTAACAATGGAAGGCTAGTTTCAATTACTTCAGAGTCCCCTTCAACATCACGGGTTACAGTTGCCTTAGTTCCATTGATTTCAAGCTTAGTAATAGTTGTAACGTAAGGAATATTAAGCAGTTCAGCTACACGCGGACCTACTTGACCGGAACCGCCATCAATAGCAACGTTTCCACCTAAAATCAAGTCAGCATTTTTATCCTTTAAGTATTCAGCGAGGATTTTTGCTGTGGTAAATTGATCGCCAATTTCAATTTCATCTTCAATATTAATAAGGACAGCTTTGTCAGCTCCCATTGCAAGCGCAGTACGTAATTGCTTTTCAGTTTCCTCATTGCCTACGGAAATGACAGTTACTTCTCCGCCATTGGCATCGCGGACTTGGATAGCTTCTTCAACGGCATACTCATCATAAGGATTAATGATAAACTCTGCTCCATCCTCATTGATTTTCCCGCCGGAAATCGTGATTTTTTCTTCAGTATCAAAGGTTCTTTTCATTAACACAAAAATGTTCATGGTTTCCCTCCTAAAATTTCGAGCATTCGCTCAGTTTGAAAGATTGAGAAAATTTTTTCGAAAAAATTTTATATAAATTTACAAAAAATGGAGAACCCACTTTGGTAAATTTACTCACCTTTAAAATGAGGTTCACGTTTTTCAATAAAGGCTTGAATGCCTTCTTTGCCGTCATTTGACATGAATACTTCACCAAATAATTTTGCCTCTTTGTCTGAGCCTGCATAGAACTCTTCAGTCTTTGCATAGTTTAATAATATAATAGCAGAACGTAAAGAGCCATGGCTTTTCTTGGCAATTTTTCCTGCAAGAATATAGGCCTGATTTAATACTTCATTTTCGGGATAGGCATGGTTGGCTAATCCGTATTGAACGGCTTCAACTCCTGTAATCGGCTCGGCAGTAAACAGCATTTCCGCCGCTCTTGAGACTCCAACGTATTTTGGCAATCGCTGTGTGCCCGCAAAACCGGGAATTAATCCAAGCTGCAGCTCAGGGAGGCCAAGCTTTGCGGTTTCACTTACAAGACGGATGTGGCAGGCCATTGCCAGCTCAAGACCGCCTCCTAAGGCAGCACCATGAATAGCAGCAATAATTGGGATATGGAATTTTTCCATTCGATCAAACAAATCCTGACCAAATTTTCCAAGCTTTGAAAAGTCTTCAGATGAAGCAACCGTAGTAAATTCTTTAATATCGGCACCCGCAGAGAAAAAGCGGCCTTCCCCATGAATAACAATAACTTTTAGATTACGATTGGATTCAATTTCATCAAGCACGATAGACAATTCCCTTATTAAACCTGTTGAAAGGGCATTAGCCGGCGGCCGCGAAATGGTAATGGTGGCAATGTTGTCTTGGTGAGACCATTTTAAAAATTCCAAATTAACTCCTCCTATCATAAAATGCTACTTGTCCCTGCTTCCACATCCATTAATCAATAAACGATGAACCGAGAAGGTAAGTGCGTTTAAATCATATCTTTCCTCATTCATTACCCAGGATGTTACAGTTTCATCGATCGTACCGAAAATCATTTGCCGAGCAAGGCGTACATCAAGATCGCTTGAAAACTCTCCAGTCTCTTTACCTTCAATCAAAATACGGTCAATAACTGATAAATACCCTTTTAGAATATCATTTATCTTTAAACGGAGCTCTTTATTAGATTGACGTATTTCGAGCTGGGTCACGATAGCAAGATGATGGTCTTCTGAAAGCAGTCTAAAATGAGTTTCGATCAACATTAATAACTTCTCTGCCGCCGTCTCTTTTCCTGCTATTTTCTCATTAATTTTTTCAACAAAAGTCCCCATTTTTTCTTCAAAGAGGGAGATCAGTATGTCTTCTTTGTTTTTAAAGTAAAGATAGATGGTTCCATCGGCCACGCCGGCCTGTTTGGCAATTTTAGAAACTTGGGCTTGGTGGTAACCATTTTCAGCGATTGCTATGACCGCCGCATCAATAATTTGCATGTATTTCGGCTTACTTTTATTCACTAAGTGTCCCCCCTTTGAAGAAAACTTCATTCGATTTAAATATAAAAATGAATGAATAGTCATTCATAATTTTATATTAATTTTTGAACGCATTTCTGTCAAGAAATACTTATGCACATTTTAATACTATTCCCATTTAGAGACAAGCTTAAATATTCAAAAATAAAAAGCCGAGTCTACGGCCTTACAAAGTTAGGCATGTTTAGGGCGATCTTCTTCTATTTTTTTCTTTTCTTCATCAACAAGCGTTCTGCGTAAAATTTTTCCAACTGCTGTTTTTGGTAATTCTTTTCTAAATTCATAAATTCTCGGAGCTTTATAGGCAGCAAGATGTTTTCTTGCAAATTGGTTCATTTCCTCTTGGGTAACTGTTGCTCCTTCTTTTAATACAACATACGCTTTCACGGTTTCTCCTCGATATGGATCGGGTATACCGGCAACAACTACCTCCTGAACATCCGGATGTTCATACAAAACTTCTTCTATTTCTCTTGGATAGATATTATAGCCGCCGGCGATAATCATATCTTTTTTACGATCCACTATATAAAAATATCCCTGCTCATCCATATACCCGAGGTCACCTGTTAACAGCCATCCGTCTCGAAGTGTTTGAGCTGTGTCCTCAGGGCGATTCCAATAGCCTTTCATCACTTGCGGTCCTTTTATGGCAATTTCACCGACTTCACCGGCAGGTAAGCGCTCACCGGAATCTAACGAGAAAATTGCTGCATCTGTATCAGGATATGGAACCCCAATACTCCCTTTTATCCTTGGGCGGTCCCATAAGAAATTGGAATGTGTTACTGGAGAGGACTCCGTTAAGCCATATCCTTCCACTAATTTCCCGCCGGTTATTTCTTCAAATTTTTGCTGAACTTCAACCGGGAGCGCAGCGGAACCACTAATACAGGCTTTAATTGAAGAGAGATCGTATTTTTTCAAATCCGGGTGGTTCAATAATCCTATATAGATTGTGGGTGCACCCGGAAAAAGGGTAGGCCTTTGTTTTTGAATCGTTTTTAAGGTTGTTTCAACATCGAATTTCGGTAATAGAATCATTTTTTGTGCCTGCATTACGGATAATATCAGTACGGTCGTCATCCCGTAGACGTGAAAAAAGGGGAGAATTCCCAGCACCGATTCTTCACCGGGTCTACTTTTATATAGCCAAGCCTGGCACATCTCAGCATTCGAAACCAGATTCTTATGTGTTAACATAACACCTTTCGGAAAACCAGTAGTACCGCCTGTATATTGCAAAAGTGCCAAATCTTCCTCAAAATCTATTTCATGCATAATTAATTTTTCCGGCTGATTTTTTATTATTTCTGAGAGTATATGTGTGCTGCGTTCATGTTTTACCTTGACGACAAGTCCATATTGCTTTTTCTGGATAAAAGGATAAACCAAATTTTTAGGAAAAGGTAAATAATCCTTGATGGAGCTTACTATAATATTCTGTAAATTTGTTTGCGGTAGTACTTTAGAAACGCGAGGATAAAGGATTTCAAGGGTGATAATTGCTTTTGCCCCGGAATCCTTCATTTGGTACTCCAGTTCTCGCTCCGTATATAGCGGATTTGTTTGAACGACAATTCCTCCCGCCATTAATACCGCATAATAGCTGACTACTGCCTGTGGAGTATTCGGGAGCATGATTGCCACTCGGTCCCCTTTGAAAATACCTATTTTCTGCAGGTAACCGGCAAAGATAAGCGCCTCCTCATGAAGTTTTTTATAGGTGATTTCTTTTCCCATAAAATGAATCGCGATTTTTTCCGGAAAGTTTTCTGCAGCATTGACTAAGTATTGTTGTACAGGCTCTCGTGAATATTCAAGTTGGGTTGGGATTTCTTCAGGGTAATTCTGAAGCCATGGTTTTAATTCAGACATTTTAACCCCCCCTTTTAGAAATTTTAAAAAAATTCTAATTTCTACTCCTTATTATAATATAGGCTTATTTTTTAAACAATGTGACAATTAGAAACAGGGATTAAAAAACCACCGCTGTAATACACACAGCGATGGTTTTTGATTAAGAAAAAAACACCATATATACCAAACCAATTAGCAAAAACAAGCCGCATAATCCAAGAAGTACTTTAGCCAATGTCTCCACTTTTTTTCTCTCCTTATGAAATTCCTGCTCCAATCACATACGATAAACCGATGGAAATGACCATAGAAATTAATCCAACTGCCCGATTATCCTTTTGTATTTCTTCATCAATTTTGAATTTCGGTGTTAAAAATTCATAAATAAAATATCCGGCTAATAAGAGGACAAATCCAAAAATCCCCCAGCTAATCATCGTAAGCAATGTATTATGCTGCTGTATGGAATAGCGAAAAATATTCGCAATTCCAAATATTTTCCCTCCCGTTGCCATTGCGACGGCCAAGTTTCCTTTTTTGATTTCTTCCCAATTTTTATATTTAGTTACCACTTCAAAAATTGCCAAAAAGACAATCATACATAAAATGACAACACTATAATAGGCAGCAATTTGAATATACTCGTTCTCCCAAAACTGGTCCATTCCCTAATCTCCCCGTACATTATTTAAACTCAACTACGGTAACGCCTGATCCACCCTCACCGGCTTCTCCAAAGCGAATTTTTTTAACAGAACGGTGATTCCTTAAATATTCTTGAACTCCCTGCCTTAGAGCCCCTGTGCCTTTACCATGAATAATCGATACACGGGGATAGCTTGAAAGCAGGGCGTCATCAATATATTTTTCTACTTTTAGAAGGGCATCTTCATATCTTTCCCCACGTAGATCCAGCTCCAATTTTACGAATGAATCTCTGCCTTTCACAATCGCCATCGGCTTTGTTTCTACTTGTTTCGGAGTGCTGATATATTCCATGTCTTTCTCTTTAACCTTCATTTTCAAAATTCCAATCTGGACCTGCCATTCACCAGAGGATACTTTTTCAAGGAGAATGCCTTTTTGGTCAAAGGTAAGAATTTTTACTTCATCACCGGGCATAAAGGTATGCTTCTTATTTTTCTTATTTATTAGCTTCTCAGATTTCTTTATTTCCGGTGCTGCTTCTTGCAGACGTCTTTTTGCATCAATTAATTCATGTTCTTTAATTTCGGCATGCTTCTCAGTCCTCATTTTTCGGAGATCACGAATTACCTTTTCAGCCTCAGCTTTCGCCTCTTCAACGATTTCTGCTGCCTTTTCAGCTGCATTTTCAAGCATGGAATCCTTGTTTTCGTAAAAATCAATCATTTGCTTTTGCAAATCCTGATGAAGCTTTTCCGCCTGCTTTAAGTAATCACGGGCCTCAACTTGTTCGATTTCTGCCTGCCGTTTACTTTGTTCAAGGGATGCAATCATTTGATCGATTTTATTCGTATCTTCACTTACATGCGAACGGGCAGCTTCAATGACCCTTTCATTTAACCCTAATCGTTTCGATATTTCAAAAGCATTGCTTCGTCCCGGAACACCAAGCAGCAGCTTATAGGTTGGGCTTAATGTCTCGACATCGAATTCGACACTGGCGTTTAGAACTCCTTCACGGTTATAGCCGTAAGCTTTTAATTCCGGATAATGCGTTGTTGCAATGACCCTTGCTCCCTTGCTGTGCACTTCATCCAAAATCGAAATAGCTAACGCTGCACCTTCCTGCGGGTCAGTGCCGGCACCAAGCTCATCAAACAAGACAAGACTTTTAAAATCTACTTTATTTAAAATTTCAACAATATTTACCATATGGGAGGAGAAGGTACTAAGGCTCTGCTCAATCGACTGCTCATCACCAATATCGGCAAATACAGAGTCAAATACCGCGAGCTCCGAACCGTCAAGGGCAGGTACTTGTAAACCTGCCTGTGCCATTAAAGAACATAAGCCTAATGTTTTTAACGTTACCGTTTTACCGCCCGTATTCGGGCCGGTAATCACAATCGTCGTATAATCCTTCCCGAGAAGAATATCGTTTGCTACTACCTCTTCGATTGGAATTAATGGGTGTCTTGCTTTATAAAGAGCGATCCGTCCCTCATTATTCATTCTCGGCATTGATGCTTTAATACTACGGCTGAATCTTGCTTTTGCAAAAATAAAATCTAAATTTGCTAAGCAGGCGACGATTGTTTGCAATTCGGAATCATGTTCAGCCACATTCGCCGACAGCTCAGTCAAGATGCGCTCAATCTCAAGCTGTTCTTTTACGCGAATATCCTGCAGCTGGTTATTTAATTGAACAATTGCCTGCGGCTCAATAAATAGGGTTTGCCCTGAAGAACTTTGGTCATGAATGATGCCGCCGTAATGGCCGCGGTATTCCTGTTTTACAGGAATAACAAAGCGGTCATTTCGAATCGTAACGATCGCGTCCGATAACATTTTTTGCGCACTTGATGAGCGAATCATGCTCTCTAATTTTTCACGGACTCTCGCTTCATTCGACCTGAGGTGATGCCTTAATGAGCGCAACAGCTCACTTGCACCATCAAGGACCTCGCCGCTCTCATCGATCGCATATTTTATTGACTGCTCCAGATTGGTAAGCGGGATTATTTGTTCTACCTGTTCTAATAAAATTGGAATGTCCGTTCTCTCATCCGCTAAATCTTCAATAAATCGTTTCATTTGACGGCTTACATGGATGGTACTGGCAATTTGAACCAACTCGAACGGACTGAGCACACCGCCAATGACCGATCGTTTTATATGGGCACGGATATCATAAATACCTGATAGCGGAACATTCCCTTTTATCCGCAAAACAGTTACTGCCTCATCTGTTTCTGCTTGGAGCTTTACTACTTCATCAAAATTTGTTGCAGGGATTAAATGTTTTATTTTTTCTATTCCAAGTGAGGATGCAGCATGCTCTAACAGCTTCTCCTTCACTTTCGTAAATTCTAATACCTTTAAGGCTCTTGCTTGCATGGAGAGAACCCTCCTAATTACTGTCGATTGTGAATAAATTCAAGTAAATCATTTTTGTCCATTGCATTTAAGACGGTTGACCTTTTAATCCAACCTTTTTTGGCTGCGGAAACACCGATTTCCATATGGGTTAAGGTATCCATTTTGTGGGCGTCTGTATTGATGATAATTTTTACACCTGCATCCTGCGCTTTTTTCAAATATTCAGCTGCCAGGTCAAGCCGGTTTGGATTCGCATTTAGTTCTAAAGCTGTATTAGTTTCTTTAGCCAATTCTATGAGTAAATCGATGTCCACGTCATATCCTTCACGGCGGCCAATTTTTCTGCCGGTTGGATGGGCGATTAAATCGACATGCGCATTTTCGAGAGCTGTTTTAAGCCGTGCCATAATTTTTTCCTGTGGCTGGGAAAAAGCAGAATGAATGGAGGCGATGACGAAATCCATTTCCGCTAACAAGTCATCCTCAAAATCCAATGTTCCATCAGGAAGAATATCCATTTCCACACCTGAAAGAATAATAAAATCATCGTATTTTTGATTTAATTTCCTGATTTCCTCCCGCTGCATCAATAGCCTTTCCCGCGTAAGCCCATTCGCCACTTTTAAATACTGGGAATGGTCCGTAATCGCCATATACTGATATCCTCTAGCACGGCAGGCTTCAGCCATTTCTTCAATCGAATGGGCCCCGTCGCTCCAAGTCGAATGCATGTGAAGGTCACCTTTAATGTCCTTTAGTTCGATTAATTCCTCCGCGGTCGAATATTCTTCGACCTCTTTTCCGTCCTCTCTAATTTCCGGAGGAATGAACGGCAGGTCAAAATGCTTGAAAAATTCTTCCTCAGAGGAAAAGGTTAATATTTCACCTGTTTCAATATTCTCGACTCCATACTCACTAATTTTCTCACCGCGTTCTTTGGCAAGCTGTCTCATCCGGACATTATGATCCTTTGAACCTGTAAAGTGGTGCAGAGTTGTCGTAAATTCCTCTGGTTTAACAAGACGAAAGTCAGCAGAAATATCATATTCTAATTCGAATGTTACCGAAACCTTTGTATCTCCTGCCCCGATAACCTCTTTAATTTTCGGCAGTTCCAGAAGCTGTTGTTTCACGGCTCCCGGTTGATTGGTAGCAATGATAAAATCTAGATCTTTAATTGTTTCCCTCATTCTCCGCAAGCTGCCTGCCCTTGAAAATTGCTGAATATCAGTAAATGTTTCAAGAAGGGACTCGATTTGTTCCGCTATCGGAAGCATATAAGCTAGCGGCAGTCGTTCCGGCCTTGTGCCGATATTTTGAATGGCACTTAAAATCTTCTCTTCTGTTTTCTTCCCAAAACCGGGTAATGCTTGAACGAGTCCTGACTTACAGGCTTCTTCTAAGCCGGATACGTCCTCAATTCCCAGCTCCTGATACAGTTTGGCAATTTTCTTTCCGCCGAGCCCCGGCAATTGCAGGAGCGGAATTAACCCTGGAGGAACTTCTTCTTTTAGCTCTTTTAACACTGAAGAAAAACCTTCTTTTATGTATTCATCAATAACCGCAGCGGTACCTTTCCCGATCCCGGAGATAGCCGTAAAATCTTCAATGTCTGTTAAACTGCGATCATCGCCTTCTAATGCGGTTGCAGCCTTACGAAATGCAGATACTTTAAAAGGATTTTCCCCTTTCAGCTCTAAATAGACCGCGATTGTTTCTAATAACCTTATTAAATCTTTTTTATTTACTTCCATCATAAACACCTGCCCATGAGATTAGCATTGTCATTTTTTCCATATTATTTCTCTCCGAATAAAAAACTTCTCTGCTACAGAGAAGTTAAAGCAGCTGAATATTCAATCCACAAACTCTTTATTTGCCCGGAAAGGATAGGAGTGTGATTTACAATTGCTTTTGCCAAAAATGATTGATCCAAAGAATTCTGGAAAACTCCCATTGGAATTAAGGCCGCAATATATAATAAAATAAAGATAATTAAATAGACTTCACAAAAACCGAGAATTCCTCCCGCCCAGACATTTAACTGCCTGAGAATAGGCAAATGGGCGATAAAATCAAGCATCGAACCGATAATTTGCAGTAAAATCTTAACGGCAAAAAAGATAATAACAAAAGAAATGGCACGGTAGAATGCAGCTTCCATGTTAGTGCTGTCGGTTAAAAGTTTTAAAGTTGAGCTGTTTCCAAAGTTTGGATAAGGAATCCATAATGTAAGTTTAGGAGCCAGTTTCATATAGTATAAATTTGCGATCGTATATGCAATAATAAAACCTGTTATATGAACAAGCTGTAGAATAAAGCCTCGTCTAAGGCCGACAAAAAATCCCATAATTAATAAAATAATAATTGCAATATCCAACATTCGATTTCAATCCTTTTCTTTTTGAAGTTCCTTTTGCAGACGCTCCAATTGTTCTTTCACTTTTAGATAATCATTGACGGCATTGACTGCTGTTAAAACAGCTAGCTTATCTATGTTAAGAGATGGATTCTTGGAGCTGATTTCACGCATTTTATTGTGTACCAATGCACCCACCTGCCGAATATGGCCAGTGCTTTCGGTACCTAAAATGACATATTGCTGTCCGAAAATATCGACAGTCGTTCTATTTTTGTTTGTATTTGACAACGTAAATGCCTCCATTCAAGAATCCTACTCCATATCATAACACGAACGCATATGAGTGGAAAAGTCAAACAGTTTTTAGCCTAGTTTAATATATAAAATATTTAGTAGAAAAGTGGTGCTTTTATTTTGGGTAATGTAGTTTTAAATCGAACTCTGAATGAAATTATGGAAATGAAAAATCATTATCGATCCTTTTTAATCGATAAAAACCCCCAAGGAAGCGTTTTTGCAGCCAAAACTCCTTCCTGCATGATAACAGCCTATAAATCAGGTAAAGTATTATTTCAAGGGAATGACAGTGAAAAGGAGGCTGGCAAATGGGGAAGTGCCAGCACACCTTCAGCAAAAAAAACAGCTTCTTCTAAAGCAAAAACAGCCAAGGGTGACCTCCCTGAGGGTATTGGAAAAATGTCTGCGATCGGTTCAGACGAAGTAGGGACAGGAGATTTTTTTGGACCGATTACAGTTGTTGCGACCTACGTAAAAAAAGAAAATATACCGTTACTTAAGGAACTGGGCGTAAGAGACTCAAAGGATTTAAACGATGAAAAAATCATAGCGATTGCAAAGGTAATTAAGGATATAGTCCCGTATAGCCTGTTAACATTAAAAAATGAAAAGTATAATAAGCTGCAGCAATCGGGAATGTCGCAGGGAAAAATGAAAGCCATCCTTCATAATCAAGCAATCTTAAATGTGTTAGATAAAATCGCTCCCCAAAAACCCGAAGCCATATTAATCGATCAATTCGTCCAAGGAAGTACGTATTTCCAGCATGTAAAAAGCCAAAAAGCGATTGCGAAAGAAAATGTCTATTTCAGTACAAAAGCAGAAGGAATCCATATCGCGGTTGCTGCAGCTTCTATCCTGGCCCGATATGCATTTGTTCAGTATATTGATACATTAAGTGCGGCGGCAGGTTTTACGATTCCAAAAGGAGCAGGTGCACAAGTCGACCAAGCGGCTGCAAAGTTAATTTTGAAAAAAGGCCGCGAGATTTTGCCATCATTTGTAAAGCTTCACTTCGCCAATACAGATAAAGCACTGGCAATTGTCAATAAAAAACGCATATAAATGGTTTGAAATAAATATATTTGGCTTGGAGATTGACAATATAAAAGCATCGCCCTTTAAAAATTCCCGAATACGATATTTTTTCCCAATGAATTTGCTGTCTAATTTCCAACCAATTTATTGAGCATCAGCTGTAGTTCTTTATAGAATGCACCCTTTTATTTTTCAGCGAATTTGAGGAGTTTATCAGCGAAACTAACAGGTTTATCAGCGAATCAGTGAGGTTTATCAGCGAAAATTAGAGTTTATCAGTGAATTGTAATTTCCCAAGGGAAGGTCATAGGAAAGTAAACCCTTCCCTTGTTTGTTCCTGAATAATTAAGATTTACAGTAAGCAGTAATCGTTTTGATGTATCATGTGTTTTTAATTGGCAAAGTTTTCGAAACTGCTGATTCGTAATTTTCGAATCAAAATATATATTTATCAGCGAATCGGAAATTCCCAACATGATTCAACAGAAAATAAAAAAAGAAAAAGCCAGCAAGAAACGGTCATAATTAACGACCTTTCCTAACTAGCTTCTTTTATTTAACCGCGTAAAACCGCTCCTGCCTGTTCTTTCAAGGCTTCTAGCACCTGATTGTGAACCTTTGTGACTTCTTCATCTGTCAAGGTCCGTTCCGGATCGGCATATTTTAATGAGAAGGCAATGGATTTCTTTCCTTCTTCCATCCGTTCACCCTCATATAAATCAAAGACATGCACTTCTTTAAGAAGCTGTCCGCCCGCAGTTAAAATAATATCCTTCAATGTTCCGGATACCGTTTCTGTGTTCGCCACAAGTGCAATATCTCTCGTGATGGACGGGAAACGCGGAATGGATTCATATTGCAATGGCGGAGTTTGTTCTTCAAGTACTGTTTTTAAAGAAAGCTCAAACACATAGGTGTCTTTAAGATCAAGCTCTTTTTGCACGCTAGGATGTACCTGACCGACGAATCCGATTTTCTTTCCATTTAAGTGAATTTCTGCTGTACGTCCCGGATGCATTCCTTCCACTTTTGCTTGCACATAAGCAATTTGTTCAGCAAGACCCAATTTAGCAAATAATCCTTCTAAAATTCCTTTTAATACGAAGAAGTCAACAGCCTTTTTTTCTCCTTGCCACGAATGAGCGTGCCAGAGACCGGTAATCGCTGCTGCTAAATGCTCTTCTTCAACGGGAAGTACATCCTTGCCATTTGCTAAAAATACTGCGCCTGTTTCATATACTCCTAAGCTATCGTTTTGACGGGCACTGTTGTATTTTAAAACCTCCAACAGCTGTGGCATGATGCTTAAACGGAGAATACTCCGATCCTCACTCATTGGCATCGCAAGGCGGATATAGTCCCTGCTTACAAGTGCGAATTGCGCTGCTTTTTCTTCACTTGTTAAAGAATAAGTAACAGCTTGATACAAGCCGACCCCTTCAAGGTATTGGCGAACAACCCGACGCTTTTTCTGGTAGTCAGAAAGCTTACCGGGTGTAGTAGAACCAAATGGCAAGGTTTTAGGAATATTGTCATAGCCGTAAAGACGAGCTACTTCTTCAATCAAATCTTCTTCAATTTTAATATCACCGCGCCGCGTTGGAGCAGTTACAGTGATTATACCTTCTTCAAGGGTTACAGCAAATTGTAAGCGGTCAAAGATGGCTTTTACATCATGGATGTTTATATCTGTCCCTAAAACACGATTGATTTTTTCCAATGTAATCGAAACAACCGCAGGCTCCACGGTAAGTGTATCAACTTCTCCGGCACCTTCCAATACTTCACCGTTCGCATATTTAGCCATCAGGTAAGCAGCACGCTCACCGGCTGCTCGAACCCGATTTGGGTCTACGCCTTTTTCAAAACGGGCACTTGCTTCACTTCTTAAACCATGGTCCTTCGAAGCTTTTCGAACTGCCGCACCATTAAAATAAGCTGCTTCCAAAAGTACTGTTGTTGTGTCGGCAGTAACTTCGGAATTAGCTCCGCCCATAACACCTGCAAGAGCAACAGGTTCAGTCCCATTCGTAATCACTAAATGGTCGGATGATAAAGTACGCTCAACGTCATCAAGGGTAACAAATTTTTCACCGGCTGTCGCACGGCGAACAACGATTTCTTTTGATCCTAAACGGTCATAATCAAATGCATGCAGCGGCTGACCGTATTCCAAAAGAATGTAGTTCGTAATATCGACTACATTATTGTGTGGACGGATCCCGGCCGACATTAATCGCGTTTGCATCCATAATGGTGCAGGTCCGATTTTTACATTTTTAATTAATTTGGCCACGTATAAAGGGTTGTCCTCATAAGCGTCTACGGTAACCTTAATATAGTCAGTCGCATTTTCATTTGTGGATTGTAGGCTAATTTCCGGAAGTTTCACTTCCCGGCCAAGAATCGCCGCGACCTCATAAGCTACGCCCAACATACTTAAGCAGTCAGATCGGTTCGGCGTTAATCCAAGTTCCAGCACTTCATCGTCTCGGTTTAATAATGCTAATGCATCCGTTCCAACCTCTGCATCACCAGGAAAAACAAAGATTCCTTCTGAATATTCTTTCGGAACAATTTTCCCTTCCATTCCAAGCTCTGTTAACGAACAAATCATTCCATTTGATTCTTCGCCGCGGAGCTTTGCACGCTTAATTTTAAAATTGCCCGGCAATACAGCACCAACCATTGCCACCGCAACCTTTTGACCTTTTGCCACATTGGATGCACCACAAATGATTTGAACCGGTGCTTCTCCCCCAACATCAACAAGGCATTTGCTTAACTTATCAGCATTGGGATGCTGCTCGCGTTCAAGGATGTAGCCAATTACAACACCTTTAATGCCCTCGTTTAGCACTTCTACCCCTTCTACTTCGATTCCGCTTTTGGTAATTTTTCCAGCTAATTCTGTTGCCGTTACTCCGGATAAATCAACATAGTCCCGAAGCCATTTATATGAAACAAACATGTCGTAATCCTCCCTTAATTATTCGTGTTTAGCAAATTGTTTTAAGAACCGAACATCATTTGTATAGAAATGACGAATATCGTCAACACCGTATTTCAACATTGCAATACGCTCAGGTCCCATCCCAAATGCAAATCCAGTATATTTTTTCGAATCATAGCCGGCCATTTCCAGTACGTTTGGATGAACCATACCGGCTCCAAGAATTTCAATCCAGCCAGTTTTCTTACAAACGTTACAGCCTTTTCCGCCGCAAATTTTGCAGGAGATATCCATTTCTACAGACGGTTCTGTAAACGGGAAGAAGCTTGGGCGTAATCTAATTTCGCGGTCTTCACCGAACATTTTCTTTGCAAAAACCTCTAACGTCCCTTTCAGGTCACTCATGCGAATATTCTCACCGACCACAAGACCTTCGATTTGCATAAACTGGTGGGAATGGGTCGCGTCATCATTATCGCGGCGGTACACTTTACCAGGGCAAATAATTTTAATCGGGCCCTTGCCTTGATGCTTTTCCATTGTCCGTGCTTGAACCGGTGATGTATGCGTGCGAAGTAAGATCTCTTCTGTGATATAGAAGGAATCCTGCATATCCCTGGCTGGGTGCCCTTTCGGTAAATTGAGAGCTTCGAAGTTATAATAATCTTGCTCTACCTCGGGCCCTTCTGCTACCTGGTAGCCCATGCCAATAAATAAATCTTCAATTTCTTCGATGATACGTGTTAATGGATGGTGGTTTCCTACTTTCACCGGGCGTCCGGGAAGGGTAACATCAATTGTTTCAGAAGCTAATTTTTCAAACACGGCTGCTTCTTCCAAATCCTTTTGCTTTGTTTCCATTTTTACGGAAATTGCTTCACGGACTTCATTTGCGAGCGCCCCCATGACTGGGCGCTCTTCAGCTGAAAGCTTACCCATGCCTCGTAATACTTCTGTAATTGGACCTTTTTTGCCTAAATATGCGACACGAATGTCATTTAATTCCTTTAAGCTCGAAGACTGTTCAATTTTTTGAATAGCCTCTTCCTGCAATTCCTTTAATCGTTCTTGCATTGGAATTCCTCCTTAATTTCGTAAAATAAGACCTTGGTTTGGCCATACTTTTTTCGAATGAACTTTTTTACAAATAAAAAAACCCCATCCCTGGAAAGGGACGAGGTTTATATTCGCGGTACCACCCTTGTAAACACCTTATGTAAAAACACATGTGTTCGCTTCATTTGGATAACGGCACAGGCCGATGCATCTTTACATTTCTATAAGAAATGGTCCCGATGCCAACTCGGGAGGTGAACTTCTTCTGCCATTCCCATAAAAATGCTTGCAGTCGTGGCACTTTCTCCCTAAATGGTGTTAGGCAAAATACTTTTCTCCGTCATCGTTTTTAATTTTATCAATATTGTTGATTATTATATAATAATTTTTCTTTTGTTTCAAATCAGTTAGCGCTTATTTTTTTAAATAATATAGAAGGATGCCGGTTGCAACCGCGACATTTAACGATTCACTTTTCCCAAAGATCGGGATATAAAGGTTCGCTGTTGTGTTAACAAGTATATCCTTGCTAACACCGTTACCTTCATTCCCTACAATAAGCGCAAAGTGGTCGGTTGGAGAAGTCTCGGTATAAACGGAAGCATTTTCAAGGGCAGTTCCGTATACCGGTATCTCTTTTTCCTTTAGCTTCCGGGTCCATTCATTGATGTCACCGCGAATGACAGGTAGGTGAAAATGGCTTCCTTGGGCCGATCGAAGTACTTTTGAATTAAAGGTGTCAACACTGCCACGTCCGACGATTACAGCATCGATTCCTGCTGCATCGGCTGTTCTGATCATCGTACCGAGATTACCGGGATCTTGGACCGCATCAATTAGAAGGAACGTTTTCGCATGATCAGCTGTTTCCATACTTAACTGGCGGCAAACTGCATAAATTCCCTGCGGAGTTTCTGTATCCGAAAGGGAATTGGAAATATCCTCGGTCACAACTGTTACAGCTGTGGCACCTGAATCCCAGCGCGGCGGCAGACCCACTTGTTCGGAAACGATGATTTCTACAACTTGTTCACTTTGTTTGAGCGCCTCTTCAACTAAGTGAAAGCCTTCAACAATGAACATTCCCGTTTTATCCCGCTCTTTTTTTGTTAATAGCTTTTTCCATTGTTTAACCTGTGGATTATTGATAGATTGAATATGCTTCAAACCTTATGCTCCTTTTATTTTGATTTTTTCATTATAGCCTAATTTAGATACATAATAAAACCAAATAAAGGAAAGATAGTATAGAAATACAGGTTAAAAAAGGAGTGTGCATTCATGAATTTAAATTTACGAAATGCCATTATTCACAATGTATCCGGTAACTCACAAGAAGAATTAGAAGATACAATTGTTGATGCCATTCAAAACGGCGAAGAAAAAATGCTCCCAGGCCTTGGCGTGTTATTTGAAATCATTTGGAAAAATTCATCGGAAGATGAGAAAAAAGAAATGCTTGGATCCCTCGAGAGCGGGTTAAAGCAATAGGTTTTGGCCGGTGCTGCTGATCAATCGATCAGCAGTTCTTCTTTCGAATTAATGATTCTAATTGCGAATTGAACCATTTTATTTACGGAAAAAATAATTTTATTTGCGATTCGATATGATTTATTCGCGAATCTAAAAACAAGAAAAATCCTCGGCAAATTTGCTGAGGATTTACAACTTTTATTCAAAAGTAATCTTATCTACCGTTTCGCGGTCTAAGCGCTTAATCACTTCGACAATCAACTTCACTGCGTTTTCGTAGTCATCGCGATGGAGCATGGCAGCATGTGAATGAATATAACGGGTTGCAATCGTTATTGCGAGTGCAGGGACACCGTTATGTGTCATATGGATGGAACCGGCGTCTGTACCGCCACCCGGGATTGCATCAAATTGATATGGGATGTTTAGCTCATCGGCAAGATCTGTTATAAAATCACGTAAGCCTTTATGAGAAACAAGGGAAGCATCGTATAAAATAATTTGCGGACCTTTGCCCATTTTACTCATTGCTTCTTTTTCTGATATTCCCGGTGTGTCACCGGCGATACCAACGTCTACACCAAAACCAATATCCGGCTCAATTTTAGAAGCGGATGTACGGGCGCCGCGAAGCCCTACTTCTTCTTGAATCGTTCCAACACCGTAAACGACGTTAGGATGGTCAGTACCCTTTAATTGTTTCAACACATCAATGGCAATTGCACAGCCAATGCGATTGTCCCATGCTTTTGCTAAAAGCATTTTTTCATTATTCATCACTGTAAATTCGAAATAAGGCACAACCATATCTCCGGGACGTACGCCCCATTCCATTGCATCCTCACGGCTTGATGCTCCAATATCAATAAACATATCTTTTATTTCTACCGGTTTTTTGCGGGCTTCCGGCGATAGGATATGCGGAGGTTTTGAACCGATAACCCCGATCACATCACCTTTTTTCGTAACGATGGTGACTCGCTGTGCAAGCATAACCTGTGACCACCAGCCGCCAACCGGTTGAAAGCGAAGGAAACCTTTGTCATCGATTTGCGTAACCATGAAGCCTACTTCATCCAAATGGCCGGCAACCATGATTTTCGGGCCGCCTTCTTTGCCAACTTTTTTAGCGATTAAACTTCCAAGACCGTCTGTTGTAACTTCATCCGCATATGGCGCTATGTATTTCTTCATGACTTCACGAACTTCACGCTCGTTGCCGGGAATCCCCTTGGCATCGGTTAAGTCTTTAAGCATTGTTAACGTTTCATCTAAATTTGCCATTGTTTCGCCTCCTTTATGTATGTACGCATTCATTATACAGATTTAACCGAATTATTTACAAATTTTTCTGCTAATAGTTATTTTGCTGTCTTACATAATTTACTTCGTTTTTCTTAAAATATGCTTGTTCTATTTCTTTCTTTGTCAATCCAAGTAGTGAGGCCAAATGGAAATATGCTTCGAACAATCGAATAAAATCATTAATCTCTTTGCTCGTGCGAAAACTGCAAATCATTTCATAAACCAGAAGGAATTGCTCGTTTACATTTGCAAGCAGCTGTTTTTCTTCCAAAAGAACTGATTTTTCATCGAACCCGCATTCAATCCCGAGCGATAAAATAAAATGAATGCCATCGACAAACTCCTCTAAAACCACTTCTTTTGCTGAAGAAGGTTTTACACTCCAAAACTTAAAACACCGGGTTTCATTTGCTAATTCTCCGATTTCAACAAGCAATGCAAGAACCTTTCTGTTAAATAAATCCTCATCCTGAAGCTGATGCTTTTCTTCAATATGAGCATCTAATGCTTTTTGCATTTTGAACAATTTTTCAAGCTGCATTATTTCTATCACTCCTTTTAAAAATTATATCAAAACAAAAAACTTTTGAAACTTTTTACTTTGCGAATCGTATGAAAGGAAAAATGGCTGGGAGGCTTAACCAATGATTTGGTTGCTGCGCATTGTCTTATTGTCCTTCATTATTTTCTTTTTTTATTTTACCTTAAAACCTTTTTTTACTTCTAATAGAAGGTTCGAGACTGCGAGAAGGCAAAAACGTTTTTTGCTTCTTGACAATGAAGATGTCAGAAAGAATTTTTTGCTTACCTATAAGGGTGTTGTATTTGCCGGTGAGAAATATCTGGGGGCAACTGATGACACCTTCGATGTAGTCTCCATTTCGATTTGGCCGCAAAACACATCCTCATTAAAGGGGTTAGTCAAAGAAGACTTTAATTTTATGGAGAAAAAAATCCATGTGCACTATCCTAAAGCGGAAATCATTTGGAAAATTCCAGTTAATGAATTACTGCAAAAAAATTAGCCGCATTTCAGCGGCTTTTAAACAGAAAAATAGATGAAAAGAATTATTTCAACTATTGCAAGCAACGGAAAACCAATTTTAAACGACAAATGCTTTGTTTTATGGCGGTATATCTGCATCCCCATGGTAGTTCCAACTGCGCCGCCAAATAATGCGACAAGCCATAGCGTTTTCTCACGAATTCGGTACTGGTGCTTTATGGCCCTATTTTTATCAATCTGCATGATAAAAAGTCCAATTATGTTCATCAGCAAATATGCCACGAATAGTAATGTCTTTATATCCATTCTCCAATCCCCTTATAGAAAAAGCCATTCCCGATTAGAGAATGGCTTTTTAAAAAATTACTTGTTATATTGTTGTTTTGCAACATTTGCGAATTCAGCAAATGCGTTTGCATCACTTACTGCTAATTCAGCAAGCATTTTGCGGTTTACTTCGATACCAGCAAGCTTTAAGCCATGCATTAAACGGCTATAAGAAAGACCGTTCATACGAGCTGCTGCATTGATACGAGTAATCCAAAGTTTGCGGAAGTCGCGTTTTTTCTGGCGACGGTCGCGGAATGCATACATTAATGATTTCATAACCTGTTGGTTAGCAACTTTATATAATGTATGTTTGGAACCGTAATAACCTTTTGCTAATTTAAGAACTTTTTTACGACGCTTGCGCGTAACTGTACCGCCTTTTACACGTGGCATGTAATTCCCTCCTATATAAATCGATCACTTCTAGTTTTACTTCATGTAAGTTAATAATTGACGAATGCGTCTGAAATCGCCTTTAGAAATAAGTGCTGATTTGCGAAGCTTACGCTTTGCTTTTGTGGATTTGTTTGCAAATAAGTGACTTGTATAAGCGTGGTCACGCTTTAATTTACCAGAACCAGTTTTCTTGAAACGCTTTGCAGCGCCACGGTGAGTTTTCATTTTTGGCATTGGGATATCCTCCTTATTACTTGTCGATTTTAGGTGCTAAAACCAGGAACATGCTCCGTCCATCCATTTTCGGATGTGACTCGATGGTCGCCACTTCTTTGCACGCTTCAGAAAAACGATCTAAAACACGTTGACCGATTTCTTTATGGGTAATCGCCCGGCCCTTGAAACGGATTGAAGCTTTTACCTTGTCGCCTTTTTCCAAAAACTTAATGGCATTGCGAAGCTTTGTATTAAAGTCATGCTCATCAATTGTCGGGCTTAGACGAACTTCTTTAGTAGTAATGATTTTTTGATTCTTACGAGCCTCTTTTTCTTTCTTCTGCTGCTCGAATTTAAATTTGCCATAATCCATAATGCGGCCTACCGGAGGCTTTGCATTTGGTGCTACAAGTACCAAATCAAGATTCACTCGTCCGGCAATCTCCAAGGCTTCAGTTTTGGTTTTAATCCCCAACTGTTCGCCATTTTGATCAATTAGGCGAATTTCGCGAGCGCGAATGCCTTCATTTAACAACATGTCTTTGCTAATAATTAGCCACCTCCAAGGTTAATGTGAATACAACGAAAGGGTCAAGATGGTGCTTTTAGAAAAGGCTCCCTTTTCAAACCTGACACTTGACACCTTGCTGAATCGACAAATATTAAGCAGTGCTTTGTTTAAATACACAAACAAAAAAGTGCGGATGAAAACACCCACACTTTACGAAACATCATTAATGAATCAATTGTTCACGTAATAACCTGCCAACTGCCTATTCGCGTCAATCAGGTGAGAAGCGGGTGCTTCTTCTTTTCCCAAAATCGTATTCTATTTTTATACCTTAGTTACTATATCATAAACAAAGACGTAATGTCAAACGAATATTTATATGACAACGAAATGTATTGTAGCAAAAATAATAGAATTATTCAATAGGTTTATTTTTATTTTTTCATAAAAGAAGAGAGGCTGCCCTCTCTTCTTTTTATTTTTATCCTCTTGAAACTTCTGCTTTTAACGAAGCAAGAAACTCTGCAAATGGCTTTGTTTCTGAGTTTTGCTCCCCATATTTGCGGACGTTAACGGCATTATCTTCCACTTCTTTATCACCGACAACGAGCATATATGGAATTTTTTGCATTTGTGCTTCACGGATTTTATAGCCGATTTTTTCATCACGGCCATCTAATTCTACCCGGAATCCTTCATTTTGAAGCTGTTCCTGAACTTGCTTTGCATACTCGAAATGGACTCCCGGCGAAACAGGGATCACCTGTACCTGAACAGGAGAAAGCCAGGTTGGGAATGCCCCTTTGTATTCCTCAATAAGGAAAGCAACGAAACGTTCCATAGTGGAAACGACACCACGGTGAATAACAACAGGGCGATGCTGTTTACCATCTTCGCCAACATAGGATAAATCGAATCGTTCAGGAAGCAAGAAATCTAATTGAACAGTTGAAAGTGTTTCATCCTTACCTAAAGCCGTTCTTACTTGAACATCGAGTTTAGGGCCGTAGAATGCCGCTTCTCCTTCTGCTTCGAAATAATCTAAACCAAGATCATCCATTGCTTCTTTAAGCATACTTTGTGCTTTTTCCCACATCGAATCATCATCGAAATATTTCGCTTTATCCTGAGGATCACGATAAGATAATCGGAAAGAATAATCCTTTAAATCAAAGTCTTTATAAACATCCAACACTAACCGAACAACGCGTTGGAACTCTTCTTTAATTTGATCCGGGCGTACGAAGATATGGGCATCATTTAATGTCATTCCGCGAACGCGCTGCAAGCCGGATAGAGCACCGGACATTTCATAACGGTGCATTAAGCCAAGCTCGGCGATCCGAATCGGAAGCTCACGGTAGCTGTGAATACCATTTTTATAAACCATCATATGGTGAGGACAGTTCATTGGACGAAGGACAAGTTGTTCATTATCCATTTCCATAACAGGGAACATATCATCTTGGTAATGATCCCAGTGTCCGGAAGTTTTATAAAGATCGACACTTCCCATCACAGGAGTATAGACATGGTCATAGCCAAGGCGTACCTCTTTATCGACAATATAACGCTCGACGATCCGGCGAATTGTTGCCCCTTTAGGCATCCAGATTGGAAGTCCCTGTCCTACCTTTTGTGAATTTGTGAAAAGGTTTAACTCTTTACCAAGCTTGCGATGGTCCCGCTCTTTCGCCTCTTCTAACAAGCGGAGATGCTCCGCCAACTCCTCTTTCTTAAAGAATGCTGTGCCATAAATCCGCTGCAGCATTTTATTATTGCTGTCTCCGCGCCAATAAGCACCCGCAATACTCAATAGTTTAAATTCCTTGATTTTACCGGTTGACGGTACATGGATTCCACGGCAAAGGTCAAAAAAATCACCTTGTTCATAGATTGTTACTGTTTCCTCATCAGGAATCGCTTCAATGAGTTCCAGCTTGTATGGATCATGAGCTTCTTTAAAAAGCTGAACCGCTTCAGCACGGCTGACCTCTTTGCGAACAACCTCAATGTTTTCATTGACGATTTTCGCCATTTCTTTTTCAATCTTCGGCAGGTCTTCAGGAGTTAACGATTCGTCAAGATCGATATCATAATAAAAACCGCCTTCAATGACCGGACCCACACCAAGATTTACTTTTGGATACAATCTTTTAATCGCTTGAGCCATTAGATGTGCTGTACTATGGCGCAAAACTTCTAGCGCATCCTTTGAATCAGCTGTAACAATTTCTATTGAACCGTCTACAAGGATTGGACGGCGAAGATCAAACATTTGACCGTTCCATTTACCTGCAATTGCTTTTTTCTTTAAGCCCGGGCTAATGGATGCAGCAATATCTTCCGTTGTTGTCCCTTTTGGAAACTCCTTTACTGCCCCATCCGGAAACGAAATCTTAACAACGTCTGACATGGTAATTCCTCCTTTTTAATTAAGCGTAATTTGTAGAACAGAGCCCAAATATCGCTTTAAAAATAAAAAAACCCGTCCCTGGAAAAGGGACGAGTTTTGATTAACACGTGGTTCCACCCAATTTTTCAATTTTAAAAAATGAAAAATACTCATTAAAATTGACTTTAGGTCAGGTAACGGTTGTGGCCGTCAGCGATTACTTACCCCATGATCATTCTGAAGTGTTCACTGCCGAAGTTTAAAGGTGGTAAGTATTGATTCCGTGATAGGAGATTTTCAGCCAAGCTCTCCCTCTCTAATATCCGTAAAAAAATACTGTTTTCCTTATCATTACTTTTGCTGTAATTATTGACTATGTAGTTTATTATAATAATTAACATTTTAAAAATCAAGGGACTTAAACCTGATAATTTTCATTATTGCAATATTTTTTAGTTTTTATCCATGATTCTCCGATGCAGTATCGTCTTTAAGAAGCAACTTCTTTGTACTACGGAGAGCATCAAATGATTTAATTGTGACTCTTTCTTCAAAGATATTTTTAATTGTTCTGATGAGCGGTTCATCAGGATTTTTTGCATAAAGAAAAATCGTCGTCGGTGCAAGCGATAATAACGGTGCAATCGAAACGGAATCAACATAAACCGGATGATTAACCAGTAATTTGCGATCCACCATTTTGATTAGTTCTCCCCGTTTGATTTCATCAAATTCTTCAGTGTAAAAGGTAATTTCTTCATCAAACAATAAATGAAGAATGTCCATTTTAGGTTCACGGTTTGCTAAGAATTCCCTGAGTGTTTGAACAAACATTTGATATTCCTGCTCCATCTTATATTCATCAATCGAAATTTCCACATAATTTTTCAACCTCTGAAGGTAAGAGCGTAAGCGGAACTTAAGAAAGGAATCAACAGAAAACGAAACATTGTCATGAAAAATTTGCTCAATGGCAGCTCTGATATTCGGCTCTTCGCTGGTTTCTTTTAAGAAGGCAGCTAAATCCTCTCTTTGCCCTTCAAGGATGGTATAGATAATCTCCAATATTTGCTGCTGCTCTTCCGGATCCTCATAGTAATAATGTTCCTTTAAGATGCCTCTTAGCCAATCATCTTGCTTTATTTTCATAATAAACTCGTAAAATGCATCCTTCGTCTTTTTCATTACAGCCAAAGACAGGTTGCCATCCATAATTTTCACTATATTTCGATCTTCATAAAGAAGAATTTCATTATTTGCCGGATTATATGATAAACACTTCAGCAAGTGATTATAAAACCTGATTGCATCCATCTTGCTTTGGAAGATGATTTCTGCCAACCAAATCCCCCCTTAGACCAAATCTTGTTTTAATATATATGGGGAACTTGACCAAAATAGAAGTTGGCACAAAAGAAAAAGGACTGCCGACCTTGTTCGGCAATCCTAATTCATAATTCTATTAACCTTAAGTCCGTCGGTTCGGGCCGTCTACTAAAACCGGTTCGCTTAAGCTTCGAATTCTTTCCATGATTCTCCTTGCTTTCATTTTCTCTTCTTCCCCGCGCTGGCTATAGGTTAAATGATGCTCCAGTTCTTGAAAGTCAAAATTCGAAGTGAAAAAGGTTGGAAGGTTTTCAAGCATCCGAAATTGCAAAATCGGGCCTAAAACTTCGTCTCTGGTCCAGCTGGATACAGCTTCAGCGCCTATATCATCAAACATGAGGATTGGCTCTTTTTTTAGGGCTTCTATTTTTCCGTTTAAAGTTGAATCGGCGATAGCACTTTTCATCTCTCTCAATAGCTCCGGAACATAGACAATCATGGATGAAATACGTTTTTTTGCAAGCTCATTTGCGATTGCGCCTAACAAATAAGACTTCCCTACTCCAAACTTCCCATAGAGATATAGGCCTTTTTGCTTTTTATTTATCTCGTAATTCATTAAAAAAGTGGCGGCCTTGTCGACTGCATCGAGCCTGCCGGAATCTCCTTCAATGTCCTCAAACGAAGCTTCCAAAATGTCTCTAGGTACATACAGGCTACGAATTAGCTGTTGATTTTTCCTTTTTTCATCATCCATGATTTTTCTTGGACAACGTTCATAAACAACATCGATTGTATTGCGTGTTAATACTAATTCAGGGTGGTACCCTTTCATAATATTGATACATCCCTCAAGACTTGGGCAACTGTCACATTCCTTACTTTGATTGGTATACTCGTACAATTTAATCAAGCTTTTATCAATCATCTGTTGGGAAATTAAATTCTGATGCTTTGTTAAAAAAGCATTGATATCAGGATGCTTTAGTGTGTCATTACGCATTTTTTCATAACGTTTTTGAAAGTTTTCATTTGAGGCTAAACGTTTCAATGTTTGGTTAATCCTTTCCATATTTCATCACCGCCTATTTTCGGAATGCCTTTAATTTTTCTTCAATGGCTCGCTTTTTTGCTTCAAGTTCAGAATTGGTCCCATTTGTAGTATCTTTAACAGCTTCTTTAGAATTCTCATCAAACCAATCAGGAAGAACCTCTGTCCGAATAGGCTTTTGTTTTGTAGATTTCCCGGTTTTTTTTCCATCGCCCCAGCCAACATAGGTGTTATGTTCCTTCTTCGCCAAGTCCATTGCCTCTTTTACCGTTTTAACCTGTTTTCTTGCCCAGTGACCGGCTAATTTTTCAACATAACCTTTTGTGAATTTCATATCCGTTCTTAACATCACAAAATGAATCAACACATTGATAACACCAGGTAAAAGCTTTTGTTTGAACATCACATCTTCGACGATTTGAATATCAGAACGAGAAGGCTCTCCACCGCCTGAGAGATCCTTTAAAAATTGAAGCGGCGAGGTGGTTTCCAAGTAGCGTACTAATTTTTCTTCCTGTGTTTTCGGCTCTGTTAATTGAACTTGATGTTTGGAAGGCTGTGTCCTCTCAATAAGGTTAGGTAACTGATCATAGTTTACATATTGATACCAGTCCCGGGCACCTTTTCGCAATTCGTCGATATCGATTTCGCTGTTTTCATTAATGGCACCCAATATGATATTTTTCATTTGAATGGGATCGATGGTATAAAGAAAGGCAAGATTGCTAACTACCTCTTTAATTTTTGGAGTCAGAGCCTTTTTAGGAACAAGCGATTCATTTAAACCAGCCATCAGCAGATCAAAATCAAAGGTATTGGTATTAATTTGCACTGACTGAGGATCCTTTCTGCCAATAAATTGCTGATTCACATTGGCTTCAAATTCCCCGGAGATGTCCTGAAGATATTGGAGACTGCCCGGAGTGGCTGATTCAAACACATCTTGGAATGCTCTTGTGACATCAATAAACTCAATTTCCTTAGGTTTTTGTTGATCGCTAAAAAATCGTTTAAGTCTTGCAAAATGATTTTTCCCAATTTTTCTGTATAAATAAATATTTAACATACCATCTAGAAAAAACTGCTCAGGGTTTAATGGTGGATGAAGCTCATAAATAAATGATCGTTCTCCTTCATCTGTTTTGACAAACGTTTTTAGCAACCCAATTCCTTCCAATTTCAAACGTGCTTCGTAAATATCCCTTAAATTCAATCCTAATAGATTCATTAAAAGATGATGGGTTGAGGATTCGGACCATAAGCGATTTTCCTCCAGTTCTGCCCATAGAGTCATATACAAACTAAAGCAAACTGATCCAATCAAAGGCTGATATAAAAACGTCAGCACTTTGCGATCATATTCATGCAGCAAACCATTTGCCGCTACAATATAACGGTCGATAGGAACGAGTTCCTGCCAATGCTGCACCATATTTTTCAAACCTTTCCTATAAAAAAGAGCTAAAGACCGCTTTAGCTCCTTAAGATTTCTCTTTCTTTATCAATTCCTTTAATTCTTCAATAAATACGTTAATATCCTTAAATTGACGGTAAACAGAAGCGAAGCGGACGTATGCGACCTCATCTACATGTGCCAGCCTGTCCATTACCATTTCCCCAACTAACTCACTTTTTATCTCAGAAACTCCTTGATTACGTAGTTCTTTTTCAACACCTTGGGTTATATCTTCTAATTCCTTTAAGGCAACAGGACGCTTTTCACATGCCTTAATAAGGCCTCTTAAGATTTTATCACGGCTAAATTCCTCTCTTGTACCTTCTTTCTTTACAACAATCAGCGGGATTTCTTCAATCTTCTCAAATGTTGTAAAGCGATAGCCACATTCTTCACATTCCCGTCTTCTTCTTGTTGCTCGCCCCTCATCAACAGGGCGGGAATCAAGGACACGTGTACCGTAATTTTGACATGATGGGCATTTCATGATTAATCAGCTCCAAATCTATCCGGTAAATCCGAATAAAACCATAGCAGTATTCTTACTATTATCTTATTAAAAAGAAAATCCGAACACAAGTACAAGTATTATCTGTTTTTTCCTGTTCTTATAAATGTATGTAGTTGGTTTAGCCGTTCATAATAGGAGATAATCCGCTTCTTTAAAGCGGGATAATTACCACCTACTGAAAAGCGTTCTGTTGAAATTTTGAAGTCTACAGCAGTCTCCAAAGGTCTTTCAGTTACAACAGTAACGATAAGAAAACAGGAAAAAGGTTTAGTGACTTCAACAGCGATTTCTCCATGTTCTTTTGAAACGGTGGTTATACGGCAATCCGCATCATCATGAAACAGCTTTTCAACTGTTTGAAAAAGCTGGTTAAAGTTCGCCTTATAATAATGTGTCTTTAGCTGTTCATCCGAAAATGAATCAGACGTTTCAATTTGTTTACTGAATCGTAAAAATAAGTTCCCAAAAATAGCCATGACTTTCCTCCAATAGTTAATCCCTTTTTTCTTAGTTTACACATTCGGAGAGAAAATAAAAAGAGATGTATGGTTTCATACACCTCTTTGTAGGGTCATTTTTATAATTAATTAAAGAACTTTTGCCTGTTTTACATTTACAGGACCCATACCGCGCGGGATTTCAATATTTTCACGGGTTTGAGCATTAAGTGCTTCAGCAATATAATCAGCAGCAACATTTGGATTCAAATCGCCGCATGTATACACATCAATGCTTGCATAACCATGTTCAGGAAAGCTGTGAATTGTTAGATGCGATTCAGAAATAATAACAACACCGCTCACACCTTGAGGTGCAAATTTATGAAAAGCTACTTCGCGGATTTCCGCCCCTGATTTAAGTGCTGCTTCAACAAAAGTTTGTTCAATAAAATCCATATCATTCAATTTTTCAAAATCGCATCCCCATAATTCAGAGATAACGTGACGTCCCATTGTTTCCATATTCTTATTTCCCCCTCTAACCTTTTTCCGCTTCGATCTTGAAATCCTGTTATTGACGGTACCAAAGTAACTACCACGGGGGAAAGTTAGTCCAGAGAGGTCCTAACCCTTTAAGTAATTAATCGCTACCTAATTTCAAGAAGTTCACGATGACTAGTATACTTTGTTTATATTTTTTTTGCAACCTATCAAACTAAAATTTTTAAAAGTCTAATAATGTAACGAAGATCGAATGGCATTATCTTCATTTTTCTACAAAAAAAATAACACTTTCAAAATTATTTTATTCTGTTTTGTGTTTTTAGCTACGAAAAAAAGCTGTCTATCGACAGCAATTTTTTCCTAGCTTCGCTTTTAGGCTCAAGTCAAAAGGCCCTGGACTGCCGCCCAAGCTTTTTTATTTAACCAACCTTAACCTGAGCGGTTTTTGCCATTTCTTCTGCAACATATAGGGCTAGATCGACTACACGTGACGAATATCCCCATTCATTGTCATACCAAGCCAATACTTTAACTTTTCTTGTTCCCATTACCATCGTTGACAGCCCGTCTATGATAGCTGAATGTTGATTGGTATTGAAATCGACTGACACAAGCGGTTCCATTGTAAATTCGAGAATGCCTTTTAACGAGCTATGTGAAGCATCAATAAAGGCATTATTAATGTCGTCCACAGTGACATCCTGCTTAAGGTCTACAACTAAATCCACAAGAGATACATTTGGTGTTGGTACTCGAAGCGCCATTCCATGCATCTTACCTTGCAACTGCGGCATTACCAGTGACAAGGCTTTTGCAGCGCCTGTCGTTGTCGGGATGATGTTTTGTCCGCAAGCCCTCGCTCTACGTAAATCTTTATGTGGATTATCAATATTCTTTTGATCATTGGTGTAGGCATGGATTGTCGTCATTAATCCGCATTCAATGCCAAATCTTTCATCCAATACTTTTGCAACAGGCGCCAGGCAGTTGGTTGTACAGGATGCATTTGAAATAATATCATGTTGGTCGATATTAAGCATTTCATCATTTACACCCATAACAATTGTAACATCTTCATTTTTACCTGGTGCTGTAAGGATAACCTTTTTTGCCCCTGCATCCAAGTGAAGCGCAGCCTTATCGCGAGAATTAAATTTTCCAGTCGCTTCTATAACCAAATCGATGTTTAATTCTTTCCATGGAAGTTCCTCTGGATTTCGATAATTTAATAACTTAATTCTTTTTCCATTTACAATTAACTCATTATCAAATGGGATAACTTCCCCATCAAAAGGTCCATGGTTTGTATCATATTTAATTAAATGAGCTAAAGTCTCTGCAGGATAGCTCGCATTAATGGCTATAACTTCAAGTTTATTTTCAAGGATCGCTTTTCTAAAAACCATCCTTCCGATTCTCCCAAAACCGTTAATTGCTATTCTTGTTTTCATTTTACGGCCCCTTCCGCATTAATGTTATACTTTTAACTTGTTTTATTATAATTAGTATAACATATTTAATCTAAAATGCGATAAATAAACTGCGGATTTTTAATGTTTTATAATTCAGATTTTTTAACGGCATGGAAATACTCCTTTTTATGGACAAAAAAAGGAGCAGAGGCTGTCTCTTCTCCTTTTAAACTATCTATTTTTCTTATTAATTTTCCATTGATTAAACACTTCATGTAGTTGTTCCTTTGTTTCTTGGATTGAGCCGTTATTGTTAATAACGGCATCGGCCAAACCAACTTTTTCTGAAAGCGGCATTTGGGAATTCACCCTGGCCTCAGCTTCCGTGGCTGATAGGTTATTTCTTTCCATTAATCTTTGCAGTTGAATGCTTCTATCCACATAGACAAGGAGTGTTTTATCTACCATATACGTTAATTTGCTTTCAAATAAAAGAGGAATATCTAAGACAACTATTTCTTCCCGGTTCTGATTGGCATCTTCAATTTTCCGTTTCATTCTTTTTCTAACTTCCGGGTGAACGATTTCATTTAGTTGCTGTCTTTTTTCACTATCATGAAATATGATTGAGCCTAACTTTTGCCTGTCTATTTCTTCATTCGGCAGTAAAATATCATGACTAAACACATTAATAATTTTAGTGTAAGCAGGTTCTCCCTTTTGAACTGCAAGGCGTGCTTCGACATCTGCATCGATTACTGTAATGTTCATTTCCTTTAACATATTTGATACTGTGCTTTTTCCACTGGCTATTCCGCCTGTTAAACCAATCACTAGGGACATGTGCTCTTCCTTTCTCGGTTAAAATATTTTCCAAATTCCAATCAACATTAATAAAATTCCGGGTAAAAAGGTAAACTTTTGAATCCACTCAAAACGGTGGAAAAATGCTCCGCTTTTTATCCCTAATAGAACGAATAATGAGCTCATTATTGCGACTGTGAATGCCAAATAGTATGGAGAATATCCAAGCAGAGACGCTCCAATTCCTGCCCCGAAGGAATCAAGTGACAAAGCAAAACCAAGCATTAGTGCTTCAATTCCTGTTATTGCCCCAGATTTATCAAAATCGGCAGACATTGGTTTTTTTAATATATTTATAGCTAAACCAAGTGAGCGAATTTCCAAATTTACAATAGTTTTTTCATGTTCTTGCTTATCCTTTTCCTTCTCCGGCCGAAAAAATTGATACAAAACTCCGGCACCTAGAGCTATAAGAATAACTCCGCCCAGACTTGCCGTGATGCCCGGTGATAAAATTTTCGCGAGACCATGTCCGATTGACACAGCAAGCATCATGGAAATAGCCGAGCAGCTTGCAATAATGAGCACAGACTTAAATGGCATTACCATTTGCCTCAATCCATAAGTAAATCCTACACTAAAGCTATCAAGACTGAGAGCGAAAGCTAGTATAAGAAGTGAGAACAATTGAAACATAATGTTTTGGGCTCCTTCCTGTCAATCACTACGATAGTATATGGAAGGAGCCTATCCTATGTTAATAAGAAAAGCGAAAGTGTACGGTGCACTATAGAAGACTATTCTCCGGGCTTATAGCTTCTGACAATTCGGACAAAAATGGGTTCCCCGGCCGCCAACTGTCGTTTTTTCAAGCGGGGTTCTACACCTTTTGCATTCTTTGCCTTTTCGGCCGTATGCATATAACTCGAGCTGAAACATACCGATTTCTCCCTGAGAATTCACGTAGGAACGGATGGTGCTTCCGCCCTTTTTGACTGCTTCATTTAATGTTTTAACAATTTCTCGATGAAGGGTGGCTATTTCTTCTTCATTTAGTGTATTAGCAGGTCTCTCCGGATGTATTCCTGCGCGAAATAAAGCCTCATCCACATAGATATTGCCAAGACCGACTAGGATTTTTTGATCCAATAGGGCCGGTTTTACCTTCCGATTGGTCTTTCCAAGCTTTTTTCCCAAATAATCATGAGTAAATCTTTCTTCAAACGGTTCAGGGCCAAGCTCGAGCAACGGAGGCTTTTGAAATTCCTCCCCTTTTCTAAATAAGTGCATCGTTCCAAATTTACGAACATCCCTGTACCTTAATTCGGTACCATCCGTAAAGTGAAAAATAACATGGGTATGCTTATCAAATGGATCTTCTTTTGAGTATAACCCGTATTTTCCTTCCATACGCAAATGGGATACTAAGGCATAAGTTTCAGTATAGAGAATTAAAAATTTCCCTCTTCTGCCCACATCCTCAATAGTCTCCCCTTTTAAGGCATCGATGAATTGTTCTGCCTCTACAGGATTTTTTATGATTTTCGGCCAATAGACCGTTACATTCTCAATTTTTTTATTAGAAACAAGCTTTATTAGCGTTTTTCTGACAGTCTCAACCTCAGGCAGTTCAGGCATTCAGATCCCCCTTTTATTTTGCATCAAACCACGTTGCGCCATAAGCATAATCCACTTTTAAAGGTACTTTAAGTTCTAAGGCATTCTCCATCACATCAGGAACCAATTTCTTTAGTATTTCCACCTCATCCTGCGGTGCTTCAAAAATCAATTCATCATGTACCTGAAGTAATAAACGGGATTTTAGTCCTTGATCTTTTAACGCAGCATCCATATCAATCATTGCCTTTTTAATAATATCAGCGGCGCTTCCTTGGATCGGAGTGTTCATGGCCGTTCTTTCAGCAAAGCTTCTCAGGTTAAAATTACGACTAGTTATTTCAGGAATATATCGCCTTCTTTGCATCAAGGTAGAAACATAGCCTTTTTGTTTTGCTATCTGAATAATATCATCCATGTATTCTTTTACACCTGGATAACTATCTAGATAACGCTCAATAAATTTGCCAGCTTCCTTCCGTGTAATCCCCAGGCTTTGTGATAGCCCATAATCACTGATTCCGTAAACAATTCCAAAGTTAACCGCTTTTGCCTGACGCCTCATATTAGAGGTTACCTCTTCCTCGTTTACATGGAAAACTTCCATAGCAGTTTTTGTGTGAATATCCAGGTCATCTTTAAATGCCTGAATGAGCTTCTCATCACCTGCAATATCCGCCAGTACACGCAGTTCAATTTGCGAATAATCAGCGGCAAAAATAACCCAGTCCTTTTCAGAAGGTACAAACGCTTGACGAATCTTTCTGCCTTCCTCAAGACGTATTGGTATGTTTTGCAGGTTGGGATCAATTGAACTTAACCTACCTGTTGCTGTTAATGTTTGTTGAAATCTAGTATGAACCTTTTCCGTTTTCGGATCGATTACTTTCAGTAAGCCCTCAATATAGGTTGACTGAAGTTTTCCCAGTTGTCTATAAAGGAGAATATGCTCAATGATTTCATGGTCAGGAGCCAACTTTTCCAGCACATCGGCAGATGTCGAATAACCAGTTTTCGTTTTCTTAAAGGATTGAAGGTTTAATTTTTCGAATAAAATAACCCCTAATTGTTTCGGCGAGTTAATATTAAATTTCTCACCTGCCAAACTGTGAATCGTCTTTTCGATTTCTACCAGCCGCTCATTTAACTCAATTCCCATCAAGCGCAGACGATTATGATCAACTTTCACTCCACAGGATTCCATATCTGCTAATATGAGGGCTAAAGGCATTTCTAACTCTGCAAATAACTCGTATTGCTCATTTCTCCTTAAATCATTTTCCAATTTATCTCTTATATCGGACATCGCTAAACTTTTACGAACCAAATGTTCAGCAAGCTTAGCCGTTTCAGGAATTCTTCGCTTCGCACCTTTTCCATAAAACGATTCGTCCGATTGGATAGTTTGCACATCGTATCTTTTTGTAATCGATGAGAGACCTTCGATGTTCTCGGACGCATCGATAATATAGGAGGCAATCAAGGTATCAAACTCAACGCCCCTTAAATGAATGTTCTGCCTTCTAAGGGATACTTCCGACCGCTTTACATCATAAACCGTTTTCTTCTTCCCTGCATCTTCCGCCCATTTTTTAAACGCTACTGATTGCAATGCTTTTTCAGTCGGTAAATAAAAATGGCCTTTTTCATTTACTATCGAAAAGCCGATAATATCTGAATAATGATAATTATCATCAAGGATTTCAACATAAAAATAATTATCGTCCGCAAATATTTCTGCAGTAATTTCATGAGGTATCTGATATTCGATCTCTTCAAGGTCATACGATTCAGGAACAGCGTGATCTTCTCCAAGCTTGTCCAGCAGCGAATGAAAGCCCAATTCTTTAAATAAAGGCTGCACTTTCTCTCTCGTAAAGCCCTCATATTCAATATTTTCGAATGAAATTTCTACAGGGGCTTCCCTTTCGATGGTAGCAAGTTCTTTGCTCATTAACGCTTGGTCTTTAAATTCTTCCAGCTTTTCCTTCAACTTATTGCCATTAACTTGATTAATAGAATTTAACAAGTTTTCAAGTGTGGAATACTCTTTTAACAGCTTAATTGCTGTTTTTTCACCCACACCGGGAACTCCTGGAATATTGTCAGAGGTATCACCCATTAGGCCTTTCATGTCAATAATCTGAAGAGGGGTAAGACCGTACTTTTCTTGTACATGGTCCGGTGTATATTCTTCAATGTCAGTTATCCCTTTTCTTGTAATCCCTACAGTCGTTTTATCAGAAGCCAGCTGTGTTAAATCCTTGTCTCCGGAAATAACTTTTACCTCATATCCATCTTTTTCAGCTGTCAAAGAAAGGGTACCAATAATATCATCCGCCTCATAATTTTCTAGCTCATATCTTGAAATTCCATATGCATCTAGAAGTTCACGGATAAACGGAAATTGCTCCGATAATTCAGGTGGTGTTTTTTGCCTTCCACCTTTATACTCTCCAAAGGTTTTATGGCGAAACGTCGTTTTTCCGGCATCGAATGCAACGAGTATATGGGTGGGCTTTTCATCTTCAATAATTTTCATTAACATCATGGTAAAACCATAAACAGCATTCGTATGAATTCCTTTATCATTATTTAGCAGGGGCAGTGCAAAAAAAGCACGATAAGCAATACTGTTCCCGTCAATTAGCACAAGTTTCTTTTTATCCATATTTTCCTCCATTTATAAAATCACAAATTATGTACTAAAAAAGTCCGTTATTTTCTTTTCCATTTTATCACGAGATGAAATGGAAAAGAAAATAACGGACTTTTTGGATTGCTTCATGAAAGTGAAAAAGACAAAAGCGGGGTCTGCTTTTGTCTTTTTCATGGCTCCTTGGATAGGGGCTTTCAATAAGTATCATAAAACTTGAATATTAATTAAGCATAAAGGAATTGTAAAACCTTTGTAAATTTTATGATGTTTCAAAAACCCTCTCCAAAGTCATTTTAAATATTTATGGAGTTCAATGATAAACTCACTGCCTTCGCCAACATCACTTCGTACGTTAATCATTCCACGATGAGCTTCAACTAAATGTTTAACGATCGCAAGGCCAAGGCCTGTTCCACCCGAGTTTCGACTTCTTGCACGATCCACTCGATAGAAGCGTTCAAAAATACGCGGAATTTCTTCTTTATCGATCCCAACACCGGAATCTTTCACGTGTATCCTTACTGTTTCACGGTGTTCGAGAAGGATGACTTTTACAAACCCTCCTGATGGAGTGTAGGTAATAGCATTGGCAATCAAATTGATGAATACCTGCTTTAAACGATTTACATCACCTTGGATTAGTACATTTTCCTGCTTACTTATAAGTTCAATCTGAATTTCCTTTGCTTCCGCCTTTCCATTGAGCATTGTAATCACCTCTTCAAGCAATACGCGTAAATCAAATTCCTGAATTGCTAACTCGAAGCCTTGCTGCTCGATTTTTGAAAGGTCAAGTAAATCCTGAATAAGAGTTTGAAGCCGGTCACTTTCTTTTAAAATTATTGAGAGAAAAGCTTCTAAAGTTTCTTTATTATCCATGGCCCCATCTAAGAGAGTTTCTGTAAAGCCTTTAATAGATGTGACAGGTGTTTTTAATTCATGAGACACGTTGGCGACAAAGTCCTTTCGCATTTGCTCAAGTTTTTTTAATTCTGTTATATCGTGGAATACGAGCAATACTCCCTTCCACACATTGTTTGATCCAATAATTGGGACGCCATAAACAACAAAGTATTTTCTCTCAATCAATAACGGTACAAGTATTTGTTTGCTTACTTTTTTTTCAGTTCTAAAAACTTCCGCAACTAACTGGCAAATTTCTTCTTGATCGATAACTTCATAATAAAGTTTAAATAATAAATCCACTGGATTTACATGGAAGATATCGATATAGCCCTTATTTACAAGATTAATAAATCCACGGCTATCAATTAAAACTAACCCCGCTCCCATGTTTTCAATCAGTGCAGTTAAGCGGTCCTGCTGCATTTCTTGGGCCTTTACCATCTCTTGGAGGTTTTGAGCCAGCATATTAATAGCAGTACCCAACTTCCCGGTTTCATCCATTCGGTCAACAGTTGTTCTGGCCCGATAATTTCCATTTGCCAGTTCAATTGCAACATTCGCCGCGGATTCTATTGGTTTTGTATATCTTGTTGTGAGTCTAATGGCAAATAAAATAATAATGATTAATGCTATACATAAACTAATGGATAGTACAAGGCGGTCATTAAAGGAATTCAAGTAAGTGTTTTTAAATAACTGACCGATTAATATTCCTAATCCAACAAATACAATGCAAATGAAAGTAATTAGTGCAATTAGGAGCCTTGTCCGAAACTTTATCATTCTCCTTTTGGCTCCTCAAGTTTATAGCCAAGACCACGAATCGTTTTGATATAAGCAGGCTTTTTCGTATCTTCCTCAATTTTTTCTCTTAAATGAGAAATATGAACATCAACAATCCGGGTATCCCCTGCAAAATCATAATTCCAAACCGCACTTAATAATTGATCACGTGTTAAAACTCGATTTTTATTTTGAGCAAGGTAAACGAGCAATTCAAATTCCTTTAACGTAAATTCCAAAAGATCATTCATATAGTACGCTTCGTATTTTTCAGGAAAAATTTTTAATTTCCCAATTTCAATCTGCTCCTCATCTTTGGAACTTTCATCTATATTTTCGGCCGTAACTTGTGTTCTTCTTAAAATTGCTTTCACTCTTGCAATTACTTCTCTTGGGCTGAACGGTTTGATCATGTAATCATCCGCACCAAGTTCAAGGCCTAATATTTTATCAAACTCATCATCTTTTGCTGTTAACATTAAGATAGGGGTCATAATCTTTTGCTGGCGAAGCTGCTTGCATACTTCAATTCCGTCTAATTTAGGCAGCATCAGATCTAATACAATGATATCGGGTGCCTCTGTTTCGGCAATTCTTCTTCCTTCTTCGCCATCCATTGCAATAAGACAATCAAAGCCTGCCTTCTCCAAATTATATTGAAGCAAGGTTACAATCGATTGTTCATCATCCACAACAAGTACTTTATTCTTCATAAAATCCTCCGTGTATAAAAGATTAACCCCTTCATCCATATCCAAGTATCCATATTCATTATAATATAAATTTTAAATTATGCTCACTTTTTAGCATTTCACAATTTGGCAAAAAAAAAAAGGAATGTACTCACATTCCCAAAAAAAAATAATCAAAAATTATCTAATGCCCGACCCTCGAGCCCTTCTAAACGGTATGGAGGGCACACCTTCAATCGCCCATTTATTACCACTTCGTCTTTTTCGTTGTTTCCTGCCACATTGATTACCACATAATGTTGTTCATGATTCACTTCAATTACTTCAAACAAAAATTGAATGGTTCCGTAATGATAAACAGGCATGGGAAACACTATATCCTGGCTCAAAATATGGCTTCCCGGGCCGGGTAAATACTTAGAAATTGCTGAGGTAATCATTCCCATGAGCATAATACTCGGAACAATCGGTTTTTCAAATGGGGTTTGTGATGCATAGTCATGCTGAATAAATAACGGGTTCGCATCATCTGTAAGACCTAAATAAAGTAGGAGATCTCTATCTTCAACTTTTTCAGTTAATGCTAATTTTTCTCCGACTGTCATTTCTGAAATCTGTCTTCCTAACTTTCTTTTTTTACCGAGTAGCATCATATTCCCCCTTGATTGTAAGCGATTTCATTTTACTATTTGAAAAAAATTCGGGGCCGGGGCCCCGAATTTCCCTATAAATTATGCTAAAACTGCCATTACATTACGAACAGATTCAGCAGATTTATCTAATGCTGCTTTTTCTTCAGCCGTTAGTTCAAGCTCGATTATTTTTTCAATTCCATTTGCACCAAGAATTGTTGGTACGCCAAGATAAATTCCTTCGTAGCCAAACTCGCCTTCAAGATAAGCAATGGATGGAATAACACGGCGTTGGTCTTTAAGAATTGCTTCACACATTTCAACTAAAGATGCAGCTGGAGCATAATATGCACTGCCGTTACCTAAAAGGTTAACAATTTCTCCGCCGCCTTTTCTAGTACGTTCAACAATCGCATCCAAACGATCTTTTGAAATTAACGTTTCAAGCGGAATACCTCCGGCATAAGAATAGCGAACAAGCGGAACCATATCGTCTCCGTGGCCACCCAAAACAAAGCCTGTAACATCCTTAACGGAAAGATTTAATTCTTGGGCAACAAAGGTACGGAAACGGGCAGTATCAAGAACACCTGATTGACCGATTACCCGGTTTTTAGGAAATCCGGATTCTTTGAAAACTGTGTAAGTCATCGCATCAACAGGATTAGTTAATACAACGATTGTACAGTTAGGAGAATATTTTGCGATTTCCTGTGTAACGCTTTTCATTACCTTTTGGTTTGTTTGCACCAAATCATCACGGCTCATCCCCGGTTTACGGGCAATACCGGCAGTAATAACGACGATATCGGAATTACGTGTATCCTCATAATTAGCAGTACCTGTAATATTTGCATCAAATCCTTGAACAGGACTTGCTTCCAACATATCCAATGCTTTTCCTTTTGTAGGGTTTTCCGCTTGAGGGATATCCACTAAAACTACATCTCCAAGTTCCTTTTGTGCCAGTAAAAATGCAGTTGTAGCCCCGGTAAATCCACCGCCGATTACAGAAATCTTTTTACGTTTTAATGACATTATAGCTCTCCCCTTTGTTAGAGAAATTTATCAAGTACGCTTTTCCTTATTCCATATTTTTAATTAGTTCGTCAGCAAATTCAGAGGTTTTCACTTCTGTTGCTCCGTCCATTAAGCGGGCAAAGTCATACGTAACTACTTTGGATGCAATGGTATTTTCCATTGATTTAACGATCATTTTTGCTGCTTCATTCCAGCCCAAATGCTCAAGCATTAAAACACCAGATAAAATGACGGAAGAAGGGTTTACTTTATCCAAGCCTGCATATTTAGGTGCAGTTCCGTGAGTTGCTTCGAAAATCGCATGTCCTGTTTCATAGTTAATGTTCGCACCCGGTGCGATACCGATACCGCCAACCTGTGCAGCAAGTGCATCGGAGATGTAATCGCCATTTAGGTTCATTGTAGCGACAACATCGAATTCCTTAGGACGAGTAAGGATTTGCTGTAAGAAGATATCGGCAATCGCATCTTTAACAATGATTTTGCCGGCAGCTTCTGCATCCGCTTGCGCCTTGTTTGCAGCGTCAGCACCTTGTTCTTCTTTGATTCGGTCATATTGAGCCCATGTAAAGACTTTATCGCTAAATTCCTTTTCAGCAAGTTCATAAGCCCAGTTTTTAAATGCACCTTCAGTGAATTTCATGATATTCCCTTTATGCACGATTGTAAGGGATTTACGGCCTTCTTTAATTACATAATTAATAGCAGAACGTACCAGACGGCTTGTACCTTCTTCAGAAACAGGTTTAATACCGATACCTGAAGTTTCAGGGAATCTAATTTTCTTAACACCCATTTCATTTTGCAAGAAGTCAATTACTTTTTTAACTGCTTCGGAACCTTTTTCATATTCGATTCCTGCATAAATGTCTTCAGTATTTTCACGGAAGATAACCATATCCGTATCTTGCGGGCGTTTAACAGGGGATGGAACACCTTCAAACCATCTTACGGGACGTAAGCATACAAATAAATCCAATTCTTGGCGAAGAGCAACGTTCAAAGAACGAATACCGCCGCCGACTGGAGTGGTTAATGGACCTTTGATGGCAATCAAATATTCATTGATAACATCAAGAGTTTCTGAAGGAAGCCATTCCCCGGTTTGGTTAAACGCTTTTTCACCTGCTAAAACTTCTTTCCATACTAGCTTGCGCTCACCTTTATAAGCTTTTTCTACTGCTGCATCTAACACTCTGGATGAAGCTGCCCAAATATCAGGACCGGTACCGTCTCCTTCAATGAATGGAATAATTGGATTGTTTGGTACGTTTAATACTCCGTTTTTAACCGTGATTTTTTCGCCTTGCATAAGTTGTTCTCCCTCCTATTATGTAAAAAAGCCGGCAAGGGATGGATATTACCATGGTCCTGCCATTGACTGAATTAAGGGTTAGAGCATTTTATCTCTAACCTCTACTATCTTATTACAACAATAATTTAAATAAAAGAAAAATTCAAAGATTTAACCTCTTTGATCAATTGGAACATATTTCTGCATTCCAGGACCTGTATATTCTGCACGAGGGCGGATTAATCGGTTGTTTTCGTATTGTTCCAGAATATGTGCAAGCCATCCTGATACCCGGCTAACCGCAAAGATCGGTGTAAATAAATCATGGTCAATGCCCAGGCTGTGATAAACAGAAGCAGAATAGAAATCAACATTAGGCGGAAGCTTCTTCTCACCGGTAACGATGCCTTCGATTTTAACCGACATATCATACCATTGTGGTTCGCCGGTTAGTTCTGTTAATTTTTTAGACATTTCCCTTAAGTGTTTGGCACGTGGATCTCCTTGGCGGTAAACACGATGACCAAAGCCCATGATTTTTTCTTTATTTTCAAGTTTCCCACGAATATATGGATCTACATTTTCAATCGTGCCGATATCAGTAAGCATTTTCATTACTGCTTCATTTGCTCCGCCGTGTAAAGGACCTTTTAAGGCACCGATTGCAGCAGTTACTCCGGAATAAACATCCGATAATGTTGCCACACAAACACGTGCAGTAAATGTAGACGCATTCAATTCATGGTCTGCATGTAATACAAGCGCTTTATCAATTGCTTCAATAGCTATTGCTTCCGGCTCTTTTCCGGTCAACATATAAAGGAAATTAGCTGCAAAATTTAAATCCTGTCTTGGCGCAATCGGTTCTAAACCTTTTCTAACCCTTGCAAATGTCGCAACAATTGCAGGCATTTTTGCTTGAAGTCGAATCGCTTTCCGATAATTTGATTCTTCGTCCATAAGATCGGCTTCATCATCATAAAGGCCCAATAATGATACAGCGGAACGAAGTGCTGCCATTGGATGAACCTTTTGGATTGGATACATTTTAAAATGTTCAATCACTTCCTGTGGAAGTGCAGCATTTTCTGAAAGCTGTTTTTTCAATTCTTCCAGTTGCAGTGCTGTTGGTAGTTGACGGTGCCATAATAAATAGATTACTTCTTCAAAGCTCGCATTTTTCGCTAAATCATCGATGTCATAGCCAGCATACGTTAAGGTGTCATCAATAATTGAACTGATCGAGGAAGTTGTTGCCACTACCCCTTCAAGGCCGCGTGTTACTGTCATCATAAATCTCTCCTTTGCTTTCTAAAATTCCCCAATATCCTTGTGTTTATTATACATATTGATGATCAGCCGAAAGGATTAATCGTTTCCGGCATGAGTGAAAGAAATGGCATACTAGCAGTGTTAATAATTTCTTATCCAATGCTGAATTATTACTTTTCAACTTCCCTTTTTTAAAGTGATTGAGCGTTTGCTCGGGATAGCGATACGCAAATAAAAGCCTTTCCTTCACAAAAGATAAACTATTTTACAAGTTACCATCTTTTAGATGTGATATACGCAGTTAAGGATACGCTTACAAGTCCTATTATAAACAATTATCAGATTTTTGTGAATGAAAAGGGTCTCGAAAATATAAAAAATATTATTTTACAAAAAATCTATGTGAAAAAATTAAAAATCTTCATTGCCGTATATGCAATTCCGGCACCGATTAATGGACCCACTGCCACGCCTCTAAAGATTGAAACAGATAAAATAGTTCCTAATACGAGTGCTGTAGTAATTTGCGGGTCATTTGCTAATAATGTTACACCTCCTTTTGCAAGTAATGCAACTAACATACCTGAAATAAGTGCAATCCAAGCAATGGGAGATTTAAAAGCACCTGTTAAATCTTTAAAGCCAATCTGTCCGCTCGCAATTGGTGCTAATACTGCAATGGTGATAATAGTGACTCCCCAATTTATACCTTTAGTTTGTAAAAATGAAAAAGACTTTGCTTCCAAGCCGCTGATTTTTAACAAAATCAGCACCGCAATCGAAATCATTAAAGAACTGTTTTTCGCGATAAATCCAATAACCAATAAAAGGAATAAAAATAAAAATGACTCACTGAACATATTTCACACCATTCCCTGCTTAAAATTATCGTACCATAATTTCTCTTCAATGTATAAAAACTAGTCTATCGTCACAGACAAACATTCTGGTTTTCTTTGTTACTATTTTGAAACTTTTTCCTGCGATACTCGTATAGAATAATAATAGCAATTAATATAATGCAAAATTATGAAGTATTGCACATAAAATGTTAAACTGTAACTAATTTAATTTAACTGGAAAATTTTCAAAAGGAGGTCTTTCATTGAATACCACCTACATATACCGGACAATGAGATTCTTATTTGTAATTGGTATAGCCGTTTTGTCACTCTTTTCGTTTTATTATTTGTCAACAGTGACCTATCCGTTTTTAATTGGGCTGCTAATAGCCTTTATGATTAATCCCCTTGTAACTATTTTTGAAAAAAAGGGCAGAATGCCGCGTGCACTCGCTGTTATTGTCGCACTCATCATTATTGTCGCATTATTTGCAGGATTAATTACACTTCTAATTGCTGAAATTGTTTCCGGTGCCAATTATTTGGCAAGTGCTGTCCCGGAACATCTTGATACGTTAATTAATTATATTGAGAAGGTCTTTACAGCTCAAATCCTTCCACTTTATAATCATTTAACGAGTGTCTTTAACAAACTTGATGCTGGTCAGCAAGGAACCATTATTGAAAATATCCAAAATGTCGGCAAGAAAATTGGTACAACTGTTGGATCGTTTATCAAAAATCTTTTGGAAAATATTCCGAATATCTTATCATGGTTCCCAAATGCAGCAACCGTGTTAATTTTCTCTTTATTGGCTACCTTTTTTATAAGTAAAGATTGGTACAAATTTTCTGCGTTCGGGGCAAGATTATTACCTGAGAAAGCAAAGGTAAGTGGAAGAACAGTTTTTATTGATCTAAAGAGGGCATTGTTTGGTTTTATAAAAACACAATTAACGCTTGTTTCGATTACTGCTGTTATTATTTTAATTGGATTGCTTGTTTTACGTGTCGATTATGCAATAACGATTGCACTGGTAACCGGTGTAGCAGAAATTCTTCCATACCTTGGCACAGGGGTTGTTTTTGTACCATGGATTATCTATGAAATGATAGGGGGGCATTCGAGCTTAGCCATTGGTTTAGGGGTCCTTTATTTTATTGTTATAGCTCAAAGACAAATTATTGAGCCGAAAATCCTCTCTTCCAGTATCGGCCTTGATCCCTTAGCAACATTAATTGCGTTATTTGTAGGATTTAAGATCATTGGATTTTTAGGGTTAATCGTTGGTCCTGTACTTCTGGTAATTATCAATACTCTATATCGTGCACATGTTTTTCATGATATTTGGGCATTTATTATCGGGAAGGAAATATAGGATTGTTGCAAAAGAGGCGACTCAAAGAGTCAGCCTCTTTTCTATTTGATAATCTTGAAACGTCCTTTATTTATCCATCTTCTAAATGAATTTTTCATAAAAAATTTAAAGAGCTTTCTTGTTGGCGGGAAAAGCATCAAAAATCCAAGAATATCCGTGATGAATCCAGGTGTAATAAGAAGCGTGGCACCCACTAAAATACAGATGCCATCTAAGACAGCTTCACCGGGAATTTGTCCATGTCGCAGCTGTTCCTGAGCCTTACGTATCGTTTGTACGCCTTCCTTTTTTGCTAGATATGCTCCGACTACCCCTGTAAAAAGAATAAGGAATAGCGTAGGCCAGGCACCTATCAATTTACCTGAGAAAAGCAATAACCCAATATCAGCAGCCGGGATGATAATAATTAATAAAAATAAATAACGCATTTTTTATCCCCTTCCAACCAGCTTGTATATATTATAATACTATGATTGGAAAAATTCTTTACAAAAAAAGAAGGGAAATTCCCCTTCTTTTAATTATAGTACGCTTGCATGACCGTTATAAACGACTCCTCTTGTTGCATCCACGGTAATCTCCTGTCCGTCTTTAAACAGGCTCAATGCGTTATCTACACCAACAATTACAGGAATACTTAAATTTAATCCAACCACAGCACCATGGCTTGTTAATCCGCCTTCTTCGGTAATAAGGGCCGCACATTTTTCAATGGCCGGAACCATATCGCGATCTGTACCGATGGTCACTAAAATCGTTCCCGGCTTAACTTTTTCTAATGCTTCTTGAGCATTATGGGCTATAACTACTTTACCGAAAGCTGACTTTCGGCCAATCCCCTGGGACTTTGTAATAATATCGCCGACTACATGAATTTTCATCAAGTTGGTTGTACCTGTTTCACCAATCGGAACACCTGCAGTAATGATAACTAAATTGCCATGTTTCACTATTCCACTGTTTAAACTCTCTTCAACTGCATAATCAAGCATTTCATCTGTAGTGGTTGCTTCTCTGCCCGGTTGCGGATATACCCCCCAAACTAGAGATAAACGACGGGTAACTGAAGCATTTGCTGTTACTGCAACAATTGGTGCCTTAGGACGATATTTAGAAATCATTCTTGCAGTATGGCCGCTTTCAGTTGGTGTGATGATCGCATTTACATCTAAATTTAATGCGGTATGGGCAACAGACTGACCAATCGCATCCGTAAGGCTATGTTCAGTATCCTTACTGCGGATCGATAAAATTTCTTTATGGTCTAAAGCCTGTTCAGCTCTGGAAGCAATATTATGCATCGTCTGAACTGCTTCTACGGGATAAAGACCTGCAGCCGTTTCACCGGAAAGCATAATGGCATCTGTTCCGTCAAATATGGCATTTGCTACATCGCTGGCTTCTGCACGCGTTGGTCTTGGATTCCGTTGCATAGAATCCAGCATTTGCGTAGCGGTAATAACCGGTTTACCAAATGAATTACATTTTTTAATTAACATTTTTTGCACTAGCGGTACTTCTTCTGCCGGTATTTCTACCCCTAAATCACCGCGGGCTACCATCAGACCATCGGAAATTTCAAGAATTTCATCGATGTTATCTACACCTTCCTGATTTTCAATCTTAGGTATGATATGGATATGTGTTGCGTTATTTTCTTCTAAAAGCTGACGGATTTCTAATACATCTTTAGCTCTTCGTACAAATGAAGCTGCAATAAAATCAATATCCTGTCCAATACCAAAAACAATATCTTGAGTATCCTTTTCGGTTATTCCAGGCAGATTAACCGATACCCCTGGCACATTAACGCCTTTTTTATTCTTCAAGGTACCGCTATTTAAAATTTTTGTATGGATTTCATTTTTGGAATGATAAATATTAGTTACTTCAAGACCGATTAAACCGTCATCTAATAAAATTTTTGAGCCAACATGGACATCTTCAATTAAACCTGGGTATGTAATCGAAAACTTTTCAGTAGTACCTTCCACTTCTGCCATTGAAACAATCACATTATCGCCCGACTGAAGCTCAATCGCTCCATTTTGCATATTGTGGGTACGAATTTCAGGACCTTTTGTATCAAGTAAAATAGCCACAGTTTTTCCGGTTATTCTTGAAGCTTCACGAATATTTTTAATTCGCTCGCCATGTTCTTCAAAATTACCATGAGAAAAATTCAAACGGGCCACGTTCATTCCGGATTCAATTAATTGTGTTAATTTTTCCACACTCTCACTGGCAGGACCAATCGTGCAGACGATTTTTGTTTTTCGCAACATCCTTATTTCCTCCTCAAGGTCGTTCAAATTCTTAAATAGATAATTCTTTAGACAGTTTGTAAAGAGCAAGGTCCAAAGTGTGCTTTCTAGCTAAGGCTTCGATAATGTCATAGTCAACGAGTGTGTTTTTTTCAATACCAACAGCACGCCCACCTTTTCCTTCAATCAAAAGTTCTACCGCTCTTGCACCCAATCTACTTGCGAGCACCCTATCAGCTGCCGACGGTGAACCGCCACGTTGAATATGACCTAATACTGATACTCTAGTATCAAAATTGGTTGTTTCCTGCAGCTGCTTTGCAAACTCCACACCGCTGCAAACTCCTTCGGCAACGATAATAATACTGTGCTTTTTACCGCGTTCCTGGCCTTTACGCAAACGATCGGCGATTTCAGCCATTTCATAGTTTTCTTCAGGTATAAGAATGGTTTCTGCCCCTCCGGCAAGCCCGGCCCACAGAGCAATGTCACCTGCATTTCGGCCCATTACTTCAATAACAAATGTTCTTTCATGTGAAGTAGCCGTATCACGGATTTTATCCAATGCATCAATAACTGTATTTAAAGCCGTGTCAAAGCCAATTGTAAGTTCTGTCCCGGGGATATCATTATCAATCGTTCCAGGTACCCCAACACAAGGGAACCCTTGCTCAGTCAAAGCTTTTGCTCCGCGGTAAGAACCGTCTCCGCCGATAACAACAAGCCCTTCTATTCCATGTGATTTTAATTGTTCAATGCCTTTTTGCTGTCCTTCGTGTGTTTTAAACTCCAGGCAGCGGGCAGTATGCAGCATTGTACCTCCGCGATGGATAATATCTCCTACAGAGCCCAATTCAAGCTTTTTTATATTACCGGTGATTAATCCTGTATACCCGCCATAAATACCAAAAACTTCAACGTTATGAAAAATTGCTTTTCTAACAACCGCACGAATAGCCGGATTCATACCTGGTGAATCTCCGCCGCTTGTAAGCACACCAATTTTTTTCATATTTATCACCCCATTAATTAATTGAGAATTAATAATAAACGAAAAGAAAAATAAAAAAATAAACAAAAAAAATTCCCGTGGTCAACTGCTTTTATTATTCACATAAAACCTTAGAATATTTATAAAATAACACGGATAAATGCGCATAACAACTGTATCACACCATCATTTTTAATAGACAGAATAATCAAATAACTGTAAGCGTTTTATTTAAAAATGTAAACGTAATCATTGTATTTTTAAAGATTTTTTTATGTATTTATTGTGAAAATAGGACAAAAGAAAAAAAGAAACGTGCCCAAAATGAGCACGTTATTTTACACCGATAAAATCATTTTCAAGTGAAAATTCTCCAATTGTCCTAAAACGATTGTAACGATCTGCAACTAATTCATCCTCTGATAATTTCAAAAGCTCTTGTAATGATTTTTTTAATACTTTTTCAATTTCTTCCGCCTGTAATTTTGAATCTTTATGGGCTCCGCCTTTGATTTCAGTAATGATATCATCAATAACCCCTAGTTCTTTAAGATCAGGAGCTGTAATTTTCATTGTTTCGGCTGCTTTTTTAGCAAGCGCTGAGTCTTTCCATAAAATCGCTGCTGCCCCTTCCGGCGAAATTACCGAATAAGTGGAATTCTCCAGCATGTATATGCGGTTCCCGACACCTAGAGCCAGAGCACCGCCGCTTCCACCTTCGCCGATAACAATACAAACAACAGGCACTCTTAAGCCTGCCATTTCAAACAGGTTATGAGCTATGGCTTCACTTTGCCCGCGCTCTTCGGCTGCTTTCCCGGGGTATGCGCCTTTTGTGTCAATAAAACAAATAATAGGTCGATTAAACTTGTCCGCCTGCTTCATTAAGCGAAGAGCTTTTCTATAACCTTCAGGATGCGGCATCCCAAAGTTTCTGCGAATATTTTCCTTTGTATCTTTTCCTCTCTGATGACCAATGATGGTAACAGGTAATCCTTTAAATTTGGCAATCCCGGCCACAATGGCTTCATCATCCCCAAATTTTCTGTCTCCATGGCATTCGAAGAAATCATCAAAGATATGAGAAATATAATCAAGGGTTGTCGGACGATTTGGATGACGTGCAATTTGCACCCGATCCCAAGGTTTAATATTTTCGTATATATCCTTCTCGAGTTTTTCGAGCCGTGTTTCTAATTTTTCAATCTCAGAGCTTAGATCCACATCGGCTGTTTTTGTAAATTCTTTCAATTCGGTAATTTTTTTTCTTAACTCTACTACGGGACGATCAAATTCTAATTCCCCTACCATTCAAGCTCACCTCCAGGCTGATGAATTTCTAGAATGTTAGTGATTTTTTCGACTAAATCAAGGCGCGAGATAATTGCATCAAGTTGACCGTGTTTTAAAAGAAACTCAGCCGTTTGAAAATCTTCGGGTAATTCTTCCCTAATCGATTGTTCAATAACTCTGCGACCGGCAAAGCCAATTAAAGCTTCCGGTTCTGCAAAGTTAAAATCGCCTAATGAGGCAAAGCTTGCCGATACGCCACCTGTGGTAGGGTTCGTCATGATAGAAATAATCAAGCCGGCGCGATCACTGAATCTCTTTAAGGCAACACTTGTTTTCGCCATCTGCATTAAACTTAATGCGCCTTCTTGCATTCTGGCACCGCCGGAAGCTGTAAAAATAATAAAAGGTACGGATAGCTCATCAGCCTTTTCGATTGCCAAAGTTATTTTTTCACCGACTACCGATCCCATACTTCCCATTCGGAAGGTAGAATCCATGATAGCCAAAACTATTTTTTTACCATTGACTGTTCCAATGCCTGTTACAACCGCTTCATTTAACTTCGTTTTTTGACGGTCCTTTTCAAGCTTTTCAATGTATTCAGGGAAATTCAAAGGATTTTCTGAAATCATATTCTTATTGAGCTCTTCAAAGCTGCCTTCATCAAGGAAACTGTCAATTCGCTCATATGAATTCATCGAATGATGATACCCGCAATGTAGACATACCTTTAAGTTTTTATTTAGTTCTTTTGTATACATAATTTTCTTGCATGAAGGGCACTTAGTCATAATCCCTTCAGGTACTTCACCTTTTGCCGTTTCAGATGGTATTGTCGCATATTTTTTCTTTTTTGTATTATTTTTAATAAAAAGCTCTTTAAGCAAAATTAAACCTCCCTCGTCGGATGTGCTTTGGGCCTCCCGGCAAGTTTTTTCAATCTACTAATGAAAAGTCTTTCTATTCTACCTCAACTTCATACCTTAGGCACCCAAATGAAGCGGCCGGACCACTTGATGATATAGAATAAATACCCAATTTCCCAGGCTAATTTGCTTGTTTTAACCACTATAAAGTAGTCGGCCTGTAAAATTTGTTAGTTTATGTCGTTAGAAAAAGACAAATTTCGCAGTTCATGATAAGCAGAAAGTGTTATTACCTCGTCTTTTTCAGCTAATCCATTAAGCAAGATAAGATAATCATTCCTTTTATACACTACTTTACGAAAATGTAATGAATAGTAATAATCTTTTAAAATTAACCACATTCTTAAAAATAAGTGATTATCTGCAATCTTAATAATTCGATAAAAAACTTCGTCGTCATCAATAACCTGTTCAGAATCAAACCATTTTTTCAATTCAATAATAGTTCTTTTATCAATTCTTTGAACTGCCAGCCTTAGACAATCTATTTCAATGAGTTGTTTTGTTTCAAACACATCACGTTTCGCTTTTTCATCCTGTAAAATAAAGGTACTGAGAAGCTGTACCAGCTGGTGTCCCCTAAAATCCCTGATAAAGGTCCCTTCACCGCGCCTGGTCTCAATTAAGCCCAGCAATTCTAAGGCTCTAAGAGCCTCTCTAACGGAAGAGCGCCCGACATTCAGGCGCTCAGACAATTCCCGTTCAGAAGGTATTTTATCTCCGGACGTAAGACCATCGGCAGTAATCATTTCCCGTAACTGCTTCACAATCTCAATATATACTTTGGTATTAGTCACTTACCGGATCACTCACTTTTACCGATAATAGCGAGCCTCATTGTTTTCTCTTTTACTTCTTCCGGGTCTACCTTTAACCGTGCTACACCCGTTTCCATAGCTGCTTTTGCCACTGCAGCAGCTACCTCCGGCGCCACTCTTGCATCAAATGGTCCCGGGATGACATAGTCTGCATTAAGTTCATTTTCATTTATTAAGCTGGCAATTGCTTCAACAGCAGCTACTTTCATTTTTTCGTTAATGTGTGTTGCGCGTACGTCAAGTGCTCCACGGAAGATTCCCGGAAAGGCAAGAACATTATTAACCTGATTAGGAAAATCAGATCGTCCTGTACCAACTACCTTAGCCCCGGCTGCTTTTGCTTCGTCAGGCATAATTTCAGGATCAGGGTTGGCCATTGCAAAAATAATGGAATCAGGATTCATTGATGCTACCATTTCCTTTGTTAATGCCCCCGCGACAGAAACTCCAATAAAGACATCGGCGCCCTTAATAACATCCGCAAGACTTCCTGTTAGGTTATCACGATTGGTATACTTCGCCACTTCAGACTTTACCGCATTCATCCCCTGAGGGCGTCCTTCGTAAATGGCACCTTTGGTATCACACATAATGATATCCCTTACACCGTAGCTATATAACAACTTGATAATAGCGATTCCTGCTGCTCCTGCACCGTTTGCTACTACTTTAATTTCAGTCATTTTCTTGCCGATAAGTTTTAATGCATTAACAAGACCAGCTACAGTTACAATAGCAGTTCCATGCTGGTCATCATGAAAGATTGGAATATTTGATTCCTTTTTTAATCTTTCTTCAATAACAAAGCAATTTGGAGCTGCGATATCTTCAAGATTTACCCCGCCAAAAGTAGGCTCCAGTAACTTTACAGTTTCAACAATTTTATCAACATCTGTTGTATTTAAACAAATTGGAAACGCATCCACACCGGCAAAGCTTTTAAATAATACGGCTTTACCCTCCATTACCGGCAACGCTGCTTCAGGTCCAATATTCCCAAGTCCAAGGACCGCTGTTCCATCAGAAACTACAGCCACCATATTCCCTTTCATGGTGTAATCGTATACTGTTTCAGGCTTTTCATAAATATCTTTACATGGTTCGGCAACACCTGGTGAATAAGCTAAGCTTAAATCCTTCGCATTTCGGACTTGTACTTTCGATTTTGATTCTAATTTTCCTTTGTTTATTCGGTGCATATGTAATGCTTCTTCACGTAAAGTCAAGATCGTCACCCCTCAAATTTTACAAGAAATTTAATGATAAATTCAACAATAATTGCCTTGACTAAAAGGGTGGTCAGACCACACTTGTCTCATTATCACTATAACATATCTTCGAAAGTTGTAAAGAATTATTCTTTTAGGACAACATTGTTTGAGCCAAGAAAATCTCTTAATATATGAAGCAATTTTACGTTTGGATTAATATTGTTCCCAGCCGCTAAGCGTACGGTTTTCCTGCTGCCCTCATAGTGTAAAACTACACCCGTAGTCCCTCTATTTTCTTTTAAAAGACGGTTTAATTGCTGTAACGATGTCTCATCCTGTTTATCCTCTTCTATTTTTAAATATAACACTGATTTTTTGACAGTCTTTGCTTTTAACCATGGTTCTATTTCGAAAACTTGTTGAATGATAAATTGGGGCTTCCCCTCACGTTCTTCCACTTTACCCTCAATTAAAGCAAATTTCCCCTGATCCAATAGGCTTGAATATTTTTTATATACATTTGGGAATGCCACCGCTTCCATATCTCCACTTGAATCACTGACAGTCATAAAAGCCATAGAATCCCCTTTTTTGGTCCGTATTTTTTTCATTGCCGTAATATAAATTCCTGTCGAAACCCACTTTAGGTCTTCACCCAAAGAAAATAAAAGATGGGCCCCGCTTTGTTTCAGTTCTTTCTCATAAATTGAAACCGGGTGGTCAGAAAGGTAAAAGCCAAGGGCTTCTTTTTCAAATAACAGCTTGTCCTCCAGCCTGATTGGGTCCACTTGAACATATTTTGGCTTGAGCACCATCTCTTCTTCAAATAAATCGAATTGGTTTGAGTCATTGGGTTTAAACAGCTGGGCATGCTCAAGTGCGACATCCAAACTGGCAAGCAGAACTGCACGATCTTCGCCAAACTCATCAAAGCTGCCTGAATGGACAAGCTGCTCAAGTGTTTTACGGTTAATTGCTTTAGAAGATACCCTTATGCAAAAATCAAATAGATCATCAAACCTCTTCTTTTTTCGCGCTTGAAAAATTTCCTTTAATGCAGCAGCACCAACGCTTTTAATCGCAGCAAGACTATAGCGTATGCCGCGTTGCTCTGCTAAAAATGAGTATCCGCTATTGTTAATTGAAGGTGGAAGAACTGAGATTTCCCTCTGTCTTGTTTCCATTACATATTGAGATATTTTCATTTCATTTCCAATGGCAGACGTTAGTAATCCTGCCATGAAATTTATTGGATAGTGAGCTTTTAAGTAAGCCAGTTGGTAGGAAATCATACTATAGGCAACTGCATGGCTCCGGTTAAAACCATAATTAGCAAATCGAACGATTAAATCATAAATATCATTTGCAAGCGATCGTTCATAACCTTTTTTTAAGGCTCCATGGACGAAGTGAGCCCGTTCACGATCGAGGGCTTCTTTTTGCTTTTTCCCTACTGCCCTTCTTAATAAATCTGCTTCACCAAGTGAGAAGCCTGACATGGCGGAAGCAATTTGCATGATCTGTTCTTGATAAACAATTACACCATAGGTATTTTCCAGGATTGGTTTTAAATCCGGATGCGGATAATCTACTTGCACACGGCCATGTTTCCGGTCAATAAACAGCGGGATATTCTCCATAGGACCCGGGCGATACAACGCATTAACAGCTACGATATCTTCAAAACGGGACGGCTTTAATCTGGTTAATACCTTACGCATCCCTTCCGATTCCAGCTGAAAGATTCCCGTGGTTTCACCCTTTGCTAACAATTCAAAGGTTTTGCCGTCTTCTAAAGGAATCGAGCGGATATCAACTTTCTTGCCGGTTTTACGATATACAGAAGATAAAATTGCTTCAATTAATGATAGATTTCTCAAACCAAGGAAATCCATTTTCAATAAGCCTATTTCTTCGAGATATTCCATGGAGTATTGAGTTAAATATACATGATTAGACCCTTGTTGAATTGGGATTAAATCGATTAGCTGTTTCTCGCTTAAGACCACGCCTGCTGCGTGAGTGGATGTATGTCTCGGCAAACCCTCAAGCTTTAAAGCCGTTTCATAAAGCTTTCGGTTTATTGGAATCTCATTAATAAAGGAACGAAGGCGCTCTGATTCATTGTAAGCATCAAGCAGGTTTATTCCCGGGCGCGCTGGGATTAGCCTGGATAAATGATCCAGTTCCTTTGAATTCAAACCAAATACTCTGCCAACATCTCTTAATGCGGCCTTAGTTGCAAGTGTCCCAAATGTGACGATTTGTGCAACATGTAATTCTCCGTACTTCTTAGCTACATATTCAATCACTTCATCACGGCGTTGGTCGGGAAAATCGATATCTATATCAGGCATGGAGATCCGTTCCGGGTTTAAAAACCGCTCAAATAATAAATTGTGTTCCAATGGGTCTACATCTGTAATAAACAAAACATATGCAACCAGTGACCCGGCTGCGGAGCCCCTGCCCGGCCCGGTTAAAATATTGTTTTCCCTGGCATATCTCATAAAATCCCAAACAATTAAAAAATAGTTGCTAAATTTCATTCGCTTGATTACTTCTAGTTCATATGACAAACGGTCCATGTATTCTTTTGAAAGAGAGGAAAAACGTTCACTTAACCCCTGCTTGCATAACGTTTCTAAATATTCTTCAGCGGGTATTCCGTTTTCTGTTGGGAATGAAGGTAAATAGGTTTTATTTAATTCAATGTTTACATTACATCTATCGGCGATTTGAAGAGTATTTTCTAATGCTTCTGGTAGTTCGGAGAAGCTTTCTGCCATGTCTTCTGCAGTTTTTAAATAAAATTCGTCACTTCCCAATTTTTCTCTATGCTCGTCCTGCAGTTTATCCCCATTTTTGATGGCTAACAAACATTCATGTGGAAACATATCCTCTTTTTCTAAATAATGAACCCGGTTGGTTGCAACAAGCGGCACATTTAATTCTTTCCCGATTAACTGAAATTGGTTACGAATGAATGTTTCCTGTTCGAGCTGATGATCTTGAATGGATAAATAAAAATTGCCGCTGCCAAAGATGAAGTCCAGCTTTTTAATAAGGTCTTTTGCAGAATCTTCTTTATCGGCTAAAAGATAAGATTCAATTTCCCCCTCCGTCCCTGGCGTAATGGCAATAAGTCCATCCGAATAATGCTTTAACCATTTTAATGGAATTCCGTTTGCTGCTTTCGTTTGAACTGCACTGGATATCTTTAAAAGATTTTTAAACCCCCGATTATTTTCTGCAAGTAATACTAGCGGGAAGGTTTTTGTTTCTGTTATTTCACTTTCAACATCCACCGTTAAACCAATAATGGGCTTAATATTGTTTTTCTTACATAGCTTATAAAATTCAATCGTTCCGTACATCACATTTTTGTCCGTTACCGCCAAAGCTGAAAATCCCTTTCTTTGAGCATTTTCAATCAGCTCTGGTACAGAAGCGGTACTTGTCAATAAACTATACGCACTATATACATGAAGGTGAATAAAAGACATTTTGTCACCCCTCTAAACTTGATCTTTATTATTAATTATAAAGTTAATTTCAAAAAAAGAAAGTATGTTCTCATAAGGAAAAGCGGAGGCGCCCGTTTAGCGAAGTACACTAGTCGCTGGGCACCGGAGCTGGACAATTCTCATATTCACAAAAACATAATCGGCATGCTAAGTCCATATAAATGATATATATGTTATTTGAATATGGGTAAGGGCGGTTGAAAGGATGAAGGATATTGGTTTTTTTCCTGCTTTTATTGAAAGCTATTTTATCGCATTAGGCGTTTTGCTTGGCGGGGCACTAATAGGAGGAATTGCCTCCTTCTTAACGGGACAACCCCCGCTTACCGCAGTCTACCGCTTGTCATCGGCACTAAGAATATGGGCAATTGTAGCAGCCATTGGAGGAACTTTCGATACCGTTTATAGCTTTGAGAAAGGATTATTCAATGCAGAAACGAAGGATATTTTCAAACAGATATTATTGATCCTTTCAGCTTTAGGAGGCGCACAGACAGGTGCACTGCTAATTAACTGGTTAACACAGGAGCATATTTCATCATGAGAATTCCCCCTTTTTATCGAAGACCTTCATGGCAGCGATTCTTTTCCGGTATGGCCATTGGCGGTGCCATTAGCTGGTGTATTTTTATATATATTTTTGGAGTCTTAGAGGAAAAGCACACAAAATTAATCGGAATTCAGAAACAAGAAATTAAGGACTTACATTCAGAAAAAAAAATTTGGCAGGATGAATATAAGGAGATGAATAAGCGGAACATTGAAAAGCTTACCATTCAGAAAATCAGTGTTAAAATTATTAACTCGGAAAGATATAAGCTCGATTCATTAAGTGTTCTGGAGACAGAGGACTCAGTTAAAGACGACATAAGTATGTTAATCGCAAAGGATATGGAAACAGCCTATAAAAGTAAAGGACTGATAAAAAAAATCATTGAAAACAAACCTGTAACAATTAATGATAAACGGTACAAGCTTACCATAAAGGAAATGGTTATCTATACTACATTATCTATTGAACTGGAAATACATTTTGAGGATGAAAAAACGGCTCTAAAGCAGTAGAGCCGTTCTTTATGTTTTAAAAATAATCAAGAATGGTTTTCGCAGACTTCACTAAGTTCCTTTAAAACATTGTCCACTTCGTCCCATGAATAAATCGAAGCACCGGCAGCTAAAGGATGACCGCCGCCATTAAATTTTCTCGCTACTCCGTTGATTACCGGGCCTTTAGAGCGTAGTCGCACTCTGATTTGATCCTTTTCCTCAATGAAAAAGACCCATGCTTTAATTCCTCTTACATCCCCCAATGTTCCAACGAGAAGGGATGCCTCAGGGGGGTTCGCATTAAACTCATCTAACAGTTTCTTAGAGAGAATAACGGAGCCCACACCGTTTTCTTGAAGCTCGAAATTTTGTAAAATATATCCGTTCAACTTAATGATATTTGGATTAAGTTCATACATTTTGTCAAACAGCTCATTGCGGGAAAAATTGTAATGAATCAATTCACCGGCATATAAAAAGGTTTTTTCTGATGTACTTGGAAATAGAAATCTACCCGTATCCCCAACAATTCCGCCAAACAACAACCTTGCACTTTCATCACTCATTTTCAGACCCTTATCTTTTCCTGATAAATAAAATTCGTAAATCATTTCACTGCACGAACTGGCACTCGTATCTACCCATAATAAGTCACCATATGGGTCTTCGTTTGGGTGATGATCGATTTTTATTAGCTTGTCCCCCAATGTATAGCGCTTGTCACAAATTCTTTCCTCATTAGCCGTATCACAGACAATAACTAAAGCTCCTTTATACACATCATCCTGAATGGAATCCAGCCGACGCATATAATTGAGAGAAGGTTCTTCTTGACCAACCGCAAATATCTTCTTATTCGGGAAGGATTCCTTTAAAATTTCAACCAGCCCGCCTTGTGAACCATAAGCATCCGGATCAGGACGAACGTGTCGATGAACAATGATTGTTTCATATTGTTTAATAGTTTCCAGTATTTTCTCTTTCATAACTTCTCCTTTATTAGCTGCTTGTTTTTTAACCTAATGTGGCTTTTTGCAATCATTACATGTAAAATAATTAAGAGATTTTTGATACATGGAGGAAGAAAAATGTCTGTACTTGTGGTATTGATTGTCGTTTTATTTGCTTTCTATTTATTCTATAAGACAAAATACATCCGAAGCAACCGTCCGGTTGAAAAAAAATGGCTCTCTGCAAAATCCAGTATTGCACTTGGGTTATTTGTCAGTATATTCGGGATTAATATATTATTCATTTCCCAATTAATGATGACGTATATTGTAGCAGCATTATTTATCATTTACGGTGGTTTTTTTACCTGGATCGGTTTCAAAAAATACAAACATTACCTTCCCTTTGCAATCCAGGAAGCCGAATTGTATGAGGCACAAAAATAATAACTTGAGCCGCTTCACATATGGGAAGCGGCTTTCTTTATTCCATCAGTTTCGGTCTATCAGTTGACACATCATCATTGCTTTACCAACAAGAATTCCATCATTAAAGACTTCTACATCTACTTTCCCAAACTTCCGTCCTACTTCAAGCACCTTTGGAAAGATTTCTAAAGTACTTTCCATTTGAACCGGTTTAATAAAATAGATTGTCATATTTTCAACGACAAGATCACCTTTTTTATAGCTTCTGAGTACCCGGTTGGCAGCATCAGATACGATTGTTGTAAATACACCGTAAGAGATGGTTCCAAGATGGTTTGTCATTTGAGGGGTAACCTCACAGGAGTATACTTCTTCGCCTTTTGCCCGCCCGCGCATTAGTACCATCTGATTGGTAACAATGTCATCAAGAGTCTCGCCTACCTGAGGCTGACGCTGGTTCATTTGCAAAGCCTTTAAAACATCCTGCCTGCTGATAATACCTTCTAATCGGTTAGAGTCATCTGCAACCGGAAGGACTTCAATGCCTTCCCAAACCATCATATGTGCCGTTGATGCGACACTTGTTTTGCCATTAACGGTCATTGGGTTTTTCGTCATAATCTTGTCGATGGAGGTGTCGGCATCCTGTCCCAAAATATCTTTTGACGTAACCATTCCTTGAATCTTCATATTTTGATCGACCACAGGATAACGGCTATGTGTTGTCTCTGTATTAAATTTATGCCATTTTAACACCTTATCGGACGTTTTTAAAAAAAAGGTATCCGTCAGGGGTGTTAAGATGTCTTCGACAAGAATAATTTCTTTTTTTATTAATTGGTCGTAAATTGCCCGGTTAATCATCGTTGCAACAGTAAAAGTATCATAGGAAGTAGAAATTACCGGCAGTTCTAACTTGTCTGCAAGTTTCTTTACATGATCTTCTGAATCAAAACCACCGGTAATAAGTACGGCAGCACCTGCTTTCAATGCAAGCTCGTGTGCTTGCGTCCGGTTTCCGACAATCAGAAGGTTACCTGCCTCTGTGTAACGCATCATTGCCTCTAATTTCATGGCCCCAATAACAAATTTATTCAAGGTTTTATGCAAACCGGTTCTTCCACCTAAAACCTGACCGTCTACAATATTTACGACTTCAGCAAATGTAAGCTTTTCAATATTTTCTTTTTTCTTCCGTTCAATTCGAATCGTACCGACTCTTTCAATGGTACTGACATATCCTTTATTTTCAGCTTCCTTGATGGCTCTATAGGCTGTCCCTTCACTTACGTTCATCGCCTTGGCGATTTGCCTGACGGAAATTTTTTCACCGATTGGGAGTTCATCAATGTATTGCAAGATTTGTTCATGCTTTGTAGCCAATAGCTTCACCCTTTATTTTCGAATTCCTAAATTTCATTATAAAGAGTTAAAAGCCTTGATACAATGCGGATTCTTTAATTGTCGTGAATAATCAATGAAATGAACGGGATTTCTTCTTTACTCTCTCTGATTGAACCTTTTGAATTGACTTTTTAGGACTATAAAGCAATCCGGTTAAATTCCCGGCGATTACAATCAGGGCAAAAGCCAGCCAGCACAGTGAAAAAATCCCTTGCGGACCTTCAGCTGTAACGGATAATCTTGGAACAGCAAAATAAAGCATGAATCCACAAAGCAATAAACATAGTAAATATCGGTTCTTTTTCAATTCTTTATCCTCCTTATTAAACTGCTTGTTTCATTTTTATGCGGAAGGAAGAAAAAAAAGTAGATAAAAACCCAAGAACATTTACAATTCTATAGCTTGACCTGGCTCTAGGATTTTCCCATTGCTATCTTCAAGCAAATCTATAAATTTAGTTGGATCCTGTTTAATCGGCGGGAATGTATTGTAGTGAATTGGCACAACCGTTTTTGAATTTAAGAGCTTTGCTGCATAAGCTGCATCCTCAGGGCCCATTGTAAAATTATCACCAATTGGTAAGAACGCCAGATCAATAGGGTGCCGTTCGCCAATCAGCTTCATATCTGAAAAAAGCGCCGTATCTCCCGCATGGTAGATCGTCTTCCCTTCATTCATAAACAGAATTCCCGCTGGCATGCCGCAATAAATGATCTCGTTATTTTCGGTGATGAAACTTGAGCCGTGGAATGCTTGTGTCAATTTAACCTTTCCAAATTCAAATTGATAGGCACCGCCAATATGCATAGCATGGGTGTTTACCCCTTGCCAGCTTAAGAAGGCAGAAAGTTCAGCATTCGCAACGACTAGTGCATTGTTCTTTTTCGCTAATTCCACTGTATCGCCCACATGGTCACCATGACCATGCGTTAATATAATCACATCTGGTTTAACATCCTCCACTTTAAGATCCGTCAACGAATTTCCGCTAATAAATGGATCAATTAAAATTGTTTTCCCATTCGTATTGATTTGGACAACGGAATGGCCGTGATATGAAACTTTCATTATAATAGCTCCTCTCAAAACGATTTGTTTAATTATTATTTCCATACAAATGATAGATTTCCTTCTTCCAATTATCTTATACCCAACAAATGGATACATTGCTTTTGTTAATGAAGTACAAGAGATAAGATTGTTTACAATTCAGGTTTAAATTGATAATCTCTTCATAGGATTTAATTTATTAGGGGGAGAAAATATGACTCAACGAGTTGAAAAGCTTCAAGCATGGATGAAGGAAAATGATATTGAAGTAAGCTTCGTTACCTCTTCTGAAAATGTATTTTATTTAAGCGGGTTTTATACCAATCCTCATGAAAGGTTACTCGCACTGGCGGTATTTCAAGAGAAAGATCCGTTTCTTGTTTGTCCTGGTATGGAAGTGCATGATGCAAAGCGTTCCGGCTGGGAACATGAAATCATCGGTTTTAGCGACATTGAAAATCCGTGGGACTTGGTTTCGAATTCCATTAATAAAAGAATTAATGGTGTATCTAAGGTTGCAATTGAAAAAGAACATATGAATGTGGAACGTTATGAACAGCTTACAACCTTATTCTCAGGTGCTGTATTTGTTTCAGCTGAAGAAAAATTAAGAAAGCTTCGGATGATTAAAGATGCAAAAGAATTAAAAATCATTGAAGAAGCCTGTGCTCTTGCAGATTATGCTGTTGAAGTGGGTGTAAGTGAAATTAAAGAAGGTAAAACGGAATTAGAAATTCTCTCGGCAATTGAATACGCTCTAAAGAAAAAAGGCGTATCCGAAATGTCATTTGCTACAATGGTCTTGACTGGAGCAAACGCGGCTTCCCCGCACGGGAATCCGGGATTAACAAGGGTTCAAAAAGGGGACTTGGTCTTATTTGATTTAGGAGTAGTTGTAGACCGGTATTGTTCTGATATCACTAGAACAGTTGCCTATGGAGACATTAACGATAAGCAAAAAGAAATTTATGATACTGTTTTAAAAGCCCAATTGGCATCATTAGAAGCAAGCAAGCCCGGAGCAACGGCAGCAGAAGTCGACCTTACTGCACGTAAAATTATCGCAGATGCAGGATACGGAGAATACTTCCCTCATCGTCTTGGTCATGGACTTGGAATTAGTGTTCACGAATATCCATCAATGACAGAAAAAAATCAACTGGTCTTAGAAGAAGGAATGGTTTATACGATTGAACCTGGTATTTACGTTCCGGAAGTTGCCGGTGTACGGATTGAAGACGATGTTTTCGTTACAGCCGATGGCGTAAAGATATTGACTAAGTTCCCTAAAGAACTTCAAATTGTCAAATAAATTTTTAGTTACTTTGGTTACTTTTGACATTGAATAAATAGGTTACATGCAGTATGATACTTATACAGGCTGCGTTGTACGTAATGATAATAAAGTTTTAACCTTTAAGCTGTAAAAGGGAGTTTTACTATCGAAACTGGAATGACAAGCCTCTGTCTATAAGACGTGGAGGACATGCAGAAAGGTTTCTGCGAACACCCACTTTGAGGAGTGGTGGTTTAAAACTTTCTTATATGTATACGGCAAATGCGGCTTCTTAAAATTAATGAATATTTAACCGGCTTCCATTGGAAGCCGGATTTCTCTTAGCAAAAAAGAGGAAGCGGATCCTGAAATCCACTTCCTCTTTTTGTTTATATTTTTTCCAGCAGTGTCCTTGTATCTAAGAATTCCAGACCGTGTGCTTCTGCTACTGCTTCATAGGTAACAAAGCCAGCGAGGGTATTAATACCTTTTAATAAGGCATCATTCGCCAGACATGCTTGCTTAAAGCCCTTATTGGCAATTTGTATGGCATATGGAACAGTGACGTTGGTTAAGGCAATCGTCGAGGTCCTTGGTACTGCTCCAGGCATGTTGGCAACAGCATAATGGACTACCCCATGCTTATGATAGGTTGGATTATCATGTGTGGTAATCCGATCAGTCGTATGAAATATTCCGCCTTGGTCGATCGCAATATCTACGACCACGCTTCCGGGTGTCATTGATTGTATCATCGCTTCGGTCACAAGTTTTGGTGCTTTGGCTCCAGGGATGAGAACAGCACCGATTACTAAATCTGATTCTTTAACTGCTTCTGCAATGTTATAAGGATTTGACATCAATGTTGTAACATCTGATCCGAAAATATCATCTAACTGACGAAGGCGATCCGGATTTAAATCAATAATGGTAACTTTAGCTCCTAAGCCAATTGCCATTTTTGCTGCATTTGTGCCTGCTACCCCGCCCCCGATAATGGTAACAATTCCTCTTTGTACACCGGGAACACCTGAAAGGAGTATGCCTTTCCCGCCATTGACTTTTTCAAGAAATTGGGCTCCTATTTGCGGAGCCATTCTGCCCGCCACTTCACTCATCGGTGTCAATAATGGCAAGGATTTATTTTGCAGCTGAACGGTTTCATATGCAATCCCCACCACTTTATTATCGATTAAAGCTTTTGTTAATTCAGGTTCCGGTGCCAGATGTAAATATGTAAATAAGATTAATCCTTCACGGAAATATTGATATTCACTCGGAAGCGGCTCCTTAACCTTCATGACCATTTCCATAGACCAGGCTTCTTCTGCTGTATCAACTATTTTTGCTCCTGCAGTTTCGTAATCCTCATTTTTGAATCCGGAACCAATCCCTGCTCCTTTTTCAATAAAAACGTCATGGCCAAAATGCAAGAGGTTAATAACCCCTGCTGGTGTCATAGCTACTCGATTTTCATTATTTTTTATCTCTTTCGGTACACCGATCCGCATGCGTTTTCCTCCTAGGAAAAATCAAAAATTAAATAAACAAAGGTAGTATTAATATATCCATATTTCCAAGAAAAGATGTTAAAATGAGTCCTACACTAAGATTCTAGAAAAGAGCTTTGCTGATGGCAAGGCTCTTTTTACAATCACTTTAATACCATGGGTAAGGATAAGGGTAATATGGGTCATATGGGTAATATGGGTCATAGTAGGGATACCCATAGCCATAGCCATAGCCCGGGGATAATAATGCCCCGGCTGCTAAACCAGTCAAGAACGGAAATCCGAAACCAAATCCAAACGGGCGACCAAAGCCAAAACCGAATGGTCGATGAAAACCTCCGAATCCAAATCCTGGTCTACCAAATCCACCAAAACCAAATCCTGGTCTGCCAAATCCACCGAAACCAAATCCCGGGCGGCCAAAGCCTCCGAAATGTCCGAAACCGCCAAAGTGCCCAAATCCTCCGAATCCCGGTCGAATCCTCTCATCAGTTGGATTTATAGCACCTAAATAATTAGGCATTACTTGCATATTCATTTTTCTCCTCCCCATTATATTTTTTACACATTAAAGAGTATGCACTGCAGAAAGGAAATTCTTGGGTAAATGCCCTCCTATCGCAAAATTCCCAAGACAATCGCACAAGGAATTTTTTCTAAACAAACAAAAAGACTGTCCGCTTGGGACAGCCTTCCATTTTATAAACAAAACCTAACCTTCTGTTTCAGTAAAATCTTCACTGTCAGCAAGTGCTGTTCCCTGACCAATATAGCCGCTATTATATGAATCCATTATTTGTTCTCTTACCTCATTTGTTCCTTGTTGATCAAACTCAAACGATTGTTTATTAGGATCACTTTTTTCCATCATGCCAATCTCCCTTCAATGTTAGTTACCTAGTTATTGTTCGAAAAATTGAAACACTTATGCATTTTTCAATACTGTATAATTAAGGTAAGGAGGGAGATTATCATGGGACTCAAATATCAAAATATTTTGGTCGCTATTGATGGCTCTAAAGAAGCAGAATGGGCATTTCAAAAGTCAATTGAAATCGCAAAAAGGAATAATGCCAAACTACTACTTGTCCATGTTATTGACACAAGAACGTTTTCAATGGTCGAAGCCTATGACCGTACCGTTGCGGAAAAGGCTGATGTATTCGCAACTGAATTACTGGAAAATTATCAAAATCTTGCTTTGGATGCAGGAGTGCCGGATGTACAATATGAAATTGAATTTGGTTCTCCAAAAGTAAGAATTCCTAAGGATATTGCAAAAAAACACAATGTAGATTTAATCATTTGCGGGGCAACAGGTATGAATGCAGTGGAGCGGTTCTTTATTGGAAGTGTCTCTGAACATATTACTCGATATGCTCCTTGTGACGTTCTTGTTATCCGCACTAGGAAGGTTTGATTAACAACTATTCAGGCACGCAGCATTGATGCTGCGTGTTTTTTAAAATATTTTCACCGCCCTATATCTTTAAGTCCATTTTGTCTACCACTTGAAATTTGTCGTGAAAGGTCAATTAATGTGTAGTAAAATAAAAATCATAACACGTCTTGGAGGCATTTTTATGAAAGAACATTTTTCTTTCGATCAGCGGCTTGGAATCCATCTGCCTGAATTAACCGTCGAATGGGACCAATACTCTAAACAAACACAGCAAGAGATTCTCTTTTATTGGGAGCAAGTTCGCGGCTCTATTCCAGACCGAATAGCAGAACTTGAAAAGATAATTAATCAAAAACAAGCGCAGCTTTCAAATGAAAGCGACTTCCCACGCTCTTGTATACTTAACTCTGAAATCGCAGAACTTGCCTCGATTATCAATGATTTATGGATTTGGTACCGAGCGAACCAAACTATTTCAGCAAAAGCGCACCATTAACTAGACGAGGCAGACTCTCCTATTGAGTCTACCTCGTTTTTCTATTGATTATAAATCTTTTTTTAGTTCTCTGACCACATGCCCAATCTCAGGTAAGATTAATTTATTCATCGCCAGCTTAACGGCCCCGGTAGACCCTGGGGTAGAAAATACCGCTTTATCTCTGACTACACCCGCAATCGCCCTTGAAAGAATAGCAGCAGAGCCGATATCTTCATGATAGCTTAGCATTCTAAATATTTCTCCAAAACCGACAATTTCCTTTTCAAGGAGGGATTGGACAGATTCAATCGTTACATCACGTTTCGCTATTCCCGTGCCGCCATTCGTTAGGATAACATCAATATCCTCCCGATTGCACCCTTTTCTTATCTCAGATTGAATAGGGATCGTTTCGTCTTTAACGACCACATAGTCGACAACCTTATGACCTGCTGTTTCAAGCAAATCAATCATCAACCTACCGCTTTTGTCCGTTTCCCGGTCTCTCGTATCACTGACCGTAATCACCTTACAATTCACAATCTTTTGTGCTTCTTTTTTATGCTCTTGGCTACTCATTCGGATGCTCCCTTTTTTCTTTAAGATAGCGAAGTTGATAATATTTATTGGCCAAATCCGTCACTTTTCTTGTTAATTGATAATTTGCCCCTGCCCCAATGGCCATGCTGACAATTGGAATACCTTGAATGGCCTTTTTTCGGAACAATGTAATAACCATAGCTTTTAAGATTTGTTGGATCGGTTGTTCCAACCAAGTAATATCAGTTATTTCTTCTTTTCCTTCATAAAAATAATGATCTCCATCTCCATCCATTTCATCAATCAGGGTAACCCAGCCCTCTTTTTGAATTCTTGGCGGTAATGTAGCTATATGAAAAACCTTAAGAGAGGTCATCATTTCAAATGGCGAATTTACCTCAAAGCCGTATGTCATAGCGATTAATTGAACCACTCTTATATTAATGACCGCCATTGCCGGAATATCGCTGCCTAAAAGAAGGGTACCGCCTGTTCCGGCTAAACCGCCCTGTGCAAATGAATAAAACCTGTGTCTTGCTATTTGCTGCTGTGCTATGTATTGTAATTGATCAATGTCCAGTTGTTTTAAATCGTCAATTTTTTCTAAATCCTTCTTAAAGATTCTTCCTGATGTAAGAATTCTTTCCTTTGCATTCATTTGAAGCTGAGAGCCCTGGATGATACCATGTAAATGAAAAAGCCAGCTATCAATAAGGGAAAAAAACTGCTTTTGAATTTTATAAGGTAACAGCGAAAAAGATCGTTCTAAATATTTTTCATACGTTAATTGAAAATCATTTGCGTCGTAACTTAATAAATTCTTTTCCCAATCCCGTATTTCATTCAAAACCTTGCTTTCACGCTCTGACAATCGCATGACTGTATCCCTCCGTTCAGCTACTCTTCTTTAAGTATAGCATAAAGCATTGGATGGATTAAAAACGGAAATTTGCAGGGTTAGAAAATAAAAAAAGCCGGCCCTTATGTAAAAAGGGTAAGCCTCTTGATGTTTTTTATTAATTTTATTAAACGAACAACGTCACGAGCAATCATTACCACTTCGTTTGGTTAATCATTTAATTTAAAATCTATAGCCATTATTTTACTAACCCTAGATATTTAGTGGAAAAGCCAGTGTAATCCGTGTTCCTTTCCCCTGTTCACTTTCAATATTTATTGATCCATTCATGCTTTCGATAATACGAAATACAACCATCATACCAAGTCCTGTACCTTTTGTTTCTTTTGTTGAAAAGTAAGGCTCTCCAAGACGATTTCTTTGCAAATCATTCATCCCTACCCCATTATCAGTTATGGTAACTTTAGCAAGAGTTTTCTCTACAGTCCCTGCAATTGAAAGAGTACCACCTGAAGGCATTGCTTCAATCCCATTTTTCAAAAGGTTTACAAGCACTTGTTGGAACAATCCGGCATTTCCTTTAATATAGCAAGATTCTAACTCTGACGATAATTCAACAATGTTCATGTTGGCAAAAGGTACAATGATATTTATTGCTCTCTCGATTTCTTTTTTTAAATTTAGGCTTTCAATTTCTTCTGTTGTAGGTTTTGCAAAAGTAAGGTAATCCCGTATGATCCTTTCCGCTTGATCCAGTTCCTGAATGGCAACTGTTAAGTAACCTTTCTCAGCTTCAGGAATTGCTTTTGATTCATTTAGTAATTGTAAAAATCCACGTGTAGTAGTCAATGGATTTCGGATTTCATGAGAAATACTCGCAGCCAAATGACTAACCACTTCTACTTTCTCCATTCGGATAATTTTGTAGAGAAGCGATTGTTTTTCCTTATTAGATTCCATAATATAAACAATTAAAAGTATGCCCAATGTTTGAATTAAAATATAAGAAAAAAATAACTCAATTGTAATCGGGACATGAAATAAAAATTTAACCCCCACAATTATCCAAGTTGACATAAATAACATTAATACACCTGATACCATAATCTTTTTTACCATTGGTAAATTATTATAAAAAGGTTTAAGTTTAGTAGTAATTAGAAAAAAAATAAGAAGGCTTACACAGGAAAACCACGAAACTTCTAATCCATGCATAAGTCGTAAACAGATAATTAAAAAGGTAAGCCACATGCTGGTTATCCTATGTGAATACAAACAACCTAGTATAAATGGAATAAAGCGTAAATTAAAAATTACCCCGCCATTAGTATTAAATGGATACAGCATACAGAGTACAACGGTTGCAGAAAGAGACAAACCCATAACTATTTCAGTAACTAATCGATTCTGGTGAAGCCTGTTCAACCAAAATTGAAATATAAGTAATAATATAAGAATGCCTATGAGATTTATAAGAAAATGTGAAGTGCTTGTCATTTGGAATCCTCTTCAATAAATATATTAATATTGGAATAGTAATAATTATAACAATATCACTATGAAATAAGAAGGACACAATTGACGAAAATATCAAAAAAAGAGTGGACAATATTAGCCACTTCTTTACATCTCTCAAGACGTAAAAGAGGGTACAGATGAGTATCAATCAGCCGGTTTGTTTACAAGATATGCAGATGCTAATTGATTCGTATAACGTTTTGTTTTTCGATAAATTGGATTTTTAGACAAAACAAAAACGCAACCTCCCCATGCTAAATTAATAACATGAAAAAGATTGCGTTGATTTTTAGGCAATGATTTGTAATTCAACAACTTACCCAGTTAAGGTCACGAAAAAGCCTATAAATTAGCCTTTTCCATTACGTCACGAGCAATCATTACCTCTTCGTTTGTTGGGATGATCATTACTTTTACCGGTGAGTGCGGGTAGTTGATAAATGCTTCTTCGCCTCTGACTTTATTAAGAGCCGGATCCCAATAAACACCCATAAATTCAAGGCCTTTTAACACATTTTCCCTAATGACATCACTGTTTTCACCAATACCTGCTGTAAAAATAATCGCGTCAACTCCATACATACGGGAAGCGTACGACCCAATATATTTATGAATTCGATTTGCGAATACTTCCAATGCGAGCTTAGCTCGGTCATTTCCCTGCTTAGCTTGGATTTCTATATCCCTTAGGTCACTGGAGAACCCGGATACAGCTAACATACCGCTCTTTTTATTTAATACATCAAGTACTTCTTCAGCAGTTTGATTTGTTTTTTCCATAATATATGGAATAAGTGCAGGATCGATGTTTCCTGACCTAGTACCCATTGTCACACCAGCAAGCGGTGTAAAGCCCATGGATGTATCGATCGACTTTCCACCTTCTATTGCAGCAATACTTGCTCCATTTCCTAAGTGACAAGATATTAAACGAAGCTGTTCAACTGGACGGCCTAATAATTCAGCAGCACGCTGGGATACATATTTATGGGATGTCCCATGGAAGCCGTATTTCCGGATACCATATTTTTCGTAGTATTCATAAGGAAGACTATAAAGGAAAGAACTCTCAGGCATCGTTTGATGGAACGCTGTATCAAATACAGCAATCGCTGGAACATTGGGCAGAACGCTTTGGAATGCTTTAATTCCTGTAATATTTGCAGGGTTATGCAATGGCGCTAATTCAGATAATTCTTCAATTTTAGTTAATACATCATCCGTAATAAGAACGGAATCATTGAAAGCTTCTCCTCCATGCACAACACGGTGGCCAATTCCTTCAATTTCACTTAAGGATTGGATAATACCTAGAGTTGTAAGCTTGTCTAAAAGCAACTTAACTGCGATTTCGTGATCAGGAATGTCAATAATTTCCTGAACCTTTTCTCCGTTTACTGTAATATTAAAAATTGAATCATTTAACCCAATTCTTTCAATTAAACCTTTTGTAATGACTTCCTCACTCGGCATTTCAAATAATTGAAATTTTAAGGAAGAACTCCCGGCATTGATTGCAATGATTTTTGCCATTTTTCTAACTCTCCTTTTATATAACAACAATGATTGGTTAAGGATTTTAGTAATACAACTTTATTTTGCGCAAACGTCTATGTTTATTCCCTCAATTCCTCATTTAAACATTGTATATAATACATTTCAAGGAGTATTTTCATTGACAACGGTTTCAGTTAAATGTAATTCAATTCTAATATTTCGCAATATTTTTCATTTGAAATTTACCGGCATAAAATTGAAAAACAGGCCTTTTTTACCGGTTTATCTTTTGTTCTCTTGGAACCATTTTTCGATTTTTGTCAAAATTCTATCCATTTCAACTGCATTTGATAGGTTAGGTAAATCAACCAATAATGCCTGCTTAGGAGGCTGAACATTTTCTCCTTTTTTTTGTAAAACTAAAATGCTTTTCGCTGCATTTTTATTTTTAAACATACTTGTTGGAAATTGAAGCAGTCCCTGGATAATGACATTTTCCTTAAAATATTCGCGAAGCTGTGATGCTTGATCGCTTTCAAACAGACCATTTGGAATGATAAAGAACAAATATCCTCCCTGACGTGTATGACGGACACTTTGTTCAATAAATAAATGATGGGCATAGGAATGACCATCATTCGCCTTTAATTGATAGTCCGAAGCCCTTACATCATTTGGATAATAGCCAACAGGCAAATCACTGATTACTGCATCGACCGGATCGATAAATAGCGGTTCAAGGCTGTCCTGATTATATAGTTGAATTGGATGCTCTTGTAAATTAGCATTTACATAAGCTAATTTTATTAACAAGTCGTCAATGTCCACACCGATGGAATCCACTTTTTTATGTAATTGATTCAAAACGGTTGTTAGTAAATTACCTGTTCCTACAGCAGGGTCAAACAATCGAAAGTCCGATTGTTTCATGAATTTCTCTACGAGATATCCAACCAGCATTCCAACCGAATCAGGTGTCATTTGATGGTTAGGCTGTACATTTTCTTTCATTCCCTTTAAAATAACCAACTGGTAAGCTTTACGAATTTCTTCATTTGTGTATTTTTCCAAGTGAATCTCTTGGTAATGTTTTTTCAGTCTTTTAACTGTGATCTCGCTCAATTCTTCCTGAAGAATAGATCCTTGAAACAGGTTCTCTCCAGTCTCGGCAAGTGCCTCTAAGTATGTACAATATAATTCTTCCTGCAAAACAATGGCTGTTTCATTAAAAATAGTAAAAAGCTGTTCAACTGGAGAAATTTTCATTTTATTTACTCCTATCATAATTTTCCTTATCCATTTTAAACGAGTAAGTATAATTTATACAAGTTAAACGTAAAAAAGACCCCGCCATTTGACGAGGCCCTTTTGATCATATAATTACTTTGCAGCTTTGGCAGCTTCAATTGCAGCTTCATAGTTAGGGTGATGGGTTCCTTCACTTACATATTCTACATATGTTACTGTGTCCGTTGAATCAACAACAAATACAGCACGTGCTAATAATCTATGTTCTTGCATTGCAACTCCGTATGCTTCACCAAATGATAGGTCGCGATGGTCCGATAATGTTTGAACATTTTCGATACCGGCTGCAGCACACCAGCGTTTTTGTGCAAATGGTAGGTCACAGCTAATGGTTAGGATTTTCACATTTCCTAATTTATTAGCTTCCTCATTAAAACGGCGAGTTTCTGCATCACAAACACCCGTATCTAATGAAGGAACAGATGTGATTAAACGTACCTGTCCCTTTGTATCGTTTAACGTAACTTCTGATCGATCATTTGCAAGCACTGTGAAATTAGGAGCCTTGTCTCCTACCTTTACTTCATTGCCTAGTAATGTAACCGGATTTCCTCCAAATGTAACGTTTGCCATGGTATTACATCCTCCTTTGTCGTTTAGGCTTAAGCGCAATAAGTTAACGCTTTCGTCCAAAAATATGTACAGTGTAAATATATCTTTTCAGAATCTTATTTGCAATTATTTAAACTTCCTAATCCATGAAAAAAGTTAATCTCCCCTTTATAACTGGGAGATTAACCTGTCATGTTATAAATCTAGATCGTTTTTCGGTTGATGGTTTAGAGTATGGTTTTCATTTTTCACTTCATCTTTCTTGGAAAACATCTGTTGAATTTTGTCTACAGCTTGAGGTGCTAATTCTAAGATTTTCTCATAAAGATGGGTGCTCTCATCTAAATGAAGCATTTTTACTCCATGAGAGTTAACAATTAAAAAAGCAATAGGCGTAATCGAAACTCCTCCGCCACTACCTCCCCCAAATGGGTGTTTCGGTTGATTTTGCCCTTGGTTTTGGCTTTGACCTTGGCTTTGATTTTGTGATTGAGACTGTGTGCTATCAAGTTTAAACTCACTTCCACCTGCGGCAAATCCAAATCCAACCTTCGAAACTGTTAAAATAACGCTTCCATCCGGGGTCTCGACAGGATCCCCAATAATTGTATTTACATCAATCATTTCTTTCAAGCTTTCCATTGCAGTCGTCATCAAACCTTGGATTGGGTGGTCCGACATGTCTGTTTCCTCCTCATTCAAACGGATTTAGTTTTTTCCTTAGAAGAATTTGTTTTTGATTTAAAATGCGGGCGTCCGCCCCTCCAGAATTTAATCAGTTTTAATCCTGCTAAAATAGCTTGCCCGATTCGAAACTGAAAAATACATGTAAAACGTGTTTGTAATACCGCTAATTGAAAATGTGGAGTAATCGTTAAATTGGGCATTTCTTTCATCTTTAAATACTGGCTTAGCATGCCTGCGATACTGCCTTTGATAGCCCACAGTGCTCCAGTCAGCGTCCCTGTAAAGGCTGCATCTCCAATACCAATCATTGAATGCCATTCAAATTGTTTTATAGTTACTTTGCTAAAAAACTTCCTAATAACCACATGCAAATTAAAAACTTGGTGCAATAATTCTTTTACCGTTTTTAACGTATTAATTACATCACCAGGTGTGATTTGATTGACATTTTTATCTTTTGTTTCGTCTGCAGGCTGCTCCTTTGGCTTTTTCCTTTTAACAATAACACTGGGAGAATTATCATCAATTTTTATCAAGGGAATATTAATTTTGTATTTAATCAAACCAAACCAAACTTTAAATTCAATTTTTAGGTCATCGTTATCATTATGATGATAATAATTAATAGAAATTGTTAATTTAGTAAAAATGATAAGGATGAATATGAACAAAAGAAATATAAGTGCGATGGTCAGCCAAATCAATTCATTCACAACCTTTCAGCCTATTAGTATCGCCTTTCAGAAAAAAAATAAACCTATCAACATAGTTGATAGGTTTACCTTTTAAGCCCTCTTTAACTCGCTAAAATTTAATTTATTTTATGATTTCATATTGATTTAAAAAAATGTTAAACTAAATTCAGATTATTAATATTTTACCAAAATTAAATTTGGTTGATAAAATTATAATATGTTACTCGATACATTACAGGGGGCACTAAAAATGGAGAATAGACTTAATATATTTTTCTATTACAAGCGGGATGAGGACATGCTTGTTAAAGCAGCACCCCTTTTTAATCTCGCGGAACGGTATGGTTTTACAATTGTGGAGGATTATCGAAAAGCAAACATTATTGCAAGCATCGGTGATGATGGTACATTTCTTCAAGCTATAAGAAAAACCGGCTTTCGTGATGACTGCCTTTATGCGGGTATTTCAACAAAAAATAATTTAAGTATGTATTGTGACTTCCTACTCACCGATGAGTCCAAAATGATAGAGCTTATCACTGCAAATGAGCATCTGGAAGTTCGCCGTTATCCAACGATTGAGGTTGCCGTTGATGGACAGGGAACCTTCACCTGCTTAAATGAATTCAGCATTCGTTCATCGATTATTAAAACACTTGTAGTCGATGTATTTGTTGACCAGCTCCACCTGGAAACCTTCCGCGGTGACGGTCTGATTGTTGCTACACCTACAGGAAGTACAGCCTATAATAAGTCGGTTAACGGTTCGATAGTTGATCCTTTACTTTCATGTATGCAGGTGAGTGAGGTGGCATCAGTTAATACCAACCGTTACCGAACGCTGGGTTCTTCCTTCATCTTAGGCAGTGAACGTACCCTTGGGCTTAAGGTCATCTCAGAAGGAAATGATTACCCGACAATGGGAATGGATAATGAAGCATTAAGCATTCGCCATGTTGATAAAATTCAAATAAAAATTAGTAATAAAAAAATAAAAACCTTAAAACTAAAAGACAATTCTTTCTGGGATAAAGTTAAGAGAACATTCTTATAAGAAAAGCGGAGCTTCCCTTTAGCGAAGTACACTAGTCACGGGGCGCTAGAGCTAGACAGAAAATAAAAAACCTTATCCATTTTTAGTGAGATAAGGTTTTTCAACGATTACATGATTGCTTTTTTTTCTTTCCGCCACTTAAACTCTCTTTCAGCTACTAACTTCGTCTTTGAAAGAGAGAAGATGGTTAACGCTAACCAAATGAACATGAAGGATAGTAATTGTACTTTTGAAAAATGCTCATCGTAGACGAATACCCCTAAAATCAAGGTCAATGTAGGTGAGATATATTGGATGAATCCAAGTAAGGATAAAGGAATTTTTTGTGCACCTTTTGCAAAATAAAGAAGTGGCACTGCAGTAGCGGCACCTGCACCAATTAAAAACAAGTCGGTTCCTGCACTTTGTGTAAGAAATGAACTGGAACCATTATAGAATAAGTATCCCAGATAAATAGCAGCAATTGGTGTTACGACCAATGTCTCTAAAGTTAAACCAACAGCCGATTCAACGTTAATAAGCTTTTTTGCTAAACCATATAGGCCAAAGGATAATGCTAAAATAATTGCAATCCATGGGATTTGCCCATGTGAAATAGAAATAATTAGCACACCGACAACAGCTAGTACGAAGGATATATATTGATAAGCTGTTAATTTTTCTTTTAGTACAAACATCCCCAAAATAATACTAACAAGTGGATTAATATAATATCCTAGGCTGGCCTCAATCATATGACCGCTATTCACAGCCCAAATATAAACAAACCAATTAATACTTATCAATAACGAGGCAAGAATCAGTGCATACATTTGTTTTTTGTTCTTAGTAAATCCTCTTAATGTTTGAAGAAAAAGGACCCATTTTTTCGTTAACAAAAGAATTACCGTCATAAAAATAAACGACCAAAAAACACGATTAGCGAGTATCTCCTTGGCATTGACATGATCTAAAACCTTCCAGTAAATCGGCAATAATCCCCATAAAATATAGGAAAAGCCAGCATAAATGACCCCCATTTTTGTTTCATTTTTTTTCATATATTTTGTTCCCCTATTCTTTCTAGTTTCGAAATATTATTTATTATATCTCGAAACTACTTGGAGCGGGGATTTTTTTACTCATTAAAAAGAGAAAAAGCAGTCGGTATATCATATCCCGTCTGCTTTTTAGATTCATAAAATTTAATTTTGCTTTACTGATTCAAATTCTTTTTGACGAAGTTCAATCCGGCGAATTTTTCCGGAGGTTGTTTTCGGAAGCTCGGATAAGAATTCTATTTTCCGCGGATACTTATATGGTGCAGTAAGAGTTTTAACGTGCTCCTGCAGGTTTTTTGTCAATTCCGGATCATTCGAATCTATGTCTTCTTGTAAAACAACAAACGCTTTAACAATAAATCCGCGAATCTCATCAGGACTTGCTACTACCGCACATTCCTTAACAAATGGATGTTTAACAAGTGCATCCTCTACTTCAAAAGGTCCAATTGTATAGCCCGAGCTAATAATAATATCATCACTGCGGCCTTCAAACCAGAAATAACCTTCTTCATCCATTTTCGCTTTATCACCGGTTACATAATAATCACCGCGGAATTGCATTACTGTTCTTTCCGGGTCTTTGTAATAGTTTTTGAATAAGGCAGGTGTTTCAACATGTACAGCAATATCGCCAACTTCTCCTACCGGACAAACTTCGCCCTCTTCATTGATGATTTCTACCCTATTACCGGGCGTCGGCTTACCCATCGAACCGGATTTTAACTCCATACCCTTTGTAACGCCAACTAACAATGTATTTTCCGTTTGTCCATAACCATCACGGACATTAACATTAAAATACTTTCTAAATGTATCAATCACTTCTCGATTCAAAGGTTCCCCTGCTGACACTGCGCTATGAAGATTGGGTAATTGATATTCTGTTAAATTATCTACCTTTGCCATTAACCGATATTCAGTCGGCGTACAGCAAAGGACATTTACCTTATATTTTTGCAGAAGACTTAGATACTTTTTCGGTTCAAATTTTCCATTGTACACTAGGCCGGTTCCACCCGAGCCAAGTACCGATAAGAATGGGCTCCAAATCCACTTTTGCCAGCCGGGACCTGCAGTTGCCCAAACGGTATCTCCATCTTCTATACTCAGCCAGTTTGCAGCTGCTGTCCTTAAGTGAGCAAAGGCCCAACCATGAGTATGCACAACACCTTTTGGATTTCCTGTCGTTCCGGATGTATAGGATAAAAAGGCCATATCATCTCTATGCGTTTCAGCCATAGAAAATCCCTCTGATAGCGTTTTCATTTCGTCATCTAACAGAATCCAGCCTTCTTCTTCCCCGCCAATCGAAAATTTAACGAGTGGCTGGCTGCTGGTAATATGTTTAAATTGGTCTACATAAGGATAATAACTTACTACTGCTTTTACATCACCGTGTGTAATACGGTATTGCAGATCCTTTTCTCTTAGCATTTCAGAACTTGGAATTACGACCATACCGGCTTTTAACGCTGCTAAATAAACAACATAGGCTTCAACCAAGCGCGGGACGATAACAAGAACGACATCGCCTTTTTTCAATCCATTTTGAACAAATGCATTTCCTGCTTGGTTCACCTTTTTCAATAATTGTTCGTATGTAACTTGTTTTGTTTCACCGGATTCACTTTCCCATTTAAGTGCCAATCTATTTGGATCTTTTGCAAAACGTTCCATTTCAGAAACAAGATTATACTTTTCTGGAGCAATTAAATCTTCCCGTTTCATAATTCTCCCCCTTTTAAAAAATAATTGTTCCCTCAAGATTTATTATACAAAATTATTCAAAAATTTAAAATTATTATTCCTGCAAAATATTTTTAAAATCCACTAAAAAAGAGAGCGGGATTAACTCCCGCCCTCTGTAGCCATATTATTTATTTTTTATCGAGTAAATCCGCCGCCGCCTAATTGAGACTCAGCCATTGCGACTAAACGCTTCGTAATTTCACCACCAACAGAACCGTTAGCACGTGAAGTAGTGTCTCCACCAAGTTGTACACCAAATTCAGTTGCAATTTCGTATTTCATTTGGGAAAGAGCTTGTTCAACACCAGGAACTACTAATGAATTGTTGTTAGCCATGTGATAATCACCTCCTTGTGAGTATAGAATGTGTAGAACACACAAGCTTCATTCTAACAAACAATTGGTAATTATTCACAAAATTTAATATTTACTAATTAAAATAATTCATTAAACTCATTTTGTTGAGTAGTTTCAGGTTTAACATGAATGGTTTCGACCCTTTGAATTGCTTCTTGAATCAATGCTTCAAAATCAAAAAAGCTTTCGTAATATTGCACTTTCTCTCTTCGCGGTTTTGTTTTTGGAGATGCCGGTACAAAAATAGTACAGCAATCTTCAAATGGTCTGATTGAGATATCATGGGTATCAATTTCTTTAGCAATTTTTATTATATCTGTTTTATCCATCGTAATCAAAGGCCTTAATATTGGGGTATTTGTCACTTCATTAATAGCAAACATACTTTCTAATGTCTGGCTTGCTACCTGACCAAGACTCTCACCAGTAATAATTGCCAAACCATTTTGTTTCCTTCTAATTTCATCGGTAATTCTAAGCATTAATCTTCTTGTCGTTGTCATCGAATAATTTTCTGGCACCTGGTGCCTAACTGCCTTCTGAATATCTGTAAATGGGATAATATGAAGGGACATGGAGCCATATATTTCAGATAGTTTTTTCGTCAAGTCAATTACCTTTTCTTTAGACCTTTCACTCGTAAATGGAGGACTAAAAAAATGGACTGCTTCGATTTCCAAACCTCTTTTCATGGCCATGTAGCCTGCAACAGGACTGTCAATTCCGCCTGAAAGCATGAGCATCGCTTTTCCTCCTGACCCAACAGGAAGACCGCCGGCACCTAAAATCGTCTCACAGGATAAATATACTGCTTCTTGTCTAACTTCAATTCGCAGATTAATATCAGGATTTTTTACATCCACTTTAATCCCTGGGATGTTTTTTAAAAGATAACCGCCAAAAGCTTGATTGATTTCATCAGTATCAAGCTCAAAGGTTTTATCTGACCTTTTTGCAGTTATTTTGAAGGTTTGACCTTCCCGGTAAAGTCCGGTGACTAATTGAAGAGCGGCCTTTTTCATCTCCAACAGGTCCCGCTCGACTTTAATAGCAGGACTAAATGACTGGATTCCAAATATTTTCTTTAATTGCTCAATTATCTCTTTTCCGTTTTCGCCATTTAGTAAAACGTACATCCGGTCCCGGCTGACTTCCATTTTTATTTTTGGATAGGAAGAAAGTGCGGTTTTAATACTTTTCCTTAGCTTATCCACAAATTTATTGCGGTTTCTGCCTTTGGTTGTTAATTCTCCATAGCGAATCAGTATGCGATCATAGTTCATCTAATTCATTACCTTTCGTAAATGTTGTACAGCCTCTTCAATGGCAATTAAGACAGTATTTGCTTCCTCAATTGTATTATCAAAAGATAAGCTTAATCGAATGGCACTTCCGGCTAAGTCTTCGGAAACACCCATTGCTAAAAGAGTTTTACTCGGTGATTTTTTCTTTGAAGAACAGGCACTTGTCGTTGAAACATAAATTCCTTTTTCCTCAAGGGCATGAATGAAAACTTCAGCTTTCATTCCTTTAACCGAAAAGTTTAAAATATGCGGCGCTGCATGTTCAAATGGGGTATGAATTTGTATACCTTCCATCGAACTAAGTCCTGCTCGTAAAATGCTTTGAACTTTTTTCATTCTTTCAATGCCTGACTGATTTTTCTCAAATGTCATTCGGAGCGCCTTTGCCATTGCTACAGCTCCAGCTACATTTTCCGTACCACTGCGGATCTTCCACTCCTGATTTCCGCCTGTAAATAATGGGGAAATTCTTGCACCCTCACGGATAAAGAGTGCCCCGCTACCTTTTAATCCATGAAATTTATGTCCTGAAAAAGAACAAAGGTCGACCCTGCTTTCATGCAAATGAATGGGTACTTTCCCAATACCTTGTACTGCGTCGACGTGGAACAAAATGGAGGAATTTGTTTTTAATAACTCTCCAATTTCTTGAATTGGTTGAATCGTCCCAACTTCATTATTCACATGCATAATTGAGATTAATATCGTATCCTGTTTTACCGCTTTTTCAACCTCTTTTACTTTGACTCTGCCATCCTTCTCAACCGGGAGATAGGTTATTTCAAATCCATTCAGTTCAAGCTGCTCCATCGTTGCTCTTACAGATGCATGTTCAACCCTCGTTGTTATTAAATGGCGGCCTTTATTTTTGTGCAAAAATGCCGCACCCTTTATCGCCAAATTATTACTTTCAGTACCTCCGGAGGTAAAAAAAATCTCAGATGGTTTTACTTTTAGATGACCGGCTACCTGTGCCCTTGCTTGAAATAAAAGCTTTTCTGCCTGTCCCCCTAAACCATGCAGTGAGGATGGGTTGCCAAAATATTCACTCGATACAGTTACAAAAGCATCTAAAACTTCCTTATATGGTTTGGTAGTTGCACTATTATCAAAATATATCATGGTCCTCCCCCATTCTTAACCAAAAACCCATCGCAAAAATAAATCTTATCATAATTTTTGTCAAATTAAAAAGAACAGCGTCTTAAAATACAAAAAACGATTCAGCCATGGGACTGAATCGGTTCTACTTTTTTATTCTGTTACGACAGGGGTTTTAATTTTCTTCAAAGCTTCAGGATCTATTCCCTCTATTGAGGCTGCAGCTTGTTCTAATGCATCCTGATATTCATAAAGCCTAAATGCCTTTTCCGCCTCAGACAATCCTTTAGCAACTGAAGGATATTGGCTGCGATACCGATTACCGTATTGTATCGCTTTTTCGGCGAGCATTACATTTTCGATCAATTCAATCGTGGAAGAAACAAGTTTTTCCACCGTTAATATGGCAATCTCTAAATACTGATTTAACGAAGAAATATTAAGCGGTTTTTCTTCAAGTTGAAGTTTTACATTTTGAATACTCTCATTTGTATCCTCAACTAAATATTTATAATCATCCGGAAGTCCCGGAATATTGCTTTTTGAAACAAGCCTGAGCATTTCGCCCACTTTTTTTGTTAATTCCTTTATTTTTTCTCTTGCTTCCAACTCATCTTTTCGAAGAGCCTGAAGCTTGTTTGCAAAATTTTGCTGCTCACTTTGCATCGCATCCAGCTGTTCTTTTATTTCTGTTAATTCTGCGCTAATCGAAGTTTGAGCTGTTTCGTTTAATTTTATTTTTTCACTCAAAATTTCATAGCGTTTAAAAACAGAAGCCAGTTCTTTTTCCAAATTCCTTTGTGTTTCAAAGTCATATTCTGTTAAATGATAACTTTGCTGAACATGAATAACTTCATTTGTAAGTTGATCATGCTGTTCCTGAACAGTCAAAAGCAGGTTATTCGTTATTCTTTCATTTTGGACCACAAAATGCTTTGCATGTACTTCTTTTTCCAAATGGTCGAAAAGGATGTCAATTCTATCCTTAGATTCTTTAATTCCTTCTTCTGCTTTTTCAATTTCAGTTTCTTCAATAAGTCTTAAATGCTCCGTTAATTTCTCTTCCAAATTGCTAATTTCAGTTTCAAGCTCAATATGCTCTAAGTAATAGCCTTGCTGTGACATTTCACGGAGCCCATCAAGAACCTCTGAAAGCTGGCTTGGAAGGATCGATTGACACTCTATTACGAGCTGCGGAATTAAATCCATATGATTTTTTATTTTCCCCAGGTCGTTATGAATGGTTAAGACAATTTCACGAGCTTCAAGATAATTGCCCTGTTCTGTTTTCTCATCAAAATCATGGAATTTTTTTGACACGCCATCAAGGAGGACTTCTAAGTGTTTTTCGGCTTTGCCGAAGCTATGTCGGTGAGCAAGCAGCATTTTTTTAGTTTCTCTATACAATTCCTTCAGCTGATCAATCTCTACTCTGTTTTTTTCTTCACTGCCTACGAGCTCGTGTAACTCTTCCAATATCTTTTTAATTTGATCTTCTGTTTCCTGTAATTTATTACCGATTTCACGTTGGATTCCTTTTGCTTTATTAAATCGATACCGATCAATGTACTCTTCCGCATCAAATAACAGTTCTTCTAAATCCGGTAGTTTCACTGTAACGACATCATCCCATTGATTTCGCCAATTTTCAAAAAGCTCCTCAGTTTGTCCAGTCATATTCAGCTGTTTTACCTTGGACAATTCATCCAGAATAGGCCTATTTAGAATATCGATTTTCCAAGCTTCTAATCGATCCATTTCTTTAAAGTATTTTTTCTTTATTAAATATCCCAATACAAATAAGGCTAGTAGCAGGATGAAAAATCCAATGAAATATTTCACATGAGGGCCCCCTGTTCCGCAGTACACAAGTTTCAATTGAAAGCTTTTATTAAAACTATATATTAAAGTTCATGTATGTTTAAGTTCAATGCCTTTATGATACCATGTATACGACAATTTTTGACTATTATTTTCAATTTTTTTGTAAAAAGAAATCAAAAAGCATTGATTTGAAATCAAATAGGAAAGGAAATATTCAGCAATTAAGTGAATAGGAAAGATTATAGAGGATAACCAGTGTGGACAACATTCTCAGCGTGGAGAACTACCTTTTTCTCATGTCAAAAAGCACACAGCCGATAAAAATCAGCTAGTGCTCTAAAAATTCCTCACCACAAAATGGTCAAGCCTATTTAATAAATGCTTCCTTCTTTTCTCTGATTTCAAAACTTAGCGTTTTGTCTATCCAAAAATTGATTTCTTTTAAATATTTTTGCTCAAAGAAGGGCTCGTTGGGAAAAATGTATAAAACTTCCCTTAAATAATTTGTATTCATAAATGGCATCATCAGTAAGCCCTTAAGTTGGATAATCAAATAGGGAATAGAGTGGGGACGAAATTCATTCCATTCAAAACCTTTTTCAAATATTTTTTGTAAATAGTATTTCTCTTTAAGAGAATAGGTTGACATGATTTCACGTACAATTTGAGAATCCACCGACATTTCGCGATACACTACACTTGCAAGGTGGTTATTTTCACATTGATAATGGAGTAAATTAGCAACCAATCGCTTTAAACAACCTTTTGCGCCATGATCAATTGATGCATATGCTTCCTCGATTTTATTGATGTATTGCTCAAAAAAGTAGGTAAAGCAATATTCCAACAAACCAAGTTTATGTTCAAAATAATACGCAATGGTAGCAGTATTAACTTTCGCAAGCTCGGCAATATCCCTGATAGACGTTCCGGAGAATCCATTTGTATTAAACAGTGAAATTGCCGCGGTTACGATTGCTTCTTTTGAATTTTTTTTCACTCGTATTCCCCCTGTAGACGTCTCCATTAAACTCCTTACCTAATGATTCTTTGAAATCCTTATTTTATCCTTTATGAAAATGTCGACAAATACTGCCCATTTTCATGATGTTTTGATAAAATACTATATAAACTTTTATGAGGGATAGGTGAAAATTCGTGTTTAATGTCGAAATGTATACTACCAACCGCCTTGAAAATTATGAACTGGTAAAAAAGCAACTAAGAGCTCTGATTCACGATGAGAAAAATCAGATTGCCAATCTTAGCAATACTTGTGCATTATTAAATCAATTTCTTGACCGGGTTAATTGGGTTGGATTTTATTTAATGGATGGCACTGATGAACTGGTTTTAGGACCATTTCAAGGTCTTCCGGCATGTATTCGTATTCCTGTCGGCAAAGGAGTTTGCGGTGCAGCGGCAAAGAATAAAGAAACTGTCCGGGTAGAAGACGTCAATCAATTCCCGGGTCATATTGCCTGTGACGCAGCATCGCAATCGGAAATTGTTATTCCGTTAATTAAAAACGGCCAACTATTCGGCGTTCTTGATATTGATTCAACGGAAAAAAATCGCTTTGATGAGATTGACCAAGAAAAGTTGGAAGAGTTTGTAGACGTATTAATGGAATTTATTTAAAAAGAAGAGCACAGGAAAAAATCCCCTGTGCTCTTCTTTTAGATTTTTTCTATGGCTTAACTCGCTCTTATGCTGTTCCGCTGGGAAACTACCTTGTTTTTACCCGTACTCTTAGCAATGTAAAGTGCTTCATCCGCACGTTTAAATAAATAATTATAGGAATCAAGTCGATCCTTATTCCAATAGGAAACACCGCAGGACACTGTAATAGGAGGATTTGAACATTGTGACACTTTTTCAACTAATCTCTCAGCAATACTCACTCCTGTTTCAAGGGTAACTTTTGGAAGGTAGATTGCCAGTTCTTCGCCGCCCCAGCGAGCACCTACATCATTTCCACGTATATTACATTTAATTAGGTTCGCCACTTGAATTAGCACCTCATCGCCAACCTGATGTCCATAAGTATCATTAATGTCTTTAAAATTATCAATATCTATAATGATAAATGTACCTTCCTCTTCATGTTTCATGGACAATTGGATTTTTTCATCCAAATAATTACGGGAATGCAGCTTTGTTAAATGGTCTGTAATGATCATCTTCTCTAATTCTTCCCGAAGTATTGAATTGGTGAGTGCCAGTGAAGAATGATGTATGAGCAATTGTAATAGCTTAAATTTTTCAAATGAAAAAAAATATGGTTCTTGATGCATGACAATTGAAAAACCTTTTAAATTCTCACTTTCAATCATCGGAATAGCCATTATGGAACGAAAGCGTGTAATATCATATATTTTTGGAAGATGTAAATCCCCAATAAACAGGGAATCTTTTTCTTGCAGAATTTTATCATTTATAAAATCAATATATATTCGGGCCTGTTTCGTCGAAAAGAAAGGAGTGGATCCCGGCAGTACATTTGCTATAACTTGATCGTGGGAGAACAGGAAGAAACCCACTTCCTGTGAATCAAAAGAATGTTTAATTTGTTCGCTCATATAGGTCATTGTTTCAGCTAAACGCAGATTAGAATTTAAACGATGGGAGGTCTCATTAATTAATTGCAAATCAGAAATGACCCGCCTAGACTGCTGATAAAGCTGTGCATTTTCCAGTGCTCCTCCGGCTGCATTTGCAAATAAAGTAATAAATTCTATTTCATTTTTAGGAAATTCAAGTGTATTTGAGGCTATCACCTGTAAAACTCCGTAAACCCCTTGTTTTCCTTTAAATGGTGCATAAAGGATCGCACGCTTCTCTTCCAGCGAAAATTCCATTTGAATAGTACCTGAAACGTAGGAATTAATTGCAGCTACATTTTCACTATCATATTCCAGGTCCATAATCGGTAATTCATTTTGGATAGGATTATCCTGAGAGAGGAGTAAATAATAAGAAAAGGAAGGATATAACTGCTCGAGAGAAACGATTATTTCCCGCAGTAGGGCATCCTTGTCCAAGAGCGAATAGAAGGTTTCAGTAACTAAAAATAACTGCTTATATCTATTTTCCTCATTTTGTAAAGTCAAATCTCTTTCTAGATCATCCATCCAACATCACCCAATTTTTCTAATTCCAAAAATATACATCCTATCCTAATTATAGTGACTACCGGACAATTTTTGTAAACTTTTTTTGAATATTTTTTAATTTTCTTTTTTATCCCTTTTAATCTATTTCAAAAATAAATCTTGACTTTAAAGCAATTAAAATTATATAATATTTTTTGTGTAAAATATTGCAGCCTATGTGAACACTTTAATGGTCTCATTTTGTTCCTCATAAAGATATATTTCTTTTATGATGGTGCATCTTGTAACCCTCTGCTGCTAGGGCGAAGGTGCATGAAAACAAAATGGCTTTCATTGTTGTTTCATAACGGTTTTTATTTTACCAAAAAAATAAAAACACGAAGGAGGAGTCATTCATGGCTCGTTATACTGGCTCAAGCTGGAAAATCTCTCGTCGTCTTGGAATTTCTCTAAGCGGCACAGGTAAAGAATTAGATAAGCGTCCTTACGCTCCTGGACAACATGGTCCAAACCAACGCAAAAAGCTTTCTGAATACGGATTGCAATTGCAAGAAAAACAAAAACTTCGTCACATGTACGGAGTAACTGAGCGCCAATTCCGCAATCTTTTTGATAAAGCAGGGAAACAATCTGGTAAACACGGTGAAAACTTCATGATTCTTCTTGAATCACGTCTTGACAACGTAGTTTATCGTTTAGGTTTGGCTCGCACTCGCCGTGCAGCTCGTCAGTTAGTTAACCACGGTCATATCTTGGTTGATGGTGCTCGCGTAGATATCCCATCATACCGTTTAACTGCCGGTCAAACAATTACCCTTCGTGAAAAATCACGTAATCTTGATGTTGTTAAAGAAGCAGTAGAGGTTAACAACTTCGTTCCTGACTTCTTATCATTCGATGCTGACAAGCTTGAAGGTACTTTCACTCGCTTACCTGAGCGTTCTGAACTTCCTGCTGAAATTAACGAAGCTCTTATCGTTGAGTTCTACTCTCGTTAATTAATACGAGTTGTAAATTGTAACAACAAAAACCCTAGAAACGTTGATATTACTCAACCTCTAGGGTTTTTTATTTCTATCTGCTTTGTAGAATAATGTATTATCCCCCAACTAATTGGGGATATTTCAAGGAAATTATTAAGTGGACAAGCGCTCTTTATTTTTTCTTACATTAGAAAATTATCATTAAAAAGGCCATGGATCGCTCCATGGCTTTTGTGTTTCCCCAAATCACTAAAGATTAAAACATATGTAGTTGGTTGCAGAATGTTTGGGTTTGACACCAACTTGCCACCAATTCTCCGTCTGCTAAACTCCAGCCAACACTTGACTGGAGTTATAGAAAATAAAAATATTGATAACGGATGTAGCTTTGTTCACCTTAAACCGTATTTTTTACGTCTTTAATTTATGTATAAAATATGAAGAAAAACGAATTAAAGTATTTCTAAAAAAGCCTGATAAAACAGGCTTTTATATGTTAATTTAATAATGGAATGTTAAACCATTCTATTTGTTTCGTGGTCAAAAGGTACAAGAAGATGAAGAATTAGCAAGTATCTATCCAGACCTTTTTAAGGATGATTAGTGCTTAGAATCCAATTTGAGCTATTGTTGAAACAGCCCCTAAATTTTGAAAATCATAAGTTAGGGGCTATTTTATTTAACACCGATTAGCATTTCTTCCCTTTTTGCAGTGTCCTCCAGAAAGTTATACTTTTGAGACATCCCCTTCGATTTTTAGATCATGAAAAAACTCTTAGTTGTCAGCAGGTGAAGGTGCACTGCTTGCAGGCTGCTTTTCAACTTCATCCGGTGTTAAGACCTTATCGTCACCCGGATATGGTTTATCATATCCTTTTGTAGCGTACCAAACAGAATGGTTCATAACGTTAGCGTTCTCCACGTCAGGCTTTGAATGTGGTCCACCAAAATCATCCTTATGCTTGTCGGACCAGGAATCCCAATCATTCTGCATCTGCTGCGTTGCAGGTGTTGTTGGAGGTGTCGGTGCCTGTGCGAATCCCTGTGGTGCAGGCTGTCCGTTCATCCAATTTAGTGGTATTTGATTTGCAACCAAGTTATACGGAGTAAAATCCGGTTGGTCGGTAAGGATCTCGCTCATCGGATCAGCCGCAGCATCGTTTTGATTCATAGGCGGTAACCCAAGTATTTGTTCCATACTTCTAATCATATTAGTTGTGGTCCAGTAGTGACTATCGGTTACTCCTCTTTTTACCCACGGACTAATGACAAATGCTGGTTCACGGTGGCCATCTACGTGATCTACACCGCCTTGAGCATCATCTTCGGTTACGTAAATGATTGAGTCTTTCCAGTACGGACTGTGTGAGATGGCGTCTACAATCTTTCCGACTGCCTGATCATTGTCTGCTACCATTGCCTGTGGCGTTGGGTACCCTTTGGACGTTGAAGCAGTATGGTCGTCAGGTAACCACATGGTAATGAGTTGTGGTAAATTATTGTTCTTTACATAATCATTAAACTTGTCCAAGAAGATTTGAGCCCGGTACACATCTGGAATTGCTTGGGTGTTGGTAGGAAACGGCTTGTACAAGATAGAATTCACCGCTGGAATATCACTTGTTGCTTGATAATCCCCAACAGGCACATGAAGTGAACCTTGCTGTTGACCCGACAATATCTTGTAATCATTATACCAATCAGTCCACTTACCAAAGGGCTCAGGACCACTAAAATTAGTTGCATTTTCTCCGAAGACAGCAGCCGATACATTATGTTTTACGGCGTTATCCCAGATATGCCCGGTTGGTGCGTAGGCCATAGGGTCACTTTGGTTTCCTCCTGGGTAGCTACGATTGTTTCCTCCATCTGTCTCTTTATCCTCATAGTCAGGGAGGGTTGCTTGTGTAACCCATTGATGCCCAGCGGCTGAATTAATGCCACTTGTGTAGAAGTTGTCCAACAACGGGAATGTATTTGCAAACTGATGGAAGTTTGGTGAAACAGTCTGACCAAACTGAGTCAGAGTTGGATCGCCGTTGCCTTTACCAAGGTCTCCGAGTACCTGATCATACGTACGATTTTCTTTGATGATGTAAAACACATGTTTGATGGTGGAAGGCTCACCGATTCTCTCTGGCATTGCCACAGCTTTCTTATTGTGGCGAGGTTCGGCGTTTCGATTTTTCAACCCGAACCAGTTGTTATCGCTGTAAACTTGGTCCGTCATTTTAGCGAGATCGTTATTCGAAGGGAACGGAATCATCGACATAGAGCCGACTTGAGCATAAGTTTGGTGACCTGTTACCTTGTTTCCCGCTACATTACTGGTGCCATTTGATCCGAGCGCGCCTACTCCATTCATATTTGAGACAATAAGTTGATTGTTAGCAGTATCAATGGCAATATCATCTGGGAACGAACCAGTCGGTACGAGTCCCTTCAGCTGAGGTTCTTTATCCGGTCCGTTCCAGTCATATACAGCGAGAGCGTTATCTCGTCCCAAGCTAACTACTAATTGATTCCCGTTAATCATTTTAACCGCGTTTGGTGCAGAGCCAAGCGGTGCATCTGGATATGGTTTGATATCGATCGTTTGAACAACGTCATTGGTCTGTGTGTCGATAACCGACACTGTGTCACTGTTTGTGTTTGTTACAAAGAGATACTTTCCAGAGAGCGTCATTCGCTCTGGTTGAACCCCGACAGGGATTGTCTTCGTAACTGTATTCGTGGTGAGATCAACCACCGATACGGTTCCAGTAGATGAAGTACCCAATTGAGGGTCTACTACAATCGGCGTACCTGAGGATTTTATAGTAAAGTCTCCTGGATTAGCTTTTCTACCACCTTGATTTGTCACGTATGCCGTATTCCCATTAACCATTACACTTGTCGGAGCGTTTCCTACAGGTATTTGGGTAGAAAATTTTCCCGACTGTAGATCAATAACACCAAGACTATTGCCTCGATTAAGAGCCACAAGGAGCGTCTTTCCATCAGGCCCAACAGCCATGTCTAGCGGGTTAATATCATTCCATCCATCCACAGTAGCATCTGGTAGTGTCAAAGTCGAGGTCACTGTAGGAGTTCCGTCATCAGCCACTGACATAGTGGCAATTTGCGCTTGATTCTTATTATTTAAACCTGTTGCATAGAGTGTTTTACCATCAGGAGAATAAGCGAGTCCCCACGCATTGTAAAGACCAATGTTGACATTCGTGCCTATCAGCTTTCCGGTTGTCAGATCTACAATGTTAAGCCCCTCCCCACCATAACCTCCTCCATCTAAGGCTACAGCAGTCTTTCCGTTAGGACTAACGGCAACGGAAATTGGGTTTCCAGGGAATTCAACTTGCTTCCCAGCTGGTGTGAGCAGATGATTATCAGCAGTTTGAACTGAGCCATTGGGTTGTCGACCGACTAAGTTAGTTCCAAATGCACCATCATTTGCGGCATAAGCAGTTATAGAACCAAGTAATACAGTGCTCAATGCCAGTCCAGCAATCATTTTTTTCTTCTTTTTAAATTTCCCCAAATTGTTCACTCCCTTTTCTAGATGAATCTAATTTTTCCCCTACAGCTCTTGAAATGACAGGAATCGTAGCACACAAACCATGGCAAAAACACCGCCCAACACCCTTCCTTCAGCAAGCCCAAAATGGATTCGTGTCCCTTGCCAGAAAGAAGCTTATCATGGTTCGAAACGTTTATTAAATTCCAGAAAACTGAATACCGTATTAAGTAAAACTTAAAATGTCCTTTTGATATTACTGCAATCGCATTTAAGCCTTTTGCTCCAGAACCCATTTACAAAACTTTTACATTCGATTTACTCTCTATTAAAATTTGTCACTTACAATTTAGCAGAAAAGCAAATTGAAGGCAGTGATTTTAAAATAAAGTTTGGCCGTTTACTGTTTATCAGTCCGATCAGTCCGATCGATGGAGCCGAGAAAAATAATTGGGATTCCGTCTATCAACCGTACCGATTCGTACAAAAGTGAGGGGTGAACTTTTAGATACTGGAGAAATTTCATCGCAATAAAATTCTCTCTGTGCATGAAAGGTCACGATGGGATGATGACCAGAATTAGCGCCAATTGAAATATTTTCCTTAATGATCAACTTTTTGATTGGAAGTGCTATTGTAGTATGAGGGATCATCGAAACGAAATTGGTCAGTTCCAAAGCCTTCGCAAAAGGAAATACGTACATGTTAAAGGAATTTATATCATTTGCATACTGAATTAGAATGGTAATTACGATTAGCTCTTCGTAGGGCACGGTCAGCCCAGTTGGAAAACAGAGGTGAGTACCCAATTCCAGCTCGTTCGGAATTCGGTCATTCTCAACCTTATCGGTGAATTTGTTAACAATTTTTTATGTACGACGGGCTCATGATTCTATTAAAATCAAGTGTAAAATGTATAAAGATATAATGATGTGATCCGCTGAAGTTGAGGTGAAATGATGAATTTTGAACAAATGGAATATATTATAAACGTTGCAAACGAGATGTCCATTTCAAAAGCAGCAGTAAAATTATTTATTTCAAATTCAGGGATGAGTCAATCTATTACTCAGTTGGAAAATGAGCTTGGTATAAAAATCTTTAACCGATCAAAACAAGGAGTTACTCCTACTTTTGAAGGTAAAATCGTTATTTCTAAAGCAATAACTTTACTAAACACCATTAAAGAACTAAATAAAGAAATTTTTGAGTATAAAAATAATAATCAAGCTCATTTGAAAATTTTAACTGCTCCTGCCTTTACTTTTATACTTCAAGAAACAATGGTAAAGTTTAATTCGGAAAATAAAGATATTACCTTCGAATTAATAGAGCAAAACCCTACAGAAATTATTCAGAATTTCAACAAGGAAAATTATGACTTTGCTTTAATTCCCTCTTCTTTAGAAGAATTAAAAAAAGAAAAAAATATTCGTTTTGAACATATTCATACAGGGCATATTTGTATAGCGGTTGGTAAAAATTCACCTTTTTATCATCATGATTATGTAACACTTAGTGCATTAAAAGATTCAAAATTAGTGATGTATAATTCATCTGACTATAAAAAGGTGTTAAAATTAACAAAACCGAATTTAAATCAAGTGTTAGTTAGATCGAATAGCAGCAGCCTTCTTTTTAAGCTGGTAAAAGAAAGTCAAGCCATCTTGTTTTTACATGATTTTGCTATTAAAAATAGTTCAATGGTTTTGAATGGAGATATAAAAATTATCCCATTAAAGGAAGAAAAGCATTTTCCAGTTGATTTCTGGCTTATATATTTAGAAACGAAAAATTTTACGAAAGTAGCCAAGGAATTTATTGATGACTTTTTAGATAATTTTAAAAAAAGCATTTAATTTATAGAGAGGTAAAGAATCCGTATTACAGGCCTGAAGAGGTAATGTGTCGAAAACAATATTTCCGATTCTATTATAACCACCGTTTTTAGAGAAAAATTAAACAGCCTAAGTCCTTGCAAATATAGAACTCAGGCTCTTATTTTTGCACGGACGCGTTCCCCTATCGGAGTTCACTCCCATCAAGCTATTCGGGATCCGCGTTAAGGATCTGTACGTCGAAATTCGGTTCGATTTACAATCGCGGATACTCATTGCTCCCCTTCAAAGACTTCCAAATGTTCGGATGGTAGCCCCTTTTGCTTTTGCTCTTTTAATTGCTTCTTTGTAACTTAATGCGCTAAAAACTCCGCCACTACAGTCGATTCAAAGTAACTTTATAAAAAATTATCCGGACAAACTTGCGGACCAACATTATCAAGGTTCTTGTTTAGATGTCTCCTTAGGGGTAAGAGATGTCTCCTCAACCCTATCAATGAAGAGAACCAAATTGGGTTGTAACAGTTTTAACTTAGAGAATATTACACACCAATGGGAGAAACACGTTAAAATATTGCTTCGACCGAATCATCAAAAAAACAGGGCTAAAAACAATTACACCTCATGGCCTTCATCATACACATGCAACGATTTTAATTGGCGCATTACTCTCGTTAGTCACTTGATACTAAAAACCCTTACCGTATTGGTAAGGGGTTTTTAGTTTTAAAATTGTTCCAATCAAACAAGTAAGGCTGCCCCATTTTGCAAATGTGGCAGCCTTTGGGAAAATTAATATTTAATTAAAGAATATTTCTTCTTGCCTCTTCTTATAATTGTGAACTGTCCTTCGATCCGATCTGTTTCCTGAAGTGAATACGCGGTATCTGTAATTCTTTCTCCGTTAATGGCAATGGCCCCATTTGTGATATCTTCACGGGCTTGACGCTTAGATGGAGAAATACCCGCTGCCACTAACAGATCTACTAGATTACCCTCTAATTCAGTTGCATTAAAGGATGGAACGTCTTTAAATCCTTGTTTAATCTCCGCTGCGGATAGGTATTTCACATCTCCGCTAAATAAGGCATTAGAAATCTTAATTGCCTGCTGCAGTGAGCTTTCGCCATGAATAAGACGAGTCATTTCCTCAGCTAAAGCCTTTTGTGCTTTACGAAGGTGAGGCTCCTCTTCAACAGACAATGCAAATTTCTCAATTTCTTCATGAGATAGGAACGTGAAGTACTTTAAGTATTTCACGACATCGGCATCAGCGGTATTAATCCAGAACTGATAAAATTCGTAAGGAGTTGTTTTTTCCGGATCGAGCCATACTGAACCGCTTTCCGATTTTCCAAATTTTGTCCCATCTGCTTTTGTCACAAGTGGTATCGTTAAACCAAAAGCTTTGGATCCTTCCGGCTGCATTTTGCGGATTAATTCCAAGCCCGAGGTAATATTTCCCCACTGATCACTGCCGCCGATTTGCAATCTACAATTGTGGTGTTCATATAAATGTAGAAAATCCAATGCCTGAAGAATCGTATAAGTAAACTCTGTAAACGAGATACCTGTCTCAAGGCGGGATGCAATTGTATCCTTCGCAAGCATGTAATTAACACCGATATGCTTACCGATATCACGTAAGAAGGTCACAATGTCCATAGAGCCGGCCCAATCATAGTTATTCACCATAATCGCACCATTTTCACCATCGAAATCAAAAATAGATTCTAATTGATTTTTAATGCCTGCAACATTATCTTGAACAGTTTCCAATGTTAACAGCTTTCGTTCTTCGCTTTTTCCGCTTGGATCACCGATTAGTCCTGTTGCCCCACCTACTAAAACGATAGGACGGTGACCGTGATCCTGAAAACGACGCAGCGTTAAAAACGGCAGCAGGTGTCCGATGTGCATACTGTCAGCTGTAGGATCAACGCCGCAATACAGTGAAATTTTATCCTTGCCTAAAACATCTTTTATTCCCTCTTCATCCGTTTGTTGATAAATAATTCCTCTCCACGCTAAATCCTGTAACAATTCCATCCTAAATCCCTCCATATTACTTCTAACCAATTTGTAAAAAATTAAAAACGCCCCTGCAAAAATGCAGGGACGAAAAATCGCGGTACCACCCGGCTTGAGGAAAATCTCCTCCAACTCAAAAAAGTTAACGGTTTTTACCGTTCTCCGCTACTATATTTTTCACGGCGAAAGCTCGAGGACGTAATTCATTCTCCTATATGTGTCAGCTTCCACCATATGCTGACTCTCTTCGAACAGGGATAGAAGAACTACTGGATTCCCTTCACAGCTTATTATTGAAATTAAATTTATTTTTACCATAATTATTTACATCTGTCAAACCTGGATTGGAAATTCCAGAAAAATGTAGAAGTTTGTCATTTTTTAGAAGGCTATATGCTATAATGTAAGGGATTTCATAAGAGGTGATGCTATGAAAGAAAAGCTACAGGCATGGATTGAAAAAATAAAACCGGCAATAAACTTGATTACCCATAAAAAAACGGTAAAAAAAGCACGAATTACCTACCAAGTAGTTTGGAACTTATTTCTTTTATTTTTAACAGTAATCGTACTTGGAGGAGCTTTTGCAACAGGTGTCGGCGCAGGCTATTTCGCCTCACTAGTTAAGGACGAGCCCGTCCGTTCGTACAATAGTATGAAAAAAGATATCTATGATTATACCGAACCTTCTGATCTATATTTTTCTGAAAATGTCTACCTTGGAAAACTTCAGTCTGATCTGGAACGTGAGGAAGTCAAGATAGATCAAGTATCAGATTACCTAGTCAAAGCAATTGTGGCAACCGAAGACGAATACTTTTACCAGCACAAGGGTGTTGTCCCTAAAGCTGTTTTCCGTGCCCTTTTTCAGGAAGTCACAAACTCCTCTGTCCAATCAGGCGGAAGTACTTTAACCCAACAATTAATTAAAAATCAAATTTTGACAAATGAAGTTTCATTCCAACGAAAAGCAAATGAAATTTTACTTGCCCTTCGATTAGAGAAATTTTTCACAAAAAAAGAAATACTTGAGGCATACTTAAACGTTTCAACCTTCGGAAGAAATGCTTCAGGACGAAATATTGCAGGGATTCAAGCGGCGGCAAAAGGAATCTTCGGAAAAAATGCCAAAGATTTAACCCTTCCTCAAGCAGCATTTATTGCCGGCTTACCTCAAAGTCCTTTTGGGTATACACCTTTTACAAAAGAAGGAAAATTGAAAGACAATCTTAAACCAGGACTAATCCGAATGAAAATAGTTTTAAAAAGAATGTATGACGGGGGATACATAAACCAAAAGCATTATACAGAAGCATCAGCTTATGATATTACTAAAGATTTTACAAAGCCAACTCTTAATCCAATCGAAAAATACCCATGGCTTACGCAGGAAATTGAAAAGCGTTCAATTGATGTACTTGCCTCAGTGTTAGCAAAAAAAGATGGATACAGTGAAAAAGATTTAAAAAACGATGATAATCTTCATTACAAATACCAAACATTAGCTAACCATGATCTGCATCAAAATGGGTATGAAATTCATACGACCATTAACAAAGATATCTATGATGCAATGCAAATCGTAAAGGATAAATACCCTTCTTACGGACCTGACAAACCGCAGGAAAAAGTAGACCCGGACACGGGTGAAAAGAAAACTGTAATGGAACCTGTGGAAGTTGGGGCAGAGCTGATTGAAAATAAGACTGGTGCAATTATCAGCTTTGTCGGCGGAAGAGATTACAACAAACAGCAGCTGAATCATGCAACGAGTGCAATCAGGCAAAACGGTTCAACAATGAAGCCTTTACTTGTTTATGGGCCTGCAATTGATTTAGGAATAGCTTCCCCGGGGACACTGCTACCAGATGTGGCCTTAAGTCTTAATCCGGCCAGTAGCAGTCCTTGGCCGCACAACTATGACCTCAGGTACAGTGGTTTGGTTTCAGCAAGATATGCACTTGCCAAGTCCTATAATGTTCCCGCGGTAAAGCTTTATAGTGAAATTGTCAATCAAAGACCTTCCAAATATCTTGAAAAGATGGGCTTTTCATCTCTTCGAAGTGATGATTATACAAACCTCGCAACAGCAATTGGATCGATGAAGAATGGGGTAACGATTGAAGAAAATACGAATGCCTTTACCACTTTTGCAAATGGCGGTAAATTTATTGACGCATATTTGATTGATAAAATTGTTGATAAAAATGGCAAAATTATTTACCAACATGAAGTGAAACCGGTTGACGTTTTTAAACCGCAAACGGCTTACTTAACACTTGATATGATGCGAGATGTGGTTAAAATGGGGACGGCAGCCGGAATTAACAGCAGACTGAAATTTAAAACAGATTGGGCAGGAAAAACCGGTACAGGGGTAAATTATTATGATTCTTGGTTTGTGGCCACAAATCCAAATGTTACATTTGGGATCTGGACAGGTTATGATACTCCGAAATCATTGCAATCCTCCGGATCATTGTCATATAGCCAAAGAACAAATAATTTATGGGTTGACTTAATCAATTCGGCATATGCGATAAAGCCAGATTTAATCAGTCCGAAAGAATCATTTCAAATGCCGGATGGGATAGTGAAACGTACAATATGTGCTGTTTCCGGATTACTCCCTTCAGCTGCCTGCTCAAATGCAGGATTGCTTGTGAGTGATTACTTTAATGTAAATAATGTCCCGAAAAAACAAGATAATAGCTTAATTCAAGGAAATTTCGTCCAAATTAATGGTAAAAAATTCTTAGCCTTGGATTCAACACCAAGTGATTTTGCCCAAAAAGGTATGATTTTAAATCCGGATTTTATCACCCAAATGGTCGGTAAAAATTTCAGAAATACAAGTCAGCTCATTCCAAAGAAAGATCGATGGGCGAATATACTCGTACCTAATGCGAAGATGGTAGATAACGGAAAAACCCCGGATAGCGTGAACGTAACGGCTTCCGGCAGCATATTGACTTGGTCAACTTCAGGCGATAATGATGTAATTGGTTATCGTGTCTATCAACATAATGTATTTTCAACAAAAGTGGCAAGTATAAAAAGTGGCTCAAGCCTCGCATATACGGCTTCAAACGGTACTTATTATGTCACTGCTGTCGATATTGCCGGTCATGAATCAGCACCTTCAAACGAAGTTGTAATTGGCGGTACACCAACGCCTTAAGGATAGAAATCCATAGAAAAACCGCACCGAAAATCACCGGTGCGGTTTTTCTATGGATTTCTTATCCTGTAAGTCCCCTGCTCTAGTCTTCCATTGTTGAAAGATCACCGGCAGGTAAATTGAGCTCCCAGGCTTTCAGGACGCGGCGCATAATTTTACCGCTTCGTGTTTTTGGAAGCTTATCGCGGAAATCAATTTCCCTTGGTGCGGCATGTGCTGCAAGTCCATGTTTTACAAACTGCCTAATTTCCTCTTTTAATTCATTTGACGGTTCATAGCCATCCCTGAGTGCTACAAAGGCTTTAATGATTTCTCCACGAACAGGATCAGGCTTACCGATTACACCCGCTTCAGCAACAGCTGGATGCTCAACAAGCTTGCTCTCAACTTCAAATGGGCCAACCCGTTCACCCGACGTCATAATCACATCATCAATCCGACCTTGGAACCAGAAATAGCCATCTTCATCCATGTAGGCTGAATCTCCTGAAAAATACCAGCCGCTAGGCATAAAATAAGATTCATATTTTTCAGAGTTATTCCAAATGGTATGCATCATGGACGGCCAGCCTTTTTTAATAGCAAGGTTTCCCATTCTGTATGGCGGAAGCTCATTGCCCTGATCATCAACAATTGCAGCGACAACGCCTGGAATCGGTTTACCCATTGAGCCGGGCTTTATTGCCATGCATGGATAGTTACAGATCAGCTGGGCACCTGTTTCAGTCATCCACCATGTATCATGGATTCGATGGTTAAACACTTTAACTCCCCATTTTACAACTTCCGGGTTTAACGGTTCGCCAACACTTAATATATGGCGAAGGCAGCTTAAATCAAATTTCTTTACGATTTCGTCTCCTGCGCCCATCAACATGCGAAAAGCTGTTGGAGCACTGTACCACACGGTTACGCCAAAGTCTTCTATCATCTTATACCAAGTTTCAGGGCTAAAACGCCCGCCAACAATCACATTGGACGCACCGGTTAACCATGGCCCAAAGATACCATAGGAAGTTCCTGTTACCCACCCCGGGTCTGCAGTACACCAGTAAACATCATCTTCTTTTAAATCAAGAACCCATTTTGCCGTTTGATAATGTTGAATCATCGCATTATGTACATGCAATACTCCTTTTGGTTTCCCGGTGGATCCTGAAGTATAGTGGAGAATCAGGCCATCTGTCCTGTCGACCCACTCTATTCTTAATTTTTTGCTTGCTCCTTCAAATTTCTTTAAGAAATCATGGTATTCTCCGTTTTCTTCTACACCGTTACCAACAAGGAAAATATGTTTCAAAGCCGGGAGTTCACTGACAGGTACACGGTCCAGTAATTCCGGTGTTGTGACAAGTACCTTTGCTTCGCTGTCTTGTAGGCGGTCTCTAACAGCCCCCTCCATAAAGGCCTCAAATAAAGGACCTACGATGGCTCCTAGCTTAATCGCACCTAAAACAGTAAAATATAGCTCAGGTGAGCGTGGCATAAAAATAAAGACGCGGTCGCCTTTTTCTACATCACCGTACGTTTTGAGGACATTTCCAGCTTTGTTGGAAAGATCTTTCATTTCTTTAAAGGTGTATTTCTCATCTCTTAAGCCATCACGGTAGTAAAGGGCAATTTTATTTTTCCGAAAGGTTTCTGCATGACGGTCAATTGCCTCATATGCTAAATTGACAAGATTTGTCTCATGCCAAGTAAATTCCTTTTCTGTTTCATTCCAGTTAAAATGCTTGTACATTTCATCATAATTGTTTAGATTGTAATCACCATGTACCACTGGCAGCGCTTCCACTTTCATTCAAATTCCCCCTTTTGCTATTTCATGTGATTATTATAGTACAAATAGTAACTATTCTCAATTTTTAAAATTATTTTTAAAGAATAATTTACATTTAATGACGAGGTAGGATGGTTAGAAAATACCATCAAAGAAAACAGAAAATTTTGTGAACGAACAATAAATGAATAGAAATTATGTATAATAGAATTAACGCGCGATAGATTTATCCAGGGGTGACCGAATGAAACATAAAAAAACGTATAATGCCAAAGAATTAAAAACTCCTCATGGGAACTTAATTATTGAAGGACCTACTTCTTCAGATAAACTAGCAGGTTATGAATTTCATGAACACCTCATTGCTTTCCGTCAGCCGGCTGCACAGCATCAGGCCCTGGTTGGCATTGCAAAACTTGAGGAAGGCAGGATTATTATTGCCAGACATCGGGAAACCATTGTTGGATATGTGACCTATCTCTATCCGGATCCTCTTGAACGCTGGTCAGAGGGCAAAATGGATAATTTAATAGAGTTGGGTGCGATTGAAGTAATTCCTCAATTTAGAGGTTGTTCAGTAGGGAAAAATCTTCTGATTGTGTCGATGATGGATGATGCGATGGAAGATTACATTACCATCACGACAGAATATTATTGGCATTGGGATCTAAAGGGAACAGGTACAAATGTCTGGGAGTATCGAAAAATTATGGAAAAAATGATGAATGCCGGCGGCTTGGAATGGTATGCTACCGATGACCCTGAAATTTGTTCCCATCCCGCCAACTGCCTAATGGCTCGGATCGGTAAAAGAATAGATACTGAATCAATTCAAAGATTTGATCGACTTCGCTTTATGAACCGTTTTATGTATTAATACAAAAAGTGCAAGCGCCTTGTCCAGGAGCGACAAGCATAAGACGAGCCGGCGAGAAGGTTGCTCCTTAACCTTCTTGACGGATTGGCTTAGACCAAAGAGCCACTAGGCACTGGAGCTAGACACCAAAAACTGTTTGAGTAGGGGGGATTTTCTGATGATAGTAGAAGAAATCATGAGAACAAATGTCGCAAAGCTTACACCGACAAATTCAATTGCCGATGCCTTGCGTTTAATGGAGGCAAAAAGAATCCGTCATATTCCCATTATCAATTCAGAAGAGCATTTAGTCGGATTAGTAACGGCGGCCGGTTTACGGGATGTAACTCCCTCCATCTTTCACGCCAATGAACACTTAGAGGACTTACAAAAACCTATTGATTCCATTATGAAAAAGGACGTCATTTCCGGACATCCACTTGATTTTGTTGAAGAAGTTGCAGGCTTATTCTATGAACACAAAATCAGCTGCCTTCCCATCACGAAGGATGGAAAACTAGTAGGAATTATTACCGAAACTGACCTTTTACGGACCATGGTCGAGTTAACCGGAGCTCATCAGCCGGGTTCCCAAATTGAAATAAAGGTTCCTAACATAGCCGGAATTCTAAGTGATATTTCGGCTATATTTCGAAATCGGAATGCAAATATTTTAAGTGTGCTTGTTTACCCGGACAAAAAGGATGATCGATTTAAAATACTTGTAATTCGAGTGCAAATGATGAATCCTGTACAGCTGATACACGATTTGAAAGAAGCAGGACACCATGTTTTATGGCCGAATCTGCCGGGTATATCGATATGATGGATCGTTGTTCCTTTATTTTTTCAGAAGAGCTGCTGAATTATAAATTCAGCAGTCATCATCCTTTTGATCAGTTCCGTCTTAAACTTACAGTAGACCTACTTAAAAAAATTCATGCTTTAGATGATAATCAGATTATTACCCCAAGAAGAGCAACCATTGAAGAACTTTCCCTTATCCATGACCCAAGCTACATTGACGCAGTAAATAAAGCAGGTCATGGAAAGCTTTCAAAAGAAATAGCTGAAAACTATGGATTAGGTACCGAGGACACGCCTATTTTCCCAAATATGCATGAAGCCAGTTCTCTGCTGGTTGGAGGCACATTAACGGCTGTTGATCAAGTGATGACAGGACAAGCTACCCATGCCCTCCATCTTGGAGGAGGGCTCCACCATGGCTTTAGGGGAAAGGCATCGGGATTTTGCGTATATAATGATAGTTCCGTCGCAATTAAATATCTGCAAATGAAATATAATGCACGGGTCCTATATGTTGACACGGATGCCCATCATGGCGATGGTGTGCAATGGTCATTCTATGATGATCCAAATGTTTGTACCTTATCCATTCATGAGACAGGCAGATACTTATTTCCCGGTACAGGTAATGTAAATGAGAGAGGCCAGGGCAAAGGCTACGGTTTTTCATTTAATGTCCCTGTTGATGCATTTACAGAAGATGAATCTTGGCTGGATATTTATACTCACTCAATTAAAGAAGTTGCCGAGTTTTTTAAACCTGATGTTATCCTAACTCAAAATGGTGCAGACTCGCATTACTTTGACCCATTGACACATTTATCAGCAACAATGAAAATTTATCGGGAAATTCCAAAGCTAGCTCATGAAATTGCCCATCAATACTGTGACGGTAAATGGATTGCGGTCGGTGGTGGAGGCTATGACATTTGGAGAGTTGTCCCGCGGGCCTGGGCTTTAATCTGGTTAGAAATGACTGAAAACTCAAATTGTTATGGAAGTTTACCGCACGAATGGGTTGATAGCTGGCAAAAGGAAGCTCCGGTAACATTACCACCGGAATGGGACGACCCTGAGCACTTGTACAAACCGATCCCGCGAAAAGCTGAAATTACCGAAAAAAATTTACGAACACTTGAAAAAGCATTATATCCGATTCGGAACCAGAAGAAAAGTGAGACCATATCATAGAAAAAGGGTTGTCCAAGTTGGACAACCCTTTGTTTCATTTATTTAGTTGATTGCCGATGTTCAATGCGATGTGGCAGCACTACAATTTGTTCACTTACTTTTTCTTTATTCATTAATTTAGTCAGCAAACGCATTGAAACTGCACCAATATCATATAATGGCTGAACGACTGTTGTCAGCTGCGGGCGAACCATTAGTGAGAGCCTTGTATTATCCGAAGTAATAACTTCAAAATCTTCAGGGATTTGGTACCCTTTATCCTCAGCACCATGTACCACTCCAAGTGCCATTTCATCAGCGCCGACTAAAATAGCTGTCGGCTTGTCGGAAGCTTCCAATAATTTATCAAAGGCTTCAAGACCTGAATCATACGTATAATCACCTTCAACAACAAGATCTTCCTTATACGGAATTTCTGCTTCCTGAAGTGCTCTCTTGTATCCATTTAGCTTCTTCTCCGTGTTTTTCGGTTCATGTAATGGGCCTACAACAAATGCAATATTTTTATGACCTTTTTCAATAAACTCTGAAACAGAATCAAAAACAGCTTCTTCATAATCAATATTAACGGAGGGGATTTTTTTCGATTCTTCAATGGACCCGGCAAGTACAATTGGAACAGGAGATTTTTCAAATTCCTCAACATGATCAGCCGTGATATTGCCTCCCATGAAGACAATCCCATCCACTTGCTTACCTAACATTGTATTTAATAGGTGCAATTCTTTTTCTTTGTTTTGATCGGAATTGCTCAATATAATATTGTACTTATACATTGTCGCAATATCCTCAATACCGCGGGCTAGTTCAGCAAAAAAGATATTCGATATATCCGGGATTATTACACCAACCGTTGTTGTCTTTTTACTGGCCAACCCTCTTGCAACCGCATTTGGACGATAACCTAAGCGGTCAATTACTTCAAGAACTTTTTTGCGGGTAACTGGTTTAACATTGGGGTTTCCATTCACTACACGTGAAACAGTCGCCATCGAAACGTTTGCTTCCCTGGCAACATCATAAATCGTTATATTCACGTTTACCACACTCCTTTACACGATTCGTTATTTTCTTTTATTTTACAACAGGATATGATAACCTAGTCATCTTTATTGATTGTGAGAAAATAAACAATCTTTATTTTATGTATTCAATAATACGATAAGAATTATAATGCCGCAATTGCATTTGCCTTTATTTTCATTTTATTTTCATGATTAACTTAAAAAACCTTCTGCAATTACGATTGCAGAAGGTTTTTGGACTTAGTTTTGTATTTGCTTAGATACGGACAAAGTTTGATGCCAATAATTCATTATAGAATTGATCAAACTGTTTAAGATCCATTTGCTGTTGAGAATCCGAAAGGGCAACGGCCGGGTCAGGGTGAACTTCCGCCATTACTCCATCAGCACCAATTGCAATCGCAGCTTTCGCTGTAGGCAATAGTAAATCCCTTCTTCCAGTGGAGTGCGTAACATCCACAAATACCGGCAAATGTGTCTCTTGTTTTAAAATTGGAACTGCAGAAATATCAAGTGTATTTCTCGTAGCCCGTTCGTAGGTTCTAATTCCTCGTTCACAAAGAATGATTTGTCCATTACCTTGAGCCATAATGTATTCTGCTGCATTAATAAATTCTTCAATTGTAGCAGCCAGCCCTCGTTTTAATAATACAGGCTTCTTAACTGCACCTGCAGCTTTTAATAATTCAAAGTTTTGCATGTTACGTGCACCAATTTGAATGACATCAATATAATCACAAGCCATTTCAATGTCTGCAGGGTTAACAATTTCACTGATAACCGCCATACCGTATTCATCTGAAACGCGCTTAAGAATTTTTAATCCTTCAACCCCTAAGCCTTGGAAATCATACGGTGATGTTCTTGGTTTATAAGCACCGCCGCGAAGCAGTTTTAAACCTTTTTCCTTCATTGACTTGGCAACTGCAGCAACCTGTTCGTATGATTCAACGGAACATGGTCCAAATACAAAATGCGGCTTGCCATCCCCAACATTTTCACCTTTTAAGGTTACAATAGTATCTTCTGCCTTTTTCTTACGTGAAACAAGCAGTGCTTTGCTATGGTCATCCTTTTGCAAATCTAAACCTGCTTTAAAAATTTCTTTAAAAAGATGATCAATTGTTGCATTATCAAACGGACCATCATTTTGCTCTTTAACGTTGTCGAGCATTTTTCTTTCACGAACCGGATCGTAACGGTATACACCTTGGTGGCCTTTAACTCGTCCAATCTCTTGTACAAGTTCAGCTCTTTCATTAATAATCCTCAACAATTCCAGGTTTAATTCATCGACACGCGTCCTTAATTGCTCCAATTCATTATTGCCCATCATTTGCCCCCGTCCTTTCTTAAAGCTACCCAGTATTTAACTACTTAAATTCTGAATGCTCCATAAAGCTGCTTTTGTCAGACTTAAACAACTTTTTGCGAATTTTTAATTTTTAAACAATTTTTATATAATTAGGCTTTATTATAGCGGAAAAAAATTTCTTTGTCACGACTTTTTTCTTTAACGATTAAACGCTTTTAAGTATTAAAGCAGTTTATGCAATTGGACTATAAGCGGTGCAAGAATCTAATCAATAAGCTTTTTAATTTTCACCTATTGCTCCAGTCAAAGAACGATTAGTTATTTTCCAGTGAGAAGCATTCCACATTGCCTCTCCGTTTGAAAACAATATCGCCTGAGGAGATTCGTGCTTAATCTGGAATTTCTCTGAAATTTCATTGGAAAGCGGCCTTGATTCCTGCACAGCTAGAAAATAGGTCGGTACATCCTGATGCTCGCTCGCATATTTTTGATATTCTTGATACGCTGCGTGACTGACCGGGCAAGTTAAACTATGTTTTAATAGAAAAAATCTTTCTTCCTTTTTCAATAATTCATCAAATTGTTCAACTGAATCTATTTTTTCTAACATTTCAAAACCTCCAAAATAATAAACGGTGAAGTCATTTTATCACTTCACCGTTTCTATCACAAATAATTTAAATTGGTGCTAAACGAAATCATTAATGTTTTACCTTATATTCTTCCTCATCAAAGGCTTTTTTTGCTTCTTCTAATTTTTTTCTGATATCAGAATTATCAGGCGTTGTCCCGGCTTTAATTGAATGTTTTCCGGTTGTTATTTCAGCGGGAGTATGGATTGGAATATATTGAATCTCTGATTTCTCTTCATATTCCTCATTTGGTTTTGTTACCTTTTTTGCCTTATTCAATAATTCAGTTGATTGCTGAACCAACCCCTGTGAAAGCGATGAAGTTTTGGTAACAATTTCATTGCTCTTGTTGACCACGTTTTCGCGTAATTGGATCGTTTTTTCAACAAGCGGGCCTGTTTGATTATTAATGGAGTTCCTAAGTTCTTTACCTGATTTTGGTGCAAAAAGCAGTGCAGCTGCTGCGCCCACCATTCCGCCAATTATTGCACCAAGCAAAAAGCTATTGGAAGTTCCCGCTTTTTTGTTTTGGGTATTTTCTCTTGTTTCTTGTTCTCTAGTGGTCATTTTTTATACCTCCTTAAAAAACTAGTTAGACCTAACTCTCTGTCTCTCGTTTGGAGTGTTTTCATTTTTTGATTGTTTTCTAGCCCTCCACTTGTCTTTTAATTCTAAGAGCACATCACTCCACTGGATGATTTGCGAGACTTTTTCTTTGTTTTCCTCGACTTGCCTGTCAAATGAAGTTGATAGGTTGTTTAATGTGCCATTAAATTTACTCACTGTTGAGCCAACGTCTTTAACCGCATCCACCACACTATTTAAGCTTTCCGCTTTGTGCTGAAAATCATCAGCAAGTACATTCGTTTTTTTTAAAAGTAAAGTGGTTTCAGTTGTTACATCCTCAAGATGTTTTTCTACTTCCTTTAATGTCTTCGAAACACCCGTGAGAATTGCTTGAAGCGATTTAAGCGTTTTCACTAAATATATCACCAGGATAAAAAACGCGACCGCAACCAAGGCTGCACTTAAACTTAAAATAATTTGCATCCCGCACCTCCGCTTAATCTATCATTATGTATAACCCATCCATAATGGATCTAAACCTCGCTATTTATCTTATATTACTTCAATAAATTTGTCTTCTTTTCCTGCAAAAAGTTTAAATTTCGCCTTGTGTTATTGATAGAGTATATATTATAACTTTCGAGCTTCCTTCGGGTACAATAGAAGTGTAGTTTTACTATTTTAAGATGGAGGCGTTATGAAATGAAAGATCCTCGTTTAGAAAAACTAGCCAACGGTTTAATTAACTATTCCGTGCAGCTCCAAAAAGGTGAAAAGGTGTTAATCGAAAACTTTGGCTTGCAGCGTGAGCTTGTTACAGCTCTCGTAAAAGAAGCTTACTTAGCAGGAGGCTATCCGTTTGTTCTACTTAAGGATCAACAGGTGGATCGTTCTCTGCTTTTAGGTGCAGAGGAAGAGCAATTTAACATGATGGCGGATTTTGAAGCAAATGTAATGAGTAAGATGGATGCATACATAGGACTTCGCTCAGGTAATAACATAAATGAACTTGCCGACGTACCGGACGATAAAATGAAAATCCACGGGAAAACACTTGGCAAAAGAGTTCATAGCGAAATCCGTGTTCCTAAAACAAAATGGGTGGTTCTCCGCTATCCAACTTCTTCAATGGCACAACTAGCGAAAATGAGCACAGAAGCCTTTGAAAACTTTTATTTTGATGTTTGTAACTTAGACTATGGAAAGATGGATAAAGCAATGGACAGCCTTGAAGCTTTAATGAACCGTACAGACAAAGTCCGAATCACAGGGCCTGGTACAGATCTTACTTTCTCTATTAAGGATATTCCTGCTGTTAAGTGTGCAGGCAGATTAAATATCCCTGATGGTGAGGTATACACAGCTCCTGTCCGAGATTCCGTCAACGGAATTATTACATATAATACTCCATCACCATATCAAGGCTTCACATTTGAAAATGTTAAGCTAACATTTAAAGATGGAAAAATTGTTGAAGCTGAATCAAATGATTCAGAACGGATCAATAAAATCTTTGATACGGATGAAGGTGCACGGTACATAGGGGAATTTGCAATTGGGGTAAATCCTTTTATTTTAAATCCAATGCAGGACATTTTATTTGACGAAAAAATAGCAGGTAGTTTCCACTTTACCCCTGGTCAATGCTATGATGATGCGTTTAACGGGAACCATTCCAATATCCACTGGGATATGGTGAATATTCAACGTCCAGAGTATGGCGGCGGTGAAATCTACTTTGATGATGTGTTAATTCGCAAAGACGGCCTGTTTGTTGTACCGGAATTAGAAGGACTTAACCCAGAAAATCTAAAATGAAATAAGAAAAGCGCAAGCGCCCTTTTAGCGAAGTACACTAGTCGCTGGGCTGCTTGCGCTAGACAATTCTCAAAGTCAAATTTATCCTTACTTATCTTATAACAAAGGATGCCGACATGTACCGGCATCCTTTGTTTTTATATCGTCAATTGTTTTTCATAGGAGTCTTGGAATTTTTGAATATCTCCAGCTCCCATGAAGATAATGACACTATTTTCATGTTCTTTTAACATTGAGGTTGTTTCTTCTGAAAGAACTTCAGCCCCCTCAATTTTATCCTGTAAATCTTTAATTGTTAGCTTTCCATGGTTTTCTCTGGCTGAGCCAAAAATTTCACACAAATAGGCTTTATCAGCCTTACGCAAGCTAACAGCAAAATCATCCAAAAAGGCTTGAGTGCGTGTGAAAGTATGCGGTTGGAAGACAGCAACAATTTTTTTATCAGGATATTTTTGATTCGCAGCATCAATAGTTGCTTTAATTTCTGTTGGATGATGGGCATAATCATCGATTAAAATTTGTGAACCAATTTTCTTTTCGGAGAATCTTCTTTTCACACCACGGAACGTATTTAACTGTTCCTTCACAATAGCGGCATCTATTTCTTCATAATGACTCAAGGCGATGACGGCAAGCGAATTTAACACACTATGATCGCCAAAGGTCGGGATAGAGAATGTGTCATAGAAAGTATTTCGAATAAAAACATCGAAGCTGGTTCCATTTGTTGATTTCACAAGATTTTTAGCCTGATAATCATTTTCATCCCCAAATCCGTAGAACAGGACTGGAACCTTTGCTTGAATTTTTTGCAGTTGCTCGTCATCTCCGTAAGCAAATATCCCTTTTTTCACCTGGATCGCCATTTCTTGGAATGCTGAAAAAACATCATCAATATTGGCGAAATAATCGGGATGGTCAAAATCAATATTTGTCATGATGGCATAGTCAGGAAAATAAGACAAGAAGTGTCTTCTATATTCACAGGCCTCGAAAACAAAGTATTCAGCACCTTCTTCACCCTTACCGGTACCGTCACCAATCAGAAAGGATGTAGGCTTTGCCCCCTCCATTACATGGGCAAGCAAGCCTGTAGTAGAGGTTTTTCCGTGTGCACCTGTCACCGCAACGCTTGTAAAGTTTTGCATAAAATCGCCCAAAAACCGATGATAGCGAACAATAGGAAGACCCAATTTCATTGCCTCTTGAATTTCTTCATGAGTATCCGGAAAGGCATTTCCTGCAATAATGGTCATTCCCGGCTTAATATTTTCCTTTTGAAAGGGAAGGATCTTTATTCCTGAATGTTCAAGGGCTTGTTGAGTAAAAAAGCGCTTTTCGACATCGGAGCCTTGCACCTCGAACTTCATATCATGCAGAACTTGCGCCAACGCACTCATTCCTGACCCCTTTATACCTACAAAATGGTAAATAGTCATGTAAAGAACCTCCAACCAACGTCTATCTGTAAAACAGTATATGACATCTTACTGTATTTGGTAATTATCAATAACAGTGAATCAAATTCTTAAAATAACATTTAATTATTATACCACTGTTTATTCATAAAAACTATTTAAGTACCACAAAACTATATATTATTTGTCCACTGACATAAATTAACTAATTGAATTTGCATCTTGCATGGATTCTAAGTCTGATTCTGTGATTAAGACCTCTCGGGGTCTGCTTCCTTTTGCACTGGATATGTATCCTTGGTTCTCCAGCACATCCATTAATCGTGCGGCACGATTATACCCAATTTTAAATCGTCTTTGTAAACTGGATGTGGAAGCACCGCCTTGATCGATGATAAACTCACAGGCTTCATAAAAGAGTTCATCTTCTTCTTCCGTTACTTGTGCCTTTTTTAATAACTCTTCCTGTTCGAACAAGTAATCTGGCTCCCGCTGCTCTCTTACATGGGCTACAACGATATCAATTTCTTCATCTGACACAAACGTTCCTTGGAGACGGACAGGCTTTGAAGACCCATTTTCTAAAAAGAGCATATCACCTCGGCCAAGTAATTTTTCCGCACCGCTAATATCAATAATCGTTCTGGAATCGACTTGGGATGAAACGGAGAAAGCGACCCTCGTCGGTATATTTGCTTTAATTAATCCTGTAATGACATCCACAGATGGCCTTTGCGTAGCAACAATGAGATGAATTCCGCATGCCCTTGCTTTTTGGGCAATTCTGCAAATAGCTTCTTCAACATCTGCGGGTGACATCATCATCAAATCCGCTAATTCATCAATGATAATGACAATAAACGGAAGCTTATCAGAATACCGTTTATGCGTTATTGCCAGTTCATTAAAGCGATTTATATCCCGAACCCCTGTATGCGCAAATAATTCATACCGTCTTTCCATTTCATCAACTGCCCATTTTAATGCCGCCGTCGCTGCCTTCACATCCGTTATCACCGGGCTGACAAGATGAGGGATACGATTATATGGCGCTAGCTCCACCATCTTCGGGTCTATGAGTAAGAGCTTCAAATCTTCAGGACTTGCTTTATATAATAGACTAATTAAAATCGAATTAATACAAACACTTTTTCCTGAGCCGGTAGCACCGGCAATTAATCCATGCGGCATTTTTTTCAGGTCAGTAACAATCGGTTTACCGGAAATATCAAGACCAAGCACAGCCGTTAACGGCGATTGTGATTCACGAAAAACATTGCTTTGAATAATTTCATTGATTAAAACCGGTCTAGATTTTTGATTAGGCACTTCTATCCCAATTGTATGCTTCCCCGGGATAGGAGCTTCGATTCTAATATCTCTTGCAGCAAGGCTTAACTTAATGTCATCGCTTAAATTCGTTACTTTGTTAACTTTTACTCCTGGCTCCGGCTGAACCTCAAACCGGGTAACAGAGGGACCCTGTGTTACATTGACAACACTGGCTCCGACATTGAAATTTTGCAATGTTTGATTTAAAAGCTCTTCTTGGAATTGGATCCACTCTGTATCCTTTTCTTCCGATACAGGGGGATTTAACAACTCTGAAATCGGGAACTCGTATAAATTTGAATCAACATCTGACTGTTTTTCTTCTTTAAGCTCCGCGACAATCGGAATGCTTTCTATTGCCTTTTCAACCTGCTGAGTGCTTATTGGGATTATCGGTCTCAGCTGTTCGACTCTTCTTCTCTTACTTTCTTCCCATTTTTGTTTATCTTGCTTTAGCATCATCACATTAAACGGCAAATGCGCTCGACTTGGTCTTGGCTGTTCAGGCGGGCTAGGTTGCCCAATCACAGCATCCTCTTTCAATTCTGATTTAACTACTTCTTCAAAATGAATAGGTATCGTATTTTCTTTTTGAGAATCTTGATTTTCTAACTCATTCGAAAAAGGTTCTTTTGCAGCAGACACCCCTTCTTCATCTTTATGAAACTGACTTTGGTTGATTTCAATAGGTGAATTAATTGGAATATCAGAATGTTGATTATTTGGTTTTATTTCTTCAGTTACAGTATTCAAATCATTCTTTACAGGTAAAGGATCAATCTGAGTTTCAGCATCTTTGTTTAAAAAATGGCAAAGCTCATGCTCGACTAATTCTGTCATATTCGATGGACTGTTCGGTCTGTTAAATCCAAAAACAGGTGAAGGAATTTCAGTTGGGTGAAATGGCCTTCGCATTGTAGTAGACTGTTCATTTCTCGTTTTAATAATTTCTTTTTTTACTGATGGAACGTCAATTGGAGCCGTTATATCTTTTTCAGGGAGCCGTTCTTTTCTTTTACGGATTGGTTCTTCCTTCGGCTTAATTATTTCTTCAGGAAAAGAAAATAAAACATTTCCTTTTGGATAATGGTAAGAAATCCTGGCTTCTATGTCTTTAACGCCCTCATTCCAGCTAGGATACGGGAGAATCTCTTTTTTTTCTTTTTTTTCTTTTTTCACACTTTTTTCTACTATCAGTTCTTCCTCAAATTCAACTTCCACTTCAACTTCTTTTATAAAAAAATGCAAAAAGTTTTGGATCCAGCTCAAAACTATCACTCTTTCTACTTTCATCTATCATTCTATTCTATCAGTAATTACAAAAATTTCGACATAAAATCTCAGAATAAGTCGAAATACAGATAATATGGAAATAAATTCAAAATTACAATGAAAAAAGACCACTCTTTACAGTGACCTTTTCATTCTCACTACTTGTTTTTTCCTAAAATAAAAATCGGCTCCAATTCTCCATTTTCGTATATAAATGATAATGCCGTTATCGGAACACGTCCATTTGCAAAAAAGCTCATCGCCATTTGAGCTAAAACATCATAGCCTGTGTTATTAAGGACGTCAGCAACAATCAATACATCCTGATGCGGGATGGAAATAACCATGGTACCGGTTATCCGCTTTTTCATTTCATTCAAAAAGCCTTTATTTAAAATACGGCTGGCATCGTATCCATCATTTGTGTTAAGAAAATAAAACACATTCCCTCTCACTTGATCTTCCTTTAACGGCGTGGGAAGTGACCTTGCATTAAATAATGCAATTTCCCTTATTCTGCTTGCTTCCCAACCTTCCTTTTCCATCACGCGGGAATCAATTAATCGATAGGTTTTCCCCATATCCACTGCATAATAGATTTTTGTTTCAGCTGTATGCTCATCAATTAAAAACGGGATCCCCTCTTCTGCTTCGACCGGAAAAGAAGCTGAACGAATAACTGGAAAGATATGTTTCTCATGATCGCTTAGCCGGATTGGATCCTCCATGGCATTAAGCCCTTCTTCCACATAATAAACGACCTCATCAATAGCTTTTTCTTTTTCAATATGCCATTTGGCTACAATCCCTGATAATGAAATCGAAATTCCTTTACCGGTAGATTTATTTTCAATTCTAAAAACATCTTTCTCACGATCATAAGAAATGGCACGGTTATCTCTTGCCAGCCGTGTCTCTAATTCGTTTTTCATTTTATTGCTAGTCATTTTCATCATTAATCCCTCCGCTTTAGGAGCTGTAAGTTATATTTTACATTAAAAACCTCCATCTCAAAAGAAGATGGAGGTTAAACTGCCAGTTTATTTTAAACCTGTAATGAATCCTTCAATTTCTTCTTGAGTTTTTCGATCCTTGCTTACAAAGCGGCCAAGTTCTTTACCGTTTTCAAACCCGATAAAGCTTGGAATGCCATACACATCTAATTGTTGGCATAAATCGATAAATTGATCACGATCTACATGGATGAATGTGTATTCTTTAAATTTGTCTTCAATTTCAGGAAGAACCGGTTCAATAAATCGGCAATCAGGACACCAGCCTGCTGAAAACATAAAGATTGTTTTACCTTGATCTCGAAGTTGCTCAAATTGCTCCATGGATTCTAAATTTTTCAATTCCTATGCCCCCTGTTTAAATTGATTCTTCAAGTCGCTTCCATTTAATCATATCAATCGTACAGCTTTTCAGTCCATTTATATGCAACATTACAAAAGTGAAGCTCCACTTATGATTCCCAATTTAATAAAATTGAATTTTTTCATTTTTTTATTTGGCTTTTTGGCTTTTTGGCTTTTTCATTTAAAACCGTTTTCACGGTTTTAACAGTCATTTTACTTTATGTTTTTAATGAATTGCTGCAGGCACTTAATACCAGAACTGATATCATCAATATAAGAATGGGTTTGAAGAAGTTCAGCTTTCTTTCCTCCCTAATCATCCAATAGTCCTACCTCCACTATACCTTCCATAATATTTAAAAGACAAGACTTTTTGTCGATTTTTTGTTGTCGAAAAAAATTTTTCCTCATAAAAAATGTTACTGATTTTCAAGAGATTTTTTTTTATATTGATATTGGCCGACGAGGATGTTCATAAGATGGGTAAACATATCAACGCGATTAATTAGCCCATTTGTAAAAATGCCGATAGCGCCTTCATGCTTCCTTACATTTTGTATTTTGGCATAATCATCCATTACAGGCCCAAGCTCTTCTCCTGATCTTACTCTTATGGCCACTTCTTCCGGGAGAATAAATCTGGCTCCACCGGCAATAATCGGTTCAATATCGTTTGCGGCAAGGGCGCCCCAGTTACATATCAGCATTCCCCGCTTTGTTTCTTGCACTCCTCCTTCGAGTCCTATTCCAATTTCACCTTTCCCTTTTTTTAAAGCTTCAACGGCCCGATTCACGGCTCCATTTATCGTTTCTTCGTCTGAAAAAGGCTGGGCATTAACCCCTGAAGGAATATCTAAGGAAATGAATTCAAGTTCCTTTTCAGAAAAGGCATTCTTTACAGCGGTAATTTTTGCCGGGTTTTTTGATCCGATGATTATTTTCATACGATTTAAAATCTCCTTCAATGAACGTATAAAGGAGGCATCATTGAATGCCTCCAAAGCTCTTCTTTATTAGCTGTTTGCTTTGATTGCATCAACAGTTGATTTATCACAAGCTTTAACGAGCCTGACTATTAATTCTTTTGCGGCGGCATAATCATCAATATGAACAATAGATGCATGGGTATGAATATAACGTGAACAAATACCGACCACGGCACTTGGAATACCCTCATTGGAAAGGTGAACACGTCCAGCATCCGTTCCGCCTTGTGATACAAAATATTGGTAGGGAATTTTATGAGTTTCGGCTGTATCAAGAACAAACTCCTTCATTCCCCGATGGGTTACCATCGATTTATCAAGAATACGTAAAAGAGCTCCTTTACCTAATTGACCAAATTCAGTTTTACTTCCTGACATATCATTAGCAGGGCTGGCATCAAGGGCAAAAAAGATATCGGGTTTAATCATATTTGCCGCAGTTTGAGCACCGCGTAATCCCACTTCTTCTTGAACAGTTGCACCGGAATAGAGGGTGTTTGGCAAAGTTTCATTTTTTAATTCTTGCAGCAGTTCGATTGCTAAACCACAGCCGTAGCGATTATCCCAAGCTTTCGCCAAAATTTTCTTCTCATTGGCCATCGGAGTAAATGGGCAAATCGGCAAAATGGCTTGACCGGGCTTAATGCCAATCCGCTCGGCATCCTCACGGTCATCTGCTCCAATATCGATCAGCATATTGGAAATTTCCATCGGCTTGCTACGTTTTGCTTCATCAAGAAGATGCGGCGGGATGCTGCCCACAACACCAATGACAGGCCCATTTTTAGTCATAATTTGGACACGTTGCGCTAACAGAACTTGGCTCCACCAGCCGCCAAGCGGTTGAAAACGCAGCATTCCGTTATCTGTAATGCCCGTCACCATAAAACCTACTTCATCCATATGACCTGCTACCATGACTGTTGGCCCATTTTCAATTCCTTTTCTTACACCAAAAATACCGCCTAGTTTATCACGGACAATTTCATCTGCATATAGAGATAATTGTTCCTGCATAAAATTTCTCACTAAATGCTCATTCCCGGGGGCTCCGGGAAGCTCTGTTAAGGCGTGGAAAAGCTTTAAGGTTTGCTCGTTCATTTTCAGGCTCCTTTTGGTTAGTTTACTTTATGTATAGTTTAATTTTACAGATATTTTGAGCCGCTTACCATCCATTCCGTTTAATTATGTAATAATATCTTCCCCTCTTCAAATACGATATACTAAAAAGAGATTCAAGTAAGATGATTCTCTTTTCCAAATAAATATTTTGGAGGTCTATGATGAACTGGAAATCATTTATCCTTGGTGCAACAGTTGGTGTAATCGGTGGTTATGCCGTCAAGGAAATCATCTCAACTAAATCAGTTGTTTCACCGGAAAAAGTATTGGATCATGTAAGAAAACAATTTAAACAAAATGGCCCTATTAGCGGGTCCTGGATCCATATGAAAACCGAACCGTATGAAAAACAACAAATTCATTATCATGTTTATAAGGGTGGAATTTCCAAAGTAAACAATGGTGAAAATGAACAATATGAATTTATTGCAGATGCCTCTACAGGAACTCTGCTGGATGTACGGGAATTAAGAAAAGCCCAAGAGCCCGTTTATTAGTTTATTAATAAACGGGCTCTATCATAACCTTAAAGGAGAGCCGTTCCTATTTGTTGCGGCTCTCTTTAATTATCCCTGTCTTTTTATACTTTTTACTATTTGACCGTCTTCTCCCCATTTTACAGCACGATAAAAAGCATCATGATAAAATGTAAACCAAGCGTTACGCTTTAATGCATGGCTTACCCATTTTTCTTTTGCCGCAATGGAGTCCATTGGGTAATCATCATAAGCCATGACCCATAAACTATTTCGATGGGCATGGGTGGGCATAAGATCTGCCATGTGAATGGCCATCTCTTCGCCATCTTCAATGATTAAAATCGAATGGCCATCACTATGTCCGCCGGTATGATACATACTTATTGGCCCCATTTTCCATGATTCCTCAAAATTGACAACCTGATTTTCAATCGCTTCCCAATTTTCTTTCCAGTATGTATTTTTTGAACGGATATTTGGGTTTCTCATCTCGTCCCATTCAATGTGGGAAGTAATAATTTGGGCATTCGGGAAGGTTGAAACATACTTACCTCCTACAAGACCAGTCAAACCGCAAGCATGATCAAAATGAAGATGTGTCATCAGAACATAATCAATTTTTTCAGGGTTTAACCCAATTTTCCCCAGAGAAGCTTCCAATTCTGATTCTCTTGTAACGCCATAGTTTCTTAATTGCTTTTCGCTTAATTTTCCTTTTCCAATTCCGGATTCAACCAAAATAGTTTTCCCATCCATTTGAATTAAAATGGGGTCTGTAGACAATTCGATTTGGTTCTTTTCATTGTGTGGATACTTCTTAGACCATAGCCCTTTCGGTACAACACCAAACATGGCACCTCCATCGAGGTTCGTCACCCCACCGGATAACCAGGTCAGTGAAACATTTCCAATTTGTAACGTTTCCATGTGCTTCTCCCCCTCCTCATTATTTTATCATTGTGAGATATTTATGAGAATGAAAAAGGACAGCTCAGGTAATGAACTGTCCAACTAATTAATTTTGATATTTTACTTCGCAACGGTAAATACGGTTGCCTATTTCAGAAAATTTCTGTTCATATTCAGTCATGATGTTTCCTTGGTAATCACTTTTATGAAAATCAAGGCTTACATATTTCAATAATAATCCATATTCAGAAAAGCTCATTAAAGAATATTCAAATAAGCCTTGGTTATCTGTTTTAAAGTGAATTTCGCCGCCATCAACCATAATATTTTCGTAAAGTTTTAGAAAATCTTTATAGGTTAAACGCCTTTTTTCATGACGAACCTTTGGCCATGGGTCAGAAAAGTTCAAATAAACCCTGTCCACATCATTTTTCTCAAAGTATTTTTCTAAATCACTAGCATTTACATTTAACAGCTTTAAATTTGGTAAATCGGCTTCAATTAACCGATCCAACGCCGCGACGATGACGCTATTATATAGCTCAATACCCATATAATTTATATGCGGATTGGCTTTTGCCATTTCTGTAACGAAACGGCCTTTTCCAGTACCGACTTCAATATGAAGCGGCTGGCCATTTTCAAATACTTCATTCCATTTGCCTTTATACAGTTCAGGGTTTGCTACTATATATTGGGGATGCTGCTCTATTTTATCCTTCGCATAAGGTTTATTCCTAAGTCGCATTTTGACACTCCTAAAAAATAATATCGTTCAAAACATAACATTCAAACTAAACACTTGCAAGCCATTCCTGTTAAAAATACAAATTTAAAAAATGAATAAACAAAAAAAGAATTCACAACCTAACTGTGAATTCTTTTTAATATTCACTTGAAAGGGTGTGCTTTCATGCCATTAAGTCATCAGGACCAAGTTACATTACTTAAAGATATATTAAACAATCATCAAACGGATTGTTGTGGATCGGTAGCAGAATGTGAACAATTGGAACGTTTAGTAAAATCCCTTATGGTAAACACACAGGTTGATCAAAATGTAAAAAATATTTTACAGGAGGTATATGAATACAGCCAGCATGGCGCAGGGACAGCTGATTTAGATCAACATATACTCTCTAACCAGGAAAATTTGTCAGATTGGGTCAGCAATATTGACCAGTTTTCCTAACGATTAAATTCCATTTAAGAATTCAATCCATTTATCCATTTCCTGCAGGCGGTTCTTATTTTTATGCCATTGAATAGAGGATAAAGTTTGCAATGCCACATACCATTTCATCCTTAATTTTAAATGGTTATTCAGTGTTTTCCCATACATGGCAAGCCAATTTCCCCAGTTTTCTTCAGGGATGTACCAGTAAAGAAGTAAGCCTAAGTCAATGGCAGGGTCTGCAATCATTGCTCCGTCCCAATCAATTAAATACAACTGGTTGTCTTGTGCAAGCAGCCAGTTGTTATGATTGACATCTCCATGGCAAACGACCATTTCTTCTGAATAAACATTTATCGCCTCTTTTTTCAAAAAAGCTATAGTTTTTTGGACTTCCGGCAACAAAAGAACTTCATCATCCAATTCCTCTTCCACCGTTTGGAAAATAGTGTTAGGATGTAATGGTGATTTTTCTAACCGACTTAGCATTCCAAGCATTGGCTCTGAGCAATGAATTTTCTTAAGAAGTTTCGCAACAAGCTCTTGATTCATTTCAGACGGCTTAAGTTCTCTGCCTGTTAGCCATTGTTGGGCAGTAATTACGTCTCCATTTTCCAATCGCTTCGTCCAAACAAGCTTCGGGACGATGCCTTCTGCTGATAGTACTGCTAGGAATGGAGAAGAATTGCGCTTTAAAAAAAGCCTTTGATCTTTGTACCTTGCATAAAAGGCTTCCCCGGTTGCGCCTCCTGCTGGGACAATTTCCCATTCTTGTCCTAATATATGTTCCAAAATTGTTCACCTTCAATTTATGCCGTTCTAATGGGCTTTTAGTCTCCCATCAATATACAGAGGTAATCTCTAGCTGCTGGAAGGTTTAATAATCGCAAGCATTTCAACAGCTTTTATTTTAAAAAAATAAAAAAAGCTATTGAAACCATTACATAAAATAGCCATCTTACTAAATTTTATCTCCTATATGCTTTTTTAGTCAAGTACATCTGGAGAAACTATTTTTTTGCTAAAACATTAAGACAAACTGGATCTATCGTGATTTTTCCCCCATTCACAACTCTTTTGGAATAATTTCCTGCATGGAGATGGTCAGCAAGAACCAACCATTTTCCCTCGGGAATTGATATCGTATGCTTTCCAGGAAAGGGGTTAATTAAAACTACTATTTCATTGAAATCGCTATCTTTATTTTGATATAAATAACTAATGATGTGGGCTTCACTGTTGGGTAAAAGCTGCATATTGGTTCGGATTTCAGCTGCAGATCTCATTCGAAAACAGGTAAACGCTTTGCGTATCTCAATTAGCCCTTTAATATAGTTTACATTTTCTTCATACCGACATTTTCGATCCCAATCAAGTTGATTGATATAATCCGGTGAACGATAGCTGTTTCCTTCCCCTTGCTTTGTTCGGAAGAACTCTTGACCACTGTGAAGAAAGGGGATTCCTTGTGATAATAAAACGATTCCTGTTGCTAGACGGTGATAGTTCATCAGTATGGAATCGTCCACATTATAATGGCATGAGAGTAGTTTATCCCACATCGTATGGTTATCATGGCATTCGATATAATTAACTGATTGGTAAGGCTCATTAAAAAGCCCGTTTTCCGTCCCTTTGAAACCTACACTACCAGTCAGCATCTCACATGCTGCCTCAAAGTAATGAGCATTTCCTAAGGCATATCCTTTCTCAAATAAATTAAAGGTACTTCCTTTAATGGTATCCCTAAATTTATCATTAAATTGGGCTATTGTAGGCATCTTCGACTGATTACGAATAATCGCCTTTTGGTCAATTGGTAAAGGGGTGTTAAGATTCCATCCCTCACCAATAAGCAGTGTTCCTTTTTGCAGGCTGTCACAAGTCTCTCTCACCTCAGACATTGTCTCAACATCCAAAATCCCCATTAAATCGAAACGAAATCCATCGATATGATACTCCTCTATCCAAAATCGGATGGAGTCAACGATGAACTTTCTGACCATTTTCCTTTCGGATGCAATATCATTTCCCACACCCGTACCATTAGATGGCAGACCGAACTCATTGTGGCGGAAATAATAACCGGGAACTACTTTTTCAAAAGAGGAATTTTCACGAATATAGACATGATTGTAGACCACGTCCATAATAATTCTTAGTCCTGCGCTATGGATATTATCAATTAATTGCTTTAATTCTTTAATTCTGGAATAGGGGTTCGCCGGATTCGTTGAATAGCTTCCGTCAGGAGCATTAAAATGCAGCGGGTTATAGCCCCAGTTATAATCTTTGTTTCGGTCTAATTCATCCACACCGGCAAAATCATTAAAAGGGAGAAATTCAATATGGGTGATTCCTAACTCCTTTAGGTACGATAATCCTGTAGCCTCTCCGTCCCGTCCCTTTGTATTTAACTCTCCCGCGCCTAAATAGAGACCCTTATTTTTTACTCCGCTGTTTTGATGAATCGTAAAATCCCTAATATGTGTTTCATAAATAATGGCATCAACGGGACTTTCCAATGCCGGTAAAACCGGTTTCGGCCTATTTGTTTTTTCAAGTCTCACAACAACTCCTCCCTCTCCATTAGAGGTTACTGCCGTTGTATAAGGATCTACGGCCTCCCGCCATTCCTGATTCACAAGGACCAGGTAAGTATATTGATAGCGATCTAAATCCTGAGAAACAACAGCGGACCAAATACCCTTTTCCTCCCGTTTCATCTTGACAATCTCAGAAAAAAAGTTATTTGGCGGACGTAATTTTAATTTAACTTGAGTAGCTGTTGGTGCCCAAAGCTTAAAGCGAGTTTGATTGTTTTCGAACCGAACACCAAGATCCTTACCGTTATAATAAAATTTTTCATCAAAAGCATCTGTGCGAATTACTGCCCCTATTTGAAGATCTGTTTTGCCGCCATGCTCATCAATAATCCAATATGGTTTACCAAAAGAAATTTCCTCTGCAAGATGACATGTATATTTATTATTGTTTTCGATTTGGCTCTTCCCCATGATAATCAAAGGAAATTCTTGAAAATCACTTGTGATCGTGAAAGAAGATGACAATCCCTGATGATAGGAAAGCGGAAGAAGAATCGTAATGATATTCATCTCATCCAAATAGGCAAAGAAATTTCGTTCAGTTGAGATCATTCGAACCCCTCTCTTTCAGATTAGCATCTTCCTTACTTTGTCTTCTCGTTAACACCTTTAATGCCTTGGAGTGAAGATAAATCGTTAAGGGAGTATATCCGATAAACTCTCCATCTGCATGTACATATAAAGGAGAGTTAGTTTGAATTGAAACAAAGCTGCCTTTAAAGGTTTTAACCTCTTTGAAATGGATATGTTTACCCCAAAAAACACTAATAAAGACAACTAAAAGCTTCAGCCTTGAAAGCTGATGAACCACTGTTATATCGAAAATTCCATCATCCGGCACTGATCCGGGTGCAATTTTCATACCCCCGCCGTAATAAGGTTGATTGGAAACGGTAACAAACCATGTATGTTCAAATATATGCTTTTTCCCGTCAATTGATAAATCAATTGTTGAGCATTTATAAGTAAATAGTTTTTTCAAAAGAAAATAGGAATAAATTAACCTTCCCATTGAAAGCTTATTTAATAGTACTTTCATACGGGATTGATTTACTTCATAGGATATTAATGCGTCAAAACCCGCTCCCATATTATTAATAAAGTAATATTTTGCTTGATCCTGCATCGTAATATCTCCGATATCGATTGATGCAGCCTCTTTATTCATAAGCCGAAAAATCACTTCTAATGCTTCTGCAGGTTCTGAAGGAATTTGAAAGCCCCTGCAAAAATCGTTGCCGGAACCGCCCGGTATAAATCCAAGAATGATATTCTTATATTTTACCATTCCATTCATGACTTCATGCATAGTTCCATCACCGCCAACAGCAATAAGTATTTTTTTCTCATGATCCCGGGTTGCAATTGTGGCGGCAATGCTAGTTGCATGACCCTGATATTCCGTAAAAAAAGCCAGATAAGAAATATTTTTATTCTTTAGTTCAGGCTCGAGCCTTTTCCATATTTTTAAACAGGATCCGTTCCCCGCTTTGGGATTGATAATAAAATAGATTTGTTCCATACAACCAACCTTTAACTTGAATTTTCATTCGAGTTATGAATGAATGGAAATATAGTTTTCGCTTCGTATTTTGGCGTTCTCTTAAGATGTGTTTGATATAAAACCACATCAGTTGCTTCAAACGACAGGGGTTCGGGCTGAAATTCCAGCCACCTATCAAGGAGATGCGATTCAAAAGGCATCTCACCTACCCACTTTCTTGCAAGGGTAATATGCGGCCGAAATGGCCTGGTTTCAAGCTGGAATCCTGCCTCCTCACATGCCGAAAACACCTTTTTTCTCACCTGTTGCAACGGATCGCTTTCCAATGTATCCGCCCAAAAAATACGGGGCGAATCTGCTTTCCCGAAAATTCCAAGCTTATTGATTTGCAGTTTTAGCGACTCCGTTTGATTTAAGACCTCTTTTACATTTTTTTCAGCACATTTAAGTTTTTCGGTTGGGGCAAAGCCCAAAAATGCCAAGGTAATATGCAGATCCTGATAGTGTACCCATCGGCTAAAAGGGAAGGCTTCCTTTAATTTTTCACAATGATCCTTCATAATTAATTTCGTTTCTTCAGGGATTTTTACAGCAAAGAAAAAATGTGTTTGATGTTCCATTGGCTTCTCATTCCTTTTCTCAATTTTAAGCTATTTTAGGCAAATTGTATTTAATTGTCGTTAACAGTTATCCGATATTTTTTACTTCATCGGGGATTTTATTTATGATAGGAAGAGAGAAAAAATTAATTACTTGAAAGGAAGGCAAACAATGAAGGTTGTAAACAATATTGCCGAATTGATTGGGGAAACACCATTAGTTAAACTCAATCGATTAGCACCTAAAGACGGTGCCTCGGTTTACTTGAAACTGGAGTTTTACAATCCAAGCAAAAGTGTGAAAGATCGGGCAGCTTTTAACATGATTGTCGAAGCTGAAAAATTCGGCTACTTGAAGGAAGGTTCAACCATCATTGAGCCGACCAGCGGAAATACCGGAATCGGAATTGCCATGAATGCTGCGGCACGCGGCTATAAATCAGTAATCGTCATGCCTGATACGATGACACAGGAGCGAATTAATATACTAAAAGCGTATGGTGCTGAGGTCGTGCTTACTCCCGGAGATGAAAAAATGCCCGGGGCGATAAAAAAAGCACAGGAATTAGCCAAAGAAATTCCCAATAGTTTTATCCCCATGCAGTTTGAAAACAAAGCAAACCCCGATGCCCACCGTTATTCGACAGCACTTGAAATCATCGAAGCGATGAAGGAAATCGGAAAGCCGCTTTCTGCTTTTGTCGCAACAGCCGGAACAGGGGGGACCATTACTGGTACAGGTGAAACGCTAAAAGAACATTTTAAAAATTTGTCAGTCCATGTAGTGGAGCCAAAAGGGTCCCCTGTTTTATCAGGAGGAAATCCCGGCAAGCACAAGCTCGTCGGGACAAGTCCGGGGTTTATTCCGGAAATACTTAATCAAGATGTGTACGATGAAATTCATCAAATTGAAGATGAGGATGCATATGAAATTACTCGAAGGTTAGCAAGTGAAGAAGGCATCCTTGTCGGTCCATCGTCTGGTGGAGCCTGCTTTGCAGCTTTAGAAGTAGCAAAGCGGCTATCACCTAACGAAGTAGTCGTTTGCATTGCTTGCGATACAGGGGAAAGATATCTTTCTAGTGACCTGTTCCAATTTGAATAAAAAAGCAGACGTGCTGGCCAGCACGTCTTTTTCCATTAAAATAATATCTTATCAGCAAGACTACCACATTGGGTTTCAATTTCCTGTTCAAACAATTCCTGTAATTTTCTAGTGATGGAACCTACTGCACCACCGTTTACTTTGTTTCCTTCAATCTCGACAATCGGCATTACCTCTGCCGTCGTGCTCGAAAGGAATACTTCATCCGCCTGTTCAAGCTCTGCTAAACAGAAGGTCCTCTCCTCGACAGGAAGACCATTATCGGAACAAACCTGCAAAATAACATCTTTTGTAATTCCTTTTAATATAAAATGATTAGATTCATGAGTGATCACAACGCCATTTTTGACGATGAAAATATTGGATGAACTTCCTTCTGTTACATCGTTACCTCGAAGCTGAATGGCTTCAAAGCACCCTTTTTCGCTTGCTTTTTGTTTTGCTAATAAATTCCCGAGCAAATTTAAGCTTTTAATATCACAGCGGAGCCAGCGAATATCTTCAGTAAGAATTGTTGTGACTCCTGTTTTTAAGCCTTCAACCGGCCGGTTTATTTCTTTAGTGTAAGCTACTAAAGCCGGAATAACTTTTCCGGTTGGAAAAGCATGATTTCTCGGTGCGACCCCCCTTGTAATTTGCATATAAATGATTCCTGTTTGAAGATTATTTTTAACAATCAGCGTTTCAAGCAGTTCCAACAATTGTTCATCTTTATATGGGAGAGTTATCCCAATGCTGTCAGCACTTCTAACAAATCGGTATAAATGCTCCTTGGCGGTAAACATTTTCCCATTGTAGACGCGGATGACCTCATATACCCCATCACCAAATTGATAGCCTCGATCCTCCACATCAACTTTTGCTTGCGAACGTTCAATGATTTCCCCATTTAAAATAGCAAATTTCATTTCTCCCATTTCTCCTCTGTTTTACTTATTCACCTTGAGCCAACTCATAAATGGCTTGTGCGTAAATGGCAGTTGCTTTAAGTAAGTCTTCAATATTCATATACTCATCCTTTTGATGGGCGATATCCGGTCTTCCTGGAAATAACGGCCCAAAAGCAACCCCTGATTTTAGAGAACGTGCATACGTCCCTCCTCCAATGGAAAGCAATTCTGCCTTTTCACCTGTTTGTTCTTCATAAACCTTCTTCAACGTTTGAATGAGAAATTCCTTCTCGTCCACATGATGCGGTTTAGAATCAGAAAAGTTTTCGATAGCAAACCCTTCTTTTACCAAAAGATCATCTAATTTTTCTTTCGTAGCATCCATTTTGTTCGTTACAGGGTATCTGCAGGTCATCCCCAGCCTGCCTCCGGTTTCCTTCGTATAAGAAAGGATACCCACATTTAAGGTTAACTCCCCGGAGATATCATCCGAATAGGCTACGCCAAGGTTCAAGCCTCTTGAATCATTGAAGAAATAACGGGAAACAAATTGGAAATAATGTATGGCATTTTCATCTAAATTTTGCTTAGAAAGAAATTCTGCCAGATAAACTCCTGCATTTTTCCCGTTTTTTGGTTCCATACCATGCGCTGAAATTCCCCTTACTTCTAAAATCAATTCGCCATTTTCAACATGACATCCGCTTTCCAACTCAAAATTCTTTACAAACTCTTTAAACTCCTGGATTGTCTCTAGCTGATTATCCTTTACGAAAAGTGTGGCTTTTGCATAATCAGGAACCATATTATATCTCTTACCGGAAACAAAGTTGAGCACATCCACTTTTGCGTTGGACTCACCCTGCAGCATTTTTTTCTGCACCATATCAAAATCCGCAATCCCTTTTTCAGCATTGATGATCGGGAAATCTGCATCAGGTGCAAAACCTAAAGTAGGCATTTCTTCTTGTTCAAAATAATGGGAAACACAACGCCAATTGCTTTCTTCATCGGTACCAATTATCATTCGCACTCGTTTCTTTAAAGGCAATTCGAGCTCTTTGACAATTTTCATTGCATAATAAGCTGCCATAGTCGGTCCCTTATCATCGAGTGCTCCTCGAGCGAAAATTTTACCCTCACGAATTTCCGCCCCATAAGGGTCGCTTGACCACCCATCCCCTTCGGGAACGACATCTACATGGCAGAGGATTCCAAGTAATTCCTTTCCTTCTCCAAACTCAAGATGACCCGCTACATTCCCGACATTCTTTGGAGTAAATCCATCTTTCTCACCGAGATTAAGCATAAAATCCAGTGCCTCTTTTACTCCCTTGCCTAGCGGTGCATCAGGGACCGCATGTTCTTCGTCTAAAAGGCTTTTGATATGTAACAATTCCCTGGTGTCTTTAATGAGTGAATCTTTTCTTTTTTCTACCTCACTCATCCAATTGATATTCGTCAATTTCTTTTGCCTCCTAATGAAAAAATGATACTCATATTTTGTAACCACTATCATTATTGCAAATATCTTATCAATTTTCTAAATAAAAAAGAAATGAATATTTATTTAAGCTAGCCCATATGGTTTTTGTCTTGTTAGTTCCCAGAAAAAATTAACAAAAAATTCGAATAATTTATCATATTCCTAGCTATATGCCCCATAACCTGTAATAAGAGAACATGAAGGGGTGAGAAAAGCCGAACAATTTATGTATTTTGTTTATTAATAATTTGTAAAGTTCATCATTATGGTGGAAATTTTCAGAAATTGTGGGTACAATAATATTAGATGTATAACTTCTTAGTTTCCACTATAACTATCCATAAGAAGGAGTTGTCTGCGCGGAAAAGAAAACTACATATTCTTGAAGATTTATTCTTCAAAGAGGCTGTCGGTAGAGGGATTAAGCCATAGGTTTAGAAAAAGGATAGGGAGTGGTTTTTTGAAACCTTCAACTAACCGGATGTTAAACCGCATCAAATGTATCTACATGTTTATTCGCAATAACGGCACTGTGACAACGCAGGAACTTGTAGAGGAATTTGGTATCACTCCTCGCACCATTCAACGAGATTTAAATGTCTTAGCCTATAATGACTTGGTAATAAGCCCAAGCCGCGGAAAATGGACAACTACAGAAAAGAAAGTAAAAATGACATCTTAACGTTGAAAAACATTAATAATTGTAAACCCTTGAAAAAGCCTATTAAAAAGCACGCAACTTGCGTGCTTTTTTTGTTTGTAAAAATTCGAACCGGTGCCGGAAAGGACTTTAAGAAGTGAAATCATAGTTTGACAACTTACTAGAATATGATATATTAATATAATACTTTAGCACTTAAAAGCGTTTAAGCAAAAAAGCAAACTAGCTATCATCCATAAATTCATAAAAAAGGTAGGAGCAAAATGGAAAATAATCATCAAGACTTAAAAAAGGGACTTTTGCCTAGACATGTCCAGTTTATTGCATTAGCAGGAATGATCGGGACAGGGATTTTTAAAGGAAGCTCAGATACGTTAAATATTGCGGGGCCAAGTGTAGTGCTAACCTATTTATTTGGCGGTCTATTGTTATTTATTGTCATGGCAGCCTTAGGGGAAATGGCAATTGCATTTCCAAACTTAAACGTCCAACATCTTGTCAAAAAAGCATTTGGAATCCGGGTATCCTTTATTGTTGGTTGGCTCTATTGGATCAACTGGATTGTCGTTACCATTGTTGAATTATTGGCATCAGGCAGTTTTTTACAATTCTGGTTCCCTTCAGTGCCATTATGGCTTTTAAGTTTTCTATGTGCTTCTTTAATCGTCGGAATAAATTTATTTCAAGTAAAATACTACGGGGAGCTTGAGTTTTGGTTTGCGGGAATTAAAATTCTCGCTTTAATCGCTTTCATTTTATTAGGTATTTTCATTCTGACAGGGATTATTCCAAGTGACACCCAAAACCCATTTTCTAATTTTACATCCCATGGAGGTTTTTTCCCGCACGGATTAAGCGGTACTTTAAGTGCGTTCTTAGTTGTCATGTTTTCATATGGCGGTGCTGAATTAATCGGTGTGGCCGTAACAGAAACGAAAGAATCCGAGAGAGTGTTACCCAAAATCATTAAAGGCGCAGTATGGAGGGTAATCATTTTTTACATTTTTCCCATCCTTATTATTTGTGGAATTATGCCTTGGGACAAAGTGACCTCGGAGAACAGCCCCTTCGTACAGGTTTTCAGCCTTACAGGAATCCCTATAGCCGCACATATCATGAACTTTGTTCTTTTAACTGCTGTTTTATCAGCCGCAAATTCAGGTATATACGCTACTTCCAGAACGCTTTTTTCAATGGCTCAAAGCGGTGTGGCGCCTAAAGGACTTCAAGCAATTTCAAAAAGAGGAATTCCTCTTAACGGAATTCTTATTACAAGCGTATGTATATTGATTGGTGTTTTTTTAGCCTATTTAACACCGAGTCAAGTCATTAGTTACTTAATGTCCATTCCCGGTTTCACAGTAATGATCATTTGGCTCAGCATTTGTTCGGCACAATTAAAGCTCCGTCCACAGTACAAGGACATACCGGCATTCCAGGTAAAATGGTTCCCTTATACAACGATATTGGCCATTGTTTCACTATCATTAATCTTTATTGGTTTTATGTTTAATCCTAACAATTTAATTGGCACTTCCGTATGTCTTATAACATTATGCATACTGAGCATCCTGTCATTTATTAAACTCAAAAAAAATTAGCATGCGAATTTTTCGCTTGCTTATTTTTTTTATGATAACTGAACCTTTTTAGCGGCGGTGATGTACAAAATCATAATTTGTAATTGACTTAAACTCTTGGTCACTTATGATTCCAAGCATTTTAAACAACACTGAATACTGCAATATCTTTCTTTGAATCCTTGGTGTCGTACTCATTTTAATCATCCTCCAATATTAATATTAGAATATTCGACAATTCTAAAAAAGTTTCCTTCAACCAAAAAAAATTCATTAGGGTAATTTTTAGTCTTTAAAATAAAAAAGAGAGGTAATGATTTACCCCTCTTTTCCTTCATCATTTTGTTTTCTTTTGTTCAACTATTTCTAGGGGATGTTCAGGAGTCGAACCATCCACTGTATCAGACTCGACGAAAAGTTTAAGAGCCGCCATCTTATTTTCCCAGAATAGTTCAAAAAATTGAAGCCAATCTTTTAATTCAAGTAACGGCTCCGGCTCGAGCCTGTATCGTGTTTCCCGGCCGACTTTCCTCTCTTTGACCAATCCTGCATCTGCTAATACATGAAGGTGCTTGGAAACCGCGGTTCGGCTAATTGGAAAGTTCTCACTAATAACGGTGACAGGCAGTTCCTGATTGCTTAATAGTTTCAATAACTTACGACGGGTTGGGTCAGCGATCGCTTGAAATACATCATGCTTTGCTGAAGCAGCAGCCATTTACGCCTCAACATATCCCATTAACTTTGTGACAAGGCCTGCCCATCCTTGATCCATATTACCCCGTACCGCTGTATGCGGTGCACCGAATTCGGTAACCTTGTCCGCATCCCAACCTGAATGAATCAGCGTGATTTCCGTTTTATCGTTCAGCTCTGATAATTCAAAGGTAAGCTTCCAATCCTTTCCCCAGTTAAAAGAAAGGCTGTTAGGCGGATCAACTTTTGTTACTTTGCAAGGAGACATACCAAACTGACCTGCATTTAAATGAAATTCATGCCCTTCAATTGGTTGTAAATCATTTGGCATGAACCAGGCAGAAAGGCCTTCTGATGTCGCAACTGCGTCCCAGGCTTTCGTAATTGGTGCATTAACGACTACTGTATGTTTGATGTCTAATAATTGTTGTGTTTCATTTCCCATTAGAATATCTCCTCGATTCCATTTTTCTACCATAAATACGAAACCATTTGGTTTCACATTAACACTATATAACACCATTTGGTTTCATGTCAAGCTAAAAAAGTCAGCTGTACTTAGCTGACTTTTATTATTTCCAAAGCTGAATTATTATTTCATAACTTATATAAGCAATTCTGTTTCACCATTATTAATTAAGGTCCCAATTCGTTCTCCCGAACAAACCGCCTTCATAGCCCCAACTTGATTAAAGTTAAAAACATGTACCGGTAATTCATAATCCCGGGCAAGCAATAATGCTGATTGATCCATCACTTTAATGTTATTTTGAACAACATCGTTATAATGCAAATTTTTGTACATTTTTGCGTTCGGATTTGTTCTTGGGTCAGATGTAAAGACTCCATCTACGCCTTGCTTCGCTACAAAAAGGGCATCACAATTCACTTCAATTGCTCTTTGCACACTTGGATAATCCGTTGTTACAAACGGCTGACCATTCCCGCCGCCAAAAATGACGATATAGCCTTTTTCCAGGTGGTGGATTGCTCTTAGCCTGATATAAGGTTCTGCAACGGTCGGAGCAGGAACAGAGGTCATTACCCTAACTTCCTTTTCTATTTTGGCTTTTAATACACCCCGAAGCATCAAACTGTTTATAATTGTTCCTAAGGTACCGATATTATCTGCCTCTACCCTGTCTATCCCCCATTGTTCCGCCAGATTTCCGCGAAAAATATTTCCGCCGCCGATTACAACAGATACCTCAATTCCCATATCCACTAATGAGATAATTTCATCCGTAATATGCTCCAAATTGTCCACACCAAAACTATTTCCCTCTTGGTCAGCCAATGCTCCTCCACTAAGCTTTATTAGAATACGTTTATACTTTTCCATTTTATTTCCCTCCCAAAATAAAAGGACCAAAGCAAAATGCTTTGATCCTTAAAAATAAATGAGGCGAGGAGAGAAGTGAATTGAAGCGTTGTTCTTTTTCATACCCACATCACCCCTCCACATAGTTTTTTTCTTCCTATATTATACAAAAATTAAAAATATTAGCAATATTTCCACTCTAAAAATTTCAGTTTTTTGATAAGTCCTATTTAATTAATAAAAAAGTGATATCCGGACCTTGGATATCACTTTTTTGATGAATTGTTTTTAATAGTTATTGACAATATTTTTTCCATAAAAAATCTCATCCATCTCGATCTTTAATCTTTCGGTAATTTCTATGAGTTCATCAGGATCTAATTTTTCTTTTGTATACCCGAATAAATAATGATTTAAATCAAATTCCCGGAGTTTGCATTTAGTGTGAAAAATATTTTCTTGATAGACATTCACATCAATCATGTCGAATAATTCTCCTACATCCTCAGGAATATAATTTTGAATCGAGCTGATTTCGTGGTCGATAAATAGCTTATGACCGTTTTTATCCCTTGTAAAACCGCGAACTCTGTAATCGATGGTCATTACATCTGTCTCGAACGAACGGATTAAATAATGGAGAGCCTTTAGCGGAGAAATTTCACCGCATGTGGATACATCAATATCTGCTCGAAATGTACTGATTCCTTCATCGGGATGGAATTCAGGATAGGTATGAACAGTTATATGGCTTTTATCTAATTGCATAACCACCGATTCCGGGAGAGGACCCGGTGATTCCTCGAAAGATTCTGATGGCGCATTTTCCACAGGACCCTCGGAAACCAAAAGAGTCACGCTTGCCCCTTGAGGCTCAAAATCTTGACTAGCGATATTCAATACATGTGCTCCAATAATATCCGATACATGTTTTAAGATTTTTGTTAATCTGTCTGCACTGTATTGCTCATCAATATACTTGAGATATGCTTCACGCTCTTCCCTATTTCTAGTGAAACAAACATCATACATATTAAAACTAAGTGATTTTGTCAAGTTATTAAAACCATGTAATTCGATATGCTGTTCATGTGTTAATTTCATGACTGCTCCCCCTAATTACAGTTATTCGTCCTTAAATATTTTTTAGGATACCCATTGATTTGCCTAGTTATTAATCTTTGCTCATCATCCCACTGCCCCATATGATAAGCAGTTTAAATTATCCAAATTAATTTAGACTGTTTTTTTATTGTTCGGATAAAATAAATAAGGTGATACTAGGATTCTACTTTAATGATAATTATTATTATTTAATATTCACTTTTAAATAATATGTGATATAATTAATTAAGATAGAAAAAGGAGGAATCATCCATGACACTAGAACAAGTATTTAATCAACAAATCGCAAACTGGAATGTCTTATATACAAAATTACATCATTTTCATTGGTATGTGAAAGGTCCACAATTCTTTACCTTACACGCTAAGTTTGAAGAGTTTTATAATGAAGCAGCAAGCACCATTGATGAATTAGCAGAACAGCTATTAATCATCGGCGGCAAACCAATTTCAACATTAAAAGAATATCTTCAGCTTACAACGATTGAAGAGACAACCGAAGTTTTAACTGCAGAAGAAATGGTACAATCAATTGTAAAAGATTACTCACAACTTATTGATGAATTAAAAGCCGGTATGGAAGCAGCTGAACAAAGCAATGATGAAGTAAGCAGTGATATGTTCTTGGAATTAATCGGCAAACTAAGCAAACATAACTGGATGCTTAAAGCTTTTTTAGCAGCATAACAAAAAAGCAACCTGACTCTCCTAAAGTCAGGTTGCTTTTTGCTTATTTTACTTGATAATCCTGCAATAATTCTACTTCTTCATCCGTCAATTCACGATATTCACCAAGTTCGAGCGTCTCATCTAAGGCTAGCGGTCCCATCGATATCCGCTGAAGGTAAACCACACTTTTTCCTACGGCTTCGAACATTCTTTTCACTTGATGAAATTTACCTTCTGTGATGGTAAGCTCGATATCGGAACGAATCCCTGATTTTAAGATTTTTAATTCGCCTGGTTTTGTTTCATAGCCGTCATCCAGGGTAACTCCTTCGGCAAACGCCTTCACATCTTCTTCCGTAACTTCACGATCAATCACCGCAAAATACGTTTTAGGAACATGCTTTTTTGGTGAAAGCAGCCGATGGGCCAGGTGACCGTCATTGGTAATCAGCAGCAGCCCTTCCGTATCCTTGTCCAATCGCCCAACAGGAAACGGTTCATATACCTGATCTTCAAGCTCCAATAAATCAATCACCGTTTCGCAGGCGCTATCTTCAGTGGCTGAAAGTACTCCTTGGGGCTTGTTCATCATTAGGTAGATAAATTCTTTATATTCAATTACTTCGCCGTTCAAGGTGACGGTTTCTTTATTTGGGTCAACCTGCTGTTTCGCATCCTTCACAACAACATCATTCACCTTTACAGCACCGCTTTTCAGTAGCTGCTTAACTTCCTTACGGCTTCCGAATCCCAAATTAGCAAGCATTTTATCAATTCTCATTTTGTTATTCTCCTTCTAGTTAAGAAGATATCATTTTTCAATATCAAACTGGCAATTTCAATTTTTGCTTGATGCGGACTATCCGATGACCAAATAACTTGTCAGCAAGTCCTGATTTGAGGCCTAAGTAAAAATAGATACCAGCTCCAACTCCTGCACTTATTAAAATAAGAATTAACGATTGTACCCTTGAAGCAGGAGATAAGAATAATGATAGGGATTTATAAACGAATTCAGTTCCTAACCACATCACGCCTGCAAAAATGACTATTAATAAGCTTCTTCGCCATACGAAACGAAATTGATAGCGAGAGTAAATTTTAATCACAATCAGATTAATGACAATTGATGAAGTATAACCTAGTGCTGTAGCAAGAACGGCCCCCCTCGTATCCATCATTTTAATAAGCGGAATATTGAGGGCTAATTTTATTAAAAGCCCAACAAGCAAACTTAAAATCGTGTAGCGCTGTTCATTGATACCCTGCAGTATGGCTGCCGTAACCGAATATAGAGAAAATAAGATTGCGACTGGTGCATAAGCCGCTAACACTTGTGTACCAAGGGCCTCATGCTCATAAAACACTGTATAGACAGGTTCAGCCAATAAAGAAAGCCCGATTGCCGCAGGCAAGGTTAAAAATAACATAACCTGAAAGGTCTGATTTATCTGGTGATTCATACTTTTTTGGTCTTTATTTACAAATGCCTGGGTAATACTTGGCACAAGTGTTAAGGAAAAAGCTGTTGCCAGTGAGACTGGAATAATGACAATCTTATGGGACTCAAAATTCAACGTTGAAAAAGCTGCTGTTGCATAAGGCCCCGATTTCCCAATCTCAGCCATAGCCTTGCTAAAGGTAAATTGGTCGATCGATTGGAATAAAGGATTGGCAATTCCAACAAATACAAACGGAGCGGCGTAAATAAAAATCTCTTTATATATTTCCATTAGTGAGATATTTAGCGTGCCTTTATCCTGTTCAAGAAGCTCGTTCAAATATGGTTTTCTTTTGTACCAATACCAAAACAATATAAATAAACTGCCAATTGCTCCAATAAACGCTGCAAAAGTTGCAACACTAACGGCCGAGACCATACTTCCACTCATATATTTTAGGACAACATATGCCCCTATAAGGGTAAAAGCAACCCGAACAATTTGCTCAACAACTTGGGAAACAGCTGAAGGACCCATTGATTGGTGTCCTTGAAAGTATCCCCTAATTAAACTCATAAACGGAACGACGATTAAAGCCCAGCTAACGGCACGGATGACCGTTGTCACATCATCCACACTTATCGATTGTTTTTTTCCGCTTATACTCATTTCAGCCAACACCGGTGCTATGAAGTACATAATAAGGAAGGCTGCAACCCCGGTTGTCAACATGATAACTAATCCGGATTTAAATAATTTCCTTCCGACCGCATATTCTTCCAGGGCATTATACTTTGAAATAAATTTTGAAACAGCTAACGGTACACCTGCCGTTGCGATACTAATAAATATGGTATAGGGAACATAGCCAAAATTATACAGTGCAGTCCCTTGTTTTCCTACTATTTGATAGAACGGAATAACATAAATTAAGCCGAGAACTTTGGAAAGTATCGTACCAACGGTTAATATAAACGTTCCCCTTAAAAGCTTAGACCCCATAAAATCCCTTCCTACTAAGAAAAATAAGTGCATTCAATCACAAAGTTATTTCGACTTTTTTTGCACACTATTGTAGTTTACAACTCTTTTCTCTATGACGCTACTAACAATACTGTTAAATTTATTAAAAATCGTTGACTTAACCTACTCTTTTCGGTAAGACTGGTAAAGATTATACTATAGTTTATCCGTAACTAAACGAATATAAAATAAAGTTGGTGAAATATGGAATTTGATGTCATTGTTATTGGCGGCGGTCCTTCCGGGTTAATGGCGTCCATTGCTGCCGGAGAAAAGGGTGCGAAAGTATTGTTAATCGATAAAGGGGACAAGCTTGGCAGAAAGCTTGCCATTTCAGGCGGCGGGCGCTGTAATGTTACAAATAGGCTTCCTATTGAAGAAATCATCAAGCATTTGCCGGGAAACGGTAAGTTTTTATACAGTGCTTTTTCGATCTTTAGTAATGAAGATATCATTCGGTTTTTTGAAAAATTAGGTATTGAGTTAAAGGAAGAAGATCATGGGCGGATGTTCCCGGTTTCCGATAGAGCGCAATCGGTCGTGGATGCACTGTTGGAAAAACTGGAACAATTACATGTCCGAGTATTCAAGAATTGTCCTGTAGATGATGTAGTTTATGAAAATGGGCAGGCTGCTGCAGTAATATTAAAGGATGGTTCAAAAATCAAAGCAAAATCCATTGTAATTGCGGTGGGCGGCAAATCTGTTCCCCATACCGGGTCAACGGGTGATGGTTACGCCTGGGCGGAAAAAGCTGGGCATACGGTAACAGAACTTTTTCCAACCGAAGTGCCAATCACGTCTAATGAGCCTTTTATTCAAACTAAAGCACTGCAAGGCCTTTCATTAAGAGACATTGATTTAAGCGTCCTGAATCCAAAGGGGAAGCCCATCATAACACACCGAATGGATATGATTTTTACCCATTTCGGAATCAGCGGCCCCGCTGTACTCCGTTGCAGTCAGTTTGTTGTCAAAGCAATGAAGAAATGGAATTTAAAAGAAGTAACGATGAATCTTGATGCTTTACCTGATAAAAAAGAGGAAGAACTTTTTCAAGAAATCGTAAAGCTAGTGAAAAAAGAGCCGAAAAAAAGCATAAAGAATACTTTAAAAGGAATTCTACCTGAACGATATCTACTATTTTTATTAGAGCTAAATGAGATTGATTCATCCGAACAGGGAGGCACAATCTCTAATGAAAAGATCCGCAGTTTTTCAAAAAGCTGCAAGCAATTTACCATTAACGTAAATGGCACACTTCCACTTGAAAAAGCATTTGTGACAGGCGGCGGGATTACTGTCAAAGAAGTGGAGCCGCAAACAATGGGTTCGAAATTAATGAATGGCCTTTATTTTTGCGGAGAAATTCTTGATATTCATGGCTATACAGGAGGCTATAATATCACCTCTGCACTCGTAACCGGCAGACTCGCAGGAACCAATGCTGCCCATTTTGCCCGGGAAAACGTAAATCAGGCCTGACAAATTGTCAGGCCCGATAAATTATCATGGCAGAAAAACAATAAATTTGTTCTTCCTCTTCTTCCTCCGGCATGGCCGCTACATTATATTTAATATCCAGCAATTTCTTTTCATCCAATCCTTTGAGAAAGTGATTCATTTCCTTTTCTAAATCCTTCTCGTGTTCCCGATCAAACAGTTTTACTTGTATCAATTTCCTCTCCCTTTCCTTTTTTTTCTATCAGTATTACCATTTTTCTGAATTTTAAAAATAAAAACCTAGTATATATTAAGTTTATATTAAGAATTAACTTGTAAACTGCTTTTAGAAGGTAAGCAGTTTAAATGAAAGGAGTATTTAAATTGAATAAAAAACAACGAATTTCCTGGGGAGTCAGCTTTAGCAGCTTAGCATTGGTTGCCGGAATGGTTTCCTATCTTGGACTTACAAATGGAGATAAGACCAGCAATCAAATAACAGCTAGGCAGAATTCCTCTTCAAATAAGAATACAAGCCAGCAGCATTTTAATCAAAATACAGATGGTTCAAATCAGAGCTTCTTTGATGATAATTCTACTAATAGCGATGCGTTTTCCAGTAACAACGGTAATTCCTTAGATAATGGTAATAACTCGCAAAATCAGGATTCATTCGGCGGCGGGGCAAGGCAGCGGGGCGGCTTCGATACCACAACAGGTGGAACCTGAAGTATAACTATCGTTTCAATTCCATGAGTAAACTGGTGCAAATCTCAATCAGTCATGAAATGTTTGCAAATGAAAATCAGGCTATGGTTTTATCAACGTTGGCGGAGAAATTCGAATCTTTGGAGAATTGCCCCTTCATTGGTACCGACTTCCAAGGAACTGTACTGGCAGTTGTCAACATTGTCCCCTTGATGATCATGGGTGGATTACTCTTAAAAGATCGGCAAAAGCTTAATGTATCTCACTGATTATAGTGAATAAAAAAACCAATTCCGAAATGTGGAATTGGTTTTATCTTTATTTCGTCTCACCTGTCCATGCCAGCATGCCGCCAATCATATTACGGACTTTATATCCTTGATCTTGAAGATAGAAGCATACATTTCCACTGCGGTGACTGGAGCGGCAGATAAAAATATATTCTTTATCTTTATCAAAATAGTCAAGGTTCATTGGAATATCACCCATGCGAATATGCTTTGCCCCCGGAATCATCCCCGCTGCCACCTCTTCATCTTCCCTAACATCTACAAGCTCCAGCTTTTCCCCATTCTCGAGCTTCTTCTGCAATTCTTCCGGTGTAATAATTTGTAATTCTTCCATTCATATCATCCCCTTATTAGAAAAGCGCAAGCACCCGTTTAGCGGCGTATGGACTGGAGCGCTTCGACTGAGATAAAGGAAACACGAATCGCGTTTTTTGCGATTTGATGTTGACTTATCGTAGGGAGAAGAGCGAAGTACACTAGCCGCTGGGCGCTGGAGCTAGACAGTTGTCTTAGTTCAAAAATTTTCTCTTCCATAGTATTAATTAGCTACTATATTTACTAGTTTGCCCGGCACCGTGATGACTTTACGAATGGTTTTTCCTTCAATTTGTTCCTTCACTCGGTCGTCATCCATAGCAATTTCTTCTAACGATTCCTTGGTGGCATCTGTTGGGACCATAAGCTTTGTTTTTACTTTACCATTTACTTGAATGACAATTTCAACTTCCTCATCCACTAGCCTTGCTTCATCATATGCAGGCCAAGCCTCATAAGAAATTGTTTCAATATGACCTAACTTTGCCCATAGCTCCTCGGAGATATGCGGACAAACAGGTGACAGTAATTTCACGAAGCCTTCCATATAATCCTTTGGTAGAACCGTTGACTTATAGGCTTCATTTATAAATACCATCATTTGCGAAATGGCCGTATTGAATCTTAAGCCTTCGTAATCCTCGGTTACCTTTTTCACTGTTTGATGGTATATCTTTTCTAAATTAGAAGCATCTTCATTTGGCTGAATTTTTGGATTTACTTCCCCATCTTCTTCAACCATTAAACGCCAAATCCGATCTAAGAAGCGTCGTGATCCATCTAGGCCATTCGTTGACCAGGCAATCGATGCATCAAGCGGTCCCATAAACATTTCATACAAGCGAAGAGTATCAGCACCATGGCTGGCTACGATATCATCAGGGTTTACAACATTTCCTTTTGACTTACTCATTTTCTCATTGTTTTCGCCTAAGATCATTCCTTGGTTAAATAGCTTTTGAAATGGTTCCTTTGTAGGCACAACCCCGATATCATATAAGAATTTATGCCAGAAGCGAGCGTAAAGTAGGTGGAGCACCGCATGTTCTGCTCCGCCAATATAAGTGTCCACCGGAAGCCAATGCTTTAATTTTTCTTCAGCAGCTAATGCTTGATCATTTTTCGGATCAATATAGCGTAAATAGTACCAGCAGCTGCCTGCCCATTGCGGCATTGTATTCGTTTCACGGCGACCCTTTTTACCCGTTTTGGGATCAACAACATTAACCCAGTCTTCAATCACTGCAAGTGGCGATTCGCCTGTTCCAGATGGTCTGATTTCTTTCGTTTTCGGTAATGTTAATGGAAGCTGTTCATCCGGAACAGCGGTCATTGTACCATCTTCCCAATGGATAACAGGAATCGGCTCACCCCAATAACGCTGGCGACTAAACAGCCAATCGCGTAAACGGAAGGTTACTTTCTTTGTACCAATGCCCTTTTCTTCAAGCCAAGCAATCATTTTTTGAATTGCCTCAAGCTTATCCAAACCGTTTAAGAAATCGGAATTAATATGCTCGCCGTCACCTGTGTAAGCTTCTTTCTGAACATCTCCGCCGGCAACAACCTGCTTGATCGGTAAATCAAACTGTTTAGCAAATTCATAGTCACGCTCGTCATGTGCAGGTACAGCCATGATCGCACCTGTACCGTAGCTTACCAAAACATAATCGGCAATCCAGATTGGCATTTTCTCGCCATTTGCCGGATTGATTGCATACGCACCGGTAAATACTCCTGTTTTTTCTTTTGCCAGATCCGTACGCTCAAGATCACTTTTTGTTTTTACTTTATCTAAATAAGCATCCACTGCAGCACGTTGTTCAGCGGTAGTAATTTTATCGACAAATGAATGCTCCGGAGCAAGCACTGCATAGGTTGCACCAAACAATGTATCAGGACGTGTTGTAAAGACAGTAAAGGTTTCATTGTGACCATCAATATTAAAGGTTACTTCTGCACCTTCAGAACGACCGATCCAATTGCGCTGCATTTCCTTCAAACTTTCCGGCCAATCAAGCTCCTCAAGGTCTTCAAGCAAACGATCACCGTAAGCCGTGATTTTTAACATCCATTGCTTCATTGGACGGCGTTCTACCGGGTGGCCGCCGCGTTCACTTTTTCCATCAATAACTTCTTCGTTTGCCAAAACGGTTCCAAGTGCCGGGCACCAGTTAACCGCTACTTCATCAATATAGGCAAGGCCTTTTTCAAATAGTTTTAAAAATATCCACTGCGTCCATTTATAATATTCAGGATCCGTCGTATTCACTTCACGGTCCCAATCATAGGAGAATCCTAGTGATTTAATTTGTCTCCGGAATGTATCAATATTTTGCTTTGTGAATTCTGCCGGGTCATTACCGGTATCCAATGCATATTGCTCCGCGGGTAACCCGAAGGCATCCCAGCCCATCGGATGAAGTACATTATAGCCCTGCATCCGCTTTAAGCGGGAAAGAATATCGGTTGCTGTATAGCCTTCAGGGTGTCCAACATGTAGCCCCGCCCCTGAAGGATATGGAAACATATCTAAAGCGTAGAATTTTCTTTTTCCAAATTCTTCGCTTGTTTTAAAGGTTTTTTCTGTTTCCCATTTCTGTTGCCACTTCTTTTCGATTTGTTGATGATCGAAACTCATAACGATTTCCTCCTATAAAAAAATAAAAAACCTCTCATCCCAAAAACGGGACGAGAGGATTGTATGTATCTCCCGCGGTACCACCCACATTAGTGTTGTCAACACTCGCTTCATTCATCCTTAACGCGGAAAACGGCAAACATTACTTTTTAGTTCATGCTTGCAACTCTAAGGCGAGTTCATGATGTTCCCGGTTGACTCCCACCAGCCGTCAACTCTCTAAATTCGGGTATTAACCATTACTATTCCTCATCACTGTTTTTTCAATATAAAAGTATACGGTTATTGTATTAAATTTTCTAACATGTTGCAAGCAAAGGAATGCCTAATTTCAGGTTAGACGAAATATCTACTTTTTAAACAAGATTTAAATATGATTATTCTTTACCTGAAACTGTCTCTAATATCAATGTAATGAAAAAGAACTTTCATTTGCGGATAGCAGTTTTCTATTTCAAAAATCACAATCTTTAAAGAAAAGAGCCTTCTATAAACGGAAAAAACCGGCTCCCCAAGAGGAACCGGCTATTAGATTAAGAACCATTTGCAGCAAATTTCTTTCCTGCTTTTAAGCGGTGATCATAAACAAGAGTGGTAACAATCGCAATAAGGAACAAGGCAATTAATACAAAAAATAGCATGGACATACTGTAGAGATCAACGAGCATTCCGCCAAGTAAAGGTCCAAGCATTCGGCCTCCGGTTGCTGTACTGTTTACAATTCCCTGATAAAATCCTTCCCTGCCCTTTGGTGCTAAATCGAATGCGACCGTTGGAACCGCAGGCCAGATAAACATTTCGCCGATTGTTAGAATAATCATCCCAACCATAAAACCGATAAAGGCATGGGCGTTTCCGGCAACCAAAAATGAAATAATAAAAACGACGATTCCAATTAGCATTTGAGCCTTTAGTGAGGCTGCAATGAATTTTAATAATTTATTTAGTACTGGCTGTCCGAGGACAATTAACATACCATTCACGGTCCATAAAAAGCTATACTGTGTTAACGAAATATGGATTTCTTGTGTATAGGAAGCAATAGTGGTGGTCCATTGAACATAGGCTACCCAGCATAATAGATAGCCGGAGCAAAGGATCAATAAAGCATTAATATTTTTTCTGTTGTGGATAGCCTGTTGACCCTTAGTGGTTTTGGATTTTGATGTTCCCCCTGTAGAGATCCCTTTATAGCCAAAAATCGCAATGAGCAAGAAGATGACATACGCAATGGCATTGGCTAGAAAGATTAGTTGAAATGAATAATCCGCAACAACTCCGCTAAGCGAAGTCCCTATTGCTACTCCAAGATTTTGGGCAACATAAATGGCGTTAAATGACTTACGCCCGCCCTCCTTCCATACGGTTCCTGCCATGGCGTACATAGAAGGAAAAACAATCCCGGAGCCAAATCCGGCAATGGTTAAAAAGACCACATACTCCGGCCATTCATGCCAGATGGATAGTCCGACAAGTGCAAGAAGGGTGATACAGATTCCTAGAAGAATAGATTTATAGCCGCCTATTTTATCAAATAAATGGCCGCCAAAAAGATTTCCGATAACGCTCGCTCCGGAGTTTAACATTAAAACAACTCCGGCAACAGATAATGATTTCCCTAAATGATCATGGATATAAATTGTATTTAAAGGCCATAAAAAAGAATTGCCAGTAACATTCACCGCCATCCCAATAATTAAGAGCCATAAGGCACGTGGCATGAAAAACGCTCCTTTAATACTTATTTCGATTCCCTAGGTAATTTTAGACTGTTTTCCGGTAAGGCGCAATGATTTTTCTTAGGCAGGTTTCGTCAAAAGAATAACCCTCAACTAATGAAGTTGAGGGTTCTGTTTGATTTAAGATGATAGTTATTGTTCTTGATGAAATTTCGATTTAACCGGCTGTCCGCCTGATTTTTCATAATTCTTCTTGGACTGTTTGACTAGATCATAATCCTGCCCAAGCTCTATATCTTGATTGTTACTGCCATTTCGTGTCTTTTGTTCGGGGTTTTGTTGTTTAGAACGTTTTTTCAACTGCTTTTCCTCCTCTTAATACCCTTGTAATATCATTGTGTTTTGTTGCTGTTGAAGCTGCAGCCTCATTCTGTGCAGCTGCTCTCTCTGCTGTGCATTTGCGCTATGTGCCATCGTACAAATATCTTGGTATGTTTCTTCAAGCTGCTGCAATGCTGCTGTATAATCATCGTTGTTATAATGCTGCTGAAGGCTGCTTTCTTTATATTGATTTTGGGCAAACCGAAGAGTATCCTCACATTTTTGTATTAGACTTTCCATTGATTCACGAGTAGCCATCTAAGAACCCCCTTAAATGTGTGGCACTAGGAATAACCTTCTTTGAAGCACACTGCTTCATTTCTTATTGTGTTCCCCATTCATTTTCCTATGACAAAGGATTATCGATAATTGCTGCCAATTTGTACAATTGGATATGTCATATACTTCATGATAAAATTGAATTTATGTGTTTAAATTTTTAAAATTAAAGGAGGTTTCTGACATGCTTCAGACCAAACCTTTTCTATATGCTTCGGACGATAAACGTTATCATACATGGAATTACCACCTTCGCCGGCAATTTGGCCATAAGGTTTTTAAAGTGGCACTCGATGGCGGCTTTGACTGTCCAAACCGTGATGGTACCGTCGCTCATGGCGGCTGCACCTTTTGCAGTGCGGCCGGTTCAGGGGATTTTGCCGGTGACCGGACTGAGACCCTGGAAACACAATTCCGCGAAATTAAAGAAAAGATGCATACAAAATGGAGAGACGGCAAATACATGGCCTATTTTCAGGCCTACACAAATACACATGCCCCGGTAGAGGTTCTTCGTGAAAAATTTGAGAAGGTCCTCGAACATGATGGAGTTGTTGGGTTGTCGATTGCCACACGACCGGATTGTTTGCCCGATGATGTCGTTGAGTATTTAGCGGAATTAAACGAACGAACCTATCTATGGGTCGAGCTTGGTTTACAGACTGTCCATGAACGTACAGCCTTACTCATCAATCGGGCTCATGATTTTCAATGCTATGTTGACGGCGTGAATAAGCTCAGAAAACATGGAATCCGCATTTGCTCCCATATTATTAATGGCCTGCCGCTTGAATCTTATGAAATGATGATGGAAACAGCTCGGGAAGTAGCGAATTTGGATGTGCAAGGCATTAAAATCCATTTGCTTCATCTTTTGAAAGGTACACCAATGGTGAAGCAATATGAAAAAGGAATGCTCGAATTCCTTTCTAAAGAGGACTATGTAAGCTTAGTATGCGACCAATTGGAAATTTTACCGCCGGAAATGATTGTTCATCGAATTACGGGTGATGGACCGATTGATTTAATGGTTGGTCCGATGTGGAGTGTAAACAAATGGGAAGTTTTAAATTCCATTGATGCAGAACTTAAGCGAAGAGACAGCTGGCAGGGTAAATTTTATTTGGAAGGGAAGTAACAGCATGAAATTAGAACGAATTCTTCCCTTTGCTAAAAAAATACTTGAAAAAGCTGTTAGACGTGGAGATATTGTTGTTGATGCAACCTTGGGAAATGGACATGATACGTTATTTTTAGCCGAACTGGTTGGAGCAAATGGCTTGGTATTTGGTTTTGATATTCAAGAGGAAGCGATTACCGCCAGTACAGAAAGACTTATTCAGAAGGGTCTTTTGGAGCGGGTGACACTTTTTCATGAGGGTCATGAAAAGCTTTTGGAAAATATCCCTTCCATACATCATGGAAATGTAACCGGGGCAATTTTTAACTTAGGCTACTTACCCGGAAGTGATAAAGCAATTGTGACCCGACCTGAAACCACAATTTCAGCGGTTGAACAGTTATTAGAGATTATGGCACCCGAAGGAATAATTGTCATTGTCATTTATCATGGTCACGATGAAGGGGCTATTGAACGGGATATTCTGCTCGACTATTGCCAACAAATTGATCAAAAAGCTGCACATGTTTTACAGTATCAATTTATTAATCAACAAAAAAATCCGCCTTTTATTGTCGCAATTGAAAAAAGATAAAACCACGCAGTAAAGTACCCCTATAGGCAGACTTTTAAGTGTCTACTCTATAGGGTACATTTTACAGTTGGCGCCCTGGATTTTTCATTTTAAGATCAGCCTCATCACAAACGAGGGCACGAATTTTTGAAATGAACGGTATGCAAGGCCATTTACATAAAAGAAGTAACTGATGATTCCACCGGACTTAATAATCCTTTTTGCCAGCTTTCGGACATTTTTTTGCTTTCGGACTTTACTATCTGATAAATATATCCCTAATAAGCCCCGATTGATGAGCTGATGAAATTTTTTATGCGGAAGGTACTCTGTATGTCGGTCAGCTTCCATAACAAAGTGCTTTAATCGATTAAAAAGCTTTTCATGATTTTCGTAATAAAAACAAAAATTCAAATCACCGCCAGCCAAATCTTCCTCCTGATCGATGAAATAATCCAATAAGATATGCAAACCTTGAATATAAGGAAAATATCCCTTGCGAATATTTTCAGCATCACTAGCCTTAAAATCCCCTCGCATCGCATAAGAAATCAAACAAAAAATCCCCAATGTCGATCCAGAGCATGCTGAAAATTCATACCATTCCATCTCAGGCAGTTTATTTTGATAGCTATGAAACCATTTCTCTAAACGAGGCACCCGTTCTTCATGGGCAACATGTTTGTGAATTTGCAAGGCACAATAATACTCACAAAGCTCAAGGAGATAATCCTTGACTAAATCATAATGTTTCACTTCACGTAAAACAGAACGGCATGTTTCTGATAGATCTTTTAAATAATTGCCATCATCTTGATCCGCTCGAAGCCTGTAATAGTTTTTATCACTGACTTCCAATGTTAATGCATCTGCCATTGATTCGTGGAGCGCAGCAAAATCATTAGGGTCAAGGGAAGTACTCCGGTCACAAAGATTATCTAAGTAGTCACTGATGGTCTGATAGGCTACAATAAACTTTACCGCCTTTTGGTAATGTTCCTCTGCCATTAAAGCGAGAATTGCCCCTCCTTCACAGTGAAACGTTTTATGCTCAATACTGGCAAGAGCCTGATTTCGCAGCTCCGGGTTCGGAATTTTTTCCGCGCGGCTTTTCCAATAACCCAGTTCTTGATGGACGGCAGGGATTATTTTGCGGTATACCTGAGACATGAGGCTGATTGGCTTCATGGAAAACATCATCCCTTCACCCCTTTAAACAATATAACCAATTGATTTTAATTGGCTGTTGACAAAGTCCTTTGCGTATTCAAATACCTCTTCGCGTTCAGGTTCATTAAAGATTTCATGGTAGCATTTTGGCCATTCTTTAAATCTCTTTTCTGATAATGGCACGTGGTTAAACCATTGCTTGACCGTGGCTTTATTGACGATCTTGTCATCTCCGCCTTGCATAACCAGCATTGGAACATCAAAGGTTTTCTCAAGATTCATGAACGCAAGCTTTATGGCAGCCACTAATTCGCGATACCACCTAATGGAAACCTTTGTTACATAAAGTGTATCATTTGAATCTGCTTCACAAACATCTAGGTTTCTTGTTGCCATTTGAACGGTCAATCCAGAATTCATCCTTAAAGATGGAAACACCACGTTTAATCCATATGATACAGCACTTAAAAATTTGGATGGAGTTTTAACCAGACCTAGGCATGGAGAGGATAGTATGACTCCAGCAATATTTACCCTTTCCTCCTGAAGCAGACGAATCGAGATTAAACCTCCCATGCTGTGTCCAAGCAAAAATACAGGTAAATCATAACGATAAGCTGCCTGTACCCAGTCCTTTACTTCAAATATGTATTCATCAAAAGAATCAATATGGCCCCTGCGGGATCTAGTTGTCATACCTTGTCCAGGAAGATCAGCCATTATCACATGAAAACCAGATGTTCGCCACATTTCAATGAGCCAGCCATATCGTCTGTGGTGTTCCATTGCCCCATGAACCATCACAATGACTGCTTTCGCTTCCCCTTCCGCTTCCCACTTCCACATTTATCTTTTCCTCCTAAAAAATAAAACTCCATATTTTTTTATTTTAACATTATTACACTTTGAACGTATAACAGCAAGAATTATCCAGTGTTAGGTGAGTAAATATTTGCATGTACTGTTGAAAGTACTTTACCATAGATAGGAAAAGTTTTCTTAAATTACTTTCATGATTCATTAAAAAGGAGAGAAAAATTGTGATTTACCCATTTAATGATAAATACCCCTTAATTGCTGAATCTGCCTTTTTAGCGGATTTTGTAACCATTACAGGTGATGTTGAAATTGGTGAAGAGTCGAGCGTCTGGTTTAACACAGTCATCAGAGGTGATGTAGCTCCGACGAAAATTGGAAATAAAGTGAATATCCAAGACAACTCTGTTTTACACCAAAGCCCTAATAATCCACTTATTTTAGAAGACGAGGTCACCATTGGTCATCAAGTAATTCTTCATAGCTGTATTATAAGAAAAAAGGCGTTAATCGGAATGGGCTCCATAGTCCTTGATAATGCAGAAATTGGTGAAGGTGCTTTCATCGGTGCCGGCAGCCTTGTTCCGCAAGGAAAGAAAATACCTCCTAATACCTTAGCATTTGGCAGACCTGCTAAAGTTATTAGAGAATTAAATCCTGATGATATTGAGGATATGGAAAGAATCGTTCGTGAATATGCAGAAAAAGCTCAGTATTATAAGTCAATTCAATCCCAATAAAAACGAGGCTGACTTATATGAAATAAGTCAGCCTCGTTTTTATTACCATTTAGTTATTAACAGTCTCAAGGACTCTTTTCTCAGCAAAGGAATACTTTTCTTCTACATACACTTGGTGCCACACCATGAACATGAGAACAGTCCAAATTTTCCGGCTGTTGTCTGCTTTACCTTGGCAATGGTCTTCAAGTAATCTCAATACGTACGTTTTATTGATTAAATGATCCGTATTGCTTTCACGGATTATTGTTTTCGCCCATTCATTCATTTCATCCTTCAGCCAATGACGGATTGGGACAGGGAAACCTAGTTTTTTACGGTCAAGCACGTGTGCCGGGACAATTCCTTCGGCTGCTTTTCGTAAAATATATTTAGTAGTATTGTTAGCTGTTTTCAAGCTTGTCGGTATTTTTGATGCTGCTGCAAATACTTCTTTATCAAGGAAAGGAACGCGCAGCTCTAACGAATGAGCCATCGTCATTTTATCTGCCTTGAGTAAAATATCACCGCGCATCCATGTATGGATATCGATGTATTGCATCCGATCGACAGGATCGTAGCCTCTGGATTCCATATAAAGCGGCTTCGTAATATCAGTATAATTTAATCCCTCACGATATACTGTTAAAAGCTCACGTTTTTCTTCTTCAGTGAACATTTTCGCATTACCGATGTAGCGCTCTTCCATTGGAGTAACACCGCGCTCAATGAAGCTCTTCCCTTTTGCACCTTCCGGCATCATGTTGGCAATCCCTTTTAACAGAACCTTTCCAACACGGGGAATTTTATTAAATACTTCTAATGATTGCGGCTCACGGTAAATATTGTAGCCGCCAAAAAGCTCATCGGCACCTTCACCTGATAGAACAACCGTTACATGCTTTCTTGCTTCACGGGCCACAAAATAAAGCGGAACGCACGCCGGGTCTGCAAGAGGGTCATCCATATGCCACATAATTTTTGGCAGCTCATCCATATACTCTTGCGGCGAGATTACATAACTGATATTCTCAACACCAAGCTTTTCAGCCGTTTCTTTGGCAACGTCAATTTCGCTAAAGCCATTGCGTTCAAAGCCAACTGAAAACGTTTTGATGGAAGGATGAAACTCTTTGGCAATAGAAGCAATGATGGATGAATCAATCCCGCCCGATAAAAAAGAACCAACCGGAACGTCACTGCGCATATGCATTTTTACAGAATCAAATAATACATCTTTAATTTCTTTAATAAAATCCGGTTCCGATTTTTGAACAGGTTTAAAATGCGCCTTCCAATACCGGTTCATTTCCATTGGAGAGCCAATTTTTTTTGTAAAATAATGTCCAGGCTCCAGCTTTTTAATGCCTTCCGACAACGTGCTTGGCTCAGGAACAAATTGATAGGTTAAATAATGCTGTAAGGAATCATAATTAAGTACATCGTTTTCAAGAGCCAGTAAGATACTTTTCTTTTCAGAAGCGAAGAAAGTTTTTCCGCTATCTTCTAAATAGAAAAATGGTTTAATTCCAAAAGGATCCCTTGCTCCGAATAGGGTTTGTTCTTGTTTATCCCAAATGACAAACGCAAACATCCCGCGAAGTTTTTCCACGGCTTTTTCTCTCAAGTGACTGTAGAGGGCAATAATAACCTCTGTATCAGAACTCGTTGCAAAGCTTAAACCAACTTTCTGAAGTTCTTCACGAAGCTCTACATAGTTATAAACCTCGCCGTTAAAAATAATCCAGTAGCGCTCATTTTCATAAGTAAGCGGTTGATGCCCGCTTTCAATATCGATAATACTTAGACGCCGAAACCCAAACTGAATATGGTCATCATAATAAAAACCATCATCATCAGGGCCGCGATGGGTAATAATATCGTTCATATTTTTAAATTGTTGTTTTTGTTCATCACTATTGTTTTGTGTTTTGTCGTGTACACAACCAATAAAACCACACATTATGTACCTCACCTACTCCATTCTAAATATCCTATATAGGACGTACTTCAAAAAACATACTCTCTAATACTACCACTATTTTTGCAAAAATGGCACTGTGAACGTTAGGAAATTTAAGGTACCATTCAGTTTTCACCTATTTTAGCCTGCTTAAACCTCGCATTTGAAGACGTATACTGTTCATTTAGACGTTAAAATAAAAACGGGAGTTACATGTAAAATGCAACTCCCTTTTATTTTAACGATTTGCTGCTTGTTCACGCAATAAGTCTGCTTTATCAGTGCGCTCCCAAGGAAGATCTACATCAGTACGTCCAAAATGTCCGTATGCTGCTGTTTGTTTGTAAATTGGACGGCGAAGGTTCAACATGTTAATGATTCCGGCAGGACGAAGGTCAAAGTTTTCACTTACCAGATCAACTAAAACATCTTCACTGACTTTGCCTGTACCGAATGTATCCACAGAAATTGAAACCGGACGAGCAACACCGATTGCATAGGCAAGCTGTACTTCACATTTCTCAGCTAGTCCTGCTGCGACAATGTTTTTAGCTACATAACGTGCAGCATAGGCTGCAGAACGGTCAACCTTCGTTGGATCCTTACCGGAGAATGCACCGCCGCCATGACGAGCATATCCACCGTACGTATCAACGATGATTTTACGGCCGGTTAAGCCTGCATCCCCTTGAGGTCCGCCGATTACGAAACGGCCTGTTGGGTTAATGAAATACTTTGTGTTTTCATCAATTAGTTCTTCCGGAACTACCGGGTTGATGACAAATTCCTTTAGGTTGCGTTGAATTTGCTCTAAAGCGACTTCCGGATGATGTTGAGTAGAAATAACAATTGTATCAATACGAACCGGTTTGTCGTTTTCATCATATTCAACTGTTACTTGAGTTTTTCCATCCGGACGGAGGTAAGGAAGAAGCTCTTCTTTACGAACCTCTGTTAAACGGCGTGCAAGCTTGTGAGCTAGAGAAATTGGAAGAGGCATTAGCTCTTTTGTCTCATTACAAGCGAAACCAAACATTAAACCTTGGTCTCCTGCACCTATTGCTTCAATTTGTTCATCAGACATTTGACCTTCACGTGCTTCAAGTGCCTGATCAACACCCATGGCAATGTCCGGAGACTGTTCATCGATAGAAGTTAAAACGGCACAAGTCTCAGAGTCAAAGCCGTATTTAGCACGATTGTACCCGATACCTTTAATCGTTTCACGAACAATTTTTGGAATATCCACGTAAGTAGAAGTTGTGATTTCACCGGCTACAAGTACCAGTCCTGTTGTTACTGAAGTTTCTGCCGCAACACGAGCATTAGCATCCTTCGCTAAAATTGCATCTAAAATGGAATCAGAAATTTGGTCACAGATTTTATCAGGATGACCTTCAGTTACTGATTCAGAAGTGAACAAACGACGTTTTGTTGACAACTGAATTCCTCCTATAATATGAGATAATCGAGGTTTTAGAAGGTTACAGGAATACTTCTTGAACCTCGTGCATTGATACGGAACTCATTCCCTTTATAGTATGAAATAAACAAAGGATTTTTATTAGAAGGGAATAAACTAAAAGCTTTATTCCTAACTCTTATCATAAAAGGACTTATACAAAACAAAAAACCTTACCAGTGAGGAAAGGTTGTTCCGGGCCTTTCACTCTTATCGTTCAAGGTCAGAGCCTTGCGTCAGATTAGCACCTTCGCTAGGAAAAAGACCATTAAGAGGTCGTTTTTCTCATATAGCAGGTTGCTGGGTTTCATAGGGCCTGTCCCTCCACCAGCTCGGGATAAGAGAGTATCCGTTCAAGGATGAATCATACCGCACATTATCGAACAATGTCAATGGATTTTTTCAAAATTTAACGGGAATATAAAAAAATCGCCTTAGTAGGGACATACAATTTATCATTCCTAATTAAATAGTATTTTTTGTTTGAGCCCAAATTAAAAAAAGCGCAGTACGTTTTTATCTTGAATATTTTTTTAAAATAATGATTTTTAATAACTATTCATCAAATTTGCGGATATAGTATAAAATACAATCTGAATTACTAATTAGTATAGACTATTAGAATAAATGTGTTATACTAATCATAAGATGTTATCACATTTAAATACATGGAAAAGGAAGGTCCCCTTAAATGAATTCTGTTCACATTCCAAATGAATTAAATGAATTATTAAAAGAAAATCATGTTCAAGTGCAATTATCGGTTCCCCAATTAGTTGAAAAAATCTTAAGCCGTAACGAAGGGACATTAACTTCTGCTGGAGCCATTCGGGTATCCACGGGTAAATACACAGGGAGATCTCCCCAAGATAAATTTATTGTTAGTGAAGAATCAACAAAAGATAAGATTGCCTGGAGTGCAAATCAACCCATATCAGAGGAAAAATTCAACAACCTCTATAATAAGGTAGTAGACTATTTAAAACAAAAAAACGAAATTTATGTTTTTAAAGGATTTGCAGGCGCTGATAAAAAATCGCAATTGCCAATCCAGGTAATTAATGAGTATGCCTGGCATAATTTATTTGTTCATCAATTGTTTATTCGTCCAAATGAAGATGAATTACTGGCACATGATCCCGGATTCACAGTCATCTCTGCTCCAAATTTTAAAGCAGATCCAGCAGTTGACGGTACGAACTCAGAAACATTTATTATTATTTCTTTTGAACGCAGGACTGTTTTAATTGGCGGGACAGAATATGCAGGTGAAATGAAAAAATCGATTTTTTCCGTGATGAATTATTTGTTACCTGAAAATAATATTTTATCCATGCACTGTTCTGCGAATGTAGGTCAAGAAGGTGATGTAGCCCTGTTCTTTGGACTTTCAGGTACAGGAAAAACCACATTATCTGCCGATCCTAATCGCCGGCTAATTGGCGATGACGAGCACGGTTGGTCATCAAACGGCGTCTTTAACATTGAAGGCGGATGCTATGCAAAATGCATTAATCTTTCCCGTGAAAAAGAGCCGCAAATTTTTGATGCGATTCGTTTTGGAACAGTTTTAGAAAATGTGACCCTTAATCAAGAATCGAGAATTGCTGATTATGATGACGGCACATTAACAGAAAATACTCGTGCAGCTTACCCAATTGATGCAATTGATAATATTGTGCTGCCAAGTATTGCGGGTCATCCAAACACAATCATCTTCTTAACTGCTGACGCATTCGGAGTATTACCGCCAATTGCAAAATTAACTAAGGAACAAGCGATGTATCACTTCTTAAGCGGTTATACCTCCAAGCTTGCCGGGACAGAACGCGGAATCACTTCTCCGCAGGCAACCTTCTCAACCTGCTTTGGAGCTCCGTTCTTACCATTGCCGGCGACACGGTATGCGGAAATGCTCGGTGAAAAAATACTCGAGCATAATGCGAATGTCTTCCTTGTTAATACAGGCTGGACAGGGGGAGAATATGGTGTAGGTAACCGCATGAAGCTTATGTTTACAAGAGCAATGGTGCAGGCTGCTCTTGAAGGTGAATTGAATGAAGTGGAAACGGTTAAGGATGAAATTTTCGGCTTAAATATTCCGTTACACATTGCCGGTGTTCCTGATGAAGTTCTCCAACCAAATAAAACATGGTCGGATGCGGCTGCCTATGAACAGAAAGCAAAAGAATTAGCGGAAAAATTCCGTGAGAACTTTAAAAAATTCACAAACGTTTCAGCCGACATTGAAGAAAAAGGCGGCCCAATTGCCTAAGAAGAGTTTTACTAAACAGAAAGAAACCCCCATCAATTGATGGGGGTTTTTTCAAAAAAACACAAAGGTCAGGTGCCCTGCTTAATTCGTCGTATTTAAGGAAATTAATTGATATGTCAACGTCGTGCTGTTTTTTTGCCACTCGACTTTTTTGATTAATGCTGTTCCGCTTGAATCGCTGTCCATTGTTTTTCTTACATCAATAGGAATCTCAATCGGATAAAGTCGATATCCTTCCTTTTCAAGAAGGAACAGATTTTCTTCGACCCTTTTTTCTCTTCCCTTTGTCACAATCATTGTATTTAATTCAAGGGGCATACCCATTCTTTACACTCCTCTGCTTGTTTATTTCTTTTATTTTATCATCTTTTGATTTGATTTTTCATCCACTTCGTTAAGTCCTCAACTATTTTTCTGTTAACAGCAGGAGGAAAATAATGTGTAAACTTTTCAAAATACCAGCATGCCACCGATTTATTCAGCAACTTTAGCCTACGTTCAAGCCGGTAGGCATGCTCAACAGAAACATTCTCGTCATTTACACCATGAATAATTAAAACCGGTGGTGAAAGCTTTTCCAGCTCGTAAAGTGGTGTACGTATTTGATACCTTTCCGGATATTTTTCCGGTGTTCCGCCAATTACTCTTTTCATCATCCTGCGTAAATCTTTGCGTTCCTGATAGGTTAAGGACATATCACTGACCCCTCCCCATGTAACAATGGACGCAGCCTCAGAAAATTGGATCCCTGTCAACAATGCCATTACACCGCCGCGCGAAAATCCAAAGATATGAATATGTCTCACCCCGGGAAGTGATTGTAATAGCCGATAAGCTGCAAAAGCATCCTCGCGGTCATCCCCTGCGAAATCCTCATTGCCCTCTCCACCTTGATTTCCGCGATAATAGGGGGCAAAGACGATGAAACCCTCGGAAGCAAACTGGGCAATCCTTGAAGGTCTGACTTTACCGACGTTTTTTATCCCGCCCCGCAAATATAAAAACCCTTCACTGGTATCCCTGGTTTTCGGTTCGGCGAGCATTCCTTTTACCCGGAGTCCGTTTGATATGTAAGTAATCACCTTTAATTCAACCTTCGGATTTGGTGAGGGAAACTCATTTATTTCAACGATTTTACCGTTATATTCTTCCAGCCCTAATCCCTCCTTTCTTTGTTTTTGAAATTTCTGCAACTGGGCATTCACACATTTTTTATCCCCTTCATACGATATTCCAGGCAAAAGAAGCCCAGATTTAAGGAGGTACAATTCATGAAAAAATGGTCAAAATTCAGTTTTTCCTTTCTTCTCATTGCTATTCTTATGTTTTCCTTAGCTGCTTGCAATACTAATACTAACAATTCGAAAACGAAGAAATTGGTGAAGGTTCGGCTTGCCGAAGTTACCCGTTCCATCTTCTATGCCCCTGAATATGTGGCCTTAGAAAAGGGGTTTTTCAAGGATGAAGGTTTGGATGTTCAACTAACCACGACCGCCGGCGGAGACAAAACGATGACAGCATTGCTTTCAGGCGGTGCTGACATTGCACTGGTTGGCTCTGAAACATCCATTTATGTTTATGCCCAAGGCGCGAATGATCCGGTCATTAACTTTGCCCAATTGACACAAACAGATGGGACCTTCCTTGTTTCAAGAAAAAAAATCGATCATTTTACATGGGATCAATTAAAGGGAACCACATTCCTAGGTCAACGCAAAGGCGGGATGCCGCAGATGGTTGGTGAATTTGTTTTAAAGAACCATGGAATAGATCCCCATAAAGATTTAAATTTAATCCAAAATATTGATTTCGCCAATATCGCGAACGCTTTTGCATCGGGAACCGGTGATTTCGTTCAATTATTCGAACCGACTGCCAGTATTTTTGAAAAGGAAGGAAAAGGGTATATTGTCGCTTCCTTCGGTACGGAGTCAGGACATGTCCCTTATACAACCTTTATGACGAAACAAAGCTATATCAACAATCACAAAGGAACTGTTGAAAGCTTCACCAGAGCAATTTACAAGGCTCAACAATGGGTTGCTACACATAGTTCAGAGGAGATAGCCAAAGCTGTTCAACCGTATTTCCCGGATACAGATTTTGAAATTATTAAAACGGTTGTCGAACGGTATAAAAGCCAAGGCTCCTTCTCAACTGATCCAATCCTCGATAAGGAAGAGTGGAACAATCTTCAGACGATCATGAAAGAGTCCGGAGTGCTTCCAAAGGAAGTTGACTATAAGGCTATTGTAAACACAGCAATTGCAGAAAAAGTCATCAAAAAATAAGCGAAAAAGGGGGCCGTCCTTATGAGTTTCTTATTGGTTCAGGATATTCATCACACTTATTTTACAAAAACCTCGGCCACCACGGCTCTTTCCGATATTTCACTGCAGGTTGAGGAAGGAGAATTTGTTTCCTTCCTTGGCCCAAGCGGCTGTGGAAAAACAACTCTTCTCTCCATCATTGCTAACTTGATTAAACCAACGCAAGGTACTGTAATCTTAGAAAATGAGGCTGTGTCAACTTCAAAAAATAAAATTGGCTACATGCTTCAGCAGGACTATTTGTTTCCTTGGAAGACGATTGAAGAAAATATCTTATTAGGTCTGAAATTATCAAAACAACTAAATTCAAAGACCAAAGCGAATGCGTTAAACCTATTAAACCAAATTGGTTTGAGCGGAGTAGAAAAACAGCTGCCCAAACAATTATCAGGTGGTATGCGACAAAGAGTTGCTCTGGTGAGAACGTTGACAACTGAACCAAAACTGCTGATGTTAGATGAGCCGTTCTCCGCACTTGATTATCAAATAAAGCTAAAATTAGAGGATTTGGTATCCGGAACGCTAAAGAATTATGGTAAAACCGCTATTCTTGTGACCCATGACATTAGTGAAGCTATTGCTATGAGTGATCGGGTTTTTCTATTTTCCCCAAGTCCCGGAAAGCTGCATCGAACATTTGTTATGCCGGAAGAGCTACGTAGATTGTCCCCGTTTGAGGCCAGAAACCATGAGGCATTCTCAAGTATCTTTCAAACCATATGGAAGGAGCTGGAGTCCCTTGAATCACGAAAACAATAAAGTCAAACTCCTCCATAAAAAGTATATTCAATCATTAAAAATTGAAAAAAGAAGGGTTCGTATTTATCAAGTAGTCATATTTTTGCTTTTTTTCTTTGGCTGGGAACTATCAAGCCAAAAAAGATGGATCGATCCGCTGCTTTTCAGTTCACCATCAAAAATTGGGAAATTATTTTTCGAAAAGCTTCAAGATGGTTCCCTATTAACAAATTTGGGGGTTACCTTAACTGAAACCATATTTGGGTTTATCCTTGCTACTTTACTAGGTACAATTTTAGCCGCTATTCTTTGGTGGTCGCCCATGGTTTCAAAAGTTCTTGACCCCTATCTTGTTATTTTTAATGCCATGCCAAAAGTAGCCTTAGGTCCTATTCTAATCGTCTCACTCGGTACCGGTTATCCTTCCATTATCGCAATGGGAGCGATCATCTCGGTCATCATCACAACGATTGTTGTCTATACATCGTTTAAGGAAGTAGATCCAAACTATATAAAAGTGCTCCAAACATTTGGCGCCACACGTTTTCAATGCTTTAAAGAAGCAATACTGCCCGCAAGTTTTCCTACAATTATTTCAACGTTGAAGGTGAACGTTGGCTTATCATGGGTCGGAGTAATCGTCGGCGAATTCCTTGTATCCTCACAAGGTCTCGGATATATGATACTTTACGGCTTTCAAGTTTTTAATTTTACCCTCGTCTTCTTGTCCCTCGTGGTGATCGCTGTTTTCGCTACGATTATGTATCAGCTTGTAGACCTCTTGGAGAAAAAACTTATTAAAGAGTAGTGGACTGTTTTAGGCATCTGCTATTCTTTTTTGCTTTGCAGCTCATGAATGTATTTAATACATTCCTCAACTACCGGGTCTTTCATGATGAAGCTATATTCAGCCCCAAAGCGTAATTGTAAGATGTCTCCCTTTATAAGAATTGGACCTTTTGTTTCGTAAAAAGTATTCGTGTCCACCAGCTTAATTACCTTTCCCCAAAATATCGCTTTGACAAATGATCCTTTACAATCTGTAACTCTGTAGGAGCCAATAGGTTGCAGTTTTCCTAAAATGGCACCCGTTTCTTCATAAACTTCACGCTGTGCAGCTTCGTCAAGGCTTTCCCCGATCTCCATTTTTCCTCCGGGAAATTCAAGCCCCCGTTCCTTATGATTTGTTAAAAGCCAGGCTTCACCATATTGGCAAATAACCAACACATGTTTGGCTTCCTCTTGAAAAGAACATTGGAGGAAGGAAAGCTCGACCTTATTCCCGTATAAATCTAAAAACTCTTTCATGTAAATACCGCCTCACCCATTACAATGTTGCTCTTATTATAATCGAAAAAAACGGAAAATCCTTACCTTTTGTTTGATAAGGATTCTCCGTCTTGTTTAATTAATCTCCATTAGGTAAAATATTCATACTTTCAATATGATTTTTTGCATCTTCGTCACCAAGTTTGTGAATCATGCTATATACTTGCTGAATCATATTGTCATAGGCATCATTTTCCCGGTCATAATGATATTGAACATATGGGACATGGGCTCGAAAAAAGTTTTGCCATTCAGTCGAATAATTTTGATCAAAAAGCTCACGTAACTGTATAATCTCTTCATCATTGGCTTGTATTTTATAGCTCCATGTGGAACTTGTTGCATTTTGTGTTATATGCCCAGTGCCAACATCTATATAATAGGTTTTCTTTTGTTCATCCATTTTTTCAGCTCCCTTTTTCTCAATGTTTATCGTTTTCCACAAACGGCTAAATTTTATTCTTTTTCAAAATTTAGTTCATTTTTTAACGGTGAATACGATATAATGATATAAAATTAAAAAAACAGATTTTTCTAACAATTGGCCAAGGGATATTTTTCAAGTTTTTGGGAATTGATTAATAATGGATAAGAAATAACAATCTCCGGGAGGTGAACCAAATGAAATTAGTAGATGAACTTTACGAAATGTATCGAAACAAGCTTACAGGCGATGAAGAAGATATCGATATGCTCGCCTTTGCATTTTTAGAAGAAATGACACATGAAGATTTGCTAAGTTTAATTCAGGAGATGGATAAACAGGAACTTTACGATTTAATGGGTCTTTATTTAATCGAAAGCTTAAAAGCGAAATTTGCACAGGAAGAGTACGGACAGCATCGAACCCATACTTACTATCCAAGAAATATTCATTGAAATTACATACGACAGGAAAGGGAAGCATAAAATGTAAGCTTCCCTTTTTATTCCTTCCATATTTAAAAATCCTCTTGAAATAATATCCCCTTCTTCCTTAAGCAATCATGCTACAATATGAAGTGAGGAGGGACAAATTTGTATACCATTTTTGTAGTCTGTATAATTATTGTCATTGTTGTTCTCTTACTTAGTGTTATTACCACTTCAAAAGCCTACACCTACAAGCATACAGTGGATCCACTGGAGAATAACCCGAATATTCATAATGAAATGAATGAAAATCAAATGGATAAGAAGGAAGAAAAATGAGGATGACCCAAAGAGTCATCCTCTATTTTTATGCAAATACTTGCTTTAAATCTTCTTTACTTTGTTCAAGCCAGAAGCGCATTAAACGTTTTGCACCTTCTAAATCGTGGAGCTTCGCTTGCCCGCACTGTCTCTCATTTGCAGCAGGGATATCGATGATTTCAACCGCATCTTTCATCGTATCCTCTAAAAGATCAATGATTTCTTCAACAGTCGGTTCACCGCTGACAACAAGATAATAACCTGTTTGGCAGCCCATCGGAGAAATATCAATTATATCAAAGTGGTCATATTTTTCAGAATGCTTCCGAATATTAAAAGCGAGCAAGTGTTCAAGCGTATGAATGGCATCAGGTTTCATTGCCTGCTTATTAGGCTGGCAGAAACGGATATCATATTTATTAACAACACCGTCACTTCCTACCTTATGGACACCGCAATGTCTGACATAAGGGGCTTTAACAGCATTATGATCTAAATCAAAGCTTTCAACTGAAGGCATGTTATCACTCCTTTTATTATTTACAAATATCATACATTAAAATCCGAGTTTTTTCATCTACTTACATATAATTAACAATTTAGACTAAAAAAATTTTTTATGGTATGTTTAAACTAATTGCAGTAAAGGAGAGACACATGGTGAAAAAAGTATTCATTTCGCTTATTCGTTTTTATCAAATAGTGATATCACCATTAAAACCGCCAACATGCCGATTTTATCCCACATGCTCCCATTATGGGTTGGAAGCTGTGCAGCGCTTTGGCGCCATAAAAGGCGGATGGCTAACAATCAAACGGATCCTGAAATGCCACCCTTTTCATCCTGGCGGGATTGACCCCGTTCCGGAGAAAAAAAATCATTAAGCCAAAGATCCATCAACAACAAGGTCAAGCTTACCGGTTTTAGGATCAATGACAAGACCGTGAACAGGAACTCCTTCTGGCATTAATGGATGATTTTTAATGATCCCGACACTGTGCTCAACACTTTCTGAAACATTATCAAATCCGTGAAGCCACTGTTTAATGTCTATGCCGGAATAGATAAGTGTATCAATGGTTTCTTGTGTAATTCCTCGCTCTTTCATACTTTCGATAACAGGCTCGGCTTTTAACCCACTCATGCCACAGTCGTAATGAGCGATTACCATAACTTCTTCCGCTTGCAATTCATAAACAGCAATCAGAATACTCCTCATGATACTTCCAAAAGGATGGGAAACAAGTGCACCGGCGTTTTTCACCAATTTTACATCCCCATTACTAACGTTCATAGCTTTCGGTAATAATTCGAGTAATCTTGTATCCATACAAGTGAGAATGACCATTCGTTTTTTTGGGAATTTAGTCGTTTCATATTTTTCATATTCACGATCTTCTACGAATTTTTGATTGAATTCAAGGATATCTTTCAATAATGATGCGCTCATTTTTACCCCCGCCTTTTTTTTAATCTCATATTTTAGGATACAGAAATCTAGCCATGTTAACCAATTTTTTTACTCGCAGCAAAATGACAATCATTAAATTCCTCCTATTTTCCTATTTTGTTCCCTATTACTGGCAGGCATTGTTTTACTAAAATCATCAAATGCTATTCCTGTATTACAAAACTAAAGGAGTGATACAAATGGCACAAGATGTATTATGTGAAGTAAATAATTGCAGTTATTGGGCAAAAGGAAATAAATGCAGTGCCGAACAAATCTATGTGGTCAGCCATACAGGGAAATCAGCTGATACACAAGCGGAAACAGACTGTAAAACCTTTGAACCATCGTAACTTTAATAATAAGAACCAGGATGATGTCCTGGTTCTTATTATTAAAAAGTGAATACTCTTTTATCCAGTAAAAGCTCATTTAGCCTTTTTAGATTGATCTCAAATCCAATCCCGGGTTTTTGCGGCACAGTTACATATCCATTTTCAACCGTCACCTCCGGGGTAATGATATCTTGCTCCCAAAAACGATCGGATGCGGATATGTCTCCCGGAATTGAAAACCCCGGCAAAGAAGCAAGAGCAATATTATGAGCACGTGAGACTCCAAATTCAATCATTCCACCGCACCAAACATGAATATCCTTTTCTACACAAAAATCATGTATTCGTTTAGCTTCGTAAAGTCCGCCAACACGCCCAACCTTAATATTGATAACCTTGCAGCTGCCTAATTCAATTGCCTTTCTAGCGTCATCAAAGGTAACAATACTTTCGTCCAAACAAACCGGTGTATTAATTTCTTTCTGAAGGAGCGCGTGGTCAATAATATCGTCATGTGCGAGCGGCTGCTCAATCATAAGTAAGTGAAAATCATCAAGTGCCTTTAACCGGTCCATGTCCTTTAAACTATAAGAAGAGTTAGCGTCAGCCATAATCGGCAGATCCGGGTAGTAGCGGCGAATCTCCGATAAAAAGAAATAATCCTGATTTGGATTAATTTTTATTTTCATCCGCTGATACCCCTCATCAAGATATGCTTCTATTTGCTTCAAAGCATTTGCAACGGAATCAGTAGCTACGACAACTCCTGAAGGAATCTTCTCACGGGTACCTCCAAGGATTTTTGAAAGCGGTAAAGACATTTTCTTTGCGTACAAATCCCATAATGCTGTTTCTATTGCTGCTTTAGCCATATTATTTCTTTTAATTGATTTAAACAGGGTCAAAGCATCCTCAGGATGTTTAATCGGCTGTTTTTGCAGAAGCGGAATTAAAAAATCAGTTAACATATGAAGACTTGATTCAACCGTTTCTTCGGTATACCATGGTGATGAAAATGCTACACCCTCTCCAAACCCGGAAATTCCGTCTGCATCTGTTACCTCAACAATAATTCCCTCCCGCTCATTTACAGCCCCTAAATGAGTAAGGAAAGGCGATTTTAATGGCATCTTAATTACATAGAGTTTAACAGATGATAGTTTTCTCATTCAAATCTGCCCTCACTCAGCCATTCCCTCAGCTTTCTTCGCAATAATTTTTTTGCTGCATTTCTCGGAAGGTGGTCGATAAAATATATTGCTTTCGGAATCTTATATTTAGCCATCCGGCTCATGCAGTAATCAACAAGCTCTTCGACAGAGACATCTGCCCCATCTTTTTTGACAACAAATGCAATCGGGACCTGCCCCCATCTATCATCCTCTAATCCTGTAACCCCAACATCTGCTACATTAGGGTGTCCTGATAAAACACTTTCGAGTTCAGCTGGATAAATGTTTTCTCCCCCTGAAATGATCAAATCAGACCGGCGATCAAGCACGTATAAAAAGCCTTCTTCATCCAAATATCCAACATCACCTGTATGCAACCATCCATCCCTTAGTTTTTCCATTGTTGCCTCGGGCCGATTTAAATAACCGGGGGTAACGTTAGGTCCCTTTACTATAATTTCTCCTGCCTTCCCTGATGAAGCAATTGTCCCATCTTCAAGTTCTATTTTAATTTGCGCAGGAAACAACGGTTTCCCGGCAGAACCAAGTTTCGTTAAGCTGTATTCCGGGGAAAGGGTTACAATTTGTGAGGCCGTTTCTGTCATACCATACGTTTGAAAAACGGGAATTTCTTTCTCAACGCAAGATTGTAATAAAGGCAAGGGTGCAGGTCCACCCCCAAGCAGCATGCACCGGAACTGTTCAGGAAGGTGAGCATCTTTAATGGTGTCAATCATCCGGGAAAGCATCGTTCCAACCACAGACATAATCGTGACCTGTTTATTTTTAATATCAAATAATACTTTCTCTACATCGAAGCTTTCATGAAGTACAATTGGCATGCCATAAATCACACCGCGCATTAAAATGGAAAATCCGCTAATATGGAAAATCGGTACGGTACATAGCCAGCAATCCCGTTCAATAAATCCCAGATTTAATGCAGACCCTACAGAGTTCCACCAATGGTTTCCATAGGTTTGCATTACCCCTTTTGGATTTCCGGTTGTCCCTGATGTGTACATAACAGTACAGACGTTAGACAAATCCACTTCCTCTTGAATGATTGGATCTTCTGCTTTGGATGAAAGCATTTGATCTTTGGAAATGCATCTTAAGGAAGCTACACCAGCTTTTAATGCCATTTCCACTTCGGAAAAAGCCGGTTCCAGAATTACGAATTTTGCTTTTGAATCATTCAGTTGCCAAACCAATTCTCCTGATGTTAAACGGTTATTCAGAATGACTGCCCTTACACTTAATAATTGTAGAGCAAATAAGATAATAACTGTATCAAGATGGTTTTTTAGTAATACACCAACATAATCATCTTTTTTAATCCCTAATGCTTGAAGCTGGCCGGCAGCTTTGAACGAACGATGATAAAGTTCTTTAAAGGTTATAGCCTCTTCATGAAAATAAATCGCAGTCCGATCAGGTGTCAGAAACGCTCTTTTTTTCAAAAAATTAGGCAGGCTATTGTTTTGCATACTCGTCACTACCCTTTATAATGTCTAGCTTCAGCTCCCAGCGGCTAGTGTACTTCGCTCTTCTCCCTACGATAAGTCAACATCGGATCGCTAACGCTCTCCGTGTTTCCTTTATCTCAGTCGAAGCGCTCCAGTCCATACGCCGCTAAACGGGGAGCTTGCGCTTTTCTTATTAAAAACAGCTTGATGGAATCCACCAAGCTGCTGTAAAAAACTCTTATCAAGGAAAACGCGGAAATTGACCGAAGTCCGGCTTACGCTTTTCTTTAAATGCATCGCGGCCTTCCTTCGCTTCATCTGTTGTATAGTAAAGTAGTGTCGCGTCACCGGCAAATTGTTGAATACCTGCCAAGCCGTCTGTATCAGCATTAAATGCAGCTTTCAAGAAACGAAGAGCAGTCGGGCTTTTCTCAAGCATTTCTTCACACCATTTAATTGTTTCTTCTTCCACTTGATCTAAAGGAACAACGGTATTGACCAAGCCCATGTCAAGCGCTTCCTGAGCATTATATTGACGGCATAAATACCAGATTTCACGTGCCTTCTTATGCCCGACGATTCTGGCAAGATAGCCGGAACCATAACCGGCATCAAAGCTACCAACTTTCGGTCCTGTTTGTCCAAAAACAGCGTTATCTGCCGCTATTGTTAAATCACATACAATATGGAGTACATGGCCGCCGCCAATCGCATATCCCTTAACCATTGCAACCACCGGTTTTGGAGTCACACGAATTAAACGTTGGAGGTCGAGAACATTTAAACGAGGAATTTGGTCCTCACCAACATATCCGCCATGTCCACGTACACTTTGGTCTCCGCCGGAGCAAAATGCCTTATCTCCGGCCCCTGTTAACACAATAACGCCAATACTAGAATCATCACGTGCATAAGCAACTGCATCGATTAATTCCATAACGGTTTTTGGTGTAAATGCATTATGTACATGGGGGCGATTAATCGTGATTTTAGCAATACCGTTATAGGTTTCATAAAGTATTTCTTCATATTTTCGTGCTGCAACCCATTCTACTGTCAAAACAAGAATCCTCCTCGTATTATCAATTTGACAAAAAGTCACTTACTATTGTACCAAACTTTTCTGGTTCTTCCACATGTAATGCATGCCCGCTGTTATTAAGCGCTATCCAAGTACCATTTTGTAATTTTTCAAGCATCTTTTGGGCTATATCGCAGAATTTCGCATCTTCTTCTCCGGTTACCAGCAGAACCGCATTTGTTATTTTGCTTAAATTTTCCCACCAGGAAGGCTGCGTGCCTGTCCCCATTCCTAAAAGACTATTTGCAAGGCCCGATGGAGAATTTCGCAAACGTTGATTTCGAATCGTTTCCTTAACGGTCAGAGAGAGACGATGCATAGTAGAAAAGAGCGGGATTGCTTCCCAATAATCTACGAAAGGCTTAATACCGGCTTCCTGAATAAATTCTGCAAGTTCTTTATCTTTCATCCGCCTTGATTCTCTTTCCTGCTCCGTTAATAGACCTGGAGAAGCACTTGCTAATATTAGCTTCCGAATTCTATCAGGAAAAAGAATCGCAAAGGTCAGTGCAAGCCTTCCTCCCATTGAATATCCCAATATATCAACTTGATTCACACCTATTTTATCAAGGATGATTTTAAGATCATTTGCAACCGATTCAATTTGGTAACGATCGCCTTTATCGGGAGAATCCGTTTTCCCGTGTCCAATTATGTCAGGGAAAATGAGTGTTGAATGCTTTCCCCATGTAGGGCAAAAGGAAGTCCATGTAGATGAATCTCCAGTAAAGCCATGAAGAAGAAGAAGTGGAAACCCTTCACCTTCTTTTTCGACATGGTAGCGAATCCCGTCGATTACAACATTCATTTACGTTCACCTTTTACAAAATTTGATATTTCCCAGGAAACAGAACGCCAAAATTCGCGATGTTCTAATGTATTTCTATCCCTATTTGTTGAAATTTCACGAACGTTTAAACCGGGAGTTTCCAGAGAAACTTTCATAACCGAGCCAAATTGGTCCCAATCCTTTATGTTCATATAATTCCCATTGAACATTCTTACTGCATGTTCAAATTCAATATTTAAAGGCGTACCAAAGAGTAGTTCGAATTTTTTTGCATGTTCCGCCTGTGGAAGGAAAGAAAAAATCCCGCCGCCATTATTGTTAATAACAATGATATGAATATCAATATTGTATAGCTTTGCCGCTATAAGACCATTTAAATCATGGAAAAACGTTAAATCACCTAATACTAAATATAATGGTTTAGAGTATAAGGCGGCGCCCAGGGCAGTAGAAACAGTACCATCAATTCCATTTGCTCCCCTATTAGCCATGACTTTAATAGACTTCTCATTATTGAGGAAAAAACTATCTAAATCACGAATTGGCATACTATTTCCAACAAAAAGGGTAGCCCCTTCCGGCAGCATATCAGCCAATTGATAGAACAGGCGGCTTTCACTCAATTCTGTAGAGTCATTAATTATTTTCATGTGTTCTTTCGTAAGCGTATTAATGTTTCTCCATTTCTCCAATGAACCGGTAGGAGCTTTAGGCTTGATATACGAAATGAGAGATTTACAAAAGAATGTTTCATTGCAAAAAATCATATCAGTAGATAAGGCGGCAGGATCTCGCCAGCCGCCGCCGCTATCAATTACATACTGTTCAGCACTGTGATTTTCTTTTAAAAATATCGTTAACGCTTTTGAAACCGGCATAGCTCCAAATCGGATAACTACATCAGGTTTTAAAAATGATTTAGCATCTTCATTCCGTAGAAACGTATCGTAGGCTTCAATAATATTTTCGCTAGAGTGTTTACCACTTCTTAGCTGTGATAAGGGATCAGCTATAATAGGAAAATTTAAAACAGAAGCTAAAATGGTTACAGCATCAGCAAATCCTTCCGTCTCTAAATTTCCACAAATTATGATACCTTTTTCTTTTCTACTCAACTTAGCAGCAATATCTCTAAACTGATAACTATTTATTGTTAAATCTCCATTATGTACCTTTACATACCCATTCGGGCGTTCCTCAGTTTGAAAAAGATTTTCATCCATAATAGGTATGAGCGGTTCCCGAAATGGAAAATTCAAATGGACCGGACCTGAAGGAGATTGACTAGCAAGTGCTGCAGCACGTGCGCACACTGTCCGGGCATAGCGGATAATATCGTTATTTTTTTCCGGTAAGGCCATTTCGGCAAACCATTTTACATGATTTCCATATAGATGAATTTGATCTATCGCCTGCGGTGCTCCTACTTCCCTAAGTTCATGAGGCCGGTCTGCTGTTAACACCAGTAAAGGTACCCGGGAATAATGCGCTTCTACAATTGCCGGGTAGTAATTGGCGGCAGCCGTACCTGAAGTACAAAGAATAGCGACAGGTCTTTTGGACGCCTTCGCAATCCCCAAGGCAAAGAATGCAGCAGAGCGTTCATCAACATGGATATGCAGCGTGAGATCAGGGTGCTCCGCCATTACCATCGCCATTGGTGTTGACCTGGATCCCGGACTGACAACAACATCCGTTATCCCGGTTTGAACGAGTTCGCTGACAAAGGCAGCGATATAAGCTGTTAGTGATTCTTGATGCTCCATGTTATTTTCCCCCTAAGGCTCTCTGCATTGGTTTAAACTTCAAGCCTGTTTCCAAATATTCACTTTCAGAATTAGAATCCGCTACAACACCGCATCCGGCAAATAATGATGCTTCATTGCCTTGGATGAGACCGGAGCGAATCGAAACAGCAAATTCTCCGTTTCCACGATAATCAACCCATCCTAATGGAGCGGCATAAAAACCTCTGTCCAATTCTTCTAGTTCCCTAATCTTTTCAACTGCTTCCTTTTTAGGAAGTCCGCCAAGAGCAGGTGTTGGATGAAGTCTTTCGACTAATAACAAAATGGAAGCATCCTTTTGACATTTTCCAATAACAGGTGTATAAAGATGCTGAATATCTCTAATTTTCATTAATTGCGGCTTGTCCGGGAGTATAACCTGGTCGCAGGTTTCTTCTAATGCTTCCTTGATCATTTCCACGACAAATCCATGCTCAATTAGATTTTTTTGATCATTTAATAATTGTTCGCCTAAAATTTTGTCTTCCTCTTCGGTATTGCCTCTTGGAATCGAACCTGCAAGACAAGTGGAAAAAACGTCATTCCCCTGTTTTTTTACAAGTCTTTCTGGGGATGCACCTAAAAAGGCGTCACCATTCGATTCAAAAACGAAAATAAAACTTTCATGCTGCTGATTAAACAAATTGAAAAGTGCTGTTTCAGCTTCAAAAGGAGCGTCAAAAACTAATCTGAGCTCTCGTGCAAGGACGACTTTTTTTAATGGTCCTGACTTCAAATCCTGTACAACATCCTCTACAGTCTTTTTCCATTTTTCAGGGGAAACTTCTTTTGTTTCAAGAAGATTAACTGTTCTTAACTGATAACTTTGATCAAGAGAATTAAATAACCGTTTTCTCTCTTCCGTTACTTTAATAAATAAATCTTGATTATCATGGGGAGTACAAACGATATTCGTGGTTAGATACGTTTGACCTTTAATGATACTCAACAAATATTTTGGAATATGGAACAAAGAATCAGAGTACTTGGACCATAAATCCGTTTTCATTTTATTAGGGTCAAATGAGAATCCTCCAAACATAACAGGACCTAAACCATTTTCCGGATATGGATTAAAGATAAGACTTTCCAATAAAAATTTCTGCCATTCTTCTTCAACATGAAAAAAGCGGTCAGTAACCTGATCCGATTGAATTTGTTTTGATATTCCAAGTCCAATAAGCATAATCTCGTCAGTCGGGTCTTTCCAGAAAAAACGTTCACCCAGAAAGCGCTCTTTTCCAATATTAAAAAATGATAAAGGGTTAATCGTGTCCATTTTATGAACTTCACTAATTAAAATGGGCCGGCCAAGTTCTTTAGCACGACTAACAGCCAAAAGACCCCTTTCCTTTAATTCCGTTTCTTGAATGGTAACCAAAAAAATCCCTCCAAAACAGCCAAAATGACTGTTATCCATTCATTTTAAAGCTTATTTTAAGATACTACTCCAATTGTAAAGAAGTCAATAATTCTTGTCACTACCTATCCATTTATATTCCTATTATATATCAAAAAAAACAAATCAGGTTGTAAACGTGCTTATATAGTTATTTCAGTTTTCCTCTAATCCCATAATAATAATCCAACAGGCATTTTCTTCTAGTTAATCTAGGAAAAAGTCATTGACACTAGTAGCTCGATTCCCTAAACTAAGGTTTGGAAAACCTTATCCTTCTTATAAAGAACGCTTTGAAAATAGAAAATAAAATTTTTAAAAAGGGAGAGAAAAAATATGCAGCCAAATATACAGCGACCTGCTGTTGAATCCAACCGTGGTTTCCAGGTTTGGTGGCAAATGACCCGTCCCCACACCTTAACAGCATCATTCGTACCTGTATTGCTGGGGACAGCACTTGCCCTTAGGCATGGCAAAATTAATGTAGGGCTCTTTGTAGCAATGTTAATCGCCAGTTTATTAATACAAGCAGCAACCAATATGTTTAATGAATATTTCGATTTTAAACGGGGCCTCGATACGGAGCATTCTGTAGGAATTGGCGGTACCATTGTCCGCGATGGCATCAAACCGAAAACAGTCATCAACCTTGCGTTTGGCTTTTATGGAATTGCGTTATTAATAGGCGTTTATATTTGTGCCAATAGCAGCTGGTGGCTGGCATTAGTTGGGCTTTTTTGTATGGCAGTCGGTTATTTTTATACTGGCGGACCATTCCCGATTGCTTATACTCCATTTGGAGAAGTTTTTGCGGGCTTCTTTATGGGAATGCTAATCATTTTAATTTCCTTCTTTATTCAAACGGGAACGGTCGATAGCACGAGTATTCTGGTTTCAGTTCCAATTATGGTCCTTGTTGGTGAAATCATGCTTTCGAATAATATCCGTGACCTTGATGGCGATAAAGAAAATGGGCGCAAAACTGTTGCAATTCTTTTAGGCAAAAAAAGAGCCATTTATTTATTAGCCGGCATGTTTACATTTTCATATTTATGGGTTTTAGCCCTCATTATAACTGGAGTTGCGCCTATCTGGATTGCGATCGTAATTTTAAGTGCACCAAAAGCCATTAAAGCGACAAAAGGATTTATTGAAAATACCTTGCCGATTCAAATGGCACCGGCGATGAAAGCTACTGCGCAAACGAATACGATTTTTGGATTTTTACTAGCCGTTGGAATTTTCATTGGACACTATTTTTCTTAAAAAAAAAGCTTTTGCCAATTGGCAAAAGCTTTTTTTATCGTGGTTTAATCCCCCATATATTATCCGCATATTCTTTTATCGTCCGATCACTTGAAAAATATCCGGCATGGGCAATATTAATGAGGCTCATTTTTTGCCATTTTCGCTGATCCATAAAAGTTTCTCCGACTGTTTTATGCGTATCAGCATATGAGGCAAAATCCTTTAATACAAAATATTGGTCATTTTCCTCAAGTAATGAATCAAAGATAGGCTCAAATTCATTGTGTACCCCAGGGAAAAATTCATTTACAAGCTGATCCACCGCTTGTCGGATACGGCTATCATGATGGTAGTATTCTATGGATTGGTAACCTCCATGTTGGTAATAATGAAGAACTTCTTCAGCTGTAAGACCATAAATAAAGATATTCGATGCCCCTACCAATTCTTGAATCTCTATATTGGCACCGTCCAAAGTTCCCAACGTAAGAGCCCCGTTTATCATAAATTTCATATTTCCCGTTCCTGAGGCTTCTTTACTGGCTGTGGAAATCTGTTCACTCACATCAGATGCCGGGAATACTTTTTCTGCAAGGGAAACCCGATAATTTTCAAGGAAAATCACTTTCATTTTATCTCCGATAATTGGGTCATTGTTTACTTTTTCTGCTACTGTATTAATTAATTTGATAATTTTTTTTGCATAATAATAACCTGGTGATGCTTTTGCTCCGAAAATAAACACTCTTGGAACTACTGTAAAGCTTGAATCCTCTTTAATACGATTATAAAGGTACATTATATGTAAAACATTTAACAGCTGCCTTTTATAGGCATGCAACCGTTTCACCTGTACATCAAAAATCGCGTCCGTATTGACAATTGTTCCCGTTTTACTGTAAATGATATCGGCAAGTGTTTGTTTGTTTTCCTTTTTAATCTTAAACAATTGTTCTAAAAATGATGGATCGTCCTGGTATTTCAATAATTGGGTAAGATCATTTGGTGAAGTAGCCCAGTTAGTCCCAATTGCATCGGATATTAACGTTGATAGTTTTGGATTGGCTTTTAAAAGCCAGCGACGGTGAGCGATACCATTGGTTTTATTATTAAATTTCTCTGGAAACAGTTGATAAAATTGATTCATTTCCCGTGTTTTAAGAATTTCTGTATGTAGCTTTGCCACACCATTTACACTAAAGCTGCCAACGATTGCCAAGTGAGCCATTTTTACATATTCGTCAGCGATAATTGCAAGCTGACCTATTCTCTCCCAAGCTCCCGGAGACTGTTCCCAAAGCTGTTGGCAAAAGCGCTCATTAATTTCCTCAACGATCATATAGATCCTTGGGAGAAGCGGTTGAAAAATTCGAATTGGCCATTTTTCCAAAGCTTCTGTTAAGGTTGTATGATTGGTATAGGAGATTGTATTTGTTGTAATATGCCAGGCACGCTCCCACTCGAATCCTTCTTCATCAATTAAGATTCTCATCAATTCCGGTATGGCCAAAACCGGGTGAGTATCATTAATATGGATACAGACATGGTGATGGAAAAGATTCATGTTGGGATGTTGTTTCCGATAGGTTTTGATGATTGATTGAAGGCTCGCCGAAACTAATAAGTATTGTTGCTTTAACCGCAGGATTTTCCCCTCATCGTGTGTATCATCCGGATATAAAAATTCCGATATAGCTTCCGTTTCTCTTTTGTATTGTAGAATATCGGTATGAAACGGGAACTGGGAAGGCTCCGCATTCCAAAGCCTTAAGGTATTGACAGTTTTTGTCTCATAACCAATGACCGGCATGTCATGTGGAACGGCCGTAACCGTTTCAGCATTTAAATGATGAAACACAAGTCGCCCATTTTCCGTCCTTGCTTCCACCTTACCCCAAAATGGGATTTTAACGGCCAAATCCGCTTTACGAACCTCCCAAACATTACCTCCCCTAAGCCATTGTTCCGGTAATTCTACTTGATAGCCGTCGACGATTTTTTGTTCAAACAAGCCATGCTTATAACGGATTCCATGACCATGACCGGGGAGATTTAAAGAAGCAAGGGAATCTAAAAAACAGGCGGCCAATCTTCCTAAGCCGCCGTTTCCCAGACCTGCATCCGCTTCTAATTCCTCCAGCTCACTTAAATCAATTCCCAGTTCATGAAGACCTTGCTGTACAGTATCTTCAATCCCCAAATTGATTAAATTTTGCCTTAGGAGCTTCCCTAATAAATATTCAATGGATAAGTAATAGACTTGTTTCTCTTTACCAGCTAAGTAACTCTCGTTTGTTTTAATCCAATCATTACTTACATATTCACGTATCATGTTACCGAGTGTCTGATAATGGTCCCGCTCAGAACTCTCCGAAAAACTCTTACCATATAACATCTCAAGCCTTTTTAAAAAGGTCTCCTTGAACTCTGTTTTATTAGAAAACATGGGTTTCACTCCTAGAGATGAGTCCGGCATAGAGCTGATTATATCTAAATGCTGACTGAGCCCAGCTATTGTCCATCAGCATCGCTTGCTGGACAATTTTGCCCCAGACATCGCTCTCATGATAAAAACTAATTGCTCTTCTTATGGTGTAGAGCATATCATGGGCATTAAAATTCCTGAATGAGAAACCATTTCCGTCTTCTGTAACTTCATTCCAAGCTTGTACTGTATCATTTAACCCACCCGTCTCCCGAACAATCGGAACTGCACCATATTTCATGGCAATTAACTGTCCAAGTCCGCATGGTTCAAAAAGTGATGGCATTAAAAACAAGTCAGCCGCAGCATATAGCTTATGTGCTAGATTTTCATTGAAACCAATATTAACCTTTAATTTATCAGGATTCATATGTGCAGCATACTTCAAGTATTCTTCATATTCATAATCACCCGTTCCAAGAATGATTACTTGAATATCTTCCTGTAAAATTTCATGAAGAACACATTTAACAAGATCGAGACCCTTTTGCTTTGTAAGCCGTGAAATCATCACCATTAACGGTATTTTTGATTTTTGCGGCAATCCAAAAAGCTTTTGAACCTCTCTTTTGTTAATAGCCTTTTTCTTATACTCATTCGGTGTATAGGTCTGATAGATTAATGAATCATTAGCCGGATTATAGAAATCCTCATCAATCCCATTTAGAATCCCTACTAAATCCTCTTCTCTTGTCTTCAGTAGACCTTCCAGTTTTTCTCCAAATGCGGCTGTTTGAATTTCCTCTTTATAGGTAGGGCTGACGGTCGTAATTTCATCTGCCGCTACAAGTGCGCCTTTCATAAAATTAATAGCGCCAAAAAACTCTAAATGTTCAGGATGGAAATATTGAAAATCCATTCCCAACAAATCTCCCAATACCTCTTTTGGAAAAATCCCTTGAAATTGAAGATTGTGGATGGTAAAAACTGTACGAATGGTGCCATAGCCTTTTCGGTTAACATATTCCATTCTTAAAAGATAGGGAATCATTGCAGTATGCCAATCATGGCAATGAACGACATCCGGATAGAAATTAAGGTGTTCGATTGCTTCCAATACGGCCCTATTAAAATATGCAAATCTTTCGCCGTCATCGTAATAACCATAAAGGCGATCCCGTTTAAAATAGTATTCATTATCAATAAAATAAAAAGTGACGCCCTGGTATGTCAGTTCTTCTATACCGCAATACTGGTTTCTCCATCCGACAGAAACTGAAAATTCTTTTACCTTTTTCATTTCCTTTTTATATTCTTCAGAGACCGTACCGTATTTTGGAAGAATCACTCTAACATCTGTTCCAAGACTTTTTAGTTCCTTTGGGAGGGAACCTGCTACATCAGCGAGTCCCCCAGATTTTGCAAATGGACCACATTCAGAAACTGCAAATAATACTTTCACGAATTCATCAACGCTCCTTGCTTGGTACCTTTACGAATCACAAATGGTGAACGGGCCGAGCCGGTTAGGTGCGTTCCGGCCTCCACCTTTACATCCTTATCTAATATAACGGAATCCAGATAGCAATTATCTTCAATTTGACACTTCTGCATAATAATACAGTTCTTTATAACCGTTCCTTTACCGATTTTTACGCCGCGGGAAACGATACTATTTTCTACTGTACCGTTGATGATACAGCCATTTGCAATCATTGCATTTTGAACAGACGACCCTTTCACATACTTCGTTGGAGGTTCATCTTTCACTTTTGTATAAATCGGTTGCTCCTTTAAAAATAGCTGTTTCCATACGTTGGATTGCAATAAATTCATACTAGTAGAAAAATAGTTTTGAATTGAATCTATCATCATAGTGTATCCGGAATAATCGTAGTGGCAAATGGTATAAAGGCTATGAAGATCATTAACGACATCCTTCATACAGGAATAGCCTGTAACATCTCTTGTTTCAATCAGCTTAATTAATAAAGAGGTTTTTACTAAATACATTTCCATCGAATGACCGTCTTTATGATGAATTTCCGTGATATCACAGCCTGATTGGATATGCCACTCTAATAGCGACCTAAAATTTGTATTAAAAACGGTATAACTATTAGCAATGATAGAATATTCTTGTGTGCTGCGGTAGAAGAAATCGATATTAGCAGCAAAATGATCAAAGGATCCGATTCGATTATCATCGTTATCAACAATCGGAGACGGGAAAAAGAATAGGCCATCGCGCTTGCGATTCAAGTCCCAATTTTTACCCGAACCAAGATGGTCCATTAATGAACGATATTGCATTTTTGGAAATATGGCTACACTGCGAATTCCTGAATTCACCATATTTGATAAAACAAAATCAATCAGGCGGTAACGTCCTGCAAACGGCAGAGCTGCCAGTGATCGGTGTGTTAAAAGATCCTCTAAATCATCATGGTAAGTTGTTGCGTCAATTACTCCTAATAACTTTCTCTTCAACCCGATTCCCTCCTAATATTTATAGAAAAGCTGAAGCGCCTTGGTCTGCCCTGACGGCTGCTTGCGGGCTTGACGGTGAAGTCGGTTTTTGACTTCATTGGCAGGCGTGACGCGACCTCGAGGGGCTAGGCGCTGAAGCTGGACACTTAAAAAGCAGGGTATAACCCACTTAACATTTCTTCTGTTACTAGAATAATCTCATCATCAAATGAACGGATCACGGTTCCATCGGGAACAGTCACGTCGCTTGGAACGATGGCTTTTTCAATTAAACAATTTTTCCCAATTACTGCATCAGGCATAATCACTGCTTCTTTGATAATCGAGCCTTTTCCTACTGTTACCCCTTGGAAGAGAACAGACTTTTCAATTTCCCCTTCAATTGTACAGCCCTCATTAATTAATGACTCTTTAACTAATGCGTCCGGAGATATATATTGCGGAGGTTGATTCGGATTGACTGAATAAATTCTCCAACCGTGGTCAAATAAGTCCAAGTCACACTCTTCATTTAAGAGATCCATATTTGCTTCCCAAAGGCTTTCAACCGTACCAACGTCTTTCCAATATCCTTTAAACGGGTAAGCAAATAATTTCTTCTTCTCTTCCAACAGTAATGGAATAACATCCTTACCAAAGTCATGACTAGAATCAGGGTTTCGGTCATCCATTTCCAAATATTCTTTAAGTATATTCCAGTTAAAGATATATATGCCCATGGAAGCTAGGTTATTTTTCGGGCTGCTTGGCTTTTCCTCAAATTCTGTTATTCTCATTTCTTCGTTTGTATTCATAATTCCAAAACGGTTGGCCTCCGCCCATGGAACTTCAATTAAAGAAATTGTGACATCTGCCCGTTTTTCAATATGATAATCAAGCATGCTCTCATAGTTCATTTTGTAAATATGATCGCCGGATAGGATTAACACATATTCCGGCTGGTATTGCTTTAGATAATTAAGATTTTGATAGATTGCACTTGCTGTCCCGGTGTACCACTTTACCTCTGACGATTCAGCATAAGGCGGTAAAACCGTTACTCCTCCATCTTTACGGTCAAGATCCCAGGCACTTCCAATTCCAATGTATGAATTTAGCAGCAAGGGTTGATATTGTGTTAACACTCCTACCGTGTCAATACCTGAATTGCTGCAGTTGCTTAATGGAAAATCAATGATGCGGTATTTCCCGCCAAAGGGAACAGCCGGCTTTGCTAAATCTTTCGTAAGCGAATTAAGCCTGCTTCCTTTCCCTCCTGCCAACAGCATTGCTACGCACTTTTTCTTTGCCATTTCCTTTTCGCTCCTTCCGTTTTTTGACCGGTCTTAAAATTAAAAAACCAAATGGTGGAATTGTTATATTTACCGAATATGGCCTTCCATGAAATGGCTCATCAGCAGCAACAATTACTTTTTTGTTAATATGTCCTGTACCACCGTACTCCACATAGTCACTATTAAGAATTTCCCGATACTCGCCAAGTTTCGGTACACCCACTTTATAATCTTGGTAACTAACGCCGGTAAAATTGCTAATGACTACTAAGAATTCATCTTCATTCTTACCTTTTCGGATAAAAGAAAAAATGGATTGCTTGCTGTTATTTACGTCTATCCATTCAAACCCTTCCCATAAATGGTCTAATTCATATAGCGGTTTTGAACGTTTATATATCTTTGATAATTCTTTAACATATGTGTTTAAATTTCGGTGCATGTCATATTCCATTAAATTCCAATCGAGTTGTTCTTTATCTTTCCATTCTGCAAATTGACCTAATTCAAACCCCATGAATAATAACTTTTTGCCTGGGTGGGCAAACATATAACCCAGCAATAACCGAAGTTGAGCAAATTTTTCCCAGTAATCACCTGGCATTTTATCTAGTAATGACTTTTTTCCATGGACTACTTCATCATGTGAAAATGGCAGCATAAATTTTTCTGAATAAGCATATAAAAACGAAAAAGTTATTTTTGAATGTACATTGGAGCGGTTGAACGGCGGGGTTTCTGCATATTCCAGAACGTCATTCATCCAGCCCATATTCCATTTATAATCAAATCCTAATCCGCCATAATGAACAGGTGCAGTCACATTAGAGAAGTCAGTAGAGTCCTCACCAATCATTAGGAAATTAGGAGCATACTCGTGTACTTCTTTATTTAATTTCTTTAAAAATTCTATTCCAAATGGATTTTCTACATTCTCGGAAGAATTGGGCCAATAAATGATATTAGCAACTGCATCCATCCTAAATCCATCTATATGGTAGTAGTCCATCCAAAAAAATGCATTCGAAATGAGGAAGCTTTGTACCTCTCCTTTTCCAAGATCAAAGTTCGCTGTTCCCCATACATGATTTTCTCTATCATTTTCTGTGCGATATGAATATAAGTGTGTACCGTCAAACTGGTATAATCCATGGGCATCCTTACAAAAATGTCCCGGCACCCAGTCTAGAATTACACCTAATCCATTCTGGTGACACTGGTCCACAAAATACTTGAAATCATTTGGTGTTCCGTATCTGGAAGTGACGGAATAATAACCTGTACCTTGGTATCCCCAGGAGGCATCAAGAGGATGTTCAACAAGTGGTAATAACTCAATGTGGGTAAAACCATGCTCAATTACATATGGAATTAATTCTGAGGCCAATTCTTTATATGTAAGGAAATCACCATTAGCTTTTTTTCTCCAAGACCCTACATGAACTTCGTATATAACTGCCGGCTCAGATAAAAAATTTGTTTTTTCTCTGCGATGAATCCATTGGTAATCCTGCCACTCATAATCCTGTAAAGAATACACAATTGATGCCGTATTCGGTCTAAGTTCAGAATAAAATGCAAATGGATCTGCTTTTAGGAGGGTTTCTCCGGTTTGTGATAAAATTTCATACTTATAAAGACTACCTTCCAGGTTTTGATTAATAACAATAATCCAAACCCCTTCATCATTTACTTTTTGCAGTTCATATCCTTCACCATTCCAGCTATTGAAATCCCCTGCAAGCCTCACCTGCTTAGCATTAGGGGCCCATACGCAAAATCGTGTATATACCCTGGTGGCATCTTTTAAGATATGAGCGCCAAAAAGCTGATGACTTTGGAAAAGACTACCCTCATGAAATAAATGCAGCTGGTAATCAGTAGGAAATAATGTGTTCACTGTCATGGCTCTCCTCATTCCTCTTGAAAATATGTATTACATCGTTCAATTATAATTGGAAATTTAATATATTCCTCAAAAAGTTTTTTATCTTTTCGGACAATAAACTTCTTTAATCATCATAATGATTTATAATTCAACAGTATTCGACAAAAATTGATGAAAAAAAATTCAGATGTCGACAAAAGAAATGAAATTTTTTTAAAAATAAAGCGGTTACATTATTCCTATAAGAATGCAATGTTAATAATCTTGAGACATCATGGGGAGATAATCAAAGTCCTGAGGTATGTTCTAAGGGAACGACACAATCGCGTTTTGTTTGGGGAATAAAGATCTTTAATTCTTTACTGAAAAAAACGCACAAAAAAACTGATGACAATCTGTCACCAGTTTTTTTGTATGACCCCTACGGGATTCGAACCCGTGTTACCGCCGTGAAAGGGCGGTGTCTTAACCGCTTGACCAAGGGGCCAATATGGCAGAGAAGAAGGGATTCGAACCCTCGCACCGGTTACCCGATCTACTCCCTTAGCAGGGGAGCCCCTTGAGCCACTTGGGTACTTCTCTATATGGCTCCGCAGGTAGGACTCGAACCTACGACCGATCGGTTAACAGCCGATAGCTCTACCACTGAGCTACTGCGGAATAATTAAATAAATTATGGTGGGCCTAAATGGACTCGAACCATCGACCTCACGCTTATCAGGCGTGCGCTCTAACCAGCTGAGCTATAGGCCCATAATTGGAGCGGGTGATGGGAATCGAACCCACTACATCAGCTTGGAAGGCTGAGGTTTTACCAGTAAACTACACCCGCATACGAGTATTAAAAATGGGGCGACTGATGGGAATCGAACCCACGAATGTCGGAACCACAATCCGATGCGTTAACCACTTCGCCACAATCGCCATGATATAAGATTAATATTTTTCATTAAATGGTGGCTCAGGACGGAATCGAACCGCCGACACAAGGATTTTCAGTCCTTTGCTCTACCGACTGAGCTACTGAGCCAACAAATGGCGGTCTGGACGGGACTCGAACCCGCGACCTCCTGCGTGACAGGCAGGCATTCTAACCAACTGAACTACCAGACCGGATTGCGGGGACAGGATTTGAACCTGCGACCTTCGGGTTATGAGCCCGACGAGCTACCGGACTGCTCCACCCCGCGACGGTAAAAAATATAAATTTGTTGCATTACACTAATCGGAGTAATTGTCGCCCTGATTTCAGAAAGCTTACTCAAGAAGCAGCTCAATCGGTGCGCTGAATAATATTCGAAGAAGCTTATTCGAACGTGCTCCACCCCGCGACGATAAGATAAAAAACAAATAATATGGCGGAGGAAGAGGGATTCGAACCCCCGCGCGGTTTAACCCGCCTGTCGGTTTTCAAGACCGATCCCTTCAGCCGGACTTGGGTATTCCTCCATATTATAAAAAATTACTGGTGGACCTTGTAGGACTCGAACCTACGACCGGACGGTTATGAGCCGTCTGCTCTAACCAGCTGAGCTAAAGGTCCAAATAAGAGTTCTTTTACTTATGTTTAAAATCTGTCTGTCCCCATCTCAGAAAGCCTAATCAAGAAGCAGCTCGATGGGTACAACTCGTAGCATACTCAAGGAAGACTTGCTCGTTGCTCTAACCAGCTGAGCTAAAGGTCCTCAAAAATTGGTAGCGGCGGAGGGGATCGAACCCCCGACCTTACGGGTATGAACCGTACGCTCTAGCCAGCTGAGCTACACCGCCAAATATAAGATTAAAATATGGTGGAGCCTAGCGGGATCGAACCGCTGACCTCCTGCGTGCAAAGCAGGCGCTCTCCCAGCTGAGCTAAGGCCCCATGAAGATCTTTTTAAAAGTGGTCGGGAAGACAGGATTCGAACCTGCGACCCCTTGGTCCCAAACCAAGTGCTCTACCAAGCTGAGCTACTTCCCGTATTGATAATGGCGCGCCCGAAAGGAGTCGAACCCATAACCTTCTGATCCGTAGTCAGACGCTCTATCCAATTGAGCTACGGGCGCGTATTTTGAAAGTTATTTTGCTTTCGCAAAAAACTTTGGTGCCGAGGACCGGAATCGAACCGGTACGGTAGTCACCTACCGCAGGATTTTAAGTCCTGTGCGTCTGCCAGTTCCGCCACCCCGGCACTTCTGGAGCGGAAGACGGGATTCGAACCCGCGACCCCCACCTTGGCAAGGTGGTGTTCTACCACTGAACTACTTCCGCGTTATGATAAGTTATTTTGCAATCGCAAAAAACTTTGATGCGGGTGAAGGGAGTCGAACCCCCACGCCTTGCGGCGCCAGATCCTAAGTCTGGTGCGTCTGCCAATTCCGCCACACCCGCATATAAATTGAAATGGTGAGCCATGAAGGACTCGAACCTTCGACCCTCTGATTAAAAGTCAGATGCTCTACCAACTGAGCTAATGGCTCGAAAAATGGTGCCGGCGAAAGGACTTGAACCCTCAACCTACTGATTACAAGTCAGTTGCTCTACCAATTGAGCTACACCGGCATTAAATATGGTGGAGGATGACGGGATCGAACCGCCGACCCTCTGCTTGTAAGGCAGATGCTCTCCCAGCTGAGCTAATCCTCCATATTTACAGCCTGGCAACGTCCTACTCTCACAGGGACTCGCGTCCCAACTACCATCGGCGCTGAGAAGCTTAACTTCCGTGTTCGGTATGGGAACGGGTGTGACCTTCTCGCCATTATTGCCAGACTATTTATCAGACACTATTTAATTATAATGTCTTTTTCATATTTTTCAAGAGGAAATTTAATTTTTTTTCATTCCCTCAAAACTAGATAATTCAGAAGAAGTTTTGTAAAACGAGTTCGCTTTAAAACTGGTTAAGTCCTCGAACGATTAGTATCAGTCAGCTCCACACGTCACCGCGCTTCCACCTCTGACCTATCAACCT